>CBDFNC010000001.1:0-1462600 GCA_965249895.1 Psychromonadaceae bacterium
AAAGGCCAATAATATTATCAGGCCGAGTCATTATTGTAAGTACTGGAGTATTTAACACATTCCCCGCCGAAATGGGTTAACGGGAAGGATAAAAATTTGTTCTTTAATATGAATTTTCATTTAGTTTTATACGTTAGTCGATACGCGGCGTATAACAGCTCCCTTTGGGTATTGCCCGTTCATGCCAAACCTTGGCTGGGACAACATCCAATGCTGTTTTGTAGCCTATTCGATAGAGGCGTTCTTTATCTTCGTCATTCATATGAAAATCCACCGGGGAGGTCTTTCCGGTATTCACTACAATAGTGCGGTGCCAAAATTTTTCGTTTACATATTCACGGGATATAGTGGTCATAAAAGTGCGTATTAGCAGTGAGACATATGCAGCGAGTGGAAAAATTCCGTTGGTTTTGATCGGTTGGATATCACTGTCCCCCCGTAAACGAAAGCAAATTACTGGTGTACCATCTTTGGCCCAGTCCCTGTGTAAGGCATCTTCCGACAGTATGCTGCCATCTACCATGAGGTGTTCATTATAGGGTTTAAAAGCGAAAATAAGTGGAATAGACATTGAAAAACGAACTGCCTTGGATACTTTTTCATTAGGTGAGTGAATAGTATCAAAAACGACTGGAGTGCCAGAGCGTACGTCAGTAGCGACAACATGCAGATTTAAAGGCAAGTCTTTAAAATACTTACCATCGAGTTGTTGATCCAGCCACTTTTCGAATTTGTCACCTGAGCATAATCCTCCGTTTCGCAACAAGCTGAGCAGGGAAAACCCCTTAAACTGCTCAAAATCTGTGTTAAGGGCAATGGCTCTAATTTTCTCCAGGGAAAGCCCACTAGCGTAGAGGGAGCTGATAATACTGCCACCCGAGACACCTACTAAATGGTTGAAACCAACATTTAGATCTTTCAGGGCTGCAAGTATTCCTATATGAGCAGGGAGGCGTGTTCCACCGCCAGCAAAAATAGGCACCAGGTGATGTTTCTGTACTTCGCTATTTTGCACCTGTTCCACATTGCTCTCCGAGCAGTTACTACAGTTAAAAGTATGGAGGAAATTTGGATTCTCGCTAATAAGTCTTGGTCTAAACTCAAGGGAGCACATTAGCTTTTCAAGGATGATTTATGTGTAATAGGTTATTAATACTGCTGTTGGTCCAACTGCTTGTCAGCCCTTCCTGGGCAATGTATTTTCCCGATACCATAGATAAGGTTAAAAAGTCTATTGTAGCTGTAGGTAGTTACCACCCGACGGGTAGTCCAAAGGCCAGGTTTTCAGGTACGGGTTTTGTGATAGGTGACGGCAGCTATGTGGTGACGAACTATCACGTAGTTCCAACTGAGATGGATAAAGAGCATAGGGAAAAGTTGGTTATATTTCATGGCCGAGGATATAAGCCTGCTGTATATGAAGTCAGCGTCATTAAAAAAGACAGGATCCACGATTTGGCGCTGTTAAAGATTAAGGCCAAACATCTGACCCCATTAAAACTGGGCAATGATAAAGCATTGAGGGAAGGGGAAGATCTCGCTATCACAGGTTTTCCCATAGGTTCAGTTTTAGGCTTGTATCCTGCTACCCATAATGTTTCATTAGCTGCTATAACACCTATAGCAATCCCTCAGGTTAATACGGCACAACTCACAGCCAGAATGCTTAAACAGTTACGTAGACCTTATGAAGTATTTCAGCTTGATGGCACCGCCTACCCTGGCAACAGTGGTAGTCCTGTATATCATAAGGATACCGGTAATGTGGTTGGCGTCATAAACAAAGTATTTGTACAGGGCTCTAAGGAAGCGGCGATATCTGCCCCGAGTGGTATTAGTTACGCGATCCCAATCCGTTATGTGAAGGAACTGCTTAAAGGTAGTTGAAGAAACTATGCCGCTAGCTAGCTATCAGCTAGCTGAACGGCTAAGTTTTAAGTTAACCGTTGAAATAAGACTCCAGCATATCGAGCTGTTGGTGGAGGTCTTTAGTTGTTGCAAACAGATACAGATCCTCAGAAAACTATTCGTTTACGTCAGCGAATCTACTGGTTGATAGGTCTTCTCTTAACCCTCTTCTATATTGTGTTTCGTGGTACTCAGTGGCGCAGCGGCGCTGAGTTTCATACGCTAATTGAAGCATTATCGACAGTTTTAGCCTTTATAGTCGGCTGTATTGCCTTGGTGCGTTTTTACAGCAAAAAAGACAACACTTTCTTATTGATTGGCACGGCTTTTTTAGGAACCGCCTTTCTGGATGGCTACCATGCCATAGTGACATCCACCTATTTTAAGGCCATGTTACCGTCTGACTTGGACTCGTTAATCCCCTGGAGCTGGGTAGCTTCACGGCTTTATCTCGCTTTAGCTCTTTATTTAAGTTGGTGGGCGTGGCGTCGTGAACAGATCCTGGGCAGTGAGCGGGGACGAATATCTGCCCCAATGGTGTATGTAATTGCATCGATACTTACCCTGATTAGTTTCTTCTTTTTTGCATTCGTTCCGCTACCGCGGGCTTACTATCCAGAATTGCACTTTCATCGCCCCGAAGAGTTTATCGCGTCCTTGTTTTTCCTGCTGGCTTTAATCGGTTACTTACGTAAGGGTGGTTGGAAAACCAACAAGTTTGAGCATTGGTTGGTGATGTCTCTGGTAGTGAATTTTATCGGACAGACTGTTTTTATGTCCTATTCCGGCAGTTTATTCGATTTCGAGTTTGATGCCGCGCACTTGCTGAAGAAGGTGAGTTACATCTGTGTCCTGGTTGGTTTGTTATACGCGGTTTACAGCGCATTTCGAGATTCGGAAACCAGTCGAATTAAATTGGAGCAGACGATTGAACGCCTGGCAAAAGAGGTTGAAGGGCGTAAACAGGCACAGGAAAGGTTAACAGCCAGGGAAGCCGAGTTAGAAAGGTCCAACGAAGAGCTGCAAAATTTCGCTTATATATCTTCCCACGATTTACAGGAGCCACTGCGAAAAGTTCAGGCGTTTGGTGATAGGCTAAAAAGTAAATACAGTGATGTACTGGATGACAGGGGAAAGGATTACCTGTCTCGTATGCAGAACGCGTCTTCCAGAATGGCAAGCTTGATCAACAGCTTGCTGGATTTTTCCCGGGTCAGTTCAAAAGGGGGAGAGCTGGTTTCCACTAATCTTAATCAAGTCTTGAATGAGGTTTTACTAGATCTTGAGATCGCGATTAAAGAGCGCGAAGCTCTAGTTGAGGTTGCCGAACTACCTGTCATTGATGCAGATCCCCTGCAAATGCGGCAACTTTTTCAAAACCTTATTTCAAATGCATTGAAATACCAGGACGAAGGCAATAAACCACACATTAATGTTAACGGCGAAATTTTTGAGGATGAGCTGGACACACATGGTGTATGCACCTCAATCTGCTGTATCGAAGTTAAAGATAACGGCATCGGATTTGATCAAAAATACTCCGAGCAGATCTTTGAAGTGTTCCAGCGTTTACATGGCAGGGAGGAGCATTCAGGTACGGGCATTGGCTTGTCAATTTGCAGAAAAATTGCTGAGCGGCATGGTGGTTCATTAACTGCTGTTTCTAAACCTGGTGAAGGGGCAACCTTTACTGCCAAAATGAGAACCCACCATGTCAAACTGGAGGATAAATATGAAGGCTGATAACAACGGTGTATCGGTTCTGGATCATGGTAAACGTATCACTATCTTAATGGCAGATGATGATGCGGATGACAGGATGCTGATGGATGAAGCCATGGAAGAGGTTCATTTATCCAATCAGTTGGACTTTGTGGTGGATGGCCAGGATTTGATGGATTATCTAAAGCGGGAAGGCAAATACCTGAATATGGAAAAGGATTTACCTGGGCTTATCTTACTCGATTTAAATATGCCCATTAAAGATGGCCGTAAAGCCCTGGAGGAAATAAAGTCAGATCCTGATCTACGTAAAATCCCTGTGATTGTATTAACCACCTCTAAAGCGGAAGAGGACGTATTGCGAACCTATGACTTGGGGGTGAATTCCTTTATCTGTAAGCCTGTGAGTTTCGACAAACTGGTTGACGTGGTGAGAACCTTTACTGATTATTGGTTTCAAATTGTTCGTTTACCCGAACATAAATAAGCAGTTATGACCGAATACTTAAAGATCTTACTGATCGAAGATGATGAAGATGATTATATCCTGACCGAAGAGCTGCTGGATGAGGTATTTGGTGATCAATATAAATTAGAGTGGGTTAGTACATATGACAAGGCGATAGAAGCGGTAAATGCCAATCGTCACGATATATGTTTAGTAGATTACCGATTAGGGATTCACACAGGACTGGAGCTGATTGAATCTGTAGTGACTCGCGGGGGTGACAATGCTCCCTTCATTCTTTTAACCGGTCAAAATGACAGAGAAACGGATATTGCCGCTATGCAGGCCGGCGCCACCGACTACCTGGTTAAGCAAGAGCTTACCGGGCCGCTGGTTGAGCGATCTATTCGTTATGCCATTAAACAAAAGTCAGTGGAGAAACGTCTTACCAGCTTAGCTCACTACGATCCCCTGACAGGTTTAGCTAATCGAACTTTGTTTCATATTAAGCTGCAAGACGGAATAGCCAATGCTAAGCGTAGTGGCAACCTGCTTGCCTTGTTGTTACTCGACCTGGATCATTTTAAAGAGATCAATGATACCCTGGGACACCCTGTGGGTGATGCGCTGTTGCAGCAAGTTGCCAAGCGTCTGCTCGACAACAGCCGTGAAACCGATACAGTTACCCGCTTAGGAGGTGATGAATTTGCTGTGATTGCGACGCATATTACCCTTGATAAAAGCGTGGCATTGGTTGCGAAAAAGTTAGTGAAAGCTTTAGCTCAACCCTATCAGCTAGATAGTGAGCTGCTACAAAATAGCACTAGCCTAGGTGTCGCGTTATATCCTCAGCACGGCGAAGATCAGGATAGTTTATTAAGTCATGCCGATCTGGCGCTGTACCAGGCGAAAAATGCAGGCCGAAACACCTTTAGCTTTTATGATGCTCAGCTAGATGAAAATATGCGCAAGGAAAAGACATTAAGGCAGGATCTGGAGGCGGCCATTGAGCAAAAACAGTTTGAATTGCATTTACAGCCAATCCTTACCTGTAATGGAAGGTTAAATAGTGCTGAAGGGCTACTCAGATGGAATCACCCTAAGCAAGGCTGGATCCCCCCGGACCACTTTATCCCCATAGCAGAGAGTACAGGGCTTATAGTACCTCTGGGGGAGTTGGTATTAGAAATGGCTTGTGATTACATAAAAAGTTGGGGTACCCAAAACAATAAACCGGCCACACTAGCGGTTAATATCTCACCCGCTCAGCTCACAGATCAGCGTTTACTACAAATTATTGACGCTGCAAATATCGACCCTAGCTTGGTGGAGTTTGAATTAACCGAAAATATCTTAATTGAAGCCACAGACCAGCAAGTGCAGTTGTTAAGTTTACTGCATAGCAAGGGGGTTAATATTGCAATTGATGACTTTGGCATGGGTTACTCCTCGCTAAGTTACCTTAAACAATTACCTGTTACTAAGCTAAAAATCGACAGGTCTTTCATCCGTGGGGTAGATTCCAGTGACGATCAGGCAGCCATAGTACGGGCGATCATTATGTTGTCTCATGCTTTGGGGTTAAAAGTGGTAGCAGAGGGGGTGGAAACGCAAAGCCAGGCAAATCTGTTATTGAAAGAAGGTTGTGAGCTATTACAAGGTTTCTTATTTGCCAAACCCATGCCGATAGATGCTTTTAATCGCTGGACCGATAAACAGGGATAAAAAAGGCCGGACGGTCCGGCCTGGTAATTTGTCTGTTTGCTACAGAATAAAGCGGCTTAGGTCTTCATTTTCAACCAAATCACCCAGGGCTTTGTTCACGTAGTTAGCGTCTACCATTATGGTATCACCCGATTTATCGGAGGCTTGGTAAGAAAGCTCTTCCATCAGGCGTTCCATCACAGTATGCAAACGGCGGGCGCCGATATTTTCTGTGGTTTCGTTTACCCTCCAGGCTGCATCGGCAATGCATTTGATGCCGTCTTCGCTAAAGCTGACATTAACGCCTTCGGTGGCCATCAGTGCAATGTACTGCTCGGTAAGAGAGGCATTTGGTTCAGTCAGAATTCGCTCGAAGTCACTGGCTTTCAGTGCTTCAAGTTCAACGCGAATTGGCAAGCGACCTTGCAGCTCAGGAATAAGGTCTGATGGTTTAGCTACCTGGAATGCTCCGGATGCGACAAACAGGATATGATCGGTTTTTACCATACCGTGCTTGGTGCTAACAGTTGAACCTTCAACCAAAGGCAACAGGTCACGTTGTACCCCTTCACGGGATACATCTGGGCCAGAGGTGTCACCACGCTTACAGATCTTGTCGATTTCATCGATAAAGACGATACCGTTGTTTTCTGCGGCGTAGATGGCTTTTTCTTTTAGCTCTTCAGGGTTAACCAGTTTGCCGGCTTCTTCTTCCACAAGGGCTTTTAACGCTTCTTTGACCTTCAGCTTACGCTTTTTAGTGGTGGCGTTGCCAGACAGGTTCTGGAACATACCCTGCAGCTGGTTGGTCATTTCCTCCATTCCCGGAGGCGCCATTATTTCCACGCCCATTTGTGGCGCAGCTACGTCGATTTCAATTTCTTTATCGTCTAGCTTGCCTTCGCGTAATTTCTTACGGAAAACTTGCCGAGTGTTGGAGTCTGTCGCTGGTTTATCATCTTCACCCCAGGTGCCTTTTGCCGGAGGCAGCAAGGCGTCAAGGATCCGCTCTTCCGCCATCTCCTCGGCGCGTAAATGGACTTTTTCCATTTCCTGCTCACGGGTGATCTTTAATGCCACGTCTGCCAGATCGCGGATAATGCTTTCAACTTCCTTGCCCACATAACCGACTTCGGTAAATTTAGTGGCTTCTACTTTTATAAAAGGCGCTTGCGCCAGCTTAGCCAGACGGCGGGCTATTTCGGTTTTGCCGACACCGGTAGGACCTATCATCAGGATATTTTTTGGTGTCACTTCCTGGCGCATCTCGGAATCCAGTTGCATACGGCGCCAGCGGTTTCTCAGGGCGATGGCGACAGCACGTTTTGCTTTATCCTGGCCAATAATATGGCTGTCCAGCTCACTAACTATTTCTCTTGGGGTCATATCGGACATATTTTTAATCCTGGTTTAGCCGGGCAGCTTTGACCCAACTATGAATATCAATTTATTTGTAATTATTTGTCTGCACTACCTCTGGAGCAGAGGTGAGTTATCAAACTGAATTAGTAGTCCAACTTTTCGATCACCTGGTTTGAATTGGTGAAGACACAGATGTTACTCGCTATGGTCAGTGATTTTTCCACGATTTCCTGGGCATCTAACTCTGTGTTTTCCAACAGGGCCATAGCGGCGGACTGAGCAAATGCACCACCCGAACCAATGGCGATCAGGTCGTTTTCAGGTTGTACCACATCACCATTGCCCGTAATAATATAGGACTTTTCTTTATCGGCGACGGCCAGCAGGGCTTCTAACTTTCTTAACATGCGGTCAGTGCGCCAGTCTTTGGCTAATTCTACTGCCGCTCTCTCCAGGTTGCCCTGGTGAGCTTGAAGCTTGGCTTCGAATCTTTCCAGTAAAGTAAAAGCGTCGGCGGTACCACCGGCAAAACCCGCTAAAACCTTACCTTCATATAACCGGTGAACCTTCCTGGCATTGCCTTTCATCACGGTGTTACCCAGGGAAACCTGGCCGTCACCGCCAATTACGACTTTATTACCACGGCGTACTGAAACTATCGTTGTCACTGGAAACCTCGTTAAATGTCTGCTGCCCAGAAGTAATAGCTGAACACTGGTTGTATCAAATGCGTCTTAAAACGCATGATAGAAACGAAATGGGGCGGAAAAAGAAGGTTTTCAACCCTGATGGCGGAATATTCTTGACCAACTCTCTGTGGTGTAACCGCAGAGAGTGTGCAGCCAGACCATGTCCATTTATTAATAAAGGTGCCACCGAAAAAGTCAATATCCGAACTTTTAGGAGCTGTAAAAGGCCGAACAGCAATTAGGATATTTAAGCAGTTTCCCCATCTGCGCAAGAAGCCATATTGGGGTAACCATTTTTGGGCAAAAGGCTATTTTGTAGACACTGTCGGTGTGGATGCGGAAATGATAAGAAAATATGTGAAGTACCAAGAAAAGCTTGAAAAGCGCCAAGAACAATTAGAATTTTAGCCGTCTAAATTGGGGATAATCAGCTTGCCTTCTAAGAGGGCAAGCTTACGCCCCCTTCTAGGGGGTTAAAGGCAAAGCCACCTTCTAAGAAGGTGGATCTTTAACTCTTATTGCTCTGCTCTGGGTTATAGCTGCTGGGCAGAGCTCCTTCCCAAAACCAGATTCGGCAATAGTTGATCTTTGCCCTTTGTAGTTTATGGCGCTCACTTTCCGCCAGACGTTTTCTGGGGTAGGGGCCTAAAACAACCTTGTACCAAACACCACTTTTACCCTCAACGCGGCGAATAGTACTCGATACGCCCTGAAAGGCGATGTTCGCTTTTAATTGCTCTGCCTGCGACTTTTTGCGAAAAGAGCCACATTGCATCTGATACGGTTTGGTAGGTTTAGTTTCTTTCGGAACTTCTACTTTCACTTCTTTCTTAGGCAGGGTGCTAATATAGTCCCACTTGTCATCGGGTTTTTCCGGCAGGCCATTGCTAGGTTTGGGCTCAGGTTTGCTCGGCTTAGCAGGCGTTGGCTTCACCTGGGCAATTTCAGGTGTTGGTTGTTGTCCGGCCGAGCCGCTGACTGAGTAAAGGAAATAGCCAAAGCCGCTGAGAGCGGCTAAGGCCAAACCCGCAGCAACAACAGGAAAGCGGCTGCGCGGGGCAGCCTTTGTTATCCTGGTGTTTTTGCGGCTTGTTGGTTTGCGCTTTTTTGGCTGGCTTCGGACATAGTCCCTTGCCATTACATGCGCTCCAGCGTCTTAATGCCAAGTAGATCCAGACCCTGTTGTATGGTTCTTGCGGTCAGCTGGGCTAACTTCAGGCGGCTTTGTTTCTGCTCTTCGGTGTCTGCGCTCAGGATTGGGCATGCTTCATAGAAACTGGAGAACAGGCCAGCCAGTTCAAATAGGTAACCACAAAGCAGGTGCGGGTAACCCAATTTAGCGACATTGTTAACTACTTCGCTGAACTGAACCAGTTTGGAAGCCAGATCTTTTTCCTGCTCTTGCTCCAGGGACACTTTACCTTGCAGCTGTGTGGGGTCGATGCCGGCTTTATTAAAGATACTGGCCACACGTGTGTAAGCGTATAGCAGATAAGGGGCCGTGTTACCTTCAAAGCTCAGCATATTGTCGAAGCTGAAGACATAATCACTGGTACGGTTTTTGGATAGATCGGCATACTTAATAGAGGAGATACCAACCACAGAGCCGATATGGCGCAGCTCTTCTTCCGTCATGTCTTTGTTCTTAGTTTTAACCAATTCGTAGGCGCGAACTTCTGCTTCTTTTAGCAGATCGGCCAGTTTGGTCACCGTTCCGGAGCGAGTTTTAAATGGTTTACCATCGTCACCCATCACAGTGCCGAATGGCATATGCTCCAGGCTGGTGGCTGATTTTACAAAATCTGCTTTATGGGCAACCGTAAATACCTGCTGGAAGTGAAGGCCCTGGCGAGCATCGACAAAATACAGTACGCGGTCTACATTCAGCTGGTTCTGACGGTAGCGCATGGCTGCCAGGTCGGTGGTGGCATACAGGAAACCACCGCCTTTCTTCTGCACGATAACGGGCAGTGGCTCACCTTCCTTATTTTTGAACTCTTCGAGGAACACACACTTGGCACCCTGATCTTCCTGTAGCAGGCCTTTGGCTTCCAGGTCGATTAACACCTGGCTTAGGTCGTCGTTATAAGCACTTTCACCACGTACATCTTCACGAGTCAGTTTAACGCCCAGGGCCTCATAGATTTCCTGGCAGTGAGACAAGCTGATTTCATTAAACTCGTTCCACAGTTTGTTGCAGTGTTCGTTACCGCTTTGTAGTTCAACTACCAGTTGGCGTGCGCGGTTGGCAAACTCTTCTGAGTCATCGAAGCGGCCCTTGGCCGAGCGGTAGAAAGTTTCCAGGTTGGACAGGTTATTGACTATCTCTTCACCTTTGTCCTGCAGCTCTTCCATATACGCCAGCAGCATGCCGAATTGAGTACCCCAGTCGCCTACATGGTTTTGGCGGATAATATTGTGGCCCAGAAAGTCTAATGTACGAGCGACGGCATCACCGATAACCGTGCTTCTCAGGTGGCCAACGTGCATCTCTTTGGCCAGGTTAGGGGAGGATAGGTCGACCACGATATTTTGTGGATTTTCAACCTTGGTCACCGCCAGGTGTTCGTCGGCAAGTGCCACATCTATTTGCTCTTCCAACCAACTCGGGTTCAGGAAGAAATTAATAAAACCCGGGCCGGCAATATCTACTTTGATCACCAAAGAGGACTCCGGCAGATTCTCAATTATCAGCTTGGCCAATTCGCGCGGGTTTTTCTTGGCAGGTTTAGCCATCATCATGGCCAGGTTGGTAGCCAGGTCGCCAAACGCCTTATCCTTGGTTCGGTCTACTTGAATGCGTGGCTGTGCATCCTCTGGCAGGATTTGTTGTTGTTTCAGATTAACCACAGTCTGTTCAAGTAGTTGTTGGATATGCGCTTTCATTTAGTTAAACCACCAATCATTTGCAATGATAAAAACCCTGCTGGATCCAGTCAGGAAGCCCAGTTTGGATCCAAGATAAATCAGGGATTTTACATTTTTAAGTAGATGAAAACCAGAAGCAGAAGCGTCAACACCATAAGGCGCTCGATCTATTCAAAAGTCAGTCATATCTGTGTGCTAAATGGCTTGATATTGTGTGCTGTTCTATGACTTGTGCGATTCAGCTTGATGTTATTGTATTTGAATAGTTAACCATGAAGGTGACAGTGAGAAATGGACAAACTGACGTGTATGAAAGCTTTCGTGGAAATGGTGAAAGAAGGAGTTGATTTGGCGGTACGAATTGGCCAGCCGGAGGACTCAAGCCTGGTGGCAAGAAAGCTGGCAACAGCAGAAATGGTGGTTTGCGCATCCTCCGAGCATCTCGCGCAGGCAGGTACGCCTCAACACCCCTCACAGCTTAGTGAACACGTCTGTATTCTTGATGCCAATATGAAGACGCGGGCAAGCCGTATTCTGTGGTGGTTCCTGGCAGAATACAGGTAAACAGTGTGCGTGCTGTCAGGGAACTATTGTTGGCGGGAAAAGGTATCGGATTGTGTCCCACTTTTGCCGTTGCCGTTGCCGTTGCCGTTGCCGTTGCCGTTGCCGTTGCCGATGCCGATGATATTCAGGCTGGTCGGCTACGGGTATTATTAGCCGAATTCACCCGAAATAAGTCCGGTATCTATGCGGTTTACCCCACCGTCGTCATTTGTCTGCCAAGGTGAGGTTATTTGTGGATGCCATGGCGAAGTATTTTGAGGGTGTGGACTGGGCCAATGGATAAGTCTTTTGCCTGTGTTAAACTCTGAAAAAACTTCAGGAGTGGCTTATGTTTGGCAAAATAATTAAAGGTTTGTTTGGCGGCGGGCAAGAACAAAAGCAGCCGGAAGCTGTCGGCGAAGAGTACAAAGGTTTTCTTATTTACCCCCTGGCGCAAAATGAATCCGGCCAGTACAGGGTCGCGGGTCGAATTGAAAAAGAGCTCGACGGCGAGCTGCAAAGCTACAGTTTTATCCGCTCCGATCTGTGTATGAGTGCAGAGCAGGCCAATGAACTGATGCTCAACAAATCAAGGCAATTTATCGATCAGATGGGCGATCAGATCTTTAAATAAATCGTATTCTTAATACGTATAAACTCAATTATGAACAGGTTAAAGCCAGCCCACGGTGCTATCTGCTATTACTGGTGCGGGTAAAAACAAGAAACTTTGACGTGATGTTAAGATATACTGGCAAACCACAAAGCCGTCAGCTAATATATACTGTATATACAAACAGTGCTTTTGCTCGCAAGACACTTTAATGATCAAAGAAGAAAACTGATGTTAACTGAATCAATTACCTGCCAACTGACCGCGTCTAAGCTTCACCTTGTTAACGAAGGCACAGTGAAGCCTAGAAGCGTGGATTTTTTTGCAGGCAGCGGACTAGTTGCTGAGGCTATGAAAGACTTTTTTGATACAGTTTGGGCTAATGATATTTGCCCTAAAAAACACACAGTATTTGCAGCCAACCATTCGTCAGATATTTTTCACCTGGGATCCGTTGAAGATGTAACCGGCGGGGATCTCCCCGATCACGAATTATCTTGGGCAAGCTTTCCTTGCCAGGACTTGTCATTAGCCGGGAATATGAAAGGGATCGAGGGCCAGCGCAGCGGCATGGTCTGGCAGTGGCTACGGGTGATGGACGAAATGAACTGTCGTCCGCCTATTGTTGTTGCTGAGAATGTGGTCGGTTTGATCTCTGCAAAGGCGGGTGAGCATTACCTAGCCTTGCATGAAGCGTTAAGGGAGAGAGGCTACACAGTTGGGGCGGTCATGCTTGATGCGGTGAACTGGGTTCCTCAATCGCGCCCCAGGGTGTTCGTGATTGGCGTGAATGAAGAGATCGAGTGCTCAGACTATAAGGCGGAGGGGCCAAACTGGGCGCATTCCAAAGCACTTCGAAATATAGCGTCAAAAGCCAAAGATTGGGTCTGGTGGCGCTTACCCGAGCCATCCGACAGAGAGCAAGGTATAGAGTCTATTATTGATTTTTCTCTGCCTTTCGATGATGAAGTGACTGTTAGTCATCACTTAAGTTTAATACCTGAAAGGCATAAACTTAAGCTCGACCAGGCTATTAAGGAAGGCAAAAGAGTCTTTCCCGGGTACAAACGGATCCGCAACGGTAAACAAGTGTTAGAGATCCGCTTTGATAGCGTCGCGGGCTGTTTACGCACTCCTTCAGGCGGAAGTAGTCGACAGCAATTAGTTATATATAAAGATGGCGTTTTGGGTACGCGGCTGCTGTCAGTGCGTGAGGCGGCAAGATTGATGGGGGCCGGTGATGAGTATGAGATCCCTGGCACCTTTAATCAGGGATATAAGGCAATGGGTGATGCTGTCGCCGTCCCGGCGGTGAGGCACCTTAGCGAACATCTACTGTCGCCGTTAGTCTACAGAGCCACTTATGGGAGATAGTCAGTTGGCTTACTCCTATTTAATTTCAACCTGTCCTATTATTATTATCACTTCTTCAAAACAAAGGAAATATACGTTTAAATAGCTGCAACAACCCAGCTATGGAGAATAGTGCGAGTGATAGATTATGGAACACCCTCCTGTCCATTTGAGACAGATGAACTACGCAAAGCACTAACCACCTTTCTTGACTCCGAATTTAAAGGACAAAAAGTCGGAAACTACAAGTACGGTGTTTATGCATTCTTCGATTACGAACGTGAGCCAATCTATGTGGGGCAAACATCTGAAAGCTTACGGACGCGAATTCGCAGACACTTGACTAACAGAAGAACGGATGCTGTAGCAATGTCTGTTCTTGATCCGATGGAAGTCTATGAGATCAAGGTTTGGCCGTTAGTTGAATTCAACCATGTGACGCAGAAAAAGCATAAAGAAAAGTATGAACACGTTCGTCGGCAGCTTGATGCTTTAGAGCGAAAAGTCCACGATAACGCCATTCAGGAATCCAAGTTTGGGGCCATTCTTAACGAAAAGGAGCCCCCAGTGAACGGAATTGACGTAGCTTTTCCCGAACTGTTTAGCGGCGTCATAGTAACGAATGAGGTGTTCAAGCTACGAAGCCACCCTGATTTCAGGATCGCGCGAAGAGCAGCTACGATCGAGGAGCTTTCCCACATTATCAGCGAAAGGAAGGTGAACACAGGTCTACGCCGCACCCTGGTGACGCAAGTGAAAAGATTGCAATGGCTTGCCGAACAAAGACTGTATGCGATCGCTCCGGTTAGCGACGAAAACGACGTTTAATAGGACGATTGGTCGTTATTCATGTCATAGGACCATATGGATCGTTATGAGCAATGACGCAAGCTAGTGGACCAATATAGCTCGGAAAAGCGTTCGGAGATCATGAGGCGGGTAAAAAGTAAAAATACCCGCCCAGAGATGCTAGCGCGTCGCTTAATCTATGGTAAGTGGGTGAGTATAAGTTTTTAGAGATTACGTATGAATTTCAATCAGTGTAAATATACTGATTCGCCTAGTACTGCACGGCCTACCTAGATTGGTAGGTTGATTTAAGCCTTGGTGAACTTTTGCTTATGCACTTATGGGATACAGGTATCGATTACATCGCAAGGATTTGCCCGGGAAGCCTGATCTTGTCTTTTCTTCGCGTAAAAAGGTGATCTTTATTTACGGCTGCTTCTGGCATGGTCATGACTGCAAGCGAGGATGTCGGATACCAGAAGAGAATCGAGAAAATCGGTAAGAATAGGAAAAGGGATTTAGCCCATAGCCTTACGCTACAGGATATGGGTTGGAGTGTGTTAGTGATATGGGAGTGTGAGATAAGTAAAAGGAAACTAACTGACTTAAAAGAAAAAATAACGTGTTTTCTTGATATATGTTATTGAGTATTTGCCCTGAAAAGGAGGCTGTGTCATATAAAATCAGTTGGCTCTACATCCAATGACCAACGTACTTTTCTCGACTCTGGCAAGGCTTCTACTTGACTAAGGCAGCTGTTAAACAGGCCTGCGATTAAGGCTCTGTTAGGGGCTTGCACCAGGAGTTGCATACGGTATTTGCCGGCCCGGCGTTCCATTTGTGCCGGCATAGGGCCAAGTAACCAGATATCGGGATAGAGCTGCGTATATCCTGACAAGATCCCTTGAACCTGGTTTAGAAACTGTTCGGTGCTTTTCTGGTTAGGGGCTTCTGCACGGATCAGAGCCTGGAAAGCAAATGGAGGCAATGCGGCTTCCTCGCGTTCAACCAGGGCGCTGTCGGCGAAATGTTGATAACCGTTATTGACCAGATCCTGGAGTAAATAATGTTCCGGGTGGTGGGTTTGTAAAACCACCTGACCCGGTTTGCTGGCCCTGCCTGCTCGCCCTGCTACCTGGATAAAGAGTTGCGCCAGTTTCTCGGCGGCCCTGAAATCCGAGCTAAATAATGCGCTGTCCACATCGAGTAGGGCAACCAGGGTTACATCCGGAAAATGGTGTCCCTTGGCCAGCATCTGAGTGCCGATCAGTATTTTATATTTACCTTGATGAATATCGTCCAGGTAACCTTCCAGGCTGCCTTTACGTCTTGTGCTGTCTCTGTCGATACGGACCGTAGGGTAGTCAGGCAGCAGCCGGTTGAGGGTTTGTTCTAGTTGCTCAGTGCCAACTCCAGCTCCCACCATTTGAGTGGAGCCGCAGTCGCCACATTGAGGAGTAATTGCGCGCTGGGAACCACAGTGGTGGCATACCAGTCTGTTGTCTCCCTGGTGCACTGTGTAATAAGCATCACATCGCTGACAGTGGGCCAGCCAGCCGCATTCGTGACACATAAGCGCGGGCGCATAACCTCGGCGATTAAGAAATAACATCACCTGATTGCCCGCATTGAGATGTTTTTTCATCAACTCAATGAGCTGAGGTGATAATCCAGACTCGAGCCGGATATCTTTAATGTCTTGCAAGTAATGTCTGGCCAGTTGGGAAGTGCCAGCACGCTGACTTAACACCAGGTGGTGGTATTTACCTGACTTTGCGTTTTGCAGGGTTTCCAGGGAAGGGGTGGCAGAGCCCAGAATAATAGGCAGGCCTTCTCTGTGCGCCCGGATCACCGCGAGATCCCTGGCGTGATATCTAAAGGTGTCTTGTTGTTTAAAAGAAGAATCATGCTCTTCATCCAGGATAATAATGCCGGGGTTTTTTAGCGGCGTGAAAATCGCACTGCGAGTGCCGAGGACAATGGCGGCGCTGCCTTGCCTGGCGTGAACCCAGGTATCCAGTCTTTCCCTGTTATTTAAACCCGAGTGCACCATATAGATAGGTACATTAAACCGTGATTTAAACCTCTGTATGGTTTGTGGCGTCAGGCCGATTTCCGGCACCAGGATCAGGGCTTGTTTACCTTGCTTAAGAATAGGCTCCATTAAGTTAAGGTAAACCTCGGTTTTACCGCTCCCTGTGACTCCTTCAAGGAGGTAGCAGGCAAAGTCACTGGTTCTGTTATTTACCGCTGAAATAGCCACGGCTTGTTCTTTATTCAGCTGAGGTTTCTCTTGTAATAGCGTGAACTCGTTCTGCCAGGACAGGTTGATTGCTTGCGCCAGCGTGGCCTTCTCAATGAGTTGTTTTTCTTTTAATGAGTTTAGTATGGTCGTGCTAATGTCTGCCTGTTTCAGTTCGGTGCTGGTGCGGGGCTTAGTGTTAAGCAAAATTAAGGCTTTTTGCTGCTTGGTGGCTCGTTTAAGACTTTCAGGATCCGTCTGTTGACCTAGCTCTGTGGCCTGCCAGACTTCCGTCGCCTTTAGTTCCGGGATCTCTCCTTGCCGAAGTAGTATCGGTAGCGCCTGGGTGAATACATCACCTATGCTGTGTTGGTAATAAGATGCGCTCCAGTTGAGCAATTCAAACAGTTTGTTCGGTAGCAGGGGCTTGCTGTCCAGCACCTGCTTAACGGGTTTGAGTTTTTCCAGCGGGAAATCACTTTCTTGTTTGATTTCCAGCACCAACCCAAGCTTAAAACTTTTCCCCCATGGAACTTCTACCCTGGAGCAGGGTGATACGTTCAGGTGTGCCGGTATCAGGTAATCAAAGCTGCGTCTTAATGGTACGGGCAGGGCGACACTGCAAATCCGGCTAGTCATAAGGGGTTGGTTTCTCTATTTGAAGGTCTTTTATCAGTGAACTAGTTTACCGGTTTCCCGGCAAGGGATCAGCTGATTGAGAGTTGTTGATTATAATGTTGACGCAATTTCCTTCATTTATGGAAATTTGTTGGTTTAAGTTACGGAGCGTTCATAAATTCTGCAATTTCCCTTGCTATCTGAACTGGTGATCCTATATTATTCGCAACCTTAAATTTGTGTTATTAACCATACGTGTGGTATCTGGCATTAGGTTCAGATGGCGACACGGCCTAAAGAGGTTCACCATGAAAGCTGCTATCCACCCAGAATATGCCGCACTTAAAGCTACTTGTTCTTGCGGTAACGTATTCGAAACTCGTTCTACACTAGGTAAAGACCTGACTCTGGACGTATGTAGCAAATGTCACCCATTCTACACTGGCACACAGCGTGTTGTAGATACCGGTGGTCGTATCGACAAATTCAAGAAACGTTTCGCAGTACTGGGTAAGAAGTAAGACTTCTTCCTGTATCCGGCAACTTAATTGCCGTGAAATGTTAACAAAAGGGCGCTGTTTAGCGCCTTTTTTGTATCTGCTGAAAAATCCTCCTTATTGGCTGCTGTCTAAGCCATAAATAATAATTTCCAATTTGTTAACATTCCTCTGGTGAATGGATGAGAACTTGATTATCATCGCATTTTTACCCTTGCCTACTATAACTCAATCCCGAAAAGGGATAACGGAACGCCAAAATGACAGATCTTCGTCAACAAGCCCTTGACTACCACGCAAATCCTGTCCCTGGTAAAATCAGTATCGAACTCACTAAACCGGCAGAAACAGCAAAGGACCTGGCGCTTGCTTATAGTCCGGGCGTCGCTGAACCAGTAAAAGAAATCGCCACCAATCCTGATGACGCCTATAAATATACGGCTAAGGGGAACCTGGTTGCTGTCATTACCAATGGTACTGCGATATTGGGATTAGGAAACTTAGGGCCCCTTGCTTCTAAGCCAGTTATGGAAGGTAAGTCTCTGTTGTTCAAGCGTTTTGCTGGTCTGGATTCCATCGATATCGAAGTGAAGCACAGGACTACAGAAGAATTCGTCAACACTGTTGCCAATATTGCAGATACGTTTGGTGGTATTAACCTGGAAGATATCAAAGCCCCCGAGTGTTTTGAGATTGAGAAAGCATTGATCCAACGCTGTAGTATCCCGGTTTTCCACGATGATCAGCATGGTACAGCCATAGTGACGGCTGCGGGTATGATCAATGCGCTGGAAATCCAGGGTAAGAGAATTGAAGATGCAACTATTGTATGTATGGGGGCAGGGGCAGCTGCTATCGCCTGTATGGAAATGCTGATCAAGTGCGGGGCCATGCGAGAAAAGATTTATATGCTGGACCGCAAAGGGGTGATCCACACTCGTCGTGATGACTTAAATGAATACAAGCAGTTATTTGCTAATAATACAGATAAGCGCACCTTGGAAGATGTTATTGAAGGTGCCGATGTGTTTGTTGGTGTATCTGGCCCGGATGTATTACCGCCGGAAGCAGTAAAATTGATGTCGGAAAAACCCATTATTTTTGCGTGCTCTAATCCTGATCCTGAAATTAAACCTGAACTGGCTCATGATGCCCGTAACGACTTGATTATGGCTACAGGTCGCAGCGACTACCCAAACCAGGTAAACAACGTACTTTGTTTCCCATTTATTTTCCGCGGAGCATTAGACGTTCGTGCTAAAGCGATTAGCGATGAAATGAAAGTTGCGGCGGTTAACGCTATTTCTGCATTGGCCAAAGAGCCCGTGCCACAGGAAGTATTAACCGCCAGCGGGGTAGAAAGCTTAGAGTTCGGCCCCGACTATATAATTCCAAAACCTATGGACCCTCGTCTGCTACCTCAAGTCGCACGAGCGGTGGCTGAAGCTGCGGTAGAGTCCGGCGTGGCGCAAATCGAATTACCTGAAAATTATATGTGTTAATGCATACTTTGGGTGAGAAAAAAGGGGCTGTTGAGCCCCTTTTTATTATCTGCCTATTAGTTGTACGTCCTTGTCTACAGAGATAGCAGCAGCAGGATTAGCCCCGGTGAGGTTTACCTGAGTCAGGTCACGGTTACCGATCAGATTTAACTCTTCAAGCACCGCTAAACCACTGGCATCCAGGCTGGTTAACTTGTTCAACATCAGGCTCAGATGAGTGAGTTTGGTTGATTTTCTCACGTCCAGGTCGGTTAGCTGATTTGTGTCAGCCGTCAGCACAGTGAGATCGGTAAGCCGGCTCAAGTCCAACTCTGCGAGCTTGTTGCCCGAGACCTCTAGATTGGTGAGCTGGGTTAAGTTGCTCACATTAAGCTCTGAAATATCATTCCCCTGCACTGTGAGGTTCGTCAGTTGAGTCAAACCGCCTACTTCCAGTACAGCCAGGTCTTTATTACCTCCGGCGCTAAGTTCAGTTAGCTTGGTCAGGTGAGCTACATTCAGAGTGGTGAGTTTATTCCCGTCTATATATAGCTTAGTGAGTTTACCTAGCTTGCCTGTATCTAGCGCAACCAATTGGTTACTTGAAGCCCAAAGCTCGGTTAACTGAGTCAACTGACCAACATCCAAGGTTGTCAGGTTATTGCCAAATACCTCAAGTTTAGTCAGGTTAGTTAAATGGTTGACATCCAGAGTATCAAGGTTATTAAAACCCAGGTTTAATTTCGAAAGCTGAGTCAGCTTGCTCAAGTCCGGATTGCTAATACCACTATTTTTAGCGTCAAGCTCGGTCAATTGAGTTAAATGGCTAATATCCAGTGTGGTTAACGTGTTGTCAGACACGTTCAAAACTTTCAGTTGAGCCAGGTTACTGATATCCAGATCTGATAATTGACTCTTTTCAACCTTGAGTTCGGTCAGCTTGGTTAATTGGCTGACGTTCAGCTCGGTTAGCTTATTGTCAATCAGTTCAAGCTTGGTTAGTTTCGTCAAGTTGCTTACATCCAAACTAGAAAACTCATTTTCTCCGGCGTAAAGTTCGGTTAAGTTGATGAGGTGGTCGACATCCAGCTTTTTAAGTTTATTTTTTTTGACTATAAGTATGGTTAGTTTTGACTGATTACTCAGATCCAAGTCTGCCAATAGATTATCGCCCGCATAGAGGGTCTGTAACTCTGTCTGACTTGATAGATCCAGGTTGGTTAAGTCGTTATGGGTAATGCTCAGGTAAGTGAGCTTATTCAGGTTTTTAATATCTAAATTAGTTAACGGAATAAAGCGGGCTTTTAGGACTTCTAAGTTTGATAAGTTAGATACGTTCAGGTTAACCAACGGGTTGTTGGTGACGTTCAGTTCCTTGAGATTTTTAAGCTTGCTAAGATCTAAGCTGGTTAACTTGTTGCTTGCTAGATCTAGTTTTTCCAGGTTAGTTAATTTACTGAGGTCAATGCTATTGAGAGATAGGCGATTGAGTTTCAGTGTTTTCAACTGGGTTAGTTTGCCGATATCCAGGTTGGTTGGCGAACTACTGTCAAGCGTTAGATGTTTAAGATTTGTAAGGTACTCAATGCCCGTGAAATCGACATCGAAAACTCTACTAAAATTCAGCTCCGTGATATCGAGTACATTGGCGGCAGTTATTGGACTAGCTAATTTGTTTTCCAGCACTTTTTTTAATGTCGGGCTGATATTTAATTCGCCAGCGATATTGTCTGCTGGTGGAGTTGATGATCCGCCTCCGCCTCCGCCACATGCAGTCAAAGCCATCGCCATGGCAAAGGATATGGCGAGTGTACTTTTCATGTTTTTCATTACGTTGCCCTTAAATTCCATAACTTGGAAGTGAAATTAACTTGAATATCATTCAATTTTGATTTTTTTGGGTGTTTACTATAGGGAAGAATATATAGAGTTACAACTGTTCAAGAAATAAACTTTTCAGAAAGTGTAAGGAGATAAACTATATAAAATTCATTGGGTAAGAGCGGTGTCAGAAGAAAATGTAGTGTCAGAATGGGCCAGGAGGCAATACCGCCTCCTTAACAAAGCCTACTCGGCTTCAAAATCTTCGATTTCAATACCCAGCTTAGCCATGATCTCTTTGGCTTCTGGCTCGAACTCGAATATTTCATTTCCAAGTGGATCAAATTTTTTCTAGAAGAAACTGAGCATAATATCTTAGTAATAGAGCGAGAAGATAAGGTTTACCTAAGGGGTTAACCGAGAGCCAAGAAATATACGAATAAGAAAAATGCCAGTCAGCTTAATTGACCGGCATAGCGCTGATTAGCCTCTTTTTACTAGCGTCCGATTATTTGAACACCAGGGTCCACGTTAATGTTGGCGGTAGGGTTAGATCCTGTTAGGTTTACCTGAGTCAGCTTTGAATTGGCTTTCAGGTTCAAATCTTTAAGCTTGGGTAAGCCGCTGGCATCCAGGCTGGCTAAATCATTGTTTATCAGGTTCAGGTGAGTAAGCTCGGTTAATTTGCTAATTCTTAAACTAGTAAGCCGATTGGACGAAGCGTACAGTTTGGTAAGCGAGGTAAGTCGACTCAAGTCCAGCTCGGTGAGCTTGTTGCGCGAGAGCTCTAGCTCGCGAAGCCTTGTGAGGTTAGTAACATTTAACTCTGACATACCATTCGACACCGCGTGGAGCCATTCCAAGTTAGCCAAACCTCCCACATCCAATTGGTTCAGGTCATTATTGGCGCTCACGCTAAGGCCGACCAGTTCAGTCAGTGGGGTTACATTCAGAGCGGTGAGTTGATTTGCATCTACATTTAGAAGAGTGAGTTTAGCTAGGTTGCTTACATCTAACTCGACCAGTTGATTAGCATAGGCCCAAAGTTCGGTTAAACGAGACATCTTGCTGACATCCAAGGTTGCCAGGTGATTTTCAGATACCCTGAGCTTAGTCAGGTTCGTTAAGTGACCGATATCCAGGCTTTCATATCCGTTTCCAGCAAGGTCTAATACAGAAAGCTGAGTTAATTTGCTCAGGTCGGGGTTGCTTATTCCACTGCTCGCAGCTTTAAGCGTGTTTAATTTTGTTAACTGGCCGATATCCAACTCCGTCAAATTGGTATCGGACACATCCAAGCTTTCCAGTTGAGTAAGCTTGCTGACATCCAGCGTTTCTAATTTGGGGTTTCCAGACAAGTTCAGCTTTTTGAGTTGTGTCAGGTTACTCACATCCAAACTCACAGGCCCATGACCTTGCGCATCGAGTTCAGTTAAGCTGATTAACTGGCCAACATCAAGCTTGTTTAGGTAATGACCAGGTAAGTAAAGCTTGGTTAGTTGGGTCAGGTCACCATATACCAAATCGGTCCAGGGATTATCCTCGACATAGAGCTCGGTTAACTTGCTCTGCTGGCTGATATCCAGTTGTGTCAGGTCGTTTTGAGCGACATCTAATATGGTGAGTTCTGGCTGATTGCTTAGGTCCAGTTCAGTCAGCGAGTTATGATTTACCCTGAGGGTTTTCAGCTCTGTCTGATTCGATAAGTTCAATTCGCGCAAAAAAATGGTTCCGCGCAAATTCAAGTGTTCCAGCTTTGTTAAGGCGCTGAGGTCTATTTTTTTCCTGGGGCTATGTTGGAGGTTTAGGCTAGTTAACTGAGTTAGTTTACTGAGATCAAGGTTGGTTGACGCAGTTGCCTCAAGCTTCAATTCCTTAAGGTTGGTCAGGTAACCTAAGCCTGTAAAGTCAACATCTGTCCTGTTAAATACTTCCAGCTCCGTGATATCGAGTACATTGGCGGCTGTTATTGGACTACCTAATTTGTTTTCCAGCACTTTTTTTAATGTCGGGCTGATATTTAATTCGCCAGCGATATTGTCTGCTGGTGGAGTTGATGATCCGCCTCCGCCACATGCAGTCAAAGCCATCGCCATCGCTATCGCTATCGCTATCGCAAAGGGTATGACGAGTGTACTTTTCATTTTTTTCATTACGTTACCCCTAAATTCCATAACTAGGAAGTGAAATTAACTTGAATATCATTTTATTTTAATATTTTGGGGTGTTCACTCTATTGAAGAATCTATAGGGTTACAACTGTTTAAGAAATAAACTTTTCAGAAAGTGTTGGGAGGTAAACCCTATAAAATTCATTGGGTAAGAGCGGTGGCAGAAAAAAATGTACTGTCAGAAGGGCTAGGAGGCAATACCGCCTCCTTAACAAAGCTTACTCGGCTTCGAAATCTTCGATTTCAATACCCAGCTTAGCCATGATCTCTTTGGCTTCGGTCGGTATTGTGTCCGGCCTGTCTTTACGCAGGTCTTCATCATCCGGTAGTGGCTGACCCGTGTAGGCGTGCAGGAAGGCTTCGCACAAGAGTTCACTATTAGTAGCATGACGCAGGTTATTAACCTGTCGACGGGTCCGCTCATCCGTCAGTATTTTTAGTACCTTGAGTGGAATTGAAACAGTGATCTTTTTAACTTGTTCGCTTTTTTTGCCGTGTTCCGCATATGGGCTGATATATTCGCCGTTCCATTTAGTTGTCATCACTTGCTACCTAAACTGAAAATCCAGGCTATTTTAACCCCTACTTTTGGTGTAGGCAATCCAAAGGGATAGATGCTTAGACGTCTGCACTAATTTATCCTGCTGAAATTGACTTATATCGGCCTAATTTATAACACTAGGCGTTTAGACGTCTAGAAGTGTTGACGTCTTGGTTTGTGTGGCATAAAGTTGCTGATTTAAAATTAGCTGTTGTATTCAGGAGACGGTAGATGGCGAAATATAAGCAGGCCACACAAGCAGTACGTTCAGGTATAGAGTCAGACAGCCAGCACGGTGCTGTGGTGCCTCCCATCTACTTAAGTACTAATTATACTTTTTCAGACTATAACGAGGTTCGCGAGTTTGATTACAGCCGCTCCGGTAACCCGACCCGGGCGCTGCTCGGGGAAGCCATCGCCAAGTTAGAAAATGGCAGTACCGGGGTGATCACCTGCTCAGGAATGGCCGCAGTGAATCTGATTACCGCCCTGCTATCGCCGGATGATCTGCTGATTGCTCCCCATGATTGTTATGGCGGCAGCTATCGCTTGTTTGACTGTAGTGCCAAGAAGAGGGCATTTAAGGTTGAATTTATCGATCAGGGAATCGATGAGCTGATTGATGCGGCTATCGCCAAAAAACCTAAGATTGTCTGGTTGGAAACCCCCAGCAACCCTCTGCTGAGAGTGGTGGATATCCAGGCAATCTGTGACAAGGCTCATGCGGTGGGCGCTCTGGTGGTAGTGGATAACACCTTCCTCTCTCCGGTATTACAACAGCCACTGGAGCTTGGGGCGGATATCGTTGTGCATTCAACCACTAAGTACATTAATGGTCATTCAGATGTCGTCGCCGGCGCCGTAGTGACTAAGGATGCCGAGCTGGGTGAAGAGCTGACATGGTGGGCAAACTGCCTTGGTTTAACCGGCTCTCCGTTTGATTCCTACCTGGCGTTACGGGGTATTCGCACCCTGGCTCCGCGGATTAAAACCCATCAGGAAAATGCCAACGCCATTATTGACTACCTGAAGACTCAGCCCTTAGTTAGCACTATTTACCACCCCAGCTTGCCGGAGCATCCGGGGCATGAAATTGCCGCGCGTCAGCAAAAAGACTTTGGCTCTATGTTTAGTTTTGATATAGATACAGATGAAGCCGGATTAAGAGTATTTTTTAAAGCGTTAGAGCTATTCTCCCTGGCCGAGTCTTTGGGTGGGGTCGAGAGCCTGGTTGCACACCCGGCGACAATGACGCACAGAGCTATGGATGAAGCTGCCCGTCATGAGGCGGGAATATTTGATACCTTAATACGCATTTCTGCTGGTCTGGAAGACGCCGAAGATTTGGTGGCCGATCTGGACAATGCCTTTAAAGCGATCGCCCAAGAGAGATAAGCGTGAAACAACTAAGACATGTACACAAATTTGGCGGCAGCAGCTTAGCCGATGCTAATTGTTTTCGCAGAGTAGCGGGTATTATTCAAAAATACTCCGCGGGTCAGGATCTGATTGTGGTGTCTGCGGCGGGTAAAACCACCAACAGGTTGATAGAAATCGTCGAACTGGCTAAGGAGGGGGATAACGCTTCCTCCAAGATGCTGGAAGCCCTGGCGGAATACCAAACCGAGCTGGTAAGGGAGTTGCTGGATGGTTTTAATCAGGCAGAAGCCCTCGAGTTATTTGATTCGGATTTACGCCAGTTAGCCGAGTTATTGGAAAACGGCCTGGATCAATATCAGGTTAATCAAATACTCAGTTTTGGTGAAGTGTGGTCGGCTCGCCTGCTTGCCGGTTTCCTTCGCAGTCAGGACTTGCCAGCCAGCTGGCTGGACTCTCGCTTATTCTTAAGTGCCGAGTTTGGCGTACAGCCGGTGATTAATGTTGAACTTTCTAAGCAAAAGCTGGCCGATCTGCTGGAAGGCCGTCAGCAAGCGAGAGTGGTGATCACAGGTTTTTTTGCTGCCGACAGTGAAGGGCACACAGTCACCTTAGGCCGTAATGGTAGTGACTATTCTGCGACTGTCACCGGACAGCTGGCCGATGCTGTTTCTACCACCATCTGGAGTGATGTAGCCGGAGTATTTAGCGCCGACCCTCGTAAAGTGAAGGATGCAGTGTTGCTGGATCGCTTGTCGCTGGATGAAGCGGCAGAATTATCTCGTTTAGGCTCTCCCGTGTTACATGCCAGAACCCTATTGCCGGTTCAGGAATGCCGACAGAAGCTGAGCTTAAGATCCAGCTATACCCCGGATGAAGGCTGTACCCAGATCCTGCGGCGTCAGCACAAATTAGGCGCGGCTAAGATAGTGACATCCTTGGATCAGGCTTGTTTAATCGAGATGGGGATCTCCATTAATGAGGATTTCGATCAGGCTTATGACGAGTTACTGAGTTACTTAACGCGCCGGTTTGTAGCGCCGATTTGCGCTTATAAAAATCGTGAAAAGCGTCTGTTACGTCTGGTGTACACGTCAGAAATTGTCGACTCCGCGTTTGCCTGCCTGAAAGATTATCAGCCACAAGGTGGGCTTACTGAGCTGACCAAGCAGGAAGGTTATTCCATGGTCGGTTTGGTGGGCAATGGTGTGACGGATAATGCGGAGCAATGCTATCGTTTTTACCAGTTAGTTGCCGAACAACCTCTTGAATTTATTCAGTCATGTGAACAAAAGCTGTCTCTTATAGCAGTAATGAAAGAGATCTATCTGGAGCCTTTACTTAAATCGCTGCATATTTCTTTGTTTAAGCAGCCTAAGCGCGTAGCTGTTGTGGTATTTGGCAAGGGGAATATCGGTAAGCAGTGGTTAAGCCTCTATGCCAGTGAAAAAGCAAGCCTGGAGCACAACACTGGCGTTGAATTAAGCCTGTGTGGGGTATTTGGCTCTAACAGCGGAGTGCTGAACTATGACGGTCTGGATCCGGAAAACGTATTGGACCAGCTGACGGAAGGGGCTTTTATTTGGGAAGATTTACTATATAAGCTTAAACATCACCCATTTGATGAACTTGTGGTATTGGACATCACCGCCAGTGAAACGGTCAGCCGCTATTATCCAGAGTTTGCCCAGCGCAGATTGCATTTGATCACGGCCAATAAATTTGCCGGCGCGGCGGACAGCGAGTTCTATAACGAAGTGAAGCAGGGGTTTGCGGATCATAGTTGCCATTGGTTATATAACGCTACCGTTGGTGCGGGTTTACCTGTGCAATCCAGTATCAAAATGTTGCAAGACTCGGGTGATAAAGTGCAGGCTGTCAGCGGTATTTTCTCCGGCACCTTATCCTGGTTATTCCAGAACTATAGTGGAGAAATGAAGTTTTCTGAGCTGGTGAACCAAGCCTGGCAGCAGGGCTTAACCGAGCCTAACCCGAAAGATGACCTGTCCGGCATGGACGTGCAGCGCAAATTACTGATCCTGGCCAGAGAGGCGGGTCACGATTTGGAGCCGAAGGATGTGAAGTTAGAATCGCTGGTTCCAGCGGCGTTGAGTGAGTTGAATGCAGAGCAGTTTATGCAGCAAAGCCATCTGCTGGATGAAGGTATTTCCGAAGCGTTTAAGCATGCAGCCAAACAGGATAAGGTATTAAGGTATGTAGCCAGGTTCTCGGCTCAGGGCGGCGCTAAAGTTGGCCTTGAGGCATTACCTAAAACCCATCCGTTTGCTAATTTGCAACCCTGTGACAACGTGTTTGCTATTGAAACTCAATGGTACAGAAGCAACCCGCTGGTGATCCAGGGGCCGGGTGCCGGACGTGAAGTTACAGCGGGTGCGATTCAATCCGACCTTACCAATATATGTCGGCTTATTGCCGGCTGACCCGAAAATAAAAATAACCTGAATTTATACTGTTCAACTTATGTTCAGGGTTAGTTTCATATGATGCTCGTACCAAAGGCTGTGAAGTATTTATCAACAGCCTGAATTAATTGTGAGTCATTAAAATGCTCGGCGCTTAGTGTTCACCTGCTTCAGGTATTAACCAAGCCTTGTTTAGACCGATTTAGTGACTCATTTTTTGCTATGAGAAAGTCGTATGAACAAAAAACTATTCCGCACATTCGCAGCGGTTGCACTTACCAGCGCTTCTCTATGATCTGTAGCGGCTGCTGGAGAGTGGGAATACAGGGACGATAGAAAAGGGGCGCGCCAATACGGTGCAAAATACCATCACCGTCAAGCTAATTATATTGTCGTGCCGCGCCGGCGTACAGTGAACAATATCATTGTTGTTCGCCCATATGGGCACCCTTATCCTGGTTATGGTCATTATCAAAATGACAATGATGCTTTTAAATGGCTGGCCTTTACCGCGATCACTTTGAAAATTCTGGATAATATGAATGAGGCTGCGCAACGAGAGCACGAAGCGGCGCAAGTTAAAGCCACCACGGCACCCGTTGGTGAGAAGATCATTTGGGATGACGGGGACAGCTCGGGATATGTTGTGGCCTCTAAAGAAGGTAAAAGTTCTGGTGCCGGCTTAACCTGTCGGGAGTACCAACAATCAATTACGGTTGGCGGAAAAACAGAAGATGCCTATGGTACTGCCTGTTTGCAAGCAGATGGTTCCTGGGAAATCGTCAATTAACGGCGATATTTACTGCAACTATCTTGGTGTTCTATCGGTCTACTAGATGGGCTCTTGTTACAATACGAGGACACCAATATGAAAAGCCTTAAATACGCCCTCATCGCTCTTGCAGCTGTCGCTGCATTTTCTGTCTCAGCTGTTCCATTACAAACCGTTGACTTGATTCCATCGAGTCAGGTTCAAAATGAAGGTGATGGCAGCCACGCCTGGGCATGCCGGAACTATCGGCACGATGTGATGCGCAGACCGAAAAATTGTCAATAATTGGTTAGAGGAGTAAAGCTCTTCATAGCTCAAATGGGTCTTCCGTCAGTTGCGAATCTAAATGATTGGTGTTTCTGTTTATTGGTCTATAATTCTATATAGATGGAGCAAATTAATTTCCAGCTCATTGAGAAAAACTGATGGAGACCCTCTTATGATCCACATTAAACTTGCGGTTCTTTTACTGGCTGGTTTAGCTGCTTTTTCAGCGAATGCAGAGCCTGAAGTAAAACCCGAAAATAAGGAAGATAAGGACTAACCATATCATCTTTCAGACCACCCGCTCCCTGATTTATTCCTTCTATATTTAAAAATTCTCAACTTAATGTTGAGTTTTTTTCAAGTTAAAAAAAACATGTTGACTATAGCTAATATTTCAGTAGATTAAGCCGTATAGACGGCTAAACATCTTTATGGATATGGCCAGTAGGGTTTATCAGTTTTGCAAAGGAAGGGTCATGGGTTCTCAAACTGCACGAAATATTGAGTTATTAAATCAAAATATTGCCGAATTAAACGGTGATATTAATGTCTCCTTTGAGTTCTTTCCTCCGGCTTCCGAGCAAATGGAACAAACCTTGTGGTCCTCTATCGACAGGTTAAAAGAGCTGAAACCCAAATTTGTTTCTGTGACCTATGGCGCCAACTCGGGCACCCGGGACAGAACTCATGGGGTGATTAAAGATATTAAGGACAAGACCGGCCTGGTTGCCGCCCCGCACCTTACATGTATCGATGCCAGTAAGAGTGAGCTAAGACAAATTGCCCGGGATTATTGGGGTTCAGGGATTAAAAATATTGTCGCCTTAAGGGGGGATATTCCACAAGGTCATGATAAACCTCTTATGTATGCATCGGATCTGGTGGGGCTGCTGAAAGAGGAAGCGGACTTTGATATCTCCGTAGCCGCATACCCTGAGACCCATCCCGAAGCTAAAACTGCTCAGGCAGACTTGTTGGCGCTGAAGGCAAAAGTTGACGCCGGGGCCAGTCGTGCTATCACTCAGTTTTTCTTCGATGTGGAATCCTATCTAAGGTATAGAGACCGTTGTGTCGCTGTGGGTATCGATGTGGAGATAGTGCCGGGCATACTGCCAGTATCAAACTATAAAACCTTACTTAAATTTTCCTCCCTGGCCAATGTGAAAATTCCGGGCTGGATGCACAAGTTGTATGAAGGAACAGAAAACGATCCAACCACACGTAACCTGATTGGAGCCAGTATCGCCATGGATATGGTGAAAGTGTTGAGTCAGGAAGGGGTTAAGGATTTCCATTTCTATACGTTAAACCGCAGTGAGCTGACTTATGCTATCTGCCATACATTAGGTGTTCGCGCCGAGCAAAAAGTGGTATAAGGGTTGACGGTCGGAGAGGGACTCCGGCATATGATAGTAAGGCGGGGATGCCGGACTAAAGCCTGCATCTCAGCTTTTGCTAAACTCCTTCAATAAACAAGATTTAAGCTAATGTCGGATCAAAATATTAAAGCTGTGCTGTTTGATTTGGGCGGTGTGTTAGTTCAGCTAAATGGTTTACCTTTTTGTCCAGAGTGGTTCTCCAGTGGAGACGTGGCTACACCAAAGCTCCATGAGTGGGGCATCTCTCCTGTAGTGCAAGATTTTGAGACGGGAAATGCCAGCGCAGAGTCTTTTGCCCGCTTCACCATTGAAGAGTTTTCCCTTAATACTAATGAAGAGTCCTTTGTCCAGGAGTTTACGGCCTGGCCAGGACCATTGTTTGACGGGGTTCTGCCGCTAATCCGGCAGCTTAAAACCACTACCAGGGTTGCCATATATTCCAATACTAATGGTTTGCATTGGCCAAGGTTAATGGAGGAAATGGGTTTAGACGGCCTGTTCGACCATTATTTTGCTTCTCACTTAATTGGTTTAGCCAAACCAAACCCTAAAGGTTTCCTGCATGTGGCTAAAGAGATGCAGTTGGCGCCGGCGGAGATCCTATTTTTGGATGATAACCCGAGCAATATAAAGTCGGCCGCAGGACTTGGGTTTATCACCGAGCAGGTACAGGGCTTGGTAGCGGTTAAGGCTGCTCTGGTGAAGCATCAGTTGTTGGGCTGAGTATCTGTCTGAGAGAGGTATTGTCGCCAGTCCCCGCTGGGAATATAAATCAAATTAGCCGGGGACCCGGCTTTTTTCAGATTATAAAAGTAGACAGGTAGTCGTTCAGCGCTACCCGACTCTGTGTTTAAAACCTCCACCTCCCAACGGTCATATTCGTTAAAAATATCACCTGCGCCAAAGTACTCCTCCAGCTCATCCAGTATGGTCAGGACTTGTGAGCTGGACTTGCTTAAGGTGATGATCTCACCAAAGACCTTACCATTTCCCTGCAGTGCACCGGGGTAACCCTGCTGGCTTAAATGGAATAATTGGCCCTTAAAGCAGCCCTGCTCAACGTTTATCATATAAGGTTTCAGGTACTTGTTATAGTTATGAAAACCTTGCATCAGACTGCCATATACAATGATTTTTGTAGTCTGTTTCATGTGCTTGAAGTCCTGGATAATGAAGGCCAATATAGCTTATTTGCCAAAGTTGAATGATAACCAAGGAAAGCACAGTGATACGACATATAGATCATATTGTTCTGACGGTGGAAGATATAGAAAAATCCATATCTTTTTATCAATCCGCATTGTTAATGGAGCCGGTTACTTTTGCCAATGGCCGCAGAGCATTAAGCTTCGGTCAGCAGAAAATTAACCTGCAATTGCTGGGACAAGAGCCAAGGAACAATGCTGCTACCGGGTCTGGGGATTTATGCCTGATAACCGAATGGCCGTTAAGCCGGGTTACTCGGCATTTAAATGAGCTGAGTATTGAAATACTGGAAGGGCCGGTGGAAAAATCGGGTGCGCTTGGCCCAATACAATCTGTCTACTTCGTTGATCCGGATAAAAACCTGATCGAAGTCAGTCGATATCCAGACCAAGAAAACTAGCTTGCCGACTATTGTGGGCAAACCTGATTGCGGCCTTTGTTTTTTGCCACATATAACGCATTATCGGCCCGGACCATCATATCTCCCATCAGGTCGCCCGGTTTTGCACTAGTCAGCCCTATGCTGACTGTAAAACGAAAACTGTGTTCGTTGCTGGCAATTAACAATTTGGAGGTCGCGGCACAAAGGCTATGGGCCAGATCCAAAGCATCCTGCAGACGCGTATCCGGTATCAAAACGACGAATTCTTCACCACCCATTCGGGCGATTAACGATGTCGGAGAAAAATGTCGGCGGCACAGGGCAGAGAATTGACGAAGAGCATTATCTCCCGCCATATGGCCATAGTTGTCGTTGATTTTTTTAAAGTGATCCAGATCCAGAATAAGCAGGCAAAGCGAACAATTATTTTGCTGACTCTGTGCAAACATCTGATGGCCTCTTTGCAGAAAATACCTTCGGTTGACCAACTCGGTCAGGGAATCCTGGCTGGCATACAGGGCGAGTTGCTTATTTTCCTCCAACAGATCCTGCTGGCTCTGTTGATAAAGTTGTTGTCTTACCTTGGCTTTATTAAGCAGCAGATCGCAGGTTTCCAGTTCAAGCCCCGGAGCCTGTATTGGCTCTATTTCCAACTGGCTGAAGCTGAAATTACTGACACCTTCGCTGCGACTGATAAAACCAAAGGTTTGATTGCGTTGTAAACGAGTTTGCAGTAGCTCTTCAAGCTGGTGGTTTAATTCACATAGATAGCTGTAGTTAATAAAGGTATACAGGGCTCTGCAAGCTAACGTATCAGTTTCAGTGATACTTTGATAATCGAATATACAGAATTGTATACTCTCGATGGCAGGTTTATCCAGGATTACTTTGCCACTGGTTTCAATTGCTTTTATTTCCAGTAGTCTTCCTTGTTTATCCCTGACTGGGAATACAGGCGCTAATTGTGGCAGTTGTTTGCAAAAAGTGGTGCCCAGATACTGTTCTATCACGTTTTTGGGCGCCTGTTTAGCGATTTTGCTCAGCTTTCCGTCTTGTGTTTCTATGGCTAGCTCGGTACTCACTGCCAGCCAGTCCTGTTGCTGTTTTAGCTGGCTTTCAATCGGTTTTTCAAGAAAGGCGAGAGCCAGCCCGTTTTCGCTTATCCCTTCATGAGTAAACACCTGAACTTTGTTTTTACTATAAGGGGTGATCAGGCCATCTATATTACAGGCTTGGGTACTGTAACCAAGTAAAGGGGTCTGGCTGAGTGCTTCACTGGGGTTGTGCCGCAGTCGGGTTGTGACTCTGTTGCCTGGAAAGTGGGTTAGGGAGATCAATGTACCGCTACTCAGGATCTCGCTATTATGGAGCAAATAATCGCAACTCGTCCCCAATAATTGGCAGTCCGGTCTTAACATCTTTATCTGGTGTATCAGCTCTCGATCAACCTTGGTGCAAGCTAGCTGGATCAGATATTCATCGGAATTAGGTATCTGTTCCAGTATTTCACCTAGGTGAGCGTAACCTTTGATATTGGCTACTACAAAATCCATTTTGTTTATTCTGTTTAATGAGAGAGAGAAAGATGATTAATTTATGGTCACTTGTGTGACTTTTTTTTGAGCTGGAAATATGCTGTTTAAATGGACAAAAAGCAAGCTATTTGAGTCGTTGAAGTGAGGTTTGTCAATAAAACTTGGCATTGGGCAGATTTAGTTGTTGGCTTCGGCTTAGTTTTATCTGCGCTCTTGGTGAACTTAGAGTTCTCTGTGGTAAGCCCACAGAGAACTCATAGGTTTAAAGTCTTAACCTGTATTACGTAATCCAGCTGCGATACCTGCCATGGTGACCATTAACGCCTGGTCGATATTTGGGCAGAGGTCTTCACCTGCGGCTCTGGAGCGTGTTAACAGCTCAGCCTGTAACATATTTAGAGGATCTATATATGGGTTTCGCAAGTTAATGGACTCTTTAATCCAGGGTTGTTCATCCATCAGTTTATGCTGAGGTTGAGTCTTTAACACCACATCGTGGGTCTGTCTCAGTTTGTTACGCAGCATTTTACCCAAAGGTTTAAGTTCTTCCGGTACCAGGCGATCTTCATAGAATTTGGCAAAACCTTCATCCGCTTTCATAAACACCATTTCCAGCATTTCCAGCCGGGTGTGGAAGAAAGGCCAGTTCTGGTACATTTCCGTCAGCAGCTCTTGTTTGCCTTCTTCTTGTAGCTTCTGCAATGCAGAGCCGGCGCCCAGCCAGGCTGGTAACATAAATCGGTTTTGTGACCAGGCGAAAATCCAGGGAATCGCACGCAGGCTTTCTACGCCACCATTGGGTTTACGCTTGGCAGGTCGGCTGCCCAGCGGTAATTTACCAAGTTCAAGTTCAGGCGTCACGGCGCGGAAGTAAGGTACGAATTGCTCTTCGCCCCAGATCACGCCGCGATATTCTTCACAAGAGTCCTTGGACAATTGTTCCATCAACTCACGCCATTCCTGCTTAGGCTCAGGTGGCGGCAACAGATTGGCTTCTAAGATGGCGGCAGTATAAATATTCAGGCTCTGGACCGCAGTACTCGGTAAGCCGAATTTAAAACGGATCATTTCTCCTTGCTCAGTGACGCGCAGGCCACCCTTTAACGAGCCGGGAGGTTGAGATAACAAGGCTGCATGAGCCGGAGCACCACCTCGGCCGATTGTACCACCACGGCCGTGGAACAGGGTGAGGCTGATATTATTTGCTTCGCAAAGTTCTACCAATGCTTCCTGAGCGCTATATTGAGCCCAGTTAGCCGCCAATACCCCGGCGTCTTTTGCGGAGTCGGAGTAACCTATCATGACATGCTGCTGGCCATTGATATAACCGCGATACCAGTCCACAGCAAACAGGCGTTCGATAACTTCTTTGGCGTTATTCAGATCGTCCAGAGTTTCGAACAAAGGTGCGACAGGGATCCTGAAAGGGCAGCCGCATTCGTTTAGTAACAGTTGTACCGCCAGTACATCTGATGCCTGGCGCGCCATGGAAATAATATAAATTCCCAGTGCCTGCTGATCGGTTTTTGCCACAACCCGGCAGGTATCCAGCACTTCCTGAACTTCGGCGCTTGGCTGCCAGTCCTGTGGGATAAGTGGCCGTTTACTGTTGAGCTCCTGTAATAAGAACGCTTGCTTGTCCGCTTCGGTCCATGAGGCGTAATCCCCCATGCCTAAGTAGCGGGTCAGCTCGGCAATCACATCACCATGACGTTCACCATCCTGACGAATATCCAGTTTAACCAGATTGATACCAAAACAGGCCAGGCGGCGTAATACGTCAAGCAGCGGTCCATCGGCAATTATGCTCATACCGCATTCTTGTAGCGAGCGGTAACAAACCTCCAACGGATCTCTAAGCTGTTCAGTGCGGGTGATCAAGTCCATTGACTCTGTGTGTTCACCCTGCAGCGTTGCCGTCAGGTAAGTATGGGTTTCCTGTAGTTCGGCCCTGAGTTTTCTTAATACTTCACGGTATGGTTCGTGACCATCGCCAGCCAGCTCTCTAAGTTCCTGACTACAATCGAGCATGGACAGCTCGCTGTTTAGCTGTTTTATATCTTCAAGGTACAGGTTCACCGCTACCCAGCGGCTGGAAAGCAATACTTCTTCCGTTACCTTGGAAGTGACAAATGGGTTGCCGTCACGGTCACCGCCCATCCAGGAGGTAAAGGTTATAGGTGATGCATTTAGTGGTAATTTAATCCCTAAGCGCTGTTCCAGACGCTCGTCCAGGGAGCGTACATATTCAGGCACCGCCTGCCATAAGCTGTTTTCCACCACAGAAAAGCCCCATTTCGCTTCGTCTACCGGAGTAGGACGCTGGCGCCTGATTTCATCTGTGTGCCAGGCCTGAGTGATCAGTTGCTCAAGGCGGTTGGACAGCTTGTCCTTTTCACGTTGAGATATCTCACTCAGCTCCAGGGAAGATAAGGTTTCATTAATGGCTACATGTTTATGGATCAAGGTGCGACGAGTAATTTCCGTCGGATGTGCGGTTAGCACCAGCTCCATATTTAGCGAAGCGACAGCTTCGTTAATCGCTTCCTGGGACAAGTCAGAGTTTTGTAGCTTGGCGAATAGCGCGTCTAATGGATCCGGCAGACAAGCCTGCTCTTCACAGTGGCGGGAGCTGGAGTGGAACTGCTCGGCTATATTAGCTAGGTTCAGGAAATGAGTGAATGCACGGGCTACGGGTAGTAGCTCGTCATCGGACAGATCTGCCAGCATAGTAACCAACTTGGCGCCATCGTCTTCATTCCCGGTTCGGGCTGATTTGGACAGCTGACGAATAGTTTCAATTTTTTCAAGAAACTCTTCACCCAGGTGACTACTGATGGATTTACCCAGCAGTTGGCCTAGCAAGCCAACGTTGCTGCGCAAAGCTGCATATTTGTCGTTCATAACTCATCCTTCCATATGTTGTGGAATTACAACAAAATCCCTTGCTGTTAAATGTTCATAAGCAAATTTTTAGTGGGATATGTTTCCGGCAAGCGGTTAATCTAGCCGGAAATCATACCTCCCGTCAAATCGGGACCATGTAGATAATTGAATTGTCAATACCGTGTATGTTGAAAATTTCTTACAAAACTGAGTTGGGTAAAGGTTATTATGGCAAATGCCCCTGCGGTAATTAAGGTTTCTTCTTTTTACTAAAGCTATGTCAAGGCGCGGGTGTGATACGCCTTGTTAAGCAGCATTATTATTTTTGCTCGGACAGGCAGAAACGTTTGATCAGAGATTCCAGCAAATCACTGGTTGGTTTAACAAAAGACAAGTCGAGATATTCGTCTGGCTGGTGCGCCTGACCAATAGAGCCGGGTCCCATCACTATGGTGTCGCAGCCCAATTGTTGAATAAAAGGCGCTTCGGTGCAGTAATTGACGGATTCAGCCTGATGACCACTTAACTTTTCAGCTATTTTGACCAGCTCTGAATGTTCGTCGCAGGAGTATGCAGGAATGGGCTCATGAAGGTGGAAGATCTCTACTGCGCCCGGATACGCCCTGTCTATTTCACCAAGTGCATTTTTTAGGGTGATAAACAGCTCATCGGTTGAGACGCCAGGAATAGGACGCATATCTATGTGTAGTTCACAGCAACCGCAAATACGGTTTGGGCTGTCACCGCCATGAATATGGCCAAAATTCAGGGTGGGACTAGGTACTTCAAAATGTGGGTTGTTATATTTCTCTTTAAATATCTGCTGTACTTTAAGCAATTCGGCCAGCACTTTATGCATAACCTCTATGGCATTCAGGCCTTTACTGGGATCGGAACTATGGCCAGATCGTCCGGTAATACGGATGGCTTCTGACATATGCCCTTTATGCATAAACACCGGTACTAAACCCGTTGGTTCACCGATCACTGCATAATCGGGCTTAATCACATTTTTTTGGGCAATATCTCGGGCGCCGGCCATGGTGGTTTCTTCATCTGCAGTAGCCAGGATACGTAAGGGTTTATCCAGCTTGCTGATATCGATGTTTTTCACAGCTTCCAGGATAAAGGCAAAGAAACCTTTCATATCGATAGTGCCCAGACCGTACAAGCGATTACTCTCTTCCGTTAGTTTAAACGGGTCCTTGCTCCAGCCTCCTTCATCAAAAGGCACTGTATCTGTATGGCCTGCCAGTAATAAGCCACCTTTACCCTGGCCCAGGGTCGCCACCATATTGTACTTGCCAGGCAGCTGCGGTACTTCTGTCACTTCAACGGAAAAACCAGCGGTTTCAAACCAGCTGGCCAGCTTAGTAATCACCCCCTGATTACTCTGGTCCCAGGCTGGATCGGTCGAACTGATGGATGGCGTGGCGATTAATTGTTTATAAGTATCGATAAATCCAGGTAAAGACATGGAAAGCCCCAGTTGTATTAAATATTAATGCAGTAATATTGCATAAAAATGTGAATTGGTATATCGTGCAAACCTCAGGTAACATAACAAAAAATGCAGAGTAATGAAGAGCCAATTTCCCCACGTTTTTTCCACATTAGTGCGACGACGATCCTACCAGTAACCCAGCAAGTTTACTGTGCTTATTCCTATGCTGCACAAGTCACCAGTTAAATACCAATTTAGACGGAATATCAAAATGTTAAAAGCAATTATTGTGGGAGCTAGTGGATATACTGGCGCTGAACTGGCTAGCTATATTAGCAAACACCCGGAACTTGAACTGGCCGGATTATACGTGTCCGAAAACAGTGCGGATAAGGGAAAACCTTTTTCTTCCTTATATGGCAAGTTGTTAGGGCTGGTAGATGATGAAATCCAGCCCCTGGCTACGGCAGATATTCCGCAGGCCTGTGATGGTATAGATATCGTTCTGCTGGCCACTGCCCATGAAGTCAGCCATAACCTGGCGCCTCATTTCCTGAAAGAAGGTAAAACTGTATTCGATTTATCCGGTGCATTCAGGGTGAACGACCCGGCCTTCTACGAAAAATTCTACGGTTTTACTCACAAATATCCTGAGTTGCTTGAATCCGCTGTGTACGGCCTGGCGGAATGGAATGACGAAGAGATTAAAAACACAGATCTGATTGCGGTCCCTGGTTGTTACACCACGGCTTCTTTAACCGCATTAAAACCACTGCAAGATGCTGGCCTTATAAAGGAAGGTATTAAACCAACCATTAATGCCACCAGTGGAGTCAGTGGCGCAGGTAGAAAAGCATCCAGCACTTCCAGTTTTTGCGAAGTGAGCCTGCAGCCTTATGGTGTGTTTAATCACAGGCATAAGCCTGAAATTGATCAGCACCTGGGCACTAAGGTGGTGTTCACTCCCCATTTAGGCAACTTTAAGCGGGGTATCCTGGCCAGCATTAATGTGGTGTTGAAAGAAGGTGTGACTAAAGAGCAAGTAGATGCTGCTTATCAGGATGCCTATGCCGATAAAGATATAGTCAGGCTGTTGCCTGTCGGCTTCCCATCTATTAAAAATGTGGAAGGCACGCCTTACTGTGATTTAGCTTGGGCCGTTGACGGACAAGACTTGGTGGTCTTTAGCGCCATAGATAATCTGTTAAAAGGCGCATCAGCCCAGGCAATTCAGTGTGTAAATATCAGGTTCGGCTTTGCGCCAACCACAGCCTTACTGTAGGAGCGGATACCCTCTTTACAGGTAGATAGTGCGAATTCCCATTAGAGAAATAGATAAAAGTGACGAAAATGGCAAAACCCCTATTAATCAAACTTGGTGGCGCGGTACTGGCAAATGACCAGGCGCTGGTCAACTTGTTTGATGCTCTTACGGCCTATTTGGCGGAACAGCAGCGCCCACTGATCCTGGTGCACGGTGGCGGAATCGTCGTCGAAGATCTGCTGAGTAAGATGAATATCAAGAGTGAGAAGAAAAACGGCTTAAGGGTAACTCCATTTGAACAAATCCCCTATGTAGCAGGCGCATTGGCTGGTACTTCCAACAAGCTGTTAATGGCTAAGGCATTGCAGGCGGGTTTGTCGGCTGTTGGTTTGTCCCTGGCAGATGGTTTCAGCACAAAAGTGACACAGCTGGATCCGGAGCTTGGCGCCGTAGGTAGCTGTACTCCGAATAACCCTCAGCTTATTAATACATTATTAGCGGCAGGCAATTTGCCGGTGATATCTTCAATAGGCATAGGGGAAGATGGCAAGCTGTATAACGTAAATGCAGATCAGGCCGCTATTGTCATATGTGAGCTGGTGGAGGCAGAGCTGGTATTCCTGTCAGATGTGGACGGTGTATTAGACGGCGATAAACAGCTTATCCCTGAACTAAATACCGAATTGGCAGAGCGGCTTATAGCCGAAGGGGTTATCCGTGATGGTATGACAGTGAAGGTGCAAGCCGCGCTCGAAGCCACTAAAAGCCTGGGGCACGTGATGCTAGCCAGCTGGAAAAAACCGGAAAACCTGATCGCCTTATTGGCGGGTGAGTGTCCGGGAACAAAAGTCGTTAAGTAGCCGCGGGTATAATCCGCTATTTGGGCCAATCAACCGAATAAAGGGAGCATGGCGTTTGCCGAACGTGCATCAGTGCGTTTAACATCTCATCCCAGAGATGAATTCGGCTCCCACGAGGAAGCAATAATGGAACATCTTTTAACTGGTAAAGAAACAAGTAAGCAGCAGATCCTGGACCTGATTAACTTAGGCAAAGATCTGAAGGAAAACCCGGCGAAATATGCAGATTCCCTAAAAGGAAAAAGCATAGTAACTATTTTCGAGAAGCAGTCTTTGCGTACTCGGGTGACCTTCGATATCGGCATTCACAAGTTAGGTGGCCACGCTGTTTATCTGGATTCACAAAATGGCGCTATCGGCCAACGTGAAACAGTAAAAGACTTCGCTTCTAATATCTCCCGTTGGGCCGATTGTATTGTGGCGCGTGTGATGTCCCATAACACCATCACCGAACTGGCGGAGCATTCCAGTGTCCCGGTGATCAATTCTTTATGTGATTTGTATCACCCTTGTCAGGGCCTGGCCGATTTCCTGACAGTTGCTCAGCACTATGAAGACGTATCTAAGGTAAAGCTGGCGTATGTGGGTGATGGCAATAACGTGACACATTCACTGTTTATTGTTGGTGCTATCCTGGGTGCAGAGGTCACAGCTGTTTGTCCTGTGGGCTGTAGCCCGGATGCTCAGATCCTGAAGCAGGCGGAAGAACTGGCAGCAAAATCCGGTGGTTCAGTCAAAGTTACCAATAGTGTTGATGATATAAAAGGTTATGACCTGGTATACGGTGATACCTGGATTTCTATGGGTGACGAGACGCCCATAGAGCAAGTAAAAAGCAAACTTATGCCATATCAGATTAATAGACAACTTCTGGATAAAACTGGTATTAAGCATGTGTTACATTGTCAGCCTGCGCATCGCGAACTGGATATTACATCTGAGGTCATGGACGATGCAGAAGTTTCGCTGATCTTCGATCAGGCAGAAAACAGAATGCACATTCAAAATGCCATTATGCTGACCCTGATGGGCAAGGCAAACGGTTAGAGCGGCAGATCCGCTGGTAAAAATTTAAAATCAGAATGCATACTCAAAAATGTCGGCTGACATTAATGAAAGGAGAATTTTAATGAGCAAGGTTAACAAGGTAGTACTGGCGTATTCAGGTGGTCTGGACACATCGGCAATCATTCCATGGTTAAAAGAGAACTACGATAACTGTGAAATCATCGCTTTTTGCGCCGATGTTGGTCAGGGCGCAGAAGAGCTGGAAGGATTGGAAGCAAAAGCACTGGCTTCCGGCGCTTCCGAGTGTCATATCATTGACCTGAAAGAAGAATTTGTCGCCGATTATATTTATCCTACAATCGCAACGGGTGCTATCTATGAAGGTACTTACCTGCTGGGTACTTCCATGGCGCGACCCATCATCGCCAAGGCCCAGGTTGAAGTGGCGCGTAAAGTCGGTGCTGACGCCGTATGTCACGGTTGCACCGGTAAAGGTAACGACCAGATCCGTTTCGAAGGCTGTTTCGCTGCATTAGCCCCCGATCTGAAAGTGATTGCACCCTGGCGTGAGTGGGAAATGGCTTCCCGTGAAGACCTGCTCAACTACCTGGCTGAGCGTAATATCGCCACATCAGCTTCCCTGACTAAGATTTACAGCCGTGATGCTAACGCATGGCATATCTCCCACGAAGGTGGTGAGCTGGAAGACCCGTGGAACGAGCCAAGCAAAGGTGTCTGGACACTGACTGTTGCTCCTGAAGATGCGCCAAATGAGCCCGAATACGTTTCCCTGATCGTTGCAAAAGGTCGTATTGTTGCGGTAAATGACCAAGCACTGTCTCCATACGATGCGCTGATGAAGCTAAATGAACTGGCCGGAGCACACGGTGTGGGTCGTATCGATATCACTGAGAACCGTCTGGTTGGCATGAAGTCTCGCGGCTGTTATGAAACCCCGGGTGGCGCGGTAATGTTTGCCGGTCTGCGGGCTATCGAAGAGCTTGTATTAGACAAAACCTCTCGCGAATGGCGTGAGCAGGTTGGTCAGCAAATGGCGCACCTGGTCTATGATGGCCGCTGGTTCACTCCTTTATGTAAATCACTACTGGCAGCGTCTGAAGCTCTGGCTGAAGATGTTAACGGTGAAGTTGTGGTTAAACTTTACAAAGGTCAGGCAATGCCGGTGCAGAAGCGTTCACCAAACAGCTTATATTCAGAAGCGTTTGCTACTTTTGGTGAAGATGAAGTATACGACCAGAAGCATGCTGAAGGCTTTATCCGCCTTTACTCACTTGCCAGCCGGATCCGCTTTTTAAACGCTAAGTAATTACCGTTTAGGTGGAAAACCGGTGAAAACAGAATAACCGCAGCTAACAGACGGCTATTGTGTAAATGCCGTTTTAGCGTTAAACGGCAAAGCAAAATAGCCATTGTTTATACACGGCTATTTTGTCGTTTTAAGAGAGTAAGAAAAGATGACAGAGGAGATATAGGTCATGGCACTTTGGGGTGGGCGTTTTAGCCAGGCGGCAGACGCTAAATTTAAGTTGTTCAATGATTCCCTGAGGTTTGACTACCGTCTTGCCAAGCAGGATATAGTGGGTTCCATCGCGTGGTCTAAGGCGCTGCAGAAAGTGGACGTGTTAACCGCCGACGAGCAGCTAAAGCTGGAAGTCGCGTTAAACGAGCTAAAAGCATCGGTAATTGATAATCCCGAGCAAATTTTAGAATCAGACGCCGAGGATATTCATTCCTGGGTGGAAGGTCAGCTGATCCAGAAGGTTGGTGACCTGGGTAAGAAACTACATACGGGCCGTAGCCGTAATGACCAGGTGGCAACAGACCTGAAACTTTGGTGTAAAGAACGTGGTCAGGAGCTGGTGGTCTTACTGGATAAGCTACTGCAAAAACTGCTGGAAATAGCCCGTATTCACCAGGCCGTGGTCTTGCCGGGTTATACCCATTTACAGCGTGCCCAGCCCGTTACCTTTTCTCACTGGGCCCTGGCTTATGTAGAAATGCTCGAGCGTGACTATAGCCGCTTGCAGGACTGCCTGAAGCGCTTGAATACCAGCCCTTTAGGTAGTGGCGCCCTGGCGGGTACCGGTTACCCGATGGACAGAACAGAACTGGCTCATTCGTTAGGCTTCCGCCGTGCGACCCGTAACAGTCTGGACAGCGTGTCAGACCGTGACCATGTGGTTGAGTTAATGAGCGTGGCTTCCCTGTCGATGATCCACCTGTCACGTATGGCAGAAGATTTAATTTTCTATAACTCGGGTGAATCCGGCTTCCTGGAAATGTCCGATCAGGTGACGTCAGGCTCTTCCCTGATGCCACAGAAGAAAAATCCGGATGCCATGGAGTTGATCCGTGGTAAAGCGGGCCGCGTATACGGCTCTCTGTCCGGCATGATGATGACCCTGAAAGCCTTGCCTCTCGCCTATAACAAGGACATGCAGGAAGATAAAGAAGGCCTGTTTGATGCGCTGGATACCTGGGGTGATTGCCTGGAAATGGCAGCCATGGGGCTGACGGATCTGAAAGTAAATGAAGAGCGTACCAAGGAAGCGGCTCAGGGCGGTTACGCCAATGCCACTGAGCTTGCCGATTACCTGGTAGCCAAAGGTATTCCATTCCGTGAAGGCCACCACATTGTCGGCGCTGCTGTAGTTGCCGCCATCGAAAAAGGTGTGCCGCTGGAAGAGCTGACTGTGGAAGAGTTTAAATCCTTCTCCGACGTTATTGAAGAGGACGTGTACCCGGTACTAACCCTGGAAGCGACTCTGGCTGCACGTAAGGCACAAGGGGGTGTTGCTCCTGAACAGATTGAATTCGCCTTAACTGCGGCGGAGAAGCGCTTAACCGAAAGGGATACCTCGGGTGTTTATGCACGAGCAGCGCGACTAACGGATCTGGATACCATAGAGCGTATGGTAAACCACTGGGCCAACGTAGGTGAGAACCTACCTCGTGACAAATCAGAATTGGTTTCCAGTGTGGGTGAATTCGCCGTCACTGAAAATCAGGGCGACGTGTCGGGCTGTGCTTCTTTGTATGTATACGATACCGGGTTGGCTGAAATCCGCTCTTTGGGTGTAGACCCAGAGTATCAGAAAGGTGGCCAGGGTCGCGCTCTGGTGGAGTTCCTAATTAAGAAAGCCGAGAAGATGGCTATCCAGCGTTTGTTTGTATTAACCCGCGCGCCGGAATTCTTTATGAAGATGGGTTTTAGTCCAACCAGTAAGGCGCTGTTGCCTGAGAAAGTACTGAAAGACTGTGACGATTGTGTCCGTCAGCATTCCTGTGATGAAGTGGCGCTGGAGTTTATCTTTAAAGGTAAAAAACAGCTGATCCATACCGAAAAAGTAGCCTAACCGTAAAATAGCCATCTCAACTTAGTCGGGGTGGCTATTCATTTTGCACTCAAATAGTTTTGGTTATCCAAGAAACGTTACGTTGTTTCTCATGCTTTAATCCTCAATACGAACAATTACCCGAAAACCAATATGATTGGTAGAGGTGTCGATAGGTTCAGGATAACGGGCTGATGGGCGATAGCGAGCGCAATAGTTAGGCGCACAAAGAAATGATCCTCCTTTAAGAACTTTGCGTGGTTTTTGTTCGGAGGAGGGGGCTTTGCGATCATGACTCGCAGCCTCATTGCCTCCTTTCGGATTGCGCGGTGTACAGCAGGTTTTTGCAGGGTTTTCCGGATGGCGCTCTTGGTACCAATCGCTAGTCCATTCCCAAACATTGCCAATAATGTCAAACAAACCAAAGCCATTAGCTGGGTAGCTTCCGACAGCTTCAGCCCCAGGTGGACGAGATTTTAAATTTTCATGTGGAAACTGCCCCTCCCAGGTATTAGCCATGGGTTTGCCCTCTGGTTTTAGTTCATTGCCCCAGGCAAACACAGCCTCCGATAATCCGCCGCGGGCCGCAAGCTCCCATTCTGCCTCAGTAGGTAACGCTTTGCCCGCCCACTGTGCATAGGCAAGCGCATCCTCAAACACAACATGAACAACAGGATGATGCTCGCGTCCTTTTATAGAGCTACCCGGACCTTCTGGGTGACGCCAGTCCGTTCCCGGAACATAATCCCACCAACATACAGATCTCGGGTCAACGGGGCGATCGGGTTTAATAAACAGGGCAGATCCTGGCACCAATAGGCTTGGGTCTGCGTTTGGATAGTCTTCCGCTTTCGGCGCTTTTTCCGCGAAAGTAACGTAACCTGTCGCGTTAACAAATACCTCGAACTGTTGGTTGGTGACAGGGTATTTGTCCATCCAAAACCCAGTCACGCCGACAGTATGAACAGGACCTTCTTCAGGATAACTGGCGATCTCTGCGCCCATCTTGAAGGTATCGCCGGGGATCCACACCATATTTTCATCTGGGGGAGTATTAAGGCAAGAAGTATTGTTATCCGCGAATTGTGTACTTGAAGTCATTTTATTTTTAACCGGTTATTATAGCGAAATGGTAGAACCTAGCTGGAACATACGATAAGAGTGAGAGTTACCCCACCCCCAAAAAAAAGGGATGGGGAAGATGATTGTCTCAACCATCTATGCACTTGTGCTGTTAATCACGCCACATCATGCCCTGATATTCCTTCTCATGATCGGTGTCTTCTGCATCGTTATAAATCCTGACTTTCACTTTCCTAACGGTCGCCCTTTTCAGCTCACCCGGAGATTGGTAATCGGATGACACAGGTTGGCCGCCATCGCGGGCAATATTCAGCCCTTCGCCAGTAAGGGCAAATTTGCCCGGTTGGGTGATGAACTTAAGCTTTCTGACGTCCGTAGCAGGTTCAGTGTCTTCAATACCTTGGTAATCGATAAGCTCGTGGTCAACTCTTTTTCCATTGATATACAGCTCTATATTTCCAACGGTACTCTTACCATATTTAGCCGCTTCATCCGGAGACAGTATCATATGTGACTTTCTGAACTTAACCTTGACTAACAGATGTCTATGCCTGTTGGGGATCACAAAATCGTCACTTGTAAGTTGATAGCGAATTTTCTGCTCTGCCCGGCCTAGCCAGTTATACACGTAACAAAGGTAAAGTTTGCTGTCCTCTTTATGGAGATAGAAGCTGTGGCCGCCAAAACGTCCGCCATGAGCAAATAACACCCCTTCTGGCGCTGCGATAATGTCAATCAACTCATTATCTATACCCAAGGTCTTTGGTGGCATATCAATAAATGCCGATATGGCATAAGATCGTGTCCTTACGTTAACGGCGACGGCTTCAGGAACCTCAGTACCACCCGGGTAATAGGTGTAATCGAAGCTTTGGTTAGTACCATCATCTTCCGCAAAAGGCGGATCTGTTAGTTGAGGGCGTGGCTCATTCAGGACGGCGCTGGTTGAGCGGTCATCGAGTGGCATACCGTTTAACTTACCCGCTTCTGAGAACCATCTGTTTTTCAAGCCCTCGAGCTTTTTGTTAAGGTAAGCACGGATCTCTGGTGGGGTATTATTGTCCTCGATAAGCGCAGCCAGATTATTCAGCTGAGTAGGGTCGGCAGCAAAATGATAACCTTCGGCCTCATTGTCTGATTTAAATTGTGGCCCTTCACCATCCATGCAATACAGTTCCCAGACATCGCTGTCGAAGTTACTCCAGTCAGAAGGTGTTGGGGCATGCACTGTGCAAGCATGCCAACCTCTGTGCCAGATCCCTCGCGTACCTAGCATGGAGTAGAACTGTGTTTCTTTTACTTTTTTAGACCAGCCTTCTGGCCCTGGTCTGTCGTCTGGCTCAAGTTTGTAGGGATAGCGATTTTCTTCCCGTCCATACTCATGAGCAAAAGTGTATTTAAAACTAATACCCTCTATCGGATTTTGACTATAACCTTTTACAACATCCGGTGGTGTTATATCCAGGCATTCATATAGGGTTGGAACAAGGTCGACCGCATGAATGTATTGTTTACGTATTGCTGAGCCGGTCACGCAACCATCGGCAGTTGGTCTGTTGACTCCTGGTCCGCAGATCATAAAGGGCGTGGCGGCGCCGCCTTCATAACCCGCCCAGCGTTTCCAGTATTTGAATGGCGCATCAAAGCCCCATGCCCAGCCAGATGGATAATGATTGTAGGTTTTATCTGTGCCCAGTTGTTGAAGCTGTTTGAAGTTTTCTTCAAAATCATCGGGAATATCATTAAAGAACAGATTTTCGTTAACCGAGCCATTTGGGCCACCTTCACCACTGGCGCCATTGTCTGATACTGCGACTATGATAGTGTTGTCCATTTGATCTGTATCTTCGAGGTAATCAAATAAACGACCTATCTGTTCGTCGGTGTAAGTAGAGTAGGCCGCATAGATTTCTGCCATACGGATAAATAGTGCTTTCTCGTTTCTCTCTAAGGACGCCCAGGGTCTTACATATTCAGTTTGAGGCCATTCTTTCCCTTCAGGGACACCGATTATATTTGCATCATCACCTGGTCTTTTTGTATCGAGCGCTCCTTCTCCATGTGGGTTGATCTCCGAAGCCTCGACGTTACAATCAAAGATCCCCTTTTCCTTCATCATATTTAATGTTTGTTGACGATATTCTTCGTAACCTTCGCTAAATACACTTGATGTTTCAAAAGAGTCTGTGGCAAGTTTAAGCGGATCGACACCGTAGTTATAATTCAGGGTCGTGTTGTATTTGTATTTCAGGATCATCTCTGGCCAGATCTGATGGGGAGCATGGTTGGCGCCGGGAGAATAATACAACATCCAGGGCTTATCCGGGGCGATTGCCTGCGAGTCCTGAATAAACATAATCGCTTTGTCAGTCAGGTCTTTCGAGAAATGATAGCTGTCTTCTGGTGCTTCGATATCTTCAGGGTTTTCAGTAACCTCAATTTTCATATTGGGTTTATAAGGCGGCTCAATTAAATGATTGTCGTAAACAATATCGGGATACCACTGGTCGGTTTCTCCCCCTAAGAATCCGTAATAGCGATCGAATCCGCGGCCGATCGGCCAATGCCGCTTACTTGAGGCCATATTGGACTCTTCTTCCGGGGCCATATGCCACTTACCGGCCGCAAAAGTATTGTAACCTTGATCTTTCAGCACCTCAGGCAATAATGCATTTTCGAAAGGGATACGGCCATTTGAGCCAGGAAATCCTGACGTGGCTTCTTCAATGCAGGACATGCCGTTACTGGTTGCATTTCTTCCGTTTAACAATGATGAGCGAGTCGGAGAACACAGGGCTGTAGTATGGAAATTGGTGTACATTAAACCTCTATCCACAATACGCTTAAGGTTGGGCATTTTTATTTTTCCGCCGTACATTTCCCACGCACCAAAACCAGTATCGTCCATCACGATATAAAGAATATTAGGCGCGTCTGTTTTGGCTTTTGGTTCGGCGTAAGGAGCCCAGTCTGGTACAGAGTCTCTAATATCGAGATTAATCGTTCCATTAAATTGTTTTGACACTAAATTAGATCCTTGTATTCGTTTCAATGAGGCTAGGTGTTCACCTAGTGTTCCTTTAGAGCAGGACAATATTTGTGTCCCTTAATGGGTGATTATTACCACGCAATAGGGACAAGTTGCTTTACACATTTCTGTGATTCAAGTTTAGTCCTTGAATACTCACTTCAATACAAGTAATTGAAAGTACATGGTTTATATTCAGCTGCATTACTTAAATATGAGATATTCACATTCTGATTGCTCGAAAATAAATGTACTTCACCATCTTTAACTATTCAATTGGTCAATAGTGAAGTCAGTCGATATTGGTATTTCGAATTAGTGACTAGGTAGTTCACAATGTGATAGACAGATTTTATTGCTTGATCTTTATCACAGGTTTGTCCGAGTAAATCTGTGATAAAAATGCAGGTGCAAAGAGGGTGGTGGAATTCGGGTATACGTGGGAAGCTTGCTGACTATTCACAATGTGATAGGATTTTATTGCTTGATATCACAGGTTTGTGATCTGTGATTGGTAAAGGGTGGTGGCGTATACCTTGGACATATTATCTGTTTGGTGATGATGTTTTTTTTCAGCACATCAAATGTAACTTTTCATAGCCAGGACCATAAGTAATAAAACATACGTAAATATCGCTTAAGATACTATCTATGACTGAGCCTTAATTGATGCGCCTAAATCTCAGCCCAGAATAGTTGATGATTTCCACCCCATTTTCCTTGGTGACCCTGATATTGCCGCCTAAACTCCGGCCCAGACCAGCGATAACGGCATTGCGGTCGTCTACCGTCGTGAGTGCGACACTCTGTATTTCTTTACCTATGGTAGTGCTAGCCACCAGGAAGCCATTTATCTGCTCCAGCTGAAGCTTTTTAACCCGGAACATTTCGGGCTCTAACTGGTTGAGCAATTCGTATTCACCTGTTCTGGCTTGCCATGCCGAGGGGATCGGTTTGGCCTCGAGTTTGCTTGCCATCATCATCTCCTGGCCTTTATATCTGCCAACAATGATTTGGTGTTGGTCCACTTTTTCGGTCCTGAGATCTATTTTTCCGAGAGTACCCAGGCTGAGGGGAATGAAACCCAAGATATGTTTGGATAACCGGAAGTGGCCGCTTTCCTGTTGTTGCAATTCAAATGTGGTGCCGAGGGCTTCTATATCAAAGTTATCTCCGGATTTTTCTATAAAGGCTAGTCCGGCCTTAGTCATATAAGTACCTGATAAGTCTTGCTCTGAATTAACTGGCTCAACTTTCTGCTGGTTATCTGCCGGCGAAACATGCCGACCGGTTTTAGTTCTGTAGGCCAGCTGTAGGGCCTTTTCGGTGATGTTTTGAATTGCTTCACCGTTACCCGGGTCATTGGATAAAATAATCAGGCCCAGTTTTAGCTCAGGTGCTATGACCAGGTTGGAGTTGTGTGCCATAGTGCCGCCATCATGCCCGACCACCTGAATTTCAGGATCCAAAATACCCTGGTAATAGTGCCAGCCAAGGCCGACTTTACTATCCAAATCCAATTTTACGCCCAAATTTTGCGGCCTCATCATTTTTTTCAGGCTTGCCTGACTGATTATCTGGCCGCCTTGCCGGTGGATCATTTTAACAAACTGACTCATGTCCACCACAGTAGTGTTTAACGCGCCAGCAGCCAGATCCCGCAATGGCAGTTCCTGAGTTTCCTTACCTAGGGTATAACCCTTGGCAGCATCTTTTCCCGACAAACCCGAAGATACGTCTGAGTCGTGCATTTGCAGAGGGGTCAAAATTTGGTTTTGTACTACATCGCTATATTTTTGTCCGGCGCTTTGAGCGACGGCAAGCCCCAGCAGTGAGTAGCCCAGGTTGGAGTACACCATTAGCTGATTGGGAGGGAGAGCGGTGAACTCTGTATCTAACTTCTGCACCAGGCTCTGATTGGAGGCCGGGTGTGCGCTCCACATTCCGTCAACGTAATCGGAAGGCAGGCCGGAATGATGGCTCATAATATTGGCAGGCGTAATGCTTTCTATGCTGCCGAAGCGGCTTTGTATTTTTAGTTCTGGCAGATATGTCGTCAAAGGGTCGTGAATATTCATTTTCCCATGTTCTTGTTGTTGCATCGCAGATATGGCGGTAAAGAGCTTGGTTATTGAACCCGCTCTATATCGTGTATCCGGTTGGGCTGAAATCTTATTTTCTTTATCGGCATAACCGAACCCCTGAGTCCAGACGATTTCCTGGCCATCCACTAACGCAATGCTAAGGCCGGTTACCTTACCTTTTTTCACCTCGTCCTGCACAAACTGCTGCATATACTCCCTGAAGTAGTCGTAGTTGCCCTGTTCGAAACTGGTTTTTATTTCAGGTGTAGAGCTGCAGGCGGAGAGTAAACCCAGCAAGCAACCAGGTAGCAATAAACGAGTTTTGGACATGTAGACTCCCTGTTGAATGACTTTTAAAGCGGTTTCTGGTAACTATCTGGTAATTAAGGTAACAAGCCCAAACGCAAAAGAGTGTGTTCATTTGTTAGCAATTGTAAACCTAAGCTTTTTCAGCGAGATATAGGCAGCTTGTATGTATAACGAATGTGGTGCCTGCGCTTTATTTCATCTTGTTTAATGTTAAGAACACCACGTGCAAGGGAATGACAGAATCGACGTTTCAGGATGGAAACTAGTTAGTCTGGTTTTGTCCCTGAGCACTCGGTATCGGGAAACAATAGAACTCTGCGCCTCAATTGTGAATGCTGTGATAAAGGCCTTAAACCAGCTTCCACCCAATGCCTATACCTGCTCGTACGAATGTGCTTTTTGTATTAGCTGTGTGGAAACCGTATTAAACAACGTCTGTCCAAACTGCGGCGGTGGTTTGATGCCAGTCCAATGCGTCCTGCCCACGTTTACCACATCATGGAGTATCGACAAATAGGATGAAACCGCCTTTGATTTGACTGAAAGAGAGAGTTTTCGGCAGGCATCAGACACATACCTGCCGACAGGTTATGGCGGGAAATTACCAGGGAATAATATCGCCGTCATAGTTAATCAACAGGCCGGACTGTTCCTGGGTTACTGACTCCATCACCTGCTTTAATCCCTGGACGCTTTGTTCCACCGTGATATGGGCATTTGGTTCTCCTAACTATATACAGTTTGAACCTGTGTTAATTCTATTGAGATCCAAAGAGACACATGGATTAAAATGACTCATACAAGCACTAATCGAGCATGTTGCCGGCTTCATGTAGTAGCCTGCCCTATCAGCCTATAATATGCCTCTTAAATAGCCTTCGAACATGCTCTAGAGCTTGTTGAAATGGCTTTCAATGCCTTTAAATGCAGGAAAATATCAACCGGTGTCAAAGGGTTGCTTAGCTTGAACAGAGTAGTCTTTTGTCAATTTAATTAGATGTGATATTAGGGTGATTGCTCAAAAATCTGTATGAGTGCTTTGTTGGGTATTGTTAGTGATGTAAAGTTAACCAAATGGCTAAGAATAACAATGGAATAGGTCCAATCGTGGAAGTAAAGGTTATTGAGTTTCACCTTGAGTACAACCCAGAGAGGAAGAACCCTGCTGAGATTTTCCATGCTATGGGCCATTTCATATCAGCGTATGAGAAGTTTGGCAAAATCATAGCCCAATCAGTAGATTCTGAGTTGGATTTTGAAGTTGAACTCCAAGAAGTTACTGATGGTTGTATTCTGGCTAAGTTGATTCTCAAAGCCTTTGAAGAATGGACTCGACCTGATGATTTAGTCAGAGAGCTTTCTGGCGATTTTTCACAACCTGAAGATGTTGCTAGGGTGACTTCTAAAGAGAGAAAGAGGATTGCCCGAGAATATGACAAAATAAACAAACGTAAGCTGATTGAGCCTGTTATCAGTGACATAGAAGTTGCTTTGGTTATGAACGAGTGGTCTGAGGGCAATAGAAAGCTGAATGATGATGAATATCTAAAGGTCTGTGATGAAGGGCAGGAAATATCTAATGTTATTCCTTTTGATCCTAAATTCAGATTCACAGGTGATATAAGGAAGATGTATTCAAATCTCAAGGCTAGTCATGATGGTGAGGAGACTATTGAAATCTTCAGGCCTTGCTGTAAAGGAAACTCAAAGTGGGAAGTTGTTGGTACCAAAACTGGTAGGAAATACAGTGCAGAAATTACTGACAAGAAATGGTTAGAGAACTACCAGAATTCAGAGACCCGTTTAGGGGGCAAGGATTACCTTAAAGTTCATTCTAGATATGATGTGTTTGTTGTGAATGGTGAGGAGCAGATTAAGAACGCCAAAATTATCGAAGTTATACAAGCTATTGAAAATAATGGGTTTCAAAATGAACTTCCCGAATGATTTCAAGACAGCATTTACTTCTTATCTGTTCGTAGTCACGCCATTTCTGATATTGATTGTTGTAAAAGCCCTTACAGGAAAGTTTGAAGATATTCTAATTACCGGAGATTGGGCTATTGCTAGTGCAATGATGTTCTCTACATCTTACTTCACCGTTAAAAACGCTTTGAGTTACTACAAGGGCGATCTTGATAAGACTGGTTTAGATTTGTACCTGACATTCACACTGGTTCTGGCATTTATCAGCCTAACTGTTTACGTAATCATGCTCATGCACCCGAAAAACTATGCAGCAGCAATAGTACAGGTGATTTTGTTCTTTGTTGCCACACGAAATTACATTAAGTACAGTAGGTTAGCTTACAGACTGAAAGATGGAATTTAGTCGTTGTAAGCGCTATTCAGGGGTTATATGAACCGCTCTTTCGGTTTTCACCGAGAAATAGGGGGAGAGTGTTTAACTGTAGCAATTCGAGGGTTGAAAAAGGGAGATGCAAAGCCTCCCTTATGCGCTTACCAGGGAATAATATCGCCGTCATAGTTAATCAACAGGCCGGACTGTTCCTGAGTTACAGACTCCATCACCTGCTTTAAGCCCTGGACGCTTTGTTCCGCCGTGATATGGGCATTTGGTCCGCCCATATCTGTCTTAACCCAACCTGGGTGCAGACTTACGGTTTTGATCCCCCGCACCTCTAAGTCTATCGCCATACTTCTGACTATTTGATTTACCGCCGTTTTGGAAGAGCGGTACAAATAAGCCCCACCCGAGTGATTATCTGTGATGCTACCCATCTTACTGCTGATGGTGGCAATCAGTTTATGATGGCTTTTTGATACATGGTCCACGAAAGCCTGGGCCATCATTAGTGGGGCTATGGTGTTCACGTCTAATACCTGGCGCCACACCTCGGCATCCACCTCTCCAAATACGCTGCCTTTAAGACCGTAAAAACCGGCATTATTTAGCAGAATATCTATGGGCTCATTGTGTAGTTGTCGCGCAAGCGCATCGATTTCTGTTTGTTTGGTAACATCCAGCGGGAATATACGAACGTTCGCTTTTTGATTGGAATAGTCGGTAAGCTCTTGTGCCCTGTCCAGATCCCGGGCGCAGGCAATAACAGACCAAGATGTATCGGCGAATAGTTTAGTTAAGGCTAACCCTATACCTCGGTTAGCACCTGTGATAAGTATGGTTGGCATTGTTTTTTCCTAGGTAATGAATGAGTTATATGGCGATCTATTGACTATACCGCGAGTTCTGATAAATCGCACAAGACATCACAATATTAGGAGCGAGAATGGAGTTTAAGGATCATTTCTCTACGAAAACTGACGATTACGCCAGGTTCAGGCCTGGTTATCCAGACGAGTTGTTCGCCTATTTTGCATCCCTAACCCGGGAACATCTAAAAGCCTGGGACTGTGCAACCGGGTCTGGACAAGCCGCAGCTGGGTTAGCTGACCATTACCAAACAGTGGTAGCGACAGACGCCAGTCAGGTTCAATTGGATAATGCGTATCAAGCCAAGGGTGTAACTTACCAGCAAGCAACCGCTGAAGAGTCTGGTCTGCCGGCGCAAAGTTGTGACCTGATCACGGTGGCCCAGGCTTTACACTGGTTTGATTTAACTGGCTTTACCTGCGAGGTAAAAAGGGTGCTTAAACCCGGCGGAGTTCTGGCGGTTTGGAGTTATAACCTGATATCTATCTCTGCTGAAATAGATAAGGTGATTGCAGATTTCTACCATAATGTGATTGGCCCATTTTGGCCGGCAGAGCGCAAGATGGTGGAAAACGGTTATGCCGATGTGTCCATGCCAATGAAGTCGCTGGAGCTCCCACCATTCAACTTAACGGAACAATGGTCTTTATCCCAAGTACTGGGGTACATACGGACCTGGTCCGCCATTAAGGGGTATCAAAAAGAACATAATATCGACCCGGTAGTTGAACTTGAAAGTCAACTTGTGGCGCTTTGGCCAATATCGGATGAAAAGAGAAGTGTTTGTTGGCCTTTAACCGTAAAGGTGTGGCGAAACTAGACGACCTCGGCTCTGGGGGACTAAATTGGTAATGTTTTTAAATATGCATTTTGTGTTAATTATCCATTTGATTCTATATGGCTTTTGTAATGAGGGGAGGGTGTTTGTATGAATAATGAAATAGCAATAAGGCATAGTGAACAAGGCGATATTGAGAGCATAAAACGCCTGTATGAGCAAACATATGTATATAGTGGAACTCTGCAGCTGCCTCACCCTTCCCTGGATCTATGGCAGCAACGGCTGAGCAAATTACCGGATAATGTAAAAAGCCTGGTGGCTGTGATGGACGGGGAAGTGATCGGCCAGCTGGGGCTTCAAGTTTTCACCTCAATGCGCAGGCGCCATGTGGGCACTTTTGGTATGGGGGTGAGTGAATCCTATACAGGGCAGGGAGTGGGATCCCGATTGCTGGCGGAAGCTATTAACCTGGCAGATAACTGGCTCAACATTAAACGGCTGGAAATAGAGACATATACAGATAATGAAGCCGCGCTTGCCCTGTATAAAAAGTTTGGTTTTGACGTTGAAGGTCAGTGTGACAGCTATGCCTATCGCAACGGGGAATATGTCAGTGTTTATAAAATGGCAAGGATTAGGGCGTAAAACTGCGTAAATCTATCCTCAGTTTCTGTGTAATCTGGTAAATTCAGTCACCTAAGTTAAATAAGCAAATAAGTTAATTAAAGTGAATGATCTTCCTCCTATAATCGCCGGGCCCATAGTACGTCGTGTTACCGAGCAGAATATAGCCATTTGGTTGGCTACGACACGGCCTTTACAGGGAGGCTTCACTCTATATGCTGAAGCTAAGCAGATAGTTGAATTCCCCCTGGAGGAAATTGCTACCAGCATTCGTGTGGGTGAGTCTGCCTGGGTTCATTTGCTGAACATTATCCCAGCTGAGCCGCTGACACCGGGTTTTACTTATCAGTACGATATCCGGTTTGATAAGCTTGGTCTGACCGAGCTATTTCCCGAGTTGTGCTACTCAGGGCAAGATAAACCAAGCTTTACCTTCGAACCACATATTCACAGTATGTTTCACGGCTCTTGCCGTAACCCGCATCATGCCAGTGATGATGGCCTGTTAAATGCTGATGCCTTGTTAGAACAACAAGTGACTCAGGGGGAGCAGCGCACCGCTTTGCTTATGCTGTCAGGCGATCAGATCTATGCCGATGATGTGGCTGGTCCCACCCTGTTTGCTATCCACCAAACTATACAAAACCTGGGTTTGTATGATGAGCAATTTCAGGATGAGAATGTGCCAGATAGCCAGGCCTTGCTTGCGCATCCAGACGGTTATTATCAGCGCCATAAGTTGTTGCCTTACAGCGATAGTCAGGGTTTTTTGTCGCGCCTGACGGGCAAGCAAAAGACGCAAATTTTCACTTCGGTACACAGTGATAATCACCTGATTTCTCTTGCTGAAGTGATGGCAATGTATCTGCTGGTTTGGTCTCCGGTATTATGGCGTAGGGTGGACTGGGAACAATGCAGTTACTCCATATGTGCACACCCGGACTGGCAAAAAGAAAAACAGCAGATCGATAAATTTGTCGCCGGACTGCCCAAAGTACAGCGCTTAATGGCGCATATACCCGTATATATGATTTTCGATGATCACGATGTGACCGATGACTGGAACCTCACGGCGGGCTGGGAGCAGGCGGCTTATGGTAACCCTTTCTCCAGGCGGATTATCGGCAATACTCTGGCGGCATATTGGCTATGTCAGGGGTGGGGAAACGCGCCGGATAAGTTTGACCAGGGTTTTCTTGCCCAGGCTCAGGCGTGTTTCAACCCGGAAGATCAATCAGGGCAAGATACCTTTATCGATATGCTTTACCAGTTTGAGCACTGGCATTATGAGCTGCCGACAATCCCTAAGCTGGTGGTATTGGATATCCGGACCCGGCGTTGGCGCTCGGAAACCAATATAAACAAACCGTCGGGATTAATGGACTGGGAAGCCTTATGTGAAACCCAGCAAACCTTAATCGGTGAAGACGCGGTGATCCTGGTCAGTCCTGCACCTATGTTTGGTATCAAGTCTATTGAAACTGTGCAGCGAATCGTTACCTTGCTGGGTCAGCCGCTGATGGTGGATGCGGAGAACTGGATGGCCCACCCCGGCTCAGCAAGTACTCTGTTGAATATGTTTGCCCATAAAAAAACGCCTAGACACTTCGTGATCCTGTCCGGTGATGTGCATTACTCCTTTGTTTTCGACATAGTGTATCGTTTCAAGCGAAGTAGTCCGCGGGTGTGGCAAATTACTTCCAGCGGTATCAAAAATACCTTTCCACAGACGCTGCTCACCTGGCTGGAAAAGAGTAACAACTTGTTGTTTGGCCCCTATTCTCCATTAAACTTGTTTACCAAACGTAAACGTATGCGTTTACGTCAGCGCATACCGTCAAATATAGGCAAGGTGGGGCTCTTAAACCAAAGCGGTATCGGTTACCTGAAACTACATCGCTCTGGCGCCCCGGTGCAAATCAGTCAATTGATTGCCCCCGGGGAAAGGGTGGATTTTCACCGAAAAAAGAAAAAACATGAGTAGGGTTAATATATAAAGGTGTTCTGTGCAATACAGTTTTCTTCCACAAGGGTTACACCTGAACTTTGTTTTTCACGCCTAAAAACTAATCCAATTTAGCCTATCTAGAGGCGGGTGACTCTGGCATTGCCGTTAGACTGTTGGATCAGCTTGACCCTTTGCCCCACCCTGAAGCTTTCGCCGCTATCCTGGAGCAGGGAGACCTGACTACCATTATCCAGGCGGATATTGATTTCCACGCCGTGCTGCCTCTGACGGCTTTTTGCCCAGCGGTTTCCCAATAATGCACCACCAAGGCCACCGACTATGGTGGCGGCTTTTTTACCTCTACCACTGCCAAACAGATTACCAATCGCTAATCCGGTAATACCACCGACTACAGTGGCCACTGTGCCGTCTTTATTGCTTATTGGGACACTGTTTAGGCCGGTTATCTCACCGTACTGGATGGTTTGTAATTGATGAAACTGGCTGGGCTTGTAAGTGCTGTTATTCGAATAGTGTGAAGCGCAGCTGGTTGTCGTTAAAAGTAGCGAGAATATAAAAATGGACAGGGCTTTCATCGTTCAGGCTCCGTTAAGGGCTCCTACTTAATTAGATCCGATCAGTGCAATAATAATTCTGCTTCTTACATATTGTTATTAGCCAGAGAGCAAAGGCTAAATTGGGATATAAGAGTGTGACTAAGTAATCCACTAAACTTTATTTAGTTCCTCCGTTTGAGTTAACAGATGAAACCACTTCTTTTTGCCATGCTGTTATTGCTCTGGTTTTCGGCTTTTGCTACAGAGCATTCCAAGCCACCTGTTCGCATTATTCTCAATGACTGGTCCAGTCAGCTAGTCATTTCTTATATTACCGCTGAGATACTGAATAAAGCCGGGTTCCCGGTAGAGTTGGTTCATTTTTCGACCCGACAGCAATGGTCGATGCTAAAAAGGGACCGGGCAGATGTGCAGATGGAGGTGTGGGAAGGAACCATGGCAGATAAATTCGAGTTACTGCTTAATGATGGGTATATCGTCGACCTCGGAGAGCATCAGGCTAAAACGAGGGAGGAGTGGTGGTATCCGATCCATGTCGAAGAGCTGTGTCCCGGGTTGCCGGACTGGCGTGCATTATTAAAGTGCTGGCCGAAGTTTATTAGTCCTGATACAGAGCCTTATGGCCGCTATGTAGGCGGGCCTTGGGAAAAGCCGGATGCAGCCAGGATCAGGGCTTTAAAGCTTCACTTTCGCGTTGTTCGGGTGAGTGCTGATGAGTTATGGGAAGAGCTGGAGGTGGCTTACCAGCAAAAGTCTGCCCTAGTGATGTTTAACTGGACACCTAATTGGGCTGTAGTGGCTTATAAAGGCAAGTTTGTAGAATTCCCAGCTTGGAGCAAAGCCTGTGAAACCGAGCCAGAATGGGGTATTAATTTCTTGTTTCCCTACGACTGTGGTAATCCAAAAGACGGTTGGCTTAAAAAGATCGCTAACCGTAAGTTGGTTAGCCGTTATCCCTGCGCCATTTCGCTACTTAAACGTATCACTTTTAACAGTATGCAGATTTCTACCTTAAGTGCCTGGGTAGTGGTGGAGGGAAGGACAGAGCAGAACGCGGCGAAAAAGTGGCTGGAAATGAATAAGCCGGTATGGCAGGAATGGTTGAATGCCGGATGCCGGGATGAGTCTGGGAAATGAGCAGGTAAAGCCATGCAACCGTTCAATATCACCGGTAAGCTGGTGGTTTCACCCAATTAGTTTTCATCCTGAATCGCCAAATTCAAGGCTATATTCACGGCCTAGTATGAGCGGATGCCTCTTTGAAGGTGACAGGGCGAACACAGCGATCGCGATATTCGCCGAACGTGCGTCCATGCGCTTTGCATCTCATCCCTGAGATGGGTTCGACTCCTACAAAAATACAGCTCAACCTGCCTATTCCTGAAACGTCGATTCTGTCATTTCCTTGCACGAAGGACCCGGCGGCCTGACAGCAAGCTTGGTGGCCGCCCCAGGCCACTTGATCGAGTGTCGGACTACCAGAAAGCTGACAATGTCTGGCGGCCCTGATTGACCGCATACAGTAAGCCGCGGGTTGAACCGCGGCAATATTGGCTAGAATTAACCTTCGCTGAAAAACGAGCTTTTCTGGGTGGCCTGATCTGCAGAATGGTTTTGACTGGTGGCCGTGAGGCTAAACTGGGTCATTTTTGTTGCCAGCTCTTCCGGATCAGCCATCAGGGTGATGGGTGTATTCACCATTTCTCCTGCTCTTACGGATATCTTACTGTTAGCAGCAATCTGCAGGGATGGATTGCCAGAGATGTGGATCTGATAATCTTGGTCCTGCTGGGTCTTGTTAAGGATCTTCACCGTGTAGCTGTTTTCCACCCAGCCATCCTGGTTGTAACGATACAACTCATTTCTGTCCCTGATCACATTAAACTCCATTGGGGTCAGGTGAAAAGCCTGAAAACCCACCAGAACCATAAACAAGGCGGTGACGACTGAATAACCTATAACTTTACTACGCGCTCTCGGTGTGGTTTCACCCCTTAAGCTATTTTCGCTGGCAAACAGGATCAGTCCCTTGTCGTAACCAAACTTGCTCATGGTTTGATCACATACATCTGCGCAGGCTCCGCAGTCGATACATTCATATTGCAGCCCATCTCGAATATCTATACCGGTTGGGCATACATCGACACATAACTTACAATCGACGCAGTCGCCCAAGCCCAGGGCTTTATGATCTTGTTTGCGCTTTCTCGGTCCTCGACTTTCTCCCCTGGTCGGGTTATAGCTTATGGTTTTGGTGTCGTTGTCGAACATGGCTGATTGGAATCGAGCGTAAGGACAGCAATGCAGACACATTTTCTCGCGCATAAATCCGGCGTTCAGGTAGGTAATAATGGCGAAAAACCACACCCAAAAACCCACCCAAGTGGTGGTGGTGAAAGTCAGCACATCGGGAAACAACTCTTTGGCCGGAATAAAGTAAGCAATAAAGGTGATGCCGGTTAAACTTGCCGCGAGAAACCAGAGCAGGTGCTTCAGGGATTTCTTGCCGACTTTCCGCAAGGTCCATGGTCCCCTGTCCAGCTTTTCCCTTTGCGCCGAATTACCTTCGATCTTACGTTCAATCCAGACATAGAACAGTGTCCAGACGGTTTGCGGGCATACAAATCCGCACCATAGCCGACCGTATAAAGAGGTGATCAGGAACAATGCAAATGCAGCGAAAATCAAAAACCAGGCAAGCAGGGTAAAATCTTGAGGCCAAAGGGTGGTGCTAAAGAAATAAAACTTTTGCTCTTCTATGGCCAGTAGCACGCCCTGACGATCACCCCAGGGTACCCAGGGTAAGAGAAAAAATGCCAAGCAGAGCAGCCAGTTTATTGAGCGGCGTGCGCGTTGTAGTGGTCCCTTTGATTCGCGAATATAGATGGTATCGATATTTTTAACGGGAATGACTTGAGATGCTTTTGCTTCCATTTATACAACCATTGTTATTATAAGTTTGACCTCCCTAGTTAGGCAAAATTCATACCGACTTTTTACATTTTAAGTAATTGATATTTATACATTTATTTTGATTAATTCAAAATAAATCCACGACATATCGTGTCTTCCGCGGTATATCGTGGTTTAAGGTCGTTTAATACCTAATTTCTGCATTCTGGACCTGAGAGTGCTGTCGGGTAAAGCCAGTATTTTGGCCGCACCTTTAGCACCACCAATTTTACCTTTGGTTTGTTTTAAAACCGCTTCAATATAGTCTTTTTCCATTTGCGCCAGGGGTTGTTTGAGCTGGTTGGTTTTCCTCGCTTTACTGGGCAAAAGCGTGGACAAGGTTAGAGTATTGTCCTGACAAATAATGGCTTCTCGTTCCAGCACATTCTGTAGTTCGCGAATATTACCTGGCCAGGCATAAGCCATCAGCTCACTCAGGGTTTGGCTACTGGCACTTTTGATGGACTTGCCGAGTTTCTTGTTAAGGTTCTGCAAAATACTGGTCACCAGTAGCGGAATATCTGCAATACGCTCCCTTAAACTGGGTACTTCGATAGGGAATACATTTAAGCGATAGTAGAGATCCATACGAAACAAACCTTGTTCTACCATTTTTTTTATATCCCGGTTGGTAGCGGCAATAATTCGGATATCGACGTTAAGAGTCTTGCTGCCACCAACACGTTCAAATTCTTGCTCCTGGAGCACTCGCAGTAGCTTGGATTGGGCTTCCTGGGATAATTCACCTATCTCATCAAGAAATAAAGTCCCTTTGTCCGCCAATTCAAATCGGCCTTTACGTCGTTCTATTGCTCCGGTAAAGGCCCCTTTTTCATGGCCAAAGAGTTCGCTCTCCAGCAGGCTGGGAGTAAAGGCAGCGCAGTTCACTTTCACTAAGGGGCGATTTTCCCTGTGGCTCAGATGGTGCAAGCTTCTGGCGACTAGCTCTTTACCGGTACCATTTTCTCCGCGGATCAATACGGTACTGTCTGTACAGGCAACCAAATGTACTTGAGACATCATATGGTTAAAAATGGGCGTATTGCCTACCATTCCATCAATATTGTGCTCGGTATTGATTTCGGTTTTAAGGTAGAGATTTTCGTCCTGTAGCTGTTCGGTCAGTTGCTGAACTTGTGTTAAGGCATTACGTAGCGCCTGTTCTGTTTCCCGTTGCAAGGATATATCACGGAATATTGCCACCACACCGATCAGGCGGCTTTTCTTGAATATAGGTGTGGAAGTGTACTCCACGGGAAAGCAGCTGCCATCTTTACGCCAGAATACCTCATCATCCACATGCCTTGGTTTGCCATCGTGCAAGGTTGCATAAATGTGGCACTCTTCTAGTGGGTGGTGGGAGCCGTCGACGTGGCTGTGGTGGTGAAATTGATGGATGGATTTTCCTATCAACTCCTGCGCCGACCAACCTGTCATTTGTTCCGCGGCCTGGTTAATAAAAGCGGCGTTACCATCCAGATCAAATCCATAGATACCTTCCCCTACGGCATCGAGTAATAACTGGTTTTTCGGTAAAAACTCTACACCTTGCTTTGCCATTTTGCCGTCTCGAATAAGGAAAGGGGCAGTATAGGATAAAATCCACGAAATATCGTGGATTTTATCCTTGGCGTTAGTTATTCGATTTATTTTTGACTGTTATTGGTTCGCCTGAATAGTTTAGCCATAAGCAATAAACTCATCATGCTGAGTAACCATGGGCTCATGGCGCCACCACCACCCGTACTGGGCCTGGATAACTGGAACATAGGCTCATTGGTATCGGCGCGATTACTTGTTGGCTCGGGAGCCGCTGCTCTTTGCTCCCTGGCTGTTTGTTCCCTAGCCACTCTTTGTTGGTTTGTTCGCTGAATACCTAGTTGCTGGAATACTTCTTCTTCGACAACCAGCAGGGAGGTGTAATTGGTAACCAGGCCATATTCCACCGCTAGATCTGTGATCGCCTGCTTGGTATCGGTCTCTTCACCCAGGTAATCCATTTTGTCCTGCATCCGTCTGATGTTGGCGTAAGCCCAAAGACGTTCCAGCTCAGGGTTGAGGCTTGATGTCTGGGGGAAATTGACCCTGGTCTTGTACTCCTGTCGCTGTCCGTTAATAGAGCCGGATAGGGTGAGTGTTGCTTCCCCCTGACCATAATAGTGGCCAAATACAGTGAGTTGTTGGCCGCGATACAGGCTGGCTGGGTTTTCAGGAGTCTGGCCAGTCACCTTAACACCCTTGATGGAGACCTGAATGTTTCGCAGAGCTTCATGAGTCATTTTGCTGGTGGCTAACATAAGCTGCCCCATAATATCGTCAGAGTTGGAGATATTGGCAGCAAACCCGTTGGATACTTTTGTCATGCCTTCCAGCAGGGGTCGGTTGGCACTGTTGCCCATAATAAAGCTGTAGAGGCGGACATCTCGTTTTTCGAGCAATTGTAAGAACTGTTTCTTTTCCGTCACGCCCACATTAGCCACACCATCTGTCACCAGGATAACGGCACTGGCTCTGTCGGCATCCAGCCCCTTCAATCCCATTTTTAGCCCTTGATAAAGGTTTGTGCCTCCATCGACACCTTGACTGATCAGGGTCTGCATAGCCCCTTCCACGTTTTTTGCAGTCACGGGTTGAAAGCCGGATGTGATATCGGTGGCTGAACTATTAAATGTAATGACCCTGAACCTGTCACCGGACGGTAGTTTTGCCAGCCCTTGTCGAACGCCTTCAACCAGGGTGGCGTACTTGCTATCCATGGAGCCGGACTTATCCAGCACGAAGATCCAGTCCCGGCTACCTGAGGTAGGCTGTAGGTCGTCGCCTGGGGTTAAGGTCAGCATAAAGGCGCCGCGTTTTTTGTCTGCATCTTTATGGGTTACCAGGTCTACCGATCCAGGCAGGCCAGTTTGATGGCGCCAATAAACCAGGATATCTTTGTCGAGCTTGGCCGAGTGCTGACCAGCTTCTTCACTGCGATTACCTAGTTTAACCTGCCATTTTTGTGAGTCTAATTGGGTTACCTGGGCCTGGCTATGAGCGGGTAAGCGCACCCCATCAATGGGGTAGCTGGAGTTCAGCTCCAAGGTAAAACTAAAATCTTCTTTTACCACGTCGTTGCGGGTCCAGAATGCATTTTGTTCCTCGTCTACACCCCCTTCTTCCAGCGGATATACATAGCGTCCCGTACCTGTATCGATATTTTCTTGCTGCAAGTAGACCAATTTGATCCTGACATCTGAGCTGGCCTGAACCGGGTAGACACGACTACCAAATGTTCGAAAGTCATCTTGCTCAGTTAAAGCCGTATGTCTTCCGGCTGCTTTTTCCTGGTCATATATTTGTCTGGCTTGTTGTTTTTCTACTACTTCACCGGTCACGGCCTGGCCGTTGATCCAATAAGTAAATTCACCAACGGCGGCGCCTTGTGGCACCGGGAACGAGTACAGGGCTTCGAGATCTTGTGAGTTAGGGTTATGGAAGACTTGCTCTACCTGGGTTACCGCGTAACCATCCTGAATGCTGACTGTTACATGGTGCGATTTGATTTCTAAATCCTGATAGGCCGCGTTGGCCGGTTTTAATAAACCCGCGGCCTGAGTTGTTGCGGAACATAAAGCTAAGGCACCGACCACTAAACCTGCCTTCCAATTGCACTGTGACATAATTTCTCCCTGGAGATGTTGTCTGCTGGTTTCGGCTAGAGTCTTATTCAGCTAGACCTCTGCGTAAAGTGATATAAGAAAAGTATCGATATAAGCAACTTTGAGGTGGGTTTAGTGATGCTTTAGTTAACTGAACGAATAGGACCGGCTGGATCGGCTACTGTCAAAACCTGTCAGTAGTGGTGGGGTATAGTCCCAATCAGACACTTTTGAGAGCAGTGTCTGATATATAAATTTTGATATGCAGTCTTAAGATAAAGGAGCTAGAAATGGAATTAGTCAGAGTCGAGCAAACAAACATCAGGGGTTTTAGTGTTCGTACCTGTAATCGAGATGAAACAGATCCTGAGTCTGCCAAGATTGGTGGTTTGTGGGCCGACTTTTCCAAGAATATTTCAGTCGACTCCAATAATGGAGGGACTGTCTTTGGCGTCTATTTTGACTATGAGTCTGATGCAGCGGGGGAATTTTCTGTATTGGCAGGCTCTGATCAAATCAAACCTGCCCCTAACCTCAGCCTGGAGACTGTCACGATAAACGAGGGAAATTATCTGGTGTTTCGTGGTGAAGGCGCTATGCCAGACGTAGTAATACAGTTATGGCAACAAATCTGGAATTATTTTGCCGACGAAGATAAGGACTATAACCGTTCTTATGCCACGGACTTTGAACTGTATCGTAGTGAAACTGAAACTGAAACTGAAACTGAAACTGAAACTGAGATTGAGGTCTACATTGGGGTTCAATCTTGATGCACTATTGTGTTTGGGCTCGGCAATCCACTTGGTTAGGCTTCCATTAACGTACATTCCTCCGAGGAGAATTCTATCGTGACTGCTTTTACCCATTTCTCTGGGCAGCACCTTCAACTAGAAGGTGCAAAGATATATTTTGAGACCACAGGCAACCCAACAGGAAAACCTCTGCTTTTGCTTCACGGCGGTATGGGAAACCTCACTGACTTCAATGGCATCCTCAATATGTTGCCAAGCCAATTTAAGTTTATTGGCATCGATTTTCGTGGGCATGGAAAATCTACACTCGGGACATCTCGCTTGACGTATCGACAGCATCAGGCTGATGTGGAGGCCGTTCTTGAGCACTTGGACATAGATTGCTTTTCCGTGCTTGGCTTCAGTGACGGTGGGATAACCGCCTATCGAATGGCAGCTGAAACGCCATCACGAGTCAAAGCTTTAGTGGCTGTGGGCGCCCATAGCCGAATAGATCCTAACGACCCTGTATTACAAATATTAAGCAGTGTGACATCTGGTAAATGGAGAGATTGGTTCCCCGATTCAGTCTCCTACTACACAACAAACAATCCTGAACCGGACGTCGAGGCGTTGGTTAACAATGTGATATCTCTCTGGACGGATACCGGGTCTGGCGGATATCCTGGCGGCTCTGTCAAACAAATAACAGCCCCTACATTGCTTGTACGGGGAGATGAAGATCATCTTTTTTTGCTGAAACACGCTACGGAATTACGGCAGCAGGTTGAAGGTGCTGGTTTGTTCAATATTCCATATGCAGGACATGAAGTGCACAAAGATGCTCCTGATCTGTTTTCGAAGGTAGTTAAAGATTTTCTTATCAAACACGGTAATATTGAAGCCTAATAAAGGAGGGGTTATTTAGCAGTGAAAACCCCCTCATCGCGAAGCAAACTGATTTATTGAGAAAATGTATGCCTATTGTTTCTAAACCTCATGTTTCTGTTTTTATTGCAACCAGCTTAGATGGATATATCGCCAGAGAAGATGGCGATATTCAGTGGCTTCATGATATAGAGCCGCCAAGTCCAGATGAAGACTATGGCTACCACAAATTTATGGATTCCGTGGATTGTCTGGTCATGGGCCGCAACTCATTCCAAAAAGTGCTGGAGTTCGATGAATGGCCCTATTCATCGAAGCAAGTGATAGTGTTGAGCAACAGCCTACAGGAAGTACCGAAGCACTTAGTGGGTAAGGTGAGTATTTCCAATTTGGCACCGGACCAGCTGTTAGATAAGCTTGCTAGCCAGGCTATTAAGCGTATCTATCTGGATGGTGGCCAGGTTATCCAGTCATTTCTTCAGGCTGGTTTGGTGGATGACATGATTGTTACCAGGCTCCCGCTCTTAATTGGTCAAGGTATCCCACTATTTGGGCAGTTGAACAAAGATATAAAATTGGCCCATGTAAACACTAAAAGCTGGAATAATGGATTTGTTCAGTCCTGCTATCGAATTGCTCATCAAACCGATAAAGTGTAACAATTCTAACTCATTGAGACAGAAGTCTAAATCCTATGAAAAGTCCCATGTATAGCGAGTTCGCCAAGGAGTACGATAAGGCAATCCGCGACAATATCTTTAATGCGCACCTGGAGCGCCCCTCGTTGCTTTCTATGTTGCCAGAACTTAAGGGGAAATCTGTGCTAGATCTGGCTTGTGGGCCTGGGGTGTATGCGGAGTACCTGGTTAAACAAGGGGCAAAGGTAACAGCGGTTGATGTGTCTGATGAAATGGTTAGTTCGGTAAATCAGAAGCTGACTAACCAGGTAAATTGTTATGTACAGGACTTGGCATTCGGTCTGCCTGGAGAAGCGGATAATCAATACGATGTGATCATTTGTCCATTAGCGGTCCACTATCTTAACCATCTCAATGTGTTGTTTACTGATATTCAACGCTGTCTCAAATCTAATGGGGTATTCGTATTCTCTACTCATCATCCTATGGTGGATTTTACCGCTTCCCCTTCGGGAAACTACTTTAAGCGAGAGTTGATAGTTGAGCAGTGGGATACACTGGGACATCCGGTTGAAGTGCAATTTTACCGACGCTCGTTAACAGAGCTAATTGGCTCTATTTCCGCAGCAGGTATGTGTGTTGTTGACTTATATGAGGGGAAACCATCAGAGCGAATGGCAGAAATTAATCCCGAGTTCTATATGAAATTGTCCAACCAACCAAATTTTGTCTTTATTAAATGTGTTGCTCGCCCTTAACAGACGCAGCACTCCTGCTTACTCAGGAGTGCTAACCGCCAACAGCATTTTTTGTCGATTAAGCTTTTAGTTTCTGCACTGTGGTCACCAGCTCTTCAGAAAGCTGTTGTACGCGGGAAGCCATACCTTCATCACTGAGTTCACCATTTTGGTCGAATGCCTGATAAGCACTGCCAACAGCTATCTGGTTGCTAAGCACCAGGCTACCCATGCCGACAAAAATGTCGCGAACATGGCTTAGTCCACGCAGGCCGCCTAAACCACCGGGAGAGGTGGATAGCAGGGCAACTGTTGTGTCTCTGAATGCTGGCTTTTGATCTGGCTCGGTACGTGAAATCCAATCCAATGCATTTTTCAGCACACCACTAATAGAGCCGTTATATTCAGGGCTAGCTACCAATAAACCATCTGCTTCGCGGATTTTTTGCTTCAATTGCTGAACGCCTTCCGGAGTGTTAGCTTCCAGATCTTCACTGAAAAGAGGGATATCGAAATCCGCCAGATTTAATACTTCTACTTCCGAGCCGGCATATAAAGCGGCTTTGGCTGCTTGTTTTACCAGTACGGCATTAAAAGAATCTTTACGTAGGCTGCCTGCAATTGCGACGATTTTAGTAGCTTTAGTCATGTTTACATTCCCTGTTCTGTTGGCTTGAACACATATTAACGAAAGCAAATTTGCACTAAAACAGAATATACGCAAAACTAGTGTGCATGAATGCACAGATAGAACAATGGGATGATATTCGCATCGCTTATACGGTAGCGAAATTGGGCACTTTGTCGGCTGCCGCCGAAGTCCTGGATATCCACCATTCCACCGTATTACGCCGGATCAGTGGGCTGGAAAAAAAGTTGAATACCCGGCTGTTTTTCCGTCATGCCCGTGGTTACGAACCAACGGAAGCGGGTAAGGCGCTGTTGCAGGTGGCAGGAAATATTCACCAGCAACTGGATAAGTTATCCGGCCACTTGCAGGGCAGTGATCAACAAATTAGCGGTGTGCTGACGGTCACCACCGTCAGCGGTTTGATGGGTGTGTTCACTCCCTGGTTTGCAGAGTTTCAGCAGTTACATCCGAATATCAGGCTTGAAGTGTCGTTAGATTCCCGTCGACTCAGGCTGGACTACGGAGAAGCGCATATTGCCATGCGACCCGGTAAAAGGCCTTCGGAGCCGGACTATATCGTCCAGAAATTAATGAACATGTCTTCCGGACTATATGCCAGCGACTCATACATAGCGCGTTTTGGTTTACCTACAAGTCGGGAGGAATTAGTCACAGAGCATAAGTTTATTTCTGGCGATCCGGCTAAACCCATCCCCTCATTGCAGTGGATAGAGAAATACATAGCGCCTGAGAATATTGTTTACCGCGCCTTCGATGTGGTGAATAACACCCAGGCTATCACTGCCGGAATAGGTATCGGTGGTATGAGCAGTGCCATATACAAAACCAAAACGGGGTTAACCCCCATACTGGGTCCCTGGACTGACTGGGATGTGGATTTTTGGTTGGTAACTCACTTACTGATGCACAGGACTGCCAGGGTCCAGGCATTCTGTGATTTTATAAAGCAGAAGTTTAGCCAGTTGTAGTCTGCTGTTGTTGGATCTCATTGACCTTATTTAGTCAGTACATAACTCAAAAGTATAGTCAGTGCATTATCCATGTAGATGCAGTCTATTGCAGTTATGGGGACACTATCTGGTTACTTTTTACTAATGCCTTCAAATAAGCTGGAGTGCCATTGCCTGACTGCCACCACCAGAGTGGTACCGTGTTTATCATTCATGCTCAGGTGAGCGTCGTCATTCTTTAGCACCACAAATTCGCTGGCCAGCTTCTGCATTCGTTTCTGTAGCTCGGCATTGCTTCCTCCGGACAATAAGCCGTTCAAAACGATAAGCTTTTCAGTACTCTTGTTAAACCGGCTACTGAAAAACTCCTCTTTAATACGCTGCTGGAAAAACTGCTGTATGGGTCCACCAGGCAGCCAGTTAAAGTTGGCTGCGATCCTTAGTTTAACTTTATTGCCCGGTAGTAGTTCGATGAGTTTTAGCCGGTCCAGCTTCACCAGTTTCTGGATCAGCACTGTTTCCTCAATATCGTATTGCTGAGTTATTTCCTTATGGCTATAGCCGTTGACCACACAAATCGCTATTAACAGCAGAATTAAATCATCAGCTATTTCCTGCTCTTGTTCCTGACTAAGTTGAGTAAGCTTTTGTTTTTCTTGTGCCATGGACAGCACTAACTCACTCATATCTATACTGATCAGGTCGCAGATGGCTTCCAGCCTGGGCAGGCTTAAATTACCTTCTGAAAACAGGCGCTTCACCGAAGCTTCACTGAGAGATAGAGCTCGGGATACATCTTGATAAGTTTTGCCATGTGCCTTTAGCTGACGTTTAAGGGCGGCAATTAGTGCTGTAGTCTGCGACATGTTTGGCATTCAATAATTATAAAGTTGCAATATACGATACCTTAGCATGCAATATAGCCAACTTCTAAAATTTAGCTTGTGCTAATTAAGCCATTTATCATAATCGTGATGCTTGTATAAAAATCCTACCCTAAGGAACGGGAAAAAAGATGAAAAAGCTGACCAGTTTTACCGGCGCATGGCCTTTTATAATTGCGGTATTTTTAAATGCCTTTGTCGACTTGGGCCATAAGATAGTGATCCAGAATACAGTGTTTAAGGTATATGACGGACAGCAGCAAATCCTGCTTACCGCCCTGGTTAACGGCCTTATTTTATTGCCTTTTATCTTGTTACTCACCCCCGCAGGGTTTATGGCGGACCGGCACCCCAAAAATCAGGTGATGCGGGTAGCTGCTTGGGCAGCCGTGGTGCTTACTTTAGGGATCACTGTCTGTTATTACCTGGGTTGGTTTTGGCCGGCCTTCGCCATGACATTTTTATTGGCGGTGCAATCGGCTTTTTATTCTCCCGCTAAGTATGGTTACATCAGACCCTTGTTTGGCAAGGAGAGACTGGCAGGCGCCAATGGATTGGTGCAGGCGGTATCCATCATAGCTATCTTGTCGGGTACTTTGGCTTACTCGTTTTTATTTGAACGCTGGTATACCCCGGATGCAACCACACCTGAGGAAATTTTGTTGCTGATTGCCCCCTTAGGTTGGCTGCTGGTGGCTAACTCTTTGATTGAGCTGGTAATGGCTTATCGACTGCCGAAACTGGAGCAAGGCTCCCCGGACAAGAAGTTTGATTGGCAAGCCTACCGCAGCGGGCAGATGACCAGGGATAGCCTTAGACCGTTAAAAGACCGCAAGATTATTCGTCTATCCATTATTGGTCTGGCGATGTTTTGGGGCATTGGGCAGATGCTGTTGGCGGCTTTTCCCGCTTACGCTAAGGCGCATTTCGCGGTGACTAATACCATGGTTATCCAGGCCATTATCGCCTCTACCGGGTTAGGTATTGCCATCGGTTCCTGGTTGGCCGGACGCTGGTCACGCTCTTTTATTGAGACAGGCCTAATACCCATAGGCGCTGTAGGTGTAGCTGTAAGTTTGTTGTTGTTGCCGCAAATGGGCTCCCCTTTCACCCAGGGTCTGTGTTTTCTTGCCATAGGTACTATGGGTGGCATCTTTATTGTGCCACTAAATGCCTTGATCCAGTTTCATGCGGGTGAAAATGAAATGGGCAGGATCCTGGCAGTAAATAACTGGGTGCAAAATGTGGTCATGGCCAGTTTGCTGGTCTTAACTGCGGCATTTGCTGTGTATGGTTTTGACAGTGTATTCCTGCTGACTTTTACCGGTATTATTGCCGTATTCGGTGGCACCTATACCGTCTTTAAATTACCCCAGAGTTTAGTTCGTATTGCCTTATCCTGGACCATGTCACGCCGTTATAAGGTGTCAGTTCAAGGGATGAAAAATATTCCCGGACAGGGTGGGGTGCTGTTGCTGGGTAATCATATTAGCTGGATTGATTGGGCGATTTTACAAATTGCCAGCCCAAGGCCCATTCGATTTGTGATGCACACATCAATTTATAACCGTTGGTACTTAAGTTGGTTCTTTAAGCTGGTGGGTTGTATTCCTATCGAGTCCGGTGCGTCCAGTATCAAGTCGTTGAAATCTGTTGCAGAGCTATTGGATAAAGGGGAAGTGGTCGCACTGTTTCCCGAAGGTACCATCAGTCGCACGGGCCACCTGGCGGAATTTCGTCGTGGCTTTGAACGTGCATGTGAGATGTGTGAGCAAGATATCCAGATCGTACCTTTCTATTTAAGGGGTCTTTGGGGTAGCCAGTTTAGCCGTTCGTCTGACCGGTTAAAGCAGAGCCGAAGCACAGGTTTGCACCGGGATCTGGTCGTTGCTTTCGGGGCTCCTCTGCCTAAGAGTACGAAAGTTGATGTGTTAAAACGCCGCGTCTTTGATTTATCTGTTCATTCCTGGCAGGAGCATGTGGCTGCTCTGCCGAGTCTGGGTCACGCCTGGATAGATAGCGTAAAGCGTAGCGGTAATGAAACAGCAATAATGGACTCTATGGGCAGTTCTTTATCCGCCAGTGAGACATTAACGGGTGCGATAGGTTTGTCCAAAAGGATCAAGAAGCTTACTAAAGAGCAAAATGTCGGCATTTTAATGCCGACCAGTGCACCGGGTGTTTTGGTTAATATGGCAGGCTTACTGGCGGGTAAGACTTTGGTAAACCTTAACTATACGGCTAGCCAGGAGGCTATTATTTCTGCCATCAAGCAGGCTGAAATCAACACTATATACAGCTCTAAATGTTTTATCGGTAAGCTAAAACAAAAAGGAATAGACCTTGACGAGGTACTGTCTGGCGTCAATCTTGTTTACCTGGAGGAGTTGGGGCAAGGCATAACTAAGGGAGAGAAATTAATTACCCTGGGAATGGTAAAAGTATTGCCAGCCTGGGCGCTACGCCTGCTATTTTTGAAGGCTGCTCACAATACAGATCCAGCCGCCATCATGTTTTCCAGCGGTAGCGAAGGTGCGCCGAAAGGTGTGATGTTAAGTCACAGTAATATTATGGCGAACCTAAAGCAGATCTCTGATGTATTAAATACCCAGGAAACGGATGTAGTGATGGCTTCCTTGCCACTATTTCATGCTTTTGGCCTAACTGTGACCCAATTTATGCCGTTAATTGAAGGCGTGCCTATGGTGTGTCATGCAGACCCTACGGATGCAGAAGGTGTGGGTAAAGCCGTGGCTAAACATAAAGCCAGCCTGATGTTTGCAACTTCGACCTTCCTGCGGTTATACGCTAAAAATCGAAAGTTACACCCCCTGATGTTTGAGAGTTTACGTCTTGTTGTCGCCGGTGCCGAGAAACTAAACCCAGAGGTGCGAGAGTTGTTTGAAAGCAAGTTTAATCACCCTGTATTGGAAGGTTATGGCACCACAGAAACGACCCCAGTGGCTAGTGTAAACTTGCCAGACCAATTAGATACCACCTGGTGGCAGGTTCAGTTAGGCGGTAAGACGGATACGGTTGGTATGCCTTTGCCCGGAACCAGTTTTAAAGTTGTGGACCCTGAAACATTTACAGAGCTGGATACCGGTGAGCAGGGGATGGTGCTGATAGGTGGCGCCCAGGTGATGCTGGGTTATTTAAATGATAAACAAAGAACCAATGAGGTGATTCGTGAGATGGCAGGTACTCGCTGGTACGTCACCGGAGATAAAGGGCAGATAGATAAGGATGGTTTCCTGACAATCGTGGACAGGTATTCCCGCTTTGCCAAGTTGGGTGGAGAAATGGTCAGTTTAAGTGCCGTGGAGCAGGCGGTTCGAGAGCAGCATAGTGACGACATAGAGCTGGTGGCTGTATCTTTGACCGACCCGAAAAAAGGAGAGCGTATTGTGTTGCTACATGAAGGTGAGCTGGATACTGATCAGGTTAAAAAGGCTATGCTCAGTCAGGGTTGTAATCCACTGATGGTACCCAGCAAATGGCTGCAGGTAGCGCTGGTACCTAAGCTTGGTTCGGGTAAAACTGATTTTAACAGCGCTAAACAGCTGGCCTTAGCGGCAGCTTAATGAGTCTGTGTTGAACAAATAGCTGTATCTATGGTGACCGTGTCGTCACGGGAGCCATAGATCCTAGGCGTAGAAGGCAATATGGTATGAGCGAATAACCTTCTTTCAGCCGCTTATGAAAGCCAATTCTCTATTTTGCGCTGTTCAACACGGGATATTAATTAAACCACCGCCGCAGGTGGTTTGACTCAACGAGGCTCTGCCGTTCTGGCGTACAGCTTGGGTTTTGTGTAATAGGTTTAAAGGCCACTGGATTCCCTCGTTCGAGGGAATGACATTGTAATCAGTGGATTAACGCGAACTCCGTCATTACCAGCTTGACTGGTATGGTCCGACATCTCGGTCCAGCGACTTTAAATGGGTGCTTTGGGCCGAGAATGGAGTTGGTCCCTATATACCAACCCTCTCAGCGATAATCCTTGCCAAAAAGTTGATTGCAGGAAGTATTGATACCAAAGGTGCTGTGCCTTGCTTGGGGATGTACACACTGGAAGAGTTTGATCAGGAAGCTTCCTTACTCGGTATCTATCGGTATACGGAGGTGAACACCCGGGCTCCAAATTGTGCTGTTACTGAGCAAGCACATCAACATCATATAGCCGTAAACCAATAACAAATGAAAGCGATTGGCAATAGAATACCTTGGTGGGTCAAGTAAAAAATCAGGGAGTTTTGGCCTAAAAAGGCGAAGTTTTTTGTTATTTTGCTTTTGTTGATTTTCAGACCAAATAACTTTTTTTCACCAAGCCATATCCCGATCAATACAACACCTATCCAAGGGTCAAATCGCACCAGATCCAAAGTTGTATCGGGCAAGGGGATAGATACAATCGTTGTTAGCCCCCATTCATTAACTTGCCTTATCAAGTAAGTAGCTTGACTCCAACAGTCGAGTGAGTCACATACTTTAACCAGGGAGGAGTCTATTAAGAGGTGTTGGACTAATATACCCAGCCCTAAGATCAAAGCCACACTGGGTATACGAGCAAAAGGAATAGCAACCAGGCTGGCTAGCGTTATAAAATGAAGTATGCCGAAATATATCCAATTATCTGGGCTGAAAATATAAGTTATTACGCTGATAGTTAATGCTGAACCGCCCAGTTTCATCAATCTGTTTATGACTTTAGTTATAACTATATTTCGGTGGTAGTCCTGATACATACCATAGCCAAACAAGCTCAAAAATAGCGTAACAATGACAAGGCGGAAGTTTTTTATAAATGAGTTTTCGTAACTAAAGTGGATCAAGTTAAACAGGCCCAGGTCGTAGATAAAATGAAATAGTGCCATTAACAAGCAGGCAAGCCCTCTAATTACATCAGGCTCAAATTCTCTGTGTCGCTTTGATTTCATCCTTCTACCCATGCTGCACGAAGCTAAATTTGAGGATGAACTCTAAACTTCCTATTTACTGATTGCGTTAACCCAAGTTAATGACTTACAGCAGAGCGAGGGGGGATTGAGCCGTCAGTCCATTACCGACAGGACTAGATGCATCTGTCCCGTTTATGCCGTGGAAGCCCTTGTGTACACGAACAAAACCTTCCTAGGATTTTAAGTGCTGCCACAAGGAGGACCGGGCAGATCGGAACTCAGCTCTGAGTTTGCTTCTGTGTAGGCATCGTAAACATGTGCATTAACTGTCACTGTTTGATAGCTTGGCTGTACACCGGATACGCCCGAAATGCATCGTTAATCGTCGCCAGCATGCTCAATACACTTATCCTTTCGTTATAACCTGCGTTAACCGTCAGGGTGGCGGAGTTACCCGGTTTCAGTGCGGCTTTAGTTTTAATTTGAGATACAGAGCTCATACCTTCCAGGTAGCTAAAGGGGCAGAATTACCGGTTTCGGCTAATGTCTTAACTCCATCATTTGCACTTTGTCCAACTTCAAAAACGTTAAATGCTTTGTTGTGTACCACAATGACTGGTGGTGTTAGTAGCTGAGCATAAGTTGGGACTGGTCAAATTTGGGTAACAGATCTATCGGGTTTGGTAAGCCGAACCCATCTCAGGGATGAGATGTAAAGCGCATGGATGCACGTTCGGCGAACCTTGCTGGCACTGGCTTCGCAGATTGCATCTGCTCCAACAAAGGCCGGTTAGAATTAGTTTTTTTAACATATCAATTCTCCATGTAAATATCCCCGTGAGACGTGAACAAAGAGTAATTCTCACCATGAAATGTTGTTGTCGAAGTCGTTGGTAACATACGACCAAGAGCAATAAACTTCACCGAAATATCTCTGCAACCATTAGGAAATACCTTACTCCACTTATTCCAATTGATGTGTCATTATCGATCACTTATATCATATAGTTATTTTATAGAGATGAAGGGTATTTTCCACAGGGAGGATCATTTTCGATAATGTAAGGGAATAGCTAGGGGATACCTTTTAATGTATAAGTGGATAGCTTTGGTGGCTACTTTAGTTGCCTCGTCATTAATGACTACAGGTTTGGTCAGCGCCTTATTGGATTTGGGGGCATTTGTTGTTCTTTTGGTTGTTGTGATCAGGAGAGCGCTCAGACAAAAAGCGTTAAAAGTGGATGAGTCTCAAGTAACCAAGCAAGCAGAGTCTCGCAGTGAAAAAATTGATATTACCCCCTAGAGTATCTGCCTTATACAATTAGCTGAATATAACTCAGTGAGCCCAGCCCGATAATCAGCCATAACAACACTCCCAGCAACATGGGCTTAGGCCCTGCGGCGCTAAGTTGTTGTACCGTTATACCTGAACCAATAAAAAACAGACAAGCAACTAATACGTGTTTTGACGCGGTAAATATCAGCTCATAGGTGGTGTGAAACGCGGGTACAAAGTGTGAAAACAAGATAGCCAGGCAATAGAAAAGGATGAAATATGGGATGCCAATCTTTTTGCTGTCACTGCGAAATAGTAAGGCACTTAAAAGAGCGACGGGAATAATCCAAAGTGCGCGGGCTAATTTTATGGTTGTGGCCGTTTTTAGTGCTTCATCGCCATAGGCCCCTGCTGCTCCTACCACCGAAGACGTGTCATGAATGGCGATAGCGGCCCAGGTTCCGAATGCTTGCTGACTCATCTCTAACCAATGGCCCACCGCCGGAAACACAAATAAGGCAATGGAATTAAGTACAAACACTGTGGCTAATGCCAACGAGGTTTGTTCGGCTTTGGCGTTAATCGCCGGTGCAACAGCCGCTATGGCGCTGCCGCCACAGATTGCAGTACCGGATGCAATCAAATGACCCGTTTTTTTCTCCAGTTTTAGTGCTTTGGTGATCAACCAGCCAATCACCAGGGTGCAAAAGATAGAGCCCACAATCAGGCCAAACCCTTGTGTACTTGCTGCTATGGCCTGGTCCAGGTGAATACCGAAACCCAAACCAACAATAGAGTAGGCAAGTAGCTTTTTGGTGATCACGGCAATATCAAACTGCTTCGGCACCAGTCCTAAACTTGCCATACTAAAACCCAGGATCAGGGCCACAGGTGAGCTGATGATGGGAAACAAACAAAGCAGTGCGATAAAAAAGAAAGGTAAGCCTGTAGCTTGAAGCCGTTTTATTGCGTTGTTCGAGTGCATTCAAATAAGCTGGTTAAGAGACAAGAGTAAAGGGAGTATACGCCCTTGTTTTCTTTCGGTTAATCTAATAATGCTGAAACCAGTGTTAATAATTCTTAAACACATAAAATTAATGTAAAAAATAAACTAAATACAACTGACAACTCAGGCCGGTGTGCTTAGGACGATTTAGAATGCGTTTAATGGGAAGATCTGTGATGCCTCCAGAAAGGTACAGCAAATCGGCCTGGCCGGAGATAAGAGAATGCAGATTTTACCTTCCATAAAATTATCATAAATGTAGTGACAATAGTTCTTCACCGTCAGTCAAAATTTTAGCCATTATATGAAGCGTAAACCTCAGTTTCACCTGTGGAAAAGCCAACATCATTCCCGGATTTTAAGTGTTAATATTCTCAATTTAATTGATGTACTTTGAACATATTTGGATTTAGCTCTCATTATTCAGTTAGCTTTAACTACATTCGCTGTTTAACCTTTTATTGGTTGTATTTATATTCTTTTCTTCCCTCATGGTTGAGTGAATACCAAGTATGACCCCAAGAATAATTAGCATTGCTGATAAAATTTCTCCGCCAGAGGGCCAAGTTTGATCTAAAGCATAACCGTAAAGAAGACTAGAGATGGTTTCAAATATAATTAGCTGGCCTGTAACTGCAACGGGCAAATATCTTGATATTTGATTCCACCATACTGTTGCCAGCCACGATACAACAAGGCCTAGAAATAAAGATCCAAGCAGTAACTTTAACATCAGCTCAGTGACATTATTCTGTGTGAAAATTATATCTGTTGAGTACATGAGTAGAGGTAATGCGATGACACACTGAAGCAAACAACATATACCTATAGCCGTAGACCAAGATTGAGCTGAAATTTTTTGGTTTTGCTTTAAAAATTTTGCATTTGATAGTGCATACCAGGTCCACAATACAAGCGCTATAACAGCAAATATTGCTCCCAAAAATTGTCGCTCACCGGTATGTAATTCATTTGAATTATGTTGGCTTACTATATTTAGTGCGATGATTCCTAGGAAGATTAAACAGACAGGAAATAATAGTTTACGGAAACTAAACGTTTTCTCAATCATGTTTCCAATAATAAGAATGCTGATCGGTAGTATACCTATGATTAGTGCAGAAATTGTTATACCACCATAATGTACCCCCATGCTTAAGCATACGTAATAACCTACATTACCCGAAAATGCTAATAAAAAAGCTGTGCGCCATTGCTTAATATTTAAGTGTTGAAAGTTCTTAAAGTTGATGAGAATAATAATAATTGAAACTAGCCCGTATACTAGATACCGGCCAATAGCTATCGCCATTGGATTAACTTCTGGTAAATAGTGGGGTATCAGAAATGCCGTTCCCCAAATGAAATTTACGAGAATCCCTATTGCGATACATGTCCAAAATGACATTGTTTTTCCCTCTTTATGTTATTTGGAGTAAAATATATAAATGTTAATGATTTCAATATATTATCTAGCTTAAACCATCTGCATCAGCTGATTTTTATCAAATTGTTTCTCGTGGGTTTATTACCCTGATAGTCAGGGAATACCTATAATCGATATATTTTACTTAATTTTGTCTTCTGTTTTTTATAAAAATCATAAAGTGGTTATTTAAGAATGACATTAACAGTTGTTAAGAATTATTAATAAATCCACGATATTAAGTGGGGATAGGTTAAGCAGGCCTTTGCACATTAATACTTCCTCAACAGCCAGTTCACTATAAGGATTGATCAATACTTGTAGTAGGAGTCGAACTTGTTCGGCGAACCTTGCTAGCACAGGATTCGCAGATTGTATCCGTTCCTACAGTCAACACGGAAATGGTTACCTAAAACCCTTTCTTTTGGTTGATTTCGCACGTTCAGAGAGCTACGGCTCTTAGTTGCTTGGCAGCTTCAACCATGTTTCTGAGTGCTGCCTCGGTTTCGGGCCAGCCGCGGGTTTTTAAACCACAGTCGGGGTTCACCCATAACCGTTTAGGGTCTACTTTCTCTGCTGCGCGTTGGATCAGGTTAACCATCCATTCAGTGGTGGGCACATTGGGTGAGTGAATATCGTAGACACCTGGACCGATATCATTTGGATATTTAAAGTCATTAAAGGCTTCCAGCAGCTCCATATTCGAACGCGAAGTCTCTATGGTGATCACATCCGCATCCAAAGCCGCTATAGAATCGATAATATCGTTAAATTCGCAGTAGCACATATGGGTGTGGATCTGAGTCTGGTCTTTTACTCCACTGGCACTGATGCGGAACGCTTTAGTTGCCCAATCCAGATAGGCGGCCTTATCCGCCTGACGCAGTGGTAAACCTTCTCTCAGGGCGGGTTCATCAATCTGGATCACCTTGATACCTGCCTGCTCTAAATCCACCACTTCATCACGAATAGCCAGGGCAATTTGCAGCGCGCTTTGTTCACGAGAAATATCATCGCGGTTAAATGACCAGCACAATATAGTGATTGGACCGGTCAGCATGCCTTTCATGGATTTACTGGTCAGAGACTGGGCGTAGCGGGTCCAGTCTACGGTCATAGGAACAGATCGGTATACATCACCAAAAATAATGGGTGGTTTAACACAACGGGAGCCATAACTCTGAACCCAGCCAAATTCGGTAAAGGCAAATCCTTCCAGCTGTTCACCGAAGTACTCCACCATATCGTTACGCTCCGGCTCACCATGCACCAATACATCCAGCTCAAGGGCTTCCTGACGTTTTACCACATCGGTAATTTCATCTTTCATCCTTTGGACATAGTCCTGCTCACTTAGCTGGCCCTTTTTAAAGGCGCTACGCGTCTGGCGGATCTCAACTGTTTGTGGAAACGATCCTATGGTGGTGGTTGGGTAAGCGGGCAGGTTAAGGTGTTGCTGTTGCTGCTCGATACGGCTGGTAAAAGCACTTTCGCGTTTATCATCTTTTTCTGTAAGGGAGGTAACGCGGTTTTTTACGGTTTGGTTATGGATCCTGTTTGAGTCCTGTTTTGAGCTAACCAGTTTATCGTTAGTGATTAACAACTGCTCTGCAAGCTCAGACTCAGGTTGACTGATAAGGGTTTTTAGTTGGCTTAGCTCAGCCAGTTTCTGCTTGGCAAAGGCTAACCAGCTCTTAAATTCAGGATCCAGTTGTTGCTCCTGAGTGAGATCTACCGGGCTGTGCAGTAAGCTGCAAGAAGGCGCTAACCATAACCTTTCTCCCAGTTTTTTTGCTGCCGGGATAATTAGATCCTGGCTTTTATGCAGATCGTTTTTCCAGATGTTGCGTCCGTTAACTACGCCGGCGGACAAAACCCAGTCGGCCGGCAGCTGGTCCAGTACAGAAGCCAGTTGTTCAGGGGCGCGAACCAGATCCAAATGTATACCGCTAATGGGCAGTGACAAGGCTAGTTGCTGGTTGTGGGTGACCGAACCAAAGTAGGTAGCCAGTAAGATGCTGAGTTGGCTTTGAGCCAACTGGGTATAAGCTTGCTGGTAGGCCTGCTGCCATTGTTTTGGTAAATCCAGTACCAAGGCGGGTTCATCCAGCTGGATCCATTCGACGCCTTGTTGTTTTAATTCAGCAAGCAGATCCTGGTAGGCCTGAGTCAGTGCCGGTAATAGTTCCAGCTTGTTAAAGTCGCCCTGAGCCTTACCCAGCCATAGATAACTGATGGGACCCAGGATCACTGGTTTAACGTTGAAGCCGGCAGCTTTTGCTTCAGCGACTTCATTAAGGAGCTGACGATAGCTGATCTTGAATGTTTGATCCTGCTGAAATTCAGGCACTATATAGTGGTAATTAGTATCAAACCACTTGGTCATCTCACAGGCGGCGGCTTCTTTTCCGCAACAAGGTGAGCTACCTCTGGCCATCTTAAATAAGGTGTCCAGGGTGATCTGTTTATCTTGTTCCTGATGGCGCTCAGGGATCACACCAAACGTCGCGGATAAGGTTAAAACCTGGTCATACCATGCAAAGTCACCCACGGGTAACAAGTCCAGACCCGCATCGGCTTGCTCTTGCCAGTGAGTAAGGCGCAGTTCAGCACCTACTTGCTCCAGCTGGGTTAGGTTTATGGCGCCGGACCAGTACGATTCAACTGCTTTTTTTAACTCTCTTTGTGCACCTATTCTTGGGTAGCCCAGGTTATGTAATTTAGCCATTTGTGAACCCTTTTTGTTTGGACGTTTAGATGGCTATAGTTTTGCATTGATTATTAATGATAAACAATCTCAAGATATTTGTTTTAAAGTTGAATTTTATGCAAGTTAACAGGGTGCCAGTAATAGCAGGGTTGTGGTGAGGAAGAAATAAATTCAATCGTTCTGACTTATGGTAACTCGTTAAATAGATTGATATTTTTAAGAAGATGTTGCCATGGTGTTAGAAAATATTCGCTTGGTATGAAATTAATTGGCCGTTTTTCCGGTTTAATTATTTGAAACGAATTACAAACATAGAAGGAAATAAAATGAAAAAGTCCAATCTCGCATTAGCTACAGCAATCACAGGTGTAATCGCTTTAGGCTCGACTTTAGCCGCTGCCCCTGTCGAAGCTGCAGGTAAAGAAAAGTGTTACGGGATCTCCAAAGCTGGTGAAAATGATTGTGCAACCAAAACAAGTTCTTGTGCGGGTTCTTCGAAAGTGGATTTTGCCAAAGATGCATTTAAAGTCGTCGTAAAAGGCAAGTGTTTGGAAATGGGCGGTAGCTTAGAGTCCGCATAGTGGTTAACTCACTAACAAAGAGCGCTGTAGGTATCGGCCTGCGCGCTCCCCACTATAATGATTTCCTCAGCCAAAAACCCAAAACTGATTTTTTAGAAATTCACTCTGAAAATTACTTCAGTCCATTTTCTAAACAAAGTTGGGTGTTGGATCAGTTGGCACAGGATTACCAGTTAAGTTGTCATGGTATTGGCCTGTCTTTAGGTAGCAGCGATCCCTTAGACGCCAGTCACTTGAGTCAGCTGAAGGCGTTGCTGGATAGGTATCAGCCTGCGTTGGTCTCAGAGCACCTGAGCTGGAGTTCCGTTGAGGGTAATTACTTTAACGATCTGCTGCCTATGCCTTATACCCGCGAAGCCTTGGCTCATTTTGTTGATAAGGTGGATCAGACTCAGGACTATATTGGCCGACAATTGCTGGTGGAAAACCCATCCGCTTACCTTCAATTTAAAAAACCTGAAATGAGCGAATGGGAGTTTTTGAGTGAATTGGCCGAGCGTACTGGCTGTGGTTTGCTGCTTGACCTCAACAATATTTACGTGAGTTCCATTAATCTGAAATTTTGCCCCGAACAATATTTGGCGGGTATTCCTCACAATGCGGTTGGGGAAATTCACCTCGCCGGATTCACCTTAAAAGGGTTTGAAAAAGGTGAGCTGCTTATTGATACACATGGCACCAAAGTCAGCCCTATGGTATGGCAATTATATGAAAACTACATTCAGCAACATGCCGTACCTACGCTAATCGAATGGGATACAGATATTCCGGCTATTGATGTCTTGCTGGCGGAGCAGCAAAAAGCCCTGGATATTCGGGCGAAAAGCAGGACTACCGGATGAAATTAGCCAGCTTGCAAAGGGAATTTCAAAAAGGTCTGCTGTACCAGGAGTCCGAGATTACTCAGGCTATTGAAGATTCTTGTTTTACCAGTGAAGAGTTACTACAGATCTATCGTAATAACTTTGTGATTGGCACCAGTGAGGCTTTGGCTGCCAGCTACAGCAAAACATTTGAAATGGTGGGGGATGAATTCTTTCAGGCTGTGGCCAGAAGATTTACCCTGGATAACCCACCAAGGCAGGGCAATATCATTAATTATGGCGATGGTTTCGCTGAATTTTTACAAACCCTGCCTCAGCTTGAGTCAATGCCCTATATTGCTGAACTGGCAAAGTTGGAATGGCAGATTGACCGGGTAAGTCGAATGCCAGATAACACTAAGCTATTTCCATTCGAAGAGTTGGCAAAAGTGCCAGCGGAAGCTTTTTCCGGGCTGGTGTTTGAGCTTGCCAGCCATTTTGTCCTATTTCGCTCTGATTTTCAGGTTGAGCATCTGTTTAGGATGATTGCCAACGATAACGTTGAGCCGGGTGACCTTGTCGGTGATTGCTATCTTGCCTTGGTTAAACAGAATGATTTTAGCGTCGCGCTTAACCCTTTGTCATCAGAGCAATATTCTTTCCTAACAGCTTGTAAAGACAAGCTGTCGTTAGCCCAAATAGATATTGAAGATGATCAAATAGCACCCTTGTTACAGCATTGCGTGGCGCAAGGTCTTTTAGTTGGGTTTTCGGAAAATGGAGTAATTAATGAAAGCCATATTTGATAGTTACGACAATCTGGTCGTGCAAATGCAAAAGGGGCTGGTTCCCTTGGTATTACTGGTCGCCCGTTTGTGGGTCGGCTATGTTTTTATCCGCGCCGGGTATTTGAAATTTACCAGCTGGGACAGCACTTTGTACCTGTTTGAGTTTGAATATCAGGTGCCTATTATTCCGTGGGAGCTGGCCGCTTATTTAGGTACGGCAGCCGAACTTATTATTCCGGTTTTCCTGCTGCTTGGTTTGTTCACGCGACCAATGGCATTGGCACTGTTTGGATTTAATATTATCGCGGTTATGTCCTACCCGGTGCTCTGGGAGCAGGGGTTCTATGATCACCAATTATGGGGTTTGATGATGTTAGTTAACGTGATTTGGGGGGCCGGTTTATTTTCTCTAGACCATATTCTGGTGAAAAAACGTCAGCCTGAATTCCCCCCTGAAACAGAGACACTGGCGAGATGACCCGTGTTTTTGTAGGAGCCTAACCCATCTCATCCCTGAGATGGGTTAGGCTCCTACAGAATGCGGACCAATTACGTACTCGCCCTGGCGTTAATCTTAAAGGCAAGCTCAGTTACCAGGCTTTCGGTATTTTCCCCTTGCAGGCGTTTTAGCAGCAGTTGGCCCGAGAGTTTACCTATTTTCTGATAGGGGATATCAACACAGGTTAACCCAGGATAGATGGAGTGGGAGATATCCAAATCGTCAAATCCTGCCACCGCCAGATCCTGTGGAATGGCAATGCCCCTTCGATGGCATTCGAAGATCAATCCCGCTGCCAGCTCGCTATGGCTGCAAATCACCGCATCCAAATTGGCCCTGCGAGTTAACAGCCCACTCAAAGCGGTAACTCCTGCAGCGAAGCTGGGTTCGCTGGAACAATTCATCACACAATCGGATGTCATATTGTGATCTGACATGGCTTTTTGCCAGCCGGATAATCGCTGTGCCAGTACGCCGTGATCGGTTCGGGTGCCGAGGAAACAAATTTCTCGATACCCTTTCATATACAGATATTTAGTAAGCTGATATGCGGAGTCGAAGTGATTGACACCAACATTGATATCCAAGGCTGATTCGGCTATTTCGACCATTTCTCCCACCGGAACCTGCGCCAATGCCAGGTAAGTTAGTGTTTGCTGTGTGTGCTCTGCACCGTAGAGCAAAATGGCGGCGGGTGAATACTGCAAAAAGGAGCGGATCAACTTCTCCTCTTCTTGAGGAGAGTAGTTGGAGTAACCCAAGATAAGCTGATAACCCGCAGGGATAAGTTCCTGGTTCAAAGCTTTAAGCAGCTCAGCGTTAGCCGACTCGGCAACTGAGGGTAAAATAAGCACGATCATATCTGATGTGGCGGAAGCCAAAGCGCCAGCGGCTTTGTTGGGGATATAACCCAGTTCCAGGACGGCAGCCTCGATTTGTTGCCTGAGTTTTTCAGAGACTTGATCTGGGGTGCGTAATGCCCGGGATGCTGTCATGGTGCCGACAGCTGCTTTTTTTGCCACATCTGCCAAAGTGACCCGGCCGGTTCCGCGTCTTTTTTTATTTTTCGCCATAGTCCGTCATCAGCAGTTCTTTCGGCAGCAATATATCACTTTTGTCCAATTTTCTGATAGCGCTACCAACCGAACCTCAAGCTGCGGTGAAGGTACATAAGCTAGATGAGGTAAATTTGTAATCCTGTGACTGTCATTTGCCCCGCCTGTTGGGGGATTCTATGCTGAAATAAGTAGCTAGAATTGCCTCTTACCTATTTTCCTGGTTGTCCGATTAGGTGTATGTAAGAGGGGCAGTGAGGAACCAATGATGCTAAAACCCTTGTCGATTTTCCTGTGTTTGTTTTCCTGCATACTAGTTGCTGAAACTGTATCCGTGGACAGCCTTAAGGGGAAAACAATCCGGATCTGTGACGATAGTGCGGAGTGGCCACCTTACACCTACTACCAGCGCATTGATGGAAAGGTATCCCGCAAACTGGTTGGGTTTTCGGTGGATGTCATTCGGGAAATATTTGACCAATATGAGATTAAATTTGAGCTTGAGATAATTCCATGGAAGCGTTGCATCAAAGAAGTCATCGAAGGGCAAAAGTACCACATGCTGTTAAATGCAACGCTTAACAAGGAGCGGATACAAGATCTATATATCACTCAACCTTTTTATTTTACTCAGCAATACTATTTTTGGTCGAAGAGAAAATACCCATACGGGTTAGATATTAAGACGAGCAGCCTAAGAGATGCGCTTTATGATCTGGTACATAAATACAAAATGGGCAATATCCGCGGATATGCCATGGGTTTGTTTGAAACACATGGCATAAATATTGATAACGTCGATGAGGGCGCCTCCGATTATCCCGCTTTATTAATCAAGTTTAAAAAAGGTCGGTTTGATGTATTTGCCCAAAGCATTGAAGTTTTAATCGGTCTCGAGTTGATCGGTAAAGCTCAGATATTAAGTGATCCTGATATTGGCAGGGCCAGCATTCCATTGGCAACACCTACTGGTTTTCATATCATGATATCGAAGAGAAATAAGCTGGGGTTGGCGCTGCTAAGGCTGATCGATCCGGAAATTAGTCATATGAGAGCGACAGGTCGGCTGGACGAGTTACTCAAAAAATATATAAAGGACTCCAGACCCATTTTTAACTAGTATCTGAACGAAAACTCCGAGAGCTAGAGTGCGCAAGGCTTTCAGGCAGAATTCAGAATCGAAGTTTTTAAGTTTTGGGTGATATTTCATAAATAGCCCCAATTTTTAGATGTTTTCTGTATTAGCATCTAAATCTTCGTTTTTAAAACCCTTCTACAGCCCTTATGAATAAAGGGTTACTGGGTTTTCGGTCAGGTACTAACTAAGCGTTTAGTTCACAGGTTTGCAGTTTGATCAATTTGGAAGCGGAATAACCAGTCCTCAGTACGATAATTACAATGAAGTCTGATCCATTTTACACACTCAACGCTCACACAGCGCAAACCGAAAGACCTCTTGAGCATTTCTCCAACAGTGGTATCAAGATATTTTAATGGAGGTGGCTTACCTTATTCAGGGTAAAACCAATGAAAGGCCTCGTCAGCTTGGGGACCGGTCAAACCTGGGTAACAGCTCACGATAGATCGGCGAACCTTGTGGGCACAGGCTTCGCCCTCTTCACTTATAGAGAGGCATCTGATCCACAATGACCGCCACAATTGTTACCCTTATTCCCGTTATTTGATGGGTTCCTCAGCTTGTAAACTCAAAGACTATATACGACCAGTACTTTTCACCCGTATTCTTCTTTTCTGCCCAGCCTTGACTCTTTAATTCTTTGACCAGGAGACGATTCATTATTCCGTGACCCAGGAGTAAGACTGAATTGTGGGAGTGCGCCAAGTCATGTAATTTTGCAGCACCAATTTTGGCCCTTTTTCTCGCAAGCCTAATAGACTCACCATTTTTGGAGAAGCCAAACAGCCATGCAATTCGGAAAAGAATCGCCCACGTGAAAAATGATAGCGAGGGTTTATTCCAGTTAAGGTATGGCAAACGTGACTCACTAAAACATTCATCGGTAAGGTTCTTTTCACTAAGCCCTAACAATTGAACCGATGCTATCGCTCTTGGCAAGTTGCTACTTAACGAAACATTACAACCTTCAGCAATTACCTTCGAGTCTGTTGGCGGAGTTTGAGAACAATTCAACCCTGTTAATTCGTATTGAGTAACAATTTCACCAAGATACCTTGGGGTCATTTTTTGTTTTTTAACTAAATCCAAATCTATTTCCGGTTGCCCGTGTCGCATGATTACGATCTTCACCAAACTGTCCTCTACAGCGCCTTGTGTACGCCCAACATGAACTAATCAGGTGAAAGCCCAAATAGGGAAAACACCGCTAATATAACTCTTTGATAATTAGACGTTAACTCTTAGCTAATAGCAAGGTGGTTATCCATGAGTAATGCCCTAGAGAAAGCCGCTGTAACACTAGGAAGTGAACAAGAAGAACCTCCTATCACACTTCAGCCTGAAGTGTGTCGACTAGACAAATCAACTAATCCAATTGGGAAAATGACACTGGAGCCCAACGAAAACGTACGCTAAGGCACATAAACCTCAACTAGACCTGTCACTTTTTACTTTAGGTTTTGACTCAATCGTACAATTTCTTAGGTTAAAAAATGCGATATGGTGGTCATTATCAACTACGATAATACGTCCCTTCAAAAGGCTGGCTGTAGTCGTTCTTGTAATAATTAAGGTTAGTAACTGCCTCTTTTCCGGTTCTTTTATCAATTTATGGGCGATTCGCTTAGTTTTAATATTCGAAACCATCAATTGTAATATTATCGCGATAATTATTTGAGGTGCTAATATGAGCTCCGCTAATCGTCTACTTTTGGACAATCAATTATGCTTTTCACTCTACTCTGCTTCACTGGCAATGACACAGCTATATAAAGAGCAGCTGACCCCGTTGGGATTAACCTACCCACAATTCACTACCATGTTAATTTTATGGGAAAATGATGGCGTCAGCCTGAAATATATTGCCGACCGTTTAGGTCAAAAATCGGGCTCTTTAACATCTGTGATAAAACGAATGGAAGCCGAAAACCTGATAAAAAGGGTAAAAGAAGATGATCGAATGCTTAGTATTGAGCTAACTGACAAAGGTCGTGAGTTGCAAAGGCAAGGACTAGCTGTAAACCAATGCATTGCTGAAACTTGTGGTATTCCAGACAGTGAAATCAACAGGCTGAAAAACCAACTAGTCCAACTTAAGAAAAATTTATTGAAATAGATATTGCGTGATAATGATTATCGCGGTAGTATTTAAATCAGCCCTGGCACACAGGGTTCTCTTTTAAACCTATAGTTGCCGCGATAACAATTATCAAGCGAGCTAACTACTACTAATTATCAAGGAATTGGTTATGAAAAATATCTATCAAGCAACAGTAACTTCTACAGGCGGAAGAGATGGACGTTCAGTATCTGATGACGACAAATTAAGTGTCGCACTGAGCACACCAAAAGAATTGGGCGGTTTAGGTGGAGAGGGTACTAACCCAGAGCAGCTTTTTGCTGCCGGATACTCTGCATGTTTTATCGGCGCTTTAAAATTTGTTGCGCAACAACAGAAAGTGAAGTTACCAAACGACCTTAATGTGACCGCCATTATCGGTATCGGCCAAAACCCCAAGGGTATAGGGTTTGCGATTAGCGCAGATTTAACGGTCAACCTACCGGGCGTTGAACAAGACATAGCGGATGCCTTGGTTGAGCAGGCTCATCTGGTATGCCCTTACTCAAACGCAACACGCGGTAATATCAGCCTTTCAACTCGCATTGAAGTATGACCGTGAAAAATTAGCCTTAGCATTAACTATCGCCGCTTCGTTATTGACTTCAGGTTCGGTATTTGCCGCTGGCGCTGCGGGCTCACCGGGAACCGAAGCCAAGACTCAAGCATTTCTTGAAGGCTTGGCGGAATCTGGTGGTAAACCTCTGCACCAGCTTACTCCTGAAGAGGTGCGTGTTGTACTGGCAGACGCGCAAAAGGCTGCGGTATTACCGGCAGCAGAGGTCTCTAAAAAAACAATCAATGTAGACGGCCAAGAAATTGATTTGGTCATTGTTAAGCCTGAAAATAGTAAAGGCGAACTCCACGCCTTTATGTATTTTCATGGCGGCGGTAGGGTAATAGGTGATTCCCCTACCCATGAAAGATTGATCAGGGACTTGGTAATACGTTCCGGCGCTGCAGCTGTCTATGTTGACTACTCACGCGCACCTGAAGCTAAGCACCCAATCGCCATAAATCAGGCCTATTCGGCAACAAAATGGGTTGCTGAAAATGGTAGTGAGATTGGTGTAGATGGTTCGCGATTGGCGGTGGCAGGAAATAGCGCTGGTGGCAATATGGCCGCTGTTGTTAGTTTAAAAGCGAAAGAAGCGGGCACTCCAAAGATCAAACTCCGGTTGTTATTGTGGCCTGTGACAGATGCAAGCTTTCACAATACTTCCTATATGGAATTTGGTGAAGGTCATTTCTTAACCTCGGAACTAATGCAATGGATGAGGGGACACTACACCACAGATGCAAATCAGCGTAATGAAATTTACATTTTGCCTTTGCGTGCAAGCCTTGAGCAATTGAATGGCTTACCGCCGGCGTTAATTCAGACGGCTGAAAAAGACATTCTGCGTGATGAAGGCGAAGCCTATGGACGTAAGTTAAATGAGGCAGGCGTACCTGTGACTGTTACTCGCTATAACGGCATGATCCACGACTATGGGTTATTGAATCCATTAAGTGACATACAAACGGTACAAGACTCCCTTGACCATGCAGGCGCTGCGTTAAAGAAACACCTAAAATAGTTACTTAGCTAAATAAGTAAAAGCCTGCAATTTATTTACAGGTTTTTGCTGAGAGTCCGTTACGGCGAGTTAATGCTTTTGTTGGGTTTACCGGCCAAACTGGAAACAGTGATTCCTGCTTCGAACCTTAAAGCCGTACATCGGCCATGGCGACAACAGTTCGCTATTTAACCAGGTAGGTGTCTGGGGGAAATTTAAATTGATAAAAAGCCCTTAAGATCAATTATCAATTTTAGATTGCGAATTATACTTTAATTTTGACTAGGCAGTATAAGTTTGGGGTCTACCCCTGTATTACTCTGGTATTTAGTGTTAAGTTACTGAAAAGCAAGGTTAAACTGGTGTATTGTTATGATTGGTTCGTTAAAGCTTCGTACTCAACTGGCGCTCGCCTTTGGCTCTCTCGTTCTCTTGTTGATTGTGCTGGCTAGCATTGCATACTCAGGTTCAAAATCCGGCTACCAAAGTTTCGTTGAATATAGAAGTATGGCGCGGGACAGTAATTTGGCCGGCAGGGTACAGGCCAATTTATTAATGGTGCGTTTAAGCGCCGTTAAGTATTTAACAGAACAAACGTCAGTGAACGAACAGGGGTTTGACACTCGACTGGTTTTGCTGTCGACCTTGTTAAATGAGGCCAAACAAGAAATTCAACAAGCTGAACGGGCCAAATTAGTTCGTCAGGCAACCCAGGAAGTTGAGCGTTATAAGTCGGCTTTTCAGCAAGTTAAGAATCTTTACAGCAAACGTCATCAGATTGTAAAGGAACAACTGGATCCGAACGGCCTTGTTATTCATAAGACGATGAGTCAAATTATGGACTCTGCTTACCAGGACCATGATACGCAGGCTAGCTATTACGCTGCACAGGCCGTCGAAGAATTGTTACTGGCCCGTTTATATGCCACCAAGTTTTTAGTCACTAACACAGATGTGGACTATAACAGGGCGGAAAAAGAATTTGCGAGCCTGACTCAATCGCTTGCTGAACTAACCAGTAAGCTAAACAACCCGACACGAGTTGCTTTACTGGCTACGTTTAAGCAGAAGCTGAAGCTGTACATTAATGCTTTACAACAGGTCAAGGATACGATTTCACAACGCAACCAACTAATTCAGAATGTTCTCAACCAAGCCGGACCCAAAGCCGCCGAATATCTGGAAGAGGTAAAGTTATCGGTAAAAAATGAACAAGATGTGCTTGGTCCCGCCACCCAGAAAAACAGTGAGCGCACTGCAAGCCTGACCCTGACTTTCTCTATATTCTCTGTGTTACTAGCACTATTTTTAAGCATATTTATAGCCCGTTCAATTATGCGACCTATAGGTGGCGAGCCGAAATATATTGCCGATATAGCGCGCCGAATTGCGGATGGGGATTTAACGATTGCGATAGATGAATACGACAAAAAAACGGGTATCGCCAGGGCTATGGCGGATATGCAGATCAACCTTAAGGACGTCATTCATCAGGTATCGAGCAGCGCCAAACAAATCAATCAGGATACGAAAAAATTAAATAGTATTACCACTCGCGCCCGGCAGGGGGCTGAAAATCAAATGGACGAACTGAATATGGCCAGCGTGGCGATGGAGGAGCTGACGCACACAGTGGAAGAAATTACCTCAAACACCCATCTGGCCTCTGATACAACCCAAGATACCAGCGATCAGGCTGAACACGGTAAACATCAGGTGCAGGCTTCCAAAGATGCCGTAGCGACCTTGCTTACCAATCTGGATAAAGTCAGCAATACCATAGAAACCCTGCACAGTGAGACTGAAAATGTCGGAGCAATCTTAGATGTTATTCGAGGTATTGCGGAGCAGACTAACTTACTTGCTTTAAATGCGGCAATAGAAGCCGCACGGGCTGGAGAGCAGGGCAGAGGATTTGCGGTTGTCGCCGATGAAGTCAGAAACCTTGCCAGCCGGACACAAGAAAGCACTGAAGAGATCCAGGCCATGCTTTCAAAATTACAACAAGAAGCTCAAACGGCCGTCAGTGCTATGCGGGATAACGCAACTCATGCGAGTCTGACTACAGAAAAAGCTAACCTTGCCAGTGATAGCCTGTCGGCGATATCGGATGCCGTGATCACTATACGTGATATGAACCAGCAAATATCTCAGGCTTCTACTGAGCAAACTCAGGCAACCTCTCATATCGCGCAGACAATTTCCAGTGTGAATCAAAAGGCTAAGGAGGCAACGGAAGATGCGCAAGCAACGGCAGACGCCTCCAGAGAACTGGATAAACAGGCAACGCATTTGCGGGAGCTGGTCAGTAAGTTTAAAACCTAGCGTGCAAACAAATAGATAAAAGAAGCGGGTTGTTTTATCTATTGTTATTTTTGCCGTTGCACTTGCTCTGAATCCGCGGCGAAACAAGCTAATTTATAGTCTCCTTCCGCGACTAATGGCGGTGTTTCCTGTGAGCAGCGAGTTTTGGCGAATTGGCAGCGGCTATGAAATGCACAGCCGGTTGGCGGATCCATAGGGGATGGTAATTCGCCGGTTAGCTTGATCCGCTCGCGTCGATGAGCCGGATTAAGCTGTGGGGTACTGGATAACAGCGCCTTGGTATATGGATGGCGGGGATTGCTGAACAGTTGTTCTGTGCTGCCTTGTTCAACTACCTTGCCCAAATACATCACCATGACTTCATCGGCAATATGCTCAACCACGGACAGATCGTGAGAGATAAACACATAACTCAGATTAAGCTCTTCCTGCAGGTCCATCATCAGGTTCAGCACCTGGGCCTGGACGGAAACGTCCAGTGCCGATACGGGTTCATCTGCAACTACCACGTTGGGCTCCAGCATCAGACCCCGGGCAATGGCAATCCGCTGACGTTGGCCTCCGGAAAACATATGTGGATATCTGTCATAATGCTCCGGACGTAGGCCCACTTTAGCCATAATATCTTTGGCCTTTTGCTTACGTTGCTGTTTGCTCAGCTTGGTGTTGATGGCCAATGGCTCTTCGAGGATCGCCCCGATCTTCTTACGCGGATTCAGTGATCCATAAGGGTTCTGAAATACGATCTGGATCTTTTGTCGTAGCTGTTTAAAAGTCGCTTTATCCAGCTTCAGCAGGTCTTTTCCCTGATAGTCCAGCTCACCTTCTGTGGGCGTTTCAATCATGGTGAGCAAACGTCCCAAGGTGGACTTGCCACAACCTGACTCACCAACTACCGCCAGGGTTTTTCCGGCAGCCAGTGAGAATGACACGCCATCCAAGGCTTTCACTGAGGCGGGCGGTTTAAACAAGCCTTGTTTCACCTTGTAGTGTTTTTTCAGGTTAACCGCTTTGAGTAGGGGGGTGGTTTGGTCATTCATGCCGCGGACCTCTTTGTATCTTGTAATGGAGAGTGGCATTTCACCTGGCGAGTAGCTGTACTAATCAAGGGTGGTTCATGCCGTTCACATTTCTCGGTGGAATAGGGGCAGCGTGGATTAAGCAGGCAGCCTTGGGGGCGATCATATTGACCTGGAACCACTCCGGGCAGGGCTTCAAGCCGCGACTTGCCCATAGCTGATTCCGGTAATGAACGTAATAATGCCTGGGTATAGGGGTGCAGCGGCGAGCTGAAGATCTCTTCTGCTGGCCCGCTTTCTACCACCTGGCCGGCATACATAACAATGACCCTGTGGGCGACTTCGGCAACCAGGGCTAAATCGTGGGTGATCAGAACCAGACCCATATTTTGTTTACGCTGTAGCTCAACCAGTAAGTCGATGATCTGTGCTTGTATGGTGACATCCAGTGCCGTGGTTGGTTCGTCGGCTATAAGTAATTTAGGATCACAGGCGATGGCCATGGCGATCATCACGCGCTGACTCATACCGCCTGATAACTGATGTGGGTAGTTCTTCAACCGGCTTTGTGGGGCGGGGATCCCGACTTGGGTTAACAGCTCGATGGCCCTATTTTTACGCTGTTTTTTTGTCCCGCCTTGATGAACCGCCAGTGCTTCCATGATCTGATAGCCGACGGTAAAGCAGGGGTTCAGGCTGGTCATGGGATCCTGGAAGATCATGGCAATTTCAGTACCTGTTAGTTTACGTCGTTGTTTTTCCGGCATGGCCAGCAGATCCTTGCCTTCGAAGCTCAGTCGGCCTGCATCTACCACTCCGGGGAAGTCGATAAGCCCCATAATAGACAGGGAGCTGACGCTTTTACCCGAGCCGGATTCACCGACAATGCCCAGAATTTCACCCTTTTCCACGCTATAGCTGATCCTGTCCACGGCTTTAAACGGGCCGAAACTGACGGATAAGTTTTCCAGTTGTAATAATGACATCAGTTTCTCCTACTGTTTTAACTTGGGATCCAGCGCATCACGCAGGCCGTCACCCATTAAATTAAATGCCAGCACAGTGAGCAGGATAGCCAGTCCCGGGAAGGTCACCACCCACCAGGCGCTCTGCACAAACTGCAAGGCGTTGGCTAACATGCTGCCCCATTCCGGTGTCGGCGGTTGTGCCCCCAGTCCCAGGAAACCCAATGCCGCCATATCTAGAATGGCATTGGAGAACCCCAAGGTGCCTTGGACTATAAGTGGCACCAGGCAGTTGGGTAATACGGTAATAAACATGATCCTCAGCGGACCAGCACCGGCAACGCGCGACGAGGTAACGTAATCCCGGCTCATTTCGGTAATGGTGGATGCCCTGGCCAGTCGCACATAGTGCGGCAGTGAGACGATAACTATGGCTACGGAGGCGTTAAACAGGCTGGGTCCCAGGATGGCGACAATGGCGATGCCCAATAACAGGCTTGGCATGGCCAGCATAATATCCACCATCCGCATGATCAGAGTTTCTACCGTGCCGCGGTAATACCCAGCGGTCAGGCCTAATAACACGCCAAGGCCGAGGGAAAGGGTGACCACAAACAGGCCAACCAGCAGGGACAGTTGGGCACCATGGATCAGCCGGGATAAAATATCCCGGCCCACGTCATCTGTGCCCAGTAAGTGGCGGCTGGTCCCGCCGTCGGCCCAGACTGGTGGCTGTAACAGGGCGTCACGATACTGCTCTATGGGGGAGTAGGGCGCAATAAAATCGGCAAACAGCGCCAGGATTATAATGAAAACAATAAAGGCTAACCCGACCACCGCACCTTTGTTGATGCGAAAATAAAACCAAAATTCCTGCAGGGGCGTTTGTGGCTGAGGGCTCGTCACTATGTCAGTTGCAGTTGATTCACTCATAAATTGACCTGTGATTTATTTCCCATGACGAATACGCGGGTTAACTATGCCGTAGGTGATATCCACCAACAGGTTGACCATGATGATCAAGGTAGCGACGATTAGGATCCCCCCTTGCACCACGGGATAATCCCGACGGCCAATGGACTCGATCAACCACTTCCCGATACCGGGCCAGGCGAAAATCGTTTCGGTGAGAATAGCGCCCGATAGCAGGATCCCCATCTGCAAACCTATGACAGTGATCACCGGGATCAAGGCGTTACGCAACGCATGAATGACGATGACGCGCCAGGGCGCCAAACCTTTAGAGCGGGCGGTGCGGATATAATCCTCTCCCAGTACTTCAAGCATGGCTGAGCGTGTCATTCTGGAAATAACAGCCAGGGGGATAGTTCCAAGGACGATACTGGGCAAGATCAGGTGACGCACTGCGGAGATAAAGGCGCCGTCTTCATCGGATAACAGGGTGTCTATCAGCATAAAACCCGTGACTTCATCCACCCAGAAGGTGACGTTGAGTCGCCCCGATACCGGGGTTAATCCAAGTTGCACCGAGAAAAACAGCATCAGCAGCAGCGCCCACCAGAAAATAGGCATGGAATAACCTGTGAGGGACACGGCCATTACAGAATGATCAAATATGGAACCGCGCTTAACTGCGGCGATAATACCCGCGGGTAAGCCGAGGATAATGGCGAACAGGGCGGCACAAAACGCCAGCTCTACGGTTGCCGGAAATAGGGTGAAGAATTCACTGACAACGGGCTCTTTGGTGATCAGGGAATGGCCGAGATCACCCTGTAAGATCCCGCCAATATAGTCCAGATACTGTACCGGTAGTGGCTGATCCAGGCCTAACTGGCTCTTCAGCTGGGCATGACGTTCGGGTGAGATCCCCCGCTCTCCTGCCATTACTTCGATGGGGTCGCCCGGGATCAGTCGGATCAGGGTGAAGGTCAGCAGGGTGATACCGATGAAGGTGGGTATAACTAACCCAAGCTTTTTTAAAATAAACTGAAACATAGGTACAACTCGATGTCGGGAGGCATGGCAGGCCATGCCTCCGGGGGAGGGGTTAGTTCAGGCTTACACCGTAGAAATAGTGGCCGCCCAGTGGGTCAACTTTGTAACCCTGTACTTCTTTACGCATCGGCTGGTAAACCATAGAGTGTGCTATGGTTGCCCATGGTGCCTGCTCTTTAAAGCGTACCTGAGCTTGCTCATACAGCTTGGTTCGCTCAGCTTGATCCGAGATCTTTTTAGCTTGCTGTATCAGGTCATCAAACTCTTTGTCACACCACATGGCGCGGTTGGCGCTGCCAACTGCATCACAACTCAGCAGTACGCTCAGGAAGTTATCCGGATCACCATTGTCACCGGTCCAGCCCAGCAGCACTGTTTCATGTTCACCCTTCTTCGATCGTTTCAGGTACTCACCCCATTCGTAGGTGACGATCTCGGCTTTAACGCCAATTTTCGCCCAGTCGGCCTGAATGATTTCCGCCATCCTGCGTGCATTCGGGTTGTAAGGTCTTTGTACAGGCATGGCCCAGATATTGGTTTTAAAGCCATCGGCGTAACCGGCGTCCGCCAGCAGCTTTTTAGCTTTCACCGGATCGAAGGAATAGTCTTTGATGCTTTCGTTATAAGACCAGATCGTGGGTGGTATCGGGTTTTTGGCAATCTTACCTGAGCCCTGGAATACCGCATCTATAATCGCGTTTTTATCGATAGCCAGGCTCAGTGCCTGACGAATTCGCTTATCTTCGTATTTATCCAGTTGGGTATTAAAGGCCAGGTAACCTACGTTCAAGCCTTCCTGGCTCACCAGGTTTACTTTAGGATCCTGTTTCATCTGCTCGATATCGGCAGGATTAGGGTATGGCATCAAGTGACATTCCCCAGCTTTAAGCTTGGCGTAACGAACCGAAGCATCGGGTGTGATGGAAAACACCAGCTTGTCCAGTTCGGGTTTGCCGTTCCAGTAATTCTTATTGCCCAGGTAACGGATCAGGGAATCTTTCTGATACTGCACCATTTGGAAGGGACCGGTACCCACAGGTGTCAGATCCAGTTTTTCTGGGGTATTGGCTTTCAGTAGTTTGTCTGCCTGCTCGGCGGACATAATAGAGCCAAAATCCATCGCCATATTGGCGACAAACGGGGCTTCAGGGTAATTCAGTACGAACTTAACCGTGTAGTCATCGACTTTCTTGATCTCTTTCAGCAGCTTAGCCATTCCCATGCCGTTGAAGTACTCATAGGAGCCTCCGGATACCTTGTGATACGGGTGATCAGTCTTCCACTGGCGCTCGAAGCTGAACAGCACATCGTCTGCATTAAATTCCCGGCTGGGGGTAAATTTCTTGGATTTATGGAATTGCACGCCTTTACGAAGGTGGAAAGTATATTCCAGGCCATCGCCTGAGACTTCCCAGCGCTCTGCCAATGCCGGTACAACTTCTGTGGTGCCAGGCTTAAATTCCACCAGACGGTTAAAGATGGTTTTTGAGCTAGCATCGAAGGTGGTGCCAGATGTGTATAGTGACGGGTTAAATCCTTCCGGGCTGCCTTCCGAACAATAAACCAGCGTGCTGGCCTGTACATTCATAGCCACCGCGCTGGCAACCAAGGCAAGTGATAACCTTGCAATCCCCTTTTTCATCCGTATTCTCCATATTTGTTATTTTTCTGAACTGGATTTAACCGTGGAGAACCAGCTATGGGAGCAAGTGAGCCGGGCTGCACGGGCTGTCGAAAAAGTGGCAATAAAAGGTAAAAACCTATCTAAGGCAACTTAGTTTAAAATTAGACAGCTCAATTAAACTAGACTTTTTGACGGGGACTGTAACTAGCCTTATAACAAAATGGCAACATATATCACATTAAATGATAACAAAGTCGTTTGGACTAATTTCCTTCAACATACTGGTATGTTTGACCAAGGGGGAGCAGGAAAGTCAGTAAACTATTTCAGAATTTAATTTGTCTTAGAGTGGTGAGAAACACCCAGTTTTTTGTTGTTGGTAGGCTGCGGCAACGGGATCTGGCCCGGTCCCGGCTTCAAATTTTTGTTCGGCTATGGCCCAGTCGGTGAACACTTTAAGTCGTTCCCGGCGTGGATTTTGTTCATCGTATAGCAGCTTGATGGGCAGTCTTTCCGCAAACTCGATATCGAAGGGTTTGACCAGCAGTCCCTGTTTAATTAATTTAGCCACAGCAATATCAGCGGCAATACAAGCGCCGTGCCCAGCCATAACTGCCGAGAGTCCGTTGTCTGCAGTATTCACTTCCATCCATAGTTGCCTGTTAGCCTGATACTGGCTGCCGGTGAGCTCAAACCAACGTTGCCAGGTATAAGTGGTTTCGTTAACTACCTGTATCAGCCAGCATTCATTCAATTGTTCCGGCGAATGGAATTTCATGGACGAAGCCAGCTCTGGAGAGCAAACGGGATAAACTTTGCTTTCTGCGAAGGGAAGGTTTACTAATCCGTCATAGTGTTTGCGGGTCATACGTATAGCAAGATCTGAGCTGCCGGATCTAATGTCTTCCGCTACTTCGGTGGCTACAACACGCACGGAAACATCAGGATACAGCAAAGAAAATCGCCACAGCCTTGGCATCAGCCAGCGTGAAGCAAATGTCTGAGTGCAGGTAACGTTTAATATGCCCTCCAGGGGTTCGGACTGGATCTTATTCATTCCATCTACCAGTAATTCGAATGCCTGCTCAACATGTTGCTTCAGGGTTTCACCCTGGTTGGTGAGGTACATTCGCCTGCCTTTACGAACAAACAACTTCACGTTTAATCGCTGCTCCAGGCTACGGATCTGCTGACTCACAGCTGCCTGGGAAACGAACAGCTCTTTGGCTGCATCGGAATAGCTTAAGTGACGGCTGGCTGCTTCAAATGTTCTGAATGCACTGAGTTGTTGTAATCGTTTATCCATAACTTAAACTTATAGTAGCTTGGTATTTTGATCGTTCGGAATAGGCTGAGCATTACTCCATAATGGCTTCATCGTTAAGGGAGAGGTACTCAATGGAACAAGTTATAACAACCGACAGTAACTGTCAAAGCAAGCAGCCAGGCTTTATTGCTTGGGTGAAGAAAATGTTATCCGGCAAGGCTGTGGCGACAGATAAAAAGATAACTTCAGCTTATCTTGATGAGATCAGTCCTCATCTTAAAAGAGACATAGGCTTGTACAAATGATGGCAGCGGTGAAACAAAATACAGTTACAAGCAGGGGCTATTCACTGAGGGCCATTCCAGTAATGATTTCAAATTCGCTCGTGGCCACGGGCATAATGGAGAGTCTGCTGCCTTTTTTAACCAGAGCAAAATCATCTAAGCCGGGGTGATTTTTTAGCTCAGTTAGTGGTACCACAGTGTTAAACTTTTCTACAAATTCGATATCCACCATAAACCAGCGCGGATTTTCCTGACTGCTTTTTGGATCGTAATAACGGCTCTCGGGATCCCAGCAGGTATGATCCGGATAAGACGCCTTACACACCCTGGCAATACCCGCCACACCAGGGATCTTACAACTGGAGTGATAAAATAGTACCAGGTCGCCCACTTTCATCTGGTCCCGCATAAAATTACGGGCCTGATAATTCCGTACACCATCCCAGTGCTCCTGCTGATCAGGGCTGGCAGCCAAATCATCGATTGAAAATGCATCGGGTTCACTTTTCATCAACCAGTAATTTGCCATGTTTACCTCCTGTTAGAGCTGTCAGTATATATGGCTGGCTAACAAAGGCGTTAGCTGAAGGTAAAAAACCGGCGAAAGAAAATTCGCCGGTGAATTGTGGCTAATGATGAAATATGGCGCGACTGAGATGGCGGTTAATATGCCTGAAGTGAATTTAGTCCTCTGAGTCTGAGTCTGAGAATCAAATCATTAGTAACACGGCGACGGACAAATCGGTCTACTGATACCCATCAGGTCAGCTAAGGCCAACGGAGCCCTGAACACCAGTTATTTTTTGCCACCTTCATCTGTAATGCCGCCATATGTGTTTTAGCTTATCATTTCAAGGAGCCTCAAGCTTATGTCTGTCCAACTACTGAACAATGAACCCCAACAGCTGTGGGAAGGCAATAAACTTTGAGCGATTACACAGGGCAAACGGGTCTAAATTAACCAGTTGCCATGCCAACTGTCAGTACCTTCATCATATACTGGTTGTCCCAGCCAGCTTTCAATCGTTTGTTCTTGACCCCCACTTTAACGCTGCGCTCGTTCTTCAACAGGTTTAACGCTATTTTGTTCATCAGGGCCACATTTTCTGCAGCATAGCCGCTTCTCAGTCGGTTACTGTCTTCGTTGAAGCTGACGTCTAGCTGCCAGTGCAGCTTATTCTCCACGCACCAGTGGCTGCGGATTGCATTAGCAATGAAGGCGGCTGATTTATCTTTGTGGCTGGTAATGTAGTAACGCCGTTCATAAGACTTATCCCCTTGAATCTCTCGGCTAGATTCAACAACGGCGATGGCTTTCACGCTTTGCCATCTGGGGTGGCGCTCAATGAGCCAATCAATATCTGTCGTTAACCACACTTTACGTTGTTCTATCCGGCCGTGGTCGCCATCTACAGACTCAAATACATCGTGCTTTACTCCGCTAAAAGAGCACGTAAGCTGAGTCTCTAAAAATAGCTTAATGTCATCATGAAATTCACCTTGGTTACCCTTCAAGGCCAATACATAGTCGGCCTTTTTTGCGACGATCTGATTGGCAATTTCATACTGGCAGCCCATTGCGTCAGTCGTAATTGTGGCGCCCTCTATATCCAACAGCTTAAGTAACTTAGGGATAGCCGTAATCTCATTGGATTTATCGGACACTTTAACCTGACCAAAGCAAAGGTTATTTTTCACCGACCAGGCGCTGACTAAATGAATGGCCGGGTTACCATTCGCTTTGTCCAGGGTGCCACGCATGACCTTACCGTCCAGCGCTACGATGTCATCATGTAGGTCACCAAGCGTGCACACCCACTGGGTAAAGGCGTTGGCAAACTCGTGCGGGTTGAGTCTATTTAGCACATCATTGAACGTATCTGGACTAGGGATACCATGAGTCAAATCCAAAAACTCGGCAAACCACGATATCTTAGATTTGCCATATTCAGAGATGGCTTCAAAGTCATCACAACCAGCGATAATGGCACAGATAGAAATAGTTAAAATGTTAGTCAATGAATGGCGCTTGGTTCGGTTCATACGAGGGTCGGATACGCTGCTGAATACTTTGCTGATAGTGGTGGGGGTCATGGTAAATCTTAAGCAAATAGCATTATATGTCACGATCAATAGGATCGGTCAAATGATCCTCCATTTATTCTGAAATTTATTATCAGCTGTACAATTTAGACCCGTTTGCCCTGAGCGATTACATTAAAGTTTGATCAACTTTTCTCGCTAAGCTGCCTAAACCGTACAAGCCATAAATCGTACCAGGTTGGATTTCGGATAACGTGAGGTATTGCGAGCGAGAAAGGCAAATGTGGACTGTATTAAAACCGGCCAGTTAACAACTCATCCATTGTTTATCAAAGGGTGGTCAATTCAATTATCGAGCCTAGAGATGTTTTGAATTGTAAGGGGAGGTCTTTGTTTCTGCTCCAAGGGTAGACCAAATATAAATGTTGAATGATTGCTTTGCTGATTGTAAAACACCTCGATATGCCTAAAAATTGCTTGTTTAACCTCGACCAGAAATCCTGACGATAAATAAGCTGAAGTAATGGAAAAAGTAAAGCCTATATCACCAAGACTCGTTTATGGACACAGGCGGTCAACGCTGGACAATTACCTTTGCCGGGTTATACGTTGAACTGGCGAATCAACTGCTTCGGTTGCGGCGTACCTGCCCGGGCGGTAGAGCAAATTGTTGTTTAAAGGCTTTGCTAAAGGCAGCTTCGGAGGAGTAACCAGCGGACTCGGCAATGTCGATCATGGTCATATCACTGCTTTCTAGCTGGTTCTTGGCGATTTGCATGCGCCAGTTAACCAAATATGCCTTGGGAGACATACCCACCATTTTAGTGAATTTCCCGGTAAATGCCGTTCGGGACAAGGCTACGGCTTCACTTAGGCTCCCTACTGTCCAGCGGGCCTGGTTGTCTGCATGGATCCGGTTGAGTGCTGCACCAATGTGCTTATCTGCTAGGGCCGCAATATAGCCGCTTTTTTCGAGAGAGCGGTTCATATGCGCCCGTATCAATTGAATAAACAAGACTTCGGTAAGTCGGTCGACCATAACCGTTGAACCTGGTGACGGTTGCCGGGACTCAGTGGAGAGCAGAGTTATTAGGGGGCTTAACCAGTTTAATTCCGGTGATTCCGAGGCATTGAGGCGGATAAAACAGGGAAGATCTTTAACAAAGGGGTGATCTAAGGATGAATCATAACTGAACGTGCCACAGAGAATGGTAGCGTTGCCGGTGGCTTCGTTCATTGGTTGGAATGGATTAGCGCCATCGAGGATCTGTTCCAATACATGGATTTCTGACCTTTTCGGGCTATGCGGGCTATCGCTGAGCCAATGGGCGCCGCCGGTGGGGAAGGCCACAATATCGCCTGCCGACAGCTGGATTGGCTGCTGTTCTTTGGCTTCTTTCAGCCAGCAAGAACCTTTGACCAGGATATGGAACATGCCCTGTGTTTTTTTCTCTATGTCCATTCCCCAGGGCGCAGCAAAGTCGGTACAAAAATAGGTATCAGCGCTTAGGCGAATGGTTTTTAAGACGTTGGCTAAGGCATCCATATTGGTGGTTGTCTGCATTTTCATTTGCACTTTTTCTCAAGAGATATAACAAAATGACAATTTATTTCGATGTTTAATCATATTTTGTTTAAGTAAGTTTGGGGATAATAAACCTCATCAATTTAACCCGAGCGGAGTTGTCATCATGGGCCAATTTAATAACATTAAAGCACTATCACTCTATCATTATCCGAGCTGTCCGTACTGCGCGAGGACTCGTGAGGCGATCAAACAAACCAATCTGGTCATTGAACAGCACAATATCCAACAGCATCCGCATCATCGTAAGGCTCTGATCCAAGGTGGGGGGAAAGCTCAGGTTCCTTGCTTGCTTATCGAAAAAGCGAAGGGTCAAAAGCAGTGGTTATATGAGTCGGCCGATATTATTGATTTTGTGCGTCGCTATGCTGGTGTTGCAGAATCCACTGTCTAATTCAACTTTTAGCTGACGATATTTCAAATATGAAGGACGCGCGTTTATTGGCACCCATTTCGGTGGTAATAAACGTAAGGTGACAGATTTTGTTACCATGGGTGAAAAGTTGAGGAATAAGAATTATTCGCTTGTTATGTAGATGTATTTAATATTCTTTGGTTCACTATTATGAAAAAGAGGAAATGGTATGACATCGTATAAAAAGACGGAAGCTGCCATTGCAGCTCTAAGCAAAGAGCAATACCGTATCACTCAGGAAAACGGTACTGAGCGTCCTGGTACAGGTGAGCTTTTAGAAAATAAGGAGCCCGGTATCTATGTTGATATCGTATCAGGCGAACCTTTGTTTACATCCTCATCCAAATTCGAATCAGGATGTGGTTGGCCTAGTTTTACCAAACCAATCGAAGATACGAATATTAACGAAATAAGAGATGCATCGCATGGAATGACTCGCACAGAAGTCCGGTCTGTTCATGGTGACAGTCATTTAGGCCATGTATTTAATGACGGGCCGGTGGAGCTAGGTGGGTTACGTTATTGTATTAATTCAGCTTCACTCAAGTTCATCCATCGTGATGAAATGGAAAGCGAAGGCTACGGTAAATACATAGATCAAGTGGAGGAATTATAATGGCAAACGAACGTGCTGTATTCGCCGGGGGATGCTTTTGGGGTATGCAGGATCTCATTCGTAAGCTGCCGGGCGTCAACTCCACCCGGGTTGGATATACCGGAGGAGATGTTCCAAATGCAACTTATCGCAATCATGGCTCTCATGCAGAGGGTATAGAGATTTTGTTCGACAATGAGATCATCAGTTTTCGGAAACTTCTGGAATACTTCTTTCAAATTCATGACCCAACAACGGAAAATAAGCAGGGCAATGACAAGGGGACGTCATATCGCTCCGCTATCTATTATGTTACCAATGGCCAACATCAAGAAGCATTGCAAATGATTGATGATATTAACTCCTCGAATATCTGGCCCGGTAAAGTCGTGACCGAAGTCGCGCCGGCAGCAGATTTTTGGGAGGCTGAGCCAGAACATCAAGATTATCTTGAACGATACCCCAATGGCTATACCTGTCATTACCCAAGGGAAAGTTGGGAATTACCTTCGACTAATAGTAAATAGTTGTGGGAAGACAATAAAGTTAGATCGGTTACATTAATGTCTGGTCAATTTTGCACGCTTCGCGCCTAAAGCGGCCAAGTCAAAAATTGTACCAGGGTGGGTTTCGAATTCGAAAATGTATAACGAATAGTCGATACTTAGATGCAGCATTCCTGGCTAGCCACCATTGCTACTGCCATCGGTGGTGAGGACTTGGCAAAAAGGAAAGTAAAGGGCAATCCTGACCCATTTATAGCTTTCCTTCCGTTTCGACATTATTGGTCTGGGTAAACCCAAGTCTCACTTTCTACAGGTGTCATAGTACTTTTTTATCTTTTGACGTATCCTCAAGTAACTAATTTTATTAAGTGATTATCGCGAAATCTTGTTGTAGGGTCCAACGTTGGTTCCGGGTATACACGGAATTCCTGATAATGCACCTGTTGGGCCGTACAACACGAGTTTGAATTATGATTTTTAACTTCTGGGATAAGCTTCCTCATAAAGCTTGTGTTCACCCTGGTGACAAAGCTGTTATTGATCAGCATAAAGATATTTTTGAGCTTCATGCTCCGCCGGGACATATAAATGGACAATTGAAAGCGGCTCCGATTATCGCTCTTTTTTTAAATCCCGGCTTTGAAGATGAAGGCAAACAAAGGTTCGAAGACGAAAGCTGTCGGACTGGTTTTCCGCTGCGTTCCAAACCAGCCGAAAATTCGGGCGTTATGTACTTAAATAAGGTGCCCACATTGATAAAAAGTATCTTCCTGGTCACTTTTGTATGTCTCAGCGGCCTTGCTTGTTCAGAGACTGATAGCTATCGCGATAATCACAATACAGAGATTGTTAGTGTGGTAATAATCGGTAGTGCAGAGTCTCCTGACCCAGTCTTGGAGCGAGTTATCACATTGGAGCAACAAGGTGTACTAAAAAATGTGGTGATAATGGAATCATTTCCTGTTCAAATCCAACTCACTGGCCCAGCTAATGTTGTAAAAGAGCTTGAGTTGATTCCACGTAAAAAATAATAGTTAGTCAGTTTCTTAGCCAGTACATAAAGTCTGGCAAGCGGGACAAGTTTAAGCGCTGCTTCGTAGTAAATCTGCCCCTTCCAGAGGCGTTACAGCTCGTAGAATTGACCCTAGAGCGGGTTAGCCTCCACATTAGAAAATATCTTGCTACTCAGTAATCAGATGCCTGCCAGAAAGGGCGTAGGTTTGCACGCAATGGGCGACGAGCGTCTTTAGCTCAATTTCCTTGTAGACTTGGAGCAATTTATTATTGAGTTGTCGCTGCAAGAAAAGCCTATATAAAACGATATCAAATACCCCAACCTTTCGGCCTTTTGCCTTAGGTTTTCGCATCTGATTTTCATCTAGTACCTCGGGTCATAAATACGTTCAAAAATGGCGGTTATTTGATCAGGCCGTCAATACCTTCCCTTTGTAAGTCCATTTAAATGGTTTCGCCAGCTGTTTATTAAAATAGCTGATAAACCGGGTCAGTTTCCCTCGTAGATCCTCCAAGCTGGTGAAGTTTCCCCGCTTGAGTAACTTTCGCGATAAGATGCCAAACCAAATCTCGACCTGGTTCAACCATGAGCAGTGCTTTGGCGTATAAACAAAACGGATGCGATGAGATTTATCACTCAAAAATTGCTGCCTGGACACGGTATCCTTGAGGATACCTGATTTTCCCTTAACGCCAAGCTCTTCATCTATGCCACAACGTTCTGCGACAAATCGAACCAGCGTTTCCGACTTATGCACATTCAATTGGTCCGTCACTATCACCCAGGTACTTTCCGGGGATGTCGCCACCGTTTGTTTTATATCCGACATTCCGCACCATTTTCATCTCACCTAGATAATTTAAAAATGTGATCTATCTCACTTTAGCGTGTCCAATGTCTGAAAGATCACAGAAACTATAGCCAAAAGATCACAAGCCTCTGACCGCTGCCATGGCACAATCGTCCCAGGATATGTATTAACGGGGAGCGCTATGGCCGCCATCAACACCAGCATTAAATCGGGACAAATCCGGGTTGAAACTCTCGGCCACCATGGCCTGGTTGCCGGCTTCGTCGACAAGCTCAAACTGGTCGAACGCATCGACGCCAGACTGCCGGTGTCCAAACAGCATGGCTCCAAGCTCAGCCATGGCCAGCGTATCAAGGCCATGATCATCAACGGCCTGGGCTTCACTCAGAACCCCATTTATCTATCGCCCCAGTTTTTTGAAGACAAAGCGGTTTCCCTGTTATTTGGCGAAGGTGTCAAGGCCGCCCAGTTGAACGATGACGCGCTGGGCCGTACCCTGGACGCCTGTTACGAATACGGTGTCACTGCGCTGCTCGCCGAGATTGCCAATGAGATCCACCAGGAATTCACCCCGCCCGGTAGACGGCAAACCCTCCGGTTGGACAGCACCAGCTTCAAATTAGTGGGCGAGTATGATCTCGAACACCTTTACCTGGAAGGCGAGTCCAGACCGCCCTTGCCCAAGCAGGGCTACTCCAAAGATCACCGGCCGGATCTCAAACAACTCGTCTTGTCCCTGATCGTCAGCGGTCCGGCGGACTTACCGATCTGGAGCGAAGGCCTGGACGGCAACAGCCAGGACAAAGCCAGCTTCCACGCCACCCTAGCCAAACTCCAGTCCTTCCGCCAAGCACTGGAGAACAGCCCGGAGCTGCTGGTTATTGCGGATTCGGCGCTCTACGTCCACGGAAAACTGCTGACAGCGGCCTACCTCTGGGTCACTCGGGCGCCAGAAAGCGTAAAAGCGGTCAAACTCCTGGTCGAGGCCGATACCAGTGACTTCGCCTGGCAGCCGCTGGAACAAGGTTATCAAGGTGTCTTGCTGGGCCAGGTGGAGCGCGGGCTGAAGCAGCAGTGGCTGCTGGTCCACTCCAGCCAGGCCGAGCAAAGAGAGTGTCGCACTCTGGACAAGCGCATCGCCAAAGCCGGGGCCGAAGCGGAAAGCCAGGCCCGCAAACTGGCCGGGCAGGCCTTTGCCTGCAAACAAGACGCGCGCAACGCGGCGGCGCAGTTTGAGCGTAAACTCAAATACCACCGGCTTAGTCACGTTGAGGTCAGCGAGGTGAAAAAACACGCAGGTCGTGGTCGGCCGAAAAAAGACGCCGAGCCTGAGGTGTCGCACTACCGGCTCGAACTTGAGTCGACTCCCTGCCAGGACAAGATCCGGCCGCACCGTAACAAGCTGGGCCGTTTCGTGCTGGCGACCAATGAACTGGGCAACCAGGAGGTCGCTGGCCTGCTCGCCGCCTACAAATCGCAACAAGGGGTCGAGCGGGGTTTCCGCCTGATCAAAGACCCCCAGTTTCACCTCAATGGGGTGTTCTTGAAAAAGCCGGAGCGGATCGAGGCGTTGATGATGGTGATGACGCTGTGCCTGATGGTGTACAACGCAGGCCAATACCAATTGCGGGAAAACCTGAAAACAGCAGATGAAACCGTGCTTAACCAAGTGGGCAAGCCCACCGCCACCCCGACGATGAGGTGGATCTTCCAACGGATGAACGGGATCCACTTAGTGAATGCGCCAGGGCTAGCTGCCTGCGTCACTGGGTTGACGGAAGAAAAGGAGAAAATCCTCCGCCTGTGCGGTAAAGAGATAGCGCGGCTCTACCAGTTGGAATGAGCGGCGGAAAAGAAAAACACATACTGTGCCCCGGCGCGGTAGGCTTGGTGATCCCGAAATTTAAGACTGCCGCTTCTGGCTTAGGTGGAGAGACGGTTCAGAGGGCTGGCGACAACGCCTGGGCGAGAAAATAATGCTGCCAGCATAAATCGCTGCGAAATGTCGGTTATATGCTCACAGAAATCCACCTCGTTGCGTGTTTCAGCGATACGATAATTCATTATCTGACCAGTCACTATATTGAAACTTGGCGTCAGACTGAGCGTTCCGTGACGTTTATATTCAAACTCCCGCTTTTCAATCATTCCTTGTTTTGTTGGCTTATCAGGCGAAATGCGCTCTAATGCCTGGATACCTGTTTTTTCATCTACTGACACAGTGATAACATTCTCCTCGGCCAGCATTGAGGCTTGATGATAGGTATCACAGACATGATTGACTTCCTTCTTAAACTCCTCGTCATCCTTAACCTTGGGGTTAAGCCAGTAGGTAGAGCGATGTGGCCTGATATCGACCTGTCTGAGAAAACGTCCGACAGTGCTTTTTGATATCCCTGAGGCTAATTGTTGTATATTCGCTTCATCGGCCAGTTCTGTATGTGTCCAATGAGTAATTTCTCTTCCACATTTGGTCGGCTCTTTTAGCGCCAGAGCCATCAGATTACATAGCTGCTCTTCGGTATAGGTCAGCGGCGCCCCGCTTCTGGGCGGATCTGAGAAAGCTTCACATAAGAAACCTTGCTTGTCTTTTTTGCTCACCAAGTCAGTGGGCCAGGCAGCAAACAACAACCGAGCTCTGTCCCTCCACTTAATGACGAAATTACAACTAACCCCCAATTCTCTGGCTACTTTGTTCATATTAAAGGTCTCGTTAATGAGCAAGACAGCCTTTAACCGAGTCAGAATACAGGCTGGGCTGGTGTAACATCGCAACATTGATAAAATAGTTGTAGTGATGTCATTTGCATATAGCGTAGGAAATAAGGTATTCATCGCCAGCCAAATATAGTTAATATACTATATTTATGGTGTAACAGCTAATCAGCTTTGGGAAGACAATGGGTTACAAAGTAAAAATACAAAAAGTACAAAGACCGACTAATAAATCCTTTTACCTCAATATGCCAGCAGCGATTGCTGAAGCCTTAAGCATGGAGAAAGGGGAAGAGTTTGAGTGGACAATTGAAGATAAGAACACGCTGGTGCTTAAAAGGGTTAGCCCGCTAGAAATTAACGGCCGTACAAATAACGAGCAAATTTGCGCGGACTTATGATCTCGGGTACTAGTGTCCGTCCTGAAACTCGTATGTTTATTCTTTCGTCATATTCTTAGCATCCAAGCTTGTCGTTTTACGAAAGCTTAACGTTAGTCACCACTATCACAACGAACTCAGTCATTGTCAGCTTGCCTGGCAATCCAGTGTCTTCTCTCGCACGCCGAGATCGCGGTAAAGCCGCTGGATTCCCGCGTGCGCGAGAATGACAAGATAGCGTTTCAGGACGGGCACTAGCTAGCGCCCGTCCTGAAACACACACATTCGTTCTTCAGTCATATTCATAAAACGCGAAACTTGCCGTTTTGCAAAGGCCTAAAGTTAGTCACTACTATCTCAGCACTCCCCGTCATTGTCGTATATGGACTCCTCCAAGATTGCAACAGCAATTTTGGAATAAACAGTTTAGATGCGTGCGTATATTCGGACTCTTTTTGGGGTGCGGCCCCTGGCCCCGGATGTATTCGCACCTTCATGCCTCTACGCTTGCTCGGTATTTACTACCTTGACAATGATCAGGCTCTTGAAGGTCGGTCTCACCTGTTTATTCGTTCTTTGTGTTGCAGTTAAACTCGTTTTCTTTTGCTGTTATGCTGTTAGTGCCTTGGGGGTTTGATATGCCGTGTTGTAATGTAACATCGCCCAAGCCGTTCTGATGGTTTTATTGGCCAATGCGACCGCCGCTCTGAGTTTTCCACGTCGCTCAATAAGAGACTTGAGCCAGGCTTCTTTTGTGTTGCTCGATGCTCGTTTATCCACCGATACCACCACAGATAATGCGCCTTGAATTAACGTTGAACGCAGCCGTTTGTTCCCGGACCTCTTCCCTATATGTCCAAGTGTGACGACTCCCCCCGTACTGTACTGCTTCGGGGTCACTCCGATACATGCTGACGCTTCTCGGCCATTTTTAAAGCTCTCCCCCTTATCTCCCAGCGCAAGAAATATCCCCAATGCATTCACTGGGCCAACCCCTTCCAGCTCCAGTAAGCGCTGGCAATCCGATTGCTGTCGGATCAGTGCATCCAACGATTTGTTAACTTTAGATAGCTCGTTTTGATGGCGAACAAATGCACGATAAAGCTCAGCCAGTTGAAGACGAAAAGCACCGGGTAAGCCATTCTCTGCATCCTCAAGCAGCTCGGGTATCGCCCGTTTTAGAGCGGCAAACCCCTTTGGAAAGGAAATACCAAATTCATACAGTAAGCCCCGGATGAGATTAGATGTTGCTGTAATGTGGTCCAGCCAGTGCTCCCTCATCCGCTCAATGGCCTGAAATCCCTGTTGCTCTACTGATTTTACGCTCACCGTCTTGATGCGTGGCTGACAGGCGGTAATAGCGATAGCAAGTGCATCGTTTTTGTCAGTTTTTTGCCCTTGCCTGTAAGGGCTAACGGCCTTGGTCGTTAACAACATAGGTGTATGCCCCATGGCGAGCATTTTTCTGGCCCAGTAATGTGCAGAGCCACAGGCTTCCATTGCGACGAGAGCGGGAAGTTGCTGTGCCAACCAGACCTCTAATTTTGACTTGGTAAAAGCGCGGTCAGTGACTACCTTTCCGTGTTTATCAACGACACAAACATGAAAAGAGTTTTTTGCCAAATCGATACCAATGACAGTATGGTTATACATGTGTGGACTCCTTTTTCGTATTGGTTGCTCACTAATAACCGTAGTTCGCGGGAGGGGGAGGAGTCCATACATCGCTTGCCTGGTATGGTCCGACATCTCGGTCCAGTGACTTTTAGCGTGATCCGTGATCGCGGTTAAGCCACTGGATTCCGAGATGTCGGACCACCACGTACAAGGGAATGACAGAATCGGCGTTTCAGGATGGGCGCTAGCTATCAAGCTAAAGCAAAAAAACATTGAACATACGAATCGTTATTACTACTATCTGCCTGATTTTGTAAAGCGGTGCAGGTTCACTGCATAAAGCGACAGGCGGAGACTAAGTACACAGATGTTTACCTTAGATAATGTATCTTTTTGCGTGGGCGAAAAGACCATTCTTCATCCCACTTCCCTGCAGATAGCGGAAGGTAAAGTGACCACTTTACTTGGCCATAACGGCAGCGGGAAGTCCACTTTGATCAAACTGCTCAGTCGTCAGCAGTCGGCGTCTTCGGGTCAGGTATTACTTCAGGGTAAAGGAATTTCCCAGCTGAAGCCTCGTGAGTTCGCCCTTAAGGTTGCCTATCTGCCACAGCATCCGCCGTTGACCGATGGTGTGACAGTACGTGAGTTGGTGCGATTTGGCCGTTATCCATGGAAAGGTCTGCTAGGTCGATACTCCCAGGAGGATGATCGGCTGGTGGAGCAAGCAATTAAGCGTGTCGGCCTTACTGCGATGGAGGAGCGTTTTGTCAGTACCTTGTCTGGTGGCGAGCGTCAGCGTGCCTGGGTAGCTATGTTGTTGGCGCAGCGTAGCCAATGCATTTTACTGGATGAGCCCACCTCTGCTTTGGATGTGGCGCATCAATATGAACTCTTATCTCTGATCCGCGAGCTTAATCAGAGCCTGGGGCTCACTGTGGTGATGGTGCTCCATGATATCAATATGGCGGCGCGGTTCAGCGATCATCTGGTGGCGCTTCATTCCGGCAGGGTTATGGCCAGTGAGACACCAGCTGCACTGATGACTGAGCAGGTACTGGAGTCTATTTATGGGGTGCCCCTTGGGTTGTTTTACCATCCTGAAACTGGCCAGCCGGTTAGTTATGTCCGCTAATAATGTAAGGAAGACAATACTGTGCGTTGGCTAATTACTCTGTTGTTAATATTAAGTACTGGTGTGCAGGCCAAAACCTACCTGCACGAAATGGGTCAGGTTGAGCTGCCAAAGGCACCACAAAAAGTGGTGGCCCTGGACTGGGCGCTGACGGAAACCTTATTGACTCTGGATGTTACACCCTATGCCATTGCGGATGTGCAGGGTTATAAAGACTGGGTGGAGCAGCCGCTGTTACCGAAAAACGTGCAGGATGTGGGCTCCCGACGCGAACCCAATCTGGAACTTCTGGCCCAACTCCAGCCAGACCTTATCCTGATCAGCCAGCACCTCGCCCCTGCATATGAAAAGCTAAATAGCATTGCACCGACTATGGTATTTAGCGTGTACGGCGAGCAGAAACAACCCTATCAGGCTGCTGAAAAAATCACTCGCCGATTGGGTGATGTATTTAGCCGGCAAGCTCAGGCTGAATCTGTGATTACGGCCACCAAAACCCATATTCAAGCTAATGGTGAACGGCTAAGGAAAGCCGGTTTGCTAGACAGGCCTCTGATTGCACTGAGATTTATCGGTGATAAGCATTTGCGTATTCACGGTGAAGGCTCCCTGGCTGATAATACCCTGACTCAAATGGGGCTGAATAATGCCTGGCAGTCACCCACTAATCAGTGGGGTTTTGCCTCGGCAGCCATGGACAAATTAGCTGAGTATCAGCAGGCCAATCTGCTTTATTTTGGTCCGCTAGAGGAAAAAGATCGGCAGCTTATATTTAATACCCCATTGTGGCGTGCGATGGCGTTTACCCGTGAACAGCGTGTCTATGGGTTGCCACCCATATGGACGTTTGGCGGCCTGGATTCGGCGCGACGCCTTAGCGATCAAATTACCCGTCAACTTGTATCAGGACAGAAGGGATAGTGGGACTTCAGGCGTATTATCCTGCGGATAAACGAAAGACGGTAAAACCCCTGGCTTGGGGAATCCTGGCAATCCTGCTGCTTGGTTTTTTGCTGGTGGGAACTTTACCCTACCAGCTGACCGGTGAGCAGTGGCTGGCAGCTGTGTTCTCTCCGGACCAAACCGACTACCGTCAAGTAATAGTCCATTTTAGCTATTTGCCTCGCTTAGCTATTGCTCTGTTGTGCGGTGGCGGTTTGGCCATCGCCGGTTGTATGATGCAGTATGTGCTGCGCAACCCCCTTGCTTCACCCACCACTCTGGGGGTCGCTGCCGGGGCTGAATTAGGACTGGCTTGTAGCTTATTGCTCGTCCCTGCCTCTCTGGGTATCCCCGACTATTGGTTTGCGTTTGCCGGCGGTTTGGCTGCGACGGGTCTGGTGTTTGTATTAACCGCTCATCGAGGTTTTGCCCCGTTGCAAATGGTATTGGCGGGCATGGTTGTCAGTTTGTTTTTCGGCTCGCTAAACATGATGATATTGCTGGTCAATGAGCAACAGCTGACCAGCATGTTTATCTGGGGCGCCGGAGCGCTGGATCAGACGGATTGGAAGGGAGTGCAATACCTGCTGCCCTTGCTGATGATCCCCTGTGTATTGATGTTATTTTTGTTACGTCCGCTGTCCATTTTACAACTGGGTGAAGAAGCCGCTGCATCGGTTGGCGTCCGGGTGGCTTCCCTGCGGGTGGTGGCATTGGTTATCGCCGTTTTTATTACTTCCGCCGTAGTAAGCAAGGTCGGCATCATAGGTTTTGTGGGGCTGGTGGCTCCTGCGCTGGCCAAACTGTTAGGCGCCCGCCATTTGCTGTCCCGGCTGATCGCCAGCTGCGTGATAGGTGCGGTACTTTTGTTGACCGCAGATTTGCTTGCTCAACCCTTTTCCGGTGTCGGCGGTGAGCTGTTACCCACAGGTGCATTTACCGCCTTAGTGGGGGCGCCTTTCTTACTCTGGTTGCTGCACCGCCAGTCCTTTATCGCCAGTCTGAGGCCGGATGCCGAACCGACACCGGAATACAGGCCGCGTCCGTTCCGTAGCGTGTTAGTTATTTTGCTGGCTGTGACTCTGACTATCCTGCTGACTGCCCTGTTGCTGGGTAACAGCCCGCAGGGTTGGTTGTTAAGTGGTTCGACAAGCGTGCTTGAGTTACGCGCGCCGCGGGTGCTGGTGGCCTTGCTGGCCGGTGTTGGTTTAGCGCTGGCAGGCACAGTAATTCAGCGTGTTACCGGCAATGGCATGGCCAGTCCTGAGGTGATGGGGATCAGCGCGGGTGCGTCATTGGCGTTAGTGCTTGGGGCGATGAGCGGCTGGGTGACAGCACGCTCTGAGCAGATGCTGCTCGCTACTATGGGTGCCATGGCTGTGATGGGGTTACTTTGGCTGAGTGGCCGCCGAAATAAATTTTCTCCGGCGCAAATGTTGCTGACCGGCGTTGGACTGAGCGCCTGTCTGGATGCGGTTATTCGTATCGCCATGTCATCGGGGCAAGACAATGTGAAAGCCCTGTTGACCTGGCTGTCTGGCTCCACCTATCTGGTGGCCGGCTCTGACGTGTGGTTATTACTCGGCGGCGTCGCTAGCCTGGGGCTGTTACTGTTATTTCTTACCCGCTGGTTAGATACCCTGACCCTGGGTGAGGTCATCGCCAGTGGTATTGGCCTTCATTGTCAGCGGGTTCGTCAGTGGTTGATGTTGGTGGCAGCTATGCTTACCGCACTGGCGACCATAGTGATTGGCCCCTTGAGCTTTGTGGGTTTGCTGGCGCCCCATATGGCGCGATCCCTGGGACAATACAACGCCCGCCACCAGTTGGTTATCGCCAGCCTGATAGGCGGCAATATTATGATGGTTGCTGACTGGGTGGGACGTAACTTCTGGTTTCCCTGGCAGTTCCCGGCAGGTCTGCTTGCTTCGGTGATCGGTGGCGGTTACTTTTTGTACTTACTACGCAAGTAAAAGTGTCCAGAGTAATGATCAAAAGCAATTTTATTCAAAGAGCTGTAGTAAGCAACATATTTTCCCAAGGGTTTTTAACGAATCTCCTGTGATAGTTATCAAGGTTGAGCTAGATAGGTGACAGGTGCTTAGCATTCTTTTGTCTGGCGAACGCTAGTTCCCGCTGCCTGTTTTCTACGAGCCGCCAATTTGCTTGATTGCCAGATAAGGATTGGTTAGTGAACAAACAGCCGGAGCTTCGCTGAACTGGTTTGGTGTGTAGCTACTGCTGATTAAGTTTGATTTACCCGAACCAGGAAAGAGAAAAGGCCATGCGGATATAAAACCTTTTGGGGTAATGAAGCTGCTGTTTTAATAACACTAAAGTGAACCTGATTTAGCTTCTCCGAGCTTGTGACCATCTGGCGCCAGGAGCATAGTCACGATCCATTGCATTGAAAGAATTACATTTTCCCTCATTCGCCAGAAAGAGAAATGGTTACCGATATTTATTTATCCATAAAATAGTTATCAATTAATACACCGATTTAAAGCATATCGTGCCCCGTCTTCCTATTTGTATAAGTCGGGCGCCCAGGTTTGCTCAGAGCTTTCACCCATTTTGTTAGTTTCGGCCAATATAAAGTCGATAAACAGGCGGACCCGTTTCGGTAAATTTTTACGTTGTGGATAGAGCACAAAAACCCCCAGTTCATCCGGTGAATAAAGTCCCATGACAGGTTTGAGTCGTCCACTTAACAGGCTTTCCCGTAAAATAAAATGGGGTGCTTGAGTAAGTCCCAGATGTTGCTCTGCAAGTGCCGTCATTGCTTCTCCGTCATCAACCACGTAATGATTTCCTGGGTCAATTTGCTGCGTTCCTGCGTCTGTCGCAACATAAACGGGAAGCATTTTTCCGGATTGTTTGAAGCGAAAGCGTATCCATGCATGACTGAATAAGTCGTCACCCAGTTTTGGAGTGCCATATTGTTCCAGATAGCGAGGTGAAGCACAGGTGATAAAATCGATGGGGCTGATTTTTCGCATAATCAAACCACTATCTTGCACTGTACCGCTACGAATTGACAAGTCGTAGCCTAGTCCAATCACATCCAAAAAAGCATCGGAAAAAGTAAGATCAAATTTGATGGTTGGGTAGAGTTTAGAAAATGTCTGAATGAACGGCATAACATAAAGACGACCATAGGATACCGGCAGGTTTATCTTAAGCGTGCCCGCCACTTGCTCATTATCTATAACCAGACTTTCTCCACACGCCAGTAACTCACTTAAGACTGTGCGTGCGGTAACGCTATATTTTCGACCCGCTTGCGTGGGGTGTAGTTGTCTGGTTGTGCGATTAAATAATTGCACACCCAAGTCGACTTCTAACCGACTAATGGCCTTACTCACCGTGGACGGATCGGTTTGCAATTCAACAGCTGCAGCACCGAAGCTGCCACGATCAAACGCAGTAAGGAACATTTTGATAGATCGAAGTTTATCCATTAATGAATATTATTCATTTCTATTGTGCTCATCAAGGTATTAATTCACGAATATGATTCACATAAACTTCGCATAATCACTTAAAACAAACCAGAGGTAAAAGATGAAAAAACAAGTTATAAAACTAATGGCTGCACTATTTATAATGTTAATGGCCAATCAAGTATTAGCTGCGGATAAACGTATAGGCATTCTGGTTTATGATGGCGTACTCACCTCGGATGTCACCGCCCCTATGGAAGTTTTTGGTGTTGCGACGAGAAAAAGCTGGTTCACCGATTATGAAACTGTGGTAATAAGCGTGGAAAATCAGCCAAGTATTACCACAGAAGAGGGCTTAATCATTGCCGCAAACAGTTGGATAGGTGAGCATCAAGACCTGGATGTGTTAGTGGTTCCATCAAGCTATGATATGAAGCCACTAATAAACAACAAAAAATTGATCGAATTTATCCGCCAAGCAGGTGCACAAACACAATGGATGGCGAGCAATTGTTCAGGCGCATTGTTACTGGCTGAAGCAGGGATTTTGGATGGGAAAAAAGCCACAACCTGGGCTGGTGGCGAGAAGGAATTTCAAGACAGTTACGCAAAGGTCGATGTACAATTTGATCAGAATGTGGTGGTAGACAAAAACGTCATTACATCAAATGGCAGCTTAGTCAGTTATCAAGCCGCACTAACCTTGTTGGCGAAAATATCGTCGCCATCAAAATCACAGGAAGTCGCGGACGCATTACAATATGCCAGATTTTCACAGCAGACATTTATTCAATAATATCTAGTCAAAACCCCCTCGTATAGAGCAAAGGTCAACCAGCGGTTGGCCTCATATAGATGAAAAATATGACCAGTGGCTCAGTAAATGGGGTCATTGCTTACCTTCGCCAGCAGGCAGTATAACTTGACCAAAGCCTTTCTGGTTTGGTCCACTATTGATGACAACCTACAGCTCGGCTTATTTAGCTGGATAAACGAGATACGGACTGATGCCGGTCAAACTGTTATCACGATAGATGGAAAAACGCTGCGAGGTGCTTCGAAACGGGGAAAGCAATGCCTGCATTCTGTTGCAGCATATGATTTTGACAATGGATTGGTTCTTTATCAGTAAATAGCGCCAGGGGAGACAGGTGAAATTGCAGCAGTACAGCAGTTAATAACAATGCTAAATATCGATGCTGCAATTATTACATTTGATGCGCTGAATACACAGCAACAAACATTAGCGGATAACATTTCAAATTCCTGCAAACCTATCGACAGAACAGCGTGAAAAATGGCCTTCAATTAATCCACTGGTAGCAGTAGAAAAGAACAGAAAAGACAGTAAATCCAATGCAGGATACAAGTTTCTTTGTCTCATCTTGGACTATTTCTCCTGAAAAGATGAGCGGTGTGATTCGAGGCCACAGGCAAGTTGAAAATGGCTTGAACTGGATGTTAGACGCTGTTTTTAAAGAAGGTGCAAGGGTGATAGCGCGAAGTCCCTATCAAGTCTAAAGTGAATTGTATTGAACTATGGCCAAGCTGGAAACAATACAAAAGCACAGTATGAAGAGTAAAATCCAGTGGCTTAACCGCGATCTCGGTGTGAGCTAAAAGACACTAGACCGAGATGTCGGACCATACCCGGCAAGCTGACAATGACAGGGGGGGCGCTGAGATAGTAGTGACTAACTTTAGGCCTTTGCAAAACGACAAGTATCTCGTTCTAAGAATATGACTGAAGAACGAATATGTGAGTTTCAGGATGGACGCTAGCTACACCGATCTACTGTTACCTGAGCTGCTATCCCCAAATTCGACTTGGCGCGATATATAGTTAGTACCCGGCAGAAAACTCACTTTTAAAGCACAACTTACCTATTGCTGATAAGTTGATTATTATTGGCTTGGGTTATTTATAACCAGAATGGTTATTTTTGCTTGTTTATTATAAGAAATTGTTATAGCAAGCCGTTTTCAGGGGATGTTTTACCTGGCTAGTCGTGGCCATATTGCTCATTCTTCGGGAAAACACGCCAGCGTCAGGCTGCTTTTTTGTATGGCCCTCGTTTTCGCTTTCTCTCTACATCTCGCACCAAAGCGCCCAGGCGGTGAATGTTTTTCGCTACAACCGCCAGCGCGCTGTAACGCTTGAAGCCGGCTAAACCGTGGTCGCGACACGTATCCAGGCCATGCACTTCCAGACCGTTAATGGCCGCTTCAACAGCGGAGTGTTTTCTTTTTGTTTCGACAAACTCGGGCGCGTACTCATGTGCTTGCTCTGCTTTCGACAGCCGGCCTTTCTTTGGCAGCACTGTTAGCGCCAGTCGCTGCTTGAGCTCCTCCTGGTTTTCCTTGCTATGAAAACCCTTATCGAAGCTGCATATGTTTAGGCCGGCATACCGGTTTTGACTTTCTTCGACCATAGCGACAGCAACCTTGTCATCCGTCTGCTTTTCCATTACCTGATGATGCAGAATAAAGCTGTCGCTGTCAGCCATGATACAGACTCGAAGCCCCAGCTCAACCGGTACGCCAGCCTTGCCTTTACTGATCCATTCGGTGTGTGGCTGAAAGATTGAAAATACCTTTTCAGCGTGAGGGATCTTCTCTCCCTCCAAAATTCGTCTGCGGATCTGGTCGATTTGCCGGTTGACATGGTCAAGGTAACTATCCAGTTTTGCCAACGCCAAGTTGAACAAACCGTATTTATGGCGCAGTAGTTCACGGGTTTGCCGGGCGCGATCTTCGACCTTCTGAGCGGACTCGATTAAGGCCTGGTGAGCCTGTTGTACCCGCTCAAGCTGGCGTTGTTGCTTAGCCTCATCTTTCGAGGTGGAATGCTTGAGTTTCTGAGCCTTGTGATACAGCTTCTTAAACTGGCGGATATTGTAGCGATACTGCCGCCACAGGCTGTGGCCAAAGGGCTCACACAAGACGGCGCATTCTTCCATGGTCTTTCTAACGGCATCAAATAACAGATTAATATCGGTGGGGTAATGGACACGGGTTTCAACGACAAACGAATCACAGCGCCCGGTGATTGCGTCGTTTTCGTCCTTTTTTAGCAAGCGGTGGCCTGCCTTTACCACGCACTGGTTTATTCGATCGAGCAACTCGGGAGTGAACAACATCAGGTTGTCTTTGATGCTCTGCAAGCTGAACTTTTTACCGTCGCACCAGTTACTCAACCCCAACATGGTGCGGATAGTACTGTGCTGGTTGGCCAGTTCGTGAATACGATCAAAATCGGCATTCAGGCCGAGGCGCAACACCCCGAGCACCAGAATAGTCCACTGAGCCATACCGGGACGGCCGGTATCGGTGCTGGCGCTTTCACCATCCTCATTAATAGGGACGATCTCAGCGAGTATGGTGAATACCTCCTCGCGTAATTCCGGTGTGATATAAATGTGCTGAAGGCCAATGAGGAGCTTGGGGATATCATCACGGGATTTGGGATCGAATTCGATGTTGGCAATGTCAGCTTCACAAAGTTTGAGCTGAGGATTGAGTACTTCTCTCATAGGATTTCGCCGCCTGAAGTTTTTGCAAAATAAAGGTGTAACCCCTGCAGGTCGAGACAAAGTATAGGAAAATGCTACAAGATCAGGCTATTACAGGCGAGTTTTCCTTATAACAAGCGATCATAAGTTAGAAGTCGACATTCAACCTTACCGTATCATGTTGAATTTTATAGTGAATAACGTTTCCGTTCAGATACTAGTTAAGGGGCTTCAGGTGCGAAGCGAGCAAAATTGAGCGATTTTGTCTACCCGCACCTGAGCTATCGGCTGAAGTACTGAAAATGCTAACCTTATATTTCTTCAGTTAAGTTCCTAAATATTCAGACCTAACCTTGAGTCGTTTGGCTGAATCCACCATCGATAATCAGATTACTGCCGCTCCTTGGAGCGGCCAATGACTGACTCAGCATTAACGCCAGATCCGCTATTTCTTCCGTTTCCGCAAAACGCTTCATGGGGATGCGGTCAAATGCCCTGGGGTTGTTATACCAGGGGGCTGTTTTGATCATATCGGTAGCGACAGGGCCGGGTGAGATACTGTAAAACGCGATATCCGTATCTTGTTCAGCCATCTTTCGGGTCCACTCTATAACCATTGATTTGGACACCGCGTAGGCCCCTTGTCCAGCCCTGGGGCGCACACCGGAAATACTGCCCATATTGATGACTACAGGTTGCGCGGCTAACTTCAGATTGGCTTTAAATGTCTGATAAACGTTTAGGCAGCCCCAAAAATTGGTACCCAGGATCTGTTGCCAATCTTCAAACTCAATCGCCGGCAGCAGGTTGTCTTTTAAGATACCGGCATTATTGATCAGCACATCTATTGGTCGGTTGTTCAGCCGGTTTTTCGCTTGTTCGATAGATGTTGGATCGGCCACATCAAACTCCAGTAGCTCGGCGCTGCCACCTTGTTGGAGAATATGGCTGATCAGTCGATCGGAGCTTTCACTCTGGTGTCTGCCGTTAATCAGTACGTGGTAACCCTTAAGGGCAAACTGGTAGCAAAGAGCTGCGCCGATCCCACGAGATCCTCCCGTGACGAGTGCGGTTTTCATATGTTTCTCCGTTGGTAAATTGATGCTATTTGTTTGGCAGGTAGCCTCCAGGGCTCGTTTCCTTAATAAACCAGCTCCTGGGCGGTCATAAACGAGAAAGGAGCATTTTCCCAGGTAAGTAACTGGTTAAGCTTGGCCTGGGTATTTTCTGAGCCTAACTTGATAAAGTTCAGGGATATTTTTTTCCTCGCCAGCTCCATTGCCGCGACCTGTACCAGGGACTTAGCTCCAGTATCTGCAACCTGAGTAAGTATACTCTCCTGTATATTTTGATCTTCGGTCCGGCTGATCACCCAGACCTTTCCATAGCGCTGTCTCATCACCGGGCGATAGATGGCTTTAAGGCCTAAGAACAGGCGGTTAATCAGATTTTGACAGGCTAATTCGCTGAGTTTGTCCGATGACAGGTAGTCAAACACTATATAATCAAATGGCCCCTGCTCCCTGATATAGCTTTCTATTTCTTCCGCCTTATCGAGGGAACCATGTAGCCAGAATTGGGTTGTTTGTATTTCTGGTGTCAGGCAGGAATAGGGTTCGGCCTTGTCTTTATTGTTCAGGTTAATTACCAGTAATTTTTTCATTGTTCTGTTCCTGTAAAAATTCTACGATATGTCGGTTGACCTGTTTGTACTTCTCGATATTTGAGGCATGACCGCCGCCTTTGACTTGCGCCCATTCACTGCCAGGCAGGTAATCGAGTAGTTCTTTTTGTAATGGGGTCGGACAAATTTGATCGTCATCGGCACTTATCAGTAAGCTCGGAAGCTGGCTGTTCCAGGCCACAGTTCCCTTTTGGAAGCGTTGCCATACCGCATCAATAAAACGTACTAAACCAAGGCGATTCTGGTTATAGTTTGCATATTTCGCCAGAATTTGAGGTTCAAAATCGGCGAGTTTCCGCAAATAACCTTCATCGAAGAACCAGGGATAAATAGCCGAAAACAGCGTTTCCAATGCCACATCTTCCGCCAGCATACGCCGGGCCGATAGGATCATTTTTTGCCCTTGAAGGGAGATCCTGTGTGAGGTATTCAGCAGGATCAGTTTGCTAAAGTTCTGCGGATAGAGGGTCACCAGATCGAGGGCGAACAGCCCCCCGAGGGAATAACCTATTAATGCCGGCTTCTCCAATTCGAGTTGTCGGATCACTTGCAGAATATCCTGATAGATATCTGTCACGCCGAAACTGGATTGATTGGTTTCGGTACAGACTGAGCGACCGCAATCCCGGTAATCTAAAAAAACCAGTCGGTAATTCTGCTTGAGGAATTTATCCCTATATTGCTTTACCCAGGACTCTTTGCCGTGAAAGACACCGTTTAAAAAAACGATGCTGTGTGGCGAGTCCAGCCGCCCTTCCTGGCTGTACCAAATCTTATAACCGTTACTATGAATGTACTGGTTCACTGTCTCAGCTCCGTTTGGTCCTTGGGGGTGGGGAGACGTAAATAGCCGGGCACCTTGCTGCCGATGGTGTCTTCCAATCGATTCTTGGCTAACACGGCCTTGAGTGTTTTGGTATCAAACCAGGACTGATGCCGACCTTGGAGCTTAAACCCTCTCATCTCCATCAGTAGGTTATTGTTGGTATCGAAACAATAAATATCGCTGGTCATCTGCTCGCCATCCAAGGTGCGCTTTTTAATCAGCGCCTTGCATGTACCAGATTTGGGGTGCGGCCGATAACAAATGATTTCATTCGCCGCCACAGGCAGCCTGGGTTTGAAATCACTTAGAATGGATTGCAACGCCATATATTGCAGGCAGGAATCGTAACCCAGTGGAGATAGGATAAAGCTGGCGTTGATATCCTGAATCCATTGGCTTTCCTTATCCTTGCAATCGTAGCTTCCAAGCAGGTAATCGGCATTGCCGGTTACGCAGATCTCGCCCGAGATGGTTTGGAACAGGGGACCGTGTTGTTGATAAAAGTGCTCATAGAATTCAGGCTGAGCAAAATTATAGTTGGTGATCGCCCCTTCCAGCACAGGGACCTGTTGCCTGGCGGTTAAATCGGGAACAAACGTCACGGTGCACATTGCGTTTCGCCGGACCCCTAGGTGTTTGCCGCTTTTATTCATACGGGCCGACAGAATTTCCATGTCCAGGCTTAGGTTGTTTTTTTTCTGGTGGGTATTTTTACAGACAATATCCAAAGTGAGCGGGGTGTCACCATTAAAGGCGATGGCTCGCTCCACTGTAAAACCTTCCAGCTTAACGGGGAGTGCTTGATGGTCATTTTTCAAAAATCGGCCAAACCAGCTGGCTGCCTGACAGAAGTGTTCCATGATCACAGTGGCAGGCATTAAGTGGTGATGATGCGACAGAAACAGTTGTTGCTTGGGATCCACAGTGATCCGCAGAGTATCCGGGCCAATCTCAGTCGCGTTATGTAAAAAGGGAAATCTGTCGGTTATGCGCATAAAAACTCACCCTCGGTTACTCGATGTTGCTCCAGGTCATCCACCACACTTACCGCGATGCGTTTATAATAAGGGGATTTTTTTAACCCCACTCGCTCGATAGTGGCGATACGCTGGCCTGTGTTATCGAACACGCTAAATTGCATGGTCTGCTCCGTTTCGGTGATCCCGAGCGTTACACCCTGGGCCAGGTATTGATGATGAAACTCAAACGGTTTTGCCAGGTAGAACTGACGGATTTGCACCGGCAACTTGCTGTGGTAGCAGGTTTGGCCGACGGGAGGGTTTAAAGTGCGACTTAATACCGCGACCTGGAGGATGCTGTCGAAACCCAGCGGCGAGATCACGAAAGGTAAATTTGCCTGGGTTGAATACTTGTTTTCTTTGTCTTGAATATTGAAGCTACAGGAAAACTTGGTTTTATCCTTGGAGGAAGTTATCTTCCCGGTCAGAGATTTAAACAGTTCCCCGTGAGTGGCAATAAAGTTGTCATATAGGTATTTCTGTTCAAAGCAAAAATACTCCATGTCCTGATTATCATTATCGCTGTTGTCGGCAAAGGACGGTGGCTCACATGTCAGTTCAAATTCAGCGGTTGCCACTCGTACCCGTTGGCGAATGACTTTTCCTGTGCTATTGGTGATATCCGTAGTGATTTCGCCGCGATAACAATTGCCCGAGACATGCTCACAGCAGACATAGGCATAGCGGGATCCTCCAGGTGAAATAGCGATGCCCCGCACTATGTCCATCTGTTTCAGAATGAGGGGAAAGACGTTTTGTTTGCCGCTCAGTATTGCCACAGCCTGCATCATAATCTCTCCTACCATAGCGCCGGGTAATAGACATTGACCGGAGAAAAAATGATCCTGTAGTGCGGTTATCTTGTTGGTGTCCAACAGCAGGTCAAATTCCAATTTCTGTTGCCCCTGCTGGGATAAATTTTCTGCCCAATGAATAAAAAATGGTGTGAGCATAGTTGGTCTCTTATTGTGACTAATAGGGTTTACTGTGCTTGTCGTCGGCACAGCCACAGCCAGATAAATGCTGGCTTCGACGATTTCTCTAACCGGTGAAGCGAGAGAAAATTACGGTGGCGTTTTGACCGCCAAAGCCAAAGTTATTGGATAACACATGGTCCACCTTGTGCTGGCGAGCATCCCCCGGCACATAATCCAGATCCAATTGTGGATCGCGGGTTTTCCAGTTGCGTGTAGGATGGATGGCGTTGTCCAGGATGCTATTGATACAAGCGACGGACTCCAGTGCACCTGCGGCTATAATGCCGTGGCCGATCATGGATTTGCTTGAGCTCACCGGGATCTGCATGGCGGCATCGCCCAACACACTTTTCAGAGCCCGGGTCTCGGACTTATCGTTCATCTTGGTTGAGGTGCCGTGTGCATTGATGTAGCTGATTTGCTCTGGGTTAAGCTTGGCGTCCTGCATCGCCTTGGCGATGGTGCGCGTTGCTCCCCTGGCTTGTGGGTCTGGATCGGTGGCGCGATAACCGTCACTCAATGAGCCATAACCAGAGATTTCGCACAAAATAGTTGCTCCACGTTGTTTGGCGGTATCCAAATCTTCCAGAATGAGTACGCCACAACCGCTGCCCATAACAAAACCGGATCGCTCCAGATCGAAAGGGCGACAGGCATTGTCTGGATCCGGGTTGCTGGTCAGGGCGCCGATGCGGGTGAAACCTATCATGGTGGTCAGGTCATAGTTATATGCGCCGCCAGCAATGGCTCTGGTTAAACGGCCTCGACGGATCTTTTCGTAGGATTCTCCGATGGCGTTGTTACCGGACGCGCAGGCGGTGCCTATGGCCAGGTGAGGCCCTTGGATACCGTATACTCTGGCCATGTAGTGGTTGATACTGTCTGGATCTTGATACTGTGTGTCGGCAATGATGGGGTGCTGTTGAAGTTGCTGGAAATAGTGCAATTTGTTTAACTGCTTGCCGGTGGATGCCGCCGCCAATAGGGGGGCGTATTGATCCATGTAGGTGGTCGCCCCCAGTGGCCGGTCGGCAATATAGCAGCCGGTATCCTGGGTATTGTTCATTCGGGCAAAATCAATTCCGGACTGACAGATGGCTTCATGAACCGCCAGAAAGCTGGCCTTGACACTGGCGTCTTCAGGCATATAGCAGTCAAATGGTGTGAGGTGCTGGTAGTCCTGATAGTTGATCTCCGGCATCGATGCGGCGATCCCGACTATGTCGCCCTGGATATTTAAATCATGTATTTTGCGGATACCATTGTTGCCCGCCAGCAGATTACGCCACAAGGCGCCGGCGCCCACCCCAAATGGGCTCACCGCCCCCATTCCTGTTATCACAACGCGTTTCATATTAATTACCTTTTGAAATCAGTAGGCTGCACATATTTCCCATAAAGTCCAAGGCGCAGCAAAGCACAGTGTTCAGCTCGGCCGGTCGACTCTCGCCCATGACATAGTCGATCTGGGACTGGTAAAAGAGTTCTCCTTGTTTGGCAACCGGGGCGATATAACCCTGCTCTAACTGCAATAGGGCGTAATAGCTGGTAAGGGCGCCAGAAGCGGCCAGTGTGTGGCCTGTGTAAGGAGCCGTTGCACTCACGGCTACTTGATTGCCAAACACTCGAGAAATGGCCAGGGCCTCCGCTTGGTCCAGATAAGAGAGTCCACACGCGCTGGCCTGCACCAGATCGACGTCGGCTGCCGTGAGACCTGCATCTTTAAGGGTTTTATGAAAATTAGCTTCGATCATGGCGACCCGTTCTAAGTGCTCAAGTTGTTTGATTTTAGGCAGGTAGGTATTGGTGTAGGCACGGATATAACCGTAAACCTGTGCGTGTCGTTGGCGTGCATTCTGCTCGGATTCCAGCACCAGGGCCGCTCCGGCTTCACTCACCAGTATCCCAGTACTATTTGGGTTAAAGGAGGCGCCGCCTGTACCATCGATGGCAGCCACACCTTGTTGTGCAAGGCGACTGATATAGTCTGCGCAAGGGTCGAGTTCGGATCCTCCGCAAACGATCAGAGTGCTGCGAGAATCCTGAATAGCCTCAAAGGCTTCTCCAATGGCTACCATGCCGCTGCTATTGCCGTTAACAACGCTGTAGTTCACTCCTTTCAGACTATTTTGAATGGAGATTTGTCCGGCTGTGGTATTGGATAATCGGGGTAAGATCCACAGGGGTGGAAATATACGATAGCTTTCGGCGCCCAGCTTGTAATAATCGATGGACAAATCGTCGTTAAGGCAGTCCAAAAACGGGTCCTTGGCAGAAACCACACCTTGACTGGTGGCCGCGCCGAAAATGACCCCATGATTATCTTCATCCGCAGCCAGGTAATTCTCCTTGAGTTGTGCATCTTCAATGGCTAATGTTGCCGAGCACAATCCCAAAACGACTTGGCGATTCATCATACGGATGGATTTTTTATCTTTGATATATTGCTTAGGGTTGAATTCCCTGACCAACCCCGTGTGGGTTGGAAAGTAATCATTTGCAATATTGCTAGGTGTTGTGCTAAAGCTGGCGTTTCGGTGAGCCAACAGGTGTTCCTGTTTTTCAATTCCTAACGAGGAAAGTGCGCCGATCCCTGTGACAACTACATGTTTATTCATAACAAGGTCCATTTAAAAGTGTGCTAGGTGTTGGGTTTGCGAGGTGGCAAAAAAGAGTTCAAATCCCTTTGCCACAAAAGCGATTCATATTTGCTCCGGCTTAAGCGGCGGCAAAAATTAATGATGTATTGAAACCTCCAATTCCACTGGAGTTGTTCAGGCAATAGCCGACGTGCTGCTTGAGTGGCTGACCAGTGACGATATTGAGTTGGCAGTCCCTATCTCCAGCTTGGAAGTTACGCGTGGGGTGAATAGTTTGCTCTTGCAGGGTTTTGATACAGATGGCGGATTCGATCCCCCCACTGGCAGCTAAGGTATGGCCCAGCATGGATTTAGTACTGTTTACCGGTATTTTGTGGTGAGTATCGGGGAAACATAAACGAATGGCTTTAGATTCCGTTTTGTCGTTAAGAAAGGTGGAAGTGCCATGGCTGTTGATATAACCAATCTCCTTTGCTGCCAGATCTGCGTCTTTTAATGCGGATAGCATAGCGTTTAACTTGCCCTTCTCACTGGGATCAGTGATCCGCATAGCATCCATCGAGGAGCCGTAACCCACGATCCTGGCCAAGGGTGTTGCCCCCCTCTTTAATGCATGACTGTACCTTTCTATGGTTAACATTCCAGCCCCTTCACCCAATACAAAGCCGCTTCTGTCCTTATCGAAAGGGCGCATGGCGGAATCGGCACACTTGGCGTTGGTGTGCATATTCAGGCGACTAAACCCGGAAAGAAATGACGGGCTTATTCTGCTGTCAGCACCTCCAGCGAGGAGGATGTCGAAACCACCATTTCTGATCATATGAAATGCACTTCCGATGGCCTGGCTGGCGCTGGTGCATGCATTCACTATGGTCGAACCATGGCCTGTTAATCCTGCTGCGATGGACAGATAGGCCAGGTGTACATTGGGATAAGTGTCCAGAAACCATTTTGGGTTACGCTTGGTATAATCCAGACCCTGATATTCATCACATAGGGAAGTTCCGGTGCCCACTATGGCCCCGACATTAAGGGCTTCGACCTCTTCCCGGCAGCTAAACCCGGCCTGATGCAATGCTTTTAACCCGGTATACACCATCATTTTACTTACCCGGTTCATGGATTTACGCAACTTACGATTTGGCAACAGAGCTTCCAAATCGAAAGGAGAGCAAGGCGATAACACATGAATACCGTAACCATATAACGCATTATTTTGATCTATGGTTTTGACGCCGTTTTCCAGGTTTAACAGTTTGTGCCAAATACCTTCCACATCATTGCCTAATGAAGATAGCAGTCCCATGCCGGTAATGACGACATCATCATTTTTCATTATTAATGTACTCCGTGTCATATTTCCACCTCGCTTTTTATACTAGCGTTCTAGGCTGCTTTCTTTAATTCAATGTAATCAACTAAAGCGCTTACCTTAAAGAAGACATTTGCTTCTTTGCTACTTTCGAATCGAGATAAAGTATCGTCATTAAAGTGCGGGTAATTTGTATGTAATTTATGTTTAAATTCTTTTTTTAGCTCGCCATTTTCTTCGAATATCTCTTCTTCTTGCATAAATGATGGAAAGATGTCTCCTGGATTTATTTTAAGTGCATACTTTTGTTCTAAACTGTAAATAATATCTACGAAGTCAATGGACTCAACTGCTAGGTCATCGATTAAGTTAGCTTCCAATTTCACTTCGTTACTTTCAATTCCGAGTGTATCTACTAATATTTCTTTGATTTCGTCGGCAATCATTTTTATTCCTTTTATATACAGGTTTGTCAATTCGAGTAAATAGTAGATCTTCATTAAATACCTTGTCAATCAATAACTTAGGTTGTTTTTTTTGATTGGGCGCAGAACCTCCTCCAAGTTGTAAATGGATTTTTTCGTGGGCAAAACTCCATATTTTGTTTCACTTTTGTGTTTATTCTTCCCACGCTTATTCAGGACTTAGCGTTAATTATTTTTTTATAGGCGTAAGGTCTCTAGGTTTAAATTGTTTTATAATTTAAATCAGAGGCTTATATGTTAATAGTTGAATTTTTTACAGTAGTGACTTTAGTTAATTTGAAGTATTTATGGAGGGTTTTTAGGTTTTTACTATGGTTTGTAATTGCTATTTTTGGAACCAATCATAAGAAAGGATTTTGGGTAACAATTGCCGCGTTGGCTGTAGGAGTGGATGTAATCCGCGAAGCCTGTGCCAGCAAGGTTCGCCGAACAAGTATCCATACGCTTTACATCTCATCCCTGAGATGGATTCGGCTCCTACCAATCCCGCTGGAACTGTTACCCAGGATTGATAGGTACCCTATTTTGGGAGATTCGTTTATAGGAATAGTTTTTTGTTACAACTTATGAAACTTTACAAGTTAAATGCTATAGCAATTAACTTTTGTGTCAGTAGTGTGTCTTTAATTTATTCGTTTTCCCTGTAAGTTCCCGCGGTCTACTCACCATTTACTTCATTGATCGTTGGATGTCTCTTTCGGGGAGGATGCTTGTAGAGCTAGCCAAGGCTTTTCGGGGGAGAGCCTCGCAGTAATTAGGCGGCTGGCATTCATACGTTTACCCTGCCGAAATGATCTCAGGTAAAAGCGGTTAAATATAAGGGTCAATAGAGCTGGTCTGTGCCTCTCATTGGCAAGTAGGCGCCGCTGTTACATGCATAAATAATAATATTTTAGTGACATGGTTATTGCTGTCTAAACAATTGGGCAAGAATAACTAGAATATTGAAATCATATCAAATAGGATAAATAACTATAATACCAATTGATTCAAACCATTAGATGTCTACGCGATTCGACCCTAAAACAGGTAAACTACTCCATAAAGCAGTCATTAGAGATATGCTGCTTTGCAGCCTATCCAGCTTTATCATTGCCGGTATTTTGTATTATATCGAAGTTATTAGCGATTTTTTTATCACCAGCATTATTGCTCATATCTTCTCTTATTGCTGTTTGTTCCTGTCAATTCTGGTATGGCGTCAATACCCAAATGTAGCCAAATGGAAAAAATCATTATTTTCTAACAGCCTGGGTATGCTTATTGCGATGCTACTGTCCAGTTTGATACTAGAATTATATGGCGCTCCCGAGACTTTCATGTGGGTTGGTCAACCGGCCAAAGTTGTGATAATTGCGCTCACTATGGCTGGATTTTTCTGCTATTTCTTTTATTCGAGAGAGTCGTCTGCAGATATAAAGCGCCAGATAGATGTCGTTCAGTTACAAAAAGCACAACATGATAAATCCTTACTAGAAAGCCAGCTAAAAACACTACAATGCCAAATTGAACCGCACTTTCTGTTTAATACCCTGGCTAACATTCAAGCCATGATCCATCACGACCCTAAGATTGCGACTGAGCTGCTGACTAACTTAACCGACCTGCTGCGGCAAAGCCTGAAAAAATCCCGCCTCGACTCAATCTCCATTTCAGATGAGGTCAGCTTCTTACGCGCCTACTTGGAAATTCAAAAGATACGTTTGGGTGTTCGGCTAACTTATGATATTGAAGTGACCCTCGGCGAAGACGAATCCTTGACGATACCACCCTTACTTATTCAACCCTTAGTGGAAAACGCCATTAAGCATGGCCTGGAGCCAAAGATTTCGGGAGGACAAATCTGTATCTGTTTCTCAATAGAGGGCTCCCAGCTGGTGGTTTCAGTTCAGGATAGCGGGGTGGGGCTTAACAAAGCACATACCCAAGGAAACGGTATCGCGTTAAACAATATCCGTAACCGGTTAAACAGCTTATACGCGGAGCATGCCAGCCTGACGATTACTGAAATACCACAACAAGGTGTTTGCGCTTTAGTTAAGCTACCTACCGAGACAAAACCGTTATCAGCCGTAGTTCATGCCTCCTAGTACCTCGGGTCATAAATACGTTCAAAAATGGCGGTTATTTGATCAGGCCGTCAATACCTTCCCTTTGTAAGTCCATTTAAATGGTTTCGCCAGCTGTTTATTAAAATAGCTGATAAACCGGGTCAGTTTCCCTCGTAGATCCTCCAAGCTAGTGAAGTTTCCCCGCTTGAGTAACTTTCGCGATAAGATGCCAAACCAAATCTCGACCTGGTTCAACCATGAGCAGTGCTTTGGTGTATAAACAAAACGGATGCGATGAGATTTATCACTCAAAAATTGCTGCCTGGACACGGTATCCTTGAGGATACCTGATTTTCCCTTAACGCCAAGCTCTTCATCTATGCCACAACGTTCTGCGACAAATCGAACCAGCGTTTCCGACTTATGCACATTCAATTGGTCCGTCACTATCACCCAGGTACTTTCCGGGGATGTCGCCACCGTTTGTTTTATATGCTCACAGAAATCCACCTCGTTGCGTGTTTCAGCGATACGATAATTCATTATCTGACCAGTCACTATATTGAAACTTGGCGTCAGACTGAGCGTTCCGTGACGTTTATATTCAAACTCCCGCTTTTCAATCATTCCTTGTTTTGTTGGCTTATCAGGCGAAATGCGCTCTAATGCCTGGATACCTGTTTTTTCATCTACTGACACAGTGATAACATTCTCCTCGGCCAGCATTGAGGCTTGATGATAGGTATCACAGACATGATTGACTTCCTTCTTAAACTCCTCGTCATCCTTAACCTTGGGGTTAAGCCAGTAGGTAGAGCGATGTGGCCTGATATCGACCTGTCTGAGAAAACGTCCGACAGTGCTTTTTGATATCCCTGAGGCTAATTGTTGTATATTCGCTTCATCGGCCAGTTCTGTATGTGTCCAATGAGTAATTTCTCTTCCACATTTGGTCGGCTCTTTTAGCGCCAGAGCCATCAGATTACATAGCTGCTCTTCGGTATAGGTCAGCGGCGCCCCGCTTCTGGGTGAATCAGAGAAAGCTTTACATAAGAAACCTTGCTTGTCTTTTTTGCTCACCAAGTCAGTGGGCCAGGCAGCAAACAACAACCGAGCTCTGTCCCTCCACTTAATGACGAAATTACAACTAACCCCCAATTCTCTGGCTACTTTGTTCATATTAAAGGTCTCGTTAATGAGCAAGACAGCCTTTAACCGAGTCAGAATACAGGCTGGGGTGGTGTAACATCGCAACATTGATAAAATAGTTGTAGTGATGTCATTTGCATATTGCGTAGGAAATAAGGTATTCATCGCCAACCAAATATAGTTAATATACTATATTTATGGTGTGATAGCTAATCAGCTTTGGGAAGACAATGGGTTACAAAGTAAAAATACAAAAAGTACAAAGACCGACTAATAAATCCTTTTACCTCAATATGCCAGCAGCGATTGCTGAAGCCTTAAGCATGGAGAAAGGGGAAGAGTTTGAGTGGACAATTGAAGATAAGAACACGCTGGTGCTTAAAAGGGTTAGCCCGCTAGAAATTAACGGCCGTACAAATAACGAGCAAATTTGCACGGACTTATGATCTCGGGTACTAGGGCGTGGGAGCCAGGTCTGCGTTTTACGCCATTACTCCAGTTAGGTTTTCTCTGGCTCACTCGAGTGCCAGAAAGCATCAAGCTGGTGAAACAGCTGATCGACGGATGCCGATGATTTTGCCTGGCAGCCCCATTGCAGGACGGTTATCAGGGCGTCTGGCTTGGTCACACGGATCGGGGGTTGCGGCAACGTTGGCTGCTGGTGCATTCGGTGCGGCAGGCTTGGCGATTCTGAAATTTAGCCGTCAAAGCTGAAAACACGAGGCCTGGCCTCAGCGTCCACCATTTTCCAATTTTCCCTGGAAAACAAACACCACAGAAGATAATGCTGCGGAATGCAGGTATAAAAACTTATGCTCACCCACTTAAGAGCGTAAATTTAATTTAACAATATGTTCATGCTCTCACCCAGGGTGTGATCTATTTTAATTTAATGATAAGGCGATCAGACTAATAGATATTATCCAGCTGCCTATTATTCGAGAGCTGAAGTTATAAACTGTATGAGGAATTGGTTGTAATATGACTGCAATGGATGCAGGTAGTAAAATAGATACCAGAAGTAATCCAATAGTAAAAGACAAGGGATCGCCAGTGGTAGTCAATTCAGCTTTATTTAACGCACCCAGGCATATCATAGGAAGTGCAGCGAGAGGAACAACATATTCCATTGGCCACTGTTTTCCTGCTGTGAGCAATATTCCCAGGGTAAGCCATACCACCAGATTTATTATTTCCAAAACATGATTGGCAAGCGGTAACAATTCAGCCAGTACCAAACCCATGATGACCCAGAGGGGGGCTAACAGGTAGAGAATTAGGGGTTGGTTACCTTGTTGTTTTAACATTAATGGATAAAGTATCAGGGAGACGATAAATTCAATACCACTGAGGGTATGTACCATTCCCTGATTGAAACCAGACCAGCTTTCCGCGTAGGCCTGCGGCGGGAGCCACAGGCCTACAATAATTGCTAGTTTTAGCACTAAGCTAAGCCTAGTAAGAAGTAGCTACCCACCAAAGAGATAGCGGCGCCAAGTGCCCGTACTACATTTTTACCGTAAGGAATGTGTAGTAGCAGCCCAAGTCCCATTCCAACAACGTGTAGTAAGCCAGTGGCAAGAACAAAGCCAACACCATAGGCTACGGGTTCTGCTGAGCCAGGCAATTCAATACCGTGAGCATATCCGTGGAAGATAGCAAAGGCGCCTACGATCAATGCGGCGAGCACTAATGGGGCTTTGATACCAAATAAAACCAGCATACCTAATATAACGCCGGAAAGAGCAATGCCCAGCTCCACACCCGGTAAGACAAGGCCCTTAATGGCGAATATTGCACCAAATGCCATCATGCTAGGGAAGACCAGTGGTAATAACCAAAATGCAGGTCGTTGTAATACGGCGCCCCAGAGTCCAACGGCCAGCATAGCCACAACGTGGTCAAATCCCATTATCGGATGGAGCAGGCCTGATATAAAACCTATGCTCATTCCTTCTGCTGAATGTGCCATGACGGGAGTGTTAACGAGTAGTAAGAGTGCAAAGCTAATAGCTTTGTTCATCCAGGTTCCTTTTGGGTGTAATTTAGTCGGTTATTCTAAAGTAAATGATAAGAAATATCATTTACTGCTTGGAGCAGGATCAGAAGAAATCCGAAAAGCGATTTATCAGTTTAATAATGCTGGTAAAAATAGCGTGTCATTAATTTTATTGGTGTTTAGTCGGCTATTCCTGTGTTTCAGGGTGAATATTAGTTAGGCGGTGATAGGTTCTCTGCCATTTTAGCTCTGTCTCGTCCATCAGCTTTCGCTTGGTAAAGAGCATTATCTGCAACTTTTAGCAAGTCATCTGCTCTTGCGCCGTGTTGCGGGTACATGGCAATGCCAATGGAAATTGTAATTCGGGGTAACTTTCGGTCCGCCTGTGTAATTTCCAGCTCCCGAATCTCGCGACAGGTTCGCTCGGCAACTTTTTGGGCATACTCAGTATCGCTGTCTACCAAAATAATGGTGAACTCTTCGCCGCCGTAACGGCAAACAATATCTTCACTCCGCATCCCGTTATTGAGGGTGTCACCCAGCACGCTTAGCGCTGTATCTCCCGCACCATGACCATAGTCATCGTTATATTTTTTGAAGTGATCTACGTCCAGCATAAAAACAGCAAGGGACAGTTGTTTCCGTTTACTCCGATCCAGCTCTTTGTTAAAACTTTCCATCAGGTATCGCCGGTTAAATAGACCCGTGAGTGGGTCACGGGTTGCCTGTCTGTGCAGTTTTTGTCTGAGTTGCAGGTTTGCCACTGCCAGGCTGAGGTTTTCCGCTAAAGTTTGCGCGATAAGTCGATGGCTTCTGAGGTACTCGGTCGTATCGGAGTAGAGGTGGAGCATGCCTATGGTATCTCCCTGCGCAATTAAAGGCAGGCATAAACCTGCAGCTTTAATCTTCATCGACTCGGTATGGGGGCAACGAATGTCTGGAGCTGCTGCCTTGCAGAGATAAGCCGTGCCTTTTCTTAGTCCCCAGCATTCTTCTGGTAGATACATGCCATGGAGATGATCTGACAACTCGCCCCAGGAAGAAGTGAGCTCCAGCTTGTTTTTCGAAGTGTGGTAGATAGCAATGGCACCTGATGCGTCAGGCAGTAAATGTAAACAGGAGTGGCGAGCTACGTTATTTAATTCGGTAAAATTATTGCAAGCGCTGAGTAAGGTACCTGTTCGGTTTAGTTCATGAATCGCTTCTGTTCTCTCTGAAACCCGTTGCTCCAGTATAAGCTGATCCTTCTGGGTCAGAGTGTTCACCCTGCGAGTCACCAGATAGCAGGCTATCAGGATGAATAGTGAGGCGATGCCGCCAATGCCGAACAGAATATTTTCCTGGCTCTTTATGGTTGCATGTAGGGTATCCAAATGTCTTGAAATACGCAGGGTCAGCTGCTGAGATACCATATTTAGTGAGCGAGCGGTGAATAACATGTCCTTGCCAAGAGTATTGCTATATCGCCATGAGACCCCCACTTCATTATGCTTACTTTGTAATACTTCAGGGCGATTGCTGTGGTTATCAAGGGATTTAATTTGTTCTAAGGTGAGGTTACTGTCTGCCAACACCTGGCCATTTTGTTGAATGACAGTGATACGATAACCGAACGGCTCTGCAAGGTGTTTTATTTCCTCTTGCAGATCCTGGGCATCGAGTTCAGCGCTGTGTAATAAGTGGTCATGAAGGCTGTTCAGGGTGGTAATTTGCTGCTGTTTGCTGGTTTCTGTTAACAGGCTGGTCAGCTGCCGCTCCATTATCACTTCCGCCAAAAATATAAACAGCAGCATTATGGCGAGGGGGGCATAAATCAGATTTTTCTTCATTATGTTTTTTATCGTGTTAGTCAGCAGATATCGCTAACCTGAGTCTAGTTCATGGTTAAGTTGGAGCTCAGCTGAGCCTTGTTAAAGGTTTTATTGGGGCTGGTCGAACCTGGCTAAATGTGGGTGTTTACTGGTAATCAAGCGGCTTTATTACCTTTGCGGGTTGGCCTGCAACCATAGTATCCGGCGGCACATCTTTGGTTACCACGGCGCCTGCAGCGACAACCGAACGAGCGCCAATAGTAACACCCTGGCAGATAGCTACATTGCCGCCAATCCATACATCGTCTTCCACCACTATGGGCAAGCAATTGGATTCCCATTTTCTGCGCCTGCGATAATCCACGGGGTGAGAAGGGGTGTAGAACTGGACACTTGGCCCTATTAACACATGGTTACCTATGGTGATGGGGGCATTATCCAACATAGTGACGCCCATGTTGATAAAAGTATTGCTGCCAACGGAAATGGTTTTGCCAAACTCGCACAGAAATGGCGGTGTAACTAAGCTGTTGTCGCCTAGAACTCGCAGCAATTGAGCGAACAATGGTGTCGCTTTATCTGCAGGTAAATTATTGATCTTATGAAGCAGCTTAAAGGCAGCGTCTTTAACTTCTAAGATGTCAGGTGAGTAACCATCAAATACCAAACCAGATTGCATTTTTTCGAATTCGGTCATGATTTTCCTGTTTATCTAAATTGACGGGAACTCAGTTCCTTTGAGGCGCTTCCTTTGGTCCAATACTGAAGGATTTTAATTTGAAAAAATAGGCGGAACGTCAAGTTTTATCAAAGCGTTAGCTAGTTTCCACCCTGAAACTCGTATGTTTATTCTTCCGTCATATTCTTAGCATCCAAGCTTGTCGTTTTACGAAAGCTTAAAGTTAGTTACTACTATCACAACGAACTCAGTCATTGTCAGCTTGCCGAGTGTCGGACCACCACGTACAAGGGAATGACAAAGTCGACGTTTCAGGATGGAAACTAGCGAGCTCTAGGAGACAGCAGGAAGTGTGCTAAGCCAGCTAATTCAGCAATGTTAAGGTCGGCGACAATAAATAGCAGGGTTATTTATTTGTCGCCAGATAATGCAGTAATTAGGTTACCCCAGATAAGACTGGATAAATCGATATTCTTGGGTATTCCCCTGAAATCCCCAGGAATCTGCACCGACATCGTGAATTACTATATAACTCGCTGGTTTAATCGGCCCCAAGATTGCTTCCATATCTGTAAATACAGCTTTTATATAGTTCGCCTTTTGGGCTTTGGTATTGGTCCCGTCCGTGATTTTAATATCCAGATAGAAAGTCACTGCATCGAGTTGCTTGATATTTTGACCTCCCACAAACCAGAATTCGGGGTCGACAAAGTCTACCGAAATCGAAGTCAGCTCTGGGTTTTTACCTAGAATTTCGCTGGTATGAGCTAGCAGGCTTTCCGAGACTTCTTTTGCGACGCGCTGAGATGGCGGAGTGGAGATTCGAACATTTAAATATGGCATTTTTTATCCTTTTCTATTAATTGTTGGTCTTGAAGCTCTAACCCACTGAAGTTAGATGCTGTCATGGCCAGCTTGCCTGGCATGGTCCGACATTTACTGATCGTTAAGCATCGATACTTTCTGCAAAATATCGACTGGCGGTTTTCAAGTCCGCTAGAGGAGAAAACATCGAATAATCAAAAGCCTTTAGCTCTTCATCATGTTTTACCGCATTCGGCCAGTCCTGATTCGAGAGTGCTATTCTGCCAAGGGCAATAATGTCAGCCTCAGAGCTGGTAATGGTTTCCGTCGCCAGGCCAGGTCCAGTGACACCGCCGTTGGCGATAACAGGCAGGCCGCTATAGCGTTTAGCCAGTGATGCCAGTGATGCCAGTGATGCCAGGGATTCGCTGCCGGTAAAGGCGGGGGCATTCAGTACCGGCTCTGTGGTATGGATATAATCTGCGCCACATTCAGCTACCAGCTTAAAAGCCTGCTCGGCGGCGGCTTCCCCTTCAGGCCAGAGGTATTTCTGATCATTCACTTTTTTCTGGGAAAAGCGCACGCCGACAATGAAGTTGTCGCCCACCTCGGCTTTAACTGCTTCAATAATTTGTTGATAGATACGCAAGCGGTTTGCAAGCTTGCCACCATATTTATCATTCCGCTGATTGGTGTACCGAGTAAGAAATTGATCCAACAGATAACCATTGGCGCCGTGTATTTCCACACCGTCAAAACCAACAGACTTGGCTCGCCGGGCAGATGCCACAAACCCCTGGACAGCCAGGTCGATTTCTTCTTCCGTGATGGCTTTAGGCACAGAGTAAGGTCCATTACCGTGATAAAAAGGCATCTGTTTACCCAAGGGCCTAACTGCGGTCGGCGCCACCGTAGCAGCTGAATGACGGTTGTACTGTGATAACGCACCTGCATGCATCAACTGGGCAATGATAACTGTGCCTTTAGCATGCACACTATCGATAGTCGGTCGCCAGCTATCTGCCTGCTCTGTTGTAGCTATACCTGGTTGCCTGCGGTAAGTCTGGCTGTAGAGCAAATCCGTATATAACCCCTCCGTTATTATCAGACCAAACCCGCCTGCTGCAAATTTCTGATAGTAATCAAGCATTAATGGCCCGGCAGTGCCGTCTTGGTGTGCACTGACTCGTGTCATAGGCGCTACGGCCAGTCTGTTTGGAATGTGTAGTTTTCCTATCTGGAAAGGTTCAAACAGGTTCGAATGCTCATTACTCATGGTTAGTCCTTAACTGGTTATGTACAGCACAGATTTTTACATTCAATCGTTGATATGTGAATATCACTAAATATTGAATTATTTATAACTATTTATTGAATATGGCTGGGATCAACCAACTCGAAAGTTTAAAGGTGTTTAAAGCGGTCGTTGAATGTGGCAGTTTCACCGCTGCCGCCAGGCGGCTTGATGTTTCAGCTGCCTGGGTATCCAAATCCGTGGAGCGCCTGGAGGCACAGTTTGGCACCACACTGTTTACCCGCAGTACCAGGCATATGCAGATCACGGATAACGGAGAGCGATGTTATGCGCGAAGCCTCGAACTGCTTGACCAGTGGCAAGCATTAGAAGCTGATTTACAACACTCAGATGAAACCCCAAAAGGTAAGTTGCGTATCAGCGCGCCCATGACTTGGGGTTTAGCAAAAATGGGCGGGTTAATCACTGAATTTATGGCGAAATACCCGGATATTCTGCTTGATGTTCAACTGGGAGATCAGCATGTCAATGTGATGGAAGAGCAGTTTGACCTTGTACTAAGGCTGACCAATCAACTTTCCGACAGCTCCTTGTTATGCAGAAAGATCACCAGTTATCGGCGAGTTGCCTGTGCATCCCCCGCATACCTGGCTCAATATGGTGAACCTCAACATCCTGAGGATCTGAGTCGACACGCGTGCTTGATGTACAACTTCCCTGGTACCTCCAGGCGATGGCGTTTTACCACAGGGCGTAAATCAATGGATATCTTCTTGGAGCCTAAGCTGGTGGCCAACAACAGCAAATTACTACAATCAGCTTTGCTTGCGGGACAGGGGATAGCCTTGATGCCTGATTTTATAATAACGGACGATCTTGCTTCAGGCCGTTTAGTACCAATCTTGCAGGGTTTTGAAACCACAGATTTAAACTTGTACTCACTGAGGCCCGGTAATCGCAGTACGTCCCATCGATTGAAATTATTGCACGACTTTTTGTGTGAGGCTGTAGGCCGGGACAGTAAACCAAGGTAAAAAATGTGAGCTCGAATACGACTAGATTTGATCAGAATTACTGGTTTCACGTCTTGGTGCTAGCAGGAAACCATCGAATAATTCAGCTGAGTTCAACCAGTTTATTAACAAACTCCAGGCCAGCGAGTATCAAGTAATACAACACCATCAAAGCGAGTCTTTGATGGTGTTGTTGTTTATTTAAAAATTAAAAGTATCGTACACTTTTTTCTCAAACTCCTCATCCGACAGTGCTTTTACCAGTGGGATAAAGGTGGTTGACTCCTCACCTACCGGATAGCGAATTGGTGATGACTCGTCCTCCACCACAGTCAATACCGCATCAGCTACAGCAATGGGATCTGGTCCCTCGTTAACCTTACTGGCCACAACGGGAACAAAGCTCGCAACCAGCTAAGGATAAGGTGATTCTTCTGAGGTGGTGGCTGCATTGGCAGTCAGGCCGCTATTGACAAAACCCGTGCGAAACAGCCCGGGTAAAACCGAATGCACTCGAATACCAAAGCGTGATACTTCGTAGCGCAGTGAATCCGTTAAGTCTTCTACCGCATACTTTGAAGCATTGTAATGGGAAAATAATGGCAGCCCCATCCTGCCGAGGAAGGAGCCGACATTGACAATAACGCCGCTTCCCTGCTCGCGCATCTGTGGCAATACTGCACGGCATAGACGGAAGACTCCGAATACATTCACATCAAACTGTTGGGTGATCTCTGCATCTGTGCCATCCTCAACCGTAGTCGGCATTGTTTACCAATACATCCAGTCGGCCAGCTTTTTCAATCACTTCAGCCACAGCATCATTCACCGAGCTCTCACTCTGAACATCTAGCATCAAAGTTTGCAGCGTCAAACCCAATGCTTCGGCATCCTGTCTAAGCGCCAGGGCCTTTTCTTCACTGCGGGCTCCGGCGAAAACCTGATAGCCTCTATCAGCCAGCAGCAGTGCCGTTTGCTTTCCCATACCCGATGTTGCCCTACTAAACAATGAACTATTGCCACCTCAGGAAATGCGAGCGGCATTTGAACCGGCAGCCCTGAGTGATGGTTCTCTGTCGTATTATGGATTTGGCTGGTCCCTGGATAAAGCGGGTCCTTTTAACAAGATGAGTCACAGGGGTTCCTGGGTGGGTTTCAGAACAGTTCTTTCCAGAGATGTTGAAAAGGACGAGCTGTTAGTGATGCTAACCAATGATGTCGGCGGAGTTGAGATTAGCGAACTGCACAGAGCCTTTGTTGCAGCAGTAGCTGAGAGAGAGGTGCTTGACAAGTAAACCGGTCGGGTCTTGCTTTTGGTACATTGGGGAGTCCGCATCAGCCGAACCCATCTCAGGGATGAGATGTAAAGCGTAAGGATACACGTTCGGCGAACCTTGCCGGCACAGGCTTCGCGAATTGCATTCGCTCCCATTTTTCTTAGTTCCGCATCAAATCGGTATATGTGAAGATTTTTGACTACCTTATTGTGCTTTCTCAGGGATCAACTATGGCTTTTAGTGAAACAGAAAAATTAGCACTACTCGAAGTGAAGGGAGTTGGGCCGACAGTAATAAAGCGTTTCGAAGAAATCGGCATTGAGTCGTTCGCAGAACTAAAAAAGTACAGCGTCGACGAAATAGCAGAAACAGTAGCTTCAATGTTAAGAACGACATGCTGGAAAAATAGTCCTCAAGCTAGGTCTGCCATTGATGCAGCGATCGCCAGAGCTAAACAAGGTCTCTAGCATTTCAGGGGATCCAACTAGGATCCCTGAGTAATATAAAGTTCAGAGCAGGTAAATAAGTGTTAAATATTAAAAGTTCAGAATCATGTATGCATCACTTACCTCTGCTACGTAAGTGGTTTGAAGCAGAGTGGGGAGAGGTTGACCCTTTTGATACCCAGATAAATGGTAGTGCTGTTCCATTGCCTATTGTTGCGGTCAATAAAGGTGAACTTGTAGGTGGTCTGGCCTTTACTCGTTTCCCTTGCCCCCAAAGCTCTAGTCAGGCGCTCTGGGTTAATGCTTTATTGGTTGACCCTGGCTATAGAAATCAAGGGATCAGCAGCCTTTTAATCAAGGCTGCTGAAAGCCTTGGTTCTCAATTGGGTGAGACTCATCTTTATAGCTACACAGATATTCCACACCTATATATAAAACAGAATTGGGTTGTGGTTGAAGAAAGTGGCAGCCATTTTGTTTTAAGTAAGAGTGTAATCAAAGGTTAGAACGCGGGCGAAAAACGATAGGTCGTGCTAAACCAGCTAACCTCCAAGAAGAAACTGTCATTCGTTCGGTTTTGCAGACACTTCAATAGGTGAGTATTCCTTCCAAGCCAGCAGAATTTGTCTGGTAAATGACACTACTTTTCAGCCTTTCTAATTGGGTGTTGTGTACCAGAAGTAGCCAAGTTGGATCAAACTATATAGTTCGCCAACAATAGCTGATACTGCTAATTATTGAAGGGTTACTCCTGCTATTTGTGATGCTTTTCTAGCCAAATTAGACTTTTTACTTGTCCCTGAGCGCCAAATTCCTCCTTTCTATTGACTCTGGCCAATGGTCATGCGATTTTTATTAAACACGCATTTAATTAAACGTCCATTTAATAAAAACGGAAGCTTGCCAGATGCCTAAAGTTGGAATGCCGGAAATCAGAAAACCGCAGTTGATCGATGCCACTATGCAGGCCATCAACTCGGTGGGATTACAGAAAGCCAGTGTCGCCATGATCAGTGGTTACGCCGGTGTTTCGCCAGCCATTATTAACCATTACTTCGGTGGTAAGGATGGTTTGCTGGAAGCAACGATGCGCTCAGTGTTACAGCAACTGTATTATGGTGTGCAGACCCGGCTGAAAAAAACCGACCCCGAGGATGTGGTGGGCCGAATTAAAGCCATAGTCGGCGGGAACTTCGATCCCCGCCAGCTTGATGGAAAAGTCGTTAAAACCTGGCTGGCCTTCTGGTCCCAGGCAATGCACAAACCTTCTCTTTATCGCTTGCAGCGGGTTAACGAAAAGCGCCTCTTGTCCCATTTATTACTGGAACTAAAACGAGTGTTGCCGGCAGAGCGAGCCCTGTTTGTGGCCCAGACCATAGCGGCTTTGATTGATGGTATCTGGTTACGTGGCGCGCTTACGTCTACCGGGATCAACAGTGATCTCGCACAAAAAATTATAAATGAATACCTGGAAAGTCAGATCCCTGACCAGGCTATGGAATACCACAATTCTTGCAATCAAATTCAGCAAAATACAAAAGTAGAGTCAGCACTATGAGCCAGAAACAGCTTTATATTCACGGTCGTTATCAAGATGCAACTTCAGGTGAAGTCTTCAGCAGCCTTAACCCCGCTACCGGGGAGCAGTTGGCAGAAGTACAGCAAGCATCGTTAGCCGATGTAGATGCTGCGGTTGCGTCGGCTAAACAGGGCTTTAAAATCTGGTCCGCTATGACGGGTGTGGAGCGCGGCCGTATCTTACAGCGCGCTGTGGCGATTTTGCGTGAGCGCAACGATGAGCTGGCATTGCTTGAAGTTCTGGACACGGGTAAACCACTTCAGGAAGCGAACTGTGTCGACATAGTCACAGGGGCTGATGTTATCGAATATTATGCCGGTCTGGCCGCGACCCTACACGGTGATCAGCAGGATTTGGGGGGAAGTAACTTCTTTTACAGCCGCCGCGAACCTTTAGGTATTTGCGCCGGAATTGGCGCCTGGAACTATCCAATTCAAATTGCCATGTGGAAATCCGGCCCGGCTTTAGCTGCGGGTAATGCGATGATTTTCAAACCGTCGGAAGAGACACCTCTGGGTGTGTTGAAGCTGGCGGAAATATTCACCGAAGCCGGTATACCGGACGGTGTATTCAACGTCGTTCAGGGTGATTATCGTGTGGGGCAAGCTCTTTCCCGCCACCCTGAAATCGCCAAAGTCTCATTTACCGGTGAATGCGGTACCGGCAAAAAAGTCATGGCTGATGCCGCCGGATCGTTAAAAGAAGTGACCATGGAGCTGGGTGGTAAATCACCGCTGATCGTATTTGATGACGCGGATCTTGACAATGCAGTTTCCGGTGCGTTACTGGCTAACTTCTACACCCAGGGTGAAGTATGTACCAATGGTACCCGGGTATTTGTTCACGACAGTATTTACGATGAATTTGTTTCCAGAGTCGCGCAGCGCACTCAAGGTATGATCATCGGAGATCCCACGGATCTGAATACCCAGGTGGGCGCGCTGATATCCAGTGAGCATATGGACAAGGTGTTGGGCTTTATCGATGCGGCCAAAGCGGCAGGAGCCCGTTTGGTTTGTGGTGGTGAACGGGCCACCGAAAATGGATTGGATAAAGGCAACTTCGTTAAACCCACAGTATTTGCCGATTGCACCGATGATATGCCCAATGTGGCTGATGAGATCTTCGGCCCTGTTATGTCGATCCTTCGCTTTAGCGATGAACAAGAAGTGATCCGCCGTGCTAATGATACCGACTATGGTCTGGCTGCCGGTTTGTTCTCCACTAACTTTTCCCGGGCGCACCGAGTGATAGCCCAATTGCAGGCGGGGATCTGTTGGATCAATACCTGGGGTGCTTCGCCGGCAGAAATGCCAGTGGGCGGCTACAAACAATCCGGTCTTGGTCGCGAAAACGGTATTGAAACCCTGAACAACTACACCCAAACCAAGAGTGTTTACGTTGAACTGGGTGACGTGGATTGTCCGTACTAATAACAAAACTCTGCGGCTGCTTTGGCGTGGCCATGAATGAAGCGTGCTGTAGCGGACGGGAGCAGAACAATGAACAGTAAAAAATACGACTACATCATAGTAGGAGCAGGCTCTGCCGGCTGCGTTCTGGCAGACCGGCTCAGCCAGGATGGTTTACATCAGGTACTCTTGCTGGAGGCGGGTGGCAGCGATAAGAGCATTTTTATCCAGATGCCGACGGCGCTGTCCTACCCAATGAATTCCGAAAAATACGCCTGGCAGTTTGAGTCTGAAAAAGAATCGGGGCTGGACGACAGAGTTCTACATTGTCCGCGGGGCAAAGTATTGGGTGGTGGCTCTTCAATTAACGGTATGGTGTACGTTCGTGGCCATGCCTGTGATTTCGATGAGTGGCAGGAGCAGGGCGCTACAGACTGGAGTTATCAGGATTGCCTGCCTTACTTTCGTCGTGCTGAAAGCTGGGTAGGGGGGGCAGATGATTACCGCGGTGGTGATGGTCCGCTGGCCACCTGTAACGGCAACGATATGAAAATGAGTCCGCTGTATGAAGCCTTTATTGCGGCGGGTGAGGAAGCGGGATACCCCACCACATTAGATTACAATGGTCATAAGCAGGAAGGTTTCGGGCCTATGCATATGACAGTGAAGGGAGGCGTGCGCGCTTCCACATCCAACGCATATTTGCGCAGGGCGTTAAAGCGTTCCAACCTGACCCTGGTAACTAAGGTATTGACCCGAAAAGTGCTGCTGGAAGGCAAGAAAGCAGTAGGCATTGAATACGAGAAAAATGGCAAGGTTCAGCATGTACAGGCGGCGAAAGAAGTGATCCTCTCGGCGGGATCCATAGGATCACCCCAATTGTTACAACTGTCCGGTATCGGTCCGAAAAAAGTATTGGCAGATGCCGGCGTAACTGTGATCCACGATCTGTCCGGTGTGGGTGAAAATCTGCAGGATCATCTGGAAGTATATTTCCAGTTTCACTGCAAACAGCCGATCACCCTGAACGGCAAGCTGGATCTTATTAGTAAAGGTTTGATCGGGACCCGCTGGATCCTGTTTAAAGACGGGTTGGGCGCGACCAACCACTTTGAATCCTGTGGTTTTATCCGCTCCCGGGCGGGTCTTAAATGGCCGAATATTCAGTACCACTTTTTACCTGCTGCGATGCGTTATGACGGTGGCAAGGCCATCGATGGTCATGGGTTTCAGGTCCATGTGGGCCCTAACAAACCGGAGAGCCGGGGGCGAGTATGGATCAAGTCAGCGGATCCTCACGCCAAGCCGGGAATCGTCTTTAACTACATCAGCACCGAGCAAGATCGTCAGGACTGGCGAGACTGTATTCGACTGACCAGAGAGCTGCTGAATCAACCTGCGATGGATCCCTATCGTGGTGCTGAAATTCAGCCGGGCGATGGGGTACAATCCGATGCCGAGATAGATGCCTGGGTAAAAGAAAATGTCGAAAGTGCCTACCATCCATCTTGCTCTTGCAAGATGGGATCGGATGAGGATCCTATGGCGGTGCTTGATGCTGAATGCCGGGTGCGAGGCATTGAAGACTTAAGGGTAGTGGATTCGTCCATCTTCCCAACTATCACCAACGGCAACCTGAATGCACCCAGCATTATGGTGGCGGAGAAAGCAGCAGACCTTATTTTGGGTAAACAACCACTAGCTAAAACCCAGGTACCAGTATGGATTGATCCCGAATGGGAACAACGTCAGCGGCTGGGTAAACAAACACGAGAGTTAACAAATTAATGTCCGTCCTGAAACGCTGAGTAGTCGTCCCCACGTAAACGGCGATCCGACATATCGGGACCCGGTGGGTTGGCGTTGCAGAATGGAAACTAACTAAATCACGGAGCCATTGCCTTTGGCATTGCGCAAAACTCCCGAAGTCTGACAGAGGCTTCGGGGGATAATTGTAAAATCAACAGCACATAAAACTAGAACAAGGATGAAAACGGATGACAACACAAACAGTGAATAAAATCCTGACCCGCTCACTGACTGCAGCCATGGGCCTGTCTGTTTCAATGGCTTACGCCGGCCAGTGTGACAATGTCAGATTCTCCGATGTAGGTTGGACCGATATCACGGCCACCACTGCGGTGACCAGTGAAGTAATACAAGGACTTGGGTATAAAACCACGACCCAACTACTGTCGGTACCCGTCACCTATGCCTCTCTCGCTAACGCAGACATAGATGTATTCCTGGGTAACTGGATGCCGACCATGGAAGCCGATATCGCCAGCTACCGTGAAGCCGGTACCGTTGAGACGGTTCGTGCCAACCTGGAAGGGGCTAAATACACCCTGGCTGTACCTAAGTACGTATATGATGCGGGCGTAAAAACGTTCGCTGATATCGCCAAGTTTAAAGATAAGTTCAAAGGCCGCCTGTACGGTATCGAACCTGGCAATGACGGTAACCGCCTGATGCTGGATATGATTGAGAAAGATGCCTTTGGCCTGAAGGGGTTCAAGCTGGTTGAATCCAGTGAAGCTGGCATGCTTTCCCAGGTGTTTCGCGCAGCCAAGCGTGATCAGTGGATTGTTTTCCTGGGCTGGGCGCCGCACCCAATGAACGCCAATTTGGAAATGGAATACCTGGATGGCGGTGATGACTACTTTGGTCCCAACTATGGTGGTGCCAACGTCTACACCAATGTGCGTCAGAACTACAGCAAGGAATGCCCGAATGTGGGTCAATTGCTGGAGAACCTGGTTTTCAGCCTGGAAATGGAAAACAAGGTGATGAGCTCCATTCTGGATGACGGTAAGAAGCCAGAAGATGCAGCTCGTGAATGGCTAAAAGCGAACCCGGGTGTGTTGGAAAACTGGCTGACGGGTGTAACCACTAAAGATGGTGGTGATGCACTGGCTGCGGTACGAAGTCACCTGAAGATTTAACCCAGTAGAGGAGCGGAATCCATCTCAGGGATGAGATGTTAAATGCATGGATGCGCCGCCTCATGGATGCAGGATTGGCGAATATAGTGACAGCTGTATTCGCCCTAGCACCAGAAAAGAGGGGGATCCGCTCCTATCGTCATTGCCAGCAGTTCAGAGTCTTTTGGCCATATATGCCAAGGACTCTGAATTATCGGATCAAGCCCGATAATGACGAGGATCATCACTGACATTACCAATTTGATTGGAAATGCTGTGACTTAGCTGGATAGAACTATCTAAAAAGGCAAAGCAATGAATTGGATTACTGAAAACAAACTTCCTCTTGGAAGCTGGATGGAAGCATTTGTGGACTGGCTGACGTATAACGCCTCCGGTTTTTTCGACACTATTTCTATAACCTTGGAGTGGCTTATTCTCTCCATGGTGGATATCTTCCAGTGGTTTCCACCTTTTGTGCCAATGGCACTGACTGCGGCTATTGCCTGGGCGCTACATCGCAGTATACCTCTGGTCATTTTTGTGGTGGCGGCACTACTGCTGATCCTGAATCTGGGTTATTGGCAGGAGATGCTGGAGACCTTTGTTCTGGTTCTCACAGCCACCACATTATCAGTGACCATAGGTATACCGATCGGTGTGATGGCAGCCCGTAGACCCTGGATGTACACCATACTCAGGCCAATCCTCGATCTGATGCAGACCGTGCCTACCTTTGTTTACTTGATCCCCACCTTAGTTTTATTTGGTTTGGGAGTGGTACCGGGTTTGATCTCCACCATCATCTTCGCTATAGCAGCGCCGATCCGTCTGACTTATCTGGGGATCAGTCGAGTGCCTACAGACTTGATTGAAGCCGGTAAAGCCTTCGGTGCAACGCCATTCAAATTACTCTATAAAGTGGAGCTGCCAGCGGCTTTGCCTAGCATAATGGCAGGGGTTACTCAATGCATTATGTTGTCACTTTCCATGGTGGTGATCGCGGCCCTGGTTGGCGCCGATGGTCTGGGTAAACCTGTAGTTCGTGCATTAAATACAGTAAATATCTCACAGGGTTTTGAAGCCGGTCTGGCCATCGTACTGGTGGCGATCATCTTAGATCGCATTTGTAAGAAACCCGGCGCGAATAAGGAGGTTTAGTTGTGGCTGTTGTAAGTATTCGTAATCTGGATGTGGTGTTTGGTAGCAAAGTTTCCAAAAGCCTGGAATTGCTGGACTCGGGTAAAACCCGACAGGAAATTATCGAACAAACGGGCGATGTGGTTGGAGTAAGTAATGCCAGCATAGAGGTACAAGAAGGTGAGATCTGCGTTTTGATGGGGCTTTCCGGCTCTGGCAAGTCCAGCTTGCTAAGGGCAGTAAACGGCCTTAATCCTGTGAGCCGCGGAGAGCTGTTAGTTCGGGACGGCGACGAAATGGTGGATGTAAGCAGTTGCGACGCGGCAACCTTGCTGCGGTTACGCTCCACTCGTGTGTCTATGGTATTCCAAAAATTCGCCCTGATGCCCTGGCTAAGCGTATTGGACAATGTCGCCTTTGGCCTGGAAATGCAAGGTATGGGTAAGAAAGAACGTCGCGCTAAAGCCATGGGAAAATTGGAAATGGTGTGCCTTGAAGAGTGGGCTGAAAAATTTCCTCATGAGCTGTCCGGCGGTATGCAACAGCGCGTAGGACTGGCCCGGGCATTTGCCATGGACAGCGATATCTTACTAATGGATGAGCCGTTTTCTGCTTTGGATCCCCTGATCCGCTCTCAGTTGCAGGACGAACTTATCGAACTGCAAAAGAATCTGAAGAAAACCATTATTTTCGTGAGTCACGATTTGGATGAAGCTCTGAAGATAGGCAGCAATATCGCCATTATGGAATCGGGCAAGATTATTCAGCAAGGCAAACCGGAAGAGATAGTGCTGAATCCAAGCAACGCTTATGTGGAAGAGTTTGTTGCCCACACTAACCCGTTAAATGTGCTTCGTGGTGGCGCCTTAATGACGGATGTCTCTAAATTGGAATGGGAAGAAGGTAAGTTGGTGCTGAACGGCAGTGATAACACCTGCGTCAGCACTGATGCCATGGGACGGGTAGTTTCCGCTAGCCGTCAAGGTCAGCCGATAATAATTCATCAATGGCATGAAGGGGACGATATATGTCAGCTGACAGAAGGCACCCTGGTTATGGCTAATCCAGAGATATCCATGCGAGCAGCTATCGAAATCAGTTATCAAACTGGCCAGCCTATTTTGTTGAGTGAACACAATAGCCTGGTGGGCGTATTGTCTGACAAGGACTTCTACCACGCGCTACTAGGCAAACATTTTACCGCAAGCGCAGCTTAGATCATTTCATTCCCAGCTCGACCGGGAATTCAGCGTCGCCGCTCTTGTCATTCCCGGCCCGACCGGGAATCCTGCGTCGCCGCTCTTGTCATTCCCGGTTCGACCGGGAATCCAGCGTCTTAGAAGGTGCGAATATTTGAATTGGGAGTTTGTGGCAAAGGACACTGGCCCCTGTCGAGACAGGGCAAAGGTAAATAGCCGGGTCAAACCCGATAATCACAGGAAGCATCACCGCCGCGCCTCTTATGATTCCCGCGGAGGCGGTGGTTCGATATCTCGGAGTCCAGCGTCTTAGAAGGTGCGATAATGCGGATTAGACGTTTGTGGCAAAGGGCTCTGGATTATCGGGTCAAGCCCTATAGTGACAGAGATCGTGCCTCAATTGACTGTGACATGGGTATTCAGTGCATCGGAGATAAAGTGAGAGGGACTAACAGTCCCTTTGATAAGCTTCCAGCGCACTTTTGACTTCAGGCAAGAGTAATTCGGTTTGTTATAACAGCGATTGGACCAGGTTATCCAACGTTTGTCGGTTTATCTCGTCTTGCAGTGCTCGCCATACCAGCGCCTGGCGGCAGTATTGTTCGGGGTTTTGATTAAGGGCCACGGGAATACCAATCTCAGAAAATCATTCTCTTAGGTCTTCTTGATCAACCAAGTCTGCAATCATCATATGTTGGATTCCTCGGTAAAAATGGGGTTTTGATACGCAAAAAGCCGGCACAATGGCCGGCTGAAAAGCGTGGTAGTGTCGTTTATTTCAGCTCTTGTTGTAACCCTTTATACAAGCTGACACAAATAAGCAGCAGGATAATGGTAAACGGCAGACCCACGGCAATAGAGCCTGCCTGTAAGGCTGACAAAGCTTCCGAGCCACCGCCAATAAGCAAGACGCTGGCAATAAGACCCTGGATGATGGCCCAGAAAATACGCTGCGCAACCGGCGAGTCTAATTTACCGCCAGCCGTGATGCTGTCGATAACCAATGAGCCTGAATCCGAAGAGGTAATGAAGAACACCATGACCAGGATAATAGCTAACGCAGAAGTAATTTCCGACATAGGCAGGTTAGCCAGCATATGGTAGATGGTCAGAGACACATCACCCACACCGTTGGCCAGTTCGCCTACTTTGGCCTGCGCCTGATCAAGGGCATTGCCACCGAAAGCCGCCATCCATACTGCTGACATTACTGTAGGGATGAGTAATACCGCAATCATAAATTCGCGAACGGTGCGGCCCTTAGAGATACGTGCGATAAAGGTACCGACAAATGGTGACCAGGAAATCCACCATGCCCAGAAGAATACAGTCCAGCCGTGCATCCAGCTTTCGTCTTCGCGGCCAATCCAGTTACTCAGAGAGACAAAGTTTTCGGCATAGCTACCAGCCACCAGGCCCAGGTTGCCGAAGAAACCAGTGATTGAGCCGGCAATAATAACGAACAGCATCAGAGCCACGGCAATAGCCATATTGATGCCACTAAGCAGTTTAATACCACCGTCCATACCTCGGTATACTGAGAGTAAAGCGATGGCTGTGATCACCGCAATAACAACAATCTGAGTAGTAATGTTGTTCTCAAAGCCAAACAGGTAACTCAAACCAGCGGACGCTTGCTGAGCGCCTAGACCAAGAGAAGTGGCGAGACCAAACATGGTGGCGAAAACAGCCAGGATATCTATGGTGTGACCAATTGGACCCCATACGCGGTTACCCAGGATAGGATAAAAAGCAGAACGTACGGTAAGAGGCAGACCCTTGTTATAGGTAAAAAATGCAAGTGCGAGGCCTAATACGCCATAAATGGCCCAGGGGTGCAGACCCCAGTGATACATAGTGGCACCTAATGCCATTTTTGCACCTTCTGGCGTATTTGCTGCCGCATTAAGCGGGGTGCCATACCAGTTTGTGTAATAGGCCAGCGGCTCTGCCACGCTCCAGAAGATCAAGCCGATGCCCATACCAGCGGCGAACAGCATAGATAACCAGGATATACGCGAGTATTCTGGTTTTGCCTGGTCTCCACCAAGGCGTATTTTGCCTACGGGCAGTACGATCATGGCTAAGCAGAACAGGACGAAAATGTTTCCGGCTATCATAAATAACCAGTCAAAATTAGTGATCGCCCAACTTTTAGCTCCACCAAGTACAGCGTTCGATTCTGCCGGAAATATCAACGCAGCGATAACAAATATCGTTATTAGACCGGCGCTGATCCCAAACACGGGATTGTGTATATCCAGGCCCATGACCTGGACGTTATCCTGTCCCATTTTATATTCAACGTCATCATCCATCTCTGCATTACTTGCCAGATTTCCTGATAACTGAACGTTGTCATTCATCTATTTACCCCTACCATAATTCATATATTTGTCTAACCCGGAGCAATCTTGAGGAATTAGTATTTCTGGCTGGTGGGCAATGTCGTTCGCAGTCACTCCTTTGTGCCTTAATACCTAAGACTCAAAGGAGAGGTACGAGGAGCAGCGCCAAGGCTCAGAAAACCAGATTTGCAACTGGAGGCGGCATTGTAGCTGATTGCCTCCACTTAATCCCCTGTTGTGCAAAGGGCTGCTGTCACGTGTTGAATGTGACTTGGTTAAACTCTGGGCTGAACACCTCACAGTCCATAAAGGCGACAATCCGTCCGCCTTTATGGACTTCATTTATCTTACGGGCCTCAGCGGTGACCATTATTCCTTCAGCGGCAGGAAAGCTGATCTTCGTGTCTGTTATCGACATGTTACATTTATTGCTGTTTTGGGCGGGTGAGCTGAGTTTTGGTTATGTGACCTGGTTGCCGGGTAGGCTGATTGTATGGTTGGGTCCTAACCAAATGTCAGTGAGGGGTGATTAACAAACCAGCATATATCGGTGTTTGTTCACGAATATATCGGTTCGACCCAGAGGAGTTCAGAGTCTTTGGGGCTGGTTGTACAGGGATCGCCTGTATTTTCAAAAACGGGCTACAAAAATTCTCGCCAGTTGCTAAAATTGGCACATTTTTTACCTCAGCTGCCGTTAGGCAGATATAGGGAGAGTATACAAATGGCGAAATCCAAGCCCCGTAAAAGCAAAGCGAAAAAAAACACAGCTAAAAAATCGACCTCTGATGTGAATCTGTCGGTGCAGCTGAAAATTATCGACAGAATGGTGGCAAAATCCGACTGGATAAGGGCTAAGACTAAATACCGTGAAATGCTCAAGCTGACCCCCAGGCACGGAGGACTCTGGCTGCGACTGGTCGATCTTCTGGTACACACTCGGCAGCAATTTCCTGCGGCCCTGGCCTGTTACCAGTGGTGCCAGGCGCAGCCAGGCTCGGCAAGGGCTGCTGAGCGGCTGATAGAGTCCGCCGCATCGATGAATTTTCCTGCCTTAGTGAGTTTCGGGATTGAGCCGCTATCTTGCTGTGGGCGGTGATCCTGAGTTGACTGCTCGGTAAAATCCTTCGACGAAGAGAAATGGCAAGATCAGCTCACTTCGCCTTTTGATGAGTCTATGGACAAAGATATGGCGTTGCGGCTGGAGCTGGGCCAGCTCTACCTACAAACAGGCGAAGCTCATTTCTGTATCCAGACCTTGTCGGGCTTAGACCTGGCGGCGGCGCGCAATAATCTGGCGCTCGCCCACTTTCATCAAGGTGATGCGACCCGGGCGCGGGAGCTGTTGGAGAAGGCTGCGCAGGACGAGCCGCGCAACTTACTGGCACTGGGCTGGGCCTGCAAGCTGGCGCTTTATACTGGTGATTTGGGAACGGTACGAGGTACTGGGCGAAGCAGCTGGAAACGGGTGATGGCCTTGCGTGATTCGGACGCTCTGACGCAGCTTGAAGTACTGCTCTGGCATGGGGGTGGGGAGCGCGCCTGGCGCCTGTTCCAGGACTATCAGAACAAGGGTTGGGAGCGCATTGATTACCACTGGATCACCCTTGGCGCGGCCTGTGCCGTTGCGGCCGGTGATCCGGCGGCGGCCGATGATCTGCTGACCAAAGCCAGCCATATAAAGAAGGCGCCGGAGCAGGTGTTCGACAATCATCAGGATCTGAACCTGTCGCCTGGGGATCGACGGGGACAAAGGATCCTTGGCCTGAAAGAAGTCCTGCCTAGGGGCTTGCTAAATAACTTGGTTTCGGCCGCTCAGGACTCGGATCCTATGCTCGGTCGAATGTGCCGGGTCGCAGCTCCAATCAGCACGCCTTACTGGCAGCATGTCTACTCTCTCGGTGATAAAGCCGCCGCCAGTGTGGCGATCTGCGTAATGAAATACAGAGCTGAAGCGGGCGAACCCGGCGCTGAGCAAGCTCTGTTCGAATTACTCAGGAAACCCGCGGACGACAATGCATCTCGCTTTAGTCTGATGCGATACCTTAAAGATCAAGGGTTCTCGGCGCCAGGCGAACCTCTGTCTATTTGGGATGGTGAAGAGGTACGTGAGGTTGTGCAGAAAGAGCAGATCATCAACACAGAGCCAAAACCCAGCAAGCTCAGTGAGGCGGATGAGGAAAAGATGGGCGACGCCTTGGAGCTGTGTTTTGCTAACCGTTTCGAAGAGGCCCTGCCGGTCTTTGCTGAAATGCTTGAAACTTACCCGGATGAAACAAGCCTGTACGCTAACCTGGCCGGGATCTACGAGCACAGGGGAGACAAACAAAAGGCGAGGGAGCTGCTAGAGCGCGCGCTGGAGGTGGATCCGGATTACCTGATAGGCCGCGCTAATCTGGCTAAATTTGACCTGTTCGACGGCGACCTGGCTGGCGCCCAAGCCTGGCTTGGCGGTGTTGTCCAGCTGGATGTACTGCATGTGGACGAAGCCTTTGCCCTGTATACGGCTTACTTTCAACTTTATGTTGCGAAACGCGAGTTCAGCTCGGCGCAAAATAGCCTGGACCAACTGGGGAAATTCCCCCTTCGCCAAGCGCAGGAGAAGAGCTTACCGTCGCTGCAATCTTATTTGAACGCAAAAAGTGGCGGGCAATAGCGCCGTACGATATTTATCCGAGGGAATGTTATGAACAAAATAGCGGCAAAGGTTGCCAGACGGATCCGTAAGGAAAAGACACGAAAAGTGGTCGAGTTGGCTGCGGTTCGGCAAGGAAATAAAGTGGCAGCTGAGGCGCTGGCTTCAGCTAAAACGCCAGAAGCCCTTGTAGACAATGGTTATGATCCAGTGCATGCCGCTTATGTCAGCGCGCAAAACCTCCTGTCTCTGGTGTTCGAAGGACTGCTGGAATACAAGGAGCTGGATCGCTTCGGAGATATTTTAGCAGAAGCGGATGATCTTTATTTTCCGAGCGGGCCACCCATGAGCCCTGTAACCAAGTCATTTTTCTTCACCTGGTCCGGCTTGGACCTCAGGCTGGGGATCCACAAGGAAAGCCTGGCCTCGATAGCGATTCAACTTCAGCACCTTCTGGGGATCCCTGCCCCTCTGGTCCAGCTGTGGCAGAACTTAAGCGCGTCCCGTATGGGCATGTATCAGCACATGGGATTTGACGGAGAAAAGGTGGTGCTCCGTGAGCTGTATGGCGAGCAAGATGTAAGCGTGTACGTTGCTTCCGGTTATCGCGGTAAAGCCGGCGAACTTTGGCATGTGCGCCTTTTACCCGTCGCAGCTGAACTCCCGTCGCAGAAGGTGGCTTTTACCACCCCACATGTTTTGACGGCCGGACTGGCTGAATGGCAAGGGTTTTTTGAGCGTGCGTCCTGGAAAAAACTCAGTAAAGAGATGGACTATCATGAGTTGATGAGATACGGCGCTACCCGTTATTACTGGTTGGAGTTTATTCATCAGGCTTATCTGGGGATGGACCCAGGCGGCGGGGCGATTTATCTGGCAGGAGTGCCAGATAAAGGTCAATCCCGGCCGCATTTTAGTCAGGGGTATCAGGCCCATTTACCTGAGTTTTCCACCCTTGATAAATGAATCGTTAGCAAATTTCTTGTTCACAAGGAAGAAAAAACGGGAGCGGGCAGCCGGGTATTCTGAAACTATGGATCAGGAAACAGAACCATTATTTGATTTCTGGCGTGGTTATTAACAGTGGGCTATATGGACTGCCTCAGCAAGCTTGGTTTATCTTTACTGGAATGTGCTAGTTTAGCTCCCTGAACATTATGAGCTTTAAGTATGCCTAGCTTGAATGCCTGGCCTACATCTATCTTATTGGCTGACAGGGCGGCAAGCCCCTCTTCGCTGACCACATAAATGGTTAACGACTCAGGCAATTCTAATATGTGTGTGGTCACTTGCCACTTCCCATCCACCAGGTTAAACACGGCGGGAAGCTCTGGACCTGGAATATAGAGCACGAAATCTTGCGCCAATTGCGGTGAATTCAGATCCTTCGCAAACTCCCTTAACCACCAGTTAACGCGGCGAAACCCCTGGTCGCCAAATAACATTTTCGGTGCAGATATCTGACTTTGTTTAACGGCCCTGTAGGTAGACAAGCTCACGATTAGACCGGTGTCTGCAAGTGAGGTTGGTATTTTGGTGTACAGTCCGTCAAAGTTGCAGGCAAGGCTGAGCATGGGAAAGGAAAGTAAAACCAGTACGATCCAATTCCGCAACTTAAACCCGTGTATCTTATTCATCATCTAATCCTTTAGTTTATCTATTCGACTATTGGTATTGAGGTTCACAGCGCGCCGACCTGTTACTGTGACGGTGTGTACCAGATGGGGGATGACCAAGCTCTTTCTTGAAAGGTTGCAGATTGCCCCTCAGGTAGCTCAATCCCGAGCCTGAACGCGTCATAGTTGGTCCACCTTAGGGTCGGTATTTCCAGTACTCGAACATAATAGACAGCGCTTTGGGTTGGGTTGAAGTCTGGATCTGTCCACACAGTGCTTAATTCACTTGCACCGATATCATTGGAATAGCGAAGTTTCTCCACGTTAACCGAGTTTCCAACCGCGGGCGCTTGACCGCTTACGGGGTCGGCTTCTCTACCGTCGGACAAGGCAACATTGTAGATTGTCTCTTTAGCTACACCCTTTTCATGCCAGCCTTTGATGATTTGGATCCTGTCCAAATTTCCACTCTGTCTATCCTTGAGCGCCCATACAGCAAATTTAGGTGCATTTGAACGGTTCGGTGGAGGGGGCAAATCACCTCCCATGGCAACGCCGGAACTATATGCCTGTTGGATAAAGTTCTTGTCACTCACTAAGTCCGGCTGAAAATCCCAGCCAGCAAAGAAGCGTAATTTGATCAGGGTTCCAGAGGTCGCATATGTTTCTTTGCTTTTTAATCCGTCGAAGATGGCTTCACGGGTATTTTCCTCGGCCCACACGCCGGTTATACCTGGAGCGGCTAATGCATTGGCGGAGAATCCTGTGGTTAGTTTTTTAGCCGAAATTCTTTTTTCTGGGGTATCGTCAAGTGAGCCCTGGGTTCCGGAATAATTGAATTCTTCATTAACTGAATAACCCGAATGAGAGTCGGCTCCGGCCACTATGCCAAATTTAAAAGGATTGGCGCCAAGTGAATCATTATAAGCAAGGCCTTTCGCCAGCGCTTGCCGTATATAATCAGCTTTAGGTTTGTTCGCTGATTGTTTGAAGTGGGTAAATAATTCGAAGTTTGCAAATTCATCATTGGGCGATATGGCTGGGTGAGTCTCTGACTGGCCATTGGTCTGCATTATTTCTGTGAGTAATTCGTTTTCCATTTTTCTTTGGGCATATTCTTCATCCATAGGTAAACCGTTCTGTTTACTGCTATCGTAACGAGGACCATCACCTATATTGCCATTGTGAGCTATGGCGAAGTTTTCAAAGCCAGCGCGGCGCTGAGCTTCCTGATAGCTCCATAAGTCTTCAAGATTTTCTGAGTCAAATGCGGAAAAAGGCATGTCCGGTGCCTGTGAGCCGCGGAAATAGATATTGCGGTGCAGGCTTTTACCTTTTGCGTAGGCCGACCACTCAAAGGCTATCAAAGTGGTAAATTTCCCCGGTTGATTAAAACGGTTTGCCATATCCACTTGTCGTTGCCAATTACTGCGTATGGTATCCACCGACACCAGTTCCTTTATTGGCTGGGCAGATTTGATTGAAGCGAGTACCAGCTCTGCAGCCTTCTGTTTCTCTGCGGTATCTTTACTGTTAAGTTGTTTTGCTATTTCCAACTGGGATAAAGGGTTGTTTTCATCTGTCAGGTCGGCAAATACACCCAGGTATTCCGCATGGTCGGTCACGGCCACCCAGTCAAGGGAAGTTAATCTATCGATTGTGGTTCCTGTGGTCGATTGCTTTATTGGCAACCCCATTGAAAACCTATAAGCGTGCTCTGGTGTCATACGATTACCCATCCAATAGGCATCGGCGGACATGGCTGAGTGTAAATGTGCTTCACCAAAATAGACGTTACGTAGTGGGTTTGCAGTTTTAGCCTTTCGCCCTGGCTCCCCCTGCGAGTCGGCCTGTAAATTACCGCTTATAAGAGCGGTGCAGATAAGCAATGGGACACAGTAAGCCCGGCTATTTCTAATAGTCCTTAATTTGCCCATATTGGCCATCCTAGCCTCGATTAATAATTATTTTACTCAATAAACATGCCAAAAAAATATCAAAAAGAAAAGGTTATTTAGTCTGAATGTTTGAATGTTAAGACTTTTATAATGAATTTGTGGATTAAAAGTGGATTATTGAACGAATATTTCGCAGCGTATAAAATCTCACTTTGAACAAGAGTAACAGGGACACCAGCTGATTTCCTGAACCACATAGGTAAACTTGTTTTGGTTGAAAATGATCTGCTTTGGTAGTTGTTTTCAATATGTGATGGTTCGAAATGCCGGTCTTTTTTGCCTGGCTTATTTACTTTAGTCCGAATATTGTTTGAGCATTTTAATCACGGAATCGATTTGTTCTATGCTTGCCACTAAATCCAGTTGAAATGCCAGCTCGCAGGTTGGTTCAGGTGCTGTCAGCATAGAAGAGGCTTCCATACGTATAATCTGTCCCTTGACGGTAAAGGCTTCGTTTACGTTTATGCTGGGGTCGAAAAAAACCAGCAAGATATTATACAAACCAAATAATTCCAGCTCCTTATGATATGGCATCTCTATCAGGACACCACTCCGGGCGAAGTTTTTAATATAGCCAATAAAGTTTTCTCCTGGTTGGCATAGCGTCACTTTGTTACTTGGTAAATGGTAGTATCGCTTATGTAAACGTTTATTGGCTTTACCCCAGGACTTACGAATGGCATAGATGAGCTTTTCAGCGGTGAAAGGTTTAACTATATAGTGACTGACGCCATTTTGGATCGCGGTAATGATAAAATCTCTTGAGGAATACGTTGTCATCATAATAAAGGGCGTTTCTTTATACCTTGTATTATTGCGGACAAAATAGAGCAATTCTTCACCACTGACTTTTGGCATTTCCCAATCTGAAATGATTAAATCTATATCATGGGTTGTTAGTGATTCAATTGCCTGCTCACCGTCCAGGGCAGTATGAACATTAGCGGTGAAGGCTTTGCTTAAAAGAGTGTTTTTGACGAGTGAGAGGACAGGAGGGCTATCATCAACAACGAGAAAAATGAGACCATCCAATCTGATATCCTTTTAGCTTTTCTAACTATTTAGCATAGCTGTTGAAGGGATTTTTGTAACTAATCACCGTAGGGCTTTGAGGCGGAGGCTAGGGAAAATATATGCCCGCCAACCATTAGTATCATGTTGTTATAAAATGATATTTTCTCCAAGGAGGAGGGCTGGGTAATGGGTTAAAAGGACCTTTATTCTAAAATTTAAGGAAGACTCAATTCCTGAGTTATCGTATAGCTCCAGAAGCCCACTCTGCCTTGTGTATTTTCCATCCACCCCTCTACGTCACTTTCAATAAACGATGGCCAACCGTCAAGGATCTCTATAGTCGAGCCTGAGAAAGACTCGAATGCGGTAATATGCCAAGACCAGTTATTAACAGGCTCAGATAACATGTCTCTGTTGACTCCATCAGCGCCAGCAGCAATGCGAGCCACAATAATATTACCTCTGCCTTGGTCCACACCTTGATTTGCGATTAAGCTGCGAGCATATGCAATATCTGTGGGATCAGAAATACCTACGACATAGGAATCACCATGATATTTTAAACCGGGAACTTCTGTAACCAGAAAATAGACAGTTCCTTGGGGAGAATCTTTGCCTTCTGATCCTGAGTTATTACACGCCACTAGAAAAAGGCATGCCGACAAAATAGAAAGTAAAATTTTTCCAGTTTTCATATCGAAGTCCACTTTTTATCCTTAGATGCACTAAGCATCAATCGCATAACCTTAGCGATGTTATCCATAGATAAGCCTGTATAAGCGTAGGTTGTGTTTTCCGTGATTGGGGGGGGATTTTACACTGTGTGATGAGTAGATCTCAAATGAGCTGGGTAATCGCAGTTCAGGCTACCCAAAATAGGGTGACCTGAACGTAAGTTTGGGGGCGGAATTAATCGAAATAAGTGATTGTATTGATGCTAACCTGGGTGTCGCCCTTTACCAGAGTGAACCTGGCATCATCAAAATTTGGTGGCAGCAGGGTCATTTTATAGTTATTTGAAAAACCTAAACCTTCCTTGGGCCGGAAAAATCGCTTTTTTAGCTTACCGTTACCGTCTTCATCGTGGTGTACGCGTATGGCATAGTGACCTGTGGCAAGCTGGTCAAATGTCATCTCCACCTGAGTGCGCCCATCCAGATTAACTACTTGAGTTTTAACAGCCTCATCATACTGGGTAGGAAAACTGTCCTGATCGTCAAATAGCATCACGATCAGTTTCCCGTTACCATGTTTTAGCCCATCGATAGTTAGCTCCAGTTGAGCTTCTCCTGCCCTTACTCCGCCAGATAATAAGCCTATTAGCAATAATAAATTTTTCACAATATTATTCCTTGTTGACTATTTTTGTCGCCAGGGCTGGCAACAGGTGACGTAAAACCCTGAGGGCTTTAGCCTTACCTACCCAGATACTTTTTTTATTGGCGGATATACCACTGAGTGTTGCACTGGCCATTTGCTGTGGAGTAAGTTTTAACTTCCCCCTACCTTCTGTCATTTCGGTACTGACCATAGGCGGAACCACTTCTATTACCTTGATATTGGGGTTATCTCTGAGTTGCAGACGCAGTGCATGGGTATAGGCAGCAAATGCGGCCTTGCTTGTGCTATATCCGGGCGAGCGAAACTTGGGAGCATAGGCAAGGCAGGAAGTGATGTTCACTACCGCACTATGTTTCCTGGTTAATAAGTCGGGTAATAGCTGTTGGGTTAACTCTATGGGTGCCAATAAATTGATATCCACTTCATCTCTTAGCTTTTGACTACTGTCGGGTCCATCTAGCAGATTAATATTGTGTTGGATCCCGGCGTTGTTAATCAGACAATCCAACTCAGAAAAGTGTTTAGCAATATATTCCTGTAAGGCTTGCCTGTCCTGAGAGCTGCTAATATCGCATTGAAAGGTATGTGCCTGACGCGATAGCTGCCCGGCTGCTTGTTTTAGCCTTTCTGCATTACGTCCACAGATCAGCACACGCTTACCCAGTTTATCCAGCTCTTTGGCAAGTGCCAGACCGATACCCGAACCACCCCCGGTGATTAAAACCTGTTGATAATTAAGCTGCATGTTGAGATCTCCTTTTACTGGTAAATAGTCGCCAAGCTAGAAAAAAGGCCGCGGGTGCACAAATACCGAAGATGAGTGCTGGCCAGGGTTTATCAAGGGTGCTAATGCTGCCGAAGTAGGCCGCGACAAAAGCGAAAGGAACGTGCCCCAGGAAGAAGTACAAGTAATAACTTCTAAGTGGGTAGCGTGTCATGCCGCATATAATGGATAAGGCTTCGGGTAAGATAGGGAAACCCCGGCTGAGCATAAGCGCTAGTGGCATTTTGGTCTCGGAAAACTCCGCTACTTCCGATTGGTTTTCCCTGGGCACTATCCAGTTATACAGACGCTTTCCAGACAGACGTCCACCGACATAACAAAGGCTGCCCGCACTGAGCACACCTAAAGCCGCGGCAAGGCCACCAAGTGCAGGGCCTAATAGATAGCCGGCTAACAACATAATGGACAGGGTTGGAACGGCTAACCAACTATCTATCGCCAATAAAGCGACGACCAAGCCAAATAATAACCAGCGACCATCGGGGTCGCTTGCCATCTGTCTCAGGTAAATATCCAGCTCAACCAGATCGAACCAGCCAAAAGAAAGATTTAACAAAAAGGTGCTGGCCAGTACCAGCATGAGGATTAATAAGGTCCTATATATGCGCTTCACATTGCAGATTCCACTCAATTCAGATGGAGCTAAAATGCGCTATAAGCCGTGTTGACTCCTTAACCTGGGTTAATGGATTTTGGTGGATTCTGGGCTAGGCGGCGGCAAATTCGGGATAAAGCAACATCTGTGATGCCAAGGTAGGAGGCGATATGATAATTAGCGATCTGCTGCTCGACATCGGCAAAGGCCTGGCGGAAAAGCTGGTAACGTTCGGTGGCGGAAAGCAGCAACAACTCGGCTTCTCTTTGCTGTTTCTTAAGCGCCAGCTGTTGTAATAAAGCCACTTCCATTCGGCTCCAGGCCAGAGAGTTACTGGATAGTTGGCTTAACTCCCTGTATTTAACGGAAACCCATTCACAACCCGTCAGGGCTTGAGCGCTAAAGCTGGTGACTGGTTGAGAAGAAAACAACGCACTGATACAGGTCACTACATCACCGGCTTTAATAAAGGACTTGTTAAACTCTTTGCCTTCGCGGGTAATGTAATAATTTCTGGCAATACCGCTGCGCAGAAAGTAAAGGCGGGAGAGGGGCTCACCCTGCTGGAAAAAGTGTTGGTTTTTCGCTGTTTTCCCTGAACAAATAGCAGGATAAATTTGTTGCACTTCCTTAGAGGGAAGTTTAAAGCTTTGTTGTAACCAGTGGCCAAATTCTTTGATTTTCGCTTCCATTTTTTGAATCCCTAAGCCTTTAGCTCAGCCTGTTTATGAAGTGACAGTTTACAGGCACCGCAAGATTGTTTCCGTTAATCCGTACTTAATTGGAAAATTAAAAATATACAGTTTAAAAGACTGATGAAATGACTGATTTTATGCTCATAAATATAGCCTGTACATTTTCATCTTGTTGTTTTTAAATAATTTTTAATTGATTCATATTTTTTGAATTCACATGTCAGTTTGTTTCAATATTTATTAAAAATTTAGGATGCTAATCTTTCCTTCGTCGAAAAAATCAACTGAACGAGGAAAGGAACATGGCTAATATTTTGGTTATTGGTGCGGCAGGTGCAAATGGTCAGGCAAGTATTAAATATCTGTTTAACAAAGGTAATTTAACAGACCATATTATCGCTGGTGTTCGCTCCGAAGAAAAAGCGGCTGGTCTAAAAGCAGAGTTTCCTAAGCTTGAGCCACGTGTATTCGATATTGAAGAATCAACAGGGCTTGAATCTGCGATGCGTGGGGTGGATAAAGTATTCTTTATCACGGGTAATATTGAGCAGCGTGAGCAGCATGCCAAATTAGTGATAGATGCGGCAGTCGCCAGTGGAACTGTGCGTGACTTCGTCTTTTACTCAGTATTTGGCGCTGAATACGAAGCTATTTTGTTTGGTCGTCAATTCCGTTATGGCGAGAAATACCTGGAAGCAACAAATCTCAACTGGACTCACTTAAGAACTATCTTTTTCCAGGACAACTTATTGGGCTGGGCTGAAGACATAAAAAATGGCACCTTGCATTTAGGTACAGGCGAAGGTCAATTTGCACCACTTCTGATCGATGATATCGGTGAAATTGCGGCTAAGATCTTAACCACCGACGGGCATGCAGGCAAAGCCTATAACATTACCGGGCCAGAACTAATCTCAGGTGAAGACATGGCGAATAGCTTTGCTGAGGTACTCGGTAAGCCGGTAACTCACGTCTCTCCAGATAACGAAGCCACCCTTGCATCTTTGCTACAAAGCGGCTGGCCTAAGTGGCAGTCAGAAGGCATGGTAGAGCTATTTAACTTGTTTGCAGCGGGTCATGCAGCAGTCGTTAGCCCCGACGGTGAAGAGTTATTGGGCCGTCCACTTTCACCATTCAAGGGGTTTATTCAGGCCAACAAGACCAGCTTCCAATAAAAACCGGGATGGCTGCCAATCTCCACCACTGAATACTTCTGGCTAGTGTCCATCCTGAAATACTCGATCGTCCTCCTCGTGCGAGGGAATGACAGAATCGGCGTTTCGGGACGGCCACTAGTTAGTGCCCGTTCTTAAACGCTATCTTGTCATTCTCGCGCACGCGGGAATCCAGCGGCTTTACCGCGATCTCGGCGTGCGAGAGAAGACACTGGATTGCCAGGCAAGCTGACAATGACAGGGAGCGCTGAGATAGTAGTGACTAACTTTAAGCCTTTGGGAAACGACAAGTATCGCGTTTTAAGAATATGGCTGAAGAACGAATATGTGAGTTTCAGGACGGCCACTAGAGCACCGATCAGTTTAAAAAATAACCAGATCGACATGAGTGTAAATACATGATCAAATACGTCGCATTGTTAATTATTCACTGGAATTGATTATGTCAGACTCGCGTTATTGGGAGTGCCCTATTGCACTGACGAAACAAGAAGAGCTCATCTGTAAGCGATTGAAGAGTCATGGGAAGTTATTTGTATTTTTACGTCATCACCGGCATCGGATTTTTGATGACAAGATTAATCAGCAGTTAATGGCCATGTATGCCGATCACCCCCGGGGAAAACCACCCGTGCCCACAGCGCAGCTGGCCATGGCTACCCTGTTACAGGCATATGAGCAGAAATCTGATGCAGGGGCGGCGCTGGAAGCCATGTTTGATAAACGTTGGCAAATGGTGCTCAACTGTTTAGGAGAAGAAAGTACACCTTTTTCTCAAGGCACTTTGTGTGATTTTCGTCACCGTTTGGTGAAACACAATATGGATGTCACTTTGCTCGAGCAGAGCGTTGCCGTCGCAAAAGAGTTTGGCGGTTTTTGTCACAAGAAGCTGAGGATTTCCCTGGACTCTGCCCCATTGCAAGGGGCTGGACGAGTGGAAGACACCTTTAACTTGGTCGGTCATGCACTGGAGCTACTGGTGGACTGTGCTGCACAAGTTAGGCAAACCAGCGAAGTGCAGATTATCACGGAAGCAGGCACTCAATTGATTGGCAAGAGCAGTATCAAAGCCGCGTTGGACATAGACTGGTCAGATGCCGCAGAAAAGCGAAATGCCATCAATACCCTACTCAAAGATGTGGAAGCCATACGTCAATGGATCGGTAACCAGCCAGCTGCGGTGGCTGAACACAAGGCACTGAAAGAATCACTCGCACTGCTGGAAAGGGTATTGGAGCAAAATATCGAGCTAGATCCTGATGGCGGCTCCCGGGTGAGAAAGGGCGTAGCGCCCGATCGGCAGATTTCTATCCAGGATGGCGACATGCGGCATGGTCGAAAATCGAGCGCCCGCACCATCAATGGCTTCAAGCAACATATTGCCATTGAATTGGACTGGAAGGTGGTATTAGCGACTTGCGTGCGGCCAGCTAATGAGCCAGAACATCAAGCCAGCGAGTTACTGAAACCCAAAGTCCAGCGCTACGGCCAGGTAGAGGAGATGAGCATAGACCGTGGTTACCTGGCAGCAGAGTGGACCGTCGAATTATATGATCAGGGAAAGACAGTAGTGGCCAAACCCTGGAATCCGGCAACCAACGGAAAGTATGGGAAGAAGGCATTTAGCATTGATCTTGAGCAAGCTCAGGTAACTTGTCCAGCAGGACATACGACGGCTATCCGTGGAAAAAAGGATAACCGAGCTCAATTTCCAGGTGCTCTATGTGATGGCTGTGCAAAGAAAAACGAATGTACCGAGTCAAAGACGGGTAGAAGTCTGTCGATACACCCACAAGAAGCGATGCTGCAAAGGTTGCGATACTATGCTGAAACGGCAGAAGGGCGGGCTGATGCCAGAGAACGAGTCAAAGTGGAGCATTCTCTGGCATCGATCTGTAACCGCAAGGGGCCAAGAGCAAGATATAAAGGGTTACGGCTGAACGAATATGACTTGAGCCGGACAGCGATGATAACCAACTTGCACATAGCGATGAATTTAGCTGCTTAGTTTTTAAACTATATGGTGCTCTAGTTAGTGGTCATTCTGAAACGTAGGGATATTGGCTTGTGCACCTGGTAGGAGTCGAACTTGTTCGGCGAATATTGCGAGCGCTGAATGCGCAGATTACATCTGCTCTACAAAGCTCGTGAATATGGCCCCCAATTGGCTCCGATCTTTTCTATGATGAAATCGATAAATGCCCTATTTTTCGGTGCTACGTATCTCGATGACAGATATTGAATACAAGCGTAGCCCTGGTATAAACCTACAAATTCCCAATCCTCCAATACTTTAACGATCTTTCCATCATTTAATAGCTGGCTGGCGGCGAACTCGGGGAAGCAACCGATCCCCAGATGGTTTAACACCCCATCCATTCTTAATTCACTGTGGTTAATAATGTAGCGGCCACTTACCTTAACAGTGCACTCTCCAGATGCATTTTTAAATTTCCACAAACAATCGGATTTGTTTTCTCCTAGGTAGAGGCAGTCGTGATCCACCAGTTCTTTGGGGTGACTGGGTGCCCCTCTTTTCTTCAGGTAGTCAGGTGACGCACACAAGACTTGGGGGATCTTTTTTATTTTACGTGTCGCCAGCCCCTCGTCGGGTTGATTGGTAATGCTGATAATCAGGTCCACGTTATCGAAGATGGGATCTATGGCCCTGTCTGTAACCATTAGATGGACGTCTATTTCGGGGTAACGTGATAAAAACTGGGGAATTAGGGGGCCGATAACTTGTCTACCAAATGCTTTCGGTACGCTGACTCTTACTAGGCCTGAAGGCGTTGCACTAAAGCCTTCGGCTGCATCAAACATATCGCGTGTAGCTGAAATGACATTCTTGCAATGGGAGTAGATTTTTTCACCCGGCTCGGTAAGCCGTAAGTTTCTGGTGGTGCGTTCGATCAACTTTACCGAAAGAGCATCTTCAATACGGGCTATTTGTTTACTCACGGCAGACGAGGTCACATTTAGCTGTGTGGCGGCTTTGGTGAAGCTGCCTGCTTCAGCCACGAGCACAAATGTATATATGTCAGGCAAGGATGATACCAGCTTATTTGTTCCCATTTGGACGTAATCATATTCCATTTGTTTGATTGTGTTGTTCATCTCACGAATTGATACTTGATACAAGAAATAGCCAATATGGATGTTAGATAGCGTGAAGTTAGTTGAAAGTCTTAAACTGTCGGATTTATTACTGTTACTGGTGGCCGTTGTCTGGGGGGCAAGCTATGGACTGGCAAAAGAAGCTTTGCTGTTCTATCCGGTTCTTGGGTTTCTCGCCATACGATTCACCATGACATTCTTATTATTGTTGCCTTTTTTAGCGAAAGAGATCGCTTCTGGGCGCTTAGTTCAAGCGGTTTCCGCCTTGCCATTGGGGCTTGTTTTACTGGTTATATTTTTGTTGGAAACCTACGGTGTTATGTATACCAGCGCATCAAACGCGGCTTTTTTAATCAGCTTGTTCGTCATATTTACCCCGTTTGTTGAATGGGCGGTGTTAGGGAACAGGCCTGCAAATAGCATCTTCTTTCTGGCATTTATTAGCCTAATGGGAGCCTGGTTGCTGGTTTCGGATGTGACTTATGTATTCAATTATGGCGACAGCCTTATTATTGGCGCAGCTTTTTGCCGGGCCTTGATGGTTAGCTTAACTAAGCGCTATACCATTCAGAGCGAGCTATCTGCCCTTTCGCTAACCGCCATTCAGAGTCTGGTCGTTGCTGTTGGCGCCAGCGTCTTGTTCTTCTACTTGTATCGAGGCGAAGTAATGGCTTTGCCAAGCTCGTTCACTTTTTGGAGAAATACTGTTTTTCTTGTTGTTTTTTGTACTATTTTTGCATTCTTCGCGCAGAATTATGGGGTGAAAAAAAGTAGTCCTTCAAGAGTGTCCTTCTTGATGGGCACAGAGCCACTGTTTGGCGCTTTGTTTGCAGTCGCCTGGTTAGGGGAAGAACTAACAACAAGTGCTTGGTTTGGCGGTGGTTTAATTGTAATGGCGTGTACCTTAAGTACCCAACCACAGTGGTTTGAACAGCTTATTAAGCAGATAAAATCCAGTTTGGCTACCAACTAATTCATTACACCCTTGGCTTCAGGTCAGACTATTCAATAGTGTCGAAGATTTTGGGCTGTACTGAGCGGTGATCCTACACTTGGTTTTCAGGCATGCAAGGCACCTCATTGCACTGGTTTACCTCTATGGTTAGGTGCGCCAGCCGGTCAAACGGAGTTAATAACTCTTTATAGTATTCCACGGGCTTGGGATAATGGGTAACCAGAGAAATAATGGTGCCATAATGGTTAGCGCCAAGCTTCCAGATATGGATATCGGCAACTTTATTGTCTGAATCAGACTCTAAGGTTTGGTAGATTTTCTGCTTATATTCTTGGTCGATACTGGCATCAAGTAAAATGGGGCTAGTTTGTTTTATCAGGCCATATGACCAGCGGCAGATTATCGCAGCACCTACTATGCCCATAACAGGGTCTAACCAGTTCAGACTATAAAATTTCGCTGCGAGCAAAGCAAAAATGGCCAGTAGAGAGGTTAAGGCATCTGCCAACACATGCATATATGCCGCTTTTAGATTGTGGTCGTGGTCGTGATGGTCGTGATGATGGTGGTGATCATTTTTTAGTAAAAAGGCACTAATTAAATTAATCGAAAGACCTACAACAGCGACAACAATCGATTCGTTAAAATGGATGGTTTGTGGATCAAAAATGCGCTGCATTGATTCAACTACCATTACCAAGGCAACCACAGCCAAGGCTATCGCGCTTGCAAACCCACCTAGTACATTCACTTTCCCAGTACCAAAAGCATATTCTGGGTTGGCTGCGTGTTTTCTAGCATAACGGTAGGCAAAAATAGTAATACAAAAAGCCGCAACATGGGTGCCCATATGCCAACCGTCGGCGAGCAGAGCCATAGAGCCGTAAACACTTCCCGCAATGATTTCGACAACCATAGTGGCTGCGGTTAGCAGCAGCACATATAACGTGCGGCGCTCCGCTTTGTTATTTTTTACTTCGAAGTTATGTTTATGTCGCCATTTGCCAAGCGTGTGAGAGTGCATTTTTATTTTGGTCCTTTACTTAGTCCTTGAGAGGTTGCCTAGCTGATAATAATTCTTTTTTCTTCTCAAGAATGCAGTATCGATATTACGAATACCGTGATTTCGATCATGAAGTAACCATTCCTGGCCTGAAGCTCGTAATTCAGTTTATCCCTCGAGTAGCCGAGGTCCGCTCTTGCCTTTTGCTTGTCAAAATTAGGACCGGCTTAACTCATTAGAATGTGTTTTGTGAATTTGATTTAGAAGATTACTTGGCTGGCTGTGTTCGTTTGTCGAAATAGACGACAAGTAAGCAAGAATGGTCAAACTTTATTGTTTTTTTCGCGTTGAGAATGAGCCCAGATCCAGATATTCAGTAGCCTAAATGATCAAACTCTAAGGCCCTTCCATTTCAAAGGCTCTATTTTGCACTGTATTTTTATCAAGCTGGCTGAGTGTGGCCGCTTAGCGGGTTTTCGGAGGTTGCCTCGCTAACTGGCCAGCTGTTGCTGGTAAAACTGAAAAAATGCTTCTCCATCACTGTCATGGCGATCCTGGCATGATCAACGCATTATTTGAGTTACCTATAGGTATGGATAGTGAATTTGATCAGATTCTTATAAAAGGGGGAGAACTTACGTGGGTGGTGGCCGGTCCCCTTCGGAAAGGCCATGGATAGTGTCACGGTACCGCTGGAAATGGCTTTGCTTTTCTGGAACTATTTCAACGTACCAATGACGAAATATGGTTGGACAGAGCAAAAATATTCGCAATGGAAGCCATAGAACAATACAGGCAAGCTAAAGTACTTTTCCATCAGGGAAGGTACTCACTGTGGAGTGGTGATGTAGGTCTAGCTATATACATCAATGAGTGTTGCAAAGAATCAGCTCGATTCCCGACTATTGATACTTTCTAACTAGGCATATAACGTAATCGGGTAGCCGGAGGTCTCTAACCTCCAGCCCCCACTCAACACCCTGCACCGAAACGTCGTATCCGTAACAGGGTCGTTTCACTCAGGATAGTGATTAGCCTTATCCATCCATCTCGTAGCTCAACCAACCCCTGACACTTCAAGTAAGCATTGGATAATGCCTGTTGAAGTAGCCAGAGAATTGGGAGTTAGTTGTAACTTCGTCATTAAGTGGAGGGACCTTTGCTGGTGATGCCCACACGCAACCGCTGATTTAACCGGAACTCCCAGTCGCATCAGATTTCTCACCTTGGTACTCATTGGACACATACAGAACTTGAAGCGAATATACAACAATTAGCCTCAGGGATATCAGACGTTTTCTCAGACAGGTCGATATCAGGCCACTCGCTCTACCTACTGGCTTAACCCCATGACGAGGAGTTTAAGAAGGAAGTCAATCTCTGTGATACCTATCTCAACTCAATGCTGGCCGAGGAGAATGTTATCACTGTGTCAGTAGATGAAAAAACAGGTATCCAGGCATTAGAGCGCATTTCGCCTGATAAGCCAACAAAACAAGGAATGATTGAAAAGCGGGAGTTTGAATATAAACGTCACGGAACGCTCAGTCTGACGCCAAGTTTCAATATAGTGACTTCAGATAATGAATTATCGTATCGCTGCAACGAGGTGGATTTCTTGCATATAAAACAAACGGTGGCGACTCCCCGGAAAGTACCTTTTGACGGACCAATTGAATGTGCTTCGAAACGCTGGTTCGATTTGTCGCAGAACGTTGTGGCATAGATTTGGCGTGAAGGGAAAATCAGGTAGTCCTTCAAGGACCGTGTCCAGGCCAATTTTTGAGTGATAAATCTCATCGCGTTTTGTTTATACACCAAAGCACTGCTCATTTGAACCAGGGAGATTTGGTTTGGCATCTTATCCGAAAGTTACTCAAGCGGGGAAACTTCACTAGCTTGGAGGATCTACGAGGGAAACTGACCCGGTTTATCAGCTATTTTAATAAACAGCTGGCGAAACCATTTAAATGGACTTACAAAGGGAAGGTATTGACGGCCTGATCAAATAACCGCCATTTTTGAACGTATTTATGACCCGAGGTACTAGGCATATAACTTCGGGTAGCCGGAGGTCTCTAACCTCCAGCCCCCACAACACCCTGCACCGAAAGTCGTATGCACAGGGCGTTTCACTCAGGATAGTGAAGCCTTATCCATCCATCTCGTAGCCAGGCTGACACTTCAAGTAAGCATTGGCTAACTGTTGAATTGTTTTCGAATCGACATGGGGCTGGTGATGCCACACGCAACCGCTGATTTAACCGGAACTAGTCGCATCAGATTTCTCACCTTGGTTCTGGGCTTTCGCTAACCGCAGAGTCTGGTCGTTGCTGTTGGCGCCAAGTTCTTCTACTTGTATCAAGGCGAAGTAATGGCTTTGCCAAGCTCGTTTACTTTCTGGAGAAATACTGTTTTTCTTGTTGTTTTTTGTACTATTTTTGCACGCTTCACACCGTAATATAGTCAGCTCGTCAAAATTTGCACCAGGTCGGATTTCGGATTCGGAAATGTATAGCGAGTTGTCGATTATTAGATGCAGCACTTATGCGTGGCCAACATTGCTTCTGTCTTTGCTGGTGCAGACTCGTACATAAAGAAAAGTAAAAGGCAAAACCTGACTCCTATACACTTTCCTTCCATTTCGATATTTTTGGTCTCGGTATACCAACGATTATAGAGGCTCGCTTTCTCCAAATATAAATCTTAAGTCTTGATGTTGATTGATAATTTAGAAATGTCATTTGATTTACCGCGCCATTTTAGTTCTCGGTAAACCCAACTCTCGCTTTCTACAGGTGATATAGTGCTTGCTTATCTTTTAAGGTATCCTCAACTAACTAATTTTATTGAGTAATTATCGTGAAATATTGTTCCAGAGGGCAGTGTAAGCTCCGGGCATACACGGAATTCCTGGTAATACACTGTTGAACTAAGCCGCTCCGCGGAATGTCGCCCCGCAGCCCCTTGTGCAACCTCCTTAAATAGCAACATATTGACTATTTAAGGAGGTTGCCATGTCCCCACTCAGGCAGTGCATGCTAGACAACATGCAGGTCAGGCATTATTCGCCTCAGACTCGGGTAAGCTATGTCCATTGGGTGTACGAGCTGAGTAAACATTATCGCCGTGCCCCTGATACCCTCAGTGATGAAGAGCTAAAAGCGTTCCTTTGGCATTTATCGCTAGAGCGGCACTTGTCGACCAGCAGTTGTCTTCAGGCGTTTCATGCCTTGCGTTTCTTCTATCGGGAGGTGCTCAAGCACGAGTTCAGAGAGCGGCTGTTGCCGGTGATGCGTAAGCAACAAAAAATCCCCGATTTACTCAGTCCAGGTGACGTTGCGCTGATTTTGCGGGCTTGCCGCAAACCCAAGTACCTCACCTTTTTGATAGTGTGTTACGGCTGCGGTATGCGGATAGGCGAGACGCTTAATCTAAAACTGGGTGATATTGATGGTGAGCTACGCACGATACATATCCGTCAGGGCAAAGGGAGCAAAGACAGGTTGGTGCCGTTGTCGGAGACGGTATTGCTGCAGATGCGACGTTACTGGCAAAGCTGCCGGCCGTCAGGCTTCCTATTCTGCGGGCAACGACAGAACGAGCCCTTGCATTCGAGCAGCATCAGAAAAGTCTATCAGCAATGTAAAGTGGTGGCCGGTGTGGTGAAGCAGGGAGGGGTTCATGCGCTCCGACATGCCTTCGCGACCCACCAATTAATGGCCGGTATGCCGCTGACTCAGTTGCAAAAAATCCTTGGTCATAGCGATGTGCGCACCACATTACGTTATACCCATTGGTTACCCCATTATCAGGCTGAGCAAGACGGCAGTTACGATTTAGTGGGACGGTTGGGGTTGTGGTCATGAGCCGCTCAGTGTTCCAGCAAATACTGGATGACGGATTGAAACAGCTGGATAAGGAGCATGTTACCCCACGACAGTGGCAGGTGTTAAGGCACGTGCAGGACTGCCGAACCGAAGCAATGGGTAGTTATACCTGGCATTGTCCCCATTGTGGTGAAGATACCCAGTGGTATTGCTCCTGCCGAGACCGGCATTGTCCACTGTGCCAGGGAAAAGCCAGAGAGCAATGGTTGCGAAAACGGCAGGCTGATGCCTTACCGGTGCCGTATCATCACCTGGTCTTTACCTTACCGCATCAGCTAAATCACTGGGCCTCACTCCACCCGGAAGTGATTTATAACGGGCTGTTTTACGCCAGCTGGCAAACCTTAACTGCGTTTACCAATGCCCGTCATCACCTGGAAGGACAGCTGGGGATGACGGCGGTATTGCACACCTGGGGTCAGACCTTAAGCCGTCACCTGCATCTCCATTGTTTAGTCCCGGGCGGTGTCCTGACCGACGAGAAGCGCTGGCAAGGGACGAAAAAAGCGCATTACCTGTTTCCGGTGAGGGCGTTATCCGTCAAGTTCCGTGGTTGTATGTTGGACTACCTGAGCAATCAGCATAAAGCGGGCAAGCTGCTGATGGCGGTGTGCCTACCGGCTCGCAGGGGGATGATGATGCGAACGGGATAGTGGTTTAAGCTATTAAAAATAATCGTAAAAATGCGACTGGGGAGGTATTGCTGCGTTTTAAAAATGGCAAATAACAGCGTAAACTAAGGTTCAATATTGCAGCCTGGATAGTGTTGAACCGAGTGGAACAAAGCCATAGCAGTCAAAATGTATTGAACGCCCCAACCCCTCAAAAAACAAAATCCATAAACAGTGTGCCTGGCGGCACCGTCCAACAGGGCATTTATATATTATGCTGCGACAATATATAAATGCTTAATTGTTAGAAGCCTAAAGGGTTCCGAGTATGGGTATAACAATAAGCAAAGTAGATGCATGCTATATAGTGACATTTCCTGATCATGTAACCCTTGATTGTTTAATTGATTGGGGTAGTGCATTCAAGAGTAAACTCGAAGGAGAAGTTCCTAAAAGTTTACTGTTAGATACCAAACTTCACAACTTTGAGTCTATTGATTGCTTAAAATGGCTTAGAGAGTTTCTTACTGACATTTGTGTCGTAAATAACGAAATCAACAAAGTCGCATTTGTTCAGCCGAGAAGTTATCGGGAGTCTGAGATTGTTTCAACTAATGAAGCTTACTTTTCTGAACTACCAAAAGCGCGTAAATGGCTAAATGGCTAAATATCTAACTGTGCAAATCGGCTTCTAACAAGGCACTCAAAAGGACAAATAACAGTTGGTTTTTGCTCCTTCGTCGCTATTTTAACCAACTATTATTTTCCTCTTAGTGAGGCGTTATATTTTTAAAAGAGAGAGTCACTTGTATTCTCTATTATTTACTCAAAAGGAAATTAAAATCGAAAATGAATCAACTAACGTACCCAAGAGAACGTACACTTGGAGCCATCACCCTAGTATTAGGTCTTATAGCATGGTTGGGATTAATAGTTGGCTCCTTCGGAATTGCCTTAATTATACTCGGGCTTGGTTTTATCCTATATTTATTCGTCCAGTCCTCATTAATTGCTCATATCAAAGGGAATGGTGTTGAGTTATCCGAGACACAATTTCCCGATTTATATTCGCAGTTCGTTAGCTGTTGTGATCAACTAGAAATAAAATCACGACCTCAAGCATATATCTTAAATGGAAATGGTGGTCTCAATGCTTTCGCAACAAAATTTCTAGGCACACAATATGTGGTCCTAATGACTGATGTTGTCGATGCGATGGATAAACACGATGATGGTGTAAGTTTCTATATTGGTCACGAACTTGGTCACTTACGTATGAAACATTTAAGTGGTGGGTTACTACGATGGCCTGTTCTGTGGCTACCATTACTTGGAGCCGCTTATTCACGGGCACGTGAGACTACGTGTGATCGTCATGGACTAGCTTGTTGTAAATCTCCAGAGGGAGCCGCTCGTGCTCTTGCAGCTCTTGCAGCAGGTGTTGAGCGGTGGAAAAATCTTGATGTTATTTCTTATGTAAAACAATCTAGTCATTCATCTGGTTTTTGGATGTCATTTCATGAATTAACTGCGGGTTATCCTTGGTTGACTAAACGTGCTGCACGAGTAATGGATGTCGATGCTACGATGCCTAAGCGTAGCTTTTTTTCTTATGTTCTAGCTGCTTTTGTGCCATTTGCTGGTCGTTTTGGATCAGGCTTTGGTGTTTTGATATTGGTATATATAATCGGTGTTTTAGCTGCTATTGCACTTCCTGCATATCAACAATATACAACTAAAGCTGTATTGTCGGCTAATGTTCTTCACTCACAAGAAACCCGTGATGCGCTTGGTGACTATTATGAGACTAATCAAAAGATTCCTGAGTCCTTAGACATCTTAAATATTAAGGCAGAGTTAATCGATGGCTCTTTGATGACACTCAATATTGATAATATGGCACTTTCTATTAATACAAAGAAGGGTGAACTTATCTTTACACCAGCAGAAGATGACCAAGGTAACATCATTTGGGATTGTATAAATGGGGAGGGAGTAACCCCTGAGCAATTACCCCCTTCGTGTATCCGTGTGGAAATTAAATAGAGTTCATTGCTCATAAAAATATAACAAGTTAATCAAACGGACGCTAAATAGTTGGCTAGCGCTCGTTCCTTGCAATTTCAACCAACTATTTCGCGCCGCTTAGCAAGGCGTTGTATGGGACTGATCAAATTCCACCCGTTTAGGGTAACAAAACCAATAGCTCCTCTCCAATTCAGCGAGTGCTGGATCAGATTAATAAATAGTCAGTTTGGGTTGCCTGTTACCAGGCTAAAATCAGTGGCTGAGCTTACTCGGTGGGAAGCCAAGCAGTGTCAGCCAGTCGGTCACCTTTTCTCCCGTCAGCAATTCGTGGGCTGACCGGCCTTTGTGACGTCCCCAGCGCTTTTCCCGCAGGTTGTACCAGGCGCGGAACAGCTCCAGAAACGCTTGGTTCACACCCTTTCTGGCATACAGATAAGTGCGTAAGGTGGCGTTGAAGCCTTCAATGGCACTGGACGCGCGGTGACGTTTGGTGAGTAACATTTCCACTTCTTGCATCAGCTGCTCACAGCGTGTTTCATCCAACTGTGTGGTCAACAGGCGGTAGCTGCCGAGCATTTCCTGAATAAGCCGCTGTTGCTTGTGCTTCCCGGCCTTTGCTAATTCACGTCGGCACTCAAAGAAGCGGCAAGCCAGCTCAACTGGTTGCTGAGAATAACGTGCAATACAGCCTTGTAACTTATCATGGAGTGCTTGGGTGGCCAGAGTGAGGCCATCCAAGCGGTTTACCAGATAAGTCGCCGCCTTGTTACATTCCTTATGTGCCGCCCTGCGCAGCAATAGCGTGGCATGGGCCAGCCTGGTCTGCGCCATTTCGGTGGTCATTAGCTTGCCGGTCTTTCGGCAAACGCAGCTGAAGGTGGCGTGAAGAAGGTGCAAAGCCCGTTCAGCATGCTCATAGCGCTCGATAGCCTTATCGCATTGGTTATCTGCACGCAGCCATTGACCGAACGTATCATCCGGGTCTTCTGTTATGGTGGGGCTGATGGCCTGGTAAGCCGTTTCTTCCTGGGTAATGTAATAGTAAGCACGTTGCTCAACCCTGCGCACCGCCTTGGCAGCGATATACAGGGCATGAAAAACATCATCACGTTGCTGCGCCTGTTCGAAAACCGTGGTGACACCGGCGGCTATCCCCTTGGCACCGTCTTTGACGATGTGTTTTGGCATCATCCCCTGAGCAGCAGCCTGCTGGAGTACTTTGGCCCAGGTTTTACCATCTCGCTGTTGCTCGTGAGACAGGCAGAACAGGTAGCCGGGATCCAGGTCAACGCCCGCCAGCACAGGGTCGCCCTGGCTGAACATTTCATCCACCGCACCGCTCTGGATGGCTGATAATGGCACCGTTCGGTTGAAGTCAGCGGCATTTTTTTGCGCCTCGGCAATAACCCCTTGTATATAGCCATAGCTGACTTTACAGCCGGGATACAGCAGAGGTATAAGCGCTTCAATACTGCGAATGGAATTGGGGGCAGTGATGGTTAACGCGACAATACTGCGGCGCAGGTGTGGCACATCCACATCAAGCGTCGCGATACAATCCGGCTCACTTTGCGTTTTGACGAGGGCGTCGAAGGCAGCCCGGGCAGCCCCGCGGGCGGTGTAGACAGCCTTGCGGGATATCTTGAATTCGTCAGATAAGGCGGTGACATCACCATGGGCTTGTAAAATGCAGCTCTTTGCGAGAAGATCGAGTTTATCTGAGGAGCTAAGTGGTGTTCGGTTTAGTATCGGCATTTTGTTGTTCTTGATAGTGTTTTTCGCGAAATAATTATCTCAAACAACTGCGCTTATTTCCTCAGATTTCTCCTCTCATTTGTTACCCAAGTTTGATGGGTTCCCAAGGCGTTGTATTAATTAGAAGATGTAAACTATATGCGTTACATGTTATTACTATGTGCCTTTCTTGGGTTCTCAGTATTAGCACAAGTCAATGAATCGCTTCAACGTGAATTTATCGAACTGGAAGTTCGAGATCAAAAAATTAGAAGTGAAATTACTAACTTGGGTTGGAATAATGTTTCTGAAAAGTTAGCGAGGAAGCTTAATAATGTTGATAAAAAAACACAAAGCGCCTTAAGGAAATAATTGAAAAACATTCATGGGTTAATAAATAACTAGTTGGCGAAAATGGAGTTTCAGCGGCTTTTTTGATTATTCAACATTCACCCGACTTAGATTTTAAAGAATCAATGTACCAATTTTAAAGGAGTCCTATTTAAAAAAAGAAGGTGTTACTGGACAGCATGTCGCGTTGTTAACGGATCGAGTATTCCTAGCTCAAGGTAAAAAGCAAATATACGGCACTCAAGCTCAAATCGTAAATGGCGAACTTGTGTTTGATCCAATTCAAGATGAAAGTGACGTAAATAAACTTCGTCAAGGATGGGGTTGCCTCCAATTGAACTATATCGAAAGGAAATGGAAAAGATGTATGGTATTAAAGAGCATCCTGAAATCGAGTTTAATTGAAAATTCATATAACAAGTACATATAATGAATTTTACTTGCTGGGCGTTTCGCCCTAAAAGCACAAGTGAAACCCTCATATGAAAGCGTTAAGCGTATTGGCGGATTAGGTTATAAATTATGAAATCGACTAAATTCGATAAATTAATGAAAGTTTATCTCGAATTAAGTGATGAATTTAAGGCTCTAGAAGATGAATCGGTCAAGAGAATGCTAGAAAGTTGGTCGGTTTCGTTTAAACAAATAGATGGCTTTCTTGAATCTAAAAAAGTTCGTAAATCACAAATCACTTCTGGTTTGGATCAAGGCCTGCGAGAGCTTCCCGAAATTATATCTGATTTACCTGAATCAGAACGAGAATTGGATTTATTAAAATTACATAGCGTAATTGATAACAATATTCCAGGGTTTTATTAAGTGTACGCATAAAAGTAACTTAAGCGGGACTGCTAACCGTTGGATCAGTTTCCCTTCGCTATACATTTTAGCCAACAATTGTCAGCCCCTTAGTTTGGCGTTATATTACAAAGGTCGTTCAGTGGAAATCTATATTTCAGATTTATTATTTACATCATTTTTTAGTGTTGGTTTTTTTGGCTAATAAAATTTGAACTGCAATTTGGAACTTCTGGTGGCAACCGGTTTGTCGATAAAGTTGTTGCATCTAAACCAATATTGATTCAAGGAAAACTAGCAAAATACATCTCTTTAGTTTTAGTGTTAACTTCTGGTTTTTGTATATCGCAATATAAATTTGGTGATATGCTTTTCTCATGGTGAAAGTTGTAACGCTGGGCTACATATTTTAGCAAACTATTATCAGCCCCTTAAATGGGCGTTACTTGAGTAACTTCACTATCCACGGAGCTAATATATGAATGACGAAAATAAAATTACTAATGGTGGATGTCTATGTGGTGCAGTCCGATACGAAGTGAAAGGGCCACTCAGAGATATAGTGAACTGCCATTGTAGTATGTGTCAGAAATTACATGGAAATTTCGGCCCTCATACAAAAGCAAGAAAGATAAATATCAAAATCACTACTAACGATGGCCTGGCTTGGTACAAGACATCTGAAATAGCCCAAAGAGGCTTCTGTCAAAAGTGTGGTTCAAGTCTATTTTGGGAACCATTTAACTTAGACGCAACCGGAATCATCGCTGGCTCGTTGGATGGTCCCACTGAATTAAAAACAATGGGTCATATATTTGTTGGTGAAAAGCCTGACTTTTACGAAATAACTGATGGTAATCCGCAATTCATTCATTCATCGGATGGTCAGTTGGTAAATGATTACAAATAGTTGTGTATATTAATCACATAACAAGATGCTCAAGAGCGGACGTGAAACAGTTGACTTGCGCTCGTTCCTCGCTAATTTTAGCCAACTATTTTACGCCGCATACAAGGCGTTATGCGCAAATCAAGGATTGAGCATTGGATCAATATTTAGCATTATCAAAATTAGCTAATTCAGTAGTCTATGAAGATGCGGTGTCAGTGCAAGCCTGTAATTCTGCTGTTGATGGTATGTATTCCATCGTTCGCAATGCTGGAGAAGAAGAGCTTTCAAGCTTAATTAGTTTGCTTGAAGATCCATCAGCTAAAATTTGGTTGGCTCACCAGCTCATTGAACATCACTCGCTATCTGAATCTATAGAAGATAAATGCTTTAAAATTGTTCAGGATTTAGCCAGTCAGGATTCACTGAATACATTTGGTGAGCAGCAGTGGCTCAAGACGTGGGAGCATAAACTTGGTCGCGCATAACAAAGCGGTTAATTTGGTACCTATCAAACCGGGTAACAGTTCCAGCGGGATTGGTAGGAGCTGAACCCATCTCAGGGATGAGATGTTAGGCGCATGGATGCACGTTCGGCGAACCTTGCTGGCACAGGCTTCGCCCTCTTCACTTATAGAAAGGCATCTGCTCCTACAGCCAACGCGGCAATTGTTACCTTAATACCCGTTATTTGATGGGTTCCGTAACGTTTTACCAAGTTGCAATTGTTTAACAACATGCCCAACTTCAACCACATCAGAGATTGGAAATTTTGTTATCTTTTAAAATCTTTCTTAAATTGCGTTGAGTATTCAAGCTTAAACATCGTTTAGCTTACCAATGTTCAAATCGTCAAATAATTCTTCAACATCTTTATCGGAATTAGCTTGCCCAGCTTCAAGTTCAGAAATTTCGGCTGCCGTCATTGCATTTGGCTGCTTCACCTTAAGCTCAAAAGGTATGCCGCCATAATTAATGACAGCGTTGGTAAAAAGCTTTATCGCCTTTTGCTTGCGCAAAAGCCAAGCCATTTTTGTCTGCCGTTGTTGGCGGCGTTAACTGCTAAATAAAGCCGTCAAGCCCCTTACTGTCGGGTAAATGTCGTGTTAAATTCGTACCCGACACAAAGGAAAGTAATGGATACTTGTGATTCTTAAGTACAAGGGAAAATTTAATGATTCTTAAAGAATTACGTATTAGCCGTCACCTTTCTCAAGAACAATTAGCTCAAATGTCTGGGCTAAATGTTAGGACAATTCAGCGAATTGAGAGTGGAAAAAATGCCAGTTTAGAGTCTCTTAAATGTCTTGCTTCTGCACTTAGTGTTGATGTATCGACCTTGAAACATGAAAAATTTTTGATAGACAAAAATTCAGATAATTGGAAAGATTTACCACTTTTGTTGAAAGCTTGGTTTATATTCAACTTTCTTCAAATTCGCTCTAAGAGAGAAACTGCTGTTCGAATTGAAGTTGTTTCTCATGTTAGTGGTTTTGTTTTTTGCTGTTTAGGTCTCATAAATGAAGCCGCGCTTGTTGGTGGTTTAATTATGTTCGCTACTGCCTATTTGTTTCATCTATTAAAATGGCAGGGTGATAAGTACGGGATTTGGTTTTAGCATGAATAATCCAAAGGCAGTTAATACACCTATTAGCTATCTAAATAAACTCCATACACCTTTTACTTTACAGTTGTACTGTTTTTATATACAGCAATATTGATTTCGCTTCACTACACCGCACCATTTAGAAAACTATAAAAAGCCTCTTAATGTGGATGTTAGGTATCTGCGACGAAAATACATATAGTTCAAGTGCTGAAAAAGTGTGTTAAAAAATAAATTTTTTCTATTTTTAGAAAGTGTATAAATTGAACAACAAAACGAACTTAAAGGGGTATATTTTATGATAAAGATTTCAGTGAGTATTGACGTCTCAGATTTAAAAAAAGCAGAGGCTTTTTATGTTGAAGCACTTGGCTGTAAGAAAGTTCGTGACCAAGGTTCTAATATGATTGTTCTTTCTGTAGAAAACTCCGATATATATCTGCAAGAAAAAGAGCCTGGAACAAAGCCCCTCGTATCAAGTGGTGTTGTTCGTGACTATGAGCGTCATTGGACACCTGTTCACTTAGATTTCCTCTGTGATAATGTCGATGAACTTGTATCAAAGATAGTGAGATTTGGAGGGTTACATGAAGGAGGAGATAGTGGTGAGTGGGGTTCTATTGCTTATTGTGCAGACCCTTTCGGTAATGGGTTTTGTGTAATCAATGAATGAAATAAATAGAAATCAGGGTCAGTGTGTCATTTGTTTTAAATTTAAAAGCAATAATGTATGACATCAAAAACACCTAACAAAAGCAATCAACTCGGATATTTTACAGCGTTTTTTCTGACGTTACTCACTACCAAGTGGCTTTCCATAACATTGTTTGGTTGATCTCATTAGAAAATACCTTGCAAAGAATGCTTGGTATACCATTTAAATGCTTAATTTGCTCGCATGGGCGACAAGATAGCAAGAATGATCAAATTTTACGGAAACCCCTATTTCAAAGGTTCTATTTTGCATGGTATTTTTATAAAACTGGTAGTGTGTAGCCGCTTAGCGACTTTATGGAGGCTGCCCAAGCCGCCAATTGCTTAATCCGGCTTTAGGTTAATCCAGTCAAACTCGGCTGTTTCATCGGTTGGTTTGAATCTGATGATGTTATCCAACCTGATTTTTTCCATTCCATCGGCAGTCTGAATATGTAGCCATTCCGCTTTATCCGGCCCTGTAGACAAGGTTGTAGCAGCACCACTGATATACTTTTCTCCTTCTAACACGAGCAGTAACCGGTAAGCTCGCATACAGGCTATTTCAAAGTAGTCATATTGGTCGCAGGCAATGGGGATATAGTGCATGGCATCATCTCTTTTCATTAAATTAGCCGTTTTTGCCACATAAGCGACAGCCACGGCTTGATCTGTTATTCAGCTAGTACAGCCATCGCGGCCTGGTAATCGGGTTCATCAGTCACTTCTTTTACCAGCTCGGCATAAATGATTTGATGCTGTTCATCCAAGACCAATACAGCCCGAGCATAAAGTCCAGCCAATGGACCATCTTGCATTTTGACGCCGTAATTGGCGGCCAGTGATAGGCTTCGATAGTCTGAGGCCGTGATTGCATTTTCAATTCCTTCTGCGGTACAAAAGCGGCTATAAGCAAAAGGTAAGTCCAGCGATGCGAACACCAGACTTACATCTTCCCGGCCGGCTAATTCCTGGCTAAAGGTTTTCAACTGAATCGCGCATACGGGGGTATCAACACTAGGAAAAATGTTCAACACTACTTTTTTGCCAATCAGATCTTGGCGTGATAGAGGAGATAGCTTGTTGTTGATCAAGTTAAAGTCAGGAGCTGTTTCTCCCACTTTAGGAAACCTGCCGGTGACTTCAATAGGATTGTTTTTAAAGGTTAATTGACTCATTTTTCGCTGTGTCCTTATGCTTTATAGTGATGATTAGCTATTTTTAGTAACTTTGCTCAATTACGTTTCGAGTCGAAACTATATTGTGATTTATTTCTGCATGCAAGTTATTTTTGCAGTGACAGTTGGAAGAATAAATTAGCGCAGAGGTAGTGAATCAAATCTTGTCATTCTCGACTTGCAGGTGGTCGGACACTTTGTCCCTGGTAGGGCTATGGGTTATAGGACCGAGGTATTGCAGGATAATATTCAGGACTCCTGCAATAATCTTCCGTTTTTACACCAGCTGGTTAGTTTGAAAGTCCTGAATTGCCTGATTAATTTGCTCTGCTGTATTCATCACAAAAGGGCCGTACTGCACTATGGGCTCACGAATAGGTTGGCCACTGAGTACCAACATACTCGCGCCCGATGAGCCGGCCTGTAATTGTAAGGTTTCACCGCTGGAGTAGTTGCCCATATGACGGTGTGGCAAGGTGTCTGTATCGCCATGGTATACATAGACTTTTGCCGGGTTAACCGCCTTGAAAATCAGATCTGCCGATTCATTTGGCTGCAATTTCACGTCGATGAGCACTGGCTCCGTGGTCATGGCTGGCAGGGGGCCAGTCAGGCTTTGACCGGCGACACTTACAGTTCCTGAAATCACCCTGATAAGGCCTCCACCGGGTAGTCGCTGTTCGGCAATATCCTTACTGCGAAGGTCGCGGTATGCGGCCGGTTTCATTTTTTCGGCTGCGGGCAGATTTAGCCAAATTTGAAAGCCATGTAACAGACCGGAATCTTGCTCGGGCATCTCCGAATGAAGCACGCCTTTTCCGGCTGTCATCCACTGCACATCACCGGCCTCTATCACTCCTTCGTTACCCATATGATCCCGGTGGCGCATACGGCCTGCTTTCATATAGGTAATGGTCTCAAAACCGCGGTGTGGGTGCTCGGGGAAACCACCTATGTAATCGGCGGCATCATCGGAATTTATTTCATCCACCATTAAAAACGGGTCCAGCATGGCATTTAAGTGCTGCCCGGCCACACGGTGTATGTTTACTCCATCGCCATCTTGTACTGCCATAGCACGGGTTTTATCTAAAAGCTGTCTCATTGCTGCCTCCTTCAAGTCCACTTGCGTTTAAGCCGTTTTACGAACATCTCGGCCGTGCGGGGCGTTGAAGTCCTGATCTGGCCCCAGTGGTACTATGCCAGTAGGGTTAATGGTGGTGTGGCTGGCATAGTAGTGGGTTTTGATATGCTCGAAGTTAACTGTTTCAGCAACACCCACGACTTGGTAAAGTTCACGTAAATAACCACTGATGGCCGGGTAATCAGCCAGCTGCTGGCGATTGCATTTAAAGTGACCAAAATAAACCGCATCGAAGCGGATCAAAGTAGTAAATAAGCGCCAGTCGGCCTCGGTGATTTGCTCTCCCACCAGGTAACGTTGGCGAGACAAAATGCCCTCAACCCAATCCAGTGCATCAAACAGCTTGTAATAGGCTTGCTCGTAAGCCTCTTTGGTGGTGGCAAACCCCGTACGATAGACACCGTTATTTATGTTGTCATAGACGCGTTCATTAACGATACCGATAGCGTCGTGCAGGGAGGCGGGGTAGTAATCGTCTGTGTTGCCGGTGAGATGATTAAACGCGGTATTAAACATGCGGATAATCTCAGATGACTCGTTACTGACAATGGTTTGCGTCTTTTTATCCCATAGGATAGGCACAGTGACACGCCCCTCATAACTTGGATCAGCTTTTAAATACAGCTGATATGCAAAGTCCAGGTTATATAGTGGATCGGTCATTTCCCAGCCATTTTCCAGCATAATGGCATCCACAACCGTCACGTCAATATAGTCTTCCAGCTGCTTTAAGGTGCGAAAGATAAGGGTGCGATGTGCCCATGGGCAAGCCAGAGAGACATACAAGTGATAGCGACCTTTTTCTGCTTTAAAACCTGGGGCGCCAGTTGGCCCGGCTTCACCGTCTGCCGTTAGCCAGCTTCTAAACCGGCTGTCCTGACGACGAAATTCACCATCACTGTTTTTGGTGTCGTACCATTTATCTACCCACTGGCCATTTTGTAATAAACCCATCACACACCTCTTATGTATTCGATATGTAACCATTGTAGCGAACCAAAAAATAGTAATAAGAGGTCATTTTCGTTTAAAATGTTCTAATCTATTGAACAATTCAAATGTACGCTTATGGCCAGAAATCCAATTACTATTGAAGCCCTGGAAATGTTAGATGCCATTGATCGGCGAGGTAGCTTCGCAAAAGCCGCTGAAGAGCTGAACAAAGCGACATCGGCACTTTCCTATTTGGTGCAGAAGTTGGAAGAGCAGCTCGATATAACCTTGTTTCAGCGTCAGGGACGACGTTCGGTATTAACCCCTGCGGGTCGTTTGCTGCTTGAAGAAGGGAGAAAAATCCTGACAGCCACTGCGCTACTGACCGATAAAGCCAAAGAGGTGGCGACTGGCTGGGAGCCGAGATTACGTATTGCGTTAGAGTCGGTATTTAATTATCCGGTGTTTTTTCAGGTTGTTGAACGATTTCTACAAGAGCGCCCCAGCCTTGAGGTTGATATTAACGAATGCGTGCTTAGTGGAGGTTGGGAAGCCCTTGAGCAAGACAGGGTGGATCTGATTGTAGGGGCGCCGGGTCCGGTGCCATTGCAGAAAGGGTATCGGGCAATTCCTCTGGGTCAAAGTGATCTGGTGCCTGTGATTGCCGGCAATCATAAGATGGCAGCTTTAGCGGATAATAGGGAAGCGCTGCAAGCTGAATTGCCTAAGCTCCGCCGTATCGTTACCCATGATACATCCAATATTAATATCACCCGCAGCACAGGCCTAAGCCAGGGAAGTAAACTGCTTTACGTACAAACCATAGATCAAAAAGTGGAAGCGCATTTGGCTGGCTTAGGTATTGGCCATTTACCCCGTTACCGCATTCAACATCACCTTGATAGTGGGCGTTTGGTGGAGTTACAGCTAGGCAATATTACTAATTCAGATATTTTTCTTGCCTGGAAAATCAGCAATAAAGGCAAGGCCCTGCAGGAATTAACCCGACAATTAGCTGCAGCTAGCTGGGTGTAGTAAGTAGTTGAGTTTACGGCTCTAGTTACAACTTAGTTAGTGCCCGTCCTGAAACGCCGACTCTGTCATTCCCTCGCACGGGGTGGTCCGACATCTGGATGGTCCGACACTCGGTCCAGTGGCTTAACCGCGATCACGGAGCACGCTAAAAGTCACTAGATTGCCAGGCAAGCTGACAATTACTGAGTTCGTTGTGATAGTGGTGACTAACTTTAAGCTTTCGTAAAACGACAAGCTTGGATGCTAAGAATATGACGGAAGAATAAATATATGAGTTTCAGGATGGACACTAGTTAGTGCGCAAAAGGTTAAAACCAGGTGACTTGCCGTAATTCCCGACTAAACCAGGACAATGCTTTGCCTGACTGATCTTTTGACCAGGCAATATAGGATGTTTGATTAGGGCGGGGCAGGGAGCAGGATTTTTCAATTAACTCACCACTATCCAGGTAAGGTTGAGCTAAATGTTTGGGGAGGAAACCCACTCCTAAGCCAATGCGTTGCGCATTTATTTTTGCACACATGCTGTCGACCCTGATCACTTGCTTACTATCGAACAGACCATAAGAGCGTTCAGGTAACCCCAGGGATGAGTCAGCAATTCTTATCGCTGGATATTGTCGAACATGAGTGCCATCAACAACTTCAGTCTGCTTTGCTAAAGGGTGGTCAGGGGCGACGGCGAAGATAAATTCTAGCTCCCCGAGTTTATGGATCTCAAACACCCCTTTGGGCAACTCCCCAGCTACGCCAATGGCAATGTCTGCCTGTCCGGAACGCAGAGCGTCCCAACCACCACCTAAGGCTTGTTCCGAGATGGATATCTCGACCCGCTTATCCAATTGGCTGAATTTTTTAACGACTTCTAATAATTTGGATTCTGGCAGGACAGTGTCCCTGGCCAGCCTGATCTGAGATTCCCAGCCGGACTCTAATTGCTTCACCGCCTCTTCTAACCTGTCTGCCGCCAATAAGATTTCCCTGCCTTGCTCCAGTAGCAACTCCCCAGCTGGGGTAAGTTTGGCGCGTTGCTTACTGCGATCAAACAGGGGTACGCCCAGGTCTGTTTCAAGTTTTTGCATAGTGTAGGTTAACGCCGAGGGAACTTTGAATAAGGTCTCGGCAGCAGCGGCAAAACTGCCCTTATTGTTTATGGTATCCAGAACTCTGAGCGCATCGAGTGTTACTGCATGGTGCATAACTTTTCCTTTATTCAAAATATTTGAACTGACAGCTCAAAACCTTCCAATTTTTTATCTTAGCTAGTTTACCTAAACTAGCTATCAATCACAGCAGCGAGCAATTAATCGCTTCCTGTCTGGAGAAATCAGGTTTAAAAATTTTGAGGTGAATATTATGAATATGCAAACATTGAAATCCATTCTTACCAGCCAGGCTGGTTTTGCCGCGCTCAGTTTACGAATTCCAATTGGGATTATTTTTATGGCTCACGGTTCGCAGAAGTTATTTGGTTGGTTTGGCGGTTATGGCCTGGAAGGAACCGGCCAGTGGATGGAATCCATCGGCCTTGCTCCCGGATTTTTAATGGCTTTTCTAGCTGGTAGCGCAGAGTTCCTGGGTGGTTTGTTTATTTTACTCGGCCTGTTAACGCGTCCAACCGCAGTGGTTTTAGCTGTCTTTTTGTTGGTGGCTATCGTTTCGGTGCATTTACAAAATGGTCTGTTTATGTCCAACAACGGTTATGAGTTTGGTCTTGCCTTGTTGGCTGTGGTGGTGTCTCTGGTTTTTTCTGGGGCAGGGAAATTATCCGCAGACAATATGCTGGCGAAGCAACTGGCTTAACGAAATTATTCCGGGGAGAGACAGTTATGATCAAGGTGAGAAACGCATCTGAAAGAGGCAGGGCTTCGTTTGGTTGGTTGGATAGTAGGCATACTTTCTCCTTCGGCAACTATTATGACCCAAGACACATGGGCTTCTCTAGTCTAAGAGTGATCAATGACGATATCGTTAAGCCTGGCGCTGGTTTTGATACCCACGGGCACAGAGATATGGAGATCATCAGCCTGGTACTAGAAGGGTCGATTGCTCATAAAGACAGCGAAGCTAATGTGCAGGTGTTACCGGCCGGTGAGTTTCAACTGATGTCCGCTGGATCTGGTATTCGACATAGTGAATACAATGCGTCCAAGACAGATAAACTACGCTTTTTGCAGATCTGGATTGAACCCAAGACCCATGGCGGCAAGCCGGGTTATCAGCAAAAGCGCTTCAGTCAGAAGCAGGGGATTACCAAGATAGTTACGCCGACAGGCAAAGGTGGCACACTGGCGATTAAGCAGAATGCTTATTTAAGTCAGTTGATATTGGCGCCGGACATGACTGAAACATATCGGGTAGCAGAGGGTCGGCAAGTCTATATTCACCAGATTGATGGTGAGCTGTTGGCTGATGAAACCCTGCTTGAAGGTGGTGATGGCGCCAAGGTGTCCCGCCAGTCATCCATTACCTTAAAGAACTGTGGTAACAAGCCAGTCAAAGCGCTTATTTTTGACTTACCTTAATTGCTTGTGTCTCCGTCATTATCGGGCTTGACCCGGTAATCCAGTGGCCTTAACCAGAGCCATCGAACTGCAAGTGTTGCTTCTCCGCTATCAGGAAAAAGTGACGATTTTCACAAAAATAACACCCTTGTGTAAAGATTAAGTGGAGTTAATCTTTACACAAGAATGGCTTAATCTGACACAGTGTATTCTGCCAATAGCCACTCTGCCGCTGCCATCTTTGATCAAATACCCCTGCTTTTTGCCGCCGTATATTACGCGCTGTTTTATTTTTCCATCCGCTTCTTTAACATTAAAGTCATGGGTCGAGAAGATGATGAAACCACTGCCACAACTGGAGTGAATGCCGATAGCTCTGAGCTGGCTAAGGATTATATTACCGCACTGGGAGGGCGTAAAAACCTGTGATGTTCATGACCGTAACTTCCCGGTAGGCAAAGTGGTGACCACTGTATTTGCGAAAACCCAGGCGGTGATACGTCGTACCGGTGACAAAAACTGGGAGTTAGTGGTCCGTCGCAGTTTTGCAGACTACACCTGGCTGTGGCTGCAAGATGCGTGTAAAGAATATGGACTGGTGGTTAAGGACTAGCATATCCGGCTCAGCCTAGGTTAGGTTGAGCCGACATTTTTCCCTTATACCCGCCCTACTTTCTAAAGAGATATACCAATGAATAAACAAGATAACCTCTGGATTCTTACGGCTCACTGTCCCAGCCGCCTTGGCACCGTGGATGTTGTCACCCGTTTCCTGGCTGACAATGAAAACTATGTGGTTGAGATCCACTCGTTCGATGATCGCGCTATGGATCTTTTTTGTATTCGTATTCAGTTCCGGCCTCAGTCGGATCAGTTTGATGCGCAGCAGTTTCACAATGCGTTTGCCGATCGTGCACGAGCCTTCGATATGGAGTGGGAATTAACAGCGCCGGCACATAAGACACGGGTGGCGATCATGGTGTCTAAATACGATCACTGCCTGAATGATCTTCTGTACCGCTATCGTACCGGAGAGCTTCCCATCGAGATCCCGGTGATCATCTCCAATCATCCGGATCTAAAGGATCTGGCTGAGTGGCACGGGATCCCTTACCACCATCTGCCGATCAGTGCTGAAACTAAACCTCAACAAGAGAAACAGGTACTGCAGCTGATTGAAGAGTATGACTGTGAGCTAGTGGTACTTGCCCGTTATATGCAAGTATTGTCCGCTGATATGTGTGAAAAATTAAGTGGCAAAGCCATTAATATCCATCACTCGCTGTTACCTGGTTTTAAAGGAGCTAAACCGTATCATCAAGCCTGGGACAAGGGCGTTAAACTTGTGGGTGCAACGGCTCACTATGTTAATGACGATCTGGACGAAGGGCCTATTATCACTCAGGGGGTACAGGCGGTAGACCATAGCCATTATCCTGAAGATTTAGTGGCTAAGGGTCAGGATATTGAAAGCCAGACATTAGCTCGAGCGGTGAAGTATCACACAGAAAAGCGGGTGTTCCTGTTTGGTCATCGAACTGTGGTATTTGCAGACTAAGACAGCAAGTCATCTTCAGGCTTTATTTTTGCTCTCTGTGGTTAAACAGCTAATACCACAGAGAGCACTGAAGTTCTGAGGGCTAAAAAGAATGACCTCCTCTGATTTGGCATAGTATGGCTGGCATACGCCTGGCTGCGCCATTTGGCATTACGCAACTTTGAGCGCGCATTGCACCTCCGCCACTTTGCCCCATGGCTTGCACACTGGGAGCCCAGCTAAATCCAATCACTGCAACAAGAGATACAGCAAGTAAAGTCTTAACAAACATTACAACCTCCAATACTGAGCGTTTGCCTGCTACTTAGCAGATTGGGCTTGAATTACATTTAATCGCAATTGTTAGCCCTACTTTTTATGTTGGTATAGGAAGGTAAATTCCGCAAAGGAAGGCGGGAAACAGCAGTCAGCTGTGGGAAGATAATATAGTCTGATCAATTTTTTGCTCTTCGCCCATTGCGCTCAACTCTGAAGTTTGAGCATCAGTACGACGGGTAGGTATTTACAAGATATTTTGTAATGGTTGCGTACCTGGTTTTCTAAGCTTATTTAATCAAACTAATGGACATTATTGAGTTAGGGTGTATTCCCTAACTCAATTCATTCAGATAGAAATCTCTATCTGAAGTAAGCGAGTTTCCCTATAGATATTTTAGTTATTCACTGAATGCCTGATGATAAGCCACTTCACCAACAGGTACAGCGCATTCATCATCACGTAGCGACTGAATCAAAAAGTATTCCACAGGCACGCCCGGCAGTGTCAGGTTTGTATGTGGTTTGAAACCAAAACGGCCGTAGTAACCTGGCTCACCAAGCAGTACAACACCCTCCGCTTCTTGTGCTTTTAGTTGAGACATGCCCGTTGTAATATGCCTGCCTATACCCTCTCCTTGGCGTTCTGGAGTCACTGACACCGGCCCCAGCCCATACCAGTTAGATGAAACTCCACCAATAGTCACCGAAGAAAAGGCTATATGGCCAACAATCCCTGTTTTATCTTCGGCAACCAAAGATAAAGTCAGTGCACCACTGTCACGAAGCTTATTGATGATCAGGTGCTCGGTAGGTTTAGCTCCCAGTGCATGATGAGGATGATTTTCAAACGCCTGATAGGTTAATGCTTCGATCGCATTATGATCTGAAATAGTTTCGGTTCTGATTTTCATTTTTTACCTTTCTTTTGTAATACAAATATCTGGTAGCCGTACTGACCTAAATATTTCTGATGTATGCCTAACTCTCTCTGTATATCGATGAGCGCTTCGGACGTAAATGTCCTCTGCGTGAATAGTTTCACTTTAGTATTCTACGGTTCGAGATAATTTCTCCACGCTTCCTTGCTCAACTCAAAGCTCTCGATCAACCAATCACCAGCTTTCTCCATCATTTGACATCTACGGACAACGGTTTCTATCTCCGAATAGCTTTGTTGTCAGAACTCAAGGGCTTCATCATCTGGTGAGTCTGTTAACCTGACTAAATCACTTACTACTAAATATCCTTCTGCTTTGATGAAAGGCTTCCAGCTACTCAGCGCCTGCTGTACACCTATGATGTAAGCGCTGCCTTCAGACCAGATCACATCAAACTAATGTTCAGCAAAAGGCATATTTTCGTCATACTCGCACAGACGGGAGTAACTCTATATCGTAATGATTTCCGGCACAGGCTCTCCTTCAAACAGCTCACGCAGTGTTCGTCATTATCCAATGCTATGATATAAAACTGAATGTGTTCAGACATTACGGTCGTAGCTACACCTCTCCCACAGCCGATGTCCAGTAGTTCACCAAATTTAACAGGATAGCATTGAGCGCCCTTAATGAATCAATTTCAGCACCTAGCCCAAGCTTTTCGTAATACAGCAGGATCGAGCGGCTTAACCCGACTTTTTATGCCAATTCGAAATACGATACATGGACTGTCCTCTTCTTTATGCCCACACCATGAACTATGAAGCTTTAGACAGGCCAAGACTAACTTTCACAAAATGGAAAAATTTAAGATATGAGTGGTAGGACTACTGTTTGCACAAATGCGGGCTGATCTTGCTTTGGCCCCATCGATTAATTTTTCTAAGCCAATTTTAGCGTGCCAACGCATCACTGGAACGCTTGCTTTAACACGAAATGGGGCAAAAACAAATTAGAGATAGCTCATTAATGTCGGGCCAAATGTAAGGTTTGATCGTGTTGTACCAGCCCTAGTGTCAGTTCGTGTATGAGTCAATACAACTGCGTTGGTGTTTTAAGCATCCCCCCCCACAAACTAAACCGAAATAAATAGCCGTATTTAAAAATTCATTTACAAGCCCCACATTAGATTGTTATGTTTCTTCTGGGCTTGCAGGACGCCCATCTCGTGAAAGTTATTCCACCTGTTGTGTAAGCCAAAAACTTACTTACTCTACGATTCGGCCCCTAACGAGACAGGCCAAAAGTTCGATGGAGTTTGTATGCACGATCGAAAAATATCTCAAGGTTCAACACCACAGAACCCCACCAAAACGAATAGTCAAATTGAAGCCCTATTGCGAGAAGCTCGAAAATTACATCGTGCCGCTAAAACTGGCTCTATATCCCAAGCGTTACCTGCCTTAAGACGAATTCAAGCAGCAGGTGTTTGCCATGATAAATCTGTCTCAAATCTATTTAAAGAACGTCAAACCTTGCAACGTAAACACTTTCTTAGAATGTTGGCGATTGAAGCAGGATACTCCAGCTGGGAAATATACAAACCTGTGCTGTTAACTATGTCTGAGCAAGCTTCTGTGAATTCAAGTCATGACGGGAATGCCATATCAACCCTTAACTTGTGGTTTTCCACTGAGCAGCAAGCTCAAGTATACGCAAAACAAAACGGTGGCAGAGTATTAAACTACGGTCACCAGGCGCTCGCTATTTTGGATGATAGCCAGCGAGGTGAGCACTGATGATAGCTAATCTAGCGTTTGAAATCGGCAGTAGCGTGGCGCTGTTGGGCTGGCTATGTTTAGCTATTGGCTCGATAAACACCACTAATAGAACTGGTTACTGGTTGCTACTCTCAGGTGGGCGACTTGTACCTATCGTACTCTCGGCACTATACGTATTTCTAATGATTAAGTTCTGGGGCAGCGCTCCAGATGGCGGCTTTTCTAGTCTTGAAAGCGTCAGCATGTTATTTGAATCACAGGGTAATTTAGCAGGTGGGTGGATACACTTTTTGGCATTTGACTTGTTTGTCGGTCGATGGATGATCGATGATGTAGATAAATCAAAGAAAGCTAAATGGCGATTAATTCCGTGTTTACCGCTGACGTTTTTTTATGGGCCCGCGGGGTTGCTGCTCTATTTTTCATTTAATGTCATATTTAATCGCAACAAGTCTCTAGTTTAGACAGAGAGTTGGTTTTTATCACTGGCACAGCCAATTCACTATACAAAAGGACTTTGTTGGTCGCACTCGTTATATTGATAGCCTGGATATGACGAGTGCTGACCTTCTTTGCCTTATTATACCAATAAAAAGGAATCGAAATACTATGGCAAGGTTAATTATGGTTTGTGGCCCTACTGGTGTAGGGAAAACAACTTATTCGCTAAAGCTTTGTAAAGAAATAGACGCAGTACGCTTTTCAATTGATCCTTGGATGCAAACCCTATTTTCCAAAGATATGGTTTCGCTTGACTATGGCTGGATGATTGAACGAGTCAATCGCTGCTACGAGCAAATTTGGGAAGTCAGCGAACAGATTATTGCGCTGGATGGCACGGTGATTCTAGATCTTGGATTTACCACAAAAGAACAGCGACATGTCTTTACTGATCGAGCGAAAGCTTTAGGCATTAATGCAGAAGTTCATTATTTGGATGCGCCAACAGACACGCGTCGACAGCGCGTCGAGAAGCGGAATTTGGAAAAAGATCCAGCTGTGTATGCGTTTGAAGTCACAAATGGCATGTTTGACTTTATGGAGCCAAGGTTTGAAGTGCCAGATGAAAAAGAGCTCAAATATGGCTGTAAAGTAAGCGCTTAAGAGAGCGTTACATTTTGCCTGAATCGACTAGAGATTAAGTGTAGTTATGGATTTTAGTAACCTAACAGATGCACTGATACTTATAGCGAGTAGTGCATTCGTTGCGCAATTTTGGGGCTGGTTGGTTATTTGCGAGAACACTAGCCATGGGCGCAGATAGTGCCAATATGTCAAAACAAGAAGTAACTCTATTTGTCGGATGAATTTTGGTATCGAAAAACAACACTCGATTGCGCAGCTTCTAGCACGGAATGGGGCAAAAGCGAGTTAACCGAACAACTACGACGGATAAACTCCTGAAGTTGATCTTATACCAGTCGCGATATCTCAGGTTATCCGAAACCCAACCCGGCACATTTTTTGACATGGGCGCTTTAGGCCGCGAGGCGTGCAAAATTGATCAGACTTAATGTAACCGATTAAACTTTATTGTCTTCCCACAAATGCTACATTTCTCCTGCCCACATAAAGCTCAAGACAGCCCTGTGAATGCACGCTCGTTAAACAGCTTATCAGTTAACTCGACCAGTTTAAGCGCTTTGCATGACGGATGTACTACATTTACCAACGCGATAGACTCCATGCCATTGGGTGTAGCAGCACTCGGCACCTCGAGACAGAGGTTGGCATTTGATTTTAACCAGCGCTCACCGATTAATTGTGTGGTGAGAGGGTGAGGATAGGCCGCCCAGTTTTTTGGTAATGGCTCAGCAAGAGCGTCGACCAAGCTCGCTTCCACCTGGTAACTGGCCAACCTATAGTTCTTAGGTACAAGTCGAGGGGAAGGTAGGTAGTTAGCCATCTCAAGCATTGCCACGGCAGGCGAAAAAGAAAAATACATGACCTGGTATCCCTTGGGGTTCCAGCGTGCACCTCGCTGATAACTCCCGCCCAAACCTGAAAAGTTGTCCACATACTCTTCAGGGCATATACGGTAAAGATGACGCATTAACTAAAGTCGCCGGTTTTAATGGTGCAAAGCGCATCACTTACCATTGAGCGACCGACAAACGTATCAAACAGATCGATGGGCTTCGCGCTATCCAGAGCCGGAATTTCGGTATTTAACCACTCTACTGCAATCCCTGCATCCTGAAACGTATCAACAGCTTCATTGTAGATGCGAAGGATATCCAATATCTCCTCGCTCTGCTGCCGGTTTAACGCTTTCTTTGGATACAATCGGCTCAAATTCGACGAAGTAATACCAAGCGAGTTAACGAGGATGTTACGCATGGCCGGCATCAGGCTGACAGTGCTCTTAACTACGGCACCCGGGACACCCTCGTTGACGGTAGCCAGATATATTCGCTTGTCGGTAAAAATTTCTTTCGCAATACCAAAGGACATAGTTACACCATATGAAAGCAGACTTACCTATATCATACGTCATAATGATTCTTTGTGAACATCATTTTAACGTGACTGGTACCATTAACCATTAACCATTAACCATTAACCATTAACCATTAACCATTAACCATTAACCATTAACCATTAACCATTAACCATTGCAGCTGTAATGCGCGCTCTGCACACTGACACTGAACTCGCCCCGGGACCATTGCCTTTTACCAATCTTCTATTCTGTCATCACAGCTTGATCGATGATGTCTTAAGCTGTTGAAAATAAGGACCTACGCAATTTCCCGTCCTAGACAAGTTTGCAGGTTCCCGTATATATTGGACGATTAGTGTACATCGCTCTATACATTTCCGAATCCGAAATTAAACCTGCCGAAATTTTTGACTTTAGGCGCTTCAGGAACTTTGCGAGCAAACCACTAATATACGGGTCAAAGAACGCCTAAATTTGGGCTTTCGCCATTCGAATGACCTTAAGTTATCCGAAATCCAACCTGGTACAATTTTTGACTTGGTCGCTTTAGGGACCAAATCGTGCAAAATTGATCAAACTATAATCCAACCGTTCGAACTTTATTGTACTCCCACATCAGCAGATAGCGGCTTTTACTGGCTATTACCCATATTGCCGGAGGTATTTACTTGGTCTATTTTAAGCAGCGTTACTTAGTTTTCAGCTGTTAATATAAATAAAAATATTGTTAAGGTGATAATTTAGGCTTGACCTTAGATACGGGTCCAAGGTTTATAATTCGCTTGTTGTTTTCATCAATCGCTTTCTTATTTATATAAAGGAGTTCATATGTCTCGTCATTGCTGTAACAGCCATACATGCAAAGAGCCCAGCCATCAGACCGCGGTTCCAAGTGTTAAAACTCAGGTGTCTGCTTCGCAGGGTGCCACTAACCCGGGGGAATCTTGTTGTAGTAAAGAGCAACAGGACGACGATCCCGGCTCGGAACCCGACAGTCCACCCTCTACGTCTTGTAGTGAGAAAACCACTGAAGAAACAAGTAGTGAGAAACCTGCCGAGAATATCCAGTCAAAGAAATCCTATAGCTGGCAAATCCAGGGTATGGATTGTCCAAGTTGTGCTCAAACCATAGAAAAAGCCGTTAACGGCATTACCGGGATCAAACAAGCTAAAGTACTGTTTACGACTGAAAAATTAGTCGTTGAATTTGCTGGTCCTCAGTTGCTGGACACAGTAGAGCAAGTAGCGAAAAAAGCCGGGTTTACCTTGACGAGTAAAGGGCAAAGAACCGGTGCTACAGAAGCCACCCCATCTCTTTTCAAACAAAATATCAGTCTGATTTTTCTTACCCTGCTGATGATAGCGGCCTTTTCTGTCAGCCAGTTTTCCGAGTCGTACGGTCAGCTAGCATTCACTTTGGCAACAGTTTGGGGTTTGATCCCTATTGTACGTAAATCAATTAACCTGGCTCAAAGTGGTAGCCCTTTTGCCATTGAAACCCTGATGAGTGTGGCGGCTATTGGCGCGTTATACCTGGGGGAAACTGCGGAAGCAGCCATGGTGTTGTTATTGTTTATGCTGGGCGAACGATTGGAGGCTTATGCATCGGGACGCGCCCGTAGTGGTATTAAGTCCTTAATGGCGATGGTACCTGAAGATGCGACCCTGATTGTGAATGGTCAGAGAAAATCCGTTCCCGCCAGCGAGCTGAAACCCGGTGATATTATTGAAGTTGCCCCCGGTGGACGTCTGGCTGCAGATGGCGTGTTGCTTAGCAGGGCCGCCAGTTTCGATGAAAGCGCTTTAACCGGAGAGTCGGTCCCTGTTGAGCGTTTGCAGAATGAGAAGGTGATGGCCGGCTCCTTGTCTGCCGATCGTGTGGCGCAAATTCAAATTACTTCTGAGCCGGGTGACAATGCCATCGACCGGATCTTGCGTATGATTGAAGAAGCTGAGTCGCGCAAAGCACCGTTGGAGCGTTTTTTGGACCGTTTCAGCCGCTGGTACACGCCAGCTATGATGCTGTTGTCCGCTCTGGTTATCGTGATTCCTCCACTAGCATTTGCGCAACCCTGGGAAACCTGGATCTACCGTGGATTGACCCTGTTACTTATTGCCTGCCCATGCGCCTTAGTTATTTCTACTCCAGCAGCAATTACCTCCGGTCTGGCTGCGGCGGCAAAACGTGGCGCCTTGATAAAGGGTGGTGCAGCATTGGAGCAATTAGGCAAAATCCAACAAGTTGCATTTGATAAGACGGGCACGCTTACCGAAGGTAAACCCGTAGTGACCGATATTGTCGCCTGGGATGTTAACCAGCAAGAGTTGTTGGCTCGTTGTGCAGCGGTCGAAGTCGGCTCAGCACACCCGCTGGCTAAGGCTGTAGTGACGGAAGCAGAGCAACAAGGTATAGATGTTGTCGAAGCAGAGCATCGTGAGGCCATAGTGGGTAAAGGTGTTCAGGGTGATGTAGACAATGTGACAGTGCTGCTTTGCGCGGCAGACCGATTACCAGCACATATCCAACTTTCTGCTGACCAGACTGAGCAAACCATAGCACTGCAAGATCAAGGTAAAACCCTGGTGGTGGTGCTTTATGATGACGTCCCTGTAGGCATGCTGGCCTGGCGCGATAACTTACGCGAAGATGCCAAGGCCGCCGTAAGCGCTTTGTCTAAGCTAGGCGTCAGCAGTCTAATGTTGACCGGAGATAATGACAGGGCAGCTAAAGCTATCGCCAGTGAATTAGATATGGATTACCGCGCGGGTCTGCTACCGGAAGACAAAGTCAAACAAGTGGAGCTTGCCAATACCAAGGGTCATGTGGCTATGGTGGGAGATGGCATCAATGATGCGCCGGCGATGAAGTCTGCATCCGTTGGCATCGCCATGGGGGGTGGTACGGACGTGGCTCTGGAAACCGCCGATGCGGCCTTGACCCATAACCGGGTAGCCGAATTACCTGTGGTAATTGAGCTTTCCAGAGCGACACTCAACAACATCCGGCAGAATATTTTTCTGGCGTTGGGATTAAAAGGCATATTTCTGGTGACCACCTTATTTGGTATCACCGGCCTGTGGATGGCTGTGTTGGCTGATAGTGGTGCTACCGCGCTGGTCACGCTGAACGCGCTGCGATTGTTGAAGTTTAAACCTCAGCAAGAGTAGACCATCCTCTTCATCCTCCACCAACTAAAATTTAGGGTAGTTGGTGGAGGCTGGTTATGTTTAAAGGTGTATTACTGGACCTAGATGGGGTTTTCTTCACTGGTCGTTTGTTGCTCCCTGGAGCTAAAGATACCCTGGATAAATTACAGCACTCCCCACTTCAGCACAGGTTTATCACTAATACCTCTACTCTGACCCAAACTCAAATTAAGGACAAGCTGCAGGGGATGGGGTTATCCGTACAATTGGAAAACATATTCAGTGCCCCTCAGGCAGCGAAAGCCTACTTACAAGATAAACAGTACAAAAATTGCTTTATGTTGCTCGATCCTAATTTACGTTCGGAGTTTGCCTGTTTTAGCCAAGGAGAAGGGCGGGTGGATGCGGTATTGATGGGAGATATTGGTGAAACCTGGAACTATAAGGTGCTGAATCAAGCCTTTACCCATCTCAGTAATGGGGCGGAATTGATCGCTTTACATAAGAGTCGTTGCTGGCAAACGGAGCAGGGCTTAAAAATGGATATTGGTGGTTTTGTCGCTGCGATGGAATATGCCGCGCAAGTGACGGCTGTGGTGCTGGGCAAACCATCTGCAGATTTCTTTTCTCAAACCGTTAAGGATATGCAACTAGAGAAGGATCAGGTGCTTATGGTCGGTGATGATATTTTTTCTGATATTGGCGGGGCACAGCAAGCGGGGATCCATGGTGTATTGGTGCGCACCGGAAAGTACCGGGAAAAACAGCTTCATCAATCAGGTGTCACTCCCTGGGCCGTTATCGAGTCCATTGCCCAGTTACCTGAGCTGCTAAGGCTTTAACCTTTAACACACACCAATTGCTTTAAGGTGTGAACGACTGCCACCAGATCCTTTTGTGCCTCCATGACGTTGTCAATGTTCTTATAGGCTTGGGGAATTTCATCGATAACGTCCTTGTCCTTGCGACATTCGACCCCCCGGGTGGCGGCGATCTGATCTTTTACGGTAAATTGTTTCTTGGCCTGGGTCCGTGACATTACTCTGCCAGCGCCATGACTGCAGCTGTTAAAGCTCTGTTTATTACCCAGACCACGGACTATAAATGAGCGTTCGCCCATGCTGCCGGGAATAATTCCCAGCTCGCCTTTTTGCGCCCTCACAGCTCCTTTCCGGGTGACATAACATTGCTTGCCAAAGTGGAGCTCCCGGGATATATAGTTGTGGTGGCAGTTGACCGCTATTTTATCCACGGAAAAGTCGATTTTCATCCATTGCCGAAAGACTTTGATAGCGTTGGTTAGCATGATTTCCCGGTTTTTTCTGGCAAAGTCCTGCGCCCATTCTACCGCCAGCACGTAGTCATCGAAGTAACGGCTGCCTTTTTTCAGGTAAGCCAGGTCTTTATCGGGTAAGTGGATATGAAAGCGCTGCATTTCCTTGCGCGCCAGTTCGATAAAGTGGGTGCCGATACGGTTGCCAACTCCACGGCTCCCCGAATGTAGCATCAGCCAAACCTGGTCATCTTCATCCAGGCATAACTCCAGGAAGTGGTTACCACCACCCATAGTCCCTAAGTGGTTTACATGATTACTCTTGGCAATAATCGGGTGCTTCGCCACTATGCGTTCAAACCTGGGTTTCAAATCCCCCCATGCGTGGGCGACCAGGCTTGGAATACCCTGCCAGGAGCCTTGGTCGACCCTGCCTTTGGTTCGGCCGTGGGGTACGGCGATTTCAAAGGCGTGACGAACCCCAGACAGATTATCCGGTAATTGGCTCGCGGTTAAGCTGGTTTTTGTTGCTACCATGCCACAGCCCAGATCAACTCCCACGGCTGCCGGTATGACTGCATTAACCGAGGGGATGACACTGCCAATGGTCGCGCCTTTACCCAGGTGGACATCTGGCATCACTGCGATATGCGAATGGATGATATCCATTTGGGCGATATTTTCGATCTGCTTACGAGCCTTAGCTTCAAAAGGCACACCCCTTGTCCAGGCTTTAATCGTTACCTGGCCTTGGTTTTTTATGGATTGATAGTTGATCTGGTTGGCCATCTTGTCTGCTTAAATTTGCTGGCTCTCATGTAAGTTAAGTGCAGTGCAAGCAATACGGGATTAGTTTTTGCCTTTAGTTTGATGTTTTGTACAAATGTGACAAAAGTTTGCTGGTTTAGGGCCCGCCTTATTAGTGAGTCCGCCTTTACGGATCCTAATGCCATGATAACATTAGTGATAAATTAATCAGTAGATTGTGGCGGTTATGGCTTTATTTCAAGTTGGTAAGTTACGACTTCCTTTGCATATACATATAGCAACTCTATTTACTTTGTTATTAGTCATATGCGGCTCGGCGTTGGCCTGGTTTAACCATGCTCAGCTTAGCAAAGTAATTCTTGATGCAAGCACAAAGATGTTTGAGCAGGTTACCCGGGAAACCAGCAATGACATTGCCGCTACCTATGGAACAACTTCTTCTGCCGTGGAGTTATTGGCATATTCCGGTTTAGTGAATGCCTATTCCCGTGAGCAAAGATTGGCTGCTTTGCCTGAACTGGCCTTAGTGTTGACCAAGCACCAACGTATCTCTGCGGTATATTCGGGTTATGACAATGGAGATATATTTTTACTACGTCGGCTAAACTTGTCCGAGTTGAAAGCAAAATATAATGCACCGACAGCAACCCAATATATGTTGACTCTGGTGGAGCATAAAAATGGACAAAGAGCGGCATACCATTGGTTTTATGATCTGAACTTCATCAAGTTGGGGGAAGTGACCGATCCTAACTATAAACTGGATCCCAGGCAGCGTCCCTGGTACAAAAAAGCCATTCAATCTAAGCATCATATCGCTACTAAGGCCTATCGATTTTATACCAGTGGTCAGTTAGGCATTACGCTGGCAGCCCGATCAGCTAATGGCAACGCCGTAATCGGCGCCGACTATACCTTAAACGCTCTTTCTGCAAACCTGGCTAAATACAAGATTACCGATAATAGTGAACTGGCGATCTACAATGATGCAGGGGAAGTACTGGCCTATCATATCCCGGATAAATTACTTCAGATTAAAGAAAAAAGCCGACAGTTACATACCCCTGAGCAATTGGATTTACCTGTGCTTCAATATGCCGTAGCACACTTGTCTGAACAACAGACCGAGTTAAGCTTCGAGTTTAACAAGCAAAAATGGTTAGGAAGGGTAACCCTGTTTTCTATTGAAGATAAATTCAATATGCACCTGATTATCTTGGTACCCGAGAAGGAGTTGTTGGCGAGCGCATATGTGCTTCGAAGCCAGTCTGTTTGGGTTACCTTGGGGATATTAGCGCTGACACTGCCCATAGCCTGGTATTTCGCCAGGTTGATTTCGACACCAATCCGTCAGCTAACCAATGAGCTGAAACATGTTAAGTCGTTCGAGTTTGATCGCACCATTACGACGCGTTCATTTATACAAGAGATCGATCAGTTGGCGGATGTGAGTCGACGAATGAAAGATACCATCAGCCACTTTCAGCAGCTCTCGTCATCTATTATGGGGCAGCAGAGTTTCCCTACTCTTTTGAAAAAAATCACCACTGAGACCCTGGCGTTGGCGAAAGCTAAGGGCGGGCTGGTTTATTTATCTGAAGGGGGCAATGATCAGCTAAAGCTAACCTATAGCTATGTGCATGGGTTAAATGATGCGCAAGGCGAGCGTTTACTTGCAAACTTGCAAGATGACCCTGTTTTTAGCGAATTAGATCGTGGGCGTTTTAGCAAGGGAGACACTATCTTGTTTGAAACGTTGGAAATTGATGCTGTTCCTGACGGCTTATCGCCTTTGCTATCTAATGATGGAGTGCTGAATTTTGCGTTTCTACCTTTATATAGCCGTTCAGGAGAACTTATTGGCTCCCTGGTCATGAAAAGTGACAAAATCGTGAACGGTGGTGAAGGGCAAATTGCTTTTATCGAGGCATTGGCGGGTTATGCGGCGTTGGCCATACAGGGTCAGTTGTTGCTTAAGCAGCAAAAGGAGCTGCTTAACAGCTTTATCGAGATCATTGCTGGCGCCATTGATGCAAAATCTCCCTACACAGGAGGGCATTGTTCTCGAGTTCCAGAGCTGACCAAGATGCTGTCGAAAGCTGCTTGTGATGCAGAGTCAGGCCCATATAAATCTTTCCAATTGAGTAGTGATGAATGGGAAGAGCTTCATATCGCTGCATGGTTACACGACTGTGGCAAGATAGTGACCCCAGATTATGTAGTGGACAAGGCAACCAAGCTTGAAACCGTTTATGACCGGATCCATGAAGTAAGGATGCGGTTTGAAGTATTAAAAAGAGACGCAGACATTAATTATTGGTCAGGGCTAGCCAAGGGTGGCGACCAGCAAGTGTTGCAAAGGCAAAGGGAGCAACTTAAAACAACCCTGGATGCGGAGTTTGAGTTTGTTGCCCAGTGCAACCAGGGCAGTGAGTTTATGGCTCAGTCACAACTGGATAAGCTGGCAGGTATCGCTCAGCGAACCTGGAGCAGAAGTCTGGATGATAGGTTAGGTATTTCTAAGGAAGAGCAGTCCCGTAAGGCGCAATATCCTGCAGCCCCTCTGCCGGTGCAGGAGCCATTACTGGATAATAAACGGGAACACTTAGTTCCTCATACTGATGTGGTAAAAGCGACTGCAGTTAACAATCCCTGGGGTTTTAAAGTACAGGCACCGGAATACAAGTTTAATCGTGGTGAGTTATACAATCTGAGTATTCAGAAAGGCACGCTGACACCTGAGGAAAGATATATTATCAATGCTCATATGGTGCACACCATAATGATGCTGTCCAAGTTGCCTATGCCAGCACAGCTTAAGAATGTTGCGCTTATTGCCGGCAGCCACCATGAAAAAATGGATGGTACGGGTTATCCAAAGCAAATTAAGGCTGGTGAGTTACCCCTCACAGCCAGGGTCATGGTGATAGCCGATATTTTTGAAGCTTTGACTGCCGCCGACAGGCCTTATAAAAAAGCCAATACCTTAAGTGATGCTCTGAACATAATGACTCATATGGCGAGAGAGCAACACATAGATGCCGAGCTGTTTAAACTCTTCCTGGAGTCAGGTGTTTGTCAGCAATATGCAAAAGATTACTTGTTGTCTGAGCAACGTGATCAGGTAGATATTCATGAAATTATCGCATCAGTAGAATTAACTGCTAAATCGGCTTAGGGCCTTAACTTGGCCCTTGATTTAACCCTTCATTAAAATGACTTTCTGTTTGCTTTAGTCATTAATTTTTGCGTTCAGTTTTGGCGATGTTGAACTGGTCAAACACGGCTGTTTGAATCGCTGCGTTTGCTCGCTGGCTTTAGCTTTGTTACCACCTTTGCTGATCCGTGGCGGCCAGCCCCAAATTGATGAAATTGTAATACCAACCGGTATTATCAACTGATTAGTTCTATCCAGCTTAATAAGTACATTCGTTTCACTAAGCAGGTTTGTTCACCGGCATCACTGAACTTCTCCAGTATATCGTCATAAACGTTGAAGCATTCGTTCACCAGTTTATGCGGTTGGGGCGGAGTTTGTAGAATGGAGCAACTGATCAAAGCCTCATCCCAGTAAAAAGTTGAAAATATTGTAGGCTTAAAACTAACCAACCTCATAACCCTTTGGGACAATCCCGTAGGAGGATGGAAAGATGAAATTCGCTGCCTTGGTGCTTGCACTATTAATGAGTACACAGGTTAGCGCAAGGATCAGTTTTTCATACCATGATTTTCCACCCTTTAGCTATCCCGAAGATGGCGAGGGTAAGGGGATCATGATTGATATGCTTCGTCTAGTTTGCTTTGAATTAGCGCAAAAATGTGATTTCCAATACTATCCGAACCGACGTTCGAAAAAGTATATGGAACTTGGGCTAGTCTCAGGAAATATTCCCTTAGGCTGGAATAAAAAGAGAAGTCAATGGATGTATTTCTCCATTCCTTTGCTTACCACTTCCTATAGTTTTTATGGGCAGGTAAATGATGATTTCAGCTATCGAGATCTCCCTGATCTAGAGGGGAAAAAGATCGGCGTATTCGGGCCTTCAAATACTCAAAACACCTTAGAAATAATAAGAGCTAGTATGATAGAGGCCGGATTGAGCCCTATAACGATTGAAGTTCGGCCTAATGCTGATGCTCATGGGTTAGTGATGCTCGCCAGAGGAAGGGCTGATCTCCGTTTTATAAATCGCGATGTCGCGGAATTAAGGTTAAAAAATCAAAATATTAAGGGGGTAGAAGAAAAAGGTAAGTACAAAAGCTTAGAGTACTTTGCTGGTTTTTCCAAAGAGCATACTAAGACTGAATTTATGATCCGTATTAATCGGGCAATTTTAAAGTTGTATCACAATGACGGATTTAAACCGGTATGGAAAAAATGGGACATTGCCCCAGGAAACATTAAGGAGTCGAAATTAAATGAGCTTGAGATTTTACACTGAGCCCCGTGGGTGATGCTCTGTAGAGTGCCTCACCAATAATTCGCATTAAGATCTTGGCTGACGGAGGGAAGTGGGCGAACCCGAAAGAGAAGCCGATTGGCCCCTCTATGCTTACCTGAAATAGCTATTTCTTAACAGCAGCAACTACCGAAATTTCAACGAGCAAAGCTTCTCTTGCCATAGACGCTTGGACACAAGCTCGAGCGGGTGCATGGCCCTCTGGTACCCAGGCATCCCATACCGCATTCATCGCCGCGAAATCTTTCATATCCTTGATATAAATAGTGGCGCTTAGCATGTGCTCTCTGTCACTACCCGCTTGTAGCAGCAATGTATCGACCTTATCCAGCATGGTTTGAGTTTGCTCTTCGATGCCTTGTTCGGCGTCAGCACAAACCTGGCCACAAAGGTACACAGTATCGTTATGGATCACTATGCGGCTCATTCTTTGTTTGGTTTCCTGGCGTTCGATGGTCATGTTTCTTTCCATTATTTATGGTGGATAAAAAAGCTATAGTTTAAAGCAATTTGATTGAATTTCCTTAGGATACTCAATGGTTATCGAGGGCAGGATGGTTCAGCGTGATGTATTTAGGCCTATGGTTGTGATTAAGATATTTCGCAACACAGGATTAATCGGATATTGGCAGGTTTTTTCACTTAAAATAGCGTTGAAGTATGTAACTAATACCGTTAGTTCCCTCCCTCTTGGTGCCTTATATAGGGCTACAGGCCTTTTATAGGGGGCAACAATGGTTTTTCTAGGATGAACAGTTGGCCTGAGTTAACCAAAATGTACTTACAAATTTTAAAACAGAGATCCTGAAATGATTGAAGATCGAAATGTTGCCAAATTAAGTACAGAAACATCACCACAAACGTTAGCAGAATTAGCGAAAAACCTGGCGGCCATTACGGATATTCTAACTGTTGCTCAAATTGATCAACTTCTGCAACATGTGGTAGTTGATGAGGCTGATATCGAGCGATATGTTCATTTTTCCCCCACCAGTTATCAACGCAGTATTATTTTAAAAAATGCCAATTGTGAGGTATTACTTCTCGGTTGGTTGCCTGGCCAGCGCAGTAAAATACACAACCACAAAGGTTCATGCTGTGGCCTTAAGGTGATCCGGGGTTGTGCGACAGAAACCTGGTTTAAGCATGCAGAAAACCAAATGATATTCCCTGTTAGTTCAAGAGAATTGCAGCAAAACCGAACTGCCCTGGGGGAAGATACTGATATACACCAGATCTCTAACCTCACTAATGCGTCATCATTAATCAGCTTGCATATTTATTCGCCGTCTATAAATCAAATGTCTGTTTTCTCCCTTGAATCAAAGAAAGTGGAAAATTCGGCTAACGTTGGTGGTTGGGTATACGAAATTTAGCCTTATTTTAATCAAGAGATTGCGTTTCATTGCTGGGAGATATATCAATCTTGCTGCTTTTAGTGATCATAACAATTCAAGCAGAACACTTATGATAGGAACCTTTATGCCGTGGACGTTGAGCCCTCAATCAAAGCTAGTAATGATAAAACCATGGTCAGTGCATTAAGTACGACGTTTTAAATAAACCAAAATAACTGCAATAGACTTTCTTGTCTGGGCTATATAGTGAGACGCTGGCAGAAGGGTATCACAACCAGCACCTCTATACAGACAGTGCTATTCAGTAACTACTTGCAGCACAATTTTACCGACCGCTCGTTTGCTCTCACTGCGTGAATGCGCTTGTTGGGCATCTGCTAGAGGGAAGACAGAGTCCAACTTCACTATCACCTTTTCTTCATCGATTAAGTTTTTTATTTCGGTTAAATGCTGGCTATTTGGTTGCACCCAAATTCGGTGATACTTCACCCGGTGCTGCTCTGCCAAGCTATTATCTATTTCGTCTAATGCCGAAATTAAATGACCCCCAGGTTTAATTACCTTCAGTGAACGCGCAACTATGTCATTGCCACCCACAGCGGCAAACACCAAATCTACCGAGTCTACTTTATCTTCAAACTTAGTCGTTTGATAATCGATAAATTCATCGACGCCTAAGCTCTTAACATATTGCTCATTTTTGGCCGACGCCGTCCCTATAACATAAGCGCCAGCAGCTTTTGCTAGTTGTACTGCAAAGCTACCAACACCACCGCTGGTATTGTGAATAAGTACTCGCTGACCTGCTTGTAACTGACCTTCAGTGAATAGCGCTTGCCAGGCAGTGACCGCAGCTAACGGCACTGCAGCACTTTCGGCAAAACTCAGTTTCTCGGGTTTAATAACCACCAAATCAGCCTCTACCGCTAAGTACTCGGCGTAAGTTCCGTTTTGGGCAAAAGGAGCAAAAACGAATACTTCATCACCGATATTAAAGTCGTCTACATCGGCGCCTTTACGGTCGATAACGCCTGCGGCATCCCAACCTAAGGTCAAAGGCAGAGAGTGAGTGCCCGTGTCTTTAAACATGCCGCTGCGGATGTAAGCGTCGACTGGGTTAACACCCGCTGCGTGCACTTTAATCAGCACCTGAGTCGGTGAGATTTCTGGCATGTCAGTCTCTTGGTGAACAAGGTTTTTAATATCGCCGTAAGTTTGTATTAGTGCTGCTTTCATAATGATTTCCTTGGGTTTCGTTTAGCTTTTGTTTTGAGATGCGCTTAGTTTGCATGATTGAACTCATATCATCTAATTGATGGTTGGTATAATATACATTGATAAAATCAATGTATATTGGTGCCATGGTGAACAAACCCGATCTGAATTTATTTGTTATTTTTGATGTTATTATGCAAGAACAGTCTATATCCGCTGCGGCAAAGCGGCTGCATATGACTCAGCCTTCCGTCTCTAATGCGGTATCACGGATGCGGCATCAGTGGAACGATGTATTGTTTGTAAAACAAGGCCGAGGAATTAAACCCACGCCATACGCCAATCAGCTATGGCAGACTATCTCTGAGCCATTAAATATTATTAGTAATGCGGTTAACCCTGCGCAGTTTATTCCCGCCTTAGCTAGGCAAAAGTTCCGCATTTCACTCACTGATGGCATGACTAGTATGCTCTGGCTTCCACTGCGAAAAATGATAGAAGAACAAGCACCTGGGATAGACTTACACGCGGTGCCATTTCAGGCTAACGGTGAGCAATTATTATTAAACAACGAAGTAGACCTGGTACTAGATATTTATAAGGGGGAGCATAAACTCATTCATTCTCAATGGATGAGCGATTTGAAATTTGTCTGTGTAATGCGGCCAGAACACGCCTTAGCAAAAGAACCTCTGAATTTGGACAACTTCCTTGCTGCCGAGCACCTATTAGTTTCACACTCAGGAGATGCTCAGGGGATGGTAGATACTGAACTCGCTGAGTTGGGAAAGGTTAGGCGTATTGCGATGACGGTGAATACTTTTGGCAGCGTATTCCCTTTATTAGCCGATAGTAATTTAATTACGATATTGCCTGAAGCCGTTACCACCAAATATGTAGCAGCCGGCGATGTCATCACTAAAGCATTGCCGATAAGTGTTGCTGATGTGAAAATTTATATGGCTTGGCACACCAGACAAAACCGCGATCCGGCTTTGCGATGGTTGATGAACAGAATCAATAAAATCTATGCTGAAACTATTCGCGGCTGATCTGTTTAGTCAATTCGTGTCCGTTCTCATACTATATGAAGACAAAATTACTACACAATACCTAACACCAAATTCACTTCCTTTGTGACACAAACGAATCTTGAATATAGAGTCCCACCGTCCACTCTTGGCGTAAGCAGCCATCTACCTTTCGTTACCAACAGCAAAAAGCGAGCACTACTTTCGCAGTACTCGCTTTCCAGCTGATCATTTGGGGTATTAATCCATATAAGCTTCGATACCCGGACAGCTACAGATCAGGTTTCTATCACCATGGACATTGTCCACCCTGTTTACCGCTGGCCAGAATTTGGCGTCTTTGCTTTGTTGTGATGGGAAACAAGCTTGTTCGCGGCTGTAAGCGTGCGGCCACTGCTCTTGCATTAAATCCACCTGGGTATGCGGAGCATTTACCAGTGGGTTATCTTGCAGTGTCCAGTTGCCGTTTTCGACTTGTTTGATCTCGTTGCGGATAGACACCATGGCTTCCACAAAGCGGTCCAGTTCGCCCAGGGCTTCACTTTCCGTTGGCTCTATCATCAAGGTGCCTGCAACCGGGAAGGACATGGTTGGCGCATGGAAACCATAGTCCATCAGGCGCTTGGCAATGTCTTCTTCACTGATACCTGTGGCTTCTTTCAGCGGGCGAATATCGATAATACACTCGTGAGCAACCCGGCCATTTTCACAGCGATACAACACTGGATAGTGATGGCTTAGTTTCTCCATCAGGTAGTTGGCGTTTAGTATGGCTACCTTAGAGGCCTCGGTCAGGCCTTCACCACTCATCATGGCAATATAAGCCCAGGAGATAGGTAAAATAGACGCGCTGCCTAAGGTGGCTGCGGATACCGCACCGTCTGTACCTTCGTTAATATGGCCGGGCAGGAAAGGTGCCAGGTGTGCTTTGACACCAATAGGGCCCACGCCAGGACCACCGCCACCATGTGGGATACAGAATGTTTTATGCAGGTTCAGGTGAGAAATATCGGAACCAATAAAACCCGGGCTGGTAAAACCAAGCTGAGCATTCATGTTGGCGCCATCCATGTAAACCTGACCGCCTGCGGCGTGAATGGAATCACAAATAGTACGAATGCTCTTTTCGAACACGCCGTGGGTGGACGGGTAGGTGATCATAATGCAGGACAGCTGATCTTTGTGCTCGCTGATTTTTGCATCCAGATCTGCCATATCCACGTTACCGAACTCGTCACACGCGACGATAACTACACGCAGTGAGGCCATAGCTGCACTGGCAGGGTTAGTACCGTGAGCAGAGCTTGGGATCAGGCAGATATTTCTATGCCCTTCACCGCGACTTTCGTGGTATTTCTGGATAGCCAGCAGGCCCGCGTATTCACCTTGTGCGCCTGAGTTAGGCTGCAGAGAGAATTCGTCATAACCTGTGACTTCACATAGCATTTTGCTAAGCTCTTTGGCCAGTTGCTGATAACCCTGGCACTGATCTGCCGGAGCAAACGGGTGCAGGTTACCTAGTTCAGGCCAGGTTACTGGGATCATTTCTGCAGTAGCGTTCAGCTTCATGGTGCAGCTGCCCAGCGGGATCATACCGTGAGCAAGGGAGAAATCTTTGTTTTCCAGCTTCTTCAGGTAACGCAACATCTGGGTTTCACTTTGATGCTGGTTAAAAACCGGGTGCTGAAGGAACTTACTCTCACGACGAATTTCAGCCGGAATCGGGGCCAGTTCGTTATCGGCGATATTCTGTTCGAACATACCAATTTTCAAGCTTTTATTACTGAATACCTGCCAGATAAGCTCAATATCTTCAGCTGTGCTGGTTTCATCCAGGCTGATACTAAGTTGCTCACCGGTGCGGCGTAGGTTTAATCCCAGCGACAAGGCTTTATCATAATACGTCTGGGTTTTGTCGCCGGTATTCAGTGCTATGGTATCAAAATAGCACGTATGTACTAGTTTCACCCCAGAGGATTCTATGCCTTTGGCTAAGATAGCTGTCAGGTGGTGAACCCGGCGGGCAATTTTTTTCAGACCTTCGGCACCGTGATAGATGGCATAGAAAGCCGCCATATTAGCCAGCAGTGCTTGGGCGGTACAGATATTGGACGCGGCTTTTTCACGACGAATATGTTGTTCGCGCGTTTGCATTGCCATACGTAACGCCTGGTTACCCTTGCTGTCCACGGATACGCCGATCACGCGGCCTGGGATAGTACGCTTGTACTTATCTCGGGTTGCCATAAAGGCTGCATGAGGACCACCAAAGCCCATCGGGACGCCGAAACGCTGGGCGCTACCGATAACCACATCGGCACCCATTTCACCGGGTGGCTTCAGTAATGTCAGGGACAATAAATCGGTGGAGACAGAAACCAAGGTTTTTTTGGTGTGTGCGGCCGTGATCAAAGGTTCCAGATCCTGTACCTGGCCGCTGGTGCCAGGGTACTGCAGCAGGGCGCCAAATACATCGTGTTGCTCTAATGTTTCAGCTGGCCCGGTAATTATTTCGAAACCCAGAGAGCGGGCGCGAGTTTTCACTACGTCCAATGTTTGTGGGTGTACATCGTCAGCAACAAAGAAATTAAAACTCTTATTTTTCCCTGCTCGTTTACACAGGGCCATGGCCTCGGCGGCAGCTGTAGCTTCATCAAGCAGGGAGGCGTTAGCCAGATCCATACCTGTCAGGTCCATCGTCATCTGCTGATAATTCAGCAGTGCTTCTAAGCGACCCTGAGAAATTTCCGGCTGGTAAGGGGTGTAAGCCGTATACCACCCCGGGTTTTCCAATACGTTTCGCAGGATCACATTTGGCGTTAAGGTGCCGTAGTAACCCTGACCGATAAAGTTACGGTTGAGGGTATTCTGGCTAGCTATAGTTTTCAGGTAATCCAGCATCTGCTGTTCGCTGCGGGCTTTTTCAAGCTTTAGCTTACCCGGTAAACGAATATCCGCAGGGACAGTCTGATCGATCAGTTCATCGATATTAGTCAGGTCCAGGGCTTTCAGCATTTTTTTCTGCTGCGCCAGGTTAGGGCCGTTATGGCGAGTGACAAATGATTTCTCGTCACCTAATTGGCTTAACAGGCTGTCACTGGCAACTTCTGCATTGGCTTTGCTGGATTTTTCTAAACCCAGCTTGGCCGACAGGCCTTTATCTAGGATTGATTCAGTCATATTAACTTTCCAGGCTTTCTTGATAGGCTTCTGCACTAAGCAGCTCGTTGAGACCGGATACGTCATCCAGCTTTAATTTGGCAATCCAACCTTCTTCAAAAGGAGATTCGTTGATCAGTTCAGGGCTGTCTTCCAGCTCTTCATTAATCGCAATGATCTCACCCGATACCGGAGCGTATACATCGGAAGCCGCTTTAACGGACTCAACCAGAGAAAATCCTTCACCTGCCGTAGTGTTGTCACCGATTTCTGGCAGGTCGACAAATACGACGTCACCCAGTAATTCCTGTGCGTGCTCGGAAATACCTACAGTTACAGTACCGTCGCCATTGTCTTTTACCCACTCATGGCTGCTTGCGAATTTTAAATCTTGCATTTTTTGTCTCTTTAATTTGTTTTAATTCCGGGTCTGAGGAATTTGTTGGTTTATCTGACCCGGATAGATTTTGTTGTTTTACCTAAACTGCAGGTTAACGAGTTGAGCTTAACGGTATAAAGGAAAACGTTTGCAAAGTGCTTCTACCTGCTGTTTTACCTTCTGTTCAATTTCGCTGTTGTCATCCGGGTTGGCTTTCAGGCCGTCCAACACGTCGCCAATCCATTCACCGATCTGCTGGAACTCAGCCACAGAGAAACCTCGGCTGGTGCCCGCCGGTGTGCCAAGGCGGATACCGGATGTGACCATAGGTTTCTCCTGGTCAAATGGAATGCCGTTTTTATTACAAGTGATACCGGCGCGCTCCAGACTTTCTTCTGCCTGGTTGCCTTTCAGACCTTTAGGGCGTAAATCAACCAGCATCAGATGAGTATCGGTACCACCTGTGACGATATCGCAACCGCGACTCTGCAGCGTTTCGGCCAGTACTTTGGCGTTGTTAACTACGCGGTCGATGTAGGCGGTAAACTCTGGCTCGAGGGCTTCACCAAGGGCGACGGCTTTACCGGCGATGACGTGCATCAAAGGACCGCCTTGCAGGCCAGGGAAGACAGCTGAATTAATTTTCTTGTTAATGGCTTCGTCGTTGGTCAGGATCATACCGCCACGTGGCCCACGCAGGGTTTTATGGGTAGTTGTCGTCACTACGTCAGCATAGGGGATCGGGCTAGGGTGCGCGCCTGTGGCGACCAGGCCGGCGATATGCGCCATATCAACCAACAGCAGCGCATCGACTTCATCGGCAATTTCGCGGAATTTGGCAAAATCCAGGGTACGAGGAATGGCAGAGCCACCCGCGATGATCATTTTTGGCTGGTGCTCTTTGGCCAGGGCTCTGATCTGCTCGTAGTCTACTTCATAGTTGTCTGGTGATACGCCGTAGTGGACTGCGTTAAACCATTTACCAGACAGGGCCGGACGGGCACCGTGGGTCAGGTGACCACCTGCATCCAGGGACATACCTAAAATAGTGTCGCCTGGCTGTAACATGGCCAGCATCACCGCACCATTAGCTTGGGCGCCGGAGTGTGGTTGAACGTTGACAAAATCAGCTTTAAATAACAATTTTGCGCGTTCAATGGCGATTGACTCAACCTGGTCGACGTATTCGCAACCGCCGTAATAACGACGGCCAGGATAACCTTCCGCATATTTATTGGTAAGGGCGCTGCCCTGAGCCTGCAGTACCGCTTTGGAAACAATATTTTCCGAAGCGATCAGTTCGATCTGTTGCTCCTGACGCAGCAGCTCAGAGTTTAATGCCACCTTCACCGCACCATCTGCTGCGTCGACACCGGTAGCAAAAAAGTGCTCTAGTTCGTGATTATCGAAGGTACTTTTCATTTCACATAACCCTTATCGTTATTAACAGGCGACCACGTTTATGGCCAGTCCACCTTGTGAGGTTTCTTTATACTTGCTCATCATATCCAGGCCGGTTTGGCGCATGGTTTCGATGACATCATCCAAATGTACGTGATGAACGCCGTTGCCACGCAGCGCCAGTCGGCTGGCGTTAATGGCTTTTACTGCGCCCATGGTGTTGCGTTCTATACAGGGAACCTGAACCAGGCCATCTATGGGGTCGCAGGTCAGTCCCAAATTGTGTTCCATACCGATTTCGGCGGCATTTTCCACTTGCTCCGGGGTGCCGCCCATAGCGGCGGTCAGGCCCGCGGCGGCCATGGAGCAGGCCACACCGATTTCGCCCTGGCAGCCGACTTCGGCGGCAGAGATTGAAGCATTATTTTTGAAAAGCAGGCCGATAGCCGACGCCGTGGCCAGCAAGGTGCGAATGCCCTGGGTATCGTCCTGTTGAATAAACTTGTCGTAATAGGCAACCACGGCAGGAATAACACCGGCAGCACCATTTGTGGGTGCCGTCACTACCCGGCCTCCTGCCGCATTTTCTTCGTTGACGGCCATGGCAAACAAGTTGACCCAGTCCAACATATCCAGGTGTTGTTGCTGCTCTTCTTGCTCATTGAGCTCTTTATATAGTGCCGCCGCACGGCGCGGGATATTTAACCCTCCGGGTAGCATGCCGCTTTGCTTGATTCCCCGCTGAATACAGCTGGACATAACGGCCCAGATGTTATCCAGGCCTTGCTCTGCTTGTTCATTGTCAGTATTGGCAAACATAATCTCGGCAATGCTTTTATTATGTTGCTGGCACAAGCTAAGTAGCTCTTTGGCTGAGCTAAAGGGGTAGGGGGAAGCAGGCGTTTGCTGTTGCTCTTGCTCGCCCTGCTCAACAATAAAGCCACCACCGACGGAGAAATAAGTGCGTTCAAGCAGTAACTCCCGGTGTTTGTCGTAGGCTTTTAGCGTCATGCCATTGGGGTGCTGGTCCAGGGATTGTGTGTAGTGGAAGTGAATATCTCGGTCCCATTCGAAACGGATAAAGCACTTACCGTTTAGAGGCAGTTCTTTGGCTTCTTGAGCAAGCTTGATATAAAAAGAAATTTGGTCCGGATCAACCTGGGCTGGTGTTTCTCCCATAAGGCCTAATACACAAGCGAGGTCTGTAGCGTGGCCTTTCCCGGTTAGCGCCAGAGAGCCGTATAAGTCGACAGTTACACGTTGTACGCCTTGTAACTTTTGCTCCTGCTCCAGCAGTTCTGCAAAACGCGCTGCAGCAGACATGGGGCCTACCGTATGGGAACTGGAGGGGCCGATCCCAACTTTAAACATATCGAACATGCTATGTGACATAAAAAGCTCTTAGGTAAATGGGCCGATCCCGGCTACTTAACATTTATTCAACATAACGCTCTTTAGTATACAGATCAATAAATAAGTTTCCAATAGGAAATAAAGTTTCCAAATATGTTTGCTGTGTAGTGATCCCGGTACTTTTACCCCAAGCTGTGCCTGTGTCACAATAAAGTGGACTAGCGGATAATCAGCAGGAGCGGCAGTAAGTCGCATATATTGAGATGAGTGAAGAGCAGAAACAGGATGTTTACCCATCCATGTCTTTAACCAAAGGGGCTGACGGCACGAACATCGAGCCATTGCAGCTGGGACAAAGACTGAAAGAAATTCGCGTTGCCAATAAGCTTACTTTAGAAGAGGCAAGCAAGCTCACGGGACTGGCGCGATCTACTCTGTCCAAAATTGAGAATGAGCAGATCTCGCCGACCTTTAGCGCCATGCAAAAATTGGCAGCCGGGTTGAGCATTGATATTCCCCAGCTTTTTTCCGCGCCAAAGCAGGCCCAGGCCACAGGTCGCAGAGATATTACCCGAGCAGGTGAGGGCAAGCAGCACCCTACTGCGACTTATGAGCACGAACTGTTGGCTACACAACTTACCAATAAGAAGATGATGCCGTTTAAATCGCGGGTACATGCTCGATCTTTTGCAGATTACCCGGACTGGGTTCGCCATGATGGCGAGGAGTTTTTGCTGGTCATTGAAGGGGAAGTTCAGTTTTTCTCCGAGTTTTATAAACCAGTGTGTCTGGCTGTTGGCGACAGTGTTTATTATGACGCAGCGATGGGGCATGTATTGGTGTCGAGCAGCGAGGAAGATGCATTAGTGCTTTGGGTGACTGCCAAATAAGCCCTTTCAATTATCATATCTAGTTTTGCTATTAAACGCCGGAAGGTCAGGTAACTGGCCTTCCGGCTGTTTTTATCCTGAAATACTGTGTTAGTCAATTTATGACCCTACTTGGCTATTTATACGATTACGCCCATGGCTATCACACCTATATGAATTTATTGGACTTTGTACAAGGCCTGATTATCCAGAGAGATAATCAGATACTGACAATATTCTGAAAGTGGCCCCCAGAGTCATTCCCTGAAACTCTGCCTTGTCATTCCCTCGCACGTGGTGGTCCGACATCTCGGAATCCAGTGGCTTAACCGCGATCACGGAGCACGCTAAAAGTCACTGGACCGAGATGTCGGACCATACCAGACAAGCTGACAATGACAGAGGGCGCTGTGATAGTGATAACTAACTAAAACCCAATATACGCGATAAGTCTTGCGCGCTAAAAATACGACTTCAGAATAAACATACGAGTTTCAGAGCGGGCACTAGCTAACTTGTTTACCAAGAGAGAGGTTGACATAAAATGTCATGTGAGACATATTATGTCTGAGTGTTATTAGGATCACCTGACAAGATTTAACTCTGTTTAAGGATAAAAAGATGGCTATTTTTCAATTTTTCAAACACAGCGAAAGTAAATTACTTACCCACGTCAATGTAACTTCAGAAACTTTCTACGTTGAAAAGCAGCAATTACTTGCACAGGGTTTTGAAGTCTTCGGAGACTATATTCAAGCGGCTACGAGTGAAGAAGCACGGAAGAAAGCTGCGGCACCTAATCAGCAAGCCGTTGAACAGTATATTATTGCGACTCCTGAGTCCGGTATTTTTTATACGTTGAAAGAAATGTACAGCTTCATTGTTCGCCAGTTCAAAAGCAAAAAAGTAAGTAGTTAATTCGCATCGGCAGGGTGATATGCCAGAGTCACTATTATAAATGCAAACTTAAATGTGAATATTTGTCTTACCTGAAGGGCAGCTTTTTTGACTATGTGTAACGTTTTTTCCGACGAATCATCTGTCAGTGAGGATCCGGGATGTGGCTGCTCCTCTGATTAGGCCAAAAATATATAATTGGCTCCAGGTAAAAAGAAGAGAGAAAACGAGCAGTCGCTCGGTCAGACAGAGAATATATTGGCCAATAAAGACATAGGTAGCTGAGTTCAAATTATCCTTTGATAAACAGCGTTTAGCCGGAAATGTCGACCTAGTCGCACCTGATTGGTTACTTCTATTACTGAATATCTTTTGTTAAAAATACCACTCTGAAAAATATCCTACCAACCCACGTGTTAACTGGGTCTCAGTTGAACATATTGAGTTTACTAAAATAACCATATTTTACTATATTGAAAAAATTCCCTATATTAATTACTTTTTTCCTATCGGAAACTTTTGCACGGCTTAATTATAACAATTCCAATCGCGCAGGGCTGCAAACACATCCTGTCCAATCAATCTGCTGTGAGAGGAGACGCGATGAAAGTGCGAAAGCAGAGATCAGCCAGTTTAACGCTATGGTGGCTATCCATAACTTGATCGCTATCGCGCTATTAAGTCCTGTGGTATTTAAGTTAACCCGTGAACACTTTGGTAAAAATGATGAAAACTCATCAAAAGAGGCTGCTGAAAGCCAATAACTGAAACACTTTGTTTCGTAACTTGATAACATTCAGGCCACAATTAAAAAGTGGCCTGCGGAGTTCCAAATAATGACTGAACCATTAGCTAAAACCCCTTTGCATTCTCTACATATTGAATCTGGCGCCAAAATGGTGCCTTTTGCTGGTTATGCTATGCCGGTGCAATATGCCTTAGGAGTGCGTAAAGAACATTTGTTTACCCGAGAAAATGCCGGTTTGTTTGATGTATCTCATATGGGGCAGCTCAAGCTACACGGAGCGGGTGCGGCAGCAGCTTTGGAAGCTCTGGTTCCTGTAGACATCATAGATCTACCTGCAGGCAAGCAGCGTTACGCTCTGTTCACTAACGAGCAAGGTGGACTACAGGACGATTTGATGGTGACGAACATGGGCGATCATCTGTTTGTGGTCGTAAATGCTGCCTGTAAAGATCAGGATATCAAACATCTGCAAGATAACTTGCCTGCCGATGTGAAACTTGAAGTAATTAAAGATCGTGCCTTGGTGGCCCTGCAGGGTCCAAAAGCGGCAGAGATACTGGCTAAGTTAAACCCCGCTGTGTCAGGTATGGTGTTTATGGACGCTAAAATCGTAGATCTTTTGGGTGCCGATTGCGTGGTAAGCCGCTCTGGTTATACGGGTGAAGATGGTTACGAGATCTCTGTTCCTGCCGATAAAGCCGAAGAGCTGGCCAAAGTGCTACTGGCAAGTGACGATGTTGAATTTGTCGGTCTGGGCGCCCGTGATTCTTTAAGACTGGAATGTGGACTGTGCCTGTACGGCCATGACATCGACCAGACAACAACTCCGGTTGAAGCTAGCCTGCTTTGGGCTATCAGCAAAAACCGCCGTACCGATGGCGAACGTGCGGGCGGTTTCCCGGGGGCAGATATCATCTTGTCCCAGATAGTGACCAAAGATGTGAGCCGTAAGCGTGTTGGCCTGGTTGGTCAAAGCAAAGCGCCGGTTCGTGAAGGCAGCAAGTTATTTGACGCCAACGACAATGAAATTGGTATTGTAACCAGTGGTACTGCTGGCCCTAATAAGGGCGCTCCGGTTGCTATGGCTTATGTTCAAACAGACTATGCCAAGCTGGACACCGAAATTTTCGCCGAAGTTCGCGGTAAGCGTCTGGCGATGAAAGTTGAAAAAATGCCGTTTGTACCACAGCGTTACTATCGCGGTTAATTTTTATAGTACTCACAGTGATTAAAAAGTGGCTTGCACCTGGTGTAAGCCACTTTTTTATGTCTGGTATTTCAAAAGCAGCTGCTAATACTGGTGCAATAGCTAACCCTTACTTAACCTGCGGGTTGCTTGCCAAAAATCAGGGTGTTAATAATTTCGACAGCTATATGATTGAACAGTACTCATTAAGCCGAAAACCCAGAGTGACTTAAGCTTTAATAAATGCTTTGTTCAGCCAAATCAGGATTGGCTACATCAAGTTTGATGGTAAAACCAAGGCATGTAAATCGGTAGGAAAGTTGATAATCCGCTGCCAGAAAACAGCGGGCTTAAGGAAAAAGCTTAGCCTTTACGTTTGCGGCTTGCCGCTATGCCAGCAACCCCCATCAATAGCAGTGCAAATGAAGCTGGTTCGGGGACAGATGCCGTTCTTACCAGAGCGACGCCACCAGCTGGAGCGGGGAATGTATCATTCATTATATCTTTAAAAAAACTTACGCTACCAGGTATGGGAAATATGAAGCTAACATCATCTACTACAGAGGCAATGTTATAAAGGCCATCCCCATCCATATCCGAACCAAATAATGCAGATGAACCTTCAACTACAAATGGCCCTGGTATCGCGGTATTCGTATTCCCAAAGATAGAAATAAATTTCCTATCTTTTTCATCAGGGTTTTCACCAGGGGTACTTCCCGTGAAGTGGTGCTGAATTAATGACTCATTGCTAGTGAAGGTAAAACCAAAGTCAAACGAGTTAAATAGTGTGCTCATCTGCTGGTTGCTTGCCAGTTGCCAGCCATCATTAGCGTAAGTGCTTAAGGCCTGGTCAATAGATTGACCTATTGTTTCGTCCCATTGCAACCACTCCAATCCACCACCCTTAACAATATTGGTGTTGGTATCGTGGGAATAACCTGCATATTCGATGGTGGCAGCAGAAGCGGTATTAATGGATAGCACTAAGGCACAAGCAGTCAATAAACGTTTCAAAATCATATCGTTATTAATCCTTTATCAAAATAAAAAACGGATAATCTAAAAGCAAGCAATACGCCAGAATGTTAACAGGTTGTTTTTTATATGGTTTCTTGGATATGGTAATTTGTCTGAATATCAGACTGTTAATAATATCGACATCAGTATTGTTTGATATTCAAACAATACTGATTAGTCCGAATAGCTTGAGTTTTAAGAAATGTTCCTAGCAGCCTGTCCTGGTGCGCTTCGTGGGGAAAAGGAAAACCCTACAAACGCTGAAATATTGAGAGTTACCCAAGCTAGGGTCCGTTAAAAATATCGACAACAAGAGGAGTTGGGTATTAACCAGTACTCAATTGGCCATGGAAATTAGGTGGTAAAGGCATGTATATCGGTAGAAAAGTTGATCATCTGCTGCCAGAAAGCAGCAGACTTGAGGAAAAGGCTTAGGTATTGCACTTATTCTTGCTGCTTTCCAGCAACAGCGAACAAAAATAGTACAAAGTAAGCTTCCCTTCACCAGACGTAATTCCCATCCAGTGGAGCTGGCCTGTGCTTTCAAAGCTATTAATCATAATACCCAAATCAAACACGTTAAATAGCGTGCTTATCTGTCAGTTGCTTGCCAATAGCTAGGGCCCACCCTGAAACACACACATTCGTTCTTCAGTCATATTCTTAGAACGAGATACTTGTCGTTTTGCAAAGGCCTAAAGTTAGTCACTACTATCTCAGCGCCTCCTGTCATTGTCAGCTTGCCTGGCAATCCAGTGTCTTTTAGCGCACGCCGAGATCGCGGTAAAGCCGCTGGATTCCCTCGTGCGAGGGAATGACAAGATAGCGTTTCAGGACGGACCCTAGCTAGGGCCCACCCTGAAACACAGGAATAGGTAAGTTGACCTGTATTTCAGTAGGGGCCGAACAAGTTCGTCTCCTACCCTTCCTCCGGGATCTGTTACCCAGGTTTGACTGGTCCCCTAATTCACCCTAGCTTTCCAATCGATTGTTTTATATAAAGTAATAATTTCTGATCACTAAGTATTGAGGGAAGTTACATGGAAAAGGCCTTGGAAGAGCTGGACCTCAACCTGCTAAAAGTATTTGTGGTGTTATTGCAGGAGCCCAATACCACCCGGGTGGCGGAGCAGTTAAAAATGAGTCAGTCCGCTGTAAGCAGGGCATTGCAGCGGCTTAGGGAGTTTTTCAGGATGAACTTTTCGTCCGTACTTCAAGGGGACTAAAACCCACAGCCAGGGCCGATCTATTGTCGCAAACCCTTCCTGATTTACTGCAATGTATTGCCAGAGCGATCACCGATGAAAGTCAGTTGGACCCGTCGGAGTTATCTGGCAGGTTTACAATTGCGCTGGATGCCTTGGTGTTTTATGCCATAGGCGGCGAGTTATTGGACAGGCTAAATATACTGGCAGCTAATTTAAGAGTGGTCCTGCTGCAGTGGGATAGTGGCACAGCTCACCAGCTGGTTAATAGTGAAGTCCAGTTAGGAGTTAACCTTTACCCCATTGAAGTTTCAAAGGAGTTATTGCAAAGGCCCATTTGCAGCTATGAATACAGGGTGTTGTGCGCAGAGGATCACCCCTTGAAGGAGAAGATGCTGGGGCTCGATGAGTTGGCTAAATATCCTTTTGTCAGCCTAATCATCCCCGAATATAGCCGTTATCAACCACAAATGTACCGGCTGTTAAAGCGCTACAGGGTCAGGCCAAAGGTGACGGCCAGGTCGGCCCAGCTACAGCCACTACTCGATATGCTGCTTAAGCGGGAGCTTTTGTTTCCCTGCGTGAACTTTAACAAATTTAATGAATTAAGTGGGTTTCGTACGCTTACTTTGGATCCGGAGATCCAGTTACCCGAAAGCCGCTCATCGGTTTTTTATCACTACAGGTATCGCAACCATCCGACATATCTCTGGATGGAAGCTGAGCTTGCCAAACTCTTGCAGCAAAACCATCCAGAAAGTGATGTCGGTAATGAAAAACCGGTAAAGACTTAAATGAACCTATTACTTAGCCACTAAACCATAGGGGAGCTTGCTGAATACCTTAGCTTGATTCTGGTATTTGGGGATTGCCTTAGGGGCGCGCCAATCTAACAACATCACCGCCAGCACATTTCTGTGTTCGCCGCTAGTCAGTTCGAGGTTACCCTTTACCGATGGAATCATGCCATGGGATGGACTGATAGCCTGTTGAATACGGGCCCTGGTTTTGTTCACTACCGGATCATTTTCCAATCCCGCCAGCAGGAAACTAATCCCGACTTCTGCTACTACGTCTTCTTTCGCGTGCTCCAGGATTGCGTCGATATTTTTCCGGTAATAATCATAGATCCACTGATATTCTTTCTCGTTAACGTATCGTTGGTAAAACTCTGACGCGCCCAGAATAATATGGGTCATTCCGTACAGCTTGTTTTCAAATTGCTGGTTACTTAATTTATAGTCTTTACTGTCCGGGTAGGTCTTTCTAAAGGCGGTAATAAAAGCGGCAACAACATCTTGCTCTCCGAGCTGGCGTAACCAATAGACCTGATTGGCCAATTGTGCTGCCCATGCCTCGATCATCAGGCTGTCTGTGGCGAATACCTCAAAGTTGTAACGACGAATAATTTCGCGAAGCTTGGCATCCTCCTTATGTTTTAAGCCATATTCATTCGCTCGCGCCATTGAGCCTAATAAATCAACGCCCAGAAACAGGTACTCAGGCATATCCTTGGTCGCTTTGTAGCGTAACTTACGGCGTGTTTTATTGGCGTTGCTGTAATTATCGATACGGCCCTGAGAATACAATTTGATTTGCTCCCGCGTATGCACTTCGGCGGCCAATTCATTTAAGTTACTGGCAACTCGAGCCAAATCAGCCCAGATGGCTGAGGTATATTTAGGATCCTGAGTTTGCCGATACATGCGTAATCCGTAGTGCCCCATTTGAAATGCAGGCAGGGTGTAGAGCTGACTTTCATAAGTATGGCGAATTAAAGCTGCATCTTGCTGTAGGCTCTCCTTGCTTAGGTTATTCGCAACAGCGGGTGTCGCCATAAGCAAAAGAACAGTGTATAAGCCGAATACGGTTTTTCTCATTAACACTTCCAAATTAGATAGCTATTGATACAGAGATGATTATTTCATAAAGCGAAACAATATTCTGTCACATCTCGAAATAGTATCCAGATGATCGCGACTAATCGGGGGACAATTGACTTGTGAAAATGGAATATCTAGCAGGGGCTCACCCTGAAATACCAACCAGGGCTAAATTAGCGTCAACATTCACCAATTTCAAAGGAGCGGATGCAACTTTTGAAGGTGATAATGCGAAGCTTGCGCCTGAAGGGGAGAGATCTCCCCCTAAATATGGAACTATAAACCGGGTGTCAGTTGAAAATAGAGGCCAGCTAACAGGCCGAAAACCAAGATCCAAGCAAAGATAATATACAGAGTGGATAAACGCATAGTAGCCCCCTTGTATTTAATAACAGCGCCCTTCGATCCCTTAGGCTTGTTATCTATCCCTTAAGTAATAGTTTAGAGGAGTTGTCAGGCCATGAGAAGGCATAGCTGATATGCGTATACTGGGTAACAGGATCTACGGCTATGCCATGGTAAGTCTTAATCTAAAATGAATCTTTCTGTAGTCTTATTCACTGGTTTTATGGACTCCAGGCTGGCGTTTAGATGGATCCCAAAGTGTTGTTGTAATGCAGAGAAGTAATTAGCTGGTTTTAGTTCCTGTACTATTTCTTGCTCTCCTTTGATATGGCGGAGTTGATTGTCCAGCAGGGATATCCGGCCGTCCGGGGTCAATTTGCTAGCCACCTGGCAGCTTTTAAAAAAAGAATCTGGGTGAGTTGAGGTGTAGTGATTACCCGTTTCTATATCTGCCGGGCAAACAAAGCTATGGTCAAAACTATAGGCATTTAGCCACTCTCCCCTTTCATTGACCTGTAGTAGGGTGCCAAATTGTCCGTAATCCAGCATACGAAAAATAACCCCTTCCTGATCAACTTCTTCTAATAATTTCAGTTTTAAAGGTGTCCTGAAACCATGGGCACCAAACCCGGCATCTGCAATCCAGTCCTGGCCATTCAGGGTAACCAATATCACCAGGTGATGTCGCCCTGTGGTTTCTCCTCCCAGGTGAACCCTGGCCAGCAAGGGTCTGACTTTGAAGCCGAAGTATTTTAATGCCAAAAATAACAAGCCATTGACTTCGAAACAGTATCCACCTCTTTGGTTGGAGACTAACTTTTTCATCAGGGCGGCAGGAGCAAGGTCTATTTTTTTACCTTGCAGGACATCAAAGTTCTCAAATGGGATGGAATAAACCTGGGCTCGGTGTATTTGCTCAAGTCCGGCGATGGAAACACTGATGGGGTGAGTTAATCCGATGCGCGCTAAGTAAGCTTTAGCATCAAAAAAAGGTTTCATGGTTCTCTCGGTCTACTGTAACGGCTGACACAAACATACAGTTCGATTATTTAAATTATTAATAGAATAGTTTTTTAATTTCCATAAGCTGTGATCTGGCAGACAAAATAGACAATTTTATTTTTGCTATGCTGACTTATCCGGGGTTAGTTCATCAGCGGGAAGGAATATGAAATATTTATTAGCGGTACTTATATTATTTATTCCACACTTTAGCTTCGCTGAATCGGCTAGGGAGATTGTAGAAAAGTCGGACCAACAAATGCGGGGCAATTCCAGCTATGTGGAAATGACCATGGATATTATTCGCCCCGACTGGACTCGCTCAATGGGCATGAAGGCCTGGGGTATGGGAGTAGACTATTCCATGGTACTAGTGACAGCACCGGCAAAGGACAAAGGTAGCTCCTCCCTGAAAAGGGGAACTGAAATGTGGAATTGGGTGCCCAGAGTGGAGCGGGTGATAAAAATCGCGCCTTCCATGTTAGGGCAATCCTGGATGGGGTCCGATTTTACCAATGATGATTTAATTAACCAGTCTTCCATTGTGGTGGATTATAAGCACGAGATGGTTAGCCAGGCACTAGTCGATGGGGTTGAAACCTGGGTGATAGATGCGATCGCTAAGAAAGATGCTCCCGTCGTTTGGAGCAAAATCCGTCTATGGATAAGTAAGGCCAGTTATAACCAGAGAAAAATAGAGTTTTATGATGAGTTTGGTGAACTGATCAATACGTTAAGCACCTGGGATGTTCAGGCGCTTGGCCAACGAATGATCCCGACCCGATTGATTATGGCGCCCGCAGATAAAGCGGGGCACAAAACGGTAATAACTTACCAGGCTGCCGAATTCGATTTTGATATAGATACCTCCTTCTTTTCATTGGCAAATATGAAAGAGTTACGTTAATGATATTACGCCTTGCCTGGCGAAATATCTGGCACCAGCCACGTCGCACCCTGATCACCGCAGGCGCTATTGCGATGGCGCTGATGTTGGCATTATTTATGCGCTCAATGCAAGAAGGCTCCTATGCCAATAACCTGGATAATGCCACTCGATTTTACGCTGGCATGATGCAGTTGCAGCATAAAGAGTTCAGGGAAAACCAGAGCATCGACAAACTCCTGTCAGGCTCGTTAGGATTTATTGCTTCCATAGCCAATTTGGATGGGATCTCTGCGGTTATTCCCAGGCTGGAGTCGTTTGCCTTAGGTGCCGCCGGAGATAAGTCCAAAGGGGTGTTAGTTATGGGGATTGATCCACCGAAAGAAGATACCTACTCCAATCTGAGCCGTCGTCTGGTGGCGGGCAATTATCTTAGTTCAGATATGAATTCGGTCCTAGTCGGTCAATCTCTGGCCCGTTATTTAAGTTTGGCTCCTGGGGATGAGCTGGTGTTATATGGGCAGGGCTACCGGGGGAATACGGCTGCCGGACTATATCGAGTTCAAGGCATAGTAAAATTGCCTAATCCGCAACTGGATGCTCGGCTCGTTTACCTACCTTTAAGTGCTGCGCAAGATCTGTTTAGCACGGGAAACCAGCTCACAGCCTGGGTATTACACGGAGAGGATTTTAGGTTGGTTACCAAATTAAAGCAAAACGCTATAAATTTGGTTGATAACCAGGTAGCCGTTTTAGATTGGCAAGAGCTGGCGCCGGAGCTGGCGCAACAGATCGCCCTGGACAGAGCCGGTGGTCAGTTTTTAGTGGTGGTTCTATACGGAGTGGTCGGATTTGGTTTGTTTGCCACTATCGCCATGATGACATTGGAGCGACAGCGAGAGTTTGCAGTGATGATAGCCACCGGGATGACACGGCTTAACTTGAAATGCATGTTGGTATTGGAGTCCTGCTTTATTACCTTGCTGGGCATTATCATGGGATTGGTGATCATCACCCCGGTATTAATTTATTTCTATTTTAACCCCATCCAGCTTACCGGCGAGATAGCAGCAATGATGGAAGAAATGGGGTTTGAAGCTATCATTCCTTTTTCTCTGGCGCCAGAGCTCGTGGTTAGCCAGATTTCGGGTGTATTCCTTATCACCTTAGTTTGCCTGGTATTCCCTTTAGTTAAAGCACATCGCCTGGCGCTGGCCAGTGGTTTAAAAGGGGGATAGATGCTAATCAAACTGGCATGGCGAAACCTTTGGCGCAATAAGCTTTTTCATAGCCGGATTATGGTTATGTTAGCTGGGATAGTCTTCGCTATCCGTATGGATGGGAGGTGATGATGGCCATTTTCCGATACCTTATGCAATGGGGAAGTGAATGCTAATCAAGCTGGCATGGCGAAACCTTTGGCGTAATAAGCTTTTTCATAGTCGGGTTATGGTTATGTTAGCTGGGATAGTCTTCGCTATCCGTATGGATGGGAGGTGATGATGGCCATTTTCCGATACCTTATGCAATGGGGAAGTGAATGCTAATCAAACTGGCATGGCGAAACCTTTGGCGTAATAAGCTTTTTCATAGTCGGGTTATGGTTATGTTAGCTGGGATAGTCTTCGCTATCCGTATAGATGGGAGGTGATGATGGCCATTTTCCGATACCTTATGCAATGGGAAAGTGAATGCTAATCAAGCTGGCATGGCGAAACCTTTGGCGTAATAAGCTTTTTCATAGTCGGGTTATGGTTATGTTAGCTGGGATAGTCTTCGCTATCCGTATGGATGGGAGGTGATGATGGCCATTTTCCGATACCTTATGCAATGGGGAAGTGAATGCTAATCAAGCTGGCATGGCGAAACCTTTGGCGTAATAAACTTCGTAGCGGGGTTATGTTAGCCGGGATAGTCTTCGGTATGCTGGGCGTTGTGGTGATGATGGGCATTTCCAATGCCATGACTAAAAATATGGTGGATAATGCCATTGCCTATCAAACGGCGCATATTCAGATTCACAGCAAAGCATTCCTGGTAAATCCTGAACTATCTGCTTTTATGCCAAATACCATAGCCCTTCTGGCTGAGCTTGCCGATAAACAAAACATACAAGGGGTCTCGTTAAGGCAATTAGCCGATGGAATGGTGTCATCTGCCGCCAGCGCAAGGGGTGTCAGAATAAATGGGGTGGACTGGCAAAATGAGGCTAAAGTCACCCGGTTGGCAGATTCTCTGATCGCAGGGGATGGCTTTAAGGGACGTAACCCGGTGATCATCTCCACTCGTAGCGCCGAAGAATTGAATGTCAGACTGGGATCCAAGTTAGTGCTGACTTTGAGTGATATTGAAGGGCAGGTGAATGGCGCTGCATTTAGGGTAACAGGTCTCTATCGAACTCCTACCAGTGGTTTTGATGAGGCTAATGTGTTTGTTCGTAAGCCTGATTTAGCCAACTTAACCTTGGTTAAAAACAGCCATGAAATAGCCATTCGCTTGCTTAACCAACAAGACATCACCGAGGTCAAAAGCTGGCTGAAGAGCCGCTTGTCTGACGGAATTGTGGTCAGAGATTGGCGAGAGATCCAACCCCTACTGGCGGTGATGCTGGGTTCGATAAACACTTCAAATATGATCCTGTTGGGTATCTTTATGTTGGCCATGGGTTTTGGCGTGGTGAATATTATGTTGATGTCAGTATTTGAGCGTACCCGTGAGTTTGGCATGTTAATGGCTATTGGTATGACCAAGGGAAAAGTATTTACCTTGGTTTTACTTGAGGCCCTGGCCCTGGGGATGACAGGAGGAATGTTGGGGATCCTGCTCAGCCTGGTTGTTATTACTGTCAGTGGTCAGCTGGGTTTATCTCTAGGCGTCATGGCTGAAGGGCTGGGAGCATTTGGTGTTGACACTATTCTTTACCCGCAGGTGTCGGTTTGGTTATATCTGTTTACCTTTTTGTTGGTGGTGTTGATGAGTTTGCTGGCATCCCTGTACCCGGCAAGACAGATCTTGAAAAAGCGCCCTGTAGATGCGCTGGCTGAAAAACATTAGTGGAGTGTTTGGTAATGTCGGTTCGAATCAATCAACTCAGTAAAATTTATAACCAACAAAGTGAATATCCGGTCGTGGCGGTTAACAAGGTGGATCTCGAAATTAAGCAGGGAGAATTCGTTGCCGTTATGGGGCCTTCCGGATCGGGAAAAACCACCTTATTAAATATGCTGGGCGGCATAGACAGGCCCTCTGAGGGGGAGGTGATCATCGACGGCGCAGCGCTCAATGAGCTGGGAGATAAGGCCCTGATCAGTTTTCGCCGGGATAATATTGGTTTTATTTTTCAGGACTATAGCCTGCTACCCGTGCTTACTGCCAGGGAAAATGTGGAGTTTGTTATGCAGTTGCAGGGAAAAGAGCAGCAGCACTGCCGAAAACGTGCAGAAGCTTTACTGACTGAAATTGGGCTAGGGAACAAAATGGATTGTGTGCCCGGGAAATTGTCTGGGGGTCAGCAGCAACGTATTGCGGTGGCAAGGGCCTTGGCGCCCAGGCCTAAGTTTATTCTGGCCGATGAACCCACTGCTAACTTGGATGCCGATACGGCTTATGGGCTGCTGGACATCATGCAGCAGCTTAATGAAAAAGAAGGGGCCACTTTTATCTTTTCCACCCACGATCCCAGAGTTATAAAGCGGGCCAAGCGGGTGATTGTTTTTGAGGATGGCAGGATCCGGGAAGACAGGCCTCAATGCGCCTGAGTCTGTGCTTACTCTGGTTTTTCCCCCTGAGCAGCCTGGCTCAGGTTCCAGGTTTACAACCAAAAAGTCCGCTGGAGTGGGGTGGATACCTAAGCTACCTCGGTACCGCTACTTTCCCCCTCGATGGAAACAATACTCAGGACCATTCTGTGCAACTCAGGTTAAATTTTGAGTACAGGGGCACAGATGAATTCAGTGTAAACCTGGGGATGCGGAACCTGGTTTTATTCGGTGATAGTGCAGAAATACCGGGTTACGGCGATTTTATCAATCGTGATCCTGGTTACTGGGATATGCCCACCAACTGGGTGAATAAAACGGGTTTTATTGTAAATACTCATTTCGACCGGGCGTTCGCCCAATGGACTCCAGGACGCTGGAAACTTAGGGCGGGGCGTCAGCGAGTAAACTGGGGAATGAGTACGTTGTGGAGCCCGAATGATCTGTTTAATTCCTACTCTATCTATGATTTTGACTACCAGGAGAGGCCGGGGACGGACGCAGTCACGTTGGCTTATGAACTGGGGTTTGCTTCCAGCCTTGACCTGATTTATGGCTTGGGGGAAAGCCGGGATGAAAGCAGCCTGGCTGGTCGTTATTTGTTGAATCATATGGGCTACGACTTTCAGCTGCTATTAGGCAAGGCGCAGTCAGATCTTGTGCTGGGAGCTGGTTTTGCAGGCAGCATTAATGGCGCCGGATTCCGCGGAGAGCTGACCCACTTTAGTCCGGAAATAGACAAAGAGAAAAGAACGGCTGTTGCCACCCTGGAGCTGGGTTATAGTTTTGGCGGGAAAAAAAATTGGATGGTAAAAGGTGATCTGCTTTACACCAGTAATCCTCAGCTGCCAGAAAATGCCTTGATTTACTTTAACCGCTCGTTAACGGCGAAGACCTTGAGCTTTACCAAGTGGACCGCCTATGGCGATTTGGGCTTTGACCTAAGCCCTCTTAGTCGGTTGATCCTGGCCAGTAGTTATTATGACGATGGCTCTTTTTATATTAGCGCCATTAATACCTGGTCATTGGCCAATGATTGGGAATTGCTGTTGGTACTGCAGCGATTCGATGGCCGGGATACCAGCTTATTTGGTAAGTCTGCGGCCAACCTGATATCTGGCAGGTTAAAGTGGAGTTTTTAAAAGTCAGCCTCCACACCGAATGTCATCCGGTAATCGTCTTTTTGCCGTTGCTGGCCCTCACTGTCTACCTGAGGGTTCTGCAGCCTGTCCCAAAATAAAGACACATTGAAGTCGAGAAAATCTGTCAGCTCCGTCTTAAAGGTGGTGACGGTATGCTGGCTTATGCCGCCAGCGGCTTGTTTCGCCCATTGCAGTTTGTAATCAACAATAAAATCAACAGTATCGGTCAGCTCAGTTTCGAAATAACTGGAAAAGCTGGTGGCCGGGCTATGTTCAGATTCACTGGCGCCGGGTAATACGTCATCGAAAACGGTTACCTGATAAGCCGGACCCAACGTCATATGCCATTCCATCTCGGATTTATCTATCACCTGGTAACCTAAGCTGGCGCTCAGGGATATTCGCCTGTCGATATTCTGAAAAGGGTCCCGGTAGTAGTCCACTGAAATGGGGCGGATAAACATATTGTTGCGCCGGAAAATATCCAGATATGCATTGGACCTGATATTTTCCGATGTGCGCACCTGGGCGCTGCTGCTGGTGATGCCATTGTAATTCATCACGAAACGGGAAGACGCTGTCTGTCGTTTGGCATCAAAGCTGGAGTTCAGCTCTAATTGATCTGTATTACCCCTGCTGATATTGGCGCCCAGACCTACGGTAAACTCCCAGCGGTCTATCTCACTTTCTGTCCTCGGGTTAATGGATATCAACTTGTCCATTTCCCGTTGTTGACTCGCTTCTTTGCCTTTGATCAGCACCTGCCCATCCTTTACCTGTAGGTAGCCATGGATAATTTCACCATTAAGGAACCGCAGGCTGAAGCGATGGCTGGTACGGAGTATTTCTATATCGTCGATATCTATGCTTAACAAACCCAGGGCGTCGCTATCAAAGCTGACCTCTCCCTCATAAAGGTTCTCTAGTTCCCCCTTTAGCAGCTCACCTGACTCCAGTTGTAACCAGTCATATTCGTCGTCGGAAGGTACAGTCAGGGTCCATTTGGCAGTATTTTTTGTTTCCGCATAGATTGATGAAGATAAAGCCGTGGTTACCATCAATAAAACCAACTTTAAAAGCGTTCTAACAGACCCCATAAAAACGTATACCTTAGCTAACTTAACCCCATATTCTATTCAAATTAGGGGTTTAATGGGTAGCCTTAAATGTGTGTTTTCTATGACTTTAATTTACATTGGTTCAGTATGTGTTCAGCTATGGGGAAAGCTGAGGTGGCAGCAGGTGATGGCGCGTTACATACCACCAGGGCGCGCTGACTCTGGGCAAACAGAAAATCCTCGATCAGGCTACCGTCCGGTGCGACGGCCTGGGCCCTTATACCCGGAGGATAGGGTAACAAGTCGGCTTTGGTTAGCTCGGGGCAATACTTGTTCACCAGCTGCAAATAACTGGATTTAGACAGGCTGGACTTTAGCTCAGCCAGTCCTGATCCCAGGTTTTTTAGCATCAGCTTCCTGAATCCTGGATAAGTCAGGGTTTGGAACATCTCTTTCGGGCAAATCTGAGTGCGGTTGTAGCCATATCGAGAGCCTGCCAGTACGGCATTAGGGCCTACAGTGACAGAGCCGTCGATCATTCGGGTCAAATGAACGCCAAGAAAGGGCATTTCCGGATCTGGCACAGGGTAAATTAGCTTGTTAATAATGCCGTTGTGTTTAGCGGGTAATTTAAAATACTCCCCCTTAAACGGTACCATTTGAAAGTCGACGGAAAGTCCCAGCATACGGGCGAATCGATCCGCCTGGATCCCGGGGCAGGCAATAAGCTGTTTTGCTTTAAATTCACCTTGGTCCGTGTCCACCGTCACTGCCAGGGACTCCTCCTTAAGATCCAGTACCTTGCAATTGGTTTTTAGTGTTGCGCCATTTTCCTGCAACAGTGCGGCCAGTTTAATACAAATGGCTTTATAACTAACTATGCCAGTGGTGGGGACATTTATAGCACTGACACCTGTGATATTGGGCTCAGCTTCACTCAGCTCCTGTGCCGATAGCAGGGATACATCCAACTGGTTTTGTTGTGCCCGCTGAAACAGGGATAACAAAGCCTGATGCTCCTTATCATTGGTGGCCACCACCAACTTGCCACACTGGTTGTAGGGGATGCCGTGTTGCTGGCAAAATGCGATGGTCGCCTGGTTACCCAGGCGGCAGAATTCGGCTTTTTTGGAGCCAGGCTGATAATAGACACCTGCGTGGATAACGCCTGAATTACGGCCGGTTTGATGCGCCGCCAGTTCCGACTCTTGTTCCAGGATCAAAATAGATTTAGCAGGGTCCTGCTGTTGCAGGCGGTAAGCTGTGGTGAGGCCTAAGATCCCGCCACCAATAAGGATATAGTCGAATTCCATTTGCTCTGATACGTCAATTAAAAAGCTAACCTTAGAGGTTAGCTTGTAACAAGTAAAGAGTCAGATCCGGGCACCTTATAACCAGCCCAGTTTCGGGCCTAAAGGATATAGTTCAGCGCCTCGATGCTGTAATAACCCTGTTTGACATGTTCGGCATTAACCGTGTCTGAAATCTCGGGTAAGTTGTAGATACGTTCCAGGTAAGCCTGCAGTGCCGGGTAATCGGCTATTTGCCTGAGATTACATTTAAACAGTCCAAAGTAGGCGAGATTGAATCGTACCAGAGTGACAAACAGCCTAACAACGGATTCCGTCAGGGCATCGCCAAATAAGTACGGGCGATCGGCTAATCTCAGCTCCAGGTTACCCAGCTGGTTAAATACCTCGCTATGGCGATAAACAATTCATCATCTAATCAACTATCTGTCTTCAGTTTGTGGACAATGTGGAGGGTGAAAAGGTTGGTAAAGCCAACCTGATATACGAGTTACTGCCCGGAGCTGACTTGTACTCCCCCTTGCCAAACCGCGCCTAATTCGAGCTGTTCGGAAAGAAGTACAAAGTCCGCCATCGCTCCCTCCCTGATACAGCCGTACTTATTACTTACCCCAAGGTATTGTGCCGGATACAGCGAGCTCATACGTAACGTTTCTTCTACGTTTAAACCCAGGTGCGCTACTCCATTCCTGACTCCATCGAGCATAGTGCTGGCGCTGCCCGCCAAATTACCTTCCTGGTTTATAATGGCCCCGTTGACTAAGGTGCAGCCATATTGTGCGAGTCTCTGCTCTGCACCCTCGTATCCAGCCACTTCCATAGCGTCACTGACATAAAAAACCTTGCCGTTAGGTTTAGCCTTCAGCGCGCTTCTTAGACTGGCGGCATGAACATGTATGTGGTCATTGATAATGCCGCACCAGGTTTGGTCGTGATCCAGCGCTGCCCCCACTACACCGGGAAACCTGTGTTCCATACCTGTCATGGCATTAAACAGGTGAGTAAAGCAGTCGGCGCCTTCCGCCACGGCGGCGGATACCTGCTCATAATCTGCATCACTGTGTCCAATGGAAATCTTAACGCCTTGTTCGGTTAATGCCTTTATCTCTCCGGGCTGAACCGAGGTTGGGCTTAAGGTGAGTAAGGTTATTCCTGATGTTAATGAAGCAAGTATCCGTATGTCTTCTTTTTCTATGGAGCGGATAAGTTCTGATGGATGGGCGCCGCGTTTTTTTAAAGAGAAGAATGGCCCTTCAACATGTATACCCAATACACCGGGTAACTTTAGTTCCATCGCCTGCTCGATGACTTCTATGGCTTGTTGCATTCTTTCCCGGGGAGCACTGACAAAGGTGGGCAGCATAGAGGTAGTACCGAAGGCGCGGTGAGCTTTTAACATGGTGCTTAGGTCGGCGAGATTGGTTTGCTCGGTAAACACGACACCGCCGCCGCCGTTTACCTGTAAATCGATAAAACCCGGTGCAAGGAAGCCGGTATCTAAATGCAGATAGTCCTCGATACCACCTGGCCAGGGCGTCAATTTGGAGATTTCTCCGTCTTTTACTTCAATCAATTGATCTTGCAGCCAGGTGTGGCCATTAAATACCAGGTTTGCACGAATAGGTTGCATTCTAGTTCTCCAATTGGCGATTTTTTATACCTTACCATTTGAGAGGGAAACAGCCAGAACTGACGTAAATGTTTAAGACTATTATCAAAATTAGAATTTACTTGTGGTGGTTCTATGGCAATTCAAAATATGTAATGGGAAGCCAAAGTGGTGGCGTTGATTGCGACTACCTTGCGCAGCACCAGTGATCAGCTCCAACCAGATGTTGACGACGATCCTTACGACTCGTCTTAGCCGGGCTAATCTAGCCCTTTTCCGCCCTGAGGCAGGTCTTCCCCAGTAGGAGCCGAACTTGTTCGGCGAAAATAGCGATCACAGAGTCTGCCCTATCACCTGCAAAGAAGCATCCCTCCTACACAGTTTACCTGGCATTGTCCCTTTTCTAGTTTTCAGAATAAAAACTAACTAGTACCTCGGGTCATAAATACGTTCAAAAATGGCGGTTATTTGATCAGGCCGTCAATACCTTCCCTTTGTAAGTCCATTTAAATGGTTTCGCCAGCTGTTTATTAAAATAGCTGATAAACCGGGTCAGTTTCCCTCGTAGATCCTCCAAGCTAGTGAAGTTTCCCCGCTTGAGTAACTTTCGCGATAAGATGCCAAACCAAATCTCGACCTGGTTCAACCATGAGCAGTGCTTTGGTGTATAAACAAAACGGATGCGATGAGATTTATCACTCAAAAATTGCTGCCTGGACACGGTATCCTTGAGGATACCTGATTTTCCCTTAACGCCAAGCTCTTCATCTATGCCACAACGTTCTGCGACAAATCGAACCAGCGTTTCCGACTTATGCACATTCAATTGGTCCGTCACTATCACCCAGGTACTTTCCGGGGATGTCGCCACCGTTTGTTTTATATGCTCACAGAAATCCACCTCGTTGCGTGTTTCAGCGATACGATAATTCATTATCTGACCAGTCACTATATTGAAACTTGGCGTCAGACTGAGCGTTCCGTGACGTTTATATTCAAACTCCCGCTTTTCAATCATTCCTTGTTTTGTTGGCTTATCAGGCGAAATGCGCTCTAATGCCTGGATACCTGTTTTTTCATCTACTGACACAGTGATAACATTCTCCTCGGCCAGCATTGAGGCTTGATGATAGGTATCACAGACATGATTGACTTCCTTCTTAAACTCCTCGTCATCCTTAACCTTGGGGTTAAGCCAGTAGGTAGAGCGATGTGGCCTGATATCGACCTGTCTGAGAAAACGTCCGACAGTGCTTTTTGATATCCCTGAGGCTAATTGTTGTATATTCGCTTCATCGGCCAGTTCTGTATGTGTCCAATGAGTAATTTCTCTTCCACATTTGGTCGGCTCTTTTAGCGCCAGAGCCATCAGATTACATAGCTGCTCTTCGGTATAGGTCAGCGGCGCCCCGCTTCTGGGTGAATCAGAGAAAGCTTTACATAAGAAACCTTGCTTGTCTTTTTTGCTCACCAAGTCAGTGGGCCAGGCAGCAAACAACAACCGAGCTCTGTCCCTCCACTTAATGACGAAATTACAACTAACCCCCAATTCTCTGGCTACTTTGTTCATATTAAAGGTCTCGTTAATGAGCAAGACAGCCTTTAACCGAGTCAGAATACAGGCTGGGGTGGTGTAACATCGCAACATTGATAAAATAGTTGTAGTGATGTCATTTGCATATTGCGTAGGAAATAAGGTATTCATCGCCAACCAAATATAGTTAATATACTATATTTATGGTGTGATAGCTAATCAGCTTTGGGAAGACAATGGGTTACAAAGTAAAAATACAAAAAGTACAAAGACCGACTAATAAATCCTTTTACCTCAATATGCCAGCAGCGATTGCTGAAGCCTTAAGCATGGAGAAAGGGGAAGAGTTTGAGTGGACAATTGAAGATAAGAACACGCTGGTGCTTAAAAGGGTTAGCCCGCTAGAAATTAACGGCCGTACAAATAACGAGCAAATTTGCACGGACTTATGATCTCGGGTACTAGTGCCCGTCCTGAAACTCACATATTCGTTCTTCAGGCATATTCTTAGAACGCTATATTTGTCGTTTTTCAAAGGCTTAAAGTTAGTAACTACTATCTCAAAGTTCCCTGTCATTGTCAGCTTGACTGGAAATCCAGTGGCCTAACGCGGGCACCGAGCTAGCTGTCAGGCCGCTGGATTCCGAGATGTCGGACCACCACGTGCGAGGGAATGACAGTATCGGCGTTTCAGGATAGACACTAGCTACCGACCTAATTGTCCAGGCTTTTGTATTTTATGCGTATTTCGCATATACGGAATGAGTAACTTTCATTATATTCATACAGTCAACAGGCATACACTCTAGTTCAAACCGTTAGCCACCTAATCACAGTATGAAAGGGGCAACACTCCCCTTTCCGCCATGGAGCCTTGATATGTTTAAAGCACTCGTCCTTGAGCAAGAAGACAAAAAAACGCGCGCTGAAATTCGTCAAATTGATGAATCGCAATTACCCGAAGGTAATGTGCTTATTGATGTTGAGTACTCTTCTTTAAACTATAAAGACGGCCTGGCGATTACAGGCAAAGGTAAGGTGGTTCGCCAGTTCCCTATGGTGCCAGGGATCGACCTTGCTGGTCGGGTTATCGGATCCGATGATCAGCGTTATCAGGTTGGCGACCAAGTTGTGCTGACCGGCTGGGGGGTTGGAGAAGGTCACTGGGGTGGTATGGCTGAAAAAGCTCGCTTAAATGGTGACTGGTTGGTGCCACTCGCTAAAGGTTTTAGCAGTAAGCAGGCCATGATGATAGGTACGGCGGGCCTGACTGCCATGCTGTGTGTGCAGGCTTTAATAGACGCAGGCGTTAAACCAGAAAGCGGTGAGGTTCTGGTGACAGGCGCCAGTGGCGGTGTTGGTTCTGTGGCAGTCACTCTGCTTGCACAATTAGGTTATCAAGTGGCGGCGGTCACTGGCCGTATGGAGAAAAATGCTGCGTTACTTAAGGATCTGGGGGCTAGCCGGATTATTGAACGCCATGAATTCGAAGAGCCCAGCCGCCCTCTGGAAAAGCAATTGTGGGCAGGCGCAGTTGATACCGTAGGTAGTAAAGTGCTGGCCAAGGTGCTTGCGCAAATTGATTACAATGGCGCCGTGGCTGCGTGTGGGCTGGCTGGTGGTATAGATCTGCCAACCACTGTTATGCCGTTTATTCTTCGAAACGTTAAGCTGCTAGGGGTGGATTCTGTCATGTGCCCTCGCGAAAAGCGCATCCAAGCCTGGGAGAAACTATCCCAGATACTTCCAGAATCTTATAGCCAGCAGGCCTGTACTGAAGTAGGCCTTGAAGCCGTAGTTGAGCAGGCAGAAGCGATTATCAAAGGTCAGATTACCGGTCGTGTCGTGATTAAATTATAAGCTGCTTTCGCATTATCTTAGGAGTCAGGTCTTACTAGCTCCATTTGCAGCGGCTAAGCCAGCCCCATATCCTGGATCCGCTTGCTAATTAAGCGACCGCACTCCTCCTTTAAGATATTCCTCAACCAGATCTGCGCTGCCGAATGTTCACAGCGCTGGTGCCAGATCAGCGAATAATCAAATGGAGTGAAATCAAAAGGTAACGACTTGATCACCAAACCATGCCGGTCTGCCACCAGATAAGCTAAATCGGCCGGCACAGTAATGATCAATGGCATCTTATGGATAATCGCCAGCGCCGCTTCTAAATGGTATGCACGCAGTACTTGTTTCCTCGCCGGAAGTCCTTCCAAAGCTTGGTCAATCAGTGCTTTGACGCCATCACTGATGGCAATCATCGCATGCGGAAGCGACAGGTAGTCATCCAGCGTCAGTGATTTTTCCGCTAAAGGGTGCTGTTTGGACAATAAACAGAAAACACCCACCTGGCCAAGGTTTTCACTACTGAGGAGGTCAATTGGACCCGTTGGTCGGCAAATTGCCATATCTGCACCCTGGGTGGTTAGCTGAGCCAGCAATTGCTTATGCTGCAAGGGGGCAAACTCTAACGATAAGTGAGGCGCCTCTTGGTATATTCGGGGCAAGGCAAACGGAAGTATGGTTTGCATGGCGTAATCTGTTGTGGCAATAACAAAGTGCCGTTCGCATTCTTCCGGCTTAAAATCATTGGGAGTAAGCAGCAAACGTAATGATTCTAATGGCTCATTTAATTGCTCGTTTAGCTCAAGGGCTTTTTGAGTCGGAACTAAATGCTGCCCCTGACGGGTAAATAGCGGATCACCCAACATTTCGCGTAAGCGCCCCAACACCCGGCTCATTGCAGATTGGCTGAGGTTGAGCCGCAGTGCTGCCTGGCTAACGCTGTTCTCTTCCAGTAAGACTTTTAATGCGACCAGTAGATTTAAATCACGGCGGTAAACTTCTTCGAGTTCCATAAAATGCCTCAACAGGGGGAGGCTAAAGAGAATAAAAACCCTTTCCCCGAAAGTCCACGATTATAGTCGTCGCAATTAATAGTCTTTGATATGGCCGATATATAAAAATGTTAGTCCCCATCAACAGCCCCTGGTTAATGGGCTAAATATGGATGCCTGCTGCCGCTCAACGCCACCACTGACTTTTTCTCTATTCATTCTGATTAACTAGCTCTCGTCCTGAAACCTTGAAATAAGCTAGTCAGGCTGTATTTAAGTAGGAGCCGAACTTGTTCGGCGAACCTTACCATTAGAGGCTTTACATTCTCATCTACATGACAGGACCCCGTTCCTACTAAGTTCGATATTTTTATCCAAATTGGTCTAACCGGCCCCTCATGACGACTGTTAACTAGCTAAAAATAAGTCTTTTTTAAGTTTGTGATACCAAATCGCTATAAATATAATTTTTCCGTGCTTTCTTATGAGTAGTTAAGCACTTGGTTCACTATTATTCTTATTTTGGGGTTTTGTTTTGGTACATCTTTTTATCAACCGTAGTAGTAATTTATCCACTACTTTCTCAGTATGCTGTTTGTTGGTGATCAGCTTATTTACCTCCACCCCTCTACAGGCTGCTCTCGCTAAAATTCAACTTGATTGGCAGGATAGTTCCGATAAAGAACAAGGCTTTTATGTTCAAAGGAGAAAAATAGATGAACAGGAATTTACAACCATTTCCACCCGTGGATATAACAAAACATCGCATACGGCCAATGTAAAAGTGCCAGGACACTACTGCTTCCGCATAGTAGCGTTTAACAAATCGGGGGAATCACCATCATCTTCTATATGTCGGGATTTTGAACGACCAGAGCCTAACCGAGTTCGGCTAGAGTTTGAAGGTAAGCCAGGCCAAATCGACTTGCAAGGCAAGGAGTATTTCACGCTACATGGCTTCAAGTCTGGTAATAGCTATGGGCAAAAGCACATTATAACCCCGGTATTTGATACACGTGAAGGTACCTTAAGATCTTTTGCGGATCCAGATCATACGTTTAAGGAGCAGGGGGACACGGTGGACACGGGTTATACCGTAATGGGTTTTAGCTATCTTAACCGGGTTAGCATTCCTCTGGTTGGATACGGTAAAAACCGTACCGCTACGTTTTATATTAAAGCCAAGGCTGTAGCAAGGGCTCCCTTAACAATTGAGGTGAGGGTGGGGGGAATAATAGAAGAGATCCCGGTTAAAGGGTCAGGCTGGAACTATATCAAGGTTAACGTGGATTATTATGGGCCTGTTGAGGTTACTTTTCGCCCTAATAGCACTGATGTCGCGGGCACCAGAGGTCAATTTGCTCTGGCTGGCGTAGTTCTTGATAATACGGATAAACATGCTGGCGGTTGATAAACAGGTACTGTTATAGAGAAATGTTAACTAGCAAAAGCTCTTATTTGAAGCCTCAAGCCACTTCGATGTGATTTCATGTGCAGAACTTAACTACTAAGTTGGGACATATATGGTCGACCTCATATATGTCCCAATCTCTTGGGTTCGGATCTCAATATAAGCGAAAAACGGTAGATGGTGAGTCGTTGATAACGGTGTAGGTTATTAGCCTGCTTCGGCTAATCGCTTACACTTTTCTATTTGTCCAACATTTCCTTGCTTCCTGATACAGCGCTTATATGCAGCCTCATAGCGGCGTTTTGTCTTTATTTCTGTCACTATTGGGACTGCATCTGGATGCATGTCTGAAGTATCACTATCGTCCGGCATACTGATCATGGCGTATTCAATACTTTCACCTTGCTTGCCCGCAACGACTTTGCGATCTGACCATAAAATATCACCAGTTAAGCCGTCTACAAGAGCGACTTCGACGATCTCCATTTCGGGAGCTGAGACAATGCTCACACCTGTCAGCAAAAGAACTGCGGTAGAAGCCGCCAGTTCAGTGGCTGCTTTACCGGTAGATTTTATCTGGCCTGTCAAGTTAACGACAAGCAAGGCATCGGCGTTAACTCCTGATGCGATTATATTAGCGGCTTCGCCAACGGATTCGCGAAACTGCTTTGCTTCCTCTTCACTGATCTTGGGTTTTGCGTACAAATTTTTAGAGACTTCATCGTAACGATTTTTGAGCGAAGCAATTTTCACATTATGGTTACTAAGCCGGGTGGCTAACTGATCTGCTGTGATTTTGACCGGGATAAATCCTTTTTCAGCCAACCTGAGCTGAGTTTCTTCGATGATGACCTCCCGATAAATCGATAGCGTTTTTTCATCGTAAATTCGATGTTGGCCATCCACGGTTTTTTCAAACAGAATAATATCTGGGGGCAGTATGGCGATACGCTCTATACCGTTACTGGCTTCCTCGAAATCTGGGCTATAACGTGAACTGGTGGTCGTTGCGCAACCTGACAAAATGGTTGCCAGAACAGGTAGTAGATACTTATTCATTGTTTTTCTCCTGGTATTTACCGATCAATGCGTTGACGTATTGCTTGTCTTTAGTGGCTCCTATGGAAAGTTGCTGGTACTGAGTGAGGTATTTCAACGCCAGGTCATAGTGAAGTAGCTGACCATACATAAGCCCTCGGGCTTTAAGGGCCGGTAGGTAACTGGGCTGCTGATTGATCAGGCGAATATACAGCTCGTCAGCTTTGTCCACGGCCTTAGCCTGGTTAGAATGGTTTTCCTTTCTTAACTGGTCTGACAAGGATTGGCCCCGTAGCCAAGCTATTTCCCTGCTGGTCGCCTGCCAATTGGTGGCCTGGATCTGATAGGCGCGTGCCTGCTGGTAAACTTGTTTTGTTGTGAGCGGAGCAAACTTCCTGCTTTGAGCTAGCTCCCTTAAGGCGAGTTGAGGCAGGTTTTTACTCAGTTTTACATCAACACTAACCACTGTAATTTGATGACGGATCTGGAGAAACAATGGGCTGGGGTCAGTTGCTTCGACGCCATTAGTATGTTGAGCCAGCAAAGCGGTGCGCTCTTGTGTTGGAGGATGAGAAGCAAATAAACCCAACATGACCTCATCACTTTCTTTTTGCTCTATTGCAGTCAATGCGCTCGCCGCTAGGTTTGGGTTATATCCTGCAGCAATAAGCCGGGTCATTCCTAATCGATCAGCTTCAATTTCTGAACTTCGACTGTGGGATGTCAGTTGGGCGTAGGCTGGAATGGCGAGCAGGTTTGCGGTAAGGCTTATGGCAACGGAAGCGTATCTGTAGTGTTGGTTTTTTTCTAGACCATGACGCTGATTGATGTGTTCGATTTCATGGGCAAGGATAAAGGCAAGTTGAGGTTCATTTTCCAGCTCAGCAACCAGGCCTGTAGTGATATAGATATGACCATTTGGGTATGCATAAGCATTGGCGAGGGGATCTTTAGTGATAAAAACCTCTATGTCATAAGGAAGGATCCACATTGCTTTTGATAACCTGTCGGTCATCTTCATCAGGTAACTATGTACAGCGGGATCGTGAAGTAGCAGGTCTTTTTTAATCAGTTCCCTATGTATTAAATTAGCCTTGTCAATTAAAGCGAGCTCTGCTGCTGACAGGGCTGTAGGTTGGTTTTGCGCTGAGTAAGGCAGGTTATTTGTTGAACACCCTCCCAGACAAACAAATAAAGCGAACAAGGGACGGTGGAGTAGCCATTTGATTAGTACATTCATCCTTGAGTACCACTTGCAGCAATGGTAAATGACAAATGTACTAATTGGTTCAGGTTCTCGCTAACTGGTTGATTAAAATGTGATTAATGATGTGACCCTGAAGCGAGGTAGATACCCTGAGTATATACATAAGTTCGAAAGTTAAGGTGTAAGAGTTAGCTTTATGGCAGTGGATTATATGTTAGGAATTCTGTCACTGGATGATTATGTTGCTCTGGGAGTAGGAGTAAATAGCGAAAAAATTTACTATTTGTTTACTGGCTATTTGATCCGGCTTCCTCTTTGACTACTCCATCTGTTGTTATTCACGGGAAAGACAAACCAATAAACGGCATAAATTTCAGCTATAATCGCCAACCTTTGAGCCTGTATTGAAGCTGTTGAACAAACTTATGCGATTACTAAAATCCACAGTTCACCCCAACCTTAATTCGCTTACTGGCAGCATTTTTCAACGTAACGCGGCCCGAGGCATTATCCTAAACGGTGATGATATCTTGATGCTCTAACCGAGCGATATCATGACTACACATTGCCGGGCGGTGGCATCGATGAGGATGAAGATATCCAAGCCGGCTTGGTCAGAGAGCTCGAGGAAGAAACCGGAGCCAAAAATATCAGAGATATTGAGGCATTTGGCTTATATGAAGAATACCGCCCATGGTACAAACCGGACTTCGATATTGTACATATGAAATCCTACTGTTTTGTCTGCCGAATTGATGCAGAGCTAGGTGATACGAAACTGGAAGATTACGAGATAAAAAACGGTATGAAGCCCGTATGGATAAATATCCACGATGCCATCGCACACAACGAACACACTATGGAAAATAGTGCGAAGAAAGGCATGTCCATTGAACGTGAAACCTTTTTGTTGAAGTTGATAGTGGAGGAGTTACTATCTGCATCTAAGTTAAAGCAGGCCAGTTGATAAAGTTGTAGATTATGTGCCGCTACTCTTCTTCAGGCGCATCAGGTAAAGACATCCAGTGCGTCACGCTATACGCCACGCTTTCTTGATTTAACATGCCCTCATTATTGTTCGTTTTGGCATCTAGGAAGCCAAAAACGCGACCGCCGTAATATGCTTTTGCAACTCTATAAGAGCCGAAAGCTAGCACTCTAGAATTACTATCATCATTAAGGGTGCTGATGTACCCCGATCTTCTTTTCCTCTCTCGGAAGCATATCTTTAACGCTTATTCACTTGCTCATTTCTACCCCTCTCGGTTTCCGGTCTTTTTTTGTGAATTATTACACGTGTAATAATTGTACTAAAAACGAGCATAAAACTAAACGTGGCTGGCCAAAGCTGGCGACCACTGAAAAGAAAACTAAGCGCCTACCTGTGACCCAACTCACTGAGCAACAAGATGATGACTACCGGATGGCGGCAGAGCTGGAAGATAAGAAAATATCGGACTGGATCAGGGATACCCTGACTTCTAGGGCTAAGGCGACCATAAAAAAGGCCGGTGGTTAACCGGCCTTGGTATAGAGGAGGTTTGGTTTATTCTCGGAGCTGCTCGATGCCCACACCCAACGCGGCGGCTATCTTCTCCAGCGTTGCGTCCTGGGGCTTACTGTCCGGCTTCTCAATCTGAGATAAAGCAGGCTGAGTAATACCGGCAGCGCTCGCCAAGTCATTTTGAGTAACCTTCTTATACTTCCTCCATGCGGTGATCAGGCTGCATTCCTGCATTAACTGAATGCCTACCACCTCGTGAGGTATATATACCTGTTCATTTTGCTGGCCGGTCAGCTCCAGCCATTGCTCATAAGGTACAACAGCGAAGGCGGGCTTGCCGTCTTGCTTAATGATCTGCACCTCGTTAGTAGGTGTTTTCATTGCGTTTCTTAACCTCCTCTATGCTGATAATCTTTAGGACTCCATCATGCTCAAAGAACACTCTAAAATCCCCCACTCTTAGCCGATAGTCATGTTCGTGGTTGGTCAGACGCTTAGGCTATCTGGAAACTGTTTAAGCTAGTCAACTTCTTGGTAAATCTTTAACGCCGCTTGGCGATTCCCTTTGTTGATTTTGCCTAACTGTTTCTGAGCTTTTCTAGACCACTGTATTGTGTTGATGTCTTATATTATAAGTATTTATATAAGTTAACAAAGAGGTTTATAAGTAAATTTATAAGATTACTTAAAGTGCTATTTCATACATTTGTTCTAGCCGTTCCTGGCAAATATCCAAATAGTTAAGCGCCATTTCTGGGTCAGCATGACCCAGTATTTTAGCCATAGTTTCCAGCGGAACACCCTTTCTGATCACTGAGTTCGTAACAAGGCTCTTTCTGCCACTATGGCTGCTAGCGCCCTTCATGCCTGATCTTTTGTATATCTGCCTGATCACTTTCTCTAAAGAGTCGCAAGCTCCGTAAAGCTCGACCTCTCCGCCTTTTAACTCTCGCTTCTTATCGGTTATAAGTAGGTGAGCATAAGTTTTCAGAGCTGCTCTCTGTTTGTTTTTTATGCAGTGGTACAGATATTTTTGCGTTTTTTCACCGACTCCAGTATACATGCATCAATTTTCAACATCATGCGTACCAATCCGTGAAAGTAGTATGGTGCCTTACTGAGGCCGAACAAATTACCCTTAGAGAAGCTGTGGCTAATCACCCCAAACATCGTTGTAGAATCCGGGCTCATGCCATCCTACTCAGCCATAAGAGATACGATATTAAGCAGCTAGCGGATATCTTCGATACCAGTTTGGAGACGCTTTCTAAATGGATCGATTGCTGGGAAGAGTTCGGGATCTCAAGCCTTTATGACGCAAAGCGAACGGGGCGGCCCACTATTTATACGGATGAGGAGAAACAGCGCCTGAAAGAGCTTGTGGATGAGGAGCCTCATCAACTCAAGCGAGCCCAGTCCCTGATGGAGAAAGAAAGCGGCAAAAAAGCCAGCGTTTCAACGATTAAGCGAACGTTGAAAAAAAATTTAACTACAGCCATAAAAGAGCCAGACATTCACTCAAACTAAAGCGTGATGAAGAGGCGTTCCGAAAGTGTTACAACACCCTGAATAAATTTATAAAGCTTGAACAAGAGGGCGAGTTGGACCTCTATTATTTCGATGAATCAGGTTTCAGCCAAAAATCGAACTTACCTTACGCATGGAGCCCAGTCGGTGAGCCGTTTGCATTTCCTGCCTATTCGCATAGTAAGCGATTGAACGTACTTGGCTTTTTAAGCCGCCAAGGAAAGCTGGTTTACCACAGCACCGAAGGTCACGTTACTACTGACACAGTCATCGAGGCGTTTGAAAAGCTGATAGAAAATAAGCCACACACCGCAAAGAAAAAACTGACAGTCGTTTTTCTGGACAACGCATCTTTTCACCGCTCTGCGAAATTTAAAGAGAAATGCAGTGACTGGATAACAGAGGGTGTTTTGGTGCTGTATCTGCCAGCTTATTCGCCAGAGCTGAATATCATAGAAATACTATGGCGGAAAATTAAGTATGAATGGCTTCCCACCTGCGCTTTTGAAACATTTGAAAATCTGACCAAGTGTGTAAAAAACACCCTGTCTAATTATCCATCTAAATACAGAATAACTTTTACCTAGGCAGTAGGTAGACTTAGCCTGATATCGACCTGTCTGGAAAACGTCCGACAGTGCTTTTTGATATCCCTGAGGCTAATTGTTGTATATTCGCTTCATCGGCCAGTTCTGTATGTGTCCAATGAGTAATTTCTCTTCCACATTTGGTCGGCTCTTTTTAGCATAAGGACCACCACGGTTGCTGTAGATAAACCTGCTGTTAGGATTGAGCCCTTGATATGCGCTACTACCAGGGGAAATACCCCAGCCCTTACGTTTTCTAAAGTCAATTCCTTGCTGGATGATTTCGCGGCTTTTGGGGTTCGTTAGCACGGCTAGACGATGATTATCGCTCAACCCTGTTAGAGTCTGGGATTAAAATGCGCTAGCCGTGGAGTATTAGGCTTATCCGCGCCCCTGGCTGGCGTGATTTATCGTTTCCGACCTCCGAGCGAGACCGGAAAGCAGTTACTAAGCACTTCTACCTTTCAGATGTAAAAAACAATGGGAAGTACCCTTGCGGATTCTTTTTGTTAGGATTAAATATCAGATTTGCTGAGCCATATGTAGATCCAACAAGCAACCAAGGTTCACTCAGAATCTCTTCTTTAACTTTCTCAACTGTTTCCTTATTGCCTTTTAAATCTTGGTATGCGGCAACCATTGTTCCGTTATCCACCCCAATAATGACTCGCGCAGCGGCATATTCACCTTCAAATTTTCTTTCTCGTCTAGTTTCAAAGTACGCAATCGCACCTTTTTTTGGAGTGTTATCTATATTTACATTGCAATATTTGTTGTCAAACAGGTTAAAGGAACACTCAACAATGGGTAGGCTGGCAAATACGACAGAAAAATTTATTGTTTCCCCAGGTAATACTGTATAAGACAAGCCCCAGCCATTTTTACCTTGATTCGTTTGAGCGTGACTTTGACTAATAATATCCATATTTAGTGATTTTATCGTACGAGTCGGTATATATAATGTTGTATTCGATCTATTTGTAATATTGACTGGGACCGTATAGTGGCTCCCCTGTAGGCTTTTCAGGTTCTTATCAGGAGATACCACCTCCTTAGATGCCACCCCTTGTGATATTGTAGATAGAGCAGCTAACAATACTATTTTTGATTTCATGGAACATTCCTTTTCAAATGGACAAATATAGAAAGCCGTGATGGTTTACAGCTTTAAACTCAATTCAAAAGCATTACTATTGATAACTGTATCAATATAGCAGCGTATATGGGGTATCGTGCGAGTAGAGGCCCCAGTTGAGCCAGAGCTTTTTAAATTAGCGTTTCTACAACGGGTTTGAGGTACTTATCAGCCTCGACAGAATATTCACTTTCGTTGAAAAACGGAGACACCCACCATTCAAAATGGTGGGTCCTCAATTTCCGATTTGGCGGCGGTGCTTCCTCAGTAGACAGATATTAGGACTTTCTGATTTGGAACTAAATGCAGTCCTAGGAAGGTAAATAGCGGATAGCTCTACTGTCTGTCGTCGTTAATGACGACAGACAGACAGACTGATAAATTGCGTATATGTACGCTATAATCGCCAACCTTTTTGACCTCCAATTGAACTGTCAGAGCTAAGTTATGCGATTATTAAAATCCACAGTCCACCCTGATCTTAAGTCGCTTACTGGCAGCATTTTTCAACGTAACGCGGCCCGAGGCATTATCCTAAACGGTGATGATATCTTGATGCTTTACACCGAGCGATATCATGACTACACATTGCCGGGCGGTGGCATCGATGAGGATGAAGATATCCAAGCCGGCTTGGTCAGAGAGCTAGAGGAAGAAACCGGAGCCAAAAATATCAGAAATATTGAGGCATTTGGCTTATATGAAGAATATCGCCCATGGTACAAACCGGACTTCGATATTGTACATATGAAATCCTACTGTTTTGTCTGCCGAATTGATGCAGAGCTAGGTGATACGAAACTGGAAGATTACGAGATAAAAAACGGTATGAAGCCCGTGTGGATAAATATCCACGATGCCATAGCACACAATGAACACACTATGGCAAACAGCGAGAAAAAAGGCATGTCCATTGAACGTGAAACATTTTTGTTGAAGTTGATAGTGGAGGAGTTACTACCTGCATCTAAGTTAAAGCAGGCCAGTTGATAAAGTTGTAGATTATGTGCCGCTATTCAGAGCGGATTATCACTGTCCCCAGACCATAATCAACTTCGCCAAATTGTTCATTTAACATTACCGAGGTTGGCAACTCAAAGTTGTCTTTGATCAGCGAAAAATCAATTGGCTGCTTTAACACAGCAAAATAACCAGTCGGATTGCTGCCCCACCTATAATCTGTTGCCAACTCATTTCCATGAGCTAGCAACAAGTCCAAGATTCCATCTAGTATTTTATGTTTTGGTTGTCCAGAAAAGCTGGCGACTTCAATTTGAGTTTTATTCATTTTCCCTCCTACTTCTTTGGTAACCACTCAAAAAAGTATGATGGTGTTTCTGTGTTTATCATTGGATAAGCTTTAAGTCCGGGGTTACCAAACATATCCACAGGCTTCATATTTTTGAAGAAATCTTCTTTCAGGAATACTTGTGGCAATGCCTTGTAGCCGTCCGGATTTAAGTGCTGGTTCGCAATTGTTCTTCCAAATGCTGCTTCACCATAAGGTATAGCTCCATTAACTTGGAAGTACTGCACGTTAGCCCTAAAGCTTGGATATTTTGAACCGTCAATCTGCAGACCTTGACTTAGAATATTTGCATCGATGCTTCCATCCGGCAATGTCGCTCGTCTTATCGCACTTGGAGTTGTGAAATAACTTCCAGCAGGTCCTGCATCCGCATCAAATACTACTTGAGCCAAAATCTTACCTTCAGGAAGAGCAATTGGCGTCATTGGATCTTGACCAACATACGGGAACTGAGTTTGCCAGCTCTTAGCTAAATTAACAGCGTTGCCCGAATTGATTGGAACTATAGCAGGTTTTTTACCTTTGTATGCTTCAGAGGTTTTTTTGTGTTTCTGCGGTTTGTCTGTAGTAGAGTCAAATCGACTACTTTGCTCAGAAGTGCCCTGTGTATTTTGTGAAGGCTTTTTAACTCCACCTAAGCCAGCGATGATGCCTGAACTAACAGCGAGTTTCTTCGCTGTATCGAGGTCGGCACCTTGCGCTATAAAAAGCTCGGTAAAGTATTTTTCAGCATAAGCTTGGTTGTAGGACTCAGTTACTCCCTTGTTTGTGTTATCGAGCCCTTGCCAAACTTTTATCGCATCTTCGTTTTCTAATAGCCAATACGCTTCGTCGCCAGCTTTATAGCTATTCGCTACCTCATTTCCAGCTTGCTTACAGTATGATGTATCTGCAGCGCAGGCTGTGAGCGCTGCGTGCTCCTGTTCTTGACTAAGGGTGGTATATTCTCGGGCAACATGATCCCGGCAGTTAGCATTATCGCCGCAATCCTTTAGGGCTTGCGCTGCATTCACTAACTGCTGATGACTTAAATGGTTAAAAGTGATTATGTTGCTGGCAGTGTTTTGGCCTGTATATACACCTTCGGCGTCGCCGGATGCGATAGCTCCTGCTGCAGCTCCTATAATTTGAGCTGCTTTAATTTTGTCTTCATTTAAGGTGAATAGGTCATCAATTAAATTAGAGGTAAGCTCGGTTGCTGCCCCTGCAGCAGCTCCCGCGACAAAGTCGCCACCTCCTAGTTCAGCAACCGCTCCCCCGGTAATGGCATGCAAAGCTGCTTTACTTATATCTCCATTGTTTAGACCATAATCCTGTGCAAGCCCACCAATTTGATAAGCTGCAATGGCTCCGACTTCATTTGCCGCAGTGCTTCGTAGTGAGCTGAGGAATAAATCTTGAAAATCACCATTGCCAAAACCAGCGCCTATCCCAGATTTAATCGCACTATGAGCTACTTTCTGGCCGATATCCCCTAGTGTTATGGCTTCGCCAGAAGGTAAGGAAATAACAGGGTTATCGGCTCCTAGAGCAGAGAGGTTAAGCTTGTCTGCGGCCAAACCTGCAATAGTATCAAAGCCGCTTATGGCACCAGCGGTAAGCATCGCGATGGCCAGTGCCTTAACCGTGTTTTTTGAGGCTAAATCGTTCAACGTAGCGCCAATCTCACCTTTATTATTGGCAAGTGTGATGGCGGCCTGTGAGAAGAGAGCTGAGCTTCCGGCTGTCACTGCGGCGCCAGCGACCGCTCCGACGGACGTACCGACGCCTGCTGTAACAGCCGCTTCGGTAATAGCAGCCCCTGCTGCGCTCGCCGTACCGGCAGATACCACTGTGACGACCACTGCGATAATTGCTGCAACAGCCGGACTCAAGCTTTCCTGCTCATATTCCCAGCTATCAAAGGTTTCACTGACAGCTTGCCAGTTGATGTCGTCACGGTCGTTTAAGGTTTTTATCCACGCCAGATTTTCTTTTGTAGCGGGTATACTATCCAGGGCTTGGGCCAAACTTTGGCCTTGCTGCTGAACGTAATCGACGTTCAGGCCAAGGGCGCTGCTGATGCTGAGCGATCCGCTATGTTCTATCTGGGTTAGCTTTCGAGTTTCACTGCTCTTACCTTGTCCCTTCATTTTGACAAACAGGCCGCTTTCTGAACTCTCTTGCCGGAAACTGGCGGTCTCTTTGGCTGATAATAAGTTAACGGCTCCCGCGGTACTGCTGATGGTGATATTACCGGCGCTCAGGCTGGCTGCTTGTAAAGTGATGTCGGCTTTGCTGGTGAGTAGTATATCGCTGCCGTGAATTTCGCTGCTTACTACTGTGGTTTGGCTTTGTTCTGTTTCCAGGCTGTCTTTGCCAAGCAGGCTGGAACTCTCTTTTTTATCCAGTGAGTAGCTGAAGTCCTGTACTGTGACCAGTGACAAAGCGCCACCTGCATCCAGATGAACAGTGTCTCCAGCAACTATCTTGCTGCCGGCCAGTGTAATGTCTTGTTCAGCTGTGATGTTGACGTCTTCACCTGCGGTAATTTCGCTGGCTTGATGAGAGACAGTATCAGTAGTTTGCTTTAAAGCGCCGTTGCGAGTTTCGTAGTCTGATGAAGTTTGGTTTGTAGCTGCAATTAAGGTGACGTTACCGTTCGCATGCAGGTTGGCTTTTTCTTCCGCGCTTATGTGGCTGCCATCGATATTAATGTCACCACGTGAATGAATATTTAGGTTCCCGCCGCTGCTTAGTTTACTTTGCTTGCTGTCGATTTTAAGTTTGAAAGAGTTATAGTTACTTCCTTGATAGGTTTGCTGCTCCTTTAAAATACCTGCGGTGAGTGACACGCTGTCTGAGTCTATATTCAGATCTTTTAATGCGCTGATATCTCCAGCCAGGTTTAGTAGTTCTCCCGCACTGACTATATTCAGCTCCCCTCCAGCCGCAATTACAGCATCAGGACCAATCTCTGTTCGGGTATGTACAAGGGCGGGCAGTGTAATGCCCGGAGCACCCGTATCGATTTTCGCCTGAATTTCCGCCAGTTCGAGATCCGAATAGACCTTGCTGCCCGAATCAACGCTGAGCTGATCAATTCGTGTCTGGTTTTTAATATGTCCGCCAAGACTGACGAGGGTGATATTGTTGCCTTTTATCTGGCCGCTGATGTTGGTGATATCGCCCTGGGTCACTATGGCCAAATCGCCGCTAGCTTTGATAGTTCCCATATCATTGAGGACGCTATCCATATCTAGTAACTGCAGCCTGTTGTCCGCAATAATGCTGCCCTGGTTAGTTAAAGTGCCACCCTGGAGTAACACGTCTTGTCCGGATATCAGACTGCCGCCGTTAAAACTCCGCTCGTCCAGGTTCGCCAGGTAAAGCTTGGGCGCCAGCACCTCTTTGCCGTTAATCAAGGTTTTTTCCCACCAAACCATATCTTTGGAAAGGGCGGCAACTTGATCTGTACTCAGTGATACACCCATTGTCAGAGCGAGTTCCCGGCTTTCATGGGCTGCATTATCCAGTAGGTATTGCATCTGTATCAGATCAGAGCTCACCTCCCGGGCAAGGTATCGCTGTCCGGTTTGCTCGAAGATTGCCTGACTGATAATGCGGGTATCATAGAACGCATCCCCCAATACCTTAATATCCCGGCTGGGTCGGTAACCTATTAATTCAAACAGGAAATCAGAGCCTAAAAACTGGCCCAGGTTTGTGAGTTCGGCTGAATTTTCCACTTGGTAGTGGTTGCCAGGTCCTTGACTACCTGGAAGGTCAATGGTTCCTGGCGGCAGCTGGTTAATATTAAGGGCTTCAGTACCAGAGAGAGCGGTAAAGCTTGGGTTATCAGGTTGAATTATGGTCAGGCCACCGAGTCCGTTGGCCAGGGATAAATCCAATGAGGTGAGGTTAGACATTGCACCCAGGTTTAAATTTAGCAAAGTAGCTGAAGGATCCAGGTTTCCCAAACCTGGGATAGCAGGGTTGGTTTCTATCAGATAAGGGCTGTCTACTTTTTCGCTATAAACAAACAGGCCATTCGGGTTACCTGGTAGACGGTAATCCGGGTTCGCTACCCCATTTCCTGAACCGGGTAGGTTTGTTATCGCTTCACCCTGATAGCTCAGCATGTCTACGCTGAGCAAGTCATCTGGCGTAGTTACATTTGGTTGAGGAATGGAGGCAGTAAATCCTTGTTGGTTACTCAGGCTAACGGGGCCGGAATGTGCTTTTATTGTCGTGTTATCAATTAGCTGGTTGAAGCTGCCGGTAATGGCGCCACCCGCAGTAATAGAAGAGTTGTACACATTTCCTAAGCGAGATTCTTCTCGGGTACCTACTACTCTGAAAGTGAAGCTGGAGGGCTCGGACTTTCCGCTATACGGGTCGGATCTGTAATCTATCCATGTCTCCACTTCGCCTTCCTGGTAGCTTTGATTAATCAGGCTGCCACTGGCATGCAGATTGGCGTTAGCGCCAATCTGACTTGCTTCATTGTGTATGCTGTTAGCTTGTAAATTTATATTGCCGCCAGCCAGAATTCGGGATGGGGAAGATATGTTACCCAGAGTCACAGTTTTGTCGGTTAGCTTGTAACTCAGTTGTTCGGAAAGTGCGTAATAGACCGTATAACCTGAGCCACAACCACAGGTGCTTTGGCCTCCGCCACCTAGTGGCGGCCCCTCCCAACCTTCGTTAATGTAAGGAGCATCTGAATGATTTGCGGAAACTGTGAACGAACCTCCGCCACCAGGAAGGGAGTTTGAGTAATCATGTTCAGTTTCTGTCACCTCGAACAGGGTTCTGATATTGCTCAAGCTGGATGCAAATATCTGGAGATCGCCGTTTAATGATTCGATGACACCGGATCGGTTCAGCAACTGGTTAGCCATTCCAGACTGTCCCGCCAGGGTGAGGTTACCCACACTCAGAATATCGGCTTCCAGGTTTTGTATACTGGCGTTGCTGTATAAACCTGCACTGCCGTTGGCATAAATAAGACCTTGATTGGTGATATCGGAAGTGGCAGTAATGGATAAATCACCAGCAGAGGCAATCGTTCCCGGGTTGTAAAGCGCACCCTGACTTGCAGTGATTTGACTGTGCCCTCCGCTTTGGATGGTGCTTAAGTTGTCGATGTTGCTGGCGGTAAGAGTGAGGTCTCTGGCCGATATTAGCTGACCTGTATTGCTGAAACCGCCTGTACTGTTTAGGTCCAGTGTCCCCCCGCTATGTATGCGGTTATGGTTTTCTACACCATTGGCATTGAGGTTAAGCCCTGCCAGGCTGATAAGGTTATGGTTGTTAACCAACTTCCCTGACAACACATCTAGCCTCATGCTGCCCAGGCTGACCACATCTGTATTTAGCGTGATCCCTTGTCCCGTCATATTAAGCTGCTTGCCAGCCAGAACTGAGCCGGCTGACAAGTTGAGCTGCCGGGCGGCCGTTAAGGTCAATTGGTCGGCATAGATATTGCCGAGGTTTGTTAATGAGCCTGTGGAGGAAAGTTGTAAGGATTTTAGTACGCTGATATCCGCAGAATTTGTCAGGTCCTGCACGCTGTTGATACTCAAATTTCCGTTGCTGACTATTTCCCCTTGTAAACTGGAAATGGGACCGTTTAGCTCTATGTCTCCAAGGGCCGCCAAATCGGCGACGGAGGAGAGGGTCAAGCCCGCTTCTCCCGTTAAGGTGAGCTTATCTCCGACACTATGCTGGCCACTTAGTGTCAGGCTCTGCGTCGAGCTTAGGATTTGTTCGCCAAGGGACACTAGCTGAGCCCGCTGTTCGATGCTGGATTTCGCGCTTAAACGTATATCCCCTTCCGCTTGCAGCAGGCCTTGTAACCAAATAGCGTTGAGATCTGTGGCGATAATATCGCCGCCGGCTAATAGCTGCGCGCCATTGCCGTTGGTGAGCCCTTTGGGTGTATTGAGGATGATGTCGCTGCCAGATGACGTGAGGCTCTGATTGATAAAGCTTTCGGTCTTGAGGTGCAGGGGGCCTGAGCTGGCCAGGGTTCCCTGGTTGGTGAGATTTGTCGTGAGATTAAATTCGGCGGACCCGCCAGAAAGCAGTTTACCCGTGTTGGCAACTGAGCTCGCAGAAACGTTTAAGGCGCTGCCAGCTTGTGCTACACCGCTGTTGACCATATTTTTACTGTTTAGATCTAACTGGTGTTCCGCCAACAATTTACCTGGGTTACTCAAGTCTTGCGTGTTCAGTGTTAACTGGCTTCCAGCCAATATACCGGCATTGTTCAGTTCGTTACTGGTCACCAGTAAATTGCTGTCGCTGACCACTTGCGCCTGGCTATAAGTCCTGATGTTACCGTTCGCCGCCAGCTTAATGTTTTGCTTGGCCTGCGCACTACCGTAAAAATCGACCCAGCCTGCCTCCAACGTCATTTGCGTATCTGACATCAAGTTGCCCAGGACTTTTAACCCGCTAACCACAGAGACCTGTAATGTTTTGTCTGCTGCATAGTCACCGGCAATGGTGGCTTGATCGGCAGTTATCATTAGTCGGTCTGCAACCAACAGACCCTGGCCATCCAACTGAAGCTGTTTGCCAGTCAGTCTTGCCTGGCCCTGAATTTGAATTTCACCCTGGTTATTTAACCTGTCGAGGTTCAATAGACTTAATTCAAAGGCTTGTAGCTGCCCTTGGGCGCCAAGTTCTACTTGGTTCGCGCTTGTAGTGAAGCTGCCATTGGTTGAGATGAGTCCATTATTGGTTAAAAAAGCGGTTTCAAGGGCTATGTTTTGTCGCGAAACTAGCGAGCCCGCGTTAAATATGGCCCGATTAGCCGAGAGATCCAGGTTACCTTCGATATAGATATCACCATGATTTATTAGCTGGTTGGAAGTCAGCGCCAGGCTGCCGATGGCAATGAGTTGCCCGGTATTTTGTATTGTGTCCGAGGCTAACGTGGAGAGTTCTCCTGAGTGTAAGGTCCCGCTGCTGAAAAGGTTGGTCGCGGTAATGTTAAGTTGTTTTTGGGCTTGAATATTGCCGTTATTGTTAAGCTCTGAGAGGCCCGATAACCCGACGTTAATGCCTTTGATTTCACTATCGGGTGATGTAATGAGTCGCTTAGTATCGAGTGATATTTCGTTGGCCAGTAATATCCCCTGATGCCGGATACTAGCGCTGGTTAGTTTCAGGTTTTGCTCCGCGCCTATCAGGCCAGAATTATCCAGGTCCGCTGCGATATCCAGTTGCAGGTTTTCGGCAGACAGGAGTCGGCCCGAATTAGTCAGGTCGTCAGCAGATAAAAACAGCGCGGAGCCGGCGTGGAGCAAACCGGTATTATTAGCCAAAGGTGCAGTGATATCTAAGCTGCTGCCGGCATAGAATTCACCTTGGTTATCCAGCTCTGTAGCCAGGGTGAGCCACAATCGCTCACCATAGAGCCTGGACGGGCCGGTAAATCTGGCCGTATCAGCTATGACGTTAAGGGCGTCGCCGGATAGCAGGCCACTAGTGGCAAGCTCGGAGGTTGTCAGGGTGAGAGTGTCACCAGCCTGGAATTGACCACCCCCCTTGATATTCTGATTGGTGTTTATCGTCAGGCTTTCGACGGCGAGCAAGGCACCGTTGCTAGTTAACTGATTGCCTTTTAAATTAAGCTGAGTGCCAGCTTGGATCGTACCTTGATTGTTCGCAGTGGCGATAGTTAGATTAACTGCTGTCTGGGCAAGTATTTCAGAGGTGTCCGTTAAGTCGGCATTATCCATTACCCCATCGACGGAGGCGGCGGAAATTCTACCCTTGTTAGTCAACCGGGCGGTATTCAGCTGCAGTCGGTCACCCGCTTTAACCTCTCCTGTGTTGGTCATATCCAGCGCTATATTCAGCCGGACAGAAGCGAGGGAGAAGAGTTTCCCCTGGTTGCTCAGCTGCTGGCTGGTGATATCCAGTTTGTCCCCACTTTGGATCTCACCAGATTGTTCGACCTCATCAAATGTCAGTTCAAGTTGTTGTGCAGATAACAGCTGGCCTCGATTGATTAGGTTATGCCCTTTAAGGCTGGCCCTATCCCCGGCATGCAAAGTGCCGAGGTTGTTGATGGTTGTGACCTCCGCTTCAATGCTTGCTTGAGACAGTATTTGACCACTGGTTTGGTTGGTGACCTGTTCGCCCTGGAGGGTAAGCTGGTTAGCCAGCAGTTGGCCGGTATTTTCAAATGAATAAAATTCGAGAACGCTGGATTCACTGGCTTTTATTTCCCCCTGGTTGTTTATCCATTGGGACAGGCCAAGGCTGATATTTTGCCCGGATAATAAACTGCCGCTGTTTAGCAGCGTATTTCCATTGAGTCTAAAGTGGTTTCCGGATTGCAATACGCCGCTATTTACCGCGCTGTTGCTGGTGATAGCGAGTGACTGTTGTGTCTGTATATCTCCTGCATTGTTTAGTGAAGTGGTATTTAGGGTTAAGGTATCGCCGAGTAGTCGTGAACCATGTTGATTTTCCAGGCTCTCCAACGTAAGCGAAAGATCGGTTGCTTTGATTTCACCAAGGTTATCGAGTCTGCCTGTGTTCAGTATCAGCGAGTCTGCAGTAACAATTTGTCCGCTGTTTATTAGGGTGTCAGAAAATACCAACTCTCCGGATTTGCCAGATAATACCTTGCCGCTATTCTCTATTTGTTTTCCCTGCAGGGATAACCGTTTCCCGCTGTGCAACAGGCCACTGCTAATGATGTGGTCTGACGTAAGGACAATACTCTTTTCAGCAAGAATATTGGCTTGGTTGTTAAGCTGCTCCGATACATTGAATAACAGGTTTTGCCCCGCTATTTCTCCCTTCGACAGGTTAGTTAACTCGGTCGCAAAAACAGCCAGGTTTGATGCGGAGATCAATTTTTCATTGGTTAGCTTATCAGCCTTAAGCTGTAGACTTTGTCCTGCCAGTAGTTGCCCTCGATTGGTTAAATCCTTTTGAATGACAAGTTGGCTATCCACTGACGACAAGATATCGCCGGTATTATTTAGGGTCGTTGCGGTTAGATAGAGGTTTTTTCCGGCATGGAGTTTACCGCCGGAGCTCATCTCCTCGGCGGTAACTTGCAGTTGGTCTTGAGCCAGGATATGCCCTGGATTAGACAACTTCCCGGTAACAATAACTGTGCTAGCTGCCGACAGGCTTCCTTCATTTGTTAAAGAATTGGCATTAACCGACAGTTGAGCTGCACTTGCTATGCTGGCATCTTGCCCTATGTGAACCCCTTGTTTAGCGGCCAGACTGAGTTGACCAAGGGACTGGCTGACGCCGTCAAGCTGGATATTTTTTGCCGCCAGGGAAATATCACCGTCAGAGATCAGTGAAGACAAGTTGGACTGTTCAAGTCTGTCATCTACGGTCAGGGTTAACTTTTGTTTGGCTGCGAATGATGCATCTAACTGAAGTTGTTTGGTGTGAATAGAGATTTCATCGGCAATAAACTGTCCCTGTCCTTTGATGTTCAATTGGTCTGAGTCGATAGCGATTTTATCGACAATAACTAACCCATCATTTTCAATATTGCGCCACTGCTGGTTTTCCAGATGAGCCGCATCCAGTGTCGACTGATTATCCAGCTTCAGGCTGACTATTTGACTGCTCAGCTTACTCGCCTTGATAAGGCTGGCTTTGCTGTCCAGAGATTGAGTGCGGATTTCGATACGACCCTGATGTACTGATTTACCTTGGTCATCGATCCCCGCTATCAGTTTGCTATCAGAGGTTTCAAGGTTTGTTCCTGCAATTAAAATTTGTTGACCAGCTGCGGTATAACTTTGCTGCAGGGCTACCTTGTCAGCGCTATTTAGGGTTAGTTTGTTGCCTGCGTACTGGCTCACTGATGCTTGGATGGCTCCTGGGGTATTAATTTGGATATTGTTGGCTGCATAGGTTTTGTTTATAACTACCTTACCTTCGGCATCCAGGGTGATATCACTGATTGTTGCCGCCAGGTCGCCCGCTAAGTTGACTCCGACTCCCTGAGCCGTTGCGACTAATTGGATGCGTCCGGCATACATGCCTCCGAGGGAGCTTGAATCAATGGCCAGGCCTGCGCCGGTAGGCGTCTGCTCAGTGGCCAAAATTTGGTTGGATTTGTATTCGACACTGTTATTTCCGGTAATGATGGCCAGGTTATTGGCATGGATTTCAGCGTTGATCTTGGCCGTCTGAGTGATGATATCGAAATAGTCTTGTCGGCTTGCATCCAGACCGTCACCCGTTATTTCTATTTGTCCGGAATTTACCCTAAAGTCTTTCAGCATCCCTGATTGGTCCAGCTCAGGTTTGCCCGTGGTTAGCGTGACTCTGGGCGTATTTATAAAGCCGCATCCGCTGCAGCTTATGCCATAGGGGTTTGCCAGGATCACTTCAGCCTGCTGGCCAAGCACTTCGGTATATCCCCGCAGACTGGAGATGTTTGCTGTGGTGACTTCATTGAGGATCACCTTGGCATGGGTATTCTTCAGGTTCGGGTTATTCTGAATGAATCCACCGAGCTGGGATTGGCTAAACTGCTTCGTGGCATTGTTGAGGATAAGACCGCTGGGATCGACGTTAAATTCGGTATAGTAGTTGTGGGATAAACCTTGTCTATTTGGCGTAGTGATATTGACAATTTCAACGCCATTGCCAGCCCGGTTAATTTGGGTATTGCCCGGTTTTTGGATGTCGGGCCTGACATTAGCCAAGACAGGTTGAACGGAAATCAACCAACAAACCAGATACGTTAGCCAACGTTGGTATAAGCAGATAGGTTTCATCATCCCTGTCCTTATATTTTTATGTTGATGCGATAGTAGAGGCTGTAACTGTCGGTCTTTAACCAAGAGGGACTGTGGATGGGTGCGCCTACCATGAGCGAGCTATGAAGGCGTTTGTAGCTATGGCCTAATCCAAAAGCGCTGCCTGTCAGCTGGCCTCGTTCGAAAGGGTCAGACTTATCTGGGTGCAGTGCGCCGATGTCTAGCGCCAAAATCGCAGTGGTTAATCCCCAATCTGGTGAATTCAGTAGTTGTGTATTGACCTCGTTACGCCAATAAAATCCTCTGTCTCCGGAAATGGATTGCTGCTTAAAACCACGCACCGAGTATTCTCCCCCCAAGCTGATCCTTTGCGAACCGTACAGGGTGTTATCAGTCCATTGACCATATGCGCTGGTGGCATAACTCAATTGATTGGTAAGAGGGAGGATAAAACTGGCAAAAAGAGTCGCCTTATTATATTCCGCTTGCGGGCTCGCAGGATGTTTACCGGTATCCTGCTCTGCTCCAAACCAGCTAACTCCACGGTTAAGCGCGGGTGATAAGGTAAGGAAGCCAGCTTTAAAGCGAGTACTGTAGGTCAGGTTCAGAGAAAAGTCTGTCAAGTTGCGACTGCTGCTTGTGAGCAGGCTGCCCATCAGGTAGTTCCTGTCCCTGCGATGAGCGAGCTCGAAGCCAAGCTGGGTTTTACTGGTACTATCTCTGTGTACGCCTCTTTGTAGTTTTACCCTGTGATGCCGCGTGTTGCCGTTGGCACCCATGGGAAACAGATTGCTGAAAAGAGTGGTTTGATAATTGCTGTAAGAAAAGTGGTACGAGAGTCCCCAATAGCCATAGGGCACTGCTAGCATAAAGCCTAAGTTTTCTGCATCGTGAGCTTGTGCGAAATCAGCGCTTTTTTTGGCTGTTAGCCCCAACTGCTCGTAAAGCCCCAATAGGTCATCGATCTTGATATCCAACAACACTTGTTGATCACCGGTGCTTTTTTGACCACTGTTATCAAACCCAGTAGTCAGTTGCCAGATTTGGCCAGGAGTGTTGTTTATATTTACAATGGTATAGCCGGGTTGCTTACCAGGTTGCAGTTGGATCCTAGCGTTATTTGAAGCCAGCCGATTGAGTTGCTCCAATCCTTGCTCTAGATCCCTAAGGTTAAGTATTTTTCCTACGACGCCGGGGAAAATAAGGTCTAACTGACGGCTAGGAGTATTATTGAGCAGAATTTTTTCGAGTTTCCCTTCAATCACTGTGATCTCTAATATTCCGCTGGAGAGATCTTGCTCGGCCAAAAATGCTCGTGAAGTGATATAACCCTGCTGAATATAAAAATTGGTTACATTTTTTAGTAGTTGATTAATAGCAGTTAAACCCAGGCAGCGAGACTGATATGGTTTAAGGACCAGCTGTTTTTCTTGTGTTGTGAGTTTGTCTGCCCCTATGAGTCGGACCACGCTTATTTCAAAGCACGGCTCGTTTGCTTCACTTACAGTTTCTTTAGTTTCACCCTTTAGCTCGATCAGCTCTTGTAGGCTTTGTTGGTTTTTCTTTGCTTCATTAAGTAATTCAGCTTGTTTTTGCTCAATATCAGTTTGATCTGAAGGTGTAATAAAGGGGGCAGCGAGAATACTCGCGGAAAAAAAACTAATAAGGGTTGTTGGCAATCGTACCCACTTTAGGCCGAGAATCCACGACAATAAAGTCAACATGCTATTGCATCCTTGCAGTTGTATTTTTTAACGTGTCGAGAGAGGAGTGGTTTTTTGTCAAGTGCCTTGCTTGGTATTGATTGTTCATTAAACGTAGAAATACAGTTATTGATTCACAAATCAATAACTGTCAAATTATGCTAATTTAATTGTTTATCTGTTAAGTATCAGTAGTTTAAAGAATGTGTCATTAGGTTTGTTGAGCGTTTTAATTCAAAACAGCTTAATAGTTGTTGCGATATGTTCGTATTGCTTTAGTGTGCGATCAGGATGAGTTTCCTTTGTCTTATGTTATATATTTCCCAGCGCCGGGTGGGCTACAGTTATGGAAACTACGTAGCTGAAGCTTGTTAAGGCGGATGTAGTATCTTTAGGATTTACCTCATTTCCCATGTATTCAAGCTAAGCTTTTCCCCATCATCACCTAGAGCTTCGCGCAACATGCCTATAGAATATCAGTAACATAATTAATAGATGGTGACTCTGATGCCGTTGGGCTGGGTCGCCACTGGATCTAGCCGTAATTGACTGCCATAGTTATCAGTTAGATTCGAAAAAAGGAAGGTTTCGAAATATGGGTGTGTCTTCTTCAGCAGAAGAAATGGATGCGGTCGTTAACAAAGTGAACAAAAAATTCCAACAATTCTTGGTGGGTAAAGGTTATACCCTGGTTGATGACGATTTTATGGATGGACTCCAGTTGGAGCAATTGGAGCAGGAAGAAGCCAATGAACATAATCCTTCTGGCTGGACTGACAGGATCTTACTGGATGTAGAAAAGGCCAGGGTTGAGCGGGAAGAGGCGGAAAAACGGAAGCGAGAGAAAGACCTCACGCTGGCGTCGTCTTATTTTCGTAAGCGCTTTGTCAGCAATGTTGTGACTAACCTGGCGGACACCAATGGCACCCTTAAACAAATATTGAGAATTTTCCCTTCTACCGTGGATTTGCTTGCTATCTTAGCCTTGCCTTATCCTCGTCTGTCCGTTATCGCCAGCATGTTGGATCAAAACCCGGAAATTCGAAAGCGGATTTTATACCTAGTGGGCAGTTCCAACTTTATGGAACAACTGGAGAGGAAACCAAGGGAAGTAAAGGATACTCAAGCAGCGATAGGCTTGATCGGTACCGAGATCCTTAAATATATAGTGCCGGCAATGATCTTTAAGTACCGTATCAAAATGAGCAACGATATCGCACCACTTTTGGGTAAAAAGCTGTGGCGTCATATATTTACTACCGGTATGGCGGTTTCCTATTTATTGGAAAAAGACGGTTATAAGCGGCCTTCGGAAGGTTTGGTACTGGCTGCTTTGGTTCATTTAGGTGACATTGCCTGTTTCCATCAGTTTTTACGCTCTTTCGACGACACCATGACAGACTGTCTCAATGAAGCACGAAAAAACGGCGATAAAGTGTTTCACGACCTGTTATTTGATGTGCAACCCGATATGCGTGTGCTGGAAAAGCTGCTGGATGAAAAAGCCCCTACTTTAAGTTTGGAGTTAGCCGAACAGGGGTTTTACGACAGTATGCCGCAACTGGTGACGGCGCTGGAGGAAGAGGTCAGAGATAAAGATTACGCTAAGCGTTCGTTGATCGGTAAGGCGTTATACCGGGGTATCCGCTTTTCCCGGTTTGAGCAATTAAGAGCAGCGAAAATTTTCTACAAGGATGAGCTCTCCCCGTATTTAAAATACGCCCAGTTAGATATGGACTTGTTTAGAGAGATGCATAAAGCTGGCTTACACAGGTTAAATTACAGTAAGTTCCGCTAGCCAGTTTCAAGTAATGCCAACAAGCCTTCGGTTTGTTTGCATTATGTCTTAACTCTGTTCATCGTTCATCGATCAATAAAAATCACACTAGTCAGTACCCATCCTGTAATTCATATTTTTGTTGTTAATTCTTGCACTTAGAACACAAAGGCTATTATTTAGTTCGTCTCCACTATCACAGATCCCACTAGGCTCCGAGATGTCGGACCACCTCGAGAGAGGGAATGACATTGTAACCAAGGTACTAACGCGAACACCGCCATTACCAGTATATGGTTGGATTTAGTATTGGGGGGATGTCCGGCAAGGTGAAACAATCGGCTGGCAGTGTTAGTCACTCTGACTCCAGCAGTCGCAACTTTTTCGTAATTAGGGTAGCAACCGTTATCGATGACAGGTACGAAGCCTATATTTCCTACGAGTAGGGGGGCTGAATGGAGGTGATACCAGCGACCATAGTCCGCTGGCCAAATATGAAGTCATGCTGCCCGTATTACCTCCAGGTTGGAATTTTTTTGTCGGCGCTCATACGGGTGTTGATCGCGTTGAACTTAATCGAGGAGAAGGGAGCTTTTAGTCTTTGATTAGTCCGTTGTGGTATACCGGGTTGTATATTATTTTGTTGATTTATTTCTATCAATTCCAATCTGCCGAAGGAAGATAGTTCACCTTCTGAGATGTTAATATAGAGCCCAATCTCAGTCTGGTGCTAATTAATTCCGGCTGAAGTATGCGGCCGAAATAGTTCATTGCCCATGCGGGGTTGAGGTCAAAGTAAACAAGCTCCTGGCCTGATTTCGGATTCGTGAATGGGTGGCAAGAGGTTAGGGTTAAGTTCGGTTTTCAGGGGAGGGGAATTTGACAGTGCTTTGTTCGGTCAATCCTTGTCGTGCCTGCACTCTGCTTTTTAGTTAAATTACCTTTGGCTTTGCCGGAGGTAATTTAACTAAATATGACGACTTTTTACTGTAACAAGCTTTTTTTGAGTTCAACTAAGTGACCTTTGAGGGTACTAATTTCAATACCTGGGATATCACATTTTTCAGCGATGCATTGGTTTATTAAGTGCCCTTGATTTTTCAAATCATTGCCTTTCTCTGTTAACTCAATACTAAGCATTCGATCATCGTCTTTTCCTCTAACCCTTTTGATAAAGTTTTCGGCTTCCATTCGCTTTACTACTGGTGTTAAAGAACCGGACTTTTGACCTAAGCGATCAGCTATATATTTCAGACTGACGCCATCATTTTCCCACAAAATTAGCATTATGGTGAATTGGGGATAGGTTAACCCTAATGGGGCTAAATGCTCTTTATACAGTTGTGCCATTGCTAACGACGCCGAGTTGAGCGCAAAACATAGTTGGTTTTCCAATAGCAACCGATTAGTAGAACTCACATACGTACCTTAAATCATGATTATCGCGATAACAGTATAGTATATTAATTTTGAAAAATTTCCATACAATGTTGCAAGGTTTCTATATAAATATATAAAAGTTTCTTTTGCTTATTTAATGGTAAAACACACTGCTAAAGTCTGTTACGGGCAAGAATTCTTCTTTTTAATGCGGCCCAACCAAATTTCAGAGTGGCTGTTCTTTGTGCAAATAAGAAAATATCATAAATTAATAACCTTTGAGATATTTTAAACCTAACAACTGCGACTAGTGCAGGGTTTACGGTTGTTTTATTGTGCATTGGTGTTGTATTTAAGCTGTTAAAATGGATGTTTGTGGTTATAAGTGCTATTTGGTGATGGGTTTTCGGTAGAGGATCAAACGGGGTCCAGGTTGAATCATTTTTATGTGGCCTGCGGTGCTATGCCGTGTAAATTTATAGCTAAGTGGAGGACATTTACTGCAAAAAATAATTGCGCAGTAATTATTGTTTATGTAATGTTGTGTCAGCACCTTGCTGCAAGGGTGGTTTTTTTTGACTGTATGGTTGCCTCAATAATAATAACTCGGATATCTAAATAATTGCTGAAATGCAAGTAAAGCATTTGTGATTAAAAAAGGATTTGGTTATGAAAACTATTTATCAAGCAACAGTAACCTCGACAGGGGCAGGGATGGCCGTTCTGTATCTAATGATGAGAAATTAAGTGTCGCACTGAGTACACCAAAAGAATTAGGTGGCCTGGGTGAAGAAGGCACTAACTCTGAACAGCTTTTTGCTGCAGGATATTCGGCATGTTTTATCGGTGCTTTAAAATTTTTTGCCCAGCAAAAGAAGGTCAAATTACCTTAATGTTACCGCCAAGGTCGGTATCGGCCAAAACCCCAAGGGTATCGGTTTTGCTATTAGTGCCGATTGAACTGTAAACCTACCCGGCGTTGAACAAGATGTAGCGGATGCCTTGGTTGAACAAGCTCACCTGGTTTAATTTTAAAAATATATGCTATTGCTTCTTATAAGGCTCTTACACTGAGGCTTTTTTATAAAAATCACTAGCTACCCCTCTTCGCAATGTGAAATTAGCAATCCAATGCTGACAATGACGATGAACTATTTCGGTTCAATAAAGTAAGAAGGCTTACATTATGGATAACAATAAAAAACTAACGACTACCGCTGGCTGCCCTGTTGCTCACAACCAAAACGTAGCAACAGCCGGACCACGAGGCCCTCAACTTCTGCAAGATACCTGGTTCCTGGAAAAGCTCGCGTACTTTGACCGTGAGGTCATACCTGAACGCCGCATGCATGCAAAAGGCTCAGGAGCATATGGCACCTTTACCGTTACCCAAGACATCACCAAATACACCAAAGCAAAAATATTTTCCGATATAGGAAAAAAAACAGATCTGTTTACTCGCTTTACCACAGTAGCAGGCGAAAGAGGCGCCGCCGATGCGGAGCGAGATATTCGCGGGTTTGCCGTTAAGTTCTATACGGAAGAAGGCAACTGGGATCTGGTGGGGAATAACACACCTGTGTTTTTTTTACGTGACCCACTGAAGTTCCCCGATCTCAATCATGCGGTAAAGCGTGACCCGCGCACCAATATGCGCAGCGCAAAAAACAACTGGGATTTTTGGACCTCGTTACCCGAAGCGTTACACCAAATTACCATAGTCATGAGTGATCGCGGTATTCCTGCTACGTACCGGCATATGCACGGGTTTGGCAGCCATACGTTTAGCTTTATTAACGCCAACAATGAGCGTTACTGGGTTAAGTTTCACTTAAAGTCACAACAAGGTATTAAAAATCTGAGTGACGCAGAAGCAGAATCCATCATAGGTAAAGACCGTGAAAGTCACCAACAGGATCTATATGAGAGCCTGGAAAAAGGGGATTGTCCAAAATGGACAATGTACGTACAGGTAATGCCGGAAGCAGATGCCAGTAAAGTAGCGTACAACCCCTTTGATTTAACTAAAATTTGGCCGCACAAAGATTACCCGCTAATGGAAGTTGGTGTTATGGAGCTAAACCGTAACCCGGAAAACTTTTTTGCCGAAGTAGAGCAGTCTGCATTTAATCCCGCCAGTGTCGTACCGGGGATCAGTTTCTCCCCCGATAAAATGCTCCAGGGGCGGTTGTTTTCCTATGGCGATGCTCAGCGTTACCGGCTCGGTGTAAACCACCACCTGATCCCGGTTAATGCGCCAAGATGCCCGGTGCACAGTTATCATCGAGATGGAGCTATGCGAGTGGATGGTAATCATGGAGGGACATTAGGTTATGAACCCAATAACGAAGGTCAATGGCAAGAGCAACCTGATTATTCGGAGCCACCTTTAAGTCTTGATGGCGCAGCTGATCACTGGAATCACAGAGAAGACACAGATTATTCCTCACAGCCCGGCGATCTGTTCCGTTTGATGACAGTGGAGCAACAACAAGTCTTGTTTGAAAATACAGCCCGATCAATTGATGGTGTGCCAAAGGAAATTCAGTTGCGCCATGTACGTCACTGCATGGCAGCTGACCCTGCATATGGCCAAGGTATTGCTAAGGCGCTAAACATCGCACTTAGCGAACTAGAAGGTTAGTAATTTGACCCGGCTACTAATTTCTAGTTAGCGAGTGTCCGTCCAGAAACGCCGGCTTGTCATTCCCTCGCACGAGGTGGTTCGACATTTCGGAATTCAGTGGCTTTACCGCGATCTCGGTGCCTGCGTTAGGCCGCTGGTTTGCCAGTAAGTCTGTAAAATATAGGGGGCAGTGATGGTGGGCACTAACTATTTCCAGTAGAACTCGGAACAGAGATGAATGAACAGATGGGTGTCATGAATTTAAAAAAATAAGGTTAAACAGTAAACCACTGGGTCGCTGAAACCGGGAGGATTCCAGGGTATGAAAACAGCTTTATCTAAAAAATTTATCAAAATAAAGCTTGCGCAGCAATTATTACCGATCTAACATACTTGAGCCCCTCTGATTTAGAGAGGGTTTTTTTTGACCGAATAGTTACCGCGATAATAATAATCAAGGTAACCTAGAGGGTTTCTGAAGTAGTTTAATGTACTGCTAATTTAAGAAGATTTGGTTATGTAAAATATCAATAAGGCAGCGCTTGCTGCGGGATCACCGGGCACAGAGGCAAAGACACAAGCATTTCTTGAAGCGTTAGCAGAAGGTGGTGGTACGCCTTTGCACCTGCTTTCACCTGAAGAGGTGCGCAAGGCTGTTGAAGATGCTCAAAAGGGTGCCGTTTTACCACCGGCAGACGTCACCACAAAAACGATAGACTTGGATGGTCAAGAAGTTGATCTTATCATTGTTAAACCAGAAAATAGCGAAGGTGAGCTTCCTGCTTTCATGTATTTTCATGGGGGCGGCTGGGTACTTGGTGACTTCCCGACCCATGAAAGATTGATCAGGGACTTGGTAATACGTTCCGGCGCTGCCGCTGTCTATGTTGACTACTCTCGTTCTCCAGAAGTTAAGCATCCAGTCGCTATCAACCAAGGTTATGCTGCAACGAAATGGGTTGCTGAAAATGGTAGTGAAATTGGTGTAGACGGCTCACGCCTGGCTGTGGCCGGAAACAGTGCGGGTGGCAATATGGCTGCTGTTGTCAGCTTGAAAGCAAAAGAAGCCGGTACACCTAACCTAAAATTTCAATTGTTATTGTGGCCAGTGACAGATGCAAACTTCGACAACGCATCCTATACGGAATTTGCTGAAGGTCATTTCTTAACCTCGAACCTGATGAAATGGATGTGGAACCACTACACCACAGATGAAAGTCAGCGTAATAGCATTTACGTTTCGCCTCTGCGTGCAAGCCTTGAGCAATTGGCTGGTTTGCCGCCGACTCAAATTCAAACCGCTGAAAAAGACATTCTGCGTGAAGAAGGCGAAGCTTATGGACGTAAGTTAAATGAGGCAGGCGTACCTGTGACAGTTACTCGCTATAACGGCATGATCCACGACTATGGATTATTGAATCCGTTAAGTGACATACAAGCGGTTCAAGACTCCCTTGACCATGCAGGCGCTGCGTTAAAGAAACACCTGAAATAATATAGATGAGCTAATGCCTTCAATTTCTTTGGAGGCATTAGCACTTTTCGCATGTACTAAAACAGAATACTTGGTCATACATCTTACGTCTGCTTGCCGCGTTCTGTCACCTGGCCATCCCAATCAACAATTAAGCTGAGGCCATATAACAGAATGCAGTTACCACTTAGCTAGCATCCATCCTGAAACGTCGACATGGGGCGTATTAGAGAGAATATACTCGAATGTCGTAGGAGGGGATGAAATCCGCGAAACCTTTGCTTACGCGGTTCGCCGAACAAGTTCGGCTCCCACAGAAACAAAGTCCAACCTGCCTATTCCTGTGTTTCAGGACGGACATTAGCTGGATTCTGTATAGGACTGAATTGATTTAAGAGCGAGTAAGCTCGGCAAATCAATTAATGATGAGCCATTGGATTCAGCTTATGTGTAGCTTTCAGGCAGGTCATATAACTAAATTTATAAGTAAAACAACAAATAGTGAAACCATTGGAGGTTAATGTGAAGCCACAAGGCGCAGTATTATCAAATAAGAAACCCTTTGCTCAGTTTGTCACCCTAGTTGTTCATGAAGGTAAAGAGCAAGAAGTGTATGCTGCAATTCGGGATGTATTAAAAATTATTGGTGATATTGAAGAAAGTACTCCTCAGGCTCAAATAACCACAGCTTTGGGTTTTTCCCATGCGGTTTGGCCTCGTTTATTTAAGGAACAACGACCAAAAGAGCTTGTGTCTTTCACTGAAATGCAAGAGGCATCACGCCATTTTCCAGCGACCAAAGGGGATATATTACTGTTGTTGAAGTCTGTGCGAATAGACTTGAATTTTCAGATTGCTCGTTTAATTGCCGCCAGAATGGAAGGCATCGCTAGGGTTATCGAAGATATTCAAGGTTTTGATTACTTGGATGATAGAGATATGGTTGATTTCGTTGACGGAACTGAAAACCCGGAGGACGAAAAGCGCGCACAAGCGGTATTGGTAGCCGATGAGGACCCGCAATATTCGGGCGGAGCTTACATCACCACACAGAGATATATCCACGACCTGCAAAAGTGGAACAAGCTTAAAACTCAGGCACAGGAAAAGATAATCGGCCGTACCAAAGCCGATGATATTGAGTTTTCCAACGACGATAAACCTGCTTATGCCCACGTTAATAAAGGCAAGGCCACAGATGAGCAGGGCAATGAAATCCCTATGTTCCGTCAGAATATGCCGTACGGAAACAGCATGGAAAATGGCACTTATTTTATCGGATTAGCCAAATCCCCCGAGGTGATCAATATCGCTTTACGAAAAATGGTTTTTGCCGATGAAAATGGTTTTTATGATCGATTGCTCGACTATACCAAACCAGTCACAGGCGTGATTTATTTTGCCCCGTCAATAGACTGGTTAGCCAGCCTCTAACGGCAGCCCGTATTGAAGAGTCCAGGCTCTTCAATACGGAACCGCAAAAACTTCAGGGAATGCTCTGAACAGAGCCTCCACTTTATTGATATCCAGAACATTTCTGACATAACATGCCAGGTTCTCACTAAACTGTAGGGGAATCACTCTGAGGTATTTATACCGAAAAATGCTTGACCTTCTACGGTGTAATGGGCGGTAAAGCCGCCGATAAAAACCTGAAAAATAAATAAGCCAACTACTGCGACTAAATATTTTCCCAGCGCCTTTTGTGAAGGAGTCAAAGAAAAACTGGTTAGAGGGTCTTTGGCTGGGGCTTGTGGCTCATGCTCCTCTTCTTTACATAAAAATGCCTAGGCCCATACCAGCGCACCAATTCCGGAAATTAGAAGTACTATGCTGACGAGGGACCAGATAATGTTTTCTGAGGTAGGTATGTTATCGATCAGAGGTTCGTGAGACCAGTTGTTGGTATATGTTGAGACTCCATTACTACGTTCGGTAGACGCAGACCAAGCGGTCCAAAAGAAAAACTCAGTGAGCCGGGCTCGCCTGGTATCGTCTGGCAATGTGACTTCTTTCATGGCGTAACTGACCCGGGTTTTGTGTAACTCAGCAGCTCTGCCAAATAGGCGATCATAATACTCGGCGGTTTGTGTCATAGCACGAACCCGTTGTGCCGATAAAACTAGGGGGCGTTCTCAATTACCGTATATTGCTCAGTTCGAGGTAGAATCCCGGATTTCTATTTGGAATAATCGATGGCCCGTATAACCTTGCGTGATGACCAGTGGATGCGAATTGAGCATTTACTACCTGGAAAATCATCGGACTGTGGGGTCACTGCGAAGAATAACCGGCGCTTTCTGGAAGCGGTCCTCTGGATTGCCCGAACCGGTGCCCCTTGGCGGGACATGCCACTTGTGTTTGGTCACTGGCATCGAGTTTATGTTCGATATAGCCGCTGGTCAAAAAAAGGCCATTGGGAGGCCATATTTAACGCATTGTCTGAAGATAGAGACCTTGAATATGTGATGGTCGATGGCAGTATTACACGCGTTCATCAGCATGGCGCGCCAAAAAAGAAACGTCAGAAAGAAGAGTTCGTTGGTAAATCTCGCGGCGGATTAACTACGAAAATTCATGCTGCTGTTGATGCGCTGGGCAATCCAGTGAGATTTATCCTAACAGCAGGGCAAGCCTCAGAATATGGTCAAGCCAATGCGTTGATTAAAGACTTCAATATGGATTACGTACTGGCGGACAAAGGATATGATTCGGATCGTTTTATAGAAGTCATCAAGGACTCAGGTGCTACGCCAGTCATTCCTCCAAGGCGCAATAGAACAGCACCTCGTGAGGTTGACAAGGAGCTTTACAAAGAGCGGAACTTGGTGGAAAGGCTTTTCCAGAAGTTGAAGCAATTCAGAAGAATTGCCACACGGTATGAGCGATTGGGGCGTAACTACCAAGCCATGTTACATCTGGCGGCTTCATTGGTTTGGCTTGCATGATTGAGAACGCCCCTAGGGGGCGCCAGTCGTTGAATTATAAGTATTGGTACGGTAGGTTTGTTTAAGCTGGTATGCAGCGTATTCTGCTGTTCTCCAGTTAACTTTTCATAAGCAACGCCAAATTTATCCTGGGCGGTTAATTCCAGTCATATAATTAGTTCGCGATGTAACCAATCGGCACTCCAATCGGGCGCTTGATATGCACCGTGGCCCCAGATAGAACCCACTTGCATGCCGCCAATAGATTGCCAAGCAGTCTGACCATCCAATATGCTGTCTTTGGTCGTTAGTACTTGCCCATCATGGCTTAACAACCTCTCTGGAATAGGAGGTGCTACTCGGTAAAGTTCTTTGCCAAAATAAGCCAGTATGGTAAAAGTTATTGCCATTATGGTGAGTAAAGTCCACCAGTATTTATTTTATTCACCCATAGCTCACCTCTTGGGTTTCCGCTTGTTGCTGCTGTTTAAGGAAGCTCAGAATGAATTTGAATACCAATAAATCTTCGTTGAGTAATTGCCAGCTACCGCAAGCGTCACTGGGCAATTTAAAGGCGTCGGTGATGAGAGTGATCCGCTCGATGGCTGAATTAATCTGATTACCTTCGAGCTCCGACTGCAGCTTAACTAGCTGGTGGGACAAGCCAAGCGGGACATTTTTATGGTCTGCATGAACCCGTTCGATGCGTTTTGTTAGATGCATTAATTGCTGCAGGGATTGATACACTTGTGCTATCACCGGGGGATCAGCGAAGGGGTGGGTTTGTTGGTTGACGGTCGACTCAATACTACTCATAGATTACTCCAGAAGATTTTTTATAAGTCAAATTTTGATTTCTTAAAACTAATATCGGGTCAGCACATCTTTGGCTGCCCTGGCATTTCATACGCTTTATAAGATGTATGTAATATGCATATTATAAAAAGAGGTATACTAAATACATCTTTATGGTGATGTCAACCATGCCACCACAAATCAGATCTTTGGTTATTGGCCGATTAGGCGAACCAGACAGTAAAAAGAGGCAAATCGATAGTGAACATTACTCGTTATACAGATTACTCAATACGAGTACTCATATACCTGGCGCTCAAAGGTGAGGAGATGTCCACCATAGGGGAAATTGCCGACAGATATCAGATATCAAAAAACCACTTAATGAAAATAGTGCAACAACTCAATAGCAAAGGTTATGTTGTGGCGACTCGTGGAAAAAACGGTGGGTTACGCTTAAAAAACAAGCCGAGTGATATCAATATTGGTGGGTTAGTACGTGATATTGAACAGGATCTGAATCTGGTGGATTGCTTTGCAGACGGCAGCAACTGTGTGATCACACCCGGCTGTCAGCTTAAAAATATTTTTGCTGAAGCCCTGCTCGCGTTTTTCGCCAAATTGGATGAATATTACCTTTCCGACTTGGTCCAAGAGAGCCGAAAACCAGAACTGAAACAATTGTTATTTCTGACAGAATGTAAACCGGCGGCTGGATTCAAGTAAAGAATATAACTAATCAAGTTGAATCTGTGGAGCGTTAAGTAGTCAGAGAAGGTCGTACTCTGTCAGAGTATGAAGGCGCACTCTTCATCGTACCTATGCTGTTATTCTCCCTACCACCTGGTTTTCAATGCGTGGTTATTCGTTTGTGGTATCAAGCATTTCCTAATGAAACCTTAATATAATTTATTTCGTGAGAAATAGTTGAATCCAAAAATCATAAGATGTATTTTGAATGCATCTTATAGAGATGTAAAGGATCAACCCATGTCAGACTTTGAATTGAAGCACAAAGCCGCCTCCAAATTCTCTGAGCACGTTGCATATAAAATTACGCAGTGTCTCAAGTTTCTTTTAAATATCTTCTATGGAACAAGATACGCGAAACGCGCCGTGATTTTGGAAACCATCGCCGCTGTACCAGGTATGGTGGCCGGCATGTTCAATCACCTAAAAGCCTTACGCAGGATGAAAGATGATGAAGGGTGGATCCGTGAGCTACTGAGTGAGGCCGAGAACGAGAGGATGCATCTGATGATATTCCTCGATATTGCTAAGCCAAGCTGGGTTGAGCGAGCGTTAGTTCTAGTCGGCCAAGGTGTATTCATTGTGGTGTATAGCTTGATTTATGTGTTGTCTTCTAAGGTTGCACACCGTGTGGTTGGTTATTTCGAAGAAGAAGCCTGCAAGAGTTACACCGAATACCTTAGCAAAATCGATGATGGTGAAGTTGAAAACGTGGGAGCCCCACAAATTGCCATCGACTATTACCAGTTACCGCAAGATGCCATGTTGCGAGATGTGATTGTGAACATTCGTGATGACGAAGCTAAACACCGCGATCGCAACCATGCATTTGCCGATGCGTATGAAAGCCGTGAGTTACCAGCTCACCAGAATTGATATTCGCTGACCAACACGTAAAGAATCCCCAGCGACCCTATCGCTGGGGAGCCTTAAACAATATGTAAAAGTGGCAAGGGCACCCAAAATCTTGCAGAGCCTGTAAAAATACTCAAACTTTATTGTCTTCCGCCAGCTGATTGATGAATTGCCCCCAATTATCTTGGTCGTTAATAGCCTCAAGGTAGTTCTCATTGCTGTTAACTCGCTGCCAGCTCAGGCTGGTTTCTGTTTTGTTAACGATAATAGCCCCCTGATTTGTTTGAACTATACCTTTGAGCCTGATTACGGAGATGGGACCCAGAATATCCAGCAGAGAGTCAAAGTCGACCACCTGTGTCAGCTGCCAGCTCTTGCTGTAAAAGCCGGTTTCATCTTTGCTATGGTGGTGGTGATGGCTGTGGGGGAACGTTGCGTTGAGGTGTGGGTTTTTATCCAAAGTCAGGAACTGCTGGTCTATTTTTCCCATGCTGGTTTGTGTGATCAGCTTACCACTGGTTTGGCCCAATTTTTTAAATGCCGTTAGCCCTTGTTCACTGGCGATATCCAGCTGATTGGCAATCAGGATCTCCGACATCTGGATTTGATCATGAAAGTTGGCATTGCTGGTGTATTTTTCATTAAGTAAATGCTGCGGATTGATCAGGCAGATACTGGCTTTTAGCTCCAAGACATCCCGATAAATATCGCTTTGTAGCAAATCAAGCAGCTTCTTTGGGTGGCCCAGCCCGGTGGGCTCTATCAGTAGTCGGTCTGGTCTGGTTTCGCGGATGAGTTTGGTTAAAGTGACCTGAGTCGGAACTCCGGCAACACAGCACATACAACCTCCCGGCACTTGCCGAACTGTTGCGCCATGATGGCTAAGCAGCTCTCCATCTAGTCCTATTTCACCAAATTCGTTCACCAGTACAGCCCAGAATTCACCGGGAGGTTTTTGTTTTAACAAATGTAGAATGGCAGTGGTCTTGCCGACGCCGAGAAAACCAGTGATTAAGTTGGTAGGGATACGGTTCATGGAACTTATAGGTTGGTAGCTTTTAATTATGCTCCCACAGAATGGCTGCTACTGCCAGGGGAAAAAATGGGCGAGTATAATACTCGCCAGCCAACTGGGATGGCTTGAATATAATAACCAAACTAGATTATTGCTTATTTCAATGTTCATCAAATAAAACTCATTGAGTTTCACCGTTTACCAGGTCTGTTTACTAGCCATAAAAACTAAAAAAAACAGCTCTTTGGCGAGTTAGCGTGGAATGAGATAAATCAGTGGGTATTAACTCTAGTGAGTTAAGGTTACGGGAATATTTATACTTTTTTTTTAAATTTCAACGATAGGCTGTAATTTCAGCTGAAAGTAGTTTTCATCTGTTTACCTTTATTTACTATCGACAAAGTGGTTAGAGCGCTTCCATTGCTCATTTAATATATCTCTGCAACGCTATCGAACAGATGAATAGAAATGTTATTAGAATCTAATCGACTTCTCCAAAATATTTGACCAACATTTTATCGAAAAAACCAGATTCTTTTACCTCTGTTAATGCGGCGAGCCATTCGGCAGCGCTCACCTGACCTGACTGCAGGCTTGTAGCTACCCAGAGAGGCAGTGTTTGTAACTTGGCGCCAAACTGAAGCTTTCCCTGAAAGCCGCCTTTTTTCCAACCCAGGATGGCCTCTGGCTTGGCTGTATAAATGGCTGTAACTTTATCTTTGGCAAGCCAGGCGTAAAGCTCATTACCTGGGAGTGCAATGTAGGGGACATTCATCATCTTTAAATATTCCTCTTGCGGGGTTCCGCGTATGACGCCAATGCCCCTTACTCGTCGAGCTTGCTCTATTGTATGTAGTACCGGATTGCCACTTTCGCTGATAAACATTACCGGAACCTCAAATATTTTACACAGCCACTGGTAATTGCTTTCGCGGCTGCTGCTCCTTGTAAGCGGGAAAATTACTGCATTTGCTTGGTTTATGGTTAGGTATTGTGCTCTTTTCCAAGGCAGGAACTTTATTTTAGGTGAGATACCCATGTGTTTTGTCATTTCCATGACTACTTCCATAAGGAAACCAGGAGACAGACTATTGCTAGAAGTGTAGATGGGTTCATCTTCTAAATAGAACACTATATCTCTAGAGGAGGGCGTGATTTCCGTATAGCCAGTCAGCACAAGGGAAGCGGCTAGAATGATGTAGCGTGAATACCGGTGAGAAATGTCCAAGTTTAATGGTGAAATCAAGGTTCCTCCTGGCTATAGCCTGAAACTAGTTAGTGGTAAATACACCCTTAGTATCTAGTAAATAATAGCATTGAGAGTTTTAAGGGATTGGCAGGTTTTCTTTCGCTTAGTGTTTAAGTCTTTGCTATAGCGCTCAGCAGCGGTAACGCCCCTTAATCGGGAAAACTAAAATTTTTATCCCTTTCTTTTTGCACGGTTTCACAGTAAAAGAGGTAAAATAGTGTTCAATAACCAGATTGAAGGATTTGCTTGGCTATGAATGTTCAAGAATACATGACGCGTTTAGGGAAAGACGCAAGAGAAGCGTCTCGTGCACTCGTTGCTGCTAGTACAGGTGTGAAAAATGAAGCCTTACTGGCCATCGCTCATGAGTTAGATGCAACTCGCGAGGCTCTGACACAGGCCAATGCAAAAGATCTGGAAAATGGACGTAATAAAGGTTTAGACCCGGCCATGCTGGATCGCCTGGAACTAACCCCGGCAAGAATCGATGGCATGATAGAAGGGTTACGCCAGGTCGCAGCACTGCCAGACCCGTGCGGTGAAATCACTGACTTGAAATATATGCCTTCTGGTATCCAGGTGGGGAAAATGCGAGTGCCTTTAGGGGTTATCGGCATTATTTATGAGTCACGCCCGAATGTGACAGTGGATGCTGCCAGCTTATGCCTAAAGTCAGGCAATGCTACGATCTTGCGTGGTGGAAGTGAGGCGATTCATTCCAATCAAGCTGTGGCGAAATGCATTCAGGTAGGGCTGGACAAGGTTGGCCTGCCTACCACAGCGGTACAAGTTGTGGAAACAACTGACAGGGCTGCAGTTGGCGAGCTGATCACTATGCCTGAATATGTTGATGTTATTGTCCCTCGCGGTGGTAAAAGCCTGATTGAGCGTATTTCTAAAGACGCCAAGGTAGCAGTGATTAAACACCTGGACGGTATTTGTCATGTTTATATCGACGACCAGGCTGATTTGGAAAAAGCGTTTGATATCGCTTTAAATTCTAAAACACACAGATACGGTGTGTGTAATGCCATGGAAACTCTGCTGGTCGCCGAGTCTGTTGCGGGTGATATTTTGCCTAAACTGGCTAAAGCCTATGAAACCAAAGGCGTGGAATTACGTGGTTGTGAAAAGACCCGCGATATTATCAGTGCCAAGGTTGCTACCGAAGAGGATTGGCACACCGAGTATCTGGCACCAGTTTTGTCGATTAAAGTGGTGGCGGGTATGGATGAGGCTATCAGCCATATCAATACTTATAGCTCGGCGCATTCTGAGTCCATCGTGACCCAGGATTACTCCAAAGGCCGTCAGTTCCTCACTCAGGTGGAGTCCAGCTCTGTGTTGATCAATGCTTCCACCCGCTTTGCGGACGGGTTTGAATATGGTTTAGGTGCAGAAATAGGTATCTCTACCGATAAAATTCATGCCCGTGGTCCCGTGGGTTTGGAAGGCTTGACATCTCAGAAATGGATCGTTCTGGGCGATGGTCATATCCGTCAATAAAATTGTTCAGAAAAGGGGCTTAGCCCCTTTTTTTCCTTTCGACCCCTCATAGTTTTAAACCTCACATTTCTAATTTGTTCACCAGCTTATAAACTCAAATGTATAAAAATCATGCAAAGGTGAGTTAGATGGCGGAGCAGCAATCAAGCAGTCCAATGGGATGGATATTTGCAACCCTGTTTTTCATTGCGGGATCTTTGGGTTATTACCTGTACTACGAAGAAACTTTGGATGTAAAGAAAGCTCAGCAGTCCAACCAAAGGCTACAGTCGCAGAACCGTGAGTTATCTTCCGAGGTAACAGATGTCAGCCGGCAGTTAAGCAGTATCAAGTTTGAACTGCAAAATAACCAGTTGGATCAGCAGCAAGGGGAAGCGGAACTCGAAGCCGCAACAGATTCGGTCATCGGATTGCGGCAAGAAGTCAGGCGGCTAGGGGATCAACTAGTTGCTGAAGCGCAAAAAGCAACCAACTTAACAGCCGATGCCGACAAGTTTGCAGCTCAGCAAAGAGAGTCGAGCGAGCTGATGGAGCAAGGCCGTAAGCAACTCGAAGAAAAACAGCAAGAGCTAAGTGATATCAATGAAACCTTGGCATTAATCACAGCGTCAAAATTGTCTCTGGAAGAGAATCTATCGAAGCTGATGGCTGAGAAGTCAAATTTTGATCAGCAGTTGCTTGGCCAAAATGACAAGGTGACACAAGCGGTTACTGAAATGGAAAAGCAGGCAGTGCTGTTGGCCAAGGCTCAGCAGCAGGTGTCCAGTTTGCAAACCCAAATAGCTAATACAGGCCAGCTAGGCGAGCAAGCGAAGTCAACCGAACAAATACTGAAATTGAGCCAGCAAGACAATGCGAAACTGCAAGCGCAGGTGCAAGAGTTATTGCAAAGCAAAGATATCACTAATACAAGTCAGCTAGACGAGCAATTGAAGTCAAGCCAGCAAGACAATGCGAAACTGCAAGCGCAGGTGAAAAAGTTATTGCAAAGCAAAGGTATCACTAATACAGGCCAGCTAGACGAGCAATTGAAGTCAAGCCAGCAAGACAATGCGAAACTGCAAGCGCAGGTGCAAAAGCTTCAGCAGAAAAATATTGAGCTGACAAATGAGCTTAATCATATGAGTGACGAGCTGGAAAAGATCCGCAAACAACAGGTTTCTAAAGCTGCCCCACCTGCTCCTGATGTAGAGGAAAAGGACACCGAACTGATAGAAGCGAACAGAGAGTTCGCGCTGGCTCTTAAGAAAAGTGAAGAGCTGGTTTTACACTCTCAGCGGCAAGATGCAGAAATTAGTGACCTCCAGGATACCTTGGCGGATCAGAAGAAACAGATGAAAATTCTTAAGGAGAAGGCAGATACTGCTAATTCTATTGGCCTGGCAATAGATGACGTGACTGATCAAAATCAGCAATTAACATCCAGACTTTTACAAGCGGGCGCTTCAATTGCTGATCTTAACCGTCAGGTGAAAGAAAATAAGCAAGAAATATCGTCAGTTCGCCAGGAACTTGAAATAAAGCAGGAGCAAGTGAAAGAAGAAAAACAAAAACTGACGGATCTCGCGCTTGCTAAACAGGAAATAGAGGCGTCGCTTAATCAGCAAAACATGGATTTACAAACACTTCAGGCAGCTCATGGCGAGCTGAATGAAGATAAGAAAAAACTAATCGCACAGGTCTCTACTCTGGACGCAGCAACAACGCAGCAAAGTGTAAATAACCAGCAGCTCAGCGACAAAAATATTCAGCTTCTGACAGAGCTGGAAGAGTTGCAGGGCAGTGCTCTGACTAAAGATAAAGAGCTGACTAGTTTGGCGTCGCAATTAGCAGTGAATAAGCAACAGCATCAAGCTGCGCAAGGGCAAGCAGTTAAATTGACTGAGCAATTACAGCAGGTCTCTCAGCAAAAGAACCAACTGGTATCAAGGCTTTCGACTAAAACAGAAGCCTTGAAGCTAACCCTTACTGATCTGGAGCAGGCTCTGCTGAAACAGCAGCAACTGAAACTGGCACTGAACACATCCATAGAAGAAAAGCAGCGACTGGCCCAGGTAGTTAAGGGGTTGCTGGAAGAGCAGGAGAAGCAAACCATCGCCAGGCAGGCATTGCAGCAGCAACTCGATAAGCTGTCCCAGCAAAACCAAATACTGTTAACTCGGTCTAAAGATGGAAAAACAGTGATCCGTTTACAAAGCAGAGTACTGTTTAAATCCGGCTCTGCAGATATTAGCTATAAGGGACAAAAAGCATTGGAAGCTGTGGCGGGCTTGCTAAAAGATTACCAGGGTTATCGCATTCGAGTGGAAGGGCATACTGATGGTAAAGGTATCGGGGATAACCTGAATTCACTTTACCCTACCAATTGGGAGTTATCTTCGGCCCGCTCGGTAACTGCTGTCAGGGTGCTGAGCTACTTTGGGGTGGATCCAGAGAAGCTAGAAGCGGTAGCAAGAGCTCATTACATGCCTCTTAGCCAGGAGCCTTCTGTTCAGGCTAGGCAACAAAACCGCAGAATCGACATTTATCTGCACCCACAGGCGGAGGTGGTTATAAACGACTTATAACCTTGCTTCAGGTGTCAATCTCCGCAGTATTCGTTCGAAATTATGAGTCGTATTCGAACGAATTCACCAACCAACCTTTGATAACTGCTTCCTTTCTTGGTATTCAACCGAACCAATAGTTCCTGGTTAGCTTGCGACTTTTCCTGTTCAGCAGCGGTCCCATTGCTGAACAGGCGGTCAAGCCAGGGAGCAAAACCCGGCTCGACATTTTTGTTAGTGAGCTGGTTAGCTTTGTAATATCTGCAAAGGTAATCCCAGTATGTCGTCACCGGTTCCGGCGAAGTACCAAATAATGCCAACCAGGCCAGCTACAGTAAGCAAATACCAGATGCTTGAGAAAACCTGTCCATATCTGTCCAGAGGGAGCAGATGACTTTGGTGACGTGTCCGCCATTCCATCAGAATTTCGATACTGCCGATCAACAACAAAAATCCCAGCAAAGCCAGGCTTAAGGCGTAGCTGATGTAAACGCCTAGTCCTGCTGCGAGGATGCAGGCAGCAATACCGACTTTGGTGTTCATGGAAAAGCTAATACTCTTGAGAATATGACCGCCGTCCAGGGGCAAGATAGGCAAGAGATTAAACAGATTTAGCAAGGCGTTAAATACAGCGAGTCCGGCGAAAAAGATATTACCCGTTAGCCAGTAAAGCAGTACACAAACAATGGACATGAGCAGCCCAAAGCTGGGACCCATGATGGAGATCACCACATCCTGCCAGCGGGTATTTATTTTTTCGTCAGACAGAGCCAAGCCGCCGAGGAAAGGAATAAGGTAGATACCTTTGGTCTTCATTCCAAAATGTTTCATCGCACGAATGTGGCCATATTCGTGAAACACCAGGCAGGCCAGTAAGGCCAGGGCAAACTCGATGGAAAACAACCAGGAATATGCGGCCAGACTGGCACCAGCCAGCACGACTTTGATCATTTTTGCGCTTTTAATCAGCTTAAAGCCCAGCGAAGCCAGACCGATAACACTAAATTGTTTTTTGACTTTTACCGGCTGAACGGGGGTTTGCTGTTCGATATCCTTGCTGTTACGACTACCCTGATGAGTTTGCTGGCCATCGACAAAAACCTGATAATCCAGTTTAAAGGGCTGCCACTGTAAGTCAGCTTCGAGTCGGCAGTGGATCACTCGGCTTTCATTAGCTAGGTTGACCTCCCCTCCCGCGACCTGGCCCTGGGAAAGTTGTTCCCTTAGCTCAAATTCATGGGTGGTTTTACCATTTGAATTTTCCGTTGCGGTTATCTGGGAAACAATACTGTCACCCCAATACACTTGTTGCCAGCCAGCTAACGATCCCTCTAACCTCAAGGTTTGCCCTAAAAACTCAAGTTGTAGTAATTCCAATGCTTCGACCCAGTAAAAAAGTAACCCTGTGATTATGCCCGTTTAAGCGAAAGCCTCAAAGGGGGGAGAATTAACAATATTCATGATCATAGCCAAGGTTGTGGCCGCTACACTTCACTAAGTTGCTAGATATGAAAAGGTTTGCCCTAAAAGCTCAGGTCGCAGTAATTCTAATGCTTTCACCCGATTAAAGGTTAACCTGGTGATTTTGTGAGCTTTAAGGGGGATAATTGACAATATTCGTGATCATAGGCAAGGTTGTGGCCGCTATCCTTCACAAAGTTGTTTGATATGAAAAAAATGCGGCCTAAATTTTCACTATTGTTATTCTTCGCCGGAATACTGATATTGTTATTCACCTCTGGCCTATTGGGCGAAAATGCCAGAACGGTAGATGTCACCAAGCAGTTTTTTAGCGAGATCCAACAACGAGATTTTGAAAAGGCAAGCAGTTACCTTACCCAAGACTATCTTAACGCGCATTCTTCGATCATAGAGCATGAATTTGCCATAGAGAGTGCACTGCTGCACTACTTTAACATTAATATTTCCAGCAACTATCTGGTGAAAGCGAAACGGAATCAGCTTTGGCTTCCCTATATTTCCAATGATGAAATTACGGTGTCATTGCAACTAAAAAAAATCGAAAAAGTTTCTTTCTGGAAATCCTTGTTTAGAACAACAAAAGATATATATATTGAGGATTTTTTAACCCTGAAGAGGGACGGAGGAAAATGGAAGATTGCCGATATCGACTTATCCAACCCAGAGATACAGGCCGAGTATTCGAGTATAAAAACTATGGTAGAAAGCGATAACTTCCTGAATGAGCAAGAGGGTATATTAAGCCTAAAGAGTCGGGACATTGCCATAGATGAACTTAGCCTCAATGAGCGTCGCATTATGATTTTTAAACTTAAAAAAACGCTAGCAATATTGAGTGCAGGTGAGACCAATAAGTAGTCCTGAGATTGGTCAGCGTTACCTCTAGCTACCCAGTTCGGGTTAGCTAGAGGTGCTGCTTAAGGCAGAGTTATTTTTTCATGAGCTATAGCTGCGTCTTGGCGGCTTCTAATGCACGGTAAATTTCTACAGTATTGGGCCGTAACTTTAAGGCGTATTCTAGTGCGGTAATTGCCGCCGGGTAATCTTCCCCCTCTTTTTGTATTAACCCTAACCAATAGAAGGCTTGCGCATTTTCTGGTTGCTTCTTCGCCATTATGCGGGCAATCGCTAATGCTCTGGATTGGTACACATTGGCACTCGGGTAGTCATGCTGTAGCTTCAGGGTTTTTATTATGGACAGCAAACTGGGTAAATAAAGAGGCCTATTGGCAAGTTGAGCCTTATCCAGTTCTAGCGCCTGCCATAATAGCTTATGGCTTTGCAGAGCTTGGCCCGTATGTCGAAAATTCCTTGCCAGGGACCTTAAGGTTCCTGTTTGATAGGGCATTATCGTATTCAGCTGCTTGTATAGCGTCGAAGATTGGCGCCATAAGCCAGCTTCTGCGTATCGATGCGAAAAATATAGCAATCCGTCATGCCACTTCTTGGTCAACTGGTCTTGATGTAGGTGGCTGAAATTCAGACCTAACAATGTGGCAATGGCAGTGCTTAAGCTGAATGTCAGCAGTAGCAAGGGAAACCTGGCTTTGAATCTATAGGTAACACCGTAATGTAAAATATGGCGAAGTGGGAGCAGTGTCATAACCAGAGCTAGTAGTAACTCGGCCACTTCAGCCTCATTAAATTGAAATAGCTCCAGTTCAATAAGCCCGGCAAAAAGAAAGTAAGGTATAAACATGAGCGGAGGGATCAGCAGGCCTTTGCTGCTGAGGTAACGTGCAAGACCAAGTCTAAGGTATTGGCAAATAGGCAGAAGCACACCGTAAAGCAAGATAGCTAATAACACCCCTGTGGATACAAATTGTTTTAGCAGTGTTTGCTGTGGTCCGGTAAACAGATTGTGTAAGTTCAATTCCCTCTGCTGGTTATGTTGAAGAAAAAAGGCTGGTGTATCTATATTAAGCAACCGCTGACCCCAGGATATTTCCTCCATCGCCACATAGCAGCTAACCAAGCAGAGCAGGGCAAAAAACCAGATGTTGGGGTACTTTTTGTACACAATAAAAGCACAAAGCGCGGCACGGCTTAGAAATAAATAAAACTGCATCCATTCCCCTACCAGATCTTCATAGGTAGCCAGAATATAAAGCCCGGGGTAAAACAATGCCAAGAGCAAGAAAACCGACACTATCAGTGCCGGTGTTAACCAGTGGATGTAAGTGTCCCTTAATTTCATGACCGAGTCCCTTTGCCGGGTAAAATCAGCTTGCTAATTTCCGTCGTCTAATCAGGGAAAGTGTTAATAAACCTGACAAGAAGAGGGTCAGGGTTTCGGGCTCTGGAATTGCCGTCGAAAAGCTGGGGAAACCATTGGAGATAGGGAATGAAGGATCGCCGGATTGAAGGGGAAACAGTGACCATGACGCCTGATAAGGCGCAGCCGTAGCCGGATTTGGAGAGGAAAAACCAAACCCCGATAAGGAAGTAATGGCGTCCGAGGGGATATTAGTGCCAAACACGCTGTCACTTGGGAAGATACCATCAATGTCGACGCCACCTGATGCCCACGCCTGGAGGAAATAGTGAAGTACCTGGTTGCCAGAAGTAAACGGACTTAAGGGACCAAAGAAGAAAGGGTCACTGGGGCTTTGCCAGCTGGGTGCTGAGCCATCCCAGCCACTCAGGGGGTTAGGCACGCCAACCGTTTCTATGGCGTGGGCCCATCCTGGGGGAGCAAAGAAATTATCAATTCCCAGGTTGTTAAACCAGGGTAATTCCCAGTCAACGATCACGGGTAGTACTGGTAGTAAACCTTCGGTGCCATCGCAGGTGAAAAACGGAGTGGTCTGGCTGTCATCGCAAGTGCTGATATTGTGTACGGTAAAGTCGTAAATAAAGTTGTTACCATTGGGGGTTACGTTGTCGGTGACGGCGGAGATTGGCTCAACCACGATAAAGCCGCCTACACCCGCTTGGGTGGGGAGGGAGAGTATTCCCAGAGCAAGGCTACAGCTAATGACTATGGGGGAGAGCTTGAATGGAAGTCGGGAGTATTGCATCGTTAATATCCTGCTATCTTCTACGCTTGAATAAAGGACACTCTCCATGTGTTGTTGATACCCGGTATCTAGCAATATTCAGGCCTTATAAATATTGCCTTACCATTCAATTGATTAGTTTTTTGTTTCGGCAAACAGCGCGAAAATTGTAAAAAAAGCTGACGTAGGGATATGTATGAAAAGCTCAAGGAGGTCGGTATTGAAGCTCTTATCTTTACTGGCTTGTTGTCCGATCCGCAGTTTGGCCATTACCACAGTCACTGAACAAGGCAAACCCAGTCTTAACTATGCTTCCTTTGTTGCGTATCTAGATACCTTAATTCCGGCGGATGGATCTCCCGCAGCATCCGGTTTGAATGTTCCCAGTAAGATGGTCGGCAAGGCAAGGTCCCACCCGGCGTTAGCTAAAGCAATAGTGGAAGGGATTTATTGGTTAGATGAAAAGGCGCGGCTATTAGGTAAGGGTGATTTTTCACAACTTGCTGAATCGGAACAAATTGCCCTGGTGTCGAAAGCGGAGCAAGGAAACAGCGGAAGCGTAGAGGGCAGGTTTTTCCGAAAAACCCGTAACGAGGCCTTTTTTATTTATTATGCTCAGCCATCAAGCTGGTTGAACCTGTCTTACCCCGGTCCACCACAACCGTTAGGGTTCATGGATCATACTGTAGCCCCGGAAGAAGGCTATGGCAGCAGGATATGATGTGGTGATCATTGGTTCAGGAGCCGGTGGTGGCGCCAGTGCCTGGGCACTTAGTCAGGCTGGTTTTTCCGTATTGGTGTTGGAAGCCGGACCCGTTTACCAAGCCTCGCAAGACTTTAAGCTGCACACATCAGATTGGGAGCAGAGGTTGTTTCCTTATAAGCAGGATCAGGATAAAAGCTACCGGTTTGGGGAGATGCAGCACCTGGATCCTAAGTGGCGCCGGCTCAGGTCCTGGAGTCATAGATTTGGTTATATCAATTCGGGTAAGCAGCGTATTGGCTGGCGTTATGAGCATGTCAAAGGTGTGGGTGGCAGTACGTTAGCATTTACCGGGGAAGCGCATCGCATGAACCCAGGCTCTATGAAATTACGGTCGGACTATGGGCAAGGTGCCGACTGGCCTTTGACTTACCAGGAGTTAGCGCCCTTTTATCAGCAAGCGGAAGCGCTGATTGGGGTGGCCGGCCCTTTTCCGGATCCCAGGCTAACCTCGCGAGAGAGATACCCCCTTCCACCGCATCAGATGAGCTACACCAGTGCCCTGGTCGCGAAGCAAACGCAAAGCCTGGGATTACATTGGAGTGTAAATTCCCTGGCTGCCTTGTCCCGGCCTTACGATGGTCGTCCGGCTTGTAATTATTGTGGTCAATGTACCAGGGGTTGCCCCAGAGGGGATAAGGGCAGTGTGGATGTGACCTTTTTGGCTAAGGCGGTTAGCAGTGGAAAGTGTGATATTAAGCCTGAGTGCAGTGTGCTGCGTTTGCTTACTAGCCGGGATAAGCGGATTACCGCCGTGGTATACAGGGATAAGCAAGGCGCAGAGTATCGGCAAAACTGCAGGATCCTTATTGTGGCTTGCGGCGCCATAGAAACGCCGAGGTTGTTGCTTAATTCTGCCTCATCAGGAGTGGCCAATGAGTCCGGCCTGGTGGGTAAAAACCTGATGGAAACCCTGTCTCTGGAAGTCACGGCGCTTTACGCTAAACCTTTGGCAAGTTACAAAGGTCACCCGTCCGATGCCATATGCTGGGATTTCAATCACGCCGATGCCATTCCAGGGGCGGTAGGTGGTTGTCGTTTTTCAATGACCACGGCGGAGACGAATTTAACCGGGCCAATCAATTATGCGCTGCGGATCGTACCGGGTTGGGGACGGCCACACAAAAAAGCCATGCGGGAGCAATTTGGCCGCGCCCTGTCCATAGGTGGGATCGCAGAATCGCTGCCCAACCCTGGGTCTTACCTGGATTTAGACCCGACTGCCAGAGACGCATATGCTATGCCTCTGGCCAGGATCCACTCTCAGCTGACGGAAATGGACTTAACCCGGCTGGAATTTATGCGGGTTATGATCCTTAAGATGTTTGATACCCTGCCTGTGGAAAAGGTGTTGGAGCAGTTCAGTACCTATGATTTTTATCATTCCACCCATGTGTTTGGCTCTTGTCGTATGGGAGCCGATCCGGACTCGGCTGTGGTGGACTCCCTATGTCGCGCCTTTCATTGGAAGAATCTGTTTCTGGTGGATGCCAGTGTTTTTCCAAGTTCGGGCGGCGGCGAATCTCCGTCACTTACCATAGAAGCATTAGCCATCAGGACTGCAGCTTATATTCGGCAATTGGCGATACAAAAAGAGTTATAGCGAGAGGTGTCGGATGAGGACTCATATTAAGCAAGATGTGGAAAGCCGGTTGCTGTTGTTTCAGCAGGAAACCCATGATTTTCTGCGCTTAAGCAAAGAGCCTTTTCAGCTGGTGGAGGATGCCAGGGTGCACAGGATGTTAACGGCCAAGCCTGTGCACTATTTACGCTCACTGGAAATCGCATTAGCTGCAATTGCCAGATCCGAGGCGAGTATTGAATTACCGGTAAAGCAACTCTTTGAGGATCCGCTAGCCGGATCTGATTTTCGCGTTATGCCCTGCGTGTTTCGTCAGGGAGAACGAGTGTTCAAGACGGTTAAAATCGTTGGCACTAATATTCAGCGGCAGTTACTACCCCAAATTACAGTGGGTAAAGCTCTGGTAGTGGACGCCAGTGAAAACTATATCAGTCATTGCTTCGATGCCTGTGTACTCTCATCCGCCCGAACCGGGGCCGTGGTAACCCTGGCTGTTAAGCAATTGGCCAGAAATAAAACTGATGTAACCATAGTGGGGGCGGGTCGTGTGGGTTTTTACAGTGCTTTTTACTTGTCTTTTTTACCTGGTATTTGCCGCATATACCTAAAGGATAAAGAGCATGCTCGGGCCATGCAGGCGGCAAAATTGCTGAATCAATATAACCCTAATGTTAACTTTGAGGTTTGTACAGGTAAAGAGCTGGGGGCCGTACTGGTTTTAGCTACAGACAGCAAGCATGCGTTAGTCGATGTAGATAATCTGAGTGCATCCTTGGTGGTCAGTGTTGGTGCCGATAGTGACCATCAAAGGGAGTTGGATGATAGCCTGGCAACCAAGGCAAAGTTATATGTGGATTGCCGGGACACCGCCAATTTCGGAGATCTAAAGCGATGGATTAATGCTGGGTTAATCAAAACTGGCCAATTGACGGATTTAATCCAGCTTTTTGCAGGACACAGAACAAGAAAAAAGCAGGAGCAAAGCCTGTTTATTTCAACGGGATCTGCCCTGTTTGATAACCTGACCATGGCGTATTTGGTTACCGAAATGGCATAGCTCTGTTTGGTTTAACCGCTTACGGAGGTTCGACGTTACAGATTGACACCTTTTTAATCTAACCAAGGACGAGAGTGAGTGCCCAAAGTAATACGCTACAGCTCGGAGATAAAGTCCTCAAATTTACCATTTGCTCCCCGCGGGATCTTATCCTGATAAATTAGCTGTATGTTAAAAGGAAATTTTAGGCTTTCTGCCAGCTTAGCTTTAAGGGTTTGTTCCTGTGCTGGGCTCAGGGGGGTTACCGGCACCAGATGGACTTCTATTAGTGAGGTCGACTTCTGTCTTAACTGAAATTGTCTGATATCTGCAACTTTACTCCACAGCCTGGCCGGAAAGGTAGGCCAATGCTGGCTACCGTCAGCCAGGGTCAGCAGATTTCTTTGTCTGCCGATAATGCGTTTTAATGCGGGCAGGCGAATGGCAGAAGTATTTATTTCGGCTACTTGCGCATAGTCTTCGATTTCGTAACGAATAAGTGGGGTAGCGAAATTGTGTAAAGCAGTGAGTAAAACCCGGCCAACCTCACCTGCTTTGCAGTGCTTTCCTTGCTTATTAACCACTTCCACCAAGAGGTTTTCTTCCTGTATATGGTATAAACTGGTATCAGGGTGTTGCATGGCTATCATGCCGACTTCCTGGGCGCTGTAGGTATCGGTGACAGGTGCTTGCCATTCATCCCGGCAACGGCTGATCAGGCTATCGGGTATCGCTTCGCCATAACTTCGAACTTCCTTTAGTTTGGGCAGTGTCCATCCTTTGCGCTGAAATTCATCGAGCAAACCAAGCAGGTTGGAGGGCAGGGATAGCAGGTATGCTGGATTTTGCTTGTTAAGCCATTTTGCTTGTTTGCTAATATCAGTCTTGCTGTTCAGCAGGGCGGCCGGGCCGGTTTTAGTTATGCTGGCAACTGGCAGCCCCCAATTTTCGAGGTTACCGCTCAGCTGAAGTTTTTCCGGGCGAATAAAGGCGTGTTTAAGTGAAAAATCCCGCTGGTGCCAGAGGTGGTCCCGCAATGCAAAAACCTGCCACAAATAGCGGGTGACATCTGTAGTGAGTACCTTAATGGGTTTACCCGTAGATCCCGAGGTCTGAATTTCCAGCGGGCTTCCGTGGGATCTTGGCAATGCCGTGCTTTCAAGAGACTTACCCGCTTGCTGGATTTGTTGCCGGGAAAGTATGGGTAGCTGTTGCCACCATGACCAGTTAAAGGGATCCGGGAAGCGGAGGTGGTGCTGTTTTATTCTGTTCCGATAAAAAGGTACTGTTTTTTGGCTGTGAAGCAGTAATGCTTTTAGTTGGCCAAACTGTCTGGCTCTGCGTCGCTCGGTTGACCAGTATTGGCTTTGCTGCAATTGAAACTGCATGGCCAGCATTTGGCAAGCTGTCTGGTTTGGAAAAGCAGGAAAGTGTATCGATTCGGCAGTCGAAGGAATGTTCGGCATATCAAATCCTTTTGCATATGCACAGGGTGATATACAAAAGGATAGTTAAGGTTTCGGGTCTTAATCGGATGTCAGGTCATTTTCTATTTGCGCCAATCCCTGAGTCAGGTCATCGAATTTGGCATAACCTTGGGACAGTAAAATCAGTCTGTCGCCAGTGGCGTAAAGCAACGTGGGGTAGCTCATCACCTGCCATTGTCTGGAAAGCTCAAAATCCTGCTGCGTCATGTCCTTTATTGCGTCACTGGCAAAAAGCTCCAGGAACATCTCTTTGTCTATCTGAGACTGGCCAAGCTCAGCAAGAATGTCTGCAGAGCTAATATCCTTATTGTCCTGGTAAAACGCTTTCTGCACACTTGCCAGATATTCAAATTGCTGTTCAGGTGCGGCTTCCCCCATCAGGGTAACGGCGCGACAAGCGGGTTCGGTGTCGTAATGGTAACCCTCTGCTGTGTCCAGAAACGCCATATTCACCTTCTGTCCTGTGGTGTCGGCCACTTTATTCCAGTGGTGTCGCAACACTTCCACAAACTCACTATCTAATGTGGCGGCTTCATCACCCGCCCTGAGTCCGCCCACCACAAGCTCAAACTTAAGTTTGTCTTTCACCGAGGCTCTAAACTGTTCCAATTCAGTGCTAAAGCCATAGCACCAGCTACACATAGGGTCTGCGATATAGATAATCTTATTCATGGTTTCGGTCTGTTTAGGAGGTTGGATTTAGTGTACCAGACTTTTTGCGAGGCAGGGCCGTGAGCTCAGTGTTAACCACAGAGCTCACGGAGCAGGTATCTAACTAATATCCAGCTCTTTTAATTTACGGGTCAGGGTATTGCGTCCCCAGCCGAGTAAACGAGCAGCTTCCTGTTTATGTCCGTGGGTATGGTTAAGCGCTGTAGTCAGCATAATACGTTCAAATTCCGGAGTCGCTTCAGACAGGATATCCGTATGCCCCAAGTTTAATTGTTGTTGAGTCCAGCTTTTTAATAGCGACTGCCAGTTGCTAATGGCATCGGATCCCTTGGTCTGCAGCTGAGCTGCTGGCGCCATCAGTTCAGGCGGCAGATCTGATATTAATACTTCCTGACCGCTGGCCATTACGGTTAACCAGCGACAGACATTTTCCAGTTGTCTGACATTACCTGGCCAGGGTAATTCGGCCAAATATTGCTGGGTTTCCTTATGCAGGGTTTTGACATCAACGGCCAACTCCTTAGCCGCAAGCACTAGAAAGTAGTCTGCAAGTTTAACTATATCTTCCCGGCGCTCGCTCAAAGAAGGCAGGTGCACCCGAATAACATTAAGGCGGTGGAATAGGTCCTCCCTGAAGTCGCCCTCAGTTACCCTTTTTTCCAAATTCTGATGGGTGGCGGCGATGATCCGCACGTCGACCTTTACCGATGAGTGCCCGCCAACGCGGTAAAACTGCCCATCGGCCAGCACGCGCAATAGTCGGGTTTGAATATCCAACGGCATATCGCCAATTTCATCGAGAAATAACGTGCCGCCATCGGCCTGCTCGAAACGGCCCTGACGAATTGAATTTGCACCGGTAAAGGCGCCTTTTTCATGGCCAAATAGCTCGGATTCAATTAAGTCCTTAGGTATAGCTGCCATATTCAGGGCGATAAAGGCATTGCTTTTTCGTGGGCTGTGCTTATGTAATGCGTGAGCGACTAACTCTTTACCTGTACCTGACTGACCGTTGATCAGCACGCTTATACTGGAGCGGGATAATCTGCCTATGGCACGAAACACTTCCTGCATGGCAGGGGCTTCACCGATAATCTCCGGAGCGGGGGAAGTATTGGCTTGAACTTTCTTTTTGCTGCTGGTTTCTTTTGCGTGAGTTACGGCTCTTTCAACCAGGGCGACGGCTTCGTCAATATCAAACGGTTTGGGCAGGTATTCGAATGCACCAGCCTGGTAGGCATTTACGGCACTGTCCAAATCGGAATGGGCGGTCATAATGATCACAGGTAATTCCGGAAACTTTGCCTGTACTTTTTCCATCAGGGAAAGGCCATCGATGCCCGGCATTCGAATGTCAGAAATGATCACGTGGGGTTGCTCATGTTGCAGCTGGTCCCACATCAACTCGCCATCGGCGAAACTTAATGTTTCAATACCCATACCACTGGAACTCAGAGCCTTTTCCAGTACCCATCGAATTGAGCTGTCGTCGTCAATAACCCAAGCTTTTGCTGCCATACATACAACCCTCTACTGCTTTGCTCAATGAGCAATTAATTGCATTTAGTATTACTAGAATTTATTTTCTCAGCGGCAGATGTATTACAAATTCTGTTTTACCCGGCCAACTGTTGCACTCAATACGCCCTTTGTGTTGATTGATTAGGTTCTGGGAAATGGATAGACCCAATCCTGTACCTCCATTTCGGCCCGTCACCATAGGATAAAATAGGGTGTCTTTCAGCTCCTGTGGGATCCCGGGACCGTTGTCTATAACACGTATCTCCGCCGCTAGCCGATATCGCTGGCCGTGTATTGTCACTTGGAAGGCAGTACGGGTTTTTATGGTGATTTCCCCTTCCGACCCCAGGGCCTGCACCGCATTTTGCACGATATTTAAAAACGCTTGCTGCATCTGATCCGGCTCCATATCAAAATCGGGAATACTCGGATCATAATCAACCTTAATAGCGATACCTTCCGGCTTGTTCAGACATACAAGTTGTCTGATTTTTTCCAGCACACTATGAATATTGTGGACCTCTAGCTTTCCCGGTTTTTGCGGGCCAAGTAGGCGGTCTACCAGGTTCCTTAACCTGTCTGCCTGTTCAATAATGATACCGGTGAATTCTTTTAACTCCTGGGTGGGTAGTTCTTTTTCCAGTAGCTGAGCCGCACCTCTCAATCCGCCCAGCGGGTTTTTAATTTCGTGGGCTAACCCTCTCACTAGATCTCGTGCCGCTTGCTGCTGGGCGTGTTGATAGATTTCCTGGCTGATCTTTTTCTGCTGCTCGATTTGACGCATTTCTACCAGGACAAAGGTTTTTTGCTCATGATAGAAAGCCTCGGCGGTCAGCTCTACCAGCAGAGGGCGGCCATCGATAACCAGGGTGACTTCGTTATCGGTAAAACCATGACCTGATTTGATGGTTTTTTGGATGAGTTCAAAATCCAGAGAGGTGTGGTCTAATAGCTTGTTCAGCGACCGGCCCACTAATTTAGCGGCACTGTGTCCCAGCAACTGTTCCCCGGCAGGATTGGTGTATTGGACGGTCAGCGCTTCATCCAGTAAATATACCGATGAAACGAGATTATCCAGTAATGATGTGTATAGCTCCTGCTTGGACAACAAGGTGCGGCTCCTATTTCTCTGTGCACCTTATTGGTGCAACCTTGGCTTAGTTTAGACCTGCTGCACCAAAATTGCATCGACTTGATGCAATTTTGAGCTAGCCCACCGATGCTCTAAGTACGTGCACCTTAATAGTAGAGGTAGATGCAATTACCTTGCCGTCTTTATTGATAAGCTGAACTTGCAGTGAGTGTGTACCTCGATGGATATTTGTCGCCCGTATACTGGTTAATTTATGCTTTTTGCCCAGAGGTTTACCGTCAACTAGCAGCTGGAGACTCTGGCCCACTTTCATCCCAGGCTCTATTTTGACCGATATTTCAATACTGCCATCATTGCTTCTGATAGCGGCGTCATCCATAGGGCTGACGATCTCGGCAGCAAACTTAGTTTTTTTATCAGCGGTGGGTTTGTTTTTTTTATCTTTTGGAACCCTGCTAGGGGTTGCTTTCGGAACGTTGAAAACGTTGCCCTGGAAGGTCTGAATATCGACTTCTTTGGCCATCACGCCGGGAATTGGTTTATCGGCAAAATGCTCTACGCCTTTTTCGTCTACCCAGCGGTATACTTTGGTCTCGGCAAAGGTAGAAGAGGCGCCGATAAGGAGCATTAAAGCGAGAGCGTATTTCATGATGAGGTCCCTTTGAATTAAGGGAACAGTGTCGCTTATGCTTTTTCTGAAGGCAATAAAAAACCCGCCAAAATGGCGGGTTTTTTGAGTTAAAACCTGAGCTTATACAGAGTAGTAAAGCTGATACTCAAGCGGGTGCGTCGCCATGCTAATGGCTTCAACATCCTGCGATTTAAGCGTGATATAAGAATCGATGAAATCGTCAGAGAATACGCCGCCAGAAGTCAGGAATTCACGATCAGCGTCTAGTGAATTAAGCGCGTCTTGTAGTGAAGTTGCAACTTGTGGGATCTCAGCAGCTTCTTCGGCCGGCAGATCATACAGGTCTTTATCCATGGCATCGCCAGGGTGGATCTTGTTCTTAATTCCGTCAAGGCCAGCCATCAGCATTGCAGAGAATGCCAGGTATGGGTTAGCCGTTGGGTCAGGGAAACGAACTTCGATACGACGAGCCTTAGGAGAAGGAACCACCGGGATACGGATTGATGCGCTACGGTTACGGGCCGAGTAAGCCAGCATAACCGGTGCTTCAAAGCCAGGTACCAGACGCTTGTATGAGTTAGTCGACGCGTTAGCAAATGCGTTGATTGCTTTGGCGTGTTTGATGATACCACCGATGTAGAACAATGCCATTTCAGACATGCCACCGTAAAGGTCACCAGAGAACAAGTTTTCGCCATCTCTCGCCAGAGACTGGTGAACGTGCATACCAGAACCGTTATCGCCAACCAGCGGCTTAGGCATAAAGGTTGCTGTTTTACCGTATGCGTGGGCTACGTTATGAACTACATACTTGTAGATTTGGATTTCATCCGCTTTGTTTACCAACGTGTTGAAACGACAAGCGATTTCGTTCTGACCGGCAGTCGCTACTTCGTGGTGATGCGCCTCAACAACCAGACCCATTTCTTCCATGATTAAACACATAGCGCTGCGGATGTCTTGTGAAGAGTCAACAGGAGCTACTGGAAAGTAACCGCCTTTAACACCTGGACGGTGGCCTGTGTTGCCGTCTTCGTATTCTTTACCTGAGTTCCAGCTTGCTTCCTGGTCATCTACTTTATAGAACACGTTGCCCATGTCGGTGCCGAAGCGAACGTCATCGAACAGGAAGAACTCTGGCTCAGGACCGATCAATACAGTATCAGCAATACCTTCGGCGCGCATGTAACCTTCGGCGCGACGAGCAATAGAGCGTGGGTCACGGTCGTAACCTTGCATTGTGTCAGGTTCAAGGATGTCACAACGGATGTTCAGGGTTGTTTCATCTGTGAACGGGTCAAGTACCGCTGTTGCCGGGTCTGGCATCATTACCATGTCAGACTTGTCGATGCCTTTCCAGCCAGCGATTGAAGAGCCGTCGAACATTTTGCCTTCACTGAAGAAATCTTCATCAACCTGGTGATGAGGGATAGAGATATGTTGCTCTTTACCCTTAGTGTCAGTGAAACGTAAGTCTACGAATTTAACATCTTGCTCTTTGATCAGAGCTAATACGCTTTCTGCGGACATGCTTTTATAACCTCCGGTGTCATCAAAATTGATGGCTCTACATAAATAAATCGTTATCTTCCAGCATAGCAAGCTAGAAGCGTGCCAAGTTGTAAATCCCAGTGATACAAGGAAGTTAGTTCAACCTGTTGAAACTTACAGTAAAGCGGTTGCACCAATATGGTGCCTTTCTGCACTATTATGGTGCTATTTCCGTTTTATGCGCCATAAAGGTGCGTGAAAAAATTTTAAGATAGTAATTAATAGCAGAAGAAAAAATGCAGGGCAATTGTTAGGACCGACATTCCGCACCATTTGCATCTCACCTAGATAATTTAAAAATGTGATCTATCTCACTTTAGCGTGTCCAATGTCTGAAAGATCACAGAAACTATAGCCAAAAGATCACAAGCCTCTGACCGCTGCCATGGCACAATCGTCCCAGGATATGTATTAACGGGGAGCGCTATGGCCGCCATCAACACCAGCATTAAATCGGGACAGATCCGGGTTGAAACTCTCGGCCACCATGGCCTGGTTGCCGGCTTCGTCGACAAGCTCAAACTGGTCGAACGCATCGACGCCAGACTGCCGGTGTCCAAACAGCATGGCTCCAAGCTCAGCCATGGCCAGCGTATCAAGGCCATGATCATCAACGGCCTGGGCTTCACTCAGAACCCCATTTATCTATCGCCCCAGTTTTTTGAAGACAAAGCGGTTTCCCTGTTATTTGGCGAAGGTGTCAAGGCCGCCCAGTTGAACGATGACGCGCTGGGCCGTACCCTGGACGCCTGTTACGAATACGGTGTCACTGCGCTGCTCGCCGAGATTGCCAATGAGATCCACCAGGAATTCACCCCGCCCGGTAGACGGCAAACCCTCCGGTTGGACAGCACCAGCTTCAAATTAGTGGGCGAGTATGATCTCGAACACCTTTACCTGGAAGGCGAGTCCAGACCGCCCTTGCCCAAGCAGGGCTACTCCAAAGATCACCGGCCGGATCTCAAACAACTCGTCTTGTCCCTGATCGTCAGCGGTCCGGCGGACTTACCGATCTGGAGCGAAGGCCTGGACGGCAACAGCCAGGACAAAGCCAGCTTCCACGCCACCCTAGCCAAACTCCAGTCCTTCCGCCAAGCACTGGAGAACAGCCCGGAGCTGCTGGTTATTGCGGATTCGGCGCTCTACGTCCACGGAAAACTGCTGACAGCGGCCTACCTCTGGGTCACTCGGGCGCCAGAAAGCGTAAAAGCGGTCAAACTCCTGGTCGAGGCCGATACCAGTGACTTCGCCTGGCAGCCGCTGGAACAAGGTTATCAAGGTGTCTTGCTGGGCCAGGTGGAGCGCGGGCTGAAGCAGCAGTGGCTGCTGGTCCACTCCAGCCAGGCCGAGCAAAGAGAGTGTCGCACTCTGGACAAGCGCATCGCCAAAGCCGGGGCCGAAGCGGAAAGCCAGGCCCGCAAACTGGCCGGGCAGGCCTTTGCCTGCAAACAAGACGCGCGCAACGCGGCGGCGCAGTTTGAGCGTAAACTCAAATACCACCGGCTTAGTCACGTTGAGGTCAGCGAGGTGAAAAAACACGCAGGTCGTGGTCGGCCGAAAAAAGACGCCGAGCCTGAGGTGTCGCACTACCGGCTCGAACTTGAGTCGACTCCCTGCCAGGACAAGATCCGGCCGCACCGTAACAAGCTGGGCCGTTTCGTGCTGGCGACCAATGAACTGGGCAACCAGGAGGTCGCTGGCCTGCTCGCCGCCTACAAATCGCAACAAGGGGTCGAGCGGGGTTTCCGCCTGATCAAAGACCCCCAGTTTCACCTCAATGGGGTGTTCTTGAAAAAGCCGGAGCGGATCGAGGCGTTGATGATGGTGTACAACGCAGGCCAATACCAATTGCGGGAAAACCTGAAAACAGCAGATGAAACCGTGCTTAACCAAGTGGGCAAGCCCACCGCCACCCCGACAATGAGGTGGATCTTCCAACGGATGAACGGGATCCACTTAGTGAATGCGCCAGGGCTAGCTGCCTGCGTCACTGGGTTGACGGAAGAAAAGGAGAAAATCCTCCGCCTGTGCGGTAAAGAGATAGCGCGGCTCTACCAGTTGGAATGAGCGGCGGAAAAGAAAAACACATACTGTGCCCCGGCGCGGTAGGCTTGATGATCCCGAAATTTAAGACTGCCGCTTCTGGCTTAGGTGGAGAGACGGTTCAGAGGGCTGGCGACAACGCCTGGGCGAGAAAATAATGCTGCCAGCATAAATCGCTGCGAAATGTCGGAAACAAGCTGACCAGCGGCATGGTTTAGCGATGAAAGAGCTTGAAGGCACAGTGTCGGCCAACGCAGTCGGAGAGTTACTGAGTTTCGAGAAACAGATGATCCTGAATAAGCAGCGAGCCATTGAGGAAATCAGCAAAATGCCTGGTGCCGATGAGGAGACTAAAAAATCTATCCTTGAAAGCCTGGACCGTTCGGCAGCTGCAGGTTCCACCTACTTCAAGCACATGATGGATTCCACCGGGATAATAAATACAGATGCGTTCCCATCGTTAAACCTTTCCTCGGGCTCTACCGCCCAACCCACCTAAGTAGCAAGGAGATTAGGCATGTTTGATTTTTCAGGTTTTGGTGAAGTATTTGGTGGCGTCGGAACGCTGCTGACAACTGCAGGGAAAGGGATCCTTGATGGTGCTGGCGAAGTGTCCAGCTGGATAGAAACAAACCCCGGATCAGCCAAGTTACTCGCTGGCGCAGGATTTGGAATAGCACAGCACTTCGATAGCAAAGAAGCGATGGAGGAGGCTAGATGGTATCAGGAGCAGCAGCTTAAACGTCAAGATGAAGCTAACGCGATTGTTGCTCCTAGTGGTTACACAGCTCAGTATCCAACCATAGCTTCCGGCGAAGGTGGGTTATTGACTCGAGGCTATAAACGACAGGGTGGTAAGTAATGTGAGCCCAATTGCGCCAAAGGTAATTGGCTGTAATTATAATGAGAGTGATTTGTCTTCTATAAGTTAACTGCTAGTTCGAGCTGTGTATTTTTGTTTAGGGGCGCAATTCGGTGCTAGCAAAATGACAATTCTAGCTGTACCTACCTATTTGAGGATACATAGATGGCAAATTTCAGTGTTCACTTCATTATTCAAAACGACTCAAGCCACACATTGTATTACAACGACCGCAGTGCAGATGATGGAAACTGGCACGATCCCATTAAAACGGGCTATCAGATTAAGCCTGGGGATAGGTTTCGGACTGACTTAAACGATGTGGGTGGAACATCCAGAGGTGCTGAGGGGTCAATTACATTTTTTGTCATTGGAGATGACGGACCAGATTTTATTAAATTTTACGGTAGTTGCCCTGTTACGGGTGACAACGTACTAAAAGCGACGGTTGATGATCCCCAAGTCGTTAAGGTTGAAGTCGGGAGTTACGCCAAGAGCGGGCATCCTCTGCCGGGAAATTTCTACGTTCAAGAGTTGTAAAGCTTAGTTATTCCAATAAACACATTAAAGCCCTGGCTACACGCCGGGGCTTTTTCATTTCTGAAGCAGGGGAAAATAATGGCAAAGGGAGCGTATGACGGTTCAGGTGGATTTGACAATGGACGCGGAGGGACAGAAGGCCCTGACCGCGACGGGCAAACCGATAGTCGTGACAATGCCTTAAATGAATGGAAGTCGCAAACTTCAAACGCTAGCGAACAGGGAACAAATAGAGGTCTCGGTGGTGGCGTTTCAGGAACATCAACAGGCTCAGGTTATGGCAGGCCCGGCGGTAATGGTTTACTTAGCAGCGGCAACTCAGGCCAGCAAATGGGAGGGAGGCAGCTATCTCAGCCTGAGATTCGAGAGCGGATTGGCACGTTTAGAGATACCGTACACGACAGAACAGGACAACGAGCTGCAGAAGATGGGAGTAAAGTTGTGCCATTTTTCAGTCCGGTTGTTAATGCTATTAGCTCTATCGTTGACACATTTGGTGGTTACACTCCGTTAGAAGAGCGAGCTAGGAATTACGCTGATGAATTATATGATGAGGGTTCCGGGGGAGATTTGGCCGACTTGGTAACAGGAGGGTTGGGCAAGGTGTCTCCTGTTCTTGGGGGGGTGGGTGGCGTAACTCAAGCTATTCTGGGTACTAAAGCTGTTAGAGATGCATACCCTGTAGCATTTTCTAACCGGGAAAGCCCAGATGAAGCGAGGCAACGGTTTCGTAGTTCTGATGGCCTAACCTCAGACACAGCCGTTAGTAGCCCTGGGCTTTTGGTTAAAGGGGCACCTCAAAATACAGGCGGGAAGTCCGAAAAGGAAACGGGCCAAGCTAAAGACTTCTCTGGCTATGTTATGGATTACGGGATCCATGATCCGTTTAATCCCAAATATAACCCTGATGGTCATGAGGACGCCTGGAAAAAGCGGGGACTACTACAGCGAGGTGGAAAGTATACGTAACCACAGGTTATTGCTAATAAATTAGATTGATATTAGTGTAGTTGTCAGTTTTATTTATTAGGGTTTCATGGAATGAAGAAGCTACTGGTGTTCACATCACTTTTCCTAGCTGCGTGCGCCAGCTCGCCTGACTCAAGCAACAAAGAATATAACCTTATCTCAGAGGCATTTGGCAATGAACCTCGTAAGGTAGGGTTTGCATTTGGCCATATTCCGGAATGCTTATCAGAAAGTGGCCTAGAAAAACGCCCTGTAACTAAAGCGCTTTACCAATTTGTTAAAGTGAAATATGAAGGTAACTCCGAGTATTTAAGTGGAGTTAGTGAGGCAAGAGCAGCTATACATAAAGACCCTTCTGCATGTACTCATGCTGTGCGAAATTTCGACTCATTCGAAAATCGCGGAGTGCTTCAGCTAAAAAATAAGAGTTATTATAAAGATGCTTACAATGTAGGTAATTCTATAGGGCTGGCTTCGGCTTGCATGTCAGATATTAAGTTATCTCAAACTCGACCGAAGCTAAAAGCGTATTTTGATGTTTGGGATGTACTGGCTTCTGATGATGCTGCATTTGAGAAAGGGAAAGCTGATGGTGTTGCTGATGTTAACTCCTATGAAGGTCTCAAAAAGCGAGGTACTTGTAGAGGGGTAGCAATTAACTTGGAGCGAATGGAAGAGCATATCTAATCTCATTGCGGATCTCCCCGCACAGCAGCCCGGCCTAGTCGGGTTTCACTCTATCAAGGCCCTGGTCATGTACCGGGGCTTTTCTAGCCTATGAACGATTGCTGTCCTTCTCGGAAGCTATGATAAGTTCGATTTTTTAGTCTTAGTTCACGTATTCAACCTCAAGTCAGTGTAACACACTGAATTTATGAAAATTTAGTATAGCGGAAAATAATATATGTGTTATAACTCAATAGTATCCTTAGGTAGCCAATTTGTGAAATTCTTCCCGTTTCGGGGTATAATTCAATAGATTGAATAGAAGTAAATTTTTGTAATGGCAACTCAAGCTTTAGTAAATCCAGAACAGATAAGTTGGGCTAGACACCGGTCCGGCCTAAGCGAAGACACGCTCGCAAAAAAGATGAACGTGAAGCTGGAGAAAGTTATTAACTGGGAGATGGGTAAGGCAAAGCCGACTTTTAAGCAGGCACAAAACATTGCCAAGCATACCCATACACCTTTTGGTTACTTGTTTCTCCCTCAGCCACCAAAAGAGACACTGTCGATCCCTGATCTTCGCACTGTAGAAGGAAGAGTGGTCGATCGCCCAAGTCTTGAACTTAGAGATATCATCACTCAGGTACTCACGAAGCAAGAATGGTATAGGGAGTACCTAACTGCAAACGAAATGGATCCAAATCCTTATGTAGGATCCATCAACTTGAAAACTCCAATCTATGAGGCTGTTGAAGCAATTCACAAAGCTCTCGGCGTTGGTGTTCCCGATAAAGGGACTTGGGAGAAATATTACAGTGCGTTGATTGGAGGTGCAGAAAACGCTGGCATCATGGTCATACGTAGCGGCATTGTTGGAAACAACACTCATAGAAAGCTTTTGGTTAATGAATTCAGGGGATTTGCAATTACTGACGAGTTCGCCCCTGTTGTATTCATTAATAGCTCTGACGCCCCTTCTGCGCGCTTGTTTACTCTGATCCATGAATTGGCGCACATATGGTTAGGAAGTAGCGGTATATCTAACCTTGAACCATCTAATGCCAAAGAAGAAAGTTATTGCAACCAGATAGCCGGTGAATTTCTCGTTCCAGAAAAGCGGATGAAGCGGGATTGGTCTTATGAAGAAAGTCTAGTTAGCAACTTGACCAGTATCGCCAGTCGATTTCATGTCAGCAAATTCGTTGTAGCGAAGCGAGCGCTTGATGCTGGCGTGATCGACTGGCGTGCATACAACGAATTTTATCAAGCGGAGCTAGAAGCCTTCAGAAAGAAAGGTGGTGATGGCGGGGGAGATTTTTACCGAACAGCAGGTTCAAGGAATAGCTTGAAAATGTCCCAGGCGGTAGTTTCCGAGGCTCGAAGTGGACGACTTTTATTAAGGGATGCTGGCAAGTTGTTAGGTGTCGCTCCAAGCGCCCTAGGGAAATATGCGAGTAAATTACCTCAATGAAATATCTATTGGATGCTAACACTTTTATCGAAGCTAAGGGCCGTTATTACGGAATGGGGATTTGTCCGGCATATTGGGATTGGCTACTCAAAGCCCATGAAAAGCAAGACATTGTTAGCATCCAAATGGTAAAAGTTGAGCTTGTAAGAGGAAATGATGAGCTTAGCGAATGGGTGAAGGATAACTCGCACATTTTTATCCCAGAAAGTGATGAAAAGATTCAAACAGCCTTCCGAATCGTTGTTCAGAAAGTTTATAAAATGCATCACATGAAACAAGGGACGCACGAAGAGTTCCTTGGCGGTGCGGACCCATGGCTAATCGCCACTGCGATGGCAACTGGGGCGACCATAGTCACTCAAGAAGTGTATAAGCCGGACATTAAAAAGAAAATCCATATACCTAATGTATGTAAATTACTCAATGTTTCTTACCTGAATACATTTGAAATGCTACATGAGCTAGAAGCCAAATTTGTATTGCCTGCGGCGTAGGAAGCGTCACCACGCTCTTAGCTGAGCTGCTGGGGTTGTGAAGCTTGATAGTGAAATACCCTGAGGTTCAGTGGTATCGATAACCAGCCCAGTTCTAGTCAGACTTATCGCTCTCAACGATAGGTAATAGACTCAGTTCAAAAAATGCCCTAAAATTTCCCAACAATCTAAAGTTGTTACTTAAAGCCCTGGCCTAACCGCCGGGGTTTTTGCGTTTTACACCCTCTGAAAATTATCCATACCAGGAAACTCTATGTCTTTACTACTACTACTACAACAACCACAATCAGCCCCTCAATCCGGGGCAAGTCAGCAAGTCTATGACCAGCTAATGTCTGGCGCTATGGAAACAATACTGGGCGAGCAAGGTATGGATAAGTCGATAGAAGTATTGTCATCAGCGCAAAGCCCGGAGCATGGGGTTGGCCAACTCATATCGCAATATCTGATTGCCGTCTATGGTCGCCTGCGCAAACAAAACAAGACTATTCCTCCGAACATTGTTCTATTGGTAATTCGTGACTTGGCGAAACTCTTGGCCGACTTACTGGTTAAATCGGAAAAGCTTTCACCGGAGCAAGGGGAGCAGGCATTTGACCGCGGCGTGTACGTCGCTATTCAAATGCTGGCTCAATCTGGCAAACAATCAGGGCTTATTTCACCTGAAGAGGCACAGCAGTTTACTCAGTTGCTACAACAAGTAGCCCAAGCCGCAGGCCAGCAATCACCGCAGCAACCAGGGCAATCTCAACCACAGCAAGCACAAGGAGGCGCAAATGGGTTTATTCAGTAAAATGTTAGGTGGTGTATCTGCTGCAGCAAATCAACAAGCAAACCAGGTTCTTGATCTACGGGCTAAAAAAAGCCTGGCTGATCATCAGAATAATCTGGATATGTTTACGGAGAAGCTAAGAGCCAGCAATAACATGGCGCTAGAAGGGCAGCGTCACAGCAACAATATGCTCCATGGTCAGCAGCAGAATGAAGCTTCAGCCAAGCAAACAAGGATCCGGGAACAAGGGGCCAACACTCGTGCCGCGAATGAAATAAATTATATGAGTGAGCGGGATGGAATTGCCAAGTTTGATGCAGAAGTCGGCCAGCTCAATGACACGTTTGAGGATGCACTTATTGCGCTTAGTGAAGAAGGGGGCGATAGAAAAGCTACTCTTCAGAGAGAGAATGACCTTGAAGCTAATTACATTCGGCGGTTAACCCAGTTGGGGGGAAATGAACTCGCTAGTAAATCTACTTTTTCTGGTCTTTTTAAATGGGCCGATGAGCAAGTAAAACTGGCGCAGAGTTCACCCAAGGAAGAGCCGCAACCTAGCCCCGTTGCTGAACCAGAGAGGCCGGGTATGACCCCCGGTCAGAAGTCGCAGCCGCAACTAACCGACAAAAAGGGGAACGGAATGGGAGGAGCAATCAAAAATTGGGGAAGCTTCTAACGGTATTCGAAATAGACTCAATCCAAAAAGTGCCCTAATATTCCCCCATAATCTAAAGCTCCCCTCTCTATAAAGCCCTGGCCACACGCCGGGGCTTTTTTATGCCTAAAGGAAAGTACCTAATGTCCCTCGACCTATACCGAAAGATAGCCGAACGAACCCCCTCAAGACTTAATCTGCCTCCGGAAGAGCAACAAGGTGCGATGTATGATTTTATTGATGCTATTCAATATGGCGTAGGTACTGGCGCGGCTGGTCTGGCTGAAACCGGGCGTCACTTGGCACCGGAATCTATGGACCGGTTTATGGGTGATGCCCGTGACAGCGCTCAAAACTGGGCCGACTCTCAGAAGGAGACCATGAGTGATGACGGGGTTCGAGGTTTACACACCCAGATATTTGTCGAGCATGAAGACGGCAGCATAGGCCTAAATTCAGATGCTGGGGCTTATGACTACTTTATTTCAATGGGGACGGTTATTGGCCAGCAAGCCGATCTTCTTGTTCCAGGCGGTGTTATTGCCAAGGGCGGCAAAATGGCACTTGGAAAGATTGCCAAAGAAATGGCTCAGAACGAAGCCAAGAAAATGGGGCTGGCAGATAAGGCCATCAATGCAGCATCCATGGCTGCAGCAACAGCGGCTATGGCTGGCGGTATGCGCTCCAACCAGGCGAGAGATGAAGTAAACCAAATACCATACGATGAGCTTAGGGTCTTGCCGGAATTCCGTCGGGAGTATTGGGATCTTAAGGATGAGAACCCCAACTTATCTGTTAATGACCTGGTGGCAAAAGCGCGAGGCAATTTAGCCGAAAATACAGCATCACAAGCCTGGGAAGATAAAAGTGCCATATTTGCAGATGTAGCCGGTGGCGCACTGGGTGGTTACATTGGCGGCTTGGGTGTTATGCCAAAGGGAACAACCTATCTAGGCAGTGCCGCAAAGGGCGCTGCTGTTGAAGGTGTGACTGAGTTCGGCCAGGGCGCGGCAACCCAATCAGCAGTAAACCATGCGATCAGAGACAATGTAAATTCTGAGCTCGATGTTTCAAAAGGTGTTCTGGTTGCTGGCCTGAATGAAGGCGTCATTGGTGCCGGTCCTGGTGCGTTAGGGGGGCTACTCAATAAAGCTCCTGCTAAATTTAACTCTGACAAATTAACCGAAGCCAACCAGGTTGGGGAGAGTGATCTAGATAGCATGATGGGTGCTACTGGTGAAATAATTAAGCAGGCCAGGACTGAGCTGGAAATTAAAGATGCTAGCGAGTTTGCTAACTATGACGGGCGCATTGACGATGTGAATGTAAATGATTTAAGCCAGCCAGCATTCCAGCGACAGCGGGCGCAAGAAGATCAAGAGGCATACCTTGCGGCCAGAGAGCAGCAACATACGCCAAACGTGGACGAATTGCTGGCACAGGCAAAGCAAGATGCCGAAGTTGCCACAAAACAAGATCCTGACTGGACGAATGAGCAATGGGGTGAAATCTACGCGTCCGAAGCTAACTCCAAGCCTAACTGGAGACTGGACGAATGAGATGGGGTGAAATCTACGCGTCCGAAGCTAACTCCAAGCCTAACTGGACCCAGCCAGAGCCGGAGCTAGCTAGGCACGTCAGGGGGGATTTTATCCCAGCGGCAACAGAGCAAGTTGCGGCGGAGGAGAATCGCCTACCTGGGCGGACAGTTGAAGGTGAGACTACCCAGTTACCGACGGCTCCCAAACAAGCGAAGACCGATTTGCAACAGCGTGAGTTTAGCGGCGAAGTATTGGACCCAGAAAAAGAAGCTAAGCCAAGTGTTCCAATGACTCATGTGCTGGAGTCGCCTGTTCATGACTCCCTAAGTCCTGCTGATATAGATGCGCTCAAGAAAGGCCAGGCTGAAAACTACCAGCCAAGGATCCCGCAAAAAGATATTATTTTCGAGACTGATAGAAAGGTTCGTCCAGATGACAGATTGGAGCAGCAGAGCAATGCACCACAGTTTCACTCAAAGGAAAATATTGAATCGCGCAAACTCATTAATCAGATCGCGTCAAAATATGCCAACCTGCCTGACGAAGGTGAATTGAGGTTAAGAGCCGGTGGCAAACCTTTTGGCTCTGAAAAATCACTGAGGGTTTCAAAAGGGTTTCGTGATGCTCAGAAGCTGGGTATGACCCCTGAGGTGGTGAAAACTGAAGGCGGTTTCGGTTGGAAGGTGTCCGGAAAGGTAGATCCTGAAAAAATACAAGAGGATTTTTCTCGATTAAAACCTGAACAAATACGCGATCTTGTTGCAGAATATGAAAGTGGTGCGATCAACGAGCGCCAACTTGTTGAGCAGCTTGATGAGGTTAAAGATGAAAGAAAGGATTTTCACGCCGACCGAGCAGAGGGAAGGGGAAACGCTGAAGCAGTACGCGGACCGGACAGTCGCGGACATGAAAGAGTGGCTGACAATCCAGGATCGGGAAATGCAGTGGGAAGCGGAGCGCGTGATAAGCCAGGCAATCTCGACAGCCAAGGAGAACAGTCGGAAATAGCTACTGCAGAAGCAGTAGAAAAGACGCCCTCAAATGAGGGCGTTGTTGTATCTGAGGCAAAAGAAAAGTCAGCGGCAATTTCTGATTTTGGCGAAACCTTGCTTGGCGCTCGAAAGCACGTATGGCAGCGGAATCAAGAGCGACTTTCTCGGGAGCTATCCTCTGATGCCGCCAAAGTGAAGTTAAGCGAAGTATTTCCAGCATTGGACTACTAGAAGCTAGTAGCTGAAGGGATGCCGAGTAAAGCTCTTATTGCCTATAAAGCTATCCGTGATGGGGTGCCGGCTAAACCTAAGTCAGCTTGGAGAATGAAAAGCTGGATAAACCATATCGGCAAACTTCGCCAGGCAGCAAAAGAAATATTGGATAACCCCGAGGCTAACCCTCAAGAAGTGCTGGCTAATGTCTACGGCATGACCTCTAGCGAGAGAAGGCGAACCTATGACGGGATCCGTGCAGATGATATCTACAACCAGATAGAACAGGATGCGGCGGTTGGTGCATTTTCTGAGGGAATGCCAGATAGCAAAGGTTACCGAGTAAGGACTGAGCATTACACTACTTATAAGGGTAAACCATATCCAAAGGGTATAACCAAATCACGTATCGAACAAAAGCAAGGTAAATACTGGCGTGAAGTTAAAGGTGTGGATGACTTTGACTCCAGGGAAGCCGCCTTTGCTGGGCTTAAATCCTACTTACAAAAGCAATCGGCCGCACCCAAGACTGACAAAGCAACCAAGTTTGAAGTGTATAGCAACTACTCTCAACCAGGTAGTGGCATTATCGTCGGCAAAAAAATTGCCACCCACAAATATATAGATCTGAAATCTGGATTTAAAACAGCCAGTGAGGCCAGAGCCTTCATACGGGAGCAGCAAGGTTGGCTGGAAGCTGAGCTAAAGCAGAAAAAAACAATTCAGTCAGTGAGAACCCGAACCAATAACCCTCGTATAGGTAAGGACCATAGAAACGGCAAAGATGTCACGCCTGATCATTTCGCAAAGGCCTTTGGCTTTAGAGGTGTCCAGTTTGGCAACTGGGTAGAGCAAGGAAAGCGGCAGGCTGACCTTAATGAAGCTTACGATGGTTTGTTGGATTTAGCTGACATCCTGGGTATTAATCCTAAAGCTATTTCCTTAAATGGAGAACTAGGCCTAGCATTCGGTGCCCGAGGGACGCGCGGAGCTAAGGCCCACTATGAACCCGGCAATGTGGTTATCAACTTAACGAAGCGTGACGGTGCTGGTTCGCTCGCTCATGAATGGTGGCATGCACTGGACAATCACTTCGCCAAAAGAGGTGATGCTGGTTATTTTATGACTGAGGCAGGCAAACAAAATGGCAGTGTTCGTAAAGCTGTGTTTGAAGCATTCACCAGTATCACGAAAGTACTGAAAACAGAAACTCAGGTTTATGGTAGAGCGAAAAAGCTAGACGCTGTAAAAGCTAAGGACTATTGGTCAACTACGGAAGAAGTGACGGCCCGAGCTTTTGAAAGCTTTGTGATCGATAAACTTAAGGCGCAAGGGGCATCAAGTCAGTATTTAGCGAATGTAGTGGGTGAAGATCATTACATTAATAAAGATAAATATCCGTACCCAACTAAAAAAGAAATGTCAGTCGTGTCCAAAGCATATCGATCTCTGTTTGAAACGATGGGAGAGGTTGAAACGGAATCTGGGGTGCTGCTGTTCTCGCGTCAATCAAAGATAAACCAAACACCAGAAAAACACGTTCCCGTTCGCCAGTTAGAGCAATATGTGAAGTCTTGGAAGAAGCGGCTACAGGTCTCAAATGTGGAAGTAGAAGTCCTTGCAACCCAAGCAGAGCTTGAAGCAAGGTTCCCAGGTGAGGTTGAAGGGGTTGTAAGGGGGGCGTTCATTAAAGCCGACAACACAATTGTACTAATTGCAGAGAACCTATCTTCTACTCAGGAAGCCCAAAAAACACTAGCCCATGAAATACTAGGGCATTACGGGCTGCACAACGTACTCTCTGACGGTGAGTATAAAGTGCTGATAGCTAAAATAGTAAGTTCAAGAGATAAGTATCCAGAGCTTAAAGCTATTTGGGAAACTGTAGATAAAAACTACAGTGACAAGTCTCTTGCTGTAAGGGCTGAAGAGGTATTTGCGCATTTTGTGGAAAACCAGCCCAAACGGGGGATGATTAAGATTTGGTGGAACCAGGTTGTCAGCCTTTTGAGGAAGGGATTAAGGCGAGCTGGATTGCTACCTCGAATGGAAGTGTCGCCTAGCGAGTTGGACGCTGTGCTAGCTACGATCGCGAGAGGTTTAAAAAAGGATAATGTGTCGCGTATTGCAGATGGAGCTAAGCACGGCGTATCGTTTAACAGATCTGAATTAGAGGGCGAGGGGGTAGAAGTTGGAGCAATACCTGGCGAAGTCGCGCAGCAAATTAAACGTCAACCAGGAAAGATCAGGCTAAATCTAGGTAAGCATGATAAGAACTCTCGATCCGGCTACGGGCTATTGCACATAGAAGATGGACATAAAAAGCAAATTAATGGGCTTGGGTATGATGTTAGCGAATTTGTCGCTGATGTAGCACAAAACTACGATGCTATTTATCAAGCAACTGCAGGTCAATTACTGATAGCAAAGGTTGGCGAGCGCGATAACATCATGTTTGTTCAGTTGGTGCCAGGTAAGCAAAAAGACTACTACAGAGTAAACACTGCTTTCCCAGTAAAGAAGAAGTTCATCGGAAAGAAAGGATTTGAGCTGCTATGGGAGAGGAGCGAACCCTCAACCAGCGCTTCCAGCAAGCGCAGCGAATATGCTCAGCGTCCCCTTACAAGAACTGGACGGGTGGCCTCCACCGCTAATCGCCATAGCAGTGTTAATGATAGCATTGAAAGTGATGGTGGTGAAACATTGTTCAATGAAAAAATTGACTTTACTGGTGAGTTACATCGTTCTAAGATTGCCTTAGATGCTCAGATGTTGAGCAAGTTAAGAGATCATTATAGGGATTCAGGCCTTGAAGACTGGTGGCGAAAAGAATTTGGATACGGGTTTGACCGACTCACTCAGTCGGAGGCGCGCTATATTTTCAACGCCAAGGATGCTGACAAAGTCAGAAATAGAATCCTTGAGGCAAGACGCGCACGAGACCCACGTTCAGATGCGCGCGTTGATGAAGAAAATGGATATTCCCAAAATATAGGTCCTGATGACAAGATAAAATTCTCACGAGAAGCCAGCGCAGATGCTGGCTTTTTTGATGGGGAAGCAAAAGGGGATACAGGATTTTCCATTAGTGATACCACTCTCACCGATAAAATCATCACCGCCCTACAAGACAAATTCCAATCATTAAAAAAAGTGCAGGCCGCGATTAAAGCTCAGGGGGGTCGGGTTGATGAAAGTAATGATGCTTATGTTGCCGAAGACTTGTTCCATGGAAAGGCTGGCGAGGATATGCGTCAGCTAGATAAAGCCTACGTTGAGCCGATAGCGAAAGCCATTGCTGAAAAAAATATAGATAGAGCTGAGCTGGACGTTTATCTAATCGCCAAACATGCCCAGGAGCGAAATGAACATATCGCCAGTATTAACCCTAAGATGCAGGACGGTGGCTCCGGCATGGACACAGCCAAAGCCAAGGGAACACTAGCTGATTTTGAAAGCCAGGGGAAAACCCAGAGTATGGAAGAGGTGGCTCAGCTGGTTTATAAGATGTTGGCTGAGCAACGCAGCAGACTGAAAGAGTTTGGTTTGGAGACTGGTGATCTGATAGACGCCTGGCAGGATAAATATCAGTTTTATGTGCCACTAAAAGGATTTGCCGAAAATGAAACAGACAGCAAGGGCAAGGCTTACCCTCGTGTAGGAAAGGCCTTTAACATTAAAGGGAAAGAGTCTATCACCGCCATGGGGCGTCGAACTCAGGCGGAAAGCCCTCTGTTACATGCCATCAAAGATTCCAGCGAGAAGATCATCCGGTCCCGTAAAAACGAAGTAGGCCAAACCTTCCTTAAGATGGTACAGGACAACCCCGATCCGAGCCTATGGGAGGTATTCGATAGCGACAACCCTGAAATCCACCGTGAAATAGTGACCCGTACTGACAAAGCAACCGGCAAAAAATACCAAGAGGTAAGGGAAAGTAAGGTGCCATTGGCATTGCTGGCGGATAAGTACTTTACCACTAAGGTGGATGGTGAAACCAAGTACATCAAGATCCACGATGAGCGATTACACAAGGCGATGCTTGGACTTGGGGTGGAGCAAACCAATTTACTCACCCAAACCGTTGGCAAGGTAACCCGGGTTCTTTCTTCCCTGGTAACCAGCTGGAACCCTGAGTTCATGCTGTCAAACGCCAGTCGTGATGTGCAAACGGCACTTTACAATCTGATGGCTGAAACTGACATTAAAGGCGGCAAGGCGGAAGGAGAAAAACTGGTTAAACAAATGGTGCTGGACTTAGGTAAGGCGTTTATTGCGTTGAAGGAAGGGCTGGTCAAAGATAACTTTGATGGCGAATGGGGCGGCTATCTAAAAGAATACTTAGAAGCTGGTGCCAAAACCGGCTACTTCGATATGAAGGATATTGAAGGGCAGGCGAAAGAGCTTGAATCGTTAATTGCCGTTCAGGGCTCTGACGCTAAATCTACAGGTAAACGCTGGCTGCGTAAGGTTGGGGATTTCGTTAATAACTACAATGACGTGGTGGAAAATACGACCAGGCTATCAACCTATACTAATGCCAGGAAAGCGGGCTTATCTAAGAAGAAGGCGGCAGAGTTAGCCAAAAACCTAACAGTGAACTTTAACCGCCGTGGTGAGATGGGCAATAACCTCAACGCCGGATATATGTTTGCCAATGCTTCTATCCAGGGATCGGCTAACTTTGCCCGGGCTATTTTGACTCCTAGAGATAAATCGGAATCCTGGCTAAGTCCCAAGCGGTACAACCTGGCGCAGAAAGCAGCGTTGGGTTTGGTCGGAGCGTCTGTATTAATGGCGCAGTTTAACCGAGAAATGGGCGGTCAGGCGGAAGATGGGGAAGACTACTGGGATAAATTACCTGATCATATTAAAGATCATAACTTTGTCGTTATGCTTGGCGGGCCTGAGCCGATAGTTAAAGTCCCTATGCCCTACGGCTATAACCTCTTTGCAGTATTAGGGGTCAAACTCGATTCGTTAATGCACGGCAAGACGACAATCGGGAAAGCTAGCTTGGATATGACATTATCAACATTAGGCTCATTTTCTCCTATCGGTAGTGAAGGCTCTGATGATGTAGAAAATGCCATTCTGAAAACTATTACCCCGACCATTTTTAAACCAGTTGCTCAGATAGTGGCAAATGAGAAGTTTAGTGGTGCACCTATCCATAAAGAAAGCGGCCCTTATGGTCCTGAAAAACCAGATTCGGCCCAGCCGTTTAAACACACCTGGGAGTGGGCGAAAGACCTTACCAGTTGGATGAACGACGCTACAGGGGGTAGCGATTTTCGTAAAGGTGGAATCGACATGTCGCCGGAAACGCTGCAGCACTTAATTCAATTTGCTGGCGGCGGTTTGTTATCTACAAGCTTAAGAGGTGTGGATGCGGCAACCAAAGCTGCTAAAGGTGATGACGTGCGCTTTAGTGATGTTCCGTTTGTACGTAAGTTTGTAGGCGAAGTTAGCCATTACGGCGACCGCAATAAACTCTATGAGCGTAGCGATGAAATCACGATGTTAGTTAAAGAGCGAGACAGCCTAAAAGGCCGTGAACGTTTCTCCTTCATTCGAGAGCACAGGCCTAAGATCCGGCTTCACGAACAGAGCAAGGTTGCAGTCAAATCACTTCGGGAATTGCGCAAGCGACTTGATGCCATTGAGTCCAACCCTCGCATTTCGGAGAAGATGAAGAAGCGACAGGTTGAGGTAATTGAAGGCAAAATGAAAAAAGTCGTAGATAAATTCAACCTGAGCTATAACCGGCTAGATATGTAAGGTCCATGCTGCGCAAATGGAAGGCTATTATATTTTTATGATGCCTTCCCAGCAGCTAAATACTGAACGCGCAAGTTACCATGTAAAGCTAGATCTTAGGCGGCACTAAGTAGGCTAGGGTCAGGGGCATTTTGCGTGGCCCCCTGTCCCAATTTCTCTATAGCGCTATGAACTTTATCGTTAGTCATCTGCAGCATACAATCCATATCCTCTTTGGTCAGGTTTTCATATGAGTTACTTAAAGAGTTAATCAACGATTTCACTCCAGTTAGTTCGTCCTGAACGAACGCATGATTCCCACAACTAATATACATCTCATACTTTCCTTCTAAGTCATTGTTTTAACTTGCTAAGTCTAGCCTTTATTGGCTCGCACGCATCATATTGTTAAAAAGCTAAATAAATCAAATGCATATCAAAAAAGTTACTCATAACGAAACTTATAGCCTTAAGGTTGCGTTAAGTGAAACTAACTACTCTAAAGTTAAGAATGTAGCGACTTGTAATTGCATTCTATGGGGGAATATGGCTGTTGATTCTAAAGGAGCAGTTGATAGGGAAAGAGGGGCTCGGTTCTACACCCTGATAGTGAAGCGGGGTTTGAAGCAAGTTAATGTAGCGACTCACTTAGAAATAAGTAAAACAACGGTATCCAGGTGGTGCAAGGGCCACCCTATCTCTCCTAAATATTTGGATGCACTTTGCAATTTTCTTCAGACCACACCTTCAGAAATTTACGACAAACGAACTCCTCATATAGCTCTGGAGCGGCAATGGTTAGATCTCTACAGAGCGCTCACAAAAGAAAATTTTAACTTGATGATGGAATTAGGACTGAAGTTAGCTAGATCGCAATAGTAGTTTTTGTGAGATTGGTTAAATTTTGAATGTTTTTCCAAAAGATCTGTTAAGATCCACATTATGAACCCCTGCATCATATCTTTAATATATGCGGGGGTAGTTTTATAAAAGTGTACAAAGCAGTGTACAAATAATCATTCGGAGTCCTTCGGGAAGCATCTAAGTTCATGAATCAAGAGAATTTACGTAATATAGCCATCATAGCTCACGTTGACCATGGTAAAACTACCCTGGTAGACAAGTTGCTACAACAGTCAGGTACACTGGAATCTCGCGGCGAGTCCGAAGAGAGAGTGATGGATTCCAACGATCTTGAAAAAGAGCGTGGCATTACCATTTTGGCCAAAAACACAGCTATCGAGTGGCACGATTACCACATCAATATCGTAGATACTCCGGGACACGCTGACTTCGGTGGTGAAGTTGAACGTATCATGTCCATGGTTGATTCTGTGTTGCTGCTGGTTGATGCGGTTGATGGCCCAATGCCTCAGACCCGTTTTGTGACTCAAAAAGCCTTTGCTCAGGGCCTTAAGCCGATTGTTGTTATCAACAAAATTGATAAGCCTGGCTCTCGTCCTGACTGGGTTATGGACCAGGTATTTGATCTGTTTGACAACCTGGGTGCGACCGACGAGCAGTTGGATTTCCAAGTCGTTTACGCTTCAGCCCTGAATGGTTGGGCTACTTTGGATTTGGAAGAGACTTCGGAAAATATGGAACCTTTGTTCCAGGCTATCGTCGACAATGTTGCCGCTCCGGATGGGGATCGTGACGGCGACTTCCAGATGCAGATCTCTCAGCTGGATCACAACTCCTATGTGGGTGTTATCGGTGTTGGTCGTGTCACCCGCGGCAAGGTTAAAGTAAACCAGCAAGTGACGGTTATCGGCGCGGACGGTAAAACCCGTAACGGTAAAGTCGGTCAGGTACTGGGTTACCTGGGTCTGAATCGTCACGATATCGAAGAAGCGCAAGCCGGCGACATTATCGCAGTTTCTGGTTTAGGCGAGCTGAAGATTTCCGACACTATCTGTGCTCAGAGCAATGTTGAAGCCCTGCCGCCACTGTCTGTTGATGAACCGACGGTAACCATGACTTTCCAGGTCAACACTTCGCCGTTTGCAGGTAAAGAAGGTAAGTTCGTTACCTCTCGTAACATTCTTGAGCGTCTGGAAAAAGAACTGGTGCACAACGTGGCGCTGCGGGTTGAAGAAACACCAGATCCGGACAAGTTCAAAGTTTCTGGTCGTGGTGAACTTCATTTGGGTATCCTGATCGAGACTATGCGTCGTGAAGGCTATGAGTTGGCTGTATCTCGTCCGGAAGTAATTTTGAAGGAAGAAGATGGCCAGCTAATGGAACCGTATGAAATGGTAACCATTGACGTTGAAGAACAACATCAGGGCTCAGTGATGGAGCAGTTAGGCATACGTAAAGGTGAGCTGACTGATATGTCTCCCGATGGTAAAGGCCGTATCCGTATGGACTTTATGATCCCTAGCCGTGGTTTGATTGGTTTCCAGACCGAGTTTATGACCCTGACTTCAGGCTCTGGTCTGCTATATCATACGTTTGACCATTACGGCCCTCACAAGGGTGGTGATATTGGTCAGCGTCAAAACGGCGTACTGATTTCCAACGCGACTGGTAAGGCACTGACTTATTCTCTGTTTAACCTGCAAGAGCGTGGCCGTCTGTTTATCGGGCATGCACTGGAAGTATACGAAGGCATGATCATCGGTATTCACGCCCGCGCTAACGACCTGACAGTGAACTGTCTGAAAGGCAAGCAGCTGACTAACGTTCGTGCTTCAGGTACGGATGAAGCTCAGGTTCTGACGCCACCCATCGTAATGACACTTGAGCAGGCGCTTGAGTTTATCGATAACGATGAACTGGTCGAAGTAACGCCTGAAAGCATCCGTATTCGTAAGAAGTTATTGACCGAAAACGAACGTAAGCGTGCTTCCAGACCAGCTAAAGACTAACCTGTTTTTCCCTGGGTAAAAATAAAAGCCGGCTCTGACGCCGGCTTTTTTAATTTAGGTCATATTTCCGCAGTACTGCTTTATAGGCGTGGGTGGCTTTCAACTTATCCAGCGCCACTTGCCAGCGCTGAACTTCCTCTTGCGGCACGTTTGCCGAGAAAGCGATATAGAGATCTGTCCCGAACAGTTTGATCCCCGTGCGCTTGATGTCTTCGGGTTTGTACCCTGAGTGTTTTACCAGATCCGGCACTATGGCTGCGCCAGCTACCATCAGGGGAACACGTTTGCTCATCAGCAGTTTGACGTTTTGCAAAGGGCTATTGGTCAGCAGCAGGTTGGTAAAATTTATCTCGCTGAGTAGTTTCTGTTCGGGAAAGCTTCTGGTCACTGCAACATATTCAGCGTTTTTAGCCTGCTCCAGATTTGCAAAATAGATGGGATTATCGGCATGCTGAAAGAAATAGATAGTGTCCGAAAATATGGGACCGACCCAGTGAAACCTGTTTTCCCGCTCAGAAGTTCTCGCCATGGCAAAGAGAACATGATCGGGTTTGGTTTCGAGCTTTCTCAGTGCTCTTGCCCAGGGAAGCACCCTGATATTATCCGGATGACCGACTTCAGTCAGCAACAGCCGGGTTATATCTACAGCTATACCGGTTAGTTCGCCATTTTCTTGAAAATAACCGAAAGGATGAAAGTCCTCTGTCATTACGTTATAAACGGCCCCCTTTGCCTGGCTTGTTGTGAGAAGGATCAGGGTGAGTGCCAACAGGAAAGTCACACGATAAATAAAGGCCATATTACATCCTATGGAATTTGGCTTATGTGTATAACATAAGGGATTAATATGCCGCATGACTAGGATTCATTTTCCTACTTCTGCCCCGCTGTAAAGTGACTAGTATCAGCAAGGCTAAGCAGGGTAGTAACAGAGTGCCTGGTTCAGGTATTTCAGTGAACAAGGCGTTATCTAATCCCCTGAGCCGCCTACTTTTTTGGTATTAGCTTCTATACCTAAGCTATCTAAAAAAATCGGTAACTAAAAGTTAAGCTGCCGCCGTCCGCTTTATCGCCAGGATTTGCGTCTATTATACAGTCACTATCTCCATCGCTGATATTTTCTTCAATAATTAAGAGGTTAGCTAAAGCATCATCGACTGGGACCAAACCTGATTCAGCAGAAAGGTTACCCGCCACCCATGGAAACCCGAGGTGGGGATCAAAGTTAGCGGTGGAATTGCTGCCCTTTGGTTTGGGGTTTTTTGTTTATCGGGGGATCACTGATAGCAGCGTATTTATAAGCAGCGTATGGAGCCCTCAAATTTATTTTATGCTGACAGCCCCCGTTACCTTAGCGCCCATGATCCTGTTTACCCTCGCACTTAAGCGTACTTCACTAACTTCTGTGGGATTACTCCAATATTTGGAGCCTAGCTTGCAATTTGCATTGACTACTTTGATCTCTGGGGAGGTGCTGGAGCAACATAAGCTGATCAGCTTATGTTTTATTTGGCTAGGACTGTTACTTTGTGTTCTAGAGCCTTTAAAAATTAAGGGGTTGCATAACGCGGTTAGATTAAAGTGATATCTTCAATTTTGTTCAGCTGGGTAAAGAATCGGCAGTTTACACTCTGCCCGCATGGATGCTCTAATGTGCAGCAAGTTTTTAAGGGGGCAAAAATGCGGAATAGAGCCTGGTTTTTTGATCTACTAAGGTGTGTGGCGGCAATTGCCGTGGTGGCCATACATGTATTGGGACCGTATCGGCATCAGCTGGGCGACGTGCCATTCGATCAATGGTTACCCCTGATAGGTGATATTACTTACCTTAAGTGGGGTTACCCTGTTGGTGATGTGACTTATGGTGAGTGGCTTATCGGCGTCACTATTAATAGTTTTTCACGCTGGGCGGTGCCTATTTTTATCATGATTTCAGGTGCTTTGCTGCTGAGTGATCCCAGGCCTTTTGAGCCTAAGTATTATATTCGTCGGCGCCTTGCAAAGGTGCTCTTGCCTTTTTTAGTTTGGTCTGTGTTTTATGCGGGATTGTCCGGGGTAACTTCTTCGGGTACAGATCCAGCAATAGCCTGGCAGACGTTAAAAGATATGCCTAATCATGAAACCTATTATCACTTGGGTTTTTTCTATTATTTTCTGCCTTTATATTTTTTGATCCCTTTTCTTCGCCCCGTAGTGCAGAAAATGGATGATGTCGCCATTAAAGCCATACTTGGTATTTGGCTGCTATTTTCTACTATGTTTCTGTTCTCCATTGATGGCCCGTGGAGTCATGAGTTGGTTTTATACGGTGGTTATCTGCTGCTCGGTTATGCTTTATGGCGGCTGGACTGGCCTTCGGATAAATTGCTGCTTCCTGTTGGGGTGATAGCGCTTCTGGTGACCTGGTATATGGCTATCACTATAAGCAATGGGGCGGGGGAGTATGATGTGGATCGCTGGTTTTCTTATAAAACCCTGAACACTGTTCTGATTGCAGCATTCATATTTGTGTTGTGCCGTAAATGGGCCGATAAGTTAACCGATAATTCGAAAACAGTGATCGGTTTTATCAGTAGATACAGTTTAGGCATATACCTGTTACACCCGATCTTCTTATGGCCGGTACGAGAATTTGATCTCTACTTCACCCATGCTGGGTTTGCAATCCCATTTTGGACTATTGTCGCGTTTAGCCTGGCTCTGGCAGCCAGCTGGTTGTTGTCCAAGAGCCGATTTACCGCCTGGTTGGTCCCGTAAATAGACCAAACTTGTTAATTAGTGGCTTCTGCTAAGGTCTGGCCCTTTCCATTGTGGGTTTATGGCTGTGTACCCATGATTTTGCATTTGATTCGGTACACGTTATACAGCCAGATTGGGATATATATTACTCGAAGTTTTGTATAGCGTGAGCTTTGTTGTGTTTCTGCGAATGTATACAATTTATTCATAGTTAATTGGCATCTTAATGTTAAGCTGGGCGGTCTGAAAGGGAACACTCACTAGATAGGAATAATAAGAATGAGACTACTTAACTCATTAGCGATTGGCATCGTATTTGGCCTAACTGCCGGTGCAGCGCAGGCCGCCTACAAACCCGCCGTCATATTTGATATGGGTGGTAAGTTTGACAAGTCATTTAACCAAGCTGCTTATACCGGTGCCGAAGCCTTTAAAAAGGAAACTGGTATCGAGTATGGCGAATTTGAAATAACCAACGAAGCTCAGCGAGAGCAAGCTATGTTACGTATGGCCCAGCGTGGTTTTGGCCCTATCGTAGCCGTAGGTTTTCAGCAGGCACAGACTGTTGAAAAGGTAGCTAAACAATTCCCCAATACTCAGTTTGTTCTGATCGATGCCGTTGTCGAGCTGCCTAACGTTCGCTCCGTGGTGTTTAAAGAGCATGAAGGCTCTTTCTTGGTGGGCGCGCTGGCTGCAATGAAGAGTAGCAATAAAGCGGTCGGTTTTATCGGTGGTATGGATATTCCATTGATCCGTAAATTTGCCTGTGGTTACGAGCAGGGCGCCAAATATATCAGCCAGGACACTAAAGTTGTCCAGAATATGACGGGCTCCACTCCAGCGGCCTGGAATAACCCTACCAAAGGCGCCGAGCTTGCTAAGGCTCAATTCGATCAGGGCGTAGATGTAGTATACGCTGCTGCCGGTGGTACAGGCGTAGGCGTCTATCAGGCTGCTGTTGATGGTAAGAAATACGCCATAGGGGTGGATTCAAACCAAAACCACTTGCACCCGGGTGTGATGCTGACTTCCATGGTAAAACGGGTTGATGTCGCGGTTATCGATGCCTTTAAAGATGCTAAAGATGGTAAGTTTACCCCAGGGGTACAAGCCTTAGGTCTTAAAGAGGGTGGTGTTGCTTGGGCTATAGATGAACACAACAGAGATATAGTCACCGCGGAAATGGAGCAAAAAGTCGAGCAGATCCGCGCTGAGATTATCAGCGGAAAAGTAAAAGTGCATGATTACTTCACTACTAGCTCTTGTGACATCTAACTAGTTCTCATCCTATAACACTGACATTTGTCATTTCCATGGACATGGGAACCTGCGTTCTCTGCCGGGATCTAGTCCCGGCACTATGGATTGTCAGGCATACTGACAATGACATATTCTAGCTTCAGTTGGATAGATATTGGTTAGTCGCTAGCGCCGCCCCCGCCGGGTGTGGTGCTAGCGACTATGTCAACCATCACATCTACGTCTAATTTTATAAATAGTCCCTTCTTCTCAAGGATAACGAGAGTATGAGCAACCCTGCCATTCAGCTTGAACAGGTTAATAAACACTTTGGCTCTGTGTGGGCAAATAAGAACATCGACATAACGATCGAGTCCGGCACGATTCATGGCATAGTGGGTGAAAATGGCGCCGGTAAATCAACGTTAATGTCGATACTTTATGGCTTTTATACCGCTGACTCCGGCGCCATCTCTGTAAATGGTGATCAGGTAGATATCCGCAATTCCCAGCATGCGATAGATCTGGGTATTGGCATGGTCCATCAGCATTTTATGTTGGTGGAAACCTTTAGTGTGCTGGAAAATGTAATGCTTGGGGCAGAAGGTCATGCCCTGATCCGACACTCGGTAAAAAACGCCGAGAAAGCACTACGGGACATCGAAAAAAAATATGGCCTAAATGTAGCGAGTCATACCCTGGTGGGGGACTTGCCCGTAGGATTGCAACAAAGGGTGGAAATTTTAAAGGCCCTTTATCGGGGCGCCCGCATTCTAATTTTGGATGAGCCAACCGGGGTATTAACCCCCCAGGAAACCGAACAGCTGTTTTTTATCCTGAACACCCTGAAAGCCCAAGGGGTCACCATTATTCTGATCACTCACAAGCTGAAAGAGATAATGGCCATCACAGATAGCGTATCTGTGATGCGTCAAGGGGAGATGGTTGCAGAGCGCCGTACCTCGGAAACAAATCCAGCGGAGCTTGCCGAGTTAATGGTTGGCCGCAAAGTATTGCTTGATGTAGATAAGAAGCCTGCAACCCCTGAAGCGACCAGGTTAACCGTGGAAAATGTCAGCTACTATGACGGGCGCGGCGTTAAATTGCTTAAAAACCTGAACTTTACAGTTAAGGCGGGGGAAATCTTGGGGGTTGCCGGGGTTTCCGGTAATGGCCAGTCTGAGCTACTACATATGTTGGCGGGCACCCTGGTTCCTCAAGAAGGAACATTTACAGTCAGTACCACAGTCATGCGCAAAGAGTTCACTGCCGAAACGGCCAGAGATGCGGCGTTAATGCGTCAAATGAGCATAGGTCATATCCCTGAAGACAGGATAAAACAGGGTCTGGTTAAGACTATGCCAATGTCACAAAATGCCATCCTGGGCTTTCACCAGGATCCGGCGTATGGCAAGAAGCTGCTGGATCTCAAAGCAATTGATAGTGCGACTCGGGATATGATGCAGCATTACGATGTGCGGCCGCCCCACCCCGAGCTGAAATCGGCCAACTTTTCCGGTGGTAATCAGCAAAAGCTGATTGTGGCGCGTGAAATGCTGCGTCATCCACAGGTTTTACTGATAGGTCAGCCCACCAGAGGGGTTGATATTGGCGCCATTGAATTTATTCATCGCAATATTATTGCCGCCCGGGATGCGGGGGCGGCTGTGGTTCTGGTATCCACTGAGCTGGATGAAATCATGTCTTTGTCTGACCGTATTATAGTGATGGTGGATGGGGAGATTACCGGTGAGGTTTTGGCGGCAGAAACCGATGAAAAAGGCTTAGGGTTACTGATGGCAAATGCGGCGCCTGAAACCGCTAGCGGCGAGAGGGAAGTAGAATGAAACAAGAAACACCGGCCTGGGTTAATATCGCCTTAGTGCCGTTTTTACAGTTGGCGCTGGCGCTTATGGTTTCCAGTCTTGTGGTGCTGTTGGTGGGGGAAAACCCTGTGGACGCCTTCACTGTGATGATTAAAGGAGCAACCAACCTGGAGTTTGGCGGTTTAAGTAATACCCTGTATTACGCGACCAACTTTATCTTTACCGGGCTGGCGGTTGCCGTGGCCTTTCATGCGGGCCTGTTTAATATAGGTGGTGAAGGTCAGGCGTATATTGCCGGTTTGGGCATAGGTATATTAATGCTGTTGCTCGATGATACCTTATCCGTCTGGCTGATGGCGCCTTTGGCTGTGCTGATCGCCGCCGCCTTTGGGGCGTTATGGGGAGCGATACCCGGGTACTTACAGGCTAAACGTGGCTCACATATAGTGGTGACCACTATCATGTTTAACTTTATCGCCTTCTCCGTCATGGGTTATGCCCTGGTGGAGCATATTGCTAAATATGGCGGTAATTCGACCGATTCTCGCTACTTTAATCCCGAGGCTGTTTTTCCTAAGCTGTATGAGCTGGCGGCCAGTTATGGTATGGAGCTGCCTTTTTCCTTGCTTAATCCCTCGGTATTGCTGGCGTTGCTGATGGTTTGGCTGGTCTGGTTACTGCTGTTTCGTACCCGTTTGGGTTATGCCATACGAGTGGTTGGGCAAAACCCTGCTGCGGCTGAATATGCCGGGATTAATGCGAAACACATTATTATCATCGCCATGAGTATTTCCGGTGCTCTGGCGGGTTTAATGGCAGTCAACGAGGTGTTTGGCGCCCAGAACAGGCTGATCTTAAACTTCACCAGTGGCTTTGGATTTATCGGTATCGCGGTGGCTTTGATGGGACGAAACCATCCGGTTGGCATTGTTGTCGCCGCGCTATTGTTCGGCGCCCTTTATCAGGGAGGTACAGAGCTTCAGTTTGAAATGCCTAGCCTGAATCCCGAGCTTATTCTGGTGATCCAGGGTCTGGTCATTTTCTTTACGGGTGCGATGGACAGGCTTATCCGTGAGCCGGTCGAGCGGCTCTTTCAGCGTCAGTCTAAGGTTTAGGGGTAAGAAAATGGACATATTTAGCTGGCTTATCTCTACTTTTGACTCCACGATCCGTCTGGCGATTCCGCTTATTTTTGCGGCGATGGCGGGTATCTTTTCTGAGCGCTCCGGCATTGTTGATATCGGGCTGGAAGGCAAAATGTTGTTTGCAGCCTTTACTGCCGCCGCGGTCGCTTATGTCACAGGTAATCCCTGGTTGGGGCTGGTGGCGGCTATGCTGGCCTCTGTACTGCTGTCTTTGGTACATGGTTATGCGACCATCACTCAGAAAGGAGATCAGATCATTTCTGGTCTGGCCATCAACTTTTTTGCCTCGGGAATGACCATTACTCTGGGGCATGCCTGGTTCTCACGTGGTGGACAAACTCCGTCCCTGAGCGGTGAACAACGCTTTCTACCTATCGAGTTGCCGGGCGCCGAATGGATGGCAGAGTATATCCCTGTGTTGGGAACGATCTATAAAGATTTGATTTCTGGTCACAATATTCTGGTTTATTTGGCGTTTGTCACCGTGGCCGTTAGCTGGTGGGTGCTGTTTCGTACTCGTTTTGGATTGCGCCTAAGGGCGGTGGGTGAAGAGCCAAATGCGGTGGATTCCGCTGGTATCTCGGTGACTTTTTTACGTTACCGGGCTGTGATTATTGCCGGGATATTATGTGGTTTGGCAGGCGCATATTTGTCTACCGCGCAAAATGCTGCATTTGGTAAAGAAATGACCGCCGGCCAGGGTTATATTGCGCTGGCCGCGGTGATTTTTGGCAAATGGCAACCCAGAAATGCCTTCCTGGCTTGTTTGCTGTTTGGTTTCTTGTCGGCATTGGAAACCCGAATGCAAGGGGTAGAATTACCATTGGTTGGTGTATTGCCAACCCAGGTATTCTCCGCATTGCCTTATGTATTAACAGTGGTGCTGCTGGCAGGCTTTATCGGCAAGGCCATAGCGCCTAAGGCGATTGGTAAGCCGTATTCAAAGGAAAGGTAAGTCTTGTAAACAGGTAGTCGGGAAACTGGCTACCTGTTTACTTACGCTACCGGTGCCAGTACGGTTTCTTGCTGGAAAGTCTCTGATACTCTGTACACCTTGGCGCCAAGTCCCTGCAGTTTTGTATCCAGCGCTTCGTAACCCCTGTCAATATGATAGATACGAGAAACCTGGGTCTCCCCTTGAGCTATTAATCCCGCTAATACCAGTGCCGCTCCAGCCCTCAGATCTGCCGCCATTACCTGGGCGCCAGACAACTCATTACCACCAATCACTGAGGCTATTACGCCTTGTTGGCGAATTTTTGCGCCTAAGCGCACCAGCTCAGGAATATGCTTAAAACGTTCGCTGTAGATACCTTCTTTGATTTGGCTGGCGCCCTTCAGGCAGGCTGAAAAGGCCATCCATTGTGGTTGCAGGTCTGTGGGGAAACCCGGGTAAGGAGAGGTTGTGACTGAGACAGGCTTTAGCTTTCTGTCTCTGGCATCCACTTCAATCCAATTTTCGCTGGATTTAATGCGGACACCCGCTTTGATCAGCTTGTTGATCACAGCTTTCAGGTGTTTGGGGAAAACAGTATTGAGGCGTATATGCCCCTGGGTCATGGCTGCCGCCAGCATAAAGGTGCCAGCTTCTATGCGATCCGGGATAGCGCTTATCTCGGTGGGTTGTAGTTGTTCAACCCCTTCAATAATTAAATTAGAGCTGCCCTTACCTTCGATTTTGGCACCCATAGCAAGCAGGTGGTCCACCAAATTATCAATTTCTGGCTCCATGGCCGCGTTAAACAGACGGGTTTTCCCCTTGGCCAACACACTGGCCATCAGGATATTCGCGGTGGCACCCACGGAGCTGATTGGGAAGGTGATATCTGCGCCGGTTAAACTGGAAGCCGCCGCCTGAATGTAACCTTGCTCCACGTCGACGTTGGCGCCAAGGGCTTTAATCCCCATCAGGTGTAAATCCACAGGCCTGGGCCCCCAGGCGCAGCCGCCGGGTAGGGATACCTTAGCCAGTCCAAATCTGGCCAACAAGGGTCCTAAAACATAGATAGACGCACGCATGGTCTTCACCAGTTCATAGGGTGCTTCGACACTGGTACAGGTGCTGCTGTCTATGATTAGCGTGTTATTTTGTAGCTGTGTTTTTGCACCCAGAGCCTGCAATACCTGGCACATGGTGGAAACGTCTTTCAGGTGGGGCACATTGTGAATACGAGACACGCCTTTACATAATAAACTGGCTGCGATTAAAGGCAGCACTGCGTTTTTTGCCCCTGAGATAGTGACGTTACCTTCGAGCGCACCGGCTGGTTTTACTACATATGAATCCATTTTCTACCTCTGCATGAGATCTTATAAACGTACTCTAACTAGAATTAAATCTGGCATTGAAGGGGCTCAATTATGGCGAATTATGGCAAGCTCTGTGGCTGTTAACTGGAAACGTTGGGCTTTAACTATAACTCTCTGACAAGGGTATGAAACCTGGCATTTAAGGGGCTCACTCAGGTATGGTAAAACCTATAGCGGCCCGGAAACGTTGGGCTTTAGCCAAACTGTAACTCTCTGGCTCACAGGTATGGTATGAAACCTGGCATTTATGGCTCTGGTGTTGGGGACTCAGGTATGGTAAAACCTATAGCAGCTCGGAAACGCTGGGTAACTATCTGACACCGATATGGCTCTGGTGTTGAAGGGACTCAGGTATGGTAAAACCTATAGCATCGGAAACGCTGGATTTTAACTGTAACTATCTGACACCGATATGGCTCTGGTGTTGAAGGGACTCAGGTATGGTAAAACCTATAGCAGCTCGGAAACGCTGGATTTTAACTGTAACTATCTGACACCGATATGGCTCTGGTGTTGAAGGGACTCTAAAACCTATAGCAGCTACGCTGGATTTTAACTGTAACTATCTGACACCGATATGGCTCTGGTGTTGAAGGGACTCAGGTATGGTAAAACCTATAGCAGCTCGGAAACGCTGGATTTTAACTGTAACTATCTGACACCGATATGGCTCTGGTGTTGAAGGGACTCAGGTATGGTAAAACCTATAGCAGCTCGGAAACGCTGGATTTTAACTATAACTATCTGACACAATTGACCTGTTATTGATTTAAGGATGAGTATGGTGGAAAAAAACGAACTATTATTGGCAAAAACCAAGTCTGTGGCTTTTAGTATTGGCCACAACAGTCTTGCTTTCAGCCGCCACCTGCTCGAGCGCATGGCTCATGACAGGATCAAGGTGACCTCGGGATACCTGGCTTATGTCACCCTGTTATCCCTGGTGCCTATGCTGGCGGTGATTTTCTCCGTTATGTCCGCTTTCCCTGTTTTTCAGGAGTTTCAGGTTGTCATCGAAGACTTCGTCTATAACAACTTTGTACCTGCGGCTGGCGAGGCGGTGCGGGAATATATGACTGGTTTTGTGGCCAATGCCAGTAAGATGACTGCAATGGGGGTGGCTGCATTAATCGTCGTGGCCTTGTTGTTGATTTCCGCCATAGATCAGAACCTGAATCATATTTGGCGGAATAAGAAAAAACGCCCGTTAGGAGTCGCCTTTGCTATCTACTGGATGATCCTGAGTCTGGGACCGGTGATCGCCGGCGCCAGCATTGCCATGACTTCGTACATAGTGTCTCTGAAGATGTTTAGTGACACTGGTTTGCTGACGTATTGGCAAAGAGTACTGGGTCTGCTGCCGTTTTTGCTCTCCAGCCTGGCATTTCTTGGTTTGTATATCATAGTGCCAAATATCAAGGTAAAGCTTTCTCATGCTCTGGTAGGGGCAATTATAGCGGGGGCTTTGTTTGAGTTATCTAAAAAAGGTTTTGCCCTGTATATTTCCTACTTTCCTTCCTATCAGGCCATATATGGCGCCTTGGCCACCATACCTATCCTGTTTATCTGGGTGTATTTAAGTTGGATGATCGTGCTGTTTGGCGCGGAAATCACTGCGGCGCTGGGGGATTTCGACTACCCCGACAAAGGAAATAAGCCTGAGGTGGAAGACTAATTTTTCAAAGCTGCGCATAAAAACAGGAAATCCGATGACAACAAGCTTGTTTGTACGATTACGCCTAGTCGTACCTACTTGAACTTATTTAGGTTTGTCTGATTAGCCTGAAGCGTAATCAGGCATCAGTTATGCGCTCAATAGGTAAAGTTGAGTATTAGGCCCCAATAATTCGATTAATTTCTTGGCCATCAACAAGTCTGTAGCGTGAGGAGCACTAAGCTAGACGGATCAAAGGCGACGGTTAGATCCTGACTCCCAATCGGGCGAGTCAGCCTGGCAAGCTTATTGCCTAATATGCCGGGTGGATGGATTTCTCGCTATCAAGGATAACGTCGAACTTGTCGGTGATAAAACCACCAAACTTACCGACATCGGGATTGATGGTTTTTATCATGTAAAAAGCAGCTGTTATTTAGAACTTATCGCCCCGATAAGTGATTGCCTGGGCTTTGTCTATAGAGATCAAGTAAGGTGAGGCAAATACCTGATAGGTTTGAAAAATTTTGTTTCCTTCATCGAAGATCAAAGGGATCTGAATATCAAACTTCTGCTTGAAGGCCTGTACAGCCGCTTTATCTACATAAAACGAACTGACCACACCTACCCAGGCAACCTGTTTTTCGTCATCTACCCTATTATTAAGCTTGGCAATCTTAGCTTCACAGTTGGGAAAATGAGGCATAGGACAAAGGGAGTCAAGGAAGACTAGATTAACCCGTTTACCTTTATATTGAGCAAGCTGTATAGATTCGCCCGCCATAGTGTCAGCAACAAAATCCTTCGCCTGTTCTCCTACTTTTAACTTAGCCTGAGTAAAAGTGGAAACCAGTAGTAGAGGTAGTATTAACCGTAATGCTAATTTCATTACTTAGCTCCTTGTGAGTATTTCTTAGCAAAAGAGACTAGCTGATCGTTACCCCCGGAAAATACAGTTTTCCCGTCTTTCAGCACTATATGATAGGGGGACTGCCACACCTTAAACTTGCGCATCAGCTGATAACCTTTGTCCAATACCAGAGGCTGTACGTGTGGATAATAACCCTGAAATTCTTCAAGCTGGGCTATGGTCACGTTGATCTCAGGTTGCACCCAAACCCTATGTGCCTTGGCATTAAACTCCTCGGGTAAGGCCGCTAGTATTTTTTCAGGACCATCCCCCTGATAGCTGGTCCAAAGATCAAAAAAGACTAGGTGAGACAAGCCATGTAATTTAAGCTGTTCGCCTTTTAACGACGTCAGTGGCTGAGCGGCCAACGCCGGGCCGATCAGTGCCGAGTAAATAATTAAACTGGCTAATATTTTCATATACGTTCCATTATTCTGAGATTAAAGAAAACAGGGTGTTATCCAACTCATCGGTCGCCAGGAAAGTCTGGTAGGCAATCTTGCCGTCACGGTCGATAAGCAATTGGAAAGGTGTGCCGACAACTTGATATTTAGCGGTTATCTCTCCTTTATCATCAAAAATAACAGGCAAGTCATACCCATGTTTTTCAAACAGGGATTTAACATTTTCTACCGAATCATTCATGCCGACATTGATTGTTATCACCTGCAGATCTTCTCCATACTCCTGCTTTAGCTGCTGCAGGTGTGGCATCTCCACTTTGCAGTAGCTACACCAGGTTGCCCAGAACTTAAGATAGACAGGCTTTTTTCCTCTAAAGTCACTGAGTTTGACACTTTGGCCGCTGATAGTCTGGGCACTAAAATCCGGCGCCGTCTCACCTACGGCAGCCCAGACCTGGCCAGAAAGTACTAAGCCCATAGCGACCACGGATGAGCGGATTATTGTTGCTCGAATCTTCATATTTATTCCTTTTTGTTAAGATAATTTTTACCAAGCCAGGCTTGCCTGCCAGGCCAGATAAACGGCGGCAAACAAGATAAGTAAACTGAGTAGGGTTTTGGTGCGATTTAACCAAGGGCCTGATTTAGGCAAGAGAGTTAAGACATTGCTAAAGGTGCCGGCCACAACCAGTAAGGAGCTCATGCCAAAAGCAAACACAAACATCATGCTGGCCCCCCAAACAGGCTCACCCTTGGCCGCTACAAACATAAGCAACATGCCCAATACCGGCGAGGTGCAAGGTGCCATCACTAACCCGGACAAAGCCCCCAACAACAAGATAGAGATTTTTCGGTATTTTTTGGAAGGTTTAAACTGATGCCCAGGGGTCCATTGCGGTAACCGGATCCAACCTTGCATCCACCCCGCCATACCCAAGCAAACTAAGGCCATAAAGATTAAGGTGGCCGGATGGCTGGCCACACTGCCAAAAAGCTGTCCTGAAGAGGCCGCCAGCATACCGAGCCCGGCATAAGTTAGCGCCAGGCCAAACACATAAATCAAAGAAAAATAGAAGCCATCCAGTCGTGATTTTGCATAAGTACCCACTAATCCCACTGTGATGGGAAGCAGCGGGTAAACACAAGGTGTGACACTTGTTAATACACCAGCTAGAAAAATAGTACCGAGCAAAACTAATGAAAGCTCCTGCATCATTAAAGATTGTTGAATTAGATTTTCCATGGAGCGAGTCCTTAGTCCCTTTGGTTGAAAGCAACTCTATAGAAATCACCTAAGGCAGGCTTGATATCCGGATAAAATCCAAGTGAAATCGAAGGTAAATCTAGATAACAAAGTAAAAACAACAACTTGAGAACAATAAGGCAAGGTAATAAAACTAGAGTAATCAAGTGAAAATCATTATAATTTGACCTCAGTTAAAGCTTGGGAATATGGGTGTTATGGGGCAATTTAGGTTTGATAAATTTATTTTTTGCACCAGCAAAGGCGAACTCAGTTCTAACAGTGATTCAGGCAGAGCTTCAACCCTACTTAGGTATAAAGTCAGTAGCCTGTTGAAATATCTTATCGACAACAGGGACAGGGTGGTTAGCAAAGACGAACTGTTAGACCAGTTATGGCAACAAGGGGATTACAGAGAAAACTCCCTGACTCAAAGTATACGTGAACTAAGAAAGGCGCTGGGTGATAAAGCTAATGATCCCACCTTTATAAAAACCTATCAGCAAAGAGGCTATCAATGGATATGCCCGGTGCAATCTGCGCCACTAGCAAGGGATAAAACGACTTCTCTGACAAAACCTAAACTAGCTTCCTTGTTTGCCCTCTTATTACTGGCAGGGCTGGCTTATTTTACCTTTTTCACCGAGCGGGAGAATTTGCTCCAAACCGACACTAAGACTCTATTGGTACTGCCCTTTATTAACCAGACGGGTGACAAAAGCATGGACTGGTTAGAGTTGGGGTTGGCAGATATGGTGGCCAGCCAGGTTCAGCAGCAGGGAGAGTTAAAGATACTTTCTCCAGTAATGGCAAACGGTTTACTATCAGGGGCTGAAATTGACTGGCCACCTTTAGCTATGGATATAAGGGCGCTCTTAGCCAAACAAGATCTGGATAAAGCTTTGCTGGCTAATGTCAGGCTGCATAATCAGCAACAGGTATTAGAATTTCAGCTGATTAGCCGGGATGGTTCAGTCCAGCAAGGCGCCATGACTTACGCTTCCTTACCAAATGCGACATCGGCCATTGCCAGCCAGTTATTGCATCTGCTATCAGGTAAACAAGATATGGTAGCGAATACCACTAAAAAAATATCAGATATAGAAATGCTGGCAAAACAAACCTTAGCCAAAGGCATTCAGGCATCACACACCCTGGGACCTGTGGTGGCAGCGAAACTCCTGCAAGCCTCGAATGTACTGGATCCCAGCGAACCTTGGAGCTCGGCATATTTGGCCAGAAGCCAGGTATTAACCGGCAATTGGCAGGATGCCGAAGCAAGACTAAAGGCATTAAGCCAAGGCAAACAACTTGACCTTTCCCTATTGGCTTTTGTTCATTATTGGCTGGCCGAGCTGGCGACTCGTCGCGGCGATCCTGTCGCATTATCGCAGCAGCTTTTAACCGCAAAGACTCTGGCGGAGCAGGCAGATAATAGTGAGATAAAAGCTCTGGTATATAGGTTAAAGGCGCAACAAGCCTGGCAACAGATGCAATGGCAGCAGTATAACCAATGGATAAAACAAGCCGACGCACTGTTTCCCAGGGAAAACGATTTGCATATACAGGCAGATAAGCTCTTTTATTTGGGAGATCCCGCCCCCATTGGGCCCGATAAAGATCCGCAGACCAATCTGGTGCTTAATCAAACCAGACTGGAAAAAGCACATAATTTTTATCTTCAGTTAGGTAACCTGCCTATGGTGGCGGCCAGCCTGCTTGCCATAGCTCAAAACTACCATATCGCTATTGAGCGCCGCCAACAGGCGCTGACACAAGCGATTGAACTATATAATCAGCTCAATCAACCTTATGAGCTAGCAAAAGCACTTGCCTATCAAGGTTTTGTTGAAATTCAACTGCGTAATGGCAAAGCAGCCAGCAAACCGTTAGCAAAATCGCTAAAAATCAGCCAAAACTTAGGCGCTAAAAGTCTGGAGCAGACAATTAGTTTTTACCTGGCTTTTGCCAAGCTGGATCAAGGTTTGGACCAGTCGGCATTTGGCAGACATAAGCAAGACCCGGCAGCAATATCAGTGGCAATCTCGGCATTTAACCAGCTGTTACCTCAGTTAGACACAGGCATAAACAAAGCCAATACCCTGTTTATGCTCGGCTGGGCTTATTCGGATTTAGCTCAATATAGTAAAGCCATAGATTATCTGCAGCAGGCGGAAGACGCCTTTACCCAGCTTAACCTGGCAACCTCGGCGGGTTACGGCCGCTATAGTCAAATGCGTATTTACCTTAGCCAGAAGCAGTTCGATAAAGTCATTGCCCTGGCAGATCCCGAGGCCAAGACTAAATTTCAATATACTTTTCTGGCCAGGGCCTATTATGAACAAGGTGAATTTGATCAAGCCATAATGACGTTAAATCAACTGCAGCAAAACCTATCCTCACAATGGCATACCCAGGATGCAAAACGTTTAGCGACTTATCTGGCGGCCCAAGCGTCTAAACAAAAAATACAACTCCCAGCCGAGCCATTAGCCCATGCGGTATATTGTGAATCTGACTGGCAGATAGCCAGTACGCTAAATAAATCGAGTTAATTATTTGAGCCTCTGGGTATAAGAGCTATTAGTTAAACGGCGGGAAGGCGCTGGGCCAATTTAGTGATGATTTCCTCCAATTTAGCCCTAGTAGGCATTGCAAGCTGACAATCGCTTCGGGGCTACTGTCATTACAAACCTGGTAGGGCCATTAAGAGCTTATCGAGTCGGAATTTGTAATTACGTAATATATAGACTGACCAGCGCAAGGGGTCACGTAGGGAACGTATCAACAGGCATGATCCGTAAGCGAACCCGGGGAGTAAGAGATACGGATTACTTTAAACTGAAAATAAGGAAGACATCGACGCCAGAGAGGCATTCGATGTTTTATCCGAAGGTTTTTTAACTCACATAAGCGCCGATTAAATCAATGTTTTTCCAGGTACAGATCTTTGCTGTAAGTATTATCTAGCGGGTTATTTGGATATCCGCCCAGGTAAGATTTAACCAGGCGCGGCTTCACATATTGGTAGATAGGGGCTATCGGCATCTCTTGCGCCGGCAGGGCTTCGGCATTCTGGTAGTAGTCGCCGCGCTTATCGTTATCAACTATGCTGCGGCTGTCATCCATATACTGATCATATTTAGCATTAGCGTATTTGCTGTCGTTATTACCGTGGGTACTGTACATAAGATCTAACATGGAAGATGCTTCATTGTAATCGGCGAGCCAGCCAATGCGTGCTACCGCAAAGTTACCTTGGGTCTTGCTGTCCAGGTAAGTTTTCCATTCCTGGTTAACCAGCTCGGCCCCGACATCCAGGCTCTTCTTCCACATAGAGCTGACTGCGATAGCCTCTTTCTTATGGTTTTCACTTGTGTTGTATAGCAGCTCGAACTTCAGTGGATTATCTTTGCCGCAACCTGCTTCAGTGAGTAGCGCTTTGGCTTTTTCGTCGCGCTGATTTTGCGACCAGGTCGCCCATTCGAGTTGCTGCGGCGTAAAGCCATCTACTATGGCTGGCGTTAGCGTATAGACAGGCAGCTGGTTTCTTATTTGAGCCTGGTAGAGGACAATGTGATATGTCCTCAGCGAGTTAACTCGCTGAGGACAGCTATTTAAATGGCTTCCTTCAGACAGGCCACTGAATGCTCAGCTTTACCTGTCAGTACAGGTTTAGTCTCTGCGCAGTCTGCATCCGCTTGCGGGCAGCGGGTACGAAATACGCAACCCGATGGTGGATTGATGGGGGAAGGCAAGTCCCCCGGGATCAATTCGATGGTTTTTTCTCGTTCCTTGATGGGGTCCGGAATAGGCACTGCTGACATTAACGCTCGGGTATAAGGGTGTTTTGGTTGGTCAAATAAGGCAGCGGACTCACCCAGCTCAACACCGTTACCCAGGTACATCACCAGTACCCGGTCGGAGATATGTTTTACCACCGACAGATCGTGGGCGATAAAGATCAACGACAGCCCCATTTCCTTTTGCAGCTCTTTAAGCAGGTTCACTACCTGAGCCTGGATAGATACGTCCAGTGCGGACACAGGCTCATCACAAATGACCAGTTTCGGCTCCAGGATCAGCGCTCTTGCAATGCCAATTCGCTGGCACTGGCCGCCGGAGAATTCGTGTGGGTAGCGGTTGATCACATTGGGTAGCAGACCTACTCGCGCCATCATGGCTTTGACCTTAGTTATCACTTCGTCTTTGGTCATTTTCGGGAAGTAGGTGCGTAGAGGCTCGCCGATGATATCCCCTACAGTCATTCTCGGGTTTAACGATGCCAGGGGATCCTGGAAGATCATCTGGATCTCCTGGCGGGTTTTCTTGAGCTGGCTTTGATCTTGTTGGGTCAGATCATTACCCAGCCACAACACCTGACCATGACTGGCGGCTACCAGGCCGATTAGTGCCCGGGCTAAGGTCGATTTACCACAGCCGGACTCACCCACAATACCCAGAGTTTCACCTTCAAACAGATCCAGAGAGACGCCATCAACGGCTTTTAGTTTAAGAGGAGCAGACCAGGGCCAGCCACTCTTGGATTTAATATCAAACTGCACTTTAAGTTGGTTAACTTCGAGTAACTTATTGTTGCTAATCATCTTTGACTCTCCTGATCCCAGAAGCAGGCTCTTAATCTGTCTTGGGCGAATGCCGTCAGCGGTGGTGATTCCTGGCTGCATTCATGCTGAACCCGGTGGCACCGTTGCTGAAACGGACAGCCTTTAGGTAGTTTGAGCAGGTTAGGGGGATTACCCGGGATGGTCGGTAATACTTCACCTTCGGTATCCATTCTTGGGATCGCCGCCAGCAGGCCTTCGCTGTAGGGGTGGCTGGGGCGGTAGAAAATATCGTTCACACCGCCATATTCCATGGTCCGGCCCGCATACATCACCAGCACCTGGTCACAAATGCCGGCCACCACCCCCAGATCATGGGTGATCATTATGATGGAGGTATCGAAGTCACGTTTTAACTCATTAAGCAATGACATGATCTGTGCCTGTACAGTCACGTCCAGGGCCGTGGTTGGCTCATCGGCTATGAGTAGCTTAGGCCGGCAAAGCAGGGCCATGGCGATCATCACCCGTTGTCGCATACCACCAGAATACTCGTGAGGGTACATGCCCATACGTGCTTTCGCTTCGGGCATTTTCACCGCATCCAGCATGGCCAGGGATTCATTAAAGGCCTGTTTTTTACTCGCCCCTTTGTGCAGCATCAGCACTTCCATTAACTGCTCACCGACCTTCATATAAGGGTTCAGCGAGGTCATGGGATCCTGGAAGATCATCGCAATTTGTTCGGCGCGGATCTTATTCAATTGCTTTTGCGGCAGGTTGAGTATTTCCTTGCCTGCAAACTTGGCGCTGCCATTGATCTGACCGTTTTTAGCCAGCAGTCCCATCAACGCGAAAGCAGTCTGGCTTTTACCCGAGCCGGATTCACCCACAATACCCAGGGTTTCCCCTTTGTTGAGGGTAAAGTTCAGTTTGTTAACGGCCACTACATCACCATCAGGTGTGGCAAAGCTGACCTCTAGATCTTTTACTTCCAATAAACTCATCATCTTATTCCTTACCTGTCTTTAGGATCTAAAGCATCGCGTAAGCCGTCACCGACAAAGTTAAAGCAAAACAGGGTAACTACCATAAAACCGGCTGGAAACAGCAGCTGCCAGATGGCGATTTCCATGGATTTAGAACCTTCATTCAGCAGGGCGCCCCAGCTGGTAGACGGCTCTTGTACACCCAAGCCCAGGAAGCTAAGGAAAGATTCGAACAAGATCATACTCGGCACCAGCAAGGTGGCATACACCACTACTATACCCAGCACATTGGGCACTATATGGCGCAGGATAATTTGAGTTTTGCTTACGCCGCACACGTGGGCCGCTTCGATAAATTCTTTACGTTTTAGACTCAGAGTCTGTCCGCGTACGATACGGGCCATATCCAGCCAGGAAACGGCGCCGATAGCGAAGAAGATCAGCAGAATATTTCGGCCAAAGAAGGTTACCAGCAGGATAACGAAAAACATAAAGGGGAAGGAATAAAGGATTTCCAATGCCCGCATCATAAACTGGTCGGTACGACCACCAATAAAGCCGGAAGTAGCGCCATACAGGGTGCCGATGATCATTGCTACTGCGGCCCCCAGCAGACCCACCATCAGGGAGATCTGGCCGCCCATCAGGGTGCGGACAAACAGATCCCGTCCCAGGCTGTCCGTACCAAAGTAGTGGCCGGATTCGATGCTGGGAGCGGCATGCATGGCGCTCCAGTCGATATCATCAAAAGCATATTGGCTAAAGTAGGGGCCAAGTATAACCAGCAAGCAGATGAAGGTTAGTATTATCAGGCTGACCAGGGCGGCCTTGTTTTTAAAGAAGCGGCGGCGAGCGTCTTGCCACAGGCTGCGTCCTTCCACATCCATCTTCTCAGACAATTGCTCTATGGCCTGGCGTTTTTCTTTCGTCAGTATCATTTTAAAACTCCAGACTAGTAGCTGATTTTAGGATCGATAACCGCATACAAGATATCTACGATGGCGTTAAAGCTGATGGTCAGCGCACCCACTAAGATAGTGAGTCCTAACACCATGGAGTAATCCCGGTTCAAAGCGCCGTTAACGAACAGCTGACCTATACCCGGCAAACCAAAGATGCTCTCGATCACCACTGAGCCTGTGATAATGCCGACAAATGCCGGACCCAGGTAGGAAACCACGGGTAGCAATGCGGGTCTTAAGGCGTGGCGCAAGATAATGTGTCGGGTTGGCAGTCCCTTGGCTTTGGCGGTGCGGATAAAGTTGGAGCTAAGCACTTCAATCATACTGCCACGCATAATTCGGGCGATGGCGGAAATATAGTGCATCATCATGCCGATAACAGGTAGCAACATATATTGCCATTGGCCTCCTTGCCAGCCTCCGGCAGGTAGCCATTTAAGGTAAATGGAGAATATAAGCACCAAGATGGGGGCGAGTACAAAGGAGGGGATCACCACCCCCACCATAGCGCCGGACATTAACATATAGTCTACCCAGCTATTTTGCTTGAGCGCCGCGATAGATCCCAGGCTGACGCCGAAAAATACTGCCAGTACAAAGGCTGTGACGCCTATTTTGGCGGAAACGGGTAACGCCTGGGCGACCAGTTCGTTAACCGAATAATCTTTATATTTAAACGAAGGACCCAGATCTCCCTGGAGAAGGTTGCCTAAATAGTTGAAATACTGCTCGATAACAGGTTTATCCAGGCCGTATTTGGCTTCTATATTTTCCATTACCTTAGGCGGCAATGCCCGTTCGCTGGAAAAAGGATTACCAGGGGCGAATCGCATCAAAAAGAATGACACTGTGATTAAAACTAAAAGGGTGGGGATGGCTTCCAGTAAGCGTTTAATAACAAACTTGAACATGGGGTCATTTCCGAATGGGGGGGGTAACTACTAAGCCGCAACTCTACACGCAATCTAGGTATGGGCTTATACCGATTTATCCAGTGGTATAGCCCCGGTTTCCCGGGGCCAAAATATTATTTTTTAATCAGGTACATATCTTTGCTGTACAGATTGTCCAGTGGGTTATTCGGGAAACCGCCCACATAGTTTTTAACCAGGCGAGCCTGGACATACTGATAGATAGGCGCCACCGGCATATCTTTTTCCAGGATTGCTTCGGCATTCTGGTAGTACTCGCCACGCTTGTCAGTATCTGTCACGCTGCGGCTTTCATCCATGAACTTATCGTAAGCTGAGTTAGCGTACTTACCGTCGTTGTTGCCATGGGTGCTGTGTAATAAGTCCAGCATGGAAGAGGCTTCGTTATAATCGGCAATCCAACCGGCACGGGCTACTTCAAAGTCACCCTGGGTCTTGGTGGCCAGGTAGGTTTTCCATTCCTGATTCACCAGCTCGGCTTGAACACCCAGGTTTTTCTTCCACATGGACGCCACTGCAATAGCCACTTTCTTGTGGTTTTCATTGGTATTGTAAAGCAGCTCGAACTTGAGAGGATTATTTTTGTCGTAACCCGCTTCTTTTAGCAGGGCTAACGCTTTGGCATCACGCTCTTTTTGTGACCAGGTGGCCCATTCGGGTGTGCTTGGGGTAAAGCCATCGACAATGGAAGGGGTAAAAGAATAAGCCGGTTTTTCACCCTGGCCCATGATGTAGTTGGCTATCGCATCACGGTTGATGCTGTAAGACAGCGCCTTACGAACCCGTACATCATCAAATGGCTTTTTCTTGGTCATAAACTGGTAGTAGTAGGTGCCTACATAGCCGGTTACCCTTACTTCATCCGGATTCTCTTTCTTCAGACGCTTGAAGTGTTCGATGGGAATTTCATAGGTCAGGTGAACTTCATCCGCCAGGAAGCGGTTCATATCTGAGTTGTGAGAAACGATAGGCAGGAAGCTGACCTTGTTGACTACAGTTTCTTTATCGTTCCAATAGTGCGGGTTACGTTTCAGATCGATACGCTCGTTAACTACCCACTTGTCCAGCTGATAGGCGCCATTAGTGATTATATTGCCGGGACGGGTCCATTTGCTGCCGTGCTTTTCTATGGCGCTTTTTGATACCGGCAGCATAGTGTAGTGAGACAACATGCTGACAAAGTAAGGGACCGGCTTTTCCAGCTCTACTTTTAACGTGTGATCGTCCACCGCGCTGACGCCTAACGTATCAGGCGCTTTGTCGCCTTTTACTATGGCTTTGGCGTTTAGCATAGAGGTTTTTTCAAAGTACCAGGAATAGGTTGAAGCCAGCGCCGGATCTATACCGCGTTGCCAGGCATAGACATAATCGTGGGCGGTGACCGGAGAGCCGTCGGACCACTTGGCGTCTTTACGAATATTGAACAGGAAAGTTTTATTATCTGCTGTTTCCCAGCTTGTCGCCGCTGCAGGTAAAGTTTCACCATTGGGTCCCGAGCTTACCAGGCCTTCAAACAGATCTCGTACTACGTGACCGCCGGGTACACCTTCGACCAAGTTTGGATCCAGAGTGGCGGGTTCTGAGCCATTACCTCTGACTAACACCTGTTTGTCAGCCAGCACTACTCCTTCCGGAACCTGGGCTGCGTTAGCTTGCAGGCTGTAGCCCATAAAACTGGCGGCTAAAATTGATGCCGTGACTAGGTTTTTGTTAAAGCGCATTGTTATCTCCATTTAATCCACTATCCCTTGGTGCAAAACTGGTAGGCTAAAATATGGTCATCTTAGTTTTGTCCGAGATAAAAAATCTTTCTGTAACTCATGTTGAGAGGAAAGCATTAAATTTGTATAGGTGAACAAAATTACCAAGCAATGTTATACGGTGTCGGTATGAAAGAAGTCAATAATACTGGATGTTAATTTAATGTTGCAATCACGGTTTTGAGAGGTTGGTGAGGTGACTTCGCACTAATTTGGGCGCAGAGTTACTAACTAATTGAGATATATTTGGAAACTGCCAGTGGAATACAGTGTTAAAAGTATATGTTTCAGTGTTATCAACTATGATGATCCCGTATGAACCCTGGTTAAATGGGGCTAAACTCTGATAGATTTAAATAGTTATTCTGTGAACTAGGCAACATTGTGAAACTGAGCTCCTACTGTATTACCAGCGAGCAGTTCCGATGAGTCTAATTGAATTCAGCAAGATATGAGGCCGTGTATGCAAGGGTTATTTCCGGCAATTTCTCAATATGCCGAACACCAGATCCCGGTAGATTCTCCCCACTCCCTGTACGTGGAGGAATCAGGTAATCCGGATGGTATTCCCGTGCTGTTTATCCACGGAGGGCCTGGAGCTGGCTGCCATCCCAATCACAGGCGATTTTTTAACCCTAAGCTGTATCGTATAATTCTATTTGATCAAAGGGGTTGTGGTCGCTCGACGCCCCATGCAAACCTTTCTAACAATACCAGTCAGAAGCTAATTCAGGATATAGAGATCATCAGGGAAACCCTGGGTATCGATAGCTGGCTGTTATTTGGCGGCTCCTGGGGGTCAACCCTTGCACTGTTATACGCCATTGAGTTTCCGCAAAGGGTGAAGGGCCTGGTGTTAAGAGGGATATTTCTGGCAAGGCAAGAAGATCAGGATTGGCTGTATTCGGCTAAGGGTGGGGCGGCTCAGATTTTTCCCGATTATTATCGAGATTTTGTTCGTCCTTTAGGACGGGAACTCGCCCAACAAGACTTGCTGCAAAGCTACTACAGGCTGCTGACTTCAGACAATGAAATTGAACGTTTAGCGGCGGCCAAAGCCTGGTCAATTTGGGAAGGCAGTATCAGCACCCTGCATTGTCCGCAAAATGCCCAGGAAATATATGGCGATCCCCATTTAGCCCTGTCGATGGCCAGGATTGAGTGCCACTTTTTTGTCAACAACAGCTTTATTAAAGAGAACCATATATTAGATAACTTGCATAAGATTACTGGCTTGCCTGCTGTGGTGATCCATGGTCGCTACGATACTGTATGCAAGATGGAAAACGCCACTTCCCTGGTGGAAAACTGGCCCAAGGCCCAGTTGCAAATTGTACCTGAGGCGGGGCACTCTGCAATGGAGCCGGGTATCGCCCATGGCCTGTGTATCGCTACCAGCAAGATGGCGGAAATTGTAACTAAGCCCAAAACCTAAAAGCCCCGCGTTCGCTGTGGTAGGGGTGGATGCGCTCTTTATAGGTAAATAGGGCGAACCCAGCGTTCGCTATATTCGCCTGTGCCCTTTGCCTTGTCTGTGATACATATATAACTCCTTAAAATGTACCGAGAGTTTGGTTGTGATCGCGTTAATTCAAAGAGTTTCGAGCGCCAGTGTGGCAGTTGAGCAGGAAATCGTTGGGGAAATAGGTAAGGGGCTGCTGGTGTTGCTGGCTGTTGAGCAAGGGGATAATGAGGCCAAAGCTAAGCGCCTGTGTGAGCGAGTATTGGGCTACCGGGTATTTACGGATGATGCCGGCAAGATGAACCTTAATGTTCAACAGGCGGGGGGGGCTTTGTTAGTGGTTTCTCAATTCACCCTGGCGGCAGATACCAAAAAAGGCATGCGGCCCAGTTTTTCCGGTGGCGCCGAACCGAGTGAAGCAAACCGTTTGTATGAATATTTTGTGCAAAGCTGCCGTGATAAAGGTATTGATGCTCCTACCGGCCAGTTTGCGGCGGATATGCAAGTTCAACTCACTAATGACGGCCCGGTGACTTTCTGGTTACAGGTTTAATTTGCTACAGGTTAACAACTAACACCCGGTTGACGAATTTGGGAATACGGATCACCTTTGCTTGCTTGCCAAATACTTCAAAGATAAGACTAATAGTTTGGCTTAGCTCTTTATCGGTTCTGGGCAATAGGTTGATAACAAGCTGCTTTTTAACCCGGTTTTTACAGTGGAGATAAAACGCTTTTTGAAACAAAAAGGGTGGGGAGCCGTACTGGCTGAACAGATCACAAAGTAGTAAGTCATATTGCCCATCTAACTGGGCTATTTGTTTTCCCGCATCACCCTGAATTATCTCAGCGAATTTAGCTTGCGGATTAAAATACAGGTGAAAGCAGTCGATTACATTTTGATCCAGCTCGATGCAGGTATATTTGATGGGTTGCTGACTAGATTGCAGAGCGCGAATAAAGCCCCCTCCTCCCAGCCCAAGCTCTAATACGGAGCCCAGGGGCTGCTGAATATGATGCTGGATAATTTTTTGGTAGCCAAATGTCAGTAGCTCTGGAGCCTCCTTATCCATCAAGCTTTGCATCACGCCATTTTGTTTTAACCAGATATATTTGTGATTCTCTAGCAGTTCAAGCCGGTCTTCCCTTTGCTGCTTAAAGTACCTGATCTTGCCTTGTTCGAGGGACTTAAGTAAGGCTTCGTCCTTAGCCCCTGATGTGGCATCTTTCATGTTGCAATTACTTCATTGTGATTTAATACAACCAATTGTTTCATTGCACTATTTTCCCTGTGTTATGGAGGGAGGGTAACAAATCTTCGGGAATTTTTCAGCTGTGAAAGGGATGATAATAGCGCGGACGGGATCGGTGGAGCTTTCCAATCCCGACATTGTTCAAGTTGGGTTTTGAAGATAGGGCACAGCAATGGCACAGGAGCCAGGCGATATGGGAAGTAGCGTAAGTTCGAAAAAGCTGCCGTTATCGGTTCGAACTTTATGCGCTACTCCCATTTTTATCCAAGATGATTCTGGTGTTTCCGGGAATTATTTAGTGGAAGCAAAGCTCTTTCTCTATTTCAAGCTATGGAATATAAGCATCTAAGTTTTTTATTCCGTAATACAAGCTCATGTTGCCGCCCAAATACGTATAGTAGAGTTTATCCCGACAGGCATTCCGCTTCGCCTTAATATAAGTCGCTAAATCAGCTCTTATGGAGGGCTGGCGACCGGAGTGCCTTAAATATATTTCCATCCAAGCGCTTTGATGACATTTCATGGCGATTTTTATGGGGAAGACAGATGTTGATTTGTCCAATTCTTCATTTAACAGCAGGTTGGAAAGCCTGGTTAGGGCACCATTATTTTTGCTATATGGATAGTAAGGTATTGGCATCGAAGATTTGTTCTTTATCGCTAGTTCCGCGAGCCCTGTTAAGGCTTGTAACGCATATAGGTGGTAAGCATGCGCCCTGTCACCTCTTTGAATCTCGAGCGGTAAGGTTCCATTTTCTTGTATCTGGTTAATACCAATCTCAAGCCCCTGCATCGCCCAGGAAAAAAGTTCAGTGTCGTTCAGAACTATTGCGGCAGTTCCTATATGGTAACTGTCCCAGTACCTGTGGTTATTGTTACTTGTGTTCGGTCCCGCCATATTTTCATAATAATCTATGACTTGCTGGGAAAGGGCTCGCAGCCATTGACCCAAATTATTATTTACACTGGGGTAGTCGACATTTTCGGCTTCCTGCAATTTTAGGTAAGTAAGGGAAACGGCTCCCAACACTTGCGCTGACTTATGATAGCCCACAGGGGCTGGGTGCTCTCCCAGCATTGCATCTGTATATGCCCACAGCTCGATCTGTTGCGCGACACACTGTGCAATTTCATTTCGCTCGGTTGGGGTTGCCACATAAAGATCTGACAAGGAGGTGATAGATTTGGCAAAGTTATAAACACTCTTAACCTCCTGTTCATACTTAGCTTTTTTGTCAGGGTCTATTTCACATTTACAAGGTGTGTCTTTATATATGCTCCCTGCCGAAAATGTTATTTTTGGCTCTAGTGGTGAGGGGCACGTGAAGGGTTTGTCAATTAGTCGGGTAAACGTAGTTTTCCAGCGATTTTTAGCCTCGGCAGCGTTATATGCGAAATGACTGGATAAGTCAGCATAAGTATTTGGTAATAAAGTGAAAAAAATCATAATGATAGGGGTGAGTTTATTTCGTGCGTAATGTTGAATAATCACATATAGAGGGCGAATGTCCATGCCTAAAGTCCTACTTAATTCCATACATAGGTACGGTGGATTAAGAAGCAGTCACTAAAGGCAAAAGCTAAAGCTTGGTAACCTCGCAATCATAGGATATCCCTTAGACCGATGGCTTTGCGTCCCAGGCTTTCACCTGGTTTGCCTTTATCACAACTTCATTTTCAGGGAGTAGCGGCTACGTTACGCCCTACAGTTAAAAACTAACTAATTATCAACAATGTAAAACAGATTAATGGTGTAGTGAAGCTAAAGATTAAAAATTGCCTCGGCTTGCTTTAATCGTTTTATCATCAGAAAAATCTTAGTAGTACAGCGGCGCTTAGGCAATGTACTTTTGATAATTATCAGTGGACTGTTGCGTTAGTTTATCTATTCGAAAGCTAGGTATTTTGATTTGTTGTCATTGCTAGTAAGTGGCTGATCCCAATGCGACTATTGCCTTGTCCAGAGGGCACATATTACTAATTACCTCCCTTCTCGAATTTACTTTTTATTGCAGAATATGAACCCAAATAAACGATTTCGGTTACATTTTAATCATAAAAGCATCTCCAGAAGTCTGTTGACCAATTCAGAGCGTAAGTAGTCGTAGACTGTTAGCGTTATATGAAAGCGTATCAAACTGGTTATAAGTAATAGGTATGATTTTTTAATTATGTTTTTGTGACCAATCAAGATGTTCAGTCTACTTTTTACTCACACCTTGACCATGCTTTAGTACTATTTTTACCTGATTGAAATGTTACTTAATTGTTTTTTTACATGTTTTCATACTTGATGGAAATGGTTGTATTTCGCGTTAAAAATATAACTGTCAATATAACCATATGGTTTTGAACTAATTTAAATTATTATAAATATGTTGCTAAAGTGTTTCATATCAATGACTTTGCATTTCTGAACGTTATTGAACTTTTAAATATAGTCTTGATAAGCGATAAAGCACTCCTTAGAATTCCGCCCTGAAAAATCAAATTTAAGTCAATTCAGGGTTTCTTATGGATATTAGTATATTTGGTATGGGGTATGTTGGGGCCGTATGTTCTGCATGCTTGGCGAAAAATGGACACAAGGTTACAGGTGTTGATGTTTCGAGCGAAAAAGTTGAAGCGATTAATGCCGGTTTTTCCCCCATTGTGGAGCCAGGTCTTGCTGACTTAATATCCGCTGGTGTCGTTTCAGGGCAGTTATCGGCAACTACCAATGCCATCGAGGCGGTAAAAAATTCAACCATTTCCATGGTTGCCGTGGGAACACCTTCATTATCAAATGGTAATCTCGATTTAAGTTATATCCGCTCAGTTTGCCATGATATAGGCACCGCGCTGGCCAACAAGCGAGAGCCTCATTATGTGGTTATTCGCAGTACGGTACTACCAGGTACGGTTCGCGATCTGGTTATTCCAGCTCTGGAAGAATCATCCGGTAAGAAGGCTGGCCGTGACTTTTTCGTCGCAACCAACCCAGAATTCCTACGTGAAAGTACGGCGATACAGGATTTCTTCGAACCGCCTATGACTGTGATTGGTCAAATGGACGATGAATCAGGCATGGTTATCGCTTCTCTGTACGAAAATCTAGACGCCCCCATTATACGCAAGCCCATCGAAGTGGCTGAGATGATCAAATACACCTGTAATGTGTGGCACGCAGCCAAAGTCACCTTTGCTAATGAGATTGGCAACATAGCTAAAGCACTGGGCGTTGACGGCCGTGATGTAATGGAAGTGGTTTGCCAAGACAAAAAGTTAAATATTTCTAGCTATTACATGCGTCCTGGTTTTGCTTATGGCGGCTCCTGTCTGCCTAAAGACGTTAAAGCTTTAACCTATCGAGCGGCTTCTCTGGATGTCAACACACCCGTACTCAATCAACTGATGAAGAGTAACGAAAACCAGGTGAAGAACGCGTTCGATATGGTGAAGAACTTCGGACATAAAAAAGTGACTTTATTTGGCCTGAGCTTTAAATCTGATACTGACGACTTAAGAGAAAGTCCGTTTGTTGAGCTGGCTGAAATGTTGATAGGTAAAGGGTATGACCTGAAAATCTACGACAAGAGTGTGGAGTATGCCCGGGTTAAAGGTGCCAACAAGGAATATATCAATAACCACATCCCGCACGTTTCTAATTTGCTGGTTTCAGATATCGAAGCAGCAAAAGCCCATGCAGACATTTTAGTTTTGGGTAACGGCGACAAGGATTTTGCAGGCCTGTTGGCGAACCTACCGCAAGATAAGAAGGTAGTTGATTTGTTTGGCTTTATGGATCAAGTGTCAACAGACAATAAACAAGGCATCTGCTGGTAATCACTATGTTTTGGCAACTCATGGGTTCTTTACGGCTTGGCTATATTTCCGGCTGGTTGATTTTTTTCGCCAGCCTGGGCGCCTTGGCCTTGCTGTTACCACAAGAAGTATTTACACCCGAGTCGAGCAAATTTATTTTGATCATTGGAGCTATCGGTATTTGGCGATACTCCAATGGTATGACTCACTTCTTGCGTGGTATTTGGTTTCTTTATGTGGTGTTTCCCCGGTGGCGGGCGAAAGCCAACAAGCTGGGGCAGGATGCACTTCCTCCTCATGTCTATCTGATGGTGACCAGCTTTCGTATTGATACGCAAACTACCGCTGCGGTGTACAACTCAGTTTTTGCAGAGGCTAAGAGTGTAAAAGCCCCTTGTACTGTGGTGTGCTCTATTGTGGAAGTCTGCGATGAAATGCTGATCAGGGCGCTGTTCGAGCGGCAACAGATGCCAGCTCAAGTGGCGCTGAAGTTTGTGCGAATTCCCGGAACAGGTAAAAGGGACGGCCTCGCATTCGGGTTCCGGGCCATTTCGCGAGATATGCCTTCCGATGATGCGGTGGTGGCCGTTATTGACGGCGATACCGTCCTTGAACCTGGAATGGTTAACTTGTGCACACCATTTTTTAAAATGATGCCAAAAATGGGGGCCCTAACGACCAACGAGTTTTGCGAAGTTCAGGGCAGCCATATTATGAGTGAGTGGCACAAGCTTAGGTTTGGCCAGCGGCATATCAATATGTGTTCTATGGCTCTGTCTAACCGGGTGTTGACCCTGACAGGGCGTATGTCAGTGTTTCGAGCCAGTGTAGTTACACACCCGGATTTTATTTTTGATGTGCAAAATGACTCTATCCAGCACTGGCGACTGGGGAAGTTCAGATTCCTCACCGGAGATGATAAATCAAGCTGGTTCAGTGTGATGAAAATGGGGATGGATACGTTTTATGTGCCCGATGCGGCCATCAGAACGGTAGAACACCCACCGGACAATAACTTCTTTCGAGCCACTAAACAGCTAATGTTTCGCTGGTACGGTAATAACCTGCGGCAAAATAGCCGTGCGGTGAAACTGGGTCCAACCAAGTTGGGCTGGTTTACCTATTACGTGATAAATGATCAGCGGATCTCTATGTGGACCAGTTTAGTGGGGTTATCCGTCGCCACGATTGGCTCATTGAAATACTCGTTCCAATTTATGCTGGTCTACCTGCTATGGGTATTGCTGACCCGTACCTTTATTACTCTGATGATCCGGGCATCCGGGCATAGCATTGGGCCGCTTTATCCAGTCATCTTGTATTACAACCAAATCGTAGGGGCGGTAATGAAGATTTACGTCTTCTTCCGGCTTGACCGCCAGTCCTGGACCCGTCAGCCCACCAAATTACAACGAGACCTGGCTTCGTTCCAGCGCCTGTTTAACAAGTGGTCGTCACGTGTGGTCACTTTTGCCAGCGTGAGTGTGTTTGCGGCCCTTGTGTTTGCCATTGTATGAGTCACTTAAACCGTTTAAGTAACAGTTTAAATTAGAATTTTTTAGGGAAAAATCATGAGTGGAACAGCCAGTTTAAACCTTGTTCACGAGTCGGAAGCACAACGCCAGTATGCCAGGGTGCGTATCCCGGCCAGCATAAAAATCAGCGGTCAGACTTATCAGGTACTCGACCTCTCCGCCGGTGGTTTTAGCTTAACTGACAGCCATCACGTGCTGGAAGACGGCAAGATTTATCAGGGTGACTTTGCCATTAAGTTGGATAATTTTGACTTTAGTTATCAAGTTAAATTCTCAGTTAAAGCCCGTGGCGATGCGGACCGTATCGGCTGTGAATTTCAAGAAATTGATGCCAGGTTCAGTGCTGCGTTGAGATACATCATCACTGCATTCCTCAGTGGAGAGCTGGTAAGTACAGGGGATATGCTGAATATCCTTGGCCGGGAAAACTTTACCAAGGGGCGCTCCGATAAAGGCATTCAGAAATCTACAACACTTGAACGCATAAGGGCATTGGTAGGTAGCTTGCTGTTCCTCAGTATCGGTTTGCTGGCGTTGGGTTTTGTAGCGCTGCAATTGTTCCGTATCTACTTTGTGACTTCCTCAGAAACCGCAGTGGTTGCCATGCAGCAAATAAGCCTGGACATGCCAAAAGATGGTCAATTTCACAGCCTGATAAAAGCCGGGCAAAGCACAGTCAAGAAAGGCCAAATTATAGGTTCCTATGATACCGAGCTGCTGGATGTTAAGGCGCTAAATCTACCTGCCGAAACATTGGCTTTGCTGCAAACATCACTGGCCGCGCAAGCCAAAGCGAAAGGAACTTTGGTCAGTCCGTGTGATTGTGATATTGCTGTACAAAATGTTGTCGACGGGCAGTTTGCTCAGCGTGGAACACCCATTTTCCAGCTCGTCCAGCAGGGTGACCAGGCATTTATTGAAGCCAACTTTGCCTTTAAACAAGCTCAGGGCCTGGTCATAGGTGACGAGGTGAGAGTACAAGTTTTGGGTAGCGGCAACTTTACCCAGGGCAAGATTGAAAAACTGAATGTCTCAGATGATGGACTGCGAGTTACAGCAAAGGTTTCTGTGGAGCAGGGGCTGGAAGTGGGTGACTTGAATGTGCCTGCTAAGGTTTGGGTTACGCCTGGTTATATGCCTTCATTTCTCCAGTCATTGATTTAAGGTTGGGCTGTTGACATGAAGTCTAAATTGCATTGGTTAGGGTTGGCTAGTTGCATGGCTCTGATGGGGTGTGCGGCAAAATATGATGAGCGAGAAGGGGATATTGCCCGTTCTGTTGGCCAGATCGAAACGGCGATCACGCAATATAAACCGCTGGCGGAATTTGGTTTACCCAGGGCCCAACGAAAATTGGCCGATCTTTATGTTAGACAGCACAAAGAAGCGGAAGCATTTAGCTGGTATCAAAAAAGTGCTTCCAGCGGCGACTTGGCTGCTATGCATAAGATCGCCAGGATGCAGGCATTTAGCCAAGCGCCTAGCATAGTCGATAAACCCCAGGCTTATAGAACCTTGACGTCTTTGGTAGACCAGGACTATGCACCGGCCACTCCCGATCTCATGCGCTTCTACCTGGAAAACTCGGAGTACATACCGAGTCAGTCTGTGATTGCCAAGGCGATCGCCAAAGCGGAAGCGGGTGACCCCACCTATTGCTACATGATGGGTAGTGCATATTTGGCTGACATAGTGGCGGCGCCAAACCAGGCAAAAATCGGTGAGTACTTTAAATGTTCACTCAGCAAATACCCTCAAGCATCGCTAGAGCTGGCTCGGGTGTTCGATTTTTCACCAGAACTCGGTGATTTACCTGTAATTGTTACCGAGCTGGAAAAGCAACCAAGAGAAAAGCAAATCAGAGCCTTTTCCCGCCTGGCCAACGCACTCGCAAAGGAGCAGTGGCAAAGGTGGGGAGAATATGAAGCAGAAGAGTTTTATCTAAAAACCCTGCCAGAACAATCAACCACTTATGCAAAGTTAGCGAATCTTTATATGCAATATCCTTCATTGGGTAAGTCGTCGGATGAAGTGTTAAGCCTGCTAAAGCAGGGCCAGACAGAGGGTGATATCAATGCCTTTGCCACGGAAGGGAAAATGTATTTGCTTGGTCGTGGAGTTATCCAAGACCCCTGGAAAGCCCAGCAAATACTTGAACCCTTGGCAAATCAGTCTCCGGAAGCCAGCTATTTGACAGGTTTACTCTATTTTCATGGTTATTTGGGAGAAGCTGAGCCGTTCTTAGCGTTGTCAAGGTTTGATCTCGCTGCGTCAAAAGGACTTCGTAAGGCAGATAAGACGCTGGCTAAAATCTATCAGGAAGGGCGTATTGTCGCCACCGACCTGGTCAGAGCTTATGCCCACTACCTTTTGTTTGATTCCAGTGATGAAGCGATTGCTGGTTATCTTAGCAACGTCAAATTCAGTCGTTTCTCGACCGCCGACCAGGCGCGTGGCAAAGCCCTTAGTCAGAAGTTGGCCAATGACCGTCAGCCAGCCACCAACATGCCGATATAAAGGATTAGATTGCCATGAGCATTAACAAGTATGTAGCTGGATTTGTTCTGGCGTTAACTGTACCCAACACCTTAGCGGTGGAATGGCAACCACAATTGACTGCCAAGGCCGGTTATATAGGAGAGGAAGACAGAGATTTAGGTACCAAAGCTGGCGGCAAACAGAATGATCTGGCGCTGGACCTGAACGCGCAGACACTGGGGGACGTGGGTGAGCATTGGCAAATATTTTCCAGGGTCAGAGGGTTTGCCAGCACCGGGGTGATTCAGCTGGAAGCCGAGGCGGGTGGAGAGCGAAGCGATGGTTTCATTGAGCTAAGGGAAGCCTGGGTAAAATACCGCGACCTGGGAATGATAGGTTTAGACCTGAGTGCAGGCCGGCAACGTTTTCGCGACGATCTTGGTATTTGGTGGGATCGTGAGCTGACCTCAGCAGGTATGTCGCTAAATCGTTCCTTATTGACTGGTATGGTCGCCATGGGTCAGCAGTTGAATTCCTTTCGCAGCGATGAGTCTGATTTTAGTGCATCGCGAAGAGATAAGTTTCGTCTCCTGTCGGGCCTTAATTGGCAATGGAAATATAACCATTATTTAGATACTAAGTTCGCCTACGTCAATGATACTGGGTCAGAACTACAGTTGGGTCAGTCGATAGGTGATGAAGACAGGCATACCAGGGCTGAAAATTCCTGGTGGTTAAGCTTAAACCCGACGGGAAGTTTTCCCGTCTCATCGACAATGAAGCTCGACTACAGCCTGGGTTACAGTTATCAGGGGGGTAGTGTGACCCAATACGACTACACGTCGAATACTGTGACTGGTAAACAGGATAAAGATGTAGATGCCTGGATGACTATGCTGGATGTCAGGCTGGCGAGCAATAGTGTTTATCGCACCTATGTGGGTGGCCATTTTTTCACCACCTCTTCTGGTAGTGATAAAAATACGGATAAACGGTTTTTCCAGACCGGCTTACAGAGTAATAAATCAAACTTTACCGGTACGCGTCACAGCAGTTACCGATTCAATGAGGCCTTCAGACCTGAGCTCAGTAACCTCACTGTTTATGGATTATATCTGTCTAGCCGGATCCACGAATCCACAGAAATGAGTTTTGTCTTAAATACTTTTTATCGTCCCGATACGGCACAAGGGGTGATCAGTTCGGGTATCAATGTTCCTTTGTCAAACGGCGGCAGCCATGTCGGTACCGGGGCTGATGTCAACTTCGATATCTATCCGTCGCAGTTTCTTGAGGGAGAGTTTTGGCGAAGGAGCAAGTGGCGTTTGAACATGTCGGGGTTTTGGCCAGGAGACGCATGGGGACCACAAGTCGATAGCTTTAAACACAAGACATTATTATTTTGGGAATATAGGACTTAGGGATGAAACGTCTAATAACTTGCTTAATCATATGTTTGGCCTTGAGCTCACTAAGCCCTACTACTGCGACGTTTGCATCTGAAACGGCGACGATTGAAATAGTGGATCCTAGCTTGGTTAAATTGGCATCGCCTCGCTTACCGGATATCAGCTTTTACTCGGAACAGTGGGTCAGAGAGCGCATTGGGAAGCCAGTTAAACCTAATATCGCCTTGGTTGAAATGTACGAGCAGAGCGCGTTGCGAGAATTTGTTAAAGGCGAAAGGGCGATAGAATGGATAAACCGACAAGACTCGCGTCCAAAAGCGATTGCGTTGCTGGCTGGCCAGGCAAGCCTAACTGAACTGTATAAAGCTATCAACAATGATAAGTACCTTGAACAAGTGGAGCCTGGTATATATATCGCCAGAATTCCTGTAATGGTGTCGACAGGTGCAACCTTATTGATTGATGGTAATCTCGGTGAAAAGGCCCTAAGACTCAGCCAAACAAAAGGCGCTTTTTTGGTTAGTGCGGGTAACTTGTTCATTATGAGCAGTAAAATTGTTGGTTGGAGCGAAGAGCTGAATAAGCCGGCACCTTTTATTGGGCATACTAGCTTTAGACCATTTATTACCGGCTGGTCTAATTCCCATACCTACTTAGTTAATTCACATTTTGTTTCTCTAGGGTATTTTTCAACCAAGTCGTATGGGATCACTCTCACCAAAAGTATAGATAACAATCAAGTAGCTGAGCCAGCTGCTGGCGCTCCAAAGGGCTGGATTATTGAGTCTATATTCGATGATATTTACTACGGATTTTATTGCTACGAAGCCGAAGATGTGGTGATTGTCCGCAATACCTATAGGGACAATGTTATCTATGGAATAGATCCTCATGACTACTCTAAGCGGTTGATTATTGGTGAGAATACTGTTTTTGGTACAAGGGAGAAACACGGTATTATAGTGTCTCGGGAAGTGGATGACAGCTGGATATTTCGCAATAAATCCTATAACAATAAATTGGCCGGTTTTGTCTTGGATAGGCAAAGCAGCAATAACGTTGTTGCCTTCAACCACGCCTATAGTAATGGTAGTGATGGCTTGAGTATTTATGAAAGCCCCGACAATGTCATATATGGCAATCTGTTTGATGGTAATCAAAAGCACGGCATTAGAATTCGCAATAGTGAGTCCATCTCTCTGGGTCAAAACGTAATTAGAAATAATAAGCAGCAAGGTATATATGCTTATGTGGATGACTTCGACCCCACGGAGCGGGATCTCGTTCACGATCCTTATGATAAAAACACCAGCTTCAGCTCTTACCAGGACCAGTTTATCGGCAATGGGCAGGGTCTTATTGCGATGGATAAGTTGCATCCCATGAAAATTTATCGTCCTGGGATCAGTGGTTCAATGAATAGCAAATCAATGACATTTAATGGCGCCTTGGCGAATTTACACACCGACTTATACCGCCTATTGCTAAAAGAGCAACAAGCTGTAGCCATTACAGGGCAGGGCCACTAAGCATGGTGTTCTCATCCAACATCTTTTTATTCAGTTTCTTGCCCCTGTTTTTGGCCATCTACTATTTGGTCGGAGCAAGGCATAGATCTCTGGTTATTCTGTTGGGGAGTTACTGCTTCTATGCCTGGTGGCGGGTAGATTTTCTACTGTTATTTGTTGCCGTAACACTTTGGAACTATGGCATAGGCTTTCAGGTAAATAAACGCACTTCTGCCAAGTTCTGGTTAACACTGGGGGTCATGGGGAACTTGTCGGTGTTGGGCTACTTTAAATACGCCAATTTCGGGATAGACAGTTTTAATACCCTGATCACCCAAACTGGTGTCGCCCCGTTCAATATCAGTCATGTGATACTGCCTATTGGCATCTCTTTCTATATATTTCAATCCATCAGCTACATAGTGGATGTTTATCGAAAGGATACCCCAGTTACTCGTAACTTTATCGACTTTGCCGCTTTTATCGCATTATTCCCCCAGCTTATTGCGGGTCCCGTTCTCAGGTATAAAGATCTAGCAGATCAGTTTGTTAGTCGTACCCATAGCTGGAACAAGTTCGGCAATGGCGCCGGCATCTTTATGCTGGGTTTTATAAAAAAAGTCTTTATCGCCGATTCTATAGCTCCTCTAGTTGACGCCTGCTTCGCCAGTGACAGCCCCACCTTTGCGGAAGCCTGGTTGGGCGCCATAGCTTATACCGCTCAGCTCTATTTCGATTTCTCCGGTTACAGTGACATGGCTATTGGCTTGGGGCTGATGATGGGGTTTCGCTTTATGGCTAACTTTAACCAGCCTTATATTAGCCAGAGTATTACCGAGTTTTGGCGTCGATGGCATATCAGCCTTTCCAGTTGGTTGCGTGATTACCTTTATATCCCCCTCGGCGGCAGTCGCAAGGGTACTTTTAACAACTACCGCAACTTGTTTCTGACCATGCTGCTAGGGGGCTTGTGGCACGGTGCTAACTGGACGTTTATTTTGTGGGGAGCCTGGCACGGCGCATGGTTAGCCATAGAAAAAGCCACCGGGATGGCTAAATACAGCGGTTTTAGCATACTGCGCTGGGCATTTACTTTCTTCCTGGTTGTGCTCGGCTGGGTGATGTTTCGGGCCGACACTGTTTCCGCTGCGTTTACCGTATATAACGCAATGTTCGACTTCTCCTTTTCCGGCATTTCTATTGATGTCTCCCAGCAAATCAGCAGGTTACAGCTGGCCATGTTAGGGGTTGCTTACGCAGTCATCTTTGTGGCTGGGTTTTCCCGGTTCTTCACCCGGATTTGGCAGCGCAGGTTCAAGCTTATAACAGCCTACGCCATGGTGCCTCTGTTTGCTTTAAGCGTGCTAAAGCTATCGGCGCAGAGTTATTCACCCTTTCTTTACTTTCAATTCTAGGGAAGCGAAATGAGAAAAAAGTTAACAGCTATATCGTTTATTTTCACCATCTTAAGCCTGGCGTTGGTAAGTCAATCTAGTTGGCTGGAATATCGCCAGCAAGAGAGCGACTGGAAAAACGGCGGTTTGGCGCAAGAGTTGGAAAGCCATTACGACCAGGAGTTTCCGGTAAAAGGTTTCGCCGTCAGTCTCTGGGCGTTGATTGATTACACAATTTTTGCAGAAGGCCGTAAGGGTGTTGAAGTAGGGCGGCAAGGTTGGCTGTTTACTGATGAAGAGTACGCGAATACTTCCCTTGCCAGCGAGTTGGTAACGGAGCACCTGGATAAAATCCAAAGAGTCGAAGGTTTACTGGAAAAAAAAGGTATTAATCTGGTGGTTGCCGTTATTCCCGCCAAGGCGCGTGTATACCAGGAGTTTCTCACTAAACCTTTACCTGCACATGCCAGCCGAAGATATAGTGATTTCTCCCAATGGGCGAAACAAGAAGGTATTGATTTAGTAGATCTTTTACCCGCTCTAACGGGAGCTAAGCAGGTTGAGCAAGTTTTTCTTCGCACCGATACGCACTGGACCCCGGCAGGGGCCTCAGTGGCCGCCAAGTCGATTGCCGATATGGCGCAAAAGCAGTACCAGAGTATTCCTTGGTTAACGGAAACCTTCAAGGTAACCACGGGAGAGCAAAAGCCGTATATAGGAGACTTGCTCTCCTATATACCTCTTGCCCCATTTTTTACTGAGTTCGGTCCCGAGCCTGAGTCCCTTAGATCAGTAGAGTTCGAGGCGACTTCTGAGCAGGAAGTGGATCTGTTTGGTGATAAAAGTTACTCGGTGGCACTAGTGGGAACCAGTTTTAGCGCCAAACCAGAATGGGGGTTCGTGGGGGCATTGGAAAACCACTTGGGTCTTTCAATTGCCGATTACTCGCTGGAAGGAAAAGGTCCTTTTATTCCTATGCAGGAAATGCTTGAGTCTGACGAATTCAATGAATCCCTACCCGAATTGGTTATTTGGGAAATCCCGGAGCGCTACCTGGCTCTACCCGAACAACAAGTTTAATAAGGAACTAGCAATGCAATTTTTCACCGTCACAATTTGTTTGTTTAGCCTACTAGTGAGTCAATCACTGTGGGCGGATGATGCCTCCTTGTATGATCCTAAGGTAGGAACTGACGAAGCCTTGGTGCGGGTCGTGAACACCTCGAGTAAGCCCATAAAAGTGGACTTTTTAAGTGCGGGCAAGCAACTAAAACGGGTAGGACCGCTGGCGATATCGCCATATATCCGAATTAAACAAGGTGAGCTTAAGGTGAGCACCGCAGCGGCCGGTACAACCCTACCTGTCACAGCCCGCCAGCTCTACACACTAGTGTATGTCGGCAACGAATTTAAGGTGATTAATGACAAGTCGTTGAACAAAAAAAATAAGTCCCTGGTCAATTTTTATAACTTAACCCCAGATGTCGTGCTGACCTTATCAACTGCCAATGGCAAGGCAAAAATCGTCCCCGATGTAAAACCCCTTTCCAGCGGTAATAGAGAATTAAATGGAGTGACCGTAGAAATGGGCATTTTTCAGGGTGAAAACCTTACCCAAAAACTGGAAAAAGCCAAGCTTAAAAAAGGCGAATCATATGACATTGTGGCCTTTAGTGGTCGTAATGGTCAGGTGGTTAGATTGTTTAAAACTAGAGTAGATACAAGGATTTAGTTTAGATGCGTTTAATTTACTTGGTGCTTTCTCTGTTATTTAGCACAGCAACAATCTCCGCTGAAAGTGACTTATACCTGGATGGTTTTATGCCTCAATGTAGCGCACTGATGAAGGAGAGCAACTATCAAAGTAAGCGGGCTGGTACATTCAAATATATTATTCAGTCGAATGATGGTTGGTTATTTAGGACGGGAGAATTAATAGAAAACTATCGGACTTCTCCTCAGGCGATGGTTTTGTTGTCGAAAATGAATCGCACTTTGGAAAAAATGGGAACGAAGTTAATACTCGTTGTAACGCCCAACCGCGGACTAGTATATCCAGATCGAGTGCCGTCTGCGGCGAATTATAATTTCGCCAAGGCGGCGGCCAGTTATAAAGCGTATTTACAAGAATTTAGAAATGCAGGTGTAACTACGGTAGACATGACACCGGTACTTAATAGCCAGGTACCTGGATTGTATAACCGGCGAGACGTTCACTGGACGTCAACGGGTGCTGTAGAAATTGCAAAGCTTACCGCCAAGGCTATTAAGCAGCAGCCTATGTATCCTTCGCTAAAAAAGACAGAGTTTGTTAGCCGCTATGCAGGCCTGTCGCACATGGACGGGCTTATGCAGCGAGTCTACGCTGACATCTGCCAGCGCAAATATCCCGTCGAGTACTTTAAGCAGTATGCAACGGAAAAAGTTGCGCTAGCGGATGATAGTAGCTTATTTGCGGATGAACAAGATGCCGATCAAGTGATGGCGGTCGGCACTAGCTTTAGTACTCAGGAATCCCCTAATTTTATTGGATTCGTTAACGAACACTCCTCCCTTGAGGTGGTCAACCATGCGTTGACTGGCGGTAACGTACTCGGTGCTATTGAAACTTTGTTCAAAGATGAAGAGTTCCGGCGCAACCCCCCCAAGATTTTGTTATGGGAGCTGATTGCTCATCAACAGGATATTAATAATCCCGATACTTATCGAATTCTAGAGCCACAACTTAAAGGGTATCAATGTAATTTGGACAATATTCGTATGTCCAATGAAGTGACAATAACCCAAGGTGCCCAGGAAATTCTATTTAACGGCGACGGAAAGTTTCAAAAGCTTAAATCAGGCGATCACTTTCTCGAACTGGAGTTTACTGACCGTAAGATTTTTGAATTCGAGCTCAAAGCTTGGCAGTTGGAGCGGCGTAGAGAAAAGTTTAAGGTCTGGCGGCCTAAGAAGGTTGAAAATGATGGTCGTTTCCTGGTCAATTTGAGTACTCATCCAGAGCTTAAAGATATGCATTTTGTGTCTTTAGAACTGGCTCTCAAAGGCACAGATTTAGCGGGATCTAAGGTGAAAGTGAAGCTATGCGAGAAGCCGGAGCAAGCATGAACAGATCATCTATAGCTGTGTTTAGTTGCCTGGTGATAGCAGCGTGTACCAACCCAGTTAGCAACAGAAAGGCGAATTTTGTTCCCGTGTTTTCTATAGCGCAGCTTGCCGATTCGGAAAAAAAATACACGTGTAAACAAATACCCGAACCCTATGTCGAGGAGCTTGTGTTTCCATCGAAATACCAGGGAAGTGACTCTGCTCGAGATCAACTCAATAAGCAGTCTGAGCAGGTTTATAAGCAGCAAACGGAAATCATTGGTAAGTTTGAAAAAGGGCTTAGCCGTATATCTATGGATTTGGTAGCGGAGAAATACCAAACCAGCCAGGTGGCTCAGTGCATGGTGGATTGGGTCTACGCTTGGGCCGAGGCCGATGCGCTGCTGGGGACTTCGCGAAACCACACAGGCGCTTCGGTTCGAAAGTGGGCGCTGGCATCGGCGGCCAGTAATTACCTTAATGTCCAACAATTGGCGATTACAGTACCGGCAGCCCAACAAAAGGAAATTAATCGCTGGTTCGACAAGCTCGCCGGACAAGTGGTAGCGGAGTGGAGCGATCGCCCTGAACGAAAAGTTAATAATCACGATTATTGGGCGGCCTGGGCAGTGATGGGCAGCGCCCTGATATTGAAACGGCAAGACTATTACCAGTGGGCGAAGGTTAAGTATGCTGAAGCCATGTCACAGCTCACCAGCGAGGGCCTTTTACCTAACGAACTAAAGCGTCAAACCCGTGCTCTTAGTTACCACAATTATGCCTTGATCCCCTTGATATTTGTTGCCGAAGCAGCGGCAAACAATGGTGACGACTTATATGGCGAGCCAGGTAAAGGTATACATCTATTAGTGGAGCAAGTGATGTCAGGCCTGGAAGATCCGGGCTATTTCGGCGAAATGGCATCAGCGAAACAAAACACAGATGGGTTATATACCAGCTACTCGTTAGCCTGGATGCCGGTGTACCAGCAACATTTTAAAAATCAAAAAATACAACAATACCTAGAAGAATATGGACCGATGAAATCCTCACGTGTCGGAGGGAATATTTCAGCCTTGGTAAGCATAAGCCAGCGTTAACAATTTTAGCTTTTATAAGGATTTAATTATGATTCCCGTTATTCTTTCCGGTGGTAGCGGCTCCAGGTTGTGGCCCTTGTCCCGCAAGGACTACCCAAAACAATTCTGGTCCCTTTATGGTGACGATACTATGTTGCAGGCGACGGCTAAGCGGGTCGCTCGGCCAGGGTTTGCCCCGCCCATACTTATTTGCAATGAACAGCAGCGTTTTTTTGTGCAAGAGCAAATGGAGCAGATAGATACCCAGCTAAACGACATTATTGTCGAGCCGGTAGGCCGAAATACCGCTCCGGCGATTGCTATGGCTGCGCTGCATATTTTAGCGCAGGGCGGTGATGAACCTATGCTGGTATTACCGGCAGACCACGTGATTACCGATGAGGATGCCTTTCATCAGGCCATCCAGCAGGCGCTGACCGCAGCTAATTCAGGTCATTTGGTTACTTTTGGTATCACCCCAGATAAACCTGAAACCGGATATGGCTATATCCAGTCAGGAAACGATCTGGCGGATGGGGCTGGCAAGCTGGTGAAGCGTTTTGTGGAAAAACCTGAGCTGGCCACGGCAAAAGCCTATCTGGCGGAAGGTGATTATTTCTGGAACAGCGGTATCTTCTTGTTCCGTGCCTCTCACTTCATTAATGAGCTAAAGCTACATGCTCCCGATATTCTAGCCAGCTGTGAGCAGGCGCTGGCAGCTGCCAAATATAGCCAAGGGGCGCTGCAGCTGGAGATGGATAGTTTCGCCGCTTGTCGTGATGAGTCTATCGATTATGCGGTGATGGAAGGTACGGAAAAGGCGGCTATTGTCCCCATGAGCTGCGGCTGGAGTGATGTTGGCTCCTGGTCTTCCCTGTGGGAAGTCAATGATAAGGACGCATCGGGTAATGTCCTTCGCGGTGATATACACCAGTGGGACAGTGTTAACTGTTACGTGCGCAGTGAAGACAGGGTGGTCAGCCTGATTGGTCTGAAAGACCTGGTGGTCGTGGATACCAAAGACGCCTTGTTGATAGCGGACAAAAGCCAGGTGCAGGATGTAAAAAAGGCGGTCAATAAACTTAAGGGTGAAGCGCGCCCGGAAGTGAGTAATCACAGGGAGGTCTACCGCTCCTGGGGCAGTCACGACGCCCTCGACAAAGGTGATCGTTTTCAGGTTCGCCGGGTGAAGCTCAAACCAGGTCAGCAGCTCTCACTCCAGATGCACCATCACAGGGCTGAACACTGGATTGTAGTGAAAGGCACTGCTGTAGTGGAGTGTGGTGATAAGAAGCTAATGTTAAGTGAAAATGAATCGACCTATATCCCTTTGGGTAGCCCACACAGGTTGTCCAATCCGGGGAAAATCCCTCTCGAATTGGTAGAAGTGCATACCGGGGCTTATCTGGGTGAAGATGATGTCACCCGACTGGAGACCAATGAAGTCGCATTATTACCCGTGTTGGCAACCGCAGGAGAGGGACTATGAGTTGTTTTAAAGCCTATGATATTCGCGGCAAGGTACCTTCAGAGCTAAATGAGGACCTGGCCCGTCGTATTGGTCAGGCCTACGCTTGTATTGTTAAGCCGAAGCAGGTCGCGGTAGGTTATGACATCCGTCTAAGCAGCCCCCAGCTGGCAGAAGCCTTAATGGAAGGGCTGCAATCTCAAGGTGTGGATGTGCTGGATATCGGTTTGGCTGGCACAGAGCAAATCTACTTCACTACGTTTCACCAGAAACTCGATGGCGGTATTATTGTCACCGCAAGCCATAACCCATCCGATTACAATGGCATGAAGCTGGTCACACAAGATGCTAGGCCGATTAGTGGTGATTCTGGGTTAAGAGATATAGAAGGTTTGGCGATAAATGGTGAGTTTACTACTGATACGCCAAGAGGGAAACGAAGTAGCCTAAATATAGTGCCTGACTATGTTCAGCACCTGCTAAGTTATATCGATGCCGCCCAGCTAGCCCCCCTGAAAATTGTGGTTAATGCAGGTAACGGCGGCGCCGGTTTAGCAATAGACGCACTTGAATCTTACCTGCCTTTCGAGTTTATCAAGATACAGCATCAACCAGATGGCCACTTTCCAAATGGCGTACCTAACCCCTTATTACCGGAAAACCGGGACGTGACTGCCCGGGCAGTCAGAGAGCATAAGGCAGACTTTGGGATCGCCTGGGACGGTGATTATGACAGGTGTTTTCTGTTTGATGAGTCGGGCGAGTTTATCGAAGGTTATTACATCGTAGGGTTACTGGCAGAGGCTTTTCTTAGCAAAAATGCCGGAGAGAAGGTGATCCATGATCCGCGCTTAACCTGGAATACCATAGATGTGGTAGAGCAGGCGGGCGGGGTACCGGTGCAGTCGAAAACGGGCCATGCCTTTATCAAGGAAAGAATGCGCCTGGAAAACGCCGTGTATGGCGGCGAAATGAGTGCGCACCACTACTTTCGGGATTTTGCCTATTGCGATAGCGGCATGATCCCCTGGCTGTTGATTGCTGAGCTAGTTTCTCAACAAGCGGTACCACTATCGAAAATGGTTGCCAAGCGAATCGATTGCTTCCCTGCCAGTGGCGAAATCAACTTTAAGCTTGCAGATGCCGATGCTTGTATCCACGCCATCAAAAGCACCTTTATCGCTCAGGCCAAATCGGAAGACTATACCGACGGCTTAAGCCTGGATATGGGGCAATGGCGATTTAACCTGAGAAAGTCTAACACTGAATCTATGCTGCGACTCAATGTAGAGAGTCGTCAAGATAAGGCGCTGATGAAAGAAAAGACCAGTCAGATTATCAGCATTATTGGTCAGTTTAGTTAGTGCTCGCTCTGAAACGTCGACTAGGGGGCAAGTAGGCGCGAGCGGATGAAATCCGCGAAGTATTCAGACGCAAGGTTCGCCGAACAAATTCGGCTCCCACACAAGCACAGGTCTGCATGTCCGTTTACCTGTCTCAGGGGGCCGGTTTGTCAGTATTAGGCGAGATTAACCTGCAAGAGCACTTTATTTGTAAATGAAAGTTTAAGAGTAGTGATTATTTTTACGTTTTGTATTTGCATTTAACTACAGGTTTGGGGAAAGAAGATTATGTCTACTAAGATGTTTAGACTCGATGGTAAAGTGCAGCATTATGCGTGGGGTGGAAGTGATTTTTTACCTGAATTTATGGGCCAATCTAATCAAACGCAACTTCCTTGGGCTGAACTTTGGTTGGGAGCGCATAGCAGTGCACCGGCTCGGGTAAACACTTCATCGCGACAGGTTGAACTGCATCACTTTCTAACTACTGAGGGGATCAATAAGGGGCCAAGGCCGCTGCCTTATTTGCTGAAAGTGTTGGATGTCAAAGAGATGTTGTCCATTCAGGTTCACCCGTCACTGGAGCAGGCTAAAGAGGGCTTTCAGCGGGAAAATGAACTTGGTATTCCACTTGGTGCTTCTCATCGAAATTACAAGGATCAAAACCACAAACCGGAAATGATGGTCGCTTTGTCTGATTTCTGGCTGTTACACGGTTTTAAGTCCGATGACTTAATTCGCAAGCAACTGGCTGTCCTGCCTGAGCTAAGAAAGTTGAGGCAGCGGCTTGATAAATTTGGGTTGGAAGGGCTTTATAAGTTTGTGATGGAGCTCCCCCAAGGGGAAGTTAATGAGCTGTTGGAGCCACTGGCCCGGCGAATTGTTCCCCTCTATATGGCGGATCTGTTGGGGCTTAATGATGCCAATTATTGGGCGGCTAAGGCTATGGTTGAGTTCGGGGTAGATGGGGAGTTGGACAGAGGTATCTTTTCCGTTTATTTACTGAATTTGGTTTATATTCCCGCTGGAAAAGCAATTTTCCAGGGGGCCAATTTGCCTCATGCATATTTACATGGGCAAAATATTGAGATCATGGCTAATTCAGATAATGTGTTGCGAGGTGGTTTAACGCCAAAGCACATTGATACGCGGGAACTGCTTAATACCATAGATTATCAGTCGGTTACGCCCAAGCTTATTGACGCTGAGTTGGTGGGGGAAAAATTGGCACATTTCCCAACTCCTTATATGTCTGATTTTGAACTGCATCGGCTAAAAATAGGGAAGTTTTCACGTTATGACTATCATAGCCATGGCCCGGTGATTTTACTTGCCCTGTCCGGTGAGTATGAGGTTGTGCACGGAGAAACTTATATTACCCTGGCGCAAGGTGAGAGTATGTTGTTAGGTAATGATGCCAAAGTGCAACTCAATGCCAAGCAGGGGGGGGAAATTTACTTTGCTTCCGCCCCAGCCGAAGCCCTTCAATGCCGTCGTAAAAGGCCGAGAATAGAAAAAGCTGTCGCCTAGTAAATACACTCAACATTTCTATGATTCGAGGAATGTTGAGTGTACGATTTATCAACTTTTGAATCTTAGACAAGTCGTGGCATGGATATTTAGTAGCCTGATAAGGCGCTAAAAACGGAACCTTTCCCACTTCAAACCCATGGCCTGAGCAAAGGGGGCTTTTGATAATTGAATAGTTTGTGGCACACTATTTGTCCCATAGCTATTGGAGATCGATTTGTTTCAGGTTATTTCACCCAATTCAGAGCAAGACTTTGAAGACTATTACGACTTTCGTTGGTCCATGCTCAACAAACCTCTGCAGCAGCCGAAAGGCTCTGAGCGGGATGCCTATGATCAACATGCCATGCATCGTATGGTGGTGGACATGGCTGGAAGCCCTCTCGCCGTAGGCCGTGTCTATGTTCGTGATGGTGATGAGGCGCATATTCGCTATATGGCCGTGAACGAAGATCACAGGGGTCGCGGGTTAGGCACCTTGGTGGTGATGTCGCTGGAAGAGGCGGCGCGTCAGGAAGGGGTTAAGCGTGTGGTGCTGCACGCCAGGTTAAAGGCGATCCCTTTTTACGAGAAGTGTGGCTACAAAGCCGTGGGTGCAGAGCCTACTCGGATGGAAGGTATTCAGCTCCAGCAAATGCTTAAGGATTTGTGCCAATATCAGGGCATAGTACGTTTTCCCCATTTGTGTCGGGAGCTTGAGCAGATCTGGGCCCATGAAATTCCTATCAGTGACAAGATGGGGATCTCCATATTTCAGTACACTGGGCAAAGGTTTGAGACCCGTGCCAGCCTGAGTGCTAACGTCAACTCCAATCATGCTATGTTTGCCGGCAGTATCTATAGTCAGGCCGTGTTAACGGGCTGGGGGTTATGTTGGCTGATGATGAAAGAGCAGGGCCTGGACGGGGAAATCGTATTAGGTAAAGGCAAAATCTCTTACCGGGCGCCGGTACATGATATGCCAAGGGCCGTTATTAAGCAGCACGGGGTAGAAGGCAGCCTGGATGGGTTAAAAGCAGGGGGCAAAGCCAGGCTTAAGCTCAAAGTGGAGCTGTACAGTGGAGATAAAAAAGCAGCTACTTTTAATGGTTTGTATATGATACTGCCAAAATAAATTAACCACCCTGAGTGGCGGCCTGGCTCTTAGGCATAAGGCTTGGCCCGCCTATAATGGTGATGATGCCAGTTCGGCCTTTAGCCGGGTAAGTTACTGGACCTGTGTAAAAGACTTTACAGTTACCTTTGGTGATTTGTCGAGCGGCGCCAAACACATCTTTTATCGGGTTTAACACAGAGCCAAAAATAGTGCTGGCTAGTTCTATTCTGGGCTTGCTGAAGTCGCCACTCACTGAGCGGATCAGCTCTGCACAACCTTTATCATTGAGAATACCGGTATCAAACTGCTCAAACCTTTGGTTTACCAGGTCCAGCGCGCCGTTAAAGGCAATATGATGCTCTACCGTGGTTAAAGCGGAGGGGGTGAAGTGGGCTATGCCCTGGTCGATATCAAAACCTACCTTCAGGTTATCTATCTGTGTTATTCCGTTTCCCACTCCAATGACCCCGGCCCCCAAGCTGCTTGCCTGAGAAATCAGCAGGCCTGCCGGGCCTAACGCGACAAGTCCTGCAACATCCAGCAGGCCGGTTTTTTGGCTATTCAGATAATTTTTCAGGACTAGATCTAAATCCAGGTTTTGTATGGAAATATCGGTACTGCTGAGCTCCAGGGTCCCGGCCAGATTTTTGATGGCTGTTTCTTTATCGATTAACTTGGTGGTGAGGTGACTGGTGGTGCTGAATTGGCCTGCAAGGGGGAATTTTTGGTTATCCAGCAGCAGGTTAAGCTTATCCAGCTGAATATTGCTGACCCTGGCATCTAATCTGGCTGGTAACTCCGGTGTCAGTTTTATGGTGGCTTTGCTGTTAAGCTCACCACCCGGCAGCAAGCTTTTTAGCTTGGACAAGGTTAAGTCATTTTTATCCAGACTGCCTGAGACTTTCGTTTTACTGGCCTTAAAGCCCTGATAAATGGACTCTTCTATAGTCAGGGAAAACTTGGCGTTTTGCTCCCATTTGGGGGGGATAGTTAATAGCTCGGCCTTTTTGATTAACTCGGCATCGGTGAGCAGCAGATCCAGGCCGCGTATTGACAGGGGAAGTTGGTCGGCATAAGACAGCAGAGATAAATTTTCTATATCTAGCTTTTTGATTGTAAGGCTGTTTATGGCTGATTTTTTATCGGTTTTTGTCTCCTTCTCCTGTTTTACCTCGCTTTCAGGTGAGTCGAACCATTGCTGATTAATGGGTATATCCAAATTAATCAGCCGCAGGTTCTCCAGGGTAATATCCGGCTTTTCATTTAAGGCTAGGCTGACTCTGCCGGAGAACTTGCCTTTAAAGGCTTCGCCATAAAGATTGCTGATGGAAAGCAGCTCATTTTCTAATAACCCTTCCAGTTGGGGCTGATTGATAACGTATTCGCCATACACCAGTTGGTCTGCGTTTAGCTGAAACTGTGCTTGCTGTTGCCATTGAGGTGGAGAGCTGATCATTTGGCCGTCTTTTATTAAGGTGGCGTTGGTGAGTGAGAAGTCCACTTTGTTTAATGATATGGGTAGTGTTTTGGCGTAGGAGGTCAGGTTGAAATTACGTAACCTGAAACTCTCTATATTAAGCTCGTCTATTGGAAGCGGCTTTGTAACTGTTGAGTCGTTTTGGATTGCCGCGGTTTGATCCTGAGGACTGAGCCACTCTTCAAGCAGTTCAAGTTTTATATTATCCAGGGTTAAATCACTAATGGTTACCTTGGGCCTTCTCTCCAGAGTCAGAGAGCCAAGCGCATAGACTTGCCCCTGCATTACGTCGAATGTCAGGTTATCGATAAGGTAATTGAGTTCATGGAGCCTGGACTCCAACACCAGGTTCTTTAACTCTACATTTGGCAAGCTAACCAGTGCGGCATCTAGCCTGGCGATTAACTCCCAACTGCCTGGGTTAACTTGACCATGGTCGATAATTCGCCATTGAGATATAGCCAGATCCAGATCATTTATTTTGACCGGTGTCTGTTTACTATCCAGCTGGAACTCCAGTTTATCTAATCTGAAGCTGTCCAGGCTAAGGCGCTCTATTAGCAAAGGTTTATTGCCTGCTGCCGAGTCTGTTGGCGGGGAAGTCTGACCGTACTCCTCAGTAAAGGCGGCTATCAGCTTAGGGTTAAGATTTATTTTGGGAGCAAACAGAACCAGTTCCCGAATTCGGACATCCCTGCTGAACGGGGAAATGCTGTTTAGGGTCAACCCAATGCGACTGAAACTGGCCAGTTGCATATGTTGAAACTTCAGGTTGACGCCATTGATGTCAAGTTTAAATGGCTGCTTAACCTGCCAGTCGATGCTGTCAATTTCCAGCTGATAACCGGTGTTTTTATCCACCAGGTGGGTGAACTCTTCAATATAACTATTGGGATTAAAAGTGGCCAGGACAATGGTGATAGCCAGAACAAAAAGTATTAAAATGCTAAGGAGCAGTTTACCAATGAACTTCATATATTCTCCCTATCTGACAGCATAATTCTTCCCTGTGGGCATGTCCGAAATCATCATAACGCCATTAGTATTAAAATTCAGTGTTTCCCAGCAAAAATTCAACCTTAAGCTATGATTTTTCTGGGAAACAAGAACTACAGCATAGGCCAGGAAAATGCCGATAGATAGATTGACAGGCTAAGGTTAATCCGCTTTAGTGATTTTAAGCAGTAAGCCATCGTCATATCTCCCGTTGGATTAACCAGGGCTTATCGATAGGGGTAACCTGCCAGCGATTAAGCGTTTGTATATATCTCTTTGTCGCCCAGCCAGCGTTTGATTATAGGGTCTATGGTATCCGGGTGCTGCTCAAGTAAAAAGCGGCCTAGTTTTTGTACCTGTGGTATTAAACCCTGGTCGCGAATGAGGTCGGCAATTTTAAACTCGGCCAGGCCCTTTTGCTTGACTCCCAGCATTTCTCCCGGACCACGTATTTCCAGATCCCGTTGGGCAATATAAAAGCCATCACTGGACTCTCTTAATACGCCTAATCGTTGGCTTGCAGTTTTCGATAGCGGACTGTGGTATAGCAAGACACTATGGCTGGCGGTTGATCCTCTGCCAACCCGGCCCCTTAACTGATGCAACTGGGCTAGACCCAGGCGTTCAGGGTTTTCAATAATCATCAGGCTGGCATTTGGGACATCAACACCTACCTCAATTACAGTGGTGGCGACCAGGAGATCCATTTTTCCCGCTTTAAAGTGGTCCATCACATATTTTTTCTCGGCGGGTTTCATTCTGCCGTGGACCAGGCCGATGCTGAGTTCAGGCAGTCGTTTTTGTAACTCACTGGCGGTATCTTCCGCCGCCTGACACTCCAACACCTCGGACTCTTCGATAAGGGTACAAACCCAATAGGTCTGGCGGCCTTGATGGCATGCCTCTCTGACTCTCTCTATAACCTGCTCCCTGCGGGTATCCGGCAGCGCAACCGTGGTCACCGGGGTCCTGCCGGGGGGTAATTCATCGATAACAGAAGTATCCAGATCTGCATATGCCGTCATAGCTAAGGTTCGGGGAATTGGTGTGGCCGTCATTGTTAGCTGGTGGGGGGCGTAGTTACCTACAGCCCCTTTTTCCCTGAGGGCTAGTCTCTGGTGAACGCCAAACCTATGTTGTTCATCCACAATGATTAGCGCAAGGCTAAGGAACTCAACATCCTGCTGAAAAAGTGCGTGAGTACCCACTATCATTTTTGCTGTTCCGTTAGCAAAGGACTCAAGCTGGCTCTGGCGTTGTTTACCTTTTATTTTACCCGATAACCAGCCGACATCTATATCCAATGGATTGAGCCAGCTGGCAAAATTTAGTGCGTGTTGTTCCGCCAACAACTCTGTCGGGGCCATCAAGGCCACTTGATAACCGGCTTCAATTACCTGTAAAGCAGCCAGTGCGGCAACCAGGGTTTTTCCCGAGCCGACATCACCCTGCACCAGCCGCATCATTGGCGTGTTTTGCCTGAGATCTTGCTCGATTTCTTGCATGACCCTTTGCTGCGCACCTGTAGGTTTAAAGGGTAAAGTAGCGAGTAATCCAGAGGTTAGTTTCCCTGGGACCTTGATTTGCACAGCTTGGTGTAGGGCAGTTTTTTGTCTCAGCTTTAACATACTCAGGTTTTGCGCCAACAACTCTTCCATTACCAGGCGTTGCTGACTGGGATGCTTACCCTGCTCTAGCAGCTCGACATCGGCGTCTGGCGGCGGTCGGTGGACAAACAGTAGCGCATCCGCCATGGTCAGCTGACGGTTAATCAGCCCATCGGGTAACAGCTCTGTGAGCCTGTACTGATGTAGCAGCTCAATGGCTTGTTCGGTTAAATTACGCAGGGTGTTTTGTTTGAGTCCCTCTGTGGTGGGGTAAACGGGAGTTAGGTTGTTCTCCAGCTCTACCTGGTGGTCATTGAGTAACTTATATTCGGGGTGAGTGATTTCATAGCCAAATTTACCGCGGCGAAATTCACCATAACAGCGAATTGTTTGACCTTCGGTTAAGGCATTTTTCTGGCCAGCGTTAAAGTTAAAGAATCTGAGGGTAGCTGTGCCTGTGTGGTCGGCTACCTTGCAAATCAGCATACGACGTTTACCAAAGAGAACTTCGGCGCTTCTTATTTGGGCTTCTATACTACCGTGTACTCCGGGGAGCATATCACCAATAGCATAAACACGGGTTCTGTCTTCGTATCGCAGTGGCAGGTGGAACAGCAGGTCCTGAACCGATGTTAGTCCTAACTTACCTAGCCTTTCGGCCATTTTGCTGCCTACCCCTTTTAATGAGGTGAGCAGGATCTTCTCAAGGTTCATCTGCTTATCTCGGTGACCACTGTACATATGAACAGATAATAACAGATGTTTGGTTTTTTTCTCGGGTCAATTTCATCCTGGTCCCTGTAGTACAGAGTTAAGAGGTTTACGTTTGATTGTTACGGTTAGCCGCTTTCGGGTGGCGAAGATAACAATAGCGTTAACTCTTGCTTTGGTAGCGCTACCTAAGGTGTTCATAATGTTCACGGACTTATGTTTAAGTGTATGAAAAATAACGTGTAAAAATCTAGTTTTAAGAAATTAACGTTGCCAATCTATGACTTAACGTAATTGCAGGATAAAGGGATAGCTGTCACTGCTCAGGTTTTGTTAATCTATTGCCAAGTTAGAAAGCGGTTTGCTTTCTCTTAGTACTTTTTGAATTTGCGAGTGTAGATGGGCTCTTTTCGGAACCCAAAAGTTAAATTATTTTCCATAGGGGAGCTTAGGCTCCCTTATTTGTTTTCAGCTATTCTGCGATGAGCTTTAGACGAAAGCGACGAAACTGCTTCTGCTGCTGCGAACTTAGTTGAGAGAAATCCAACTGCGCCAGACTCTCAGTGATTGCTTTAACGGCAGATTGATCAAACTCCTCGAACCCACTGCTTTTTTCTATCTCTACTTGTATTGTCCCGGCCAGGTTATTCTGGATCAGTAAGGCCACTTCTGCAGTTGGATAGCTGTACCTGGCTTTCCAGTGCTCATAGAGGTGAGTTTGCATGGCATTTTGACATTGCTCAGGAGCGGTACAAAGAGTTTGACCTGTTGCGTTATGGCTCGCGGTGAACATTAGGATAAGAAAAATTACCTTTCTCATATCGGTTCCTTATAGTGACTGTAAGCTGGTGATTGATAAATATTTGATTTATCAAGTATGGCTTTTGTCTTTCCTGAATGCCGTGAGATCTATAACAAAATGCAGTGCATGGAGAAATAGCATTGTTTAGATAGAGCCAGCCCCATTGTTCGCTAATTGGCAACGGGAAATTGTTAGCACGTTTTGCTGGTTCTAGAACGGGATGAGCCGTTAGCTCTTCGCCGTTAGCTCTGACGGTTGAGTAACGTAATTACCACCAAACTCAGATTGTAACCAGTCGCAAAATACCCGCAACTTGGCTGTCATGGGTTTTTGTTCGCCACGGACCAGGTAATAGGAATACTCAGTGGTAATGCTCTGGGGGAACGGGCGGATAAGACGGCCAGATTCCAGCTCCTTTTCCACCAGGCTACGCCTGGCCAGCGCGATACCCTGACCACTGAGTACTGCGTCGATAGCCAGGCTGTTATCATTAACGGTAAAGCCTTTTTGTAATTTCAGGTGTTCGCAGTTTACCGCCTTTAGCCAGTCATTCCAGGTTAGATCTTTCGGGCCAATATCGGGGATCACTACAAACTTGGTGAGATCTTCAGGCTTTTTCAGTGAGCCTGTTTGTAATAGTTCAGGCGTACATACAGGAAAAGCTTCATCACCGGCTAAAAAAGTGCTGTGGACGCCAGCATATTCCCCTTTGCCAAAACGTATGGCCAGATCAACGTCAGAATGGTTCAAATCCACCAGGGTCAGGGACGGAGCGATACGAACTTCGATATCCGGGTGACTTTTCAGAAACCGCCATAACCTGGGGACCAGCCAGCGAGCGGCAAAAGAGGGGAGGACACTGATGTTTAACACTCCCTGATCCCCAGACTGGCTGATTTGCTCTATGCCCAGCCTGATATTTTCCAGTGCCTTTCTTACTTGAATAACAAACTGCTGACCCTGCTGGGTAAGCAAGAGTTGTTTGTTTTGTCTTAAAAACAGCTGACACCCAAGGTTTTGCTCCAGGGCGCGTATTTGCTGGCTTACCGCAGCCTGGGTGATAAACAGCTCCTGCCCTGCCTTGGTGAAGCTCAACAAGCGAGCGGCGGCTTCAAAGCAGCGTAATGACATGATTTTCGGATACCGGATTGTCATGGTTATGAATAAGAATTACTTATGATGTGATAAGAATCTATCGTTTGTCTAATGACAAGGTCAAGCCTAACTTATAGAAAACAAAGGAGGAAAGTATGAAAACATTAACTCAGCAGGTCATTAGTCTTGGTTATGAAGGAGTTTCCCTGTTACAGATCTTTAGTGAGTGGAACCGACGTCAGAGGACGCGTAAACAACTCGCTGAGATACCCGGTTTTTTACTGAAGGATATTGGTATCGATGAAGCGCAAAGACAGCAGGAGCTGAGTAAGGGGTTTTGGAAAAAGTGAGTTGCTGCATACCAAAACAAAGTAAAGGACTTATAATGGCCGCCTATTTAAATACTTCCAATGCAACGGAATATGATCATAACAACAGGGACAAATATGCGCGCCAGATTATCGGGTTTGGGGCTGGTAATATTACTGGCCTTTCCAACCGCTTATGCCGAGGACAAAGTTGAGTCCGCCATCGATAAGCGCATTGAAAAAGAGGTGGCGACATTTAACAATCCATTTGTGATTACGCCCCATAAACCGACTTATATTTTACCGATAAATTACACCAGCAATAGCAACAGTACTTTGTACAACGATATCGACCTGCAGGATGTCGAGATTAAATTTCAGTTCAGTTTTAAGATGCCGCTGGTGGTGAATATTGACGATTCCAATTTGTCGATATTTTTTGCCTATAGCCAGGTGTCGTTCTGGCAGGCTTATAACAGCGAATATTCCTCCCCTTTCAGGGAAACCAATTATGAACCTGAGCTGTTTGTAAACTGGTTAACCGAGGTGGATTTACCTTTGGGCTGGAAGGCGCGCGGGCTGGATGTTTCCTTTGCCCATCAGTCTAATGGTCGTAGCGCCCCTGTATCACGCAGCTGGAATAGAGTTCAAAGCCGTATATATTTTGAAAACGGTAACTGGGCATTTGCGTTGCAGCCCTGGTATCGCCTGAAAGAAGACGATGAACAAGATGATAACCCAGACTTATTGGATTATCTGGGGCATGGCCAATTCCGTGTGGCATATAAACTGGGTGGTCACACCTTGAGCGCTATGAGCAGGAACAATCTGGAGTCTGGTTTTTCCAAGGGCGCCGCCGAATTTAGCTGGAGTTTCCCCATCAGCCAAAGGTTAAAAGGTTACGTACAGGTATTTAGTGGTTATGGTAATAATCTAATTGAATACAATCATTACACCAATACCGTAGGCATAGGTTTTGCCTTAACCGACTGGCTCTGATCTCCATACTTTAATCTGATAACCAGTGTGTATTTATGGGCTGAGCACTGCGTATACTGAGCCGGCCCAGACGTCATGTCAGTTTTTTCTTGAATTCCTACGGCCCCGTCCCCATTCATTAGTTAGCGGCAGACTCCATTTCAGGGAGTCGTTCGATTTTAGTGTCAACCTTAGTTGTCGAGGTGCAAGAGGAATAAAAATGAAGTCTCTATTGCTCACGCATTTATTACAAGACAAGACCATTTGGTTAGAAACTGAATTGGAGAAAAGAGCCAGGACAAATGGTTGTTATCTGACCCAGGCCCAGGAGCAAATATTCCGCCGTATCAGGGATCGGGATATCACCTTATCCCAGCTGGCTTGTGAAATGCAGATAAGCCGGCAGGCTGTGCAAAAAACCGTGGCTGGCCTGGTTGAACGACGTTTGCTTGTACTGATGCCATGCCAGGAAAACCCCTGTGCAAGAGTGGTGCTGATCACTCATGAAGGTCAAGAGTTACAGCAGAAAGTCGAACTATTATGGCAGGAAATGGAATGGTTGCTGGAGCAAAAGCTGGGAGAGCAGCAACTGGCTTTGTTAAAAGAAGTATTGAAACATAACTGGGATTAAAATTTTAACCGGAGTGACAACTAAGGTTGTCGTTAATCGTTATTTGAGGAGTGAATTATGAGCTATGCATTGGTAAGTCAGGCCGCAAATGGCGACTTTAGCAGTTATATCTCACAGGTAAATAAAATGCCTGAGCTGTCTGTGGAGCAAGAGCAAGTTCTGACTCGCCAACTGGCTGAGAATGGCGACCTGGAAGCGGCGAAGCAGTTGATCCTGTCCAATTTAAGATATGTGGTGATGATTGCCAGGGGTTATGCGGGTTATGGTTTACCACAGCCAGATCTGGTTCAGGAAGGTAATGTGGGTCTGATGAAAGCGGTCAAGCGCTTTGACCCGCAGCAAGGAGTCAGATTATTGGATCAAAGCAGAAATACATGAGTATGTACTGAGAAACTGGCGCATTGTTAAAGCCGTGACCACTAATGACTTTTGCGGTTTATTGGATCAAAGCAGAAATACAAGTATGTACTGAGAAACTGGCGCATTGTTAAAGCCGTGACCACTAAGGCGCAAAGAGAAGTTGTTCTTTAATCTGAGAAAGTTTAAACAAAAATTACATTGGTTTAATGACAGTGAAGTAAAGCAATTGGCCTTTAATCTGAGAAAGTTTAAACAAAAATTACATTGGTTTAATGACAGTGAAGTAAAGCAATTGGCCCAGCAGCTGAATGTACCGGAAAAGGATGTTCGGGAGATGGAAGGGCGCCTGTCCAGCCGAGACATTGCGGTTGAGATCAGAGAAGGGCAGGATGGAGCGGGGGCCGAGTTATCCCAAACCATGGCTGAAGATCAGTTGGTGGCGCACACACCGTCACCCGAACTCATACTCGAAGAGGAAAACTGGCGTCAAAATGCGCAGGCTCAGGTTAATGATTTGATTAAACAGCTGAACCCAAGAACTAGAGATATCCTGGTATCCCGTTGGTTATCAGAAGAAAAAGCCACCTTGCATCAGTTAGCGGAGAAATACCAAATCTCCTATGAGCGGGTCCGTCAGCTGGAAACTGAAGCACTGGAAGGATTAAAAGCCAGCGTCAGGTTTTAATCTTGCTCCCCTGTGAAACTACAGGAGCTACAGAGACAAGCTGACGAGATTTGTCGCTCCTTTAAATCAGCTATACTATTCATTGCCCATAACTATTCCTACAAGGGCAAGCCAGGGAATTAACTCAGAGGGATCAATATTGCAGCCTCACCTTTGACCCAAAGGAGGACTGGTTATGCATAAACTCGACTCATACCTGGCTCACGCTCATGTGAGCTATGAAACCTTAACCCACTCCACCGCCTATACCGCCGAAGACATAGTTAAATCTGTTCATATCAGCGGTATGGACTTTGCCAAAACCCTTATTCTCAAGGTTGACGGAGAACTGAAAATGCTGGTATTACCGGCGACTTATCGGGCAAACGAAAAAACCTTAGCGGAGGCTCTGGGCGCCGAACGGGTAGAGCTGGCGAGTGAAGATGAATTTGCCCAACTATTTGGAGATTGTGATCTTGGTGCTATGCCGCCGTTTGGTAATTTATTTGGTATGGATGTGATTATTGCCCGGGAGTTAACCTTAAGGGAGCACCTGTGCTTTAACGCCGGCAATTTTCATGAAGTCCGGCAAATGAAGTATGTAGACTTTCATCGCTTAGTCTCGCCTATAGTGATCCACACGGGTTACATCAGAGAAAACCCTTCCCGGCCTGTTCATGTGGCCCATGGACATTTTAGTCATTGAAAATACACCGAGGGAGGACTCTTTAATGACTAAAAAATTGCCAGCTTAGCTGGCAATAGGGGCTGGTCGTCCAGGTGTTGCCAGTTGATGTTGTTCATTAGCATTTAGCCAATGAATGCAGGTCCAAGCCAGGGCCTTAATTCATGTGGGGCTGGTCGTCTAGATGTTGCCAGTTGATGTTGTTCATTAGCATTTAGCCAATGAATGCAGGTCCAAGCCAGGGCCTTAATTCATGTGGGGCTGGTCGTCCAGATGTTGCCAGTTGATGTTGTTCATTAGCATTTAGCCAATGAATGCAGGTCCAAGCCAGGGCCTTAATTCATGTGGGGTTAATCATCTAGGTGTTGCCAGTTCATGTTGTTCATTAGCATTTAGCCAATGAATGCAGGTCCAAGCCAGGGCCTTAATTCATGTAGGGTTAATCATCTAGGTGTTGCCAGTTGATGTTGTTCATTAGCATTTAGCCAATGAATGCAGGTCCAAGCCAGGGCCTTAATTCATGTGGGGTTAATCATCTAGGTGTTGCCAGTTCATGTTGTTCATTAGCATTTAGCCAATGAATGCAGGTCCAAGCCAGGGCCTTAATTCATGTAGGGTTAATCATCTAGGTGTTGCCAGCTATCCTGGCTCATTTGCATTCGCTGCCACCAGGAATCTGGCGCATCAATTTGCCCTTCTTCATCAATAGCCGGGTAAGGTAACCCTTTTTGCTTACAGACTTTGGCAAAAACAGGATGGCCACCTTCGAACATAATGCGGTCGCGTTCCTGTTTCGGGATCTTGCTGGGGCCCTGATACATTCCTGCACATTCCCTCTGTCGCTGGGCTTCGTACAGAACCAATGCCGTTGCCACCGATACATTCAGCGATTGCACCATACCCACCATAGGAATAATGATATCTTGATCAGCCAGAGCCAAAGCTTCTGCGCTTATACCATGTTTTTCCTGGCCCATTAAGATAGCTGTGGGTTTAGTGTAATCTACTTCGCGAAAGTCGACTGCTGTGTCAGATAGGTTGGTGGCCACAATTTGCATACCCTGACTGCGCAAGGTCTGAATCGCCGACTCCGTGTTGTCATGGGTGTGTAGCTTAACCCAGTTCTGACTGCCTGTGGCGGCATTACCGGATAAACGCATTTGTTTGTCGGGCCACATAGCGTGTATATCACTGACACCGATAGCATCACAGGTGCGGACGATAGCAGCCAGGTTATGGGGTTTATGCACCTGCTCCATACAAACGGTTAAGTCGGGCTGGCGCCGGCTTAACATCTGGCTAATGCGCTCAAAACGCTCCGGGGTCATAAGCTTTTCTCCAGTAAAAAGCCGCAATCTTGCGGCTTAAAAAGTTTTTTGGGCTAGCCCGGATCTATCGCTTGGTTAAAGAGCGGTTTTTATTCCGGGTCACTCGGGTTACATCGGGTAAGACGCGGATCTTCCGCATAATATTCGCCAGATGCACCCGGCTCTTGGCGGTGATCAGCAGGTCTACCACATAGAGGCGGCCGTCTTTTTCTTCAGTCACTATATTGTGGATGTTCGAGCCCGTTGCTGCGACTGCATTGGTTAGATCAGCCAGTACACCCTGGTGGTTGATCAGCTCCACACGAATTTCAGTTCGATATTCGTGATCCGATTCCAGCTCCATATCCCAATCCACATGCATATATTTATCAGATTCATTCTGATAGCCGTGGATATTACGACAGGATTCGGAGTGGATAACCAGTCCTTTACCCGGGCTGACATGGGCAACAATGGGATCGCCTGGGATAGGGCGGCAACAGTTGGCATAGGTCACCAACATACCTTCCGCGCCTTTCACAGGCATCTTTTGCAGGCCTTTTTCCGGCTGCTCGGTCAGTTCATCGGCGTTGCCCAGCAGACGCCTGGCGATCACTATACTCATCGCATTACCCAGGCCAATTTCCGCCAGCAACTCGTCGAAGCTTTCCTGGCGGGTATCTTTCAGTACCTGCTCGACATTTTCCTGGGGAATATCATCCACCTTGACGGTGCCCAGAGCATGGTTCAGCAAGCGGCGGCCCAGGCTAATGGATTCTTCGGCGCGCAGGTTTTTCAGCATTTGTCTTATGGTGTTTCTGGCTTTACCCGTCACTACATAGTTGAGCCAGGCGGCATTGGGCCTGGCGCCTGGTGCGGTAATGATTTCTATGGTTTGGCCATTCTTCAGCTTGCGGCTTAACGGGTAAGGTTGCCTGTCGACGCGGGCGCCGACGCAGCTGTTACCCACATCCGTATGTACTGCATAGCCGAAATCCACCGCCGTTGCTCCCAGCGGCAATTCGATAATACGGCCTTCCGGGGTAAACACGTAAATTTCATCAGGGAATAATTCGGTTTTAACACTTTCGATAAACTCGAACGAACTACCGGCACTTTGTTGTAGCTCCAGCAGGCTTTGCATCCAGCGTCTTGCTCTGACTTGCGCCGTGGTGCCGGAGCTGTCGCCGTCTTGTTTATAAGCCCAGTGAGCCGCAACGCCTTTATCCGCCATCTGATCCATATCGTCGGTTCGGATCTGCACCTCTATGGGGACACCGTGTGGTCCCACCAGGGAGGTGTGCAAAGATTGGTAACCATTGGCTTTAGGGATAGCAATATAGTCCTTAAAGCGGCCTGGTCTGGGTTTATACAGGCTGTGCATTTGTCCCAGGGTTCGATAGCAGGTGTCCAGGCTTTCTACCTGAATACGAAAGGCGTAAATATCCATCACCTCGTGGAACTGCAGCACCTTGCCACGCATCTTGTTATAGATGCTAAACAGGTTTTTCTCCCGGCCCATGACTTCGGCATGGATCCCTGCGTCTTCCAGGCGTCCGGCGATCTCCTCGTGGATATTGTCCATGACTTCGCGACGATTACCCCTGGCCCGGCGTACGGATTCTTTTAATACCCGGTAACGCATGGGGTGCAGAGCCTGAAAGCCCAGTTCTTCCAACTCATTCTTGATATTATGGATCCCCAGGCGGTTGGCTATGGGGGCAAAAATTTCCAGGGTTTCATTGGCAATGCGGCGGCGCTTGTCCGGACGTAACGCACCCAGGGTTCGCATATTGTGGGTTCGGTCAGCCAGCTTGATCAGCACCACACGGATATCCTGTACCATGGCCATGACCATTTTACGGAAGTTTTCCGCTTGGGCTTCTTTACGGTCGCGGAACTTCAGCTTGTCCAGCTTACTGACCCCTTCCACCAGCTCGGCTATGGTTTCGCCAAACAGTTCCGCCAGATCTTCTTTGGTTGTATCCGTATCTTCAATGACATCGTGCAGTAAGGCTGCGGCCAGGCTTTCATAGTCCAGGCGCATTTCAGCCAGGATGCGGGATACCGCAACTGGGTGGGTAATATAAGGTTCGCCGCTGGATCTCAGCTGTCCTTCATGAGCATCACGCGCCACTATATAGACTTGCTTGAGTTGCTGTTGCTGCTCTAGGGGCAGGTAAGTTGAAGCGAGTTCCTTCAGGCTTTCATAAATGTACAAACCTAACCTCGAATGCTGGACTTATATCTTTGAAGATACTAAAAATTGACGAGAAAAGTGAGCGATTTTTACTGAAAAGCACCCTGAAAGGGTGCTTTGAAAGGGCTGGGCTTAACCGCGACCTTCGGCGATAGCGGCAACCGCTGCCAATTCAGCAGCTTCTTGTTCTTGCTGCTCCTGGCGTTCTTGAACGTCCATTGCCTGGTTTGTGATTAGGCCTGCTTCAATTTCACGTAGCGCCAGTACAGTAGGCTTATCATTTTCTGCTTCAACCAGAGGTTCTTTACCCTGTACCGCGAGTTGACGGGCGCGACGAGACGCAACCAGGATCAAATCAAAACGGTTTCCTACCATATCTACAGCATCTTCAACAGTTACGCGTGCCATTCAGGGCTACTCCAGTGGAATAAAATTAGAGATTAAAAAATTGACCCGAAATTATACAAGGTAAAATCGGACTAAGCTAGTCCTTAAAATTATTTAGCTTGGATAAAACTAAGCCAACAAATTGCTAATCATAGCCTCAAACTTAGCCGCTTGCCTGGACTGGTTGAGTTTTTCCGCCTCGATGATCTGCCCGAACTCAGCTAATGCCTGCTCAAACTCGTCATTGATGAGCAAATAATCATATTCGTCATAGTGAGACATTTCTGCTTGCGCTTGCGCCATGCGCTTGTGGATCACTTCGGCGCTGTCCTGCCCTCGTTTATTTAGTCGGGACTCCAGCTCTTCCCGGCTCGGTGGCAGGATAAAGATACTTTTCGCCGCGGGCATTATTTCTCTGACTTGCCTGGCGCCTTGCCAGTCGATATCGAGAAAAATGTCGACGCCTTGCGCCAGCTTGTCTTCTATCGCTAATCGGGACGTGCCGTAAAAGTTACCAAATACTTCTGCCCATTCGAAAAATGCTTTCTGTTCAATCAGGGCTTTGAAGTCGTCTTTGCTGACGAAGTGGTAATGCACGCCGTTTTCTTCACCTGGCCGAGTGTCCCGGGTAGTGTGGGAGACGGAAACCTGCAGCTCCTGATTGGGGTAGCGCTCAAGCAATGCCTTGATCAGACTGGATTTACCTGCTCCGCTGGGAGAGGAAACTATATATAAGGTACCTTGTTGTGCCATTACCTGACTCGTTTCGACTGAATTTAAGGCGGCTTAATGTATCAAATTGCGGCAGCGGGAAAAAGAGGGGATAAAAAAAGACCGGCTTAAAACCAAGCCGGTCTAAAAATATTACATTGCGCGCTCAGTGGATTACCACTTTGCACGGGCAGTGTGACAAAATAATAACTCGATAAAAATACGATTATTTCAGTTCGTTACATCGGGAATTTCGAGGGTTTGCTGCTCTCTCAATATACAGGGGGTGAGGTTGGATTCAGCCGGAGCTAAGCTGAAATTTAACTCCTTTTATACAGGGTATATATACGGGTTACGTAGCACGGTTTACTAAGATGTCGTCGCTCCAAATATATTGTTCAGAGTTGTCCGGGCTAGTGGAATAGAATTTCACTGACCAGTAGTTGCCAGCTTCTTGTAGGAGTGCCCATGTTGATACTCAACCGTCGTCTTGTTTCATTTTCAAACGGCCGTCTTGGTCGATTTCCCATGTGAAGCCTTCGCTCTTCGAATCCCCCTTGTTTTGCAAGTAGCTGCCTATGTCGCTTAAATACTCGTGTTTTTCCTTTGCTGTTGGTTCGAAGCCGTTCACCTTCCAACACCATGTCTTCGGTAAAGATGTCGAACCCGCCACAATCAAGGATAGATTGTTTGTGCTCGTCCCAAGTCGCGTTATTTGATCCCCCGTTGTCCCCCGTACGGCACACGCTTTTAACAAGCGTTTGTTCTTCGCTGGTCATGTTGGATGCAGTTGATTGGCAACCTGTAATGATAAAGGTGGAAAACAGAGCGATTCCAATAAGTTGTTGCATAGTGATTTCCTCGTAATTATCGTTAAATGCATACGTAAAACCTAAGTGCAGGCCTGAGTTTTGTAGAGGAGCCAAGTTTCCGCAATACCATATATTAATAATGTGACTTGGAGTGGATTGTGATTTAAGTATAAAAATTACGGAATCCTAAAAAAGCTGAATCTCACTGCGTAAATTTAGTAAAATGCATTTATTAAAAACGGCCTTGAAGTTAATTTATGCCTGCCCAGCTTATTAAAAGTAACTCCGCTTCGGACGATACACGAGAATCAGATCCACAGCTTTTGGCGTTAACTAAATTGTGGGAAAAAATTGAAAAGCATGAAAAGCGCAATGAGCGCTTGCGCGACAAAATGGACCAGCTGTTCGCTGAATTTAACCAGCAAGTATTACCTTATGAACACAAGCAGAGTCAGCAAGTTGCTCGTCAGATCATTCACCTTACCAAGTTCATTGACAAAAAAAGCCTTAGCCATGAGCAAAGGGCTGAGCTGTTTGCCTGGATTGAAAGCGAAATTGCGTATCTGGAGTCTCACCCTTTTGCCGAGGGGATAAACACAGCGGAGATGAGGGAGTCTCTAGATAAGGCTATTGGCGACTTTAGCCGGGCCAACCCTATCACTCTGACCCCAGAAATAAAGCTGGATATGCGTGATATGTTGGACGATATGTTTGCCGGCCAGTTGGATCTGAGCGATGAACAGTTGCAGGCCATTGTCGAAGACCCGGCAGTGCTGCAGCAGTTTGTGCAAGAGCAGCTTGGAGAGCAGGCGGAAGACGAGTATACAGATGAAAACGATGACTTTTTTGCTGATCATGAGTTTGAAGATTTCTTTCACCATCATGACCACAGGGAAAAGGCTGCACAGCGCAAGGACAGCCAGCTCAACCAGCTGTTTAAATCCAGTCAGCTCAACAAGATGTATAAGCGGCTCGCGACCCAGCTGCATCCCGACAAGGAAATGGACCCGCTAAAAAAGGCGGAAAAGCATCAGCTGATGCAAACGCTTTCCCTGGCGCGCAAGAATAAGGATGCGTTTGCCCTACTCAAGCTTTATCAGCAGTACGTGCCGGACGCGGATTTTAGTTTTGACCCACAAACCTTAACGGCGATGGAGCAGTTATTAAAACAAAAAGTGGTCGGGCTGAATCAGGACCATCAGAAATTAAAGCAGAGCAATGAACTACCCGCTTTAGTCTGGCGCAAACTTTCCGCTCGCAGTAAAAAAATGACTAAAGCAAATATCGAACAGCACATTGTTGCTCTCGATAAGGAATATGCTGATTCGCAGGCGTTTATCCGCCAGCATAGTACGGTCAAAATGGTAGGCAAGCTTTTATCTCAGCGCATAAAGCAAAAATCCTTTGAGGTATTTAGCTTTGGCGGGGCGATGTCAGAGATGTTTGATATGGATAATTAGCGGATGAGTCTACTGGCAATGTTCAGACAGCTAGAGGTTATTGCCCGCACTGTCGAGTAGAACTCTTCGTTGTGATGTTATAAAAGGGAAATTATGCAAAAACTCACTTTTACCGATTGGCTGGCAGCATTAAAAAATGCCTCCAGTTTCGACCTTTATCGGCTAAACGCATTGATTGACGATGAGTTAATCAATCCACAGCGTACGCTACAGATGTTGGCAAGCATCCGGATCGGTCAGGAATTGCAGTATTACGATGCTCGCACGCATAAACAGAGCCCGTGCCGGATCATCGATATTTTACAGAAGTACGTGCTAATCCACGATTTAGCCGATGGCAAACGCTACAAGATCCCCCCTTATATGCTGAACCTTGATGGCCAGTCCGTTGACATCGACTTGCATCAGGGGGAAAAGATTAGCCGCCATCATATAGCTGTGGGTGATAATGTGGGGTTTGTTTCAGAAAAAGCAGGGTACCTTGAAGGGAATGTAATTCGCCTTAATCAAAAAACCGTGACATTACATGCCAGCGATGGGCGAGAGTGGCGGGTTGCCTACGATTTATTGCAGCGACCGACCATAGAGGTTTGATACGGTGTGAGTTAATAGCAGAAAAGTAGGCAACAAATGACATTAAATATTACTCTGGCAGCCACCAATGCGATGGCAAAATAGTTAAAATTACACTTGCCGAAAGTTCAAGACCCTGTCGGACCATCGCGTACGCGAGAATGGCAAGATAGCGTTTCAGGATGGGCACTAACTAGTGTCCGTCCTGAAACAGAGTGTTCGGAAGCTGATCTGTTCGCTAGAAGGAGCTGAACTTGTTCGGCGAACCTTGTGACCACTGGCTTCGCCCTTTTTTCCTACAAAGAGACATCCGCAGCTACGACGTTCGCAACTTTTGCCGTTAATTGGCCCAGGGTCGGCGCTTCAGGATGGACAACTAGCTAGTGCCCGTCCTGAAACTCACATATTCGTTCTTCAGCCATATTCTTAAAACGCGATACTTGTCGTTTCCCAAAGGCTTAAAGTTAGTCACTACTATCTCAGCGCTCCCTGTCATTGTCAGCTTGCCTGGCAATCCGGTGTCTTCTCTCGCACGCCGAGATCGCGGTTAAGCCACTGGATTCCCGCGTGCGCGAGAATGACAAGATAGCGCTTCAGGATGGATAACTAACTAGTTGGCAGTGCCATGCACCATCTTTTACCTAAGTAAACAGGAATATTTAAGCAGTTAGCCCTGGAATGGCTTAAACAGAACTCAGGGTATTACACCTGAATTCTGTAGTGGTTTATAAAATCACAGACCTAATGATAGATAAGGGTGGAGCCTTCGGAAATTAAATCCAAACCAAACTCCTGGCCCCGGCTTTTCGACACTAGTTCTTCTATGGGCTCAAGATAGAGCTCATAGGTTGAGTGGTGTATTGGCAGCACTTTTTTCGGCTTTAACATTTTCGCCAAAGCTACCACCTCGTCCGCCCCCATGCTGATTTGCCCTAGCGGTCCACTTGTGCCTACCCGACCCAGATGCGGTATAAGAATATCGAGTTGCCCAAGAGGTTTAAGGGACTGGTAAACCTGCTCTGTGGCAAAGCTATCACCTGTCCAATAAAGAGTCAGGCGCCAGTCTCCCTGGGTAAACTCCAACCAATACCCATTACCTTCTCCCAAAATGGGTTGCATCAATTTGTTGGTGGAATGATAGGCATTGATGGCGGTAATTTTTACCTGTGAATCACCCTCAGAAATAATCTGGCTGGCGCCCCAAGCTAATCCCTTTACCTGGCTAAACCCGAGTGCCTTTACTTTGCTCACATCTGCTACTGGAGTTATAAAATTCTGGTTTTTTAGTAATTTTGATTGGGCTGTTTGATCAAAATGGTCTTCATGGGCATGGCTTATAAGCACCAGATCCAGATCGGTCACATCAACCCCGGGAAATGGGGTGAGTCTTTTGTGATGTTTTATATTTGGGCCTTTGAGCAGATTAAACTTTTCATTGGGGTCTCCCATCAGAAAGGCTTTTTCCCCTTCACCAAAAGTAGGGTCAGTTAGTATGCTCATACCATTAAAACTGATCTTAGCTGCTGGACCGCCGAGCCATTGTATTTTAACGGCTGGTTGTTGAGTTTCAGCACTGAGCATGCCACTAAAGAAAACAGCCATATAAAGGCCAAGGTATAAAAGGTATTTCATTGGTTTATCCTATGTCTCATTCACTGGAGTCGATATTAACAAGCTGACTTTGGATAGGGTATTGGGTTAATGTTGGATAAATTGTCTAAAAAGTTCGTACAATGAGCCAGCTTAACCAAATACAAACCTTTATCCAGGTTGCCGAGAGTTGTAGTTTCTCTGCTGCCGCTCGTCGGTTGGCCTTACCAAGGTCTACTGTAAGTGCCAGGGTCAAGGCGCTGGAAGGCAGGTTGAGTACTCGTTTGCTGAATAGAAATACCCGGAATGTAACATTAACCCAGGAAGGGGAGCTCTACCTGCAACATTGTCAGCAGACCTTGGCTCAGCTATTGGCCGTGGAAGATGCGTTGGCCGCGGCAAGCTCTTTGTCTGGAACCATTAAAATTACCGTACCTGTTGATTTGCCTAAATTGACTCTGGCAAAAATACTCAGTGAGTTCAGTGGATTACATCTTGATATTAAGATCCAGGTACTAGTGTCAGATACGCCAGAAGATCTAGTTGCTAAAAACATAGATTTGGCAATCAGGGGGAAAGCGCCCGGTGATCAGGACTTGATTGCTCGTCAATTGGCCGAGGGGGAAATGGCTTATTATGCTCACCCTAGGTTTACGGGAGAGCTAGCTTCAAGCCGAATATTTGACCCTGGCGCAATAGCTCAAAACACTGCGGATACTAGCCCCATTATCAGCAGGAATTTTGAGTTAGCTAAAGGTCTGGCCATGGCGGAGCAAGGTATTGCCTTATTGCCGAAAAACCTGGTTAACCCGGGGGAGTTAAGCCTAGTACCTTGTGGTGAGGTTTTACCTAAATTGCCTTTGTATATTGTTTACCCCAGCCGTATTCACTTGCCTGTCAGGGTGAGAAAATTTATCGACTTTTTACTGGCGAGCCAGTCTAAATACCCACTTATCTAGGCATACCCAATGAGAGCCTCAAACCTTTAAACGAATACTCGGTGTATGTATGAAGGGTTATCAGCGGAATAAGTGTGAATAGATTGCTGAGCAAGTAAGTTGTTGGATTAAATTTCTCATCTGGGCCATCGGTTAGGTAGCTTGATCTGTATGACAGTAGAATTTCTTTTCCGGGGGAGACCCGTTTAACGACATAGGCTTTTTTCTGTCTAATATCGACCGTGCACCCGAGTTCAGACTGCAGTTGTAAACAGCGAAAACTCATGTAACCGATATGTCCTACTGGAGCCAAGCATTTTGGAGTTGTCCATTGCTTGCTGGCGAAAATGAAAATATCAGCTTTGAAAAGTTTTATCCAGTCAAGTTAATATCCATCACTATTAATATGGACCCCGGTGTGGCCAAGTGGTTGTATTTTTATCTATAATGGACACCGCTGTGTCTTTTTGTGGGTTTTCTTATGCGTATTTCACTTTTAGATGATACCGATGTTAGTCAGGCTTTTGCTACTCATCTACGTGGTTTGCGTAAGGAAGCCAAGTTATCGCGAGAGGCACTTGCCGAGCGCAGCTGTGTGCCCGCCTCAACCATCAAAAAGTTTGAACTCACTGGGCACATTTCATTTCGCCAGCTACTGCTATTATGGCAGTCATTGGACTCACTTGACCGACTCTATCAACTGACACAAGCAAGCTCTGCTCGTTCAGCTTTACCGACCAGTATAGAGGAGGTGCTGAAAGATGAGTTTTAAATCAATTCAGAAGCTGGATGTTCAGCGTACCCTCACAACGGGTGAGGTTGTCCCTGTGGGCGTGTTGGCTCAAAATCGACAAGGGGCTTTTTACCAGGGGATGACGGTAACTGGCAATTAGCACCTTTCTACGATGTTACGTTTAGCCCTCACCCCTTTAATGAACACGCAACGGCCTTTGGTGGATATGGAAAAGCACCGCCGCTTAAGGTGATGCAAAATCTGGCTGCCAGTGCGGGCTTTGCTACTTGGCAAGATGCGCAGCATTGTATCCATGAAGTTGTTGAGGCGCTTAGCCATTTTACGCACCTTGCACAGCAACAAGGGATCAGCAAGACAACCTTGTTAGCGATAGAGAAAACACTTGTCCAACGAAGACAGGAAAACGCGGCCTTGCTGAGTTAAAAAATATAAAAGAGTAGACAACTATGAAACCAGGTCGAAACGATCCTTGCCCGTGTGGCAGTGGCAAAAAGTACAAACGTTGTTGTATGAACAGTGTTTCAAAACAGCATGCTTCAATGTTGGATGACATCGAGCAAGTTGCCGCTATGAATCCTAATTTGTCCTTAGATGAATTCAATATCGTTGCAGAGCAAAAAATGAAAGCAGCGAATAATCGCTCTAATCCTGACTTCTGTGGTCTCTCGCCAACACAAATGGCCAATTGGTTATATGCGCCTTTCAATGAATTGGAATGGGTCACAATAAGCACGCCAGAGGATTTATCGACTAGCCCTGTGATGCGCTATTTAGAGTTAATTTTAGATGAGGCTATGCAGAGTGATGGTTCTTTTAAAGCGACCAGTAAAGGCAACTTGCCAACAAAACTGGTCAGGCAAGCCAGTGATGCATTACCTAAGTTTGCTGTCTCTAAACATCAAAAGCACATCAGCTTCAGCGAATATGCCGGTAGTAACGAAGATAAATTTAATGCGCTGCACTACAGCCGTGTTTTGGCTGAACTTGCTGGTATTATTTATCGCCGAAGTGGTCGTTACCATGTAAAAAAATCAGCGCAAAAGCAGTATCAAAAACAGGGCATTAATGCTTTTTTTATCCCCATGCTTGAAGCAGCAACCAGTCAGTACAATTGGGGCTACTTCGATGGATGGGAGCACGATATTGATCTAAGAACCTTTTGGTTATTTATGCTTTGGCGTTTGCAAGGTCATGGTTGTGTTGAACAGTTGATTGCAGAAGTGGTAACAGCATTTCCTGACTTATTACTCGATTGTCCAGCGGGAGAGTACTCATCACCAAGTCAGTTATTGGGCACTTTGATTGAATCGCGCTTTGTCGAACGATTCCTAGAGTTTTGGGGCTTTGTTACGGTTGACCCCAAACGATATGTTAATAAACACTATGTGCCAAGAAAGGTAGAAATACTGCCATTGATGAAGCAAGCTATTCAATTCAGCATTTAGATCGAATAGGTGAGGCTATGTTAGATATAGCCGTATTAGATAAGACCGCGAATTGAGCTAACGAACCGTAAGCTCACGGATTGCAGGGGCGTCTTCACCTGAGCAATATCAAGAGCTGTTAGCCACAATGGAAGTGCTGGTGGAAGATTGTGATGCGCATCAGCCGGTTATCGATTTAATGTTCCTGTTATTGAAAGGTACGAAGCTGAACAGTTTAGTGAATTCAACCAGGTTATCGATCAGCTTGAGTCTGGCATCGCTATGTTGCGTGTCATTTTCGACCAGCATGAATTGACGCTAAGTGATTTTAGAGCTGAAATTGGCGAAAAATCTACAGTATCAATGATATTAAGTGGTAAACGATCTCTCACTTTGGCGCACATCAAAGCACTCTCTGCTCGCTTTGGAATATCAGCATCAATGTTCATTGGAACATGATCGCGGCAGCGCTTAATGGCTTGGGTCCGGGTACTCAGTATTTTTCCCTGCGTCATTATCAGGTATAGGTGGTATTTTTTAAGGTAGCTGTCACAAAGGGTATGTATTACATCTAATAAATCTGCTGGTATACGTCTTTTTACATTCATATCTTATTGCTTCAAATAGTACCTTGTAATTATTACTGCGATTAAATTACACTAGGCGCAAGTGGATTGGGAGTGCCCGGTCGGCGTCTAAACCTCGGTGAGTACATCGAGGTTTTTCGCTATCTGGGGTTTGGTAAATATTTCTACGAGCCTATGGGATATGTTTTAGTCCCCATTGGTCATAGCCTTCTCCAACACTATAACGGCCACCTTGACAGTAAAATTCCTTAGTCAAAATATCAAAATCCTGGTTATATATGTGGTTCATGATGTGTATAGCAACTCGGTTTTTCTATACATATAAGTTTAAATGTGTATAGAAAAGGGCACTATTTATACATATTGGATAAAATCTGTATCACCATCATCGCTTTTTATACAGGTCGCTAACTAGTGCCCGTCCAGTCCGAACTCAGCGTCCAGGCATGCTGTCAGGACCGGGAGATCACCGTGTCTTCATTTTACCAATGGCATAAAAAGTTTATGGGTAAGGAGCTACCATTCATGCTGAGCTTGTCTGGAGAATGCCGGATCTGGCTCTGCACCCAGCCCACTGATATGCGCCGCTCCTTTGGTAGGCTCTCTGCTATGGCGAGAAACGTCTTGGCACAAAACCCGCTGTCCGGCGACTGGTTTGTCTTCATAAACCGACGCCGCACTCAGATGAAGGTGCTGTATTATACCACAGGCGATTATGCGCTCAGGTGCAAACGGCTCGAGCAAGGCTTGTTTGTCCACCATATCACCCACCACAAAGTTATAGGAAGTGGTGGGTGTGCGTAGAGATCTATGGACGATATCTACAAACAAACTCTTGAAATCAGTGTTTTTAGAATGTTTGTAGATGCTGGTGGATGTTACTCAATATTCTGGATTTTCTAATTGGTTTCAGGGCTGTATGGCAATAAAATCAACTGCTTATTGGTGTTGGTTGTTCGACTAAACCAATCTACCCACCAATGTACCCACCACTTGTTTTGGCTCTTGCTGAATTTTAGTGGTGAGTATCGAAAAAGCATGCTGTTTTTGCGCTGATGCTAGGGCTAGAAATAGCAGTTTTGAAGGGCTTTATCGAGCAGAGCATACAGCAGTGCTCTTTGATGGCCGTGAGGTGACGGAAAATGCAGGTTCATTAAAAGTGGATATATTGATATCCAACTTTGCAGAAATTAGCTAAAAATGGACATCATGATATCTATTCCTGCTTGCTGTTAAGGGCGTAGCGTCACCCCCATTTCTGAACTAAATAGATTGCTAGATTCGTTACCACCTCATTGGCAAATACCGAGTGAAATACAAGGGCATTACGATGTTGGTTTGCTCTAGGGCAGAAGAACCCTGCGTGCCGGTTAATTTAAAGGTTTTGCTCGGTGCGCACTTTTCAATGTAGGACGTCAGCGATTTAGCCCGTGTGCGTTTACCGCTTTTTACTTCCACTGGAACAATAGCACCTTCATCAGTTGCCAGGATAAATTCAATTTCAGCGCGAGCATCATTCCATGAGTAGCTCGGATCAACACCAATAGCAGTGAGCTCTTGCTGAACAAAGTTTTCCGCAACATAGCCTTTATACTCGTAGTTTTGCTGTTTGATTTCTTTATAACCGCTGCCTAGCATGTGGTTTAGTAAGCCCACATCAAATAGAAACAGTTTTATCATGTTCTCTTTTCTATAAGCGGCCAGAGGAGATTTCGGCTGCCCTTCAATGGGATAGTTCGCCAAGGCCAAGCGACAGCATTTTAGCCAGTGGATTGCAGTTTCAAAATCGCTGTAACGAGATTTACGATCAAAGACGTTTTTAAATTTAAAGCGTTTTACTGACTCATCGGTAACGAGCGATAGCTGTGCAGGGATGCTATTGAATACCGATTCGATCAGCGTTGCATCGACCTTGCCAGCATATTTACCAAAATCGCGGCGATAACCTTCGACTAAATCGGCGTGAATTTTAGATACCATTTCAACACGCTCTAGAATGCTCAAGTCTTTATATTGATACCAAGCGGCAACGGCTTCTGGCATTCCACCGGTAAAGAAGTAGTCTGTTAGCTTACCCATCAATTTATTATGCGCCGCCGCGGAGTTTGCTTGGGTATCAAATGCTTTGATCAGGGCTGGCTCCCCGGAAGCATAAATAAATTCTTGGAAGGTTAATGGGCGCAAGTTGTATTGTTCGACCTTGCCGACAGGGAAAGTGTTCAGCAAACCAATATTTGAGCCACTGGCCGCCACAAAATAAGACGGTGCCTTTTCGGCAAAATATTTTAATGAGGTAACGGCGCGTTCACATTCGCCAATCTCATCTAAGATCAACAGGTCTGTCTCTGGATTAAACACCTGGTTGGTGAGTAGCTCAATGTTCATCAGTAGCTCGTCTGGTGCAAGTGAGCCGTCGAACGCCTCTTTGTAAGCAGGGTTCTCCAGAAAGTCGATACGAAGGGTGTTGGCAAAGGTGCTGCCAAACAACTCTTGTAGTAAGAATGTTTTACCTGTTTGTCTTGCGCCATCGATCAATAAGGGTTTGCGCACGGTTTGGTTTTTCCATGCCATTAGTGAGTCGATTAAAGTTCGCTGCATCGTCTTGTCCTGCCTGCAGGGGAGTTACTAGTCAATACTATAACTAAGTCCACATTTTTATGCGCGTGAAAATGTAAATTTATCCACTTTTATGCGCACAAAAACGTATGCATCTGTGTTTTACGCGCAGAAAAGTGTTAAATCTAACTCTTGAAGTGTTGTTTTAATTTAAAACTTCTATAGGTTTCAGCCTAGATATAGTTGTAGAGAACAGGCCTCTCTCCATATGTTACTTAGTGCTTCTAATCCATTTGGTCATAGAGCGCTCTTGGGAATATAGCCGATGTCTATGCTTTTAATCCTCGCCATTGCTGATCTTGCAAGAGCTGGTCAACACTCGAAATCTTTAAATACCCGCCTTATCTGTGTTTTTGCATCTTATCATCTTGCGTGTTCACCAATACACTATTCAATATTCTGGATCTGAATGTGGTGTTGGTATTAATTTCGTAATAAAAACAACTTGTTATCAAGTGACATTGGCTTTAAATTGAGAATTAGTAACCATTTCAGTTACCCTTTAGTCTAGGTGTTAGCATCATATGGGGGTTATCGTGATAGCACTGGTATTAGCAGGCTTACTTCTATTATCACTCTGATTTTTTCTGAATGTGAAGCGCAAACATGACCTTGTAAGCAACTAATGGAGGAGAGGGTCACTCCTCTCTCCCTATGTACCCGATACTGCGCTGCTTGTTTTAGCCCTTTTGGCGCGGGTTTTATTCGCGGCTTCTTTTTTGCTGAGAGCGCTTCGCGCTCGGGTTTGATGCGCACCAGTCGGCTGTTAGCTCACCACGGAAGGCTTTGCCTAAGATGGATTTAGCGAGGTTGTTCACTTGCTCTTGAGCTGGGAGTTGGGGGCATCATCATTTATATTTGTGGATGTCCTGATTTCTTTTTTTTAAAGCGACCAGTAAAGGCAATTTGCCAACAAAACTGGTCAGGCAAGCCAGTGATGCATTACCTAAGTTTGCTGTCTCTAAACATCAAAAGCATATCAGCTTCAGTGAATATGCCGGTAGTAACGAAGACAAATTTAATGCGCTGCACTACAGTCGTGTTTTGGCGGAAATTGCTGGCATCATTTATCGTCGAAGTGGTTGTTACCATGTAAAAAAGACCGCGCAAAAGCAGTATCAAAAACAGGGCATTAATGCTTTTTTTATCCCCATGCTTGAAGCAGCAACCAGTCAGTACAATTGGGGTTACTTAGATGGATGGGAGCACGATATTGATCTAAGAACCTTTTGGTTATTTATGCTTTGGCGTTTGCAAGGTCATGGTTGTGTTGAGCAGTTGATTGAAGAAGTGGTAACAGCATTTCCTGACTTATTACTCAATTTTCCAGCGGAAGAGTACTCATCACCAAGTCAGTTATTGGACACTTTGATTGAATCGCGCTTTATTGAACGATTCCTAGAGTTTTGGGGCTTTGTTACGGTTGATCCCAAACGATATGTTAATGAACATTATGTGCCAAGAAAGGCAGAAATACTGCCATTGATGAAGCAAGCTATTCAATTCAGCATTTAGATCGAATAGGTGAGGCTATGTTAGATATAGCCGTATTAGATAAGACCGCGAGTTGAGCTAACGAACCGTAAGCTCACGGATTGCAGGGGTATCTTCACCTGAGCAATATCAAGAGCTGTTAGCCACAATGGAAGTGCTGGTGGAAGATTGTGATGCGCATCAGCCGGTTATCGATTTAATGTTCCTGTTATTGAAAGGTACGAAGCTGAACAGTTTAGTGAATTCAACCATGTTATCGATCAGCTTGAGCCTGGCATTGCTATGTTGCGTGTCATCATCGACCAGCATAAATTGACGCTAAGTGATTTCGAAGCGAGGGTGTTCAAAATTCTGTGTCAGGCTATTAAATATCCAACACCTTATTCAGTCGCCCTTCAAAGAATATGGCGAGCTGGGAAAGTGCCTGGCTCCAGTTCTGAATGGGCATAGTCCATTTCTTGGAGGCATTCAGTATGCCGACGTACAGAAGCTTTAACAAGCTGTTTTGGTTCGGGAATGCCCCTTTAGTTTTGGTTAATTTACGGAATTGACGATGCACCGCCTCAACCGCGTTAGTGGTATAGATCACCCGACGTATAGGCGCCGGATATTTGAAGTATGCTGACAGGTGATGCCAGTGGTTACGCCAGGATTGGATAGCCAGCGGGTACATCTCCCCCCACTTGTTTTCCAGCTCATCTAAAGCCGTTTCTGCGTTCTGAAGCGTGCTAGCCTTATAAACCGGCTTTAGGTCGGCCATAAAAGCTTTCTGATTTTTAGAGCCAACGTACTTCATCGAGTTACGGATTTTATGGATGATACAGAGCTGCACTTCGGTTTGAGGATAAATCGTTGCTATCGCTTCCGGAAAGCCTTTCAGCCCGTCAATGCAGGCGATAAGAATATCTTCTACTCCACGATTTTGTAGATCGGTCAGCACCGATAGCCAGTAATTAGCCCCTTCGTTTTCTGACATATGCAACCCCAGGACCTCTTTTTTGCCTTCGAGGGTAAGGCCGAGAATGGTATAGACCGCCTGACTTATATAGCGTCCTTCAACTTTGACTTTGTAATGGATTGCATCAAGCCAGACAATAGGGTAATGGCTTTGTAAAGGGCGCTGTTGCCACTGCTCAAGTTCAGGTATTAATTTGTCCGTAACGGCGCTCACTGTACCGTTAGAGACTTCAAGGCCATACATATCTTCCACATGTTGGCGAATATCCTGATAGCTCATACCAAGGCTAAACATGGAAAGGATCTTCTGTTCAATCTCATTGGTCAGAGTGGTTTGGCTCTTTTTGATCAATTGTGGTTCGTAAGAGCCTGCTCTGTCCCTCGGCGTATTTAGTTCAAAATTACCTGAAGAGGATTTGATAGTTTTACTGGAAGTACCATTTTTGCGGTTAGGTTGTTCTTCAGTGGCCAGGTGTTGTTCCAGTTCAGCCTTAAGCGCGGCCTCAGTTAGCTGCTTGATCAGCGGAGTTAGGATCCCATCCTTTCCAGTCAACCCTTTACCAGACTGGAGTTCTTGCAATGCTTTTTCAAAGTCAAATGATTGAGTCATGTGTCATTCCTATGTTTTTAACTAGTACCCGGCAGAAAACTCACTTTTAAAGCACAACTTACCTATTGCTGATAAGTTGATTATTATTGGCTTGGGTTATTTATAACCAGAATGGTTATTTTTGCTTGTTTATTATAAGAAATTGTTATAGCAAGCCGTTTTCAGGGGATGTTTTACCTGGCTAGTCGTGGCCATATTGCTCATTCTTCGGGAAAACACGCCAGCGTCAGGCTGCTTTTTTGTATGGCCCTCGTTTTCGCTTTCTCTCTACATCTCGCACCAAAGCGCCCAGGCGGTGAATGTTTTTCGCTACAACCGCCAGCGCGCTGTAACGCTTGAAGCCGGCTAAACCGTGGTCGCGACACGTATCCAGGCCATGCACTTCCAGACCGTTAATGGCCGCTTCAACAGCGGAGTGTTTTCTTTTTGTTTCGACAAACTCGGGCGCGTACTCATGTGCTTGCTCTGCTTTCGACAGCCGGCCTTTCTTTGGCAGCACTGTTAGCGCCAGTCGCTGCTTGAGCTCCTCCTGGTTTTCCTTGCTATGAAAACCCTTATCGAAGCTGCATATGTTTAGGCCGGCATACCGGTTTTGACTTTCTTCGACCATAGCGACAGCAACCTTGTCATCCGTCTGCTTTTCCATTACCTGATGATGCAGAATAAAGCTGTCGCTGTCAGCCATGATACAGACTCGAAGCCCCAGCTCAACCGGTACGCCAGCCTTGCCTTTACTGATCCATTCGGTGTGTGGCTGAAAGATTGAAAATACCTTTTCAGCGTGAGGGATCTTCTCTCCCTCCAAAATTCGTCTGCGGATCTGGTCGATTTGCCGGTTGACATGGTCAAGGTAACTATCCAGTTTTGCCAACGCCAAGTTGAACAAACCGTATTTATGGCGCAGTAGTTCACGGGTTTGCCGGGCGCGATCTTCGACCTTCTGAGCGGACTCGATTAAGGCCTGGTGAGCCTGTTGTACCCGCTCAAGCTGGCGTTGTTGCTTAGCCTCATCTTTCGAGGTGGAATGCTTGAGTTTCTGAGCCTTGTGATACAGCTTCTTAAACTGGCGGATATTGTAGCGATACTGCCGCCACAGGCTGTGGCCAAAGGGCTCACACAAGACGGCGCATTCTTCCATGGTCTTTCTAACGGCATCAAATAACAGATTAATATCGGTGGGGTAATGGACACGGGTTTCAACGACAAACGAATCACAGCGCCCGGTGATTGCGTCGTTTTCGTCCTTTTTTAGCAAGCGGTGGCCTGCCTTTACCACGCACTGGTTTATTCGATCGAGCAACTCGGGAGTGAACAACATCAGGTTGTCTTTGATGCTCTGCAAGCTGAACTTTTTACCGTCGCACCAGTTACTCAACCCCAACATGGTGCGGATAGTACTGTGCTGGTTGGCCAGTTCGTGAATACGATCAAAATCGGCATTCAGGCCGAGGCGCAACACCCCGAGCACCAGAATAGTCCACTGAGCCATACCGGGACGGCCGGTATCGGTGCTGGCGCTTTCACCATCCTCATTAATAGGGACGATCTCAGCGAGTATGGTGAATACCTCCTCGCGTAATTCCGGTGTGATATAAATGTGCTGAAGGCCAATGAGGAGCTTGGGGATATCATCACGGGATTTGGGATCGAATTCGATGTTGGCAATGTCAGCTTCACAAAGTTTGAGCTGAGGATTGAGTACTTCTCTCATAGGATTTCGCCGCCTGAAGTTTTTGCAAAATAAAGGTGTAACCCCTGCAGGTCGAGACAAAGTATAGGAAAATGCTACAAGATCAGGCTATTACAGGCGAGTTTTCCTTATAACAAGCGATCATAAGTTAGAAGTCGACATTCAACCTTACCGTATCATGTTGAATTTTATAGTGAATAACGTTTCCGTTCAGATACTAACTATTTTATTGAAATGACACAGAATTATGAACACTACCTTCGAAGCTGAAATTGGCGCAAAATCTACAGTATCAATGTTCATTGGTGCATGATCGCGGCAGAGCTTAATGCTTTGGGTCCGGGTACTCAGTATTTTCATTCTTGTCCGTTAGCATAATGCTTTTATTGAGAGCTTTCTCGGGGCGCTGCCTACGATTGAACTAAATGTCCTCAGCTTTTTCCTGTATCTCGCTTGTATAACCTTGTTTAGGTGAGCTAGGTGCATGTGGGAAGGCCATTTTTATCTGATTAGCCTGCAACATTGGTTTTAAATGGCTTTGTCTAATACTTTGATTCGTTCGACCCAGCAGCTCAGCGAGTACACCTATGTATAAATACTGTTCGTAACAAAGTTTTTTGATGATATTACGAATAACATCATTACTTAAACGCCCCTTATCTCTGGCAGGTTTTGACATATCCAGGAGTATTTGTTTATACGAAGCCGTTAGTTTGGTCAGGTCATCGATGTATGGTTTATCTAGGTCTGCTGATAGGAAACGACCATATTCATCTCTATGAGGTTCAGAAATTACGTCATCGTTATGCGTTAGGCTTTCATCGTTATGCGTTAGGCTTTCATCGTTATGCGTTAGGCTTTCATCGTTATGCGTTAGGTTGGCTTCTAAGCTTAATGTCTTAGGAAAAGAGGCTAGAGCGAATACTTCATCAGGCGATGGGAGCGTAACTCCAGGGAGAGTATAGGATTTTTGTTTTTGCTCGCCATGAGAGACAAGAAATCCACGACTTTCAAGTCTAGGCAGCGTCAGCGTCACTTCTCTTGAGTGCTCAGAGGTCAACAGACAAGCGCGCTCATGGTTGATCCAGCCCTCCACCAGCGTAGTTGTGACAATTAGTTTCTCAAAACTGTTTAGTTTATCGAAAGTATCGCCAAACAATTGATGTAGTTGTGCGGTTGTTTTTTCTGGAATTAGGCTTGCAGTATTGAGCTCTAAAATGGTTTGTGCAGGTTCCATTTTTTCTTGTAGCTTTGGTGTGCGCCAGTTGACGGCGTTCCAACCGCTGAAAATCCTAGGCATACCAGAGCCAGCTCGTTCACTTAAACCAATTAGTGAGAACATGTTTTGTAGCGTTTGGTTACGGCAATCACTGACACTTAATCCGCCAATACCCCCAGCAATCACATCATCAAGTGGAATGCGCATTAAGCCAGGATTACGAAATCCAAATAGATCGGGTCTTTTGACGACTAGAATAGGCGCTCTTTCTGAAAAGTCCGCATGAACAAGACAGTTTACTAATGCTTCACGTAAGGCTTCATGGACAGGGGTGTCATTTTTCCGCTGACCATCTTCTAACTTAAAGGGGACTTTTAAATCCACCGTGAGGCGTTGATACACCTTGCGATAGAAATCAAATAAATTACCTGACCATGTACCATCGTAATACACGCGATCAATCCAGCGTTGTTCGGTTTTGGCCTCTGGCCTTTCTTGATAATCTACAAAGTAGTTCGGTCTGGTGGCGGTAATGGCATCCCAAGTGCCAAACATTAATACGCCAGCAACGGTGAGTCCATGTTTGCCTGTTTCTCTGTCTTTTCTCCAGCCACCAATTTGTTTAAAAAAGTCGAAAAGCTCTCTATCTAAAAATGGATGAGTGGGGTTGTGGGCGGTAAGTAAGTTCCGGTATGTTTTTAAGCTATCAATATCTATATCTTCGGCAAAATCATAATGTTCAGATAAAACCTCATTGTCTCTAATGTCATGTATTTGTTCGGCAAGCATTTTTTTGACCGTATCATCGTCGCAACGCCTATCGCCTTCGTGCATACGTAGATAAGTATTGCTAAAAGGGTTTTTCTTTAAATGAACTGGCTTTTGCTTACGCATGGCTGGTGGAATATGAATGGCAAGTACCGATTTACCTTGTAACTGGACTGTCTGTACATCGCTATCGGTGATCACGTTAACACTGACTTTATCCTTATCATTGAGTTGATTGAATAGGTCTGTTTTGACTTTTTCAATGTCATTGATACCCACAGGAATAAATTGACGGTTTTCTTCTTTCACGCCAAGAATCACCCAGCCACCACGACCATTCGCCATAGCGGAATAAGATGGCCAAAAATCTTTGGGTAGTTGGCCTTGACCATTTTTTCCACCAGCTAATTTGAACTCAATTTCGACCGATTCAACAAGGGTTTGCAAATCAACAATGTCTTGAATGTTAAGTGGGTGAGCGGTTGAGTTCATACTGTGTTCTCTGTTTGCTAAATTATGTGGTTTATAATGCTATTGTCATACAGGTTGACACTTTATCTAAATCCAATACACCTTTAAATGCCCTTTGTAGTATGTCGCTGAATAGTTAGAGGGGTAATGACTCCAACATGTTGAAATAGTCGTGATGGGATTCTTATTCGTTGACCGGTAATGCTTTTATTGAAAAGTTTTCGTTGGCCACCGGGCGCACAGTTTTCAAGTGCCCCCAAGTCATGAACCGACACGTTGTTATTGTAGTGGCCTCGCTTGATTACTCAGTTTACGGGTATCACGAAACCAGGTGCCGGATAGCGCTTCAAGCTGTTTATTGAAGGCTCTGCCATTGCAGGAGTAGACAAAGGGAATATGGTAATGGCCGTCGCTCTCGTCGGCCCAGGCAATTGTTCTGTTTTCCAGCTCCCATGCACCTTTTTGTGGCAGCTTGAGCTGATAGCCTTTTGAATAACGCTCAGCCTGAGGGATCTTGCCGGCAACATTGGTGTTCTCTTTCTTAGCCTCGACAACAGCAACAGGAGTTAACCCACAAAACAGCACGTAGTCTGCACGACCTCCCTGGCCTTTATATTTGGTAGGCCACTCAGCAATGGCAAGATTCTTTCCTTTTTCGGGTCTTGCGCCTTTTTGATAACTCAGCTCTTCGGTATCTGCCGTCCAGCCTGCTTCGGTGAGTTGCTGGTCGATAAGAATGCGGGTGAGTTCTTCGTTTAAGCTGAAATGGCTGCTGGCTGTGCTGGTGCGCTTGTTAACGTCTTTGCGTTGTGCCTTGGTCGCTTTGAGGGTTTCTTCTGTCTGCTCCGTGAGTTGCTTTTGAAGCTCTATAAGCTTTCTGTCGAACTCGGCTTGCTGTTTGGCGAGACCTTGCTCATGCGCCTTAGCTTGTTCGGCAAGGGTTCTGGCTTCAACGTCCATCTGCTCGACAAGTACCGCGAACTCCTCTTTCTCTTGAGCGAGTAGGGCTGTGAGCTGTTGATTGTTCTCTAGCTGTTGATTGTTCTCTAGCTGTTGATTGTTTTCGACTAGCTGACTGGCTAGCAGTTGTATTTGCCCCTGCAATTCATTGAGCTGTTTACTGGGGTCTTCAGGGATTACAAATTCAGGTGCTTTGAATTTAACGCCTTGATTGCCAAATGCGCTGTGATACCAAATAGCTATATCACGCGCCACCCGAATTCCTGCTAATGCCGATTTATGCTCAGTTTTAAATTGATGTACGGCAATGTTGCCTGCTTTGCGTAATCCATGGAACAGGCTGATGATTTGCGATTCAAGTTTTAGCTCTCGACTGATTTTAAATAGTAAGTCTGCCTGGCTGGTTTTTGAGTCGAACTCAATGCGGCAACGGCTGGCTATGTCTTGTGCCATTGCTTCGGCGAATTGGCGCAGCTTTACCAGAGTAGTATTGGGGTCGCTGGAAAAGGCGCGTTCAGCACTTTGAGTGAGCTGGAGAAAAATGGGGTCATGCTGTTTGAGAAAATCGAAGTTACCTGTCGAGTTGTCAGAATTAACAGCATTTGGTTGTGTCATGATTCTCTCTCAGTAAACGATTTATTTATGTTTTACTAATGAAAACAGTAGCGTACAGCATAGCGAAAGCGCTGGCGTTACTTTGCTGCAAGAGAAGGTGAAAAACAACCAAAATAGGAATTTAAGACTCTAAATTAGAGGTTGACGGCATAATCGGAAGAGATGGAAAGGAAAAACGAATGACTTTCAGGGATGAGAATAGATTTCCATTAAATTAAAACAGGTAAAAGCAAAAAGCCCCAAATAACGGGGCTTTATAAAGGCTTGTTAACTGGGTAGAACCCCAAGAAACACTACTCAATATTTTGAATCTGCTCACGCATTTGTTCAATCAACACCTTGCACTCTACCCCTGCCGCGGTCACTTCGGCATTGATGGATTTGGAGGCGAGAGTGTTTGCTTCGCGGTTGAACTCTTGCATCATAAAGTCCAGGCGTCGGCCTACGGCGCCGCCTTTTTTCAGGATCTTACGGGTTTCACTGATATGTGAGTCCAGTCGGTCCAGCTCTTCGGCGACATCGACTTTTTGTGCCAGGATAATCATTTCCTGCTCTACCCGGGTTGGCTCCAGCTCTATCTTGGCTTCAGCCAGGCGGCTGTTGAGTCGGTCTTTTTGCCACTGGAGGACTTCAGGCATCTTTTCGCGCACGATGGCCGCTTGTACTGTGATGCCGTCCAGGCGCTGTTCGATCAGGGCTTTCAGGTTGGCGCCTTCAGCGGCCCGGGCCTGAATAAATTCTTCCAGGGTTTCGTCCAGTCCGGACAGCAGCTCAGCCGAGATGGCATCTACATCTTGCTCCTGGGCTTCCATTACGCCTGGCCAGCGTAAGACATCAATGGGATCCAGCTGGCCGCGGCCGGCTTCCTCCATTACCCATTGGGCGTTTTTAATGACCTGTCTGGCCAACGCCTCATCTATATGCAGCTCACCTTGGGCCGCTTGGTTTGCTTCGAATCTCAGATTGCATTCCAGCTTGCCGCGCTGCAGGCGTTTTTTCATTTTTTCGCGGATAACCGGTTCAAGACCACGGAATTGCTCGGGAGAGCGAATATAGGTTTCCAAATATCTCTGGTTCACCGAGCGGATTTCCCACACCGCAGTGCCCCAGTCACCCTTAAACTGTTTGCGGGCATAGGCTGTCATACTATGGATCATAAGCGTCTCTTGTTAAATGAACTGCAGCGATTATATGAGCAAAACGGGTTGGCTTCTAGCAAATTGATATGCCGCACTCAGGAGAGCGCTGGCATGACCTGGGCTTTACTTTTATAATCATCTGCAATTTTTATCATAGGTGAAGACAATGCGTCCAAGTGGCAGAACTCCCGCACAGGTTCGTCCTGTAAAAATCACACGTAATTACACCAGCTATGCAGAGGGCTCTGTATTGGTTGAATTTGGTGAAACCAAAGTACTGTGTACCGCCAGCGTAGAGCAAAGTGTTCCCCGTTTTTTAAAAGGTCAGGGCAAAGGCTGGGTGACCGCAGAATACGCCATGCTGCCAAGAGCGACCCATACCCGCAACCAGCGTGAAGCGGCGCGAGGCAAGCAAAGCGGTCGCACCATGGAAATACAGCGTCTGATTGCCCGCTCACTACGCGCAGCGGTGGACCTGACAGCTCTGGGTGAGAATACCATTACCGTTGACTGTGACGTGTTACAGGCTGATGGTGGTACGCGTACAGCAGCAATCACCGGCGCTTGTGTGGCTATGGTAGATGCCATCAACTGGTTAATCGAGAAAGGGGCGCTGAAAGCCAGCCCGATGAAACATATGATTGCAGCCGTATCTGTGGGCATTTATCAGGGTGCGCCGGTTTGTGATTTGGAATACCTGGAAGATTCAGCTGCAGAAACCGATATGAATGTAGTATTAACCGAAGACGGTAAAATCATCGAGGTGCAGGGTACGGCGGAAGGCGAAGCTTTCAGCCATGAAGAGCTGCTGGCGATGATGGAACTGGCTAAGGATGGCATCGACGACATTATCACGGTGCAGAAAGCGGCGCTGGCCGGGAGTTAAAATGAAAGATTATCAACACGAATTTATCGAGTTTGCCCTCAGCAAACAGGTATTAAAGTTTGGTGAATTCACTCTGAAATCTGGCCGCATCAGCCCGTATTTCTTTAACGCCGGTTTATTTAATAGCGGCGGTGACCTGGCTAAGCTGGGCCGTTTTTATGCGGCGGCTTTACAGGATGCCGGCATCGAATATGACGTGTTGTTTGGCCCTGCTTACAAAGGTATCCCCATCGCCACCACTACGGCGGTTGCCTTGTTCGACAAATACGGCGTTGACACGCCTTACTGTTTTAACCGTAAGGAAAAGAAACTGCACGGCGAAGGCGGCAACCTGGTGGGCGCCGATCTGACCGGTCGTATTATGCTGGTTGATGACGTGATCACGGCTGGCACGGCCATTCGCGAGTCCATGGAGCTTATTCAGGCCAAAGGCGCGGATCTGGCGGGTGTGTTAATCGCTTTGGATCGTCAGGAGCGTGGTAAAGCTCAGCTGTCTGCTATTCAGGAAGTTGAACGAGATTATAATGCCCAGGTGATTTCCATTGTACAGCTAAGCGATTTGATCAGCTATCTGGAAGCCAAGCCGGATATGGCGGTGCATCTGGATAAGGTTAAAGCTTACCGAGAGGAGTTTGGCGTATAAACCAAGCTTCGCGGATTTCATCCGCTCCTACAAAGGCCGCATATGCGGCCTTTTTTATCAGGGGCGAAACCGCAGCTCAGGCTGCGCCGCCAACCTTGTTTAGATGTACATTCATTTGTGGGAATGGGATCTCGATGCCCGCTTCATCCAGGGCTATTTTAATGTCTTTGTTCAGGGCGAAATAGACGTCCCAATAGTCTGGAGTTTTCACCCAGGGGCGTACCACAAAGTTAACCGAAGAATCTGCTAACGCCACCACTTCAATGGTTGGCGCAGGGTCTTGAAGTACCTGTTGGTTGCTGGTGACGACTTTAGTTAACACTTCCTGCGTTTGCTTCAGGTCGGCGTTATAACTCACTCCTACCACCAAGTCGACACGGCGGGTTGGCATTTTCGAGTAGTTAACGATATTGCCGCTAAACACAGATGCATTTGGCACTACGACCACTTTATTGTCGGGTGTATTCAGTACGGTGGAGAAAATTTGGATGGACTCCACGCTACCGGCTGTGCCTGATACTTCGACATAATCACCGGTTTTAAACGGGCGAAACAGGATAAGTAAGACGCCAGAAGCAAAGTTGGACAGGGAGCCTTGCAGTGCCAGGCCGATTGCCAAGCCGGCGGCGCCCACGATGGCGACAAAGGAAGCTGTCTGAACACCGACGCGGCCCAAAGCGGCAATAATCACAAATGCCAGAATTGCGTAACGCACTAAGCCGGAAGCAAAATCCACTATGGTTGGATCGAGTTTGCGGGCTTTCATCACTTTACCCAAACCGCCGGCAATCATCTTCGCGGCAATAAAACCAATCAACAGGGTTAAAATGGCGGCGGCGATATTGACTCCATATTCGATCAGCATCCCCTGATTGTTTTGCAACCAGCTTTGAGATTCGGAAATCATATCTTCCATTTATTTCCCCCTATTCCACATTAAATGTAAACTTTTTATCAAGGCGCAGTATGATAGCGAATTAATAACCCTTGGCTATTAAAAACTGACTTTTATTTAGCTTTGCAACAATTGGTTGTGGATGAAGCGCCACTGTTCGTCAAAATTAGCGGTGGGCAGCAGCTTAAACTGGGTGCGCACATACTGATTAATTCGCCCTTCCGCGTATGCCAGCAGCAGGTTGGCCAGAATGGCTTCGTCCAGCTGGAAGCCTTTGCCTTCACGGATCCGTTTTTCTCTTAAGATCTGTTTTAGCTGGGTTTCCAGTTTTTCAAACAGGTCCTGTAGCCGGCCCCTGAGCCTGTCATTCTCTCCCAGCAAAGCATCTCCGGTTAAGATCCGGGTGATGCCAGGGTTACGTTCACTGAAATTCAACAACAGATGAAGAATATGATGGACCCGGTTCAGGGTGTTTTTTTCTTCATCCAGGATCAAGTTGATCCGGGATAACAGGGATTCTTCGATAAAATCGATTAATCCTTCAAACATGCGCGCCTTGCTGGGGAAGTGCCGATACAGCGCTGCCTCTGAGACCCCCACCTCGGCGGCCAGTTTGGCGGTGGTGATACGCTGACCCGGGCTGGTTTCTAACATATGGGCCAGTGCCTGAAGGATCTGTTCCCTGCGATTACTTTTCTTACTGCTTGGCATGTGTGCCTATCCCTTCAAAAAACGTGTTCGTTAGTTTATTTGCGTCCGGAGTGGCCAAAGCCGCCTTCGCCGCGTTGACTGCTGGCAAATTCCTCGACGATTGCAAATTCTGCCTGCACCACAGGTACAAACACCAATTGGGCAATGCGTTCGCCGGGTTGTACGGTGAAGCTGTCCTGGCTGCGATTCCAGCAGGAAACCATAAGCTGTCCCTGGTAATCTGAGTCAATCAGTCCCACCAGGTTTCCCAGCACAATTCCGTGTTTATGACCTAAACCAGAGCGGGGCAATATGGTCGCTGCCAGCTTAGGATCTGCAATATGGATGGCCAGTCCGGTGGGAATTAACTGGGTTTCTCCCGGTGCCAGCTGCAATGGATCATCGAGGCAAGCCCGCAGATCCATGCCCGCCGAACCCGGTGTGGCGTATTGTGGTAGGGGAAATTCGTTACCTATCCTTTGGTCGAGGATTTTGACTTCTATTTGTTTCATCTATTTTTCTTCTTTTAGCTGAAGTATCAGCATGATATCAGGCATTCTAAGGTAATTTTACGGCATTTATCCAGGAGGAGTAGCTATGGCAGGGCTAAATAAAGTCAGTCGCCGGCTTAGTCAGTAAAAAAGCTAAGCGTGGCGACCCTGTTCCATCCTTGAGTTTATGCTGTTGCCCGGAACTTTTCTGCAATCAATAGCAGCAGCTCTCTGGCGACTTGCTGCTTGTCCGCCAGCGGGATCCCTTGCTGGCCACCGGGCCAAAATACGGTTAACGCATTTTGTTCGGCGTTAAAACCCTGGCCGGCTTTGGCCACATCGTTGGCGGCAATCAGATCCAGCTTCTTGCGATCCAGCTTACCTAATGCATATTTTTCAACATCTTGTGTTTCTGCAGCAAAGCCAACACAATATGGGCGATCCCTACCACAAGACACGTCAGCAAGGATATCAGGATTTTTACGCATTTTAACCACTAATTCATCGTTACTTTTCTTAATTTTGTTGTCGGCCACACTTTCTGGGCGATAGTCCGCGACAGCGGCGCAGGCGATAAAAATTTGGTTTAGTTTGGCGCGTGATAACACGGCCTGATGCATCTCCAAAGCGGATTTGACCTGAATAACGTCGATCCCAGCGGGTGGCGTCAATGCAGTAGGGCCACTCACCAGGGTCACTTGAGCGCCCAACTCCCGGGCAGCCTGAGCCAGGGCATAACCCATTTTCCCTGAGCTATGGTTGCTGATATAACGGACTGGGTCGATAGCTTCCTGAGTGGGACCTGCGGTGAGGATCAGCTTGATGTTGGACAGCAGCTGAGGCGAAAAATACTGATTTACCCGCTCTACCAGCTGGCCAGGTTCGAGCATTCTCCCTGGGCCCACGTCTCCACAGGCCTGAGCGCCGGCAGCAGGACCCCAAATTATATAGTCCCGCTGAGCTAGGGTTTGCAGGTTAGCTTGGGTGGCTTTGGCCAGATACATTTGCTGATTCATCGCGGGTGCGATGGCAATGGGCGCGGCGCTGGCCAGGCATAAAGTGGTCAGTAAATCATTGGCCATGCCAGTTGCCAGCCTGGCAATTAAATTGGCGCTGGCGGGGGCCAGTAAAATCAGATCTGCCCACTTGGCCAGCTCGATATGACCCATACCCGCTTCTGCTTCCGGATCCAATAAACTGTCGGAAATAGGGTAACCCGACACCGCTTGCATGGTTAATGGAGTGATAAACTCTTTGGCTGAACTGGTCATCACCACGCGAAGTTCGGCGCCAAGTTCGGTGAGACGCCGGGTTAATTCTGCACATTTGTAAGCGGCAATACCGCCACTTATCCCTAAAAGAATTTTTTTATCTGCTAATGCCATGGTCTATCCGCCCATCAAGATGAAGCGCTAAGATATCATATTCGTACTCAGCAGCAGTGCTTTGCGCTAAGTTTTAAGAACTGAATTGCAGGTATTGGAGGTGAGGGTGAAACTGTCACAATGGCCGCCGGCTGAACGGCCCAGAGAGAAACTGCTGGCCAAGGGCGCAGCCAGTTTATCCGATGCCGAGTTGTTGGCGATTTTTTTGCGTACCGGCTGCCGGGGATTTGATTCGACGGAGATCAGGCCGCCTGGCTTAGTAGTAAGCCTTAAAGAGTCGAATTGGAGGTTCGGATGAGGCTATCACAATGGCCGCCGGCTGAACGGCCCAGAGAGAAACTGTTGGCCAAGGGCGCAGCCAGTTTATCCGATGCCGAGTTGTTGGCGATTTTTTTGCGTACCGGCTGCCGGGGATTTGATTCGATGGAGATCAGGCCGCCTGGCTTAGTAGTAAGCCTTAAAGAGTCGAATTGGAGGTTCGGATGAGGCTATCACAATGGCCGCCGGCTGAACGGCCCAGAGAGAAACTGTTGGCCAAGGGCGCAGCCAGTTTATCCGATGCCGAGTTGTTGGCGATTTTTTTGCGTACCGGCTGCCGGGGATTTGATTCGATGGAGATCAGGCCGCCTGGCTTAGTAGTAAGCCTTAAAGAGTCGAATTGGAGGTTCGGATGAGGCTATCACAATGGCCGCCGGCTGAACGGCCCAGAGAGAAACTGTTGGCCAAGGGCGCAGCCAGTTTATCCGATGCCGAGTTGTTGGCGATTTTTTTGCGCACCGGCTGCCGGGGATTCGATTCGATGGAGATCAGGCCGCCTGGTTTAGTAGTAAGCCTTAAAGAGTTGAATTGGAGGTTCGGATGAGGCTATCACAATGGCCAGCGGCTGAACGGCCCAGAGAGAAACTGTTGACCAAGGGCGCAGCCAGTTTATCCGATGCCGAGTTGTTGGCGATTTTTTTGCGCACCGGCTGCCGGGGATTAAATGCCGTGGAGTTAGCCCGGGAGTTATTGGTCGGTTATGGTTCTCTGCGGGCGTTACTCGGCGCGTCACAAAATGAATTTTGTGCGGGTAAGGGTTTGGGTCCGGCCAAATATGTGCAGCTGCAGGCGATGTTAGAGCTGTCGCATCGATATCTCGGGGAAAAGTTACAGCGGGAAGCGATATTGACCTGTCCGGCGGATACCAAATCCTATTTGTTGGCGCGAATGCGGGACTTGCCTCACGAGGTATTTAGTGTGTTGCTGTTGGATAATCAGCACAGGGTGATCCGATTTATCGAATTATTTTTTGGTACTATCGACAGCGCCAGTGTTTATCCGCGCGAGTTGATGAAAACGGTACTGAAATTTAATGCCGCAGCCCTGATCCTGGCCCATAACCACCCATCGGGAATTGCAGAGCCAAGCCAGGCGGACCGGCGGATCACGGATAAAATCATTGCTGCGTTAGCGTTAATTGATGTGCGAGTGTTGGATCATTTTGTCATTGGTGATGGAGACGTGATATCGTTCGCGGAAAGAGGTTGGATTTAACAGCAATTTCTTGCGCAGGCTTGATCTTTTAAACGTCATGCTGTATAAAATGCGCCCTCGTAGTGCCTCGGGCGACGGCCACACGAGGTACTAGTATTGCTCGAGCAAGAAATTATTTTTGGAGAAAAGTGACATGTCCAGAGTATGTCAAGTGACTGGCAAACGTCCAGCAGTTGGTAACAACGTATCACATGCGAAAAACAGAACAAGACGCCGTTTTCTACCTAACCTGCAAACACACCGTTTCTGGGTTGAGAGCGAAAAACGTTTCGTAAAATTACGCACTACTACCAAAGGTATGCGTATCATCGACAAGAAGGGTATTGATGTAGTTCTTACTGACATCCGTGCTCGTGGTGAGAAGGTTTAAGGGGAAATAAAATGGCTTCTAAAGGCGGACGCGATAAGATTCGTTTGAACTCTAGCGCTGGTACTGGTCACTTCTACACGACTGACAAGAACAAGCGTAACATGCCTGAAAAATTCGAGATCAAAAAGTTTGATCCTGTAGTTCGTAAGCATGTTATCTATAAAGAAGGCAAGATTAAGTAATCTTGTTTTTAATAGATTAAAAACCCGGCCTGGCCGGGTTTTTTTATGCCTGCAATTTAGTCTAATCCAGGCGATTAGCTGAATTTCAGTGATTTTTCGGTAAAACTCAGCTATATATGGCAGCCGGAATTAGCAGGGGGAGGTTATGAATTTATCACGTAAGGGCTGGAATAATGTGTTGATCTTCGCCGTATTGGGGATGATCTTCATTTTTAACTTCAGCCATAAACTGATGATGGAGCCGAAATCATTTAAAACCGACAGCAGTAGCATACTGCCGGAGCATACAATGGTGCTCAGCATGGAAGCGCCGGATTATATTATTGAGCGGGTGGGACGCAGCTGGCGGAGCAAACCCGCCATTGGTTTGCAGCCCGAGCAGCTAGCCAAAGTGATCTATCACTGGTCAACCATGAGCTTACCCCTGTATAAAGCTGAAGTGGGACAGTTGCCGGTAAGCCAGTTTAGCCAGAAATATATTTTTTGGTTGGCGGGTGTGGAAGAGCCGATGACGATCACCTTATATCAGCTGGAGCAGGGATTTATTATCGCTAACTGGCGCGAACAGCTGTTGCTGCTAGATGAGGCCAGCCTGGCGAGCTTATTACCGAAATAAGCCAACCTGGTTAGCGAGTCCGCTGGCGTTGTGCTGTTTTTGCAAATTAATTGAGTCTCCGAAACGAATTATGCCTGAACTACCTGAAGTCGAAGTGAGCCGCCAGGGGATCTCCCCCTACCTGATAGATGCAACCGTTTCCCGGATTATCGTGCGTCATCACCAGTTGCGCTGGCCGGTGCCTGATGAGCTGCAGATGATGGTGGGACAAACCATTCATAGCGTAAAGCGCAGGGCCAAATATTTGCTGCTGGCCACGGATGTCGGTACCGCGATACTGCATTTGGGCATGTCGGGTAACCTGAGGATCCTGGATCAGGGACATGCGGCGGGTAAACATGACCACCTGGATATCGAGTTAACCAGCGGTAAGTTACTCAGACTTAATGATCCGCGTCGGTTTGGCGCCGTGTTGTGGACGGAACAACCGGTAGCACAACATAAATTGCTGGCCAATTTGGGTCCTGAGCCGTTAACACCGGATTTTCATGCTCAGTATCTGCATCAGTGTGCAAAAGGCCGTAAAATCGCTGTCAAACCGTTTCTGATGGATAATAAGGTGGTGGTAGGGGTCGGTAATATTTATGCCAATGAAAGCCTGTTTCGTAGCGGCATTAATCCAAACCGGGCGGCTGGTAATATATCTCTGTTGCGTTATCGGCGACTGGTGGATGAGGTAAAGGATGTCCTGGCAGAGGCGATTAAGCAGGGTGGCACCACACTCAAGGACTTTGCCAATGCCGACGGTAAACCCGGATATTTCGTCCAGGAGTTGCAGGTCTATGGCAAAGCGGGTTTGCCTTGTCCACTTTGTGGTGAAAAACTGAAAGAAATTAAATTAGGGCAACGAAGCACTGTGTTTTGCAGTCGCTGCCAGAAATAGCAGATAGCTTGAACAGTTCGGCATTTACTCCAGTAAGGCTTTTGCCACCACTGGGGCAACAAAGGTGCTGACATCACCGCCGTGTAAGGCAACTTCTTTGACCAGAGTCGAAGAAATAAAGGAGTATTCCTCCGCCGGAGTGAGGAATACGCTCTCCAAATCCGGGTTTAACCGGCGATTCATATTGGCCAGCTGGAATTCATACTCAAAGTCTGACACCGCCCTGAGGCCACGTACCAAGACATCGGCATTATAGTTCTTGGCAAAGTCCACTAGCAGCCCGCTAAAGCCGACCACTTCGATATTATCCAAATGGCTGGTGACCTGTTTTGCCAGCTCGACGCGACGCGCCAGATCAAACTTGGGTTGTTTACTGGGGCTGGCGGCGACACCAACCACGACGTGGGAAAAGAGTTTAGACGCCCGTTCGATAAGATCGGTATGGCCATTGGTGATCGGATCAAAAGTCCCGGGGTAAATTACCCTGACTGACATAAATGTGTTCCTTTAAGTACGGTTGGCAACAGTATAAAGCAGAAATAACAGCGGAAAAAAGAGCTAGTGCCAGGCAATTGCAAGTAACAGCTACACTTTGCTAATTAAATGTCAGGGAGGGCCTATGTTGAGAATTTTCCATTTATTAATCATGATGAACTTATTGAGTGCTTGTGCTGCACCGTCGCAGCAATCTGTGGTTATCCGTCAACAAGTTAATATGCTCGCTAAGTTACCGGCAGAGCTGGCTGAGACATCCGCTCTGGCCTTGCATAAAGGGGGGTTATGGACCCTTAATGACAGTGGCGGAAAACCCAGTATCTACCGATTAACCGCAGACTTTAAGCTGGTCGATAAACGTCTGACGCTGACTAAGGCAAGCAATACTGATTGGGAAGACATGGCCCAGGATGAGCAATATCTTTACGTGGCGGACTGTGGCAACAATAGCGGCGGCCGTACGGATATGGCGATTTATAAGGTCGCCTGGCAAGATATTGAGACGGCGGATAATTTGGAGATGGTGGAAGCCAGCAAATTGCAGTTCACTTTTTTGGATGCTCTGGATGCTGACATCAATAGTTTAACTAATAATTACGATTGCGAAGCCCTGGCTGCAGTGGGTAATGAACTCTGGGTATTTAGTAAAAACCGTGGAGATCTGGACACTAGACTGTATCGCCTGGACAAATCTCAGCCTCAACAATTTGTCGAACCGGCAGATAGTTTCCCGGTGAATGGTCTGATCACCGCAGCTGATTATAATCCGGAGACACAACAAATCGCTTTGCTGGGTTGTCAATGGAATCTGCTGTTTGGCCATGTTTTTGTGTGGGTAGTGGAGGTGACTGGCGATAGCTTAAACTGGCAAACAGCTCGCTATTATCAAATTGGGCCATATGGTCAGTGGGAAGCTATTGTGTGGAAGGATGCGCAAACGCTATTGCTGAGTGCAGAAAATACACCCATTTCCAATAACGTGGTGGCAGAGCTGAAGCTATAGGTACTGACGCTAGTTATTTGTTAGTGGTGTTTTCATTGCCGTTCTCTGCAGCAGGGCAGATAATGTAATAGTGAGCGGTTTTTTATACTGATGTCGGATTTCATAATGCCCGTTTTTCATCCATTGGCTGGGGGAATTTATTGTTAGAGCAGTATTAGTGAGAGTTAGATCCCATCAGAAAAACGATTAGGTTATTTATTAACACGCTTGATGCTAAAAAGAGGTTTTAAAGTGTCGTTATCGAACGCAGCCTAATACCTAGGAGATTTAAATGCAGCTGCCTGAATTTTCTCATCTTTCTTTAGACTTGTCGGCTAAACGCAGGGTGTTCGCTGTAGGAGATATTCATGGTTATCTCCATCTGCTGAAAGAGCGACTAGCTGAGGTGGCGTTTGATCCTGAGCTGGACGCTTTAGTATGTGTAGGGGATTTGATTGACCGGGGACCTTGCTCAGAGGAGGTGCTGGACTTGTACCACAACAGCCCCTGGTTTTGGAGCGTGCTGGGGAATCATGAGGTGATGATGGCCGAAGCCATGGCCAGAGGCTGGTATAAAGATGAATTACAAGAAGATCAGGCGGTGTTGCTGTGGCTGGTAAATGGCGGAAACTGGGGGTTGACCAAGTCCCCGGAAACCTTAATGCGGTTAATGGGTATTATCGCCAGTTTACCGTCAGCGATAACCCTGACCTTACCCAGTGGCAAAACGGTGGGGATTTGTCATGCTGAACCTAGTACTGCCAACTGGATGGAAACCCAAGAATTTCGAGGCTCGGTGTTTGATCGTCCCAGCTGGTTATGGGGTCGAAGCAGGGCTAAGGCTGTGGTGGCTCAGGTGGTCTATGGTGTGGATATCAGTGTACATGGACACACGCCGCTCTATGCTGGAGTGCATAAAACGGCGAACAGTTTTTTTATTGATACCGGATCTTGCTCTCCAGGGCGTGGCTACTTGACCTTATTTGATTTGGAAAAAGAGCAGGCTTTCCCCTCTTCCCCTAATTTTTCCGGCTAGCTAAGTCTATTTTATTTCTGTCTTTGCCTGGTGCGCTGTGTACTAAACTTGACTTGAGAAGTTAACAAGCAGGGAAGGCTTATGACAGGGATCCAGCAGCCCAGTAAATTGGCGGTGATTGGCCTAGGTTACGTGGGGCTACCACTGGCGGTGGAATTTGCTAAACACATGGACGTCGTAGGGTTTGACGTTAACCAACAGCGAATAGATGAACTGCTTCAGGGACAGGACAATACACTTGAAGTTAGCAGTGATAGTTTAACAGATACCGGCATGATGTTTACCAGTAACCCCGAAGATCTTCGAGAGAGCCAGGTATATATAGTAACGGTTCCTACCCCTATCGATAGCCATAACCAGCCTGACCTCACTTTCCTTCTAAAGGCATCAGAAACAGTCTCTAACGTGATGTGTAAAGGGGATATAGTGATTTATGAAAGCACAGTTTATCCCGGCGCCTCGGAAGAGGTTTGTGTGCCTATATTGGAGTCCGGATCAGGTTTGTTATTAAACCGGGACTTTTTCATTGGTTACAGCCCCGAGCGGATCAACCCGGGAGATAAGCAACATACCATCAGCTGTATTAAAAAAGTGACCTCCGGCTCTTGCCCAGATGCCGCGGAAGTGATCGATGCGCTATATCAGACAGTGGTGAAAGCCGGTACTCACAAAGCCAGCAGTATCAAGGTGGCTGAGGCTGCCAAGGTGATTGAAAACACGCAGAGAGACGTCAATATAGCGTTAATTAATGAGCTTGCCATTATTTTTGAAAAAATGGGCATAGATACGGAGGAAGTTTTACAGGCCGCCGCCACTAAGTGGAACTTTTTACACTTTCATCCAGGCCTGGTGGGAGGACACTGTATTGGTGTGGATCCCTATTATTTAACTTATAAGGCTCAGGAGCTTGGTTATCACCCTGAAATGATCCTGGCTGGGCGCCGCATTAACGATGAGATGGGGGCTTACCTGGCTGGCCGAGTGATCCGGCTGATGTTAAAGAAACGTATTCACGTGAACAATGCCAATGTCTTAGTGATGGGTTTGACCTTTAAGGAAAATTGTCCCGACTTGCGTAATTCCAAGGTCATAGACTTAATTAAGGAGTTTCAGGAAATGGATGCCCGGGTGGATGTTTATGATCCCTGGGCTGATGTCTCGCAAGCTAAGCAGTTGTATGGCTTGGAGCTGGTTAATGAGTTACCCGAAAAACAATACGATGCTGTGGTTATTGCCGTGGCCCATAGGCAGTTTAAAGCGATCCCCGAAAGCGGGTATAAGGCCCTTTGCAAGCCAACCAAGCATGTGATTTTTGACGCCAAGAATGTCCTGGACAGTCATTTGGTCGACGGCCGTTTGTAGCGGGGAAATACGTGTTAATTGAGCTTTTTCTCTTTCTACCCTTGAGCTAAGCCAGGAAATTGGTGACAATTGGCCTCGCTGACAGAGAGGGGCCAATGGATCATAAAATTTTAGTAGTACGCAACGATAAGATTGGTGATTTTATGCTGGCCTGGCCTAGCTTCGCCATGCTTAAGTTGTCTATGCCCGACAGTGAAATTCACGCCCTGGTACCCGCTTATACTCAGCCGCTGGCCGAGCTCTGTCCCTGGATAGATCAAGTGATTATCGATCCAGGCTCCGATTCCGACAAGGCGCAGTCGCAAGCCTTGCTGGAGCAGGTAAAGCAGCAAGACTATTCGGACTATATTTGCCTATTTTCTAACATGCGCAACGCCAGGCTGGGCTTTCAAGCCGGAATTTCAAACCGTTTGGCGCCAGCCACCAAACTGGCTCAATTTCTGTTTAACAACCGATTGAAGCAAAATCGCTCCGAGTCTGCAAAAGCTGAATACCAATATAACCTGGATTTAATCAGCCATTTTTTAGCCCAGCAAGAAGTTGCCCAGGTAGAATATGACGGGCCGTATTTATCCTTTTCTGAATTATGCCGGTTACAACGTAAGCTGGAGCTGATTTATTGTTTTGATAAAGGGATAAAGCGCTTGTGTTTTGTTCATGCAGGAAGTGGTGGGTCAGCTAATAACTTGTCAGTGTCACAGTATGCGGAGTTAATTGAACGCTTGTCTGAGTCTCTTCCAGACATGGGTTTTGTTCTCACCGCAGGACCTGGAGAAAGGGCTCAGGCAGACAAGCTGTTAGCGCAGCTTAAACCGTCGGCAGCGGTTTATTTATTTGAATCTAAAGGTGGGCTGAAGCAATTTTGTGAGAACATTGCTGCTGCGGATCTGTTTATTGCAGGCTCAACCGGTCCGCTGCATATTGCCGGTGCTTGTGATGTACCAAGTGTTGGTTTCTTTCCCGCCAAGAGGAGCGCCAAGCCACTCCGTTGGACACCGTTAAATAGTGAAGGTCGGCACATTTTCTTTGCACCGCCAGAGGGTAAAGAAAATGAAGAGGATATGAGCCTTATTGAGGTTGACCAGGTATGCCAGAGTATTGTTCAGTGGTACTCTTATTAACAATTTTAATTAAGAGCTGATCTTTTTTCAGCATTGGGTAGTGATGCCACACTCATTGTTTCAGAGGATTTTAAAGCCTGAGTTTTATTATAATAAGGCACAGCTCCGACTTTTTAAGTAAATAACAATCTGGAGATCCTATTGGAAGCAATAAAGGTTTTTGTAATCAGCCTAAAAGAATGTAGCGACCGAAGAGCGCATATTGCCAATCAGTTGACTCAACAAGGGATTGATTTCGAATTTTTTGATGCTGTAGATGGTAGAAAGGAAAATCATCCCTTATTTGAGCGGTATGATTATATCAAAAGGTTATGGTTTACCAGTGGCGGAATGCCTCCGAGAGGAGAGCTCGGTTGTTATGCCAGCCATTATTTGCTTTGGGAAACATGTGTTAAATTAGGGCAATCGATAGTTATTATTGAAGATGATGCCGCGATATGTGCAGATGCTAAAACTGTACTGCCAATAATTCAGAATAGAATTTCTTGCTATGGCTACCTTCGCCTTGAAGATGGCTCTGAAGGAGTGCACATTCCGATCGAGGAAACTGAAGATTATTGTATCGTTAAGATGACTCATAATTTTAACGGAACAAGGGCGTATGCAATATCGCCTTCAGCAGCAAAAAACCTACTGCTTCATTCTAAAAAATGGTCAGTGGCGGTCGACAATTTTATAGGTTCATTCTTTTTACACGGTGTAGAATCTTATTTGCTTACCCCCTTCTTGGCCCAAGATACGGGTGACTTTGCAACCAGTATACAGCCCGAAAAATCCAACAAGACTCCTGTTTACCGAAAACCGACCAGAGAACTATATAGAGTGTACAAAGATATCCGTCTTTTTCTACACAATTGGAAATTCAAATTAAGCCTGAAGAATTGAGTAAAATGAATCTAATAACATATTTCAAGTCCAACGAAGAGCTTAATAAGCTGCTGCTTATTTGTGAGAAAGTTTTTGTATTAAGTCCTCTTATATGGCTGGTGGTCGGTACGTTTAATGTCGATGGAGGTAAGCATTTGATGTCACGGCTGATAGTCATGGTTAGTGTCTATTGCCTATTTAGGTTTCGAAATGAATGGCGAAGTAACTTAGCTTCTAAAGAATATAGAAGTTTTCTTTATGTTTCCCTGGCATATGTTATTTTTATGGCTTTATACCACATTTTTAGGGGGGAAGAGTTTAACTTTGCCAGGACGCTACTAACCTCTCTTCTTTATTTAACATGTATACCTCGAAAGTTTTTATCGTTAAAATCAATAAGTAGAATTGTTGCTATTGGCGGCGGATTTACCGGGTTATTTTCTTTATATGATGTTTATATCCTTGGAGCAGGGCGAGCTGGCGAAATAGCATTCAATGCTATTCCATTTGCAACATTTTGTGCTGTAATTTTTATTGTTTCACTTCTGTCATTTTTATTCTTAGAAAAAAGCCCATTCGCTTACCTAATATATGGCATAGGAGTAATTGGCTCTTTGACAGGTGTTATGCTGAGTGAAACCAGGGGGATTTGGCTAGCACTAGGAGCGACACTTTTAATATTTTTAATGTTTTCATTTAAGAGAATATTAGTTAAGTCTAATCGCCGCTATTTATTGCTGGGTGGTTTTATACTAATGTCCATTCCTTTTATATTTCATTCTCAATTCTCCGATAGCTTTCAGCGAAGCTCAACAGAAATTACTAGTATTAGTGAAGGTAACATGGATACTTCAGTTGGGATCCGGTTACAAATTTGGCAGAGAGGCGTTAATTACATAGGCCTAAGCCCTTGGTTGGGAGTAAGTTCAGAAGCATATCCAAGCTTACTGGATAATGATGTAAAAAGTCAGAACGTTACTGCGTTAGCTGCGAATTTTGGTAAGCATCATTTTCACAATCAATATATTGATATGACGGTTAGGACTGGTGTTATCAGTTTGGTTTTTTTGCTATTTTGGTTAATTTTCCCCGTTCTTCTGCTACTAAGGAGAAAGGGAACTTTTGTAAGACTTGCAAGTGTTGGCGTATTAGCAATTTTACTGGTGGGTTCTCTTACCGATGTACCTTTCAACTACACGCACATGATTTATCTCTATACCATGTTGATTGGTAGTTTTCTGTTATGTCGTGACGATGAAATCAACTAGATAATGTTACGTCACTTTACTATAAAACGTTGGTACCTATCTGAGCATAAGCAGGTTAACAGGCAACGAATAATAGAAGTTGGAAAATTGGACTTATTTTAACATCAAACTCAATATGTTTTTTACCCAGTGATCAAGTCGGTATTGTAGTTTTATATCATCTGCTACTTTTTGGTAAGGAGTTGCAAAGAAATCTGCTGAAATTTCAGGATATTGCTTCGATATGCAGTGAATATTATTTGGATTATAAAATGGGTACTGCTTTACTGAAGAATTAGTGGTTACTAGCTTTTGTTCATAAGCCAGAGAATCAAAAAACCGGAAAGACAAGCCTTGTTGGCTCTGATAGCCCACATCTAATATAGCTTTATATTTTGAAGAAAGCTCATCAAGCTGTTCGCCAAGAATTGGTGAAGAAACTACCTCTATCCTAGGATGTTTAGCTGCTAATTTTTTACGACGGTTGTCGGCTACGATAATAATCTTTGTTTTTAACTGCGGGTTGGCATCCAGCATTTGCCGGATAAACGTTTGGCGCTCTCGGTTAAATAAAAAAATACCGAAAAGATCCCCTTGGTTTTGTTCCGGCCTGGGCAGTTGAGAGCTATTGAAATAGTTACTTACTTCGGTAAACCCTTGTTCGCGAATATCTTTAGGATCAAAGCTTAATACTTTATCAAATACATCAATATTTTGCATATTACGCGGCATGCGATCTATGCTGTCCCAAAGGTGGCAAACAAGATTGTCGGATATACTTTTTATCAGTTCCAAATGTTCGCGGGTATAGATATCCGGATTGGTAATTATGGTGATATCAAAATTCCGACCCTTAATAAAACCATTCAAAAATTGGCTGGTTGCCAACCAGGTTCGCTGTTGCTTCAGGTTTGTTTTCGTCAGCGCTTTAGCCAGCATATTGCTAACGCGTTCACCGGTATTTAAATATTCGTAATGAGATATTTCGCCATTTTCAAGGAAGGTGACCGAGTGATCTTGCTTACGCATTTCATTAACAATGGGTAAAACCAGGCTGGGGTTTACACCGATAAAAAGTATTTTCATACAACTAGTTCAGCTCCGCGGTAGGCGACGTCGGTTTTATTGTTAGCAGCATAACAGGCAAATGTTCGGATAAAAACGCTATTTTTTGCCAAGATTGTCTGTTTCCTGACTGCGGATCCACAAGTCGGCATACTTCACAAACGTGGAGTGAGACGAAAGCAGAGCGATTAACAGACCCTGCTTACCATCTAAAAACCCCCTCCGTAACAGATACATTTTTAGGAAGCAGCTTATCGCATGGGTTACTCCCTGCAGTAGGGTTGCCTTTTTACCTTGTTGCTCTCGGGCGTCAGCCCAAGTTTTGGCATAACCAGCGGATTTGACCAGGTAGTGATTAAGGTTGCGGTAAGAGTAGTGCAGTAAGTCCCCGGAAAGGTCTCTACAGAGGACACCTTTGGGGATGATAACCTTTTCGTGTACCAATGAATCGTTATAACCAGTCAGGTTTTTTGGGTAAACACGGATAACTTTATCGCGCCAGCCCGAATGCTTGAGAAAACGGCCAAATACCCAATTTAGCCTTCGGGTATAGAATACTTCATTGCTGGGTTTGTCTGTAAGTACTTTAACAATAGAATCTTTTAGCTCTTCGGAAACTGCTTCATCCGCATCTATGGCAAGGACCCATTCGCTGCTGGCGTATTGCTGAGCCATCTGTTTCTGTTTTCCGAAACCGGGCCATTGAGTATTTTGGTAAAATCTGGCGCCGTACTGGTTAGCAATGGATTCAGTGTTGTCGGTGCTGCCCGAGTCCAGCACAACAATTTCGTCGACCCAGGCGAGGGACTCGAGGCAGCGTGGCAGATTATAGGCTTCATTTTTAGTGATAATGACCGCGGAAATACTGGCTCGCTGTTCCATTAGGTTAACCCTTCTACTGTTATCAAGTGATCAAACATGCTTTTAACTGACTCTACTGTGATCCTTTCCATTGCCTTGGGATCTTTTACCCTGGCCCGCCAGGGGAGTTGCTCTGACGATTTACCCGTTTCGGCTTTAATGGCGTCATCATAAGCACTGACGATATACCCTTGACTATTGTAAGGACCGGTTCTTTTTGGGTTATGGTGGGCATACAAACCCAGTACCGGAGTGTTTACTGCTGACGCCATGTGCGCTGGTCCTGTATCTGGCGAGAGCAGCAGGCTGACTTCGCGGATCAGCGCTAGCAGTTGCGTTAAGCTGGATTTTCCGGTTAAGTTGACACACTCAACCTGGCTTTTACGTTGAATTTGCTCGGCAAGGGCAAGTTCATGCGCTGCCGGCCCACCACATAACAGGACCTGAAAACCAGCACTTGCTGCATGTTTGGCTAATGCAGCATAACCGTCGACTGTCCAGTTTTTGTAGGTTTTACTGGTGGCTGGGCAGATCATCACACTTTTGACACTCGATATCTGTGTTTTAGCCCAGGCTTGATCTGCACTGGATATTGGGAACTGCCAACTGGGTTTAGGATCTATAACCCCCAGCTCTTTGGCAAATTGCATAAATCCATCTAATACATGAGGGCTGGTAGCAGCTCCTATCTTATGGTTAGTAAACAGCCACTGTAGATCTTTCGCTCTGGCTTTATCGAAACCAAGGCGAATTTTGGCTGGGATCAATAAGCTAAGAAGGCTGGCTCTAATCGCGGCCTGCATATGTAGCAGCACTTCAAATCGTCGCCCTTGTAACGTCTTTTTGAAGTTAAGGTAGCCTGCAAGCCCTTGCTTTTTATCAAAAGCGATGACTTCTATACCGGGTAAATCTTTAATCAGCTGAGACTCTAATGTGCCGGTAACCCAAGTTATACGGCTATCAGGCCAGCGTCGCTGTAGCGCTTGAACCATAGCTACGGCATTACAGACATCGCCGACGGCGCTAAGTCGCAGGATGCATATTGAAGATGGGGCTTTTGATATCAAGTGCATAGGGCTGGATAAATACAGTAGATGTAATAGAGAAAGCAGCCTTTATTATGCAAACTCAACCAGCTAATGTAAAATTGTTCCACCTCGCTTAATGAAATCAATTCAATGAAGTGCCAGCGATTTGCCAACCAATTCCTATTTTTCGATTCGAAAGCCTTTAATCGGATCTCGACCGAGCTTTTTGAGCCTGAATACTGGCAGCAACAAAATGCAGTAACGGGAAAAGCCTTGGGCAGAGGAATCACCTGGTTTGTAAGGTACGAAGAAAAACACCTGGTGCTTCGTCATTATCGACGTGGTGGCTTGATTGGTCGATTCAATCCGGACCTGTTTGCTTACCTTGGTATTAAGCTCTCCAGGCCCTGGATGGAATTTCAGCTACTAGCTAAAATGACTACTTTGGGTTTGCCTGTACCTAAACCTGTGGCAGGTCGCCTGATAAGAAAAGGCTTATTCTATCAAGCCGATCTAATCATTAGCCGAATAGACGGCGCCAGAGACCTGGTTAAGGTAATGGAAAATGAAATTATTCCTCAACAGCTCTGGTTTGAGATTGGTAAAGTGATTGCCAGCTTTCATCGCGCCAAGGTTTACCACTCTGATTTGAATGCACACAACATTATGTTGGATAAGTCGTCTAAAGTTTGGCTGATTGATTTCGATAAGTGTGGTTTTAAAAAAGGTGATAGCTGGCAAGCGGGGAATATGGCCAGGTTATTGCGGTCATTAGAAAAAGAAAAGCAACTTAATCCGGCCTTACAGTGGCAAGCATCACACTGGCCGCTGCTGATGAAAGGTTATGAAAGTTTGTCCAGGTAGGGTAGCAGCTCCGCAATAGACTTATCCAGTGCACCGCGATTGGCTTCTACTACCGAGCGGCCTGACTCTCCGGCTTGTCTCATCTGGTGTTTATCCTGCAGTAAGGTGATGGCTTTACTGGTTAATTGGGCTTCATCATCCACCACCTGGGTATGCCCCTGTCGCTGTAACTGATTGGTGATTTCCTTGAAATTGAAGAAATTAGGGCCAATTATGCAAGGTTTACCCAGTGCTGCTGGCTCAAGTACATTATGCCCGCCTATGGGGACCAGGCTGCCACCCATAAAGACCAAGTCACACATGGCAATATAGGTCATCATTTCACCCATTGAATCCCCTAAGTAAACCTGGGTTTTGTTGCTGACGCTCTGATCATGAGAACGGCGTGCCAGGGTAAATTGCCCCTGCCGGACCAATTCGGCAACCTGGTTAAAACGTTCAGGGTGTCTGGGCACTAAGATAAGCAAAGCTTCGGGGATCTGCCGGGTGATCTCTTTAAAGGCTGCTAATAGTTTCTCTTCTTCACCACTATGGGTGCTAGCCGCCAGCAAAACCGGCCTGTCATTTAACTGTTTTTTTAGTTTATAACCCTGCTCTGCCTGAGTCTGATCCAGGCTAATGTCAAATTTAATACTGCCAGTCACGACCAGCTTATCTTTGCTAACTCCCAATCCAAGAAACCGTTCACTGTCGTCTTGGTGCTGAGCCAGAACCTTATCCAGATGAGAAACCAACCATTTGCTGGTCTGTTGAAACTTGGCATATCTGGTTGCGGAGCGACTCGATAAGCGAGCGTTAGATAAGACAATAGGTATCCCTTGCCGATGGGTTTGAGCTAATAAGTTTGGCCATAACTCAGTTTCCATGATCATAAGTAGCTGGGGGTTAGTTCTGTGTAAGAAGTTGTTGACCGTCCAGGGGGTGTCTAGGGGAATAAACCTGTGTTCTACCGAGTTTCCTAGCGCTTTGCTAACTTGAACCGCGCCGGTATTGGATAGGGTAGTTACTAGCATATTGATATGTGGAGCTTGCTCCTGAAGCTTCTTGATCAGAGGTGCAGCTGCTATGACCTCTCCCAACGAAACCGCATGGACCCATAAGCAGGGTTGATTATTTCGTCGCCCCAGTCCCAGATATTGGTACCAGCGTTGCCTGCTCAGCAGCGCATCCTTTTTTGCCATAGTCAGCCAGAGTAAAACAAATGGCGATATAGTCGCTTGCAACAGGTTGTAAATGAGCCTAAGCATTTTCTTGTTCCAGCGAAGTCGATTCAGTACTGCCGGGCGGCATTAGTTCACGAATAGCGAAAATGAGCTTGTCGTCGTCAAACTCGCCCAAATTTATCTCCTCACCTTTTTCCCCGGGTCGGCGACATCTAATAACTACCGAGCTTGGATTATTAGGCAGCCATTGGCTTGGGATCTCACTATCATCACTGTAAAGCCCTATTGTCGGTATTTTCAAACCTGTGCCGATATGAACCGTGGCGGTATCTACAGAGCAAAGCAGTTGTGAGTGGGCAATTAACTCGATACTGTCATACAGACTTTTTGCTGCATTGAAGTAAGTTATATGCGGATTATTTAGTTGCCGACAAATTGTATCTACTTCTGACTTTTTGTCTGGTGGGTAAAGTAGGTAAATTGTGGCTTCAGGCATCTCGGTGGATATCAGTACTGAAACTTCTTTTATCCTTTGTGGCGTTAGCTTTCTATGGCTGGCGCTGCCATAGGGGTTAAGTGTCACTATTGTTCTGTCTTTCAGCTCTGCAGTCAGTTTCTCAACTCTAGCCTTAGCCTCCGGCTCTCGTTTGACAATGTAGTCTGTGCAGGGGGTTTCGATATTGAATGACTTTAACACCCAAGCGAAACGTGTTGAGAAGTGCTTATTTAACTCTTGCTCTGGAAGCACCAGGTTAAAGCGACCAAGGCTTGGGTCAGCGCCTATGTTGACGTTACAAGCTAGGTGTTTGAGCAGGTACATATCCCTTGGGCGTATGTATTCTGCTAGCATCACACTCGCATCGAAGCCATCAGCAAAAATTTGTTGTGCGAGCTTTTTTATCTGGCTATAGCTAGGTCGCTTTTTAACACTGTATAGCTTGTCGATATAGGGAGAGTCTGAAAAGTAATACTCCAATCCCTCGCCAACAATAAGGGCGAGTTTAATCTCTGGATAGGCTTGCTTCAACTCCCTAAACACAAATGAAGAGATGATGGAGTCACCTAATTTTGCATCCCAGCGTACAAATACGATGTTTCTGGGGGCCAGCGGCGTACTTATTCTGTCCAGCTTTTCATCTAAAAACAGGCGTCCGAAGTAGTCTCTGACATCATCCCTTAGATCTCTGAGTTTATGTCGATTAAAGTTCATAAGGGAGCTGCCTCGCTAATTGAGATTGAGTTTCTGTGATAGATAAGTGGGGGCGCTTGCATCAAATCAGGCTTAGTTACTCTCTGTCCAGTGTTTGGATGGCAGAAATAACAGAAGCTGGCAAGAGTTCCGTCAGGCACTTGATATGGCCAAACTTACAGGTTTTTTTAAAACAGGGGCGACATTCGATATCCGTATGTAGTACTTCCACTTGCTGTCCCAAAGGAGGCGTGTATTTTGGCGAGCTGGAGCCATACACTGCCACCAACGGCCGCCCGACCGCTGCCGCCACGTGCATCAAGCCCGAATCATTACTTACCACTACACGAGGTAAAGAGAGCAGATCGATAGCTTCCGATACGGAGGTGAGGCCCGCCAGGTTTACGCAATATGGCTGGGCTTCTACAGGCAACTGCTGCCTGATCAGCTCACCGACGGCCTTGTCTTTCTCACCGCCAAAAATCCAAACCTGCCAGCCCTGCTTGATTTGTTCGCTGGCGACCTCGGCATAGTGGCTGTCGGGCCAGCGTTTAGCTGGGCCAAATTCGGCGCCAGGGCATAATCCGAGGATTTTCCTGTCTCGATTTAAGTCCAGCCTTTGTACGGCTTTGGCCCTCACAGCCTGGTCGATTTTCAACTCTGGCCAGGGAATATCCGGCAGTGCCGAGTTGTCTGTCATACTGGCTTTGTCATAAGCCAGGGCCGCGTATCGCTCGATCATCAGTGGGAAATCTTGTTTGTTGCTACGCAGATCGTTTAGCAGCAAATAGCGACTTTCCCCCTTCCAACCGGTGCGGCGTTTGATACCGGCAAAGACAGGAATTAAGGTAGATTTCAGTGAGTTTGGCTGCACTATGGCCCAGTCGTAGATACCGGCCAGCTCCTTGCCTAATGCGCGACGCTTGAGTAGCTCAAATTCCCCGTGACCCAGGGGCATTGGAATGGCTCGATTGACTTCCGGCATACGCTCCAACAGCGCCAGACACCAGTTTGGCGCCATCACATCCAGCTGACTGTCAGGGTATTCGCGTTTCAGTGTCTTATACAGACACTGAGACATCACCATATCACCGATCCAGGAAGGGCCGATCACCAATATGTTCATTTATTTGTTTAACCAGGCCATATATTCGGCCACACCCACGGCCACAGTCTTAAAGCTATCCTGATAACCGGCAGCCCTTAACTTGGTTAAATCGGCCTGGGTAAAGCTCTGATAGCGACCTTTGAGGTGGTCAGGGAAAGGAATAAATTCTATTTCCCCTTTCTTGTGGTAATCAATGGCGGCCTGAGCGACGGCGCTAAAAGGTTCTGCGTTACCGGTTCCCAGGTTAAAGATGCCTGATTTATCCGGGTTGTCCAGGAACCACAGGTTGACCTTAGCCACATCACCCACATAAACAAAGTCACGCTTCTGGCCGCCATCTGGGTAACCGTCATAACCTTGAAACAGTTTCGGGTTTTCACCTGCCAGTAGTTGGTTATTCAGGTGAAAGGCCACACTGGCCATACTGTCCTTGTGTTGCTCCCTTGGGCCATAGACATTGAAATAGCGGAAGCCAACAATTTGTGAATCGGCTTCTGGCAAGATTTGGCGCACATATTGATCGAACTGGAATTTGGAGTATCCGTAAACATTTAATGGTGCTTCAAATTCACGTTCTTCCTTAAAAGTATCACTACCGCCATAGGTGGCCGCAGAAGAAGCGTAAAGGAACTGGATGCCGTGATCCAGGCAGTAGTGCAGCAGATCTTTGGAATAGTCGTAGTTGTTTTCCATCATCATCTTGCCGTCCCACTCAGTAGTGGAGGAGCAAGCGCCCTGATGGAAAATAGCCTGTACAGGCCCCAGATCTTCTCCTGAAATAACCAGAGAGATGAAGTCGTCTTTGTCCATATAGTCGGCGATTTCCAGGTCCACCAGGTTCTTGAACTTGGTGCCATCGGTTAAATCGTCCACTACCAGAATGTCGGTGTGACCTGCATCGTTTAATGCTTTTACTATATTACTGCCGATAAATCCGGCGCCGCCAGTGACTATGATCATCGAAATTTCTCGCGTTGTTAGTTTATATACGTGAGACGCGTCAATAACATCAGCATCTTCTCAATTTACGTATCTTGGATAAATAGTGGTAGCATTTACCTTTTCAGCAATCTTTTCAATACGGTAGTAAATGAAAACTAAAGACAGGATCATCCAGGCTGCGATAACTCTCTTCAATGAGCAAGGTGAGCGTACTGTCACCACCAATCATATCGCGGCACATTTGGAAATTAGCCCTGGAAACCTATATTACCACTTCAGAAATAAGGAAGACATTATACACTCCGTCTTCGACACATATGTAGTGCATATTGAAACCAGCTTTTGTCCTGCTGCCGAACAGGAGATTGAGCTGCAAAAAATGATCAGCTACCTGGACGCTGTGTTTTACGTTATGTGGCAATACCGCTTCCTCTACTCAAATCTGGTGGATATCTTATCGCGAGATCCTTTACTGCAGGAAAAATATCTGGTTGTGCAGCAGGGGTTATCCGAGCGTATGGTGACTATTCTGGGTGAGCTGGATGAGTTGGGTGTGGTGAACATACCCGGTGAAGACAGGGATGAATTGGTACAATCGATGAAGTTGGTGGTGACCTTCTGGATCAGTTATCAGATGACTCAGTCTGGTCAGAGAGAGATCACTAAACCCATTTTGTATAAAGGGGTGCTACAGGTTCTGTCATTGATGAAACCCTATATTAGCGAAGATGGTCGGACCGACTTTCTGCAGCTAAGCCAGCATTACCGAGAGCTTGCGCTGGAAAATGTGGTAGTTTAATATTCTTTAACATAATAAGGTGTGGAGTGAAAGCACTAAATACCTGAGTTGTTGGAATATTGTGAAATATAAATCTGGAAAATTCGCCATCGGCTAGTAGAATATGTGGGGTAATCAACCTACCCCTACATTTGGAGACTTGCTGATGTCAGCGGATTTTTATTCTCATATACAAAATGAAATTGCCACAGTAAAAGAACAAGGCCTGTATAAGGCTGAGCGTGTGATCACCTCGGCGCAGGCCGCGAGTATTCATGTTAATGAAACCGACGTGCTTAATTTTTGTGCTAACAATTACCTGGGCCTGGCCAATCATCCTGAGCTGGTAGCAGCGGCAAAAGAAGGTCTGGACAGTCACGGCTTTGGTATGGCTTCGGTGCGTTTTATCTGCGGTACCCAGGATAACCACAAGTTACTCGAACAGAAGATCAGCAAGTTTCTAGGTACCCAGGACACCATCCTTTATTCCTCCTGCTTCGATGCCAATGCAGGTTTGTTTGAAACCCTACTGGGTCCGGAAGATGCCATTATCTCCGACGCCCTCAACCACGCCTCCATTATCGACGGTGTCCGTTTGTGTAAGGCGGCGCGTTATCGTTATGCCAACAATGATATGGCTGATCTGGAAGCTAAGCTAAAGCAAGCTGATGAGACCGGCGTTCGTTTTAAGCTGATCGCCACCGACGGGGTTTTCTCCATGGATGGGGTGATTGCCAACTTAAAAGGCGTTTGTGAGCTGGCGGATAAATACAATGCCCTGGTGATGGTAGATGATTCTCACGCCGTTGGTTTTGTAGGTGAAACTGGTGCTGGTACGCCGGAATATTGCGGTGTTTCTGACCGCGTTGATATTTATACGGGTACCCTGGGTAAAGCCTTGGGCGGTGCTTCAGGTGGTTATACATCGGGTAAAGCAGAAGTTATCGACTGGCTAAGACAGCGTTCCCGTCCTTATTTGTTCTCCAACTCGCTGGCGCCATCTATTGTTGCTGCGTCTATTCGCGCCATCGAAATGCTGGCGGAAGGTAAGGAATTAAGGGATCAGCTTTGGGCTAACGCGCAATATTTCAGAGCACAGATGAGCGAAGTGGGTTTCGAGTTGGGTGGTAAAGATCATGCCATCATTCCTGTGATGCTGGGTGATGCCAAGCTGGCTTCTAGCTTTGCCGACCGCTTGCTGGCGGAAGGTATCTATGTGGTAGGTTTCTCATTTCCTGTGGTACCTAAAGGCCAGGCGCGGATCCGTACTCAGATCTCGGCTGCACATACCCGTGAGGATCTGGACAAAGCCATCGATGCATTTACCCGTATTGGTAAAACACTGGGTGTTATCTAGGGAATAATGATGAAATCGCTATCCAAATTAAAAGCTGAACCTGGGATCTGGATGACGGATACCCCAGTGCCCGAGCCCGGTCACAATGACGTGATGATTAAAATCCGCAAAACTTCAATTTGCGGTACGGATATTCACATTTATAACTGGGACGAGTGGTCCCGCAAAACCATTCCCGTGCCTATGGTGGTTGGCCATGAATATGTGGGAGAAGTGGTTGCCATAGGTCAGGAAGTGCAGGGCTTTAAGGTCGGCGATCGGGTTTCCGGTGAAGGCCATATTACCTGTGGTTTTTGCCGTAACTGCCGGGCCGGACGTACTCACCTGTGCAGAAATACCACAGGTGTTGGTGTCAACCGGGAGGGGGCCTTTGCCGAATACCTGGTGATCCCTGCATTTAACGCATTTAAGATCCCCGATGAGATCCCTGACGAACTGGCTGCCGTATTTGACCCGTTTGGTAATGCGGTGCACACCGCCTTGTCGTTTGACCTGGTGGGAGAAGACGTGCTGATCACGGGGGCTGGACCTATCGGGATTATGGCCGCAGCGATTTGTCGCCATGTGGGGGCGCGTCATGTGGTGATCACGGATATCAACGAATACCGCCTGGATCTGGCTGAAAAAATGGGAGTAACCCGGGCCGTTAATGTGGCGAAGGAAAGCCTGACCGATGTGATGAGCGAGCTGGACATGACTGAAGGTTTTGATGTAGGCCTGGAAATGTCCGGTGCGCCAAGTGCGTTTAACGATATGCTGGCTAAGATGAACCATGGCGGAAAAATGGCCTTATTGGGTATTCCACCGGAAAACATGGGTATCGACTGGAACCAGGTGATATTTAAGGGCCTGGAAATCAAAGGTATCTATGGCCGGGAGATGTTTGAAACCTGGTATAAAATGGCCAGCCTGATCCAATCCGGATTAGATATTTCGCCGATTATTACCCACGAGTATCCCATCGATGAATTTCAGCAGGGGTTCGATATCATGCGCTCCGGTCAGTCCGGTAAAGTGATACTTTCCTGGGATTGATCAAGCTAAGCCGCCCAGCCAGGCGGCTATTTCCCTTCATCGCATTGGCCGGTTAGCATAACGAGAGAATATGTTAGACTGCCCGCCTGCCGGATTTTTACGGGGAAACCATGACCAGACCCATTCCCATCTTAATGTATCACCAGATCAGAAAAGCCAATAAAGGTGAACACCTGAGTGGCCTTTGTGTTTCTCCTGCAGCTTTTCGTCTGCAAATGTGGCTGCTGAAATTGTTGGGCTACCGCGGTTTATCCATGCGTGAGCTGGCTCCCTATCTTGCCGGTGAAAAACAAGGCAAGGTAGTGGGGATTACCTTCGATGATGGTTATCAGAATAACCTTGAATTTGCGGCTCCCTTGTTAAACCGTTTGGGGTTTAGCTCTACCTGTTATCTGGTGTCAGGTATGTTCGGGCAAACCAATCGATGGGATGAAGAGCAGGGAGTAAAGCAGGTTCCCTTAATGACCCAACAGGAAGTGCGATCCTGGTTGGCTGCGGGGCAGGATATAGGCTGCCATACCCGTAATCATGCCAAGTTAACCGAAACTGAGCCAGTCGAGCTCGATAATGAAATAAGCAGGAGCAAAGCGGAGTTAGAGCAGGTGTTTGAAAGAGAGGTTGCCGATTTCTGCTATCCCTATGGAGCTTATAACCAGCAGCTGGCCGACAAGGTAGAAGCCGCTGGTTTTCACTCGGCCACCACTACGGCCCGCTCCCGGGCGCGGGTTGCGGACAATAGCTATGAGCTTCCCAGGGTTCCCATTTATAAACGCACGCCGCCACACCTTTTTCTGATGAAAGTCCTGGGCTCCTATGAAGACAAAAAACGATAAGAAGAAACTGGCGGTATTGTGCCGCCACTTCAGCACAGATGCAGGAGGAGGAGAGCGTTATTGTGTGGAGTTAACCAGTCGATTGGTAGATGATTATGACGTGCATGTTTTCAGTCAGCGCTTCGACGCCGGTATCGGCGGGATAACCTTTCACCAAATCTCTGCGCCGATACAAAAACCGCGCTGGTTAAATTTGCTCTGGTTTAACTACCAAAGTTACAGTTTATGCCGGGGGTTTGACCTGATCCACAGTCATGAGATGGTGCCATTTGCTCATATCGTGACTCAGCATGTGCGCTGTTCAACCCCGGATTTCAGCCAGTTCCCCCTGGGCAAGCGCATTCGTAAACGTCTGCAGTTTCTCACCAGCTTAAGAAAGCAGGCTTACCGTTTGCTGGAAAAAGGCCAGCTTAAACCCGGCAAAGGCAAACGAGTGGTATTGGTTTCCGAAATGTTGCGACCACATATACAGCGCATTTATGGTTTCGATGTCAGGCAGTATCGGGTGATCCCTCCGGGGATCGATCTACCTGCGCCTGGTTCGCAGCTACAGGCCAGAAAGCAGCTTGCCGTCCCCGAAGATAAAACTCTGCTGCTTTTGGTGAGCAATGACTTTATTGCCAAGGGCCTGCAGCAGTTGGTCGAGCTGTTGACGCGACTGCCTGAGCAGGTCGAGCTATTAGTGGCGGGCAATGACGACCCTTTACCATTTATTGAGCAGGCCCAAAAAATGGGAGTAGAGCACAGGCTGACCATACTGGGTAGCCAAAAGCAGATGTTACCCGTGTACCAGGCCGCAGATATTCTGGTTCACCCCACCCGCTTTGACACTTATTCCATGGTGGCCCTGGAGGCCATGGCTTGCGGTAAACCCGTGGTGATTAGTTCGGCTGAATACTGTGGTGTCAGCGCTGAAATTACGGATCAGGCGTTACTTCTGAACGATCCCGCCAGCGTGGATGAATTAGCTGAGAAAGTAGGGAGTGTATTAGCAGATAATCAATTGCGGCAGCGTTTGAGTGACAAGGGGTTATTATTCGCCCAAGCCCATAGCTGGAATGAAATTACCAGGCGCTATCAACAAACTTATGCGGACGTCTTAGCTGAACGCTAGTTGGTGCGCTGAGCCAGCTCAGCGCACACTATACCCAAACCACTTCAAGATGCGGATTCAGCGAGAATGCATTGGTTTTTAGGCAAGGCTGCTAGCTTGACTCATAGTTATTCTATTCGAAAGGTCGCTAACGCAGTATAAAAGCCAATGCAACTCGCCCTTTCGGGAGCTTCACTGGGCGCTCATTTCAGCGTTAAACGAGGTTGAAAGAGGTGTGACTATTCCTGATCTCGTTTGCCTTGCTCTGAGCACCCATTGAAAGCTCTAAACCTCGCACTTTGAAGTAGCTTGGGTATATATCTTAACGAAACGGGCGATGTTGCTTTTTGGCATATCTGAATTCGTTATTTCCACGTACCTTACGCCATAAGCCAAAGGTATCTGTGCCGGGGAAAACCAGGATCCGACGGATTTCAAAGAGATCTTCATGATTCGCTAACGGTCCAGAGTCCGTTGCAACTGCAATAGGGTAGCCAGCTTCTTTAGCTATTTGCTTGGTTTCGTCATCCAGATCGCCATAGGGATAAGCAAAGGACAGGGCGGATTGTCTCGTAATGGCTTCCAATTGGGCTTTGTTTTCCGCAATTTCCTTTAATTTCTGCTCCTTAGTCAAGGTTGTTAGCTTAGGGTGGCTAAGGGTATGCCCGCCAAACTCAACCAGGCCTGAGTCCACCATGGCCTTAATTTCCTGCTGGTCCATTAAAGGAAACGCTTGCTCTCCCTTGCCAGCATCCCAGCTGTTGTGATCCTCGCCGGTGACCATATAGATAACCGCCTTGAAGTCATATTTTTTCAGCAGGGGTAACAGGTTTTCGTAGTTGTCTTTGTAGCCGTCATCCAGGGTAAGCATAAAGAACTTACCATCGAATCTATGCTGCCAGCCCTTCTCTACGATATCGGCAAAGGTAATGCTCTGATAGCCCAATTTTTTGAGCATTTTAAATTGCTTTTCCAGCTGGCTTACGGTGACATAAATACCGTGCTTGCCTTTGACTTCGTCATCACGGATCACCCTGTGGTAGCACAGAATAGGCATCTCAGTTTGTTTGGTGTAAACGATTTCCGACTGGTAAATAAACTCCAGCCGGCTTACTACATTATCCAGCTCAAATTCGGTCTTTACTCTTTGCTGGACTTCGGTCTGACAGCTCATTTGCGTGAGGGCATTGGTGATCTGTTGGTCCAGCCGGGTAAAGTCGATATCCAGGTCCTTAGCTCCGATATCGCCGAAATTGCTGGCTAACGCATGGTTCAGGTTTTCTTTGGTAACCAGCCCGACGGCCTGCGCTTCTCCCACAGCGAGAGTAGGGCGGCCACAGATAATCGCCTCCATGGCCACTCTGCCTGCACCTATCACCAGATCTGATTGAGCCAGGTAAGGTAAGACATTATCGACGTAACCGATAAACTTCACTCTATCGGTGAAGGGGGTAAAAGGAGCTGGTACATCTTTGCCACCTATGACTTGAACCTGATACTTATCCAGATCCAGTACATCACTGAGCAATTTAAGTGTCAGCTCACCTTTTGGTCCAGACAGGCGTCCGATAATGGAAATTACTTTTTTACTATTATTTGGTGGAGGCAGGGGCGAGTATTGGGTGAGATCAATACCGTTTCTCACTACCTCCAGGATTTTTTCTTCGACGCCAAGGTTTTCTATTAGTTGCTGCTTGATATTTTCACACACACATACCGCTTTACTGCCCAATGCATGAAAGACCTTTCTTGAGGCGTGTACAGGTTGACGCCCATGTACTGAGGTTATCATTGGGGTATTGGTTATTTTGCAGGCCAGATAAGCACTCCAACCTGAAGCCCTGGAGTGAGCGTGTACTAACTGGATGCCATGCTTTTTGATCAGGTAGACTAAATATGCAATATGCCAGAAGCGGCGAGGTACGTTGCGTTTGTTAAATCGTAATTTAAAAAATTTGCCGGTAACGGTTTTGGTTAGTGTGTCTGACACATAAAAAACCTGATGGCCTTTCTCACTGAGCTTATTGCCTACGGAGGTTGCGTATACCTCGGCTCCGGTAACTTCCAGTTGGGAAAGCGCCATTAAAATTTTCATAAAAATATCCGGCAAAATTAGAGACTGGAATAATAATGCCAGATACGAGAATTGAACAGGTTAGAATTGTGTTTGGGTGTTATAAACCCGGCCGTTGGATAAGTTTTAGATCTACAGGCAAAAAATCGGTGATTTTTTCCCCTGATAGCAATTTGTAAGCCTGGGTAACAGCCAGTTGCCCCATCAACTCCGGCTGTTGGGCTATAGTGGCGTCCATAAGTCCTTGTGATAATGCTGCAACGCCTGGCCTAGTACCGTCAAACCCTACCAGGATCAGATCTGTCTTAAGCTGTCTAATTGCATCCAACGCGCCTAAGGCCATTTCATCATTGTGTGCAAAAATCGCCGTGAGATTTGGATGTTTGTGGAGTAGTTCCAGTGTGACCTGTTTCGCTTTGTTACGGCTAAAGCCGGCAAAATAGCTCTCAAGCAATGTCAGCTCAGTATTTTCTATTACTTCAGTCAGGCCTTGGCTGCGCGCCAGGGTGACAGATGAATCCCTGGGGCCGACAAGCTGGGCGACACTGCCCTTGCCTTTGCTCATGGCAGAAATAAACTCGCCAACTAACCGGCCACCGGCGAGATTGTCGGAGGCTATATGGCTATTTGACACACCGTCATTCACGTTTCTATCTATGGTGATCACTGGAATATCACGGCTATTAGCCAGACGGATAGAGTGTACTGAGTTATTACTTTTTGACGGGACAATCAATAAAGCTTGTGTCCCCCAGTCGAGGGATTGTGACACTTTATCCAGCTCGGTGACCGAAGCTCCGTCACTTTCTTTGACCCTTAGCTCGATATTTAGCTTGGTAGCTTGTTGTTGCGCTGCGTCAGCGAGTTGTTTGAAAAATGGGTTCGTCAGTTGGGGAACAACCAGAGTGAGCTTATTGACCTCGGGTTTGCTACAGGCAGTCAGAATGAGCAGCGTCAGAAATATAAAAAAAAGTCTCAAGGGTTATCTTCCGTTGATAAGAGGTTTGTGAGCAGCACATCTAAGGTAGTGGAATATATCATTCTGTGCTGGTTATTTACGCTACTTTGTTTGCTCTGTGGGTTAATAATAGAATTATTTTGACAAAAAAATAATTCATGGCGAATTATGCTGGCCTTAATGATGTTTAACAGAATATTAAATTATTTAAGCTTGGTTTGTCTGGCGATACTTCCTACCGGTCTGACCTTAGCTATTGGAATATATGCCTTTATTATCCTTGCACCGGTGCAAGTTTTCCCGAATTACGCCTTCTCATCTAACATTTATGGTGTTAAAAAGGTGTTGCTATGAGGCCTATGCCTTGTTTTCTTCCGGGTGCTTCGCCCTAACCGATAAAGAAATTGGAGAATTAGATGAATAAATGGACTAAGACTGCTAGTGGCGTTGCTGTTTCTTTGGCTCTGTTAGGAGCTTCTACTTTTGCTAATGCTGCAGATACGATTAAAATCGCATTGGCAGGTCCACAGACGGGTCCCGTTGCTCAATACGGTGATATGCAATTCACCGGCGGCAAAATGGCCGTTGAACTGATTAACAAAGCGGGTGGCGTTAATGGTAAGCAGCTGGAAGCTGTTATTTATGACGATGCCTGTGATCCTAAGCAAGCGGTAGCGGTTGCCAACAAGATTATTAACGATGGTATTCAGTACGTGGTTGGTCACCTTTGCTCCAGTGCCACTCAGCCTGCTTCTGATATATATGAAGATGAAGGCATAGTGATGATCACGCCGGCATCCACTAACCCTGATATTACTAGCCGAGGTTACCAGTTGGTATTCCGTACAATCGGTCTGGATAGTGACCAGGGGCCAACGGCCGCAAACTATATTATCAATCAGGTGAAACCGAAGAATATTGCGGTAATTCACGATAAGCAGCAATACGGCGAAGGTATTGCTACATCGGTGAAAAAGCATGTAGAAAAAGCCGGCATCAATGTGGTGGCGTTTGAAGGTGTGACAGCAGGTGATAAAGACTTCTCCGCACTGATTGCCAAGCTGAAAAAATTGAAGACTGATTTTGTTTACTACGGTGGTTACCACCCAGAACTGGGTCTGTTGTTGCGTCAATCCAAAGAAAAAGGACTGAAAGCCAGGTTTATGGGGCCTGAAGGTGTTGGTAACAAGGATATCTCCGCCATTGCCGGTGAAGCGTCTGAAGGGCTCTTGGTAACTCTGCCTAAGAAGTATGACCTGGATCCAAACAACAAACCTGTGGTAGACGCCATTACTGCTAAGGGCGAAGATCCAACCGGTCCTTTCGTCTGGACCTCCTACGCAGCCGTACAGGCCATTGCGGGTAGTATCGAAGCGGGTAAGACAGATCCTGAATCAGTCGCTGAATACCTACGCGGTAAGCAGATTGATACGGTGATGGGCGGTCTGAACTGGGATGGCAAAGGCGATCTGAAAGGTTTCGACTTTGGTGTCTTCACCTGGCATAAAGACGGCTCTTCTTCAGCCGCAAACTAATTTCAGCGCCGGTTTAGGCCGGCACATTCTTTAAAATTGAAACTCACCCCGGTTTTGTTTTAACAAGGCTAAGGTGGGTTTCTTTTTAATCATTTTGTAAGCAAGGGTTATTAACCCTTAATCACATGGAACGTTGAGGACATTATGTCTGAGCAGTTTTATTATTTCCTCCAACAGCTCCTTAATGGCGCAACCATAGGCAGCACCTACGCGCTGATCGCCATTGGTTATACCATGGTATACGGCATCATAGGCATGATTAACTTTGCCCATGGTGAGGTGTACATGATAGGTAGCTACGCGGCATTTTTTGTCCTGGCCGGATTAGCTATGTTAGGGATTGACAGTTTACCCCTGATGATATTCGCCGCTTTTGCCATCAGTATTATTATTACCAGTGCCTATGGATGGAGTATCGAGCGGGTGGCGTACCGGCCACTGCGTGGCGGAAACCGCCTTATTCCACTGATATCCGCCATTGGTATGTCTATTTTCTTACAGAACTTTGTTCGTCTGGCTCAGGGTTCGCGTGATATTGCGATACCAAGCCTGGTGACAGGCGGTTGGGTTATCGGGCCAGAAGATGGTTTTAACATCACCCTTTCTTATATGCAGGTGGTGATTTTTGTGGTGACCTTCGTGGCCATGACAGTACTGACTGCATTTATCTCCCGTTCGAAAATGGGCCGTGCTTGCCGCGCTTGTGCGGAAGATTTAGGTATGGCTAACCTGTTGGGGATTAATACCAACCGGGTTATTTCTCTGACCTTTGTTATCGGTGCCGCGCTGGCAGCCGTTGCCGGTGTGTTACTTGGGATGTATTACGGGGTAGTAAACCCTTATCTCGGATTTATGGCTGGACTTAAGGCCTTTACCGCCGCTGTTCTTGGAGGAATTGGCAGTATTCCTGGCGCCGTGTTAGGCGGGCTGCTGCTGGGGATCACCGAAGCCATGACCGCAGGTTATTTCAGTACCGAATACAAAGACGTCGTATCATTTGGCCTGCTTTGTGCGGTACTGCTGTTTATGCCGACGGGGATCCTCGGTAAGCCTGAGGTGGAAAAGGTATGAGTATTCTATTTTTCGATTCGGCGCTATACGAGTCGGCATGTTATGCCACTCTCGACGCAACTACCCTAGGTAAGCCTGAGGTAGAAAAAGTATGAGTAAAGCAAGTTTTATTAACGCGCTCATCGCCTCCGTTGTGACCTTGATCCTGTCTGCCTGGTTACTGGGTTTGCAGTTGGATCCTACACCCACTGGTTTGAATATAATATCCAATGACAGCGCCCATATTACCTGGATAGTTGTCGGCGTTGCTTTGGTGTTTTTTATCCAGCTGTTTAAGTCGCCTATTTCAGCCATATTTTCGGCAGGTAAAGACAAGGTACAGAGTAAGACGTTTTCGCTGCCTTCTCCCGAAGAGAAGCCAACCTTGTATCGATTTGTAACCATTGCGGTCCTGGCCGGTTTGCTTATCTGGCCATTTTTCGCATCACGTGGCGCTGTGGACCTGGCTACGTTGACACTTATCTATGTCATGTTGGGCCTCGGCCTAAACGTGGTTGTGGGTTTAGCTGGGTTACTCGATCTGGGTTATGTCGGCTTCTATGCCGTCGGCGCTTACTCTTACGCCATTTTGAATAGCTACTTTGGTATTGGTTTTTGGACGGCATTGCCTGTTGCCGGTTTTATGGCTGCGGCTTTTGGTTTTATCCTCGGTTTTCCGGTATTAAGACTCAGGGGGGACTACCTGGCCATAGTGACCTTGGGTTTTGGTGAGATCATTCGCATCATGCTGAATAACCTGACTGAGCTGACGGGTGGCCCTAACGGTATCAGCCAGATCCCTAAACCTACTTTATTTGGTCTGGAATTTGGTCGCCGGGTCAAGGAAGAAGGCAATGGTTTATTCCATGAGTTTTTTGGCATTGACTATGCGTCCAACTATAAGGTGATTTTTGTTTATTTGGCTGCGCTATTATTGGTGGTACTGACGGTTATCGTGATTAATCGCTTACTGAGAATGCCTTTGGGCCGAGCCTGGGAAGCCTTACGTGAAGATGAAATCGCCTGCCGCTCTTTGGGCCTTAACCCGACTGTCGTCAAGTTAAGCGCCTTTACCATAGGCGCTGCTTTTGCGGGTTTTGCCGGTAGTTTCTTCGCGGCTCGCCAAGGGTTTATCAGTCCTGAGTCATTCACCTTTATCGAATCTGCCATTATCCTGGCCATTGTGGTGTTGGGCGGTATGGGATCGCAAATCGGGATAATTTTAGCCGCGATAATAATGACTGTCCTGCCTGAACTGGCGCGGGAATTTAACGAATATCGCATGCTGATGTTTGGTTTGATGATGGTCTTTATGATGATTTGGCGCCCTCAGGGACTGTTGCCGATGACCCGGCCTAAGATGGAGTTACGCGATGAGTAAGCTTATGGAAGTTTCTGGGCTGACCATGCGTTTTGGTGGCTTATTAATAGGGTTAATGATGTGGCGCCCCAGGGAGCAGGGATTACTGACGAATACCACCAGGCCTAAGATGGGGTTAAGCGATGAGTAAGCTTATGGAAGTTTCTGGGCTGACCATGCGTTTTGGTGGCCTGCTGGCGGTGAATAATGTCGCCCTGGAAGTTAATGAAAAAGAAATCGTTTCCATTATTGGCCCGAATGGGGCAGGGAAAACCACAGTCTTCAATTGCCTGACGGGTTTTTACAACCCAACTTCGGGTCAAATCCTATATAAAGGGGAAGCGATACAGCAGTTGCCCGGCCATCAAATAGCCCGTAAGGGCATAGTTCGTACGTTTCAGCATGTTCGTCTTTTTAAAGATATGACCGTGGTGGAAAACCTGCTGGTGGCCCAGCACAGGCACTTAAACACCAACTTTTTGGCCGGATTATTTAAGACGCCAAGTTTCAGGAAGGCGGAACGTCAGGCGCTGGAAGCCGCTCATGTGTGGTTGGAGCGGATCGGTTTACTTGAATTTGCCAACCGCACAGCAGGCAACTTAGCCTATGGGCAGCAGCGTCGTCTCGAAATAGCGCGTTGCATGGTGACGAGACCCGAGTTGTTAATGCTGGATGAACCTGCAGCAGGCCTGAACCCGGCTGAAACCGATGAGCTGGATGAGTTGATTGAAGAGCTTAGAGCGCACCACGGTGTTTCGGTGTTGCTTATTGAACATGATATGAAGCTGGTTATGGGAATTTCTGACCGGATTTATGTGGTGAACCAGGGTTGCCCACTGGCGAATGGTAAACCGGATGAAATTATCTCTAATCCCGAAGTTATAAAAGCGTATTTGGGTGAATTTTAATGAATAAAGTTCTAAGGAGAGGTCAATGTTAGAGCTTAAAAATGTATCCACCCACTATGGCAAGATCCAGGCGCTGCACGATGTAAGTATTAAAGTGGATAAGGGTAAAATTGTTAGCCTTATCGGCGCCAATGGCGCCGGGAAAACGACGTTATTGATGACAGTTTGTGGCGATCCACAAGCCAGTAGTGGTGAAATCCTGTTTGAAGGGCAACCTATTACTCAGGAAGGTACTTCCAAAATAATGCGCAGAGACATTGCTATTGTCCCCGAGGGAAGACGAATATTTTCCCGCCTTACCGTGGAGGAAAACCTGCATATGGGTGGCTTCTTTGTGGACGATAAACAGGAGTTTGCCCGTTTGCTGAAGGAGGTTTATGAGTTGTTCCCTCGTCTGCTCGAGCGACAGACTCAGCGTGCCGGTACCATGTCTGGTGGTGAGCAGCAAATGCTAGCCATTGGCCGGGCACTAATGAGCAAACCCAGGTTGTTGTTTTTGGATGAGCCCTCATTGGGGCTTGCCCCCATTATCATCCAGCAGATTTTCGAAATCATTGAAACGCTGAGAGATAAGGGAATGACTATCTTCCTGGTAGAGCAAAACGCCAACCAGGCGTTGCGCTTAGCCGATCAAGGTTACGTACTGGAAAACGGCCGCATCGTTCTTCAGGACACAGGTATGAACCTTCTCGCCAACGAAGACGTAAGAAAAGCATACCTGGGGGGGTAATCACCGCCCGGAAAAAGCATGCTTTTTCAGGTGATTACGCGAGTCCATGGGACGGATGAGCCGGAACCAGGCCACACGGACGTGTTATGGCCCTCAGGCTCATAAAGTGCTCTATATTCCGGAAAAAGCATGCTTTTTCAGGTGATTACGCGAGTCCATGGGACGGATGAGCCGGAACCAGGCCACACGGACGTGTTATGGCCCTCAGGCTCATAAAGTGCTCTATATTCCGGAAAAAGCATGCTTTTTCAGGTGATTACGCGAATCCATGGGACGGATGAGCCGGAATCAGGCCACACGGACGTGTTATGGCCCTCAGGCTTATAAAGTGCTCTATATTCCGGAAAAAGCATGCTTTTTCAGGTGATTACGCGAATCAATGGGACGGATGAGCCGGAACCAGGCCACACGGACGTGTTATGGCCCTCAGGCTCATAAAGTGCTCTATATTCCGGAAAAAGTATGCTTTTTCAGGTGATTACGCGAAGTCTGGGCGGTCCGACGTTTCGGTGGATGAGCCGGAACCAGGCCACACGGACGTGTTATGGCCCTCAGGCTTATAAAGTGCTCCATATTCCGGAAAAAGCATGCTTTTTCAGGTGATTACGCTAAGCCTGGGCGGTCCGACGTTTCGGTGGCTGAGCCGGAACCAAGCAACACGGATGTGTTACAGGGCAGTGCTCAAATCTCTTCAAAGGCTACATTTATGTAGCCTTTTTATTTACCCGAAAATCTGCACAAGCTAACCCTGGCACCCACTGTTCCCCTTTTCCCCTTCATGTTACCCTGCAAGAAAGCATAGCGTTATAGGTTTGATATACACAATGGACACATTTACCCACATTTCTGTAGTAGAAAGCTTCGAAAAAATTCAACACGATGGTGTTACGCTGGTCGATATTCGCGATCCCCAGTCTGTCGCAGCGGCTGGGGTAAAAGATGCATTTCACTTAACCAACGACAAATTGGGCCAGTTTATGAATGAAGTGGACTTTGAGGTACCGGTAATAGTCATGTGTTATCACGGTAATTCCAGTCAGGGCGCAGCCCAATATCTGATTAACCAAGGTTATGATGAAGTCTATAGTATGGATGGTGGTTTTGAAGCCTGGCGGCAACTTTATCCGGTAGAGACAGCTTAAATCACCCCAAAAAAAGGATCCTGAATGCAGCAACTTGTGGTGCTTGATAATCCCAGGCTAGCTCAAGCCTTTGTCGATTATATGAGAGTTAAACGTGTTTCCTGTGAAGTCAAAGAAGAGGGATTTGCGTTTGGAATATGGTTATTGGATGAGCAGCATGTGGAGTTAGCTCGAACGGAATTGGAAGCGTTTCTGGCAAACCCATCTGATGATAAGTACTTAGAGGCAAGCTGGCATGTGGGGGAGTCGAAACGATTTGACTATGGTCCGGGCGGCACCTTGATCCTGCAAAATTTTTTTTTCCATGCGGGACCCGTGACTCTGAGTATCTTTTTTGCCAGTGTCGCTATTTATGTGCTTAGTTTTGTTGGTTTATTCCCGCCAATTTATCAAGCGTTAAGCTTTTTTCATCAAGGAGCTGATTTTGGCTCTGGAGAGATATGGCGATTTTTTACTCCCAGTGTGCTGCACTTTAGCGCCTTACATATCATCTTTAACGCTCTTTGGTGGTGGTATTTAGGGGGGCAAATTGAACGTGAAAAAGGCAGTGGTAAGCTACTACTAATTTTTGCCATCGCCTCATTTATTCCCAATACAGTACAGTTCTTTATTTCAGGTCCCAACTTTGGTGGCTTATCCGGTGTGGTATATGCCATCGCTGGTTATGTGTGGCTGTCTGGCGTGCGTAAGCCGGAAGGTGGACTAGGACTGCCAAATGCGTTTATGGGATTCCTACTGGTCTGGATGGTACTGGGTTTCTTCGAGGTGATTGGGCCTGCTATGGCCAATATGGTACATCTCTTTGGCTTGGGAGTAGGTCTGTTACAAGCGGCCTTGGATACCAGGGGCAAGGAAGCTAGCTGAAGTTAGTAAATACGGGATCTCTCTCCCAGTTTAAGCTGTTTTTACATTAGCTATGGCAAGAAGTCTCTAGAATAACCAGGCAATTTTGCGTCCTTGCTGCTACGGGTGATTTCTATGCCGCGTCTTATTTCTTTCGGGGAACTTTTGATTGACTGGATCCCTCTGGATTTCCGAACAGAGGGAGATATATCTATCCCTGTATATGGCCAATTCCCGGGCGGGGCACCGGCAAATTCGGCTGTGGCTGTGGCCAGGTTAGGGGGCGAAGCCTATTTTGTTGGTCAGGTTGGTAAAGATGCCGCCGGGCAATATTTAACCGACTGCCTTAATAAATATCGGGTGAAGACAGATTATTTGTCTGTTGATAGTGAGCGTAAGACTCCTATGGCCTTTGTCAGCCTGGACAGTGACGGAGAGCGCTCTTTTTCGTTTCATCGTGATAATAGTGCGGATGTTGCGTTTAAAGCCAGTGGTTTTAATGACGAACTCTATGCTGAAAACGGCATTTTCCATATTTGCTCAAACACATTAACAGATGAAGCCATTGCTGAAGCAACCATTGCCGGGTTAAGTAAAGCGCATGTATTTGGTTTACTAACTAGCTTCGATGTTAACTTAAGGTTTCCGCTTTGGCAGGACTTGGCGGAAATTCACGACAGAGTACATCAAGCGATTCAGCATATAGATCTACTTAAACTGAGCCTAGAGGAATTGGTGTATCTGGCTGGAGATGTAAAACACGATGATTATCTCGATTTGTTATTAAATTCAGGCCCTAAAGTCATATTACTCACAGATGGTGCACAACCGGTAAAGGTTTATAGCGGAGTTTCTGTGCATACCATAACAACGCCTACGGTTGCAGTGGTGGATACCACAGGTGCCGGGGATGCGTTTTCTGGTGGCTGGTTGTATAGCTTGCTGGAGCAGGGCATTACAAACCAAACCAAGTTGACTCAGGCTATTTCAGCTTCTCTTCCCATAGTTAAAGCGGTTGAACTTGCCGTGACCTGCGGCGCATTCGCAGTCACCAAGAAAGGTGCCTGGAGTGCGTTGCCGACGCAACGAGACATCAATTAGAAGTTGAGCGTATATAAATAAAGTTAAGCGACAAAGGGTTCGGCTAGCATACAGCTCGACTGTTGCGTGCGCTGAACCCCTTAGAGTGTTGACTGAGGGTTAACTATTGATACAGGTATTTGGTAAAAAGTAGGTCGGCTACGGCCTTTCTTCCGGCTTCTTGCACCAGTAATTTATTGACCTCTCTGAGACATTCCTTACGAATATCATCCCTTCCGGTAAGGGATTTTATTCTTTGCTCATCTTGCTTACCGAGAATTTTGATAATGGCGTCTCTGAGCAGGGGATCGTGATGTTCTACGGTTTCCAAGTCATTGGCATTTTCCAGCATCAGCTCGACAACTACCCTGACATAACCTACTTTCTTCCCCGGTTTTACATAGTTAGTGATGATATCCGGCTCAAACCCGTAGTAAGCGTAGCCACCAGCACCTTTTGTTTCCCCTTCTCCATGGGCGGAAAAGGCAAACAAGAAAACCAGTAATATTGAAATAAGTCCTTTTTGCATATTATTTTTCTCGGTCTTTTAATGGATTATATTTTTATCTCTGATGGCCATGACGTCAAGAAATGGCTGATTATTTTGCTCAGGGCATAAGTTTTTGGCTGTTCCTGTTACATTTTAGCTTCTGATTTAAGATAATCAGCGCCTATGTTTTTCTTTGCCCTGATGCGGTCAGTTCAGCATTGGTGTTAGGTAGTTAGTAAGTGAATACTGAAATAGCTTCTCTTTTTCCGGTGGGCTGTGCCGCCAACTGGTCGACGGCGAATAGGCCGAGCAGCGCTAATACAGAAAACTGGTTACTGGATAAGGGATCGCTTACCCAAAAGTTGGGAAATCAATGCCAGAGTTTTCAGATCAAAGTACTGGGGCAAAAAGTCATGCCCATTCAGGCTCATGAAGAGCCACTGTTTCCGAAGCCCAGCCGCTTTCTTATCCGGGAAGTTTTACTGCAGTGTGAGAATATCCCCTGGGTATTCGCTCGCACCTTGATCCCTGAATCTACTCTAGCTGGGCAAGGTAAAGGCCTGGCTGCATTAGGTGAAAGCTCCTTAGGTGATTTCCTATTTTCCGATCCTAAATTGACTCGCGGCGAATTTGAAGTCGCTGAGTTTGCACAGGATTCGGACGTATTTAAGTTGGCGAAGTCTCTGGGTCAGCAACCTAAATGTTCCCTATGGGGACGACGTTCCTTGTTTTTTCTCGATGGCAAACCTTTGTTGGTTGCGGAAATATTTTTACCAGAGAGTAGGGCATATGACGAGTAATATAAAGCAAGGTGTTGATCGCTTTCAGGCCTATATACAACTGACCAGGTTTGATCGCCCTATTGGTAGCCTATTGTTACTATGGCCTACATTATGGGCCTTATGGTCTGCTGCTGGTGGTATACCTGATACCTGGGTACTTGTGGTATTTGTACTGGGGGTTTTCCTGATGCGCAGTGCGGGTTGTGTAATCAACGACTTTGCCGATCGTAAGGTGGATGGGTTTGTTAGTAGGACTAAAAACCGCCCCTTGCCCAGTGGAATAGTATCGACTAAAGAGGCCATCATATTATTTTTGGCTCTGTCGCTGATTGCTTTTCTACTCGTGTTAACGACTAATACCCTTACGATACAACTGTCGTTTGCGGGGCTGGCATTGGCATTTTGTTATCCCTTTATGAAGCGTTACACCAATCTACCTCAGGTGGTGTTGGGAATGGCCTATGGGTGGGCCATTCCGATGGCTTATGCGGCTCAAGCCGATTTTTTACCTTGGTATGTATGGTTACTTTTCTTTGCCAATATATGCTGGACCGTGGCATATGACACTATGTACGCCATGGTTGATAGACCTGATGACCTTAAGGTCGGGATAAAATCTACCGCTATCCTGTTTGGTAAAAGGGACAAGCTTATCATCGCTCTGCTTCAGTTCATCAGTTTAGTGTTTCTGGTGGCTTATGCTTTGGTGACTGATCTGGGAGCAGCATTCTACTGGGGAGTATTAGCAGCCGCTGGTTTGTTTGTTTATCAGCAAAATCTGCTTAGCGATCGCAGACCGGAAGAGTGTTTTAAGGCCTTTTTAAACAACAATTATGTTGGCATGGCTATTTTTGCCGGGATGGCTTTAGACTATTTTTTGAAATGAGAAGCTGCGAGTTTCGAAGGTACGAATAACCCTGTGTTATTCGTACCTCCTGTTTTAGTCGCAAGCCTTTTCCCAGTGGATCATATGTTCTATGGTTTCCAGTACATCGGTGCTGATCAGTGGTCTGATGGTTTGGCTCAAGGACATAATCTCTTTTTCGTTCAGCTTATTGCTACTATTGATACAGCCGAGCAGCTTTAACTGGCGAATAAACGTTTCCATCACCTTTGCGTCGAAGAATTCGGGGGCGCTGATGCCATTAATTTTAGCTAGTCGCTCGGCTATGGTGCTGCTCGCATTGGACAACTGTTTGATATTCAGTTCATCGCTCTTTTGCAGTAAGGTGATTACAATCTGGTATCTCTGTAAGGTTTCCTGAACGTGTTTTGACAGCATAGATAGCTGGATTAACTTGGGTTGATTTACCTGTAAATTTTGCTCTGCGCCGTTGATTAATTCCTGTCGCTGCATCTCTTTAACCAATAGGTTTGTTTGTTTTTCAAGTTCAGCACCAGAATAGGGTAGAAATAATTCGGCCTTTAGCAAGGGGTAGAGCTGCTCAACATAAACTCTTAGCCTGGATATTGGCAGCTGCTTGTGTTTTAACAACAGGGTTGCGATTAACGAAGGTAGGGCGAAAAGGTGAATTATATTATTGCGGTAATAAGTCATCTGGATGGCCTGGTAGCTGTCGAGGGAAATAATTTCCCCCAGGCTGTCCTTGGATATGTGAAACTTATTCATTTCTATCGCCTGATTTAATACCTCTTCGGCAGAGCCTTCCGGTAAGGTGCTCAGCGGGCTAAAGGGGGTATGTGTCAATAACTCCAGATAAGATGTCAACTGAGCCAGCATTAACTCTTTACTAATGCTGTTCCTGTTAGTCGCTAGCAATATCAGGCAGCACAGAGGCAGGGCATTAACTGCCGCAGCGCTGTTGATCCCTGTCATAACCTGGTTGGCAAGCGTGGAGACGGCGTGCTGAAACCAGTCTGGTTTGTGCAATACATCTAGCTCTCGCCAGTTTGCATCGTATTGGGTCAAATGCTGGTTGAGGTTTATAGGTTGACCAAAGTTAACAAAGCCGTGGCCGAAGTTGCGCAGTTTTTTTAGAATGCCCAGTACCTGAAATATGGATTCTTTCTGTTTATGTTGTCCTTTCAGCTCCTTCATATAAGTGCTGACCTCCATGACATGGTCATAACCCAAACAGACAGGCACTAGGGTTATAGGTCTGGTTTGCTGTTTCAGCATAGCTTCCAGAGTCATGGCCAGCATACCTGTCTTTGGAGGTAGTAAACGTCCCGTTCGGCTGCGACCACCTTCGGTAAAAAACTCCACCGAGTAACCCTTGTTAAACAGGCAGCTTAAGTACTCGCGAAACACTGTGGTATATAGCTTGTTACCTTTAAAGGTGCGGCGAATAAAAAAGGCGCCGCCACGTCGGAAGATGGGACCGGCGGGCCAGAAGTTCAGGTTGATCCCGGCAGCAATATGAGGAGGCGTCATACCTTGCTGGTAAAGGACGTAAGAGAGCAGCAGGTAGTCCATATGACTTCGATGGCATGGCATAAAGACAATCTCATGGCCGTCATGGGCTAGCTGCCTTACGGTTTCACTGTGGCTGACCTTTATTCCCCGGTATAATTTGTTCCATAACCAGGTCAGGAACATGTGGCCAAAACGAACCAGGCGATATGAGAAGTCCGATGCAATTTCATCGAAATACCCCTGGGCCTCCCGACAAACCTTCTGCTCGGTGACTCCCTGACGCTGTGCTTGTTCTATGATGGCACTTTTTAATGCTTTACTGTTGAGCAAATCGTGAAACAGTTGTTCCCGGTTGGGTAGTTTTGGACCCGTGGCTGCCAGTTTTTGTCGGCTAAAGTGAACCCGAGCCAAACGCGCCAGTTTATGGGCCAGTTCAGGGTCCGTTCCCCTTTGCTGTGCCATTTCTCTGAGGGAAACTGCTTTATTAAAGCGGATCAGATTATCACGTCCACGAAAGGCAATTATCAGGGCTTTTTTTAGTCGATGAGGAGAGCCGCTTTTGATCAGGGATAATACCGGACTCTCGCCTTCGTACCCCGGCGCCCTACCCCAGAAAAGTGTGGTTGGTACGAGCTGTATATCCAGCTTGGGATCACCTCTGTGCAGTTCAAGTAACGTTTGAAATTGGGGGATAAAAGGTAAAGGCCCTTTCTCTTTGCCAAACAGGCTGGCTGGTTTATCCAGACAAACCAGCCGCGGCACTGCCCGGCCATTTATCGTGAGAGAGCTCAAGGGATCGGGTAAACCTAGCTTTTTACAGCATAGTTGTAAGGTCAGCTTGTCACTGATGGCATCGGTTTTTAATGCATATACTATCGGACGGTCCAATTGAAGGTGAAGCTCTGCAATTGGCTCTAGAGGGATATGCTTACTTTTTACCAGGGAGTTCAATATATATTTTAGGAACCTGGTTGTTTTCGCCATTATTATTTTCCTGGTATTTCTGTTATCCATTTAACCACAGGGCAGCGGTTTTGTTTTGAGTGCCTATTATATTGAACTCTAATTCTGAATTGGAATATTTAAAGGGTTAACTGTTAAAATGGTCGCCGCTATTTATGTTATAAAAGCGGTTTGTAGTAGTTAATCCTTAGAAAAAGGCTTAAAGATGGAAGGGGAAAGTGGAGTGTATAAAAATACGGGCGTAAAGCGTGTTGTAATGGCAGGGATGTATTCAATTCAAGGGTTAGGCCATGCGTTTAAGCATGAAGCTGCATTCCGGCAGGAATTACTCCTGGCAGCCATCTTAATACCACTCGCGATCTGGTTAGATGTGAGCCAAGTAGAGCGTATTCTGATGATTTCCGGTGTTGTTCTTGTCATCATAGTTGAGCTTTTAAACTCAGCTATTGAAGCTGTGGTCGACCGGGTTGGATTGGAAAAACATGAGTTAGCAGGACGAGCCAAGGATCTCGGTTCCGCCGCCGTGTTTGTTAGCTTGTTTCTTACAGGGTATATCTGGATTGAAGTGCTTTGGTTGTAATTTTTTTATGCCAGTGCTAGTGAGAGCAGCGGGTTGCAGCTATATGACATACTGTATATACTAACAGTCACACTGTATAAAAAAACAGGCCATATATGAAGCCCCTAACTCCCAGACAAGCTCAGGTCTTAGAACTGATCAAAGAGAATATTTCCGCCACTGGGATGCCACCAACCCGAGCCGAAATTGCTCGTCAACTCGGGTTTCGTAGCGCAAATGCAGCGGAAGAGCACCTGAAAGCGCTGGCTCGTAAAGGGGTGATCGAAATTTTACCTGGTACCTCTCGTGGTATCCGCCTAATTGGAGTGGCAAAGGAGGAGGCGAGATCCGGTTTACCTTTAATAGGGCAGGTGGCTGCCGGTGAGCCGATATTGGCACAAGAGCATATCGAATGTCGTTATGCTGTCGATCCTAGCCTATTCCGTCCAAGTGCTGACTTTCTGCTTAGAGTTAATGGTATGAGCATGAAAGATATAGGCATAATGGATGGCGACTTGCTTGCCGTGCACAAGACCCAGGATGTTCACAATGGTCAGGTGGTGGTCGCCAGAGTCGAAGATGATGTCACCGTAAAACGCTTTGAGCGAGACGGTGATCACATTTTTCTACATGCAGAAAACGACGAATTTAACACCATCGAAGTGGACCTCAGTTGCCAACCTTTTAACATCGAAGGCATAGCCGTCGGGGTGATCCGCAACGCAGACTGGATGTAAGGGTTGGTCTTCAACCCTTTTTTCACCAAGCCCTCCTAAAATTTGTTGCCACATTTATTTTACATTTTTCAAATCAGTGCTTTACTTCATTCTGTGGGTAAAAACTAAGGGATAACCCAGAATAGGTCGACCACTCCATAGAAGTAGAGCTGTGCGCAATAGCAGGAGCCTGACCTTAGTAGTTTTATCTGGAGCAATCCCAAATCTAATTAATAATTTTTAGTTTATTTGGGGGCAAATCTGGATAGCTAAGGCTTGGCGGCTGAGGTTATTCTCTGACTTTGCTCTTGGCAACTGACAGAGGAGAAGTCATGTGAGCCAAGTAAAGCACCTTATCGGTGCCCTGTTGCTATTGATTAGCGATGGGGTTATCGCCAAGCAAATGCCGTTTAATCTCACTCCAGGCGTTACCGATATTAGCCAAGAAGTATATGGCTTGCATATGACCATACTGATCATCTGCTGCATTATCGGCCTTGTTGTGTTTGCTGCTATGTTTTGGGCCATTATTCACCATAGAAAAGACAAAGGTGCAAAAGCAGCACAATTTCATGAAAGTACCAAGGTTGAAATACTTTGGACCGCAATTCCCTTCCTGATTCTTATTGGTATGGCGATACCGGCCACTAAAACCCTGATTGCCATGGAAAACCCAGATGATGCCGAGTTAACGGTGCAAATTACCGGATCTCAGTGGAAATGGCATTACAGCTATTTTGGCCATGAAGTAGATTACTACAGCTTGTTAGCAACGCGGCAAGACCAAATCAATAATCAGAAAAGTAAACGAGATAACTACTTGTTAGAGGTGGATTATCCGCTGGTGATCCCGGTTGGTCGCAAGGTGAGATTTCTCATCACCTCGCAAGATGTTATTCATTCCTGGTGGGTGCCAGCATTTGCAGTAAAAAAAGATGCTAATCCAGGGTTTATAAACGAAGCCTGGACCAAGGTGAATACGCCGGGTATTTACCGTGGTCAGTGCGCCGAATTATGCGGTAAAGATCATGGCTTTATGCCCATAGTCGTGATCGCTAAACCGGCCGACGAATTTGATTCCTGGTTGAAGACCCAAAAAGTTGCCTTGGCTCAAGCCAAAGCTGCGGAAGAAAAACTGTTGTCGATGAACATGGAAAAAGACGAATTAATGGCGTTGGGTGAGCAGGTTTATCTGAAAACCTGCGCAGCATGTCATCAGGCAAATGGTGAAGGGATCAAAGGTGCGTTCCCCGGCCTTAAAGGCAGCCCTGTTGCTACTGGGAATATTGTCGAGCACATCAATATTGTACTGAACGGCAAGTCCGGTACAGCGATGCAAGGTTTTGCTAAGCAGTTGGGGCTAAAAGAGCTGTCCGCGGTGATCACCTATGAGCGTAACGCTTGGGGACATAACACGGGTGATTTGGTGCAACCGAGCCAGGTAGATGCCGTGGTAAAAGGCAAGGATCTTTAAGGGAAAATTATGAACTCTGCTTTAAAGGAAGGCGTAATAGATCAAGTCGTGGAAGATCATGTTGAACACCACCATAAACCGTCTGGGTTAATGAGATGGGTGTTGACAACAAACCATAAAGATATAGGAACTCTCTATCTATGGTTCAGCTTTATTATGTTCTTAACGGGCGGCGCTATGGCTATGGTCATTCGAGCCGAATTATTTCAGCCTGGATTGCAGTTGGTAGAGCCTAACTTCTTTAACCAGATGACCACAGTCCATGGATTGATTATGGTGTTTGGTGCAGTGATGCCCGCTTTCACTGGGCTGGCCAACTGGATGATCCCCTTGATGATCGGTGCACCGGATATGGCTCTACCCAGGATGAATAACTGGAGCTTTTGGATCCTGCCGTTTGCGTTTTCAATGATGTTATTAACCCTGTTTATGGAAGGGGGTGGTCCCAACTTTGGCTGGACCTTTTACGCGCCCTTATCAACGACCTATAGTCCGGATAGTACGGCATTTTTTGTATTTGCCATTCATTTAATGGGGATTAGTTCCATTATGGGGGCGATTAATGTGGTGGTGACCATAGTGAATTTAAGGGCGCCGGGCATGACCATGATGAAGATGCCATTATTTGTCTGGACCTGGCTTATTACTGCTTTTTTATTAATTGCCGTGATGCCGGTTTTGGCGGGTGTCGTTACTATGGTATTGACAGATAAGTACTTTGGCACCAGTTTCTTTGATGCTGCCGGTGGTGGAGATCCCGTAATGTTCCAGCATATCTTCTGGTTTTTCGGCCATCCGGAAGTGTATATTATGATCTTGCCTTCCTTTGGCATTATCTCAGCTATTGTTCCCGCCTTTTCTCGTAAACCCTTGTTTGGTTATTCCTCTATGGTGTACGCGACAGCGTCCATTGCCGGATTAAGCTTCCTGGTTTGGGCTCACCATATGTTTACTACTGGCATGCCAGTGGCGGCAGAGCTGTTTTTCATGTACTGCACCATGCTGATTTCAGTGCCTACCGGGGTCAAAGTGTTTAACTGGGTAGCCACCATGTGGCGCGGCTCGCTGACCTTTGAAGTTCCTATGCTGTTTGCCATCGCCTTTATTGTGTTGTTCACAATTGGAGGCTTTTCCGGCTTGATGCTGGCTATTACACCGGTGGACTTTCAGTATCACGATACCTATTTTGTGGTGGCGCACTTCCACTATGTGTTAGTGACGGGAGCCATCTTCTCGATTATGGCGGCGGCATATTATTGGTTACCGAAATGGACCGGGCATATGTATAGCGAAACTCTGGGTAAGTGGCACTTTTGGTGCTCGCTAGTTTCGGTGAATGTGTTGTTTTTCCCAATGCATTTTCTTGGACTGGCTGGAATGCCAAGGCGTATCCCAGATTATGCGCTGCAGTTTGCCGACGTGAATGCCATCGTTAGTATTGGTGGCTTTGCCTTTGGCTTATCGCAATTCATCTTCCTAGTGGTGGTGATCAAGTGTATTCGCGGTGGGGAGAAGGCGGAGGATAAACCCTGGGAAGGCGCCACCGGTCTGGAATGGAGTATGCCATCACCAGTGCCATACCATAGCCACACCACTCCGCCAGAGGTGAAGTGATGACTAAGAATCAGCGCCTGGTTGGCCTGCTTTCCCTAATCACTGTGGGTATGTTTGGTTTTGGTTTTGCTTTGGTTCCCCTGTACCAAGTGTTTTGTGAACTTACCGGGATCAATGGCAAAACTTCTGGTCAGGCTGCTGTGGCAACAGGGATAGTGGATGCCGAACGCCAGGTGACTGTGGAGTTTATCACTTATTTAAGTAAGGGAATGAATTGGCAGTTTGAGCCTAAAGTTAACCGAATAACAGTGTCACCTGGCAAAGTCTACCATGTAGCATTCATTGCTAAAAACGTCTCGGATAAGCAGATGACAGGACAGGCAGTACCTTCTGTGAGTCCTGGGATCGCAGCTAATTATTTCAACAAAACGGAATGTTTTTGTTTTACCCAGCAAGTGTTAACGGCGCAGGAGCGAGTAGAAATGCCGCTGATCTTTTTTGTTGATCCCGATCTGCCTAAGAACATCAGTACGTTAACTCTGGCTTATACCTTATATGACGTAACTATTTAACCCGAAGCCTTCTACGGTACAGCATCAGAAACAAAGAGGAATAAGGATATGGCTCAACAATACGAAAAATACTATGTTCCGGAGCAGAGTGTTTGGCCCATAGTCGGCGCAGTTGGGTTGTTTTTAATGGGTCTGGGGGCGGCGACTCTAATCAGGCAATTGGGCACCGAATCCTCTTCCGGTAGCTATATTCTGCTGGTCGGCTCCCTGATTATTATTCTTATGTTATTTGGCTGGTTTGGTACTGTGATCCATGAGTCCATGGCGGGCCTTTACAGCAAACAAATGAGCCGTTCATTTCACCAGGGCATGAGCTGGTTTATTTTTTCCGAAGTCATGTTCTTCGCCGCTTTTTTTGGTGCCTTGTTTTACGCCCGGATGATAGCCGTCCCCTGGTTAGGGGGGGCAGGTAATAATGAAATGACGGGTCAGGTACTTTGGCCGGAATTTGAAGCCGTTTGGCCCCTGCTAACAACACCTGGGGGCTCGACCACCCAGGCAATGGGCTGGCTGGGATTACCCCTGGCCAACACTATTATACTGCTGATTTCCTCCGTCACATTACATTTTGCGCACCTGGGCATCGAGCAGGGAAAACGTAAGCAAGTGATCCTGGGCATGGCGTTTACCATTTTATTAGGGATCTGCTTCCTGGTTTTGCAGGTTGAAGAATATAAACATGCCTATATGGAGATGGGCCTTACCCTGGATTCCGGGGTTTATGGAAATACCTTCTTTATGCTGACGGGTTTTCATGGCATGCATGTCACCCTGGGCACCATTATCTTAATCGTCCTGTTTTGCCGGGTGTTAAAGGGGCACTTTACTCCCAAACAGCATTTTGCTTTTCAGGCTGGCAGCTGGTACTGGCACTTCGTCGATGTTGTCTGGTTATGTCTGTTTATCTTTGTCTACATTTTATAACGACAATTGCCCTGAAGCATAGGTGAGAGGGGTAACCGCAATATGGCGAACGTTATATTCGCCGAACAAGTTCGGCTCCTACGGGCTTGGATTCGGAGTAATGAAACCGAGCCCCATAGCAATCAGGATCAGTACCATAACAAGCACGGAGAAGAGCAAGCGTCGGCCAAGGAAACGGGACATTTTCACCTCGGGGTCGGCTTTTAAAAACTGAGGTAAGGCGAGAAACAGATTCACCACTATAAATACTAATAACGCGACAATAATAATTTTAAAAATCATTTTTATTCCTTTGGGGGAGTAACGTGACGATTCGTAAGGTTACGTTTTTATTGTTAAATCTGGCTCTACTTGGCCTGTTGGTCAAGTTGGGGTTTTGGCAATTGCAGCGCGCTCACGAAAAAGAGCAGCTGCTGTCTGCGCTGGAATCCCAACAACAAAAGAAGGCCATTTCAAATCACCAACTGACGGCACTTCCCACCGAAGAGCTAACTAACCGGCATGCGGCATTAACCGGTGAGCTGGACTTTCAACATGCCTTTCTACTCGACAACAAGGTATTTAACGGCCGGGTCGGGTACCAGGTGTTGGTGCCACTGATGCTGGGGAAATCCCAAATCCTGGTGAACTTGGGTTGGTTAAGTCAGGGCAAAAGCAGGCAAGAGCTACCAGTTATTCCTCCTCTCCCTGGCAAGCTGACTATCGAAGGAAAGCTGTCGTCAGTTAATGTGGGTTTTCATTTAGGCAAGACAGAGCCAGAGCAGGGTTGGCCAAACCGAGTACAAGAGATTGATTTTAATGAGATGGAGCAACGTTTGGGCACATCTTTGTTGCCTTTGGTGTTGTTGCTGGATGAAGACCTGAAATTTGGCTTTCCCAGAAAGTGGCAGGCTGTTGTTATGCCACCCGAGAAGCATCTGGGTTATGCATTGCAATGGTTTTCTATGGCGTTGGTACTGATTGTTATTTTTGGGTATTTCTGGTTTAGGGGATGGCGAAATGAAACAGTATAAAACCTTGCTATTACTGGTGGCATCCTTTATTGCCCCGGTAATAATCGCAAAACTGGTCCTTAATCAGCAGCTTTATCAAAGTGCACGGTTGAATCAAGGCGCTTTTTTGGAGCAGGAAGTCCAGCTCAGCTTGGAAAGCAACCGGCAATGGTTACTAGTCTATTATCCTAAGCAAGAGTGCGATCAAACCTGCAGCCAAACCCTTGCCTTGATGGACAATATTATTAACTCCCTGGGACGAGAGCAGGATCGGGTCAGGCCACTGCTTGTTTCCTCATCTGAGCTTGCCCCTTCCCGTATTACTCAGCAACAAATCAGCGGTCAGCTGGAAACCGGACATATCTATATATCTGACCCCTTAGGTTTGGTGTTACTGGCGTTTCCTATGGAAGGGGGCAAGCAGGCTCGATTATTGGCGGGTAAAAAAGTGCAATCGGATCTGCGTAAACTTTTAAAAATGTCGCGGGTGGGGTAGTCAAAGTACCAGGGACGATTAAGGGGGAAGGAATGAAAAAATTAACTGTTTTAGCTGTGTTGCTAGCTTTTATGGTGGTAGGGATGGGTGCATATACCCGGTTAACAGAAGCCGGGCTTGGATGCCCAGACTGGCCGGGTTGTTATGGTTTTAAACTTGTGCCTCAGTCTGAGCAGGCACTTAATCAGGCTCAAAACCTGTTCCCGGACCACCCTGTGGAGCCAGCTAAAGCCTGGAATGAAATGATCCACCGTTATTTAGCGGGGTCACTGGGGTTGCTTATTTTGTTGTTTGCCATTATTTCCCTGTGGCGAAAAAAAGACCGGGCTATCTGCTGCTCCCTGCTGGTGCTGGTTATTTTTCAGGCCTTATTGGGCATGTGGACAGTCACCCTGAACCTGCTCCCCTTGGTAGTGATGGGACACTTATTGGGCGGATTTGCCTTGCTGTCTCTGTTATACCTTTACATGTTGGGGCAACGCTCTCTTCCACCAGCCGAGATCAACAATGCAAATCAAATCAAGGGGGTGGGTTTTATCGCCCTGATGGTGCTGGTGGTGCAAATTGCCTTGGGGGGCTGGACGTCCGCCAATTATGCGGCTGTGGTATGCACTGAATTTCCAGTGTGTGAAGGGGACTGGTTAGGCCAGCTTAATACCGATGGCGCCTTCTCTATGCCGGAAGCCGAAACCTATCAATATGGTGTGCTGGATTACACCTCCCGAATGACCATACATATCAGCCACAGGTTTTGGGCCGTATTTACCTTAGCAGTGTTACTTGGCTTCAGTTTGTTGGTGTTAAAAAATGCCAGGGATAAAACCAGCCGCCATGTATGTGTAATTTTGTTTACCGTTTTACTGGCCCAGTTTAGCCTGGGTATTAGTAATGTCGCCTTTAAGTTGCCAATCGGTATTGCTGTGGCCCATAACTTGGTAGCTGCCTTGTTATTGCTGAGTTTGGTCACCCTGATATACAGGCTATATCAATATGAGGCCAATGGTTCCTATGAAACCAACTTAAGTGGCGGGATCACAGGTCAAATTTCGTAATGAGTGATGGAGAGTAACGTTATGGCAAAATCAGTCACGCAACAGACTCATATTGTACAGGGTATAAGTTGGCGGGATTATTATCAGCTGACCAAGCCAAAAGTAATTTATTTGCTGATGTTAACTGCCTTAGTCGGCATGTGCTTGGCGGTGGATAGCTGGTTACCACCGCTTAAAGCCGCGCTGGCATTATTTGGTATCGGCTTGGTGTGCGCCTCAGCCGCAGCCATTAACCAGATCCTGGACCAGCAGATAGATGCCAAAATGGCACGTACTGTTAACAGGCCGCTGCCCAAAGGTAAGGTGTCCACACTGAATGCGTCCATTTTTGCCTTTGTACTGGCCGCAGTAGGTCTGGGTATTTTAGTGACTGCAGTGAATTCGTTAACCGCAGGACTGACGTTTCTTAACATGTTGGGTTATGCCGTAGTTTATACGGTATTCCTCAAGCGAGCGACGCCACAAAATATCGTCATCGGTGGCTTAGCAGGGGCGGCTCCTCCCTTACTCGGTTGGACTGCCATGACAGGCCAAATAGAGCCCAACGCCTTGTTATTAGTGATGATTGTTTTTACCTGGACACCACCACATTTTTGGGCGCTGGCGATACACAGACGGGATGATTATGCCAAAGCCGATATTCCCATGTTACCCGTGACTCATGGTGTCGAATTTACCAAGACCTGCATCCTGCTCTATACCCTGCTGTTATTTGTGGTTTGCTTATTACCCTGGCTGACCGGATTATCCGGCTGGATATACGCGTTAGTGGTTTGCGGTATTAATATCCGATTTATGCAGTATGCGTGGCGGCTAAAATTTGACCCAGCACAGGATAGTGCAATAAGAACCTTTAAATTTTCTATTTTTCACCTCATGATCCTGTTTATCGTATTGTTACTGGATCATTGGGTACTTGGGTGAAAAATAAATTTCTATTGATAGTGGCGGGAACTGTCGCGTTAACCGCCGGAGCCTTGCTGGCCAATAACACATTAAATCAGGCTCCGGAAGTGAAGGCGGCACAGTACCAACCGGCTAAGGTTATTACGCCTATCGAATTTGATATGGGCAAAGGCAAAATAACCAGCGACCAGCTGTTTGCCGATAAATGGACTATGGTGTTTGTGGGTTATACTTTTTGCCCGGATATCTGTCCGACGGCTTTGGCAGATCTAAATCGTATTTACCCTGAACTCTCTAAAGTTAAAGGGCTGCCGTTACAGGTGGTGTTTGTCTCCGTGGATCCCAATAGAGATAAAGCCGACAAATTGGCCGACTATGCACAATATTTTAACCCGGAATTTAAAGGGGTAACTGCGGGTCACCAATTCCTGTTTCCTTTTGTTCGGGAGCTTGGCATGGTTTATAGCCTGGTGGAAGAAGGGACGGAAGGACAGTACATGGTGGATCACAGTGCATCTATTGCCCTGATCAACCCCAAAGGTGAGCTGAGAGCTATTTTCAGGCCTGAGTTTAAAAAGGGTGAAATCCCAAAAGTCGATATGGATCAATTGGTAAAAGATAGTAAGGCGATCCGGGAAAGCTGGGGATAGTTAACAGTGCCATTTCCTGCCGAATAGCACATTATTCTTATTAGATAAATCAGGAGGTTAGCGCCTCCTTTTTTATCTGTTAAATGCGCTGTAATCATGTGTAACTCTTTGCCATAAATAGAAAAGTAATTTTTTTAATACTTTTTTGTCAACAATCAAAATTCCTTCCTATACTCGTTTTTAGTGTCAATAAACTTTACAGCGAGCGAACATGGCAGGGGATACATTTCAAATAGACCTTCCGGATCGATTGACCATAGGTATGGTCGCTGACCTAAAAAAAGAGTTACACGATGCGATCAAGCAGTATCAGGCAATCCAGCTTAACTGTAGTCAAGTGTATCAAATCGACACCGCGGCGCTTCAATTGCTTTTGTGCTTTCAGCTTTGGGCTCAAGGACAAGGTGTCACAGTATGTTTAGTTAAGGTATCGGAGGAATTTATCAGTAATACAGCAATTCTTGGGATTGACCAATACCTGACCGTGGAGGGATAAAGGATGAAGCGTATTCTGGCAGTTGATGATTCGGCATCCATGCGACAGATGGTGGAATTTACGTTAACCCAGGCGGGTTATGAGGTGGAAAAGGCGGGAGATGGCATTGAGGCACTTTCTCTTGCCGATAAAGGTGTTTATGACCTGGTAATTTCCGATGTAAATATGCCAAATATGGATGGTTTAACCTTAATCAAAGAACTGAGAAACAAACCCAATTTTAGATTTACCCCTATCCTGATGCTGACCACAGAGTCTGGTGACGATAAAAAACAGGCCGGACGTAGTGCTGGTGCAACAGGCTGGATAGTGAAGCCCTTTAATCCTGAAAAACTACTCGCCACGGTCAAAAAAGTTTTGCGCTAATAGCTGTATCTAAAGGGAAGGTGAACTCCATTGAGGTCACAACCGTGTCTTTTAACTGTTAAAAGTGTCAATAGTGACTTCTCAACTTGTTTCAGAGTTGTATCAGCCCGGCAGCTGATAACAGCCACAGCTAATAAGGTTCTGTCTTAGTTATGAATATAGATATGGAGCAGTTTCATCAGGTCTTTTTTGAAGAAAGCTTCGAAGGCATAGATGTTATGGAGGCTGAACTGCTGGTATTGCAGCCTGGTATTCCTGACTCTGAAGTCATTAATAAAATATTCCGAGTAGCCCATTCCATTAAAGGTGGAGCGGGTACCTTTGGCTTTCAACAGTTAGCTGATTTCACGCATATTTTAGAAACCCTGCTGGATGAAATTCGCAATGGCGACCGGCAGGTTGAAGAAAAATACGTGACCTTACTGCTGAAGTCTGGCGATATCTTAAAGCACTGGTTACAGATGATGCAGGCAGGTGATGCGCCGGATTACGATGAGGCTAATGAACTCAGGCAGGAGTTTAACCTGATCCTGACTGGCGAGGCTGGCGAAGAGGAAAGTCAGCAGCAAGCAACGCCAGCCGAAGAAGTTGTGGTGAAAGATACCTATTGGCATATCGAATTCAAGCCCGGAGCCGATATCCTAAAGCAGGGAAATGATCCCAGGCTTATTTTTCATGAGCTAGCCGAGCTGGGTGATTTAAAAGTCCAGCTTAATCCCGCCGAATTCCCTCCGTTTGACACGTTTGAGCCTGAATCCCTGTATTTTACCTGGTCACTCTCGCTGCATGGAGTGATCGATAAATTAGCCATTGAAGAAGCATTTGAATGGGTTGCCGATGAGTCAGAAATAGTGATTTCGGAGGAGTCGGCTACAGTGCAAGATGATGTGGCGCTAAGCGATACCCCTACTACCGATCAAAGTGTACCTGAGCCAGATGAAGTACCTGCCGAGAGTGAGCCAGACAAGCAAGAGATCACTCCAAGCGAGCAGGCGGCTCCTGGCGCTAAGGTTGGTAAAGCAAGTACCGAGCAAGGCTCCATTCGTGTCGGCATAGATAAGGTGGACTCGCTGATCAATATGGTGGGTGAGCTGGTGATAACCCAGGCCATGTTAGGACAAATAGGTGAAGAATTTGATGAAAGTAAGGTGCAGGACTTACAGGAAGGGCTGAGCCAGCTGGCCCAACATACCCGGGAGTTACAGGAAAACGTCCTGCGGATCCGCATGTTACCTATCCAGTTTGTATTTAACCGCTTCCCCCGACTGGTGAGGGACGTCAGCCAGCAATTGGGCAAAAAAGTGGAGCTCAAGCTGACCGGTGAAAATACCGAGCTGGATAAAACCGTGATGGAAAAAATCTCCGATCCCCTGGTGCATCTGGTGAGAAATGCGCTGGATCACGGCCTTGAGGATATTGAAGGGCGTCGCACCGCGGGGAAAGAGGAAACCGGGGTACTGCATATTAATGCCTACCATCAGGGGGGCAATATCATTATCGAAATATCCGATGATGGCAAGGGATTAAACAAGGCGAAAATACTGGCCAAAGCAAAAGAAAAAGGCCTGATCCCAAGAGGCGCCGACGAATCCCTGTTCGATCCTGCCGAGATGATATTCCATGCCGGATTCTCCACCGCCGATGAGGTCAGTGAACTGTCTGGCCGGGGGGTGGGCATGGATGTAGTGCGCAGGAACATCGAGTCACTAAACGGTAATATCGAAGTAAAGACTCAGGAAGGTAAAGGTAGCACCTTTACCATTCGATTGCCCTTGACCCTGTCCATCATGGATGGCCAGTTAGTCGAGGTGGGCGAACAGGTTTATATCCTGCCGATGATTTCCATTATCGAATCGTTGCAACTTACTCAGGCGCAAGTTCACAGCGTTGGGGAGTCGATGGAGGTATTAAAGTTAAGGGAAGAGTACATACCCATTCTGCGCCTGTACAAACTCTTAGGGCATGACTCCAAAACAACCGAGTTGGACAAGGCCCTGGTAGTAGTGGTTGAGAGCGGTAACGAGAAAGTGGGGCTTTTGGTTGATGACCTGTTAGCCCAGCAGCAAGTGGTGATCAAAAGCCTGGAAGAAAATTTCTACAAGCTGGACGGCATCTCCGGCGCCACTATTTTAGGTGATGGTACGGTCTCGCTTATTTTGGATATTAACGGTTTGATTCGAATGGTGGGCGTCAGCAAGGCGTCCCTTGGCAAAAACGTGGCAGCCTAAGTAGATGAGCATAAGTTTTTCAGCGATGGTGGTTAATATAAATAAGTTAGGCGCTAAAAACTCTAAATTCTTTTGCTCTGGTACTTGGTTGAGGCATTTGACTAAACAGCTTTGGGAGGAACCATGGAAGCTGTGCAAGAGCGGGTTAACGAGGTGAGCATCCAGGATGATCTGGATATAGATGGTACTCAGTACCTCACCTTTATTATGGCAAGTGAGGAATATGGTGTTGATATCCTCTGTGTTCAAGAAATAAGGGGTTGGGAGCCCTGTACCTTGCTACCCAATACTCCGGAATATATCAAAGGGGTGATTAATTTAAGGGGCACTGTGGTTCCCATCGTGGATTTAAGGCAACGATTTGGCCTGCCAGCTAAGGAGTATGGCGCGACCACTGTGGTCATAGTGGTCAAGGTTGAAATCAGAGGTAAATCCCGGGTCATGGGGCTGGTGGTGGATGCGGTAGCTGATGTTCATACCGTGCCGCAAGATAAAATCAATGCTCCCCCTGATATTGGCGATGACACCAATATCTCATTTATCCGCGGCTTAGCGGATGTGTCCGGAAAAATGATTATTTTACTGGAAGCAGACTTATTGCTGGATCTGGAAGAGCTTCCGGATATTCAGCGCATCACAGAGCAAATTGCCGCCGCTAAATAATAGCCAAATAAAGAACAATAAATGAGCAGTTAGCTGTCGCGATAAAACCCTAATAACTGAAGCAGATTGAGCAACTGGAGAGCCACTATGGACGTTAGAAGTCAAAGCAAGATACAAGCCTTATTACCCTACCTGACTTCGGCAGGGGGAATTATATTATTGGTCGCTTTATTTATTCAGCTTGCCAGTAACGGGCAAGCCATTGACTTACCCGTGTTGATTGCCCTGGTGTTGATCGTGGCCGGGATAGTGATGGCCTGGCGACGAGCCGAAGGCGCAGCGGCTGAGCTTAGAACTGCGACCTTTTTTACCCATAACGTGCTGGAGGAGATCCCCAATATCGTTCAGCCCAAAGTATTTACTCGTCAGGGTAATGAACTGATTGAAGAAATTAGCCAGCTAAGAGAGAAGCTCAAACAGCAAAAAGAGCCGGACAAGGACGAACAACAGAAGAGTGATGCGTTGGATGTGTGTCAGGCCAATGTGATGATTGCCGACAATGAGCTGAATATTCTCTATATCAACGACTCATTACAAGCCATGTTACGCAACGCAGAATTGGACATTAAGAAAGACATTCCGGGATTCGATGTCAACCGTGTAGTGGGAACCTGTGCGGATATGTTCCATAAACAGCCGCAGAAACAAAGAAATATGATAGCCAACTTAACCCAGCCCTATAAAACCCGGATCAAAGTGGGCGGTCGCACTTTCAGCCTGATCGCCACACCGGTATTTAACGAAAAAAATCAGCGTAACGGTAGTGTTATCGAGTGGCAGGACCTTACCGAAGAGCTTGCTCTAATTGCTGCTGAGCAATTGATAGCCAAGGAAAATGACGCCATTAAGAAAGCATTGGATGTGTGTCAGGCCAATGTGATGATGGCCAATGTAGATATGGAAATTACCTATCTGAACAACGCGGTCACCGGCATGCTGAAGAAAAACGAAGCCACCCTGAGGGATGTTTTGCCGAACTTTAGCGTCAGCCAGCTACTTGGCTTTAATGTCGACGGCTTCCATAAAAAACCATCCCATCAGCGTAACCTGTTGTCCAGTCTGACCGAATCCTACAGTACTAACCTGGAATTTTCCGGCCTGACCTTTAAGTTAACTGCCACCCCAGTAACCAGTGATGACGGTGAACGTCTGGGTACCGTAGTGGAATGGCAGGACCTCACCGAGCAGTTAGCGCAAGAAAAAGTCGAGCAAGCAGAGGCGGCATCCAACCAACGCATCAAGCGTGCACTGGATGTGTGCCAGGCCAATGTAATGATGGCGGATACCGACCTGAATATAGTTTATGTCAACGATGCCGTGCAGGAGATGATGGCCAGCAACGAAACCCAGCTTAAAACCGCACTGCCCAACTTTAATGCCAAGACCCTGGTGGGCACTTGTGTCGATGACTTCCATAAGAACCCAGCGCATCAGCGCGGTATGCTGGAAAGTCTGTCGGATGTGTACAAAACCGATCTGCCACTTGCTGGCCTGGACTTTAAACTTATCGCCACCCCGGTATTTACCGATGAAGGCGAACGCTTAGGCACAGTGGTGGAATGGACTGATGCCACCGAACAACTGGCGCAAGAAAAAGTCGAGCAAGCAGAGGCGGCATCCAACCAACGCATAAAACGTGCCCTGGATGTGTGTCAGGCCAATGTAATGATGGCGGACAACGACCTGAATATCGTCTATGTCAACGATGCCGTACAGGAGATGATGAACAACAACGAAGCTCAGTTAAGGACGGCGTTACCTAACTTTAATGCCAAGACCCTGGTGGGCACCTGCGTGGATGACTTCCATAAGAACCCTGCACACCAGCGAGGTATGCTGGAAAAACTCTCGGATGTGTACAAAACCGACCTGCCACTGGCGGGACTGGACTTTACGCTTATCGCCACCCCGGTATTTACCGATGACGGCGAACGCTTAGGCACAGTGGTGGAATGGGCAGATGTCACCGAACAACTGGCGCAAGAAAAAGTAGAGCAAGCAGAGGCGGCATCCAACCAACGCATCAAGCGTGCCCTGGATGTGTGCCAGGCCAATGTAATGATGGCGGACAACGACCTGAATATCGTCTATGTCAACGATGCCGTACAGGAGATGATGAACAACAACGAAGCTCAGTTAAGGACGGCGTTACCTAACTTTAATGCCAAGACCCTGGTGGGCACCTGCGTGGATGACTTCCATAAGAACCCTGCACACCAGCGAGGTATGCTGGAAAAACTCTCGGATGTGTACAAAACCGACCTGCCACTGGCGGGACTGGACTTTACGTTAATTGCCACCCCGGTATTTACCGATGACGGTGAACGCTTAGGTACAGTGGTGGAATGGGCTGATGTCACCGAGCAGTTAGAGCTAGAGGAAGCGGAAAGACAAGCCGCGGCGGAAAACACCCGGATCAAGATGGCCCTGGATGTGTGTCAGGCCAATGTGATGATGGCGGATAACGACCTGAATATCGTTTATGTCAACGATGCTGTACAGGAGATGATGGCCCGCAACGAAGCTAAACTCAGAATGGTATTACCAAACTTTAACGTCAAAAAACTGGTGGGCACTTGTGTGGATGACTTCCACAAAAATCCGGCCCATCAACGCGGCATGCTGGCTAATCTGACCGATGTGTACAAGACGGACCTATCCCTTGCCGGCCTCAACTTTAAGTTAATCGCCACACCTGTGGTGAATGAAGCAGGTGAGCGTCTGGGCACTGTGGTTGAATGGAGTGATGTCACCGAAGAGTTGGCCAGACAAGCAGCGGAGCGTCAACTGGCAGAAGATAACGCCCGTATTAAGCAAGCACTGGATAACGTAACTACCAGTGCCATGGTGGCAGATGCCGACCGCAACGTGGTTTATATGAATGAGGCAGTGGAAAATATGCTGCGGGCCGCAGAAGCTCAGTTACGCACTGCGTTGCCGAGCTTTAACGTAGACAAGATCCTTGGCGGCAGTATCGATGGATTCCATAAAAACCCAAGCCATCAGGCGGGCCTGCTGGAGCGACTCAGCAGCACCTATAAAACCGAGATTGAGATTGCCGGGCTGACCTTTGGCCTGATTGCCAATCCAATCACGGATGAAGAAGGTAACCGCATCGGCACAGTGGTGGAATGGTTGAACCGTACCGAAGAGGTGGCCATCGAGAAAGAAATCGACGGCTTGATTAACGCGGCGGGTGAAGGAGACCTGAGCCGGCGAATTAAGGAGCAAGGTAAAGACGGCTTCTTCCTCTCCCTGGTAAAAGGGTTAAACCAGCTGATGGGCATCGCCGAAGGCGTTATCGATGATACGGTGAACCTGTTTGATGGTATGGCCCATGGTAACCTCACCAATAAGATCACTCAGGATTACCAAGGCTCGTTTGGTAAGCTGAAAGATGATGCCAATACCACTATCGACAAAATCACCCAAGTGATTGAGGAGATCAGTGAATCGGCCTCTTCAGTATCCCGTGGTGCGCAGGAAATTTCCCAGGGTAATGCGGACCTCAGTCAGCGAACCGAAGAGCAGGCTTCATCACTGGAAGAAACCGCTGCCAGCATGGAAGAGATGACCAGCACGGTGAAACAAAACGCCGAAAATGCCAACTTCGCCAACGAACTGGCGGACAAAGCCCAGATAAAGGCCTCGGGTGGAGGTGAAGTGGTAGAAAAAGCGGTCAAAGCCATGGAAGAGATCAATGCGTCCAGTAAGAAGATTTCGGACATTATTGGTGTCATCGATGAAATCGCCTTCCAGACCAACCTGTTGGCACTTAATGCTGCGGTAGAGGCGGCCAGAGCGGGTGAGCAGGGTCGAGGTTTTGCGGTGGTGGCAGGGGAAGTTCGTAACCTGGCGCAGCGCTCGGCAACGGCGGCGAAGGAAATCAAAGACCTGATCCGTGATTCTGGTGAGAAGGTGAATGACGGCACCGCACTGGTGAATGAATCCGGGGCGACCTTAAAAGAAATCGTCGAAGCCGTCGCGGAAGTGAGCAAGGTGGTATCGGAAATCAGCGCCGCCTCCAATGAGCAAAGTGTGGGCATAGAGCAGGTCAACAAGGCCATCAGCCAAATGGATGAGATGACCCAGCAAAATGCGGCCCTGGTGGAGCAGGCGTCTGCCGCCGGTGAATCCATGGCGGACCAGTCCAGAAGCATGCTAAGCCAGCTGAGCTTCTTCGACCTGGATAGCGGCGGTGGCGAAATAAAGTCAGCCCCAAAGGCCGCTGGTAAGCAGAAGAGAAGGATTGCTCAGGCAAAAAGACAGGACGATGAATGGAAGGAGTTTTAACTTCCTAAGGGGGGCTATTTGCCCCCCTTCCTGTCAAATATTGGGATAGAGCATGATCGCGATGGCTGAGCAAAAAGTACCAACCGAATTCCTGATGACTAAGCAGGATTTTCGCTATATACGGGAGCTGGCCTACGAATCCACGGGTATTGTGCTGGCGGACCATAAGTGGGATATGATTTATTCACGATTAGCCAAACGAGTTCGTAAGTTAAAGCTGACGAGTTTCAAAGCCTATTGTGCTTACTTGAACAACAATAAGCACCTGGAGTTGACTAATTTTATCAATGCACTGACCACTAACCTGACATCTTTTTTTCGTGAGCCGCACCATTTTGAATTTTTAAAAAACACCGCAGTTAAGGAATTTAAAGCGCATCACCAGAGAGGCAGAAGGATCAGGGTGTGGTCGTCTGCTTGCTCCACAGGGCAAGAGCCTTATTCGATGGCTGCAAGTTTATATCCTGAGTTTGATAGTGACAGTTGGGATCTGAAGATCCTGGCCACAGATCTGGATAGTAATGTACTGCAAAAAGCGAAAGATGGAGTGTACCAGGATGGCGCCGGGCTGAGTAAGCGTCATCGTAAGCAGTGGTTTCTAAAGCGGGGCGAAGAGCTGGAAGCATCACCCGAGCTCAAGTCCAGACTGTTTTTTAAGCAACTTAACTTATTGTCGGAGTGGCCCATGTCTGGACCATTTGACGCCATATTCTGTCGAAATGTATTGATCTACTTTGATCAAAAAACCAAGCAAGGTTTGATACACAGGTTTGCCGAAAAGTTGCGGCCCGGGGGGTATCTCTTTTTGGGTCACTCTGAAAGCCTGCACCAGATGGATACTGATTTTAAGTTATTAGGCAACACTATCTACCAGCGCAAGCCATAGTGCTGCTATTACTAGGGGAATTGGCAATGGAAAAAATAAGAGTGCTGGTGGTAGATGATCAAAGCCTGATTCGTCGCTTGTTAACCGAGATCTTAAACCGGGCGCCGAATATTGAAGTGGTGGGAGAAGCAGCTGACCCTTACATCGCCAGGGACGAGATAAAAAGGCTGAATCCGCATGTGATCACCTTAGATGTTGAAATGCCGAATATGAATGGTCTGGCATTTCTTAAAAACCTGATGAATTTAAGGCCTATGCCTGTAGTGATGGTATCCACCTTAACGGAAAAAGGGGCGCCGGTTTCGCTGGAAGCCCTGGAGTTAGGTGCGGTTGATTATGTGGCTAAACCCAAAGAGCAAGATAGCGGTGGCCTGAAGTTGTTTGCCCAGGAATTAACCCAAAAAGTACAGATGGCAGCCAAGGCGAATGTCCGTAGTATTAGTAAAGCGCTGAAGCCTGCAGCTAAGTCCAGTATACCTGCCTTTAAAGGAAAGTCTGGCCTGATTGTGACGATTGGCGCTTCCACAGGAGGTACAGAAGCGATACGCGAAGTGATAAGTGTATTGCCGCAGGACTTTCCACCCGTTGTAATTGCTCAGCATATTCCAAAAGCGTTTAGCAGGTCTTTTGCCAAGCGACTAGATAGTTTTAGCAAGGTGAGTGTACTGGAAGCGGAAACCGGGTTGTTTCTCAAAAAAGGTCATGTATATCTGGCACCGGGAGATCTTCACCTGAGCCTGAAGCGAACTACAACCGGGTTTCAATGTGTATTAAGGGATACAGACCCAGTAAACCGGCATAAACCCTCTGTGGATGTGTTATTTGACTCCGTCTCCGAGCAGGTAGGAAAAAAGGCGATCGCAGTCCTGCTTACGGGAATGGGCAAAGATGGTGCCAAAGGGCTGCTTAAATTACGTGACCGTGGCGCTTTTACTATTGCCCAGGATGAAGCAACCAGTGTGGTATGGGGAATGCCTGGAGCCGCTGTCGAGCTTGATGCAGCCAGAGAAATATTGCCTTTGCATAGCATTGCTGATCGTATAACTGCACTGACTTCAGCAAACAAAAGCATAACTAAAGCAAGCTAGGTGGTTATATGTCCAAACAAAAAGTCGCAGATATATTAATCAATGAACTTCCCCTTCATTTTACCGAGTTGGATCAGGGACTGCTCAAACTGGAAAGTGTGAGTTACGAGTCTTTTGAAGCGCTGAGTCTTTGTTTGCAACAGCAATATTTCCTGTTGCAACAGCAGGCGGGTGAACTCAGGGGCTTAGTGGATGAGCTACATCACCTTCAAGATGAGAATGGTGAGAAATCGGTGGTCCAGTTTGTAAACAAAGCCAAGCGGTTTCTCAGTCACGGAGTTGAACTGGCAGATTCAGTGGAAGACCACAGCTCGGCGGAACTGAAAAGAATCAAACATAAGTTAACCAGCTGGGTGATAGAAGCACATAACCTGGCCAAAAATGCCGACGATTTAGTGGAACAAGAGCAGCAGCAAAAACAGGTGCCAGTCCAGTTATCTCGCCTGGTTGCCATTGCCGACAGTCTAAAAAATGCAGAAATGGTGATTCACCAAACCATAGTGTCGTTACAGGTGGAAGATATCGCCCATCAGTTGCTGGAGCAAAGCCGTGAGCACCTGGGGTCTTTATCCTGTGCTCTGAAGGGGATGGGGTGGATTTTGACCGGGGCATATCCTGCTGATCAATTGGATAAAATTCTGAATGATTTAAAGCTGGGGCAACAGGAGAGGGAAAATAAACAAATCTCCGACGGCACGCTGGATGAAGGAGAAATAGAGCTATTTTAGGCTAAAATAGCTCACCCTGTTTTATCTCTGATAAAATCCCTTCATTTTTTCTTATTTAAACGAAGTGACTATGCCTTCCTGGTTCCTGAGTAAAAGTCATCACTCAAAAGTTTTTGCACTCGCATTTCCTATGGTGCTTTCCAATATTACAGTGCCTTTGCTGGGTTTAGTGGATACTGCTGTTATCGGCCATTTGAGCCAAGCCTATTACTTAGCTGGAGTAGCCGTGGGCTCTATGATTGCAACTCTGGTGTTCTGGATGCTGGGTTTTCTGCGTATGTCCACAACTGGCCTGGTGGCACAAGCGCGCGGTGCACAGGACAGTGACACTATTAAGTTGTTATTGGGGCAAGCCCTGGCTATCGCCTGGCTTATGGCTGTGGTGCTGCTGCTGTTACGAGGGGTGATCATCGATGTGGGGTTAATGTTGGCGGGAGGCAGTGACGAAGTTCAGCAGTATGCACGACAATACTTCGAGATTCGTATCTGGAGCGCCCCGGCAGCGCTAGCCAATATGGCTATTTTGGGTTGGCTGCTGGGCATGCAAAGTGCTAAGGCGCCTATGATCCTGCTGATCGTAACCAACCTGCTTAATATTGTGTTGGATATAGTGTTTGTATTTGGTTTTGGCTGGCAGGTGCAAGGCGTAGCGGCTGCTTCTGTGGTAGCTGATTACCTGGGTTTAGGGTTAGGTCTGCTGTTTGTCAGTCATCTGATCCGCCCATATTGGTCTGCGGGAGATTGGCATAAGTTAAAAAGCCAAATATTGGACAAGGTAAATTTAATCCGTTTTATGGCGCTGAACCGGGATATTTTCCTGCGCACTTTATGTATTCAGCTTTGTTTTGCCTTTATGACCTTTCAGGGCGCGAGGCTTGGAGATAACACTCTAGCGGCCAATGCGATTTTATTGAACTTCTTGCTATTTATATCTTTTGGTATGGACGGGTTAGCCTATGCCGTGGAAGCTCTGGTTGGTAAGAGTGTCGGAGCAAAAGACCGAAACGGGTTTAATGCATACATAGGTATCAGTTTCTTTTGGGCACTGCTTTTGGGCCTGATATTAACCTTGCTTTTCGCCGTGGCTGGTCATGGTATTGTGAACCTGATCAGCGATATTCCAGGTATTCGGGAAATGGCGTATATCTATTTGCCCTGGCTGGTGATAATTCCCCTGACTTCCCTTTGGGGTTTTATTCTCGACGGTATCTTTATTGGCGCAGCCAGAGCGAAAGAGATGCGTAACTCCATGATAGTGTCCAGTTTACTGGTCTTTTTCCCTGTGTACTTTATGTTTAGTGAGCAGGGGAATCACGCACTTTGGCTTGCCATGAACCTGTTTATGCTTGCCAGAGGGATAAGTCTGGGTTATTTGTTCTTACGGCTGAATAAATGCAATGGGTTTATTGCGGGGTAAGGTTCAAGAATATTTTGGCTCATAAATTCCGCTGCAAAAACGGAGTGGATGACATCCATGAACGCAGTGATTGCGATATTCGCCGAACAAGTTCTGCTCCAAGCTAAACCGCGCCTTGGTAGTCCAGTTGGCGCCAGGCTTCATAGACAAATACGGAGACTGCATTTGACAGGTTCATTGAACGGCTTTCGGGCTTCATGGGGATCCTGAGTTTGTTTCCTTGTGCCAGTTTATCCAAAATCTCAGCGGGTAGACCTCGGGTTTCAGGGCCAAACAATAACACGTCGCCGGACTGAAAGTTTGCATCGCTATGGTATCGGGTTGCTTTCGTGGTGCAGGCAAACAGACGTTTATCACCGATATGATCCAGAAACGCCTGATAGTCTTTATGGCGTATAACATGGGTCATTTCACGATAATCCAACCCCGCCCGACGTACTTTCTTTTCATCCAGATCAAAACCCAGGGGCTCAATCAGGTGTAATCTATTGCCTGTATTTGCACAGAGTCGAATTATATTGCCTGTATTAGGCGGGATTTCAGGCTGGTAAAGGGCGATTTCTAACATGTTCGACGGATTTCTTTATGCAAAATTTCACCGGAGTTTAGCAGAATATGTCATTAAAAGCTTATGCGGGATTTAGTATACTAGGCGGCGAAATTAGTCTTAGTGTGGTGTAGTAATGAAAAATTATAAATGGGTGTTGCCTCTCGTTGTCTTTCTTAGTGTATTGCCCATCAGTCTTAACTTTTTGCTCAACAAATATTTTGAAAAGCTGGATACTGAGCGCTACGAAAAACAAAAAAACCTGATAGAGACGCGCAGGTATGCGGAAAAAATGTTTCCTGAACTGAAAGAAAATGGACTGTTTCCTAGGCGCCCGTCATCTGCAGCGACGGAAACCGAGGAAACGCCAGCGAAACATTAGCTCGCTTCCTTGCCAGGGGTGATCATGTATTTATCCAGCAAGGCATAAAGGGTTGGTCGGGTGATCCCCAATAACTCGGCCGCTTTAGAGATATTATGATTGGTGTAAGTAAAGACCTGGGTGATCACCTGAACTTCAGTCTGCTCCCTAATTTCTCTTAAATTAAATGCAGGAATACTGTCGTCTTCGTTGCTTAATCCCAGATCCTCTGCGGTGATCTGCTGACCGTCAGCCATAATCGCCGCAGATTTAACCTTGTTTTGCAGCTCTCTGATGTTACCTGGCCAGGGGTAATGGGTGAGTGCATTCAGCGCCTGCTCGTTAAACCCCTTAATGTTGGTGGCCAGTTCCTTGTTGTATTGATGTAGGAAGGCTCTTGCCAGCAGTAGAACGTCACAGTCTCGTTCCCTGAGGGGGGGAATATTTATGGTCATTTCGCTGATGCGATAGTAGAGGTCTTCGCGGAAACTTTTTTCTGCCACCATGGCTATTACGTCTTTATTGGTCGCGCATACAACTCTGACATCGACGTCAATTTCTGTTCGGCCACCTACTGGCTCTACTACTCTCTCCTGTAAGAAGCGCAGCATCTTAGCCTGTAGCATCAGGGGCATATCACCAATTTCATCGAGAAATAAAGTGCCACCTTGGGTGCATTCGATTTTGCCTTTGGTTTTTTTATGAGCGCCGGTAAATGCCCCTCTTTCATAGCCGAATAACTCACTTTCCAGCAGGTTTTCTGGGATGGAAGCGCAGTTGATGGCGAGAAAAGGGCCTTTACTTCGATTACTACTTGCATGAATGGCTCTGGCGAACACTTCTTTACCTGTACCACTCTCTCCCAGAAGCAAGGTCGTTACTTCTGTTTTGGCGATTTTTTCTACCCGACGGCAAATGGTTTGAATGTTGGGGCTATCCCCAATTACGCCGTTAAGTTTAAAGTTCATGCTGGCCAGTAAGCGGTTTTTTTGTTCCAGTTCGTAGACCCAAAAAGCGCGATTAAGAATAGTGCTAAGAATATCTGGCTCAAGTGGTTTTTGATAATAGTCGTAGGCGCCCATGGAAATGGCTTTGATAGCGTCGTCCTTGTCATCGTTGCCGGTGACTACTATGACTTTAGTCTGTGGCGACAAGGCCAGAATTTCTGCTAGTGTATTTAACCCTTCCGAGACATTCGCCGGATCTGGCGGTAAACCCAAATCCAGGGTAACCACACTGGGTTCAAATCTCCTGAGCTGTTTTATCGCACTTTTTCTGTCGTTGGCGAAGATAAGCTCGTAGGAATCCAGGCACCATTTGAGCTGTTTTTGTATACCTGGATCGTCTTCAACCACTAATAACAATGGCTTATCTGAACTCATACAACCTCCTGTTCTTTGCCTGTGAGGGGCACAGATGGGTCACTTTTCTTGAGCGGTAAATTGAGAGTAAAACAACTGCCTTTGCTCTTTTGGCTTGATACGTTCAGCCTGCCGCCCATCTTTTGCGCATACTGGCGGGCCTCGTAGACACCGATCCCCATACCTGCATTTCCTTTAGTAGTATCGAAGGGAGAGAACAGCCTTTCCCGAATAAAGGACTCATCCATGCCCGTGCCATTATCTGATACTTTTATTTCAACCCAGCTGGGGGCGGTGGATAGTTCAACGTTTACAAAGCCGGAATCTTCGGTAGCATCCTGTGCATTTTGGATCAGATGAAACAATACGCTAGTCAACTTGTCTCGGTCGGCATACAAGGTGACTTTCGCCGAAGTGCATTTAAAAGTGGGTTTTGGTTGTGACTGGCTGCGATCCAGGCATACGGACTCGATAAGTTGATTGATATTAATCGCACTCACCTCACTAGCTTGAGGTTTGTTACGTTTAAAGTGGTCCAGGACTTTGCGCATTCGAGTGACGACATTGGCCAATGTATCTATGCTGTCGTCGATAAACTCCGGGTTGTCCTTGTATTTTTGTGCGTTGGTAACAATCAGGGATAACTGGGCCAGGGTATTCTTTAAGTCGTGTACTAAGAATGCGGACATCTGGTTAAAGGCTTCAAACTGTTTGGCTTCGGTTAATGCCAGATTAGCCTTATGTAACAGCAGATAATGGGCCAGCTGGCGGACCATAACGTTGATATAGTCTCTTTCCTCCCACTGTAACCCAGCCAGTTTAAGTGAGTGTCCAAGTAGTAGAATACTGATCAGTTTGTCTTTGTAAAAAATGGGTACGATTAGCCAGATGTTGGTGTTATGCAGTAGCTCTGGAGCCATTACCAGTTCTTTATAATGCTGCGGATTATTTCGGAATTCGTCCAGATCGATAATCCAGGATTGCTTCTTTAGAAACGGTAGCAAGGGCTCAACATATTCAGGCTTAAAGTTCTGTTTGTTATTCTTACCCGTGACTAACGTTAAGTTACCCGTATCATCTTCAGCCAGCAGGTAGCCGGTCTGACACCTTAACCGGGAGAGTATGGTATTTAAGGCATGCTCAAAAGGCGGCGTATCTTTATCTTTTTCCAGCAGGGAGTCAGTGACGGAAAGCCATTCATCCCGGTATTCGTAACGGTTGGCAAAAAAGTGTTTAGCGATAAAGACTTTTACTTTCTGGCGAAACCGTTCGGATAAAAAAACCGTAACCAGCATCACCACGGCAAATGCAATAAAGGCGAATTGCAGTAAGTTGCCCCATTGACCACCAATATATTTAATGTAGTAACCAGAAAAGGCCATCAACATGAGATAACTACCGGCAAATAGCAGCATGCTGGAGTGGAAAACCACATCTCTTGAAACGTAGATACGTACGGACCACATGGTTGTACGCTTTGTTGCTAATAGCAGTAGTGGCAGGGCCAGACAGTGGATAAAACCTCGCGCCATCCAGATATTGTAATCCTGGCTGCCCAGTAACGCGGCCTGGGCGTACATATAGAAGTCACAGCTATAAACAATGGCTAAATAAATACACAGTGGCTTTATCTGCCACTTGTTTTCTCCTTGCAGTAAGCGGTAGCAACGTTCCAGCAGAGTGAATAACAGGACAATAAGCGCCAGGGACAAATATATTCCGCTTAAGCTGCTTTCGGTATGAGTTAGGGCAATATATATATGATGGATATTAATGCTAAGGGCGAGCACTATGGCCAACCAAAACGTCTTATTGGTAAACAGACTGGTTTTCTCGATGGGGAGCGCCAGAAGAAAAATCAGCCAGCTCAACGCCCGCAGTGTATCAAACAGTATGTAATCACTGAGTGATAACCAATTAAGCTCGTAATAGAGTACGACATGCAGGGCCCAGAACAGACTGACAGATGATGCTATAAACAACAGTTTACCTTGCCGGGTCTTTATTCCGGCTGCCAGGATAAGGCACAAAAAAAACAAGTAGGCGATCGCTGCAGCCAGGTAGCTAAAGAAGACCATACCGTCTCCTGGGCGCTTGACTAGAGTACGCTTCCTGTAATTGGAGCTTATTTTGGGGGGAGTTGCCAATCCTTAGCATTTGTTCCTACCTAAACTTGGGCCAGCACAGCCTCTTATATAGGTTTAGCAGAATGTGGCTTAATTTAAACCAAGTGACCTTTATTCCCCGACTTTTACTGTATCTTAATTTTTGCTACGGCCATCACAACACACTCGGTGGCGAAACATTAAGGATCAGCGCAGGGTTACCCATTAATCCCGAAACTGTTGCTTATCTTATTGTCTTGGCGCAAAGTTATTCATTTTGAAACAGAAATGCGATTGAAAAGCATAGAGTTAGGTTTATACTTGGAACTTGGCTTAGCAGCCTAAACCATACTGTTTCTATTCATTAGGTGAAAAACTATGGAATACAACACTTCTGAATTGTGCGATACCTATGCCGACACTGTGGATGTGGTTGAACCTATGTTTGCTAATTTTGGCGGACGTAGCTCCTTCGGCGGTGAAGTCGTCACCATTAAGTGCTTCGAAGTAAATGGCTTGATCCGTAAAGCGGTGCAGGAAGCAGGCGCTGGCAAGGTGTTATTGATAGATGGTGGTGGCTCGATAAGACGTGCGTTGGTGGATGCTGATATTGCAGAAACAGCGGCTGACAATGAGTGGGAAGGTATTATTGTTTATGGCTGCGTCCGGGATGTGGATGCTTTGGAAGAGCTGGACCTGGGTATTCAGGCACTGGCTTCCATTCCCGTGGGGGCTGAAGATACGGAGGTAGGCGAAGCGGATTTACCGGTTAATTTTGGTGGAGTCACCTTTTTGCCAGAAGATCATCTCTATGCTGACAGTACAGGTATTGTGTTGTCACCCGAACCGTTAGATATCGATTAAGCATTTTTGGCCCAGGCCTGTACCTGGGCTTTTTACCTTAGACAGATTCTTCCATCTGGTCCATTTTTCCTAACAGGGCTTGTAAACGTTCCTGCCATAGCTGTTGCTGACCTTTAAGTTGCTCATTTTCTTCACTTAATGTGGAATTGGATAGTTTTAATTCTTCAATTTCCATTTGTAAAATCGAGATAGTGTCTACCGCACTTTGAACTTTGGATTCCAGTTTTTCTAAAACTTCAAAAGACATGGGTTTACCCTTATGGAAAGAATGCATATGAAAGTAGCACGAGCATAAGCATTCGAGTAGGGTTATTCAACCTTGAAGAGTGAGTTTTAACATGAAACCCGGTAAATATAGGCATTATAAGGGCGCAGAGTATCAAGTTATCGACTTAGCGCGTCACAGTGAAACGGAAGAATGGATGGTAGTTTATCGTCCCCTTTATGGCGAAGGCAAATTGTGGGTCAGGCCTTTGGATATGTTTCAGGAGGAAGTTGAAGTGGACGGTGTATTAATGCCGCGCTTTAAATATATCTGTGATTGAGGCTTTACTCGAGGGCATCAGAGGATGCCCTCGAACGTATTATAAATTCTGGTTCATATCCAGCGACGGTTTATCCGAGGCGGGTTTACCGACTACCTTGGCGGGCACTCCGGCTACTGTGGTGTGAGCGGGAACAGGCTCCAGCACAACACTACCAGCGCCAACTTTGGCCCCGGCGCCTACTTCGATATTACCCAGTACTTTGGCGCCCGCGCCTATCATCACCCCTTCTCTGATCTTGGGATGGCGATCGCCGCATTCTTTACCTGTACCGCCCAAGGTCACGGACTGCAATATGGAAACGTCATTTTCTATGATGGCGGTTTCACCCACCACTATGCCTGTTGCATGGTCGAACATGATTCCCTTGCCAATCCGGGCTGCCGGGTGTACATCAACACCGAACACCACTGAGATCTGACTTTGCAGGTACATGGCTAACGGGCGTCGTTGCTGGTGCCATAACCAGTGGGCCACACGATAACCCTGAATGGCATGGAAGCCTTTTAGGTAAAGCAGCGGAGTGGAAAAGTACTCGACAGCAGGATCTCGCTCCTGGACGGCACAAAGATCCGCCACTACCGCGTGCAGGATATCGGTGTCTGATTTGAGCGCCTCTTCGATAATTTCCCGGATCAGTATGGCTGGCACGGTAGGGCTGTCCAGTCGGTTAGCCAGTTGGTAACTTAACGCAGATTTTAGCGAATGGTGATTAAGTATGGTCGAGTGAAAAAAGCTGGCCAGCATAGGTTCATCACCTGCCAAACGTAGTGCTTCTTGTCTTATACGCTGCCAGGTGGCCTGCTGCATTTCATCCATGTTATTGCCTTCTTACCTTGTATTTACCGTGCTTGTTCAAGTTGAAATTTCGAATTGAAATTGTACTATCAAAATGTCGTGCGCCTTTTATGCTGCCAGTTAGCCCGCTGCATTACATTCCACTGATGTTATTGCCTTCTTACCTTGTATTTACCGTGCTTGTTCAAGTTGAAATTTCGAATTGAAATTGTACTATCAAAATGTCGTGCGCCTTTTATGCTGCCAGTTAGCCCGCTGCATTACATTCCACTGATGTTATTGCCTTCTTACCTTGTTTTTACCGTGCTTGCTCGAGCTTAAGACTCGAACATGATCTTATTTTGTGCTCGTTCTTTTGGTACGACGGAGGCTGGGTCCAGGTGAATGATAATGTCAGTGTCTGGGTACAATTTCTCGAGAGCCTGCTCCAAAATTTCTGCTTTGGCGTGTGCCTCGAACAGGGAAAGATCGTCATCCAGCTCTAAATGTAACTGAATAAAGGTTGTACTACCAGATTGGCGTGTTCTTAAATCATGGATACCACAGACATTGTCAATATTACGAGCGGTGTTAAGAATGCGCTTCTCATCTTCTTTTGGCAAATGCTTATCCATCAAGGCATCCACAGATTGCTTGCCTATTTGCCAGGCGCTGTACATGATGTAAAAACCAACACCAATAGCAAACAAGCCATCGGCCCAGCCCAAGCCAAATGAAGATAACCCCAGGGCGACCAAAACCGCTAGATTCATGATGATATCGGACTTATAGTGCAGCGAGTCGGCTTTGATGGCGACACTACCTGTGCGTTTTACCACGTGGTTTTGGAAAGTGACTAAGGCGAGCGTTACTATAATGGAAAATACCATTACCCAGATTCCCAGTCCTGGCTCTTCAACGGTTTGCCCCTTAACCAGGGCAGAGAACCCATTTAGGATCAGTAAACAAGAGCTTCCAGAAATAAATGCGGCCTGAGCTAATCCGGCCAGACTTTCCGCTTTGCCATGGCCAAACCTGTGTTCATCGTCGGCGGGAGTTAAGGAGATTTTTACCGCGATCAAATTGATCCCTGATGCGGCAACATCCATTAGAGAATCCGTCAGGGATGCCAGAATACTGCTTGAACCCGTAACTATCCATGCGAACAGTTTAGTGATGATCATTAGCGTGGCCGCTAATGTAGCGGCCCACGCGGCCAGTGTTACTAATTTTGAATAGTTTTGCTTGCTCACACCTTACTCTCGGTTGATGTGCTAAGCGTTGATTATAACCTTATTGACTTTGGTGACCATGTTAGTGAGTGACCAAGGGCTGATATTTTTACTCCCTGAGTAAATTGATCCCTGATGCGGCGACATCCATTAGAGAATCCGTCAGGGATGCCAGAATACTGCTTGAACCCGTAACTATCCATGCGAACAGTTTAGTGATGATCATTAGCGTGGCCGCTAAGGTAGCGGCCCACGCGGCCAGTGTTACTAATTTTGAATAGTTTTGCTTGCTCACACCTTGCTCTCAGTTGATGTGCTAAGCGTTGATTATAACCTTATTGACTTTGGTGACCATGTCAGTGAGTGACCAAGGGCTGATATTTTTACTCCCTGAGTAAATTGATCCCTGATGCGGCGACATCCATTAGAGAATCCGTCAGGGATGCCAGAATACTGCTTGAACCCGTAACTATCCATGCGAACAGTTTAGTGATGATCATTAGCGTGGCCGCTAAGGTAGCGGCCCACGCGGCCAGTGTTACTAATTTTGAATAGTTTTGCTTGCTCACACCTTGCTCTCAGTTGATGTGCTAAGCGTTGATTATAACCTTATTGACTTTGGTGACCATGTCAGTGAGTGACCAAGGGCTGATATTTTTACTCCCTGAGTAAATTGATCCCTGATGCGGCGACATCCATTAGAGAATTCGTCGGGGATGCCAGAATACTGCTTGAACCCGTAACTATCCATGCGAACAGTTTAGTGATGATCATTAGCGTGGCCGCTAAGGTAGCGGCCCACGCGGCCAGTGTTACTAATTTTGAATAGTTTTGCTTGCTCACACCTTGCTCTCAGTTGATGTGCTAAGCGTTGATTATAACCTTATTGACTTTGGTGACCACGCTTTCGGGTCATCAATTCCTGATACTTTCCCTGTTGCTGCGGAGTTAAGACCTGGAACACCTGGTGTTGTAATTTCAGTCTGGCTAGCTGCATTTGTTTCATTTTCTCTTGCCTGGATTCGATCAGTGTTATTGCTTTCGCTTCATCAAATGACTCGGCGGTGAGCAGAGCCAGGCTTTTCTCTTTATGTTCCTTTTTATCGGCTTTATGATCCTGTGTAGGATGTTCCGACTTCGCCTGTTTTATAATGTCTTTGATTTGCATTTTTTGTTCATCACTGAGCTCCAACTGCTTCACTAGCTGGTAAAAACCACCCGAGCGTTGATGCTCGTTCGACTTAGCCTGGGCAACGGATACGGTCAGGGGTAAGGCAATTGCAAATGCCATCACTTTGACAAGTTTATTCATGATTATCTCCTCGGGTTAACAACGAAATTTAGTCTAGTTCACCCATTGAAAACCAAGGTTTAGTCAGTGTAAAACTAGGTAAAGATAGCTGGAAAGGGACGTGTCTGGGGTAAGCTATGTCGCAGGGGGTAAGTATGAGTAATTTACTATTAATTGATGATGATAGAGAGCTGGCTGCATTATTAAAGGAATTTCTTTCCCTCGAAGGATTTGAGGTCGAGCTGGCATATGATGGTGAGCAAGGTTTAGCCAAGGCGTTGTCCAATGATTATGATTTAATATTGTTGGACGTTATGATGCCCAGGTTAAACGGGTTTGACACCTTAAAGTTTTTACGACAAAAGAGCGATCAACCCGTGTTGATGCTCACCGCAAAAGGGGAAGAGATCGACCGGGTGTTAGGTCTGGAAATGGGCGCCGATGACTATCTAGCCAAGCCGTTTAGCGATCGGGAACTGGTCGCCAGAATTAAGGCCATCATGCGTCGAACCAGTTTTAAAAAGCTGGATGCCAATTTGGAAACCTTGGTCCACCTGGATGTCACCTTATATCCGAGCAAGCAACAGGTGGTTTGCCAGGAGTTACATGTGGACCTGACGGGGACCGAATTTATGTTGCTGCAGCAATTTGTCGCCCATCCGGGTAAGCTGTTTTCAAAAGCTGATTTAAGTGAGCAGGTGCTGGGTAAAAAGCTGATGCCTTTTGACCGCAGCCTGGATATGCACTTGAGCAACCTCAGGCGTAAGCTGCCACCCAGAGTCGATGGCCAGGATAGGGTAAAAACCCTAAGAGGCCGGGGGTATATGTGGCTTGAAGGCTAGCAAAAGTTAAGACTCTGAGGTCCGGGGGTAACGTAAAGAGGTATAAAAATGTGGGTAAATAGCCTATTTTTTAAGATTTTCGCCGGATTCTGGCTGTTTATCCTATTGGTTATTGCCGCTTTAACTGTACTACCAAAGCTGGATTCCAGGCAGTTAAGACCTCTGGACAGGCCCAGTCTAATCATGCTGGAAAAAATAACCCAGCGGTTAATTCTTCAGGTCGCCCGTCATCCCACAGTGCCCTTATCCGATTTGTTAACTCGGGTAAAAGGACCCGGCGGGCATAAAGTATACCTGGTGGAGGAGGACGGCAGTATTTTGAACGGCCGGGCGCCTAAAGCGCTGCGCCGATTTATCGTTGATAGCGATAACCCTGCAGTTCCTAAAGTCAGTGTTCAGCCCAACTGGTATATGATAGGGCCCATAGTATTTCAATATAACGATCAAAATTATCTGCTCTACAGTAGCCGCTATATTAGAGGTGGTGAAAAGTATATGGTGGCCTGGTTGCTGGATAACCCGGGCTTGTTAATTCTGGTGGCTATTCTGGTGAGTACTCCGTTATGTTTACTGTTGGCCTGGCACCTGACATCTCCCCTAAGAAAATTGCAACAAGCCTCCAGTAAGATTGCTAAAGGAGACTTCGATGCCGAGTTACCACAAATTAACCGAGGTGATGAGATTGGCCGTATGGCCAGCAGTATGCACCAGATGGTTTTTACTCTGAAGGAAACTCTGTCCAATCAACAGCGGCTGCTCAGTGATATTTCCCACGAATTGAGATCCCCACTTACCCGTTTGCGCTTGGCGCTGGCAATCTCCAGGAAGCACCAGGGGGAGTCTAAGGAGTTACAGCGTATCGATATCGAAGCGGAACGACTGGAGCAGATGATTGCAGATCTGCTGGGTTTATCAAGGATGCAATTAAACCAGCAAGAGAAGCAGCATATCAGGCTGGATAGTCTGTTCGAAGAGTTACTCGAGGACGCGGAATTTGAGGCAGAACAAAAAGGAAAAGTCTTCGCCCACCAAGGAGACCTGGTAATTGAACTCAATGCCTACCCCGCTCTGTTATCCAGTGCAGTAGAAAATATTATTCGTAATGCGATTAAATACGCCGGCTCTAACGTGATTATGGATATAACAAAAACCGGCGATGAGGTGAATATCTCTGTCTCTGATGATGGTCCGGGAGTACCAGAGTCTGAACTGGAGCAGATTTTCAGACCCTTTTATCGGGTGTCCGAAGCTAGAGACAGGGAATCAGGTGGCACAGGTTTGGGCTTGGCCATTGCCGAGAATGCAGTGCGTAAACATGGCGGCAGTATAGTGGCGGAAAACCTTTCACCCGGGCTTAAGATTAATCTCGCCTTCCCATTAAGGTACTAAAGCTTCAGGCCATATACAGGTAACAGGATATGGGAGGCCATGTCGCGCCGACGAATTAGATGGATTCAGGTAGCAGGAAGTGACTGAAAAACCCCGCCTCGAATGGGTTAACTTGAGAGTCGGTTTTTAATTCTAACACTACATTTTGTTGCTCAAACGCGAGCTCTACCTGGTTACTATTGTGGGGCAGCATATTAGGTGTTAATAGCCTGAACCAGTTCCAACTTCCGGCTAACTTCTGGTCACTGAGCTTTTGATCGCCGGCTTTAAGTTCTAGCCCCAGGAAGTCTTCTACCTGCGCCTTATTGGGCCAGGAAACCTCTACCCACAAGGAAGGGCCGTGACGGTATTGAAATACGGGTTTATCCGTGTAGATAGAAAACTCGGTTATGCTGGAAGACATATTGTTCGCCTTTAACTTAAAATTCAGTCCAAAGGTTTGTGGTCCTTGCATAAACAGGCCATCTTGAATTGTTTTGGCCTTTACAATCATTTGCCAGAGGCGAGGATCCAGTGTCAGTGCCGTATCTGGCAGCAGGCCGGGTAAGGAAGGTTGACCATAGGTCAGTTCAGAAAATGCTTTTAGATACTCATTGATAAAGCCGGTTAAGGTACCCTCATGGGCAAAAAAGCGTTTTACTTCGGCAAGGTTTGAGTCTTGTATAGCGCTCTCATTGAAGGGATAAAAAGGTGCAATCAGCTTGTTGTAATCCAGCAATACATTGGTTTGCCAAACCTTGTTGATGTGCTGATGCGCAAGTTGTAATACCAACTTATTAGATTCCAGGCTCAGCTTTTGCACTAACTCATTCACCAAATCAGGTTGTTTGCTGGCGGCTTGTTGTAGCTGCGCTACCGGGTTATTCCCTTGCAGAGGTTGAGACAAACGAGTAAACGCGGCCTGCCCAGGATCTGCCGAATGGTAGAAGTTATCGAGCCAGTCTTTAACGTCCCCTAGCTGTCCTTGCAATAGTCCCAAGGGGCTTGAACCTTGCTCATTCCAGGCGATATATTTTTGGTAATGGGCGAATACCAGGTTTATCTGGTTTGCCGCTACATTTTTGTCGCTCTTAATTTGTGGCACATTCAGTTGTTCGGTGAGTAGCTGAGTTGCTTGTTCGGTAGCAGGGGGTAGTCTTGCGGCGTCAATTTCTATATGGGTATATTTTTTAAGGGTTTGATATAACTGGATCAGTGGTGTGTCCGTGATTTCTGTTAACCTGGTAAGGGTTTGTTTTAGTTCGGCACTGCCAGAAAATACCTGTAGGTTAATTTGGCTGGCAAAGTTGCGCCAATAGGAAATATAGTCGTTGATATACGTTTGCCTGAGATCCTTGCTGATACGGTATACCTCCAGGGCACTAGGGCTTTTACCTGCTACCCCTTCGTAGGTGCGCAATGCATCTTGGATCAGTGGAGAGGTGACGGTCAGATCTATTTCGTTGAAGCCCTGTGGGGTAAACATATAGGGCACCATATAGCCAACGTAATCCTGGCTAAAGTTGAACAACTCAAAAAATCGATTGCCCAATTCACTGCGAATATCCACCCTACGGGAAAACTTGGTATTTTCGCTGATATGTTTGTACAGTAGGTGTTCCAGCCCCGATTGATTGATTACATTTTTAGCCAGTTCCTGGAGTGCATAATTTTGTTTCTGTGGTGTCAGGTTTTGTTGAAACAGCCCTTGCTGTAGCTTGGTCAGTTGCTTGAGATTCGCTGAGTCTACGTCCCCTTGCTCGAGCAGGGCGGCATTAAAATACTCGATTAACCTTTTGTTGTCGGTTCGCTCATTCTGATAGAGCAAGTTATACAGGTTCAGTAGCTCCAGGGTCTTGGATTGATCTTCCAAAGTGACATAGACAAAGAGGTCTTTTTCCAGGGTGTTGACCATAGAAGGAAGCAAGACATGCTTAAGTTGATCGAAATACGCGTTTGCTACTTCCTGCTTTATGCTTGGGCTGGGTATCCAGATAACCGCATACCAAGGTTTTGGTTGTTGATATAGCTGGTAAATCTCATACATAGAGTAGAGATTGGGGATGTTTTCCGCCATATTTTCCAGGTTGTACGGCGTGGCAGCGATAGCTTCTTTGTAGCGTTCAAGTAAAATATCGGCCCTGCGCTCAATTCTGCTCTGATCGTCAAAATTAAATTTGATCATGCTGACAACACCCGCCAACAACAAACAACAACAGGCGGCGTAGGCAGATTGTGTCAGGAGTAAACGGTTTTCTCTGGGCTTGTTGACACCCACCAGGTGATTCTCGTGCAGGATCACATGGCTTATCAAGTGTTGGGTAAACATACTGCTGCGGATCTGGCTCGCTGGCCCCTGCTTAATTTCTGTATATCCCAGATCGGCACCAATGCTGCTTGCCAGTAAGTCTGTTGTCTGGCTTTCCAATTGGGTATTAGTGAAATAATAGCCGCGAAAACTTATTCCCTGGTGTAACTGCTCCGTGCGGCATAAGTGCTGCAAAAAACGCCATAACTCTTGTTTTATAAGACCGAATTGATAGGGGGCGCTTGAGATAGCCTGGCGATACTCAGGACTCAATTGAGCGGATATAGCCCCGGAAATCCCGGATATCAGTTGTTGAATTAATTTATCGAAAGATTGTTCGAACCAGTCTGGGTTGATGCCGCAATTTTTGCTCACAGGCATAGTTGCACCAAGTGCTTCATCTAACCGTGATTCTTCGAAAGCCGAAAAATATTGACAGAAATCGGCTAATGCGGACATCTGGGTAAACACGCAATATACAGGTAGGTTGAGTCCGAATGCTTGGTTAAATGTGATTATGTTTAGCCGGTTCTGCTCCGCTAACTGTTCTTGTTGATCCTTATTCCCTTTGAGTAACTTTTCGATATTGGTCGCCAACAGGATCCCATTTGCCGCCTGACGCCCACGCCATTTATTCAGTTTTCTGTTGAGGGTTTTAAGTAATTCAGGCTCAAGGTTATCTTGTATGCTGATTAGTATACTGTGTTCGCTAATCCAAAATAAAATAGGAAACTCCATTTCACTACCGAATTCATCCAGCTTATAAGCTTCGTAACCCATTTGTTGGATCAGGGCTTTGTCCTCTTGTGTATCTGCGGTGAGGAAAAGGTATATGGGTTGATCATAGCGACTGTGAAATCTGCGTTTGCCGGCCTGCTGCTTTAACATGCGGTCGAAATGGCCACTCACTAGTTTAGCCTTGCGTTTGAGTTGCTTCTGCTTTTGCTTGGCGTCTATTTCGTCCTGGCTGTGTTTTCTTAGCCATAAGTAGAGCAAGGCGCCAAGTAAGAGTCCCATTATTATCGCAGTGATAATTCCCGGGATCAAAAATGCCTCCATAGGTGGAGTCAGCACCAACAGAACTAGAATAGCGATGGCCAGTAAACTGACGAAAATGGAAACAAAAATCCGATTTTTATTGCTCATACTTTTTCAGCTTCCACATTCGATTTGATAATAAGGGCGTTTATATTGTCTTGTTGCTTATAGTGTTGCTTGATCAGTTTGGCTTCAGCCAAGCTGGCGGAGCGAACAATCACCCGGTAGTACTTTTTATAGGCATTGACCCTGGCCTGATAGGAAGAGGCGGAGAGCGCGTTTAGAAAGGACTCGGCATTGCTTTTATTGTCAAAGGTTGCCAGTTGAATAATCCAGTTAGCCGACGGTGAATTCTGTATATTTGGCGCATTCACTGTTCCCCCTTGCATATCCTTATCTGTACTCAGGTAAATAACATCGTTTTGCTGCCCTGAAATTATGTATTTGTGGCTGTAGCTGTACAGAGCATCAAAATCTCTAGCTCGTTGTAAATGGGTTTTGTTATACCAGAACTGGGTTACCCCCCAGCTCATTGTGATCAGCAATAAAAAGGTCAGGGTAAGGGCCAAATAGCGCTTACGCCTGGCAGGAATTCGGGTTTTTGGCTGTTGTACCTGAGTCTTACAGTGAAGTGCGGCGTTCGGACGATGTTGCTGTAATATGCGCTCCAGCTCATAGGTAAGCAGGGTGAGTTTATCTGTATCTTGACACCTATACTGGCCTTTAAAGCCAATATTAATGAAGATATAGATAACTTCGATCAGGTCGATCAATTTAGCGGGTTGGCGAATAGATTTTTCCGCCACTGTATAAAATAATTCCCCCCCGTTGCGCATGCCAAATAATTCACTTAACAGGGTTTTATTTTCCCAGCCTTGTTTTTCCCCCCAATCGCTATAAAGGATAAACTCATCCAAAACCACGGCAAATAAGAAGCATAGCTTATCAATAATCGCTACTGGGTAGGCGAGTTGAGCGGCACTAGTTTTTACTTTATTGAGCTTGATTATCAGCTGGCGACGAAATTCACCGATATCTTCTGGCTCTGGTAATTGTGCTAACTTAATACTAATGGCCAACAGCTCACTGCTGATATTGATCAGTTGGTTTTCGGATTTATCAAAGTGGCGTAGAAAGCCTATCCGGTTATCGGCCTGGTTAATAGCTACTTGTGGGCTAACATGCTCTTTGTCCTGAGAGCCAGGCGACGATATTTTATGCTCGACCGTAACTGTTGCTTCGTCCAAAAATTCCATATAGTACTCTGCTACTTAAGCGCGTATAAGGTGATTTGTGGATCCTGAATTCTGGAATCCAGGTGCAGGGCTAGCGTGTCCCTGCCTTGCAGCATTTCCTGCCACAATTCATTCAGTGTATTGACCTCAAAATAGGCGACGCCCTGTTGTGCCTTAAGCTCAATGGGCGCGATAGGCAGCGGGTTTAGCTCAATACCTGACAAGGCATTGCGTACCAGTTCGGCAATTCTGGCATTACCGCTTAATTTTGCCGCTATGGGAAATAGTTCATTTAGTCTCACCGAGCCCTGAGGTGACTTTACCGCCAGCACAAAACGCCGGTTGTCCAATATCTGAGGGTCTTTGATAAGCGTGCGTAACAAGCGGCGTTTTTCAAACAGCTGTTTATCCCATTGGAATTCGATTACTGAATCTTGTTGGATCAGGGTGAGCATATCCCTTAAGCTGGAAAACAGGCGATTAAAGGCCGGATATAGGTCCTCCACCTTTAATTTTTCCGTCCCATTGGGGATGGCAGGCTGTAAGCTCAATAACTCACCCTCGAAACGGCTAAGCTCCTGATATAGTTGGTGAGTGGAGTATTGACTATTGTTTATCACCCATTCCAGCCAGGGCATGCGGCTATTCAGTGTTTGCAGCCATAAATAATCAAGCATCAGGGTTTGCTCGCTCTTTTGTTGTTGTCCGGCTTGTATGCGTTGCAGGATTAATGTTGCCCTGTTATTGACCAGGGCACACAGCTCTTTCAGGCGTTCACTTAAAAATGAAGAGGCGCTGTAGTGCAGGCAGCTTGGGATAAAGCTGCGATCCAAAATGATGGCGCCGGATTCGTCACATTCCAGTACTTTAGCCAATGGAATACAGGTAAAGCCTGATAAGTCTTCATCTTCACTCTTAAGGCTGATATTAGCCCTGGCCACATCAATTTCTACGCTGGCGTTTTCTGAGGTTGCGTTATCGAATACATTGATGGTCTGCCCAAGGTAACGACTTGCATCGGCTTGGGTTGCGGCGTATTCATTTTTGCCCTGCAGGGATATAGGCAGGGCGAGGTATACCAATTTCTCTATGGCTGTGTCTGGAATATCCAGCAAAATTTCCTGGTTAAAGCTGAACTGGCTACCATCGGGGAAAATACCAGCACACTCGGATACCGCTAATTTTCCGACTTTAAGTAAGGGGGAGTTTATGGCTAATTTGGTAATGCCAAAAAATGGCGAAAAACCGGCCAGGGTTTCAATATTTTGCTGAATATAGTTTTGTAAAAAACGATCTTGTTGTTGGAAATGCTGAGGGGCGATAAACATGCCTTCTTTCCACACTACTTTTTTATACGCGTCCACAACATATCTCCATCTATTATTGTGCTTAAGCTAAAGCGCTTACCACCAGGATTTATTTTCTTCGGCTGCGGCCAATGATGCTGTCATACCGGCAAGGCGCAGAAACATAACTTGTTCGCTGGATTTGGGCAGAATCAACAAGGCTTTTGGCTCACCCTGTTGGTAATTGGCAAACTCCACCAGTACAGCTAAAAACTGAGTATCGCGATGAATTTTGAGCTGGATCCTCTGTTCGCTGCCAGGCAATGCAGCACCTAATACCTGCTTGGATAATAGGGATTGGGCCAATACTTCTGTGTCCTTGTTGTACAAGTCGATAAAGGCGGCCTGATTAAAGGCTTGTGCATCTTTTAGTTGATAAAACCGCACAAATACCGGGTTACTGTTATTTGTCATATGCGGATTCAACTCGCTATCCGCCGAGATATCCAGGCTATAGCTTGTGGTAGCCGGTATCGGATCTGATGAGCAAGCCATCAGCTGAGTAAGCATAAGCAGGCTGAATATAAGCTTCACCTTTTGACCCCTTGTTTATGCATGTTTTCCAGAAAAAGAGCCTTAAATTGGCGGTTGAAGTCACCATTTTCCTTTTTCATATCAAAGTGCTTGCGATAAATTCGCCAGTATTTCTTTTCTTTATTGGCAAAAAATCCAGAGCTGTATTCGGCAAACATCTGTTCCAAATAAACCGGGCTAAATTCGTTCAGAAATTGTTCGAGTGTCTGCTCAAGACTGGCGAATAAGATCTCCTGAGTTTGGATTGGATCTTGTAAGGTTTGGTTATTCTTTTGGGTTAACGCGATCAGCTGATCCACGCGTTTTGATAGCGCCTCTGTCTCTGGGTTTACAGCGGGATGAACAGGCATAAATTCCTGTTCACTTGGCTGTATATCCAGCGGCTCGTCGTCAGGCTCAGGGGCAATATCCATAAAGGGATCATCGTTAAAGGGATCATCGCTAAGCACACCCTTGGATGAAAATAATGGATTATTATCTAGGTTTAATGCTGGATCGTGTTCCTCTTGCAGGAAATCCAGTTCGTTGTCACTGTTCAAATCCAGTGAGAAATTTGGTTCGGTGAAGTTATCTTTTGCCATATCGGGTATCTTTACCGTGTTGGTTTTAAACGTTTCACCCAAGGCGCTAATGAGCAAGGTGTAGCCGCCGATGCTCAAAATATCTCCGTCCTTAAGCAAGCGCGAAGCGCCGGAGGGCAATTTTTTGCTGTTAATCTGAATGCCGTTTTGGCTTTTATCTGTCAGCAGGTAACCTTCGTCTGTCTGGCTGATATCCCCATGGATGCGGGATATTTGCTGAGTCTGATCCGGTAGTTGTACTGTACTTTGGAAAGATCGGCCGATAGAGCCGCCGTTGATTGGCAAATTAACAATTCGGGTCACCACATTTTCATTTTGTGGTATTTGGGTGAGTTGAATACTAATTGTCATGACTTGCCTATCTCGCACAGTTGTGCGGCGTTATTAAATTGGTCCAAAAATCCCGGGTATTTGGCTAAGAAAGATTTCAGAAAATAAACACCCATGGGTTTAGTTTCCAGCAACTGAGATTTGAAGTAGTCGTTGGGTAAGCCTGCTTTGTGTAGTTCATTGCGAAATACTAGTTCGTCTTCCAGTACTGCGTTTATCTCTCTGTCCTTTAATAGCTTAAGTAAGGCTTTTGTATTTCTAGGTTTCTTAACTACGTTAAAGCCTTGTCGCTTAAGCTGGAACCATTTGTTTGAGCCAAATTTTGCCGAGACTTTAAGGCTTAATTTACTCAGTTCGGAGATATTTGGGCTGATGCCTGGAGCAAAGTACCAACTGGATTTCAGGTGACCTAGGGGGACAGATAAACTCGCATATTCGTCACGGTTTGTATTTTGTGTAGCCACAAAAAAGCCATGTTGTTTGCCACTTTGCACTAAGAGCTGCGCCCTGTCCCAACCGGTCATGGTTATTTGATAGGGCTGATTCATTTTGCCCAAGGCGCACTTTGCCTTAAGGGTTGCCAAGCCATCGATTTGTCCATCTGTATGAGTCTGATAAGGGGGCCACAATTGGGTGGTGAGCAATAACCGACTCGGCCCGGTATTGGCGGCAAAAGCCAGGTTATTGATTAACGTGAGTAGCAATAATCCGGCGAACAACAGATGACCAGATGACCTGTTAGAGCACGGCCACTGGTTTTTAACTGGCTTTGAGATTTCGTTATAAGCGCGGAGCATGTGTTTAGTTAGCTTTATTATTAACTGCTTTGACATGCGGTTTAACAGCAAAGCAGTATCTATTGTCCAAGCAACACAAGTGCAAACAACAATTGCCCTCCCTTTGGCTTTAAATGGGGGGCGTCTAGCTTGCAGCGCATCAATAGCCAAAATTGATGGTTCTGAATGCGCCCCTTGTGGCATATCGCTGTTGTTTTTCATGGTTTATCGAATCGTTAGTTCAAAGTTATCGGCACCATGCGCACAACTGACCTTTACCTGGTTGATAGCCAGATTTTCACTTAGCCTGGTGATGCACTGCTCTGCCAGCCTTGGCATCAATGAACGATTGATGATTTGCTCGATAGCCCGGCCGCCAGTGGTAGGGTCTGTATTGCGTGACACTATGTAGTCGATGAATTTATCCTCATAGCTAAAACTGGCCTGATATTGATCCGCCAATTTCTTGCGGATCCGGTTCAAGGCAATTTCACACAGTTTGGCCAGTTCATTGTCGTTCAATGGGTAATAAGGCACTATGGTGGTGCGTCCCAAAAAAGCGGGTTTAAAGTATTGCTGGAGGCTGGGACGAATTTGCTCCACCAGTTGTTGATTATCTATACGTCGCTCTGTTTCGGCACAAATATCGCAGATGGCCTGATCGGCGGCATTTGAGGTCATAATAATAATTGTATTTTTAAAGTCTACCGTGCGTCCTTCGCTGTCTTTAATATGTCCTTTGTCGAAGATCTGATAAAAAAGATCGTGCACACCAGGGTGGGCCTTCTCCATTTCATCCAACAGTAGTACGGAGTAGGGGTTGCGACGTATGGCTTCGGTCAATACCCCCCCTTCGCCAAACCCGACATAACCCGCAGGAGAGCCGAGCAACATGGATATTTTATGTTCCTCTTTAAACTCAGTCATATTGATCACAGTCAGGTCGTTATGGCCGCCATACATCTGCTCTGCTAACGCCATAGCGGTTTCGGTTTTACCCACGCCACTTGGGCCGCACATCAGAAAGACACCTATGGGCTTACGTGAGTCGGTTAGGCCGGCGCGGGAGATGCGGATGCTTTTGGCAAGTTCGTTTATGGCGGGCTCCTGACCTATTACCCGCTTATGCAGCTCGTTTTCCAGGCTGAGTAATTTGGCGATTTCATCACTTAACATATTACCCACTGGGATCCCGGTCCAGTTGGCGATGATTTGAGCTATGATGTTTTCGTCTACCAGAGCATTCACCAAAGGTGCTTCGCCCTGCAGTTGAACTAATTCTTCACAAAGGCATTGCAGCTTTTCCTGCAGTGATTTGGCGACCTTGCCTAATTCAATTTGCTCGATGATTTCCTGTTGCGTGGATTTGATTTGATCGACCTGGGTGATTTCCTGCTGCCAGCGGGATGTTAGTTGGTTCAGCTTTGTCGTGTTATCGATAAGCTGGCGCTCCAGTTCTGCAATTTTGTCCTTGTCATTGGAAAACAACAGATCTTCTTTTTGCAGCGCGGCCAGCTCATTTTGCTGATAGCGGATCACTTGCTCAAGTTGTTCTATCGCTTCTGGTTTAGCGCCTTGTGTCAGGGCGATGCGTGCACAAGCCGTATCCAGCAAGCTGATGGCCTTATCTGGCAATTGGCGACTTGGCAAATAACGAATGGAAAGCTTGACGGCTGCATCTATGGCGGATTCACGAATAAACACCTTATGGTGCTTGGACAATGAAGCGGCTACCCCTCGCAGCATCTGTATAGCATCTTCGGGGTTGGGCTCTTCTACGGTAACCAGCTGGAAGCGGCGAGTAAGGGCCGGATCCTTTTCAAAGTACTTTTTGTATTCTGCCCATGTCGTCGCCGCTATGGTCTTGAACTCTCCGCGCGCCAAGGCAGGTTTTAGCAGATTAGCGGCATCGTTTTGTCCTGCAGCGCCACCAGCGCCAATCAGGGTGTGGGCTTCGTCGATAAAGACGATAGTGGGCTCTGGTGCATTTTTAACTTCGTTAATCACATCTTTAAGGCGGTTCTCAAATTCACCTTTGACGCTAGCACCAGCCTGTAGCAAACCCAGATCCAGGGTGTGAATATTGGCCCCTTGAATGGCTGCGGGTACGTCATCGTTGGCGATCCTTAACGCCAAACCTTCTATTACGGCTGTTTTACCCACGCCGGGTTCGCCCACCAGGATCGGGTTATTTTGCCGTTTACGGCATAGGATATCGATGGCTTTACGCACCTCACTATTACGACCGGAAATAGGATCAATATTTCCTTCTCTGGCTTGTTGGGTGAGGTTGGTTGTGTATTTGGCCAGGGCTTCACCACCACTGGCTGAACCTGGGGATAAATTTTGTGACTGATCAATTTTTGCGTTGCTACCTGCTTTTCGTATCTGAGCTTGTAACGATTCCGTAGATAATTGGCTTAATGCATCATATTTCAGACTCTTTAGGCCCATTACATTCTGCTCAAGCAGGGCCTGGATCAGATGCAAACTGATGATCTGTTCCTGAGCATAATTGACCGACGCCAGCATCCAGGCTTGTTTGATTAACTCTGTCAGGGAAGGGCTTAAAGTTGGCTGGCCTTCGTTGCCCTTACCGAGCTGAGCGAGCTGGCGTGTCAATTCACCAACAAGTTGCTCCTGGTTTAAGTGTTGGCTGTTAAACAGCTGTAACAAGTGCTCGTCTTTTTGGCGTAGCAATTGGATAAACCAATGATCGATTTCAATGGCTGGTACGCCTTGGTTCATCGCATCCCCTGCCGCGGATTCAAGCGCCAGTTTTAACCCGTTATCCAGCTTTTCCACAAGGTTGGAAAGTTTAACCTGAGTCATGAGCATTTCCTTTTATTTGAGCAGTAGTTTGACCCTGTGTTCGGGTATGCGATGTGGGGCTAAGTAATCTACCTCTCCCAACTTGGCGGCAAGTTCAGGCTTACTGGAGAGTATTGGGTTTAACAGGTAGGAGCGTTTTACTTCCTGGTATACAGAGACTTTGGTTTCATCACGTAAAAATAGGCTAGATACTTCCTTGATTGCCTTGGCGAGATGCTTGGCTTGCTTGATGGCTATAAATTCTTCCCGGGATGCAGGTTGTAGTGTTATGGATATATGACTATTTGCAATTTGGCAGTGGCTTCCCAATAACAGGCCCTGACCAAGGCGATTATTGCTGCAACCCAGCGTGGTTAACGAATTTTGCGGTAAACTGTGTTTTTCAGGCGGCTTAATTTGAATTTGCAGTTGATAACCAAAGTAGTCCTGCAGAAGTTGGGATAGATCTCGTAGATTGCGACTTTTTAACCCTAGCAACAAGCTGTACTTGAGTAGTTCAGTGCCCGGCACATAGCGGCTATTGATGGCGCTTAACTTAGCCAGGGTTTCGCTGATCCTGGGTTGCAGCGTGTTTTTGGCATTCTCTTCCTGCAGCAGTAACCAGCTTCGATTCCTGAGCTTTAAATCCAGCTCGAAAACCCGCAGGTTAAACACATCGAGAAACTGTTTTAACGCATCGTTTTCACTGTGTAGGCCGGATAATAATTCTTCATATATATAGTGTGGGATCACCCCTTTCGCGCCGCTTAGTGCTTCGATGCAAAGGGTTATTTTCGCCTTATCCGCTACCAGTTCCACCCGGCTGACCTGAAGATCTGGTGCAACAGGCATTATTTCAGCCTGTAACTCGATATTTTGGTGGCCCAGTTGTTTCAACAAGCGGACTGTTTGAACAAACTCGAATCTTTGCGGCTCAGCCTGAAGGGCGCTAATCAGAGACATTGTTGGCTCCCGTGGCGTTTAGGGTAGGATTTTAATGTGCCATCCTGGCCAAACAGCTTAATGTGTACCTGAATAAAGCGGTCAAAACTACAAAACTGCTGATAGAAGCCGTCTATGACATGGCCAAACAGGGATAAGTTGCCCTGGGTATTCAACGTGATTTCCACCTCTGTGCCCGGCGCAAAAATATTACGCCCACAAACCCTGATCGGGGCAACTTGCGAGCGATATGTGACCTGCTTGATATTATCAATTTGGCTTAAAGCCTCACCTTGTGAGCCAAAAATACTCAGGGTTTCCTTCAGCGCATCCGTTGGATGGTTGCTTTGTAAAAGGGAATGAAAATTGATATTTAGTAGAGAAATAAAGCGCCATGCCAGACCACGATCTTGGCTTGGATATATAGGCGCTGTCGGTGAATTTAACAGTTTCATCACGCCGGGCAAGTCGACGCTGGACTCACATATAAACTCGGTGCCGGGAGCAATATTACAGGCTGTTTTACCGTTGCAGCACATCAGGTCAGGGGAGAGCACTTTGTTATCTGGCCCTTCACCCGTTATATCCTGGTTGCTCAGGGCCAGTTCATAATTTAGTTTGCCAAGCTCATCGATACGCCGCTTTATCTGCCAAAACAAGGGGGCCCGCGTATCGTGGTATTTCTCACCGTATAAAGGCGTTAGCTCTACTTCCCCTTGAGGCTTTACTTCTTTAACACATTCGACACTCACTATTTCCAGTTCGGTTTCTGTATTAGCATCTGCAGATATAGGCATTGAAATCCGATCGTATTCATATCGTATGGGGTCGCCCTTGTGTTCAAATAAGTTAAGGGCCGGTACGACATTTAGGCGAAATACCTGGACATCAAATAAGCGGATAAATTCGCTGGGTATGGATTCGACATAAATGCTCAGGACCAGTTGGTTGCCCGTGATATTTTTGCTGATTTGTCCCAGCTCTTTGATCCAGAAGAAATTACTTTTCTCTTTAAAGCAAAAATATTCTGTTAGCAGCTGGAAGCCGTCAAACTGATTACCTTGTTGCGGCAGAATATCAAACTCTGGGTCCGTGACCCTACTTTCCAGGCTTTGAGCATCCACTTCATAGTTTTCCTCGAAGCCGGGGTCGGAAACTGAAATTGCCAGGGTTTTGGACAGCAGTAATTCGATCAAACTGTCGGCATTTTTCTCAAAGCCCTGGATAAAAAAATGGAAATCATCGAAATCTAAATTGGAAAAGCTGGCGTCCGGATCATGGTTTGTCAGGGTCAACTGAATAACCGCGCCGGCGCCTTTTGCAAAAGCTGGTCGCTCAAATTTAAAGGGGGCGACGGCTGCACAGACATGAGTCAGGGAGAAAGGTTGTAACTGGACGTCTTCCACTGTGATAAAGTTGCACTCGTTGCCGTCTCGGGACGTGACAGTAAACAAGGATTGCTCGGGGATAACCTTGGTTTCTGTTAATTGTTCGGGACTTGCATCCAGCTCTAATAAGGCGCAGCTGGGAATTATCTGGTTCAGACTTGGGTAGAGAATTGAGATAAGACCGTCGATAACTTCTGGCAGCTGCTCATCCAGACGTTTCTCTGTTTTGGCGTTGAGCAGAGCAGCGGCGTCAATCAGACGAGAAATATTGGGATCCTCATAGATACCTTGATTTACTTTTAGTTGTTCGGCTGCGTCAGGGTTACGTGTGGCGAAGCTGGACATGGCTTTGCGAATAACAGCCAGCTCACTTTCATAATAATGGCTCAGAGAATCAGACAAGTTCTTCGTCCTCTAAATCGACCTGCATATTGTTCAAATTTATTTTTGAATCCAGTACCAGCTGCTCACTACCATATTCAGTAGTCAAATTGGCATAGAGAACAAAGTTGATGGCGTTTTTCTGGTTATCTTGTTGTAATACTTCAATTCTTACCTGACTTAGCCTGGGCTCAAACCAAGTTACCCATTGCTGAACCTTGGCTGCCAATAATTGCGGATCCAGGTTAGCCTGCAATAACTGCATATCTTCAATACCAAAGCCTAGAACGGAACGTTTACTCTCCTTGAAATTATCTTCCAGCTTAACTAAAGGGGCTTCTGTTTCCATTAGCTGGGTAAGGTTATAGCGTACCGAATCGATAAGTTTAGCTCTTCGGTTTGTTGCACTTTTTTGGTTTACAAAAGTTTCCCAGAATGCCATTAAGCCATCTCTCCCAGGTCAGTTTGTAACAATACTTCGCCGGTAAAATGGTCGAACTGGTATTGTGGTTTGATACGTACTTCACAGCCAAAAGCCCCTGGAGTGGTAATGGATTCCACCACGGCGATACTCGCTTTTTGCAGTGGGTACTTGGATAATATGACTTCATCGGCCGAGGACAGGTTGCTGGTAAAGCGTTCCAACCAGTTGCGTAAATGTATTTCACATTCCTGGGCAGTGCTGTAGTTACCTATCATTTCCCGGATCTGTACTTTCAGGTAATGGGCGATGCGACAACACATTAAAGTGGTTTGTAATTGTGTGATCGCCTTGTCATTGTCTTGCCCATCGGGTTGCCAGACTGAATTGTTATTTACGAAAAAGTATTTATTTGTCAAAGGGCTGTGGGAAAGCGGGATAAACCCCTGGTCGGCGTAAAAGTTGGCTAATTGACCAAACAACCTTACTTTAGGAAGTGGATTTTTAAGGTGCTCGGGAACATCCTGTTTATTGGGTTGATTTAATAAGGCACCTTGGAATTTGTCGTTCCAGCGGGACTTTAGGAAGCCAAACCAGCTTATTCTGTGATATTCGCGGATTAGGGTAATAACAAAAGCAAATGCCGCGGTGGCCCAAATACCACCGTTGTGTTGCGGGGTTTCCTGGAAATTGAAACCGATACGCCTGTCTTTATAGGCTTGCCTTATTCTGTATTTGGGCATTGCCAGGCCTAAAAACCGGGATGAAGATTGGCTACGTAAGTTTTGCCAGGCTTGATAATCCTCGCTATGAATCACTTTATCGACGCGTTTAATATCCGACAGCCATTCGGCACCGGGCTCACCAAAAAAAGCCTCTTCTGGTGATAAGATAAAGGGGCAGAGGCAGAGTTCGCCGAGTTTACCCAATAATTCCAGGGTAAAGAGATCGTCGTATTCTGCGTCATAGGCAATATTCATACTGACCTCGTGGTCATGCATAAGTAAGCCAAAAGGCTGCCCACCTAGGGTATTAAGCTCCCCGTTACCAATCAGGTTATACAGTTCAGAGTTGCGCAATGTGCTGGACATATTTAAGTCTTGGGAGACCTCCTGCCAGCTGACATCGAGCATTTTTATTTTCACCCGGTTATAGTTTATCGGCAAAGAGATCAGACTTTGTAAGGCCTTCCACCTGGCTTCCAGCTGCTGGAATTCATCATCTTGAATAATTTCCGATAGCTGGCGAGATAACTTACTGTCGAGCAGTACTAACAGTCGGTTAATATAGGCAAACAATTCTGCTTTACCGTTTAATGGGGCAGACAGATCTGAAGCCAGCAAAGATAAGGCTTTTTCGAGAAAAAACTTATCTTTGCTGTCCAGCGTATTGAACTCGTCTTGCCAGTGTTGGGAAAATAGCATAAGTAAAAGAGGCCGGTTACCCGGCCTCCGTCCATTAACCAGGGATCTTCGCGACCATGCGCACGGAAGTAGTTAATTCTTCCATCTGTAGCCATGGTCTCAGGTGTGCGACAGCAGAATAACAACCTGGACGGCCCGGTTGCTCAACAACTTGGATCTGTGATTCTGCAAGTGGTGTCTTTGATCGTTCTGAGTTACCTATGGCACCGGAATTGGTGAAGGTATCTATCCATAGTTGCAGCTCTTGTTGCACATCCGCTGGTTCGAGGTTTGACCCCAGTTTGTCGCGACCCATCACCTTAAGATAATGGGCGATACGACTGCTTGCCATTATGTAGGGTAGGCGAGCCGAAATGGCGGCATTTGCCGTGGCATCGGGATCCGTATAGGTTTTCGGTTTTTGGGTTGTCTGGCTACCGATAAAGACGCCATAGTTAGAGCTTTTATAGTGAACCAAAGGTAGGAAGCCCAGATCGCTCAGCTCTTTTTCTCTTTCATCCGTCAGGTTAACCTCAGTAGGGCATTGCTGCTGGATATCCCCTGCTTCTGACTTGTAGGTCAGGTTGGGCAGGTTCTCCACTTTACCACCATTGTCCATCCCGCGAATGGCTGTGCACCAGCCAAACTCGGTATAGGCTTGGGTCATTTTCAGGCATAGGTCATACGCGGCATTTGACCAGACTATTTGAGAGTTGTCTGTTGGTTTTGGATTGCCTTCATTATCTGTATCCAGCTCTTCATAATCGAAGGCAGATGTGCCCAGGCCTTTTTGTCCATAAGGCAGGCGCGCCATAGTCCTAGGCAGAGTCAGGGTCACATAACGGGCATCGTCACTCTCACGGAACGAGTTCCACGCGGCGTAGGAGGGTGAGTCAAACCCCGCAGCGACCGGGCGGCCTTCGGAAAAGGCTTCGAAGCTATTGTACTCGAACATCTCAGCATTGACGGCCGCCACAAACGGTGCATGACAAGCGGCAGCAACTTCACCCATATAACGCAGTAAGGCGACATCTTCGTCTTTGTAACTGAATTCATAGTCTCCGATAAGCGTCCCGTAAGGCTCACCGCCTGCCGTGCCGAATTCATCCTGGTACAAGGATTTAAACAAGGGGCTGCGGTCTATAGCCGGCGCATCTTCAAATTGATCTAACAGCTCTTCCTGACCAAAATCGACTAATCTAATCTTCAGGCTAGGGCCAAGTTCACTTTCTTTAACCAGCTTTTGCAGGCCGCGCCAGGAACCTTCCAGGCGCTTAAAGTCATCCTGTTGCATCACCTCTGACAGTTGTTTAGAGAGGCGTTTATCGATTTCTGAAATCGCGCTTTCTATGGTTTTGCTGACGTTTTTGTCCCAGGTAACTGTGCCTTCGAGTGCTTGTTTAGCAAGGTTGAAAAACAGCTCTTTGGTGGTATCTGCCGGTGTCTGGCTGGTGGCCTCTATGGCTCTATCCAGAAAGCTTAAGCTGGCTGCAGCGGTTTCTGTTTGGGGTTGGGATTGCGCTTCATTGCTCATTATTCAGCTCCTTCCTTTTCTACACCCAGCTCTTTTGACAGCTCGTTAATGGTGTCCGCATTTTGCAGTACTTCTTTTAATAGTTTCTCCAGATCTTTGGAGCGATCGGCTTTGGCTAATAACGTCTTTAACTGGTTGCGAGTTTCAACCAGCTTTTTTAGTGGCTCGACTTTTTCTATGATGGCTTCCGGCTCGAAATCCTTCATGGAGTTGAACTCAAGATCTGCCGAAAACTGGCTGTCATCATCGGCCAGCACGTTATCGACCTTAAGGTTTAATACGGGACCTACTCGTTTTAATACTGTGTCGAAGTTGTCTTTATCGACACCGTAGAAACTACGCTCGTCCAGCTCTTGCTTGTCTTGTTTGTGAGCCGAATAGTCACCAATAACACCTACCACAAAAGGCAACTCTTTGGTTTCAACTGCTCCATTTGTTTCAACATCATAAGTGATACTAACGCGGTTTTTACTGACCCGTTTGTGCTGTGAATTTAGCGCCACTGGATCTCTCCTCTGTTAAATTTGTGGTTATTGGCTTACCCGGCCGTGGCTTCTGAAGTTATTTTTGCTGTGGTTGTGTCGAAACCGACGGACTGTCCTTTTTTGATTTTTCCGGCGGAGTCTTCCACGTAATAATCTTTCTTGATCGTGGTGTAAACCAAAGAAAAAGACTCGCTGGGCATACCGCCGTCATTACCACTGGTGCTGTAATTGGACACGCGGGCCTTTTCCAGGGTTATGACCAGATATGGGCTTGCGCCAGAACCATCTCGATTTGGTTTAGTCATGACTATAGAAATGGTTTTACCTTTCTCTCCCGGCTTATATAGGAAGGTAGTAATCCAAGGACTTGCGCCGTCACACTGTCGGGAAATGCTGACTTCACCCAGAGCCACCATGCCGCCATCGGTATTATTGGCGTTACCAATATCTATGCCTACGTTGCGAACCGCACCCCAAGAGAACGAATCAATGGCGAAATAACCGTCTTTATCATTGATTTTTAGGGTGGCAGCACCTTCGATAGTGCCGACGTCTTCAAGTTTCATATAAACTGATGCCATAAAAATATTCCTTGTTGTTAAGCGACTAGTTACATTTCAAATGTCATAACCTGATTAGAGTCTTGGTCCTGCTTGGTATCATTTTCTCTCGGCGACTCATCCGGAAGGTCGAGGGAAACCACTTGTTGTTGGGAGTCTTGCTGCTGATTTTTTTGTATAGGTGCTTTTGCCGGAGTGGGGGTTGGGGTGATAGTTTGTGCCTGAATACTTGATTGTTGGTTGATTTCCGCCAGGCTTGTACTACTTACTCTTTGGATATCGGCTTGAGTTATATTGACCTGTGGTAGATCCACTTGGGTTAGGTTATCCATACCCGTGAGTTGATTCACTTGGGTTAGGGCATTGCTATTTTGTTCACCCATGAGTTCTGTTAGCAATTCGGGTAAAGGCATATAGCCCCATCGAATAGCGCGTTCGAGTAAAAACGCGACTGGGCTATGAGGCTCGGTTTTTCGAAAGAAATCTGCAATTCTTCTCAGCTCGGCAAAGGCGTGATCTCGGTTCAGTATTTCCCCCTGCCGTGTGATACCTGGCCGAGCGATTTCTCCTACTACGGGCTGAGATTGGGAGTCTGTAGCAGAATTCGGCATTTGTGGCTCACTCTCTGTTGCCAGAGAACTAGCTTCAGGGAGGTTATCGAGTGGCCAGGGGATTAACCTGTCGCCAAGCAAAAACTTTATGGCGGCCAGAAATTTACTAAATGATTCTTTTAAAAATCGGAAGCTGACACCTTTGACGTCGACTTGCTGACATTTTGCTGTGACAATTTGTTCGAGCTTGTTCAGGCTTGTCAGGCAAGCATCTATATCCAGCACCAATTTTTGGCTGCTCTTATGGGCAAATCCACCGCTGGCATCGGCTTTTAACTGTTCCAGATTGCCACTTCGTTCGGCTTGGCAATACTGACCAAAAGTGATGTCGCCTACCAATGGATACATTTGCAGTGGCATATAGAGCAAGCCAGTATCTTCGCTTTCTCCTAATAACTGCAGCAAGGGTTTGAGTTTTAACTGTACTCTTTCTTTTCCCAGGCCAACTTCGTCCTTGGCCTTTAGTGTTGCTACAGGAGGCATAGGGTGTAAGTCTGGCCAGAATTTTTCCATTGTTTCAGCAAACAGCTGTAAAGAATCGCTTAGGCCGGATACAGGATCTTTGCTAAACATCTGAGCAGTAATTAACCAGCAAAAAATCTCGATATCTTTTGATTTTTCGGTCAGCGTTTCAATACAGAGTTTTCTTAGTTCGGCCCAGTTGTGCTCATTGCTTTCCAGCAGTTCATCGTCAGATACGGCATCAGGTGTTTCTACCATTTGCCGAAAGGAGGACTGAGCCATATTAAAAGCATTACGTAAGCCACGAAACGCGCTACGGTCTGCTTTTAGGTATATACCACAAGCAGAATTATCAGAAATTGGCTCGATAATGTTGTTCATTAAATATTCAGCTCACCTTGGTTGACTCTAGTGATACAAGTGTCAACTATAGTCACTTCTCTGTTAAAGCTAACAAGCATATTAAAAAGTGTGATTTATATTGCATTTCTGTTAATGCTAAGTAGGCGGGGTGGGGGTGATATTTCCGTCCAGGTATAACTGAGTAAATCTATGGTAACCAATTGATATTTATCATTAATAACTGTCGATAGGCAATTTTAAGCGAACAGTGAATAGGGTGAAAATCGAATTTAAATACAAAGCCGGTATTGAGCTGAAGGGTAAGTGAAAAAATTCACTGTTTTAGCCACCAATTAATACAGTAGGAGCTCCCAGCACTATGCTTCCTCCATGGGTCGTGGTATCTCCCATACGGGCAGCGGGTCGATTACAAATGAGAACGGTAGTGCTGCCTTTTACAATTGCATCCGGAGGTCCCACACAAATACACATATCACCCACGACAGAGGCAGGCATATTAGCGATCAGTACTGTAGGGACTCCCGGACCAATGATAGGCCCACCAACATGGGGTATGGGAGGAAGAGCGGGCGTTAACATTGGGCAAACATGCATATCTGTCAATCTGGCTGCAGGTAAGGTCACAGGGGCTTTTCCTTTTCAATTATTGATTGGATTAGTTAGCAGGGTTTCCGCCGTTACCACCCTTGGCTATGTCCAGGCCTAAGGTTATAACTCGCTGGTAGTAAATTTGGCTGTTATCCCATTCGGGTAATGCCGCCGCCATATTAATAGCACCAGCTACCGCTTTCGCGTAAAGGTTTGCCTCTGGTAATACAGCAGGCTGATCCGGAGCAATAATGCTACCACTGCCGCTCCAGAAAACAGCTTGGCATAACCAACCGGGAGCAGAGCTTAGCCCAGCTTGATTGGCTTTTTGCTCGCAGAATCTGCGCCGGGTTTCATCCGGCTCTGTAGCCCAACTTTTTGCAGCTGTGATGGCTGTTTTTTGTAGGGGATCCCAGTCCGAGTTTCTGAGCTCAAGGCATAGCGACGCCCACCAGATGGCTTCGCGAACCGGTAAGCCATGTGCAAGAAGCTGGATAAGATCATAATATTGCTGATGCTGACTTAGAATATCTATTGCCTGCGATACCGAATGTTTTGGATCAAGCAGTCCAACAGTGGTTTCTTCCGCCTCAAATCTCTGGGTCAGTATTGAGGCGAATTCAAACGGGATTTTTTTAAACATAATTAGTTCACTTTCACTATGGTGCCTTTTACTTCAGTCATTACGCTGGAGTTTATCGAGGCTTTCAGGTCGGATTTTAGATCTGCGCTTAGTTTTCCTTGTGCAGTCAAGGTGGTTTGAGCATCGACAGTAACAGCCGCTCCGGACAGCTTGGCGTTACCCGATGCCTTTAGATCCAATGTAGCGCCACTGAGTTTAGCCGATGTGCTGGCTTTACCTTCCAGTGTCATTCCGTCTAGTTTAAGGCCCTTACTGGCTTTAAGCTGAATATCACCGCTTTCGATGGTAATGCTGGATGTGGTCATGGTCAGTTTGCTGCTACCGACTTTTAGCTCAATCTTATCGTCTGCTTCCAATGAAATGGTTTTGCCCTTACCTTTTATGTCTTTACTGGCGCTAAGCTGGTAGCTATCTTCTGTTGTCACGGCAATCTGTTTGGTTACCTTGGTCTGACTCTGGCCTTTGATGGTACAGGTTTCATCATTCTCCACTTCAACATTCATGTCTTTGGCTGCATGGAGAAATAGCTCTTCGTTGTCTTTTTTATCGTCAAACCTGAGCTCGTTACTCTGTCCTTTTAACTGGGTTTTAATGCCGGATTTGCTGGTATTGGCTTCCGGGTAGGGGGGCTTGTGGGTGCTGTTATATACGGCGCCTGTTACTACAGGCAGATCAGGATCTCCATTGATAAAACTGACTAGTACCTCCTGGCCGGCTCTCGGTATTGCTTGCAGACCAAAGCCGTTACCAGCCATAGTCTGAGCGACACGTACCCAGCAACTGGTTTTATCACCACTGGTTTGTGTATCCCAATGAAATTGGATGCGGATCCTACTTTCGTCGTCTTGATTGGGTTCACCTTCTTTACTACCGGCGACAACAGCACTTTGTAACCCCTGGATGTTTGGTTTGTTTTTCACTAAAGGGAAAGTGTTGCTGGTGGCGGGAATACAAGTAAAGCAATTGCTGTAGTTTGCCTCATGGCTTTCGTCGCTGACATATTCCTGTTCAAGGGAAAGCAAGGCGTATTTACCAATTTGCGCCGTATCTGGGTGAGATTTAAGGCTGAAATTACTCGCGACAAACAGTGATTGGCTTTCACTGGCTCCGGTGATCTTATGGTAGTCCTGCTCCAACAGAGCAATGCGTCTAGCAACCAGGTTTTTGGCCAGATCCGTAAAGTCCCCGGCGACACTGCTATGAGCAAACCGGGTATTGATCAGCTTGGTATTGTTAGCAAGGCTATGGCTGGCTGTTTTCTTTTTGCTGGAAACCAATTTGGATTGACTGTAATCGTAGTTATTGAGTTCCAGGCTCTTTCCGTGGAAGTTATGCTCAGGTACCCATTGAGTCAGGATTTCCAGGTTTCCATCGGGTGTATTGATAAAATCGAATTCGTTAATGTCGGCATCTTGGTAGGGACTACTGGCATCATGTAGCAGCAGAGTATGGCCACTTTCGCTTTGCTCGAAATAATAATGAATGCCTTCTTCGGCTAACAGGCGTTCAATAAAATCGAAATCAGTTTCATTGTACTGAATACAATACTCGCGTTTGGTGGTGGGTAAGCTCGCGGTTTTATATTTACCCTTAAAACCAGCCTCATCAAAAATATCGCAGACAATTTCTTTGCTCGATTTATTCTGGAAAACGCGAGAGTGACAAGTATGTTTTAGCAGCCACAACCAGGGCCTTAACTGCAGTCTATATTCTTGGAGCTGATTATTGTCGGCGTTGCCCAAAAATTGAATATGGGTAATATAGCCGTGAAAGTGACGTAGTGCCTGGCGTTTTCCACCTTGAGTTAGGTAACGGGTTAACGTCATTTCCTGGCCGAGTTGAGCTTCTGGGTTAAAGTCAGAGCAGACAATTTCAGCTTCAATCTCAAAAGGGACAGATAGGCTTTCGTTTATTTTTAACCGCTTAATGGCGCTTTCAATATTTTTATAATCTTTAGCAACCAACTTGCGAGTAGATAGGTCGAATTTTTCTGTCATTCGCTGATCCGGTCTCGTTGTATTCGTATGCAAAAATATTTAGGTTAGCACAGATACAAACTTTTCCTATTCTGTGACGCTGCTACTTCGCTCTCTGTCGCTGTTTAGTTTTATAGCGCCCTGTATTAGGCCGCTCCTTGCTCAGTGGCTGCGTAGCAAGCTATTCAGGAAGCAGCAATGATTCAAGACCCGCCGCAGTACGTGCAGCGATAGCACTTGGTGTTGTCATCTCCTTAAGCTTGTTTTTAGCCGTGGTCCCATTAAACAGGTTTTTAACCTGCTGCTTGCGAACCGCCTTTTAAAAGGCTTCTTCATCGGTGCCCGGGATAAAGTTCTGCTCTCCACGAGCTGCATTTAACACTTGTTTTGCACCTGGCTGGTTGCTCTCCAGTGCTATTTCACAAGTGCTGATAAATTCTTTTGCTTCACCCCGTAGTACCGTGTAACCGCTGAGTATGGATTTGTGATGTGATAAAACAGGATCGTCCAATTCAGCACCCGTTATGCGACATTTGATCCGTTTAATTCTTCTGACCAGTCGCATTTTACGATTGGGGGTGGGTGGTATAGCGTCAGCTATATTAAGGAAGTTATACGGAGAGCTGTAACAAGGCATGCATACGATATAAGAGGCTAAAATTGGAACTTATTGCATTTGCATTCTAAACCAGTCCCTGAAGAAACTCTCCCCCACGGTATCCTTTTTTTCGTTGAGCAAGATGCATTGTTCTTTGAATGCTAAAAACTTCGCTTCCATGACCCACTTGTTATACAAGCCTTTAAAAAAGTTAAAAGCGGCAACGACGGCTTTAACTATTCCTGTCACAGTTGCGCCTATACCGGCACTGGTTAGGTTGATTGCCACAACACCACCGTGAACCAGAGCTATCGCCGCATCATGGATGGCGACATCACGTATTTCACTTCTTATTTTGTGAATTACATCCGTCCCCACCTTGGTGCTGGCATTCTCCGCCAGGCTTCTGGTGCGATAGTTATTGATCACTTTGGAGAGTGAGCTGGCTATCTTGGATGCTGCCTGCTTGATATCCTCCAGAGCTGGATCAAGCTTTTCAAATACAGTTTTTACCAGACTTGGAACCATGTCCAAAATTCTCTGTTTAATCTGATCCTTAAGTTTCGCGTTATAAACATTGAAATATTCGATTAACTTTTTTTTCACCGACTCGATAATGTTTTCTACCGACCCTTTCACTGGTTCGATAATGTTATCTACCGTTCGAGTGACTATAGATTTTTCACCCGTTGCAGCTTCCGAAATAGTATCGACCGCTGAATTTATTGTGGAAGCGCCTTCAACGGAAAGTTCGATTTTTTCAATGGTACTCATGCCGACTAAATTGGTATTAGAAAATAGCTGTAACATGTCCCTGTTAATGGGGGATAACATAGTTGGGTGCATAATTAGTGTCCTACTTATGGTTATGAGTTAAAGAACATATATAGGCCATCGCCCTATATACCCAAACTACTTGGAAATGCAGATTCAGAGTTCAGACAGGATGTCAGAACAAGGCGCAGCGTGCAGGGAATGGCATTCCCTTTTCAAGCGCTGCAACGCAGTGCTGACTTTCTGGTTGAGCTCCCTTCGGGCAAGGCGAGAAGAGGCCGTCTTCGGCGTTATAAAACCTTGATGTAGAAGACTAGACCTTCGGCTTTATGCCTTGAATCCGGTCACTTATCGACTTGCTGATCCCCGCATTCCCAAGCAGCTAGGGTATATGCTATTTAAGGCAGAGATCACTGGTAAAACACTAAACCCAGACCACCTGGTTGTTTTTCCACCTTACAATAGTGGACTCTGTTTAACTTACCCAATTGCTGTGTAAATAAAGGCCTTCAGTAAGTGAGATAGAGCCACTCAATACTGGAAACCAGGAGCAAAAATTTATCTTTTAGCGGAGGGGGATGGTGACTCCTCGACCGATTTTCCTTGCGCTCGAATGGTTGTGCCATCGGTGCCATAGACTTCACTTGCCATTTCCATCAGTACAAATGGGATAGCCTGATCGATACGCTGCGCCTGCTCGAAATTGATGGCGATATCGGGTGGCGATATGACGCCAACGGGTAGGTCGCCTGGTGTCGTTTCACCACGTATTACCTTAAGGCCATATAAGGCTGCCTGGTGGGCGTTATTAACAAAGCTGGCGCCGAATGACATAAGCGCACTGTCTTGACCTTGTCGAACGACATCTGGGACTGCCGAAATTAATGCCAATTTTCGCGAGTACTGGTTAATTTCATCCACTCTCGCCAGTAAACTAGAGCTACCCGTTAGCCATAGCACAGTCTTTTTCAGCTCAACATCTTCTTGTTGTAACTCTGTGATCCCCTTTTGCATAGCGACTTTCAGCGTATGAGATGGATCGTCTTCTTGTACAACAATAGGCACTATTTTTAACCCTGAACGCTGGGCAACTTTCTTTAACGGCAAATATTGGGTTAGGTACGCGCTCATATTAGCTTTGGCATAAAGGACGCCGATTTGTTGCAATTCAGGATTGAAGCGCTTCAAAAATGCCAATGTGACATCTGAAGGTAGGTTTAAAGAAGTAAAAGCAAAGTTATCACCTGACCCTTGGTAATCGGTAATCAACCCAAGTTGAACCGGGTCTTTAGCATTGACTGATACGACAGGTAACTTACCTCCTCGATAGGCTCTTCGCACGGATACAGTGGCCTTGGAGCCCAATGTATAAATAAGATGAACTTGTTTTTCTGCGTCAGTTAATAATCTAGCTAACGCATCGGATCCTGTGGGTAACAGACGTACCACTAGATGAGCTTGTGGTAGCTCACGACTAAAAACACCCATAAGGGTGGCGAGGGCAATATCGTAGGATTTGGACTTACGGGATACGATAAACATCACCTTTGGTACAGACTGAGCCGGTACAAAGGTGACCCCTTCGGCACTGGTTTGGGCCTGCCAATGACTGGAGTGCTCTGGTTGTAGATCTTCTCCCAGCCATTCGGGCCATTGAGGTGCGGCGAGCAGGTTTGAATTCCAAAGCAAAAGTAGCAAGAATAATTGCTTCATGATTTCACCCCTTTGGCTGTATTGCGATCAAATATGACAAAAAGTAAAAAAGCGAAGATAAAGAATCCGGCTAAGGTGAGTAGTGCTGGCACAGCCCCCAGTGAGATGATCATCTGTCCCACTACTAGGGATCCCAACACATGGCCAAAGCGTTCAAGAAAGCGATAGGTGGCGGCGGTGGTCGAATCAGAGTCATTCAGGTTAACTGCACCAGTAACTACATGGGTGACTACTGGCGCGTTAATTAAACCGTGGGACAAACCCATGATCATCATGGATAGGGTCATAAAAACGATGACCTGCCAGTCCAGATCCATGGTAAGGGAAAAAGCGAGTACCGCCAGAGATAATGCGGCCAGAAAACTCCCCAAGCTAAGGGCTACTTTGCTGCTTCCCAGCTTATCCACCCAGGGACCAACTTTATGACTGCTCACTAGTACAACGACTGCGTAGGCCATCAGAACCTGACCTATGCTTTCCTCACTGATACCCTGCTGTGCGAGCAACAAGGGGACCGCGAAAAACACTATGCCAGTCAGGGCTGCTTTAGTTGGAATACCCACTAATAACATAGTGCGTACAAAGGCGGGGATATGGAGTAAATGCCAGGAGTCCCTCAACATACCGGAGACATTGGAGATCAATGAACCTTGCGCGTCCAGGTTCGGCTTCATGGAGGGTAATATTAAGCTGAAAATAGCCATACCAATGCCGATACATGCCGCCAGGACAAATATTCCCTGGTCACCGAGATAATTGGCGAGCAAAGCGCCGATGGCTGCCCCTGTGATAAATCCGGCGTTAAAGCAGAAGACGATTATACCCGCAGCTTGAGTTTTATTTTTCTTATCACTGAACCTGAAAATGTAGCCCTGAACGGAAATGAAAATAAGTGCTTGCCCTATGCCCGATATTAATCGGGCTGCCAACACACCTTCTATGCTGGTGCCAAAGGCCAGCAATACACAACCCAGGCTGGAGAGCAGTATGCCCACAATCAATACTCGGCGAATGTTATAAATTTCAATAAATCTGGCGGCTGGCAATAAGGTTAAGGCAAAGCCTAAAAAGTACAGGGTAAAAAACAGTGCCGATGCACTTGTGCCCATGCCAGCAGTTTGTGCGATTGAGGTTAAGTACTGAGGCATAATAGGTACCATTAATGCCTCCATTAAGACCGCCCCTAAAAATAGCGGCTTAATTCTTTCGAGTACCGAATCGGTACTGCTTTGATCGACTTCACCACTGAGTAAGCGAATAAATACGAAGCAAACCAAGCCACAGGAAAAAAATAATATGGCAAAGTTCTTCAGTATCAAAGCTAGCTGGGTGACCACGATCTCGGCCTGGTAGGATAATCTCACTTCACCAAACTCCGACGTCATTATCGAATAGTCCAATGCGTTCGTTTCCGACAGTATTGGCACTATTTGCGCCTCTTGCTGGCTGTTTGCTACTAAGGTATCGCTGTTATATACCGCAATTTCAGCGACTTCTGGGTGTGCATGGCGGAAATTATCCAACATGGTCTCCACACCGTTGATCAAACGTTTGTCCACATTGTATTCGAGGATTGGCGCCAGGCGTTGGCTAACCACATCCGCCAAGGAAACGGCCTTACTCTGCAACCCGTCCCGGTAGAGACTACCGACCAGCACAATGACGGCCAGCGCCATGGTAAAAAAGACCAGAGTAAAACTGGTTAGATAGACTTTACGTTGACTACTTTTTAATACACTGCCAATAAAGACGAGCAAGAGTACGGCAATAAACCAAAGCATGGGATAAAAGCTCTTAGTAACCGATTCGGTCACCACCTGGTCACTCAATACAACATAAAGCGTTCCCACTTGAGAGAACTTGTTGTTTAGTGGAATTGACAAGCTAGTTTGATCTTCAGCAGCATCGCCAAATCGATAGAGCTCTGCCTGGCCGGCAACTAACCTCAAACCAGTTACCGATTCATCCGAATCCACTATAGGTTGGAGCACCTGATTTAACCCGCCAATATCTGTTAACGGCACACCTGAACTAAGGATTTGCTCTATACCAAGGCGGGCGGCTTCGGTTTGGGCAACGACGGTTTCCATGGTCAACAGGCGGTAGCTTTTTAGCGCTTGTGCATAACCGACGACAAACACCAGGAGTAAGGATAAGGCGACTATGGTTAGGCCGAGTAAGAGCCGAATATTATTTTTGAAGAGTCTCACTGTGGCTCCCTGGTATTTGCTAATTCAAAAAAATCATGGTTAAGACAGTGGGATAATGTTGAAGGCCTGTGTTCTTGCAGATAAACAAGCCGATTGAATACCAGGGATTGTATTAGGTCGCTATAGCTCATACCTTCTCTTTGAATATCATGACAAACTATATTCAATTGCTCGCCCCGGGGGCGTTTTAAGTCTGGCTTAGGGTTGGTTTCAAGCACATATAGCTTGCCCCTATCGTCCATTCTTAAATCGACACGAACCAGAGTATGCAGGCCCAGCAAGGTAAAAATTTTACAACCTAGTCTGGCGATAGATTGGCGTAGTTCAGGTTCTTCAACCTTAAGCAGGCGCTCTCCCGTAATAGGCCTGACATCCATAGAAGTAAAAATCAGCTCTTCTTTCCCCAGAATTCGCTCGGTAATAGAGAAGGCAAAAGGCTGTTCATGCTGGTGCAACTTGTCTTGTTTAAACACGACCGGGCCTGCGACGGCAACCACAAATTCTCGTCCGGGCAACAGGGGTTCAATCATTACCATGTTATTGGTGGCTTTATGTACTTTGGTTACAACCTCAGCTAATCCAGCACGGTCGTTAACGGGGTAGACATGAATCGATGCGCGTCCTGAAACCGGCTTTACGACAAAACTGCTACCGAATTCTTGTTCAAATCGATCCAATCTCGACTGGTTGGCTTCTTCTTCTATACTCTCGTCCAAACCAATTGTAATAAAGGGGGCGGTAGGAATTCCTGCGGCATGAATTTCATGTTTAAACAAGTGTTTGTTATCCAATACACCGGCCTTCATCGGCGAATGACCCACATAGGGTATGCCCAACATTTCAAGCAGAGATGGCAAATGACACATAGGATCAAATCCCTGAAGGCCGCCACTGTTATTGATTACCAAATCTATCTTTAACGCCTTTAATTGTGATGCCAACTCGATGTTTTCCGGTAATAACTCTATGTGTTTAAAGCCCGAGTCACTCAGTGTTTGAGCGATATCATCGGCTACAGATTGGTAGGTTTTGGTGGAGCGAGGGCTTAAATTTTGATACATATAATTTTCGGCTCGTGTTTTTTCTCCGCCGTGTACTACCGCTATTCTCAGTGATTCCCGTATCCATTGAAGTTGCTGTTGTGTATATGGACTTTTCTTCACGTTTGCATCCTGACTAATAATTTTGACTGGTTTTATTATTGCGTCGAAAAGGCTTTTTCGCTGATGTTTTTAACATTAGAGGTGTAGCTGGTTGTTTATAAGGTGTTTATTTTTATACCCTGACGTCGAACCCAGTGACCAGTGTAGTTCACTTTAAAAAATGCCAATGCAAAGAAGGTGTTTGTTTTTTATCCATATTGTTTTGGTTTGGAATGCGAGCCTGGCGGAAAAGTGAAGATATGAACTGCATTTTGTTTAAATTCACATCCTAAATTACGCTTAGTAAGGGAGTTCAAAGTGTAATAAGGGATTAAACATGGCCAGGAAGCTATATCCGCTACAAGGCATCGCGCAACATTACGCTTGGGGTGGTGAGTCGTACATTCCAGACCTTATTAGCAGTTCTAATAAACAACACAAGCCCTTTGCTGAGCTATGGTTTGGCGCTCACCATAAGGCGCCTTCCATAATAATCACAGAGTCTGGGGCTCAAGCTCTGGATATATGGCTAACAAAACATCACTCGGCGCTGGGGGCTGATTTATCCACTATCTATAAGGAGTTGCCTTTTCTGCTTAAGGTGCTCGACGTAGAGCATATGCTTTCCATTCAAATACACCCCTCAAAAAAGGAAGCCGAAGAAGGGTTTCATCGAGAAGAAGAAGCTGGAATTCCGCTGAATTCATCAGAACGTAACTACAAGGATAAAAACCACAAACCAGAAATCATGTTAGCGCTGACGGACTTCTGGCTGTTACATGGGTTTAAAAGTGAAGAAAGGATCCGTCAGCAATTACTGCATACACCTGAGTTAAGGTGTTTAACCCAATACTTGTATAAGGGGGGGATCAAATGCCTGTACGAGTATGTGATGAAACTGGAGCAAAGTGAGGTTGCCCAAATACTACAACCTTTGATGGACAGGCTGATGCCCGATTATCAGGCCGGAAAGTTGGCTATCAATACTCCTGACTATTGGGCGGCGCAGGCGGTAGATGAGATGATGCAGTTAGACAGAGGTATCTTTTCAATTTATCTGTTTAATCTGGTTCTGGTACCTAAAGGTAAGGCTATTTTTCAGAATTCTGGTGTGCCGCACGCTTATTTACATGGTCACAATGTGGAATTAATGGCCAATTCTGACAACGTGTTAAGAGGCGGCTTAACGCCTAAATACATAAATACGGAAGAGTTACTTAGTCATATCGACTATTTACCCATTAGCCCATGTATTATTGAACCTGCGCGGTTGGAATCAGGACTGTGCTTTTATCCTACTCCAATACCCAGTGACTTCTCCCTTTATTGCGCCGAGCTGGGTGCCCTGGAAGTGATCCAGCATATTAGCGTTGGAGCGCAGATACTATTAGTCATGTATGGGGAGTATACAATCGCGCGGGATGAAGAATCGTTACAGCTTATGCATGGTGAGAGTGTGCTAATCGAGCATGGTACAGACTGTCGTTTGGAGTGTAGAGAGGCTGGTTTGATGGTGATTGCGTCGGTTTATTAAAGTCATCCCTGATTTCAGGTGATTTAGAAGCTTATCCGGGTGACAAAGAAAATTTGTTGTATCGCCAATCCGTGGCAATATTTGAGGGTGGTTTAAGCTGTGGTGGTTTTACGCTTTAACCCTTCTGGCGCATTTAATTCTTTACCACCATTACCCCAGACTCCGGCTGTGATCCGCTCGTTGCTGCCTATCTGTTCAGGGCCGTTGATTTCTACACCGCCGTTACCCCAGACTCCGGCTGTGATCTGCTCGTTGCTGCCTATCAGTTCAGTACCGTTGATTTCTACACCGCCGTTACCCCAGACTCCAGCTGTGATCTGCTCGTTGCTGTCTATCTGTTCAGGGCCGTTGATTTCTACGCCGCCGTTACCCCAGACTCCGGCTGTGATCTGCTCGTTGCTGCCTATCTGTTCAGGGCCGTTGATTTCTACACCGCTGTTACCCCAGACTCCGGCTGTGATCTGCTCGTTGCTGCCTATCTGTTCAGGGCCGTTGATTTCTACACCACCGTTACCCCAGACTCCGGCTGTGATCTGCTCGTTGTTGTCTATCTGTTTAGTACCGTTGATCTCTACACCGCCGTTACCCCAGACTCCGGCTGTGATCTGCTCGTTGCTGTCTATCTGTTTAGTACCGTTGATCTCTACGCCGCCATTACCCCAGACTCCAACCGTAATACTCGTCTCTTGGTTCAGCTTTTCAGATCCGTTAATGTTAATGCCTCCATTGCCCCATACATCGGCTATTGCTCCACCGCTAACGGCGTAAAGAGAGATAGCGGTTACTGTTGCGATAATAGATTTTTTCATAATATTTCCCTTACCTTATTCGTTTTGTAGCTAAATTGTATTTGGTTGAAATAAGACGCTATTTAGTGACTTGCTTCACGTTTATTTCGATGAGGCAACTATACCTATTCCAAACCAGTTATAAAATATTGGTTCAGGAATTACACTCATTCCTAAATGGAATGAACTAGATGTCGGCATAGTAAGGGGTTAAAGATCTGGATAGGGTTCGGCGAGCATAGCGATGGCTGTACTCGCCGAACAAGTTAGGAACAGGTGTTTTTAGTGAGCTATTGATGGCTATGGAGGCGGTTGACTAAAGCCTGGCCGGTATTGCTAAAGCTGCTATCAGGGGTTCCTTTGTAGCAGTTAAGTACATAGGGGTAATCAGAGGTAATATAATACCCGTATTGACCATTAACTGTTTGGCCATTGCATTCGTCCAGATCTCCTGAGCCAGCTGCATATTCGTAATCATCTCTATAGGTTCCGTCATAAGCTCCTGCAGGGCTACTTTCACCGCCAGGTCGATCACCTGATTTCAATTGAAAACTGGACTCAACAGCGACAACGACGCCATTTTTATAAAAATATGGCCCATAAATAGGGAACCCATCCGCTGCAAAGCCAATAACAGGCGACACTTCACCTGGCGATTCATTATATAGCGCCTTTGGCGAACTATGGTAATGGTAAGTGCCGTCAGGCTGAGCGTGGGCATTATGGCTGTCGGTAGCAAAATCGGCCAGTGGACTCCCCGGATTAAATCGCCAGGGCGTGGACATATCGTGACAGCCAATTTTTTCATCGGCGACGTTGTAGCAGGCGGCGGGCAGTAAATCTATGGTCACCCCATTGAGTAAAACTGCATTAGTAACTCCAAGGCTAATTTCTGTATTGGCTGCAGCAAAACCGGGCTGTGTGGTGATCTGAAAGCTACCCGTTTGTTCGCTTACGTCGTTGGGAAAGGAGAAGTTACCGTCGTTAAAATAATGATTAGGAATTTCATCAGTTGAAAAGAGACATTTATCACTGCTGAGGCTAATCGTCAGGTTTGCCACAAAGGGCAGACTTCTGATTACATCGAGTGCATCTGCTGTGTATTCACCCACATAGTCCACGCAATTGGCGCTGGTATTTGTCAGGGTTACGCCGGTCAGGTTTATAGGTTGAGCCGGGCTGGTATCGCTGGATGTTTCAGTTGTGGTGTTGGTGGAGCTGACAGTGGCCCCGCTGCCACATGCTGTCAGTAAGGCGGTTGTGGTTAATAACCCCAATAAAGCGGGTCTACTTTTTGTATCGAACATAGCGGTTTCTCCCTCTGGTCGCTGTAGTGAATATGTTATGGGCAGATTGTGGAAAAAACATGCACCAAGGAAGGAGCTATTATGAAGCTTCAAAACTCCAGGTCGGGCTGGTATAAAGCGAAGCCTGAGGGGGGGGGGGATTTAACAAATGCCGACAATTACAGATTATTCGTCTAGGATTTAAATTCTTTAGTAAATTGTTGTTGCGCTTACCGGCTAGTAAATACTTAGCGTTCTCAATTACGCCACATTGAAAATAGGTCTTATTTCAGACTAGAATATACGGAAAAGTTTTGGTATGGATACTATGGTAAAAGGCAGGCTCAATGCCCTTTTGGTTACCCTCTCAGTCGCTTTTCTTCTGGCCTTTTTTAATACCCTTTTGATCAGTGAGCTTAACAGGGATGAGCATGAAAAATATGAAGTTCATCTGCAAGAGCATGCCCGGCTTAATTACGATAAGGTAGTTGAAGTCTTTTCCGACCTGGAAGCCTCCCTGGCTGCGATTTCCGCTTTTGTAGCCCTGACTCCGGAGATGACGCGTTACGAATTTGATCGTTTTACCTCGCAGCAGAGTATTTCAAACTTTGGTATTGCGACTTATGAATGGATCCCTAAAGTTGAATCGCAGGACCAAGCCAAAACCATCGCCATAGCTAAGTCAAACGGACAGTTTGATTTTAGTATTCGGCCTTTATCAGCGACAGCTTATCTAACAGAACATTTTCCTATCTTATTTAATTCATCGGCGCAGATGAATGGCCTGAGCTTAGGGTTAGATTTTTCCACCCAACAGGAAATAGCCGCCGCCATTAAATCAGGCGCTGACACTGGTTATATGCAGCTGGCGATGATTGATAGTCTGGATGAGGAGTTAGTCGGACCAGAGCTACGCCTGCTGAAACCTGTTTATGTGGATAAGAGCCCGGAAAAAAACTATCAAAGCCTGACAGGGGTTGTGTCGGCTATGTTCCATCTGGAGACTGCTATTCCAGCTCTTCTTGGTGAGCAATTTGCTCGCACCAGTAAATATGCTTTGCAGCTATCTTACCTGGATGGCGATAATAAAACCCTGCTGTACAGTTCCCATCGAGCCGCGAGCCTGATAGGAGTTGACTCCCACAAAACCTGGACGATTGAGGCCAAAATCGCCAGCAAACCTATCCAATTAATATTTTTTGATCTGGAGGTTCATAGCTTTAATCTGTTGGATCAAAAAAGCTTGTTAGTGATTAGCCTTATCTTATTCAGTGTGCTTCTGCTGATTTATGTTTATCGCTCTCTGGTTAGCAGAGGAATAGATAAGGCTGTTATCTTGGAGCAAAATGTAAGTTTAAAGGCGAAAGAAGAACAGTATTTGAATCTCTTCTACAAGGTGGTTGAAGGGGTGTTTAGTGCTACGGTTGACGGGAAGTTTGACCAGATCAACCCGGCGCTGGCCAGGACATTTGGTTATATTTCTTCGGAGAAAATGTTAGCTGAGCTGGAAGGAAATAAGTCGCTTCTTTATGTCGACAGTAACGTATATCAAAATTTTGTGACGCAATTACTGAAGCATGGTGAGGTCAATGATTTCGAGTGGCAGGGGGTGACCCGGGATGGCAAGCATATCTGGCTATCAGAGAATGCTTACCTTACTAAAGAGGGGGGGAATTATGAAGGCACACTTAGCGAAATCACCGACCGGAAAAATGCGGAAAACAGACTAAAATATCAGGCAAAACACGATGCCTTAACCCAGTGTGTTAATCGGGCTTATTTTATGCAGTCCGTGGAGCAGCTGCTTCATCAACAGCCGGTGGCAGGTGCTGTACTGTTTATCGATTTGGATAAATTTAAGCAGGTAAATGACTCCTTCGGGCACCAGGTTGGTGACAACTTGTTGGTGGAGTTTGCCAGACGTATCCAGAGTTGCTTACGAGGTTCAGACATTTTGGCCAGGTTAGGTGGCGACGAGTTTGCAGTACTGGTCTCTGGTATCAAAGATATGCCTCAGATACTTTCTCTTACCCGGCGTATTGAGCAAGAAATAACTCAGAGTTATATGGTAGAAAATGCAGATAAGTTACAGATCACCGCCAGTATAGGTATCAACTTATTGACGGAAAACTACAACGATGCACAGTCTGTGGTGCGAGATGCGGATATGGCTATGTACGAGGTGAAGCAAAGCGGTCGCGGCGCTCACCTGGCTTTTAATCAGGATATTAGTCGTAAAGTGCAACACCAAAACCAGCTGGAACTACAGTTAAGATCGGCTTTGAAAAACAAAGGGTTTTATCTGGTGTACCAAGCTGTTTGCCGGTTGAGCACGGGTGAGGTTAAGGGTTATGAGGCCTTGTTGAGATGGAATAACCCAGTGTTGGGTTTGGTATCGCCGGTAGATTTTATTCCCACGCTTGAAAATTCGGGACTGATAAACCAGGTAGGTGATTGGATCCTGAGACAGGCGATAGTTCAGCTTAAAATTTTCCAGGAATTACATGGCAACCCCGAACTCACTATGAATATTAATTTGTCCCCTCGCCAATTAGAGGGGAGAGATTTGGTTCATGATCTTAAGAGATTGCTTAATAAATCCCGTATTTCTGCAAATACAGTTAATCTGGAGCTGACGGAATCAGCCATGGAGAATAATGAAGCCCGGGCGATTGCCCAGCTTAACGAATTAAAGCAGCTGGGCTTTGGCATTGTCATCGATGATTTTGGCACCGGACACAGTAGTTTAAAGCGGCTGGTGGATTACCCGGCAACCGGGCTAAAAATCGACCGATCTTTTGTATCCAATGTACAAGATAACGAGAACATTCAAATCATTATCAAGTCCCTACTGATGATGGCCGAAGTGTATAAGCTAGAGCTGGTGGCCGAAGGCATAGAGTCGATGGAAGAGTTGCAATGGTTAAAGCAACAAGGTTGCACTTTGGGGCAGGGGTACTATTTCGCCAAACCAGCTACTGCTAAAGTCTTGATAAAGGCGTTGACAAACGGTTTGGCAAAGCCTGGACTTGAAAAGGATATCTCAGCCAAACCTTGCCTTATTTAGTTGACCATGCCAGATGCGATTCGCAGCTAGGTGTAACCGTACAAAGGGGCAGAGTGTTGTGAGACTTGATTTTTATCGCAAGGAATACTGAGCATAGGAAGAGTACGAAGCGCAAATACTGTTCAGGGTATTTACGCTTCGTAATTTACAGATGTTACTTCACCAGATCAGCCGCTTCGCGGGTTAGGCGAGCGATTTCTTGCCAGTTTTGCTCTTTGATTAACTTAGGGGCGACCATCCAGGTGCCGCCACAGCAAATCACCCGATCTAATCCCAAGTAGTCTCTTGCATTGCTTTTATTGATGCCTCCGGTAGGCATCAATTTTACGTCAACGTATGGCGCTAGCAGAGATTTCAGCATAGGGATACCGCCGGACGCTTCAGCTGGGAAGAACTTCAGAAAGTCCAGACCAAGTTCCAGGCCTTGTTCGATCTGGCTTGGACTGTTGATCCCGGGGACAATAGCAACGCCTTTGTCCTGGCAGTATTTCACCGTATTTGGATTAAGCCCGGGTGCAACCATAAAGCTCGCCCCTGCTTCCATCGCTTTATCAACCTGACCCGCATTAAGCACAGTTCCTGCACCCAGTAGCATATCCGGGCAGGCATCTTTAATGCGGGCGATAGCGTCAGCCGCTGCAGCTGTACGGAAAGTAACTTCCGCTGCAGGCAGGCCATTTTCAAACAGGGTTTTGGCCAGTGGCACTGCCAGCTCTGCATCATCGATTTGGATAACAGGAATTATTTTAATTTCAGCTAGTTGTGCTAAAAGGTCAGACATGGGTGTTCTCCGGTTTAATTGGCCTTACGCCTTAGGATAAAGGTACGGCTGCATCAGCAGCAGTTTGAATGTTCTGGTTTAAGTTTGGCATCTTATCCAACGGGATAATGGCGCCTGGGTATTGGATAACAGTACCTGCGAGCAAGTGTCCCGCTTTTGCAGATCCTGTCGGGCTGGCGCCGGTGAGGCGTTTGGCCAGGTAACCAGCGGCAAAAGAGTCTCCCGCAGCGCAGGTATCTACCACCTTGCTTACTTGGGTGGCGGAGACTGTGTGAACTTGCTCAGCGACGCTGATTTGACAAGGCGCTTTGCCCCGTTTGATCACGACTTCCCTGACGCCTTGTGTTTGTGCACGAGAAACAATCTCGCTGATATCTGTTTTGCCAAATACAGCATACTCGTCATCTTCGGTTAACAAGGCGATATCCGTCAGGGATAAAATACGGAAATAACTCGCTCTGGCCTGCGCCTGAGTCCATAGCTGAGGGCGGTAGTTATTATCAAAAATAACCTTGCCCCCTAAATTTTTAAATTTCTTGAGCAGTTCGAACAGGATATCCCTGTCTTGCTCGCTTAAGATAGCCAGGCTGATACCGGAAAGATAAATAGCATCCAGTTCACCATTTGTTATGGCTGATCCCAGTGGACTTTTACCATATTGAAAATAGGCTTTAGCCGCACTGTCGCTACGCCAGTAGTGAAAAGAGCGTTCACCACTCTCATCTGTTTCCACCATATATAACCCGGGCATCTTGTTTTCCAGCCTGAGCACCAGCCGGGTATCCAGATGTTCGCTTTGCCACTGCTGGATGATCTCCTGACTCAGGTTATCCGTACCCATGGCGGTCACATAGGATACATCCAGTTGCTGTCCGCCCAGACGGGAAAGGTAGACTGCGGTATTCAGGGTATCGCCACCGAACGTCCGCTGTAATGGTGAGCCGCTCAGCTCAACCATGCATTCACCAAAAAAGGCTATTTTCATTTTCGCTATCGCCTCTAGCTATGTGGTTTGAGTCGGTGTCGGGGCAGGCCCCGACAATGATTGTTTTTTATTCCGTGACGGTTTTACCAGGCACCTGGTTATCGCTATCACCGTTTTCCATGGCTTCTCTTTCTTTATCCAGAATAGCCAGGGCTTGTTGTTTAGTTACTGTTCTGGCTGGTGTTATCAGGCTGACCAGCATACCAGCGACAGTCGCCACAATAACCGATGGGATCACCGGGTTGCCCCAGTAGGCCATCCAGCTGTCATTCAGGATAAGCGAGAAGGAAGCGATGGATGCGCCCACCAGGGTCGCAATTGCACCTTGCCAGTTATAACGTCCCCAGAAGCGACCCATTACGCCGCAGACGAACATGCCTGACATCACGGTGGATATCATTTTAGTGATATAACCAATGACGTCATTGGAAGTCAGGGCGAAAAGCAGTGCCAGACCAATAACCAGGATCAGGGCGATGCGGGAGTAGGCAATCATACTGTCTTTCGGTGGTACTTTACCGGTTACCATAACGAACACGTCTCGCAGCAAGATAGTCACGCCGGCAATGGCGTCTGAGCTGGCACTTGACATAGTGGCGGACAAACCGGCAATCAGTACTATCATGCCGAAGAAGGCAGGCAGCACAGAAATAGCCAGGTAAGGGAAAGCAAAGTTCTGGTTATCCAGCTCGGGGTTGATGGCAAATGCCGCCATACCGATAATGGCCGGGATAAAGGAGAAGAACAGGTACAAGCCACCGGATAACACAAACGACTTACGAACTGTGCTGACATCTTTTCCCGAGTAGATACGTTGACGGAAAGAAGGGGTTGCCAGAACACCGACCCCCACAACGGTGGCCAGAGAAATAGCAGGGAGCAGACCCAGCTTATCAACGCCTAAGAAGCCTGCTTCTTCTGCGTCCATGGCGGCGCTTAATGCCTCCAATCCACCGATCTGGTCGACGGCCAGGTAGGCCATCAGAATAAAACCAACAAACAGGATGACGGCCTGTATGGTATCCGTCCACACTACGGCAGTGTAACCACCGATAACTACATAAATAGCGAAGGCAAGGGAGATAATAATTTTGGACAGGTTTGGATCCAAATCTGCAATCCAGGACAGGTACATACCGCCACCCAAGATATGGGCACCTAACCAGCCGATGCTGGCAACGAAGATCAGTACGCCCACCAGATTTTTCACATAACGATTGGCGCCCACATAGTAGGACAGCTCTTCACTCATGGTCATAAATCTAAACTTGCGAACCGGGGCAAACCACCAGGCGGTTAGCAGAATGCCAATGGCGCCACCGATACCGTATAGGGTGCCAGCCCAGCCGTTTTCATATCCAAAACCCACGGCGCCCATGGATGAGCCCGTGCCAACCATAGTGGCGACTGTTGTGCCTAGCGTAAGAAACAGAGGTAAACCACGTCCGCCGAGCAGAAAGTCTTCGCCGCTTTTTTGATTGCGGGAAACGCGCCAGCCGATCCAAATCATAAATATCACGTATGCCAGGAAGGCAGTGAGAAAGAGCGTACTGTTCATAACAACTCCCAGTATTGTAGGTACAAGTACATTTTTATTTGTACTTTTTATAGTTTGTGTGAAGTTTTATTACTTCTTAATGCTCTACAATTCCCTTTGGAGTTGCGGGGCCTTGCGGCCCTGCCAGCCGATCCTTATGGCGCTTTGTAACAGGTAACGTCAACTTCAACTTTCACGTCAACGACCAGGTCGCAAACCATGCAAATACGTGCTGGTGGGTGATCGCCAAACACTTCTTTAAAGACCTTGTTAAAGGACTGGAAATAACGGGAATCCGTTAGCACGACTTTTACGTGGATCACGTCTTTTAGCTCGTAGTTAGCCTTTTCCATGATGTCCAGGCAGTTTTGAATAGCCAGGCGAGACTGGTCGATAATGCCGCCTTCGACTACTTCGCCGTCTGTCATTGGCGTTTGGCCTGATACATACAGGAAACCACCGGCTTCTACTGCGCTGGAAAATGGTAAGTGCTGACCGCCTGTACCTGTGCCGCCTTCTACGCCATATCTTTTTATGCTCATTTTGTGCTCCTCAATAAAAGTTGATAATAATCCGTACATAAGCCGCCTTCTGCTCAATAAGGCGCTTGGCGCTTATGCTGTTTATTCTCAATAAAAATGTAACTTTTTGTAGATTAGGTAGGAGCCGAACTTGTTCGGCGAATATAGCGTTCGCCGTGTTCGCCGATTGCATAGGCTCCTACGGCGCGGCGCAGAAATTTTCCGGCTCGGGCTCCTGTACATTGACCTTGTTGGTAACTTAATTCGCCGTTAACCCATACCTTGGCGATTCCGGCTGCCTTTTGTTTTGGATCTTCAAAAGTAGCGGTATCACGTATGGTCTCAGGGTCAAACAGCACGAGATCAGCAAAGTTCCCTGCTTTTACTTCCCCTCTGCCTGTCAGCTTGAATTCACCAGCGGACAGGCCTGTCATTTTCTTCACCGCTTCTGGCAGTTCAAATAATTTTTGCTCCCGGCTGTAATAGCCAAGTACGCGGGGGAAAGCCCCCCATAACCTTGGGTGTGGGTGAGGGTCGTTGGGTAATCCATCGGAGCCCACCATAGTACGTTTATATTTCAGTACGCGTTTAACGTCACCTTCATCCATACAGTGGTATACGGCGCCTGCAGGTTGTAGTTTTTTTGCCGCATCCATAAGCGGTAGTTGCCACTGCCGGGCAATATCAGCCAGCATCTGGCCAGCCATATCCGGGTGTGCATCCGACCAGGTGATATAGATATCTATATCATCGGTGACCTGCTTAAGGTCCAGCGTGGATGAACTGGCTGAGTAGGGATAGCAGTCACAGGCTACTTTCTGGCTTTGCGCTGTTTTCTCCATCAGGGCGACTGTTTCTCTGGTGCGCCCCCAGTTACCTGCGCCGGCACATTTTAAATGGGAAATAACCACAGGGATCTGGCCGTGACGGCCGACATCGAAAGCCTCTTCCATCGCTTCTAAAATGCCTTCAAATTCAGTGCGCATATGTGTGGTATAAATGCCATTAAATTGGGCCAGCTCTTCAACCAGGGCTTTCACTTCTTCGGTAGGGGATTGCTTGGCACTGGCGTAGGCCAGACCTGAACTCAGACCCAAAGCACCGTTATCCATGGCTTCGCGTAGCTGCATTTTCATCTTATGGATCTCATCAGCGCTGGCGCCTCGCTGCAGGTCGTCCATATGATTGTTGCGCAGTGCGGTATGGCCTACCAGAGCTGCCACATTTACATTGGGTTGCGCCTGCTCTACTGCTTGAACGTAGTCAGCGAAGGTTGGGTACTTAAAGTCAGCCTGCTTACCCAACAGGTTCATGGGATCCGGTGGGTCACCTGCCAGAGTGACAGGGCTGGCGCTGATCCCGCAGTTGCCCACAATTACTGTGGTAACACCCTGACTGATCTTGGTCAGATGTTCAGGTGTTCGGATCACATTGGTGTCGTCGTGAGTGTGTACATCGATAAAGCCTGGGCTAAGCACCAAGCCTTTAGCGTCTACTAGCTGTTGAGCTAAACTCGTGTCTAGTTGACCGATGGCCGCAATTTTATCTCCCTGTATTGCCAAGTCTGCATGATAGGCAGGGGCGCCGGTTCCATCAATAATGCGTGCGCCCTTTATCACTAGATCATATTTCAATTTATTGTTCTCTCTATTAATCTGTGTCTTCAGGGAGTCTCGGGTTATTAGGGGCTTTAGTCCCCGAGCGGTAAGCGGTCTTCGCCGCCTCTGTGTAAATCCAGGTTGTGCTTCAGGCGTCTTAATTTTTCCCGGCTCTTACGCTTATGTTTAATGGCCAGCTCTGTAGCCAGTACATCAATCGCGGCCATCATGGCGTAACGAGAAGCCGTTGGTTTAAAAATATAATCTGTTTCTATCGGTTCGATGGGCAGCACGATATCGGCCACTTTATGCAAGGGTGTATCAGCCTTGGTTATGGCGATGATTTTAGCGCCGTAAGATTGCGCGATTTCTGCCGTTTCCAGTACGTCCGGACTAAACCCGCTCAGGCTCAGGCAGATAATCACGTCGTTGTTATCCATAGTGGCCGCGGCCATACGCATTAACATAGGATCGGAGTAAGCAGTTGCGGCGATACCTAATCGAAACAGACGGTATTGGGTTTCCTGCGCCATCACTGTGCTGCCGCCACCTACGCCGAAGATCAGTACCTGCCTGGCTTTGCCTAATAATTCGACGCCTTTATCTACCAGTTCCTGGGTGATCAGTTGCGCGTTGTGGTCCAACGCTGACTTAATTGCCTCGTAAATCCCCTTGATGCCGGTGGGCTCGGTGCTCACTTCGGAAACAAAGCGTTGGCCTACCGCCAGAGACTGAGCCAAACGCACTTTCAGGTCACGTACGTTTTTACATTCCATGGCCTTAGCGAATCGAGTTATTGTGGCTTCACTGACCTGCGCTTTTAGCGCCATTTCCGTAATACTGGCGTTAGCCGCAAAGTTCAGATCTTCCAATACGACTTGGGCGACCTTTTTTTCTGCATCTCTTAAATGGCCAAAGTTTTCGGTGATCCTGGAAACTATGTCTAACTGATAAGTCACAATAAATTTACTCTTCTCGATTTCAATTTTAGGTTAATCAAAGGCTACAAAAGAAACCGTGATCGCTGCAACACTTTTAGTCATTTTGTTTGAAAGTACCAAGCATTGAAAATAATATATGATTGTTACTAACATAAATTGGCTTTAGGTAAGGCTTGGTCAGCTTAGGTAAGGTCTACTTAATAGAGAGGCGTGTGGCATGTTGGGTGATAAACAGGATCAGAAGTTAACCAAGGGGCTGGGTTCTCCAGATAAAGAGTGCTGGTACTTGTTGCAGGAGGATGTGAGTTTACCAGTGGCGGTAATCTACCAGTCCAGGTTGAGCAACAATATCCATTGGATGCAGAGTTTTGCCGACAAAATGGGGGTTAAGCTGGCGCCGCACGGTAAGACCACTATGTCTACGGATTTCTTCCAGCGCCAGTTGGAAGCTGGCGCCTGGGCTACTACGCTTGCCACTGCGCCCCAGGTGAGTGCGGCATACCATGCCGGGTTAAAGCGCATTATGATGGCAAACCAGCTGGTGGGTAAGCGCAACATGGAGCTCATTGCCGAGTTGCTGTCGAATAAAGATTTTGAGTTTTACTGCTTAGTGGACTCTGTCGCCAATGTAGAGCAACTGGGACGATTTTTCACCCAGGCCAATTTACCTCTTAACCTGCTAATTGAAATTGGTGTCCCAGGGGGGCGTTGTGGTTGCAGGAGTGCGGCGCAAATAGCCGACATAGTGACGTCAATTGCCGAATACCCCAGCCTGAAACTAGCAGGTATAGAAGTCTACGAAGGGGTTATCCACGGAGACAATGCGGAAGCGGAGATTCGTAGCTTCCTGGCCGGAGTCATTCAAACAACGACTTCCTTACTGGCGGATAAGGCATTTGACACCCGGCAGGTGATCCTTACCGGAGCCGGCAGCGCCTGGTATGACGTGGTGGCGGACAGCTTCGTTCAGGCAGAGTTGCCGGCGGCTATTGTTCCCGTGATCCGCCCCGGTTGTTACATTATTCACGATACGGGTATTTATTTGGACGCTCAGTCTCAGGTAATGGCACGCAGCCAGGCCGCTTGTGATTTGGGTGGTGATCTGGAATCGAGCCTGGAGATATGGGCGTATATTCAATCCATTCCGGAGCCTGGCCATGCCATTATCGGCATGGGCAAACGAGATGTGGCTTTCGATGCGGGTTTACCCGTACCAGAACTGCACTTTCGTCCCGGTGATGAACAGCCGGTCAAAGCGTCGAGTGACTGGAAGGTTACTGCCATTATGGATCAGCACGCTTACCTGGCTTTTCCAGCAGATACCGAGTTACAGGTTGGAGATATGCTTGCATTTTCTACTTCGCATCCCTGCCTGACGTTCGACAAATGGCAGAACATTGCCGTGATCAATGACGATTACCAGGTAGAAGAACTGGTTAGCACCAGCTTCTAAAAAACAAGACCATGGCCCCGTTGGGCCAGCTTACGGGCGGCGTTAACAAAAGCCGTCCGTCCTACTCACTCTGACTATGTCGACATTTGCCGTTATGCCTACTTTCGCCGCAAAACCTAATACAAATTTGAATTTGATGCCTTATCCCAGTGAAGTAACTCTGGGGCTAGGTGCGTTAACCATCAACGCCGACTTTACCGCTGGGTTGACGGGTTTCGTTTCTCCCTGTTTGGAAAACGCGCTAATTCGGTTAAACCAGCGGGTTGAAAAACAGACTGGCTTGTTTCTAAAAGCGCCGGTCCAACCGCAAGATAAAAAACCGGACCTGATCATAGATGTTAAAAACGGTTCGGGCAGCAGTGTTCAGACTACAGAAGAAGATGAAAGCTATCGCTTGTTGGTCAGCGTAGAACAGGCGCAGCTATCGGCGAACTCCCCTTATGGCGCTCTGCGCGGTATCGAAACCTTCCTGCAATTGCTGGAAAATACCAGAGCCGGCGCTCAGGTGCCTACGGTGAATATTCACGATGCTCCCCGTTTTAAATGGCGCGGCATGTTGCTGGATACAGTGCGTCACTTTATCCCCATCGATGTGATTAAACGCCAGCTGGATGGCATGGCTGCGGCCAAATATAACGTTTTCCATTGGCACCTGACCGATGATCAGGGCTGGCGGATGGAGTCCAAAACTTATCCGAGACTGCATGAGTCAGGCTCTGATGGTTTGTATTACAGCCAGGCAGAAATTAAACATATCGTCGCCTATGCCAGTAACTTAGGCATTCGAGTGGTGCCTGAAATTGATGTTCCCGGCCACGCAACCGCTATAGCGGTAGCTTATCCTGAGCTGATGTCGGCGCCCGGTCCCTATGAAATTGAGCGTGAGTGGGGGGTATTTAGACCTCTGCTAAACCCGGCCAACCAAGATGTCTATGTGTTTGTGGATAGCATAATAGGTGAGGTGACAGAGTTATTCCCCGATGCGTATGTGCACATTGGCGGTGATGAAGTTAATCCTGCTCAATGGCTGGAAAACCCGAATATCTTAGCCTTTATGGAGCGCCAGGGCCTTAACGACGATAAACAGCTGCATGCCTACTTTAACCGGCGGGTAGAAGAGATCCTGCAAAAGCACCAGCGTAAAATGATTGGCTGGGATGAAACCTATCATCCTGATCTGCCCAAGACTGTCGTGATCCAATCCTGGGAAGGTCAGGACTTTTTGGGCGACAGTGTCAACGATGGTTTCCAGGGTATCCTGAGTACGGGGTTCTACCTGGATCAGCCGCAGCCGACTTCATATCATTACCGCAACGACCCCATGCCGAAACCACTTCAGGTGGATGACAAGATTGTTGAAGGGGAGTTTTGGCAAACCTGGTCGTTTGAGATGCCGCGTAAAAAAGGTGGTCCGCTGACAGGTAGCTTTACCCTTATCACAGCAATAGACGGGAAACGCCGCGGTTACATGGACTTTACCGGTAAATCTCGTCGTGCTGTGAGTGATATTCAAACCGTAAAAGGGGTGACCAGTTTTTGGATGGATTCCTGGATGGGGAAAACCAAACCAAACGTGACCTTGGCACAAGGCAAATTATCCGGTTACACCCTGGTGGCCAACGGCCAATATCTGATGTCAGGTGAACTGATTGCAGGCTCTGAATTGCCGGGATCGAGCGCTCCGCAAGGCAGGACGCCTTCTTATGTTACTCCTGCGCAAGAGCATCTTTTATTAGGTGCGGAAGCAGCGATTTGGGCTGAAAACCTGAGCGCAGATTTACTGGACTTACGTATGTGGCCGCGTAGCTTTGCTATCGCCGAGCGCCTTTGGTCCAGCGCAGAGCTGACGGATGAAAGCAGCATGTACCAGCGTTTGGAGGCCGTGGGTAACTGGTCCACTGTTTCCGTAGGATTACAGCATGACTTAAATGCATATGTGGCTTTGTTACGTCTGGCCAATGGTAAGGATGTGGGCCCTTTGCAGATCCTGGCGCAGGCTGTTGAGCAGGCGCAGTATTATCACAGGCATCACGAAAAATTCGCCGCGGATAATTATCATCAGTTTGAGCCGCTAAACCGCTTTGCCGATGCGCTGCCGGTGGAGAGTAAACAAGTGCGCCAGTTAGAAAGCGATATTCAAAGCTGGTTAGACAAGCCTGCTGATACTCAAGCAAAAGCCAAGGTTTATAACTTATTGTTTAGCTGGGTGAGTAATGCGTCTGGATTGATGGAAATATTGAACAATAACCACCTCCTCACAGCAGTAATACCCGTAGCTAAGGATGTCCATGATGTTTCACAGCTAGGTCTGCAGTTAATGGAAACTATTGAGTCCGGTAACAAGCTTACTGCTGAGCAAGTCAATGATGCGAAAGCGCTGCTAAGCAAGGCTCAGCAGTTTCAGGATGAGTTGGTTGTGTCTGGCGCCTATCCCATAGAAAAGCTGCTGACTGCGGCTTACTAAAATCGTCCTCACTACGCGCCTCGCAGGGTTGAGGCGCGATACGTTGAAGTAGTGGAGCTTTCCTATGGCTAAATAGACCATCGTTTCTGGCGGTGTTACTCCACAATGCTATGCCGTTGTGGCGTACAAGTTGGGTCTTGTGTGTTACAAGGTATTAACGCGAACTTCGTCATTACCCGCTTATTGCGGGGAGCTGGTTACTGAACAGTTAAGTGGCCTGGCAATACGGAGTGGCGTTAGCGGGTTAGCCCAGCATTGTAACTGAACCCGGGGTGGAATCTATGCGTAAATCTGCGCTGGCGAGCTATGAGTTGCCAGCATATAGCCTTTGCCACGGACAGTGACTAACACTTCCGCTTGTGCCGGGTTGTCTATAAATTTCTTTCGTAAGCGGCCAATCAAAACGTCAATGGAACGGTCCGCTGGTGTCCAGTTGTCCATTCCCATTTGTTTTGCTAAATATTGCCGGGAGCATATTCGACCTGCGTACCCTTTCAGCAGCAGCAACAGCTCTTTTTCGTTATCGGTTAGCTGTATCTGACTGGAGTTTGGCCGGACCAAAAACTTAGTTTCTTTGTGTAGTTTAAAGCCCGGGAAAATCGGGATATAGGCAGATTCGTCAGCGGAGTTCTGTTTATGCTTTGCTTGCCTTTTTAGCACAGCTTGCACCCGCAGCAATACTTCAATGGGGTTAAGCGGTTTTACCACATAATCATCGGCACCCTGTGCTAGTCCCATAATCCGGTCGGTTTCTGTTCCTTTGGTGGATATTAAGATCACCGGACATAAGTCTTGCTGGGTAATGGCTTGGGTAATTTCCAGGCCATTGGCGTAGGGCAAGACAATATCGCACAAAACAATATCTATCTTGGGGTGGCTGTTTTGTATCTGGGTTATTACATCTTTGCCTGTAGTATTTACAGAAACTAAGAAACCTTGTTGTTTAAGTGGTGAAACCAGGGGCAGGAGTATATTTGGATCATCCTCAATCAACAAAACGTGAGCAGACTTCATTTTGAAACTTTTGACCTTAAATACGTCAATGCAAAATCAAAATTATAACAAAGCTGAAGTCAGACTGATATGAAGCCATTAGTACTGTAGCGCTGAATTTAGTATTGAGTATTTTATCTTGCCTTCATCGTCAATAAAAAGCCCTCTTTCCAAAATAAGCCTGGCTAACTTTTTCATTTTTTTCATTTTTGTATTTGTCTGTCGCTCGGCAGTTGGGGGGGGGGGGGTCTGGAGTATGACAAGAAAAGTACCATGCTAATTAATCATGGGTACACCCCCGGCTTTGCCGGAGAGACTCCCATAGGTTCTACCTTTACCGCGGTAAAGGTACCTTCCACTCTCGACCAAGAGAAGGAAGGAAAAACCTATGCGAGACTACAAAAGTTTGTCCCATACGCACTGGGATTGTAAGTACCATATTGTATTTATCCCAAAGAAAAGGCAGAAGTTGATATTTGGTGCAATCAGAAATGATCTGGGCGAGATATTTCATGACCTTGTTCGAAGACAGGGCGTGGTGATCGAGGAGGGGCACTTAATGAAGGATCACGTCCATATGTACTTGAGTATCCCGCCGACATTGACGGTGTCGAATGTGGTGGGCCAGCTGAAAGGGAAAAGCGCTATCTTAATAGCGAGAACCTTCAAGGGAAGGCAGAGGAATTTCACAGGTGAGGCGTTTTGGGCCAGAGGATATTTTGTGTCTACGGTTGGCTTAGATGAAGCAATGGTTCGAGAGTACATTCGGAACCAAGAAAAGAATGATGAACACCGAGATCAGTTGAAGTTCGGTATTTGATGCGCCCTGGGCGTTTACTTGAGCCCTTCAAGGGCGTCCCTTAATAAGCCTCCGGCTTTGCCGGAGGTAATTTAACTAACCCCTGATAAACCACCACTTCCGTAGTGTGGCTTGACTAGGCTCTGCCGTTTAGGCATGCAAGTTGGACCCTGTGCAAAGATCACTGGACCGAGTGTCGGGCCATCCAAGTGTCGAAACACCTCGTACGAGGAAATGGCGTTGTACGCCAGAGTGGACCGGCATTTTAGTGGCTTCAGCATGCTAACGTTCTGTGTTTAGACCACTTTCTAATGGAGCAGGTCAACACTGAAGCTCGGAGTCATCGGGAGCAAGGAGGTGACTTGTTCGGAAAACCTGGCAGGCACTGGTTTCGCTCTATCTTCCGCAAAGAGGCATCCGCTCTACAAAGCCTGCAAATATTGTTAGCTTTATCCCAATTATTAGCTGGATTCCACTTCCACTTGCTTGGGAGTGACAGAATTCAAGTTTCAACTTGGACACAAATTAGGCCAGGTTAAGCTTTGTTTGAGTTGTCAGCTCTCCAACTGCCCGGTTGCGCCCGCGGGTCTTTGCCTGGTAAAGGGCTTGATCTACTCGTTTTATAAGCTCGAAAGCAGTTTCCCCCTGCTTGTATTGGGCATAACCTATACTCGCGGTTTTATGGTTGGCAGTATCAAATTGATGGCCGGCAATACTAATTCGTAATTTTTCTGCTAGTTGGGCCGCTCCCGAAAGCTGGGTCTTAGGGCAAACGATCATAAACTCTTCTCCTCCCCAACGGCCTACTTTATCGCTGGTTCTGGCCTGTTGAGTTAATACTTCGGCAAAATCTATCAGCAGTTGATCACCTACCTGGTGCCCCCAGGTATCGTTGACGGATTTAAAGTTATCAATGTCCAGCAGTAGTACAGAAAACTCCTCTTTATACCTCTGATTTAGATGGACCTGATTGGTTATCTCAGTTTCAACAGCGGCTCTGTTGTTTATCTGAGTCAACTTATCAGTGATGGCGAGCTCTTTTAAAATTTTGTTGTAGCGGCTGAGCTGCATGTGCCGGTACAACATAAAGCAGCCAAATAAGGCGACCAGTCCAAGTGTCTTAACATACAGGGTATAGTCCACCATTCGATCAATTTTGATTGAAACCCATTTATTGAATATATCTCTGTGCTCTTGCTCTGAGATACCTGCCAGCCCTTTTTCCAAAATGGAGAGCAGCATAGGTTCATCATTGCGTACCGCCATGGACAGATGCATATCTATATCGGAATAACCAGCGATTTTCAGGTTGGTCAGGCCAAACTTACTAATGTTATAGGAAGCCACGGGAAGGACGGCTAGGGTAGCGAATATTTCACCAGATGATACTTTTTTAAAGGCTTGTTCGGTGCTCTGCGTTTCTATGATTCTAATATGTTTATATTGCTCTCTTAATGCGGGTATCAATCCGGAGCCGGATTTTCTCGCAATACCTTTATCTTTGATTTCTTCAATGGAGTTAATAAAGGGTGAATCATCCCGGGTGATAATGACCACCTTATAGTCCATATAGGGTTTAGTAAAACTGGCATATTTCGCTTTTTTCTCTGTATATATCACGGCTGGCAAGATATCACAGCGGCGCTGTTTTAATTGATTTTGGCTTTCGATCCAGGACTGAGTGGCGATGGGTTCGATTTTAATATTATGGCCAATCCTACTTTCTAGCAGCTTAACGGTATCTATGGCGATCCCTGCTGGTGCATGGGTCTGATTGTCAATATATTCGATGGGGCTCCAGTCTGGGTTGTTACACATTCGAACTGTATGTTTTTGTTCAAGGTAGGTCTTCTCCCAAAAGCTTAAACCCAGCTTATCATTGGTCCCTTGCAGCTCTTTTTTGAGCCATTTACGTTTTAGCAGGGTCATTTCCTCCGGGCTGATTTGGCTCATGGCTTTTTTTAATATATCCCTGAGTACGGGAAGGTCGTTACGTACGCCTAAAGTAAGTCTGGAGGAGAATCGGGTATCTTTTAACTCCGCGGTTGCGCGGATACTGGTGATGGTTTTTTGCTGAAGCACATAGCTGGCCACATTAAAGTCTTCTAATAACGCATCAGCATTTTCCAAAACCACAGCTTCTATGGCCTGGGAGATATTTTTGGTTTTTAGCAGCTTTATTTCAGGGTAATTGGCCTCCAGTATTTCTTGGTAGAAAAAGCCCTTGGTGACGGCCAGGGTTTTACCATTCAGGTCTTCTAATGAAGTGAAATTATCCCCTTCCTTGGCGAAGATACCTGAGCTGGAATTGATATAGTCATGGGTAAAAAGCAGAAAGTCCTTTCGGGACTTTGTGGGGACTATATTGAGCATGACATCCAACCGCTTTTGCTGGACCATTTGTAAAAACTGGCTCCAGCTGGGACCGGATATATATTCAACATCCATTCCCAGTTTGCTGGCGAGCATGTTCATATAATCGATGGAGAGCCCTTTTGGCAGGCCATTTTCGTTATAGTTAAACGGCGGCCAATAGGTTTCATTATGTACTTTTAAAATCGGGTAATTTTTAATAAATTCTTGTTCATATTGGGTCAGGTCTATTTTTTTTTCGCCGCTGCCAAACCATTTATCTCTGAGGTAAAGGAGCTCTTCATCGCTGACCTTTTCGATGGCCTTTTGCAATATACTTTGTAATAGTGGCCAGTCATTTCTGATCCCCAGGTTTAACTTATTGGAAAAACGTGGGTCCTCTATTGTAGAGGCTGCTTTGATCCCTGATATCTGATGTTTCTTCAATAAATAGTTGATAACACAAAATTCACCGATAGCGGCGGTGGCTTTTTTCTGTGCCACTGCATCCAGTGCATCTTTCAGATCTTTGGTGAGGAGTAAGTTGATTTGCGGATAATAGCGCTTGATTAACTCTTCCGTATAGAAGCCTTCAGGTAACGCTACTGTCTCTCCATGTAGGTCTTTGAGTGATGCTGCTTGCTGGTAATCATCTCTGGAGAAAATTGCGGTAAAAGGTTCGAGGTAGCTTTGGGTAAAAAGAATGTATTCGCGTCTGTCTGGTGTGTTGATAATATTCAGCATCACATCTAGCTGCTTAGTTTTGAGCAAATCAAGAAACTGACCCCAGCTTGGTCCGGAGATATACTCCACTTCGATGCCAATTTTTTTGGCCAGCAGGTTCATATAATCTATAGAGAACCCTTTTTCCCGCCCCTCTTCGTGATAATTAAACGGGGCCCAGTTTAATTCGTTATGTACGCGAATTTTAGGATGCTGAACAATAAATTCAGCTTCTTGCTCCGTTAGCTTAAGTGCATTGCTGTATATGTGTTGGCTAGTGGTATTACTGGCCACAACCTGGCTTACACCCGAAAGTAACATGAGAAACAACAATACGAAGCGGAGCACTATATTCATGTGTTAAATGTTTATAAATAAAAATATCATTTTAATGTTAATCGCCAGGCCAGACTATTACTTAGATCCCAACTATTGGTTGTTATGGATTAGTTACTTATGATTGTATCAATAACCCTGTGTGTCGGGTGAATTATGCTGTTAGGTAATGGGTATTAGGGTTATTCTGGTTAATTGCCCTGAAATATATTTTGTATCGGGTGATATATGTACTGGGACTGGTCAAACCTGGGTAACAGATCCAGATAGATCTGTAGGAGTCGAACCCATCTCAGGGATGAGATGTAAAGCGCATGGATGCACGTTCGGCGAATATAGCGATCGCTGTGTTCGCACTTTCTTCCGCAAAGAGGCATTCATTCCTACAGAGACCGCTACAGTTGTTACCCTGTAATTTGATGGGTTCAGATTATTTTCTCCTCGCTGCCCATATTAAACCACAGCCCAACAAGAAAATGCTCCAGATCGTCGGCTCAGGAATGCCCCGTGGAGGTGGTGGAGGTAGCTGACTCGGTAAAGTAGCGGGTCCCAAGGAGTTGATAAACAAAATATCACTGTTAGTAAAGGTTGAAAATGGCACCAGGCAGGGCCAATCTACACTAGCTAGTTTTTACCTGTAAAAACAAAAAGATACCCTTATTTTCTGGACAAAACACCTGATTTGAGTAAAGATGCTATCTCTCAAGTAAATACACGAGAGATAGTTTGCTGCATTCACCACTCAAAATCAGGCTTGTTGAAGCATCGGAAGAGCCGCTTTTTCGCGAGCTTATGCAAACTCACCACTACCTTGGTGCACTGCCAAAAATTGGCAACACCATCTGGTATTTTGCCACCGTAGATAATCAACCGGTGGCATTGTTAAGCTTCTCCGCTGCTGCTCTTAAGTGCTCCGCTAGGGATCAGTGGATTGGTTGGGGCTACCGCCACCAGTATGACAGACTCAACTTAGTGGCGAATAATTCACGCTTCCTTATCCTGCCCGGCTGTCACGTCAAAAACCGCGCTTCACAGATCCTGTCTCTATGTCGACGCAGGATCCAGCAAGACTGGATAGAGCGATTTTCCTACCCCTTGCTACTGTTAGAAACCTTTGTCGATCCCGAGCGTTACCAGGGCACGATTTATCGCGCATCAAACTGGCTCCTAGTCGGTTCAACCAAAGGCTATAGCCGCACACGCGACCATTACAGCGAGCGCACACAGTCACGCAAATTAGTCTTTGTTCAGCCACTGCAACGCAATGTACAAGCTTTACTTTCTCGTCCTTTGCTTAATGACCGTTATCGAACAGGGGGGATGAGACGGATGAAACTCACTGCCAATCAAATGCTATCACTTTATGATGTATTTCAAGGTGTCGATGACTGTCGCCGTGCACAAGGCAAAAAACATCACATGCCTACCATTCTTTCTTTGTCCGTAGCAGCAGTGCTTTGTGGCATGGTGGGATACAAAGATATCTCCATCTGGGTACAGGCCTTAGGTCAAAAAGCACGCAGTCGTTTCAGATGCCGAAAACGCGATGGAAAATATGAAGTACCCGACATTCCGCACCATTTGCATCTCACCTAGATAATTTAAAAATGTGATCTATCTCACTTTAGCGTGTCCAATGTCTGAAAGATCACAGAAACTATAGCCAAAAGATCACAAGCCTCTGACCGCTGCCATGGCACAATCGTCCCAGGATATGTATTAACGGGGAGCGCTATGGCCGCCATCAACACCAGCATTAAATCGGGACAGATCCGGGTTGAAACTCTCGGCCACCATGGCCTGGTTGCCGGCTTCGTCGACAAGCTCAAACTGGTCGAACGCATCGACGCCAGACTGCCGGTGTCCAAACAGCATGGCTCCAAGCTCAGCCATGGCCAGCGTATCAAGGCCATGATCATCAACGGCCTGGGCTTCACTCAGAACCCCATTTATCTATCGCCCCAGTTTTTTGAAGACAAAGCGGTTTCCCTGTTATTTGGCGAAGGTGTCGAGGCCGCCCAGTTGAACGATGACGCGCTGGGCCGTACCCTGGACGCCTGTTACGAATACGGTGTCACTGCGCTGCTCGCCGAGATTGCCAATGAGATCCACCAGGAATTCACCCCGCCCGGTAGACGGCAAACCCTCCGGTTGGACAGCACCAGCTTCAAATTAGTGGGCGAGTATGATCTCGAACACCTTTACCTGGAAGGCGAGTCCAGACCGCCCTTGCCCAAGCAGGGCTACTCCAAAGATCACCGGCCGGATCTCAAACAACTCGTCTTGTCCCTGATCGTCAGCGGTCCGGCGGACTTACCGATCTGGAGCGAAGGCCTGGACGGCAACAGCCAGGACAAAGCCAGCTTCCACGCCACCCTAGCCAAACTCCAGTCCTTCCGCCAAGCACTGGAGAACAGGCCGGAGCTGCTGGTTATCGCGGATTCGGCGCTCTACGTCCACGGAAAACTGCTGACAGCGGCCTACCTCTGGGTCACTCGGGCGCCAGAAAGCGTAAAAGCGGTCAAACTCCTGGTCGAGGCCGATACCAGTGACTTCGCCTGGCAGCCGCTGGAACAAGGTTATCAAGGTGTCTTGCTGGGCCAGGTGGAGCGCGGGCTGAAGCAGCAGTGGCTGCTGGTCCACTCCAGCCAGGCCGAGCAAAGAGAGTGTCGCACTCTGGACAAGCGCATCGCCAAAGCCGGGGCCGAAGCGGAAAGCCAGGCCCGCAAACTGGCCGGGCAGGCCTTTGCCTGCAAACAAGACGCGCGCAACGCGGCGGCGCAGTTTGAGCGTAAACTCAAATACCACCGGCTTAGTCACGTTGAGGTCAGCGAGGTGAAAAAACACGCAGGTCGTGGTCGGCCGAAAAAAAACGCCGAGCCTGAGGTGTCGCACTACCGGCTCGAACTTGAGTCGACTCCCTGCCAGGACAAGATCCGGCCGCACCGTAACAAGCTGGGCCGTTTCGTGCTGGCGACCAATGAACTGGGCAACCAGGAGGTCGCTGGCCTGCTCGCCGCCTACAAATCGCAACAAGGGGTCGAGCGGGGTTTCCGCCTGATCAAAGACCCTCAGTTTCACCTCAATGGGGTGTTCTTGAAAAAGCCGGAGCGGATCGAGGCGTTGATGATGGTGATGACGCTGTGCCTGATGGTGTACAACGCAGGCCAATACCAATTGCGGGAAAACCTAAAAACAGCAGATGAAACCGTGCTTAACCAAGTGGGCAAGCCCACCGCCACCCCGACGATGAGGTGGATCTTCCAACGGATGAACGGGATCCACTTAGTGAATGCGCCAGGGCTAGCTGCCTGCGTCACTGGGTTGACGGAAGAAAAGGAGAAAATCCTCCGCCTGTGCGGTAAAGAGATAGCGCGGCTCTACCAGTTGGAATGAGCGGCGGAAAAGAAAAACACATACTGTGCCCCGGCGCGGTAGGCTTGATGATCCCGAAATTTAAGACTGCCGCTTCTGGCTTAGGTGGAGAGACGGTTCAGAGGGCTGGCGACAACGCCTGGGCGAGAAAATAATGCTGCCAGCATAAATCGCTGCGGAATGTCGGAAGTACCCAGCCGAACCGTTATTCGCAATGCGCTGATTAGTGTAAACCCAGAGCAGCTGGATCGAGCGCTGAATACCTGGAATGCACAATATGCTGAGATCGATGAAAGTTTGGCTATCGATGGCAAAACCATGTGCTCAGCCATTGATGAAAAAGGCCTGCAAACTCATATCATGAGTGCCGTTGGCCATGATAGCGGGCGCTGCTACACCCAAAAAAAGTCGGTACATTAGCCGTTGATGGGAGTGACGAAGAAAAGCAAACCAATGAAATCAAAATTGCTGCACCAATGCTGGATGCGATTGATATTAAAGGTCGAACCATCACCGCTGACGCCTTGCTTACCCAGCGTGAACTGGCTAAATACCTGGTCGGTGAGCGAGGTGCGCATTATCACTTCACGGTAAAAGCTAACCAGAAAAACCTGCTGTCTGATATTAAATTGTATTTTGACAATGTTACTGACGATGCGGGTGCTATTCAGCTTGGTCAGGGTGAGCATGGTCGGATTGAAACCCGAAAAATATGGACGACCACGGCACTGAATGATTATCTCGAGTTCCCCTATGTACGCCAGGCCTTTATGGTTGAGCGTGACAGCATCGACAAAAAAACCGGCAAGCCAAGTCATGAGATAGTGTATGGCATTACCAGCGTGCCTGAGGAGGAAGCAAACGCTAAGCGTGTGCTTAAGGATAATCGAGGTCACTGGTCAGTAGAGATCTGCCATTATATGATTGATTGGAATTACGATGAAGATCGTAGCCAGATTCGAACAGGATTTGGTCCCGAGAATATTACACGCTTACGGCGCTTTACTATTGGCCTGCTTAAAAGCCGGAAGAGCAAAGAAACGATCCCAGAAATGATGAAAAAGCTGATGTTAAACGTAAGGGCGGTGTTTGACTGTTTGAAAATGACTAAAAACTCCAGACCTGCAGCGGTTTGCAAGGATTAGCGTAGATTCGCCGTGACGCTCCTCAAGGAGAGCGCTACTAGCTCAATATTTATTGTACCAGTGTCGCCGAGATTAAAAGGATCGAGTCCGGGAAACCGTTGCACTATGGTGTCAGTGTTCCCTAAGCCGGGAGGCATAGGGAGAACGTTACTTTCCAGCGGGATTATACCACCTCCGGGAACCAGGTTGGATAAGTCAACAAAAGCTGTGCCTGCCGGGGTGGTGAACAGGTCAAACCCTGGGCTTATGGGGCTTGCCGCTGCCTTAAGTGGGACAACTAGTACCCGAGATCATAAGTCCGTGCAAATTTGCTCGTTATTTGTACGGCCGTTAATTTCTAGCGGGCTAACCCTTTTAAGCACCAGCGTGTTCTTATCTTCAATTGTCCACTCAAACTCTTCCCCTTTCTCCATGCTTAAGGCTTCAGCAATCGCTGCTGGCATATTGAGGTAAAAGGATTTATTAGTCGGTCTTTGTACTTTTTGTATTTTTACTTTGTAACCCATTGTCTTCCCAAAGCTGATTAGCTGCTACACCATAAATATAGTATATTAACTATATTTGGCTGGCGATGAATACCTTATTTCCTACGCAATATGCAAATGACATCACTACAACTATTTTATCAATGTTGCGATGTTACACCAGCCCAGCCTGTATTCTGACTCGGTTAAAGGCTGTCTTGCTCATTAACGAGACCTTTAATATGAACAAAGTAGCCAGAGAATTGGGGGTTAGTTGTAATTTCGTCATTAAGTGGAGGGACAGAGCTCGGTTGTTGTTTGCTGCCTGGCCCACTGACTTGGTGAGCAAAAAAGACAAGCAAGGTTTCTTATGTGAAGCTTTCTCAGATCCGCCCAGAAGCGGGGCGCCGCTGACCTATACCGAAGAGCAGCTATGTAATCTGATGGCTCTGGCGCTAAAAGAGCCGACCAAATGTGGAAGAGAAATTACTCATTGGACACATACAGAACTGGCCGATGAAGCGAATATACAACAATTAGCCTCAGGGATATCAAAAAGCACTGTCGGACGTTTTCTCAGACAGGTCGATATCAGGCCACATCGCTCTACCTACTGGCTTAACCCCAAGGTTAAGGATGACGAGGAGTTTAAGAAGGAAGTCAATCATGTCTGTGATACCTATCATCAAGCCTCAATGCTGGCCGAGGAGAATGTTATCACTGTGTCAGTAGATGAAAAAACAGGTATCCAGGCATTAGAGCGCATTTCGCCTGATAAGCCAACAAAACAAGGAATGATTGAAAAGCGGGAGTTTGAATATAAACGTCACGGAACGCTCAGTCTGACGCCAAGTTTCAATATAGTGACTGGTCAGATAATGAATTATCGTATCGCTGAAACACGCAACGAGGTGGATTTCTGTGAGCATATAAAACAAACGGTGGCGACATCCCCGGAAAGTACCTGGGTGATAGTGACGGACCAATTGAATGTGCATAAGTCGGAAACGCTGGTTCGATTTGTCGCAGAACGTTGTGGCATAGATGAAGAGCTTGGCGTTAAGGGAAAATCAGGTATCCTCAAGGATACCGTGTCCAGGCAGCAATTTTTGAGTGATAAATCTCATCGCATCCGTTTTGTTTATACACCAAAGCACTGCTCATGGTTGAACCAGGTCGAGATTTGGTTTGGCATCTTATCGCGAAAGTTACTCAAGCGGGGAAACTTCACTAGCTTGGAGGATCTACGAGGGAAACTGACCCGGTTTATCAGCTATTTTAATAAACAGCTGGCGAAACCATTTAAATGGACTTACAAAGGGAAGGTATTGACGGCCTGATCAAATAACCGCCATTTTTGAACGTATTTATGACCCGAGGTACTAGTATGAGAAACATTAAAGTGGTGAGGTAACGCGATAATATTTCCATATAGTGTCCTCCATGACGTCCTAAGGTCATTAAGGCAAAAATAGGGCCAAATATATTTTTGGTTATATATCAGTATATTAATTTAGGGCGTTTTGATTTTTAAGGGAAAGTGTAAAAGAAGCTTACGGTCTCAAGTTTATCATCTCAGCTGGCTTAGATGGGCGTTGTTAATCCAGCAGCAGGCTATCGTCGGAGAGTTCTTTGCCTTTATTGCGGGCAAATAAATCCAGCAGGTCGCTTACCGTTAATCCCTCTCTTTGCTCCCCCTGTAAGTCGAAGGCAACTTTACCCTCGTGCAACATTATGGTTCTGTGACCTACATCCAGCGCCTGGCGCATACTGTGAGTGACCATTAACGCGGTCAATTGTTGGGTCTCAATGATCTTGTTAGTGAGGTTTAGGACAAACTCGGCTGTTTTCGGATCCAGGGCGGCGGTATGTTCATCCAAAAGCAGGATTTTCATTGGTTGGAGCGTGGCCATCAGCAGGCTAACCGCTTGTCGTTGCCCCCCTGACAACAAACCCATTTTATCGTTTAATCTGTCTTCCAGCCCCAGTCCCAAATCCAGTAGGGTGGATTGAAAGCGCGCTTTAAAATCGCGTTTACAGGCCGACCCGAGCCCTCGTTTTTGTCCTCTTAACATAGCCAAGGATAGGTTTTCTTCGATGGTGAGGTTTTCACAGGTTCCCGCTTTTGGATCCTGAAATACGCGGGCAACCAGAGCTGCGCGTTTTTCTGTGGGTAAATGAGTCACATCCTTGTTGGCTATCGTCACCTGTCCCCGGGAAATTGATACGTCACCGGACAGGGCGTTGAGCAGGGTGGATTTACCGGCACCATTGCTGCCAATCACGGTAACAAACTGGCCTTGGGGGATGGTGAGGTCGATCCCTCTTAAGGCGGGGTTTTCAAGGGGAGTTCCTGGATTGAAGGTGACATAGATACCGCTCACTTGGATCATTGATTCCCCTTTGACTTACCCAGTGTTGGAAGAACGATGGCCAAGGTGACCAGAATAGCGGTAACTAAATTAAGATCCTGTGCCTTTAACCCTATCATATCGGCATTTAAGGCGAAGGCGATGGCCAGCCGGTAGACAACGGCACCCAGAACACAGGCGATCACTGCTAGCACCACAGTCCGGGTCGACATCATGGCCTCTCCGCCAATCACGGAGGCCAGGCCAATCACAATTACACCGACACCCATAGTGACGTCTGCACTGCCCTGGCTTTGCGCAAATAGGGCGCCAGCCAGAGCAACCAAGGCGTTGGCGATTGCCATCCCCAAAATTGTTATAGCGCCTACTGAAACGCCATTTGCCCTGGCCATCATTTTATTGGCACCTGTGGCACGCATTGCCAACCCCAGCTCTGAATTCAGAAAAAAGATCACCAGGACGGCAACCAAGATCACTACTAAAGAAAATACCAGAGGGATCGAAAAGTAATAGGGCATGGACCAGTTATCCAGTGGGGTTAACAGCGTCATTTCACCCAGCAAAGGGATATTGGGGCGGCCCATAATACGAAGGTTGACTGAATAAAGAGCGATCATGGTCAAGATGGAGGCGAGCAGGTTGAGGATCTTGAGTTTGACGTTTAAGGTAGCGGTTACGACACCTGCAATGGCTCCCCCACAAATAGCCAACAGGCTTGCAAACCAGGGGTTGAGCCCAGCGACTATGCTGGTGGCACAAATGGCGGCGCCTAAAGGAAAGCTGCCATCCACCGTCAGGTCGGGAAAATCCAGTATTCTAAATGAGATAAACACACCCAGGGCGACTAGTGCAAAAATCAACCCTGTTTCTATTGCCCCCATAAAGGCTATTAAACTCACCTGCTTAAGGCCTTCATTGGTTAATGACTTCGGTGGCTGCTTCGATAAGCTCTTTACTGAGCGTGACTCCCATACTTTTGGCTGCCCCAGGATTAACATATAACTCGAGACGCTCTATGCCCTGCACCTCGATATTTTGTGGAGATTCGCCGTTTAAGATACGAACAACGATGGCGCCGGTTTGGCGGCCAATATCGTAATAGTTAAACCCCTGGGCCGCGATGGCGCCGCGTTTTACCGAGTCCGTATCGCCGGTGATCAGTGGAAGCTTGTTACGTTTAGCCTCGATGATCACGGCCTCAAGGGCTGAAATCACAGTGTTATCCGTTGGTACATAGATAGCATCTACCTTGCCGATAAGAGAGCGGGTGGCTGTTTGTACATCGGAAGTCTTGGTTGCTCCGGCCTCAACAACTGTCATACCTAACTTAGGGGCTTCCTGGTTAACAAGGGAAACCAGGGACACTGAATTAGTCTCCCCCGGATTGTAAATCACTCCCAGGCGCTTGGTATTGGGGGCGACCTTTTTTATCAGTCGCATATGCTGGTCAATAGGCGACATGTCCGTCATACCTGTTATATATTTTCCGGGTTTATCGAGTGCGGATACCAGTTTAGCGGCTACCGGGTCGGTAACGGCGCTAAATACCAGGGGGATATTTCTGGCGGAAGCGGCGGCAGCCTGAGCCGATGGGGTTGCGATGGCGACAATGACATCCGGGCTTTCTCCAGCGAATTTTTTAGCGATTTGTGCTGCCGTGGCCGGGCTTCCCTGGGCGCTTTCATAGCTCCACTTCAGGTTTTTGTTTTCCACATAGCCGTTTTCTAATAGCTCGTCTTTAACCCCTTTTCGTACAGCGTCTAATGCTGGGTGTTCAACGATTTGCGTTACGGCTACATGAACTTGCTCACTGTTGGCAGGGCTAGATAGCAGAGTTAAAACTGCAAACAGGCCAAGAAGAACGTTAATTAGTGACTTCATCTTTCTAAATTTCCCTGTTTTTGGTGTTCACTTTCAAGCTAGCACAGTTACCGGGCGGTGCCTGATTGGTGTGTTTAAAGGGGATTACTATTAATTATAAGGCACAGGTTTTGTCGAGTTAGGTTTCCATCCTGAAACACAGGCAGGTTGGTCTGTATTTTTGTAGGAGACGAATCCATCTCAGGGATGAGATGTTAAATGCAGGGATGTGCGTTCGGCGAACCTTGTGAGCACTGGCTTCGCCCTTTTTGCCTATAAAGAGGCATCCGCTCCTTGTAGGTCGTGAATATAGCCTTTAATTTGGCGTTTCAGGATGGGGACTAGTTATAAGACAGCAGTTAAGTCACTCTTGCTCAGTTGTAGTGTTTTTAGCTGTAGCTTTATATGTAGCGCGACAAGGGATGCGCTCGGTGCTTTGGTAACTGCACATAAATAGGATTTATTATGAAACTCACGGAACCCATCAAACCTGGGTAACAAATTGGAGGGAGAAATCTGAGGAGATAAGGTCTGCCATTTGAGATAATCACTTCGCCAAAAACAACAACCAAAAAAGACAGAATGCCGATACTAAACCGAACACCACTTAGCTCCTCAGACAAACTCGATCTTCTCGCAAAGAGCGCCATTTTACAAGCCCATGGTGATATCACCGCCTTATCTGACGAATTCAAGATATCCCGCAAGGCCGTCTACATCGCCCGCGGTGCTGCCCAGGCAGCCTTCGACGCCCTCGTCAAAACGAAAAGTGCGCCGGATTGTATCGCGACACTTGATGTGGACGTGCCACACCTGCGCCGCAGTATTGTCGCGTTAACCATCACCGCCCCCAATTCCATTCGCAGTATTGAAGCGCTCATTCCTCTGCTATATCCCGGCTGCAAAGTCAGCTACGGCTATATCCAAGGGGTCATTGCCGAGGCGCAAAAAAATGCCGCCGATTTCAACCGAACGGTGCCATTATCCGCCATCCAGAGCGGAGCTGTGGATGAGATGTTCAGCCAGGGAGACCCTGTGCTGGCGGGTGTTGACCTGGATACCGGTTACCTGTTCTGCCTGTCTCACGAGCTACAGCGTGATGCTAAAACCTGGGCCAGAGTACTCCAACAGGCTGCTGCGCAGGGGATGGTGCCAAAACACATCATCAAAGACGGCGCCAAGGGGATAGCCGCAGGTGTCACAACGGTTTTCGAACAGGCACAGCAACGTGATGATATTTTTCATGCCCTGTATATCGCTGCCAAGGCGGTGCGCAGGGTTGAGCAACGTGCTTACTATTACATTGCCCAGGAAGAAAAGGCGTACCAGGCCATCAGCCCCGCCATAACAGAAGACCCGCATGATACATTCGGTCAATGGTTACGTGCGGATAATCAATGCGATAAGGCTATAGAGCGGTATGAGCAGGCCGAGCGGGCATTACATCTTCTTCATGCCGCCTTCAGCTGCGTTTGTCGAAGGACCGGCGAGCTAATGACGACCGAAATGGCTCAGACTAAGCTGGCCCAGGCCACCCTATTACTGCGCAGGGCGGCACATAAGGAATGCAACAAGGCGGCGACCTACTTGGAAAACCGCTTGGATGGTCTCACTTTGGCCACCCAGGCGCTCTATGATAAGTTGCAAGGCTGTATTGCACGTTATTCTCAGCAGCCAGTTGAGCTGGCCTGCCGCTTCTTCGAGTGCCGACGTGAACTGGCAAAAGCCGGGAAGCACAAGCAACAGCGGCTTATTCAGGAAATGCTCGGCAGCTACCACCTGTTGACCACACAGTTGGATGAAACACGCTGTGAGCAGCTGATGCAAGAAGTGGAAATATTGCTCAGCAAACGTCACCGCGCGTCCAGTGCCATTGAAGGCTTCAACGCCACCTTACGCACTTATCTGTATGCCAGAAAGGGCGTAAACCAACCGTTTCTTGAGTTATTTCGCGCCTGGTACAACCTGCGTGAAAAACGCTGGGGACGTCACAAAGGCCAGTCAGCCCATGAACTCTTGACGGGAGAAAAGGTGGCTGATTGGTTAACGCTACTTGGTTTCCCACCGAGTAAACTCAGCCACTGATTTTAGCCTGGTAACAGGCAAGCCAAACTGACTATTTATTAATCTGATCCAGCACTCGCTGAATTGGAGAGGAGCTATTGGTTTTGTGACCCTAAATGGGTGGAATTTGATCAGTCCCAAACTCACCATCGCCAAAAAACTAATCATCAGTTTTTTGCTCATCAATGTATTGATCATATTAACCTCCATAGTGAGTTACCGCGCGGTCACTAAGATGATTGATATTCAGAGGGTTTTTCTGGAAACCAATTTTCCTGCAGTTGAAGTAAGCAAGTCTCTGCAGGTGGATCTGAGTCATACTATTTCGGAGTTGCGGGGTTATATGATACTGGGAGCTGACAAAGCGAAAGGGGATCATTCATAATGCGCAGGGATGAGGCGTGGCAACAGATGGCGTTAAGCTTACCCGAGAGCGGACAGGTAACTGAGTATCAAGACCAGCTGACCAAGCTAAAAGGGATCCAGGATAAAATTGAGCAGATAGCACAAAGTGAAGAAAATCTGCCTGCCCACAGCTTATTAATTAATGAGGCTAATGAAGATCTTTTTAATTTTGCCATTATTTCAGCAGACTGGAGCTATATATCGGACTTCGATTGGTTAACCCACAGGCTATTGACTACCAACGGGTGGACCTTGTTACCGGAGTTTCTAACACCTGGGCTGCTTGCGTCGGGTAAGTTTAAAAAAGTATACCCTAGTACGCTATTGTGGACGGGCGCTCGCAACGCGGATATTTCCCCACTCAGATTAAATATCTCCATACCCTGGACTCTTTAGCTACGCAGAGGTTATTTTAGATGCCAATAAAAAATGGCGGAGTATGTTTGTGGAAGAGTTCTTGGCGGCGATAGAAAACAATCAGTTAGAGGGGCTTTTCCTGGAGTCTATCAGTGTGGCAGAACTGGAGCTTGAGGGCCTTAAAATCCAGGAGTGTGAGTTTGAATCCATAGACTTTAGCCGGGTGAATTTTGAAGACTTGGAAGTGCTGAACAGCACCTTTGTTAACTGTAATTTCCGCAGCGCCAACCTGGAATCAGCCAGGTTTGTCGGTTGTAAATTCTACCAGGGTGATGAAGCAGAATATTGTGACTTTACCTATGCCGGTTTAACCGGAGCCCGATTCGAAAAGTGTGATATTTCCTTTGGTAAATTTAAGCGCGCCCAACTTTACCGTATTGAGATCCTCGATTGCCGCGCCCAAGGGGTAGATTTTAGTTTTGCCAGCTTTGGCCAGCAAATTGGCCGTAACGTGAATATTTGTGATGCGACTATTACCAATAGCAATCTCTCTTATAGCGACTTCGAGGGAGTTACCTTGGAAAAGTGTGATCTGCAAGGTAATCGAATGCTTGGTGTTAATTTAAGCGGGGCAACCTTGGATGGTTCGGATTTAAGAAACTGTGAATTTGATATTAGTGAAAGTTACCGGGTGAGTATTAAAGACGTTGATCTCAGGGATACCCAGCTTAGAGGTTTAGATCCAAGAAAAATAGACCTAACAGGTGTCAAGATCAAGGAGTGGCAACAAAGAGAACTGTTAGCAATGCTGGGAGTTGAGGTTTATTCTGATATAGATTAGGCATAAGTATTGGCATCCTTGCCAGCAGAGCTATTAATATGCTATTTCACGTTCAACTTTTGCACCGTACACTAGCTCGAAGGAATAACCCTGGCTGCTTATGGCGGCCTTTAAGTATTCCAGGTTGCAGTATAAAATTTCTAAAACGCCTTCACCTAAACTGTTTGCGATTACAGGGCTTACATATGCCGTAATAGATTTTTTAATATCATCCAAGGCAACTTTCACCAAAGTCCCGTTTTCCTGGCTTAACCTGGCGTCATTTACACTATTACTGCTAACATCTTGCTCTGAAACTTTCATTATATCCAGTGCGATCAATCCCCCCTGACTTGCCATAAACCCCTCAATCGCCAATAAGTTTACTCCCGCGAGAACGCATGCGAGTTTGTTCTCTGCATGGGTCACAATATTGCCATCTCGAGTGGTATAAGTGGTTAGTAACATGAGTACCTCTAAACAAAAATTGAAAAATACAGGTATATCTAATCATTTTAATGCTCGGAAAACAAGTTGTCAGGCATCGGTTTTACAGAGGTATTGAGGGTCAGCAGCCCTTCAAGGAGTTGTTATCTTATCTGTCAATTGCATGGGTATTTGGATTTTCAAAGCATTTATTGCCTATATTGTGGTTATATATGGCTATATATGGCTGAAGTAAGGGCGTTTTATCTTGCTTTCGTAAGGTGTGCGTTTGCTATCTATGGCAACTCCAGGATTAGCAATAAATATTTAACTGAAGTTGGTTGAGGAGTTCTGGTATTGAATAAGCGTAGATATTGGCATCCATGCCATTACAGCATTAACATGCTATAGCATTCTCGACTCTGGGCCTGGAAGCCAGCTCGAAGTGGTAACCTTCACTGTATTTAGCCGCTTTTAAATATTCCAGATTGCTATATAGAGTTTCCAGAATACCTTTTCCCAAGCTTTCCGTTATTGTTGGATTTATATACGCCGTAATAGACTTGTGAATATCATCCATGGTGATCCTGACCATAGTCCCACTTTCCTGAGTTAGCCAATTTTCACTACCACTGCTCTTGGCTATTGTTTGGTCCGGGATCTTGATTATATCCAGTGCAATTAGGCCGCCCTGACTAGCCATAAAGCCTCCAATAGCCAATAAGTTTACTCCGGCTAGTACACAGGCAATCCTGTTTTCAAAATGGGTCACGATATTACCATCTCGAGTTGTATATGTAGTTAGTAGCATTAGTTCCTCTAGGTAGGATAATTGATAAACTCACGCATATATAATCATTTAGAGTTTAAGAATCCAAGCCAGTAAGTATCTACTTTTTAGATGTAATCGAAAAATAAAGTTCCTATCAATAGCCATTAGCTGGCCTGTTTAGAGGAGGCTTATAATTAGCTGGTATGTAACGCTCCAATAGTGATTGATCATGGTTATGTATGCTGATATATACCCTTATAGTTTAATCCATCTATATCTGGTCTAATGAGGGGTATAGTGAAAAATTTTATGAATTATTGTTGTATTAGAGCTTTAACTCAGCTTGTATTTAAAACATATATAAACATGGGGCCGGTCAAACCTGGGTAACAGGTCAAAATAGATCTGTGGGAGCCGAATCCATCTCAGGGATGAGATGCTAAATGCAGGGATGTGCGTTCGGCGAACCTTGCAGGCACGGGCTTCGCCCTCTTCACTTATAGAAAGGTATCTGCTCCTACCGTCAACGCAGAAATTGTTATCCTATACCTATGATTAGATGGTTCCGGTTACGCCTGCTGATAATCGTAACCATTTGAATTTATTTTCTGGTTTTATGATTAGCAGTCCAGATCCAGGGCGTAACACAGGTAGGACATTAGGGGCAGGGCTTTTTGATATTGTGCCTGGACAAGCTCCAACAGGTTATCCTGATATAGATACTCTTCTGGGAACTGGCCAATAGCGATAAAGTCTTTACGCTTTATTGCTGTGATCATAGGGTGATCTTTGGCATAACCTCTGGGTGGCCTGATAAGTGTCTCACCATCCAAACAGTAAAATGATAAAAAGTCTTCGTTTTCTGTGGCTTTAATAAAGGCCTTGGGATTGTTGTCAATGCAGTCACGGATTTTTGCCAGAGCTTTTGATTCTGGCCGCCAGATGCCGGTGCCAAGAAAACAGTTACCTGGCTCAATATGCAAGTAAAACCCAGGGGCATGTACATCCCGTCCCCTGCTATGGCGAAATTGGATACCCACATTGGTTTTGTACGGAGTTTTGTCCTTGGCAAAGCGGACATCCTTGTAGATCCGCATCATAGATCCACCTACTTTTTTTGCACTGGCGTCGAAGTGGGGCGATAAAGCAATTAATCTGGGGGCAAAGTCTTCGATAAAGGCCAGGGCTGGCTGCCTGACTTGGGTTTCGTACCTGGCTTTATTTTCGTTAAACCAGGCTTTGTTGTTGTTACTTTTTAGTTCAGTTAAAAACTGAACTAATTCGCGAGAAAACATAAGTGTCCAAATAGGCCAACTGGGGAAAAGCCAGTTTAATCTATGTGGCAGCGGATGTAATCTGTAATGCGGCTCTATTCATAGTCAACCAGTTAGTATGCTTTTTTTTTATTACGTATATATTTCGGTGTTGCAAAAATTTATTAAAAGCTTCACTTAGCCATCACCAAAAATATTGAAATTCGGGCTAGAGTCTACACTGTCAATTGTGAGGTCTCTTGGTAGAGGCCTGTTTATGGTGTTACACGACTTTTCCTGGATGTTTCGCAATTCAATTTTAAAAGTCGTGGTGGTGGTAAATTGGAGGTAGTAATTATGGAAAACAAAATCTGTGTTGTAACCGGTGGCTCTCGTGGTATTGGTGAAGCAATTGTTGAAAAGCTGGCCAAATCAGGGGCAACTATGGTGTTTGCTTGTGATATGAATATTGAGGGAGCGAGTGCCCTGGCTGCTAAGTACGACAATGTGCAAGCAACACAGCTCAATGTAACCGACAGTGACGGGATTAAAGGATTTGTCGAAACTGTTAAAGCTGAATATGGCCGTATCGATGTGTTGGTGAATAATGCAGGTGTAACCCGAGATAATCTGATTGAGAAAATGAGTGATGACGACTGGGATATGGTGTTGAATGTCAACCTGAAGGGTGTCTTTAATATGACCCAAGCCATCGCCCCTGTGATGATGGCAAATAATTACGGTGCCATCGTTACCATCTCATCCATAGTGGGCACTGACGGGAATATTGGTCAGTCGAATTATGCCGCTACCAAGGGCGGCGTTATTTCCATGACTAAGGGGTGGGCTAAAGAGTTTTCCCGTAAAGGCGCCAAAGTCAGAGCCAATTGTATCGCTCCGGGTTTTGTTGAAACGCCAATGGCGAAAGATGTGCCGGAAAAAATCTTAAATGCGATTGTTGGCAAAACACCATTAGGACGGTTAGGCCAACCTGAGGATATTGCTGAAGGGGTATTTTTCCTGGCCAGTGAAAAATCGTCCTTTATTACCGGGCAGACACTAAAAGTAGATGGTGGCCTGGTCTTGTAGAGCCGAATCCATCTCAGGGATGAGATGTTGAATGCATGGATGCGCGTTTGGCGAATATAGCGAACTCGGTGTTCGCCCTATCACCTTCAAAGAGGAATGCGTTGTAGTTACATTGAACAAAAAAAAGGGCCTTTCGGCCCTTTTGTGTAGGAGCGGAATTAATTCCGCGAAGCCATAGCTGAAGATTAAGCCGTAGCCTCTTCTTCTTGCGTAGCAGTAACAATTGGCAGTTGTTGCAGTACATAGGTACCGGGAGCAGCAACCAGAGACGCCTTCGCATCAATCTGCCTGGCTGGTACTTTCTCACTGTTTTTATCCAGCTTATTCAGCCATTTATGCCAGTGCCCCCACCAGGATCCTGTATGATGCTTGGCTGTTTCCAGCCAGGCCTCTGCGTCACCGGTTTGCTTTCCGCCTTCCCAGTAGCCGTATTTGTTCTTGGCTGGTGGGTTCACTACACCGGCGATATGACCGGACTCACCCAGCACAAATGTTGTGTCGCCAGACAGCAGTTTGCTGCCTACATAGGTGCTTTGCCATTCGGCGATATGATCTTCGCGAGTGGACAGGAAGTAGGTGGGAATTTTCACCTTGGACAAGTCGACACCTATGCCCTGGATCTTCACCGCTTTTGGCTCTTTTAACTTATTTTCCAGATAAAGTTCGCGCAGGATGAAGCTATGGCAATCAGCTGTCACATTGGTGGAATCACTGTTCCAGTACAGCAGGTCAAAATCGACCGGGCTCTGACCTTTCAGGTAGTTGTCCACATAGTAGTTCCAGTACAGGCTGTTTTCCCTTAGCAAGCTGAAGGTAACGCCCATTTGGCGACCGTCCATATAACCGGTAGCCTGGTTCTGCAGCTCGATGGCACTGATGGTAGGTTCATTAATATAAACCCCTATTTCACCTGGGCTGGCGAAATCCAGCATAGTGGTCAGCAGAGTAGCGCTTTTAATTCTCTGCTTCATCCGCTTGCTAGCCATATAAGCCATAGTGGTAGACAGCAAGATACCGCCAACACAGTAACCCATGGCATTAACATGTTGCTCGCCAGTAGCTTCTTCGATAGCTTCCAGGGCTTTGACAATGCCATTAACTACATAGTCATCGAAACCACTGTGGGCCAAAGAGGCATCAGGGTTACGCCAGGAAACCAGGAATACAGTATGCCCTTGCTCAACAGCCCAGTTCACCAGGGAATTTTCCTGGCGCATATCCAGGATGTAATACTTGTTGATAAACGGTGGCACGATAAACAGTGGTTTCTGATTTACCGTTTCAGTTTTCGGGTGGTACTGGATAAGTTCCAGCAGGTGATTGCGGAATACTACTTCACCTGGGGTCGTCGCCAGATCTTTACCCACTTCGAAGGCGTCGTTAGACGTCATTCGTATTTTGAGTACATCGGCGCTGGCTTGTAAGTCTTCCTGCAGTTGCTCCATTCCCTTGATTAGGTTCGCGCCTTTGCTTTCCATGGTTAAGCGGATCAGCTCAGGGTTGGTGGAGACAAAGTTGCTGGGAGACATGGCGTTGACCATCTGACGGGTAAAGAAGTTAAGGCGTTCTTTAACGTCTGGCTCCAGGCCTTTTGCCTGGTTGATCATCTCGTGCATATTCTTGCCAAGCAAGAGGTAAGACTGTTTGATCACATCAAATAGAGCATCTTCTTGCCAGGTAGGATCGTTGAATCTGCGGTCGCCTTTTTCCGGTTGGATAACAGGCGTAAGATCTGGTTGGGAGCTTTTCATGACGGAGCTTTGCCAGATTTGCATCTGGTCCTGCCACCATTTCATCTGGGTTTGCAACACTTGATCGGGTTGCTTGGTTATCTCTTCAACCCATTTGCCAAGATCTTCGTTGTTTTGCTGCATCATGGCTTTTTGCATTGGGTTGTCGGTTGCAGACTTTTCCTGAAACGTTTTAAATAGCTGTGTATTACATTCACATAGCTTTTCAAAAAACTCGCCGTATACATTATCAGCTGACGGCATTTCTACCTCCTAATTACTCCTGCAAAGCAAAGGCTCCTTTGGAATAAACTAGCTCTCAAACTCATGTCAGGAGGACCTTGGTTGTGAGCCGCTATTCGTCAAGAGCCTTATTAATTAGGCTACCGGAGTAACCTTTTTCATCGTTTCGCTGGCCACTTCGTCTAGCTGGCTTTTGAACTCCTGACTGATTTGAGACAGTTTTTTACCGTCTTCAATCATCTGCTGGCTCAGGCTAGTGATAGCTTCAACCTGTTTAACATTAAAGTTAATCCAGCCCTGTACATCTTTTACTTCGCTTGCGCTCTTTATCTGCTCAACACCTGCGTCAGCATAGTTTTGCAGTGCAGTAAGTTGCAGCTGAGTAGTTTCTTCGATGTTCTTCACTACCATCTGGTTGTACTTAGTGATAGGGGAGAACGCTTTTTCACCTTGCTCGGTAAGTGTCTTAAAAAGATCGCTGTACATTGGTCTACTCCAATAAAGTTTTAGGAAATAGGGGAGCACATTAGTGTGTTCCCCAAAGGGTCATCAAACTCGTTTCACTACGACAGCAGTACCCATACCGCCGCCAATACATAAGGAGGCCAGACCAAGCTGACATTCCTGCTTTTGCATCTCGTGGAGCAAGGTAACCAGAATTCGGTTACCAGACGCACCTAATGGGTGACCTAACGCGATAGCGCCACCATTTACATTGGTATGCTCGGATAGCCAATCTGATGTGATGTTGTGCTCATCAGACAGCTGTTTCATTACACCAAGCGCCTGACCGGCAAAGGCTTCATTAACTTCAAGTAGTTCGATATCAGCCAGTGGCAGCTTAGCTCTTTCCAGTGCCTTGCGGATAGCTGGAACAGGACCCAGCCCCATAAACTCAGGCTCTACACCAGCCTGGGCGTAGCTGACCAGCTCGGCAATGGGTGTCAGGCCGTGCTTTTCTACTGCAGCTTCAGAAGCCAGTAACACAGCACTACCACCATCGTTCAGGCCAGACGCGTTGGCTGCTGTGATGGTGCCTTCTTTGCTGAAGGCAGGGCGCAACTTAGCCAGCTTCTCGGCGGTAACGTCGGCTTTTGGATATTCGTCGGTATCGACTATTTTAGTTTCACGGCGGCTGACCACTTCAACCGGTGCGATTTCATCGATAAAGCGGCCGGATTCAACGGCGGCTGTGGCACGCTGTTGGCTCGTAGCAGCAAACTTGTCTTGCTCCTGGCGAGTGATTTCCATACGCTGCGGGATTTGCTCAGTCAACAGCCCCATGTGTTTGCCACTGAATGCATCGGTCAAACCATCGGCAATGATGGCATCTTCCAGCTGCATGTTACCCATCTTGTTACCGTTACGAACTTTGCCGTCCACGGTGAATGGGATTTGCGACATGTTTTCAGCACCGGCGGCAACAACCAGATCGGCGTCGCCAGCTTTAATGTGCGCCGCTGCATCCATAACCACTTTCATACCGCTACCACAGATCATATTGACAGTGTAAGCAGGTACTTCAGCAGGTACGCCAGCTTTAATGGCTGCCTGGCGTCCGGGGCCCATGCCTTGTCCGGCGCTGACTACGTTACCCAGGATTACTTCGTCAAGCTTAGCTGGATCTAGTTTGGCTTCTTCCAGCACAGCTTTAATTGCGACAGCGCCAAGTTCAGCTGCGGATACGTCTTTTAATGCACCGCAAAAGCTGCCTACTGCAGTACGCTTTGCAGCAACAATATATACCTTAGTCATTTGAGTGTTCCTTAGTTCATGTACTGGCCGCCATTAAGAGACAGGGTTTCTCCGGTGATATAACCGGCCTGCTCACTGGCAAGGTAAATAACGGCTGCAGCTATTTCTGCAGGTTCGGCGAGACGTTTGGCTGGCACCTGAGAAGTAATTGCTTCTAATACTTCAGGTTTCATCGCTGCAACCATAGGTGTTCTGGTGTAACCCGGTGCAACAGCGTTGACTGTTACGCCTTTAGCAGCACCTTCATAAGCTAAGGCTTTAGTGAAACCTATCATGCCCGCCTTGGTAGCCGAGTAGTTGGTCTGACCAAACTGACCTTTCAGACCATTGATAGAAGAGATATTGATGATGCGACCAAAACCTTGCTCACACATGGCCTGAAAAATAGGCTGAGTCATGTTGAACAGGCTGTTCAGGTTAGTGTTGATGACTTCACTCCACTGCTCGAAGCTCATTCGCTTGAACTGTGCATCACGAGTAATACCGGCGTTGTTTACCAGTACATCGATATGGCCTAACTCTTCAAACACTTCTTTCAGGCCTGCAGCACACGCCTGAGTATCTGTCACATCGACAAAAAGCGACTTAACGTCTTGACTAGTCAGGTTGTATTCATTTAACCATTCACTAATCTGCGTCTCGTTCCTCGGACGACTTACGGCTACCACGAAATATCCATCTTCAACCAATTTCTTACATGTGATACTGCCTATGCCACCCAAGGCACCTGTAACTACAGCCACTTTCTTATCGCTCATCGGGCGATCTCTCCTGTGTTAAAGTAATGTAAAATTAGTTAGTTTCAGCCTTTGGCTGGATTTATTTGCGCCAGCTATCTATAGTCCACTCAATTATTATTTGCCAATAATCTTATTGAATATTCTATCAATTGTGATCTGGATCACACTATAACTTGATTTTATTACAATTCATATATCGTGCATCTAATTATTTACTGATGTTTTTATATATATATCAGTAGTGGTCTTTTTACTAACACTTAACATTTTACTGTTTTTACACATCTCCCTCCCTGCCAGTGAACCAAATGTGCTGTCTTATTGAGCGCTGTTTTCGGGTTTGTTAACGATTGATTATCCCGAATATGAAATTATCTTTTTACTTTTTGTCGGTTTAATGGCAAGTAAAACATTAATAAGATAGCGTCTCTTAACTTGCTTGATGCAAATCAAAGCAAGTAACAAAGTTAGGGAGTTCTATTTAGTTGAACTCTTTTTTCGCAGCGGCGTTAGCCAATTTACTATCTATATTGGAGTTTGATTATGTACAGCAAATTATTTAGCACCTTAAATGAGCAAGCCGGAGCGGCCATTAACCCATTACAAAGTTTCAATCGTATGATGGTTAACAGCGTGGAAGAGCTGACTAAACTTCAGTTAGATATAGCCAAAAATTACTCTGAATTGAGCATTGAACAGCTAAAGCAGGCGAGTGAAGTGAACGATATGCAAAGCTGGGTCAGCTTTAATACTAAGCAGGCCGAAGTGCTGACTAATGTGAGTAAATCAGTGGTTGAAGATGGCAAGCGATTGACTGCACTGGGGCAGAACATGAAAGGTCAATTGGATGAGATGACGGCTGAGACCATTAAAAAAGCTACTCCCGGAAAGTAGTTTATTGGGGCAATATGTCCCAATGTTGACGCGACCAACACCAGTAATACTCGTAACGCCTTAGTGTGTTTAGTCGAACCAGGGATGGTCGCGGTGATTTTTAGCCTCTAGTAGAGGCATTCATTTAGTCCTGCTTTCAGTTCGGATTGATGACCCTATATAGAGGAAGAAATATGTCCCCATCAGATGATGCATTTAGCTTGTGTTTTAAACAATTTTCAGCCGCCAATCAAGAGTTGTTGAAGGCTTTCCAGCAGCCGGGAAGTAATAACCCAATGCAGCAAACTCTGGCCCAGCTAAACGCGGAAGATTTTAGCGTCTGGGCTGAGGGCGTTGCACAGCAACCTGTTGAACTAATGCAGGCGCACATGAAGTGGTGGCAAGATCAGATGTTAATCTGGCAAAACACCCTATGTCCGGGCACAGTTTCCAGTGATTTTTTACCAAGCCATCCGGATCCACGCTTTAAGGACTCAGCTTGGCAGGAGCAAGCAGTGTTTAGCATGATAAAGCAATCCTACCAACTGTTTGGTGAACACGTGTTGGGCTTGTTAAAGCTAGGAGAGGGTCTAGATCCTAAGGTACAGGAACGGCTGGAATTTTTTACCAGACAGACTGTAAACGCCATGTCGCCAAGTAACTTTGTCGGTACTAACCCAGAGTTGATCCGTTTAACCCTGGAAAGCCAGGGGATGAACCTGGTTCATGGCATGGAAAAGCTACAGGAAGATCTTAAATCCAGTGCCGATATACTTAACGTACGCCTTTCAGATAAAGATGCTTTTGTACTGGGGAGAGATGTGGCTGTGACTCCGGGAGAGGTGGTCTATCGTAATGAATTGATGGAGTTGATCCAATACCATCCACAATCCCAGGAGGTGCTGAAAAAACCTCTACTTGTGGCGCCGCCTTTTATCAATAAATATTATGTGCTGGATTTAAGCCCGAAAAACTCCGCTATTCGCTGGTTTGTCGAGCAAGGTCATACAGTGTTTGTTATTTCCTGGCGTAACCCGGGAGCTGAGTTTGCCGATAAAGGCATTGAAGATTATGTAATAAACGGAGTGATGGCGAGTCTGGATGCCATTGAGCAGCAAACCGGCGAACGTGAAATTAATGGCTTGGGTTATTGTATTGGCGGCGTCTTGCTGACCATAACTGTTGCTTATATGGCGGGTAAGCGGATCAAGCAGAGAATTAAAAACCTGACGTTATTAACCACCCCTATCGACTTTTCTCAGCCTGGCGAAGTTGGAGTGTTTATTAATGAACCAACAATAGAAGCCATCGAGATGCAAAATAACCTGACCGGTTATATGGACGGTCGAATGTTGGGTGTGACTTTCAGTATGTTGCGGGAAAACAGCTTGTACTGGAACTACTTCGTTGAGAACTACCTGAAGGGTAAGAGTCCAATGGACTTTGACCTGCTGTTCTGGAATTCGGACTCCACCAATGTGACGGCTGCGTGTCATAACTTTATCCTTCGTCAGCTGTACCTGGAAAATAAGTTGCTCAAATCAGGCGCCATCAAGATCAATGGTGTTGCTATCGACTTATCAAAAATTAAGGTTCCGACCTATTGCCTGTCAACCAGCGAAGATCATATCGCAACCTGGCAAGGCACGTTCGATGGCGCTAAGTCTCTAAAAGGTGAAGTCACTTTTGTATTGGGGGAGTCGGGGCATGTTGCCGGTGTGATCAATCCGCCTGAGAAGAATCGGTATGGTTATTGGGTCGATGGCAAACAAGGACAGGGGGCACAACATTGGCTTGATACGGCCAGTCATCATAAGGGCTCCTGGTGGACTCATTGGCAAGCTTGGATAGCGGAAAAAGAAGCCAATGTTGAAAAAGTGCCTGGACGTGAAGTCACTAAAACTTCCCTTGCGCCCGCTCCGGGAGAATACGTAAGGCAGCAGTTGCCCGTCTAGTATTCACGAAAACAATAATGAGAGCCTTTAGCAAAAGGCCCATTTTAATATGGCAATTTTTTTGCCGGTCTCTTTAGCGGTTTGAGACTGGCTTTTCCTTTCTATTTTCTGTGGTCGTAAACCTCATAACCTTTTTTGGTTAAACATTCTCTTAGCGCATAGGCCTGGCTGTCGGTGGCACCTGCGCCGATTCCTGCACCAGCAGCGGTTCCGACTAACGCGCCGGCTTTTGCCGCTTCACCCTTATCCACCTGGGCGGTATAATTTTGGCAAGCCTTAAAGTCGTCTTCATATTTTAACTGGTTCTTACCGTCCAGGTTTACTACCGGGGCTTGATTGTAGCTACATGCAGACAGCGTCAGTAACAGTGCTACGGCAAGAAGTGTGTGTTGCATGCTCATACCTTTATAGTGCAATTCCAGGATCTTTATTAAGCACGATTACTGTGTTAGAAACTGTCAGCTCCTGTAGTCGAATTGTCAGGATTTCTCATACATGTTAACAGGCTGCTTCTGCTCCATGACAAATACCTGTTTAACCTCAGTACTGACTTGGCGCCACCATTTAGCCATATTATTTGGACTACTCAAGTTTACTTTTTCACCCATGGCCGGAGTCAGTAGTTGAATCTTGGCCTGTTGGGCTAATTTGGAGATTTTCTCAAAAGGTTCGTACCAGGTATGAAAGGCCAGATCGAAGGTACCATTGTGAATGGGTAATAAGGCCTTGCCGTTTAGATCCTGGTGCGCCTGCAAGGTTTCTTCTGGCATCATATGTACGTCTTTCCAGCGTTTGTCATAGGCACCCGTTTCCATCAAGGTAATATCGAAGGGACCATATTTTTTACCAATTTGTTTGAAGCCATCGAAATAACCAGTGTCTCCACTAAAGAAGATGTTCTGACTGGGGCTTTGTAGCACCCAGGAAGCCCATAGGGTTTTGTTGCCGTCGGTCAAACTCCGGCCGGAGAAATGCTGGGATGGTGTCGCTGTTATTTTGAGCCTTCCATGCTCGCTGGACTGCCACCAATCCATTTCACGGATCTTATCCTTAGCTATACCCCAGTCCTGTAGTGTCTGGCCCACGCCCAAAGGAGTGATAAATAACTCGACGTTTCGTTGCAGGGTTTTGACTGCGCTTTTGTCCAAGTGGTCATAGTGGTTGTGGGAAATGATAACCCCTTTAATGGGTGGCAGTTCATCAATTTGAATGGGGGGCTGATGAAAGCGTTTGGGACCGATAAAACTAAACGGTGACGCGCGTTCTGAAAATACAGGATCAAGCAACCAAAACTCCTGCTCTATAGCCAGCAATAAACTGGAATGCCCAAGGCGATAGATAGCATCTCCATGTTCAGCGTCAGCCAGGAGTGTTTGCTTATCCAATTTACGAACCGGAATTTCACCCAAAGGGTTGGCGTCAGTTCGTTTTTCCAGTATGTAATCTTTGGCGATGGCCAGGGTTTCGGAAAAGCTTTCCGTTTGTATGGGTTTGCTATTGTGATATTTCCCATCATGAAACTGAGGTGACTCAGAAACTTCTTCTTTACCGGCACAAGCCCACAAAGTGATTGCCATAATAAGACCTCCTGTAACATGAGCTAGACGCATTTGACGCTCTCTATATTAGAACACATAAACTACACTGTGCAGTTTACTTACCTTTAACTAAAAGTAAACTGTTAGGTGCATTTTATATTTAGATAATTCTTCGGGATGTTGAGACAAGCACTCAAATGATAAAATTGGTAGCTGAATAAATAAGACAGGAACAGCCAATGACCGAAACGCTTAACTCCCTTTTTATAAAACTGAATATTGACTGCTTAAAGCTGGAACACGCGGCGTTAGAAACTTGTGTAGATGCAGACAGGCTAATGCTGGAGCGCCCCGGGACCAGGCTAAAGAACCTGTTTTTAAGAGATAATTACGGTCGACGCCATTTTTTATTGTTAACTGCCCACGATAAAAAAGTTGACTTAAAAGCGCTGAGTAAAGAGATGCAAATTGCCAGGCTGGGGTTTGCTTCGGCACAGCGCTTGGAGAAGTACTTAGCGGTTAAGCCAGGCTGTGTTTCTGCTCTGGCGTTAGTAAATGATACGGATAATGCCGTTGAACTCTGGGTGGATGAAAGGGTTTGGAAATCTGGATCATTTCACTGCCACCCTTTTGTGAATACGTCGACCTGGGTGCTGGAAAAAAATGACCTGATAAAATTATGGAAATATACCAATCACTGTCCTCGGGTTATTAAGGTACCTGATATGGCTACTGAATAAACAGTGAGCATAAAGAAACATACAGTTTCAGCATTGAAGTGTAGTGAGTTCCAAATTACCTGCCGACAGAGATGGCGGGTCAATTACTTAGTTAAACAGAGTCCAGGAGCTCGTCCAGCAGTCTTTTCTGAGATTCTATACTCATGGCGATCTCCTGGGCGTTGCGAAAGTCTTCATCTTTGGTGATTAACAGGGTCGCAGTTTGGTCATATTCGGTTTTTCCCTCTCTGAGAGACGCAAAAACAGCACCAGCCATAATGCCTTTTTTAAATGATTCTTCACCCGAGAGGTGACTGGTTTCCAGGCTGCCTTCTTCCAGAATATAAAGGTTGTTTTCGCTCTTGGTTTTCCTGTCGGTTTGTTGGAACAGATATTCGCCCATGCCCATATAGAGCTTCTCTTTCAGGTGTTCTTCCGTATCCCTGCTTTGTTTCACAGCCTTCATCGAAAAGTCCACAGCGGCGGCAGTGATTTCATAGTTTTCTGTTAATTGATGATCCCGTTCATTTTTACCTCCGCGCATTAAGCCATCCAGCACGACTTTACGGGTCTGCTTTATGGCTTGTTGGGTTCCTTGTTCGGTATTTTCCAGGACGTTTTGCGTTCGCTGCGCTAGCTCAATTTGGTAGCCTGTCTGCAGATTCTTCTCGATATTTCCTTGACTCTGCTTACCACCGGGTCCGCTTACTAAATTGACGCTAAAGTCCGCCAGCCGATTAAACCCCTCCTTTAACCTGGCTTTTTCTTCATCAGGCAGACCAAGGCGAGCAGCCTGTTTATTGTTCATCTCGGTAAACAGGGCGTCGGCTAAAGTTCTAGCCTGGTCGAATTCCTTATTGGCATGATCCAGGGATTTCCCCAGTTTATCTGCCAGCTGCATAAAGTCGCTAAAGGTGTCTTTAAACAGGGAGCTGGTTTGGTCAGATTGTTGCTCGTTGTCATTTCCTTTGTAGCCAGAGTCAGCAGCTTCTTCGATTAAACCCAGATACTGAGCCATTTCATGCTCCGTAGTGCTGCCGCCCAGTTTGGAATGAAGTTGAAAATCTGCTTTAACTTCACCATCTTGTGTCCAGCTTCCTGTGAGATTCTGGCTATCTCCGTCGTGACTATAGCTGTATTCGATATCCTGCCCACTTCCGGAAAGGGCGAGGGAAAAACCAGCCAGTTGATCACCGTTAAACCCTTTAACTCCCATTAGATCGGTGAGATCGTTGCCGGCCAACAAACTGTCGGATGCCTGTCCTACCGCATTCATTAGTTCACTTAAGGCCTTGTGCTCACTGGCGGACAGGTCGCCGTCGACTTCATAGCTCACATCGACCTGGTCGCCAAAGGTTAAACCATCCCAACCCCGGCTTTGTTTTATGCTGATATTGATCTCATCGCCATCACGGGTTTTTACTTTCAGGGTCAGGTCTTTTTGTTCTTTAGCGTTGACTGCCAGCTCTTCATCTTCGCCAATTTTTGCATTTAACTCTTTAAGTGCAAAACGGGTAAAACTCTGGCTTTGAGCTATATAACTTTCTGTACCTGCATCAAGTTTGCTTAATGCTGCCAGTACGCTCCGCGTTTCAGAGTGAGCGGCTTCGGCGCCCTGGCTAATGCGATCGAGCAAACCGTTGAGCTCGTCTGCACTCTCACCGCTTGCCTTACCCTGATTAACTCTGTTGGTCACCTTGTTGACGAATACTTCAAACGGTTCTTTTTTGCCTTCTTCGGTTTCCCCATACAATTTAACTCGACCATCAACGGCGGACTCGTGGAGGGTATTGAGCTCTTGCGGAGAATACTCATGGAGGGTTTTTTTGAGTATATTCCTGGCGTCACCCTGGAATTTAGTCGTTTCCTGAGATTCGGGGGACTTGACCTCGACTTGCATCTGGCCTGTTATCCCTTGGGATTGCTGCAATGCCTGATTAGAAAATAAGGGCATAGCAAAATTCAGACGAACATTCATTAATAGAACCTCAGGAAAAGCGACAGCTTGTTATCGACTTTCTCTGCTTTATCTTTAGCTTATTCTGATGTTTTTATTTAAAAGGAAAGCCCTAAGGTGTCTTAGGGCAGATTAACTTTGCCAGGTTTGCTTATATACCCAAGCTACTTCAAAGTACGGGGTTCAGAGCTTTCTCTGGGGATTCAGAACAAGGCAAACGAGAGAAGGAATAGCGACCTATTTCAACCTCGTTTAACGCTGAGATGAGTCCCCGGAGAAGCTCCCGAAGGGCGAGTCTCCTTGGCTTTCATACTGCGTTAGCCACTTTTCGAATAGAGTTACTATTAATCAAAGCGACTGTCTTGCCTGAAAACCAACGACCTCTCGCTGAAACCTGCATCTTGAAGTAGTTTGGGTATATTAAGCGCAGTCCATTCGAAATTCTTTATGGCCGTTTTTACTGTGTCGTTTTACCTGACCTAAGACAGTTTTGATTTCACCTTTATCTTTCGCTGTTTTCAGCTGTTTAACAAAGCCTCCAACTTATCTATACCCTGGTTATAAGCCATATGCTGCATATGGGTTTGATGGTCCATTCCTTTCATATTGCCCATCTTGCTATGGTCCATATTGGACATATTCATGTCTTTCATATCACCCATTTTAGTGTGGTCCATATTGGACATATCCATATCTTGCAGCTTAAGAAGAACTTCCTTTTTTGCTTTGCTTGTACTGGTTATCAGTTTATCCAATTGCAGCTGCATCAAGGCCTGATCATTGGACTTAAAGGCTTTCACGTAGGTTTTTAAGTCTGACTTCAACTCTTTCATAATGCCGCCAAGTTCAGTGTTTTTACAGTGTTCCGAGTGCGCTATTGCAGGCATTGAAAAAGCCGCAAGTGCGCCAGTTAAGGCCAGAGCGACAGCTATTTTTTTAAACATTTTGTTGCTTCCTTAATAAGGGGCGGGAGAGCTAAATTAGGCTTCCCGCCTTCCGTTTTTAATTGATTAATTTTCTGAGACTAATGAGCTTCCAGAGATAGAAAACTGCCGGTAAGACCAAGAGGGTAAGCAGCACAGCAGATACCATGCCGCCTATCATAGGAGCGGCAATGCGCTGCATCACTTCTGAGCCGGCACCATCACCGTACATTATTGGCACCAGGCCTATGATCACTGTGGCTACCGTCATCATCACAGGGCGGACCCTTAATCCGGCGCCGTCCATAATTGCCTGTTGTAGTTTAGTTTTGGTGAGTTGGCCTTGTGCGACGGCGTCATTCAGAGACTGGTTAAGGTAGATCAGCATAATCACCCCAATTTCTACAGCGACGCCAGCCAGAGCAATAAAACCAACGCCCACCGCAATAGAGAAGTTGTAACCCAGCAGGTACATTAACCAGATGCCACCTATCATGGCCAAAGGCAAAGTTCCTAAAATCAGTAAGACTTCGCCAACACGCTTAAACGCCAGATAAAGCAGCAGAACAATAATGCCTAAGGTGGCAGGGATCACTATGGACAGGGTTTTCTTAGCCCGTTCCATATATTCGTATTGGCCAGACCAGGTAATGGAATATCCAGCGGGTAATACCAGCTGTTCTGCTACCGCTTGTTGTGCGTCCGCGACATAGGAGCCCAGATCTCTGCCTTCAATATCCACAAAGATCCAGCCATTTGGCCGCGCATTTTCGGTTTTTATCATAGGCGCGCCATCTTCCACATAGACGTGGGCCACGTCACTTAAGGCTATTCGAGCACCCTTAGGTGTCACCAGAGGTAGCAGTCTCAATTGATCTACACTGTCTCGGTACTCTTGTGGATAACGAATATTTACCGGATATCGCTCCAGTCCTTCTATGGTCTGGGTAACATTCATCCCGCCGATAGCGGTAGCAATAACAACCTGCACATCGGAAATATTCAGCCCATAACGCGCGGCTTTTTCTCTTTGAATATCCACTTTGACATAGCGACCACCTGCCACCCGCTCGGCGTAGGCAGAGGCCGTACCGGGAACGGTTTGTAATATCTTCTCTATGTCCTTACCAATTTTCTCAATCTCGGACAGTTTTTCACCCGCCACCTTGATCCCGATTGGCGTTTTAATTCCGGTGGCCAGCATATCGATACGGGTTTTTATCGGCATCACCCAGGCATTAGTGACGCCGGGAAACTGCACCAGTTTATCCAACTCCTGGCGTATATCTTCACTGGAAAGACCGGGTCTCCACTGCGCCTTTGGTTTTAAGGTAACAAAGGTTTCAATCATGGTTAATGGCGCAGGATCCGTTGCTGTTTCGGCGCGGCCCACCTTGCCCCAAACCCGTTCGACTTCAGGCACAGTCTTGATCAGCTTATTGGTTTGCTGAAGCAGCTCCCTTGCCTTACCTATGCTGATGCCGGGATAGGTGGTCGGCATATACATAAGGTCACCTTCGTCCAGCGGCGGAATAAATTCACTGCCTATCTTATTGACGGGGTAGATACCCACCACAAGTAATCCTGCTACCAGGGCCAATATCAACACAGGCGCTTTCAGGCTGAGTTTCAGCAGCGGGATGTACAGGGCAACCAATAATCGGTTAAGCGGGTTTTTGTGTTCAGCAATGACTTTGCCGCGAATAAAATAGCCCATCAATACGGGAACCAGGGTGACTGCTAATACTGCAGAGGCCGCCATCGCATAGGTTTTGGTGTAAGCCAGAGGTGAAAACATCTTGCCTTCCTGGCCTTCCAAAACAAACACGGGAACAAAACTAAAGGTGATAATCAGTAGCGAGAAAAACAGTGCAGGACCGACTTCAGACGCGGCTTTACCGATTACCTGCCAACGATTTTCATTGGTAAGCTCGGTGCGCTCCATATGCTTATGCACATTTTCTATCATGACAATAGCGCCATCTACCATGGCGCCGATAGCGATGGCGATCCCCCCAAGCGACATGATATTGGCGTTGATCCCCTGCCAGGACATAACGATAAATGCCACCAGGATCCCCACTGGCAAGCTGACTAAAACCACCAGTGAGCTACGGATATGGAACAGAAATAGCGCACACACCAGGATAACCACGATAAACTCTTCCATCAGCTTGTGGAAAAGGTTCTCTACTGCATTATCGATAAGGCCAGATCTGTCATAGGTAGGAACGATTTCCACCCCTTCGGGTAAGGAGCGCTGTAACTCCGTAAGCTTCTCTTTTACAGCTGCAATCACGTCACGGGCATTTTCGCCAAAACGCATCACGATAATGCCGCCTGCTACCTCACCTTCACCATTGAGCTCGCTAACACCTCGGCGCATTTGCGGACCAATAACAATATCTGCCACTTCACCAAGCAGCAGGGGAGTCCCTGCGTTATTTACTTTAATGGGCAGGTTTTGCAGATCTTCGATGGAAGAGATATAACCGCTGGAGCGCACCATATACTCGGCTTCGCCCATTTCGATAACGCTGGCCCCGGCTTCCTGGTTGCCATCTTTTATCGCCTTGCTAATGGCGGACAAAGGAATTTGATAGCTACGTAATTTATCCGGATCGATGCGAACCTGATATTGTTTCACCATGCCGCCAACACTGGCTACTTCAGAAACGCCAGGTACAGTCTGCAGCTCATATTTCAGGAACCAATCCTGCAGGCTACGTAACTGGCTTAAGTCATGGTTGCCTGATCTATCCGTTAACGCATAGGAGAACACCCAGCCCACCCCGGTCGCATCCGGGCCAAGTGCTGGTTTTGCGCTATCGGGTAAATTAGGCGCTACCTGAGACAGGTACTCCAGAACCCTGGATCGCGCCCAATACATATCGGTACCATCTTCGAAGATGATATAGACGTAGGAATCACCAAAGAAGGAATAGCCACGAACCGTCTTGGCGCCAGGCACGGATAACATTGCCGTGGTTAACGGATAGGTCACCTGATCTTCCACCACCTGAGGCGCCTGTCCCGGATAGCTGGTTTTGATGATGACCTGAACATCAGACAAGTCTGGAATAGCGTCTATAGGTGTGTTTTTTACCGCAAAGCCACCCACCACGATAATGGCGAAGGTCGCCACTAGCACCATAAAACGATTGAGAATGGACCATTCGATGATTTTTTTAATCATGATTGGTCCCCTTCATCATCCAGATCTAACCAGTCCAGGTCATCATCGGCGAGATTTTCCCCCTCGGTTTGAGGTTTCCCCATCTTGGAGTGGTCCATTTCCATGTCTGGCGTAGCGTTGTGGCCCATTTTAGAGTGATCCATTTCCATGCCCGGCATAGAGTTGTGGTTCATTTTGGAGTGATCTATTTCCATGCCCGGCGTAGAGCTGTGGTTCATTTTAGAGTGATCCATTTCCATGCCCGGCGTAGAGCTGTGGTTCATTTTAGAGTGATCCATTTCCATGCCCGGTGTAGATCTGTAGTCCATCTTAGAGTGGTCAATTTCCGGCATTGAATCATTGCTATTGAGTTCGACTAATGCGCCTGGGGTTAACTTGGTTATCGGGTATTGATTATCCTGCTTTGACATCTCAAATTCGATGGCGCGACCCGCTACGATTTTGTCTGAAATAAGGCTGCTATCCACAGGGAAGTCCATCACCATAGCCGGCCAACTCCAGGTATCGACAGGCTCATGTTTGATGGTTAAAACACCATTTTTTACCTTTATCACCACACCTTTAGCTATGGCTGTTTCTGGAATGCGGTCCGCAGGACCGATGCGGGAGAAATCTGCGGTTAAGCTGGACTCTGAATCCAGTAAAAATTGAGCAGAAGTCACCACCTTATCTCCTTCCCTTAGCCCTTCCAAAACCTCGATAAATCCTGCGGCTTCCCGGCCGAGCACCACCCTGACGGACTGGAACTTACCATCTCCTTTAACCAGCACCAGGCGGTCAAATTCACTTGACCTGATCACCGCTTCTCTTGGTACCTGTAGGGCATCGGGTTGCTCCTGAGCCAGCAATTTGACCCTGGCGTACATATTGGGCTTGAGTCTTTCATCTTGGTTGGCAAACTTTAGCCTGACTTTTAGAGTGCGGGTCGCGGCATCCAAAACGGGATAGATATAATCCACTTCACCTTGCCAGATCTGGCCAGGGAAACTGTCCAGTCTCATCTCGGCTTTGTCACCTGCCTGAACCAAGCCAGCCTGAGATTCAAATACCTCGGCTTGTAACCAAATTTCAGTTAGCGGACCGGCCTCAATAATCTGCGTGGACGGAGATATATAAGCGCCTTCCCGCACGCCCAATTTGGCGATATAACCGGATTCGGAAGCATAAAGAATAATGTTTTGGCTTACTTTACGGGTCTTTTCCAGCTGACGAATTTGGCCTTGGCTGACCCCAAGTGCTGACAAGCGGTTTTTCGAAGAGCGAATGAGGATTTTATTCCCCAGACGCAATGCATTTAGTAACTCTTCCTGGGCTTTGACCAGCTCTGGGGAATAAAGGGACAGCAGCTTTTGTCCTTTCTTTACCCTTTCACCTTCGGTTTTAACATAGAGCGTTTCGGTCCAGCCGGAGACCCGGCTGTTGATTTGCCATAATGCATTCTGGTTAAACTCCAGGTTTCCGACAGTTCGGATTTCTGGAAAAAATGGACGCTTTTCGACTAACTGGGTACGCACCCCTAAATTATTTTCTACGCGGGGGGAAATACTGACCAGGCCAGGTTCACCGTCGCCGGCAGATTCTTCAAACACGGGAACAAGATCCATTCCCATGGGAGATAAACCGGGTTTGTCACGGCGGTAGTTGGGATCCATGGGGGCAACCCAATAAAGAGGCGCTTTACTATCCGTTGTTGTCTGGTTTTTCTCGCTATGCGGGTCGGCAAACGCGGAAATTTTTCCAGACTGGCTTAACCAAACACCTGCGGTAACACCTAGCACTAATGCGATAGAGCTCGCTAATACTGTTTTCATCTTAACTACCTATAAAGCTTGAAAATAACGAATGCGAGCAAGACTTTTCATGCTCTGGAAATGCAATTGCTGATACTCAAGCTCAAGGGCCAGTTCATCCATAAATCCTTTGATCACCTGGTCAAAATCTGTGGTATTGGCCTGATAACCTTGTAAGGAGGATTCGGTATTTTGTTTGGTCTGTTTGAGCAAGGTTTGTTGATAACGTTGCATACGTTGCTGGGTGTTCAGGTAGTTAGCTATGGCGCCGTTTAAAATACCGTTAAACTTATTCAGCAAGAGGTCTTTCTCGGCTTTTTTCATTCCTTTGCCATATTCAGCGGCGGCAAGACTTTGATCCTGGCGCTTGTCGGTAAAGAGAGGTAAGTCCATAGTGACAAACCCGCTAAGCAGATCACTGCGGGCAGACCCATCCATATCGGGTGCTCTTCGATGACCATATCCCAGCTCCACTTTAAAGGCGGGTTTGTAGGCCTGGTTGGCTATGGCGATTTGGTTATCCGCAAAATCCACCGCTTTTTGTGCGGCTAACACCTGAGGGTGATTAAGCAGTAATGAATAGTGCTGTTTGAGGTTTTTACCTGCATACTCCTGGCTCTCCAACCATTGGGGTAATTGGTAATCAAATTCACTGAATGCGTGGCTGCCTAATGAGGCGGCGAGGCGGCCTCTCAGTGCTTGCTCTTGCTGGGCAAACGCGGCAATTTTGTCATCAAATTTACCTAGCTCAAGCTCTGCCTGGATCACGTCCTGGCTCTGTTTGTATCCCAACTCAAACTGACTTTGTAAATTTTCGACGTTTTGGGCAAACAAGCGTTTATTTTGCCGGATCAGGCTTTGCGCAGTTTCGGCAAATAAAATATCGAACCAGAGTTCACGGATCTGCAGCCTGAGCGCTAACTGACGGTTATCGGAAAGTTGCTCACTGCGATCTCCCTGAGTACCGAAACCCTGTGCTTTCAGTGTCAGGATATCGCCACGGCTAAATTGTTGCCCTATGCCGACACTCAGCTGTGTCATCGGGTCTTGATTTAGTCTGAAGTTCTCTATGGGGACATTTCCTAACCCCAGTTTTAACATAGGGTCGGGTAACTGAGAATTGGCGATCCCTTCGGCCTGCAGTTTCGCTTGCTCTGCCATATATATGGCGGCAGCGGGATCTTGCTGTAGCGCCAGGGATTCTGCCGCTGATAAGCTTATTTGTGTGGCATACGCATTGCTAACACTTATAGCAAGCAACCCAAATAAAAATTTGGTTTTCATGGTTTTTCCTTATTGTTGATTTGTTAAAAAGGTTACAAATCAGCTAATAAGGGGAGGTCTATATAGGGAGTTGGGGCGTGAAATAGGGGCTGTAGATAGCAGAAAAAAATCGGGCTTCTGTACTAGCTTTAACTGAACCGAGGTTGCGAAAAAGTCAACGGGGACGGAAGTAAAGCAGGGGGACAGGCTGCAGTCGAGCTGGCATAACTCTTCACTCATATGTTCTGCCATGGCCATATCGCAATCAACAATATTACTTGTGCAATCGGACTGATTGTTATGAGTCATCATGGTTTTTTTTTGAGAAACAGATACATCTACCCCAGCCCCAACAGGCGTAGCTACAATTATTGTAAGCATTAAAAATAGGGAGAGGAAGTGTCTCATCAAAACCAATAAATTCACTCAGATAAAGCAAACTTTAAAGCCTCCTGTTAGGGGAAGGTCAACTCATTTCGTTGGTGATCCGTTTCCCCCGCCGCTGAATAACCACAATAAAAGTAAAGATATGTAAGTTGAATTGACCTGCAATTAAGAGAAAGGTCAAATGCGGGATTATCACAGCTATTTAACAAAAATAAGTTAAAAGCTCTGTTTTTTACATTATTGGAAGCTACTAATGAACAAATTTAATATATTAGCACCACTGGTTGCGCTACCTCTGCTCTTTTCTACCCCTACTTTTGCCGATGAGCACCAGTGTGAAGATACGCAGCTGGGCTCTCATATGAAGGATATGAAAGAACAGCTAGGCGCCTATGTTGATGCGTTTAAAGCAGATGATAAGGCTGAAATGCAAAAGCAGCTGGATAGCCTGATTGCTTCTGTAGAGCAAGGTAAAAACTTGCTGCCTCAGAAGTTTAAACATGTTACGGACGCCGAGAAGCAAGTCAAACAGGCTGACTATACCCAGGGCATGGAAAAACTGCAGGTGACCCTGAATGAACTAAAGCAGGCGGAGTCCAAAAAAGAGATCAAAGCCGCATTAGGAAAAATCAAAAAACACAGCAAATCGGGTCACAAAGCCTTCCGCATAAAATGTGACTAATGGGTATAATGCTCCGATTATGGTTTCGCAAAGGTATTCTTCCGGGGTAAAGTCGGGTCACTCACCAATATGAACCCTTTTAGGGCGCATATATTTCAATATTGGTAGGAGATACAGCGATATTCGCCGAACGTGCATCCATGTGCTTAACATCTCATTTTTGGGATGGGTTCGTCTCCTACAGGTCTATTCAGATCTGTTACCCGGGATTTACTGGGGCGAAATCAATGAAATCAACCCGGTTTAAGAAGGTCTGACAATGAAGAAAACCAAAGTTTGGGACAGTTACATCCGCTTTTATCACTGGTTGCAGGTATTCCTGTTGGGCGGGCTTTGGTTTACTGCGGATCAGGGAGAAATGGAAATTCATTTCTTGTTGGCTTATAGCCTGCTCAGCCTTTGGTTAACCCGTATAGCGTGGGGGCTGGTGGGTAGTGAAACTGCTAAGTTTAGCCGCTTTATTAGCCACCCTGCCAAAGCCATCAGTTATATCAAGCACAAAAAAGCAGGCACAGGAAAACCCACTGCAGGCCATAACCCCTTGGGCGGGTATATGGTGCTGCTTATGCTTGGAGCTCTGGGGTTTCAGCTGTTTAGCGGACTGTTTGCCAGTGATGATATAATGGCTGAGGGGCCTTTGGTTGCGTCTGCATCAGAAGAGTTTGTCAGCTTAATGACCAGCTTACATAGACAGAATTTTGACCTGCTATTAGTGCTTGTCGTTTGTCATTTAGTGGCGGTGTTTGTTCATTTATTAGGTAAAGAAAACTTAATTAAACCTATGTTCACAGGCGTAAAACTCTTACCTAAAGAGATGCAGGTGAAGCTGCAAAGTGGCAAGTTAGCTTGGGCTCTAGCGCTGTTTCTTGCTGTGATAATTTATCTTAGCTGGGGCGTGAATGTGAGACTATAAGGTCCCTATGACAGGCTCTAAAAACGTAAGCAATGAAAACAGTAAAATGCCAATCAGGGTAAGAATAATTAACCACATGCCTTTTGATTCTTGAGTTTTCTTTTCTTTCTTGGACATATATCAAGCGCGATTACTGGATCAGGGTCTACCTATAAATTTAGCACTTTCTTACAGGTACTGACGCTTCCAGCTTATATGGCTTTAAGTCCTATAAGCTTGTTTGCTGCAGGCGTTAACTAGTAGGTTTTAACCATTGGGTTTTATATTTGAGTAAATATTCTAATTTGTGTTTTAATGCCTTTAGCAGTCACAGAATTGAGAAGGTAAAATGAAGAATAAGTTATATCAGCCCAAGGTGATCGGCCGGGCTCTCAACTTTTGGCCGCCTTTTTTATTTAGCGGTATCAGGATCGAAACCTTGTCTCAGGACTCCAGGTATTGCCGGGTCAGGTTGAAGCTAAGGTGGTGGAATGCCAACGCGAATGGCGGCTTATTTGGCGGTAGTCTTTTTGCCATGACGGATCCCATCTATTGCCTGATGCTGATGGGCTGCTTGGGTAAACGTTACCTTATCTGTGATCAAAAAGCGGATATCAATTTTATTAAACCCGGCAAAGGGCGGGTTTATGCTGAGTTTCACCTGACTGATAAGGTGGTGAGTGATGTTCAGAATCAAACCCAGTTTGGTGAAAAAACCTTTGTGGATTTTGTGGTCAAAGTGAAAGACGAGCGGGGCGAACTGGTGTGTGATCTCAATCGTACTGTCTATGTTCGTTTACATAAAAAGTATCGCGAGCAGCTGGACAAGGCAGCCTGATAAGAAAAGTCGATTTTACTTCTATAAAATAGAACCTTAAGAAAAGTCGATTTTACTTCTATAAAATAGAACCTTATCTCCATTTTTATCTGCTTTTTATTCTTTTTTATGCAAGTAAAATCCTGATTAGTTAATTAAGACGCTATTCAGGAGAAACACATGTCTGCTAAAAAACTATTGGTAATTAGAACGTCTTTACAATCCAGCGGTGGTAATTCAGGTGCTTTGGTGGACAAATTTGTTTCAGATTACAAGGCCAAATTTTCCGACGTTGAGTTGATGGAGCGAAATTTTGCTTCCGAGCAGGTCCCACACCTGACAGAGCAAACCTTAATGGCGTTTGGTGGTGGTAAAGAGCTGGCTGAAAATCAGGCTGCTCAGCTTAGGTTGTCAGATCAGCTTATTGCTGAAATCAAAGCAGCAGATGAAATCGTGGTAGGTATGCCTATGTATAACTTTGCCGCCCCTTCTGCATTTAAGAGCTATATAGATTATCTACTGAGAGCCGGTATTACCTTTCGTTATACGGAAACCGGTCCTCAGGGCATGGTAGAAGATAAGCCTGTTTATATTCTGGCTGCGCGCGGCGGAATGTATCAAGGTACGCCAAATGATACCCAGACAAACTGGTTAAATGTTGTGTTTGGTTTTATGGGCATTACGGATACACGTTTTGTCTATGCCGAAGGTTTAGCCATGGGCGACGAAGCTTTTGCCCAGGCGATGACCCAGGCAAACAAACAAATAGAAGCTGAAATTGAGCAACTAGCTTAACCCTGTAAACGGCGTAACCAACTTCCTATTTGGGTTACGCCTTTACTGTTTAAGTAATCCTTTAAGTTATCTGTCCCTGATTTAGGCTTATATTTTGCCAGAGCTGCAATCAAGTCATTTTGTTGCAGCTTTTCTAACTCCAATTCCAGATTGAGTATTGCCTGATAATCTTCTCTCGGGACTTTCGTTTTCAAATTCCTTCTTATTCCCCGGCACTTTTCCAGTGAAGCTTGATGTTGTGTGATGGCTAGCTCTAAGTGTTTTAAGGGCAGTCGCAATTCTTGTTGATCTGCCCAGTAAAGTAAGATCAGCAGGTTGATATTAACCTCGTATTGATCCTGTAATTGCAGGGCGGCTTGCTGGATGTCAGCTTTACTATAATAGTCCAGGCTGAATTGCCAAAATTCCTTTTGGGTCAACATACTTGAGTCGCTTCTCGATGAAGTTGTAAAAGGAAGTAAATATGCGTCCTGGCTCCCTAATGTGTCAAGAGCAAGCAACTAGCTGGCGTCGCCAAGCTGGGTTAATCTCTGCTGTACAAACTCCAGAAATAGCCGATCTTTAGCCGGTAAATAGTCTTTGCTTTGATATACCAGGTAAAACCCCACGGGATCCGGCCACCATTCTTCTAACACAGGTAATAATTGACCTTGAGTTATCGCCTCTTCAATTTTTAGCAGGGGCAAATAGCCAAGACCGATACCGGCAAACGTGGCTTTTTGTACCAGCCCTGTATCTTCTACTTTCATGACCCCATGTAATTTCAGCGCCAGGGTTTGCTCCTCATTTTGCAGCAACCAGGGCAGCTGCTTACCCTGCGCCGTGACACAAATTGCGGGGAGGTTGATGAGGTCTTGCGGGGATTGGATACTGGGAATGCCGCTGAGAAATTCCGGGGTGGCGAAGATACCGTAACGAATATCGGTGATTTTTTTTGCGATAAGGTTGGAGTCGGGTAACGGCCCCTGACGAAAGGCGAAATCCAGTTGCTCTTTTTGCAGGTCGAGAAAGCGGTTTCCGGTGATCAAGTCCACCTCTATCTGAGGGTAGATTTGTTTAAACTCGATTAACCAGTCACCTAACGGCCAGTTGACGAACCCTTGAGGCGCAGTGATCCTGAGCCGTCCCTGAGGTGTATCGGACTGGCTTAAGGTGATCGCTTTTACTCGCTCGGCTGCTGCCTGCACCTGTTCGGCTTCTGCCAGTATTGCAACGCCACTATCGGTCAATTTGATCGCCCTGGTGGTCCTGTGCAGAAGCCGGGTGTTCAGGGACTCTTCGAGTAGCTGCACTTTACGGCTAACGCTCGAACTGGGCTGGTTCAGCTGTCTGGATGCCTCGGCAAAGCTGCCGCATTGCGCCACTTTGGCGAAGATCAGCAGAGCATTTAAATCCATATTCGTTCCTGAGATTAATTTGTTTATCCCAAATATGGGAATAAGATTCCATCATTACCCTCTAATTTAAGTTAATACGTTTCGCTAAGCTAGTCTCATCATAAAAATGAAGGAGCGAAATAATGGAAAAAGTAGCAGTGGTAGGCGCCTCGGGCATGTTAGGCAAACCTGTGGTGGAGGCGCTACTTAAGGCAGGTTTTAAGGTCCGTGTAATAGGGCGGGATAAAATCAAACTCACCGAGTTGTTTGGCGAACGGGTCGAATACGGTATTGCGGATGTAGGAGATAAAGCAGCCCTTAAATTGGCGCTGTCGGGCTGTGACGGAGTTCATATTAATCTTGCCGGTTTTACCCCCGAGTCTTGTCAGAAGGTTCAGGTTGAAGGCAGTCGTAATATAGCCCAGGTTGCGAAATTACTGGGCCTGAAACGGATCACCTATTTGTCGGGTACTACCTCATTCGACAAAAATAGCTGGCACTACGATACCAAAGCCAAATTAGATGCGGAAAAAGCGATAAAGGATAGCGGAGTACCTTATCTGATATTTTGCCCCAGCTGGTTTGTAGATACTCTGCCTCAGTTTATTCAGGATGGGCGTGGTGTGGTATTTGGCAAAACCACTCAGCCCATACGCTGGTTAACAGCGGCAGACTATGCGGCTATGGTGGCCAACAGTTACGGTAAGCCTGAACTGGAAAATAAACGGCTATATATTCACGGGCCGGAAAAAATAGATATGCTGAGTGCGTTGAAAACCTTCTGTGATTTGAGTATGCCAGAGGTAAAGGTATACCGCTTACCATATTGGGTGGGAAACCTGCTTGCCCAGTTAACCAAGGATGATGTACTTAAAGATGCAGTAGCCCTGCTGGATTATTATGAAAAAGTGGGCGAGGAAGGGGACGCGAGCGAAGCAGATCAGCTGCTTGGCAAACCGCAAATGACCCTGTCTCAGTGGAGTGCCGGGCAATAGCCCAGACTTAATATTTGGTGAGCTGTGGCTCCATCTGGTCTATCCAGGCCAGGATCCCTCCCTTCAGATTTATCGGGTGCTGGTAGCCTTGCTCATGGAGGAACTGACAGACTTTTGCCGAGCGCCCGCCCATTTTACAGTGGAAGATGATTTCTGCACTGGGATCCAGCTCATCCAGGTGTTTGGCGATGTCGTTCATTGGGATCTGCCTGGCGCCTTTAATGGCGCAGATCTCTACCTCAAAAGGTTCTCTGACATCTACCAATATAGCGCCCTGGTTTAGTTTTTGTTTTAGTTCCAGCGGGGTTATCTCCTCATAAGGCAGCTCTTGCGGTTGCTGGGTTATGCCGCAAAAGGACTGATAATCCACCAGTCCTGTTTGACTGGGTCGATCGCCACAAATGCAGCAGTCTGGGTTTCTTTTTATTTTTAACTCTTCAAACGTCATATGCAGCGCATCGTAAGTCAGCAAGCGGTTACTCAGGCTGGCGCCTTCTCCCAGGATGACTTTAATGGCTTCCGTCGCCTGGATGCTGGCGATTAACGAGGGCAAAACGCCTAATACGCCGCCTTCCGCACATGAAGGCACTAACCCGGGAGGTGGCGGCTCAGGGTATAGGCAGCGATAACATGGCCCTCCTTTATAGTGGAATAGTGTGGCCTGGCCATCAAAGCGAAAGATACTGCCGTAAATATTGGGTTTGTTTAATAACACGCAGGCATCGTTAACCAGGTACCGGGTGGGGAAATTATCTGTGCCGTCGATGACTAAATCATAAGGGCTAATAATTTCCATGGCATTGGCTGAAGTGAGCTTGGTTTGATAAGTCTCAACCCGGGTATTTGGATTTAAATCCTCTAGTTTTGCCCTGGCCTGCTCTACTTTGGCTTTGCCTATATCCGACGTGCCATAGAGGATCTGGCGCTGTAAATTGGATTCTTCCACTATATCAAAATCTACTAAACCGATGCGGCCAACACCCGCTGCCACCAGGTAAAGAGCAAGTGGACAGCCCAGTCCACCTGCGCCAATAATAAGCACCTTGGCGGCTTTGAGTTTTTGTTGTCCCGACTTGCCTACTTCCGGCAGTATTATATGTCTGCTGTAGCGGCTGAGCTCGGCGGGAGATAAATCCGGCAGTTCAGAGCCTCCGGCTATGGCCGGCACAATACGAATTTCATCGCCTTCTTTAAGCTGACTGTCCATGCCCTGGTGATTACGAATATCCTCCTGATTAAGGAACAGGTTGACAAAGTTTCTCAGCTCCCCGCTTTCGGATAATAATTGGGCTGTAAGCTCTGGGTAGGTGCTGCATAGTAAATCAACGGCCTGTCCTACTGTGTCTGCATTGAGCTCTATATGAGCCTGATTTTGGGTGAAGCGACGTAATGGAGAAGGAATACGAATATAGGTTTTCATTTAATCCTCACAAATCTTCAATAATGGATTCGGGCTCAAAAGCGCTTCGGTCAGATTTCAGTAACCAACTGTGATAGCTGTGAACCTGGCCTTGTCGAACGGAAACGATAAGGTAACTAAACCCTGGCCAGGCATGTTCACGATCGAATTCGGATGGCCTGTCGGTATGATCCGGGTGACTATGCACTATGCTGATGATGCTCAGGCCCAACTCATCGGCTTTATCTTCTGTTTCCAGGTAGGCTTTGGCTGGGATCAGAAAGCGCCGGGCCTGGTTTTCGTGTACCTGATTATTAATCTCGAAGTAAGTGTTTGCTATTGCTTTATCATCTTGCCATTGACCGATAAGCAGGCCGCATCCTTCAGCGGGATAAGCTTGCTCCATTTGTCTTAAAATCTGCTGTTTAATATCACCGCTAATCACTATGGTCATATAAATCCCTTTAACCTGGTAGGAGCTGAACCCCATCACAGGGATGAGATGTTAAGCGCATGGACGCAGGTTCAGCGAATTTGCGAGCGCTGTGTTCGCACTATCTCCGGCGAAGAGGGCATCGGCTCCTACGGCCATTGGGTAACACAAGTCTCACAGCCCATCCCAGAGTCCGGCGCTAAAATAACGCTCGCCTAAATCACAAAATATCGTAGCCACCAGACCCTGCTCCATTGCGGCCATGGTTTGTAAACAGGCGGCGAAGTAGGCGCCGGAAGATAAACCAACAAAGTAACCCTGTTTAGCCAACAGGTGGCAAGCGGACCTGGCTTCATCGCAGGAGATATCCAGCCATTCATCAATAAGTTCAGCCTGTAGAATATCCGGCACTATATCTTCCGGCTCCCCTAAGGGTTTCAGGCCTTCGATACCGGGCCAGCGTTCGGGTCTGACGGCAATGACTTTTACGTTTGGCCAGGTTTGTTTTAGCCTGCCGGCAATGCCGGTTAACGAGCCGCCGGTTCCCACACCTATCACCAGGTGAGTAACCGCTTGCTTCACTTGTTTTATCAATTCATTGGCGGTGCCGTGGTAATGGGCTAATACGTTGTTTTGGTTACCGTACTGGTCACAGAAAAAAAATCGTTCAGGCTCTAGCCGGGCCAGGTTTCGCGCTTCCCTTACGGCGGCGTCATATCCTTCCAGCGGGTCGGTTTGGATCAGTTGAGCGCCATGGGCAAGTAGTCTCTGTTTTCTTTCTTTGCTGGCGTTGCCCGGCAGAACGATATTCACTTTGTAGCCCAGGGCTGCGCCGATCATGGAATAGGATATCCCCGCGTTGCCGCTGGAAGAGTCGAGAATGATTTTGTCCTGATATAAATCGCCGCTTTCGATGGCTTGGGTCAGCATTCGCAGCACGGGTCTGTCTTTGAGGGAGCCGCCGGGGTTTAACCATTCTGCTTTAGCGCAGAGCGAAACCTTTCCTGGATTTGGACTAAAAAAGGACAGATCCAGTAATGGCGTATTTCCTACCAGTTGAGTCAAACGCATTTGCCGGCCTCCGGATCCGCTGTATTTTTGCCATCGCCGTTTATTGCATAAAGTGTAGGCGGGGAATTAAGCCTGTTAAAACTCATTTAAACACCGTGGCGATAAGTACTGAAATTTGGTGTTATTCCAGGGGGGTGAATTATCAGCTGTTCTTTATTGTGGTTTTTACTGTTTATTGGTCGGCGGGATATGGGCTAGGCTTAGGTTTAAGATATATTTTTTATAAGTTCTTCAGCACTTTTTTGTGTTCAGGAGGAGATAATGTTGTCTGGTCTGTTCGGTCGGTTGTCCATTAGTCAAAAGATGATTTTCATGATTGGCCTTGCCTTGTTGGCGCTGGCGATTGATACGATCTTTATTAACAATGGTCTGACTAAAATAAAGCACCATATGGAGGAGGTATCACATCAGGATTTACCCCTGATTAAGCTTATATCCGAGGCAACCATAGCTCAGTTGGAGCAGGAAGTAGTGCTAGAGCGCCGGTTTAGAGCGCTTGATTCAGCAGCCTTGAAGCGTAAATTTGACGAGCTGGGTGGTGAGGTGGAGCATTTTTTTTCCGAAGCCCTGGATATTCTGGCTGCAGCCGCTTTGCAGCGTGATGCTGTGGGCGCCGTGAAAATGCTTGATTTACATCAGCAAATAGAAAAACTCAACAAGGAGCATCATGGCTGGCAGCAAAAAGTTAATGCAGCCCTGGCGGGAGGGGAACTTTCCAAACAGCGTATCTTAGCAATAGAAGAAGAGTCGGATAAATTTACCCATGCTGTAGAGGCCTTATTGCTGGAAATTGAAGATTACACAGAGCAGAGTTTGCTAAAGGTAGAGGATGAGGAGCAAAGCCTTATTTACAACTCGATTATTGTCTTTGTGGTTAATTTGGCAATATTGGCGCCGCTAGCCTGGCTGGTAATTAACTCGTTTAAATCTTCAGTGGCAGGCGCCTTAGACAGCATTTCACATTTTGCCGCAGGGGATATGACCCAGCAATTAAACCTGGACTCGGAAGATGAAATTGGCGAGTTGATGGCCAAGCTTAGTGAAATGCAAAACAGGCTTAAAGCCGTGCTGATTTCCATCGGTGATGCGGCATATGAGCTGGGACAAGCGGCGCAAGACTTGGTGAGTACTAGCGAGAATAGCAGCCAGAATATTCAGCTACAAACGGATGAAGCCAGAGCTGCAATGCTTGCTTTGTCGGATATTGACGTGACTGTGAAGGAAGTTTCCCGTTTATCCGCCAGTACTATGGAGCAGGCCCGGGCTGCAGATGATGCGGTGGCTGGTGCGACTAAGGTGATGGACCAGGCCATATCGGCTATCGACAACGTACACCAGACGACAGAGAAGTCTCATCAGTTAATGACAGATCTGGAAGAGCACAGCAGTAAGATTTTCACTGTGTTAGATGTAATAAAAAGTATCGCCGACCAAACCAATTTACTCGCCTTAAATGCAGCCATAGAAGCTGCCAGGGCCGGAGAGATGGGACGCGGGTTTGCCGTGGTTGCCGATGAGGTCCGAACTCTGGCCCAGCGCACCCAGGATTCCACCGGTGAAATTGAAGAAATGATCAATGCCTTAAAGCGGATGACCCAGGATGCGGCAAAGGCGATCTCCACTAGTTTTGAATTCACCGGGCAGGGGGTAGAGGCCAGTAAACAGGCTCAGACGGAAGTGGACAGCGTAGCCCAGGTGGTGAGTGCTGTTTCCGATATGAATCAGCAGATCTCCACGGCGGCGGGTCAACAGGAACTGGTGTTAAGCGACCTGAACGAAAAACTCTTCAACATAGAAGCCAGTGCCGAGGGTAATGCACAAAATATGGCGGAATCTCTGGCAAGCAGCCAGACCGTGGCGGGAACGGCTGACAAGTTAAATCAGTCGGTGGACAGGTTTAAGCTTTAAATTCCTGCGGTGTTGGATTTCTCTACGGGGGGATGTGTGTATATTTGGCAAATATAGTGATTGCTGTGTTCGCACTATCACCTGCAAAGTGGGCACCTGCTACGAGGTGAAAACCAGACGCCCCGCAAGAGCGGGGCGAATAATGTTAACTGTGTGCTTCGATGGTTTTGGGTTTAACGGACTCGTCAAACTCAGGCAATGGCTGATGTTTCGTTGCCAGATAAGAGTAAATAACAGGCAATACAAACAGGGTAAACAGGGTTCCGATACTCAGACCCGCCACGATAACCGTGCCTATGCCAAAGCGGCTTACCGCACCGGCGCCCGTTGAAAATAGCAGTGGAATAAGACCTGCTACCATGGCTGCAGTGGTCATCAGGATAGGGCGGAGTCGTATCTTGGCGGCCAGCTTCACCGCTTCAGCTCTGTCCAGCCCCCGCTTCAGCTGCTCTTCCTTAGCCACTTCTGAAATCAGGATACCGTGTTTGGTGATTAAGCCCACCAGGGTAATGAGCCCCACCTGAGTGTAGATATTCATGGTCGCAGCCCCCCATGCCAGGGCGATTAACGCGCCACATACGGCGAGCGGTACGCTTACCAATATCACCAGGGGATCCCGTAGGCTTTCAAACTGACAAGCCAGCACCAGGTAGATGACAAATACAGCCAGAATAAAGGTTTCGAACAGGGCGTCACCTTCGGTTACGTACTGGCGAGCTTCACCCATAAAGTCATACTGATAGCCTTTAGGCAGCTTGTTGGCCGCTTCCGTCTGGAAGAAGTTTATCGCATCGCCCATAGTCACACCGGGCGCCATAACAGCCCCGATAGAAGCGCTGTTCAGCTGGTTAAAGTGCGGCAGGGATCTTGGCTCCGCAATCACCTCAACAGTGACCAGGTTACTCAGGGGGACAGCATTGCCATCGGCGGCTTTTACGTAGTAATTTTTGATGGCATCCGGGGACAAGCGGAATTTACGTTCTACCTGAGGGATCACTTCATAACTACGGCCATCAAGGTCGATACGATTTACATAACCGTCACTCATCATAGTGGTTAAGGTCATGCCGATATCCTGCATGGTGACGCCGTACGCCCCGGCCTTATCCCGGTTGACCTTGATCTTCATGGTGGCGGAATCAAACGCCAGATCCAGTTCGGAATAGACAAATAATGGATTGTTTTTAACGTCTGCCAGGATTTCCGATGCAATATGGACCAGGCTTTCAAAGCTGTTTGGCGTGGTGATCACAAACTGAATTGGCAGGCCTCCTGAGGAACCGGGTAGCGTCGGCATCTGGATGGCGGTAGTGGCAACTTCAGGGATTTTTTTAAAATCCACGTTTGCCGCAGCTGCCAGCTCTTTAGGCGCTCTTTCCCTTTGTGACCAAGGCACCAGGGTGGCAATTCCAAAGCCCTGGTTGGAATTAGGAATACCGGATAACGCCAGTATACCATCCACTTCAGGCTGCTTTTTCAGCTCCTCGGATACCTTGATCATGCTTTTTTCGATGTAATCCAGGTTGGCGTTAGACGGCGCTTTGGCCATCATCATAAAGGCGCCTTTATCTTCGTAAGGCGCCAGTTCCGCCGGGATCAACTTAAACAGTATGGGTAAACTTGCCAATACAATCACAGCAAACACCAGGAACACAGGTCGGTGGGCCATTACGGCGTCCAGCATGCGGGAGTACTTATCCGTCATTTTGCCCAGCACCCGCTCTACGGTTTGCTCAAATTTGTCGGGCTTATCATGAGCCTTCAACATTTTTGAACACATCATAGGAGACAAGGTCAAAGCAATGATGCCAGATACAAATACAGCACCCGCCAGGGTTAACGCGAACTCCTTAAACAGTGAGCCCGTGATCCCGCCCATCAGGGCAATGGGGGCATATACAGCGGCAAGGGTGATGGTCATGGCGATAACCGGTCCGGCAATTTCTCGGGTGCCTATAATCGCCGCCCTGAACGGGTCTTCCCCGGCTTTAATATGCCTGTCGACGTTTTCCACCACGACTATGGCGTCATCCACCACCAGACCGATGGCTAACACCATGGCCAGTAAGGTCATCAGGTTTAACGAAAACCCAAACATTTGCATCACCATCACCACGCCTATCAGGGAGAGGGGGATGGTGACAATAGGCACAGCTACGGCGCGGAATGAGCCCAGAAACAAGGTGATCACCACTAATACGATCAGGCCCGCCTCCAGTATGGTTATCACTACTTCATTTATTGACTCTTCAATGGCGATGGTTGAGTCATACAGGGTATACATTTGGATAGTGTCAGGATTGTTACTCTCCAGTTCAGGCAGCATATCCCGCACTGCCGCTGTGATATCTAGTGGATTGGCAGTTGGCGTGGGGTCCAGCGCCACCACAACCGATTGTTTACCATCAGCCATTGAGCGGTAGACGTCATGACTTTTATCCAGCGAGACGCTGGCGATATCTTTGAGCTTTAGCACTATGCCTTTACGGGTGGCGATGACCAGATTTTCCAGATCGTCTGTGCTGCTGACCTGAGTTTCCACATTACCATTGTAAAGAGTGTGATAACCCACAGCCTGACCAGGGGCCGACTGGAAGTTGTTGGCTTGCAGTACGTTAAGTATTTCGCTGGATGACAGGTTGTAAGCCGCCATCTTCTGCGGATCTAACCAGATACGCAGGGCAAACTTGGTGCCGCCGTACAGGTTAACCTTGGCCACCCCATCTATGGTAAATAGCTGAGGCCTGACAACGCGTTCCAGATAGTCGTTGATTTGACTGGAATTCAACTCATCACTGGAAAACGCGATGTAAATTACCGATGTAGATGAGCCTGTACTCATATCCACCGAGGGATCTTCAGCCTCTTTCGGTAGCTGGGAGCGGACACTGTTCACTTTTGCCAATACGTCGGCCAGAGCCGCGCTGGGTTTGGTGTTCAGCTTCATATAGACAGTTATCTTGGAGGTGCCAAGGTAACTTTGCGAGGTCATATAATCGATATTGTCCGCCTGAGCGATGGCCTGCTCCAGGGGTTGGGTAATAAACCCCTGGATCAAATCTGAGCTGGCGCCGTAATAGCTGGTGGTTATTGTGACAACCGTATTGGTCATCTCGGGGTATTCCCGCACCTGCATATCACGCAGGGCTTGCAGGCCCAGCAGCACTATCAGAAAACTGATAGAGATGGCCAGTACCGGGCGACGTATAAAAATGTCGGTAAACTTCATTTATTCCTCCGTAGGAACGGATGCTTGTTTATTTGCTGATCGGCGGTAGGAGCGGATGCCTTCCGCGAGTACTGTGATCGCTTTGTTCGCCGAACCTGCATCCCTGCATCAAACATCTCATCCCTGAGATGGATTCGGCTCCTACTTCCTATAGCGCTGGCAGAGTCTCGGGTTTATCCAGCACATCGGATTCGACAATTTTCACCTGGGCGTGGTTGCTTAACCTGATTTGACCCGAAGTGACAATCTTGTCGCCCATATTCAGTCCGCTCAGGATGTGAATGTCGCCATCTTTGCTTTCACCCAGCTTGATGATGGTTTGCACTGCCGTTAACACTTTTTCGGCTTTCTCATTTTCAGTATTTTTAATCACGTAAACGGTTTCGCCATATAGGGTGTAGTTAATGGCTGTCTCAGGCACGATAACCTGTTGCTCCTGGGTTGGCAGGATCATACGTACCTTGGCAAACATACCGGCGCGTAGCTTGTTTTCTGTGTTTGGAATATTAGCCTGAACCTGGATCACACCACTTTGATACTGCACGGCGGGTTCGATGGCAGACACGCTGCCGTAGAAAGGTTTCTCTGGTTCAGCATCCACGTAAATCTCAATAGGCTGCCCAACATAGACGCGACTCAGCTCGGTTTGCGGTATGGTCAGACGAATACGCATCAGACTGATATCTTCCAGACGAACGATATCGTCGCCGGCCTGCATATATTGACCCAGATAAACGTTTCTCAGGCCTACGACACCATCAAATGGTACGGTAATATTACGTCTATCGATGGTGGCCTGATAGCTTTCGATCTCAGCTTGTAGTGACAGGTAGTCGGCTTGCGCATCATCCAGTTGACCTCTGGATACGGACTTCTCCTGGTAGAGCGTCTGCATCCGCTTATAGTTGGCGGAAACAGCAGGCATTTTACCCTGGGCGCTTCTCAGGTTGGCTTGCTCGACTTTAGAGTCCAGGCTTACCAGTGGCTGGCCTGCCTTGACTGTCTGGCCGGATTTAAACTGAATGCTCACAACTTTACCAGCGACCTCGTTAGCAACAGTGACCCCCTGATTGGGTTCAATAAAACCAATGGCCTGAATGTTCGGGATCCAGTCAACGGGTTTGATCTCCTGGGCGGTAACCGGAAAAGTAGGGATAGGCAGAGCGGCAAGGTATTCTTTAATTTTCTGCTGCTTAAATAAGTTAAAGCCGATTACGCTACCGATCAGCAGGGTCGCGATAAGTAACATGTAGGCCATCCATTTTTTCATATAACGGATCCTCTAGTTTGAAAGTTAAATTGCTTGCCAACTGGCAGGAATATGTTTTTAGCTGATTTTTGCGCCAGGGTAAGGTGATATTCAGGCTTAATACAGACAGCAGCTCCAGCGGGAGAGCAATAAACTGGCCGCTTTAGCGTCCCCGCCTGAACAGGGTGAAAATAGGCGTTAATAATTCTTCATCCAACTTCTGCTCCGTTGCCAAAAAAACGATATTGCCGCTCCTGTGACCACTATGTTGCCATTCCGGTCTTTGTAGGAGTGGATGCCTCTCTATAAGTGAAAAGGGCGAACACAGTGATCGCTATATTCGCCGAACGTGCATCCATGCGCTTTACATCTCATCCCTGAGATGGGTTCGGCTCCTACAAATCTATCTGGATCTGTTACCCAGGTTTGACCGGTCCCCTCGGTGGATTCCCGCATTAATACTCTTTTCTCTGTCATGGGAATAAAATGAATCAAGGTTCATTCGTGGTGCTCTAGCGTTAAAATTCATAATACAAGCTGGTTTCATGCCGGGTTTCTTATCTATTTATGAATTTGTCTACTATGACTGGCCCTATTGACTATGTTAACTATAATGTTTTTATCTATTTTTCAGTCGCTTGCAGATATGGCACTGGATCATACACGGAATACTAGCTACTCCAGGCTGTATACAAGCTGAATAGGACATGTAATGGATATCAGGATCGCCGGGATTGAATTTCCGAAAACGAAAAAGGGTAGAAACAAAATTTTTGCCATCCTGGAGACCTCTTTTAATATCTGGAGTGAAGCGGGTCATGCTGGCTTTAGCCTACATGAGGTCGCACGCAGGCTGAATATCCGCCTGAGTAATGTGCAATATTATTTCCCCACCAAAGATAAGCTGTTGCTGGCCATGTTTAGCTATCGTTTTTATTTGCTGAAGGAGTCATGGCAGGAGAAGTTTGAAAGCTCTTCCGATCCACAACAGGTGCTGGACACAGTACTGGAATTTGAGCTTGAGCTGGGGGTGGATGAATCGATAGTTCGCCTCTATTGGCAAACCTTTTTGGTCGCCAGTCTGGTGCCTGAGGTGAAAGAGGAGCTGAATCAGGTCTATCGCTGGTTGTTGTATAAATACACTATGTTGATAGTGGACCTAAGGCCGGATCTAAGGGAACCTCAAATTACGGATTTGGCGGTAAATTTATTTTCCCTGTTGCAGGGGGCGCACAATATGTTGTGCTTGCAACCAGAGAAAGAGCAATGGCAGTTAAGATACAGAAAGCTGGCGTTGAATCTGGTCAGGGATTTTACCAACAGCGATGATTCGCTATCGGATTACGCTACCACAGGAGCCGAACTTGTTCGGCGAATATAGCGATCACTGTGTTCGCCGAACGAGTACCCATGTGCTTTACATCTCACCCCTGAGATGGGCTCGACTCCTACGGTGATTTCGGCGATTAGACCAGAAATATTTATTTTATTGGCTCCCTCCGGGGAAATGGAACAAAGCTTATAGCGAATTGATATTGGTTAACTGCCGCAACTTGGGTAAAATCCCCACCCCGCATAAAGCAATTTATTTCCCGAGTGGTGCCCTTATGAAAATGAATTCTCGCCAGGATGAGGCTGTTAAATATATTTCTGGCCCTTGTATGGTATTGGCTGGTGCCGGTAGTGGTAAAACCCGGGTGATCACCAATAAAATCGCCTATCTGGTGCAGAAATGTAACTATCAGCCAAAAAATATCGCTGCGGTGACCTTTACCAATAAAGCTGCACGGGAAATGAAGGAAAGGGTCAGTGAAACCTTGGGGAAAAAGGCCTCTAAAGGGATCACTGTATCAACCTTTCATACCTTGGGACTGGATATTATTCGCAAGGAGCACAAGGTGATTGGGATCAAACCCAACTTTTCCTTGTTTGATGATCAAGATTCCCTGGCATTGCTTAAAGAGCTGACGGAGAAAGAGCTGAAAGAAGACAAGGATCTGCTTTCTCAGCTTTGCACACAAATATCCAATTGGAAAAACGACCTGGTATTGCCACCCGTGGCGATCAAACGGGCTTCTTCCGCAGAAGAAGTGGTATTTGCTCAGGCTTATGATCAGTATCAGCGCCACCTTAAAGCCTATAACGCGCTGGATTTTGACGATCTGATCCTGATGCCCACCTTACTGCTTAAATTTAATGATGAAGTAAGACAAAGGTGGCAGCAAAAGATCCAATATCTGCTGGTGGATGAATATCAGGATACCAATACCAGCCAGTACGAACTGGTTAAACAGCTGGTGGGTGAAAGAGCCCGCTTTACTGTGGTTGGCGATGATGATCAGTCCATCTACTCCTGGCGCGGCGCCAGGCCACAAAACCTGGTGCTGTTGAAAAAAGACTTTCCATCGCTGCGTGTGGTTAAGCTGGAGCAAAACTACCGCTCCAGCCAGAGGATCCTGAAGTGCGCCAACATCCTGATCGCCAACAATCCCCATGAGTTTGAGAAAACCTTGTTTAGCGAGCTTAATTACGGCGAACAGTTAAAAGTTCTGTTTGCCAAGGATGAAGAGCAGGAAGCGGATCGGGTGGTTGCGGAAATCATCGGTCATAAGTTTATGCGGCGCACCAGCTATAAGGATTATGCCGTGTTATATCGCGGCAATCATCAGAGCCGGGTGTTGGAAAAGGCCATGATGACCAACCGGATCCCCTACAAGATCAGCGGCGGCACCTCCTTTTTTAGCCGGGTTGAAATCAAGGACATCATGGCTTACCTGAGGTTGCTGGTGAACCATGACGACGACAATGCTTTCTTGCGTGTGGTGAACGTTCCGAGACGGGAAATTGGACCGGCAAGCCTAGAGAAACTAGGTACTTACGCCAATATGCGTAATATCAGCCTGTTTGCCGCCAGTTTTGAGTTGGGACTGGAGCAAACCCTCGCCGGCCGGGGTTTAAACTCGGTACGTGGCTTTACCCGCTGGCTGGTGGAGCTAAAAGATCTCGCCGAGCGTGGTAACCCAGTGGAGGCGGTGCGAGATATGGTGCGGGAAGTGAACTACGAAGACTGGTTATATGAAACCAGCCCCAGCCCCAAGGCGGCAGAGATGCGCATGAAAAACGTCTCCGAGTTGTTTAAATGGGTGACGGGCTGGCTGGAAGGAGACGATCTCGAAGAACCTATGACCTTGCCGCAAGTGGTTAACCGCTTAATGCTCAGGGATATGATGGAACGAAACGAGGGGGAAGATGAAGCGGATCAGGTGCAGTTGATGACACTGCACGCTTCCAAAGGTCTGGAGTTTCCCTATGTCTTTATGGTGGGCATGGAGGAAGGTTTCTTGCCACACCAGGTTAGCATTGATGAAGATAACATTGAAGAAGAGCGCCGGCTGGCTTATGTGGGCATCACCCGGGCGCAGCAGGAATTAACTTTTACCCTGTGTAAAGAGCGTCGCCAGTATGGAGAGTCCACCCGACCTGAGCCTAGTCGCTTCCTGGATGAATTGCCCCAAGACGATATTGACTGGGAACGTGGCAAGCGAGAGACCAATAAGGAAGAGCGTCAGGAAAAAGGCAAAGTAGGGATAGCTAACCTGAGAGCCTTGCTGGAAAAGTAGGCTCCGAACCCATCTCAGGGATGAGATGTATAGCGCATGAATACAGGTTCGGGGAGTGTACTTTCTCAGTCATTGTTTAAACCAGCTTTTAGTTTGATTGCAAGTAATACCACCGGCGCCCAGGCGACGGTGCATAGCCAAATTCCCATATCAGGGTTACTGCTGGCGAGGTATGCCAGGGGAGCCAGCCAGATCAGGTTGAAGCTTGCTACCAATAATGTGACTTTTAAATGCGAGCCCCACCGACGGGATAGGATCTGGTATGCATGGCTGCGATGAGGTGAGGTCCAGTTTTGTCCGTCCAACATACGCCGTATTAGGGTATAACTTGCGTCGGTAATAAAATATCCCATCAGGATCAGCCAGCTCCACAGATTAATGCCGTGCTCTGAGGCGCTGATAATAGCCAGTAAACCCAGTACCAGGCCTAAAAATCCGCTGCAGGCATCACCCATAAATATTTTGGCGGGTGGCCAGTTCCAGATTAAAAACCCGAGAATGGCCGGAATAGCCAATAGCATCAGCAAAGCCCATTCATTGTTACCGTTAAGCCATAGGATCAGGCTTGCGCCTGCCAGTACGCTAACGGCTTGAGAGCTGGCCAGGCCGTCGATACCATCCATAAAGTTATAGAGGTTAATAAACCAGCTCAGCGTTACCACGTAGACAGGTGCAAGTAACCAAAGGGTCGATATGTGCCAACCGCCAAGTTGTAACGACGGTAATTTATCTAAAATAACCAAGGCAATAGCGGCTGAGCTGAGGTGAACCAGAAACCGCCATTTTGCCGAAATATGACCATGGTCGTCTAAAAACCCTATGCTGGCGACGGCCGCGGCGGGCAGGAGCAGGGCTAATACCTGGTCCGTGCTCAACCATTGCTGATGGTATGCAAACAAAAATGAAACTAATATCGTGATAACCACAGATACACCGCCGCCCCTCGGGGTGGGAACCCGGTGCGAACTACGGTGGTTGGGGTTGTCTATTAAATCCTTTTTAAGGGCATAGTTTCTTAAAAAGAAAGTTAGTGCGTATGCAACACATAAAAAAATCCCGGCCGTTAATGCATAACTCAATTTATATTTCCTTCTTTATTTGCTCGAATGATTGAGCAACAGTTAACGGCGGCTGCCAGTCCAGGCTCTGCTTGGTGAAGCTAATGTCTACTTCCAGATCTCCGCTAAGGCGCTGGATCATATCGGATTTTCCCAACAAAGCCGCAGCCATTTTAAGCATGAATACGGGTAATGGGATAAGTCGCGCTTTTTTATCGGATAATGAAGCGTAATACTTGAGTAACTCGGGTGTGGAAATAGCTTGCCCGTCGCTTGCCAGGTAGGTTTTGCCGGCAGCTGCGGGAGATGTTATACAGCGATAAATCAAATCGTTCAGGTTATAAATACTGACCATATCCCGGCGGTTTTTTATTGCCCCCAAAGGAAGCGGGATCCCCTTTGCCAGAACTTTGCTCAGTGACGCCAAATTCCCTTTAGCACCGGGGCCGTAAATAAGGGGTGGCCTAACAATGACCAGTTCCAGGCCTGTTTCCCGGGAAACTTGCGTTAATGCTTGTTCTGCTTCCCATTTAGACACCCCGTAAGGGTCGACTGGGTGAGGCAGAGCCTGGCTAGTAAATGCCTGCCCTTGGGTTTCTTCACCATTTACCTTGATTGAACTGATATAAATAAAGCGCTTCAGACCTGATTTAGCAGCGCATCGCGCAAGCCGACAGGGAAAGTCTTTATTAATTTTCCTGAATTCTGCCAGGGGATCGGAGCTTTGGTCGTTCATGATATGAGCGCGACCCGCAAGGTGGACAATACAATCCTGATCTTGCGTGACTTTCTCCATTGCCTGACTGCTGTCTTGCGCATTCATGCTTAACCAAGCTGTAGCGCAATTTTGAGGCTGTCGTCTGCTGCTTATAGTGACAGCGGCACCGCTACTGTACAGAAATGGCACTAGGTGTCTGCCCACATACCCATTGGCACCGGTTACAAGTACTCGCACCTGATATTCCCCTTTAATAATGAGTCGCTATTTTATGGGGGCTTGATAACTTTTTCCATAGATAGGAATTGTTTGCGGGAAAAAACTGTATTTGTGGCAAACAAATTTACCTTTCAGGTAGGAGCGGATGCCTCTTTGAAGGTGACTGGGCGAACACAGCGATCGCTATATTCGCCGAACAGGAGCATTAAGGGTGGAAAATGGATTTTATGGCTTCCTGGCGCATGGGTTTGGATATGTAGTAACCTTGTCCATATTCGCAGCCAATTTCCACTAGTTTTTTATGCTGTTGCGCCGTCTCTATGCCTTCGATAATTACCTGGAACCCCAGATCATTGCTGATATCCCGTATTGCCCGCATAAGTGACAGGTTGCGGCTTGAATTGAGCATTTTGGAGGTGAAGGACCTGTCCACTTTGATAAAATCGATTGGGTAGTCAAAAAGTGCGTTTAGTGATGAAAACCCCGTGCCGAAATCATCCAATCCCACTAAAACCCCCATTTCCCGTAAGGTTTTAAGTGATTCGAATGCCATTTGATGCTGGCGGACAAAATCACGTTCGCTGAATTCCAGCACCAGGTTGCGCGGGGGGAGTTTAGACTCATCTATGGTTTCTATTAGTTTTTGCAACGACTCTTCATTTATCAAATGCTTGGACGATAGGTTTACCGCAACACGAATGGCGTCATTGGCGTGATTTACTTTTTGCCAAATCTGCAGTTGTCGGCATGCTTTAGCCAGAATATCTCTGTCCAAATCTATAATAAGCCCTGTTTTTTCTGCTAAGGGAATAAAGTCCAACGCCCGCCGCAATTTTTGTTTGGCAAAGTTCCACCTGGCCACAACTTCAAACCCCATCAGTGCGTTGTCTTTCAGGCGTATCATAGGTTGATAGTGAGGAACTATATCGCCATGGGATAATGCGGCCTTCAGTTCTTTTTTAAATTCATCGCTTTGCGGATTATAGCTACCGGGTTCGAAAATCTGGTAATTGTTGTAACCCAGGCGTTTGGATTTATACATAGCCTGGTCAGCTTCTTCCATGATTTGCTCACAGCTGGTGTAATCGCCGGTGACTTTCGTTGCGCCTATGCTACATGTGACCGGCAGGTGATAGCCGGAAATCTCAAAAGGGTTACTGAAAGATGCCAGGATCCGGTTGGATACTTCGTCAATATCGACTCGTTCGGAGATCTTATCCAGCAGAATGACAAATTCATCGCCGCCGATACGGGCTAATAGATCGTTTAACCTGATACTCTGATCCAACCTGGCGCCGGTTTCTATTAGTAATTGATCGCCGATATGATGGCCGTAATTATCATTGATGGTTTTAAACTTATCGAGATCGACAAAAATCACTGCGAAAGTATCGGTTTCATGGCGCTGTACGTGAAGCAGTGCCTGATTCAACTTTTCCATAAAAAGAGAGCGGTTGGGAAGCTGAGTCAGAGGGTCATGAAGGGCACCATATTTGAGCTGCTCTTCCTGTTGTTGCTTCTCTCGTATTTCCTGCTCCAGTTTGCGGTTTGATTCACTTAAGGTTTGGGTTCTTAGCTGGACTACCTTTTCCAGCTCTTGGCTACGCAGCTGTAATTCACTAACGGCGAGTTCTCGCTCCAGAACACATGAAATAAGGTTGGCAATAAAACACACTAGTCTCTTTATGCCATTGGTAAGGGCTGGTTCTCCATGATTAGTGGTGATCGCTAACACACCCTGGGCCTCACCCTTAATAAATACGGGCGCACCTAACCAGCTTTCCTTTAATTTATCTTTCTCTTTAAGCAAACCTTTGTTAGTCAGTAACTCGGCAAACCGTAACGGGGTAAATACTTCCGCTTTACCCGAATCTAACACCTGACTAATTAGCAGTGCATGAAGCTTTTCACTGAGCGGATTAGTCGCTTCCAGGAACCTGAATTCCAGCTTTCCATCGGCAGTGAGCTGGGCCAGATAGCTGGTTTGGCAATCCACTAACTGCCCGATACTCTGTAAGAAGCTGGGATATAAAGCGCCGATTTCCTTCTTTTGTGCACTTAAGGCTGTGAGGTCAAACAGCAGTTTGTTGGTTTTTATGGTGTCTTCGTATTTACTTAGTCTTGCCTGAATACCCAGTTGTTTATTGGCAAGGTATTGGTATTTCACTTCGGTTTTTAACGAGAGCAATTTAAGACCGATCAGCCTTAGGGCAATTTTGGTTTGAGGGGTTACGGCTAACTTACCGTGAAATATAAAATGCTCGTTGGCATTCTTATCCAGGGTGATATAAAACCAATTATTTTGCTTTTTATTTAACTGCTCAGTCAGCAATCTAGGATGGTATTGGTTATGTTCACCATTCAACCGGATTAAATCCTCGACAATGCTTGATTGCTCCTTGACCGGCTGAACCAAGTAGGAACTAACTACTTTTGGCCATGTCTTATCTTCAATTAGGAAATATATTTGATTAACAGCTCCGAGCTGGCTCAGCATGTCGAAGCAAAGTTGGCACAGCTTCTCATTGCTCTCAATGGAAACAGAGTTTGAATCATAAGACAGTAGGATCTTGAACAGCTGCTTTTCAAAACGCCCGTTTCCACCAATTAACTTGGCGAAAAGTGATCGATTGCCTGAGTACTGAACATCCTTCTTCACCGGCACGTCCTTGGTGAAAAAATAAAACAGGGTTAATTTTCAGTCTAGCAGTGGATATGGCAGGAGCAATAAAGCCGCATAAAATGCGGCTTTTGATAGATTTCTAATTAGAGATGTTCAAATCCAGGCAATTCCCGTGGAATTGTAGGAGAGGAATCCATCTCAGGGATGAGATGTTAAATGCAGGGATGCGCCATCTCAGGGATGAGATGTTAAACGCATGGATGCATATTCGGCGAATATGGCGATCGCTGTGTTCGCACTTTCTTCCGCAAAGAGGCATCCACTCCTACAAAGAACCACAGCAATTATGGCCTAACCCCGTTATTTGAAGGGCTCCTACGGTATCCACAAGAACGGTCTTAAATGCCCTGGATCATAAAGTCGATGGCGGCCTGGATCTCGTCATCGGAACAATCCATACAGGTTCCTTTTGGCGGCATAGCGTTGAAACCAACAAGGGCATGTTCCAGCATCTTAGCTTGACCTTGGGCGATACGAGCAGCCCACTGTTCAGCATTGCCTTTTAATGGCGCACCTGCAGCACCTGTACCATGACAAGCCATGCATTTGGTATTGTAGACAGTCTCACCGTCACGAGGGCCAGTTGGTTCTTCGCTGGCAGCAGCGGCTACGTCTGGCAGTTCGCCATCCAGGTAAACCGAGCCAACCGGTTTAATACGTTCTGCAATGGCTTCTTCTGACATATTTGTAGCCTGAGCTACAGAGATAGTAGCAAACAGCGCCACGACCATAATTAGCAGGCGGCGGGCCGCAAACAGTTTCTTAGTTAAACTCACCTTAAACTCCCAAGTATTTCACCGATTTTCGGTCGTTATTATAATTTTGCTAAATTTGTGGGGGGATTATAACGCCTAGTTAAGCAAGGTTAAATATAAGCTTACAATTTCTATTGGATTGACTCGACTTCATTTAACCAGCTGGAATATTTGACTAAAGATTGCGGTCCAGATCGCGTTTATCTTCTTATAGTTGATTGCTGAGTGGTTAATCAATGGAGTGTGGTATGAAAATTATCCATCATGGTGCGGTAAATGGGGTTACCGGCTCTTGTCATGAGCTTTGTATCGATAATAAAAGTAGTATTTTGGTCGATTGTGGTTTGTTCCAGGGGGATGAAAAGCCAGTGGGACGGTCAGCCGAAATAGATTTCTCAACGTCCAAGGTAAAAGCACTGGTAGTGACGCATTGCCACCTGGACCATGTGGGGCGCATACCTTATTTGCTGGCAGCCGGCTTTAACGGGCCTATTTACACCAGCGAGGCTAGCTCTTTACTGCTGCCAATAGTGTTGGAAGATGCCCTAAAATTGGGGTTTACGCGCAATACGCGCTTGATCCGGAAGTTTTTGGCTAAATTGGATAGTTTGGTTAAACCGTTGGAATACAAAAAGTGGCAACAGGTTAGCTTAGCCTCGGGTGGTAATCTTAAAATTAAACTACAACCTGCCGGTCACATACTTGGTAGCGCTTACGTGGAATGTGATGTGTCAAACGGTAGTGGCTCAACTCGAGTCATTTTTTCCGGCGATCTTGGCGCCAGCTACACTCCTTTGTTGCCAACTCCCAAATCACCTTATCGGGCGGATATTCTGGTGATTGAGAGCACTTACGGTGATCACCTGCATAAACGCAGAAAACATAGGGTTAAACAGCTGGAGAATATTCTGGTTAACTGTGCCCGGGATGGTGGTACTGTGCTTATTCCAGCATTCAGTATTGGCAGAACTCAGGAGTTGCTATATGAAATAGAGCAAATTATCTGGCAGCAAAGAGATAACAATGGCCGGGATATCGACTGGACAAATATTGATATTATTCTGGACTCTCCTTTAGCGGGAAAATATACCCAAGGCTATCAACAGCTGAAAAGCCATTGGGATAACGAGGCGAGGCGAAAAACAAGTCAGGGACGCCATCCTTTATCCTTCGAGCAGTTGTATGTGGTGGAAGATCATAAAACCCATAAGCAGACAGTGTCTTATTTGAAGAAGTCCGGACGGTTTGCCGTGGTCATAGCGGCCAGTGGTATGTGCAGTGGGGGACGTATACTCAACTACCTTAAGTCCTTGCTGCCTGACGGGCGAACGGATGTGCTATTCGTCGGTTATCAGGCCAGGGGTACGTTAGGTAGGAAGTTACAAAGTATTAACAAAGCTGAGTGGGTGACTATCGACAGGGAGGCGGTCCAGGTGAATGCGAATTTGCATACATTATCCGGTTATTCAGCCCACGCAGATCAAAAAGGTCTATTGACTTTTATCAAGGGGATCCGCCAAAAACCAGCGCAGATCCGTATCGTTCATGGTGATGAGGAGGCAAAACAGGAGTTAAGAGAAAAGGTACTCGCTCAGCAGCCAGGTGTTGAAGTAGTGATCCCCTAAAACTTTTGTAAGCATGTCAATCGCTTTGGCTTAAGCCGAAAAAATCAATATAATGAGTTGGTCAATAATTTTAACGATACATTTAAAAAAGACCAACTCTTTCTATGACAACTATCGCTATTCTGCTGGTTACATTTTGCTGTTCATTTCTGGCTGTGCAGCTTCTCTCCCCTATTGCCAAGCGTATTGGCTTGGTTGATACCCCTGATTATCGCAAGCAGCATAAAGGGTCCATACCTTTAGTCGGCGGGATAGCCATGCTATGCGGCATCATAGGCGCGCTGTCAATGGATACTGGTGTCGGAGAAAAGTTTACAGTTTATTTGTTCAGCGCTTGTGCCATCGTCGCCTTGGGCGTGGCGGATGATAAGTGGAATTTAAGTGTTCGATTTAGAATAGTATGTCAACTTTGTATTGCCGCTTTGATGGTTTGGGGGTCAGACACCTATCTAAGCAATTTTGGCGACATATTGGGTCTTGGCGGTATCGAGTTGGGTTTGTTAAGTTATCCCGTCACCCTGCTGGCGGTGGTAGCTGCCATAAATGCATTTAATATGCTTGATGGCATGGATGGTTTGTTGGGCTGTGTGAGCATAGTATCTTTCGCATGCATGTCGATATTGTTCGATTCATCTTCGTCGTTTGACGGCTACTTTATGATTTTGCCACTAATGATGGTGTTTGCACTCTTGCCTCCCTTATTATTTAACCTGGGTTTTATTGGCAAGAATAAAGTGTTTATGGGTGATGCGGGCAGCATGCTTATCGGCTTTACCATGATATGGTTTTTAAGTTGGGCGTCACAAAATCCATCCGCTTCGGCTTTTCGGCCGGTGACAGCTCTCTGGCTGATAGCCGTACCTTTTTTAGATATGATAGGTATAGTATTGCGCAGGTTGAAAAACAGACAGTCACCATTCAAGCCGGATAACTACCATATTCACCATTTGTTGCTTAGAGCGGGGTTAAGCCCCAGGCAGACCCTGGTATTTATTACCAGTACTGCTGTCCTGGCTGGTCTGATAGGTACACTCGGCGAGTTATATCAGGTCCCTGAAGTCATTATGTTTGTTGGTTTTATTCTATTTTTTGGGCTTTACGTTGTGTTGATAAAGTTGCTCAACCAGCGACATAAGAAATATGATCCGTCCAATTTTCAGAAAACATGAGTAGCTCGGGGCTATTGCAGGTTATTGCAGGTTATTGCCATCATTCAATAACATGGCAGAATATTCATTGGCCTGATTAACCAGAGGCGTTATCAGGCAAAAATAATTGAGGATAATAATGAAAGTACTGGTAACCGGCGCTAAAGGCCAAGTGGGAATTGAACTCTGTCAACGCATAGAGGCTTTGGGGTGGCAAACTATCGCCGTTGATGTGGCTGAGCTGGATATTTCCGATGAAAAAGCGGTTCATTCGGAGATTACCCGAATAGCACCAGATTTGGTGATTAATTCAGCTGCTTATACTGCGGTAGATAAGGCGGAGTCCGAACAGGCTATCGCTTACGCGGTTAACAGAGACGGCAGTATCAACCTGGCAAAGGTAACGGCCGAGCTGAATATCCCTCTGCTTCATATCAGCACCGACTATGTGTTCCCCGGCGATAAAACTGGCGAATATACCGAGTCAGACCCTGTTGGACCGCAGAGTATATATGGCTTAAGCAAGCTTGAAGGCGATCAGGCGATAGCAGAAATAAACCAAAAATACATTACCCTACGGACAGCCTGGGTATTTGGCGAGCACGGCAATAATTTTGTAAAAACTATGCTGCGCCTGGCTGAGCGTGATGAATTAGGCGTCGTAGCAGATCAGTTCGGCTCACCTACTTATGCCGGTGATATTGCAGAAGCTCTGCTGACCATAGCCAAGAAAGTGGAATTAAAGGAAGATGTTAAATGGGGAACTTACCATTTTACCGGCTACCCTTATGTTCATTGGGCGGGTTTTGCCGAAGCCATTTTTGCGCAGGCCACGGCTCAAGGTGTAATAGAAAAAGCGCCCAAATTAAATACAATAACGACGGCGGATTACCCAACTCCAGCCAAGCGCCCGGCCAACTCCAAGCTCGACTGCTCACTGATAAAAAATACCTTCGGTATTGAACCTAGCGATTGGAACAAAGCCTTAGTTGACCTTAAACCCTATGTTTAATCCGTGAGTCGCGCTAAAATACGCGACTTTGCTTTAATCTCTTGGGAATAATCAATGAAAGGTATTATTTTAGCTGGTGGTAGTGGTACCCGTTTGCACCCCGTTACCTTGGCGTCCAACAAACAGCTGTTACCTGTTTACGACAAGCCGATGATTTATTATCCCCTGACGACTCTGATGTTAGCGGGTATTAAAGAAGTATTAATTATTTCCACGCCACACGACAAACCTATTTATGAAAACCTGTTTGGTACGGGTGAGCAGTGGGGGATAAAGCTTTCCTATGCGAAACAACCCACACCAGACGGCTTAGCTCAGGCATTTACCATAGGTGAAAACTTCATTGGTGATGACTCTGTCTGCCTGGTATTGGGGGATAATATCTTCTACGGCCACGGCCTTGCCAAGACGCTACAAAATGCGGCCAGTCAGGATTCAGGCGCCACCGTATTTGGTTATTATGTGCAGGATCCGGAGCGTTATGGTGTGGTGGAATTTGACAGCCAGGGCAAAGCGCTGAGTATTGAAGAGAAGCCTGAACAGCCAAAGTCGAAATATGCAGTAACCGGCCTTTATTTTTACGACAACAAAGTTGTTGAATACGCAAAGCAGATTAAGCCAAGCCATCGTGGTGAGTTAGAAATAACCGACGTCAATAATTTATACCTCAAAGATAAGACCCTGAGAGTTGAGCGGCTAGGACGTGGTACCGCCTGGTTGGACACGGGCACCCATGACTCCCTGTTAGATGCTGCCAACTTTATTAGGGTGATGGAGAAGCGTCAGGGTCTAAAAATCGCTTGCCCTGAAGAAGCTGCTTATCGGATGGGGTATATTAATGCCCAACAGCTTGAAGAACTAGCCAGACCACTGGTTAAAAGTGGTTATGGTAAGTACTTGCTTGCAATTCTGGATGAGCAACAGTTCAACGTGGATTAATTGCGCTTGTGGTAGGAGCAGAACCCATCTCAGGGACGAGATGCAAAGCGCATGGATGCAGGTTCTGCGAATATAGCGCGCTGTGTTCGCCCTTTTCACTTATAGAGAGGCATCCGCTCCGGAAGAGTTAGATAGAAAATTTATTTTGGCTGTGATTACCCAGAGCCTGGAAAGTAAACTAGCGCCAGATCCATTCATCACCTATCGAGCTATTGATGAGAATTAAGCAGATTAAACTAGAAAACTTCCACGGTTGGAAAGATAAGGTAGTGACGTTTTCACCACACTTTAATTTAGTTGTGGGTGATAACGGCAGCGGGAAATCTTCTATCTTAGATGGCTTATCTATTGCCATTGGCTCATGGTTACTCGGGATTGGCGGTATTGATAGTCGTCATATTCGCGAGGATGAGATCTACTTAAAACAGATAAGGGCCGGAGGCAAAGTGAATTTCGAGCCTCAATTTCCTGTTTCTATTGAAGCGACTGGCGAAGTTTTTGGGCAGGAGTTGACATGGCTTCGTGATATTGCAAAGCGAGGTGGAAAAACTCGCTGGAGCAAGGCTAGGGAGATCAAGGGCCTTGCAGATCGTGCAGAAGAAGAGGTGAGTAAAGGGGAGGCTGTTGAATTACCTTTACTCGCTTATTACGGTACGGGCAGGCGCTGGCTAGAGCCGAAAGAAACACAAAACCTATTTACTACCCGCCTGGATGGTTACCGCTACAGTATTGATCCCAGAATAAGCGTTAAAGTACTAACCGAATGGCTAAAGAGTCAGGAATTTGAAGCTTGGCAGGAAGGCGAAAGTAACCCGCTTTATACAGCGGTGACAGATGCAATGAAAGCCTGCATTGAAGGCTGTGAAGAAATACGTTATTTCGAAAAACTGAAGTTGGTTATTGTAAAACTGGAAGGCGGCGATTTTCTGCCTTTTGAACAACTCAGCGATGGCCAAAAGACCATGCTGACTATGGTCGGTGACATTGCAATGAAAGCGGCTTTGCTTAACCCTCACCACGGCGCCGAGGCAATAGCCAAGACCCAGGGTGTTGTACTCATTGATGAAATTGATCTTCATTTACACCCCAAGTGGCAGCGTAGGGTCATTGACGATTTGAGATCTACCTTTAAAAATATTCAGTTTGTCGCTACTACGCACTCTACATTTATGATCCAATCCATTAGAGACGGAGAGCTGAACAATTTAAATCCAGCCAAATCTCAGGCTGAATATGCTGACAAAAGTATCGAGGATATTGCGGAAGAGGTGATGGATGTTGAAGTGCCACAACGCAGTCAGCATTATCTAGATATGGAGTGTGCTGCGAAACAATACTTTGGGCTGTTGGAGCGGGGTAAAAACGCAGATGCTAATGAATTGGCTGAAATAAAAGCTAAATTGGACAGTTTTTCACACCTTTATGATGCGGCTGATCCTGCTTTTTCTGCATGGCATGCTTTTCTGGAGCGCAAGCGTCTGGCCTCTGGCATAAATGAAAAAAGTTAGTCATGAGACCCGTTGACAAAGGTGAGTCACCACGCAAATATTCTCAATATCAAGACGCCAGGGCCGATTTAATCCGCAGGATAGGTCAATATTGTAGCTATTGTGAGCAAAAAATACCTGCCGGTTTGCACGTAGAGTACGTTAAACCGAAGGCAAAATACACTGAATTGGAAAAAGAATGGTCGAATTTCCTGCTTGCGTGTGTAAACTGCAACAGCAACAAAGGCGATAGCGACGTGGATCTGAATACTTATCTTTGGCCGCAAATCTTCAATCCTATGCTTGGAATTGAATATGATGAGCATGGACGGGTATTGGCGAGGCCAGGTGTCGAGCCTAAACTCATGGGTCAGGCTGAAAAACTAATTAAGCTGTGTGGGCTGGATAAAACCCCTGCCAATAACAACCGGGCCAGTGACCGGCGTTGGTTGAATCGGCAGCAGGCTTGGCGGAAAGCGAAGGATGCAAAAAAGGACCTCGGCGAAAGCGATACTCCGGCTATGAGAAGGCGGATTTTATGCGGTGCTGTAGAATGCGGTTTCTTTTCGGTCTGGTTTAGTGTTTTTGCGGATGATGAGCAGCTAAAGTCGGGATTAATTATTGCTTTTACAGGCACGGCGAAAAATGCGTTTGATATACATTCGAATGCAATTCCAAGGCAAACCTGAGTAACAGATCAAGATAGAACTGTAGGAGGGTTTGTTTGACGAACCTTGCAGGCACTGGCTTCGCCCTTTTTGCCTATACAGAGGCCGTAACAATTGTAACCCTTATACCCGTTATTTGATGGGTTCCAAGAGCTATATTGGAATATTAATTTGGTTGCAATTGACCAAATAGTGGAAAAAGCATGAAAGTTATAGACACAAAAATCAAAGATATAAAAATTATCGAGCCACAAGTATTTGGTGATGAGCGCGGTTTTTTTATGGAAACTTTCCATACAGAGCGCTTTAAATCTGAGGTAGCAGACGTAGAGTTTGTTCAGGATAATCACAGCAAATCCAGACAAGGTATTTTACGTGGTTTGCACTATCAAACCGAGCAGGCACAAGGCAAGCTAGTGCGTGTTGTCTCTGGTGAAGTATATGATGTCGCCGTAGATATGCGTGAAGGCTCAGAAACTTTAGGCCAATGGGTTGGTGTGTTGTTATCCGCTGAAAACAAACGGCAACTGTGGGTGCCGGCCGGCTTTGCCCATGGCTTTTATGTCACCAGCGAAAGTGCAGAATTCGTATATAAATGTTCCGACTATTATCATCCCAGCAGTGAGATTTCGGTCCGTTGGAATGATCCGGCACTAGCTATCGATTGGCCTTTGGTAGCAGGCGAGCAACCGGATTTGTCCGCTAAAGATAAAGATGGTCTGCTGTTTGCTGAAGCGCCCAAGTTTTCATAGTCACCTGATCTGCCCAGCTGACATAATGGGCTGCTGATAATATATAAACAACACATTGGTAAATAGCTGAAATATGAACCGCAAGGCGCTTATAAACGCAGTTAAATATATCATTTTAGACAATGCGAAACCCAGCAGGATCTGGGTTTATGGCAGCGAAGCCTTGGGCGGCGCCGAAGTAAACAGTGACATAGATATCGCGTTTATTGATGAGTCAAAACCAGACCTAGGGTTGTTAAAAACTAAAATAGAGCAGCTGCCGACCCTGATTAAAGTAGACGTAGTAAACCTTAACGGTTGTGAAGACCGCTTCATTGGTCGAGTAAAAGCAACAGGCAAGGTGATTTATAGCGCCAGTAAACCCTTGCGGGCGGAAGACGCGGTCTTCAATTTTGGCCGCGCACTTACCCGTTTAAATGAAAGCTTTGAAATTCAATCCGAATTAACGGAAAAAGGCTTGGCGGATATCTATTTGGATGTATCTGTTAAGCGTTTTGAATTTACGTTTGAAATGTCCTGGAAGGCGATAACACGAGTGTTGGCTATGTTGGGCCTTGAAGCGAAAAATCCAAGAGCTTGTTTTAAAGAGGCGTTTCAACAAAAACTGATTAAGGACGAAGCTCTTTGGTTAGATATGATAGAGATGCGAAATCTGTCCAGCCATACCTATGATGAAAGTGAAATGTATCATTTGGTTGGTAAGTTAGAGGCGTATATCAATGCCTTCTCACAGTTATATAACGAGCTACAGAAAGAGCTGGATAAAGCTTGAGTTTCTTAGTAAAAGGTTGAAGGTTTTAACCCACTTCTGTTGCATTGCAGCGTGATTGCGCCTTTGACTAACTAGCATCCTGAATCGTCGATTCTGTCATTCCCTCGTACGTGGTGGTCCGACATCTGGATGGCCCGACACTCGGTTCAGCGGCTTTACCGCGTGCACGGAGTATGCTAAAAGGCACTAGACCGAGATGTCGGACCATACCAGGCAAGCTGACAATGATAGCGGAGGTTGTGATAGTGGTGGCTAATTATCAGCCATAGTGCAACAACGCGTATTGAGCCCTAAGGGCACGCTAGAAAAATATATACGTTAGTGTCAGGGCGGAAACTAACTAGTGTCCATCCTGAAACACAGGAATAGGCAGGTTGACCTGTGTTTATGTAGGAGTCGAATCCATCTCAGGGATGAGATGTTAAATGCAGGAATGTGCGTTTAGCGAACCTTGTGAGCACTGGCTTCGCCTTTTTACCTATAAAGAGGCATCCGCCCCAGTGGGCTCAAAAATTGTTACCCTTATAGCTGTTACTTAATGGCATTCTTTTCACCTGAACCTTTGACTAAAAGCGTTTTACTAATGAAATTTGAGAAGCGACTAAAAAAGCTCGCCGAAGAAACCAGCCAAATTGAAGTACTCTGGCTTTATGGTTCCCAGGCGAAAGGTAATGCAACCGAGCATAGCGATATAGATCTGGCTGTTGCCTTTAAAGACTATGAAGAGGATATTATCGAGCGTCGCTTGCGTCCGGAAATATTGGCGATAGAATGGCAGCAAGAACTTGGTTTAGAAGAAGGTAAACTGAGTGTTGTGGATATTAATCAAGCTCGGGTCCCCTTAGCATTAGAAGTTATCAATTGCCGGTATATTATATTGAGCAAAAACCAAGGCCGCCAAATGCTTGAAGAGCAACGAATTATGTCAATGTGGGAAATAGACCACCTTTACCATCAAAAACACTATGGATAATAGCTATACGAGTTCGATGCGACAACATGTTGCTGAGTGCAAAACTGATCTGGAAATGCTCCATGAAATAATGCTTGAAAGAGAACTAAGTCGCTTCGAATACCGCGCTGCTGAACGATCTTTACAGGTATTGGTGGAAGCTTGCATAGGAATTGCAAAGCATTGGTCCAGGCAGTTGGGGCGTACTGTACCCGTTGACGCCTATAGCGCATTTCAGTTATTGCAGCAAAGTGGCGTGATTTCCGGAGATAGTGGCAATTGGCGGAAAGTCATAGGTATGAGAAATGCATTGGTGCATGACTACCTTAATATTGAACCTGATCTGATTAAGGCCGTGATTCGCGAGGGCCTATATAAAGAACTACTTGCTTTTACAGAGCAAGGTTTAACAGCGCTTACAGAGCAAGGTTTAACAGCGCTGGCCAAACATGGTTCTAATGAAATTTAAAGTTTGGTTTCCGGGTGGCGCCTACAAGCTTCAATACTCCCCTCTTACATTACTGTCTGATTACGTCTTCAGCTAATCAGGCCTGCAGAGGAGGGTTTCCGTAGGCGCGATTAGCCGAAGGCGTAATCGTGCAGATTGTTGCTCAAAAGTGGAAGCTACGTATTTTGAAAAATTTTAGGAAATAAAATGAGTCGATTATTGGTTACAGGTGGTGCAGGTTTTATCGGCGCCAATTTCGTGCACTACTGGTTGAAAAATTATCCCGCTGATCGTGTCGTGGTATTGGATGCATTAACCTATGCAGGCAACCCGCAAAATTTGACCGAGCTAAAGGAAAATGGCAATTTACGTTTCGTAAAAGGCAATATCTGTAACCAGGAACTGGTTGAACTGCTGTTAAAAGAAGAAGAGATCGATACATTAGTGCACTTTGCTGCCGAATCCCATGTAGACAGGTCTATTACAGGTCCAGATGCTTTTATTGAAGCCAATGTAATTGGTACTCATAGCCTGTTAAAAGCAGCACGTGCAATTTGGCTGGCAAATCCCGAGAATCCAAAACCACATCGATTCCATCACGTCAGCACGGACGAAGTATATGGTACACTGTCAGCGACAGATCCAGCTTTCACCGAAGATACTGCTTACGCACCAAATTCACCGTATTCTGCCAGTAAAGCGGCTTCTGACCACTTGGTGCGTGCTTATAACGAAACCTACGGTTTGCAGGTAACCACAAGTAACTGCTCGAATAACTATGGTTTTTACCATTTCCCAGAGAAACTTATTCCCCTTTGTCTGACCAATATCCTGGATGCTAAGGCATTACCAATTTACGGTGACGGTAAGCAGATCCGTGACTGGTTATATGTAGAAGATCACTGTCGTGGTATCGATATGGTGATCAAACAGGGCCGTATCGGAGAAACCTATAACATAGGTGGCGTTAACGAGTGGCAGAATATCGACATAGTTAACCTGTTATGCGAAGTCGTTGATAAACGTTTTGCCGATAACCCAGAGCTTGCTAAACAGTTCCCGAATTCGCCTGCGGCTAACGGCCAGAGCAAGTCGCTGATCACTTATGTAGAAGACAGGGCTGGCCATGACCGCCGCTATGCAGTTGCTACCGATAAAATTCATGCTGAACTGGGCTACGAGCCAGCGGAAACATTTGCCACAGGCATAGAAAAAACCATCGATTGGTACCTGGCCAATGAGCAGTGGTGGCGCGCAGTGCAAGATGGTAGTTACCAGTCGGGCAACGATTTATGATAAGGCGAGTACTTACGCCTTTTACTTGTTTATGGGCCAACCGTGTGTTGGCTCAAAATTTGGTGAAAAGAGACATAAGTGGACGCTATAAGGGATCTTTTTTAGGCGTTTTCTGGAGCTTTGTTAACCCTCTATTCTTGTTAGCTCTTTACACTTTTGTTTTTAAATTCGTGTTTAAAGCAAAATGGCCAGATGTTGGAGATACAACCGCCGACTTTTCGATCATGTTATTTGCGGGTTTAATTGTGCATAGCATGGCGGCAGAGGTCTTAGGGCGGTCTTGCTCATTAATAATGGAAAATCCAAATTTTGTTAAGAAGGTTATTTTTCCATTAGAAATTCTCCCTTGGACCACGGTGATTTCTGCTGTATTCCACACGTCAATCGGATTTTTAGTCTTATTATGTTTTTTATTGTTTAGTGGTGGCAGCCTTTCTCTCACGGTATTACTTGTACCCTTTGTTCTCTTGCCATATGCGTTATTTTTACTCGGTTGTTCCTGGTTTCTGGCTGGGCTTGGGGTCTATTTACGGGATGTGCAGCAGTTAATGGGCTCTTTTATAACCTTACTGCTATTTACCAGCACCGCGTTTTTTTCATTTGAGCATGCTCCGGAAGTCATCCGGCCATTTTTGTATTTAAACCCTTTGAGCCAGATCATTGAGGGAATGCGTGATGTAGTTATCTATGGTCGATTACCAGATTTAGTTGCTATGGCGGTGTACTATCTCTTTTCACTCATTTTTATGTGTTTTGGATTTATTTGGTTCCAAAAAACCCGTAAAGGTTTTGCGGACGTAATGTAGGTTGTCATGGCGAAAAAACTTGGAGAGCTTCTCATTGAAGCTGGTTTTATCCAGCAAGAAGAGCTGGATAAAGCGTTAAAAATACAAGAGTCGGTTGGGGGAAGGTTGGGAGCAGTGCTGATCCGTATCGGTGCTGTATCGGAAGACAGTTTGCTACAGGTTCTTTCGCCGCAGCTGGATGTACCTATATTGCTTCCTCAGCATCATTTACCTGATGATCCAACTCTATTTTCGTTCTTAAGCCAGAGTAAAATTAAGTTCGATTGGTTTATCGACCAAGGCGTGGTTATCTGGCCTATCGACGACAATACCTTAGGCATGACAGCGAAGGATATTTTTGCTGAATCACTATTTGAGACCCTTGCTTATTTTTACCCGGAGCTAGAAGTTGAATGTTATTTACCAAGAACACAAGACTTGGACAAAATGCTCGACTTTATGAAGAAAGAGAAAGCGGTAGAGGCGCTCTTCTCGGGTGATGAGTCGAAGCAGTTAAGGGAGCTGGCTGAAGAAGCACCGGTCATAGAGTTGGTGAATAACATAATGGCTCAGGCCATTGATGCTGAATCATCCGATATTCATGTTGAGCCCAGTGAGGAGACTTTTGCTATACGCTTTCGGGTGGATGGCTTACTGCAAACCAAACTAATACAACCTGCTGAACGATTCCCCGCTGTTGCATCAAGGATTAAGCTAATTTCCGGTATTGATATTGCCGAGCGAAGATTACCCCAGGATGGGCGAATTACCACTCGTGTCAGCGGTAAAGAGATGGATATTCGTGTTTCTACCGCCCCTGGTGTTTTTGGTGAAAGTATTGTTATGCGACTCTTACCTAAAGAGCGCGATGAATTGTCGCTAGAGCTATTAGGCATGGAAGCTGACCATTTAGAGATGATGCGGGAGTGGTTAGCCGAGTCCAATGGTATTGTTCTGGTAACCGGTCCTACAGGCTCGGGTAAATCTACCACCCTGTATGGTGCTCTTGAAGATGTAAATAATGGTAAGAACAAAATAATTACAGTTGAAGACCCGGTAGAATATCAAGTAAGCGGGATCACCCAGTTACAGGCGCATGCTGAAATTGGTTACACCTTTGCCAAGGCCTTAAGAGCCATATTACGACAAGATCCAGATATCATTATGATTGGTGAAATTCGTGATTTAGAAACGGCTGAAATCGCAATTCAATCCGCATTGACGGGACATTTGGTATTATCGACACTTCACACCAATGACTCCATATCTGCTTTCACTCGCCTTATTGATATGGGGGTTGAACCGTTTTTGGTCGCTGCGCCCATTCGAGGGGTGCAAGCTCAGCGTTTGGTAAGAAAAGTATGTCGCCATTGTGCGGAACCATACACTCCGCCAGGAAAAATATTAACGGAGCTAAGCCAGGTTCCCGCCGAGCTGATCGGCGACAAGTGGGTTAAAGCCAAAGGTTGTAAACATTGCCACAATTCCGGCTACCGTGGTCGCATGGGAGTTTATGAATTGGCCAAGATGACACCAGAGCTACAGGATATGATAGTCAATGGGGCAAGCGTCAATGAAATGAAAGCGGTGGCTGAAAAGGATGGTTTTCGACCTCTCTTTCATGACGGCCTGATTAAGGCATCGCAGGGCAAGACCACTATCGAAGAAGTTCTCAGAGCAACGAGAAGCGATTAGGGCCTGTAAGCGACAAGATAGAATTTAAATATATCCGGTACTCAAAAAGAAACAGTAGACGCTAATGAAATTTCAATATGAAGCTGTCAATGCAGACGGCAAGCTAATTAAAGGTGAAATCGAAGCTGAAGTGGAAATAGAGGCTTTGCGTCAGCTTAGTAATCAGGGCTTGATCGTGGCAGATCTTGAAGCTCAAGAAACCAAAATTAAGCGACTGCAGCGAAAGCTAACACAAAAGGATATCCTGCTAGCTTTTCACGAGCTAACTACGTTGCTGGATTCCGGCGTTTCTATCGCGGATGCTGTGGACTCGCAAGCGCATGCGACTCACCATGCAGAGTTGAATCGAATTTTTGCCAGCTTGTCCTGGAGCTTGAGAAAGGGTGAAAGCCTTTCTCAAGCCCTGAAGCAAAGTAAGCTAAAGTTGCCCGACTATATGTTTAACCTGATTGAAGCGGGGGAAATGACAGGTAAGCTTGGCTATAGCTTACGCCAAGGTGTCGCGCAAATGGAATATGAGCAGAAACTGTCTACAGAAATGAGAAATGCGCTGGTCTATCCGAGTATTTTGGTCTGTTCAGGCATTGGCGCAGTCTTGTTAATGTTTATTTTTGTCGTGCCTAAGTTTTCCAACTTGCTGAAAGATAGTGAGGACCTGCCATTTCTAGCATATGCAGTGCTTAATATCGGTATGTGGTTTAACAAATATGCCACTGAAATTGGGGTGATTGGTATTGTTGCTACAGTGCTGGCGGTGTATCTTTTTCGCCAGCCACAAGTGCAAACAGCGACAATGTCATTTTTATCGCGAATGCCGTTAATTGGCGACTGGCTGGCGGAAAGTGATACAGCACGATGGGCGTCTGTCATGGCGGCTATGCTGTCGAGTAAAGTTGACCTGTTGCGCTCACTGGAATTGGCTGTTCGAGGTGTGAAAATAACAGCACGAGAAAGCAAGCTCAGACAGGTAATAAAAGGGGTTAAGGCGGGTCAGACCTTAAGTAAATCACTGGAAGAGAATAGTGCGTTAACGCCGACAGGCTACAACCTGATCCGGGTTGGGGAAAAATCAGGTAAGCTACCCGAAATGCTGGCATCATTAGCCAAATTATATGATGAAAGTAGCCGGGCGAGAATGAAAAGTGTATTGATAATGATTGAACCCCTGTCAATTTTGATCATCGGGGGGGTGATTGGCACCATTATCACGGGTATCATACTGGCGATCACCAGTGTAAATGATATGGCAATGTAGAGCCTGCCGTTGCAAACTTGTCTGGTATGGTCCGACATCTCGGTCCAGTGGCTTTGGGTGGGAAAGCTGAATAGTTACGTGAAAAGAAATAAGATACAGCCAAGAAAGGTGGTATCAAATCACTAATGGAATGAGTCACTCTATATTCTGGGAAATTTTAATGTTTAAGCGGTTACAAGCAAAAAGAAAACAACAGGGGTTTACCCTTATTGAATTACTCGTTGTGCTGGTTATTTTAGGGATGTTAGCAGGGCTAGTTGGACCAAGACTTTTTGGCAAAGTAGACAGCTCTAAAGTCAAAACGGCTGAAACCCAGGTGAAAATGCTAAGGGGCGCATTGCAAACGTTTCGATTGGATGTGGGTGCCTACCCGACAACGGAACAAGGTCTGCAATCTTTGGTAAAAGTATCAACGGGTATAGGAGATGTGTGGCAAGGCCCGTACCTGGCCGACGAACTACCAAAAGACCCTTGGAATAAAGACTATCAATATCAGGGCGGCGTCGACAATCTTCAAGGTTTTGCTCTCTACTCCTTTGGTGCCGATGGAAAACCTGGTGGTGAAGGTATCAATGCAGAAGTGGGTTACCTACCGAAGTAGAATAATTACCAACGTTTAGGTTTTCGTACTTGCTGTCGTCATTCCGTACAAGTGATAATTCGACCTCGTGGCGGCCATAAATATTGCTAGTTTCCGCCTAGAAACGCTGCCTTGTCATTCTCGCGCGCACGGTAGTCCGACATCTCGGAATCCAGCGGCTTTACCGCGACCCCGATGTACTCTAAAAGGCACTGGGCCGAGATGTCGGACCATACCAGGAAATCTGACGATGACATATTCTGACTCCCGTAGGTTGGTTTCAAGTTGATAACTAGCTAGTGCCCGTCCTGAAACGCTACCTTGTCATTCCCTCGCACGAGGGAATCCAGTGGCTTAACCGCGATCACGGAGCACGCTAAAAGTCACTAGATTGCCAGGCAAGCTGACAATGACGGGGATCGCTGGGATAGTAGTGACTAACTTTAGGCCGTTGCAAAACGGCAATTTTCGCGTTTTAAGAATATGACTGAAGAACGAATGTGTGTGTTTCAGGACGGGCACTAGCTATGTGCAGCGACCATTGTGTAGTTATTAGATGGTCACTGATTTTCTGTAGGAGCCGAACTTGTTCGGCGAAAAATGTAAAAGGTTTCTCAGCAGTGAACCCTCACATCAAACACCTTAACAAGCGTGGAATATTAGTCCCTAAAAGAGATAGAGTTTACTATTGGTGCTCTCTATCTTTATCAGTTGAACTCAAGCAAGATAAATGAATCATCAACCTATCCACAGCAAAGGGTTCACTTTACTCGAATTAATGGTCGTATTGATGATCCTTGGGTTAGTGAGTGCTGTCGCTTTACCCAATTTGTCGCAAGCTTTTGACCGACTTCAGGCTCGTCTTGCCGAAGATCGCGTAATAGAAGAAATTAACCGCTTACCAGAAAGGGCTTACCTGGCCAAATCAGAACTCATTTTGTTAAACCAAACAACCTCCCGCTCATCAGGTTCTGATAACCCAGGGCAGCAAGCGATAAAATTAGATCTCCCTCAGGGTTGGTCTATTAAAACAGCAGGTATTGTTTATCGCGCAAATGGTATCTGCGAAGGCGGCTTGCTCTCTGTTCGTTTTGAAGGGGAGGCAGTTTGGACCGGAGAACTGATCCCGCCTTTTTGCCAACTCGTTCCTGAGGTGTCATCTTGAATCCAGGAATAAAGCGCGGGCGAACGCTGAGTAAGCAAAAAGGTTTTACTCTGCTAGAAGCCATCGTCGCCATTACCTTGTTTGCCACTTCAGGCGTTGCCATTTATGGGCTAATCAACAACAACTTGACTTCATTGAATCGAGTCAACGATGTATTACTGCAACAACAGCTGGTCGGAAATCTACTCGAAGATCTCAAAACCATCAACCCGATGGAGCAAAGTAGCGGTGAGGCTGAACTGCAAGGTTTAGTCGCAAATTGGACAGCAACCCCCCTGGAGCAACCGGTACAAAATAACGCTGGCGGAGGTCTGGGAAACTTCATGTTAACACTGTATCAAGTAGATATATTTATTACCCGAGGTAGTAGAAAAGTTGCTGATTACAGTACTCGTATTGTTGGCCAGAAAAAGTTAAACAGGGTTCAAGGGCAATGATTAAAAAACAACAGGGACTAACTCTACTCGAACTGTTGGTTGTATTAGTCTTGGTCGGGCTGCTGTCTACGATGCTGATGCAGGGGTTTAGTTATATGTTCGGCATATACAACCGAGTAAATAATTTTCAACAAGAAGCAAGGCAGACAACGCTGACTCGAGCCTGGCTAAAGCAAACTTTAGTTGCGACAGTTCCTCAGCTTGACATTGGCCGAGCGTTTACAGGAGACAACTCGGAATTATCCGCCATTACACTACAGCCGTTATCTGCCCAAGCTGGGGTACCAATGCCTTTCTCTTGGTCACTTGAAATAGAAAATGGTTGGGTGATCCTGAATTATAGAGAAGGAAACTCTGTCAATTGGCAAATAGATAAGTGGCGTGGTGACCAGGCCAGCTTTCATTATTTGGACCAAAAAGGAGAGTGGAAAGCGAGTTGGCCTGAAGGGGGAACCGCACCTTTGCTTATCCCCCAAGCCATTGAATTAAGCACGATAAGGAAAAATAGACCGTTTTCTGTGTTAGTTTCCTTGGACAACTTCCCTTTGGCCGAAGATGACTTTAGGGATACGGTGGCTAAATGGAATACTCAGTAGTTAAGCAAGGCCAATCGGGTTTTGTGCTGGTAGCTACGCTCTGGGTGCTGGCAGGTTTATCTTTAGTTGCAGCGTATTTTGCTGAAATGACCGAGCGTAGTGTTTCCAATGCGATCCAAAGCAAATCTCAATTAGAGGAGGCGTTGGAGCTACAGGCGAATCAGCAAACATTACTCTATCTGTTAGCGTCAAGGCAGAAAGGCATCGCAGGAATTGTGACTGATGGGTCCTCACTTCAACGTGATGATATGGGCGGACTGCTACTCAGTATGACAGGAAATGAAATCAGATCCGATGGGCGTGAATATGCTGGACTGGGTGATATTGGATTTTCGATACAGGATGAAGGAGGCTTGATTAGCATTAACAATCCTTCATCCCGGTATTTTGATCGGTTGCTAGAAAATCAAGGTGTCACGCTGCAAGATCGGCAGGTTTTAATTGCCAGGATTTCTGACTATATCTCTCAAAGCGATTTGGCCAGCCTCAATGGCGCGGCAACTTCGGATTATGAAAAGGCTGGTTGGTTGCCCCCTACCAAGAGATTCATGCAAAGTCCCCTCGAATTGGCCAGGGTATTGGGTTGGAACGAATTCTTAACTCAACAGCAATTTGATGCGATCGTTGCGGGGTTATCGGCGACTCCGACTCAATTTTTGAACTTCAATTCAATCACAGAAACATATTTACAAACCTTGCCAGAGCTAGATGCGGCGTCCATTGCTCAAATCCTGAAACATCGGGAAACTGGCGCTTTTATCTCGTTAGCGGACGTAAACCAGGTGACAGGCCGTATCATTAGCCTTGATCCCCTGGATTTGAGTTTTGTCGGCTCCGATTACTACCGAATCAAAGTTTGGCAAAATGGAACCACACAAACCCAGCTATTTGGTGTAAAATTGACGCCTTTTTCTAAAGTCGCGCCGTGGCGCATTTTATACAACTATCAGGTCAGCGAAGGACATCATGGTGCGGAATCTGTTGCAAACACTGCTTCGCCACTTTTTAAAACCACATTACCTACAGAATAAATCTGAAGTAACTCAAATAGGTAAAGGCCTTCAACCCATTTGGGTAATCGGGCGTGATACCTGTCTGTATCGCAATATAGATTTGAACAAGGTGCCTAAGGCAAAGCGCCGCTCTGCGCTGGCACAGCAGGTGAAATTATGGAATCCGTTCCATAACATAGGTTATTTTGCTGTGTGGGATAAGGGCATCGCGCAAGTCTGGCTATGGGATAAAAACCTGCAGCTAGAGCAAATGGCGGTGCATAAGGTACCAAAACCCGAGCTGGTGTTAGTGGTGCCTGAGATTGTTATGCAGGTCAAACCAAAAGATGGTTGCTATCTGAAAACAGCGAGCAAAGGGTTCGAGTTACAGTATTGGCAAAATCGAAAGCTGTTATCCACTTCCTGGAATGCTGCTCGCCCTGCCAGTTTCCAGCAAGCCAATTTTATTAATAAGTTAAAGCTGGAAAATACACCTGAGATACAGCCTTTAGCTTTGGATGCTTGGTTAACTAAGCCCTGGTCCGGTGGTGTTAATGCGAAGCAAACACTGCAGCAATGGGAACCAAAGTTAGTGCTGGCTTTTTCTCTTTGTTTAACGTCTATTTTAGTCTTTCAGGCTATGACTTTAGCGCGACTGGAATCGGCAAACTCAGGCTTGGAACAAGAAAAAGAGTGGTTGAATGAGCAAGTTTCCCCCGTTTTAGCGACCAGGCAGAAAGCGTTAAGAGTTTTTGCATTGAATAAACAATATCTTGTGCTAGTAAGTCAACCTGGTCAAATAGCCTTGATGGTTGGCCTTGCGGATGTTTTACCGGAAACCACAGAAAAGCTATTAACCTGGAATTACCGTCCGGGGCAACTGGAAGTGGAATTCGAAGACAGGCAAGCGAACCCACAAGAATATGTAAAAAAATTCGAAGACAGCCCGCTGTTTTCCCAGGTACGGACTGAGCCGAGCTTTCAAAAAAATGCCATTAAAATCTATCTTAAGGTAACACCATGGCTAACAAACTAGACTGGCAGCAGCAAGTCGCCGAGATTAAGGAAAACCATAGGTTACGCATGGGGATCTGGGGGATTCTTTTCACCTCGTTACTCTACGCCTGTTTAGTCATGTCAGATTTAGTGACAGAGCAAAAAAATGAATTTGCGCAAAGTTCCGAGCAGTTAATGAGGCTGAAAGCGTTGCAGTCGAAAAACCCCTGGGCTGAACGGCTTAAAAGTGAGGTTGCTTTATCCGAACGTTTAAAAGCTAAGTTGTGGCAGGCTGAGACAACGGGCCTGGCTCAGGCTAAATTACAATCGGAAATACAAGAGTTAACCAAAGAGTCCGGGTTGCGTAATGTGCGTCTTAAACTGGGATCTGTACAGGAAGTGGCGGACGCTAAAGGTGTATGGCGAGTGCAAATAGAAATTAACGCCAAGTTTAATGCCGAGTCGGTAGAGCAGTTGATGATAGATCTGGAGTCGCTAAAAAACTCGGTTGTGGTAGAAAGCTTCTTTATTGCTGCTAAACGCGGAGACCGAATAAACCTATTGTTGTCGGCTTATTTCGCCGATATAAAGGGGCAGGCCAATGGTTAAAATAAAACTGGCTGCCGCTATCCTGAGTTGTTGGCTTGGCGCCGGCACAGTGGCATGGATTGCAGAGCCTCCCGAGGTTAGCAAAGCCGCAGATAAGAATGATAACTGGCAAGCTTTGACCTTTCAGCAAAAAGAAAAAGCCATCAAGGAACTGATAAAGGCCAATTTGTGGGGGGTGACAGAACGTAAGCGTTTTGCTCACTTTGGTGAAGAAGAAAGTGAAAAGCTAGGGCTGGCTAAAAAATATCAAGATTACACTTTGGTAGGCATAGTCCGAAATCAAAGTGACTTGCTGGCATTACTGCTAAACCCGGATGGAAAGATTGAAAGAGTGCTGCTAGGAGAAGCTTTGCCCGACGGGCAAACCTTGGCGACCATTGGTGGTGACAGTATTAATTTATCTGGTGAGCAACAAGATACCGAGTTAGCTCTATTTCCAACTGGTAAAAATGGCAAAGATTAATTTATAGGGGCTTCGTCTAGGCCAAATTGGCTTGAGGTGTAACTGCGCTCATTTATTCAACTTATAAGAACAAAAGAATGGAAACTATTAAAACTCAGTCTCGTTTTCAAAAGGCTGGCTTATCCGGCTTGATCTTGGTTTTGCTATCCGGCTGTGCTGCAAATACAGTTGAAGAGGTAAACAAAGGGCTTTATAAAGGGGAGTTAATCAGACCCCCAATGGAGCACAAACCCGAAATTAGTACAGCAGACACAAAAACAAAAGAAGCTGAGCTTAAGCAGAGCGAAATAAAGTTTGAATCCGGGCCGGGCATTTTGCCTACTCATACTCAGGCGCTAGGCCAGGAAACAGAGTTGGGTAAGGGGCTATCCACAGAGCCGAGTATTTCTGTCAGCTTCAATAACTTACCTTTACCAGCATTTATCAACGAAGTTTTTTCTAATCAGTTAGGTTATTCTTATGTGTTGGCGCCGGGACTAGAGCAACAAAAAGATCTGGTAACCCTAAAAATCAATGAGCCGCAATCACCGGCTCAACTGTTTCGCACAGCCAGAGCAATATTGGCTGATTATGGCTTAAGGGTTTCTGATCAAGAAGGTGTTTTACGTTTTCAACTGAGTGCGGAAAGCCGCGCCGATGGTACTCCTGTTCTTATCAGTGGTTTAGCTTTGCCCACTGTGCCCATTTCTCACCGCCCGGTGTTTCAGTTGGTCGAGCTCAAGGTAATGAGTAACAGGGATGTTATGGTCTGGGTAAAGGATGCATTTAAGGGGCTTAAGATCGAAGTCAGAGAAGATGCCAGGCGAAACGCGATTCTCCTTAAAGGTCCGATCGATGAAGTGACCCAGGCCGTGGAAATGGTGAAGGTTTTTGATCAACCATTAATGAAGGGGCGGCATACCTTAAGTATTGTGCCAGCTTATAGCAAAGCTGAAGATATTGCCGCTAATTTAGTGGCGATATTACAGTCTGAAGGGTATGCGGCGAATCTTTCGCCACCTTATGGCTCTGTTATTATTTTGCCTGTTAAAGGAAGCAACCAGTTAATTGCTTTTGCACCCGACCGAAGAACGCTTAATCATATTCGTCGCTGGGCAGTCAAATTAGATCAAAAAACACCAATGGATATTGCCGAAGGGTATTTCACCTATGAAGTGCAAAATACTCAGGCAGAAAATCTGGTGGATATCTTAAACCAGGTGCACAGTGGTACGGCTAGTGTTAGCCGGAGTAGTAAAAACCAATCTTCCTCAGTTGGGGGCGCCAGTTCTGGGTCAGGGAAAGAAAGTAAGCTTACTGGGGGCAGTTCCGGTGCCTTTGTACTCGATAAAAACCGCAATACCATTATTTTTAAAGGCTCGGGTCAGGAATGGCTACAGCTCAAACCGATGATAGATAGTATGGATAAACCCGTGCCATCTGTATTAATTGAAGTGTTGCTGGCTGAAGTGACGCTGACCGATAAAACGGAATTTGGTGTTGAGTGGTCCACCTATGGCTTAGCTGGGGGATCTTCAAAAACAACGTTAGATGATGGCCATAATTTAGCGTCTACTGCAGCCGGGTTAACTTATGCTTTCACCTCCGGTGGCGCCACCAAAGCGACAATTACAGCGCTTTATAAAGATGACAAAGTGGCTATTCGCTCTTCGCCAAAATTAATGGTGAAAAGTGGTGAAGAGGCCACGATTGAAGTGGGTGATGAAATACCTGTTGTCACAGGCACCAACACGTCCTCTGAAGGAGGGCAGGTGAATGAAACGGTACAATACAGAAAAACAGGGGTGATCTTAACAATAACTCCTATCGTCCAGGCGTCCGGGTTAGTGGACTTACAGATATCCCAAGAGTTAAGTGAAGTGGCCGAAGCGTCACCAGGTTCTACTAGCAGCGCCAAGTCGCCCACCATATTAAACCGAAAGATCGAAACATCTGTTACCTTAAGGGACGGTGGCGCCGTACTACTGGGCGGACTAATTAGTCAAAAGCGCACACTGGGCGAAAGCGGTGTGCCATTCTTCGGCCAACTACCATTAATCGGTAATCTATTTAAAAGTCAGGCCGATAATGGCAAAAAAACTGAACTGGTGATGATGGTGATGCCTTACGTTATTCGCGATAATAAAGACGCGCAGAAAATAACCAACAGTATAAAGCAAGGTCTGGAGTTGAACGATTTTTAATCGTTATGGCCAGGTTTACGCTTTTTTATGAGCTATTTCACATATTAAGACTGTCAGTTACTTGTATTTATCATATTAAGCAATTAGAGTTTACCCCTGCTTAATTAAGCAAATCCTTACTAGTTTAAAGGTTAGTAAGGCAATTGCATAGTCTTTGACTGTTTTATGCAATCCCTAGTACACAACCGGGATTTCTGTATCTCGGTTGAGGGACTTATGATCATAATAACCCTATTGGAGTTTAGGAATAATGTTTAAAAAAAATCTTCTTGCATCTGCTGTAGCCGTTGCTGCTTTTGCTTCCTTCGGTGCTAATGCTGCGCTTACTCAAACAGCGACTAAAGTTAAGTATGCTACAGAGTTGTTTGGTTCTGGCTCTTCAGCTGTTGAACTAAAAGGCACTTCTACCGCTATTGTAACTACTAATGCCGATGTGGATGCTAGTGTTGGCGAATTTACCTTTACGTTAACTAACGGTACTTTTGGTGACACTGTAATACTGGGTGACCTTGTATTCGCTGATAACGGTGCAGGTGCTGGTACAGCTACAACTAAGCTTCTTAGCGGTGGTGCGATTGGTGATAGTGCAGTAACTTTCGAAGTTACCGCTGGTGCTGGCGGTGGTAAGTGGACAAGCACCGATGCACTGACGTTGACTGTTAACAATATCAAAGGCGCTAACTCTTTATCCGATGATACTAAGAAAGTTGAAATTGTTACAACTATCAAGGTTACCGCTTCTGGTACTACAACATTCCCAGGAACTATCACTGTAACGTCTAAAGATCTTGCTGAATCTGGTGCTGGTCTGACAACTTTTAAGGTTGATGATGGTGCTGTTACTGGCAGCAACAACGAAATCGACATCGATAAGCGTGAAACCTTGAAAAATGGTTATGCAGTGCTAGCTGATGCAGGTGTTGTTCTTGCAGGCGCAGGTGTTAACGACAACGAAGGTAACACTTTCGCATTTAATGCTAAAGATAAGCTAAACTTCAAAGTCGTTGGTGCTTACAACGCAGGTGATAAAGTTTGTCTTGCAGCTGATGCTACTAAGTTGTGTGCTGCTGCTGGTGATACTGCCTTTGCTATCGCTGGCGGTACAGCATCTCTTACTGAAGCCGCTGATCCTGCAACATCAAATGGTAAATCAGTAGTATATGTACCTGCAGGTACTCTTGCTCTTGCTCCAGCTACATTCAACACTACTTTGGATGTAACTTGGAATACTGCGACTAACGTTGCTAAATCTGACACTGCTACGTTAGCTACTACTTTCTCTGGTATTAATACTGGTGCAAAAGCGATGGTAGTAACTCCAAAGGGTTCTGCTGACGAAACCTATATTCGTGTAACTAACGAATCTGGTGCTGAAACTACTGTCTTTGCTCAAATGTACGCACAAGACGGTACTGACCTTGGCTTTAAAGAGCTAGCGAAAATCGCTGCTAAAGCAACTACGGTTTACTCATCGGCTGACCTGGAAGCTGTATTCGGTGCATGGACTGGTCGTTCTAACCTGACCTTCTCTACTTCTGCAGCTACAGCTAACGTTAAAGTTGTATCTCTAATCCGAGCTAGCAACGTTCTAACTGAAGTCGGCAACCGTAATTAATTATTAATTAATTAGTTTGTTCAGGGAAGGCTGTTGCCTTCCCTTTTTGGTTTCAGCTAATTTTACAATCTGGTTTTCGCTACATATATCCATTATCATATTCCCTCATGCCGCAAACGATACTTTGTAATGATGCTACCGCCTATTTCAGTAACTAACCTTTCCAAATGCTATCAAACCTATAGCAAACCTGCCGATCGCCTTAAGCAAGGCTTTTTTAGAACAACTAAGCAATACTATCAGGAATTTTGGCCGTTAAAAGACATCAGCTTTGAGCTAAAGCGAGGAGAGGTGGTAGGTGTTATTGGTAGTAATGGCGCCGGTAAGTCTACGCTGTTACAGGTCCTTGCAGGAATCTTGAATCCGACTCTAGGAAAGGTTGATGTAAATGGGCGCGTAGCCGCTTTGTTAGAGCTGGGAGCTGGGTTTAATCCGGAATTTACCGGTCAAGACAACTTATATATGAATGCCAGCTTGCTGGGACTCTCTAAGGCCGAAACCGATGCTAAGTATCAGGATATTGTCGATTTCGCTGGCATTGGTGATTTTATCCATCAGCCAGTAAAAACGTACAGCTCTGGTATGTACGTGCGTTTGGCATTTGCTATTACCGTGTTTGTTGACGCGGATATTTTAATTGTCGATGAAGCCTTAGCGGTGGGAGATGCAGCATTTCAGGCTAAATGCTTTGCCAGGCTCGAAACCCTGTTGAAGTCCGGAGTCACCATTTTATTGGTGACCCATGATGTCCACCTGGTAAAAAGCTACTGTGACCGTGTGCTCTATTTGAATAAAGGGAAACTATTGTTTGACGGCGATTGCGAAGCCGGGGTTGAGATGTACGAGCAAGATTACCTGGAAAACGATAAGAACCGGCTCGGTAAAGTAGTCGCTAAAGCTGTGTTATATGAGAGAAAAGGCGCATATGCTTTCGGCACAGAATTAGGCCAATTCTCAAAGGTCACACTCACTAACGAGGGCATTGAAAGAGATACGTTTCAAACTAACCAAAGGGCCACTCTAGTTTTATCAGGGAGAGTCAGCTCTGAAATAAAGCGGCTCCGAGTACACATGGTGGTGCGTGATAGTAATGGCTGCAATTTGTTTGCTTATAACAACGAATTCGCAGAGCAACCTATAGTTATGGCTGATAACGACGAATTTGAGTGTGAGTTATCTTTTAACTGCGCGCTAGCTGCCGATGATTACTCTATTACTGTACGCTTGGATGAAATGCACAGTAAACTAGAAAACAGCCTAATTGAAAAGCAAGTAAATGTGATCCAGTTTTCAGTTGTAAATGATGCTCAGAAGTTTAATTCCAGGTTTGACTTAAATGGCTCTTTCGACTGCTCTAACCCTATAACGGACTGTGCAGAACAATCTGGCGAAATGATCAATAGTTAAACGTCAATTCTGTCGTCCCTTCGCTGGAGGGAATCTAGAAGCCTGACTTCCTCGGTCACTGGACCGAGATATCGGACTATATATTGGTAATGACAGGGGGAGCTGTGATCGTAGCAGCTGATCTTTAGTTGTGGTTTACCTGTCAGCACTAAAACCTTGTCTGAAAATAATGCTCCGCGTTTTAGGGTGGGCACTAGCTAAGCTGTTTTCCAACTTTTCTTCTCAAAAACGAAGCGCACCTTGCTAGAAACGTAACTTGGATTGTATTGCTTGCCAACTCACGGGCCTCGTTATTCGGCTGGGGAGCTGGCGGTCCAATCTTAGTTTTTTCCATGTATTCAAAGTTAGCATCGATTTGATGTAGCCTATGGGACAGATTATTCCGGAGCTTACCTTCAGTTGTTTTGTCCCAAAGTTCTTTAAGTAAATTGAAATCGCCAATATTAGCCAATTCGGCTAAGACGAGTGTTTCAAATTTTGAGTGGTTAAGATAGTGCTCACCTCTGAAGCGGATAACTTGCTCTAACAGTGACGTTTTATCCTCCAAGTTATCAATGTGATTTAATAGGTTGTTGATATCATTGGGGTTGTTGAGAGGAAGTTTATTGTAATTAGCCGGGTGACTCTTCAAAATACCGAAGGCTTGCTGGAAGATCCATGAATTAGTTGTGTTGGATGTCACTGTATCAAACGTCTTCATCGGCAATAAAAAGTGTTCGTTAAAACTGTTCGCTTTGCCTTTATAGTAGCCGTACTTGTATGCCAGGCTGTTAAGCACTCCTGGCCCTGAGAAACGCCAAACATCGTAGCAATATAAATCGTTTCGAATGTGACCTTCGATAATCTTGATGCACTCCATTAACATGGGGTGCGCCTTTGGGAAGTACATGGCCATATTGGTAATTCTTGGCCAATCTGTATCATCTCTTTCAAACAGCACTGGCTCAGCCAGGTCAAAAAACTCTAAGTTTCGATAGATTCTGAGGTCGCAGTCGAAATACCAACCACCGTGTAAAAAGAGTTTTACCAACCTTATGATATCTGACTTAGCTGCCGGTACCTTAATATCACTAAAGTTATCGAACAGCTGCGGGCTGACTGATTTTAAATCTTCGAGAGCGGATTCATTATCTACAAGAATAACTTCCCATGCAGGGTGTAGCACTTTTGCAATATCAATATTGGCCCTATATTCTACGGGGAGGGTTGCTGGGTTATCCCAGAAGAAAAATATTTTGCTCATCAACTAAGCTCTCGGATCTTTGATACCCATAAAACCTGGATAATAATATATCAGGGAAGTGCGGGTAAATTAACTGCCCACAACAACAGAACGTTCTTTTAAAAAGAGCTACTTTCAAGGAAGCTGATGTTCCACTCCATCTTGAATGTTTTTTCGCTGTAAGCAGCTCCCTTTAAGGTCAACCTTTGCGTCAAAGGATTTTTTTTTGCTGACAGCGGTAAACCCAATTGTTTTCACTCTGCGGTGGTCCTGTCGCTCTTCTTTGGCATCGCACCTTTCATCCAAGTGAACAGAAATGGAATACTCGCCTGGTGTTAGTGCACAATCAAACTCAAAAGTACATGTAAACCTGCCTAGGTGATCCGGAATTAAACTTTTCCCAGCTAAATCACTGTTGTACGCGAATAAGTTATACCCTTTACCGTCTCGCAGTGCCATAGAAATTGCATGATGGGATTGAGCCTTGTTTACCCTACCGGTTACCTGAATAGCTGCCCTTTGGTTGGTGTAGCAATAGTTTTGCTCATTACCTTTAACCAAGAAGTTGACCTTTGAAATTTGTCCTGCTTCTGATGAGGCTGCATCTTCATCTATTACTAAGGGTGAACCGCTGCTTGGCTGGGAGCTTGCCTTGTTCAGCTCCAAGCTATCATGCAGGTAGAGTTCAGTTCCTTGTTCCGTATCTCCATCAAACATCAAACGACCTTGTTTTAAATACAGGACTCGATTGCAGTAGTTTTTAACTAAGTCGATATTATGGGTAACCAGTAAAATTGTTACCCCTTTAGCTAGCAGTGTTTCCAGTCGAGCAAAGCATTTTAACTGAAATGAAGCATCTCCCACTGCCAGGGCTTCGTCGATAATAAGAATGTCAGCTTCGACATAAGTGGTAATCGCGAAGGCAAGCCGGACAAACATGCCACTCGAATAGGTTTTAACGGGTTGATGGATAAAGTCACCAATATCTGCAAAGTTCACAATATCTTGGTATTTAGTGTCGATTTCTTCTCTGCTGAGACCCAGCAAGCTCGCGTACATATGAAGGTTGTCATGCCCTGAAAACTCGAGATTAAAACCAGCGCCTAGTTCTAGTAATGCCGCAACACGACCATTAACCTGAACGTCACCTTGGGTGGGACTCAGGGTGCCAGCCAATATCTGCAATAAGGTAGATTTACCTGCACCATTATTTCCCACCACACCGACAACCTCGCCAGGGTACAGGTTGAAACTAATATCAGTTAATGGCCAAAAAGACGTAAAGTATTGTTTTTTTGCGCCTGCAATGCTCTGTTTAAGCCTATCGATAGGCTTATCATAGGATTGATAGCATTTACTAACGGATGAGACGGCAATGGAGGCTGCAGGCATATTCTAGACCACTGTTACGAGTTGAGCACAAGGATAAAGTAAGGAGGTGGATAACTAAAGGGTAAGAGACACATTTTAATGTGTCAGTACGGCTAAGTATCACGCGTGGACCATTGTAATGGATTGGTGCTCATACAAACGTCGACATTTAGTGGAAAACGCTATTTACAATAGTCAAAAATTTCCTAGCAATAGCAACAAGATACGATAAGCTAGAGAAAAATTACTCAAGCATGCTTGCTCTGGTATTTTCGATAATGTGGCTGCCGATATGAAAGGCCAACAGCCCCTAGCCAAGCAGTGTCTGTTTAAAGTTGCTGACTTAAGCAGGTTGAAAGTTCTTATAGGCCACTTTATATGGTAATGAGTGGCGAGGTAAAGAAACAGTGGTAATGGCTACTTACATTCTATGGCCACCTTCTTGTATAATTCATCTCCTTGTTCGTCAATATTAAATACCATTTATGTATCAGCCCTGTTTCGTTTTCGTGTGCCAGCAAGGAGAACTTGAAGCCAATGCTTGCCTACTCGCTGCTTCATTACGCTTTTTTTTAGGGCCTGACGTAGAGTTAGTCGCCGCGATACCTTCGCCGAAAAGATCCTGTAAAAACCCTTCCCAAGAAGCGCTGACTTTTTTAGCTGACCTTAATATTCGAACAGAAACAATAAGTAATACGATGGGGGCGGATATTGCTGATAGCAATAAAGTGCTTGCGATAGGTATTCCCACACAAGCGACTCATACTGTATATCTTGATTCAAGTATCCTAGTTACTGGGTCATTTGAAATAAGTGAGTTTACGAAAGCAAGCTTGATGGCGAAGCCTACCAGCTTAGGTACTAGCAATGCCAGCGCAGGCGGGTGGGAAAATAGCTATCAAAAATTTGGCCTCTCTCTTCCACTGCGCAGGGTAAAAACGACAGTTAGTGAGGAGCTGCAGCTTCCATTTTTTAGCCTTAGTGTCGTAGCAGTGAAAAGTGGTAAATTATTTTCGAAAGCATGGTTGGAAGTCAGTAAAGCTCTGTATGAAGATAGCAAGATTATAAATAGGCCGATTGTGCAAAGTGCTCTTCCTATCGCAGCGGCTTTGAATAGCTTTGCGTTCGAATGTCTTGGTGAAGATTATAATTATCCGGCACACTTAAAACCAACTTCAGAATGCCTCCCGAACCTGTGTTGTTACCAGAGCCCAGATGTTATTCGGCGTGATGCAAAGCTTAACCATGTGGTGTTCAGAATTGCCCGTAGATACCCGAAATTAGTTGCGATGTTGAAGGCTTCAAAGCCGTTTTCTGAGTTATTAAAGCCGTATCGCTTGGAGCTAGGAAAGTGTAACGTTTTGGGCCCTTGGTTAGAACCAAACGCCGAAAAAAACTTGGTCATTACTGGATTACCTCGAAGTGGAACGAGTTTATTGTGTCGTCTATTACATGGCGTAGATAACTCTGTAGTGATTAATGAACCTACTGAGGTTTTGGATTCGTTGCAAAATGAAAACAAGCCTTTTGGGCTGGCTTGCTATTACCAAAATGCAAGAAAACAAATTCGAGATAACAAAGAGATTGAAAACAAAGTTAAAGATGGCGAGGTGATTGAAGATACTGCGGTTGTAGACCAGCGTAGTATGTACACACCTAACGTTTCTGATGCAAATTTCGTCTTAGGTACAAAGACCCCTTTAGCTTATTTGTTTCGCATATCTGATATCTCTTCAGTCATGCCAAGCGCAACTATAGTTGCTTGCATTCGTCATCCCTACGACACCATCGCATCATGGAAAAAGACTTTTGATCATCTCCGCTTGGCCAATGTGATGGCGTTTCCAATTAACCAAAACCATGACAAATGGTTAGATGGGCAGCTAGTCACCGCACTAAAAGAAATAGATGTTTTCGAAAGCGTTGTCGTGAAACGAGCACTCTTGTGGCGGGCTTTGGCTGAGTATTTATTAAGGCAAAGTCATCTATGTAATGTATTAAAATACGAAGATTTGGTTGAAGCCCCGGCTGAAGAAATAAGTAAATGGTTTCCGAAGCAGTTAACTGAGAGAGAGCTTAAATCTCTTAGTCAGGGGGTTTCTTTGAGGAGAAACTTGAGTGGGCTTGATGCGTTAGACTATCAGGTTATACATGACCTATGCTGGCCCATTGCTGGGCAGTTTGGCTACGAACAAGGTTTATAGAATACGGTGTTATAAATATATGTTGAATAAAAAAACTGAACAAAAGCTCATTGTTGTTTTAGGTATGCACCGTAGCGGTACAAGTGCTATTACGAAAGGTTTGGAAACTCTTGGCGTTAGGCTAAGTGAAGAGGTTATCCCAAGTGGTGAAGGAAATGAAAAGGGGCACTGGGAAGATCTGGACATTGTTTGTCTAAATGACAGGGTTCTGTCATTAGCCGGAATGAGATGGGATAGCCCTGCTGTGTTTCCAATATCATCGATAGATTCTGACGTTGGTCAGTCATTGGTTGAGGAAGCTGTCAATTTAATCCAAAAACGGCTTAACACTTACCAGGTTTGGGCGTTTAAAGATCCCAGAACTTCACGCTTGCTAGCATTTTGGTTAAGAGTTTTTGATCGAATTGAAGTAAAGCCAGAGTTCCTGGTTACTGTTCGCAATCCACTAGATGTGGCAAAATCGCTGGAAAAAAGAGATGGTTTCTTATTTGAAAGGTGCCAACACCTCTGGCTTCAGCACACTTTAGCTAATCTAGGTTTACTTAGCGAGTACAACACTTGTTTTGTAGACTTTTCGTGTTTCTTGGAAAAGCCAGGTTACGAGTTGTTGCGGCTAAGTGCGAAATTAGAATTAAATGCTAACGAGGCTTTGATTAAGCAGTTTAGCGACTCTTATTTAGATAAAAGTTTATGCCACAGTAAGCTTTCTATCGTAAATCTAAGTCATGTTCCCAACGTGTCTAATGTGCTTATAGATTCGTTTCGATTAATGTTGGCTCTTTGTGATGAGCGTATGACGTTAACAGCTTTGAAAGAAAACCATCTATCCCTACTAGAGCTTGGGTATCAAAACTTTCAAAAAGGCGAAATAAACAGGCTGGCGTCAGTTGAACAGGAATTAGTAAAAGCGGATTTTACATATCAAAAGGTAGTGCTTGAGCGCCAGACGCTAACCCATGAGCTGAACTTAGCTTCAATCCAAACGGAGGGGCTACATGAGTCTCTGTCAGGTAAGGCAGAGGAGTTGAAGCAAATTCAAATTGAGCTGGAATCCGCTCAACAAGGGTTAATTGCGGCGCAAGCTAGCCTACATGATGCCAATATACAAATATCGATGATTTACAACTCGGCAAGCTGGAAGGCTTCGGCGCCCTTACGGTTTTTAAAGCGAGTTTCTAAATCCCCACTAAATTTACTTCGCCGTATTGATGCGATCTCTCATCACAATGGTGGCTACTTAGTTACTGGTAAGAAAGCAATTCGAGTATTAAAAAGAGAAGGGGTACGGGGGATATTCTGGCGCTGTAAATCAGTTGCTTTTGCAGGAAAAAGTGTCACTAATGGAACTCAACTGCAAACAGTATCAGCCCATGCCATTAGTTATGAAGATTGGGTTAAACAATTCGGGACTGTTACTCAGGCTGATGAAGTTCGCTGCCTGGCGAGACTAGACAGCTTAACGAGAAGGCCTAAGATTAGCATTTTGATGCCAGTATTTAATGCGCCGGAAAAATATTTGCGTGAAGCGCTCGAATCTATTATTGAGCAAATATACCCTAACTGGGAGCTTTGTCTGGCTGATGATTGCTCTACTGAGCATTATATCCGCGATGTACTGGAAGAATATAAAGCCAAAGATTGCCGGATCAAGGTGGTATATCGTGAAACCAATGGTCATATTTCTGAGGCGACTAATTCGGCGTTAGAGATAGCGACAGGTGAGTTTACAGCCTTAATGGATAATGATGATATACTGCCGAAAGATGCACTGTTTTGGGTCGTTGATGAGATCAACAAAAATCCTGAAGCCGCACTTGTATATTCTGATGAAGACAAAATTAGTGAGGATGGGGCTGTTCGCTTTGAGCCTCATTTTAAGTCTTCTTGGAACCCTGACCTGTTTTTATCGCAAAACTTCATTTCTCATCTAGGAGTGTATCGAACCGATATTGCAAAGGAGATTGGAGGATTTAACAAGGGAGTAGAGGGGGCCCAAGATTGGGATTTTGCTTTGCGTTTTATCGAAAAAATAGAAGCTCGCCAAATCTCTCATATACCTCGCATTCTATACCACTGGAGAGCAATACCTGGTAGTACGGCGGTTAATGGTGGCGAAAAACCCTATGCATTACTTGCAGGAGTTGAGGCGGTAAATCAATACTTGGGAAGAAAAGGAGTTAAAGGCAAAGCTTCAGTACACCCTGATCTTCCGTACGTAAAAGTAAAGTACGAATTACCAGAGGATAAACCCTTAGTCTCGATAATTATACCTACCCGTAATGGCTTGGATATTTTAAGCGTTTGTCTTGATAGTATTTTTGGAAAGACGTCATTCAAAAACTTTGAAGTATTAGTAGTAGATAATGGCAGTGACGATCCAGCAACTCTGGATTATTTGAGTGAAATGGAAATATCGCATAAGAACCTTAGAATTATTCGCGATGACTCGCCTTTTAATTATTCAGCTCTTAACAACAAGGCCGCTAAGCTTGCTAAAGGAGAGTTGATAGCATTAGTTAATAATGATATTGAGGTTGTTAGTCCAGGCTGGTTAGAAGAAATGGTCAGTCATGCTATAAGACCTGAGGTAGGGGCCGTTGGAGCTAGACTTTGGTACCCAGACAATACCTTGCAACATGGTGGCGTTACATTGGTGTGCGGTGTTGCAGGTCATTCTCATAAGCACCTTCCTAAGGGAAACCCAGGGTATTTTAGTCGAGCGATGTTAACCCAGAACTACACGGCTGTTACTGCTGCTTGCTTGGTTATAAAAAAATCTATTTTTGAAGAAGTTGGCGGACTAAATGAAAACGATTTAAAAATTGCTTTTAATGATGTCGATTTCTGTCTAAAAGTGCATAGTGCAGGATATCGAAATGTATGGACTCCCTTTGCTGAACTTATCCACTATGAATCCAAAACCAGAGGTTTTGAAGATACGCCAGAGAAACAAGCAAGATTTAGTAAAGAGATAGATTATATGCAGGGTAAATGGCAACACCTGATAGATAACGATCCTTACTATAACCCGAACTTAAATAATCAGAGCGAAGATTTTTCTATCGCAAGTAACCCCAGAATACCTTATTGATTTCCTTGTAGGATTGCGGGGTTGGTCAAACTTGGGTAATAGATTCAAAGGGCCTTATAGGAGTAGGAGTCGAACCCATCTCAGGCATGAGATGTCAAATGCACGGATACGAGTTAGGCGAACTTTGTGAGTAAGATCTTCGCAGATTTCATTCGCTTCTACTAAAGACGGAAAAGTTGTACCTTATTCACATTATTTGATTGGTTGCCAAAAGTTTATATTTAAAACTAAGGCCTTAGTTGAAACTGGGCCTTTTGTTATTTCCTATTTTCAGGTGAAGAGTGATGATTAAAACGATTCCTTTTAACGATACTTCTAGAATATATCAACGCCACCAGGACGAAATAAATAACTTGATGGTGGATGTCGCAGCAAGTGGGTGGTGGTTATTAGGTAAGCATACTAAAGCGTTTGCTAAGGCTTTTTCTGAATATTGTGGTGTGGATTTTTGCCTGCCAGTAGCGAACGGGTCAGACGCGTTAGAGATTTCCTTAAGAGCAGTGCTTTCAGCGGATAGTAGCACCGACAATGAAGTGATTGCTGTGGCTAATGCAGGAGGGTATTCCTCAATAGCTTGCGCTTTGGTAGGTGCAACACCTGTATACGCGGATGTTGAAGAAGATACCTTGCTCCTGTCCATGGAATCATTAAAAAACTGCTTAGGCCCTAAGGTAAAAGCGGTCATCGTCACTCACCTTTTTGGTGGCGCGGTTGATGTAAACCAGGTTCGCCGGGTTTTAGCGGATAATGGTTATAAGCACGTTGTTATTATCGAGGATTGCGCGCAGGCCCACGGTGCAAAAGTTGGTGACCAACGGGTTGGTAGTTTAGGTGATTTATCCGTATTTAGTTTTTATCCCACCAAGAATTTAGGTGCGATGGGTGATGGGGGGGCGATTGTCACATCGAATGAAGATACTTTCGCCAAGCTAAAGCAATTGCATCAATATGGTTGGGAGCAAAAATATCAGATTGCTGTCCCTGGCGGCCGAAATTCTCGCATCGATGAAATGCAAGCCGCAATATTAGCTAGTCTATTACCATCTTTAGATAGCAATAATGCGATTCGGGCAAATATTTATCAGAAATATAGTCGGGCTGCGAACGATAATCTTAAATTTTTAAATTATGAGACGACTGATTATGTTGGGCACTTGGCTGTTATTCGCAGTAATCGAAGAGAAGAGTTTATCTCTTATATGAAAGACCAGGGTATTGCTGTAGATGTGCATTACCCAGTATTGGACCATGAGCAGAAAGGTTGGCAATCCCTGCCAAAAAGAATTGACCCTGTTAGCCAGTTAACTGTATCTAAGCAACTGGTCAATGAAATCGTTTCACTTCCCTGTTTCCCCACTATGACTGAAGCCGAAATAGACCAAGTTTGTCAGGCTCTCTCTGGATGGAAAGAGTAAATAAGCCATGTCAGAAAATACTATAACTAAGTCGCTGATCATTCCCGTGTATGGCAATGAGGAAAATATTCCTTACCTTATTCCGGCAGTCGAAAATATAGCTAACAACCAAGGCTCTGGCTTTGAAGCTGTATTTGTCATCGATGGTTCACCTGATAATTCATTGGCGTTATTGCAAGAAGCAATGAAGACAGTTAGTTTCTCAATGCAAATTATCAGTCATAGTAGAAACTTTGGCTCTTTTATCGCCATCAGAACCGGGATGGAGCATGCTAAGGGTGATTATCTGGCGGTAATGGCGGCGGATCTTCAGGAACCGCCCGAATTAGTTGAACAGTTTTTCGATATTCTGGAAAAAGACGCCGCCGATATTGTGTTTGGTCAGAGAGTAGGAAGAAATGATCCGCCTCTCAGGCGCTTTTTAGCTGATACCTACTGGAATTTGTATAGGAAAGTTGTCCAACCAGATATTCCCAAGGGTGGGGTCGATATATTTGGTTGTAATCGACGTGCAAAAGACAAAATCATGGAGATTCATGAGCCTAATAGCTCATTGGTGGCCCAACTATTTTGGGTTGGCTACCGTCGCTCTTTTGTCACTTACGAACGAAAAGAGCGTGAACATGGTGAGAGTGCTTGGGGGTTGCGAAGAAGGATCCGTTATATGCTGGATAGCATCTTCTCGTACTCGGACTTCCCCATAATGGCTGTGTTATGGATAGGCATGTTTGGTTTGTTTATTACCTTCCTTATCGGCGGTGTTACCCTGTTTGGCAAGTTGTTTGGTTTGATAGACGAGCCAGGTTATGCAGGCACAGTTTTACTCATCTTGTTTTTTGGATCTTCCATTCTTACTACCCAAGGTATTATTGGGTGTTATCTTTGGAGGGCCTTTGAAAACACCAAGCGACGACCGCTGAGTATAGTGAGTGCGAAAGAAGACAACACAAGTTTTGAGAAAGAGTAGATAAAATGTCGAATAACTATTTTGTTCATGAAAAAGCCCTTTGTGAAAGCAATGATATTGGCGATAACACGAGGGTTTGGGCTTTCGCACACATACTACCAGGCGCTAAGGTTGGCCAGGACTGTAACATTTGTGATGGCGTATTTATCGAAAATGATGTTTCAGTTGGAAACAACGTGACGATAAAGTGCGGTGTTCAAGTATGGGATAGTGTAACCCTGTGTGACGATGTCTTTATCGGCCCCAATGCAACTTTTACTAATGACATTTTCCCGCGATCTAAGGCTTATCCCGAAGAATTTCTAAAGACGGTGGTTTGTAAAGGTGCGTCCATTGGCGCTAACGCAACTATTTTGCCAGGCGTTACTATAGGTCATAGCGCAATGGTCGGGGCTGGCTCTGTGGTCACAAAAGACGTACCTCCACATGCTGTTGTTGTTGGCAATCCTGCTCGAATTGTAAGTTATAACTCCGAGTACGGTATTGGCAGTGAAGATGCACCGAGTATTGATGATGAAGCAACCAGTGTCCGCGTAAAAGATCTAGATATAAATGGCTGTCAAATGTGGACCTTGCCTGTATTTGAAGATATGCGTGGCAGTTTAATGGTTTCTGAGTTTTCCAAAGACTTACCCTTCTCTCCTAAGAGAAGCTTCTTTGTTCATAGCGTACCTAACAACAAGGTGCGTGGCGAGCATGCCCATAAGGTATGTGAGCAGTTTCTGGTTGCTGTTAGTGGTGAGCTCAGTGTCGTTATTGATGATGGCAGGGGTAGGCAAGAGGTAAAACTAACTAACCCATCTCAAGGTTTATATATGCCTGCCGGAACTTGGGGGATTCAGTATAAATTTTCTGTGAATGCTGTTTTGTGTGTTTATGCATCTCACGAGTATGAAGCCGATGACTACATCCGTGAATACTCTGATTTTCTAACCTACGTTGTACGCTAAATTGTTATCCTTTAAAGGCAAAGAAGGCCTCTTGTCGGATGGCCTTCGATTTTTGTTCGCCGGTGGGTTTAATACCGTGCTTACGCTTGCGGTGTATCAACTGGCCTTACTGTTTCTAGATCATGGCCTCTCTTATAGCATTAGCTGGGTTGTGGGAATTACGTATTTATTACTTGTATATCCAACTAAGGTTTTTCCTGGAAGCACGAAGACTACAAAGGGGTATGTTCAGATAACTAGTGCTTACTTAATTACCTTCCTAATTAGCCTAAACGCACTGGACTGGATAGTCCTATTTGGTATAAATGCACATTTTTCAATTTTTATTGTGTTACTCATTTCGACAACTGCAAATTTTTTAATAATGCGGTTAATTCTTAGAGGAGGGCTGCTTCATTAGTGTTGCTTGGATTATATGATATTGTGTTAGCTTTATTGGCGGATGATATAGTACCTGATTTCATATCTTTGTTTGAATTTGGAAAGGCTATCGTAATCTAGTGAAATTTTTTCCATCGAAGTAATATACCTAATTGAGTTTTGTGTTTATGAATTTACCCCAAAAGTATTCTCATCTATTATCAGCTAGTACATTATTTAAGCTTGTTGTTTTTATTGTTTTCTCCGTGTTTTCATATCATTTGTTTACACTGTTAAAATATGCAGTTGATATCCCATACCTTGATGATTGGCGACCCATTTTAAATGGCACTGCTGATCAGCTTTCTATGGACATATTATTTAGTTCAGCTAACGATACTATGTATACCACTGGGGTATTTTTAGATTACCTTAATATTAAGCTTCTAGCTGGAAATAATATACTTTATCAAACAATATCTTTTGTTATTGTAATGGGGAGCCTTTTATTACTTCAGTATAGATTGCTAAAAGAGTTAATTCCTAGTGAGCAGACACTTGCTTTCTCTGTTATCTTTCTGATATTTATGCTTCAAGGGAGTACTTATTGGGGGCAACAGTCAATTGCTTACCATCAAGCACTTCCACTGATTTCAGTTTTGTCTATTTTGTTAATAACTATAAGGAAACCTAATCTTAACGGTTGGTTAGTTTCCCTTATGGTTTTTTCTATTGGTGTTGCAGGAGGGTTGGCATATATATCAGGTGCAATTGCACTTCTTGCTATGCTTGCTACTTTTATTTTTGGAATATTGTTTATTGATAAAACTAAACTTAAAGAGTACAAGTTCCCATTTATAGGAGTGTTTTTAGCTACTCTAGTAACATTACCAATTCAACTTTGGGTTATATTAATAACTCAAAAAGGAGGAACACATGTACCAAATTCAGCTTGGGCTCTTCCATATGAAGCTGATTTTTGGGCTTATTTAATTGGGAAATTTGCTCGAGCGATTGGTCTTTACAACACCCAAAGCGTATTGGCTGTATCGGTTTCGATTGTCGCTTTTATATCCATTATCGCCAGCATTAGTTACTTGCTTTGGAAGTTGGCTTTCAAACATAGAAAACATACTACTGATAATGATGTAAACTTATATTTGGTGTATGTCTCATTATCAGCTATTGTATTTGCATATTTGTTTATGGTTTCAGCAGGGCGTGCGAACTTGAGAGAGGAATCGTTAGATACTATCTTGGAAGTTTTTTGGCTCGGTCAATTTAGATTTCACTATTTTTGGATTACTTTATTATTCCCATGGTTTGCTTTAATTATATCAACAACTTTACTACGCAATCTAAGTGAAAGAGTGAAAAACATTGTAAATATTTCAACTGTTTTCTTGGTTGTTTTATATTTCATTGGTGTCGGTGGGTTAAAGGATATTAGGCATCATTATAAGTCGACAGGAGATATAAAAATGAAAGGGGTCGAATGTATAGCTAACTCACTATTAAAAGGTGAGAATGTTTATTGCCCGACTATTTACCCCGTTGCTGATTTAACTACTGCTTTGATGACGTCAAATCAGCTGGGACTTACATTTACCAGTACTTTTAATGAAATATTTTCGATACCTGCCAAATCAGCAGAGGTATTTACCCCTCTATTTAAACTAAGCAGCTCTAGTATTAGTAAGTTATCAGTTGAAAATATGGCCCATAATGTCCCTGGTTATCCTCTAATCGTTAAATCAACAACTAGTGATCCTCAGATTGTATTTAACCTTCCAGAATTAAAGTTATCTCTGGAAAATTGTAATAAATTGAAGTTTAGGTTTGACGTTACAACTAATCAAGCAGATATGGCTCAACTATTTTATCTACCAAATGGTGGGGATGGATACTTTAACGAAAATGATTCTTTAACCGCTTCCTATGCCGCTAAACCAGATGCTGTAATTGAGTATGAAGTTCTAAGAAAATCCGGATTTCAACCAATGTTTAGATTGGACCCTGGAGTTACTCCTGGCCAAGAATATCAAATCTCGAATATTGAAATCCTTTGTCACTAGCAAATTTCACATTCTGTAATGTCAACCTATTGGAGTCAAAATGTGCCATTGTCGTATGTAGGAGTTGTACTTGTTCGGCGAAGTTTGCAATCGCTGGCTTTGCGGATTTCACCCACTCCTATGGCGTTTGTAATTTTTCCGTTAAGTGGTCTAGAATCGGCGTTTCAGGATGGGCACTAGCTACCGATACATTGCCTTCGCTGGATTAAATAAATGAGTAATATATGTGGGGTGATCGTGACTTATCACCCAGAGCTTTCTCAGCTTAAAAAGTTGGTCGCTGTCGCCTCCAAGCAAGTCGAAACCCTTGTTATTGTAAATAATGGTGGGATAACTGATTTATCACTATTACCTGGTGTGACAAAGTTGATTGAGCCTGTTGGGAATGTTGGAATAGCAGCAGCCCATAACTTAGGGATCGACTATGCCGGTTCAATTGATTCGACTCATGTGCTGTTGTTAGATCAGGATAGTCTACCTGAAGGTGATATGGTTGCTTCTCTTTTGCATCACGAAGCTGAATTGACAAGTCAAGGTAAAAAAGTAGCGGCATTGGGGCCATCTACAGTTGATTCGAGAACCGGTCATGCTGATATGTTTATCCGCTACGATAATTTAAACGTCCGTAGATTCGATCCAAGTAAAGAAGGTGAAGCTCATATCCGCTGTAGTTTTTTAATTTCATCGGGTTGTTTGATCCCAATGCCAGTAATTCGTGATGTTGGTGTAATGGATGAAGCTTTATTTATCGACTTAGTCGATATTGAGTGGGGATTTCGGGCAAGCAATAAAGAGTACGAGTTATATGGTGTTACATCAGCAAAAATGTATCATGCCGTAGGTGACGAACCATTTATTTTTATGGGGCGAACTTTAACAATGCACAGCCCGTTACGGCATTATTACTTTTTTAGAAATTTTTACCACATATTATTACGAAGGCGAGCTCCGGTGTGCTGGAAAATCCATGTATTGATTAAGTCTAGTGTTCAAGCTTGTATTTTTTCTCTAGTTGCAGAGGATCGGTGGCAGCAGTTTCGAATGATCACTAAGGGCATTTATCACGGGTTAATCGGGAAGTTGGGTAAGTATGATGGGTAAGCGTCTATTGTTTATTATCAATGTGGATTGGTATTTTAAGTTGCATTGGGTTGCCCGTGCTCAAGCGGCGAAAAATGCCGGGTTTGACGTCCATATAGCGGCTCATTTCACGGATCTCACTATTTGCCATCAACTCGAAAAACAGGGATTTTCAACTCATCAGTTATTACTGCATCGTAAGTCAATGAACCCGTTTAAGGATCTCGCGACTAAACGGCAGATCAGTCGATTGGTAAAGCATGTGAACCCAGTACTTGTCCACTCAATTACGGTAAAGCCAAATATTTATGCCGGTGCTGTGTGTAAACGACTTGGTGTAAAACAGGTCATGAGTGTTACTGGCTTGGGGCTGGCTTTTTCAAGCAACAAGCTAAAAGCCAGGTTATCACGTAAGGTGATGACTTCTCTTTATCGTCACGCTGCCAAAAATGATCAGCTAAGAATTATTTTTGAAAACAGTGAAGATGAACAGCGCTTTAAAGCTGAAGGAATTGGCAAGGCAGGCGAATTAGTTGTTATCGCAGGTGCTGGGGTTGATCTGTCTTTATTTAGATATCAAGTGGAAGTTGAATCTGAAGTACCTGTTATCTTATTTGCTGCAAGGATGTTATGGGATAAAGGGATCGGTGATTTGATCCATGCCTGTGAAATTTTAAAGGGCAGAAGTGTTGAAGTTCGACTCGATGTAGCAGGTATTATCGATCATGAAAGTCAAAGTGCGATACCTGAATCTCAGATATTGGAATGGCACCGAAACGGCAAGCTCAATTGGCTAGGGCAAGTTGATGATATGGTGAAATGTATTGGTGAATCGACCTTAGTCGCTCTGCCTACAACTTATGGCGAAGGTGTACCGAGGGTGCTAATTGAGGCTGCGGCCATAGGCAGACCTATAGTGGCGACAGATGTCACGGGTTGCAGAGATATAGTTCAGCATAAAAAAACGGGCTTTCTCGTACCTCCAGACTCCCCTGAGGAGATAGCAGATAAAATTGAGCTACTCGTTCGGGATAAGGTGCTACGAAGAAAGTTTGGTCTTGGCGGTAGAAAGCTTGTTGAAGATGTTTTTTCTCAGAAAAATGTTATTGAAAAGACGTTAGAGGTCTACTCTTCTCTTCTCAAGACTCATTGAATTAGACGCAACTTAGGCTTTTCTGCCAGTAGCTGCGACATATGATCCTTTGGCTCGAATCCCAAGGGGGCGTTTACTAGAGTTTGGAATATTTCTTCGACCCTATAATTACGACAGGCGCTATCTAATGGGATTAGGATTTTTTCCATATCTTCCCAGCACAGATATTCTTCATCTGCCGTCATGATACTCTGGTGCTCCGTACCCGAAACATTGGCGCCGATTAGCAGCTCTTCATAGAGCTTCTCTCCTGGTCTCAGGCCGCTAAACTGAATTTCTATATCACCATATGGATTGTCTTCTGTTTTGACTTCCATACCCATAAGACGGATCATGCGTGTAGCTAAGTCGACAATTTTGACAGGTTGTCCCATATCCAATACAAAAACATCGCCACCCTTCGCCATGGCTCCGGCCTGAATGACAAGCTGTGCCGCCTCAGGAATGGTCATGAAATATCGGATAATGTCCGGGTGGGTGACTGTTACTATTCCACCAGTCTTGATTTGTTCGCGAAATAAGGGAACTACGGAGCCCGACGAACCCAATACATTGCCAAAGCGGACCATGGAAAAATTGATACTCTCTTCTCTTTGCGCCATTCCCTGTAACACCAGTTCAGCCATTCGCTTTGATGCGCCCATTACATTGGTTGGCCTTACCGCTTTATCGGTTGAAATAAGTACAAAGTTTTTAACGCTTGAATTAACGCATGCTTCGGCACATCGCCAGGTGCCAAAGACATTGTTTCTGACCCCTTCTACAATATTGGACTCAACAATGGGCACATGTTTATAGGCTGCTGCATGGTATAAGGTCTCTACTTTGTGCTGTTTCAGTACTATTTCGAGCCGTTTTTGCCTCTGTACTGAGCCCAGTAGGGCGAAAATCTCGCAGTCGAGTCCAGCTTGAGAAATAAAAGTGCGCATCTCTTTTTCTATTGCATACAAGGCATATTCATTAAGCTCAAACAGCAGTAATTTGATCGGCTTTTGCCTGATTATCTGCCTGCATAACTCGGATCCGATTGAACCTCCTGCGCCGGTAACCATCACCGACTTGCCAGTGATGCAAGCGGAAAGTAGCTCTGGTCGAGGTGAAACGGGAGAGCGACCTAACAAGTCTTCAATTTCAATATCGTGAATTTCGGTGACTTTTGCTTTCCCACTGCTTATATCTTCCATAGAAGGGATAGATTGTATAGTCGCGGAGCAACTTTCCAGTTCATTCAGGACTTGAAACCTTGTTGAGCGAGATGTCTCACCTAGCGCAAGTAGTACTCGAACTACATTGTTAGAGGCGATGAGTTGCTCGAGTTGGTCTCTGGGATAAACCTTTAATCCATGGATAATGGAACCTTGTTTTTTAGGGTTGTCATCCATAAACGCGACTGGGCGGTATTCGCTGCCGGAAAAGAGTGAATGGGCAAGCTGATAGCCACAGTTCCCGGCGCCATATATGATCACTGCTGGTTTGTACTTTTGCAGATGTTGATGCACTAAACTACGGATAAAAAGTCTGGGCGCTCCAAGGATGATAAGTGCAGTAAAGGCGTAGATAACAGGCACAGACCTGGGAATAAAGGATTGAAAATAGTAGCTGGATGCCGCAAGTACAATAGCTGATAAGCCAATACCAGTGACAAGGGTCATTATTGCGTGCCCAGCCATATAGCGTAGGATTGCGCGATATAGCCCCATCCTTACAAAGCAGAAAATGGACACAAAAATGGTTACAGAGATACTCGCTATTTCTTCAGGGCCGCTTTCGATTGGAATATCAAAGGTGTCCAACCTTAACAACAATGCCAGGTAGATTGACCCCAAGATCCCTAAAACATCGTAACCAAGGGTGACGGCTCTTTTCGTTCTTCTGGGAGTTTTATGGAGCATATGGTCAAAAATTTTTATCATAGAATCCCAGGAAAAGAGGTATAGTCGCTGGTTAGCAGCTGCAAATATTAACACATGACTGGGCTAAAGGTTAGCGACGCGAGCCCCTATTTGACTCGTTTGTCGATAAGGTAGGTGACGTGGTTGGCAAATCGGCTGCTTTTCTAGGTATGATGATTGTTGGAGCAACGATAGGGTGCAGAACTTCCTTCTTAACTACAATGTGTTGCTGTGCGAGTGAGGCAACTACTTTGGTCTTTTGGTCCTATATCGATATTTGGGACCAGCTTATAGATTCCAGAATACTCTAAGCTGGTTTGGCGACTCCTAGTTATTGTGTGACCTGACTTCATAAACTTCGTTCTACCTAAAATGATGGTAAACAATGAGACATATAAAGAGTATTGTAAAGAAGGTACCTCTGCTGAATTCACTAGCACGTTGGACGCATATCCAGTATCTAAATAAGACATTTTCTGGCTCAGGAGATTATTGGCGATCTCGGTATAAAAACGGTGGAAATTCAGGTGATGGCTCGTATAACCTGCTTGCGGAGTTTAAGGCAAAAGTCTTAAACACTTTTGTAAGTGAGAACGCTGTTTCGTCTATTATCGAGTTTGGCTGTGGTGATGGAAATCAACTGACATTGGCTAACTATCCAGATTATACGGGGTTAGACGTGAGTCAGGATGCAATAGAGAAGTGTGAAATATTATTTAGTCAAGATTTGTTGAAAAGATTCAAATTGTTGGTTGATTTTAAAGGAGAAAAAGCAGAGCTTACTCTGTCGTTGGATGTTATTTACCATTTAGTGGAAGATGACGTGTTCGACAGTTATATGAAAAAACTGTTTGAATCTTCTGACCGATATGTAGTCATATATTCAAGTAATAAATCAGAACAAGGATTGGTTGAATATCCTCATGTTAAACATAGGGAATTCACATTGTGGGTAAAGAATAACAAACCAGGGTGGCAAATGAAAGAACACATCAAAAATGAGTATGACTTTAACGGTGACACTAGAACTAGCTCATGTGCAGACTTTTATATATATGAGAAAGAAGCAGTTGGTGGTTAATAAACTATTTTAATTAATCCTCCATTAGCTATGAACGCCATACTTGTGATTTCTGAACAATATATACTGGTGTGTTCACTTTTAGGAATTTAGTCTTGAGCCCAGATAATCAGTGTAACATTCATGATTAAAAGTCGGCAGGTAGCCAATTACTGTAAATGGCTTGCACTTTGTGGAAAAGAAACGGGCTATGTGTTCTCAATGAAAGTAGGACTAAGGGCATATTAGGTGCTAGTAGAATAGCGAACTCACGTTTTAACGAAAATGCAGCTTTTTGCGCTTTCTGGATTCTGATTGGATAGAAGGTGTCGGATTTGTAAGATTTAAGGTTTCTAAATTGTCAATGCTCTGATTAGTGTAAGCGTAGTCAGATGCAAATAATTAGCTAAGTATGCTAAAGCGACAATGGTGTTTTTTTCGATTACTTTAGTCCTTTGAGGGTATCATCGAATAAGCCTCCGATATTATTGGAGATATAAGATATATAATTTTAGTTATGGTTATTTTAAATGAAGCTCTTAGTTCTGTGCTCAGATTACCCCTGCAAAGATAACCCTTACAAGGTTGCATGGTCTCATGCCCGCAATGTTCACTATTTAGCATCAGGGCTGTCTGTTCATGTTTGTAACTTTGCAACTTTAGAAAACTATGAAATTGATGGGGTTCAAGTACTTTCGAAAGAAAGTATAACTGATATAGATGATACGTATGACATAGTTGTTTCACACTCACCAAATCTGAGGTGGCATATCCCATTATTATGGAAAGTTAAAAAAGCTAAAGTGGTTCTTTTCTTTCATGGGAGTGAGTCTTTATATATATATAAAGATTACCCGAAACCATATTATTATAATAAGCCTTCGATAAAAGAGTTTATGGTTAGGAGTGTTTATGATTACATTAAGATGAAGGCTCTTCACTATTTCATCAATAATAAATTTCAGAGAGTGAGTTTAGTGTTTGTCAGTGGGTGGATGAAAGAGATGTTTGAGAAAAATGTTCATCCACTTAATGTGAAGCATAATGTCAGAGTGATTAACAATTGTCTGTGGACCGATTTTTATTCCCAAACTTACGGGGATCCTAAGGAATACTTAGCCGATTTCATTACACTGCGTCGTTTTGATGAGAGTAAATACAGTATTGATAAAGTGGTTGAGTTTGCTAGCTCTAACCCTCAATATTCGTTTCATGTGTATGGGCAGGGTGACTATTTTAAGCATAATGAACCACCGAAGAATATGACAGTTTTCTATCAACATATTCACCAGAAAGAGTTAACTGCACTACTGTCACGCTATCGATATGCTCTAATGCCCACAAGGTTTGATGCTCAAGGAGTGATGGCATGTGAGATTTCGGCATATGGTATGCCCTTAATTACAACTGACGTGGATATTATGCAGGAGATGCTTGCTGGGTTTGAAAATGTAAAGTTTTTGCCTTTAGATTATTTTAATAAAAAAATGGATGAAAGTGAACTGCCGGTTTCTTCTAATGGGTCTGCTGGGAAATATAGATTCTCGTACGATAATACAGTAAGAAAAGAAATTGAATTGTTTCTAAGTTTATGAATAGGTAGTTATTATATGGTTTTGGTGAGTTGAATTTTGCTTAAAAATGCTGGTTTCTATTTTTTGGGGGAGATGTTAAATAAGTCTATTCCTTTTCTAGCCTTGCCTATCTTGACTTACTATCTCAGTCCACATGACTTTGGTATTGTTGTTTCATATCAATCCCTAATGCTTATAACAGAGGTTTTGGTTAGTGCTTCACTAAGCTATATGCTTGGAGTCTACTTTTTTAAATGTGAGCTAGATGTTTACCGTCGACTATTTAGTGCTTCAGTTATTTTTTCGTTTGTAACCTCTTTGGTGTTAATGTTACTTTTTTATTTTTTTAGTGAGCAGATCTTACTATACTCGGATGTTAGTGGTATTTGGATTGTTGGATTGCCTCTTATTTCCTTGTTTCAAGTTATTTTTTTATTCTACTCTACACACCTTCAGTCATCTGCCAAAGCTCTTTCATTTGTTTTTTTACAGGTGTTGATCACAGCGCTAACTATTGTGCTGTCCATTGTTTTTTTGAAATATTTATCCCAAGATTGGGAAGGTAGATTGATAGCCATATTTATAGCTTACTTTTTGGCTTTTATTATGAGTGTAACTTTGTCAGTTAAGAGTGGCTTGCTCGCCAAGCCGAATGTGTATTCTGAATTAGTTAGGCCTGCTAAATATGCTTTTTCTCTACTTCCTCATCAGATCTCTGAGTTTTTTAAGACTTATCAGGATAGGCTGGTGTTGATCTTGTTTACCAGTAGTGTAATTGTAGGGGAGTATGCAGTATCATTTCAAATTTGTTACATTGTGGTGGTAGTGTTCAATTCTTTGGACCGAGCTGTTCAACCTTATATATATAAAACACTATCCCGCTCTTCTAGTGCTCATGTAGGTGTGAGAGGGTTGTATGGTTTCTATTTTATTTATATTGTTTTAGCCGCTTTTTTTTGTGTTTTTTTATATTTTATTTTCCCGTATGTATTTTCTGTTTTGGTAGCTTCTAGCTACAATTACTCTTCAAATGTTGTTACTTTATTGATTGTGGCCTTCTTTTTTAGGGTAATAACGCTTCCTATGCTAAAAGTTCTAATGTTTATAGAAGCCTCATCTGTAATTTCTAAAATTTCGGTATCTACTAGCTGTGTAGGTGTAGTACTGGCAATGATGTTGGTTAGTGAATATAAGGCACCAGGTGTTGCATTTTCCTCGCTGATTTCGTTATCCTTGTTTTTCTTTCTAACTTTATATGTCTTATTTAGTAAAGTAATAAGAAACGCTAAGTTTGATGCTCATAGAGAGGGTCGGTCAATTCTGGGTGACAGATCTAGATAGATCTGTAGGAGTTGAACTTGTTCGGCGAACCTTGCTGGCACTGGCTTCGCCATTTTTGCCTATAAAGAGGCATCTGCTCCTACAAAGATCGCAACTATTGTTACCTTTATTTCCGTGATTTGATGGGTTCCTCATAGAGCTGCTAGTTGATTAATTGTAATAATATTGGGGGCTGTTTGAAACTTGCCAACTATTATTTCACTTTACGCCATGTAAAGTGGATCCAAATATGGGATCGGTTGCGCCGCAAAGCCAGAAAGTTGGATTGTGTTATGGATTTTGCCGCTCTAAAAGTGCGGCCGGTGACCCGTTGGACTTTCTGTGAAACTTCCTTTCCTTCTATCGAAACGGATGAAACCGCTACTTTCCTGAATCTCAAAGGGTCCATTAGATATTGGAACGATCCTGCTCAGGAAAAACTATGGTTATACAACCTGCATTATTTTGAAGATTTGGTCGCAACAAATGCTGGATCAAGATTAGATAACCATCAACGGTTAGTTGGACGCTGGATAAAAGAGAACCCAGCGGCAGAAGGGAATGGTTGGGAGCCTTATCCGACCTCGTTACGTATCGTCAATTGGGTCAAATGGTGGCTCAATGGAGTCGAACCAAATGAAAGTTGGTTATCCAGCCTTCAATTGCAGGCCCATGTGTTATCGCAGAATCTGGAATACCACCTGTTAGGAAATCATTTATTTGCCAATGCCAAGGCTCTGGTGTTTGCCGGTACGTATTTAGAAGGAGAACAGGCTAATGCCTGGTTGAATAAAGGTCTGGCGATTCTCGATAAACAGATCCCCGAGCAAATCCTGGCAGATGGGGGTAATTTTGAGCTTAGTCCTATGTATCACAGCATAATGCTGTTGGATATTTTGGACCTAATCAATCTGGCCCAGACATATCCTAAAGTTCTTTCTGCCCAACGGCTAAACGAGTGGCGGGTGCTAGCAGAAAAGATGTTGAACTGGCTGCAAGTGATGAGCCACAAAGATGGTGAGATTTCCTTGTTTAATGATGCGGCAATGAGGATTGCGCCGACTCCTGATGTATTAAGGGAATATGCCAGGGGATTAAATATATCTTCCCGTCCTTCGCTCGAACAGGTTACTCATTTAGCCGAGTCCGGCTATATCCGGGTAGAAAAAGGGGCCGGAACAGCTATTTTGGATGTGGCTAAGGTGGGTCCTGACTATATACCTGGGCACGCCCATGCCGATACGCTTAGCTTTGAGTGGTCTTTTGGCCGGCAGAGAGTCTTCGTTAATTCGGGTACTTCATGTTATGGCTTGAGTGATGAAAGGTTAAGGCAAAGAAAAACGGCTGCCCATAATACAGTCGAGGTGAATGGGCTGGATTCAACGGAGGTTTGGTCGGGTTTTCGTGTCGCCAGGCGAGCCTACCCTACGGCGCCTGAACTCGAGTCTAATAAAGCTATCTTGGTTAAAGCCAGTCACGATGGTTACCACAGGTTAAAACCTAAGATTACCCATTGCAGAGAGTGGTGCTTCGATGAGTCTAGCTTTTCAGTGAAAGATACCCTGCAAGGGAAATTTGACTCGGCGCTGGCTTTTTATCATCTACACCCTGATATCAGAGTCGTATCCAACAGCGAGACGAGGGCAACCCTTACCCTGGCTAATAACCAGATACTTAATGTAGAAGTAAATGGCGGTAAGCTGGCGGTGTCTGCGTCCAGTTGGCATCCGGAGTTTGGCCTGTCAGTTGCCAGTAAAAAACTAGTTATTCAATTATCTAACCCGGAGCTTACCGTTAAGGTGAGCTGGTAACTATGCATATTCTTTTTTTAACTGATAATTTTCCACCCGAAGGGAATGCGCCTGCCGCCAGGACGTATGAACACGCGACTCGCTGGGTTAAAGCCGGGCATAAAGTCACAGTGATCACTTGCGCACCGAATTTTCCAGAGGGAAAGGTTTTTGATGGATACAAAAATGCTTGGTACAGCAAATCAGAAATGGACGGCATCCAGGTTGTCAGGGTAAAAACTTATATCACGGCCAATGAAGGGTTTGCCAAACGGATCCTGGATTACCTGTCCTTTATGGTCAGCGGCTTTTTGGCAGGGTTATTTCAGGCCAGGCCGGATGTCGTTGTGGCGACATCGCCGCAATTTTTTTGCGCTTTGGCTGGCTGGGCTTTGGCCGGGGTTCGCCGAAAGCCATTTATTTTTGAGCTGCGAGATATTTGGCCCGCTTCCATTACGGCGGTTGGCGCCATGCAGGATAGTCTGGCGATTAAATGGTTGGAGAAAATTGAAATGTTTCTCTATCGCAGGGCCACTGGAATAATCAGCGTGACCCGGTCATTTAAGCATGAACTTGTTAGCCGCGGAGTGCCTCAAGATAAGATTGCTGTGGTGCGAAATGGCGTGGATCTGCAGCAGTACCAACCTGCGCCTTCGAGTTGGCGAGAAAAACTGGGACTGGATAATAAATTCGTTGTTGGTTACCTGGGCACTCACGGCATGGCCCATGGTTTGGAGTTTGTGCTGGCTGGGGTCGAGAAGCTAAAGGAACATCAGGATATTGTGTTTTTGTTCGCCGGGGGAGGGGCTGCCCGCGCCCAGCTGGTGAAAACTGTGAAGGAAAAAGGCTTAACTAATGTGGTATTGGTTGATCGCCAGCCGAAAGAGGAGATGCCAGGGTTATGGACGGCCTGCGATCTATCACTGGTGCCACTACGGAATTCACCCTTGTTCAGTACTGTGATTCCTTCGAAGATCTTTGAATCCATGGCCATGGGGGTGCCTATACTGATGTCCCTACCCGAAGGGGAAGCAACTGAGATTATTAGCAGGCATGATTGCGGGCAGGTCATAGCACCGGAGTGTCCGGAAGTCATGGTAAAGGCTGTCCTGGAGCTGTCAGTTAATCCAAAACGGCTTGCTGTTTATCGTCAGAATGCGCTAGCTGCTGCACTGCTGTATTCCAGAGATGCATTGGCTCAAGATATGTTGACTGAACTGGAAAGGCTCAGTGCTAGCAAACCGTTATGATGAGGACAGGTTAAATCTGGGCGCCAAGTAGAAGGCGCCGAACTTGTTCACCCTATAAAGAGGCATCCGCTCCTAAGTTCGCAACATTTGCCTCTCATTGGCCTGGAGTCAGTGTTTCAGGATGGAAACTCGCTATGCTCCTGGCTGGTTAAAAACGACTGCCAGGTCAGGTACAAGGGACTCCGGTGCAAGGCCAGGGCGTGTTTTATCCTGTGCAATGCCCTTGCTGGCTCGCCTTGCGCCATTAAGGTGATGGACGCGTGAAAATGAGCGTCCGCCAGCCGGTCAATTTGCCGCAACTTGTCGAGTTCCAGGCCGCAGCGGGTGCAGGGGCCTGGTTGTTTTAACCGGTTGCGGCAAACGGGACAGCGCTGCATCAGGACTCCAGGTAGTAGATAAGATCGGATATCTGCTCAACCGCATCGGTCAGGGCCTGTTGATCTTTTTCGGCCAGGGCGTCCTCTATCCCTTCGATTTGCTCGATAATATCTTCTTGATCGTCTTGCGACACGGACTCTAGCATAGCTCTCGCCTTATCCACCAAGGCCCTGGCCTGAACTGCAAGCTGGTTTTCCTTATGCTGGTCGCCGGGCGTCTCCTCGCCAAACAGCGACTGGATCCGGCTTCTGGCATTCTCGATACTCTGTTGATCATGCTTCGCCATGGAGTTGTCTATGGTTATGCTTTTTTCCAGACCTGTCTCTTTTTCCCTTGCTGTCACTTCGAGTATGCCGTCGAGATCCAGCGCCAGGGTTAGCACTATGGGGCTACCCGCCGGCACATCGCCGAGCCCTTCCACCAGAAACTGGCCTATGGAGATATTCTCCAGGGCGTCCCGGTTTTCCCCCTGGTAAATATTGACTTCGACGGACTCTTGTCCGTCCACCACAGTGTAAAACACCTCGCTTTTTTGCACCGGTAGCACAGCGTTTTTCGCGATGACAGGCACGTAGACAAAGGGGTACTCCATCCCTTCTTTTTCGCCCAGGGCGCTGGTGCCAAAGGTATATGGGGTAATATCCAGCAGTACGGCGGAGACATCATGTCCGGCGATATTGGCCGCCTGCATGGCAGCGCCCATGGCGACGCAAAGGTCTGGGTTGATTTCGCTACGGGGTTGCAGCTGGAACAGGTCTTTGAGGTTTTGTTGGATCAGCGGCGTACGGGTGCTGCCTCCCACCAGTAAGATCTCGTCTATATCCGAGCTGGTTAAGCCTGCGCCGTCGAGGGCGATATGCACGGCTTCCAGGGTTTCATCGATAAAAGGCCGGATCATCTCCTGGTAATCTTCTCTGGCCAGCTCAAAGGAGAGGTGTGTCTCATTGGAGGTTAAAAACTCCTCCTCAATCAGGGCGTAGGGCGCGGAGGACAGCTTGATCTTGGCTTCTTCGGCGGCCCTGTGGATACGCGCCATGGCCAGGGGATCGGTAGAAATATCTACCCCTTGCTCTGTTAAATGGGCCAGCAAGGCATCGCAGATCTTGGCGTCAAAGTCGTCGCCCCCCAGCTGGTTATTACCATGGCTTGCCAGCACCTCCACCACATCGTCTTGCAGGGATACCACAGAAACATCGAAGGTGCCGCCCCCAAGGTCATAGATCAGGGCTTTTTTGTGGGATTTTTCGGTGATCTCATAAGCCAGCGCCGCCGCAGTGGGCTCGTTGATCATGCGAACCACCTCCAACCCGGCGATCTGCGCCGCTTCGCGGGTGGCATGGCGCTGGATATCGGAGAAGTAGGCGGGCACAGTGATCACCGCCTGGCTTACTGCGTGGCCCAGGTGGTTCTCGGCCTGGGTTTTTAGCTGGCGCAAGATGATGGCGGATATCTCTTCCGGGCGGTAACTTTGCCCCGCAATCACCTCGAGGTGATCTGTGCCCATCCGGCGTTTGATGGACTTCACCGTACTTTCTGGATAAAGCTCGTACTGGTTTTTCGCCGGCGTGCCAACCAGCACCTGGCCCGCTTGATCCCAGCCGACCACAGAAGGCAGCATAGGGCTGCCCTGGTTTTTGATCACTGTGACCTGACCGTTTTCAACCACGGCTACCTCTGAATTCGTGGTGCCTAAATCTATTCCGATAATAGTGTTGTTCATGATCTTCTCTTTATTTGCGTTTGGTCGCTTATGCATCCGGCTTATTGGCTATCACTTCGGCGCTGCGCAGTAGCTGGCCTTCCCAGGTATAACCCTTGCGGATCTCCCGGGTCACTATGGCGTTGCCAAGTGTGCTGTCTTGCACCGTATCCACTACCCGCATAGTTTCAGGATCCAGGGGATATCCGATAGCTTCGATGGCCTTTACCTGGTATTGCCCCAGCTTGTCATCCAGCCTTCTTAACGTCATGGTTTGCCCTTGCTGAGCCTGGGCCTGCTTACCGGCAAAGAGCCGGGCTAACCCTTTAGGTTTTACCTGACTCGCCACTCCTGCCGCCAGTCTGTCCCTGAGATCCAGCAGATCCAACAAGACAGGCTGGAGCAGGGTTTGTTTCTGCGTATCCAGCTGTTTGCGGCAGCGCTCCAGGCTGGCTTGGCTTTGTTGCTGCTGCTGCTCCATGGCCGCAAACACGGTTTTAAACTCATCCAGGGCGGATTTCACCTGGCGGGACTCGCGTTTTACTTCGCTTTTGACCTCGGCCAGCTCGGTAAACAGGGAGAAGAGATCTATCTCTGCGGCGCTTTGCCCTGCGCTTGTCTCTTCGCTGTTTTCCAGTGAGGTCAGGTGTTGCTCAAACTGGGTTAATAGCTCAGAGCTGTCTATTTTACTCATTGTTTTAAGGACTCCGTCAGGGCTTGGCGGAACAAGCTGAGACTAGGCCGGCGCGGCGTTCCCGGGGTTAATCCATGGGCCATCAGCTCTTCCAGCGGCATATAGGGCTGCTGTAACAGCCGCCATGCCAGGCGTTTCCGCTCGCTGGCGATAAGCTCAAAAGCATCGCGTATCATCTTAAACTGCGCCGGGTGCTGCTCGGGCGGAAAGGCTTTGACCTTATCCAGGTAAGCCTGTTTTATCTCCTGGTCGCCGGCGTCTTCGGCGACGGCCAATAGTTCAAAAGGGGTCATTTTCTACCTTTTCCTCTGGAGTTTGGGTTGGCGAAGATATCAGGGCCGATCTCGTTCAGTAGGTTTTCCAGCAAGGCCTCTCTTTCAGCCACAGGCAAGGCGCCTAGCTCTTTTGTCAGTGTTTCCAAGGCGTTCAGATCAAGGGTGTCCATGCCGGAGAAAATATCTGGCATCTCATCGAAATCACTCTCTTGGTTCTGGAAAGGACCTTCATAGAGGTTGTCTATTTGCTCTAACAGATGGGACAGCAGAAAAATCGCCTTGTCATTTTTTGTACTAAGGGCCAGATCCAGGGCATAGTGTATCCGGGCGATACACTGGCTGTCCGCTTGCCGGGTATCTAACTCCATCTCACCGAATTCCTTATAGTAATGAAATTCGGCATTGCTGTAGAAACGTTTTACAGCATGCTTACCTAGGCGGGCCAGCTGGTCACTTGCTAAGCATTGGGCCAGGTTTTCCAGCACCTTAAGCAGGGTTTTCTCACCCGGCTGCTGTTTGGCCATCGCCATAATAGGGGTATTGAGCAAACTAATCACTTCGCTGACCCCGTCCATGCCAAGCTGATGGCTGGCGGCGGCGTGTCGGGTAAGCTCGAGCAGATGTTCGCCGCCCTTGCCCTTAGCTGCTTGATAGCAGGCGGCCGGGGTAACAAAAAGCAGGGTCTTACTTAGTTTTTGCAGGCCGGACTTACTGCGAACGCCCAGCTGGTAGGCTTCCGACAGGACAATTAAGTTCAGCAGCACCGGGTTGTTTAACCATTGGCCGGCTTGATCCAGCAGGGCGGGTGATACGGCCTGTTTCTGCCGCTCTTGCAGCAAGGCTTGCAGCGCTAAGATATGCGCTCCTTGCTCACCTTTAACGCCGACCTCGTGCGCGGCCGCCAGCTCCTTTTCCGCCAAGGCAAACTTGCCCTGGTTGGCTAATTTTCGGCCATGGGCCAGGTGGGCCACCACCAAACACTGTTTAGCCTTAACATTGATAGGATCGATAACCAGCAGCTGGCCGGCAAACCGGGTTGCCGTCTTATAGGCTTTTTTGCCGCTCGCCGCCGCAATCGCCAGTTCTAATAGCTCCCTGTCTTGTGGAAACTCGGCCATGCCTTTATTGACCCAGGACTGTAATCCGCGGGTATCTTTTTGCTGCTGGCTTAATTCGGCGAGCCTGAGGTAGGCGCTTTTGACCTGGGGATCATATTCGATGCTCAGTGACAGGGCCTGATACTCATTGCCTATCTCACCCGGATCGCCTACGCTGCGGATCAGCCCGGCATGATGACGATAGAGCAGGGCTATCGCCAGCTTCTGCTCCGGTGCCTCCTTGATAAAGGCGTCTACGGCTTCACCCCAATATTCGATGGCTCCTTCGTGATCATTAGCCTGCTCATTGGCGATGCCGCCAAGGCGCAATAGGTCAAACTTTGTCAGCGGGGCCAGCTCTTTATTAAAGCGTTTCCAGCCGTCGGGATAATCCAGGATCAGCGCCAGGCAAGCGCGTTTTACCTGAGCTAAAGGCAGCAGGTGTTTGTGCGCTAAGATAAATTCCAGCGCCTGTTTGGCGCTGGGCTGCTTGGTGAAGGCGGCCATCTTACGGGCGAGCTGAAGCTGCTCTTTACTCCAACCCAGCAGCTCGGCTTCTACTTCTATGCCCGCACTGCCCAACTTCGCCTGGTTTGCCAGGCGCCTGGCAAACGGAGCAAACGCCGAGTCTGGGGGGATCTTGTTGAATAGGCTGTGGGTTTTATCCTCCTGTTTATCATCTAACAGCAAGGCTTTTAACAACAAGGCGAAATCCCGGTAGGGGGAACGGAAAGGGATCTGTTTCAGGGTGCTGCGGGCGGCCTCATCCTGCTGGTCGCAATAGGCGCTTAGCGCCTGGTTGGCGAGTTCACCATCGGTGCTGATGGCCGACTCAGGCGGAAAGTGGCTGAGTAGCTCCCCTTGGTCTGCCATGACTTGGGCGGCGAACAGTCCGGCCAGCTGGTTATTTGCATCACACTGGGATAAGGCCTCATAGTGCTTGCTGTAATAGGTGGCCGCCGTGACGTTTTTATCGGCTTTTAGCAACCAGATAATATATTGGCTTTGATCCGCCAAAGCGGGTCTGTCCCCTAAGATCTGTTGTAGCCATAAGAGCGCCGCTTCGTTATACATGCCCTTACCGGCCAGCCCATTTGCCCGGCCGCGATAGCATTGCAGCAAGGCAGGCCGCCACTCCCCTTGCGGGTCGCGTTTATGCAGCTCCTTATACCGGACGATGGCTTGCTGGTGTTTCCCTCCAGCAAGGTGTTCAGCTGCTTGTGCTTTTAACTGGTCCAGAGATAAATCGGGTGATTTTTTCTTCTTTTTTGCCATTTTTTTACCTGTAGCTAGGTGTTTTAAACTGCCAGTCGAGTCGAGTCAAGACGATGGGACAGATAATAGCGCTTTCATAACAGGGTTCCAACCTGCGGAGCGAATTCGTATGCTGCTCGCTTCGATACTGTTTTGAGCTACACATAGGAACCCAATCAAACCCTTTGGTGGATCGCAATTATATTCCGGAGATATGTCGGCTGTGATGGAGAAATCACTATCAGCAGTACATAGAAAGCTAAACTCAGGGGTTGATGTGATGATTAAAAATGCAATGCAGGGTGTTTTGTAGTCAACCGAAAGAAAGCGGCGGTCAAAGCAAGATAAATTCGGGCATTTATTGAGAAAATACTAGACACAGTAATAAGACATAGGTAATATCCGCTCCCGCTAACGGCGATGAGCGCCCGTAGCTCAGCTGGATAGAGCGTTGCCCTCCGGAGGCAAAGGTCACAGGTTCGACTCCTGTCGGGCGCGCCATTTAGATTTATTGTTAGCACAGGTTTTAACTGTATTTACGTTTAAAATCTAGATTCGGAAGAATTAAAATTTATTGGTGGTTATAGTGCCAGTATGGCGTAGAGCACCAGCTCGGAAGAGTTAAAAGTCTATGGTGGTTGTAGTGCTTGTATGGCGTAGAGCCCCAGCTCGGAAGAGTTAAAAGTTCAATGGTGGATGTAGCTGCCAGTATGGCGTAGAGCCCCGGATTGTGATTCCGGTTGTCGAAGAGTTCAATCCTCGTCTATGGTGGTTGTAGTGCCAGTATGGCGTAGAGCCCCAGCTCGTGAAGAGTTAAAAGTTCAATGGCGGATGCTAGCTTCAGTTGGTAGAGCCCCGGATTGTGATTCCGGTTGTCGCGAGTTCAAGTCCTCGTCATTCGCACCATTATCTGCGAAGGTGGTGAAATTGGTAGACAGCGCTAGCTTCAGGTAGCGCATAGTGGGTCTGGAATAAGCGGACGTGGGGGTTCAAGTCCCCCTCTGAAAGCACCATAAATACTCAGTTGATGATTTCGGTGATTAGCGCAGCTTGGTAGCGCATTGTGGGTCTGGAATAAGCGGACCAGAGGGCACTCCCCCTCTGAAAGCACAATAAATACCAGTAGAAAATTTCGGTGATTAGCGCAGCTTGGTAGCGTATTGTGGGTCTGGAATAAGCGGACCAGAGGGTTATCCCTATGAAATACAATAAATACCAGTATAAAACTTCGGTGATTAGCGCAGCTTGGTAGCGTATTGTGGGTCTGGAATAAGCGGACCAGAGGGCAATCCCTCTGAAAGACAATAAATACCAGTAGAAAATTTCGGTGATTAGCGCAGCTTGGTAGCGTATTGTGGGTCTGGAATAAGCGGACCAGAGGGCAATCCCTCTGAAAGACAATAAATACCAGTAGAAAATTTCGGTGATTAGCGCAGCTTGGTAGCGCATCTGGTTTGGGACCAGAGGGTCGGGAGTTCGAATCTCTCATCACCGACCACATTTAAAGCCTCAGCATTGCTGGGGCTTTCTTGTTTCTACTATTCACTTCCTCAGTGATGTATATAGCTTAACGAGTTCTGCTCTCCCCGCTTTGCAGCATATCTAGTATAATTAGGTGTAGGTTTGACGATATTTCTCTCTACTCTTGGTTAGATCTTACCCTCCGTAGGAGCCGAAGAATTCGGCGAAGAAAGCGCTTAGAAAAGTTTCGGATTGCAGCTCTGGAATAAGCGGACCAGAGGACTCCCCCTCTGAAGCACATAAAGTATCAGCTCAAATTTTCGGTGATTAGCGCAGCTTGGTAGCGCATTGTGGGTCTGGAATAAGCGGACCAGAGGGTTACCCCTCTGAAATACAATAAATACCAGTAGAAAATTCGGTGATTAGCGCAGCTTGGTAGCGCATTGTGGGTCTGGAATAAGCGGACCAGAGGGTTACCCCTCTGAAATACAATAATTACCAGTAGAAAATTTCGGTGATTAGCGCAGCTTGGTAGCGTATTGTGGGTCTGGAATAAGCGGACCAGAGGGCAATCCCTCTGAAAGACAATAATTACCAGTATAAAATTTCGGTGATTAGCGCATCTGGTTTGGGACCAGAGGGTCGGGAGTTCGAATCTCTCATCACCGACCACATTTAAAGCCTCAGCATTGCTGGGGCTTTTTGATTTTTGGAACAGTAACTGTCCACAATATTGAGTTCTCTCCATAAAAGCGGCGGTTCGACATATCCCAGATACTTGGTTTCAGAGGGAACGATAAGCGCGCAATCGCGAAGTCTGTGTTAACTTCGGTACAAAGCCTGATTAAGCAGGGGAAGCATAAAGGGTGAAACCCATCCATGGGGCTGCGACCTTCGTTCTTCCATGAACTCACTTCCTCGAACTGCGAATGTCCACTGGACATTCGTTTCTCGTCACCCCTCATCACCGACCAAAAAAAACCTCAGTACTATAAAGGCTTTTCTTTGCAGCCCCTCCAACTCAGCCTAATTTCACTTTTAAATTTTATTTATATAGTTATATTATATTGATAATAAAAATCTGGAAATATCATTTATTACAGAAAATTTTATTAAGGGAATAGATTATGGCCAGTCGGGTTAGAGTTCTGTTTGTCTCCGTATTATTACCCTTCACATTTGCTGCAGTTTCAGCTCAAGCAGGAGAGTTTACGTTAAAGCTGGGGGGATTTTATGCCAACACTGACTCCAAAATAGGGGTGGATAACCCGTTAGGCGGTGATCTAACCCTGGACTTAGAGGAGGATCTTAAATTAGAGGAGGATCAGCTACTTCCCTTCGCTGAGCTGATTTACGATTTCAATGACATACATCACGTATATTTCGACTGGAAAAGGCTGCATCGGGAGGCAACCCAGGAAAGCATAACCAAACCATATGACTTCGATTTTGATGGTGGTGATGGTTCATATAGGGTGCAGGCTGGTGCTCGTGTTAATACCACGCTGAATATCGATATTGCCCGGGTTGGTTACGGTTATAGCTTTTATCAGGATAAGAATATTGATCTAGGTGTATCTGCTGGCTTGCATATGATGTTTATAGAGGTTGGGTTTAGCGGCCAAATTGGCGCTTGTGTGGAAACCAGTTCAGGTAAGGTTTGTGATGACGGTAAATTTAACCAAACCGTTATCAAAAAGGTGACGGCTCCGTTACCCGATATTGGGTTATTTGGTAGTTATTCGTTTGATAACGGCGTTAGCATAGGGGGTCATGCTCAGTACTTTTATCTGGCAGTCGACGAACTGAAGGGAGACCTGATTGATATCAGGGCTGGTGTGGATTATCGCTTCTACCAAGACTGGAGTCTGAGCCTCGCCTATAACTATTATGAAGTGAGCGTGGACTGGAAACGCAATAACAGCAACCTGGACCTTAGCTATAACTTCCATGGTCCAATGATGTCGGTGGCTTATACCTTTTAAAAAATGCTCTAGAAGTAGTCTTTGGTAAATTCCAGTGCCTGTGCGATAGGTACTGGTTTACTAAAGTGATATCCCTGGCCATACTCACATTCTTGTTTTTGTAAGAATTCCTGCTGCGCCTGTGTTTCTATACCCTCCGCGACCACTTTTAGCTTTAGCTTTTTAGCCATATGTATAATGGCTTCGGTTAACTCTCTGTCATCCTGGTTATCGGGCAAATCACGAATGAACTCCCGGTCGATTTTCAGTGTGGTGATAGGGAGTAGCTTGAGTTTACTCAGGGAGGAGTGTCCTGTGCCAAAATCATCCACGGAAATTTCCAGGCCAAAGTCCCGTAGATCTTTTAAGGTAAAAAGGACTGACTCCAGATTTTCGATTAATAAGGATTCGGTTATTTCCAGAATGATCCGTTGGGGTGGCGTATCACTTTCCCTTAGGATGGCTTTAATTTTCTCTGCGAGGGCAGGGTCCATAAATTGCCTGGCGGACACGTTGACCGAGACTGAAACCTGTTTTGGAAATTTTTTGAGCGCAAGGCAGCTTGCCTTGAGGACCCAATAACCTAACTCAATAATTAAGCCACTTTGCTCCGCGACCGGTATAAATGTATCAGGAAACACTAAGCCTTGTGTGGGATGCCGCCAGCGGATCAGGGCTTCAAAAGACTTGGGGCGTAGGTTACTGAGGACCATAATAGGTTGAAAATAAAGCTCGAATTCATTTTCCTTAATGGCGCGCTTTAATTCCAGCTCAACTTCCAAGTTGGCTTTTGCGCTTTTCTCCATTTCGTTTTCGTAGAAGTAAAAGCGGTTTTTTCCCCGTTTTTTCGCATGCCGCATGGCTAAGCTGGCATGTTTTAGCAGCTGCTCTGCGTTTTCTCCGTCTGTAGGTAATATTGCAATGCCGATAGAGATACTGAAATTAAGTTGGTGCTGGTTTATGGTGACAGTTTCGGTAATGGCATTGAGTATTTTTGTGGCGGTGATTTTTATGTCATCACTATGCCTTAGCCTGGTCAGTACAACGGCGAATTCGTCACCACTGGTTCTTACTACTTTGTCGTTGTAACGCGTGCAGTTACTCAGGCGCGATGCGGTTTCCTTGAGCAGTTCGTCACCTGCGCTATGCCCCATAGAGTCATTAACACGTTTAAAGTCGTCAATTCCAAGATAGATTAATGCACCAACCTGGCTGTTAAGAGAGCAATTTTTGACCACGTCGGGAATGATTTTCATCAGCAATTTTCGGTTGCCAAGGCGGGTAAGTGGGTCGTAGTACGCTAGTTTCTCTAATTCCTTGGTTTGCTCGGCTACCATGCGCTTTAGTTTTGCCGGCTGACGAAGTATCAAGAATAATAATAAGGCCATTAAAAAGCTAACTAAAAAAACCATGGAATATTGTAGATTTAGCTCGTTTTTCCGGCTGGGGTAGTCTTTTCCAATCTTCAGTGTCCAATGGCTATTAGGCACATCGATATTAAGGCTGGTGCTGATGTAAGTATCCAGTAATTTTTCGCCAATGACCTGGGTGATATTGCCGGATACTGGTTGCCTGGCGGTAAGTTGGTAGTGGAAGCCATTTTTTTTTAATTCGTTCAACGCTGTAAACTTCAGCAAGTCATCTATCAGGATCAATGCAGATGTGAACCCCCAAAATTCCTCGTTGCCAGAACTGTCTTTAATAAAAACAGGGTTTCTTCCTACAATTGCAACACCCCCCTGTACCAATTCAAAAGGCCCCGCCAGGGTAAGTTTTCTTTGCTCTATGGCCAGCAAAGCTTCATTTCTTCTATTGTCATCTCTGAGGAGATTGTGGCCTATGGCTCTTTCATTACCTGCCAGGGGGTAGATTTGGCGGACAATGCCACCAGGCGCCAGCTGCAAATTGGTTAACCCTCCTAAGCTGGCGATAATATCATCGGCAAGGGGGCCGAAGTTTTTAATTTCACCTTGATTTCGTTTTAGTATGGTAGCAAGTATATATGTGGCTGCGAGGGAGCGTTCTAGCCGTCTTTGAATGAGATTGGATTGTTGGGAAACCAGCTGGGTAAGAAAGAGGCTCTGCTGTTTATACCAGAGTTCATCATAGGTTTGTACTAAATGGCCTCCTACCAAGAGACTGAGGGCAAATAACAGGATAGACAGCAGTTTGCTTTTATAACCAATGCCCAGTTGTGCTTCGGCATTAGCGCCCATTTCCATGATGGCCCCTTTTTATTATCTCTCAAGTCAGTATAGGACAGACTGGTGGTCGATGTTGGGGCAAGTTGCGCTGCTAAGTGTGCCACTCTTACTTCTGAATGTAGGGCTAACATTTTGTAAAGGTTGAAATAGTCCTAATTTCATCTTAGCGGAATTAACTGCTATTGCCTTATCCGCCCCCAGTTCCGGAAAGCCAACTCAGTGAGCCTGATTAAGACGCTCACATCATTTATGTCGTATTGGTTTCTGGCTGTAGTGCATTTATTATTTCCTCCCGGTACTCATCTAACATATTGAAGTAAGCGTCTTTATATGATCCTTGTCATGCAGGGGGGAATTACCAGAGGTCTTAATTGTTAATAATTAAGCAATTTAATGTAAACTTGTCACCTTAAGACGGTATAGCAAATATCAAGTTACACTAATTTGGATTTTAGAAGCGATGGATAAGCCAGGTCAAAAGTTGTTTGAGGAGAAGCCGTCTTTAGGGATAGTTGACGGTGAGAATAATGCATCATTACTGGCTGAAGTTAGCAACAGGTATACCCAGGATGCGATTTATTATATTGATAAATCTGGCAATTTTATTTACCTCAATGATGCAGCTTGTGCTTTTTTTTGTCAGACTGAGAACGAACTGCTGGAAAAGAGAGTTCAGCAGTTTATTACCGATTTTAAGCAATCCTCAGATTGGTTGTTCTTCTGGTCCCAGGTCCAGGCCGGCGACATTTCAAGGCTACAGATTAACTATGAAATAGAAGGTTTGGGGTTAAAACCGGCAGATGTTAGTTTTACCTATATCCAGTTAGCTAATACAGAATTCATTGCTTGTTTTGCCAAGGATGCCCGTGAGGCATTTAAACTGCAGCATGAGTTAGCTTTATACCAACAGCTGCTCTCTGCCACCTCTGAGCTGGTTGCCTATGTGAATGCCAACGGTGTCTTCCAGCTGGTCAACGATACTTTTCTCGACTTTCTTCAGTGCCAGGAAAAAGAGCTATTAGATACTCACCTTGGCTCTATTTTTGAAAAGGAGCTCTATGAATTACATATCAAGCCAAGATTTAATCTCGCCCTCAAGGGCCGCGATTGTAAACATCAATACTGGATCTCATCCGCTTTTGGCCGTCGCTGCCTGGAGGTAGTGTATTCTCCATACAAAGATGACTGTGGGCGTGTTGGCGGTGTGGTGATCAATGCCAGGGATATTACCGAACGTCAGCTATCAGAGCAGGAAAAGGTGCTGGCTAGCAAGGTCTTTGAGAACGCCGCTGAGGCTATTATGGTCGAGGATGACAAGCAGCGTATCGTTTCCGTAAATCCGGCGTTTTGCGAAATAACTGGGTATCAAAAAAATGAGGTGGTGGGGTTTAGTAGCATGTTACTGGCTGCGGATAGAAAACCCGGCGGAATCTTAAGAAGAATGTGGAGAAGTCTGCATAACGATGGTGCATGGCGCGGCGAATTATGGCGAATGAGAAAAGATGGCAGCACTTTTCCTGCCTGGGTATCTATTGTCGCGGTCAGAGACGGAGAAAGGGACCGCGTAACTAAATACATTTCCCAGTTTGTTGATTTAACGCAGAAAAAGCGCAGTGAAGGTAAGTTACGTCGGCAGGTTTATACGGATATGCTCACCGGAGTGGCGAGTAGGCAGGGGTTTGAGCAGGCAGTGGAGACACTGGTTAGCAAAGGGCAGCCTGGGGTGGTGTTATACCTGGATTTGGATAACCTAAAGTCCATTACCGACACACTGGGTTTTTCATTTTCCAGCAGCTTGTTACAAGAAGCTGCAATAAGAATACTATCTTGTGTTGACCATCAGGACGTTGTTGCCCGTTATGATGGTGAAAAATTCGCCGTATTACTAAAGAATAGCGAGAGTATCCAGCAGCACAGCAACATCTGTTTGCATATCATAGATCGTCTGAGTGAGACCTACCGGCTTAACAGTAAACGTTTTAACCTCATCTGCCATATAGGCATCTCGACTTTTCCGAGAGACGCCGGATCCTGCGCTGAGTTAGTCAGAAAAGCTGACATGGCTATGTGTCACACTAAAGGTAAAACTCGAACTTCCTTTATGCGTTATACCAACGACATGGAAACCGATCTCGAGAACCAGGCATTACTCGAGGTTGAGTTGGTCAAGGGATTAAAAAATGGCGAATTTTGTCTCGCCTATCAGCCAATCGTTAACCCAGAGCAAGAGAGCCCTGTCTCCCTTGAGGTGCTGCTAAGGTGGCGCCATCCGGAAAGGGGGTTAATTACACCTGGAGAATTTTTCTCTGCGGCGGAAGATGCGGGCTTGATTGACGATATTGGTGACTGGGTTGTTGACCAGGCTCTTGGGCAATACCAAACCTGGCTTCGACAGGGTTATGAATTGGGCAGGTTGTCATTGAATGTATCCCGGGTACAGCTTGAAGGCATGTCATTTTTTCAGAGTCTGATCAAGGCCTTACAAAAATACCAGCTAAAGCCCAATCAACTCATTCTGGAAGTCACTGAAAACTTTATTTTAGACGCCACTCAGGAGCTTATTCAGCAGTTTGATCGCTGGCAAGAATTGGGTGTTCAAATTGCGTTGGATGACTTCGGCAGCGGTTACAGCTCTTTGTCCTATTTAAGGGTCTTTCCCATTGATATTATCAAGTTGGACCGGAGTTTTATCAAAGATATTGAAGGATCAAAAGTTGACAGGGCATTTGTTGAGACGGTGATTTCCCTGGCACAAAAACTCGACCTTGAAGTAGTGGCTGAAGGGGTGGAGGTGGCATCTCATCAGGCTAAGTTAATATCCCTGGGGTGTAATTTTATTCAAGGGTATTTTGTTGCCAAACCAAAACTTGCCAACGAATTTGAAGCCTGGCTGAATGCTCAAATGGTAGAAGTAGAGAGTTGATGAGCCAGCTATCCATGCATTTCAGGTGGGTCAGGATTTGCGTGTAAGCTGGTAACTTCTGGACTGCTGAATGCACTCTACAAATGAAAGGCATCATCAATCCAGGCTTGATGATGCTATAACTGTAATCTATCAGTAGCGAGAGAACCCCTGGGTGATGATATATTTCACTGAACTAATTGGACAGCAAATCCACCATGGATTTACTTTCTTCCAACATCTTGTCTTTTTTGTCCAGGGTTTCGGTAAAGGAAACGCCCAGGCGCATAGCCAGTGCTTTAGGGTATTGCTCTTCGATATCTTCTTCTGTGAGTTGGTTTTTCCATGCGCTGTTAAAGAACATCGCCAGAGCGATAAAGCCGGCATTTTCATTAAATTCGGCGTAAGCCAGGGGATCGATATGATCCCGGATAGAATTCACGAAGCTGTCGTTAAATTTCCAGCGACGGGCAAGGACGGCACCGACCAATGCATAGTTAAACCCGAGTATCTTCTCTTCCCATTCGATCCGGTTTGCTCCTTCTCTTACCGCTGTATCTATCTGCACGGCAGTGTCGGGTACAGATACGTGGATCAGCATTTCTCCCAGGTTATGTAACATGGCGCAGGTAAAAGCAGTCTCTGGTGAGTTCTCAGTTTGCTTAGCCAGCCATTTAGCGATACAAGCGATGCGAAAGGTATTGCCCCAGAATTCGTTTTGGTCAAAACCCTCAAGGTGGCTGAAGGCGCCGGAAATACCGGACGCCATTACCAGGGTTCTTACCGTATTAAAGCCGAGACGGATCACTGCATCTTCAATGGACACAACTTCAGAGCCTCGACAATAATGGGCTGAATTGACCAGTCTGATCACCTTGGCACTGATCACCTGGTCCATGGATATTTTCTTGGCGATCTCTATGATGTCTGCTTCGTCATTGTTAAAGGTTTGGATCAGTTCCTGAACCACTTTTGGAATGCTAGGTAATTGGTCAAGTTTGTTAAAAAGTTCTTCAATTTCCATAGGAGCCTCGTCGGTATTTTGATAGCGCAATTAGAAATATAGGACAAAATCAGTGGCTTGCGAGAAGTGTTTTATTAATTTAATGGAAAAGTAGGGTGCGAGCCCCCATTCCTTGGTGATCCCTTGATCAGTGGGTGAGTACCATAGCCAATTCGTTACCCTGATGTTGCAGTTCGTCCAATTGACTGGCCAGGTTTGTAGGGTCTATACCCAGGTGCTGGGCGAGAGGTTTTGGAAACCGGCCCACGATTGCGGCAGCGGGGACGCCGGCATTCCAGGCAAAATTGACGAAAACAGCCAGGCGGATTAATACGGCCTCAGAAGAAACAGGGTCATAGCTAAGGGGATCCAGTTGCTGCTGGATGGCACTGGTGAACGTCTCAGAAAAGTTCCATTTTTTGGCCAACTCGACGCCGACATTACTGTAGTCGAAGCCCAGTGTTTCACGTTGTGCTTCGACCCGGCTGGCGCCTTGCTCCATGGACATGGCAATTAAGCCGACTTCTTCTGGCAGGGAAGATTGCAGTAATATTTCGCCGATATTATGCATCATGGCACAGGTGAAGGCGGTTTCAGGCTCCACATCTGTATATTTGGCAAGTGCCTTGGCGATGGTGGAAACCCTAAAGGTATCACTCCAGAATTTATTTTTATCGAAGCCAGGAGTGACCGGAAAGGCGCTTCCTATACCTGAAGCTATGATAATACTGCGCATGGTGTTGAAACCCAGCCGGATGACAGCCTGCTCTATGGAGGAAACCTCTTTACCGCGCCGGTAAGCGACTGAGTTGGCCATTTTGATTACTTTTGCACTGATGGCCTGATCCATTGCAATCTTTTTAGCCAACTCATCGATACGCGCGTCATCGTTGGCAAAGCTTTCCATCAATTCAGATAACAACGCCGGGATCACCGGGAGTTGCTTTAATTTGGAAAATACTTCTGAGAGCTCCATATTTCCCTTTCCTTGTCGTGTTGCTTATTGCTTATTGTTTGAGAGTCTAACAGCTAGTTGACTTAGTCGCCTAGCGCAGTCTGGTTCATCTCAATCACTAAACGGAGCATCTTAAGTAAATGTCAAATAGGTGTAATTATCTTGTTTTGGGTGTTTTTATTAGCTAATCAGTCCGGCCTATTTATTTTATGTGGCGTGATCACCCTTTATCGTCCTGTGGTTTGGCGTCTTTTCGGATATTTCCACCACGAAGTAATTTGTTCATTCGATAGAAGTCGGATTATAATCCCGCCCCTGACAGGAGTCCCAAATGCCAAGAATGGCTTACTTAAATATTGGACTCACTATGATAAGCCAACAACAACAACAACAAGAAATACTAAACCTAGTCGAAAACCTGAACGTAGGCCAGGCCCCCAGCTCAGCCGAGACACAAGTGATTAACCAGGCCCTATCTGACAACCCTAGTGCTTTAACCCAACTCGCTCTGACCTGCCTGGCCTTAAATAAGGCAAGAGAGCGGGATCAAAAACGTCTGCGTAAGCTGGAATTTGAACTCGCCAACAGTTTTACCCAGGTGGTGCAGTTGGAAATGATGGAAAAGCAGATGATGATAAAAGGCTCTGCCTGTTAATATCGTTTTGGCAGGGGTGGTCAAGTTCCGCTCCTGCATACCCAGTACTAATATAAAATTGATTTCACAATCAAGCGGTTCAGCTTTATCCTTACCTCCCATTTTCATTGTCAATTGGAGGTTGCTCCTGCCCAAAAATTTTTACCAAGCATCGTCTTGTGTTCGTTCTGTATGTGCCGGGTGCGCATATGGTTACCCGACTCTTTATTCAAAGGTAGTTATATGACTCCAGAAGAAAGAGAGATGATTATTAAGGTAGCGGATAGGATCCGCCGGACAGAGCTAAGGGAAAAAGATATGGAAGCAGCGCAGCTTATTCAAAGGATGATTAGTCAACAAACAGACTCGGGTTATAAACTGACCCAAGCCACTATAGTCCAAGCCCTGGCCCTTGAAGAAGCCAAACTGCGTATTGAAGAACTGGAGCATGCGTTAAATCATGCGCGAATAGGCAGGCAATCCAGCTGGATGGGCAAATGGTTTAAAAATGAGCAAGGTCAGGAAATAGAGTTAGGGCCCAGAAGTTCAGTTCACTTTAGCGGCTTTACCCATGGAGGGATCCAACTGATGTATAGTTCCTCAGCCTCTCAATTCCTTGGCCATATTGCCGCCAACGAAGCTACGGCCCAAGAACCAGCCTAGCGAACCGCGATCATTTTGCGGTTACAGGAGCCGATGAAATCAGCGAATTTAGCGCAATGAAAGTTCGCAGAAAAAATTCTGCTCCAACCAAACAGGTTTCATCTAAGCGTTACCAGAATGTCACTAATCCGTCATCCTGCCTGAGCTCTGAATCTGTATTTTCAGGTAGTTTGGGTATAACCAAACTAGGTGAAACTTTCAGCTAAGTGGGTATCATCAACAGTTGTGGCGCTAAGTTGAAGCAGCAAGGGGCAGCAATTGAGCCGAACTTCGCGAGTGAGGGTGTTGGCTGGGATCGCAGCAATGGCAGTGAGAAACAGAACTCAGCGCCAGGTGGGACTGAATATTTTCCAAAAAGAATAAGTAAACGAGGCCTTGTCCGTTTACTTTATTATCTGGCTTCATTTACTCTGTAGTATCAGGGTAATCAAAGGAGCTTACTTTGCCTGCATATGATGTGATCGGAGATGTACACGGTCGCGCCGACTTGCTTATCGAGTTGTTAATTAAGTTGGGTTATCAGCCTTGCGGCGACAGTTACTTTCATCCCCAACGTAGCGCAGTATTTATTGGCGATTTAATCGATAATGGCCCCCAGCAGACGGAAGTGTTGGCGCTGGTGCGCGCAATGGAGAGCATGGGACGCGCAAAAGTAATTATGGGTAACCATGAATACAACGCTGTCTGTTATGCGACCCGGGATCCGGACAGTCCTAAATACTGGCTTAGGCCGCACAACGAAAAGAATATGAAACAACACCAGGGTTTTATTGATGCCTTTAAGGGGGATAATCAAGCTTACTGGTCCGCTATTCACTGGTTGCGTCAGCTGCCGGTTTTTCTGGAGCTGGATGGGGCTCGTTTTGTCCATGCCTGTTGGCATCAAAAAACCCTGGATAAAGTGAAACCGCTATTGGGTCCGAATAATGAAATTTCCCATGATCTATTGGTGCGCTCGGCGAAGCTAGGTAATCTGGAATATGACGCCTTTGAAATTCTGCTGAAGGGACCAGAAATGACCCTGCCGGAAGGTCACAACTTTTTCGATAAATATGGCAATACCAGGTGTGATATCCGAGTTAAGTGGTGGCGGACCCAGGCCCGAACTTATCGGGATTTGGCCTTGGTACCCCTGGGGCAGGAGGAAAATGTGCCTAGCATAGATGTGAAAGCGGCTAATTACTCTTATTTAGGTAAAGAGCCTGTTTTTATTGGTCATTACTGGCTGCAAGGTAGGCCTGGTTTACAAACCTCACGGGTTGCCTGCGTGGACTATAGCGCCGATGGTCGGCTGGTTGCCTATAGATGGGATGGGGAAACAGAGCTGAGTGAAGACAAGTTTGTGTCTGTTGGCTAGTGATTGCCATTTTGGGGGCGCAATTGTTGCGATAACCGTAGATGCAATCTGCGAAGCCTGTGCCGGCAAGGTTCGCCGAACGCGCATCCATGTTTTTAACATCTCATCCCTGAGATGGATTCGGCTCTACATCAGATCAAGGTAACTTGTGTATGCCTAGTTTCAGGATGGACATTAGTTAGCGGGGATAAGGAGCTGAGGTGTACACATCCTGAGTATCATAGCTAACCCCTGAAATGCTCCTGGCTTACAAATGCTGAGCGGAAATTTAAGTAAAAAAAAGGACGACACCAAAGGTGTCGTCCCGACAGTCAAAACATCTACTCCCTGATGTAAAGGTGCTCCCTGCGCTCCCTGACTATTACCTAATCCTTAGGCAATTCCACTTCCCAATCCTTTGGGTTTGTCCCTAGGCGGTTTTCCTAACCTAACAAATCATCCTGACTTGCTGTCAATCTCCATCCTGGAGGTGTCCATTGCTACATCCTGTAGCCTGTCCTTGCATCTTCCATTGATTACCAAACTTCCTGTTCGACATCCTTGCGTCCTTGCCCAACCAAATATAATGATTTTTCAGTCCGCGAAAATAGTCTGAACGAAAAATTATTATTGAGAACTGTTACCACTTGGCTGATCTTGTGTTTAACATATTGTATTTTATAAGTATGTTTGTTTTGTGGTAGCAATTTACAGTGTTTAAAAAGCAATTGTCTTATTACTCTTGTAGCTTTATCTTACAAATGGAATGGTCAATCTCTCACAAATAATTCTCGGTGAAAAGAAAGTTGAATGTCATTTGTCGCCCATTTTGACCTTTTATTTATAAAAGTTGACGCTTTATCTGGTTTTTATGATCATTAACTCGACGGTCAAGGAGTGAAAACTCACCTAAAATGACTTGTTAATCTGACTAAGGACTAGGCGATGAGTTGGTTATTTTTCTTTAAAATATGTCACTGGGTCGGCCTGCTGCTTACTTTGGCAGGTGCTTATTGTTATTTTTTTACCGAGTTGACTACCACAGGGGTAACGGGCGTTTTGACTGTTGCGAGTTTACTGGGGTTGGGGCTTTTGTTTATGTCGCCCTACCCTGTGGTGAAATTTATTCAGTGGGCGCAAGATCAAAAAGGACCGACATAAGCCGGTCAAGCAAGGAGAGGGTATGAAATTTAGTGAAAGGCGCTTAAGCGCTTGAGTACTACTTTTAAGGTTTCTGGTTTTACTTGTTTGGCCAACTTTTCTACATTCTGGTGTTTAAATAGTTCGCTTAGAAAGGCACACACATAGGTTAACGGAGCATTCTCAAACAGTTTTGGATTAGAAAGGTAATCCCTTCCTTGCTCTCTCATCCAGTCCCGGGCGTCAAACTTGGCAATAAAGCCCTGCTGATGGATAGTATTGTGTAATTGCTTGAGTACATCCTGGTAGTCAGCTGGATCATCAAACTTAGTCTGGTAAGCCGCAACACAAAGCAAGGCCTGAGAATCGGGTAGCAGTTCCACTTTGTGGATATTGTTCATTTCGTAATACTCCAAAGGATCGGGTTCTAACAAACTATTGAAGCAAAGTGTTCTTTGCCCAATATTGGTGAAATTTTGCCCATTTTCTTCGCCTTCCGGTCATCTCCTACCTAAGGTCGCGTTGGCTTCTTTGAAGTTGAAGCCGTTTTTTATTATTTGTCTTCAGCGCCACTAACTTTAGAACAGCTTTGTTTTTTTGCCAGTAAGAAGTGACAATTTGTTAATAGCTGGGATAAACGGTAGTAAGCACAGATAATCGGAGTGATTGATTTTAAAGTAATCTGTTTAATAACATATGGTTGCGGCATTTATAATGATTAAATATTAATGGCCGATAATTAAGTTTATCGTCCCGTTTCCTGGCTTTGTTTGGGAGAGTTACTGGGATAAAAAGAGAGTATCATTGCAATGTCCATCAATACCCGCGATTAACCTATTGTCTGTATTTTTTCCGCTATTGTAATAAATTCCTTCCGGCTAACCTTAAGACCGCTTGTAGCCGGATCTTGCCAGGAAAAATAGTACAGGGGTAATTTAAACCTCGCCAATCGACCTTCTAAAAAAGTATGTAATTCAGCCTGTTGGCATGTTCCCTTCCATTGGACAAAGGCGGCGGGTCGGAATCCAAACTTTTTGTCCCCAATGGGGACAACTATGGATTGTATTACTTCGGTAAACTGACTGATTTGTTGTTCTAGCTGTTCCGGCTGGATATTTTCTCCGCCACAAATAAACATATTGTCTTTGCGACCGCTAACATGGAGCCCGTCACTGGTGATTGTTCCCATATCCTTGGTGTGGAACCAGCTGTTTTTTGTTGCTGGGGTAATTTTTCCTTGCCGGTAGTAGCCCAAAAACAGGGTCAGGCCTCTGACCAAAATCTCACCCTTTAAGATTTTAACTTCCCGATACGGCAGAGGCTTGCCTGTTGAGTTTGACTCTGCATAGTTAGTGGAAACTTGTGAGCTCAGTTCTGTCAGGCCATAACTTTGGTAGCTGTTAAAGTTTTTTTTGCTTACTTCTTGCAGTAAAGTTTTGGGTATCGCGGCGCCGCCAATAAGCAGGTGCTTTAACTTTAGCTGGGTGTGGTCGGCTGCCAGTAATCTGAGCAGCTGAGTTGGCACCATAGAAACGTGGGTCACCGGCCAGCTTTTTAGGTTTTTCACCAGTTCCTTGCCAAATGGAATTGCGATACTGGCGCCGGAAAATAGACAACGCATCACCAAAGCCAACCCGCCAATGTGAAACAGGGGCAGGCTGGCCAGCCATATATCCCCTCTAGTTAAAGGTATTCGTTGTTTCGAACCCAGTGCGCTGTAGTAATGGTTGGCCAGGTTATGCACCGCAGCTTTAGGCGCACCACTACTGCCGGAAGTAAAAATAATATTGGCGGGCCTGAACCCGTTAAGTGGTAGTTGAGTGAGCTCGACTGGTTTTTCCTTTAACTGTATTTGTATGGCGGTTACGCCTGCAAAGGTCCAGCTTTGTCGGTGCCACAACCAGGAGATATCTGCCTGGGATAACATTTGGGCCTGCTCTGGCTGGCTTAACCTGGGGTTAATCGGGCAAAAAACAATGGACTGCCGAAAACAGGCAAGCATCAGTACGATAAGCTCTAAGGAATTAAAGTCACATGCCCCCAGGTGTGTATTTGCGGTGATTTCCAGGTCAGTCAGCTGCTGCTCCATATGGTTGACCAGCTTGTCTAGCCGACCAAAGCTGATACTTCCTGCTTGTTGGTAAATGGCAGTTTCTTCCGGCTGAGCTATCGCCTGTTGCCTTAAGGGGCAGTTGAGCTTTTCCAAACCAACTCCAATTCGTTGAGGGATAAACAGGGAATATTTCGGCCGGAGGGACAAATAATATCTTTGCTAAACCAGTCCAGAGTATCCAGTCCGGATATAGTTTCGGGAGTCCAGATCTCGGCCAGTTGATATAGTTGACTGATAGCCATGGAGGATTCAAAGCTGGAACTGATGGATACTTGTATGTTCCTTCGATTGGCCTGCTGGATAAGCTGGCGCAGCCGTTTTAGGCTGCCTATCAGTGTCGGCTTTAGAATAAGCGCTTTGATCAATGGATGATGTGGTAATTCAAAGTCTGTGACTTGCAGACTTTCATCCAGGCCCAAAGCTATGCCTGTTTGTGTCGCGAAATTCAGGCTGTCCGAGAGTTGCTGGCAAGGCTCTTCGATATAATCCACATTACCCTGTGGGATCTGTCTGGCAAAGTTCAGCGCCTGCTCCAGGGACCAGCTCTGGTTGGCGTCCAGGCGAATTTTGAGCTTAGGGTTCAACGAAACGAGCCGGTTGATCAAAGCAGCCTCTACTTCGGGCGCAAGTTTGGCCACCTTGAGCTTAACCAGATTCGGCTTATTAAGCGCCAGATACCTGTGGTTAATTTCCTCGGAAGAGTCCTGTAGCAGAGGTTGGCAGTTGGTTTGCGCAGGCATCTCGGTTGGAATTTGCCAGCGGGCACAGTCCAGACAGAAAGCCACAGAAGGCAGTGTGCTGGTGTTTTCAACTCCAGCTAAATGTTCAGTGAGAGATCCCAGCAGCGCTTGTTTTGCTTGTGTCAGGGTTTCCTTGCTAAACCCGGGCAGCGGAGCAAGTTCGCCAAAACCTTCACTGCCGTCTTTTGCCGCCAATCTGAGAATATAACCCCGACGAAAAGTGATGATCTGATGTTTAAGCCTCAACGTTCCTTTAAGGGGAATCGAGTAGCGGTAAAGCCAGGCTGAAACTGGCTTTAATAGTGTGGGCATTAAGGGTTTCGGCCGAATTTTTCGAAATTCGGTGGTCGTTTTTCGTTAAATGCGTTACGTCCTTCCTGACCTTCTTCGGACATGTAAAATAGCATAGTGGCATTACCGGCTAATTCTTGCAGCCCGGCCTGGCCGTCACAATCCGCATTTAATGCAGCTTTCAGGCAGCGCAGCGCCATGGGACTGTTTTGCAGCATTTCTCTGCACCAGGAAACCGTTTCTTTCTCCAGTTCGGCTAATGGCACTACCGTATTAACCAGCCCCATATCCAGCGCTTGTTTGGCATCATACATGCGGCACAGGAACCAGATTTCCCTGGCTTTTTTCTGGCCGACGATACGCGCCATATAACTTGCGCCCCAGCCCCCGTCGAAGGAGCCGACTTTTGGTCCGGTTTGGCCAAACTGGGCGTTGTCGGCGGCTATGGTTAAGTCACACATCATATGTAATACATGACCACCGCCCACTGCATATCCGGCAACCATAGCAACAATAGGTTTCGGACAGGTGCGGATTTGGCGTTGAAAATCAAGTATGTTTAAGTGATGTACTCCTGAGTCGTCCTGATAGCCGGAATCCCCCCTCACACGCTGATCTCCGCCGGAACAGAATGCCAGTTCTCCGGCACCGGTGAGGATAACGACACCTATGCTTTGGTCGTATCTGGCATCTTCTAACGCCCGGCTCATTTCCTGTACGGTCACAGGCCTGAATGCGTTGCGTACTTTGGGCCGGTTAATGGTGATTTTCGCGATGCCTTGAGCTTTGTGGTAGAGGATATCCTGATAAGGGCTGGAATGGTCTTGCCAGTTGATAGCTGTCATTTACTCTCCGAGAGACTTGAGGTGATTTGCGCTAACTCCTGGGCATAGGGTATCGCCTGCTCGAGGTGAATATTATGACCTGCCTCACTAAATGGTCGGATTTGTAGGTTTGGATGGGCCTTGCTCAAATGTGACGCCAGCTGGAAAAATTTGCGATCCTGGCGGCTGCAAAAATAATAGACAGGTAACTCGGTATGCCCCAAAAAAGGTGCCAGATTGTCTTGTTTGCCCAGGCTGGTGGCCAGTAACATATGGGCTAAGGCCTCTCCCTGGTTTACCTTACGTTTGTTCACCAAACTTTGTTTCTGGATTGGTGTTAAGGAGTCGAACACCCCCTGCTGATACCAGAGGGCTAAGGTTTCTGTGATGGCCTGAGAGGACCAACGTTTCGCCCAATTTTGGTCCGCAAGCAAACGCTGCTGTTTCTCTGGTTCCGAGCTAAGGCCTGTATGGCTGGATTCCAGTACCAGTGCTTTGATACCTTGAGGTTGTCGCCTGGCATGGTATAAAGCGATACGCCCACCCAGCGAATAACCGATCAAAATATAAGCGTTTACGCCGAGCTCAGTCAGGGTCTGACCGATCAACCGACTGGTGGCTGCAAAGCCATTGTCTAAAGGCGCCTTTATATGGCTGCTCGCTCCGTGCCCGGGTAAATCCAGCGCGATACAGGTGTGCTGTTGGGCCAGTTTATCAAACACGGGTTGCCAGTCTTGATGGTTTCCCAGAAAGCCATGCAGAAAGACCAGGGGAAGGCCTGCTTTACTCGGCGTTACTTTAAAATAAAGTGAGTTCACCGATCCGCTTACCTATGCTCTTTACCAGCTCGGTGGTTTCATCTGCAGGTGTTTTTATTTCCAGTAAGCTCGCTCCTGAAAATGTCAGGCAGGAAGTATAGTCCAGCTCAAATTCTTGCTGGCTGATTGGATTGAGATACGGGATCTCAAAGAGTTCGCAGGCGGCTTTAAAGTTAAGGCCGTGGGGAAGTCGGTAGTAGTCTGCCTTTACCTGCTCAGGCACCGGCAGCAGGTTAAAGATGGCGCCGCCGTCATTATTCAACACGATAATTATCATGGCGGAGCTCAGCTGTTTAAGCAGCGGCATGGAGTTTAAATCATGCAGCAGTGAGGTATCCCCTAACAGCAGGGTTAAAGGTCGCTCTGGGTTGGCCTTAGCCACACCGGTCGCAGTGGCTAACAAGCCATCGATACCGCTGGCCCCGCGGTTGGTATATATGCTTTGTTGCTTGCTGTTTTGTTCGCCAAACATATCCAACAAGCGTACCGGCATGCTGTTGCCGAGAAATAAATGGCTGTTGTCAGGTAGCAAGCGTGGTAACGCCCTGGTGACTGAAAGTTCAGTTAAACCTTGGTCCGTGTCGTGAAGCCAATGGTCGATCTGCTCATCAGCCTTAATCAGCTCTTCACCCCAGGGATTGTACTTATCTGCCTGGTGGAGTCTTAACCAGTCGTCCGTTGTCGCAACAAAGCGTTGCTTGACAATATGAGCGGGATCCAGTCTGGGTGTACTTTTGTCAATGAGCCAGTACGGGCCAGAAAAGTTGCGGATAAACCCAAGCAGGCGTTTTGAGATCAGCCTGGCGCCAAACTGAATAATGATGTCGGCCTGCTCCAATACCGCTTTGTAATCGGCGTTGTTCAACAGGATATCGTAGTAATGTAAGGGGTATGGATGGCCTTTTAACCCGGACTGAATGTCCGCCAGCAGCGGCCAGCCCAGTTCACTGGCAAATTGGGCGACCATGTCGCAGTTTTCTGTTTGGCCACAAATAATCAGACCTTTTTGGCGGCTTATTTGTGGCCAGTTTAATGACGTCGTCAATGCTGTTTGTTTGTTGTGGTACTGACTGTAACAGGTTTCACCACTACACCAGGCTGAAACTGGCGCCAGATATTCACTGTAATTATGTAAGTTCAGACCAGGGTATAGCGGCTCCCGGTAAGGGCAGTTGATATGTATTGGGCCAGGCGTCAGTGCCTGTTGATTGACAGCCTGGTCGATACTGGTAAGCAAAAACGCCGCAGGTATATGGAGATCCGGCGCCGGCAGGTTAACAGCCGATACCGGGTATTGAGCAAAGATGCCGGTTTGATTAATTGCCTGATTGGCGCCGCAATCGATGAGCTCCGCAGGTCTGTCCGCAGACAGAATAATCAAAGGAACATTGGTCAGGCTTGCTTCAATTAGCGCTGGATAAAGGTTGGCCACCGCGGTACCCGATGTGGTGACTATTACAGTTGGTTTATTTTTAGCTTTTGCCATTCCAAGCGCAAAAAAACCTAACCCTCTTTCGTCAAAGTGGAGGTGTTTATCCAGCTTTGGGTTTTCGGCTGCCGCCAGTACTAAAGGGGTTGAGCGGGATCCCGGCGCCAGACAAATATCTTCCACCCCTAGGCGGCTGAGCTCTTCCAGCAGTATATTGGCCCACAAAATGTTCGGGTTTGGATAGTGTTTGTGCATCAATTCAGTATCTTATTTTAATAGGGTCAGGACAGTATTGATTTTGTTGTCCAGTTCTTGCCACTCAAGCTCGGGAATTGAACCGGCGACAATTCCCGCTCCGGCGAACAGCTTAATTTGCCTGTCTTGAATAAGCGCACTGCGTATGGCCACCGAAAATTCACTTTGCTCGGTACTTAAATAACCCACGGCGCCGGCATACCAGCCCCTGTGGTAGGTTTCATTGCGGCAGATAAAGTCCAGGGCGTTTTGTTTGGGGGTCCCGCCCACGGCAGGGGTCGGGTGCAGCTCGTCGAGCAGCTCTGGATCATTTATTTCGGGTCTTAAATAGGCGTGAATACGCTGTTTCAGGTGTTGTACACTCTTGAGCTTAAGGACCCCGACTGGGTCCAGGCCCACGTCTAAGCTGACCTTGTTGAGTCTTGTCAGGATATCGTTAAGTACTAAGGCATTTTCGCGCTTAATTTTCGGATCGCACAGCAACTCGTCCGCCAGCTTCTCGTCCTGCTCCGTGTTTCGTCCTCTGGCGGTAGTGCCTGCAAGGGCTTCCGTGGTGAGCCGGGCGCCGGATCTCAGGTAGAGCCGCTCTGGAGAGCAGCCAATAAAACTCTGTTGTTTTGAAAACTGGAAGACAAACTGAAAACAGTTGGCATTTAATGACTGCCAGTTTTGCAATAACTGCCAGGGGTTAATGGTGTCGCGGCAAGTGAGCTGGGTTTGCCTGGATAGTACGACTTTGGCCGTGGTCTGCTGAAATTCCGGGCTGATCACCTGTTCGACTAACCTGTTCCACTGGTGTTTAGTAGGGTTATCCTGGCGCGATAGGATAGGGTTGTTAATTTCCCCTATAGGTGCAGATAGCTGGATTTGTGATGTCAGAGATAGCGCCTGGTTTAGTTCTTCCTGTAACGAGCTGCGCGCCGGGTACAAGTTGCAAATCAGCTCATAAATCTTGCCTTGTCGCCTGACTTCAAGTCGTGGCAGGATAAATCGGCTGTGGCCAAACTCTGGCCAGCTGGAGGTTTCGGGCTGAAACCCTATACCGCCATAGTATCTGGCCTGGCCATCCAGCTCAGGCAAGTTTTGTAGGGAATGGCAAATACCCAAGGCGGCGACCTCCGCCTGGTCGTCCTTGTCACTCCAATATAATTTGGGAAACAGAGTCTGGGTTTGTAACCAAGCCAGCAAATTCAGTTTGGAAGTCGGCATGCGTAGGCTAATAAAATCATCATCGACCGGTTTTTGACCTAGTTCGACTAACTGAGTGTTTAGCGCTTTTAGAGATAACATAAATAGATTGAGGGCCTGATTTCCGGTTGATTTTACTGTGTCTCTCACTCTTTGTTATTACGCGAAATCAATTTTTATTTTGCCTGACAAGTTTGTTAACTTATCAGTGATGTAATGCAAACGCTACATTGGTAGCGATTCTCTGGCAATGGAATGATATGCCAATGAACTTTTTTTCTGGATATTTCCATGCCTGACACTTTATCTATCTGGCTATCAGCCATACGTCCTAAAACCTTACCCCTCGCTTGTGGTGCTATATTTCTCGGTTCAGGGTTAGCAGTATTTCACGGCCACTTTCAGCCCGGAATTTTAATTCTTGCCCTTATTACGGCTGTCTTGTTACAGGTTATTTCTAATTTAGCCAACGATTATGGAGATGCGGTTTCGGGGGCAGACAATGAGCAACGACAGGGCCCTCGGCGCGTAATGCAGGCGGGTTTGGTCACTCAGGTGCAGATGAAAAAAGCCATAGCCTTAGCCTCCGGATTGGCTGTGGTGAGCGGTTTGGCGCTGCTATTCACGGCTTTTGGGCAAAACTGGCAAGCTATCTTAGGTTTTATCGGTCTAGGCCTGCTGGCCATTATTGCCGCGATCACTTACACCATGGGGAAATCCCCCTATGGTTATCGGGGACTGGGTGATATTTCTGTGTTTTTATTCTTTGGCCTGTTAGGAGTGCTGGGCAGTTATTATTTGTATAGTCAGTCTCTGAGCTGGGTGCTGATGTTACCCGCCGCCAGCTGTGGTTTGTTATCGGCGGCGGTGCTTAATATAAATAACACGCGTGATATTAAGACGGATAAAGCGGCTGGGAAAATAACCCTGGCGGTGCGGTTGGGAAGACAAAGAGCATGTTTTTATCAATGGGGGCTGATATTCTCGGCCCTGCTTTGTACCCTGGCATTTATCGATACACAGGCTTTTTCCTGGCCAATCTGGTTATTTTTATTCACCTTAGTTCCCTTATTTTCCGGTGCGACTAAACTGGCGCACAGCGAGCAGGCTGAGGTATTAAACCAGCAGCTGAAGAGGACGGCGTTAAGCAGTTTCTTCTATTGTTTATTGTTGGGGCTTGGGCTGGTGCTTAACACATAACTAGTGCCGTGGTTTAGCTGGCGCTGTTCAGATTTTTCTAATATTTTCAATCTCATGTCTCGATCTGCATCATGCCACTGGCAAATTTCTTCGAGGCTGCGAAAGCAGCCCAAGCAGATATCATCGTCATCCAGGCAACAGTTTCTCACACAGGGTGACTCGATTGGATCTCGCAGTTTGATAAGCCTTATCCTCTAGCAGTTTTCAGAACCGTCTAATTACATAGACTGGTAATTGATATCCGAAGTTCGCTTTATCCTCAAGCCCGCGTTTGCACAGGTGCTAAATCGAGCACTGTCATTGCACAAGGGACACAGCAATCCAGCGCCAGGGACGGAGAACTGACAACTAGGTGCGCGGGTTGGGGATCCGAACCCCAAAGTCACTGGATTACCAGGCAATGTTCTGAATAGTGACTAAAAAACCTCAATATGTACATTTATGCTTTCTTATCTTGTATTTTTCTTATCAATTTCTATACTAGCTCCCATCTTGTCGGAGTGCCTTATGGGCTGAGACCGTTATTTACGGGATCCGTGGAACCTGATTTGGTTAGTACCAGCGAAGGGAACAAGAGGGCAAAAATCTATTCAAAATATGCCTCACTCCACCTTCCGACAAGCAATCATCACACTTTTTCTGGAACAAGGTGAAGACTGCTCATGGCTAGTAGAAGAGAATTACGTCAAGCTGCTGAAGAATATATTACCAACCTGGGTAATGATGCGTTTCCCAAATCTGAAAAGATTTTTATTAAAGGCGAAATCCACGATATCGAAGTGGCAATGCGTCAAATTAATCAGGCCGATACCCTTACCGGCGGTACCGAAGAAAATCCTCAGCTCGAGTCCAACGAACCTATCCCGGTTTACGATGCATCCGGTCCATATACAGATCCCAATGTAACAATTGATGTTCGTGCTGGTTTAAATAAACTGCGTCAGAAGTGGATTGAAGCACGTCAGGATACGGAGCGACTCGATGGTCTGACTTCTCAGTTTAGCCAGCAAAGAATGGCGGATGAAGGTCTGGATCACCTGCGTTTTGAGCATTTGCCAAAACCTCGCCGGGCTAAACCGGGTAAAAACGTCTCGCAAATGCACTATGCCCGTCAGGGGCTGGTCACGCCGGAAATGGAATATATCGCCATTCGTGAAAACATGGGTCGTGACCGGATCAAGAGTGAGCTGCTTAAGCGTCAGCACCCTGGCGAAAACTTTGGCGCCAACCTGCCAGAGAACATCACGCCAGAATTCGTTCGTCAGGAAGTCGCCGCTGGCCGCGCAATTATTCCATGTAACATCAACCACCCTGAAACCGAACCTATGATCATAGGTCGTAACTTCCTGGTGAAGGTAAACTCGAACATAGGTAACTCGTCTGTCAGCTCTTCTATCGAAGAAGAAGTTGAGAAGCTGGTATGGTCCACCCGTTGGGGCGGCGATACAGTAATGGACCTGTCGACCGGTCGTAATATTCATGAAACTCGTGAATGGATCCTGCGTAACTCTCCGGTGCCAATCGGTACCGTGCCTATTTATCAGGCGCTGGAAAAAGTAAACGGCGTGGCTGAAAACCTGAACTGGGAAATGTTCCGCGATACCCTGATTGAGCAGGCTGAGCAAGGGGTGGACTACTTCACTATCCATGCCGGTGTATTGCTGCGTTATGTACCTATGACTGCCAAACGCCTGACGGGTATCGTGTCTCGTGGCGGCTCTATTATGGCTAAGTGGTGCCTGTCTCATCATAAAGAAAACTTTGCCTATGAGCATTTTCGTGAGATTTGTGAAATTTGCGCCCAGTATGATGTCGCCCTGTCGCTGGGTGACGGACTGCGTCCCGGCTCTATTATGGATGCCAACGATGAAGCCCAATTTGCGGAACTGGAAACCTTAGGTGAAATCACCAAAGTCGCCTGGGAATATGACGTTCAGGTAATGATTGAAGGCCCTGGTCACGTGCCAATGCAGATGATCAAAGAAAACATGGATAAGGAGCTGGAAGACTGTCATGAAGCACCTTTCTACACCTTAGGTCCTTTGACCACAGATATTGCCCCGGGTTATGACCATATAACCTCCGGAATAGGCGCCGCCCAGATCGGTTGGTACGGCTGCGCCATGCTGTGTTACGTGACGCCAAAAGAACACCTGGGCCTGCCAAATAAAGAAGACGTTAAAGTAGGTCTGGTGACATACAAGCTGGCGGCTCATGCGGCTGATTTAGCCAAAGGCCATCCTGGCGCGCAAATACGTGACAATGCCTTGTCCAAAGCGCGTTTCGAATTCCGCTGGGAAGATCAGTTTAACTTAGGCCTGGATCCTGAGACGGCGCGCGCCTACCACGATGAAACCCTGCCACAGGAATCCGGTAAAGTAGCTCACTTCTGCTCCATGTGCGGACCTAAGTTCTGCTCCATGAAGATCTCTCAGGATGTGCGTGACTACGCGGCTAAACTGGAGGCCGGCACCATAACAGTTAAGCTGCTGGATGAAGAAGTGACAGTGTCCGCTGAAGATGGCATGAAACAGATGTCGGCAGAGTTCCGCAGCAAAGGCTCAGAGCTTTACCATGAGCCTGTATAAAGGAGCAGATAGTGAGTGATAAACCCATTGTCTGGACAGTGGCGGGCTCGGATTCTGGCGGTGGCGCCGGGATCCAGGCCGATCTCCACACCATAGAAGCCTTGGGGGGGTTTGGCTGCTCTGTGATTAGCAGTGTCACGGCGCAAAATTCAGTGGCCGTGTTACAGGTAGAAGGAGTCAGTGACGAGATGTTTTCTCGTCAGCTTGAAGCCCTTGAGCAGGATTTACCTGCTCAGGTTATTAAAATCGGCCTGCTGTCCAAGTCCAGCCATGTTGAGTTACTGGCCGGTTGTTTAGCGACCTTTAGCCCCGATGCCAAACCCTATGTGATTTACGATCCCGTGGCCGTGGCGTCAAGCGGCCAACCCATGGCAGAGTCTGATTTGTTAACGAGTGTGGTTAACAAATTGCTCCCTTATGTGGATCTATTGACACCCAATGCCGGTGAGCTCTATGTGCTTACCGGTGAGGCTTGCAGTGATGTTCAATCGCTGCGCGCCGGTGTCGCCAGCTTGCTTGAACAAGGTTGTAAAGGCGTGCTGGTAAAAGGCGGCCACTTAAACCTGGTGGACAAGCTTTGCCTGGACTTTTGGAGTGATGGCCAACGTGAAATTGTTTTATGCTCGGATCGTATCCAGAGTGAGCATCATCACGGTACGGGCTGTTGTTTGTCTTCTGCTATTGCCACGGCTATAGCACTGGATTACCCCATAGAAGATGCCTTAGTGATTGCCAAAGCCTATGTAAATCAGGGGCTGAAATATAGCCAGGGTTACGGCAAGGGACCTGGTCCTCTGGCCCACCTGGGTTGGCCGACGGACCTGGATGATTTTCCTGAAGTGGTGTTACCCGGCTCTAAGCTGGGTAAGTTGCTACAGCTAGAGGGTGATCTTAGTCAAGGCGCTGGATTCCCATCTTGTGGTACGTTGCAGCTAGGCCTCTATCCTGTGGTGGATACGCTAGTTTGGATCCGGCGATTGCTGGAGATGGGAGTCAAAACCCTCCAGCTACGCATCAAGGATAAACAGCCAGATGAAGTGGAGCAGCAGATAATCGATGCCATCGCTTTAGGTAAAAAATATCAGGCGCGTCTGTTTATTAACGATTACTGGCAACTGGCCATTAAACATGGTGCCTATGGTGTACACCTGGGTCAGGAAGATATGGATGTGGCTGTATTGCCGCAAATCAGTGACGCCGGTCTGAGGTTAGGTTTAAGCACTCATGGGTATTATGAAATGCTCAGGGCTCGCCTGTTGAGACCCAGTTATATCGCCCTGGGCCATATTTACCCTACCCAAACCAAGGATATGCCTTCCAACCCGCAAGGGGTCGCTCGTTTGGCCAATTATGTCGGCCTGATGAAAGGTGTGCCCACTGTGGCCATAGGTGGCATTAATCTGCAACGGGCGCCGGAAATATGGCAGACAGGCGTGGGCAGTATCGCTGTGGTAACGGCAATCACCCTTGCCGATGATCCTAAAACTGTGGTTGACGCTTTTAATGCTGTGATGGAATCGCCTAATATTGAGGCGCATGTTTGATGGACACAAAAGATGTTAACTGATCAAGAAACCCTGAGGTACAGCCGTCATCTTCTCCTGGGTAATGTAGGAGAAGAGGGGCAAAACAAGCTCAAGCAAGCGAAAGTACTGATTATCGGCCTGGGAGGGTTAGGCTCTCCCGCGTCTTTATACTTGGCCGCCGCAGGCGTTGGCCAGTTGGTGTTATGCGACTTTGACGAACTGGATGTAACTAACCTGCAGCGGCAGATTAGTTACGATACTCAGTCTGTGGGTCAATCCAAGGCAAGCCTGGCCAAGCAGCGACTACTTGCCCTGAATCCGGAAATCCGAGTTCGCACCATTAATAAAAAAATGTCCGAGTCTCAACTTGCGATGGAGCTGGGTATGGTGGATTTGGTGCTGGATTGTACCGATAACATGGAAAGTCGCCATGCTATCAGTAAGGCTTGCTTTCAGGCTGAAACGCCTTTGGTTGTCGGCGCGGGGATCCGTCTGGAAGGTCAGTTAATCTTTTTTGATTTCAAGGACTCAGCAAGCCCTTGTTACCACTGCTTGTTTCCTAAATCTATTGAAGAGCAGCTAAATTGCGCTAATTCCGGCGTGCTTGGGCCTGTGGTGGGGGCCATAGGTTCATTACAAGCGCTGGAAGCGATCAAATATATAGTTGGTTTGCCAAGCGGGATTAAGGGCAAGCTTAAACTGTTTGACGGACTTAGCCTGGATTGGCAAACCTTCAATATTCCAAAAGACTCAAATTGCCCCGTGTGTGCACAACGTGAGTAGTGGCATACGGGCTGACAGCGTGAATAAAATGGCAAAACTAATCGAAATTAAAGTGAACGGTAGCCAGCAGCATGTGGCGCAAGACATTAAAGTGATTGAGCTATTAGATCTGCTGGGGGATGCCGACAAAGGTGTAGCCCTGGCGATAAATCAGGAGATCGTCAGCCGCAGCGAATGGCAAACCCGCTGTATTAATTCGGGTGATAATATTTCTCTTTTCCAAGCGATTGCCGGAGGCTAAAGCATGTTAACCATAGGTGATAAAACATTTGGTTCGCGTTTAATTACGGGAGTCGGTGTAAAAAGTAATGATCAACAGACCTGTTTGGTGGTTATATGTTAACTATTGGCGATAAGACGTTTAATTCGCGTTTAATTACGGGAGTCGGTGTAAAAAGTAATGATCAACAGACCTGTTTGGTGGTTATATGTTAACTATTGGCGATAAGACGTTTAATTCGCGTTTAATTACGGGAGCAGGTGTAAAGAGTAATGATCAACAGACCTGTTTGGTGGTTATATGTTAACTATTGGCGATAAGACGTTTAATTCTAGACTTTTTACCGGTACGGGAAAGTTTAACTCTCAACAGACTATGGTGGATGCGTTAACTGCTTCCGGCTCTCAACTGGTGACCATGGCGCTAAAGCGGGTCGATATGGAAAATCGTGATGACGATATTCTTAAACCCCTGATCAAAGCGGGTATGGATCTTTTGCCCAACACCTCGGGCGCGCGAACCGCGAAGGAAGCTGTGTTTGCCGCCAAGCTGGCCCGCGAAGCACTTGAAACCAACTGGGTGAAACTGGAAATTCATCCGGATCCAAAATATTTGTTACCCGATCCCATAGAAACCCTGGCGGCGGCTGAAGAGCTGGCTCGTGATGGTTTTATCGTATTGCCCTATGTGCATGCCGACCCGGTACTGTGTAAACGATTAGAAGAAGTGGGCTGCGCAGCTGTGATGCCATTGGGCGCCCCTATTGGTTCAAATAAAGGTATTCGTACTCAGGATTTCCTGGAAATCATCATCGAACAGGCCAATGTGCCTGTGGTGGTGGATGCGGGTATAGGCAGCCCCTCTCACGCTGCTCTCGCCATGGAGCTGGGCGCGGATGCCGTGTTGGTAAATACAGCTATCGCGGTAGCGGGAGACCCGGTGGCCATGAGTAAGGCCTTTGCCCAGGCGGTTGCTGCGGGTCGATTGGCCTATGAAGCCGGACTGGCGGGCCAGGTTAGTCAGGCTGTTGCATCGAGCCCACTGACGGCATTCTTGGAGGGATCTGCGTGAGTTTTGAGCAGGAGTTAGAGGCGCTGCCGTTACGACGGAATGATGTCCGTAAGTCCATTTATGCGAAATTTCGGAGGGATCTACGTGAGTTTTGAGCAGGAGTTTAAGGCGCTGCAATGGGACGACGTCCGTCTGTCCATTTACGCTAAAACCGAGACCGATGTAAGGCGCGCTTTATCAAAGTCCCGTCTTGATATGGAAGACTTTAAAGCGCTGATTTCTCCTGCCGCAGAGCCTTTCGTCGAGCAGATGGCACAAAAGTCCATGGCCTTAACCCAGCAGCGGTTCGGCAAGACTGTACAGTTTTATGTACCCCTGTATTTGTCCAATATGTGCAGTAATATTTGCACCTATTGCGGTTTTTCCATGCATAACCAAATTCGCCGTACCACCCTGAATATGGAGCAGCTGGAAGAAGAGTTAAAAGCCATCAAGAAGATGGAGTTTGACCATATTTTATTGGTAACCGGTGAATCGGAGCGTAAGGTGGGGATGGAGTATTTTCGTCAGGTCTTGCCTGTAGTGAGGAAGTATTTTTCCCATATCACCATGGAGGTACAACCGCTTGAACAGGCGGATTACCAGGAGCTGATGGAATACGGACTGGATGCGGTGCTGGTGTATCAGGAAACCTATAATCCGGTCACCTATGCCGAGCACCACCTGAAGGGCAAGAAGTCGGACTTCTGGTATCGTCTGGATACCGCAGACCGCCTGGGTAAAGCCGGGATCCATAAGATAGGGGTCGGCAGCTTGATCGGTCTTGAAGAGTGGCGTACGGATTCATTTTTTGTAGCCAGCCACTTAAGTTACCTGGAGAAGAAATACTGGCAAACTAAATATACCTTATCTTTCCCCAGGTTAAGGCCCTGTGAAGGGGGGTTGCAGCCCAAGTCGGTGATCACGGATAAACAAATGGTGCAGCTGATCTGTGCCTATCGCTTGTTTAGTCCTGAGGTGGAATTGTCCCTGTCTACCCGTGAATCCGAGCATTTCCGTAACCATGTTATTCCCCTTGGCATCACTTCCATGAGCGCCGGCTCCAGCACCCAGCCAGGCGGGTATGCGGAAGAGGCGGAAAAAGCCCTGGAGCAGTTCGAGATTTCTGATGACAGGAGCCCGGCGGACGTGGCGACTATGGTGAAAAACCAGGGTTATGAAGTGGTCTGGAAAGACTGGGATCACAGTTTAAGCTGATTTGTCGTGAGCTCCCTGGTTATCACTAGAAACCACGGAGCTCGCTGAGCAACCTGCTATGTTTGAATAACGGCTCGTTTTGGTTTGAGACCCCATGGAGCAGGCGCTCGCTGTTTTACAGCATACGTTTGGATATTCGCAATTTCGCTTTCCCCAAGAGCAGATCATTCAGACCCTGTTAGATGGTCAGGATGTCTTTGTTTTAATGCCCACTGGTGGTGGAAAATCCCTCTGCTATCAAATTCCCGCCATACTCAGGCCAGGTGTCGGTATCGTCATTTCACCCTTAATCGCCCTGATGCAAGATCAGGTGGATGCTTTGCATCAGTCAGGAGTAAGCTCCGCCTGCCTTAATTCCGCCATGTCTCAGGAGCAAAACTACCGAATTGAACAGGCTTTGCTAAGAGCGGTGAGTTGGATCCATGAAAAATTCGGTGTGGGGCACCTGGTGGATATTCTGCTGGGTAAGGGCACGGCCAAAATACATTATTTTTCTCATCAGAACCTATCTACCTATGGCATAGGTAAAGACGTCAGTGAGGCTCAGTGGCGCTCCGTATATCGGCAATTAGTCGCCCGAGGTTATGTCGGCGTAGAGTACGAATTTGGTCAATTGAAATTGGAGGAGGCCTGCCGTCCAATACTCAAGGGCCTGGAGAAAATTGAGTTCAGGGAAGATAGTGCGAAATACCCCAAGAAAGAGAAAACGAAAAAACACAATGCGATTCAATTTACTTCAGACCCGGACAAGCTGTTATGGGAGGCCTTACGTGTCTACCGAAGTCAACTTGCATCCTTACATCATATCCCGCCTTATATGATATTTCACGATGCCACTTTAGCTGAGATGGTTCAGATTCGCCCGGTGGATAATACAGGTTTTAGTGCTCTGAATGGGGTCGGTGCAAACAAGCTGGAAAAATATGGTGAACAATTTCTCGGGATTATCCGCAAGCATATGGACTGCAATGAATAGATAAATGGAGGGGAAAAAGATGGTGCGCAAACTGCGCACCCAAAGCTCTCGTATTCAACATTAGTCCTTTTGGTGAAATGCCCATCACCAGCAACCTACTAATGTTTGACCCAAGTTTGTAGTAACTGGGCGCGGATATAAATTACAGCTAGACAAATTTTTCCAGGGCCTGATAACCCATGGTTAATCCGAAACCGATTAACAGCATGGCGCAGACTCTCTCTATGCTGGTTAAAAAGCGAGAGAACTGACTAATTTGGCTGCCCCTGTGAATAAGCAGTAATACCAGGACATCCCAAATTAAGACGGCTGCCGCCATCCATAGACCGTAAACTAACTTAGCGGTTATATTTGTGGATGGTGCGACAACCAGGGTGAATAGCGAGAGGTAAAATAAGCCATTTTTTGGGTTTAGCAGACCTGCAGCTAGGCCTTGGGTAAAGCTAGCCAATCTGTTACTCGGTGGTTCCTGTTGAGGCTCGCTGGGATCTTTGCTGGTAGCGGTTAATATCATAACCCCCAAATATAGCAGATAACCTGTGCCCAGAAATCGAAGCAGTTCCAGCAACCAGGCTTGCCTGGAGAGCATGTCGTAACTCAGAATAGCGATCAGTATATAGATAAGGTTGGCCAGGGCGATACCTAAGCAGAGGCAGATCCCGGTTACCAGCCTTTGTTGAATCGCACTACGTACAATAAGAATAAAGTCGGCCCCCGGACTCAACAGGGCTAAAAAGTGGACCCCTGCGATAAATACCAATTCCTGTAAATTAAACGATTCCATAATCAGCTCCTTGTTTTCGGAGCAAGTATGTATTTAGTTAGCGACAGGTTATTGAACGAAATTGCTCATTTCATATAGCTAACTAAATGCCCGCCCTGAAACGCTATCTTGTCATTCTCGCGCAGGCGGTGGTCCGACATCTGGATGGTCCGACACTCGCTCCAGCGGCCTGACAGCTAGCTCGGTGCCCACCATAGGCCTCTGGATTGCCAGGCAAGCTGACAATGACAGGGGGCGATGTGATAGTAGTGACTAACCTTAGGCCTTTGCAAAACGATAAGTATCGCGTTCTAAGAATATGACTGAAGAACGAATATATGAGTTTCAGGACGGACACTAACTAAATGCCCGCCTGGTAGACCTTTGGAGTGGCGGCGACTCTGGCTTTAAAATGGCGCTGGAAGTGAGCCTGATCGGCAAAGCCAGTTTGCTGGGCTACATGGGCAATTGGAAACCCTGATTTCAGCATATTTTTGGCCAGTTCAATGCGGCGGTCTATTTGGTAGGCATGAGGAGGTAGCCCTGTGACTGCCTTAAACTGACGTAAGAAATGGTAGGGGCTTAAATGCACTTTATCTGCGAGTTGCTCCAGGCTCAGCTGTTGGGTGATATGCTGGTTCAGGTATTCGATAGCGGCGTTTATATTGGATTTAGTTTCAATTTTCTCACTCGTCCCCCCTTGTTGCAGCAGTAGAATCGTAAAGTCATAAACGGCGTCAAAACATGCAAGCTTGTCAGGTTCGTTAAACAAGATGTCTACCAGGTTTTTCAGACCTTCGTTTAACCTGGGGCGCCTCACCAAACCCGCGGATATAGGCTGGTAGCAGCCATCGCCACCAAACAGGGATTGCTGTAGCTGAGCAATCCAGCAAGGAGAAAAATATAACATATGGTAGGACCAATTCTGGCCCGGGGTTGGATTACATGAATGGACTTCATTGGGGTTTACCACCACCAAGTCTTCCGGTCCTATAGTGTGATTTGCTTGCTGGTAATAAAAGCAGCTTTGACCTTCCAGCACTAAACCCACGGACAGCGTCCTGTGACTGTGCTTTTGATAACACATATTACTGTGGTTGGCGCTTCTCGCTTCCAGAAAAGGCAGGGCCGGGTTACGCCAGAATCGGTTGGGCTGCTTTTGAATCATAATTATCAGGGCATCGGTTTTGTAGGAACTAAACTTAACACAGACTGTGTTATAAGTGTGTGTTATGAAATACCTGACCCTACTGATGATATTTCTTCCCAGCTACCTTCAAGCATGTGAACTACAGGTAAGCATAGATAGCTGGCCACCATTTTTTGTCGCTAAAGGCGAGAATGATTGGACCGGGCTGGATGTGGAGATCCTAAAAGCCGCCGTAATTGGAACGGATTGTAAGCTGAATTTTGTTTATGTACCACCCAGGCGCGGGCTAAAGTATATCGCTATTGGTAAGCTGGATATTATTATGGCGGCTTCGTATACCAAGGAGAGAGCGAAAATAGGCTATTTTTCTGAAGGTTACCGCGATGAGTTAATCGGTTTATTGATGCCGAAGGGGATCCCGGAGCTTTTTCCCGCCGATGCGCTGGCCGATATCTTTGACGCAGATGTGTATATTTCTACTCAGCGCGGCGCCTGGTATGGCCAGGAATTTGAACAAATCAAGAAGAACCCGATTTACTTCAAAAAGCTGCATTTTGCCAACAGCGAAGCGCAAGCCCTGGATATGTTGGGGCGAAACCGGGTAGACGGGGTGGCTACAGATGTGATTTCCGGGCTTGATAAGGCCAGAAAGTTGGGCCTGGCGAAGCAAATGGAGTTTCATCCCTACTTACTTAACCGAGATAAAGTGAGTTTTATTTTTAGCAGAAAATCGGTTTCGGCGGAGTTGTTTAAAACGTTTAACGACAGCCTGAAGGTTTATATGGCTTCAGAAAGTTACCAAAAGCATATGGCTAAGTACTTGCCTGATATTGAATTCCAGAAAAAATAAGGAGAGCGAAACAGGCGCTCTCCTCGTATTTACCGCTTAGTTGTTGGCGTGCAGCTCAGCGTTAAGCTCTACCGCACTTTTATTGGTCAGGCACTCGATTTGGCCTGTTACCGAGTTACGGCGGAATAATAAGTCGCTCTTACCGGCAAGCTCTCTGGCTTTAACCACTTCAACTTCCTGGCCCTTATCATCCAGCATGCGGACTTTGGAACCGGCTGTTACATATAAGCCGGATTCTACTGTGCAGCGATCACCCATAGGGAAACCCAGACCAGCGTTGGCGCCTAACAGGCAGTTTTCACCGATGGAGATAACCATCTGACCGCCGCCGCTTAGGGTGCCCATAATAGAAGCGCCGCCACCGATATCGCTGCCGTTACCTACGACAACACCGGCAGAAATACGACCTTCTACCATGCTGACGCCTTTAGTACCGGCATTAAAGTTAACAAAACCCTCGTGCATTACTGTTGTGCCTTCACCTATGTGAGCACCCAGGCGGACACGTGATGTATCTGCAATACGTACACCGGCTGGCACAACGTAATCGGTCATTTTAGGGAATTTGTCGACACAGTTAACGGTCAGGGTTTCACCTTTCAGGCGCGCTTCCATTTGACGTTCGGCCAATTCGGGCAGGTCGATAGGACCCTGACTCGTCCAGGCGATGTTGTGCAACAGGCCAAAGATACCATCCAACACTGTATCGTGAGGCAATACACGGCGGTGAGAGATCAGTTGCAGCTTCAGAAAACCTTCGGCTACAGATGCCGGTTTTTCATCGGTAGCCAGTATAACCAATACCAGTGATTGATTGCTTCCAGTGGCGGCTTTGGCAAAATTGGCGTTTACCTGATCATCTGCGTTGGCAAATGCCTTGGCGATATCGGCGCAAAGGTTGGCTTCAACCTCGATAGCCTGGTTACCTTGTTTATATCCGACAACACCAGCCAGCTCTTCAGCCAGTTGCTCTGAAGGAGCAAGGACAGGGTTAGGAAAAAAGGCTTCGATGATTTTACCGTCGCGGTTTTTAGTTGTAGTTCCAAAAGCTAATGCGTAGCTTGCCATGTTGAATAAATCTCCACTCGTTATTTGCCAATGTTGGAATTGGCTTGTTGTGTTTGCTAATACCTAACTATTCAAAGCGCCACCATATGCAAACGGAGGTCGCTCGAGCAAGTTGCTGAATAGTGAGGTACTTGATATTGACTGAGTCTAATAATAAAGACAGTGGGTCGGTTATTGAAGTATTAAAAGCTTATAAGTTAGTAATTTGAGCCTGTAACTAGATCAGTTTTATCTAATCCTGATAATAACTTATTAGCTTGGGGGGTAGCTATCAAACCTGGGTAACAGTTCCAGCAGGATTGGTAGGAGGCGAGTCCATCTCAGGGATGAGATGTTAAATGCATGGGTGCGCGTTCGGCGAGCCTTGCCGGCACAGGCTTCGCCCTCTTCACTTATAGAGAGGCATCCGCTGCTGCAGCCAACGCGGCAATTGTTACCCAAAATACTTTATTATGCTTGGTTCCCCTCGGGGACATATCTTTGGGTTTCAGGGGGGGGCAGTCAAACCTGGGTAACAGCTCACGATAGAACGGTAGGAGCCGAACCCATCTCAGGGATGAGATGTTAAATGCAGAGATATGCTGGGAGTTGATGAGTGTGTTTGGCACCAGGACTACATTAGTTTGATGTAGTCCTGATAATAACTCATTACCTTGCGGACGTACCTTTGGGTTTCAGGGTAGGGGGGAATTTGATTACCGTGTTTGGCAACCGCCCCTTCTCCGGCGTTATAAGCGGCCAGCGCCAGGGACTTGGTTGAATATCGCGTGAGAAGTTTTTTCAGGTGTTTGGCGCCGCCATCGAGGTTGTCCTTCACATCAAACGGGTCTGATACGCCTAAGGACTTAGCTGTATTTGGCATCAACTGCATTAACCCTTGGGCGCCGGCTTTGGAAACGGCTGTGGGGTTATAGGCCGATTCCGCGCTGATCACTGCATGTAGCAAGGCTGGTTCAACTTTATGCTTATTAGCTGCCTTCACTACGTTAAGGTGATACTTTTGCCTTAATTTACTGCTGATTTTAGCCGGTTTTTTCCAGTTACCTTGACCGTCAGTCCAGCCTCTGAACTTAGCCGGCTCAGGGGCAGGCGCGGTGCGCATCAGGAGTTTGTAGTTGTCATCGACCTGGTATTGAGAGAAGTGCAGGTTGCCCTTTTTATCTTGATAAAAATACACATCTGCCAGGGCCAGAGGCGGCCAGACGAAAGAGATAAAAAACAGCAGAAGTAGCTTAGTTAACAACATAAATATCCATATCGCTTATCCAATGTTTTGACACGTCACTCGTTGGATATGCAAATCTAATACCAAAATTAAATTTTAGCCCTAATTACTGGCGGACCAAAATTTCTTTTTCACAAATGTGGCCTTTCTTCGTGGCCCTGATGGTGACCTAGCGTATTGTCTTATTTAATAATTATCGCAAGAATTATTTTAACCTAGCGATAGCAATGCTAAATTGGCAACATCTCTGTAACTCAATAGGATAAAATATGACGATAAGATCATTTCAACCACCCCAGCGAACATTGATGGGACCGGGCCCTTCTGACATTTCACCACAGGTTTTACAGGCGTTAAGCCGCCCGACCGTAGGCCACCTTGACCCTTGCTTTGTCACTATGATGGATGAAGTGAAAGAGCTACTAAAATATGCATTTCAAACCGACAATGCCTATACCATGGCTATATCCGCACCTGGTAGTGCTGGCATGGAAGCCTGTTTTGTTAACCTGGTTGAGCCTGGCGACAAGGTCATCGTCTGCCAAAACGGCGTGTTTGGCCAACGTATGGCGGAAAACGTAGTACGTTGTGGCGGTCAGCTGGTTACCGTGGAAAACCAGTGGGGTGAAGCGGTTGACCCGGAATTGGTCGAGCAAAGCCTGAAACAGAATCCGGATGCGAAAGTATTGGCCTTTGTTCATGCCGAAACCTCCACAGGTGTATTGTCGGATGCACAAGCCTTATGTGAGTTAGCCAAGAAGTATAACTGCTTAACCATAGTTGATGCGGTTACCTCTCTGGCAGGTGTTCCTGTATTAGTGGATGAGTGGGGTATTGACGCTATTTACTCGGGAAGCCAGAAGTGTCTTTCCTGTGTGCCCGGGCTATCACCCTTAAGCTTCAGTGAGGCTGCATTAGACAGAATAAAAAACCGTGAGCATCCTGTGCAAAGTTGGTTTCTGGATCAAAGCCTGGTAATGGGATACTGGTCGGGTGAGGGGAAGCGTAGCTACCATCATACAGCGCCGGTAAACAGCTTATATGCGCTACACGAATCCCTGGTGCAACTAAAGCAGGAAGGTTTGCAAGCAAGTTGGGACAGGCATACCAACATGCATCTGGAGCTGGCGAAAGGACTGGCAGAGCTGGATATAGAGTTCCTGGTTGCTCCGGAAGTGCGTTTGCCTCAGTTGAATGCGGTCAGGATCCCAGAAGGGGTCGACGACGGAGCAGTAAGAAGCCGTTTACTCAATGAATATAACCTGGAAATCGGCGCCGGCTTAGGTGCATTTGCCGGTAAAACCTGGCGTATAGGTCTGATGGGTTACGCAGCCCGTAAAGAGAATGTGGCTCTTTGCCTTAGTGCTTTGGCCAAGGTTATGTAGGAGACGAATCCATCTCGGGGATGAGATGCAAAGCGCATGGAAACACGTTCGGCGAACACGGCAATGCAGTGTTCGCTCTCTTTATCATTCCCGTTATTTTAACTCTTCAGGAATAATAAGCTCACTGCTGGCAATATCCGAAGGCGCCTTTTCGATGTCCCTGACAATAGATACGGACTCACTGGCATTAATGAGTTGATTGCGCGGAAATAACCGCTGCGCATATTGCCTGACTTCTTTCGCTTCTTCTTTCTTCCCTAAATAATCCAGCGCATTCATCCAGTTATAATAAATATTGGATTTAGGGCTGTGTTTGACTATTTGCTGCGCCCAGTCGGCGTAAGCTTCCACTTCTTCCGGTTTGTCCAACTGCATTCCCACAGCAAGACGGAAGGTGTAGATATTGAATTCCAGGCGACTGATAAAGGCCATGGGGTTCACCACTTCCAGTAAGATGCGCAAATCCCGGCGACCGTCCCGCTCGTATTTCGTGATCAGATAATTGCTGTGCAGCGTACTGATCATAAAGGGAACGGCAATAAGCACGATTAATATCGCGCTGGTTCTAAGTAGGAAATAGGGGCGGAATTCAATGGCTTTTATCTTCTTTGAGCTGGCGTCTACAAAAAAAGCCAGCAATAAAAATGCCGCCCAGTGAGCGGTTGATAAATAAAATGGATATTCAGTTTGTGAGTGAACGGCCAGAGGAACCAACAAGGAAGCGTAAGCCAGGGCAGTAACAAAGCTGAATCGAATAAGGATAAAGACAAAGGAGATGACGAGGATCAGTATCGCCACTACAGGTACTAAGCCACCTTCCACCGCCCAGAATAACGTTTCATTATGTGGGTGGGTGAGATTTTCCTCTTCCGGCGCCAGTGATTCAGTTCTGGAGCGGATTTCACGAGATTCCAGAAAACTGGCTTCGAAACTGCCGTAACCCCAGCCCAATAATGGCTTTTCCTTGAGCATATACCAGCTGTGCTCATAGTGCAGGGCGCGGTAACCGGCTTGCAGCATTTGCTCCTGGTTACGGGATTTAAACTCGTTACCTGTGGAAAGTGAAGCGCCAACACCAATCAGCAGGGCCAGTATAAACAGTAGATATCTTTTAGGCTGGTTTTTTAGCGCCCAGGGAGTTAATAACAGCAATGCAATGGCTGCACCCAGGTAACCAGTGCGGGAAAGGCTGATAACCAGCACCCAGCTGGTGGCTAAGGCGGATAATAAGAGTAATCCAAAAATGGCTTTTCCGCCCTGCTCCTGTTTCCAGCTAACCAAGAGATAACCGGATAACACCAGGCAAGTAGCCATAAAGCTGCCCAGGGCATTGGGTTGTTGGAATATGCCATAGGGCCGGCCGTAATTAGGGTCAAAGCCAAATACGTTACCTGGTTTCAGCAGGTAGTTTTGCATCAGGCTATAACCGGATTCCAGCAGGCCTGCCAATACAAGTAGCAAAAGTAGCCAGTAAAGGTGTTTCTGTTTAAAGTTAAATTGCTGTAGTCCCAGAAAAAACAGGAAGCCAGCAAAAAAGCCCATTAACCTTGGATAACTGAATTCGGCAAATTCATTATTGGGGTAAAAAACCGGAGCAAGAAAAAGGAAAAAAGCGGCTAATATACTCAGGGTAAATGCACTGTAGTGTATTTTTTGCTTCAGGGTGATTTGCCACAGACCCATGGCGATAAGTACAGAGAGAAAGATCCAACCCACTGCGTTGATGGGCAGCTCAAGGGCGCTGCCTCCCTGATTGTGCTGAAAATAATGCATGCCCAGCAGGGTATACAGGCCAAAGATGGCCATAAAAGCCTTGCCTAAGCGGGTGAGTCCTTGCTCCATAAGTGTTTCTTATTGCTAGTTAGTTTCCATCCTGAAACGTCAATTATGGGACAATCAGGCGCATAAATCATGAGTTGCGGAGCGGATGCCTCTTTATACGTGGATAAGGCGAAAATAGCGTGCGCTGGATTCGCCGAACAAGCACTGGCCAGCCTGTCTGTTCACCGTTTTCTGGGCTCTATACCCAAGCTACTTCAAAGTACGGGGTTCAGAGCTTTCTCTGGGGATTCAGAATAAGGCAAACGAGAGAAGGAATTGCGACCTATTTCAACCTCGTTTAACGCTGAGATGAGTCCCCAGAGAAGCTCCCGAAGGGCGAGTCTCCTTGGCTTTCATACTGCGTTAGCCACTTTTCGAATAGAGTTACTATTAATCAAAGCGACTGCCTTGCCTGAAAACCAACGACCTCTCGCTGAAACCTGCATCTTGAAGTAGTTTGGGTATAGTAAACTCCGTGGTCGGAATAAATACCACAGAGTTCACAGGGAGCACAGAGGTGTAGGTAATTTACTTGATCAAGAGCGGCTTCAGGAAGTTAGCCGTATGACTTCTTGCCTCTTTACAGATATCTTCCGGTGTACCGTAGGTTAATATTTCACCGCCTCCGCTACCGCCTTCAGGGCCGAGATCTACAATCCAGTCTGCTGTTTTGACCACATCCAGGTTGTGTTCGATGATCACTATGGTATTACCATGGTCTCTTAAGGTATGTAGTACTTCCATCAGGTGCTTGATATCGTGAAAATGTAAACCTGTGGTGGGCTCATCAAGGATATACAGGGTCTTACCCGTATCTCGCTTAGAAAGCTCCTTGGCCAGTTTAACCCTTTGTGCTTCACCGCCGGACAGGGTTGTGGCGGCTTGCCCCAGACGAATGTAAGAGAGGCCTACATCCTTCAGGGTTTGCAGCTTTCTGGCAATGGCTGGTACGGCGTCAAAAAAAGCACGGGCGTCTTCGACCGTAAGCTCCAGTACTTCGTGGATGCTTTTACCCTTGTATTTAATCTCCAGAGTTTCCCGGTTGTACCGTTTACCTGTACAGAGATCACAAGGGACGTAAACATCTGGCAGGAAGTGCATTTCAACCTTAATCACCCCGTCGCCCTGACACGCTTCACAACGCCCGCCTTTGACATTAAAGCTAAAACGGCCCGGTTTGTAACCACGGGAGCGGGATTCCTGGGTCGCGGCAAATAACTCCCTGATAGGAGTGAAGATACCTGTGTAGGTTGCCGGATTGGATCTAGGGGTTCGACCAATAGGACTTTGATCAATATCCACAACCTTATCCAGATGGTCCAGCCCTTTAACACTCTGGTAAGGTGCAGGCTCGACACTGGTGGCGCCATTTAATTCTCTGTGGGCGATACGGTAAAAGGTATCGTTCACTAAGGTTGATTTACCTGAGCCGGATACGCCGGTCACACAGGTCATCAGGCCCACAGGAATGTTCAGGTCCACTTTTTTCAGGTTATTGCCTGTCGCACCTGTTAAGTTAACCCATTTATCACTGGGTTGAATTCTTTGCGCGGGAACTGAAATTTCTTTTCTGCCACTTAAATAATCCGCTGTCAGCGAGCCTTCAGTATCCAGGATATTTTGAATATTTCCCTGGGCTATCACTTCACCGCCATGTACACCGGCCCCAGGGCCAATATCGATAATATGATCCGCAGTGCGAATGGCGTCTTCGTCGTGCTCTACCACAAGCACTGTGTTGCCCAGATCCCTTAAGTGGGTAAGTGTTTCCAGCAGGCGTTCATTGTCTCTTTGGTGCAGGCCTATGGATGGCTCATCGAGTACATACATGACACCAACCAAACCGGCGCCAATTTGACTTGCCAGGCGAATACGCTGTGCTTCACCGCCGGAAAGCGTGTCTGCGCTACGCTCCAGGCTCAGGTAATTCAGCCCGACGTTTACCAGGAAAGTTAATCTGTCGACGACTTCCTTTAAGATCTTCTCGGCAATTTGCGCCCTTTGTCCGTGCAGCTGCAACTCGGCAAAGAAGATCCTGGCTTCACCTATGGCCATATTGGCCACCCGAGGTAAATTGGTATTTTCTACAAATACATGGCGTGCTTCTTCCTTCAGGCGGCTGCCGCCACAGCTTGAGCAGCATTGTTTGCTGATATATTTGGTCAGTTCTTCCCGTACTGAATTAGACTCGGTATCTTTGTATCTGCGTTCCATATTGGGAATAATGCCTTCAAAGGGATGCTTACGCTTAACCACATCCCCACGATCATTGACATAGTTAAACTCGATATTCTGCCGCCCGCTCCCTTTCAGTACGACCTTTCGTACTTTTTCAGGCAATTTATCAAAGGGGATTTCCACATCGAATTTATAGTGTTCCGCTAATGACTTTAGCATCTGGAAGTAATAGATATTACGTTTGTCCCAGCCTCTAATGGCGCCATCGGCCAGGCTCTTCTTGTGATCCGCGACTATGCGGGCTGGATCAAAGTATTGCTGTACGCCTAATCCGTCACAGGTCTGGCAGGCACCGGCAGGGTTGTTAAAGGAGAATATTCTGGGCTCCAGCTCCTGCATGCTATAGCCGCAAGAAGGGCAGGCAAAGTTGGCGGAAAACAGCAGCGGCTCAGTACTTTCATCCATATAGGCGACCAGTACGGTGCCGCCGGCTAATTCCAGTGCTGTTTCAAAAGACTCGGCCAGCCTTAGCTGTAAATCGTCCCTTATTTTAAATCTGTCTACTACCACTTCTATGGTGTGCTTTTTATGCAGTTCCAGCTCAGGCGGATCGGAAAGGTCACACACTTCTCCGTCGATCCGGGCGCGGATAAACCCCTGGGCGCTCAGGTTTTCCAGCGTCTTAACATGTTCGCCTTTACGTTCTTTCACCACAGGGGCCAGCAGCATCATTTTGCTGCCTTCAGGCAACGCCAGCACCTTGTCCACCATTTGACTGATGGTTTGCGCGTTTAACGGGGTATCGTGCTCAGGGCATCTGGGTTCGCCCACTCGAGCAAATAACAGCCTAAGATAATCATAAATTTCGGTAATGGTGCCCACAGTGGATCTGGGATTATGAGAGGTGGATTTTTGCTCAATGGAAATAGCGGGTGAAAGGCCTTCGATATGATCTACGTCAGGCTTTTCCATCAGAGACAGAAACTGTCTGGCATAAGCGGAAAGGGACTCCACATAACGCCTTTGCCCTTCGGCATATAAAGTATCAAATGCCAAAGACGACTTGCCCGAGCCGGATAAACCTGTGATCACAACCAGTTTATTTCTGGGAATACTCAGGTTGATATTTTTCAGGTTATGGGTTCGTGCACCCCTGACTTCTATTTGATCCATTTAAACACCCCAAAAGATACAGATAAGCGGGAACCAACCGGTAGGAGCCGAACGTGTTCGGCGAATACAGCGATCGCTACGTTCGGCTCCTACAGATATTTATTGAGGTTGGTTCAAAAAGGATGAGTATCTCACAGAGAGTACTGGATGAATAGACAGTGTTAAAGAAAAAGCGGGGTTATCCATTTCCCCACTTAATATCGGTCCTATGCTGCTGCGGTTAGATACTCTCTCGCCCAGCTAACAGCCTGTAAACGGTTTTTAACTTTCAGTTTTTTAAATACGTTGTATAGGTGTGATTTCACAGTGTGCTCACTAAGAAACAGTCTGTCGGCTATTTGTAGATTAGACGCGCCTGTCATGACCTGTTTGAGGATATCCACCTCTCTTTTGGTGAGCTTATTATAAGATTTAAAGTTACTGTGTTCCTGCTTTCTGAAATGCTGTAGCAGAGCGCTCATTCCTTCTCTGGAGATCCAATATTGTCCCTTGAGGATCTGCTCGATACCTTGCTCAAGATATTTTTGTTGGGTGGACTGGGAGAAGATGCCACAACAGCTAGGCCAGTTAAGCATTAGTTCCTTTTCATTTTCCTTGCTGGCATTCAGTAGAATGACTTTTGAGGTAAAGGTTTTTTCCGATAGCAAGTTGCTCCATTCATGATAGTGAGCCGGTTGCACAAAATTAAGATCCACCAGAAACAAGTTTCCCTCAGTAACCGGAAACCGATAGCGGCTTAAAACAGTCAGGTTATCCACCAATCGGATATTGATGTCCAGAGCTTCTTGCAGCCTCTCTATCAGGACCGATGAGGAGATAGATTTTCCGGCGATCAGATACATACAAGTGCTTGTTTTCATTATTCCAACCCTTAACAATCCCTATAATGCGAACTAGAGTAATATAAATATCAAAAAAAAGTGAAGTATTAAAAAAGTACTAGATGAGATGGGGGGCGGATTTATTTTTTTTTACTGACTTATTAGTCATTGAATCTAATGATTTTTTAGTTCTTTTTAACGAGTAGAAAGCACACTCTTTAGGCCAGCATTTAGAATTAATCAATACTGACTTTTTTGTTAATTATTGGCTGTTGTTCGTTTTGTTGCTAGCTCATGTTACCATTTGCCGCTTGTTTTGGCCTCGATCTCCTACGTTATGGAAGCAAAAACCCTTAATCCAACTGAAAAAAAAGCGGCAGTTTCCTTGGCCCTGGTATTTGGTCTCCGAATGCTGGGATTATTTATGATCATGCCGGTATTTGCTATTTACGGTCAGGAGCTGGAAGGCTACTCACCTTTATGGGTAGGCTTGGCTATTGGTGCTTATGGATTAACCCAGGCTTTGTTTCAGATCCCCATGGGGTTGTTGTCGGATAAAATAGGTCGCAAACCGGTTATCTTTATCGGTCTGATTATATTCGCCATAGGTAGCCTGGTTGCCGCTTTTTCTGACAGTGTTTATGGGGTAACCCTGGGGAGGGCGCTGCAGGGATTAGGCGCCATTGCCAGTGCAATTTTAGCCCTGGCTTCCGATATTACGCGGGAAGAGCACAGACCCAAAGTGATGGCAATAATAGGTATTTGCATCGGCTTGGCTTTTGCCATTTCTATGGTGGCTGGACCCGTGCTGGTTAAGTTTGTCGGTCTGCAGGGGTTATTTGGTCTGACGGCGGTATTGGCCCTGTTGGGGTTGTTGGTGGTTAAGTTTGTGGTGCCAGAAGTGGTGCACAAAGCCCCCCTGGGTGAGACCATGGCGATGCCAGCCTTGTTTGGTAAGTTGCTAAAAGATCCACAATTACTCAGGCTGGATTTTGGCATCTTTATTTTACATATGACCCTGACGGCAACCTTCGTCGCTCTGCCTTTGCAGTTGGTGGCTGCGGGGTTGGATGTGGGCGATCACTGGATGCTTTATTTTCCGGCGTTACTGCTTTCCTTTATTTTGATTGTGCCCATGCTTATCGTCGGGGCTAGAAAGCAGGTGAATAAACATTTTTTCCTGTTTTCCATCGGGTTAATGGCTGTCAGTTCGCTGTTGATGGCGCAGGCTGACAGCAGTATCTGGCTGCTGTTGGTCGCTATTTTGCTTTATTTTACGGCGTTTAATTTTCTCGAAGCGTCCTTACCGGCGTTTATCTCTATGATGTCACCCGCCGGCGCTAAAGGTAGTGCCATGGGGATTTATTCAAGCTGCCAGTTTATGGGAGCTTTCTGTGGTGGTGTGGCCGGAGGAGCCATGTATCACGCTTTTTCTGCCGAAGGATTGTTTCTACTTATAACCTGTTTAATGGTATGCTGGTTGATTATTTCGCTGGGCATGAAAAACACCGGCAAAATACGCACACATGTATTATCTGTTAAAGTAGAGGGCGGGAATGAAGCCGAAAAATTGGCATCTCGGCTGATCGCTTTAACTGGGGTGATTGAAGCGGTTGTCGTACCGGAAGAGAAGACGGCTTACCTGAAAGTCAATCACCAAGAATTTGAATTGAGCCAGGCGCATGCACTGGTGAACGCATAATAGTAATGGGAGTTTAGGATATGGCCAGTCGCGGCGTAAATAAGGTTATTCTGGTTGGCAACCTGGGACAAGATCCCGAGGTGCGTTTTATGCCAAATGGGGGCGCGGTGGCCAATATCACCCTGGCAACGTCCGAATCCTGGCGTGATAAGAACACAGGTGAACAGAAAGAGAAAACAGAATGGCACCGTGTCGCTCTGTTTGGCAAGCTGGCGGAGGTGGCCGGCGAATATCTACGTAAAGGTTCACAGGTATATATTGAAGGTCAACTGCAGACGCGTAAGTGGCAGAATCAAAGCGGACAGGACCAATATACCACGGAAGTGGTTGTACAGGGCTTTAACGGTGTAATGCAAATGTTAGGCGGTCGTCAGGGTGGCGGCATGAACCAGTCCCAAGGTCAAAACATGGGCGGTGGTCAGCCAATGGCACAGGCTCCACAGCAACAGCAACAGGGACAGCAAAGTTGGGGACAGCCTCAACAGCCAGCGATGGCGCCGGCGGCTCAGCAACAAGGTTTTGCTCCTAAACAGGCTCCTGCAGCGCCACAGCAGTCAGCTCCACAAGCAGCGCCACAGCAGTCAGCTCCTCAGCAAGCGCCACAACAGGCTCAGCAAAGTTATAATGAGCCACCAATGGATTTTGATGACGATATTCCGTTTTAGGAAACATCAGTCTAATCAATAATAAAAAACCCCTTTAATAGGGGTTTTTTATTATTCAGGTATAAAACTGAGGCCCCTGTCATTAAGCAGCTTGTTTTGGTTTCACTGTTGTTCCATTAATCGGTATGCTTTGTAATTAGTTAGTGTCCATTCTGAAACGTCTACTCTGTCATTCCCTCGCACGAGGGAATTCAGCGGCCTGACAGCTAGCTCGGTGCCCGCCCTAGGCCACTGAATTCCAAGATGTAGGACCACCAGAAAGCTGACAGTGACGGGATAGCTGAGATAGTGGTTGCTAACTTTTAGCTATGGCGAAACAATAAATTTTGATTTTTCAGAGTATGTTAGAAGAATACACATAGGAACAGGCAGACGGTCTTGTGTGTTTGCAAGGAGCTGAACTTTCGCGGGTTTCACCCGCACCTACTAGCTCTTGAATATAGCGCCTGGTTTACCTTAGTCGGCGTTTCAAAATAGCACTTGTTAACTACCTGCCGAACGCCAGCAGGCAGAGCCAATAGATTTGTTTATGCTTGAGTATCCAGGGAAGAGGATAGCCGGCTATGTTCAACCGTATGCAGTATTAGGGATAATAATGAAGTTCACCGACAAACTTGTTGCGTTTATTACTGTGTGTGTGATTGCTGCGGTATCGCTGGTGGTGCTGGGCGGCTCACTCAGTTTCCGGCAACTGGCGTTTAAACACCAGGAGATCAAAGTAGGTGCGGTGATCGAAGTGATCGATAAGCAATTCAACAGCCTGTCTGGTGGGCCCGAATTTGCGGCCTGGTTGCCTAATCTGCTAACCGCACACTCTATCATCAGCCTTGAACTAGCTAATGATAAAGAGGTGGTGTACAGCTATCGTAGTGCGAATAATTTGGAGCCGCAAGAGCTACTTATTAGCTACAAATATCACCTGCAATCTAAACCCGGTTTTTTCGTAAAAGTGGATGTAGAGCGGCCCTTTAAACAGCTGCAATACTCCATGGATTCCATGTTCGGTTTAAGTGCCGGTATTTTCACCGTTGTGTTTGGTTTAGTGTTTAGCATCCGTTGGTTGAAGCAACAGTTTATCGGGGCAGAGCAACTGGAAAAGCGTGCCCAGGCGATCCTGGTCGGCAAAGTGAAACAAAATGCGTATGGGAGTGACAGGGAGTGGCCCCCTTCGGCCAGTCAGGCCTTTGACTATTTAATCCATCAACTGCAGGATGCCCAGCAGGAGCGGAGCCGGTTCGATACTTATATTCGCAGCAATGCCTTTATTGATGAGAAAACTGGGTTGGGTAACCGTTTGGCGTTTGAAAATCGCCTGGAAGTGGCTTTACAGGATGAGAGTGTGGCCGCTGGTGCTGTTTTACTGTTGGATCTGGTAGAGCTGGAAGAGTTAAGTCATCAATACGGCGCCAGCCAGGGCGATGAAATCATAGTGGAAGCCAGTGAAATATTACGCAGTTTCTGTGGCCGTTTCCCGGGGGCGTTTTATGCCCGTTATGCAGGTGCTCAATTTGCGATTTTGATCCCGCAAATGAGCATGAAGGAGATTGAGGATCTCGCAAACCAGTTGTGTAAGGTGCTATTTAAACTACATTTACCAGACACCGAGCGGTTGGACAATTTCTTCTATGTTGGGGTCACTAATTACAGACTAGGGGACGAACCCATGGAGGTGATGGATGAGGTGGATAAGGCATCAAGGGCCGCTCAGCTACAGGGACCAAGTGGGTGGTTTATGTTTGATAAAGATGGGCCCATGCCAGACATTGCCAAAGGCACGATCCGTTGGCGAGCTTTACTGCAAGGCGTGCTGGATAAGCGTGCCTTAATGGTCTATATGCAGCCTGCTTTTGATGGTGTCGATGGCCGGGAAACCCATATTGAGCTCCTGGCTCGGATCTTTGATGAAAATGGTAAGTTGCTGCCTGCCGGTGTATTTTTCCCAATGGCGGAAAAGGTGGGGTTAACCTCGGCCATAGATAAAGAGATGACGGAAAAAGCGTTAAGTCTGTTACGTCGGCGTGGCGAGTTAAGTGTCCCCATTTGTCTAAACCTGACAGCTACCACTCTAATCGACCAGGATTTTCGGATCTGGTTGCGTTATGAGTTGATGCAAATCCCGAAAAAGCTATTGGATAATTTGATCATCGAAATATCTGAAAGCCAGGTTTCACGCTATAAAGAGCAATTGTTAGGCCCTATGGCGGCCCTTAAAAAGCTGGGTTGCAGGCTGGCGGTGGACCATGCGGGTCAGGATGTAGTCAGTACCCAATACATCAAAGAGTTTAATATCGACTTATTAAAGCTACACCCAAGCCTGGTTAGGGATATTCAATCTCGTCAGGTTAACCAGCTTGCGATTCGAAGTTTACTGGGGGGGTGTGGAGACACTAATGCCAAGGTTGTAGCTGTGGGTGTAGAAAAGCAGGAAGAGTGGCTTTTTCTACAGCAGCTGGGGATTTATGCCGGTCAGGGACATTTCTTTGCCTCACCTCAAAAGTTGTCCTAAATAAGAGATTTTATTTAGCTTACGTTCAGCTAGAGTATGGCATCCTTAGAGGGGTGGCTGCGTTAGCATAATGAGCTAGCTGGACGTTCTTAGTTATTTTTCCAAGGGTAGGGTATGCTTGTGTTGACTAATTATATTTTTCTATTTTTACAATAGCTTACCAGTATTATGCTGAAGCGATTTTTAAGGAAGAAAAAAGTGAACCAGGAGGTCGGCGTTTATTTTCGTCCCGACTCCGTAGCCGTGTGCTTTTTTGCCGGTGATAACACCCTGCATACCTTTCAGGAAGTGGTTCCCTCTTCGGATGCTTGGGCTGGGGCCTTACAGTTATTGGTTAGTCGCCACAAACTAAAGCGATATCGGGCCAAGGCTGTCGTTTCCAGTGATTTTTACCAGCAATTACAAATCGAAAAACCTAAGGTGGCCGATCATGAATTAACCGGGGCACTGCCTTTCGCCATTCGCGAACTGGTATCTGACTCGATAAATGATCTGGTAATGGATTATTATGACGTACCACCTGTTCCCATGATGCCATCCAAGCTTAATGTTGTCGTTAGCCAAAAAGCGGCTATTAAGCACTGTATTTATGCCGTTGCTAAAGCGGAATTGGATCTACAACATATCAGTGTTGAAGAGCTGGCGTTAGCTAATTTGCTGCAGCAAGAAAACGAAACGTTAATGTTGGTTAACCAGCAAAATGGCGATGAAGTGTTACTTTCAGTGGTCAGAAATGGGGCTTTGCATTTTAGCAGGCGCTTAAGGGGCTTTAGAAGCCTGGCCGAGAGTAAGGCTCAGGATCTGGAGGGGGCTTTACTCGATAACTTTAGCCTGGAATTACAGCGCTCCCTCGATTATATAGTTGCTCAGCTAAAGCTGGCGGACGTGAGCCAGGTTTTACTCGCCATTCCTTGTGATGACCCCGAATTATTAGCCAGCCGCCTGACCGAGACCTTGGGGCGTAATGTTCAGGTGTTTAAGTGGGCAGGGCAATTACCGGACTATAATATGCTTCCAGCCGTAGGCGCTGTGGTGGAGGTGTAATGAAAACCCGGGTTAACTTATATACAGCTGAATTCAAACCAAAAAAAGAGCTGCTTTCATTCAATCAAATGGCGGTTGTTTGGTGTTTTGCGATGTTGGTTTTATTGTCTTTGTATTTTTATACCAGCGATCAACTGCAGTCGTCGCGGCAAACACTGGTTACGCTGCAACTGGAAGAAGGTGAAAAACGCACTGAACTCCAAAAGCTGGAGGCGAAGCTGATGGCCCACCAGGCTTCCGCTATGCTTAACCGGGAATTGGCAGCGCGTAAACTTGAGCTGGAAGTAAAACGGCGGCTACTGAATTCACTGGGAGAGAAACAGCTACTGAAAAGTCAGGGTTTTGCAGTATTAATGGCCGACCTTGCCAAGGTTAATGATAAGGAAGTGTGGTTAACCCAAGTGTTGGTAACTGAAGGAAACATTAATTTAAGTGGTATTACGACGTCCAGCGATGCGGTGCCCAGGTGGGTGAACGGTTTTAAACGGGTCGCAAGCCTGGCGGGACAAGGGTTTTATCAGTTTAGTGTGGCCAGAGACGAAAATGACCAGTTAGCCTTCGAGTTAACCAGTGACATCCAGGATGGTGAGCAATGAATGCCTGGCTTAAGTTGACCGCCAAGGTGAACGCTTTAAGCCTGCGTGAGCGGATACTGGTATTTGTCACCGGTTTGTTAATCGTATTTATGCCCATCTATAGCTTTGCTCTGGAGCCGATGCAAATTAGCATTAAAAATAATCAAGACAACATTAGCAAACTAGAAATTGACCTGGTGCGAGTTAAGGGCGAAGTTGAGGTGGCGCATATTCGGTTACAACGGGATCCCAATAAAGCCCTGCAAAAAGAGCTCGCTATTTTGATGCAGGCAATGGCTGATGCGGATAAGCAGCTCAAAGATCAAACGGTAGACTTGATCCCTGCGGATAGGATGGCCAGCGTGCTGGAGCGTATGCTGACGCGTAGTGAACAGCTTACCTTGGTTAAACTGGAGTCAATCGCACCGAAACCTTTGCTGGAAGTGTCCAATAAATTGGGCGATGAAATCAATTTGTACCAACACGGCTTAAAGTTGGTATTTGAAGGGAGTTACTTTCCTATTCAAAAATATCTAACCTCACTGGAAAACCTGGAGGAGAAGTTTTATTGGCGGCTCCTGGACTACCGGGTTACCGAATACCCTAAGGCCAGTGTGGAGTTGGAAATCTACACCCTAAGCACCAATAAGGATTTCTTACGTGGTTAATCTTATTGTCGGTTTTATCGCTATTTTATTTCCAGCAGCAGGGCTGGCTGCGGAGCCGAGTCAAATGACGGATCCAACGGCGCCAGCGCATTTCGCGGGTCAAAGAAAGGGGCCCACAGAGTCCACGTCTTTACCCGTATTAAATAGCATCGTCATTAGGGGTACGAGCCGTTCGGCTATAATAAACAACACTCTATACCAGCAAGGAGATACAGTCTTAGGTTATAAGTTGGTTAGGATAACACCGGATTTGGTTACACTTAAGGGCCAGGGAAGGCAAATTCAGCTGTCCATGTATAACACCAAAATACTAAAATAAAACCTGACTTGAAAACGCTTTTTGAGCAAGGGGGGTAAGTTCAGCCCTCCCTGTTCAAACTATTAAAAAACGAATGCGAAGACCCTTTAGGGAAACGATAGGAATGATAAAAGCTGTTGTGTTTTTATTACTCTCTGTAACATTACTGGGCTGTAAAAATACCCAGAAGCCGGATGCTGCGGAGCAAAAAGCCCAGTTGCAAGAGTCCTTGGGTCAAAACCAGGTCGCCGTGAAGGAGGAGCCTCTGGTGGTGCCCGATGCAGTGCAAAATGAGCTGATGCCTGATATCACTCAGCGAGGAGCTGCGGCGCTGAAAGATGAAAAGCGTTTTCAAATATCCGCGAAAGATGTCGAGGCGGCGGAGTTTTTTGGCTCTCTGGTGCAAGACACTCCTTACAGCATGGCTATCCATCCAGGTGTATCCGGGTTGATTAGTCTTCGGCTTAAGCATGTGTCACTGGATGAAGTGCTCGATGTGGTGAGTGATATTTATGGTTATGATATCAAGCGTAAGGGGCGTATCTTCCATATTTACCCGGCGGGAATGAGAGTGGAAACATTCCCGTTAAACTACCTGTTGATGAAGCGATTAGGCGAGTCCAGAACCACAGTCGCTACCGGCCACTTGTCTGAAAGAAATAACAACCAGAGTAATAATTCCTCCAGTAGCTCAAACAATTCAAGTAGTAGCAATTCAAGCGATAGCAGTGGCCGGAGTAGTACCTCGTTGACAGGCACACGAATTACTACACGTACCGATACCAACTATTGGGCTAGCCTGGAGCAAACCCTAGTTCAATTGATCGGTGGCGGGGAAGGCCGCCGGGTTGTAGTCAGCCCTATGGCAGGTTTAGTGACGATTCGAGCCTATCCCGAAGAGATCAGGGTGATCGAGGAGTACCTGGAACGCTCGGAAGAGCACCTGCAACGTCAGGTGATACTGGAAACCCAAATTATTGAAGTGGTGCTTAATGAAGGGTACCAGCAAGGGATAAAGTGGCAGGATGCAGGCGATAAGTTCGGCGATACAAATGTGTTGTTTAATAGCGGCCATAGAATTGCTGAGGATGTGGTCAGGACGGCTATAGGTGGCGGCGGTGCGCTGACTATCTCCAACGGTAAGTTTGAAGCGGTTATTTCTTTGCTAGAAACCCAGGGGGATGTAAACGTACTCTCGAAACCCAAGGTGACGGTGATTAATAACCAAAAAGCAGTGATAAAAGTCGGCCAGGACGAGTACTTTGTTACCGATTTCTCCACAACTACAGTCACGGGGACATCCACCGCCACCACGCCGAATGTGGAACTGACGCCATTTTTCTCCGGTATTTCCCTTGACGTTACCCCGCAAATTGACGAAAACGGTGGCGTGTTGCTGCATATCCATCCTTCCATCATAGATATTGAAGAGCAAACCAAGAGCATAGTTTTTGCCGGCACGGATTCTGACGGCAATAGCCAGGAAGAGAGGCTTGAGCTACCACTGGCGAAGAGTGATATTCGTGAATCCGACACTGTGGTAAAAGCGCAATCCAATGATGTCATTGTGATCGGTGGTTTGATGAAAACCCTGACCAAGGATTTAGTCTCCAAGACTCCCTTAGTGGGTGATATTCCTTACCTTGGAGAGCTGTTCACCAATAGAAGCAAACAAACCTTTAAGACTGAGCTGGTTATTCTGCTTAAACCTACGGTGGTGGAAAAAGGAACCTGGAGCAAAGAGCTGGAACGCTCATCGGAGCTATTGGAAAAATGGTATCCGTCGAATTAAGGGTGTGGACATATGTATTTAGAGCATTATGGGTTTGATGAGCTTCCTTTTACGCTGACGCCTAATACCAGCTACTTTTTTGCCTTGGAGCCCCATAAAGAAACCCTGCAGGTGGCGTTGGGCATTGCATCGTCTGCAACAGGGGGCAAGTTTCCGGCGAAGTCAGGGCGTTTAAGGAAGGTCGTATGTATTTAGAGCATTATGGGTTTGATGAGCTTCCTTTTACGCTGACGCCTAATACCAGCTACTTTTTTGCCTTGGAGCGTCATAAAGAAGCCCTGCAGGTGGCGTTGGGCATTGCATCGTCTGCAACAGGGGGCAAATTTCCGGCGAAGTCAGGGAGCTTAGGGAGGGTCGTATGTATTTAGAGCATTATGGGTTTGATGAGCTTCCTTTTACGCTGACGCCTAATACCAGCTACTTTTTTGCCTTGGAGCGTCATAAAGAAGCCCTGCCGGTGGCGTTGGGCATTGCATCGTCTGCAACAGGGGGAAAATTTCCGGCGAAGTCAGGGAGCTTAGGGAGGGTCGTATGTATTTAGAGCATTATGGGTTTGATGAGCTTCCTTTTACGCTGACGCCTAATACCAGCTACTTTTTTGCCTTGGAGCCTCATAAAGAAGCCCTGCAGGTGGCGTTAACTGCGCTACAGCAGGGTGAGGGGATCATTAAGATATCCGGGGAAGTTGGCACTGGAAAAACACTGTTATGCCGTAAGATCATGGCTGAAATAGCAGAGCAGGGTACAGTGCTGTTTTTTCCTAACCCCTACTTAAGTCCGGCTGAACTACGCTTTGAACTGGCGCAGAAGCTTGGTGTGGAAAATGCCAAGGTGGAAGATCAACTGGCCCTGTCGCAGGATATTCATACCCGGCTGCTGGAACTAAATGCGAGCGGCGATAAAGCTATTCTATTAATCGATGAGGCGCAGGCTCTACCGAATGAGACGCTGGAAGCGATACGCTTGTTTGGTAATCTGGAAACGGAAACCACTAAGTTGCTGCAAATTGTCCTGCTGGCTCAACCTGAGCTGGATATCCGGCTCAGTGAGCCCAAATTACGCCAACTCAGACAGAGGATCACCTTTTCCTACAGCCTTAGGCCGTTAAAGCGTAACGAAGTTGCCGCGTATATTGATCACCGTCTGGAAGTGAGTGGTTACAAAGGGGCGCCTATATTCAGTACGGGAGCGATCACCACCTTATGGCGGGCCAGTCGAGGAGTGCCCAGGTTGATTAACGTCCTCTGTCATAAAGCATTAATGCTGAGTTATGGCAAAGGACTTAAGCTGATCACCAATCCACAAGTCCGTACTGCGATTTCCGATACAGAAGATGTGGCTAAATTTCGCCTGATCCCGGTATGGGTTTGGTTTGTACTCTTGCTGGTGATTGCTGAGCTCGGGGTTATTGCCGTCTGGCTGGGGGAGCGCTTATTATGAGTGTGATCAGTCAGATGAAAAAAGACCTTAACCAAAGGTCACACGCGAGTCAGCCGGTACTAACTGAAACTCAGTCCGAGTCTGACCAGAATCGACGATGGTTGCTGCTTCCTCTGGTATTAACCTTTATCTCTAGTTTGATCCTTTATAACTGGTTCGTTTCATTGTCAGAAATCGAATCAGTTCAGGCGCAGGCTATAAACGAAGAAAATAGCCAGGATAAGACTCAGGGCGTAGTCGAAGAACACGCGACTTCAGCAATAAACACCGCATTGCCACAGGTAGAGATAAAACCTGCCGATGCAAGTGTTTCTGTGGCGGAAAAGCCAGCACTTGAAGCTGGTAGTGCCCTTGTTAAACCGGACCTTCCAACTGTAGAAAGTCAGCACGAGTCAATTGAATTGAGCTCCGCTCAAGCTGTTTCGCAAGCCACAACTCAACCTGTTGCTAAAAATGTAATGGTTATCCAAGTTGGGGCGGGTAAAGATGCCCAAATAAAAGTGCTGGGTTCGAGTGTTAAAATTATTGAATTTAACACTCCAACTGAAACTGAGAGACAATCGTATAGCAGTGATCGCAGTCAATCAACTGGGAAAACCCCGATCCCAGGGCAAACTGTGCGAAATGGGGCGGCTATTACAGTTATAGAGAAAAGAGAAACGAAGTTAGAGGCACAAAAACAAAGTGTAGTACCTGCTGATCTGATACCTCAGGATGAGCGGCCTGTTACAAGTAAAGGGAAACTGGAGATTGAAGCCGTACAGCTGTCGCCATTGCAGCTATCTGAGCTTTATCTTAAACAGGCAAGAGCCGCCAAAATTAAAGGGAAAACGGATCAGGCCATAGTCAAGTTTAACAAGTCGCTATCATTTCAACCGGGCCGGGTGGAAGTTCGAAAAGAGTTGGCTGCCATATTATATGGTCGAGGTGAAACCAAGCGAGCCGTTACGCTTTTGGATCAGGGGCTTGAACTAGCACCCGAAGTGGCAGACTTTCGACTGATGTTGGCTCGTATTGCCATCAAGTCCGGTAATACCAGCCAGGCTTTTTATTATCTGGATGCCATGAGACCAGAAGTGGTTAGTAATATGGACTATTATGCGACGCTTGCCGCCTTAGCTCAGCAACAGGGTGAAAATAGCAAAGCCTTGCTCTTGTATCAGCAACTGATCGACCAGCAAATTAATCAGGCTAAGTGGTGGATGGGGCTGGGAATTGCTCAGGAAAAATCGGGTCAAAAGCAACAAGCACTAAATGCCTACCGGCAGGCCGAATTGCTAGGAGGCTTGAGGCAGTCATCGGTGGATTATTTAAGACAGCGAATTGAAAAGTTGAAGTAGAGCTGGTCGCTCACAGTTGTTATGCCGGTGAAACTTGATTGAACAATCCGGTTTTTGTATTTAACAGATAGAGGTTAGGGATGGCGCAACCCAAGTTAAAAAAGCGGTTAGGGGATCTACTGGTAGATGAGCAGATTGTTTCCCAAGAGCAGCTTCAGTTGGCTCTGAAAGAGCAGAAGAGTTCTGGCCGTAAACTGGGCGCAATGTTAATAGACTTGGGGTTCCTGTCCGAAGTCAAACTACTGGAATTTCTGTCCAGGCAGCTTAATCTTCCCTTTATCGATATTAACCAGCTACAGCTGGACTCGCCTACAGTCCAGATATTACCGGAAGTACATGCCAGGCGTCTCAGAGCCCTGGTGGTTCATGATGATGGCCAGAGTGCGACAGTGGCCATGTCCGACCCAGCAGACCTCCAGGCAATCGATTCTATTACCGGGTTTATATCCCACCGGGAAATTAAACTGGCTGTGGCCAGGGAGAGTCAACTACTCGAAGCGTTTGACCGTTTATATCGTCGGACCAAAGAGATTGAAGCCTTTGCTGGTAAATTGCAGGAAGAGCATGGTGTCGGCCCGGAACTGGATCTAGGTTTAGGTGGCCTGGAGGAAACGGGCTCGGAAGCCACAGTGGTAAAACTGCTGCAATCCTTGTTTGAAGACGCGGTGCAGGTGGGAGCTTCTGATATTCATATTGAGCCGGATGAGAAGATTCTGCGTATTCGCCAGCGTGTTGATGGGGTCCTTCAAGAAAGTATCTTAAACGAAGCCAGCATAGCCAGCGCCCTGGTGCTCAGGCTGAAGCTTATGTCTGGGCTGGATATTTCCGAGAAAAGGCTTCCCCAGGATGGCCGGTTTAACATGAAGATCCGTGGCCGAAGCATCGATGTGCGGGTATCCACCATGCCGGTTCAGTATGGCGAATCAGTGGTGATGCGTTTGCTGGATCAGTCGGCGGGTGTCCTCTCTATGGAGCAAACTGGTTTACCAGCCGATTTACTGGTGCGATTTCGCCGCCAGTTAAAGCGATCCCATGGCATGATCCTGGTCACTGGCCCGACGGGTAGCGGTAAAACCACCACCCTTTATGGTGCAATTTCGGAGCTGAATGAGCCGGGAAAAAAGATAATTACAGTCGAAGACCCGGTGGAATACCGTCTTCCCCGTATTAACCAGGTACAAATTAATCCGAAAATTGGTCTGGATTTTTCCAGTGTATTGAGAACAACATTGCGCCAGGATCCAGATATTCTGCTGGTGGGGGAAATGCGGGATCACGAAACGGTGGAGATCGGCCTAAGAGGTGCATTAACGGGTCACCTAGTTTTGACTACATTACACACCAATGACGCCATTACCAGCGCGCTTAGATTAATGGATATGGGGGCGCCGGGTTATCTGGTTGCTAGCTCCTTACGGGCGGTCATCGCACAACGGCTGATCCGTAAGCTTTGTGACAACTGTAAAACGCCGGCTCAACCAGAATTAAGTGAGAAAATATGGCTGGAAAACTTATCTGCTGAATCTTTAAGCTCGTTCAGTTTTTATAAAGGTAATGGCTGTCAGAATTGTAACTACACAGGTTACAAAGGGCGAATAGGTGTCTTTGAAATGCTGGAGCTAAATGAGGCAATGATGGAAGCATTACGAAAAGATGATCCCGAGGCATTTTCTAAAGCGGCCAAACGAAGCCCACATTTCCGTCCGCTGGCCTTAGCCGCCCTGGATTACGCCAAACAAGGGGTAACCGCGCTGGAGGAAGTGTTAAAGCTGGTTGAGCAGGTAGATTTATGGGAAGAAGAGAGCCAGGTTGATGGTAGCTAAAAATGCCTGTATTTGATTATCAGGGAAGAGACGGGGAAGGGGCCTTGGTGAGCGGACAGCTGGAAGCCTCCGATGAAATGGCGGCCGCAGATCAGTTGATGCGCCGAGGGATTATTCCCGTTAATATCAGGCCGGGAAAAGCAAAGTCAGGCTCAACCTGGTTAGATTTTTTTACCCCCAGAATACCCCTTGATCAGATGGTGATATTTACCCGGCAAATGTTTTCACTTACCAAGGCGGGTGTACCTATTATCCGGGCTATTACCGGACTTGCCGAGTCGACCCACAGTAAGCTGTTAAGTCAAACGCTACAAGACGTGGCGGATCAACTAAGAAATGGCCGGCCTTTATCTGTGTCTATGCAGTCACACCAGAAAGTCTTTAGTCCGTTGTTTATTTCGATAGTGGGGGTGGGGGAAAATACAGGTCGATTGGAGCAGTCCTTTTTACAGTTGGCGGAATACCTGGAGCTGGAGCAGGAAACCCAAAAGCGAGTAAAGGCTGCCATGCGTTACCCCGGTTTTGTATTGATCGCCCTGGGTGCGGCCATGGTGATACTGAATATATTCGTTATTCCTACGTTTGCCGGTATGTTTGCTAAATTTAGTGTGGAATTGCCTTGGTCTACCCGGGCAATCATTGGTACATCTAACTTTTTTGTAAATTACTGGCCATTGTTACTGGTTTTACTAATAGGGGCCTATGTAGGAACCAAATACTGGCTCAGTACTAAATCCGGGCGTTATATCTGGGACAGGTACAAATTACGGATACCAATTATAGGCTATATTATTGAACGAGCGCTGCTGGCCAGGTATTCACGTAGCTTTGCAATGATGCTGCAGGCCGGTGTGCCGCTAAACGCCGCGTTAAGCTACGTTGCCAATGCCACAGATAACGCATATATGGCGGACCGAATATTGGGAATGCGCTTGGGGGTCGAACGAGGTGAGAGCTTGTTGCGAGCGTCGAATGAAAGTGAGCTATTTACTCCCTTGGTGTTACAGATGATCGCAGTGGGTGAAGAAACCGGTCAGGTGGATGAGCTGTTGCGTGAAGCCGCAGAATTTTACGAAAGAGAAGTAGATTACGATTTAAAAAGCCTGACCGCGAAAATAGAGCCAATCTTAATCGCTTTCGTGGCTGTTATGGTTTTGATCCTGGCTCTGGGGATATTTACACCCATGTGGGACATGATGCGGGTGTTCAAAGGTGGTTAGCAGCGCAAGTATTGGCGGGCGAGCATATTTACAGCAGCACCTAGTGCCGGAGACATGATGCGCGTGTTCAAAGGTGGTTAGCAGCGCAAGTATTGGCGGGCGAGCATATTTACAGCAGCACCTAGTGCCGGAGACATGATGCGCGTGTTCAAAGGTGGCTAGCACCGCAAGTGTTAGCGGGGCATATTTATAGCAGCACCTGGTGGCGGGGACATGATGCGGGTGTTCAAAGGTGGTTAGCACCGCAAGTGTTAGCGGGGCATATTTACAGCAGCACCTGGTGCCGGGGACATGATGCGGGTGTTCAAAGGTGGTTAGCACCGCAAGTGTTAGCTGGGCATATTTACAGCAGCACCTGGTGGCGGGGACATGATGCGGGTGTTCAAAGGTGGTTAGCAGCGCAAGTATTGGCGGGCGAGCATATTTACAGCAGCACCTAGTGCCGGAGACATGATGCGCGTGTTCAAAGGTGGCTAGCACCGCAAGTGTTAGCGGGGCATATTTACAGCAGCACCTGGTGGCGGGGACATGATGCGCGTGTTCAAAGGTGGTTAGCACCGCAAGTGTTAGCGGGGCATATTTACAGCAGCACCTGGTGCCGGGGACATGATGCGGGTGTTCAAAGGTGGTTAATAGGTTGGAGCCGAATCCATCTCAGGGATGAGATGCTAAATGCATGGATGCGCGTTCGGCGAATATTGCTGGTAGAAGATTCGCACTATCACCTGTAAAGAGGGCATCTGCTCTTGTGGGGAAGGGATATGAGTACGGATAAAGAAGAGCTAAATGCCTTATTCAGAAACTTTGGTTTTAAAGAATTAGCAGTATCTCTTTTATTAATACTGCTGGTGGTTTTTGGCTATAGCATTTACCAGCAGGATAATGCTATTTCGAAAACCAGCCTGGAGTTGTATTCCAATAAGTTGTCTCAGGCAATTTCCGAAGTACATTTAAGCTGGCTGAAAGATGGTAAGCCAGAATGGGTGCATTGGCGCGAGACAAATTTTCACATAAACGACTTTGGTTGGCCTGTTTCGGTAGCACAAGTTAAGGTGATTGATTGTCCGGCTCTGTGGACCAATTTGTTGGGGGTCGAGTTTGATATTAATAATGAACCGTTACAAATCAAAGTATTACTGGATACGGAAGGAGTTAGTTCGGGCTGCTTCTATTATGTCCAAGATGTGATCGGTATTGAATACTGGGCGAGAAATGGCCGTATCGTGTTAAAAGCAGTAGATGAAGGGCTGCAATAATAACGACTAAATACTTATAGCACGTTGGCTTGCAAGATCTTAACTAATTGGTTTTATTTATAAAATAAGGCTGTCATGAAAAGTAACTCGGGTTTTTCACTCATTGAGCTGGTCATAGTCGTGGTGGTGCTTGGCATTCTTGCGGTGACCGCGTTGCCGCGCTTTTTAGATGTGACCGAAGAGGCAAAAAATGCCAGTTTAGAAGGTGTGGCGGGTGGGTTTGCCACAGGCGTTTCATTAACCCGGGCGCAATGGGAAGTGGTAGGCAGGCCAAGAGAAGCCAGGAAAAATGTCATTATCTATGATGGAACTAAACTTTACTTAACGACTCCCACTGAAGAACAGGTGGCAAATGGAAGTGTGTCTCCAGGCTATCCGGTAACCAATCAAAATGAAAATGTGGCTGTGGAGTCCTTGTCTCCCGCTAAATGCGAGTCCATTTGGAACTCTATTTTGCAAAATCCGCCAAGGATAAGTAGCAGCTTCGGGTTGGTAAGTAGTGAAGGAGATTTCTACAAATATTATGTCACCACAACCAATGGAGGCACAGATACTAGCTGTATATTTTTCCTGGTAAATAGTCTGGCTAAAGATACAAATGGAGCGTATGTGAACCCAGATTCGAGTGTCAGCAGTTTCAAAAATTTTACTTATAAGCCGGCAACCGGACAGGTGTCAGCAAACATAAATTAAGCACATATGAGGGATTGCAGATGAAACAACAAGCAGGCTTTACCTTAATTGAATTGGTTATAGTTATTATCATACTGGGGATCTTGGCGGCTACGGCTGCACCTAAGTTTATTAATTTACAGTCTGATGCTAGAGAGTCGGCATTAAAAGGGGTTAAGGCTGCCTTAGAAGGTGCTTCTTCTCTAACTTACAGCCGGTCCGCATTAGATGGCGTTGAAACTAGTCCGACAGCAAATATTTCTGTTGGCAGTGCTACCGTTGCGGTTGTCTTTGGTTATCCAGCGGAAACTGTCGCCGCTATCGACGCGGTAACGGATTTTAGTGCAGGCGATTGGACTCGCATTGTTTCTGGAGCTGGAGTGATGATCTCGGCTAGCGGTTCATCGGCCACAAACTGTAATATAGTTTATGATCAGGCTGCGGACTCCAGCTCCAGGCCTACGATTGCAATAACTAACTCAGGTTGTTAAAAGAGCCTTGTAATTCTTTACTATGCCTGAAGTTTTTCGTATCAAGCAGTCAGGTTTTACCTTGGTCGAGTTGGTTATCGTGATGATCCTACTCGGCCTTTTGGCTGCATTTGTTATTCCTAGATTAACGTCCAAAAGTTCATTTGAAGAGCACGCAGTCAGAGATCAATTGATCTCGCGTTTACGCCTAGCGCAAATGCAAAGTATGGCGGCTTCCCCGGTTAAAGCGACGGGTAACGAGTGTTATTGGGTTGTCGTTAAGCAAGGCTGTTTTTATACTGACGACAGCAAAACACAGCCCTTAAATGGTATCTGCCCGGCAACTAGTCCAAAGGCTTGTGATGAAGACGACAGAAATTTTGTGACTTTCTCTCCAAACGTCACCTTTCCAGGCTCCGTTACCGGGTTTCGCTTTGACAACAACGGCAAACTTGTTTCTCCGGCCATTAGTGGTAGTGAATACACTTTTGCTGTTGGCTCAGTATCATTAAATATAAATACCGAAGGTTATATTAGTGCGGCGAACTAAAGGGTTTACCTTGGTCGAGTTGGTCGTTGGTATGGTGGTGCTGGCGATAGCTCTGACGGTTATTACCACTATGCTGGTGACGCAAAGTAAAGACAGCGTGGAGCCCGTCCACAGAGTAAGAGCCGCAGAGTTAGGTCAAAGCCTTTTAAACGAAATCCTGTCACGCGCTTATGATGAAAACTCCGATCACAATGGTGGGCTCTATCGCTGCGGGGAAATATGGCAGCAACCTCCATTACCACAAACTGCCACTAGCTGGTTTGATGGCTCGAATTGGCAAATATCCGGAACCCCTGTTGCTATACCATGTACTGCCCCTGGTAGCTATGGTAACGACGGCGAGGTGAGAGCTTCATTTAACGATGTGGATGATTATCAGCGGGGCTTTGACGACGGGCCTGTTCAGGATGCCTTAGGCGCTAGTTTGCCCGACGTTTATCAAAACTTCAAAGTTCGAATTGTCGTCACCGAAGACAGCTCTCTGATGCCGGGTGGGGCTGCCAACCAGGGTAAGCGAATTGACTTAACCGTTAAAACCCCCACTGGAGAAGAGATAAACTTCTCTGTTATCAGGGGGAACTACTGATGACTTTGCGCCAGCTTGGTTTCAGTCTGATTGAACTGGTTATTGTGATGGTGCTGCTTGCGGTATTAGGTATTGGCGTTTCCAATTACATTACCATTGGAACTGATCTGTATGCGGGTGTTGCGGGCAGAGACAGAATTATTTCCAGTGCACGGTTTGCCATTGAAAGGCTGAATCGTGATCTAAGGAACGCCCTACCAAATAGCCCCAGATTGGCCAATAGCGACACCTGTCTCGAGTTTATTCCCGTTATCGCCAGCACCAGTTACCTTACTTTGCCAGTCACGCCCATTAGTTCAAATGCCGTCAGCATGGTAGAGCCGGCCAATTTCTCCTTCGAAGCAGGCCAGAAAGCGGCCGTTTATGTACTCGATGCCACTACAGCCCATGCTGGAGGGCAGGAAATCAAAGCCATAAATAGCTATGCCTCGGCAGCAGGTGATACCGCCAGTATCGGTTTTTCCGGGAACGTGAGCTTCCCACAAGAATCGCCGGGTAAGCGGATTTATATTATAAAAGACAGCGTTAGTTACTGTGTGACGGGGAGTAAATTGACTCGTAACGGGGTGATTATGGCGGAGAACATAGTGGCAAGCGGTAATCCGTTTCAAGTCGCTGAGCCTACTCTTAGCCGAAATGCTGTAGTGAAAATCAACCTTAAATTTAGCCGTGATGGCGAAAATCTGGAATTTAATCATGCCATCCATATCAATAATGTGCCGTGAGGTGCCGGCAATGAAAAAACAAAATGGCAGTGCCTTGATGATGGCCATCTTTGTCATTTCAGTGATGGGACTCTTGGGGGTAAGCATGTCGCGGATACTGGAAGAGTCCAGCGACGCCGTAAGTTATGAGGTTTACAGCACCAGAGCCGTTTTGGCCGCCAACACGGGTATAGAGGTGGGCATGGTTCGTTTGTTTCCATTGGGTGGCGGCTTAGCGAGTTGTCTGGCTACGGATACATTAGATTTATCATCCTATAATGCTTATCACGGTTGCAGCGTTTCACTCGAATGTAGTTTGTTGGTTATACCCGGAGCGACATCGAATCATTATCATTATCGCATTAGCAGTACGGCTGAGTGTAACGCAGGTAAGTTTACCGCTCGGCGAAAAATTGAAGCCGAAGCAAGGAGCCCTTAGCCAAAATGGAAGTTTACTGGCGTTACCTGGTATTGATTTTATTGCTAGTCATTAGTCCATTCTCCCGGGCTGCTAACCAGTGTACGCCTTTCTTCCCTGAGCCTGCGCAGACCTGGATCGCAGCAGGAAACGTATCGGGTGATGATGGCCGCCTGCAAATGACAGGAACGAGTAAAATTACCGGATCCAGTTCAGATGAGCTTAACTTAACTTCTCTAATGAAGATGAAAGTTCGACCCATAGCAATAGTTGTGATCACGGCGCATGTACAGTCAGTGGACTAAATGTGAAACAGCTGAATTCCCCCCCTACCTTACTTCAAGTTCATCGACAAATATTTCTGAAGTTGACGCACAAATCACCATTGGAACTTGTACCTATACGGGTCATGAGTACAAGGGTATTAGCGTTGAAGATGGCGGTGAAGTTACGTTTATTCAATCGACGACCCCGTACCGTATACACAAGATGGAATTATCGGAGGGGGCCAAGCTTTACCTGCCCCCAGGTAGGTATTATTTCGAAGAGCTTAAAGTCGAAGATTCAGCACTGATCGAAACAGATGGCAGCATAGGTACGGTAACCATTCTGACAAAAAAGCATCTGCATATTAAGGGCAGCGCACAAATTAAGCCCAACGGGAGTTCCAGAGTCGCGATTTTAGGTTGCGATACTATGCTGAAACGGCAGAAGGGCGGGCTGATGCCAGAGAACGAGTCAAAGTGGAGCATTCTCTGGCATCGATCTGTAACCGCAAGGGGCCAAGAGCAAGATATAAAGGGTTACGGCTGAACGAATATGACTTAAGCCGGACAGCGATGATAACCAACTTGCACATAGCGATGAATTTAGCTGCTTAGTTTTTAAACTATATGGCGCTCTAGTGTCCGTCCTGAAACTCGTATGTTTATTCTTTCGTCATATTCTTAGCATCCAAGCTTGTCGTTTTACGAAAGCTTAACGTTAGTCACTACTATCACAACGAACTCAGTCATTGTCAGCTTGCCTGGCAATCCAGTGTCTTCTCTCGCACGCCGAGATCGCGGTAAAGCCGCTGGATTCCCGCGTGCGCGAGAATGACAAGATAGCGTTTCAGGATGGACACTAGCTAGTGGTTATACTGAAACTCAAAATTCATCGTTTTGCACTGACTTTTAGTTAGTGTTCACTATTATAATTTCCCGTCATTGTTAGCTCAACTGGAAATCCAAAGCTTTCTAACGTACTCCGAGAACATGGGGAAGCCGCTGGATTGCGAGTGTCGGACCACCGCCTGCGTGAGAATAACAAGGCGGCGTTTCAGGATGAACACTAGTTAGTGATCCGTATGTAATTCAGATGATAACCCTGAATATTTAACTCAAAATATAAAAGCGAAAGATTAATATATTTTAGTTAATACCTCTGCATATATTGCCTGTTCAGGCTAAATTCTGTGAAAGCAAAACTATAATCAAATAAAACTGGTTGTTTGTTTTTGACCGAGCATGGAGTGCGATCTAAGTGTGTCGGTGTTTAGCCTGATGAGCACCTGGATTCGAGTTGTAACAAAAGCCGGATATGTATACGGGTATTGGTAATGTGCAGGCTGGTATTGCTCATATTTATGGCAGTTTTCTCTTCGCCTTTACAGGCGGTCCTGTGCCCAGATGACGACAGGTATCCTGCCAGAGGGCATCATACGAATGCAAAGTTGACTATCTTTGGCAACAGCCAAATTATTGGCGGCCCGTCGAATGGTCTTTTGCCCTTCGAAAGGAGCACCCCGAGTTCGCTTCCGGCTAATAGCTGTGGAAGCGGTATTCAGTGTCAGATATTGGGCTGCGTCATTGCCGACACCGGTAGCCCCAATTTTACCGTAACTGGCGGTGAGGATTACGATATTGATGAGGACGGCGCTGCCGTTACGTTTGGAGCCGGTGGGGATCATCCGGGTTACCTGTTTGGGGAAATTGAATTAGAAGCAGGCACCGCCCATTTTTTACCTCCGGTTGGAGAAAATGAATACGAAATCGAAGAGTTAAACATCGACGGGGACTCGATATTGAAGCTGTCGCCTGGTACTTATTGGGTAGAAGAGCTGGAAATAAACAGCAACGCTAAGCTTATCGTCGACGGGGTTGGCACAGTAATCCTGTATATTAAATCTGCATGGGATACTGCATCAAATACCGAGATTAACTATGACTCGCAAGATAATTTTGACCCGGAACAGCTTAGGATAATCGTTAACAGCTCGGTTATGATTGGCTCAAACTCTAAGGTGGCGGCCAATATCTACAGTAAGTTGGACTCCACGCTGAACGGCAATGCGGAAGTCTACGGCCGTGTATTGGCAAAAAATGTGAATATGTTTTCTAACGCCAAAATTTGCCGTTATGTGGATTGTACAGCAAGCCCTCCGGCCACATTGGGCTTTGACATTACTACCGATGCAGATGGCCTCACCTGTCACCCTCACGATATTACTATTCAGGCAACTAATAGCGGAGTGCCGGATCCAACTTATGGGGGCACCATAGTGCTATCTACCTCGTCTGGCAGTGGAGAGTGGAGTAAGATCACCGGCAGCGGTAACCTGAATACCGTGCCCGCAGACGATGATGGCACAGCCAGTTATACCTTTCACGGCGATGACAATGGTTTGGTCAAATTAGGATTGTTCCATAAAATTGCCGACTCAGTAATAGCTGATGTCCTGGATGGCATTACCACTGTGGCCTCCCCGGTCATTACGATGAGGCCCTATGGATTAAAAGTTGTTGGTGGGATCCCCAACCAAGTTGCTAACACCCCATTTGCCATCCAGCTTACCGCAGTAGGTAAAGACGAAGTCTCCTCTGGCTGCAGTGTGATTGAGCAATATACGGGCAGTAAAGTCCTCAGGTTTTGGTTTGATTACACTCTGCCCGCTGGTTTTCCTGCGAATAAAAGTGTCGAGGTGAAAGGCAGTGTAATAGGTAAGAGTGAGAGCTTGGCAACACCATTCAATGTCACGTTTACCGCCGGAGTGAGTGATGGGGCTAGTGTAACTGTTCGCTACCCGGATGCGGGAAAAATCGAGCTGAGATTAAAAGATGATACAGGGCTGGGGGCGCCTCCGGCTGATCCTGGTAATGAGCTTAGGGGTGGTGGCGGCATACTGTTTAATCCCTATCAGTTAGCCATTAAGAGCATAGTTAAAACCGGCGCGAGCACTGCAAACCATGGGACAGAGGGCAGCGGCTTAAAATTTATCCGTGCCGCCAACCCGACTCCTACAGGTATCCCGGCTTTGTCTGATGTGGACAGGTTTGATGTGACTGTGGACGCCTTGATTGATTGCTCCGGGCCCGTATCACAGGTAAATCCCTGTCCGGACACCAGCAGCCAGGTGATTGCCGACAGTTTTCAGAATGACCTGACTTTTTCTGCGGCCCTGGTATTTCCCGATCCAGGCATAACACCGCCTCCGGAGGTGGGAACCGTTAAGTTAGCGGCTCAGCCCAGTCTGGTTCACACTATGACGGGTTATGGTAGTGAGCTGGTGGGGCAATTTACCTATGCTGAAGTAGGTACCATTAACTTGTCTGTAAAGAGTGACGATTATATCCAGGTGGGAAATAATATCCCCCTGTCTTCGGCGGTAAAGGTAGGGCGTTTTTATCCTGCTTATATCGGTTACAGCAACTTTGCAACCCTGGCATCCTGCAACGACCAATACACCTATATGGATAATCAGGACCTGGCTGTTAGCTATCGGTTAACTGCCTATAACCAGTCCGGTGGTGTCACGACCAACTATGATAACGACAGGCTGGGTTATCGAACGGCCGGCGCCACTCTTGACTCCCCTGAGTTTGTATATGGGCTTTATAACAGCAGCCTGATCCCGCTTACCAGTCGGTTGTTATACAAAAGCGAGGTTAAAATCTGGAAAAACGGTGTATATGAGTTGTCTGTCCCTGCAGGGTCCATTGCAGACCCTAATGACTCAAGATTGATAGGTGTGGTCAAAAGAACCAATGGACCGGATGGACCGTACCTTGATTCAGATAACAGCAAGCTGAGTCTTTCACTAAAGGTGAAAGGGGAGGATGATGAAAAGCTACAGGATACCTCAGCTGTAACTCCGGCAATATGTGCACCAGCCTTACATCCTGCATTGGACTACTGTTTGCTTGGTAGTATACAGGACCTATTATACGGTAGGTTAAATGCAGGAAGCCGATTCGGCTCTGAGCTCTCTGAACTCCGGGTACCGTTAAAAGTCGAATACTACAATGGCAGTGAATTTGAGATAAACCTTAGGGATGACTGCACCAGTCTGAATTACCCGGCGGCCATTAACCCGGTAAGTCAGCATTCATTTCAGCATGGCGCAGCTAACACCCCGGCACAAAACCCGCCAATTCCTGTGAGGGCGGCAAGCTCTAATCTAAGCATGATTAATAAACAGGCGGTGCAAGGGGAATTAAACCTGCTTTATTCCCCACCGGAAGATACGGGAGCATTTCATTATTTTATTGACCTGAACCATGTAACCGATTCCTTGTGCTGGCTCAGATACGATTGGAATGGTGACGGCGCTATTACCAACTTGTGTGGCCAGGGTAATACGACCTATTGTGCAGCGGCTAATCGTGCCGATGATTGCACCAGGGGGACTGTATCTTTTGGTCTTTATCGGGGCAATGACAGGGTGATTTACCGAAGAGAAGTTTCGTATTAAACAAAAAGGCTTATTTTAGTTGGATGTTTTCGTAAAAATATGGGGCTTTTTATCAAGTTTTAGCCAAAAAGCCTATTTTTATGCATCTTTACCCTGTATCCAGGCCCGGAACCTAACATTTCTTCATACTAATAGAGACCATGCTTGCTGAATATAGGCCTGGTTGGTAAAGTTAGCGCAATTGCGCCAGTTATTTTTCGGGAACCCCATGTTTAAGAAGTTAAGAGGTGTGTTTTCCAACGATCTTTCCATCGATCTTGGGACAGCCAACACACTCATATATGTAAAAGAGCAAGGCATTGTCCTTAACGAGCCTTCAGTTGTTGCTATTCGTCAGGAAAGAAATGGTGGGGTGCCGAAAAGCGTCGCAGCGGTAGGTAGTGCCGCCAAGCAGATGCTTGGTAGAACACCTGGCAATATTAAGGCCATACGCCCGATGAAAGACGGTGTGATTGCCGACTTCCACGTCACAGAAAAAATGTTGCAGCACTTTATCAAACAAGTGCATAACAGTAACTTCCTGCGCCCAAGCCCTCGTGTATTGGTATGTGTACCTTGTGGTTCTACTCAGGTAGAGCGACGCGCCATCCGTGAGTCTGCTCAAGGCGCCGGTGCCCGTGAAGTGTTCCTGATTGATGAGCCGATGGCTGCGGCTATAGGTGCGGGACTGCCCGTTTCCGAAGCGACCGGCTCTATGGTGGTCGATATTGGTGGTGGCACCACAGAGGTGGCCATCATTTCATTAAATGGTGTGGTTTATTCTTCTTCCGTGCGTATCGGTGGTGATAAGTTTGATGACGCCATTATTAACTACGTGCGTCGAAACTACGGTAGCCTGATTGGTGAAGCGACGGCTGAGCGCATTAAGCACAGCATCGGCTCGGCTTACCCGGGTGATGAAGTGAAAGAAATTGAAGTTCGTGGCCGTAATCTGGCGGAAGGTGTGCCGAGAAGTTTCACCTTGAATAGCAATGAGATCCTGGAAGCCTTGCAAGAGCCATTAACGGGTATAGTGAGTGCCGTAATGGTGGCCCTAGAGCAATCACCACCAGAGCTAGCCTCAGATATTTCCGAGCGAGGCATGGTGTTAACCGGTGGCGGTGCCTTGCTGCAAGACCTTGACCGTTTACTGATGGAAGAAACCGGTATTCCTGTGGTAGTGGCTGATGATCCGCTAACCTGTGTCGCCAGGGGCGGTGGTAAAGCGTTAGAAATGATAGATATGCATGGCGGTGATCTGTTTAACTACGATTAAAGCGGTGTAAATACACTTGTCGTAGGAGCCGAATCCATCCCAGGGATGGGATGTTAAATACAGGGATGCAAGTTCGGCGAACGATGCGGATAGAAGGTTCGCGGATTGCATCCTCTCCTACGTCGGCGAACGATATGGATAGAAGATTCGCGGATTATATCCGCTCCTATGTCGGCGAACGATACGGGTATAAGATTCGCGGATAACATCCGCTCCTACAGGCAAGGTGGATGTTATCCAAAACTTTTTATTTTGCCTGTCATTTCCGGGGCTTTTTGGCAAGTGCTTGACTTCAATAGCGATAGTAAATAAATGTTCCTAAATATGCTACATCATCGAATGGAATCGCTCTCTTCACCAATTGAAAGGACATTTGCTTCAAGTAAGGTATACCAGCAGTATCATCTAGCTGCATTTGGAGCGGCAATTTAGATGAAACCTATTTTCGCCAGAGGCCCTTCACTTCAGTTAAGGTTACTGGTTGCAGTAGTGTTCTCGGTTAGCTTGATCGGACTGGACAGTAAACTAGATTACTTTTCCCCCTACCGTGTATTTCTGAATTCTCTGGTAAGCCCATTACAATATATGGCAAATATGCCGAGCCAGGTGATGGATAGTGTGGCTGAAAAAGTCATCAGCCGGGAGGAGTTGGAGCGGCGTAATAAAGAGCATGAAGAGCAGCTGTTTTTAATCCGCAGCCAGTTGCTACGCATGGAGCATCTGCAGGAAGAAAACAGCCGGCTTCGGGAACTACTCGATTCCCCTATTCGTGAAGACGCAAGAAAAATGGTGGCGGAAATTATGGAAGTGGATTCAGACCCCTTTAGCCACCAGGTAGTGATCGATAAAGGTACCCTGAACGGCGTATACGAAGGCCAGGCCGTGGTGAATGATCAAGGAGTGGTGGGCCAGGTATTACGGGTTGGCTCTACCACCAGTCGGATATTACTGATTTCAGATGCTAGCCACGGTATTCCTGTGCGGGTACAGCGCAACGATATTCGCGCCATTGCCCATGGTACTGGTGAGCTGGATGAGTTGAATATTCCCTTTATTCCCAGTAGTACGGATATTCAGGAAGGTGATGTTCTGGTGACTTCGGGCTTAGGTGGGCGATTCCCGGAAGGATACCCTGTGGCCAGGGTGAACGAGTTTGCCTATGAGGAAGGTATGCCTTACGCCAAAATGATGGCTAAACCTGTGGTATCGCTGGACCGTATCAGATACCTGCTGCTGCTTTGGCCTGGACCTGAGCCCAGCCCTTCAGATCCTGAACCCAAAGTGATGCCAGGTGAAGTTGCACCAGATAACGGAGGCCAGGATGGAGAAGCCCAAGGGTAGGCTGATTATCTATCTGTCTTTAATTGTTTCGCTGATGCTGGCTATATTACCGCTGCCACTTCAGCTGGACCCTTTTCGACCCGACTGGGTTACTGTGGTTATTCTGTACTGGGTGCTGGCATTGCCCCACAGGGTGAATGTGGGAACAGCCTGGGTGGTGGGTTTGATATTGGACCTGTTGCTGGGCTCTACATTAGGAGTCAGAGCCCTGGGGTTAGCTGTGGTTACTTACATTGCCGCAATGAATTTCCAGTTAATCCGTAACTTCTCTGTCTGGCAACAAGCCGTTGTGGTTGGTGTGTTAACACTTGCTGGTAAGTTGTTGGTTTTCTGGGCCGAACACCTAGTCGCGGATATTCAGCTGCAGGCCCAATACTTCTGGTCTATCTTACCCTCCATGATAATATGGCCTTGGGTATTTCTGATCCTGCGCCGCTTTAGGCGTAATATGGGAGTTAAATAAGAGTGATGATTTATTTGGCCTCAGCTTCGCCGCGGCGACAAGAGCTGCTGCAACAGATTGGGGTGCAATTTGAGCAAGTTTTACCGGAAATAGAAGAATTAAAAGGTGAGTCTGAGTCTGGTGTCGAATACGTGGAGCGCCTGGCCATGGAAAAGGCGCAAGCGGGACAGAGAATGACGACTGGCGACAAACCTGTTTTAGGCGCCGACACTATTGTCATGCTGGGTGATGAAGTACTGGAAAAACCCCGTGATTTTGAACATGCCCGACAAATGCTCAAAAAGCTGTCTGGCAAGCAACACAAGGTATGTACCGCGGTGGCCCTGGTTTGGGGTGAGAAACGTGAGTCACAGGTAGTCGAAACTTTAGTTGAATTCACTCTGCTCTCGGAGCAGGATATTTTGGCTTACTGGGAAAGTGGCGAACCCAGGGATAAAGCCGGAGCTTATGGCATTCAAGGGTTGGGTGGTCGTTTCGTCAGTTTTATTCAGGGCAGCTATAGCGCGGTTGTGGGGCTACCCCTTTATGAAACAGATTGCCTGATTAGAGATTTTTTCACACAGAAATAGCAGGCATAAGCCTGATTAGTACTCAGAGGGCCCAGTCCCTATATTATTAGTGCCATAAGGGACCTTTTTTACTATGTCTGCTGAACTTCTCATCAATGTAACTCCCACTGAAACACGCGTTGCTATAGTTGAAAGCGGCATCTTGCAGGAGCTGCACCTGGAGCGTCAGGCTCAAACCGGAATTGTGGGCAATATCTACAAAGGTAAAGTCAGTCGGGTGTTGCCGGGAATGCAGGCCGCATTCGTAGACATAGGGCTGGAGAAAGCGGCTTTTTTACATGCGTCAGATATTGTACCGCACACCGAATGTGTCGCCCGGGTTGAGCAGAAACACTTTCAGGCTGGAAATATCGCCGAGCTTGTCCGTCAGGGGCAGGACATTATGGTCCAGGTGGTCAAAGATCCCCTGGGTACCAAGGGCGCCAGATTAACTACAGATATCACCTTACCTTCCCGTTATCTTGTGTTTATGCCAGGCAGTAGTCACGTAGGGGTGTCTCAGCGTGTTGAAAGCGAGGAAGAAAGAAATCGGCTTAAGTCCATTACCAGCGATTATGTTGATGAACTGGGTGGATTTATTATCCGCACTGCTGCGGAAGGCGCCGGCGCCGAAGAAATGGCCCGGGATGCCGCATTTCTAAAGTTGCTGTGGCGCAAGATATTAATCCGCAAGGAAAAATCCAAGCCATGTAAAATATTGTATGCCGACCTTGGGTTGGCTTTTCGGATTTTACGTGATTTTGTGGGGACTAAACTGGAACGTATTCGGGTTGATTCCCGGCAAACCTATGAACAGTTAGTTACTTTTACCAAAGAGTTTGTGCCCGAGTTAACCGATAGACTGGAAAATTATCCAGGGGAACGACCGATATTCGACCTGTTTGACGTTGAAAACGAAGTGCAGAGGGCGCTGGATCGTAAGGTGGAGCTAAAGTCAGGAGGCTCTCTGATCATCGACCAGACCGAAGCCATGACTACAGTGGATATCAATACTGGTGCGTTTGTAGGTCACAGAAACCTGGAAGAAACCATCTTTAACACTAATATCGAGGCGACCCAGTCCATAGCCAGACAGCTAAGGTTGAGAAACCTGGGGGGGATCATCATCATAGATTTTATCGATATGCAGGATGAGGATCACAAGCGGCGTGTGCTGCACAGCCTGGAGTTGGCGTTGGCTAAGGACAGGGCAAAAACGAATATCAGTAATTTCTCCAAGTTGGGGCTGGTTGAAATGACTCGTAAGCGTACCCGGGAAAGTTTGGAACATATTCTTTGTTCCGGTTGCCCTGAGTGTAAGGGACGCGGTAGAGTGAAAACTGTGGAAACGGTTTGCTATGAAGTGCTCAGGGAGATACTTAGAGTTAATCGCGCTTATGATGCAGACAGTTTCCTGGTGTACGCATCTACTGCAGTAGTAGAAGTGTTACAGGGGGATGAGTCTCATAGCCTGGCCGAACTGGAGGTCTTTATCAGCAAGCAAGTTAAAGTGCAGGCTGAGCCTTTGTATGGTCAGGAACAGTTTGACGTGGTGATGATGTAGGTAAAGTAGTGAAGCATTTCACTTTTCGCTGGATACGTCGATGTTGGCACAGTATCGTTTTTTGCTTTGTGCTGCTCGCTATTGCAGTAAGCTTGTTCAGGGGGATGTTGCCCCTGTTAAATGAATATAAAGAGGAAATCAGCGACTGGCTAATCGCTGAACACGACCTGGATGTTCGAGTGGAAAGTCTGGACGCTCGTTGGGATTCTTCTGGTCCCGTACTGGTACTACAGGGAGCCAGTATAGCGGCCAGCGACAATTTACCCATCAACCTAAATATCAAAGAAACCAAGTTCAGGCTGGCCTTCTGGCAAAGCCTGTCCGAGCGTAACCTGGTGTTCAATAAAATCGCCCTGCTGGGTGTTGACCTGGTGTTGAAACCCCAGTCTGATACAGAAGCCGACCTGCCGACCCTGGATGCCCTCAGTAATATCTTTTTAGAAAAGCTACAAGATTTCTCTATTCTAGACAGCCGACTGACCTTTTATAGCCCAAGGGGCAGAGAAACCCTGATCCAAATTGATGAGTTGTCCTGGCTTAATAAGGGGAATCACCACCAGGGGGTGGGTAAAGCCAGTTTAGTCAGCGGACTGGGTGAAAATCATCTGGAATTTGTTATTGATCTGTTTGGCTCCGGGAAGACTTTTAACTCAGATCTAACTGGCCAGCTTTATGTGGAAGCTAAAGAGTTTGCACTTTCCCCTTTGCTGGAACGATGGTGGCCGGAACGGGCTACGCTTGGTGATGGGGTGCTTAACTTTCAGTTATGGGCCGACCTTGCTGCGGCTGGGGTAACAGGGGCTCAGCTGAAAATGGGGCGCTCGGAATTAAACTGGTCTATGGCTGATAAAAAGCAGAGTTTGCTGCTTGATCAGGGACTCTTCCAGTGGGCGCCGGATGCAACAGGTTGGCAGTTAGATAGTTACGATCTGGTGTTTCACACCAACGAGTCGGCCTGGAAGGAGCCGAGATTTCAGCTTTATAAGGAATCCGGACGCTATTATGGCAGCGCCACTCAGCTAGATTTAACGGCTTTGTTGCCTGTGGCGGGATTCTTCTCTCCTGAAAGCTCGGCTACCCTGTCTAAGTTAGCCTTGACCGGTAACTTGAGCAAGCTGCGTTTTACCGCGAAGGATAACAGTTCAGGATTCTTACTGGCTGCCAGCGTCGATGATCTGTCCAATGGAGATAACCCGGATAAGACGGGCGCTATACTGCCGAGCTTTGAGCTGGTTAAAGCCGACTTCTTACTCTCGCAAGATGGCGGCAAGGCATTGGTTAGTATAGATAACCAGAAGCTTGATTTCGGTAAGCACTTTAATGCGCCAATGTTGGTAGAGCGGCTCAGCCTGCCTTTGTCATGGCGGAAAAACCAGGCGGGGATAGAGTTGCTGGGGGAAATGGCCGAGCTGACAACACCAGATCTCAATGCAAAAATGTCGTTTAAAATCAGCTTGTCGGAGCAAAAAGCCCCATTCCTTAGCTTATATACCGAGGTTGAGCTTAATGATGCGGGCCAGGCTGAACACTATTACCCCATCAAAGCCATGGGGCGAAATGTCTATGATTACCTCCAGCCTACCCTAAAAAAAGGTAAGGTGGACAATGCCAAAATCCTCTGGTTTGGTGATCTATCCCAGTTTCCCTATGACAATCATGAGGGAGTTTTTCAGGCCTGGGTACCGTTAAAGCAGGTGGAGTATGAGTTTTACCCTGGCTGGTTACCCTTACATCAAATGCAGTTAGATCTCTTGTTTGAAAACCGCGCCTTGTATATGAACAGCAAACAAGCGAGTCTGCTAAATGCTAAATCAGACTCCATCAGTGCAGTATTCGAGGAGTTAAGCCAGGATGCGGTGCTTAAGATTAAGGCCAATATTGCCGGGACTGGCGCGCAAATAACGGATTATATACAGGCTTCTCCCTTAGCTGATTCTGTGGGTAAAGCACTGGATGTGATTAATATTGCCGGAAACGTGAGGGGAAAGTTGGAGCTTAATATTCCCCTTAACGGTCAGCCAACTCAGACTAAAGGCACAGTATTTCTCAAAAATAACGACATAGTGATAGTTGAAGGCGACAAGTTCAGCCTACCCATCAAACAGGCCTCTGGTAGTTTCAACTTTAATAACGGAGACTTATCCGGTAAGAACCTCAATGCCCGGCTGTTTGGGCAAAAATTGAATATTAGTTTTAGTGGACAGGAACAGGAAGAGTCATACCAAACCAAGGTGGCTCTGGCCGGTGACTGGATGATGAAATCCTTGCCTAAAGACTGGAACATAGTCAGTCCTCTGAAACTTCAGGGGAAATTGAATTGGCGCGGTGAGCTGGATCTCTCATTATTTGAGTCTGGAAAATTTAATTATCAATTGGCGTTAGATTCGGCAACTCAAGGGTTGGCTGTCGGTTTGCCCGAGCCCTGGCACAAAAACCCACTAAAAAGCTGGCCGCTTAGCCTAGTTGCAAAAGGGAATGAGATCAACGGCAGTGCGCAGCTGACGATCGAAAACAAGCTGTACTTTGATGGGTTATTACATGAAACGGATAGCGGGACTGAGCTTGGCAAGGCTTGGTTACATATAGGTAAAACCAAACCATCGATACGACCAAAAGGGCATCAAGCACTGACAATTGCTTGGGCCCAGTTAGATATAACGCCCTGGTTGGCGTTAGCCAAAACAACACCTGCCGGGGGAAAGCAGAGTCAGTTTTCCCCTGAATACGTAAAAGTGAACCTCAATAACGCCAATCTGTATGGACAGGGATTACAGGGTGTCTCTCTATTGGCAAAAAAAGAAAACACCAGCTGGGCTCTGCAAATCGCCTCGGATCAAATAAAAGGCAAAGTGTCATTCAGCGAAAGCAGGGGAAAAGGGATAAATATCACGCTGGATAAGCTGAATTTACCCGATTTCGAGTTTAGCCAGTTAAAAGGGGATATGCCCGAAACCAAAGGGTTAAGCTGGACCCAATTACCCAGGATTGATCTTAGTTGTGGTTTTTGCCAGCTAGGAAATTATGAACTCGGCAAAGTGAGCGGCCGGCTTGTACTTGAAAAAGACGGGGTCAGGTTACACGATTTGAGCTTAACTTATCCTCACAGCAGTGTATTGCTGAACGGGAGCTGGCGGGGGCAGGGAAGATCGGAATTCACTGAGTTTAAGGCAAATCTGGAAACACAAGATGTGGAAACCTTGGTGCAAAAGGCAGCCTATGCGAGTCCGATAAAAGGTACTCCTGCAACAGCGAGTATGCAATTAAGCTGGCAAGGAGCACCATCGACATTTAATCCCCAGACCCTGAATGGCGAGTTTAAGTTAGATACCCAAGCCGGGTATGTTGCGGATGTCAGTGATAAAGGCACCAGGTTGTTTAGTTTACTCAGCCTGGACTCTATACGGCGTAAGTTAAACCTGGATTTTCGTGATGTATTCTCGACGGGCCTTTATTACGACTCCATGTCTGGTACGGCTAAAATAGAAAACGGTATTGTCATTAATGATAATTTCTTCCTTGATGGTGCGGCGGGCAAACTGGCAGGTAAAGGTAAAGCAGATCTGAATCAATGGAAGATGAACTATCAGATGACTTTTTACCCTGATGTAACATCCAGCTTACCTGTTTTAGCCGCTTTTACCCTGACACCTGTTACCGGTCTGTATGTATTGGCATTATCGAAGTTGTTGGAGCCTGTAGTGGAAACCATTACCCAGGTTAACTTCGAGCTGAGTGGCGATTTGAGCGACCCTACACTGAAAGAGGTCGGCAGACGTAGTGGTGAAATAGAAGTTCCTAAGGAGTTACAAGACGGAAATGGCGCAAGTTTTACTGATCCAGTTACAAAGCGGCCCGGACGCGGAAACTAACTTAGCGGTTTGTCGGCGTTGGTTGGAAAGCCAGGTCATTAACTCAGGGGCTCTGGTGTTATTACCGGAAAATGCCTTGGTTTTTGGCGGCGGAAAAGATTACCTGACTAATGCAGAGCAGTTAGGTCGTGGACCTATTCAACAAGAACTCGGTAGATTAGCGGCCAAATACCAGTGTTATCTGGTCTGCGGCAGCTTTCCTATTTTAAGCGACGAACCAAACCGGGTTTACACCTCTTGCCTGGTGTTTAACCCGTTGGGGCAACTGGAAACCTGGTATCACAAATTGCATCTGTTTGATGTGGATGTGGCTGATGGCAAGGGTAGCTACCGAGAGTCCAGTACGTTTAAACCGGGTGATAAGTTGTCAATGTTCAACCTGGGCAATATCCGGGTTGGTCTGACGATTTGTTATGATTTGCGTTTTCCCGAAATGTTCCATCAGCTTGCGCTAGAAGGAGCGCAAGTTATCCTGGTTCCAGCTGCTTTCACTTATACTACAGGAGCCGCACATTGGTTAACTTTACTTAAAGCCAGAGCCATAGAGAATCAGGTCTATATCGTAGCGGCGAATCAAGGTGGAGAGCACGCAAATGGACGTAAGACCTGGGGGCATTCGTGTATTATCGATCCCTGGGGTGACGTGGTTGAGACGGCAGAGTTTGGCGAAGCCATGCTGGCTGCCGAGCTGGATGTTGCGTTAATCGACGGAATTCGCCGGGATATGCCTGTAGCAACACATGCCAGGTTCGAACCCAGTTGGCGAAAATAAGCCTGGTTTGAATTGAGTGGCGCAGATTAATGACCAATATACGAGTCAGTCGAATAAATTCGCAGGTATAGGCCTGTAGCAACACATGCCAGGTTCGAACCCAGTTGGCGAAAATAAGCCAGGTTGAATTGAGTGGCGCAGATTAATGACCAATATACGAGTCAGTCGAATAAATTCGCAGGTATAGGCCTGTAGCAACACGCCAGGTTGAATTGAAGTGGTGTAGGTAATGACCAATATACGAGTCAGTCGAATAAATTCGCAGGTATAGGCCTGTAGCAACACGCCAGGTTGAATTGAAGTGGTGTAGGTAATGACCAATATACGAGTCAGTCGAATAAATTTGCAGGTATAGGCCTGTAGCAACACGCCAGGTTGAATTGAGCGGCGCAGATAATGACCAATATACGAGTCAGTCGAATAAATTCGCAGGTATAGGCCTGTAGCAACACGCCAGGTTAAATTGAGTGGCGCAGATTAATGACCAATATACGAGTCAGTCGAATAAATTCGCAGGTATAGGCCTGTAGCAACACGCCAGGTTAAATTGAGTGGCGCAGATTAATGACCAATATACGAATTGGCGAAGAAAGGACGTAGTAAATGAGTTTTAAACGTGTCTCTGAATCATTGCTTGGACCCACGGGGTTGGAGCAGGGCCAGCTCGAACAAGTGTTATCCAGTATGTACAGCCATCAACTGGACTATGCGGATCTTTATTTTCAGGCAAGCCGTCACGAATCCTGGGTATTGGAAGACGGTATTGTTAAAGAAGGTAGTTACAACATAGATAAAGGGGTGGGGGTCCGCGCAGTATCCGGGGAAAAAACCGGCTTTGCCTATTCAGATCAGATCACTTTTGAGGCCTTAAAACAGGCTGCGACGGCAGCCCGAGGAATAGCGGATGTCGGTCAAAATGGCAGGGTTAAAGTGCTGGTGAAGCAAACGCCGGTGGCTGTGTACGCGGCGCTGGACCCACTGGAATGCCTGGAAAAATCCCAGAAAATCGATTTACTGAAGCAAGTCGATGCGTTTGCCCGTAGCCTGGATCCGAAAGTCACCCAGGTGATAGTAAGTCTGGCTGCCGTTTATGAGGAAATTTTGATTGCGGCGTCGGATGGTACCCTGGCGACAGATATAAGGCCATTAGTGCGATTTAACTGCTCGGTGTTGGCTGAAAAAGGTGACCGAAGAGAAAGAGGAAGTGCGGGTGGCGGCGGTCGTTACAGCATGTCTGCTTTTTTACAAGATGAACAAGGAGAGTCACGTGCTTTTGCTTATGCAAGGGAAGCGGTAAGGCAGGCGTTGGTTAACCTGGACGCGGTTGATGCTCCCGCCGGTAGCATGCCTATCGTCCTGGGTCCTGGCTGGCCCGGCGTATTGCTGCACGAGGCTGTCGGCCATGGTCTTGAAGGCGACTTTAACCGTAAAGGTTCCTCGGCGTTTGCCGGGCGTATTGGTGAAAAGGTTGCATCTGAGCAATGTACCATAGTCGACGATGGCACCTTGGCAGATCACCGTGGTTCAGTGAGCATCGATGATGAAGGAACGCCTGGACAATACAATGTACTGATAGAAAATGGGATTTTGAAAGGGTATATGCAGGACAAACTCAATGCCAGGCTGATGGGGGTTGCCCCCACAGGTAATGGGCGCAGGGAGTCTTATGCAACTTTGCCGCTACCCCGAATGACCAACACTTATATGCTGGCTGGAAAATATGAGCATGAAGAGCTTATTGCCAGTGTGAAGAAAGGTATTTTTGCATCTAACTTTGGCGGTGGTCAGGTTGATATCACCTCGGGTAAGTTTGTATTTTCTGCTTCCGAGGCATATATGATTGAAAACGGTAAGATAACCCACCCGGTAAAAGGTGCGACCCTGATTGGTAATGGTCCCGAGTCAATGCAACAAGTGTCTATGGTGGCTAATAACCTTGAGCTGGATCCTGGTGTGGGGGTTTGTGGTAAAGAAGGTCAAAGTTTACCTGTTGGTGTAGGTCAGCCTTCATTAAAGCTGGATGAAATCACCATAGGTGGAACCGCGTAGGAGCTGAACTTGTTCGGCGAACGTTGGGGTAGGAGATTCGCAGATTGCATCTGCCCCATCGGCAAATATAGTACACCCTGTGGTGATTAGATTAACCACAGGGCGGGTTTTGTACGGATAAGTTAACTAGCAGGCAAGTTAGCCTTTAAGTACTGGAATATCTCGCGAGCGGCTTTTGGTGTCTTCTCAAGTTTCTTTTCTTTGTTTGCCTGACGGATCAGTTGGCGTAGCTTTTGTCTTTCTAGCTCTGGGTGCTCGGTTAAAAGCGCCTGTACCGCATCATCGCCTTCGGAGATCAGCTGATCTCTTAGTTCTTCAAGGTAATGAAATTCCCGTGTCGCCTGCTGATGCTTGTTTTTAATCCGATCTAACGCTGCCTGAATAGGTTCAGCTTCTTCGCTACGCATCAGCTTACCGATATATTGAATTTGACGGCGGTGAGCTTCATGCTTATTTTTTATCTTGTGCGCCAGGGTAATCGCGTCTGATAGGTTTTCCGAAATAGGCACCCGTTTTAGCTCATTGCCACTGAGGTTTACTAGTTCATTGCCCAGGGCTTGTAACTCCAGCATATCCCGCTTTAATTCGGATTTGCTGATATAGATGATTTCTTCGTCTTCAGGTTGCATAACATGACTTTCTTGCTGTTTCATTACCTGTATCTTACCAGCTATTGGCCATCAAAGCCTTAAGTCATGATATCCTAATTAGAGTACACCGAGTGGTGAAGAAGTTTATAGAGGCAAGCCGCCTCTGCTACCAGGGAATTTTGTTAAATGGCGCTAATCAGACAAATCCAGGAAGAAAAAAAACAATTAGAGCAGGCGGTAACCGATGCCATTGAAATGGCAAAAAAACTGGGTGCCGACGATGCCGAAGTGTCGATCAGTAAGCAGACGGGAATTAGTGTTAATACGCGCCACCTGGAAGTGGAAAATATCGAGTTCAACCGTGATGGCGCTTTGGGTATTAGTGTTTATAAGAACAGCCGAAAAGGCAGCTCCTCCACCTCAGACTTAAGCCACAGCGCTATTATGTCGGCGGTTGAAGCGGCTATCGAAATAGCGAAATATACCAGTGAGGACAAGTTTGCCGGTTTGGCGGATAAAGAATTACTGGAAACTCAACCCCAGGATCTGGACCTCTGTTTTCCCGAAGACATGGAGCCTGAATTTGGCTTAGCCCTGGCAAAAGAATGTGAGGAAGTGGCGCTTTCCCTGGACCCCAGGGTGACCAACTCCGACGGCGCAAGCTACAGCAGTCACTGCGGGATTAAGGTATATGGCAACACCAACGATTTTGTTCAGGGTTATGCCAGCAGTCGGCATAGTCTGAGTTGTATGTTAATTGGTGAACTGGATGGTGATATGCAAAGAGATTACAGCTACACCATGGCTCGCGACAGAAACGATCTGCTTTCTGCTAGCTGGGTGGCGGAGGATGCAGTGAAACGCACTGCCGAGCGGTTGGGAGCGAGAAAAATATCCACCCGCACTTGCCCAGTTTTGTTTTCTCCAGACTGTGCAACTGGTCTATTTGGCCACCTGGTGATGGCTATCAGCGGTGGCAGTTTATACCGTAAATCCTCTTTCCTGTTGGATAGCCTGGGCACCCAGATATTTCCAGAGTGGCTAAGCATCGAAGAGTTTCCTCATTTGAAGAAAGGTCTGGCAAGCTCTCCGTTTGATGGTGAAGGGGTGAAAACCCAGGACAGGTCGATTATTAAAGACGGCAGATTGGAAACCTATTTAATGACCAGTTATTCAGGTCGTAAGATGGGCATGCAGTCTACCGGGCATGCTGGCGGGATCCACAACTGGTTTGTGAAAACCGGAGAGAATGATCTGCCGAGTCTGTTGAAACAAATGGGTACCGGCCTATACGTTACCGAACTGATGGGACAGGGCGTTAATATAGTCAATGGTGATTACTCCCGTGGCGCAGCCGGTTTCTGGGTGGAAAACGGTGAATTTGCATTCCCGGTCCATGAGATAACTATCGCGGGTAACCTAAAAGACATGTATATGGGCATCCAGGAAATCGGCAAGGATATAGATATCCGCAGCAGCCTGAAAACCGGCTCTGTACTGATTGATAATATGAAACTAGCCGGACATTAAGCTGCATTGTTTTTAATTAGAGCTGCGGTTAGCAGCAGGTCTAATTAACCTCTGAGGATCAGCGTTGCCATTCCCAGGAAGGAAAATAAACCAACTACATCAGTAATAGTGGTCAGCGCCATCCCCCCTGCCAACGCAGGGTCGATATTGTAACGTTTCATAAGCAAAGGTATGCAGACACCGGCCAGCCCTGCCACAGACAGGTTGATAAACATCGCGCCAGCAATAATCATCCCTATGGTGGTGTCCCCCTTCCAAATCATCACGGCGCCAGCCACCAGAATGGACCATATCAAGCCATTTAGCAGGCCCACGGCTATTTCCTTACCGATTAACCAACGGCTGTTGCTATCGCTAATATGGCCAACCGCCATTCCCCGGATGACCAAAGCTAGAGTCTGATTGCCTGCAATACCACCCATACTGGGGACTATGGTCATCAATACAGCCAGAGTAGCGATTTCTTCCAATGTGGCTTCGAACATATTTGACACGGAAGCCGCGACAAAAGCGGCCACCAGGTTCACGCCCAACCAAATTGTCCGGCGTTTGGCGCTTTTTAACACAGGTGCAAAGGTATCTTCGTCATCATCCATACCGGCCATACCCATCATGGTATGTTCGGCATTTTCTCTGATCACGTCGACCACATCATCTATGGTGATCCGGCCAAGGAGTTTCTCGTCTTGATCGACGACGGGTGCGGATATCCAGTCATGTCGTTCAAATAACTTGGCGACTTCCACTTCATCCATATCCACCGGGATAGTTTCTGCGTGTTCATCCATGACCTCTTCTACTGTGGCGTTTGGATTGACTGTGAGCAAAGTGGAAAGGGGTACGTCGCCAATGAGTTTATCCTGCTTATCTACCACGTACAGGGCGTCGGTTGCTTCCGGTAGCTCGCCCTTTAACCTTAAGTAACGTAACACCACATCCACAGAGACATCGGGTCTGAGGGTGATGGTATCCGTGTTCATAATAGAGCCCGCAGTATCTTCGGGATAGGACAGGGCCTTTTCTACCCTTAACCTGTCCTGGGCATCCATCTGTGCGAGTACGTCTTGGTAGACAGTGTCGGGGACGTTACGTAGGACGTACGCGATATCGTCAGTATCCATACCTTCAGTTGCGGCAGCCAGGTTCTCCGCATCCATGGTACTGATAATACTGTCTTTGGCATCCTCGTTGAGCTCGTCTAGGATCTCCCCTTGCTCTTCAGGATCGGTCAACTGCCAGAGGGTTTTCCGCTCTGCGGGGGGGGAAGATTCCAGCAACAGGGCTACATCACAGGCAGGCATGTTTTGGAGCATACGTCTTACGTGAACAAACATACCGCTATCCAGAGCCTGACTTATCTCCTGTAGCGTATCCTTGTGCACCAATTTTTCTGCCATTTGCTAACTCCCATGACGTTCTTAACGAATATAAAATCTTATCTGTTTGTGGGACTGGTCAAACTTGGGTAACAGATCTATCGGGCTTGGTAGGAGCCGAACCCATCTCAGGGATGAGATGTAAAGCGCATGGATGCACGTTCGGCGAACCTTGCTGGCTTACGCTTCGCCCTTTTTGCCTATAAAGAGGCATCTGCTCCTACAAAGGGCGCAACAATTGTTACCCTTAGACCGGTTATTTGATGGATTCCCTGTTTATATACAAAGAATCAATCGCCCTAATGTGCTGCTTTCAACTTTTTCCTGCCATTTGCTAATTCCCATGAGGTTCTTAACGAATATAAAAATCTTATCTGTTTGTGCTATTACGCCTTTGGCTAATCGTACAAACCCGAATTAACAGCTAGTGTGAGCAGATGCGATCTGCGAAGTCGGTTCGCCGAACAAGTTCGACTCCTACAAAAACTCTGGTCTGCGGGGCTCTCTAGCTAATACCAGTGAACGTCTTGTCGAATATGAAATTTTACCGGTTTGTTTGTTTAAGGTCAGTACTCTTATTCTGCTTCTTCAAATTTGTCTTCAATCAGTTGTTTTAGCGCTTGCATGGCTTTATCCGCTTGTTTGCCTTCGGCGATTAATTTGATGGACTGCCCCTGGCAGGTTTCTAATACCAGTAAACCCATTACACTAGCAGCGGACGCCTTTTTATCGCCATGGACAAGAGTTATTTCGGCTTCGAATTGATTGGCCAGCTCAACAAGTTTAATGGCCGCTCTGGCATGCAACCCAAGTTTATTTCTAATTACGACTTCTTGTTCAATGTATTGCATATTTATGGCTTTTTAATGACGTTGTGGGATGCCAGCCAGGCTGGCAAAAACGAAGGGATGAGGTTTATAGCTTTTCCAGGGTTCGGTGGCGGACCTGCACACACTGGTATTGGGTGAAACACTCAGCCAGTTGTTCGGCAATAAACACAGATCTGTGTTGCCCTCCGGTACAGCCGATGGCGACGGTAACATAACTGCGGTTGTTTCGCTCCAGGTGAGGTAACCAGGTCGACAACAGGTTTTCCAGCTGCCAGACAAATTTCATCACCAGAGCCTGCTCACCAAGGTACTTGCGTACCGGCTCATCCAGCCCGGTTAAAGGCTTTAATTCAGGAACCCAATGAGGGTTAGGCAGAAACCGGGCATCGAAGACGTAATCCGCATCTTTGGGCATACCGTGTTTAAAACCAAAAGACTCAAATACCAGTACCAGCTCATTGGTTTTTTTACCCAATACCCGCTCTTTTACCAGCTCACAAAGCTCATGGATTGAGAGATCTGATGTATCTATACGTAGATCAGCGTTACCAGAAAGAGGGGCAAGTAGTTGAACCTCTTCTTCAATAGCCTGAGAAAGGGACAGTTGTAGCCTGGCTAAGGGGTGTAAGCGTCGCGTTTCGCTAAAGCGGCGAACTAACACCGAACTGCTGGCATCGAGGTAAAGCACATTCAATTCAACGTTCGACTTTAGTTCGGCCAGTTTATCCGTCAGTTCTTCCTGATCCGAGGGTAAATTTCGGACATCTATGCTGACAGCCATATTGTCATAAGTTTGCTGCATAGAATTGACTAGTTCAGGCAGCAGGTTAACGGGCAAATTGTCTACACAGTAATAACCAAGGTCTTCCAGTACTCTTAACGCCACTGTTTTCCCCGAGCCGCTTCGCCCGCTTACTATCATAAGCTTCATCTGAGTTTCCTGTTGGCCTATTAGGGCTAAGATGCAGTAATAAGTTGAAACAGTTCCGTGTCTGACGCAGCCGATCTTAATTGACGACAGGTTTGTTTGTCAGCTAATTTGGTTGCAATAAGAGAAAGGGTTTTAAGATGTTGCTTACATTCACTTTCCGGCACCAGTACAGCAAACAATAAATCCACAGGCTGGTTGTCGATAGCATCATAGGAAATGGGGGATTCGCACTGGATAAAAATACCGGTAACAGGGTAGTTGTCTGAAATTCTGGCGTGGGGAATCGCGATACCTGAGCCAACACCTGTGGTTCCCATTTTTTCTCTGCCCAGCAACCGCTCAAATATATCCTGGGCATCTGTGCCTAGCTTTTTAGAGGCTATTTCACTGATCAATTCAAGGGCGCGTTTTTTACTTGAGCACGGGACCGCACTTTTAGTGCAGTCCTCTGATAATAAATAGTTAATATCCATGTTAGGGCTGTTTCAGCTTTTCCTTGTGCTTAATAACCTGACGATCCAACTTATCGATTAAGGAATCGATTGCCGCATACATGTCTTCATGCTGGGATGTTGCAAATACTTCACCCCCATTCAGATGCAGCTTAGCTTCTGCTATCTGATTCAGTTTCTCTACGTTTAATACAACGTGAACATTGTTGATAAATTCAAAATGGCGCTCTAGCTTAGCAAATTTATTGTTAACGTAATCGCGAAGTGAATCTGTAACTTCAACATGATGACCTGTCAGATTTATCTGCATAAACGTCTTCCTTTGTTTGGCCTAAAGCAGGCTCTTTCTTTGATTAGAGGGGGGAATATTTAGCGATTCTCTATACTTGGCGATGGTTCTTCTGGCTACCTTAATTCCCTGATCCGCAAGCACTTGGGCAATCTTATTATCGCTAAGGGGTTTGGCGGGTATTTCTGCCGCCACCAGTTTTTTAATTAATGCGCGTATCGCAGTGGAGGAGCATTCGCCGCCACCATCGGTGGAAACATGACTGGAAAAGAAATACTTTAGTTCGTAAATTCCCCTTGGGGTGTGCATATATTTTTGTGTGGTGACGCGGGAAATGGTGGACTCATGCATTTCTACTGCTTCGGCAACATCATTAAGCACCATAGGTTTCATGGCTTCATCACCGTATTCAAAAAATGCTTGCTGGTGCTGGACGATGCAATTAGACACTTTAAGCAGGGTATCGTTGCGGCTTTCCAGGCTTTTTATAAACCACTTGGCTTCTTGCAGGTGAGAGCGGATAAACTGGCTGTCCGAAGAGTTTTTAGTTTGTTTGGACATAGCAGCATATTGATCATTAACCCTTAGCTTGGGCATGCTGTCGGGGTTTAACTCCACAACCCAGCGGCCGTTTTTCTTACCAATGGATACATCGGGAACAATATACTGAGATTCGCTCTCCACTATACTGTTGCCGGGTCTGGGCTCAAGAGTGTGGATCAGGCGCATTACCTCACGCAGCTCATCCTCTTTCAATTTGGTTTTACGGCTTAACGTCCGGTAATCCCGGTTTGCCAGCAAATCCATATGATTGTCGATCACCAAAAAGGCTTCTTTAATTTTTGGGGTGTCGGCTGGCAGGTGGCTGAGCTGAATTTGCATACATTCCTGAGCGCTGCGAGCCGCTACGCCCAAAGGGTCAAAATGTTGCACGCGCTTTAACACGGCTTCCACTTCGTCCAGTTCCACAATGCGCTCATCGTGGCTAACGCTGTCCTGGACCTCCTCGGTGCTCAGCCTCAGATAACCTGAGTCATCGATGGCATCGATAATGGCTAACGCGATTGCCTGATCCGTATCGGTAAAGGGGGTGAGCTCCATTTGCCAAAGGAGATAATCTTGCAGGCTCTGTGATGTTTCCCCCTGATAGGTAAATTCACCATCATCACGGAACCCACCACCAGGCGTAGGCATTGGAGCGCTGGTGAAGACCTCATCCCAGGTGGTATCCATGGGCAACTCTTCCGGCATGGTTTCTCTGGTCAGTGCTTCTGTGGTGTCTATTTCACTACTGTCTTCACTGGTTTTGAGGGTTTCCAGCTGCTCAGCTTCATCCTGTTCAAGCAAGGGGTTATTTTCTATGGCCTGTTGGATTTCTTGTTGTAAGTCCAACGTAGAAAGTTGCAACAGCTTTATTGCCTGTTGGAGCTGTGGGGTCATGGTTAACTGCTGACCCAGGCGCAACTGTAATGTTGGCTTCATCGAGTTTGACTGTTCCTTATTGTTAGCGCTATTGAACAGATTTTATGTAAACTATAGCTTGAATTGATCGCCCAAGTAGACTCGCTTCACCTGCTCATCTTGCAGTATTTCTTCAGGCGTGCCCACGGCAATCATCTGTCCATGACTCACTATATAGGAATATTCACAGACATCTAGGGTTTCTCTCACGTTATGGTCCGTTATTAATACCCCCAGACCTCTATCCCTTAAGTGTTCGATTATCTTCTTGATATCGATCACAGAAATAGGATCTACCCCTGCGAAGGGCTCATCGAGCAAAATAAACTGTGGATCTGCTGCCAGGGCGCGGGCAATTTCTACCCGACGTCGTTCTCCCCCGGATAACGCCATACCTTTGTTGTTCTTTATATGGGTAATATGGAACTCTTCCAGTAGCTCATTCAGTCGATCACTGCGCTCTTCCCTGGATAACTCAGCTCTGGTTTCCAGTACAGCCATAATATTCTGGGTGACAGTTAAGCGCCTGAAAATGGACGCTTCCTGGGGTAAGTAGCCAATACCTTTACGGGCCCGGTTGTGCATAGGTTCATTGGAGATATCTTCATCATCGATAAGAATGCTGCCCTCATCTCTTTTCACCAAACCCACCACCATATAAAAGGTAGTGGTTTTACCTGCGCCATTGGGACCCAGCAAGCCGACAATCTCACCGGTTTTCACTTTAAGGCTGACATCGTTAACTACACGCCTGCCTTTATAACTTTTTGCTAGGTTTTTTGCTTCTAGTAATGCCATTATTTCTCAGCTTTCTCCGAGGACTTTTTGTCTTTTTCAAATTGTGCGGGTAAAAATACGCTGCGTACTCTGTCCTGGCTGTTCTTGCCCTTGGCATCGATTTCTTCTGTTTCGATATGGTAGGTAATGATATGGCCGTTGACCTGGCTGTCCAACTGTTTTACTTCTGCGTTACCCGTGAGCACTATCATATTTTCTTTTTGCAGGAAGCGAATTTCGTTGGCCTTAGCATTAATAGGTTTACCGTCGTCCATCAGCTGATAAAAGGTCGCCGGGTTACCTGTGGCAACAAATTCTTCACCTTGATTAAGGGCGTCAAGCTTGTCTGCGGTCAATTTTATCGAACCTTGGGTAACAACCACATCACCAATATAAGAGATCTTATTCTGCTTACCAAAGGCCTTGGTTGTTTCAGATCCTACGTGCACTTTTTGATAGCGGTCTGACTCCAGGGCGAGTACCGGGGAGCTGAAAAGCACGATCAGAGTCAGTAGTTTATTTATTTTGTTCATTTAGGTATGTCGCTTTTATCTCGCTAAGTATGGAAATCTCTTCTGTATCTAGTTGACCAAACAGGCCTATTCCCTGTTGTGTTAGCTGAGGACCAAACATCTCAACAAATTCGTTATTAGATATCTCATTTTTGTTTAAATCAAGCTCAAGATATTCGGTTTTTATAAGTCGGATTGTTTGATCATTGGTCAGGTTCGTTATAGTAACAGCATTTTTTAACTTAAATATATCCTTGTCAAAAAGTGTGCCTTGCTTCCCGGTAACTTGCCAGATGGTTTTGCCCTGATTGCGATAGACTAGTAGTACGGGTTTTTCGAACTTGGTTACCAGGCGCTCTTTGAAATGCACCATTTTCCCGGCATAGATTTTATAATCAATTTCACCCAAAGGGTTATAGTTGACGCTTTTTAACTTAGTCGCGGTAAATTCCGGATCCGTTGATGAAGGTGAAAAAACTTCAATATCGCTTGACTGGAAATAACGCCAGCTTGCCAGGGACACGATAAACAGGACCAGGATCGCCAGGTTTTGTCGGCTCATAAATGAAACCCTTGTATCCGATTCAAGCAATAGTGCAGTAGGGAGAGAGACGGCATTATTTGCCGCCTCATATTCATACAAATATCCAATCTTGCTATCCGATTTAACTTGAGAGTTCTCTCAGGCATTGGGATTGTATGTTGCAACTGGTTTCCTTTTTTACCCTATGCTGAAAAACAGCAGCAGTTGGTAAGCGATAAAACAGGCCAATAAGAGTCCGCCTTCCGCCCGCGTAATCGTTTTGATCCTACCGTTACCAGCAACAATAAGTAGCAGCAGGGTTACCCCCATCATATAATAAAAATCCCTGCCAGCGGCACTTGGATCTATCGCTCCGGGAGCGAGCAGGCCGGGAATAGCCAGCACCGCAAGGATATTAAATATATTTGAGCCGATAATATTACCCAGGGCCAAATCATCTTCTTTTTTCAGCACGCTGGAGATACAAGCCGCGAGTTCCGGCAGGCTGGTGCCGATGGCGATTATAGTTAAGCCGATCACCAGGTCACTGATGCCAAAAAACTTAGCGATGACAACTGCATTTTCGACCAATAAATCAGAGCTATATATAAGTACCACGAGTCCGGCTATAAGCCAAAATAAGGCTAAATAGGTTGGCACATTAGCTGGTACATCGGCTTCCATTTCCTCTGCCATAGGATCTTTCTCGTTTGGACGCTTAATGGCAATCCAGGTTAAGCCACCAATGGTGCAGAAAAAGCCCAGCAATAACATAGCGCCTTCAAAGAAGGCGAGCTCCGCATCCCAGAGTAAAATACCAGCGATGGCGCTGGTAATAAACACCATGGGTAGTTCGCGCCTTAGGGTGGTGGAAGACACCAGCATTGGCCGGAATAATGCGGTCAGGCCCAGCACCAGGGTAATATTGGTAATGTTTGAACCAATAGCGTTACCGACAGCTGTATCTGGTTTACCTGCCAGCGAGGCGGTGGCCGCAACCATCATTTCTGGAGCGGATGAGCCCATGGCAATGATGGTTAGTCCGACGATAAGTGGTGGGATACCGAAATTTCTGGCTATAGCAGCGGCGCCATAAGTAAATTTGTCCGCGCTCCAAACGAGTAATCCCAATCCTAATATAAGTAGTAAACTACTGGTCAACATAAGCTAAAGCCACAAATTAAAAGTGCGCATTTTGTCTGTAAAATCGCGAAAAGGGAAGGGTTTGAGTCTGATATTTATTCAACATACAATAGCCAGCCTCAGTGAGTTTTAAGGTTAGTTATGGAAGTCAGGCCAATAATTAGTGTAAAGAACCTCTTTTTCTCCAGGGATAACAATGTCTTGTATAAAGACTTAAGCTTGGATTTTTCTCAGGGGAAAGTCACCGCCATACTGGGACCCAGTGGAATAGGTAAAACCACCTTGTTAAAACTCATTGCCGGTCAGCTTAAGCCGGATATGGGAGAAATTTGGTTTGAGTCAACCCAAGTCCACCAAACAACGAGAAATGAATTGTATAAGCTGCGCCGTAAAATGGGGATGTTATTTCAAAGTGGCGCCTTGTTTACAGGCATGTCGGTATTTGAAAATGTCGCTTTTCCACTACGCGAACATACCCAATTGCCTGAATCACTGATAAGTACTTTGGTATTAATGAAGTTACATGCTGTGGGTTTACGGGGGGCTAAGGACTTAATGCCTTCTCAGCTTTCCGGTGGTATGGCGAGAAGAGTCGCGTTGGCTAGGGCGATAGCCCTGGATCCTGAGTTAGTGATGTATGATGAACCCTTTGCAGGCCAAGACCCTATTTCCATGGCCGTGTTATTGCGCCTTATTCGGGAGTTAAATGACAGCTTAGGTTTAACCTCCATTATCGTATCCCATGATGTGGCTGAGGTGCTGAGTATTGCAGATTACGTATATGTCGTTGCCGATCAAGGGGTGATTGCTAAAGGCACTCCGGACGAGATCCGAGCCAACGAGACACCAAAATTAAAACAATTTATTGGCGGGCTTGATAACGGGGCGGTTCCGTTTCACTATGATGCCCCTGATTTTAAGCAGGACTTGGCTTGGGCAGCAAAATGTTAAGTGTATTGAATATGGTGGCAGGGTTAGGCAGGTCAACCTTGGATTTTGTAACCAATGTGGGGCGCGCCGGTTTGATGTTGGTGCGGGCGTTAACGGCGAAGGTAAACCGGAAAAGCTTGTCGTTGCTGGTTCAGCAAATGTATGTAGTAGGGGTGTTATCCCTGCCTATCATCCTGGTTGCCGGGTTATTTATTGGTTTAGTGTTAGGTTTACAGGGGTATACCGTACTAGCGGATTATGGTGCGGAGCAAAGTTTAGGGACCATGGTGGCGCTATCCTTGTTGCGGGAGTTAGGCCCTGTAGTGACAGCCTTGCTGTTTGCCGGCCGCGCAGGATCCGCGCTGACAGCTGAGGTTGGGTTGATGAAAGCCACCGAGCAGTTGGCCAGCATGGAAATGATGGCGGTAGACCCTTTACATAAGATCATCGCGCCTCGATTTTGGGCTGGATTAATAAGTATGCCGCTGTTGGCTTTTATGTTTTCCCTGGTGGGCATATGGGGGGGCAGCCTTATCGGTGTGGATTGGATGGGGATTGACAGTGGCGGTTTTTGGTCTGTGATGCAAGCTAATGTGAATTGGCAACCGGATATCGTGAACGGATTTATAAAAAGTCTGGTATTTGCGTTTGTGATAAGTTGGATTGCCCTTTTCAATGGTTATAATGCAGTGCCGACATCTGCCGGGATAAGTAAAGCAACTACGCAAACAGTGGTATATTCATCGCTGCTGGTGTTAGGTCTTGATTTTGTACTAACAGCCCTGATGTTTACTTAGGCTGACTTGTGACCGAATTTAGGTTTTTCTTTCTGCTTCCAGTGTCCTGAGTACACAGGAAGGCTGAGCTTTGTTTTTGTTTGGAAAATTTATGTCTGAAAGGAAATTGGAGCTTGCCGTTGGCGGCTTTGTTTTGACCGGATTGATCGCTTTGTTTTTACTTGCTTTTAGTGTTGCAGGTATTTCTCTTAAAAATAGCGGTCAGAGTTATACCCTATACGCCAAGTTTGATAATATTGGTGGGTTAAAAGTTCGTTCGCCAGTTAAATTGGGTGGTGTGCTGGTTGGGCGCGTCGAAGAAATAAAGCTGGATATAGAAGATTACAGCCCGGTTGTGAAGTTAAAGATGGATGCAAGCATGGGTTATTATCCAGACACCAGCTCTCTGGCTATTTTAACAGCTGGTTTGTTGGGGGAGCAGTACCTGGCATTAAAACCGGGGTTTGTTGATGAAGATGTGGCAATGTTAAATGATGGAGAGCAGGTTGAAGACACGAAGTCGGCTTTGGTGCTGGAAGACCTGATTGGCCAGTTCCTATTTTCGGTGGGTGATTCTGGCTCAAAGTAATGGGAAGTTTATGTATATGCTTGAGCCACTAGCAAGTGAAGACAGCACTCAGTAATTCCCAGTATTGGTGCTGGAAGAGCTGACAGGCCAGTTCCTGTTTTTAATGATCAAACAAAAAGGAGATTAAGTGAAAAAGTCATTATTGTTCATCTTATCGTTATTTTTTTCAACTTTTTCTTATGGGCAGGGGGAAACGTATACTGACCCCTACCAGCTGATAGAAGTTGTTGCCGGGCAAACGTTTGAGCGGGTGAAACGAGAGGCTGAGTTGATCGAATCTGAGCCTCAGTACGCTGAAGAAATCGTTGTTGAGGAGTTATTGCCTTATGTGGATTATAAATATGCCGCTTATAAGGTTATTGGTCCTGGCCTGAAAAAAACAACTAAAGAGCAAAGAATTGCCTTTGTTGATGCTTTTAAACAACATCTGATAAACACGTATTCCACTGTCTTGTTCAAATATAATAGTCAGCAGCTTAAGCTACCAGCCGCTAAAGACACGGCGAATAAAAAGATAGTGTCTATACCTGTGCGTTTTGTCGAAGCAGGCAAGCCGGATATTAACGTCAACTTCAAGCTTAGAAAAAACAAAAAAACAGGTCATTGGAAAGTGTTTGACGTGGTGGCTGAGGGGATCAGTTTACTGGCGACCAAGCAATCTGAACTGCGCGGATTGATTAAAAAGCAAGGTATTGATGAGGTCACTGAATTGCTGGTAAAGAAAAACCAGGTGGCCGAAGGTGCTTAACTTGGTGTCCCGTGATAATTGTGTATACCTGGAAGGCGACTTGGTCAGTGAGCAGCTCGAACGGCAGTCCGTTGAGTTTGGTGCAGGTATAAAAAAGCTTAATTTGGATAAGGTGAACCGCTTCGACTCTGTTGGGATCGCCTGGTTGGTGCAAACTAAGGTAAGTTACCCGGATCTTGAAGTCTTTGGCTTAAATCCCTCCATACTGAAATTAGCAAAATTGTACGGCGTGGACCAAGTCCTTTAGAATACCCGGTTATTACAAAGATAAACGCCTCGATACCATGTGTCGTGGTGAATATAATAATGTTCGGATCCGGTATGTTACGGGTTCGAAAACGCTTAAGACAGATAAAAGAAAGGTTGTTTAATGGAACCAAAAGACATTGAAGCCAAGCTGAGGGAATCGCTTGAGCTGGCGGAATGTTACGTTAAGGGAGAAAACGGCCACTATCAGGTGATTGCTGTTGCTTCTTTGTTTGACGGTATGACTCGTGTTAAAAAGCAACAGACAATATATGCGCCTTTGTCTGATCTTATTGCGAGCAATTCGATACATGCTTTAACGATTAAAGCGTTTACTCCCGATGAGTGGTCTAAAGAGAAACTCTTCCACCAAATATCCTGATTTGAGGCAGTAATGGATAAATTTCTAATAAATGGTGGTTGTACGCTGCAAGGTGAGGTCACGATTTCCGGGGCAAAAAATGCAGCCCTTCCTATTCTTTTCGGTACCTTGCTCTCGAGTGAGGAAATAACCCTGACTAACGTCCCTAAACTTAGGGATATTAAAACTACCGTCGCTTTGTTGCGAGAGTTGGGCGCACAGGCTGAACATAACGGCAAAGTTATTATTAATGCCGGTACAGTATCCTGTTATAAAGCGCCTTACGAACTGGTTAAGACAATGCGTGCTTCTATACTGGCACTGGGCCCCCTGGTGGCTAAGTATGGCTATGCGGATGTGTCTTTACCTGGCGGCTGTGCCATAGGTGCAAGGCCGGTTAATCTGCATATCCATGGCCTGGAGCTGATGGGTGCGGATATCACAGTTGAAGAAGGTTATATTAAGGCCCGGGTAGATGGTCGTCTTAAAGGCGCGCATATCTTTATGGATACAGTGAGTGTTACCGGGACCGAAAACCTGATGATGGCAGCAGCTTTAGCAGATGGTGTCACGACCATTGAAAATGCAGCTCGCGAGCCGGAAGTTGTTGATTTGGCTAGATTTATAAATACTATTGGCGGTAAGGTAAGTGGTGCTGGCAGCGATACCATTACCATCGAAGGAGTCGAAACCTTAACGGGTGGTAGCTATCAGGTTCAGCCTGATCGTATTGAAACCGGGACTTTCTTGGTGGCTGCTGCGGTAACCGGGGGTAAAGTTACCTGTACTAAGACAGATCCAAAATTGCTGGAAGCGGTACTCTGCAAGCTGGAAGATGCCGGAGCGCATATCGAATCCGGTGAAGACTGGATCACTCTGGATATGACGGGTCGTACTCTTAAGGCGGTTAATGTGAAAACTGCACCTTACCCCGCGTTTCCTACGGATATGCAGGCGCAGTTCACAGTATTAAATGTGGTGGCAGAAGGCACAGGTCGTGTCACCGAAACCATCTTTGAAAACCGCTTTATGCACGTACCTGAGTTGGCTCGTATGGATGCTGACGTTGAGTTGGAAGGTAATACGGCTATTTGTGCTCATACACCAGAACTAAGTGGCGCCCAGGTGATGGCGACAGATCTACGTGCATCGGCGAGCTTAGTGATCGCAGGTTTAGTGGCTAAGGGTGAGACGATTGTCGATCGTATTTATCATATCGACAGGGGTTATGAGCAGATAGAGCATAAACTGCAGCCCCTTGGCGCAACTATCCAACGTTTATCAGCAAACTAATCCGGACTGCGCCCTCGGGCGCAGAGTTTATCTGCAAATTAATGTTATCTACTTGCGCTGCTCTCTTGGTCATTACAGAGAGCGCTTAGCGTAACCAGCCAGAGGGTAATAATTGTTGAGTTGACTGGAGCGGATGTTATCCGCGAAGCCTGTGCCAGCAAGGTTCGTCGAACAAGCTCAGCTCCAACAAACCCACCTATCCAACCAACTTACTGATCCTGCTTAAATTCTTCTGTAGTGACTTTTATATTTATGGATTCACCGTTTCTTAATACGGTTAAAGTCACTTCTGTGCCCGGCCGACTTTCTGCTGTTTTGTCCATCACGTCAACCACACCTTTAACTTCTGCTCCGTTAAATCTAATCAGCAAATCCATGGGTTTTAACCCCGCCTTGTCCGCCGGTCCACCTGGGGAAACCTTGCTGATACGAATGCCGCTTCTTTCCACTAGCCCCGCCAGCCTGGCAAGGACAGGGTCGATAGGCACACCTTCAACGCCAATGGAGCCCCGGATAATCCGGCCGTCCTTAATCAACCCCTGCATAATACGCTTAGCCAGGGGGTAGGGGATGGAGAAGCTGATCCCATAACTGTCTATGTTTTGATTGATACGGAAGGCTGAGGTGTTGATACCCACCAAATCCCCCCGGGTATTAACCAGGGCGCCGCCGGAATTGCCCCGGTTGATGGCCGCATCGGTCTGCAGGAAATCCTGCCGCCCGGATGAGCTCATCCCGGTTCGCCCCGTCGCGCTGATGATCCCCTGGGTGACTGTCTGACCGAGATTGTAAGGGTTGCCAATGGCAAGCACCACATCACCCACCTGGGGGTCATAGTTATCGTTTTGTGGGATAACGGGTAAATTCGGGGATTCAATTTGCAGTACCGCCAGATCTGTCAGCGGATCGCCGCCAATCAGTTGCGCCGTGAGCAACCGGCCATCTTGCAGCGCAACCAATACCTGGTCGGCGCTGGCGATAACGTGCAAATTGGTGAGTATATATCCCTGCTCACTCATCAATACACCCGAGCCTAAACCCGTAGGGGTGAGTTCAGGGGCACTGTTAATATTGGACCTCTGGTAGTTCTGGGAATAGATATTAACCACAGCTGGGCTGGTGCGTCTGACGGCATGAGAATAAGTGGTTAATTGCGAGCTATAGTGGTCGATTTGTTCGGCAAAAGGGAGCCTTTCGCTATTGCGCAGTTGCGGAAAGATCAGCAGCAGGATCGCGGCTAATAGCAGCCCAAATCCAGCCGATTTTAAAACATAACTAAAGCTCGAAGGCATAAATCCGATTGTAGGTTGGCTAAATGAAGGTAAAGAATAGCAAAAATGGGGCAAGAAATAACGCCCGTGTTAGCAGGCGTTATTTAATCTGCCTTGGGGCTACCTGAGCACCAGGTAAAGAGAAGCATTTCCTCGCTTGATATTTAATGCAAGGACATCGGGTTCTTCCTTCAATACGGCCCTGAGCGTTCCCATATCTTTAATGCGGGTACGGTTGATGCCTAGAATTAAATCGCCATCTTCCAGGCCGGCCACGGCTGCTGGTGAGCGAGGTGCGATGCCAGTTACCTTGACGCCGTCGACACCGTCTTCTTTACTCGTGCCGCTTAAGGTTGCGCCCTCCAGTGAAGGGTGTAACGCCCTGGCTAATATATTGGTGTCTTTCGCTTCTTTCAAGGTGACGGTGAAATTTTCTGCTTTCCCGTCCCGGATCACTGCTAGGGTCACTTCTTTGCCCGCACCCATAGTACCTATTTTCGCTCTTAGCTCACCAAAGGAGCGGATTTTCCTACCGTTAATACTGGTAATAATGTCACCGGCTTTCAGGCCGGCGGCTTCTGCCGCTGAATCGGACAGGACCTGGTTAATAAAAGCTCCATGTTGGGTTTCGTAACCAAAGGCTTTGGCCAGCTCTGGCGTTAACTCCCCGCCGGTCACCCCTAATAAGCCGCGGCGAACTTCACCATATTCCACGATTTGTTCAACAAGGTTATTCACCATATTGGCAGGGATAGCGAAGCCGATGCCAATATTTCCGCCGTTCGGGCCTAATATGGCAGTATTCATGCCGATAAGCTCACCCTTAAGGTTAATTAGCGCTCCGCCGGAATTACCGCTGTTAATAGCCGCGTCGGTTTGAATAAAGTTTTCCAGGGTCCCAATATTTAGGCCACTTCGTCCTAACGCACTGACGATCCCCGAGGTGACGGTTTGCCCTAAACCAAAGGGGTTGCCAATTGCCACGGCAAAATCACCAACCCTCAACTTATCTGAATCAGCCATCTGAATTTCTTTCAGGTCATCGGCTTCTATTTGCAACAGGGCAATATCAGTTTGTTTATCTGAGCCGACCTTCTTGGCTTCAAATTCGCGCCCATCTTTTAGGGTTACTTTGATCTCATCGGCATCGTGAATAACGTGATAGTTAGTAATTACATACCCTTTCTTTGCATCTACAATAACCCCGGATCCTAACCCTCTGAAAGGCTGCTCCTGCATCTGGGACCTGGGGGTATCAGGGCCAAAGAAAAAGCGAAATGCTTCCGGGATCCGCTGTTGTGATACCTTGGTTCCCGCCACAGAAATATTGACAACGGCTGGTGTTACCTGCTCAAGCAGTGGCGCCAGGCTGGGGATTTCCTGACCTTGGACGCTGGCTGGAAGCGCAGCCGATGCGGGTAGCGCGGCCAGGCTCATACTTACACTGAGGGCAACGGCGGTTAATAGTGACAGATTTTTTTTCATGGAACGCAGGCTCCTTGGCAATAGACAAAATTGTAAGAATAGATGTTTAGAAAGACATAAAAAAGAAGTTAATGTTTACTCCTTTACATATCTTTACCGGGTATTTTATGTATTTATTGATACCCGAAAAAGTAACATTCCTATTGGCGTAATTAAAGACATAGGTCTGTGTTTATAGTTTGTTTCTGCTTCTCAGTATGCGTGTTACCCGTTCTATTAAGACATAAAAAAACAGTGAAAGAAGGGCTCTTTACAATGTTTTACCTAAGCCTGCTGGCTCTTTACGTTAGTTTACGAGTCCGAGCTCTACTTTATTTGCTGTTGCTTGCTGGAATGGAATTAAATTTGTTTCTACCTCATTAAGTAAGTGGTGTGATTGCTCAGATAAGTGGCGATGTACTTTTTGATAACTGTTTGCCATATCCTCTATCGGCTGCTCGCTCTGGGTAAAATGGCTCGTGACATTATCCTGATGGTTTTCAGCTCGACCTTGCTTGATCCCAGCGCCTGCTCCAGCTCGCTGGTATCTGTCTTAGGGGCAGTCTTTGCCCGATAACCAGGCCTATAAATAATGGGTTTAATCTTATTTAACAAGCCTGCATGATAAATGTTGATATAAAAACGCGGTAACTTTGCAATGCAGCTAAATATGAGCAAGGCCAGGCTAATTTTCTACTCTAAATAAAAGCTGGTTTGTGGATCTGACGACTTGGCAGATATAATGCGCATCGAATCAGGCAGAGGGGCACAAATGAGCGTTGAAACACCACTATCCAGGTATCAAGCGGATCTTAAGCGAGAAGGTTTTGTCTACGACTCTGCTCAAGAAAATGCAGTTAAACAGCTACAACGTTTGTACGATGAGTTACTGAAACCCAGACCTACCGAACCTAAAGCGAGTTTGTCCAACCGATTTAAAAAGTGGTTTGGTAAAGAGTCGGTAAATGAAGTCGCAGGTATTAAAGGAATTTATTTCTGGGGCGGGGTGGGTAGAGGGAAAACCTATTTGGTCGATAACTTTTTCGAGTCTCTGCCGATGGAGCAGAAAATGCGGGTACATTTCCACCGCTTTATGCACAGGGTTCATCAGGAACTCAAGCTGTTGAAAGGTGTGCAAGATCCCCTGGTGGCCATCGCAGATAAAATGTCACATGAAGCAAAAGTGATCTGTTTCGATGAGTTTTTTGTGTCCGATATTACCGATGCCATGTTGTTGGGCACCCTATTCCAGGAGTTATTCCAGCGGGGGGTTGTCTTGGTTGCAACCTCCAATATTATTCCCGATGAGCTATATAGAAACGGCTTGCAAAGGGACAGGTTTTTGCCTGCTATTGCACTGATCAACCAAAATTGTGATGTAGTGAATGTGGACAGTGGGGTGGATTATCGATTGCGCACCCTGGAGTCGGCCGAGATTTACCACCATCCGTTAGACCATGCAGCCAGTGAAAACCTGAGCCGATACTTTGAACAGCTATCTAATGATCCGAGGTGCTACAACGGCACCATTGAAGTAGAAAATCGTCAACTGCAATTTAAAGCAGAAGCGGATAGTGTGCTCTATATGGAGTTCAGAGCGTTATGCGATGGTCCCCGCAGTCAGGTGGATTATATGGAAATTGCCAAGCTGTACCATACAGTATTGCTTGCTAATGTTGAGCAGATGGGGGGAGTGACTGATGATATCGCCCGGCGTTTCATCGCTATGGTGGATGAGTTCTATGAACGAAATGTGACGCTTATCATCTCATCACAGGTGACTATGGCTGAGCTCTATACCCAGGGCCAGTTAAATTTCGAATTTAAGCGCTGCCTGTCCCGGCTACAGGAGATGCAAAGCCATGAGTACCTCGGCAGGGAGCATTTACCTTAGTGTTAACCAGATGAAACGCAGGAACACTTTTTTAAAGTCAGCCCTAATTTATTGGTGATTTTTTATCTGCTTTTCCGTATAATGCGCCAGCCCAGTTACAACTGCCCTTGTACGGGCAGTGTACAAACCGTATATCTACGGAATTGTTTAAACCAGTTTGTATTCGAAGGGATACGTGCCGGTCATTATTATTGTTGACGAATGGGTTCGTCAGCGTTTCAAAAAAGTTAATTTGGGTAAGAGTTTAATGAAAACTTTTGTTGCTAAGCCAGAAACTGTAAAACGCGACTGGTACGTAGTTGACGCTGAAGGTAAAACTTTGGGTCGCATGGCTACTGAAATTGCAAGCCGCCTTCGTGGTAAGCATAAAGCCGAATACACTCCACACGTTGATACTGGTGATTACATCATAGTAATTAACTGTGAGAAAGTTACCGTCACTGGTAACAAAGCTAAAGGCAAGATTTACTATGCTCACACTGGTTACCCAGGTGGTCTTAAGTCTATGTCTTTCGAGAAGCTGATCGAGCGCGCTCCTGAGCGTGTGATCGAATCTGCTGTTAAAGGTATGTTGCCACGTGGTCCTCTGGGCCGTGCAATGTTCCGTAAGTTGAAAGTGTACGCAGGCAGTGAGCATCAGCACACAGCTCAGCAACCACAGACTTTAGACATCTAATACGGAATCTGAACAATGGCAAATCAATACTACGGCACAGGTCGTCGCAAAAGCTCTACAGCTCGTGTATTCATGAAGGCTGGTAGTGGTAACCTTACTATCAACAGTCGTTCTCTAGAAGAATTCTTTGGCCGTGAAACTGCTCGCATGGTAGTTCGTCAGCCTCTGGAACTAGTAGAGCTTACTGATAAGTTTGACATATTAGTTACTGTTAAAGGTGGTGGTACTACTGGTCAAGCCGGTGCTATCCGTCACGGTATTACTCGTGCTCTTATGGAATACGATGAGTCACTACGTGGCGAACTGCGTAAAGCTGGTTTCGTTACTCGTGATGCTCGTAAAGTTGAACGTAAGAAAGTGGGTCTACACAAAGCACGTAAGCGTCCACAGTTCTCCAAGCGTTAATTTTCTTGGAGCGTATTTTGGGTATCTGCGCAGTGCTTCAAGAGAGTACGTAAGCGTGCGGATGCCGACAATATTCTCCAAGCGTTAATTTTCTTGGAGCGTATTTTGGATATCTGCGCAGTGCTTCAAGAGAGTACGTAAGCGTGCGGATGCCGACAATATTCTCCAAGCGTTAATTTTCTTGGAGCGTATTTTGGATATCTGCGCAGTGCTTCAAGAGAGTACGTAAGCGTGCGGATGCCGACAATATTCTCCAAGCGTTAATTTTCTTGGAGCGTATTTTGGATATCTGCGCAGTGCTTCAAGAGAGTACGTAAGCGTGCGGATGCCGACAATATTCTCCAAGCGTTAATTTACCTGGAGAGTATTTTGGATATTTGCGGCAGTGCTTCAAGAGAGTACGTAAGCGTGCGGATACCGACAATATTCTCCAAGCGTTAATTTTCCTGCAGTTGCTCGTCGGTATCTTACGGATATCGTAGAAGTTTTTCAGAGAAAAATTACAACGTTGGTTGTGAATTTGTAAAACCCGGCTATGCCGGGTTTTTTTTATCCATTTTTTTTGTGCTTGAATTGGCGTCACGCCGATTATCAGCTTGTCAAATAGCCCGTATTTCTTTAAAATTCCCACGATTTTTCTGTGACAATAAAAAAACCTGACCCCGTAATTATTTATAACTATGCCGATAATGGAATAATAAAAATCGTGCGGAGTCCGTTGGGAGATAATTTGGATGAGCAATGAACCTGTCGATACTGGTCGCCGCAGGTTCCTGACTGCCACTACAGCTGTAGTTGGTGGTGTGGGAGCTGTGGGTGCTGCGGTTCCATTTATAGCATCGTGGAACCCGAGTGCCAAAGCGAAAGCTGCCGGTGCTCCGGTAGAAGTAGATATTAGCAAGATTGAACCCGGTCAATTAATTCGTGTCGAATGGCGAGGAAAACCTGTATGGGTAGTATCCCGCACAGACGCTGTAATGGATGGCCTGGCTAAACATGACGATAAACTGAGGGATCCTTCCTCAGCCGAGCCACAACAGCCAGAATATGCGACTAACCCTGGACGCTCCATAAAACCCACACTGTTTGTGGCTGTGGGTCTTTGTACCCACCTGGGCTGTTCACCGACATATCTACCTGACAGCTTCTCTGAGCAAGTTGAGGGTATAGACTCCGGCTTTTTCTGCCCATGTCACGGTTCCAAGTTTGATATGGCTGGCCGGGTGTTCTCAGGTGTTCCCGCACCACTAAACTTAGTTGTCCCGCCACACCACTATAGTGATGATAGAACTATAGTGGTGGGCCTAAATAAGGGAGAAGCCTAATGTTTAAAGGTCTAATCGATTGGGTCGATGCCAGAATTCCAATGACGGATACCTGGAATAAGCATCTTGCCCAATACCCGACACCGATCAATTTTAACTTCTGGTACCTGTTTGGCTCGCTGGCCATGCTGGTATTGGTTAATCAGATCCTGACAGGTATCTGGCTGACCATGAACTATAACCCTTCCGGTGAAGGGGCGTTCGCTTCTATTGAATACATTATGCGGGATGTAGATTACGGCTGGCTGCTGCGTTATATGCACAGTACCGGTGCGTCTGCGTTTTTCGTGGTGGTCTACCTGCATATGTTCCGCGGCCTGATGTACGGCTCCTACCAGAAACCCAGGGAACTTCTCTGGATCTTCGGTATGTTGATCTTCCTGGCGCTAATGGCAGAAGCCTTTATGGGTTACCTGCTGCCTTGGGGCCAAATGTCGTTCTGGGGAGCTCAGGTAATTATCTCCCTGTTTGGCGCGATACCTATTATTGGTGATGACCTGACGCTATGGATCCGTGGTGACTATGTTATCTCGGGTGCGACGCTGACGCGTTTCTTCGCCTTGCATGTCATTGCATTACCATTGGTTATCGTGGCGCTGGTATTCTTACACATAGTTGCCCTGCATGAAGTGGGCTCTAACAACCCGGAAGGCATCAGCATTAAGAAGCCCAAGGGCAGTGTGCCTGAAGGTGAAAAGAGCAAATTTAAGTTCCATAAACAATATAGTGACAAATACGATATTGTTGATGCGGCGCCTTTCTTCCCATATTTCGTCGTCAAAGATATAATGGGTGTGGCCGTCTTCTTGTTCTTCTTCTGTTACGTTATCTTCTTTATGCCGGAAGGTGGTGGCTACTTCCTGGAGAAACCTAACTTCGAAGCGGCTAACCCGCTGAAGACGCCAGAGCATATTGCACCTGTATGGTACTTCACGCCTTTCTATGCAATTCTGCGGGCGATCCCAGATAAGTTGGGCGGCGTGATTATGATGGGTCTGTCAATTGCCGTACTGTTTGTACTGCCTTGGTTAGACCGTTGTAAAGTCAGTTCCATCAAATACCGTAGTATTTGGCATAAACTGAACCTGACTCAGTTTATTGTTTGTTTCATTGTCCTTGGCGTACTGGGTGCTATCCCGACCACCGCTGGTCGTACCATACTGGCACAGGTTACTACCTTTGGTTATTTTGCCTATTTCGTGCTGCTGTGGTTGTACAGTAAAAACGAGAAGACTAAACCTGTACCAGAGAGGATCCCATACAAATGAAACGGATAATTTTTATATTATTTGCTCTGTTACCAGGGTTAGCTATGGCCGCGGGTCCTAGTATTCCTTTAGACAAGGCAAACTATGACCTGGAAGACAAGGCGTCTTTGCAAAGCGGTGCTAAGTTGTTTGTAAACTATTGTCTGGCCTGTCACAGTACTCAGTATCAGAGATACGAAAGGGTAGCCAATGACTTGGATATCCCAAATGAACTGATGTTGGAAAACCTGGTGTTTACCGACTCAAAGATCGGTGACCTGATGCACAATGCCATGGATATAGATGATGGCGCTAAATGGTTTGGTGCTCCACCTCCAGACCTTACTTTAGTTGCTCGTGTGCGTGGCGCCGATTGGTTGTATACTTATTTACGTTCTTTCTATCGTGATGAAAGCCGTCCATTTGGTGTGAATAACCTGGTCTTTAAAGACGTAGGTATGCCTCACGTTCTGGAAGAGCTGCAGGGAATTCCCGAGGCTGTATACATTACAGAAATCATCGATGGTGAAGAGCATAAAACTCTGGAACGTATCGAAGCGGATGGCTCAGGTGAGCTAAGTCCCGATGAATATGACCTGGCCGTGCTAGATATGGTAAACTTCCTAGTCTATGCAGGTGAACCTAGTCGCCTGGAACGTGAAAGTTTAGGCGTTTGGGTTTTAGGTTTTATCGTTATCTTCTTTATCGTATCTTTGCTGTTGAAGAAAGAGTACTTCAGAGATCTGCATTAATCTGCCTTCCCGATTAAAGGAAGAGTAGAAATTTCGGGCAATGTCGGTTATTAATACCGCCATTGCCTTTTGTGTTTGTAATAGAATTGGAGGGGTTCATGGCTGTAGCCGCTAACAAACGCTCAGTAATGACGTTATTTTCTGGTGCATCTGATCTGTATAGCCATCAGGTACGCATTGTCCTGGCGGAAAAAGGGGTCACCGTTGAAATCAATCAAGTAGACCCAAACAACCTGCCAGAAGATCTTGTCGAGTTAAATTCCTACAAGTCTGTCCCTACATTGATTGACCGTGAGTTGGTGCTTTACCACTCTCGTATCATTATGGAATATCTGGATGAGCGCTTCCCTCACCCGCCGCTAATGCCAGTTTACCCGGTCGCCCGTGGTAACAGTCGTTTGATGATGCACAGGGTGGAAGCTGACTGGTATAGCCTGGTTAATACGATTAAGACTGGAGATGCCACGCAAGCTCAGGCTGCTCGTCAGGAACTGACTGCAGGTCTGCTGGCTATAGCTCCGGTATTCGAAGAGTTTCCTTATTTTATGAGTGAAGATTTTACTCTGGTGGATTGCTATATGGCGCCGTTATTATGGCGTTTACCTGAGTTAGGTATCGAATTGTCTGGGCGTGGTTCGAAGGAACTGAAAACTTACATGATCCGTATATTCGATCGTGAATCTTTCCAAGCCTCACTAACTGATGTCGAACGCGATATTCGCGTCATTATTTAATCATGAGTAGTATGACACCCAATCGCCCTTACCTGTTGAAGGGCTTTTTCGACTGGATCCTGGATAATGAGCTTACGCCACACTTAGTGGCGAACGCCACTATGCCTCATGTTCAAGTGCCAGAGCAGTTTATAAAGGACGGTAAGATTGTCCTTAATATTGCGCCCAGCGCAGTGACTAACTTTTCCATGGATTTGGAGGCGGTTTCTTTCAGTGCTCGTTTCGGTGGTTCACCTTTTCAGATATATTTGCCTGTTTATGCCATTGAGGCTATCTATGCTCGTGAAAACGGTGCTGGCACTATGTTTGAGCCGGAAGCTGGTTATCAGCCGGAGCCGGAAGCCGACCTTACGGCGCTCGAGCTTGCACCCGAAGAAGAGATAGGAACAGATCCAGAAGTGGCGCCTCCTAAGCCTAAAGGAAAACCCAGTTTAAGAGTTATCAAGTAATAAAAAAGGTCGCATCAGCGACCTTTTTTATTACTCTTGGCGTACGACGAGCTGGCTAATTCTACCTGGCAGGCTGTTCCGGAGCTTATCAGGTGTCTTTTGGCTCAACGTATTCAAATACTTTAACGACTCTGGCGACACCATTGACCTTTCTTGCCAGATCTACGGCTTTATCCGCCTCAGCCTGGGTTACCAGGCCGATAAGAAAAACTTCGGCATTTTCTGTAACGACCTTAACTTTTAGGGGATCGACGTCTTTGGTATCCAGTAACGCAGCTTTAACTTTGGTGGTTAACCAGGCGTCGCTGCTTTTCCGTCCAAACGAGACGGGTTCATTGATCCGAATTTCATTATAGATAGCGCGTACGCCAGCTAAGCTTTTCAGCAGATCTTCCGCCTGTTCGCGATAGCCTGGTTCCCGGGTTTGTCCCACCAAAAGTAGGTTGCCGTTATTGCTGATAACGCTTAAATTGCTATTGGCTTGCAGCTCTTTAGCTTTATTAAGCTTGGAATAGGCTTTAATTTCCAGGCTCTGATCGTCTATTTGCGAGCCTACAGAGCGCCTGTCGTTAACCATTACTGCAGTGGTTGCTGCGCCAACAAGTACAACGCCGGCACAACCTTGGAGTAATAACAACGCCCAAAGCATAAATACAGCATAAACAGACTTCATGATAGTTAATCCCTTTGTTGAGGAAACAGGGTTTGGTCGATCAGATCACTCACGGCGTTAAGCACAAATAGGTGAACTTCTTCAGTGCGGCAGCCTTTAGGTGAGGGGGCCCTGACTTCAACGTCGTTAGCTCCCAGCAAGCCGGCTATCTCACCGCCGTCACCACCGGTCAGAGCGACAATTTTCATATCCCGGCTTACACCGGCCTCAACCGCCTTGATGATGTTTCTGCTGTTACCACCGTGGGAGATAGCCAGTAATATATCACCTGGCTGAGCCAACGCTCGTACCTGCTTGGCGTAGATATCCTCAAAAGTGGTATCTGTGGCTATGGCGGAAATGAGGGTTGAATCGGGTGTGATAGAAATTGCTGGTAAACTCGGGCGTTCAGTCTCGAATCGGTTAAGCAGGTGCGAGGCAAAAATTTGCGCTAGCGCTGCATTTCCACCGTTGCCACAGGCGATTATCTTATTACCTGTTAATAAACTCTCCACCATCAATGTGGCGCAAGCTTCGATGGATTCAGGGAGTGCTTCGGCAGCGGCAATCTTGGTCTGAATACTCTCGGTAAAATTTTCTTTTATCTTTTCTCGCATAGGTCTCTATCTGGCTCTTGCTTAGCGGGCGGAAAACGCGTTTTTTATCCAGTCAGGCTGCTGGTCGTTAAAACAGACCAGGTCAAACCGACAGTAATGTTCATGGGACTGTTGTACTAAGTACATCTGCGCACATTTGATAATCTTGCTTTGTTTCGCTTTAGTCACTGAGGCCAGTGGGCCCCCATACTGATTGGTGGACCTGTATCTTACTTCCACAAAGACCAGAAATTCCTGATCCTGCATAATAAGATCAATTTCACCAAAGCGACTGTGATAATTCGATTCTATCAGGATTAGCCCATGCCTTATAAGATAGGCAAGGGCTTGTTTCTCGTAATAATCACCTGTCTGCTTATTGCAGCGCATTGGCTCGGGTCTCTGCGGATATATTTGTACCAGTTTCTATTGCTGCGTTGGCACCAGTCTCTGCGGATATATTGGTACTAGTTTCCATTGCTGCGGTGGCACCAATCTCTGCGGATATATTTGTATTGGTTTCCATTGCTGCGTTGGCAGCAGTTTCTGCGGATATATTTGTATTAGTTTCCATTGCTGCGGTGGCACCAGTCTCTGCGGATATATTTGTATTAGTTTCCATTGCTGCGGTGGCACCAATCTCTGCGGATATATTTGTATTGGTTTCCATTGCTGCGTTGGCAGCAGTTTCTGCGGATATATTTGTATTAGTTTCCATTGCTGCGGTGGCAGCAGTTTCTGCGGATATATTTGTATTGGTTTCCATTGCTGCGTTGGCAGCAGTTTCTGCGGATATATTTGTATTGGTTTCCATTGCTGCGTTGGCAGCAGTTTCTGCGGATATATTTGTATTAGTTTCCATTGCTGCGTTGGCACCAGTCTCTGCGGATATATTTGTATTAGTTTCTATTGCTGCGTCGGTATCGGCCTCTGCTGGAAGCTGTACGGGCAATGCAGGTTCGAGAGCCCTATGCTCGCTATTTTCGTCTGCTGTCGTTACCTCATCGTCCGTTGCTACGGTTTGTTCCTGGGCAGGTTTATCCAGTAGCACGATTTGACCGTCCTGATATTCAGCCCATGCCAGGCGGCGTTCGATTTCTCCGTCGGAGTTTAAAAACAACGTGCCGGATATGCCTTGCACACTATAACCGGGGGAAACTTGCAATTGTACCAGCTCGCCAATCAGCAATGTCGTATCATAACCCATGGCATAAAATCGTTGATCTGACTGATTACGTTCAGGCCAGGTTTTCCTGGCAGCTATGGCTACCGCATTATCCGGGTCGATGATCATAGGTAGATCACTGTACTTGATGCCATTAAGCTCCTGCATCTGGGTTGTACTCAAGTCGCTGCTAAAGCTCCGTGAGCCAGCATACAGTTTGATAGGGTCGGCAAACGGGCTTACGGTTACATCGATAAAAGGTTTCAACATACGTAGCTCAATGGGCTTGGCCACCAGGTACATCGCGTCTATATCCCTGCGACTGCGTACTTCTGAAATGATGTTGTAGCCTACTAACTGTTTTATCTGATTGATCCGCTGCTGGCTTTTATCCGTTTGTAACAAGGATTTGACGATACCTTGAATCTCCTGACGATTATTAAAGTAAACCACTTCAGGCTCTGCGCCAGTTATCTTGGTCCAGTCTTCAGAAAAGCTGGTCACCATACGCTGGCCGAACTTAGTGTTGGGAGCGATAACCATGGGGTAGGTTAAACCATCGTCAGAAATTCTCGTGGCAGTTTGTGCTGCCTCACCTTCAGGAGATAGGGAGAAGAAATAGCTTTGCTCTGGCGCCGCGTATTGGTCTAACTGGTTTAGCGATAACCAAGGGGTATCCTGAATAAGTGCTGCCAGTGCGTTGACTTTACTTCTTAACAAAGGGCCGACGATAAACTCGACACCTTCACTCTTAACCTGCTGGTACAAGGTCGCCATATCTTGCTGGTTGGTGTCATAGAACGTCAGTTCTGTAGCATTGTCCGGTTTGGCCAGGTAAGAGCTTAGTATGCCATCTTGCAGGGCAATCCCCTGGCGTTGATATTTACCCGTAAGGGGGAGTAATACAGCAATTTTTTGTGGCTGGTAAGGTTTTGCTTCCAATGCGAATTGCAACGCATCCGGCATTTGCAGTGCCGCAGGGTGTAATGGAAACAGTGCTTGCCACTGCTGTATTTGGGCGGTTAATTCGTTAGGTTTCCCCGCATATTCATTGGTCAGCGCTGCAAGTTCAAGCCAGCCGGTCGACTCGTCAGCAGCATCCAGGCTTTGGAAAGACCTCAGGGTAAACGGAGACAATGGTGTGAGCAGCGCCCAGATCTGATTATTGTTGGCTTTAATCTCAGCCTCATCCTTCAGGTAAGATCCCAGTGCGACCCTTGCCTGAGCGGCGGCAATCCCATTATCCATGGCGGCAAGAACCGACGATTTAAGTGCGAAATAACGTTTCCAATGTTCATCTGATAGGGACCATTGCGGCGGAAGCTCCAGTTGACTTAAGGCTGCCTGGTTATTCCCTTCCATCGAATAACTTTGTGCCCGGATAATCCTCAGCTCTGCTTGTTGCTGTGGGGAGAGAGTTAGCTTGTCCAGCTGCTGTAAAACAGCAAGAGCAGGCTGGCTTTGCCCGCCGGCCAAAAATGCCCGGGCGGCCAGTAGTTGCCAGTTTATGTTAGCGCTGCCTTCGCTTTTTTGAGCCTGACTCAGGTAATAATCTGCGTTTTCGCTGATGGGCGACATCACGTCCGGCGGCGTAAGCTTGCTGACAGGCTGGGGCTTAGGTGTGCTTGTACAGCCGCTAATTATCAGGGCGGCCAGCAAACACAGCAAAAGGCGTGGTACACTAAGCTTGTTTATCAAGGTCTTCAAACCATCGACTCATTAAAAAGGGACAAGATGGGCATAGTTTAATAGTGTGTCGCTTGTTAAACAATCGGTTAAGTATGATGGCAAGTTTTTCCGTGCCTTTTCCTGCTGGTAATACCCGAAGGTAGATCGCATCGAATGAGCTTACTGAAGTTATCGTTGAACGCCTTGATGATCCGCCGCTCCAGCCAACAACCACCTCTTTTTTACTAGTTTGATGAGAAAATAAATGTTTGAAACCAGTGCTTTATATATAGTCCCCACCCCCATAGGTAATCTTGCCGATATCACTCAGAGGGCGCTGGACGTATTAAATTCTGTTGACTTGATTGCGGCTGAGGATACCAGGCATACGGGAAAACTGTTAAGTCACTATCAAATCAAAAAACCGTGTTTTTCGCTACATGATCATAATGAGCAACAAAAAGCCAAGATTTTGATAGAGAAAATTAAATCGGGCCAGTCAGTTGCCCTGGTTTCCGATGCGGGTACGCCGTTGATCAGTGATCCCGGTTATCACCTGGTGAACGATTGCCGCAGTGAAGGAGTTAAAGTGATCCCTTTACCCGGCCCCTGCGCGGCGGTAACAGGGTTAAGTTCAGCCGGTTTACCATCGGACCGTTTCTGTTTTGAAGGTTTTTTGCCAGCTAAAGAAAAAGGTAAAATGGATAAACTGACTGACTTGGTAGAAGAGACTCGCACTATGATCTTCTACGAATCCCCCAGGCGGCTGCTGGATACAGTAGGAAAAATTATTGAGGTTATGGGTGCCGAACGCCAGGTGGTAGTGGCGAGAGAGCTCACCAAGACCTTTGAGACTATCCATGGCCTGCCTGCCGCCGAGATGTTGCAATGGCTGGGAGAAGATGAAAACCGCAGCCGGGGGGAGATTGTGCTGATGGTGGCGGGCGCCAAGATAGATCATAATGCTATCGGTGCGGCGGCTATCTCGACCCTAAAACTCCTGGTTAATGAGCTACCTTTGAAAAAAGCCGCAGCATTAACCGCGCAAATTCACGATTTAAAGAAAAATGCCCTTTATAAATGGGGCCTGGAAAATCTGTAAGTATTTTACTGTTTGGGCTTGCACTTGCCCAGCGACCTGTATAATATCCGCCGCCGGAGTTGGCCAGACCGTCGTCGCCTTACTTAGTAAGGGGGAGGAAAGTCCGGGCTCCAGAGGGCAGGGTGCCAGGTAACGCCTGGGGGACGTGAGTCCACGACAAGTGCAGCAGAGAGAAGACCGCCTAAGCACGCAAGTGCCGGTAAGGCTGAAAGGGTGCGGTAAGAGCGCACCGCGCGACTGGTAACAGTTCGTGGCGAGGTAAACTCCACCCGGAGCAAGACCAAATAGGCTTCCTATAGGCATGGCCCATGCTGGAAGCGGGTAGGTTGCTTGAGCCAGTGAGCGATTGCTGGCCTAGATGAATGACGGTTCACGACAGAACCCGGCTTATCGGCCAACTCCAACTAATTTAACAAACTGTAGTTGCTCATCGTTGAATAACGGTTCACTCCGTGACACATTCAGCTATCGGCCAACTCCAACTAATTTAACAAATTGTAGTTGCTCATCGTTGAATCGCGGTTCACTCCGTGACACATTCAGCTATCGGCGAATTTTGTCAGCGTAGGCTGCGCGGATTTCATCCGCTCCTACAAATTTGATTACGTCAGGCCCTTGTGGGTAAGTGTGATTAGTCGCAATCGTACAAGCTCTGTTGGTAGTCATTTCAATCCAAATTTTTTGACCTTTCCTGGCTTATTTCATTTAAATCAATTGGTTCCTTTTTGAGCGACCAGGCGATCTCCTGTAATGCGAGTATCCCCCTTGCAATGAAGTGCATGCCTCCTTAAACTTAGAAGCTGTGGGAAAATGTGTAGATTTGTGGGAAAAAGTAGCGCAAAGGGGAAATAGTAGGGATGCTTCGTGGGGCTAACGCAGTAAATCTCGATACCAAGGGACGGTTTGCCATACCGACCAAGTATCGCGATTGGTTGCTGGCGGAATGCCAGGGACAGTTTGTGTGCACTATAGATATTCAATCAGCCTGCCTTTTGTTATACCCACTCAATGAATGGTGTGAAATCGAAAAAAAGTTGCGGGCCTTATCCAGCATGAATGAGCAGGAAAGGCGTCTGCAGCGTTTGTTATTGGGTTACGCCAGTGATTGCGAACTGGATAAGAGTGGCCGGGTACTGATTAGTGGTCCATTAAGGCAGCATGCCTCCCTGGATAAAAAGGTAATGCTGGTTGGCCAATTAAATAAATTTGAACTTTGGGATGAGCAGGCTTGGCAGCAGCAAATCGAACAGGATATGCAGGCCGAGCTGGCAGTTGGAATAGAACTTACTGAACGATTACAGGACTTCTCCTTATAACTATGTCAGATAATTTTTTACACACCACGGTATTGCTTAACGAAGCGGTACAGGGACTAAATATTAACAAGGATGGCATCTATATAGATGCCACCTTTGGTCGTGGTGGGCATTCCCGCTCAATTCTGGCTCAGCTTGGTCCTGAAGGTCGGCTGATCGGTATTGACAGAGATCCTCAAGCCGTAGCAACGGGTGAGCAGCTAGCCGCCGAAGACAGCCGCTTCCAGATCGTACACGGTGCATTCTCCGGTTTGCAGGAATACGTCGAAGGCATGGGATTGTTGGGTGAAATTGACGGCGTGTTATTGGATCTGGGTGTGTCATCGCCTCAGTTGGATGATGCCAGCCGTGGTTTTAGTTTCCGAAGAGACGGCCCTCTGGACATGCGAATGGACCCAACATCTGGTATTAGCGCCGCAGAGTGGCTGGCTAAAGCCGATACAGACGATATCGTGTGGGTATTAAAAACATTTGGCGAAGAGCGATATGCCAGAAGAATAGCTCGGGCGATAGTGCACGACAGAGATGAAACCCCGTTTAATCGTACATCTGATTTGGCAGGGCTGATCGCCAGAGTCAGCCTTAGCAAAGAAAAGAACAAACACCCGGCGACTCGCAGCTTTCAGGCTATTCGTATATACATCAACAGTGAGCTGGAAGAGATAGAACGCGCGCTGGATGCAGCGCTTGAGGTGTTGGCGCCGGAAGGGCGTATGTCCGTGATCAGTTTCCATTCGTTGGAAGATCGTCTGGTTAAGCGATTTATTCGGAAACAGGAAAAGGGGCCGGAAGTGCCTCATGGATTGCCACTAACGGAAGAGCAGTTGAATAAAGGGAAAAAACTAAAAGCCATCGGAAAGGCTACTAAACCCAGTAAAGAAGAGGTGGCGGTCAACGCCAGATCGAGAAGTTCAGTATTAAGGGTTGCGCAAAAATTAGCATGACGCAAAGGGACAGTTTGCTACGGGTTATTATCAAGGACCTGTGGACTTACAAACAAGTTAGCTTACTTGCCATTTTAGTGGTAGGTAGTGCCTTTGCTGTCATTGTAGTTACCCATGAAACGCGTTTGTTAACTGCTCAACGTGAAGCCTTGCTGTCCGAGAAGGACTCTTTGGGGATCGAGTGGCGAAACTTGCTGCTTGAGCAATATTCCCTGGAAGAGCACAGCCGGATCCGAGTGATCGCCCGCGATAAGTTCCAGATGCGCAGACCTAATTCTGCCAAAGAGCAAGTGGTAGAAGTACCATGAGCAGAAAAATAAAGTCGCTAATAAATTGGCGCTACCTAGTGGTAGTGGGCGCAATCTTTATGATATTTGCTTCTTTGCTGGCTCGTGCGGCCTACATTCAGGTTATCGAGCCGGATAAACTTCGAAAAGAAGGAGATTTACGCAGCCTGAGGACTCAGTCTACTCAAATTCAGCGCGGTATGATCTCCGACAGAAATGGCGAGCCCTTAGCCATAAGTGTACCAGTACAAGCCGTCTGGGCCGATCCCAAGATAGTGCATCAAAAAAAGGGGCTTAAAAAAGAAGAAGCCTGGCATGCATTGGCGGATGTTCTCGCCCTTGACCAAGGTAAGTTACTGAACAAGGTAGCGGACCCGAGCCGCCGGTTTGTATACCTTCAGCGTCAGGTAAGCCCCGCGATGGCGCAATATGTAGAGCAGCTGGGTTTGCCCGGAGTATACCTTAAGCCTGAATCCCGTCGTTACTACCCTAGCGGAGAAATTAGCTCTCAATTAGTCGGTTACACCAATATCGACGATATCGGTCAGGAAGGTATAGAGCGAGGCTTTGACAACTGGTTAACGGGACAGGTAGGAAAACGCAAGGTCCGTAAGGACAGGATGGGCAGGGTGATAGAAGATTTGGAGGTATTGCAGGAAGTGCAGCTGGCCAATGACTTGACCCTGAGCATAGATCAGCGAATTCAGACAATTGCTTATCGCGCCCTGAAAAAGATTGTCCAGCTCAACTCCGCCACATCTGGTTCCGTGGTGGTATTGGATGTGACCACTGGCGAAGTATTGGCCATGGTTAACTCCCCTTCGTTTAACCCTAACAACCGCGGGCAATTTCAGGGCTACAGGGTTAGAAATCGCGCTATCACAGACACATTCGAGCCAGGCTCCACCGTCAAGCCTCTGGTGATCCTTAGCGCCCTGGAAAACGGTATTGTTGGCCCGGAGGATGTTGTGGATACCAGCCCAGGTTATATGCGCCTGGGTGGCCGTCGTGTTCGAGACGCGAGAAACTATGGTGAAATGAATTTAGCCAAAATACTGGTGAAATCCAGTAATGTCGGGGTCAGTAAACTTGCCCTTGAGCTTACACCCATCCGGCTGCAACAAACCTTTTTTGACGTGGGGCTCGGCAACGATACGGGCTCAGGCTTGGTAGGGGAAAGTCCCGGCCTTGTCCCTGTGCGGCGGCGCTGGTCCAATTTTGAAATTGCCACTATGTCTTTTGGTTATGGAATCACATCGACGACACTTCAGCTGGCACAGGCTTACGCAATCTTAGGCAACGGAGGTATGCGTTATCCGGTTTCCATTTTAAAGTTAGATAAACCACCTAAAGGTGAGCGGGTATTAACGGAAAAGAACGCCAGAGCAGTGGTCGCTATGCTGGAAGGGGTCACTTTAAAAGGAGGTTCTGGTACTCAGGCCAGAGTGCCAGGCTATCGGGTAGCGGGAAAGACGGGAACATCACGAAAGGCGGTGGCCGGTGGTTATGGTGATGATTATGTTGCCATGTTTACAGGTATAGCTCCGGTTAGCAATCCCAGACTGGCCATTGCAGTTAGTGTGAATGATCCTAAAGGTGATCGCTATTATGGCGGACAGGTGGCGGCCCCGGTATTTTCAGAAGTGATGCAGGGTGCATTACAGCTACTAAATGAAAAACCAGATGATAGAGAAGAAAACTTATCCATGAGAAGAGGAGAAAGTCGCCTTGACTCATAAATTAGCTCAATTGCTTAGCCCCTGGTTGAACCTTGAAAACAATACCCAGGTATCAGGAGTTCAGCTCGACAGTAGGAAAGTAGAGAAGGGTGACCTTTTTGTTGCGGTACAGGGCGCACTGGTTGATGGCCGGCAGTTTATCACTACGGCTATCCACAGGGGAGCGGGGGCAGTGCTTAGTGAAACGCAAGACCCTCAGCTGCACGGCGAGCTGTCTGTGCAGCTGGCTGTTCCTATCATCCATTTTTACCGGCTAAGCCAGCACCTCTCCGCATTGGCTGCTGAATTCTACGGACTGCCCGGTGACAAGCTGAAGTTAATCGCGGTCACTGGTACTAATGGTAAAAGCACTATTACCAGTTTAATAGCCAACTGGCTGACTTTGCTGGACAAAAAAGCAGGTCAGCTAGGTACTTTAGGTAATGGCTTATATGGTCAGTTGAGCACATGTGTGAATACTACAGGCAGTGCTATTGAAGTGCAGCAACAGCTAGCTCAAATGAGTGACGCGGGTGCAGGTTTTGTGGCCATGGAAGTTTCCTCCCATGGTTTAGTGCAAAACCGAATTGCGGCTGTGCCTTTCACCACTGCCATCTTTACCAATTTAAGCCGGGATCACCTGGATTATCACGGTGATATGTCCAGCTATGAATCGGCCAAGCAACGCCTGTTTCATTTTGATTCCCTAAAGTACAGGATCATTAATGCAGATGATCCAGCAGGAAGGCGTTGGTTAACGGTATTTCCTGAAGCCATCCCATTCGGAGAGTCTGTTGAGCCTGATGAACGGTCAGATTCATTTCTTAAGGTTGATCAGCTGAAGCTTACCGAAGAGGGCCTCAGTTTCGAGATCCGCTCTAGTTGGGGAAATGGTTTTATTAAAGCGCCGCTATATGGCCGATTTAATGCCTCGAATTTGGCAGCGGCATTAACCGCGCTTCTGGCCCATGGCTTTGCTCTGGATGATTTGATTAAACAGGCTCAATACCTGGCGCCGGTTGCCGGTCGAATGGAGCTGTATCGAGCTCATTCAGGTGCCGGTTTTATTGTGGATTATGCCCATACGCCTGATGCGCTGGAGCAAGCCCTAAAAGCGATTAAACCCCATTGCCGTGGCCAGTTATGGTGCCTTTTTGGCTGTGGTGGCGACAGGGATAAAGGTAAGCGGCCACAGATGGCGGCGATAGCTGAATCGTATTCGAACAAGGTTGTGGTGGTGGATGATAACCCCAGGAATGAGTCCGCTCAGCTGATAGTTGAAGATATCAAAACAGGTTTTCTTGAGCCCTCCATGGTATCCACAATTCACGACAGAAAAAAGGCCATCGAGTTTGCCTATTCCAAAGCGGTAGAAGGCGACATTGTGTTGATTGCCGGTAAAGGCCATGAAGATTATCAAATCATCGGTGACAAGGTCGTGCCTTACAGTGATCGGGATGTCATTTCCAGTTTGCTTGAAGGAGAGGCTGAATGACTTTGAATTGCGCCGGTAAAGGCCAAGAAGACTATCAAATCATCGGTGACAAGGTCGTGCCTATAGTGATTGGGATGTCATCTCCAGTTTGCTTGAAGGAGAGGCTGAATGACTTTGAATAGCGCTGGTCAAGGCCAAGAAGACTATCAAATTATTGGAGATAAGGTGCTGAGCTACAGCGATCGAGAAGTGATGTGCGAACGGCTTAACCAGGAGGGACTATGATCCCACTTTCTCTTGAGCAAGTTGCCGAGGCGGTTGACGGCCAACTTATCGGTGAGTCCTGCACCATAGCGCTGGTATCCACAGATACTCGTAGCATAGACAAAGGCGCTTTGTTTATCGCATTGGTGGGGCCAAGTTTTGACGGGCATTTATTTGCTGAGCGAGCCCTGGAGTCCGGTGCGGCGGCCCTTATAGTAAGCAGAAGACTGGATATTTCTTTGCCCCAGGTATTGGTGGACGATACCCAGCAAGCGCTCGGAGCGTTAGGGGCATACGTAAGGCAACAAGTTTCTCCAAAAACGGTTGCCATCACCGGAAGTAACGGTAAAACCACCACCAAAGAGATGGTGGCCGCCATTTTAAGGCAGAAAGGGAATGTGCTGACGACAGCCGGTAATTTTAATAATGAAATAGGTGTTCCCTTGACCCTGTTGCGTCTCGAACCTCAGCATAAATATGCGGTGATCGAGCTTGGCGCCAACCATAAAGGGGAGATTGCTTACACCAGCTCGCTGACTAAGCCAGATGTCGCCTTGATCAATAATGTTATGCCAGCACATCTGGAGGGATTTGGTTCCATCCAGGGAGTGGCTCAGGCCAAGAGTGAGATTTTCGCAGGGTTGCCCCGGCAAGGCGCCGCGATTGTTAATGGAGACAGTGACTTCTTTGATTACTGGCAGAACAGGATCACAGATAAAGAACTGTATTGGTTCTCCGTCGATAAGACCGACGCCTTTGTGTACGCCAGTGATATTCATATGGATGAGCTGGGTTACGCGACATTTACCCTAAATCACCAGCAGCAAAGCGTACGAATTCAGCTTCCGGTGCCTGGTCGTCATAACGTGGCCAATGCATTAGCGGCGGTGACTGTGAGTTTGCAGCTCGATTGCACATTGACGGAAATTGCCACGGGTATTGCGCAAATGGAACTGGCCAAAGGCAGATTAAAAGTGAGCCGAGTTAGCTCAGCGCTTTCTGTGATTGACGACAGCTACAACGCTAATCTGGATTCCGCCAAAGCGGCAATTGATTTACTGGCAATTTATCCTGATCACAGGATCTGTGTGGTTGGCGATATGGGGGAATTGGGAGAGAAAGCGCGCAGCTATCATCAGGAGTTGGGTGAATATGCGTTAGCCAAAGGGATCCAGCAAACGGCCGCATTAGGTGTTTTAAGTTTGCATACGGCTCAAGGTGCGGCTGCAACAGGATATTATTTTGAAAACAAGGCAAGCTTATATGCCTGGTTGGATCAGCAATTAGCAGAGTTTGAGAAGAAAGGTCTAGGGGTAACAATTTTGGTGAAAGGCTCGCGCAGTGCGCATATGGAAGAAGTAGTGGCTTATCTGGATGCCGATCGGCAGAGGAATAAAGCATGCTAGTTTGGTTGGCTGAGCAATTAACAGGCTACTTCAATTTTTTTAATGTTTTTTCCTACCTGACGTTCAGAGCTGTCATGAGCATCTTAACGGCGTTGGTATTTTCGCTGTGGATGGGACCCAAATTAATACGAAAACTGCAAAAACTTCAAATAAGCCAGACCGTTCGTAGTGAAGGCCCCGAGTCTCACTTCAGCAAATCGGGAACGCCCACCATGGGCGGGGTGCTTATTTTAGCCGCCATCACCATCTCAACCTTACTCTGGGCCAGGCTGGATAATTCCTATGTTTGGGTGCTTATATTCGTCCTGCTTAGCTTCGGCACCATTGGTTTTGTGGATGATTACCGTAAGGTCGTGCGTAAAGACACCAAAGGGCTGATAGCCAGGTGGAAATATTTTTGGCAGTCAGCGAGTGCCATTGCGGTAGCTGCCTTTCTCTATTTCAGCGCCACTAGCGATGGCCAGACATTATTAGTTGTGCCCTTCTTTAAAGAGATCATGCCTCAGCTAGGGTTGTTTTTTATCGTCTGGACATACTTTGTTATTGTTGGTAGCAGCAATGCGGTTAACTTAACCGATGGTCTCGATGGTCTTGCCATTATGCCGACGGTCATGGTAGCAAGTGCTTTCGCTTTAATTGCTTATCTGACGGGTAACGCCAACTTCTCCGGCTATCTTTTTATTCCTCATATACCCCAGGCCAGTGAAGTCGTGATTATCTGCACAGCTATTGTGGGCGCTGGATTAGGATTTTTATGGTTTAACACTTTCCCTGCGCAAGTGTTTATGGGAGATGTCGGTTCTTTGGCCCTGGGGGCTGTTTTGGGCACAATTGCGGTGCTGGTGCGACAGGAAATCTTGTTGGTTATTATGGGGGGCGTATTTGTAATGGAAACCCTGTCGGTGATCCTGCAAGTAGGCTCTTATAAATTAAGGGGACAGCGAATTTTTCGTATGGCCCCCATTCACCATCACTATGAACTTAAAGGTTGGCCCGAGCCCCGGGTAATTGTGCGTTTTTGGATCATCACTTTGGTCTTGGTATTAATCGGTTTATTGACGTTAAAGGTGCGATAGACAATGAGTGATAAAAATGTCGTTATCTTAGGGTTAGGTGCTACGGGGTTGTCCTGCGTCGCCTATTTTCTGGATAAAGGCATTAATCCCACAGTGTTAGATACGCGCAGCAATCCTCCTGGTGCGGATAAGCTGACAGCGGGTGTAAACCTTATCACCGGTGCATTATCAACGGAGATCTTGATAGCCGCTGATCTGATTGTGGCGAGCCCGGGTATTGCGTTAGCGACACCAGAACTGGTGGAAGCCGCTGAGTCCGGCGTGGAAATCGTGGGTGATATTGAGCTTTTCGCCCGTGAAGCCAAAGCTCCGATCGTTGCCATTACCGGCTCTAATGGGAAGAGTACTGTGACCAGTTTGCTGGGGGAAATGGCTAAGGCGGACGGTAAGAAGGTCGCTGTGGGTGGCAACATAGGTATACCTGCCCTCGAGCTGTTAAAAACGGATGCCGAACTGTACGTGTTGGAATTATCCAGCTTCCAGCTGGAAACCACTTATAGCTTAAAAGCGGCGGCGGCGACTATCTTGAACCTCAGTGAAGATCATATGGATAGGTATGCTAGTTACCAGAGTTATATGGATGCCAAGCAGAAGATTTACCAGGGAGCAGGTTTTATTTTGGTCAACCGCGATGAGCCGTTGACCCAGCCAAAAAATGGGGTTTACAGCGCCAGTTTTGGTTCCGACGCACAAGACTACGGCATATCAGGACAGGGGGCTGAAGGCTATTTGGTCGCTCATGGGGAAGCCTTGATCGATACCCAGGCCTTGAAGCTGGCTGGCCTGCATAACCAGACCAATGTATTAGCCGCTTTTGCTTTGGGTGAAGCCGTGGGCCTGACTCGTAAGGCTATGTTGGAAGCAGCAACAGCATATACGGGTCTGGCGCATCGCTGTGAATTTGTCACCGAGCAGAAAGGCGTATCTTGGATAAATGATTCAAAAGCGACAAATGTGGGGGCAACCCTGGCCGCGATTGAAGGTTTAGCGCCAAGCATTGAAGGAAATTTGTACTTAATCGTAGGTGGAGACGGTAAAGGTGGGGATTTCGAACCACTGAGGTCAGTATTTGCAGCGAATGTCCACAGTTTAATTTGCTTTGGTAAAGACGGTGATGACTTGGCGCAGCTCAACGCCAACTCGGCCCGAGTGGAAAACCTGGAGCAGGCAGTTGCTTATTGTGCACGACTCGCAGAGCAGGGGGATTGGGTTTTATTGTCTCCGGCCTGCGCGAGTTTAGATATGTTTCGCAATTTTATGGCGCGAGGCGATAAGTTTAAGCAATTGGTGGAGGCGCTGTGATTTTACTGCAGAGAGCAAAGGTCTGGTTATTACCGGAAACGGTCGGCGCGGTTTATGACCGTCAGCTGCTGATGCTCTCTTTTTGCCTGATGTTTATCGGTCTGATCATGGTGGCGTCGGCCTCGATACCCGAGGGAATCGCAATCTCTCAGGATCCTATGATGTTTGTAAAACGTCATAGCGTATTCCTGGTGGCCTGTTTAATTGCGGGTGCTGTGGTAGTTAAGATACCAGTGAGCTTCTGGCAGAAACACAGTGGCAATATGTTGATGCTGGCGATTTTTCTGCTCTTAGCTGTATTGATTGTGGGCCGTTCGGTTAATGGCGCAGTCAGGTGGATAAATCTGGGTCCCGTTGGTTTTCAACCTGCAGAATTCGCTAAGCTTGCCCTGTTGGTTTATTTGGCGGGTTACCTGGTCCGGCGACAGCAGGAAGTACAGGAAACCCTGAAGGGCTTCTTCAAGCCTCTGTTTGTCTTGTTTGTATTGGCCGCTTTACTATTAGCCCAGCCCGATCTTGGTTCTGTAGTGGTGATGATGGTGACGACTATCGGCATGCTTTTTTTGGCAGGCGCCAAGTTAGGTCAGTTTATCGGCATCTTAATCACTGGGATTAGTGCTGTGATATTGCTTATTGTGGTAGAGCCCTATCGAATGCGCAGGGTGACATCTTTTCTGGACCCCTGGGATGACCCTTTTGGTAGTGGTTATCAGCTTACTCAGTCTTTGATGGCCTTTGGCCGCGGTAGTTGGTTTGGGGAAGGTTTAGGCAACTCAATTCAGAAGCTGGAATACTTGCCTGAAGCACACACTGACTTTGTATTTGCCATCTTGGCGGAAGAGCTGGGTTTTATTGGTGTGACCCTGGTATTGTGCCTGCTTTTCTGGCTGGCTTTTAAAGCCTTGGTTATTGGTAAAAAAGCGCTACTCAACAATATGTTGTTTGAAGGGTATTTAGCCATGGGGATCGGTATCTGGTTTAGTTTTCAGACTGCAGTTAATGTTGGGGCTGCCGTGGGTATGTTGCCAACTAAGGGCCTGACTTTGCCACTGGTAAGTTATGGCGGCACCAGCCTGGTGATAATGGCTACAGCGGTAGCCCTGTTGCTAAGAATAGATTTTGAATTACGCCAAGCCATGACACAAGCACGGGAGAGAGTGAATGACTAAGCAAACCCTATTGGTGATGGCAGGCGGCACGGGTGGACACGTATTTCCCGGATTAGCCGTGGCAAAGCAACTGGAAAGTGAAGGCTGGCGTATTTGCTGGTTAGGCACGAAAGACAGAATGGAAGCCAGCCTGGTGCCTCAGCATGGTTTCCCCATAGAGTTTATCGACATTGCCGGGGTGAGAGGTAATGGTTTGAAACGTCTGCTAATGGCGCCGTTTCGGATTATAAAGTCTATCCGCCAGGCTCGGAAAGTGATTAAAAAGGAACAACCTGACCTGGTATTAGGTATGGGAGGTTTCGCCAGTGGACCGGGTGGTATTGCAGCCTGGTCAAAAGGGATCCCGCTGGTGTTGCATGAACAGAATGCGGCTGCGGGTCTAACCAACCGTATTTTAGCTCGTTTTGCCAACAAAGTTTTAATGGCTTTTCCTGGCACGTTTAAAAATGCTGAGCTGGTTGGTAACCCGGTAAGAAAAGAAGTTGTGGCCCTTGCTGGCATTCGAGCACGGGAACAAAAAGTCGGCTTAAACTTGTTGATCCTGGGTGGTAGTTTGGGCGCCAGGGTGCTTAACGAAACATTGCCCCTGGTGCTTAGTAATATTGCCAATGAAAAGATCAATGTCTGGCACCAAACAGGTAAAGGAAACAGCACTGGGGTGAAGCAAGCCTACCAGGATAATGAAAACCATCAGATTGAAGTGGATGACTTTATTCAGGATATGGCGAAAGCCTATGAATGGGCTGATTTAGTTATTTGTCGCGCCGGTGCATTAACTGTCTCCGAGCTCGGTGTCGCAGGTGTACCAGCAATTTTTGTACCTCTGCCTTTTGCTGTTGATGATCATCAGACCAAGAATGCGCAGAGTTTAGTGAATGTAGGGGCTGCCGAGTTAATGGCGCAGTCTGGCTTAACACCTGAACTGCTTGCTGAGCGTATTTCAGTGCTGAGCAGGCAAAGAGACAAGCTGGCGGAAATGGCCAGGCAAGCGCAAGCACACAGTATTGCCGATGCTACGGAAAAAGTGGCGGGTATCTGTAAGGCTTTGGTAAAAAAATAAAACGCACCCGATTACGCCGCTGGCGGATCAGATCTGGTGTGCTTACGATTAGCTGCCTTTTAGACAAAAGATAATAGAGATAAGAAATAGATGACCAAGGTTGAACTGGCAAAATTAAGAACAATGATCCCGGAGATGCGCAGGGTGGAACAGATCCATTTTGTCGGTATTGGCGGTGCAGGCATGGGTGGTATTGCCGAAGTCTTGGCCTACGAAGGTTATAATATCAGCGGCTCTGATATCAGTGAAAATACGGTTGTACAGCGGCTAAGAGGGCTGGGAGCTGAGATCCATATTGGTCATCTAACTGAAAATATTGCCAATGCTTCTGTGGTGGTAGTATCCACCGCCATTGCACAGGATAACCCTGAGCTGGTTGCCGCGAAACAAGCCAGGATCCCTGTGGTGCGCCGCGCGGAGATGTTGGCTGAGCTGATGCGCTATCGACATGGTGTCGCCGTTGCTGGCACCCATGGTAAAACCACCACGACCAGCTTAATCGCCAGTATTTACGGTGAAGCACAATTGGATCCGACCTTTGTGATTGGTGGATTGCTAAACAGTGCAGGCACCAACGCCAAGCTGGGCGCCAGCCGTTATCTGATTGCCGAAGCCGATGAAAGCGATGCGTCTTTCTTGCACCTTCAGCCTATGGTGGCTGTGATCACCAACATAGAAGCCGAGCATATGGACACTTATCAGGGGGATTTTGAAGTTTTAAAAAATACCTTTGTCGAATTTATCCACAACTTGCCGTTTTATGGTGTGGTAATAGTTTGTATTGACGATCCCGTGGTGGAGTCGCTACTGCCCAGGTTAGGTCGTCGATTTGTGACTTATGGTTTTTCGGATAAGGCTGATGTACAAATCCAGGATTTTGCCCAAGATGTAAATCGTTGCTCATTTAAGGTGAAGCGCAACGGCAAGGCCGAGCTGGAAATAAATCTGAACTTACCAGGACAGCACAACGCCCTCAACGCCGCCGCTGCTATTGCAGTGGCGACGGAGGATGATGTCGAAGATCAGGCTATTTTATCCGCCTTGTCCAAGTTCGAGGGGATAGGTCGTCGTTTTGAGCAATATGGCGAATTTGAAACCGGCCGTGGTAAAGCTATGTTGGTTGATGACTATGGCCATCACCCAAGTGAGGTTGCCGCTACGATTAAGGCTGCTCGGGCCGGTTGGCCGGACAGGCGCCTGGTGATGGCGTACCAGCCGCACAGGTATACCCGGACCCGGGATCTCTATGAGGATTTCGCCAAGGTGCTGTCTCAGGTAGATCAGCTGTTATTGCTGGATGTCTATTCCGCAGGAGAGCTACCAATCCCCGGAGCGGACAGTCGTTCTTTGTGTCGAACGATCAGGCAGAGAAATCAAAATGAACCGATTTTTGTAGCCAGTCCAGAGGAGCTACCGGCGGTGTTGGCGGATGTCATCCGGGAGGGAGATCTGGTGTTGACACAGGGGGCAGGCAACATTGGCGGGATCGCCAAAAAACTTGCGGCTTATAAATTAGACATAAAAAAGATGAAACAAAGCGACCAGGGGCTAGCCGAATAACGGCTGGCGACAACGCCAAAAAACAGACCGAATATAAGTTAGAAATAAATAAGATGAAAGAAAGCGCTTAGGTCAGGTTTAATGCGGGTTTGACGCGGGTAATGGGGTCGATATAATGCCCCGTTCAGACTAGGCTTCGAAGTCAAATTTGTTGTATGGCCTATAAATTTCGCGCAGAGGGTAGTTAGGTGGATCAGAGAGAACAGGGGAAGTTGGCTTTCTGGTCCGGTGTTGTGTTCTTTGTGCTAATGCTGGCCGGGTTATCCTGGGCTGGTCTGCAGCTGGTTAACTGGTTGCAGGATAACAACAAATTGCCCATGACGGAGCTGATCCTGCAGGGTAATACGGATTATGTATCCGAAGGCGAGGTTAAGCAGGCGTTGATTGAGTTGGCCAGTAAAAGTAGCTTCTTCACATTAAATGTGGATGAAGTGCAGGGTAGGCTCGAAGAGATGCCCTGGGTGTATTCGGCTTCAGTGAGAAAACGCTGGCCTAATACGCTGAAGGTGTATTTGCTGGAGCAACCGGCAGTGGCTTACTGGAATAATGAAACCTTGCTGAATAAATATGGAGACATATTTGTTGCACCTAAAGACAAAATTGCTGGCAACTTGGTGCAGCTTTATGGGCCGGATAAGAATGCCACACAGGCGTTGGAAGTGTACGGGCAGCTGAAGGACCTGTTGAATTTTAACGGGTATGAGATAAAGCAATTGCAGCTTACCAACCGGTTGGCGTGGAACTTGGTTGTCCAGGGTGATATCGAAATACGCTTGGGCCGGGAGCAAAGGTTAACCCGGGTACAGCGATTTATTGATTTGGCGCCATTGCTGGAGCTGGACCGAGTTAAGTATATAGATTTGCGTTACGACACTGGTTTTGCCGTTGGTTGGAAAACGGAACAAGAACTGACAGAACAAAGCACTGGCACAGGCTAACTCCTTGTCGCCGATAGAAGAGGCTGAAAGGCCAAAGAAAGAGACTCAAATGACCAAAGCAACGGATAGAAAATTAATTGTCGGTCTGGACATAGGTAGCACTAAGGTATCCGCACTTATCGGTGAAGTGTTGCCCGATGGTGAGTTGAATATTATCGGCATGGGATCCCACGAATCCAAGGGAATGGAAAAAGGCGGCGTAAACGATCTTGACTCTGTGGTTAAGTCGGTTCAGCGGGCGCTGCAGGAAGCCGAATTAATGGCCGATTGCCAGGTATCTTCCGTTTATTTGGGGATCTCGGGTAAACATATTAGTTGCCAGAATGAAATTGGTATGGTGCCCATCTCGGAAGAGGAGGTGACACAGGATGATGTAGATAACGTTATCCATACCGCCAAATCGGTAAAGATAAAAGATGAACACAGAATTTTACATGTGTTAGCGCAAGAGTTTGCCATCGATTACCAGGAAGGCATTAAAAACCCGGTGGGTTTATCCGGTGTACGGATGGAGGCCAAGGTTCACCTGATCACTTGTCATAACGATATGGCTAAGAATATTGTTAAGGCGGTAGAGCGCTGTGGGCTCAAGGTCGATCAACTTATTTTCTCGGCGTTAGCTTCCAGTTATGCGGTGCTGACGGAAGATGAAAAAGAGCTGGGTGTCTGCGTGGTGGATATCGGCGGCGGAACCATGGATTTATCTGTGTTTACCGGCGGAGCATTACGTCATACGGCTGTTATCCCTTATGCCGGGCATTCGGTAACCAGCGATATCGCCTATGCATTTGGCACGCCTCCCGTGGATGCGGAAGAAGTAAAAGTGCGTTATGGCTGTGCTATGAGCAATTTGGTCAGTCGAGAAGACACCATAGAAGTACCAAGTGTCGGTGGCCGGCCCGCACGAAGTTTGCAGCGACAAACGCTGGCGGAAGTGATTGAACCCAGATATAGCGAACTGTTGGGCCTGGTTAGGGCCGAACTGGACAATCTGCAGGGAAGTTTAAAAGAGCAAGGCGTGAAGCATCAACTGGCGGCCGGCGTCGTGCTCACAGGCGGGGCGTCGCAAATTGAAGGCCTGATCGAAAGTGCAGAGCAGATTTTTCAGAGTCAGGTACGGGTTGGCTCACCCTTGAATGTAAAAGGCTTAACCGAGTACGTGGATGCTCCCGTGTATTCGACGGTTGTGGGGTTACTGCAATACCAGAAAGAAAATCAGACCACAACCTGGCAAGAAAAAGAAAACAGACAAAGTGTCAGTGGTTTAATGAAACGCGTCCACAGCTGGTTTAAGGGCGAGTTCTAAATACATACGACGCCAATAACGGCGTTTTAGGTAATTTCTGTAGGAGCCGAACCCGTCTCAAGGATGAGATGTAAAGTGCAGGGACGCAGGTTCGGCGAATATTCGCGGATGACTCCGCTCCTACAAACAAAGTTTTGCGAACAGGCAAAGTACAACGGAGAGAAACTCATGTTTGAAATCATGGATAGTCATACTGATGAAGCTGTCATTAAAGTTGTTGGTGTTGGTGGCGGCGGTGGTAACGCGGTTGAGCATATGTTGCAGCAGTCTATTGAAGGTGTTGATTTTATCACCATCAATACGGATGCACAGGCACTGCGTAATTCTAATGCCGGGTCTACCTTACAAATTGGCTCGAGTATTACCAAAGGTTTAGGCGCCGGTGCTAACCCGGAAGTGGGCAGAGAAGCAGCGCTGGAAGATAAAGCGGCGCTGACGGAGCTGCTGGAAGGTTCGGATATGATCTTTATCGCCGCCGGTATGGGTGGTGGTACGGGTACTGGAGCTGCACCCGTGGTTGCCGAAGTAGCCAAAGAGCTGGGTATTTTGACGGTAGCTGTGGTCACCAAGCCTTTTGCTTTTGAAGGTAAAAAGCGCCTGAGCTATGCAGAACAGGGGATTGAGCAGCTGGGTAAACACGTGGACTCCTTGATCACTATTCCTAACGATAAGCTGTTGAAAGTGCTTGGCCGCGGTATTAGCCTGCTTGATGCCTTTAAGGCGGCGAACAATGTACTGTTAGGCGCAGTACAGGGCATTGCCGAGCTGATCACCCGCCCTGGTTTGATCAACGTGGATTTCGCCGATGTTCGCACGGTAATGAAAGAAATGGGCACTGCCATGATGGGTACTGGTTCAGCCAGTGGCGATGACAGAGCCGATGAAGCCGCGGAAGCCGCTATTTCCAGCCCGTTGTTAGAAGACGTGGATCTGGCCGGTGCTCGTGGTATTCTAGTGAATATTACCGCAGGCCTGGATATCAGTATCGAAGAGTTTGAAACTGTTGGTAATGCAGTGAAGGCATTTGCATCTGAAAATGCCACTGTGGTTGTTGGTGCGGTTATTGATCCGGAAATGACCGATGATCTACGAGTAACTGTTGTTGCCACGGGTATCGGGGCAGAACGTAAGCCTGATATTACTCTGGTATCCACCACGGCAAAAGAAGTCAAACCAGCGTCTCAACCTCTTATTGAGCCACAGACTGCGGTTATTGAAGAACAACCAGCGCAGAAAGTGGTTGGTGGTGAGCCTGCTATTTCCAAGAAAACGGAACCAGATTACCTGGATATACCGGCGTTTCTTAGAAAACAGGCCGATTAATATTTCGCCATATTTTGGCATCGCCTGAATTTATGCTAAGATATGCGACCATTTTGCGGTTCAGTGATATGGTAGCGCCCTGATGTTTGATACAAAATGCTATTGCCGCATGGCAGGATGCATAATGTATAGACGGGGCAACCGTGGCCAATGAAATGTTACAACGCGGAAACAGATATGATTAGACAAAGAACATTAAAGAAGAGTGTACAAGCAACGGGAATTGGTTTGCATTCGGGTAATAAGGTGACTATGAACCTTAGACCCGCGGCTGCCAATACCGGAATTGTGTATCGTCGTGTTGATCTTGATCCCGTAGTAACTATCAAAGCCAACGCTGATGCCGTTCAGAATACGGTACTTTGTACCTGCCTGGTTAATGAGTCAGGACATGAAATCTCTACCGTAGAGCATTTGTCAGCGGCCCTTGCCGGACTGGGCATCGACAATATCATTATCGATGTTGATGCACCGGAAATTCCTATTATGGATGGCAGCGCAAGCCCGTTTGTATTTTTGCTGCAGTCGGCCGGAATCGAAACCCTTAATGCACCCAAGAAATTTATCCGTATCAAGAAGCCTGTTCGCGTCGAAGATGAGGATAAATGGGCAGAACTAAACCCTTACCATGGAGGGTTTAAGCTGGATTTTGCTATCGACTTTAATCATCCTGTGATTGAAGGGCAGAATCAGCATATTAAGGAAGTGTTTTCCGGAAATTGGTTCCTCAAGCATATTAGTCGTGCCAGAACCTTTGGGTTTATGCGTGATGTGGAATACCTACAGTCGCAAAACCTGGCGTTGGGCGCGAGCCTGGATAACGCTATCGGGCTGGATGAGTATCGAGTGCTGAATGAAGACGGCCTGAGATATGACGACGAGTTTGTGAAGCACAAGGTACTGGACGCCGTAGGTGACCTGTATTTGTCCGGTTATACGATTTTAGGCGAACTAAAAGCGTTTAAATCCGGCCATGCGCTGAACAATAAGGTATTGCGCGCCATGTTGGCTGATCAGGATGCCTGGGAATTAGTGAGCTTCGAAGAAGAAGCCGGATCACCAGTCACTTACCTGGACCCAGTGTTCGCGGTTTAATCGGTACAATAATTGCCGAACGCACTTCCCTGCGTTTGACATCTCATCTTTGAGATGGATTCGGCTCCTACGCGCTGGTATTTCTCTCTCCTGCCAGCGCTGCTAATCTCTCCAGCTTTTCCTTTAGGCCATCCGGTGCGGTTTCCGCCAACGCCATAATATGATCTGATGCGGTTTGTGACAGTTTTCTTGGATTCGGTTTTACCTGAGTCTGCGTGGCAACAGGCGCGGATTTTCGCTTCGCCAGTTCAGGGTTAATATTAACTTCCAGGCTGACCAAGCCGGGCAATTCCTTGCGCAATGTCTGGATAATCTGCAGCCTGGCGTAATTAAGCCGGTTAAGCCAAACACTGCTGGCGGTTTCCAGAATAAGGGTGCCGTTTCGGAAATTCGCGATCTTACATTGCTTTATCTGGTGTTGCTCAAGTGTAGTTTGTAGTACCCTATTGAGCTTAGCCAGATGCTGGGCTCTAACTTGTAAATTATTAAAGTTAGAGCCTGCGAATAAATCTGTAAGTGAGCAAGGATGGTTCTGCCGCATGAGCTTGTTACCTTTAGTGGTCTGCCGCCAGTGTAACATGTATTCGTGCTGAGAAAATCCGCCTCGGCTGTTACCTAAATTGCAGCATCATAGATGTGGGATTGAGAGTTTAACGAACGCTGTAATTTGAGAATAGCATGAATATGACCCTTATATATGCCGGGAAAAAACATCGGCATAGTGTAGTTATTAATTTGAAGTGGGTTTTATTGCTTCTTATCGTCCTGTCAACGGCACTCGGTTTAGGTGGGTGGCGAGCGTATCTGCATTACGCGGATACGTTAATGCAATCCAAAATCGATAATATGTCCAGGGTTTATACCCAACAAGACAAAGAGGTGGAACAAATTCGTCAGTTGACGGACCAGCGGCTGATCGTGATGGCGACCAAAGTAGGTGAGCTGCAAGCTCAGCTGAGCCGCCTTAATGCATTAGGACAACGCATTGCTGAGCAATCAGACTTGGGTGATGAGTTCGACTTTAGTCAGGCGCCTCCAATCGGTGGCCCCGGTGGCCCCGGTGGACCTGCCCCAATAGAAAGTGTTGAGCTGCAAAACCTGTTAACAGATATGGATGGCCTGACATCTGAATTAAAAAGCCGACAAGAGCAACTCCAGCTACTTGAAACTGTCCTGCTTAATCGCCATATAGAAGAAATCAGTTATATAGCGGGTCGACCCGTAAAAGGCAAAAACTCCTGGTTAACTTCACCTTTTGGCGCCAGAACCGATCCTTTTACCGGTAAAATCACCATGCATCGTGGGGTTGATATTGCTGGTAAGAATGGCATGGAAATCGTAGCTACTGCTGCAGGAGTTGTAAGCTGGGCCGGTCATAAAACTGGTTATGGCAAGTTGGTTGAGATCGATCATGGCAATGGTTTTATCACTCGCTATGCTCACGCAAAAGAAGTAAATGTGAAGGACGGGGAGTTAGTAAGCAAGGGGCAGACGATAGCGTTGATGGGCACTACAGGACGTTCGACTGGACCCCATGTACATTATGAAGTGCTAAAAAACGGTCGTCACCTGAACCCAAAAAAATACGTGTATCGCTAATTGTTGTTTCAGCGCTTTTGTCCAGGGAATTGGGCGAGGCTAAGTTTTTAGATTATGAGAATTGATTGATGTTTAACAAAATTATTACCAAAATCATCGGCAGTAGAAATGATCGCTTATTGAAGAAACTGAAAAAGGTTGCTAAGCAGATCAATGAAATGGAGCCCACGTATGAAGCATTTTCTGACGAAGAATTAAAAGCAAAAACCGTCGAGTTTCGTGAGCTGCTTGATAACGGAAAAAGCCTGGACGATATATTGCCGGAAGCATTTGCGGCAGTCCGTGAAGCATCTAAACGTGTGTTCGCTATGCGTCACTTTGATGTGCAGCTTATCGGCGGCATGATCTTACACGACAACAAAATTGCGGAAATGCGTACCGGTGAAGGTAAAACCCTGACCGCCACACTGTCGGCTTACCTTAATGGTGTTACCGGCAAAGGTGTGCACGTTATCACGGTGAATGACTACCTGGCCCGCCGTGATGCCGAGTGGAACCGTAAGTTATTTGAATTTCTTGGTTTAACTGTGGGGATCAACGTAGCCGGTCTGGCACCAGAAGAGAAGCGTGAAGCTTATGCGGCTGACATCACCTATGGCACCAACAACGAATTTGGCTTCGATTATCTCAGAGATAACATGGCGTTTGAGCCTGGGCAGCGCGTTCAGCGTCCGCTTTATTATGCGATTGTGGATGAGGTGGATTCTATCCTTATCGATGAGGCGCGAACCCCGCTGATTATTTCCGGCCCTACGGAAGATAACTCAGAGCTGTATACCAAAATCAACGAAATTATACCGTTACTGGGAAAACAGGATAAAGAAGACACCGAAGACTATACCGGTGATGGCGACTATACGGTTGATGAGAAAAACAAGCAGGCATTGCTGACCGAGCGAGGTCAGATCCGTGTGGAAGAGATTTTGCAGGAGCGCGGCTTGTTGGGAGAAGGTGAGTCCTTATTTGCCGCTTCCAGCATCAGTTTACTGCACCACACTAATGCAGCATTAAGAGCGCACACCCTGTTTGAAAAAGACGTGGATTATATCGTCAGCGACAAGCAGGAAATTGTTATCGTTGATGAACATACAGGTCGTACCATGCCGGGCCGTCGCTGGTCTGAAGGTCTGCATCAGGCGGTAGAAGCCAAAGAGAAGGTGAAGATCCAGAACGAAAACCAGACGCTGGCTTCCATTACCTTCCAGAATTATTTCCGTATCTACGAGAAACTGGCCGGTATGACAGGTACAGCAGATACCGAAGCATTCGAATTCCAGAGTATCTATGGTCTTGAAACCATAGTTATTCCAACCAACAAACCTATGTTACGTAAAGATATGGGTGATCTGGTTTACCTGACGGTGATGGAAAAATACGAAGCCATCATCGAGGATGTCAAAGATTGTATGACCAGAAAGCAACCTGTATTGGTTGGTACGGTTTCCATTGAAAACTCGGAGGTACTTTCGGGTTTACTGAAAAAGGCGAAGATTAAGCACAACGTGCTTAATGCCAAGTTCCACGAGAAAGAAGCCGATATCGTTGCCGAAGCCGGTGCTCCGGGCACAGTCACCATAGCCACCAACATGGCGGGCCGAGGTACGGATATCGTACTGGGTGGTAGTCTGGAAGCAAAAATTGCTAAGTTGACCGACCCTAGCGAAGCTCAGATAGAAAAGCTGACGGCGGAATGGAAAGAGCGACATGCGGCGGTACTGGAATCCGGTGGTTTGCATATCGTGGCCACAGAGCGCCATGAATCTCGTCGTATCGATAACCAGCTACGTGGACGTTCTGGCCGACAGGGAGATCCGGGTTCGAGCCGTTTCTATCTGTCCATGGAAGATCCGCTAATGCGTATCTTCGCTTCTGACCGTGTTTCCAACATGATGAAGAAGCTTGGCATGGAAGAAGGCGAAGCCATAGAGCACGTCTGGGTGACCAGAGCTATCGAAAATGCTCAGCGTAAAGTTGAAGGCCGTAACTTCGACATTCGTAAATCCCTGCTGGAATTCGATGATGTTGCCAATGATCAACGTAACGTAATTTATGAGCAGCGCAACGACTTGATGGATGCCGAAGATATCGCGGAAACTATCGAAGTGATCTGGGATGACGTAGTTAACGCGGTTCTGGATGAGTATATTCCGCAACAGTCCCTGGAAGAGATGTGGAACATAGCCGAGCTTGAAACCCGCTTACAGGCTGATTTCGGACTGACGTTGCCAATTCAGCAGTGGTTGGATGACGACGACAAGTTATACGAAGAAAAACTACGTGAGCGGATCCTGGAAGAAGCCAAGAATGCTTATAAGCAGAAAGAAGAAGTAGTGGGTGCATCTGTTATCCGCAACTTCGAAAAATCGGTGATGCTCCAGACATTGGATACCTTGTGGAAAGAGCACCTGGCTGCCATGGACCATCTGCGTCAGGGCATCCACTTGCGCGGTTACGCACAGAAGAACCCTAAGCAGGAATATAAGCGTGAGTCTTTCGAACTGTTTACTGAACTACTGGATAACCTGAAACACGAAGTGGTTGCCATCCTGAGTAAGGTTCAGGTGCAGGCGCAGGAAGACGTAGATGCGGTAGAGGCAAGGCGTCGTGAAGCGGCTGCAGGCGTTGCCCAGCATCAGAATGCTGAAAACCCACTGGCGCCTCAGAGTGAAGAAGACCACGTGGATACTTTCGTTCGCGAAGAGCGTAAAGTGGGCCGTAACGAACCCTGTCCTTGTGGCTCAGGTAAGAAATACAAGCAGTGCCACGGCAAGTTAGAGTAATGTTTTTAATATTCCACAAGAAGGCCAGCTCCAGCTGGCCTTTCTTTTATCTGCAATGCTGAATAGCTAGTGTTCATCCTGAAACGCCGACTCTGTCATTCCCTCGCACGAGGTGGTCCGACATCTTGGAATCCAGCGGCTTTATTGCGATCTCTTTGTGCGAGAGAAGACACTGGACCGAGATGTCGGACCATACCAGGCAAGCGATGTATGGACTCCTCCCCCTCCCGCGAACTACGGTTATTAGTGAGCAACCAATACGAAAAAGGAGTCCACACATGTATAACCATACTGTCATTGGTATCGATTTGGCAAAAAACTCTTTTCATGTTTGTGTCGTTGATAAACACGGAAAGGTAGTCACTGACCGCGCTTTTACCAAGTCAAAATTAGAGGTCTGGTTGGCACAGCAACTTCCCGCTCTCGTCGCAATGGAAGCCTGTGGCTCTGCACATTACTGGGCCAGAAAAATGCTCGCCATGGGGCATACACCTATGTTGTTAACGACCAAGGCCGTTAGCCCTTACAGGCAAGGCCGTTAGCCCTTACAGGCAAGGGCAAAAAACTGACAAAAACGATGCACTTGCTATCGCTATTACCGCCTGTCAGCCACGCATCAAGACGGTGAGCGTAAAATCAGTAGAGCAACAGGGACTTCAGGCCATTGAGCGGATGAGGGAGCACTGGCTGGACCACATTACAGCAACATCTAATCTCATCCGGGGCTTACTGTATGAATTTGGTCTTTCTTTTCCAAAGGGGTTTGCCGCTCTAAAACGGGCGATACCCGAGCTCCTTGAGGATGCAGAGAATGGCTTACCCGGTGCTTTTCGTCTTCAACTGGCTGAGCTTTATCGTGCATTTGTTCGCCATCAAAACGAGCTATCTAAAGTTAACAAATCGTTGGGTGCACTGATCCGACAGCAATCGGATTGCCAGCGCTTACTGGAGCTGGAAGGGGTTGGCCCGGTGAATGCGTTGGGGATATTTCTTGCGCTGGGAGATAAGGGGGAGAGCTTTAAAAATGGCCGAGAAGCGTCAGCATGTATCGGAGTGACCCCGAAGCAGTACAGTACGGGGGGAGTCGTCACACTTGGACATATAGGGAAGAGGTCGGGGAACAAACGGCTGCGTTCAACGTTAATCCAAGGCGCATTATCTGTGGTGGTATCGGTGGATAAACGAGCATCGAGCAACACAAAAGAAGCCTGGCTCAAGTCTCTTATTGAGCGACGTGGAAAACTCAGAGCGGCGGTCGCATTGGCCAATAAAACCATCAGAACGGCTTGGGCGATGTTACATTACAACACGGCATATCAACCCCCCAAAGCACTAACAGCATAACAGCATAACAACAAAAGAAAACGAGTTTAACTGCAACACGAAGAACGAATAAACAGGTGAGACCGACCTTCAAGAGCCTGATCATTGTCAAGGTAGTAAATACCGAGCAAGCGTAGAGGCATGAAGGTGTGAATACATCCGGGGCCAGGGGCCGCACCCCAAAAAGAGTCCGAATATACGCACGCATCTAAACTGTTTATTCCAAAATTGCTGTTGCAATTTTGGAGGAGTCCATATACTGACAATGACAGGGAGCGCTGAGATAGTAGTGACTAACTTTAGGCCTTTGCAAAACGGCAAGTTTTGCGTTTTATGAATATGACTGAAGAACGAATATGTGAGTTTCAGGACGGGCACTAGCTAGATCTATTAGAGAGTAAAACATGACAAAAAGAGTTTATGTAGCCGCAGGAATTGTGCTTAAAGGAGATGAAGTGCTTATTTGCCGTCGCCCCGAACATTTACATCAGGGCGGAAAGTGGGAATTCCCCGGTGGCAAAGTTGAATCAGGGGAAACGGCAAATCAGGCGTTAATCCGAGAGCTTAAAGAAGAAGTGAATATCGACGCACAACCAACAGACATATTTGAAACCATCAGCTTCGATTACCCGGACAAGCAGGTGCTGTTAGAGTTTATTCTGGTGCCATCGTTTACCGGTAGCGCTGAGGGCTTGGAAGGGCAGGAAGTTAAGTGGGTAAATAAAAATGCGCTGGTTGATTACGAATTTCCCGCAGCCAACCAAATTATTGTCGAAAAGCTAATTAGTATCTGAACGAAACGTTATTCACTATAAAATTCAACATGATACGGTAAGGTTGAATGTCGACTTCTAACTTAATCGCTTGTTATAAGGAAAACTCGCCTGTAATGCCTGATCTTGTAGCATTTTCCTATACTTTGTCTCGACCTGCAGGGGTTACACCTTTATTTTGCAAAAACTTCAGGCGGCGAAATCCTATGAGAGAAGTACTCAATCCTCAGCTCAAACTTTGTGAAGCTGACATTGCCAACATCGAATTCGATCCCAAATCCCGTGATGATATCCCCAAGCTCCTCATTGGCCTTCAGCACATTTATATCACACCGGAATTACGCGAGGAGGTATTCACCATACTCGCTGAGATCGTCCCTATTAATGAGGATGGTGAAAGCGCCAGCACCGATACCGGCCGTCCCGGTATGGCTCAGTGGACTATTCTGGTGCTCGGGGTGTTGCGCCTCGGCCTGAATGCCGATTTTGATCGTATTCACGAACTGGCCAACCAGCACAGTACTATCCGCACCATGTTGGGGTTGAGTAACTGGTGCGACGGTAAAAAGTTCAGCTTGCAGAGCATCAAAGACAACCTGATGTTGTTCACTCCCGAGTTGCTCGATCGAATAAACCAGTGCGTGGTAAAGGCAGGCCACCGCTTGCTAAAAAAGGACGAAAACGACGCAATCACCGGGCGCTGTGATTCGTTTGTCGTTGAAACCCGTGTCCATTACCCCACCGATATTAATCTGTTATTTGATGCCGTTAGAAAGACCATGGAAGAATGCGCCGTCTTGTGTGAGCCCTTTGGCCACAGCCTGTGGCGGCAGTATCGCTACAATATCCGCCAGTTTAAGAAGCTGTATCACAAGGCTCAGAAACTCAAGCATTCCACCTCGAAAGATGAGGCTAAGCAACAACGCCAGCTTGAGCGGGTACAACAGGCTCACCAGGCCTTAATCGAGTCCGCTCAGAAGGTCGAAGATCGCGCCCGGCAAACCCGTGAACTACTGCGCCATAAATACGGTTTGTTCAACTTGGCGTTGGCAAAACTGGATAGTTACCTTGACCATGTCAACCGGCAAATCGACCAGATCCGCAGACGAATTTTGGAGGGAGAGAAGATCCCTCACGCTGAAAAGGTATTTTCAATCTTTCAGCCACACACCGAATGGATCAGTAAAGGCAAGGCTGGCGTACCGGTTGAGCTGGGGCTTCGAGTCTGTATCATGGCTGACAGCGACAGCTTTATTCTGCATCATCAGGTAATGGAAAAGCAGACGGATGACAAGGTTGCTGTCGCTATGGTCGAAGAAAGTCAAAACCGGTATGCCGGCCTAAACATATGCAGCTTCGATAAGGGTTTTCATAGCAAGGAAAACCAGGAGGAGCTCAAGCAGCGACTGGCGCTAACAGTGCTGCCAAAGAAAGGCCGGCTGTCGAAAGCAGAGCAAGCACATGAGTACGCGCCCGAGTTTGTCGAAACAAAAAGAAAACACTCCGCTGTTGAAGCGGCCATTAACGGTCTGGAAGTGCATGGCCTGGATACGTGTCGCGACCACGGTTTAGCCGGCTTCAAGCGTTACAGCGCGCTGGCGGTTGTAGCGAAAAACATTCACCGCCTGGGCGCTTTGGTGCGAGATGTAGAGAGAAAGCGAAAACGAGGGCCATACAAAAAAGCAGCCTGACGCTGGCGTGTTTTCCCGAAGAATGAGCAATATGGCCACGACTAGCCAGGTAAAACATCCCCTGAAAACGGCTTGCTATAACAATTTCTTATAATAAACAAGCAAAAATAACCATTCTGGTTATAAATAACCCAAGCCAATAATAATCAACTTATCAGCAATAGGTAAGTTGTGCTTTAAAAGTGAGTTTTCTGCCGGGTACTAATTAGTACACCTTGGTAGTTCAAATCAGTACTCCTGGAGAGATACAAGGTCTGATTAGCCGAAAGGCGTAATCAGACACTTGATGGCGACAGGTTAGGAGTTTCGCTCTGTCCCTGTCAGCTTGCCTGGTATGGTTTGACACATAGATCCAGCGGCTTTACAGCGAGTGCAGAAACCCGTATTTAATACCCGTCCTCATCCGATTCGGCAGGGAATGCTGGCTCACCCGCTATCCGCTTATCTTCATCAGCCCATTCGCCCAAATCGATTAGCTTACAGCGGTGGCTACAGAACGGCCGGTGCTTAGACTCTGGCTCCCATATCACGTCTTTATTACAGGTGGGGCACTTTACTTTGGTAATCTTACTCATAAATCACTTTTTCTTTAACAAACAGCCAAATCAAAACAAATATCCAGCGCTTCCCTGCCATCCTGATGGGGGAGGAGACGCACCGCATAACGATTTTTATGCCCACTTACGGTAGGGTAAAACCCAACTTCTGTAGCGAGTTTAATACGGATCAGGTCGGCATTATCCGCAATATCCTGATAGAACCCAGCTTTAGCTATCCGGCTCTGGAACTGAGCCTGCTCTCTGATTAGTTGCAGGAAGAGCCTGATCGCTCCGATCAGCGGCTGGAAATGATATAACCAGCGTTTGATGTCACTGTGGCGATACTCTTCAGGCTGGCTCAGCCAGAAGTGAAGCTGTGGCAGATCAAAGCTACAACATCCGCCAGGAATCGAAAAACGCTGGCGCACAGAAGACAGGAACCTGTCCTCTTTGATAACGGAGTTAACTTTGCTTAATCGTGGCAGCTGGTAAATAAAATCATCCAGCTGTAACTCGATATGCTTTACCACAGATTGATCCACACCCGGTACAACGGCCCATTGTTTGACCGATTCCAGCTGTTTTTCTAAATCTTTAGACAGATCACCTCTGACGTCACAGCGTTCCATCAGCTCCTGAAGGTCAAGCAAGGCTTTGAAAAAGCTGGTAGAGGCATCTTGAGACGCCAACTTACGGCTGGACGCCAGTTGGTTAAAGAGATATTCCAGGCGCAGGTAACTACGACTTTTTTCATTTAGTGGATGCTCAAATATAACCATACTGCAATTTTGGATAAGGGATGAAAGGCCAAATTTTAGCTGGATTTAGCGAGAATGTAGAGCCTTATTCCTGGCTAAGGCTAAGTAATTTTGGTGTAACTGAGTAATCTCACACTTTAGTTCCGAAAGGGAGCCATTATTTTTCAGCACATCATCGGCTTTAGCCAGTCGCACTGGCCTGGCAATTTGCGCCTGGATAATAGACGCTACCTGTTCCTTGGAAACATTATCCCGTGCTAGGGTCCGTTCAACTTGCAGGTGCTCGGGAATATCAATCACCAGGACTCGGTCCACTTTAGTTTCCAATTTGTTTTCGAACAACAATGGCGCGACCAAAATGGCATATTCGAAGCCACCTTGGTTTAGTTGCTTAAACAATTGCTGGCGGATAATGGGGTGGAGCAGGTTGTTCAGCCATTGTTTATCATCGTTGTTGTTGAAGATATGCTCTCTTAACTTGGCCCGGTTAAGTCTGCCTTCTTGTAAGATATCTTCACCAAATTTGTTCACTATTTCCGTAAGAGCTGGTTTGCCAGGCTCAACCACTTCTCTGGCGACCATATCCGCATCGACAATATGAATGCCTAAGTCCATGAATACATTGGCAACCGTTGTTTTACCGCAGCCAATGCCGCCAGTGAGTCCGAGTATAAACATGATTAAGCCAAGGCGTTAAAATAGAGCGTGGTAAGGGTGTCACCCCAAATAAGATAAACCCAGCCAGCAATGGCAAGATAGGGCCCAAATGGTATGGCTTGACCTTTTTTGGTTTTGGCCAGCAAAATCATACTAACGCCTAAGATTGCGCCAGCGAGTGAGGAGAACAGTAAAATAAGAGGTAAAGACTGCCAGCCAAACCAGGCGCCTAGTACCGCTAACAGCTTAAAGTCCCCATAACCCATACCATCCTTGCCTGTCAGCAGTTTAAAAGCCCAGTAAAGGCTCCACAAGCTAAGGTAACCGGCAGTTGCCCCTATCACAGCGCTTTCGATAGAAGCGAAACCACCAGAAAGGTTAAACAGCAAACCTAACCATAACAGGGGAAGGGTGATTTGATCCGGCAACAGCATAGTGTCCAGATCGATAAAGGTCAGTGCGATAAGGGCCCAGGTAAACACCAGTGCCAAAATCAGTGGCCAGCCAAACGGGACATATATAGCGACGGCAATGGATAACAAAGCCGTGATGGCTTCTATGGCAGGGTAGCGAGAAGATATTGAGGTGTGGCAGCTGGTACATTTGCCTTTTTGAACCAACCAGCTAACCACAGGAATATTTTCCAGCGCTGTTATCTGGTGGCCGCACTTGGGACAGCGTGAACGCGGTCTCATTAAATTAAAAGACTCGGGAGCAGGCTCTTTACTTTTAGGTAATTCGTCGGCGAGGCATTCACGACACTCGGCTGTCCACTCTCTTTCCATCATCACCGGGAGGCGATAAATCACTACGTTAAGAAAGGAGCCTACAATAAGCCCTAAAATACCTACAAGGGCTAATAACAGCACCGGATAAAGTTCCAAGGCAAGTAAAAAACTATTCATGATTTAAATTTCTTTGTCTGCGGAAATAAGGCTTAACCTGGGTAGCTTACCCTATAACGTCGCCTAGTTTAAAGATGGGTAAATACATAGCGATAACCATGCCGCCAACCAGGACACCTAAAACAACCATGATAAGCGGCTCTATCAGGCTGGTTAAACCGTCCACGGCATCATCTACTTGCTGTTCATAGATATCGGCCACTTTGGTCAGCATACCATCAAGGTCGCCAGACTCTTCTCCAATCATGATCATCTGGGTCACCATATCGGGGAATATATTGGTGGTGCGCATAGCGATATGCATTTGCATACCAGCGATAACTTCTGTGCGAATATTATTGATGGCGCTGCGGTAAACATAGTTACCGGAAGCTCCTGCTGCCGATTGGAGTGCCTCAATCAAAGGGATACCTGCGGCGAAGGTGGTGGATAAGGTACGGGCAAATCGAGCCATAGCAGCTTTATTCAGAATAGGGCTGATAATAGGGATTTTTAAAACGAATTTATCGGTATTATCTCGCACTTTCTGGGATTTTTTGTGGGCTGATTTAAAGGCAAATACAGCAGCGATTGCACCCCCAAATATGATATACCAGTAATTTTGCATAAAATTAGACAAACCGATAACCATTTGAGTAAAAGCGGGGAGTTCTGCACCAAATCCGGAGAAGATTTCTTCAAACTGTGGAATAACAAAGAGCAATAGAATAGTAGTCACTATAAGCGCCACTGCAACAACCATAGCGGGATAGAACATGGCTTTTTTGATCTTGGATTTCAGCGCTTCGGCTTTTTCTTTATAAATGGAAATCCGATCGTAGATGGTTTCAAGGGCGCCGGATTGCTCGCCCGCATCCACCAGATCGCAGTAAAGCTCATCAAAATATTTGGGGTGTTTTCTTAATGATTCGGAAAGAGTGGTGCCTGTTTCTACTTCAGCGGCCACTGCACCGATTAAGTCTCTTATAGCGGGCTTTTCATTACTCTTGGCGATAATTTGCAGGCTCTGTACCAGGGGCACACCAGCTCCCAGCATGGTGGCGACTTGCCTGGATATTATGGCAATATCCATGGGTTTGACGTTATTGGTCAGGCTTGCAAGAATAGACTCGGTTTTCTTGCCGACTTTAGTGATATTGACGCCCTGGCGGCGCATTTCGGCTTTAACCTGTGCCGCTGTTTCCGCCTGGTATTCACCCGAAACTTTTTTACCTTTACGGTTAACGCCGTTCCATTTAAAGGTGAATACTTTGGCTGGTTTTTTGCCTTTGGGCTGTCTGGCCATAAATTATTATCATTCCCTGAATCGCCATCGGCGGGTTAAAATTATGCTTAACTATTCAGCATATTACCTGTGTCTAATCAAACCTAAAGGTTCACTGGCCGGTAGGCGCCTAACCCATCTCAGGGATGAGATGCAAAGCGCATGGACGCACGTTCGGCGAACCTTGTTGGCACAGGCTTCGCGGATTGCATCCGCTCCTACAGCCAACGCGGCAATCGTTACCACAAGGCGCAGATAATTCCATCTGCTGCAAAACTAGAATTATAGATTAGTCACCCGGGTAACTTCAGATAAGCTGGTCACACCTTCAATCGCCTTTACTAATCCGGATTGCCTCAAGGTGTTCATTCCCTCTGCTTGAGCCAATTCAGATATTTGGATTGAGTTGCCATTATCCAGGATCAGCTTGGATAACGCATCTGACATTACCATCACCTCGTAGATACCTACCCGGCCTTTATAACCATCGGTGCATTTGCCACAGCCCACTGCTTTATAAGTGGTTATGCCTTTGGTTATTTGCGCTGGGTTGTAACCCAGTTCCGCGAGCTTAGCATCCGGCAGCTTTTCCGGACTCTTACAGTGCTCACACAATCGCCTGGCCAGACGCTGAGCCATGATCAAGGTGACGGATGACGCCACGTTAAATGCAGGCACCCCCATATTAAGCAGGCGGGTCAGTGTTTCCGCCGCTGAGTTGGTATGTAAGGTCGATAACACCAGGTGGCCGGTTTGTGCGGCTTTTATGCCTATTTCTGCAGTTTCCAGATCTCGTATTTCTCCCACCATGACGATATCCGGATCTTGACGTAAGAAAGAGCGTAAGGCGCTGGCAAAGGTTAACCCTGCTTTGGTGTTTATCTGTACCTGGTTAACGCCGGTTAAATTGATTTCTACCGGATCTTCGGCGGTGCTGATATTACGCTCCGGCGTATTAAGAATATTCAGTCCGGTATAAAGGGATACGGTTTTCCCCGACCCAGTAGGTCCGGTGATTAAGATCATGCCCTGGGGTTTGGAGATTGCGTTAAGATACTGCTTCTTTTGCTTTTCGGCATAACCCAGCGCATGAATATCCAGTTTTGCGGCTGAGCTGTCCAGGATACGTAGTACAATTTTTTCACCCCACATGGTTGGCAGGGTACTGACTCGTAAATCCATGGATTTATTTTTGGATAGTCTGAGTTTTATTCGACCATCCTGGGGTAAACGTCTTTCCGCGATATCCAGTCTGGACATCACCTTTAAGCGGGCCGAGAAACGATTGGACAGGTTTACAGGCGGGGTCGCCACTTCATGTAAAATACCGTCTACCCTAAGGCGTACGCGATATTTGGTTTCATAAGGCTCGAAATGAATATCTGAGGCGCCTTTACGGATGGCATCTCCCAGAATTTTGTTGATGTATTTAACGATGGGGGCGTCATCATCCCCTACTATCTGGGCTTCATCCAGGCGGGACTCGGAATCATCGACGTCGATATCGCCGATTTCCGCATCGTTGAGGTCCCCTAAAGAGTCCACATCATCTTCAAGCAGTTTATCAATTGCTATTTGTAACTTATCTTCTTCTACCAGCAAAGCTTCGGTATGCATGGCGAAGCTAAAGCCAAAGTCCTCCAGCGCACCCACATTGGTGGGGTCTGCCATGGCGATATACAGGGTATGGCCTTGGGTATAAATAGGTAAGCAGTGGTGCTTTTCAATCAGCTTTTCATTAATAAATTTATCCGGGATATCGTCTAGATTAAATGATTCCAGATCCAGCAGTGGAATGCCGTATTCCTGCTCACAGAAGTCGGCTAACTCTTTGCTGCTTATATATTTATTTTCAACAATAAAGGAAACCAGCGGCAGCTTTTCGTTAGCTGCACTGGATTGAATAGTTTGGGCTTTATCGGGAGGGATAAAACCACGAGCGGCTAAATTGGATATCAGGCCGCTCGTGGTTGAGGTTACTGCCATTTATTTATAGCCGAATACAATTATTTTATTAGAGGCTAGGGCAGAAGTCGGATATGGCTGTTGGAGCACAGGCATTTGTCCATACTACAGCACCAGTCGATTGAATTGTTCCAGTTAAAGTGTATGTTGCAGTTAAGGGTAAGCTGCCCATTTTCGTATCTGTTGTAAAAACATCAACAGTTATTTTAACTTTGTCTGCTGCGCCGCCAGTTTCTGTTTTAACTCCAAGAGTACCATCTGCTGCAGTGATATCTGTAGGTATACCTGGCTTACCGCTAACGCAGTTAGCGTTAAAGTTAGTAGCCGTTGCATTGGTCTGAGCACAAATCTCCACAGCACTTTTTGCTGCGCCACCAGCCGTTACGAGCTTAGAAAATTGAGCTTTATTGGTGTAATTTTGGTAAGCAGGTAGTGCTACCGCCGCCAAAATACCAACAATAGCCACCACGATTAACAATTCGATCAGGGTAAAACCCGCTTGGGCTTTTTTCATTTGTGCTTTCATAAAGGTAATCCTTCACTTATACGGTCTTTATTTTTGGGGATAAGGGTGGAGCAAAAGGCTCCTAATAAAAATTTTTCATTACTAAGTGTATAACATCGCAATATTTTCGCTTGGTGGTAAGTTAGCTGGATCATACTTTCGACTATTATCGCGAAATTTCCAGAAAGTAATCAGTAGTTTAGTCACGAGCGTATCGAGCTGCCGTGATTCTAGTTAAAACCGACTAGAACAACCAACCAGAATCTACTGACAACGCTTTGATTGATCTCCTTTCGCTGAATATATAACCGAATCGGCACCATCTCTTAAGTAAAGGCTAAAAAAGAACAATAGTTTGTCTGATGGTGCATTTAGTGACAGAGATCGGCTCAGACAGGGATTTGACTGTTGGTTTTTTGAGCGGCTTAACAAAGCCCCAGTTCTTCCGGCGGTAATTTAACTAGGTTCAGTGTTGAGGGTGTAATGCTATGAATTGGTTATGGCGTTGCTCACACCATAACAGGGCGTTATGCGCCAAAGATAGGGTTTACATCCATGCTCTTGTGCAGAATCCTGATGATCTGTATTTGTTGACTGCCAATTTGTTTGTAAAAGATTACATGGCTACCCTGTGGAAATTTACGGTAGCCCTCGCGAATTTCGTCGCAAGCTTTGCCGATGTCTGGGTTTTCGGAAAGTAGCCAAAATGAATCATCAAATTGTTTTAAGTAGATATTTCGTTGCTCTCATCCCCATCGACGCATGCTGAAAAGGGCAATATCTTTTAAATCAGATTTGGCTTTGAGCGTAAGCTGGAATGGCGTCATTTTCTCTCGTCATTATCTAACTCATTGATAAATGAGTCGAAGTCATAATCAGCTACACCATTTTTTTCACCTTCAACAAGTAGTTTACGAAGTGTATTAAGCTTTGTTTCTTGGTTCTCAAGTATACGTAGAGCGGCGCGAATAACTTCACTTGCGGAGCCATAGCGTCCACTTTGAATTTGGCTTGCGATAAAGCCATTGAAGTGGTCACCTAAGGTGACGCTAGTATTTTTAGCCATGGTATTTCTCTTTTAGTACCAAATAATACCTAATTATGGTATTGCGGAGGTTGATGTCAAGCAAGCGCATAACATCGAGAAAGGCATAAGCCTTATTATTGCAAAGTGCGATTAACCGCAGGCGACTCCTTATAAGATCTCGGTACAGTTTGCTGTGTTATTATCGAAGATTATGAATACAAATCAGATTATTACAGAATACCTGACGGAAAATTTAGCTGCACTTGAGTTTGTTTATTTTTTTGGCTCCAGGGCTGATGGGCATTTTCGCGACGATAGCGATTTTGATATTGCTGTCTTCTGTACCCATCCATTGGATTCAGTGGCAAGATGGGAAGTGGCTCAGGGTCTGGCAAGAGAATTAAAGCGAGATGTCGACTTGGTTGATCTTCACAGTGCTTCCACCGTATTGCGCTTTCAAGTTGTCACAACCGGGAATTTGTTATTGGATAGTGAAAACCGCGCCGCGGCGTTTGATACAACAACTATTAGCATGTACCAGAGACTAAATGAAGGACGTAAAGAGATCTTGGATGACTTCCTGAAAGAGATAACCAATGGATGATGTATTTTTTAATAAAGTGGCAACCATTAAGCCTTGTCTTGTGAGGATAAAAGAAGAATTTGCTGAGGACGAAGCCCAGTTTATCTGACTCGATGCAGAAAATGGTTGGACTTAGAAATATTGCAGTATATGACTACCAGGCTTTAAATTTGGATATAGTGGTGAAAGTGGTACTTGCCATTTGGATGAATTTAATCAGTTTGTTGCGGCAATCTTTAAGCAGGTTTGATGCCCAGGGGCTCCTGACGGTTTAGGCTAGCATTGCTAGGGTTAAGACGTAGCTTTTAGCTGGTGAGAAGCTCGTTGCTCCAACACCAAGAAGTAGTTGCTTACAAAACTCAATTTGGCGTGTCATGGGTGGCTTGTTATGGCTTTAGTCCTCACATTAGCGAGGACGAGATTGGGTGCTTTGGGTTATTTAAACCGCATGGAAAGATCAACAGCCTGCACATGCTTGGTCAGCGCACCGACAGAGATGTAATCAACACCGGTTTCGGCAAACTCACGAATAGTGTCTAGGTTCACGTTGCCGGAGACTTCCAGTTTGGCTTTCCCCTGGTTAAGGTTGACGGCTTCTTTCATCATAGGTACGGTAAAGTTATCCAGCATCACAATATCAGCGCCCGCATCCAGGGCTTGCTGTAACTCGTCTAGGCTTTCCACTTCAACCTCAACTTTAAAACCCGGCTTTAACTTGTTTGCTTTGGTTACGGCTTGCTTTATACCGCCACAAGCCAGGATATGGTTTTCCTTTATAAGGTAGGCGTCATACAGGCCAACTCTGTGGTTGTTGCCTCCGCCACGGGTTACTGCATACTTAGAGGCGTTTCTCAGGCCTGGCAGCGTTTTACGGGTATCAAGCAATTTGCAGTGAGTTCCAACCAGCTTATCCGTGTAAGTCTTAACCACGGTTGAGATGGCGGAAAGGGTCTGGATAAAATTAAGCGCGGTGCGTTCGCCGGTCAATAATGTACGAGCTGGCCCGGATAAGTTAAACAGCACCTGGTTTGGCTTAATCAGATCTCCATCTTCTACCTGCCAATCGATAGATACGGTATCACCCAACTGGCGGAAAACTTCCTGCGTCCAGGCTTTTCCACAAAATACTGCTTGTTCGCGGCTGATCACGGTAGCGCTGGCATTGGCATTCTCAGGTATCAGATTTGCCGTGATATCGCCTTCTGCGGCAGAGAGTCCGTTTAGATCTTCATTAAGTGCTTTAGTCACACTAGCGGTAATATCTTGAGCCAGCTCTTGCTCGTTCATTGCTTATCCTGTTTCAGGTTGAGTTTATTGGGTGATGGTTAGTTGGTTACCTTGCTGCACCAGCTTTAAGTGCCGAAGCACGTTCATACCAAGCAGTACAGTACTGCCGGCCATATATGGGTTAATGGTCGCGCGCAGATCGTACAAGGTTAGGCCCCCAATGCTCAAGCTTTTAATCCGGGTTTCATACACGTCGATGACCCCATTTGCGGTATTCGCTTTTTGTCTTGCTCCTCTGACCAGGCCTATTTCATCAGCCAGGGATGCGGGAATTGAGACCTGGGTTGCGCCTGTATCCAGTAAAAAGACCGCTGGGTAGTCGTTGATTAAACCGCTCGCAACATAGTGTCCTGCACGGTTTTGTTTAAGCACTATGCTTACTTGCCCATGTTGGTTCACTGAAGCGGGGTCTTGATTAGGGTTATAAATTTGAGCAAGTTTGTCTTGGAAATAAAGGGTCAGCAAGCCAAGCAGACATAACCAGGCTAATATCCACATCCAGCGGCCCATAGACTTAAAGTTTTGTTCCATTTGTTTCCTGCTGATAGCATATGCCTAGTTCAATGGTAACTATTCGGCTGTTCCGCGAAAAAGCCGCTGGACCGAGATGTCCAACACAACGTGGGCAATGTGCCGAATGGTTAGGTTTATCTTTACTTAAGGTCAGAATATTGCAACTCGAAATTAATTCAACTGGATTTATAGCAAAGGCAAGGCAAGTCGCATCGCCATTTCTTGATGAGAGGCCGCTAGGAACAGAAGTAGACTTGCTTGTAATCCATTGCATTAGTTTGCCGCCAGCGCAATACGGTGGACCTTATATTGATCAGTTATTCACAGGCAAACTGCAACCAACCGAGCACCCATATTTTGAGCTTATTCACCAATTTAAAGTATCCGCACATTGCTTGATCAGGCGTGATGGTGAGTTGGTCCAATATGTTCCGTTAAACAAAAAAGCCTGGCATGCTGGCGTATCTAGTTTTCAAGGCTGCGAAAGGTGTAACGACTTTTCCATCGGAATAGAGCTCGAAGGGACAGATGACAGTGAGTATACCTTGGATCAGTACCAAGCCCTGGCTGTTCTTACCAAGTCCATCCAAATTAAATATCCTGGGATCACCAATGACAGGATCACAGGGCATCAGGATATCGCCCCAGGGCGTAAGACAGATCCTGGTGAATGTTTTGATTGGCAAAAATATTTTTCTCTTATAGCAGAAGCTGGCTGATTACGCCTATGGCTAATCAGACCTACAGATCTTTTTATCATCTCTAAAGTACTATTTTATTCATTGGTCAGACCAATAAGTATTGCTGTTGAGTTAACAATCATTTAAAGTGCTTTTCCTGATAAATGTAATAATACGATCACAATGTGCGGTGAATATTACGGCTAAGGCAAGAGGTCAGATCGATTTACGGCAAGTGAGACTGTATTTTTATATGAAAACTAGTCAAAAGTAGTGGTTTTTCAGAAGTCTTAGCATTTTGGTTAATGACTTGTGGTTAATGGTATTGCGATTGTTTCTTCAACCGGTTTGTTATGCTGCACGTATGATTTTTAACAAAATATCCTAAGGCTTAAGTCGGCTTGATCCTGATCATGTTTTAATTGGACAGCTTGTTAATTATTTGGTATTTTCCGGCACTGGAAATTGGTAATACCAATTTAATAAGAAGAATAAATTCATGGGTTATCAAAAGATAAAACCACCAAAGCTGGCTGACGTTATCGAAGCGCAACTGGAAAATATGATCCTTGAGGGTAGTTTAAACCCGGGTCAGAAGTTGCCTCCCGAACGTGAATTAGCTAAGCAGTTTGAGGTTTCCAGGCCGTCATTGCGTGAAGCGATACAGCGGTTGGAAGCCAGAGGGTTGTTAACACGCAGGCAAGGCGGCGGTACATATGTACAGGCCGAATTAAGAGAAAGTCTCACTGACCCTCTGTTCACCTTGCTAAATTCCAATCCGGAAACTCAGTATGATTTGCTGGAGTTTCGCCACGCATTAGAAGGTATTTCAGCTTTTTATGCGGCGCTGCGGGGTACGGAGACGGATTACCAGCAAATTAAAGATAGCTTTGCCGATATCGAGGCCGCCAAAAAAACAGGCAACCTTGAGCAAGAAGCTAAAGAAGTGGTGCGGTTTTATATCGCGGTAACAGAAGCATCCCATAACCTGGTATTGCTTCACCTGTTGCGAGGCCTGAGCCCACTGCTGGAACAAAATGTATTACACAATTTAGAACAGTTGCAGCGTAAGCCTGATGTTGCTGAGAAAATCAGCGCCCATCGTACGCTGCTGCTGAATGCCATTTTGGGTGGAGAGCCCAAACAAGCCAGAGATGCGTCCGATCGCCATCTGGTTTTTATTGAAGAAACGCTACTGGACATCAGTCGTCAAGATAACCGCCTCGAGCGCTCTTTACGCCGAATTCAGCAGCCAAAAGATTAGTATTCAGCGTGAGCTTAGCCTGCGCTGGGCTTGTTTAATGAGAAAGCAGTCACTTTAAGTGAATAACAGATAGGAAACTGCCATGTCAGACAACCAGAAGCACGATGTAGATCCTCAGGAAACCGGGGAGTGGTTAGATGCGCTAGAAGCCGTGCTCGAAGAAGAAGGTCCAGAACGAGCCCATTATCTTCTTGAGAAAATGATCGAAAAAACCCGTCGTAGCGGTGGTCATTTACCGTTTAACGCAACAACTGCGTATATCAACACGATCCCACCAGGACAAGAGCCACACATGCCTGGCGACATGACGCTGGAGCGCCGTATCCGCGCCATCGTTCGCTGGAATGCACTTGCAACTGTTCTGCGTGCTTCTAAGAAAGATCTGGACCTGGGCGGACACATCTCCAGTTTCGCGTCTTCCGCCACCCTGTATGACGTAGCATTTAACCATTTCTTCCGCGGCCCCAACGAAGAAGATGGCGGCGATCTTGTTTATTTTCAGGGCCATATTTCTCCGGGAATTTATTCTCGTGCTTTCCTTGAAGGGCGTATCACCGAAGAGCAGCTGGATAACTTCCGTCAGGAAGTAGGCGGTAACGGTCTGTCTTCTTACCCGCACCCTAAGTTGATGCCTGACTTCTGGCAGTTCCCAACTGTATCTATGGGCCTGGGTCCTATCTCTGCTATTTACCAGGCGCGTTTCCTTAAGTACCTGACTGATCGTGGTATCAAAGACTGTTCACAGCAGCGCGTATATTGCTACCTGGGTGACGGCGAGTGTGACGAGCCGGAAAGCTTGGGCGCCATAGGTATGGCTGCCCGTGAAGGACTGGATAACCTGTGCTTCGTGATCAACTGTAACCTGCAGCGCCTTGACGGCCCTGTTCGTGGTAACGGAAAAATCATCCAGGAGCTGGAAGGCACCTTCCGCGGCGCTGGTTGGGAAGTGATTAAGCTGATCTGGGGTCGCTACTGGGATCCACTATTGGCCCAAGATAAGACAGGTAAATTGCTGCAGTTGATGGAAGAAACCGTTGACGGTGAATACCAGAACTTTAAAGCCAAAGGCGGCGCTTACACCCGTGAGCACTTCTTTGGTAAGCACCCTGAAACAGCGGAAATGGTTGCCAACATGTCTGATGAAGATATCTGGCGTCTGAACCGTGGTGGTCATGATCCATTTAAAGTTTACGCGGCATATAAAAAAGCGGCTGAAACCAAAGGCCGTCCTACCGTTATCCTGGCCAAGACTGTTAAAGGTTACGGCATGGGTGAAGCGGGTGAAGGTAAAAACATCGCTCACGGCGTTAAGAAAATGGATATCGACGCGGTCAAACATTATCGTGACCGTTTCAATATTCCAATTAGCGATGCAGATCTGCCGAACATTCCTTACTATCACCCGGGAGAAGACTCGGAAGAGATCAAGTATCTTAAGGAACGTCGCACCGCACTGAAAGGTTTCTTACCTCAGCGTCGTATCAACAGCTCCATCGAGATGGAAATTCCGCCGGTGAAAGCCTTTGACACCCTATTACAAGGCTCGAAAGGTCGTGAAATCTCCACCACTATGGCGTTTAGCCGAGTGCTGAATGTGCTGCTTAAAGATAAGAAAATCGGTAAGCGCATCGTACCTATCATCCCTGATGAAGCCCGCACCTTTGGTATGGAAGGTCTGTTCCGCCAGGTTGGTATCTACTCTCGCCAGGGCCAGATGTACACGCCTCAGGACAGAGAGCAGGTAGCTTACTACAAAGAAGACGCTCAAGGTCAGGTACTGCAGGAAGGTATCAACGAGCTGGGTGCCAAGGCTGACTGGGTAGCGGCAGCTACTTCTTACAGCACCAACGATAGCCCGATGATCCCATTCTATATCTATTACTCCATGTTTGGTTTCCAACGTGTGGGTGATATGGCATGGCTTGCTGGTGATCAGCAGGCGCGTGGTTTCATCTTAGGCGCAACAGCCGGGCGTACCACACTAAACGGTGAAGGTCTGCAACACGAAGATGGTCACTCTCATATCCAGGCTAACGTTATCCCTAACTGTGTCACCTATGACCCGACTTACGGTTACGAACTGGCTGTTCTTATCCAGGACGGCATGAAGCGCATGTATGAAGATAATGAGAATATCTACTACTACCTGACGCTGATGAACGAAAACTACGAGCAGCCGGCAATGCCTTCAGGCGTTGAAGAGGGTATCCGTAAGGGTATCTACAAGCTGGACGAAGTTAAAGGTAGCGGCAAAGGTAAGGTTCAGCTGCTGAGCTCGGGTACTATCATGCTGCAAGTTCGCGAAGCGGCGAAGATCCTGGCAGAAGATTACGGTATCGACGCTACTGTTTACAGCGCAACCTCTTTCAATGAACTGACCCGTGACGGTCAGGCGGTTGAGCGTGAAAACATGCTTAACCCGCTGGCAGATGAGAAGCAGGCTTACATCACCACAGTACTGGAAAAAGACGTACCTGTAGTTGCTGCGACTGACTACATGAAGAATTACGCAGACCAGGTTCGGGCTTATGTACCAGCTCCTTATAAAGTACTGGGTACTGATGGCTTCGGTCGCTCCGACAGCCGTGAAAACCTGCGTCGTCACTTCGAAGTGAACGCGAGCTATGTGGTTGTTGCTGCGCTAAACGAGTTGGCCAAGAAAGGCGATGTTGAGAAATCTGTAGTAGCGGACGCTATTAAGAAATTCAACATCGACGTAAACAAAGTTAACCCACTGCTGGCTTAATAAAGGTACAAGAGAATGTCAGAAATTAAAGAAATTCTGGTTCCAGATATCGGCGCAGATGAAGTCGATGTAACTGAGATTCTGGTTGCTGTGGGTGACACCATAGAAGAAGAGCAGGGTCTTATTTCCGTTGAAGGCGATAAAGCCTCCATGGAAGTACCTGCGCCTTTTGCTGGTACTGTTAAAGAAATTAAGGTAGTGATTGGTGACAAGGTTTCTGAAGGGGCTTTGATTGTTACCGTTGAAACGGGCGCGGCTGCTGCCGCACCTGCTCCTGCAGCGGCTGAGCCAGCACTTGTTGCCGCAGCTCCCGCTCCTGCAGCTGTTGAGCCAGCACCTGTTGAGCCAGCACCTGTTGCTGCAGCTCCTGCCGCCGGCGGTGGCACGCAGGAAATCTGTGTGCCTGATATCGGCGCAGATGAAGTTGATGTGACAGAGATCCTGGTTGCTGTCGGCGATACTATCGAAGAAGAGCAGGGACTGATTTCTGTCGAGGGCGACAAGGCTTCTATGGAAGTTCCTTCTCCAGTTGCCGGTACGGTAAAAGAAATCAAAGTTGCCATTGGCGATAAAGTCTCTGAAGGTACGTTAATCGTAGTGGTTGAAACTGGCGCAGCAGCACCTGCCGCAGCTCAGGCAGTAAGTGCACCGGCTGCTCCTGCGCCAACACCCGCGGCAGCTCCGGCGCCACAAAGCGCACCTAAGCCGCCCCCGGTACCACATCATCCAAGTGCTGGTGAGAAACGTAAGTCTGGTTCGGTTCACGCTTCTCCATCGGTTCGCCGTCTGGCCCGAGAGTTTGGTGTTGACCTGTCTCAGGTTAAGGGTACTGGACGTAAAGCACGTATTGTTAAAGAAGACGTGCAAGCTTTTGTGAAATATGAGCTGTCGCGTCCAAAAGCCACTGCAGCTACTGCCACAGGTGGCGGTAACGGTTTGCAGGTTGTTGACTCGCCGAAAGTTGACTTCGGTAAGTTTGGTGAGATTGAAAAAGTTGCCCTGTCTCGCATCCAGAAAATATCTGGCCCTGCGCTGCACAGAAACTGGGTGACCATACCTCATGTAACTCAGTTTGACGAAGCGGATATCACGGATCTGGAAGCATTCCGTAAGAGCGAAAACGCGATGAACGCTAAGCTCGATAACGGTATCAAGATCAGCCCACTTATCTTTATTATCAAAGCAGTGGCGAAAGCCCTGGAAATCTATCCTAAGTTCAACTCTTCGTTGGACCCGGATGGAGAGCACCTGATCTTGAAGAAATATGTAAACGTGGGTGTTGCGGTTGATACGCCAAACGGTCTGGTGGTGCCTGTTGTTCGTGATGTGAACAACAAGGGTATTCACGACTTATGTCGCGATCTGGCTGAAATATCCAAGAAAGCACGTGCCGGTAAGCTCACAGCCAAAGACATGCAGGGTGGCTCCATGACTATCTCCAGCCTGGGCGGTATTGGTGGTACTCAGTTTACGCCAATCGTTAACGCACCAGAGGTCGCTATCCTGGGTGTGTCTAAGTCAGATATAAAGCCGAAATGGAACGGTAAAGAGTTCGAACCACGCCTGATGGTGCCACTGGCGCTATCCTATGACCACAAGGTCATCGACGGCGCCGATGGTGCTCGCTTTATCACTACCATCAACGGTTTGCTCTCCGACTTGCGTAAGTTGGTACTGTAACTGTTAAGAGGTCGGCGTTTGCCGACCTTTTTACTTCTCATTTATTTAACAGGACTGTAAACTTGCGGGGTTTTTTAAATGTACCCCTCAAGAACAAAAAATAAGAGGCCAAAATGAGTAAAGAAGTTAAAGCACAAGTAGTAGTGCTGGGTTCCGGTCCTGCCGGTTATTCTGCTGCTTTCCGCGCTGCTGATCTGGGTTTAGAAACCGTATTAATCGAAAAGTACTCTACTCTTGGTGGCGTATGTTTGAACGTAGGTTGTATTCCATCTAAAGCCTTGCTGCACGTAGCTAAAGTGATTGAAGAAGCGAAAGCCCTGGCAGATCACGGTGTCATCTTCGGTGACGCGCAGACAGATATCGACAAGATCCGTATCTGGAAAGATAAAGTGGTTGGCCAGTTAACCGGCGGCCTTGGCGGTATGGCTAAGATGCGTAAAGTGAAGGTAGTTGAAGGTTTCGGTAAATTCACCGGTCCCAACACTATCGAAGTCGATGGTAAAGGCGGCAAGACCACAGTTACTTTCGATAACGCTATCGTTGCTGCCGGCTCTCGTCCGGTTAAATTGCCATTTATCCCCCATGATGATCCGCGCGTTTGGGATTCTACAGATGCGCTAGAGCTGAAAACAGTGCCTAAGCGTCTGCTGGTTCTTGGCGGTGGTATTATCGGTCTGGAAATGGGCACAGTATACGGCGCCCTGGGCAGCGAGATAGATGTTGTTGAATTTGCCGATCAGCTGGTGCCTGCGGCGGATAAAGATATCGTTCAGGTTTACACCAAGCGGGTGAAGAAGAAATTCAACCTGATGCTGCAAACCAAGGTGACTGCGGTTGAAGCCAAAGAAGATGCATTATACGTATCTTTCGAAGGTAAAAACGCACCTGCCGAAGCCAAGCCATATGACGCCGTACTGGTTGCCGTTGGCCGTGTTCCAAATGGTCTGTCGTTAGACGCAGAAAAAGCGGGCGTAACTGTTACTGAGCGTGGCTTTATCGAAGTCGACAAGCAGATGCGTACCAACGTGGCTAATATCCACGCCATCGGTGATGTCGTGGGTCAGCCAATGCTGGCGCACAAAGGTGTGCATGAAGGCCACGTGGCTGCTGAAGTTATCTCAGGTAAGAAGCACTTCTTCGATCCTAAGGTTATCCCATCTATCGCTTATACTGAGCCAGAAATTGCCTGGGTTGGTCTGACCGAAAGAGAAGCGAAAGAGCAGGGCCTGAACTACGAAAAAGCGGTATTCCCTTGGGCAGCTTCCGGTCGAGCAATTGCATCCGATTGTTCTGACGGTATGACGAAGCTTATCTTCGACAAAGACACTCACAGAGTTATCGGTGGTGCGGTTGTAGGTACTAACGCCGGTGAACTGCTGGGTGAAATCGGTCTGGCTATCGAGCTGGGCGCAGATGCGGAAGACATAGCTCTGACAATTCATGCTCACCCGACACTGCATGAATCTGTTGGTCTGGCTGCAGAAGTTTACGAAGGCTCTATTACTGACCTTCCAAATGCTAAAGCTAAGAAGAAGTAATTCTTCCCGTTAGCAAAAAAGGCGACTTTTAGAGTCGCCTTTTTTATTGCCTGAAATAAATATCCAAACCTACAAAATTACCAAGCTAAGGTTTATTTTTCTAATCAGTTTCTACGCGCTAGGTTCGATTAGCCAAGGTGTAATCGTACAATTGAGTTACTCGTTTTCCATTCCTGCAATCACTACCTCCATCGCACCGATCAGCATATTTGGGCTAAGTGTCTTTTCGTAAACCGGGTGACACATGATATTAGATAAACCGTGTACCAGCCCCCAGGCTGCCTGGGTATGTTTTTCCACATCGCCTTGCGATTGGATAATTGGCTTTAAAACACCTAGTGAGCCCTGAGCGGCCTCCTGTTTATCAGACCGCCAGAGTATGTGGGAGTTGGTGCTCCTGATAAGTCTGCCGCTGTTGGCCAGAGGATTGGGTTTCAGTTAAATCAAAGAGTACCTGACAGGCCCACAGAAGATGATTAAAATAACGCCTTGTTGAAACGTTAGGGAAAATGTCGCTTTGATGGGAAAACTAGTTATTTTCTGGCTTTTATTGAGCTTTGGTTTTTCGGTGTTGGCCGATAGTTCGGTGAGGAGTGACGAGCGGCCAAAAATAGGTTTGGCCCTGGGCGGCGGCGGCGCTAAAGGTGCGGCTCATATTGGCGTTATTCGGGTGTTGGAAGAGCTGAATATTCCCGTGGATTATGTGGCAGGTACCTCGATGGGGGCTTATGTGGCGGGCATGTACGCCATGGGCCTGTCGGCCGATGAAATCGAACAGCGGATGTTATCCATCGACTGGAATCAGGGTTATTCAGATAGCATTGACCGTAAAGATCTTTCCTATCGCAAGAAAAAACAAAGAGACGGCTATCAAATAGAAGCGGATATAGGTTTCGATGGCCGCGAGTTCAAGTTGCCTTCCGGCTTCGTTCAGGGTGAAACTATGGCCAGATTGTTGCGCCAGTCTACCCGTAACCTGCCAAATTTCCAGAGCTTTGATCAGATGCCCATTCCTTACCGGGCGGTCACCCTGGACCTGGAGAAAATGGAAGCCTTTGTCCTGGATAAGGGCAACCTGGTAACCGCAATGCAGGCCAGCATGTCGGTGCCCGGGGCATTAAAGCCGGCTCAAGTGGAAGGTAGGTTACTGGCAGATGGCGGTTTGGTTAATAACCTGCCCGTGGATGTGCTGAAGGAAATGGGTGCGGATATTGTGATTGCGGTGGATATCGGCTCCAAATTAAGGAAAAAGGAAGAGCTGGACTCCTACGTGAATATACTGGATCAGTTGACTAACTATATGACGCGCTCCAGCACTGAACGGCAAATAGCCCTGATGAGTGAGCAGGATATTTTACTCGCTCCGGATATTGCTGATATAGGAACTGGAGATTTCAGTCGTATGGCAGATGCTGTGCCCCGGGGGAGTGAGGTTGCTAATGCAATTCGAGAGCGACTTAGTCAGTTGAGTATTTCCGGCCAAGATTACAAGAACTACCTGGTACATAAGGCCACCATTCGCGCGGGTTATCCGGCGGGTGACGGCTTTATTGCCGATAAAGTTGAAATCGTCACCGACAGCAAGCTGAATAAGAATATTATTGAAGCCGCATTAGGGGTGGAAGAGGGCGAGTTATACAGCCAACACGAGCTGGAAGAAAATATCCATAGGTTGTATGCCAAGGGGATATACCAGAGAGTTGATTACGAGTTTGAAGATAAAGATGGTAAGACACTGCTTAAGGTTTATGCCAAAGAAAAGTCCTGGGGGCCCGGATATTTTGATTTTATGTTGGCCACCGAAGAATCTTTTTCCTCCAGTACGGATATAACCGTCGGTTTTTCCTACACCTTAACAGACATCAATTCACTGGGGGCGGAATGGCGGAATGAATTTGTGTTCGGCACCAGAACCTATCTGGGGACCGAGTTTTATACGCCGCTGGATGAGCAGCAGTTCTTTTTCTGGCAAGCAGAAGCAGCGTTTAGCCGGCAAAACAGGAATTTTTATATCCAGCCGGAGAGCAAGTCCGGTGGAGCAGCCAACAGTGAATTTGCTCCCGCTCAATACACCACTTATCTACTGGGGACTGAGCTAGGTATTAACCCTAGTAAATGGTCACAGGCTTCGCTGGGTTGGGAAACCGTTAGTGGTGACATTGAGCTGGTAGGCGCAAATAGCTCAGGTGACTTCAGGGCTCAGGGGCCTTATGCCAAATTTGGCTATGATACGCTGGACGACATTAATTTCCCGAACCAAGGGCACCAGTTGGAGTTCAAATATCAGAAAGTATACGAAAAAACCGACTCGGCCCGTGAGGACTCTGACTATATAGACGCGAAGTTCCTTACCTTCGAAAGTATCGGCCGACATAGCTTTGGCTTAAATTTGGAATATGGTGGGATCAGCTCCGATCTGGGTATACCTACACTGGTGCATGATCTGGGCGGATTCCAGCGTTTGTCTGGCTACCACAAAAATGAAGTATCCGGACGCTACAAGATATTCGGCTCACTGCTTTATAACTATCGTATGTTGGACAATGATTTTGGCGCCTTTAGCTTGCCTATGTACTTTGGTGCATCCCTGGAGAACGGCAATGTCTGGAACAACAGATCCGAGGTTAGTATTAATAATACGATCACCGCAGGCAGTATTTACCTAGGTGTAAATACCGGAATAGGCCCTATGGTACTGGCCTACGGCCAGGCGGAAGGGGGTAAACAAGCGGTTTACCTGTTTATAGGTAACTACTTTTAGCGGGACCCCGGGCCACATTTTTAGGTGTGGCAAAACAGGGTATAACACTGACCAATGCTTAAACTTTAGAAGATGTCACTGCATTTTATTTGTTGTGTTAGGTTTCTGTATTTGCCGCTGGAATGAAGGTAACTCCATGATTTTTATCTGTAATGACCCGAAACCTAAGTGCTTTGATGAGCTTTCGGATAGATTTCTCTGTAATGATTTGATAACAACTTCGAAATATCTTGTTGACGGCGAGAATTTTAATTTTTACTAAATTCCGATATAATACCGGCGCTTCGAAATGGTTACGTCGATATTTAGACGTTGAAAACGGTTTACCTCTTTTCGATGGATGATGTAGGCGCTAACCCGTCAAAAAAATTCACCTGCACTGGGTGATACAAAATAAGAGGAACGAGTCGTGCTTGAAGCTTACCGTAAACACGTCGAAGAGCGTGCTGCCGAAGGAGTGGTTGCAAAGCCTTTAGATGCTGAACAAACCGCTGCTCTTGTTGAACTGGTGAAAAACCCTCCCAAAGGTGAAGAAGAATTTATACTGGAACTGCTAGCAGATCGTATTCCACCGGGCGTGGATGAGGCTGCATATGTCAAAGCCGGTTTCCTGGCTGCCATCACCACAGGTGAAACTAATTCTCCAATCTTGTCAGATGAGCGCGCCGCTGAATTGCTGGGCACAATGCAAGGCGGCTATAACATAGAGCCACTGCTCAAGTTATTGGATAACGATAAGCTGGGTGCGATTGCCGTTAAAGCGCTTTCCGGCACCCTGCTGATGTTTGATTCCTTTTACGATGTGGAAGAAAAGGCCAAAGCCGGAAACGAGTTCGCCAAACAGGTAATGCAATCCTGGGCTGATGCCGAATGGTATCTAAACAAGCCGGAAGTACCGGAGAAAATCACGGTTACTGTATTTAAAGTAACGGGTGAAACCAATACCGATGATCTTTCTCCTGCCCCAGATGCCTGGTCTCGCCCAGATATTCCATTACATGCATTAGCCATGCTGAAGATCGCTCGCGATGGTATCGAGCCGGATCAGCCTGGTGAAGTAGGCCCCATAAAACAGTTGGAAGCCTTACAAGCGAAAGGTCATCAACTGGCTTATGTTGGTGATGTAGTAGGAACGGGTTCTTCTCGTAAGTCGGCTACTAACTCGGTGCTATGGTTTATGGGTGATGATATCCCTCATGTACCTAATAAGCGCGGTGGTGGTGTTTGTATTGGCGGAAAAATCGCCCCTATCTTCTTTAACACCATGGAAGACTCAGGCGCACTGCCGATAGAAATGGACGTTACCAATTTAAATATGGGTGACGTTATCGAGATCTATCCACATCAGGGTTTGGTTAAGAATGCCGAAACCGGTGAAGAGATCACCAAATTTGAATTAAAAACCAATGTTATCTTGGATGAGGTTCGCGCAGGCGGCCGTATTCCACTGATCATTGGTCGTGGGCTTACTGATCGTGCTCGTCAATCTTTGGGGCTGGGGTCATTAGACGTATTTAACCTGCCAAAAGATGTGGCTGACACCGGCAAAGGTTACACCCTGGCGCAGAAGATGGTTGGTAAGGGGTGTGGCACAGCGGGTATTCGCCCGGGCCAATACTGTGAGCCTAAGATGACTACAGTTGGCTCACAGGATACCACGGGTCCAATGACGCGCGATGAACTTAAAGACCTTGCGTGTCTAGGTTTCTCCGCCGATCTGACTATGCAGTCTTTCTGTCATACGGCGGCTTATCCTAAGCCAGTTGATGTAACCACACACCACACTCTGCCTGACTTCATAATGAACCGAGGTGGTGTATCTCTACGTCCCGGTGACGGTGTAATTCACTCCTGGCTAAACCGTATGTTATTGCCTGATACCGTAGGTACGGGTGGTGACTCACATACTCGTTTCCCTCTGGGTATTTCCTTCCCGGCGGGTTCTGGTCTGGTGGCTTTTGCCGCAGCGACAGGTGTGATGCCGCTGGATATGCCAGAATCCATTCTGGTGCGCTTTACCGGTAAGTTGCAGCCAGGTATCACGTTACGTGACATGGTTAACGCAATCCCTTACTACGCCATCAAGCAAGGCCTATTGACCGTTGCTAAAGAAGGCAAGATAAATGCTTTCTCCGGTCGTGTTCTTGAAATCGAGGGGATGCCGGATCTGAAAGTAGAGCAAGCATTCGAATTATCAGATGCTTCTGCCGAGCGCAGCGCCGCGGGTTGTTCCATTAAGTTAAACAAAGAGCCTATTATCGAGTATCTGAACTCCAACATAGTGATGTTGAAGTGGATGCTGGCTGAAGGTTATGGCGACGTTCGCACCATAGAGCGCCGTATTCAGGCGATGCAGGAGTGGGTGGCAAACCCTGAACTGATGGAAGCGGATGCCGACGCCGAATATGCCGAAATCATCGAAATCAATATGGATGATGTGAAGGAGCCAATCCTGGCCTGTCCTAACGATCCAGATGATGTGAAGCTGCTGAGCGAGCTGGCGGGTACGCAGATAGATGAAGTATTTATCGGCTCTTGTATGACAAATATCGGTCACTTCCGTGCTGCCGGTAAGCTGTTAAACCAGTATCAGGGCCAGCTGCCAACACGTTTGTGGGTTGCTCCGCCGACAAAAATGGATGAAAGCCAGCTAATTGACGAAGGTTATTACAGTATTTACGGTAAAGTCGGTGCGCGTACGGAAATACCGGGTTGCTCCCTGTGTATGGGCAACCAGGCTCGCGTAGGGGATAATACTACGGTAGTTTCCACATCTACCCGGAACTTCCCTAACCGCTTGGGTACAGGTGCTAACGTGTACCTGAGTTCGGCCGAGTTAGCGGCGGTAGCGGCCATCGAAGGTAAACTGCCGACCGTGGACGAATACATGAAGTATGCGAAGCAACTGGACGCTACGGCAGCGGACACCTATCGCTACCTTAACTTCGACCAGCTGGAAAGCTATACCAAGAAAGCGGATGACGTTATCTTCACCCAGGCCGTTTAAGCGTTAAGTTAAAATAACTAAAAAAAGCCCTCTCCGGAGGGCTTTTTGTTATAATTTTCGATGTTCAATGCAAAAATTAAGATAACGTCGTACTTTTGATTAAAATTAAAATTAAAATTTTGCATACACGGCTGGATTTTTTTACAAAGACTTGATAAAACTGTCATCGCCAGCCGAATTTTTGCGGTAATGCTGAAAGTGAGAACTGTTATGCTAGAAAAAAGCCTTGTTGTAGGTGAATACCATATCGACACCAGTCAAAATAGCCTGATCCATGGAAACCGTAAGGTTTACCTGGGTCCTTTACGTACTTCGTTGCTTCACTTCTTGTGTAAAAACTTGAATACAGTAGTGACTCGTGAAGACCTGGCTCAACATGTCTGGGGTCGTTTAGTGACGGACCACACAATCAACCAGCACATTTCCCAACTACGTAAAAGTATAGGTTCGTTAAGTGTTCATGGGTTAAACATCTCCACTATTCCTAAGCGCGGATATATCTCTCGTATGGAAGGTGCGGAAGTTGGCCATGCGACACCTTTAGTTCCGAAAGCTGAAGCGTCATCCACTAACCTTAAGGTGCTAGTGGTGGAAGGTAACAATGCCGAGAAAGATCAGCTAGTCGCTGAACTTGAAACCCTTGGTGTTGCTTATGTTGAGAGTGTTGCGGGTGCAGAAGAAGCAGAAAGAGCGGTAGCTTTGCAGGATTTCGATCTGTTGATCGTAGATGTACTCTTGCCTAATGCTACAGGTATCGAATTAGTTAAACGTGTTCGCACCGGCGAAACGTCTGCTGCAGCCGATATCCGTATCCTGGCGACACACTTTGATGTTCAACGCGAACTGTTAGGTCTTAACAGCTTGCTGGATATTCAAGGTCTGTTACTTAAACCTTATGAGCAGCCCCGTCTGAAGCAGATGCTGATGGTCGCCAGTAAGTCGTCTGTGGTGCTTAAACCACAAGCTGCTTATGAGCTGGTCCCAACACATGTGCTTGAGCAATCAGCTCAAATGAAAACAGTAGCAAATTAAGTCGGTTCCAACATAATAAAAATAAGCCGGAACTGACTTAGGATTAGACCTTTCCGGCTCTGCTGTTATTTTACCCAAATTGCCCGCTAACGTATTAGTTCGAGCAATACATGAGAGAATTACCATATTGAAGTACTCAGCCTTAGCTTTACCGAATTAACCCGCTGAAATATCATTTTGAAGAATCCATAAGGAGTAACTTTCTTGGGGGACGAAGGTTCTGCCGTGGTTTTATCGAATTAACCCGCTGAAATATCATTTTGAAGAGTCCATAAGGGAGTAACTTTCTTGGAGTATGAAGGTTCTGCCGTGGTTTTATCGAATTAACTTCTGAAATATCATTTTAAAGAATCCATAAGGGAGTAACTATCTTGGAGTATGAAGGTTCTGCCGTGGTTTTATCGAATTAACTTCTGAAATATCATTTTAAAGAATCCATAAGGGAGTAACTTTCTTGGGGTACGAAGATTCTGCCGTGGTTTTATCGAATTAACCCGCTGAAATATCATTTTAAAGAATCCATAAGGGAGTAACTTTCTTGGGGTACGAAGGTTCTGCCGTGGTTTTATCGAATTAACCCGCTGAAATATCATTTTGAAGAATCCATAAGGGAGTAACTTTCTTGGGGTGCGAAGGTTCTGCCGTGGTTTTATCGAATTAACCCGCTGAAATATCATTTTAAAGAATCCATAAGGGAGTAACTTTCTTGGAGTATGAAGGTTCTGCCGTGGTTTTATCGAATTAACTTCTGAAATATCATTTTAAAGAATCCATAAGGGAGTAACTTTCTTGGAGTACGAGTTTAGGCGCGATTTTATTACCGGAGCTGTTGCAGCTCGTTTTTCTATGGGGCATGAAGTCCTGGGGTTGTGGTTAGAGCAAGAATTGTCCGCCCAGCCGGAAAATGTTGAGACAGTGTTGCTTGCTATCGAAACATTACAAACTGGCAATTGTGAAAACTTCCAATTAAATGGAACGGAATACAGCTTGTTTCTCAACCGGGAAGAAGCAAAAGTGACGGCAAACCTGCTGCTGCAATCTGAACCAAACACGGATAGACTCGACGAAGAAGATCTTCATTTCTACGATCAGGAAAGCCTGTCCCTGTGCGGTTTGGAAGACTTCCAAATTATGTTGGATTCCTGGCGGCAATTTATCCAAAAAGATGGTTAGACGGCTCAGTCTATCGGTTTGCCTCTAAGCTGTTTCACCTTTCCTCTATGTGTCTTACTGTTAACTCGCCTTCGCTTGGACGCTTTAGTAGGGCGAGTGGCAATTCGCTTTTTTTGTTGTCGGTTAGCGCTTTGGATAAGCTGCCTTAATCTCTCTAAAGCATCCACTTTATTCCTTTCCTGACTTCGCGAATTTTGCGCCTTGATCAAAATATCCCCACTAGCGGTGATCCTTGAGTCTTTCAGGTTTGTCAGTCCCAATTTGTAGAATTCGGGCAGATAGCCGGAGTTTCTAAAGTTAAACCTTAATTGTACTGCGGTATTCACTTTGTTGACGTTTTGTCCGCCAGGCCCCTGGGCCCGGATAAACTGAAATTCTAATTCACTGAAAGGGATGGTGACATTGTTGGATATTTGTAGTGTGGTCATAGCTCTTACCTAGTGATTCCCAGGCATTTTACGCCTTTTTCCCCAGATACCCAACCAAAGCTATTTGTTATCCGGGTGTTTCGTTGTTACGGCCACTCGGGTAGCTCACAGAAGGCAAAAAATGGCTGCTTGCACCAAATAGGACATGGAGTGTAATGCTTTTAACTGATGCACAAGGAATGGGCGCACCAAATTAAGCCTTGCACCAATATAGGGCTAAATTGCAGTCTACTAATCTCTGATTTTTTATAACTTATTGAAATTAAAGCTTTAAAAAATATGGCACAGAGCTTGTTTATTAATAGGTATAAAGCGAGTTTTAAGTCCGGTTGAGTTTGATGTTAACCGAGCTAAGCAGACATAAAGATCAGGTCCAGGGAGAGCAAGCATGAAAATGATCAGTGCCATTATCAAGCCATTTAAGTTGGACGACGTCCGGGAAGCCGTGGCTGAAATCGGAGTCGAAGGACTAACCGTTTCTGAGGTCAAGGGGTTTGGTCGTCAGAAAGGTCACACCGAGTTATATCGCGGCGCAGAATACCAGGTCGACTTTTTGCCTAAGGTAAAATTGGAAATCGCCACACGGGAAGAAAATGTGGAGCGCGTAGTGGAAGCCATTACCGGTGCTGCATATACCGGCAAGATTGGCGACGGAAAAATATTTATCAGTGAATTGTCACAGGTTGTACGAATTCGTACTGGTGAAACAGACGCTGAAGCGATTTAAGGAGCATTGTAATGGAAACGACAGTAACGGAATTGCGCTTTGCGCTGGATACATTTTATTTTCTTATCTCAGGTGTACTGGTGATGTGGATGGCGGCAGGTTTTGCCATGCTGGAAGCCGGTCTGGTTCGGTCTAAAAACACAACGGAAATACTCACCAAAAACATAGTTCTTTATGCTATCGCCTGTACCATGTATTTGCTGGTGGGTTATAACATCATGTACGTAGATAACGTCGATGGTGGCTGGTTACCTTCGTTCGGCTCTTTACTTGGTTCGCAAGGGGAGGGCGCGGATCACTCGCTGGAATCTGATTTCTTCTTCCAGGTGGTATTTGTTGCAACCGCTATGTCTATCGTATCGGGCGCAGTTGCCGAGCGTATGAAACTGTGGGCATTCCTGGCCTTTTGTGTGGTATTGACTGGCTTTATCTACCCCATTGAAGGTTACTGGACCTGGGGTGGTGGTTTTGTTTCTGCAGCTGGTTTCACCGACTTTGCTGGTTCGGGTATCGTTCATATGGCCGGTGCTGCCGCTGCATTAGCTGCAGTGTTACTGCTGGGCGCCCGTAAAGGTAAATATGGTAAAAATGGTGAAATCTACCCAATCCCAGGCTCTAACATGCCTTTAGCAACCTTAGGTACATTTATCCTTTGGATGGGGTGGTTTGGCTTTAACGGTGGCTCTCAGTTGATGGTATCTGATGCCGCCAATGCCACAGCGGTTGGTCAGATTTTCCTTAACACTAACGCTGCAGCCGCGGCGGGTGCTATCGCTGCCTTGATCGTATGTAAAGTAGCATGGCGCAAAGCGGACCTGACCATGGTATTGAATGGCGCTCTGGCTGGTCTGGTAGTCATTACTGCCGACCCTCTGTCGCCAAGCCCACTATTTGCAGCTTTGCTAGGCGCCCTGGGTGGTATACTTGTGGTGTTTAGTATCGTCACGTTTGACAAGATTAAAATTGATGATCCGGTTGGTGCTATCTCGGTTCACGGTGTTTGTGGTCTGTTTGGCCTAATCGCTGTACCTCTCAGTAATGCTGACGCAACGATTGGCGGCCAGCTATTCGGCGCGGCAGTTATCTTCGGGTTTGTATTTGTCGCTTCGCTTGTTGCCTGGGCTGTGTTGAAAGTAACCATGGGGATCCGTGTTACCGAAGAGGAAGAAGTTAACGGTATGGACCTGCATGATTGTGGTGTAGACGCATACCCTGAATTTGTATCAATCAGAACTAATCCTTAATCGTTTTACCCGTAAGTCAATTTGCCCCGCCCTGAGCGGGGCTTTTTTTGCCTTTTTAATCGAATACAGCATAGCTAACCCATAGGCTTTGCAATAAACAGTATCGCTATAGGTGAGGAAGCTTGTTTTTTGTTGAGGTTTCTGTGGCAATAGTTCGTATTTCCACTTTAATTAATAGTTAGTAGGCCTGTATCAATCACTCGAGTTTCCCGATGGTAACTTCGCTATATCCTTGTTTAAAATCAATGTATTAGATAAGACAAGTAATGACATATACTGTAAAAACAGTATAATAATCTTGTTGTAAACTATTCTTATTAACATTCATGGAGATATTAAAGTGAATAAGGCTGTTTTTCTTCCAGTAGCTGCACTTGCTACAAGTTTTGTTGCTCAACCTGCGTTTTCTGCCGACGAAGTAAATGTTTATTCATATCGTCAGCCGTTTCTGATTGAGCCTATTATGGACAAATTCACCAAGGAAACCGGTGTAAAAGTTAATGTAGTATTTGCGAAAAAAGGGCTGGCAGAGCGTCTTGAGCGGGAAGGGAAACACAGTCCTGCCGACGTAGTGTTAACTGTTGATATTAGCCGCCTGACGGATCTGGTTGATAAAGACCTGGTTCAGCCGGTGCAAAGTGAGACCCTGGAAAAGAATATTCCTTCCAAGTATCGTGACCCGGCAGATCAGTGGTTTGCACTGACAACCCGTGTGCGTACCGTATACACCTCTAAGGAGCGCCTGGGCAAGCTGCCTAACCTGAGCTATGAAGACCTGGCTAAGCCTGAATATAAAGGCAAGATTTGTATGCGTAGCGGTAAGAATGCTTATAACGTAGCCCTGGTTTCCTCTATGGTGGCAAATAATGGCGAAGCTGAAACCAAGAAGTGGCTGGAAGGTGTAAAAGCTAACTTAGCTCGTAAACCTCAGGGTAACGATAGAGCCCAGGTTAAAGCCGTAAAAGAAGGGATTTGTGACTTTGCTATAGGTAATAACTATTACCTGGGTAAAATGCTGAACAATGAAAAACAGATTGCCTGGGCAAATGCGGTTGAGATTAATTTCCCGAACCAGGATAATCGCGGTTCTCACGTTAACGTGAGCGGTGTATCATTGACTAAGTACTCGCCAAATAAAGAAAATGCCATCAAACTGATGGAATTCTTATCCGGTGATGTCGCTCAGCAAATGTATGCTGAAGTGAACTATGAGTATCCAGTAAAAGCGGGTGTTGCGGTTTCCGAGCTAGTAGCATCTTGGGGTAAATTTAAGGCTGACACCATAGCTCTGTCTGAGATAGCAGCACAGCGCGGTACGGCACTTAAGTTACTGGATGAAGTTAAATTTGATTTATAAGAAATATTCTAAGTAAGGCTTGCTCAGTTGAGAGAGCCTTACTGCTAGAGGTTTCCAAGAGTAGGTAGATGTACTCTCGATTATTTATGCCTTGGATGGCCAGCAGCTGGGCGGTAGCCCTACTGTTGGTTTTTCCTATTCTGGCCCTTGTATACGAATCTCTTCACCCTGCGGAAGAGATTTTCTCACATTTAATGAACACGGTAATGCCGACTTATATCATCAATACAGTATTGTTGATTGCCGGTGTTGGTGCTTTAAGTTTCTTGCTCGCTGTCCCCGCAGCCTGGTTGATGGCAATGTGCGAGCTACCGGGCAGAAAGTATCTGCAATGGGCCTTGATGTTACCCTTGGCTATGCCCGCTTATATCGTCGCTTATATTTATACCGATTTGCTCGAGTATGCGGGACCGGTACAGATTTTCTTGCGTGATGTGTTTGGCTGGTCCAGCCCCCAGGAATACTGGTTTCCAGATATTCGCACCCTTGGTGGCGCTGTGGTGGTGATCACCCTGTCCCTCTACCCATATCTTTATTTGTTGGCGCGGACCTCATTTCTTGAGCAATCAATTAATTTAATGCAGTCAGCCCGTCTGTTGGGTAAAAGTCCGCTACAGAGCTTTTTTAAAGTTTCATTGCCGTTAGCCAGGCCTGCAATTGCTATCGGTATTTCCCTTATTGCCATGGAAACCCTGGCTGATTTTGCCACTGTGAATTATTTCGCGGTTAGTACCTTAACCACTGCGGTATACGATACCTGGTTAGGTTATGGCAGCCTAAATGCGGCAGCGAAAATATCCTCTCTGATGTTGCTGGTTATCGTGCTGCTATTGTCGATGGAGCGATATAGTCGGCGCAAGCAAAAGGTGTTTCAAAAATCCATGTTCCATGAACAGGACGTGCGGTTTCAGCTTAAGGGCTGGAGGAAGTGGGGTGCCAGTTGTTACTGTTGGGCGCTGGTATTTGCAGGTTTTCTACTGCCTTTTATGATTCTGATTAACTATGCAATCGACTATTTTGCGCAGTCCTGGACGGCTGAATTCCTAGAGTACAGTATTAACAGTTTTCTGGTTTCCGGTATAGTCGCCGTATTGGCGTTACTGATTGCCATCCTGGTGGGCTTTTACAGGCGATTGGATGCGCGGCCGCACTCAAGCCTACCTGCAAGATTCTGCTCTCTGGGTTATGCGGTTCCCGGAACCGTGTTGGCCATAGGGGTGCTTATTCCCTTTGGCTGGCTGGATATCAAGGTGAATGATGTAGTTGAGGCGTTCGGTGGTGAAGGTCCTGGTTTGTTGTTTAGCGGTACTATGGTGGCGATTATCGCCGGTTACCTGGTGCGTTTCAGCGCCATTGCCGTAGGTTCGGTGGAGAGCAGCTTTAATAAAATTTCGCCATCGCTGGATATGGTTAGCCGTACCTTAGGTAACAGCCCGGGTAAAATGCTCAAACGGGTGCATATCCCTTTGATCCGAAAGGGCTGTTTGGCCGCGTTATTGCTGGTCTTTATTGAATCCATGAAGGAGCTGCCGGCGGCGCTGATATTAAGGCCCTTTAACTTTGAAACCTTAGCCACATACGTCTTTCAATATGCCTCTGACGAGATGCTGGAAGTTGCCGCTTTACCTGCCATAGTGATTGTATTGGTGGGTTTAGTGCCCTTGATTTTATTAGATCGTTCCCTGGAGCAGAGCCATTAATGTTATTGATTAGAAAGCTGGAGTTATCTTAATGTCGGCATTGGAAATTTCCGGGTTACATTGTAACTATAACGGCAGGGAGATACTGAATAACCTGGATATTAAGGTTCAGCATAACGAAATCCTGTGTTTGTTGGGGCCAAGTGGTTGTGGTAAGACCACCTTGCTAAAAGCCGTGGCTGGCCTGATGCACCTTAGCCAGGGCAGAATAGATATCGTGGGCAGAACAGTGGATCAAGAGAGCAGCTCGGTTCCCCCGGAAAAGAGAAAAGTCGGCATGATCTTCCAGGATTATGCACTTTTTCCACATCTGACCGTACTGGCTAACGTGACCTTTGCATTGGAAAACCTGCCGAAAGCTAAAGCGCTGGCCAAAGCCGACGATGTACTTCATCTGGTAAACCTGCACGAATTTAAGGACAGGTATCCGCACCAACTTTCCGGCGGGCAGCAGCAAAGGGTAGCCATCGCCAGGGCGCTTGCCTATAAACCGGATCTGATGTTGCTGGATGAGCCCTTTTCCAATATTGATACCCAGGTAAGGCTCAAGCTAATCAATGAGATCCGTAGCATATTAAAATCCCAGCAGATCAGTGCGGTATTTGTCACTCACTCGAAGGAAGAAGCCTTTGCATTTGCCGACAAACTGGCCATATTTAATCAGGGCCGGATCGAGCAAACGGGTACCCCTGATGAGCTATACCACAGGCCTAAATCTCGCTTTGTCGCTGATTTTCTGGGTGGAGGTAACTACCTGGATGCGGAAGTGCTTGATGAGCAAAATGTGCTCACAGCCCTGGGGAAAGTTACAGCAACCAAACCCATAACTAAAGCAGTAGGCAGTAAGCTTTCCCTATTGATCAGACCGCAGCAGGTCCAGTTGCGCGAGGACGACGCGGGTGACGCCAAGGTGTTAGAGCAGCAGTTTTTAGGCGCAAGCAATAAAATCATTATCGAGGTGGAAGGTATAAAGCTGGAGTCGAGGCAGACGCAGGGGCTTAACGGTACCCGAAGAGCCAGACTGTCAATCCCGCCCCACGAATTGATCCTGTTCTAATGTTTCATTGCTGCGCGCTATCACTTAATAGGCGCGCAGTGTATTTCCTATTTTAGGTCGAACAAACTTTTTACAGCTTTAAACGTTTGCCCTATTTCCAGACTTTTGGTTGGGGTAATAAAGATAGTATCGTCTCCGGCTATGGTCCCCAGGATCCCCTCTGGTTTTCCCAATGAGTCCAGTAGCCTGGCGATCAGCTGGGCCGCTCCTGGGCTGGTTCGAATGACAATTAAGGCATCGTTGTGATCTATATCTGTTACCAGGTTTTTTAACGGACTACTGGTGGTGGGAACGCCCAGCTCGGCGGGCAAACAATACACCATCTCCATTTTTGCATTTCGGGTGCGTACAGCCCCAAACTTGCTCAACATCCTGGATACTTTCGATTGGTTGATATTTTCGAAGCCTTGCTGTTGCAATGCACCGACGATCTCGCCCTGGGAGCCAAACTTTTCTTCTTTTAATAAAGCTTTAAAGGCACTGATCAGTAGTTCTTGTTTTTCGCTGTTTCGCATTTGAAGTGGGTATTAATTCATTGATTAGGCGGTATTTTGCATAAAAACCCAGTAATTTTCAAGGCTAAGTGAATATTTTCGCATGTTTGGTGCGAAAAAGTCGATAATCTTGGTGGGTGGATTGTTCTGTAAAGTAATAAGATTAAAGCTTGCAATGCTGACTGTAGCAAATAAAATTGCGGAAAATTTCGATAACTATTCACTAACTATGACGATTGAGCTGAACTGCATCTGTAAATCCTGGGGTGAAACACAGGTACTGAAAAATATCAGTTTTCGCTGTGACGCCGGGGGAAATATGGTGTTATTAGGACCTAGTGGCGCAGGAAAAAGCTTATTGTTAAGGGTGCTTAACCTGTTGAATGAACCGGAACATGGTTGCATATCTATTGTTGGCGAATCTTTTGAGTTTACGCAGTCACAGAAGAATCTGGCTAAGCGGGGCCAGTGTTAAGGCGTAAAGTTGGAATGGTTTTTCAGCAATATCACTTATGGCCGCATAAGACAGTGATGGTTAACCTGATAGAAGCGCCAATGAAAGTGACTGGTATGGCTAAAAAAATGGCCATAGATAAAACTAACTACCTGTTGAATCAATTGCAACTATTCGACAAAGCCCTGTATACCCCGGCTCACTGTCCGGTGGCCAGCAGCAAAGGAACGCCATTGCCAGAGCGTTAATGATGGAGCCTGAAGTGCTGTTATTCGATGAGCCGACGGCGGCACGGGACCCTGAAATGACCAATGAGGTTGCTGAGATCATTAAAAGCCTGTCAGCAACAGGCATTACCCAGGTGGTCGTAACTCATGAAGTTGAATTTGATCGTAAGGTGGCAAGCCAGCTTATCTATCTGGAGCAAGGCGAAATTGTGGAGCATGGTAGCGGCGATCGCTTTATCCATCCGCAAACAGAAAAATTCGCTAACTATTTAAAACACTAAGGCCAATATAATGAAAGAAATCATCCCTTTAGTTGCAGTCACCCTGTTTAGCAGCCAAACATTAGCGGAAGACATCATTCGGTTTGCTACCGAAGCGACTTATCCCCCATTTGAATATATGGATGAGAATAACGAATTTCAGGGATTTGATATCGATCTGGCCAGGGCTGTATGTAAAGCCATAGATGCCAAATGTGATTTTAATAATCAGTCATTTGATAGCCTGATCCCGGCCCTTAAATTCCGACGTTACGACGCTGCTATTTCTGGCTTGGATATCACCCCAGAGCGTGCAGCCAGTGTAGATTTCACCCAAGTCTATTACGAAAACTCGGCGATATTTGTCTCGGCGAAAGGTGAGTTTAAGTCGGTTAGTGATCTGCAGGGTAAGGCCGTTGCGGTGCAAAATGGTTCATCACATCAGAAGTATGTGATTGATAAGCTATCTGGCAAAGGTGTATTCACCGTGCCCCATGCATCCTACCAAAATGCCTTCTTGGATATGAGCAATGGCCGTGTCGACGCTGTTTTTGCCGATACCGCTGTGGCGGTACAATGGTTAAATGACCACGGAGAAGGCAAGTTTGCCACTGTGGGGCAGCCTATCACGGATAAAAATTATTTTGGTACCGGTTTTGGTATCGCAGTGAATAAAGGCAATAAAGAGCTGCTAGATAAATTGAATAAAGGATTAAAGCTGATCCGTGAAAACGGTGAGTACGACGTAATTTACAGCAAATATTTTCCTAAGTAAGGAATGCCAGCGTGAATGAAAAGTTAGTGGCATTGCTGTTTTGGGGACTGGTCAAACCTGGGTAACAGATCTATCGGGCTGGGTAGGAGCCGAACTTGTTCGGCGAACGTGCATCCATGCGCTTAACATCTCACCCCTGAGATGGGTTCTGCTGCTACTTAAAGATGATAATGAATTGTTAATAGAAACAGTGTTGGGATTTCCATTTTTCCCACCTGCTCACATAACCTGTGTTGCACTCTGTTAACAGATTGTTTTTTATCAGTCGATGAAATAAACTTTGCGCCGTTAGAAATGTGATGATCCTCATCTTATCCCTAATATAACGGAGAATATTCTATGAAAGTTGCAGTATTAGGCGCTGCCGGTGGTATTGGACAAGCCCTTTCCCTTCTTCTTAAAAATGAGCTGCCAGCTGGCTCTGAGCTTTCTCTTTATGATATTGCTCCTGTTACTCCAGGTGTTGCTAAAGATCTAAGCCATATCCCAACTGATGTGGCTATCGAAGGTTTTGCCGGGGAAGATCCAACACCAGCCCTTGAAGGCGCGGATGTGGTTCTGATTTCTGCGGGTGTTGCACGTAAACCTGGTATGGACCGTGCTGATCTATTTAATGTAAATGCGGGTATAGTGAAAAACCTGATTGAAAAGGTTGCCGCAACTTGCCCTAACGCTTGTATCTGTATTATCACAAACCCGGTAAACACTACTGTTGCCATCGCTCGTGAAGTGCTGAAAAATGCAGGTGTTTACGATAAGAACAAACTATTCGGTATCACTACGCTGGATGTTATCCGCAGCGAAACCTTTATCGCAGAAAACAAAGGCCTGAAGAGCACCAACGTTAACGTTAACGTTATCGGTGGACACTCTGGTGTGACCATTCTTCCTCTGCTTTCTCAGGTTCAGGGTGTTGAGTTCTCTGACGAAGAGATCGCCAGCCTGACAACTCGTATTCAGAATGCGGGTACCGAAGTTGTTGAAGCTAAAGCCGGTGGCGGCTCTGCAACCCTGTCTATGGGTCAGGCAGCTGCACGTTTTGGCCTGTCCGTTGTTAAAGCCCTACGTGGTAAGCAAGGTGTTGTTGAATGTGCTTACGTTGACGGTGGTAGTGAGCATGCCGAGTTCTTCGCTCAGCCAGTGCTGCTAGGAGCTAACGGCGTTGAACAGGTACTAGGTTACGGCGATATCAGCGAGTTCGAGCAAAAAGCCCTGAACGATATGCTGGACACACTGAAAGGCGATATCCAGAAAGGTGTAGACTTCGTTTAATATCGAAGACTAACATTCCCTGTGTAAGCCGGGTGGGTGTAAGTCGGGTGGGTATAAAAAGGCGGTGATTTAACCGCCTTTTTTATATGTTAAATTCAGCTGAAATGGTGGTGGTTATTTCTGCATCATCGACCGGTTCAGGTATTTCGGTGATAGGGACAAGCCCCGCTTGTTTAATTCAGACTGACTGAAAAAAAACAGGTTACTAATATGGGGCCTGGGCAGGGTTTCAGCCGGACTGACATCACCTAGCAGGATTTGCCTTGCAAGCACGCCGGCATCTTCGGCCATACTTCTACCGCTTAACCCCATGCCCGCCATAACCCCATTTTTCCTGACTTGGTTTTTGTGTACTGTAAACACAGGAAGGGGCGAGTGCTGGGCTAGCCAGCGAGATATATTTTGGGCTGGAATATGCTCTGTCCCTTGATTCATAGCGTAATAACCGGCGACTAATATCGCATCAAAGCCGTCGGCTTGACTCATGTTCACTACCTGCTGCCAATGGCTGAATTGGCCCAGGCGTTTCACTCTGGCCTGTATGTTGTCTCCAAAGGTGAATTCATCGACGCCTCCCAGGTCGACATTGAAGAATGCATTTGCAGTGGTAGATTTTCCGAGCAGTATAAGAACCTTTTTTAAGGGGAGGTTTAAGGATTTTTGCATTTCAAGCAGGGTCCTTCTGATCAGGGGGTGCTCTAAAATACCTGTGCTATTTTTATAATACCTCAGCCAGGGGTAGTCCTGGTTAATACCTCCGTTTATTCCTAAATAAACAACGGGAACCTGTTTACCAATACGGGGAAGCATCAGTCGTAGCGCGTTATCATCGGAAAGTAATACCAGGTCTGGTTTTAGCTTTTCGTAAACCAGTAAGGCCTGATTGGCAAGATTATCGAACTCGGTACTCGGGAGCTGCTTGGTCTTTAACTCAAACTCATGGACTTGTGCGATACCTATTAACTCAGTCATGATGCCTGCGTATATTTCGTTCACCCAAACTGGCCGACTATCCCGGCTATAGCTATGGATTAACAGGACCCGATAATTAGCATAAACCGAAGGGGCGACGAGTATAAACAGCAATAGAAATTTCCACATAAGAAATATCTTTTAATACGGCACTAGTCTCAGTTTAGTGGATTATTTTGGTCCCTGGTTCTTGCAACCAGGGACCTTGTCAGGCCTTGTACAGTCCCAGGTGCTTTTCCTGCTCATTAACCTGAGTCACCACTTCCTGACATAGTTCCATTTGTTTTTCGGCGCCATTAACCACGGATTGGCTGATATCCCGGATATTGGTGGTATTGCGGTTTATTTCTTCAGTGGTGGAACTTTGTTGCTCCGCCGCAGCTGCAATTTGTAAATTCATTTCGTTAATTTGTCCAATGGCATCCTGGATCTTAGCCAGCACATCATTTGCACTCACCGCGTCTTGCGCCGTTTGGTTAGCAGATGTTTGGCTGCGTTCAATCATTTGTACGGCCTGGCTTACACCAGACTGTAACTGGTCAATCATATCCCTGATTTCACTGGTGGACTCTTGAGTTCTCGATGCCAGCGAGCGGACCTCGTCTGCAACCACGGCAAAACCCCGGCCCGATTCACCAGCCCTGGCGGCTTCGATGGCCGCGTTAAGCGCCAGTAAGTTAGTTTGATCTGCAATGCCGGTGATCACCTGCAAGATAGATTCGATATTGGCGCTGAAGCGAGCCATTTCATTTACTGTGGTAACTGCTCCCTCCATTTCACTGGCTAGCTTTTCAATCGCCTGGGTTGTTTGTGAAACTGTCTGTACGCCATGTTCAACGGCGGTTTCTGCACTGCCGGCGGCTTCCGCTGCCCTTTGCGCATTGCCTGCGACTTCATCGGCGCTGGAAGCCATTTGCGTCATGGCGGTTGCCAATTGATCCAGCTCTCCCAGCTGTTGATGGAGTTGCCGGGACGAGTTGGTAGCTTCATTCGAGGTGCTTTCGGTGCTTCCCTTGACCTCAGAAGAGAGCGCTTTGACCGAACTAAGCAACTGCTGAAGGGAGGCGATGAACTGATTAAACTGCTTAGCCACCTGGCCAAACTCGTCGTTAGAGGTAACGGGCAAACGCTGGGTTAAGTCACCATCCCCACTGTTTATTTCCCTGAGCGAGTGTTGTAACTCGGTAAGGGGTTTAAGTAAGCGCTGCATTACCGTGACCAATACCAGCATGCTTGCTATTACGCCGATAATAACGCCGATCACGGCTCTCCAACCGAGGGCCTTTACCTCCGCAAACATAAGGTCTGCATCTAATACAGCCCCCACATACCAATTCATTCCCGGCAAGCCTTCTACCGGCTTAAATGCTACATATAGGTGCTTATCCTGGGTTGCTATATATTTTGGCTCGGAGGCAAGGCCGGGCGCCTGGCCATCAAACAGACTGGATATTTTTTTGCCGTTAAACTGCTCGTCCGGGTGGCTGATAATAGTGCCATCTTTATCCATTAACAGGGCATAACCTGTATTGTTAAAGCTAACCGCATTTAACGCTTTGGATACGGCGGCCAGGCTAAGGTCTCCACCGAACGCTCCTTTAAGCTGGCCTTTATCGCTTAACTTGGCGACGGCGGATATTAGGATTTCACCGGTTTCCGCGTCGGGATAAGGTTTGGTCATCACTGCCTGGTTATTATTAACCGCGTCTTGCCACCAGGGGCGCTTTCTCGCATCCCAGTTATTAGGGTTCCAGCTCGGGTCATTTGTTATTGCTTTACCGTCAGTTTTAAGACCGCCAAAAATGAGCAGAAACTCGCTTTTTAGTAGTGGGCTATCGAAGCTCCGCTGGATAGTTGCGGCGGAAAAGTCGGTGTCTATATTCTGTGCAACTAAATCAATTAAACCAAGCTTACCCTTGAGCCAGTTGGCTACTAAATTAGTCAAAGCCTGGGTTTCTTCCTGCATGGCTAGCCGGCTTTGTGTTTCTAGGATATTTTTTACTGACTGATATTGGTTCCATGACAACAATCCAACAGCGATTAATAACACTGCGGAAGCAACCAAGCCAACTTTATGGGCGACTTTCATATACAACTAGCCTGTTTAGATGAAAAGATCTGATATTAAGTGTAATTGCTAATTTAATATTCTGTGTAGTAGGTAAAAATCAGCTCGATGAGGTTATTCTATGTTGGTTATTTGTATCAAAGAATAACCTTCATATAGTCAATGCATTAGGGAAAGATGCTTTACAAAGGAGATAAATATACAAGGCGCTAAAACGTGACTGAAAACGATTTCATCGCGGGTTATTTGTCGTGCACAAGCAAGTTGTTAGTGAAAGGCGGAAATGACCAGGGATGGGATAAATTATGGATGGAGGCTGGTTACTCCCCTCATGTTTCCATTGAGCCGTAAGTACGCTTCATGACTCTTACATCATTTTCCAACAACTCTTTGAGTTTTATCGCCGCCTCTTGATTATCTCCGGACAGCAGTAGTTCTAAAATGGTTAAACGCCGACCACAGGCTTTTTTCACATTAGTTTGTAAATGCATGGATACCTGATCTGTCGCACGTCTTAACCTGTTTTGTTGGCGCATGGCTCCCAAGAGAAAACGGTTGCCTGAGCAGGATACCAGTAATTCATGAAAGTCGGCGCTTAGGTCGAAAAGCTGTCTGGGGGTCACAGAATCCGGCTCGGCAATGGCGGCTAGCTGCCTGCTCTTACAGGATTCAAGCTCGGACCTATCCAACAACCAGTCCTCTTCCAAAAGGGCCGCGGGTTCAAATATCAGGCGAAAACGATAACTTTCTAAATGGCTGCGAACTTCGTTCAGGGTACTTTCAACCATCCATTTATAACCGAGTCCACGGATCACTATGGAGTCCGCTTCTAATTGCATCAATAGCTGACGAATGGACGTGCGACTGGCGCCGTAGCGGGTTTGTAACTCAGTTTCGGAAAAGGTATGGCTTAACTTGCCAAAGAAAAGATCCTTCAGGATCTGAAGGTAAAGGCTTTCCTGTTCATTGTCTTGTTTGCTCTGAGTATCGAAGCCGATTATTTCACTGGCGTCCATGGCCAGGGCAAATCCCCGGTATGGCAGGGTTTGGGTGATCCCTAGCTGCTGTAAATAGGTGAGAGCAGCGCGTACCGGGGTTCTGGATACATTAAAGCGTTGAGCCACAGTAGATTCAGCTAACTTAGTATTTTTAAGTGCTTTTTCACCTTTCAGCCAATAGACAATTTGGTTTGCCAGAATTTTTTGTAGTGGAGTGATTTTATGCTCTGTCATTGTATCTCTTTGTTCATCCGCAGGCGCTGCTAAATGCTAAACCAAGGAGTATTCTAAAGCTAGTATTTTGGTATAGAAAATACGATTGATAATGCTTCTCAATAAGTGTAGTCTTTTGCTGCCTAAAAATACAATAAATACAGTAGGGAAACATGTCTCGTTCTTTTAAGTTGTCACCAATATGGGCCGCTATGTTATTCATCGGCGCTACCAATGCGCAGCAAATGGTAACGGCTCCAGAAACCCTTGTTGTTACGGCCAACCGTACACCGGCACAAATCTCCGAAATTCCAGGTACCGTCTGGGTTGTTGATGGGGAAGATATACGCGCCCAGGTCGACTCCGGCACAGATTTTAAAGACGCACTGGCGCAATTAATCCCCAGCCTGGATCCGGGCAGCCAGGGACGAACTAATGCGGGTCAGCAAATGCGTGGCCGTTCGGTGCTGGTGATGCTGGATGGTGTTTCACTTAACTCCAGTCGTGGGATCAGCCGTCAGTTTGAGTCAATTGATCCGTTTAATATAGAGCGTATCGAAGTGATCTCGGGCGCCACATCCATTTATGGTGGTGACAGCTCAGGCGGAATAGTTAATATCATCACCAAGAAAGGGGAAGCCGGCGATACGGCTTTTGAAGCTTATGTGGGTGGTAAATCCGGCTTAAATGGCGGTGAAGACTTTGACGGCAAGTTTGCCGGCGCCATTAAAGGTGGCAACGATACTGGTGATTACCGGGTTTCCCTGGCTTACGCACAAACCCAGGCTTTCTATAATGCCGACGGAAATAAGATCCTACCGGACATCACTCAGACCTCTTCCCAATACGGTAAACAAATAGATGTGATGGCCAGTGGCGGACTGAATCTGGCGGAGGCTCAGCGGTTAGAGTTCACAGCACAGTATTTTAACAATGAGCAGGACAGCGACAGTGGCGCTCATTTTGGTCCTATGTACGCAGGTTTCAAGGATCCCAGCCAGGTTTCGGTCAAAGAAGGGCTGGTGCTGGATAACCAGCCAAAAACAGAGCGAACCTACCTGGGTGTGAAATACGCCAATCAGGCATTCCTAGGGCAAAGCCTTTATTTGCAGGGGTATTACCGCGACGAAGAAATGCAGTTTTATCCTTTCCCCCGGATTAATTCCGGTGATTTGGCCAGCAGCACCATCAGTGCGTCCAATCAGCGAACCCGGGTCTATGGCCTGAAAGCTGTGATGGTGAGTGAGTTATCCGACTTGTCTACCCAGTTGGTTTATGGGGTGGATGCAGACAGGGAAGAGTTTGAAGCCGACCAGCAGTATTATGATTTTATGGCGGCGGCGCAAAGCGGTGGCCTGGTATATAACCCAAGCGTGCAAACTGACCGCTATCCGAATGTGGATGTGGATCAGCTGGCCGCTTTCTTACAGGCCAAGGTAAACCCAACAGATGACCTTACCATCACAGCGGGTGTACGTTTTCAGTATTCCAATGCCACTATTCCCGACTTTGTCGACGTAAAGCAGCAGTATAAGGTGGTATCGGGTCAGTTGGCCTCTGCGGATGCGGTTCCGGGTGGGGAAGCCGATTACAATGAAACCCTGTTTAACCTGGGGGCTATTTACGATTTTGATAACCCGCACCAGGTATTTGTGAACTTTGCCCAGGCTTTTGATGTGCCGGACCCGGCCAAGTACTACGGGGTAGGCACATATGACGGCTCAGGAAACCTGCAGAAGGGGATCAGCATAGCCGACAACAAGGCGTCTGGCATTAGAACCGACTCTTATGAAGCGGGCTGGCGTTACGCCGGGGAGGCTCTGAACAGCCAGGTGTCCGCTTATTATTCTTTGTCAGACAGCCGAATTAAAAACAGTACCAAACGTCTGACCGTCACCCAGGTAGATGAAGACAAACGGGTATACGGCATAGAAGCGCAGGTGAATTATGCTCTGGCACAAGACTGGTTTATGGGAGTAAACGGTCACCTGGTGCGTACTGAAATCAACAGTGACGGCGAGTGGAAAAAAGAGACTGTTATGCGAGCCAGTACGGATAAGTTGGCAGCACACATAGGCTGGAATCCTAACGAGCTGGCCCTGAGACTACAAGGTATGCAGATCTTTGACTATGAAGACGAAGCCAAGCGTAAATTGGAAGGTTATTTCGTCGCAGACCTGCTAGGCAGTTATGAATTGCCCACGGGTAAGCTGAACTTTGGTATCAATAACCTGTTTAATGAAAATTACGAAACCATCTGGAGCCAGAGGGCGCAACCCTGGTATGTGAGGCTGACCGATCCGGCCGTAGTGACCTTCCAGGGCCGGGGCCGTACCTATTCCGTTAGTTATTCCCTGGACTTCTGATCAGCTCCTGTGGCCTGAGTGGTTTTGTTAAAACCGTCCAGGCCACAGGCTATTTTCCACCTTATGCCATTCGTACGTCTAACCTATCTTGTCAAAGATAAAGTCACCTGAACCTCACGCAGTGGCAACTGACGCTCTGTGGTTTAGACCTGTTATGGGGCGATTTCCTGGTTGTCACTTCGGCTAGTGGTTACTTAATGTTGTTGATCCCGGTTGGTTACTGAGCCAGCCGTGGTACTTAAATCTGCAGGTGTTGACCTTATGATCGAAAAAATAAATCAACGGGTGTCTTATCATGCCCATGAGTTAACAGGACCAGCCCCAAGCCGGGAAGAATTGGCACAAATTCTCTCCACCGTGACCAGTACGCCAGATCACGGCAACCTGAAGCCCTGGCAGTTACTGATTATTGAGGCCGACAGTATCGATCACTTTTGCGATACCTTACTAGACTACTGGCTTACCCAGCACCCAGAGGGTCACGATGGGCATGCCAGGCGATTACTGAATTATGTGAAGCAGGCACCGATGATCATTTTGGTTTCCGCCCGGGTGAGGAGAAATCATCCTGTTTGTGAAATGGACCAGGTGCTATCCGCAGCTGCTGCCTGTCAGAATATCCTACTGGCTACCGATGGGCTGGGCTATGGTGGTATTTGGTATAGTACTGAAGTGGCTAATGATGTGGAGCTAAAAAAGTGTCTGGGGCTTAATGCCTGTGACCGGCCCGTGGGTTTATTAATCTTGGGCACTCCTATATCAGACAAGCGAGTGCAACGTAGTGATGTTAGGTCGCTATGCCAGTTCTGGTCAAAAGGAGAGTTAAAAGCCTGGGATAAGAAAAACCAAGATATGTAACCCAACTATTGTGGATTGTTGGCGTTATTTTCCATTGGCGGCAATTTCTGACTGAGCCTCAAGATAAAATGTCCAAAAACCATAGATATTTATAGTTATTCAGACGTGTTATTTAAAGTCTTGTCCAACCTCCTGGTAAACAGTTTCGAGCATGCTTTTGTTGACGGTAGCGAAGACAACCGGGTGGAGATTGAGGTGGAGGAGCAGCAAGAGCAGATTTCTCTTAGTTACCGAGATAACGGCATTGGGCTGTGTGGAAAGTCTGAACAACAATTACTGATGCCTTTCTCCGGCATCGATGTAGGTACTTCCAATACTGGTCTGGGTTTAGCCATAGCTCATAGCCTGTTAAGGCATAAGCTACTAGGTGAAATAGCCATAAATACAAAATAAAATCAAGGTCTTGAAGCATTTATTAAATTCAGGAAAAATGTCGATGAGAGCGCTGCACAGTTGCACTAGAGCCACCCAAATATATTCCTTTCCGAGAGCCTTATCGTAATCCAACGCCAAATGTAAATAGTTCGCAATAAGAGTTTTAAAATTGGCGCCAATTGTATAGGGTTGCCGCGCATTGAATCAAGGGAATATAACATGACAACAAGATGCGGTGGAAAAATGGGCCAAAAATTCACGCGAGTATTTATCTCTGTTGCCCTGGCATTATCGGGTTAAACCGTTTTTGCACAGGAAACAGAAACCCTGCTGGTGCTTGGCGAGAAAACTAAAGGGTATGCTTCGGATAGCAGCTACAGTGGCATGAAAAATCAGGCTTACCCTAGCTTGGCCAATATTGAGCCTATCGAAGTAGTGAAAGACCCTGCCGGTGCGGGTGGATTAATCAATCTGGTAACCAAAAAAGCCGATGGCGCCGATGTGGCTAAGATCACCCTACATGGTGGCAGCGATAAGCAGGCTGGTATTGCGGCTGATTTTGGCACCGCTTTTAGTCAGGGTTTTAATGGCCGTATTAACCTGGAATATAAGGCCGGGGATACCCATGTGGACAACCGGGATTATAAAACCCTGTTTATCGCCCCCACCTTACGTTGGAACCTGGCAGCAGATTCCCAGCTGGATCTGGATGTTGAATACCCGGATCAAGAAGTAGTGCCATATCGTGGTGTGCCTGCGGTAAATGGCAAACCTATCGATGTGGATCCCAGTACTTCCTATGCCAGCTCCAGTGATTTCCAAAAATGACTCCCTGATGGGGGCCCTGACTCTGAGGCATGAATTCAACAGCGATATCCAGTGGCTTAATAAGGCCTACTACAGCCGGGTGAACCTGGTCAGCCGCTATTGCTCGCAACTAATTGCCATCAATGGGGGCAGGGCTCCCTCTCAGGGATCAACCCGAGAAAGATTAAATACTGATTTGGTTCGTGAGTTATTTGATATTAAAGCAAATAAGATCCCTTTTTCCCTGGGTTATGACCTGGTTGAGCCTGTTTCAGTCAGCAGTTGAGAAAAATCATCTGCAATTTAGTGAATAATAGATTGAGATCTTAATGTAAATGATTATCATACACAGCAAGTTTAATATCGTAAATTTAAGTAGGATCAAGGTGATTTCCTCCCTTCGTTTATTTTTCGTCAGTCTGCTGCTTAGTTGTACAAGCGCTTGGGCGACCAATGTGTCCCAATTACAGCAAACCGAAATCAAGGATCAGCAAGCATCGAAGCAGTCTCAACGGCAAGTAAATACGTTGGACGACGAAAGGCTGCAACTTCAATTTGAAGTAAGAAAACTCCTGTCGGAGGCGCAAAGCCTGGAGCAGTACAATGCTTACCTCACCCGGCTGGTGGATGATCAGCAAACAGAAGTTGATTCTTTGCACGGGCAAATTGAAGGGGTAAAGGAAACCCGTCGGGGGATGGTGCCGTTAATGTTATCTATGCTGGACAACCTGGACAGCTTCGTCCAGTTGGATGCCCCTTTCTTAGCCGATGAGCGTCAGCAGCGAGTCAGCCAGCTTAAGGCCATGATGGATAAAGCTGACATTAGTGAAGCGGAAAAATTTCGCCGAGTTTTGCAGTCCTACCAGGTAGAGTCTGACTATGGTAGCAAAATGGGTTATTACCAGGGGGAGCTTACCCTTAACGGTGAAAAGCGGACGGTCAACTTCTTCTATCTGGGTCGCATGGTATTCGTCGCTCAGTCGCTGGATAGTCAGTCAAACTGGGTCTGGGACAGAATACAAACTACTTGGGTCGAGCTAGAGCAAGGTTACGGGCTAGGTATTCAAAAGGCCATACGCATGGCTAAGAAAACAGAAATTCCAGATCTCCTGGCTCTTCCTCTGGTGAGTGAGGTGACACAATGAAAAAGCTGATATTTCTCTGCTTGTTCGCAGTTTTCTCTGTGAATGCGCAAAGCCTGGATAGTTTACTGAACAAGGTGAAAGCCGAGCAAAAGTCCAGCCGGCAGGCGGAGGCGGAGCGGGAGAAAAACTTCTCAGGCTCTGTCCAGCAGTGGCAGCAAAAGCTGGCTCAGGCTCAGGCCCGTTTGGCAGCGGCCAAACAAACATCAACGCAATTAAGTGAGCGCTTCGATAACAATGAAAAACAGTTGGCGGAGCTGGATGCTGACCTTTCCCTTGCCACGGAAAACCTGGGTGAGCTATTCGGTGTCGTTCGTCAGGTCTCACGCGAATTCGGTGGCGGCCTGGAAACCTCTGTCATATCGGCGCAATATCCGGACAGGATTAATTTTGTTAATGAGTTGGCGGAGCGTAAGGCGCTGCCTACCCTGGATGAGTTGCGCCAGCTGTGGTTTCTGATGCAGCAGGAGATGACGGAGTCTGCCAAGGTGACCCGGTTTACTACCCAGGTGCTGAACCCCCAAGGTGTAGCCCAGCAAAAAGAAGTGTTGCGTTTAGGTGGCTTTAACCTGGTTAGCGATAACCAATACCTGGTGATGGATGAAAACTCGAAGCAATTACAGCACCTGACCAGGCCTGTACCGGGAAATATCCAAACCAGTATAGACCAGTGGCAGCCAAGTTCTTCTCAACCCCAGCTTTTTTACTTCGATCCATCGAAAAGTGATTTGCTGACCATGTTGGCGCGCCAGCCCACGCTAATGGAACGGGTGCATCAGGGTGGCGTGATCGGTTATTTGATCTTGTCTGTACTGGCCTTGGGTTTAGTTATTTCCCTGGTTCGCTTTATGATGTTATCCAAAGTCTCCTTCAGCGTAGCCAGACAGCTTAAGAATCCGGTGGCGCAGGATAACAATCCGTTGGGCCGTATCTTATCTGTGTATCAAAGCAATAAGAAGCAGCAAACCCAGGTACTGGAGCTTAAGCTGGACGAAGCCATTATTCGTGAAGCGCCCAAGCTGGAAAAAGGCATTGGTATACTGAAAATACTGGCGGCCATAGCGCCTATGATGGGACTGCTGGGGACAGTGACCGGAATGATAGGCACCTTCCAGTCCATCACTATGTTTGGCACCGGGGATCCCAAGTTAATGGCGGGAGGCATTTCCATGGCCTTGATCACTACAGTGATGGGCTTGGTCGCAGCATTACCTTTATTGCTGATCCATAGCCTGCTGCACAGTCGCGCCCAGTCTCTGGTGAATCTGCTGGAGCAGCAAAGTGCGGGTATGGTGGCGGAGCAAGCTGAAGCGGAAGCCAGGCAACAGGCGCAGGCGCTGACTCGTAGTATATTGCCGGATAACGAGGCGAGGGCGTTAACTGGTTCTAATATGGCGAATAGCAAGGAACAAGATGGTTCTAAGTTGGTGGTTGAACAAGTGGAAACAGCCCCAGAGCAGGGAGTCACCGGTTTAGATATGGCTAATAGCAAGGAAAAAGATGAACTGGCTGTTTGAACAAACTCAGCTGGTTCATGATTTTATCCAAAGCGGCGGTTACGTCCTTTGGATAATTGCCGGCGTACTGCTGATGTTATGGCTGTTGGTATTGGAGCGGGTATTTTACCTGGCGCTGACCTTTCCTACCCAGAGTACATCCATGATAGAAGCATGGTCAGCCAGGTTGGATAAAAGCTCCTGGTATGCGCAGCAAATACGACATGCCTGGCTGGCGCAGGCGGAGCTCAAGCTGAAGCGTAATATGGCCTTTCTAAACGCGGTGATAAAAATCTGCCCGTTATTAGGCTTGCTGGGAACCGTCAGCGGCATGATCCAGGTGTTTGATGTGGTGGCCGTACACGGTACGGGCAACCCCAGGTTGTTAGCATCGGGTATCTCCATGGCCACCGTCCCCACTATGGCGGGTTTAGTTTGCGCCTTGTCAGGGTTATTTATCTATTCGCGTCTGGAAAGCTACCGCCAATCATTAATGACCAGGCTGGCTAAGAGTCTGGAGCAGGCTTAAACGCTGCGCAAAGTATACAGAGAAAACCAATGAAAAGAAGAAGACATAAAGCAGTCGATGAAGCGCAAATAGATATGACTCCCATGCTGGATGTCGTGTTTATTATGCTGATCTTTTTTATTGTCACCACCTCGTTTGTCAGAGAGTCCGGGGTCGAGGTCAACAGGCCCAAGGCGCAAACAGCCACTGAGCAGAAGAAAGCCGGAGTGTTTGTGGCAATTAATGAAAGTGGTGAAATCTATATCGACAGAAAGGTGGTGGACGTGCAAAGAGTACGAGCCAGCCTGGAGCGTATTCTGGCTGACAGGGGTGAAGTGGGCCTGGTTATCCAGGCTGATAAGGAGGCCCGTCACGGTATTGTTGTGAAAGTGATGGATGCAGCCCGATCCGCCGGGATCAGCCAAATATCGGTAGCGGCGGAGCAGGAGGGCTAATGCGCTTTTTCCTTGCCGCTATCCTGGCACCCGTGATCACCTTTGCCTTGCTGGTATTTATGGCAAACCTGATCACCAATGAGCGGGATTTGCTGGCTGAATCTCGTGACAATACCTACTTCGATCTGTTGATGCCGAGCATGGATGAGTCGGTGGAAAGAAAAAATCGACATAAACCTAAGCCACCGGAGCCCAAACCGCAGCAGGTGCAGCAACCTGTCACTCAATTAAGAGCCGTGGCCCCGAACTCAGTGGCGCCAGCACCTTTACCTATACCCAACTTGACTTTATCGACCAGCGTGTCCGCCATGTCGATTCCGGTACCGGGTGTGATGGCGCCGGCTGCACCTGTCGCGGTGCAACAGAGTCAAGATACCATGGCGATCCCATTGTTCAGGCAGGAGCCTAGATACCCTAACCGGGCATTACGATTGGGTAAACAAGGTTATGTGGTGTTGGCATTTAGCATCAATGAATCCGGCCGAGTGTCAGATATCGAGGTGTTAGAAGCGAATCCCAGGCGTTTGTTTGAAAAAGAGGCCATTAGGGCGCTGAAGAAATGGAAATACAAACCTATGGTGGTTAACGGCAAACCTCAGGTTCAGCCGGGTCAAAAAATTCGATTGGATTTTAAGCTGGAGTCTTAAAATGAGTTCATTAGTTAAGCTATTCCTTGTGGTATCCCTGTTGCTGACAACTCAGGTTTTTGCCAAGCAACCAAAGCTCAGTGCCTCGATCGGCAAAAAGGTCAGTCAGGCCTATGAACTTTATCAGAAGGATGATTTAAAAACGGCGCTGACTCGGCTGGAGGCCTTATCCCCAAGTGCGGATTATGATAAAGCCTATGTGAGCCGTTTTAAGGCCAATTTATACTGGAGCCTGGAGCAACCAAAAAAAGCGTTAACGGCATTAAAAACCGCCTATAAGCTGAAGGCCCTACCCGAGACTGAGCAGTTGCAGGTTCAGCGTATGCTGGCAGACTTATACCTTAATGAAGAAAAGTTTAACCAGGCCATACCGCTTTATACTTCTTTGTTGGCTCAGGAGATAAAAGATAAAGGCTTATATCAAAATTTGGCCCAAGCTTATTATCAGAAAAAAGCCTGGCGTAAGGTTTTGTCTCCCGCTAATCAGGCTATCAAACTATCCAAGCAGTTTAATAAAAATGCTCATTTGTTAAAGCTCACCAGTTATTACCAGCTCCGTGACTATCGTTCGGCAGTAAAGACACTGGCCCTGCTGGTGCAGGTTTATCCGGCAGAAAAGCGCTGGTGGATGCAGTTAGCCTCCTCTTATATGCAGCTTAAAAATAATGATAGAGCGCTGGCCACTTATGAAGTCGCATATCAGGCCAATTTCTTAACCAGTGAAAATGAAATTAAAACCCTGGCGCGATTACGGGCGCAGAAGGGGGCTCCGTTTCAGGCCGCAGTGTTAATGGAGCAGAGCATACTGTCCAAAAAGGTGGTGAAAAGCGCTGCAAATTATAAAGAACTGGCCAATTATTGGCAGGCGTCCAGGGAGCATAAAAAGGCGGAGTTAAACTGGGGGCTGGCAGCCGGATTCAACAAGAACAACAGTTACTTTATGAACCAGGTTAGGCTGTTGAATTTGCTCCAGGAGTATCAAAAAATGCTAACTGTGCTTAACCGAGTCCAAAGCAAAGATAACAATGTGATGGCGCGAGTTGCGCTGAATAAAACCCGCGCCTTTTTTGAACTAAAACAATATGAAAATGCCCGGGTCAACGCGCAACTCGCGGCTAAGGCGCCGCAGCATAAACAACAGGCGTTGATCTGGTTAGAGCTCTTGGAAAGTAAACTCAATGATAACAGTGAGCTGGCGAGCTTGTAGAGCAGCGCGCTCTATCTCTTTGGTTTAGCGGCGGCATATTCCGGTGCTACATAAGTAGAAACCAAGGAAAGCTATACGAAGTAAAGTGGTGGGCTTCAAGTGTAGGAAGTTAATAAAAATTGAACGATCGCAATATAAGCTCAATCCTCTAAACCACAGAAATTGATCGGCGAGGATTGAGCCGCCCTAAAGGGTTCTCTTCCAGAACCACGCGATGGTTTTGTGGGGGCTCTACTTCTGAAGAACAGGTTATATTCTGTCAAGATAGTCCCTTGGGTGCCTGGTTTGCCCGGCCATCCCTGATGCTTCGGCTTTTGTTTTTGACACGCCCAAACTACCTGAGGCCGTATTACTGCTTAAGCGACACGGCGGAATTCTGCTCACCTGCGCCAGCCTGCAAAATATATTGGGGCCGGACGAGTACTTCAATGACCTTGCTACGGAATCGAAGGCGCGACTTGGCTTTTTTAACAAAGCCACAGTTGGTCCCGACTGGCTTAAATACGCAGGGCCTAAAAGCAATGATTTTAGGCCCTGAAAGAATTGGAATTCCGTCATCTCCTGAGCGCTCATGGTGATCCACTGCTCGATGACGCTCATCAAGCGGTAAACGTGACTATGAGTAGACTATTCGACCTATAATGCATTGTGTAACCAATTGATTAAATTGTTGTTTGCATTGATCAGTGGCTTAACCGAGTCTCTGTAAGGCTACTCAAAAGAGTTTTTTGTGCGGTAAGTTATTGGCCGCCAAGAGAACCTTTCAGGTGAAGGCTTTTAGCCGGAGGATAAATCGCAACATATCGATGAACGCAAGCGTTGGCAGTGTTTCCGCGAAAGGCCACCCCGGAAGCTCAGCTTTATACGGTATTTTGAGCAAATTATATTGTTTTCCCGCGTCGAGGTATCCAGCGAGTGTGGGTTGGAGCCACAGTGTCCACTTAAAGCGAGTGCTTCTTAGCTGTCAAAAGAAAATCCCACTCCCCTTGAGGCCCATAATTATCAAAGGAAGCGGGCAGGAGAGAATCGTTAACGGATCCGATTACCATTTGCAGGGTCAAACAGCACGGCTTTATTTAAGTCGACGCTAAGAGCTATGGTTTGACCGGCCTCAACCAGGCTGTCTGGGTCGATCCGGCCGGTAACTTCCTGATCGTTAAATTTGGTCAGGATCAGGGTGTCAGCCCCCGTGGGCTCTACTACATCGATGCGGTTATCGACAGTCGGCAGATTCTTAAACTCTTGCTGATACTGGATTTGCTCGGGACGAATACCAACCACAAGTTGTTTACCTACCCATTGGCTCAAATCTGGAGCATTGGGTAGCGTCAGGATATGGAGTTGACCGTCGTTGTTGGTTAACTCGATGGCGAATTTGCCTTGGTCGCCATACACTACATTCGTTTTAATAAAGTTCATGGAGGGTGAACCCATAAAACCGGCCACAAACATATCGACGGGGTTGTTATAGATTTCATCCGGCGAACCCAGTTGCAGTAGTTCTCCATCTTTAATGACAGCAATCCTGTCTGCCAGTGTCATGGCCTCGATCTGATCATGGGTGACATACACTATGGTTGTGCCAAGACGCTGGTGCAGCTTCTTGATCTCGGTGCGCATTTGCACCCTAAGCTTGGCGTCCAGGTTACTTAACGGCTCATCGAACAGGTAGATCTTTGGCTCTCGGGCCAAAGCGCGACCCATGGCCACCCTTTGTCTCTGTCCACCGGATAACGCGGCGGGTTTACGGTCGAGTAAATGGTCGATCTTTAACATATCGGCGACCCGGTTAACTTCTTTCACAATCTCGTCTTTTGGCGTTTTACGGATTTCCAGGCCAAAGGCGATATTCTGATAAACAGTCATGCTGGGATACAGGGCATAGGACTGGAATACCATGGCGATATCCCTGTCTTTTGGCGCCAGTTCGGTTACATTTGTGCCGCCGATGCGGATTTCACCAGCACTGATGTTATCCAGGCCGGCGATACTGTTCATCAGAGTGGACTTGCCGCAGCCTGAAGGTCCGATAAGCACCAGAAATTCACCGCTTTTAATATGAATATCAATATCTTTAAGTGCGTGAAAGTCGCCGTAGTGTTTAGAAACGTTTTTAATGTGTAATTCAGACATAATTCTTTATCCTATCTCTTAACCTTTGACGGCGCCGGCAACTAGGCCGCGCAAGAAGTACTTGCCGGAAATGACATAAATCAAGATGGTGGGGAGGGCGGCGATTAGGGCTGCAGCCATGTCCACGTTGTATTCCTTAACACCCGTGCTGGTGTTTACCAGGTTATTCAGCGCCACTGTAATAGGCTGTGAATCCGGTCCGGAAAAAATCACCCCAAACAGGAAGTCATTCCATATATTGGTAAATTCCCAAATCACAGTCACTATGATGATGGGGCCCGACAGGGGCAGCACGATACGGAAAAAGGTTTGGAAGAAGCTGGCACCGTCCAATTTAGCCGCGGAAATCAGCTCAGTGGGAATGCCCACATAATAGTTACGGTAAAACAAGGTTGTAAATGGAATACCGTAAATTACGTGTACCAGGATCAAACCAGGCAGTGAGTTAGCCAGGCCTAAAAAGCCCAGGGTTTGCGCCATAGGTAACAATATCGCCTGGAAAGGAATAAAGCAGCCCAACAGCATCAGTGCGAAGAAAGCCTCGCTGCCTTTAAAGCGCCATTTGGCCAGGATATAGCCGTTAATCGCCCCGATAGCCGATGCAAAAAACACAGCGGGTACTGTGATTAAGAAGGAGTTCCAGAAGTAACCCTTAACTCCATTGCAGTTCAGGCCGGTACAAGCTTCACCCCACGCCTTTGTCCAAGGCTCCACGGTAGGATCCGTTGGTGGTAAAACCAGATTACCAGAACGGATTTCCGACAGATCTTTTAACGAAGAAAACAACATCACAAACAGGGGCAGCAAAAAATAAGCTGCAAACAGGCCAAGCACCAGGTAAAGACAGATGCGACCAAGTGTTATTTTGCTTCTGCTAGCGGGCGATTCTATTGCATGACTAGACATTATTATTACTCCTTCGCTCGCTATAACAGCCATATAAAGAGCGGCTCAAGGTGGCCAAAACTACCATCAGATGCTGTGACATTACTTTTGGCTCCTTAGCTCGCTGTAAAGGTAAGGGATCAAGATAGCCAGGAAGCCCATCAGGGTCATCATGGCGCTGGCAGTACCCACGCCTATCTGGCTTCGGGCGAAGGTAAATTCGTACATAAAGGTGGCGGGCAAATCACTGGCATAACCAGGGCCGCCAGCGGTCAATACCATGACCAGGTCAAAACTCTTGATGGCCAGGTGAGACAAAATAATAAAAGAGCTAAACACGATTGGGCGCATGATGGGCAAGATAATGCGCCTATAAATGGTAGGCATACTAGCGCCATCGATTTGTGCCGCCTTGATGATGGAGCTGTCGACCCCTCTTAAACCCGCCAGCATTAACGCCATTACAAACCCGGATGCTTGCCATACTGCGGCTATGACCAGGGTATAAATCACCATATCCGTGTTGACCAGCCAATCGAAGGTAAAGTCGGTAAAACCCATTTCCCTGACTATCTTTTGTATTCCTATTTCAGGGTTTAGGATCCATTTCCATGCCGTACCTGTAACGATAAGCGATATCGCCATAGGGTAGAGGTAGATAGTCCTTAAGGCACCTTCCATGCGAATCTTCTGGTCCAGCAAAATCGCCAGCAAGGTACCGATTATTATGGAAGCAACGATAAACAGCACACCAAAAATAATCAGGTTCTGATACGCGACGGTCCAGCGGTCCAGGGCAAATAGCTTCTCATAGTTGCTAAATCCAACAAATTCGTAGTTGGGTAGCATTCTGGACTTGGTAAATGACAGCACTCCAGACCAGATAATAAATCCATAAACAAAAACTAGGGTGATGACCATGGACGGGGCCAGGAGTATTTTGGGCAATAACGTCTGTATTTTTTCGGCAAGACTTACCCGTCGCTGCTCCCGTTGACGGGGCAGAGTATCGATATCACTAGTCATAAAAAACTCACTTATAGAGGGGAGAACTCCCCCTGGTAAAAACCGAACTTGTTCGGCTTCTACTAGGGGGAGGTCCGTCTAAACAAACCTTACTGTGCGGCGCGGATCGCGGCGGCCAGTTTTTGTGTTGCTTGCTTAGGGGTCAGGTTTTTGTCGTTGAAGTAATTAGTGACAACATCATAAACTGCGCCGCTAATATCCGGCGTCATCGCCATTGCGTGAGCAAAACTTGGCATCAAGGTGCCAGCCTCAGAGGCTGCTTTAAAGTCCTTCATGGACAGTTTCGCACAGCTGTCATAACGCTCCAGGGACACGTCGGGACGAACCGGAATAGAACCCTTCTTCAGGTTAAATTCTTCCTGGAACTCCTTGGACACTAACAGTCTGCTTAGGGTTTCTTGAGCTGCTACATTGGCTTTATCTTGATTGTTAAACATCATAAAAGCATCGACATTAAAGGTGAAAGAATCTGTTGTGCCCGGCACTGCCGCACACACATAATCTTTACCTGGTTGCTTGCCGGCCGCGGTAAATTCGCCCTTGGCCCAGTCGCCCATAATCTGTACGGCGGCTTTGTCATCGATGATTTGCGCCGTAGCCAGGTTCCAGTCACGGCCAGGCATGCCTGGATCCATGTAAGTTTTCAGCTTCTTAAAGCGCTCAAAGGATTTGGTCATAGTATCTGAGTCGATAGCGCTTTGCTTGAGTTCGACAAATGCTTGCTGATACCAGTCTGCACCACCGGTACCCAGTGCTACCTGTTCGAAAACAGTGGCGTCCTGCCAGTCCTGACCGCCGTGAGAGAAGCCGATGTAACCCGCTTTCTTGGCTTTATCCATAAAGGCGAAGAAGTCATCCCATTCTGTTGGGACTTTACCGCCGTTTACGTCATCTAAGATTTTCTTGTTGATCCACATCCAGTTGATTCTGTGTACGTTAACTGGTGCCGCCACATAGTGACCCTTGTATTTGTGGATCTCGGAGATGTTTTTAGGTAACAGCTCATCCCACTTTTCCCGCTTGGCGACTTCGTCCAAATTGCCCAATACACCCAGTTCACCCCAAAGCTGGATTTCTGGCCCTGCAATCATAGATGCGGATGGTGGGTTACCTGAAATTGCGCGGGACTTAAGCACTGTCATAGCGGTTTGGCCACCGCCCCCAGCCACAGCGAAATCTGTCCAGCTATGTCCTTCTTCTTTCATCATCTGTTGCAGTACGGATAGTGCAGCGGCTTCGCCACCGGATGTCCAATAGTGCAAGACTTCTACGTTACCGGCGTAAGCGCCTGAAGACATAGCTGAAAGAAGCGTGGCATTTAAAAGTAGTTTCTTGGTTAGTTTCACCTTGTTTTCCTCCTGAAGACTGGGTGGGGTTGTGGCTGCACCCAAGGATGGTGAATTCCAGCTCAAACCCTTTAATTGTTATGTTTTTATTAATTTGCCAGTTGGCGTCTACTAATCTGGCGGTAGCGGGTGGGAAAGTCACGAGATATAAAGTAAGCCTTTGTTAATGCGGTGTTACAAATGGTTACACTGCTGGTAGGGCATTTGTTTTGCGTTTGTTTTTAGTTTGTTCTTTAACCAGGTAAACGGTTACAACTAAGCCTTTAACCTTATGATTCTCAAGTGTAATATCACCACCTAATGAGCGTATGCTATTTCTGGCAATGCCCATTCCAAGGCCGCTGCCACCAGTGTTACGATTGCGAGATCCTTCGAGCCTGACGAAAGGGTTAAAAACATGCTCCATCTGCTCGTTGGCGATGCCAGGTCCAAAATCCCTTATTTTTATCACTATGGCTTGTTGTTTTTCTGCCACCTCGACATCACACTTTATCCCGTAAAAAATGGCATTCTCGATTAAATTGCTCAAAGCGCGTTTGAGTGTTTGCGGGCGGCAGAAAAGAGGAATACTGGAGCAATTTAGCTGCATTTCTCCCTGAGTTTGGGCCATGTCTTCTTTAATGCTTTCCAGCAATTCATTTAGCTGAAACCGTGCCAGAGGCTCCTGACTGTCATTATCTTTAATGGCCGCTAATGCGCTGTGAACCATTTGCTCTATTTCGGTAAGGTCTTTGATAAGTCGGTCTCTGTGTTTTTCCTCCTTGATCATTTCTGCCCTGAGCCTGAGTCGAGTGATGGGGGTTTTTAGATCGTGTGACATGGCGGTAAACAAATTTTCTCGTTCACAAATATACCCCTGGATCTGTTGCTGCATTCGGTTAAAGGCTGATGCCGCAGCCCGCATCTCCGAGGACCCTAGCTCCTGTATAGGTGGGTGAGAAATATCTTCCCCTAACTGTTCGGCCGCTTTTTGCAGCGCCCTTAACGGGCGGGTTTGTTGTCGAATAATAAAAAAGGCAATGACAGTGACACCGGCTAACATGATGGCGAGATAAAGCAGTTCTCTGGCACTGATAAACGGTCTTGGCGCCATAAACTCGGGCACGGGTAACAGAGTAGCAATATATAACCATTCTTTCTCCGACAAGGCGATTTGCACCACGACGACAGGTGGTGAAAGGGGCTCCATAAGCAGACGCCCGGACCACTTTTTCGGCAGGTCGGTAAGCAGAGTATCGTTTTTATGTACCTTAAGCTTGCTGGGCTCGGAAAACTCCACCGAGATATCTTTAAACATCAGCTCTTTGTTGAGGATGTGATTGAAATTTTGTTGAGCAATATCTTTATCCGTGTTGCCGGGCAAATAAGACTGGAGGATCCTTTCGCTGTTCAGGCTAACGTAAAAACGGGTTCCGCCCATTTGCCGTAATTGATCCAGTACTATGTGCCGATAATCTTTAGGTAGGGAGACAAAAAACTTTACCGTCGATACCATTCGGTAGGCGATGTTTTTTGATACCTTGTCCACCAGTTCCAGGTGGTGACTTTGCTCCTGAGTGCGCCAAACCATATAACTGATCCCCTGGGTGATCAAAATACCCAGAAGCAGGGTGAGCAAAATCCTGCTCCGGTGGGACTGCAAGGTGATCAAGCGGATCATAAGTTACTCGCTGTTGAGGGGCTAGCCAAGACAGGGGCTGGCTCCCGTTATTTTTGTCGACGCTAAATGGAAATACTAAATGTGGGATGTATCTTTTGGCTTCGCTCTCCCTGTCTATAAAGAGGCATTCGCTGCTACTTGAAAACAGTCTCTACATGTGTGGCAAAAATATAACCGATCCCCCGTACGGTTTTGATGAGTTGCGGTTTTTTTGCATCATCTTCCAGGCGTTGCCTTAACCTGGATATATGTACATCCAAACTGCGGTCAAATGGTGAGTGCTCTTTTCCCCGGGACTTATCGTAAAGTTCATCGCGGGATAACTCCTGGTTAGCCTTGCTAACGAATATTAATAGCAGGTTAAAATCAGAGCTGGTAAGGGATTGTACATCCCCATTGCTGTTGATAAGTTCCCGACTTTCATGATCCAGGTGCCAGGGGCCGAAATAGGATACCTGGTGATTTTTACTTTGAACCTGAGGCGTTTGTTCCAGATCGGTTCTTCTTAAGATGGCTTTTATCCGGGCCAGCAGTTCTCTTGGATTAAAAGGTTTGGACATATAATCATCCGCGCCAATTTCCAGTCCTATGATCCGGCTAATATCATCGGCATTGGCGGTGAGCATCAGGATCGGAATATTTGCCTGAACCACCAGGCGGCGGCAGATAGAATATCCGTCCTCACCGGGCAGCATAATATCCAGTACAATCAGATCGACTTTATGATTCTCCAGCAAAATATTGAGGCTTTTTGCGTCTTCTGCTGCTAATACGTTAAAGCCATTGTCTTGGAGGTAGTCCGTTAACAGCTCTCGAATATCGGCATCATCATCCACCACCACAATGGTTCTTTCGAGCATAATTAATTCCATAAAGTTTTTGCTGACGATTTTTTATCAGTGGCTTAACGGGAAGGCAAGCAGCAAGGCTTAAAAGTGAGAGGCGTAAACATTTGTGTGATAAATTCGTGCAGTGAAATTGAGTTCAACTATCAGGGAGAACCACAATGAATAAACTGAGATTAACAATTCCGCCGCCTATTGTGCTGCTATTAGCTGTGCTATTTATGTGGTTATTAAGCCAGTTGTTTCCTTTTTTATCTTTTATTGTGAGTGCAAGGGAGTGGTTGTCAGGTTTGCTTTTCGGGTTGGGGGTTTGTGTTTGTGTTTGTGTTTGTGGCGTTGTCGCGTTTAAGAAAGCCAGCACCACCCTGGACTCAAGAAATCCGGACAAAGCGTCACAGCTTGTAGTTATGGGTATTTATCGATATTCGCGTAACCCCATGTACCTTGGCTTTTTGTGTATTTTAGTGGCTTGTGCGGTTTACCTGGCTAATCTGGTATGTCTATTGGTTGTTCCCCTGTTTATTCTTTACCTAAACAGGTTTCAAATAAAACCGGAAGAAAGCGTACTGACTTAGTTGTTTGGTGAGGCTTATACCCAATATCGAAGCCGGGTGAGGCGCTGGGTTTAATATTGAGCTTATTTATGATGATACGGAGGGATTATTATCCATTCCTTTGGATTAAAACAGTTCGATATCACCGTCTGTATGGTGTAGTTCGATAGTGTGTTTAGGGTGTAGATATTTTTTCTGCTGATGACTCAGTTAAAACAGTTCGATATCACCGTCTGTATGATGTAGTTCGATAGTGTGTTTAGGGAGTAGATATTTTTTCTGCTGGTGGCTCGGTTAAAACAGTTCGATATCACCGTCTGTATGGTGTAGTTCAATAGTGTGTTTAGGGTGTAGATATTTTTTCTGCTGGTGACTCGGTTAAAACAGTTCGATATCACCGTCTGTATGGTGTAGTTCAATAGTGTGTTTAGGGTGTAGATATTTTTTCTGCTGGTGACTCGGTTAAAACAGTTCGATATCACCGTCTGTATGGTGTAGTTCAATAGTGTGTTTAGGGTGTAGATATTTTTTCTGCTGGTGACTCGGTTAAAACAGTTCGATATCACCGTCTGTATGATGTAGTTCAATATCGGTAAGATATTTTTTCTCTTGCTTTTGTAAGTGTTCCTGGTGAGCAATATTAAGACGTTTGATATGGGCCTTACCGGTTTCCGGGTGGAACAGCACTTTTCTGGGCCAGGGACCGCCTACATCTTCCGCCGTAACATCAATGCCTTCCTCTTGAAGGTAACTGCGGACAAATTCGATATTGGATTCGCCGATATCGTTGGTCATATTTCTGAGTACGCGGCCTCCGCCAAATATCTTGGCTTTCATACGATTTCGGCTGCCGCCACATTTTTGAATTTCGTTAATCAGCTGCTCCATCGCCCAATTACCGTAACGGCAGGAATACGCAGTCACTTCATGCCACTCCTCGTGGTGCTTTTTTTCCGGTAAAAGGAAGTGGTTGAGGCCACCAACGCCTAATTTTTCATCCCATATACAGGCCGACACGCAAGAGCCAAGCAGGGTAAAAACGAATTCATCCTGTTGGGTGATATAAAATTCTCCGGGTAGAACCTTTGCTACCACCTTATGCCTCTTTTTGTCCCACTTTCTGTGAATAGCTTCAAAGCCATTCAGGGCTGGTTGTATATAATGTCCTTTGTGCATGGAGCCTCCTTAATATCATGTTATAGCTTAGCCGCAAAAAGCGGCTCGGCCTGATAATTGCTTTGATTTGGATCGATAAACTTGGTTTGCCGCCTTCAGACTAAAAATCCTTAGCCGATAAGACATTAGATAAACGGGAAGAGAATTATGTGGAAAAAAATTGCCGCTTTATGGCTTGTCTTGGGGTTGAACTATAGCGTTGCACAAGAGTTTGAGGCAGTGCAGCTTTATACTCAGGATGAGTTAGTAGATTTAATTAACCAAAATAAACACCTGGAAAGAGTAAAAAAGGATGAGTGCCAGTTAGTGCAAGATATTGAAGCCCGTGCCGCCATTATTAAAGAACCTTCATATCAATTCCTGTGGGGAGATATGCTGGCCTGGGGTGTATGTGTCGATAAAAATGCCGAGTTGGGTATGTATTATATGTGGCAGGCGGCTGATCAGGGATTGGCGGCTGCACTGGAGCAACTTGGTCGCTATTACCATAAAGGCATATTAGTGCAGAAGGACATGAATAAAGCGATTCCCTTGTTGAGAGAATCTGCCAGTTTGGGATTTCTACGGGCACAAATCCAACTGGTTGAGATCTTTGTCCAGGGTTACGGCAGCCCCAGAGATTTTGAAGATGCCTACCGCTGGTTGCATCATGCAATTATTCCCAGCAAAGTAACCCATAAAAAAGTGGCTGGTCTGTTGGCTAAACTGGCCCAGCGTATGCCAGAGAATATTGTCGCCAGGGCCAAGCGTATTCCTGCCGGTTAGTGAGTTTTCCCCCTCAGGCTATTAAATAGCGGATGTTATTTCCGCTATCCCAAATAGTGTTTTTTTGATAAACAAGCCTGCAAGTTCATGGTTTTTTCCCCAAGTTTGTACATTTTCTATATAATGCCGGCATATCCCGCCGAGAGACAATATCATGGCCAAAGACCCCTTCCACCAGCGTGAAGCAGACAAGTACGAAAAACCTATTCCCAGTCGGGAATTTATTATCCAGCATTTGGAAAAAGCCAATAAACCCATTGCTCGTAACCAGCTATTTAAAGAGCTGAAGCTGTCAACGGACGATGATTTTATCGCACTGAAGCGTCGGCTGAAGGCGATGGAACGAGACGGTCAGCTTATCTATTGCCGCAATGCCAGTTATGCGTTGCCGGGAAAAATGGAACTGGTTAAAGGTAAGGTTATCGGACATAGAGATGGTTTTGGCTTTTTGCGTCCAGATGAGGCTGGGAATGACTTGTTTTTGCCACCAAATCAAATGGCAAGCCTGTTCCACGGGGACTACATTCTGGCTCAACCGGTGAAGGTGGATGCCAGAGGCAGAACCGAAGCGCGTATGATCAGAGTGCTGGAAGAAAGAGAAATCCAGATAGTCGGCCGGTTTTTTCTGGAAGATGGCGTGGGTTTTGTGGTTCCGGATGACAGCAGAGTTGCCCAGAATATTATTATTCCCAATGAAGCGCGTGGCGGTGCGCGTCATGGGCAGGTGGTGGTGGTGGATATTACCACCCGGCCGAGACAAAGAGTTAATGCCATAGGTAAAGTAGTAGAAGTGCTGGGGCAGAATATGGCGCCCGGTATGGAAGTGGAAATTGCCCTGCGTACCCATGATATTCCTCATGAATGGCCGGATAACATGGACAAAGAGCTGAAGGTATTCGGTGAATTTGTCCCTGAGCATGCCAAGGAGGGTCGTGTCGATCTCAGAGAGCTGCCTCTGGTGACCATTGATGGAGAAGATGCGCGAGACTTTGATGACGCGGTTTATTGTGAGCGTAAAAAAAGCGGCGGCTGGCGGCTTTGGGTGGCCATCGCCGACGTCAGCTACTATGTCCGTCATGGCAGCGTGCTGGATAAAGAAGCGCTTAACCGGGGTAACTCAGTTTATTTCCCCGACCAGGTGATTCCTATGTTACCGGAAGTCCTGTCCAATGGTCTTTGCTCACTGAATCCTCAGGTAGACCGCCTGTGTATGGTGTGTGAAATGACAGTTTCTGATGCGGGCCGTTTATCCGGCTATCGCTTCTATGAAGGATTAATGAACTCTCATGCCCGTTTAACCTATACCAAGGTTGCGGCGATCTTGGATGGTGATGCCGAGTTAAGCGAGCAATATGCTGAGCAAGTGCCACACCTGCAAGAGCTGCATTCCTTATACGGAGCATTAAAGAATGCCCGTCATATTCGTGGTGGTATGGAGTTTGAAACCCAGGAAACCCGGTTTATCTTTAATGCCGATCGTAAGATAGACCAGATAGTGCCGCTGATCCGTAACGACGCCCATAAGATCATTGAAGAATGTATGATCCAGGCCAATGTGGCCGCGGCCAGGTATATTGAGAAATGTAACGCTTCTGCCCTATTCAGGGTGCATGAATCGCCGGGTGAAGAGAAGCTGACTGGGTTCCGTAGCTTCCTAAGTGAGCTTGGGTTGGATCTGGCTGGTGGTACTGAGCCTAAACCAATGGATTATGCCAACCTGGCGGAAAAGATTAGCGGCCGGGAGGATGCTGAGCTAATTCAAACCATGCTACTGCGTTCGATGAAGCAAGCCGTGTACCAGGAAGAAAACCTGGGGCACTTCGGTTTATCCCTGAAGTCCTATGCCCACTTTACTTCACCCATCCGTCGTTACCCCGATTTGATTTTGCATCGCGCTATTAAGTATTTGCTGGTAAAAGAGCAGGGTAACCCTGGTCACCGCTGGACGGATACCGGTGGTTATCACTATTTGCCAGAAGATATGAGTGTGCTGGGTGAGCAGTGCTCTATGACAGAACGACGAGCCGACGACGCTACCCGGGATGTTGCCGACTTCCTGAAATGCGAGTATATGCAGGACCATGTGGGTAGTGAGATGGAAGGCACCATAGCCGCCGTCACTAACTTCGGTTTCTTTGTACGACTGAAAGATTTGCATATTGATGGGCTGGTTCATGTAACTGGTTTACCCGGCGACTATTATCGGTTTGATCCTGGTCGTCAGACCCTGGTTGGTGAGAGAACCGGTAAAGTATTTCGCATTGGTGATCAGGTTGATGTGACAGTGTTATCTGTGAACCTGGATGATAAGAAGATAGATTTTGAACTGGCGGGAGTTGAGCAGGGCAGCCGACAAAGGCGCAAGGGCAAACCCAACAAGGAGGCGCCGAAACTGACGCAGGGTAAGGCTAAGGGGAAATCCGACAAGTCTAATGCCGATAAGAGCAAGAAGAAAAAGACCAAGCCAGATCCCGAAGGAACAAAAGAAAAGAAGAAGAAAAAGAAAAAGAAAAATAAACGCCCGGATAAGAATGCCAGAGTCACGGTGGCCAAGAAAAAACTGTAATTCAGCTAATTGAGCGTGTTCAAATGCTGGATGCGCTGCTGAACAGCTGCCATAAATACAAAATTGTAAAGAAGAAGCGGAAATGAGTAAATCGGAACTAGTTTATGGTATCCATGCGGTGGATGCCCTGTTAAATAAAGCGCCAGAGCGTTTTATTGAAGTGTACGCCCTTAAAGGTCGTGAAGACGACAGGCTGAACCCTATTATCAATCAGCTACGTAAAGTAGGGATTTCGGTTCAGTTTATGCACCGAAAAGCGATGGATGATAAATCTGAAGGCGCTCAGCACCAGGGCGTCATTGCCCGGGTGAAGCCGGGTAAAGTACTCAATGAAAGAGACTTGGATGAGGTACTTGCCGGTTTGGATAAGCCACCTTTTTTACTGATACTTGATGGCGTAACCGATCCCCATAACCTGGGTGCTTGCCTGCGTAGCGCAGATGCTGCCGGTGTGGATGCGGTTATCGTCCCCAAGGACAAATCAGCTGGGCTTACGCCAGCGGTAAGAAAAGTGGCTTGTGGTGCGGCGGAAAGTGTTCCCCTTATTCAGGTGACTAACCTGGCGCGTTCCATGCGTGAATTGCAGGATCAAGGTATCTGGATTTACGGGGCCGCGGGTGAAGCGACCCAGACCTTGTATCAGTGCAAATTATCCGGACCTATTGCCGTGGCGATGGGTGCCGAAGGTAAAGGCTTGCGACGTTTAACCCGCGAACACTGCGATGAATTAGTGAGTCTGCCTATGGCAGGAGCTATATCCAGCCTAAACGTGTCAGTGGCGACAGGCATATGCTTGTTTGAAGTAGTTCGACAAAGAATCGCTTAATTCCAGTCATCACCAGCTATAGAGTGTCAGGGATGCAGTGGTTAGCTTTGTTTTTTCAACAGCTGAGCTTGCTGACGAAAAGTGTATGACATTATTCGTTTTCGCTTAGCCATGTCTTGTGGCGGAGCAAACCTGTTATTACCAGGATCTTGATGGTTGGGATAAGCATCCTGATACCCAGCACCTACTAGCTGTTAAGGGCGGTGAGCTAAAAAGTTTACCTGAGGGTGCTAGCAGCGGGAACAAACTAGCCTGAGGTCTCTATTGGCCGGGTTGTCACTTCAGCTCAGGTAAGGGGGACAGGATTAGGTCATGAGTTATTACAAAAAGGAGTTGAACTGGTCTTAACACATTGGCCGGAATCGACTCTTTATTTGTTAGCCCAGGCGCATTTGCAATCTTACTATCGAAGCCAACATTTTGAGTCCGCCCCCCAAGAATACCTGGAAGACGGCATTCCTTATATAGGTATGAGGCGTCCCCTTACTTGCTAACCTAGGAAAGCAGCTACCACTATTATTCAATTTGTTATTAACGGTTTTTTTTCTCCTATACTCAGTTCCTGAATCCCAAGCTACCCGGTTTTCTCTCCTGGTGATAACCAATTGATTGGCTAAGAAGGATCTTTAGTATGTTGAAATACGCATTTTCTTTTATCTTGTTATTTATATTCTCAGCTCAATCTATGTCTAAAAACCTGACTCTAGGCTCGGTGAGTAAAGAGCCAGCCGAAGAAATAGCCGTTTTTTTACCCTTTGCAAAATACCTCGCAGCTGAACTTAAAGAGCAGGGGATTGACGCTGGAAAAGTTGTGGTGACGCCTGATGTGAAGAGCATGTCAGCGGCGTTGCAAGACGGCGCTGTGGATATTTATATAGATAGCCCGATACCTGTTTATGGGGCAAGTCTCAAATCTGGTGCCAAACTGATGGCCAGGCGCTGGAAAAAAGGAGTCGCCGAGTATCACAGTGTGATTTTTGTAAAGGCCGACAGTGGCATAGAGAGCCTGGGACAACTGCAAGGGAAAGTGCTGGCATTTGAATCACCATTTTCTTCATCAGGCTACTTCTTGCCCAAAATGGCATTGTTAAACAAAGGCTTTTCTCTCAAACAAGCGTATAAGCGCAGTGCCTCTGTCGCCAGTGATGAGATTGGTTATTTCTTTAGTCGAGATGAAGAAAATACTTTGCTGTGGGTTGAGCGGGGTATCGTCTCCGCAGGTGTGATGGGATCGCAACAGTTAGCGGAATTATTGTCTCTGGGCCGACATGATATTAAGGTCCTATACCAAACTCCTTCCGTTCCAAGGCATGTTGTTGTTTATCGTCAAGACTTGGACTCTGAACTAGTGGAGCGGGTTCGTCAGGTAATGATGGCCATGTCGGAAACTGAGGCGGGTCAGTTAGCCTTGGCGAAATTTCAAAAAACCACAAAATTTGACCCTATCCCCTTGGACTTTAAGGAAAACTGGCGTTCTAACTTTTCTGTCTTGGACGCGGAGTTTTAATTCCCGTGAAACTTGGCATTCGGATTCGGCTAATTGTTTTTTCAGCGTTGATAACCTTACTGGTGGTCTGCGCAATCTTAACTCATACCCTCTATTTTGGTCGTTTGAACAAGTTAGCGACCTATACAGAAAACAGCCTAAACACCCAGCAAGTAGTCAGCAGAGCGCTGGCCAATCATATGTACTTTATGGATATCCAGGCCCTGAGGAAAAATCTAAGTTACGTCTTACTTAGCCCACAAGTTGACTGTGCTTTGTTACTGGACAGTGATGGTTACGTGTTGCTTGAGGTGTCACAGAGTAACAGTATTCTTTGTGAGCCTGACTCAAGCATGCCAGCATTACTCGGCCAGCAGCAATCGATGACAGTTAATCAGCACGATAACTTGTTTGTGTTTGGTAAAGTGATTGTCCCGGATGAACAGGTGGTGGGATATCTGATGTTGGGGTTCCCGCTGTCAGAGTTAGAGCAATCGATATTGGATGATTTTAAGGCCTACAGCCTTATTGCGTTAGTTGCATTGCTATTGGGTTTTATCCTGGCGACTGTGTTATCTAAACGGTTTAGTCAGCCGCTGAGGGAAATCGCTTATGTCGCACAGCGAATTGGGGGGGGCGAATTATCGGTCCGATTGACTATCAACCGCAGCGATGAAATCGGGGTGTTGGCTGAGGCTATCAACCAAATGGCGGAGCACCTGTCTCGCTCTACGGTTTCCAAACAGTATTTAGATAATGTACTCCACTCTTTGGGTGAAGCCTTGGTTATCACGGATAAAAATCTTTTGATCCAGGAGGTCAATTATGCTTCTCAGCTGCTGCTGGCGTGCCGGGAGTCAGAACTAAAGGGTTACTCACTGTTATCCTTGTTTAATGACGGGGCAGGGTTGTCAGAGCAGCAATTAAAACAGCTTTTCGTCCATGATGGCGTCAGGAGTCTCGAAACTGAATTGGTCAGCAAAGCGGGGACAATTATTCCTATCCTGCTGACAGTTACCAGAGTGCAGGGAAGGTATACAGGCAGAGAGGACATTGTTTGGATTGCCAGGGATATTGGTGACAGAAAAATGGCTGAGTTGGAACTAAGTGAGAGTTACGACAGGTTAACTCAATCCAATGAAGAACTGAAAATAGCCCAGGCACAATTAGTTCAATCGGCAAAAATGGCCAACCTGGGTGAGATCTCCGCCGGGTTGGCCCACGAAATAAACCAGCCGCTGGGAGCGCTGCGTTTGCATACCGAGTTGATCAATAGCCTCATCGAGCGCCGGCAAGAGGATAAGATAGCTAAGGTTTTACCTAAATCCCTGCACCAGATTGATCGGATAAGCAAAATAATCAGCCATCTGAAGGTATTCAGCCATGGTGGTAGCGAGCAGCTAAAAGAAGCGGCAGACCTCAATGAGTTGGTAGCAGAGGCATTACTGCTGCTGGAAAACTCTATGTTCAGAAGTGGTATTTGTCTGACCAAACAGCTGGCAAAAGATCTCCCGAACGTCGAGTGCAATTATATTCAAATCGAACAGGTGATCACTAACTTGCTCACTAACGCCAGGGATGCAGTACAAGAAAGTGCGGTTAAAGAAATTGTGATCCGCTCATTCCAGGATAAAGACAAGGTTTGTATTGAGATCAAAGATACTGGGCCAGGGATACCTGCGGATATCCTGAAAAAACTCTATAGCCCATTTTTTACCACTAAGTCGGTGGGCAAGGGAACTGGCCTGGGTTTATCGATAAGTTATGGCATTGTCAAAGAGCACAATGGAGAAATAAGACTGGATACCATATTGGAGCAAGGCAGCCGCTTTACAGTTGTTCTACCATTGAAAAAGCAAGCGCAAGACAAGGAAGCTGAATATGAAAAAAATTCTGTTAATTGATGACGATGAAGACTTTAATGATGCCCTGAAAATGAGTCTGGAACTGAATGATTTTCAGGTTATCAGCGCCTACAACGGTAATCAGGGCTGGGAGCTGCAGCGTCAGGAAAAACCGGACTTGGTTATTACCGATATAGTGATGCCAGAAATGGACGGGTTAGGCTTTTTGATGAAGCTGAGACAAGCACAACCCCGACCTGATTTTAAAGTAATTGTAATGTCCGGCGGAGGCCGCCTGCTGGACGCATCTTATCTCAACCATGCCAAAGCCTTTGGCGCGGATCTGATTTTAAAAAAACCTTTCCCCTTCGATGAGCTACACAAGCATATAGTGCAATTAATTAACTAGTTGAAACGTCAATTCGGTCATTTCCTCGCTCGAGGTGGTCCGACATCTGGGTGGTCCGACACTCGGTTTATACCAGCTAGCAATTACGGTTATTCCTGCGATAGTGGGGCTAACTTTTAACTATGGCGTAACAACAAGTTTTGATTTCTAAGAGCATGCTAGAAAAGTGAATATATGAGTTTCAGGATGGGTGCTAACTAGGTTTGGATAGCTGACCCATTATCCAGTGCTCAAATACCTTCACCTGGTGGCGGCTCTTATCGCTAACAGGGTAAACGAGGAAATATCCAGGACAGTTATTTGGAACGATATCAAATGGCTGGACTAATTGGCCTAGCACCAATTCGCGTTGAATAACTTCCAGATCTGCAATGGCTATGCCGGCACCAGCGATAGCCGCTTCTAATGCCTGCGCATTATTTTGAAACCTGGCTCCAGGTTTGGGTTTAATATTGGTTAGCCCGGCGGCGTTCAGCCAGCAGGCCCAACCTTCCGGTCGAAATTCTACTATAAGCCCAGGTAACTTCTCTATATCAGACGTTTTGCTTAACTTGGGGAGCAGCGAGGGAGCGCATACCAGGGTTAACTTTTCCCTCATCAATAAACGCGAGTGCATACCCGGCCAGTTCCCATCTCCGTGCCGAATGGCTAAATCAAACTCTTTATTTAAAAAGTCAGTTTTAGCGGTTGTCGCTGTGATACTCAGCTCCCAATCGGGCTCTGCGATTTGGAAACTGTCCAGCTTTGGCATTAACCAGCGCGTAGCGAATATGGGGGCGACGGAGAGGCGAATTGCACCACCGCTCACTTGTTCCATTAGCTGTTTAGTTGCATCGAGTAAGGTGTTTATACCTCGCTGCACGCCCATGTAATAACTTTGCCCTTCCTTGGTTAACACGACCTGCTTATCTAACCTGCGAAACAGTAAGACATTTAATTGGGACTCAAGTTGACGGATTTGGTGGCTCACGGCCGAGGGGGTGACATTGAGCTCCAGAGCCGCCTGGTTAAAGCTGCCCCTGCGCGCTGCGGCCTCAAAGGTTTTCAAACTGTTTAGGGAAGGTAATTGCATTTCTACACATGAAAAAATCTCACCTGTTGGTGCGATTTTTCTCCTTTGTCAACGTTATGCAACCAGCCTAACATAATGCTTCACATCGGCGTGAGGGGGTTGCTCCCTTGGTAATTAAGCGGGGTTGAGGAATGAATAGCAAAGAAAGAGATAAGCACGGTTCTATAGATTACAACTATTACCAGCATAGGGCTCGTGAAATAAGGTCACACACTTGGTGGGTATGGTTATCCTCATTTAGTTGTCACGCAAGAAAACAGTAGAAAAAGACAAGCATATATTGGGGTTAAAAAGCGTATTTCAGGTTTAATTTGCTGGTTACTTCGTCATTTACCGTGCCGATCGGAACGTTCTTGGTGTTTTTGTACTCGAATTCAAGCACCAGGAATAATTCATAGAAAAGTTTGTTTTCTAGTTTTATGTTAACGGTGCTGACTGAATTTTTTTCACCGGTTTCATTGGAGGCATCAGCATAAAATTTTAGGTGTTCTGCAAACGTTTGTTCATATTTCAGGTTGCCACGCAGGATCGCTTCACGGATATTTTCGCTGTCTTCAGAGGTGGGCTGAGGTTGAGAAAAACGATAACCAGGACCTATTTCTACGCTGAACTTTTGCTTTTTTTCATCGACAAATTTATGGCCATAACCTCCTGAAAAGGTTTGCTCCTTTTTAAAGGAAGCAAAATCGTTACTGGTCAAGTCGGCACGGGTAAAAAGGTAGTGTTTCTTATTGAAGCTGTAGTTGCCCTGTAATTGCAGTCTGTCCTTACGGATGGTGGTCTCGCCATCATCTTCCGAATGCTCGGCGGAGTATTCAAAGTGACCTTTATAGTGGTCTTTTTTCTCATACTTCAACACCAGACGTCCATTTATGCTGCGGGTCAGCTTATTTCCTTTATCATACATAAAACCAAATTCGATAGAGCCATCGAGGGGATCTTCAGACTCCTTGTATTCTGGCGGCACGATAGCCAAGGTCTGTGGAGATATAAGGCCAAGCATTAGTAAGCCATAGGGCATGGGGGCTTTGATATTCAAGTCTTTCATCTAACAGGTTTTTTATCCCGTTATCTTAGTGGGCTTGGATTCGCTTGAAAAGCAGAAAATCAAACTCTTGCGTCAGGGGCTGGTGTGCTATACAATCTGCCGCCTTAATTCAGTCGTCCAATTAATGTTCCTTGCTTCTGACGGTGAAGACTGAGCCGTGACCAGAGGCTGATTAAACCCGTAAGGAATGAGTAAATGCGTCATTACGAAATCGTATTTATGGTTCACCCTGACCAGAGTGAACAAGTTAACGGCATGATCGAACGCTACACAGGTGCAATCACTGCAGCTGAAGGCAAGATCCATCGCCTAGAAGATTGGGGCCGTCGTCAGTTGGCTTACCCAATCAACAAGCTACACAAGGCTCACTATGTTCTTATGAACGTAGAAGCAGAGCAAGCGACTATCGATGAACTGGAAAACACTTTCCGCTTCAACGATGCTGTGATCCGTAACATGATCATGCGTACTAAAGCTGCTATTACCGAAATTTCTCCAATGGCTAAAGCTCAAGAAGAGCGTCAAGCTTCCAGAGAAGAGCGTGCTCCACGTCCAGCACCTAGAGCGGAAGAGGCTCCTAACGCTGAAGAAGCGCCTAAGGCTGAAGAAGCGGCTAAGGCTGACGAAGCTCCTAAGGCTGACGAAGCACCACAGGCTGCAAGCGAAGAGTAAGCATCATTTGTGACTGTTAACAGTCTGCAGCTCAGCGGGTCTTTGTTAAAGAAACCTGTTTTGAGCAAGAGTCCGGCGGGTGTTCCTCACTGTAGTTTTCAGATTGAGCACAAGTCGCAGCAGACTGAAGCCGAGTTTCAGCGCAACAGCTACTGCATTATGCCAGTAGTAGTGAGCGGGAAAATGGCCAGTCAAATAGCAAATGAATTAGAGCAAGGCAGTAATATCCGCGTCAGTGGATTTCTGACTTACCACAAAAGCCGAAATGGTATTGGTAAATTAGTATTACATGCCCAGTACATTGAGAAAATTTAACGAGGATATGCGCAATGGCACGTTACTTCCGCCGTCGTAAGTTCTGTCGTTTCACCGCTGAAGGTGTTAGCGAAATAGATTATAAAGACGTAGCAACTTTGAAAAACTACGTTACTGAAAGTGGTAAAATCGTACCTAGCCGTATTACAGGCACTCGTGCGAAATACCAACGTCAACTAGCTCGCGCTATCAAGCGTGCTCGCTACTTGGCTCTGCTTCCATACACTGATCTACAAGGTTAAGGGGTATAGGAAATGGAAATTATTCTTCTGGATAAAATTGCTAACCTGGGTACTTTGGGTGACAAAGTTTCAGTTAAAGCTGGCTACGCACGTAACTTTCTTTTCCCTCAGGGTAAAGCGGTTCCTGCTAACAAGCAGAACCTGGAAGCGTTCGAAGCTCGTCGCGCTGAGTTAGAAGCTAAGATCTCTGCAGATCTAGCTGAAGCTCAGGCTCGTGCTGACAAGCTAAATGCAATGGAAGCGGTTGTTATCGCCTCTAAAGCTGGTGATGAAGGTAAGCTGTTCGGTTCTATCGGTACTCGCGATATTGCTGAGGCTATCTCTGCTGCTGGTGCAGCTGTAGTTAAGAGTGAAGTTCGTCTACCAGAAGGCGCTCTGCGCAACACTGGTGAATACGACATCGCTGTTCAGGTTCACAGTGACGTTACTGCGACTGTTAAAGTTGAAGTGACTGCTGAAGCTTAATAAAGCGACCTGACTTAAAAACCAGCCTTAGGGCTGGTTTTTTTATATTTGTACCTTTCCTACCTAATATCCCCTATATAGCAAAATAAACTCTGCAGCCTGATACAGGTGGTTTTAGTCTGGAATAGGGTTAAGGTGTAATTCTGTGCCGGAAGGGTTTAGGGTGGCTTAACGGAAGGTATAGTGACAAGCATTGATAAACTATGGAAAGTAGACGGGTAAAATACCCGCCTATGTCGGATTTAGCGTGTGCCAAATACTACTATGGTTTTACCGTGGGCAGAGATCAGGTTCTGCTCTTCCAACATCTTAAGGATGCGCCCTACGGTCTCGCGGGAACAACCTACGATCTGGCCTATTTCCTGTCGAGTGATCTTGATTTGCATACCATCCGGGTGCGTCATAGCATCAGGCTGCTTAGCTAGCTGAAGTAATGTTTGTGCGATGCGCCCAGTTACGTCAAGAAATGCTAGGTCACCTACTTTTTGGCTGGTTTCCTGTAATCGTGTCGCCATCTGGCTGGATAAACGCATCAGGATCTCAGGGTTCACCTGGATAAGCTGGCGAAATTTCTTGTAAGAAATCTCAGCCACTTCACAAGGGGATTTTGCACGGATCCAGGCTGTTCTGATGGGGTTATCAGTCTCATCAAATAAACCCAACTCACCCATAAAGTCACCCTGGTTTAGGTATGACAGTATCATTTCTTTGCCTTCTTCATCCTTGATTAGCACGGCGACAGAACCTTTGACGATATAGTAAAGGGTCTCGGCTTTCTCACCGGCATGGATTAGGGTACTTTTTGAAGGATACTTGTGAATATGGCAGTGAGACAGAAACCACTCCAAAGTTGGATCTGCTTGAGGCTTGCCAAGTACCATAATTTTTCCTCTGTTCTATTTATCTAATAATACTAAAACTGAAGAAGCAGCCAACAATCGTCGTGGTGCATAGTCCAATTTTTCCTGATAGCATAAAAGCCTTAGTAGCGCGCTGCAAGCGCTGAATGCCTTAGCAATAAAATAAGGCAAAAACCACCGTTCGCTGTTGATATAAATCTATCTTTTAGCGTTTTCGGCTAGTACCAAGGCATTAATCTAACAAAACCTTGATAATTAATACAATCAAGTATCGAGCCAATTGAGGTAAAATGACTTTTTTTACGTATATTAGAGGCAAGTCATGAAAGCAGTTGTCAAATGGTCTGACAATCTTACCTTTATCGGCACTACTGAATCGGGCCATAGTCTGATGATGGATGGCGATAGCGGCAGTGTAGCTCCAAGCCCTATGGAACTGTTATTACTCGCGGCAGGGGGATGTAGCTCGGTAGATGTAGTGACTATCCTACAAAAAGCCAGACAGAGTGTACTGGATTGTGAAGTGGAAATTTCAGCAGAGCGAGCCGACACCACACCTAAGGTGTTTACCAAAATTAACCTGCACTTTAAGGTGAAGGGAACTGAGGTGGCGGAAAAGCATGTGGCGAGAGCCGTTTCCCTGTCCATGGACAAATATTGCTCTGTTTCCCGCATGCTAGAGCAGGCAGCTGAAGTGACCTCTAGCTATAGCATTGTCGAAGCTTAAGTTTTTACCCGGGTCACTTAAGCAAGTGACCTTCGGGAGTTAGCATTGTCGAAGCTTAAGCTATTTTCCCACTAGACATCAGCTGCTTGATAAGCGGTGTCAGGATAAGCTCCATAGCAAACCCCATCTTTCCGCCAGGCACCACTATGGTATTCAGGCGAGACATAAAGGCACCGTCAATCATATTTAATAGGTAGGGGAAGTCGATGTTTTTGATGCCGCGAAAACGTATCACTAACAAACTCTCATCCAGTGATGGAATATTTTTGGCGCTAAACGGGTTGGAAGTATCCACTAAAGGCACCCGCTGAAAGTTGACGTGGGTACGGGAAAATTGCGGCGTAATAAAATTGATATAGTCTTCCATGGAGCGCACGATTGAATCGGAGACAGCTTCCCTGGAGTGTCCTCGTTCCGTAGTGTCTCTTACCAGTTTCTGGATCCATTCCAGGTTAACGATAGGCACCATGCCGATAAGGAAGTCCACATGTTTAGCGACGTTTTGCTCGCCGTTGACCACGGCGCCATGCAAGCCTTCGTAAAATAACAGGTCGGTATTCTCTTCAAGGTCTTGCCAGGGGGTAAAGGTACCCGGCATCTGATTATAGGGCACGGCTTCGTCAAAGGTATGCAAGTAACGGCGATACTGACCCTGACCATTTTCCCCGTAACCTTTAAAAAAGTTCTCCAACTGTTCGAAATCGTTGGCCTGGGGACCGAAGTAGCTAATATGCTTGCCCTGCTCTTTGGCCTTGCGGATCGCCACATCCATTTCCGGACGGGTGTAACGGTGAAAACTATCCCCTTCCACAAAGGCAGCTTTAATTCCCAGCTGGCGGAAAATTTGAGCAAAAGCCAAGGTGGTGGTGGATGTTCCTGCGCCCGATGAACCCGTAATAGCGATAACAGGATGATTGGCTGACATATTTAGTACCCTTTGTAATTCGTCGCCTGTTTATATTCCCTTTAGCCTGATGGAGTCAAGCTAGTACCTTAGATCAGGGTAGGCGTTTTACTATTAAATTTATCAAAAATGTGATCTAGCTAAAAAACAACCTTAACTCAGCATGCTTTCTTGCGAATTGTTTAGCATGTCTCTTGGTAGAATATTGACGGTTTCATGGAGCTCGGAATAGACCAGCACCACTAGGCCCGTCTTTAACTGTTGTTTGACTGCAGTGACTTTCTCTTCCATGGACCTTTCTTGATCGCCATAGTCAGTGCCTTCTCTTAGTACGAAATGCTCTATGATGGCATTTAACGTGTCCGGCTCAAGATCTTGGTACGGGATAATCATAATCTTCCTTTATTGCAGTTGCCCTTGCACTTTTAGCCAGTGTGGGATGCGTTGTTCGAGCCAAAATTTTGGATGCCGGATAGTGCCACAAACAAATCCTACATGACCACCCTTTTCCGATATTTCATAGTCTATGTTGTCTGACAGTTGAGCTTCTGTGGGTATGACCTTTGTGGTCATAAAGGGATCATCCTTGGCGTGAATGATTAAGGTCCTATGCTGTATCTGCTTTAAATACGTTAAGGCGCTGGCGCTCTGATAGTAGTGAGAAGCATCGTTAAAGCCATGTAATGGAGCGGTAATTAAGTCGTCAAACTGAACAAAGTTCTTTATTTTTTTTATATCTGGATTAAAGCCCTGAGGGTAGCTTACTACGGTCATCTTATTCCTCAGGTTTTTTTTCATTCTGTCTAACAGGTGCTTCTGGTAAACCTGTGAAAAGCCTTTTTGCAACCTGTATGCGCAGCAACTCAGGTCCAGGGGTGCGGATACGGCGGCTGCGGCTTTTAAAAAATCTAACCCAGGATTTTCTGCCAGTAGCTTAAGTAGCATATTGCCCCCGAGGGAGTAGCCTATGGCCGCTATAGGTGCTTTGGGATAGGCCAGATGCAAGTTATGAAGCAGGTTAAGAGCATCCAGGGTTTCTCCGGAATGGTAACTTCTGGGGAGTAAGTTGGGTCGCCCGCTGCATCCGCGGAAATGCATCATCACACCAATCCAACCTTGTTTACGGATTGCGTTTAACATGCCTATGGCGTAGGGGGAGCGATAACTGCCTTCCAGACCGTGAAACAATACCACTATTGGGCGGGTTTCATCGCTTCGAATAGTCTGAGTCCAGGCTAAGTCAACAAAGTCTTTATCGGCTGTCTGGTGTGTCTGCCAAATTAAACCCTGTGTGGGTTTTCTTTGTAGTATGGTTGGCAATATGGTTTGCACATGTGCGTTGTGACACCACCATGCTGGTTTAAAACGGGTCACGTCGGTCCTATGGTCAGGGTTTAGCGGAACTTAATCATAACGTGGAGAGGCTGGGTTGAGGAAATACTCCGTACTCGATGGATGAATAAATCACTCAAATCGAGCACAGAGGAGTATGAAGGTATTTTAGGATTCCTGGTATAGGCCCAGGTTTTCTTTGCAATAGGCTTCAAATTCTGTACAGCCACCCAAATGATCTTTATCCAGGAAGATTTGCGGTACGGTGTTTACCGGCTTACCAACGGTTTTTTCCAGATCAGCCTTGCTGATCCCTTCCGCGTGAATATCGATATAGCGATAATTGAAATCATCACGGCTTTCTTTTAGTGATTCAGCGATATCTTTAGCTCGTACACAATATGGGCAGCCTGGGCGACCGAAGATAACTGCTAGCATGGGAAACTCCTTTGACAAATTTGATGGGCAAAGAATAGTGTTTTTTGCTGCGCAAATATATTAGTTTGTTTCTTTAACATTGATAAGTATTACCTATCAAAGAGCCATATATATGTCTTTACTGATAAAAAAACATTATCCAAAACAATGGTGGAGCCTTTCATTTGCATTGGTGCTGGCCTTGCTCGGCTTTATTGTCGGTATTTTTGCTCCCTTGCTGACATTGGAGAAATTGATTTTTCTGGAGCATACGGTGTCTATCGTGTCCGGGTTAGGGCAAATGTGGCAGCAACAGCAGTATTTACTTTTCGTGCTGATTGGTGGTTTCAGCCTGATATTACCATTTGCCAAAATCATGGTGTTATTCCGACTACTCTCGGTGCAGGTCAAGCAGCGACCCATGCTGACTTTGGTCGTTAAGTGGGTCCATTTGTATGGTAAGTGGTCTATGTTGGATGTTTTTGTGGTGGCGTTATTAGTGGTTACGGTGAAGCTGGAGGCTATCGCGACGGTGGAAGCTCATTACGGTCTAGTGGCTTTTGCCGGTTCGGTACTATTGACCATGTTGGTAACCAGTCGACTGCTGACCTTGTCAGATCAAGTGCTGGAAAAATGACGGTGGTACAACAAATGCATCGTAGAAGGTATATACCCAAACTACTTGGAAATGCAGATTCAGAGCTCAGGCAGGATGTCAGAACAAGGCGCAGCGAGCAGGGAATGGCATTCCCTTTTCAAGCGCTGCAACGCAGTGCTGACTTTCTGGCTGAGCTCCCTTCGGGCAAGACGAGAAGCAACCCTCTTCCGCGTTATAAAACCTTGACGTAGAAGACTAGACCTTCGGCTTTATGCCTTGAACCCGGTCACTTCTCGACGTGCTGATCCCCGCATTCCCAAGCAGCTTGGGTATAAGTTCAGGTGTAGGTAATGAAATACCGCAGAACCTTCTATTCCAGAACAGGGAGACTGTTATGTTGGTGCTAGATCATAATGTTCATTGGCGCGTTAAGGATTCCAGTCGCGCGCTTATCGCAGCGTTAAGTTTTTCAGGATTAATGTTGGAAGGTTGGCTGGCCAATATACTGATAATGTCGGGTATGCTGATCTGGTTATGGCTACCCGAATTCAACCGATTGCTATCAAGGGTCAGTGAATGACCGCTGCCGATGTTTATTGAGAGGCGGAAAGCTAATTTTGTTTTGTTCCCATAAGTTATGATAAATTGACATTAAATGTCCTGTCTTGAGGTATAAGTGTGGATCGACTCGAGCAATTGTTAAAAAATAATGAAGAATGGGCTGAGCAGATCAAAACCCAAGATCCTGGCTTTTTTGAATCGCTAGCCGCACAGCAAGCACCCGAATATCTTTGGATTGGCTGCTCGGATAGCCGGGTTCCAGCTAACCAGCTGCTGGGATTGTTACCCGGGGATATCTTTGTTCATCGTAACGTAGCAAACCTGGTTGTTCATACCGACCTTAACTGCATGTCCGTCATTCAATATGCAGTCGATGTACTGAAGGTAAAACACATTATTGTGACGGGCCATTATGGTTGTGGTGGGGTAAGAGCTGCACTGGAAAATCAGAGCCATGGCCTGATTGATAGCTGGTTAAGGAATATTAAGGACACCTACCAAAAACATAAGGACAGATTTGATCCGGGTATGACAGAGGACGAAAAAGTTGATTACCTGTGTGAGCTAAACGTCATGCAACAGGTGGACAATCTATGCTATACCACAATAGTGCAGCAAGCCTGGGAGAGAGGGCAACAGCTAAGTGTGCATGGTTTGATGTACTCCATAAAGGATGGTTTGCTAAAAGATCTTAATGTAGAGGTGTCTTCTATGGAACAGCTAGAAGAAATATATAGGATCAGGTAAGGAACAGTTAAACGCATTTAGCGATCAGCACTGGATTAACAGTGTGATCTGTTGAAGATCTGAATATGTGGCGTCTTTTATCTAGCTGTGATAATCCGTATATTTATCGATTTAAGTTAAGGATACTTATGAGCTTTTGGACTGCAATTGTTGTGATTGTTGCCATTGCGGCGATCAGTAATATGTACAGCGTTAAGAATAAAGCGAAAAGCAAACATAGCAGTTCCAGAAGCGAAGAAGACCTTAAACGAATCGATAATCTGGAAGCGGACATAAAGCGACTGGAAGCTCGTGTAGCTACCCTGGAATCTATAGTGGTGGAGCAAGAAAAGCAGCGCCCTTTTTCCGAACTATAATCTTTTCTTAGCTGTCCGTATTTCGGGTAACTCGAATTGCCGTTTTTCCAGTGCTTCTACTCAACCCCTAAAATGTATATTGAATTCAATGAAGGCGACAGTTTTGTGGCCCTCTATATTATCCGCTGATAAGTCAGGCTAGTTGGACTAAGAAATAAAAATGTCCAACGAAGGAGTGTTTATGGATATTCAGCTGCAAAGTTGTGACAGGATTTGGATTAATACAGAACTTATCAGTTTTAGCGATATTGTTTCAGCACCATATGGTGTCCAACGACTTCAGGCCATAGGTGTTAAGGATGGCAAAATAGTCGCCATTGTGCCTATGTCTATGTACGAGAATATAGATACTCAGGCGGAAATTATAGATGTAGACGGTCGATGGGTCTCACCTGGCTTTATCGATTGTCATACCCACCTGGTTTATGCCGGGAGCCGTAATGAAGAGTTTGAGCTGAGGCAGCGTGGTGTGCCTTATACTGATATCCTGCAGCAGGGAGGAGGAATTTACAGTACAGTTCGGGCCACCCGCAGAGCCAGCGAACGGGAGCTTCTCGATCTAGCCATACCCAGAGTAAAAAAACTGATTAGCGAAGGGGTGACACGCGTTGAAATTAAGTCGGGTTACGGCTTAGACTTGCAAACGGAAATTAAACTACTCAAAGTCGCCAAGGTCCTTGAAAAAGCCTTGCCTATCTCTGTCTCTACCAGCTTTATGGCCGCTCATATAACCCCTGTGGAATATAAAGGGCGAACTGATGACTATGTGGATTTGATCTGCAACGAAATGCTGCCGGAGATTAAAGCTCTGGGCCTGGCCGACGCTGTAGACGTGTTCTGTGATAAGCAGGGATTCAGCCTTGAGCAGTGCAAGTTAATCTTCAGAACTGCCAGGGCAAAAAAACTACCTGTAAAAATACATGCGGAGCAATTAAGCAACTCCAAAGGGGCTGCGATGGCGTGCACATTTAACGCCTTATCGGCAGATCATCTGGTGTACCTGGATGAAGAAGGCGCGATGGCGCTGGCGAGTTATGGCACTATTGCCGTGTTATTACCCGGTACCTGGTACTTCTTGGATCAACAAAGAAAACCCCCTGTGGACAGAATGCGGGAACTAGGTGTGGAGTTTGCTGTGGCATCCGATTATAACCCGGGTTCAGCACCTATCCTGTCGTTGCAACTGATGTTAACTATGGCCTGCATTAGCTTTGGTTTAACCCCAGAGGAGGCTCTGAAAGGAGTAACCAAAAATGCGGCTAAGGCGCTGGGGGTTGATGAAACGGAAGGCTCGTTACAGGTTGGCAAGGTGGCGAATATGTTGGTGTGGGATGTGGAGTCGCCCGGTGATATCTGCAGCCAGCATGGCCACCCCTATCTCTATCAAAGGATCTTTAAGGGTAAAATTACCCGGTTCCGCTAAAAGGGCGTTTACCCAAAACCTGCTATCCATCCCCCTCCTTCAGGTGGGGGAGCGGTCAATGAACTAATCGAGCAATAATTAATTCAGGTCAATTAAATGTTAATTTGGCTGTAGGACAATTGTGCTCGGGTGTAACACTCCTTTAATATTTGTGGGCTCGCACATGCCTTCATATAAAACATAAATTATTGACGGCTCGAGCATCATAAAAATAAAAATTTAGCCTTTGGCTAATTCACTGGAAGATAATACAGAGAGTATCGAGAATGAAAAAAGCTTTGTTTGCACTGGCTTGCGCCAGTTTAGTTTCTTTTACCGCCAATGCCGCCGGTGACGCTGCAGCGGGTAAAGCAAAAGCGGCTGTTTGTGCCGCGTGTCATGGTGCTGCAGGAATTGCAGCTATTCCTATGTATCCCAACTTAGCAGGGCAAAATGAAGCCTATTTGCTGGCTTCATTAAAAGCGTATAAAAACAAGCAAAGAAGTGGCGGAATGGCTGCTGTGATGCAGGGGCAGGCAACATCACTGTCTGACGAAGATATGGCAAACCTGGCCGCTTATTATGCTTCTTTGAAGTAACAGGTTCATTCACAGGGAGCGTGGATTAACGATCGTTCCCTGTGATAATAGATGACCCTGTTCTTTTGTTCTAAATGACCCGCACTAACTTTGGCGCCTGTGATTTTAGTTATTTGATTCACCACTTCTTTCAATCGCTCACTGTTCGCGCTCGGCTCCCGCAGGGCATTTTATGTCGTCAGGTCCTTTTACGGTTCGAAATACTCCATTTTTCAGCCGGAGAGTTCAGTTTTAGTGTTTTAAATATGTACGCTATGCATACCTGATGTACGGTTAAACCCTTGACGGCGCACGACCAGTTTGAGGTCGGATTTGATTAAATAGCTAGCTCTAGCAAGCACAGTGATACGGCTCTACAGATAAGCTTCTCTAAATATTCCACCCCTGATAAACCGGCAACAGGTGTAACAAAAATTTTAAACCCCGACTGTACCTTTTGGCGTATTTTCCTGGCGGAAAAATTATCCCATTTATGTGCTCCTATTCGATGAAGACCTGAAAAATCCATAAGAAAGTTCGGCTCTTAGTGTACTGACTTCTAAGTTGCAGTAATGGGCTACTAGGTAATATGGTGATTATCAGCCCTTAATACACCACTTTTGAATAGCCATAATAGTATTTCGATCTTTAGATACTCATTGCAGTATTTTGATTTTGTTGTAAAACTTTAAATCAGCCTTTAGATTGATTGCGGCCTCTCAGCGCAATTATGTTTGGCAGCAATACCTTGAATTTTTGTAAGGCTTTAACGTTCAATAATTAAAATTGGCAGCAATAGGCGGACTTATGGGAAATTGGGTTGATGGTACAGTGGTGGAAAACAAATTCTGGACAGAGACCCTGTTCAGCCTAAAGGTCAGGGCGGACACGGCTCCGTTTATAGCGGGGCAGTTTACCAAATTGGGGTTGGAAATTGACGGGCACAGAGTACAGCGGGCTTATTCTTTTGTTAATTCACCTGGTCAAGAGTTGTTGGAGTTTTACGCAATAACGGTTCCCGGCGGTGCCTTGTCTCCCTATCTGGCCAGACTGAAAGAAGACGACAAGGTGCAGCTGGTTGCTGACGCCTCGGGGTTCTTCACCCTGGATGAGGTGCCTGATGCGGACACCTTGTGGATGCTGTCTACCGGAACCGCTATCGGACCTTTCCTATCCATATTACAAACTGAGCAGCCCTGGCAAAGATTTAAGCATATTGTTTTGGTCCATGGGGTCCGATATAACTCAGACTTAAGTTACCAGGAATTAATTGCTCGGCTGTCAAACCTGTACCAGGGGCAATTTCACTATTTGCCTTGTGTGAGTCGAGAGCCGAATAAGCTGGGTCACTCCGGCCGGGTGACTAGCTGGATAGCCAGTGGTGAGCTTGAAACCAGGTTAGGCCTGGCAATAGATCAGCAAAGTCAGGTAATGATTTGTGGCAATCCCGCGATGACCAAAGATACCCTGGCGTTACTTAAAGAAAAGGGACTGGAAAAAAACCTGCGCCGTAAACCCGGTCAAATCACCATGGAAAACTACTGGTAATATGCAATTGAAACCACTTTATTTGGTCAGCCAGGTCTCGCTGGCCCTACTTTTTTTTGCGGCAAACTCCCTTTTCTGTCGTTTAGCATTAGCTAGCGATGCGATAGATCCCGCCAGCTTTACCGCCATTCGTCTGATTTCCGGCGCTTTCACCTTGATGTTACTTATGACCTGTAGCGGAAAGCCTCTGCGCGTGACCCATGGCGGTAACTGGTTATCCGGGTTTATGCTTTTCGCTTACGCCGGCTGTTTTTCAGTCGCTTATATGAGTCTGGATACCGGGGTGGGCGCCTTGGTTTTATTTGGCTTGGTTCAGGTAACCTTGATATTCTGTAGTTTTTTAACCGGCCAGCGTCTGTCGGTGATGGAATGGTTGGGGGTGATTGTCGCATGCTCGGGTTTGACCTATTTACTTTTTCCCGGTAGTCAAGCGCCAGACCTATTGGGGCTCGGCTTAATGGCCATAGCGGGTATTGCCTGGGGTTGGTACACGTTACTGGGCAAGGGATCTAAACAGCCGCTCCTGGATACCTATGGTAATTTCGCTCGCGCTCTGTGTTTTCTGCCCCTGCTACTCTTGGTCGGTTTCGAAAATATAACCTGGAGCGGTGGTTTGCTAGCGGTTGCATCCGGCGCATTGGCTTCAGCCATAGGTTATAGCATTTGGTATCTGGTATTACCGCAATTGAAACTGGTTCAGGCCGGATTATTACAGCTGCTGGTACCCGCCATCGCCACCCTAGCAGGTTACCTGTTATTAGATGAATCATTGACCACACGATTTCTCTTGGCGAGCCTGGCCATTTTGGGTGGCATTACCTTGACCTTGCTAGGCAAAAACACTGTTAATCGGTCAACTGAAGCTTAGCGAAACTGCGATACAGTTCATTGCTTCTCAACAGCTCATCATGGGTTCCCTGGGCCTGAAGTCGGCCTTGATCCATCACCAGGATCCGATCGGCGTTAACCACAGTGGCCAGACGGTGGGCAATAATCAGCGTAGTCTTGTGGGCCATCAGGTGATCCAGGGCCTGTTTTACCTTTTGTTCGCTTTGGGCATCCAGGGCGCTGGTGGCTTCGTCTAACAGCAGGATAGGGCGATCCGCAAGAATAGCCCGCGCGATAGAGATACGCTGCTTTTGGCCACCCGACAGGCGTACCCCTCTTTCACCCAGTTGAGTGTCATATTGCTCTGGCATTGCGTGAATAAATTCATCGGCATAAGCAGCCTTACACGCATCTTCTACTTCTTTATCCGTTGCTGCGGACCTGGCATAGCGAACATTTTCTCTGACGCTGGTAGCGAAGATCACCGATTCCTGAGGTACCAGGGCAAACTGAGCCCTGAGGTGGGCTGGACTTACGTTAGTTATATCTACCCCATCGAGCGTTATCTTGCCTGAGTCCGGTAAATAAAAATGCAGCAGTAACTGAAACACTGTGCTTTTACCGGCGCCACTTGGGCCGACCAAAGCCAGGCGCTCTCCCGGTTTGATTTCCAGAGATAATGATTGGATGGTCTTGATCTGCCCCGAATTAGGGTAACTGAAGTTCACTTGCTGCAAACTCAATTGACCACTTACTTTTGCAGGCAACAGGGTAGGGTTTACTGGTTCACTGATTTCGGGTTGGGTTCGTAATAGTTCAAGCAAACGGTCCGTAGCGCCGGCGGCTCTCTGGACACTGCCGATCACTTCACTTATGGTCGCGACACCACCCGCCACCAGGACAGCATAAAATAAGAAAGCGGAGAGCTCACCAGCACTTATGGCGCCGGATAATACATCTTTACCCCCTAACCAGAGAATGGCGCTGATAGCGCTGAATGCCAGCACCATCACAGCGGCCATCAGCATTGCCCGGTATTTAATACGTTGTTTTGCGGTGTTAAAGACGGCTTCAGCTTTTTGTGAGAACTCACTGCGGTCCAGTGGCTCGTGGACATAAGCCTGTACAGTATTAATCTCATGCAGGGTTTCATCCACATAGGCGCCAATATCGGCAATCCTATCCTGGCTGGCGCGAGATAAGGCTCTCACCTTGCGGCCATAGAAAAGTATCGGCCCCAATACCAGCGGCACGGTGAGAAATACCAGCAAGGTCAGTTTTAAGCTGGTTATTGCCATCATCACTGAACCCGCCAGGACAGTGATAGCGCTGCGTATGGCCATGGACAGGCTTGAACCGATAACGGTTTCCAGTACTGTGGTGTCCGAGGTAAAGCGGGAGATTATCTCACCGGTTTTGGTCTTTTCATAGAAACTGGGGGAAAGATATAACAGGTGGTTGTAGACCTGTTTACGAATATCGGCGGTGACTCTTTCCCCTAACCAGGACATTAAGTAGAAGCGGGCGAATACCGCGACGCTGGCGATTAAGTTAATAATCAGCACCAGCAATAATGCCTGGTTCAGCTTTGATTCACTGCCGGCTAAAAAACCCTGGTCGATGACATATCGAATTCCCTGACCCAGCGCCAACATAGCTGCCGCGGCAACCAGCAATGCGAGTAGAGCTAACCAAACCCGGGTTTTATAGGGTTTCAAAAAGCCGATGACATATCTCAGGCTGGAGCCTAAGTGAGGAGAGGGATCTGTTTGGGTCATAGGATAACCGGATGGGAGTAAAGCCTTTATTCAAGCACCATTCTTTTGTTTATTAAAGGTTTGTTTATCGGTAGGTACGCTCAGATTAAAAATTATTATTTTTGAAAGATTTTTCCCCCTTGCTGGGTCTACTGGCTGGAACCGAAATTGAAAAGGGAATAAAAGGACTGTGTTGCCGTACCGGAAGCTGAGTTTTATCTTGTTGCTGTTGTTTGTACCTATGTGCAATGCATCCAGCTGGCAACATGTAAACATCGAGCCAATATTTAAAATGCTCGATATTCAGCTATTGTCTCAGGATAATCTGGAGTCTGGAGATCTCTGCCTGCCCAAAGTTTTAGAGACAAGGCAATTAGTCCTGTTAATGAATAAGCCGCAAGTGAATTTTCCTCTTTTACCTTTTAAGGTTTTTTATACTCCGTTTTCCCTTTACCGGCCACCCCGTTAAGCCATCGCAAACTTATCAGAGTTATTGATGTACAGGATTTTTGGTCTGTTTGACGGGCCTGCCTTGCACCGGTTTTATCGGTGGCCACAGATGTTATAAAGGGATAAACAAATGAATTTAAAGACACTAGATACAAATAGCCTTAGCTGGGCCGCACTCTGGCTGCGGGTCGGGTTGGGTACAGTATTTATCATAGGTGGTATATCCAAGCTAAGTTTGCTGCTAAATAGCGCCACACACCAGGGTATGGTGGATAATTATATGGGCAGCTCCGGTTATATTAATGCCCTGTTTCAGGAATTTTTATTTTCCGGTGGCTGGCTGACACCTGGTTTTTTCTTAACCTCTTTGTCTGCGTTTGAGCTTATTTCAGGAGTGATGCTGGTAGCAGGTCTGATGGTCAGGCCACTAGCCCTTTTCTATGCATTCCTGCTTTGGAGCTTTGTGTTTTCTTTGCCGACCCAAACCGTACCCGGTATAGATATAGGCGTAAAGACCTATACCTCTCCTGCACTTTTTGTGCAGGTCAGGGACATTACTTTATCTGGCGTCATGTTTGTCTTGTATAACCTGGGCGCCGGACGCGCCAGCCTGGATCACAGGTTTAACCAGTATTCTTCTGGCATACAAGATTGGGATAAGCTGGGTCTGTTACTCAGGTTATCTCTTGGCGTGTGTTTACTTGTGGGTGGATTCTTTGCCGGTTTCGCCAATATTCAATCGTTTAAAGTACCTGGCTTGCTGCTTATCGTATCGGGCTTGTTGCTGGTGTTTGGTTCGCCTCGAGTGGTGGCCGGTGCTGGCGCTGCGGTTATGGCAATAATGGTTTGGTATATAGTGCAGAAGTTAAACCTGGATAAAAGTGTTATCGCCAACCTAAACGGCGTTAAGCGCGAGTTTGCTCTGCTGGCCATGGCCTGGGTTTTAGTCCGTTTGGGCGGGGGATCCCACTATACCTGGCAGGATATGGTTTCGCGTTCTCGCGATTATCTGGGCGGATACTTAGTGAAAAAAGCCTGATGTAGTCAGCCTCTCGTTTGTTGAATAAGCCGCTACACTTTTATTGTCTGTTAAATATAAGTGTGGGGGCTTGTATGGACTTGAGTCATTATGAAACCATGGATGCCAATATTCTGTTAGGTGTGATCAACGAAAAGCTTCGTCTGGAGTGTAGTGATCTGGAAGACCTGAGTTTGTATTTTGGTATTTCTCAACAAGGGTTGGAGCGGAAACTGAACACCATAGATTACCACTATGATGAAACAAGTAATCAGTTCAAATCCTTTTAAAGGGCGAGTCACTCGCCCTTTATTTTTGCTTATCCTGGCGGTTTACTGCCTTAGTTAACTCGCCAGGCCAACAGCGTTTATTTCTTTTGTTCAATCTTAGTGAATTCTTTCAGTTTTTTGTTAACGTCCCGGCGTTCTTTGGATAGCTCTGCTCCTTTAATGATATGGTCGTCAACCCTGTCTTCATAATCAGACTTCATATTTGTGACGATTTCCAGGATTTCAGTCCGGCTCATTTCTGGTTTGATGTAATCAACCAGGTTTTCCAGTAAATCCACCCGCTTTTGGTTATCACGGATCTTCTTATCGTTATCCTGGATTTCCCGTCTTAGCTTATTTTTACGACGGGCATTTTTCACCATATCTAACACGTTACTCATATGTACACCTTTCTATTGATGATAATGTGGATCAATTTAACCGGATAACAGGATAATGCAACCAAAAGCTGTGGATCCTGACCTGGCGCAATAGCCCCTTTGGGTAAGGTGTGAAAGGGTATTTTTTTTCAGTGGTGTTATATTTTTATTCGTATGGAATTGGTGTAGGCGAAAAGTTTGCCAAGCTTTTCGTCCTGATAGGATAGCCGGGCGCGTATATAACATGATTTTCCGTCATCCCCGGGTACAGGGTGTTGAATTACAGTGCTGGTTTTATTCCCTTGGATGAGCTTTTCCTTGGCAATAACGACACTGCTACCAGTAGTACAGTTACTGATAAACTCAGTCGTTATCGGCCTTTGCTGTTTGCTTGGTTGATGTGACAGGGCCAGTACGACCTCTATGGGTTTATTACCATTTAGTTTGATGGTCTCCCCCACTAATGCGAACAGTTGGCCTTCATTCACTCGTACAAGCAGCTCAAGATCGGTGAGAAAGTCCCCATAGCTCGCCCAAAAGGTTCCGGCTTTGAGGGCGTTAAAGATATCTGACGGTTGTCGTGACGCTGCTTTGATATGGGTTCGAGAAAAGCTACAAGGGGAAAAATCCAGCTTATTGTTATGATAATCAGAGTTAGAAAATGCCCCCCACACATCGAATCCGGCGGAAAGCAACTGATCCCAGGCGCCACCTATATGGGCAACGGCTGGGTCCCACCTGTTGCTCAGCTTAAGGGGACCGCCATAAGAGCCAATTCGACAGTTCTTTTGGTGGCCAGGCCCTCCTTCAAATCCGATAAGTTGTGGCGCCGCCTTATTCCAGCCGATAAAGTCGGTTTTATTTTCCAGCTTATTAACGTCTTTTCTGCTTGGGTGATTGTAGATAAAAAGAGCATCAGGCGCTTGCTTGCTGAATGCTGAAAACGATGCCTGGGTGGTATTGTCGCTATTTTCGAACAGGGTTTTAGCTAATGATAATTTGTTTTCATCTTCAGGGAGCATGATAAGGGATATGTGCTCCCGGCCATTATACTGCTGAGGGTTCAGCTCCAGACCTGCAAATAGGGTGAGTCCGGGGTAACGCTCCCTTAATTGATTAAATTTTTCCAGATAGGCGGCTTCACCAGATTTTAGTCTCTGATCTGAATGGTCCGTAACGGCGAATACCTGACAGCCCGAAGTAACGGCTTCGAAAACCAGGTCTTCCATGGCCAGGTTTCCATCGGAAAACCGGCTGTGGGAATGCAGGTCTGCAACATAGGATTGGCCATTAGTATTCCAACTAATACTCTTCTCCACATGCGCTTGCTCATTCATGCAAGCACTAAGAAAAATGGGGGATAAGAGGCAAGCGAAGTAAGATTTCATACTTAAAGCTCATTCCATTGGGCCAAAAGGGGCTGGTTTAATCCGAAGTATAGTGGGCCTGGTTTTATTTTCTAATTCATGGCTTTCCATGGTTTTCATTGGCAAACTGGTAAATTTTCCGGGGAAGGGACTTTGACCTGGAACGACTTCTGACAAATTATTAACGTATCTGTGGCTTATTTTCGGTAAGCCTGTCTTAAGGGGCGGTACGTTATGAAGCAGTTATTTTTCCTAGTGATCGCCTTTATTTGTTACGGCTCCCTGTATCCCTTCCATTTTTTTTCACCCCCTACCGATAACGAGTTAATTAGAACCTTCTTTTTCCAGTGGCAAGGCCCTGTTCATAGAGGTGATTTACTTGCTAATATCGCTATCTTTGTACCTTTCGGCTTTCTTGGTTGGTTTTCCCTTCAATTGAGTAGGGAGGCGCGTTTTTCTTTGCTGTTGATTATGGCAGTCGTTGTTGGTTTTGGCCTGCAGCTATTGCAGTTTTTCCTGCCAAGCAGGGACCCCAGTGTGATGGATGGCCTGTTAAACCTGGTGGGCACACTTATTGGTGTGTTATTAGCGTTTGCCAGTGAGATGAGCCTGAGCAAGTTTGGTTTATCCATTAAACCTAAGGCGGGTGTACCCATACTGCTGCTGATTTTCTGGTTCTCCTATAAGTGGATGCCGTTTGTGCCTAGTCTGGATTGGCAGCAAATTAAAACCAGTCTGAAGCCTTTACTATTAGCCCCCGAGCTTAGTGGGCTCCATTTGCTACACGATATTACCGCGTGGGGAATTACTTTTTTACTGCTCGCCCGCTGGTTACCACGAACGAGCTGGCGCTATTTTATATTTGTGTTGCCTGCCAATTTCTCGGCAGAAATATTGATTATTTATAATTCAATTTCCTTGTCTAACCTGGTTGGTGCTGTGTGCGGCTTTGGCCTTTGGTGGTGCCTAAAAGACGGAAAAAAAGGCTATTGGTTGTTTACTGGGTTACTGATGGTTTATATCAGTTACAACGGCCTGCAACCGTTTGATTTTGGCTCGGGGCAAGGTAATTTTCACTGGATCCCCTTTAGTGGTTTCTTAGGCAACGCCATGATGCTGAATATGGCATCATTTTTCGAAAAATGTTTTTTCTATGGCAGTGGCCTCTGGTTACTGAAGCGCTTGACGTTTCCACTTATAGCTCGGGTGAGTATGCTTGCGGTATTTCTCTATGCCATTGAAATGAGCCAAGTATACAGTCTTAGTCATACCGCTGAAATTACCGACCCTGTGTTGGTGGTTTTCTTGGCTGCTTGTTTTTATTTTCTGTCACAATACCTGATTTTATCCGGGGCAGGTAAGAGAAAGTTGGGCAAGAAACCCAGGATTAAGATTATGCCGTTAAATCGAGTCGCTTTTTCCCAAATCCCGCGTCGAGGGGTCATTGTTTCGCATACCCCATTTCGTATCGGGCGGGTCAGTGATATCAGTGAAGACCAGTCTTTAAAGGCGAACCATCTGCCATTAAGCGATGAGTACCCTTATCAATTGTCGCGCAATCACTTTTTGATCACCATAGAGAAGTCGAGGGCTGTGATAAAAGACTGTAATAGCCAAATTGGAACTAAGGTCAATGGAATAACCATTGGCAGGGAAAAAGGCGCCGACAGAGCAATCCTGACACAGGGAAATAATCATGTGCTGGTGGGAAAGCGCTTCCACTTTAATATCCGGGTACAGCATTAACCCTTACGCGGCGGGTAAACTCACAGGATCACAAAGGGCGATTTCTAATGGGTCGGAGGGAGCAGCATTGTGCTGGACTTGCCAGCTGTGGATAGCGCTAAAACAAATATCGAATTGCTGTTGGGTTAATGGGGTGCCGTCATCCCAGCAGCCAAGGATCACTGCTTTTTGAAATTTCAGGTATACCCCTTTTGGAATGCCTTTCACTACTTGATGAAACGTCATACTTTTTCCAATTGATATCATTGTTCAGCGCTCTTTATCTTAGGGATAAAGAGCGCTGAGGTCACTGGGAAGGTTAAGCCGCTTCTTTCTGTTTCGCTTCCTGCTCCGGCAGCGGATTTCTTGAACCTACAGCTTCACTGATATTGCTGTAGCCGTCTTCTTGCAACAGTTTTACCAAACCACGGTTAATTTCGCTCATACATTGCGGACCGTCGAATATCATCGCGGTGATCATCTGACATAAAGAAGCGCCTGAGGTGATTTTCTCATATGCATCCCGGGCGGTGAAAATACCGCCAACGGCGATTATAGTCAGCTCTCCGCGACAACGGCGATAGACATACCTTACCTGGTCGGTGGAGATGCGCTGCAACGGCATACCACTCATGGCGCCTTTATGGAAAGGCACCTCATCCAGGATCTCCGGGTTATCCCTGGGTTTAGTCAGGTTAGAGCAAACTATGCCGTCCATCTTGTGTTCCATACAGGCATCGACGATGGCGTCTACTTCCTGGCTACTCATATCAGCTGCAATTTTTAAATAAACCGGTTTTTCCGGCACTCTGACCTTATTAATAGCGGTAAGCAGTTTGTCGAGGTTTTCTTTAATGGCGAAGGGTTCGCCATCCTGGGTATTAGGACAGCTGATATTAATAGTGTAATAGTGACCGATTTCAGTAAATGCCTGATAGGTGGTGAGATAGTCCTGAATAGACAGGTCGATATCAAACACTTCGGTATTATTAGTTTTAGCGGCACTGATGCCAATGGGAAGTGCAAATTTTTTGCTGGCCAGGCGGCGGGATATTTTTTCTGCGCCCTGGTTGTTTAAACCGTACCATACCAAAATAGACTTGGATTTTTTCAGGCGCCATAACCTGCGTCCTGGGTTACCCGGACAAACCTTACCGGTAAAGGAGCCTAACTCGGCGAAACCAAATCCGATGGATGGGTAGATATCGGTAAGAATACCGTCTTTATCAAATCCTGCAGATAAACCTATGGGATTCTGATAACTGACGCCATCCACCTTAGTATGCAGACTAGGGTGACTGTAGTAATACAACAGGCGGGTAAACGCCAGGGTAATTGGGTTGCTGGAGAGGAACTTGCCTGCAACTTTAAGGTTATCATGAGCGTCTTCGGGCTCCCAGAGGAACACCAGAGGTTTTATGATAAAGCGAAAAAAGAGTTTTAAAATAAAATTTCTTATACCAACAATAAAGCTGATCATGGGTAGGGCACCTGTTATTAATGATTGTTATTCTCATTCTCATTATGGCAAATTTATTAATGAATAAAAACCCCAATTTTTATTCATTATTGCTTACAAATTGCTACAGAAGTATGGTTGTTTTTTACATATAACCTTGGCAAAGTCAGTAAGCAATCGAGAATTTTCGGTTGCTGAGATGGGGATGAAAGCTGCTTTATGGGCAACCCGGTTACTGCCCGAGAGGACATTAAAATGGAGGGATTATGTGGGAGCGTTTGTGGGAAAGGCATAAAAACCCGTTTAGCTGGTTATTACGGCCAGTTTTTGGTTTTCTGATGTTTTACGGCGCATGGATTAACAGCTGGCCAACCATAGGTTTTTGCGTATTTGGTTTAGCCACCAGCTGGTGTTGGTTTCCTAAACCCAGCAAACCTCACGCCTGGGTTGAGCGATTTATTGATGTCGAGCGGGAGTACTTGACTCCGCCATGGACCTTTAACAAGGTGTCTGGCTTGGTTGTTGTATTGGTGTTTTTACTGCTTGCTCTGAGTGCTTTCTGGTTCCACATGGCAAGTCTGGGACTCTGGTTATTTCTTGCGGGTTCGCTGCTGAAAGCGGTTTGGAGTATTAAAGTAGCCAAGTTGGCGGGTATTCCGGCAGCGGCTATCGGTGTGATATCGGCGCTTATCTGCGGCGTGTTGCTGTATCTGTATTAGTATTCCTTTAATGCCCGGCTCTCACCGGGCATTAAAGTAAGTATAAGTTAAGCCTGCTTCTCTCTCTGGCGCTCTTTTTCCTGTTTTTTCTCCAGACGGCGTTGCTCAATCACTTTAGCAGCGTCTCCGCCTACGTGTTGTTCGCCGCGTGATATAGCCAATTGAACCTGCTTTTCGCGTTCCAGGAAGCGGGCTTTCTGCTCCGGAGTATGCTTATCAAAACAGCGGGGACAACTGACCCCTTCAATAAACTTTTCGTCTTGTTTCTCCGGTTCGGTGATGGGGAAACGACAGGCGTTACATTGGTCATATTGACCTTTTTCCAGCTGGTGGTTAACCGCTACACGACCGTCAAATACAAAACATTCACCTTGCCACATGGTTTCTTTTTCTGGCACTTCTTCCAGATACTTTAGGATACCGCCTTCAAGGTGGTAAACCTGGTCAAAACCTTGCTCTTTCAGATAAGCTGTACTTTTTTCACAGCGAATACCACCTGTGCAGAACATGGCGACTTTTTTATGCTTTTGCGGATCTAAGTTTTCTTTGACGTACTGAGGAAACTCACGGAAGGTATCCGTTTTAGGATTGATGGCATTTTCAAAGGTGCCAATCTCTACTTCATAGTCGTTGCGGGTATCAACCAGCAAGACTTCAGGATCGGAAATTAACGCGTTCCAGTCTTTCGGTTTTACGTAACTGCCCACCACCTGGTTTGGATCTATACCTTCCACGCCCATGGTGACAATTTCTTTTTTCAATTTAACCTTGGTGCGGTTAAAGGGCATGTTGGCGTCATATGATTCTTTGTATACCAAGCCAGCGAGGCGGGGGTTGGTTTTAAACCAGGCTAATAACGCGTCAATACCTTTACGGTCACTGGCCACTGTGCCATTGATACCTTCACGGGCGAGTAACAAAGTACCGCGTACCTGGTTATCCTCCATCACCTTAAGGAGGTTAGGGCGAATAGACTCGAAGTCTTCGAGACTGACGAATTTATAAAGTGCACAAACTACATATTCTGACATTGTTTTTCCTTCTGCATACTGGAACGTAAAACCAGTGCATATTAATAAGGCGGCGATTGTAGCAAAAATTGTTTAGTCCGCTCAACAATCCGAGCTGCAAATGCGGTAGAGAGACCTTTGCTATGCCCAGTGCCAGTGAGCACTCCCTTAAGGTGGTGCTCGAAAGAATGCGTTATTATTACCCCTTTTTCCCGGCCCACGCGGCTGGTCTAGGTGATGAAGCTTATTTCCTGATTGAAGAAGCCAGTGACTTTATCCCCACTTGGACTGGCTGTAGCGATAATTTCCATGGCAGTGCTGTTATCGAGAAGCTGGACCCGTATATTCTCGAGTAGCGTGACAACTTGATTTACCAAATACATCAGAGTTGGACACCTGACAATATCAAGGCCAACTGGCGGGCGGTCAGGGAGCAGGCCTATCAAATAGATAAGCGATAAAAAAGCCCGCCTAAGACCAAGGCGGGCCGGGTAAATAACCCCAAATACGTGAAGTACTACATAATGCTTGTTGGTCTACCACCCGCCTTAGACCCATAAACCAAACCTTGATCTCCCTAGGAGGAGTCGTTTGTTAAAGCGGGCGGTATCCCGGTCGCCCTTATTTAGCGGCGATGAGATCGGCGTACGCGATGGTTTTACCCTGAGGCTTCTCGTTGTTCAGCTTGGGCTTTGGTGCGCCAGGTTGCGATAACCAGTGTTCGGCGCTCAGCTTCGGATTCAGCTTAGGACCACATTCGCCCTGTACCTTGCTGCGCTCAATACGCTGCATCACTTTATCCTGCGCCTTGGCCAGGCCGTCGAGCGCTTTCTGAGGTGTTTTCTCACCACTAGCGGCTTCCGATACGTACTGCCACCAAAGCTGCGCCAGTTTTGGATAATCCGGCACATTCAGACCCGTTGGCGTCCACTGTTTACGCGCATCGCTGCGGTAAAATTCAACCAAACCACCCAGTCTAGGCGCGGCTTCAGTCATGGCATCGGAATTAATATCCGACTCACGAATTGGGGTCAGACCCACCAGTGTCTTCTTCAGGCTGACGGTCTTGGAAACCACAAACTGGGCATATAACCAGGCGGCTTTACGACGATCCAAAGGCGTGCTGTCCAGGAAGGTCCAGGAACCTGCATCTTGATAACCCAGCTTCATGCCTTCTTCCCAGTAAGGACCACGAGGCGAAGGTGCCATACGCCACTTCGGTGTGCCGTCTTCGTTTACCACAGGCAAACCTGGTTTGGTCATATCGGCGGCAAAAGCTGTGTACCAGAAGATTTGCTGGGCAATGGCGCCCTGTGCCGGAACCGAACCGGCTTCGCCGAAGGTCATGCCTGGGGCTTCAGGTGGCGCATATTGCTTTAACCAATCCACGTATTTAGTGGTGGCGTAAACCGCAGCCGGACCATTGGTGGCGCCGCCACGCTCGACACTTGATCCCACCGGCTGACAGCCCTCCATACGAATTCCCCATTCATCGACGGGAAGTCCGTTTGGCAGGCCCTTATCGCCAGCCCCCGCCATGGAGAACCAGGAATCGGTGAAACGCCAGCCCAGGGAAGGATCTTTTTTACCGTAATCCATATGGCCGTAGACGGGGTTACCATCGATTTCTTTTACGTCATTGGTAAAGAACTCGGCAATATCCTCATAGGCAGACCAGTTAAGCGGTACACCCAGTTCATAACCGTACTTACCTTTAAACTTGGCTTTTAGATCTGCGCGTTCAAACCAGTCGGCGCGGAACCAGTACAGGTTGGCGAACTGCTGATCCGGCAATTGGTAAATTTTACCGTCCGGGCCTGTGGTGAAGCTCAGACCAATAAAGTCGTTTAGATCCAGAGTAGGCAGGGTGACGTCTTTACCTTCGCCAGCCATAAAGTCACTAATAGGAACCACTTTACCGTAGCGGAAGTGGGTGCCGATCAGGTCGGAGTCATTGACATAGGCGTCATAAATATTACGACCGGACTGCATCTGAGTCTGCAGTTTTTCGACTACATCACCTTCCTGGATCAGATCATGGTTTACTTTAATACCTGTGATCTCGGTGAAGGCTTTAGCCAGCACTTTTGACTCGTACTCGTGAGTGGTGATGGTTTCTGAAGCAACGTTGATTTCCATGCCGCGGAAAGGTTTCGCGGCTTCCATAAACCATTTCAACTCTTCTTGCTGCTGGTCTGTGGTCAAGGTCGAAGGGGTAAATTCGGACGATAACCATTTTTCGGCGGCATCCGTGTATTGGTCTGCCCAGCTCATAGTTGAGATACCCGCCAACATGCAAGCGATGGTCAGACGACGGATCCTTGATGGTTTAGTTGTTTCTCTGTGCATTTCCTTGCTCCTTTACGAACATTATTGTTAGTTAAATTACAGTCTTTTTATTTTGTTATGGTGCTTACCCCCACTTCATTACTATCCCTAACCAAATAACCGAGAGCCCAAATGGCACCCAGATGTTAATTTCACTCATGCCAATAAAACCAAGGTGAATAAAAGCCCCGCTTAACAGGCCGATAAATAATCTGTCGCCCCGGGTAGTGCTGATGGGCAAAAAGCCCTTTCTGTCGGTACAGGGAAACTTAATTTCCAGTACCGTCATGGTGATTAAAATCAACGCTATCCCGGTGAAGAACAGCGCAGATGGTGTAGTCCAAGACATCCAGCTCATGGTGTATTTCCTTTATTTCTTTGTTTAAACGCAATCAGGCAAAGCCCTTAGCGACTGCGATACTGGGAGTCGGATAAACCAAACCATGGGACTCCCTTTACCCGTTTTAGACGCGGCCCAGTGCGAAACCCTTAGCGACGTGGTTACGCACGAACCAAACCACGACGATTCCCGGCAATATGGTCAAGACCCCGGCGGCGGCGAGCACGCCCCAATCGATACCGGATGCGCTCACGGTACGGGTCATCACCGCGGAGATGGGTTTGGCGTCCACCGAGGTCAAGGTTCTGGCCAGCAAGAGTTCTACCCAGCTGAACATAAAGCAGAAGAATGCCGTTACCCCGATGCCTGAACTTATTAAGGGCAGGAATATCTTGCCGAAGAACTTAGGAAAGCTGTAACCGTCGATATAGGCGGTTTCATCTATCTCCCTTGGTACGCCCGACATAAAACCTTCCAGGATCCATACCGCCAGAGGCACGTTAAACAAGCAATGGGCCAGGGCGACGGCGATATGGGTGTCGAACAAACCCACCGAGGAGTAAAGCTGGAAAAACGGCAATAGAAATACAGCCGGCGGTGCCATACGGTTGGTGAGCAGCCAGAAGAATAAGTGCTTGTCGCCCACGAAACGGTAGCGGGAGAAAGCATAAGCCGCAGGCAAAGCCACCATCAGGGTGATCACCATGTTCATCACCACATAGGTCACCGAGTTGACATAACCCATGTACCAGGTGGGATCTTGAAAGATCACCAGGTAGTTGTTAAATGTCCAGTTTTGTGGGAAAAAAGTCAGCCCACTCATAATCTCCTGGTTGTCTTTAAAGGACATATTCAGCAGCCAATAAATCGGCAGCATTAAGAACAGCACATACAAGCTAAGGCCGAACTTTTTACGTTTTTGCATTTTGATTCCCTGCTTTTTTACTTTGGGGTATTTGGTTCATCGTGACGCTCTGTTACGAGGTTTTGGTATGAGTCATAGCGGTATAGAACAGCCAGCTCACCAGCAAAATAATCAGGAAGTAGATAATGGAGAATGCCCCAGCAGGTCCGATATCGAACTGGCCTATGGCCATCTTGGTCAACGCCTGACTTAAAAAGGTGGTGGTGTTGCCCGGGCCGCCACCTGTGAGAACGAAGGGTTCGGTGTAAATCATAAAGCTGTCCATAAAGCGTAATAACACGCCGATCAAAAGTACGCTTTTCAGCTTGGGCAACTGGATAAAACGGAAGATGGACCAGCTGGACGCTCTGTCGATACGCGCCGCCTGATAATAGGCGTCCGGAATTGCTCGAAGGCCTGAGTAGCAGAGCAGGGCAATTAATGATGTCCAGTGCCACACATCCATCAGCAGGACGGTGAACCAGGCGTCAATGGGATTGGCCGCATAGTTGTAATCTATTCCCAGGCTGTTTAGCGCCCAGCCAAACAAACCTATATCGGCGCGACCGAATATTTGCCAGATAGTGCCCACTACGTTAAGCGGGATCAGCAGTGGAATCGCCAGCACGATAAGGAAGAATACCGAGCCCCGGCCTTTGGCTGGCATCATCAGGGCCACCAGAATGCCCAGCGGCACCTCAATCAGCAAGATGGAGAAGGAAAAGCCGAATTGCCTGAGTAATGCCCCTTGCAAGCGCTCGTCATTGAGCATCTCGCGATACCATTCTGTGCCGACGAAGTAGGCGGTATTGGCGTCGAAAATATCCTGTATCGAATAGTTGACCACTGTCATCAGTGGGATCACGGCACTGAAGGCCACCAGTAGAAACACAGGCAGCACCAAAAACCAGGCCTTATTGTTTTGAACCTTATCCATTACTCACTCCCTTGGGCCACTAGGCATTCGTCCAGGTATAGCATCATCCATTGCTCGGGAAAGCTGATGTAGGCTGTTTTTTCCGGTACTTTTTGATCTTCTTGCAGGCGGGCTTTGATTTCCTGGTTGCCAATTGTCAGGGTCAGGATCTTATAGGTGCCAAGATCCTCTACATGCACGACATTGGTTTGATAAGCATCTGGATTTTCCGACTCCCACACATGTACAAACTCCGGGCGGATACCGATTTTCAGGTTATCTGTGATGCTTTCGTTTAGTACCGCGAGATACTCCTGGCCCATAGGGATATCGATGTCGTCAAAAACTACCCCAGTTTCGCTGCGTTTGACTTCAATCAGATTCATTCCCGGGCTGCCGATGAAGTAACCTACAAACGTATGGGCAGGGGTCTCGAACAACTCTCTTGGAGTACCGAACTGCACCACCTGGCCGTTGTACATAACGGCTATTTTGTCGGCGAAGGTGGAGGCTTCCAGTTGATCGTGGGTGACGTATACCATAGTGACGTTAAACTGCTGGTGGATCTGCTTCAGTTTACGGCGCAGTTTCCATTTTAGTTGGGGATCTATAACCGTCAGGGGCTCATCGAACAGGATGGCGGATACATCGTCTCGCACCAGGCCGCGGCCCATGGAGACTTTCTGTTTCTCATCCGCGGTGAGGTGTTCGGCTCTTTTGTTCAGTACATTGGTCAGTTCCAGAATTTCAGCTATTTCAGTGACCTTGGACTGTATCTTGGCCTTGCTAGCCTTCATATTGCGCAGTGGAAACGCCAGGTTGTCGAACACAGTCATGGTGTCGTAAATCACCGGGAACTGAAAAACCTGGGCAATATTTCTCTCCTGGGGAGGTAAATCATTGACCTTGATACCGTCAAACAGGACTTCGCCGTCCGAAGGTTGCAGCAGGCCGGAGATAATATTGAGCAAAGTAGACTTGCCGCAGCCTGAAGGCCCTAGCAGGGCGAAAGCGCCGCCTTGTTCCCAGGTATGCGTCATTTCACGAATGGCGTAACTGGCCTGGGAGCCTTTGTGTTTCTCATAGGTATGGGCTAATGCATTTAGCTTAATCTCTGCCATGATAATTATCCGTATATACGCTGACTGGGAGCCTGAATTAGGGTTTCATTCATACCAAACACATGCAATTTGTGTGTGGGAATGTATATCTTGATCGCTTCATCTACGTCGTAGGCGTGTACCCCGGAGAGATGTAGCACTAAATCGAAATGACTGTTTTTCACATGAAGAAAGGTTTCTGAACCACTGATCTCAGCCACTTCCACTTTCACCGAGATCTCCAGGTCGTCGTCATTTTTTGGTAGCAGACTTAAGTGGCTGGGCCGGATACCAAATTGATATGCCCCTTTGGCAAGATCTTTTAAGTCCTCGTTCAGTGGAAAATGCACTGTGTCGTCAAAAGTCACTTCAGTATCTGTTACTTTTCCCTGGATCAGGTTTATAGGAGGCTCGTTAAACAGGGTGGCGGCCGAGACGTTGCAAGGCCGGTGATAAACTTCTGTAGTCACACCGGACTGGATAATTTTCCCCTCATGCAAAATGGTGGTGGTGCCACCCAGGGCTAATGCCTCGTTTGGCTCAGTGGTGGCGTAAACCGCTATGGTGTTACGGGTTTTAAATAATTCGCGCATCTCAACTCTGAGCTCTTCACGTAATTTATAATCCAGGTTAACTAAAGGCTCATCGAATAAGATCAGGTCGGCATCTTTCACCAGGGCGCGCGCCATGGCGGTTCTTTGTTGTTGGCCGCCGGAAAGTTCCAGGGGAAGGCGGTCTAGAAACGGCGTGATACGCAGCATCTCAGCGGTTTCATGCACCTTTTGTTTAATCACTGCTTTTTTTTCGCCAGCAAGGCGCAGCGGGGACGCGATATTTTCGAATACGCTGATATTTGGGTAGTTGATAAATTGCTGGTAGACCATAGATATATTGCGCTGGCGTACGGGTACACCAGTCACATCAACGCCATTCATCTTAATGGCGCCTGAGCTTGGTTTGTCCAATCCAGCCATTAAACGCATCAGAGACGTTTTTCCCGATAAAGTTCGTCCTAACAGCACATTAAATGATCCGGCTTCGAACGTAAGGCTTGCCTGACTGATATGTGTTTCGTTATCGACGATTCTAGTTACTTGCTCCAGAGTTATTGACACCTGGGCTCTCCTTTACTTTTAAAACGATTCTGGTACGAATTCATTTTCGTATATGCTCGTTATTGCGATTTGTGTGCCAACTCGAATAATTTGATGAAATAAGATGCAAGGCCCAGTGTTTCCGGGAGGTTAGCGATGCCGTATATAAAACCTTGGTGTTTTATGCCAAATCGAATGTGAACACTTTGTTATTATTGGTTGACAATATGTTGTTAAATATTGAACACTTACTGTTCATTTAGTTGTTCAGTTTCGTATTTGAGCGATTATGGGGGTACTGAGGGAATAACAATGGTTAAAGCCAAAATGGATGAGCTGTCCCACCAACAGATGGTTGATTACTCCTGGCAGCGCTGCAGGGACGCGGGGCTGGATCATTACAGCTCCCCCAAAATAGAAATCAGCAACAAGGGTGACTTTACGGCTTTGCTGGACAAACATCAGGCCCTGCTGGAAACCACCCAACTTAAAGTGTTGCCCTACTATGAAAACCTGCTGGCTAACAGCAACTGCCTGGTGATGCTGGCGGATAACAGTGGCCAGGTAATCAATACCTGGGGTGAGCAGCGTTTTTACCAGGAGAAACATAGCCAAATGTTTGCCAATGGGGTGTGCTGGCGAGAGGGCCTGGTGGGAACCAACGCCATAGGTACCGCTCTCGAGACAGGCTCTATAGTGCAGATCCACCATGATGAACACTTCCTGCAGGCAAACCGCTTTATGACGGGCTCTGCCGCGCCAATCTTCGATGCGGATCGGCGTATGCTGGGAGTGATTGATATTTCCGGTGATACCTATATGCCCCAGGCACATACCTTGGGGTTGGTGAAAGTTATGTCACAGGCGGTGGAAAACCAGTTGATTATCTCCAGGTTTCACACCGAGCACTTTTTGATTTGGTTTAACACCAGCCCGGAGAATATAGATAGCCAATGGTCAGCCCTGCTGGCTTTTAACGAGCAGGGGATTATCATTTCTGCCAATCGCAGGGCGGAAATGGTGCTTGGCGTAGAGCTGGCGCTGCAGAATATTTCCCAGGTTTTTGATATTAAGCTAAACAACTTGTTGTCCCACCCGGCACAAACTCCCTTACCGTTACTTAGCCGACAGAATTTTCGATTCCATGGCACTGTCCTGCCTCCGCAGCAACCCCAGGGGCGACAACTGGATTTCAGAAACAAGGTGAAACCTGTGGTGGCAGACAGCAAAGAGGAACTTACCTTAAGCCGGCTAAATATGGGGGATCCCCGGGTCGCCAAAGCCATCAATCAGGTCAGCCGAATTATCAACAAAGATATTCCCATTCTGATCCACGGTGAGACCGGGGTCGGTAAAGAGGTATTTGTCAAAGCTCTGCACCAGGCCAGTGAGCGAACCGGTGGCAAGTTGGTTGCGGTTAATTGCGCAGCTATCCCTATCGAGTTGGTGGAATCGGAATTGTTTGGTTATGAAAAAGGCGCTTTTACAGGGGCCAATAGCAAGGGTTATATAGGGCTGATCCGAAAGGCGGATAAAGGCACCTTGTTTCTGGATGAAATAGGCGATATGCCGCTTAACATCCAGGCCCGGCTACTGCGGGTACTACAAGAGAGGAAGGTGACCCCACTTGGTTCTACCGAGTCTTACCCGGTGGACTTTAAACTTATTTCTGCCACCAACTGTAATTTAAAAACAGATGTGGAGTCAGGTTCATTCCGTCAGGATCTGTTTTATCGTATTACCGGGCTCAATATTACCTTACCGCCGTTGCGAGAGAGGAGTGATAAGGAAGCCTTGATTCAATATTTACTGGGTTACCATGCAGAGCCTGGTCGTAGAGGGCTGATTTCCATGGAAGCGCTGGCCGCTTTTAAATCACACCCCTGGCCAGGTAATATCCGACAGATGGTCAGTGTGATCCATATCGGCCTGGCGATGGCGGAAGGAAACCCAATCGAGCTGGAACACCTGCCAGATGATTTCTTTGACGACCTTCAGCAGCAACAGGAACAGCGCCAGCAATTGCTACAAGCTGTTTATACGGACTTTAGTGAACATACTTTAGTAATGGAAACTAAGCCTGCTGCGGCCGCTGAGCCACCGAAACAAGATTGGCTGTTCACCTTTAACAGTCTGGATTGTAATATCTCTAAAACGGCTAAGGTGTTAGGCATCAGCCGAAATACCCTTTATAAGCGGTTGCGGGACCAGGGGTTGAGGTAGCACAGTTACAGTAAATCAGGATAAATCGGAATTCGTCAGCATATTTATAGTTCCTCCATAGCGTAACAGCTGTTCGTCTGTGCACTTAGTGGCTTAAATGGTAACCACTAAGTGCACAGAGCCCACAGAGAAAGCCCTCAACCCAAGCTCAGCTGGCTTCGTTATATCAATGGCATTAAGAAAGTGAGCTTGTATTGCACAGGAAAAATTGACACCAGCAAGGTATGAGCTGCAGTTATTAGTGCCCACCCATGAAACTCATGCTTTTATTCTTTAGTCGTATTCTTAGAGTACAAAGCTTATCATTTTGTTATAGGGTTAGTCCCCACTCTCGCAGCGACACCAGTCATTTTTAGCTTACTCAGATACATTGCTCCAGTCATTTTTAGCTTACTCAGATACATTGCTCCAGTGCCTTTTAGCTTACTCAGATACATTGATCCAGTGCCTTTTAGCTTGCGGTTAAGCCACTGGGTCCTTGCGTGCGCGAGGACGACGATCGAGCGCTTCAGGATGGGCGTTAACTAGTAATTCTAATTTCCAAACTCATCACGTAGCCAGAGTTAATTTTAACCAGCAAGACTGACTTTGATGCAACAGGTATTACAGACGACACGCCATAGACCAACCCTCTGGGCTAAATTGTTACGGTAAATCAAACGCGCAGTGGGATCTCTTCTCAATTCTCCTCTTTATTTCCTTTTGTTTCATCAGCGCCTATCCCGATAAACTTTCGATTCCTTCAAGTGGCCACTGTCTCCTTTCATCCGCCCGACAATATTCACATGAGAAAGTTATGTAACTTTTTTTCACATTTGTATGATTTTATTTTCTTATTTGTTGATTTGGGTTTTTTATTAGTTATGTGCACATTTTGTGGTGATAACCCCTCTTCTTGATGTTTTGTTTAGATCATATGACTTGACAGATCTCTATTTAAAGGGGTTTTTCATTCCGCTGCAATTAGAGTTATTGTACTAATGTGACAAGTGTCACGTTATACGTTTTCGTAATTGAAGAATAACGATCGCAATCACATATTCTGTTTTCGAAATGGAAAATTCATGTTTCGAATGTTGATCAATTACTTCAAAATAACCTATTATTGTCACCAGCTTATTGCTAAATGAAACTAGATGTTTACTACTTATATCCAATTATTATAACCATTGACGATTGAGAGAGTTTGTTATGAGCAATCAGCAAGAGAAAAAACTGGCAGGAGAGTGCTTAGCCGAGTTTATTGGAACCGGTTTATTGATCCTTTTTGGGGTTGGCTGTGTGGCGGCGTTAGTGCTGACCGGCGCTAATTTTGGCCAGTGGGAAGTGAGTATTGTTTGGGGCTTGGGTGTCGCCATTGCCATTTATTGTACAGCGGGTGTGTCAGGCGCTCATATGAATCCGGCGGTCACCATCGCCCTGGCTTTATTTCACGGATTTGAAAAGCATAAAGTCATGCCTTTTATCGTTTCGCAACTGTTAGGCGCTTTCTGCTCTGCCGCACTGATTTATTTTCTATATCAAAACCTGTTTGCCGAATTTGAAGCGACCAATAATATCGTGCGTGGTTCGATAGAAAGTTTGCAAACCGCAGGGATTTTCTCAACCTACCCACACAGTGCGCTGACGTTTTCCGGTGCTTTGTTAGTGGAAATTGTCATTACCGCTGTGCTGATGTTTGCCATTTTGGCCCTGACAGATGATAACAATGGGGGTAGCAAAGGCCCGATGGCGCCACTGCTTATTGGTGTGCTGATCGCGGTTATTGGCGCTTCTCTTGGTCCCCTAACCGGATTTGCCATGAACCCGGCCCGTGATTTTGGCCCTAAGTTCTTCGCTTACCTGGCTGGTTGGGGTGATATGGCACTAACCGGTGGTAGAGATATTCCTTACTTTATCGTGCCTATCCTTGGACCTATCACAGGGGCTTGTCTGGGCGCCTGGCTTTATCCGAAAGCGGTGGGAGCTTACTTACTTAGTAACAAAAATGATACTGAGCTTGAACAACAAGATCTGGATGTTGAAAAACAATTGAGGACTAAATAATGACTGAAGCAAAAAAGTATATTGTCGCCCTGGATCAGGGGACGACCAGCTCACGAACCGTTGTTCTGGATCATGATGCAAATATCGTTAGCTCGACACAACGCGAGTTTACTCAAATTTACCCAAAGGCGGGTTGGGTTGAACATGATCCGCTGGAAATTTATGCCACGCAAAGCGCTACTTTAACCGAGGCGCTGGCTAAAGCCGAGATCAGCACTGATCAGGTGGCGGCTATCGGTATTACCAACCAGCGTGAAACGACGATTGTCTGGGACAAAAATACAGGTAAGCCAGTGTATAACGCCATTGTTTGGCAGTGTCGACGTACCGCTGAAATATGCGAAGAGTTAAAAGCGGCGGGATTCGAGGATTACATCAAGGAAAATACAGGCCTGGTGCTGGACCCGTATTTCTCCGGCACCAAAGTGAAATGGATCCTGGACAATGTTGACGGGGCTCGCGAGAAAGCCGATGCCGGTGAGCTATTGTTTGGTACCGTGGATACCTGGTTAACCTGGAAAATGAGCCAGGGTCATGTTCATGTCACTGATTACACCAATGCGTCCAGAACCATGCTGTTTAATATCAACACCCTTGAATGGGATGAGAAGTTACTGAAACAAATGGATATCCCATTGAGCATGATGCCTCAAGTGAAGAAATCTTCTGAAGTATATGGCCATGCCAACCTGGGCGGTAAAGGTGGCACTCGCATTCCTATTGCCGGGATTGCCGGTGATCAGCAGGCGGCCTTGTTTGGTCAGATGTGTGTGCGCAGCGGCGAAGCAAAAAATACTTATGGTACGGGCTGTTTCCTGCTGATGAACACAGGTGAAGAGAAAGTGACCTCCAGCAATGGTTTGCTGACCACACTGGCTTGTGGTCCCGAAGGCGAAGTAAACTATGCGCTGGAAGGCGCAGTGTTTATGGCTGGCGCGTCCATTCAATGGTTGCGCGACGAGCTTAAACTGATTAATGACGCCACCGACTCAGAGTACTTTGCAGAGAAAGTAGAAACCTCAAACGGTGCCTATGTGGTGCCGGCGTTTACCGGGTTAGGGGCGCCATACTGGGATGCCTATGCTCGAGGTACCATCGTGGGGTTAACCCGAGGCGTCAACGCCAACCATATTGTCCGCGCCACACTGGAAAGCATTGCCTATCAAACCAGAGATGTACTGGAAGCGATGCAAGCCGACTCGGGCATTAAACTGCAATCGTTAAAAGTCGATGGTGGTGCGGTGGCTAATAACTTCTTAATGCAATTTCAGGCTGACCTGCTGGACACCGAAGTTCATCGTCCAGTGGTCACCGAAGTGACCGCCCTTGGCGCTGCTTATCTGGCCGGTTTGGCGGTTGGCTTCTGGGATAACCTGGACGCGCTCAAGGAAAAAGCCCAATTAGACCGCTCTTTTGTACCTGATGGTGACGAAGAAAAAAGAGAGCGCAGATATAAGGGATGGAAACGAGCGGTGGAGTGTTCAAGAGGCTGGATTGAACACTAATCTAGCTTTGTTCAGAGCTGAACTTACTGCCAGTGTCAGACTTTGAACTACAAGCTAAATAGCCCGCCTCGGCGGGCTTTAGGGTTGTTTTAAATTCGTTTTCGCCTGAATAGACCGAACCCTAGCAGGCTATATTCCAAATAGGCCGAGGGAGGATGGATCGGGGATCCCGATAACAGTACCGCGTGACCATTCCACCATAGCTGGACACCATAGCTGCCCATAGCTGGACATCCATCTTTTTTATGACTCAGCCAAAAAGTGGCCAGCAGGCCATCTTTTAAGATACCGCATCAATAATTTTTACGACCTCAGGGAAAATAGTGAAAAGTCGTCAATACTAATGTGTTTACCTGTAGTTAGGGCATAGCTGGACTGGCGTAATGAATGATTAGCTGGTTGGGGTGTTTCGCGGGATTCTTGGCTACCCGGATTGATAAAGCCTGTCGCATGCCGAGTGACCTTTTATCCAGTGATGACCAACCTGGTGACTGAGTGCGGTTATCGCTTTCCAGGTACCAGCAGCACTGCCAAATGAGCGACTAAAGTGCTGTACTGTCATTACCCAGGATTCATGCGAGACAAGCAGGTTTTCCAATAGCTTTGGTGTCTGTTCCGGTATATAACCTGTTTTATCTTCTCGGATTGCCCGGCCTGTCCAATCGGCGAGGTAAAGGTACTCTTTAAAGTCAAACGGAATTTCTCTGTCCGTGTCACTTTTTGAGCGGCTAAAAGGCAATAAAAAATGGCTTCTTTCTGCTCCCAGGCCCGCGCACTGCTTATCATTCGCTGCCTTCCAGTCGCCAATTCGTTCATGGATTGAGGTAAATTCCTCTTCTTCCACGGAATCACACAAGCCAGCCCTGATTGGGTTTAAATCCACATAAACCATACAGGCCAATAATGCCGTCTCGTCCATCAGTGCCTGGCTTCTAAATCTGCCTTCCCAAAACCGCCCTTTGCATTTATCTTCCTTGTTTGCTTCCCTGGCAATGTGTTCATTCAGGCAACGCATAAACCAACTGATATCCCCTAACCGTTCACGCCAAATATTCACCAGTTTCCTGGCCGCATCAACTTCAGCTTCACTTTTTGTTTGACCGGATTGCCAACGAGCAACCAGCACATGAATGGCAAACAACTTGCCCCACCGTTCGATCACGGAAATGGAGACACCCACAATCTAAATGCTGGGTGTCCCCAATTTCTTTATACCAAAATGTCTACGGACATTGATCCAAACTTCAGAGGGACATTAGCAGAGTGGAATGCATTAAAAGATAAGTACTACGAAGAGCATAAGTTTGATTTCATGACGACAGAAGAAATCGAAACTAAAAACAGAGGTTTCTTCGGTCAGAGAGCGTTGTATGAGTTTAGTTCTGAGCTTTCGGCAAGGTACAGAGAACCACAAGCGGCCACAATTGGCGATAGCCGGACATCCACCTTTTTCTGACCTCATATGAGCCAAAAAGTGGCCACCATGCCATTTTTTAAGATGCCGCATCAATAATTTTTACGACCTCAGGGAAAATAGCGAAAAGTCGTCAATACTAATGTGTTTACCTGTAGTTAGGGCATAGCTGGACTAGCGTAATGAATAATAAGCTGGTTGGGTTGTTTCGCGGGATTCTTGCGCTACCCAGATTGATAAAGCCGATCACATGCCGAATGGCCTTTTATCCAGTGATGACCAACCTTGTGACTTAGTGCGGTTATTGCTTCCCAGGTGCCTGCAGCACTGCCAAATGAGCGACTAAAGTGCTGTACTGTCATTACCCAGGATTCATGCGGGATAAGCAGGTTGTCCAATAGCTTTGGTGTCTGTTCCGGTATGTAACCTGTTTTGTCTTCTCGGATAGCTCGGCCTGTCCAATCGGCGAGGTAAAGGTACTCTTTAAAGTCAAACGGAATTTCTCTGTCCGTGTCATTTTTTGAGCGGCTAAAAGGCAACAAAAAATGGCTTCTTTCTGCTCCCTGGCCCGTGCGCTGCTTATCACTCGCTGCCTTCCAGTCACCAATTCGTTCATGGATTGAGGTAAATTCCTCTTCTTCCACGGAATCACACAAGCCTGCCCTGATTGGGTTTAAATCCACATAAACCATACAGGCCAATAACGCCGTCTCGTCCATCAGTGCCTGACTTCTGAATCGGCCTTCCCAAAACCGCCCTTTGCATTTATCTTCCTTGTTTGCTTCCCTGGCAATGTGTTCATTCAGGCAACGCATAAACCAACTGATATCCCCTAACCGTTCACGCCAAATATTCACCAGTTTCCTGGCCGCATCAACTTCAGCTTCACTTTTTGTTTGACCGGATTGCCAACGTGCAACCAGCACATGAATGGCAAACAACTTGCCCCACCGTTCGATCACAGCCTCATCAGAAAGCTGTTTATTTCCTGCTAAATCAACCCGTAAGATGACATGGTAATGATTGCTCATAACAGCGTAGGCACAGACGTCTATCGAGAATAAACCAGCAAGAAAGCGGATCCGGTTTACTACCCAGGGTTTTCTGTGTTCATAAGAGCGATTAGCATATTTGTCGTAGCCACATAAGAAAGCTCGACGAACACATCTTGCGACACAGTGATAGAAGGGGGTTGATTCAGGGTGGATTAAGCGAGATCTGGCAACAGTCATAGCGCCTCCGACATACAGCAGCCATCTCTTTATTATGGACTGCCATTTTTGTTATCACAAAATTGTGGATGTCCCAGATACCGACCAGTCTGCAAGAAAGCGGATCCGGTTTACTACCCAGGGTTTTCTGTGTTCATAAGAGCGATTAGCATATTTGTCGTAGCCACATAAGAAAGCTCGACGAACACACCTGGCGACACAGTGATAGAAGGGGGTTGATTCAGGGTGGATTAAGCGAGATCTGGCAACAGTCATAGCACCTCCGACATACAGCAGCCATCTCTTTATTATGGACTGCCATTTTTGTTATCACAAAATTGTGGATGTCCCAGATACCGTTCAGCTCTGGCGAATAAGCTGGCAGATACAGCACCAAAACACCCTCTGTTATCCAGTCACTGCATTTCTCTTTAAATTTCGCAGAGCGGTGAAAAGATGCGTTGTCCAGAAAAACGACTGTCAGTTTTTTCTTTGCGGTGTGTGGCTTATTTTCTATCAGCTTTTCAAACGCCTCGATGACTGTGTCAGTAGTAACGTGACCTTCGGTGCTGTGGTAAACTAGCTTTCCTTGGCGGCTTAAAAAGCCAAGTACGTTCAATCGCTTACTATGCGAATAGGCAGGAAATGCAAACGGCTCACCGACTGGGCTCCATGCGTAAGGTAAGTTCGATTTTTGGCTAAAACCTGATTCATCGAAATAATAGAGGTCCAACTCGCCCTCTTGTTCAAGCTTTATAAATTTATTCAGGGTGTTGTAACACTTTCGGAACGCCTCTTCATCACGCTTTAGTTTGAGTGAATGTCTGGCTCTTTTATGGCTGTAGTTAAATTTTTTTTCAACGTTCGCTTAATCGTTGAAACGCTGGCTTTTTTGCCGCTTTCTTTCTCCATCAGGGACTGGGCTCGCTTGAGTTGATGAGGCTCCTCATCCACAAGCTCTTTCAGGCGCTGTTTCTCCTCATCCGTATAAATAGTGGGCCGCCCCGTTCGCTTTGCGTCATAAAGGCTTGAGATCCCAAACTCTTCCCAGCAATCGATCCATTTAGAAAGCGTCTCCAAGCTGGTATCGAAGATATCCGCTAGCTGCTTAATATCGTATCTCTTATGGCTGAGTAGGATGGCATGAGCCCGGATTCTACAACGATGTTTGGGGTGATTAGCCACAGACTCTCTAAGGGTAATTTGTTCGGCCTCAGTAAGGTGCCATACTACTTTCACGGATTGGTACGCATGATGTTGAAAATTGATGCATGTATACTGGAGTCGGTGAAAAAGCGCAAAAATATCTGTGCCACTGCATAAAAAACAAACAGGGAGCAGCTCTGAAAACTTATGCTCACCTACTTATAATTATTGCCGCTCTAATATTTTAGGTGGCAATAACTTGCCCCTTTAAGAATGAAATCCATACAAATATATATTTATAGCCAGTATTACCGACAAAGCTTCTTGGCTTGTTTTTTGCTTGGAATGTTTAGGTTATTTCTAATAGGGGATTTTCATGCAAATAAACAATAATGCTCAAGCAAACTCCATTTATCAAATGCAAAATAGGCTTTCTAATGCTTCAAATAATTCAGCTGCACCTATTCAAAGCAAAACAATAAACGATACAGTGAGTATTAGTAGTGCAGGGCTTAATGCCAAAGACAATTGGCAGAGAGTTGCTAATGATTATGATGTTACGAATATATCGCAAAACGAAATAGTGGGCATGACTTCAGAATTAATGGATAATGGTTTAATATCTTCAAGAGATGGTTTACATCTAATGGCACCTCGTAGTGTAGATAATGATCCAGAGGTTAAATATGATCTTTTAGCATCAATGCGTGAATCATTAGCTTTCGCCAAAGAAAATGGAGGTTCGGCAGAAGAATTAAAAATTATAGAAAGATCTGTTGATATTTTAGAATCGCTACAAGACTTATCCCGTAAAACGTAAGCTGACGGAAAAGAAAGCGTACGTGTTATGACTAATTTCATACCACGCCTTATCTATCCCCTTATATGAGCTAGGCCCAGCAAGGGCTTTGCGGTAAGCTCTTTCTTTTTACTCCACACTATCCCTGTTGCTCATGATTAAAGTTGACGATATTTTTGAATTTACTGATGGTATTTTTGGCTCTGGAATGCATGCCAAACGCTGAAGAGTCTCCTCATGATTTATATCGAAATCATGAGGAGACTCTTCAGGGCACTGTGTGCAAGTTCGATCAAAGCAATAATGACCGATTAAACTTTATTGTCAGCCACAAGTATTCCTCGAATAAATGTGCAACCAAAGCGGGAACGATGAGATAATTTATCGCTAGATAACTACGGGCTGATCAACCTGTGAGATCGCCAAGCTACTTCAAATAGAGGCCTTCAGTGTGACTACCTATAACCAGGCCATAGTTGCTCTTGCGCAAGCTGGCCTTGGGGCGCTTGAAGCACGAGCTTCCAATACTAACAGCATTAAAACAGCCGCGGCGGAGAGCCATTTTCTCTGCAGCTGGATGGCGCAAGCCCTGAAGGATCGGCGCTTTTCCAAGCTGGTGGCAAACGACCTGACTAACTGGATCCGCGACGGAAGAAGTAAGGGAGCCGGCGCCCAGTTGAAATCGTTGCTTGAGCGGATCCAAAGCCAATATCTGGCTGCAGAGCAAAACAGCGTGATAGGCGCTTCACTTATCAAGATGATCAGCGAGCTTGAGCAGGATAACTGGTTAGTGACTATCGACAGGGAAGTGACGGCTAAGCTAAAGCTTCTCGCTGAGGGACGAAATAGTCTGGTGATTTCAGTTGAGCAATATAAAGAACATATTCAATCCGGTCAGATTATCAGACCTGTCACATTATATGTTCGCAGTGATGAACAATTATTAGCAAAAGTGGCGGCGAAGCACGGACTATTACTTAGCCAAGGAAATAAGAAAGCCAGCCTAATAAAATATCATAAAGTCTACCAAGTCTACCCAAACAACCAGCAACCAGCATTAGCGTTACTCGTCGATTTATAACTCTTGGTGGACAACAAAGGGGCTCCACGAATTTTACCAATAGGTTGAAACGGTTGGGGTATATTCGAGTTAGCTATAATTAGGGCGTACGTGTTGGCACAGCAAAAGTGTACATAGAAATGGTTGTCGCAAATGAATGGCCAGTGACTGTTTGCCGAAAAAATCGATGTTGAGTTAAATCTTGGATATAAAAAGTATGACAAAAATTGGAATCGCGCTAGGCAGTGGAGCTGCGAAAGGTTGGGCTCATATTGGTGTGTTAAATGGTCTAGCAGAGATGGGGATTAAACCCGACAAAATAGCGGGTTGCTCCGTAGGCGCCCTCGTCGGTGCAGCATATGCCGCCGATAACCTTAACGAATTTGAGGTGTGGGTGCGCAGCTTTACCAGCTGGGATGTGCTGGGACTGATGGATCTTAGTTGGCGTAAAGGTGGATTGATTAGTGGTGAGAAAGTGTTTGATGTGTTGCAGAATCGCATTGGTGACATGCAAATAGAGCAGCTGAGCCGTCCCTTTATCGCGGTTGCAACCGATCTGTATTCTGGTCAGGAAATTTGGTTCCAGCAAGGCGATCTACGCCATGCAGTACGTGCTTCCTGTTCAATGCCTGGAATACTAGCGCCAGTTAAGGTTGGAGACCGTTGGCTGGTGGATGGCGCCGTGGTTAATCCAGTGCCTGTCTCTGTTAGTCGAGCAATGGAGGTTGATATCGTTATTGCGGTAGATCTAAATGGTCAACGACGAGGAAGAATGCAGGTCTTGCCGGTGAACATGGCTTCAAACAAACCCTCCATCGAAGAGACGGTAAAAGCTGAGGAACATCAGAGTACAGGGTTTATGGATCTGCTGGCTAAAGGGCGAGATCATGTTAGCCGGCTTTCCGAGAAATTTTCCCTTGGCTCTAAATCCGATCCTAGTGCGCTCGCAGTTATGTCCCGGTCTATGGATATCCTGGATCAGAGGTATAAAAGGGCCAGGTTAATGGGGGATCCCCCGGATATTTGTATTGTTCCCGACTTGAGAGATGTAGGTACCATGGAGTTTCATCGTGCGGATGAAGCTATTAAGGCGGGTGAAGATGCGGTAAAACGCGCCTCTCATCAGGTTGAAGCGGTACTAGAGAAATACTAGCGATGATAACTTCCTGCACCGATAGAGAGTCTGCCCTTAAGGTAATGTTACAGTATGTAAGCACCGCAAGAATAGCGACCAGAATAGACCAAATGCAGTATAACAGGCCAGCTTTATAATTCCGTTGACGCTCAGACTAGCCTCATATCCCCAAGGCGCGGGAGCCCGTAAATAACTCTTTGAACCTGTTTTTTCGACGCTCTATTTGGCTCCCTGGAGGCGTACATCTATTAACGTCTCCACCTCTTTTACCTGGAGACCTCTAACTGGGTTTTCCCTAAGGTAAGACTGGCGTTTACTGGGTTATCTCGGATAAGCAGACTGACGGGCCAAGCCTGGTAAAGCACTGGCAGCTCTTGGCTGGAAACCCAGGGCGAAGACGGGGGTATCTGGCCATTTGTTGAGATCCTGAAACGCACCAGGGCAGGCGAGGAACCAAGCTCCAATCCTATACCTTTATCTGTGAGTTCGTCGAGATTGACAATGATTGTGTTATTGGCGTCGTCACTAAAGGTATTACTGAGGTGGATTTTTCGCGGATAATTCGGCCTTGTTTCCTATGAAATAGCAGAGCTGTTTCTGACAAGGGGAACGCTAGCTGAGGTTTGAAGTGGTTGCTGAGCCTGCGGGCTCAGCAACCTAAGAAGCTTTAAGCTGCAGGGGATGCTACAGCACCTTCTCGCTTATGTTGGATATATGAAGTTAGCTGATTTTCTGCCTGTGCAGTAAACGCCAAACCCAGCTTAGTACGGCGCCATAAAATATCGTCGCTGTTTTTCGCCCACTCGTGCTCTATCAGGTAATCGACTTCTGTTTCATACAATCCCCGGGTAAAGCTGGTGCCAAGCTGATCGAGAGAAGATTTTCCTGCCAGCAGGGTGCGGCTGATGGTGCCGTAACTTCTTACCCAGCGTTTTAGTATGGATTTGTCCATCCAGGGATAGTCTTTCGCCAACTCATTCAGGAGCATTTCTCTGGAGGTAAAGTTACCACCAGGGATCACGGCGCTCTTGGTCCATGGTGTCGTGTGTTGTGGGAAATAAGGGGCAAGTTTCCCTAACGCCGCTTCACCCAGCTTTCTGTAGGTAGTGAGTTTTCCACCGAAGATAGACAGTAAAGGCGCTTCACCCTGGAAATCTTCAATTTCCAGTGTGTAGTCCCGGGTTACCGCCTGGGCTGAAGATGATTCATCGTCACACAAAGGGCGAACGCCGGAGAACCGGCCCACCACGTCTTTGCTGCTAATGGCTTGTTTAAAGTGCTGGTTAACGATATCGCAAAGGTAATCAATTTCTTCGTCGCTAATGGCCACCTTGGCTGGATCGCCTGTGTATTCCACGTCAGTGGTGCCAATCAAAGAGTAATCTTCCATATAAGGGATCACAAAGACGATGCGGTTATCTTCATTTTGCAGAATATAAGCGCAACCTTCATCGTGCAGTTTTGGCACCAGTATATGACTGCCTTTCACCAGTCGGATACCACGCGGAGAATTCAGCTTAAGCTCGTCTTTAAATAAGCTTGCTACCCAGGGACCAGCCGCATTCACCAGTGCTTTACTGGTTACTTGTTGCTCAAGACCGGTTTCCATATTTTGCAGGGTTACCTTCCAAATACCTTGTTCGCGCTTTGCTGCAACGCAGCGCTTTTTAGTTTCGATATGCGCGCCTTTTTCCTGTGCCAGCAAAGCGTTCATAACCACCAAGCGAGCATCATCTACGGCGCAATCGGAGTACTCGAAACCTTTGCTCATAATAGGCTTTAAAGGACTTTTCTGGTCGAACTTGATGCTGTGGCTGGATGGCAACGACACGCGTTTGCCCAGGTTATCGTACATAAACAAACCTATGCGTATCATCCAGGCAGGTCGCAGATGAGGGCGGTGTGGTAAGCGAAAGCGCATTGGCGCGACCAGGTGAGGAGCGCTTTTCAGCAGCACCTCGCGTTCAGCCAGGGCTTCACCCACCAGACGAAATTCATAGTGCTCCAGATACCTCAACCCGCCGTGGATAAGCTTGCTGCTGGCTGAGGAGGTGGCAGATGCCAGATCTGACATTTCATACAGGCCAACCTTTAAACCTCGACCGGCAGCATCGGCTGCAACGGCCACGCCATTTATACCACCACCAATTACTAGAACGTCAAAATCTGTCGTATGTTGAGCCATGGGATGTCAAATCTCCGTACTTGAGTGCTAATGTTCGTTTGCGAAAGTATATGGCAAAGTCATGGTAAAGATCGAGTACTAATTCGAAATAATATGTAACATTTATGTTTACGACACTGATTTATCATTTGCCAGGTTTAACCATTCTTGGTTTAAAAGGCTAAATTCTGAATAGTATCTGAGGTAAATTGACAGAATGTTGATCTGGTTTGGTAAAAGCATCGCATTTGATTAACATCTGCTCGAAATGTTGCGAACACGAAAATAAAATGGAACAATCATCAAAATAAACCTGTTTGTTTTGTCAAATTAACAAACATGACCCGGCTAGCTATGGAGTAAGTATGGAACAGGAAAAAAAGTACATTGTCGCCCTGGATCAAGGAACAACCAGTTCCCGGGCTATTATCTTTGACCACGATGCGAAAATCGTCAGCACCAGTCAAAGAGAGTTTACTCAAATCTTCCCTCAGCCGGGGTGGGTCGAGCATAACCCTATGGAGATTTGGGCGACGCAAAGTTCGGTATTAACGGAAGTGCTGGCTCAGGCGGGCATCTCAAGCGATGAAATCGCAGCCATAGGTATAACCAACCAAAGGGAAACCACCCTGGTATGGGATAAAAATACAGGTCAGCCCATTTACAATGCCATTGTCTGGCAATGCCGCCGCACGGCAGATATGTGTGAGGCCATGAAAGAGCAGGGGCTTGAACCTTATGTTAAGGAAACGACAGGATTAGTGCTGGATGCCTATTTTTCCGGCTCAAAAGTGAAGTGGATCCTGGATAACGTTGAAGGAGCAAGGGAAAAGGCAGAATCTGGTGAGCTGTTGTTCGGCACTGTCGATACCTGGCTAGCCTGGAAGCTGACCAATGGTAAAGTGCATGTGACCGATGTGAGTAACGCCTCCCGAACCATGTTGTTTAATATTCACACCCTGGAGTGGGATGAAAAGCTGCTGGAACTATTTGATATTCCTAAAGCCATGTTGCCACAAGTGAAGGCCAGCAGTGAAGTGTACGGGCATGCGAACCTCGGTGGTAAGGGCGGTACGCGGATCCCTATTGCCGGTATTGCCGGAGATCAGCAGGCGGCGCTGGTTGGGCAGCAGTGCTTTACCAAAGGCATGGCGAAAAACACTTATGGTACAGGATGTTTCCTACTGATGAACACAGGGCAACAAGCCATCACTTCGAAGCACGGTTTGCTAACCACCATCGCTTATAAAATCGATGACAAGGTGACTTATGCCCTTGAAGGCAGCGTGTTTATGGGCGGCGCTACGATACAGTGGTTGCGGGATGAACTGGGGCTTATCCGTGATGCATCGGACACCCAGTATTTCGCCGATAAGGTAGCAGATACCAACGGCGTTTATTTAGTACCGGCTTTTGTTGGTTTGGGGGCCCCTTATTGGGATGCCTATGCCAGGGGAACCATGGTTGGCCTGACCCGAGGGGCTAATCGCAACCATATTATTCGTGCAGCATTGGAGTCTATTGCGTACCAAAGCAGGGATGTATTGGATGCCATGGAAGAAGATTCCGGCTTAAAGCTAAACCAAATCCGGGTAGATGGTGGCGCGGTTGCCAATGATTTCCTTATGCAGTTTCAGGCAGACATTATGGGAACGCGAGTGGTCAGGCCTAAACTCACTGAATCCACTGCGCTGGGGGCGGCCTACCTGGCGGGTCTTGCTATCGGTTTTTGGGAAAACCATGAGTTGGAAGGGAAAAAAGAGATAGATAAAGAATTTAAGCCCAAAATGGAAAAAGAGCAGCGCGCTCGTTTATACCAAGGCTGGAAAAAAGCAGTGACTCGCTCTCAGGGCTGGGTAGATTAACCAGTACTTTGCGTTTTCACAGTGCTCTGTGGTTTTAATTCACCCCCACAGAGCACGTTGATTTTGAACTAAATCAGTATGACTCAATGCCTTTGTCTAGCGGTTTCTCATGCCTGTCCACTATGGTGTTGACAGCGATATCGCCGACGACATTGGTCGATGTACAGAACATGTCATTGATCTGGTCTACTGCGGCTATGATGGTTAATGCTTCGATAGGTAAACCTAACGTAGCCAATCCATTTGTTATGCTATCTTTCCATCCCTCGGCGAGGTTCGGTAAGCCTTGCATCGCCCAGGAGTTTGAACCTGTTGCTCTGAACCCAGTCCCGTCAACTAAATAAGTTGTTTTACATCGAGGTTGGAGAGCGTTTTCACACGCTCACCACCGATAAAACCGTATTTCCACGCGCTTGGGTATAAGGTGATGGCAGGCTGGCCAGTCGTGTTAAACCCCTTTAGCTGGGAAAGGCAAATTGCGCTCCTTCGCGAACCGCCATTGAAGGCCAGCGCTGGGTGATGGTTTTACGCTTGGTGTAAAAGCGCACCGCATCCGGGCCATAGGCATACAGATCGCCAAACAGTGAACGTTTCCAGCCACCAAAGCTGTGGTAAGCCACGGGCACGGGCAGTGGTACATTGATGCCCACCATACCCACCTCTATATTGTCGGAAAAATACCTGGCCGCTTCTCCGTCTCGGGTGAAAATACAGGTGCCGTTACCGTATTCGTGAGCATCAATCAGCGCCATCGCTTGCTGTAAACTCTCGACGCGCAGCACCAACAGCACGGGGCCAAATATCTCTTCCCGATAACTTTTCATTTCCGGTCTCACCTTATCTATCAGGGTTGCACCGACAAAAAAACCATTCTCAAACCCAGTTACTTGTGGGCCTCTGCCATCCACGACTATGCTGGCGCCGGCCTGCTCGGCGCTATCGATATACGCCAGTACCTTTGCCATATGCTGGCGTGTGATCAGCGGGCCAAAGTCGTTTTCGCTGTTGTTATAGGCGCCGACGTTTAATGGCGCCATTGCGTTTGTTAACTTACTCACTAGGGTATCCGCAACCGTGTCTCCCACGACCACAGCCACCGACAGTGCCATACAACGCTCACCCGAAGATCCAAAAGCCGCGCCCAGCAACTGGCTCACCGCATTGTCTATATCCGCATCCGGCATCACCACAGCGTGATTTTTGGCGCCCCCTAATGCCTGACAGCGCTTACCGTTTTTACTTGCCTGGGTATAAATATGTTCGGCAATGGGGGTGGACCCGACAAAGCTAACGGCCTTGACCCGCTTGTCTTCCAGCAGCACATCAACGGCTTCTTTATCACCATTAACAAGGTTAAATACGCCATCGGGAAGCCCCGCCTGTTGCAGCAGTTGAGCCATATATAAAGCAGCGCTTGGTACACGCTCTGATGGTTTAAGTACAAAGCAGTTTCCGCACACCAGCGCCATGGGAAACATCCACAAAGGCACCATAGTTGGGAAGTTAAACGGGGTGATACCCGCAACCACACCTAAAGGCTGGAACTCACTCCAGGAGTCAATCGCCGGGCCAACATTCTTACTGTGCTCCCCCTTTAATAATTCCGGAGCGCCGCAGGCATATTCAATATTCTCGATACCGCGCTGCAGCTCTCCCGCAGCGTCGTGGCTTATTTTTCCATGCTCCTCGCCAATCATCTGGCAAAGGGTATCGGCGTTTTTTTCCAGCAGTTCTTTAAAACGAAACATGACCCGGGCGCGTTTTAATGGCGGTGTATCAGACCACTGAGGAAAAGCGGCTTCGGCGGCGGCGATGGCATCTTCAACAGTGGTGCGAGATGCTAACGCTACTTGTCTGATCTCCTCGCCGTGAGCCGGGTTAAATACAGCCTGAGTACGAGCCGTATCATGACGTATTTCGCCATTGATAAAGTGTCCAATTACAGTCATTGATGGGTCCTTTAATTTAATCACAGAGAGTTAATTCAGCGTATCGATGGTTTCGCCTAACGCATCGAACAGCCTGTCTATTTCGACAGGCTCAACGATAAATGGCAGGGCAAGCTGGATGGTGTCGCCACCATGGCGAACGTAGAACCCCTTCTCCCACATCTTCATGGCGATAAGGTAAGGGCGAAGCGCGGGCTCGCCTGGTGCGTGGGTTATGGTTAAGGCGCCTGCCAGGCCATAGTTGCGAATATCGGTGACATATTTATTTCCTTTCAGGCTATGCAGGGCCCGCTCGAAGATGGGGGACATATCCCGGACTCGCTGAATGAGTTGATCATTTTCCAATATATCCAGTGTTGCCAGCGCTGCGGCGCAGGCAACGGGGTGGCCAGAATAGGTGTAGCCATGAGGTAATTCGAGCATATATTCAGGCTCATCACAGGCCATAAAGGCGTCATAGATTTCACTCTTTACCACGGTGGCGCCCATGGGGATAACGCCGTTGGTCAGCTGCTTGGCAAGGTTAATAATATCCGGTGTTACGCCAAACTCCTGTGCCCCTGTGTAAGACCCCATACGACCTAACCCCGTGATAACTTCATCGAAAATCAATAAGATTTCATGCTCATCACAGATTTCTCGCAGGCGTTTTAAATAGCCCACAGGTGGAGGCAATACCCCCGCAGAGCCTGCCAATGGCTCGACAATAACAGCCGCAATATTGGCAGCATCATGTAAGGCAATTAGTTCGAGTAAGTGTTCTGCAGTTTCGGCACCGCGTGGCGGTAAGCCCAGGGAGAATTCATTGCCTTTGACCTGGGTATGGGGAAGGTGAGCGGCATCGACAGCCTGACCATAGATAGCCCGGTTAGGGCCTATGCCTCCCACACTCATGCCGCCAAAATTGACGCCGTGATAACCCTTAGAGCGACCTATAAGTTTGGTTTTCGCCGGTTTTCCCAGCTTACGCCAATAGGCTCTGGCTATTTTTAGGGAAGTCTCTACGGCTTCAGAGCCGGAGCCGGTGAAAAAAACATAGTCCAGGTTCTCAGGCATCAGGCTTTTGATTCGGTTTGCCAATTCGAATGATTTGGGATGACCAAACTGGAATGCCGGAGAGTAATCGAGCTGTTTAACCTGATTCGATACCGCTTCAATAATCTCCGGCCGACTGTGGCCTGCGCCACATGTCCAAAGGCCGGATAGGCTATCAAACACCTGTCGACCGTTAGCGTCAGTGTAATAGCTGCCATTTGCCGAAACCATCAGGCGGGGATTTTTTTTAAACTCCCGGTTACTGCTAAATGGCATCCAATGTGCCTCAAAAAAATCCTGGCTAAACTGGTTACAGGTGGAAACGCTGATCTCACTCATTCTCTACTCCCGTCATTAAACTTGTTTTATTTATACCCAAACAGCTTGGGTATAAATCCCTTAAGCCAGCTGCCTTTATAAACAGTGGCTCCGTTGTTATTTACTTTGTCAGCCGTTATCGTGTTAATAAATTCAAATCATTTAACCTTTAGTTAACTAAAAATTAAACAATCAAGGCGAAGGGATGACAAAGAGCAAGGGGCAGCTGACGGATGTGGAAATCAGGATGTTGAGGATTTTTAAGGCTGTGGTTGAATGTGGTGGTTTTTCCGCCGCCGAAGTCGAGCTTAATATCGGCCGAGCGGCGATTAGCATCTCTATGGCAGATTTGGAGGCACGGGTAGGATTGCGACTATGCCAGCGCGGGCGGGCAGGTTTTTCACTTACCGAAGAAGGTCGACAAGTTTACGAATATACCCTGCAGCTTTTTTCATCCCTGGCTGATTTTCGAACTCGGGTTAATGCCCTGCATGACAAACTTAAGGGGGAATTAAACATTGGTATCACGGACAACCTGGTCACCATACCCCATATGCGAGTCACCAATGCGTTGTCGGCGCTTAAGGAACAAGGTCCCGATGTCACCATCAATATTCGGATGAGTCCGCCAAATGAAATCGAGCTCGGCGTGCTCGATGGCCGTTTACATATAGGTGTCGTTCCTGAATTAAGACCCCTGGCTGGGTTAGATTACCTGCCTTTGTACCATGAAGAGTCGCATCTTTATTGCAGCCACCAGCATCCTCTGTCTAACCAGCAAACTGAGAGTATTGAGCAGGCTGAATTACACCGTTACGATGCGGTAGTTCCGGCTTACGCTCAAACGCCGGAGATAAAGCGATTACATCAACAGCTGACCGCCAGCGCAACGGCCAGCGATCGTGAAGGCATTGCATTTCTTATACTTACCGGCCAATTTATTGGCTACTTACCGGATCATTTTGCCCAGCGCTGGATCAGAGATGGGCAGATGAAAACGCTATTGCCACAAGCGCTAAATTACCTAACCTTGTTTTCCGCCATTACTCGCAAAGGTAGACGGGATAACCTGGTGCTGGAAACCTATCTAAATCAGCTAAAAGCGGGCATGGTTCGGGTCGGATCAACATGTTGATAAACGACTGCCAAACGCCATTTCTAATCAGTTTATTCTCGTTGATTTTGCTATCTATGATAGGGGAATGGTGAGATTGGCAGAGAAGGCAAAGCAATATAAAAACTATGGTTCGCTGGCAGGATTAAATACTACCTTTCCGTCCTCTGCAAGGGCCGAGGACAGATAGGAGCAGGGTTAACAGACGTGCAGCTCTACCCCGTGTTCCCGCATTTTTTCGGCTAATTCAATCGATGGTTCAGCGTCGGTAAACAGGTAATCCACCTGAGAGATATTGCCTAAATTCACCATAGCGTTGCGGCCAAACTTACTGCGGTCCGCCGCCAGCATTATGGTGCCTGAGTTGGCAATTATCGCTTGGGCGACTTTGACTTCGTTATAGTCAAAGTCCAGCAGGGAGCCATCATTATGGATCCCAGAGATACCGATAATGCCTATATCCATGCGGAACTGATCGATAAACTCTCGCGTCGCCTCACCAATAATACCACCGTCTTTATTGCGCACCTCACCACCGGCAACCACTACGGTAAAATCTTCCTTGGCAATTAAGATACTGGCGACATTGATGTTATTGGTCACTATTCTGAGCCCTTTATGATTTAGCAGGGCTTTGGCGACGGCTTCTGTAGTAGTACCTATATCAATAAATAACGAAGCACCGTTGGGGACTTGCTCTGCCAGGCGTTTGGCGATGCGCTCTTTTTCAGCGTGATATTGGATTTGGCGAGTGGAGTAGGCGTCATTTTCTGTACTGGAATAGAGGGACGCGCCGCCATGGTGCCGTGAAATGCGACCTTGGGTAGCCAGATCATTGAGATCTCTGCGTATGGTTTGCGGGCTAACGTTAAAGTTTTCCACAAAGGCTTCAGTCGACATAAATCCTTGTTGCGTTAATAGCTCGAGGATTTCATGATGACGTTGTGTTTGTTTCACTTAAGGCTCCATTTTTCAGTCAATTTAGTCGCTTATCCTTTCAGCGGAATGTTAACACATTGAGTTGCTAATAAGGGGCTAAAGTCATGTGGAACAGGTCAGTCCAGTGACTTAGGTCAGGCTAATGGCAAGATGCTTTATCCTTTATTAGTAAATATAAATGTTTACAAACTAATTTCCCCTCGCTTATTATGTAAATGACTTAATTTACTTAAAGGCATTGGTTATCAAAGATTATCTGGTTTTTACCTCGGTTTTATTGGTCTCTCTGCTAAGTTGTGCCGGCATCGCTTTGCCTTATCCTATTTTGGCCCCGTTATTTATGGATGGTCAGCTCAATGGCTTGAATACGTTTTTAGATCTGTCTCCAGAGCTATTGCTTGGTGTAGCTTTGGCTGTTTACCCGTTAGGGATGTTTATTGGGGGGACTATTATTGGCGCCTTGTCCGACAGCTATGGGCGGAAAAAAATCCTCATCACTACCCTGTTTATTAGTATTCTCGGTTATTTGTTGACGGCCTACGCCATCGTCAACGAGATATATTTGTTATTTATCTTCGCCCGTTTTTTTACCGGACTTTGTGAAGGCAATATTGCCATAGCCCGGGCTATCGCCCTTGACTTGGGCAAATCCATAGACAAGACCCGGGCTATGTCACTGCTCAGTACCTCTATCTTCCTCGGCTGGCTGGTAGGTCCGCTGGCCGGAGGTTATCTGGCTGTTTATGGCGCAGAGGTGGCATTTCAGGCGGCGGCTGGAGCGGTTTTTCTCTGCATGATTTTTGTGACCCTGGCGGTGAAAGAAACCCATGTTGTGAAAATCGATACCTCCCTGCTGACGCTGGTCAAATCCCACAACTCTCTGCATCTGCTGCGGATCCCCAGCGTGTTCAAGATTTTTGTGTTTCAACTGGTATTCACCTTGGGGTTAAATGCCTTCTATGAGTTTTATCCAGTCTGGTTAGTGACTGAGCGAGGCTTTTTGCCAGATGATATTGGTGAAACCACGGCTATTATGACAATTTGTATGGCCCTGGCTAGCCTGCTGTTGGTGACCAGGTTAAAACGCTGGCTCGGTATCGAGACCACTTTGATTGTGGGTATGTTGATGACGGCGATATTTTTCTCAATTATTCCGTTTACCGACGAGACCATCATGATCGTCACGTTTTCTCTGACCGGCGTGTCTATTGCTATCTATAATGGCTTGTTGCCAGTGTTTGCCTCAGACATCAACAAAGAGGTGGGCAATGGGGCTCTGATGGGGTTATTAACCGCGACTTTCTGTATCGCCAATGCCATTATTGCGCTGGTTGGAAGTCTGGCCCTTAAACTGGACCCGGCGCTGCCCCTGTTTCTTGGCAGTGCTCTGGTGATCACATCCACCATACTGTTAACCAGGTTTATTTATGCTCGGGAACGCGATAGGACTGCGGTTGTGGCACCATAAATTGACTCTTTCATATATAGGGAACTGTCGCTTTGCCTTATTCCTTGTGTTAAAGTTTTCGATGCGGACCGGTTGGTTTGTTGTTTTGGGGGAGCTTGTATGCAAAAGGTATTATTGGCCGGATCAACCGGGTACTTAGGTGGTTTCTTGCTAAAGGAACTTAAGTCGCGTGGTTATTGGGTTAGGGTGTTAGTGCGAAGTGAAGCACAAAAGCAAAGGTTAACTCCGCTGGCTGACGAAGTGTTTGTTGGACAGGTTACCGATGTGGCAAGTCTGGCCGGTGTGGCAAATGGGATGGATTTGGTTTTTTCCAGTGTTGGTATCACTCGCCAGCGGGATAACCTGACGTATCAGGATGTAGACTATCAAGGTAATAAAAACCTGCTGGACCAAGCGCTAAAATCCGGAGTTCAGTCTTTTTTATATGTTTCCGTTTTTAATGGCCAAAATATGAAAGAACTGAAGATCATCGAAGCCAAAGAACGTTTCGCCGATACCCTGATTGCGGCTAAGTTGAAGCACTGCATTATCAGGCCAAGTGGTTTTTTTGGTGATCTGAAAGAGGTTTTAAACATGGCCCGCAAAGGCCGGGTCTTCTTATTTGGTGACGGAGGGTTCAGAGGCAATCCTGTCTCAGGGAAAGATTTGGCTAAGGTATGTGTGGATAGCCTGGCACAAGGTAAGGCAGATGTAGATGTGGGTGGCCCCAAAGTCTACAGCCAAAATGAAATGGCCGTAGCAGCGTTTAAGGCCTTGGGTAAGCCAGTGAAAATCAGTTACATTCCTGCTTGGGTAGTGCCACTGTGCTTGCCACTATTACGCACCTTTAGCTCGGTTAAAACTTATGGGCCCATCGAGTTTTTTATGACGGCACTAACCCTGGATCTGGTAACAGATTGTTATGGTGAAGATTTGTTAGAACACTTTTTTGAGCAAGAAGCTAGAACACCATAAAGCCCCGGGTCAACGAGGCTGAATAAACCTATGCCTCTAAGGCATAAGTTTTAATTACTCCAGCACTATATCTATGACATTGGTTTTTCCGCGAGTCACGTTCACCTCGCCGGTTGCTTTGAATTTTCCACTAGCATCTTCGGCTTTTACATAGTACTGGCCGCTGTTAGCTACTTCCCATCGGCCATTTTCATGAAGTGTATGAGGGTTATTTACCAGGTATCCCTCTGGAGAGTTGTGGTTATTAGCGATATTAAATGCTGAAGTTTATTTAATCTTTAGTGAGAGTGTTCCGTATCGAGGAAGGCTGGTCTGACACTAGTCGAACGCTTTGGCAGATAATTGCTTCCTGTAATTAACGTGTTTTCCTGCTTTCTCTCTCTTTCACAGCTAAATATTCCCTAATGTGACGGATGTTACGTTTATGTTGAGTAAAGGTGTTTTTATGGGTTTTTATTTGCTATCAAGTAGTCGAGTTAAGTGAAATAAAAGTCTGTTCATTCTTATTGGATATTCTTTAATGGAATACTAAATGTTAATAAAAAGTTATTTTTTCACGGTGTTGAACTCAGTAAGGTAATCCAGCTCCCTAGCGTCATTTGAGCGATACAGGGGGGTTGTCGGCTTTGGAAACGCACAGAGAACGAGATCAAGGAGAAGTGGTGTGAATAAGATTGCAAAATACGTAGCCAGCGCATTAATTGCGGGTTCGTCCATGTCCATGGCTTATGCCGAGCAGATAAAGATAGGCATTGCTCAATTTGGTCCCCACCCTCAACTGGATGAGGTGGTGACCAGCTTCAAACAGGAGCTGGCGGTAAAAGGTTATAAGGATGTGGTTTATGATTACGACCAGATTAACTTCGATGCGGCCTTGGCCCCTCAATTACTGACTAAGTTAAAAGCGGGCAAGCCTAAACTCATACTTACGATTACCACCCCCTTAAGCCAGGCGGCCAAACAAGTGCTGCGTGGCTCAGATATTCCCGTAGTATTCTCTGCGGTTACCGATCCGGTGGCGGCTAAGCTGGTGCCTAGCTGGGAGACTGGAGCGAAAAATATGACAGGTGCGTCGGATCTTCAGGATCTCGATGGCGTGCTGACTTTTACCCGTAAGTTGCTACCCAACGCCAAACGCTTGGCTGTTCCGTTTAATCCGGGGGAAGACAATGATGTCGCCAGTCTGGAGACATTGAAAAAGCTGGCGCCAAACCATGGTTTCGAAGTTGTGCCTTTAGGTATCGATAATGCCAACGATATTACCATCAGGATCCGTTCCTTAAAGGGCAAAGCAGACGCGATTTATGTGGGTACTTCCAACTTGCTGCAACCTGCTATTCCGGCAGTAGCGGCTTCGGCATCAGCTATAAAACTACCTATAGTTAACGGTTCACCTGGTCCGGTAAATGATCATCAGGTACTGGCGGCGTTTGCGGTGGACTATAAGCTGGTAGGTAAAAATGCAGCATCTCTGGCCGATCGGTTATTAAAAGGCGATAAAGCCGCGGACCTTGCGCCAATAAGGCCTGCCTATGAAGACCATGCCGCTGTGATTAGTTCGGTGCAACTTAAAAAGCTGGGGTTGACGCTGCCCGAAGGACTGAAAGATTGTAACTGTGTAGTGGATTAGCGTGTTAAGGGTGGGGCTTCCCACCTTTTTTTTGTTGATACCACCAAGTGTGTGCACAGCTGTATTTTAGGAAGTAGTAATGTTAAAGATTTCACAGGCAAACAAGACCTTCTTTCCAGGAACTCCAGATGAACGTCGTGCCATCAATCAGCTTGATCTGCATTTAAAGCCCGGCGATTTCGCCGCCGTTATCGGCAGTAATGGGGCAGGAAAAAGCAGCCTGCTTAACGCGGTGGCAGGTAAAGTCTCGCTGGATTCAGGTACGTTGGAGTTGGATGGAATAAACCTACGCAAATTACCCGTCCATAAACGAGCCTCCTTAATTGCCCGGGTGTTTCAGGATCCCATGATGGGCACTGCGCCGGGTATGTCGGTGGAGGAAAATATGCTGTTGGCGGAAACCCGCGCGAGAAAGCGTAGACTCAGCTGGTGGAAAAACAGTAAACGTAAGCAGGAGTTCAGAGACAGGTTAGCTGTACTTGGCTTGGGCCTGGAAGACAGGATGGAAACCCGGGTTGACTTGCTTTCAGGTGGCCAACGCCAGAGTGTTTCGCTAGTGATGGCGGTGAGTCATAAACCCAAACTCTTGTTGCTCGATGAACATACGGCGGCGCTGGATCCCAAAACAGCCGCCCTGGTGATGGATGCCACCATCAAAGCAGTAGATGCATTTTCCCTGACTACCCTAATGGTTACCCACAATATGCAACACGCCATCGATTATGGAAATCGCCTGTTAATGATGGATTCCGGCAGGGTCAAGATGAACATGGCGGCAGAAGAAAAAGCGGATCTTACCGTGGGCGAACTGGTGAAGCGCTTCCACCTCACCGACGATAAAATACTACTCTCGGATTAAGCTTATGTTAGATATGATTTCAACGTTCTGGGCCCTGGTCCCGGTGACTTTCTCTCAGAGCCTGATCTACGCCTTTGTAGCACTGGGCATTATGATTCCGTTTCGGCTCTTGGGTTTTCCCGATCTAACCAGTGAAGGGGCGTTTCCCTTAGGTGGCTGTGTATGTGCCGTGCTATTGGTAGCGGGTGTGGATCCGGTATTCGCCATGCTGGCTGCGGCGGCTGTGGGCTTTCTGGCCGGTTGCAGTACAGCTTTTATTCACCTGAGGTTTGGTATCAATACCCTGCTGGCAGGCATCTTGGTAATGACCATGCTGTGGAGTATTAACCTGCGCATCCTGGGCAAATCCAATATCGCCCTGTTTAGCTACGATAATATTTTTATGGCCCTGGGTGGAGAGGTGCTGGCGTTTAATGATGGCTTTAAGATAGCCCTGGTGGGCGGTATCGTGCTGGCCATACTCGGCGGCTTACTCTGGTTCTTTAACACCGAAAAGGGCTTGGGTATCCGGGCGGTTGGGGCAAACCCTGATATGTCGGAAGCATCTGGTATAAGTATCTGGAAAGCCACGATTTTAGGGGTGGGCGCAGCGTCTGGTTTAACGGCCTTAGGCGGTTCCATTCTAGTGCAAAGCCAGGGGTTTGTGGATATAAACATGGGCTTTGGTGTGTTGATCAACGGCCTGGCCGCGTTGATTATCGGCGAAGCCATTGTGGGCAGGCGACATTTACAGCAGCAGTTGATTGCCCCTGTGATAGGTGCGGTAGTCTACTATCAGGCGGTGTCTATGATGTTATCCATTGGTTTGCCACCTTCCGATCTGAAACTGGCTACAGGTGCATTTGTGGTGATTATGCTGGCCACTCAGCACCTCAGAAAAGGTAAAGGGCAGTCTGTAATGCCGGAAAAAATCAGAGAGTAATTCACTGTTTATATTTTGATAACCAAAGAGGGCAAAGAGAGCAATTTCTTTGCCCTCTTTGGTTGTTGCTTAGTTATCTGAAAATTAAGGTGGTTGTCATCGACAATCTGGGGACGAACAATGGTTACATCGGCCTGAGGAAAGACTTACTCCGTTAATAGCACTTGCTATTGATTTAATGGTTATTAATGACGGGGTGAGAACTGCCTCAATAACTTTGAAGAGTGATTATCCTATTTTGGTGATGGTTTTATACAAAATTGTTGCCAAGGACAAGTTATGGATAATTATGGAGATAGTGGTGCAGAAAAATTACACGTAAGGCGATCATTCCGGACCGATGAGTTTGTTGCAACTGCAATCGTGATAGATGTTGACCTTTATGGCGAAAAAGAAGTTTTCGTATTTCAGGATCTGACAGGGAGTGAGCGGACTGACGAGTATGAAGGTTACATCAAAGCAATCACCACTACTATTCAGCAAAGCTCTCCCCTTAATTCTATCGAGGAGCGTGCTGGCAAACCCCTCAGTGTGTTCTTGCTCAATCAAGGGGCTATTCCTGCGATGGAAGACAAGCGACGGAAAACGGATATTCTGTGGTCATGTTTTCTTTCTGGCAGCCTTGAGATAGCTTTTAGTTTTATTGACCCTGCATCAGGGTTGGCCAATCCAGTAGACGAATCATGGTTATTTTGGCATGAAATGTTATCCGGCCCCTTACCTGTATTTAATCTTCCCTCCGATTACCCAAGAAGTAACTCACTTAAAAAGCACTTTAAGCAGAGCACGTTTACTCTGGAAAAGAGCCAAAAGCAACGGATTAATCGTTACATCCAAGAATATGGGCTGGATTTGCATTCTTTCTTGTTTAGTTCCTTTGGCTTACTTGTTGCCCGATACACCTCTCTTAATGATGTGATGATCGCCACTAATCTCGATGGCATTAGTGATACTGTAAAAATGGGCTTTATACCTGTACCTGTGAGAACCCGCTTCAACGAGGGTGATTGTTTCTCATCCTTGAACAGGTCGGTTTTGTCCGAGATGAATGTCGCCAGTCAGCATCAGGGGTGTAATTTAAGTTTGTTACGGGAAAAGTTTGCTGATCGCCAAGGTGAAGGCTGCAACTCTTTGTTTGACAAGTTATTTGTACTGTCTGATGACGTGATCTTTGATTTTGACGGCATGCTCGATGATGATGTGAGCGCTGACCTGTCTGCTTTCGATATCGCTAACAAACTCGCGCCGACCAAGGCACTAAAAACAATCGATTTAACCCTGTCAATGCTTGATAAAGAAACGCATATTGAGGCTGCGTTTATATACGAGAGCGATCTTTTTAGTGAGCAACGCATGCTTCGAATGGTCGGCCATTTCAAGCAATTGATTAATTCGGTATTGGCAGATCCGGCAGGACCGATGGGTAAGCTTCAGATCCTGACTGGCGCGGAACGAAAGCAATTGTTGACACAATGGAGTGTGAGTCAATCATATAAACAGCAATTGTGTATTCATCAGCTCTTTGAGCTCTGTACCAGGTCACACCCTGAACGCATTGCGGTTTCGTTTGAGTATCAGCAAGTTTCTTATGGAAAGCTGAATGAACTCGCCAATGTTGTTACTTATGCTATGCAAGTGCGGGGGATCAATTCTGGTTCTATTGTTGGCATTTATATCGATCGTTCGCTGGAAACCATAATATCAATTTTGGCGGTATTAAAAGCCGGCGCCGCATACGTACCTATTGATCAAAGTTTCCCTCGAGAGCGTGTTGATTTTATCTTGTCTGACAGCCAGGCCGATATCGTGTTGACCAAAGTTCACCTTGTCGGCGGGTTACCGACAGGGGTTAATACCTTGTTATTTGAGCAGATCAACTTTGACCAGCCGCATGAGATTGCGGAGGTAAAAACCAGTAACTCAGACCTGGCCTATATTATTTACACCTCGGGTTCGACAGGTAAACCCAAAGGGGTAAAAGTCAGCCATAAGGCGGTTGTTCATTTATTTGCCGCGACCCGGGATCAATTTAAGTTTGATGGCAATGATGTCTGGACTGTTTTTCATTCGATTGCATTCGATTTGTCTGTGTGGGAAATCTGGGGGGGGGCTTGTTAAATGGGGCCAAGTTAGTTGTGGTTCCAGCCGCGACAGTTACATCCGCGAATGATTTTTTTTCCTTGCTCGAGCAGCAAAAAGTAACTGTGTTGAGTCAAACTCCCACTGCAATTCGAAACTTACTTCTTAGTATTGATGTCAGTGCCATCAGGGACTTGAACCTTAGGTTAATCATCTGTGGCGGTGAGGCGTTCCCTTATTATTTGGCAAAATCCTTATTAAGCTGGGGTGTGCCTGTATGGAATTTCTATGGCCCCACAGAAGCAACGGTGTGGACTAGTGCAGGTGAGATTACGCATCCTCTACCTGAAAGTCACAATATATCGATAGGCCGGCCATTTGCAAATCGCTCAGTCTATATTCTCGATGCCAATATGCAGCTTGTACCTGTGGGGGTTTACGGTGAAATTTATATTGGCGGTGACGGTTTGGCTCAAGGTTATGTTAATGCGGTTGAGTTGACCCGGGATAAGTTTATAGCCAATCCTTTTAACCAGGGGGGTGACAGGTTATATAAGACAGGCGATACAGCCAGATATCTGGATAATGGCGAAATGGAGTTTTATGGCAGAAAAGACGGACAGGTAAAGCTACGCGGGTTTCGGATCGAGTTGGGCGAAATGGAAACGGTACTGGCATCTCACCCAGCGGTAAAAGAAGCTGTGGTGGCGGTAATAGAAGTCACAAAAGATGATCAGAGTCTGACTGCATACATAGTTGAAACTGAACAGGGCAGCCTGAATCTGGCTCAGCTTACGGGTCATTTATCAAATTACTTACCTGCATATATGCTGCCGACCGATATCGTGATATTAGAGAAAATACCGGTAATGGTGAGTGGTAAAGTCGATCGTCGTAACCTGCCTTTACCGCAAAAAGTAACCGATAAGGCCGCCTTTGTTGCTCCGGCAAATAAGATTGAGAGTTTTATCGCCCAACTATGGCGGCAATTGTTGGGTACCGGCAAGCTGGGGCGTACTGCCGACTTTATTCAGCTAGGCGGTCACTCTTTATTGATCAGTAAGGCTGCGTTGAAGCTTACGGAGAAATATAGCATTGCACTTTCACCCAAGGATATATTTACCCATCCGTCGGTTAGCGCGATAGCGAGCCTTATTGTCGACAAGATAAAAGCCGGTGATTTATTTAACTTACCCGAGCTGGCGCGAATGCCCAGAGATTGTCGAAAGCACTATCAACACAAAACCTCTGCATCACAACAATCGTTATGGTTTTTGGATAAGGTGTCGCAGAACACAGCTTTTTACAATATACCGACTTCGTTTAAGTTGACAGGTAGGCTGAACAAGTCGGCGCTTAATAAAGCGTTCACTGCGCTGGTAAAGCAACATGAATCATTGCGAACTACTTTTATCACCAATAACGAGGTGCTTTATCAACATATTCTAGAGCCACAGGCAGTGAGGTGTGTTGTTGACCATGCTGATGTGTCGAACGAGCCCGAGTCTTCTAGGGAAGCCAAAGCCTGGGATATTATGCAGCAAGAGCATAGCTTGTCTTTCGACCTGTTGATTGGTCCGCTGTGCCGAATGAAGCTGGTAAAGATCACCCAAGAGAATCATCTGCTGTTGCTAACTGTCCATCATATTATCTGTGATGGTTGGTCAATGGATGTTATTTATCGAGACTTTACCGGTTTTTATAACGCTTTTTGCCACAGTCCGGCGAAAAGTACAGTGCCCGTTGAACCACTGCCGATCCAGTTTGCCGATTATTCCTGCTGGCATAGAAAATGGTTCAAAGGTGCGTTGCTGGATAAGCAACGGGATTATTGGCGAGGTCAGTTGGCGGATTTTCCCGTTCTGGAAATGCCAACTTCCTATCCTCGTCCGGTCATCCCGGACTATCTCGGTGACACAGTATCATTTACCTTACCGACCGAGGTATATAAAGGTCTTAAACTGATTGCAGCCAAGCAGAATTGCACTTTTTTTAGCGTATTATTTAGTGCCTTCTCCATATTGCTCGCTCGCTACAGTGGCCAGCAGGATATCGTTGTTGGTACTCCTGTGGCAAACCGAAATCATCCGAATGTCTCAGATACCATAGGTTTTTTTGTAAACATGCTGGTGCTGCGCACTGATGTTAACAGTAATTCGTCATTTTATGAGCTGGTTGCCAACAATCAACGAGTAATAATAGGTGCGCTGGAGCATCAGAGTTATCCATTTGAAACCTTGGTCAGCGAGTTGTTGGTTGAGCGGGACTTAAGCCGTAACCCTTTATTTCAGGTTGCTCTGGTGTTGCAACAAGACCCTGAAAAGCTTTCATTGCAAAATTTGTCTTGTGAGCAGTTAAGTTCGACCAGGGGCGGAGCAAAATTTGACTTGCTACTGGAAGTCACTGAATCTGAACATCATGCAACAGCAAAACTCGAATACAGTAGTGCGCTGTTTGATGGCGAGTTTATCCGCAATATGGTGGATAACCTGCTTGTTATCATGACTTCCGTGATTAAGGACCCGACACAAGGCGCTGGTTTATTACCCTTGTTGAGTGGGCAGCAATATAAGCAGCTCATTCATCAGTTCAGCGGTGACGGTTATCATTACCCTGTGTCTGAAACATTACAGCAACTGTTCGAAAAGCGAGTCATTGAGTATGGCGACAAAATAGCCCTCAAGTGTGGTGAGCAAAGCTTGAGTTATGAGCTGTTAAATCGTCGTGCCAATCGGGTTGCGCATACTCTAAGAAAGGCTGGGATAAAACCAAATACTTTTATTGCCCTGTTTGTCGAGCGTAGTGTTGAAGTGGTTGTTGGCATATTGGGCATATTGGGCATATTAAAGGCCGGCGCTGCTTATGTACCCATTGATCCTGTATATCCAGATGAGAGGGTGGAGTATATTCTGGCGGATAGCAAAGCTAGTTGTGCCTTGTCCGTTACCCAGCTAAAACAAAGGCTGCAGACCATTGCGACTAATGTTATCAAAAGGGTTGTTTACCTGGATGATTCGGCCGCCCTATCGACCAACATCGATAATCCATTACCTGCCTCTGGCCCGTCAGATTTAGCCTATATGATCTACACCTCGGGCTCAACTGGTAACCCGAAAGGGGTGTTAGTCCCCAACAGTAATGTGGTCAGGCTATTTGATGCGACCGACAGTTTCTACGGTTTTAACGAGCGTGATGTATGGACCCTATATCACTCATTTTCTTTTGATTTTTCTGTTTGGGAGATGTGGGGCGCACTATTGAAAGGTGGGTGTTTGCTGGTGATCCCGCAAATGTTGGCGCGTTCTATTGAAGAGTTCTATGACTACTTGGTTAGTGAAAAGGTGACAGTACTAAATCAAACACCTTCGGCTTTCTATCAGTTGAGTCATGTCCATAGTCAAAAGGTAGAGGACCGCGATTATCATCTGCGTTACGTAATATTTGGTGCCGAAGCGTTGAATATAAACAAGCTGTCGCAGTGGACTGACAAAGAGGGGTTCAGTTTGCCGACTCTGGTTAATATGTATGGTATTACCGAGACAACTGTCCATGTCACCCTGCATAAGATCGCAAAGGGGGCTAATGCTAATGGGATCATAGGTAGACCAATAGCAGATCAACGGGTCTATATTCTTGATAAGAATCTCAACCCTGTGCCTGTAGGGGTTACTGGTGAACTGTGCGTCGCGGGACCTGGGGTCGCCCGGGGTTATTTGAATCTCGCTGATCCTACCGCCAATAAGTTTGTCGACAATCTATTTAGCAATGAACCTGGCGACAAAATGTATCGCAGCGGTGACATGGTGCGTTGGACAGTTGCGGGTGAAATTGAATATGTAGGCCGATCCGATGACCAGGTTAAAGTTCGCGGTTACAGAATTGAGCTGGGTGAGATCGATAGTAAACTGCTGTCACATGAGTGGGTAAAAGAAGCTGTTTCTACAATAACTGAAAAGGAGAATGGCCAAAAGGAGATCGTTGCCTATTACGTGGTCAAATCCAATACCCTGGATGTCACGGCTGAAAAACTGGCCGAGTATCTTAAGGCCTTGTTGCCTGAGTATATGATGCCCGCTGCCTTTGTTGCGTTAAAAGATATTCCGCTGACGGCAAATGGAAAGATCAATAAAAAAGCCTTACCTATGCCTAGTTTTAACCAGTTACCAGTATCTTCCCAATACGTTGAACCAGAGACTGATAACCAACGTAAAGTCGTGGAAATTTGGGCGCAGGTACTGGGACTGGACATCGCTAATATCGGTATAAACGGTAACTATTTTGAGTTGGGGGGAAACTCACTAATGGTGACTTCGCTGGTACTGAAAATCAATAACCAGTTTAAAGTGGATATGCGGGTTGCTGATATCTTCAGGTTACCTACAGTGGCACGGATCTGTCAGTTTATCGAACAACATAACAAAGCCGGTATCGCTTTTTCTACTGTGGACAAAAGAAGCCATATCAATTGGGCTGCAGAGGGCGTGCTGCCGCAGGACATCACCCCGCAATTTACTGAGTACCGAGTGGGCAATGCAAAAGCCATTTTGTTGACAGGAGCGACTGGTTTTGTCGGAGGGTATTTACTTGAAGAATTACTTAAGACTACTGAGGCTGATGTCTACTGTATTGTGCGAGGTAATTCCATCGAAAATTGTCGCGATAAAGTATTCAATGGCCTAAGGCAAAAGCTTATTTGGGATGACAGCCATGTTGATAGAATAAAAATCCTCAGAGGAGATCTAGCCGAGGATAACCTGGGGGTGAGTGAGCGGGACTTCGCTTTGTTGGAGGAAACAATTGATGTGATTTACCACAACGGTGCATCGGTTAACTTCCTGTACCCCTATGAAGAGCTGAAAAAGCCTAATGTTATCGCTACTCAGGATTTGATCCGCTTGGCGGGGATGAAGAAGCTGAAACCACTGCATTATATTTCAACTTTGGTCGTGTATAGTTCACTGGGGCTCAATGGCGTCAAACAGGTAGCGGAAGATACTCCGTTGGCGGATTGTGATCAGCTATATATGGGTTATGTCGAATCCAAATTTATTGCGGAAAAACTGCTTGAGCAGGCCCGGGATCGCGGATTTCCTGTATCTATTTATCGCTTCCTGGAAGTTACCGGGCACTCTGAAACTGGTGTATTTAATACCCGGTCACTCGAAACCGCTTTTTGGAAGGTATGTTATCAGCTAGGTGTGACAGAAGATTTACGGATGCAAAAATCCTATGCGCCAGTTGACTATATAGTCCGTTCGGTAGCCCACATTTCAAAACAGCCATTGGCAGTGGGTAAAAATTTCCATCTACAGAACCCAAGATTTACCACCAATGTTGAAATCAATGAAATTATCCGCGAGTTGGGTTATTTGTTTGATGAGATAACCTATGATGAGTGGACAGGTATTGTGATGGCGACACCGGATAACCCATTCTTCAATTTCACTCCATTAATCAATGAACGCTGGACCAAAGATCATATAACCACACTGGAACTGTATGCTTTGGACCGCTTTCCTGTCTTCGACTGTAGTAATACTCAAAAGGCACTGGCAGGCAGCGGGATAGATTGTTGCGCGCTGGACAAGGCCTATATAGCTAAGTGCTGGTCCTATCTTGGATCAATTGGTTTTCTTGATGATTAGTGTCGAATTTTTAGGTAATAAAAAAGCTATGGTTAAGGATGATCTTCTGTTTGCCATAGTGGTCCTTTTGTGAATTTCTCTCCCGCTCCTTAAAGTTATAACAGCCATAATTTATTAAACGCAGATGGCAGAGGGAGTATTTCCCTTGCCATCTGTCATTGTTGCTGGTTTGTTAATTTTGATATTCGTAAATGGAATATTCAAGTAGGATAAAACTCAATTTTATTTGATCATTCGTTTAGCTAATCTCAGGGTATAACCTTTATTTAATAAAAAAATGAGGATTGCATGGCGACCCCTTATACCCTGGAATGCCGGAACTATATCGATGGCCGGTTTGTCAGCAGTGAAGCAAGCTTTGAAAATACCAGCCCGGTGGATAATCGTTTGATTGGTGTGGTTTATGAAGCGGATCAAGGCTTAGTCGATGAGGCCGTTGCTGCCGCTCGTCAGGCGTTAAAAGGCCCCTGGGGCAAGATGAGTTTGCCTGAGCGTTGTGACTTGTTACAAAAAGTAGCGGACAGAATTGATCAGCGTTTCGATGAATTTGTCGCAGCGGAAATTGCCGATACCGGAAAACCCTATTCTCAGGCCAGCAGTTTGGATGTTCCCAGAGCGGGCGCCAATTTTCGCAACTTTTCCCGTTTGGCCGAATCTCTACCAAATGAAAGTTATATGACACCGACACCAGACGGCCAGGGGGCGCTGAATTACAGCTTACGCCGTCCACTGGGAGTGGTCGCCGTGATCTCTCCCTGGAACCTGCCATTGCTGCTAATGAGTTGGAAGCTGGCACCAGCCCTGGCCTGTGGCAACACCATAGTCGCTAAACCATCTGAGGTAACCCCTAATACAGCCACTTTATTGGCTGAGGTTTTTCATGAGGTCGGTTTGCCGCCCGGTGTGTTTAACCTTATTCATGGTTTTGGGGAAAACTCTGCCGGTGAATTCCTATGCGCTCACCCGGATGTCGATGCCATTACCTTTACCGGAGAATCCAAAACCGGCAGTCATATCATGCAAGCCGCCGCACAAGGAGTGCGGGATATCTCCTTTGAGCTGGGGGGGAAAAACGCCGCCTTGGTGTTTGATGATGTGGATTTGGAAAAAGCCATGGATGGTGTGGCCCGCTCCACCTTTACTAATTGTGGTCAGGTGTGCCTGTGTACCGAGCGGGTATATGTCCACGAGTCCGTGTTTGAGCCCTTTGTTGACGGGATGAAGAAGCGCGCCGAGGCGCTGGTATTGGGCGACCCTTATGACCCAAACACCACCACAGGCCCGTTGATCTCCCATGATCATAGACACAAGGTGATGCATCACTATCAGCTGGCGCTACAGGAAGGCGCGCAGTTGGTGACCGGGGGAAATATTCCCAGCTTTGGTTCGGCACTGGATGAAGGGGCCTGGATTGCTCCCACTATCTATACAGGTTTAGCCGACGACAGCGCCACCCAGCAACAGGAAATATTTGGTCCGGTATGCCATATCAGTTCTTTTAGCGATGAAGACGAGGCCATCAAAAGGGCGAACGACAGCGATTACGGACTGGCGGGGGTGGTGTGGACAGATAATTTGTCCCGAGGGCACAGAGTCGCCGCTCAACTTGATGTGGGGATCAGCTGGGTGAATACCTGGTTCCTTAGGGATCTGCGCACTCCATTTGGTGGCGGGAAGATGTCCGGGATAGGGCGGGAAGGCGGTGTCCACTCCCTTAATTTCTATTCTCATATCAGCAATATGTGCATCAAGTTATAGGGGCCTTTATGACTAATTTTAATAAAGAAATTGCCGAGCAATTACGCGCAGCTTACGAGCAAGGTGTGATTTTTCCCATCCGGGATGTGTTGTTGGAAGCTGAGGGCGATGTTTCTACAGCCTATGATATTCAGGACATAAATACCGAGTTTTGGCTGTCCCAGGGTCGACGCATAGTAGGGCGAAAGATAGGCCTGACCTCTAAAGCCGTACAGCAGCAGCTGGGGGTGGATTCACCGGATATGGGAGTTTTGTTTGCTGATATGGCGGTCCCATCCGGTGACAGTGTGCAACTCTCTTCTATGTTGCAGCCAAAGATAGAGGCGGAAGTCGCCCTGGTGATGGCCAAAGACCTGAACCAGCCCATGTCTACCACAGCCGATATTATCTCGGCTGTGGATTATGTACTCCCTGCCATCGAAATAGTCGACAGCCGTATCGAAAGCTGGAATATCAAGATCTGGGATACGGTGGCGGACAACGGCTCTTCAGCCGGTTTTGTATTAGGCAATACCCCGGTAAAGCTGGAAGGGTTGGACCTTGCCATGTGTGGTATGAGTATACGTAGTGGTGGTGAGCTGGTGTCCAGTGGTGCCGGCATTGCATGTCTGGGCCACCCGTTAAATGCGGCGCTTTGGCTGGCTAATTATATGAGTTCAAGGGGTACACCACTCAAGGTCGGCGATATTGTATTAACAGGCGCCCTCGGACCTATGGTGACCGCCGAAGCTGGCAAAATGTATGAGGCCAGCATTAGCGGTCTGGGTAGCGTCAGTGTGGGCTTTAAGGGGGATAGATAATGGTACCGACAAAGGTCGCTATCCTTGGTTCGGGTAATATCGCCTCGGATCTTATGATAAAGATAATTCGTCTGTCGGACGTGTTGGAGCTAACCGCCATGGCGGGTATTGACCCTGATTCTGACGGTCTGGCCAGGGCCAAACGCTTAGGGGTGCCCACCACAGATAAAGGTTTAGCTGGATTGTTGGAGCTGGAAGCCTTTCAGGGTACTAAGCTGGTATTTGATGCCACCTCTGCTACTGCCCATATTCAGCATAACGAACTGTTAAAAGCCAACGGCATTAAAGCCATCGACCTGACCCCGGCAGCAATCGGCCCTTATGTGGTGCCAACGGTCAACCTGCCACAGCATGGCGCAGAGCAAAACCTGAATATGGTGACCTGCGGCGGGCAGGCAACCATTCCTATCGTTTATGCAATTAGCCAGGTCTGCGAAGTGATTTACGCTGAAATTGTAGCGTCGATTTCTTCCCGTTCGGCGGGCCCGGGAACCCGCGCCAATATTGATGAATTTACCCAGACCACGGCACGGGCCATAGAAGCCATCGGCGGCGCCCGAAAAGGCAAAGCGATTATTGTTTTAAACCCCGCAGAACCTCCGTTAATGATGCGAGACACGGTTTATTGCCTGGTACAAAGCCAGCAGTATCAGGAAATCGCTTCGGCCATCGAATCTATGGTGGAAAAAGTAAAAGCTTTTGTGCCTGGTTTCCGATTAAAGCAAGCGGTGCAGTTTGACCCCGTTTCCCTTCCTGTAGAGATGCCAGGTGTAGGCCGGTTTGAAACCGGCAGCTTTACTAAGGTCAGTGTTTTTCTTGAAGTGGAAGGGGCGGCCCACTATCTGCCCGCTTATGCAGGCAACCTGGACATTATGACATCGGCAGCGCTGCAAGTGGCTGAGTCCCTGGCCAGAGAAAAGCAGCAGGAGGGGTTATGAATAAGAAGTTATATATCAGTGATGTGACGTTGAGGGTTCTTGTTATGCACGCTTATGGGCGAATTTGCAGCAAGGTGGGGTTATGAACGAGAAACTGTATATCAGTGATGTCACTTTGCGCGACGGCATGCATGCCCGTGGCCATCAATACAGCGTAGAGCAGGTGCAGCAAGTGGCGCGAGCGCTGGATAAAGCGGGTGTTGCTTCCATTGAGGTGACTCACGGTGACGGATTAGCCGGCTCCAGCTTTAACTATGGTTTTGGTGCCTGTAGTGATTGGGACTGGATCAGCGCGGCAGCGGATGTGGTGTCCAATGCCAGGTTAACTGTGCTTTTGTTGCCTGGCATTGGCACCCGGGAAGATTTGAAACAAGCCTATAAGCTGGGCGCTCGCTCGGTCCGCGTTGCAACTCATTGCACCGAAGCCGATGTATCTCGCCAGCATATCGAATATGCCAGAGAGTTAGGCATGGATACAGTGGGTTTCCTGATGATGTCCCATATGACGTCCCCTGAACAGTTAGCGAAACAAGCCAGTCTGATGGAAAATTATGGCGCCCAGTGTGTCTATGTGACCGACAGTGGCGGGGCGATGAATATGGACGATATAAGCGCTCGTCTGTTGGCCTTTGAGCAGGTATTGGACCCGCAAACCCAGCGCGGAATTCACGCCCACCATAATCTGGGACTTGGGGTGGCCAATGCCATCGTCGCAGTACAAAACGGGGTCACCCGTGTGGATGCTTCCCTCGCGGGTATGGGCGCGGGCGCCGGCAATACCCCACTGGAAGTGTTTATTGCCGCCGCAGATCGCATGGGCTGGAACCATGGCTGCGACTTGTATGCGCTGATGGATGCTGCCGATGATCTGGTGCGTCCCCTGCAAAGCCGACCGGTACGGGTGGACAGGGAAACCTTATCTCTGGGTTATGCCGGCGTGTATTCCAGCTTCTTGTTACACGCAGAGCGCGTCGCGAAAAAATACGGCCTCGAAGCCAGGGATATTCTGGTGGAAGTGGGACGGCGCAAGCTGGTGGGCGGGCAGGAAGACATGATAGTGGATGTGGCCCTGGATCTGATCAAAGGAAAAGAATGATGAACGAACAGCTATTGGCATCTGCCAGACAGTTAGATAACGCGGCTACCCAAGGTGCTGCCATGACCCAGTTAAGTCAGGAAGCGGATATCAGCCTGAGTGACGCCTATTTAATTCAGCAGCTGTTGGTAAAACAGCGCATCGACCGAGGATCGCCGTTAACCGGGATCAAGTTGGGCTTTACCAGTAAAGCCAAGCGGGATCAGATGGGGGTTGAGGATCTTATCTGGGGGCGGTTAACTCAGGATATGGAAGTACTAGCGGGAAGTGAGATCCAGTTATCTGATTATGTGCACCCCAGGGCTGAGCCGGAAATTGCGTTTTTACTGGCGAAAGATATTTCGGCTCCCTTGTCGCTGGCACAGGCCTATCAGGCGGTGGAAGCCGTTGCTCCGGCCATAGAAATCATCGATTCAAGGTATAAAGACTTCCGCTTTTCCCTGGCAGATGTGGTGGCGGATAACGCGTCTTCCACGGGTTATGTACTGGGCCGTTGGGTGGATTGCCCGGCACAACTGGATAACCTGGGTATGGCCTTATATCTCGATGGTAACCCTGTGGAAGTGGGTAGCTCGGCTGCCATTATGGGTGATCCAATTTTATCCCTGGTCGCCGCATCCAGGTTGGCTTGCGAGGCGGGGTTAACCTTAAAAGCAGGCAGCCTGGTATTAGCCGGAGCTGCAACCGCCGCCATAGCACTCAAACCGAACTCCCATGTGGAAGTCAGGATACAGGGTATGGCGTCCGTCGGTTTCCAGGTAGGTAGTGTATGAAAAACAGCGAAGTCATTGCGGGTAAAGCCAAACCCAGGGGGCGATTTCCTCATTACCGCCGGGCCGGCGATTTTATCTATGTATCCGGCACCAGTTCAAGGCTGTCCGACAACAGTTTTGCCGGTGTAAGTGTCGATGAAATGGGGACTACCGAGCTGTGTATCGAACGGCAAACCCGGGCTGTGATAGAAAATATCGGTGGCATTTTAGAAGCGGCGGGGGCCAGTCTTAATGATGTGGTGGAAATCACCAGCTTCCTGGTGAACATGAATGACTTTAAGGGATACAACCAGGTCTATGGTGAGTATTTTACCGAAGATGGGCCATCGCGTACTACGGTAGCTGTCCATCAGTTGCCACACCCACACTTGCTGATAGAAATCAAAGCCGTGGCATATAAGCCCCTGACTGAATTAGCGAAGGAGATGTGATATGCCGTCTAAGCATTTGATGAAAGCGTTTAATTTTAAACCGCATGGTATTGAGGCACACAGGTGTTATTCAGCTAAGGAGAGCCTATATGCCAACTAAATACTTGATGAAAGCGTTTAATTTTAAACTGTGGATAGACGAACACAGGGACTTGCTCAAGCCACCTGTGGGTAATGCGCAAATTTGGGAAGACGGTGAGCTGATGATCACTGTAGTGGGGGGGCCTAACCAACGCAGTGATTATCACGATGATCCTGTGGAAGAGTTCTTCTATCAGTTGGAAGGCAATATGGTTTTGCGAGTGATGGAAGAAGAAGGTAAACCGCCGGTGGATATTGCCATCAATGAAGGGGATATCTTCTTTCTGCCTGCCCATGTCAGGCACTCACCACAGCGACCGGAAGCAGGCAGTGTGGGTTTGGTTATCGAGCCCAAACGTCCTGTGGGGGAGAAAGATGCGTTCGAATGGTATTGCCAGTCCTGTTTCCATCTGGTTTATCGCGCCGAAGTTCAGCTGGTGAGCATAGTGAAAGATTTACCACCGCTATTCGATAAGTTCTATAGCAACGAATCCCTGCGCCATTGCCAAAACTGTGGTGAAGTCCATCCCGGCAAAGCCAAACCGATAGAGGTTGCGGATGAGTAATATAGATATCCATTCCCACTTTTTTCCTGCCATTTCCCAGCAGCAGGCCGCCAGTATGGGCGAGTCCGACGCGCCCTGGTTAAGGCAGGATAAAGCCGGTCGCGGCATGCTGATGCAAGGAGAACGGGACTTCAGGCCGGTATACAGCGCCTTATGGGATGCTGGGCGAAGGCTGGAAGAGATGGATCAGGCGCAGATCCAGATTCAACTTCTGTCAGCCACACCTTTGTTATTTTCTTATGCCTGGCAAGCCCCTAAAACCAAAGTCTGGTGTCAGATGATCAATGATATGGCGCTGGAAATGTGTAGTCGCAACCCAGCTCGCCTGAAAGCCTTATGTCAGGTGCCTTTGCAAGATCTGGAGCTAGCTTGTGCAGAGGCCGAGCGCTGTAAAGCCATGGGGCACTTAGGCGTACAAATCGGTAACCATCTGGGAAAGAGAAACCTGGATGATGAATCCCTGGTGCAATTTCTAATCTTTTGCGCCAATGCCAATATTCCAGTTTTGGTTCACCCCTGGGACATGATGGCGCCTGAGCGTATGTCTCAATATATGTTGCAGTGGCTGGTGGGAATGCCTGCAGAGACTCACCTGGGGATCTTGTCACTTATCTTGTCCGGCGCGTTTGAGCGGATCCCCAAGCAACTTAAAATTTGTTTTGCCCATGGCGGGGGAAACTTTGCACTACAACTGGGGCGGGTGGATAACGCTTGGCATCAGCGGGATATAGTGCGGGAGGACTGCCCCCATCCCCCTTCCTATTACGTGGACAGGTTCTGTGTTGACTCGGCCATTTTTAGCGAGACCTCGCTGCGCTTTTTAATTGATGTGATGGGTGAAGACAGGGTGATGCTGGGCTCGGATTACCCTTTCCCATTGGGAGAAATACCACCAGGTGGCTTGATCCGGGATGCGGGCACCTTAACCAACAATGAGAAGCAGAAACTGCTCACCACCAATGCACAAACCTTTTTTAATCTCGGGGAGAAGTTATGAATTTGGGTAGCGAAAATCTCAGCACAGATTTGGCACTGGCACAGCAGTTAGATAGCCAGGATAAGCTGGCGAAGTTCAGGGACTCCTTTCATTTCCCCTCTACGGACAATGACCAGCAAGAGCTTTATTTAGTCGGTAATTCACTGGGTTTACAGCCCAGGAAAACCCGGGGTTATGTGTTGGCTGAGCTGGATAAATGGTCGGCCAAAGGGGTGCGGGGACACTTCGAGTCTGAGTTTCCCTGGGCACCATATCATGAATTTTTAGCCGAACCTATGGCCCGAATGGTGGGGGCGAGTGCCGAAGAAGTGGTGGTGATGAACTCGCTATCGGTCAACCTGCACCTGATGATGGTGAGCTTCTATCGTCCCACCAAACAGAGGTTTAAAATCCTGATAGAGGATCATGCTTTTCCTTCCGACCACTATGCGGTGGAATCACAGATCAAACACTGGGGATTGAACGTAGCAGAGACCTTACTGACGGTGAAACCCAGAGAGGGGGAGGACTTACTGCGTGAGGAAGATATTGCCGCCCTTATCGAGGAGCAGGGGGACGAGATAGCGCTAATTCTATTACCCGGCGTGCAGTATTACACGGGCCAGGTATTGGATATGCAGTCCATCACCCGATTAGGGCAAAAAAAGGGCTGTAAAGTAGGCTTTGACCTGGCTCATGCTGTGGGTAATATCGAGCTATTTTTGCACGATTGGGGAATGGACTTTGCCTGCTGGTGCACCTATAAGTATTTGAATTCCGGCCCGGGAGCGACGGGAGGGTGTTTCGTCCATCAACGACATATCTCAGATAAAACGCTTAATCGCTTCGCTGGCTGGTGGGGTCATAACAAAGAGACCCGTTTCGAAATGGGCACGGAATTCGACCCTATTCCCACTGCGGAAAGCTGGCAGATCAGTAACGCCCCCATTTTTTCCATGGCGGCAATCAGGGCGTCGCTGGATGTTTTTGAACAAGCCGGCGGCATGAAGGTTCTGCGCCATAAAAGTGAGCTGATGATAGCTTATATGGATTTTCTGCTGGATAACCTGGTGACGGATCAAGTGGAAAACATTACTCCCAGGGAGATGGCGGCCCGGGGTTGCCAGTTTTCCTTACGGCTGAAAAATGCAGATGGTCGAACCGTGTTTGAACAGCTTGAGAAGGCGGGGGTGGCCTGTGACTGGCGTTACCCGGACGTGATCCGCGTGGCGGCTGTGCCCTTATATTGCTCTTTTACGGATATTTTCCGTTTTGTACAGCTACTAAAAGGATTAGTGCAATGAGCAAGACTATATGTTTAGTGGGGGCAGGGCTGGCGGGCTCTATGTTATCTATTTACCTGGCCCGACAAGGTTTTAATGTCACTGTGTTTGAGTCTCGCCCGGATCTGCGCAAGGTGGATATTTCCGCCGGACGCTCCATCAACCTGGCGTTGGCAAACAGGGGGCTGACGGCGTTAAAAGAGTTGGGCCTGGAAGAAAAGGTTCAGCCACTGCTTATTCCCATGAAAGGACGCATGCTACACGACCTGGCGGGAGAGCTGGCATTTCAGGCTTATGGCAGCAAGGCCCACGAGGTGATTTATTCTGTGTCTCGGGGTGAGCTTACCAGCCTGCTGCTCGATGAAGCTGAGGCTACAGGCAAGGTAGATATTCGTTTTAATCAGGCTTGTGTCGCAGTGGATTATGAATCACAGCAAGTATCCCTGAAAGACCATGACTCGGGTGATGTGTATCAGCATGGCTTTGACTGTGTGTTTGGTACTGACGGCAGCGCTTCGGCCGTCAGGCAAGGAACCATTCAGTCTGCTGGGGGTGAAATGAGTATTTCCCCGCTGGACCACAGCTACAAAGAGCTGACCTTACCTGCAGGGTTGAAGGGAGAATTCCAGATAGATAAACACAGTCTGCATATCTGGCCCAGAGGCCAGTTTATGCTGATTGCCCTGCCCAATATGGACGGCAGCTTTACCATTACCTTGTTTATGCCGACCAAAGGTGGGCAGCATAGCTTCGAAGATATTCAGGATGAAACCGCGTTGATGGCCTTTTTCGATGCGCACTTTCCTGACTTCGTGCCTTATGTCCCCGATTTAACGGCGCAGTTCTTTAATAACCCGACCGGTCACCTGGCCACGGTAAAATGCCATGGCTGGGCCTTTGAGGATAAAGGGGTGATCCTGGGGGACGCGGCCCATGCCATAGTGCCATTTCATGGTCAGGGCATGAACGCCGCCTTCGAATCCTGTCGTGAGTTAGACCATCAGCTGAAGTCGTCTCCAGAAGACTGGACCCACGCGTTTGCCGAATTTGAAAGGGCCAGGGTGCCTAATACCAATGCCATCGCAGATATGGCGCTGGAAAACTATATCGAGATGCGCAGCGGGGTGACAGATCCCAGCTATGTGCTGAAAAAGGCCATCGCGTTTGAACTGGAAAAACGCTTTCCCGGCCAGTTTATTCCGCGCTACTCCATGGTGATGTTTCATACCTTGCCATATCACCAGGCTAAATCCAGGGGCGCTGCACAAAATGAGATTTTGAATGCCCTTACGGAAAGGGCGAAATGTATAGAAGAAGTGGACTTTGAATTGGCGCAGCGCCTTATCGAGGGCTCAGATTTGCTTAAACACCCGGTTCGCGAGGAGACAGCCTTATGAGTATGAGTTATACACAATACCTGAAGGTCGAGGAGCTGACTCAGTTGCAGGAATGTTTATCCGATGGTCCTGAGCATGATGAAATGCTGTTTATCGTAATTCATCAAACTTATGAGCTGTGGTTTAAGCAGGTATTGCATGAAACCGACCATCTGATGGCGCTGGTGGCTCAGGGGGAGCTGGCCAAGGGAGGGCATACCCTAAAGCGTATCTTAAAGATCTTTAAAACCCTGGTAACCCAGCTGGATATATTGGAAACCATGACGCCGCTGGAATTTCTTTCTTTCCGCCGCTTCCTGGATAATTCCAGTGGCTTTCAGTCGTACCAGTTTCGCGAACTGGAGTTTGTGCTGGGAATGAAGTCAGAAAAAACCCTGCAAGGATGGCAGCCCGGCGGCCAGATCCGTGAGCGCCTGCAAAAGCGGTTTGACTCGGCTTCCCTCTGGCATGGCTTTGTTTGTTATCTGGATAGCCGGGGTTACGCAATACCTGAAGATTTGCTTAACCAGGACCTGACTCAAGCCACCCAAGCTCACCCGGGATTACAGCAAGTGTTAATCGATATATACCGTAATCAGCCGGATATAGCGGAGTTTTGTGAGTCCCTTACCGACTTCGATGAAGGCTTGCAGGAGTGGCGTTATCGTCATATGAAAATGGTGGAGCGCACCATTGGCGTACGCATGGGCACGGGGGGATCGGCTGGTGCGGCATATCTGATGAAAACCCTGTTTAACCCCGTGTTCCCTGATCTCTGGGAGATCCGCTCTGCGTTTTAGGGCGCGCAGGTTTTAACATAAGGAGGTGACTCGATGAAGATGAAGCTAACTCTAGGTGAAGTGGATTTTCAGGTAGACCTGAGCAGCCCGTTAAACCTGGCTATCAAGCTGGAGTTTTGTGGTCCGCAACCCAATCACTTTGGCGCCCCTAAGGCGCAGTTTACCACGCTGGAAGGGCAGGGGTTTGTCGGGGATACGTCGCGCGGGGGAAGCTGTAATGTAGTGGCATTAAACCTGATCCCTCACTGCAATGGCACACATACAGAAACTGTACATCATGTGTGTGACCAGGCCTTTTATATCAGCCAGGTGCTGGAGCAAGGGTTATTTGCCGCAACCCTGATCAGCCTTGAACCCGTTGCTGGCCAGCAAACGGACGAGTCTTACCGGCCAAACCTGGCTGCTGACGATAGGGTGATAACGCGCAAGATGCTGCAGGATAAATTGACGTCTGTCCCTGACGAGTTGCTACAAGCGCTTATTATTCGCACCCTACCTAACGGGGATTGGAAAAAAGAGTGTACCTACGGTGAGGCCCAGGTACCGCCGTTTTTGACCCTGGATGCTGCGCAATACCTGGTGGAAAGGGATATCCATCACTTACTGGTGGACATGCCTTCGGTGGATCGCATGTACGACCAAGGCCACCTCAGCGTTCATCGGGTATTCTGGAACTTGCCTGCAGATGGACATAAAGCAGAGCAGGACGTTTGCGGCCATAAAACCATTACCGAAATGATTTATGTGCCGGGTGAGGTCAGCGATGGAGCGTATCTGCTTAATTTGCAAACGCCGGCCTTTAATTTGGATGCCGCTCCCAGCCGACCGCAAATATATCCTCTGTTGCCAGAATGGTAGGAGCCGAATCCATCTCAGGGATGAGATGTTAAATGCAGGGATGCGCGTTCGGCGAATATAGCGATCGCTGTTTTCGCTCTATCACCTGTTAAGAGGGCATCTGCTATTACAAGTAAATTCTGTTATTTTGGTAAGACGCTAATGTTAAAAAAGAACGATGAACTTAGGATGCCAGACAGACTCGATTTTCAGTATTTGCAGCGCAGGTTAAAGATACGCCAGCTAGTCTTCTTCGAAGCTGTTTGTGATGCCGGCTCCATGCTTAAAGCGGCGGAAATGCTGAACATTACTCAGCCAACGTTGAGTAAAACCATACAAGAGCTGGAACTGCTGTTTGGTGCTACCTTATTCGAGCGTACCAACAGGGGAATACAGCTCACTATTTATGGTGTTTATTTAAGGGGTCATACCAAACGGCTTTTATCTCACCTCAGGCTTATGAGTGATGACCTTAATGCCCTGAAACTGGCGGACACCGGACATGTGGTTATTGGCACCTTAATCTCGGCGTCGGCTAAGTTACTACCTAAGGCGGTGGCGCTGTTAAAGCAAAATGCTCCAGGCATTCTGATCACTATTAAAGAAGGCACTAATGATGTATTGATGCCGGCTTTGGCCAATGGTGAACTTGACATAGTATTGGGGCGTATCCCCACGCCACAGAACTACCCTGGGGTGAATCACACAGTTCTATATAATGAGTCTATTTGCGCCGTGGTGGGTGTGAACCACCCTTTGGTCAGCGCAGAAAGCCTGCGGCTAAAAGATTTGATTTCCTTTCCCTGGATATTGCCTGTATTGCAGTCTCCGGTTCGGGCTAGCGTAGAGCAATTGTTTCGCTCTCAGGGGCTGACGACACCCAGTAATATAGTGGAGTCATTGTCAATTTTGAGTAATATTTCCATGCTGATGGAAACGCAAATGATAGCCATGATGCCAAAAGCAGCAGCGGAGCACTATGAGCGCGCCGGGCTGCTAAAGGTACTACCACTCAGCAACAGTGGTGAGTTTGGTCAGGTGGGGTACAGTTTATCTGACTCCTTTGAGTTAACTCCTGCCGCGATAAAGTTTAAGGGGTGTTTAAAGCAGGTGGTGGAGGAGTTAGCTGAAAGCCATTAGTCAGACTACTCCTTTGGGCATGTTTGTTTTTGAAGCCAGCCAGGTTTGAACGTATGCACACTCGTCTAGTAGCTCGTCTTGTTGCTGTTGAGATGGCTGGCGTTGATGGTCTCGTAAACCGTGCTCCACTTGCTTGCATTGCTCTACTAGCTGGTTAAAACCGAAATTGCCGCCTGACGACTTCATATTGTGTACCAGGATCTCCACCTCTTCATTTTTACCGGACAGTACTGCAGTGGTGAATTTTCCTGTGAACTCTTCAAGGTCGGTGCTGTATGCTTTCAACAAATCATTAAAGTTTTCCCCGATGGCATTTTTGAGGGTATCAAATACCTTGATTTGTACATGGGAGACAGTTAATGCTGGTTTTTGAGGGGCTGCCTGTGGGCTTGCTTGAGGCCCTGCCAAAGGAGTGGTTTGCCGATCAAGCCACTGGCTGAGCATTTTGGTCAGCTCATTCTGTTGAAATGGTTTGGCGAGAAAGTCATCCATACCCTTGTCCAGGCATTTTTGTTTATCTGTATCCAGGGCATTTGCGGTTAAGGCGATAATAGGTGTATATGACAGTTGGAGCAGCTCTTCTTCCTCTCTAATTGCAACTGTGGCGGCATAACCATCCAGTTTCGGCATCTGGCAATCCATTAATATCAGGTCATATTTGGATTTCTTCCATTTGCTATAGGCTTCCTCTCCGTCGTTGGCTATTTCAACACACAGCCCGAGCATTTCCAGCATGGTTTTTGCGACTATCTGGTTGGTTACCACATCCTCGGCTAACAACACCTTGCCGGTTAATTGGAGCGACTGCTGGTTATTGTGCTGCTGTGCTTCAATCACATCATGGGTTGTCACAAAGGGCTGCTCTGAACCGTTACTTTGTTCAGCCATACCCAGTACCGAAGTTAAGGTCTGGCGCAGTATGTCCGTTAGTAACGGCTTCACGATAAAACTGTTTACCCCGTGGGCTTTTAATCTTTTCGCATCGCCTCTTTGTCCGGAGGAAGACAAGATAATAATGGGGATCTTGCTAATGGATTTCGTTTGCCTGATTTGCTGGGTCAATTGTTCACCATTTATGCCATTCATTTGCAAATCGGCTAATAGTAGCTGATATGGTTGGTCTTGTTGCGATGCCAATAACAAGTCGACCACCTGGTCTGCTTTACTAGTGGAGGTAACCTGCATATGCATTTTTTCCAGCATATTCTCCAATATCTGCAAATTCAAACTGTTGTCGTCAACAATCAGGGTGCGAATATTGGTTAAATCTGCCTGAGGAATGGCAATCGGTCTCTGTAGCTCAGGTAAGCTGATGTTGATCCAAAAAGTAGAACCAACTCCGGGCTGGCTGTCTACTCCTATTTCTCCCTCCATAAGTTTGACCAGGTGTTTACAGATGGCCAGGCCAAGGCCTGTACCACCGTACTTGCGTGTGGTGGATGAATCGGCCTGGGTAAAGGAAGTAAACAGCGTATTCTGAACGTCTTTATCGATACCAATACCTGAATCTATCACCTTAATGGAAAGCTTGCTGACCTGGTTTTCTCTGCCGAGAGCAGATATTTTCAGGATGATCTGACCGGTATGGGTGAACTTGATGGCGTTTCCCGTCAGGTTTAACAGGATTTGCCTGATCCGGCCTGGATCGCCTTTCAGGTAGGTCGGGCAGTTAATATCGTAATGCAGGATTAATTCGATGCCTTTTTCGTTGGCCTGGCTCGACAATATCTGGCATACATCGTAAGCGGCACGTTCTAGATCAAAAGGAATTGGCTCAAGAGTGAGGCGACCGGCTTCTATTTTGGAGATATCCAGGATGTCATTGATGATAATGAGTAAGGCAGACCCTGAATTATAGAGAATGTCAATATAGCCAACTTGTTGTTGGGTCAAATTGGTGCTTTTAAGTAATTGCGCCATACCCAGTACTCCGTTCATGGGAGTACGTATTTCATGGCTCATAGCGGCAAGAAATTCACTCTTCGCTTTAGTGGATGACTCTGCGTCCTGGCGGGCTCTTTCCAGTTCAGAGGTGCGAACCTTAACCTTCTCATCGAGAAAACGTTTTTCCTTTTCAAGCAATAAGATGGACTGACGAAGGTTGACGGATAATCGATTAAAGGCTTTGCCCAACTTTCCTAGTTCATCCTTACCAAGGTCTGGCAAGTGAGCGAATTCTTGTCCGGAATCGATTTCCAGTGCGCCCTGGTAGAGTACATTGATGCGCTTTAACAAATACTGTTGCAGTATTAGGTACAGGCAGATTATCAGGGTTATCGTACCGCCAATGAGTATGCCCAATAATTTGTTTTTGGTTTCTAGCAGTGGGGCTTGAGTTAACTTTTTATCATTCACCAAAATCATCTTGGCTTCTAGTTGGCCAAAATTAACCAACTTTTCTTGCCACAAGATGTTGTCTGTAGGGGTGAATGTTGCTGTCGCCAGTCCTGACTCAGAACTGATCAGGATATCGCCGTTAAGTTGGGTTAATAAAGCTGTTTTTGTGGGGCTATGTAAGCGCTGAAGTTGCTCGATCAATTGCTTTAAAACCAGCTGACTCGCGTCTTGCCACGCAAAGGAAACCACGACCCAGCCCAAAACTTTCCCTCTATTGGTTACTGGGCTTATGATCCACTGGTCGATATTATTAGTCTTGTTATCTGGCGCTAGTAGGCTTAAATAGGGATCGGTTTGCGGTGTCCCTGTTACCGCCCTTTTCAGTTCCGGCACGACAAACAGCGGGTTTTGCCGTACGTCTATGCCTAATAACTGTTCGCCGTTGATCCTATGATCCTTCCTGTTTCTCGTGTTGGCGGAAAAGACGCCATACTGCTTATCTATGATAAGCAGGTAATTGATATGCGGATAGAGCTTAACCAGTTTGTTGAGCCGCTGACTTAACCCGCGGTTAATATCCTTGTGAAGAGATTTGGATATTTCCGGGCTTTGAGCAATGATTTCTGCCGTATTGAGCATATGCTGCATTTTTTGCTGCAACATATCGAAACCAAACCCCAGATTACTTTGCAGTAATTGTGTCAATTGGTGTTGCGCCATGGCCTGAGACTGTTGGACACTGTAAGTCCCCATACTGATCATGATCAATATTACCACGGACAAGATCCAGAACTGGAGTTTGGTGACTAAGCTCATGGTTAATCTACGTATTTAATATTGTTTAGTTTATTTTCGGGGATGGAAAGGCCGATCTTCTCGACACTGCTCCTGTTGATTAAGGTCAGCGGTGGATCCATTAGTTGTGATTTCAGATCCGATGGATCCACTCCTTCTTTTAGGATTTTCGCCGCCATTTTTCCGGACATAGTCCCCAGGGTGTAAAAGTCGGATACCGGACCAAAGGTTGAGCCCTGTTCAACGCCTGCTTTATTTGAGCTGAGGATCGGGATTTTCTTTTTAAGTGAGATAGGCAGGATCGCCGCTTCTCCGCCCTCCTGACATAGGGTATCTGTTGTGGTCATAAAGACATCGACGTCATCACTGTGTGTTATCGCTAACTGGCGCATTTCATCTACGGTTTGCGGCTCTAAATCCAGATATTCGATACCAGCCTTGTTTAACAGACGAATAATATTGGCTGTTTGAATTTTCGAATTTGGTTCACCTTTACGGTGAAAAATGGCGACCCGTTTTACTTCCGGTAAAACAGCTGTGAGAAGATTTATATATTCGGATAAAGCTACGTAATTACTGGTTCCCACCAGATTGTTACCCGAATATTCGAATGATTCGATTAACCCTGCATCGGCCGGGTAAGTGACAATGGAAAAGACAATGGGAAGATCATCGGGCAAGACATCTTTAATAATACTGGTTCCAGGTGTGGTCAGGGAATAAACCAGATCTGCCTGGTCTTTAAAGTCTTGGGCGATCTGCTTTTGTTTGGTTTTATCGTTCCCACTTTTTCCGTACAGGTAAGTCACATTTTCACCTTCAATAAAACCTTCAGCAGCCATGGAATCTTTAAAGCCAGACACGTTTTCTGGGTAACCTGTCCAGACGGAAAGTCCGATTGTATACACCTTTTCGCTGTTATCAGCGGCCTGTAATTGAGGGGTAATAGAGGTAAAAATAAGTGTAAAAATAGTCAGAAGGTATTTAAACATGCTGCTTCCTTTTGGCATGATAGGGATATGAACCCTGCCTATTTAATACTGATAATAAGTTGTTTTGAACATTGTAGTTGAAATCCACTCTGACCACTGAAAATAGAAAGTTTTTTACCTTCATATACTTGGGATGGATATATTGGATATGGGTAAGACTAAAAGCCGGTTGAGACTTACAGGAATACGGCCAGGGGGCACCAAGCGGTAAATTTCTTAGATTGTGGTTTTGAGCTAGGTAGTAAAAATAGCAATAAAACTTATGGAAATTTAAAAACTGGTTAATTGAGCCCAGTTCACTGGCTGAGCTAGCCCCCATCTTTAAAATAGTGAATTTCGATATTTAAACCAGAAATGTGGTTTTTTTTAGACATACTTTATAGACAAAGAGCACAAGGATAATTTAGTGGAAAAGATATTGGAACAAGTGTTCAGAGAAGAAATCCCCTTGACTCAAGCTATCGATGCCAGGGTTAGGGAATATACGGGACAAAGCCTGACCCTCACGGCGCCGCTGGAGAACAATATAAATCATAAAAACACAGCGTTTGGCGGCAGCTTGTATTCGGTCTGCGTCTTGTCCGGCTGGGGACTGATTTTTTTGTTGTTAAAGGAGCAGGGTTTAACTGGTCATATAGTGATCCAGGAAAGCAATACCAAGTTTCTAAACCCGGTGGGTGATGATCTGGTAGCTACCTGTACATTTAACTCTGAAAAACAGGTAGAGAGATTTATCACCACCTTTAAGCGTAGGGGGGTAGCCAGGATAAAACTGACCTCACAAATTCAGGTAAAAGGGGATCCTGCGGTGATTTTTAGCGGGTCTTATGTGGTGCATAGCTAGCTTAGAGTAAATTTATAGATAAAAAAATCATTAGGCTTTAACTACTTATCTTTATTAAAGTTTGTCGAAAGGTTTGGATGGGCCTTTAATCCCTGTTTCGCAATAATTTCTTGCAAAATTGGGAAAATCATCCTCTCTCAATTTGGGTATTCTAGTTTGGAAAATAATTCTTACTTACACTAAAGCCAGACGTTTATCCGTTTGGAGTACTTGCTGGAGAGAGCAATTAATGAATAAGAAGCACTTAATTGAGATTGTGATGTTTCTCACTTATGCCCTGTTTGCCATGTCATGGGTGGCGGGCTCTATGATGACCCCATGATATCATGGTCTATTACGGTATCGAGAGCATGGCGGATGCCACCTGGATGACTAACGGCATCACGCTATCAAAAATTATCGGTAATCTGGTGGCGGCCTGGTTTTTAGTGAGAATGAAGCCAAAAAAAGCCTTTGCTTTTGCGTCCGTGTTTATTGTCTTAGGCTCTTTGGGGGCCTTTACATCGGACTACAGCCTGTATGTGGCTTCACGGTTTGTGATGGGTTTTGGTGGTGCTTTGGTTATCGTGTATTTCGCGCCAATCGTGGTGAAGTACTTTTCTCCTGAAGAGCGCCCTATGGTGAATGGTATTAATGCGGCGGCGTTTAATACGGGTAACTTGTTGGCGCTGCTATTTACCGCTGGCCTGTTGGCCCAATTTGGCGACTGGCAGTCGGTTATTTTGATTATTTCTGCAGTTAGTGGTCTGCTCCTAATAGCCTGGTGGTTCGTTAGTGATGATTTTGAGCTGGGTGGCCAATCTTCTGACGGCAAGGTAATCGAGTACACCTTAAAAGACGGGATAAAGGAGCCAGTCAACTGGTGGTTACCTATTGCCTATTCAGGCTTACTATTTTGCTATATAGCTGTATTTTCCCTGTTTCCTCTCATGCCCGATTTTGCGGCTGAGGCTTCTCAGCTGTCATCCATTATGATTGCGGCGGGTATGGTAGGTACAGTGGCAGGTATTATGGTTGCCAAGAAATATCCCCTTAGAGTACCTGTTATTCGTTATGCTGGTTTAATGATGACTCTGTGCGCCGCTGCGATGATCACCACAAGCAGTGCTCCTGTTGCTTATATCAGCGCTTTTCTGGCCGGTTTCTTTATGTTTCTACCCATGACCGCTTTGGTGACCTTGCCTCAGGAGTTACCGGGAATGACGCCAGGCCGTATTACTGTGGTATTTGGTATGTTCTGGTCCATTTCGTACGCCGTTGAAACTGTGCTTATGTATATTGCCGGTGTGATGGCCGATGTTACCGGAGATATTTCCATTGCTGCGGTGTTCGCCGTTGCCTGTAGCGGAACCTTTTTTGTGGCGTCTTTCTTCCTGCCGGAAACCGGTAAGAAACAACAGCAAGATCCCAGTCACCAAGTCGCACAAGCCGAATAAGCTATTAGGAGAGAAGATATGACCCAAGTATCACCGAAATTGACCCCGTGGTTAGACAACCTTAATCGGTTGGTTGCAAGGCTTGTCGCAAACGGGTTTAAGCCTACAGCCACCAATGCCAGGGAGGGATTGGCTAACTTAACCAGGGGATTGGTTAGTCAGGTACCTGAAGTGCCTTACATCCAGGACGATTTAATTGGCGCAACACCCTATAAGGTGCCAGTGCGTATCTACCACCCTAAACCTGAGCAAGATTTACCCGTGCTGGTTTATTATCATGGCGGTGGTCATATGGCGGGCAGCGTTACAGTTTACGATCCTATATGCCGTAAATTGGCCTTGGCGACACAACATATTGTCGTGTCGGTCGACTACAGGTTGGCGCCGGAAAACCCTTATCCTGCCGGAGTCATAGATGCCTATAATGTAGTCAAAGGGGTATGGACTATGCTGGATAGCCGAAATATCCAGTATAAAAAGCAGTTATCTATAGCCGGGGATAGTGGTGGTGGTGCGCTTTGTGCGAGTGTGGCTCATTTGGCGCAATTTGATGCAGGTATTGAGATCAAAAGTCAGGCCATGATTTATCCTAGTTTGGATTACACTATGGGTTCGGCCTCAGTCAACGAAAATGCACAAGGTTATTTGCTGGAAAAAGGAAAAATCACCTGGTATTTAGATAACTACTTTCAAGGCGGAGAAAATCGAAAGGCAGCATCACCTCTGTACCAGGATTTTACCTCTGAATTACCGGAAACCTTGGTAGTAACTGCTGGTTTTTGCCCACTCAGAGATGAAGGCATTGCCTATGTAGATAAACTGCAGCAGGTCGGAGTGAGGGCTGAAAGGCTCCATTTTGGCGATATGATCCACGCCTTTATGAATATGGAAGATTTGGTTAAAGAGGAATGTGAGGCAGTATATACTCGCTTTGCTGAGTTTCTAAACAGGCCTTAACTCGTTCGGAAATAACCACAGAGAAGTGTGAGTGGTTATTTCCAGTAGTTTTCTCCTTCCAGAGGCTTTTTTGGGTTTAGATAAAAAATCTATGTTATATCGCTAAAAAATAATGTCTTGATGCCGATAGCAAGTTTAGCTTTTTTTGCTTTTTCTTCTTGGGTCAATAAATTATAACTGCTCAATGAGAGAAGACGTTAACCGAGAGAACCATAGGAATGACCCTAACAGGGATTGATGCCAGCAACCAAATCACTTTGTTAAAGCCAGGAATGATGCTACACGTGGAAGCAGTCACTCCTGCTGGAATAAGAACAAAATTTAAGGTTCCCTTAATTGGTTATCAGGAAGGCGAATTCATTTTGCTGCAGTATCCGGATCCCAATCGCTGGGGTGATTGCTTCGAAATTCTGCAGGAAAGATATGAAGTGATTATCCGCTTCTTGCTGGAAGACGAAGATGGCACTGTGATTGGCTTTAAGAGTCAGGTTTTGGGAGCGGCAAACAAACCCGTTAAGATGTTAATCATTTCCTACCCAAGGCAAGTACAAAAGCATGGACTCAGGGCTGAACCCAGACATAAAATCCTATTACCCGCCAGCGTAAAAATGGGCGGAAAAATGCTGCGCGCCCAGGTAATGGATCTCTCTCATAATGGCTGTCGGGTGAAGTTAGCCTATTCACCGGAGGATGACTTAAAGGGAGAGGAGATGACCATCTTGGTAGAAGATGCTCAGAAAGATGAACTCTTCCACCTGTTAGGGGTTGTCTGTAATCAAAGGGAGGAATTAGGCAATTGGTCAGTGGGGATCAGGTTAAAAGATGAAGGCCTGGATAGTGCCAAGAAGCTTTTAAACAATATGCTGGTTAGCTTGGAAAATCTTCACCATGAGCAGGAAAAAAGTTAACCCAACGCTCTCTGTCAATTTAACTAATGATCACAGAGAGCATAGTAAAAGTGGCGAATTAAAGTTCCTTTAGACCAGCCTTAAACGCACTCAGTGTTTTAAACACCAACTCAATTTTAATTACCAAATATGGCGCCAGTTTTTTATATTGTTCGCCTTCCGCCTCCTGTATCGCCAGTAAATCTGCAGCTAATTCCTCCACATAGGGCAAGAAGGTATCTGCTTTAGTACGGAAGTGCTGGTCAGCAAAGACGGTCCCGAACTTGGCTTTATCAATTTCTCGTAGTTGGGTTAGTTGTTTGTCCGCATCTACCGACTGGCGGTAGATAAGTTGTAAATTCTCTTGCAGAGATTTAACCAGATTGGATTTGTCCATCTTTAGGGCTTCAGGTATTTTTGGTGGCATCCATTATAACCCTAAAGTTTTTTCCTGGCTGGCCGATTTATAAGCACTTACCTGAAATAATGCAGGGGGTGTTATGGAAGTATCTGCGGCCGGTGGTGGGATGGAATTAATTGCCGCTAAACTTGCTAAAAATGTACAGGAGAAGGAAGGGGAGATGGCGTTAAAGCTTATCCAGTCCACTCCAGGTGCAGTTGGATCGAGTGTCAGCGTCGACCCGACCAGCTCAATAGGCCAGAATATAGATATTAAAGTGTAACCAGAACGGGTCTTTGGGCCCGTTTTTTATTCGCCCGTAAAGTTGATGGGTGTTTTACTGCTTTCCCCGCCGACTTCTCTCACCAGTTTAGGAACCAGGAAACCCGGCAACTCAGCCAATAGTCCCTGCATAAGTAGTCCGGCCTGCTTATCGCTAACTTCAAAGTGTGCTGCGCCCTGTACTTTATCTAATTGATGAAGGTAATAAGGCAAGATATTTGCGCCGAACAAGGCTTCACTCAGTTCCGTTAACGCCGTCAGGGAATCATTCACGCCTTTTAGCAATACACTTTGATTAAGTAAGGTAGTGCCCGATAAATGAAATGGCTCAAGCTTCTGCAGCAAATTATTATCCACTTCATTGGCGTGATTAATATGCAGCACCATGATGGTTTTTAGTCTGTTGTTACTGAGTAACCCCAGTAATTCTGCAGTTAATCGGTTTGGCAATACCACGGGTAACCGGGTGTGGAGTCTTAGTCGCTTTAAATGCTGGATTTCAGCCAGTTGCTCGGTAAGCCATAATAACTGGCTATCTTTGGCCATCAGAGGGTCACCACCGCTGAAGATAACTTCATTAATTTCACTATGTGCAGCAATGTAATCGATAGCTTGTTGCCAGCCTTGCTTATTAGGGCTGTTGTCCTGATAAGGAAAGTGGCGACGAAAGCAATAACGGCAGTTGACGGCACAACCAGCTTTTAGGATAAACAGTACCCGGCTTTTATATTTATGCAGTAACCCGGGAGCGGCCGTATCGTGTTCTAACAGCGGATCTTTACTAAAACCAGCTTGCTTTATCAGCTCGCTAGCTTGAGGCATTACTTGCAATAGCAAAGGATCTCTTGGGTTGCCTTTTTCCATCTTGGCCACAAAGGGGAGAGGAACTAACATGGGAAAATCTTTGCGGGCAGCAAATCCTGCTTCTAGCTGCGCTTCATCCAGTTCCAGCATTTTGACCAGTTGTTGTGGATCTTTTACGGCGTTTGCCAGTTCTTTTTGCCAATGCCCCTGCACAGGAGCGTCATTTCGGGTTATCATTTGCAGCATTTAGTTAAACTCGATAGTGCTAAGCGGGGAAGATTGCAGCGCTGCTTATCATACGTGAATTGATGATGCTTAGCCATTTCTCCCCATGGTGCTTGCTGTATCTGCTGTCGAGGATAGTTCTACAAAACAATTGATTACGGAGACGACTACCGATGGCAACCTTTAGTACTAATGAATTTCGCGGTGGCATGAAGATCATGCTGGATAATGAGCCGTGTGCCATTATTGAAAATGAATTTGTAAAACCAGGTAAGGGCCAGGCCTTTAGCCGGGTTAAAATTCGTCGTCTGCTGTCTGGTAAAGTGTTGGAAAAAACCTTTAAGTCTGGTGAAACGGTTGAAGCTGCTGACGTAATGGATAGTGAACTGGCGTACCTGTATAACGACGGTGAGTTCTGGCACTTTATGAATAACGACACATTCGAGCAAATCGCGGCAGATGAAAAAGCGGTGGGAGAAACTGTGAAGTGGTTGGTGGAACAGGACATTTGTACTATCACTGCCTGGAATGGTAACCCAATTGCCGTAACGCCACCTAACTTCGTCGAAATAGAAGTGACCGAGACAGATCCTGGCCTTAAGGGGGATACCGCAGGCACAGGTGGTAAACCCGCGACCTTAACCACGGGCGCTGTGGTACGTGTTCCTCTGTTTATTCAGATAGGTGAAGTCGTTAAGGTTGATACGCGGTCTGGTGAATATGTTGGACGCGTGAAGTAGTCAAATATAGAAGCGGAGCTCCAGCTCCGCTTTTCTATTCCATCGCTTTTTTTAATTTCGCTCCGGTAAACTCCAACTCAACTATTTTTTGCTCAGCCAGTTTCTCCAGCGAACCCCGGAACTTTCCACTCTCAGCGGCTACCGGGTTATGGAATACGGCATTGTGTAATTGCTTAGTGGCAAATTCGAGTATCGCCAAATCATCCTGAACGAAGCTGTCTTTATTACTATTGGCTTGTACCAGCAAGGTGCCCAGGATACAGCCCTGGTCGACAATGGCTGCGCCCATCCAGGCAGCATCCGGTGAGTTATCCAGGTAGGGTGCTAATTTAGCCGGGATGGCGTCGGATACATTAAGTAAAATAGACTCGCCCGTTTGCGCCATGTAGTCACAAAGGCTTATGTTACAGGGGCTATGGATTGAGACGGAACCCTGCTTTTTCGGGTTTCGATTAAACTTAAAGCACAGTGGCGGTTGGTTAGTCCCATTCAGTACTAAGCAAAAACTCCGCAAATGTAGCAGTTTATTTAGGGTTTCTTCTATATGTTCAACAACCTGGGAAATACACTCACTCCCTTGAACGAGTTGACTGATTGCCTGAAAAGCCTGCTGTTGATCTTTTATATGATCTAACTGCTTCAGTTGCTTTTTCATTACCCCACTTAGGTTGGTTATTTCATCCACCTGCCAATCCACTAACTCCTCTAATTCGTCCCTATACTGCACCAGAGCTATGTGCTGCTGTTTTCTTGCTATGGTAGCGGCTATTTGTCTGGATATATATTCGAAAAGCTCCAGGTCGGCTTCGGTATACAATACGTTTGTGTTGTAGCTTTGAACCACTATGACACCCATGGTCTCCCCATTGTACCCTAGGGGTAGTCCCATCCAGCTTTCACTTTGTGCTCCTCTTAACTCTACGGCTCCTGCTTTTTCCAGCCTGTCTAACCGGGCGCGGTCGGCCAGTAAAGAGCGACCGCTACGGAATATATAACCGGTCAGGGAAGAGCTAATAAACTGATCCTTTGGCACCATTCCAGGCAGTTCAAGCTGGCTGTCTTTTTCATCCTGAAAGTAGGGAATATGAACGTTTTCTTTGCCTTCGTCATAAAGGGCTATCAGGAGGTTTTTAGCGTAGAAAAACTCGGAAATAACGCTATGAATACCGCCAAATAGCTCGGATAGGTTGTCACAGCTCTCAGCCAGAGCAGAAATACGGTAAACCGCATCCAGTCGCCGGTTAGCATCATTGAGCTGGCGTTTAAGCTGGCTCAGTTCTTTGTCATGGGGACCTGGAGTCTCCCGTCCCTCGTCCAAACACGAAAAATTTTTCATAATGAAAGGTGTCTATTTGTAGGCCCAGATAAAGCATATAACCTGATACAAGGAATGGTTAAATTTAGCGGTCAAAAGTGAGTCAAAATTTGAACTAGCTCTAATATTAGGTCAAAAGTCTGTGATATGTTAAATTAATATGATTATCATTTGGCATTTCCATGCCAAAAGTGCCAGGATCTTTTGCCGAGTAAAGCCGCCATTTAGAAAGGCCGTCATTTCATCAACCGTAACAAATCCTCTGTCTCTCACCAGGCATCGGGTAAAGTGATTTAATGTTCTTTATATTCAAGTCTGAATAACTTTGATTAATTGACGGTTATGCCATTAGCCGGGAAAGCTAATAGATATAGGCGCAGATACGAACTTACTTACGGCTCTGGTAATAATGGCAACTGAATTTATCCACTAAAGAAGGTAGACTGTCGCGCAGATCAGAGGGACAGTATAATGACATGGCAACCCAGCGCTGAATTAGGCAATTTAAAAAAACGAGCTGAAGTGCTCCAAACCATCAGGCACTTTTTTCAGCAAAGAGAGATCCTGGAGGTTGATACGCCCGCAATGAGCCAGGCGGCCGTAACTGATGTTCACCTGTTTAGTTTTGAGACTCAATTTGTTGGTCCGGGAGCGCCAGACGGGCAGCAGCTATATCTGCAAACATCCCCCGAATTTCATATGAAGCGCTTGTTATGTGCCGGCTCCGGACCGATTTATCAAATCTGTAAATCCTTTCGAAATGAAGAGGCAGGGTCTTTCCATAACCCGGAATTTACCATGCTGGAATGGTATCGCCCTGGGTTTGATCACTTTGCTTTAATGGATGAAATATCGGAGTTACTGCAGCTGGTACTGGGCTGTGATAAGGAGAAACGCTTAACCTACGAACAAGCCTTTAATCGACACCTAAAGCTGGATCCGCTGGAAGATTCCATGGAGGAGTTGCGGGAAGCTGCTAAGCCTTTGGGTATTTATGACATTGCGGCTCGGGAGCAGGACAGGGATACCTTGTTACAGTTGCTTTTTAGCACAGGTATAGAGCCTAAGATTGGTTCCGAGGCTCCTTGCTTTATTTACCATTTCCCCGCTTCACAAGCCGCATTAGCCCGTATCAGTCAGGCTGATAATCGGGTCGCCGAGCGATTTGAAGTTTATTTTAAAGGTATCGAGCTGGCTAACGGATTCCATGAGCTAACGGATGCCAAGGAGCAACTGACCCGCTTTAAACTGGACAATAGAAAACGCCAGTTTATGGACAGATCCGCTTCTCCTATCGATTACCGGCTGATTGAGGCGCTGGAGCAAGGGTTACCGGATTGTGCCGGCGTCGCCTTGGGGATCGACAGGCTGGTTATGTTGGCGTTGCAACTGAATACCATCGGCCAAGTGTTGGCTTTTCCCGTGGACAGGGCGTAATAAGGAGTAAAAATGCGAATCCGGATAGATAAATCTTCGGCGTTGGGGAATATATTTCGTATCGTTTATTGGGTGTTATCCCTGTTTATCATTTCTGAGTTGCAGGATCAGATAGCTGATCCCGATTATAAATGGTTTGCGACAGCTCTCTTTATGTGTGTCGCTTTGCCACTATATCTTTATCTGACCCGACTGTTCCACAATAAAGAAGGCAGCCATTAACGCTATTTTTAACTGTTAGGCTCTAAACGAACAAAGGAATAGATCAGCATAAAAAAAGTTAGCCGGGACACCAGGTACAAACGTGATGTCCAAAATTGAGCGTGTTTCTTTAATGGCCAAAGTGCTGGGTTAAAAAAGTCAGTAATTGCTTATTCACAAACTCGCTTTGCTCCAGGTTACTGATATGGCCTGCCTTGGGGATTTCTAAAAAAGGCGCATGATTCAGGCATTCCGCCATTAAGCGGCCCTCCAGCACTGGGTGAGCGACATCTTCACAGCCAGTCATGACCAGACTTGGCATAGTCAACTTCTCCAGATCATCGGTCTGATCTCTGCGGCCAAAAATAATCCGTCCCATGGGCACGATAGCCTTGAGTTGTTCTTTGCTTAGCGCTGCCAGGTGTGCGGTAAATTCGGCAACCAACTCTGGTTTTTCTATTTGGCTGGTGGCACCAAAATACAGTGACGGGAACTGTTCAAGCAACTGGGCTGGGATCTGGCCTGCTGCTTCAATGGCAGATAAGATGTCAAAGTACTTTTTGTGAGTGATTTCAGGTTCCCAGCCAACAAAGGTATCCATGAGCACTAAACCTTTCACTCGGTCTGGGGCTTTTAATGCCAGCTCTGTGCCCCACATTCCGCCAGCCGATAAACCTACCAAGGCGAATTCTTGAATACCCAGACTGTCTAGCAGGGTGAGCATATCATCCGCAATATCCGCCAGATTGCGGGTCTGCTTGGGTATCCTGGGGGAGTTACCATGGCCCCACAGGTCCGGAGCAATAACCCTGAATTGTCGACTTAAGGCTGCAATCTGCGGTGCCCACATTTGGTGATCCCAAAGGTAGCTGTGGCCGAGCAAGATGGGGAAACCCTCTCCCTGATCGAGGTAGTGTAGGGGTTCACCTTTAATTAAAACCTGTGGCATCTGATATTCCTGTGCGAAATTTTGCCAAAGTGTAGAAAAAAAGCGGAAGTAAACAAAGCTCTATTTTACCTGTAAGAATTAGAATCGAGTATTTTCAGTGGTTTAGTGAATTATCTTGCAGCCTACTTGAACGATTTTGTTTGTTGCTGAATTGTTTAATATATTCGGTCATATATATCGAATTAGGTTCTACTGGTGAATTATTATGCTGTTAGTTTCGTTTATCTTCAGGCAGTAAGCTTGCAGTACCCTTTTTTTCCAAGCAAGATCATCCCTTCATCATCCTCTGAATGTCGGGTTGGCATTGCAAGAATTTAAGGTTTCCGTTAAAAATCTGGTTGCTTTTAGCTGTACGCAAGGTGACCTGGACAATCGTTTTCTTCCTTCCCCTTCCGGTAAAGAGGGGATAGCAGGACATATCAAAGTACAAAAATCCAGGCCCACTTCCTATCAGGCCGAACGTCGCTTTCAAACCCGTTATCAAAACCAGCTGGAGGTATCGGGCAGGGCTGATGGGGTGGACTTGGCTGCGAGTTTGGTTGAAGAGATCAAAACTACCCGAGTGTCGGCCGAGTTGATACCCGACAGTGTAAAGTCACTGCATCTTGCCCAGGCTAAAATTTATGCCTATATGCTGGTACAAGAAGAATCACTGCAAGAAGTGCAGATCCAGCTCACCTACTACTGGCTAAAGGATAAAAGCCAGACCCAAACTCTCCACACATGCAGCGTTAAGGAACTTTCGGTTTTTTTTACCCGAGTGTGCAGTGCATATCTGGACTGGCAGCTTAAGTTGCAGTCGTGGCGGCGGCAAAGAAACACAAGTATCAGGCAGTTAGCATTTCCCTTTGAGAAATACCGTCCAGGCCAAAAAGAACTGGCTATCGCCTGCTACCGCACTTTGGTAGGGGGAAAGCAACTGTTATGTGAAGCACCGACGGGAATAGGAAAAACCCTGGCCACCAGTTTCCCGGCTATCAAAGCCATGGGGGAAGAAAAGTTGGATACCTTTTTTTACCTCACCTCGAAAAATATCGGGCGTAAGGTAGTGGAGGATTCCATCGCTTTGCTCAGGGAAAAAGGGTTACAGTTTCGCTTATTAACTCTGACCGGAAGAGACAAGATTTGTTTTAACCCTGACGCCGGATGTAATGCACAAGAGTGCCCTTATGCCAGGGGTTTTTACGATAAGCTGGATTCAGCCAGAGAGCGGATGTTAGGGCTGGAAACCTTAAATCGATCGGTTATCGAGTCACTGGCCCGTGAACTGGAAATCTGTCCTTATTATATGAGCATGCAACTGGCGCCCTGGGTAGATGCCATAGTGTGCGACTACAATTATGCTTTTGACCCTGTGGCCAGTTTTTCCTGGTTAATGGATGAATTCAGGAAAAAATATGCCTTGTTAATCGACGAAGTTCATAACTTAACGGATAGAGCCAGGGCACTTTATTCCGAGTCCCTGGATCGGAAAACCATCAGGGCCCTGGCAAAAAAACTGCCGGATCCCTTGGCGACCAAACTGAAGGGGGTTAACAGACAAATGTTAGCCTTGCAAAAGCAGCTGAAAGAGGGTCAGTCCTACCTCAGTCTGGCGCAACCCGATAGCAAACTGCTAAACAGTATTTCGGGTTTTACCCGGGCGTTTGAATCTTACCTGGCCGATCACCCTGAGCCTGATGAAGGGCAAACTTTAACCGTGTATTTCAGCATGTTGAAGCTCCAGCGGTGTGTTGAACTATTTTGTGACGGTTTTCTTTTTGAGCTGGTAAAAACGGGGACAAGCGAATTTAAAGTAAAGGTGAACTGCATTGATCCGGCATTGGTGCTGTCTCAGCGATATGCCTTTGCCCATAGCTTAGTGGCATTTTCCGCCACCGTGAGTCCATTGGCATTTACCTCCTCCTTGTTAGGGTTCGCTCAAGATCATTACCAGTTGGTGTTACCCAGTCCTTACCCGCCGGAAAATCTGGAGGTAACCGTATGCCCTGTTTCTACTTTATATAGGGACAGGGACGCTTCTTTGCCTCATATAGCTCAGTTGCTACATGCTTTGTGGCTACAGCGCGAGGGTAACTACCTGGTATTTTTCCCCTCTTTTCAATATTTACAGAAAATGGCTGACTATTTTATTGCTGGTTTTCCTGATATTCCTATTTTGTGTCAGCAAAAGCAGTTATCTGAGTCTGAGCGAGAGGTGTTTTTAGCCGATTTTAGTGATCTTCAAGCGGGCAAATATGGCTTTGTGGTGATGGGTGGATTATTTGGTGAAGGGATAGACTTACCCGGTGAAAAGCTTATCGGGGCAGTTGTTGTTGGGGTCGGTCTGCCGCAGATAAATGACGATAGTAAAAGGCTGTCGGACTACTATCAACAACAATCACTGGATGGGTTCGCCTACGCCTATCAATATCCGGGATTACAGAAGGTGATCCAGGCTGTGGGTCGAGTGATCCGCAAGGACGATGATAAGGGTAAGGTACTGCTGGTGGACAGCAGGTGGAATAGACCCTTTTACCAACAATTGATGCCAGCCCATTGGAAAGGCAAATAAAACACTTTGTCAATTAGCGTAAACCGAGATTGTGCTGTCAAAAGGATAAGGGCAAGCTTGCCTTAAATAAGCCGCTAATTGGTGACAACAATGAAGGTTTTAATCTCTGCCCTGATATTATTGCTAACTGGCTGCGCTTCACTTCCCGAAGTCTTACAGGTAGAAAATGAAGAGGGTTTAGTTCCTTATTCCCAGGTTTTGCATGAGCAGGTGATAAGCCAACAGCAAACCGCCCGCTGGAGTGGTCGTATCGCCTCGGTTAGCAATGGTGAGGCCCACAGCGTTATCGAAGTGGTTTATCAGGACTTAGACCAAAGAGGGTTGCCGGTGGACGCAGAAACGAGTCCGGGGCGCTTTCGCGCTGTGATGGATGGATTTATCGATCCACAAGTTTATGCGCAGGGACGGACTATTACTCTGGTTGGCCGACCAGATAAGGCGGAGCTGGGGAAAATTGGTGACTATAGCTATTCGTTTCCAGTGCTAAGAGTGAGAACTCACTATCTCTGGCCAAAAGTAAAAGATGTACAAATTCCATATGCACCCGGCTGGCACAGAGATCCTTTCTACAGTCCTTGGTATCATGACACCTGGAATGTCAATGAGCCAATCGATATACCCTATGATTAACCTTTATATACCGAGCCCAATAGGTATTTATACTGGTTTAGTATTTTATTCTTGATTAAATATTAGTTTTTTGCAGATACTGAGCGTTCATTTAGCTCCAAGGCCAGTTTTGCCACTATGGTTCGATTCAAATCCTATCTTTTACCCATGTTGCTTGTTGTGGTGGCATCCGGCTTGTTCTATGTCGGCCAGCAACTGGGGATCCAGTACTGGGCGCAGCGCACTCTGGAAGCCAGCCTCAGTCAGCTGACAAGTCAGTTAAAACTGCGCGCTCAGGAAGGTGGTGAATTTTTTGCCAGGGCCGATAGGCTGCTTAAGTTTGACTGTGGCGAACAAGATAGGGAGCTGTTGGAGGCATTTGAATACTGGAGCCTGGGGCATCGTCAGGCGGGAGTAGTGCTGGAGAATGGTAGCCAATGTGCCAGCAATTACTTTAGGCATAGCGAGCTAGAAAGAATTGCGGTTAGCCGATTGCCAAGTGGGGACGCGCTAGAGTTTTGGCGGGCGCCGGGTCAGCAGCGTTATGAGATCAAGCTGGCGCACCAATTTAACAAGAGAAGTCTGTACGTTACTTTACAGCCGATGACATTAACCGATCCAATCCTGAAGGAGTGCCAAAATTGCTTCTATGGTGAACTGGAATTGGATAAGTTTGGTGTAGTGCATCAATACGGCGATGTAAGCGTCAAATTAAGATCCGATTTATATGCTTATAGTTATGATCCTTATCTGAATATCACGTTGCGAGCCTGGGCTGACCCTAGATATGTACTCAAATTAAAGGAGCTGTTTGGGAACTGGATATGGTGGGGTGGCAGTGCTCTTTCCACATTGCTTATATTTGCCCTTCAGTGGCAAAAAAGACGACGTAGTACCAGTATGTACTCTTTGATCCTTGAAGGGATAAAAAATGGTGAATTTGTACCTTACTACCAACCTATCGTCGACCTGGAGCAACAAACTTATTATGGGTGTGAAGTGCTGGTTCGCTGGCATAGGGCTAATGGCGAGAGTATTCCAGCTGATTATTTTGTTCCTTATGCGGAAGAAACCGGGTTAATTGACGATATATTTTCGGGTTTGTTCGAACGCGCTTTAATAGAATTACAGTCCCTGAACTGGCACCAAGCTTCTTATGTGGCCAGTTTTAATGTGACTCCACAGCAGATAGAGCAGCCTGGCTTTGCTAAGGTGCTTATTGATAAAATGCAAGGCTCTCCCATTCAGGGGCGCTCTTTAGCTATTGAAGTGACAGAGCGACAGCCCTTTTCTAATATCCAGGCAGCACACAGGGAGCTAAAAATCATTAGCCAACACGGAATATCTTTAAAGTTGGATGATGCCGGCACAGGGTATGGTACGTTTAGTCATTTGCAGCTGTTGAATATTGATGCGTTAAAAATAGACAGGTTATTTGTAAAGAGCATAGGCACCATAAATGTAAAAACCTCGGTGCTTAATTCCATAATTGCTTTCGCTAAGGAATCGAGGATGGGAATTATAGCGGAGGGGGTGGAAACCAGAGCTCAAGCCGAATTCTTGTATCAGGCGGGTGTACATTTCCAGCAAGGCTACTTCTATGGAAAGGCGATGTCGGTGACAGAGTTTAAGGCCTACCTGGAAAAGGGGGGTAGCCCCTGTGGTGAAACAAATGCCTGCTTGAGCTAAGGTGTTTGCCAGGAAAGCTATCCTGACTCGTGTTAATCCATAGCGTCGTCTAACCAACCGGCAAAAGCTTGTGTTTTCAGCGCGCCGTTCAGTATCGCCTGACGCTTGCCTTTTTTGAGCACTAGTAGCGTAGGTACTCCCCGTAAGCGGTAGCGATTGACCAGTGTTTTATGTTGTTGTGCATCGACCTTTATAAACTGAAATTGTTTCTTTTTATTTACTGCCATCTTCTCAAAAATGGGCGTAAACGTTTTACACGATGAGCAAGAGTGGGACCAAAAATAGACCACGCTTGGTTTAGGGCTTGCGACCAGCAAATCAAACACAGGAGCATCGGCTTCTATTACTTGTCCGTCAAGCAGGGGTTTATTACATTTACTGCACTTTACTGGTTGTGTAATCTGTCGTGCCTCAAGCGGGTTCGGCTGACGACAATGGGGGCAAGTCAATTTGGTTGATTTCATTTTTCATCGAGTCACTGTTGTCTGTGAGCGGAGATTACTAAAGCCGGAACTAAATAGAAAGGCCTGTGATTCCAACCCTTGTTCTATTAAGGCCGGGGTATCTATTTTACCCAGGAATTTCACTCTGATCTTTGTTTAACCCTAACAAAAGGTATTGTTTTGATAACGACACTTGCCATCGGAAATTATCGTTCGCTGCTGCAATTGGTGATTCCATTTGGCCCGCTAACCCTAATCACCGGGGCTAATGGTAGTGGGAAATCCAATATTTATCGCGCGCTGCGTTTATTAGCGGAAACTGCACAGGGTGGGGTGGTGAACGCATTGGCGCGGGAAGGGGGCCTGGAGTCTACTTTTTGGGCCGGACCCGAGCAGCTGACAAGGCAAATGCACGCCGGCTCTGTGCCTGTTCAGGGTGGTCCCAGACAAAAAGCGGTAAGATTAAAGTTGGGTTTTTCGACCCGGGATTTTGGTTACCTTATTGAACTAGGATTACCTATCCCCTATCAGTCGAAGTTTTGTCTGGATCCGGAAATAAAGCGGGAATGCATCTGGGCCGGCCCATATTACCGGCCTGCCAGCGCCTTGGTAGAGCGTAGCGGTGCAGTGGTGAAGACCCGGGTTGGCAGGCAGTGGGAAGTCATAGAGCAGAATATTAACAGTTTTGACAGTATGTTTAGCCAGGTAGCGGATGTTCGCTCGACCCCTGAAGTGTTTACCATGCGGGAAACCATACGCGGATGGCGTTTTTACGATCATTTTCGAACCGATGCGCAAGCACCTGCTCGTTTGCCTCAACTGGGAACCCGAACACCCGTGTTGCATCACGATGGCAGGGATCTGGCGGCAGCTTTACAAACCATAAGGGAGATTGGTGATGTAAGGGCCCTGGATGCGGCAGTAGCGGATGCTTTCCCCGGAGCTCGCTTAGGCATCAATGTCCAGCAAGATGGACGGTTCACCATTGAGTTCCAACAGGAAGGTTTGCTGAGGCCTTTGTCGGGGGCTGAATTGTCCGATGGTACCTTACGCTACTTGCTTTGGATAGCGGCTTTGCTGACCCCCAGACCACCTTCGTTAATGATATTAAATGAGCCGGAAACCAGCCTTCACCCTGACCTGTTACCCGCCCTGGCTAGATTAATCATACGGGCGTCAGGCAATACCCAGATCTGGGTGGTATCCCATGCTCCCATGCTCATTACTGCAATCAATAAGAGTGCGAATTGTGAGGGAGTTGAACTGGACAAAAACCTGGGTCAGACATTGATCAAAGGCCAGGGCTTATTGGACGAACCAGCCTGGCACTGGCCCGGTAAATAGTCTGTTCGACAACTTTTAACCCTCCGGTTAGCCATGTGAATAAATTGAGTTCAGCTGCGCTTTAAATCACGAGCCAGGATCAGTGCCAGTCCAAGTATTTGCAGAAACAAGGCCAAATTTCGCAACTTGGAAATATTCGAAGAAAGTTCATCTTGCTGCTCCATTAGCGTGAGGTTAGTCAGGAAAATATCATCGATGTCATTTCTGTGCCGGGCCTGGTTGTTATCTATCTGCCGCATAATAGCGGGCAGTACTGTCAGCTTGATTTCGGGTAAGGCTGTGGTAAGGCGAATACTCAAATCTGAATGTATTTGTCTTGAGATTTCAGTGGCAAGCCCGGTTTTCCCTTCGCTGTTTAACAGACTTAACAGGTTTTCCCGCTTACGCTCCAGGGATTCGATTTGTTGCCAGGTAAGCTCTATCCTCCTGAGGTTTTGCACTTGTCGCTGTTGTAACTGAGAAACCTTTAGGTTCTTGCCGTCAATAAAAGAATTGGTCATTAATGCCGATAATATATTCAGTAACAAACCAATAGTGACCAATATCCAGGTCGGTATTTTGACCATTTTCATCCGTTTTCCCAGGGCGTTTTTACTGAGTATGGTTAAAGGCGTTGGTCCCGTCTCTACCCCTTCTATGTATTTATCCAATAGATGTGTTCTAACTTAACAACATAAACAAAATCTATATGATTCAAACCTGTGAAGGGAGTCAGTCCCCAATAGAAATGGAGCTCTCGGTTTATATTTCCCAGAAGGTTTAGCAATGAATAAGTTGATGTTGATAGCAACTGTCGTCGTATCCGTAACAGGCTGTGCGACGACGGCACAAGATACCAGTCAGGCCAAGAATTCTAATCTAACTGCCGGTGTGGTATCGGCCAGTATAGAGAAGGGCAGGACAAGTCAGGCTGAGATCCTGGAGATATTTGGTGCTCCAAACGTGATAACCACGAATAAAAAGGGGCAGGAAGTTTGGTTCTATCAAAAGCACTCCAAAGACCTGAACGATGCTAAGGCTTCTAGTGGTTATTGGTTTTTGCTAGGCAGCGGCGGTACGGACAGCATAAAGAATTAGACTTCCTCAACGACTGTTACTGTGATTATTAAATTTGAAGAGCAGATAGTTGTTGATTACGCCTCACGTTTTAGCTCATTTTAAGGAAGCCTTATGAAGAAATTATCAGTTGTATTCGTATGCTTATCAGCACTTTTGTTAGCTGGCTGTGCCACGTTCAAAACAGGTGGTGTGGATGAGCAATCACTCTCACTGGAGCTGCGCGCTGCTCAGCAAAGGGAAATAGCCGCAGAGCCAGTTGCGGTCTTCCGTTCGGTAATGAGTGTGTTACAAGACAGGGGTTACCTTATCATCAGTGCAGACAGAGAAACTGGCTTTATCACGGCAAAAGCACCAACACAGCAAATCAAAGATACCAATATCTTTTTGACCTCCCGGGAGCAACAAACCCTTAATATTACGGCTTCTATTGAACCGATGAGGGAGTCAACCCAGGTGCGCTTTAATATGGTTAATTCCGTATCGAATACCTATCAATCTGATACTCGTACAAGTACTGATGAGGCGGATCACCCGATAACCGATCCCAAGGTTTATACTGACTTGTTTGATAAAATAGAAGAAGCCGTGTTCCTAAGGACGCAATAAGGCGGGTACCAGAGGGTTTGTTAACTTGTGGCGGGTTGCTAGTGCCAACCTGGTCCCATATTGCGGCGGATAATTTGAAGCTGTGTCATTTCATCGTCACGGTATTTCAGGACAAGGATAAAGTGGTGTTGTTTGGTGCCTTAAAGCTATCTTGTTACAATAAGATAATGGCCTGAACCATGAACAAGCAGTTCTACCCGTAAAGATATACGTACACTGTTTACGTGAGCTAAGTCACAAGCCGTTATTGTTATTTCACCTTGTGTTGTCAACAATCCCCACCTCAAATACACAAGGACGCATCAATGAAAGATAACCGCCATTCCTTACGTGAAGATCTACTCGCCCTGATCGTTGGCTCCTGTTTTGTTTCTTTAGGTGTCTTTTTCTTTAATCAAACCGGTTTAGTGGCTGGTGGAACGGCAGGTTTGGCGCTGCTATTACAAAAAATAACCGGCCTTAGCTTCGGGCAAGTATTCTTTTTACTTAATGTCCCCTTTTACATTCTGGCCTGGTTACGTATGGGTAAGCGTTTTACCGTCAACACCTTTATTTCGGTTTCTCTGGTTTCAGTACTGGTGGACAATTTGGACAAAGTACTGCAACTCGGCCAAATAGAGCCGTTATATAGCGCTGTAGTGGGTGGAGCCTTGATCGGAGTGGGTATGCTCATGCTATTCCGCCATTCATTTAGCCTGGGTGGTTTTAATATCTTGTGCCTGTACTTACAAGATAAGTACGGTATTCGTGCGGGTAAGGTGCAGATGGCCCTGGATTGCACTATTGTGGTTTGTTCTTTTTTTGTGGTGCCTGTGGAGCTACTCGGGTTATCCGTGTTTGGTGTGATTATTTACAACTTGGTGTTAACAATGAATCATAAGCCGGGTCGCTATCAGGTTTACTGATCCCGCTTTCGGTGGCTTGCAAGAATATTTTGGTTTTTATGATTAGTTAAGGCAGAGTAAGGCTTTTTTTAATCTGTTGGAGTTGCGCTATGCCCTCACATCCTTTTTGGCTCTTACCTGCGGCGGGTAGTGGTCAGTTGATATTGACCCCTTGCCCGGGCACTAAACAATGCACTTTGTCAGATTCCCTAACTCAGCTGAAGCAAGCTGGGGCTATGGCCGTGGTCACTATGATGACCAGGACTGAATTACAGGCAAACCAGGTAGCCGATATCGAGGAACAATGTAAAGCGCTGGATTTGAGCTGGTTCCATTTGCCCATAGAAGATGACAACGCTCCGAATGGCTATTTTTCAGTAAAGTGGTCCGAAATTAGTGCTCAGCTACACCAGCTATTGGATCAAGACTTAACCCTTGTCTTACATTGTAAAGGGGGATCTGGCCGGACTGGTCTAGTTGCAGCGCAACTACTGCTGGAACGTGGTGTCGAATTGACCTCAGCCAAAGCAGATATTATAGCCTTAAGGCCTAAGGCGTTTTCTCCCCAGGTACATCAGGAATATATCCAGGATTTTGCCGCTAACCTGAAGTAAGGCTTTTTACCTGTTGCTCTCGCAGCTGACGAAGCTCGTCCAACAAACAGGCGAACTGGGCAACGGACATAGCACCTAACTTTACTTTTTTAAGCTGCTTGTGGGTCAAAGCGAATCGTATTTTTTGCGCTAACATATCACTCCCGCTATGTATTTTCAGTGGGACTAGTGTGCCAAAATCCCCATGCTTGAAAAATAAACGATTCCCCTGTGCTTATAGGTAAAAGTACCTACAGGTAAGGGCTGAGTGTAACCTTGTTGCTTAGCGGTACTTGTCAAACAAGGCTTGGAATTCTGGATGTGTTTTTAACTTCTGCAGGCTCTGATTAAACGCTTCAACCATGCTGGTGGAGACTGATGATTTGCTGAACATGACATGGATTGTGCCTGTCTTGATCCGGATCTTGGGGTGTTGCACTAGCTTAGACTTTAATCCAGCCGCTTTAATCATTGCGACGCCTGAAACCACATCCATTAATACGGCGTCTAGTCGGTGCATGATAAGTCGTTCCAAGTTTTGTTGTTCACTATCAGCTATGTATAAATAGGGGATAAACTTTGCTTGTTTGCTAAGTCTTGCAAACTCTTCCCCATAATATGAGCCTCTATATACCCCTAGGCGTTTAATTCCAGAGCCTGGGATGTCACGTAACGAGTGGATTGAGAATTTGAATTCGTCGGTTTTTCTAACAAACAGAGCAACGGTCTCATCACGGTAAGGTAAGGAAAACAAGGCGTAACGCTCTCGCTCCAGGGTTTTTGAGGCGCCGGTAACAAAGTCGGATTGGCCGGTTTTTATCCAGCTTAACTGACGTTTCCAGGGGACTTCTTGTAACTGGTATCTGATAGTGCAACCAGCATGCTTAAGCACCATAGAAACTAGCTCGAAATCTAGCCCGGTAAGGCGGTAATTATCTAAATAGACAAAGGGCGGCCAAGACTCCCAATCGTACTTCAGCTCGGTCTGGTGACATGTGATTGCTGAAGGTCAGTAGTACTAATAGCAAACACTGTGTTAATAGCCTGATGCTGACCTGCCTTTGGTTTCTAATCGGCCTATTCATAAAGAGTATAAGATGATTCTCCGTGGGCTGGAGCCCTCCTTGGCCAAGTGTATATTTAGCTTGGGGACTGGTCAAACTTGGGTAACAGATCTATCGGGCTTGGTAGAAACTATGAAAAGAGCCGTTTTCATTTGCTCCTATAAAGGCTGCAACAATTGTTACCCTTAGACAGGTTCTTTGATGGGTTCCTTAGCTTGAAATGAGGCAAATTATTTACGGTTTGCGGGCGTTTTGGCGCGGTTGACATACTGTCTATTATACTTGCCAGTATCCTTGTTTGAGTGGCTTCGATTTCATGCCCAGGCGTTTTTTACTTATGCTGGCCTTGCTGTTGATTTGTTTCGGGTGTAAGGGAGGTGATTTGACCTACTACGTGATTGATGATGTCGCTGAGCCTTTTCAAATTGTCGGCAAAGATGGCAGGCACTCAGGAATTTTGACTGAGCTGGTAGAGCTAATTGCCGCCGATGAGCACATCGAATTAAGTTTTCGTCACTTTCCCTTCAAACGGATGATCAAGTATATGGAGATGAAGGTCCACCACAACTGGCTTAACTACGGCGCGCCCGAGTGGGGAAATGTCCAAAGCCTGCGCCTTTCGTCGGAACCTCTGCTGACGGTTAATCATATATTGTTAACTCAGCGGGGGGTCAGCTATACGGAAGCCAAAGATTTATTCGGTAAAACCTTGGTGCTTATTGGTGGGTTCAATTATCCAGGGTTAGAAAGGTATATTGCGAATGGCAAGATTAAGGCCCTTGAAGTATCTAACCATAAAAGAGCCATTGAGCTGGTCAAGCGGGGACGGGTTGTTGGCTTTCCAGAGATGGAAGTAAGGTTAAAGTATCACTTTCGATTAATAGGGGAAAACCCGGCTTATTTCGAATTCCAGGATTTATCTAACCTAATCCCCGCGTATAAGATCTACCTGTCCTTTTCTCCACATTTTCCTTTGCACCTTTACCATAAATTTAATATCGGCCTGGCCAGGCTGAAGAGTAATCACACGGTACAACAAATTATTACTCAGTACACAGGTCTAAAGCGGTCACAGAAAAAAACGGGTGAGTCGCTCGGGCAGTTTGTTCCCGTGTCGTTTTATTAGCTTGTCTCTTGCTTAATCACACAGGAATACTCTTACACTCGCTCTGTGCCACGCAGTGGCGACAAAATCAAACCACAGGGGCACAGAGGAAATAAACAATAGGTTTGGTTATTTGGCTTTTTCAATTAGCAGTGCTTTAATTTCTGCGAGTTCACTCTCCAGCTTTTTTATTTGAGCCCGACTGGCAGGTTCTCCATCGTCTCCGCTTTCTCCCAGTTGCTCTCGTTTAAAGGCTTCTGTCTCTTGGCTCATCACTTCCAGTACCGCACCTACCATCATATTGAGAAACACAAAAGCGGTAAGGAAAATAAAACTGAGGAAATAGAGCCAACTCAGCGGATAGACAGCCATGGTTTCATACATAACACTGTCCAGCTCTCGAAGGTGGCGACTCTGAACAGGGTGAGCATGGAGATGGCGAGATCACCCCAAAGTGTGTCATTAATATGGCTGAAGAACATACTGCCGACAGCCGCATAAATATAGAAAATAACGAACATCAACAGGCCAATATAACCCATACGTGGAATGGCTTTGAGTAAGGCGTTCACCAGTAACCTGAGCTCCGGCACCATGGAGACCAGCCGCAAGACGCGAAAAACTCTTAATAAACGTGCTATCAATATGGTGGAGCCTGCCAGTGGGATCAAACTGCCAATGACTATCACAGTATCAAATACGTTCCAGCCCTTACTAAAGAACGCTTTGGCACCCTTGCTGGATAGATAGCGGATGATGATTTCAATAGCAAAGAAAACCGTGATACCCATATCCAGAACGTGCAGGGAGGATTCCATCCACGAGGGTAAGTCATAGGTATGGGCGCCGATGGATAAGGCGGAGACAACTATCACTATGATGACAAATGCCTGAAAGAGTTTACTGTTATCCACGACCCGTAACTTGGCCTGGATAGCGGGAATATAAGGGAGCAAGTTGGGATCTCCGAGTTGGTTGAAAGAAGGTAAAGGCACCTTGGACAAATTTTTGCAGATAATAATTGGAAATTAAGCAGATTAAAAATGAATTTTGACGATTTTTTCTAGTAGCTAGCGGGAGCAAATTGTGAGAGAGAGCAGGGTTTTCCTATTAGGTAAGGCTATTATAGATACAGGATAGCTTTATTTTTGGGGGAATTATGAAGCAACAGCTAAATGATGAAATTCAAGAGCTACACAGGGTCATTGAAAATGAATTACCGGCTGACGAGTGTACCGCAAGTAATTTAAAGCAAGTAACCGATGAATTACAAATTGCCCTGGAGACGGGGAAATCACCACAGAATGAGGTGGAAGGCCAACTCGAGCAGGAAATGTTGAAGTTTGGTGAAGAGCATCCGGCCATCTCGCTGGCCATTAAGAACCTGATGAACAGCTTAAGTAGTATGGGGATCTAGGTTTATCTCACTAGTACCCGAGATCATAAGTCCGTGCAAATTTGCTCGTTATTTGTACGGCCGTTAATTTCTAGCGGGCTAACCCTTTTAAGCACCAGCGTGTTCTTATCTTCAATTGTCCACTCAAACTCTTCCCCTTTCTCCATGCTTAAGGCTTCAGCAATCGCTGCTGGCATATTGAGGTAAAAGGATTTATTAGTCGGTCTTTGTACTTTTTGTATTTTTACTTTGTAACCCATTGTCTTCCCAAAGCTGATTAGCTATCACACCATAAATATAGTATATTAACTATATTTGGTTGGCGATGAATACCTTATTTCCTACGCAATATGCAAATGACATCACTACAACTATTTTATCAATGTTGCGATGTTACACCACCCCAGCCTGTATTCTGACTCGGTTAAAGGCTGTCTTGCTCATTAACGAGACCTTTAATATGAACAAAGTAGCCAGAGAATTGGGGGTTAGTTGTAATTTCGTCATTAAGTGGAGGGACAGAGCTCGGTTGTTGTTTGCTGCCTGGCCCACTGACTTGGTGAGCAAAAAAGACAAGCAAGGTTTCTTATGTAAAGCTTTCTCTGATTCACCCAGAAGCGGGGCGCCGCTGACCTATACCGAAGAGCAGCTATGTAATCTGATGGCTCTGGCGCTAAAAGAGCCGACCAAATGTGGAAGAGAAATTACTCATTGGACACATACAGAACTGGCCGATGAAGCGAATATACAACAATTAGCCTCAGGGATATCAAAAAGCACTGTCGGACGTTTTCTCAGACAGGTCGATATCAGGCCACATCGCTCTACCTACTGGCTTAACCCCAAGGTTAAGGATGACGAGGAGTTTAAGAAGGAAGTCAATCATGTCTGTGATACCTATCATCAAGCCTCAATGCTGGCCGAGGAGAATGTTATCACTGTGTCAGTAGATGAAAAAACAGGTATCCAGGCATTAGAGCGCATTTCGCCTGATAAGCCAACAAAACAAGGAATGATTGAAAAGCGGGAGTTTGAATATAAACGTCACGGAACGCTCAGTCTGACGCCAAGTTTCAATATAGTGACTGGTCAGATAATGAACTATCGTATCGCTGAAACACGCAACGAGGTGGATTTCTGTGAGCATATAAAACAAACGGTGGCGACATCCCCGGAAAGTACCTGGGTGATAGTGACGGACCAATTGAATGTGCATAAGTCGGAAACGCTGGTTCGATTTGTCGCAGAACGTTGTGGCATAGATGAAGAGCTTGGCGTTAAGGGAAAATCAGGTATCCTCAAGGATACCGTGTCCAGGCAGCAATTTTTGAGTGATAAATCTCATCGCATCCGTTTTGTTTATACACCAAAGCACTGCTCATGGTTGAACCAGGTCGAGATTTGGTTTGGCATCTTATCGCGAAAGTTACTCAAGCGGGGAAACTTCACTAGCTTGGAGGATCTACGAGGGAAACTGACCCGGTTTATCAGCTATTTTAATAAACAGCTGGCGAAACCATTTAAATGGACTTACAAAGGGAAGGTATTGACGGCCTGATCAAATAACCGCCATTTTTGAACGTATTTATGACCCGAGGTACTAGGGACTCTGGTCCATTACAAAACAGGGGGTCTTCCCCTGTTTTTACTTTTCAGATGCGGTCAAGGGTGACCCAGGAACTTTCCTCAAGCTGCACCTTGCGTGTCTCCTGAACGGGTAAAGGAAAATTATCTGAAGATGGGTCTAACGTCATAATATTTAGCCACTTTGGCTTTAGGTAATGCCTTAGGTAGTCTATGTATTTTGCTGAAATCCAGGGGAAATTTCCTTCAATGCTTAAGTAGGATACAGACTGCTCTGGGGTAATATGCAGGGTGAAATATTGCCCTTCATTGATGCCATTTAACGAATAACCCATGGGATTAAAACAAATATCATTCAGCTTAAAACCGGAAAACTGATGCATTATCTTTAGCTGTTTTTTAACATGACTGGGACTGGGATGATTGCGTAAGTCCTGTAAACCTGGGCCAGACATTTGATGAAGTTGCAGCTGGTAGTAGCGAGTGAAATAAGCCGGTTTAGCATAAAAAAAATCCCCCTGCTCCTTGCCCAAGTGAAATCGCTTTCCATCGAGATGTTGCCTCAATACAGTGACATCTTGCTCAAAGGTGCTGCTTTGTATCTCGGGTCTGTACTCCCGGTTGCGACGGTAAGTTAACCCAGCCAGAGATTGGGCGCCAAATGCACCGATGAAAAATTGCGCGGCATTTATTAACGGGCAATCACCGCAGGTCAGTATAATCAGGGTGTTTTTACTCACAAATAGGCTGGATTCTGACAATACGTAAGCATCCTGGTGGTGATTGCTGATCACTGACAGAATTCTCGCATTGCAACTTTGCACCAGGCTTTGCCAAAAACCAGTGGGCTGCTGGCGCAAGTTAATCTCTGGTTTGACCTGGATTTCCAGTCTTTTTTCTACGCCTTCAAAAAACAAGCTGTTTTCCTGCTCGGGGTTGGGCGCTTAGTTTACCTGTTTTTATGCGCATAATTAAAAGCCAAATTCGGCTAAGTGGTGATAAACAAGCTGCGCCACCTTAGTATATTAATTCAAATACTTGTAGAATATTTTCACCTGTTTGCTCCTGGTACTCCCAATGACAAAAAAACAGCTCAAGGTAACCCTTGTTAGCCTCATTTCTCTACCTGTATTTTTATTGTTGGTATTAGTCGCGGCATTTTTTATCGGTTTTGAGCTGGACGCATCGCCATTTCGGGAGAAAATTAATACCAGTATTTCAACGTTACTGAAACGTGAGGTACAATTGACAGGGGAGATCCGCTTGTATATTTCACCATCACCCTCGTTGAAACTCACTCAATTGGTGGTTAAAAACCCGGATGGTCAGGGGGATTTTGCCACAATTGGATTAGTTAAAGCTCAGTTGTCTCTGCTTCCTCTACTGGATAAGCAAATACAGATTGGTGATATCCAGCTGGCAGATACTCAGGTGAATCTGATTGAGCAAGGGGAAAAGAATAACTGGGCTTTCGATTTTCCCAGTGAACAGCCCGCAATGACCGAAGCGCCTCCCGCTGAAAGCAAAAGCTTTAAAGTGATGGCGATCGATAGGATTAAGGCCAGTGAGATAGAAGTTCGTCATATAGATCTGAAGGAGGATTTGGAGCGCGTCTATAGATTAGATGAATTAAACCTGACAGCCCCCCTCGCTAAGGGGTTAGCGGTTACCGCCAGAGGCACGGTACATTCGCTGCCTTATCAATTGACCCTGGCTGCAGACATTAATCAACCAGGTCTGCCGTTTACTCTGGATGCAGAGATAGCCGGTGGTCGATTACACAGCTCAGGGCATTTGGGCGATGAGCAGCAAAGCGGGGATTTTAAAATAACGCTTGGTTTTGACAAGCTGGATTATTTACAGCCTTTCTTACACGGCGCCTTAGATCCTATGCTGCCTATTCGCCTGAATGCCGGCGTATCCCTGAACCAGGCTGTGGCCCGGGTGACCCTGGATAACCTGGGGTTAGGGGGGACAAAGATAACCGGTGAACTGGAGCTGGATCGCGCCGAAGGTACCCGAATATCAGGTGAATTAGTGGCCGACAGCATTAACCTGGCACCCTGGCTAACGGAGTCGAGTGAACCAGCGGCCATGCAGCAATCCACACAAGCAGTGCAAGAGACTCCTTTAAATGAAGAGCAACTGCAACTGGTGGAGTTGGTGCAGAGCTATCTGAATAAGGTGGTGGCGGATCTCAGCTTTTCCATTGGAGAATTAACCGGGTTAGCTGCTGAGATTAAGGATGCCAGTTTAGCTATCAAAGTTAAAAAAAATAAACTGACAGCACCATCAAAAATCACCATAGCTAAGGTTCCGTTTAGTGGAAATATTTCCCTTTATATTGACGATAACACTATCTACAGCGAAGTGGATCTAAAGGCCCATCAGTCCAGGATCGGGGATTTAGCCAAGGTGTTCCTTGGCGCGGAAACCATTAAAGGTTCCCTGGGATCTGGCCAGTTAAAAGCATCAAGTTCCGGTCAGAGTATTCAGGAGCTGATCAGGCAGGCGCAAATGAGTTTTACCCTGAATAAAGCCCATCTTACCTATGGCGAAGGAAAACGCGTTTCCCTTGAGCTGGACAAGGGGGAAATTATCAGCGGATTTAGTATCCCAAACCAGATCCTGCTGTCGGGCCGGTTACTGGATTTACCGTTTTCTGCGCGAGGAAAGACCCTGCCGCCGGCGGTACTGGCGCAGGGCAAAAGCTGGGATGCCAGTTTGGATATCAGCGCCCCCCAGAGCACAATTCGCCTGACTGGAAATATCAACAGCTTAAAAAGCCTTGATGGCAGTGAATTCAAACTGGAAGTGGATATCAAGCGATTGGGAGCCCTTGCCAACTGGATCGGGGTCAGGCCGGATGCCAAGGCCAGGGTCAAGTTGAACGGGGTATTGCTGGGCAAAGGCGAGTCTCTGCAGCTTGACCTGACTCAGATCCGCTTTGGTCGAACCAAAGGCCAAGGCAAGATGTTCTGGCAACCGGGTGAAGAAGACACCTATGTGGATTTGTTTGGTCGCTTTGAAACAATAAACTTAAAGCAATATAGTCGGTTACTTCCAGCGGCCAAGCCTGGCTCCAGAGATGACAAACCGTCAGCCGGGCTGACGGTGGATATCCCTATTTTACCGGGGGAAATCACCATTATGGACGCCAATTTCGATCTGGGTGTGAACAAACTACTGGCGGATAAGTTCAAATTTTATGATATAGGCTTAAAAGGCAGTATCCGCGACGGTTGGTTAAACCAGGCGCCGTTTCAGCTTGGTTTTGCGGGCTCCTTGTTTAAGGGAAATATGGTGCTGGACTTCAGGGGTTTGGAGCCTAAGTTGGCTTTTGAACTTAATACCAATAAACCTGACTTGGGCGCCTTATTCAGGGAGCTGGATCTGGTGCAGGATCTTAGCGCCAGGTTAGAATCGATGACTCTGAGTCTGTCTATGCAAGGGCGAAGTATCAAGTCCTTGTTATCCAGTGCGAAGGTAAAAGCGGGTTTATACGGCGGCGTCTGGACCTTAAAGGATGTGAGCTCCCAGCGCAGTTTGGATATCCAGTTAGCTCAAGGTGAATTGACCGCTGCGCCCGCTACACCCGTCCAGTTACAGCTAAGCGGTGAACTCAAATCCTTGCCAGTGGACATACACTTTTCAACTCTGCCGCTGGGGCAGTTTATTCCCAGGCCCGAGTCTTTGCCGGTGGAATTGGAGGCCAGTCTGGCGGAGATAAAGCTGTCGGCGCGATCCGAGCTTAAATTACCCGTCAGTGATCAACAACTGGCACTGGATGTGACGCTGAAAAGCCCCAGCCTGACTCAGCTTAACCCTCTGCTAGGTGTAGATTTTCCGCCGTACGGGCCAATTAAATTGGCCGCCAGCTTACACACAATGAAGCAAGGTTATCGTTTATCCAATTTGCTGATTAAGGTGGCCAACAGCGAGCTCACCGGGCAGCTGGAGCTGGATACCCGAGTCAAACCCACCCTTACCGCACGCTTTAATGCAAAGCAGATCCAGTTGAATGACTTTGCTACCGGAGACTGGTCTCCGGTAGCCGAGGGTGAGCCAGGTAGGGAGGAAGAAGAGCAAGAGAGTGAAGGAAAGGCGCTGCTGACGCCCGAAGCCATGCAGCTTATGGATATTGATTTTAAGCTTGACGTGAAGCAGGTGAGTTCCGGTGATGATTTACTGGGTAAAGGGCACCTGTATTGGCAGCTGGACCATGGTCAGTTCGATCTGTCTAGTCTAATGCTGGATATTCCTGGAGGTGGTGTGGAGCTGAAAGGTTCACTGGCTTATCAGGCGAATGCTCTGGACTCCTGGCTGTACGCGAAAGTAGATAAACTGGATTATGGTGTGCTGGCCCACAGGGTGAAGCCGGAAGCGGATATTTTCGGTAAATTTAGCCTGGATCTGGATATTCGCTCAACCAGTGAGAGTCCGGCCCGGATCATGGAAAATGCCAGCGGTCACCTGCGATTTGCGGTCTGGCCTGAAAAATTTGAGGCGGGGATTTTCGACTTATGGGCCGTGAGCCTGGTTAACGCCGTGTTACCTCAAGTGGCGCCGGACGCGAGATCCGAGCTTAACTGTGTGGTGGGACGCTTTAATATGGAACAAGGCCAACTGGAGCAAGATGTTTTATTCGCAGATACTTCCCGTATGCAAGTATTTGGCGAAGCCCAGGTGGATTTCACCGATAAACAGTTTTTATTACACCTGAAACCAAGGGCCAAACGAGCGCAGATATTTTCTCTGGAGACACCCATAGAGGTGGAGGGTGCGTTTGAAGACTTTGGTATAGGGGTGGCCAATGGTGGCTTGCTAGGCACTACTTTGCGCTTTGTGACCAGTCCAGTGATCTCTCCTTTACGCTGGATGGTGGAAACGCCCATAAATCGCAAGGGAGACCCACAGTGTCAACGGGCCTGGGCGGGAAGCCTGATGGAAACACCCTAGCTCACTCGCGTTGATTATTCTGGACAGAACTCAATAAGTACGTCGAAAATATCGAAATATATGGTAGTGAAGATGTGATCTGCTAAAAAGTGTTCTCTATCGTATTTTTACCAGGGACAGGTGTTACCAAAGGGGTGAACTATGTATTTTGCGATTCCTGCCCTTGCTGTTTTATTTGGCTTAACAGTACAAAGTGCGTCAAATTGGACCGGTAATTCAGAGCAGAGCAATCAGGTAAAGGGTAACAAACGCGTCTTAACTTACCTGGGTAGCGCTATGGCATTTCCATTGCTGTTTTGCGCGATTTCTTATCTCGGCTGTCGACAAAGGATTAAGCGTCATGGCGCTGCGCAGGGTTTCGATGCCAAACTGTTTCAGCTCGTGCTTTTCATTGGAAAGGATATCCGGCACCTTATTCCTGAGCGTATCAGCCCCTCTTAAAATAGCGGCGACGGGGTTGTTCAGCTCATGAGCGACGCCGGCGACTAACTGACCCAGTACCGCCATTTTCTCAGTCTCAACCAGTTGTTGGTAAGCCATATCCAGAGAAGCATGGGTTTCCTGTAGCTTAAGCTTGGTTTCTATACTGGATTGCGCCCGGCGATTCAGGTTTCGCAATAACAGATTGGTAAAGGGGGCCAGTAGTTCGCTGTTGGACTTCATTACCGTGCTAAACATGGCCTTATCGAGCTTAATGACTTCTGTGTTGGTCAGGGTAATACTGGAAGTAAAGGCCTTTTCTCCTGTGGTAAAAGACATTCCTCCCACCATGCCGCCACCATGCCGCCACCCTGCAGCACTGAAACTTCCTGTTGCTGCCCCGCAGAATCTCGCTTCTTTAACAGCACCTCTCCTTTGGCAATAAACCAGAGAAAGTCGTTTGTTTCACCTTCCTTGGTTAGCAGGTGATTGGCGCTGTATTTTCGGCAGACATGGGTTTCGTCTCCAATTGCAAAAATCTGATACAGGGCGTCGAAAACCAGCTTGGATAGCTGTCGGTCGGAGTATTGGGAATAGTCCAGAAATCCCTGTTTAAATTGATTAACCTGTTTCTCTAGCTGACTGTTGACTAACTTGGCCTGGTCCAGTACCTGGGTGTAGTGCAGCAGTTTATTGTCGTGCTCGACAATAAACTGGGTCAGTTGCTCTTTGATAGCGCTGGCCAACTCCTCTGTTCGCCATGGTGAGGTCAGTACATAATCCAACCGACCCTTGTTGACTATATCGATGATACTGGTGACTTCCGTTTGCTCGGCTAACAGGATTTTTCGCGCCGACATGTTGGCAGGGTGATTTTCCAGTTCGATAAAAAGGCTTGGCTGACAAATCAATGTACAAAGGGGTTTGTCTTGTTGCTTGAGCTGGTCCAGCCGATCTATCCCTAGCTACAGGGCCGAAGTGACAGTGACGAGTTCGAAATAGGGAATCAACTCGGCAAGATCCTCTGTCAGGCGGCTTAATATTTCCTTATTCTCATGGATGCAAAGGATAACGTAGGGACTCATTTGGTCTTGCATGCCTCATCAGGAACATGTGCTCAGTATACAGAGGATGATCATTTTGTTTATTGAGCTTATCGATATTATGAGTGGATTATTGAACCCGGTTAGTTTCGGTCATGTATTTGTCCCGGGAACTTCTCCGCATTTAAAGGAAGGGGTAAAGCAAGCATTGCGTTTAACCAGGGATAACCAGGGTCAATATTGGAGAAGCCATTGCGGCTCCTCCATTGATTGCCTACGGGGAAAGTTAAATCTGAAAGCTACCCACCTGTTTATTAAGGTGCCCGGCAATATTGTTTAGGGCATCGGCACGGTCCTTACTCTGATCTGCTTGACTGGCCAGCTCGTCGGATACGTCTTTAATCGCCTGGGTATTACGGCTGACTTCTTCCGTTACCGCTCTTTGCTGTTCCGCAGCGCTGGATATTTGCGTCGCCATATCACTGATCTTGGTGATGCTTTCGGTAATTTGATCGAGAGCCTGGGTGGCTTGATTGGCGTCTTCCACACCAAGTTTCGCCAATTCCTGACTTTCGTTCATGGTGCTGACTGCGCTATGGGTATTACGTTGCAGGGTCTCTATCATAGTGCGTATTTCTTCAGTGGATCTGTGGGTTCGTTGGGAAAGGGCTCTTACCTCGTCCCTGCTCTCCCGCACGCGCGGCTTCAATTGCTGCGTTAAGGGCCAGCAGGTTGGTTTGCTCCGCAACTCCCTGGATTGTAGAAAGGATAACGTTGATTTCCTGGGTATTTTTTTCCAGCTCCTGAATAATACCCGCGGCTTGCTCAATTTGTGCCGCAAGATCTTCGATGGAGGCCTGATTTCGGGAGATCACGGCTTTTCCTTCTTCACAGCCGTCGGCTGAGTCCCTGGCCGCTTCTGCCGTTAGCTCTGCATTCGAGGCGACTTCATTGGCGGTGGCTGACATTTGGTGTACGGCTGCGGCTATTTGAGATATTTCGTTTTGTTGTACCCCCAACTCTCGACTGGCGTTATCGGCCGCTTTACTCGACGCCTGGGCTTCGTTACTTAGTTGTGCTGAAGTACCGACGATGTCTGTGACTATCTGGTGCAGCTTAATGGACGAAGGCATAGACACTGTGCCCCAAGCGGCCTATTTCATCCTGACGAGCCAGTGCCACGCGTTTGGTGAGATCGCCGTCTCCCTGAGCCAAATCGTTAAGCGCCACGTTCAGGACATTAAGGGGTTTTAATAGTTGGCTGATCACTAGAAAGGCGATAAGGGTAATAACAATAAACTGGATCATACTAGTCAGGACTGCATTCAGGGTTACTTTTTTGACCGCCGCAAAGGCGACGCTTTTATTGATAATCAGACCCAAATACCAGTCAGAGCCGGGAATCGCCTGGAAACGGACCAGGCTTGAAACTCCGGAAACCTCCATTGCTTCCATAACCTGGTTATTGCTGATTGGTTGGATCTTAGCGGGTGTTAAGGAGGAGTTGATGCGGGTGGTTTGTTTAAGTGTCAGGCTGGAGTCAGGATGCGCCACCAGAAGGCCATTTTTGTCCACAAGAATGGCCTGGGTTCCTTCGCTTTTGCTTTGCAGGATACTGTCTACCAGCATTTTTATGGACATGTCGGCAGCTAAAACACCCTGGGGAATAGGCTTGGCAACAGTGACTATCAGCTCACCTGAAGCCGCGTCCATATATGGCGCGGTAATGGTAAGTTTACCCTCGATTTTGGCTTTTTTATACCAGGGGCGGACTCTGGGGTCGTAACCGCTGGGCAGAGACTCGTTAGGGTCGCTCATCAACATCTCCCCTTCAGCCGTCCCCAGGTATACGACTTTCAGATCGCCTGCTCGCTGAGCGTTGGCCAGAAACCCCTGGGTGTCAGAGCTGTTATTCAATGATTCGGCAGTGGCATTTAACACGTTCACCTTGGCAATCAACCATTTACCTATGCCCCTCACTGTGGCATCGACTATGGTGGCTGTGTAACTGTCTAGGGAATCTGTGGTTTCATTCTTGATGGTGTTAGAAAACAGCCAGATTTGCAGGACAGCTAAAATCGCGATGATTAACGCGACGGAGCCGAGTAACTTTTGTTTGTTTGATAGACAGTGCCATAAAGGGCCTTTTGAGAAACTGTGTAATGCGTTGTAATAAAATGCTATCGGCCTAGCGTTAAAAAAATGTAGGGGAAAGTCACTAATTTCTATTGGTTTACTAAGGAAAAATCACATTCTTTACCAGGATGCTGGTGATATCAATTAAAATGCCTCAGGAATAACGGATATCCGCTTTGTAGCCTAAAGGATAAACAGTAACACCAGGTATAATAGTCCCAGTCCGGTTAACCCAATTAATCCGCCTGCCTTAATTAAGTCTTTGGTTTCGATTAACCCGGTGGAATAAGCCAGTGCGTTGGGCGGGGTGCTCACGGGTAAGATCATGCCAAGAGAAGAGGAGAAAGCCACTATGACAAGTAGGCTCGTTATGCCGTTGTCACCGCTAAGACCCGGCACAGCTGTGGCGACGGCTGCGGCGATAGGCATAATAAGGTTGGCGGTGGCGGTATTGGACATAAAGTTTGCCATCAGGAAGCAAACCAAGGAGAGGGCGATAAAGACCAGCCAGGTAGCCATACTGGCAAAGTCGATACTCTCAGCCAGTTTTACCGCCAGACCGCTTTTATCCAGGGCCAGTCCCATGGCAATACCTCCTGCCACAAGCCAGAGTACATCCCAGTTAATCAACTTGAGATCCTCTTTCTCTATAACCCCGGATAGGGTGAAAACGGTAAGGGGAATAATAGCGACCACATAGGAGTTCATTCCATGTAAACCTGTGGTGAGCCAGAGCAAAATCGTCAGGGCGAAGGTCACGTACAACACATAGGCTTTAGGGTGTTTTTGAAACTTGCCCTGTAACTTCAGGGGTAACTGCTTTTGTTTGGCTGGGTAGAGTTTTTGCAACAGAAACCAGGCTATGGTGAGCTGAACCAGTACGAAGGGTAAACCTATCATCATCCATTGGGCAAAGCTGATACTGCCTTGCGGCAAGTATTGCAGGGCTATGGCATTGGGAGGGATACCTATGGGAGTGGCCATCCCCCCGGTATTGGCGGCAATAGGTATAGCCAGGATAAGGGCTTTGACTCCCTCGTCGTCTTTGGGGGCAACCGCCAAAATGGGACCTAGAATGGCCAGCATCATCACTGTGGTAGCTGTATTACTCATAAACATGGAGAAGCATCAGGCCTAACATGACCCGATAAATTTGGTTACCAAAGGGTTTTAATAAAACCCGGGCCAAATTGACATCCAGTTCATATTTGGAGGCAGCTATGGCTAAGGCGAAGCCACCCATAAACAGCACTATGATAGGTGAGGAAAAACTGGCGAAAATGCTGGTATAAGGCAGCAACTCACCTAGCGGTGTTTGAGATGAACCGGTTTGGATTAGGGGTGTTAGTCCCTTATCTGAGATCATTACTACTTCCAGGGTAATGGTCAGTAAGGAAGTCGCAAAAACCGGCACGGGCTCCAGGATCCAGAGTAAGGCTGCCAGTACAAAAATAGCGATGATCCTGTGTTGAACCAGAGTCAAATCCGCTAGCGGGATCACGGATGTAGGCAATGCCAACACAATCACTGGCAACCCGATACAGATAAGTAACTTTATGACTTGTCTTGAATTTATCATCGAGCCACCGGGAGTTAAAAATGTCGAGTCACTGTATCAATTTGTAGGTAGAGATACTCTGATACAGCTCAAGTTCACTTAGTCCATTACCCGTTTTGGTTTCTGCGTTATCTTGGATAGCTATTAAGGAAAAGGGGAATCTTGTCGATTTACTGGCGAATTATTGTTTTCTATGAAATCTTTACAGATATCAAAACTCACTTGCGGGATGAATAATGGTTGATCAGGCAGAAAAAGACGCACGTTATAAGCAGCGCCAGGAAAAAGTAAAGACAGCGGTGGATAAGCGCGTCGAAGCAGCGAAAATCGAGAAAGGTCTGTTTCTTGTCATCACCGGCAACGGTAAGGGTAAGTCAACTTCCGGCTTTGGCACTGTCGCCAGGGCGGTTGGGCATGGTCAGAAATGTGGGGTAGCTCAGTTTATAAAAGGCACCTGGGATTGTGGAGAGCGTACCCTGTTGGAAAAAAACGGTGTCGACTTTCATGTGATGGCCACAGGTTTTACCTGGGAAACCCAAAATAAAGCAGCGGATCGTGCGGCAGCGCAGCACGTCTGGAAAGCCTGTCAGGTTATGCTGGCGGACCCGAGTTATGATCTTATCCTATTGGATGAGATGACCTATATGGTTACTTATGGTTATGTGGAGCTGGAAGAGTTGCTAGCGGCCATTAAGGGGCGTCCGTCGGAGCAATCTGTGGTTATCACGGGACGAGCCTGCCACCGCAGCTTGATCGAACTGGCGGATACGGTATCGGAAGTACAAAGCATTAAACACGCCTTTGAAGCCGGGGTAAAGGCTCGCAAAGGCGTGGATTGGTAAGTTTCTTAGTTACGGCGAACATGTATATCCATCTGAGGGAAAGCGATGGTGATCTTGTTTTCCTCAAATGTACGGTTAATAGCGCAATGTAATTCATGGGTCATCGGCATTCGATGGCCCATATCATTCACATAGGCGCGGATCTCGAATTCCAGCGTACTGTTGTTAAAACCCACAAAAAATACTTCCGGCAGTGGGGTTTTTAGCACCAGGGAGCACTGCTCCGTGGCTTCCATCAATAGCTGGGTCACTTTGTAAGTATCGGAGCCATAAGCGACACCCACGCGGGTTATTACCCGAGTGATGGGATCTGACAGGGACCAGTTGATAAAGTCTTCGGTGATAAAGGCTTTGTTAGGCACAATAATCTCCCGCTTATCCCAGTCAACGAGAGTGGTGGCGCGAGTTTTTATCTTGGCAATGGTCCCCGTAAGATCGCGAATAGTGACCGTATCACCGATGCGTATGGGTTTTTCAAACAAGATGATTAAGCCGGAAACAAAGTTGGCGAAAATCTCCTGTAGCCCGAAACCCAGGCCAACCGTAAGGGCCGCCACCAACCATTGAGTCTTGGACCAATCGATACCCAGGAAACCCGCACCGGTGAGGATACCGATAATAATGACCATGTATTTGGTTATCGTGGTGATGGCAAAACCTGTGCCTGGTGTGAGATCTAGGTGTTGTAGCACCAATAGCTCCAACGCACCCGGCAGGTTTTTCACCACCACCACGGAAATGGTCAGAGTGAATAACGCAAACAGCATGTCTTTCAAGGAGATGGGGTCGAGTGTACTCACACCGTTGGAAGAGCCACTGACATTCCAGATAGTCACGGCATCTAAGAACGAAAATGCCGTGTAAATCTGCGACCAGACAAATATCAGACTCATGGTAAAGGAAAGCGATAAGACGGTGCGGAGCAGGCCCAGCGATTGGGCGCTGATGGTTTCCAAATCAATAATCGGCTCTTCGATATTATCCAGTTGAGCTTCCGAGCTGGTGATGTCTTCCCCTTCTTCTTTCTGCCGTTCGGCCAGGATCTCTGCTCGTCTTGCCTTGGCCCTGTCAAATGCCAGCCGACGTTTTTGTAAAAACATCCACCTGTGGATCAGGTAATAAGTCAATAAGAAACCGAGTCCGAGCATAACTGAAAATTCAATCTGGTTGAGCAGCGAATTAGCAGTATAAAAATAACCAAACAGGGTTAACCCCAGCCCGATAATCTGTGCTAGTGCGAGTAGGGGCCAGAGTACATGATGTAGCAGGTGAGGATCTTTTCGTTCCGAGTTCTTGTAGGTCAGCGGTAACTTTTCTTTGTATAACGACCAGTAGAACCAGGCTAATAACAGGTTCTGGCCGCAAAATGCCAGGCGCCCCAGGGTCGAATAAATATGAAGTTCCTGATACTGATAACTAAAGAGATACACGGCGTGAAGCGGCAAACCGATAAAAAACAGGGTGCGGATATAGCTGTAAACTCGTTTGACACGTTCAGGCTGCCACTTAAAATGGGCGGTAAACAGCCCGTTAGGGCGGCACAGGTTCTTAATTATCATAAAGAACAGTACCAGGCGGGAGAGATATGCCAGTAACACGCCGAGATTTTGAGCAAACGGGAAGTTCCAGGCGGCAACTAATATTTGGGAAATGGCATACATTAAAGTTGGCAGGGGTAATGCCAGCAATAAACTAAGCAATAAGTTGTTAAAGGTATATATGTATTTATCTTTGGTTACATTACCTACCTTACCTGCGGTGCGCGCCAGGTAGGGGGTGAAGAAGTGATTGGCGAAATACCACAGGTAGAGCAGCAGGGCGGCGCCAATCAGGTACAGGAATAACAGGTTTCCAATAATTTCATAAAAGGCCCTGGGGATCTGTAACCAGTTTTCCGGTGAAAATGACCAGGCCAGCGCCAGGCCGAGTTCCATGGGAAACACAGTATCTATGGCTTTAACATTCGGTACCCAGAACAGGTATTGCACCGCAACTTCCTGAATATCGCCGAGTTTGGCGTTCATACGGCTATATGCCACTTTAAGCTTGGCCTGCTCATAAATATAAGTTTCACTGATGGACAAGAGCTGAGTCAATAACCCCTGCCTTACTGTAAGCAGTTGTGACAAGGTTTCTTTTTGCGCTAGGTTTAACGGCTGCTTGCTTTGCTTTTGCAGTGCTTTGAGCTCTTGCTCAAAGTTCTTAAGCTGGTCCCGTTCTTGCTGGTATTTATATTTATTAAGCCTGGTCTGAACGATAGCCTCTTCCACAGGTTGTAGCGGTGGGCTGGTGGGTAACTGTTTTAACCTGTTTCTCAGGTTTTCTCCGAATGCCGAGGAGACTTTCAGCCATTCCACCTGCTCTTTAATATTGGAAACTGCATAATCAATTTCATCCAGTTTGCTGATAACGTCATCCTGAGTCGATAAGGTATTCTCTATCTTGTCAGTTAAGTTGGCTAGTTGCCTAGATAAGTCATTATTATGATCGATGGCTTTTTGCAATAAGGGTGACGTGATCTCTTTATCTTTGGTGATTGCCTGCCCTTTGGCGATAGCCGCTTCGGATTCCTCCCGGCGTTTTAAATTCAGTTGCTTTTGTAATTCGATAATATAGCTATCCAGAGCCTTGCTCTCTAGCGAAATAAGCTCTAGTGCCAGACGGCTTAACTCGCTGCGGTTGCTGGCACTTAATTGCTCTAGCTCCAGCATTTGAATTTGATTATTGAGTGCGGTTTGTTGTACCTGGGTTTTTATTTGAACAGCTTGAGATAGTTTGTCATTGCCGGACGAAAATTGCAGCTGATCTAACTTTTGTTGGGTAGTGGTCAGTGATTTACGGTAGCTGTCAATATTTTGGTTGAATCCGGAAAGCTGGCTTTCAGTTTTGTTCAGTTGACCCTGGATTGTTGAACTTTGTTTTTTCAGCTCCAGCTGCTGGGATACGCGCAAGGCGAGCTCTTGTTCCAGGCGTTTCCTCGACCATGCATCGGCAGTGGGGTAATCCGAGGGTTTGAAGTCCTTGATTTTGCTCCTGAGATCACTTGCCTTATAAGGGTAATCTTCCATTAATTGCTGATACTGCCGGCCTTGTTTGACATATTCGTGGGAGGAGTTCAGTAAGTTTATGGTCTGCTGATAGGTGTCTACCAGGGACTGCTTCTCCGCACCGTCAGGCAGCCTTTTAGCTTGTTCCAGGCGGGTTTCAAGTTGTTTGATGCTGGGGTCTTGGCCGGCCAAAGTTTGGCTGGTGAAACTGAATAGCAAACAAAAACAGGCGATTATAAAAGTTCGGAGCTTGGCCATGTCCCACAAGTTATCTGGTATTAAAGGCCTGATAATAACCTAGTTATTCGTATGGGGGAACCTGACCCTTAACTGTGTTTTCGGCTGTTAACGGTTTCATACAGTGCGCCGCTTAAGATCAGGGCGCCGCCAATCAAAGTCGTTGTACTCGGCATTTCATGCAGTACGACCGCTGCGGCGATTACCCCATATAAGGGCTGCATACAGGCGATTAAGCCGACTGATTTCGCGCTTAAATAACGCAGAGAGGTAACCAGTAGCGTATGAGGCGCAGCGGTAAATATGATTCCCAGCAATACCAGCATCGCCATGGTATCCAACTCTATATTTTCACCCTGGCCTAACCAAGGGACTAAGATGATTGCTGTGACCAGGGTTTGATAAAACATGGTCTTGGCGCCGCTGTATTGGCTGAAACGCTTTTTATATAGCACATTTCTCGCGGTAAAAAGCAGTGCTGACAGGACCCCGACCAATATACCCAGGCTGGTTTCATTGGCTATATTTAGTTCGGGTACCATCAGACAAATACCGGAAAATACCAGCAGTCCACAGAAGATATCCGCTAACGCGGGCTTTTCTCCATTCACCAAGGGTTCGATTAATACAGTCATTACTGGATAGGTGAACAGGGCAATCATACCTATGGCGACGGTGGAAAGCTGCATGGCTAAAAAGTAAGTAACCCAGTGTAGCCCTAACAGCAAGCCTAATAATATGGCGGTCAGGTAATCACGGCCTCTTGCTAATCCAAGACGTTGTCCTGACAAAAGCACGAACAAGGCCAGGAAAGCACAGGCGATGATGCTGCGGTAAAAGGAAATATCCAAAGCCGGCAAAGGAACCAGCTTGGAAAATAAAGCGGTACCACCAAGCAGTAGTACCGATAGGTGAACGGCGCCGAGCCCTTTGGTTCGAACGTTCACCTGTGGTTAAGCAGCACTGCTTTCGTGAGCGCTGTCCGCCGTGTTGGCAGGCGAAGTTATGCTGCCAAATGTGGCGCCCATTCTGGTCACACTTTCAGCCGTTAGTTCGGGGGTGAATGCCATCGTATCTTTAGGGAAAAGTGCGACTATTGTGCTGCCTAACTTAAAGCGGCCCATCTCCTGACCTTTTTCCAGTACGATATCCTGCTTGCTGTAATCCCAATACCTGACTTCTTTGTCAGAGGATGGGGCAACGGTTCCGGACCAAACCGTTTCAATGCTGGCAACGATAGTTGCACCCACCAGTACCATGGCCATAGAGCCAAACTCAGTGCTGAAGATGGCAACGACTCTTTCATTACGAGAAAACAGGTTTGGTACATTTTCTGCCGTTAGGGGATTTACCGAGAACAGGTCGCCGGGGATAAAAATCATTTGCTCCAGCTTTCCGGTTACCGGCATATGAATTCTGTGGTAATCCTTGGGCGCCAGATAAACAGTGGCAAATTTACCATCGTCAAATGGTGCAACGGTATCATCTCTGCCGCCTAACAATTCGCGGGCGCTAAAATCATGACCTTTGGCCTGGATAATCCGCCCTTGGGTAATATCACCTAACTGGCTTACCGCGCCATCTACCGGGTGCGCTAACGTATTGTCGCCTGCAACCAGGGGACGAATACCCGGCTTCAGAGCACGAGTAAAAAAATCATTAAAGGTTTTGTAATGCTCCGGTGCCTCGTATTGGGCCTCGCTCATATCAATCTTATATCTTTTAATAAAGATTTTGATCAGCGCTGTAGTTAAGCCGCCAGCTTCAGCCGCGGCAAGTTTGCCAACTAAACGAGAAATAAGGTGTTTTGGTAATAGGTACTGCCCGGCAATTTTTAATTGGTCGATCACTTGCGCTCCAGAAGAGGAAAAGTTTGCGGCTATTCTAACGAAAGGTGAAGAAACTTGCTATTGGTGAAGTGCCGGGCGCACGGCGAATCTACGCTAATCCTTGCAAACCGCTGCAGGTCTGGAGTTTTTAGTCATTTTCAAACAGTCAAACACCGCCCTTACGTTTAACATCAGCTTTTTCATCATTTCTGGGATCGTTTCTTTGCTCTTCCGGCTTTTAAGCAGGCCAATAGTAAAGCGCCGTAAGCGTGTAATATTCTCGGGACCAAATCCTGTTCGAATCTGGCTACGATCTTCATCGTAATTCCAATCAATCATATAATGGCAGCTCTCTACTGACCAGTGACCTCGATTATCCTTAAGCACACGCTTAGCGTTCGCTTCCTCCTCAGGCACGCTGGTAATGCCATACACTATCTCATGACTTGGCTTGCCGGTTTTTTTGTCGATGCTGTCACGCTCAACCATAAAGGCCTGGCGTACATAGGGGAACTCGAGATAATCATTCAGTGCCGTGGTCGTCCATATTTTTCGGGTTTCAATCCGACCATGCTCACCCTGGCCAAGCTGAATAGCACCCGCATCGTCAGTAACATTGTCAAAATACAATTTAATATCAGACAGCAGGTTTTTCTGGTTAGCTTTTACTGTGAAGTGATAATGCGCACCTCGCTCACCGACCAGATATTTAGCCAGTTCACGCTGGGTAAGCAAGGCGTCAGCGGTGATGGTTCGACCTTTAATATCAATCGCATCCAGCATTGGTGCAGCAATTTTGATTTCATTGGTTTGCTTTTCTTCGTCACTCCCATCAACGGCTAATGTACCGACTTTTTTTGGGTGTAGCAGCGCCCGCTATCATGGCCAACGGCACTCATGATATGAGTTTGCAGGCCTTTTTCATCAATGGCTGAGCACATGGTTTTGCCATCGATAGCCAAACTTTCATCGATCTCAGCATATTGTGCATTCCAGGTATTCAGCGCTCGATCCAGCTGCTCTGGGTTTACACTAATCAGCGCATTGCGAATAACGGTTCGGCTGGGTACTTCATATTTTCCATCGCGTTTTCGGCATCTGAAACGACTGCGTGCTTTTTGACCTAAGGCCTGTACCCAGATGGAGATATCTTTGTATCCCACCATGCCACAAAGCACTGCTGCTACGGACAAAGAAAGAATGGTAGGCATGTGATGTTTTTTGCCTTGTGCACGGCGACAGTCATCGACACCTTGAAATACATCATAAAGTGATAGCATTTGATTGGCAGTGAGTTTCATCCGTCTCATCCCCCCTGTTCGATAACGGTCATTAAGCAAAGGACGAGAAAGTAAAGCTTGTACATTGCGTTGCAGTGGCTGAACAAAGACTAATTTGCGTGACTGTGTGCGCTCGCTGTAATGGTCGCGTGTGCGGCTATAGCCTTTGGTTGAACCGACTAGGAGCCAGTTTGATGCGCGATAAATCGTGCCCTGGTAACGCTCGGGATCGACAAAGGTTTCTAACAGTAGCAAGGGGTAGGAAAATCGCTCTATCCAGTCTTGCTGGATCCTGCGTCGACATAGAGACAGGATCTGTGAAGCGCGGTTTTTGACGTGACAGCCGGGCAGGATAAGGAAGCGTGAATTATTCGCCACTAAGTTGAGTCTGTCATACTGGTGGCGGTAGCCCCAACCAATCCACTGCTCCCTAGCGGAGCACTTAAGAGCAGCAGCGGAGAAGCTTAACAATGCCACCGGTTGATTATCTACGGTGGCAAAATACCAGATGGTGTTGCCAATTTTTGGCAGTGCACCAAGGTAGTGGTGAGTCTGCATAAGCTCGCGAAAAAGCGGCTCTTCCGATGCTTCAACAAGCCTGATTTTGAGTGGTGAATGCAGCAAACTATCTCTCGTGTATTTACTTGAGAGATAGCATCTTTACTCAAATCAGGTGTTTTGTCCAGAAAATAAGGGTATCTTTTTGTTTTTACAGGTAAAAACTAGCTAGTGTAGATTGGCCCTGGTGCCGGGCGAACCCGGCTTTTATAATTTGTGCTTAGGTATGGTGCGTGTAGGTCGATTATCTTCCATGGTTTCCAGAATTCGATGGTAGCTATCAAACCTGATCTGGCTGACCTTATTTTGCTCCACCGCTTCCCGCAGTGCACAACCTGGATCTGCACCATGTTTACAGTCACGAAAGCGGCAGATACCTATATGCTCTCTGAATTCTTTGAAGCACCAGGTAACCCGCTCGCTGTCCAGGTGCCACAAAGAAAACTCGCGGATCCCAGGGCTGTCAATCAGGTTTCCGCCGGTTATAAAGTGATATAACCTGGCCGTGGTGGTGGTGTGCTGACCCAGGCCGGAACCTTCAGAGACAGCGCCGGTAATTGCTTCAATTTCCGGCATCAGGGCATTAGCCAGCGAGGATTTACCTACCCCTGATTGACCTACAAAAATACTGGTTTTATTGGTCAGTACAGTTTCCAGGGAGGCTAGGCCGTCTCCTTTTACCGAACTTAGCAGCACCTGATAGCCAATATTCCGATAGTTTTGCAACTGTAATTCTATTTTTTCCAGACTTTCCGTATCCAACAAGTCTACTTTGTTGAGTACGATAACCGGCTCAATACCAATGTCTTCAGCGGCCACTAAATAACGGTCCACAATATTGGTTGAGAATTCAGGAAGGACTGAAGAGACAATAATTATCTGGTCAATGTTGGCGGCGATGGGCTTCACGCCATCGTAAAAGTCGGGGCGAGTTAGCACTGAATGTCTTGGGTGCACGGCTTCAACTATGCCACTGATCCCTTTATGGGTTTCGTTGCCGGCACGCCAGACAACTCTATCGCCTGCTACCAGAGTATCTATGGAGCGACGTAAGTTACAACGTTGAACCTGACCACTTTCGTCTTCAATATCTGCATGTTGACCAAAGCGACTGACCACAGTTCCTTGCAGGCTTGGGCCTAGTTCAGACTCGTCCCAGGTTTCTGTGTCTGATTTATTTAAGCGTTTATTTTGGTTTGCTCTGACACGGCGGGTCTGGTTTTTACTGAGGCGTTTTTTCTTGGCCACAAGTTTCCTTTGGTTTCTCTAGATACTCAAACCAAGTATGATACAGGTATTACACTTAAAATACTGCATTTACGGGATACCTTGATGAGCTTAGACGACAATAACCTGATTTGGGTTGATATGGAAATGACGGGGTTAAACCCAGATGCACATAAGGTTATAGAGATAGCCACTATCGTGACGGATAGTCAGCTTAATATACTTGCCGAAGGTCCTGTTATCGCCGTTTATCAGCCAGATGCGTTCTTGGATGCCATGGATGAGTGGTGTACGACAACACATACGAAGTCAGGCTTAGTGGATAGAGTCAAAGCCAGTCAAATAGATGAACAGCAGGCAACTGAGCTTACGTTGGAATTTTTAAAGTCCTGGGTATCGCCCGGCGTTTCCCCCATGTGTGGTAACAGTATTGGCCAGGACAGGCACTTTATGAATATCCATATGCCGGAACTGGAGGAGTTTTTCCATTACCGCAATATTGATGTTAGCTCGGTAAAAGAGTTAGGTCGGCGCTGGGCGCCTGGCATGGTTAATGGGTTTAAGAAAAAAGGTGTGCACCTGGCTTTAGATGATATTCGAGAGTCTATTGGTGAGCTACAGCACTATAAAGAACACTTCTTTAAGATCTAATTATCTACGGGTTGTTGGCTTTGTAAGCAAGTAGGCTGTTTTCTTGCTAAAAGGCTTGCAATCGCTTATCGGCTCCTTATAATGCGCAGCCCTGTGAGGGGCAAACATTGTTGCTTTCTGACAGCACTGAAAAGTGTGGCACAACCTATGAAGCGGTACTAGCTCAGTGTGATACTGAGAGTAGCGCGACCTATGAAGCGGTACTAGCTCAGCTGGTAGAGCGCGACCTTGCCAAGGTCGAGGTCACGAGTTCGAGCCTCGTGTACCGCTCCAAATTCCTCTAAGAATTAAAACTGGAATGGCAAACAATCAGCTCTAAATTGTAAATTGAGAGAGTGATGCGGTACTAAAATACTGAGAGAGTGATGCGCGTACCTTTAAGGCGGTACTAGTTCAGTGTGATACTGAGAGTAGCGCGACCTATGAAGCGGTACTAGCTCAGCTGGTAGAGCGCGACCTTGCCAAGGTCGAGGTCACGAGTTCGAGCCTCGTGTACCGCTCCAAATTCCTCTAAGAATTAAAACTGGAATGGCAAAAAATCAGCTCTCAATTGTAAGTTGAGTGTGTGATGCGGTACTGAATTAGTGTGATACTGAGAGTAGCGCGACCTTTAAGGCGGTACTAGTTCAGTGTGATACTGAGAGTAGCGCGACCTATGAAGCGGTACTAGCTCAGCTGGTAGAGCGCGACCTTGCCAAGGTCGAGGTCACGAGTTCGAGCCTCGTGTACCGCTCCAAATTCCTCTAAGAATTAAAACTGGAATGGCGAACAAACAGTTACTCAACTGAAAAATGAGAATGTGAAGCGGTACTGGTTCAGTGTGATACTGAGAGTAGCGCGACCTATGATGCGGTACTAGCTCAGCTGGTAGAGCGCGACCTTGCCAAGGTCGAGGTCACGAGTTCGAGCCTCGTGTACCGCTCCAAATTCCTCTAAGAATTAAAACTGGAATGGCGAATAACAGTGACTCAACTGAAAAATGAGAATGTGATGCGGTACTGGTTCAGTGTGATACTGAGAGTAGCGCGACATGTAAGGCGGTACTAGTTCAGTGTGATACTGAGAGTAGCGCGACCTATGAAGCGGTACTAGCTCAGCTGGTAGAGCGCGACCTTGCCAAGGTCGAGGTCACGAGTTCGAGCCTCGTGTACCGCTCCAAATTCCCCCTTATGTATGTCCCAATGAAGTACAGAAAAGTGCTATGGTTTCGCCATAGGTCACTTTTATCAAAGCATTTGTCCAAATTATCATCCTGATATCAACTAGTTTATAGCCTGCTAAATGTTGTTTTATTCCTAATTTAGCCAACGTATCCTTGGGTTATGTATGTTTTGCTGGGCTGGAGGCAGGGTGCCTGATTTTGATACTGTTATTAATGCATTAGATGAGCTTGCTGAACTGGAATGTATCAAGGATCTGCTGCGTTTTTTCAGGTTAAACCTGGAGGTTACGGTGAAGGTGATGAGTTGCGTTGAGTGAGGGTTCCTAATATAAGAAAACTCTCCAAGATATTTCGCAGCTTGCCTTTGGGTGTAATACGAGGGACCGGTCAAACCTGGGTAACAGCTCACGATAGGTCGGTAGGAGCCGAACCCATCTCAGGGATGAGATGTAAAGCGCATGGATGCACGTTCGGCGAACCTTGTGGGCACAGGCTTCGCCCTTTTCACTTATAGAGAGGCATCTGCTCCACAAAGACCGCCACAATTGTTACCCTTATTCCCGTTATTTGATGGGTTCCTATTACGACAGCTTATTATGTCTAAGAAGCATGAAGATCGCTTATTAGCTGTGTTTGTATTAGCTTTTCAGTTTGAGAAAGCTGGCTTTTCGCTTCAGGAGTCGTTAGTCGAGTTTTACCTGAGTCATGTAAATAACTGGGATTTAGTTGATGATTCCGCACCGAAAACCCTGGGAAACTGGTTGCTCAACAAAGATCAGGCCATTTTATTTCGGCTGATCTTTCTCGACCTATATTATCCGCAGATGCCAAGGACCTGTCTGCGCTATGCCATAGAAAAGTTTCCGGAGCCATTACGTTTGGCCTATTTGCAAGGAACAAGAGCGACCTGAGCCGCTCTGAGTTACAATTGGGTTTTAGCAAGGCTGTAGCCGAGTTGCGGCTGAGTTGCGGCTGAGTTACAGCTGAGTTACAGTTAAGTTACAGCTGAGATTCGGCGAACAAGGCAGCGCCAACAATTCCGGCCTGATTGAGTGATGCCGCCGGGATCACTTCAGCATTGGTATTCAGCTGTTGCTCAAATTTTTCCAGTTTTTTACTGGCGCCACCGCCAAGGATAAAAGTGTCTGGAGAGAATAGAAACTCGAGTCGATTCAGATATTGATTAAAACGCTTTCCCCACTTGCTCCAGCTTAGTTCCTGGTTTTTACGCGCAGCATCCGATGCATAGTGTTCGGCGACCTGGCCTTCCAACATAATATGCCCCAGTTCTGTGTTAGGCAGCAGTTGACCATTGGTGAAGACAGCTGTGCCCAAACCCGTACCTATAGTGACGAGAATAATCACACCTTGCTTATCTTTTCCCGCACCAAACTTAAATTCTGCCATGCCGGCGGCATCCGCATCGTTTACCACAAAGCAAGGCTGTTGGGTGGTTTTACCAAACAGGTCAGCGGCGTCCGTATCTATCCAGCTGTGATCAATATTGGAGGCCGTTTTCGCCACTCCATGGGATATAGTGGCTGGAAAACCACAGCCGACTGGACCTTGCCAATGAAAGAACTCCACCAGTTGTCTTAATGTATCTGCCACCGCCTTAGGAGTTGCGGGTTGAGGTGTGGGGATCCTGTGCCGTTCGGTGATAAGTTGACCTGTAGTTGTATCTACCACGGCCCCTTTAATACCGGAACCACCAATATCTACGCCTAAAATTTCCATGCAAAGAGCCTGCTTATATTGGGTTAATAGCGCATAGCATGCCTATTCACTCTACCTTTGACAAGGCGCTCCTTTGCCCCTCTGTGATCTAAGTAGTTATAATTTTTAACAACATAGCCACACGGTCGGGGTTAACTTCGAATCAATTAAATGAACTATTCCCTCATTGGCTTAAACAAGTCAGCTTCAAGCTGCCTCTGGTATGACGGGATAATTTGCCTGGTCAAAGCAACCGAGGATTGTGCCAGAGATTCCCGTTTTGCCCTTAGCAAATTGGAGTGTGCTTTTTCATAGTAGGCCGGGTTGAGATCGATGGCTTTTTGACTGTAGAAAACTGCTTCTTCCAGTGATCCATCGAGCAGAGCAAAGTAACCCAGGTTATTGTAGGCTTCTGCGGGATCTAAATAATTCATAAAGGCGTTGGCAGCAGCGTCAAAGTGCCCCATTCGAATATAAATTAGCCCGAGATTTCCCCAAGATTTTTGGTTTTGGGGGCTAAGGTCTAAGGCTTTTTTAGTGGCTTGTTCGGCTTTCTCCAGTTGACCGTCGAGGTAATAGGAATAACCCAGATTGATATAACTGGCCGGGATCTTGTTATTAATGGTAATAACTTTATGGTAAAGCTGTTGGGCCTGGTTATTTTGTCCTTTTAGGTCCCAGATGATCGCCTGTGCCAGATAGGCTTTCAGAGGGGATCTGCCGTCAAGCCGTAAACCCGGGGAAGTTATTTGCTGGTGGGGACCCATTAGTCTGTCCTGATCCATCCCTATCACCTTATCCAGGTAGCGCTTGGCTTTATCCAGGTGACTGTTTTTAGTGAGTAATACCGCAGTAGCCGACAGTGAAGGTGAGTGCTCCGGCTGCTGTTGCAACGCATATTGATAAGACTGTAGCGCCAGAGAAGTATTGCCCTTTTGGGTATGCAGGTAGCCAATTTTATAGAATAGCTGAGCTTTATTTTCTCCATCGGGGAAAGAGGTTGCCCGCAAGTATTGATAAATGGCTAAGTCCAGGTTTCCTTCCCGGTACGCGTTATCACCCCTTAGCTGAGCTTGTTGCTCGCTTTCCGGAGGGATATTGGCGGTGAGGGAAAGCATAGGTTTACCATTGTATAACTCATGGGAAAATGGATTGGGGGACTTTTGCTCCGCTGTGAACAAACTGCAGCCTGTGCTCAGCACACTGACAGTCAAGCTTATAGAGATAAGTAGTGGCTTGAAAAGCAACGGTTTCATAGTTTTCTCCCTGTTATTATTTCGAATATTCCGTTAGTTATCATATTCTCAGGTTCCGTTTTCACGGATGAGGTGTTAGTGACCTGTGCTGTTATCTGTTAAATGCCTCCAACACTGCAATAATGGCCGGGCCGATGGCGACCACGAAGAAGGCTGGCCACATAAACAACACCAAGGGGAAAATCATCTTAGTACTTATTTTTGCGGCCTTTTCTTCTGCATTTTGCATTCGCTTGTCTCTGAACTCGTCTGAATATTCTCTTAAGGTATCCGCAATGCTGGATCCCAGACGCAAGGACTGGCTCAAAATACTGGCTAGGCCGCGAATATCTTCCAGTCCGGTTCTGTCCACCATCTCCTGTAACGCTGTGCCGGGGGAAATTCCGGTGCGGATCTTGGTGACCACCAGTCCCAGCTCTTCGGCGAGATCCGGGTAACTGAAAGTGAGCTCATCGGTTACTCGTTTGAGGGCTGCCATTAGTCCCAGTCCTGCTTCAACGCAGACCACGAGTAAATCCAGGGCGTCGGGAAAACCCTTACGCAATTCCCGTAAGCGCTTTTCGCCCAAATAGGAAAGAATAAAATTGGGTAGCAGAAAGAAAAATGCGGTGATAAGCAGGCAATAGCTCATTAGTTTATTAGTCGAGATATCGGGGACCAGTTTTAGCGCGAGAAAAGACAGCATAAGTGCGCTGAGAGTCGATACGATCTTTAAGGTATAAAAGATAACTATGGCTCTGCTCGAGCCAAAACCCGCTTGCATTAACCGTTGGGTGACAGCATGTCTTTCTTTCTTGTCAGAAGGTGTTACGTAAGATGATAAGGCCTCTAAGGTGTCATCTAGCTTGTCTTCTTTTTCTGATGCCTTGGGCGCCAGGCCAGATATGGTCAAAAGTTTACTCTTGATGGGGTCCTTCAGGTTAAAAAATAATATAGCTAAGGCGAGCCCCAGGGAGATCACACTAGCGCTGATAATAATCACGAATACTATGCCGGCCAGCTGAGGGTCGTTCAAAAAATTCGTCAGTAGTCTAATTAGCGTTTCCATCGCTATACCTCAATTCTGAGCAACTGCTTGATCCAGAACAGGCCGATCAGCATGCCGCCTATGGCCATCCAGATTAAATTGATACCCCTGGGGCTGGTGAGTAAGGGTTCCAGGTAATCCGGATTGGTCACATAGAGCAGTAGAAACAACGCCAGGGGGACCATGGCCAGTACCCAGGCGGACATTCTCCCTTCCGCGGATAAAGTCCGTATTTTTCGGTTAAAGCGAAATCGGTTACGTATGATAGTGCTCAATTTTTCCAGGTTTTCCGCCATGTTACCGCCGGTTTCTTTTTGGATAAGCACCGCACTGGCAAAGGCCAGCATGGAGACACTGGGGTTTCTGCGCACTAAATCCATTAACGCGTCCCGCATGTCTGCGCCATAACTGATCTCGGCAAACGTCAGGCTAAATTCGGCGGCGATGGGATCGTGCATTTCTTCCGAAATGCTTTTCAGGGAGGTGGAAAAGGGGTGACCTACCAGTAAACTGCGCTTAATGATATCCATGGCTTCAGGCAGTTGCTCTTCAAACGCGGCTAATCGCTTAGCATAGCGTTGGTTTAGATAGAAACGGGTTAATAATAAGGTGAGGGGGAGACTCCCCAGACAGTAAATCAGATTAGCGGTACTGAAGTAGATCAGTGCGGCAAACAAAGTGATAAGGGAAACGACTATGCTAATAAATTGGTAGCTCTTGAGCTTGATATCTGCCTGTTGGAGGTCTTGTCTTAGTCTGGACAGCCACTTTACCCCTTCCAGCTTGCGCTCCTGGGGAGACAGGGATTGCAGATACTTTTCCTGTATCTGCTGCTTGTGGTTGCTGCTGTGTTCCTTGGCTAACTCCGCCAGTCTTTTTTTCAGCAGTTTCTGGTGGTGAGCCTGTCGCCCGGTAATAGGTGTCATTACGGCCTGACTAATTAAAACCACGGCGACGAATAGAAGTACAAGAAAATACAGAAGATTCTGATCCATCATAGATCTCCCAGTAACCAATAAAAAACGGATTAAACCTAGCTGGTCAGCCTAATCCACTCGAACTTTAGGTGCCCACCTACTCAAATGATGGGTTAAACATGCTCATAGGTAACTCGATACCCTTAAACCGGAAGGCCTCCAAAAAGGTGGGCACAATACCAGTGGCAGCATAGTCACCGATAACCGCCCCGTCTTTATCCACGCCGCGGCGCTGGAAGTGAAACAGCTCTGACATGGTGATCACGTCTCCCTCCATCCCGTTTATTTCCTGGATACTTACCACACGGCGGCAACCGTCTTCATGGCGTTGTAACTGGATCACAATATGGATAGCCGACGCCGTTTGTGCACGGATATTTTTCACAGGCATATTCCAGCCCGCCATGGCGAACATGTTTTCGATACGACTTAATGCGTCTCTTGGCGTGTTAGCATGGATGGTGGTCAGGGAGCCGTCATGGCCGGTATTCATCGCCGCCAGCATATCAACAGCTTCCACTCCCCTGACTTCCCCGACCACAATACGATCCGGCCGCATCCTCAGGCAGTTGATCACTAGGTGACGTTGGGTGATTTCCCCTTTTCCTTCGATATTGGCGGGGCGAGTCTCCAGGCGCACGACATGGGGCTGCTGCAGTTGCAATTCGGCCGAGTCTTCTATGGTGATAATTCGTTCGTAGGACGGGATATAGCCGGAGAGGATATTTAACGTAGTGGTTTTTCCTGAGCCGGTTCCTCCCGAAATCAACACGTTAAGCTTGCCCCGTACCACAGCTTCGAGGAAGCGGGCCATATTTTTATCCAGGGTTTTAATATCCACCAGGTCTTGCATGGCAAGGCGCTCGGCTGAAAAGCGTCGTATGGATAGCGCCGGACCATCTAAGGCTAACGGGGGGATCACGGCATTTACCCGAGATCCATCCTTTAGCCTAGCGTCCACCATAGGGCTGGATTCGTCGATGCGGCGTCCGACCTGAGCGACAATGCGATCGATAATGTTAGCCAGGTGGGCGTTATCATGAAAGTTAGCCGCTACCGATTCCAGCTTACCGCTACGCTCCACATACACCTTGTCATATCCATTGATCAATATGTCGGAAATTTGCTGGTCAGCCAATAACGGCTCCAGCGGCCCCAGTCCCAATACCTCATCTTCAATCTGCTTGATCAGGGTGGATCTTAACTTGGAAGGGATAGGTAGCTGAAGCTGGCTGATCAGCTCCAGGGTAACTTCCTGAATTTGATATTTGGCTTGCTCCGGCGTTAGTGAATCCAGTAGGGACAGATCCAGGGTTTTTAGCAACCTGTCATAGAGTTGTTTTTTTATGGCCGAGGTTTTTGCCTGACTGTCTCCCGAGATAACCTCGGGATCCAGATTGTTCTGCTGATCATTTCTGTCTTCGAGTAGCATAACTATCGTCCTCTTCTAAACCAGGAAAACCAGCCTGTTGCTTTGACTATTTCCGGTTCCTCAATTTGGTTAGTGATATCAATTAAGGTGCGAGTCAGTGGCTTTCTAGGCGCCAGCTCATACATAGCCAGGCCCAGATTGGTGGCTTCAGAAGCCAATTTAAAGTCATTGGGAACTGAGATGATATCCTGCTGATTAAGGGTCTTTTCCACCGCTTTTCGATTGATGTCCCCCCTGGGGTGATAACGGTTTATGACGGTTACCACCTGAGTTTTATTTAGCCCCAGCTTCAGTTCGAAACCGGAAAGCATTCTGGCTGCGTCCCGTAAACAGGTGACGCTTTGTTGTACCACCATATAAATGGTGGTGGCATCATGAAGTACGCTCTGGCACCAGGGCTCAGGCCCACGCGACATATCGACGACAATATGGTCATATTTAGTCCTAAGCTTCTTTAGTAATTCACGAAATGGAATTGCAGAGCTTTCGTTACTGATACTGGATTGAGTTTCATGTGGGCTAGGCAAGATATCCAAGCCGGATTTATGTTTACTGACAATGCCTTCCAGGGCTGCCTCGTCAAGTTCATGGATCATTTTCAAGGCCTGAGCGAGGGAGTATTTGGGGGTGATTCCCAGGTAATAGGAGACACAGCCAAACTGTTGATCCAAATCCAAAAGCAAGGTGTTTTTGTTATGCTGGCTGGCCAGCAGGTAACCCGTATTACTGGCCAGTAATGAGGCCCCCATTCCGCCTTTCGAATTGACAAAGACGGTGACCGGGCAATAGTCGGTGTGCTGGTTTCTTTGTTTTGCCACCTCTTTCAGGTTTTGCTCCAGCTCCAGTGGGTTTAATGGCAAGGTAATAAAGTCTTTTGCGTTTATTTTAAACGCTTGGCGCATGGCCTGGCTGTCATCTGGCAAGCCAAATACCAGGATGTGAGCCTGATTTAACCAGGGCATATTACTGAGTTTGGTCACGGTTTCCAGCCAGCACTGGCCGGATTCCAGTAGCAGCACATCGGGTATATTGGACAGGTCAGAGGAAATTTTATCCAGCTCTGCACCGTGGTATTTAGCTAGTTTCAGGTTGCTGTAACTTCGGCACAGGGCGCTAAGCTCCTGTTCTAATTCCAGACTAGTATTGAGCATCCAGCAGTTGAGTTCCGTCTCCAGATGAATCTGGCTGGGATGGATATCCATTGGTCCAAGATAGTCTCCCATAGCGGCTCCTAGCAGTCCGTCGGTGTATTCCAGAGAAAACGGTTGATCCCCAGGCTTTCTCTGGGAACCACGGCAGTAAATCTGGAAGCTAAAGGGGTCAGGTTAATACTGACAAAGGGCAGCAGCATTTTGTATTGGTAGTTATTGATCTCCGCTTTGATATATCGAATCTGATTGAAGTTGGTTGGATTAGTTAAATCGCCGTTTATTTTGACTCCAGTGTCGGTGAGGTAGCTTAGCTCCAGGTTGGCGGGAGTAAACCCTGGGAGTAACAGAGTAGAGGGTATCGCGCTGTTAATCACATCATCGATTTCAGCGGCGGTAGTCTGACAAACCGCGGCTATACGGGCTCCACGCCGGGTAATTTCATTAAGCAGGTGCCAGCTGTAAACAAATCTACCCATTTCCAGGATGCCGATAATCAGCATGAGCAAGGCCATCGTCAATACACTGAACTCGACCAGGGTAATGCCTCGCTGCTTGTGGAAGCCTTGCATTAGACGTTTCTCATAACATTACATCGCTCTCATATGGTTACTGGAATTTAAGATCAGGTAACCGGGCAAACCGAAAGAGGCAAACAGGTCTGAAAACATAAAATCGAAGCGGTAGCTGGCATGAACTTCAATATGTCCGTCACCCGACTCCACAACGCTGATATCAGCGGCTTTAAGCCCTGGAAGCAGGGCGGGTGAGGAGACTATTGCGCCACCCAATACCAGGTTTTTGGTTTGGCTGACCAGGGCGCTATCCAACGAAATGACTTGGGTAGATCCTTTGATGGCGTGCTCGGCAATATATTTAGCCCCATTGCGGGTTTGCTGCTGTAAACTGGTGTAGTCAATAAATAGGCGTCCATATTCACCTATGACTACCAAAAGTAGCAGTAATAAAGGCAGCGTCAGGGTGAATTCTACGATGGCGATGCCAGCCTGGTGATGTTTATCCATTGCCATTTAGGAATCCCCGCTGAGATTGTCTTTAAATAATTGAATTTTAAAGGGCCCTTCGATTGCCTGGCTTTGCGATGCCTGCCCGTTGGAGAGGCATCGGTCGAGAAATTGACCGATAATATAACCGGTAGCCGCCACCTGGGTGGCCGGTTGCAGAATGTAAAAACAGGCGTTGGTCACCTGGCTCAGGGTATTGGGGCCGTTTAGTTCACCGTTACACTGCACCACAGGGATTGAGATAATGCGCCTTTGTATACCTCCGGTGCAGCTATCAGGAGAGTAAAGGCAAGCTGCTACCTGGGCCTGACAACTACTGCCGCATTCATAATCCGCCGTGTAATCTGCATATTCGTAGAAAGGAGATCCGGGTAAGATAGGGTCGCCATTACCATCAACTACAAGCGCCGGGTTGGGATAGTCAGTGATGAGATCTGCAGGTTGTTCCAGTTTATTTAAACCGATACCGGAATACAGGTTAAAACGCGTGTTCAGGCCCTGGATTACGGGTAAAACATCTGACACTGGGAAAGACGTTAAGTTGTTTCCTGTGGTGAGACAGGTTTGATATTCACCGGCGCTGGCTTTGCGGATTTGTGTGTCCGAATTCCCCGCGTTTTGGCTTAACAGCTGCAGGTTATTCTCTGCCAGTGTCAGGCTTGAGTCTGATGAGATACTCAGGGCTTTGATTTCATGTTTTTTATACCCCACCAGGGGATCAACACCTATACCCGTATCACTGCCCTGACACAAAAATACCGGAGTGACGCCACAGGTATAACCAAGGGCAGGACTGGGGCCGGCGATGGCACTGGCACTTATTGTTTTATTGAGATTAAAAATCTGCGCCAGGATATTGTCCATGGGTAGGTTTTGTATATGCAGGCGTACATATTCGACGTCGGCGTTAAATGGCATGGGGAAAAAGGGGATAATAGGTGAATATTCGATGACTACAGTCGCATTAGTAATATCCAGGGGGGGTTCATAGGGATTCGTCAGGTTTTTATTCAGACTGGTCATTAAGGCGTTGGTTATCATCGCCTCACTACCGCCTTGCTCCAGCACCTTGGCGGCATTCAGGCTGGCGGCATCCACGGCATTTTGCAAGCGGGTTTTTGCCTGTATCAGGTCGCCGCTATCCAGCGCCAACGCAGTAACTCCAAGCAGGCTAAACAGGGCTATGCTCACGAATACCAGGGCCGCGCCTCTTTGCCGGCAGTGGGCTAACCTCCCCATTTGCTGATGCCGTAGGCCAGGGTTTTCGGATCTGCCGCCCTGCCATAATAGATAACCAGGGCTTTTTGGTGTTTCTTGCCCAATGCCTTGGCTGGCTTGTGTAGGTTTTGCTTACTGGCGTCCGGGTTATAGGTTTGCAGTCTTTTTAGCTGCTGAGCTGATTCGCCAAATGCGCAAGCCACACCCGTATAACAAATAAATACAGTGGCGATAACGGCCAGGGTATATTTAAGCATGGTTTCACCTCCTAGAGCGAATGGCCGAATTGACCTTCAGGTCCACCCTTACTACTGGATGGGACAACAGGTTTTTTTTCCATTTGTTTCGACTCCTTTAGCTGAGTTTTTTCTGCCAGTCGGGACATTTTCCCAAGCAGGTAATACTCCATATCCGATGGCTCTACAAAGCCATCGGTAGGCAGAGTTAGTTGTTTTCTGTCAATGGGTTTCGCCAGTCTAGGGGTGACCAGGATAACCAGCTCGGTTTCTCCCTTTTGAAACTCCTGGCTGCGAAACAGTTGACCCAGCAGCGGTATGTCACCCAGGCCCGGAAGTTTGGTGACGGAGTCCCTTAATTGCTCACTGATCAGACCGGCAATTCCTATGGTTTGGCCATCGGCCAACTCTATGGTGGAAGTGGCGCTGCGTTTGGTAAGCGAAGGCACAAAAAAGGTGGAGTTGGTATTGTTGGGTGAAATTGTCATGGCATTGGAGTTGGACAGTTCGCTGACTTCCAGGCTGACGGTCAGATTAATGCGGTTCGAACTCAGTACCAGGGGAAGAAATTTTACACCGACACCAAATGGACGGTATTCAATACCTATGGTGTCTTTTAATGGTACGGGAACCGGATATTCGCCACCGGATAAGAACTCGGCCTTTTCTCCCGACAGTGTGGTTAAGGTCGGCTCGGCCAATACCTTGGCCATGCCGTTGGTTTTCGCGATATCCAGCGCCACGTTAAACAGGGTGCTGGAATTCATAAAACTGGCGTAGAGTCCCTTGTCAGCGATGGCGGCAGGGTTGGGCAGGATCTCATCGATAACAGGGCCAATAAGAGAGCCGTTACCCGAGTCAAAGACAGGGATCCGTACCTCATCAGGACCAAATAACGCGTCGGGAAAGCTGGTGCCTCCACTGACGGTGCCGTAACTCCAGCGACTTCCGTTGTTCATAAAATGGAAGTTGGAATCGAATTTACGGATAAGACTGCGCTGCACTTCGGCCACGGTAACTTCCAACATAACCTGGTGTGCGCCACTGACCACCATCAGGTTTAGCACATTGCTTGCTTGACTGCCTTCAGTATTTGAGTCGTCTTTTTCAATATCGGCGAAGCGGCTGGCAAGCTGTATTGCGGTGGCCATTTTTGCCTGACTGGAGACTTCACCACTCATGATCAGCTGATCCTGGCTCGAGTGTACCTTGATTTCCTCGTCCGGAAGAAATTGATGTAACTTGCTTTTTAGTACATTGAGATTATGAGTGACTTCGATATCTATTACAGCGATCAGCTGATGCTTTCTATTCCACACCAGCACGTTGGTTGTCCCCAGTTTTTTTCCAAGTACATATAGTTTGTTCGACTGGAGGATCAAAATATCCGCAATGTCCGGATTTCCTACGGATACTTTGGTGGCTTTGGCCGGTAGCTCGAGGAGTTGGGATTTATTTTTTGGTACCTCTATCAGTTGGCTACTTAATTGTATGGCCATATTTGGGGGGGCAGCCACCAATCCGGATGCCCAACACAACATCAGGATTGGCATGAGCCGGTAAATAGTAAAGTAGCGCAACATAATATGTGTCCTATTCCATTAGTAGTTAAGCTTGTTCATATCAGTTAGAAACCTTTACTTTGCTGGTTTCAACGCCCCGTATTACAGTGATGGAATTGCTGCGGGGGCGGCGGTAAACTATTTTTTTTACAATCCGGGTTGCTAATTTTGGTGGGGCTGATGGCTCTATTTGTGGGGGCTGCTCCACCACATCGAAAGGATTTCTCAGGGCTAAGTGGATTTCGCCATTACCCGTCGCAGTCATCAGTATCTCAGCTTCTTCTGCAGTGGCTTCCAGGGTGACGGCTCGTACTATGGTGGGTTTACTTTGATCCTGTTCTGCGGACTGATCCACCGCCAGTACTTTAACTTGCTGTAAGACTGTTTCGGTTTTGGCTTGATTACGACCTACCTTCACGGTTGATAAGACATCCACCAGGTTGCCCGGCTGCAAGAAACCCGCTACGCCTATCACATCATTAACCCTGATGGTCACGGCTCGTTTATTGGGGGTGATAATTGAGGCTAGGGTGCTGCCTGCACCTTGCGGGGTGAGTCTTTCTTTACGTAATATCTCATCTGTGAGAATTGGGTTTTTGTTAATTAAACCAACTACTTGATCGAGATCTTCGTACATGGACTCGGTTAGCATTTCTGCAGGAATATCCAACATCTTCACGTGATCCCGATTCAGTTTGGTGCCGGCAGGTAGCGCCGTGTTACTGGCAATGACGGTAACAGTGTTAATTTCTGTCGCGACCAGGCTTCGGTTGTGCTGGTTTAGCCATTTATTGGCAAACAAGATAGAGAGCGCACCTAATAACAGGGAGAGCAATAATAAAAATAGCGGTTTACCTTTTGTCATCTTAACTCTCCTTGTTTTGCGGTAATGAGTCTTGTAATAGAGGGGCTGCCGGTAACGGTTCGGTAATAAAGTAGGATTCCCAGGCGAGTAACAGCAAGTCTTGTGTGAGAGTGTTGACCTCACCGTTAAACCTAAGCATATCCCGGCACATGCTTAGGAGGTCCCTCGGGTAGCAAGGTAGTAAGGGGACTTTCTGCGTCACATGCAATTGATTTAACAGATAGTCAAACAGGCTCTTGTCACAATCTAGCTGCAAGACAGTGCACTGACGGAACCACAGATCTTGATATTGTTCGCCGGACAGAGGACGAAACCTGAGCTTATAACCAAGGCGGCGAAGAAAGGCGTTATCTGCAAGCTTTAGCGGGTTCAGGTTGGAAGAAAAGATAAGTTGCTGAACGAAAGGCACGCTAAAGTGCTGTCCCGAGCTTAGTGACAAATAATCAGTTTGCTCTTCCATGGGGACAATCAACCGATTTAGTATGCTGGCGACGGGGATCCTTTGTCTGCCCAGATCGTCCAGTAACAAAATACCATTGTTGGCTTTAAGCTGTAGCGGCGCCTGATTAACCCGGGACACGGGATCAAAGCCGATATCCAGGGCATCCAGGGTCAACTCTCCGCCGGCAGTAATAAATGGCCGGTGACACAGTACATACCTGTCATCAAACCCCTGGCTCAGGCGCAGTGCCTGCGGTGTATTGCCTGTTTTTATGGCTGTATGTACCGATGGGTCAAACACCTTGACCAGGTCGCCAGCAACGGCGATGGCATAGGGTATATAGACGTAACCGGAAAATGCCCGGATCAACTTGCGGGCAATAAATGTTTTCCCGCTGCCGGGGTCGCCATAGAAAATACTGGCGCGCCCGGAGTTTAGTGCGGGCCCCAAGGTTTGTAGCATAGTGCTATCGAAAATGGCGTCAGTCAGGGCGTGCTCTAAGTTTTCTACAGTGATTCTTTCCCGATGAATTGAATCTTGCTCTGTTACTTTATGGTAATCGGCGAGAGATACGGGAAAAGGGCCAACATAGCCACTTTGTTGTCTGGCCAGTTGCGCCAGTGTGCGGCCCTTATCCGTAAGGCCGTAATGTAATGCCTGCTTGGTAGTGAGCGACGCGTTGAGTACTTGTCTAAGTTCTACTTTTCCCTGAGCCTTGGCTTCTTTAAGCAAGCTGTCTACCAGGTTCCCAGGAATTTTTAGCTGGGTTGACAGCTCGTTTACTGAGCATGCCTGGGCTCTGTCTAGGGATTTCAGTAATAGACTTTCCTGTATGCTCTCAGAAATATTTAGCCGTGTCAGGCTGACGGGTTTTGCCGGGAAATTATTGCTGGCTTTGGCTAATAAGGCTGAAGTAGCTAAAGATGCTCCAAGCATGATTTATGCTCCTCAAACGTAAAAGCAGTAAAAAAGTGCCAATGCGATTGCTGATGCAAAGGGGACTTTTTGTTTGGCGGCGTCTGACGGGAAAGGGGGAATATACAGCCGGCTAACCAGCACCATGCGCCAACGATAAATAAAAGAGACGAGGGCTCTGTTTTTAAGAAGGATAAAAATCGCATAAAGACCGGAAAACATAAAGCTGAGTAAAAGAAGCTGAATGCTAGTTTGCCACCCCAAGTATAAACCCAGTGCGGCCATTAGCTTGACATCACCGGCGCCCATCAGGCCAAAATAGAAACAGGCAAACATAGGTAAAAAAAGAATACCAAACCCGGCTAGCGAATCCGTTATGTTTATGCCCTGCTCCAAGGTTAAGGCAAAAACCGAAACCACTACCAGGGTGGCAACTAACCAGTTTGGTATCTTATATTTCAGCTGGTCCCATAGTGCCGCCACTAAAACCAATAACAGGATAACAATATCCATATTTTCTCTCTCCGGTAAAGCCGGTAATTGCTAGTACCCGTACACGCAAGGTCAAATACTGCGGGGACCGGCCAGGCTTGTTTAGTGAGCTTTGTAGGCTAAACCCCTTACCTATAAAAGGGGACCCGTTGCTGCGGCTGTTCAGCATGATTGACCCAAAATTGTTTATGGGCCTTATCAACAGTTACCTGAAATACACTTAACCAAGTCGTCTATCGCAGTTTTTACTTCAGTTCCTAAGGTGCTGAAAGAGGCCGCAACGCCTGCGGCGACCAAGGCACCCGCAATAGCGTATTCCACTGTGGTCAGACCATCTTCTTCTTTGATTAGGGCGACAAGTTTTTGCTTTAGTTTGTTCATGGTTATTTCCTTACCAGAGGTAATAAAAGGCAGGGCTCAACTCAAGTGTGGTCACTGGTCTGTTATACAGGTAGAAGGATTTTGTTCGATAGTAGGAGTATTTTGCGCATGATGGACAAGTTGCATCTTAGCCGCAGGCATTCTCCACTCTGGCAAGCAAAGCTCGCCTGGGTTGGTTGAAAAAGCGGCTGCAGGAGGTGAGTAATGGATACGCTATATTTAAGTTTATAAAAGGTGTAACAGGGATGTCACAGATATGCATATACAGCTGCTTTGGGTTAATTGCTGCAGTGCAGCCAGAGAGCATAAGCTGACCAGGGAGTTTGAAGCGAACTTTTACATCAAGACGGTTACCCCAGATGTTATTTCCGCACAATCAAATCTGGATTTTGACATTCTGGTGTTCGAATTCGACGCACCTGAAAGTCCTCACCTGGAGTTAATGACGGCACTTAAATCACAACATCCCTCGGTGCCTTTGTTGGTGTTTGTGGCGCATTCAAGCGAAGAGCTGGCAACCTGGATGTTTCGCTGTGGTGTATTGGACTATTTTTGCAAGCCGGTGCCACGGCAAGATCTGAGTCATTTACAAAGTCGTTTGCTGGGTATATTAAATGAAAAGCGTTGGAAACGCCGCAGTAAACGCTCACCCATAAAACCCAATAAAATGAAGTTACCTGGTTCTGTCATTAGTTATGGTTCGAGTAATGAAAAGCAGCTGCTGTCCGCCTTGCTTACCATTGATAAGCAGTTTCACCGTAAAATAACCGAGCAGGAGCTGGCGCACAACTGCAATCTAAGCGTGCCGTATTTCTCCCGCTTGTTTAAGCGCACGTTTGGTTTAACCTTGACCGGGTACATACTGCAGCGGCGGATGAATGAGGCTATTTCCTTGCTACAGCGAAAAGAGACGCCAATCTCTACCGTGGCATTAAGTGTCGGGTTTAGTGATACCTCTTATTTTTCCAGGATTTTTCATCGAGAAATGGGCATGACGCCAACGGAGTTTCGCAGGCAGTCCGAATCCAGTAGCCTGGAGAAGCACAAGGGAGCTTCCTGAGATATTACCCGGACCTGCGTTGATCTGTCCTGGAAGTAGGGAGTTCAGCGAATGATCACTAGCTGGGCTTAAGCATCTCGTGGCAGGCCCTTTTCAATACAACGTATTAATCTCGCTTTGGTTTTTTCATTGCTTGCCGGGACCAATCTGGATTTTTGTTGGGTAATTGCCCAGTTAATATGCTCTTTCACCAGCTCAGAGTCAGTATCATCCAACTTTTTTGTTAACTTATCCACAATATCTGGATTGCTTGGCGCATTACCCAGGGCGACGGCAATATTACGTTGCCATCGTGGATATCCGATACGACGGATAGGAGAGCCTTCAGTCTGTTTTAAGAATTGTGTTTCGCTCCAAAATAGTAGAGTGAGTAGATCACTGTTGTGGAGATCGTTACGGGCAAAAAAGTCCTGCTCCTGGGTCGTGCCGGCAAAGCGGTTCCAGGGGCAAATTAGCTGGCAGTCGTCGCAGCCATAAATACGATTGCCAATCAGGGGCCGGAATTGTTCTGGAATAGCGCCTTGTAATTCTATGGTGAGGTAGGATATACAGCGCCGTCCGTCCACTACATAAGGCGCCACTATGGCCTGGGTTGGGCAGATTTTAAGGCAGGCTACACAAGCGCCACACTTTTCTTCAACCGGTTTATCCCTGGGTAAAGGCAAATCAATTAACAGTTCGCCGAGAAAAAACCAACTGCCTGCTTGCTGATCTAACAATAGCGAGTGCTTACCTATCCAACCGAGCCCGGCATTGGCTGCCAGAGGGCGTTCGAGTACCGGCGCCGAGTCGACAAAAGGCCGATATCCCAGCTGACCTACTTCTGCCTCAATTTTCTGACCGAGTTTTTTCAACCGGTTGCGCAGCACCTTGTGGTAATCGCGGCCCAGGGCGTAGCGGCTAATGTAAGCTTTATTTTTATCTTTCAGGGTGCTTGCGAATTTAGCGTCCGGGGGCAGATAATCCATCCGCACAGAGATCACGCTAACACAACCTGGCTGCAATTCTGCCGGCCTTGCCCGTTTCATGCCGTGGCGCGCCATATAATCCATCTCGCCGTGATAACCTGCGTCCAGCCACTGCTGTAATTTTTCTTCATGTTGGCTGAGATCTATGTCTGCTATACCGACAGCCTGAAAACCTAGCTCTTTTCCCCATTGCTTGATATCTTGGGCGAGTTTATGTAAGTCGATATTGGACATTTTTTTGGACACGAGTCGGATGAATTCTAAAGCAAATAACCTGGGTCAGAGTTTACCATATTCCCTTTGGCGCGCGCAGCAAGTACGAGATAACGAGCAGAAAGCGGCGGCATCTTTAGCAATAGATATGTACAGCCTAATGGACAAAGCTGGCCACCTAGCCTTTGATACGTTACGAGAAAAATGGCCTGAGGCCAAGCGCATCCTTGTGTTGTGCGGTAAAGGCAATAACGGCGGAGATGGCTACGTGCTGGCGGCTTTAGCCAAAGACGCCGGGTTAGACGTACAACTTTGCCAGCTAACGGATGAGTCAGAGTTAACTGGAGATGCGGCAGTTGCAAGAAATGCCTGGCTGGTGGAGCAGGGCGTATCCCAGCATGTTGCGGCGGCTAATTTTAATGCCGATGTTATCGTGGACGCGATTTTAGGCACAGGTTTAAGCGGTGATATTCGCAGTGATTACCTGGATGTGATCAATAAGATCAATCAATCCAACAGTGCAGTGCTGTCAATCGATATTCCGTCAGGCCTGAATGCCGATACGGGCGCCATTATGGGGGAAGCGGTAAAAGCGGATGTAACTGTGACTTTTGTGGCGTTAAAGCAAGGCATGTTTACCGGTTTAGCGGCCCAATGTTGTGGTGAGATAATATTTGATGATCTTGGTATTGGAGAAGCCTTCGAGGAGCAGGGAAGCGCTAATATTCGCCGTACCTGTTACGGTTTGCGTAAATCGCTGCTTTCCACTCGCTGCCGGGTGAGTCACAAGGGCCATTACGGCAAGATAATAGTGGCTGGTGGTAACAAAGGCATGCCTGGCTCCATCAGGCTGGCAGGTGAAGCGTGCTTACGCACCGGCGCGGCCTTGGTTAAGGTAGTATCCAGACCGGAAAATACCCTGGCTATAATGTCCGGCCGCCCGGAATTGATGTTATGCGGTTTTGAAGGTGAAGACTGGCAGCTTAATGAGACTATGGACTGGGCCAGTACTGTTATCGTTGGGCCCGGACTGGGGCAGGATGAATGGGCAAAAACCTTGCTCACACGCTGCCTGGACAATGAGCTGCCAAAAGTGGTGGATGCCGATGGCTTAAACCTGCTGGTGGAAATGCCCACCTGGAAAGATAACTGGATATTAACGCCCCATCCGGGCGAAGCCGCTCATTTGCTGGGTTGCTCTATCACAGAAGTTGTTAACGACAGGTATACAGCAGTGAGAAATTTACAGCAACGTTTCGGCGGTGTGGTGGTATTAAAGGGCGCGGGAACCCTGATCTGTGATGGTGAGCAGACTTTGGTGGCCAATGTGGGTAATCCGGGTATGGCCAGTGGTGGTATGGGAGATGTGTTATCGGGTATTATTGCCGGTTTATTAGCCCAGGGGCTGTCACTGCTCGATGCCGCGGCATTGGGTGTTTGTATCCACGGCGATGCGGCAGATATGGCCGTGAGCGAGGGTGAGCGTGGTTTGCTTGCCAGCGATTTATTCCCTTACGTTAGAAGATTGGTAAACCCGGATGAAAGTTGATTTTTCGTTACCGCTGGCAGATGAAACCGCCACGGTAGCATTTGGTAGACGCCTGGCAGAGTTTTGTGACCAGGCAGTTTGTATTTTCCTGCATGGGGATCTGGGTGCGGGGAAAACCACCCTGACGCGGGGGTTTGTTCAGGGGTTAGGGCATCAAGGCAAGGTAAAAAGCCCCACCTATACTCTGGTTGAGCCCTATGAGCTAGCCCGTTGGCAGGTTTATCATTTCGATTTATACCGCTTGTCCGATCCTGAAGAACTGGAATATATGGGGGTGCGTGATTATTTTACCGACACCAGTCATTGCTTGATCGAGTGGCCGGAGAAAGGGATTGGCATGTTGCCAGAGCCGGATCTGGAAATCACCTTATCGTATGTGGGTACAGAGCGGCTGGTGGAGCTGCGCGTACACAGTCAATTAGGAAGACGATTAGTCAACAAGCTTTAATACTATGATCAGAACCTTATTGTTTTTTCTGGCGGCCTTTTTTTGTGGCCAAACATTCGCCAATGAATTAAAAGGGGTGAGGATCTGGCCTTCGCCAGATGCTACCCGGATCGTGTTGGATCTATCATCGACACCTAAATACAGTTATTTCACCCTGACTAAACCCTATCGTCTGGTGGTTGATCTGTCGGCTACGGGCAAGGCGATTGACCTTAGCAAGGTAGAAAACGGCAGCCCTTTAATTAAAAAGGTCAGAAGAAGCACACCAGCTAAAAAAGGCGACTTTCGTTTGGTTATTGAGCTGACGGAAGCCAGTAAACCTGTGGTATTTCCATTAAAACCCGCCAAACCTTATGGCGATCGTCTGGTGCTGGATCTGCCGCACAGCAAATCCCGGCTGAAAACCAGCAGCGTTAAGCGCTCCACACCCAGCAGTGACAGGGATATTGTCGTGGCTCTCGATGCGGGTCACGGGGGAGACGATCCGGGAGCCCTGGGTAAGAGAACCTATGAAAAACATATAACCCTGGCCATTGCCAAGCGAGTGGAGAAAAAGATCAATAGCATCAAAGGGATGCGAGCGGTAATGGTGCGTACCGGTGACTATTTCGTTAACCTGAATAAGCGTAGTGATATTGCCAGACGAAATAAAGCGGACTTACTGGTGTCGATCCATGCGGATGGTTTCCATAACCCTAAGCCCAGAGGGGCATCTGTATGGGTTCTCTCCACCCGCAGGGCCAACTCGGAAATCGGTCGCTGGATTGAAAAACACGAAGAGCAATCGGAGTTGTTGGGGGGGGCCGGAGAGGTTATCAATGATACCGAGGAAGATATGTTTCTTACCCGGACTTTGCTGGATATGTCCATGGACCACTCCATGAATACGGGTTATGGAGTGAGCGTGGAAGTATTAAAAGAGTTAGGGAAAGTAACCCGCTTGCATAAGAAAAGGCCGGAGCACGCCAGTTTGGCTGTGCTTAAGTCACCGGATATACCTTCATTGCTGGTTGAGGCTGGTTTTATTACCAATCATGCGGAAGAAAATTTGCTGCGTACCTCGTCACATCAGGAAAAAATAGCCAATGCTGTATTTAAGGGGATAAAACGTCACTTTAGCAATAAACCGCCGGCGGGAACCTATTTCGCTCGTAAAGCGGATCGTAATCATACTGTGCGCAGCGGTGAGTCCCTCTCACTAATAGCTAAACGTTATGACACAAGTGTGTCTAAGCTTAAAAACGCAAATAGATTGAAATCAGATGTTTTAAAAATCGGCCAAATATTAACCATACCTCATAGTTGATTATGTCTATACAAATATTACCGCCACGTTTGGCGAACCAGATTGCAGCAGGTGAAGTTGTTGAGCGTCCTGCTTCTGTAGTGAAAGAGCTAATTGAAAATAGCCTGGACGCAGGTGCCAGCCGGATCGATATTGAGATCGAAAAGGGCGGCATAAAACTTATCCGGATCAAGGATAATGGCGGCGGCGTACCTCAGCAAGAGCTGGGGTTAGCCTTAAGCCGTCATGCCACCAGTAAGGTGGTTAGCCTGGACGATCTGGAAGCCATCGTCAGCCTGGGGTTTAGAGGTGAGGCGCTGGCCAGTATCAGCTCGGTATCCAGGTTAACTTTCACCTCAAAAACACAGCAGCAAGATCAGGGGTGGCAGGCTTTGGCCGAAGGGCGGGACATGGATGTTAAGCAACAGCCTTGTGCTCACCCCTGCGGAACGACGGTTGAAGTGATGGATCTGTTTTTTAACACGCCGGCAAGAAGACGTTTTTTACGCTCGGAAAAAACAGAATTTGCACATATTGATGAGTTGATAAAGCGCATCGCGTTAAGCCGCTTTAATATTCATCTGACGTTAAAACATAATGGTCGTATGATCCGCAACTACCGGCCTGCCGGCAGCATAGAGCAACAGGAAAAACGTGTGGCCTCCGTGTGCAGCAGTCAGTTTATGCATCATGCCATTGCCATTAGTGCCCAGCACAGTGATCTGAAGGTTTGGGGCTGGATAGTTGAGCCTCAGGGCGCCAGGAGCCAGAACGATGTTCAGTATTGTTATGTAAATGGCCGTATGATGCGGGACAAGCTGATCAATCATGCCATTCGCCAGGCCTATGAAGATCAGTTGCCGGCAGAGTCTTATGCGGCTTATGTGCTGTTTATTGAGCTGGACCCCGGGCAGGTGGACGTTAATGTTCATCCGGCAAAACACGAAGTCAGGTTTCATCAGGCCCGGCTGGTTCATGATTTTATCTTACAGTCCATCTCCCAGGGGCTCGCGGAGATAAAGTCTGTTGGTCATGAGGAGTCTTTAGCCGATAGCGTCCGGGAAATAGCTGAACCTTCTGCTGAAAATAGCATCCGGGAAGGGGCTACCCCATGGTACGAGCCAAAACACAATTACCGCCAGTCGCAGCCGCCCGGTTACCGAAACCCGGACTCATCCAGCAAGGCTGAACTAGAAACCTATGCGCATTTGGTTGGGACAGAACTACCTTCATTGGCACAGCAGAAGCAGCCTGAGGTCAGCGCTGAGAGCTCATTAGGCAGAGCCTTGAGCCTGGTACAAGGCAAATATTTGCTGGTTGAAAGTGAAACTATCCAGTTGGTTTCCCTGGTCGGGGTATGGCAGTTGGTCACTCAGCAGCAGCTAATAGCAGCTTGGTCTGACGGCGCCACACCTCAGCCACTACTGCTGCCTGTCTCTATTAAGGTGGGTGAAAGCTTGGTAGATGTGGCCAAGTGCCATGAAAACACCTTAAAAAAATTGGGTATGGAGTTGAAAAGCCCGCAGTCCGGCACCATTATCGTAGCTAAGGTACCGGCACAGCTCAGAAACTGCCCCTTGAGCCAGCTGATCCCTCAATTGCTGCAGCAACTGGCCAGCTATCCGGGTGAGTTAATGGGACAGCAGGTTATCGAACTGTGCTTCTGGTTAGCCTTAGAAGCGAGTAAAGAAACTGAGAGTTTCTCCTGGCAACAGGCAGTGAGCTTACTTACTCAGCTCGACAAGTACCTAGGCGAAGAAGTGCGTGAAATACAGCATAAGCTTTGCCGGAATGTGGATTTAACTAACGTCATTAACAGTTTTGAGCAAGAGTAACCAGGTGACAGATTTAGCCAAAGCCATTTTTTTAATGGGTCCGACCGCATCAGGAAAGACTGATTTAGCAATTGAATTAACCCGGCGGCTGCCATGTGACATTATTAGTGTCGATTCGGCCTTGGTATATCGGGGCATGGATATCGGCAGTGCTAAACCAAGTAAAGCCGAGTTAGCATTAGCCCCACATGCTTTGCTGGATATACGCGATCCCGGCGAAGCCTATTCTGCGGCCGACTTTCGCCAGGATGCGCTTAAATTAATGGGGGAGATTTCTGCTAAAGGCCGGATCCCCTTATTGGTGGGCGGCACTATGCTTTATTTTAAAGCCTTGATCGACGGTTTGTCGCCTTTACCGTCGGCAGACTCGGAAATCCGCTCTGATATTGAGCATCAAGCGAGTACCCTGGGCTGGGCCGCTTTGCATGATGAACTGGCATATATCGACCCCGTCTCAGCTAAGCGAATTCACCCCAACGATCCCCAGCGTTTGTCACGGGCATTGGAGGTTTATCGTATTTCGGGAAAAACCCTCACAGAGCTGACCCAGATAAAAAGTGAACCTTTTCCTTACCACGCGTTCCAATTTGCTATCGCTCCAAAGGACAGGAGTATGTTGCATAAGCGAATTGAACTAAGATTTAAGCTGATGCTGGATCAGGGGTTTGAACAAGAAGTGAAAGCCCTGTATCAGAGGGACGACCTGAATAAGGACTTGCCTTCCATCCGTTGTGTCGGTTACCGACAAATGTGGGAACACTTGGAAGGCAGTATAGATTTTGATGAAATGCTATACAGGGGTATAGTAGCAACCAGGCAGTTGGCAAAACGCCAGATGACCTGGTTACGTAGCTGGGAAGACCTTACCTGGCTTGAAACCGGTAATAGACAAAACCTTGATAAAATTGTACAACTTGTTGGCTAGATTAAATTAACCGTGTATATAATATTTAGCTAGACGGTCTGGTTTTTAATAACTAAAAAATTTTTAAAACTAAAAAAAGGAAATTAAAATGGCTAAGGGGCAATCTTTACAAGACCCTTTTTTAAACGCTTTGCGTCGCGAAAGGATTCCGGTATCAATCTACCTGGTAAATGGTATTAAACTACAGGGGCAGGTTGAATCATTCGATCAATTTGTTATCTTGCTTAAAAACACGGTCAATCAAATGGTGTATAAGCATGCTATTTCAACAGTAGTGCCTGCACGCCCGGTTACACACCATGTGGCAAACGGAACACCAGGACAACCTTCTGAGCACGGCGAATAATTTTTTTGTTTGGGTGGAGTTTCCTCCGCCCCTTTTCAATCCCATCTTTTATGTTTCAGCATTAAGGAGTTTATTGCTTGTTTGACCGTTATGAGGCTGGCGAGCAGGCTGTACTAGTTCATATCGATTTTCGCGCAGAAAGCGAAAAAGAAGACCTGGTAGAGCTTGAGATGTTAGTGGATTCTGCAGGTGTATCCGCTGTTTCAACTGTCCTCGGTAGTAGGACATCCCCCCACCCCAAATATTTTGTCGGTAGTGGTAAAGCCGAAGAGATCGCAGACACAGTCAGGCAGTTTAACGCCGATGTGATCATCTTTAACCATGCCTTATCGCCCGCCCAGGAGCGCAACCTGGAACGTTTGTGTGAGTGCCGGGTGTTGGACAGGACGGCGCTGATCCTGGATATTTTTGCCCAGCGGGCTCGAACCCACGAGGGCAAGTTGCAGGTGGAGCTGGCACAATTACGGCATATTTCCAGCCGGTTGATCCGAGGCTGGACCCACCTGGAGCGACAGAAAGGCGGCATAGGCTTGCGGGGGCCGGGTGAAACTCAGCTGGAAACGGACAGGCGTTTACTCCGGGTGCGGATCAAGACGATATTACGTCGCCTCGAGAAAGTAGCGAAACAGCGAGAGCAGGGCAGGCGTGCGCGTCAGCGTAATGAAGTGCCTACAGTGTCGCTGGTAGGGTATACCAATGCCGGTAAATCAACCTTGTTTAACTGCATAACTCAGGCGGGTGTATATGCTGCGGATCAGTTGTTTGCCACCCTGGATCCTACCTTGCGTAAAATCGAAGTCGATGATGTCGGCGCAACAATTTTGGCCGATACGGTTGGTTTTATCCGTCATCTCCCCCATGATCTAGTGGCGGCGTTTAAAGCCACCCTGCAGGAAACCCGTGAAGCCGACCTTTTGTTGCACGTGGTAGACTGCGCGGATGAGCGGATGCAGGAAAATATCGGGGAAGTTCATTCGGTATTGGCTGAAATTGACGCGGATGAAGTGCCACAATTGGTGGTAATGAATAAGATAGATATACTCGACCATGGCGAACCTAGGATCGAATACGATGATCTTGGGGTACCCGCCAGGGTTTGGGTGTCAGCCATGGAGGGGCGGGGTATCGAGCTGTTGTTTAAAGCTCTGACCCAGCGTTTATCAAGCTCTATGGTGAATAAACACCTGGATTTACCCGCTACTGCGGGTAAACTCAGGAGTACCTTGTACAGTCTGAATTGCGTGGAAAGTGAACAATTTTCCGAAACTGGCGGTTGGAGCCTGGACATTCGTTTACCGAGTGTCGACTGGCAACGGCTGCTGAAACAGCAAGGCGAATCAATTCAAAGCTTTATTGCTACTTGATAGACTGTTACATTTACACATTAACTCTTCTGTTAACTGGAGATGAGAATGGCTTGGAATGAGCCTGGAAATGGCGGCAAAGACCGTGACCCATGGCGGAACAACAATAAAGATCAGGGTCCACCTGATCTTGATGACGTGTTCAAGAAACTAACCGGTAAGTTTGGCGGACTCTTTGGTGGTAAAGGGGGAGGCGGTAACGACGTCAGCTCTCTTGCTATTACCTTAGTGGTTTTAGTCGGCTTATTGATTTGGGGTTTTAGCGGTATCTACACCGTAACTGAAGCCGAACGTGGTGTTGTACTGCGTTTTGGTGCTTACAATGAACAGGTTGAACCTGGTCTACACTGGAACCCTAAGTTTATCGATAAGGTAATTCCTGTAGATGTGAAATCCATTCGCTCAATGCCGGCTTCTGGATTTATGCTGACTCAGGATGAAAACGTAGTCCGTGTAGAAATGGATGTGCAATATCGCGTTTTCGAACCTGAAAAATACCTGTTTACCGTGACAAACGCTGACGATAGTCTGCGTCAGGCCATGGATAGCGCACTGCGCTCAGTCATAGGACACTCATCCATGGATGACGTACTGACGACGGGTCGTGAAGTGGTTAGACAGCAAACCCGTGAACTGCTGGAAGATATCATCCTGCCTTATGATATGGGTATCGAAATTGTGGATGTAAACTTCCTGCCGGCGAGACCGCCTGAAGAAGTTAAAGATGCTTTCGATGACGCTATTTCTGCACAGGAAGATGAAGAGCGCTTTGTTCGGGAAGCCGAAGCTTACGAGCGTTCTAAAGAGCCGGAAGCACGTGGTCGGGTGAAGCGTATGGAGCAACAAGCTGAAGCCTACAAGCAAGAAGCCATCCTGAAATCTCAGGGTGAAGTCGCACGCTTTAATGCGTTATTGCCTCACTATCAGGCCAACCAAGACGTAACCAGAGAGCGTTTATATCTGGAAACCATGGAAGAGGTCTTTAAGAACAGCAGTAAGATCCTGCTGGATAGCGAAGGTAGCGGCAATATGCTGTATTTGCCTTTGGATAAGATCATTCAGCAATCGGAGCAGAATAGAGCGCCTAAGTCCAGCAGCTACTCATCTCCGTCGAGAAGTATCGATTCGGTGAATAGTACTACTAACGGATCGTCGTCCATTCGCGGCGAACGACCAAGATCGGGAAGAGGATAATTTATGAAAAAGTTAGCTATTATCCTTATCATAGGTCTGGCGTTGGTGGGATTATCCTCTGTGTTTGTGATAAACCAGGGTGAAAGCGCCATAGTTCTGCAGTTTGGTAAAGTGAAGCGTGTTGCCGATAGCGACGACACTCGGGTGTTTGGCCCGGGGTTACACTTTAAAGTACCCATGATTGACAAGGTTCGTATCATGGATGCTCGTATCCAGACGCTGGATGATGCGGCAGACCGTTTTGTTACCTCTGAGAAGAAAGATTTAATTATCGACTCCTACGTAAAGTGGATTATCGATGATTTTGCCACTTTCTACTTAGCGACAGGCGGTAACATACTGCAAGCGGAATCGCTACTTAAGCGTAAGATCAATAACGGTTTACGTAGTGAAATCGGTGCAAGGACCATCAAGGATATCGTCTCCGGTGAGCGCGGTGCTGTGATGGAAACTGCCCTGAAACGCATGGCCCGTTCTTCTGAGCTAGGTATTAAGGTGCTTGATGTACGTATCAAGCAAATTAACCTGCCGTTGGAAGTGAGCTCCAGTATCTACCAGCGTATGCGTGCCGAGCGTAACGCGGTAGCCAAAGAGCACAGATCTCAGGGTCGCGAGAAGGCCGAAGTCATTCGCGCTAATATCGACCGTAAGATTGCGGTTATGTTGGCGGATGCCGACAGGTTTGCCAGAGAGACTCGCGGTGACGGCGATGCGAAAGCGGCGAAGACTTACGCAGATGCTTACTCGAAAGATCCGGAGTTTTACTCTTTCTTACGAAGCCTGGATGCTTATAAGGGAAGTTTCAATAGCAAGAGCGATGTGATGGTGATTAGTCCAGACTCTGACTTCTTCCGTTATATGAAAGGCCCTAGCAAAAACCAAGAGTAATCCAAATTTTGTCGATAAAGGCCGGTTAATTCCGGCCTTTTTTTTAACCAAAATCCGGCGATCTAAGCGCTGCTGATAATGAAGGAAAAGCAATGGAACAAGCGCTGTTACTGGCTTTGGGTTTAGTCTTGATGGTGGAAGGGCTGGGTCCGTTATTCTTTCCGAAAAAGTGGCGAAGCCTGTTAGCTCAACTGGCAAGTTTACCTAAAGAGCGCCTTAGGCGCATAGGCGGATGTTTATTTTTTGCTGGCCTGGTGATTGTCTTGATGATAACTAATTGAAATATGTTAGAAAAAAAAACCTCCCTTTTTAAGCTCAAAATTTGATAGAATCCCGTTTTAATCAGCAAGTGCGAATTTAAAAATGGGTAAGAACGTTGTAATACTCGGCACCCAATGGGGTGACGAAGGTAAAGGCAAAGTCGTAGACCTGCTTACGGATAGAGCAAAGTACGTGGTTCGTTATCAGGGTGGGCACAATGCCGGCCATACACTGGTAATAAACGGTGAGAAAACCGTTCTACACCTTATCCCCTCCGGTGTTCTTCGAGACAACGTAAAATGTATTATCGGCAACGGTGTTGTTTTATCCCCTGAAGCCTTGCTTAAAGAGATCACTATGCTGGAAGAGCGTGGCGTCCCCGTACGCGAACGCTTGCTGATCAGCGAAGCTTGCCCCCTGATCCTGCCTTATCACGTCGCTCTAGATGTGGCCCGTGAAAAAGCTCGCGGTGCGAAAGCCATAGGGACAACGGGCCGTGGTATCGGGCCTGCGTATGAAGACAAAGTCGCTCGTCGTGGTCTGCGCGTGGGTGATCTGTTTAATATGGATGACTTTGCCGTCAAACTAAAAGAAGTGGTGGATTATCACAACTTCCAGCTGACTGAATATTATAAAGAACCTGCCATTTCCTACGATGAAGTGCTGCAGCAGGCGAGAGATGTCGCTGAAATGTTGACAGGTATGGTGGTGGATGTGACCAGTCTGCTGGATCAATCCCGTCTCGATGGTGATAATATCATATTCGAAGGTGCCCAAGGCACCTTACTGGATATCGACCATGGTACCTACCCTTATGTAACTTCATCGAATACCACGGCTGGTGGTGTCGCCACGGGTAGTGGCTTTGGCCCACGATATATAGATTATGTGTTGGGTATTGTTAAAGCCTATACCACACGCGTGGGTAGCGGCCCTTTCCCCACGGAATTGTACGATGGTGAAGATAAGCTTGACCCTGCAGGTAAGCACCTGGGTACAGTCGGCCACGAATTTGGCGCCACTACTGGGCGTTTACGCCGCACAGGTTGGTTTGACGCGGTAGCGATGAAGCGAGCTATCCAAATCAACAGTATCTCAGGATTCTGCTTAACCAAGCTGGATGTATTAGACGGTTTAAAAACGATTAAAATCTGCACGGGTTATAAGACGCCTGCAGGTGATGTGCTGGACGTGCCACCTATGGCCGCAGAAGGTTACGAAGTGGTTGAGCCTGTTTATGAAGAGCTGCCTGGCTGGGATGAAAAAACCTATGGTGTGACTGAGATGGAAAACCTGCCGGCTAATGCAAAGGCCTATATCAAACGCATCGAAGAGATAACAGGTGTGCCAATTGATATTATCTCTACTGGACCTGACCGTAACGAAACTATGGTATTAGCTAATCCTTTTCTATAAAGGATTAGTTGATTAAAAAAGCCGCATTAAGCGGCTTTTTTAATGATTTTTTTAAAGGTGCAGCGATAAAAAAATCAGGGGTTAGCTGCTGCGTTCTACCGACAGGTTAGCCAGGCCGATAAGCGCCTGCTTGTATTCGGACTCAGGGATCACAGTTATTGCAGCTATGGCTTTATCCGCTTCATCTCTGGCGCGTTGGCGCGAATAGACTAAAGAACCCGTGTTCTCCAGTACGGCGAGGATTTCATCCAGATGCTCCATCCCATTGGCTTTCTCAATGGCGTCTGAAATAAGTTTTTTTTGTGTTCCATCACCGTGCTTTAGTGCATGGATTAGCGGTAGTGTTGGCTTCCCCTCGGCGAGGTCATCACCGACGTTTTTACCCATTTCCTTGGCGTCGGCGGTATAATCCATCACATCGTCAATCAGCTGGAAAGCGGTACCCAAGTATTTACCATAGTCCTGCATGGCCAATTCGATAGCGGCATCTTGCTCTGACACCACAGCTGCAAGCTGGGTGGCGGCTTCAAACAGCTTGGCTGTTTTACAGTAGATGACGTCCATATAACTCTCTTCTGTGGTGCTGGGGTCATTGCAGTTGATCAGCTGCATCACTTCCCCTTCGGCAATCACATTGGTCGCGTCAGAAAGTATGTTCATCACCTTCATACTGCTTAACTGGGTCATCATTTGGAATGAGCGGGTATAAAGGAAGTCTCCCACGAGTACGCTGGCAGCATTACCAAACAAGGCGTTGGCGGTTTCTTTGCCACGGCGCATATCTGACTCATCCACTACGTCGTCATGGAGTAGGGTAGCTGTGTGGATAAATTCTGTAATTGCTGCTACCTGAATATGCTTATCACCTTCATAACCAAGAGCTTTGGCTGCCAGTATGGCTAAAAGAGGGCGAATGCGTTTTCCACCACTATTGATGATATAGAACCCGAGCTGGTTAATCAGAGCTACATCGGATGTTAGCTTTTCGGCGATTAGCTCATTAACTTGGGTCATGTCCTGCTGGGACAAGGCTTGAATTGCTTTCAGCTCCATTTGCTCTCGGATCACTCTTTTGGCTAGGTTAACTGGTGCCGGATTTTACACTAATTAGACGTTAGCTACAGTTTTTATTTAACTTATCCCCGATGTGTTTTTCTATTTACAATTAGGCCTAAAAGAGGAAACATCAAATGAAATTTGGGGATTTTTGCCTAGAGAATTCGTATAAATGCTTAAATTGACGAGCGGATAAAATGATTTCAATATTTTTTGTTTTTCGACTTGCCTGGGCGGAGTGATTTGCGTACAATCCGCCACCATTGTGATTAAAGTTTAGCTAGCGCTCAGGCATTGAATCCGAGTAGCTAGAACGGAGTAATAGACATGTACGCTGTTATCCAAAGTGGTGGCAAGCAACACCGCGTAGCAGAAGGTCAAACCCTTCGTCTGGAAAAGCTGGATGTTGAAACTGGCGCATCAGTAGATTTCGAAGAAGTTCTACTGGTAGCAAACGGTGAAGACGTTAAAGTTGGTGTTCCATTCGTAGCAGGCGGTAAAGTAACTGCGGAAGTAGTTTCTCACGGTCGTGGCGATAAAATTAAAATCGTTAAGTTCCGTCGTCGTAAGCATTCTCGCAAGCAAGCGGGTCATCGTCAGTGGTTCACTGAAGTGAAAATCACTGCAATCAACGCTTAATAGGAGTACTGAAAAATGGCACATAAAAAAGCTGGTGGTAGTACTCGTAACGGTCGCGATTCCGAAAGCAAACGCCTTGGCGTTAAGCGTTACGGTGGCGAGACTGTATTAGCGGGTAACATTCTTGTTCGTCAGCGTGGTACTAAATTCCATGCTGGTACTAATGTAGGTCTAGGTCGTGACCACACTTTGTTCGCAACTGCTAACGGCACTGTGAAGTTTGAAGTGAAAGGTAAGCTTAACCGCAAATACATTAGTATTGTTGCTGAATAGACAGTAACCAATATTGAATTGAAAACCCCGCTCAGGCGGGGTTTTTTTATTTATGCAACTTCCTGTTTTTCTCTTTGAGCTCTGTGATTAATATTTTCCCAGTATTCAAAGAGAAGAGCTGGTTGGTAGGAGTCGAACCTATCTCAGGGATGAGATGTTAGGCGCATGGATGCTAGGTTTGGCGAATAAATTCGCGGTTCGCTCCTGCAAACGCAACAAGCTAGTAAGTTATAAATCGTTAATACTGTAAGTAGGTAGATATCTCGTTACCTATTGATCTCGGCGGGAGTAAAAATGAAGTTTGTAGATGAAGCTCAGATACGAGTTGACGCTGGTGACGGCGGTAATGGTTGTGTTAGTTTCCGTCGGGAAAAATATATACCCAGGGGCGGTCCGGACGGTGGCGACGGTGGTGATGGTGGTGATGTCTATTTTGTCGCCGACGAAAACCTGAATACTCTGATTGATTACCGCTTTGAGCGTTTTCACCGCGCCGATCGTGGACAAAATGGTCAGAGCAAAGACTGTACCGGCAAGCGGGGCAAAGACCTGGAAATCAAAGTCCCGGTAGGCACCAGGGCACTGGATCAAGACACGGGTGAAGTGGTGGGTGACTTGACCAAGCATGGCCAAAAGCTAATGGCGGCCAAAGGTGGTTTCCATGGTTTGGGAAACACCCGCTTTAAAAGCAGCACCAACAGGACACCAAGACAAAAAACCAACGGTACACCCGGCGAGGTGCGAAACCTTCAGCTGGAGCTAATGTTACTGGCGGACGTTGGTATGTTAGGCCTGCCCAATGCCGGTAAGTCCACTTTTATCCGCGCTGTATCGGCGGCAAAACCTAAGGTAGCCGATTACCCGTTTACTACATTAGTACCTAACCTTGGTATGGTGCGCCTGGAAGCGCAGCGCAGCTTTGTTGTTGCGGATATTCCCGGTTTGATTGAAGGTGCTGCAGAAGGCGCCGGTCTGGGCATTCGCTTCCTTAAACACCTGGAACGCTGTCGTGTTTTGTTACATCTGGTGGACGTGTTACCGGCGGATGGCTCAGATCCTGCAGAAAATGCCAAGGTGATTATTGACGAGCTTGAACGGCACAATCCTAAATTAGCTGGCAAACCACGCTGGCTTATTTTTAACAAGTTAGATCTGGTGTTGGAAGAAGAAGCGGTCGAGATCATCGAAAAGGTGAAAACGGCCCTGGATTGGCAAGGTCCAAGCTACCAAATTTCAGCTTTTAATAAGGAAGGCACCAAAGAAATTTGTTACGACATCGCCGATTATATCGAGACGCTACCGGCCCAGGAAGTGGCGGAAGAGTCTGCAGAAGCTATTGAATTCAAATGGGATAATTACCATAAAGCGGCGATTGAAGAAGCCGGTGTCGTCTGGGACGACGACGATTGGGATGACGAAGAGGACGACGGAGTTGAAGTCGTTTACGTCAGAGATTAATGATAACACCGCTCCTGAAGGGGCGGTTTTTGTTTTTGGATAAGGTTTACTTTTCTTAACTCAGCTACACTGAAGCTCTTTTCCTTAAGACCTCATCAAATGACCAAAGATCAGCAGCTGGAAATCACGCGGTTAGCGGTAAAGGCGGGCCAACTCTTGTTGCGACACGGCGCGGAAAGCCGACTTATTGAGCAAACCACTTCTCGGCTGGGATTAGCTTTGGGGGTTGAAAGTGTTGAAATGTCTGTATCGGCAGATGCGTTGGTGGTTACCTGCCTCTATCAGGGTAGGTGTATTACCACAACCCGGCGAGTTTATGACGGTGGGATCAATATGCAAATGGTGTGTGATATTCAACGGATCTGTGTACTGGCTGAAAAAGGGCTAATTACTTGTGATCAGGTTAAAGAGCGCCTTTCTCGGCTAAAACCCATCAAGTATAACCGCTGGTTAGTAGCATGTATGATTGGTTTGTCATGCGCCAGTTTTAGCCGTCTATTTGGTGGTGGTTGGATGGTATTTTTACTCACTTTTATCGCTGCATTTACGGCAATGCTTGTTCGCCAGGAAATGGCAAAGTCTCATCACAGCCCGTTAATTAACTTTGCAGTAACGGCGTTTGTAGCTACGTGTATTGCGAGCCTGGGAGTGAGTTTTGAGCTGGGTGAGAAACCTGAATTAGCCATGGCTGCCAGTGTTTTGTTGCTGGTGCCGGGCTTCCCGTTAATAAATGCGGTTTCAGATATGGTGAAAGGGCATATTAACATGGGCCTGGCCAGGTGGACGGCCGCCACATTACTGACGGTTAGTGTGGCGCTGGGTATTGTGGTCGCTATGTCACTCACTGGCGTATCCGGGTGGTTGAATTAATGGCGCTTATATTATTACTACTCGAGGATGCCCTGTTTTCTGCTATACCAGCCCTTGGCTTTGCACTGGTATTTAATGTGCCTAGAAACATGCTGGTCTATTGTGCGGTCGGGGGTGCGTTTACCCATAGTTTCAGAACCCTGTTGATGTATTATGGTATTCCTATTGAGTGGGCGACCCTGTACGCTTCGACGGCGATGGGGTTTGTCGGCCTTTACTGGTCACGGCGTTTTTTGATCCCTCGCCCAGTTTTTAGTGTTGCGGCCATTATCCCCATGACCCCCGGTAGCTATGCCTTCACCACTGTGATTGCTCTGATGGAGTTGAATCGGGGTGTTGAACCTGAGTTACTCTATACCGCCATTGAGAATGGTCTTAAGACGCTGTTTATCCTGGCGGCATTGAGCTTTGGTCTCGCAATTCCGTCAGTTTTGATTTATCGTGGGCGCCCCATCGTTTGAGCAGAGACAGCAAAGTGAAGATTTCCATGATAGCGGCCATGGCTAACAACCGGGTGATAGGGTTAGGTAATAAGATGCCATGGCATTTACCGGCTGATCTGCAGTTTTTCAAACGGGTTACTTTAGGAAAACCTGTGGTGATGGGACGTAACACGTTTGAGTCTATCGGACGTCCATTACCGGGTCGATTAAATGTGATCATCACCCGCAACAGGAATTATTTTGCTGAGGGGATCACCTGCGTACCCTCACCTGAGGCTGCACTGGAGCTGTTAAGGGACCAGGCTGAAATTATGGTTATCGGCGGTGCCACTATTTATCAGCAATTCTTACCAAGAGCCGATCAGTTATTTCTGACATTTATTGATTTGGATACAGAAGGTGATACCTGGTTTCCGGATTATCAGGCGCTGGGACAATGGCAAGAGCTGGAGCGCCAGGTCTGTACGGCAGATGAAAAAAATCCGTACAACTATCAATTTGTCACCTTAGCAAGGTAGCAGCCGAACCCATCATCCTGGATGAAATGTTAAACGCATGGGTGCGGGTTCGAGCACCTGTCTTATCAGTTGCTGATTAGCTGCAATAAAGCGGGCAGGGCAGACTATAGTATTGTTTGTCTTCCCATCTTAACATGGTCATGGTATTTCCCCAGACACAGCCTGTATCCAGCCCAATGATATGCTCTTTACCAGTTTTCCCCATCAGAGCAGCCCAATGCCCGAAAATAATCGGAGTCTGATCTTTGTGCTCTACTTCCACTTCAAACCATGGATGTAAATTAACGTTTTTGGTCGCTTCAGGGTCAAGTTTGTTACTGAAGTCCAATGAACCATCGGGATAGCAATAACGCATGCGGGTGAAGGCATTGATGATAAAGCGTGTCCTGTCGAAACCCGCCAGGAGAGGATCCCAATGGCTGGGCTGGTTACCATACATATGCTGCAGTAATGTAAGGTAATCATCACTTTGTAACTTTACCTCGACCTCATTTGCCAGCTGCTCCGCCAGGGGTGTATCCCACTGGGGAGGGATGCCTGCATGCACCATAATAAAATTATGTTCGGGATGGCGTAACAACAGGGGTTGATGTCTTAGCCAATCCAACAGTATCTCCTTATCATGGGCAGAAAATAACGCGTCAAGCTTGTCCTTTTTCTTGCTTTTGACCAAACCTGCATCGGTCGCCAGCAAATGTAAATCGTGATTACCCAATACGGTTTTTGCCGCCTGGCCCAGTGAGTGAACAAACCTGATGGTTTCCAGGGAAGACGGCCCCCTGGCCACCAAATCGCCGGTTAACCAAAGCTCATCCCTTGAGGCGTCAAAAGCCACTAGCTCCAATAGTTGCTGGAGTTCGGAAAAGCAGCCTTGAATATCACCAACTATATATGTGGACATTATTTATGGCACCGTATTAATGCAATATGTTCGGAATGGACAGGCGGAAGGTGGGGATATCAACATCGCTGAGCTGCTCACCATCTTTTAGGGTGTAGCTGCCTTGCATGATACCTACCGGAGTTTCCAATACTGTGCCACTGGTATATTGATAGCTGTTATTGGGGTCAATAACGGGTTGCTCTCCCACGACACCTGGCCCTTTAACTTCGGTTTTTTTACCGTCAGCATCGGTAATAAGCCAGTGTCGGTGTAACAGTTGCACACTGGTGTTACCTTGATTCTCTATGGTGACTGTATAGGCAAAGACAAACTTGTTGTTATCCGGCTCAGATTGAGCCTCCATATACTGGGTTTCGACTCTTATGGTAACGCGATCCGCCAGGCTCACTGTCATTTTCCAGCCTCAGCATTGTCTGCTAACCAGTTAGCCAGGGAAACGTACTGCTCGAGGCTAATATCTTCCGCTCTGCGTGTAGGATCAACACCTAACTCCTGGAGTTGCTCTGGAGTAAATAGCTTTTTCAAGCTGTTGCGTATGGTTTTACGTCTCTGGTTAAAGGCTTCGGTACACACCCTGCGCAGCAATTTTACATCTTTTGCTGGGAAAGGTGGCTGCGAATAGGGTTCAAGACGCACCACGGCTGAATCGACTTTCGGCGCCGGCTTAAAGGCTTCTGGCGGTACTTCCAGTACAGGAATAACCTTACAGTAATATTGTGCCATTACGGTTAAGCGGCCATAGGCCTTGGTGCCGGGACCGGCTGCCAGTCGCTTCACCACCTCTTTTTGCAGCATAAAGTGCATGTCACTGATTTGTCCTGCAAATTCAAACAGGTGGAACATCAATGGGGTAGAAATATTATACGGCAAGTTGCCAAAAATCCGCAGCGGCTTATCGTCTTCTACCAGCTGGCTAAAATCAAAGCGCATGGCATCAGCCTGGTGTATGTTGAGCTTATGACGAATAAACGGGTGGGACTGCAGTCGCTCTGCCAAGTCCCTATCCAGCTCGACGACATTCAGCTTATCCACCAACTCGGCAACCGGCTCAGTTATCGCTCCAAGGCCCGGTCCAATCTCAACCAGGGTCTGACCTTTTTGCGGGTGTATGGCGGCAACTATGCTATCGATGACATGGCTGTCATGAAGGAAGTTTTGTCCGAAGCGTTTTCTTGCCCGATGCCCTTGGTGTACTTTACTGCTCATGCTTGTCTCTGCTATTTCTGTTTTCTGTCAACCATATAAATGGCGTGTTGTAGGGCGGTAAACATACTGCCTGGATCGGCCTGCCCGGTTCCAGCCAAATCAATGGCGGTACCATGGTCTACGGAAGTACGAATAAACGGTAATCCCAAGGTAATATTGACGGAATTACCAAACCCTTTGTATTTAAGTACGGGTAAACCTTGGTCGTGGTACATGGCCAAGACAGCATCCGCATCATCCAAATATTTAGATTGGAACAAGGTATCAGCAGGCAGGGGGCCTTCCAGCAGTATGCCTTGTTCTTTTAGCTTTTCCAGCGCCGGTTCAATAATTTCAATTTCTTCTCTGCCCAGGTGGCCATCTTCACCGGCGTGGGGGTTTAAGCCGCACACATAAATTTTAGGCTGCTTAATACCGAATTTAACTTTTAGTTCACTGTTAAGAATACGAATAATATTAAACAGACGCTCTTCGGTAATGGCTTTCGAGACATAGGCAAGGGGAATATGAGTAGTGACTAACGCTACTCTCAGGCCTTCGGTTGCCAGTAGCATGACAACATCCTGGGTATTGGACTGTTGAGCGAAAAACTCAGTATGGCCGCTAAAGGATACGCCGGACTTATTAATAATACCTTTGTGTACGGGACCTGTGACTACAGCCGCAAACTCACCGGACATATTGCCTTCACTGGCAGCTGTCAGTGTATTTAGCACGTACTCACAATTGGCAGCGTTTAATTGGCCAGGCGCCGCGGGTTCAGCCATCGCCATGGGTAATATGGTTAGTGTGTTAGCGGATTGCGGCTGCGCGGGTTTGGTTTTATCGTATTCCAGCAGGGTGATATCTTTACCCAGCTGTTTAGCCCTGCCTGCTATCAGTTCAGGGTCGGCGCAGATCACTAGCTCAACCGGCCAGTCTTGTTGTGCTAATTCCAATACCAGATCCGGACCTATGCCTGCAGGCTCACCCGGTGTTATTACTATTCTGTTGGTTTCCATGGCTTAAACGTCTTTATCTAAAATCTTGATGTAGGCTTCTTCTCTGAGTTCATTAAGCCAGGTTTGCGCCTCTTCGTTAAAGCGGCGATTAAACAGGATTTGATAGGCTTTTTGTTTATTGGCCTGCTCAGTCACATCTGTAGTTCGTTTACCGATCAGTTGTACTATATGCCAGCCATGAGTTGACCTAAATGGTTCGCTGATATCTCTCATGCTTAGGCGTTCGACTTCGCTTTTAAACGCTGGCACATATATACCGGGATCGGCCCAGCCTAGTTCACCACCTTTCACGGCAGAACCCGGGTCTTCGGAGTGAGCCTTGGCAAGGTCTGCGAATTCGGCTTCTCCATTGATGATTTGCCGGCGATATTTATCCAGCAAAGACTTGGCTTTTTCGTCGCTCAGTATGATGGATGGCTTAACCAATATATGGCGCGCGTTTACCTCTGTGGTCATCACGCTCTCCTGGCCTTTTAAATCCTGGATTTTAAGCACGTGCAAACCGGATCCGCTTTTGAAAGGGCCGATGATCTTGCCTCTTTTATGCCCTGCAACAGCTTCGGCAAATAGCGTGGGCATTTCATTGATATTCATCCACCCCCAGTCGCCGCCTTGTAGCGCTTTTGGCCCTTCTGACTCGGCCAGCGCCAGTGAACTAAAGTCACTGCCGGATTTAAGCTCACTAATCACCCGCTCAGCTTTGGCATTGGCACTGTTTATTTGCTCGCTGGTGGCATCACCGGATAAGCTAAACATTATATGGCCAATACGATATTGCGTTTCCTGCTGGCCCTGAGAGTTAATCTGTACCAGTAAGGCATCCACTTCCTGGTCTGATATATTAATACGGCGTCTGACTTGGATCCGTCTTACCTCCGAGATGATGAGTTCTTCACGTACATTGGCGCGAAATTCGGCATAACTCTCTCCTCTGCCTTCCAGTTCGGCTTTTAGCTGCTCCAGGGACTGGTTTTTACCCTTAGCAATATTAACGACGGTTTGTTCCAGCTGGGACTCGCTTACTTTCATCCCCAACTGCTCTGCCATTTGTAACTGTAGGCTGTTCAGGATTAGCTTTTCGATCACCTGTTTCTTTAATGTGGCAAGGGGAGGTAAAGCCTGGCCCGAGTCTTTATAGTTTAACTTTACCGCGGAGATCAGGCTATTGACGTCACTTTGCATAATGACATTTTTGTTTACGATAGCTTCTACCTGGTCAATTTTTACCGGCTCCGCCAGGAGTGCTGTTGGGCTTATCATAGCGGCGATTAAACATGTTGTTTTTAATATATTTTTCATCATAAGATTCATTGTCGACTGTCAATGGTCACTACTTCAAATAGAAAGGGCGACCGTAATTAAATAAACCCTGGCTCAGGCTAGACGAAGCGCCGGTACCAAAACCTGCCAGACCTTTTAGTTCAAACTGAACTTTTATCCCACTCGCCGTCTGGTAGTTCTTCGCCCAATCAGACGGGGAGCCAAAGGTAGTTTTAATATGTTTGTCATACATGACGCTGATGGCCCAGCAACAAGATTCATATTTTACCCCAATTAGCGCTTCAAAGGGACGGCTGTTTTCAAGGTCGTAATAATAGCTGCTAACCACTTGCCACTGATCTGTGATTGGCCAGGCTATTTTGCTGCCCACTTGATTCACTGCGTCTTTGGCAGAGATAGATTGGCCGTTCTCTTTCGGTAAGGCAATAAAGCGGTAGTTAAGCTGAACCAGCTTATTCCAACCCCAACGTCTTTCTATGGAGGAGTTAAACCGTTTGGTGTACTTTTCTTTGGTGTCATATTCGATGCCACCATGGAAGTACCAGTTGTCGTCAAAGTTGATATCTGTTTCTGCAACAACGGCCGATTTGCTGGCTATTTGGATCCCACTTTCCGATGGCAACTTGACTTTTGATGGTTCGAAGAAAAAAACTTGACCCAATGCAAGTCGAAACTTTTGTTGGCCGTCGTCATCTAAGAAACCTGTGGTTGCGCCTAGAGTGAGTTGGTTGGCGTCAGCAATTCTGTCGTATCCAGAATAACGCCTGTCTCTAAATAGGCCATAATAATCCAGTTGCAGGGCTGCGGTATCATACAGGCCGATGTTGGACTGGTCTTTATAGGGAACGTATAGATATTGTGCTCTAGGTGTGAGTGTTTGGGTATAAGCGTCGCCAAAGAGGTTGGCATTGCGTTCAAATTCCATACCTGTGTCCACTTTAAATTGCGGTAAAGCGCGGGTCACATCCTCGTCCAGATCGCTATACCACGACTCTTTTACCTTGTCCTTTTCGGGGATGTCTTGTTTGTACGTCGTCAGCATGTATTTAAGTTCGGTATTTAAAAATGCCGACTGGTTATAAAGGGGCAAGGTGACCTTAGGTTCGAAATGAAAACGGGTCCCGGTATAAACTCGCTCATCTTTATTATCAAATTTGCTGAGTTCGGTGTAAAGATCGGCTTGTAAATTGTTCCAACCAGTTGGGTAATAGCCGTTAAACGCTAGTTTTGGTAGCACAGTATGCGGGGCTTCACCACCTAACACCTGAAAGTCCCTGACTTCCATGCTGGCATTCCAGTTTTTTTCCAAATAACTTAACTTTGCCGTTTGCAACAGTTGATTATCTGTCCTGGCACCAGCACTGGAGCCTAAGTCGGTAAAATAGTGATCATCACTAACTTTGGAGTAGTCGGCGCTTAATCTTAAATTTTTGCTTAACGCGCCGTTGTGTTTCCAGCTGAACAGGTAGCGATCCAGGCTATTATTATTTTCATCTTTTCTTTGTTTGTCATTTGACAGATATTCCGCGTTTACTTTACCCGTGTGACCAGGTAGCAAATATCGGTACTCGCCCAACAAATGAGTTCCACGCTTGGACATGGTCTTGACAGTTAGTGTCGCGTCCTGATTAGGCGCTATATTCCAGTAAATCGGCTGCTCATAGGTGAAACCGTTATCGGAGCTGCTTGAGACACTCGGAATTAATAGACCGCTTTTTCTTTTATCTCCTATGGGGTAATTCATATAGGGAAAATAAAAAATAGGCACGTCTTTGAGCCACAGGGTGGCGTTATAAGCCGTGGCAATTTCTTCTTCCTTGTCAATTTTAAAGGTGGTGGCTTTTACCTGCCAGGTATTATCCCCTGGGGGGCAGGAAGTGTAAGTGGAATCCTCCAATTGGTAGTTGTTGTTATCCAACACATCCATCTGTGCGGCAATACCTCGCCCCCCCTGGCCGTGTAACTGATATTTTCCGTCAAATGCGGTTGCCGTTTTAGCCCCCATTTGCGCGTTTAACCGGTCGCCCTTCACGCTTATTTGGCCATCTTTATAGTAAACATTACCAACGGCAAATATTTCTTCGGTTATCCTGTCGTAATCGGCATAGTCTGAAATCAGAGTTATTATACCTTGCTCAGCGATAACATTACCCTCAAAGATTACTTTACTTTGGGTGCCAGAGACTGTGTCTGCGTCGACGTTAACAGGAAGTTTATTTTGATTTTTCGGCTCTGCAGTTACCCTAGGTACATGGGCGTAACAACGCTGTACCAAGGGTAAATCTGCCTGAGTTGGTATGTTATCTTGATTGGCGTTAGCCGAATTAGAAAAACTATATAGTGCCACGAGAGGACATGTGAGACTCAGCGTCCATTTATGCATTTTTATTCTCTGGTTTATCCATATTCAGGCGGGCGATGGGAATTAGCCAACTCAATATAAGAAACAGCCAACTATCATAAAGCAATCGCGGTCTGACTCCAATCTTCTCTTAGTCTAATTAACATTTTGACACGCTTCAGTGACAATATACTTATCCTTGCCAGGCTTTATGCTGTCGGCGACAATAGAGTGGTTTTTAGACCACGGGAAAGAAAATGCGGATTTGGGGCAAGTTATTTGGAGTGTTTTTTGGCTTTATGTTTGGCCATTTGTTTGGGGCTTTATTGGGGTTATGGTTGGGGCATAAATTTGATCAGGCATTAGGCCAGGATTTCAATATAAGCGATGGCCTGTTAGGCGGTGTGGGAAATGCCGGAAAACGCAGGCAGGAGCGATTCTTCTTTGCCACTTTTTCTGTTATGGGTCATATAGCCAAAGCTAAAGGAAGAGTAACTGAAGCAGAAATCCAGATTGCGCAAGCCCTGATGTCGAGAATGCAGCTTGACACGGAAGCAAAGAGTCAGGCACAGCGGGCCTTTAGCGAAGGCAAAGGCGGTGAGTTTCCCCTTGAGCAAGTTGTCTCTGACTTCGCACGCCGCAGCCGTGGCAGAAGAGACGTATTGCAGATGTTTCTGGAAATCCAGCTTCAAGCTGCGTTTGCCGATGGTGAGCTTCATCCCAATGAAAAGGATGTGCTGCTTAAGGTGGCGGACTCTCTGGGTTTTTCCCACACTGAATTCGAGCGTTTGTTGCAAATGTTGGAAGCCGAGTTCAGTTTTCATCAGCAAAAAGCAGGAGCAACTTCCGCCAGTCGACTAAAAGATGCTCACCAGTTGATTGGGGTTGACGAGTCTGATTCAGATCAAGCGGTAAAGCGTGCGTATCGTAAGTTGATGAATCAGCATCATCCGGATAAATTGGTATCCAAAGGTCTGCCCCCAGAAATGTTGCAAGTAGCAAAGGAAAAGGCCCAGGATATCCAAAAGGCCTACGAGGTGATCCGTAAATCCAGAGGTTTTAAATAATTCGATTCAGTAGTTGCCCGTGAGAGAAGCTTTCGATATTGCGGATCAGTTGGTTGGCCAGATTTTGCAAACTTTCCTGGCTGGCCCATGCAATATGGGGAGTAATTAACACATTAGGTTTGTTTTTTAGCCGATTTAAAGGGTTATCAGGTTTTAGCGGCTCAATACTGGCTACGTCGGTTGCAAACCCTGCGATCTGCTGCTCTTGTATGGCATGGACTACTGCTGATTCATTTACCAGGCCACCGCGGGCGGTATTGATAAGATATGCACTCGATCTCATCTGGTTAAGCTCGTTATCGCTAATTAAACCTTGATTGCTTTCAGTGAGAGGGCAGTGAAGCGAAATAAAATCAGACTCTTGTAACAACTGCTCAAATGGCACTCTGTCACTTGTTGGTTTTTTCTCCCCCCTCCTGGCGGCATAGCAGACTTGCATTCCGATTGCGCTGGCTATCTGCCCCATTTGTTTGCCTAGCGCTCCTTTGCCTATGATGCCCAGGGTTTTACCCGCCAGATTAGTGATGGGATGAGTAATAAAACAAAATTGAGATGCGGCTTCCCATTCGCCGCTATTAACATCCAGGTTATAGGGGATCAGGCTTTTTGCCAGAGCCAGCATCAAGGTCAGGGCGTGCTCTGGTACGCCTTCATCGGCATAATGAGTAATATTACACACTTGGATCCCGAGCTCCCTACAGGTCTGCAGGTCAATATTGTTGGTGCCGGTTGCCGCAACAGCAATCATTTTTAACTTAGGCAATTGCCTTAATGTAGCGCCCGAAAGTGGCACTTTATTACTGACGATGATGTCGGCGTCCTTCGCCCGGTTGCTGACCTGCTCTTCCCTGGTTTTCTCGAAGTCCTGCCAGGTATGGAGAAATTGCGGAGAGGCAAATTTTATTGAGTTGGGCAGGGTGGAGCGATCTAAAAATACAATATGAGTCATATAAAGGTGTCATTCTAAAAAGTGGATTTTATTGTGATTGCTAGTGCCACCCCAAAAAGCTGGTCCAGCCATAGATAATCTTACTAATATTTTCTTTCACTCGGCTGTTATCCAGTGCCTGAGCTCGGTAATCTAGCTTAAGTTGAGACTTCACCGTATGTTTTCTTTCAATAACGCCGGTTGTGACCCAGGAATTGGCATCGCGTGTGGTGATATCTAATACGGGGATTTCCAGCCTGGCGACATCTTTGGCAAGCTGAGATTGGGTATCGCGGTGCGGGAAGTAAATATTAAGCAACACGATGGCGTCCGGGTTTACCAGGGCTTGTTGCTGGTATAGCTGGGATAACCAAAAACCACTGACCCCCTGTGCGACAACAAGTTGAAAGCCATTTTGAAACTCTGGTTGGGTTAGTAGTAACTCCAGGCGGGCTTTTATTTTATTCTCATATTCGGCCTGCTGCTTTTTGGCCTGCTCTGGTTTTTCCTGCATTTGATAGTTGTCTATAGGGTAGGGCGTTGGCGGTGACATGGTAAACGTGTCCCAGCCAAAAGCCGACAAGCCTTCTCGGATACGATTGATTTGTATCGGTGTGGTCGGTGTTTTTCCCCATTCCGGGATTAATAATGCGGTGCCGATGCGGGATTCAGCCTGGCTTTCTGTTTTGAGATAAAGGAATTTGGAATTTCCATCTCCCAGCCACAATGCCTGGTTTTTACCATAGCGTTTGGCAACATCTTCATTGTACAACCGCTCTTGGTTTGGCGGAGCTGACCATTTTAGTTGCTGAGTGCTATTAGCTTGTGAGGCTTGCTCGGCATAGAGAGGTGACTGGAAAAGTAACAGAAATAAAAAAAGGCCTTTCATTGGTTTCCTTTTCCAGCGGGGTAAAGCTGCCGTGGCACGGGCCACGGCAAGTAGGCTAGCTTGGTGTAGAAACAATAAAACGGAGTGAGTCCAGTTTCAACTGAGTATGCTCAAGTATTTGAGATAACGCATTCTGTTGGGTCCGGATATAATCCACTTCTTCATCACGAATATTTGGATTGATGCCCTTTAGCAATTGGAGTCGCTCTGCTTCTTTGCCTAGGGTGTGATTCATCGCATCCTTGGCTTGCGCCACTATCTCGGCCATCGCTGTATTGGCATATTCTTCGCTCTTACCAATTAACCCGTGGATAACAGGTTGGGATGCATTCACTAATTTACTCCCCAGATGGCGATTTACCGGCGATAACTGGCGATCAAAAGAGTCAAACGTGACGTTTGGTGCGAGATCTTTCCCGTTTTTATCTAACAGTACGCGTATTGGTGTTGTCGGTAGGAAGCGTTGTAGCTGACTATGACTGGTTGCTTGAGCCTCGACTACATAGATAAGTTCTAAGAAAATGGAACCCGCTGGTAGTGCTTTATTTTTTAGCAGTGCTGTTGAGGTGGCGCCGGTGTCAGAGCTGAGAATTAAATCCATTCCCCCAGTGATCATGGGGTGCTCCCAACTAAGGTATTGAACATCGTCCCTGCTTAACGCTGTTTTTCTATCGAAGGTAATCGTTGCTCCTTCCTGCGATAAGGCGGGGAAATTAGGCACTAACATATGTTCTGTAGGGTGGAGGACAATACAGTTCTCCCCTTTGTCATCCTGGTTAACACCCACGACATCAAACAGTTTAATTGCAAACAGAGCAAAATCAGGTTTGTTATCCTGTTTTTTCAGTTTGTCCAGCAAGTCACTTTTGTTTAATGCGCCCGATGAGTTGAGTTCGAGTAACTTATCTCGGCCTTGTTCCATTTGCGCTTTTAATTCACAATATCGCTGCTTGGTGGTATTCAGCAGTGTTTCTATGGTTTCTTGGTCCGGACTATCTGCAGCGAGCAATGCAATCAAGTCGGTTTTGACCTCGTCATAGATAATCCTGCCGGCGGGGCAAGTTTTTTCGAAGGCATCCAGTCCCAAGTGGTACCAATCTGTTAACAAACCCTGCACGGTTCCCTCTAAATAGGGGACGTGGATATCTATGTCGTGCTTTTGACCAATTCGATCAAGGCGACCAATTCTTTGTTCTAACAAGTCGGGGTTGATTGGTAAATCAAATAACACTAAATGATGTGCAAATTGGAAGTTACGGCCTTCTGAGCCAATTTCAGAGCAGAGTAAAACTTGGGCGCCATTTTCCTGTTGGGCAAAATAGGCTGCAGATCTGTCCCTTTCTATAATAGACAAGCCTTCATGGAAGACAGTAGCGCGAATCGCTTCTTTGGTTCTCAGTGATTCCTCAATCGCTAATGCAGTCGCTGCGTGTGCACAAATCACCAACACCTTTTCGTCTTGCAGCTGCTTTAGCGTATCCAGCAACCAGGAAATACGGGGATCGAAATTACACCAGGAAGCACTTTCCCCTTCGAACTGCTGGTATATTTCTTCAGGATAAAGGAACTGTTTTGCTTTTTCTTCTAGGTTACCAGTGGCCCCCATCATACGGCCAACCTTAATAGCTGTTTTATATTGGTCAGGTAAAGGGAGGGGGATAGCGTTTAATTTACGCTTGGGAAACCCTTTGATGGCGGAGCGAGTATTTCTAAACAAGACTCGGCCGGTACCATGGCGATCCAACAACTGAGCGACCAACTCGTGGACAGCGGCTTCCGATTTCTGATCATTGCCTGGCGTCGCAATGATGTCTAACAAGGGCTCAATATTTTGCTCGGGTAAAAGAGCACTCAAGGTAGCGATATCTGCAGCATTAATCGTCTCGTCGGAAAGCAACTTATTAACTGCTTCGGCAACGGGTTGATATTGAGATTCCTCGGCGACAAAACTGTCGTAATCGAAAAAACGATCCCGATCAAGAATGCGTAGACGGGCAAAGTGGCTTTCATGGCCTAATTGGTCGGGGGTTGCCGTGAGCAGTAATACGCCAGGTATTTCTTCTGCCAGCGCAGCAACTACCTGGTATTCCCTGCTTGGTTTTTCACTGTCCCATTTTAAGTGATGGGCTTCGTCGACTACCAACAGGTCCCATTCAGCATCCAGGGCTTGTTCAAAACGGCGCTTCTTTTTGCGTATGAAGTCGAGGCTGCAAAGTACCAGCTGTTCGGTTTCAAAAGGGTTATCCGAATCGGCAAAGGCTTCAATGCAACGCTCTTCATCAAAGATGCTGAAGTTAAGGTTGAAGCGGCGCATCATTTCTACCAGCCATTGATGCTGTAGTGTTTCCGGCACCAGGATCAATACACGCTTTGCTCGGCCTGAAATCACTTGTTGGTGGATAATCAAACCTGCTTCGATGGTTTTACCCAGACCGACCTCATCGGCAAGTAAAACGCGGGGAGCATGCCTTCTGCCGACTTCTTCTGCAATATAAAATTGATGAGGGATCAGATCGACTCTGGCCCCCATAAGCCCTCTTAAATCAGACTTCTGTTGCTCATATTGGTGGCACAAAGCGCGGTATCGCAAAACAAAACGTTCCAGGCGGTCGATTTTTCCGGCATAAAGCTTGTCCTGAGGTTTATTAAACTTAATAAAATTATTAAGGAAAGTTTCCTTTAGGGTACAGGTCTCTTCGGTATCGGCCCGGGTACCGTGGTAGGTGACCAGGCCATCTTCTTCCTTTATAGCTGCAACTTCGAGAGACCAGTCTTCATGACTAAGGATTTTGTCACCAATATTAAAAATAACTCGAGTGACAGGAGCGTCGTCCTTTGCATAGTTTCTATTTTCGCCGCTGGCAGGAAACAATAATGTGACCATCCTTCCTTCTATTGCTACCACTGTGCCTAAACCTAAATCTGATTCGGTATCACTTATCCAACGTTGACCAAGTGCAAATGACATTAGTTAGTATTCTCCTGAATGCCGTGTCTAAAAGGGCGGCTATATTACCTAAACCATAGTTCAGGATCACTAGGCAATTTCCACAAATAATAACTGGTACAAATTTCATCCAAATTGCACGAAAGCGACTATAGTTATGAAAGTCGAAAAATACTCCGTTGGTTAATTTCGCTACATATATAAGTATGGTTTTAGTTTAAAACTAAAAATTGGAAAAATAGTAGCTTTTAGTATTGCATTATAAGTTCAGCTCTCTATAATGCGCAACCACTGAGACGGCAAGCCACCCCATACGGGACAAGGGCTGAAGCGATATAGGTCAGGCTAGAAACTGCGGTTTCAACCCTGGAAAGGAAATTGCAAACTTCTTCGGAATTAGCAGTTGACTTTCAAAACGGCTAGCGTAGTATACGCAGCCCTGACGAGGCAAACAAGCGCCGACTCAACGCTCTTTAACAATTTAATCAGACAATCTGTGTGGACACTCCAACAGTACTTGAGGCTCGCTAAGCAGCTTAGCTGCAAACGATTTTCTCAATATTTTGGATGTTCGACAGAACGACTTTATGACCACTATCTATAGTGGGAATGAAAACCAGAATTCATTGAGCAGGATGTTTTTGCTTGCAAAACATCTCGTCCGACAATTTATTCGCTTGCGAATAAATGAGAGGGCAAAAAAACTTTAAATTGAAGAGTTTGATCATGGCTCAGATTGAACGCTGGCGGCAGGCTTAACACATGCAAGTCGAGCGGAAACGATGATAGCTTGCTATCAGGCGTCGAGCGGCGGACGGGTGAGTAATGCTTGGGGAACTGCCCGATAGAGGGGGACAACAGTTGGAAACGACTGCTAATACCGCATAATCTCTTAGGAGCAAAGGTGGCCTATCCTTGGAAGCTATCGCTATCGGATGTACCCAAGTGGGATTAGCTAGTTGGTAAGGTAATGGCTTACCAAGGCGACGATCCCTAGCTGGTCTGAGAGGATGACCAGCCACACTGGAACTGAGACACGGTCCAGACTCCTACGGGAGGCAGCAGTGGGGAATATTGCACAATGGGGGAAACCCTGATGCAGCCATGCCGCGTGTGTGAAGAAGGCCTTCGGGTTGTAAAGCACTTTCAGCGAGGAGGAAAGGGTGTTGCTTAATACGTAACATCTGTGACGTTACTCGCAGAAGAAGCACCGGCTAACTTCGTGCCAGCAGCCGCGGTAATACGAGGGGTGCAAGCGTTAATCGGAATTACTGGGCGTAAAGCGCGTGTAGGTGGTTGATTAAGCCAGATGTGAAAGCCCCGAGCTCAACTTGGGAACTGCATTTGGAACTGGTCGACTAGAGTTTTGTAGAGGGTGGTAGAATTTCCAGTGTAGCGGTGAAATGCGTAGAGATTGGAAGGAATACCAGTGGCGAAGGCGGCCACCTGGACAGAAACTGACACTGAGACGCGAAAGCGTGGGTAGCAAACGGGATTAGATACCCCGGTAGTCCACGCCGTAAACGATGTCTACTAGGAGTCTGAGGTCTTGTACCTTGGGTTCCAAAGCTAACGCATTAAGTAGACCGCCTGGGGAGTACGGCCGCAAGGTTAAAACTCAAATGAATTGACGGGGGCCCGCACAAGCGGTGGAGCATGTGGTTTAATTCGATGCAACGCGAAGAACCTTACCTACTCTTGACATCCACGGAATTTAGCAGAGATGCTTTAGTGCCTTCGGGAACCGTGAGACAGGTGCTGCATGGCTGTCGTCAGCTCGTGTTGTGAAATGTTGGGTTAAGTCCCGCAACGAGCGCAACCCCTATCCTTAGTTGCCAGCACGTAATGGTGGGAACTCTAGGGAGACTGCCGGTGATAAACCGGAGGAAGGTGGGGACGACGTCAAGTCATCATGGCCCTTACGAGTAGGGCTACACACGTGCTACAATGGCGGATACAAAGAGCTGCGAACTAGTGATAGTGAGCGAATCTCAAAAAGTCCGTCGTAGTCCGGATTGGAGTCTGCAACTCGACTCCATGAAGTCGGAATCGCTAGTAATCGTGGATCAGAATGCCGCGGTGAATACGTTCCCGGGCCTTGTACACACCGCCCGTCACACCATGGGAGTGGGCTGCACCAGAAGTCATTAGCTTAACCTTCGGGGGGGCGATGACCACGGTGTGGTTCATGACTGGGGTGAAGTCGTAACAAGGTAGCCCTAGGGGAACCTGGGGCTGGATCACCTCCTTACCTAAAGCGACTCGAACTGTTGTCAACTCGCACTTTTACTTCGTAAAAGCTGCTGTTTGACCAGTCACATCTCTTCGAGATGTTCAGGGAGTGCCCACACAAATTGTCTGATTAATTAAAGATGTGAAGTTTCTGGAATATGGCTGCTCACTAGCGTTCGCCTGATTCATAAACTGCTGAGAAACATGTTTCTCATATCGAGTTTATGTCCCGTTCGTCTAGAGGCCTAGGACACCGCCCTTTCACGGCGGTAACACGAGTTCAAATCTCGTACGGGATACCATCTTTCTTACGAAAGATGGCGAACTAAGAAACCACCTTCGTATCGTGCTTGAAAGCACAAAGCAATATAGCAACTTCGGTTGTGATTATATTGCTTTGCTTTTTTAAGCAATTGCTCTTTAAAAATTTGGAAAGCTGATAAAGTTCATTGAATACATTAGTAACCACCATTTTGCGTTGCAAAATCGGTATGTTACGTATTATCACTTGGTGATAATACTCGATGTGTTTAATACCGAGTTGTTTCTTCGGAAACAATTCAAGCAATAGAAATAAATGTTAAGTGTTAAAACTTAGCACGTACTGAGTTTGTATTAGCGCCTTCTCACACATTTACTTGGTAAATGATGTTGTTAGGCAGGTCGCTTTTACAAGTAAAAGCTCAGTTGTAGTTCGCAAGTGTCTTGGTAAAGACAAAGGATGCACGAAAGTGGGTCCTGCAATACGACACTGTTTAGGTGTTGTATGGTTAAGTGAATAAGCGTGCACGGTGGATGCCTTGGCAGTCAGAGGCGATGAAGGACGTGGCAATCTGCGATAAGCTCTGGTGAGCTGATAACAAGCGTTATAACCAGAGATTTCCGAATGGGGGAACCCACCTGTTTACAGGTATCGTTACGTGAATACATAGCGTAACGAGGCGAACGCGGTGAACTGAAACATCTAAGTAACCGTAGGAAAAGAAATCAACCGAGATCCCGAAAGTAGCGGCGAGCGAAATTGGGCCAGCCCTTAAGCTGCATTGGTGTTAGTGGAACCTTCTGGAAAGTTGGACGATACCGGGTGATAGTCCCGTACACGAAAGGACCTTTGTAGTGAAATCGAGTAGGACGGCACACGTGAAATGCTGTTTGAATATGGGGGGACCATCCTCCAAGGCTAAATACTCCTGACTGACCGATAGTGAACCAGTACCGTGAGGGAAAGGCGAAAAGAACCCCTGTGAGGGGAGTGAAATAGAACCTGAAACCGTGTACGTACAAGCAGTGGGAGCGGACTTGTTCCGTGACTGCGTACCTTTTGTATAATGGGTCAGCGACTTAATTTTAGTAGCAAGGTTAACCGTTTAGGGGAGCCGTAGGGAAACCGAGTCTTAACTGGGCGTACAGTTGCTAGGATTAGACCCGAAACCCGGTGATCTAGCCATGAGCAGGTTGAAGGTTGAGTAACATCAACTGGAGGACCGAACCCACTAATGTTGAAAAATTAGGGGATGACTTGTGGCTGGGGGTGAAAGGCCAATCAAACCGGGAGATAGCTGGTTCTCCTCGAAAGCTATTTAGGTAGCGCCTCGTGTCTCACCATTGGGGGTAGAGCACTGTTTCGGCTAGGGGGTCATCCCGACTTACCAACCCGATGCAAACTCCGAATACCAATGAGTGCAATCACGGGAGACACACGGCGGGTGCTAACGTCCGTCGTGGAAAGGGAAACAACCCAGACCGTCAGCTAAGGTCCCAAAGTACTAGCTAAGTGGGAAACGATGTGGAAAGGCTCAGACAGCCAGGAAGTTGGCTTAGAAGCAGCCATCTTTTAAAGAAAGCGTAATAGCTCACTGGTCGAGTCGGTCTGCGCGGAAGATGTAACGGGGCTAAGCTAGTCACCGAAGCTACGGATGCATGCTTGCATGCATGGTAGAGGAGCGTTCTGTAAGCCGTTGAAGGGAAAGCTGAGAGGCATCCTGGAGGTATCAGAAGTGCGAATGCTGACATGAGTAACGATAATGCGGGTGAAAAACCCGCACGCCGGAAGACCAAGGGTTCCTGTCCAACGTTAATCGGGGCAGGGTGAGTCGACCCCTAAGGCGAGGCCGAAAGGCGTAGTCGATGGGAAACGGGTTAATATTCCCGTACTGGTTGTTATTGCGATGGGGGGACGGAGAAGGCTAGGTGGGCCAGGCGATGGTTGTCCTGGTTCAAGTATGTAGGTGGGAGACTTAGGTAAATCCGGGTTTCTGTTAACACTGAGATACGATGTCGAGACACTACGGTGTTGAAGTCATTGATGCCCTGCTTCCAGGAAAAGCCTCTAAGCTTCAGATAACAAACAATCGTACCCCAAACCGACACAGGTGGTCAGGTAGAGAATACCAAGGCGCTTGAGAGAACTCGGGTGAAGGAACTAGGCAAAATGGTACCGTAACTTCGGGAGAAGGTACGCCGCTGTTGGTGATGGAACTTGCTTCCTAAGCTGACGGCGGTCGCAGATACCAGGTGGCTGCAACTGTTTATTAAAAACACAGCACTGTGCAAAATCGCAAGATGACGTATACGGTGTGACGCCTGCCCGGTGCCGGAAGGTTAATTGATGGGGTTAGCGCTTGCGCGAAGCTCTTGATCGAAGCCCCGGTAAACGGCGGCCGTAACTATAACGGTCCTAAGGTAGCGAAATTCCTTGTCGGGTAAGTTCCGACCTGCACGAATGGCGTAATGATGGCCACGCTGTCTCCACCCGAGACTCAGTGAAGTTGAAATCGCTGTGAAGATGCAGTGTACCCGCGGCTAGACGGAAAGACCCCGTGAACCTTTACTACAGCTTGGCAGTGAACATTGACCCTACATGTGTAGGATAGGTGGGAGGCATTGAAACTTGGTCGCTAGATTGAGTGGAGCCGACCTTGAAATACCACCCTTGTAGTGTTGATGTTCTAACCACGCCCCCTGAATCGGGGGTTGGGACACTGTCTGGTGGGTAGTTTGACTGGGGCGGTCTCCTCCCAAAGAGTAACGGAGGAGTACGAAGGTTGGCTAATCACGGTCGGACATCGTGAGGTTAGTACAATGGTATAAGCCAGCTTAACTGCGAGACAGACACGTCGAGCAGGTACGAAAGTAGGTCATAGTGATCCGGTGGTTCTGAATGGAAGGGCCATCGCTCAACGGATAAAAGGTACTCCGGGGATAACAGGCTGATACCGCCCAAGAGTTCATATCGACGGCGGTGTTTGGCACCTCGATGTCGGCTCATCACATCCTGGGGCTGAAGTCGGTCCCAAGGGTATGGCTGTTCGCCATTTAAAGTGGTACGCGAGCTGGGTTTAGAACGTCGTGAGACAGTTCGGTCCCTATCTGCCGTGGGCGTTTGAGAATTGAGAGGGGCTGCTCCTAGTACGAGAGGACCGGAGTGGACGAACCGCTGGTGTTCGGGTTGTTATGCCAATAGCATTGCCCGGTAGCTACGTTCGGAATCGATAACCGCTGAAAGCATCTAAGCGGGAAGCGAGCCTCAAGATGAGTTCTCACTGGACCTTTAAGGTCCCTGAAGGGCCGTTGGAGACTACAACGTTGATAGGCAAGGTGTGTAAGTGCTGTGAGGCATTGAGCTAACTTGTACTAATGACCCGTGAGGCTTAACCATACAACTCCTAAGCGGTGTTACGAAGTAACCCGCGCAGTTCCGGCAACATGTCGCAGACATGTGAGAGGAAACTAAGCATTAGGGTGTTAATACCAAAAGATTACTTGCGAACTATTCACTTTTTGCTTGCAAAAAGTGAAGGTCTGGCAACACTTTTACGAAGTAAAGGTGTGAGAAGACAAAGAGCTGTTGCGAACTTTATCACTTCCAGATTTTAAAGCTCACGCGCTTAGCGCGAGAGCAAAACAAGTTATCGCCTGGCGGCCATAGCATTGTGGACCCACCTGACTCCATGCCGAACTCAGTAGTGAAACGCAATAGCGCCGATGGTAGTGTGGGGTTTCCCCATGTGAGAGTAGGACACTGCCAGGCACCAAATTGAAAAGCCCGATTCGCAAGAGTCGGGCTTTTTTATGTTTAGATTTTATTAATCCTTATTGACTACGGCTATTAGCTCATAGCGTTTTTCGGGGGAAAGTAGGTAGAAGTAATGAATCAGCTGCCGCAATAGTAATGACTTATTGTTACCCTGAGTGGAAGACAGTTCAGTAAGCATATCAATAGAATTGTGAGTCAGAGAGAATGTCGCTTTTTTAAAGCTAGAGCTATCGAGAAGTGAAACGACTAAGGATATCCTTTCAATGTCTACAACCCTCAAGTAACTACCTGCATAGCGATCAGAGCCGGTAATAAATTCCTCTGGGCTAATATTTTCCCTGATCCTATGATCTGTTGTTTTTTTAAGTCCGGCTAATCCCATCATTAGGCCTCTAGCTGCAGAAATTCTTTAGCGATTGAACGTATTTCTTGTGCTGCTTTTCCATCAGGTTCTTTTTCTAAGACGGACAATCCTTTCTCTTCGCTATCATCATAAACATTACGATTAAATGTTAGTGAGTTAAGAACTTGTAACCCGTAAGATTTACAGATCTCTTTCGCATCGAGGATCCTTTTGAACTGCGAAGGTAGCGCAGGGGACTGGGTTATTACCACGGCAGCCTCTATTTTTGGATTGACCATTTTACAGGTGCAAATTAGTTCCTCCATATGAGGTAACGTCTTTAAGTCTCTGCGCTTTGGCCGTAGAGGGATCAATGTGTGGGTTGCTACTGACATTGATGAACGTAGTGCTCTGGTATCTTGACCACCACAATCAACAACAACGAAGTCATAGCGGTTGTGTAAGCTGAGCAGATCATTTCGAATGTTGCCATATAGCTGAACGCAGTTAATACCACTTAGCTCGGGGTTATCGTTTCTTTCCTGTATCCAATCTGAAGTAGTTCTTTGTGGGTCGCAATCCACCATCAGTACTTCGCCTTTAAGGTGGTTGGTGAGATATACAGAGAGGTTTTGCGCGAGACAACTCTTACCACTGCCACCTTTTTCTCCGCCGATCAAAAGAATCATGGTAAGTTCCTTTTAGCAATTTTGTTTTTGTACAGGCTGAATTGATATCAGGGGATTAAGCAAATTATAGGAGCTTAATGCTGGTTGTTTTTTAGTCTTGATTAAAGTGTGAGTAAGCTCAAATAATTCTGTTAATGGAAGATCATCAGATTCAGCTTATTTATTGCCTTCAGGTAAGGCGTATAACTAAATTCAGAAATAAATAAAAAAATAACTAATCGGAGGTTAATGTGAAGCCACAAGGCGCTGTGTTGTCAAATGGGAAACCCTTTGCTCAGTTTGTCACCCTAGTCGTATATAAAGGCAAAGAGCAAGAAGTGTGTTCTGCAATTCGGGACATATTAAAAATTATTAGAGATATTGAGCAGGGTGATCCTCGGGCTCAAATATCCACTGCTCTGGGCTTTTCATATTCGCTCTGGCCTCGTTTGTTTAAAGAGCAACGACCTAAAGACTTGGTGCCCTTCACTGAAATGCAGGAGGCGTCGCGCCATTTTCCCGCGACCAAAGGGGATATATTACTGTTTTTGAAGTCTATGCGTATGGACCTTAATTTTCAGGTCGCTCGTTTAGTTGCTGCAAGAATGGATGGTATCGCCAAGGTTATTGAAGATATTCAGGGTTTTGATTACTTGGATGGGCGAGATATGGTCGACTTCGTAGACGGGACTGAAAACCCGGCGGATGAGAAGCGCGCGCAAGCGGTATTAGTGGCTGATGAAGATCCGCAATTTTCTGGTGGCGCATATATTACCACGCAGAGATACATTCATGATCTGCAACAGTGGAACAAGCTTAAAACTCAGGCTCAGGAAAAAATTATCGGCCGTAGCAAAGCCGATGATATAGAGCTTTCCGATGATGAGAAACCAGCTTATGCCCACGTAAATAAAGGTAAAGCCACCGATGGGCAAGGAAAAGAAATCCCTATGTACCGTCAGAATATGCCGTACGGTAACAGTATGGAAAACGGCACTTACTTTATCGGATTTGCTAAGTCACCAGAAGTGATCAATATCGCCTTGCGAAAGATGGTTTATGCCGATGAGAATGGATTTTATGACCGGCTACTCGACTATACAAAACCTGTCACCGGTGTGATTTATTTTGCCCCATCAATGGACTGGCTGGCCAACCTTTAATTATAGTGGCTGTTCCGGCCGCACTTTTGATTGCATTGTATCCTGTCTTTACTCAGAATCCCCTTATTCCCAAATAGTGAGTAATTTCCATTGTTTAAGCTTTATCATTCGAACCGACTCGATCTGCTAAAAGATTTACTGGCCATTTTAATGGACTCTGACCCATTATCAGACCCCTTTGAAGACGAGCAGATCCTGGTGCAAAGCCCTGGTATGGCACAATGGTTAAAGCTGGAGCTGGCAAAGGCATCGGGAATTTCGGCCAATATTAATTTTCCGCTACCAGCCAGTTTTATTTGGGATATGTTTAAAGTCGTGCTGCCCGGAGTACCGGAGAAAAGCCCTTTTAATAAAGAAGCGATGGCCTGGAAGCTGATGCAGCTGTTGCCTCAATTTCTTGAATATGAGGAATTTGCTCCATTAGCCCGTTACCTTAGTGATGATAAAGAGCAGCGGAAAAGGTACCAGCTAAGTCATAAAGTAGCGGATATATTTGACCAGTATTTAGTGTATCGACCTCAATGGATGGATGCCTGGGAGCAGGGACAGGCGGGACCAGATTGGGTGGAAGAACAAGCCTGGCAACCCATATTGTGGAGAGCCTTGGTGGATGAGGTAAAAGAAAGCCATAGCGAGGACAGTAAGGCGTATCACAGGGCCGGGCTTTATCAGGACTTTATTGACAGGTTAAATCGACAAATGACAGTGCCCGGTCTACCTAAGCGCTTATTTGTCTTCGGCATTTCGGCGCTGCCGCCAAAATATGTGGAAGCCCTGGTAGTGTTGGGGAAACATATGGATGTCCACCTTATGCTAAGCAACCCTTGCCAGGAATATTGGTCGGATATTGTAGATCCTAAATACTTAGCCAAAAAAACGGCGCAAAACCGAACCTTAATAACAGTCGAAAATAACGAATTACTTGAAGAGCAAGGTACACCCTGGTTGGCAAAGGGTAAGCACTATAACGAAATGATAGATCAAGGAGATGCCTATCAAGTAGGTAATCCTATTCTGGCCTCCATGGGCAAATTAGTTCGTGATTTTTTACATCAACTATCAATCCTGGAGCCAGAAGAGGTACAGGCTTTTGTTGAGCTACCCGGAGAGAATCTGCTCCAACAAATTCAAAAAGATATCCTTGAGCTAAAAGATGCTTCTGAGTCCGAGCAAGGAGAGCTAGATTCCTGCGAACACAGACGTATTTTGGATATTCAGGATACATCTCTGGAAATGGTAGCCTGCCACAGCCCGATGCGGGAAGTGGAGGTTCTGCAAGACAAGTTACTCGGAATGTTTGCTGAAAACCCTGAACTTACTCCAAAAGATATTATAGTAATGATGCCTAATGTCGAAGATTATAGCCCTTATATTTGGGCCGTCTTCGGTAGCGAAACCCAAAGTAAGAGTATCCCGTTCTCCATATCTGATGTCAGTGCTAAGCAGGAAAATCCAGTGTTAAGCAGCTTCTTGAAGCTGCTTAAGCTTTCTGAAACTCGTTGTACCAGCGCCGAGTTACTGGAGATTTTAGAGGTTCCAGCTATTTTGGCGCGTTTTGATATCGCCCAGCAAGAGTTTGAGCGTATCCGCCAGTGGGTGCTTGAAAGTGGTATTCGCTGGGGGTTAAACGACCTATCTGGTGAAAGATTTGATCTGCCAAATCTGACTCATAATACCTGGTTGTTTGGCCTGCGGCGTATGCTGTTAGGTTATGCAATGTCTGAGCACATGTTTGACGGGATTTTACCTTACGAAGAGTGTCAGGGCATAGAAGCCGAGCTATTAGGGAAACTTTGTTCCTTTGTCGAAGAGCTAATACTAGCGCAACAAAGTTTGTCGCAGCAGCAGGATATAGTTCAGTGGCAACAGGCCCTAAACCAGATCCTGGAACGTTTTTATTTGGGTGAAGAGTCAGATGAATTAGCATTGAAGCTGATCCGGGATAAGCTGGAAAACTTACATCAGCAGATCAAACAAGCGGATTTCCAGGAGTTTTTATCCCTAGCTGTTCTATATGATTACCTTAGCGCTGCGCTTACCAATGAACGGAGCAGTCAGCGTTTTCTGGCGGGACAAGTTAATTTTTGTACCCTGATGCCCATGCGATCTATCCCGTTCAAGGTTGTGTGCCTGTTGGGCATGAATGACGGCGTATACCCGAGAAGCATTCCCGATATGGGCTTTGACCTAATGGCGGGTCACACCGAGAAAGGGGACCGCTCCCGTCGTGATGATGACAGGTACCTGTTTCTGGAAGCACTTATATCGGCGCAAGATAAATTATATATCAGCTTTGTCGGACACAGTATTCAGGACAACAGTGAGAAAGTGCCATCTGTATTAGTGACTGAGTTATTGGATTACTGCTTACAGTCCTATGTATTAGTGCAAGATAGGGATAAGAAGGTAGAGGAGGCTCTCAAAGGTCTGGAGAACAAACTTGTCACCCACTATCCGTTGCAGGCGTTTAGCCGCCGTTACTTTAATGGTGAATTTTCTACCTATGGTGAGCAGTGGTGGTCAACGGAATCTTCGGAGGTTGTTAATAAGAGCTTTCTGGGAGAGCCTTTACCTGAGCTGGATCTGGAGCAAGAGCCAATTGAGTTGGAGAGTCTTGTTCGATTCTATCGTCACCCGAACAAGACATTTCTGAACCAAAGGTTAAAGGTTTACCTTGAGTTGAAAGATCAGACCATAGAGGAAGATGAACCTTTCTTTCTGGATGGCCTGGCCAACTATCATCTGGCGACAGAAGTGCTGGACACTTTGCTCACTGACGGATCTACTACTGAGGTGGAAACCCGCTTAAGAGCATCGGGCCAGCTACCCTTTTCGGCATTTGGTGCGTTAGCCTATGAGCGTCAGGTGGAAAAGATGGGGGAGTTGGCGGATCAGGTGAAACCTTTTGTTAAGGGTGAAGAGCAGCAAATAGAAGTCGCACTGCAAATAGGCGAAGAGCAGCTGGAAGGCTGGCTTAAGTCGTGTTATCAGGGGCAGCTTATTCGGGTCAAGCCCGCAGCCTTAAACGGTAAGGATATAGTGCAAAGTTGGATAGAGCACCTTTGTTTATGTGCCAGTTCGCAGCATGTTTTACCAAGCTTATTATTTGGTCGGGATGAGGCGGTGAGCTTCGCCGCCCTTGAATCCAGCTATGCGAAGGAAAAACTCGCATTATTTATTAGCTACTATCGTCGGGGCCTGTTGATGCCACTGCCATTTTTTCCTAATACCGCCTTGGCCTGGTCAAAACAGCAGACTAAAAAAGACCCTTGTGCATTATTACAGCAAGACTGGGACTCGGAGCAGCTGGAAAAAGCACGAGGAAAAGCGCTGGACAGATTTAACGGTACTTTTGTGTTATTGGGTGAGGGAGATGATCCCTATATTCAGCGCTGCTACCCTGAGTTAGAGCCTCACCTTGCCAAGTTTGAAGTAATTTGTTGTCAGCTGTTTGGACCTTTACTGGACAATATGGAGCCCATCAAGGAAGATTAGTGCGCGAGCTGTGGGTTCTCTGTGGTATTGAAACCACAGAGAAGCCAATTCGCCCGTTAGTTTTTATCTTGATAGTCGAGGAAGTCTTTGAATTCAGTCTGATAAAGGTTAAATAACACCAGAGTGACAGCGATGACGATGGGGCCGTAGATAAGCCCCATTAAACCAAAGACACTGATCCCCCCCATCAGGGAGAAAAAGATCACCACAGTACTCATTGATGAGGCACCCTGCATAAACATAGGTCGCAGGAAGTTGTCGATAGAGCCCACCACAAGCACACCCCATACCAGTAAGAAGCTAGCCCATTGCCACTCCCCGGTGATAAACAGAAACAGCGTGGCGGGAAACCAAATAAGCGCCGTGCCTACCACAGGGATCAGTGATGCAAAGGCCATCATGGTGCCCCAAAACAGCGCGGGAATACCGACAATCCAAAATCCGATGCCACCGACAATGCCCTGACAGATAGCGGTTAAGAATGAGCCCAACAAGGCTGACTTGGATACACTCTGGATCTCTGAGATTAAGATCTCTTCCTGGCTACGAGAGAGAGGAATGGCATGATGGAGAAAGTCGACTAACTTGTCGTAATCCCTCAAGGTAAAAAACAGCACAAATAACATCAGGATAAAACTAAAAATAAAGCTGGAAATATCACCGGCAAACCTGGCGCTTAGGCCCAGCGCATTCTTACCCAGGTCGGATGCAAAACTTACCAAGTCTTCAGTTAAGGTTTGGCCGCCTAAGTGCTCTATAGGAATATATAGCGATACAAATTGATAGAGTTCGCTGACTAAGGGGTGTGTGAGTAGCGTATCGACCCCACCTTGCTGAACCCAATGTAATACTGTCTTCGAGTAACCTATGGCCTGGCCCAATATGGCCATAAAAACAAAGAGCATAGGGATAAGGATCACGAAAGTGAGCAAGAGGCAGCTGACAGTTGCCGCCAGGTTATTTTTACCGGCCAGTTTTTTTTCGATTAATGCGTGAATTGGGTGGCACAGCAGGGCAAAAATTAAAGCGATAACAATAGGTTCAATATAAGGGGACAGTAGGGCATAACTGGCGAAAGCTGAGGCGGCCAGAGCGACTAACAGAATAATCCGCCCAGGATTTTGTCCTAGTGGGTCCAGTTTCATATGGCTTTCCTTAAATTTTTAGCCAATGTACGCGGGCTCAGCTCGGCTGACAAGTGATTGGTTTGATTCCTTGCCTAAGCCAGCTATCAGTTGCCGGATTAATTAGACCTAACTTATAATGCCTGCAAATTCTTAATAGATAGGCTGTTAGATGGCACAACCCCTAAATGCTGTTAGCTTTCCTCTTCATGGAGAGCGGTTGATTGAAGCGAGTGCGGGTACGGGTAAAACCTATACCATCGCCAGCCTGTTTTTGCGTTTGCTACTTGGCCACGGTAAAGTGGATAACAAACACCCCAGCCCGTTAACTGTGGATCAAATATTGGTGGTGACCTTTACCGAGGCGGCCACCGCCGAATTAAGGGACAGGATCCGCAGACGAATATTTGAGGCGCGGCTCACCTTTATTCGGGAAGAAGCCGATGACCCATTCGGTCAGGCGTTGCTGGACGAGACGCCTGATTGGACCCAGGCCATCCGCACCTTAAGAGATGCCCAGCGGCAAATGGACGAAGCGGCCATATATACAATTCACGGCTTTTGTCAGCGGATGCTTAAACAAAATGCGTTTGAGTCTGGCAGCCTATTTGAGTCCGAGTTTATTACCGATGAAAGCCAGATAAAGTCCCAAGCCGTGGCCGATTTTTGGCGTAGTCATTTCTATGGTGCGGACAAGGATCTGGCAAGAGTGTTGGTATCCTGCTGGCAATCTCCTGACGCTTTGCTTGGGGAGATTGCGGCTTATCTGCCTAAACACGAACTAACGCTGCTGACGCCTATTGATGAAGCCAGCCTGGAGCAGCAACACCAGGATATTATCCGGGCCATTGGTGAGTTTAAGGGGTTGTGGCTTAGTAATGAGGATGATCTGCAAGCCCTGATCTCTGGCTCTGGGGTCGATAAGCGCAGCTATTCCAAGAAAAACTTGCCTAACTGGTTGTCTCAGATAAACCAATGGGCGAATACTTCGACCCGTGATTATGCTATCCCGGATAACCTGGTTCGTTTTCGCCAGGATGTGCTGATGGAAAAAACCAAAAAAGGTGAGCCCCCGATCAGTGGGCTGTTTACGGCCTGCGAGACCCTGTTAGATGCTTCCCTTAGTATCAAAGAGCAGGTGTTGGCCAGGGCCATCAACTGGATAAAGGAACGGTTGTCGAAAACTAAGTCCAAGAGCATGGAGTTAAGCTTTGATGATTTACTGCTTAACCTGAGTCATGCCTTAAGCGGGCCGGCGCAAGAAGCCTTAGCAAGCCGGATCCGGGAAGCTTATCCGGTGGCAATGATCGATGAGTTTCAGGATACGGACCCCATGCAATACAGGATCTTTAAGACTATCTATGCTCAGCAGCCTACTACAGGTTTGTTTATGATAGGGGATCCTAAACAGGCGATATATGGCTTTCGTGGCGCCGATATTTTCACCTACATCAAAGCCAGGCGAGTAGTGTCCGCTCACTACACGCTGGAGAATAACTTCCGCTCCTCGAAACAGATGATAAACAGTGTTAACACCCTGTTCGAAAGGGCCGACAAGCCATTTATCTATCATCAAGATATTCAGTTCGAGCCGGTCAATTTCCCTAGTTTTAAAGCCGACTCCCAGTTGATATTAGAAGGACAGCAAGCCGGAGCCATGCAGCTTTGGTTAGATGAGCCAGAGTCCGGAATTATCAATAAGAACGATTATCAAAATAACATGGCGCTGGCCACCGCCAACGAAGTTAACCGGTTATTAACTCTTTCCCAGCAAGGGTTGGCCTTTATCAGCCAACCGGGTAAAGAAAGCCAAGCCCTTAAGGCGGGTAGTATCGCCGTATTGGTGAGGACAGGAAGAGAGGCGCAAAAAGTCAGGGCTGCTTTATCCGCTCAGCAAATAAAGAGTGTTTACCTTTCTAACCGTGACAGCGTTTACTCTGGTCAGGAAGCGCTGGATATCTATCGTGTACTGGCGGCTTGTATTGAACCTACTAACGACAGATTACTAAGAGCTGTGATGGCGACCCCCCTGATGGATCAGGCGGCGTTAGAGCTGGATCAGCTGTTCAGTGATGAAAAAGCATGGGAAGCCCTGGTAGTCGAGTTTGTTGACTACGCACAATTATGGCAACGTCGCGGTGTATTACCCATGCTGCGCAGATTGTTACAGCAGCGACAGATAAGTCAACGCTTGCTGGCTTTGCCAGGGGGAGAGCGCAGCCTGACCGACCTGCTGCACTTAGGGGAATTATTGCAGCACGCCAGTGGGGAACTTGATGGGGTACACGGATTATTACGCTGGCTAGGGCAGCAACTGGCTCAGCCCAATGGTAATAGTGAAGAGCAGCAATTGCGCCTTGAAAGTGATCAGAACCTGGTGCAAATAGTAACCATTCACAAGTCCAAAGGGCTGGAATACGATCTGGTTTTTTTACCCTTTGTCTGCAGTTTTCGTGCGGAAAAAGCTGCCCTTTACCATGATGAGGAAAGCCAGAAAACAGTGCTGGACCTCAGTAAGGATCCGGATAGTCTGGTTAAGGCGGATAAAGAAAGGTTAGCGGAAGACTTAAGGTTGTTATATGTGGCACTTACTCGTAGCGTGTATTCCTGTTACCTGGGGCTAGCTCCCCTGCGAAGTGGTCGTGGTAAATCGACCAATACGGATTTGTTTCGCAGTGCCATAGGTTATCTGTTAACCGGTAGTGAGCCCAGTGATTTGACGGCATTAAAACTGGCATTATCACAGTTGGTCGAGCAATCTGGTGCAGTACTCAGTTCGCCACCGTTACACGCCCCGGGTATTTATCAGCCGATGAAGGAGCAAGTTGAATCAGTCGCCCCCCTCACGTTTAATACGAGCATAGAAAAAGACTGGTGGGTTACCAGCTATTCAGCCCTTTCCCGTAGCCATGGCCCCTCTCATACGTATTTGCCGGGTTTCGACGCCGAACTGATTGAAGAAGCAAAGGATTCGGGTGTAGAGGAATTTAACGTATTTACCTTTCCTAAGGGTGCCGGACCCGGCACCTTTTTGCACGAATTATTTGAGGCGCTGGATTTTCCTAATGCCAAGGGAGAGGAGTTGTCGAAAATAGTAGCTGAAAAGTTAGAGCTGGGAGGTTTTGAACCCCACTGGCAACGTGTGTTGGAAGACTGGGTCACAGATGTTCTGGATGCTGAATTGATTCCCGAATTGAAACTTAGAAACTTAACCCGGCAACAGATAAAGGTAGAAATGGAGTTTTTCTTGCCCATGGCAAATATCTCTGCCTCCCGGTTAACCCAGCTTAGTCGACAGTTTGATCACTTATCCATGTCGGCGCCGGCGCTGTCATTTTCCGATGTGCAGGGAATGCTGAAAGGGTTTATCGATTTAACCTTTGAATTTGAAGGTAAGTATTATGTGCTGGATTACAAGTCCAACTTTTTGGGAAGCCAGCTGGAAGATTACGGCCAGGCAAACCTGGCCCAGGCGATGACATCACATAGGTATGACTTGCAATATCAGCTTTATAGCCTGGCTCTGCATCGTTTACTGGCGCAGCGGATCAAAGGTTATGACTATGATCAACACTTTGGCGGTGTGTTTTACCTGTTTTTACGCGGTATGCAGCCAGGTGGAGATGGGGTGTTTTTTAACAGACCCAAGCGTGAATTTATCGAATCCCTGGACAAGTTATTTAAAGGGGAGGCGGTGACGTGTTAAGTCAATTAAAGCAATTAGCGGCAGACAAGCAGATCCGCCTACTGGACTACCAGTTTGCGCAATTTATTGCCGAGCGTGGTGGTGATCCGTTAACCCAGTTATGCAGCGCCTTGGTAAGTTTTGAATTAGGTAAAGGTAATGTCTGCTTGGTATTAGAAGAGCTGGACCAATTATTTGACTTGCCTTCGAAGCAACTCTTCGAACTGGTGCCGCCCGTAGAGAATTGGCCAGAGCATTTGGCCCGCAGCCACTGTGTCGGGTCAGGAGCACCGTTAGTTATCTGGTCTAATCGACTTTATTTATCTCGGTATTTCAACTTTGAACAGCAGGTGGTTGCCAGGTTAGCCCACACTGAAGTTAAAGCGCCAATCGATGGGTTGCAGGAGCACCTGAGTCAGCTGTTTTCTCGCGATTATGATTTTCTGTACCGCAGTTTTTCACAGTCACCTCAATTAACGGCGCAGGAGTTCGCCAATAAATACTTGGACTTAGTTGATCCCAGCCAGGTGAACTGGAAAGCGCTACAAGATTTGCTGGAAAAGGCGAGTAGTGGCGCTGATTTGGCGGGTTTGGCAGAGCTAGTCCCTCAGCAAGCCTGTTTAAACTGGCAAAAAGTTGCTGTGGCTGTGGCGGCCACCAGTCAGGTTTCGGTTATCTCAGGAGGGCCGGGAACCGGCAAAACCACCACCGTCAGCAAACTATTGGCGCTACTGGTCCGTCAGGGGCTGGAGCAAAACAAGGAGCTGCACATTAAGCTGGCAGCGCCTACGGGAAAAGCAGCGGCCAGGCTCACCGAGTCAATAACTGGCGCACTAGGTCAGTTGGCATTAGCGAAAGAGGTGACCGAGCTGATCCCCACACAAGCCAGCACCATACACCGCTTGCTTGGGGTGATTCCCGGGCGTAGTGTGTTCAGGCGCAATCAGGATAATCCTTTGCACCTGGATGTGCTGGTGGTTGATGAAGCTTCTATGGTGGATCTGCCGTTAATGGCCAAGCTACTCCAGGCGTTACCACCAGGGGCCAAGTTAGTGCTGCTTGGTGATAAGGACCAGCTGGCCTCAGTAGAAGCCGGCTCGGTATTAGGGGATATTTGCAGCTTTGCCGAAACTGGTTATGGCCCGGAAAAAGCCAGTCAGTTGTCCGCCTTAACCGGGTACAAGTTGAGTGTCACATCAAGTGGTAGCGGCTCTGGGATTAACAACCAGCTGTGTTTATTAAGAAAAAGCTACCGTTTTGATGCCAACTCTGGCATCGGCACTTTGGCCAGGGCGGTGAACAGCGGGCAAACAAAACTGATACCAGGGCTGTGGGACAGCTTTGGTGATATCAGGCAAACTGATTTAAACGAGCGTGGTTACCAGGACTTATTATCCTTATGTCTGTCTGGTTATTCCCCCTATTTACACCTGTTACGGGAAAGTGCAGCAGCGGTGCAAGACAAGGCCAGATCGGCGCTTGCGGCATTTAACCGGTTTCAGCTCTTGTGTGCTGTGCGAGAGGGGTATTTTGGGGTTAAAGAGCTTAACGACAAGATTGAAGGTTTATTGCGGAAAAAGGGGTTGTTACCCACAGGTGAGTTTTGGTATCCGGGCAGACCGGTTATCATAATGCAAAATGACCATGGACTGGGTCTATTTAATGGCGATATAGGTATTTGCCTGGCGGATGAAGCAGGTAAATTAAGGGTGTATTTCGAATTGTCCGATGGTTTGATCCATGATTTCCTGCCTAGCCGGTTGCCGCAACACGAAACTGTATTTGCCATGACAGTGCATAAAAGCCAGGGGTCGGAGTTTGCTCATACAGTACTGGTGCTGCCGGACCAAATGAACCCGGTATTAAGTAGGGAGTTAGTCTATACGGGGATCACCCGGGCGAAAAAGCAACTGGATCTGTTTGCCAGACCACAAATTTTGGCATTGGCAGTAAAACAAAAAACACAAAGGGCGAGCGGCTTGGCGATGGCCTTGGCTTAAAGCCCGTTAACAAAGGTTTAGACGTATGCATATTAATTTCGAATTTTCAGATATATATGATTGGCAAGATTTTCATATTGCCAGCTTTAAAGCGTTCGGTTTTGCCGGATATTACGACAACAATATGGATGCCTGGGTGGAAGGTGTCGCCAGTATTATTGACCCGGACGGGGAGATGACAGGTTTGCAGTTGCCTCATGATGAGGTCCTCACCATAGAGGTAACAGGCACGGAGCAAATTATTCAGAATTGTCCGGAAGTCCTGTTAGGTTTTGTGGAAGGCACGGCTGCGGTAAATCAGCGCTTCGCCGATGAAGGGATTGAGGCACGTATAGCGCTGGTGGTTAGCTAAGTGGCCACCGGGTTTGTCCCTCAGCAGTTAGCTATACCAAGTGACAAGCCCGCTCCTTGCTGGTTAAATAACAGCAAGGAGGAGACACAGTGACAATACCAATGGAATGGGTGAAGTGGACCAGAGAAAACTTGCAGCTGGGCTGCGCGCCGGAGCAACTATGCGATACCCTGTTAAAAAAAGGCTTTAGCGCTAATGAAGTGATGCCACTGATGGGCGCCGCCTTTCCTTATGGGGCTAGCTGGGATCATAAGGGAGTGCGTGAAGGCGTTGATTATCAGGCCCTGGCCCAGTTGCAACTAGCCCCAGAGTTCACACCGGTTGCCAATCCCGGTAATAAGGTACAACTTTTTGCTTATGAAGATTTTCTGAGCTCAGGTGAATGCGATCATCTGGTCCGTGTTATGGATACCAGTTTAAAGCCTTCCACCGTGACTGTGTCTAACGGTGACAATTACTTTCGCACCAGTGAAACCTGTCACTTTTCTGATACAAGCGACCGGCTGATCCAGGATATCGACCTAAGAATGGCCCGTGCACTGGGGTTAAATTCAAGTTACTCCGAAGGGATCCAGGCCCAGAAGTATTCCCAGGGTCAGGAATTTAAGCCCCACACCGACTATTTTCAACCCGGTACGTCAGAGTTTATTAAGTTTGCCGCACGAATGGGACAAAGGACCTGGACCTTTACAGTGTATTTAAAAGCAACCCAGGAGGGCGGTGGCACCCATTTTATTCACCTGAATAAAACCTTTTATCCCAAAAAAGGCCTGGCCCTGGCCTGGAATAATCTATATCCCAGTGGCCAGCCTAACCCGGACACCAAACATCAAGGTCAACCGGTTATCAAGGGCGACAAGTATATTATTACCAAGTGGTTCAGAGATGTCGGCTCTGGGCTGATGAAAAGCTAAACAGGAACACCTCATTGCCAATATTATATTCTTTCCGCCGTTGTCCTTATGCTATGCGAGCAAGGTTAGCCCTGGCCTATAGCGGACAAAGGGTCGAACTTAGAGAAATCGTACTAAAAAATAAACCTCAGACTATGCTGGATATTTCTCCCAAGGGCACAGTACCTGTGCTGTTACTGGATTCTGGGAGAGTTGTCGATGAAAGCCGGGATATTATGAGTTGGGCACTGTCTAACCACGACCCGAAAAACTGGCTGAGAGCCGATAATAAGCAGCTTAATATGCAAATTCACCGGCTTATGGATAGAAACGATGCAGAGTTTAAAGGGTTTCTGGACAAGTACAAATATGCAGACCGATTTCCAGAATTTAGCCAGCAAGATTATCGTCAACAGGGTGAGGCCTTTTTAGCGACCCTGGAATCTCTGCTGGCTAAGCATCAGTATCTGTTGGATGATCGAGTGAGTGTTGCAGATATAGCCATTTTCCCTTTTGTCCGCCAGTTTGCATTTGTGGATCAAGCCTGGTTTTTTGCGTCTGATTATCCAGCGTTGATCAACTGGCTCAATAATATGTTGGCCTCTCAATTGTTTGCCGACATTATGTTTAAATACCCTGCTTGGCAGCCGGGTGACAGGACAACTTATTTTCCGCTTAAATAATACAATAAGTGCAACAGAGGGCTTTATTTTGGATATGAATCTGACATTACATGAGACTCGGGTGATTGGCTGTTTAATCGAAAAAGAAATTACCACGCCGGATCAATACCCCCTTTCCCCTAATGCGTTAACGAATGCCTGTAACCAGAAGAGTAACCGTGAGCCCGTACTAAGCCTGGATGAGTCTCAGGTACGGGATGTAGTGGATGGCTTGATAAAAAAACGCTTGCTTAGGGAAGAGTCCGGCTTTGGTAGTCGGGTGACCAAGTTACAGCATCGCTTCTGTAACACAGAATTTGGTGGCTTAAAGCTGACCGAGCAAGAGCTGGGTATTATTTGTGTGTTATTTCTTCGCGGCCCACAGACCCCGGGTGAACTGCGCTCTCGAACTAATCGACTGTGCAGCTTTAGCGATGTTCAGCAAGTGGATGCGGTACTGACTCAGTTGGCAGAACATGAAGATGGTCCCTTTGTGGTTAAATTACCCAGGGAAGCGGGTAAGCGGGAAAGCCGCTTTGCGCACCTTTTTAGTGGCGAAGTGGATGTGAATGAAATAACTGCCGCCCCTGCGAGTTCACAGACTAGCAGAGTAGAAGTGTTAGAGCTGGATGTGGCAGAGTTAAAGCAACAAGTGGCAGAGTTACAGGCCATTTTGTCAGAACTGACCGACTAGTTTTTGCCGGTAAAGGCAAGGTATTTCCGCTTTATCAATAGCAAAAACTGGCTGAGCAACACTGTCTAAGATAAGCATTCAGCTCTTCACCGAATTCGAGTAGAATATGTGGAATTTATTGCAATTGCTGGAGTGTTTAAGTGTTAGTTAAGCTGGTAAGAGAAGGTTTGGGCAGAGCTATCGTATTAGGGAATCACCTTACACGTCCGGCTCAAATTAAGCGAAGCGCTGATAAGCAAGCAAAGGCGGCCGAGCAAGCGGAAGGTTTATCCTTATATCAATTTTATGCATGCCCCTTTTGTGTGAAGACGCGCAGAGCCATACATAGGCTGAATGTTCCCGTAGAATATCGTGACGCACAAAAAGACGCGCAGCATAGAGAAGAGCTGCAAGCAGGCGGAGGCGCAATTAAAGTGCCTTGTCTACGTATTGAAGAAAATGGCCAAACTCGCTGGATGTACGAATCCAGCGATATTATTGCCTATTTGAATAAACGTTTCGACCTGGCTAGCTAATCGGGTTGGGGTAGGAGCGGATGAAATCCGCGAACATAGCGAGCGCTGTGTTCGCTGAACGTGCATCCCTGCATTTAACATCTCATCCCTGAGATGGCGCATCCCTGCATTTAACATCTCATCCCTGAGATGGATTCAGCTCCTACCAGGCCATAGTAGTGGGGACAGATAGGTCGCCACTTCATCGGCAATGATGCTTTGGGCTTCCGCTTTCGGGTGTAACCCGTCGGGCATGATCAGCTCTGGCTTAAGTATCACGGCTTCCAGAAAAAATGGCATCAGAGGAATTTGTTGCTGTTTGCTGAGCTCGGGGTAGATAGACTCGAAGCTATCTACGTAACGTTTACCATAGTTGGGTGGCACCCTGATCTGGGTTAATACCACCTTGGCCCCCGATTTCTGGCTTAATTGGATCATCTGCTGCAAGTTAGTCCTGGGCTCTACAGGGGAGAAACCTCTTAAGCCATCATTGGCGCCTAGCTCTAACAAGACCCAATCCGGGTTGTGCCTTGCCAATAATGCTGGCAGGCGTTGCAGGCCGCCGGCAGTGGTTTCCGCGCTGATGCTGGCGTTGATCATTACGAACTCGGGTCGGCTGCTTTGCCAGCGTTTTTCCAACACCCTTGGCCAGCTTTTTTCTTCAGCCATTTGATAACCAGCGCTTAAACTATCCCCTAAAATCAATAATGTAGTTGCATGACTGGCTAGTGAAAATACAATACTGGATATCAATAACAAACCGCGAGCCAGAATTCTCATTATGACCTCTTCTATTATCAAGGTGGAAAGCCTCAGCAAATCTGTTAAAACTGCCGAGGGTGAGCTCTCCATACTTAAGGCTATTTCTTTCCAAGTCAAGCAAGGTGAGTCCGTTGCTTTAGTAGGCACTTCGGGCTCAGGTAAGTCAACGTTGCTGGGTTTGATGGCGGGCCTGGACCTGGCTTCCAGTGGTGATGTTGAGATCGATGGTATTCGGCTCAGCAGCCTGGACGAGGAGCAGCGCGCGATCTTAAGGCGAGATAAAATTGGATTTATTTTCCAGTCCTTTATGCTGGTACCCGGCCTGACTGCGCTGGAAAACGTTATGTTACCGCTGGAGCTGAAAGGCGAAACCAATGCCAGAGGTAAAGCCTTAGCGCTATTGGGTAAGGTTAACCTGGCGCAGAGAGCCCGCCATATGCCCAACCAATTGTCCGGCGGCGAGCAGCAAAGGGTGGCCATTGCCCGTGCTTTTATCACAGCGCCGAAATTACTCTTGGCCGACGAACCCACGGGAAACCTGGATACCACCACAGGCAAACATATCGAATCCTTGTTATTTGAGCTGAATCAGCAGCATAACACCACACTTCTAGTTGTTACCCACGATGAGAAGTTAGCCAGTCGCTGCCAGAGACAGCTTAAAATGGATGTCGGTGAACTGGTAGAGGTGACTCATGTTTGAGACTCAACTGGCCTGGCGGATTCTCAAGCGAGAGTTGCGAAAAGGGCAGCTCACGATATTTATTTGTGCCCTGGCACTGGCGGTGGCTACTGTATTTGCCACGTCTATGGTGACCGACCGACTTCAGCGAGCATTAACTCTGGGCAGCAGCAGTTTTATTGCCGCCGACCGCCAGTTAAAAATGGCCGAGCCTGCCCCGGATAGCTGGTTGGTTAAGGCGCAAGAGCTTGGTTTACAGCGCGGTCAAACCCAGGGTTTTAATACTATGCTGTTTGCCCACGAGCAAATGCAGCTGGCGGGTGTTAAGGCGGTTTCAGTGAATTACCCTCTGCGAGGGGAGTTGTTATTGCAGGGGCCTGGTATTCGCGAAGGGGATATCTATCTGGTGCCCAGATTAGCCCGATTGCTGCAGGTTAAGCCGGGTGATGTTGTAGAGTTGGGTGAAACCCAGCTCACTTATCGTGGTGAAATTATCGCCGAGCCTGACGCGGGGTTTAACGTCTTTACCCTGGCTCCCAGGGCTCTTATCCACCTGAATGATGTGGCCAAAAGTCAGGTAGTGATGCCGGGCAGCAGGGTAAGTTATCACTACCTATTTAATGGTGAGCCAAAGCAGTTGGAGTCGTATGGCACCTGGTTAGCGGATAAGTTAACCGAGGGGCAAAGCTATTTAAGCGTGAAGCAGGGAGGAACGCCGGTTGGCAGAGCGTTAAACCGAGCTGAATCCTATTTTAGTTTAGCCAGCTTACTCGGTGTGCTGTTATCTTGCCTGGCCATATCCCTGTCAGCATTTCACTTTAGCCGTCGTCACAGTGATTTTATCGCTATGATGAAAACGCTGGGGGCGTCGCAGCGACAGATCAGCCGAGTGTTATTTACCTTGGTTTTGCTGATCTCTGTCTTTTCCATTATTTGCGGATTAATACTGGGGTTTGCTTTTCATCAGGCAGCGCTGGCCATGTTGGCTAGCCTGTTTCCCATGGATTTGCCGGCAGCTGGCCTTGGACCTTTGCTTAGTTCGGTGTTTATCGGACTGGTGGTTTCGTTTTTGTTCTCCTTTTTTCCTCTGTTGAGGTTAAGGCAGATCCCACCCTTAAGGGTGCTAAGAGCAGATATATCTCTGACGCGGCCCAGATCTGATTTTGTTTCCCTGGGGTCAGGGGTATTTTTCTTATCCTGGTTTGTCAGCGGCTCACTACAGTTAACTCTCGCCCTGTTGCTGGGTTTGGTGCTGTTTTCTGCTTTAGTGGTGGGGGTTGCTTATCTGCTACTCAGGCTCGGTCACAGACTTGGTGCCGGTGCTGGCGGCGCCTGGCGGCTGGCATTTGCCCGGTTACACCGCTTTCGCCTGGCCAGTTTACTGCAACTAGCCGGGATCGGCGGAGCCTTGCTACTGTTAGGCATCTTATGGTCACTGAGAAGCAGTTTGCTGGCAGACTGGCGGCAGCAGCTACCAGAAGGGACGCCGAACCATTTTCTGCTCAACATCGCCCAGCATCAGGTTCAGCCGGTGGAAGATATGATAGTTCAGCAGGGTTTTAAAACGTCGGGTTTGTACCCTATGGTGAGGGGGCGATTAACCAAAATTAACCACGACCTGGTGGCGCAGTCCCGTGAACAGGAACAAACAAGGCGGCCCGGGATTTACCGGGAGCTAAATTCCAGCTGGACTAAGACAGCGCCCGAAGGCAATCAGGTGGTGCAAGGGGAAATGTGGCAGCCCGGTGTCTCGGCTCAGGTATCGGTGGAGTCCGAGGTTGCAGAACGATTAAAAATTGGCCTCGGCGACAGCGTGGAATTTAATATTGGTGGTCAGATGTTTGTAGCTCAGGTGACCAGCATTAGGCTGGTGGATTGGGACAGTATGCGGCCTAATTTTTATTTTATATTTAATCAGCAAGCCCTTGCCGAGTTTCCCGCGACCTATATTTCCAGCCTTTATTTACCCGCTGACAGTGATTTTGTTCACCAGTTATTATCTCAATACACAACCATTTCGGTGATCGATGTGGGGGCTATGATAAATGCCATTTCCCAAGTGCTGGCTCAGGTGAGTAAAGCGGTGGAACTCTTGCTGTATCTTATTCTGGCGGGGGCCTTGCTGGTATTGATGGCGCAAGTCAGTATCAGCATGAAGGAGCGTTCACTGGAAATTACCTTGCTACGCACCTTGGGCGCCGGACAGAAACTGCTGACCACCAGCATAGTATTGGAGTTTGCTATTTCGGGGGCCGTCGCGGGTTTAACCGCCGCGCTGGTAACAGAAATTGCCGGTGGACTGCTAAATATTTGGGTATTTGAACTGGATTGGCAATGGCACCCCGAGTTATGGCTCGTTTTACCGGTACTGGGCATGTCCCTGGTTTCCCTGGTTGGCTGGCTCAGTTGCAGGTCAATCTTGCACACTCAAGTCAGCGCACAGCTTGCTAAGCTTAGCTAGTTGGCAAGCTGAAAATGACGAGCTCGTTGAGAGAGTGATGGCTAACGTTTAATCATGGCGGAACAAAAAGTTTTGTGCTCTATGAGTATGTTAGAAAAATAACTGGATGACTTTCAGGGTGGAAACTAGCTATTGGTTTCCCCCGAGATTAATGGGACGAAGATAACTGTCAGTAAGTCAGTGGTAACCCAGTGGCTTACTGTGGTTTTTTCAACCAGGATTAACTCTTGCAAACAATCCGGCTCACCCACAGGGATCACCAGCTTGCCACCAGGTTTTAGTTGTTCAATTAACGCTTGCGGGATATGGCTGGCTGCGGCGGTCACAATAATACCGTCGAACGGAGATACTTGCGGCCAACCCTGACTACCGTCTTTGGCGGCGATGTGGATATTGTGATAACCCAGCTCCTTCAGTCTTTGCTTTGCCTGACTAGCCAGTTCGGTGATTCGTTCCATGCTGTAAACCTGTGCTACCAATTGACAGAGTACGGCGCTCTGGTAACCGGAGCCTGTCCCCACTTCTAACACGCTATGATGTTTTTGCGGGGTAATTAGATCTGTCATCAGGGCCACCATAAAAGGCTGGGAGATAGTCTGGTCATATCCTATGGGTAAAGGGCGGTTATCATAGGCGTATATTTGACACTGGCTGGGGACAAATAGATGCCTTGGTATCTGGGTTAATGCCGCCAGTACTTTATTGCTAATGGAGTCCTTATCCATGGTTAGTCGGGTCAGCGCCAGCTCACGGTTGATATCCTTTAACATCTTAGTGATCATGGGGCTGACTTATTGGCAGGGGAGGGCTTTCTACAGAAAGGACTCGGTTAGCTAAATTTCCCAATTCATGGTGTTTTCTCTGGGCTGACTGATAACCTGGCCGCCAATTTCACCGTGGGGGATGTCAAACATCATATCTGCATATTGCTTACGTTCGAACTCCAGTAAATGCTCGTGATCACCCGCTTCCACATAGATCTGCTTAGCGGTGAGCAGGTTGTTATCCACCATCATGTGCATTCGGTACGCGTCGCCTAAGCCGGGTATGGCGCCTTCTTCGCAGTCCTGAAACAGGTCCTTTAACTCGTGCTCCTCGATGATGCGATATTGGCTGCCTGTTAGCCTGTTTACTTCCTCCAGCTTCAGTTTACGGTTTGCCTGGAGCACTGCCATCAGGTGTTGCCCCTGCTCATTCTGCAAAACAACGGCTTTGCTGACTTGACTCAAGGGTAGGTGGGCCGTAACGCCGGTGTTATAGGATGTCTCGGTATGACGATGTGTGATGACGTTGTAGTCAAGTCTGTTATTGGAAAGATACTCTTTCAGAGTGATTGCGATGGCCATAGTGCCTCCTATTGAAAAAATAACGGCATGACCTCCCACAATTGTAGCAAATTTAATAGCGGAAGATGAGGAGGATAACTTCTGCTCACTATATAACTCAGCCAGAGGGATGATTTATCGGTCAGTGTTTTTTTACTGGTTTTATATTGCCGGAGTGGCTTTGGCTGGACTTATAGACAATAAATCACGCTTGATTCGATGTTTTTTGCTATTTTTATTTTATGGTGAGCTAGATATCATCCGTGATTATTGTGGTGCAATACCCTGTTCAAAACGTGTTTCAACAATGTAAAATCCCGCCAATCGAATTGTTGATTGTTAACAGTTCCAAAAATTATAAAGATTAAAGCCAAACACATCATCTCCACATATCTTAAGGAGTCCGTGATGGGTCAGTCGGTCTCTATCCGGCAAGATCTTCATTGGTTTATTCGCCGGTTTGCTCTTGGATACCCTGGTACAATTGCTGGCAATTATAGCTGCTGTCATTCGTATTAACGATATGCTCTGTACCTCGGCTAACGTAGTAGGTGAGCATAAGTTTTCAGAGCTGTTCTCTGTTTGTTTTTTATGCAGTGGTACAGATATTTTTGCGTTTTTTCACCGACTCCAGTATACATGCATCAATTTTCAACATCATGCGTACCAATCCGTGAAAGTAGTATGGCGCCTTACTGAGGCCGAACAAATTACCCTTAGAGAAGCTGTGGCTAATCACCCCAAACATCGTTGTAGAATCCGGGCTCATGCCATCCTACTCAGCCATAAGAGATACGATATTAAGCAGCTAGCGGATATCTTCGATACCAGCTTGGAGACGCTTTCTAAATGGATCGATTGCTGGGAAGAGTTCGGGATCTCAAGCCTTTATGACGCAAAGCGAACGTTGAAAAAAAATTTAACTACAGCCATAAAAGAGCCAGACATTCACTCAAACTAAAGCGTGATGAAGAGGCGTTCCGAAAGTGTTACAACACCCTGAATAAATTTATAAAGCTTGAACAAGAGGGCGAGTTGGACCTCTATTATTTCGATGAATCAGGTTTCAGCCAAAAATCGAACTTACCTTACGCATGGAGCCCAGTCGGTGAGCCGTTTGCATTTCCTGCCTATTCGCATAGTAAGCGATTGAACGTACTTGGCTTTTTAAGCCGCCAAGGAAAGCTGGTTTACCACAGCACCGAAGGTCACGTTACTACTGACACAGTCATCGAGGCGTTTGAAAAGCTGATAGAAAATAAGCCACACACCGCAAAGAAAAAACTGACAGTCGTTTTTCTGGACAACGCATCTTTTCACCGCTCTGCGAAATTTAAAGAGAAATGCAGTGACTGGATAACAGAGGGTGTTTTGGTGCTGTATCTGCCAGCTTATTCGCCAGAGCTGAATATCATAGAAATACTATGGCGGAAAATTAAGTATGAATGGCTTCCCACCTGCGCTTTTGAAACATTTGAAAATCTGACCAAGTGTGTAAAAAACATCCTGTCTAATTATCCATCTAAATACAGAATAACTTTTACCTAGGCACTTAGTAGGTGATACAGCGGTGAATACCATTGTCGCTAAAAGTGAAGGTGAAATAAATGCGGGTGATGTCGAAGTCCTGACGCCTGGTACAGATGAACAGAATAAACAAGCGACTTAACAATTCGCTTTTTCCAGAAAAAGGAGCTCAGTAGAGCCCCTTTTTTTTCAACGGTTTATCAGGCTAGTATCTTTTTTTCCGATAGGTTAATTTAAGGTAATTTACTGAAATTGAGGAAATTGGATGGACTTCTCACTCGAGCAGTTGCGTGCGTTAGTCGCTGCGGCTGAAACGGGCTCCTTCTCTGCCGCCGCACGAAAGCTGGGTAAGGCGCAATCTGTGATCAGTGCGGCAATTTCCAATCTCAACGGTTTATCAGGCTAGTATCTTTTTTTCCGATAGGTTAATTTAAGGTAATTTACTGAAATTGAGGAAATTGGATGGACTTCTCACTCGAGCAGTTGCGTGCGTTAGTCGCTGCGGCTGAAACGGGCTCCTTCTCTGCCGCCGCACGAAAGCTGGGTAAGGCGCAATCTGTGATCAGTGCGGCAATTTCCAATCTGGAAGTAGATCTTGGCGTTTCGCTGTTTAGCCGTGAGGGACGCTACCCTAAATTAACCGGAGCTGGAGAAAATTTACTCCAGGAGGCCCGACATATTCTGGCGCGCGCGGAATTCTTTGAGAACCTGGCGTTAAGTTACCATCAAGGTGTTGAAACTAAAATTACCCTGGCCCTGGATGCCGCCATACCTGTTCCCTGGTTTCAGGAGATATTGGTGGAGTTTTCAGAGAAGTTCCCCTCGGTAGAGCTGGAAATACTCGAGCCCGCGGCGGATGATATTATCGACCTTATCACCAGTGAACGAGCGGATATGGGGTTAACTTTTCAGCTGGAGAAAATCCCCGCCGGTGTTGCATTTTGTGACGTGGGTAAGTTGGAATTTGTCGCTGTGGCTAAATCGGATCACTCACTCACTCGGTTGGACGAGCTCTCTATGCTGGATTTGGCCGATCATCGTCAGCTGTTAATTACCAGCCGTAGCCGGGGAATTAATGGCGAAAGGTTTAAGGTGTCTGGGCAAATATGGTCAATGGAAAGTCATTATGCCACGCTGGAAGCGGCTAAATTAGGCATTGGCTGGACGTTTGTTCCCAAGCATATCGCGGCCGATGCAGTGGCAAGTGGCGAAATTAGTACACTGAAAATGAACTTTATCACCCAGGATTACACTTTGGGCACAGATCTAATTTGGGCCAGTGGTAAGCGGTTTGGCGAAGCGGGTGGCTGGTTATTGAATAGTTTTAAGAATAGGGGCTAATCCCCTATTCTTAACACCTCAGGTCAATTTTCTTCTAGTTCATAGGGCAGCGGGGCGGAATAGATTTGTGACTCGGGCTGATCTTTTAGTCTGAACAAACTGTCCTGATGGTCGCTATTGTTAGGCAGGACAGCCAGTAGCTCCACATGTTTATCACCATATTGGCAACCGGAGATAACTGTACCCACTCGTTTCCAGTTGTCACCCATCTGCACTTCCAGGGTATCCCCCGCATTAGGTTTGCTTTCAGCGCGGCCGGAAAGAATATACATAGCCCGTTTATTAGTGCCCCGGAATTTGGCCCGAGCAACGGTTTCCTGGCCGATATAACAGCCCTTTTCAAAGCTGATGGCGTTAAGGGCCTGCAGGTTAAGGGCCTGAGGAATAAACTCACTCATAGTGATGCTTTCCAGAAAACCCACACCGGACGCGATATTTAGTGCATTCCACAGGGAATCACAAAATAGCTCCGCTTTACCTGCTAATTCAGTGATAACTTGCTGCGCTGTGGCGTTTTTTAGCACCACCAGGTAGCGCAGAGAAGGGTAGGGCTGTTTCACCAGGATCCCATTGTCCAGCAACAGGCTGTCTTCGTGGACAGCGGCTCTGCCCTGGTGTTGCGCCAGATAGTCCGCCGACTTGGCGCCCAGCAGGCCCAACATTTGGTATTCGGTTTCCAGTTCAATCTCTACCTTGGAAAATACAGCGTATTTTTTTAACTCAGGGAGCTGCTTATCGGTGGCGGCCTTAGGCTGGGTCAGCAAGATCCTGTCCGACAATACCAGCAGACGAAAAATAGCTAAGGTTTTCCCCTTGGCATCGCATTGGGCGGCGATAGTCTGGTCACCAGGTTTCAGCGGTTCCAGATCACAGGTTAACTGGCCTTGCAAAAACTTAATCCTGTCTTCGCCTTTAACGGATATCAAATCCCAGCTGTCCAGGTTGCACAGGGCCAGATCCGGAAGTTGTGAGATGTTTTCTAAGGTGCTCAATTCCCGCATGGAAAGTCCTTGTCGAATAAAAGAAAAACTGGGGTTATGTTATATGGCATCAGGGATTTTGTCAGCTGTTGTAGTTGAATAAGACCGGCGTGGTTTTGTCTTCCCTTACTGGTTGTGAGTTTGAGCGGGGAACTGTTACCATACGGGAAATCGGCTAGCCAGCTGAGAGGCTAAACTTATGGAGATAATATGAGCAGTTCACCGGAAAAGTCACGGTTATTGTGGGCGTGTCGACGCGGCATGCTGGAGTTGGATGTGCTGTTCCGGCCTTTTGTTGAGCAAGCTTATGATGCTCTGGATAAGAAGGACAAAGGCATATTCGAGCGATTGCTAGATTGTGACGATCCTGAGCTGTTTGGCTGGTTTATGGGTCATGAGCAATGCAAAGATGCGGAATTGGCCTATATGGTAGATGTCATCCTCAAGCGCGTTAAGGTATAGGATAAAGGTCGGCTTTTCCTCTACCTATTTAATCCTGAATGCAGCAATCTGGCTTATGGCTTTATCTTTGCTGCATTGTTTGTCACCTTCGTTACATCTGGCGGTGTTTCCTTTCTTATTGACTTTTCTCTGGTGCTCTCTCAGGCGGCAATTTTCACCTTATGAATTATTGTTGTCAGACGCCGGACGCTTAACCCTGTTATTGCCAGAGCAAAGCTACTGCGGTTATGTGGGCGAGGGATCTTTGCTGTCCCGCTGGTGTTTGTTTATTTATTTCGAGCCCGATGGTTTACTTTCAGTAGAGCAACAATTGCAGCTAAAAAATTATCGGGTGTTGCAGGTATTTTGTGACGCGGTGGACAAGAAAAGCTATTGTCGTCTGGCGCGGGTGATTAATTTGGGGCCTTATCGGTGAAAAAGAAGGACACTAAGGCTAGTGTCCTTCTTTGCGGCTATAACTCAGGGGTGAGTACTGTGGGTCCGGAGTCGGCCTGCTGCTCTGGATAATCCAGGTTATAGTTCAGCCCTCGGCTTTCCTTCCTTTCCATAGCGCAGCGAATTATTAATTCAGCTACCTGCACCAGGTTTCTCAGTTCCAGCAGGTTATTACTGACCTTAAAGTTGCTGTAATACTCATCGATTTCCTGTTGCAGTAATTGGACCCTGCGCAGGGCTCGCTCCAGGCGTTTGTTGGTGCGAACTATGCCTACATAATCCCACATAAACAGCCTTAGCTCATGCCAGTTATGTTGGATAACCACCTCTTCGTCAGAATCGGTGACCTTACTTTCGTCCCAGCTCGGTACCTGAGGTTGTTTACGTTTATGGGGCAGGCGGTTGAGAATATCTTGGGCCGCTGCGTGAGCGTAGACGATACATTCAAGTAGTGAATTAGACGCCATGCGATTCGCGCCATGCAAGCCGGTATAGGAAACTTCACCTATGGCATAAAGGCCGGATAAATCTGTTTGGCCATTGGCGTCGGTCATCACCCCGCCGCAGGTGTAGTGGGCCGCAGGCACGATTGGCATAGGTTGGTTGGCTATGTCGATACCCAGCAACAGGCAGCGCTTATAAATAGTAGGGAAGTGCTTAACGATAAACTCTTTGGGTTTATGGCTGATATCCAGGAACATACAATCCACACCCAGGCGCTTCATCTCGAAATCTATGGCTCTGGCCACTACATCCCTGGGGGCTAACTCTGCTCTTTCATCAAAATCCAGCATAAAACGAGAGCCGTCAGGGCGTTTTAAGAAGGCGCCTTCTCCTCTTAATGCTTCCGTTAGCAAAAAGTTGCGCGCATCCGGGTGAAATAAGCAGGTAGGGTGGAACTGGTTAAATTCCATATTGGCCACCCGACAACCGGCGCGCCACGCCATGGCAATACCGTCACCACTGGAAACATCCGGGTTGCTGGTATATTGGTAAACTTTACTAGCGCCGCCGGTAGCCAGGGTAACAAAGCTGGCTTTAATCACTTCCACCTGTTCTTGCTCCCGGTTCCACACATAAGCGCCTATGATGTGGTTTCCCGCCAGGCCCAGCTTACGGGTGGTAATAAGGTCAACCGCGTTAAAGCGCTCCATAATAGTGATGTTAGGGTGCTTGTGAACTTGCTCCACTAAGGTGGTTTGCACGGCCTTACCGGTTGCGTCAGCGGTATGCAGGATCCTGCGATGACTATGGCCCCCTTCCCGGGTCAGATGGTATTTAGGCGGATTTTTTTCTTCTTCGCCTTCTTCCTTATCAAAACGTACTCCGGCCTCGATTAACCACTCAAGGCACTTCTTGGCGTTACTGGCGGTATAGTGGACAACTTCTTCATCACAAATCCCCCCACCGGCGACTAATGTGTCGGCTACGTGTGACTCAATACTGTCTGATTCGTCGAATACGGCAGCAATTCCCCCTTGAGCATACATAGTTGCACCTTCGCTAAAGGGACCCTTACTCAGGACCCGGATATGGGCGTGTTCCGCCAGTTTTAATGCTAAAGAAAGGCCGGCGGCGCCACTACCTATAATCAGTACATCACAAAGGTGTTCAACATTCTGTTTCATAGGGTATTATTGCTTGGTTAATAAGGGAGCCACTATGTTAGCTCAATCTTTAGCAAAGATGCATAATTAGACGTTGATCTAATTTATTTTGTTTTTTTTGCTTTTTTAAGAACTTTCGCTACTAAGCAGTGTCTATTTGGGTGCACGAGCTGACTAGCTAGTCTAGATTTAAAGCATTTTCGGAGGCAAGACAGCTCGTATGACCGGGCAAGAAACCGATCAGCAACTGGTTGAACGAGTCCAGCGAGGGGACAAAAAGGCTTTTAACCTCCTGGTAGTGAAATACCAAAATAAAGTTGCTAACTTAATATCCAGGTATGTAAATAATCCTGGAGATGTAGCCGATGTCACGCAAGAAGCGTTGATCAAAGCTTACCGAGCGCTGCCCAACTTTAGGGGGGAAAGTGCGTTTTATACCTGGCTTTACCGGATTGCGGTGAATACAGCGAAGAACTATTTGGTAGCTCAGAGTCGACGCCCGCCGGCGAGTGATGTGGATGTAATGGACGCCGAATATTTTGATGGCGGCGATGCATTACAGGAATCATCCTCCCCGGAAAGTGTGGTGTTATCCGATGAAATTAAACAGGTGGTATTTTCCACCATTGAGAGTCTGCCAGATGATCTGCGCACGGCAATCACGCTGCGAGAGCTGGAAGGCATGAGTTATGAAGAAATTGCGACAGTAATGGATTGTCCTGTGGGGACAGTCAGATCACGAATATTCAGAGCCAGGGACGCTATCGATAAAAAGATACAGCCGCTACTGGAGCGTTAATTGGGGATTGGTAAAAATGTCGAATAATGAAAAACTTTCTGCATTGGTTGACGGTGAGCTTCATGATGACGCTCTGCTAAAAAAGCTAACCGCCGACGAGGATATGACGGGCCAGTATGGCCGTTATAACCTGATTGGAGATGTCATGCGGGGAGAGGTTCCACAACAGATCCAGTTGGACCTTTCCGATAAAGTAATGGCGGCATTGGAAAATGAGCCTGTCATTGTAGCGCCCAAACCCAGGGTGGAGGAAAGGCCATCACTATTTCAGACCAAAGTGGTGCCCTTGTTTAAGCAGTTTGGTCAATATGCCATTGCTGCTTCGGTTGCAGCCGTTGTGGTGGGAGGCGTACAATTAAATACCGCACAGCAAGATCCATTGACGCCTGCGCCGGTATTAGATACTGTGCCGTTTGCTGGAGTTGCTGAGCTGGTTAGTCTTCAGGCTCTTCCACAGCAACAGCTTACCGAACAAGAGGTCATGGAGCAGCGTCGTAGAATCAATGCATTTTTACAGGATCATAAGTTGCAGCAAAGAATGCTGCAACCATAAATCGAGCCGCTTGTCGGCGGCAACTGAATTAGTCAAAAAGTCAGGTTTGATAGCATTTGCTAGCAGCCTGATCTTGCTGTCTAGTCCCATTAATGCACAGCCTCAGCAAGAGGGGGCTTCATCACAAGCCGAGCTTACGCGTTCGGTCCAACCTCCCGATCTCCCCTTATTGACACCAGCACCAGCTATGCCTGAAGTGGAAGGCTTGCTCGCGAAAATGAACACGTCTTTTCGGGAGCTGAATTTTGATATTTCCTATATAAGGGTATATCAAGGGATTATAGAGCCTAAGCGCTTGAGTCATGGGGTCGTGGATGGATTAACCATCTCCTATTTGAGTTATTTGAACGGGCCCCCGCGAGAGTATGTGCAAAGGGGAGACCTGATCAGCTATTTCGAGCCGGAAATCGCCCCTTATACGTTAAAGGCGAATCGTTTTCAGGGCAGTTTTTATGGACTGATGGCTCAGGGCCCGGATGAACTCAAGCGAAACTATGAATTTGTGCTGGCAGGTAAAAGCCGGGTTGCGGGTCGACCCAGCCAGGTGGTCCGTTTAATCGCAAAGGATGAATTAAGGTACAGCTATCAGGTTTGGTTGGACAGGAACTCTCATCTGCCACTCAGACTAGATGTGTTAAACCAGCAAGGAAAGATGCTGGAGCAGCTTATGGCCGTTTCACTGCGTACTTACAGCAAACCCACCCCCTGGATATCAGAGTTAACCCTGGTTGAACTGCCGCAGTCCGTTTCATTAACGGCGAAATCAGATCCTAATGGGCTGAAGTGGGGCTTAGGCTGGAAACCAAAGGGATTTAAGGTCATTGCCAAAGACAGGCACAGGCTTGCATTAACCGATGATGCGGTGGATTATCTGATGATCTCCGACGGCATAGTTCAGGTGTCCATCTACATTGAACCCGCAAAAAATAAAGCCAAGCTGAATAGCAAGTTGGTGATGCAAGGCGCGACCAGCCTACTCACGCACCGGCAGGGTGGCAGTGAAATCACAGTGGTAGGTGAAATTCCCCCTGAAACCGCCCAACGTATTGCTGAGTCTATTAGGCCGGTTAAGACCAGGGTGGTGCAGTGATAGCTATTCGAGTTTGCCTGGACACGGCCAAACGCATTGTAGAGTCTATTCAGTCTGTTAATAAGACCAGGGTGGTGCAGTGATAGCTATTCGAGTTTGCCTGGACACGGCCAAACGCATTGTAGAGTCTATTCAGTCTGTTAATAAGACCAGGGTGGTGCAGTGATAGCTATTCGAGTTTGCCTGGACACGGCCAAACGCATTGTAGAGTCTATTCAGTCTGTTAATAAGACAAGGGTGGTGCAGTGATAGCTATTCGAGTTTGCCTGGACACGGCCAAACGCATTGTAGAGTCTATTCAGTCTGTTAATAAGACAAGGATGGTGCAGTGATAGCTATTCGAGTTTGCCTGGACACGGCCAAACGCATTGTAGAGTCTATTCAGTCTGTTAATAAGACAAGGATGGTGCAGTGATAGCTATTCGAGTTTGCCTGGACACGGCTAAACGCATTGTAGAGTCTATTCAGTCTGTTAATAAGACCAGGGTGGTGCAGTGATGGCTATTCTAGTTTGTCTGGACACGGCCAAACGCATTGTAGAGTCTATTCAGTCTGTTAATAAGACAAGGGTGGTGCAGTGATGGCTATTCGAGTTTGCCTGGACACGGCCAAACGCATTGTAGAGTCTATTCAGTCTGTTAATAAGACCAGGGTGGTGCAGTGATAGGTAACAGTGAGTGCCCGAATAAGGCAAAGTTTTATGCTTAAAGAGCCAGGCAAGGTTGTTGCTGTGGAAGGCGACAGCCTGTTAGTCGAATGTATCAGTAAGTCTGCCTGCAGTAGCTGTGAGGCTCGCCATAGTTGTGGCAGTGGCACCATCTCCAAGGCATTCCCGGCTAAATCCCGCCTGCTCAAGGTGCCCAATATAGGCAATCATCAGCCCGGGCAAGCCGTTGTTGTGGAAATACCCGAAGCCAACTTGATGAAAGCTGCTCTGGTGATGTACGTACTGCCGTTAGCTTTTCTTTTATTAGGTGCTTTGATAGCTGAACTTCTTATTGTTCCCCTTATTGAGGGGTCTGAATTAATTACCATAGTTTGCTCTTTAGGGGGCATGCTGTTGGGGTTGTTGGTGGCCAAAAAATTATCGGTTCGGCTGGAAAGGGACACCTTATATCAACCAAATGTGACTGTAGAAGATAAAGAAGTTAACATCTTCCTTCATCGGAAAAGCGCAAAAGATAGCGACATGGTGCCAAATTAGTTAGAATTCACCTTTCGCATAGCCATTCAAGTATTAAAACGTCGAGTTTTCATGAAGCACATCCGAAATTTCTCAATAATAGCCCATATCGATCATGGTAAATCCACCCTGTCTGACCGCCTGATCCAGGTGTGCGGAGGCCTATCTGAACGAGAGATGGAAGCCCAAGTGCTTGATTCCATGGATCTCGAACGTGAGCGCGGAATTACAATCAAGGCCCAGAGCGTCACCTTAGACTATAAAGCCAAAGACGGTGAAACCTATCAGTTGAACTTTATCGACACGCCGGGGCATGTGGACTTTTCTTACGAAGTATCCCGTTCATTGGCTGCCTGTGAAGGCGCCTTACTGGTGGTTGATGCAGGCCAAGGGGTAGAAGCACAGACAGTAGCCAACTGTTATACCGCCATTGAAATGGATTTGGACGTGGTGCCTATCCTCAACAAAATCGACCTGCCAGCAGCCGATCCTGAGCGAGTAGCCGAAGAAATCGAAGACATTGTCGGTATCGACGCCACAGAGGCTACCCGCTGCTCGGCCAAAACCGGCCTTGGAGTAGACGATGTGCTGGAAAATATCGTCGAAGCTATACCTGCTCCACAAGGGGATCCCGAAGCACCTTTGCAGGCGTTGATCATCGACTCCTGGTTTGATAACTATCTGGGCGTTGTGTCTTTGGTGCGGGTTAAAAACGGCGTAATAAACAAAGGCGACAAGATTAGGGTGATGAGTACCAATCAGGTTTGGGGTGTTGATCGCATAGGTATCTTTACCCCAAAACGGGTCGATACGGATGGCCTGAGTACCGGTGAAGTAGGTTGGGTTGTCTGTGGCATCAAAGATATTCTGGGAGCACCGGTAGGTGACACCCTGACTACTGCCAAAGCAGGAGCAGAAGCCGCATTACCTGGCTTTAAAAAGGTGAAACCCCAGGTTTATGCAGGCTTGTTCCCCATCAGCTCTGACGATTATGAATCGTTTCGAGACGCACTGGGTAAGCTAAGCCTAAATGATGCTTCCTTGTTTTATGAGCCGGAAAGCTCCACCGCATTGGGTTTTGGTTTCCGTTGTGGTTTCCTGGGTTTGTTACATATGGAAATCATCCAGGAACGGCTTGAGCGTGAGTATGATTTAGCCCTGATTACTACGGCGCCAACGGTAGTATATGAGGTCGTAAACTCTGACGACAAAGTTATTTATGTTGATAGCCCGGCTAAACTGCCTGCGGTTAACGATATTAACGAAATTCGTGAGCCCATTGCCGAGTGTCATATCCTGGTACCCCAGGAATATGTGGGTAATGTTATCACCCTGTGCGTGGATAAGCGTGGTGTACAAACTAATATGGCTTATCACGGTAACCAGGTGGCGTTAACTTATGATATTCCCATGGCGGAAGTGGTATTGGATTTCTTCGACCGCCTGAAGTCAACCAGTCGTGGTTACGCCTCGCTGGACTATAACTTTACGCGCTTCCAAGCTGCTAATATGGTTCGAGTTGATATCTTGATCAATGCTGAACGGGTCGATGCGTTAGCCTTGATTACTCACAGGGATAATTCCGAAACGCGCGGGCGAGAGCTGGTGGAAGCGATGAAAGACCTGATCCCGAGGCAAATGTTTAATATTGCCATACAAGCCGCTATCGGCGCCCATATCATTGCCCGCTCGACGGTTAAACAGATGCGTAAAAACGTATTGGCCAAGTGTTATGGTGGTGATGTTAGCCGTAAGAAAAAGCTGCTTAAGAAACAGAAAGAAGGTAAGAAGCGCATGAAGCAAGTGGGGAATGTTGAAGTCCCACAGGAAGCTTTCTTGGCGGTACTGCATATAGGAAAGGATAAATAATGGCGAATGTTTTCTCCCTGATATTAGTTGTTTGCACCCTGATCACAGGTGTAGTCTGGGCATTGGATAAACTGATGTGGGCGCCGCGCAGGGCGGCTACCATTGCCGGCGCCAAAGCTACCTCAAATGTAAATTTGGGCGACGATGTGCTGAATGAGTTAGCTCCTGAGCCATCCTGGATTGAGACCTGTCGCTCGATTTTTCCGGTAATAGGCGCGGTGCTGGTATTGCGCTCTTTTATCTATGAGCCGTTCCAGATCCCATCGGGCTCTATGCTGCCTACCTTGCTGGTGGGGGATTTTATCCTGGTGGAAAAATATGCCTATGGATTAAAAGATCCGGTATTCAGGAATAAATTTATTGAAACCGGAGCACCTAAGCATGGTGATGTGGCCGTATTTAAGTATCCGGAAAATACCAATATAGATTACATTAAACGCATTGTGGGTTTACCGGGTGACAGGATAATTTATAAGGACAAACAGCTTTATGTCCAAAAAGCCTGCGATACCAAGCCTTGTGCCGGTATGGAAAAGCTTCCTCTTTCTCTTGAAAAAGAAGGGGAGTTCTACCAGGGTCTGACTGCATTAAAGGAATACCAGGAAAAATTGGGTGAAAATACCCATAACATTCTGATTAACCCAATGCGCCCCGATAATATTCCTCATTATTTTCAGCAGCCGGGTACGGCGCCCGTTGAGTGGATTGTTCCCAAGGGTCATTACTTTGCCATGGGTGATAACCGTGATAACAGTAAAGACAGCCGTTATTGGGGTTTCGTTTCCGATGACAATTTGGTGGGTAAGGCGGTTGCTATCTGGATGAGTTTTGAATTTGACCGTGGCGCAGACTCCCTGTTACCCGGTTGGGTTCCAACGGGTGTTAGGTTTGGCCGTTTGGGTGGTATCGAATAAGCAATGAATAATATCGAGCTGAATAAGCTGCTTAAACGCTTAGGGTATCAATTTAACCAGCCTGAGCTCTTTACTCAGGCGTTGACTCACAGAAGTGCGAGCGGAAAACACAACGAAAGGTTGGAGTTTCTCGGCGATGCTATCCTGAGTTATATCATTTCAACTGAGCTGTTTAAGCGTTTCCCCAAGATCACCGAAGGGGATATGAGCCGAATGCGTGCCACTCTGGTAAAGGGCAAGACTCTGGCGGAGTTTGGCCGGGAGTTTGCCCTTAAAGATTGCCTGATCCTGGGGCCTGGAGAGCTTAAGAGCGGGGGATTTCGCCGAGAGTCCATCTTGGCGGATGCGGTGGAAGCCATTATTGGTGCCATTTATCTGGACTCTAATATCGAAGTGGTACAGGGCCTGGTATTAAACTGGTACAGCAAACGACTGGATGAAATTCAGCCAGGGGAGGGGCAGAAAGATGCAAAAACCCAGCTGCAGGAATTGCTGCAAGGGAAAAAATACTCCTTACCCGAATATGCTGTAATTAAGGTGAAGGGCGAAGCCCATAATCAGGAATTTACAGTACATTGTATTGTGGATGGTTTGGCGCAGCCGGTCGCAGGCAAAGGGACTAGTCGACGTAAAGCAGAGCAAGATGCGGCCCAAAAGACGCTGGACTTGCTGGCGCTCTGAGCCTTGTTATTTAGACCTTATCGCTGGTTTAATCCGGCGATATAGATCTTTGAATTAGTTTTTGAATAAAGAGAATATCTCTTATTCGACCTTTGTCGCTGAGTTAGTTCTAGCTAACCAGTGCTGGAAATAATGTTATGAGTGAGCTGAATACATATTGTGGATTTGTCGCCATAGTGGGCCGTCCCAACGTTGGTAAATCCACTATCCTAAATTGTTTACTGGGCCAGAAGGTGAGTATTACCTCCCGTAAACCACAAACCACACGTCACCGTATTATGGGGATAGATACCCTGGATAATTACCAGACTATCTATGTGGATACCCCCGGGCTGCATATTGAAGAAAAGCGCGCCATTAATAAATTAATGAACCGCGCGGCTTCCAGCGCTATCGCCGATGTTGAACTGATAGTGTTTGTAGTAGAGGGCACTCACTGGACTGAAGACGACGCTATGGTGCTAAACAAACTGCAAGGCGCCAGGTGTCCTGTGCTGTTGGCAGTGAATAAAGCGGATAACGTGAAAGATCAGCAAGAGCTGATGGCCCATTTACAACACCTATCTTCGCTGTATGAGTTTTGCGATATCCTACCTATGTCTGCCAAGCAGAACAGGAATGTGGATAAAATCGCCGGCATCGCCCGCAAATTGTTACCAGAAAATGTCCATTTCTTCCCGGAAGATTATGTCACCGACAGATCCAGCCGCTTTATGGCTTCTGAAATCGTCCGTGAAAAGTTAATGCGTTTCACCGGTGATGAGCTGCCATATTCTATTACCGTGGAAATAGAGCAGTTTAAACAGCAGGAAAACGGTACGCTACAGATCAATGCCCTGATCCTGGTGGAGCGTGAAACCCAGAAACGTATGGTAATTGGCGCTAAAGGTGAAAAACTGAAAACCATAGGCCGCGAAGCACGCATCGATATGGAAAAGATGTTTGATGGAAAAGTGTTCCTTGAGTTGTGGGTTAAAGTGAAATCAGGCTGGGCCGATGATGAACGGGCCTTAAGAAGTCTGGGGTACGGTGACGACTGATTATCAGGATGGCTTTATTCTGCACTCCCGGCCTTTTCGCGAGAGCAGCCAGCTGCTTGAAGTATTTACCCGCCGCGATGGCAGGGTGTCCATTCTGGTTAAAGGCAGCAGGCGTCGCCGCTCTAAGCTGAGTGGTGTGCTGCAAGCTTTTTCCTTACTTAATGTGAGCTGGTCCGGTAAGGGTCAGCTGAAAAACCTGAGAATGGCCGAAGCGCAAACTCAGGTGCTGCCTTTACCCGGTGATCGACTGTATCTGGGGTTATACCTTAACGAGTTGCTTTACCGCTTGCTGGAGCACCTCACTCCTTACCCGCTGTTGTTTCAGCATTATCAGAACGCCTTACTTGCCCTGGCCCAGAGCGATGATTTTGAACCCATACTGAGGAAATTTGAACTCCAGCTGTTTGAAGCCCTGGGTTTTGCCGTGGACTTTCGCCAGACGGCGGATAGTGGTGAGCCAATCAGAGCCGGATATACCTACCAGTACGTCAAGGAATTTGGTTTTGTCCTGCGAGGCTCTGGTCAGTCGGGATCGCACCTGTACCTGGGTGAACATATCGATGCCCTGGCGCGACAAAAATTTTGTTCATCCGATGAGTTAAGAGCCGGCAAGCGGTTTTGCCGGACAATACTGGCTGGTTTATTGGGAGACAAGCCGTTACACAGCCGCGAGTTGTTTATTCAACGAAAAAAACGCTTATCAACTCGCACAGGCGAGTAGCCGACGGCGAAACAAATAAAGAGAGGAACAATGGCAATTGTAGGCCTGGGCACAGATATCGTTGAAATTTCACGGATTGAATCTATGCTGGAGCGCCATGGTGAAAAGCTGGCGCAGCGTATCCTGGCGGAAGTGGAACTGATGAAATTTGCTAGACTAAAGCAGCCCGGGCGCTTTCTGGCCAAGCGTTTTGCTGCTAAAGAGGCCGCTGCTAAAGCCCTGGGCACAGGTATAGCCGACGGTGTATGTTTTACCCATTTAGTGGTCAGTAATAATATGGCGGGCAAACCCGAGCTGACGTTAACCGGCAGAGCTAAACAGATCGCCGATCAAATGGGGGTCTGTGCTTGTACAATTTCTATTTCCGATGAAAAGCATTACGCGGTGGCCACTGTCATATTGGAAAATTGACCACAGCCCATTAATTCCACCGCGACACTCAAGCAGTGGTTATAAGTAGGTGAGCATAAGTTTTCAGAGCTGCTCCCTGTTTGTTTTTTATGCAGCGGTACAGATATTTTTGCGTTTTTTCACCGACTCCAGTATACATGCATCAATTTTCAACATCATGCGTACCAATCCGTGAAAGTAGTATGGCGCCTTACTGAGGCCGAACAAATTACCCTTAGAGAAGCTATGGCTAATCACCCCAAACATCGTTGTAGAATCCGGGCTCATGCCATCCTACTCAGCCATAAGAGATACGATATTAAGCAGCTAGCGGATATCTTCGATACCAGCTTGGAGACGCTTTCTAAATGGATCGATTGCTGGGAAGAGTTCGGGATCTCAAGCCTTTATGACGCAAAGCGAACGGGGCGGCCCACTATTTATACGGATGAGGAGAAACAGCGCCTGAAAGAGCTTGTGGATGAGGAGCCTCATCAACTCAAGCGAGCCCAGTCCCTGATGGAGAAAGAAAGCGGCAAAAAAGCCAGCGTTTCAACGATTAAGCGAACGTTGAAAAAAAATTTAACTACAGCCATAAAAGAGCCAGACATTCACTCAAACTAAAGCGTGATGAAGAGGCGTTCCGAAAGTGTTACAACACCCTGAATAAATTTATAAAGCTTGAACAAGAGGGCGAGTTGGACCTCTATTATTTCGATGAATCAGGTTTCAGCCAAAAATCGAACTTACCTTACGCATGGAGCCCAGTCGGTGAGCCGTTTGCATTTCCTGCCTATTCGCATAGTAAGCGATTGAACGTACTTGGCTGCATATTCTCATGGATGCTGATCACCTGTTCTCATCGAAGCTGATCACACATTCTCATTCAAGCTGATCACTCTTTCTTATTGATGCTGATCACCAATTTTAGTTAGTTTAACTTCAAAAGATCTCATTCAATCTTGCCATTTTTCATTGTTAATGCCCGCATAATATTTGCTCCATTTCTTATTAAAGAGCCGTTATGCCAACCGAGTCCATTTCAATGCGAAAACTCAAAGAAATACTTCGATTAAAATACGAAAGTAAGTTATCTCACCGTAAAATTGCAACAAGCTTATCCATCTCACCTGGTACTGTCTCAACTTATGTCAATCGTGCAAAGTTGATGGGGATCGAAACCTGGCCATTGCCAGAGCAGTGGGATGACTTCAAGTTAAACAAGCACTTTTTACAAACAAAGATCACCCCCAGAACAGCTATTCCTTTGCCAAATTGGTCTGAATTTCATCAGCAATTAAAGAAAAAAGGCGTGACTAAACAGTTGCTATGGCAAGAGTACGTAGAGCGAAACGCCGACAACAATTACAGTTATCCGCAGCTGTGCCGTATTTACAAAGAGTGGCGCTCACGTCAACAACCCTCAATGCGACAAACCCATCAGTATGGCGAGAAGTTATTTGTCGATTACTGCGGACCGACAATCCCCATTGTTAACCCGGATACGGGCGAATATCGAGGGGCGCAAGTCTTTGTGGCTGTGATGGGGGGCTCAAGTTATACCTACGCTGAGGCGACATTATCGCAGCAACTCGAAGACTGGGTGATGAGCCATGCCCGGGCATTTCAATTTCTGGGGGCAGTACCTGAAATCATCGTCCCGGATAATTTACGCTCCGGCACCACCAGAGCCTGTAAATATGATCCTGATTTAAACCCAACCTATCAGCAGCTGGCTGCCCATTATAATGTGGCTATTATCCCGGCCAGACCGCTGAAACCCAAGGATAAAGCGAAAGCTGAAAATGGTGTCCTGATTGTTGAACGCTGGATAATGGCGGTCTTGCGTCATGAAATATTTTACACATTAACGCACTTGAATCAGCGCATTAGTGAGTTGTTGGTACGGTTAAATACCAAAGCGTTTCAGAAACTTCCCGGCGACAGAGCCAGTCAATTTTATGCCCACGAGCTCCCGGCTATGAGGCCTCTACCGCTGCTTGCTTACCAGTATACTTTTATTAAAAAGGTGAAGGTCAATGTGGATTATCACATTGAAGTGAACAAGCACTATTACTCAGTGCCTTATGGATTGCTCAAGAAACAAATTGAGGCGCATGTGAGTGAAAAAACGGTAAAGCTCTACTATCACAGCCAGTGTGTAGCCCAACATCCCCGCTCTCATCATGTCGGCGGATACAGCACCTTGGTTGAACACATGCCTAAAGCCCATCAGGATTATGCAAAATGGACCCCAGAGCGATTAAAACAATGGGCGGGCAAACTCGGCGACTATGTTTTGCAATGGGTTGAATACAAGTTAGCGAGTAAAGCGCACCCGCAACAAAGTTATAAAGTCTGCTTTGGCTTGCTAAGCCTGAGTAAAACCTACCCGAAAAAACGCCTTAATGATGCTTGCCAGCGCGCATTGGATACCGGGGGGTATCGACTGGAAAACATAAAAATAATTCTGAAAAAGGGTTTAGATAAAGAAGTACGCGAACCTGAGCAGGCCGATCTGCTTGCGGGAGTTAAGCATGACAATCTACGTGGTCAGGATTACTTTCACTAAGGAAAATAAAGATGAATTCACAATTAACACAGCAACTTACTGACTTACGTTTAAGTACCCTGATGGACAGTTTGGCACGTCAGGAAGAACAACCTCATTTATATACTGATTTAAGTTTCCATGATCGGTTATCACTCTTGTTGGGGGAAGAAATAACCACACGGGAACAACGAAAGATCGAACGTTTAGTCAAGCAAGCTAAATTCAGGCTGGCAGCCCATCCGAGCCATATCGATTACCGCACGAGCCGTGGCATTGAAAAATCCAAGATCCGCAGCTTACTTGAAGGGCACTGGCTTAAACATCACCAGAGCCTTATTTTTACTGGTGCGACAGGGAGTGGCAAAACGTATCTGGGCTGCGCGATTGGTCATTACTTCTGCCAACAAGGTGTGGCAGTACGCTACTTCAGGATGAAAGGGTTACAAGAGCAGTTACGCCAGGTGCACGGTGAAGGCAGTTACCCGCGCTTTCTCAATCAGTTAAATAAAACGCCGATCCTGATTTTGGATGATTGGGGAATGGAAACATTAACGCCCCAGCACCGCAGTGATCTGCTGGACATAATCGATGCAAGACACGATCAAGGGTCGATGATCATAATGAGCCAATTACCAGTAGCCAAGTGGCATGAATTGATTGGGGAAGCGACGTATGCAGATGCGATAATGGACAGATTGATCCACCGTGCACAGCGAATTGAATTGCAGGGAGAATCAATGCGCAAAGTAGCAATTAACTTGACGGATCCACAGTGATCAATTAAAACTGTTGCCGAGCCGCAAAATGGCACCGAAGCGTGATCAGCATCGATGAGAACAAGCGATCAGCTTCGGTGAGAATGAGTGATCATCTTCATGAGAATACGCATTGGCTTTTTAAGCCGCCAAGGAAAGCTGGTTTACCACAGCACCGAAGGTCACGTTACTACTGACACAGTCATCGAGGCGTTTGAAAAGCTGATAGAAAATAAGCCACACACCGCAAAGAAAAAACTGACAGTCGTTTTTCTGGACAACGCATCTTTTCACCGCTCTGCGAAATTTAAAGAGAAATGCAGTGACTGGATAACAGAGGGTGTTTTGGTGCTGTATCTGCCAGCTTATTCGCCAGAGTTGAATATCATAGAAATACTATGGCGGAAAATTAAGTATGAATGGCTTCCCACCTGCGCTTTTGAAACATTTGAAAATCTGACCAAGTGTGTAAAAAACATCCTGTCTAATTATCCATCTAAATACAGAATAACTTTTACCTAGTACCCGAGATCATAAGTCCGTGCAAATTTGCTCGTTATTTGTACGGCCGTTAATTTCTAGCGGGCTAACCCTTTTAAGCACCAGCGTGTTCTTATCTTCAATTGTCCACTCAAACTCTTCCCCTTTCTCCATGCTTAAGGCTTCAGCAATCGCTGCTGGCATATTGAGGTAAAAGGATTTATTAGTCGGTCTTTGTACTTTTTGTATTTTTACTTTGTAACCCATTGTCTTCCCAAAGCTGATTAGCTGTTACACCATAAATATAGTATATTAACTATATTTGGTTGGCGATGAATACCTTATTTCCTACGCAATATGCAAATGACATCACTACAACTATTTTATCAATGTTGCGATGTTACACCACCCCAGCCTGTATTCTGACTCGGTTAAAGGCTGTCTTGCTCATTAACGAGACCTTTAATATGAACAAAGTAGCCAGAGAATTGGGGGTTAGTTGTAATTTCGTCATTAAGTGGAGGGACAGAGCTCGGTTGTTGTTTGCTGCCTGGCCCACTGACTTGGTGAGCAAAAAAGACAAGCAAGGTTTCTTATGTAAAGCTTTCTCTGATTCACCCAGAAGCGGGGCGCCGCTGACCTATACCGAAGAGCAGCTATGTAATCTGATGGCTCTGGCGCTAAAAGAGCCGACCAAATGTGGAAGAGAAATTACTCATTGGACACATACAGAACTGGCCGATGAAGCGAATATACAACAATTAGCCTCAGGGATATCAAAAAGCACTGTCGGACGTTTTCTCAGACAGGTCGATATCAGGCCACATCGCTCTACCTACTGGCTTAACCCCAAGGTTAAGGATGACGAGGAGTTTAAGAAGGAAGTCAATCATGTCTGTGATACCTATCATCAAGCCTCAATGCTGGCCGAGGAGAATGTTATCACTGTGTCAGTAGATGAAAAAACAGGTATCCAGGCATTAGAGCGCATTTCGCCTGATAAGCCAACAAAACAAGGAATGATTGAAAAGCGGGAGTTTGAATATAAACGTCACGGAACGCTCAGTCTGACGCCAAGTTTCAATATAGTGACTGGTCAGATAATGAACTATCGTATCGCTGAAACACGCAACGAGGTGGATTTCTGTGAGCATATAAAACAAACGGTGGCGACATCCCCGGAAAGTACCTGGGTGATAGTGACGGACCAATTGAATGTGCATAAGTCGGAAACGCTGGTTCGATTTGTCGCAGAACGTTGTGGCATAGATGAAGAGCTTGGCGTTAAGGGAAAATCAGGTACCCTCAAGGATACCGTGTCCAGGCAGCAATTTTTGAGTGATAAATCTCATCGCATCCGTTTTGTTTATACACCAAAGCACTGCTCATGGTTGAACCAGGTCGAGATTTGGTTTGGCATCTTATCGCGAAAGTTACTCAAGCGGGGAAACTTCACTAGCTTGGAGGATCTACGAGGGAAACTGACCCGGTTTATCAGCTATTTTAATAAACAGCTGGCGAAACCATTTAAATGGACTTACAAAGGGAAGGTATTGACGGCCTGATCAAATAACCGCCATTTTTGAACGTATTTATGACCCGAGGTACTAGGCACTTAGCTATATTGGAAAAGTGACCACAGCCAGTATGTTTAGCCGTTTACCCATCCGGCACTAATTCCACCGCGACACTCAAGCGGTGGTTACAGCTATATTGGAAAATTGACCACAGTCAGTATGTTTAGCCGTTTACCCATCCGGCACTAATTCCACCGCGACACTCAAGCAGTGGTTATAGCTATATTGGAAAATTGACCACAGCCGGAATGCTAAGCCATATACCAATTGTGGGAGAGTAATAAGGTATCATACTCAGATTTGCACGCTTCACGCCCTGAGTCAGGCTGTCAACCTTCAGCAGTTCTGTATTATGAATGACCTGGACTATTAACGATGGAATAGACCCGCCGAACCATTTCACCTTGACTATTCATCAAGCCAGGTTTGGTAAACTACCCAGCAACATAAGGGTTAATATCAGTCTGGACTTGAATTGTGAATAACTGTGGAGTCCAATTTATTCGGCCCGTCACCACCCCTTTTACTAGTCCATGAGGGACGGTCATTATTGCCTCCGTAACTTAAAGATTATCTATGTATATGGCACTCTCTTAGCATTGAAAAAGACTGAGCATTGTGTGTTTTCATTACAAATAAGATAGCTGTTGTAGTTTGTCCCTTTGGTCATTTTGAATTTGATACATAGAGGCCAGAATAAGATGTAGCCCAGCTATTCTCCCAAGGTACCCCCTGTGTCAGGCTAGTTGTCCAGATGAGTTTACTTCAATAATCTAGGCAGGTGGGCGCAAGTAGGAATGAATGGCAAAGTACCCTGAAGAACGTAAACAAGCAGTATTGAGTAAGTTATTGCCTCCTAGTAATAAGCCGGTGCAGGAAGTTGCAGCAGAGGAAGGGATCAGTGACAAAACGCTATATAATTGGCTAAACCAATTGAGGGAGAAAGGTCAGCCAGTGCCAGGTAATGAGAAAAACGCTGAAAAGTGGTCTGCTGAAGTTAAGTTCGCGGTGGTGGTTGAGACGAGTTCTTTATCTGAGTCAGAGTTGAGCCAATACTGCAGAGAAAAAGGGCTTTATCCAGAGCAGGTTAAGTCATGGAAAGAAGCCTGTATTGCGGGCAACCACGGTACCGCAGTAAAGAATAAAGCCGAACGAGCCAAAACCAAGGATGATAAGAAGCGGGTTAAGCAGTTAGAAAGAGAGTTACGCCGCAAGGATAAAGCATTGGCGGAGGCTGCTACGCTTTTGGTGCTATCAAAAAAGCTCGATGCCTTGTACGGAGTGAACCAAGACGAGGAGAGTTGATCTCAACCGAATCACGCGCCTTGCTGCTTAGCCTGTTTGATGAGGCGGTAGTAGAGGGTGCGGCTCGTTACAAGGTGGCTGAAACAATAGGGGTTTGCGAGCGAACTTTTCGCCGCTGGCGTGATGATAAGGGTAATGTAATTGCCGACCAACGACCGTTGAGTATCAAACCTGAGCCAGGTAATAAACTGTCTCAGGTAGAGCGAGATGATATTATTGCAATCTGCAACGAGCCGCAATATGCCAGCTTGCCGCCGAGTCAAATAGTACCAAAGTTAGCTGATGAAGGGCGGTATGTGGCAAGTGAAGCCAGTTTTTACCGTGTGTTAAAGGCGGAAGGGCAACTAAATCATAGAGGCCGAGCCAAGCCGAGAGAAAGGCAGGCGACGCCAACCACTCATGTTGCAACAGGTGCTAACCAGGTTTGGACTTGGGACATCAGTTACATGCCTTCAACAGTGACAGGCTTATACTGGTACCTGTACATGATTATGGATGTATTCAGCCGAAAAATTGTTGGCTGGGAAGTTCATGAATGTGAATCGGGAGAATTGGCCAAGGAGCTATTGCAGCGGACGGTGATGCGGGAACAGTGTTTCGGCCAGCCTCTGGTGCTGCACTCAGATAATGGTGCACCAATGAAATCGTTGACACTGAAAGCCAAGATGGAAGAACTTGGGATCATGAGTTCTCATAATCGGCCAAGAGTGAGTAACGACAATGCTTATTCTGAATCGTTATTTAGGACTACAAAGTACCGCCCCAACTGGCCTAGAAAAGGCTTTGATTCATTGAGCCAAGTTCGTGATTGGGTGCAGGACTTCGTGACGTTTTATAACCATGAACACTGCCACAGCGGCATTAGTTTTGTCACCCCGGCACAGCGCCACCAGGCGGAAGACATTAAGCTATTGGAAAACAGAAAGAAGGTATACGAAAGCGCCCGAATGCGAAACCCTATGCGCTGGTCAGGTACAACCCGTAACTGGGAACGCATAGAAACCGTAGCCCTCAACCCAGAGAAAACGGACAAACAAGAGCAGAGCGAACAAGTTACATAGAAAGCACTAAATTTGGACAACTACCTTGAAAAACACCGGTAATGCCGTGAATGATACGCTCACTAAAGGTTTACAACTAATGCTAACGGAAGGCCAGTTACGATGACGTGGACTTTTTCAACCGAAAGGTGACCGATTGATACATGTTGAAGGAAGACAGGTAAATTTGCCCCGACATCGCTCATCAGGTGGCTAAATATTTAGCTAAAATTTCTTATGAACGCTCACTGGAATTGTCAGGTTTTTTTACGTTTTATCATTTGAGCAAACCTTCCAATTTTTCAAGGCTCTGATTTTTGGCAGCTTCTCGGGGGGGCATAATATATGCACGGATTGATGCTGAGTAAATACTCGTATTTTTCAATCCCTTACTGACCTCGCGTTCTCACGAGATTCATCACTTGCCAGTTGTTACGGAGCACTGCGATGAACACCTACGTAATAATAACTCGAACTACTCCCGCTTTGGCGCTCACCTTATCTCTATTGGGCGGGGTGTTTCCCTTGAAAAGTCTCGCCGATCAATTCGATTCCAATCCTGGTTTTGATCTGTTTAATACCCCAAATGCAGAGCTTCGGATTGACTTGGGTGGTGGGCTCCAAGACATTGATCTTAGAGGCTCTCCAGTCGGACCTGGAGATACAGATACCATAATGCAAAGGTTGGATCCGTCTCCTTCGGGGGGGGTAGGGGAAATCCAAATTGAACTGGTGGAGCTAAATCTGCGAAGTGTCAATTCGGTCGACGTAGGCGGTGAACTATTCGATCTATTTGTTACCTTGAACCCTTCTGGTTCGTCATCGGGAAATATTGATATCATAGCAAATGATGTTTTCCATTTTTATGATTCTACATTAGACGTAAATTTTAACGTTAACCTTGAACCCTTGAATGGCGGATCACCCCAGCAATTCCAGCAGCAAGATACCATACGTACGTTTGTAAATGACCCTTTTATAGCCAACTTCGATAATACCCCGCCTCCCGGTTATCCGGTTGACCCTGGATTGCCATCGGGAGATTTTTTTCCTGCGACATTTGGGGGAGGGATCCCAGATTTTGTGACCTATAACGGTTCATTTTTTAACACGACTATGGTTCCCGCGACGGATACCGGAGCGCCGCTGAATCCGCCTCCGGTGGCTGTATCGCAAGGACCGTACGTATTCAGTCATGACAATCTTGATGTGTTATTGAGTGGCACCCCAAGTTTTGACCCAGACGGAGATTCGATTATCCATTCATGGCTAGGTCCTATTTTCTCTGCGATTGGTCCTATAACTACTATGCCATTTAGCCAATCAGCTCTTCTTACCACAACGGATATTAGCAATGTGACCTTAACGGTACTTGATCCTGAGCTTTTAACTGGTCAAGATGAACAATCAGTGCTGTTTCAAAATGCGCCACCCAAAATTGATTATGTGGTGGCTAAATATGGTTATCATTTGTTTCCAGAAGTCTTAGCGCATGAGCCCCTTGCTATTCTTTATGGAGTTGCTCAAGATCCAGATACAGAGGTTAACTGCATTAACGCTTGTGATTTCGAGCAACACACCCTAGATGTGGATACTGAGATATTTTTAGGTATGAATTTCGACGTTGAAAATCAAGCAATTGTGGGAACTGTTCCACCGGATTCACGCATTGATTTAATTGATCTAGCTACTACTGCTACTCACATTGCTCCGGGGCTCAATGTAGTAACAGTAAGGGACAGAGCAGGCGCCTCAGATGGCATTGCATTTGAACTAGCAGAAAGACGTGGTGGACAAAAAAGTGAAGCTCTTTTTATACAAACCGATTCACCTTCCAGTATCAGCCAAACGGTTGATAGCCCGCTCTCGCCGTTTAACTTTTCGTTCGATTATGTGTTCGAAACTCTGACCGGAGACTTAAGTGTTTTCCTGGATAATATTGAGCTTTATAGAACGATGGCGGCTGACTTTGGTGGAGTGATTGATACCGTTTTTATTCCCATTGAAGACGCGTTGCTGGGGTTAACGGATGTCGAGCTAAAGTTTGAGTTGAATGGTCCAACTGGCTCAAGGGTGTTGCTGGATAATATTATTTGGCCAGGGCTGGTGAATGGAGATTTTGAAGGGGGCGTAATTGTGGGCTGGGAGCCGCAATCCAGCAGTGGCTCTGGCGTGGGTATCGCTACATTTACTTTTCCTGAACTCGTTGCGGTGAGCGAGCCTCCACTCATATTACTATTTGCCGTGGGTTTGTTTGGGATGGTGGCAAGGAGACGCAGGCATTGGGTGGCTTAAGGTAAATTCGTTGTCCAGACCCTGGATATGGACTCGAAATCAGGAAAACAATAAAAAGGCCGCTGGATCAGCGGCCTTGAACGCAAGAATACCCGTAAATGATAAGATGAGACCCTTGAATTTAGTTTGTTTTTCAACTACTTAACGTGAGAGTTTATTGCTCCCCCACACCAATCCGCCATTAATTCCACCGCGAAATTCAGGCGATGGTTATAGTGATATTGGAAAAGTGACTGCAGTCAGTGTGCGAAGCCGTATACCCATCCGGGACTAATTCCACTGCGAAATTCAGGCGATGGTTACAGTTATATTGGAAAAGTGACTGCAGCCGGAATGCTAAGCCGTTTGCCTGTCTGACATCAACTCAGCCGCGGCTATCAGGCGACGGGTATAATCATGCTGAGGCTGGTGGAAAATCTGCTCCGCCGTACCCTGCTCCATCACTTCGCCACTTTGCATCACTATGACCCTGTCTGAAAGCGCCCTGACTACGCTAAGGTCATGGCTGATAAACAGATAGGCGATATGGCGCCGCTGCTGGATCTCTTTAAGTAATTCAATCACGGTAAGTTGCACCGAGCGATCCAGGGCTGAGGTAGGTTCATCCAGCAGGATGAATGCGGGCTCCATAATTAGTGCTCGGGCGATGGCGATACGTTGCCGTTGCCCGCCGGAGAACTCATGGGGGTAGCGGTTGATACAGTCGGCGCCCAGGGTGACTTCCGTAAGCACCTGGCGTGTGCGGGTTAGTCTTTCCTCTTTGCTCATGCTGGGATAGTGGGTCAGCAAGGGCTCGGAGATGATTTCCCTCACGGTCATGCGGGGAGACAGGGAGCCCAGTGGGTCCTGAAACACCATCTGCATATCTTTTCGCAGCGCCTTGTCTTTAACTCCTTTTGCCTTTTGTATATCTTGATTGCGAAACTTCAGCTCGCCATCCGCTTCCACCAGGCGCATTATAGCCCGGCCCAGGGTTGACTTACCCGAACCTGACTCGCCTACGATCCCCAGGGTTTCTCCACGTCTTAGGGACAGGCTAATGCCTTTTACTGCATCCAGGTGACGCGTTGCCTTACCGAAAAAGCTATGTGATAAAGCGTATCGGACCCATATATCTTTGCAGTGCAGCAGCTGCTCTGCAGTATCCTCTACGGGTTGTTTCTGGCCTTTGGGGATGGCATTTATCAACATTCTGGTGTAATCATCCTTTGGATGTTGAAAAATCTGTTTCACCTCACCTTGCTCGATAAAGTCTCCCCGGCACATCACCAGCACGTTATCCGCAATATATTGCACCACACCTAGATCATGGGTGATAAACAGTATGGCCATGCCCATTTTCTGTTGAATTTCTTTAAGCAAGTTAAGGACTTCTTCCTGTATGGTGACATCCAGGGCTGTGGTGGGTTCATCTGCAATTAATAAGTCCGGCTCGTTAATTAAAGCCATGGCTATCATAATACGTTGCAGCTGGCCGCCGGAAAATTCATGGGGGTATTTTTTTAACGATGGTTCGGGAGAGGGCAGGTGTACCAGGTTAAACAGCTTAAGCACCCGCTGCTTGGCATCTTTTCGGCTGATAGATCGGTGGCACTGGAGGGCCTCCATTACCTGTTTACCAATGGGCATATAAGGGTTTAACGAGGTCATGGGCTCCTGGAATATCATGGAAATACGGTCGCCACGGATCAGCCGTATTTTTTTTTCATCCATCTCCAGTAATTCCTGTCCCTGGAATTTTACCGAACTATGGGCCGAGACTCGGGCCTGTTTTGGTAAAAGCCGCATGATGGCATTGGCGGTGACGGACTTACCAGAGCCAGATTCACCCACTATGGCCAGGGTTTGACCGGTATTGAGAGAAAATGACAGGGAGTTTACCGCTACAACTTGACCCTCAGGGGTATCAAAGGAGACTTGTAAATTGTTGACTGCCAACAGCGCTTGTTCCATGATTTTTTCCTTTACTGTTATGAGGCGTATAAATGACTGCTGGGTGCGAAATGGGGGGCCCGACCATGTATAAACAAAGCGTGCAGATCTGACTGCTGTTGTGCTTTTTGTTGCCACAACTCAGAGTTTTGATTTTGGCAGAAAGCAATAAGAGCTGTGGCGAGTAATTCCAGCCGTGTAGACAACCAGCTACGAAATTCGGGGCTTAATTCGCTCATGCATAACCAAAGCTGAACCCGGGAATAGGCCAGCTGTAAGTAGTCGTACTCTGCTTCCGGTCCGTGAATAGCTGACTTTAACTTTCCCAGTTGGTTGCATGCATCGAGCCAGCTGTGGGTAATATTTTCGGTCATACAGGCTTTGCCGCCGCTTTGGATAAAATGCTCGACGTGCTCCGGCATTTCTTCCACGACTTGCTGCCATAGACAGCTGGCCTGGTATAAATATCCTTGATGTTGCAATTGTTCGGCCTGAAGAAACTTATTCCAGCAGCTGGAAAAATCCATTGGTACCCTCATAAGGCTAACGTGACAGGAAATAGAGGGATTATACAGTTAAATGGAAGTGAAAATCATTACCATTTTCAATGGTGGCGGTATTAGTCATTTTGGGTTAAACAAAAAGCCTGGCCATTAGATAATGCTCTTAGCTTCTTCTTCTACGTGAGCCATTTCATCGATTAGTTCAAACAATTCTGGCTCCAGTACTTCCACTTGGGTGCCTTTCTTCAGCTCTGTTTCGATAAGAGCCGCCAGCTTCTGTAACTGGGGGACGCCACTATAGCTACAGCCGCCGTGGAACCTGTGGATCACCTGATCCAACTCATGGGCATTTACGCTGTTGTTGATGGCGTGATCTATTTGCAGCTTGACCTCTTCAAAGCTCTCGATAAGCATACTGAGCATCTCTTTTGCCAATTCCGGCTTACCGGCAGACTGCTTTAATGCCAGGCTCCAATCAAGCCTGCTAGGGCTTGCCTCGTGGCTGCACTGGCCCCACTTATCCACCACTTGTGCCAGCACCATCTCATCGATGGGTTTGGAGAGGTAGTCATCCATACCTTCTTCTATGAGTTTTTCTCTTTCCCCGGAAATAGCATGGGCGGTAACCGCAATGATGGGAGTGTCATTGTTACGGTTGGATTTACGAATTTTTTTACAGGCGCTGATGCCGTCCAGCACCGGCATCTGGATATCCATAAATATAAGGTCGTAATTGTCTTGCGCCGCTTTATCGACGGCCTCTTTGCCGTTTTTACAGGTGGTGACATCTGATATCAGGTCTTTGAGCATGGCAGAGATAAGTTTCAGGTTCGCCGGATTATCATCCACCGCCATGGCTCTTAGGTTTTTCTGTACCTTGGCCGGTTTAAATTTAAGCAAAGGCGCCTCCACTACTTCCTCTTCCAGCGCGATAAGCGCGGCAGCGAACTTCCTGTGGTTGATAGGTTTGCTTAAGCATTGGGTTGCGCCGGCGTTGAGCAACTTTTCTTTAAGGGCAGGATCGCTGGCGTTGATTAATACCACCACGTTTTCACAATATTCACGGGCGAGGTTAATGCGCTTGAACAGCGGGTTCAGGTGGCCGGGATCGCTGTGGCCGATAACAATACTCTGGTATTTGCTGGACAGTTGCTCCTTCCAGACCTCCTCGGTCTGGCACAGGCTGACCTTCATCTTCCACTGATTCAGTTGCATCGAGCTGGCTCTGGCCGAATATTCATCGGCCTCAAACACTAAAATGGGCTGGGATTTTAAGCCGGCAATGGGTAATGGCTCTGCCATAGGCATGGGTGACGATTCCAGTACCACGCTGAACCAGAAGGTAGAGCCCTGGTTCAGCGTGGACACGAGTTCAATTTCCCCGCCCATCTGATGCACTAGTTTTTGGGTGATCACCAGTCCAAGGCCAGTACCACCGTAACGCCGGGTGATACTGGTATCCGCCTGGCCAAAGGCTTCAAATAATTGAGCTTGCTGCTTCTCGGAAATACCAATACCCGTATCTGAGACCATGGTTTTCAGTACAATTTTGCCGTCTTCTTCACCCATAATGCTGATCTGTACTTCAACATTGCCTTGTTCGGTAAATTTAATGGCGTTGCCCACCAGGTTGGTCAGCACTTGCTGGAAGCGCAGTGGATCGCCGATGGCACCGCTTGGCACGTCTGAGTCCACCATTAAAGAGAGCTCCAGCTCTTTGTCATGGGCGCTGGGCGCCAGCAGGGTAATGACCTCGTCTACCGTATCCCGCAGTGCAAAAGGGATATTCTCCAGCACCAGTTTACCCGCTTCCAGCTTGGAGAAGTCGAGGATATCGTTAATGATATTAAGCAGGTTGTTGGCCGACTTTTCGATAGTTTGCAGGTAATCCGTCTGGCTTGGGCTGAGGGAGGTCTTAAGTAGCTGACGGGCAAACCCTATCACCCCGTTGAGTGGTGTTCTTAGCTCGTGGCTCATATTGGCCAGGAATTCCGATTTCACCCTGGCGGCTTCCTGGGCGCGTTTTTTCGCCATATCCAGCTCGACGTTCTGGATTTCTATTTGCTCCAGGGTTTCCCTTAAGTCCGATGTGGCCTGGTCAATACTCTGCTGCATCTCCTCATGATATTCGGACATGGACTTGGCCATAGCATTGATACCATTTTTCAGCATACCCAGCTCGCCGGTGAAGTTACCGTGGATCCTGGCGTCCAGCCGACCTTCACGAATTCTGTCTACCGCTTTCACCATGGCCGAGATGGGCTCGGTGACATTTTTCACCTGACGGAAGGAGAACAGCACACTGATCACTATGCCTATAACAACGATAAATACAGCTGCCGTGGTATCCCTGTATTGCAGCAACAGTGCTTTATCCGTGTTGATCTGCATGGCGATATAACCCAGCTTGCTGGGCTCATCTTCCGATGGTAAGGGCAGCGGGTAATTACTGTAAATATTCTCTGCGATGATGGGGGTGCGGATAATAATATAGTCATCCTGCACCTCTACCTGAGTAGATTCGGGTATGGGTTGACCCGGAGGTAGTTTTAGTCGGCCAAATTCGCGATGGAAGTTACTGTTTACAAAAAGTTTATGATTTGGCTGAAAAATAGCGATGCTGATAATAGCCGGACTGTGTTTTCTATGTATGATACCAATCAGGTTGCGCAGATAAGTCCTGTCTTGTTGCTGCATGCCCACTTCACTGGCGATGGCGAGGGGATCGGCGATATTAACCGCTTGCTCAATCATATAATCTTCCAGCTGCTGGTAGCGATTAAATGTAAAGTACGCGGCCATCAAGCTACCCATTAAGATAGTGGGGATGATGGTTAAGGCAATTACCCTGGCTCTAAGGCCGTATTTGGTCATAGGATCAAATATAAAGACAGAACGGTTAGCTGTTATGATGACATAGCAGGTTATTTCTGTGAATCTCTATCCGATGCTTCTTTTAGCTAACTCACCCTTTCGCCGCTAATTGGTGTTGTCTGCCTCTATATGGGACAATAAGCCTATTCATCCTTTCTGTATCCAATAGCATGTTTCGCCCTGCTGTTTAATTGTTATGGCTCAGTTTTTTAAAGCATCTCGTCCACGCCAGGACTCGGGTAAACCTCGCCAATTTATTATCGATAAATTAGATCATCAGGGTAGAGGGATCGCCAGAGAAAAAGGTAAACCTGTGTTCATCGAAGGCGCGCTGCCGGGTGAGCAGGTTTCTGCAAAAATCAGCGAAAATAAGAAGAATTATTCGTCGGCTCGGCTAATCAAGGTATTAACGCCCAGTGAGCTGCGCATTCCACCTGCTTGTCCACATTATGGTGTTTGCGGGGGATGTAATCTGCAGCACCTTGACGGACAAGCACAGCTGGCACAAAAACAGCAAAGCCTGGTGGAGCTGTTTGCACGCTTTGCCGACACTCAGCCAGAGAGTTGGGCTGACTCCATTACCGGAAGTGAATGGGGTTACCGCAGGGCGGCTCGCTTTGGTTTACAATACAACAAGAATAACAAACGACTGGGCATGGGGTTCAGGGGCAAAGCCAGCAATACCCTGGTGGATCAAAAAGTATGTCCCGTGCTGGAGCCCAAGCTGGAATCACTCATTGACCCCCTGAAGCAGGTCTTGCAAGGCTTGAAATCAAAAGCACATTTGGGACACTGTGAACTGGTATTGTCGGCCCAAGGGCCGGTTGTTTCCCTAAGGCACCTGAAACCACTAGCGGATCAAGACAGACAAAGTCTGCTGACTTTTGCTCAGAGCCAACAAATAAAAATGGTACTCCTGCCTGACTCGCTGACGCAGAAGGTTCTCCATGGCGAAGCACAAAGCAGTTACTGGGTGAAGGACACGGAAATCAAGTTCGCTCCGGGAGACTTTATTCAGGTTAACAATACTATTAATGAGGCTATGGTGTCCCAGGCGCTGGACTGGTTATGTTTAGAAAAAACTGACAGAGTGCTGGACTTGTTTTGTGGTTTAGGCAACTTTAGCTTACCCCTGGGCAAAAGGGCCGGCTCCGTCGTCGGCGTGGAAGGGGTGGAAGCCATGGTTGAGCGGGCCAGGCTGAATGCATTAAACGCGGGGTTGGAAAATGTTGAATTTTTCCACGCCGATTTATCGGCAGATTTTACCCGGGAAAGCTGGGCCAGCCAGCCTTTCGATAAGGTACTGCTAGATCCCGCCAGGGCAGGTGCGTTAAACAGTATGCCTTATTTAGCAAAACTAAAAGCCAGAAAACTGGTCTATGTTTCTTGTAATGCGGCAACCTTAGCCAGGGATAGCAAGGAGTTGCTTGCACAGGGTTATAAGCTAAAACGCCTGGGGTTAATGGATATGTTTCCCCATACCAGCCATATGGAGTCGATGGCGCTATTTGAGCTAACCTGATGAGCCCGTATTTTACTCTGTGCCCTGTGTGGTGACCAGTTACAACCGCGCTGAACAACGAAATTACCCTAAAGGGTGCTCACTGCTTGTTATTTTAGGCGCTGTAACTTACGGCTAACCTGATAGGAGAAGATGATTTAAATGGTTTCTGTTCGAGATACACACTTTCTGAAAACGGCGCTGCGGGATCCTGAAAAGTGGGTTTCCTCACTTGGCCTGGAGCGAGCCGAGTCCGATTCCTTATTAATGGTCTATCAAAGGGTTGCAGATATTTGCCAGCAGCGGGACCAGTTGCGGAGTCTCGAGCTTGGTGTCGAGATGGTGGAAATCCTGGTAACCATGAGCATGGACCTGACGACCCTGAAAGCCGCGCTACTTTTCCCTCTGGTGGACGCAGAGCTAGTTTCTCTGGTGTCGGTAGAAGAGAGCTGGGGTGGAAATGTGGCCGTCCTGGTTAAAGGGGTTAGCGAAATGGAGGCTATTCGCACCCTGCAAAGTCGCAGTGATGCGAAAGCCACAGATGTACAGGTGGACAACCTGCGGCGGATGTTGCTGGCGATGGTCGAAGATGTTCGGGCTGTGGTGATTAAGCTGGCGGAGCGGATCTGTTTCTTACGCCTGGTAAAAAATGCCGAAGAGGAAACCCGGGTCCTGGTGGCGAAGGAGATCTCGGATATTTATGCGCCTCTAGCTAACCGTCTGGGCATCGGCCAGTTAAAGTGGGAGCTGGAAGATCTCTCTTATCGTTACTTGCACCCTCAGACCTATAAGCAAATCGCCAAATTGCTCGATGAAAAACGCATCGACAGGGAAATTTACATAGACGACTTTGTTGCATCGTTACGCCAGGGGATGGAGAGCGGCCAGATAAAGGCGGATGTCTACGGCAGGCCTAAACATATTTACAGTATCTGGAAGAAGATGCAGAAAAAAGGTCTGCACTTTAGCGAACTGTTTGACGTGCGGGCGGTGCGTATCATAGTGGAGGAGCTGCAGGATTGTTACGCGGCACTGGGCGTGGTACATACTCAGTGGCGGCATATACCCAGTGAATTTGACGATTATGTAGCTAACCCTAAACCTAACGGTTACCAGTCTATCCATACAGTGGTATTGGGACCCAATGGTAAATCCGTGGAAATCCAGATACGAACTCGCCAAATGCATGAAGATGCCGAACTGGGAGTGGCCGCCCACTGGAAATATAAAGAGGGAGAGTCGGCAGGGCGTGCCGGCGGCTTCGAAGAAAAAATAGCCTGGCTGAGAAAGTTGCTGGCCTGGCAAGATGATATGAACGAGTCCGGCAGCCTGGTTGAAGAAGTGAGAAGCCAGGTATTCGAAGACAGGGTATATGTGTTTACCCCTAAAGGTGAAGTGGTGGATTTACCGGCAGGCTCAACGCCTTTGGATTTTGCCTATTACGTACATAGCCTGGTAGGCCACAGGTGTATAGGTACTAAAATTGGCGGAAAAATTGTGCCCTTTACCTATAACCTGCAAACCGGTGATCAGGTTGAAATCATTACCCAGAAAGAGCCAAATCCCAGCAGGGACTGGCTTAACCCGAACTTGGGTTATATCAAGTCTTCCCGCGCCCGCTCCAAAATTGCCACCTGGTTCAGAAAGCAGGATAAGGACAAGAATATTGCCGCGGGTAAAGATCTGCTGGAAGCCGAACTATCCCGCATCGGGCTTAAAGTCAGTGATTCTGAGCCCGCCATAGAGCGCTTTAATGTGGCTAGCTTAAATGATTTGTTGGCTGGTATCGGTGGCGGTGACGTCAGGTTAAACCAGTTAGTTAATTACCTGCAAAACTTGCACAACAAACCCACGGCGGAAGAGGCTGACAGAAAAGCTCTGGAGAAACTGGAACGAAAAAGCGCTAGCGCCAGTAAGAAAAAGCGGGCTAAAGATCATGTAATAGTCGACGGGGTGGGCAACCTGATGACCTCTATCGCCCGTTGTTGCCAGCCGGTACCCGGGGATTCAATTTCAGGTTATATCACCCAGGGCAGGGGGATCTCCATTCACCGCCGTGAGTGTGAGCAGTTAAAAGATCTGGCCGATGCGCATCCCGAGCGTATTATTGAAGCCGTTTGGGGGGATGACTGCTCCAGCGGATATTCTCTGGTGGTACGAGTCGTTGCCAACGACAGGGGTGGGTTGTTAAAAGATATCACCACAGTGTTGGCCAATGATAAGGTGAATGTGTTGGGGCTGAAGAGTTACTCAGATGTGAAATCCGAATCTGCGACCATAGACATGGAGCTGGAGATTTTCAATATCGATACCCTGGCAAGAGTATTAGCCAAGGTAAGTCAGCTTAAAGGTGTGGTGGAAGCCAGGCGCTTATAAGCAAGTCCTTAAAGGGCACAAAGCGCTTTTGTGTCCTTCCCTTCTTGTTCAACACTCTGCCCTCCTCCTAAATGAGCAGCAGCGCCGCTGTTATTTGGCAGGAGAATTTGAGTCCCATTACGGGTACACTTGGCCCTATTTAATTTTACGGAGAAGCCCTTTGAGTCAGCCCACATCCATCAAGGATCTGCTAACCATAATGTCCAAATTACGAGACCCTGATGGCGGTTGTCCCTGGGATCAGAAGCAGGATTTTAAAAGCATAGTGCCTTATACCCTGGAAGAAGCCTATGAAGTGGCTGAGGCCATAGAGCAGGAAGACTTTGAGGAGCTCAAAGGGGAGCTGGGGGACCTGCTGTTTCAGGTGATATTTTATGCTCAGTTAGGCAAAGAAAAAGGTCTGTTCGATTTCAACGATATAGTAGAAACGGTTTCGGAAAAGCTTATCCGTCGTCATCCCCATGTATTTTCTGGTGCAGAGCTAGATACTGAACAGGAAGTAAAGGCCAATTGGGAAGCTGAAAAAGCGAAAGAGCGCCGGGCCAAGCAAGCTAATCAAGCCCCAAGTGTGCTGGATAATATACCCAAGTCCATGCCTGCCTTAACCAGAGCCAATAAAATTCAGAAACGTTGTGCTCATGTTGGCTTCGACTGGAAGACGCTCGGACCTGTGGTGGATAAAATTAAAGAAGAAATAGATGAGGTGCTGGAGGAGGTTCACCAGGTGACAGTGGATGAAGACAGAATTGAAGATGAAGTCGGTGATCTCTTGTTTGCCAGTGTTAATCTGGTCCGGCATTTGAAAAAAGATCCGGAGCAAGCTCTGCGCAGGGCCAACGATAAGTTTGAATCCAGGTTTCGTCAGGTAGAACAACACTTTTTGAAAGAGAACAGGCAACTATCCGATTGCAGCCTGGAAGAAATGGAGCTGGCGTGGCAAAAAGTGAAAGAAAATAACAACCCTTGATCTAAAACAAGCAAAATATACTTTGGTCGGTTACACTATCTCCCGTTGTGAGGAGTAGGTGGTTTTGCTATACTGTTTTCCCGTCTTGTACGTCTCAAAATCACATTTATTTTCCTAACATCTCAGGATCAGCATGACAACAAAATATATTTTTGTGACAGGTGGGGTGGTGTCATCCCTGGGTAAGGGTATTGCTGCTGCTTCCCTGGCCGCCATTCTCGAAGCCCGTGGTCTTAAAGTGACCATAATGAAACTGGATCCGTATATTAACGTGGATCCAGGTACTATGAGCCCAATCCAACACGGGGAAGTGTTTGTCACAGATGACGGCGCCGAAACCGATTTGGACCTGGGTCACTACGAAAGGTTTATCCGCACCAAGATGACCCGTCGCAATAACTTTACCACGGGTCGTGTGTACGAAGATGTGTTGCGTAAAGAGCGTCGTGGTGACTACCTGGGCGCAACCATTCAGGTGATCCCGCATATTACCAATGGTATTAAAGAGCGTGTGATTGCTGGTGGCGAAGGCCAGGACGTGGCTATCGTAGAAATTGGCGGTACCGTTGGTGATATCGAATCCCAGCCGTTTCTGGAAGCCATCCGTCAGCTGGGCACAGAAGTTGGCCGCGAGCGCGCCATGTACATGCACCTGACCTTAGTGCCTTTCCTGGCGGCTGCCGGTGAAGTGAAAACTAAACCTACCCAGCATTCGGTAAAAGAATTACGCAGCATAGGTATCCAGCCGGATATCCTGGTTTGCCGTAGCGACCGAACCATTCCAGCCAATGAAAGAGCGAAAATATCGCTATTCTGTAACGTGGTAGAGAAGGCGGTGATCTCCCTGAAAGATGTTGACAGTATCTATAAGATCCCGGCAATGCTGAAAGCGCAAGGCCTGGACGAATACTGTGTGCGTCGCTTCCACCTGGAATGCCCTGAAGCGGACTTGTCCGAATGGGAACAGGTAATATACGAAGAAGCTAATACAACAGCTGAACTTACTATCGGTATGGTAGGTAAGTATGTTGAACTGCCAGATGCTTATAAATCGGTGAATGAAGCACTGAAACACGGTGGACTGAAAAATCAGGCCAGCGTTAAAATTAAATATATCGACTCTCAGGATGTAGAAGCCAAAGGTGAAGATATCCTGAGTGGTGTAGACGCAATCCTTGTCCCTGGCGGGTTTGGTGAACGCGGCATAGAAGGTAAGATTTTGGCGGCTAAGTATGCTCGTGAAAATAAAGTGCCTTATTTGGGCATCTGTTTAGGGATGCAGGTTGCACTGATCGAGTACGCGCGAAATGTCGCCGAAATGGAAGGGGCTAACTCCAGCGAGTTCGATCCGAATTCACCTAACCCTGTGGTTGGTTTGATCACCGAGTGGACTGACGACTCGGGCAGCGTCGAAACCCGTAATACGACCTCCGATCTTGGCGGCACCATGCGAGTAGGCGCGCAGCTTTGTCACTTGGTGAAAGGCTCGAAAGTACACGATATGTACGGTAGCGATACCATACATGAGCGTCACCGCCACAGATATGAAGTGAATAATGTGCTGCTTCCACAGATAGAAAAAGCAGGATTGAAGGTCACAGGCCTATCTGCCGACAAGAATTTGGTGGAAATTGTAGAAAATCCACAACATCCTTGGTTTGTTGCGTCACAGTTTCACCCCGAATTTACATCCACTCCTCGTGATGGTCACCCTCTGTTTGAAGGCTTTATAAAGGCTGCAAGAGAGTATCAACAAAAGGATTTGAACTAGTTTTTCATTGACCCGAAGGACTGGATTTGTTAAAAATTTCTAGTTTTGAAATGTTGTAAGTTTACAAATAAAGAGGAACTCTAATGTCCAAGATAGTTAAAGTGCTAGGTCGTGAAATTATCGACTCACGTGGTAACCCAACTGTTGAAGCTGAAGTTCACCTGGAAGGTGGCTTCGTAGGTATGGCTGCTGCGCCATCTGGCGCTTCTACAGGTTCTCGTGAAGCGCTGGAATTGCGCGATGGCGACAAAACACGTTTCCTGGGTAAGGGCGTACTAAAAGCGGTTTCTGCGGTTAACGGTCCCATAGCTGAAGCTCTGGTTGGTAAAGATGCACAAGATCAAGCTGCTCTTGACCAGATCATGATCGACCTGGACGGTACCGAGAACAAAGCTAACTTTGGCGCCAACGCTATCCTGGCAGTATCTCTGGCGAACGCCAAAGCTGCTGCAACAGCGAAGGGTCAGCCTCTTTACGCTCATATCGCTGAGCTAAACGGTACTGCTGGTCAGTTCTCTATGCCTCTACCTATGATGAACATCATCAACGGTGGCGAGCATGCGGACAACAACGTTGATATCCAGGAATTTATGATCCAGCCTATCGGTGCTAAAACACTGAGAGAAGGTCTGCGTGTCGGTGCTGAGGTATTCCACAACCTGGCTAAAGTTCTTAAGGGCAAAGGCCTGAGCACTGCAGTTGGTGATGAAGGTGGTTTCGCACCGGATCTGGAATCAAATGCTGCTGCACTTGCTGCCATCAAAGAAGCCGTTGAACTGGCGGGTTATGAGCTGGGTAAAGACGTTACTCTGGCGATGGATTGTGCTGCATCTGAGTTCTTCGACAAAGAAGCCGGTATCTATGACCTTAAGGGTGAAGGCAAGAAGTTCACTTCTGAAGAGTTCAACCATTACCTGAAAGGTCTGGTTGCAGACTACCCAATCGTATCTATCGAAGACGGCCTGGACGAGTCAGACTGGGCTGGTTTCAAACACCAGACTGAGCTGCTGGGTGATCAAATCCAGTTAGTAGGTGACGATCTGTTTGTTACCAACACTAAGATCCTTGCTGAAGGTATCGAGAAAGGTGTAGCTAACTCTATTCTGATCAAATTCAACCAGATTGGTTCTTTGACTGAAACGTTGGCTGCTATCAAGATGGCTAAAGACGCAGGTTACACAGTGGTTATCTCTCACCGCTCTGGCGAAACTGAAGATGCAACTATCGCTGATCTTGCTGTTGGTACTTGTGCCGGCCAAATCAAGACTGGTTCTATGAGCCGCTCTGACCGTGTTGCTAAGTACAACCAGCTGATCCGCATCGAAGAAGCGCTGGGCGAAAACGCACCGTACAAAGGTCTGAAAGAAGTTAAAGGCCAGGGCTAATTCCTGACCGAGCCCATATTGTAAAAATCCCCGGCCTTGTCCGGGGATTTTTTTATCCCGTCTTAACGTAATTTTCTTTGAACTGCTGATTTAGCCTCATCATTATGGGAAACTATGCACTTTCCTTTGGTAGGCGCACGAATTCCTGGTCCCTACAGAAAAGAGAAGTGGCGTAAACAGAATCGCCGAAATGATGGAGAAGGACATGCGTCTGTTTACTCTGATCCTGGTTTTATTGCTGGGAATGCTGCAGTACCACTTGTGGCAGGGGAAAAATGGTCTGAGTGATTATACCCGCCTGAAAACAGAGGTGTCGGAGCAACAGCAAGGCAATGGCAAGCTGCAAAAGCGCAATGCCTTAATGTATGAGGAGATCGCCGATTTGAAGAAAGGCGGCGAAGCGGTGGAAGAGCGAGCGCGAAATGAGCTGGGTTTAATTAAGGACAGTGAGACCTTTTATCGGATTATTCCCAAGCGTAGCAATTAATATCCCGACTGAAACCAGAATTCAACAGGAGCGATCTTGAGATCACCTTTAGCTGTAGTGATACCTGCGGCGGGTATTGGCAGTCGAATGGCCGCTGAGATACCCAAACAATACCTCCCCTTGCTGGATAAAACTGTAATTGAGTTCAGTCTGGCGCCATTTTTAGCTCATCCCGCGGTGAGCCAGATAATTGTGGCGCTGAGCCCTTACGATAGCTGGTTTTCTCAGTTGCCGGTAGCCAGGCACCCAAAAATTTGTATCACCACAGGTGGCGCCGAGCGGGCAGATTCTGTGTTAGCCGGTTTAAGCCAAGTTCAGGATGCGGCCTGGGTATTGGTTCATGATGCGGCAAGACCATGCATTACCCTCACAGATATAAACAAATTAATCGATTCCGGCAGCCAAGCCGAGCATGGAGCGATATTAGGCTCGGTAGTAAGGGACACCATGAAACGGACTAATGAAATGGGTCAAATTGTCAGTACGGTTGAAAGAGTGAATTTATGGCATGCTTTGACCCCGCAAATGTTTCCTTTACCTGCCTTGAAGCGAGCGCTTAAATCAGGCCTGGAGCAAGGTAAGGCTATTACAGATGAAGCTTCTGCGATGCAGTTGGCTGGTTATTCACCCCTAATGGTGGAGGGGCGAGTGGACAATATAAAGGTGACGCGGCCGGAAGATATGCCCTTAGCGGCACTCTATTTATCACGATTCGAACAACAGGATAAAAAAAATGATTAGGATCGGGCATGGCTTTGATGTACATAAATTCGGCGGCGAAGGACCCATTATCATTGGTGGTGTAGAAGTCCCTTATGAGCACGGGCTGGTGGCGCATTCTGACGGTGATGTAGCCTTGCATGCTGTGACTGATGCGCTACTCGGCGCACTGGCATTAGGGGATATAGGCAAACATTTCCCTGATACCGATGACCAGTATAAAGGGGTGGACAGCCGGATTTTGCTGCGAGATGTGTACCAAAAAATCCGCAGCCTGGGGTATACCCTGGGTAATCTGGATGTCACTATTATCGCTCAGGCGCCAAAAATGGCGCCACATATTGATCGAATGAGAGCTTCAATTGCCCAGGATTTAGCGGCGGAAGTATCACAGGTAAATGTCAAAGCAACCACAACAGAGAAGTTAGGCTTTACCGGTCGTAAAGAAGGGATTTCCACCCATGCTGTTGTCTTATTGGTGAAATCGAATGGAAACTAATTTTTCTTATCTTTATGGCAAACCAGAAGTAAGCGCCCGACTCAAGGCCGAGTTCCAGGATTTTGTTGTTATCGAAGACTTGGGCTTTACCCCAAGCGGCGACGGAGAACACGTTTTTATCCGGGTGCGTAAAACCGGTGAAAATACCCAATACCTGGCCAGACAAATCGCCCGTGTCGCCAACGTACCTGCAAAACAGGTTACTTATGCCGGCCTAAAAGATAAACGCGGGGTTACGGAGCAGACTTTTTCGGTACACTTGCCCGGCAAGGACACTCCAGATTTTACTGCGCTTAATAACGAACAGGTGGAAATACTTGATATTACGCGCAATAACAAGAAGTTAAGAACCGGTATTTTGGCAGGGAACCGGTTTGAAATCCGTTTGCGCGAGTTATCTGCTAGTGAGGGTTTATTAGCTCGTTTAGACCTGGTTAAGGGTGGCGCGCCTAACTATTTTGGCGAACAAAGGTTCGGATATCAGGGCAACAATTTAACGGCCGCCAGGCAAATGTTTGAAGGTAAACGGATAAAAGATAGATTTAAGCGTGGCATGTATTTGTCTGCTGCGAGAAGTTATCTGTTTAACCTGGTAGTGTCTCAGCGTATCGATAAACAGCTGGCTTTTACCGCCATGGAAGGAGACTGTTTTCAGTTAGCCTATAATCGCTCTTATTTTACCCCAGAACAAATCGATGACACCATAAAGAGCCGTCTGTCAGATAAAGAAATCAGGTTGTCCGCGCCGTTATGGGGTAAGGGTGAATTAACCAGCGAGCAAGCGGCACAGGCGTTTGAAATGGCAACCTTGGCCGAGTATCAGTGCTTTAGGGAAGGACTGGAGCAGGCTGGTTTAAAACAAGAGCGTCGTGCTGTACTGGTAATGCCACAGGACTTTAGTTATGAGCTGAGTGATGACCAGTTGGTACTTAAGTTTTATCTTAATTCAGGTTGTTACGCTACCAGCGTTATCCGTGAGCTAGTCGAAGTGCGTGAAGAAAAGTACTCTGGCGAAGAATAACGAATGATGTCATATATGTGCTCTTAATTGTGAATTCGGCCGGAGCAGATGCCTTCCGGCTGATAGTTGGTACACAGGGAACGCTATATTGGCTGAACAAGGCGGCTGTGTTTATCGGGTGATGTATAGTGATTGGGCATTGGTAACAATGATCTGTGAATTTAATAGAAGTAAATCATGAAAATATTAGTGAGTAATGATGATGGTGTTTTTGCGCCAGGAATAATAGCACTGAGTCAGGCGTTAGCCGACCTTGCAGAGGTGACGACAGTTGCTCCGGAGCGGAATCACAGTGGTGCGAGCAGCTCACTGACGCTGGAAATGCCGCTGCGTATTCGCGAGCTGGATAATGGTTTTATTGCTGTTAATGGTACGCCCACAGACTGCGTACACCTTGCAATCAACGAGCTATTGCCTAGTGAGCCGGATATTGTGGTGGCTGGGATAAATGCCGGAGCCAACCTGGGGGATGATGTGATTTATTCAGGTACGGTAGCTGCAGCGACTGAGGGGCGTTTTCTGGGGTTGCCTTCCATGGCAGTTTCTCTGGTAGGAAACGAACACTATCAAAGCGCAGCCCATTACGCAGCTTTATTGGTGGAGAGAATAGCCAAACATCCTTTAGCTCGGGACCAGGTTTTAAATGTGAATGTTCCGGACTTGCCCTTGTCGAAAATTAAAGGCATTAAGGTCACCCGTCTTGGTAATCGCCATCGAGCGGAAGATATGGTCCGAACTCAGGATCCTCGGGGCAAAGAAATCTTCTGGATTGGCCCCCCGGGAGCGAAGCAAGATGCGGGCACGGGCACTGACTTTGACGCTATAGAGCAAGGTTATGTGTCTATTACACCATTGCGTATCGATTTGACGGCATATCAAAATATGCAGTCTCTCTCAGATTGGTTAGAAACGGAGTAGTTCAATGATATCGGCGGCTCAGCGGGGCTTGGCCTTGGTGGAGACATTAAGGCAGCTGGGGATAAGTAATGAAAAGGTGTTACAGGTTATCCAGTCAACGCCAAGGCAACTCTTTGTCGATGAGGCATTTTCCCTGAAGGCTTGGGAAAATACGGCTTTACCTATCGGGCAGGGGCAAACCATATCTCAGCCATACATAGTGGCCAAGATGACAGATCTGATTTTAGAGGTAAAACCCAAGCGAGTATTAGAAGTGGGGACGGGCTCGGGTTACCAAACCGCGGTTCTGGCTAGCCTGGTCGATCAGGTCTACAGTATTGAGCGAATCAAAAGCCTGCAATTTCAGGCGAAAAGAAAGCTAAAACTGTTAGATCGCCACAATACATTTTCCAAACATGGTGATGGTTGGCAGGGATGGCCCAGCAAAGCCCCGTTTGACGCAATTATCGTCACCGCGGCGGCAGCGCAGGTCCCCCAAGCCTTACTGTCCCAGCTTAAAGATGGTGGTCGGCTGGTGATCCCTGTAGGTGAAGAGCAACAAATACTAAAGCTTATCACCCGCCATGGAGAAAAGTTCCTTAGCCAGCAAATTGAAGCTGTGCGATTTGTACCTTTGGTTAGCGGTGATTTGTTGTGAGCCTGTTTGCCAGACTCTATGGAAAAGTAATGGCGCTCGGTGGGCAGGCAGTGGCTACACAAAGGCGTTGCCCTTGCCGGTCGATTGATGATGTCGTCTGGGGTTGGTGCCTATTTCTTTATTAGCTAATATGGTAATCATACTCCTTGCCCGCTTTACCAGAGCCTTCCCTTTCTGCTTATTGGCGGCTGGTCTGCTTTTATTAACTGCCTGCAGCTCAAAATCGAAGCCTGCCCCTGTGAGCAGCGTTAATAGCTATGATCAATCCAGTCGTGGTGTCCATAAAGGGAGTTCCTATACGGTGAAAAGAGGGGAAACCTTATTTGCTATTGCCTGGCGGACCGGAAAAGATCCCAAAGATATAGCCGCTTACAATGCTATCAAGGCACCCTATACTATCTTCCCAGGACAAAAACTCAGATTAACACCGCCGAAATATGTCATACCTGGGAGCGGCACCAAGAAAAAGCAAGGCAATATACAGGCCAAAAAGCAACCAACCACAACTGATAAGACCAGTAAACATAATGAACAAAAAAAACTTGAACAGGCCAAAAGAAAGGAATACGCTGAAAAAGCTAACAATAAAAAAGGCAAGACTGACGCATTATACCCTAATCAAATTACCAAGTGGCAATGGCCAGCTAGAGGCAAGATTATCCAAGGATTTTCTTCCTCCGAACAAGGTAATAAGGGGATAGATATCGCTGGAGAGCGAAAGCAGTCGGTTTATGCTGCTGCTGAAGGCAAAGTAGTATATGCCGGAAGCGCATTAAGGGGCTATGGAAGGCTGATAATCGTCAAACATAATGATGATTATCTTAGCGCCTATGCTCATAATGACAAGTTGCTCGTGAAGGAGCAACAAACGGTTAAAGTGGGCCAGAAAATAGCAGAAATGGGAAGTACCGGCACATCAGATGTCAGGCTTCATTTCGAAATTAGGTACCGGGGCAAATCCGTGGATCCCATGCGGTATTTGCCAAGAAGATAACCGTCGCAGTGTTTTCCACTGTGAATGTTAGGGAGAACAACTTATGAGTCGCAGCAACAGCAAAAGCAACGGCAACACTCAAGCAAATGTGGATTCTGCAGTAGATGTTCTGGATGACGTCAAGAAAAATAAAGCGGTAAAAAAGAAAGACACAGTTAACAGCATGCGGGCTTCGGAAGCCAAAAACCTGGATGCAACCCAACTCTATTTAGGGGAAATTGGTTTTTCTCCTCTCCTTACCGCCGAGGAAGAAGTTTATTACGCAAGAAGAGCGCTACGAGGTGATGAAGCGTCTCGTAAGCGTATGATTGAAAGTAACCTTCGCTTGGTGGTTAAAATTGCCCGCCGATACAATAACCGAGGCCTGGCGCTACTGGATCTGATTGAAGAAGGTAATCTAGGTTTGATCCGCGCCGTAGAGAAGTTTGATCCTGAAAGAGGGTTCCGCTTTTCGACCTATGCGACCTGGTGGATCCGCCAGACCATAGAGCGGGCGATAATGAACCAAACCCGTACGATTCGCTTACCTATTCATGTTGTCAAGGAACTGAACGTTTATTTAAGGACGTCGAGAGAGTTAGCTCATTCCCTGGATCACGAGCCTACAGCGGAAGAGATCGCCGCCAAGCTGGATAAACCCGTGGAAGATGTCAGCAAGATGCTACGTCTTAACGAACGAATAAGTTCGGTGGATACACCCATTGGTGGGGATTCCGATAAAGCGTTGCTGGATATTATAGCGGATGAAAAAGGAGGCGGGCCGGAAACATGTACTCAGAATGATGATATCAAAGTTAGCCTGGTAAATTGGCTGGATGAATTAAATCCCAAACAAAAAGAGGTATTGGCCCGAAGGTTTGGTTTATTAGGTTACGAAGCGTCCACATTGGAAGATGTGGGTCGGGAAATCGGCCTGACAAGAGAGCGGGTAAGACAAATTCAAGTAGAAGCTTTGCGGCGTCTTAAAGACGTGTTGACCCAGCAAGGTTTGTCCATAGAAGCTTTGTTTCGAGGGTAAAGGGTTCGTATTAAAAGGGTAAAATGAAGTGAGAAAGGCCTCCGACTGGAGGCTTTCTTGTTTCTATATTTCTCTTTTCAGCTGGTAGAGAAGATCCAGAGCCTGTTTTGGCGTTAAATTGTCTGGATTGATCTGCTCCAATGACTCAACGAGGGGATGTTTACTCTCGACTATTGGCAGTTGCTTCGCCTGTGGCGTGGTTTTCTTGTCCAGCTGGTGAGATTGTGCCTCGAGTTGGTTTAGCTTCAACTTAGCATCGTGAACCACTGTTTTTGGCACACCGGCCAAAGCAGCCACTTGCAGGCCATAACTTCTGCTGGCAGCACCTTCCTGTACCGCATGCATAAAGATAATACTGTCTCCATGTTCAACGGCATCCAAATGTACGTTGGCTAATCCCTGAAGCTGCTCAGGTAACTGGGTCAGCTCGAAATAATGGGTGGCGAAAAGGGTGAAGGCCTTTATTTTCTGTGCTAAATATTCGGCACAGGCCCAGGCCAGTGACATACCATCAAAAGTACTGGTACCCCTGCCAATTTCATCCATTAATACCAGGCTGGAAGACGTGGCGTTGTGCAGGATATTAGCAGTTTCCGTCATTTCAACCATAAAGGTGGAGCGACCGCTGGCGAGATCATCCGAGGCGCCGATCCGGGTAAAGATCCTATCTACACTACCAATTATGGCGCTTTCAGCCGGTACATAGCTGCCAATGTGTGCCATCAGTACAATCAGAGCTGTCTGGCGCATATAGGTAGATTTACCCCCCATATTGGGCCCGGTAACGATAAGCATGCGTCTGTTCTGGTTTAGCTGGACGGGGTTGGCTATGAAGGGGTCTTCGCTGACCTGCTCTACAACTGGGTGACGGCCTGCTTCAATGTTAACGCCTGGGGTGGTTACCAGTTGTGGTTTACAGTAGTGATAGGTTTCGGCCCGCTCAGCCAGATTAGCAAATACGTCCAGCTCCGACAGCGCTTCGGCAGATTGCTGTAGTCTGGCAAGATAAGGCATCAGTTTGTCCAGCAGCTCTTCATACAGACGCTTTTCCAGCGCCAGCGCCTTACCCTGACTGGATAATACCTTGTCCTCGTACACCTTTAACTCAGGAATAATATAACGCTCGGCGTTTTTCAGCGTTTGTCGTCTGACGTATGAAGCGGGCACCAGATCACTTTGCAAGCGACTGACTTCGATAAAGTAGCCATGCACCCTGTTATAACCCACTTTCAGGTTTTGGATGCCGGTGCTTTCTTGCTCTCTAAGCTCAAGCTGCTTCAGGTATTCGGTGGCCCCTTTGGAAAGAGCGCGCCATTCATCCAGCTCACTGTTGTATCCTTCGGCAATAACGCCACCATCGCGAATAATAACCGGCGGATTTTCCACCACAGCCTGGGTTAACAGCTCCAACAGGTCAGGGTATTCGTCGATACGCGCTGCTAACTCGGTAAATAAAGGCGATTCGTTGTCACGTAACAATTCATGTAGCTGGGGCAGAATATCGAAGGCATTACGCATGCGAGTCAGGTCCCGTGGACGGGCTGAACGTAGCGCCAATCGGGCTAAAACCCGTTCGATATCACCGATATTTTTCATCAGCGGCGAGATATCTGTGTAAAGCCCAAATTCAATCAGCTTGCTAATAGTATTTTGCCGTTGCTCAAGCTGTTTGATATCCCTTACCGGTTGATGTATCCAGCGTTTAAGCAAGCGGCTTCCCATCGGGGTTGCGGTATTATCCAGGACTTGCGCAAGGGTATTCTCGAAACCACCCGCCAGGTTCTGGGTCAGCTCAAGGTTACGTCTGGTGGCCGCATCCAATATAATACTCTGCTGGTTTTGCAACAATTGGATCGCGCGAATATGAGGCAGAGCTGTTCTCTGGGTATCCTTGATATATTGCATCAGACAACCTGCAGCAGATAATGCTGCGCTGGCTTGCTCAACACCGAAGCCCACCAGATCTTTGGTGCCAAACTGTTGGTTGAGCAGTCGCTTACAGGTTTCCAGTTCGAATTCCCATTCAGGGCGACGTCTTAACCCTTTTTGATTATCGATATGGGATAAATAAGCGAAATCTTCTGGATAGAGCAATTCAGCAGGCGATAACCGCTGGATTTCCGCCTGTAAGGTCTCTTCCTTTGTAAACTGGTTAATCGTAAAGCGGCCACTGGTAATATCCAGGGCGGCGCAGCCGAAATTAGCGCCATCAAAATAAACACTGCACAGCAGGTTATCCTGCCTATCCGTCAGCAATGCTTCATCACTTACCGTTCCTGGGGTGATAATGCGTACCACTTTTCGTTCCACCGGCCCCTTGCTGGTGGCTGGATCGCCGACCTGCTCACAAATGGCGGCTGATTCCCCCAGTCGAATTAACTTGGCCAGGTATCCCTCAATGGAGTGATAAGGCACACCTGCCATTGGGATAGGATTACCAGCGGACTTTCCCCTTTTAGTCAGGGAAATGTCGAGTAGCTGAGATGCTTTTTTAGCGTCGTCATAAAACAGTTCATAGAAATCACCCATGCGGTAAAACAGCAAAATATCTGGTGCTTCAGTCTTGAGCTTTAGATACTGTTGCATCATCGGAGTGTGGTTTTGGACATCTATATTTGCTTTAGAATTCATATGATCAACAACTGGTTATTGGCGGGGTTACTATCTGCAGACAGAAAGCTCGAATCGCCGGGCATCTAGGGTCAGAGAAAACTCATGAACAGGGCTTGATACTGTATGAATAAACAGTATACTTGACTTCATTATCGCAAAGTATATCTCGTTTGGAGAACAAAATGGATCAGAATAAAGAAAAAGCTTTATCCGCCGCCCTGGGGCAAATTGAAAAACAATTTGGTAAAGGTGCAGTTATGCGTCTGGGCGATGGCGCTGCAGCCATGATGGATATTGAATCTGTTTCCACCGGCTCTCTAGGACTGGATATAGCACTGGGTATAGGCGGTCTGCCATATGGCCGCGTGGTAGAAGTCTATGGACCGGAAAGTTCCGGTAAAACCACCCTGACCTTACAAGTGGTTGCTGAAGCTCAGAAGCAGGGTAAAACATGTGCCTTTATCGATGCCGAGCATGCCTTGGACCCCATCTATGCCAAAAAACTGGGTGTCGATACAGATAACCTGCTGGTTTCACAACCGGATACCGGTGAACAAGCGCTTGAAATCTGTGACATGCTGGTGCGTTCGGGGGCGGTGAATGTGATTGTAGTGGACTCGGTCGCCGCCTTGACGCCAAAAGCGGAAATCGAAGGGGAAATGGGCGCCTCCCACGTCGGTTTGCAAGCACGCTTGATGTCTCAGGCGTTGCGTAAATTAACAGGTAATATCAAGACATCCAACTGCCTGGTCATCTTTATCAACCAGATCCGGATGAAAATCGGTGTGATGTTCGGTAACCCGGAAACCACAACGGGTGGTAATGCGTTGAAGTTTTATGCGTCTGTCCGTTTGGATATCCGCCGTATTGGTGCGGTGAAAAATGGCGACGAAGTCACAGGTAACGAAACCCGCGTGAAGGTAGTGAAAAACAAGGTTTCACCACCATTCAGGCAAGCTGAATTCCAGATCATGTATGGTGAAGGTATTAACCAATTGGGAGAAATCGTGGATCTGGGGGTTAAGGAAAAACTGGTTGAAAAAGCCGGCGCCTGGTTCTCTTATAAAGGTGACAAGATAGGCCAGGGTAAAGCCAACGCATGTAAATACCTGACCGAGCACCCGGAAGTGGCTAGTGAGATAGAGACACTGATCCGCGAACGCCTGCTACCTAAAGCGGGAGAGGATGCACTCGCTTCAGAAGAAGCGGAGCTGGAAGATTAGTACTCGTCTGCCGGAGGTGGAGCGTGTGGCGCTCCACCTATTGACCGGGCGGGAGCACTCCCGTCTTGAACTTAAAAATAAATTACTCGCCAAAAACTTCCCCACTGAAATCGTCGAACAAGTCGTGACATATTGCACCGAGCAGGACTGGGTAAATGATACCCGTTACGCAGCAATGTTTTGCCGGGTGAAAGCGAGGAAGGGACTGGGCCCCATCAGGATCAATGGTGAATTAAGGCAAAAAGGGATCCCTGAGGCGGATATCCAGTTGGCGATGGAGCAATCCGAACAGGATTGGTTTGAATTAGCCAAGACTGTTTATCTAAAAAAGTTCGGTGAAAGTCCGGTTTCTGATTTTAAAGATAGAGTCAAAAAACAGAGATATTTGCAATACCGGGGTTTTGACAGCGAGCAAATTAGCTATGTGCTGGCCTAGGTTAGGGAAGCTGCACTAGCCCAATTATCACGATCCCCCCGGTCAGATATAACATAGGGCTGTCCCAGGTATGAGGAGAAAAGGCTTCCGCCAGGGTCATGGCCAAGGGTAATACAAGGAGTGCCAGGGTCAGCTGTGTTGTATTAAAGTGGCCGGCAAATAGAAGTACGCAGAGAAATCCTGTAACTAGCACGCAGGCGCTTCCCTCCAAGCTACGTGTATAGCGCGTTTTGCTAAACAGCGCCCAGGTGCGATATTTGTGCCTGCCATACCTTACTCCAACCGGCTCCGCCAGCCCGTCTCCAATACCGTTGATCAAAACAGGCAGATAGATAAGGGCGCTCCTGTCTATGCTATGCAGGTAGAAGCCTAATGGGATCAATATCAGATAACTTGCCAGGAACTGGGTGGTAAGCCAGATCAAGGTGTATGGTCTGTCTTCGGGTCTGTCAAAGGAAAGAAACATAGTAGCGATAAGTCGAGAGCGTCTGCGGATAGGTCGCACATAGATAGCCAGGGCCAAAATAGTCAATATCACACCCCAAACTAAGCTCTCACTGCTCCTCTCGAAGGGAAGTAACTCTTTGGCCAGGGGCAGGCAAAGGAATAACGTAAAGTGGTTAATCTTCCGGGTGTAATTAACCTTTACTCCTTTTAGTACCCAGAGGCCGTTGACGTAGCTCACTATATAAAGAACGCTATAAACTAGCCCATGATTTAACCAGAAATAAAGCTCAGGCATATTTTTCTGTCTGACAGTGTTTAACTGAGTGTAACAACTCATTGGTTATGCCAATGGTCTGGCTAATCAGACTCGCAAAATCAATCAGTTATACCGAATCGGATATGAGCCGGCAGCGCTAAATTTACCTTGCAGTTATCTGTTGTTTTTTCAACCCCCCTCCTTCCCGCTGTAATTCCTGTTCTAGTTTGAATGCTTAGGGATGACGATGGATTTATGGTCACTATCTTTTCCGAATTGTTACCCGTGATATGTCATGCCTGCTTTAGCTTGAATGGTAGGGATGGCGGTGGATTTATGGTCACTATCTTTTCCGAATTGTTACCCGTGATATGTCATGCCTGCTTTAGCTTGAATGGTAGGGAGGCGGTGGATTTATGGTCACTATCTTTTCCCGAATTGTTACCCGTGATATGTCATGCCTGCTTTAGCTTGAATGGTAGGGATGGCGGTGGATTTATGGTCACTATCTTTTCCCGAATTGTTCCCCGTGATATGTCATGCCTGCTTTAGCTTGAATGGTAGGGATGGCGGTGGATTTATGGTCACTATCTTTTCCCGAATTGTTACCCGTGATATATTGTGCTGCTTTAGCTGTAAGCAGCTTCGCTGGGCTGGCTTACGGGCGGCACTGCACTTTTGCAGATCACGAGCGCTCTAAGCTCTGTTGTTTTTAGTGAGCATAATTTCGGGAACGAATTGATGACAAAATCCACCGCCGAGATACGCCAAGCGTTTCTTGGATACTTCGAAAGTAAAGGGCACCAAAATGTTGATAGCAGCCCTTTAGTACCTGGCAATGATCCAACGCTATTGTTTACCAATGCGGGTATGGTTCAGTTCAAAGATGCCTTCCTTGGGATGGAGCAAAGGCCCTATACCCGAGCGACATCCAGCCAGCGCTGTGTACGGGCAGGTGGTAAGCATAATGACCTGGAAAACGTAGGTTATACCGCAAGACACCATACTTTTTTTGAAATGCTAGGTAACTTTAGCTTCGGTGACTACTTTAAGCGTGAAGCTATCCAGTTTGCATGGGAGTTTCTGACCGAAGTCGTTAAATTGCCCAAAGAAAAGCTGTGGGTCACTGTTTTTGAAGAAGATGATGAAGCAGCAAAAATCTGGCTGAATGAGATAGGTGTTGCACCCGATCGTCTTGCCCGTATTGGTGCTAAAGACAACTTCTGGTCCATGGGTGATACCGGACCTTGCGGACCTTGTACCGAAATATTTTACGATCACGGCGAGCATATTTGGGGTGGCCCTCCAGGGACAGCGGAAGAAGATGGCGACAGATATATTGAAATCTGGAACCTGGTCTTTATGCAGTTTAACCGTCATGCCGACGGTACCATGGAACCTTTACCCAAGCCTTCTGTTGACACGGGTATGGGTCTTGAGCGTATCTCTGCTATTTTACAGAACGTTCACTCCAACTACGAAATCGATATTTTCCAGGCATTAATAAAAAATGCCGCGGGAATTATCGGTGCAACCGATCTGGAAAGTAAATCCCTGCGCGTAATCGCCGATCATATCCGCTCTTGTAGCTTCCTGGTGGTTGATGGCGTAATGCCTTCCAATGAAGGCAGAGGTTATGTACTTCGACGTATCATTCGCCGCGCTGTGCGTCACGGAAACAAGCTGGGAGCTAAACAGTCCTTCTTCTATAAGCTGGTAGCCGAACTCGTTGTGCAAATGGGGGAAGCGTATCCAGAGCTTGTTCAACAACAGGCGATAGTTGAGAAAATCCTTAAGCTCGAAGAGGAGCAGTTTGCCAAGACCCTGGGTCGTGGTTTGAGCATTCTTGATGATGCGTTAGAAACTCTGCAAGGCGGAGTTATCCCTGGCGAGTTGGTGTTTAAACTTTATGATACGTATGGTTTCCCGGCTGACTTAACTGGTGATATTGCACGTGAGCGTGAACTGACCATAGATCAGGAAGGTTTTGAGGCTGCAATGCAGGCTCAGCGTAAACGTGCTCAGCAGGCGAGCAGCTTTGGGAGCGATTATAACGAAGCGGTGAAAGTCGATTCCCAAACTAACTTCCTGGGTTATAACGTTAGCGAGGCGAAGGGAAAGATTGTTGCCCTGTTTAAAGAAGGCGTGGAAGTCACACAGCTTAGTTCTGGCGATGAAGCCTTGGTAGTACTTGATGAGACGCCTTTTTATGCTGAATCTGGTGGTCAGGTAGGTGACACGGGTGAGCTTCAGTTTGCTAACGGTGCCTTTATGGTGACAGATACGCAAAAGTCTGGTGATGCCTTTTTGCACAAAGGGTACCTGTCCGGCGAAAGCCTGAGTGCCTCGGACACAGTAACTTCAGTGGTTGATGCGCCGCGTCGTCAGGCAATATCCCTGAATCACTCTGTAACTCACTTACTGCATGAAGCCCTAAGACGTACGTTAGGTGAGCATATCAACCAGAAAGGTTCGTTGGTCAAACCTGATGGCCTACGTTTCGATTTTTCTCATTTTGAAGCGATTTCCCCAGAAAGTATGCGCCAGGTGGAATTCCTGGTGAACCAGGCCATTCGAAATAACTTCGAAATTATCACTAAAGTCATGCTGATCGATGAAGCAAAAGAGTCCGGCGCGATGGCGCTGTTCGGAGAAAAGTATGACGAAATGGTGCGCGTGGTACAAATGGGGGATTTCTCCACCGAACTTTGTGGTGGTATTCATGCAAAACGGACCGGTGACATAGGTTTCTTTAAGGTTACCTCTGAAGCGGGTATTGCCGCAGGTGTTCGTCGTATAGAAGCTGTCTCGGGTGCCGGGGCAATTGACTTTATCCATAGCCTGGGTGAACAGATCCAAGAATCACTGAAATGGGTTAAAGGTGACCAATTCTCTTTGGCGTCGAAAGTGAAGCAAGCGTTTGAGCGCTCTAAGTCCCTTGAGAAGGAAGTCGACCAACTCAAAGCTAAGTTAGCGAGTCATGCGAGTGCTAACTTGGGGGATCAAGCCATTGAAATCAACGGTATTTCTGTGGTGATCGCTAAGTTGGACGGGGTTGACCCGAAATCATTGCGTAGCTCCGTGGATGAGCTGAAAAACAAATTACAAAGCGCCATTGTGGTACTAGGTACGGCTTCCGGTGATAAAGTAAGCCTGATTGCCGGAGTGACTAAGGACCTAACCGGTAAAGTTAAAGCCGGTGAATTGGTTAACCTGGTTGCTCAGCAAGTAGGTGGTAAAGGTGGTGGTCGTCCCGATATGGCACAAGCGGGAGGTAATGATCCTGCAGCCTTACCAGGTGCACTAAAGACAGTGCTGCCTTGGTTGGAAGAACGTTTATAAGAGGGAAGGTGCTCAAGTGGGAGTAATAGTTCAAAAATACGGTGGCACCTCGGTTGGTTCATTAGAGCGAATCGAAGCGGTCGCGCAACGGGTGAAAAGAAACCGTGACGCGGGTTCGGATATTGTCGTTGTTGTTTCGGCGATGTCAGGTGAAACCAACCGCTTAATAGGTATGGCCAAGGAATTGGATATGAATGCAAGCCGTCGCGAGATGGATGTATTGGTATCCACCGGAGAGCAGGTAACTATCGCCTTGCTCACTATTGCACTGCTGAAAATTGGTGTTGATGCGATTTCCATGACAGGTGAGCAAATCTGCATGCGCACCGACAGCAGCCATAGTAAAGCCCGAATCTTGGATGTGGAAACGGACAATATTAACAGCCACCTGAAACAGGGTAGGGTAGTGGTTATTGCTGGCTTCCAGGGAAGGGATGAAAATAACCATATCACTACCTTGGGGCGTGGTGGCTCAGATACATCGGCGGTGGCCATAGCTGCTGCGTTAAAAGCCGAGGAGTGCCAGATATATACGGATGTAGACGGCGTATATACCACTGACCCGAGAGTCGAGCCCAAAGCCAGGCGTCTGGACATCATCACGTTTGAAGAGATGTTGGAAATGGCAAGCATGGGAACGAAAGTACTACAAATACGCTCTGTGGAATTTGCCGGAAAATACAATGTGCCTTTGCGAGTTCTTTCCAGTTTTAAAGAAGGGGCCGGTACACTTATTAGTTATGAGGACGCAAAAATGGAATCACCTGTTATTTCGGGTATTGCTTTTAACCGCGATGAAGCCAGGTTGACCATTTGTGGTGTTCCTGATGAACCATCTATTGCCGCACGAATTCTGACACCTATCGGTGACGCAGATATTGATGTCGATATGATAGTGCAGAACACCCTGGGTGACGGTAAGGCAGACTTTACCGTCACTGTTCACAGGGACGATTATCGTCGTACTGAAGCGCTTCTAAACAAGGTAAGCGAAGAGGTTGGCGCCGGTGCTGTGCAAGGTAACGACTCCATCGCTAAGATTTCCATTGTTGGTGTTGGTATGTGGAACCATCCAGGGGTCGCCCAGACAATGTTTGAAGCGTTGGGCAACGAAGGCATTAACTTACATCAAATCACCACCTCTGAAATTAAGGTGTCGGTATTGGTGGATGAAAAGTATCTGGAATTGGGTGTTCGAACTCTTCATTTGGCTTTTGGCCTGGAAGGTGAGCCTAAAGAAGAAAAATAAGTGAAAACCCATATAAATTAAAGGATATTAGGTATTACCTTTTGTTCCTAGATATGGATAATGGAACTTAACGAAACGCATAATATAACAGGATAACAAGGAGCAGATTATGCTAATTTTGACTCGTCGCGTTGGTGAGACTCTTATGATTGGTGACGAAGTGACAGTGACTGTCCTTGGAGTTAAAGGCAATCAGGTTCGTATTGGTGTAAATGCACCGAAAGAAATTTCCGTTCACCGTGAAGAAATTTATATGAGAATCCAGGCTGAGAAAAACAACAGCCAAGGTGGAAACTTCTAAATCAAGCGGTTCAGACGTTAAAAAGGAGCTGAGGCTCCTTTTTTGTTATTTAGCTTTTCCCACTCCTCGCTAAGTTGATGCTTTTCCAGACGCTTTGCCTGTTATCTAGACGAACAGTTCTAAATTGTTACTCTGCCCTGAAAAAAGGTTTGACTTATTTTCGCTGGGAAGTATTATGTGCGCCAACAAAACGGTGAGGTGGCCGAGTGGCCGAAGGCGCTCCCCTGCTAAGGGAGTATAGGGTTTGTAGCCCTATCGAGGGTTCGAATCCCTCCTTCACCGCCATTTTTTTGATTCAGAAGAATGGTTGTTATAGCGCGTGTGTAGCTCAGCTGGATAGAGTACCTGGCTACGAACCAGGCGGTCGGAGGTTCGACTCCTTCCACACGCGCCATATACAGTAAGTACGTGGCTTTCTTTTTGAGAGCAGGCGGTCGGAGGTTCGACGCTTTTTATGCCACACGTGCCATACACAGTAAGTACGTGGCTTTCTTTTTGAGAGCAGGCGGTCGGAGGTTCGACGCTTTTTATGCCACACGTGCCATACACAGTAAGTACGTGGCTTTCTTTTTGAGAGCAGGCGGTCGGAGGTTCGACGCTTTTTATGCCACACGTGCCATATAAATAGAAGATTGCTGACAAGCAGTTTTCACCCGAACAGCGCGTGTGTAGCTCAGCTGGATAGAGTACCTGGCTACGAACCAGGCGGTCGGAGGTTCGACTCCTTCCACACGCGCCATACACAGTAAGTACGTGGCTTTCTTTTTGAGAGCAGGCGGTCGGAGGTTCGACACATCCATGCCACACGTGCCATACACAGTAAGTACGTGGTTTTCTTATAGAGAGCAGGCGGTCGGAGGTTCGACACATCCATGCCACACGTACCATACAATAGAAGATTGCTGGCAAAGCAGTTTTCACCCGAACAGCGCGTGTGTAGCTCAGCTGGATAGAGTACCTGGCTACGAACCAGGCGGTCGGAGGTTCGACTCCTTCCACACGCGCCATACACAGTAAGTACGTGGCTTTCTTTTTGAGAGCAGGCGGTCGGAGGTTCGACACATCCATGCCACACGTGCCATACACAGTAAGTACGTGGCTTTCTTATAGAGAGCAGGCGGTCGGAGGTTCGACACTTCCATGCCACACGTGCTATATAAATAGAAGATTGCTGACAAGCAGTTTTCACCCGAACAGCGCGTGTGTAGCTCAGCTGGATAGAGTACCTGGCTACGAACCAGGCGGTCGGAGGTTCGACTCCTTCCACACGCGCCATTCTCCCTCTTCTATGTTATTTGTTATTTTCATACATTCTCCTTTCCGTATTTTTTACGTTTCTCTGCTTCTTATTTCGCATAAAAGCTAGACTATGACTGAAATTGAGCGTACAGGGCTTGCGGTAGGATTGGCGAGGTGAATAGATATGTTTAATTCATTCACATGGCGAAATTTTAAACCGCTTGTTTTGGGGTCAACTTTCCGCCCTTTTTACCAGATGAGATCCATTTTTTTTATCATAGATTCACAGAAATAAACTTTCCTCGTATTCTCGCTATTTTTTAGGGCTATATTCTTGTCACGTGCGACATATTGGGTGTATATGTCGCAAATGCTATGTAGTTTGGTTATATAGACAGATGATCTTTGACCCTGATCAGTTAGAGCTTTAAAAATCGCCTGAAATAAGTAGACTAGGTGGCTTTTGTGAATGATCTCAGGGAAACACTTACCCCCTTTGGGTTGGTTTTTCTAGACTAGGGTCTTTTTGGGATTCTAGAGTAGCTTTTAGCTTGTCACTGAAGTTTTGTTGCCGGTATTTCTGAGTCAACTGATAGATTTAACAAGCTAGTAACAAAGTTAAGCGTTAAATGAATAGTTTTTGAATAGTTATTCAAAAACGTTTGACTTTTTAAACATCAACATGGTAATTCTTAACAATTGCTAATGTTGCTGAACATGGAATTAGTAGGTTATGGAAATTTCACACCTTTTACTGGAAGCAGCTAATTTATTAGTTTTGGGAATGGTATCTGTCTTTCTATTTCTGGGGCTGATGGTATTTGCCGTTCAACTAATGTCGAAGTTTGCTCCACCTATCGAGCAGCCTCCAGCAACCAAAAGTCAGGCAGCAACTTCCACTACAACTATAAATAACCCAAAATTAGTTGCCGCCATTACTAGCGCCGTACAGCAATACCGTAGCGCTAATAAGTAATTAAAGTTCAAGGACAGATTTAAGGAGCACAACGTAATGTCTAAGCCTCTCGCTATAACGGATGTTGTATTACGCGACGCGCATCAATCATTGTTTGCCACGCGTATGCGTATCGAAGATATGCTGCCAATTGCAGAGAAACTGGATAAAGTCGGCTTTTGGTCATTGGAGACCTGGGGCGGCGCCACTTTCGATTCTTGTATTCGTTACTTAGGGGAAGATCCCTGGGAGCGTATTCGTAAGTTAAAACAGGCAATGCCGAACACTAAGCATCAAATGTTGTTACGTGGCCAAAACTTACTAGGCTATCGTCACTACGCCGACGACGTTGTCGAGCGTTTTGTTGAACGCGCCCACACCAATGGTGTAGATATATTCCGTATCTTCGACGCCATGAATGATGTTCGTAATTTTGAAACTGCAATTAAAGCAGCGGTAAAGGTAGGCGGACATGCACAAGGGACTATCTCTTATACCACTAGCCCGGCCCATAACATGGATACCTGGGTGGATATGGCCAAACGTTTGCAGGACCTGGGCAGCCACTCTCTGTGTATTAAGGATATGGCCGGTCTACTGAAACCCTATGTGGCGGAAGAGCTGATCACGCGTATTAAGGAAGAGGTTGACCTTCCCCTGGCCCTTCATTGTCATGCAACTACGGGTTTAAGTGTTGCTACGCATCAAAAAGCCATAGATGCGGGAATTGATGTGCTGGATACGGCCATTTCTTCCATGAGTATGACATATGGACATTCACCAACAGAAACCATAGTTTCAATAGTGGAAGGCACAGAAAGAGACACTGGCCTGGATCTAAATCTGCTGGCAGAAATCGCAGCATATTTCCGCGAGGTTCGTAAAAAGTACGCCAAATTTGAAGGCGCGCTGAAAGGTGTCGACTCCCGTATTCTTATCGCCCAAGTACCTGGCGGTATGCTAACTAATATGGAAAGCCAGCTCAAAGATCAAGGCGCTGCAGATAAGCTGGATGATGTATTACAAGAGATCCCTAAGGTTCGTGAAGATTTAGGTTATATCCCTCTGGTTACGCCAACCTCACAAATTGTGGGTACGCAGGCCGTGATTAATGTTCTGATGGGTGAACGCTATAAGAACATCACCAAAGAAACCGCCGGAGTATTGAAAGGTGAATATGGCTTGGCGCCTGCACCTTTTAATGCGGAACTGCAGGCGAAGGTGCTTGACGGCTCTGAAGCCATTACCTGCCGCCCGGCAGACTTGTTAGAGCCGGAAATGGACAAGCTGGAGCAAGATCTGAAAGACCTGGCAGCGGAAAAGGGCATCAGCCTGGCGAATGAGACCATTGATGACGCACTTATTTACGCTTTGTTCCCGCAAATCGGTCTGAAGTTCCTGGAAAATCGAAATAACCCGGATGCGTTCGAACCAGTACCGAGTGCCGATGACGTTGCGCCTGCTGTGTCAGCGACACCTGTTGGTGCGCCGGAGTCATACTCTGTACGTGTTGACGGCCAGGTCTTCCAGGTTGAAGTTGGACCAGCTGGCAGTATCGAGGGAATCGCTCCCGCTCCCGCTCCCGCTCCCGCTCAGGCCCAGGCCCAGGCAAGTGCACCTGCGGCTGGCTCGGTTGAGGATGTACCTGCACCACTCGCGGGGAACATATTCAAAATACTGGCGCAGCCAGGCGGCCAGGTCAGTGAAGGTGATGTATTGCTGATCATGGAAGCGATGAAAATGGAAACTGAAATACGAGCTCAAAAAAGTGGTGTAGTTCAGACTGTGCATGTCAGGGAAGGTGACTCAGTCGCAGTTGGTGATGCCCTGTTAGGTTTAGCATAAGGATTTGCTGTGGACGGTATATTAACGCTTTGGCGTGACACGGGATTAGCTAGTTTCCAGTGGCAACAGCTGGTCATGTTAGCGGTCGGTGGACTGCTACTTTATTTGGCCATAGTGCGTAAGTTTGAACCGCTATTGCTGTTACCGATTGGATTTGGTGCCGTATTGGCCAACATTCCTAACGCCGGCCTAACTGAGCCGGGTGGACTGCTTTATTACATCTACCACATAGGGATAGATACCGGGGTATTCCCGCTGCTTATCTTTATGGGAGTTGGTGCTTTAACTGACTTTGGCGCCCTGATTGCTAATCCGAAGATGTTGTTCCTCGGTGCGGCTGCTCAATTTGGTATCTTTGCTACGCTATTTGGCGCTATTTTGCTCAACTTTGTACCGGGTTTTGAATTTACCCTGGCCGATGCATCTGCTATTGCCATTATTGGTGGTGCGGATGGGCCAACGGCTATCTTCCTGGCTTCCAAGTTGGCGCCGGATTTGTTGGGCGCAATAGCAGTAGCAGCATATTCATACATGGCTTTGGTTCCTTTGATCCAGCCGCCTATTATGCGTGCGCTGACCACAGAGAAAGAGCGCCAGATCAAGATGGAGCAGTTAAGGCCTGTTAGCAGAAGAGAGAAGATTATCTTCCCGCTGATGGTTTTGTTTGCCTGTATTCTGCTTTTGCCTGCGGCTACACCTCTGGTAGGTATGTTCTGCCTGGGCAACTTGATGCGTGAATCAGGCGTAGTGGATCGCTTGAGTAATGCTGCGCAAAACGAAATTATCAATGCTGTGACCATCTTCTTGGGTCTTGCTGTGGGCTCTAAATTGTCTGCTGAGCACTTCCTGAACGTGGAAACCTTAGGCATTCTGGTGCTGGGAGCGGTGGCTTTCTCTATCGGTACCGCGTCAGGTGTATTAATGGCTAAGCTGATGAGCAGGTTGAGCGGAGGCAAGATAAACCCGCTTATTGGTGCTGCTGGTGTTTCTGCCGTACCTATGGCTGCCAGGGTGGTTAACAAGGTGGGACTCGAGTCCAACCCACATAACTTCCTGTTAATGCATGCTATGGGTCCTAACGTTGCCGGTGTTTTGGGTAGCGCGGTTGCCGCCGGAGTGTTGCTTGCCTTGGTTGGTTAGGTTGACGAAAATACAGTGAATTAGAAAGTGGCCATTGGGCCACTTTTTTTATATTTTTTTTTGCTAGCTGGTCACAAAGATCATCAGAGAAAAGAACCCCAATAGGCCAGCCGAAATACCGATAATCCAATAAAATCCTTTTTTCCCCTGCTCAATGCTCAGACCAAAATACCTAAGAAACAGCCACCAGCCGACAGAAAGTAGAAGAGGAAGCAGAAAAAACTTACCAATCAACACAGACAACACCCCATCAAATACACTCATCAAAAGGTAGCAAATTTGTTAAGCTAACGCTATTACAGTTATCGGGAATAACAGATGAAAGTCACTCAGTTACAGATACATAGCTTTGGCAAGCCGGATCAGTTAGTCACTGCTCAAGTGGACCTTAAAAGTCTGGGGAAAGGCCAGCTGATGGTTAAAACTGCCTTCGCAGGCGTTAATCCCATCGATGCTAAGACCAGAGCAGGCTTGGGCTGGGCTGCCGAGCACAACAAGGAGAAACTGCCCTGGACGCCTGGTTATGATATGTCCGGTGTGGTGGAATCGTGTTTTGATGGCGCGGGGGAGCTTCAACCTGGAGACAGGGTTTGCGGCTTAGTCGGGTTTCCGCTTGTTGGGGGCTGCTACAGCGAAGTGGTTATTGCCAGTGAACAGGAGTTGGTAAAAGTGCCGGAACAGGTTGCTATGCAGTCGGCCGCTGCGCTTCCCCTGGCTGGTTTAACTGCCTGGCAAGGTTTATTTGAACATGGCGGTTTGGTTGAAGGTGAAACCGTATTGATCCATGCCGCGGCCGGTGGTGTTGGGCATATTGCGGTTCAGTTAGCTAAATCTGTGGGCGCTAAGGTTATCGCAACGGCTTCGGCTAATAACCATGATTATTTGTCCGGCCTGGGCGTGGACTTAGTTATTGATTATAGATCTCAGGACGTGAAGAGTACTGTGAAAGATGTCGACCTGGTGCTTGATTTGGTCGGTGGACAGACAGGGATAGATAGTTTGGCTTGCCTGAAGCCGCACGGGAAAATAGTCACAGTACCGACCATCACAGCACAGGCGATCAAAGACAAAGCCGAGCAGTATAACGTCACGGCGCTGGGTATGTTGGTCAAACCAAACAAAACCCAGCTACAGCGGCTTGTTAATAAGCTGGACGAAGGTCAGCTTTTAGTACATGTTGCAGAGTCTTATCCGTTATCAGAGGCCCCACTGGCACATCAACAAATTGAAAGCGGCCATACCCGGGGTAAAGTACTACTCAGGCCTTAATCATACAGCCAGGGCACTTGGCTCATCAGTGCCCTGAATTAGCCTGCTTCCATTCGCTGTTAGTCTTCGGCACTTTCAGCAGGGTCCTTTGCCGCCAGTTATATGGCACCTTTTGCCTTACCCGCCAGCACCGAAATCCTGTTACCGCTAAACCGGCCACCAGCTCAGATAAAATGATCTGCCTAAGGGAACCCTTATTGTTACTCAGTTGGCTAATTATCATTGCTGACCCTTGGGTTTAGCTGTTATCCGGTTAAAGTAAAAACCTACACCGGGTTTACTTGCTATTTTTGTTGATAAGACTCAGAGATATATCACCCTGGCTTTGATTTGCTTTTGGTGTATTCAAACGGGATAAAACATGCAGGTAAAATTCGCTTTATTGGCTGTTTTTATACTCAGCCCGCTATTGGCTTGTACGTATCAGAAAAGCCAGCCGTTGCCTGCTGGGGTAACTTTGTTAGAAGTACAGGATACTTCCGCCAATGGTTTGTTACTCAAATACGAAAAGTATCGATTGGACAATGGCCTGACGCTTCTGTTGCACCATGACGATTCGGATCCTCTGGTCAATGTGGATGTCACCTACCACGCAGGGTCTGCGCGTGAAGAGCTGGGTAAGTCAGGCTTTGCTCATTTTTTTGAGCATATGATGTTTCAGGGATCCAAACATGTCGCCGATCAGCAGCACTTCAAGATAGTGAATGAATCAGGCGGCACCATGAATGGCTCTACCAGTAAAGACAGGACTAACTATTATCAAACTGTACCCGCCAACCAACTGGAAAAAGTATTGTGGCTGGAGGCCGACCGCATGGGTTTTTTACTCGATGCGGTTGATCAAGCTAAATTTGAAATCCAGCGCAGTACAGTGAAAAACGAGCGGGCGCAACGATTTGATAATGTGCCCTATGGTTTGGTGGGTGAACGCCTGAATGAAGCTCTTTATCGAAGAGATCACCCTTATTCGTGGCCGCCAATTGGTTACCTGGAAGATCTTGACCGGGTTAATGTAAACGATTTAAAAGCGTTTTTCCTTCGCTGGTATGGACCAAACAATGCGGTACTGACCATAGGGGGCGACTTTGACAAAGCGCAAACATTGCAATGGGTAGCCAGATATTTTTCTCCTGTTCCCGAAGGTCCACCTGTACCTGAGCCAGTTCCATTACCAGCCAAGCTGGATAAGGACAGATACGTCTCTATGCAGGATAAAATCCATCTCCCCTTACTGTATTTAGCTTACCCTACAGTGCATTTAGGGCACCAGGACGAAGTGGCGCTGGATATGGCTGCATATATGTTGGGTAGAGGTAATAACTCTATTTTATTCCGGAACTTGGTTAAAACAGGTTATGCCATGCAAGCTGGGGCGAATCACAGGTGTGATGAGCTGGCGTGTAATTTTACTGTGTATGCAACGGCAAACCCGGAGAAAAAAATCAATCTGGCGAAGCTTCGTAATTTGATGGATCAATCCTTAGCTGAGCTTGCACATCAGGGAGTGACAGAAGCCGATATTAAAAGGGCGCAGTCCATTACAGAAGCCAGCACTATATTCAGTTTGCAAAGTGTGTCGGCTAAAGTGAAGTCTCTGGCGATTGGGGAGACCCTGATGGACGATCCAAATTATGCCATGCGGGGGCTTGATGCGTTTAAAGGGTTAAGACCTTGGCAGGTTCAGAAAAACTTTGATAAGTACGTTTATAACCGGCCGAGGTTAGTGTTCAGTGTGGTCCCTGAAGGAAGTTTAGAGCTCGTGGCTGAGCAAGATAACTATCAGATCCCACCACGAGTATCACCGCAATATCAGGCTGTCCAAGCTGGAACACTGAGTTACCTAAGTATTAAAGACAATTTCGATAGAAGTAAACAACCCCCGACAGGCCCACCTCCTGTTATCCGGCTACCCGAATTATGGAGGAAAACAATGGTGCCTAGTATTCGGATACTAGGTTCTGTGGATAATGAGCTACCGACCATAAATCTGCAGATCAGCCTTAAAGGGGGTCGCAGGGTAGAGCCCGTAAACAAGGTGGGAATTGCAGCGTTAACTGCGGCGATGATGAATCAAAGCACCCAGAATTACGCGTTGGAGGAATTGAGTGAGACTTTACAATCATTGGGCTCCAGTGTTGAGTTTTATACCTCTATGTACAGCAGTACCATTTCTGTAAAATCGCTAACTAAAAATTTTACGGCGACGATGGCGTTAGTGGAGGAAAAGCTGCTGTATCCCGCGTTTGAGCCTGAAGAGTTTGAACGGGTGAAACGGCTAAAACTACAATCACTCAAACAAAATAGTACTAAGGCAAGCTGGCTGGCGAGTCAGAGTTTGGCGCAAATATTATACGGCCAACACAATATTCTGGGATATCCGGCAACCGGTACCATTGCTGCTTTATCCAGCCTCACTCTCGACGATGTGAAGAGTTATTACCATCGTTATTATGTAGCAGCCGGAGCGAGAGTCACAGTTGTAGGAGATATTTCTCCTTCCCAGGTGCAGAGTCAACTCCATATGTTAACGCAGCGAGTGGGGGTTGAGGTTGAATACCCAGATCTGGCTAAGCAACCCGACTTTGACTTCAGTCAGCTGTATCTAATAGACCAACCCGGGTCAGTTCAGTCTGTGGTGCATATGGGCCATAAAGCTATCCCCTTTGATATTACAGGTGCCTATTTTCAGGCGGGTTTAATGAACTTTAATCTTGGCGGGAACTTTAATAGCCGGCTTAATCAAAATTTGAGAGAGAGAAAGGGGCTTGCTTATGGCGCCAACAGTTACTTTGCTGCTTCCAGAGAGCAAGGGACATTTATTGCCAGTGCCAGTGTGAAACCGGAAAATACGGCTCAAGCCGTGGAGGTGTTTTTAACCGAGATAACTGAGTATATTGATAGCGGAGTAAGTGAGTCTGAACTGAGTTATTTAAGGGATGCTATCGTACAACGTGACGCGTTGAGCTTTGAAACTCCAACGCAAAAACTGGGCTTCTTATTAAGAATATTGATCTTCGATTTACAACCCAGTTTTGTGGGACAACAAAATCGTATTATAGCTGAAATATCCAAAGATACACTCCATGCCCTTGCAATTGAGTTGCTGAACCCCAATAAAATGCAAATAGTCGTCGTTGGTGATATGAAAAACATAAGACCGCAACTGGAAGCATTGTCAGTCAGGCTGGGTCTAAAACTGGTGGATTGGCACTTTCAACATTAGCGGTTGTTAGTGGTCGTGGTAGAAAACAGACACAGCATAAACAAATGGCAAAGGTGAGCAGTGCCAGTCAGGCTGGGTCTAAACGTTATAGAGTGGCATTTTCAGTACTAGTGGCGGCATAGGAACCGAGGTATTGATGGCGACATTAATTTTAACTTTTTGTCGTGCGACATAGATCTTGGAAGCAAATCTGCATATTCTTAGGCTCCTGTGTCCACGCTTTAATATAAGGTGTTAATTTGAGTCAGGAATTTGATTCGCGTTTGCAGTTGTTGCAGCAGAAAACGGGTGTATTAACTGGGATTGGTCGGGGTATTGAGCGTGAGGCGCTGAGAATAGATCAGTCCGGCCACCTATCGAAAGCCCCCCATTCAATTAAACTGGGCCGTGCTTTAACCCATTCCACCATTACGACGGATTACGCCGAGAGCTTGCTGGAGTTTATTACCCCTGTCTCTGAAAACGTGGATCAGCTGTTTAATTACCTGGGTGATATACACCATCATGTGGCGACTCAACTGGAAGACGAGCAATTATGGCCAATGAGCATGCCGTGCGTGGTGGGGAATGAGGATGAAATAATCCTGGCCAACTACGGAACGTCCAATATCGGTCAAATGAAAACCACCTATCGTCGAGGGTTAATGCATAGATACGGCAGTATGATGCAGGTGATTGCCGGTGTTCATTATAATTTCTCCTTGCCGGAGCACTTCTGGCAAAGCTGGAAGCAGTTTGATGGTTGTAAATTGCAAGGGAAAGAGCTTGTCTCTGCCGGTTATATGGGGTTGGTGCGTAACTTTTATCGTTATGGCTGGGTTATCCCTTATTTATTTGGCGCTTCGCCTGCCTTGTGCAGCTCCTTTCTGCAAGGAAAAGAGCCGGGTTTAGATTTCTCGACCCTGGGCAAAGGAACTGTTTATTTACCACACGCGACCTCCCTAAGGTTAAGTGATCTGGGTTATACCAATAGTTCGCAAGCATTTTTATGTGTCAGTTATAACTGCCTGGATAGCTATATTTCATCGGTGCAGTCCGCTATTAATACCCACGCTCCGGAATTTAGTAAAATTGGTGTGAAGGTTGATGGGGAATATAAGCAGCTTAATGCTAATTTACTGCAAATTGAAAACGAGCTGTATGCGCCGATCCGACCAAAGCGAGTGGGTAATAGTGGTGAAAAACCCTCGGAAGCCCTGGCGGCAAGAGGCATCGAATATATCGAAATTCGCTCTTTAGATGTAAACCCTCTCTCGCCGCTGGGTATTACCAAAGAACAGGTCTATTTTCTGGATACTTTTTTAACCTGGTGTGCGGTAACTGAGTCGGCGCATTTTGATAGTGCGACCTGTAACCAATATAAAGAAAATTTAACCCAAGTAGTGTTGTCGGGACGGGATCCTGCAACGAGTTTATGCATTGATGGTAAAACGCAAGGCCTGAAGAACTGGGGTGAAGAGCTTACTGAACAGTGGATAAAAGTGGCGGATCTGCTGGATAAGCAAAACGGAGTTAATCACTTTTCCGCTGCGGTTGCTCAGTTCGGCCGCTGGTTTGCTGAGCCAGACAAGACGATTTCTGCGCAGGTCCTCAACAAACTGCTTACAGAGAACAAAGATAACGGCCAGTTGGCGTTTGAACTGTCGCAACAGCATAAAAGCCATCTGACAGCGATGGGCTATAGTGAGTGGTCAGCGGAGGAGTTCGAGCTTGTGAGGTTGGATTCGGTACGCCAGCAAGAAGAGATTGAAGCGAGTGATGTTAAAGGCTTCGACGAATTTCTAGCGGACTACTTTAAACAATAAAATTTCCCTAAAAAAAAAGGAGCCGTCATGGCTCCTGAAAACAATGAAAAAAACAATTCTTGCACTAGGTAAGGCAACAGGAAAACCAATAAGTTCACAAAAAACTGCAAAATTAATTTTTGCGGCTTTGTTACCCTTACTGGCAACGGCCTGCAGCACTTCACCACCCAAAAATCCCCACAACCTTTGTGAAATTTTCCAGGAAAATAGAAGCTGGTATACAGCGGCCAAGGATATGAATGAAAGATGGGGCACTCCCATCCAGATTCCTATGGCTATGATGTACCAGGAAAGTAGTTTTAAGCACAATGCGGCCCCGCCGATGGAGTATTTTCTGTTTATTCCTATTGGCCGAGCCAGCAGCGCTTATGGTTACAGCCAAGCGAAAACCTTAACCTGGAAGGACTACAAACGGGAAACCGGACGCTCCTGGGCCAGCCGTGATGATTTTCATGATGCCATCGATTTTATGGGCTGGTTTACCAGTAAGACACATAAAATAAACGGAGTTTCCAAGTGGGATGCGTATGGTCAATACCTTAATTACCACGAGGGCTGGGGCGGGTATAAGAGACGCAGTTATAACCGTAAAGCCTGGCTGATAAAAGTGGCGAAAAAAGTAGAGAAAAGAAGTAAAACATATGGGGCTCAGCTTAGACAATGCCAGGATGACCTGAACTCCAGCTGGTTATGGCGGACACTTTTTAGCTAGTGCCTGGCAGAAAACTCACTTTTCGGGCACGACTTACCTATTGCTGATAAGTTGATTATTATTGGTTTTGATTGTTTATAACCAGAGTGGTTATTTTTGCTTAGTTGTTATAAGAAATTGTTATGCTAAGGTGTTTTCAGGGTATGGATTGTCTGACGGATCGTGGTCATATGATCATTCTTCCAGAAAGCACGCCAGTATCAGGCCGCTTTTTTGTATGGCCCTCGTTTTCGCTTTCTCTCTACATCTCGCACCAAAGCGCCCAGGCGGTGAATGTTCTTCGCTACAACCGCCAGCGCGGCATAACGCTTGAAACCGGCTAAACAGTGGTCGCGACACGTATCCAGACCATGCACTTCCAGACCGTTAATAGCCGCTTCAACTGCGGAGTGCTTTCTTTTTGTTTCGATAAACTCGGGTGCGTACTCATGTGCTTGCTCTGCTTTCGACAGCAGACCTTTCTTCGACCATAGCGACAGCAACCTTGTCGTCCGTCTGCTTTTCCATCACCTGATGATGCAGAATAAAGCTGTCGCTATCAGCCATGATACAGACTCGAAGCCCCAGCTCAACCGGTACGCCAGCCTTGCCTTTACTGACCCATTCAGTGTGTGGCTGAAAGATTGAAAATACCTTTTCAGCGTGAGGGATCTTCTCTCCCTCCAAAACGCGTCTGCGGATCTGGTCGATTTGCCGGTTGACATGGTCAAGGTAACCATCCAGTTTCGCCAACGCCAAACTGAACAAACCGTATTTATGGCCCAGTAGTTCACGGGTTTGCCGGGCGCGATATTCGAATTTCTGAGCAGATTCGATTAAGGCCTGGTGAGCCTATTGTACCCGCTTAAGCTGCGCTGTTGCTTAGCCTCATCTTTCGACGTGGAATGCTTGAGTTTCTGAGCCTTGCGATACAGCTTCTTAAACTGGCGGATATTGTAGCGATACTGCCGCCACAGGCTGTGGCGAAAGGGTCCACATAAGGCAGCACATTCTTCCATGGTCTTTCTCACAGCGTCAAATAACAGATTTATATCGGTGGGATAATGGACATAGGTTTCAACGACAAACGAATCACAGCGCCCGGTGATTGCGTTGTTTTCGTCCTTTTTTAGCAGGCGGTAGCCTGCCTTCACCACGCACTGGTTTATCCGGTCTAGCAACTCGGGAGTGAACAACATCAGGTTGTCTTTGATGCTCTGCAAGCTGAACTTTCTGTTGTCACACCAGTCGCTCAATCCGAGCATGGCGCGGATAGTATTGTGTTGATTGGCCAGTTCATGAATACGATAAAAATCGGCATTCAGGCCAAGGCGCAACACCCCAAGTACCAGAATGGTCCACTGATCCATACCGGGGCGGCCGGTATCGATGCTGGCGCTTTCACCGTCTTCGTTAATCGGTACGATCTCAGCGAGTATAGTGAATATATCCTCGCGTAATGCCTGCGTGATATAAATGTGCTGAAGGCCGATGAGGAGCTTGGGAATATCATCACGGGATTTGGGATCGAATTCGATGTTGGCAATGTCAGCTTCACAAAGTTTGAGCTGAGGATTGAGCACTTCTCTCATAGGATTTCGCCGCCTGAAGTTTTTGCAAAATGAAGCTGTAACCCCTGCAAATCGAGACAAAGTATAGGGAAATGCTACAAGATCAGGCTATTACAGGCGGCTTTTCCTTATAACAAGCGATCATAAGTTAGAAGTCGATATTCAATTTTACCGTATCATGTTGAATTTTATAGTGAATCAAGTTTCCGTTCAGATACTAGCTAAGCTGGACAGCTTTACTTGCCCGAATTATCGGGTATGTTTAGGTTCACGATTTTTATAGGGGGTATTATGTTCGAATTACCAAAGTTAAATATTAAAAGCAAAGTTAGCGAGCAAGAGTGGAAAATCCGTGTGGACCTTGCGGCCTGTTATCGCCTCGCCGCAGATCTGGGCTGGGGGGACTTAATATATACCCATATATCGGCGCGAATTCCTGGCACTGATCAATATTTGGTTAATGCTTTTGGCCTGACCTTTGAAGAGGTAACCGCATCCAACTTGGTAAAGGTGGACTTGCAAGGCAATATTCTGGACGATACTCCCTTTGATATTAATCCGGCTGGATTCACCATCCACAGCGCTATTCATCAGGTGCGCGATGATGCCCATTGTGTTCTTCATCTGCATACCAATGCCCAGATGGCGGTAGCTACCCAAAAAGAGGGCTTGTTGCCACTGAGTCAATATTCCATGTTTTCCCTTTCCTCCCTGAGTTATCACGATTATGAAGGGTTAGCGGTGAATTTGACAGAGCAAAAACGCCTGCAGGATGACCTGGGTGATACCAATCATATGCTGTTGCGTAATCATGGCGCCCTGACCCTTGGCCCGACAGTAGGTGACGCCTTTATGCGTATGTATGACTTGCAACGAGCTTGCGAAGTTCAACTTATGTTGCAGGCGGCAGGGCGGGAGGTATTACCCGTGAAGCAGGAAATTGTGGATGGCATCTTTAACCAGGCCAAGGTAGTGCATTCCGGCAGTACGGGTGGGCAGAAAACTTGGCCTGCTATGCTGCGCAAAGCCTACAAGTTAGACCCTGGGTTTATGGAGTAACCCGGCTCACTTGAACGCGATTAATCAACCAATTCGAACAAGAAGGATTACTAGATGAAAATCACCCATGTAGAGATTTTCGATATAGAGTGCCCGAAACGCCCGGTGTGGAATCCGGTATTCATCCGCATTCATACCGATGAAGGTATCAGTGGCGTTGGCGAAGCGGGTTTGGCTTATGATCTAGGCCACAGTGCAGCGGCTCATATGATCAAGGAAATGGCTCAGGAGATGCTGATTGGTTGGGATCCGTTCCAGACTGAACTACTGTGGAGCCGGTTGCTACGGGAAAGCTTCTGGGGTTTGGGCGGCGGCCCGGTTATTTATGCCGCCATGAGCGCCATCGATACCGCGCTGTGGGATATTAAAGGTAAAGCTCTGGGTGTGCCTGTCTATCAACTGCTTGGCGGTAAGGTAAACGACAAGCTGCGCACTTATGCAAGTCAGTTGCAGTTTGACTGGGATAAAGAGGTTAACCGGCTGAATGATCCCGTGGACTTCGGTAAAGCCGCAGAAAAAGCCATTGCCGAGGGATATGACTGCGTAAAGGTTGATCCTATCATGTACGACAAACATGGCGTCACCCAGTTTGATCGCACCAAGATCTTTACTAACCCGGAAATGAAGCTGTTCCGTGCCAGATTAAAAGCGATCCGAGATGCGGTGGGTGAGGATGTGGATATTATTTTCGAATGTCATAGTCTGCCCGGCGCTACCACGGCTATTCAGCTGGGAGAGATTGTTGAAGAGTTCCGCTGCATGTATTACGAAGAGCCGGTGAACTACCTGAATTCTAAGCTGCATAAGCGAGTGGCGGATAAGGTGAGCGTGCCTATAGCGGGTGGGGAGCGCCTGTATAACCGCTGGGGGGTTAGGCCTTACCTGGAAGATCAGAGCATGGACGTACTGCAACCTGATATAGGTTTGTGCGGCGGTTTTACCGAAACCAAAAAAGTGTGTGACTACGCGGATATTTATGATGTCCGTATTCAGGCTCACGTATGCGGCGGACCGGTGGCGACTATGGCGGCCCTGCACCTGGAAACCGCAATCCCTAACTTTTTGATCCATGAGCATCATACCTATGCCATTAAAGATTGGAACCGGGAGTTATGTGTTCAAGATCCGCAACCGGTAAATGGTTTCTTTCAGGCGCCAAATGAGCCTGGATTGGGGATTGAACTAAATGATGAAGTGGTGATGCGTTCGCCGCGGATAGAAGTGAAATAAGTGTTTTGGCTCCCCGTTTGCGGGGAGCCGTTATCTAAAAGCGATACCAGTCTCGGGCATTTCCGTAAGTTAATTTTTGTATTTGCTCAGCCGTTTGGCTTAATTTTTCTGTATAAACCTGCCAAATTTCTTGGTAGTTTGATCCCAGTTCACTGACGGGGAAGTTACTGGCTAACATTACCCGTTTGTCACCAAATGCCAACAGAGTTGCATCAATGACCTGCTGAGCCCAGCCAAATGTCCACTTCCTGTCGCTCATTTCCCAGCCACTGCATTTGATGGCGCAATTGGAAAATTGGGCTAATCGCTCCAGGTTAAAACGCCAATTTTCACTCACTGTGTTAGCTTGCTGTTCGGCCGGGGGAAACCCTGCGTGGTTGATAATGACCACAAGTTGAGGAAGAGCCTGAAGCTGCTGGCACAGTAACTCAACCGCATCTGAGTCAAGCAGTGAAAGTTGAGCCTCAAACAATAATTGGTGTTTTTCCAGGTGGGCAAGGTTCTCTCTGGCTACCGGGTGGGAAAGAATAGACTGTGCATTCTTATCAAGGATATGTCGAATACCGATAAATGAAGGATATTGTTGGTATTTCTTCACCTGACTGGCAAAGTTTGCTGAAGTGATATCTGCGTAGGCTATGGAGCGAAAAGGTAAATCACAGGATTGCTCCAGGTAAGCCAGCTCCAGCTCCGGATGGGTATTGTTGAACCCGGCTTCGATATGAACAAAGCCGACGAGTTGGTGTTTTGCACCGGGTTGGAGATGGTCCTGACTATAACTTTGACGAATGCTACTTTTATCTGGCCAATAAGGAGGGTTCTGCGCCTGTAACCAAAAATAGTCACCAAGTTCCAAATTAAACAGGTGAAGGTGGGGGTCGATAATTATCATGGTTACCTTGAGGTATAGCTGTCATCAACAAGCGACAGGCTGGCGGTAATAAAACCTGGGTTATCGAGTAGACCCGCTCTGCAAGCTCTTCGCCGTGAACCTGCGCTTTATTGGCGCCTGAGCTATAACCAGTAAGTTAGTATGCTATCGCGTGGAGTAACCGCCGTCGATAAGTTGCAAGTTGCCGGTAATAAAGCCAGCTTTATCACTGGCGATAAAGTAAACTAGTTCCGCCACTTCTTCCGGTTGTCCAATCCGTCCAAGGGGTTGCAGTGCGGCTTCTTCGGCGTGAACCTGTGCTTTATTGGCGCCTGAGCTATGGGTCAGTAAGTTATCATGCTATCGCGTGGTATAACCTCCGTCGATAAGTTGCAGGCTGCCGGTAATAAAGCCAGCTTTATCACTGGCGATAAAGTAAACTAGTTCCGCCACTTCTTCCGGTTGTCCAATACGTCCAAGGGGTTGCAGTGCGGCTTCTTCGGCGTGAACCTGCGCTTTATTGGCGCCGGACTTAGCGCAGTAGTTGTCGATGGCTTGGTGATACAAGGGGGTTTCTATGGTGCCCGGACAAACTGCGTTAGCGCGAATACCATAGGCGGCATAATCAAGGGCCGTGGTTTTTGCCATGGATGCCAACGCCGCCTTGCTCATGTTATAGGCAAAGGAATTTCCCTTACCTATTACCGCCTGATCCGAAGCGATTAACACGATCGAGCCTGATTTCTGCTGTTTCATGGCAGGCAATACTGCCTTTACTGCGCCATAGGCGCCTTTTACATTGATGTTCATCACCCTGTCGAAATCTGCTTCCGTGGTGTTTTCAATGTTGGCGGAAAAGTGGATACCCGCATTGGAAACCAATACATTTATTTGCGGACATCTTGTCAGCACTAGGGATATTGCGCGGGACACGGCTTCTACTGAGGATACGTCACACTTAATATGTTCGCCGGACTCACACGGGTTGATATCCAGGTTAAAAACCCGATAACCCTGGCTGAGGAATTTGTTGACTATGCTCAGGCCTATGCCTGCCGAGCCACCTGTGACGACGCATACTTTACTCATATCTTCTCCACTAGCGACTGATGTGCTGTTATTCGTCTTCATCTTCTTCGTCGGATTGATAGAGTGCTGGAATGATCCTGGCTAGTTTGACCATGTTATTCTCTACTTCTAATACTTCCATAGGGTAACCGCAAAGACGGGCGCTAATATTGGGTTTAGGAATATCTTCCAGATATTCCAGGATCAAACCGTTTAAGGTTTTGGGGCCGTCGATGGGGAATTTCCAGCCCATTTCTTTGTTTAGTTCACGAATACTGATCCCCCCTTCGATGATATAGCTGCCATCGGGCTGTGGGTGGATTTCCTCAGATATTTGTGGCGCCATTGTTGTGGTGAAGTCACCGACGATTTCTTCGAGAATATCTTCTAAGGTTACCAGTCCTTGAATATCACCATATTCATCCACTACCAAGCCGATCCGCTCCTTTTTACGCTGGAACTTCAGCAGTTGCGTATTCAGTGGTGTGCCTTCAGGAATATAATAAAGCTCTTTAACACTGCGTAGCAGGGTGGTTTTGTTCAGCTGTTCCTTCAGTAGCATTCGTAATGCATCCCTGGCATGTACAAAGCCGACAGAATCATCGATATTACCCCGATACAGCAGTATACGTGTATGTGCGCTGTGGGTGAGTTGTTTTAGTATCACCTCCCACTCGTCGTTCACGTCGATACCGGCTATTTCATTACGCGGTATCATAATGTCGTCAACGGCGACCTTTTCCAGATCGAGAATACTCAGCAGCATGTCCTGGTGGCTTTGTGGGATCATGGCGCTCGCTTCATTAACCACGGTTCTGAGCTCTTCGCTGGACAGTGCGTCTGAGTTGATTCGCTCAGTGCTAATCCCAAACATTCTCAGTAAACCATTGGAAATACTATTAATAAACCAAACTATCGGGCTGAGTAGGGTTTGCAGCGGACGTAAAATAACCGAGCTAGGAAACGCGACTTTCTCCGGATAGAGAGCGGCCAGGGTCTTAGGCGTGACTTCGGCGAAAATAAGGATCACCAGGGTGAGCGCGCCCGTCGCAATGGCGATGCCGGCGTCACCGAACAGGCGTTGGCCCAGGATCGTGGCGATGGCGGAAGCCAGGATATTGACCAGGTTATTGCCAATCAGGATCAGACCGATCAATTTATCGGGCCGGGTAAGGAGTTTCTCTACCCGTCTGGCGCCAGGGTGTTTCTTTTGCGCCAGGTGGCGCAATCGGTAACGATTTAGCGCCATCATTCCGGTTTCAGAGCTGGAGAAGTAGGCTGAAATCAGTATTAATACACTCAGGATGCCAAACAGCATCCCCGTAGATATTGCGTCCAAGAAGTGGTTCCTTTGTAACCTATAGAACTATTTTTTAAGCTTTCTATTAGTAAGTGTCAAGGGGCATATTATACCAACAACACTTCTTTCACAAAGCGACTGCCGAAGTAGGCCAGAGTCAGCAGAAAGGCGCCTATTATGGTGACATAAATAACCGGCCGGCCACGCCAGCCTTGGCGGTAATGCCCCCAAAGCAGGGTGACGTACATAAACCAGGCTATGATGGAAAAAACAGCCTTATGGGCTTTGCCCTGGACAAACATGTCCTGTAAGAAAATAAACCCGCTGGCCAGCGATAAGCTCAGCAGAATAACGCCGGCAAAAATCAACTGAAATAACTGCTTCTCCACCGTCATCAGTGGTGGCAGCGCAGGATTAAACAAGGGGCGTTTCTTGTTTTTCAGCTGATAATCCAAATAGGCCATTTGGATAGCAAACAAGCTGGCAATTAATAGGGTGGAGTAAGCAAACAGGGCCAGGGTGATATGGACCACAACCTGGGGCTGTGTTTCAAGGTGAGTGATAAAGTGGCTGGGTAACACGCTTGCCGCACTCAGGTTGATAATGGCAAAACCATAAACCACGGGCAACAGCACCCATATTTTATAGCGCAATACAGCCAGGGTCATGACTGTGCAAATAATCAAGCTGACCAGTGCCGCGACATTAAGCATTGAAAGGTTTTGACCCGACTCAATAAATATGTCGTGGTAAAGCCAGGCAGCATGAAAAACCAAGGCGCTGCCGGCGCAGCCCAATACCAGGTTCTTGTTTGGGCCCTGTTGTTCAAGCAGGCGTGTCAGGCTCGCGTAAATAGCGACCAGGTAAAAAATCACTGCCGGTACAAATAAGTAGTCCATCTAAGCTATGTACAAGTAAGGAAGCATAAGCCCTGCAGTATACTCTTTGCCTTTGGCCGGGGCCAGAGTTCGCTAAAGATAGAAATGTAATTCTTTGTATTTTTAACTAAATAGAGGTGGCGGTAATGTTTTTGCTTATCCGCCGCCGCTGTGGTCAGGGGCGTTTATCAATAGTCAAAAAATCTAAGGAGGGTAAAGGTTAATCCTGGGATCACCCCGCGGGGTATGGGCGTTAGAGTGGCCGACAAATTTTATTCTGTTTTCAAACCACAGAGATAGGTTATACTTGCGGCCATTTCAGGATGTAAATCGAGTAACCCTATGTTTGAGAATCTGACCGACAGGCTGTCGCAAACGTTAAAAAACGTGAGTGGGCGGGGCCGACTGACCGAAGAAAATATTAAAGACACCCTGCGCGAAGTCCGAATGGCGTTACTTGAGGCCGATGTTGCTCTACCTGTGGTGCGCGATTTCGTCAAGCGGGTGAAAGATCGGGCTGTAGGTCAGGAAGTGGCCAAGAGCCTGAACCCGGGCCAGGCCTTTATTAAGATCGTTCAGGCCGAATTGGAAGCGGCCATGGGGGATGCCAATGAAGAGCTGAACCTGAGCGCACAACCACCTGCCGTATTAATGATGGCCGGTTTGCAAGGTGCAGGTAAAACCACCAGTGTGGCTAAACTTGCCAAGTTCTTGAAAGACAAGCACAATAAAAATGTCATGGTGGTGAGCGCCGACGTTTATCGTCCTGCCGCCATTAAACAGCTTGAAACCCTGGCCGAAGAAATTGGTGTCGAGTTCTTTCCGAGTAACATAGAGCAAAAACCGGTAGATATCGCCAATAACGCCATCGACCATGCCCGTAAGCAATTTGTGGATGTGGTAATTGTGGATACTGCGGGTCGTTTGCATGTCGATGAAGGCATGATGGACGAAATTAAGGCGCTGCATGCGGCAATTACCCCTGTGGAAACCCTGTTTGTGGTGGATGCCATGACGGGCCAGGATGCGGCAAATACGGCTAAAGCCTTTAATGAAGCATTACCCCTTACCGGTGTTATTCTGACCAAGGCCGATGGAGATGCCCGTGGTGGCGCTGCTTTATCTATTCGCCAGATAACCGGCAAACCCATTAAGTTTATCGGTATGGGCGAGAAAACGGATGCGCTGGAGCCTTTCTACCCGGACCGTATCGCTTCGCGTATTTTGGGCATGGGGGATATGTTATCCCTGATTGAGCAGATCGAAAGCAAGGTTGATAAGAGTAAAGCAGAGAAGCTGGCCAAGAAAGTACAAAAAGGTAAAGGTTTTGATCTAGAGGACTTCCGAGAGCAGTTGGTCCAGATGAAAAGCATGGGGGGCATGATGGGCATGATGGATAAGCTGCCCGGTATGAACCAGTTACCCGATAATGTAAAAGATCAGGTCAATGACAAACTAACAGTGCAAATGGAAGCCATCATCAATTCCATGACGCCCGGAGAGAGAAAGCGTCCCGATATTATTAAGGGCTCACGCAAACGTCGCATCGCAGCAGGCTCCGGTACCCAAATCCAGGACGTGAATAAGCTGCTGAAGCAGTTTACTCAGATGCAGAAAATGATGAAGAAGATGTCCGGTAAAGGCGGTATGCGCAAGATGATGGGCCGGATGCAAGGCATGATGCCGCCGGGCATGATGGGTAAGGGCCCTAAGTTCTAAACTGGTTAAGTAATCCTCTGGCAATACGATAAACCCCGGTATTTACCGGGGTTTTACTTTTTTGCCTAAAAGAATCCAGCACAGCCCCTAGTTCAGGTTGCACTTACCCTAAATAAGAGTATAATTTTGCGGCTTTCTACAAGTGCCGGGTCCAAAATCATATTTGGGCTCAATTTTACTTAACTTTAATGAGGACGATATGGTTACCATTCGTTTAGCTCGTGGTGGCGCTAAAAAACGCCCATTCTACCAGGTTGTGGTAGCAGACAGCCGTCAAGCTCGTGACGGCCGTTATTTAGAAAACGTGGGTTTCTTTAACCCAACAGCAACTGGCAACGCCGAAGCACTTCGTCTTGATCAAGCTCGTATCGATGCTTGGGTTGAGAAAGGCGCTCAGTTATCTGATCGCGTTGCTAAGTTGATCAAAGACAGCAAAAAAGCTGCATAAGTAGTCTGAGGTTAGGAAGTTGAGCGAACCATCAAAGCATGTAGTAGTCGGAAAATTTGGCGCGGTATACGGCATCAAAGGCTGGCTGAAAGTTCACTCCTATACAGATGAAACCGAAAGTATTTTCGATTACCAACCCCTGCTTATTAAGCAAAAAGGGCGTTTGCAGGAAGTGCAAGTCACCGACTGGCGACGTCATAATAAAGGGCTGGTAGCAAAGCTGGAAGGCTTTGATTTAAGAGAAGACGCGCAAAGTCTGGTTGGGATAGAGATTCTCGTTAATGATGAATTGCTGCCCGAATTAGACAGTGATGAATTTTACTGGCGCGACCTCATGGGGTGTAAGGTCACCACAAGCAAAGGTTACGACCTGGGCACTGTGGATGACATTATGGAAACCGGCTCTAACGATGTGTTGGTTGTTAAATCCAAACCCAATGATGCTTTTGGAAAAAAAGAACGGTTGATCCCGTATCTTGAAGAACAGGTGATTGTCCATGTGGACATAACCAACAAATTAATTGAAGTAGACTGGGATCCAGGATTCTAGTTACCCCGGGGGAGTCGATTTATGTGGATAGGGGTTGTTAGCCTCTTCCCGGATATGTTCCGGGCCATAACGGAGAACGGGGTAACAGGTAGGGCCGTAAAAAGTGGCCTGCTTGAGATGCATTGTTGGAATCCAAGGGATTTCACCCACGACAAACACAGGACTGTCGATGACAGACCCTATGGCGGGGGACCTGGGATGCTGATGATGGTACAGCCTTTGCGGGATGCCATTGCAGCAGCCAAGGATGCAGCAGAACAAGCGGGTAAAGAGGCGAAGGTAATTTATCTTTCACCTCAGGGGCGCAAGCTAGATCAGTCCGGGGTTAAAGGTCTGTCAACAAATGAAGCGATGATTTTGGTGGCGGGTCGGTACGAAGGGATTGATGAGCGAGTAATCGAAGCAGACATAGATGAAGAATGGTCTGTAGGAGATTATGTATTAAGTGGCGGCGAGTTGCCGGCCATGACGCTGATCGATGCTGTGGTGCGATTCGTACCCGGTGTACTTGGCAAAATGGCTTCGGCGGAGCAAGACTCATTTTCGGATGGTTTGCTGGACTGCCCTCACTATACACGCCCGGAGAGATTGGACGATCGTGATGTGCCCTCGGTATTACTGAGTGGAAATCATGAAAAAATCCGCCAGTGGCGGCTTAAACAATCTCTTGGCCGTACTTATGACAGACGAGTGGAACTATTCGATAACCTAGCTCTGACTGACGAGCAAGAAAACTTGCTAGCTGAGTATATCCGGGACTCCAAAGGTTCTCAGCAATAGGTTTCAGTTTAACTAGGCAAAAGGTTTATAAAATGAGCAATATTATTAAACAGCTCGAAGACGAGCAGTTAAAAAGCGATTTACCAGCGTACGCACCAGGTGACACTGTTGTCGTTCAGGTTAAAGTAAAAGAAGGTGAAAAAGAGCGTCTACAGGCCTATGAAGGTGTTGTAATCGCTAAGCGTAACCGTGGTCTGCACTCTTCCGTTACCGTTCGCAAAATGTCCAGCGGTGAAGGTGTTGAGCGTGTATTCCAGGTTCACAGCCCAATTGTAGAAAGCATAACTGTTAAGCGTCGCGGTGCTGTACGTCGTGCCAAACTGTACTATCTACGTACACGTACTGGTAAGGCTGCTCGTATCAGAGAAAAGCTTAACTAATTCAGATTCTATCTGGATAAGAAAAAAGGCTCGCTTTGCGAGCCTTTTTTTGCCTGTTGAATGGCAAATTGGTTTAAGATCAGGCTTGTACGGAAAGTACTGAGTTTTCAGTGCCAAAGGCGTTTTCCCGATAGCTGTCAGCTTGCCAGTCATTGTCGAAAGTCTCACTGCCATCAGATTTAATGACACGATATTTATACTCAAACTCACCTTTGATATCCGTAGGGATATCGACGGTTGCCTTAAACTTTCCATTTTTAAATTTCTGTAGCTCAACGGGCTGCCAGTCATTAAATTCACCGAGCAGAAAAATCTGTTCGGCGTTACTGGCCGCTTCTTTGGCTACTTCAAACGTCACTTTCACTTTAGGTTTGGACTTTAAAAAGCGTTTTTTGGTTGGCATTTATACCTCCTTGGATATATGAACTCGCTAAATTTACTGTAAAAGCCTCTATTATTCTAGCTATTGTGAATGATATTAGTTAACTAATTATGCCAGCATAAAGTATCGCTGCAGTATTTGATGGGTAAAGTCGGTTTTCAGATAAAATCCTCTGGGGCGGGTTTGGATTTTATGGCCGTCTTTACCTATGGCTGTGGTTAGGGCTTTACCATTGGCGGCTTTTGGTCTGAGTTGTAAGAACTGTCCATCTCTTGCGGTAATTTGTTCAATTTCGCCCAGGGTGATTTTATCCATTAACTCTTCCCAGTCCTGTCGCAGCAAGGCTTCTTCCTGTGCATCCGGTGTCCACAATAATGGTGAGCCTATCCGCCGTTGAGGCAGAGGTATATCCCGGCTACCTTCAACAGGGATCCACAATACTTTTGATAATTTGTTTCTGACATTTGAGTTGAACCAGTTCAATCCCGCAACTTGCATTAGCGGTGCCACACAAACGAAAGTGGTTTCCAGTGGCTTTCCTTGCGGGTTGATAGGGATTGTTTTGAGCTCTATACCCAGGTGGGGAAAATCCTGTTCGGGTTTACTGCCTGCTTCGGCGCCCAAATGAGTTTCAATGAGTTGCCCAACCCAGCCTTTGTTCCGAGTAAGGTCTTTGGGCACTTTAATCCCGGCCAATGTTGCTAATTGTTCCAGATCCAATCCGGCAATTTGGTTGGCTCTATCCATTAAGTCTTGTTCGCAAGTCGGCGGCGGGTACATAAAATTGAAACCAGGCAAAAAGGGTATTTTATCATTGGAATGAATCTAATGGGAGTGTGGTTGTTTTTTGACCAGTGCCGGGCGTTCCGCTTGGTAAAACGTAGCCACTTACTAATTTACTGAAATATAAGAGGAATATATGAAGAATTAAAGACTGAATTTTAAAAAAACTGACTTATTTAAAGTTACTCAATCTTGTACGCCGATCTTCACAATGTTATCCACAGAAATCTTGGATAAATAGGATCTTAGATTGAATTTAAACAAAATGTTGTTGAATTATACTTATGACAGGCAAAATTTGGCGCAACTGAAACAAAACCAATGTGATTCCTGTGGATAAGTGTGTTGGGGTCGAACTTTGTACAGAGAGACTTATTCACAAATAAAATGAAGCTAAAGTAGCTGGATGGATATCCAGTTATTGGTGGTTGGTAACTTAGTTTTCTTTTTAAGTGGCTGTAAATAGTGGAAAATAATTCGTTATTTTTTTTCTGTAGATTACTTTATAAATAATCCAGTAATAGTGAATTATCTTTAATACAAAATTATCCACAGAGATATGCACAAGCTGTGTGAGTAAGTCTCGAAGAGAGAGTTAGGTAGGATGTGAATAACTTTGCAAACTTGGCTAAGTTATTCATCAATTAAGTTAGATGAAGATGTCAAGTATGCGTTGGCTCAGGTTAATGAGCAGGGGATTTGCTGACATGGCGCTAATGTGAAAGAATCTCAATCTATATGATTTAATGCCGAACAAGGTGTATAAGTGATTGATGCCGATGGTTATCGTCCGAATGTAGGCATCCTTATCTGCAATAAAATAGGGCAGGTATTGTGGGCCAGACGTTTTGGACAACATTCCTGGCAATTTCCTCAAGGAGGCGTTAACGAAGACGAATCTGCTGAGCAGGCTATGTATCGTGAGTTATATGAAGAGGTCGGCCTGGGTCCAAAAGATGTCAGGATCCTGGCCGTCAGTCGGAACTGGCTTAGATATAAATTGCCGAAACGCTTGGTCAGGTGGGAATCGACGCCGGTTTGTATAGGGCAAAAGCAAAAGTGGTTTTTGTTATCACTGGAAGCAAAAGAGTCCAAGATAGACCTGAAAGCTTGCGGGCATCCAGAGTTTGATGATTGGCGGTGGGTAAGCTATTGGTACCCGGTTCGCCAGGTTGTTTCCTTTAAGAAGGATGTCTACCGTAAGGTGATGAGAGAATTTGCCCCCGTTGCCTTGCCTTTTAATAATATGGAAGGGGAGCGGGATAAGAAACGAGATAAAAGAAAAAAAGGTGGTAAGCGAAGGTTTAGGCAATAATACCAATTATGTTAAGAAAGTGAGCTTGTATTAGGCAGGAAAAATTGACGCTAGCAAGTTTCAAAACTCACCAGCTAGCTAGGGTTTTAACCAGCAAGACCGAGCACTTATTTGATGCAGCTGGTATTAGCTAAAACCACCGTTTTGGATAAGGAGAAGTCGCTGTGCTGACTCAGTTAAGGGAAATAGTTGAGCAGGTTACTGCGGCTTCGACCCTGGAAGAAGCGATGGCTATATTGGTAAGCCAAACCCGAGAGACAATGGGAACCGATTGCTGCTCGGTATACCTCACCGATGAGAGCCGCCAGGTTTTTACCTTAACTGCCAGTGAAGGTTTAGCTGCAGAAGCCGTTGGCCACGCGGCCATAGCTTTTAATGAAGGCGTGGTAGGGTTAGTGGCGCAAAAGGAAGAGCCGCTTAACCTGGCCGATGCCCATTCGCACCCCAGGTTCAAGTACCTGCCAGACAGCCAAGAGGAGGCTTTTCGAGCATTTCTGGGTGCACCAATTATTCACCAGCGCAACGTGTTGGGGGTGCTGGTTGTACAGCAAAAACAAAGGCGTCAGTTTGATAAAGGGGAAGAGTCTTTCCTGGTGACCCTGGCGGCACAATTAGCTACTGTTATCGCCCATTCCGAAACTAAGGGCCTGCTATCCACTCCCCGTAAAACGCGAACCATCAAATCACTGAAAGGTATTGCCGGTAGTCCTGGTGTTGCTATTGCACAGGCTTATGTGGTGCTCCCCCAGACTGATCTGTCTCAAATCAAAATCACGACTTCCCAGGATATTGATTTCGATTTGGCCTTACTGGAAAAGGCGATCATTAATTGCACCGATGAGATTAAGACGCTGGCTTTCCGCCTCAAGGAGCAGCTGCCCAAAGAAACGCTGGCGATTTTCGACATTTATACCCATATGCTGGCGAAGGCCAGCATGGGGGGGGAAATAGTTCAGCAAATTCGGCAGGGTTATGACGCCCCCTCCGCGGTGAAACTGACGGCGGAAAACTATATCAGTCAATTCCAGGCTATGTCTGATCCCTATTTAAGAGAAAGGTCATCAGATGTTAAAGATGTTTCTCAGCGTTTGTTAACCCAGCTTTCTAAGACCACAAATAGCCTTGGTGTGCTGCCGGATCAGTTGATTATGGTGGCAGAGGAAGTGAGCGCCACTATGTTGGCGGAAATGCCCAGGGAAAAGTTAGTCGGCATTGTTTCGGTGAAGGGCTCAGCTAATTCACATGCTGCTATTTTGGCTCGGGCCATGGGGATCCCCGCCCTAATGGGCATGGAGTTACCCATAGAGAAGCTGGCCGACAAGCTACTGGTGATTGATGGCTACAGTGGAGAACTATATGTTTCACCAGAGCAGGCCATTCTCAATGAATACATAAGTTTACAGGCTCAGGAGTTGGAACTTGACTCCCTGATGAAAGGGAGTCTCGATGCGGAGGCTGTCACTCGAGATGGCGTAAAGGTTGAGATGTTACTTAATGCAGGTCTGAGTGCGGATACAGAAATCGCGATAAATACCAGCGCAGATGGGGTGGGATTATATCGTACAGAAATCCCTTTTATGCTCACGGACAGCTTTCCGACGGAAGAGGAGCAGGAGCAAAGGTATCACGGCATTTTGGCCACCTACAAGGATAAACCCGTCACCATGCGTACACTGGATGTGGGTGGGGACAAGCAATTACCCTATTTCTCTATCGTGGAGGAGAATCCCTTCCTGGGGTGGCGAGGCATACGCTTAACTCTGGATCATCCGGAGATCTTTCTGGTGCAGATCAAGGCTATGTTAAGAGCCAGCATTGGCCTGGGTAACCTGCAGATCATGCTGCCTATGATTAGCGGGCTGGAAGAGGTGAATGAGTCCATTCGCCTTATCGATCAGGCCTGGTGTGAAATTAAGCTGGAGCACAAAAGCAACTCAGCTATCCTGGTTAAACCTAAGCTAGGTGTCATGATAGAAGTGCCTTCTTCGCTATTTATATTACCTGAGTTGGCGAAAAAGGTGGATTTTTGGTCCATAGGTAGCAACGATTTGACCCAATACCTATTGGCGGTGGACAGAAATAACGCCAGAGTGGCTGATATTTTCGATAGTTTTCACCCTGCGGTACTCAGGGCCCTGGCACAAATAGTAGGTGAAGCAAATAAGTACAAAATCCCCCTTAGCTTGTGCGGGGAATTGGCGGGGGATCCCTTAGGCGCCGTCGTCCTGCTTGGAATGGGGTATACCCGATTAAGTATGAATACCTACAATATCGCTAAGATAAAATACGTGATCCGTCATGTGGAAGTCAGCGAACTTAAGGTTCTGTTAAACCAAGCGTTACAATCCGGCTCGGGAGTCCATATTCGTTCTCTGTTTGCCGCCTATCTTGAGAAACAGGGGTTGGGCGGTTTGGTGCGTGCCGGCAAATAGCCTTTCATAAGATCTTGTTTGGGACACAGCAGAATACAGCTAACAGAGAGAGTTTAGCCCCGTCTCTTGCCGGAATTTACATTGTTTTTTCTCTAAATCGCGCCCGCTACTTGTTAGTCACTTGGATTGATAGCAAAATGCTTCTTTTTTGCCAGTGATGGACAGATAAGATGTCAGAAACCTTTTGGTCATTTCCACAAATTGATCCAGTGGCGTTTAGTCTTGGCCCACTAGCCGTGCGCTGGTATGGGTTAATGTATTTATTGGGGTTTATATTTGCCTTGTGGATGGCTAACCGCAGGGCGGCAAAACCAGGTAGCGGCTGGACCAAAGATGAAATCAGTGACCTGCTGTTTTATGGTTTCCTTGGGGTTATTTTAGGGGGCCGTGTAGGTTATGTGCTGTTCTACAATTTCCCTGTACTTCTCGATAATCCACTTTACTTGTTTAAAATATGGGAAGGAGGGATGTCCTTTCACGGTGGCCTGTTAGGGGTTATTGCGGCGATGATTTGGTTTGCGCGTAAAACCAATCGCACCTTCTTCACCGTGGCCGATTTTACCGCTCCTTTAGTCCCTGTGGGTTTAGGTGCTGGACGTTTTGCCAACTTTATTAACGGAGAGCTTTGGGGCAGAGTTACAGATTCTCCTTGGGGTATGGTATTTCCTAACGCTGGAGCAGATCCCAGGCACGCTTCTCAGCTCTACGAGTTCGCTCTCGAGGGCGTGGTGTTGTTTGTTATTCTCTACCTGTATTCACGAAAACCAAGGCCGTTAGGTGCCGTTTCCGGTCTGTTCTTATTGGGGTATGGTGTGTTCAGGTTTACCATCGAGTTTGCCAGAGAGCCGGATGCACATCTGGGACTGTTTATGGGGAATTCAATCAGTATGGGGCAAATTTTATCTTTGCCTATGATATTACTGGGTTTCGCTTTTATTTTTATGGCCTACCGCAGCAAGGCTTTTTTACCAAAAGCAGGTTAACCAGAGTGATTAACACAGCTTCTGAGTTTTAGGTCAGAAGCTGTCGGCCAGCATATAACGGATGCGATGTAGTTGGCCTCCAGCAGATTGAAAACCAGAGAAGCAGATGAAACAGTATTTAGATTTATGTAACAAAATTATTGATAAGGGTGTTTGGGTCGACAATAAGCGTACGGGTAAGCGTTGCCTAACCTTGATCAATGCAGACCTTGAATATCGCGTTGATAAAAACGAGCTCCCACTTATCACCACGCGGAAAAGCTACTGGAAGGCGGCTATCGCTGAAATTATCGGTTATATACGTGGCTATGATAATGCGTCGGACTTTAGAAAGCTTGGCGCCAAAACCTGGGATGCCAATGCCAATGATAACGCGGCCTGGCTGAGTAATCCCCATCGTAAGGGGAAGGATGATATGGGCCGGGTCTACGGTGTTCAGGGGCGGGCCTGGCGGAAGCCGGATGGTAGTACGATAGATCAGTTGAAAAAAATCGTGGATAATCTTAAAAATGGCGTTGATGATCGCGGCGAAATACTGACGTTTTATAATCCGGGTGAATTTGATATGGGTTGCCTGCGCCCGTGTATGCATACGCATAATTTCTCTCTACTTGGGGATACCCTTCACCTAACGAGTTTCCAGCGTTCTTGTGATGTTCCTCTTGGGCTGAACTTTAACCAGGTTCAGGTATTCACATTTTTAGCGCTAATAGCCCAAATAACCGGGAACAAGCCAGGAATTGCTTACCACAAAATCGTCAACGCACATATTTACGAAGATCAATTGGAGTTAATGCGTAATGTTCAGCTGAAACGTGAGCCCTTTGCATCGCCACAGCTGATAATTAATCCTGATATTAAGTCGTTAGCAGATATAGAGAGCTGGGTGACAATGGATGACTTTGAGGTCACGGGCTACCAATATCATGAAGCAATTCAATACCCTTTCTCCGTATAACTGAATACTAAATAAGCTATGGCTAGGTCCGTTTCAGGCGGCTAACCTGGTCACTGCAGCTCCTCCTGTCTTGGTCTATGCTCAATATTACTTTGCTATTTTTACCTCTTAGCATTTGTCATTTTGAGGGACAGGATGTCGGACCAAAAGGATTTTGAGCTGAGGGTTTTGCATGATGCGGATGACCTTAAGCTATTCACCTCATTACTCCTGGCGCAATTAAAAGATGCCTATCGCTGTGACCAGCTGTATTGGTTGGTTCGTGATCGACAAGTAGGGATTAAAGCCCAGCTAAATACAGAGCGACAATTTAGCTTTTATTCTCGTGCTGTCATCTATTCAGACCAGTCACTTTTTCCTGTTGAATTACTGCACACCATGTTTGACACCAGCAAACAGAGTTGTTTTCTGTCCTCGGCCCAGGTGGAAGAGGCTGGTTTTGCTGAAGCTAAGAAGGATAGTTATCTCAACCATAGATTTATTAAGATTTGTTATGGCGGCAAGGTTCAGGACGTTATTTTCCTGGCTAACACGGGTTGTCGGGTGAATAATGAGGCCAAATTAATCGGTAAGTTGGAACTGAAAATAGAAAATCTTCGGCTTAAAAATAGCATTACTTCGGAAAAACAAGACCGGGAAAATGTGGAAGCCGATCTGGTTGAGCACATCAGGCAAAGCGATAAGTTACTCAGTTCGATGCAAACTTTGCATGACACGACGTTAGCGCTGGCCAGTGCCGAGAGCCTGGATGAATTGTATCGTAAAGCGGTTGAGTTAGGCCGCAGTAAGTTTGCTTTGGACCGTGTAGCCTTGTTTTTACTCGAAGCGGACAAAGGGGTTGGGACAGGCACTTACGGCACAGATCCTGAGGGTAAAACCTGTGATGAGCATAGTTGCTTAACCCATATCCACAATCACCCATTTGTAAAAAACACCCTGGAAAGCAAAGAGTTTATCGGTATACACCTGAATAGTCCGCTGCTATTTAAAGATCAAGTGGTGGGCAAGGGGTGGAACATGATGGTGACCCTTTGGAATGATGGCTCCCCCATAGGCTGGTTGGCCATAGATAACTTGATTAACCAGCAAGAGCTCAAGACGTTTCAGAAGCAAAGCCTCAGGTTTTATGGCGCAGCAGTAGCTCAACTTATCGTAAAAATGCGCCAGCATGAAGATATTCGAATTTTGAACCAGGTTTCCCTCACGATGGCAAAAGCGGGTAATTTGCTGGATATCTGTAAATATGCGGTAGAGCTGGGTCAGAATAAGTTACAAATTGACCGGTTGGCGCTATTCCTGGTGGATCACGCCAGCAATGAGATGCAGGGGACTTATGGCACGGATGAAGAGGGAGAAGTGACGGATGAAACCTATTTTCGCAGTGATATTCCTGACTCTAAGGTGATCCGAGATGCGTTAACCAAGAAAAACTTCTTTTACATTAAAGATAATGTCCCCCTGTACCATGATAAAAAAGTGGTGGGATTTGGCTGGAATGGGGTGGTTTCCTTATGGAATGGTGATATCGCCATCGGTTGGATTGCGGCTGATAACCTAATTAATAAACGTCCCCTAACCACTCATCAAAGAGAGATACTGCGACTTTTCGCCAATATTATTGCCCAGACCATAGTAAAAAAACGCGCCGAGGTGGATTTGCTCCAGCTTAATCAGGATCTTGAACTTAGAGTTGAAGAGCGAACCAAAGCCCTGGAAACAAGCAATGTGTATTTAGCCCAGGCCAATGAGCAGCTGGCCAAGCTATCTGTCACCGATGGTCTGACCGGGATCTATAACCGAAGGAATTTCGACCAGCTACTTGAGCAGGAAATCGAGCGGGCCAAGCGGCAGTCCAGTTTAATTTCCTTGATATTGATCGATGTAGATTATTTTAAACAATACAACGACTGTTATGGTCATGTTCAGGGTGACAACTGCCTTAAGTGTGTTGCTTCACACCTGAAAAATAGTGTTAAGCGCTCTGCTGATATGGTGGCGCGTTATGGCGGGGAAGAGTTTGTTGTACTGATCCCGGATAACAACGAACAGGAAATTTCATTGCTGGCTGAGCGGTTGCGTCAGGGGGTCGAGGGCCTTGCATTATGTCACGCCGATTCTCTTATCGACGATGTCGTCACCGTGAGTGTCGGATACACAACTTTATTACCCGACCTGTCCGTTTCTCCTGAGTGTCTAATAGAACAAGCTGATAAAGCCTTATATATGGCCAAGGAGCAGGGGCGTAACTGTATCCGTAGTTATGAGCAAGTGTTGGCTCACGGCAGTGCAAGTATTCCAGCGAAGAAGCTGGCTTCCAACCTCTAGTTTCACACTTAAGCTTCAGTTTGAAATATACCTGGCGTTAATTACGTGCTCCACTTGGTGGATTTCGGACATTAGCTGCTTATCGGCTGGTTGCTCTATATCTATGATGTTATAGGCGATTTGGTTTTTACTTTTGTTGATCATATCCAGCACATTTACCTGGTGAGTAGCCAATACCGATAGTACATGCCCCAATACTCCGGAGACATTGTGATTGGCAAAGGTAATTCTATGGCCAGAACTTCGCTCCAGGGTGATGGCTGGAAAGTTGACCGAATTGCTGATATTTCCATTTTCCAGGAAATCCTTAAGCTGTTCTACGGCCATCACTGCACAGTTATCTTCGGCTTCTTCTGTACTGGCGCCAATATGGGGCATCATTAATACGTCAGAGCGGCCCAACAGTTCAGGGTGAGGAAAATCTGTGGTGTACTTGCTTAACCGGCCCGTGCCTAGTGCACGGGCGATGGCATAGGGGTCCACTATCTCTTCGCGGGCGAAATTAAGCAGCACGGCGCCTTTTTTCACCGAGCTTAAGCTGTCCGTGCTGATCATATGTCGGGTCTGAGGCAAAAAAGGTACATGTAAGGTAATGAAGTCGGCCTTAGCCAGTAAAGATGCCAGGCTTTCCATGCGTTGTACCTGAGCAGGTAAGCGCCAAGCTGCCTCCACTGAAATAGCCGGATCATAACCGATGACTTTCATGCCAAGTTGTAACGCGGTCGCCGCGATGTTGGCGCCAATGGCGCCTAAACCGACAACACCTAAGGTTTTTCCTTTGATCTCTGTTCCTTTAAAGTTCTTTTTCTGCTGCTCCAGGTATTTCCCCAATTCTGTTACATCTGAGGCTTGGCTTAAGCCTGAGACAAAGTTAATTCCTTCGACGATACCCCTGGAGCTCAAAAGCAGCGCCGTCAGTACCAACTCCTTCACCGCGTTAGCATTGGCCCCCGGGGTATTAAAAACAACCACACCCTGTTGAGTACATGATTCCACGGGCACATTATTGATACCGGCACCCGCTCTGGCGATGGCTTTTAACTTGCAGGGCAGAGCCTCATGGAGCAGCTTGTGGCTGCGTAACAAAATAGCATCCGGGTGAGGGAGTTCACTGGCAACTTCATAGCTATTCCGGGGGAAGCAAACCAGCCCTTTTACTGATATTTGATTGTATGTTCTTATTTTTAACATTGGATATCCTTATCAATATAAAAAGGGATATAAAAAAAGCGCCGATTTAGGCGCTTCACTTATTTAACTTCTTGATAGGCCCAGGCTAACCAGGGCATCAGGTCTTGCAAGTCGGCTTGCTCTACCGTGCTGCCGCACCATATGCGCAATCCGGACGGTGCATCCCGGTAAGCGCCGATGTCATAGGCAACCTTATATTCCTCCAGCAGCTTGATTAAGGCTTTCACTTTATCTGCAGGTAAATCCAGAATAAGGCAAACACTGGTATTGGAACGGGTTTCGACGGTTTCGGCTAAAAAATTAATCCAGCTGTGTTCGGCGACAAACTCTTCTATCACCGCCAGGTTGGCCTGGGACTTTTTAATTGCACCTTGGAGTCCACCAATTTCTCTGACCCAGTCCAGCGCATCCTGATAATCGGCCAGGCTTAACATGGAAGGGGTGTTAATGGTGGCGCCCTGGAAAATACCCTCGATAAGCTTCCCCCCTTTGGTCAGGCGGAAAATTTTTGGCATTGGCCAGGGGGGTGTGTAGCTTTCCAATCGTTCAACGGCTCGGGGGCTTAGAATAAGCATGCCGTGTGCCCCTTCCCCTCCCAGAACCTTCTGCCAGCTAAAAGTAACGACATCCAACTTTTCCCAGGGCATTTCCATGGCAAACACAGCGGATGTGGCGTCACATAAGGTTAGTCCCGTGCGCTGGCCGGATATCCAGTCACCGTCAGGAACCCTGACACCTGAAGTTGTGCCGTTCCAGGTAAAGATAAGGTCGTTGTCCTTATTGATAGCGTCAAAGTCGGGCAGCTGGCCGTAATCGGCCAAATGTGGGGTGACCTTGTCAAGTTTAAGCTGCTTGGTAATATCCGTGAGCCAGCCCTGGCCAAATGATTCCCATGCGGCGACATCAACAGGTCTAGGCCCTAACAGGGACCATATGGCCATTTCCATGGCTCCCGTATCGGAGGCTGGAACTATACCGACTCGGTATCCCTCGGGTAAGTTAAGCAGCTCCGCGGTATCATCGATGGCTTTTTTTAAAGCTGACTTACCCACTGCTGCGCGGTGAGAACGTCCCAGAGTTTGTGTGCCCAACTGGCTTAAGTTGTAACCTGGGCGTTTTGCACAGGGGCCGGACGAAAAATTAGGGTTTGCCGGCTTTTTACTTGGAGTCATATCACCCTCTGAGTTAATGAAGAATAATGAATAGTCCTTTAAAACCTGCCTTTAACAGGGGATGCGCTCAAAAAGCTAGAAAAGTATGCTTTTTTATAGGGATAAAGGGCGCTGTCAGCTTGTTAAGTTGGCAGTATATATATTTGAAAATAGCATGAAGCCACTGACTTTTTCCATAGTGAAAAGGTCTTAGCATCAGTCTGAGCAACAACATCGATAAAAGTATCGTGCCGGCTCTGGACTCGTTTATAGAGGTAAAAGGTTGCTTTTTAGCCGGTCAAACACTGTTCTGTTCAATAACTGGGCATTCAAACAGATTTTCCAACAAAGTCCTTTACCTTTATTTATCATTTGGTATTATCCGTCTCGCTTTCAGCAGGGGTGTAGTTCCAATTGGTAGAACAGCGGTCTCCAAAACCGATGGTTGGGGGTTCGAGTCCCTCCACCCCTGCCAATTTCAACTAAGCATTGTTATTTCAATGCTTAGTTCAGTGGCAATAACCCAGCAAAGCATCGCTGCGCGATACTAGCAGTGGACCGAGTATCGGACCATCGAGTCCCTCAACGCTGAAAACTTAATACCCTTAATTGCTTCTAAGCCTGCCTCGATTAAATTCCCTATTCAAAAAAGACGTCAAGCTAACCAAACGGCTGTGCTCCAATATATTGCTTTTCTTACTCACTGAAATATTATGTAAGTAAATTTTCAATAGCTCCACTATTTTGTACAATACCCGCTATGGAACATAAAAAAAACGCCATATTGCAAGAGCTCGGCATCTCATTATGGCAAATACGCAAACCTGAGCTATTTTCAGTCCCGGTGCAACCGGAGCAGATATCCCTGGGAGATAGTGAGTTGTTGTTGATTGCCGAGTCGCAAGATAGGGACAAGCCGCTTACTCAAGCCATTCTCAAAGCCATTGGTGTTGCCCCTGAAAAGGTCGCCTGTTTAAGCTTTGAACAGTTTGAAGCTTATGCCGGACCCTTGCCTGTTTGGGTGTGGAGCACCCAGGGCGAGATATCACCCGTAGTTGGGCATTATTTCCTGTTTTCACCAGCCGTTGATGAAATGGTTAATGCTCCTTTAATGAAGCAGCAACTGTGGCGACAAATTTGTGTTCATCTGGAGAACAGGGTATGAAGATTCAGCCTATGGCGCTGCAAGATATCGATAGCTTATATGCTATTGAGTCCCTCGCTCATACCCATCCCTGGTCAAAAAAAATATTTTCCAGCAACTTTGGTAAGCGTTACTTTAACCAGGTAGCTTACGATGGCGATCACCTGGTTGGATACTTCGTTGCCAATCATGTCGCAGGTGAAGCGACTCTGCTTAATATCGCTATATCGCCAGAATATCAGGGCAAAGGTTTTGGTAAGCAGCTTATCGGGTTATTTGTCGAACATTGTAAAAGCATGGCTATTGAGCAAATTTGGCTGGAGGTGAGAGAGTCGAACCAAGTTGCCAGACAGGTATACCAGAATGCAGGATTTTGTGAGCTGGATATCAGGTCAGGTTATTACCCCAATGAAAAGGGCAGGGAAGATGCCATTATTATGTGCTTATATCTGGACGCGGAAGATGGTTAGAGTAGCTTTGCTCACCCTGGCTGTGGCATTAGCTTTTAGCGCCACTAGTACTGCTCGTGAGATATACAGCTATGAGGATGAAAATGGCGTCCTGGTGTTTACCGACAGAAAGCAGGATTTACCCGGCTCTGTAGATACCATAGAAATAAAAGATCCCAAAGATGCCAGACGGGTCAGGCTGGAAACCAAAAAAGGCTCAACCGGTGCGGAGATCATCGCGACCAATGACTTTTTTTCGCCGGCTTCGGTAACGCTGGAGTTTCTCGCACTGGACAATTTAATGCCGGATAAAGATGAACATCAGGTCTTTGTTATTCCCGCCCGTAGCCAGGTTTCCTTGTTAAAGCTTAACTGGTTGGAGCGCGCGAGCTGGCATCTGGAATATAGCTATCAATACTCACCTGGAGTAGTGAACCCTGACTATGATACACAATTCCCTTACCAACTCCCGTTTAGCTTTCCTAAGCAGTTAAGGATATCACAGGCTTTTTTTGGCGCCTTCAGTCACCATCAGCCCCATACCGAATACGCAGTAGATATTCCTATGCCGGAAGGTACACCTATTCTCGCCGCGCGAGTTGGTACCGTCGTAGAAGTGATAAGCGATAATGAGGGGGCTTCTACGGATCTGACCGATAACAAGCGTGCCAATGTGGTAAGAATTGCTCATTTGGATGGAGCGATGACTGTATATGCCCATCTGAAACGAAACTCTATTCAGGTCAGGGTGGGGGAGTCGGTTCATCAAGGGCGAAAAATTGCAGAGTCCGGCAACACAGGATTTAGTTCCGGACCACACTTGCACTTTGCCGTACAGGTGAATCAATCCGGCGAGTTAACCTCGGTGCCGTTTTTGTTCAATACGCTCAAAGGGGCTGTTGTACCGGAAGCGGGCTTGATAATTAGCTCGACCACAGGTTTGGCTCAGCCCTAGAATCGATAACCCAGGTTAAAGCTGGCGACCTTATCCGTGTCGACAGTTGCGCCAATTGTCAGGCCAACTGGTGTTACATACATATACCCAAGCGGCTTGGAAATGCGGGGAACAGCAGGTCGAGAAGTGACCGGGTTCAAGGCATAAAGCCGAAGGTCTAGTCTTCTACATCAAGGTTTTATAACGCCGAAGAGGGTGCTTCTCGTCTTGCCCGAAGGGAGCTCAGCCAGAAAGTCAGCACTGCGTTGCAACGCTTGAAAAGGGAATGCCATTCCCTGCTCGCTGCGCCTTGTTCTGGCATCCTGCCTGAGCTCTGAATCTGTATTTCCAGGTAGTTTGGGTATAAGCCCTACTTGCCCTGCGACACCGAGCTTGGAATCGCTGACACAGCTGGCTAGATTTGTGTTTGGTTCCGGCTCAGGTTTTGTGGATGAGTTACTGCAGGAGATGCCTGCCGGCTCTATATTGCGCTCGAATATCTGGTAGCGTATGCCTGCTCCGATTAGGCCATACAAGTTGTCCGTGAGAGCGTAACTGGTGCCCAGGGTAAAGGAGAAGTAATCGTCTTTTTTCTTGCTCCAGGTTCTGGTGTCATCGAGGTAACCGGCTTCATGGCTTTTCGCCATGCCAATCTCTCCGTATAAGCCCCATTGCCCCTTAACCGAACATAAATTCAGCAAAACTTGCCTTACTGGAATATTTCTTTGACTGATCTCTCTGATTGCCCGATCCTATGAGGGTTATGTGCAGTATAGGGAGATAGAGTGTGGCTTATTTATTAAATGATCAGGGTCTTTAAAGGTAAATTGACCCGGCGTGATTTTCTTTGGATGGTATCGGCCGTTTCGGCGGGGGCTGTGTTACCTGGTTGTTCAACGGACCCAGTAACAGGAAAACGATCCTTGGTACTGATGAGTCGGGCCGAAGAAATTGCCATAGATAGGAACCAATCCCCCCATCAGTTTTCCGCTGATTATGGCGTGAGCCAGGATCAAGGATTAGGTCAATATTTGACTGGGGTCGGGAATAGCCTGGCCAGCCAATCACACCGCCCTGATATGCCGTATTCATTCCAGGTGGTGAACGCTAACTATGTAAACGCTTACGCTTTCCCGGGAGGCACTATCGCCTGTACCCGCGGGATTATGCTGGAGGTCGAGAGTGAGGATCAGCTTGCTGCCTTACTTGGCCATGAAATTGGTCATGTAAATGCACGCCATGCCGCGGAGCGACAAACGCAAAGTGTGCTGGCCAATGCCGCTGTCGCCGGTGCGGCTATTTATGCCGGCACTCAGGATGCATCCTATGCCGGAGTTGTTGCCGGGTTAGGTGGTGTGGCTTCGGGAGCGCTGCTGGCGCACTACAGCCGTGACAATGAACGTGAAGCAGATGCCCTGGGCCTGGAGTATATGGACCGAGCGGGAAATAACCCCAAAGGCATGTTAGCCCTGATGGATATGTTAAACAGTCAGTCTGCGCACAAACCTTCAACTATGGAATTAATGTTTGCCACTCACCCTATGAGTTCGGAGAGAGTGAAAAATACCCAACGTGCGTTAAGTGAAAAATATCAGGCAAACCAGAGTAAACCCCTTAAGCGTGAAATATATATGGACAACACAGCGAAGCTGAGGGCGCAGAAAAAAGCCATTGTTAAACAGCAGGAGGGCGAAGCACTCTTAGGGCAGAAAAAGCCTAAGCAAGCCACGGTGAGCTTTAAATCGGCCTTGGCAATCAGTCCCGATGATTATACCGGGTTAGTGTTAATGTCGAAGTCATTGTTGATGCAAGATAAAGTGAAGGAAGCTCAGCCCTATCTGGATAAAGCCACTCAAATTTATCCTCAAGAAGCCCAGGGGCAACAGCTTAAGGGGATCGCAGCATTGCAGCTCAAACAACCCCAGCAGGCCTTCGATGCATTTGCCGCATACGATAAAGTACTACCCGGAAACCCGAATACCTTATTTTTTAAGGCTTTGTCATTAGAAGGAATGCAACAAAAGGAGCAGGCTGCTCAGGAGTATTACCGCTACCTTAAATCGGTGAATAGAGGTGATATGGCGCAACATGCTTATGGCAGATTAAAGAGCTGGGGATATTTATAAACTACCTATTCATATTCTGCAGAGGCATGGCTGCACTTGGGTAACATTGCTTATGCTTGTGTGTTTTCCATTGTGAGGTAGCGCCACTTAAACCATGTTGTTCGAAAAGTCCCTGGTTTAACGTAAAATTAGTCAGGGCGACAGGTGTGATGCCAAACGTCTCATTGAAAAGCCTGCTAATCCATTACGTTTAGAGGCTGTTTTTATCAATATATTCGATCACAGCCTGTGCAACTCAATATTACGAATCGAAAAGGGGGGACTCCCCCCCTTTGTGATTAGCTGGCTTTTGCGATGTCTTGGAGCCTGTATTCGACCAAATCCTCTATGCTAAGCACTGGCATAGCATGTTTCTTGCCAAACTGAATAACCTCCGGCAACTTGGCCATAGAGCCATCAGGGTTACTTAGTTCGCATAACAAGCCAAAAGGCTTTAAGCCTGATAGTTTCATCAGGTCTACGGTAGCCTCTGTATGTCCACGACGCTCCAGTACACCATTATTACGCGCTTTCAGCGGGAATATATGACCGGGCTTGTGTAAATCTGCTGGCACTGCATTATCGGCTGTCGCGGCTTTTACTGTAGTAACTCGGTCTTGCGCTGATACGCCTGTAGTGACACCGTGAGCGGCTTCAATGGTGACAGTAAAACCGGTTTCAAAACGACTGGAATTTGATTTCACCATCATCGGCAGTTCCAGTTGATTGACTCTTTCTTCGGTAAGACACAAGCATACGATTCCGCTACATTCGCGGATCAACATGGCCATTTGCTGCTGGGTGATAAACTCGGCAGAAAAAATAACATCTCCCTCATTTTCTCTGTCTTCATCGTCCACGACTAACACACCTCGACCTGACTGGAGGGCCTGAATTGCGTTTTCGACTCTTTGTTTGGCGGTACCAAATTGATTTAAACTGAACTGATCCATGGTAAAACTCCTAAATTAGTTACCAGAATCAGGGCATGGAAAAACAGGCGCGGGTAGCGCTTCTGTGGCTGGATAGCACTAGCGTACGCTTCAGGCTCTAAGTGCTGAAGTGTCGCTATCAACAGGCTGTTTTATCCTCTTTCATCCGGACTATAACCGTCGGCTCTGGATTTAAACCAGATCTGCTGACCCCGAAGAATCGGGCGCTCGCGGGCTTGTCTTAAGTGACTTACCGCCGGTGGGGAATTTCACCCCGCCCTGAGAATAAAAATTAAAATTTAACATTCACGAAATTCGGAATTTCACGCACCGAACTTAGAGAATAAAAACATTCACGAAATTCGGAATTTCACGCACCGAACTTAGAGAATAAAAACATTCACGAAATTCGGAATTTCACGCACCGAACTTAGAGAATAAAAACATTCACGAAATTCGGAATTTCACGCACCGAATTCAGAGAATAAAAACATTCACGAAATTCGGAATTTCACGCACCGAATTCAGAGAATAAAAACATTCACGAAATTCGGAATTTCTCGCACCGAACTCAGAGAATAAAAACATTCACGAAATTCGGAATTTCACGCACCGAATTCAGAGAATAAAAACATTCACGAAATTCGGAAATTCACACACCGAATTCAGAGAATAAAACCACCCTAGAAATTCAGAACATCGTATCCGAGTTCTGAAGCTAAAGTGTATTGAGCATTCCCCCAGAGATATCTGTTCAGGGAAGTTTCGGGAAGCAGTGTAACTCAGTTTATGCTAGCTAATAAAGCTCTGATTTTAAGGTGAAAGCCTCTATGTCGCTGGGAGATAAGTGGGCGATAACAAGATTATGAAGTTAGCCGGTCATTGTGATATAAATTGGATAAATAATTTTTATTGTTGATGAATATGAACAATAGGTTAGAGCTGGATAAAATGGGGATTTTTGCTGCCGTCGTTGACGAAGGCAGTTTTACCCAAGCCGCACGAACACTAAATATACCTAAATCTACGGTTAGTACTAAGGTTTCTCAATTGGAGAAAAGCCTGGGTGTCGATTTATTGGTGCGTACCACACGAAGTATCTCATTGACCTGTGACGGTGAAGTTTATATAGAATATTGTCGCCGTATCTTGCAACAAGCCATTAGCGCCAATCGGGCGATTAGTAGCCAAGGTGAAACAGTGGCTGGTTTGATCAGGATAACCTCCAGCACAAGCCTTGGTGTCTCTTAATTATCACCTTTGGTTGCTGAATTTATGCAGCAACAGCCAGATATCAAGGTTGAAGTGTGTCTGTTTAACCGGCCAGTCGATATTATTAAGGACGGCTATGATCTGGAAATGTCCCTTGAGTGAGAATGTTACTGATCCTAGTATTGTTTGCCGCCGGCTTAAAACTTTTCCGGTCAAGCTGGTGGGCTCCAAAAAGCTGGTAGACAAACTCGGAAAACCTACCCACCCCTCGAGATTAAATAAATTCCCCTGCATAGGTTTCAATAATGAGGAACCCTGGGTATTCAGCCAAGATAGCCAGGCTTGTCAGGTGCGGCCTAAATTACAATTGCAAACAAATGACTTGCTCTATATGCTCGACGCCGCTAAGCGGGGCTTGGGAGCCGTTGTATTACCAGAGTTCGTGTGTAGAAAGGGGCTAACTAAAGGAAAGCTGCTTGAGCTTTTGCCTCAGTGGCAGCCCCGGGTGCAAACCTGTTACATGCTTTACCCAGCACGGCAGCACCTTAGCCCAGTGCTAAAAACGTTTCTCGATTTTGTGTTCGAGCGTGGACTTGATTAGCACCAGTAAGACAGGTCTTATCTGACATAGGTTACATATGATATCTAAGAATCAGCAAAAGTTAATTCATTCATTGGCAAACAAAAAATATCGTAAAAAACACGGCCTGTTTCTGGTTCAGGGCGAGAAGAATATTACAGAGCTGATAGCGTCGGACTATGAAATCGAACATCTTTTTGCGGAGCCCGGTTTCTTCGACAGCCATAGAGATTCCCTTCGTCATGTTTATTGTACCGAGGCGAGTCAGCAAGAGCTGGAAAAGGCGGGTACCTTTCAGTCTAACAATACCGCGCTGGCCTTAGTGAAAACTCGCCTATTTGATACGCCAAAGTTGGCCAAGGATGAGTTAGTCCTGGCGCTGGATGGTGTGGGGGACCCGGGCAATCTTGGGACCATTATTCGTCTGGCAGATTGGTATGGGATCTCCCGGCTGGTTTGTAGCCGAGAGTGCGCCGATGTTTATAACCCTAAGGTTATTGCTTCCACTATGGGATCATTCACCCGTATTCAGGTGAGTTACACCGAACTTACCGATTATTTAGAAGAGCAGCTTGTTCCCATTTATGGAGCATTCTTAGCAGGGGAAAATATCCATAGCTGCCAATTTCCAACATCAGCCGTGATTGTGATGGGGAGTGAGTCCCATGGGATCAGTCCAGGCGTGGCGGCCTATGTTAGTGATAAAATCACTATACCCTGTTTTGGTGGTGCAGAATCATTAAATGTGGCGATGGCGACGGGGATTATTTTAGATAACTTCAAGCGACACTAATGTCTAAACACAAAAGTTATGGTCGATTGAAATCAAAAAATTAGTAGCTCCTGCTTTTCAATATGTTGTGCTGCCTCGAGAGACAGAGATTTATGCTCATGTTGATGGGCGGTTAATACCTGATAGTAGCGCTCCCATTCCAGTTGTAGTTCGACGGGCACCTCATCCTTGTTAAGTCAGCGGGGGATAATCTCCAGCGTTACCAGTACTTTGCTGGTGCTACATTGGTTATCATTTTGTTTGGCTGCTTGCGGACCAAGACTCAGTTAGGCGATCAGGGCGGTGGCCATAACATAAACACCAGAGCCATAATGGACTCCACCAATAGGTAAAGTAGGGTTTTAGAATTGGGCCAGCCATCAAATGTTATGCTGTAAAGCCTGGCAAGGGCGGAGAAGGTTAATATTACCCCAAGCCAGAGCACCCCTAACCGGGCATTTTCAAGATCCGTACAACTCCATAAAGCCAGTAATCCGACGGCCGCCATCATAGCGTTAAACGCTCTTAATTGGTTCAGGGCGGAATTATCGCTAGCTGTTATCCAGTGGGAACCGGTTTCCGATCTCAGTACATTAAGCACACCCGGTACCAGCAGGCTAAACCCCAGGGTTAATAACAGAATATATAGGCTTGCCTTATGGAGCGGGGACATATGACCAAATATGTAGGAAGCTTATTATCTAGTTTAGTGGATGATGCTGAGTTGATAGGAGTGGTGTCCGGGAAAGACCAACGGATCCCTAAAAACAATAGGGACCCGTGGAAAGAGCCAAATGGCAAAATAAAAAATTTGCTGTAAGGTGCTGAGTCTATTAGCAAACTATAAGGTACGACCGGTGTTGTTAACGATAGTTCAGATTATTTTTAACAAAATTCACTTTGGCCATGTTTGGTGATGTTCATCGATAATAAACTCATGTTTATGTTTGGTTGCCTGATGTTTATGCGGGTGAATATGAGGCTCGGGACCTTCCCAGCCATCGTGGTTATGCTGGTGGTGAATATCATGGCAATGGGCATGCTCATGCTCCAGCTCCGGGTGAGTGTGGGTTAATTTACTGGCTTGCTGAGCTGGCCATAAGCGGGACGCTATCACAATTGCGGTCAGCGACACAGCGGCAAGAGCGGCGAATGTCACCGACAAACCCAACGTCGCGCCCATCCAGCCGGCCCACAAATACGCGAATAACCATAAGCCGTGAGATAAGGCAAAGTTCGCTGAAAAGAAGGCCGATCTGTCTCCCGGGGAGCAGGAAAGCCTTAGTATCCTGCCTGAGGGGGTGAGCACCAGAGACATGGCCAGGCCGATGACAAACCAGAGGAACAGCAAACCGTAAAAACCAGGCTCTAGGGTGCCAGCCAGCAGAGTAACCGGTAGCAGGAGAGCGCCGGTTAACATTACCTTTCTGTCATGAACGTAATTAAGCAGTTTGGGTAAACCCAGGGCGGCCAGCATTGCACCGGCCCCAGTGGCCATCATGGCCTGAGCCAATGCTTGATCGCCGAGGGCCAGGTATTGCTTGATATAAACTACAGAGTTAACTATCACCATGGCGCCGCCTGCAGAAACGGCCAGGTGCAATGCCAACAGCCCTCTTAGCCTGGGGGTTGCCAGGTAGGCGCGGACACCAAAGCTGATATTGTACCAGATGCCTTTACTTCTCTGGGTCAATTGAGGTTTAGGCAAACCGGAAAGCAGCACCAGCAGGGCAGAAAGGACAAAACCAATGCCGTTAAGCTGAAATAAAGAGGTATAGGGTAATAATCCCAATAAAAGCGCTGCTATGGTTGGGCTCAACAAACTCTCCAGCTCTACGGCCAGGCGGGATAATGACAGCGCTTGGGTATAGTCTTTTTCATCCTGGATCAGGTCCGGGATACTGGCCTGGAATACGGGAGTGAATGCGGCGGCGCAGGCATTGAGGATAAGCACCAGCACAAACAGTTGCCAGATTTCAGTGGCAAAAGGGAGTAACAGCACCAAAACGCCACGCACAATATCCAGGCTCACTAGCAGGGTTTTACGGGGCAGTAAGTGCACTAATCCGCCCACCACTGGCGCTATGGTTAAATAGGCCACCATCTTTATGGCCAGTGCGCTGCCCAATACTGCCCCGGCGCTTAACGGGCCCAGTTCGAAGGCAAGCAGTGCCAGGGCGACTGTGGTAAGACCTGTGCCTAACAGGGAAAAAACCTGTGACAGAAATAGATACCTGAACCCCGGATTAGCTAACGCGCCTTGCATTATTGTTCCACCAACTTACCCTGGACCAACTCGACTTTACGGTTATGCAAAGGCTGCAGGAACTCAGCGTCGTGGGAAATAATGATCATAGCCTGAGGAAGGGAAATAAGGGTATCCATCAGTCTTTTACGGGCTTGAACATCCAGTGCATTGGAAGGTTCATCCAGCAATAATACCTGGGGTTTCATGGCCAGTACGGCAGCCAGGGTGACCAGGCGTTTTTCTCCGCCGGAGAGTTGATAGGTGATCCTTTCTTCAAAACCAGCCATATTCAACTCGGCTAAGGTTTGTTTAGCGAGCTCCAGGGCCTGGTTTTTCTCCATTCCTAAATTTAACGGTCCGAAAGCCACATCTTCCAGCACCGTAGGGCAAAACAGCTGATCATCCGGGTCCTGAAACAGTAGTCCGGCCTGCGCCCTGACTTCATAAAAGTCCGTTTCCTGCCGCCGTTTTTGGCCAAAGGCAAAAATATCTCCCTGTTTGGCTTTTTTAAGGCCCACCAACAGATGCAGCAAGGTGGTTTTACCCGCGCCATTTGGGCCTACCAAGGCGAGTTTGTCGCCTGGATAAAGAGATAAGTTGGTATTATCCAACACGGCTCCCCGGTTGGGGTAGCTATAGCTTAAGTTGGTGACCTGCAAGAGAGGTGATGTCACGTGAGCAGCTCCATGGTGATTAAGGCAAGCAGGCACAGGCTGCTGACGACGGTAAAGACTTTATCTTTAGGTGTGATAAACATGCTATCTAACAGGTAAAACTGTCCCTTAAAACCCCGGCATTTCATGGCGGCTAAGATACGCTCTGAGCGCTCCAGGCTACGAACCAATAACATGCCCAGCAGGTAACCAAAGGTTGACCAGGTATGGCGGTTCGAACCTGGCCGAAAGGCACGAGCCTTCATGGCTGAACGCATGGTTTTATATTCGCGGTTTATCACCTCAAGGTATCTCACGGTAAAGAGCAATAGGTGAACCAGCTTTACCGGCACTTTTAACCTTGCCAGTGCATACCCTAAGGTGGTTGCCTCTAGTGTACCGACCAGAGTCAGCAATAGTAAAATAGCCGCGTTGGCCTTTAATATTATTTGTATGGCGCGCTGAAATCCTTCAATACTGGCACTGAGCCCCCAGAGTTCAAACCAGGTTGGTCCCGGTGTTGTAAAAGGCAACATAACCAGAAGAAACAGCATAAACAGATCCATGGCCAGCATCCGTCTTAAGGTGCGTTTCACATCAAGTTTGGTTAAAAAGGCGCAAACTAGTGCCAATATTAAGGCGCTGACCAGAGTCAGGTATTGATGGGAAAAAACCACGACCACAGAAAAACCGACGGTGACCAGGATCCGGCACCTGGGATCCAGGCTATCCATACCCGTGGTTTTATGTTTGAGTCTTTGTCCTTTCCAGGAGGCGCCACTATGTTCAAGAAACTGCGGCATGTAATCAACCTTGTTCCAGTGAGTTGCGTTGCTGTTCTTTCCTGTGGCCCATGTTGCAGTCCCTGCGAGGACGCTCCATGTAGTGTTCAAGAAACTGCGGCATGTAATCGACCTTGTTCCAGTGAGTTGCGTTGCTGTTCTTTCCTGGATGCATCCCTGCGGTGTTCAAGAAACTGCGGCATGTAATCGACCTTGTCCCAGTGAGTTGCGTTTCAGCCCTTTCCAGGATGCACTCCCTGCGGTATTCAAGAAGCTGCGGCATTATTTAGCCCACCTTGGCTCTGCGTGACGACATCCAGGCGGCCAGGCCGAATAAACCCATGATGTAACCGATACCACCGAGAATATCGTGAAATGTCTTTTTCTCTTTTAGTGCAATGATCTCTTTGCGCAGAGGTATCACCTGCTGTGCCACTGCTTTCTGGATCAATGTCGCTAATTCCTGGTTGCTTACCGCACTAGTGGACCCGGACTGAGTTCCTGTAATTTCGGCAGGTAGCGATTCGCCTAATTCATCTCCCGGCAGGGTAAAATTCGCCACATGACCGCTGCCTAAGTCCGCTTTAAAGCTGTGGCTGGCGATAACCGAGGGTTTGAAAGTAAAAAGTCCCTCTTCTTCTGTCAGGGTTTCTCCTACCTTTTTATCTTCGACATACACTTCTACCAAGGTTCCAGCAGGCGCCATTTCGCCATTGGAGAATCCGATTTCTCCCTCGATTAACTCCCCATCGCTATAGGCATTGGCTAACACCTTATGAGCCCAGCCCTGTGTGGAGAAAAACGTGCTGCTAAGTAGCAGGCTTAAAACAATAAGCCTTTTTATAAAGGTCATGCAATGCCCGCCGTAGTGTTAAAGAAGTCGGGTTTTACTTTACGCATCAGATACACAGCCGCACCTGTCAGTATGCCTTCTACCAGCATGACCGGAAGGTGAGAGAAAAACACCAGTTGGCTGGCGGGGATGAATTCCTGTCCGGTAAAGGCCAGAGATATACCAACCAGTAAAGTGGTCAGGGCAATGGACAGGGCGCCGGCGGCAATACCCCAAATAGCGGCAGACTTAGGTTTACAGTTTCGAACCCCTGGACCGCACAGGTAATAAACAGCCACCGCAGGTAAGGCGATATTAAAGGTATTTATCCCCAGCACCACCAAACCACCGAAGCCGAAAAATACAGCTTGTAACAAGAGGGCAATTAACAAGGCAGGGAAGGCTGCCCATCCTAAGGCCAGGCCAATTAAGCCATTGAGTATAAGGTGTACGCTGGATGGACCTATGGGTATATGGATCAATGACGCAACAAAAAATGCCGCGCTGAGAACGCCCACTTGCGGTAATCTGTCCAGGTCAATTTTCTTGAGCCCTAAGGCTACCCCGGCTACGGTCAGGGCGATACCGCCCAGTACCACAGGCGTTGACAGTGCGCCGTCGACAATATGCATATTCGTTCCCTGATAAAAAAGAAACGACAGGCCAGACAACCTGCAGTTTCGGTTACTGCTATTGTTTATTTAATTTCACGGGCGTGGACCCAAATTACCGCATCCTGGGACAACTCCTTGCCCTTATATTCTTTGGCCGGACCTGATCCTAGCGCGGCGAAACCCCAGTAGCCTGCTTTTGGAATGCCAAATACAAAAGTACCGTTGGCATCGGTGCGTAACTGCTGCGAGGTATACACATCGAAAGGTGGCGCTACATGGGCCTGCTCTGCGAATTTATTCGCCGCCATATCCGGGGCATAATTCATAAACTCCACTTCAATTTCTGCACCGGCCACGGGTTTGCCGTTGGCTTTTACTACACCCACAAATGTCCCGCCTGGAAATAAAGCGTAAGGCGGTGTAAGTGGCACAATTTCCGTGGCTAGACCTATCTCACTATCCCAGTCGGTGGGTAGGCTGCCAAGGTTGACAATTTGTTTGGTAAGTTGCTGAATATATATGTCTTCTGACTTCTCATAATAAGGCGCAGGGGTCAGGGCTAAAATATAGTCACCCATACTACGCAACTTAATTTGAGCCTCATAGGCTTTACCTGTATTTTCTGCGCTAGTCCAGGTAATTTCTTTAAGGCTGGCAGTCAGATCTTTTTCTTTACCTTTGTGCACCAGGAGCAGTTGCTCAGGTTGGGGCATCTCCATCACATGACCACTTGAAGCCGGATGAGTAAAGGGCATTTTAAAGGTGACTTTGCCGCCACGTTCGAACATAGATTCCGGGTTGTGAATAAGTTGAAAGTGGGCGCTCGCAGAAAAGCTGGCTGCCAACAAAGCTGTTGCAGCAGTCCTAGTCCATAGACGTTTCAAGGTTTAACTCCTGATGAATTATTGCATCAGGGAGGGCATCGGAGTGGGGACTCCCTAGCATTGCCCTCCGCAATACCAGTTTAGAATGTTGCTTGAGGCCGGTATCCGGGCTGACGAGTCGGCAGAACCTGTCTTTATCGCCTTCCCACACTAATTGTGCAGTGGCTTATGATAGAGATTCACTCGCTTACCGTTGCGGGGGCAGCGTCGGCATAACATCCAAACAGAGTGCGCACCGTACTTCCCGATTAAAACCAGAGCAAAATAGCCGCTGGTTACCTAAAGCTGGGGTATTATTAATCAAACTTATTTGCAGTCAAGGGAATAAATTTCATCTAGGGTATTATTTTCTCTCAACTTTGTTGGTGTAAGTATTGCTCGCCCTTTGGTTCCCTAGGAAAAAATGGCTCGAAACTGCTTGGGCGTCATTTGCTTACAACATTTAAAATGGCGATTAAAATTTGATAGGTTGTTAAATCCTACCTGCTCGGAGATAAGTGAAATCGGACTCTTACTATTTACCAGCAGCTCACAGGCTTTACCAATTCGGTACTGTTTAAGGTGGCTAGCAAAACTGTCACCAAAATGCCGCTCAAATAAACGATATACGCTGCTTTTACTCATATGCAAAAGTTCACCCATATCCTCTACCTGTATTGGCTTGTGATAATTGTTTTCCAGGTATCGACTCGCTTTTTCAACCGTTTTAAGTTCTTTCGGGTTGTCTTCCAGCGGACTTAAGGTAAATGCGGTCAGTGGCTTTTGCTGTGGGGATTCCGTTAAAACACAAAGTACTTCTACGAACTTGATCAGCTGCTGCATAGGACTCATAGTTTCAAACTCTGATAGAAGTTGGAAAACAGTTTCTGCGGTTTCGGGCGAAAATAGGATCCCCTGGCCTGATTTACTGAGTAAGGTGTTTAGTCCTTGTAATTCATCTGTAGAATCAATCAGCTTGGTTATCCATTCGTGGCTGAACCACATAACGTATGCATCATTATGCTTCGCGCCGTTGATTAACCTGCTGGTGGTCGTTGTATGGGGTAATCTTGGTCCATACATGGCTAACGTGTTGTGCTTAAAAGGCCCGATGTAATCGCCAGCAAATAGTTGTCCCTCGCTATCCCTCAGAAGCACAACTTCATACTCAAGATGGTAGTGCCATTCAAATCGGATATTGCAGGGCTTACAGGCGAAATGTTGAACGCGCCAGGTAAAGTCCCGATCATGACTGACCTTCTCAATATAGGGTTTCATATCTGCCTTTATTGTATGTGAGTGTCATCAATTGATTTTCATACGAACGAAATGTATCACTATTTGAGTTTTTCTTATCACAAAACATTTCGAACAGCAGTAAATTGGTGGAGCTTATCTAGGGCAGGGTTGCGCTAGAGTTGTTAACTTTTTGGTATGGCTGGCTCATTATGACGGTAACAAAACAACAAATAATATTTTTACTCTCTACTCTGTACAGTGGTCTTAGCACTGCGTTTATTTTTCCCCTTGTGAGCTTGTACCTGATTGATGAAATAGGCGTCCCCCCCATCAAATTGGGTATTTTTCTCGCTGCTATGGTGATTAGTGGTGTCTATGCATCATTGCTGATTGGTAAGAAGTCGGATCAGGGAGCGAACCGCAAGCAAATCGTGGTAGTGGCGCAGGTATGTTTTTTTATTGCAGTTTCCATTATGGCATTTACCCGGGACTTTTATATCTCCTTAGTCGCTGCAATATTTTTCTTAAGTGTCAGTAGCTCTTCACTACCCCAGCTGTTTACCATGGGGCGAATATATGCGGATAAACACTTGGCGGACAGAAGTGTTATTTTTCTGTCTATGATGCGTGCGGCGATTGCTGTGGCTTGGGTGATAGGTCCTCCGGTTGCTTTTCTGCTGAAAGATAGTCTTGGTTTTACCCTTACTTTCATGGTGTCTGGCGGCTTCGCTTTGACGCTACTTGTGCTGGTTTTGTTTCTTCCTGTGGAGCCGGAGATTAAGGACAACGAACTCAAGCCGGACGGACAAGCCTGGTTCAAAGTTTCCGGTGTTGCACTCTTTTTGTTCAGCATCTTAGCCATGTATACGGCGAATAATATGTATATAACGTCAATTCCCTTATATATCACTAAGGAGTTATTGTTAGGCTCTCAGTGGGCTGGATATTTAATGGGTACAGCAGCACTAATAGAAATCCCCATTATGTTGCTAGCCGGCCTGCTGGCGCCTAAATTTGGTTCGAAGCGATTGCTTGTTATAGGGGTTATCAGTGGCATCGCTTTCTATGTCGGCCTGTTGATGGCTGACAATATTTGGCAATTGTTCGCTTTACAAGTCTTTAACGGCCTGTTTATCGGTATAACTGGTAGCTTAGGCATCATTTTTATTCAGAACCTGATGAGTAAACAAATGGGGTTGGCTACAACCCTATTTAACAATGCTATGCAGCTAAGTATGCTACTTGGTGGTTTGGCTATTGGTGTAGTGGCCCAGTACTTTAGCTATTACGCAATTTTCATTGGTAGCCTGATCTGCAGTCTAATAGCGTTGTGCTTTATTCTCTTGGTTAACTCAACAAACAGATCGAAACTTCTTAATCCTCTACAGGCTGACAAACCATTAGCGGCAAAAGTAGGGTCTGAAACCGCTAATATTTAGCAACGGCTTAAGCCGTATCGAAGTAAATTTAAGGTATAGGACTTTATTTGGCCGACATACTGAAGACTTTGCCTTTTAAGATTTTGGTTTAAAAGGCAAAGTTTGCAATGAATTATTGCTGGTCAGTTTGCTCTAATCCCTCGTCCAGCTGCAAAATCAAAGATTCCACTTTGCTCCTGTAATCACCTGGCTCTTGCCATAATTCTCTTTGCATGGCTTCTAACAAACGCTCTGACATTTCTCTTAACGCATCCGGGTTATTTTGCTGGAGAAACTCCTGGTTTTGCGGATCCAGTAGCAGGGCGTCGGTCACCATTTCATATTGATAATCGGAAACCTGATCTGTCGTGGCGTCATAAGCAAACAGATAATCCACGCTGGCGGCCATTTCAAATGCACCTTTGTATCCGTGCGCTTGCATGGCTTGGATCCATTTAGGGTTCACGACACGAGAGCGGATCACCCGGGATAACTCCTGATTTAAGGTGCGGGTCTTAGGCGCGCTGGGGTTGGAGTGATCGTTCAGGTAGATTTCCGGCTGCTGGCCAGAAATTACCCTAACGGCGTTAGCCATACCGCCCTGGAACTGGTAATAATCATCGGAGTCCAGGATATCGTGCTCCCGGTTATCCTGATTCTGCACTACGGCTTCCAGTTCGCCGAGCCTGTCCTGAAAACTGTCAAACGCTTCTGTGCCGTCATCTTGTTTGCCATAGGCGTACCCGCCCCAGTTGATATAAGCAACGGCGAGGTCGTCTTTTGTGTCCCAGCAGCGTTCGTCGATTAACCCCTGTAAACCAGCGCCATAAGCGCCTGGTTTAGAGCCAAATACTCGCCATCTGGCCTGTTGCCGGGCTTGCTTTTCATCAACACCTTGCGCAAGCAGCTTGTCAATTTGTTTGTCGATGTTTGATTTGATGGTATTCAGTTGTCCTGGGTCGTCGTAATCTGCCAAGGCTTGTATGGCCAAATCATACAGATGAACCACGTTAGGGAAGGCATCGCGGAAAAATCCGGATATACGTAAAGTGACATCCACCCTGGGTCTGCCAAGCAGAAAGCCGGAAACGACTTCTATATTGGTAACCCGGTTCGAGCCGGCCGCCCAGATTGGTTTCACCCCCATCAAGGCGAATGCCTGAGCAATATCGTCGCCACCTGTGCGCATGGTAGCGGTTCCCCAGACACTTAAGCCTAGGCTTTTCGGGTAGTCTCCGTGTTCCTGCATATGGGTCAGGAGCAGTTGTTCGGCAGAGGCCTGGCCCAGCTCCCAGGCGGCTGGAGTCGGTATGGAACGACTGTCCACGGAATAAAAATTTCGTCCCGTCGGTAACACATCCAACCGACCTCGGGTCGGCGCGCCACTGGGACCTGGAGGAACAAAACCAGCATTTAAGGCGTTTAAGAACTGATTTAACTCATTTTGCGCACTGAACTCCAGAGCAGGGCTTATACTGCGCTCAAGGTGAGCAAGCAGTTTCTGGGTGTTAGGTAGATCATTGGCTGGTGTGTTTTGCGCTACCAGCGCTAAGGCCAACAGCTCCAGTCTTTCTCTGGTATCTGCCAGGGTTCGCCAGGAAGCGTTGCTTAGGTTAGACAGTTGCCGGGGTTTAAATTCATGGCATGGCGCTGCAGCGTCGAAGCTGAGGGGATCAAAATCCAGACCGAGATCTGTTGCCAGAGCGTGTAGTATCCCTGCATCTTCGTCCCTGTCGCCCCTGGGTAAACGGATCAAGGCGACCAGGGTTTCATAATATTTATCGTCTTTGTCTAACTGGCCAAAAATATGTAAACCGTTACGTATCTGCGCTTCTTTTAATTCACACAGGTAAGCATCTAACTCGTTTAAAACGGCGTCTTCATTTTCACAAGGCTTTAGCTCCTGCTTGAGGCTCGAGCTTTCTACCAACTTCAGAATTTTATCCCTGAGGAAGGTTTCCCTGCGAGTATCCAGTCCCATGGCCTGATAATACTCATCCACCAGGTTTTCCAGCTCGGTGAGCACCCCATAAGATTCAGCCCGTGCCATGGGAGGCATCAGGTGATCCAGCACCACGGCCTGGGCGCGTCGTTTGGCCTGGGCGCCTTCGCCGGGATCATTGACGATAAAAGGGTAGAGATGCGGCACCGGTCCAAGTGTGATTTCCGGCCAGCAGTTTTGGCTTAAGGCTACGCCTTTGCCGGGTAACCATTCCAGGTTGCCGTGTTTGCCAATATGGGCGATGGCGTCCAGTTTATATTCAAACTTAAGCCAAAAATAGAATGCCAGATAGGAGTGAGGGGGAACCAGATCCGGGTCGTGATAGTTAGCGGCCACATCCAGGTTGTAACCTCGTGCTGGCTGGATGCCGACAAAGGTGTTACCTAATGTCAGGCCCGCTACCATGATCCGTTCCTGGCGCACTTTAGGATCCTTTTCCGGCTCTCCCCAGCGTTCCAGCACCGCTTGTTGGTTCTGTGCCGGCAGACTGGAAAAATACTCTTTATATGCTTCCAAGCTGATGCTTTGATTACAATGCCTGGTATGTAGCCAGTCCAGGTCATTGGTGACACCTGATAACAACTCTTGGACCAATGTCGTTCCATCGGTGGGGATGTTGTCCACCGGGTAACCTGCTTGCGCCATGGCTGTTAGGATATTAATGGTGCTTTGTGGGGTATCCAGACCGACGCCATTACCAATGCGGCCATCACGGGTGGGGTAGTTGGCGAGGATCAGTACAACGCGTTTATCGGTATTGTTTTTCTCCCCCAAACAGGCCCAGGCTTTGGCCAGCTCTGCAACAAATAAAGCGCGATCGGGTACCAACTTATATCCGACAATATCCAGCTGGCAACAGTCACTATAACGGATCAAATCTTTGAAACTGATGGCGCGGCTGATGATCCTGCCATCCATTTCCGGCAGGGCGATATTCATGGCAATATCTGAGGCCCTTAATCCCTGCGGGTGGCTTAACCAGTCTTCGATACTATTACCCGCCATTATCACCTGTAAGATAGCGATATTGCTTCGAAACCAGTCTTGACTCTGCGTGGGAGACGAGCTCAGATGAGCATTACCTGTACTGCCGAGAGAAAAACCTGTGGTATTCAGTAACACTCTGGCCCGACTTTTCTCCAGCAGATCATTTAAGATGGTAAGATTTTCTGCTTCTTTTAAAGAGGTAACAGCGACCGGTAACGGATTTAGCCCAGCCTGTGCTATTAGCTCAATAAAATCGTCAAAAGCCTGGGTATTACCGCTTTGTAAGTGGCTGCGATAAAACACCAGGGCGACTACAGGCTGCTCGGGTATCCAGCAAGCCTGCCACTCTTTCAGGCTCACATCTGCTATGTGCGGATGATAGATAAGGGCTCTGGGTAGGGGTTTGGGTGGCTGGTAATCTGCTGCTTGTTGAAAAAACTGATGGCGCAGATAAGCGAAGCAGTTGGTAATATTGGCTTTACCCCCTTCCCGCAAATAACGCCAGATTTTAACACTCACCTCTCTTTTACAACTACTGGCAGCAAACAGGCTTTCATCGGGTTGATCGTCACCCGGAACCACGACCAGCTGGAAGCCGTGGCTAAGGCTGAGTTCCTGCAGCCGCCTTAACCCATAGCTCCAATATGCCTCACCACCTAATAATGAAACCACCACCAATTTGCTTTGTTCCAGCACCTTGTGAGCATAGAGATCAAAAGCGGCGGGTTTGTTAAGGTGGATAAGGTTGGCCAGGCGCAGCGAGGGAAGTCCCGGGTGCTGCTCCGCTTGCTGGGCGAGGGCGCCCAGCAGCGCATCCTGGGCGCAGAGGATAACCATGTCCGCCGGAGTTTGCTCGAGGTCAATAATACCCTCTTCGTCACTAAAACCGCCGGGTTTTGCTGCCAGTAAGTGCATCTTAGACTTGAGCGCTGCTGAGTTCGGCCTGTAACTGGGCTTTATCCAGTTGTTTACCAATCAGCACCAGACGACTCTGGCGGGTTTCTCCCGGCTGCCAAAGGCGGTCAAAATAACCTTCTATCCTGCTGCCAACACCCTGGATAACCTGGCGCATGGGTTTGTCTTTCACAGCAGCAAACCCTTTTGCCCGGTAGATAGTATTGTTGGCGATAATACCCTTTAGCTTATCCATCAGCAGATCAGCATCCACTTCTCCAAGCTCGATGGACAGAGAGTCGAAATGATCGTGAGCGTGGGCGTGATCATGGCCATGATCGTGGTGATGGTCATGGTGGGTATGCACCGCATCTATTTTGTCTTCTGTCGCATTATCCAGTCCCAGGACCAGCTCAGAGGCAATTTCGCCGTTATGGATCTGCAGGGTTTTGACTTCCTGTTTCACCTGGCTCTGGACAAAGTTGTCCACGTGGGTTTTATCAGACTCTTTCAGCAGGTCGGATTTGGAAATGATCACAAGATCTGCCGAATTTAACTGGTCGTCCAGTAGCTCTTTTAAGCTTGGATCATGGTCCAGGTTCTCATCGGCCTGGCGCTGAGCCTGAACTTTTTCAGGGTCGTCTGCAAAACGGCCACCTGCGATAGCGGGACCGTCCACCACAGTTATCACGGAATCAACGGTACAATGGGCTTTGATTTCCGGCCAGTTAAAGGCTTGTACCAGAGGTTTAGGCAGTGCCAGGCCTGAGGTTTCGATTAAGATATGGTCGATGTCGTCGCGGCGCGCTACCAGTTGCTTCATTACCGGCAGAAACTCTTCTTCTACCGTGCAGCAAATACAGCCGTTGGCTAATTCGTAAATCCCATTTTCTGGGCTTTCGTCTTCACATTCCAGTGGGCAAGACCGTAATAGTTCGGCATCTATATCCAGTTCGCCGAATTCATTGACGATAACGGCAATTCGCTTGCCGTTGGCTTGTTTTAAAATATTGGAGAGCAGGGTGGTTTTACCACTCCCTAAAAAACCTGTAACAATTGTGGCGGGAATTTTGTTCATTTTCATTATTTTGGCTCCGGACTAGCGAATGACACATGGTATACAGGCTCGTTGAGCGAACAGCAAGTGAGAATTACTCGAGTTTATCTTGAGTAAAGTTAACTTCGCCTTGATTAGAAATTGATGTTTGGTTGGATCTGGGTAGAATATTTTTACTTATATGTTGTTGCTATGACTGAAATTGTTAACCAGAGGCTGGATTTATAAACTAATAGTTTGCTACTTTAACTCAGTATAAACATTTTCACGGATGAGCTATGTTCAAAATTATTGTGCCGCTGTTGTTTTTCACTTTCTGCTTTTTTGCCCAGGCCCAAGAAGACCATACAAAGCCGTTTTCCACAGCAAAGCTGATTTCCAAACAGCCGTTTAAGGGGCAGGTAAACTACCAAGGTGAGGCAAACGAATTAAAGGGGTACAGCTTTAAGGTAGCGGCAGATAACAGTGGTAGGTGGACTGAGCTAAAAGCCCGTCTGATAAAAAATGACCGGCTTGAACTTAGTCACCCTGACCTGGTTTTTAGTGGGCAGAATATCATGGTTTATCAAGACCGAAGATTCATAACGACGCTGGTTTTCAGTGCAAAAGAAGATGATTTGGAGTTTCTGCCGTCGCTGGATTATAAAACCAAACCCTTGCCTAAAGTAGCGTTAATACCAGCATTAAAAGTAGGGTCAATGGCAGTACCTGAAGTAGGGTCAACACCAGTACTAAAAGTAGGGTCAACACTAGTACCTGAAGTAGGGTCAACACCTACCTGAAGTAGGGTCAACACCAGCACCTAAAGTAGAGTCAACGCCAGCACCTAAAGTCGCGTCAACGCCAGTACCTGAAATAGCGTCAACGCCAGTACCTAAAGTAGGGTCGACGGTAAAACTTGAAATTACCAAACCCAAGCAGCAGCCCCAAGCTATAGCTCAAAAGGAACAAGGCCTGGCTTTTGCTACGGCCCAGGCGGATTGCGAAATTGCGATAGGCGCAGAAGAAACCTTATGGAGAGCTTCCAGTAAACTGGCCAGGAAAGAGAAAACCAACGTCTATAGTGCGATGCTTTCTCTCTATTACGCCAACCTCGATAAATTTAAAAACCGTAATATTAACCTGCTCTCGAGTCCAACGCTGGCATGCCCAAGCCAGGCGGCCTGGCAGCAATTTGCTAAGTTAAAATATGCTCAATCTGTGTATGCAAAACTTACCTCAGGTATTGCATTTGATAAAGCAATCTAATCAATTGGAAAGCCAGCGGGTTTAGGCTGGCTTTCTGAATAAGTTAGGCTGCGCCTTGTCATACAGGTGTGAGTCGAAGAAATCCTCGCTATCCAAGACATGGCCCACCAAGATAAGTGCGGTGAGTTTGATATCTTTGGCGCGCACTTTCTCTGTAATATCGCTTAACGTCCCTTTAATTATTTGCTGATCCGGCCAGCTAACTCGATAGCACACCGCCACGGGGCAAGCCTTGCCATAATGTGGGATCAGCTCTTCGGTGATTTTGCCTAGCTTGGTAATACTCAGGTGAATGGCCAGGGTCGCCTTACTTTTTGCCAACTGACTCAGCTGCTCCTGCTCTGGCATAGGTGTTTTGCCTGCGAAGCGTGTCAGTATCACGGTTTGGGAAACGCCGGAGAGGGTTAACTCTTGTCCTAATGCGGCGGCGGATGCTGCCGTGGCGGTTACTCCGGGGACAACCTCAAAGTCGATCCCAAGTCCTTTTAGCCGCCTGATCTGTTCACCGATAGCGCCATACAGAGACGGGTCGCCGCTGTGTACTCTGGCAACCAGCTGGCCCTGCTGCTCTGCTTGCTGGATATACTCAATGATCTGATCCAGGTGTAACTCGGCCGTATTGATCAGGGTTGCACTGTCTTTGGCATCCTGTAATACAGCGGTTGGCACCAGGGAGCCTGCGTATAAAATAAGGTCGGCCTGTTGGATGAGCTTCAGGCCTTTGACTGTAATTAAGTCAGGATCGCCAGGACCTGCGCCAATAAAATACACTGTCATATTAGTGCTCCAGTTTTTTGCTGTATCCACGGGGGGTGTAGACCCAGCCCTGCGCCGTGACCTTGGTTTCGCTGTTGCCGATTTGCACCAGGGTCAGCATATCCACATCTTTGGCATTCAGGTCTTTCAGCTCGATGATAGTAATCTGCTCATCTTCTCGGCTAAGATTACGACCTAGGATCACGGGTGTATTTTGCGGTCTGTACTCCAGCAAAATATCTCTGGCCTTATTGAGCTGCCAGTCTCTTTTTTGTGATACCGGATTATAAAAAGACACCACAAAGTCCCCCATAGCGGCGGCTTTTATCCGGGTTTCTATGGTTTCCCAGGGAGTTAACAGATCTGAAAGGGAGATGGCGCAAAAATCGTGACCTAAGGTGGCGCCGACCCGAGCTGCAGCCAGTTGCATTGCGGAAATGCCAGGCACGACTTCTATTTCTACATCCAGCCATTCGGGTTTGGTTTGCTTGTCTAACAGCTCAAACACCAAAGTCGCCATGGCGAAAATACCGATATCGCCGCTGGAAATTAGTGCGGTGGTTTTGCCTGACGCCGCCAAGTCTAAAGCCAACTCTGCGCGTTTAATTTCTTCACCTAAGGCCCTGTCGTGGCGAACCTTGCCCGAGGCCAGCTCTCCCAGCAGGTCGATATACAGACCGTAGGCCACCAGGTCGGAGCTCTGGTTTATAGCATGTTTGGCTTTTGGTGAAAGGTAGTCCAGGTCACCAGGACCCGTGCCTAATACAAATAATTTAGTCATTTTCTTCTTGGTCACTTTTTTCTTGGTAACTTAACGCGATAGCGCAGGTTGCGCGACGATTTTTTTGTTTATTAATGTAGAGTTCTGAGTCCGCCTGGCCTTGCCTGCTGGCGTCTATCAGGGCGGCGGCTTCAGCAACGCCATAACAGCCTACTTCCCGAAACACGATATCCGATTTCTGGCTGAGTTTCTCTTCCACCAGGCGTAATTGCTTGGCGGGATAAAAGTGAATGGGCAACTGGTATTTATTCGCCAGCTGTAACATGGCTTGTTCGTCTTGTTTCAGGTCTATGCTGGCAAGGCCGGACAATTTCTCTGGGGTGAGACGTCCTTGCTTTAAAACAGACAGAAACACGGATTCCAATATCTCAAGAGGACAGCCCCTGTCACTACCCAGTCCAGCCACATATAGAGGGTCGGTATACTTGTTGCTGGTGGTAAGCACCAACTTCGAGCCTAGTGAGTCGGCTAGATTTCTGCCCCATTCATTGGCCCCCCCTTCATGGCCGGACAGCAAGGGAATGATAAATTCACCATTTTCATCCAGTACCAATACAGCGGGGTCACTTTTTTTATCTTTTATTACCGGGGCCAGCGTTCTTATCACGATACCTGTGGCACAGATAAATATCAGTCTTTGGCCCGAATTAAACTTCTGCTGGATGGTGGCTGCAAAAGGTTTGGGGTTGGTTAGGTGTTCGGCATCCAGATATCTTAAAAGGCGCTTTGCTAACAAATGCCCTTTTGCTGTCAGGCTGATAATGACAGGTTTATTCAAGACTGACTCCCTGGCGCTTGTTCGTGATGAGTAACAGGGAGAAGTAGGGGCCCGGACCGGATAGTTCATCGATACTCCAGGTAATGGCTTGCTCGGGCATGCTGGCTTTTTCTATATAACACGCCTGTTCACTGCGCCCTGCTGCTTTTATTAACCTCAGTAAACGCTCTCTTTGCGATGCAACTTTTAGTAAGACCACAGAATCGAACTTGTCTAATGCATTTCGTATTTCCTGATCACTGGAACGACCCGACAGCACTGCCATAGACTCGCTCAGCAAGGTGAGAGGACGCCGAGTCGCTGCCGAAGCCGCATTGATGGAAGTGACTCCGGGAATAACTTCCACCTGATATTCCGGGCTGATACGCTCGAACAAGTAGATAAAGGAGCCGAAGAAAAATGGATCACCTTCACACAGGAAAGCCACATTTTTTCCGTTAGCCAAATGAGTTTTAATCTGCTCCGCTATGGCATCGTATTGCTGGTTGATTAAATACCTGTCTTTATTCATCTCCAGAGGTAGAGGTAAATGTTGCTGAGTCGGTTTGGCTTGCTCGAGTTGCTCCTTGGCGATACTGGCGCCTAGACTAAAACCCTTGGCATTGATTATGTAGCACACCACGTCGGCGTTGCGGATCAAGCGCGCTGTTTTTAGGGTGAGCAGTTCAGGATCGCCGGGCCCAAGTCCCAAGCCGTAAAGTATCGCCATGATTTATATTTCCTTTTGCCAGCAGACTAAAAGCACAGGTGGCTTCGACGTGTCTGAGTAAAGCGCTAAGTCATCACGTGTTGGCATGATTTATTTTCCCTTTTGCCAGCAGACTAAAAGTACTGATGGTTTTGACGTATCTGAGTAAAGCGCTAAGTCATCACGTGTTGGCATGATTTAGTTTTCCTTTTGCCAACAGACTAAAAGCACAGCTAATTGCGGTCTCAGCAATAAACTCTCGCCTAATTTACAGCCTCGTTTAACTGAAATTTCACTGATCTCTACTTCAGCACTTAATCGTTCAGCGGCTTTAATCAAGCTGGCTCGGGTAGTCTCGGTGACACCGGCTGCCACCAGTCGGCCACCGGGCCTGAGCCTGGACCAGCAGGTGTCTAATATTTCGTTCAGGTTGCCGTTGGAACCGCCAATATAGATACAGTCAGGGTCGGGTAATGGGGCTAAGGCCTCCGGAGCGGAGCCAGGTGTGATCCGCAAATTGTGTTCAACGCCAAATTTATTGGCGTTTAGACCCAAGAACGCCAGGCGTTGGGAGTTGCTTTCAATAGCATATAAGGTGCAGAACGACTGGGCTCGGGCCCACTCTACAGCAAGTCCGCCACACCCTGCACCGACATCCCAGCCAATCTCTCCGGCGGCAGGTGCCAGTAAAGACAAGGCGCACAAACGCACTTCTTTTTTAGTGATCATACCCTTACCTGCATCGGTTCCGGTTTCAAAAAGGTCGTCTTTGATACCGGGGAACTCAGGATAAAGTCCGCCTGGACCCTGAGTTTTGATCAGCGTCAGATGCAGGGGCTCGAATTGAATATCGCTGTGAAGCAGGCTTGCTACATCATATTCTCTAACGTTTTCATTGGGGTTGCCCAATTCTTCGCAGACCCACAAGGTGGACTTGTCATACCCGGCAGCAGTCAGTTCCCGGGCTATTGCTTGCGGGTAGCTGTGTTTGTCAGTGAGAATGGCGTACAAACGGTTGTTTTTAAGCTGGCTTCTTAATTTACTCAGAGGTCGGCCATGGAGGCTGACCAGAATAGCGTCCTGCCAGGCTATACCTAGTCTGGCAAAGGCGCTTTGTATGCTAGAGGTATTGGTGAAGACCTCAAACTGCCCCGGAAACAGGCGGTTTAAATAGGCGCCAACCCCATAAAGTAAAGGATCCCCCGAGGCCAATAAGCAGGTATTTTTATTTGGTAAAATAAGCTGCCCCAACTGAGAAAGCGGGCTAGGGTAGCTCTGCTTTTCTCCTGTGAGCAAAAGCTCTTTGGGTAATTTATTAAACTGGTGGGGGGCGCCAATCACCAGCTCAGCCTGTTTTAGTCGCGCTAGCGCTTTGTTATTCAACCCGTTGTCACCGCAACCGACACCGATTAATGAGATCAAAGTAAATACCTTATGGTTCGGTTAAAAAGAAATGCCGCGACTGAGTCTTAACAGGGTATTAAATGTTGCCGCAGTAAGGGCGCTACCGCCAGCTCGTCCACTCAGGCTAATCGCCTGAATATCTAACTTGTGTGCGGTTTGCATCAGCGCCTGTTTAGATTCAGCAGCTCCGACAAAACCCACTGGCATACCGATAATAAGCGCAGGTTTGGGGCAACCAGCGAATAACATTTCCTGTAATCGAAACAGGGCTGTCGGTGCGTTACCGATAAGCACTATGCCGCCAGCCAGGTGGGGTTGCCATAATTCCAGTGCCGCCATGGTGCGGGTTTCGCCACTGTTTTTGGCAATGTTAGGAACATCAGGGTGATTAAGAAAACACAGGGGGTCCTGTTCTAAAAAGCGCTTTGTGAGCCCTTGTTTCACCATTTCAACATCACACAGGACAGCGGCGTCCTGGGCCAGAGCGGTCAACCCTGCACCCACAGCATTTGGGGTCATCTCCAGGTTGTCAGCAATGGCTGGGTCACCACAGGTATGTACCAGACGCATTGCCACCTGGGTTTGCTCGTTATCAAACCGGGATAAATCGGTGAGCTGACGAATTTGGCGGAAGCTTTCTTTTTCAATGGAGTGGGGATCACGAATATACTCGAATTCGAGTGGGGTCATTTAGGCTTGTTTCCTTTTGCTGGTGTCACAGGTGCACTGAATGGTGCTTGGGCCCACGAGCCTGGCTTATAACGGGAGCCGACGCGGTTTTATCCTGCTCACGAATTAACACTGCAAGCAATGCCGTGATGGACGAGAAGCAATGGGGCCACATGGGTTCGGCCGGGCGTTCCAGCATAACCACAGGGATCCCCAGGATTCGGGCGGCATCTATTTTGGCATTTACGGCATTGCCCCCGCTGTTTTTGGTGACCAATACATCTATCTTGTGCTGGCGTAACAAGCGAATTTCGGCATCCAGTGAGAACGGACCTATGGTTTGTTCTAGGTAGTAATTTTTTTCTTTTTGCGGCCGACCGATGGCCGTTCTGACCAGCCAGTATTGATGCTCGGGGATCCTGTCTAAGTGAGTCAGGGGTTCGCGTCCTAGGGTAAAAAAAGGTCGTTTGGCGGTTTTGGTTTGCTCTAGCACCTGTAGCCAGTCCGATGCACTGCTCCAATTATCATCTTTAGATTGTTGCCAGGGAGCTCTTAAATAACGCCACACAGGAACCTGGGCTAACTGGCAGGCCACAAAAGCGTTGTGACTGATCCTCTTGGCGAAAGGGTGCGTAGCGACGACGAGTCCAGCTATTTTCTCTTGCTTCAGGTATTCTGCCAGTCCTTCTGCGCCGCCAAACCCTCCGACTCTTAACTCACAAGCTAGCTCTGGGGTGCGTACTAACCCGGCAATGCTGTAAATGCATTTAATGCCAGCCTGGTGTAGTTTTATGGCAAGCTGTTTTGCATCCTGTGTGCCGCCTAATATTAGCAGTTTCAACATTATCTCCTGATCACTCAACAAACATCCTGTTGCTGAGCGTTTACCTGTGCTTAGGTATGGCCGGGTTTAATTATTGTGGTTGGCATATCCCACCATCTTCCCAGTTTTATTGATGGTAAACACCTCAACAGATATATGAGGTGGCACGATCTTTTTTGCCTGTTGCAGCGCTAAGTCGCTGATTCTATCACCTAAAGCCAGACCGATCTCTTGGCATTTCGCCAAGGCAGCCAAACTGGTATTGGCCTGACGAACTTCTTCTTGCAAGTCTAGCTTAGCTCCGAGAAATTTGGCTTGTTGAGATAAAAACTCAAAATCTATACTGGATTTACGGCTATGCAAGTCTATTGCGCCATAAGCCAGCTTAGAGAACTTTCCGAAGCCCCCCACCAGGGTTAATTTGTCGATGGGGTGACGTTTGATATGTTTTAACACGGCGCCGACAAAGTCACCCATTTCGAGGCGGGCTATCTCGGGTAAATTGTATTGTTGGGTAATAAATTTATCACTGGTATCTCCAGTACAAGCAGCTATATGTTTTACCCCATTGGCTCTGGCTACGTCTATGCCCTGATATATAGAGGCGATATAGGCGGAGCATGAAAACGGGCGCACTATACCCGTGGTGCCTAAAATGGACAAACCACCTAATATGCCGAGTCTGGGATTCATGGTTTTGAGCGCCAGCGATTCACCATTCTCGATACCTATGCAAACCAAAAAACCCCCACGATAACCGGTTTGCTTTGCTAACTGGCTTAAATGGGATGTCATCATCTGCCTTGGTACAGGATTGATGGCCGGCTCACCAACGGCCAGGGCCAAACCAGGTCTGGTCACGGTGCCAACGCCTTGCCCGGCTTTAAAAAAAACGCCCGGCTGAGGTGTTAAAGACAATTTGGCAAAGACTGTAGCACGGTGGGTGACATCGGGGTCATCTCCGGCATCTTTTACCGTGCTGGCGTAAGCGGTAGTTGCATCGAGCAGGAGACTTTCTTTAATGGCAAAGTCAACATGTTGCCCTTTGGGTAGGGTAATGCTCAGCTGAGGCAGGTTTTGATCCAACAGCAAAAGATGGGCGGCCGCCAGGCTGGTAACAGTGGCGCAACTCCCAGTGGTAAAGCCGGATCGTAAGGGGGTATTTTTTTCTGCTGATTCTTGGCGCATTAAAGGCTTTCAGTTTTTATCAATTCCAACAAAAGCTTAGCCTAACGCCAGCTTGGGAATCATAAATGAATTCTGGCATTATACCCCTCTTTGCCACAGATGACCTCAAACAATATACCCCTCTTTGCCATAGATGAACTCATATAATGACCAGTGCTCCAACCCATAGCTGCCACGCGTTTATTATTGCCTCCCCCGCCTCTAATCAGGGAAAAACTACCGTAACAGCGGCCCTGGCAAGGTTACATCGAGTGACGTTAGCGGCGCATCTTGTTACGTCTGCTTGGGAAAAATAAGAGAATTCTGGCATTATCTCCTTCTTTGCCATAGATGAACTCATATAATGACCAGTGCTTCAACCCATAGCTGCCACGCGCTTATTATTGCTTCCCCCGCCTCTAATCAGGGTAAAACTACCGTAACAGCGGCCCTGGCAAGGTTACATCGAGTGACGTTAGCGGCGCATCTTGTTACGTCTGCTTGGGAAAAATAAGAGAATTCTGGCATTATCTCCTTCTTTGCCACAGATGAACTCATATAATGACCAGTGCTTCAACCCATAGCTGCCACGCGCTTATTATTGCTTCCCCCGCCTCTAATCAGGGTAAAACTACCGTAACAGCGGCCCTGGCAAGGTTACATCGAGTGACGTTAGCGGCGCATCTTGTTACGTCTGCTTGGGAAAAATAAGAGAATTCTGGCATTATCTCCTTCTTTGCCACAGATGAACTCATATAATGACCAGTGCTTCAACCCATAGCTGCCACGCGCTTATTATTGCTTCCCCCGCCTCTAATCAGGGTAAAACTACCGTAACAGCGGCCCTGGCAAGGTTACATCGAAACCTGGGGCGTAAGGTTACCGTGTTTAAAGCTGGGCCAGATTTTCTGGACCCAATGATCCATCATGTAGCGTCCGGCAATCCGGTATATAACCTGGATTTATGGATGGTGGGTGAAGAAAGCTGTAAACAGATGCTATATCAATCGGCGCAGGATTCAGATCTTATTATCATCGAGTGTGGCATGGGTTTATACGATGGAAAGCCATCCAGCGCCGATCTTGCCAGAACCTTTGGTGTACCTGTGGTGGCCGTGATTGATGCATCCTCTATGGCACAAACCTTTGGTGCGCTGGCGTATGGTTTAGCAAACTACCAGGACAATTTACCCTTTGCCGGTGTTATCGCTAACCGGGTTGGTAGTGAGAACCATAAAAATTTATTGGCTGAAAGTATTCCGCCAGGTATGACGTTTTTTGGCGCCGTGCCACGTAGCGAAGATATTGTCATTCCAGACCGACATTTGGGTTTAGTGCAGGCGGATGAAATCACCGATTTGGATAGCAGGCTGGATCAAGCGGCCAAGCTGCTGATGGAGGCTGGTGTGACCCAGCTGCCAGCGCCTGTGGAATTTCACCTGGCCTCAACAGAAAAAGTGGAGCCCTTGCTGTCGGGGGTAACCATAGCAATAGCCAAGGATCAGGCATTTGGTTTTGTTTATCAGTCTAATCTGGAGTGCCTTGAAGCTATGGGGGCCGAACTGACATTTTTCTCCCCTCTTAATAATGAACAGGTGCCCCAGGCTGATGCGCTTTGGTTGCCCGGTGGTTACCCTGAGCTGTATGCAGAGGTGTTGGCTGACAATCAGGCTAGCAAATCCAGTGTAGTTGCCTTTGCTAAGGCGGGGAATCCCGTGCTGGCGGAGTGTGGCGGTATGTTATACCTGCTGGAAACACTGGTGGATAAACAGGGGAATAAGTTTGATATGTGCGGTTTATTGCCCGGGGTCAGCACCTTGTGTCAACGGTTTCAGGGGTTGGGCATGCAGTCTGTCGAACTGAACGGAAGGGAGTTACGTGGCCATACTTTTCATCACACCAAGACTGACACCCCGATGGAGCCTGCTTATTATGCGCAAAAGCAAAGAGGTAAGGTGCAAGGTGAGGCTGTATATAAAAGGGAAAATGTTTGGGCCTCGTATTTACACCTGTACTTTCCGTCTAACCCAGAGTTAACCGCTATGATGTTTAAAGGCGAGTGAGGTGACCTCCCTATATTTTGTAGGGAAACCCGACTCCACTTTTCCAAGCAGAAGCCGATACATTAGCCAGATAGAGGTTTTGCTAAAATTACTTAATAGGCTACACTTTCGCAGCATTTTGGAAACCTGAATAATAATACTATGGCTATTAGCGCAACAATATACAAAGCTCGCCTGCAAATCGCGGATATGGATCGTGATTACTATCAGGATTTTAATCTGACTCTTGCCCAGCATCCGTCGGAAAACGATGAGCGTATGATGGTAAGGCTGTTGGCCTTTATCCTTAATGCTAGCGAACAACTGGACTTTACCAAAGGCCTCAGTGCCGATGATGAACCCGAAGTCTGGCAAAAAAGCTTATCGGATGAAATAGAGCTTTGGATTGACTTAGGGATGCCGGATGAAAAACGGATCCGCAAGGCTTGTGGTCGGGCCAAGCAGGTTGTTATCTATACCTATGGTGGTGCAGCAGCAGACATCTGGTGGCAGCAAAACGCCGGAAAAATGAACAGGTTCGACAACCTAAATATTGTCAATATTACTACCGAAAACAGCAAGGCAATAGCTGAGCTGGTGAAGCGCAGCATGGATATTCAGGTGAGTATCCAGGATGGCCAGATCTGGTTAAATGCCGACGGGGATACTTTGTTAGTTGAGCCTGTCTTACTCTATGGCGGCTAACCTAGTCATTTACCCTAACTTGCTATTGGTTCGTCAACTAATAACAATCGATGTAGCAGCTCTATCGCTTGAGGTTCGCTTTCCGGTGTGAATTGTAAACCCAGAACTAGCAGGGACTTGCTTTGCTTTACATGGCAAGTTAGTGCAGCTAATGACAAGGTCTTATGATCGCCGGAAATAACAACGGTGAACTGATCTTCTACTTGCACTATCTGTTCGCTTTTTCCAACCATTTGAAAGCGGCACCCTTTGCTGGAAATATCAACCAGCTTTCCCGTTATATCCCACCCGTCTTTTGCCAGAGTTGCGTGAACTGAGCTGTTAAAGCGTGTTTCTGTTCTCAATTGTTGCAGGTTAACCAAATGGGGAAAATGAAGGGCGAGGGCTTGCGTCGGTAAGTCCACGTGTTGTATTAGCTGGGCTTTAAAAGTGATAACCGCGCCCGCTTCTCCTTCATCTATCAAAGCCCTAACCGTAAACTCCTGTCCTTGATTTAGTTCCGGTGTCTCATCGGATAGCTTGATAATTTCAGGGTATTGTAACAGCAGGTATTGATCGGGCACATATCCGATAAAGCGAGAGCGGTATTTGGCTTTGCCCTTGTCACTGGTCTCAATATCCAGGGTGAGAAGGGCACCCGGGTTGATCCGTCGAAGTGTGGAAATGGCTGGCTCTCGATCTCGGTTCATGTTATCTCCCCAAGCTTTCACTGATATTCAACATATTTAAATCTAGCCAAACTATTGATTTCGTCCAGTTTAAGTATGGGGAGTGAGGGGGGGGGGGGCTAAATTTGTTGCTGCTGAGAAGTGTCGTCTGCATCTTCTTGGTCAGCATTGTCGCTGACGATACAGTTGCGACCTTTACCCTTGGCCAGGCGTAAACGGTCGTCTGCTAGTTTCATGATGTCATCCATGCTTATCCTGTGATCCTCCAATTCGACAACGCCCTGGCTGACGGTCATGGGTAAGGGTTGATCCAGTACTTTCAACTGGTGTTTACTCAGATAGCGCTTCAGCCTGGTTGCGACTTCTATGGCTTCGGGGAACTCGATCCGCCTTAGCAAAATAGCAAACTCTTCACCGGTGGTTCTGGCCAGCAGGTCGTCAGGTCGGATGCTGTTAAATGCTACCTCAACAAAGTGGCGCAGCGCTTCGTCACCCAAATCGTGTCCATAAGTATCATTAAAGGTTTTAAACTGATCGATATCTACCAATATCAGGCATGCAGGGAAGTCTTGTGGGATCAATTGACTGGTTTCCCGCAAAAATGTCCGGCGGTTATGGCAGCCGGTTAAGGGGTCGTGTTCAGACAAAAATCTCAGCCGGTATTCCAACCGTTTACGTTCGGTAATATTAACGGCAACCCAAACGACCCAGGGCGCTTCCCCAGGTTCATTGATCACGGAAAGGCGGCCCTGAAACCACTGGTGGCATATAACGCCACTACCAGTAAGGGAGGTACAACAGGCCTTGTCCAGCTGGTACTCAAACACCCGCATATCCCCTGAAGATATAACCTGGTTTATTTTTGTCAGGGCTAGCTCACCAAGTTGTTGGCCATAGATTTGCTTAATGTGTTGGCCTTCAACCTCTGAAACTTTGGCGTAGAGTCGGCGATCACTGCCCCCGGTGGCATAAAGGCAGGTGCCTTGTTGGTCAAAAATAAACATAGGATCAGGAAGGGCGAAAAGGAGATGCTGTATTTTATGTTGAATAATGTGAAGCGCTCTGCTCATACTCGGTCCCTTGTTGATGTATAAATGTGTCGCCAACTTATCCCTAGGCAGTAGAAATTTTATACGTTAACTGGTTTTTTTGCGAATCGAGCTTGTGTATGAGCCTTGCTAGCCACCCTCTGCTGTGAACTGGTTCCCATATGCTGGTGGTTTTCAGCATGGAGGTAACCGAGTTCACGGAGGAAATGTCAACTGTAAGCGGAGAGCGAAATTTTCCTGAGTTGACGTTTGTTGCTAGCTCAACCTGAATCTGGCGATGAGTTCACAACCATTGGTCTGACGATGTTGCTTCATTTGTGCTGCGATTTTGGGATTCGGGTGTCTCTTCAGGAAATCAAACAGAGCCCCTTCACAGCAACCTAGCGATTCGACAAAATCTGAGCATGACTGGTTGGGGCACTGAGGGACGAGAGCCATGACTTGCTCTGAGGCTAATTGCAGATATTTTAATTCATATTCGGGCTCACTATGACTACGCCAGAATTTTGCCAGATTATGGCAAGAGGCTACTTTTGCTGTCAGTAGGTCCTGTGCATCATCCGCATTTATGCCGTCTATTTCCTGATCCTCTACTTCGGCAAAGGCTTTTTGATAAAGAACGATCGCCATCATATCATCCCCTTTATTAAGGGCTTCATCTGCATGAAGGGTAAAGCTCTCCCAGTTGGCGATATTCATATATAACTCCTGTAATAACCCTAGTAGATACTCTTTATAATTCAATTGATAATCATTATCAACACTATAAACATAGGGCTTTTCATTAGAAGCCTTAAGGTGTGAGCTAGGGAAGGGGGAAACCTCACCTATACGACATTTTAAAAAATGTTTATATCGCTACTCAGAGCTAAGTCATTCTCTTCGACGAGCAGAGCTAACAATTGTTGCAGAGTACGTTGTCTTTGATATACCCAGCTACTGTAGGCAAGGGGGAATAGTGTGATCCCAGTGCGCTGAAACAGTTTGTAACGCTCCAAATGATAATATTGTTGGGACTCACCCGGGTAACCGATTAAATCTATGGCCAGCAGTTTATCGCCGTATTGGCAGGCAATATCCATCTCTGCCCCTGCTATGGGATAGTTTTTCCAGGTATTCACCCCATTGAGGGTTAGTATGCGACAAACCTCCCCCTGAAAAGCATCAAATTCCGTATCTTCGCTTAGATCGAAAGTAGCGGCGCGTTCACAGGAGTGGATGTAGTCAAATAGCAAGGTACCGGATTTTAACCGGTGAGGTGGCGCCGATAAAAACAAGTAAAGGGCATCTCTGGCCCGGGTGATGGCGACGTTAAATACATCGGCTCTGTTCATATACTGATAAGCGTGGCCAGAGCTTTCAGGATCCACACAAAACGAGATAAGCATGATATCTCTCTCGTCACCCTGGAATCCATAAGGCGTATCGACTCTTATTTGGTGCTTCTCCAATTTGTCAGGGTAAATATGCCGGGTGAGTAGTTTGTTTAAAATTTGAACTTGTTCTCTGAACGGCGACAAAATTCCTATGCTGGGAGTAATACCTTGGCGTTCATAGGATTGCAGTATGCTGTTAAGTTTGGCAAGCACGGCTTGTGCTTCACTGCGGTTTTTGCCGTTGTTATACACGCCGTCACAAAAAATCAACTCTATTGGGTTGTCATCAACCGCAGCGGGTTTTTGACGCATTAATTTTAATTGCTGGTTATAGAATTTTTTATTACTGAATTGGATAAGCTCGGGTTTACTGCGAAAATGCTCATCCAGCATCACTATGGCAGCTTGCTCCTTGATGGCGCTGTTCACCTGCTCCATCAGGCTATTGTCACGATAACTAGGTGGTAAATGGCCAAGATCAAACTTTTTCTGCAGCTTCTGCTCTTTATCCCTGGACAAGAAAGAAACAAACTTTAATTGTTTGGGATCTCCCACTACCACAGCTCGCTTTGCTCTGTAGAGTGCAGGTATAGCTGTCGCCATATCACATTGGGTTGCCTCGTCGATGATCACCAGATCAAAAAGCTCCCGCTTTAGGGGCAGGCTGCGATGCAACTCTCCTAAGTTGCATAACCAAACAGGCAGTGCTTGTAGCAAAATATTGTAATCAATATTGTCGAAATGACTTTCCTGGCTACTGGAATTTCGGGCCCGGATAGCCTTGGAGTAGTGTTGTAAATGCTCTCGATTGTCTTTGAGTACCCGGCTTAGTTGTTGTTTTCGGCTGCCGTTAATAAAATTGGCCAGCATCTTTTCACGTATCCGGTTTTCCTGGCAAATTTTATCAAACTGGGTAAACAGGGAGTGGTTGTTATGGGCATCACGTTTGGCAATATACCCTTTAAAGCGATTAAGTAAACCCGGATGTTTTAAAGCCTTATGGGTAAACTTTCCGTGGCGAATTGCCTTTTTACAGCGCTTGAGAAAGGTTTGCTCCAGGGTGAAAATCTTTGCTTTTTGTCGGGAAACGGCTCTTTGATCAACCCTTCCTTCCTGCTCCAGAGGGGTAAAGCCGCTAAGCAAGTCCAACAGGTATTTCTTTAGCTGCGATTGTTGGCTGGCGGCGCCAGCGCGAACAATAAAATCTTTCTGGCCTATCAGTGCGGCCAACTTGGTTTGGATCACCTCAATGGCTTCATCGGTCTGACTCAGGATAAGCACGGACTCTCCCTGCAGGTAGCGCTCCAATGCAATGCACGCAATGGTATAGGACTTTCCTGTGCCAGGAGGGCCGACAATTTGGCTCACGGCATATTCATTGGCATTAAACAATGCCTTACTTTGGGCCCTGCTCAACAACCCTGGAATATTTTCCGGTCGGGCAGGTTTCGCCGAATTTATATAGGGCAAGTGGTAATTCAGTGTTTGCCGTAATGGAATGGAGAGACTTTCAGATTTTCTTATTTTCGTTAATTCATGTAGCGTTCCCCTGGAAGCGAGAGACTGCTTCACCAGAGTTAAACAAGCTGCAGAGATAAGTTGGAATTTACCTTCCTTGGCATTGTTTTGTTTTTCTTCTATATAGCTGGCGTTGCTTAACTTGGGATAATGATATAGTTCCAGGCAATTTATCTCTTTGGTTAAACCTGTGATCCAGTGACTGAGCTTGGCGACATCTTTGTCAGTGATCCCCTGAAATACGAATTTAGGCTCCTGGCGTTTTTTAGCTTCTCCTTGCATCCACTTTAACAAAGGCCAGTTTATGATAGGTTTGTCTCGCGCTATGGTGAGATAGTATTCCTGCTTGTCCTGTTCAATAAGCGCAGGATAATAAATAAGCGGAGCACAGACTTTCTTATTACCCGGGTAACTGGACGGCAGTTTTCCGATAATAAAAAAGCTACCGTAAAATAAGCTTTTTTCTCTTTGATAAGTGCGAACTGCTTTACTGAGCTCTTGGGCATAGGTTCTGGGTAGCGGAAGCCGGGGTAAAAAACCTGTGACCAATTCTTCCTGGCCGGACATTAAGCGTGTGTATTCGCAATTACGACCATAAACGTTAAACAGGTTTAGATATCTATTATCGGCTTGGTAGCAGGCTCGAAAATACCTGATGAGATTGCGGCACTCCTGCTCCGACATACATTTCCTTGTAACTGCAGAGTAACGACTAGAAAGTGTATTTTGCAATTATGCGAAAAAAAGTAAAGCAAGATTAAATAAAAACTTGAAGTGGAGCGGGCAGCGGGAATCGAACCCGCATCATCAGCTTGGAAGGCTGAGGTAATAGCCATTATACGATGCCCGCAACAATGGCGTTGAGAAAACAACGGTAGTCATCCTACTTCATCCCCTGGGGAAAAGAAAGGCTCCCGGATACTGTTTGCTTAGACATTAAGCGATTTAGCGTAAAGCTTGGGAAATTAAGCGGTAGGCATCACGATACTGGATAAAATTTGGAATATGCTCGGCGGCTATGTCCACCTGGCTTTTGCCTTGGGTATGTTGAACTATCACTTCCTTAGGAAAGATATATACCTGCAGGTGTTGCTCCGTATGTTCGGGATTGGCCAGCAGTGCCAGGAAATTAAAATCCAGATCCGGCAAGTTAGTGGTTTGATGCCACCTTAAGTCCAGCACTTCAACCAATGCACCTTTGGTCATGTCACAGCTGTTTACCAGGACATCGAAGTGCTGGTTATTTCTGGGAGTCAAATGAACCTTTAGTCCGGTGAACACACCAATTTTCCCAGCAACAAGGACTTCTGCTAAATCTGCCAGCCGATTGTTTAGTCGATCACTCATCGGTACCTCACTCGGCATTCGCCTGATAATAAATGAGTCAATGTCAGTGGAGGATACATAAGCTTTATGGCCGGAAATATGGGGGCTTACCCATACGTAAGTATAGGGTAGAGCGGGCTAGCCATCTCAGGAGGAGGAGCTAAATGCAAGTATGTCTCGATGGAAACAGCTGACATTTTATTTGTCTCCCTGATACTCTGTTGCCGTCATCATTTGCCTTGTATGTTCAGTAAAAAGGAGAAGCAATAATTCATGACATTAGCGGACAATCCAGTTAGTTTTTATTTGGCCCACCTTAATGACAGCCACTCCCATTTTGAGTCCTCCCCTGTTTCCCTTATGTTGGAAGGGGCCGAAGAGGCCGTGTCTGTTAATTGCGGTGGTTATAGCCGTGTGGCTCATTTTGTTCGGCAGGCCAGGCAAAGGGCTGATAATGAACAGCGCTCTCTGCTGTTGTTACATGCCGGCGATAGTTTTCAGGGGTCGATGTATTTTTCCTGCTTTAAAGGGGCGGCCAATGCCGATGTATTAAACCTGCTGGCGCCGGACGCCATGACCATAGGTAATCACGAGCTGGACTTAGGTAACAAAGCGTTGGTGGAATTTGCCAGATCGGTAGATTTTCCTTTGCTGGCGGCAAACATGGATATCAGCCAGGAATGCCCACACAAAGCAGATCAATTGACAGGTTTACCCAATCTGGTGGCATTTAATAATCCGGCGCACCCGCAACGTTACCTCGTTAAGGAGGTTGCTGGTCAGGCCATCGCAATATTTGGGGTGACGGTGGACAATATGACGGAAATCGCTGAGCCAGACTCGGATACCCATTTCCTTGACGTTACCGAAACCACCAGAAGCCTGGTGACACAAATCCATCGGGCGGGTATCAGGCGTATTATATTGCTGAGTCATTTGGGGTTTGCCAGAGATTGCCGGCTGGCAGAAGAAGTGGATGGTTTATCCCTGATTGTGGGTGGACACAGTCATACCCTGCAAGGAGACTTTTCAAACCTGGGGATCCAAGCCGATAGCGACTATGGCGTAGTTGTTAATGATACGGGGATCTTTCACTCCGGCAGTTTTACTACCACTGTGGGTCTGATGAAGGTGACCCTGGATGAGCAAGGTAAACTGGTGGGTTATCAGGGGGGGAATACCTTGCTTGTGGATAAAGCTAACCCATTTACATCTCCCTTCAATCAACAGCAACAAGTATTGGATTATCTAGAGCAACAAGCTAACGTAGCTGTAATAGACAGTGCTACAGATATCGACTCGCTGCTTAAACAAAAGTACCAAGACAAGATCAGCCATTACCAGCAAGATGTCATCGCTCATCTGGAGAAGCCGCTACGCCATATTCGAGTACCCGATCGCCAAGGTGGTAGTGAGGTCGCCCCGCTTATTGCACAAGCGTTTCTACGTGAAACCAGGCATATGGGACATGATGCGGACTTCGCCATTATTAACGGAGGCTGTGCCAGGGTATCACTCTCCGCGGGCCCCATTACCGCGGCCGATATCGCAGGCCGACTGTTACCATTTGCGCTGGAGTTGAATTGTTATCGACTTTACGGGCGGGTGTTACGTGACGTACTGGAGCAAGCCATAAATAACTCGGTATTGATGGGTGGTACGGGCAGTTTTCCTTACCCGGCTAACCTGGATTTCGAATATCGGGCCTGTGCAGATACGGGGCGGCGTATCGTTAAGTTGAGAATATTAAATGCCCACGGTCAATGGGATGAAGTACAAGACGATAAGCTCTATGCCGGTGTTTCAACTGCATACATGACAGCGGGTAAAGATGGTTTTACCCCTTTGCTGAATCGTGAAGGTGAGCTGGTGGATGTGGGGTTAATTGTTGCCGAGTCTTTTATCCGTTATATGGGTAAGACGCAGAGCCCTGAGGGGAGCGAGGTAACTGCCAGCTTTGTTCGAGACTCGGATAAGATTGAGTCCATTAAAACCGTCCAGATATGAGATAATTTAAAACAGACCGGACCTCTACTCGTTACCAGGAAGGATTTTTGAAGTTTTCCCGCCAGTGGCTCACCAAACTATTTGACTCACAAAAACAAACCATAGAAATCACCGCCGTCGGGCTCTCTGTACCTGAAGGGAGTTTTGACTGGTTGGCACTCGATGGGCCGCTTTATTTGGATGAGGGGCTTTTTTTTGCTTCGTTGATTTTACAGAGCAAGGGTGAGCAGTATTTTATCTCTTGGTTGTCCAAGACAAGGGCGAAGAATGCGGTAGCCTTAGCGGGCCGGTATTGGTGCCAGTCTCATTTCAAAAGGGCTGAGCTCGAGTGCGCAAAGCTGGAGGCTGTCTTAAACTCACGATATTTGCGCCGTGGCCAGTGGCTTGCGATGAAGGCAAGGGCAAAGGCAGAAATCAGTCGCTGGCCTCATGAGATACAAGCCAGTTGGTTAACTGAGCAACAATTAAAAACCATGCAAACCCTTAACCGGATCGCTGCGTGGAATGAACAGGACCTGGAAAGTCATCAGCAGCAATTTATAACGGCAGAAAAACAGCGGTTTAACTCGTTGTTTTCCGATATAGAGTCCAACCCGCTGACGGAGCAACAGCAAGAAGCCTGCATTAGGGATGAAGTGAACAACCTGGTTCTGGCGGGAGCGGGCACAGGTAAAACCAGTACTATGGTTGGCCGGGCCGGTTACCTGTTAAAAAGCGCTGATATTGCGCCAGATGAAATCCTGTTATTAGCCTATGGCAATAAAGCCGCAAGGGAGATGGATGAGAGGATCAATCATCGTCTGGGTATCGAGGAAATTAAGGCGAGCACTTTTCACTCGCTGGGACTGGAGATCATCAGCCGGGTGGAAGGCGCTAAACCCAATTTGAGTCCACTTGCCCAAGATGAGACAGTTAAGCTCAACTGGGTTCAACAGCAGTTTAACGAGCTGCTAAACCAGAGTGATTACAGACAGTTAGCCCTTACTTACTTTGAGAGGTATCTGTTTCCTGAAAAGAGTGCGTTCGATTTTTCATCGCAAGGTGAGCACTTCAATTACCTCAGGGCTAATGAGGTTCGCTCTCTAAAAGGCGATGTGGTTAAGAGTTATGGTGAGCTGCTAATCGCCAACTGGCTATTTAAAATGGGCGTAGATTATCAGTACCAGGCGGATTATGAAGTTCCCATAAAATCGTTGGATTTTAGAAACTATCAAGCGGATTTTTATCTATCTGAGTTTGATATTTATATTGAACACTGGGACACAGACACAGCGGGTAATACCGCACCCTTTGTAGATAGGGAAGCCTACTATAAGGGCATGCAGTGGAAACGGGAAACGCACTCGCGAAACCAGACGGTTTTGCTGGAAACCTGCTACGCCGAGCAGCAGTCAGGACAACTCTTTAGGTCACTTGAAAAGCAACTTAGATCTTCAGGTGTGGTATTTAATCCCATACCCGATGAGGAGATCTTCGTCAGGTTAAGAGAGTTTGGCGCCGTCGCCAATTTTGCCGGCTTGCTTAGTCAAATGTTGGGTCTGTATAAGGCCGCCTGCCAGGGTGAAAAAACGCTCCAAAACAAATTTCAGCAATTGGATAACGCGGTGCAGACCGACGCTGCCATGACTCTGTTTAAACCTGTTTTTGTTCGCTATCAAAATGAACTTAAGCTAACCAATGAAATTGACTTTGAAGACATGATAAGCAAGGCGCTGGAATATGTTCAAAGAGGTCTGTTTTTGTCTCGTTGGTCTCATATTATGGTGGATGAGTTCCAGGATATCTCCGAGTCGCGGGCACGTCTGATCCGCGCACTACGTGATGCCGTGCCCGGCAGCTCTCTGTTTTGTGTCGGAGACGATTGGCAGGCTATTTATCGTTTTACCGGTTCGGATGTCAGTCTGACAACAGGCTTTGAGGATTATTTTGGCGTCACAGCAGTGACGAAGTTAGCTAAAACATTCCGTTTTAATAACAGCATTAGCGATATCGCTACCCGATTTGTCACCCAGAACCCAGCGCAACTGAAAAAGCAACTCACCACACACCTTCAGGTAGACAAACCCGCAGTATCCCTGCTTCAAAGCGGCGAGCCTAATGCGCTGGATAGTATATTTCAAGCCCTTAGTAAACGAGCTAAGCCAGACGCCAGTGTTTATCTTCTGGCGCGTTACCATTTTTTGCTGCCTGATCCGGCGCAATTTAAAGTGCTGCAAGACAATCATCCAGGGCTTCAAATAGATAAGCTCAGTTTCCATGCAAGTAAAGGTAAGGAAGCGGACTATGTGGTGGTATTGGGTCTGCAATCAGGCAAGCATGGTTTTCCTTCTGAAAAAATGACTAACCCTCTGCTGGAGGCTCTGCTCCCCACTGCGGAGCCATTTGCTCACGCCGAAGAACGACGTTTATTTTATGTGGCTCTCACCCGCGCGAAGCACAGGGTTTACCTGCTTTGTAATATGACCACTGCCAGCGCCTTTGTGACAGAGCTGATCGATGACCATTACCCAATTGAACGAAATGAGTTTGACGTTAATCTGAGCCAAAGGTTGTTTCAGAAAATTAACTGCATTCATTGTAAAACGGGGGTGCTTACTCCAAGGGAAGGGAAATTTGGCCGCTTCTTTAGCTGCTCAAATTATCCGCCTTGCCATCATGCGGAGAAAGGTTGCGCCAAATGCCATAGCGCGATGATGAGAGAAGGCCGTTACAAAAAGTGCATTAACCCAGAATGTAATCATAAGGTGCCTGTCTGTCCTAAGTGCGGCGCAGAAATGGTACAGCGCGAAGGACCCTACGGTCCGTTTTGGGGCTGTAAAAACTTCCGAGGCCAGGAAAATCCGAGCTGTGACCATAAAGAAAAGGTGGAGCAGGCGTGATGCCGGAGGAACTCAGGTCATAACTTGTGCCAGGACGGGTTTCGGAACCACAACATATGCTAATAGAAGGGTTAGCTGGTCTTTAAATTCATTATTTTTAAAGGGTTGAAAATTTTAGTAACAGGCTACGCTGGACGAACTATAGATATCGAGCCGATGAAATCCTATTGAACAAAGCGCTGGATAATGTTGATGTGCTTGTACATACGGCAGCATTGCATGCTCCTCATGTAGGCTTAGTACCAGATAGCGAATTTGAAGATATAAATATATGAGTGACAGAAAAGCTTGCGTTACTTGGGATAAAAAAGGGGAGCAAACAACTGGTATTCACGAGCACAACCGCATTTAAGTTGTTTTCCTGGAGCAACCATTCTAATGGCGGTCTATCGTTTGACTCGTGATATTGATGTCCGTGATGTAGCAAGTGCCCATAGTTCAGCAAAAGACAAGCGTCTACCTGGTTTCAGACGTTTTATAGCTTCTGGAACTACGCTTTTTAACCGACACCAATGTGTGCAGCTGTATACCTGTGCCGATGATGTTATAAGAGAATGCGCTGCTAACCTTGCGCAAGATTTTATTGCCAGAAGTTGGTATTTACCTCAAAGCCTTGACCGTGTTTATGATTCAACATTGGCGCAACAAGAGCTAGGTTAGCGTATTTAATTGCGAGGAAATGATGGACGATAGATCAAAGGAATATTTAGAAGCTTACCTCAATTCACTTGCACCAGAGGCATCTCAGAAATATAACTCGTTTAGTTCTGATTATTTTTGTGCAGATGAAATTAATGCAAATGTATGCGCGGAGCTGATCTTAAAAGGGCACAAAACCGCCTCGTGTAGCATGGAGTATTGGTACAGTCATGAAAATGAGCCGAAGCCGAAAATAGGGCATCTTCAAGTGGTCACTAATTGGTCAGGTGAGCCAGTTTGTATTATTGAGATTACATCAGTTTCAACCTGTAAATATCGGGATGTCACAGCAGCGTTTGCTGAAGCGGAAGGTGAGGGTGATAAAACGTTAAAGTGGTGGCGAAAAGCTCATTGGGAGTTCTTCTCTCTGGAGTGTAAGGAGCAAGGTATTGAACCAAAACAAGATATGCCGTTGGTTCTAGAGCACTTTAAGGTTGTCTGTTAAGTAGCTGGGATCGCTACTATGACCTGCCCACTTCATCCGAGAATTTAAACGTCTATCAGGGGTTGCGCCAACAGAATTAAAGAATCTGTCCGTTTTGTACAATAGGTTGTCAAGCGAATTGCTGATACTGACTCCCACTGGTCAAATAATCGTGAGAGTAAATGTATATGATAGAAATTCAAGCCATGTTCCCTGTTATGGTGACGTCAGATCTTGCTGCCGTTAAAGAGTTTTATGAGTCGGTTTTTGGATTTAATGCTGTCTTTTATGATCCCGAGTTCTACCTGCACCTGGTATCACCCAACACAGGTGTCCAACTCGCTTTTTTGTTACCCGGACACGAGACTCAACCGGCATTTCTTCACCCGGCTATGTCTGCCAATGGTTATGTTATTTCATTGGAAGTAAATGATGCGGCTAAGGCATATGCAGAAGCAAAAAACCTTGGTCTTAATATTGCCATGGTTTTAAAAGAAGAAGTTTGGGGACAAATTCACTTTATGCTACAGGACCCAGCAGGCTTCCGGATTGACGTCGTAGAGCACGTGGAAGCCACTGGCAGTTAATCAACAAATAAGCATAGGTCGCGCGAAGGCGCGACTTAATCATCTAGGCCCAAATGCTAGAGCAATAAATCCTCTTCAATGCGATGGTAGATGCTGGCGGCGTTGATCAGTGAGTTGGCGGTGAGAGCCGGTACACCGTATACCTCAGCGCTAACGGCATACTTGGTCTTAATTTTTTCCAGTAAAAGATCGAAGTCGCCGTCTCCCGATAATAAGATCACCGTATCTACATCCGTGGCGGCTTCCATCACATCGATGGCAATGCCCACATCCCAGTCCCCTTTGGCGCTGCCGTCACTGCGTTGAATGTAAGGTTTAAGTTTCACGTCGAAACCAATGTGCTTCAGAGCACTTTGAAACTTAAGCTGTTTGTCGTCACCGCGATGAATGGCATAAGCTGTTGCTGAAACTATGTCCCCTTCGGAGCTGATCATCTGCCAGAGTTTGCGGTAGTTAAACTGTTGGCCGTATGCCTGGCGAGTAGTGTAATAAATATTTTGTACATCGACGAAAACCGCAATTTTTTTCACGCTAGGTCCTATATGTATCTTTCTATCCGGAAGCTAAGCAGACACTACACTAGCCAGTGGTCTGTGTGAAGTTTGTATGTTAATCATTGGCTTATCCTTGAGAAGGGAGGTACTTCAGCGGAAAGGTCGTTTTTTATACAAAATATCTATTTTTAGATGTGCTGCTGTTGTTTAATTTATGACATAATGCGCGCCTAATTTATCCAGCCTCGCAAATAACCATAGTGTTTAGTGGGGTTTAGCTCTCAAATCGGAATAAAACATTGCTTACAACTGCGAATATCACCATGCAATTTGGCGCCAAGCCATTATTTGAAAACGTCTCAGTAAAGTTTGGCGACGGTAACCGTTATGGTCTAATCGGCGCCAATGGCTGTGGTAAATCTACCTTTATGAAGATCTTAGGTGGCGACCTGGAGCCGAGTGCCGGTAATGTCTCCAAAGATCCTAACGAGCGTATTGGTAAGTTGAAACAGGATCAGTTTGCCTATGAACAATACAGTGTTATCGACACTGTGGTCATGGGGCACAATGAACTGTGGGCAGTGAAGTCAGAGCGTGATGCAATTTATGCGAAGGCTGACATGACCGATGAAGACGGTATTCGTGCCGGTGACTTAGAAGCTGAGTTTGCCGAGATGGATGGTTATACAGCCGAATCACGAGCGGGCGAATTGCTGCTGGGTGTTGGCATTCCGGTTGAACAACATTATGGCCCCATGAGTGAAGTGGCACCCGGTTGGAAACTACGTGTGTTGCTGGCCCAGGCTTTGTTCTCTGAGCCAGACATCATGTTACTCGACGAACCGACCAACAACCTGGATATCAGTACCATCCGTTGGCTGGAAGATGTGTTAAAAGAACGCAACTGCACCATGATCATCATCTCTCACGATCGCCATTTCCTAAACAGTGTGTGCACTCACATGGCTGATCTGGATTACGGTGAATTACGTTTGTTCTCTGGTAACTACGATGAGTATATGACTGCGGCGACCCAGGCCCGCGAGCGTTTGTTGTCCGATAACGCCAAGAAAAAGGCGCAGATTTCCGAATTGAAATCCTTTGTCAGCCGTTTCTCTGCCAACGCATCAAAGTCAAAGCAGGCGACCTCTCGCGCCAAGCAGATCGATAAGATCCAACTGGACGAAGTGAAGCCATCGAGCCGTCAGAATCCGTTTATTCGTTTTGACCAACAGAAAAAGCTGCATCGTCTGGCGCTTGAAGTCACGGGTCTGGGTAAAAGCTATGACGAAGAGCTCTTTTCCGGCCTGGACCTGATGGTGGAAGTGGGTGAGCGTATTGCCATCATAGGGCCTAACGGAATAGGTAAAACAACCTTATTGAAGTGTCTGGTTGGGGATACGGAACTAACCGCGGGTAACGTTAAGTGGTCTGAAAATGCAGACATTGGTTATTATGCTCAGGATCACGCCGCAGACTTCGAACAAGATCAACTTTTGTTTGACTGGATGAGCCAGTGGAAAAATGAAGGTGATGACGAACAGGCTATTCGCAGTATCTTGGGTCGCTTACTGTTTTCACAAGATGATATTAAAAAGTCAGTTAAGGTGATCTCGGGTGGTGAGCAAGGTCGTATGTTGTTTGGTAAGCTGATCATGCAAGGCCCAAACATCATGCTGATGGATGAACCCACCAACCACCTGGATATGGAGTCCATTGAATCTCTTAACCTGGCGCTGGAAAACTACCCGGGCACCTTAATATTTGTCAGTCATGACCGGGAGTTTGTATCTTCTCTGGCGACCCGTATTATCGAGATGACACCAAGCGGTATCGTTGATTTCCGCGGTAGCTACGACGAGTACCTGCGTAGCCAGGGCGTGTAGTTACACTAACCTGTGATATAAGACCTTAAAAATACCCGCCTTGAGCGGGTATTTTTTCGTTTTTTCATTGAGCTGGTTCGCATAAATAAAGCCAGATCATAAATTCATGATGATAGCTTACCACTTGGGTGGATATTAATTACCGTCCAATACCGCTTCATGGAGAGTTCAGTATAAGGTTTTGTTACCCTCTCACCCCATGTGGCTGGCTCATTAGAATAAAACAAGAAAGCCAATCCAGCTAAGTTAGTCTGAATCTATCTCAAGCAGCTCCACAGGCGCTCAAACTCTCGACTGAACTTTCCAAGCAAATCTTTGTTGTCGGTCACCAGGATATTTTCCTGGTTATATTTGCTGGCGCTGCGGGTCCAGTTAAACGAGCCGTTAAGCAGTTGTTTACCATCGAAGATTGCAAACTTGTGGTGCATATGGGCATCGGTTCTGTCCACCACAACCGGCACCCCTTTTTCAGTCAGAGCATATACGTCTGAGCCTTTGTCATTACGTTTATCATTGTCGCTGATAATACGTACATTCACTCCACGCTGGTGGGCGCTGAACAAGGCGTCGGATAGCTGGTTATCGGAAATGGTAAATACGCACACGTCGATGCTGTTATGGGCGTTATTACACAGGCTGAGGATCCGTTGCTGGCAATCAGTGCCCGGACTAAAGCAGGCGTCAGCATCCACGCTTTCGGTAGCCGAGTTTTTATCCAGGGTTTTAACCAGGTTTTCCAGCCACTTGATGGCGCGAAACTGCTCTTCGCTAAAGTCTCCCTGCTCCAGCAAGAGTGAAAAGGCCCGGTTGCGGACAAAACTTATCTTATCTCTCTGGCCACTTAAGTTTTGGCCAAGCTCTGCTACCGCGACTTTTTCATCCTGAGATAGTTTCCTGTCTTCAAAGCTGCGAATTAGCAGCTGCTCTATATCACTCTGTTGCATCGGACTGCTCCTTGTTCAACGATATGCTCAACGATGACTTGCTCTTGCTGCCAGCGCGCTTAAATCTATATCTGGTTTGGCCCAGGGTATCGTTTATTTCCACCAGGTTAGCGTTAACATCCAGCAGCTGACTCACGGCTTTTAAGGTGACATCACCATCACCTCCCAGGGTATTGTGTTTAACAAAATCTGCCTTGATTTGCTGCCAGCGTTCGCTTTCCTGCTCTGTTTTATTGCCGCGAATTTCCGCCAGCTTTAACAGGTTTTCTTCGGCGTTGGCCCCCAGCATCTGAGCTTCTCCCAAATAATGGTCCGCAATCAGCTGCATCAACTCCTCCTGGTTCATCACAGAGGAGACTTTTTCCGCCATCTTGTTCATATTGCGATAGCTACCCTGGAGCTTAAAGGGGGGCTCGGTGCGATATTTATCCGCCTGAGCGGCGGAGGCTATGTAGGCCAGGTTAACGCCAAGCACCACACTTTGGATCTCCAGCAATTTCTGTAATACACCTGTGACTTCGTTGAGCTCGGCTGCGCTGTAGCCATATTCCATTTCACTGGAGTCCACCTGGCCACCTTTGGCGATATCCACCAGTTTGTAGAAGTCGTCCTGTGAGCGAGTGGCCAGGGGGGCCAGCACCGCATTGGAAGTCATGGCGTTTTCCAGGTAGCTAAGGGCAAAGGCTTCATCCATACCCCCTAAGATATCCCCCAGGTTATATATATCGGCGCGGTTGGCGAGCATATCGGGGATCTGAAATGATTCCCCGGATTCCGTATAGGGGTTACCTGCCATTACCACGCAGAACTTTTTACCCCGCAAATCATAGGTCTTGGGTTGGCCCTGCCAGATCCCCTCGATACGACGGGTGCCGTCACACAGGGAGATGAACTTTTGTAAAAACTCAGGGTTGGTGTGCTGAATGTCATCCAGGTAGAGCATGACATTGTTGCTCATTTCCAGTCCCAGATTTAACTTGATAAGCTCCGAGCGGGCGGTGGCATTTGGCGCCTGCTCGGGATCCAGTGAGTCTACTTCGTGACCTATGGAGGGGCAGTTTATTTTCATAAAAATCAGCCCCAGGCGACTGGCCACATATTCCATCAGAGTGGTTTTACCGTACCCGGGAGGTGAGATCATCATCAACAAACCCATCAAATCGGTGCGTTTGCTGTCGCCTACCGTGCCCATTTGTTTTGCCAGGTTGTCCCCTATCAGTGGCAAATAAGCGTCGTTGATCAACTTGTTACGCACAAAAGAGGAGAGGGGACGGGCCTTAAACTCTTCCAGTCTTAGTCCTGCTTTTTGCCTGCTAGTGACATCATGGCGTACCTGCAAGAAGCGTCGGTAATCTGGCAATACTTGCTGCTGGTGGCTTTCAAGGCGAAGCAAAAATTCGTCCAGGGACAGGGTCATGCTGCGGTCGTGGATCCGCTGATGGCTGCCCATCAGGCCGTTTACCTTCACTTCCAGCTCTACATCACATACCCGCCTGCTCAGTCTGCCCTCGCCGTTTATCAACGAAATAGCTTCGGGGATATAAGTGGTTAGCTGCTCCAGTTGTTGGTGGCTAGCGAGGGCCGACAGCCAGGCCTGGGTCAGGGACCAGCGGGCGCCGATTTGTCCCTTCAGTTTTTCCAGGGTGGCTTGATAGGAGTTCCAGGACTCCATATCCATCGCCCGTTTCAGCTCCTGGGCCAGCCGATCTGCGTATTTACTGGTGGAGAATACTATTGGGTCTTTGGCAAGCTCCAATACCAGGTAACTGGCCGCCAGCTTCACCTCTGTCTCGCTCAGGGGAAGTTCAAACTGCTCAACGAACTCGCTAAGGGCCGTGGTTATTTCATTCTCCAGCAATAACCTGGCGTTGCTGGAATTAAACAGGGCTTGCATGCGTAGTGCCGACTTAGCCCTTTCAATCCAGCTTTGCTGTTTAGGGGCTTGCTGACGGTTGGCCCAGTAAATGGCGGCAAATCCCCGGCACAAGGGCGGGAATTTCAGCACATCGGCGCTTCCCAGGGTGGGGAGCAGCTTTTTCAGGATAAGGGTTGCGTCGAAGTCGTGAATGCCGCGCTCATAACCTTCCTTATATCGGGGGGATGCGAAGTTTTTCACCAGTTCGTCGAGGGCCTGTTCATCACTGGCTGCCAGACGTAAAACCTCCATGGTTAAATCCTGCTCACCGGCTTGCGCCGCATCCAGGATCTGTTTCACCAGATATTCCGCGCGATATACGGTTTCTGTTTCCGACTCTATGGTTTGTTGCCAGTAAGGTTTTAGCTGGTTTAGTGCGGGATCTGTAGCGACTTCAAAAAAATCGGTGCCGGTTAAGTGGAACATCAGTTTATCCTGGCGGGGCAGCAGGGTTAGATCCAGTTCCTGGGTGTTGACGTTAAACCTGTGCCTGGGGCCCAGCTTAATGACATTACCACCTTCCTCGAAAATTTCGCTCTTATCCCGCAAGGCGCGCACGGCCTGATCTTTACTGGATTTAAGCCGGGCCTCGATATCGTCGGCCTTGACGCTGTCATCCAGCGCCATCAGTTGCTTGATTAAGTCGTGGAGTTTAAGCACCAGGGCGTCAGAGGCATAAAAGGTGTTAAGCTCATCCGCCTGGTTAAACCTCTGTACTCTGCGGCCAATACTCGACAGGATACGATCTGCGGCATCTTTTAATGTACCGGCTTTACGCTGGCGTGCCTCCACCATACGCTGGCGATGGGTCTCAAAGGTTTCCACCACCTCTTCACGCTTGCCGAGAATATCGCTAAGGAACTGCTCCTGGTCGCTGAACTGGCTTTCCAGCTCTTCCAGTTGCACCAGCAGACGAGACAATTGATCATCGCTTTTTTCGGGTGTGGTGGCCAGGCCCAAGGCATTGGTGATGCTTTGGCTGAATAATTTAAACTGGGCAGAAAATTGTGCCAGTGCTTCCTTGCTGCCCAGGGATTGCTGCTTATGTTTAGCGTTGGCCTTGCTCTGGTTCAGTCGACCGTATATTTGTGAAATAGTATCGATAATACGGGTTCGCACAGTGGCGTCATGCACCTTAAGGGTAGCCATCAGCTCTGACAGCAGGTCCAGACCGGCGGACATGCTCTCCAGTTGCTCTTCTACTGGTGTCAGCTCGGCTACCGTGGTGACTTTCTCCTGTTCACGATTGAGTGACTGTAGTTTTTTATCATAGGGCGCCAGGGACTTCTCATCCGCAAGGAAGTGCACGGTTTTCTGGCTTAACTCGTCTTCCTGCTCCGCCAGCGTAGCCTCCATGACCTGCACTTTGACCGTGTCCATATAACGCATGGATTTAATGGTCAGCAGGTGGCCACGTTGTTTACGTAACGAGTCCAGACCTTCCACAAACTGCTCCGGCTTTTGCCAGCTGTCCGGACGCAGGCTTGCGATAATCTGGCTTTGTTGGGTTTGCGCCTGCGCCAATGCCTCTTCAGACTGGCTACGGATGGTTTCAACCTTTTCGAATTCATCCAGTACCAGCTCGGCGGTTTCCGCTACCTGATGCAGCAGTTTTTCGATGCCGCCGACCTGTTTGGCACCCATCCAATGGTAGGCGTCAAACATTCGACCGACCCGCTTGATCAGCTCCCCATAAAGTTTGCTGGACACTTGTTGATTGCCGATCATCTTAACTATGCTGTACAGCTCGGAAATACCCCGCACCAATTCGGCATTGCCAATTTTACCGTAGAAGGAGGTTTTAGTGGGCTGCTCGCTGGCAAATTCATCGGAGCAATAGGGGGTTTGCCAGATCTGCATAGGGTGAACCCGGGTAGGTTCGCTTTCCGCATAAAACAGCACTAAACGGCCGTCGTCCATATTGGCAAAGCCATGGCCAAACAAGGGATTGTCCAGGGCTTTATTCACCAGGTTATAGGAATAAAGGGCGACCTTACCTTCGACGGGTTCGTAAAAGGCGTACAGTACGTCTTCCCCATTGGGGCTTCTGGTGGTTCTTTTGTATTCCAGACCACTGATATCGTCATCGAAGGTTTTGTACTCGCCGCTTTGCAGGTAATAGCCACCAGGGAAGATAATGCCGTGGTTTTCAGGTAGTTGAATGCAGGAGTTGCCGATATTATCGATTCGCACCACGGCTTCGGTGTTTTTATTAAATACCAGGTAGCGCCACTGCTCTTCACGATAGGGGAGAATTTTTAATAAGATTAATGCGCCGATCTCTGCAAAATAGAACTTGGCGTCATCCAGGGATTGGTTGTCATCAGAAACTGCTTCGCTGTATATACCCAGGCCGGAGCCGGTATTATTCTCCACCTTGATAGTCAGGTCGCCTTGGGTGGTTTCCACAAACAAGGTGTCGAGAATATTCATATGGGGGAAGCGACCGCTTACTTCGTTTTCCCGGCTACATTCGGTCCACTCGAAATCGGTTTGGGGCGGTGGTTGTAGATCCCTGTCACCCCGGTTGTCCATATAGTCGAGGGTAAGACCGTCGCTATTGATACTCCAGCGGAACACCCGAATATCACTGAGGTTTTTACCTATTTGGAAACTGGCCAGCAGCTTGCCACCTCGTACAGTCAGGCGCAGCAGTTTAGTTTCTTTGTAATAGGTGTACAGTTCGATAAAGTCTTGCTCGAACCTGGGGTCTTTTAGGAAGGTATCCGCCAGCTCCAGGGCTCGAACTTCATACCCTTCATCTGTTTGGTCCAGCCGGTAGAGGGCAAATACATCCTCCAGCTGAGTTTCTTTTTTTAAGCCGAGAAAAACGTTGTAACCAAACAGCAGATAGTTACCGGCACAGACGATATCTCGCGCAATACAATTGTTTTCGGTTCGCACCCGTACTCTGCCGAGTACCTGCATTTCCGCCCGGCCAAACTCGCTTAACCGCACCTGGTTTAAGGCGTTGGTTTTCTGCTCCAGCTCCTGGCTTTGTTGGTTTAAGCGATTGCGTATAACTTGATAGGCTCCGCCTGAGGCGACGGCTTCTGAATCCTGGCTTGATGACTCTTCCAGCATTGTTCTTCCTTATATCCCGGCAAACTCGGCGCCGAGTTTGCTGGGGTTAATGGGGTAAAAAGTCAGCTAGCGAATTAGCTGGAAGTGGTTTCACCGTTAAGCTTGGTGGTTTTGCTGTCTTTATCGAGCAGCTCACCTAAGATATCGGCTGGACTTCTGTCACCTTCTTTACCGCCCAGGAATTTATTTAACATGGCATGTACCGCAGGACTTTTCTCCACCAGGCCATTGATGGACTTACCCACTGTGAGAGATTTCACCAGGGAATTAAAGTAGTCCCCCTGGCCGCCCACAATATCGATATTGGCGTTTTTCAGTGCTGCAGCCAGGACGTCGGCTTGTTCAACGGCAATATGTTTATTGGCTTCGATGGAAAGTACGGCTTGCTCGAACTCTTTTTCCAGTTTCATACGGAACTCTTCGTGTTCGCGAGAATCTGCCGTCATGGTGGCCATGGCATTAAATTTCTCGATAAGGCCTTCGGCTTCCGCTTTAAACTTGGCGTTAACCACTTCCGCTTGCGCCATACCTTGTTCACGTTCGGCTTTTGCCTGGGCCAGGCCAATTTGCTCGTCACCGTGAGCCTGCGCCGCTAGTTTCTGCTCCAACACTTTGGCTTGTGCCAGGCCTTGCTCTCTGTCTGCCTTGGCTTTGGCTAAACCAATTTGCTCATCACCCGTGGCCTGGGCGCTTAGCTTCTCTTCCAGTACCTTAGCTTGAGCAAGACCTTCTTTTTCGTTGGCAATGGCATGTGCTTCGATAATTTTCGCCTTGGCCAGACCTTGTTGCTCGTCACCCTGAGCCTGAGCCAGCATCTTCTGCTCCAGCACTTTAGCCTCGGCTATCCCTTGTTTTTCCAGTGCGTCGGCCTGGGCTTCTTTGACGCGGGCATCGGCGAGGCCTGGTGCAGATTGCTCGGCTTCGATACCTTCAGCCATCTTCTTCTTGGCATCTGCTTGTTTGGCCGCGGCTTCCAGCTCGGCCTGAGCCATAATATTTATTTTTTGCGCCTCGTGCTTGGCTTTGATTTCATCGGCTTCGGCTTGCTTGACCTGTTTCACAAGCTCTTCTTCCGCATCAGCTTCGGCTTGCAGGACGGTGACTTGCTTGGCCCGTTCGGCTTTTGATATTTCGCGGACTTCTTTAATCAGCTCTTCCTCTTCGGCGACGGTTTTTTCAACGGCAATACGTTCACGAATGACATTGGCGATCTCTTTTTTCTCGCCTTCTAGCGCCCGTTCTTTTTCGATTTCTTGAAGCTCTACCTCGCGTTCGCGGGATACCACTTCCAGATCTTTGGCTCTTTGTACCCGCTCTTGCTCTACGCCGATGGCGCGCTCCCGGCCTTGCTGTGCCACTTCGATTTCACGCTGCATATTTTCCTGCTGGATGGCGATTTCCTGCTCCGTGGCGATGCGGGCGGTTTCGGATTTTAACCGTTCTTCTTCTGCTACTTTTTTCGCTTCAGCCTCTTCCCTGGCATTTATGGTGGCGATTTCTCGTTGCTGTTTGGCAAGGGCCTCTTTTTCCTGGCGATCAAGCGCCAGCAGGTGCTCCTGCGTTTCTACGTCTTTTTTCTTGATGGCGCGCTGCTCATCACGCACCAGGTTATTGGTTTTGATATTTTCCTGGGCGGTGACTTCGGTAATCTTACGAATACCTTCGGCATCCATAATATTGTTGGGATCCAGGGCGTTTTTCGGTGTTTGCTCCAGATAATCTATGGCTACGTCTTCCAGCACATAACCGTTCAGGTCGTCACCGATAGTCTTGACGATTTCATCACGGAAAAAGGCGCGCTCTTCAAACAGCTGCAGGAAGTTCATTTTCTTGCCCACTGTTTTCAGTGCTTCGGAAAATTTGGCGTTAAATAGTTCATTCACCGCTGTTTTATCGGAGGCGCGCTCGGCGCCGATAGATTTAGCCACCTGTAACACGTCTTCTGCGGTTTCGTTTACCCGTAAATAAAAGGCTACTGTAATGTCGGCGCGAATATTATCGGCGCAGATCAGGCCATCATTGCTTCTTCGATCCACTTCCAGGGTGATCAGGGAAATACGCATAAACTCTTTCTTGTGAATAATGGGCAGTACCAATGAACCGGTAAACTTCACTTTCGGAGTGGGGGACATGTCATTCACAATCAGGGCTGTACCCTGAGGGACCTTGGTATAAAAAGCTTTGAATAGTCCGGCTATGCCCAGCAAGACAAGAAAAAAGATGCCAATACCAAAGACGATTGGTAGTAATGCAGCTACATCTATCATGTGTAAAATCCTTTATTTTTAAATCGTCGAAGGGCGTATTGCCCATAGTCTTTGTGCTGACAGTTATTGTTATTTGGTAGTTTTAAGGTTTTAAGAAATCTGCTTCAGAGATGACCAAATATGCGTTATCGGTAGCCTGATACTTGAGTAGCACCAGCTTGTCGCCTCGAACCAGCTGATTGGGGCTGTCTGCCCTTACTTTTAAGATCAACCCGGCGCCACCATCATCCAGCCTGGCCTCTCCAAACTCTTCATTCACTTCCCCGGTCCTCAAGGTCACTGTGCGGCCAACCAAATCGTGTTTACCGGTTGCCGAAGTTTTACGAAAAAGGGTTTTTAACGGGTTTATAAAAATTGAGGTGATAGGGCAGGCCAGGATAAAAGCGACCACTATAGTGAGGCACCCAATCAGGGCGCTTAACCAGCCAGGTGGAATAAATGACCAAAAAAGATAAACAGTAAAGTAACTGAGCAGCCAGCCAAACAGGGTGATAAAGGTAAATACTATGGTAGTGGGAATGCCGTCCAGCTTTAATTTCATCAGCAGGCCGGTGAAATTGATGCCTGAGTTATCCACATCAAATTCGGTATCAAAGTCCAGAATGTCAATATCTAGCAAACCTAACGAGGCTACGATCCAATAAAGGCAAAACAGGCCTAAGAATATGGTGTAGATCAGGGTTGGAAAAGAACTGATATTGGCCACAAAAGCATTCATAACAACTCCATGATGGCGCCTTTAGTTAAATAAAAAAAATCTCAAAAACTTAAAATGCTGTTTTTTATATCAATAAATCTAAAGGGGTTCAATGGTACATATGACCCTTTGTGATGTGAACATTAACGAAAGTTAATCTGAAAGACATCTTGGGTTTACCTGCTGGGTTATATAGTGAGTCCATATCAACGCGGCAGTGAACTTAAAGAGGTAAAAGATGAATATGATTTCTTCGTTAAAATCCAGGTTTGATCGCGTTAAAGCAAATTTTTTCACCACGCCGGAAGGCGGAGTGATCAGCCCATTTAAAGCGATCGTCGGCGCATTAGTTTTGACTGGATTGTTTTTATTAATGCTGCCCCTGCTTATGGTCTTGTTTGTCTTTCAGCTGGGGTTGGTTTTGGTAGGTTTAGTTGCGGCCCTATTTATGGGGTCACGGAAACCTAACGTTAGGTGGGAAAATGGAGAGAAAGTGATTAACCCTCAAGTGGGTTCTTAAGTTGTAGAAGTTGAGTTTTGTAGTTTTTTTAAGCATATCCTAAGTTTTTTTTGATGGTCATTGCTCGTCACCATCCCTTTAACCCACTGTACCCTGCAGTGGGTTTTTTTTATCTTCCAAAAGGGAAACTCGCAGGCTCGTGAACAACTATGCCCTTTAACCCAGAGTACCCTGCAGTGGGTTTTTTTTATCTTCCAAAAGGGAAACTCGCAGGCTCGTGAACAACTATGCCCTTTAACCCAGAGTACCCTGCAGTGGGTTTTTTTTATCTTCCAAAAGGGAAACTCGCAGGCTCGTGAACAACTATGCCCTTTAGCCCACTGTACCCTGCAGTGGGCTTTTTTTATCTTCCAAAAGGGAAACTCGCAGGCTCGTGAACAACTATGCCCTTTAACCCACTGTACCCTGCAGTGGGTTTTTTTTTATCTTCGAAAAGGGAAACTCGCAGGCTCGTGAACAACTATGCCCTTTAACCCACTGTACCCTGCTGATTTTTTTGGAACCAATCATAACAAAGGATGTTGGGTAACAATTGCCGGGTTGGCTGTAGGAGCGGATGCCTCTCTATAAGTGAAGAGGGCGAAGCCTGTGCCGGCAAGGTTCGCCGAACGCGCATCCATGCATTTAACATCTCATTCCTGAGATGGGTTCGGCGCCTACCAATCCTGCTGGAGCTGTTACCCAGATTTGATAGGTACCGTTTTTTCTATCCTTCAAAATGAAAGCTTGCGGCTCGTGAATCGCTACGTCTTTACCCGTTATTTTTTACCGTTTTTTTTAAACATTAAAAAGAACTGAGTGAAAGTCCTCGTATTCTCAACTGCTAGCGTAAAGATCAAATAAATATAAAATTTAGATCACGCAATGGGAGATCCGAGCTGGTATAGCTACCACTAATAATGCTATTGATGATAATGTTTTTAGTTCGCTGTAATTGATTCTTAAATGCAGAATTGTTTGTGGGGATATACGTTGGATGCAGATAAAACGTATTAAGCTCGGCATAGTGCTTTTTCCTATAGGGCTGTTATTAATTATTTTGTTAAACCCTTTAGGTTTACGAACCGCGGCCGAAAAGCACAGTGAAGACCTTGCTATCAGCTTTTATGCACCTTGGCATCCTGCCGGTGCACGACAAGATATAACAGTCATATTGCTTGACGATGCTTTCTTGCAACAATATTCCAGAAAGTATCCAGTTCCTTATCGTGACTTATCACATTTACTTAAGGTGATTGGCCATTTTCAACCAAAGGCTGTGTTTTTTGATTTGCTGCAGCATTATGAACACTCCAAAGGGGTAGAGCGTTGGCTGCGTCGGCTCAAGCAAGCTCCTTACCCCGTATATCTCGCCAGTAACGTTTCCTATGATACTGAAGCGGTAATGAAGGACCCTTTGTCTTTGCGCAGCAGACTCAACAATGTGGCCGAATTTACTGCAATAAGCTGGAGTGGACAGCAACATTATTATCCACTGTTTGTTGACTGGAACCAGCAAGAGTTACCAACAGCCGCCATGTCGTTATATCAGACTTGGTGCAGGGAAACGCCATCTCGTTGTAAAAACAAAATTCAGCAAATACAAGATGTTAAGCTGTTTTCTGAACCTATGATTGTTCGTTGGAGTAATCAATATGATCAGCGGCAAGCTGTTTTTTTGCGGTTGAGCCAAGCTTGTCAGAATATCGAAAGAAGTAAGCTGGCACAATTATGGGCAGCCATCAGATCGCACTTAGAATATGGGTTTACTTCCTACGGCAAGCGTCAGGAGACAAACCGTCATCCTTGCCCTCCTGTACTGGCCGTTTCTGCGACCAAATTGTTTGCCGCGGGTTCGCTGGCATCTAAAGATCTTGTCTATGCACTTAAAGACCGAATGGTTCTCGTCGGTTATAACCTGCAAGGTGCTCCTGATATGGTTAGATCCCCGGTTAACGGCTCGTTATCTGGGGTGTTTTACCATGCCGTCGCGCTGGACAACCTGATTAACTTTGGTGATAAGTACTGGCATGTATCCCCGTCTATCGAAGGGTTTGGCGTTAATCTCAGTGATGTTTTAGAGGGCCTGCTTCAGGCCCTTGTCTTGCTTATCGTAACCCTTTATCGCTATCAAAACGATGGAAGTGAGCTTGGTACTGCAGATGAGGATAAAGTACCTCGTATTTGGCTTATTTCATTGTTTTCATTATTGCTTGGAGCCCTGTGTTTGGTTTGGGTCTCGCACTATATATTCAGCCTTGGTCCGGTGAATTGGTACGTATTTTTAATTATCGTCGCAATGGCGGCGCCTACCCTGCTTGGCAACCTCATCAAAGGCAGGTTAACCCGCTTTTTTGATGTGTTGAAGAAATATCGTATTACATGGATTAGGGCACTGAAGAAGCGCACAGCAAAACTTTTTGAAAATTCAACCAGAGTGGAGTGAACATGAATAGCTTTAAAAAAGTGATGATATTGACTTGGCTAGTTCTTTTTTCAGCAGTTGCCTTGGCGCAAGAAAAAGTTCGAATTCTCGACTTTTTAATGGATGAAGTCGAAATTTGCGACAAGAGTGAGGCTTGTCGAGATGTAGACAGGAGCAAATTACCTGATCCAACCAAAGTTCCATTAGCGGTAAAACGATTCGATGAAGGGCAAGGAATGGTGATGTTTGAGCACAATGGGTTGGAGCACTGGATCCATCAGTCAGAAGTAAAATTAAATGTAACCGCTTTGTCTACTGTCATTTGCACCACTCAAGATGTATCACGAAAAAGCGATGCGCAAACGTTTGGTATACATGGTCTTGGTGAGGGGTGCTAAGTGATGAAGTGGATAATAGTTGTTTTTATGATGTTGCTAGGCGGTTGCGCAACGAACGACTTGATGCCCCTGGTGGGTAGCACTTATGAATCAGTAGACGGGACCTATCTGAAGCAGCAAGTTTCAGGAGCTGGGCATAACCCTACCGGCAAAAAAAAGGAAGACAAAGGGGGATACAATTCATTGCTAAACAGCCGGGCAGCGATTGACCAGGATCTCATTGATATTGACTACCTGGATAAATATCTCAACGGAATATTAGCTAAGCTTTTAGCCCAATGGCCTTTAGCTGTAGATCAGAAAGTACGCGTAATGGTAACTACTGAACGCAGCTTCAATGCGAGAGCGACCCTTAACGACATCGTATTATCTATGGGGATCCTTGGTGATGTGGAGTCGGAAGATGAATTAGCCTTTGTTATCGCTCATGAGTTGTCCCATATACTGCTTAGACACCAAGATACAAATGACTACTTTGCAAAACAAAGTGTGCTTGTGAGTAAAGCTGCAAATGCCGCTATGTTAACCGCCGCTGTCGATGATTTAGGGGTGCAGCGAAACGGGGAAAAATTTCAGCTAATTGACAAAGATGAAGCATCAACTCAAGGGAAAATGGAGGATGCGTATCGAGCAAGTTTAGCGGTGAATCGACTGAGCCGAGATGTGATTAATTCTGCCATGGCCCGCCGGGATGAGAATGAAGCCGATTTGTTGGGGGTGGATCTAATGGTAAAGGCGGGTTACAGCGCGTTTGGTTATGCCAAGGTACTGGAAAGGTTAGAAAGTAGCCAAGTCTTCACCAAGCAACAGTTAAAACAGAAAAAGGCCGAATTCCAGGAGGTCGTTACTGTCTTGTCTAGCAAGAAGATCCCTCTGGAAGGAAATAGCTTGAAAAGTGTCGTTTATCTTGCGGCGAATGAATCTGCCACACAAATGTTACAAAAGCTTTCGGAGCGCCATGGGTCTCCGGAAGATAGAAAGGGAGATTTGGCCCATTATGTTAAACGAGAGTACCGCAAGGAACGGAAAAGACAGGTAAAAACCAAGGAGTTGACTCAGAATCTGAGAACTGGAGCGGGGGCGTACATGCTAGATAAATACTGGAAAGCTTCGGAGGCGTTGCGGGCAGTTGAACATGGCGCTATTAAACAAGCGGAAAAACTCGCTCGTGAAGCTGTATCTGGCCCGACTTCGGGGCATGCGTACCCGAGACTTGCTTTTTATTCTGTTCGTCGCGCCCAGGGAAATGAGAAAAAAGCGATTTCAAACCTCAATATGATTAACCGCTGGGATATGGCTTCGGCGCAAACCTTTGCACTGGCCGCACAGGCTTACCGACGTTCAGGCATGTTGACTGAAGCCCTCGATGTACTCGGTAAGGCGGAGAGCGCCTTAGGTACAAAAGACCCCATATACTCAGAGCTGATAGCAGTATATAAGGCGAAAGGTGATGGTGTGAACATGGCTAGAACACTCACGGAATGTCGTAAAGTTAAAGAAACTAATATAGTTGCTCAATGCCATCAGGCTGCTGGGCAACCCATTCCACAAAAGAGTTTGATAGAAGGAAATAATTTGCTGAAGTATATTCCCGACTTTGTAAATTTATAGCTAAGTGGAGCGGCCACCTTGCTAAGAGGTGGCCGCTCGATATTAGAAGTCGTATACCTTCATTTTTAACAGGTATGGCTTCACTTCCTCTTTCACCAGGGCTTGATGTTGAGGGTGCTTAAGGAAAGCTTGCATGCTTTCCTGGCTGTCTATGGTGAAATTAATCCCGAGTGAGAAGCTGCCGTCCACCATAGGACGGTCACTTTTTATGGCTGCTCCTAACTTAATGCTTTCTATGCCGGGGATGTTTGCCAGGGCCAGTGTCTTTTCCTTGATTAGTTCGACCTGGCTTTGTGGTGTCCCTGGATTAAACCAAAGTAGTACTATATGAGTCACTGGATTGGCGAAACTTATACTGCTGACCAGTAGTAAACTGACTGCCAAAAGAAACCTTAACTTTCCCATGATTCTTTCCCTGTTTTTGTGAAAAACATTTATGTTACCTTTTTTGCAGGACTTTATATTGCTGTTTATTTACGCACAATATAAAATCTCGCGCCAAGTTTCCCACCGAACCTAGCTAGTTTCCATCCTGAAACGCCGATTCTGTCATTCCCTCGCACGTGGTGGTCCGACATCTCGGAATCCAGCGGCCTGACAACTAGCTCGGTGCCCGTGTTAGGCCACTGGATTGCCAGGCAAGCTGACAATTACTGAGTTCGTTGTGATAGTGGTGACTAACTTTAAGCTTTCGTAAAACGACAAGCTTGGATGCTAAGAATATGACGGAAGAATAAATAGTTGAGTTTCAGGACGGGCACTAGCTAGTGCAAGCTTTCTGGCTTTCGAAGCCTCAGATAGGGTTGCGACCCTAGTGTCGGCTTGTGTCTCGTCCAAAAACAATTTCAGCGAGGTTTATGTTGTCGATTCAAGTTTTAAATTGCTGGGCAAGGTTCCTATTGCAAACTTACTGTTAGCAAAAAAAAGTCAGCATTTGGTTGAGCTTATGGATGAGGTGCTTATTTCATGTCCAGTGGATAAAGAGCCACAAGTTGCCGCCGACTTATTTGCCCTGCACAGACTTGATGATTTACCTCTGGTTGATGAGCATGAACGTTTGGTCGCCGTATTAAGCCATCTAGATGTGAGGGGTGAATACTCTTCGCGAAATAGGGGGAGTGAGGAGCAAGGGTACCTGCAGACTTCCGTTTGGCAACATTTTCATAATCGGGTTTACTGGCTTAGCGTTCTGAGCGTTTTAGGCTTGGTTTCCGGGGTTATTATAACCAGCTACCAGGATGTCCTGCAGGCCTTGATTATTTTAGCCATGTATATGCCTATGGTGGCTGATACTGGTGGCAATGCTGGCAGCCAGTCGGCCACAGTTATCATCCGTGGGTTGGCCCTGGGTGAAGTTAAGTGTCGGGACTGGATAAGTGTCATCTGGAAAGAGCTGCGTATTTCTTCGGTGATCGCTTTGTTTATTGGTGGACTGGGGTTCGCTAAAGTTGCCTTTTTATCCCAGGGTGCAGACATACCTTTGGCATTTGAAATCAGTACCATAGGTATGGTGATCGGTCTGGCGCTGGCCTTGCAGGTTGTCACTGCGACCATTATTGGCGCTATGTTACCACTGGCGGTTCACCGTTGTAAGCTGGATCCCGCTGTGATTGCCAGTCCGGCGTTAACCACGCTGGTGGATATCACAGGAATGTTGATCTATTTCTTTGTCGCAACCCAAATGTTAGGAATTCAGTAACGATAGCTTATCTGGTTTAGTTATAAAAAAAACGGCCTTAAACCCGTTTTATGTATGGCATAAACCCTCTGCCGAACCGGTCGATATAGATAGGGAAGGCTGGTTTTGGAGGAAGTATGTACAGGCCAATTATGACTAAATTAGTTAGGCGTAGATTACATGATACCAATCGACTGCTTATTGCATTCCTTTCCCTGCTCAGCTTGATTGTAGAGGGCTGGGCGGCAGACTTGTTCGTGATGTCTGCTGTTTTGATGTGGTTATGGTTACCTGAGTGTGAGGTTCTAATGCTAAAAGTGCGTCCGGTGTACGGCAGGTGGAGACAATATTTTAAAGCCTGATTTATTGACTGAACTGCCGGTGTAAGTACACCGGCATTTGAATTAGTCCAAAAATTCGATACATACAGGATAGGAAAGGGATAGCTGGTGATGTTCATCTGACAACAGACCGGTATCTTTATCCCTTTTAAAGGTGACCAAGTTGTGGCTGTTTTGGTTAGCAACCAGCAAGAAGTTCTGGCAAGGACTGAGGGCAAAATTTCTGGGGAAGTCCCCCTTACAGCTCTGGTATTCCAGCTTACTCAATTTATATGTTTCCTGATCTATAGTACAAATCAGTATGCTGTTATGGCCACGATTGGAGGCGTAAAGGAAGCGTCCGTCTTTCGATAAATGGATATCTGCTCCGTAACTTACCCCCTCATATTCATCTGGTAACATGGCCAGGGTTTGCAGCGGGTTTAACCAACCATTTTCACGGTTGTAATGAAAGACTGTAATCGTGTTATCCAGCTCATTAACCAGGTAAAGGGCGGTGCCAGACGGGTGAAAACACATATGTCTTGGACCTGCGCCAGGTTGTAACTTGATGCCACCTTGCTCATGAGGCATAAGTTCCTGATGGGTCTCGTTTATCTGGTAAGTTTTTAATTCATCTATGCCTAAATCAGCACAGATAACGAATCGGCCATCGGGCGACACAATAGAGGAATGGGCGTGTGGGCCGGACTGACGTTCTTGATTGGCGCCTTGCCCTTCGTGCTGCTGAACACTGGTGACCTGCTCAAGCTGTCCGTCTGTAGTGATTGGGGCTAAGACCAGGCTACCACTGCCATAATTAGAAACCAGGGCACTGTTTTCGGATTTGGAAAGGCTAATGTGACAGGGAGCGGTTCCCTGAGACAAGACCTGGTTAATTAGCTCAGGCCGCTCCAAGCCATTTAACTTATAACATGCGATACCGCCACTGGGCTGGCCTTCCTTTTCTTCAACTTCACTGACAGCCAGTAGCAGGTTTTTATCCTTGGCGACTTTTACGAAGCTTGGGTGAGGTAATTCAGGCATGGAGTGCAGCAGGGTGACGGTTCCTGACAAGGCGTCTAACTCAGCCAGATGGAGTCCGCTGCGGGACTCATGGGTATAACAACCAATAAATAGGATCTCGACAGACACGGCATTTTCCACTTTTATTAAGATAAAACAATATAATAGCTATTGAATTGGAGTTTGAACAGCGACAAGGAATAATATCGGGCTACACTTTGAAGTGAGTTTTAATTTGGGGATAGAGATGAAAAAACGTGCCCGGAATAAAGACAAGGAAGATAGCTTACAGGAAATACCTGTGGAGACGAAATCCACCGAGCTGGATGAGCAAAAGGAGAGCTTTAGCCACTATCTAAAACATATAGCAGCCAAACGGCTGACGCAAAAATAGCAATTTTACTATTGTTGAAATTCGACTTGCTGCTTCGCCAACTTTTCTGTTTCTTGCTCCGGTGCTAATTCGGGCTGGGTTAATGGCAGCTGAACAATAAAGTTGGTGCCTTTTCCTACTTTACTCTCAACCTTAAGAACACCCTGGTGCTGGGTGATAATTGCGTGGCTGATAGACAATCCCAGACCCGTTCCTTTGCCCACCTCCTTGGTGGTGAAAAAGGGTTCGAATATTTTCTCTTTTTGCTCTTCCGGGATCCCTGTTCCAGTATCATACACTTCGATTAACAGCTGCTGATCTTTCTGGTAGGCCTTGATGCCGATCACTTTTTCATCGCTGGCCTCGACCGCATCTTTGGCGTTGATAAGTAAATTGAGAAGTACTTGTTCTACTTGGATTTTATTACAGTAAATAAGTGGCAGTGCAGGGGCCATATTTTCCCTGATTTCAATATTCTTGGCGGAAAATTGCCGTTTTAAAAACAGTAGGCTGTCGGAGAGTAATTCCTGAGTTTGTACCAGAGACATTTCATCTTGGGCGGAATCTCGGCCGAAGGTTCTAAGTTGCTTGATAATACTTTGGGCCCTTTCCACCTGGTTAATAATATCGGCGAAGGATTTCACCAATCGGTTCTTTTTGCCCTGGGCAAGGTATTCAGGTCCCATCTCAGCATTCATGCTAATGACTTGTAATGGCTGATTGAGTTCGTGGGCTATTCCTGTTGCCATTTCACCCAATGACGCCAGTTTAGCTGAATGGACCAACTGGCTGTGGGTATTAGCCAACTCTCGGTTTTTCTGGCTGAGTTCTTTGTTCTTTGCTTCCAGCTGTCGCTTTTTATTTTCCACCTGGCGAGAGAAGTAAAAGGAGAAAGACAACAAAAGAGAGATACACAAACCAAAGGTTAATACCAGGTTAGGCAGAAAACCTGTGCTGCTCTGAGTTGGGGTTGGCGCTGGCCAAACGTAGATCTGCCAGTTCAGGTTATAGAAAGGCAGTGAATGCTGAGATATATCGTCTGTAATCCTGAAGTTTTGCGGTACTTTCTGGAACAGGATTTGTCCACGTTCCATCAGAGAAATAGGGTTATCAAAATGGCCTTTCTGCAATACCAGTTCCAGCAGACTATCCAGGTTAAGGGTGCCGACAATAAAACCGTCAAACTGATCATTAGGGTAAAGGGGAACGTATACCCGGAAGCCATCTGGCGAGGAGTGTTCGCTCTTGATAATAGTGACGGAGCGCTCGTCTCTAGCAGTATCTAACTGAGCGTTAAGGCTGGCTTCCTTGGTTAAGCGCTTGTCTTGGTTTTCCTCGCTACCCGGTTGGGTGACTTTCCATTGTGCCTGATAGCTTTTTGTTACCCACTCAATGCTTTGGTAGGTTTTTTCGAATTTAATATAGTTGCTTGCATCGTTATGCCAAGCCGAATAACTACTTCCCTGCGCATGATCCCAGCGATGCGCCATTTGGATGAGAGCTTCTACGTGCTGCTGGATTTGAGCTTTGATCTCCCGGGTTATTACTTCTCCCTGGCTGCTAACACTTTCGCGCCCTTTTGTTTGCTCTACTTCTGTGAGGTGCTGCCAGGCAAAGGCCGACAAGGTGCAGCCAAGTATAAGGATAAAGATCGAGAAGAGTCGGTTTTTCAAAAATACTTCCTTGCCGTAAGTCAGAGCTCTATGATTGTAGCTAGCGCCAAGGGTAATGTAATCTAGCGAAATATTATATAACGCGATATACCCCCTCCACTTGGGTAAATTCGAGAACTAGCTCTCAGAAAGGAATTAAGTATGTCAAAAAAGGGCTTCACTACTCAATTGGTTCATGCAGACCGCCTATCGGACGTAGAGTTCGGTGCTGTCCATGCCCCTATCCACAATTCTGTTCCATATGGTTACAACGATGTGAAGGATCTGGTGGATGTGTTCCAGGGTAAGCAGACGGGTCACGCTTATGCCAGACAATCGACACCGACTATTGACAGTTTGCAACACAAAATTTGCGCCATGGAGCAGGGGATAAGCTGCCTGGTGTTTGGCTCTGGTATGGCCGCCATAGTCGCTACCTTTCTGACTCTGCTAAAACAAGGGGATCATTTGATTTGTAGCCGTTACCTGTTTGGCAATACCAACAGCGTGATGGCCACCCTACAAGGCTATGGGGTTGAAGTTTCGCTGGTGGATGCGACGAATGCGAAAGAAGTTACAGCGGCCTATCAAGCGAACACCCAGATGGTATTCGTGGAAACCATAGCTAACCCTGTGACTCAGATCACCGATCTGGTGGCCATTGGTGAGTTCTGTCAGCAAAAAAAATTGGTTTATGTAGTCGACAATACCATGACATCTGCGTATTTGTTTCAACCAAAGCGAGTTACTGCCAGCTTAGTCGTAACCTCTTTGTCAAAGTATTTTGGCGGGCATGGTAACGCATTGGGTGGTTCGGTGACGGACACTGGGCTGTTTGACTGGCAGAGCTTTCCCAACATCTTTAGCGGTTATCGGCAAGGTGACCCTGCTATGTGGGGGATCAGCCAAATTAAGAAAAAAGGCTTGCGCGATATGGGGGGGTGCCTTAGTTCACAATCTGCGCACCTGCTTTCAGTTGGGGCTGATACCATGGCATTACGTATGGAACGGCAGTGTCAGACGGCGCAGATGTTGGCTGAATTTTTACAGCAGCATCCGAAAGTGGCGAAGGTTTATTACCCCGGGTTAAGCTGTCATCCTCAGTATGAAAGAGCACGATCTTTATTTAAACATGCTGGTGCGTTACTCAGTTTCGATTTGCTTAATGGGTTGGATTGCTGTGATTTATTAAACAGGTTGGAACTGGTAATTAGCGCCACGCATTTAGGGGATAATCGTACTTTGGCATTACCCGTAGCACCGACCATTTATTATGAAATGGGTTTGGAAACCAGACGAAAAATGGGGATCAGTGAAACTATGGTGCGTTGTTCCATAGGTATCGAGGATCCGCTGGACTTAGTCGCCGACTTCGAGCAGGCATTAGCTAAGCTGGTCTAGTAAGTGCCATGAACCTAGATAAAGTAAGGGTAAGATTGACTTAAAACAAGACTAAACTATTTTTTGAAATTAGGCTGTCTGTATATACCCAAACTACTTGGAAATGCAGATTCAGAGCTCAGGCGGGATGTCAGAACAAGGCGCAGCGAGCAGGGAATGGCATTCCCTTTTCAAGCGCTGCAACGCAGTGCTGACTTTCTGGCTGAACTCCCTTCGGGCAAGGCGAGAAGCAACCCTCTTCGGCTTTATGCCTTGAACCCGATCACTTCTCGACTTGCTGATCCCCGCATTGCCAAGTAGCTTGGGTATACACTTCATTAACATGGACGTTATTACTTGTGTGGTGTTTATGATGTTTAATCACAAACGTATCACCGTTGGTTTTATTGGAACCCATCAAATAACGGGAATAAGGGTAACAATTGTGGCGGTCTTTGTGGAGGAGATGCAATCTGCGAAGCCTGTGCCCACAAGGTTCGCCGAACGCGCATCCATGCATTTCACATCTCATCCCTGAGATGGATTCGGCTCCTACCGATCTATCGTGAGCTGTTACCCAAGTTTGACCGGTCCCAGGTAATAAACTAGTTCGTGAAAACAAAAAAAGAACCATCTCCATTGGCGCTAAAGTCATTCACCCGGATAAGGATATCACACAAGATCAGGTGTATATTTTGGCAGATAAAGCACTTTATCTGGCTAAAGAAAAACGTAACACCGTAATCGCGGGCGACTAAAAATATTCTCAATAAACCATACTTAGGCATTGTGGTGATTGCTGGTCATCAAAGTAAAGTAGTTTTAAACTAATAGTTAAACAGTGCGCATAATCCATATACTAAATAAATAGTTAAAGCGGCTCACCAGTTGTATAGGTTGCCAAAAAATAGCTTGAGGAGAGAGGCGCAAACATGATTTATATCTTTGCTGTTTTTACCCTGCTAGTTACAGCCTTGCTGTTGTTTCTTCCGACTTATCGCGACAGAAAGGCTAGGTTTGCACTATTTCCCCACCAGTGGGAAATTGTTATCAACAATAACTTGCCTCTTTACGGGTATTTACCGGAACCTTTAAAGCGCCAACTCTATTTGCTGATAAATAGCTTTGTCCACAGGAAAAAATTCTATGGCTGTCAGGGTCTTGAAATAACTGACGAAATCAAAATAACCATAGCCGCGCAAGCTTGCCTTTTGCTATTGAACAGGCAAAGCGATGAGTTTTCCAATTTAAAGTCGGTGCTTGTGTACCCTGCTGCCTTTATTGCTCGGCGTGAAGTGGTGGGTGACAATGGTCTACATAGTATGGAGTGCAGTGGGTTAGCTGGGGAATCCTGGCAGCAGGGAAAAGTGATCTTATCCTGGGATGATGTGAAGAAAGGCGCCCTGGATATTCATGACGGTCACAACCTGGTATTGCACGAATTTGCCCATCAGTTGGACGGCAGCTGTGGCGGTACTAATGGTGCTCCTGCCCTGGACACACCTAATGCCTATAAGACTTGGGCCAGGGTGATGAGTCGGGAGTTCGAACAGCTTCAGTTTGATGCGCACCATCAACTGGCAAGTCTGATGAGTTATTACGGAGCCACCAATCCGGCCGAATTTTTTGCTGTGGTCACCGAAGTTTTTTTCGAAAAGCCCGCAGCGTTAAAGCAAAAACATCCTGAATTATATCAACTGTTGGCCACGTATTATCATATCGAGCCGGATATTTGGTTGATTTAGGTTGCGCTGTAATACTAAAGGTAAGCAACACGGGTTGGCTTTTTCCGCACGCCGCTATCCGGATATTATTGGGGCTTGTCTCACGAATCGATAGCCAAGGGTTAGACATAGCGGATTGGCCTGCTATAAACGTGAAGCAATTTATGTAATCTAAGGGAGTTGTCGCTGTGCTTGAAATTAAAGAACTCTCCATCTTGGTCGTAGAGCCATCCGTCATGCAAAGGAAGTTTATCTGCGCCCAGTTAAACGATGCGGGTGTCGAGCAGGTAGATACCGCCGCCGATATGGAGGATGCCTTGTCCTGCCTGGAGTCCTTTACTCCCGATTTGGTTATCAGCGCCATGTATTTTAATTCCGGTACGGGTGCTGATTTAGCCAAGAAAATTAAGCAAAATCCTTCATTCGATAGTACGGCGTTTATGCTAATTTCCAGTGAGAAAAAATGGGAGAACCTGGATGAAGTGAAGCAGGCTGGAGCCGTCGCTATTTTGCCCAAACCTTTCCTATTTACAGACTTAAAAAAAGCCCTCTATGCAACCATCGCCTATATTGAGCCGGAAGAACTGGAGCTGGAACTATACGATCCTACGTCGTTAAAAGTACTGATAGTGGATGATAGCCTGACAGCGCAAAAACATCTTCACCGGGTGCTGGAAAATATGGGGATCACCATGATTACAGTGGCAAACAATGGTGTGGAGGCCCTTAATTTTCTGCATAACCAGGAATTTGATGTCATAGTGACGGATTATAATATGCCGGAAATGGATGGGAAGGAGTTGGTGGAAAATATTCGCGCTAACCCCGAGTTGGCTTATTTGCCAGTGCTGATGGTGACATCAGAAGATGGAGAATCCAAGCTTAATGCGGTGAAACAAGCCGGGGTCTCCGCATTATGTGATAAACCGTTTAATATCGATACCATCAAAGGTATGTTGCAGCGGCTTCTTTCCGAATAACCGCGAGTTTACCGCCATCGATTACGAGTATTGGCCCTGTCTTAAAGGTCTAAACTAAATACACCCCTTATTATGCGAGGAGGCTGTTATGTTAGTTCGACCAGCAGCTGTCGCGGGCAGCTTTTATCCCGCCGAGCCGTTAAAGCTAGATTGTTTGGTTTCTGGATTGCTGAGAGATAAAGCTCAGCAAAGTAAAAGTCGCCTTTTTATTGTCCCCCATGCCGGGTTGATCTACTCGGGAAGTGTTGCAGCCAGTGTTTATTCCCAATTTAATCCAGGGCAATTTAGCCGGGTAGTGATTATAGGTCCAGCTCATAGAGTGGCGTTTCGTGGTATCGCCTTGGCCGCGGCGGATGTATTTACCACTCCGTTTGGTAGGATCCCTATAGCAACAGACCTGTGTGAGCAGATCAAGCTTTTATCCGGGGTGCTGGTAAATGATGAGTGCCATCAGACGGAGCATTGTATCGAGGTACAGTTACCCTTCTTACAGAAGACCCTGGGGAGCTTTGAATTGGTGCCTTTGTTGGTTGGATTGGCTGATGCGGAGCATATTGCGGCTGTCCTGCGGTTGGTGTGGCGTGAACAAAACACCTTGATACTGATCAGTTCGGATTTAAGCCACTTTCTGACTTATGAACAGGCAAGCGAAAAGGATACGCTAAGCGCTAAGGCAATCGTCCATCTGGATGGCGCAGCCCTGGATAGTGATGGTGCTTGTGGTTATCTTCCCATACGTGGCCTGCTCAGGTTTGCCAAAGAGTCTGGATTAGCCGGGCATGAATTAGCCCGTTGCAATTCTGGAGATACGGCAGGTAACAAAGACAGAGTGGTTGGTTATGGAGCCTTTAGTTTTAACTGAGCAAGCTTGTTTGTTATCTCTTGCCCGGGATAGCATTCGGGCAGAGTTAAGCGAACAGCCGTTTTCCCTCGAGCTTTCCGGTTATGATCATCGGTTATTAACGCCCCTCGCTTGTTTCGTTACCTTGCATTTGAGAGGTAAGCTCAGGGGCTGTATCGGGTGCCTGAGCACCAGTCAGCCTTTGGTGCAGGAGGTCGTCCGGCAAGCCTGCAATGCTGCATTTAGAGATCACCGTTTTTCACCTTTAACGCAGGATGAGTTTACTGAACTGAAGATCAGTATTTCTGTGCTGTCAGAATCAATTTTATTAAAGGTTAACAGTCAGCAGGCGCTTTTGACTAAGCTACGCAAGGGAGAAGATGGCTTGATCTTGCAGGAAGGGGAAAAAAGAGCAACTTTCTTACCCTCCGTTTGGTCAGAAATACCAAATAAGGAAGAGTTTGTACACAACTTAAAGGCGAAAGGAGGATTTGCTGCGGATTATTGGTCTTCAGAGCTGCAATGTTTTACTTATCAGTCCCAGTATTTTACCGAATAACCTATTGATAAAGCTTTTTCGGCTCTTCCAGCTTTCCTTCTTTTAAATCATGGGCAAGGATGAGTGTCCTCTTCATGGCCAGGGTTAACGTGGTCATGGATAACGGCGTATAATTTCCTCTTAAGTAAGTGGGGCTAGGAAGCCATACCTGATTAAGGCCCATAAGTACGTGTAATTTGATAGGAGGGCTTTCAGGCGAGGCTTTTATGACCATAGAAGGGTAGGTAACGACCTGATACTTATCTGCCAGAGATTGAGTTTGCCGGTTGGTGTTGGCGGTGATCTTTACCTTTAACATGGGTTTGCTGGCTGCGATAAAGTCGGAGTCGGTGAGGTAATCGTTCTCAAAGAAACCACAGTTTCTGCAGGGATTACGGGTAAAATAGAGTAGTAACGGTCGCTTGTACTGTTTGGAATCCTCGATGGCCTGGGCCAGCCCCTTTTCTTCGAAATACCATCCGTCACCCGAGCTAAGCGCATCACGTTGCACATAAAAAAAATAAACGTATGAGAGGGTGCCGATTAACACCAGCAAAACTGCCGGTAAACCTACTCTTTTTTTTAACTGGGCTGGTGTCATGGGGTATTCCATTAATTTGGTGACAGTAAGCTATTGTAATTGACCTAACCGCCAATCACTAAGTCCAGGTTTTTTAGGTCGTGAGCTGGATTGTTATTTTTAACTATTGGTGTAGGTTTTAAGCCTGGCTAAACGTTAACTTAAACCCGGCGCCACCCAGTTCACTGTTAAAAATACTGATGCTGCCGGAGTAAGAATCAACTATCTCGCTCGCTACCGCCAGCCCGATCCCCTGACCGCCAGAGCTGTCGGCTCTAACTCCGCGCTTTAATATGTCCTTGCGGATAGCATCATCCACACCAAGACCATCATCTTCGATAAGTAGGGTAAGCCCCTGATCTTTGTCTATCTGGCAACTGAGCTTGACCTGGGAAATACAAAATTTATAAGCATTGTCCAGCAGATTGCCCAGCAGCTCCATTAAATCATCCTGCTGACCAAAAAACACACTGTTGTCCGGATCTTCCAGCCGTGACTTGACCCCCTTATGGGAGTAAACCTTATCCAGTGTTGTCAGGAGCTTTTGCGCTTCTGCCGCCACAGGTACAGGTTTGGCCAGAATACTGCTGCGGCCAGATACGGCGCGACGCAGTTGGTAGTGCACAATCTGGTCCATTTGGCTTACCTGATCATTAAGGATATTGTCAAAATCTTTACTGCTTTCTTTATTGTCCTGGTTCACCGCTCGTAACAAGGCCAGCCTGGTTTTCAGGCTATGGGCCAGATCATTCATTGAGTTTTGATAACGCTCTTTTTGCGCTCTCTCGCTATCGATCAACTGGTTTAATGCAGATGTCACATTTAGCAGCTCTGGTTCATAAGTGCTGGAGAGTTTTTCCCGCTTCCCTTGTTTAATTTGCGTGAGCTCATTAGCCATTTGATTCAGGCTGCGCAAATTCCATTTGATGGTGAAATAAAAAATGGCGGTAAAAAAGAAAAACAGAAATAAACCTCTGCGGTAAGCCTGGTGTTTCGCCTCTAACACTTTTTCTTCCAGTTTATCGGCGAGTTTAACCACGGCAATAATATAACCTGTGCTGTTGCCAGAGACTTTACGTTCGATGGCAGAAAGCTGTAACAGGATAGGGCGGTTATTTAGCTTAAATTCCACATACTGAGATTCATACCCATCCAGGTTAACTGTAATAAACTGAGAGGTTTGGTCCGCCATTAATTGGTCGATACGCAAGCAGATAGCATCCGGGTTTTGTAATTTAGCGAGGGACTTCGAATGCCAGGCAACCTTATCGGTTTGTTGGTTACAGACCAGCGCAACCAGACCCGAACCGGGTCTGTTTAAATCGGGGTAACTCACGGTTTCCGGCAATATAACGTGATCACCTATCACCCGCCCTTCCGAATAAAGGCTGGTAATGACGTTTTGCAGCGTCTCCCTTTGTTGGGAGATCAGTTGTTCCTTTTGGTTATCAATTTGATAGCTAATAAAGGTCACTACACCCAGGGCCAGCACCAGTACGCTGGTACCCAGCAGTTTGATTTTAAGGGAGCGAATTATTTGCATGCCAGATTAAATATATAGCCCTGACCACGTACAGTGGTGATAGGTTTAAGGGTGTTGCTCTTGTCCATTTTCTTTCTCAGCCTGCTGACCATTACTTCAATGACGTTGGGGTCGCCCTCACCATCGCTGTATAGTTGATCCAACAATTGCTGTTTGGACACTACCTGGCCATGGTTGCGCATCAGGTACTCAAGGATCTGATATTCAAAAGCAGTTAGTTCGGTTTCCACAGCATCGATTTGTAAGGTTTTCTTGGCCAGGTCCAGCAAAAAGCAATCGGCTTCGATTTGCGGTTTAATAAAACCGGCGCTGCGCCTCACCAGTGCATTTAGCCTGGCCCAGAGCTCGTCTTGTTGGAAAGGTTTCACCACATAATCATCGGCTCCGGCTTCCAGTCCCTCCACCTTCTCCTGCCAGTTACCACGGGCTGTTAGGATCAAAATAGGAAAGCTGAGCTCCCGGCTGCGGAAACTTTTTACCAGATCCAGCCCGTCTATATCCGGCAGCCCAAGGTCCACTATGGCGACATCTATGGGGTATTGCTCGGCGTAATATAGGCCTAATTCGGCGTTTTCGGCTTCGTGAACCTGGTTGCCTAACTCTTCTAATTGAGATCTTAAGTGGTGGCGTAATATTGCATCGTCTTCGACTATCAGTATTTTCATAATTCTTGGTTCTATAATGTGGCAGATGTCATTATTTCATAAACTGGCATAACAGAAGCTGAACGGAACGCTTAACCCTATGGGTAATTACTTTGCCTGTCCAACAGGATTTCAGCATTGCTGTCCGGATAAATGGACTGCAGGCTAGTTTGGAGCTGGTTTTTTAGCGCCATAAAATCGTTCATATTGATCTCATCATGGTCAGGTTCGACCACTAAAGTTACCCAGGTTTTACGCCCGGTTTTAATTACGTCCAATGACAATACCTTGATATCGTGTTCACGAGTTAAGGTTTCCAGCTTTTCTTCTATGGGGGCCATATGGGCTTTATCCGGCGTTGCCAGCAGCAGCTCTTTAAACCCACTACGAACCAAGTTTAGGGGATCCCGAATAAAGACAAGGCTGAAGAGGATCACCAGAATTTGGTCTATATACCTGGCTATCCAAGCAAACGAGGTGGACTGGATAATCAAGACGATTACCAGCGCTAACCCGATGGCGCCGGAAATGACGGCATTGATTAGCCAGGCTTGCTTTTCCGCTTTGAGTATATCTGAACCGGCATTTTGGTAACCCTTGTCGCATACTTTATACAAGATAAGGCAGCCGACAACGGCAGGAAATACATATAATGCCATTAATCCCAAGGCAGGATCCCGGCCCCCTGACAGGAGTACGGGCAGGTTAGAGGCAATAGCGATAGCGATCAACACTAACATTGAAGTTCCCTTAATCAACACGATAAGAGATTCGAATGAGTAGTAACCCAGGGGGTATTTTTTACTGCTGCCCTTGGCAGCCAGGATTGTGACCTTAATAGAAAAAAATGAAACGATAGCGGAAATCAGGTTAAACGCACCGTCTAATAAAATTGCGCCTGATTGAGCTATTACCGCCATGGAGATGCCCCATACGGCCAGAATAAAAGCGCCGATCATGGAATACTTTAGGGTTTTGGACTCATTCATTAGCTAACCTTGCCGCTCAGTCTGTTTAGGTTGGAAACCATTGTAATAACTTGTTTTAGCAAAGTCTGTGATAAGTTGTGTCATTTGAACCGATTAAGGGGATTGATCGTCTATCTCCTCTAGCTATAATCTGAACATTAGACCATTAAAAAATAACACAAAGGACAACAATGGCGAACTTAATGGACTCGATCGATCTACGCACCAAGCTCGTTGGTGAAAACAGGCTGGAGCTTCTTCTGTTTCACCTTAAAGGCCACCAATTGTTCGCGATTAATGTTTTTAAGGTCAAGGAAGTAGTATCGTTACCCCCGCTTAATATTTTGCCTAAAAGCCACAGGCACATTTGTGGTGTGGTTAATATCCGTGGCACATCCATTCCCGTTATTAACCTGCTGGGCGCCATTACCAATTTCCCGATGGAAATAAACGAGCACTGCAACCTGATTATTACTGAATATAATCGCACTGTGCAGGGGTTTCTCGTGGGGCAGGTGGAAAATATAGTCAACATAACCTGGAGTGATGTGATGCCACCGCCACAGACTGTGGGTAAAAATCATTACCTGACAGCCATCACAAAAATAGAAAAAGAAGGTCAGCAACGCCTGGTTGAAATTATCGATGTCGAAAAAGTACTGGCGGAGATCGTTACCTATAACGTGGAAATTTCTGAGGGGGTTCTGGACGAGAATATCCGTGATAGCATGCAGGGCCGTAAGATCCTGTTGGCGGATGACTCTTCCACGGCAAGGGGGCAGGTGCGAGACACTTTGGCCCAATTAGGCGTTGAAGTGATTGAAACCTGTGATGGCCTGGAAGCGTTAGAGTTGTTACAAAGCTGGTGTGAGCAAGGTAAGGTGATCAATGAGGAAATCCTTATGCTGATCACCGATGCCGAAATGCCGAAAATGGATGGTTATAAGCTGACCCATGAAATCCGCAATGATCCCCGCATGAGTGATTTGTATATTGCCCTTAATACTTCTTTAAGCGGTGGTTTTAACCAGGCTATGGTTGAGAAGGTAGGCTGTGATAAGTTCATTTCCAAATTCCAACCCGATAAGCTTGTTGAAATGGTGCAGGAGCGTCTGAAAATGGTGCTGGGTACCGACTAACCCAGACTTGGGGTTATTTGATAAGCACATCGCCTAGCCCCTTCCACTATATGTTCAACCCGTGTCACCTTATATCCAGATAGCAGGGTTTGAAACATATTGAGCTCAGAGCGGCATAGGTTCTGGCAAGCCGTAGCGGCGGCGCATATTGGGCAGTGATTTTCCACTAAATAATAATCTTCCTCCCGTTTGAACCAGTCGGCCATATAACCCTCTTCGCTTCTGCGCTGACATAATAGCTGTAGGCGCTTCTCCACATCTTCGGCCTCTGCCATCATGGCTTGATAGCTGTCCATGCTTACTTGTTCCCGATGAGCGACCAGTTTATCCAGGCCTTGCTCACCGAATACTTGCTCTACTGAATTTAATATTTGCAGGGTGAGATCGCCATGGCTATCGGGAAAACGACCGTGCCCTTTCTCGGTCAGAAAAAAGTAGCGGGCGGGTCTTCCTACCTTGGCTTTTTTGTCTTCATGGTCGATTAAGCTATCGGCTTCCAGAGCTAACAGGTGTTGACGAACTCCCATTGTGGTCAGGCCAAACTCTTCAGCCAGGATCTTGGCAGTCTGTGGTCCACTGCTTTTTAAGCGATATAGCAATTTATCTATGGTTTTCATGGATACAACTCTCTTGCTTGATGTTGCCATTATCCTACTCAAAGCAAGATAAGTAAAGTTTTAGCTTTACAAAACCTGGTAAAGTCTTTACCTTGAATGGTAAGTAAAGTAATTTGTTTATTAAGTGGTGGTGTATGAGATTAACTATAGTCAGTTCCAGTCATAGACTTGGCGCCAACAGTGCAAAGATTGGTGAATTTATTAAACGTCATGAAATCGAATCTGGTGTGTATCAGGATGTACAACATTTTGATTTGGCTAAATTAAATATTCCTATGTGGGAAGAAGGTTTAACTGACACCGATCCTAAGTGGCGTGACTCCTGGTTTGGCCTGAAAGAAGTGTTGCAGTATTCTCATGCTTTGGTGCTGATCACTCCGGAGTGGGGAGGCATGGCTACACCACAATTAAAAAATCTACTCCTGCTTTGCTCGGGACAAGAGTTGGGTCATAAGCCTGGACTGCTGATCAGTGTCTCGTCAGGAATAAGCGGGGCATACCCAATTGCCGAGTTAAAGATGACTGCTTTTAAGAACAATCAGATGCTGGTATTACCGGATCACCTTATTGTAAGAGATGCAGACAATGTACTGAATGGAGAAGCAGTAAACGGGCAAAGGGATATGGCGCTTCGTGAGCGCTTGGCTCATCAACTTCGTACTTTATCGGCCTACAGTAAGTCCTTGAGCGAGATGCGCGCTAACGTGGATTTCGATTTACTTCAATATGCTTACGGCATGTAAGTCAGGTCTAGGTGTTTGAGTTGTGAGCTTAGAGGCAGATACAAAAGTTAATTCGGGTAATAACTGAGCTATGCAACTCATTAAGCCTGAGAGCTTATGCCTCAAGTTGATGACAAGTGAAAGCCCGGCGGCTTTACATCAGATGGAGGCGGGTAAATGAAGGTACTGATATGGGGTGGGACGGGTTACCTGGGGTTTAACCTGGCTAGGCTTTTTAGTGCGCGGTATCCTGGCTGTATTTTTGCCAGTTTCCGCAGAGCAGATGGCAAAGCCAGGTTGCAGGCTATTGGGTGTCAACCCGTAGATGCCAATGATGCAGCGCTTCCCGTTTCCCTTAAAAATAGGTTTGACCTTATCATCAACTGTGCCAAAGCCCATTGGTCTGAGTTTTCAACGGAGCAGGTGGCGGCGCAGGAAAGAGAAACCCTGAAGTTACTGGATCAGCTGGCGACTAAAAATGCAGTCAAAATCCATACCAGCGGTATTTGGTTATTCGCTAAGCAAGTTGGCAGAGTCGATGTAAACCACTTTATGCCCCTGGCTATAAGCCATCCGGATGTGCAGACCTTGCAAGGCCCAAGTGCAAGATCCTGGGTCCAGGTTTTTTTACCGTCTTATATTTATGGTGGAGTGAATTGCCAATTGAAGCGATGTATTAAAGAGTGGTCGGACTCTGGCTGCCACTACATTGAGGGTAACCGTAACCGGGTGTCGGTTATTCATGTGGATGACGTGGCAAGTTATTACCTGTTTTTACATAAGAAAAGGCTCGGGGCAGGACGTTTCACTCCTTATGAACATCGGGTTTATAGCAGTGAAGAGTTATATGATCAGCTTTTTAAACTGGGAGTTGTCGGTGAGTTAAAGGCGCACTCGCTTGATAGCTTCAGGAAAGATTTTGGCCAGGACTGGCTGGATGTTGAGCTGATAGAGGCTGAATTTGAACAACCAGCAGACTGGCAAGCAAAACATAATTTGGCGGCATATTTAGCCGCAGAGCAAACCAAGGAGCAAGTATGATTAAGTTGGAGCATGTGAACTTAGTAGTGACTGATCTGGCAGAGTTGGAAAATTTCCTGCTGGCGGCTTTTCCCAGCTGGTCGCGTCGTGGCGAAGGTCAAATGGATTGGGCGGGGAAGCAAATAACCTGGGCGCATATTGGCGACGACGTATTTTATGTGGCCGCCAGAGATGGAGCAGAAACTGAAGCGCGTGTATGGGACAGCCATGATTCCGGGTTAGCACACCTGGGTTTTAACGTGGATGATTTAGCGGGTATAGAGCACAATTTAGCTAAAGCGGGTTATCAGATCCATCATTCGGGGCCGGCGCACACTTATCGAAAGAATCATTACTATATGGATAATCAAGGCTTACAGTATGAATTTGTAGAGTATTTAACGGATAAAGCAGAATTAAGAAACAGCTATGAATAAGGAGCAGGTGATGAAAAGCGAGTTACTGGAGCGTTTGCTGGCTAACGGGCAGGCTTATCATGTTTACTTTAACCAGGGATTGTCCAATCACCTGCCGATGGCGCTGATCGCTTTACATAAGCTTGGCGGGAGTGATCAGCAATTACTGGCGTTTCAGCAAGACTATTTACCTAAACTAGAGAAATGTAACCCTGCGGATGTTGAGGAGATATGGGATATTTCTGAACATCTGGGGCAGGGGGACAAGTTTTCCATGTACCTCAGCTATTTCCAGCAGCAACTGGCAAAGCAACCCCTGCAGATCTGTTTACAAAGTGTTTTACCGGTTTTGCTGCCGGGGATTGGGGCCAGTGCTTTCCATGGGCTGATCCGCCTGGCGTATGGAATTGAGCAGCAAAACCTAAATGAGGTTAGCTTTGGCCTGGCGGATTGGGCTGCGCATTATATGCCGCTGAAGTTAAGTTCCGAGAAGTCGAATAAAAGCATGGGGGAAGTGCTGGAAGAACTGGCCCCCGTTGCGCGTAATCATGAGTTTTCCCCCGGACTTATTTTTAACCGAATGATAGAAATATCCCGACTGGATAAAGTGCAAGCCTATCCGGTTCAGCCTACTGAAATATCACAGCAAGAGCTGGCAGCACTGGCGGTACACGCCTATGCCGGGTCTGGTGATTTTACGTTATTGCACGGGGTGACGGGCTGCCATGCCCTTAGGTTGATATTACCTTATTGCCCGGACGCTGAATTGGCGCTTCGCTCCTTTTGGCAAGCTTTACTCATCGCCTATTTGAGCACCGCGGGGGTAGAAATTTCTTCGCCGCCGAGCTTGAATAATGAAGCGGTTGACTGGTCGATATTAAAGGCGCGGGTGTGCAACAGTAAAGATGACCACCAGGTGAAACTCATGTATACCCTGTGGCAGGAGTCGCTGGTTTATTCTAACTCCGTTTATTTGGCGCTTGCCAACCGCCTGGCTTTCGGGTGATCTGCTTCAACCTATGTGTCATTAACCGTACTAAAATAGGGGATTGTGTTAAAATCCGGCACTCTCCTATTGATAGTGAATTTCTCTCCTATGGATGAAGCGTTAGCCACCAAAGGTCCGGAAACTGAGCCTTCTCCGCATTCGGAATTGGCCCAGCTTCAAGCTAAGCTAGTTCGACATGAGAAGACGATTAGCCAGCAAGATCATAAGATTAACAGCCTGTCTAAACGTATTGATGAAAGAACCCTGACCCTTTCCAGGGTGTTGGCCAGCCTAAGAGGAAATGTGGACAGCATCGCACCGTTGGAAGTTATGTTGCTGCAAATCCGAAAGCGTATCCTAAATGATGTGACCAATAGTTTGGGTGAGCCTGATACGGGTGATAAGAAACGGGAATATAACTTGCTGGTTATTGCGACAACAGAGTATATTGTTTACCTGCAAGACGGGGCGACGGGTCTGACCCAGCTGATGGCGGACGTATTGCAAAAGGAGCCTGAGTTATTAAGCGAAAACCCTCAAATTTGCGCAGATTTAAGTCATGGACTGGCAACGGCGTCTGATGGTTTTCATCAGACGGTAGACACAGCTTATCGCTGGGTATCCACTCGCATCGAAGAGTTAAAAGCTTCTGTGTTGTATCTGAGCGAGACAGATACTGTACCTGACAACGCCTCTTTAAGCCTGTTTACAGGCCAGGACAAATTACGTCAGCTGTTAGAGCCTGACTATAGCGATTATAAAAATGTCTTAACAGACAATGCGTTTGCTATCGAAGGCCAGCTGGTTTAACAAATGCCATAGCAGCGTTAGCCTAACGAACCCGAGATAATGGCCGGCATCAGACGGTTTTTTAACGAAGGAAAAAGGGTGCAAACCCAGCCCATCAGGCCCCACTTATTGGTGTAATAGTCCAGTAAACTATGATGATTATCGAGCAACAGGCTCGGGTGTAACTTTTCCACGTCATCCGGGGATTTGTAGCCGGATTTAAAAGGAACATTCAGGCCCAGGGCCTTTACCGACGCGTGCACTTTGCCTTTCATCAGGTCGCCGACTACTTCGAAGCATACGTGAACTGAGCCTAACTTTTTCTCCATGGCATCGAATAGTCGAGTTAACTCCCCGTCACTGAAATACATAAATGTGCCTTCAGATAACACCAGCACATCGGTATTGGTATCAAAAGGGATGTTATCCAGCCAGCTGGGATCCAGCAATGAGCCTGCTAGCATCTTGTATCTGGGTTCGTCATTAAAAAAAACTTTACGGTAATAGAGGGTTTCCTCTACATCCAGATCCAGCCAAAATCTATGTCCGTTATCCAACCGTTGAGCCCTGGCATCCAGCCCACAACCGATATTAATGATCAAACCATCGGGTTTCTCTGCCAGAAACTCTTCCACTGCGGCATCGAATAACTGGGTGCGAATGGCAACACCTAACTGGATGCCTTCCCGGTTAAATCGGCTGAGATTTTCGAATACAGAAAAATCGAACAGGATCCTTTCACAAATATTGACGGCAAAGCTGTCTCTGATCAACGGACTTGGGCTGTTGCTTTCCCTGGCTCTGGCCCACAGTGGGATCAGTAAGGTGGCGGGAATATCATTCAGCTTAATGTTGGAATCCATGTCTACCTCCACTTAGTTCTTTAAATGATAATAAATATCATTTATTAGTTCAATATACCTTATATGACATAGTTAACATTTTTGTCATTAATATTCTTGAGAAGGATTATCGATAGCTGCCACTGATAAGTCAAAGCTAACTATGTGACAAAAGATTCGGAAACCTTACAAAGCGCGATACTTTGGCCACAGAGGACCAAAGGTGACTGATTTAACTTACAAAGTACGACACTTTGGCCACTGAGAGCCAAAGCTGGATTACTTAACCTAGCCCCATTAATTGCGACGCAGTCAGCAGTTTATTAATGGGGCACAAAATGGATAAAAAGGCAGTGATGGCCATGATCTTGGCGGCAATAAGTGCCAACACATTGGCGTCGGAGAAAAGCCTTAAACAGGCAGGGGATATATTGCAAATGGCCTTGCCGATATCCGCGCTGGGCGTCACTTTTCTAAAAGGCGATACCGAGGGAAGCTGGCAATTGGCCAAATCCACAGGCACCACAATTGCCATTACCCATGCCCTGAAATTTGCCAGTCAGAAGCGTCGTCCTGATTTTTCTTCCAATAGTTCATTCCCATCTGGTCACACTGCGACGGCTTTTAGTGGCGCCTCATTTTATTACACTCGTTATGGGGCTAAGTGGGGCGTACCTGCGTATGCCCTGGCGGCGTATACCGGCTGGAGTCGGGTAAATGGCGAAAAGCACTATTGGGATGATGTGGTGGCAGGCGCCAGTATCGCGATATTAAGTAATTTGTATTTTACCAAGCCTATTAGTGAAGATGTATTGATCAGTCCTAGGGTCGAAGGGGATAGTCTTGGGTTGAACCTTCTGATCTCCAATGCGGCCTTTGGTAACAAGCCTTCGCGAGCTAGTTATACAAAGTCATTCGATCCTGAGTTCAGGTTTGAATTTGCTATGGGCCCGTCGCAGATGAAAATGAAGAACGCCAAAAATACCTGGCTAAAGACCCGACAAAGCCTGTAAGCCGATAACTCCACCACTTCGGCCAGTGTAAAATGGCAGTGGTTTATTAACGACCAACATGAGCTGGGTTTCTTTGCTCAACCTTATGAGTTGCGGAGTAAAAGCGAGGGGGTTACCAGTCAAGGCAGCAGCGAATCATATGCTCGTTATCAAGTTTGGGATGTAAGGTTTGACTGGTTATACAATTTTGATCTGACAGATAAGCTGATCACTAAAGGGGGCTTATCCGTGTTAGGCCAGTTTACCGAACTGGAAAGCTACCATAATCCAGATAACAGAAACACAATAACAAAGCAGCAGGAGAATTTTTACTTCCCTATGGTAAATGCGACCCTGGGTTATCAATTTACCCCCGAACTGGCTTTAGCTCTCACGGCGGCTCACGGCCACAATGGTAAGGGTTATGCGCACAGGGAAGATACCACTTTAACTTACAAATTAAATAGCAGTTGGGATGTGGGCTTGGGTTATAGCAATTATCAGCGGCACCAGGATAATTCGGAGACTATCGATGATCTGACAATTAGCAGCTATTTGCTTAAGCTGGGTTACAGCTTTTAGACAGTTCTTCCTTATGTTGGGAGCTGTAGAGCCAAACGCTGTAGAAATACAATAAGTGCAAATTGTTAGTCGGATGATTAAAATAGACCTTTGTCACTTTTAAATATCCGGCTATGAAATCCTATATAACACTGCTGTTATTAGTCACCACAATTCTCCCTGCTTCTGGATTTGCTCAATCTGTCTCATTATCAGATGAGCAGGTCGCCGATATAGGCCACAAAATATGGCTCAATGAAGGAGCTGGTAAAAAAGAAAATCTGCTGGTATGGAACAAAGGAGAGGATTTTCCTTCCCTGGGAATTGGTCACTTTCTCTGGTTTCCTGCCGACAGTGCGGCGCCGTTTCAGGAGCAGTTCCCCAAGCTACTGAGCTTTTTTGTGGAAAATGGCGTTAAGTTACCTGCATGGTTAACCACTGAAACTACAGCACCCTGGATGAGTCGTGTTGAATTTTATCAGCAAAGGGAAAGTCTGCGCAGCCGACAGCTAGTGGGCTTACTGGCGGAAACCGTGCCACTGCAAACCCGCTTTATTATCCAGCGTCTCGAATCCGCTTTGCCAGTCATACTGGCGGCCTTAGAGAGTGAGGAAAGGAAGCACTATGTGGAGCAGCAATATTATCGGGTCGCCAATACGGCCAATGGTTATTACCTGTTAATTGATTATGTGAACTTCAAAGGGGAAGGGGTATCAGTTAAGGAGCGTTATAAAGGGCAGGGTTGGGGATTATTACAGGTACTGGAAGCTATGCCTGGCAATACCGGTAATCCGGCTAAAGAGTTTTCCGAAGCCGCCGACCGGGTGCTGACACTAAGGGTGGAAAATGCGCCAAGAGATGAAAGTCGCTGGTTACCGGGCTGGCGTAAACGTATTGCCAGCTATCTTATCTAGCTTTCAGTCAAATACCTGGCAAAGTACCAAGCCCGCCCAAGATTTTGGGCGGGCTTGACCTGGTTACAGTGACCGTACCGCGCGCGATGACTGATCATATAGTCCGGATAAAGTCCTCATTATTGAAGCTACTTCGCCGAGTTGATCGTTCACATTAAGGCTGGAGACAACGTCTACCAGACACTGATTGCGGATATCGCGATATTCACGACAAAACACCTGTCCTTGCTCAGTAACCTGATAGAAGGTTTCCTTTCCCTGTCGTTTTCCCTCTGCCAAATCTCGCTTAACCAGCTTTCTGACCGAATAAGACACGTTATGTATATCTTCGATATTGAGGGTAAATGCCAAATCGCTGATCCGCTTTGGCCTGTCCCTGTGATGAATATTATGCAGCACCAGAATATCCAGTGGGCTTAACTCCGAGCAACCAGCGGCCGTACTGCATGACTGCATCCAGCGCTGAAAGGCGTTGTTGACAACGGTTAACGCATATTCAAATTCACTCAGTGTTATCGAATCTTTATCCATTAAGTGGGATGAGGATACGATTGGCAAGTGTTCGGAGTTCTTCATATTTTCCTCGTTTTAATTGGCTGTCATCTTGGTGGGTAGCCAAGTAACGATTTCCGGATAGATAATCACTAATACTACAGCAGCTAGCAACAGGAAGAAAAACGGCAATGCTGCTTTAGCGATAAACAGCATATCCCGCCCCGTCAGGCTTTGGATCACAAACAGGTTAAAGCCCACTGGCGGGGTGATCTGTGACATCTCTACCACCAATACAATATAAATACCAAACCACAGGGGGTCGATACCAGCCTGGATAACCATAGGCAAGACAATTGAAGTGGTCAGTACCACGACGGAGATACCATCGAGAAAGCAACCCAGAATAACAAACAGAAAGGTAAGTATCAGCAATAGCATATAAGGTGATAACTGCATCTCTGCTATAACTTCTGCAAGCATACGAGGCAAACCGATAAAACCCATGGCCACAGTTAAAAATGCAGCGCCAGCAAGAATGAGAATGATCATGCTCGAGGTCTTTACCGCGCCCATCAGGCTGTCACGAAAGCTTTGCCAGGATAAAGATTTGCCGCTGAATGCCAGGAACAATGCGCCCACCACGCCAAATGCAGCGGCTTCGATGGGAGTTGCCAGACCGCCGTAGATAGAGCCTAAGACGAACACTACCAAGGTGCCAATGGGTACCAGTTTAAGCAGGGCGGTTAGTTTTTCTGACCAGCTGTAGGATATAGCTCCAGCCGGCATTTTTTCGCTGTTGCGCCAGGCCCAAAAAGCCGTGTAACCCATAAACATCAGCACTAACATAATGCCGGGAACCGCACCGGCCATAAACAAGCGACCAATGGATACTTCGGCTGCGACGCCGTATACGATCAAAATGATGGAGGGAGGGATCAACAGGCCTAACGTGCCTGAGCCTGCCAGGGTCGCCACAGCCATCTTATCGTCGTAACCCTGTTTTTTTAGCTCGGGTAACGTCATCCGCCCTATGGTCGCGGCGGTGGCGGCAGATGAGCCGGAAACTGCGGCAAACATTCCACAGCTAAGAATATTTACGTGGAGTAAACGCCCGGGAACACGACCTAACCAGGGAGTTAATCCTTCAAACAGGTCGTTGGACAGGCGGGTTCTAAACAGTATCTCCCCCATCCAGATAAACAGGGGTAACGCGGCCAGCGTCCAGTCGGATACGGCACCCCAGGTGGAGGTAGCATAGATTAGTCCAAGCGCATCGTTCCCCAGCAGCATCATGCCGGTCAACGCGACGGCGATTAATGCAAGCGCGACCCATAAGCCACTGGCAAGAAAGCCAAAAAGTACGACAATCAGAATGCCGCCAATAATCAATTCACTCATGCCTTACCTCTTTCCGATTGGCTCTGGGTATCCTTCGCATCAAACTCAATGGCACTACTTTCAATCAGGGACTCCTCTTCAGAAAGGGGGATCCTTTGATTATACAGAAAGCTGCAAACGGCTTGATCTGCGATGGAGATGGCAAAAATCACCATACCTATTGCCATCGGCAGCTGGACAATCCAAATGGGGATCTCCACATAACCTGAGGAGACTTCCTCGAAGTCCCATGATTCCCAAACCATATAGCAAAGCTGGTAAGCGAGGTAGAGTACCAGTGCCGTGGCGATAGTAAGTACAAAACGTTCAAAATAAATAGCCACTTTCTCAGTTAAGCGTGAGGTCAACAAGTTAACCCGTATGTGACCGCCACACCTGAAGGTGTACGCCAGAGCGAGAAAACTGCCGGCGGCAAGCAAAAAGCCGGCAAAGTCATCACTTGACGGGACGACAATGCCCATCCAGCGTCCTATTACTCTAGCGAGGATCAAACAACACATCGCTACCAAACAAAAACCAGACAAAATGCCTGATCCCTGATACAACTTATCCAGTAAAGGACGCATGGAAACTCCTTTTACAATCTATTCAGGTTACTTGTTATAGGTGTCTAGAATCGTTTTACCCTTAGCACCGGCTTCTTCTTGCCATTCGTTTGCCATGGTGGCACCAATGGTTTTCAGCGAGGTCATCAGGTTGTCGGAAGGCTGGGCTACTTTCATACCGTTTTCGGCCAAAGCCTTGGTTTTGAGCGACGTTTCTTTACGCGCCATTTCCCAGCCGCGTTGCTCTGCATCTGCAGCGGCTGCCAGCAAGGCTTGCTGTACGTCTTTGTCCAGGCGTTTAAAGGCACGTTTATTAACGATAACCATATTTTTCGGGATCCAGGCCTGTACATCCGTATAGTGTTCTACATAGTCCCAGGACTGGCTGCTAACACCTGTGGTTGGTGAAGTGATCATCAGGTTAACAATGCCGGTAGAGAAAGCCTGTGGTATCTCAACGGTTTGAACCGTGGTAGGTGTGGCTTCCAGCAGTACGGCCAGACGGGATAAGGTTGAGCTGTAAGCACGCATTTTTACGCCTTTGATATCTTCAACCGAGTTGATTTCATGCTTACTGTAAATACCTTGTGGCGGCCAAGGTACAGAGTACATCAGCATTAAACCTTCTTTATCCAACTTTTTCTCTATGGCCGATTTTGATGCTGCATAAAGCAGCTGAGCCTGGTCAAAGTCGGTGGCAAGGAAAGGCAAGTTGTCCAGCTTGTAAACGGGATCTTCATTTCCCAGCAGACCCATAAATACTTCACCTATGGGGACCTGTCTCGAGCGTACCGCCCGCGCTATTTCCTTGTGCTTAATAAGAGAGCCACCGGAATGAACTACGATTTCCAGCTCACCTTTAGTCGCCACTTTAACGTCTTCAGCAAACTGGCGAATGTTCTGTGTATGGTGTGTCGCGTCCACATAAGGGGTTGCCATATCCCAGCGTGTAGCCGCTTGGCTGGCGCCGGAGGTTAATATTGCAAGGGTCATAACAGCGGTTTTAACTAACGGTCTCATCTTGTTTTATTCCTTTTACATAGAGTGAGTGGCTGACTCTGTTGCACCCTTCCTGTCTCCACAGTTTTAATATCGAGAATACAATCTTCTCATAGTAAAACGTGCTAAAAAGGCGCAGCATAATAAGTTGTTTACAACTTAAATAACACGGCAGTGTATCAAATTATACGGAATGAAACATTTAAGCAACACCTTAAAAACGATTTGCATACAAAGTGTGGTCAATGTATCTTTAATTAAGATTTAATAGCATTGTAATATTGGAGTTCGGCATCATTTGATAAGCGCTGGTAACTTCATAGCAGGAAGATATAGATGAAACTGAATTGTGATATGGGTGAGAGTTTTGGTCCTTGGGAAATGGGCTTGGATGAAGCAGTTATGCCTTGGATTGATATGGCTAATATTGCCTGTGGATTCCATGCATCAGATCCGGAGACTATGGCCAGGACAGTGCGGGATGCCATCGAAGAAATTGTTATCATCGGCGCTCACCCCGGGTATGACGACAAAATTGGTTTCGGCCGGCGCAGCATACCTCACACAAAGCAACAAATTTCACATCTTGTGGCCTATCAAACCGGTGCGCTGAGGGCAATATGTCAACTCTATGATACCGAAGTGGAATACGTTAAACCTCATGGCGCACTCTATAACGATATGATGGCCAGCGTTGAAGTTTATCAGGCTATTCTCGAAGGGCTTGCAGGGCTTTCACCAAAACCTGCATTAATGATCCTGGCTCAGGTTGATAACACCGAATACCAGGCTATTGCCGACCAGCATGGGGTGAAATTGATTTTTGAGGCGTTTGCTGACAGGGCTTATAGCGCATCAGGAAGGCTTGCCCCCCGCTCGCAAAAGGGGTCGGTATATCACTCGGAGCAACAGATTGTTGACCAGGTAATGCAACTTGCCAATCATGGAAGTGTCACTACTCTTGATGGCCAGACCTTAAAGCTTAAGGTCGATACAATCTGTGTGCATGGCGATAATGCCGAATCGGTAGCGATCATCGAACGCCTCTATAAGGTGCTTCACCCATGATTTCTCCGTCACTGAGGCGGGTATCTGAGACTCACGCGATGATATACCTGGGAGAGGAGATTAAGCTCGAAAATACAGGTTTTATTGCTGCTATCAGCGAGAAAATTCGTCTCGGATTTGGCGAAGAGATCACCGAAGTCGTACCTTCATATACCTCGATCATGATTGAGTTTAACCTGCTTAAAACTCAGTACAGTGCAATAGAGTCGCGTCTACAAAATTTACTCGAGACGATGGATAAAGAGTCAGTTAAACATACGAGTGCCTTGATTGAGCTTCCTGTTTTTTACCACCAAGAAGTGGCTCCAGATTTAGCTACACTGGCGCAAGCCAAGCAAATGTCTGTCGAGCAGGTGATTGAAATCCACTGTCAGACCGAGTACCAGGTATGTGCCATTGGTTTTGCCCCTGGTTTTGCATTTTTGGGCAGCGTGGATGATAAAATTGCTATGCCCAGGCACACCAGTCCGCGGGTTAAAATTCCTGGCGGTAGCGTGGGGATTGCCGATAAACAAACCGCCGTTTATCCGGACGACTCCCCGGGGGGATGGCAGATCATAGGCAACTGCCCGGTCAAACTATTTGATCCTGAATGCGATCCCATGATGCCTCTGTCCGTAGGTGATAAGGTGCTATTTAAACCCATGTCACGGCAAGCATTTATAAAGCAGGGGGGGCAAATATGGCCAAGCTGGAAGTGATTCAGCCGAGGGGGGTGAACTCCTTAAGTCAGGATCTTGCTCGTGTTGAGCTAGTACGGCCAGTTTTAAATCAGGGAGGCGAGATATGGCCAAGCTGGAAGTGATTCAGCCGAGGGGGGTGAACTCCTTAAGTCAGGATCTTGCTCGTGTTGAGCTAGTACGGCCAGTTTTAAATCAGGGAGGCGAGATATGGCCAAGCTAGAAGTGATTCAGCCGAGGGGGGTGAACTCCTTAAGTCAGGATCTTGCTCGTGTTGAGCTAGTACGGCCAGTTTTAAATCAGGGAGGCGAGATATGGCCAAGCTAGAAGTAGTTCAGCCGGGCATGCTGTCCCTTATTCAGGATGTCGGCCGCTTTGGTGTTGCCCAGCTGGGTTTAAGTCAGGGGGGGCCAGTCGATCTTCATGCTTTTAGCTGGGCCAATCACCTACTTGGCAACGCTCAGTCTTGTCCGGTAATAGAAATTACCTTAGGGCAGGCTGCATTTAAAGCCAGAGAAGACACTATGATTGCCCTGACCGGGGCGGACATGATGGCAAGCGTTGACGGCAAGCCGCAACCTGGCTGGCGCGCATTCTGGCTGAGAAAAGGTCAGTTACTTAAGTTCAGTTTCGCAAGTTCAGGCTTGCGGGCATACCTGGCCGTTGCTGGAGGATTTACCGCGCAGAAGGTGTTTGGCAGCAGCGCGACTGTGGTACGTAATAAGCTTGGTGGCCTTACAAGAGGTGATGAGGGTTTTGGTCGCGGGCACAAATTAGCAGCAGGTGATTTGCTTGCTACCGAGGGCGACAATCAGTCCCCTAAGGTTTGCCACAGTGTGCCCAGGCGTTTTATCCCCGACTATGATAATCATTTCGACATAGGCGTTATCGAGTCTTACCAAATCGAATCATTTTCTCCGTCAGCACGGAAACGTTTTTTCCAAAGCGCTTATACAGTCAGCCAGCAAAGCGATCGTATGGGGGTGCGTTTATCGGGTGAGGCCTTAGCGTGTCAATCTGCCGGTATTATCTCGGAAGGTATTGCCCTGGGAGCGATTCAAATCCCGGCTGATGGACAACCCATAGTATTGCTCAACGACAGGCAAACCCTGGGGGGATATCCAAAAATAGGATGTGTATCTCGCATCGATTTACCCAAGATAGCGCAGGCTAAGCCAGGCACTGTGATCCGGTTTTATCGGGCTGATGTCGAAGAAAAATCCGCCCAGTGGTGTCAGTTTTCGCGTTTTTTTAACCTCTAGTTCATTTAGCGAATACCTTATGGACGGTCAGGTATTCGCTTCACCTGTGTGAACCTTATCCCATAAGCTTAAATTATTATATCGTCCATATAGCTCGGGCGTTAGCGTGTATGCCTATGCAGACCGGCAAAACCTTTCTGGAAATCATCGATTGTTTATAAAGTCAAGATAGGCGAAAATAGCCGCCAATTGCGATCAACCCCATTTCCCGCACCCGAACCTGTAATTAGTCAAAATTTGGAGCGAAACAGTGAATAAGCCGCGTAGCAACGCCGAGCCATAGCTCAACTAATTAAATAGCGCCCTTTTTTGTTCCCTTTGAAAGCAAAAATAACGGGGCGGAATAACAGGTTAACTTTTTGCACTATTAATATGACGGGTTTGTCGCCCTAAGTCTCCCATTGCAGAGACGTTCAGAGTGCGTACAAATCCGTGTACAAATTAGAAGATTTTATATATGTCAAATATTCCACAGGAAGTCTCCAGGAGACGTACCTTTGCTATCATATCGCACCCCGATGCTGGTAAGACCACTATCACTGAAAAAGTATTGTTGTTTGGACGTGCTATTCAAACTGCCGGTACAGTAAAAGGTCGTGGCTCGTCGCAGCACGCCAAGTCGGATTGGATGGAAATGGAAAAAGAGCGTGGTATCTCGGTAACGACGTCAGTCATGCAGTTTCCGTATAACGATACGCTGGTAAACCTGCTTGATACACCGGGACACGAAGACTTCTCTGAAGATACTTATCGCACCCTGACTGCCGTCGACTCCTGTTTGATGGTGATTGATGCTGCAAAAGGTGTCGAGGCCAGAACACGTAAGCTGATGGAAGTTACCCGTCTGCGTGATACGCCTATTGTCACCTTTATGAACAAACTCGACCGAGATATCCGTGACCCAATAGAGGTAATGGATGAGGTCGAGCACGAACTGAAAATTGCTTGCGCACCGATTTCCTGGCCTATTGGCTGTGGTAAAGAGTTTAAAGGGGTTTACCACATACTGCGTGATGAAGTGATCTTGTACCAGACAGGTCACGGTCACACCATACAAGAAAAACGTGTTATCAAAGGCGTTGATACCCCGGAGCTGGATGAGGCTATTGGTGAAGAACTGGCGGAGCAATTGAGAGAAGAGCTTGAGCTGGTGGTGGGTGCTTCACACGAGTTTAACCATGAGCTGTTTATGAAAGGGGAACTGACGCCGGTTTTCTTTGGCACCGCGCTGGGTAACTTTGGCGTCGATCATATGCTTGATGGCCTGACGGAATGGGCGCCGACACCTATGCCGAGGGAAGCGAGACAGCGTCAGGTTGTTGCCGATGAAGAGAAGTTCTCCGGTTTCGTGTTTAAAATTCAGGCCAATATGGATCCAAAGCACAGAGACAGGATCGCTTTTATGCGTATTGTTTCCGGTAAGTATTCCAAGGGAATGAAAATGCGTCACGTACGCCTTGCTAAGGACGTGAGCATATCCGATGCAGTAACCTTTATGGCGGGTGACCGTAGTTCTGCGGAAGAAGCCTATCCAGGCGATATTATTGGTTTGCATAACCACGGCACCATACAAATAGGTGATACCTTTACTCAAGGTGAAGAGCTGAAGTTCTCCGGTATTCCTAACTTTGCGCCGGAAATGTTCAGACGTATTCGCCTGAAAGATCCGCTCAAGCAAAAGCAACTGCTGAAGGGGTTGGTGCAGCTGTCTGAAGAAGGCGCTGTACAGTTATTCAGGCCAATGCGTAATAATGACTTGATCGTAGGTGCGGTAGGCGTGTTGCAGTTTGAAGTTGTGGTGCACAGGCTGAAATCCGAATATAAAGTGGAAGCGGTATACGAGAGTATCAGTGTTGCCACTGCCCTTTGGGTCGACAGTGAAGACCAGAGTAAATTGGCGGAATTCGAGAAAAAAGCCCACGACAACCTGGCGCTGGATGGTGGCAATAACCTGACTTATATTGCCCCGACCATGGTTAATCTGAACCTGGCCATTGAACGCTATCCAGCTGTTAATTTCCGTAAGACACGGGAGCATTAACAGTTCTTTGGGTATTGGAGGCGTAAATTGCCCTCCGATACCATTCAGTCAACCTGAACTTGGCTATTGAACGCTATCCCGCTGTTAATTTCCGTAAGACACGGGAGCATTAACAGTTCTTTGGGTATTGGAGGCGTAAATTGCCCTCCGATACCATTCAGTCAACCTGAACTTGGCCATTGAACGCTATCCCGCTGTTAATTTCCGTAAGACGCGGGAGCATTAACAGTTCTTTGGGTATTGGAGGCGTAAATTGCCCTCCGATACCATTCAGTCAACCTGAACCTGGCCATTGAACGCTATCCCGCTGTTAATTTCCGTAAGACGCGGGAGCATTAACAGTTCTTTGGGTATTGGAGGCGTAAATTGCCCTCCGATACCATTCAGTCAATCTGAACTTGGCCATCGAACGCTATCCCGCTGTTAATTTCCGCAAGACGCGGGAGCATTAACAGTTCTTTGGGTATTGGAGGCGTAAATTGCCCTCCGATACCATTCAGTCAATCTGAACCTGGCCATCGAACGCTATCCCGCTGTTAATTTCCGCAAGACGCGGGAGCACTAACAGTACTTCGGGTATTGGAGGCGTAAATTGCCCTCCGATACCATTCAGTTAATCTGAACCTGGCCATCGAACGCTATCCCGCTGTTAATTTCCGCAAGACGCGGGAGCACTAACAGTACTTCGGGTATTGGAGGCGTAAATTGCCCTCCGATACCATTCAGTTAATCTGAACCTGGCCATCGAACGCTATCCCGCTGTTAATTTCCGCAAGACGCGGGAGCACTAACAGTACTTCGGGTATTGGAGGCGTAAATTGCCCTCCGATACCATTCAGTCAATCTGAACCTGGCCATCGAACGTTACCCCGCTGTTAATTTCCGCAAGACGCGGGAGCATTAAGGTTTATTCTTGGCTAAGTTATTAAAGCTAAAGGTATCTTTTGATACCTTTAGCTTTTTCCAAAGAAAATATCAATAAATCCCGTTTTACAGCTTAAACATTCCGTTAAATTCAGCTAAGCTTCCTCTCTTAACAATTTTGCAGCATATTAAGATGCTGCGTCTTAGATCAAGATAATATTATGAAGCTAGAAGCAATCGACTATACGGCGGATAATGCCGCCCAACTTTTTGTTGAATCACTAAGAAATACTGGATTCGGTGTATTAAAAAATCACCCGCTTAAGAAAGAGCGTGTCAGTTCTATTTATGAAAACTGGCAGACGTTTTTTAACAGCGAAGAAAAGCAGCAGTATCACTTCAACAAAGAAACTCAAGATGGCTTTTTCCCGGCAGAAGTTTCTGAAGTCGCTAAAGGCCACACAGTTAAAGATATTAAAGAGTACTTCCACTATTACCCTTGGGGGCAGTGTCCGGCTGAGCGAAAGCAAGAGTTAGCCGACTATTATGCCGATGCGAACTCTTTGGCGGAAGAATTACTATCCTGGGTTGAAAAGTACTCCCCAGCCGACGTTTCCGCGAAATTTTCTCAGTCTCTGTCCAGCATGATAGCAGGCAGTGAACAAACGCTGCTTCGTGTGTTGCACTACCCACCACTAAAAGGTGATGAAGAGCTGGGGGCGATCCGCGCTGGGGCTCATGAGGATATCAACCTGTTAACCGTGTTGCCTGCGTCCAACGAAAGGGGTCTTCAGGTTAAAACTAAAGAGGATACCTGGTTAGATGTACCGAGTAATTTTGGTCTGTTGATTGTAAATATCGGCGATATGTTGCAAGAGGCATCGGGTGGCTACTTTCCGTCTACCACGCACAGGGTAGTTAACCCTGAAGGCTCTGATAAGACAAAGGCTCGGGTCTCTTTGCCACTGTTTCTGCATCCTAAGCCAGAAGTGGTGTTGTCAGAGCGTCATACCGCAGACAGCTATCTAAAGGAAAGATTAAGAGAGTTAGGAGTTATCTAACTGAAAAAGGAGCCGAAGGCTCCTTTTTTGTTGCCATGCATAAGGTTAAAGTAACCATAACGTAAACACCTCGAACCTGATATGCAGCTAATAGACAGCCATTGCCACCTTGATTTCAACCATTTTGATAGAGACAGAGCACAAGTTCTGGCGCATTGTGTCGACCTGGGCATTGAACATATAGTGATCCCTGGAGTAAAAGCGAGCGACTGGCTTGCACAAGTGAAGATATGCCAGGCTAACCCTATGCTAAAAGCCGCCTTAGGTTTACATCCTTATTTTCTGGAAGAGTATCAGCCGCAGCACATGGACTTATTGGAGTCCATGTTGATGCAGTATAAAGGGGAGCTTATCGCGTTGGGGGAAATTGGTTTGGACAAGTATGTAGACACAGATTTTTCTCTTCAGCTGTCCGTGTTTGAACGGCAGCTTATTTTGGCTCAGGCGAATAAACTACCTGTGATATTGCACCAACGCAAAACCAGCAGTGAAATACTCTCCAGCTTAACCAAGGTGAAATTTGAGTTTGGTGGTGTATTACATGGTTTTTCCGGTAGTTATCAAGTGGGTATGGAGTTTATTCGGCGTGGTTTTAAACTTGGGATTGGCGGGGTAATAACTTATAACAGGGCGAAAAAAACCAGGCAGGCGGTGGCGAAATTTCCCATTGAATCCTTAGTGTTGGAAACCGACTCGCCTGATATGCCATTGTTTGGTCGTCAAGGGAAACGTAATTCGCCGGTTTATTTGCCCGAGGTACTCAGCTGTCTATCGCAGGTTAGGGGGGTGGATAAGCAGTGGTTAGCGGATCAGTTATATCAAAATACCTGCTCGGTTTTTAATCTTAAAGTGGACTGATAAGGCGTCATCAGGCACGGCATTCAATTATTATGGACACCCCCTAATTTATAAATGACAAAGAGTGAAATACACAACCGCCAGTTTTATTTCCGCATCAGGCCTGCCTATGTCAGATTATTTAGGACAGCCTTCTAATTTATAAATGGCATAACCGTCCTGTTTGATAGCCCCCATAGTTACGGTTATGTGACAAAAATCGAAATACACAACCGCCAGTTTTATTTCCGCATCAGGCCTGCCTATGTCAGATTATTTAGGACAGCCTTCTAATTTATAAATGGCATAACCGTCCTGTTTGATAGCCCCCATAGTTACGGTTATGTGACAAAAATCGAAATACACAACCGCCAGTTTTATTTCCGCATCAGGCCTGCCTATGTCAGATTATTTAGGACAGCCCTCTAATTTATAAATGGCAAAACCATCCTGTTTGATAGCCTCGATAAAAGGGTCGATGGCGGTGGTTGTATGACAAAAAGCACAGGCGCCTGGTTTTATTTCCGCATCGGGCTCACCTATTTGGATTAGCCAAAGGCGTGCAAACTGCTGGGCCTGTAACTCATCTTTTTTCAGCGTGATCACATCGAAGTGCATTATCCGGCCATTTTTACACTTAGCAAAGGTATCAAATACGTGTGCTTGCATTCTGGACTCCTGATTAAGATGTTTTACCCGGTAATGAAAGGTCGCCCGGTGCAATATCGTGCACCAGACTAATACACAGCAAAGGATTATGAATACTGTCATTAACTTTAAGGACTGATATCACCGCATCAAAACGGAAGTCCTGCTGGAAATTGATATCCTTGATTGGCACGTCGACAGTGAGTTCGTTTTTGGCAAAGTGAGGTTGGTAACCCGGGCTATCGATTAGGATGGGCAACTGTGGCCAGGTATCCGGTAGTTTAGGTGTTTGGCCCTCGGGTATCCCCTTGACTTTTAACCCTGCCGGGCATTGTGCGTCTTTGCTTAATACGACCCAGTGGGAATGCCACAGATCACCATCATTTGCGTTATTACCATCCCTGTTTTCATCATACTTGGGGGTATCGTCAAAGTCTGGGTGCACAGTGACTGCCAAGGCAAGGATCCCCTGATTCGCTTCAAATCCAACCACGGAAGAATCCAGGTTGGTGGGCCAAACATAGGAATACACTTCAGCCCCGTTTAACCGACCATTGGCTGTCCTATATCACCTTCCACCTGAGCCTGAAAAGTTACTGATGTGGCATTTTTCACAACTTTTGCGTGAATAAGATCAAACGCTTTTTGTATCTCAGCGTTGGCTGTGTCGCGAATATGGCCCTGGTGTTTGTCGTGGGCAAAGGCACTGGAGGTAAGAAAAGCCTGTCCAGTGAGGGCTATCACTATAGTTAACGCCTGAGTGTTGTTCATTTTCGTATTTTCCCATTTTCCTATCATGGTATCGAATCGAAACTATATTTATCCTAGCGGGTGGTGTTGCTGGCTGTCAACATAGTTTCGACTAAATACTATTGTTTCTCGACCTGACTTGTTAAATTGGTTTTAACTCGATACTATTTATTTGGATGACAGATTAGGTGGCCTATGTTGGGTGTGAATGATTATTTGGAACGCATTTCCAGCTTGATGCGTGAGTGGTATAGAGATACGCCAGAGCTTGCAGAGCTGAAGCCCATCCAGATCAGTGCGCTGGATTACCTGGCCAGGTGTAATCATTATTCCGATACCCCCCTTGCGGTGGCGGAATATTTAGGTTTGACCAAGGGAACTGTGTCCCAGTCTCTTAAGGCGTTGGAAAAAAAATCGCTGATCATTAAGTCTGCGGATGCCAACGATAAGCGAAGCGTACATCTTAAGCTGACGGATGAAGGTAAAGCCTTGCTGGCCAAGGTATCTCCCCCCGATTTTTTGCAGCAGGCTCAGGATGGTTTACCAGATCAGGGGGCGGAGTTGCTGGCTCAGCTGGATCTGTTGTTAAAACAGTTACAGTCTGGTAAATCGACGGCTTTATTTGGTCAGTGCTATAAATGCAGTTTTCATCAGCATAAAGACGGACAGGCCTTTTGCGGATTAACTCGACAAACCTTACCCGAGAGTAAAATTGTGAAAATATGTCGTGAGTTTCAGCACCCGTAGAGAGTAACCACCTGGCCAGGTTTCCATGTGATCTGAGTCTATATATGGTGATATTTTTATAGCAATAATAATTCAGTTGCAGTTCAATACAGCCACGCAGCGATTTTGCTAACGCGGCGACTGACAAGGAGTTGGTTGCTGGCGTGAATAGAAAAATCTACGCCGCGGTATAAAGGGATTTAAATTGGGTAGAAATATCCAAGTCTTCACGGAACCAAGTCCGATCTGGGCTCTTGCCTTCGCTTGTCCAAAAAACAACCAGTCAATCAACAAAACATCAATGAATTAGTGTCCATTGTTTACACTTGGTTTAGGTTGAACTTATGGTAAATAAGAAGGCGCAGGATGCAAATTATCATGGGGCTGGTGGGCGTTGCGGATTTGCTGGGTAGTGCCAGCTGTCCCGAGTCTTTGTCTGCCACTGCCAATATATTTGTGGGCCAAACTGAAGCGCCGTTAGTGGTGCGCCCACTATCATTTTCTTCTCATTCCGTTGCTGTTTCCAAAATGACCCAGTCAGAGCTGTTTGCCGTTATGGGCGCTGCTTAACCTGCCAGCCGCTTACTCAGATCAAAGCGGATGGGATGTTAGTTTTATAGAATACAGAAAATTTACCACCCTTTTGGGTAATACAGGGCTGCAGGAAGCCGCTCTGTTAGTAATAGTTTAAGACTTAGGTTTTAAATATCAGGCGGTTAAACGGATTTAAATGAATATCTTCAAGGAACCAAGCCCGCATCAGTCCCGTTGTTATCAACGGGAGAATATGAAGTATTGATCTTGATACGGAGTAGATGATGTTCGGAATGAAAATATGTTATCTGGCGTTTGAGCTCCACCAAATTAATCCAGGAGCAAAAAATGACGGATAACCAAAAAGTGGCGCAACAGGCCCTTAGCCTAATGGACCTGACCACGCTGAATGACAATGATACCGATGCTAACGTGATCAAACTGTGTCAGCAGGCAAAAACGCCGGCAGGCAACACTGCGGCTATTTGTATCTATCCAAGGTTTATCCCAGTGGCGAAAAAAACCTTGCGAGAGCTGGGAGCCGAGCAGGTAAAAATTGCCACAGTGACTAATTTTCCGCACGGTAATGGGGATATCGATATTGCCGTAGCCGAGACTCGTGCTGCGGTAGCCTATGGTGCCGATGAAGTAGACGTCGTCTTCCCTTATAAGGCGTTTTTGGCGGGTGATAAACAAATAGGTTTTGAGCTGGTGAAATCCTGTAAAGCGGCTTGTAGTGACAGTGTATTATTAAAGGTGATACTGGAAACCGGTGAAATCAAAGATCCTGCACTGATCAAACAAGCCAGCGAAATCGCTATCGACGCCGGCGCCAACTTTATAAAAACCAGCACGGGTAAGGTTGCGGTTAACGCCACGCTGGAAGCGGCCGAAATTATGCTGACAGTGATTAAACAGAAAAATACTCAGGTTGGTTTTAAACCCGCTGGCGGTGTAAAAACCACCGAAGATGCAGCGCAATACCTGGAGCTGGCGGCATCCATTTTAGGCCCTGACTGGGTTAGTCCAAGCTCGTTCCGTTTCGGCGCCTCCAGCTTGTTAGCCAATTTACTGGATACTCTTGTGGTATCTCATGAACTTAAAGGCACCGGCTACTAGGAGGTCTTTATGTTTCTTCCCCAGGAAATTATTCGCAAGAAGCGGGACGGTATCTCCCTGACAGATCAGGAAATCGGGCGCTTTATTCAGGGTATTACCAATAACACTGTATCCGAAGGTCAAATTGCCGCCTTTGCCATGTCTGTGTATTTTAACGGCATGGAGATGCCAGAGCGGATTTCTCTGGTCAAAGCCATGCGTGACTCAGGCTCGGTTTTGGCCTGGGACTCCCTGGGGCTAAACGGCCCTGTGGTGGATAAGCACAGCACAGGTGGTGTGGGTGATGTAATTTCCCTGATGCTGGGACCTATGGTTGCGGCTTGTGGCGGTTATGTGCCTATGATTTCGGGTCGTGGCCTGGGGCATACCGGCGGCACCCTGGATAAACTGGACGCTATTCCCGGCTACCAAACCAGCGTAGACAGTCCGCTTTTTCGTAAAGTGGTGAAGGAAGTTGGGGTAGCTATCGTCGGCCAAACCGCCGACCTGGCCCCTGCGGATAAACGCTTTTATGCCACCCGGGACATTACCGCCACGGTGGAATCCCTGGATCTGATCACAGCCTCTATTTTGTCGAAAAAACTGGCGGAAGGACTGAATGCCCTGGTGATGGACGTTAAAGTGGGTAGCGGCGCCTTTATGCCTGATTACGCGTCATCACAAGCACTGGCGCAGAGTATCGTCGACGTGGCCCACGGCGCCGGTGTTCCCACCACGTCACTGCTGACCGATATGAACCAGGTGCTGGCGTCTTCTGCCGGTAATGCGCTGGAAGTATTAGAAGCGGTGAATTACCTGAAAGGGGTGTACCGCAACCCAAGGTTACATCAGGTGACCATGGCGTTAAGCACACAAATGCTGGTGTTATCCGGCTTGGCGGCTGATGAAGCAGCGGCAAACGCGAAGCTGGAGCAGGCGCTTGCCAGTGGTCGAGCGGCCGAGGTGTTTGCTCGTATGGTTGCAGAGCTTGGCGGGCCGGTGGACTTTGTGGAGTCTCCGCAAAAATACTTGCCTCAAGCCGGCATTATCCGTCCTGTTTATGCAGAACGGTCCGGTTATCTGACTGCGTTAGATACCCGGGCCATGGGGCTGGCAGTGGTGGAGCTGGGTGGCGGCCGCCGAAATGCCGATGACACTATCGATTATGCGGTGGGTCTCAGCCAGGTCGCTGGTTTGGGTCAGGCGGTTGCTAACGACAAGCCTGTTTGCATGGTGCATGCCAGAGACGAAGCCGGATTCGAATTGGCAGCCGCAGAAGTCAGAAAAGCTGTGGTTGTCAGTGATTCTCAACCTGAAGCCAAGCCTGTGGTTTATCGTAAAATCAGCAAGGCTTAAGGAGCGAATATGAAACGCGTATTTATTCTGATGATGGACTCCTTTGGTATCGGCGCCAGTGACGATGCGGTTAAGTTTGGTGACGTTGGCGCCAATACCTTTGGCAGTATCGCTAAGGCTTGCGCCGAAGGGCGCGCCGATCACGACCGAAGCGGACCGCTAAAATTGCCTAACCTGACTAAATTAGGTCTGGTGCTGGCGGGAGAGGAAAGCGCAGGTGAGCTCCCCATGGGCATGGATAACAAGGTCGTTCCCATAGGTGCATATGGTTATGCTCAGGAGTTGTCCAGCGGTAAGGATACGCCGAGTGGTCATTGGGAAATTGCCGGGGTGCCGATACTGTTTGACTGGGGTTATTTCAGCGATACAACAAACAGTTTCCCGCAAACTCTGCTGGATGAGCTTTGCTTACGGGCTGGGCTGGAAGGTTATTTGGGCAACTGCCACGCGTCTGGTACCGATATCCTGGAGTCCCTGGGTGAACAGCATATGAAAACCGGTTATCCGATTTTCTACACCTCGGCGGACAGCGTGTTTCAAATCGCAGCCCATGAAGAAACCTTTGGTCTTGAGCGCCTGATCAAGTTATGTGAGCTGGCTCGGGAATTACTGGATGAATATAACATTGGCCGGGTTATCGCCAGACCGTTTGTCGGTGACAGCAAGGCGAACTTCGCCCGCACAGGTAACCGGCGTGATTTCTCTGTATTACCTCCGGCGCCAACCTTATTGGATAAACTAAAGGCGGCGGGTGGTGAAGTGGTGAGTGTGGGCAAGATTGCCGATATCTATGCCCAGCAGGGGATCACCAAAAAGGTCAAGGCGACCGGGCTGGCGGCCTTGTTTGATACCACTCTCGATGAGGTGGCGCAGGCGGGTGATAACAGCATAGTGTTTACCAATTTTGTAGATTTTGATTCCTCGTGGGGGCACAGGCGGGATATCTCGGGTTATGCCAAAGGGCTGGAGTATTTTGACTCCCGCTTACCAGAGCTGATGGCTGTGATGCAGCCGGGGGACATTATGGTATTAACCGCGGATCACGGTTGTGACCCTTCCTGGACCGGCTCAGATCATACCCGCGAGCATATTCCCGTGCTCTTTTATGGTGCACCCGTACCTCCCGGCTCTCTGGGTAAGCGTGATACCTTTGCCGATATCGGCCAGAGTATTGCAAGCTACTTAGGCTTACCCAAGCTGGAATACGGCACCAGTTTTATCAACTAATTTTCGCAGGTAAATGACGCTTTAGGTGTCGGTTACCTGTATTTTTCTATTTTTAAGCCGGCTTACGGGCTGGTGTTAAGGTAAATTTTAATGGCAACACCTCATATTAATGCAAACCCGGGTGATTTCGCTGAAAGCGTACTGTTTCCCGGTGATCCTCTAAGGGCCAAGTTTATCGCGGAAACCTTTCTGGAAGATGTGGTTCAGGTTACCGACGTTCGCAATATGTTGGGTTTTACAGGCACCTATAAGGGCAAGCGAGTATCCGTGATGGGCTCCGGCATGGGGATCCCTTCTTGCTCCATTTATGCAAAAGAGCTGATCACTGAGTATGGGGTAAAAAACCTGATCCGGGTGGGCAGTTGTGGCGCCATCAGCAAAGACGTCAAAGTACGTGATGTGATTATTGCCCAGGGTGCCTGTACGGATTCTAAGTGTAATAGAATGCGTTTTAGCGGCCATGACTTTGCGGCTATCGCAAATTACGAGCTTTTATATAAGGCGGTAGAGTCAGCCAAAGCCAAAGGGATAGACGTAAGAGTCGGTAACGTCTTTTCAGCCGACCTTTTCTACACGCCAAACCCCGAGATGTTTGACGTGATGGAAAGCATGGGGATCCTTGGTGTGGAAATGGAAGCCGCTGGCCTTTATGGTGTGGCCGCAGAATACGGTGCCAACGCATTATGTGTAGTGACTGTCTCTGACCATATTCGTACAGGTGAGGAGACCAGTTCAGAAGAACGGCAAAAGACCTTTAACGAGATGATCGAGCTGACTCTGGATTCGCTGCTTTAGACTTACAACAGCCCATGGTGAAAATCACTATGGGCTCGACTTCCGATTACTGTTCAGGTTTGCCTTTTGGCGGAAAGCCCAATGGGTAATTTTGTTGCAGTAACTGCCACCAATGGCGCTTCTTGGATAGGGCCCGGGTGAGTAAAAAGCCCACCGCCAATGCCACTAAGATCATCACGCGTAAAACTTCAGACCCCTGCTGCTGGTATTTGTCCAGCATTGCCAGGTATTGCCCTTGCTCAAGGGTAACCCTCAGGTAGCCGATTTTATTTTTTTCCTGATAGAGCTCGGCAATATAGGGAATTCGATTACGCGCAGAGTCGGAAGAGATTTGTTTGTCGATGTTTAACAGGGTCCGCAAGGCCATGGGATCTTTGGACTGGTGGATCATTTCGCCATTCATACTGTAAATGGTGGCGTCACGCACCAGGGGATCTTGTGCCAGCAGATTTACCAGGCGCTCTAGTTCTTCCGGTTTCTTTTCCTGTAAGTAGCGAGCTGCATCCTGCGCCGCCCGGTTGGTCAGTGTGTAACCAAACATCTGGGTTTGTTCAGTGCGGGTCTGATCGCCAAGAAACTGCAGGCTGAGTGAGAGGTGGATAAGGTACACACACAAACCGATAGCAAAAATCAGTTGAGTCACACGCCAAAAAACAACTTTTCTCTTTTTAGTTAAGCTGGCCATACGGGGCTCCCAGGGAAACACAGGCACATATTGGGACTTGCAAAGGGAAAAAGCAATGGCTATTGTGAGCGGCAATTTACCTCAGTTTTTAGCCTATTTTTAACACAGGGACGCACTTTGCATGCAAGAGTCACAAGACTGGCAACTAATTCAAGAAGTTAAACTCACTCAATTACCGGACAGCCTGATCCAATGGCGGCAGCAGCTGGTAGAGAGTGCGGGAGAATTCCAGGGGTTATTATTTAAACCTGGCCAGGTACATTGTGTCGATAATGGCAACTTTGTCGCCGCCAAGCAACTGGTGGTGCTGGGTAAAGGTTTGTCTGTTGCTGGGTTAACCCGTCTTGTCACCCTGCTGCTGCAAAACGGTGTTCGCCAGGTATTTTGTCAGGCGCCACAAAATGTGGCCGAGGTAGTGACGGTTCGCCTTGAACTGAGCAATGAAATAGAAGGCTTAAAGTCTCTGGTCGCGGAGAATTGTCTGCAAAGCCAGCTAGATTTCGCGCTGCTGGATGCAATGCCGAGTCTGGATAAGCCCGGCCTGGTCTTAATGGATATGGACTCCACCACCATACAAATTGAATGTATTGATGAAATCGCCAAGCTCTATGACGTGGGTGAGGAAGTGTCTGCAGTGACCGCTCTGGCAATGCAAGGCAAGCTGGATTTTTCCGAGAGCTTAAGAAACCGTGTTGCCCTGCTGAATGGGGCTTCGGAAGCGATCCTTGACCAGGTGGTGGAAAATATGCCTTTGATGCCAGGCTTGGAAATCTTGCTTGACGGGTTAAAAGCGTCTGGCTGGAAAGTCGCCATCGCTTCCGGTGGGTTTACCTATTTTGCCCAGGCCCTTAAAGACAAGCTCGGATTTGATGCGGTATTTGCTAATAACCTGGAGATCATTGACGGCAGGTTAACCGGTGAAGTAAAAGGTGAAATCGTCGATGCTAATGTGAAAGCCCGTGTTCTTAATGAGCTTGTGCAATCATACGGTATTAATAAAAGTCAGACCGTCGCCGTCGGTGATGGCGCCAACGATCTGGTGATGATGGGTGAGTCTGCAATGGGCGTGGCTATTCATGCCAAACCCCTGGTGCAGGAAAAGGCGGCAGTGTCCATCAATGCCCTCGATCTTGAAGCCGTGCTTTGTCTGTTAAGCGCCAGTAAAGTGCGCCGCTGGGTTTAGTCTATAAAAGGGCTCTCGTTAACGAGGGTCCGCACTGTTTTTATAGCGAAGATAAAGGTACATCCAGCCCCCATTTGGTTAATATCGATTCCAACTCTCCGGATGTGCTTAGTTGGCGCTTGCCTGCATCAAACTCGTTTAACAGTTGCCGGGTTGCCTGAACGGATTTCAGGCCCATTAAATATGAGCTCGATGTGGCAAAAGGGGGGAGCTTTTTAAATTCCTTATCCCAGCCCCACAATTTCAGCTGGTAATCATGGGATATTTCATAACCCACCAAAGCATCGATTCTGTTCATTTTAAGCAAGCCAAAACCCCGCTTTAATTTGTTAAATAACACAGGATGAGATTTGCTTTCGTTCAGGTATTCCTCCCAAGTGCTTCCGTAGGAAAACCCGCGCATAGCGCCGATCAGCTTGTCATTCAGGCTGTGTAACCCTTGCCACTGTATATCGCTTTGTTCATTGACATATATAAGGTAATGGTTGGCCGGGTACACTCTGCCCCGGGAATAAAGGTATCGCACCAGGCGCTCTTCGGTTTTCACCGCCGGGAATATCAGGTCAACTTCACCTCTATCTAACAGTGCCACCCCTCGCTTCCAGGGCACGACAGTTAACTCAACCGTATATCCCCGGGCATGAAATGCAGCTACAACCACTTGCCAGGCTAAACCGTCGAACAATGTTGAGGCCTGACCAGGGGGCAGGTTTTTTGTATTAGTCGCCTGGTCGGTGTTGGGTTGATAAAAGCAAAAAGGCTCGTAATCAGCAAGGGTTACCACGCGTACAAGTTTAGCTTGTGAGGCCGCTGGGTTTATTAAGAGTAATAAAAAAAGTAAGCTGATTACGGCTTTCATCGTTATGTTTCCGGGACTGCTCACTAATAAGTGTAAATCTTTTCGGCAGCTTGGTTACGTCGATTTTAAAGTAGAAAAAGCGTCGTGATAAATTAGTGATAACCTTGGGATGCTGACGTGAATCCGGAGCGGTAGATTAACCATATAGACAGCAAACAACTCCGGTGACAAGAATGTCCACTAAGCAGCAAAGGTATGAATCTCTGGTTCAGGTTTATCATAAGGAAATGTATCGCTATGCGCTCTGGTTAATTAAAGATCAGCAGATCGCAGAGGACGTGGTGCAGGAAACCTTCCTTCGGGCCTGGCGGGGGCTGGACGGCCTGAAAGATGATAAAGCTGCCAAAGTCTGGCTTATCACAATATTACGGCGGGAAAATGCCCGGCGCTTTGAACGTAAGCAACTGGACCTGGTGGATATGGAGTCTCAACCTTTGGTTGACCATAAAGCTACATGTTCGGAGCAGTTGATGGAGAATGAACTGCTGCGAAGAAGTATGGCGCGACTAAATCCGGACTACAGCGAGCCGCTTATTATGCAAGTTCTGCTGGGGTTGAGTGGCGATGAAATTGCGCTGCAATTAGGAATCAACAAAAATACAGTGATGACCCGATTATTCAGAGCAAAAAAACAGCTAAAAACCTTGCTGGAAAGCGGTCAGTCCGGCCAGGCTACTAATGCTGCTTAATATATCTTGGTATATCGATTAATGCCCAGGCCTACGGGATCTATGTGCGGTACTTGTCCGCTAATCACATCTGCCAAAAGCTGCCCCGAGCCGCACGCCATGGTCCAACCCAGAGTGCCGTGTCCGGTATTGGTATACAAATTGGCAAATGGCGTTTCACCGATAACCGGCGTGCCGTCTGGCGTCATAGGTCTTAAACCTGTCCAAAATTGTGCCTGATTTAAGTCGCCACCGCCGGGAAAGATATCTCTTAATACCATAGCAATGGTAGCCTGGCGCTTAGCGGGAATACTCTCATCGAAGCCGTTAAGCTCAGCGGTGCCCGCCACCCGGATCCGGTTATCAAAGCGGGTTAACGCGACCTTATACGTTTCATCCATCACAGTTGAAACCGGAGCCAACGCGGGATCTTTAATGGGCACAGTCAGGGAATAACCTTTTACAGGGTAAACGGGTAAGGATAATCCCAGGTTTTTAAGTATTTGAGTGGAGTAACTTCCCATGGCTACCACGTATTTATCGGCAGTGAGCAGGCCCTGACTAGTCTCTACGCCGGTCACCACCTTTGTATTGCTCAACAGGTTGCGAACGTCGGTGCCAAATAGGAAACCATGCCCTGGTTGGATGCGGAAAAAGACATGGAGTGGCGGTTTTGGCTGGATAGCATGGGTTATAAACAGGTAAGCAGCGACAGAGGACATTATTTTAATCGTACCGATATGGCCATGGAGGCAGCGCTTGCTGGTATAGGTATAGCACTGGCTCGCAGCGCTCTGGTAGCAGATGCATTTCAACGTGGCGCGCTGGTTTCCCCCTTTAAGGCTATCGATGCCAAAGCGGGTTACTACCTGCTACAAGCCAAGTATGCGGACAAAAACTCCGCAGTGGCTTGCTTTAAGCAGTGGTTACATGAGCAATGCCAGTTACGCACTAGTAGCAAAATTTGAGTCAACTGATGATCTTGAAGCTGTTTTTATTTCTTTAACGCAATTGCTTTTTGCAACTGCTCCAGCACAAGTTTGACTTTTGGATCTTTCAGACGACGCTTTTCACAGATCAGGTAGGTTTGTTCATCTAAGCCTAAATCCATATCCGGCAATATAACCAGAAGCTTGCCGTGAGTAGAACCCGTTACCAGGTAATCCGGTAGGATGGCAATACCTAAACCCAGTTCAGCAGCCTTCATTTTTGACAGGTTGTTATCGAAGCATTGAAATTGAGGGTGCTTAAGTGTGAGTTGATACTGGTCGAGCAGAGCTGGCCATTCACGTTTCCCCTGCCTTTGCATCAGCAAATTATGCTCGGCTAAGTCGTTTAATGAATTAACCGGCGGCCGTCCCTTAAGGTACTCCTCACTGGCAACAATTCGTTTGGATATTTTTGTCAGGGGAGAATTAAAGTAGCCCGTTCTGGGTTCACCGAAATGAACAGCAATATCAATGTTGTCTGCAAAAAAATCCTTCGCAATACCTCCCTGTTGCAGGTTTATCTTGAGTTGCGGGTAAGTCCTGGCCAGTGCGGCAATCACAGGGAGTATCACTGCATAACCAAAGGCCATGGAGCTGGCCAGGTTAAGCTCTCCCGCATAGGGAGAGTCCTGCTGTAGGCAGTCCAATACATCGTTCAAGTCTCCAAAACTGACGGCGCATTGCTCGGCAAGAGTTTTACCTTTCGAGGTGATCTGAAATTTGTGCTTACTCGCCCTATCGATCAGAGAATATCCAAGTAAGGTTTCCAGTTTTTTAACCTGAATGCTAACAGTGGATTGAGATACATGCAGAACCTCGGCTGCTTTGGTGAAGCTGCCGTATTGCGCCAGTGCATGGAAATACCTTAACAGAGGAAACAGTTTGCTGTTTGACATTGATAATATAAATTTATAAAAGGTAGTTAATATATTTTTACTAGATTCCTTGGTTAATTACAATTCATTCAAACTGTTAGTAAAGGAAGTCAGGATGAAATTGGATGCACGTTATGGGCTCCATCAAGCCTTAAATATGGCGCCGTTGGGAATTTTTATGGTGGTCAGTACATCCTATTGCCTGAAGGTGGGGATGAACTACTATGAAGTCGGTCTATTCTTTGCCGTATTCTATATCACTATGGTGGTGCTGGAGCTGCCGTCCGGTGGGCTGGCGGACAAATACGGCCATCTAAAAGTGTTTTACCTGTCTAAGTTATTGGACTGCCTAAACTTCTTTTTACTTATTGTCTGGGATAGTGTCGAGGGTCTATTAATTGCCTCCGCTATCGGTGGCCTTGGACGTGCATTGGGCTCTGGCTCACTGGAGGCCTGGTATGTCATAAGGCTGAGAAGGGCAGGTCGAGATAAGCAAATTCATCAAAAGTTAAGTTCAGCGGCGGCTGTCAGTTTGTTGGGAATGTCGGCGGGTGCTTTGCTGGGAGGCTGGTTGCCCGGTTCTTGGGGACAAGCATTGTTTCCAGAAAACAGTTATACAATTTGCCTTTGGCTGATTGTCGCACTGAACCTGTTTAATTTAATCTCCTTTCCATGGTTCTATCGAGAAGGTGAAACCCGGGACAAGGGAAAGGAAATAAACCATTCCAGCCTGATTATCGTCGCTCGCTTGGCGCGCTCCTGCTGCGGTCACCGTGTATTGCAATTGACCTTGTTGGCACAGTTAATTCTGGGGTTTATGCTCTCAGCCAAAAGTGTTTACTGGCAGCCCTACTTAAAATCTCTGCTCGACCCAACTGCTGGTCATGCACCCTTAGGTATACTTGCGTGTTTGACTTTTCTAGCGGGTGCGCTGGCGAGCAGCCAGGCTAAAGTGCTGACAAAAAAACTTGGAAATAATGAAGGCCTGACCCTTTTTATTTTATTAAGTGCAGCCGCTGCTTGTCTGTATATGATGTCGGCGGTAAAAGTCAGCACTTTCTTTTTCGTGTTTATGCTAGCTCTGTCTATGTGTCTGTATGCGAGCAAGCCAACCATAGCCAGCTTGCTGCATCATGAAGTAGAAGATGACCTGAGGGCAAGCGCCGTATCCCTGCTTTCTTTGTCTCTTAATACAGGCGGTATTATCGTCGGGTTCGGCCTTTCCTGGATTGTGGAGCAATACGGTATCGGTGAAGCCTGGCGCTGGGGGGCTATTTTGGCTGTGTTATTCACTCCTTTGCTATTGTTGGTGAACTCAAGGAGGGGTAAGGCAATTTCCGCTGGGGGCATGTAAAAGGAGCCGTCCCCCACGATATCGAGTAAAATGCAACAGACCGGGGTTTGAGTTGCATCCAGTGACGGCCTTGGTGGGTTTTATAAATTGCTTTCCTGTTTTTAGTCGGCGTATGCTTGGACATTTCTGATGAAACTGACGATAAACAGGGATGCATATTATGAAATACCCGATAACGGAAACTGGCACGACAACCGATACCTATTTCGCTCAAACTGTTTCAGACCCGTATCGTTGGTTAGAAGATGACGCCAGTCCAGCAACCGAACAATGGGTAAAAGCGCAAAATAAAGTGATTTTTGACCTTCTTTCGAACATTTCTTTTCGCGATGATATTCGAGACTGTATCACCAGCGGGTTAGATTACCAAAAAAAATTCTGAGCCATTTAAACGTGGTGACTATACCTATTTTTACCAAAATGATGGTTTACAGAACCAGAGTGTTCTCTATCGTTCGAAAAACAAGGGTGAGGCTGAGGTCTTCTTGGATCCAAATACGTTCAGCGTTGAAGGTACAACCTCATTAGGTTTAGTGAGCTTCTCAAAAGACGCAAGTTTAGTTGCCTATTCTATTTCCGAAGCGGGCAGTGACTGGCGTAAAATTTCTGTTATTGATGTACAAACCAAACAGCAAATTGAAGCCCCTATTTTAGATGCAAAATTTTCAGGGATTTCTTGGTTAGCTAACATAGGTTTCTATTACTCAAGTTATGACAAGCCGGAAGGCAGTGAGCTTTCGGCACGAACCGACCAGCACAAATTGTATTTTCATCGAATAGGAACACGTCAATCACAGGATAAGGTGATTTTTGGGGGGATAGAGTCAGAAAAATATCGCTATGTTGGCGGTTACACCACTGAAGATTATGCGTATCTAGTGATATCAGCCGCAACCTCGACCTCTGGTAATAAGTTGTATATTCAGCCGTTAAAAGAAGATCATCATTCCAGAGTTACCTTATTGGACCATACCAATTCAGATACTCATGTGCTTGAAAATATAGGTTCAAGTCTATTGCTGTTTACAAATTTGGATGCGCCTAATGGCAAAGTGGTTTGTTATCAGATGGAAACGGGTGAATGGGCGGACCTGATCCCTGAGCAAGATCAGCAGCTGAATGTTAGCACGGGTGGCGGAACTCTTTTCGCAACCTATATGGTTGATGTTCTTACCAAAGTAAAACACTATGATTTTAATGGTCAATTGATTCGTGAGATTGACTTACCGGAAGGGGGGCAAGTTTCAGGTTTTTCGGGCAAAAGAGAGCAAACCGAACCGAACTCTTTTTCACATTTACCAACTATATAACGCCACCAACTATTTATCAGTTTGATGTGAAAACAGGGGAAACTGGGCTTTATCTTGTATCTAAGTCGCCATGCGACTCGAGTCAGCTGGAATCGAAACAAGTCTTTTATCGCTCAAAAGACGGCACTCGAATTCCTATGATTATCTCTTATAAAAAAGGGTGTGTACTGGATGGAACCAATCCAACCATTCTATATGGTTATGGTGGCTTTAATATCAGCCTGACACCTAGTTTCAGTGGTATTACCGCCACATGGTTAGAGTTGGGAGGTGTGTTTGCTGTGCCAAATATTCGTGGTGGTGGCGAATATGGAAAATCATGGCATAACGCCGGGACTCAACTAAACAAGCAAAATGTCTTCGATGATTTTATTGCTGCCGCTGAATATTTGATTGAAGAAAACTACACAAGCTCACAATATTTAGCCATTCAAGGCGGATCGAACGGCGGCTTATTGGTTGGGGCAAGCATGACGCAACGGCCAGAGCTATTCAAAGTAGCCTTACCTGCGGTCGGGGGTGTTAGATATGCTGCGTTATCACACCTTTACCTCAGGAGAAGGTTGGGCGTACGATTATGGTACTGCAAATCAAACGGCAGAAATGTTTGAGTATCTACTGGCTTATTCACCTGTCCATAATGTTAAACAAAGCGTTGAATATCCGGCAACCTTGGTAACCACGGCGGATCATGATGATCGCGTTGTACCGGCGCATTCGTTTAAATTTATTGCGGAATTACAAGCAAAACAAGTGGGTGAAAATCCAGTATTGATCCGTATTGATCCGTATTGATGTGAACGCAGGCCACGGTGAGGGGATGCCAATGTCTAAAGCCATAGATCAAATGGCGGATATCTATGCCTTTACCTTAGCAAATATGAAGGTGGACCCGTTCTCATAACTCGCAATGGAAACCCGGGTTTGGCCTGGACTGCATCCCGTAGCGACCTTCGCTGGCTTAATGAAGGGCTGAGCCCGACGATCTTTTTTATCTTTAAGATCGAAAAAGCCTCGCTATCTCTAGCAAGGCTTCTTTGAATTGGTTGCGGGAGCTGGGTTTGAATTGGCGACCTTCGCTGGCTAATGAAGAGCTGAGTCCGACGATTTGATTTCCGTCTTATACGCAAAAAGCCTGAATCACTTGCGTAATTCAGGCTTCTTTAATTTGGTTGCGGGAGCCGGATTTGAACTAGCGACCTTCGCTGGTTTATAAAGAGCTGAGCCCGATGATCTTTTTTATCTTTAAGATCGAAAAAGCCTCGCTATCTCTAGCAAGGCTTCTTTGAATTGGTTGCGGGAGCTGGATTTGAACCAACGACCTTCGGGTTATGAGCCCGACGAGCTACCAGACTGCTCCATCCCGCGTCCGATGTGGTGCATAATAGTGAATCTGAAAAAGATAGCAAGAGATAATTTGCATTTTTTATTTAAGGGCTTGTTTATTGACCTAACTGAGGGGTATTTGCACAATTGTACCGTGTAACCCAGTTAATTAAGTCCTTTTTAGGGATACAGCAAGTAGATCGTGTGATTTTTACTTAACCCGCGACTCACACGAATTTAGTTATCCTTATCTGTGTCTCAATAAGCTATCGACTGATCTATTTGGCTTGTTTGAGCCGCTTTCTCATTTCTACCAGAGCCGGATCATCGGGTGTTAGCTGCTCCAGCTTTTTCAGCTGGGTTAAAGCCCCTTGGATATCACCGCTGCCTTCCAATCCCAGTAGGTACACAAAGCCAAACCGGGTGTTGTCTGGCTCTAATTCGGCCGCTTTTGCTAATGCCGTTAGGGCGAGTGGCCATTGTCTTTGCACAACATAAATAAGGCCCAAATTATGTTGTGCCATGGCGTGGTTGGTCTCGATAGACAGGATTTCATCGAGCAGTGTTTTTGCTTTGCTGAGCTCGCCGGTTTCCCGGTAAATGCTGGCCAGGTTTAATTTGGCGGGCAGGAAACTGGGCTGTAATCGGTTTGCATTTCCATAATGCACCTTGGCTTGCTCCGGATCTCCTACCTTATAGGCCATATCTGCCAGGCCCAACTGGGCCGACAACAAGTCCTGTTGTTTTTGATAGGTAGACACTGCCTCTATTAAGGCATCCTGCAGTGGTTTTTGTGCTTTTTCCGGCACGTTACGCCTGAATGCGGGGGCCAGTAACTTAATCGCCTGCATGCGTACGTTCTTATCATCATCGTACAAGAGGCCAAAACCTATTTGCAGTTGAAGTGGGAAGGGGGCTTGCTCCAGGGTGCGGATAACCCCCAGTTTTACCAGACTTTCCGGTGAGTTGGCGGCGATATTGATCGCTTCACCATTTTTTGCATCACTGAGGGTTAAATGACGGAGCAGCACAGCGCGGCGCATTGGCGGCTGGTTTTCATCCACTACCAGTCTACGGAGCAAGGCTTGACCTTGGTCACTGTCTTGTTGATTTAAAACTAGCGCAGGCCCGATATCCGAATGGTCAGAAAAAATCTTATCTTTACGGGGGGTAAGTAAAGCCTGTGACCATTTAGCGTCTTTATCCTGGTGACACCCAAGGCACACGTCAGGCGACCCTAACACCTCACTCACCCAAGGGTTGGGCACTCGGAAAGCGTGATCACGTCTATCATCTACCCCCATATAACGCTTTGTTGGCATATGACAATCCACACATGCCGATCCTTCAGTACCCATTTGATGCAAGGTATGCTCCGGTCTGTCAAAGGTTGTTGGCTTGTGACACTGAGCGCACAAGTTGTTGTCCTGGGCCAGGACTTTTCCAGTATGAGGTTCATGGCAATTACTGCAAACCACACCAGCAGCGGCCATTTTGCTCTGGCTAAATGAGCCATATACATAGACTTCATCCAGGATTTGGCCGTCCGCATGATAGAGATCTGGCTCGGCTAACCTGGGAATATGGTGCTGAGCAAAATCACCCGCGCCAGCTCCATCGGTTAATGCGATACGCCGACTATGGCAGGAAGCACACTGATCCGGCTGACCGTGGTCGATAGAAATCTTACCTTCGCCAAAGCGGACTGCCGTTGGCAAGTTTTCCTTAAAAACCCAATTGCTTCGCTTGTGCAAAAGCGTTTCAAACCCTGAGCTTTTTCCAGTTTGATTTGTTCTAATTAGTTCCAGGTGTTTGGAGGCTGGTCCATGGCATGCCTCACAGCTTACATTAACCTCACTCCAGCGGGTTTTATAGCTATCGCTTGCTGGCTGATAGTCGCGAATTAAATTGGTAGAGTGGCATTCGGCGCAGCGGGCATTCCAGTTATTAAACTGACCCTTCCAGTAAAACGGCGTATCTGGCGTATGGCTTTGTTCGTAAAGGTTATACCACCTTTGGCCCCCCTTGGTATTGAGTCTGGAATCCCAGGCGATGGTGTAGGCCTGAAGTCGTCCTTTACCTATATCCACCAGGATTTGCTGTAGCGGTTGATATGCAAATACATAAGGAACAGAGTAACGCCTGCCAGGCTTTCCAAGGCTACCTGTTTCTATGTAATAACCTTTTTCATCCTTGTTAAACAGGGTCCAACTGTCACCGGATTCGAATCTGAAATGGTCGAAATTACCTAATACGGTGTTTTCATTAGCCGGCTGCATTGCTTTGGCGTGGTGGGATTGTTGCCAGTTTTTGAGCTCAGTTTGGTGACACCCCTTGCAACTGTCACTGCCTACATATTCCAGTGCATAGAGCTCAAAGCTAACCAATAGCAAGCCTATCAGCATACCTCTTAACCACATTTACTTGCTCACTTAATTAGTTTTTTTAATTCTTGTTGTTTTGGAAATTCGGTTGTTTTTTTATTCTGTCGACGGGCGTATAAAGCGCTCATTAGTTGGCTTATTAACCTAGTGTTTGGTCCCGTTTTTAACAGCCCTAAGCCAGTATTTTGATCTGCTTGTTGATACAATAAGGTCACTAACCTGTGCCAGTTTTGTGCTCTTAATACGACGCCTAGTTGGCGTCTTATACTTGCAGGCCTTTTCTTGATAGCAAAGTAACCCCATGATAGTAAAATAAAAGTCAACAATATAGCAAGGGCGATCCAGTAGAAGACGGGACGAACACCAGCTACCTTGATAGTGTAAACTTCAAATTCCGCCAGTTTTTCTCCTTGTTCAACATGCCACCAATGGAGTGTCTCTCCCCCCAGCTTGTAGCTACCCGCTTGGTTAATGATATAACTCAGGCTCTGGGTCATTTTTGCTGTGCGCTGGCCACGGTTACTGTTGTCAGAGAGCTGTGGTTCCGCCTGGACTATCCGTATGCCTTGCTTTTGTTTTGGTTCAAAATGAGGGATCTGTATGCTCTGGATCTGCTGGGCTTCTATCTGGATTTGCCGCTGGATAATATCGCCCTTTTCATATTGGTCTTTTTGTCCTGTCCAGCTATCACTGACTGTCACTTGAGGAGAGGCCAGATAGGATGATACGCCTTGCAAATCATCGGGTAAGTAGGCAAATAGCCGAAGGGGACGCGAGTGCAGACTCTGCTTGACTGGCTTACCTGTGCTGTCTATATATTCAATGTTAAATACCAGTGCGGGGATCTCCAGCAGCCCAGTCTGCTCCGGATACAGGTTAACTTCCCACAATTGGCTGGCCAGGGTTTTACCTGCATCACGGCGGCTGCCATTAACCGCAAAATCCGAACTTTTGGTCAGTCTGGCGCTGGACAGAGAAGGTAAATCAAAGCTGCTGGGGCCATTAAAATAACCATCAACGACAAGTTCAAAACTAAGCACCACATTTTGGCTCACTACAGGGTGCTTGGTACTGATCTTGCTATTCAGTTGCGGGTAATCTTGTTTGGCATAACAAACCAGTGGCAACAACAGGGCTAGCAAGGTGACTCTAATCATTCCCGACCTCCCGGGTTTGCGTCAGATTATTTTGTTGTTGTTTGTTGTATTGAGCCTGAAACTTGGCCGCGAGGAACTGCTGCGGATCTTTACTAATATCCCTGAGCCACTGGGCTTTTTTCTGTTCACTCGCCAGTAATTCATCCACCGATAATTGCTCTATTTTTACTTCAATTTTACCTATATTTTGCTTTTCTGTACCCAGGCTGGTATCCATCATCTCATCGGGATCTACGGTTTCTGGCTGCGCCTGCTCCTCTTGTTGACTGTCAGCCAGGCGTTGTATTTCATCTATTAGGCGGGTCACTATGGTCAGGTTTTTCTGCGCCGCCTGGTTATCCGGATCAATTTCAAGCAACAATTGGTACAGGTCTTTCGCCTTGCTGTAATTGCGTGTCCTGGTCAGCGTCGTAGCCAGGTTATACAGTCCGGTTAAGTCGTCCTGTCGCCGATAAATCTTGGCCGCTTTATCGTATTGTTTGGCATGGTAAAAGGCAGCCGCTTGCCATTGCGCAGATTCAAACCTAACTGCCGCTTCCTTGTAGTTGCCTTGCTGAAAATAATAGGCACCCTGTTGATCTGGTGTCATCAGCCAATCCAACCAACTTGCCTGGACGGGTACGGGTGTCAGGTTAACCGCCAGCACCATAACCGATGCCCAATAGAGGTTAAATCCACGGCGAAAGAAATATAGCAGGATTAATGCCAAGGGATAAAGCAACCAATAACCCAGGTTTTGCGGGGACACTTCTCGAGAGTTTCCTTTGTTTTCCAGTCTCTTAACCATTTCATATAGCGTCTCATCTCCTGGTTGGAGATCTCGTGCCCGAGCCAGGGTTAACGCCAGCTCTGCCCCATCGGTTTCAGCTTGCGGGGTTAGCGCCCCGACAATACCGGCTGCTCCAGCAGCGGTTAACCAGGCATTAAAGGCATTGCTATCGACATCAAAACCATCAGATAAAATTAGCAGGTCGAAGCCAGACTCTTTTGTCTCTGGAATGGCGTAGATAGCGGTGATCAGCCCGCCTAGATCATTGCCCTGCTCAGGCATCACGCTGGGATCCAGATATCCCAGGTAAAGTCGCAGCAGCTCAATTTGATCCGAGGGTGGCAGCACCTGATGGCTGGTGGCTGCGAAGGCCATCAGGCTAACAGGACGGCTTATTCCCCTGCTAAGCAGGTTATCCAGCAGCAGCTTTGCCCGCTGCAGGGTACTGATCCCTTGGTCTTGCGCCGACGACATTGAGTCAGACAAATCCAGTGCAATTACCAGTGGTGCTTTCTGCTGCTTATCTGCTGATGTCAACCAGCTAGGTCCGGCGAGGGAAAATAAGACTAGGGTGGCCGATAGCAAGGTGAGTAAAATCGGTCCGTAGGCCGCTTTGCTATCTTGTTGCAGTGAGAAGACTTTGGCGAGGTGTGGCGCAATAATGCCTTGCCCCGCATTTTCCTGTTCGGATCTCAGGTTTCGCCACAGAGCAAACAGCAATAAAAATATCGGAATAAACAGCAGTAACCACAAGGGTTGAGCAAAATGAAAGCTAACTAACACTCTGACCTCCTTTGTTACTTAACCACAGGTGTCGACAAGATAAAGCAAACCAGACAAGCAAATAGAGCAAGAGCAAAGGTCCCATAATCCAGGGATAGAGATCGGTTTTTGGCCGAAAGCTTAACTGTTCAAATTTTGCTGGTGCGATTTTGCTTACATCATCTAATACCTGTTTAACCGCACTGGTATCCGCCGCAACATAGGATTTTCCTGCGGTGACTTTGGCAATCTTGTTCAGGGTATTAAAATCGACCTTATCATCGCCCTGGGTATTGGGATCGCCCATCCCCAGGGTATAAACTGTGATTTTTTCGGTGGCGGCAACCCTGGCTGCATCCACAGGATCAAGCCGGGAGCTGGTATCACTACCATCTGTAACCAGTAGTAAGAGGCGCTGACTGGACGTGGAATGGGCAAAGGCTCTAATGCTTAACCCTATTGCGTCGCCAATAGCGGTAGCCGGCCCTGCCATTTGGGTATCCATCTCATCGAGCAGGGTTTGCCATAGTTCAAGATCCGGTGTAAAAGGTACTTGCAAATAGGCGCCGGAGCCAAATACGATCAACCCCAACCTGTCTCCTTCGCGACCTTTTGAAAACTCGGATAAGAGCTGCTTTAACGCCTGTAGCCTGGATACCTTACCGTCACCCGGCAACTGATAGTCTTGCTGCTCCATGGACTGGGATAAATCCACGGCTATCATCAGATCTCGGCCCGTTTTATTAATCACTTGCGCTTCAGCAAGCAATACCGGCCGCACCAGACAAATGACCAATCCAGTCCAGCTTAGTCCTAATGCCAGCGCCTGGGCCCGTTTCCTGCGGTGTACGATGGCACCGGATGTCGGCGTCTGGCCAGTGGCTTGAACAAAGCGGGAAAAAAATGGCACATAAATGGACACACTGGGCTGTAAATAGGCGGGCAAAAACTTGTAAACCAGCACAGGCAATGGAAATAGCAGCAACAGCCAGGGGTATTCAATACTAATGGTCACTCTGGTGCTCCCTTATCCAGAGCTGGCAGCTATGTTGCAAAGATTGGAACTGCTGCTGGCTTAACTGATACAAGGCCGGATCCTGATAGCTGAGTTTATCCATCAATTGAAAATCGGTGTCACTAAAAACAGGGTTTTTTATCGCACCATTTAAGAATTGATGCCAGTCTCGCCCCGTGCTGTTAAGTACAGGCAGGCCCTTGAAGGCGATGGCCGACACTTGTCTCAATAACCGGGGAAACAAATAGGCGTTGTCCGGCGTTAAAACTGCCAGCTTAGCCAGGGCCTCACGACGATAACGATTGTTTTGCCAGCGTCTCCATTTCATCAGGCCAAAAATAGCAACTGCAATAACTAACAGGCCCAGCATCAGGTACCAGCCTATCGCCAGCGGCCACCAAGTCACGGGGGATGGCAAGACTAAATCGGCTAACTGGCTAATATCATCCATCACTCGTGTCCCATTAACAGCAACATCAGCTGGCTTAATACAGGCTCTTTGGTATTGATCAGCCCTAACGGTAAGGGGCTGCCTGCCATGGCCTTATTCAATCGCTGCACCTTTTGCTGATATAAGTCAGTATATTTTTGCTGGTTTTCCTCGGTAGCCTGAATGTTAATCAGCTCTTTGCCTTGGGATACACTCAAGCCATGCGCTTTGATAAGGTCGGCTTCCAATGGATCTTGCACCAGAAACAACAAGATATTGGCCTTCTGTTGCAACACTTCCAGCTCGCCAATATCCGTTTCTCCTAAGCCATCAATATCCGTGATCAAAATAACCACACTCTGATTGTTTAGACTGGCCAGCAAGGGTTTGACCTGGGTAAACAGGGATGGACTGGGATCGGCGTTAGTGGTCAGGTTAAGTTGATGATTAGCAGTCACTATGGCTTCCAGAAACTGGGCTACATTGTTGGCCGAACGCCTGGGAGGAAGCTGCTTAATGCCGTTGACGCCTGCGACTACACCGCCGACCCTGTCTCCCGAGCCGAGGGCAGCCCAGGCTAACAAGGCCGCTAATTCCGCAGCCACCACGGATTTGGTTTTCTCGACACTGCCAAAAAACATAGCTAGCCGTTGATCCACCACAATATGAACCGGCCTGTCCGTTTCTTCGGAATATACTCGGACATAGGGTTTACCCAGGCGAGCAGTGGTACGAGGATCTATCTGGCGGATATTGTCTCCAGGCTGATACTGCCTTAGTTCCTCGAAATTAAGGCCGCTGCCTCTTAATCGTGAAGCATGGTTGCCGGACAAGATCCCCGCAGGGCGGTAACTCGGCGACAGACGGAGATGATGTCCTGGCTCGCGTAATGCCAGTAAAGCAGGCAAACTGGTGTAAATACGTTCGTCTTGCACAGGCTTTTAACTCCAAAACGTGAGGTTGCTTGCCTATAAAACAGGCGTGGCTTTAACCAATTCAGTCACCAGTTCAGGCGCGGTTTTACCTTCGGCTATGGCGGCATAACTCAGCATCAGCCTGTGATTTAACACAGCAATGACCACCGCCCTGACATCGTCGGGATCGACATAATCTCGCCCTGCTAATACGGCATGGGCGCGGGCCGCTTTGTCCAGCGCTATGCTGGCCCTTGGGCTGGCGCCGATCTTGATATAGTCTGCCAGTCGGCTGTCGGGATAGCGCTCAGGGTGGCGTGTGGCCATCACCAGAGAGACTATGTATTTCTCCATGTTCTCAGATACATATACCTGATGTACCAGTTTTCTGGCGGCCAGGATTAAGCTTTCCGCATTCTCTATTGGAGTCAGTGCTGGTTGTTTATTTTCTTCCTGCCCGCGCACCAGGCGAATAATGTCCAGCTCTGTGTCATCATCTGGATAATCCAAGGTGAGCTTAAACATAAATCTGTCCATCTGGGCTTCAGGCAAAGGATAAGTACCTTCCTGCTCGATGGGGTTTTGGGTCGCCAACACCAGGAACACAGTTTCCATGGGGTGACTGGTATTGCCAACGGTTACCTGGCGCTCTTCCATGGCTTCCAGCAAAGCGGATTGCACCTTGGGCGGCGCCCGGTTGATTTCATCGGCGAGCAAAATATGGTTAAACACAGGCCCGGGATTAAAATCTATCTGCTTATCACCTGAGGTGGAAAGGGCTTCATAGCCGATAACGTCGGAGGGCAGTAAATCAGGGGTAAACTGTACCCGCCCTTTGGACAATGCCAGCATCTCTGCCAGGGTTTTAACCGAGCGTGTCTTGGCCGTACCCGGTAAGCCTTCGAGTAACACATGGCCGTCGGCGAGTAATGCCAGGATCAATCCATCGACGATATGGGATTGGCCCAGCACTTGAGAACTCAGCGCTTCCTGCAGTAAGCCAAGTTGCTGGTATATGGTTTTATGTTCCATAACAATCCTTTGATAGAGCGGCTGTTAGCTAATTCTTTACGTTTGATTAGGGTAATAATCGGTTGAAAAAGGGCGCATGCGCCCTTATTTGGTTTATTTACTAGTGGGTTGTTGCAGCTTTTCCATCACCTGATCCAGGCTAAAGCTGGCGGCTTTTTGACTAGCTGGAAATTCCTTAAAGGTTTCCAGGAATTTACCCACATATGCCTGAGCGGGCACTAACATATATGCATGATCTATCAACCAGTCCCAATAAGTATTGGAAGTGATATCAGCATTTTCGTACGGATCCATGCGCAAGTTGAAGATCTTAGGCAAACGCAATTCGGTGAAAGGTTCAGCCCAAAGCTGCAAGGTGCCTGCCTGCCTTTGCTCCATAAATACAAGCTTCCACTTGTTGAAGCGAAGTGCCGCCAGATCGCCATCATCGGTAAAGTAGAAAATCTCTTCACGACGGCCTTTTTCTTCTTTACCGGTCAGATAAGGCAGGAAGTTATAGCCGTCAAGGTGGTTCTTGAAGGTCTTATCACCGGCTTTATGGCCTTTCAACAGTTTTTCCTTAACCTTGTCGTCGCCTGCTGCGGCAGCGAAGGTCGGCAGCCAGTCCATATGGTGCATGATTTCGTTGGAAATAGAGCCTTCCTTTATTTGACCAGGCCAACGAACCATAGCGGGTACCCTGTATGCGCCTTCCCAGTTGGTATTTTTTTCACCGCGAAATGGTGTGGTGCCTGCATCTGGCCAGCTATTCATATGTGGCCCGTTGTCGGTAGAATAGAAGACGATGGTATTGTCTTTGATACCCAGATCATCGACTTTCTTCAGAAGCTGACCCACATGTTTATCATGCTCGACCATGCCATCGGCATATTCGCTAATACCTGTGGCGCCTTGCAGTTCAGGTTTTACGTGGGTACGAAAGTGCATGCGAGTGCCGCTCCACCAGACGAAAAATGGCTTCTCGGCTTTAACCGTGCGCTCCATAAAGTCCATGGCCGCAGCGACGGTTTCATCGTCTATTGTTTCCATGCGTTTCTTGGTTAGCGGGCCTGTGTCTTCAATCTTACCGTCTGCGGATGACTTGATTACGCCGCGGGGGCCGAATTTTTTACGGAACTCTGGATCCTTGGGATAATCAACATTTTCAGGCTCTTCTTCCGCATTTAGGTGATACAAATTACCGAAGAACTCATCGAAACCATGAGCGGTTGGCAAAAATTTATCCTGATCACCCAGATGGTTTTTGCCAAATTGTCCGGTGGCATAACCCAGCGGTTTAAGTACTTCTGCGATAGTGATATCGGTTGCCTGTAAACCGACATCGGCGCCTGGCATTCCCACCTTACTTAGGCCTGTACGAAAAACACTCTGGCCGGTAATAAAGGTAGAGCGGCCCGCGGTGCACGACTGCTCGCCGTAGTAATCGGTAAACATCATGCCTTGTTTGGCGATGCTATCGATATTCGGGGTTTGATACCCCATCAACCCAAAGGTATAAGCACTGATATTAGACTGACCAATATCATCTCCCCAGATAACCAGAATATTAGGTTTCTCTGCTGCTGACAGGTTGGCGGACGCCAAACCTACAGCCGCCACAGAAAGAAGAGTAAAACTCTTTTTCATTAAAAATCGCATACTAGCCATGTAAATCTCCATACCCTTTTGTAAATTAGGTTGCTAATACTCATGCATCATTTCGCCTATCAGAGTAGCAAGTGAGGAAAATATATTCCGCCCACGGAAATGATACATCAACAAAACATAAATAAAACGTGCTATTTATGAGCTTTGTGATAATTTTTAACTTGTTATCATGATCTTATATTGACATATAACATTATTATGGTCCTGTTGGAATAAGCCTAAAGTGGGTAAGTCGGAGGGTGTTTAATGAGTACAAGAAGCGTAAATAAGGTGATATCAAGTAGCGTATATAAGGTGATATTAGGAGGGGTATTGGTGGCTTGCGTCAATGCCTCCGCCCTGGCTGCAGATCCTTTACCATCCTGGAATCAGGGGGTGAGTAAAGATAATATTATGGCGTTTGTTGATAAGGTAACTAAGCAGGGTGGGCAGGATTTTGTGCCTGAGTCTGAGCGAATTGCAGTATTTGATAATGACGGAACCCTGTGGTCTGAGAAGCCTGTGTATTTCCAGCTGTTGTTTGCCATGGACAGGGTGAAAACCCTAGCGGCAAAACATCCGGAATGGAAAACGACACAACCCTTTAAAGCCGTACTTGAGAATGACCAGGCGGCGCTGGCTAAATCCGGCGAGAAAGGCTTGTTAAAAATTATTGCAGCGACCCATGCAGGACTGACCACCAGTGAGTTTCAACAGGTGGTCAGCGACTGGTTAGCGACGGCCAAACACCCCAAATTTAACCGCCCCTTTACAGAGCTCGTTTACCAACCCATGTTGGAGCTGCTGGATTACTTACGCGCCAATGGTTTTAAAACCTATATTGTTTCCGGCGGAGGTATCGAATTTATGCGACCCTGGGTAGAAAAGGTTTACGGTATTCCCCCGGAGCAGGTAGTGGGTAGCAGTATAAAAACCGAATTCCAGAATAACGACGGTAAAATGGCCTTAGTGCGTTTACCCGAAATTGACTTTATTGATGATAAGGAAGGTAAACCTGTTGGTATTCAAAAGTTTATTGGGAGGCGGCCGCTAGCGGCTTTTGGAAACTCCGATGGTGACTGGCAGATGCTGCAATGGACAGCCGCTGGTGATGGTCCTAGATTTATGTCTCTGGTGCACCACACAGATGATAAACGCGAGTGGGCATACGACAAGGACTCCCACGTGGGTAAGCTGGATAAAGCGCTTACTCAGGCGGAGGAGGAAGGCTGGACAGTGGCAGATATGAAAAACGATTGGAAGGTTATTTACCCCTTTCAGAAGTAGCCTTGAAGGGAGCGTATTACTCCCATTATTGCATCGGATCCCTAAGCCCAAATCTAAACAGTGTCTCTTGTGTCGTATCGATCAACTCAGCCAAACCGGCCACAGTCCAGATTTCATCTTCAAGGATCTTAGCCTTATGGATTGCATATTGGGCGATATAGTCCAGCTCACTGGAAAAGGTCTGGGTGTCAGGTTTACCTATGCGGTTTAATTTATAGCTAATAGAAAAGAAATAACCGCTTTGCAGCGCCTGAGAAATAAAGGATTTACGCTCACTATCATCCATAAACTCTTTAAGCAGTCGGGTATGAACTTCCTGATGTCGGTCCAGGTGAATATACAGCTCTGTTTTTAGGTCGATCTCCTGGGCAAGAGGGCGCTTTAGTTGGTTGGAAATCAATAGTTCTTTAAATCCATTTTGGAGTATGGGATAGAGATTGTAATGTTGCTGACTATTACTAAGTGCGCTGAAGAGGGGGGCAAGGCGATTTAACTGAGGCTGCATAGCCAGCTTATCGGCGTCATATCTGCCGTGAAAGCGGCTAATAAATACCCCGGCCCCTAAAAACTGCTGGCAATATAAGGCCTTTAACGCAGTGTCTAACCCTGGATTAAGTTTTGGTTCGCTGGCTTCTTTTAATTTACCAGGATTACTTTCGATCAGCAGCTGAAAAAATGCGGTTGCGGCGTGTTGTTTCGCTTTAACGGCTTTCAAATGAAGTATGGTTTTAGCCTTATTGGAATTAATTACCTCATATTTTAATTGGCTAAGGGTTAGGTTTTTAGTCAGTTTTTGGAGTTTAGGCAGGCTCAGCTCGAGCACTTGGCCATGCTTTATTTGAGCTGTTTTATCCAGTAATACCTTCAGCCCCATGGTAGAGAAGTCTTCTATTCCACCTGTTAGGTTGGTATTACCTACAAGCACTTCTACGGGTGATTTATACAAGTAGCGTTTTTCATAGCGCTGCTGGATAAACTTCAGTGGGATCTGCTCAATGGGATCACCGGGTCCGTAGTGGACAAATCGATTAAGCTGGTTGGCCTCAGTTAGTTTACAGGGCAGAGCCTGGTAACTGGATTGTTTAAAGTCATGGGTTATATCCTGGAGTAAACCCAGATAAGCAATGGCCTCTGACTTTTCCAGTGCAGTTTGGCATACATCCGGCAATTGTTTAATGTCAAGCTCGGTCGCTTTTATTTGCAGCTTATAAACACGCCAATTGGGTTTTCGGGCGCCAAATGCCAGAAACAGAGTTTTTAAGCCTGATTCTTGCAATTCATCTTTGCTTGCGGAAAGAAAATGAATTTTTCCGTCTGTTGTATGGGTAAAGGAGTACAACAGAGTTTCTTTTACTAAATTATGCTGTCTGAGCAGTTTTTTAATGCGAGTCTGGCTGATTAGGAATGACAGGCAATCCTGGCCACTTTCATCGCGCCAATATTCCAGTATGTCACGGTTAACCTGATTGCTAAGCACCATTTTGAATTCCGGTGCTTGGTTTATATATAAGGGGAGGCCTTGCATTTTCGGTAAATAATAAGCCTCATAAGCCCTTGTTTTGACCTCTTTGATCAGGTTATCCAGGTTCAGCTTGTATTTATATTTGTTGCTGTGAATAAAGTCCTGGATAAAAACATCGAAAGGGTTGATTGTTTTGGTTCGAGCTAACCTTAACCAGAGAATGTTGTCCTTTGTTTCTTGAGCAACCACGCTGTAGTAAACCGGGGTTCTTAACTCGGGATTAGCGTACTCATTTTGCAATCCGGTAAAGGTAATACCAACTTCAGCGCCGTTTTTTATATGTTGGGAGGCGCTGATTCTTAGTCTTAACCCGGAAATAGAAATATCTGAGGTGGTGGCATCGATGACATCCAGGTAGTCAAGCTGCGCCTGCACCTGAATAGCAAAATGCATACGCTCTGCCACTCTGCCTTGATAGCGGGAAAAACTTAGTTTATCTACTTGAAGGCTTCGGTAAACATCTTTTGCTTGCTCTTCATCATCGCCGGTGAAAATGATATCTGCGGGCAGTTTCTTTTTATTGAGAACGCTAAAGTGATTTTCTGTGTTTAACACAGCTTCGTAAACACCTATGGTGTATTGACCACGATACAGTTTCAGGCTTTTCTCAAAGGTTTTTATGCCAAGGGGATCGAGAAAATGGAGCTGTTGCTCGTGCTGATATTCTTCACACTCAGCATCAACTTTTCCGCGTAAGTCGATTAAGCGGCGGCAAGGGGTAGCTAACCGCTTAAGCTCCATTTTAAGCAGAAATTTACTGTTATTGCTTTCACCAAACATGACGCGATCGAAAAGCTCGTCAAAATCAGGCTCGTATCTAAGTGACAGTAACTGGTCTATCTGTCCCTGGTAATTTTCTAAATCCATCGTTTGGTATGTCAGACTTCTTTACAACTAATTATTAGTTTACCCCTTTTATAGGGGTCCTTGCAGTCGATTTTTGTTGACTGAATGTGACTTAAGGCAAATTTCGCGCCGGAATATTAGCTAAAGTGAAGATGGTTACACCCCTGTACTCGCGCTATTCCAGGTGCGTTTAGCTACTTTTAGTCAATTTTTTGTCGGTTTATTGAATCAATGTTGACTGAAAATTTAGCGCTCTTCCTGTCAACAATTTTTACAGAGTTACAGTGGTAGATAAAGGAGTAGTTTTGACTTTTCTTTTAATACCATGAAAAACAAAGTATTTATTTTTATTTGCTGGTTTGGTCTGCTTCTTGCCCTGGTGTTCCTCGTGCATGGATGTCGCTAGTCCACAAGTATCCGGATGGGTATGTGGTTTGTGGATTCTTTTTCTTAAAAGAGATAGTGACGATGACCCCTCTACGAATCAGTGTATCCCTTTGTTTTCTCGTTTCTTTTGTGCTGTTTTCTGGCGCGGCCTATGCGGCTGTCGACACGGTTAACGGCGCAGCTGGTGCGAATGGTGTCCAGGGGGCCGCGGGTGATCCCGGCGATCCGGGGACCGATGGTGCAGCCGGTGATGATGCGGTGGCGAACGCCACCACAGTTAATACAGACGCGAGCAATACCGCCACGGCTAACGCTGGAAGAGGCGGTAGCGGTGGTCGTGGCGGTACTGGCTCTGTTCCAGGCGCCGATGGCGGTGATGGTGGTCTTGGTGCGAAAGGGGGGGATGCAGATGCTACAGCCAGCACGACAGTCACTGCGGGCAGCGCCAGCTCCACCACAAATGCCACCGGCGGTGCCGGTGGTGCAGGCGCCGCCGGGGGGACACCTGGAGCGGGAGGTACGTCTGGGTTAGGAGGTCATGCCGGGGCTGGCGGTGATGCCAATGTTACCGGTGAATCAGTCAATAATGGCGGCGGCTCGGCAACGGCGAATGCGACAGTTACAGGGGGCACCGGGGGCAATGCTTCATCGCCAGATGCAAATGGCGGCAGTGGCGGGGCAGCCAGCTTAACCTCGGTAAACGCAACTTCCAACGGTGGCAGCGTGACTGCTAATGGTACGGCGCGAGGCGGCAGGGGTGGTAACGCCGAAGGAAACGGAACGGCAGGCGATGGCGCCGCGGTTGTTCTGAATAATGCGGTAACCGGCTCTACCTCAGGCTCTTTAACCTTGTTCCAACGCACGGATGGAGGTCACGGCGGTAATGTTAAAGACGGTCTGGCGGGCGTAGCGGGCAACAGCAGCAGCACCTTGAGTAAAGCAGGCAGTGGCAGCAATGTTTTCTTACGGGCAGATTCCCACGCCGGTGACGGCGGAATTACTACTTCCGCGGCAGGTACCGCGGCAAGTGGCGGGGCCGCTACGGCGAGTGTAACAGTGTCAAATGACGCCGGCATAGCCCGATCTTTTACGGATGCCAGGGGTGGCATAGGAGGCCAGGGCATAGGCGGCGCAAATGCCGGTGACGGTGGCAACTCTACCGCGACCGGAGTGGCAAGCACCACCGGAGGTGGTAATACTGTAGATGTTGATAGCTTCGCCTGGTTCGATAATCGAGGCGGCCATGTAACCAGTGGGGTCGCTGGTGCAAAAACAGGTCGCGGGGGAGACTCCGACAGTAGCTCAAGCGGTACAGCCAGCGGTAGCAGCACTGTAATTGTACGTGATGAAGCCAGGGCTGGCACGGGTGGTGACGTCAACTCTGGTATCGGCTCGGGTAGTGCGGGCGGGGATGCGAGCTCAACATCTATCGGCAGTAACGTGGGCAGCCTTAGCGTGACGGTAAACGGACAGGCCCACGGCGGCCAGGGAGGAAACGGTCGGGGGGCCGGAGAATCATCTGGTAATGGTGGCGCCGGGGATCTGGTTTCTGTTACAGGTACATCCACTACAGGTTCCTTGAGCGTAACGGGCACCGAAAGTGGTGGCGGTGGGGGTACGGGTAATACCAGTGCAGACGGCGGTGATGGTGCGGATTCAACCGTACTTAACGCCGTCAGTGGCTCCACAGCAGGCAATATGACCATATCCCAGACAGCAAACGCTGGAGAAGGTGGTGATAGTAGCGGTGGTACGGCGGGCAATGCAGGTAATGCCAGCTCTTCATTTACTTCTGTGAGTGCCGATGGTGGCACCACTACGGGAAACAGTACGGCAAAAGGAGGCAAGGGCGGCGACGGCCTGGCGGCCGGTACTGACGGCACTGACGGTGGTACGGCAGCAGCCGCCATTGCCATTACAGATACGGCAAGCGTCACCGCCAACGCGACGGCAACCGCTGGCGCGGGTGGCACGGCGACCGGCAGTAAAGCGGGAGATGGTGGCACGGTTTCTCTGGGCGTTGACGCTGTGGGGGTATCGGGGACGTCCACGGGAGGTGGTTCCGTTACTGTAAAAGGGGTAGGCAACGGGGGAAACGGTGGTGCGGCAACCGGTAGCGCCGATGCGGGAAGCGGCGGTGATGTGAACCTGGTTAACAAAGTCGATGGTACCACCAGTGGTAATCTGACCCTGACCCAAAATGCCCTGGCAGGTGACAGTGGTAGCGTTCGCGATGGCGCCAATGGCACGGCGGGTAACGCCACCAGCTCGTTAACTAATGCGGACAGCAATAATAACAACACAGTGTTTATTGACGCGTTTGGTGGCCATGGCGGCACTCGTACTTCTGCCGCAGGAAAGGCGGCCGATGGTGGTACGGGTACGGTGTCTGCCAATGCGAGTAACTCTGCAGGCATTGCCAGGGTTAATGCGGATGGCCGAGGCGGTAACGGCGGCTCAGGCAGTGGTGGCGCCGACGGTGGTGATGGCGGGAATGCGACTGCGGATGGCCAGGCATCCACTACGGGTGATGGTAATACTGTCGATGTGGATACCCTAGCTCATAATTCGGGCCGTGGAACAGGCGGTGCGATTAACAGTGGCTCTGGTTCCCAGGCCGGTAATGGCGGTGATTCCACCAGTACATCCACAGGCTCTGCCGCGGGCAACAGTATCGTTAATGTGAACGATCAATCCAGGGCAGGTCCTGGTGGTAATGTGAACTCGGGTACTGGCTCGGGTGGTACGGGTGGTAATGCGAGCTCGATGGCTGCGGGAGACAACAACGGCGGCAACTCGGTGACAGTGGTCAACCTTGCAGTGGGAGGTGCCGGAGGCAATGGTCGCGGAGTCGGAGAGCAATCGGGAGACGGTGGTACGGGCAGCGTGGTTTCCACCACAGGAACCAGTACCGGGGGCGGTACGGTTTCGGTGACGACGACCCAAACCGGGGGGGCCGGAGGAAATGGTGCCAGCAGTGCCAGTGGCGGCGCGGGAGCAAACTCCAGCCTGATAAATGCAGTCAGTGGAACTACCTCGGGATCCTTATTTCTAACCCAAACAACAAACGGCGGTAAGGGCGGCAATAGCAGCGGTAGTACCACTGGTTTGGCGGGTAATGCCAGCTCATCTTTTATCGTGAATAGCAGCGATGGCGGCAATGCGCAAGGGACCAGTAATGCAAACGGCGGGCATGGCGGTTCGGCTTTGGTGGCAGGTAGCGACGGCAGCGATGGCGGTAGCGCAGCAACGGCTGCCGAGTTAACCGATTCAGGCACAGTTACTGTGAATACCAGGGCCGTCGGTGGTAATGGTGGGACTGCAGCGGGTAGCCAGGCTGGCCACGGCGGTGGCGTGGCTTTGGGAGTCGGCGCTACCGGGGTGTCGGGTGAGTCCACTAGCAACGGTACGGTAACTGTGGCCGGCCGGGGGGACGGGGGTAATGGCGGCGCCGCCACAGGCGCCGCGGATGCGGGCAATGGGGCGGATGTTAATTTTGCCAACAAAGTCGGTGGTACCACCACAGGCAACCAGACTTTAAATCAGAATGCCTACGCGGGTAACAGTGGGACTGTTCAAAATGGCGCCAATGGCGCCGCGGGTAATGCCACCAGCAACCTCACTAATAACCAAAGTGCGGCGTTAAACTCGTTGGCGGTGGATGCGTTCGGAGGTAACGGAGGAACCCGAACCTCTGCAGCAGGAAAAGCGGCTGATGGCGGCACGGGTACAGCCAACAGTAATGCCATTAATGATGCCGGTACCGCCAGGGTGAACACCGATGGCCGGGGAGGCGTAGGCGGACCTGGTACAAATGGTGCGGACGGCGGGGATGGCGGTCAGGCCACGGCCAATGGCCAGGCGTCTACCACAGGCAATGGCAACAGCGTGGATGTGGATACTTTTGCCTGGTTAAGCGGTAGCGGCGGCGCGGTGAATAATGGTAACAGCTCGCAAGCCGGTAGAGGAGGCCATTCTACCAGTACATCCGATGGTACGGCTGCGGGTAACAGTTCCGTGAATGTCCGTGATGAAGCGAGAGCCGGACGTGGTGGTCATGTTAATTCAGGTACAGGATCGGGCGGCGATGGTGGTAATGCCAACTCTATGTCAACGGGTACGATTAATGGCAGTATCTCCGCAGTGGTTTCAAGCCTGTCCATAGCCGGTACCGGAGGAAATGGCCGGGGAGCGGGTGAAACTTCGGGTAATGGTGGCACGGCAAGCATAGTCTCGGCGACGGGTACCAATACAGGGGACGGTTCTGTCTCTGTAACCGCTACCCAAACCGGAGGAGGCGGGGGTAATGGTATCTCAGGCGCAGATGGCGGTGATGGCGCAGACTCTGACCTGGTAAATGTGGTGAGCGGCGCTACAACGGGCAGCTTAACCCTGGCGCAGACAGCTAATGCCGGACGGGCCGGGCACAGTAATGGAGGGGATACCGGACAAGCCGGTAATGCCAGCTCTTCATTAACTGCAAATAATAATGATGGCGGTAATGTCACCGGTACCAGTAATGCCAATGGTGGTTTTGGTGGTAATGGTCAGGCTGCGGGGGGTGATGGCACTGACGGCGGCAGCGCCTCTGCCGCCAATGTGCTGGTGGATTCCGGCGCCATAAATGTGACCGCAAATGTGACTGCGGGTAATGGTGGCAGCGCCATCGGCAGTAAAGCCGGTAACGGTGGCACTGTGGCCCTGGAAGTCGGTGGTGCCGGCGTATCCGGTGAGTCCACCGGCGATGATACTGTGAATGTGACTGCGACGGGTCGCGGTGGCCATGGCGGTACGGCCACGGGAGCGGCGGATGCGGGTAGCGGGGCGAATGTCAATTTTGTCGATCAAGTGCATGCGACAACGGCAGGCAATCAGACCTTAACTCAGAATGCCTACGCAGGTAATAGCGGTACTGTGCAAAATGGCGCCAACGGTGTGGCGGGTAACGCTACCAGTACCCTGACTAAAAATACAAGCACCAGTAACACCACTGTTTTTCTGGATGGTTACGGCGGTATTGGAGGGAGTCGAACATCTGCAGCGGGGATGGCGGCCGGTGGGGGCAATGGTACAGCGACGGCCACAGTGTCGAATACCGATGGTATTAGCAGGGTCCATGTGGATGCCAGAGGTGGCGGCGGTGGTGTGGGCTCAAATGGTGCCGATGGCGGCAACGCGGGTATGGCGACGGCCACGGGAACGGCATCCACCACAGGTGATGATAATAGCGTTGACGTGGATGTGTTCGCTTCCTTCTCCAGCTCGGGAGGTGGTGTAAACAATGGCAGCGGTGGTCAGGCCGGACTGGGCGGAATGTCCACCGGTACGGGCACAGGTACCGCAGCGGACAATAGTACTGTGAATGTTCATGTGGATACCGACGGCAGCACAGGTGGTCATATTAACAGTGGTACAGGCTCAGGGGGAATGGGGGGTATGGGCACTGCGACTGCAACGGGCAGCAATGCGTTAACCAGCACCCGCTCTGTGACTGTTAATGCTAACGGCCGTGGTGGTAACGGCGGCAATGGTCGCGGTGCCGGGGAAAATGGCGGTGATGGTGGAATGGGTACGGCGACGGCGACAGGTACCGGTGGCGCCGCGGTTAGTGTCACCGCCACGGCAACCGGAGGCACCCGGGGAAATGCATTCACCGGCGCCGATTTGGGTATGGGGGGTAATGCGACAGCGCTGGCAACGGGAACCGGCACCTCGGGTATCGTCACAGCTACCGGCAATATGGGCCAGAGCAATGGTGCCCTGGTGAATGATCTGCAATCAAAGGCGGTGGCTCAGGTAGCCAGTACCAGTAGCAGCAAGGCCCAGGCGATGAACACTGGGGCCGGATTTGATACCAGTGTGGCAAATGGTCAGCAATCGGTCTCGGTCAATTATGCGGCGCCCGGTAGTGCGATCTCCTTACCTTTAGTGGATGCCAACCCGGTATTCGCCAACTTTGATATTCCCGGTGTGTTAGGGGCGCATACCATAAATAACAGCACCCAGTTTGATTCCGATATCTTTAGTGTGGGGGTGTTGGGCGGCGCTTATTCTGCCGATGGCAGCAGCGTGAAAACCTATACCAGCACTGTGGATATGGATGTCGACCTGGGGCAGTTGCAGGCGGGTAACCAGAACCTGCTGATAGGTTTTATGTCGCCGAATGTATCGAATGAAGCCTTAACAGATGATGATTTTAAGGTTCGCTTCAGGGTGATTAAAGAAAATGTGACAGTTGAGGATCAGACATTTACTGATGCCGCGGCGGCGAATGCATATTTCGACAGTAAGACTCTGGATCTGGGGGCGGTGAATGGCGGGGTATCCGGTGATCTTGATCTGAAAATGATGCTGGAAGTGACTGTAGGTGATGCGGGCTCTTCGTTTGCTTTCGATTATATTTCCGGTAATTCCGTCGAGGTATTAAGGGCTGTGCCGAATGTCCCCGTTACCGATTTTGGCATACCCGATCAGCATGTGGGAGATATTGTCTTCGAGAGTGTAACTGTCGAGAATAAGGCTGCCGCCGGCTCTGATGGCGCCAATGCCATCTTCAGTGGCACCTCAGGTGATGGCACCCATAATGGTGGTGTGATTAACAACCTGCCCCCGGGGGGCAGTGATTTGACCACAATGAAAGTGGGGGTTGATTCGTCTACAGCGGGCGCTAAGTTGGGCACTGCTACTTTGCAACTCAGTACCGACGGAGCGGTTACAGGAACGCAAGAAGTGTTCGGCACTGCAAAGACTATTACCTCTGGCGATGTTTTTCGTTTAGCAGACCCCAGCGATCATACTCCTGAGCCAGTACTGTTACCCAATGTTCGGGTTGGAGATGTGTCCGAACAGGCTTTAACCCTTAGTAATGATGCCCAGGATGATGGATTTTCTGAAAACCTTAACGCCGGCTTTAGCGGCACCACTGGAGATGTGAATGCCATAGGCAACATTAATCAGTTGGGACCTGAAACTACTGATAGTACCAGCCTGGTGGTGAGCATAGATACCAGCAGTACCGGCTTTAAAGTTGGCACTGCCAGTCTGGCTCTGGAATCGGATGGTACGGGTATTAACAGTTTGGGTATTACAGCACTACCGGGGCAAACGGTGAATGTCGGTGGCAATGTATTTCGTCTGGCCGAAGCCGGACCCCATAGGCCGGAGCCCGTGATTTTTGGTGATCACCACCTAAATCATGCTGTGGATATGACCCTGTCCATCACTAACATTGCGGCTAATGATGGTTTCTCTGAATCCCTAAACGCCAGTACCGGGGTAACTACCGGGGATGCTACGACATCGGGGGCATTTAGTTTGTTGGCGCCAGGTGATACGGATAACAGTAACCTGTTGGTGGGGTTAGACACCACAAGTGTGGGGAACAAGGAGGGCACTGTGACCCTTAACCTGGAGTCCGACGGCACGGGAACCAGTGAAATTTTACCTAATGTAGCGCTACCGGACCAAATCGTTAACCTGACGGGGACAGTATATCGCCTGGCGGCCGCCAGTGACCATTTACCAGAGCCTGTGGGTTTTGGCGAGTTACATGTTGGAGACCCAGCAAACCAGGCCCTGACCTTTAGCAACGAGGCGGCGGCAGATGGTTTTTCTGAACGTCTTAATGTCAGCGTTAGTGGCGTTACCGGAGATGCCAATGCTGCCGGCGCTGTTGTTCAGCTTGGCGCGGGCAGTACGGATAACTCCAGCATAACAGTGGGGATTAATACGGCGACAGCAGGTGTTAAAGCTGGTACAGCTGAGCTGGCGATTGGATCCGATGGTGATGGCATCAATAGCTTGAACCAGACGGCTTTGCCGGGACAGACGGTTAACCTAAGCGGTACTGTATTTCGCCTTGCCAATCCTACGGACCATACACCGGAGCCGGTGATCTTCGATGATCGTCATGTGGGAGACGGCGCAAATCAATCCCTGACTATCACCAATGATGTAACACCCGATGGCTTCTCGGAAAGCCTGAATGTCAGCATCAGTGGTACATCGGGAGATGTAGCTGCCAGTGGTGGTATCAGCTTGTTAGGAGCTGGAATTACCGACGGTAGCAGTATTAATCTCAGCATAGATACAGCTACTGCGGGCCATAAAGCAGGTACGGCAACCCTGGGGCTGGAGTCTGATGGCTCAGGGGTCAACGGCTTGGCCGTCACCGCTTTACCTGATCAAACTGTAAATGCCAGTGGAGACGTATTTCGTTTAGCGCAGTCAGCTCCTGTTTCGCCAAATCCGTTGGACCTGGGAGACTGGCACCTGGGTGATACTGCGAGTCAGACTCTTACCCTGGCCAATGTGGCGGTGGCAGATAGTTTTTCGGAAAACCTGCACGCGACTATTGGCGGCATAACGGGTGATGCTATTGCCAGTGGCAGCGTTAATCAGCTGGCTCCTGGAGATATTGATAACACTAGTATCAACGCCGGGGTAGATACAGGCACTGTGGGCCATAAGGCGGGAACCGTCACCATAGAAAATCAATCTGATGGCGACGGAATAAATACGTTGGGTCAATTCGGCTTGGCCGACCAAGTCGTGGATGTACAGGGCTCAGTATATCGCCTGGCCAGTGCAGATCCTGTTACGCCGAACCCCTTAGATTTTGGTAATCATCATGTTAGTCATGCCGTCGCCGGGCAGGCCTTGAGTTTTTCCAACCTATCCATAAACGATGGTTTTTCTGAAAGTTTAGATGCTGGCTTCGGCGCCACCACTGGTGGTGTGATTGGAGCGGGTAGTTTCACTTCGCTGGCACCTGAGGATACAGATTCGAGCAGTCTGGAAGTTACTATTGATACTTCCACTGCAGGTGACAAATCAGGTACCGCAGAAGTTAAGCTCAATTCTAATGGAGATGGATTAAACAGCCTGGGGCTAACCGCGTTGACAACTCAGACAGTTGATGTGACAGGGGCGGCATTCCGTCTGGCGGATGTGGTGGTGGATAACCCACTGGACTTCACCTTTGGTAATGTGCACAACGGTGATGTGGTAAATCGCTTTATTTCTCTGACTAATCAGGCGCTACCCGATGGTTTTTCTGAAGCTGGAAATGTGTCTTTTGGCGGGGTGAGCGACAGTAAAATCAACGTTAATGGTGGCTCGGTGAGTCTATTGGCCCCTGGGGCGACAGATAATACCAGCATGAGTATTGGCTTGGATACGTCCACCGATGGCGTTATTAGTGGCTCAGTCATGTTAAATGTTGAGTCTGATGGAACCGGCTCCAGTGGTTTAGGAACCACGTTATTACCTGATATTGATATTAGTGTCGCGGCCAATATCACCTCTGTGGTATTTAACCTGGCGGTTCCTGTGATCCAAAACCCGCTGCTGGACTTTGGCATTCTGCGTGTTGACAATGTTGTTACTCCACAGGATATAAATATTCTCAATGATGCACCGGACTCCGGATTTTCCGAGGGGTTAAACGCCACCACTAACGGCGTTACCGGTGGTGTGGTCCACAACGGCGGGAGCTTTGATCTATTAGCTGCTCAGGATACGAACTTTGGTTCAATCCAGGTTGGATTAGGCACCAGTGTTGCCGGAGACAGAAGCGGTGCGGCAAACATACAGTTTACCTCAGATGGAACCGGCACCAGCGGTCTTGGCCAGACCCCCTTGGCCTCTCAGCAAGTGGACGTCATAGCAGAGGTGTATAGACTCGCCGATGCTGGGCCTCTGGCGACAGGTCTCCTGAATGTTGGCGATCATCATGTCAGCCATACCTTTTTCAATAACCTTAGTGCGCCAAATGTAGCCAGTAATGATGGCTTTTCAGAATCCCTTAACGGTGCGTTTAGCGGTGCTACCGGCGATGTTACCGGGGCTGGTGGTTTTACCCTGCTGGCTCCCGGGGACACTAGCAGTAACCTTCAGATAGGCATAGATACCACCACCGCAGGCTTTAAACATGGAATAGCGACCTTTGGCTTTGAGTCCGATGGTACGGGCACCAGTGATATTGTTGGCAATGTGGTGTTAGCCAATCAAGAGGTAGAAGCAATTGGTAACGTATTTCGTTTCGCTGAAACGGGTGTTCCGGGACCGGTAGTACTCGGTGATCAACATGTTGGCGATAGTCTTTCCCAGGCTTTGGCCTTTGAAAACCTGGCTGTTAATGACTTCTTTTCAGAGAGACTAAATGTGAATGTGGGGGGCCAAACAGGCGATGCGCAGGGTGTTGGTGGTTTTACTGGTTTGGCGGCGGGCCAGCTGGATGACTCAAGTGTGAGTGTCGGTGTGGATACCAGTAGCGCCGGCACCAAATCAGGTGCAGTGACTATATCGCCGGAATCTGATGGTGTTGGCATTAATGATTTAGGCAGTTCAGCACTGCCTGAGTTTGATGTGGGTGTTAGCGGAGACGTGTATAACTTAGCGAGCCCCGGAGGTCTTTTTCCCAGCCAGGTAGACTTTGGGAATTTACACATCGATGATGCGCCAGCTCAGGGAATTGATCTCTCTAACCTGGTGCCAGACACTGTTTATTCTGAAAATCTGAACGCCCAGGTTGGCACAGTGACAGGTGATGCTATCGGCTCGGGTGGCTTTACCCAGTTGGCGCCTGGAGACACCAATAATGGCGCAATACAAGTCGGACTAGATACGAGCAGTACGGGCGTCAAGTTTGGCTTTGTCTCGGTAGATATAGAGTCCGATGGCACAGGAATTAATTTGCTGGGGACCACTGCACTCACTGGTGGTGAGGTTGAGGTCAGGGGCACTGTTTTCGGCCTCGGAGAGGCCAGGATTAATAATCCCGGTGATTTCCAGTTTGGTAATGTACACAGGGGGGATCAGCCTGGCGCCGAACTCTCCATTACTAATATTGCTCCAGATGGTGGCTTTTCAGAGGGAGTGAATATTACCTTTGATTCCATTTCCAGTACTTCCATTAACCATAATGGTGTCGGTATCGACTTGTTGGGAGCGCAGCAAACAGACAGCACGAGTATGCGAGTCACAGTGGATACCACGACCATAGGCAATGTTTCAGGTGATGTTGGCATCAATATCGAATCCACAGGAGATGGCACCAGCGGCTTGGGCCTTACCTCTCTGTCCGGTCAAAGCTTCTCCGTTTTCGCTACGACTTTTGAGCTGGCGAAACCTGAAATACAGAATACAGATCCCGTTGATCTCGGTAGTTTTCGGGTGGGTGATACGGTAACGCCTGAGGGACTGCTGATCAGAAACAATGCCGACTCTGTGTTTGGCGAAAGCTTAAATGCGGCGGCTGCTGGAGCTACGGGCGATGCCCTGAACAATGGCGCCAGCTTTGACCTGCTGGCGCCCCAGGATACGGATCCGGGTACCATCAACGTCAGCATAGAGACGACCACCTCTGGGGTTAAAATTGGATCCACAACTATCGACTTTGTCTCAGATGGGGCGGGAACCAGTGATTTGGGGCAAACTCCCTTGCCATCCCTGGATATAGGCGTGACCGCTAAGGTGTATGACCCTGCCATCGCATCGGTTACTGACCCTTCTAAGGTGGACTTTGGCCGGGTCAGGGTAGGGGACATTGTGCCGGATATCATGCGCCAGGTGGATAATATTGCCACCGGCGCCCTGACAGATGATCTGTTGGCTAGCTTCGACCCAGTCCCTTCCCCATTTGCAGCTGACCCTGGCGGGTTAGCCATAGGAGTGGCGGCAGGAGACGGGACTCAGGTCAGCTTTGGTCTGGATACCAGCAGCGCAGGTGAGTTTACCCAGAGCGCAGACCTGCGATTCAGCAGTCATAACTCGGATATGGATGATTTACTCCTTAACACTGTGATGTTCGACCTGATGGGGATTGTGAACGAGCTGGCGAATCCTGTTTATAACAAAACGGCTGGTGACGGTAGTCTCTCTGGCGGCGGATTATCCTTTTTGCTCGATTTTGGCAATGTACAAGAGGGCTCGACTCAGGCGCTGGAAACCATGGTGAATATTGAGAATGATATTTTTGCGCCAGCAGATAATTTGAGCGGCAGCTTCTTCGACGAGGAGAACCTCGGGGGTATATTTAGCTTTATGGACTTTGCTCCTATCAGCGATATTGCTGCTGGATTGGCCAGTCAGGTCATGAAGGTGAGTTTTGACCCAAGCAGCCTGCTGGCGGGGAATTTCCTGGGGGAAATAATGTTCACCCCAGTCAGCACCTATGCCGGTCTAAACGATATCTTCTTACCCGATATCAGGCTGGTAGTGCAAGGGCAGGTCGTATCCTCTACGTCTTTGCCTGTTCCTGAGCCAGGAACCATTAGCCTGATGATATTCGGACTTATTGTATTACTAAGAAGAAAGTGGGGTGAACAATGAAGATTAGAGTTGGCTACTTAAAAAATAGCGAGTACTGGCTGCTGGTGTGTTTTTCTGCTCTTTCGTTGGGGTTGCTGGTAGCGGTCATCACTATTTCAGTGGGAAATCAGTCCATGAGAGAGCAAATACAATCCAGGCAGATCTACATTAAACAGACTGTGGGCTTGAGTAAGCTTAACAGTGAATTGATCCAGGGGCTGGCAACGGCTTCTTCAAAAGTAAACGATCAAGATATCAGGAGGCTATTGTCCGACCATGGCATTACATTCAGCACCAACTAATAGCGTTAAACCAGATTCAGCAAACCGTCAGGTTAATGTTAGTAAAGAGGCTCGCGTACAGGGCGGAGGCTTATTTACCCCGTTGCTTTTTATAACGGGCTCTATGTTGTTAATGATGGGATTTCAGTTCTATGAGGCGTTATCTGAACGGCGGGTCTTGGCGGCTCAATTTGACCAGCAAAATGTCTCAGTGAAAGAGGCCAAGTTGGTACGCCGGCAGCTCAATGCTATTGCCAGCGATACCTATATATTGGCGCAGAAAGGGAATAGAACTGCGGATCGAATTGTTGGCCAGTTGCAAAAAGCCGGGTTTACTTTTGGCCAGCAATAACCCGTTAAGCTTTGACCGGGTTTACGTCCAGGGTAATGCCGATCAACTTCCAGTTGCCATCCTGCCAGGTGTAACTGTAATCGAACTTAACTTGTGAGGGGCGAGTGGGGAACATGCCTTGTAAGATAAGAATGCCTTGCTCGGTAATATACGGCGTGGTTGAAAATACAGGTTTATAGTTGGCGACGGGAAGCAGGTCTATGTGTTGCTCTATATAACCGCCGAATGCGTTTAAAAAATGCTCCCGACTATACTGGCGCTTAAAGTCTATGGCTGTGTTATTGCGAAACAGTGAAAGGTCTTTGGCGTTAACCGCTTTGGCGAATTCTATGGTTGTTGATATGGCTATCTGTGCACTTTCAGGCTCTGAAGGTGTCTGTATTGTCTGCCTGAACACTTGCGTTTGATACCATTGATAGACGAGTGTACCGGCTAATATAACCCCCGCTAAGGTGGTGACTAATTTCAGATTCATCCCAATAACCCTCCCTGGTTTATTAACACGATTTCAGGATACAAGTTAATTTGATTGTAGTTGTTATGGGTGATTTAGCGGGGTAAAAAGAAAGGCACTATTTCGTGCCTGTTAATCAGTTTCCATGTGGGCGCTTACTAATTGATCTATCTCTCTGTGTAATAGCGCATCGTCGCCGACATTCAACTGTACCAGACGTTTTAGATGGGTCGCGCTTTCGATATCAATGTGGTGGCAGTGTAAGCCCAGGTGTTCCGGGTGTTCATGGCACAGGGTGACTTCCATAGTTAACTCTATGTCCGAGCCAGACAAGGTAAACGTTAACAAAAGGTTGGCGCTGTCGGGGTTCGACCAGTTGTCCGGTCTGGCAAGCAGGGCTCCCTTTAATGATAAATCGATAAGATGGGTGTTCCACTCCTGATCACCAGCACTTAATGTGGCTGGTGAAGAGAAAATAACCCGGGAAAATAATCTCCGCTCAGACATGTTTTGGCCTCCAGTGCTAATAATCTAAGTCTAGGCAAACTGTGTCAGGTTAGCCGATATACTTGGCCATTTCACCTTTGTCTGCAAGCTTCGTGAGTTAAGGCAGGTTTGTTATACCCAAACTACTTCAAGATGCAGGGTTCAGCGAGAATGCATTGGTTTTTAGGCAAGGCAGCTGCCTTGACTAATAGTTACTCTATTCGAAAGGTGGCTAACGCAGTATAAAAGCCAATGCAACTCGCCCTTTCGGGAGCTTCACTGGGCACTCATTTCAGCGTTAAACGAGATTGAAAGAGGTGACTATTCCTGCTCTCGTTTGCCTTGCTCTGAGTACCCAGTGAAAGCTCTGGCCCTCGCACTGTGAAGTGGCTTGGGTATATAAAAAAGGCGGCTTACGCCACCTTTTCTGAGAGCTATATCGCTTTTACTTGGCGACTCGTTTGTACCTGATCCTGTGTGGTTGGGCGGCTTCCGCTCCCAGGGTTTTCTTCAACCAGGCTTCGTATTCGGTATAGTTACCTTCGAAAAAGTTAACTTTACCTTCGTCACGGTAATCGAGGATATGGGTGGCAATTCTGTCCAGGAACCAGCGGTCGTGAGAAATCACCATGGCGCAACCGGCAAATTCAAGCAAGGCGTCTTCCAGTGCTCGCAAGGTTTCAACATCGAGGTCATTGGTTGGTTCATCCAACAGTAAGACGTTGCCGCCGGTTTGCAGTAGCTTGGCCAGGTGTAAACGACCGCGTTCGCCGCCGGATAAGTCGCCTACGCGTTTTTGCTGATCTGAGCCCTTAAAGTTAAAGCGGCTGACATAAGCCCGGCTGGGGATCTGAATATTACCCACAGTCATAATATCCGAACCACCGGAAACTTCCTGGAATACGGTTTTGCTGCCGTCCAGATCGTCACGGAACTGGTCGACACTGGCAAGCTCTACAGTCTCACCCAAGGTGACGCTACCGCTATCCGGCTGTTCTGTACCATCGATCATCTTAAACAGGGTTGATTTACCGGCGCCGTTAGGACCGATAATTCCCACTATGGCCCCTTTTGGCATGCTGAAGGATAAGTCGTCGATCAATACCCGGTCGTCGAAGGATTTTGTCAGGTTTTCAACGTCGATAACCTTATCACCCAGGCGTTGTCCCGTTGGAATAAACAGCTCGTTGGTTTCGTTACGTTTGCTGTAATCCTGAGTATTAAGCTCTTCGAATCGAGCCATACGGGCCTTACTCTTTGATTGGCGGCCCTTAGCGTCGGAGCGAACCCATTCCAGCTCTTTCTCGATAGACTTTTGACGGGCTTTTTCCGAAGAGGCTTCCTGTTTCAGTCGGGCGTCTTTTTGCTCCAACCAGGATGAGTAGTTACCTTCCCATGGAATACCATGGCCACGGTCCAGTTCCAGGATCCAGCCGGCAACATTGTCCAGGAAGTAACGATCGTGGGTTACCGCCACAACTGTGCCTTCATAATCGTGCAGGAAGCGTTCTAACCAGGCCACGGATTCGGCATCCAGGTGGTTGGTAGGCTCATCCAGCAACAGCATGTCTGGTTTTTCCAGTAACAGGCGGCAGATAGCCACACGACGACGCTCACCACCGGACAGATTCTTAATCACGGCTTCCCAGGGTGGCAGGCGAAGTGCGTCGGCAGCACGCTCAAGCTGGTTATCCAGGTTATGACCATCGTGAGCCTGAATAATGGCTTCCAGTTTACCCTGCTCTTTGGCCAGGGCATCAAAATCCGCATCGGCTTCGGCGTAAGCGGCGTAAACTGCGTCAAGGCGGGTCAGGGCGTTTTTAACTTCTGCTACTGCTTCTTCCACGACTTCACGAACCGTTTTATCCAGTTCCAGCTTAGGCTCCTGAGGCAGGTAACCTATCTTAGTGCCGGGCAGAGGTCTGGCTTCACCGTCAATATCGGTATCCAAGCCTGCCATAATACGCAGCAAGGTAGACTTACCTGAGCCGTTCAGGCCCAACACGCCAATTTTTGCGCCAGGGAAAAAGCTCAGTGAAATGTCTTTTAATATGGTTTTTTTCGGTGGGACGACTTTACCCACGCGGTTCATGGTGTAAATGAACTGTGCCATTGAAGGATATCCTTTTAAATTAAGCTGGTTATTAGGGGACCAGAATGGGGCATATTGTAATCCAACAAGGCGATGAGGCAAGAATTCTGCGGTGAAATAGCTGGCAGGGTGACCAGAGTCAGGTATATTTGCACAAAATAACTAAACGAAGCGGTTATGCAAGCCAATAAAAAAGAGATCGCTGCGGCTAAAACCCGGCAAAAACTGATCGACACTACCATCACCCTGATTGGTGAGCAGGGTTATCATGGTTTGACCTCCAGTAAGTTGATCAAAGGCGCAGGGGTGAGTAAAGGCGCACTTTATCATCACTACACATCGCTGGACGAGCTTATTTACGAAGCGTTGCAGGTGATGTTGGTAGAGATGATGGAGGAGATGGATCCCACTCAATTTGATTCCTTTGAGGCTTACCTGGCACTTTTTGGCGACTATATGTTCGGTCATATGTTTAAGGATGAGGTCAAGACTAAAGCGTTTTATAGTTTTTTACAGGTTGCCTTGTTTGACACGAAAATAAAGCTGAAACTCAGAGAGTTTGCGGAATTCAGCTTTGCAGCGTTTGCCAAGTCCATCGAACACTTTTACCAGGGTAAACTGGAAAAGGCAGAAGTCACTGCGATGATACGCGTGTTAGACGCCTACTTTATCGGCATAGGTTTTCATTGGTTTTTATTTGATGGCGATAAAAAATGCCGCGAGAGCTGGGATTTTTTCAGTCGAATGCTATTGGCTCAGCTGAACAAACCTCTCGGTGAATAATCATTGTTTATCATGAATGGCGGAGTCGTGTGGGGGTGATTTCTACAAAGCTAAAAGAGATACCAGTTGCTGTATGTACGCACTTTAGATGATATTTGTTAATTCGGGAAGATCTTCAACGTTATCCAGCTAACCAAAGCGGTAAGCTTAACAAGAGAAATAAAGAAAGCCGCAATAAGTGTTAGCTTATGGGGATCAAGCTATTGAGCTTTAGTAGAGTAGGCCAATTAACTCAAAATTACGATAACAGTGAATGAACTAGAGGGCAGGGGCATGGAGCAGCAAGAGAAGATGCAAGATAAATGGCTAAAAAGTGTCATGCAAGAGTCCTTTGCCGAACAGAAAAGGACAAGGCGTTGGGGGATATTATTTAAGGGCCTTACCTTCGGTTACTTATTTATAGTCTTCTATCTATTTCTTGATGCGAAACCTTTGAGTGTTGATGACAAGCAGGAAGGACCACATACCGCTATGGTGCAGGTAAAAGGCGTCATTGCAGCAGATGAGACCGCCAATGCAAACGCCATAGTAGCCGGCCTTAGAGCCGCTTTTGAGCATAAAAATAGCAAGTCGGTGATGATGGTAATAAACAGCCCAGGGGGAAGCCCGGTTCAAGCTGGTTATATTTATGACGAAATGAAAAGGCTTAGAGGATTGCACCCGGAGAAAAAATTGTATGCAGTGATTGGTGAACTTGGCGCATCAGGAGGCTACTACATTGCCGCTGGTGCCGACGAGATCTTTGCCCACCGTTCAAGTTTAGTTGGCTCAATAGGGGTCACCGCCTCGGGTTTTGGTTTTGTGGACTTACTTGAAAAGGTAGGGGTCGAGCGAAGACATTACACTGCAGGGCAACATAAGTCCTTCTTGGACCCATTCTCTCCGCAGAAAGAGGATGAATCCAAATTCTTCCAAACAGTGCTGACATCTACTCATAACCAGTTTATCAAGGTGGTAGAGGAAGGCCGGGGAGATCGTATCGTCCGGAATACTGGTGAACTTTACTCAGGGTTAATTTGGAATGGTGAGCAGGCATTGGAGCTCGGCTTAATAGACGGGTTTGGTAGCCCTGGTTTTGTGGCCAGAGAAATTATAAACGCTGAAGATATTGTCGACTACTCGGTAAGACCCTCAAAGCTGGAAGCGATTATCGAACGTTTAGGCGTCGCAATTGGCCAAGGTGTCGCCACCAAGTTACAAAGTTCGGCTGGTGGCTTAGAGCTAAAATGAGCTTTTTTTACGTTTGTTGGCGTCCTATGGGCAGAAAGTTTCGAGCAACTTTATTAACTCAATGGTTTTGGTTTCTCAATGGCATAACCCTGAACGAAATCTACATTTAAATGCGATAACAGCTGTACCGTCTGACTATCTTCAACACACTCAGCGATGGTTTGCATTTTCATTATATGGCCAATTTCATTGATGGATTTTACCATGGCTAAATCGATTGGCTCCCGAGCACAGTCTTTAACAAAGCTGCCATCTATTTTTAGATAGTCAACGGGCAGGTTCTTCAGGTAGCCAAAGGATGACATGCCTGAGCCAAAGTCATCTAACGCAAATTTACAGCCCAGCTCTTTTAAGCAGGTGATAAAATGTTTAGCTTTAATCATATTGGAAATAGCTGAGGTTTCAGTGATTTCAAAACAAAGTTTATTGCTAAGTTTTGTTTTGCCATTGAGCGTAGCTTTCAGAAATTTTAAAAAACCATCATCGCTCAACGACTGAGCGGAGACATTGATACTGCATAAGGAACCCATCAAATAACGGGTATTAGGGTAACAATTGTAGCGGCCTCTGTAGAGCAGATGCCTTTCTATAAGTGAAGAGGGCGAAGCCCGTGCCCACCGGGTTCGCCGAACGTGCATCCATGCGCTTTACATCTCATCCCTGAGATGGGTTAAGCTCCTACAAACCCGATAGATCTGTTACCCAAGTTTGACCAGTCCCCTGCATAACGATAAAGTGTCCAGCTGCTTTGGGTTTTGCTTATAGAAGTCGAAAGCAGAGTTGATGACCCAGCGGTCAATTAAAATCATCATGTCGTAACGTTCTGCTGCGGGTAGAAAGGCGGCAGGGCTGATAAGTTCACCATCTTGATCTTTCATTCGCAATAAAATTTCGTAATGAACCCCTGCTTGTTTGGCAAACAAGGGTTTTATGGTTTGGTGAAACAGTATTAACCGGTTTTTTTCTAATGCTTCGTTGATCCTCGTAACCCAATGCATTTCACCATGTTCGCGTAGCAAAGGAAACGGATACAGGCATTTATTTTGCCAAACCTTACGCGAGCTGGCAGAGAGGTACAAATGAAAATACCAATGGTCGGATCAGGCGGTTTTGGCCTAAGAAATTTGATATGGCGACACTCACAGAAAAGGCGATTGAGGACAGGATCTTCCTGTTGAACTTGACGCCAAGAAAAGTGTTGGGAGGACTAACTCCCCTAGAAGCCTTTACTGGCGTGCGTGTTGCACTTATTACTTGAATCCAGCACTGTTTTAATAAGTTATCACCTGCCAAATGGCCAAATGGCCACATGTATCATTCACTACCTTGAATTGGTCCAGATCCAAATAGAGTAAGCTGTGCTCCCTGCTATCCAGCTTAGCTTCGGTCACGGCACGTTGTAGCCGATACTCAAACTCTGCACGATTCACCAGGCCAGTTAGTGGATCGTGTTTTGCTCTGTGCTCCAATTCCAGGGTCATTAAATACATATCCGTAATATCGTGCAGCACTATTACGGTGCCGATCGCGTCACCTTGTTGATTTTTAATCGCGTCTATTAACACCAGCTTCATGGGTTCTCGATGGGCGACATCCAATAGCGGCATCACTCGATACAGGTCTTTGCCTTTTGCTTTCGCAGTGGAGTACTGAGTAATTTTTTCTGCTATCGGGTTAAGGCTTTTTACCTTGCCAAGGGGGTCAAGTGTGATTAACCCTTCCCCGATTGACAGCAAGGTAACCTGGAACAACTCTTTTTTACGATGTAAGGCGTCTCTGGCTTCACTTAGCTGCCGGTAGCGCTGTTGTAACTCGGTTTGAGCCCGTAATAAAACGAACATACCCCAGAAAAAACCTAATGCTAAACTGAGGGCCAGTAAAAGCAGCAGAATGATATCCCAGCGCCAGTTGGGGTCTTTATATCGTACAATCTTTAATGCGATATCGTAACCAGGTGGTGACAGGGACTCAGTTTGCAGAAACTCTACGGGAAGCTCTTCCTTTAGCAGGCTTTTATCTACAACCTGACCATCGCTGGTTATCATGCTTATACCGTATTTTTTAAGCTCTCGTCCGACATCACCACTTTTAATAATTTAGGCACAGAATATACCCCGGCAAAAAAACCAAGGTGTTTAGCACCTCGAAAAATGGGCAGCCAAACCTCAAAGGATGCGCCCCCTTGAATCGCAACAAATGGGCGAGTGTAAACAGGGAGGTGTAATTCTTTTGCCAGATGAGAAGCCCTTTTGGGCTCTTCAAGATCAATCCTAAGACCAATGATTTGCTTGTTACATTCGAGTGGGGCGACATCTCGAATGGTGAAGGTTTCATCGACCCAGGTAACATTAATTAATTCGGGATGGTCTTTTACATATTGGCCCACCTTAAGTTGAAAGTCGTTTGCGGATAACCTATTTGAAGTGCGTGCCAGACTCAGCAGCAACATATAGTCTAAGCTATCGAGCAAACGACTACGGATTTTAGCGCGCGCAGACTCAGCTAGTTGATGTATTTCCTGCTGGTGTTCATTGGATATAGTGTAATAGCTTAAACCCGTAATGGTGGTGCACAGCAATGCAAAGGCTGCGGCCAGAGCTGCCGGGGCGATCCAGGTTAGTTTGCGACTAAACTGCAGCAAAAAATAAATCAACAACAACAGGATGAAAAATGCGATTAAGCTGACCCATACGAGGGGGGATATGCGTATGTGGGGAGAATAGAGAGCAAGCTGCCACTTGCTGTTTGGCAGCTGGATGTCCACTATGATAACGTCGTTATCAAAGACCTTATTATTGCCCCAAAATGCGGTTTTCCACTTATCGTCCACTCGTTTACGTAACGCTAAGTTTTCCACATTGGCGAGACTAAGAACGTCGGTTTGTTGCAGGATCACATGCCAGTCCACCACCAAAATACTCAAGCCCCAGGTTTCTATGCTGTGGGTTGAGTTATCCCTGATTTGGATGGGTTGGCGTACCACTAACGCGGTGCCACCTTGACGTAGTGTTAGTGGCCCAGAAATTGTTGCCGTATTAGTCCGCAAGGTGAGTAACGTATCAGCCTTGCGAGTGATGTCTGTTAACAGATTGTGCCCCAAGGCAGCGACATTTCCTGTAGCCGGGTATACGTGTGAAACTACGCTGTTACGGGCCAATTGAAGACTGCGTACACTCGGGTCACGTTCGAGCATGGATTGCGCCAGGTGATCAAACTCAGCTTGGTTTATGTCTGGTGAAATTTGCACATGGGATGCGAGCTCATCCAGCATATATAAGCGTGAGGTAATAATATCTTCGATTTTGTCCGCGGTAACAGATAACTTGTTGGTTAAGGCTCCTCTTTGCTCATGTTTCAGGTCGGTAAAATAAAAATGTCCCAACAGCAGAAGTATGGCTGTTAACAGAGCTAGGAAGAAAAAAAGGCCAACATTTAAGTTAGACAAGACTATTCTGTCTCTGAAGGGTTTTTTAGCTGGTATTTCTCGGGGAGGCTCTTGTTGCAAGCCGGGCTCCGTAATTCCTAGTTCCGCTGCTAATAATAGTAGCACTCTTATTGATGCCACTGACCTGATGGAGGCTTACTGAAAGCCTTTCCGACGAGCCTGGTTTTGCCCCTTGCTTGAGAGCCAGTGGACCAGATTGGAAAATAGCAAGCTAGTCAAACGACGTGCTAAATATCGGCTAGAAAGCCAACCTGGAGCAGAGCTGTTCAGCCGTTAAAATTATCAAATATGAAGGAACCTCCCGTTTTTTGTGGCTGACTCTAGCCAAACAGCATTACGTCGTGAAGTTGACGCTATGTTAAGCCGTCCATTCAAGCCAATTCGCCTTGGCAAACCCGCCAATATAACGGGCTTTTTCCACCTTTAACCGCCAGAAATGAAAATCTGAAAACTGCGTTAGGGGCTCATCTTTGGGAAACTGAGTCAGATAAATTTGGCGGACGCTTTCGAGTTCTTCATCATGAACGACTTCCCCCAGACCTAGCAGGGTGAGGCGGCCGAAGTCCCTGGGGTGATCTGCTTTAGCTTGTTCTAACACCAGCAAGCTGAGTTTGTTGTTGACCCTCAGGTTCTGACTGTGCTCAGCCAGATCGCTCAGGAGAAATATCGGATTACACTGCACGTCCAATGTATAACAAGCCACAGAGCCGAAGGGGAACCCCGGCATCTTCTGGCTTTGGGTCGACATCAAGGCCAGGTGGCATTGGCTGGCCAGGGTTATGGCTTGTCGTTTAACTGACGTTTTCATCTTGATACTCGCATTGTTTAGATTTGGCTTTTTTAAACATTTCCTGCATAGCGGCCCGCTGCTTTTTTTCATCGAGATAAGGTTCGGGTAAAGATTTCACCAGTAATAAGTAATCGCCGGGGGCTTGTTCTTGTTTAAGTGATGTGACCGGCACTATGGTGGTTATCTTGACGCCGGGTGTGCGGAACAATAAGCGCTCTACTGTGCCCAGCTTGCCATCTATGTGAAAGGTACCGGCAATATGCATAATTTGTTGCTCCGGGCGTTGGTGCTTGTAGCGGCTCAGTGACTCGGCCATGGTATCGTCCCATACCAACTGGGCCTTAAAGTGTTTTTCCATCGCCGGACTAGTGTGGTGATTATTGCCTAAAAACTTAGCCTTATAGGGGCCATTTTCCAGGGTGAGTCGCTGCGCGGCATATTGACGTTGTTCTCTGGGCAGTTTATCCAGGTAGGCTTCACCAAAGCGGCCTACACAGGTGACTATGTGTTTGGGGGCGTTGGCGGCCAATACATCCAGCTGTTTGTCTTTGGCAAACTCTATCAGCGGGCGATAGCTGGCCTTGTAATTGTCCCAGGCATTAGCCTGCTTGATCAGCGTTGCTTCGCCCGTATTACCTGCCAGATAACTGTTTACTTCCGCTTGTTTATCCCGGCTGAACTGCTCCATGGACAAGCTTATATTCGGATTTTGCTGTTGCAGGGCTTGCAATAACTGAAGCTGAAACAGGTGAATAGCGGATTGGCCATGATATTCACCCACAAATATCACATCGCTACTCCGGAGCCCCTCTGTTAGCGTATCTAGTGTAATAGCATGACCGGATGCGCTGTCGATGATGTTGTAATCGTACTGGCTTTGCAGCTGGCTTTGCAGCTGGCTTTGCAGCTGGCTTTGCAGCTGGCTTGATGACGGCGCGGGGTTACTGGCCGGGGTTTGGCTGCAGGCGGAAAGTAGCGCAGCAGAAAGCAGGATAAACAGGCGCATAATTAGGGCTCGTAAAATACCTTATCTTACCGGATCAGGCATAAATAGTAACCTGCTGATAAGGCTGCAATTAGCTTTCTAGTTGGGTACTTAAGAAAGCGCTGTCCAGCGCTTCAAATTGCAGTAACAGTTGGCATACACTGGCATAGAAACCAAATGCATCCTTTGATGCTGCTTTATCGACAAACCGGGCAAGCCAGTTTAATAACTGGGTTTTGGATAGAGTTCAGTTGTTGCTGAGGCTTAAACTGGTTCGCCAGAAAATCTAACTGTACCGCCAGGTGGTCCGCTGGCTCATTAAACTGCTTGGCGACGCCTAAACCAGAGGTATTGAGATACTTTTCCATTTCGGTGTAAGGTGGTTGTTTAAGCGTCGGTTTATCACCTAAGTAGGCGGACGCGTAGGGCTCCTTGTTTAGCATCGGTAAAAAGTAAACCGGCGAAGTCGGCGGCCAACTCTAACTGGTAGTCGCGCTGTTAGTTCGGTTAATTTTTCTCGAAAGGCTTTGACCTGAGAGATCAGCTCGCTGATATTTTTCCGACTGGGTCAAGAGTGCCAGATTTTTGGCGCTGAAATACCGTTCTATTTGCTCTTGCGTCAGTTCTTTCGTAAGCAGGGTACTCAATCACCAATACACCTTAGCCTTTGCCACCATGAGAGCGCTCGAAGGGTGCCTGCCTGACCGGATGTGTGCGGCGCCTGAGGAGTAAGATGTTTGATAATCCCAGAAATCCCGAATTGTTCGTCACTATTCATGGCGAAGGTTATTTGTTTGCCGGTGAAATAACCTAAGCGTAGATTTAGCGGCTTAGGTAGCGCTCACCTGATATTTGTTGACTAAACTTTGTTTTGATAAATGTTGATATTGGGAGGAAGTTATGCGTGCAAAAGGATTGTTGTTTTTTGCTGCACTGATGTTTACCGTCAGTGCACAGGCAATGGAGTGTCCGACCCACCTTGCTAAGGCTCAACAGCAAATTGATAAAGTCGCCGCGGATATGAAAGAGATGAAGATGGACCAATCTCAAAAGGCGCTGGTTCATGCCTTGCTGGATGATGCCAAGATGTATCTCGCATCCGCTAAGCATAATCATAAGAAACCTCAGGGAGCTTACGATCATGCCAGATCCATTGCCAAAGCCGAAGCAGCTTACGGCTATGCTTTATCTGCGGATTTATTACATGTCCAGTATATGAATAAATAGCTAAGCCATGGCTAATTGCTCTTGTTTGTTGCTGTTATTGCTGATTTGCAATCCTCTGCCTGCCGCAGAGTTTGTTTCAAAGCAGCCAGACGCTAGCGATCCGGCGATAACCTTGGGCAGAGACCTGGATGGTGATGGTGATGTCGATGAAGTTGAGATCCACCTGGAAGTCATCGAAGTTCAGCAAGAGGTGTATCCCGGTGAATATGTTACTTTTTGGGTGTTTGCGCCGGAAGGCAGGGGAATGATCTCCAGGGCAATCTTGCCCAGCCCTACGCTACGGGTAGAGCAAGGGGACAGGGTATCCATTACCTTGCATAATACCCATTACTTTCCCCATACCATACACTTGCATGGTGCTATTCACGACAATGCTGTCGACGGAGTGCCGGACATTACCCAGGCAGCGGTAAATCCTGGTGAATCATTCACCTATGAGTTTATCGCCAAAAACCCCGGTACTCACTTTTATCATTGCCACGTGCGGCCAGATGTTCATGTGCTGATGGGCTTGGTAGGTATGTTGATTATTGAGCCTAATCGGCCGGATAATCGATTTAGTCATTTGGTACCTGGCGCCGGCCTGATAAGCGACCCAGCTAAAGCTGTAAAAGAGGAGTATCAACGAGAGTACTCACTGGTTTATTTGGATATAGATGACAGGCTCAATCGAATCCTGGATAACACGCAAGATCCGAGGGAAATTGAAAAGCGGATGCACAGGGAATACGACAGTGCTCAGCGCCAGCCAAATATTTTCCTGTTAAATGGCCGCTCTTTTCCTTATACCCTACATAATTCTACCATCCTGGTAGACCCTGAACAGCACACTAAACTCAGAATATTAAATGCGGGTGCCAGCCCTCTCTCCTTACATTCCCACGGGCATCACCCGACGGTCACTCATCAGGATGGTTATGAATTAGCTAAAACTAGTCAGGCTAGTCGTGATGTATTTCACTTGTCTGCTGCACAGAGAATAGATTTAGATTTAAATACCAGCCAGGATGCCCATTCAGCTTCAGGTCCAGGTGTTTGGCTATTACATGACCATCAAGAGCAGAATACGACAAACAAAGGTATTGGGCCGGGGGGCGATCTCACCGCAATCGTTTATCCGGGTTATCTAACTGAGCAAGGCTTACCCAAGGTTGCGACGAGTCTTGAGCGATTCTTCAATCCCGATTTTTACCGGGGCAAAATCCCCACTTTTGACCCCGCTATTTTTCATACCCCTGCGGAGGATTACGAGTTCAGTGTAGACACTGAGGAGCCCGCGGGCCGCGCCAAGCCGTACCCTGAGCAAGTCCACCGGGCCAGTCGGTATCGAGAACCAATGGCGCAGCATGAGATAGTCGCCACAAGCTGTGCCAAGCCAGGCTCTGTCCGGGCTGTTCATATTAAGGCTGGGTCAAAATATGCGCGGGAAGGTGAAGTATTTGGTTTCGAACCCAGAATGATTAAAGCAGAGCCTTGTGAGGTGCTTGAGATCACCCTGGAAAATACAGATTCGGTGCGCCATGCCCTGATGTTTCCAGGTTTAAATCCTATGTTTACTCTGGAGTTCAGGGGGCCAGGCCTTAGAACTGCGCGACTCGTTGTTCCTGATAAAGATGTGACACTGGAGTTTCATTGCCATGTAGAAACCCATGAGAAAATGGGCATGTTTGGTCAGCTAATTGTTGGTAAGGGGAGTACGCCCGAACCGACCCTTAAGGCGAAATATTTATTCAAGGGCAGGGGGCGGGTCCTTGAAGTAGACAAACTGCAGGGCCGGGTAGTATTAGAACACGATGAAATTAAAGGTTATATGGCGGCGATGACCATGAGTTATCAAGTTAAACCCGCGCAACTCCTAAAAGGTATCAAACCTGGTGAATGGGTGATTTTTGTCTTAGATAGCCAGCAACGGCGTATTGTAAAGCTACATCCAGAACATGACTTTTAAACCATATTTATCAGGGGTAAAGTGAGACCAGTATCAAGGTAGATTGGCGGCTGATTGTGTAGAAAGTAATTGATAAGCGTATTTAAGGGAAAGGTTTTGTTTAGTTCGGTTTATCCAGGTCAGGCAGTATTCGCTATTGTGATTGGCTTTAAAGGTGTCTTGGCTCTGCTGTTGCAGTGTAGGGAACACCGGAAAGTAAGCCTTGCCTTTTAGGTGGTAATGAATATTAAACTCCACCTTGTTATTAGCGCTAAATTGATAGCTAATTTGTTGTGCTTTATTAAGAGTCGTGCAGTCTTCATAAGTGGCACCGGAGGTTAGCTCCATTGTAACTTGATTGGACACCTTGTTGGGATCCTGGTTATGTGCAATGGCAGTACCTTGAATTATCAGGGTGAGTGTAGCGGTCAATAGCATTCCTCTCACTGTGTTATCTCCCTAATTCAGGTATTGCGCTATGGTTGCTTTTTTCTCTTCATTCAGCCCCAGAGAGATGGCAAATTTAAATTCGCGCCTTGCCAGTTTCAGGTTTTTACTTTCGATAAAAGCTTGCCCCTTATGGTAATGAATGTGGGCGACGCCTACTGGATCGAGAGCCCTGAGTTCATCGGTCACCTGACTGAGGGCCTGGGTTAAGATGGACTGAGCTTGTTCTGTTTTACCTGTTCTTAATAGCACCAGGCCATACGAGTCGAGGATAAAAGGGTCAGTTGTACCACGGGAATAAGCTGTTTTTCCCAGTAGGGTTGCTTCTTCCCAGCCTGTGTTACTGGTTGCGAGATTGGCTATCAGGTTGTGCAAGGCTTGGTTATGGGTCGGATCGTTCACCAGGGTTCTTCGGTAGAATTTGTTCGCTTGTTGTTTTTTATTCAGGACGTCCAGTAAACCCGCGTATTCAAATAGCAGCTGGGTGTTATTTGGATTCTGTAGCACGGCATTTTCTAATGTCTGCTCTGCTTTCGTGAGAGCGTCTAATGAATAATAAAAATTGGTCAATTCTATCCAGGGCCGTGTACTAGAGGAGTTATAGAATACAGCTTGTTTTAGATACTTTTCCCTGTTGATTAATGAATCCTCACTAAGTTTGCTGGCCAAGAAATATGCTGGTAAATAATTTGGGTGAACTTGCGACAGCTTTTCCAGTGTGCTGATGGCTTTTCCTGTATCTCCTTTGAGAACCTCTACCTCAGCTTTGAGATATAGCAAGACAGGATTACCTGGAAAGTCTTTAGTGTACTTCTGCGCGACTTGTTCAGCTTTTTCCAACTCCCCGGCTGCGCCATAAATAGAAATTATATCTCTGACTAAGTCTTCGGGGCCAGGGCTTTTTGTTGTTTTAATTAAGTGTTCAAGCATAACAACCGCTTTTTCCTGTTTACCCTGTGCGGCATATTTTTTAGCCAGTTCATATATAATTCTGAGGCTGTCGGGGTGCTGATTTAAATATGTTTCCAGGGTTAAAATGGCTGCTTGAGTCCGGTCTTCTGCCATTAATAGGTTAGCGGAAACCAGAGTGACAGATAAATCGCCTGGAAATACTTTACTGAGCTTATCGACAACCTGCCTCGCGGAGTCCGTTTTTCCCTGATGTAATAGTGCATTAGATAACATCAAGCTGGCGCTGGCGCTAAGTGAATTGTCTGGTTTGATCTCAAGGTGTAACGGTTTCAGCAGGGTTAAAACGGCTTGGTGGTTCTGTTCAATTAGCAGTATTTCAGCAATTTCAAGGTGGAAAGGAAGAAATTGAGAGTCTTCGGTTTGTTCAAGTTTGATGATTTGCTTGAAGTAAGTCTTGGCTTGTAAATATTCTCCCGATTGTTTGCTTAGCCAGGCCAGATACCCTAATGCCGGAATATTGTTAGGGTCCAGGTGCAGCACATTTTTCAGCTCCACCACTCCAGCCTGCTGGTTGCCCGACTCGATTAAACTGATACCCAATTTTAATCGGGCGTTAATATGCCCAGGGGAGAGTTTAATAATGTTGGTAAATGCGGCCTTAGCGGCGGAATATCTTTTGTCCATAAGCAATAAACCGCCGGCGATTTCCAGTGCCGTAGTGTCATTTGGAAAGCGTGTTAAGTAATCGGCTAGGCTCTTTTTGGCCTTGCTCACTTGCTTATTATTTACCTGTGAAACGATAGCCGCCAATTCGGAGCGGTCTACTTCCTGAATTTTAAGGGCCTCGATCATCAGTTCATCTGGTAATGATGGTGGTGCAATTTCAGAAGCGGGGCTAAGTGGAGCAGCTAAGATCAGGAAGGCAAAAACTGAAAAATTAAACGTCGTCATATGACAATTCCCTGTGTAACGCATAGTGATAACTGGTAGCTTTCAGTACTGCCGGTTTGGGTGAAAGAGCTCAGCATTCCTTTGCTTTCGGTCTTTAATTCGGGGATAGATCAAGCTTAGCAATTGAGAAGAATACAACAAGGCAGGGGAGACCCCGCCTTGGATTGGGGGGCAAAATTATTTGTTGTTACGCCTTGATGAGAAACCTAACCCGAGCAAACCAATGGCCATTAAGGCCAAAGGCGCTGGCTCTGGTACAGCGACTGTTCCGTTGGTATTACCGCCAGTGCTTGGCGTTAAATTAATGGTAATGGTGCCGACATCCGTGACTCCAAAGGGATCACTGACTCGAATACTGGCGACATATGTGCCTAGCGGAGCGCCAGTGCTATCCCAGGAAAATAGCTGGTTGCCGAGTAGGTTAAAAGAAGGTGCATTGGGAGCTGTGGGGCCCAGAAAGCTAAGTAACGCCCAGTTAGATAGTAAGTCGCCATTGGGATCTATCGCGGTTACCGTCTGAGGTATTGAGTCGCCCGTCAGGGCATTGATCACCTCATTGTTAACAATGGGGGCTAAATTACCTTGTTGAGCGTCGACGCCGTCAAACATCCAGTCAAACTCGACAAAACTATTGGGACCGGATGGATTATCAATAGCGATGATATTTCCGCTAAAAGCGTAGTCGGCACCAGGGTTCGAGACGTTGTCGGCGTAGTCAAAGGTGCCATCAGGAGGAGCCCCTACGCCACCAGGAACGATTGTCAGAGCACCAGTTAGAGGGTTAATGGTAAACCCTGGAGGTTGTGCTGTAATGCCCGATGTACCTGAGTTCAATACCTGATCATAAACTAAGCTATATCCGCCTGGAGAAACGGCACTCAGGCTATCGTTATAGGTTTGCCCCCGGATCACCTCGGGCTGTATGTTGGACATATTAAAGGCGATTGGCTGCGCCGCATTTTGGCCATCCCAATAGACCCCTGAGTTCATCGTAAAGCTTTCACTTAAGCTGCCACTGTTGACATTTGGAACCCCACTAACCCGGCAGCAACTGGATGCACTAATGGAATAAAACCCTGCACCGGGAAGCTGTGCCGTGTGGACCTGAATACGCCTGTCAAAACGAGCGTCAGAGGTGTCGGTTAACGTTGTAACACCTGCGCCTAAGCTGCCTACGCCGCTGAGTACCGGAAACAGGGGGTTACTGATAGTCTTACGCCAAAAGCTTGTTGAATTGATGGTAAGCAAGCCTGAAGCGCTGACACTGGGTACCATAGTCGCGCCACGAAAATGAGTGGCATGGGCAATTCCAGCATTGAGCGTGGCTGCAATACCAAGAGAAATAGCGGTGTACTTTAACAATTCCATTGCGACAACCTTCCTTTTAGTCCATTAAAAGAATCTGATTTCATGGAGTAGAAAGCAGTAATTAGGCCAAAATAAGAACTCAGCCCTAACTAGTTGTTTTTAATGGTTATAATTTATTTTTTATGCGCGTTGATGTTTCGTGTCAGTGCTGGGTGTAAATTTAGCTGACACTCCGGCTAGCGTGATTTGACTTATGCTGAAGCGTTACCGTGATACAGGAAGGTTTCGCTTAGAAAAGCATCCAGCTAGCCTGGTTAACTGAATATTTACCGGTAGGAAATTATCGATATTGCTGCTCCAATGCAGTTATTACTGACATTTACATTGGAGGTTGATAATAACTGAGCATGTTATTGGCTGGCGCCAGGTTGAGTTTGTGGTTGAGTGCGCGGATGTTGTTAGGTGTGAGGACTTTTAACTTGGGACCCAAATCCGTGGTGTAGCTTTTCCCTTCCAGGTGTTTGACCGCTTGGTCAACGGATAACTGGCCTTGCAGTACCATTTTATCCGTTAGTGCCATCACGATTTTTTTCCTTAGTAGTCCACGGTAAACGCAATGGCTAAAATAAGTACTGATAATTTTAACTTTTTTTCCAGTCCCCTTGTTCTTAGTTCGGTAATAGCTACTTCGGCCGCTACTGCTCCTCCCACTATGTAATCCAAATCACTGTGTTGTTCCAACACCTCCTGTAACAGACTTCGCTGTATCTCTTTGCCATTGTCGCCTCTTCTGACTGCAACTATTTCGATAGGGCTGTTCATTATCCCTTGCTTAAAGCCTTGCTCGGTCACATTGGAGCCGCCTTTATTGAGTGGGCCAGGAAACCAGGCTACTCTGATTTTTTTGTTATTACGCTTGTGTAGTAAGTGTAAATAGTTGCCTACTCGATACCCAGTTTGAAACCAGTTAACACCTACTTTTCCCTTGGTACCTTGAGATGGCAAGTTGTTCACCAGGCCAAATACCGGGGTATCCTTGGTTTGCTTAGTTATTTGCCAGATAAGGTCATCAAAATTAATGGCTCCCAAAAGAACCGCATCAGCTTGCCATTTTATACAAGACGTGAGCTGTTCTTGTTGTCGTTTTTCCTGGTTATATCCTCCTGCTTCATATACCTGAACCTCTACTCCTAACCGTTTGGCTTGTTGATGAACCCCGTAGTTCACCGATTGCCAGTAAGAGTCTTTTAAATGTGGGTACAACGCACATAAGCGCCAGTGTTTTGAGGCTTTTTTTAATGGAATTATGCGCTTATCTTGAGAACTCTGGTTATAGTTAAAAGGCGGTTGCCAGCTATCAACCACCCAGCTTGGCCCGTAAACGGGGTGTAAGAACAGGGAGATAAGAATAAATATGCATAATCGCGACAAGGGAAACTCCGCCTGGGAAGTGTCTATAACAGCATAATTTCAAATAACAATTGTGCAAGTAATCGCCATGAAAGGTAGTGATTAAGGTCAATAAGAAAGTGGGTTGCAATTTAGCGTTAGTTTCACGAGGGTGACGTGATTAAAGGGCTTGTGTCAGTTAATTGTGTTGGCAAGGGCCAGTAAAGTAGTTTGGTTTTAATTCTATGGCAGTTATTGGGAGGGTGACGTGATTAAAGGGCTTGTGTCAGTTAATTGTGTTGGCAAGGGCCAGTAAAGTAGTTTGGTTTTAATTCTATGGCAGTTATTGGGAGGGTGACGTGATTAAAGGAATCGGCAGTAAATTGTTGCTGGCATTTTTTGTGATGGCGCTGTTATCTGTGTTCGCGTCTTTAGTCAGTGTTTTGTTGCTAAAAGAAGTTGCGGAAAGCGAATCCAAGATGATTGATAAATCGGTCCCTGCTCTGATTGGCGCACGCAAACTGTCGGAATTGAGTAAGCAAATACTATTTTCTGCTCAGCTATTGGCGATCGCAGAAAAGGAGACGATGCGAGTAGAGCAGGGAAAACGTTTGACCTTGCTTAACCAAAATTTACGAGACCAACTGAGTCAGCTGAACGGATTGGCCAATCATAACGTTACTCAGTTGCAGCGAAGCCATAAGTCGGTAGTCGGAAATCTGGCCTTGTTGGGAGATACCGTAGGGCAAAAAATTGAGTTACGGGAGAAAGTGGATAGCCTCAGCCAGCAAATATCAATCGCCGCCGATACCTTGGTGGAATTGTCTGCATCTCAGGTTGCTAATGCTTCCGTATCCACTTTGGCGGGAGTCACTGGTATTTATGAGCTGGTGATTGCCGGGGTATCAAAAAAACGCTTATTTCCACCTCTGGATAAATTGGTGGAAATCGATCTGGATCGTATGGACCGTATGACTGAATTCAGGTATTTGGCATTTCAACTAAGACAGGACATTAATGCTATTGGCAATATAGATAATCTCGTAAGTTTAAGGGGCAGCCGAAGCCACCTGGGTAAGCAGCTCGATATCTTAACCCGTCGTATTCAGTCAGGGTCAGATCCTTATCGATTCCAACAGATGGAAGTTCAGCTAGCCGAGCTATCTCAAGTGGGTAGCATGTTTCTAATGCAAGAAGAGTTTATTAAGGCTGATAAGGAGATCCAGCGGCTGACCAATTTAAACCTGTCTCTATTGGGTAAGATCACAAGGCTGGTCGACCAATTGGTAGAGGGAACGTCGGTGCAAGCGTACGAGGCATCACGCCAGGTTAAGGAGCTGTTAATATTGGCTGAAAAAGCCTTGATTGGGTTTGCGGTTGGCTCAGCAGTTATTTTGTTGGTGATCATGTGGGGGGTCGTGTACCGCAATATTATCCGCCGTCTGAATAATACCAGCCAGGCCTTGCGTCACTTGGCTCAGGGTGACATGAATATTGAAGTGGATGCCCAGGGTAATGATGAACTCGCCGAACTCGCCAGAGCGATTTATATATTCAGAGAGAATATGGCCCGAAAGCATGAGTTGGAGATTGAACAAGAAAATGCGCAGCAGGCATTAAGGGTACACAGAGACTCTCTCGAACTGCAGGTGAAAAAGCGGACCTCTGAGCTGGCAATGGCCAACAACCGTTTGGCAGAGGAAGCCAGTTCACATCAACAAGCCCGAAAGGGGGCAGAACAAGCTAACATCGCTAAATCCAGCTTTTTGGCCCATATGAGCCATGAGATCCGCACTCCGATGAATGGTATTTTAGGCACCTTGCAGCTGATGGCTGACACTAAGCTTACCGCCAGGCAGCAAACTTACCTCGGCGCCATCACCAGCTCTGGTGAAGCCTTAATGGATATCCTTAACGATGTGCTGGATTATTCCAAGATCGAAGCAGGCCACCTGGAACTTAAGTCCAGTCATTTTAATTTAGAGAATATGGCGGCGGACTTGCTGGCCTTGTTACAAGCGCGTGCCATCGAGAAGGGGGTGTCGCTGCAGGCTAAGTTGGATGACCATGTTGCCGGCTGGTATTTCTCTGACGGTGGTAAGCTTAGACAGGTATTGTCCAACTTATTGGGCAATGCCATTAAGTTTACCGAGCAAGGTAGTGTCACTCTTAGCGTGAGCTCCAACAACGGTAGTATTTGCTTTGCGGTCAGGGATACCGGGATCGGCGTTAAGAAAGCCCAGCAGGATGTTATTTTTTCTGCGTTTCATCAACTGGAGTCAAATGTTAGCCGTAGCGGTACGGGCTTGGGTTTGTCCATTAGTCGTAAGTTGGTAGCCCTGATGGGAGGAGAATTAAAGCTTAACAGCGAGGAAAGCCGCGGCAGTTGCTTCTACTTCACCCTGGAGCTCAAACCAGGAAAAGAACAAAAAACCGTAACACTAGCTCGCATTCCCACTTTGCCGCCGGCCCAGGTTTTATTGGTTGAGGATAACCCGGTGAATCGTATGGTGGCGAAAGGTTTGCTGGAAAAACTGGGTATGAAGGTAACAGAAGCGGTAAATGGAGCGCAGGCGCTATCCGCCGTGTCTAAAAGGTGTTTTTCGCTGGCTTTGTTGGATATGAACCTACCCGATATAGATGGTGTGATACTGGGTCAGAAGTTAAAACAGCTTGCCGTGAAACATTATGATACGGAACTGGCTACTGTCGCTGTGTCGGCCCATGTAGTTAAAGATGAAATAGAGTCCTATCTATCTGCCGGTATGGATGACTTTATTGCCAAACCACTTCGCATCAATGAGTTGGCCAGGGCGTTAAAGCAACGCTTAACCGAAGAAACGGAAAGCAACGACCTTCACTTACCTTTGGACCTGGTGCTTGGGTTACCCGTACCTAACGATGACGGGGATATGTTGATAGACGCGTCTGTTCTGTCGCAGGACGCTAAGGTATTGGGAGAAGATAAGGTGCGGGAGCTGGTCACTACCTTTTTGTTTAGCTCGGCGGCTTTGATGGAAAACATAATGACAGGAGAAAACCTGGAGCGAGATGCCCATAGCTTAAAAGGTGCTTGCTATAGCATGGGGTTAACAGCATTGGGGTTATTGGCCAAAGAGTTGGAAATGGCGGCTAAAAATGATCAGTTATGCGAGCCGTTTATCACCGCGACGGAGATATGTTACGGCGAGTCGGTGGAAGCCCTAAAACAAGGATTTTTAGCGGAAGAGGCATCCTAGAACCGACAACTTTTATTTTATTCATTTTGAATGGTAATTATATTCATAATTCAGGGCTGGGAATAATTGCCGTCTGGATGTAAAATACGCGACCTTAATCCTAGTTGTTATTCGCATTTGAGTCAGGAGAAATGGATGCTTAAGCGTGATATGAATATAGCCGATTATGATGTAGAGCTGTGGCAGGCAATGACTAACGAGGTTACTCGTCAGGAAGAACATATTGAACTGATTGCTTCAGAAAACTACACCAGCCCACGCGTTATGCAAGCGCAAGGCAGCCAGCTGACTAACAAGTATGCTGAAGGTTACCCTTACAAGCGCTATTACGGCGGTTGTGAATATGTAGATATCGCCGAACAACTGGCTATCGACCGGGCGAAGGAGCTATTTGGCGCAGACTATGCCAATGTTCAGCCACACGCTGGCTCACAGGCCAATGCTGCGGTATACCAGGCTTTACTGCAGCCAGGAGATACCATTTTAGGCATGAGCCTGGCTCATGGTGGACACCTGACGCACGGTTCTTCAGTTAGCTCTTCCGGTAAGATATACCACGCAGTGCAGTACGGCATTAACCCGGAAACGGGTTTGCTGGACTATGAAGAAGTCGAGCGTTTGGCCCAAGAGCACAAACCAAAGATGATCGTTGCAGGTTTCTCTGCTTATTCCGGCATCGTTGACTGGCAGCGTTTTCGCGATATCGCGGATTCCATCGGCGCTTATCTGTTTGTTGATATGGCTCATGTAGCGGGTCTGGTTGCCGTGGGTCTTTATCCAAACCCGGTTCAAATTGCCGATGTTACCACGACAACAACCCACAAGACCCTTGCCGGTCCTCGTGGCGGTCTGATCCTGGCGAAAGCCAACCCTGAAATCGAGAAGAAGCTGAACTCAGCGGTATTCCCTGGTGGCCAGGGTGGTCCTTTGATGCATGTCATTGCAGCAAAAGCGGTTGCCTTTAAAGAAGCCATGGAGCCAGAATTTAAAGAGTATCAGCAAATCGTATTAAATGACGCCAAGGCCATGGTAGCTGTGTTTCAGGAGCGAGGTTACAAGATTGTATCCAATGGTACTGAAAACCACCTGTTTCTACTTGACCTGATTGATAAAGACATTACTGGTAAAGATGCTGACGCTGCATTAGGCCGCGCCAATATCACGGTAAACAAAAACTCTGTACCGAACGATCCGCGTTCTCCGTTTGTAACTTCCGGGTTACGTATTGGCACGCCAGCGCTGGCTCGCCGTGGTATTAAAGGCGAAGACGTGAAGCAGTTAGCTGGCTGGATGTGTGACGTGCTGGACAACATTGAAGATGAAGTTACGATTGAAGCTGTAAAAACTAAGGTTGTTGCTCTGTGTAGAGCGAACCCTGTTTACGCATAATCTTGTGTTGAATGATTAAAAAAGGCTGCTTTCGGGCAGCCTTTTTTTTATCCCTGGGAAAAGATACACTTGCGCCATAACTAGGTCCATAAGAGCGGTTATATCCGCAAACCGGGTTAGCAGATCGAGTCCGCAACCCTAACTGGAGGCAAAATGCATTGCCCATTCTGCTCTGCGCAAGATACAAAAGTAATCGATTCCAGGCTGGTTTCGGACGGTCATCAAGTAAGGAGGCGGCGGGAATGTACCCTATGTCATGAAAGGTTTACCACCTTTGAGTCTGCTGAACTAGTGATGCCACGTATTATAAAAACCGACGGCAGCAGAGAACCCTTTAACGAAGACAAACTGCTGGGTGGAGTACACAGGGCGCTGGAGAAGCGCCCTGTGAGTATGGAAGCTGTAGATATGGCGATTAATCAACTTAAGTCCCAATTAAGGGCCACGGGTGAGCGGGAAGTGCCGTCACAAATGCTGGGAGAGCTGGTGATGGAAGCGTTAAAAGGCCTGGATAAAGTCGCGTATGTGCGCTTTGCCTCTGTGTATCGTTCATTTGAAGATATTCGCGAGTTTGGCGAAGAGATAGCTAAGCTGGAAAAATAGTAATGGCCTCAACGTTTGACGCTCGGTTTATGGCCCGGGCAGTAAAGTTAGCTCAAAAAGGGCGATTTACTACGGCAGAAAGACCCAATATCGGCTGTGTGATCACTCTGGCTCATCAGATTGTTGGAGAGGGATTTGAACAAGCAAACAGTGCACCTAATGCATTGAAGCAAGGTTTGGCTTGTACAGCCTTGGAAAGAGGGCTGACTTGTTATTTGACCATGGAGCCTGACTCAAGCTGGCTTGGCTTATTGCTCAACTCAGGCTTTAGCCGGATCGTGTTTGCCATGGCTTCGCCAGGGAAAAGTCTGCACTCTCGATTGGAAGGGGCTGGTATTCAGGTTGAAATCGGCCTGTTGTCAGGCCAAGCACAAGCGCTCAACTCAGGTTACCTGCACAGACTACAAACGGGTTTGCCTTATGTCCGGGTAAAGCTTGCCGCCAGCCTGGATGGTAAAACGGCATTAAATAACGGTGTGAGTAAATGGATAACGGGGTCCCAGGCCAGAGCTGATGTTCAGTGCTGGCGGGCGCAAAGTTGCGCCGTGTTAACCGGCTCAGGTACTGTGCTGGCAGATGACCCGTCGATGAATGTGCGTTGGAGTGAGTTAGGCTCAGTTAAGCGGGATTACCCACAGAAGAGTGTTCGTCAGCCAAAGAGGATCATTATTGATTCCGGACATCTGGTCGACGATAGCAAACGAGTTTTTTCCTTGCCAGGAGATACCCTGCTGGTGGGTACAAGGCATAGGCATCAATTACCTAAACAAGCGACTGCCCTTACAGTGAATGAAAATAGCCAGGGTAAGGTGGATCTAAAGCAGCTTTTGCAACAGCTGGGTAAAATGGAAATCAACGACCTTTGGGTAGAAGCGGGTGCAGAATTGGCCGGTGCTTTATTTGAACAAGATCTGGTGGATGAGCTTATCTTGTATCAGGCGCCAAAACTAATGGGTTCATCAGCGCGCAGCTTATTGCAATTAAGCGAGTATACGGCAATGGCACAGGTGCCTGAGCTGGACATTTCAGATGTGCGGCAAATAGGGGCTGATATTCGAATTACCGCTAAACCAGTGCGATAGTTGAGTCATGTAAAAGGTGTCCGCAGTTCTTAGGGCATAAAGTATAAACAATTGGTAAACCTTATTAAGGCATAGAGATGTTTACAGGCATTATTGAAGCGGTGGGAAGGATTGCGGCTATTAAGCCAAAAGGCAAAGATATTAGCCTCGCCATCCATACCGGAAAGCTGGATTTATCGGATGTTAAGCTGGGCGACAGCATCGCCAGCAACGGTGTTTGCTTAACTGTCACTGGTTTAACGTCTGACGGGTTTACTGCTGATTTAAGTGTTGAAACCTTAAAGCTGACCAGCTTTGCCGCAGCAAAGGTAGGCAGTAAAGTGAACTTGGAAAAGGCGTTAATGGCGCAATCCAGGCTAGGCGGTCATATTGTCAGCGGCCATGTTGATGGGCTGGCGAAAGTTGTCTCTCGCCATGATTTAGGGCGAGCTATCGAGTTTTGGCTTGAAGTTCCGGCCCCGCTGGCCCGTTATATAGCACATAAAGGCTCAGTAACGGTTGATGGTATTAGCCTGACTGTCAACGAGGTAAATGGGGCGAAATTTAAGCTCACTATCGTGCCTCATACGTTAGCCGAAACCAGCATGACAGCGTTTAAATCTGGCACTCAGGTGAATTTGGAAGTGGATGTGATTGCCCGTTATCTGGAGCGGTTAATGTTAGGCGATAAAGCCGCAGCACCAGAAACGGATGGTGTTACTATGTCGCTGCTCGCAGAAAGTGGCTTCTTAAAATAATAAGGTTTGAAAGATGGCATTAAGTAAAATTGAAGACATCATCGAAGATATTCGCCAGGGTAAAATGGTGATTTTGATGGATGATGAGGACAGGGAAAATGAAGGCGACCTGATCATGGCTGCTGAAACTGTGACGCCGGAAGCGATCAACTTTATGGCAACCTATGGTCGTGGGCTTATTTGCCTGACCCTGACAGAAGAACGCTGTAAGTGTTTAAATCTACCATTGATGGTGGACAGCAACACGGCTCAGTTCTCAACAAATTTCACCGTTTCCATCGAAGCCGCAACTGGGGTGACCACGGGGATATCTGCAGCGGACCGGGCACACACAGTGCTGGCTGCATCGTCAAAAGACGCCAAGGCGGCCGATATTGTTATGCCAGGGCATATTTTCCCCCTTAAAGCTCAGGAGGGTGGGGTGCTTACCCGTGCTGGCCATACTGAAGCAGGCTGTGATCTTGCCCGTTTGGCAGGTTTTGACCCTTCCAGCGTAATTGTTGAAATTCTCAACGAAGACGGCTCTATGGCTCGTCGCCCAGACCTCGAAGTGTTTGCTGAAAAGCACGGCATTAAGCTGGGCACTATTGCCGATATGATTGAATACAGAAACAATAATGAAACCACCATAGAGCGAATTGCTGCCTGTAAGTTGCCAACAGAGTATGGCGAATTCGACCTGATCACTTATCAGGACACCATAGATAAGCAGGTTCATTTTGCCCTGAAGAAAGGAGAGGTGAAAGCCGAACAGCCGACTCTGGTAAGGGTGCATCTACAGAGTGTGTTTGGTGATCTCTTGTTGACCCAGAGAGATGCGCAGCGCACCTGGCCATCAGCCAAAGCCATGGAACGCGTGGCCAGCGAAGGTGGGGTGATGGTGATGCTGGGTAATGAACAAAGCTCCGAGCAGTTACTGGATACGGTCAAGCGGTTCGAAGCGGAAGACAAGGGTGAACGACAGCCTGCGGCTAAATGGCAAGGCACCAGTCGACGTGTGGGCGTGGGTTCACAAATCCTGGCTGATTTAGGCGTCGGTAAAATGCGTCTGCTGAGCTCTCCTAAGCGATACCATGCGTTATCCGGTTTTGGTCTTGAAGTTGTGGAATATATCTCAGAGTAGTTCTCACTAAAGAGATTAACCGCCATGGCCTTATTGTCGCTTGGCGGTTAATAAATAAATAAGCAGATCAGCTTTAAATAAACTGGTCAAAGCAAGATAAATCTGTGCTAGAATCGCTCGGTTTTAAAATCAACAGACAGGATCTGAAATGAATGTAATTGAAGGTGCGATTCCTGCGCCAAACGCCAAAATTGCTATTGTAATCTCCAGATTTAATAGCTTTATTAATGAAAGCCTGTTGGCCGGCGCTTTGGACACCCTCAAGCGTTTAGGTCAGGTGAAAGACGAAAATATCACGATTGTCCGTGTTCCTGGCGCCGTTGAACTGCCATTGGCCACCAAGCGAGTGGCGGCAAGTAAAAAATACGATGCCATTATTTCTCTTGGTTGTGTAATTCGCGGTGGTACGCCACACTTTGAGTTTGTTGCCGGTGAATGTAATAAAGGTCTGGCGCAGGTCTCAATGGATTATGATATTCCAGTAGCATTTGGTGTATTAACTACCGACACAATTGAACAAGCTATTGAGCGCGCTGGCACCAAGGCGGGTAACAAGGGTGGTGAAGCCGCTCTTGGCGCACTGGAAATGGTTAATGTTCTTGCCCAGCTTGATTAAGGAGAAGTAAGTGAAACCCGCCGAGCGCCGTAAAGCACGTAAATTTGCCACTCAGGCCATCTACCAGTGGCAGATGACTAAGGCTAATGTAGGCCAGATCATCGACCAGTTTATGGTAGATCAGGATTTTGCCAAGACAGATGTTGAATACTTCCGTGATCTTGTATCTGGTGTATCCATGAACTGTGATGAAATCGACAAGAAAATGGCTCCTTATCTGGCCCGTAAGTTAGCAGATATGGACCTGGTCGATAAGGCGATTATCCGTATCGCCATGTATGAGTTGACCAAGCGTCAGGACGTTCCTTTTAAAGTCGTGATTAACGAAGCTATCGAGTTGGCCAAAGAGTTTGCGGCCGATGAGAGCCATAAATACGTTAATGGTGTCTTGGACAAAGTGGTCTTTGCGTTAAAACGCGATCAAAAGTAGTTCTCTTCAATTGGTGAGATGTGCTCCTTGCATAAAAACGCAAGCGAAAGAGTTCTCCAATTTATGAGAGGTTGCCCAGCGATAAACGCGGGCAGATATAATTCTCTTTAATTTGTGACAGAGCCAGCGTTAAGCTGGCTTTTTTATAGGTATGCCAAACAGCGAATTCGATCTTATTCATACATATTTCAGTGAGCGGGTCTTTAAGCGTAAAGATGTAGTGGCCGGTATCGGCGACGATTGTGCTCTGATAGAGTTGCCCGAGAACAGCCAGCTTGCTGTCAGTACCGATACCCTGGTTTCGGGTGTTCATTTTTTCCCCGATGTTGCCCCAAAAGCATTAGGGCATAAGGCTGCGGCGGTCAATTTAAGTGACTTAGCTGCCATGGGGGCGGAGCCTGGCTGGATTTCCCTGGCATTAACCCTGCCTGAGTTTGACCGGTCCTGGCTCGATGCGTTTTCCCAGGGTTTTTTAGAGTTGTGCGAATACTTTGGTGTGAGCTTAGTCGGCGGAGATACAACCAAAGGGCCTTTGAGCATAACCGTCTCAGTCAAGGGGACAGTACCTAAGGGTAAAGCCTTGCTGCGCTCTGGCGCCAAGCCGGGTGACTGGATTTATGTTTCTGGTTTTATAGGAGATGCGGCGTTAGGACTTGATTTGGTGCTGGGTAAACAGTCAGCCAATAGCGCCGACAAAGAGCACCTTATTTCCAGGCTGGAATATCCGACTCCCAGAATATTACTGGGGCGAGGTTTACGGGATGTGGCCAGCAGCGCTATCGATATTTCCGATGGGCTGGCCCAGGATCTGGGCCATATTCTCAAGACGTCGGGCTGCGGCGCCTATCTGGAACTGGAAAACCTGCCTTTTTCTGACGCTATGATCAATACGGTAGAGCTAACGAAGGCCATAAAGTACGGTTTGTGTGGTGGCGATGATTACGAAGTTCTGTTCACTGTGCCAGAAGATAAAAAAGGTGCCCTGGACACCAGCTTAGCTCACTGTGGTGTTCAGCACACTTGTATCGGCCGGGTACAAACTGGTGAGAAACTAGAACTGAAATTAAATGGTGATGATTACCAGGCTGAGTTGTCAGGCTGGGACCACTTTACGGGGTGATATTTGTGCTTAGTAACAGAAATGATCTTGCCGGGTTAGTTTTGACTAACCCAATCCACTTCCTGGCCATAGGTTTGGGTAGTGGTTTAGCACCCAAGGCGCCTGGTACTTTTGGCACAATTGCCGCGATACCCCTGTATTTACTGCTGGTTCAGTTGCCGTTAACTGCCTATGTGGCGGTTGTTGTATTGGCTTGCCTGCTTGGTATTTGGATTTGCCATCAAACCAGTAAAGACATGGGGGTGCATGATCACAAAGCTATTGTGTGGGATGAGTTTGCTGGTTTTTGGATAACCATGATAGCCGCTCCGGCGGGCTGGTTGTGGATACTCATTGGTTTTGTCCTGTTCCGTTTTTTTGACGTGATTAAACCCTGGCCTATCAGCTGGTTGGATAAACATGTACACGGTGGCCTGGGTATTATGATCGATGACATATTGGCTGGTTTGTTTTCTCTGGGCTGTTTACAGGCGATTTTCTATTTCACCTAATCCCCCTGCATCTCAGGTATTCCCCCTATGCGGCGTCAATATCGGAGGTGTTATTTCAGCCTTGGAATTGTGCTTAATATAGATTTGTTCATATATATAACAACTCAATCTACCTGTAGTGAGTACTCCATATTTATGCGCCTTTGCGCACCATTAAGCTGGCCAACGAGTGCTTAACTGGCTAAAGCATAATCAATAAAGAGTTAAAAACCTTTTACATTTAAGTGTTAATTTATCGGCTCGTATGGGCTTGCAGCGTCACAAGGATCACATAATTGATCATAGATACAAATGGATTGTATTTATGTTCTAGCTTAGAGCATGAAATGCTAACAGCCTAAAGCATGGGATTTATTCCGCAGTTAGAATATTATTCTGTATTGGTGGGTTATTCGGGGGATTGTGATGGGTTGCTTTTTTGTTAAAGTTATGTGTATGAATGTAATAATTTAACGTTCCCCCTTGTTATGTAAAGGCCTACACTCTTAATGTGAGCCGCATCGCAGATTCAATATATGGTTAACTCTATATTAACAACTGCTGTTTATTCGGTTAAATCTAGGTAAAGTGACTTGTTATGCTTGTTTTTCGCATAGATATCTATCTGTGTTATTGGGTTTAGATGTATATATGGTGATTTGCTGATATCTAAGGTTTACATACTAATTCAAAAAGCATAAGTTACTTCGCGATAAAATCAGAACAGACTTTCTTTTAAACAGGAACTATAGGACTGGAGAGTGCAAACTCCAGGGCAGGGAAACTTATGTCACTGCTAGAAGTGAAAAATCTTCGGATTGAATATCCATCTCGTTTTGGTGTGATGGCTGCGGTAAAAGATTTATCTTTTTCCATCGAAGCTGGCGAAATAGTTGGTGTCGTAGGTGAATCAGGTGCGGGTAAATCCACCGTAGGTAATGCCGTTATAGATTTATTAAGTCCGCCGGGGCGTATCGCCAACGGAGACGTCTATTTAAACGGCGACAAAATTTCCGGTCTAAACCTGGATCAAATGCGCGAAATTCGCGGCTCAAAGATCGGGTTTATTTTCCAGGATCCCATGACCTCGCTAAATGCCTTATTCACTATTGAACAGCAGATGGTTGAAACCTATCTGGCCAATATGGATATTTCAAAGGAAGAGGCTTATAAGCGTTCGATAAAAATGCTGGACGCAGTGGGCATTCCACAACCGGAAGTCCGAATTAAACAATATCCTCATCAGTTTTCCGGTGGTATGCGACAAAGGGTGGTTATTGCAATTGCCCTGAGTTGTGAACCCGACCTTATTATTGCTGATGAGCCAACCACGGCGTTAGATGTGTCCATCCAGGATCAGATCCTGGATTTAGTACGCACCTTGTGTAAAGAGCGCAAAGTCGGCTGTATGTTGGTAACCCATGATATGGGGGTGATATCCAATGTTACCGATAAAGTCGCCGTTATGTACCGTGGTGAGTTGGTAGAAATGGGTGATACCGAGCAGGTATTGGGACAGCCTAACCATGACTACACCAAGAGCCTGATTTCAGCAGTGCCTCGCAGCGATGTAAAATTAGTGCGTTTTCCTTTGGTGAGCTATATCGAGGAAGCGGAAGAGCTACATCAGCTGGATGTCGCAAATCACTGGCTTGGACAGTCGCAGGATTTTCGTAAATACGAAGGCGCCTTGCTCCAGGTTAAAGATGTTAACCTGAGGTTTGTTACCAAAGATTCATTTTTTGAAAGCCGTCGTGAATATGTACAAGCGTCCAACCAGGTTAGCTTCGAAATTTTCGAAGGAGAGACCTTTGGCCTGGTTGGGGAAAGTGGTAGTGGTAAGAGTACCATCGCCCGAGCAATCGCCGGACTATATCCGCCCGATAACGGCCAGATCATTTTCGAAGGTATCGATTTAACCGCCTTAAAAGGGGAGAGGCAACGTCGTCCGTTAAGGCGTCAGATGCAGATGGTGTTCCAAAACCCTTATACCTCGATGAACCCAAGGATCAAAATTGGCGAGATTATTGCGGAACCAATTCGGTTCCATAAGCTCGCGGAAAATAACCGTCAGGTAGATCAGATAGTGGCTGACCTGCTGGATCATGTGGGATTGGGACGAAAATCTGCGCTTAAATTCCCCCACGAATTTTCCGGTGGGCAGCGGCAGCGGATTTCCATCGCTCGCGCCTTGGCGACCCGGCCTAGGTTCCTGATTTGTGACGAGCCTACATCCGCGCTGGATGTCTCGGTACAGGCACAGATCCTGAACTTGCTGAAAGATTTACAGGATGAATTAAATTTGACCATGCTGTTTATCAGCCATGATTTACCGGTTATTCGTCAAATGTGTGATCGCGTCGGGGTGATGAAGCAAGGAACCTTGCTAGAAGTGTCAGATTCGGAAAAACTGTTCACCGCACCCGAGCATGAATACAGTAAACACTTGATTTCTTTGATGCCGGAATTTAAAGGCCTGAGTCGTGAAGGTCTGGAAATAGCAAGTTAGTCGATATTTAATTTTTGCCCACTGTTTTCCGTGGGCAAAGCTTAAACATAAAAGCGTAAAGCATAACGCATAATAATATTGGAGTGAAAACATGAAGAAAGGACTAAGCAAAATCGCCGGAGCTATAGTGGCTGCAGGTTTGGCATTCAGTGTCAGCGCTGCGGATATCACTATTGCTTATGATGCGGATCCAGTATCTCTGGACCCACATGAGCAGCTTTCCGGTGGTACACTACAGCTGTCCCATATGACGTTTGATCCACTTATTCGTTGGACTCAGGATCTGCAGTTCGAAGGCCGTCTGGCTGAAAAATGGGAGCGTGTCGACCCACTGACTATGCGTTTTCATCTGCGCAAAGGTGTTAAGTTTCACTCCGGTAATGATTTCAAGGCAAGCGATATTGCCTGGACATTTAACCGTCTAAAACAAAGCGGTGACTTTAAAGGCCTGTTCGAAGTCTTTAAAGAGGCTAAGGTTATCGATGACCACACTATTGATCTGGTAACCACAGAACCATATCCATTAGTACTGCAGATGGCCACTTACGTTTTCGCCATGGACGCTGAGTTCTACACGGGTAAAGATGAAAACGGCAAGGAAAAAAGCGATATCGTTAAGCACGGTAACTCGTTTGCTTCCACCAATATGTCGGGTACAGGTCCCTTTATCGTGACCAGCCGTGAGCAAGGTATTCGCACTAAATTCAAGCGTTTCGACCAGTACTGGGATAAAAATTCTCCGGGTAACGTAGACAACCTGGATCTGGTGCCAATTAAAGAATCTGCTACTCGTGTTGCCGCGCTGCTATCAGGCGATGTGGATATGATTGCACCGGTTTCTCCAACGGATCACAAGCGTGTGAATGAAGCAAAAGGTATCGACCTGGTTACCTTAACGGGTACCCGTATTATCACGCTGCAGATGAACCAGAACTCGAATGAAGCGCTGAAAGACGCCCGTGTGCGTCAGGCAATCGCTTATGCCATCAATAACGAAGGTATAGTGAAGAAGATCATGAAAGGCTTCGGCACTGTTGCATCACAGCAAGGACCGGAAGGTTATGCGGGTTACAACAAAGATCTGGAAGTACGTTATGATCTGAAGAAAGCCAAACAGCTGATGAAAGAGGCTGGCTTTGAAAACGGCTTCACCCTGAGCATGATGGCGCCGAACAACCGCTATGTAAACGACGCCAAGATAGCTCAGGCTGCGGCGGCTATGCTGTCCAAGATCAAAATCAAGGTTGATCTTAAGACCATGCCAAAAGCGCAATACTGGCCTGAATTCGACAAGTGTGCGGCTGACATAATGATGATCGGCTGGCACGCGGATACGGAAGATAGTGCAAACTTCTCCGAATACCTGACTATGACGCGTGATAAAGAGACAGGTAAAGGCCAGTATAACTGTGGTCACTTCAGCAATGCGGAAGTCGACAAGCTGGTTGGCGAAGCGAATACCCAAACAGATCCTGCCAAGCGTTCAGCGACTTTGCAGCGGGTAGAGCAGATCCTTTATGATGAGGCAGCGTTCGTACCACTGCATTGGCAGAACCAGGCTTGGGGCGCCAAGTCTAACGTTAATATGAAGCCTGTTGTTAACGCCATGAACTTCCCATATCTGGGTGACCTAGTCGTTAAGTAAACTTGTAGTAGTGTATTGGGGCGGCTAAACGCCGCCCTTGTTTTATGTAATAGATCTTTCCTGGAATAAATATGTTTACCTTTTTAATGAAAAGGTTGATTCAGGCTGTAGTGGTCATGTTAGTGATCAGCCTGGTGGCATTTGCCATACAGGATAACCTGGGTGACCCACTGCGTGAAATCACCGGTCAATCGGTATCCGAAGCACAACGTGAAGTAATGCGTACAGAGATGGGGCTCAACGACCCGTTTTGGGTGCAATATACAAGATTTTTGAAGAATGCAGTGCAAGGGGATTTTGGCACCTCCTATACCTATAACCGGCCTGCGATGGAAGTGATCCTGGACAAACTGGTGGCGACACTGGAGCTGGTGTTTGGGGCTTCATTGATCATTGTCGGTTTATCCATACCGCTGGGGGTGTACTCGGCCATCAATCCGAGAAGCTTCTACACAAAAGCGATTTTAGCGTTTTCCAGTGTCGGTATTTCAATACCCGTTTTCCTTACCGCCATTTTACTGATGTATGTATTTTCCATAGAGCTGGGCTGGTTACCTTCTTATGGCCGGGGCGATACCGCCAACTGGCTAGGCTGGGAGTCCGGCTTCTTTACCCTGGATGGACTGTCTCATCTGGTGCTACCGTCAGTGGCTTTGGCTTCCATTATGCTACCCCTGTTTATTCGCCTGGTACGTAGTGAAATGCTGGAACAGCTTAGCTCCGAATACGTAAAGTTTGCCTACGCAAAGGGCCTGGATAAAAAACGCATCTGGTATCTGCATGCGTTAAAGAACACTATGCTGCCGGTGATCACCGTCGGTGGTGTACAGATTGGCACCATGGTGGCTTATACCATTTTAACCGAATCTGTATTTCAGTGGCCGGGCACGGGTTTCCTTTTCCTGGATGCCATTAACCGCACCGATACACCGATTATTACCGCATACGTTATCGTTGTTGGTCTTATCTTTGTGGTCACTAATACCCTGGTAGATTTGTTGTATGGCTTTATTAACCCGACGGTTAAATTAACGGCGAAAGGATAATCACATGAGTACTAGTGAATTAAGCAGCCGTGAACTATCAGCCTGGCAGCGCTTTAAACAATCGGATCTGATTTATTATTTCTTGCGCGATAAAGTTGCGATGTTCAGCTTTGCTGTGTTTATGGCTTTTGCCATCGCCGCTTTTGTGTCGCCTTTAATTGCGCCCCACGACCCTTATGCACTGGAGTCCATTGATTTAATGGATTCAGAGTTGCCTCCTTCCTGGCTGGAAGAGGGTGATGAGCGCTTTATGCTGGGAACCGATGATCAGGGAAGGGACATCTTCAGCACCATACTTTATGGTATGCGCATATCTCTCACCATTGGCGTGCTAGCCGTGGCCTTGCAGATGACCCTGGGTATTGTTATCGGCTTGACTGCAGGTTATTTCGGTGGCCGCATCGATAACTTCCTGATGCGGGTAGCTGATATACAGCTGTCTTTTTCAACCCTGATGGTAGCCATTATTATCTCTACCATTTTCAGGGGCGTAATGGGCCTCGAAACATACAGCCAATATGCGGTGCTGATGCTGGTGCTGATCATAGGGATATCCGAATGGCCGCAGTATGCCCGTACCGTGCGTGCTACTGTTCTGGCGGAAAAGAAGAAGGAATATGTCGAAGCGGCTAAGGTGATGGGGCTGAAAACGCCACGTATTATGTTCAGACATATACTGCCGAACTGCTTGTCGCCAATTCTGGTTATCTCAACGGTGCAAATTGCCAACGCCATCATGAGTGAGGCCGCCCTGTCTTTCTTAGGTTTGGGCATGCCGGTGACACAGCCTTCCCTGGGGTCGCTGATTAATATCGGCTTCCACTATATTTTCTCCGGATCCTGGTGGATCACTGCCTTCCCAGCCATGGTTCTGGTGACTCTGGTGCTGGTGATTAACTTGCTGGGTGACTGGTTAAGGGATTTCTTCAACCCTAAAGTTTATAAAGATTAATGGCGAGGCTGTATTGTTAGCTTGATTAACAATCCGTGTCTTTGCAGTGAAAGCGCAGCCCAGGCTGCGCTTTTTAATGGTTCGCTTATAATTCCTCTTCTTCTAACAACTCACTGATACACAGTTTCACGGCACGCTTGGTGGCATGAACCGTCATTTTATATGCCTTATATTCATCCATAGTCACCTGCCCATCGTCGTTAGTATCCATTAATTTGAATTTTCGGGTCAGCTTAGTTTCCATCGCGCCTTGCACTTTGTCCAGTGTCAGAAAGCTATTTCCTGATAAATCAATGGCATTGAACTTATCTTGTGGAGAGACAAAATGCTCGGCACCGGGGATTTTAATATTTGCGTTACTTTTTGCTGCCGGTGCCAGTCTCGTATTCGGTTCTGCAATATCCTGTAGAACAAAGGTTTCCATTGTTCAGCTGGTGCTTGCTGATAATGAGTGACCAGTTTAATCATACTGTCTTGCAGTATATCCAGAGCATCATGGTGACCGCCTAAGGCGATTCGTGCCATTCGATATGCCTTCTTCTCTATTTGCGCCAAAAACCCCTCCATATTAACAGGGAGGGCTTGTTGGTCATCCTCTAAAGGAATCATTTATCTTTAAAGTCGCTATTAAATTTTTTGTCAGTATTGATGCTGGCTCAAAAACAGAGAAAATTCAAAGCGAAGGCAGAAGGAAAATCAATAATCAGATTTACCCTTTACTGTTGTAACGGTTGAAAACAACTTTGGTTGACAAGCACAAGGAAAAATTCTTGGATTAATTACATGCGGGCACGCGGGGGGTGTAAAGGCGGGGCTAAGGTACAGATATAAAAAAGGCCCCTTGCGGGGCCCTTGTTTATTGTTCGATATATGCTGTGATAGCTTGTTTTATGCCTTCGCTATCCAGGCCCAGTAACTGGTAAATTTCCTGCTGACTGCCTTGCTCGATAAAGTTATCCGGTAAACCAAGGTTTAATACAGGTTTAAGGATTTTACGGGCCATTAGCAATTCATTAATGGCAGAGCCGGCTCCGCCCCTAATGGCATTTTCCTCCACCGTGACCAGGGTGTCATGTTTGTCGGCTAACTCGAGGACGAGGGTTTCATCCAGGGGTTTAACAAATCGCATATCTACCAGGGTTGCGTTGAGCTGTTCGGCAACAGTTTTTGCCTGTTGCAGAAAAGTGCCGAAGCACAAAATTGCTATGCCTTTACCTTCTCTGAGGACTCGGCCCTTACCTATCTCCATGGCGGTCATGGTTTTCTCGGGCTCGATACCCGTACCTGCTCCCCTCGGGTAACGCACTACCGCAGGTTGATTTAATTGATACCCGGTATAGAGCATTTGCCGACATTCGTTTTCATCGGACGGCGCCATAATCACCATATTGGGAATACTGCGCAGGTAGCTGATATCAAACGCCCCCTGATGGGTTGCTCCGTCGGCCCCGACAATACCGGCCCTGTCTACGGCAAACAACACGGGCAGATTCTGGATGGCCACATCGTGGATCACTTGATCATAAGCCCGTTGCATAAAGGTGGAGTAGATGGCTACCACAGGCTTTTGCCCGGCGATGGCCAGGCCTGCTGCTAAGGTGACGGCGTGTTGCTCGGCAATCGCCACATCAAAGTACTGATCCGGGTATTCTCTGGAAAAGCGTACCATTCCGGAACCTTCACGCATGGCGGGCGTAATGGCCATTAACTTGTTATCCCGGCCGGCCATGTCACATAACCAGTCGCCAAAGATGTGGGAGAAGGTCGGAGGCGCCCCCGCATCTTTAGGTAACTTATGATGGCTAGGATCGAACTTAGGCACCGCATGATAACCTATGGGATCTTTTTCCGCGCACTCGTAGCCTTTACCCTTTTTAGTCATCACATGCAGAATTTGCGGCCCCTTGAGGTTACGCATATTTTTAAGGGTTTCCACCAGGCCTTTGACATCATGACCGTCAATGGGGCCTATGTAGTTAAAACCAAACTCTTCGAACAAGGTGCCAGGCACCACCATACCTTTGAGATGCTCTTCGGCACGTCGTGCCAGCTCTTTTATGGGGGGTAAACCGGATAACACCTTTTTACCGCCTTCGCGGATCGTGGTGTACAGGTTACCGGATAGAAGCTGGGCCAGATGATTGTTGAGTGCACCGACATTCTCAGAGATTGACATCTCGTTGTCATTTAACACCACTAACATATCATTGTGCAGGGCGCCCGCATGGTTTAGGGCCTCAAACGCCATCCCTGCGGTGATAGCACCATCACCAATAACGGATACGACTTTGCGACCCAGGCCTTCCTTTTCAGCGGCTATGGCAAGGCCAGTAGCAGCGCCTATGGATGTAGAGGAGTGACCGACGCTTAACACGTCGTATTCACTCTCTTCGCGCCAGGGAAAGGGATGCAAGCCTTTGTATTGGCGTATGCTACCCATTTTTTCACGGCGACCGGTGAGGATCTTATGTGGGTAGGCCTGATGACCCACGTCCCATACCAGATGGTCAAAAGGTGTGTCATAAACGTAGTGCAGGGCTACAGTGAGCTCCACCACTCCCAAGCCAGATGCCAGGTGTCCGCTGGTGCGGCTAACGGAATTTAACAGGTATAATCGTAATTCATCACACAACGCTGGCAGCTTGTCTTTAGACATAAGGCGCAAATCTTCAGGGAGATCGGCAAGGGCCAGGGTTGGATAATGTTTAATATCCAGGCTCATATTCTTCTATTTATCGCGTTGAATTATATATCGGGCGAATTCTTCCAGTGACTGGGTATTGTATGCTAAACCGGTCAATGCGTGTAGCGACTCTTGATAAAGATTTAATGCTTTATCTTTGGCACCCTCTAAACCCAGTAAGGCGGGGTAGGTCGACTTGTTGTGTTGTAAATCTGAGCCCTGGGGTTTCCCCAGGGTTTTTGTGTCGCTGGTGATATCCAGAATGTCATCTTGCACCTGAAAAGCCAGGCCAATGGCAGCAGCAAAATCATCCAGTTGTGTTTGCTCATTTTCGTCGATATCCACCTTGGCAATAGCGCCCAATTGCACAGCACAGCGTATTAATGCGCCGGTTTTGGCGCTATGTATGGTTTCCAGCTCAGCCAGGTTGATTTGTTTACCTTCGGCGGCTAAGTCCAGTGCCTGACCACCACACATGCCCAGATAACCAGATGCCGAGGCAAGAGACTTGACCATTTTTAGCTGTTGGTTTGGGGTTAGCTGTGATTGATCCTTAGTCAGGATTTCAAACGCCATAGTCTGTAAGGCGTCTCCCGCTAAAATTGCAGTGGCTTCATCGAATGCGATATGGCAGGTAGGCTGACCTCTGCGCAAGGCGTCATCATCCATCGTCGGCAAATCGTCATGGATCAGCGAGTAGGCATGAATACATTCGATGGCGGCGGCAGGCGCATCGAGACGCGTTAAAGGGATACCGAGCAAATCACCCGTTGCGTATACCAAGAATGGTCTGACTCGCTTACCGCCAAGTAAAACGCCATAGCTAATAGCTTCTTTTAGTCGTGGCGAGAGATTCGGTAAGCTGGCTATTTCCTGTTCCAGGACTCGGTTAACTCTATCCCGGTAACTATTTATTTGTTCTGCGAGCGCAGTCATGCTTTTGGTTTTATTCCTCAAACTTTACCAGTTCGGATTCACCGTCTTTTTGCAACAGGATTTGTACCTGTTGTTCGGCTGTTTTCAGCTTGTTACCGCTACTTCTGGCCAGGGATATTCCCCGTTCAAATTGCTTTAATGCCTCGTCAAGGGACAACTCTCCCTGCTCCAGCTTATTGACTATTTTCTCGAGCTCGCCGATAGCGTCTTCGAAGCTCATATTTTCCGGCTTTTTGGTGGCCATGGCCAATTCTCCACTGTTTTCCATCATAACCAAAATTCCGGCCAAGAGTACTCTGGCAATTTCATGGGGTCAAATAACTCGCCTATTAATTTTTTCTTCTGCCTGCCGATACCCTTTTCAGGCAATATTTTCTTGCTGATAACATCTTGATATACGAAAATAAACTTAAATGAATTTAATTCGCGTAATAGCGCTTATATGGCAGAGGAATAGAGAGTGGATTTAGCTACCCTAATAGGCTTGATTGGGTCATTTGCCTTCATCTTTATGGCGATGGTGATGGGTGGTGACATTTCCATGTTTGTGGATGTTCCTTCCATCCTGATCGTGTTTGTCGGTTCTTTCTTCGTCGTACTGATGAAGTTTAATATGGGCCAGTTTCTGGGCGGATTTAAAATTATGATTAAGGCTTTTATGTTCAAGATTGAAAAGCCGGACGAATTGATCAGCACTTCGGTGGAGATGGCCGATGCCGCACGTAAAGGGGGTTTTCTGGCGTTAGAAGAGGCAGAAATATCGAACAGCTTTATGCAGAAAGGCATAGACATGTTGGTTGACGGCCATGATGCCGATGTTGTCAGAGGTACCTTAGAAAAAGATATCTTACTGACCGCAGAGCGCCATGAGATGGGTTCTGAATTCTGGAAACAGCTGGGTGATGTGGCTCCGGCCATGGGCATGATAGGAACCTTGATTGGTCTGGTGGCCATGTTGTCTAATATGGATGATCCGAAAGCTATCGGCCCGGCCATGGCCGTTGCCTTGCTTACCACTATGTATGGCGCTATTTTGGCGAACATGATAGCCATCCCCATTTCCGACAAATTAGCCCTGCGAGCGGGGGAGGAGAAGCTAAACCGGACCCTTATCATGGACGCTATACTTGGTATACAGGACGGTCAAAACCCGCGGGTCATCGAAGGTATGCTGAAAAACTACCTGGCCGAGTCCAAGCGAGCCGTCGATACAACAGACTAAGGAGGGGTTATGGAAGAGCCTTGCAAATGCCCTCCTCCTGGATTACCAGCATGGATGGGCACGTTTGCCGACTTAATGTCGCTATTAATGTGTTTCTTTATCCTGCTACTGGCGTTTTCTGAAATGGACGTGCTTAAGTTCAAGCAAATAGCAGGCTCGATGAAATACGCCTTTGGTGTTCAGAACCAGCTGGAGGTGAAAGATATACCCAAGGGCACCTCTGTCATCGCGCTGGAGTTTCGCCCCGGTCGTCCAGAGCCAACTCCCATCGAAACTATCATGCAGCAAACTATAGATATGACCCAGGCAAAACTGGATTTCCAAGATGGGGAAAGTGCCCGGGTAGGTGGAAAACAACAAGATAAGGGTAAAAAGCAAGGGGGGGCGTCACCACAGCGGTCCACTAAGCGTAAAGCTCAGGCAAGCCAGAGCGACAGTGCCCAGCAACATCAATTAGCGAAAAAAATTGCCCAGCAGATGCAACAGCAAATTAAAGATGGCGCCATTGAGGTAGAGTCGCTGGGACAACAATTAATTATTCGGGTTCGGGAAAAAGGTGCATTTCCTTCTGGTTCCGCTTTTTTGCAGCCGAAATTTCGCCCGATTATCCAGGAAGTCGCGTCCATATTAAAAGACGTTCCCGGTGAGGTGACTGTTTCCGGCCATACGGATAATGAAAAAGTGCAATCAGAGTTGTACCGCTCCAATTGGGATCTGTCGTCACAACGTGCCGTGTCAGTGGCCCATGAAATGGTGAAAGTGAAAGGCTTTAACGATGCTCGCCTGGTGGTAGTAGGTTACGCGGATACTAAACCCCTAGTAAAAAATAACTCCAAACTAAACCGCAAGCGTAACCGCCGGGTGGAAATTTCCATCATGCAGGGTAAAGCCCAGGAGTCTGAGGAAATAAAAGTGACTCAATAATCAACATCTGACAAAGGTATGGGTCATTTGTCTCTTTTGAGGCGGTTATCTCATACCTTGTCAGTATCATCCGCTCAAGCTTTCAGTCTAAATGCCCTTTAGTGTATAATTCGCCTCCAGTTATTTCCCTGTTCTGACCGCACGTCAAATAACCTTGCGGTTTTGACAGCAGCTGTCTGTTTAAAGGCTCTATTTTAGTAGGACAAACCATGAAGTTTATCGTTAAATTCTTCCCTGAAATCATGATGAAAAGCAAATCAGTGCGTAAACGGTTTTGCAAAATGTTACAGGGCAATATTCGTAATGTACTCAGGCGTTATGACGAAGACGTAAAGGTAATACTGGAGTGGGATCACCTGGTTATCAGAACGAAAAATGACGGTGAAAAGAACCGGGGGAAACTGATCGAGCTATTAAGCTCAACCCCTGGCATCGCTTTTTTCCTCGAAGTTCAGCAGCTGGAATTTGAAGATTTACACGATATCTATGAGCAAACCCAGCAGCTGATGGGCGATAAGCTGGCGGGCAAGACTTTCTGCGTAAGAGTTAAGCGTACGGGTAATCACGAGTTCACCTCTACGGAGGTGGAGCGTTATGTAGGTGGTGGCTTAAACCAGCATACCCAGGCGCTGGGCGTAAAGCTTAAGAACCCGGATATAACTGTGAAACTGGAAATTGACGGGGACAAGTTATACGTCATTAAACAGCGTCATCAAGGCCTGGGCGGATTCCCTATGGGAACCCAGGAGAGCGTGTTGTCACTTATTTCCGGCGGTTACGATTCCGGTGTTTCCAGTTTTCAGATGATTAAACGCGGCTCCCGGGTGCACTACTGCTTCTTTAATTTAGGTGGCGCGGCCCATGAAATCGGGGTTAAACAGGTGGCTTATCATTTGTGGGACAGGTTTTCCGCTTCTCATCGGGTTAAGTTTATATCCGTTCCTTTTGAGCCAGTGGTAGCGGAAATCCTGGATAAAGTCGATGACTCGCAAATGGGCGTTATTCTTAAGCGGATGATGATGCGTGCAGCCGCCCAGGTAGCAGAACGACTTAATATCGAAGCTTTGGTAACAGGGGAAGCGTTGGGGCAGGTGTCGAGCCAAACGCTGCGAAACTTGTCTGTTATCGATAAAGTGACAGATACACTTATCTTGCGACCCCTGATTGCCATGGATAAGCAGGACATTATCGATACTTGTAAGGAGATAGGTACGGCGGAATATTCGGAAGTCATGCCGGAATATTGTGGTGTGATCTCCAAAAAACCGACGGTAAAAGCCGTAATGGAAAAAATTCAAGCCGAGGAAGCGAATTTCGATTTATCCCTTATCGATAAAGTAGTGGAAGAGGCTGGGTTTATTGATATTAAACAAATCGGTGAAGACACCGCGGCTCAGGTGAGCGAAGTGGAAACCGTGGCGGATTTTGCGGCCAATGAAGTGATACTGGATATTCGCTCTGACGATGAAGAGGAGGCGAGCCCGCTGGAAATTGAAGGCATGAATGTTTCACATATGCCATTTTTCAAGTTGGCCACCCAGTTTGATACCCTGGATCCAAGTAAAACCTACTTGCTCTACTGCGACCGTGGGGTGATGAGCAAATTACAGGCTTTATATCTGACAGACGCGGGCTTTAAAAATGTAAAGGTATACCGCCCTTAGGGTAATAAGTTTTTATTAAAGAATAAGAGGAGCGGCGATATGAGCCGCTTTTTCTTTGCCTGCCAGATGTTCGACGAGTGTAAGGGCGAACTCTATGGCTGAGCCTGGTCCCTGGCTGGTGATTAGCTTGTTTGCTAAGTCTGTCACCACTCTTTCTGTGGATAAATTTTCCGGGTTAAGTTGGTGCTGAAAGGCCGGATGGCAGGTAAGACAGGCGTTCTCTACCAGTTGATGGTGCTGCAGTATAACGGCAGGGGCTGCACAGATAGCTGCCAGCCACTTTTGCTCGGTTTGCTGGTATTTTAGTGCTGCTATTAATTGCGGTGTATCTCTAAGGTATTCTGCGCCGGATAATCCGCCCGGTAACACAAGCATATGGAAATCGGAAAGTTCCAACTCATTGAGTAGCTTATCTGCTATCAGCCTGACTCCCCTCGATGCCTTAACCTCTTTGCTGTCAGAACAGCTAGCCAGGGTCACATCTATATCGGCGCGCCGCAATATATCGACAATAGCGACTGTTTCGATTTCTTCGCTACCTGGAGCGATGGCTACCAAGACCTTAATTTTCATAAGATGCTTCCTGTTGTTTAATTATCTGATACAGCTTGTCGATGGATGGTGTGGAAAGCCCGGCAGTTTCCGCTATGTGCCGTACATAACCGCAAATATAGTCAATTTCGGTTTTTCTCCGGTGGGTTATGTCGCGGTTCATGGACGAGTAGTTATTTGCCGTCAGCTTGATAATATTGTAAACCTTTTCAATCAGTTCATCATCTGAGAAGGTGAACCCCTGGCTTCGGGCGACTGCTGCTACTTCCTTACATATTGAGGTAATTTGTCGCCGGTATTTAATATTAGTTAGTTCGCCATTTCGGACTCGGTAGATTGCGGTCAAGGGGTTGATGGCACAATTAACAGCCAGCTTTAGCCAAAGTTTTTGCGCTATGTTTGCAGACCATTGAGCCTGTCCCATTGCCAGGTTTAGTAGGGTAACAATTTCTTTGTGAGTGTGTCTGTGACCACCAATCCAGGTTTCTCCGAGACCGGTATGGGAAACATTCAGGTGAGTGTTAAGCAGAGCGCCGTTTGCCGTGGTTGCCAATAAAACGGGGTTGTTTGGTAAGCGTTTTTTTACCTCACCCAAGGTGCCCATACCGTTGTGCAGCAATAATATAGTGCTATTCGGGTGTATATGGTAACGCTGAGTTTCTATGGCTTCGACAACTTGCCAGGCTTTTAAGGTTACCAAAATGACCGAGGGAGTGGTTTCTATTCGAGTGCTGAACTCGCTGATTAATTCACTCGTCTCACCCCTGGGGTTGGTGTAAAACAGTGGCCCTGTGGGTTTACCTGGCCTGAGGACCAGGCGTACGGGCTGCCCATTTTGTATTAACCTGGCGGCAAACAGGCAGCCGACGGCCCCTGCTCCCAATATTTGCCATTTCATCGAGACGTACCTATTTTGGCTAGGTGTCTCAACAGCAACCAAGCGAGTAATATACCAGCCATATCGGCGATGATATCGGCAATGTCAGCCTGTCTGTTGGGTAAAAAATGTTGTACGAATTCGATAAAGCAGGCGTAAAAGGTCAGGCCACAAAACAGTGGGATCAGCCTTGAGGGAAACGCGCGATGCCCCAACCAGGTGAGAAAAGCAAAAGCGATAAGGTGTTTGACCTTATCGGAATTTGAAAAACTAGGCAGGCCATCTGAAGGAGAAAACGCCAAAACACAAATACCTATCAGGCTGATGATAAACGTTAACCTGGCTGTTTTTACAGTGAACAATTCTCTTCTCCTCTAAATATAAACAGGGAATTATATGTTAACGGTTGGAAAATAGCTGCTTCGGCTGATCCAAGCTGCTATTTCTGCTAAATTGGCGTTATTAAAAATTAGTCAGGGGTAACGTTATGCCTTCTTTTGATATTGTTTCCGAAATGGACTCGGTGGAACTTAAAAATGCAGTGGATAATTCAGAGCGTGAATTGAGCACTCGCTTCGACTTTCGAGGTGTTGAAGCAAGCTTTGAGCTTAAAGATGAAACTGTAAAAATTTCAGCCGAAGCCGATTTTCAGCTAAACCAAATGGTGGATATTTTACGCAGTAATCTGGCCAAGCGTAATGTGGACGCCAGAGCCATGGACGTAGGCGATGCCGTGCATTCCGGTAAGACGTTTACCAAGACGGCGACATTTAAGCAGGGTATCGATAGTCTTACGGCCAAGAAATTGGTGAAAGCCATTAAAGACGGCAAACTAAAGGTCCAGGTTGCAATACAAGGAGAGCAGGTAAGAGTCACGGGTAAAAAGCGTGATGACTTGCAAGGTGTGATGGCGCTGGTACGTGAAACAGACCTGGGTCAGCCTTTTCAGTTTAACAACTTCCGCGATTAAATACAGGCTAAGCGGTATGCCCTCTTGTTTGGCGAGAGGGCATTATACAGCTAACCTTGTTGTTCACATGGGGCGACTGCAGATTCAGTTTGCGGGGTATCTTCATGTATTACGTATTTACCTATCAGCATGATCAAGGCTAATACCGGAATGCCTATGGCTGCGGTGGAAATAAAGAATTCCACATAACCAAAGTTATCCACGTAGACACCGCTAAAGCCGGCGACAAACTTGGGTAGTAGTAGCATAATCGAGCTGAACAGGGCGTATTGGGTGGCAGAAAACGCGACGTTGGTCAGGCTGGATAAATAGGTGATAAAAGCCGCCGTAGCTATACCTGCACTGAGATTATCCAAGGAGATCACCAGGGTTAGGATTTGCAAATCCTTCCCGGAAATAGCGAGATAAGCAAACATCAGATTGGTAGCGGCAGACAATAGGGCGCCTAAGAAAAGGATCTTCATGGTACCGTACCGATTCAGCAGTAACCCCCCTACGCCGGCACCCACCAGTGTCATGATAATACCAAACACCTTAGATATAGCGGCCACCTCGCCTTTGGTGTATCCCATATCCACATAAAATGCGTTAGCCATAATCCCCATTACAATATCGGAGATACGGTAGCTGGCTACCAGGGCGAGAATGAGTAAAGCATGCCATTTGTAACGATGGAAAAAGTCAGTAAAGGGTTCTATTAATGCGATATAGACCCAGGCAGAGAATTTAACCAGAGGTTTTGCTAAGCCTCTTTGTGCCAGTTTAGCGTTCAGTTGTTGTTGTTTCTGGTTCGTTTTTTGCTGATCTACCTCTGGTTCATGGCAGATAAAGCAAGTGATCACACCAATTAACATCAGCGCCATCATGGACAAATAGGCGATACTCCATGCCTGCAGATCATAGGCTTCGGACTCGGAAGCAAAGGCGGCTATGGTTAGGGCGCCTGCGCCGGCTACTATCATTGCCAGGCGGTAACCTGTCATATATGAAGCAGCCATTGCCGCTTGTAAGCGCTCGGAGGCGATTTCGATGCGAAATGCATCGATAACAATATCCTGGGTGGCGGAGGCGAATGCTACCAATACCGCAAAGGCAATCATCTGTGCCAGGTTAACCTCGGGGTCGCTCATTGCCATGCCGGCCAGAGCCAGCATGATCACGACTTGGGACAACAGCATCCAACTGCGTCGTCTGCCTAACCAATTAGATAAAATGGGTAGGGATAACCTGTCCACCAGGGGCGACCAGATCCACTTAATTCCGTAAAGTAAACCTATCCAGCTGGCAAACCCTATGGTGGCCCGGCTGACACCCGCTTCACGTAACCAAAATGACAGGGTGGAAAAGACCAATATAATGGGCAAGCCGGAGGAAAACCCGAGAAAGAAAAGAATGGCGACCCGTTTTTCCAAATAGACTTTAGCCGACTCTAGCCAGCTTTGTGACGTTGAAGTGTTAATCGTGTCGTCCTTGAAAATAGAAGTAAGGTCTTATTGTGATGTGGCATTGTTGCAAAATCAAGGGGGCGGAATTGCATCCAATTACCACGAAGAGCACTGAGTAGAAATCACACTGCCTTCGCAGTGGATATATTTAGTGGTTCACTAAGGGCGTACGCCTGTACAAAAGGGAGGTAGCTTGGCTTCTCCGCCAAGGAATTGGCTACAGTGGATAAGCTGGTCTCGTAGAAATTCATTGCCTAACAGCTGTTGTTCCGGCCAGGTTTTAAGTTCGCAAAACAGGTGCCAGAATACCCGCTCTCTTTCACCACTGAGCCCTTCGGGGCAAACGTCCAACTCGGACCACTCTTCCAGGGTTTCCCATAAATACCCCTCCAACTCCTTGTGAGCAAGCTGCTGGCCAAGAAATGCATTGACATAGGCCGCCAATTGCGGCCCTTTGGTATTGATAAAGTGCGTTGCTGACATAGCGCCTCCCAGAGTCAGTAGACAGTAAATCTATTCTAGCTGCTCCTTCGAGACTCCTTAGTTTATTATTGTGACCTGCTTCAAAATTACGGGGGTTGTGGGAACGTTCTTGCGGCCAAACTCCCGATTAAATCCCGTCTCGGTTGTAGCGATTTTATCAACAATATCCATACCCTTGATAACCTTTCCAAACACAGCATAACCTGCGCCCATAGAGCCTGGATTTAGGTTGGCGTTGTCGCCGTGGTTGATAAAAAATTGGCGTGTAGCGGAATCCGGAGCATTAGTTCGCGCCATGGCAATGGTGCCCCTGTCGTTGGACAAGCCATTGGCCGCTTCATTTTTAATCGGCGCCTTGGTGGCCAGCTTTTTGTAATCGGTGTCAAAACCGCCTCCTTGGACCATAAAGCCACGGATAACGCGGTGGAACAAACTGTCCTTAAAACCGTCTGTTTTCACATAATCCAAAAAGTTAGCCACGGTTGTTGGCGCTTTATCCTGGTACAATTCCAGGACAATAACACCTTCTGAGGTATCCATTTCTATTTTTGGGTTGGCTGCATACGCATTACCTGCGAACAGGACCAACAAGGCGAATAAGGCGAATATCTTTTTCATTATTTTTCCTAGTTATTTAAGTAAGTTTGAATTTGCGGGTCGGTAATTATCTCGGTAAGCAGGGTGTTTAGCTGTTCTTCGAGATCCTGCTCTATTTCTTCCAGGCTTGGGCTGAATGCTCCTTCCCAGCTCGAGTGTGATTTATACAGTTTGGCCAGTTGGCGGTCCTGATTTTTGACAATGACCTTAAGTCGGATACTGGAGTCGGCCTGGTATTTTACTCTGGATTGAGTTACCGATGTTCTCAGGGTAAGTATGTCCAGCCTGAATTGCTTGTCTGAGCTATCAACTAACTCAAGCCCTTGCTGTTGCAGCTTTGTTTTCAGGTTTTCAGCTGTGATCAGGCGTAGATTTTGGTCGTTGTTAATCAGTCCGGCCGCTTTGTCCTTATTTTTAAAGCTCACCAAGTAATTGGCTGTGCGCAGATCCTGGCTGGTAAATTGTACTCGAGGCTTGTCGTGGTAATAAGCGGCGACCTGGCTGGTGTCCAGATCTAAGCTAAGGGTTTTGGTATAATTGGAGGCACAGGCTGATAACAAAGCTGCACATACCAAAACTAGTACTGGTTTCATATTTATCTCTCTCCTGTCTTAACGCCGTTGATAATAACGAATTTTATATAAGATGCCATCATCAGCATGTTAGCGAACATACACATAGTGTGCCGAATTTCATTTCTGTAGAATAGGGCTGCTCTGGATGAACGTTAAGGATTTGATTTTGACGCAGTGGATTGAATTGGATGATGGTCTTATCTATTGGGATCCTGAGTTTCTCACCCCGTGCAGGGGAGATCACTATTTTCAGCAGTTGCAGCAGTTACTGCATTGGCGGCAACTGGAAATAAGGATGTTTGGCCGAGATATTCTCCAGCCCAGGTTACAAGCTTGGTATGGGGAAAAGGAATACAGGTATTCCGGCCTTACCATGCAGCCACTTCCGTGGAACGCGCCATTGCTTAGCCTTAAACAGCGATGTGAGGATAGGGTGGAAACCAGGTTTAATACTGTGCTGGCCAACCTCTATCGCACCGGCTCAGATTATATGGGCTGGCACGCAGACAATGAAAAAGAGCTTGGTGAAAATCCCGTTATCGCGTCCGTGAGCCTTGGCGGCTCGCGTCGATTTGTGTTGCGTCACCGGCAGACAAGAGAAAAGTTTGAGTTGGAACTGTCGAATGGTTCGCTGTTAATTATGGCGGGTAGAACGCAGGATACCTGGGAGCACCAGGTGCCAAAGACACAGAGGAGAGTGGCGCCGCGGATTAATTTAACCTATCGAATGATTAAAAATTGAACTCCTGTTTATATGTTTTGCTATGTTAAGATATGCCTTAAGTAGTGTGATTGGGAGAAATGGATGAAAATCCAGACAAGTATCGAAGAGAAATTGATTGCAGCCTTTAAACCACAGCACCTGGAAGTCTTAAACGAAAGCTATATGCATAACGTTCCAGCTGGCTCGGAAAGCCACTTTAAAGTGGTGATAGTGACAGCTGAATTTGAGGGGCAACGTCTGGTCAGCAGACACAGGGCAATTAATCAGCTTTTGTCCAGTGAACTTGCTAACGATATTCACGCTTTAGCTTTACACACCTATTCGCAAAAGGAATGGAATAACCTGCACGGTATTTCACCAGATTCCCCAAAATGCCTGGGCGGTAATCTCGCCTGATGCTGATATCCCGTACTTGTTACGGGATCCTCTCCTTAATATTTGCTGTTTTGAGTCTTTCGTCTTAGTTTTGCAGTAGATTAAGTCTTACATTGTTTCAAGGAGTTGAAACAATTGCTCAACTTAAGAACGCAGTTTGTTTCTGAGCTAAATTCAGAACATGATCACATGGATGTTGAGGATCAAGATGAAAACTATCAAGCGCACACTATTATTCGCCGTGATGTTCCTGAGCCTTAGTGCTTGTGATGATATAACCAGCCATCCAGATAACGAGGTCACGCAGCAAACGTTTCAGTGGCAGCTGGTCACTTCCTGGCCAAGAAATTTCCCTGGTCTGGGGGTTGCCCCCGAGCGATTTGCCGAGCAGGTTGCCCAAATGAGTGGGGGACGCTTGTCCATCAAAGTATATGCTGCGGGTGAGCTTGTTCCCGCTCTTGAGGTCTTTGACGCTGTCTCCCAAGGAAAGGTGCAAATGGGCCATAGCGCGGCTTATTATTGGAAAGATAAAGCCCCGGCAGCACAATTTTTTGCCACTGTGCCTTTTGGTATGACAGCGCAGGAGATGAACGCCTGGCTGAGGGTTGGCGGCGGCATGGAGTTATGGCGAGAAGTCTATGCGCCATTTGGTGTTGTACCTTTAGCCGGCGGTAATACAGGTATGCAAATGGGCGGCTGGTTTAACAAAGAAATTAACAGCCTGGCTGACTTAAAAGGGTTAAAAATGCGTTTGCCCGGTCTGGGCGGCGAAGTACTAAAGCGCGCCGGCGGCGTACCGGTTAATTTACCCGGAGGCAAATTATTTAGTGCGCTAAAAACCGGTGAAATTGATGCGGTGGAATGGGTAGGTCCCTATAACGATTTGGCATTGGGTTTACACAAAGCAGCAACTTACTATTACTATCCCGGTTGGCATGAGCCTGGCACCACCATAGAGTTTATGGTGAACCAACAAGCGCTCGATTCCCTACCCGGGGATCTACGCGCAATAGTGGAAGTCGCGGCTGCAGCGGTGAATGCTCAAATGCTGGATGAATATGTGGCTAATAATCTGGATGCTTATAAAGTGCTGGTAGACGAGCATGGCGTTCAATTAAGGCAGTTTCCCGCTGAAGTATTGGCAGGCCTTAAGGCCTTGTCGCAACAAGTAATTAAAGAGCAGGTTGATTCAGACCCTCAAGTGAAACGCGTGTTTGATGCCTACCAGGACTTTCTGAGCAAGGTAAAAGATTATAACGAAATTTCATCTAAGGCTTACCTGGATTTGAGAAACTAAGCGGGTTTATAACCCGATCTAATCTAGCTACCCTCCGGTTTGTTCCCTAAAATTCAGACTTTTATGCGACGTAAATTTGATCTTTGCGCTGCTTTGGTCTGCAATTTCCGTGGCGGTAAAGCCTTCTTTAGTGATAGAATGCAGCGCCTAAAAAAATGACTGGATGTTAATTCGATGTCTCAGAAGTGCTACGGCGGAATGTGACAACTGTTACAACGGAAAGTAACACCTGTTACGATATTTATCGTATGCGCTTGATATTATTAACTCTCAGTAACGAATAGTGTCTTTGGGCACAAACCTTTCTTCCCGTTAACGTAGTGCAAGTGAGTATGATTACAATAAAAAGAGGACTGGATCTCCCGATTCAAGGTGCTCCAGAGCAAGTAATCCACGATGGCCCGGCCATCACAAAGGTTGCCACACTGGGTGAAGAGTATGTTGGTATGCGACCCACTATGTCTGTCAAAGTGGGTGACAGTGTAAAGAAGGGCCAGGTTCTTTTTGTAGATAAAAAGAATGACGGCGTGAAATTCACGGCACCAGCATCCGGTGTAGTTGTAGAAATTAACCGTGGGGCTAAGAGGGTTCTGCAATCAGTCGTTGTTAAAGTGCAGGGTAATGAACAAATTACCTTCGCTAAATATGAGACTGAGCAGCTGAGCTCTTTGGAACGCGATAAAGTAAAGGAAAACCTGATTGAATCGGGTGCCTGGACTGCATTGCGCACCAGACCTTTCAGCAAAGTTCCTGCCATCGATGCCACACCATCTTCTATTTTTGTGACCGCTATGGATACCAATCCATTGGCCGCAAAAGCGGAAGTTGTGATTAAAGAGCAGGAGCAGGCTTTCCTAAATGGTTTGGCCATTCTTTCCCGTCTAACCGATGGAAAGGTCAACGTTTGTAAGGGTGAGGGCAGCTTACCTAAATCAAACGAGGCGAATGTGGTAGAACACGCATTCTCCGGACCACATCCTGCCGGTTTGCCTGGCACCCACATTCACTTTATTGACCCTGTCAGTGCAGCTAAACAGGTCTGGTATATCAATTATCAGGACGTGATTGCCTACGGTCAATTATTTACCACAGGTGAGATATACACGGATAAGGTAATTGCACTGGCAGGTCCAGCGGTAAACAAACCTCGTCTGCTACGTACTCGCATCGGTGCATCTGTCGATGAAATCATAAAAGGCGAGCTGACTGGTGGTGAAAACCGCGTTGTTTCAGGCTCTGTTTTATACGGTACTACAGCGAGCGGTCCTCAGGCATATCTGGGGCGTTACCACAACCAAATTTCAGTGTTAGCGGAAGGTCGTGAGAAAGAATTCCTTGGCTGGGCTTACCCGGGCAATGATAAATTCTCTGTCGCGGGCGTATTTACTTCGGCGCTTAATAAAGCGAAGAAGTTTGCTTTTAATACGACAACGGGTGGTAGTGACCGGGCCATGGTGCCAATTGGCCAATATGAAAGAGTTATGCCTCTGGATATTCTGCCAACTATGCTGCTCCGTGATCTTATCGCTCAGGATACCGACGGCGCCGTCGCTTTGGGTGCGCTGGAACTGGATGAAGAAGATCTGGCACTTTGTACGTACGTTTGTCCGGGTAAATATGACTTCGGACCAATCCTTCGTGAATGTTTGACCACGATTGAGAAGGAAGGTTAAGCATGGGTCTTAAAAAATATATTGAGGATATCGAGCCTCATTTTGAACCTGGCGGGAAATATGAAAAGTGGTATGCCCTTTATGAAGCGGCTGCGACTTTTGCTTATACCCCGGGTTTTGTAAACAAGGGTCGCTCTCACGTTCGTGATGGCATCGACCTGAAACGCATGATGATATTCGTTTGGCTGGCGACATTCCCGACTATGTTTTGGGGTATGTACAATATTGGTTTCCAGGCTAACGATGCCATTGCTGGTGGTTACCAGGCGCTGGATGACTGGCGTGTAGCTGTGCTGCAAATGCTGAATGTGCCGTTAGGTGCTGATGCCGGCTGGTTTGCCAATATACTGTTTGGCGCCATGTACTTTGTGCCTATTTACGCAGTGACCTTTGTGGTTGGTGGTTTCTGGGAAGTCATGTTTGCTACCGTGCGTAAGCACGAAGTAAACGAAGGTTTCTTCGTTTCCTCGGTACTGTTCGCGCTGATTGTTCCGGCAACCATTCCACTTTGGCAGGTCGCGTTAGGTATTACCTTCGGTATTGTAATCGCTAAAGAAATCTTTGGTGGTACAGGCCGTAACTTCCTGAACCCGGCATTGGCTGGCCGTGCATTCCTGTTCTTCGCATACCCCACCAATATATCTGGTGATGCGGTATGGACCGCGGTTGACGGTTTCTCTGGCGCGACTGCGTTAGGTGTTGCTGCTACCGGTGGTATGGAAGCTGTACAACAGCAGCTGACTTGGACTGATGCCTTTATTGGTAACATGCAAGGTTCTATCGGTGAAGTGTCGACCCTGGCTATCTTGCTTGGCGGCGCCTTCTTGTTAATCACCAAAATTGCATCATGGCGTATTGTTGTCGGTGTAATGGTAGGTATGGCGGCGACTGCTACCCTGCTTAACGTGATTGGCTCAGATAGCAATCCTATGTTTGAAATGCCTTGGCATTGGCACCTGGTAACGGGTGGATTTGCTTTTGGTATGATGTTTATGGCCACGGATCCTGTATCAGCTTCTTTCACTGAGAAAGGCAGACTGATGTACGGTATCTTGATTGGTGTGATGGTTGTGCTTATCCGTGTGGTAAACCCTGCTTTCCCTGAAGGTATGATGTTGGCTATTCTGTTTGCTAACCTGTTTGCTCCACTGTTCGACCATTTCGTTGTTCAGGCTAACATTAAGCGGAGGCTTACGCGTAATGTCTAGTAGCGAATCTCTAGGAAAAACCCTTAAGGTTGTTGTTGCTGTTTGTTTGGTTTGTTCTGTTATTGTTTCCGGTGCTGCAGTTGGCTTGCGCTCGACACAGGAAGCGAATAAGGTTGCAGATCAGCAGAAGAACATTTTGGCAATTTCAGGTATCGACCTGACCGGCAAAAAACCAGCCGATGTGTACGCCGATAACATTGAACCTAAGGTTGTTGACCTGGCAACAGGTGAATATACGGATGCTATTCCAGCTGACAGCTATAACGCGGTTGCATTAGCTAAAGACAAATCAACCAGCACTAAGTTGACCAAAGAGCAAGGCTTTGCCGGTTTCTCCGTGCGTGAAAACTATGGCCTGGTTTACCTGGTTAAAGACGATGCTGGTCAATTGCAGAGAATCATAATTCCGGTTCGCGGTGCGGGTCTGTGGAATATGATGTATGCCTTTGTAGCCCTTAAACCCGACGGCAACACAGTGGAGGCGCTCACTTACTATCAGCACGGTGAAACGCCGGGTCTGGGTGGTGAAGTTGACAACCCATTGTGGAAAGCAAAGTGGCCTGGTAAAAAATTGTTTGATGACAATGGTAAACCAGCTATCAAGATCGTTAAGGGCGGAGCACCAAAAGGTGATATTCACGGTGTAGATGGCCTGTCTGGCGCAACACTGACGGGTGTTGGTATTCAGAAATCCTTCGACTTCTGGTTAGGCGCCGATGGTTTTGGCCCATACCTGAAAAAGCTAGGTAAAGGAGAGTTGAGCAATGGCTAGCGATGTGAAAAAGGTTATAACCGGACCAATTATTGCTAACAACCCAATTGCACTGCAGATTTTGGGTGTATGTTCGGCGCTGGCGGTAACCAGTAAGCTGGAAACAGCGTTTGTAATGATGTTGGCGGTTACTTTTGTAACAGCTTTCTCAAACCTGTTTATCTCTATGATCCGTAATCATATTCCGAGCAGCGTGCGAATTATCGTGCAGATGGCGATTATCGCGTCTTTGGTAATCGTGGTTGACCAGGTGCTTAAAGCGGTTGCTTACGAGCTATCTAAGCAACTGTCGGTATACGTAGGTCTGATTATTACCAACTGTATCGTAATGGGCCGCGCGGAAGCCTTTGCCATGAAGAGTCCTCCGGGTGAGAGCTTCCTGGACGGTATAGGTAATGGTCTGGGTTATGGTTTTATCCTGATTGTGGTTGGTGGTGTGCGTGAACTGTTTGGTTCCGGCGCCTTGTTTGGTATCGAGCTTATGCCACTGACGTCTGCAGGCGGTTGGTACCAGAGCAACGGTCTGTTGCTGTTACCTCCTAGTGCATTCTTTATCATAGGTCTTTTGATCTGGGGTATCAGAACCTTCAAACCTGATCAGGTTGAGGAGAAGGGCTAATGGAACATTATTTAAGCTTATTTGTTCGTTCGATCTTTATCGAGAACATGGCGCTGGCCTTTTTCCTGGGTATGTGTACTTTCTTGGCTGTGTCCAAGAAAGTAAAAACTGCCTTTGGTCTGGGTGTTGCTGTTATCGTAGTTCTGGGTATTGCCGTTCCGGTAAACCAAATAATCTACTTTAACTTGCTGGCTCCGGGTGCACTTTCCTGGCTTGGCCTGGGCGATGCCGATCTGAGTTTCCTTGGCTTTATCACCTATATCGGTGTTATTGCGGCCCTGGTTCAAATCCTGGAAATGGTATTAGACAAATACTTCCCTGCGCTGTATCAGGCGCTTGGTATTTTCCTACCACTTATCACAGTAAACTGTGCCATCTTTGGCGGCGTTTCCTTTATGGTTCAGCGTGAGTACAACCTGGCTGAATCTTTTGTTTACGGTATAGGTAGTGGTGTTGGTTGGATGTTGGCAATTGTCGCTCTGGCCGGTATTCGCGAGAAAATGAAGTATTCTGATGTGCCTGCGGGTCTGCGTGGTTTGGGTATTACCTTTATCACTACGGGTCTGATGGCGCTGGGCTTTATGTCTTTCTCTGGTATTCAGTTGTAATCCGGAGTTGTGTGGCTCAGTCCAGTTAGGGTTGAGCCTGTTTAACTCCTAAGCAAGGAAATTGTCGATGGAAATTATTCTCGGCGTAGTCATGTTTACCATCATAGTTTTGGCACTGGTATCTATTATCCTGTCAGCCAAATCTAAATTGGTAGCCTCTGGCGACATCACGATCTCTGTTAACGGAGATCCAGAAAAATCCATTACTACAGGTGCGGGCGATAAGCTGTTGGGTGCGCTATCCAACTCGGGTATCTTCGTATCTTCTGCCTGTGGTGGCGGTGGCTCATGCGGCCAGTGTCGTGTAAAAGTAAAAGCTGGCGGTGGTGATATCCTGCCTACCGAACTTGACCATATCAGCAAAGGTGAAGCTCGCGAGGGTGAACGTCTGGCGTGTCAGGTTAGTGTAAAACAGGACATGGATATTGAGTTGCCGGAAGAAATCTTCGGTGTGAAGAAGTGGGAATGTGCTGTTATCTCTAACGATAACAAAGCTACTTTTATCAAAGAGCTTAAGCTTCAGATCCCTGATGGCGAGTCAGTACCCTTTAAAGCCGGTGGTTATATTCAAATTGAAGCACCGGCACACCATGTTAAGTATGCTGACTTCGATATTGAAGCGCAGTACCGTGGTGACTGGGAGCATTTTGGTTTCTTCAAGTTGGAATCTAAGGTTGAAGAAGAAACTATCCGCGCTTACTCCATGGCTAACTACCCGGATGAAGCGGGCATTATTATGCTTAACGTGCGTATTGCTACGCCGCCGCCTAATAACCTGACCCTGCCTTGCGGTAAAATGTCTTCCTTCATCTTTAGCCTGAAAGAAGGTGATAAGGTGACTATTTCTGGTCCATTTGGTGAATTCTTTGCCAAAGAAACTCAGAACGAAATGGTGTTTATCGGTGGTGGTGCGGGTATGGCGCCTATGCGTTCGCATATCTTCGACCAGATGAAACGCGTGAAGACAGATCGCAAGGTGAGTTTCTGGTATGGCGCTCGCTCTAAGCGTGAAATGTTCTATGTGGAAGACTTCGACGGCCTGGCCAAAGATAATGAAAACTTCCAGTGGCATGTAGCCTTGAGTGATCCACAGCCGGAAGATAACTGGGAGGGTTATACCGGCTTTATCCACAATGTTATCTTAGAAAATTACCTGAAAGATCACGACGCGCCGGAAGATTGTGAGTACTACATGTGTGGTCCTCCGATGATGAACAATGCGGTTATCGCCATGTTGAAAGATCTGGGCGTTGAAGACGAAAATATCCTACTTGATGACTTTGGCGGTTAACCCCAAATGAGAAGTAATGTAATTAAATGGCTGGCCCTTTTCGGGCTGGCCTTTTTTATAGCTGGCTGCAGCGAAGAGCCAAAACTGAACCTGGTCCATATTCAGGGACAGACCATGGGCACCTATTATCAAATCCGTGTGGTTGGAGAAACGATAAAGGATCCACAAGCTTTTCAGCAGGAGGTGGATAAACGCCTGGAGCTGGTGAATGATCAGATGTCGACTTACAGGCCTAATTCAGAGTTGTCCCGCTTTAACAAAGCCAACTCCGAATTAGAAGTCTCCGCCGACACTGCCACTGTGGTTAAAGAGGGGATACGTCTCGCCAGGCTGACAGATGGCGCACTGGATATTACAGTGGGTCCACTGGTAAATTTGTGGGGCTTTGGGCCGGATGCGAAGCCGGAGCAGGTACCCAGCGAAGACTTGATAACACAAACCCGTAGCAGGGTGGGGATCTCTCGTTTATTCGTCGATGGCGTGTCGTTAAAAAAGGACATTCCAGAGCTATATGTGGACCTCTCGACTCTTGCAAAAGGCTTTGCTGTGGATAAAATAGCTGAGTATATAGAAGGGCTAGGCGGTCAGGATTACCTGGTGGATATTGGCGGTGAGTTACGACTGAAAGGGCACAATGATAAAGGGGTGGCCTGGCGTATTGCCATTGAGAAGCCGGTTACCAGTGAGCGTGCGATTCAGGAAGTGATTGCAGTGGGCGACAATGCCATTGCCACATCCGGAGACTACCGAAACTACTTCGAAGAGAATGGTAGGAGATATTCCCATATAATAGAGCCGGCAAGCGGAAAGCCAATTAACCATAAACTGGTCTCAGTTACTGTGGTTGCGCCATCGAGTATGACAGCGGATGGTTTGTCCACCGCAATTATGGTGATGGGCAGTGAACGTGGCATGACCTTTGCGCAAGAAAACCAATTAGCCATATTTATGGTGACAAAAACCGAAACTGGTTTTGAAGAAAAATATACTGAGCAGTTTAAATCTTATCTGCTCAAGGAGGCAGAGTGAGTTATTTTTTTGCAACATTTGCAGTTTTTTTAATGGTGATTGCAGCTATGGCGGTGGGTTATATTTTCCAGCGTAAAGTAGTGAGCGGCAGTTGTGGTGGGCTAGGTACCATAGGTATTGATAAAGAATGTGATTGTCCGGATCCTTGCGACAACCGCAAGAATAAAATAGCTAGGGCGGAAGCCAAGCGTAAGATGCTGGATGAGCATAGGATTATCTAATCCCTAGGTTACTTTCAAAAAAAGGCAGGGTATTTCCTGCCTTTTTTGTTGCTCAAAACACTTGAGATATTTGCAGTTATCAATATACTGGGTTTATATACAGTGCATTGGTCTGGGATATGCAAAAGAAAATCATACATATAGATATGGATTGCTTTTATGCCGCGGTGGAAATGCGGGATAACCCGGCCTATCGTGATATTCCCCTCGCCATTGGTGGTGCAGCTTCGCGGCGTGGCGTGATCAGTACCTGTAATTACCTCGCCAGAGAGTATGGAGTGCGTAGCGCCATGCCAACCCATCAAGCCTTAAAACTGTGCCCAGACCTGACCTTGGTGGCAGGACGCATGCCTGCCTATAAGGAAGCTTCCCAACAGATCAGGTCCATACTCCATCGCTATACAGACTCGATTGAGCCTTTGTCTTTGGATGAGGCTTACTTAGATGTAAGTGAAAGCTCACTATTTTTTGGCTCCGCTACTTATATAGCAAAAGATATACGTAAGGCTATATTTGACGAGTTGGGATTAACTGCCTCAGCCGGAATAGCTCCCTGTAAATTTCTGGCTAAAATTGCGTCGGATGAAAATAAACCTAATGGCCAGTGTGTGATCACTCCCGGTGATGTGGATGAATTTGTAAAGTCCATGCCGCTGCGGAAAATCCCGGGTGTTGGCAAGGTAACTCAGGAAAAACTGGAAGCCATGGGGTTATTTACGGGTAAAGATGTACAAAACTACCCAAAGGAGGAGTTACTGTCCCGGTTCGGTAAATTTGGACCTGTCTTACTGGATCGCACCAAAGGTATAGACCCAAGGGAAGTGGTGATCGACAGGGTTCGAAAATCCGTCGGTGTAGAGCGTACTTTGTCGGAGGATATTTATTCTCGAGAACAATGTATTATTTTGATCGAGTCACTGTATTCGGAATTGGAAAGGCGGCTTAAGCGAGTGCGCACCGATATGCGTATATCCAAGCAAGGGGTAAAACTAAAATTTGCCGACTTTCAATTAACATCGTCTGAAAAGCGAGCTTGTGCGCTGGAAAAAGAGCTATTTTCTCCGCTACTTGATCAGTTACTGGATAAGCAAGGAGGGCGGGGAATACGCTTGTTAGGGTTAAATGTCGGTTTGGTTGAGGTAAAGGCTGAAAGCCAGTTAGCGCTATTGTAGTGATCGAGTCATAGTTGTTCTACTCCTGCTAAGGGCAGCCAGCTACAACTCAGTCAAAATGTTAAATTTCCTGCCACTGGGCATCTTGCTTCTTCGGTTCGGAGCGGTTCTGTTCGATTAGTTCATCGGTCTTATCCTTGGTGGCGTCCCAGGCTTCTGCACTGCCTTTCTTAGTGGCGTCCCAGGCTTCGCTACTGCCTTTTTTGGTAGACTCCCAAGCCTCATCGCTGCCTTTTTTGGTAGCCTCCCAGGCCTCACTGCTCCCGTCTTTAGTACTTTTCCAGGCTTCCTTACCTGTTTCGCTGGCTGCATTCCAGGCTTCTTTACTCCCATCTTTGGTGCTTTTCCAGACCTTTTCGCCGGACTCACTGGCCGCATCCCAAGCATTTTTGCTGGCGTCTTTGGTTGACTTCCAGGCTTCACTGGCGGAATGTTGGGCTTTTTCCCAGGCGCTTTCCTCGGCGTTAGCTGCTACCGGTAGGCTGAGGGCTAGGCCTAAAATAATCGTTCGACATATGCTCATAATAAAACTCCTTTGTAGCATAGGGTTATTCTAAAGAAGCGCGAGGAAAAGGAAAAGGGTTAAAACTTACCTGAGGGTTACCGGCACTGGGTAAAGTGCCGGGGCGGGATACGAATTTTTGATAGGAGCTATTTTTCGGGTATGTTTTCGAGGGTCTTAACCATCAGCTGCCAATATTTTTCAACTGACTCTATTTCCACTTTTTCATCCGGACTGTGGGGGAATTTGATCGTGGGTCCAAACGATACCATATCCCAGTTAGGGTAGGCCGACTTAAATAAGCCACATTCAAGGCCTGCGTGTATCACCATGATATTGGGCGACTTGCCGAAAAGAGCCTGATAGTTTTCGCGCACTTGCTTCATAATGGGAGAGTTTGCATCTGGCGCCCAGCCTGGGTATGCCCCGTCAAAATCCACCTTAGCGCCAGCAAGAGAGAAGGTACTCTTGATCATATTTTGCGCGTCTTGTCGGTTGGAGTCATTGAGTGAGCGGATAAGGCATTGAACGAAAACCTGATCTCCCTGGGTTTTGATCACTCCTAAGTTGCTGGACGTTTCCACCACTCCTGGAATTTCATCGCTCATCCTTACAACGCCGTTTACACACGCATAGAGAGCCTGGATCAGGGCTGCCTGACTCTCTTTGGCAAAAGTCTGAGTCGCTTGTTCGCACCTGGTCAGAGTAATAAGCAGACTCGGCTCAGTGGCTTTTAACTCGGTAGCGATAAATTGACTGAGTGAATCAACTAAGGCGTGAACCTTCTCTTTATATTGCTCAGGGACCAAGATGGTCGCGTTTGCTTCTCGTGGTATGGCATTTCTTAAGCTTCCACCCTCGATAGAGACTAGGCGAACATGGTATTGTGCCAATTCATATATCAAGCGCGCCAGCAGCTTATTGGCATTTCCTCTGCCCAGATGAATATCACAACCAGAATGACCGCCCTTTAGGCCAGAAATATTGAGGCTAGCGGTAATATGATTTGCGGGTGCCTGCTCAATGATTAGGGGCAGGTTGATATTGGTGTCCACGCCACCGGCACAACCCATATAGATTTCACCTTCCTGCTCCGAGTCCGTGTTGATCAGTATATCTCCGTCCAGCCAGCCAGCTTCAAGGCCAAAGGCGCCTGTCATGCCGGCTTCTTCATCTATGGTCAAAAGTACTTCAATAGGGCCGTGTCTGATGTCATCGCTGGCCAGTACGGCAAGGCACGACGCCATGCCAATACCATTATCCGAGCCCAGGGTTGTCCCGTTGGCAGTCACCCAGTCGCCGTCAATATAGGCTTCAATGGGATCGGAGACAAAGTCATGAGCTTTATCCGTATTTTTTTGCGGTACCATATCTAGGTGGGCTTGCAACACAGCTCCTTTCCTGTCTTCCATGCCCTGAGTAGCGGGTTTGCGGATGATCAGGTTTCCTACCTTGTCCTCTTTTACCTTTAATCCTTGAGCGTTTGCCCAATCCTGGATCCAAAGTGAAAGGGCCTGTTCATGTTTTGACGGGTGTGGAATAGCACAGATTTGTTCGAAAAAATTCCAAATGAGGTTTGGGGAAAGTTGGCTCAGTGCAGTCACGTTTGGCTCCGGTCGGGAAAAGAGAAGTATCTAGCATAGACAAATAAGTAATATAAACAAGAGGGAGGGTTCTTTATGTGCAGGACATACCACCAGTGTATTAGGAAAAGGCGGCTGAATGCCCACCTTTAGAGCGTAGATTAGGACGATCAGGCTTTAAACTGTCCGATAAGCCCTTCCAATTGCCCTCCAACTTGTTGCAAGCTTTCACTAGCCTGGGAGGTTTGCTCGTTATGAGACACGGTTTCTACTGCCAATTCAGAAATATTGGTGACGTTTCGGTTGATCTCATCGGCGGCTTTAGACTGTTGCTCTGCGGCGCTGGCAATTTGGTGGTTCATATCGGTGATCACGTTAATGGCCTCGACAATACCGTTTAACGAGTCTCCTGCTGCTTGTGCCTGTTCGGCTGTGGCGGAAGATTGCCCTTGAGTATGTTCCATGGACTGTACGACTCTGTTGGCCCCTTGTTGCAGTTGCTCGATCATCTGCTGAATTTCATCCGTTGAGGCTTGGGTTCGTGTGGCCAGGGTTCTTACTTCATCGGCAACTACAGCGAACCCCCTTCCTTGCTCACCGGCACGGGCCGCCTCGATGGCTGCATTTAACGCAAGAAGGTTGGTTTGCTCTGCGACGCCCCTGATCACATCCAGGACAGAGCCTATTTGTTGGGTATCTTGTTCAAGCTTATTCACTAAACCTACAGTGTTCTCCAGCTCACTGGCGAGCTCTCCGATAGAGGTAATAGTGTCACCAACTGTAGATTGCCCTGTGGTTGCTTTCTCGTTCGCATCCCCGGCGGCCATGGCTGCTTGTTGCGCACTGTTGGCTACCTCTTGAGTGGTTGAGAGCATTTCATTCATCGCCGTGGCGACACCATCGGTTTCCTCGTGCTGTTGCTGCGCGATCCTGGCATTTTCATTAACAATAGAGCCCAGGGACTCAGAGGCTTGAGATACTTCTCGACTGACGGGTTGTATCTCCTTAATGACGGTTGCGATTTTTGCCACAAATAAGTTAAAACCCGAGGCGAGGTGACTGACTTCATCCTTGCCACTTTCATTGAGACTACAGGTCAGGTCGCCTTCCCCTTTAGCAATGTCATCCATGGCGGCATTGGCTTCCTGCAGAGGTAGTGTAATACTGCGAATGATGATGGTGGACAGGCCCGCTAATGCCACTAATAGAATGACAAAAACAATGGCTGTCCTCTGCACCATCTCTTGGTACTGAGCCTCGACATCATCGACGTAAATCCCAGAGCCAATAATCCAGTCCCAATCTTTAAAGTGTTTTACATAGGATAATTTTTTTACTGGGTCTTCTGAGCCAGGTTTTGGCCAGAGATAGTCTACAAAACCAGCTCCGCCACCTCTTTTTACTTCGTCCACAAAGGCGATAAATAGCTTTTTACCATTGGGATCTTTGACTTCACCTAGATACTTCCCGTCTAATTTGGCTTTAATAGGGTGCATCACCATATTCGGGGCCATATCATTGATCCAAAAATAGTCGGTTCTTTCATAGCGCAGTGACTTAACGGCATTCATCGCCATATCTTGCGCTTTGACCTTATCAAATTCTCCTTTCTTGCTTCTGGTCGAATAATACTCCAGTAAACTAAATGCGGTTTCTACCTCATGGCGAACTTGTATCTTTTTTTCATCCATCAAGGCATTGTGGTACCGGCCCAACACTATCCAAACCAGGATTAGCATGGCGATGGCAGAAATGAACAGGTTGAAATAGAGCCTTTGCCCTATGCTGAGATTGCGTAAGAGAGCTTGCATCTTTACCCCTTCCAGTTTTATTTTTATGCTTATTTATTAACTATATTTCATGCCTTCATTATGTAAACAGAAACTGAACCGAATAAATGTGATACAAGGGGTTTTGGCCTGATTTAGTGCCAAATCTTATGTTTTTAAGGCCGGTTTATAGTGCTTTATACTCGTTTTCTCGGTGTTGGCTCTGCCCTCTGAAATTTGTCAAAATTTATCATATTCTGGTTAAAAATATAGCCATTACAGTACAGCGCTCCTATAATTGGCCGCCAATCATTCACACCACAGTTAAAAAGGATAAAACCAAGGAAGGTTTGCTTTGTCATGCTAGAAAAATTATTTGGGTTAAAAGAAAAAAACACCTCGGTTAAAACAGAAGTCATCGCGGGAATAACTACTTTCCTGACCATGGCTTATATTATTTTCGTTAATCCGCATATGTTATCTGATGCAGGTATGGATCACGGCGCGGTGTTTGTAGCCACTTGTGTCGCGGCCGCTATTGGCTGCTTTATTATGGGATTTTACGCAAACTACCCGGTTGCCCTTGCACCGGGAATGGGGTTAAACGCGTTTTTTACTTATACGGTAGTATTAGACCTGGGTTATAGCTGGGAAACGGCATTAGGGGCTGTCTTTCTGTCGGGATTGTGCTTCGTGGCTTTGAGTCTGTTTAAGATCCGTGAGTGGATCATTAATAGTATTCCCATGCCACTTAGAACAGGTATCGCTGCGGGGATCGGTTTATTCCTGGCGATAATTGCGTTAAAAAATGCGGGTATCGTCGTTGATAACCCTGCTACTTTGGTGACCTTAGGCGATATGACGTCTCTGCAGCCATTACTCGCTACCCTGGGTTTTTTCCTGATCATTGCCTTGGTGCATCACAGGGTAAAGGGTGGTGTTATGCTGGCTATTTTAGTAGTGACACTGCTGGGTTTGCTGTTTGGTGACGTCGAATACAAAGGTATCGTCTCCATGCCACCTAGCCTGGCGCCTACCTTTATGGCGATGGATATTCAGGGAGCGCTGGAAGTAGGGATGCTCAGCATAGTCTTCGCTTTCCTGTTCGTAGACTTGTTTGATACTTCGGGTACTTTAGTTGCGGTGGCGGATAAAGCTAAATTGCTGGATAAAGAAGGTAACTTACCGCGCCTTAATAGAGCCTTGTTGGCAGACAGCGGTGCTTCCGTTGCAGGTTCAATGCTGGGTACTTCTACCACGACGAGTTATATAGAGAGTGTTTCGGGTGTTTCTGAAGGGGGGCGAACGGGTCTAACAGCCGTTGTTGTTGGTGTTCTTTTCTTATTGTGTTTGTTCTTTGCGCCGTTAGCGGGCATGGTTCCAGCGTATGCGACGGCGGGAGCCCTGTTCTACGTTGCCATCTTGATGCTGTCGGGATTAGCAAATATTAAATGGCATGATTTAACAGAAGCGGCGCCTGTTTTTGTCGTCACCCTGTTAATGCCCCTTACTTTTTCCATTGCCAATGGTATCGCGCTGGGTTTTATTTCCTATGCGGCTATTAAAGCCATGACGGGTAAGTTTAACGAAATAGGTGCCAGTGTCTGGTTTTTGGCGGCCTTGTTTGTAGCCAAATTTGCGTTTTTTAGTGGTGGTTAAACCCTGAGTAAGGGCCGGCTGCTTATCTCCTGTCTCTGCGAGCTCTTTTTATTAATGGCCAAGGAGACAGTGAAAAACAAATATCGGAAAACGGCTGCAGATCATGCAGCTAAATTATTTTTTAAATGGTGTTACTGGCAACTCCATATAGTTGATGGGCCTGCTGGCCAAATTTGAGGTTTATTATGGGTAAGAAATTCTACGTATCTTGGGAGCTGGAGCAACGTGAAACAAAACGTTTGGCGAGAAAACTGCTGCCTGCGGATCAGTGGAAAGGCATTATAGCAGTGAGCCGCGGTGGTTTGGTTCCGGCTGCGATTTTGGCGCGTGAACTGGGTATTCGCAATATCGATACCATCTGTATTGCCAGTTATGACCATAACCATCAAAAAGAGCTGAAAGTCATCAAAGGCGTTGACCACGATGGTGAAGGTTACGTGGTGGTCGATGATCTGGTGGATACTGGAGAAACAGCCAAGGTGATCAGAGAAATGCTGCCTAAGGCCAGGTTTGTGACTGTATTTGCAAAGCCTGCGGGTAAGCACCTGGTGGATGATTTTATCACTGAAATCCCTCAGGATACCTGGATTGAACAGCCTTGGGATATGTCGCTTTGTTTTGTACCTCCAGTGGCAGGTGAAGAGTCTTAGCTGTCAATCAGTTTAACGAAGCGGCTGCTCAGCCGCTTTTTTGTATCTATGCACTCAAGTGCCTACCCACTCTTGTTTAAGGAAGAACATGAGATTTCAAGCTCTCGATAGTATCAGGGGTCTGGCCGCAGTCGCTGTGGTTCTGTTTCATTTAAAGTTTTCATTTCCAGGCTACTTGGCGGTAGATTTATTTTTTATTCTCAGTGGATTTGTGCTGAGTTATCGCTATTTTGGCCAGCCCGATACCATGAAACCCTCAATCGCTGATTTTGCAGCCGCTCGTTTTTCCCGGCTCTATCCGCTACATCTGTTCGCCCTGATGGCTATTTTACTGATTTATGCGGGAAGCCAGCAGTTCCCTAGCTTTGGTGACGGTTATCTTTTTACCTTTTTACAACACCTATTGTTACTCCATAACACGGGATTAAGCACCCATTGGTTATCATGGAACGAGCCGAGCTGGAGTATTAGTGTTGAGTTTTGGGTAAATCTGCTGGTATTCGCCTATATAGCCAAAAAAGCCAACACACTAGGATTAGTGAGTCTCGCCATCTTGGGTTATGTGATCCTGGCTGCCAATATAAAGCACCTGGATGTACATATTCAGCTGTTGTTTGGCTTTCTTAATACCGGCCTGGTTCGTTGTTTTGCCGGGTTCTTTATTGGTATGGCTGTTTATAGGTTCTATCAAAAAATGCAAGCCTTGCCTGCTATCAAGCAGAAGTCGACCTTAGCGTATTTAAGTTTTAGCCTGCTGGAAGTTATTTTATTGGCGGCTTGCTTCTACATTATGTTTATCAGTCCGATCCGAACCAAAGCGGACTTTAATGGGCCTATTATCTTTACCTTCACCGTATTGGTTTTTGCGTTTCAAGCCGGGATGGTAAGCCAAATCTTTATCAGGTTAAAGCTTGCCTTGCTGGGGACGTTATCCTATTCCCTGTACCTGAACCATTTCTGGTTACTGGCATTAATGCACAGACTGGATCTGCCTACTTATGGCTTAACAGTGAACACCCTGAGCTGGGTGTTTGGTCTTTTGTTACCCCTATCAGCGGCGACTTATTTGCTGATTGAGAAGCCGGGACAAAAATGGCTACGAAGCCGGTATAAAGCTCTTAAACAAGCTTCCTTTAGTGGACAATCCCATATAACCGAAAACCAAACCAAGGTAAATACGCGAGAGTTAGTAGATAAACAACAATAAAAATAGCCACTCTAGGTTCTGTTTTCACTGGAAAGATGGCGGCTATTTTTTAGTTATATATAATGCTTGCTACCCGTCAGTAACTGAGTCTTCCTTTCTATGTCTGAGCCTAACTTATCTGAAAAACTGTTTAAGCAAATCTGTCGCCAAACTGAAACTTCAGCTGTCGCTAATAGCAATGCCCGCCAAAGCAACCGTGACGAATCGGCTAAGGTCATGGATGGGGATAAAAAGAGCGGTTGGTATCGTTTGCTGCGCAGGGCTCAGTGGGCCTGGCAAGGCGTTGACCCGCTATTGGTTGAATCCGTGTTGGCGCGTATTGCGGTATCCGAGCAACCAAGAACCAACGACCACTTGCTGGATACAGTCACTAAGTATCGGCCGGGAAACTGGATTTATGAATGGACTCAGGAAGGGATGGAGCTGCAGAAACACGCGAAGCAGCTGTTGGCGGAGGAAGAGCGTGACGCCGCTGCAGATGCATTTTACCTGGCGTCACAGTACTTTGCTATCGCCAGCTACCCCCACCTTAAAGGTGATGAGTTAAGCCAGCAGGCACAAATATTAGCAAATATGTGTTATCGCGAGGCAGGGAAGCTATGGCCAGAAAGCCTTAAAGTTATCGAGGTACCGTACCAAAACAAAAAAATTCAATGCTATCTACACCTACCCCATACGGATTCTATATTACCTGTGATCCTGGTAAGCGGTGGAGCCGACAGCTTACAACTTGAATATTTACAGCTGTTTCGTAAATTTCTGGCGCCCGCAGGTTTCGCCATGCTAACCCTGGACATGCCAGGGGCAGGTTATTCGTCACATTGGGTGTTAGATCAAGACTCTACCAAGTTACACCAGGCAGTGTTGGATCACCTTAAGCATATTCCCTGGGTCGACCATGACAGAGTCGGCATGATCGGCGGTCGAATGGCGGGTAATATAGTGGCACGAATGGCTTATCTTGAGCCGTTTAAACTGGATGCTGTGGTATGTGTCGGGGCGGCAACCCACAGTATCTTTTCCGAGCCACAAAGTTTTGAGTCTGTTCCCCAGATGATGTTGGATGCGTTAGCCTCGCGTATGGGCAGTGATGGAGCAAATATTCCTTTGCTGCAAAAGCAGAGTCAGGTGTTTTCCTTAGTAAGGCAGGGACTGCTGGGGCGAAGTAAAACACCGGTCCCCCTGTTGAGCATTGGTCATAAGGATGATCTGATTTGTCCCGAGCAGGATATTAAAATGCTGGCTAAGGCAAGCTCAAAGGGAGAGCAGGTAATAATAGATAAACCACCAATATTTAACTCATATTACAAAGCGTTATCTTATGCTGCAGAATGGTTAAAGTTGCACCTGAGGCGTTAATGATATATGACTATATAGTCGAGATATCATATTTTGTCAGGGAGACAGTGAAATGATGCCAACAACAACCTTTCCGCCATATGGCAGGTTAACCCGCAGATTTACTGAAATTGGTCCCTATTTCAGAGCACCTAAATCAGATAGAGAGCAGTTCTTTTTTGATTGCCTTGCCGTTTGCGTCAGTGTTAAAGCAGACCCAGAAAAACGAGAGTTTCATGGCTGGTGGTTAACACTGGATAAAACGGAAACCGGGTTTATTTATCGTTATCAGTTTGGACTTTATGACAACAAAGGAGAGTGGAAGGAAAACGCCATCCCAAAGAAGTACCGAGTGGAAGTGACTGCATCGTTACAGAGCTTTTATGAGAAACTGTCGGAGTTAGTAGTGAAGGAGTTTGAGCTGGAGCTGGGTGCATGTGACTCTTTGGACAAATCCCTCGTACTTTCAGCGGCTTAATTTTTGATGTAACTATTTTATGGGGAGGGGAAACCCTCCTTCTATCGTCATAGCGTATTCAGCCAGTCGGCAAACCCTTGTTTCATCAGAGCAGTAAATTCAGTCCCGGATGATTGTTGTCACTCAAAACCTGCCTTTAGCTTCATGATATAATTTTTTACTTTAACAGGCTCCCTGTGGCTAGTGGGAAAGCGAGAAAAAAGCTTGAGCTAGTCTCCGTCCCTAGGTATAAAGGGCAACTTGTGCTCAATGGAAGTAAAGCCCCTCATGTCGAGTAAAACTATCGTTATTAAGCTGGGCACCAGTGTGTTAACTGGTGGCTCCCAGCATTTGGACCGCGCCCATATGGTGGAGTTAGTGCGTCAGTGTGCATTGCTTCATAAACAAGGCCACAAAGTAATTGTTGTTACATCCGGTGCAATCGCTGCCGGTCGGGAGCATTTAGGCTTCCCTGATTTGCCGTCAAATGTGCTTAATAAACAGATGTTGGCGGCGGTAGGCCAAAGCCAGTTGATACTGACGTGGGAAAACCTCTTTAATATCTACGGCTTGCATGTTGGACAAATGTTGCTGACCGGGGCGGATTTAAACGATAAAGAGCGTTACCTTTATGCCAAAGAGCTAATGTCTACTTTCCTGAATCACAGAATTATTCCAATCGTAAATGAAAATGATGCGGTGGCGGTGGCCGAAATTAAGTACGGTGACAACGATAACCTGTCTGCCAGGGTAGCGATGTTGGCCGAAGCCGACTTACTGCTGTTACTGACGGATCAAAGGGGACTATTTTCTGCGGATCCCAGAACCAATCCAGACGCTGAATTAATCGAAGAGGTCGACACCATCGACGATGCTTTGCGCGCTTTAGCGGGCGGCTCTGCTGGTGGTCTGGGGACGGGAGGAATGGCCACTAAGCTACAGGCGGCGGATATAGCAACGAGAGCAGGCATCGAGGTCGTAATCGCTTCCGGTCAGGCACCTGAGGTGATCACTCGAGTTGGGGCGGGTGAAAGTGTGGGTACCCGTTTTCCTGCTCTGCTGACACCATTGGATAATCGAAAAGAATGGATCTTGGTAGGACGTCCGCCGGAAGGCCGTATTCGTATTGATAAAGGGGCGGTGCAAGCCGTTAGGTCAAAAGGAAGCAGCTTGTTACCCAAAGGGGTTTATCAGGTGAAGGGCAAGTTCTCTCGTGGAGAAGTGGTGACCATTGAATCCCCGGCGGGCAAAGCATTGGCACAAGGTGTTTGTCGTTACTCCAGCGCTGAACTGGAAAAGATACTGGGATTACACTCTGAGGAAATTGAAGCCTGTTTGGGGTATAGCTACGGTGCGGTCGTCGTACACAGGGATTACCTGGTGGTACTGTAAGAAATAAACAAGGCGGTTTACCGCCTTGTTTATTGTTTGTCGGCTCCGGTATTATTTCACTTCTTTACCGGCCGCCTGCAGATCAGCGTGATAGGAAGAACGGACAAAGGGACCGCAAGCCGCATGGGTAAAGCCAATCTCTTCTGCTTTTACTCCCAATGCATCAAATTCATCCGGGTGAACATAACGCTCCACAGCCAGGTGGTCACGGCTGGGCTGTAAGTATTGTCCCAGGGTGAGCATAGTGACACCGTGGTCGTTCAGATCCCGAATAACACTTTCTATTTCATCATTGGTTTCACCCAGGCCCATCATCAATCCAGACTTGGTAGGAACATCAGGGTGTAATTCTTTAAAGCGTTTAAGCAGGGTCAAGGACCACTGATAATCTGCACCTGGTCTGACTTTGGTATACAGGCGCGGCGCCGTTTCCAGGTTATGATTAAATACATCGGGTGGGTTATCTTTCAGGATATCCAGCGCTCTGTCCATCCGGCCTTTAAAGTCAGGCACCAGGATCTCTATCTTAATGTTCGGGTTCAAGGCTCTGATTTCACGGATACAGTCTGCAAAATGTTGGGCGCCGCCATCGCGTAAGTCATCTCGGTCAACGGAAGTGATGACCACATACTTCAATTTCATTTCCGCTATAGTTTCAGCCAGGTGTTTGGGCTCATCGGCGTTTGGCTTCAGTGGTCTGCCATGGCCCACATCGCAGAATGGACAGCGGCGGGTACAGATATCTCCCAGTATCATAAAGGTAGCCGTACCATGATTAAAGCATTCGGACAAGTTAGGACAGGATGCTTCTTCGCAGACGGAATGCAGTTTCCGCTTACGCATAATACCCTTGATTTCCTTGATCCTGGCATTTGAGCTGGGCAGCTTGATCTTCATCCAGTCCGGCTTTTTCAACATGGTTTCCCGTTCACTGGGAATCACTTTGATGGGGATCAGCGACATCTTGTCCGCATCCCGCATTTTTACGCCGGGCTCAAGTTTTAATGGTCTACTGCTCATCTAGTTACCGCCTGCCTGTTCAATATTTTGATAGTCCAACAACCTGGCCAAATGCTTTACCAGCACCTGGCCTGCTTCCTCCAGCGTATCGGGTCCATTTAACGTACTGGTCTGAGTCATATTTAAACCCGTATAACCACACGGGTTGATACGAGTAAAGGGCGCTAAATCCATGTTGACGTTTAAAGCCAAACCGTGGAACGAGCAACCTCTACGGATCCTGAGCCCCAGGGAAGCGACTTTTTCCCCGTACACATAGACGCCCGGGGCGTCGGGTTTAGCATGAGATTCTATGCCGTAATCAGCCAGTAACGCAATAATGGCGTTTTCAATATGGCTGACAAGCTCACGCACGCCTAATTTCTTACGACGAATGTCCAGCAAAATATAGGCTACCTGCTGTCCGGGGCCGTGATAAGTAACCTGACCTCCGCGGTCAGAAGCCACCACAGGAATATCGCCAGGAAACAATACATGCTCTGCTTTACCAGCCTGACCCTGGGTGAACACGGGATCATGCTCAACCAGCCAGATTTCATCATTGCTGAGCTCGTCCCTCTGGTCGGTATAATCTTTCATCGCCTGCCAGGTTTCTTGGTAGTCACGCCGGTTGAGCTGTCGGATTACAAGGGTATTGTTTGGCAAAGGAGCCGTCCTGGTGGTAATTTTTCCGCATTATAATCAAACTGGACCACAAAATCATAACAATTCAGTGTGCTTATCAGCCAACTTTACGGTATCAATGAGTTACGCAAGCAACAGCAACCACTCAGGTTGCCGTTGATGAAATGAAGCTGCTTAAAGTACGACTCTGACGATATCGATATCACCCAGTTCGGTATACAGGGTTTCGATATGTTCTTTGCTGGTTACTATGACGCGAATGGACACAGCATGATAATTACCCTTAGTACTTGGCTTTACGGTCGGTGAATAATCTCCCGGGGCGTGCTTTTGCACAGCGGCGACCACCAGGTCCGTTAATTTATCATCGGCTAATCCCATTACCTTAAAAGAAAATTCGCAGGGAAATTCCAGGTATTCGTCAAACTTAGTATTTAGTGCCATTGGTCCACCAATTTATCTTTAAAATCTTGAAAGGCCTGGTATAACGCTGAGGTTATGCGCCGTATATTTCTATCGGCAACGTAATTGCCATCAAGTTCAATTCCCGGCGTTATTTACGCGTGGGAATTGTTCAATTGTATTCCTTTGCGACCGCTACGGTTAGATAAACCAAAGCCAGGGCGTGCAAGATGACGGATTTTATCTCACAACGCCGCCAACGTATATCTTTTCATAGGACTACTCGAGAGTTGAGTTAATCTGGGGCCGTCAGAAACAAAAAACTCGGCAAATTGCCGAGTTTTCGTATTATCAGGTTTGGCGTTAAGAATTTAACCTATCCAGCTTTTGAATAAGCGTTTCACATAGTCCATCAAGCGACTGAACCAGCTACCTTGCTCCACTTCATTTAATGTGACAAGCGGAAACTCTGCAACTGACTTACCATCAACTTCATAATAAACTTTACCAACTACTTCCCCTTTTTTAATCGGGGCTTCCATCTCTTTTTCCAGTACAAAATTGGCTTTTAGATCTTTGGCATAACCTCTTGGAATGGTCACTGGTGTGCTTTCCAATACACCCAGATCTACCATTTCTTTATCACCCATCCAGATACGCTCCGAAACGAGTTTGTCGCCTGCTTTATATGGAGTAATGGTTTCATAAAAACGGAATCCCCAGTTCAGCAGCTTCTTGCTTTCAGCTTTGCGTGCCTGCTCGCTCTTGGTTCCCATCACGACGGTGATCAGACGCATTCCGTCTTTGGTGGCTGAAGTGACCAGGCTATAGCCGGCTTTGCTGGTATGGCCGGTTTTGATGCCGTCCACATTCATGCTTTTATCCCATAACAAAGAGTTACGGTTGTACTGGGTGATATTGTTGTAGGTAAACGATTTTTCCTTGTAGATGGCATATTCTTCCGGCACATCTCGGATTAATGCAACTCCCAGGATCGCCATATCTCTTGGGCTGGTGTAGTGCTCGCTGGAGTCCAGCCCGTGGGAGTTAACAAAATGGGTATTTGTCATTCCCAATTGGTCCGCCCATGAATTCATTAAATCGGCAAAGGCATCTTCGCTACCGGCGATATGCTCGGCCATGGCGACACAGGCATCGTTACCAGACTGAATAATGATACCGCGATTCAGATCTTCAACACTCACAGTCTTGCCCACCTCGATAAACATCTTAGAGGAGTCCGGGAAGTTTTTGGCCCAGGCGTTTTCGCTCACTACGACCTGGTCGGAGAGTGAGATATTTCCGCGTTTTATTTCCTGACCGATAACATAACTGGTCATCATTTTAGTCAGGCTGGCCGGTGGGATCGGCTCGTCGGCCTGATGTTCAACCAGTACCTTACCCGAGTCGTAATCCATTAAAATGTAACCCTTGGCGGCAATGGCCGGTGGGTTTGGGATGACGCGAGGCGCAGCTGTCGCAGTCAAACTTATGGTGCCGATAAAAAACAGCGCACCTAATTTTTTAGCCAAATTTGAAATCATAAGCATTTATTGTCTTTATTACGTGGTGGCATTTAGAAGCAGCTACTATAGCAGAAGCTAGCTGCTTGGATGTGTAAGAATCTATTGAATTTATGTAAATAACGCTAGATTGATTTTAGGTTAACCGGTTCACTAAACATAAACGCACCAGGGTATTTATCGGATTTTAACTGGTTGAGTATTTGATACGCTTGCTGTTGATCTGAGATAGGTCCCATTTGCAGCTTGTGGATGGACTTTCCGGGTTTAGTAAACGCCGGCACCCTATATTGCGAAGTGAGATCCCGGGCCAGGGCTTCTGCTCTGTCCTGATATGAGGTGGCGAGTAACTGGATGAAAAACTGTTTCTGCGGGGTAAAGGCAGACTCAATCTGACTCTGATTGTTACCCGGGTTAACCAGCTCGACCTCAACACTGGCGGTACCCGACGTTAACATATCCAGTTTATAAGCCGCAGCGTAGGACAAGTCGATAATCCGCTCCGAATGGAATGGCCCCCTGTCGTTGACCCGTACGATCACTGTCTTGTTATTTTTAAGGTTAGTGACTTTGACATAGCTGGGCAGTGGCAGGTTTTTGTGGGCAGCACTCATGGAGTACATATCGTAGATTTCACCGTTAGAGGTAAGGTGCCCATGGAATTTTTTACCGTACCAGGACGCAATACCTTTTTGTTTATATGACTCTTTTTCCAGCCATACCTCGTAGGTGATGCCTCTGACCTGGTACTTGCTCATATTGCCCTGAGCAGAGTAAGGCTCATAGCGGGGGATGGCGTTGTCTATGTGAGCCAGGGGAGGAACGGAGTCTGGCGCCTTATCATTCTCCATGCTGTACCTGCCTTTGGGGGGGCTGCTACAGCCAGTAATAAACAAAACCAACAACAAAGAGCAGTAAAACTTAATCACGTTTATTCCTTTTAAAGTCTGTCCAGAGCGGGTCTAGCATGCCAAAAATCGGCGGTACAGTCATCTATTAAACCCGCGTTGATTACCGGTATATTTCTAGTTGGATAACAGGCGTCGATGTGTATGAATTGACATTAAAATGCCAAAACCTGCCATCAGGGTAACCACAGAAGTGCCGCCGTAGCTCACCAGGGGTAAGGGGACACCAACTACGGGTAACAAACCGCTCACCATTCCAATGTTGACAAAAACATAAACAAAGAAGGTCAGGATAATACTGCCCCCTGCCAGGCGGTTAAAGGCGTTTTGTCCTTGTGCCGCGATATAAAGACCACGACTGATAATAAAGAGATACAGGCTAAGCAGCAGAATTATACCAAACAGGCCAAACTCTTCAGAAAATACTGCGAAAATAAAGTCAGTATGCCGTTCTGGTAAAAAGTCCAGTTGGGACTGGGTACCTTGCATCCATCCCTTACCAAACAGTCCGCCTGAGCCGATGGCGATTTTTGACTGGATAATATGATAACCCGAACCCAGGGGATCACTTTCCGGGTTTAAGAAAGTAAGTACCCTTTGCCGCTGATAATCTCGCATCAGGTAAAACCACAGCACGGGGGCAAAAGCGGACGCCGCCCCTACCGCCAGCGCAATCCAGCGCCACCACACTCCTGCCAGGAACAGCACGAATATGCCAGAAGCCGCCACCAGTAGTGAGGTTCCCAAGTCAGGCTGTTTGGCGATAAGCAGGGTGGGGGTCAGGATCAGTATCAGGCCGATGGCGATGTGCTTCACTTTCGGCGGGATCTGACGGCTACCAATATACTGAGCTACCATCAAAGGCACGGCGAGCTTCATAATTTCCGATGGCTGAAATTTCATAAACCCCAAGTCTAACCAGCGCTGGGCGCCTTTACCCACATGGCCTACGAGTAGCACCGCCACCAGCAATAACAGCCCTACCACAAACACAGGCAGGGCCCAGCGAGCATAAAAGTCCGGGCTGAATTGTGCCATTACCAGCATGACAAAAAACGCGAGGCCGAGGCGGATCAATTGACGGATGATCAGTTCCATATCCTGACCACCTGCGGAATATAGCACCACCAGGCTAACCACCATCATCGCCAGTAGGCCTAGCAATAAAGGTAAATCCAGGTGCAGTTTATAAAACAGGCTGCTTTGTCGTTGGCTTTCACTCATCTGGTTTACCTTTCAACTCAATAAGGGGAGTCTCTTTATGGGCAAAATAGCTATCGAACAAACTGCGTACGATTGGCGCGGCATGAGAGCTGCCTCCCCCTGCATTTTCCACCACTACAGAGGCGACAATCTCAGGTTTTTCGAAGGGCGCGTAGGCGACAAACATGGCATTATCCCTATGGTGCTCATCGATTTTGTCCGGATCGTATTCTTCATCTTCTGCCATACCGATAACCTGAGCCGTGCCTGATTTACCGGCTGCTACATAAGTTGTCCCGACAAAGGCTTTACGCCCTGTTCCCGTGGACTTATTGATCACCCCATACATACCATCCAGCGCGACTTGCCAGTTCTTTTCATTTTTCAGTACCACAGGTGGTTTAGTTTCCGGTGGAACTTCCAAAAAGCCAGAGCTGGTGCGAATAGAGCGCAGTAACCTGGGTTCGATAACTTTTCCTCTGCGTGCCAGTATCGCGGTGGCCTGGGCCAGTTGGAGTGGTGTCGAGGTCCAGTACCCCTGGCCGATCCCGATGGATATAGTATCTCCCTGGTACCAGGGCTGGTTAAATCGGGCCCGTTTCCAACCTCTCGACGGCATAATAGCGGTGGTTTCCTCAGCTATATCAATACCTGTGTAATCACCAAAGCCAAACCGAGTCATAAACTCACTGATCTTATTGATGCCCACTTTATAGGACAGCTCGTAAAAATAGGTATCACAGCTTTGCTCAATAGCATGGTAAACGTCCACCCAGCCATGTCCCCAACGCTTCCAGTCTCGGAATCGCCTGGAGGTATTGGGGATCCGCCACCAACCCGGATCCCAGATCTTAGAGGTTTCTGTAATCGCACCCTCATTTAAACCCAAAAGCGCCATTTGTGGTTTGATGGTTGAAGCCGGTGGGTAACGCCCTTGTGTCGCCCGGTTAATAAGCGGGCGGCTGCGCGAGTTTAATAGCTCGTTGTAATTTTTACTGCTAATACCGTGCACGAAGAGGTTAGGGTCGTAGCTTGGGCTGGAAACCATAGCTAATACACCGCCATCTTTGGCATCCAGTAGGACAATGGCGCCGCGACGGCCATCCAACTGATTTTGTGCCTGGATCTGTAAATTGACATCGATATTCAGATAAATATCCTTGCCAGGCTCAGGTGGTTGGAATTTCAGGGTGCGAATAATTTTACCGCGGTTGTTGACTTCGACCTCTTGGTAACCGGGTTTACCGTGCAGCATTTCTTCGTAGTATTTCTCGATCCCTTGTTTGCCAATATCCCAGGTGGCAGCATAGTCAGCTGCTTTACCTTCCTGCTCAAGGCGTTGTAAATCTCGGCTATTAATTTTGGCGACATATCCCAGCATATGGGTTAAGGCACTGGAAAATGGGTAATAGCGTTTTAAATGCGCCTCTATATTGATACCGGGAAACTTATGCTGGTTAACGCTGAATAGGGCCGCCTGTTCATCAGTCAGGCGATTTACTAAAGGTACAGGTTTAAAGCGTCGGCTGCGCTTTTTTTGCCGATAAAATCGTCCGATAGTTTCTTCATCAAGTTGTAACAACTCAGCCAACTGGCGTAGCGTTTTATCCAGATCATCTATTTTCTCGGGGATAACTTCCAGACTGAATACAGGGCGGTTTTCCGCCAAAAGGACGCCATTCCTGTCATAAATAAGGCCGCGGTTAGGCGCTACAGGTAGGACATTTATTCGATTGTCATTTGAGCGGGTCTGATAGACCTGAAATGATTCAATTTGCAGATAATATAGGTTGCTAATAAGTACAAAAAGTACACCAATAACTATGATAATGCTTACGAGAGCTCGTCGTAAAAACAGTGAGGATTCGGCGCTATGATCCCTGATTGCCTCGCGTAGTCTTGCCATTATCCATTACTCCCCATTAGTTATAGCAAGGATGGTTTTGCCTAGTGTCATGTTTATACATAATTAACTATTCCCTATGATAAGGATGATTAGCCGTTATGCTCCAGGCCCGGTATAGGGATTCAGCTACCACGATTCGAACCAGCGGATGGGGAAGTGTTAGTGGAGATAATGACCATTTTTGCTCCGATGCCTGGATACAAGCAGGCGCCAGCCCTTCGGGTCCACCTATTAATAAACTGACATCACGTCCATCCAGCTTCCAGCTTTCCAGATTTTCAGCCAGTTTTTCCGTAGTCCAGGGACGACCCGTAACCTCCAGGGTGACGATTCTGTTCCCTTTAGGGATGGCCGCCAGGGTCAACTCCCCTTCTTTTTGCAGTATGCGTTTAATATCAGCGTTTTTTCCCCGCTTACCCGCTACAATTTCTATCAATTCTAGGGGCATATCTTTAGGAAATCGGCGTGAATACTCCTGATATCCGCACTCTACCCAATCAGGCATCCTAGTGCCAACGGCGACTAACTGGATTTTCATGAAAAACATCCCATTAGGTTAAAGGACATATCTTTGGGCAAGTGAGTTGAATACACCTGATATCCGCGCTCGACGCAATATGCAGGCATCTTAGTGGCAACGGCGACTAACTGGATTTTCATGAAAAACATCCCATTAGGTTAAAGGACATATCTTTGGGCAAGTGAGTTGAATACACCTGATATCCGCGCTCGACGCAATATGCAGGCATCTTAGTGGCAACGGCGACTAACTGGATTTTCATGAAAAACATTCCATTAGGTTAACGGGCATATTTTTGCGGAGATAGCGCGTACATTCGAGGGGGATGTAGAGCGGCGCGTATATTGCTGATATTCGCGCCTGACAGAGTTTGCAGGCATCCTAGTGCCTACGGCAACCAACTGGATGTTCATTAAAGCAATTAGCCCCAGAGTTTTTCCAGCTGATAAAAGTCTCTTGTTTCGTCCTGCATCACGTGTAAAACCACGTCACCCAAGTCTACTAATACCCATTCACCGGCTTCGCTGCCTTCTAGGCCTAAGGGCTTCATACCAGCTCTTTTGCATTCCAGGGCGACATTTTCAGCAATAGACTTTACGTGACGCTTGGAGTTACCTGAGCAGATCACCATAAAGTCGGTTACGCTGGATTTGTTGCTGACATCTAGAATTTTAATATCGCGACCTTTCATATCTTCAGCTTTATCGATAACAAAGGCTTGCAGTTCTTTACCTTGCAAAGGGGGTTCCTCTAGGGTTATTTGGACATCCCAGTATAACATAACGGCAGCTGGACACGCGGCTTTTTTATTTCTCTCTGATAAGGGAGAGTAGGCCTGCAAGGTAATTCAGGGGCTGCTTATGTCACAGGCCAAACATCTTTATCAGTTGCGAGAAGTATAAAGCTGATTTTTCTGGATATATTCTAAAACTGAGGTAGGAAGTAAGTAACTGGCGGATTGGTTCATGCTGACCAGTTGCCTGATTTGGCTAGCCGAAATGTCCAGCTGGCTTACCTGCGCCAGATAAATGCGTCCGGCTTGTTGGTTCTGTAAATCGGCCGGTGCCTGGGTTTGTCGTTGTGATAGCAGGGCTTGGGTTTCAGGGTTGTCCTCGTGTTGCCAACCCGGTCTACAGCAGACGATAAGGTGGCAGTAGTCCAGTATATGCTGCCATTGATGCCAACGGGTGAAACTTAGTAGGGAGTCCATGCCCATAATAAAACACAAGGGAGTATGGGGCAGTTCTCGTTTTAGCTCTTTCAAGGTATCGATTGTGTAGCTGGGTTTATCGCGATTAAGCTCTCTCGAGTCCACAACCAGTTTTTCCTGACCCCTGACGGCCAGGTTTACCATGGTTAATCTCTGCTCAGATTGACTACCCGGAAGCGTCTTATGTGGGGGAATATGGTTAGGCATAAAGCGAATTTGCGCCAGAGGCAGCTGATTTAACAGATCAACAGCGGGGCGCAGGTGGCCAAAGTGTATAGGATCAAAGGTTCCACCAAGGATGCCTATGGGTTTGGTTAACATTTTTTTTGTCATAGGGGCTGAGTTTTTGAGTCGAGAAACATAAGGCTGATTTGCTGAAGGCTTAACCAGCAATCTTTTTCAGCGTTACTTTTTATACCAGCATTCAATTTAACGCACAGGATCAGCATGGTTTTTGTCATAGGGGCTGGACTTTTGAGTCGAGAAACATAAGGCTGATTTGCTGAAGGCTTAACCAGCAATCTTTTTCAGCGTTACTTTTTATACCAGCATTCAATTTAACGCACAGGATCAGCATGGTTTTTGTCATAGGGGCTGGACTTTTGAGTCGAGAAACATAAGGCTGATTTGCTGAAGGCTTAACCAGCAATCTTTTTCAGCGTTACTTTTTATACCAGCATTCAATTTAACGCACAGGATCAGCATGGTTTTTGTCATAGGGGCTGGACTTTTGAGTCGAGAAACATAAGGCTGATTTGCTGAAGGCTTAACCAGCAATCTTTTTCAGCGTTACTTTTTATACCAGCGTTCAATTTAACGCACAGAATCAGCATGGTTTTTGTCATAGGGGCTGGACTTTTGAGTCGAGAAACATAAGGCTGATTTGCTGAAGGCTTAACCAGCAATCTTTTTCAGCGTTACTTTTTATATCAGCGTCCAATTTGGCGCACAGGATCAGCATAGCTTCTAATTGTGTTGAATTTAACCGGCTAAGGGCTTGTCTAACCAACCCCTGCTTGCTGGACCAGATCCTGGCTTTTTCCATCAGGCTGTTGAGGTTGACGCCTTGCTCGACCTGGTAACTAAATTCAAGTAATTTTTGTACTTCTTTGTGCAGGCTCCAGCTCAGAATAATAATATCTGTGCCTTCCTCTTTTAGCTGGAACATCATACGCTGCCCCCGGTTCAATTTACCTGCCATTAGGGTATCGAGCCAGCTGAACACAGAGAAGTGGGTAAACCCGGTTACCGAATTTTCCAATTGCTGCAGGCTTATTTCCTGATTGGGAAATAACAAACCCAGCTTTTCGATTTCCTGGCTGGCGGCTAGTAAATTACCTTCGAAGCTACGGCACAGGAAGTTCACCAAAACCTGACTTGGGTTGATGCCCGCTTGCTTTAGTCTGGCACCCATCCATTGGGGGAAGAAGCGGCCTTCCGGGTGATTTGTCACCAGATATAAACCTTGCTTATCCAGGTTGACAAACCAGGCTGCTTTGGTTTGTTTCTGGTTTAATCTGGGACCGGAAAGAATAAAGATAATGTCCGGGTTGAGTAACTTTCCCAGTTCAAGGATCTGGTTGGTGACATTCTTATCCAGCTTTTCCAGCTCAATTTCTATGATCTGGCGGGGGGAAAATAACGACATGGCGCTAAAGCTATCGTGTACCTGATCCCAGTTGATTTGATGGTCGGCTTTAAAGCTGTGTTTTTCATCAAAGCCTGATTTGGCAGCCAGGCGAGTAATGGATTGGATAGCCTCCAATTTAATCAGAGGCTCATCACCGAAAATAAGGTAGCAGGGCTGTAGGCCTTTTTTCAGCTCTTGGTTTAACTGTTGCGGGAAGATGCGCATTAAAGTTCCAGTGAGGTAACTCTTCTGACGATTTGATCTGCAGCGACGGTACGCATTTCGTGATGGATCAACTCCTCTTCGCGGGATTTAGCCAGGGCTTGCTGTGGATTATCCAAAAAGTCCCGGTGCAGGTTGACGGTAAATCGCTGAGCCTTTTCCCCCGGGATCAGGATCCGGTAACTTAAGCTATACCCCAATTCATATTCTGCAGCCTGGCCACTGGCGTACAGGGAAACCGTTCTGCGGCTGATGGTGTCCCCGGCTACAGTGAGGGTAGGTAAATCTTCCCTGGGTTTTTTGGCCAGGGTAATGTTAGCCTGGCGTAAGCGGTTCTCGATTAAACGGGTTAAATCGCTATAGGGATCCCCCGATTGAAAGTAAATTTCCGCGGGCGAGTGGCCTTGGGTATAACTTCCCTTTGGGCGAAAGCCGCAGGCATTAAGTAGTAAAAGGATGGCCAGCATTACGCTGGCCCTTTTTATTAGCGTCATATTAGTTAGCAACTATGTTGAGCAGTTTGCCCGGAACAAAAATTATTTTGCGTACCGTTTTGCCATCAATAAATTTAGCGACGTTCTCATCCGCTTTGGCCAGGGCCTCTACGGTATCTTGCTGAGCGTCTGCAGCAACTGTCAGTTTGGATCTTAGTTTACCGTTGACCTGGACGATGATCAGCTTGCTGTCTTCCACTAGGGCGCTTTCATCCGCCACAGGCCAGGGTGCATGCTCAACATTGCCTTGATGGCCAAGAGATTGCCACATTTCGGCGCTGATATGTGGTGTGATTGGCGCAAGTAACTGAACAACGGCTTCAAGGGCTTCCTGCATTAATGCTCTGTCCTGAGCCGTGGACTGCTGCGCTTTACCCAGCTTGTTCATCAACTCCATCACAGCGGCAATAGCTGTGTTAAAGGTTTGACGGCGACCAATATCATCGCTGACCTTTTTAATGGTTTTGTGCAGTTCACGGCGCAGTATTTTTTGCTGTTCGGTTAGGGCTGCTTTATCCAGTGCTTCAACCGGGCCAGCGGCCACATGATCGGCTGCCAGCTTCCACACCCGTTTCAGGAATCGCAGGGAACCTTCTACAGCAGAGTCCTGCCATTCTAAGGTTTGCTCCGCCGGTGCGGCAAACATCATAAACAAACGCACTGTATCTGCGCCGTATTTATCCACCATCACCTGAGGGTCGATACCGTTGTTTTTAGACTTGGACATTTTACTCATGCCGGCATAGATGACTTCCTTGCCATCTTTGCTGACGGCTTTGGTCACGCGGCTTTTTTCATCACGAGTGATGTCCACATCCAGGGGAGATACCCAGACCTTGCCGCCTTTTTCATCTTCATAATAAAACGCGTCTGCCAATACCATACCTTGGGTTAGCAGGCGTTTGTACGGCTCGTCGGAGTCAACCAGGCCAGCATCGCGCAGTAACTTGTGGAAGAAGCGAGAGTAAAGCAGGTGTAAAATAGCGTGCTCGATACCACCAATATATTGATCTACTGGCAGCCAGTAGTTAGCCTGCTTTGGATCCAGCATTTGCTCACTGTTTTGGCTACAGCAGTAACGCGCGTAATACCAGCTGGACTCCATAAAGGTATCGAAGGTGTCGGTTTCGTGGAAGGCAACTTCGCCGTTATAAGTGGTTTTCGCCCATTCAGGATCCGCTTTGATAGGTGAAGTCGTGCCGTCCATTTCAACGTCTTCAGGCAGCATAACAGGCAGCTGATCTTCAGGTACCGGGACCACATTACCGTTTTCCAGGCTCAGCATAGGGATAGGAGTGCCCCAGTAACGCTGACGGGAAACCCCCCAGTCGCGCAGGCGATAATTGACCTTGGTGTTACCTTTACCTAGCTGCTCCAGCTTGGCGGCGATGGCTTTAAACGCCCCGTCAAAGTCCAGTCCGTCAAATTCGCCGGAATTGATCAATATGCCTTTTTCGGTAAAGGCTTGCTCTGAGATATCCAGTTCACTGCCGTCGGCTGGTTTGATCACGGCTTTGATATCGATACCGTATGCGGTCGCGAATTCATAGTCACGCTGATCATGGCCGGGTACTGACATAACGGCGCCTGAGCCGTAGTCCATCAATACGAAGTTGGCTGCATAAACAGGTACTTCCTGACCTGTCAGCGGGTGGATGGCTTTCAGGCCGGTATCAACGCCTTTCTTCTCCATGGTTGCCATATCTGCTTCGGCAACTTTGGTATTCTTACACTCGTGGATAAACTCTGCCAGCTGAGCATTGTTTTCGGCTGTTTTTAACGCCAGCGGATGTTGTGCAGCAACGGCCACATAAGTCACCCCCATTACGGTATCCGGACGTGTGGTATAGACATCAAAGGTTTCATCTGAGCCTGCCAGCTCAAAGGTCATTTCCACACCTTCGGAGCGGCCAATCCAGTTACGCTGCATTGTGCGTACCTGCTCTGGCCATTCATCCAGTTTATCTAGGTCGGTGAGCAATTCTTCTGCATACTCGGTGATCTTGATAAACCACTGTGGGATCTCTTTTTGCTCGACTAATGCACCTGAGCGCCAGCCGCGGCCATCGATAACCTGCTCGTTAGCTAATACGGTTTGGTCTACCGGATCCCAGTTCACCGTCGACATTTTCTTATAAACCAGGCCTTTTTCATAAAGCTTGGTAAAGAACCATTGCTCCCAGCGGTAGTATTCCGGTGTACAGGTCGCCAGTTCGCGGCTCCAGTCATATCCAAAGCCCAGCTGATTTAACTGGCCTTTCATATATTCGATATTTTCGTAAGTCCATTTGGCCGGCGCGGTTTTGTTTTTAATGGCTGCATTTTCGGCCGGTAAACCAAACGCGTCCCAACCCATAGGCTGCAATACGTTTTTGCCTTGCATCCGCTGATAGCGGGATACCACATCACCTATTGTGTAATTGCGCACGTGGCCCATATGCAGGCGACCACTTGGATAAGGAAACATTGACAGGCAATAGAACTTTTCTTTGCTTTCATCTTCAGTTACCTGGAATGCTTTATCTTGCTCCCACTGCTGCTGGATTTTAGTTTCTATATCCTTGGGATTGTATTGCTCTTGCATATGTATGGTCCGCACAAATTTACTGGTTAGTCTTGAAATTCGTCATAGGATACCGCAGGAGGGGGAAGGCAACAATAATTAGTCGCTTATGCTCTAAAGGAAACAGCCGCTTGCTCCAATCGGGGAACGGAGCAAGCAGGGCCATTAATTATCCGTTTTCAACTTGTTTACTGGTATATGGAGCTTGAACCGGCTTGCAGCCAGCACGAAAGCCAGGGCGAGGGTTACCACAGCTATCAGGGGCCAGGAGCCTAGTTGGCTGTAAGGTGTCAGTCCCTGGGTAGGTGTCACCTCCACTTTTAATACACCTTCTTCGAACTGAGGCAGGCGGCCAAGCTCACGCCCCTTGGCGTCGAAGGCTGCTGTGATGCCGGTATTTGTCCCCCTGACCACAGGGCGGCCAAATTCGATAGCGCGCATTCTGGCGATTTCCAGGTGTTGATCAGGGCCGATAGAATCGCCGAACCATGCATCATTACTGACGGTAACTATCATGCCTGTATCTGAGTTAATGTTTTTTCGCAGTTGCTCTGAGAAGGCCACTTCATAGCAAAGGGCCGCTGCCAGCTCAACGCCACTGGCATTCAGGTTATTTTGTACCAAATCCCCGCGGCTAAAGGACGACATTGGCAGATTAAAATAAGGTGCTAAAGGACGTAATAAGTCTTCAAAGGGGACAAATTCACCAATAGGTAACAGGTGATGTTTGTAATATCGGTTGCTGCCATCTTTGTCATACGTCTGTTTGCCAGTATTGCCCAGGGAAATAATGGCGTTGTAGTAATCGTCAGATTCAGGGTTAAAGTCAATGATGCCAGTGACCAGGCTAATTCCATCGTCTCTCAGGCTTTGTTCAAACTGTTTTAAAAACGCTTCGACCCTGTACTCTAGTGCTGCGATGGCTGATTCTGGCCAAATAACAATATCAGCGTCTTTATTGGCTTCGGTCAAATCCACATATTTAAATAAGCTTGGCCAGAGTTGATCCGGCTCCCACTTAAGGTTTTGATCGATATTCCCTTGCACAAGGGCAACTTTGACTAGGGGCTGGGGTTGGGTCCATTGCTGTTGTTGCAGGAAGTAACCGGCGGCAAATAGTACAGGTGTAATAACAACCAGTGGTCGCCATTTCTGCTCCTTAACGGCAATAAACAAGGCTGCAGATATGAGTACAACAGCTAATGTTACCCCTTGCACACCTGTGATAGTAGCCAGTCCGACCAGGGGGGTATCTATCTGGCTGTAACCAAACCATAACCAGGGGAACCCCGTCAAGAAGTGACCGCGGGCCCAGTCAAAGACTAACCATAGGGCGGGGAATAAAATCAGGTAGCGTATTTGGCTGCTTAGTGGACTCGCTCTTTTGTTAAAACAAAAGTTGGTAAAATAGCCGGTGAGGGCAACAAAAAGAGCCAAATAAGCGCTCAACAGGCCCATTAGTCCTAAGGTTACGCTAAAAGGCATACCACCGAACAGGTCCATGCTGACATGGACCCAGCTGATCCCCGTCGCAAACAAACCAAACCCGTAACTAAAGCCAACTAAGCCACTTTGTTTGGGGGTTTTGTTGTGCAGGCAGAACAGCAAGCCGAATACAGAAATAAAGGCCAGAGGCCAAAAGTTATATGGGGCAAATGCCAGGGTTGTGGATGCGCCGAAAATCAGCGCACTCAGGTTGGCAACCCAGAGGTTGGAAAGTTTCACGTTATTCGCTTACTGATTGTATCGCTAATATCTTTTCGGGGATCTTGACCTGTAGTTGTAGCAGGCGGCGCTTATCGGCGTTGATCACCTTAAACACAAACCCTTCTATTTCTACGGTTTCCCCTCGTGCGGGCAAGTGGCCGAAGGCATGCATGACCAATCCACCTATGGTATCTTGCTCATTGTCGCTGAAATTGCAGTCCAGGGTTTCGTTAAACTCTTCGATAGGGGTTAATGCGCGTACTGAATAGACGCTTCTGCTCAGCTTACGGATATCTTCCTGATCATCGTCGTCGGTATCGGTTTCGTCTTCTATTTCACCGACGATCAGTTCCAGAATATCTTCTATGGTAACCAGGCCTGATACGCCGCCGTATTCGTCCACCACGATAGCCATATGGTAACGCTCAGAGCGGAACTCTTTTAGCAATTTATCCAATCGCTTGCTTTCCGGTACGACAACCGCAGGTCTGAGAATAGATTCCAGCGCAAAGGTCTGCACTTCCTGCTTAAAGGCAAAAGGCAGCAGATCCTTGGCGAGTAAAATACCTTCAATATGGTCTTTGTCTTCATTGATAACCGGAAAACGGGAGTGGGCAGACTCGATTAAGATGGGGAGAAACTGCGTAACGCTCTGCGCTTTGTCTATGGTAACCATTTGTGAGCGTGGGATCATGATATCCCTTACTCTGAGATTGGATACATCCAACACACCTTCAATCATATCTTTGGTGTCCTGGTCGATGAGCTCACGTTGCTCAGCATCCTGAATGACTTCTACTAACTCTTCCTGATTTCTCGGCTCTGCCTGAAATATCTGACCTAATTTATCCAGCCAGCTCTTCTTGGGAGAGCCGCTCGTAGGGTGAGGATTACCGTCGTTCATCTGGAGCTTTTATTCCTTCTCGTTTAAATAAGGGTCTGGGAAGCCCAGCTGATTCATTAGCTTTGTTTCCAGGCTTTCCATTTCGGTTGCTTCTTGGTCGTTCATATGATCATAACCTAGCAGATGCAAACTCCCATGTACAAGCATATGGGCCCAATGGGCGGTTAAAGATTTATCTTGTTGTTTGGCTTCTGCCTCTACCACTTGTTTACAGATAACCAGGTCGCCTAACAGAGGCAGCTCTATACCGGGTGGTGCTTCAAAAGGAAATGACAACACGTTGGTGGGTTTATCCATGCCCCGGTATTCCAGGTTTAGTCGATGGCTTTCTGCTATATCAACAATACGAACAGTGATTTCGGCTTCTTCTCTGTGTCCGTGTGTGGCAACTTCCAGCCAAGCTTGCATATCCTGTAGTAGCGGTAGGTTATCTTCATTATCACAGGCTATTTGTAGATCAAGAATTAGCTTCATTTCGCACCTTGTGGCCTTGAGTGACGGCTTCCAGCCAGGATTGGATATCTTGCTCCGGTGGCAAGTTATCTTCATTGGCGCAGGCTATCTGTAGATCAAGAATTAGCTTCATTTCGTTCTTTGTGATCTTGAGTGACGGCTTCCAGCCAGGATTGGATATCTTGCTCCGGTGGCAAGTTATCTTCATTGGCGCAGGCTATCTGTAGATCAAGAATTAGCTTCATTTCGTTCTTTGTGATCTTGAGTGACGGCTTCCAGCCAGGATTGGATATCTTGCTCCGGTGGCAAGTTATCTTCATTGGCGCAGGCTATCTGTAGATCAAGAATTAGCTTCATTTCGTTCTTTGTGATCTTGAGTGACGGCTTCCAGCCAGGATTGGATATCTTGCTCCGGTGGCAAGTTATCTTCATCGCCGCAGGCTATCTGTAGATCAAGAATTAGCTTCATTTCGTTCTTTGTGATCTTGAGTGACGGCTTCCAGCCAGGATTGGGCATCTTGCTCCGGTGGCAAGTTATCTTCATTGGCGCAGGCTATCTGTAGATCAAGAATTAGCTTCATTTCGTTCTTTGTGATCTTGAGTGACGGCTTCCAGCCAGGATTGGATATCTTGCTCCGGTGGCAAGTTATCTTCATTGGCGCAGGCAATTTGTAGATCAAGAATTAGCTTCATTTCGTTCTTTGTGATCTTGAGTGACGGCTTCCAGCCAGGGTTGGATATCTTGCTCCGGTGGCAAGTTATCTTCATTGGCGCAGGCTATCTGTAGATCAAGAATTAGCTTCATTTTTTCGCTCCTTGCGCTTTGCGGCTTCCTGTAGGCTTTGCTCGTGCTCAAACTTTTCGTAAGCCTGTACGATACGAGCGACCACAGGGTGTCTGACCACATCTGCGGCCTGGAAGAAGTTGAAACTGATATCGTCCACGTCCGTCAGCACTTCAATGGCGTGTCTGAGGCCTGATTTTTGACTGCGTGGCAAATCGATTTGGGTAATGTCCCCGGTGATCACTGCGCTGGAGTTAAAGCCGATACGGGTCAGAAACATCTTCATCTGCTCTACTGTGGTATTTTGGCTTTCATCCAGGATGATAAAGGCATCGTTTAGGGTCCGGCCTCGCATATAGGCCAGGGGGGCCACTTCAATAACATTTCTTTCTAACAGCCGCTCGACTTTTTCAAAACCCAGCATTTCAAACAAGGCGTCGTAAAGAGGGCGCAAATAAGGGTCGACTTTTTGCGACAGATCCCCAGGCAAGAAACCCAGTTTTTCACCGGCTTCTACGGCAGGTCGGGTCAGCAGGATCCGGCGGACCTCCTGGCGTTCTAACGCCTCTACGGCACAAGCTACGGCCAGGTAAGTTTTACCCGTACCAGCTGGCCCAACACCAAAGCAAATGTCATGGTTCAGGATATTCGCCACATAAGCGGCCTGGTTTTCGCCTCTGGGTTTGATCACTCCACGCTTGGTTTTAAGGTTGACTTGTTTGCCATGCATCAGACCGCCGGTGCTGGTTTGATCCAGAACCTTGCTTTCCTGAATGGCAAGGTGAACCAGATCAGGCAGAATATCCTGGCTTTTACCTTTTACCGGTTGAGTATCAACATAGAGCGTTTTAAGGATATGGGCGCTAGCCTTAATGTTTAGCTCCTTGCCCAGCAGCTGGAATTGGTTGTCGCGGTAGTTTATTTCTATACCAAGGCGACGTTCAATTTGTTTAATATTGTCATCAAACGGACCACAGAGACTGACCAGCCTCTGTGTATCGGCTGGTTCCAATTGGAATTCCAGCACTTCAACTTGTTTGCTCAAAAAGTGATTCTCTAATTAGGTACAAAAGTACCAACACCCAACTCGTTGAGTTGTTGCTGGTTTTTATTTAATATATCAGCGGGACGGACAGACTCCCTGAGGTTCATCTCATCTTCGCCACGGACAAATGTACCACGTAAAGAGTTGGAGTAAACGTCTGTGATAAGCACATCGACAAACTGACCAATATACTGATGAGGTGCCTCAAAGTTCACCACCCGATTATTTTCAGTTCTTCCGCGCAGCTCCATTAGGTTCTTTTTCGAAGGACCTTCAACAAGAATTCGTTGCGTGGAGTCCAGCATGCGGCGGCTGATTTGCAGGGCCTGTTGGTTAATTCTGTCTTGCAGAATGTACAAACGCTGTTTTTTCTCTTGTTCACTCACGTCGTCAGGTAAATCGGCGGCAGGTGTTCCCGGGCGAGCGCTATAAACAAAGCTAAAACTGTGATCGAAGTTCACGTCATTGATAAGTTTCATGGTGTCTTCAAAGTCTTGTTGGGTTTCACCTGGGAAGCCAATAATAAAGTCGGAGCTGATGGTTATATCGGGTCTGGCTTTGCGTAAGCGACGAATTTTCGACTTGTATTCCAGCGCCGTATGGGTTCGCTTCATCATATTCAGAATACGGTCTGAACCACTTTGTACAGGCAGGTGCAGGAAGCTGACCAGTTCCGGCGTGTCCTTATAAACTTCGGTAATATCGTCGGTAAATTCGATGGGGTGACTGGTGGTGTAGCGAATTCGGTCGATACCATCGATGGCCGCCACATAGCGCAGCAATTCAGAAAAACGGCATATATCGCCTTCGTGGGTATCGCCGCGATAGGCATTTACGTTCTGGCCCAGCAGGTTCACTTCACGCACACCTTGCTCGGCGAGTTGAGCGACTTCATATAAGACGTCGTCCAAGGGACGACTTACCTCTTCACCCCGGGTGTAAGGTACCACACAGAAAGTACAGTATTTGGAGCAGCCTTCCATAATAGACACAAATTCAGAGGCGCCTTCGGCTTTGGGGGCTGGCAGGTTATCAAACTTTTCGATTTCCGGGAAAGAGACGTCAACGACGGCTTTTTGGCCGTTCTGCACCTGTTTGATCATGTCCGGTAAGCGGTGCAGAGTTTGAGGTCCGAAGACAATGTCCACATAATGAGCCCGCTCACGGATAGCATCGCCTTCCTGGGAGGCAACACAGCCGCCTACGCCGATCACTAAGTCAGGTTTTTTATCTTTAAGAGTTTTCCAGCGACCCAGCTGGTGAAATACTTTTTCCTGTGCTTTTTCACGAATAGAACATGTATTTAATAAGAGTACGTCTGCTTCGGCAGGCTCTTCGGTCAGAATGTAACCATGGGTTGCGTCCAGAAGATCAGCCATCTTGGATGAGTCATACTCATTCATTTGACAGCCCCAGGTCTTAATATGAAGTTTTTTGCTCATGTTGCTTTAACTACTCGTGACAAGCGAACTCAAAGGATCGCATATTCTACTGCTTTCACCTAGTCCTTACCACTATAATTGCTCAAAAAACAGGCAGCTAAATCTTTCACTATCCAATTAACAAATGGATTGGTTAAAATACCCTGGTATTCAATAAGGGATCAAGATGCACAATAGAAGCATAATCGTAGCCGGTGGCGGCATGGTGGGCGCGACGGCAGCTCTATTACTCGGCAAAGCCGGATTTCAAGTCAGTGTTATTGAACCTGTAACTCCCAGAAAGTACAGCGTAAATGATGAAATGGACTTGCGGGTATCGGCTATCAGTCGGGCCAGTGTAGAACTATTAAAATCGGCAGGCGTCTGGGACAAGCTGTCCGAAATGCGTGTTTGCCCATATAAGAGGTTGCAAACCTGGGAGTCAGGTAGCGAGAAACTCAAATTTGACGCGCAGGATCTTGGCTGCAATGAACTGGGTTATATTGTTGAAAACAGGCTGATCCAGTTGGCTGTCTGGCAAGAGCTTAAACTGCTTTCAAATGTCAGATTTTATTGCCCGAATAAAATTGTGGCGTTACAAAATACTGCCAAAGTAGTAACTGTGACCCTGGATAATGGCGATGAGCTGGCAGCAGATTTATTATTGGCGGCAGATGGCGCGAATTCTCAAGTTAGACAGCTTGCTGGCATTGGGATCACATGCTGGGATTACCGCCAGCACTGTATGTTGGTGAGCATTAAGACAGATGTTGCTCAACAAGATATTACCTGGCAGGAGTTTAGCCCAACCGGCCCAAGAGCCTTCCTGCCTTTGGCCGGACAATCTGGTTCCCTGGTTTGGTATCACAGCCCGCAAAAAATAAAGCGTCTGTCGGAGCTGGATAACCAGGCGCTGGCAAAAGCTATCCGAGATGAATTTGCTGAGTTGCCTTTTAACTTTGAAGTGCAGGGAAAAGGTGCGTTTCCACTCACCCGGCGCCATGCGCAACAATATGTTAAAGATAGAGTTGTGTTATTAGGCGATGCCGCCCATACCATAAATCCACTCGCAGGGCAGGGGGTCAATCTTGGATTTAAGGATGTTGCTTGTTTAGTTGAGCAACTGGGCTCTGTGGGCGAGGGAGAGCTGACGGCTCAGTTAAGTCGCTACGAAAAAACCAGAAGACCGGATAACTTGTTTATGCAAACGGCCATGGATGTTTTTTATAAAGGTTTTAGCAGTGACTTAGCGCCAGTAAAGGTGATGCGTCAGCTTGGTTTAAAGTTGGCTGAAAATGCCGGGCCGCTCAAAAACAAGGTGTTGAAATACGCGATGGGACTTTAGCCTGCTAACGCGGGCTTTTATTGGTAATTAAGATGGAAAAATTAATATGGATTAGGGAGGTTAACTAAGATTCTTGAAGAGATTATGTGGCTATCCAAACTAATGGTGCGGAAGGAGAGACTTGAACTCTCACACCTTGCGATACTAGAACCTAAATCTAGCGCGTCTACCAATTCCGCCACTTCCGCATCATGTGTTTAAGAAGAATGGTGGCTACACCGAGATTTGAACTTGGGACCCCATCATTATGAGTGATGTGCTCTAACCAGCTGAGCTATGTAGCCATCTTCTTATTCTCTGAGATATTATCTCAGGATTTAGTTTTTAACTTAAAGTTTCAAACTAAATGTGGCTGGGGTATGAGGATTTGAACCTCAGTAAATGAATGCCGAGATCAAACTCTTTACCCGAGGGCCTTACCGCTGGTAAGTTCCTTCAGCCTTTAGTCATAAACTTAGAGCTTATGACTAAATGTGGCTGGGGTATGAGGATTTGAACCTCAGAATGGCGAGATCAAAACCCGCTGCCTTACCGCTTGGCGATACCCCAGTTGTATTCACTGTTTTATGGTTAGGTAGTGAACCTCAGCATAAATAAGCGAGATCAAAGCTCTCTCTTCTGCCTTACCGCTTGGCGATACCCCAGTTGTCTGTTGTTTACTTGCATAAATCAAGGAAACTAAATTTGGCTGGGGTATGAGGATTTGAACCTCAGAATGGCGAGATCAAAACCCGCTGCCTTACCGCTTGGCGATACCCCAATTGTATTCACTGTTTCTGGACAGGTAGTGAACCTTAGCATAAATAAGCGAGATCAAAGCTCTCTCTTCTGCCTTACCGCTTGGCGATACCCCAATTGTATTCACTGTTTCTGGACAGGTAGTGAACCTCAGCATAAATAAGCGAAATCAAAGCTCTCTCTTCTGCCTTACCGCTTGGCGATACCCCAATTGTATTCACTGTTTCTGGTCAGGTAGTGAACCTCAGCATAAATAAGCGAGATCAAAGCTCTCTCTTCTGCCTTACCGCTTGGCGATACCCCAATTGTATTCACTGTTTCTGGACAGGTAGTGAACCTCAGCATAAATAAGCGAGATCAAAGCTCTCTCTTCTGCCTTACCGCTTGGCGATACCCCAATTGTATTCACTGTTTTGACAGGCATTGAACCCAGTACGATAAAGTAAATTATCGTTTGGCTTATTTCAAGCATTGTCGAAATAATGGTGCGGAAGGAGAGACTTGAACTCTCACACCTTGCGATACTAGAACCTAAATCTAGCGCGTCTACCAATTCCGCCACTTCCGCATTTTAATTCCCTCGAAGAGAGAATGGTGGCTACACCGAGATTTGAACTTGGGACCCCATCATTATGAGTGATGTGCTCTAACCAGCTGAGCTATGTAGCCATGATTCTTCGCTTAAGGTTTGAAGCCCTCTGCGTCGTTTCGGGGCGCATTATGCGTATACCGGGCTCTAGCGTCAACTATTTTTTTGGAATTAATTAGGAAAGTGGATTGTTCGCTTAGAAATTAGTCTCTTTCACCCTAAAGGGGTTAATAAGTGGCCGTGAAAGGGGCTAGGCAAGTGAAATTAATTTTAAATCAGATAAGTTATGGGTGAGCAAAGGCCTTTAGTGGGTAATTATGCTGGAATAAGCGTTAAAAAGCCCGGCTAAACCGGGCTTCTATTTGTCTTATACGTTAAATCTGAAGTGGATTACATCGCCATCTGAGCAGACATAGTCTTTACCTTCCAAACGCCACTTACCCGCTTCTTTCGCGCCACTTTCGCCGTTGAACTCGACGAAGTTGTCATAACCGACAACTTCGGCGCGGATAAAGCCCTTTTCGAAGTCAGTATGAATTTTACCAGCGGCTTGTGGTGCCGTAGCTCCTACAGGTATGGTCCAGGCGCGTACTTCTTTAACACCTGCAGTAAAATAGGTATGTAGATGTAGCAATTGATAACCACTGTGGATCACGCGATTGAGACCTGGTTCGTCCTGACCTAATTCTGCCAGGAATTCCACTTTGTCTTCTTCGTCTAATTCCGCGATTTCTGACTCTATTGCGGCGCATACGGGCACCACAACTGCATCTTCCTTTGTGGCGATTTCGCGGACAATATCCAGATAAGGGTTGTTCTCAAAGCCATCTTCACTGACGTTAGCAATGTACATAGTAGGCTTGAGGGTCAGCAAATCCATATAGTCGATGGCGGCCTTTTCTTCTTTAGACAGGTCCAGGCTGCGGATCATATGGCCTTCATCCAGGTGTACTTTCACCTTCTCAAGGACGGGGGCTTCAAACTTGGCATCTTTGTCGCCGCCTTTGGCTTTTTTAGCGACACGAATGATAGCGCGATCAATACTTTCGAGATCGGCTAACGCCAATTCTGTATTGATCACTTCGATATCATCGGCCGGGCTGATGGAGCCTGCCACGTGGACTATGTTCTCGTCTTCAAAGCAGCGCACGACATGGCCAATGGCGTCAGTTTCGCGGATATTGGCCAGAAATTTGTTACCCAGGCCTTCACCCTTGGATGCGCCGGCAACTAGACCTGCGATGTCCACAAATTCCATAGTGGTAGGTAAAACACGCTGTGGGTTAACGATTTCTGCCAGTTTGTCCATTCTTGGGTCGGGTACAGGAACCACACCAGTGTTTGGCTCGATAGTACAGAACGGAAAGTTGGCCGCTTCTATGCCTGCTTTGGTCAGTGCATTAAACAATGTTGACTTACCAACGTTTGGTAGGCCGACGATGCCACATTTAAATCCCATGATGATTACCCTTGTGCTGTTTTAGCGTTTTCTAAAACCAAATTAAACTGCTTTAAAGCTGTGGAGTCGATTCATTGCCTTGGTCATACCATCTTTGGCAAGAATTGTTGTCGATCTCACCGCTTCATCTACGGCGCTGTCAATGAGTGACTGCTCTTGTTGCGGTGCTTTACCCAGGACGAACCCTGTGACTCTGTCTTTATGGCCGGGGTGGCCTATGCCGATCCGCAACCGATAGAAATTTTTGCTATTCCCCAGTTTGCTGATAACGTCTTTTAATCCATTGTGGCCACCGTGACCGCCGCCTTGCTTAAATTTGGCGATGCCAGGAGGCAAGTCCAGCTCATCGTGAGCAACCAGGATCTCTTCCGGCGCGATGCGATAAAAGTTAGCCATGGCTATGACAGCTTTGCCGCTGAGATTCATAAAGGTGGTGGGGATTAACAGGCGTATATCTTGATCCTGCGTTTGCATGCGACCAGTAAGGCCAAAGAATTTGGCTTCGCTTTTTAACTGGGTATTAGTGGAACGTGCCAGTTCTTCTATATACCAGGCGCCGGCATTATGCCTGGTTTTGCTGTATTCGGGGCCTGGATTAGCCAGGCCCACAAGCAACTTAATATTCGTATTCACGATTATTCAGCAGCTTCCTCTTCGGCTTCTTCGCTGCTGCCTTTAGCTGCTGCAATAGTAACAACTGCCTGGTCGTGGTCTGCGCCTTTAACCAGCTGAACCAGCTCAACGCCTTCAGCAACCTTAAGGTCAGACAGGTGCAGAGTTTGACCCAGAGCAACTTCGCTTACATCAACTTCGATGAACTCAGGCAGGTCCTTAGCCAAACAGCTAACTTCTACTTCGTGAACGGTTTTATTTAGAACGCCGCCAGCTTTAACCGACTCGGCAGCATCTTCGTTCAGGAAGTGTAGAGGAATAGTAGTTTGGATCTTGTGTGTTGCATCAACACGCAGGAAGTCCATGTGCTGAATTTTTGGCTTGTATACGTGACGCTGAACGTCCTTCAGTAGGGCTTCAACTTTTTCACCAGCAACTTCCAGTGTTAGAACGCTAGTGTAGAAGTTTTCAGCTTCCTGAGCTTTCAGGATCTGCTTGTGTTCAAAAGTCAGAGAAACTGGCTCTTTGTCGGCACCGTAAAGGATTGCTGGTACTTTATCAGCGTGACGTAGGCGGCGGCTCGCACCTTTCCCCAGGTCCGTACGTACTTCAGCGTTAAGAACAATAGTAGACATTTAGATAACTCCAATAAATTTGATAAATAACCAGCTTTGCGACCAAGCTGGGGACCTTAAAAAAAAGGCGCGCCATAATAACCTATGGGCGCGCACTTCTCAATCAATTTTTAACCTGTCGAGCTGGTCAAAAATTAATGGTGGAACATCGCAGAGATAGACTCTTCGTTGCTGACACGGCGGATGGCTTCAGCCAACATGCCGCTCAGGGTCAATTGAGTCACTTTACTCACTTTTTTCATTTCTGAAGAAAGTGGGATAGAGTCCGTTACGACAACTTCATCGATCACTGACTCGGCGATGTTCTTAGCTGCGTTGCCGGAGAATACAGGGTGAGTTGCATAAGCGAATACACGCTTGGCGCCTCTTTCTTTTAATGCAGCAGCGGCCTGACAAAGGGTGCCGCCCGTATCTATCATGTCGTCAACGATAATACAGTCACGACCGTCAACTTCTCCGATCAAGTGCATTACCTGGGCCACATTGGCTTTTGGGCGGCGCTTGTCGATGATAGCCAGGTCGGCATCGTTCAGTAACTTGGCGTGAGCGCGGGCACGCACTACACCACCAATGTCCGGTGAAACAACTACCGGATTTTCCAGTTTCTTGTTGAGCATATCTTCAAGCAGTACCGGGCTACCGAATACGTTATCCACAGGCACATCGAAGAAACCCTGGATCTGCTCTGCGTGCAAGTCAACCGTCATTACCCGGTCAACACCCACGCTGGACAGGAAGTCAGCAACAACTTTAGCGGTAATTGGCACTCGGGAGGAGCGCACGCGGCGATCCTGGCGTGCATAGCCGAAGTAAGGTACAACAGCTGTAATGCGGCCGGCAGAAGCGCGGCGCAGAGCATCAATCATCACGATCAATTCCATCAAATTGTCGTTAGTCGGCGCACAAGTAGATTGAATAATAAAGATATCACCGCCACGTACATTTTCGTTGATTTGTACGCTTATTTCACCGTCGCTAAAGCGGCCAACTTCGGCACTTCCTAGCGTAGTGAAAAGTCGATCAGCGATTTTTTGGGCAAGTTCTGGTGTCGCATTACCAGCAAACAGCTTCATGTCAGGCACGGTTAGAAACCTCGGGGTTGCATCCTGTTTATGTGTGAACTACCACTACACAAGGTAGTTTGCCTTACAAGCTGGGAGATCCCAGACGTAAAACAGCAAAGGCAGATTATTTTTTAGCGGATACCAGTACATCCATTAATGGAGACTGGTTCCTGCCCCTGGCCACAAATCCATGGAGCCAGTGTGGGGCGTTATCCATAATACTTTGGGCGTCTTGTCGACTATTGCACGAGGCAAAGACACAAGCTCCTGTGCCGGTCAGTCTGGACGGCGCATATTCTAGCAACCAGGCGGCAATTTTGGCAACCTCGGGGTGGCGTTTTTTGACCAGAGGTTCACAATCATTTTTCCACTTGGAACTAAGTAAAGTATCAATAGGTTGCTTGGGTGTATCCCGGATCAAGTCAGGATCGGTAAAAATAGAGACGGTGGAAACATGACAATCGGGTACGGCAACAAAGTACCAGAGTTGTTCAGGGCATGCCGGAGTGAGAATTTCTCCAACACCTTCAGCAACAGAAGCCTGACCATTGATAAATATGGGGATATCCGCTCCCAGTTTGACTCCAATCTCTGCCAATTTGTCTGACGGGAGGTGTAAATTCCATAGCTGATTTAGTGCCACTAGCGTGGTGGCCGCGTCAGAAGAGCCACCACCTAAACCACCCCCCATGGGGAGGTTTTTTTCCAGATTTATGCTGGCGCCCAGCTCAGCTTCTCCATAAGCCCTTAGCGCTGCAGCAGCTTTATATATGAGATTATCTTCGGTACGGACACCCTCGATACCCGGGGTGATGTTAATTTTCCCTGAACGGTTGGGCTCAAAGGTGAGGTAATCACAAACATCGATAAACTGAAACAGGGTTTGCAACTCGTGGTAACCATTTGCGCGCTGCCCGGTAATATTTAGAAACAGGTTTAATTTCGCCGGAGCAGGCCAGCGGTTAGTATGTTTAGTCATTAATTTGCCATTTATGAATTGCGAGTTTGATCCTGTTTTCCTGGCTGGTGATTTCAAGGGCTGCAGGCAGCTCCATACCTTGTTGTTGGTGATAACCTTGGTAGCTTAAATGCCACTGGCTACCGGCTGAATTTAGCGTCAGGCTGGTCAATCGATTATCGGGATCCAGGGTGTATTGCGCTTCTCCCGGCAGTCCTTTTATCCATTGGGGCAACTGAGCCAGGGGAATATGCCAGCCCGTCAGGCGGGTGATCAATTGTTCTGCATTGGTCCCGGTAAATTCCTCTCCCTTATCGTCTTTCAACCATACATGTCCATTTTCTTGGCGTAGCTCCAACATACTGATGCCCAAAGCGGTGGTAAATGTTAGGCTGAAGTCATCGCCTCTTTGTCGCCAAAACAGATTAATGAAATGGCGTCCTTGCGGTGTGAAAATGCCCAATTTTCCAGTGATTTGCCAGTTTTCGACTTGTGCCAAGCTGGTTTGCCTTTGCTGCCACGAGTGGCCCAAAGATTGACCACTATCTTTCAGCGGTGTGGCACATCCCGTGAGTAATAACAATATCATAAGTAAAAGTGAGGCTGATTGTTTCACCGTAAATCCTTATCATTGAACTAGCGGCAGTATAGCCAGAAATTCAGAGCCAGGTATAGCGTCAATCACGCTGTAAACTCGGTTTAACTCAATACCTGTTGCTTTTCCTTTAATTTGGTGCGGCTTTTACGTAAAATCGCTGCTTTGCGCCATAACTAAAGAATCCTGAATGACTCTGCTCGCCTTAGGTATAAATCATAAGACCGCTTCAGTAGCATTGCGGGAAAAGGTCGCCTTTTCTCCTGAGAAAATCGTCGATGCACATAAACAAGTTTTGCGCAGTGGGTGTGTTGATGAAGCGGTTATTGTATCGACCTGTAACCGAACAGAAGTGTATTGCCAAATTAAAGATGGCTCTGAAGCGTCGCTGGTTCAGTGGTTCAGTGATTATCATCAGGTCTCTGCGGCGGAACTGACTCCTTGTCTGTACTTACATCAGGGGGAGGACGCTGTCAGTCACTTAATGCGCGTTTCTTGCGGTTTAGACTCATTAGTATTGGGAGAGCCGCAGATACTAGGGCAGATCAAGCAGGCATTTACCTATGCCAGGGAAGCGGGTAGCGCGTATCGTACTCTGGACAGGTTGTTCCAAAATAGCTTTTCTGTGGCTAAGCATGTGCGAACCGTGACGGAGATAGGCGCCAGTGCTGTGTCTGTTGCATATGCCGCGGTGAAATTGTCCAAGCAGATTTTTACTGACCTGTCTGAAACTCAGGTTTTGCTGATTGGTGCCGGGGAAACGGTAGAGCTGGCCGCTAAACACCTGGCCGATCAGGGCGTAAAAAAAATGATAGTGGCAAACCGCACCCTCGAGCGGGCTGAAAAAGTGGCGGCAGAATATAATGCCTTCGCCATAACCTTGAGCGAGATCCCTGGTTATTTACATATGGCCGATATGGTGATTAGCTCCACCGCCAGTCCTTTACCTATATTAGGTAAAGGTGCTGTTGAAACAGCGTTAAAGCAGCGCAAGCATCAACCTATGTTGCTGGTGGATATCGCGGTTCCCCGTGATATTGAAGAAGAAGTCGGGGAATTAAACGACGTCTATTTATATACGGTTGACGACCTCGAGGGCATTATCCAGCAAAATATGGCCGCCAGGCAAGAAGCGGCCATTGAAGCTGAAAAGATAGTGGAGAACCGCCGGGACCAGTTTATGGAGTGGCTGGAATCACTCAAAGCGGTGGACAGTATTCGTCAATACCGTAATACCAGTGAGATCTTAAGGGATGAACTGGTTGAAAAAGCGCTGGTTTCGTTGCAGCAGGGAAATTCGGCTGAAAATGTGATTAAGGAGTTGGGCTTTAAATTAACCAATAAGCTGATACATACCCCCACTCAGGCGTTGAACTTAGCTGGCCGGCAGGGTCAGCAGGAAAAATTAGATACCATACGTTTTGCCCTAGGCTTAGAGCAAAAAAAGTAGCATGGGGCAGGTTTTCCCTTGCTTTAGAGCTGGGTAATTAGAATACAGCAGTTTGCTCTGGGTTTGGAGCAAATTGCTTAAGTAGTAGGAACTGGAGTTTAAATGAAACCATCCATTATCGCCAAGCTGGAAGGGCTTATCGAGCGGCATGAAGAAGTTCAGGCGTTGATGAGCCAACCGGAAATCATCAGTGATCAAGACAAATTCAGAGCACTGAACAAAGAGTATTCGCAGTTAGAGGGGGTTGTTAACTGTTTTAAGCAATATCAGGAAGCAGTGCAGGATCAGGCAACCGCAGAAGAGATGTTAGCGGATGATGATCCTGATATGCGGGAAATGGCGGAAGAGGAGATTAAGACAGCTAAGGCATCGGTTGTTTCCCTGGAAGGCCAGCTGCAAGTACTATTGTTGCCCAGAGATCCCAACGATGACAGCAACTGTTACCTTGAGATACGCGCTGGTGCAGGTGGTGATGAAGCCGCAATTTTTGCCGGGGATCTTTACCGCATGTACAGCAAGTTCGCCGAGAAAAAGGGTTGGCGGATCAGTCTGATGAATGTCAACGACGGCGAGCATGGTGGCTTTAAAGAGGTCATTGCCAAACTGGAAGGAGACTCTGTTTACGGAGTAATGAAGTTTGAGTCAGGGGGGCACAGGGTTCAGCGGGTCCCGGAAACCGAGTCTCAAGGTCGTATTCACACCTCAGCCTGTACCGTAGCGGTATTGCCGGAAGTGCCTGAGTCAGAGGCCATCGAAATTAACTCGGCGGATTTAAAAGTCGACACTTTCCGTGCCTCGGGCGCCGGTGGCCAGCACGTAAACAAAACTGACTCGGCGATCCGTATTACCCATATTCCGTCAGGTGTGGTCATCGAGTGCCAGGACGAACGCTCTCAGCATAAAAACCGGGCGCGTGCTATGTCTATTTTGCAAGCCAGGTTACAGGCGGCGGAAGACGAAAAACGTCAAAATGAAGAGCAATCTTTGCGTCGTAGCCTGGTGGCGAGTGGCGACCGGTCCGAGCGGATCCGAACTTATAACTATCCGCAAGGGCGAGTGAGCGACCATCGGATTAACCTGACGTTATATCGTCTGAATGAGGTGATGGAAGGGGACTTAAACGCCCTGGTAGAGCCAATACTTCAGGAGTATCAAGCCGATCAACTGGCGGCCTTGTCTGATCCTGATGCCTAATACAGTTTCTATTGAGCAGGCCTTGTTGTGGGCTCGTGCGCGTTTGTCTTCTGACAGCGCCGCGCTGGATAGTCGTGTATTGCTGTGTTGCTTGCTAGATAAGCCAACGACTTATCTATACACCTGGCCTGACAAAAGACTCGAGGATGAGCTCTGGGAGCAATTTCAAGCTTGGGTAGAACGTCGTATGACCGGAGAACCCGTGGCCCATATCACGGGTCTTAGGGAGTTTTGGTCACTACCGCTTAAGGTCAATAAGGAAACCCTGATCCCCAGGCCGGATACCGAGGTGCTGGTTGAGTCCGCGCTGGAGCTGTTAGGCAAAGATGCTAAGGTATTGGATTTAGGTACTGGCACTGGAGCTATCGCGCTGGCTATTGCCAGTGAGCTTCCTCGAAGCCAGATCGTTGCCATAGATGTAAAAGCAGGCGCAGTCGCATTGGCGAAAGATAACGCCGAGCGGTTAGGCCTGGAGAATGTACAATTCCATTTAGGCTCCTGGTTTGAGCCTTTGGGCAAACAGCGGTTTGATCTCATTGTGTCAAACCCGCCTTATATTGATAAAGAAGATCCTCACCTATTGGAAGGGGATGTAAGATTTGAGCCTTTATCCGCCCTGGTCGCCGATGAAAAGGGGCTGGCGGATCTTAAACATATCGCAACTGAAGCAATTAACCACCTCAATACCGGGGGCTGCTTGATGATGGAGCATGGATTTGAACAAGGTCCTGATGTGAAGTCTCTGCTGCTCGCTCTCGGTTATGTTCGCTGTTGTACCTGCCAGGATTATGCTGGTAATGACAGGGTGACTTGGGGTTTTTGGAGTAATAAATGTATTTAATGTTAAAGCACACCCACTTAATGTTCATCGCCTTAAGTGTCTTGGCTTACGCCGTCCGGTTTATTTTTGTCGCTATGGAAAGTCGTAAGGCGGATAACAAGGCCTTAAAAATCGGCAATATGGTGTTGCTGACTCTGGTTATTGTTTCCGGTGTCGGGCTGAGCTTGGTCACAGGGCAATATCCGTTTAGTGAGGCTTCCCCTTGGCTTACCGAAAAAGTAATGGCATTTGTCGCCTATGTCTTCTTAGTTTTGTTTGCGCTTAAGTACGGTCGTACAAAAACCATCAAGGTGCTTGCCTTTTTAGGCTCCATCGGTTGGTTATTTTATATCGCAAACCTGGTGATGAGCCGCCAACCTATGCTGCTGGGGTAAAATTTGTTTATTAATACTGACACCGAGGTGGAGCAGCTTGACAGCCTGACTCTGGCGTTAATGGTCGAACAAGAGTTGGCCGGAGAGGCTGACTTCGCCAGTCAGGCGCAACTGGAGTTGATGGTCGAGGAGTTAACTGCAAAGCTGGCGGAACGTGATAACCCGGTGCTGAAGCTAGCGCTGATATTGCAGCACTTTTATCAAAACTGGTCATTTTCCGGCGACTGGGAAGAATTCTATCGGTTTGAAAATACCCAGGTATCTAAGGTGCTTGAGCGGCGTAAAGGGATCCCAATTACACTGGGTATATTACTGCTGTATTTTTTCAGAAAAGCCGGTCTTAATGCCCAGGGGATCTGCTTTCCCAGCCAGTTTTTAATCTGTGTCGAGATAGCGGGGGATACCCTGTATATAGATCCTTTTGACGGCCAGCGCTTGGAACGCAATGATATGGAGCTGAAATTAAGGGGGGTACTGGGCAATCACGCGAGGCTAAAACCCGAGCATTTGAACAGCGCCGATCACAAGGTGATACTAAAACGTCTACTGGGCATGATGAAAGCCTCGCTGATCCGGGAGGAGAAAGTGTCCGATGCGTTAGTTTGTAGCGATATCTTACTTAGACTTGAGCCAGACGATCCTTATGAGGTTCGCGACAGAGGTTTTTTACTGCAACAGCTGGATTGCTTTGGCGTCGCATCTGATGATTTCGAGTACTTTATTAAGAAGTGCCCTGATGATCCTGTGGTGGAACTTCTGAAAATCCAGCTGAAGGAAATGGCACAAAACTTCACTGTTATGCATTAAAGACTGGGCAATCTCCAGGGTTTGTAGCCTTGTGGCGGCTGACCATATCATTGAATAAATGACATCCAGATATCCAAAAGGGAAAAACAATGGAGCAGAAAACTGTAAACGTTGGCGCAATTGACGTCGCAAATGATAAACCCTTCGTGCTTTTTGGTGGCATGAATGTGTTGGAATCCCGTGATCTGGCGATGAAGGTCGCGGAAGCATATAGCGAAGTTGCACAAAAACTATCGATTCCCTATATATTTAAAGCATCGTTCGATAAGGCCAATCGTTCTTCAATTCATAGCTACCGTGGGCCTGGTTTAGATGAAGGTCTGAAAATTTTTGAGGAGCTTAAGGCCACTTTTGGCATGCCAGTGATCACCGATGTTCATGAGCCAGAGCAAGCTGCACCAGCCGCTGAAGTGGTTGATATTATCCAGTTACCTGCTTTCTTAAGCCGGCAGACGGATCTGGTGACTGCGATGGCAGCAACCGATGCGGTGATCAATATTAAAAAGGCCCAATTCCTGGCCCCCCAGGAAATGTCCCATATTCTGACCAAGTTTAAAGAAGCGGGTAATGACAAATTGATCTTATGTGAGCGGGGGTCCAGCTTTGGTTATAACAACCTGGTTGTTGATATGCTTGGCTTTGGCATAATGAAGCAAACTAAACACCCGGTTATTTTTGATGTCACCCATGCGCTGCAAAAACCGGGTGGCCAGGCCGATAGTGCTGGTGGCCGACGTGAACAAGTGGTTCAGCTTGGGCTGGCAGGCATGTCACAAGGGTTAGCGGGTTTGTTCCTTGAGTCTCACCCGGATCCGACCTCGGCTAAATGTGATGGTCCGTGCGCGTTGCCTTTGGATAAACTAGAGCCTTTCCTGAAGCAGATGAAGCAGATGGATGATTTGGTAAAAAGCTTCGAAACTGTCGATACCTCCAGCTAACTCTTGTTAAGCCGCTCGCTGTGAGTCCTGTGATAGGAAGTAAAACACCGCAGTTCACAGGATAACAAGTCTAAAGGCGAAAAAGCGGGTAAAAAAAAGCGCTGCTAATTAGCAGCGCAAATCTTGACAGGAACAAGTCGACACAACAGAGTTTGTCGAAGTCAAATTGAATGAAAATCAGTAAAGGCACTGGCATAGCGCTCACAAGATGCTCAATACTGCTATAGAGTTACCTCTATAAGTGCAAACACAACATCGCAATTCGTTGGCCATAATTAACAGCGCGCTAAAGCGGCTGTTAATAAACTCTGATATGATAGGTAACCATATGAAAAATCAGGATTTTGACCTTGTATTCAGGGACAATTATAGTCTTATGCTGGCATAGTCACAACCGACAATTTATAATCTTTGCCATTAGTTTTTTTTATGATGATTGATAAATGTCCCGTCGCCTACCACCGCTTAATGCCCTGAAGGCCTTTGAAGCAGCTGCCCGTCATCTTAGTTTTACCCGGGCTGCCGAAGAGCTGTTTGTTACCCAAGCTGCTGTCAGTCATCAAATTAAATCTTTGGAAGAAAATTTTGGACTTAAGTTATTTCGTCGGCGTAATAGGTCGTTATTGTTAACGGAGGAAGGGCAAAGTTACTTCCTTGATATTAAAGATATCTTTGTCTCCTTATCTGACGCGACTGAAAAATTGCTGGCACGTAGTGCAAAAGGGGCCCTGACCGTAAGTCTGCAGCCCAGTTTTGCCATCCAGTGGCTGGTTCCCCGACTGATGAAGTTTAGTGAGTTATATCCGGATATAGATGTCAGGATCAAAGCCGTTGATCTTGACGAAGGTTCCTTGACCGATGATGTAGATGTCGCTATTTATTATGGCCGCGGAAACTGGCCTAGTCTTAGGGCAAATAAGCTGCACACGGAATACCTTATCCCCGTTTGTTCACCTTTATTGTTAAATGGTGCTAAACCACTAAGCCAACCAGATGACTTACGTTATCATACGCTGCTCCACGATACGTCCAGGAAAGATTGGAAAGCTTGGGTAAAGCAAGGTGAGTTAGGGTCGGTTAATGTAAACCAGGGACCGATTTTCAGTCACAGTTCAATGGTGTTACAAGCGGCGATTCATGGTCAGGGTGTAGCCTTGGGGCACAGTGTCCTGGCGCAACCGGAATTGGATGCAGGTCGTTTAGTCTGCCCCTTTAACCAGGTATTGGTGAGTAAAAATGCTTATTATCTGGTTTGTCATGAGAATCAGGCCGATCTCGGAAAAATTTCGGCATTTAGAGATTGGATGTTGGCTTTGGTGGCTAAAGAGCAGCTGGAGCTCGACGATAAGCTGGATAATTAGCAAACCTTATATTCTTGAGTGAAATTTATCAAACGGCTTAGTAATTAGGGGAATAAATGCAAGACTGGATTATCAATGGCCCGACTGACGCCAAGAATACCTTTTTGTTTGCCCACGGTGCGGGAGCGGGCAAGACTCACGAGTTTATGGAGCTGGTCGCAACAGGGTTAGGCCACTCCGGCATTCGGGTGATCCGGTTTAACTTCCCGTATATGCAAAGGATGTTGGACGAAGGTAAGCGCCTGCCACCAAACAGAGCGCCTGTATTGCTCGACTCATTTCGGCAAGTGATTGCTGAGGTGAACATCCAGAGCTTGTATATCGGTGGTAAGTCCATGGGAGGGCGAATGGCGAGCCTGTTGGCGGATGAAAATAAGGTGAAAGGCCTGATTTTATTTGGTTTTCCGTTTCACCCGGTAGGTAAACCAGAAAAATTGAAAGGCGAACATCTGGAAAGCATAATCACCCCTAGCTTGTTGTTACAGGGGGAAAGGGACAATATGGGTAGTAAAGGAGAAGTATTGGCTTATCCGTTATCCAATTCAATCAAGCGCCACTTTCTGCGCGATGGTGATCACAGCTTCAAACCACGAAAAGCGTCGGGTTATACTCTGACTCAAAATATGGAACAAGCCATTCAACTAGCGGCGGAGTTTATTCATGAACAGCGCTAGAGTGTGTTTGATTGCATCGGGTATGTTTGGTTTGCTGGCCGTTATTTTAGGGGCCTATGGGAGCCATGGTTTAGCTCGTCATGTGGATGACAATTTGCTTGGCATTTTCAACCTGGCGGTTGAGTACCAAATGTATCATGCCCTGGCGCTGGGTCTCTGCGCTGCGCTACTCAGTCATTTTTCGGTGCGCTTGCTGTGCTGCGCAGGGGTATTTTTTACTATTGGAATAGTGATCTTTAGCGGCAGTTTGTATCTCTATGTGTTGTCGGGGAATAAAGTCCTCGGTATGGTGACGCCCGTAGGTGGAATAATGTTTATGCTTGGCTGGGTATGCCTGATTATTGCCGGATTTAGAGGCAAACCCGCTGAATGCGAAGTGGATGAAGGCACTGCTTTTAGTGCTGTTAGTGATAGGAAAGTGAAATAAAATGAAAGGCTTGTTGTTATATTGTCGCCCTGGCTTTGAAAGTGATTGTGCCGCCGAAATTCAGGACAAAGCCGCTGAATTGGGTTTTTTTGGTTTTGCAAAAACAAGCCGACAAAGTGGGTTTGTTTATTTCGAATGCTATCAAGGTTCTGATGCAGGAGCCCTGGTCAGGGAACTTAATTTTTCTCAATTGGTTTTCGCACGGCAATTAATCGCAGTAAAGGCATTGTTGGAAAATCTACCCCTGAACGACAGAATTTCGCCAATTGTTGCTCAAGTCGAAGGTTTGCCTAAGGGCGGGAGTTTGCTGGTGGAAACGCCGGAAGGCGATGAAACCAAGCCCTTGTTAAAGTTTTGCCGAAAGTTTACCGTCCCCCTGCGTTCAGCGCTTCGCAAAGCAGGCAGTTTGTCTGGCAAAGAAGAGAACAGGAAGCCGGTTTACCACTTGTGTTTTTTGGATAACCAAACGGCTTATTTAGGGTATTCTATCCCGGGAAATCGCAGTGCGTTTTTTATGGGGATCCCGAGACTCAAGTTTCCCAAGGAAGCACCAAGTCGCTCGACATTAAAATTGGATGAAGCTATTCAGGTGTTTGTCCCGCCCTGGGAACAAGAGACCCGGCTGGCTCCCGGGATGAAAGCTGTTGATTTAGGGGCTTGCCCTGGCGGTTGGACTTATCAGCTGGTGCGCAGAGGATTGTTTGTTGCTTCGGTTGATAATGGTCCTATGGCGGATTCGTTAATGGAAACGGGTCAGGTCAAACATTATCAGGAAGATGGTTTTAAATTTGTGCCCTTGCTCAGAAACCTTACCTGGTTAACGGCAAAACAGGAAAGTGGGGAAAAAATTCAGTATCCCGAGCACACTATGATCCATTGGTTAGTTTGCGACATGATAGAAAAGCCCCATAGGGTCGCGGAGCTGATGGCCGACTGGTTGATTAAAGCCTACTGCCGGGAAGCGATATTTAATTTAAAATTGCCGATGAAACGGCGTTATTTTGCAGTTAAGGAATGCATCGATTTATTGGAGGGTAAGCTTGGAGAAGACAGGTTTGAGCTCCAGGCCAAGCATTTATACCACGACCGGGAAGAGGTCACTGTGCATATTCGCTGGAAACCGTTTACCCGCTAAAAAACATAACGAAGCTTTAAGCTATAACCGCTGCGCTTTAATTTAACCTCCCAGGTTAATTCCGGCACCGCATGGGATTGGAACCGGGAGGTTAGGCTTCCTCCCTTTAATCGGCTTTTTACCTTGAAGGAAGAGTTGGACATTTCCAGCTCTGGCCGTGGATAAAGCTTATTATCGAAGTGAAGCGAGAGATTGGGAATTTGTCGTTTTGTTAACTTTTTAGTTGGAAGAATGGTGATTGATGGTGAGAGGGGCATCATAGGTGTCAGGGGCGAGTATAGCCCATAGTTAACGAGCATTTCACCATTGTGCGTATCTGCGTTAGCGTGTGACGCTAAGCCTAACATTGTTGTAACTAAGGCAAATTTAGCTAACATCATGCCTCCTTGCTACTACTAAGCACAATAAGGCTAGATTGGCTTAGCAAGATGGACTGTTAACTAAACTCTAGTTCAAATAATGCTCAGATGCTTAAGGGGCTGTTCTAACTGGGTTACCAGTCTCTGCTATAAGGAAGGCGCTCTATAATAGCCTGGGTGAATTCAGTACAGGTGTGATGGCCGCCCAGAGCGGGCGTCAGCCTGTCTTCAAATGCAACTGCCTGGCCGAGAGCCTGGCGAATATTTTCAGCCGTGATATGCCTTTCGAAATAATCCATCATATTTGCCGACGCTAGTAGCAAAGACTCCGGAGCCTCCTCTACGGATAACCTGGACTCATCTTCCAGTGCCTGGAAAGTAGCGCTGTGCTGAGCAAAAAATGATGAGCAGTAGAGTTTTTTAAAACAGGAGTTTGCAAGTAATAGTTGTTTTATAGCATTCCCTTGCTGCTCGTTAGTGAGTATATAGTCCAACTGCCCTTCTATTCGATGATGGCAAACCTGGCTAAAGGGGAGGAAATTAATATTTAATCTTGGGGTAACTATTCAGCTGGCGGAATATTATTCAATTTTTCCTGAATGAAGTCTGGCCACTTTCCGGCAAACAGGCACTCCAGCGCCTGCCCGACACCGACATTATTTTTCTGGCACGTTGATATATAACTGCGGACCCGGCAAAAGACCTTGGCTCCCTCCATGGAGCGGAAACACCCAGAGATTTTTTGCTGCACCTTTGCCATTCTGATATCCCTCTCTCCTTGGTTGTTGGTGAAGGGAACCGCTGGATTATCCATGAATCGCAGCACATCATCCTCAAAATCCCTGAGCCGCTCCAGTAAGTTTCTGGCCTTGCTGCGGGCGACCCGGCCCTTTTTCTTCTTGCCCGTTTGCGGCGGGGGCGGGGGCGGGCACTCCCGCTCCGCCTTATCGAGCAAACTCTGATACTTTTTCCGCCACTGCAACGCAGTATCGTTATCAAGCTGGCCACCGGCATCATTTACTGCATCATTGATTTCAATGAGCCGTTCATACATCCCATTAGCCCACTCTTGCCCGTCTTGCTCATAGGCGCGGGTAAGTTCCCGCAGGTGATGGGCATTGCACAAACTGTGGAACACTTGCGTATAGCGGTAATAAGGTTTCCAGTGGTCATGGCAGAGTGTCCCGGCGAACTGAGGCAGTATGCCTATTTCATCCATTGCCTCCTTACCGCGTTTTGCGTGAGGCTCAAACCAGGTCCACTCTCCGTTCGATGCATTATGAAGCCAGATGCGCTTGCCGCCGACATTAATACCCGTCTCGTCCGCGTGAATTAACCCGCCATTGATGAGTTCGAGCTTGGCCAGCGTCTCAAAGTCAGCCAGCATGTGGTAAGCCAGCTTGTTAAAGTTGAACAGTGAGCCGGTACTCAAGGAGATGCCAAACATTTCATCAAAATGCTGCTGCACCCGGTCATAAGGAATGAGTTGGTACACTGACATATAGACGGCGTTCGCCTTAACCGATGCACCATACTTAGCCGCCCTGTCCACGTCAGCAGGGAAATCAGCGGTAAACCGGTTGCCCTGCGCGTCTTCCAGAATTTGTGCCCGGTATTCTTTAACCCAGCGGGAAATTTGGATATCAAATACCTGGCGACGGTCATAGCCTACGTCATGGTACTGCCCTGGCGGCAAGCTATCCCGGTTGACTGGAACCTGAATAATTTCGTCCGGATCATCGACTGGCTTGAGCGTCTTGCCCTCGCGGCCTTTTTGCCCGCCCTGTTTATTGGTACTTTTCTTTCGCTCTTCTTTAGGGCGGTTGGGGTCTTGCGAGGGCGGCTTGCTGCTATTTCGGCTATTAAGAGACAGGCGACCAAACAATAGCTTGACCAGCAGCAACATCATTTGTACGGCAGCCACTAAAGCAGGAGATGCGGCCTTGTCATTTTTCAAGGCGTTTTCTACTTGCTCAATGGTGGCGTTGACATCCAATGACTCGGGTATCAACGTTGCTGTGTTTGTCTGCTTATTCATGGGGCTATTATACCCTCTGTTTTTTCGGGCAATTTTTTGCTTCTGTAAGCCAATCTAAGGCGTTGTATTTTTCTGTGCCGGGGGCGCTATGCTTGGTGTACACCTGTTGTTTTGGCGCTCTTGTGGTTAAGTTAATCGTTGCTTACAAGCGCTCATTACAGTGACGCATGAAAATGCACTAAATCAGTCAAAACCGTGTCAAGAAGTTTTGAAAAAAATAATGCATTTATTGCGGGGTTTTTAGCCAGCTGAATAGTTACATCTTGGGTAATGCTGAGCCGCAATAAACTGAGTGTGGTAAAAGAGCTCAGATGTATTCTCATCCTCGTCTACTAAGGTCACGACACGTTTCTCTTTTTTGACTGCCATCCCTAAGGCTTTGTGCACCAAGGCAATACTGTCGGGCTGATGGTTTTCCGTAGCGGGGGTATTATAAAGCAGGTTTAGCTCTGTATAGTCGACGAAAGGATCAGACTGAAAGTAAATCATCTGAAACTGCTCAGTATCCAAGGAAAGACAGCTGGTTAATTTGCCGAGCAGGCGATTTCGTTTGGCGTAAGCGGCGTATGCTGAACGACACCGGTTTCTTGCTCTAACAGATCATCTTTAGTTTCACCCGGAAAAGGAACAAATGAGGTAAATCTCTGGGCCTGCTCAGCATCCGTCCTATCCAGGATTTCAGCCACGGACTCCATCAGAATATTGCGTCTTTGTGTAGCGGAAAACAAAGCCAGGCTGGAAGATCTCATATGTGCCAACACCTCAGGACTGATTAATCAGGAACGTTTGATGTTTTATTTGTCAGTTAATAAAGGTAGATGTTTGGTGGGTATTATACAAGGTGTTAACGAGGGCCTGCGTAACGCAGCTCTTTGAGACTAAAACCCAGCTGGATCGCTAAATCCAGCGAAACAAGCTTTTTGGCCAGTAATGCCTGCTGTCGTTGCGCCTGAACTTTTCTTAAGGCTTTGTTTTTTTCATCCTTACTATTCAATATCTTCTCAAGAGAGCCAAATTCGAGAAGCAGAGATTTAGCGGTTTTAGGACCAACCCCAACAACTCCCTTTATATTACTGCTTGTGATACCTGTTAATGCCCAGTAATCGTGCAGTTGACAGCAGGGGATTGCCATTATTTTAGGAACATCTGTGTGCCGGGTGATAACCTGGTTAAAATAGTCGTATTGTTGGGTATAGGGGCACAAAAGCTGGTAGAAGCCTTTATCGGTTGAAACGATAGTGGTTTTTCTGTGGTTTTTTTTCAATGTCGCGTTTAGGGTTGCAATCAAATCATCAGCTTCATCATTATTGCTGAGTAATGAATCTATTCCTTGGTGCCACAACAAATCCTGCAGTTTGTCCAGGTTGTCTAGCAGTTCCTGTGGAGCAGGAGTTCGTCCCGCTTTATATTCAGGGTATATTTGCTGCCGCCAGCTAGGCTCTCCACCATCGAATACCGCCACCACATGACTCGAAGGAACTTGCTTTAATGACTTTTTAACGGCATTTACCACGCCAGTATTGGTGGCCATTAAAGTTGCATTCATGGTTGCTTGTTGTTGCTGCTGAACGGCAAAAATCCGGCGGATCAGGTTCATTGCATCGATAATAAGCAGGGTATTGGCCATAACAGTCTATCAGCAGGTTTCAGGGCCGAAGAGTGTACCTCAAATGGCGGGGCTTAATAAGGGGCGCTGCAGAGCTATCCGCTGATATTAGTGGTTTGCTGTTTGGATTTTGTGCACTCAATCAAAATCATTGAGTGCACAGAGTTTATGCTGGGGAGGTGACTATTTTTTCAGGATTTCATAGCAAGGTGTGTATTTGCTACCCGGGAGTTTCATCCTATTTTGTTTGACAAAACTCTCTAGCAACTTGTCCATCATTGCCATTAAATGCTTCTCGCCATTTATCTGGAATGGCCCGTGATTTTCGATAGCGCTGATCCCTTCTTCTTTTACATTACCAGCCACAATACCTGAAAACGCTCTGCGTAAATGAGCGGCTAATTGCTCCGGCTCCTGCTCCAGGTTTAAGTTTAAGCTCTTCATATTCTTGTGGTTGGGAGCAAACGGGTGCTGGAAGTCATGCTCGATTTTAAGCGACCAGTTAAAGGAGTAGGCATCCCCGATAGCTCGTCGGTAATCTTTGACCTTAGGCATGGCCTGCTTGATCACCTGAGCTGCACTGGCAGCATCGTCAATAATGATTTGGTAATGACGCTGAGCTTCGAAACCCAGGGTGTCACGGATAAACTCATCAATGGTTCTGAAGTATTCTTCACTGCTTTTTGGCCCCGTCAGTACAATGGGTAAAGGCTGGCGTTTATTTTCCGGGTGCATCATAATCCCCAAAATATAAAGCAGCTCTTCAGCGGTACCGACACCACCAGGGTAAATTATGATGCCATGGGCCATGCGAACAAAGGCTTCCAGCCGTTTCTCTATATCCGGTAGGATCACCAGTTCATTGACTATGGGATTGGGAGGCTCTGCAGCAATAATACTGGGCTCGGTCAGGCCCACATACCTGCCTCCCGCCACCCTTTGCTTGGCGTGCCCTATGGCAGCCCCTTTCATTGGCCCTTCCATTGCGCCAGGGCCGCATCCGGTACAGATATTTAGTTCTCGCAGACCGAGTTGACTACCTACATCTCGGGTATAGGCAAACTCTTCCTGGTTAATAGAGTGACCACCCCAGCATACCACCAGGTTCGGATCGACACCCGGTCGTAGTACCCGGGCATTTCTTAGAATAGAAAAGACCTTGTTGGTGGTATAAGCCGTATCTTTACCTGGGGTCGCTTCGGTTAAGCTAAACTGGGAGTTAACATAGAGTAAATCCCTTAATACGGAAAAAAGGTGTTCTTGGATCCCACGAATGAGTTCACCATCAACGAAGGCATGCTCGGGTGCATTAAAGAGTTCGAGTTTAACTCCGCGCTCCCGTCGAATAACACTAATTTCGAAATTATGATATTTCTCGAGAATTTCTTTACTGCTGTCGGTTTTACTGCCGGAGTTCAGCACGGCGAGTGAACAATTTCTGAATAATTGATAGATATCGCTGGAAGCGGTTTTCTTTAGTCTGTCGACTTCTAATTGAGACAGTAGATCCATGCTACCGACGGGGTTGATATGTGTGATCATTTGCTTACCCCCAATAGGTTATTTTAAACTTCCCTCGAAGGGAATCTATAACACATTGAATAGTATAGCTTTTATCTTAGATAAAGAAAGGCCTACAGGTTGAGGATAACACAATCTCTGCCCTGGCTCTTGGCTTCATAGAGGGACTGATCCGCCCGTTCGAAGGCGTCCAGGGGTTGATCGCCGTCTTTAAACACAGTGGCGCCTATGGATACCGAGATGGTGACCCTTTTGTCCTTGAACTTAAACGGAATACCTTTTATTGTTTCCCTGAGTTTCTCTAGGGGTTTTCTCAGGGATTCTCCATCCACATTTGGTAACAGTAACACGAACTCCTCACCACCGAATCGAGCGATAAAATCCGTGTCTCGCAAACATTTTTGTAGTGCTTTGGCGATGACTTTAAGCGCCTTGTCACCTGCGATGTGGCCAAAATTATCATTGATGCTCTTAAAGTGGTCGATATCCACAATAGCAAGGCATAAAGGGTTGTCATAGCGTTGCCAGCGCTTATATTCCAGCTCAAGACGCTCATCCAACGCGGCGCGGTTATAAACCTGCGTCAGACTGTCGAGGAAGAGTTTATGCTTTTGCGCGCTGAGGCGTTTTTTATATTCAGCAGTCTCTTCTTTCATCAGGCGAAGTTTGTTTTCCATCTGACTGAGACGTTGCTCTAAGTCTTGCTCCCTGGCTTCCAGCTGCTCTTTTTGTAGCAGCAGCTTGCCTATTTCGCCAAGTTGAGACTGAATAGACAGTTTGAGTTGCAGCAAGTCATTGGTGGTGTCTACCTGCAGGCCAAGCTTATCAAGGCGAGACTTCAGGTCATCATTGAATTCCACCCTGTCCTTGCGCAGCTCTTTTGACTCGGAAATGGAAGCGCTAAAGTTGTGATGGAAAGAGGTCAGGCTTTCGTTTAATGAATATAAAAAAGCCTGTGATGCCTTGCGCTCTTCTCGGGTGCCGTCGATGATCAGGTTTATCAACTTCAGGCAGAGTTCGGGGAGATCCACGGGCTGCATACCGGATAATAACTGTTTACGAATATTGGCTAATTGTTCCCCAAATTCGCCGGCGAAGTCCAGTTCAGTGATCAAACGTTGTAGCTCATCGCAGATACGCTTGTGCAGTTTGGCGTCAATAAATTCCGCGGGTTGGTTATGCTCTTGATGCGATCGAAGAAAATCCGGTGACTCTTTCTCTTTTGCGTTCAGCATTTGCTGATAAAAAGACAGTACCGTAGAAATACGGCTTTGGTGTTCCTGTATTGTATAGGGCTGACTTCCCTCAAGGAAAACCCGAAGCTCTCTTCTGAGATCAGAAGGGATCCCCTTTAATTTTTGCAACTTAACCGTGGCGTCTAACACCCGGGTACGGGTTTCCTTCAGTGAATCCTGGAGGACGTTATTATCTTGTAGATGATTATGGACTTGACTAATTTCAGCCATAGCCTGAAATGGGGAGTCGACCTGCTCCAGTTTATTACGCAGCTGAGTCAGTTTGCTATCAAGCTCTCTGTCCTGTGCCCTACAGGCAAGGGAAAGCTTGGCAATGAATTGAGAAAGTAACTTATTTTCCATAGAGGACTTCTGGCTAAGTTCCTTGATTGGTTTATTTTTTATCGATTCCATCACAATTACTACAGGTTATGCTGGTACTTCATCTGATTAACAATCAGGAGCAGCATAGTTAGATTGATGGTGAGTACTCAGCGGGAAGTAGTTTACTTTTAACATCCACGAGAGAGTTGATTGTGCATCATATCGGTGATAAAAAACAAGGAGATGGCTCTTAATTCCAACTATTTTATTGATGAATTCGGTTTAAAAGGCCGATTTCAATCTCAAATTATAGCTGGTTTGTAATATAGGCCAGTTAATACTATTTTTGTCACCACTGGCGTTGATTTTTACCAGGCCTTTCGCGATAGCTTGTTGGCCTAACAACCATATATCGCCGTTGAAAAACGCGGCTTGTGGACAGTCGATAGCATAAAGCTCAACCCAGCTACTGGTTTGTTCTTTTTCCATTAGCTGAGAAGCCCCGAGCAGTGCGAGACAGGCAAGATCGCTTACCCTCTGGTTATCTATTGCGGCAGGCGCTTTAGGGAGAAATGGATGACCGACTATCCCGATAGCAATTTTTGTATCTAATTCCAGCCTGGATTGAAACTTATCAAACCAGCCGATCAACTTTTCCGCTAACATCTCAGCGCTCTGTACCGATTCCGGTGAGCAGATATACAGTAACTGATTATCGCGCACCTGAAATAGCTGACATTCCGCGGTAAGCAGCCCCTGTAAATAGCTTCCTAGCTCTCTTTCAACCCGCTGGGCTTTTAACGCACCGTGAGTCTCATAAATATCGGTGAGAAACGGCAGATTCACCAAAGCGTAGTAGACTGCTTGTTCGTTTTCCCCGAGTGAACTCTGGGGTTGTTTGTCTGTACTCCAGTTGAGTAAACCTGTTTTGGAATGAAAAGTCAGCTTGTACTTCAGCTCATTGTTGTCGGTGCGTAGCCGTTTAATGCTGAACCAGGAGCGGGTGAAGCGATAACTGAAAATCAGCAAGATACTCCCTAGCAAAACCAGGCCATAGATAAAATATTCCATCTCCTTACGTAGGATCAGGTTTTCTTGCTCAAGCACAGTGATTTGCTGGGTTCGTTCGATTAACTGGTACTGCTCATTAAATTTATTTTGTTCGAGGTTAAATTCGAGCTGTTTTATTTTCGTTTGTAACGCATGGAAATATTTAAAGTTTTCTATCGCTTTCTGATAATGTCCGGTCAGCTCATAAGCTGCGGCCAGGAGTTCATAGGCTCTTTCTCTTTGCTCTAGCAGGGAAAGGGACTCTGTCAGGGTCATGGCTCGCTCAAGTTGAATAATGGCAATTCCCGCTTCGCCCTGCTCAATATTGAGTTGACCCAATAACAGTAAGGTTTTCACCAGCATTTTACTATTGTCTAGTTTCTGGAAGCTGGCCCTGGCACTATTGAGGTAATTTCTTGCCAAGTCTACGTTTTTCATCTGCAAATAAGTCTTCCCCATCTCAAGATAGCAGTTGGAAATGCTGGGGATATCTCTTAGTTGGTTTAATAAATCCAGAGCGTTAAAAAAATAAACCAGCGATAAGTTAAATTCCTGATTCTTTCTGTGTAATGTCGCCAGATAAATAAGGGAGTTGGCCAGCTCTCTTTGATCTTCTTGTTGCTGATAAGCATGGGAAGACTGATTGGCGTAATGCAAGGCTTTTTCAAGCTTTCCCTGATACATATATATATCGGCAATTTCATGGGTGGCACGGGCTTGCAGATCCAGGCTATCAGTGCTTTCCGCCATACTTTTGGCGTCCACAAAATGGCGTAATGCTAACTGAGGCTGTGAGATCTGGACATAATAACGACCCCAGTAAAAATTGACCCAGGCACTGAGTTCATTGATATCCAATTTATGGGCCAGATTTTTGGCTGTCTCCAGCTCACTTTTGGCCAGGGTGAAAACATCTTTTTGAGTGTAAAAATCGGCCAATGCCAGATTAATACGCAGTTGCATCTTCCGCGCTTGAGTGCCCTTGATTTCATCTATCATTAACGAGGCTTGCTGCAGGCGTTTCATCGCATCGGCGGAGCGATCCAGCTGCAGAAACAGCATTTTTCCGTAGATAAGCAAAGAGCGAGCGACTTCTAAATCTAATTTCTGACGTTTAGCCTGTTCTATCGCCGATTCGATATTAACCTGCGCCTGATCAAAAATACCCAGCTTCAGGTTACAAATGGACTTGATCTGCAGACCATTAATGATGTGAGCGGATGAATGGCCGAAGCTTTTGCTGACGATATAACCATCACTGTCGGCTTTTTTATATTGGTTTAGGTATTCGTCAACAGACTCGATACATAGATAAGGGGACTTACCGCTGAGCGATAAAGCATGTTTAAGCGCCGACGGCAGGGAAGCTTCACGGAACACATCGGCGTTGCTACCGAACGAAATCAGTAACAATAACAAGATCAGTTGTTTGGACCGGCCAACAAGGTGAATTGCTGTTTTGCGTAACATCATGTCAAACCAATGTTGATCTGCGTTTTATATGCCAATAATGCACTGCCATCTTATTGCCTTAACAACCTTGGGTTAACTACGAGCGCTTCATGATTACTACGGAAAGGGTTGATATCCAATCCGCCTCGGCGAGTGTATCTGGCGTAGACAGTCAACTTCTCGGGACGACAATACGTTACGATATCACAAAATATCCGCTCGACGCACTGCTCATGAAATTCGTTATGTTGGCGGAACGAGATAAGGTAGCGTAGCAGCTTTTCCTTATCGATTTGTTTACCCTGATAACGGATAAGCACACTGCCCCAGTCGGGTTGGTTGGTTACCAGGCAATTTGATTTCAGTAAATGGCTGTATAAAGACTCTGTGACGACTTCCTCGCCGTGCGCCCCTTTTAAGGCTTCAGGGGTAAGCTGGTAATTGTCTACCTCTATGTCCAGTTTATCGATGCATTCACCCGCAAAAGAGCCCAATTTTTCTTCGAAGGCATCCATGTCTGTGTTAACACTTACTTCCACCTGGGCATCGGCACAGCGAGACAAGTCTTCGGTTAATGTTTGTATTACCCGCTCAGTACAAGCAAACGTGGTTTGATTGAAGCTATTGAGGTAGAGCTTAAACGACTTGGATTCAATTAAGTTGCGACTGCTGGCAGGTACCTTCACCACACCGGTTGCTACCACAGGTTTACCCTTTTGATTCAACCAGGATAATTCGTAAAGATTCCAAAGGTCAAAGCCGTTAAAGGGCAAGTCTGTTGTGCCCAGCTGTAAGTCATCCCGGTTCAGCTTTCGCGGTACCGCCTGTAGCAACGAGGGGGCATAGGTTTCTTGATATTGGGTTTTCTGCCCTAAGGTTAGTTGCGCCAGGGCTTCGGTATCTTGATAGGGGGAATTCTTTTTCATCGTCTTGATTTTCTCGCTACAATGTCATTCATTCTATCTTATTTAGCGCTTGGAAACAGTTATGAAGTTATCGGCAGAAGAGGAGTTGGCCAGTTTTTTTGCTCGCTGCTTACAAAGTTGGCAGAAAAACGGGCTGCCGAAGCAAGACTATGATGCCAATTGGCTCTCACCGTGCCAGGTTGGTGAAGCAAAACAGGGAGAAATTAGTTGGCAGCCGGTGAGAAGAGCGCAATCGGCAAGCTTGGGTAACCTGAAACAAGCGCTGGAAGTTAACATACATAAAGACATTCAGGATTTTTATGGGGGCTGGTATTCCGATGCTGTGTTGTGCCAATTTGAAAATCACAACATTGAATTAATCCAGGCTTGGAACCAGGATGATTTCGAACGTTTGCAAGAAAACATCATTGCCCATTTCCTGATGCAGCGCAGGTTAAAGCAACCAGATTCAGTTTTTGTGGCCAGCTGTGAAGACGAGATGCAAATTGTATCTGTTGTTAACGACACGGGAGAAGTGCAGCTGGAAGAGTTGGGTAAGGGTCAAATAAGAGTACTGGCGCCCGATCTTGCTACCTTCCTGTCTCAGCTTCAGCCCGCTTAATACTCAGCACTGTGTTGGTTTACAACCACAGTGCTGAGTATCTGGTTAATCTTTAAAATCCCAAGAAATATTAGATACCAGGCGGCAGCTATCGCATTTGAAGTCCAGAATATCAAATAGCGGCTCAGCCAGCCGCCACGAGGCTCTGCAGCCCGGACAAACTCGGTTATGCTCACTTTTCTTGGTTTCGCCGCCAACGCGATAAAGATAATAATAAGTCGGCACTTTAGTGAGATGCTGAATGCGTTTGGATAAATCCATGCCACGTCGCGCCAACCTGGACTCTACGTCAGCCAGCTCGGTCAGTGCGCCATGCTCCAGTACAGAGCCGTTCATCTGCAGTTGGTCGCAGGCTTCCCAGTCCTCTTGCCACTTAATAATCTGGCGTTGTGTGCCATTGGCGACGGCAGGTATTTTGTACAATGGGATGGGGGAGAAGTGCTCACCGCAACGCAGTGGCGAACAGGTATGCACATAAGTCGTGAACAGAAATTGCCAGCTGATTTGCTTACAGGTATCTGTGCTGTGGGAGTTAATATCTTGGCCGACGATTTTTAATTTAGGGCTGAGTAATCCGGCTTCGGTCAGCTCCGCCAAGGCTAATTTTACCTGGGGGCTATGATAAGCCGAGTCCAGACTGTCTTTTTCGGGGCAAGTCAGCCGCACCAAAAACCAGCCTTGATGTATGCTAATGGGAAATTCACGGCCTAAAATCTGACCGTTGTCTCTTAACGCTTCTAAAAACAGGTTGATACTGCGTTCAACCAGACTGATTTGAGTATCCCTAAAACACTCGAAATTTAATTCAATAACAAACATAGTGGTAATTATATTTTTTGTTTAACTAGCTGTTTTATATCGGCTAGTTCTTGTTTAAGCGCGTAGATTTCTTGGTTTAACGGGGCAATTGCAGCGGCTATTTTCAGCGCTACGGGATCTGGCGTATGGGCAGCCTGGTTACTCGCTTCTGGGGCATCTATCACAACATTGGGGTTGGCTTGCCAGGATTTAAGTCCCTGGATGATTTGGGTCAGGGAGAGTGGGTTAGCTAAGCGAGACTTGATGAGTGCAACAGAGGGCGTCTTCCCCTCTTTGGCCAGCAATTGTGCTACCTTAACGACTTCATTCTTCATAAGGCGTAATCTATCAACCTTGAGTAAGACAATCGGCGATTATGTCAGTTTTAACTGGCTGATAGCCAGTTTTAATTGATCTAATGCCTTAACATAACATCCAGTTGATCGATAATCTCGGCCCAGTCTGAGTCCTGCCAGATGGCTTCGCGAATAAAATCTGCTTGAGAGTCGTTCCAGAAATTGGCATCGGCTAGCAGGGTGCCACGGTCCAGATTATGTTTGTGAAGAAAACGTTGAATGCTGACTTCATCGTTGTCTAACCCAAGTTGACCGAACAGACTGGTGATATTGTGTTGAGAGCAATCCATCACTTTCACTCCAAAATGCTCTACTTTGATCTGAGTATAGCCAGATTAAGGCGATTATCTGGTGCTATATGCGGTATGGCGGTATAGTGAACTGGTAGCTTTGTCCCCCCTTCAGAGTCAGCATACCTATGTATTTGTTTTCATTATCACTACTAAACTCGAATTCAAATGTGACGGAGAGAAAGTTTCCTCCTGGTTTTAAACTGATTTCCTTGCGTGCAATGGAGATCAGCTGAAGATCCAGCTGTTCGCAACGTTTATTGATTAGCTGTTTAGCAAGCTCGGCATGTTTTCGCTGTTGCCAGAAGAAACTACAGAAGGCAACGAGGCAAAGGATAAAAAGCAATTCAGACAATTCAAATTCTCCGTTAACAGCGGCGTTCGTATTGCCGCTGTTTATTCGCTAAGGGTTATTTTTGCTGGCCACGAAATAGCCGGCCAATAGCCTGGGTTAAAATGTCGCTGCGGTGTTCGTTTCTCAGCTGGGCCAATAGTTTGTGTCGCAGGGATGGAATGGCTACCAGATCGGCATAAAGCTGGGCAAATAGGGTGTCATTATTCAGCTTAGCCAGGCCTTCCAGATAGTCGCTGAGAACCGATTCGTTTTCCAGCATAGACCAGCAACGACCGGCGATAGCCACATACCAGTCTGCATCCTGATAAAGCAAAGATGCCTGCTGCTCGGTAAGCAGTTGCTCCCTTAGTCCCACGGCCTGACATGAAGATAAGGCCCTTATTAACAGGGTGGATAAAGCCAGCTGCTCTTGGGCCAGCAATTCCTGAGCGAGTTTGAATAGAGCCTCACTAACCTGAGTGGGGAAGTTTTGGTGCTCCAGGCATTGGCATAAGGCAGTTAGCGGCTCCTGAGGCAAATAGGGCAAAGCATTGCATAAGGACTGGCTGTTGGTTTTATCATCCAGGCGAACGCTAAAGTCGGCTATGCCCTGCAGGCCGATGTTTTGCCAATTATGCCATCCAAGCTGGCCGCTGAAGTAGGCCTGTGCATCTTCGTAATAGCGGGAGGCCGGGCGTACCAGATCCTTGCTTAACCTAGCGTGAAAAGCCGCCGATTTTTCCTGGCTGGGTTTAAAGGTAAACGGATTTGATGCCAGTCGCTCTTTTTGCAGTTCACTGGGCTCTTGATTCAGGTCTTTACCCAAAGCTTCAACAACCAACTGAATAAAGTGTGTTTGCGCCGCCGTTTTGAGCAAACCCCTTTCATCTAAAGGAAACTTCAGGAACCAGAGGTAGCGCTCTTGTGAGCCTCCGTCCAGGTTCCAAAATGCAAGGGCAAGCCAGGCATGCTGCTGCAATGGATAAGGGTAGGGCTTCTGGTTTAACTCAACTTGCTTAAATTCCTCGCTGGGAATTTTACTCACTTTACGACCTAAATCGTATACACGATATTGACAGTTGGCTTGATCCAGAAAATGAGTGAGAGAGAGAATATCCATTACCAGTTATCTTTGACTTAATCAGGCGAGCAATTATAGGGCTATTTCCCGTGAGATGGTATATTCATCGCCAGAGAAAGCCAACTTTGGCTTAACCGAGCTCCTTTTAACTGGTTTTTTCCGTATATGTTGTAATGGAAATTGTGATGGAAATTAACTATCGGCAAACCCAGCAGCTGCTGGATGACCTTGAGTCTGAGTTGCGCAGACTGGGGCTTTGGCAGGCAACGCCCCCGTCGAAACAAGCACTGGCCAGCAACGAACCCTTTTGTGTCGACACGCTGGAGTTATCCCAGTGGTTACAATTTGTTTTTATTCCCAAAATGCATCAACTGATCGTGTTGGCTATGCCCTTGCCTACGGCTATCTCGGTATTACCTATGGCTGAGGAAGCGTACCTAGGGTCTTCAATGGATGTAAAGCGGTTACTCGGCACCATAGGCCAACTGGATACCTTATTGTCTTATGCAAAATAGTGAATTGGCGGTTAACTCCGCTCCGCAAGTATCGTCCAGGCGAGAATTAGATATCCTATATCAGGATGACTATTTGGTGGCGGTGCAGAAACCATCAGGGCTACTGGTTCACCGCAGCTGGCTGGATAGCGCAGCGACAGAGTTTGCCTTGCAGATTGTCCGGGATCAGGTGGGCCAGCATGTTTACCCTGCGCATCGCCTGGATAGGCCTACTTCAGGTGTATTATTGTTTGCTTTATCCGGTGAAGTGGCAGCTTTAATGGCGCAGCAGTTTAGCGGGCGATTGATGGACAAGAGCTACCTGGCCCTGGTTCGCGGTTACCTGGGGGATGGAGAACTGGACTATGCCCTAAAGGAGGAGCTGGATAAAATTGCCGATAAGCAGGCTGATGCAAACAAACCCGCTCAGGAGGCTGTTACTCAATTTAGGTGCTTAGGGCAGGCGGAACTGCCATTTGCGGTGGGACGATACCCGACGTCGAGGTACAGTTTGATGTATCTGTCACCAAAAACCGGCCGTAAACACCAGCTACGCCGGCATATGGCGCACCTTAGACATCCTATCGTTGGTGACACCAGCCATGGTGACGGGAAGCACAATCGCTTTTTCAGGGAACACTTTGGCAATGACAGGTTGTTGCTTCATGCAGCCAGCCTGGCATTCGAGCACCCGGTTACTAAACAGAGTATTAAAATCGACGCCCCCCTGGACCCAAGTTTTATTCATATTTTGCAAGCTATGGGCTTGGACAATATAGCGAGCTAAGTTAAACCATTACTCTTTGGCCTGGCTAAAGGGACAGCATGCTCTGGTTACCCGTCCGGATGATAAACTTTCGTGGTTTCCGGGCGTGAAAGGCACCGATTTTCTGTTGCTTGCAGTATCTATTGATCTGATGCGGTAATAAAATCGCGGTTAGACAAGTAATTCATAAAATATCATGGTGTTTTTACCTCTTCTTTTGATTCATTTATCAATATAATCCAGGGGTGAACTTATGGCAGTATCGTCATAGGTATAAAATTAAAACCTGGAGCCGACTATGTTTAAAGCCCTGTTCGCTAACCTGCAAAAGGTTGGTAAATCGTTAATGTTACCCGTATCTGTGCTGCCGGTTGCGGGTATTTTACTTGGAGTCGGCGCCGCCGATTTCAGTTGGATACCAGCCATAGTTTCCAATTTGATGGAGCAAGCTGGTGGTTCTGTATTTGGCCAGATACCGCTGATTTTTGCCATAGGCGTAGTGCTTGGCTTTACCAAAAATGATGGGGTCGCCGCACTAGCCGCTGTTGTAGGTTACGGCGTGATGGTCGCCACCCTGGACGTTATGGCCGGTGTGCTGGGTGTCGATCAGATTGATACCGGCGTACTGGGAGGGATCATTTCTGGTAGTGTCGCGGCGTATATGTTTAACCGCTTCTACCGTATACAGCTGCCTGATTACCTAGGTTTCTTTGCCGGTAAACGATTTGTCCCTATTGTCACCGCCTTCACTACCATTTTATTGGGGGTAGCGCTGAGCTTTATCTGGCCGCCAATCGGAAATGCCATAGACACATTCTCACACTGGGCCGCATACCAGAACCCTGCTTTAGCCTTTGGTATTTATGGTGTGGTGGAGCGCTCACTAATCCCGTTTGGTTTACACCATATCTGGAACGTGCCTTTCCAAATGCAGGTGGGTGAATATGTAAACGCTGCAGGCCAGGTCTTTAATGGAGAGATCCCGCGTTATATCGCCGGAGACCCCACAGCGGGTAACCTGGCTGGTGGTTATATGTTTAAGATGTGGGGCCTGCCCGCCGCCGCATTTGCTATCTGGCATACGGCTAAGCCGGAAAACCGCGCCAAAGTCGGAGGTATTATGATGTCCGCCGCTTTGACCTCCTTTCTGACGGGAATCACTGAGCCGTTGGAGTTTGCCTTTATGTTCGTAGCGCCTGTGTTGTATGTTATTCATGCACTACTGGCCGGCTCTGCGTTTGTGGTCACTATCTTGCTGGAAATGAAGCACGGTACGTCTTTCTCTCACGGCTTAATCGACTTTGTCGTGCTGTTTGCGAACTCGAACAAAGGCTGGATGTTCCCACTGGTGGGTTTGTGTTACGCGGCTATCTACTATTTGGTATTCCGCTTTATGATAGTGAAACTGGATCTGAAAACCCCTGGTCGCGAAGATGAGAGTACTATTTCTGATGTGGCTGTTGAAGGTGACGATTTATCGAAAGGCCTGGTGGCTGCATTTGGTGGCAAGGAGAACATCACTAACTTGGATGCCTGTATTACGCGCTTACGTGTGAGTGTAAAAAGTGTTGACCAGGTTAACCAGGATAAACTGAAGGAGTTAGGTGCGGCGGGTGTTGTCGTGGCGGGCTCAGGTGTTCAGGCTATCTTTGGCACGCGCTCTGATAACCTGAAAACCGATATGGATGAATATATAAAAGGCATGGCCTAATATCCATAATTCGGAAAAAGGGGCAGTAGATGCTTCCCCTTTTTTATTTATGCAAGCCAAACAGTAACACTGGTTGATTTACCGGCATTAAAGTTTTTCTAAGTCCGCTTCTATTTCGGCAATTTTTCTGGTGACTACTTTTTCCAGGTGCTGTAAATCCGTCAGGATTTTCTTCTTCAGGTCCACTTCTTGTTGTTCTTTGTGGGTAATGTCATCAAGCTCATCAATCACATAACGTAAGTTGGTATTGATCTCAGTGACGTCTTTGTACTTATGGGTGCCACTGTTAACCAAGATGGTTTTTCTCTGTCTGGGGTATTTAAACTTAACGCTTTTAGCAAAAAATTCGCCACGCTCTTTTTTAAAATAGACCTTGAGAATATCGTGATTCGCTTCTTGATTCAGGCTGTAACGTTCGATTTGTTCTGGGTTGCTAATGCCTATGCTTTTTAGGTTGTCGTACATGTAGGTTCCTCTGGGTGAGATAGAAGGCAGTCCGTTAATATATAGCATCTGACTTTTAGAAAATTATATGACAAAGTTTACAAGCTAAGAAGGTATAAAACTGCAAAATGGAGAGGTGGTAGCTATATTTGCTGGCTGAGGCGCAAATTTGGAGCAATTAACACTTGTCGTTATCGTGTGCTTTGCGTGTACCCTGCGGATGATATTTATCAACTGCAGGGGCTTTTAGGCGGAGAAACATTATCCGTTCCGGCCTGATTGAGTCAGCTTCTTAACCAGGCTCTTTTTTAGCTTAGTCTGTTGCTGCGGGGTTAAAACGGTGCCGTCCACATTCAATACAATAAAAAAGTCCTCAACTCTTTCGCCTATGGTGGTGATTTTTGCCGCCCTGATCTCCAGCTGAGCGGACTGGAATACCAGACCGATTTTTGCCAGCAAGCCGGGAGAATCGAATGCAACCAGTTCAATAAAGGTTTTACCGCGACGTTCCGGTAGAAACGTGACTTGGGTTGGCACATTAAACTGGCGTTTCTGGCGAGATAAACGTTTGCGACGTCTTGCGACTTTCTTAGTAGCCGAAAGAACGGAGACTAGCGCTGTTTTGAGCGACTGGATCCTATCGGGAGAGATAGGGTCACCATTTTGTTCGAGGACCACAAAGGTGTCCAGAGAGAACCCATCCTTACTGGTCATGACCTGAGCATCATGAATATTCAGGTTTTTGCTATCCAGCTCTGTTACTACATTGGCAAACAAGTCTACACTGTCCCGGCTATAGACAAATACTTCTGAACCACCGCGGGACGCATGCTTGCTAATCAGCACCAGTGGAGAGCTTTGGTCGCCGTGTTGTAAAATATACTCTGAGTGCCAGGCGATTTGTGCCGGAATGTAGCGTAAGAAGTAGTCTGCCTTAAAGCGACGCCATAAGCTCTTCACCTTGTCATGATTAAATGCTTTTGCTTGTAATTTTTCCAGGGCCTTGGTTTTATGTTCACGAATTTTATCACGAATATCCAGTGGGTTTTCCAGACCCCGCCTTAGCGCCTTTTGGGTTTGAAAATACAGCTCTTTGAGCAAGCTGCTTTTCCAGCTGTTCCACACAGTATCATTAGTGGCGCAAATATCCGCCACAGTGAGTAGTAATAAGTAATTCAGGTGTTCTTCATCGCGAACGACTTTGGCGAATTCGCTAATGACTTCCGGGTCCTGGATATCGCGACGCTGCGCCACCACAGACATAACCAGGTGCTTTTCCACTAACCAGGCCACCAGGCGGCTTTCGTGGGGGCTAAAACCATGCAGCAGGCAAAATTCTCTGGCATCGACGGCGCCGAGTTCAGAATGATCGCCCTTTCTGCCTTTGGCAATATCGTGAAAGATAGCTGCCAGATACAAAAGCTCGGGTTTATTGATTTGTTGGCACAGCTCGCTACAAATGGGGTGTTCTCGTTTCGATTCCGGCGTGGGGTAGTGGTAAATGTACTTGATTAATCTGTGGGTATGCTCGTCAACCGTATAGGCATGAAACAGGTCGAATTGCATTTGTCCCAGGATTTTACTCCATTGAGGAATATAAGCCGCTAACACTCCGTATTTGTGCATCAGGGTGATGGCCAGCCCCATGCCTCTGGGGTGTTTAAGCAATTTAACAAAGAGCTCACGACATTCGGGGAAATCCTGCAACCAGTAGGTCAGGCGGCGGCGAGCCTCTCTGATCTCTCGCAATGTGGATGAATATATTCCTGTGATCCTTTGGTTCTGTGCAATATGCAGAAACAGCTGCATGATGGACTCGGGCTGGTGGAAAAACAGTCCGGTTGTTTTCAGGTAGATCAGGCTTCCCTTTAGCTGGAAATGCTCGTCCAGGGCCACCTCTGTTTTAGCCACGTTACCCAAAATAGCCTCATCGAAATGTTGTAACAACATCTCATTCAGCTCTGCCACCCGGCGTATGGTCTGATAAAAGCGTTTCATCATCTGCTCTACGCCTTCATTACCGTGTCCCGTAAACCCTAACGAGCTGGCGACCTCGGCCTGGTAGTCAAACAATAATCGGTTATCGGCCCGGCCTGTCACCATGTGCAGGGCAAAACGTATGGTCCAGAGAAAGTTCTGGCAGTCCAATAATTCGCGATATTCTTCCTGGGTCAGGTACTGGTGGGTGGTCATTTCCAGTAGACTGGCTGCTCCAAAATGGCGCCTGGCAATCCAGGAGATGGTTTGCATGTCCCTGAGCCCACCTGGGTTGCCTTTTATATCCGGCTCCAGATTATAGCCATTGTCGCGATATTGCCTGTGTCTGTCACTCTGCTCGGCGCGTTTCGCAGTAAAGAATTCATCAGATGGCCAAAAGTGCTCGGGAGATAAGGATTGTTGCAGCTTGTCAAAGGTATCCTCGTTCCCGAATAGCAACCTGGCTTCAATCAAATTTGTGGCTATGGTGATATCGCCTTTACCCTGTTCGATGCAGTCTGCTAGGGTGCGGACACTGTGTCCCACTTCCAGTTTCAAGTCCCACAGAAGAGTGACAAACTCTCCAATGCTTTGGCATGCAAAATCACCAAACTGCTTGTCGCTGACAATCAACAAGTCGATATCAGATTTGGGGTGGAGTTCGCCCCGGCCATATCCGCCGACCGCGACCAAGGCTAACTTGCTTTCATTATCTAAGCCAAATTTTTGCCATAGTCGGGTTAATACCCCATCCATATAATCGGATCTTTGGTTAACCAGCTCGCTCACCGAGCCATGGGTTTTAAAGGCGGCTTTCTGTTGTTGGTGAAAGACCTCTAGTTGACGTCTTAGCTCGGGTACAGTTAATTCTGCATCCGCCAGTTGGAGTGGGGTAATATCCATGTAAATACCTTGAACGAACTCTGATAAAAACTGCGACTGGTCTTATTTTATCATTGCCAGCTAGGCTTGGCTTAGGTTTTTAGAAACGAAGGAGGGCAGCTAGCTTACCCCCTTGTGAATTAGAGGGTAAGGGGGGTAAACGAGATCAGCGTCTAGGAGTGGCTAAAACTACTGGGAATGGTTTCTTCATCTCTGCGGGTAAGAATTTCACAGCCGTTTTCCGTAACGAGCAAGGTATGCTCCCACTGTGCAGAATGGCGACCATCTTTAGTGTATACAGTCCAACCGTCTTTTTTATCTAGTTTGGTTTGGCGCTTCCCTAAATTGATCATCGGCTCTATGGTAAAGCACATGCCAGCTTCTAATATCAGGGCTGCATTTGGATCTGACTTGCTGGCGTAATGTAATACCTGTGGCTCTTCATGAAACTGCGCCCCGATACCGTGACCACAATACTCACGAACAACAGAGAAACCTTGTTTTTCGGCGTGTTTTTGTATCGCTTCGCCAATGGCGCCTAATTTAATACCCGGCTTCACCAATTCGATACCCAGATACAGACTTTCCTGGGCATTTTTAACCAGCGCTTTATGTAGCGGTGCGGTATCGCCCACCACAAACATCTTGGATGTGTCACCGTGATAACCGTCTTTTATCACTGTGATATCAATATTGATAATATCGCCGTTACGCAATTTTTTATGATTTGGAATACCGTGGCATACGACTTCATTAACAGAAGTACAAATGGACTTAGGAAAGCCGTGGTAGTTAAGAGGAGCAGGGATTGCGTCCTGGTCATTGACGATAAAATCATGGCATTTTTGATTCAGCTCTTCAGTGGTCACCCCCTTAACGACAAATGGGCTGATCATATCAAGCACGTCGGCCGCTAGTTTTCCGGCAATGCGCATTTTTTCAATTTCTTCGGCTGTCTTGATGACTGGTCTCATTAATCTACTCTTATTTTGATATCTGGAGGTTAAATAAGGAACGGACGACACTTGGCTGTCATAGTGCTTTATTAACCTATTAAAGCTCTGTGGTAGAAATATGCCAACACATAGCTTTACTAGCAAAAGGGCGGCGCTACATACAGCAACCATTGTTAGTGGAAATCTTTCCCAAAATTACCACCGACAGTGGTAATTTTCGCTGAATATGGTATAAAGCGCGTCGAGAATAAACAAGGTGAAATTACCTTGTCTCGATATTTACTTTAATTTAACTCACACACACATCGTCACATAGTTCGGGGTGCCGTTAATTCGGTCGAATTTATGGGATGTGTGGAGGCCTAACCCCATATAGAGGAAAATCTAATGGCAAACGCAAACGTTTCAATGCGCGAAATGCTTAAAGCAGGCGTACACTTCGGTCACCAAACTCGTTACTGGAACCCAAAAATGAAGCCTTTCATTTTTGGTGCTCGCAATAAGGTTCATATCATCAACCTTGAGCAAACAGTACCTATGTTCAACGAAGCACTTAACTTCGTAGCTGGTGTATCTTCCAAAAAAGGTAAAATCCTTTTTGTTGGCACTAAGCGTGCGGCAAGCGAAGCAGTAAAAGAAGCTGCGCTTAAAGCTGACCAGTACTACGTAAACCATCGATGGTTAGGTGGCATGCTGACTAACTGGAAAACTGTTCGCCAGTCCATCAAACGCCTGAAAGATCTTGAAGCACAAACTCAAGACGGTACTTTCGACAAGCTTACCAAGAAAGAGGCGTTGATGCGTACTCGTGAAATGGAGAAGCTGGACAAGAGCCTTGGCGGTATCAAAAACATGGGCGGTTTGCCCGATGTGTTATTCGTAATCGATGCCGATCACGAACACATCGCTATCAAAGAAGCTAACAACCTGGGTATCCCTGTTGTTTCTGTTGTTGATACAAACTCTAACCCAGACGGCGTAGATTATATCGTTCCTGGTAATGATGATGCTATCCGTGCGGTACAACTGTACCTGGGCGCTGCAGCAGATGCTGTTATCTCTGGTCGTCAGCAGGACATCGCTGTACAGGCTGAAGAAGACGGTTTCATTGAAGAAGCTGCTGAATAATAAGGCTATTTAGCCCTTATTAACCAAGCAAAAATTATTGGTTAGCAGGGGCCCAAACGGGCCCCTGTTTTTCATCTTTAAGATACCGAGGAAACTCAAAATGGCAATTACTGCTGCCCAAGTGAAAGAACTGCGCGAACGTACCGGCGTTGGCATGATGGATTGTAAAAAAGCGCTGCAAGAAACCAATGGTGACATTGAGCAAGCGATTGACAACATGCGTAAATCTGGCCAGGCAAAAGCGGCTAAGAAAGCAGGTCGTATCGCAGCTGAAGGCGTGATCCTGACTAAAACTGAGGGTAACACTGCAATCATTCTTGAACTGAACTGTGAAACTGACTTCGTAGCTCGTGATGAAGGTTTCCTGGCGTTTGGTAAAAAGGTTGTTGATATCGCCCTGGCTGGTAAAATCAACGACGTTGAAACGCTTAAGGCAACTCAATTCGACGATATCACTGTCGAAGAAGCGCGTGCTAACCTGGTTGCTAAGATCGGTGAGAACATCAATGTTCGTCGTCTGGAAATCGTTGAAGGTGCTAACCTGGGCGCATACATCCACGGCGGCCGTATCGGTGTTGTTTCTGTTCTTAACGGTGGCGAAGCGGACCTTGCAAAAGACATCGCTATGCACGTTGCTGCAGCGAACCCTTTTTACGTTAAACCTGAAGACGTTCCTGCTGAAGTAGTAGAAAAAGAGCGTGCTATCCAGATTGATATCGCAGTACAAAGCGGTAAACCTCAGGAAATTGCTGAGAAGATGGTTGTTGGCCGTATGAAGAAGTTCACTGGTGAAGTGAGCCTGACTGGTCAGCCATTTATCAAAGATCCTTCTAAAAATGTTGGCGCACTTCTTAAAGAAGCTGGTGTTGACGTTGAAAGCTTTATCCGCTTCGAAGTGGGTGAAGGCATCGAGAAGAAAGAAGAAGATTTCGCAGCAGAAGTTCAAGCGACTATTGCAGCGGCTAAAGGCGAGTAATTCCCCTTCTTTAATATCTTGGAGCCGCAGCTAATAGACTGCGGCTCTTTTACAATCAGGAATCGACAATATGAGTACCAATCCAAAACCCAGTTATCGACGAATTCTTCTTAAACTCAGTGGCGAAGCGCTCATGGGAGAGGAAGGGTTTGGCATCGACCCTAAAGTACTGGAGCGTATGGCCCAGGAAATCAAAGAATTGATTGAACTTGGTGTGCAGGTTGGCTTGGTAATTGGTGGTGGTAACTTATTCCGTGGTGAAGGGCTGGCGAAAGCTGGTATGAACCGCGTAGTTGGCGACCACATGGGTATGTTAGCGACGGTAATGAATGGCCTGGCCATGCGTGATGCGCTGCACCGTGCATATGTGAACGCCCGTTTAATGTCAGCGATTCCACTTAAAGGTGTGTGTGACGACTACAACTGGGCGGAAGCCATAAGCTTGTTAAAAACCGGCCGTGTTGTTATCTTCTCTGCCGGTACAGGCAATCCATTTTTTACGACTGATTCAGCCGCTTGTTTGCGAGGTATTGAAATCGAAGCGGATGCTGTATTAAAAGCGACCAAAGTCGACGGTGTGTATGATGCGGATCCAGTGAAAAATCCGGAAGCCACTATGTACAGTGAACTGGATTATAATACGGTACTGGAAAAAGAACTTAAAGTAATGGACCTGGCCGCATTCACTCTGGCCCGTGACCATGGCTTGCCGATCCGGGTATTTAATATGAAAAAGCCGGGCTCTTTACGCCGAGTCGTTATGGGTGAAGAAGAAGGTACGATTATTCGCGATTTAAGCGAAGAGCCAGCACAATAAATCACACGTTTGGTGGTTGGTGAAGGCGAAGACAGCATTATTTGTTCGTGATTTAAGCCAAGTGCCAGCGCAATAATTCAGACTATGATTTCCGGTGTATTTCGCCGGATTAAAGAAGGAATAGACAGTGATCAACGAAATTAAAGACGACGCCAAGAGCAGAATGGCCAAGAGTATTGAAGCGTTGAAAGGCCAATTAGCCAAAATTCGTACCGGCCGTGCCCACCCTAGTCTGTTGGATAGCATTCACGTATCTTATTATGGCGCTGCGACCCCGTTGAACCAGGTTGCTAATGTGAGTACCGAAGATTCTCGCACCCTAGCCGTAACTGTATTTGATGCAACTATGATCCAGGCGGTGGAAAAGGCAATTATGACTTCAGATTTGGGCCTTAACCCGAACTCTGCAGGTACGGTTATCCGCATTCCTCTTCCGCCGCTGACGGAAGAGCGTCGTAAAGATATGGTTAAGGTTGTGCGCAGCGAAGTTGAAGGTGGTCGCGTGGCTATCCGTAATATTCGTCGCGATGCTAACAGCGACCTTAAGGGGCTGCTGAAAGAAAAAGAGATCAGTGAAGACGAAGAGCGTCAGGCGACTGATGACATCCAGAAGCTTACAGATACAGCGATTAAAGACGCCGATACGATGATGGCGGTAAAAGAAAAAGAACTGATGGAAGTTTAGTGCTTTTTTTGTTCGAGAGACGCCGTGTCATTACACGGCGTTTTTTTGATTTAAGGGAGGAGTTGCGGTGACAGATTTGTCCGTAATGCCCAAGCATGTCGCCATTATCATGGATGGGAATGGGCGTTGGGCTGAGCAACGGGGGAAAATCCGTGCCAGTGGCCATAAGGCTGGTGTGAAGGCGGTACGCAGCGCGGTTACTTTTGCAGCAGCAAATAATATTGAAGCCTTAACCTTATTTGCATTCAGCAGCGAAAACTGGAATCGCCCGGCCGAAGAAGTAGATACCTTGATGGAGCTATTCTTTGTTGTGCTAGGCAGAGAGGTTAAAAAACTCCACAAAAATCAAATTAAGCTACAGGTTGTTGGAGATACCTCTCGTTTTAGCGACAGGTTGCAGGAAAAAATCCGAAAAGCGGAACAGTTAACGGTAAACAACACGGGTTTAGTGTTAAATATCGCCGCAAACTATGGTGGTCGCTGGGATATCACTCAAGCCGCCAGGCAGTTGGCTAACCAAGTGCAAAAAGGCCTTCTTGCAGTTGAGGATATAAGTGAAGAGAGATTGGGGCAGGCTGTTTCTATGTCTGATTTAGCCGATGTGGAACTCTTGATACGAACTGGAGGAGAGTGCCGGATCAGTAACTTCCTGCTGTGGCAGGTAGCATATGCAGAATTATATTTTACTGATACACTCTGGCCTGATTTTGATAAAGTGTGCTTTCAGCAGGCTGTCGATTACTTTATTGGCAGAGAGCGCCGTTTCGGCTGCACCGGAGCACAAGTTAAAGAAGCAAAGAATAAAGGTGAAACTTGCTAAAACAACGAATTATTACGGCCTTATTGTTGGCGGCAACTACGGTCGCAGCCATTTTTTTACTTCCCCTTCAATTCTTTATGCTGGTATGTGGTGCCGTCTTTTTATTGGGAGCCAAAGAATGGAGTTCCTTTGTCAGCGCAGGTAAACACGGCACACTGATTTACCCGTTTGGCCTGTTGCTCGGCTTGCTGCTTATCGCCGTACCTTTACCCCAAATTTGGAATGTAGAGCTGAACCCCGTACTCCAGTATATACTGGCTGTAGCCGCGGTTTGGTGGTTTTTTTCATTGTTGCTAGTGTTTAAATATCCAGCCAGTGCCAAGTGGTGGAGCAACAACAAAATTTTAAAGGCCTTGTTTGGTTTGTTCACCCTGATCCCCTTCTTCTGGGCCCTGGTAGTGCTGCGCAGTATCAACTATCAAACCGATCCTTTCTTTGGCGCCTGGTTGGTGATGTACGTTATGTTGCTGGTGTGGGGAGCAGATACAGGTGCCTATTTTGTGGGTAAAGCGCTGGGCAAGCGTAAACTTGCACCAAATGTAAGCCCAGGCAAAACCATCGAAGGTTTTCTTGGCGGGTTAGCCACTTCTACCCTGGTCGCATTGGCGGCTCTCTATTTTCTGGAGATTGATCCAGGTAATACCTGGATCTTTATCGTTATTTCAGTGCTTACAGCACTGGCGTCTTCGTTAGGTGACCTGAACGAAAGTATGTTTAAGCGTGAAGCTGGCATTAAGGACAGCGGCAACTTGTTACCTGGTCATGGCGGCATCCTGGACAGGATCGACAGCCTGACCGCAGCCCTGCCTGTGTTTACCCTATGTTTTATTGCTTGGTTATAACAGCATGAAGAAATTGGCTATATTAGGTGCTACTGGCTCTATCGGTAAGAGTACGCTAAGCGTTTGTATGCACAACCCAGAGGATTATCAGGTTAAACTGGTTACCGGGTTTTCACAAACACAGAGGATGCTGGAAATATGTCGCCAGTTTAAACCCGATTATGCGGCGATGGCTTGTGCTGATGCGGCGAAAGAGCTGACTGAGGAACTAAAAGGCACCAACACTAAGGTTTTGTCAGGGATTGATGATATCGCTCAACTGGTGGCGAGTAGTGAAGTTGACACTGTGATGGCGGCGATAGTCGGTGCTGCAGGTTTAATTCCTACCTTGTCGGCAGTAAAAGCAGGTAAGCAGATCTTGCTGGCCAATAAAGAAGCACTGGTGATGACAGGTGCCTTATTTATTGATGAAGTCAAAAAGAGTGGCGCGACACTGCTACCTGTAGATAGCGAACACAACGCAATTTTTCAGTGTTTATCAGAGGCTATGCAGCAGCAGATTGGCCACTGTGATTTGGCGGCTGGTGGTATTTCCCATATATTGCTCACAGGCTCGGGCGGCCCTTTCCTAAACACACCTGTAGAGCAGTTGGCCAGGGTTACCTCAGCCCAGGCTATTAAACACCCTAACTGGTCTATGGGGCCTAAAATTTCGGTGGACTCGGCCACTATGATGAATAAGGGGCTGGAGTATATTGAAGCTAAGTGGTTATTTAATACCCGCAGGGAGCAGCTTAAGGTGGTTATCCATCCGCAATCTGTGATCCATTCAATGGTGCAATATAAAGACGGTTCGGTATTGGCTCAGATGGGCAACCCGGATATGCGCACACCCATAGCTCATGTAATGAGCTATCCCAACAGAATTATCAGTGGTGTGGAACCATTGGACTTTTTGCGAGTCTCAGAGTTAACTTTCAAGCAAGCTGACTCTGCTCGTTATCCTTGCCTGGCATTAGCAATCGATGCATGTTATCAAGGACAGGGGGCAACCACAGTACTTAATGCGGCGAATGAAATAGCGGTTGATGCATTTTTGTCCGAACGGATAGGTTTCACCCAGATAGCTCACATTGTTGAACAGGTGTTAACGAAACACAGTCACGAGAAAGTAGCCAGTCTGGACGATATATTGGCACTCGATAGACTTGCCAGAAATGAGGCTGTAGTAGCTATTAGTGAGGGTCAAAGATGATGACATGCTCGATGATTTGGAGGGACAAGTAATATGATGGGGATTCTCTGGAACCTGGCATCATTTGTTGTTGCTCTGGGTATTTTGGTTGCGGTGCATGAGTTTGGTCACTTTTGGGTAGCCAGGCGCTGTGGCGTAAAGGTAATCCGATTTTCCATCGGGTTTGGTAAAGCCTTGTATAGCAGAACCGGGAAAGATGGTACGGAATATGTTTTAGCAGCTATTCCTCTGGGCGGTTATGTAAAAATGCTCGATGGGCGGGTTGAAAGCGTGCCGGAAAGCGAGCAGCACCTGGCGTTTGACAAGAAAAATGTCTGGCAACGTATTGCCATTGTGGCTGCGGGGCCTTTGGCAAACTTTGCGTTTGCCATCTTTGCATTTTGGCTGATGTATTTGATAGGCGTTAGTGGCGCCAAACCTGTGGTCAGTGAAGTTATAGATAACAGTCCTGTCGCGTCAGCCGGGATCGGCGCACCTTTTGAGATCCGCGCTATTGGCGGGGACAGGACACCGGACTGGGAGGCTGCAAATTTAGCCTTGGTAGCACATATTGGCGAGTCTGAGCTATTACTCACCTATGCGCCTGATGGTGGAAATCGGGAGCTAACTCGGTCTATTGATATTCGAGACTGGGCTTTTGACCCAAGACAAGAATCGCCTATTACCAGCATAGGTTTTAAACCATACACACCGAAGATCTTGTTGGAAGCCGGCAAGGTAGTTGACGGTGGTGCAGGTGATATAGGTGGATTAGTAGCCGGGGATAAACTCATTGCCTTTAACGGGCAGAAACTAACGGATTGGTCGGAATTCGTTACCCAGGTTAAAGCATCAGCAAACAAGGTCGCCATGCTGGAAATTGAGCGGGCTGGTGAGGTTATGGTGCTCAGTATTACTCCTGCCGAGAAGATCCTGGCAGACGGGCAAACCGTGGGGTATCTTGGGGTAGCACCGACGATGGAGGCTTTTCCTGACGAATATAAAGTGGAAATGCACTATGGGCCTATCGACGCAACCATAAAAGGGGCCATTAAAACCTGGGACCTCACCAAGCTGACGTTTATCACTATAGGTAAACTTTTTACCGGTGCTGTCTCTATTGATAATTTAAGTGGACCCATTTCCATTGCCAAAGGCGCTGGGGCTAGTGCCGAATACGGACTTGTCTATTTTCTTAGTTTTTTAGCCTTGATCAGTGTAAATTTGGGTTTAATTAACTTATTACCATTACCGGTACTTGATGGCGGCCATTTGCTTTATTACTGTATAGAGCTTGTGACCGGACGTCCGGTACCAGAAAAAATTCAAGAAATTGGCTTTAAAATCGGTGCAGCACTGTTAATGGTATTGATGAGTGTTGCTCTGTTTAATGATCTTAGCCTTTTATAATTTGTGGCTCAGTTATAACAGTTACCATTTATTGTATCAGTGGTGAGTGGTAACGAATAATTCAATTAAGTTTGCCTTTTTATAGAATTGGCGCGGCTGCTGAGCGTATTCAGGCAGTCGAACTCAACGCGACCGATACCATCAAGGTATTGATGGGAGTCGTATTGTTCAGTGATTTAGGCCTTTTATAATAGGCGTAAGGGATAATAATAAACAACATGGCTAAGCGAAAATTGCTTGCGCCCGGCATTTTTTTGGGCGCTTGTTTACTATCAACTTCTACTTTTGCTAACGGCTTTAAAGTTGAAGATATTCAAGTTGAAGGGTTGCAGCGAGTTACTTTAGGTGCCGCGCTATTAAATATCCCCATTCGCGTTGGTGATGAAGTTGATTCATTTGAGCTGTCTCAAGCAGTTAAAAAACTTTATGCCTCGGGCAACTTCGAAGATATCCAGGTATATAAAGATGAAGGTAAGCTGATCATCCGGGTGAAAGAAAGGCCCACCATCAGTAATATTGAATTAGCCGGCAATAAGGCTATTAAGGAAGAGCAGCTTAAGGAGTCCCTGGACGCTGCTGGCGTTAGGGTCGGTGACGCACTGGATCGTACGTCTTTGGCTTCTATCGAAAAAAGCCTGGAAGACTTTTACTATAGCGTGGGCAAATACAGTGCCCAGGTAAAAGCCATCGCCACACCTTTGCCGCGGAATCGTGTAGATTTAAAGTTTAACTTTGTTGAAGGCCGCTCTGCGGAAATTCAGCAGATCAATATTGTTGGTAATCAGGCGTTTGCCGAAAGAGATCTGTTAAGGCAAATTGAACTCACCGACTTTGCCCCGTGGTGGAATTTCTTTGCGGATAATAAATATCAGAAACAAAAGCTGTCTGGTGATCTGGAGATTCTTCGTAGCTACTACCTGGACAGAGGTTATATCCGCGTTGATATCGAAGACACTCAGGTCTCCATGACACCGGACAGAAAGGGTATTTACATTACAGTAAATGTCGATGAGGGTGAGGTCTATAAAGTTAAAGATATTCAATTAACGGGTAATCTGTTAAATAAAGAAGACGATATCCGCGCCTTGATCCCTATGGCTACCGGCGACCTTTATTCAGGCGCTGATGTGACTTTTGCTGAAGAAGCCGTTAATAAATATCTTGGTCGATTTGGTTACGCTTACCCTAAAGTGACCACCTATCCGGAAATCAACGATGAAGATAATACAGTTTCGTTGACCATTGCCGTGGACCCGGGAAGCCGGGTGTATGTGCGCCGAATTAACTTCACCGGTAATGATTTAACCAAAGATGAAGTGCTTAGACGGGAAATGCGTCAGATGGAAGGTTCCTGGTTGTCCAGCTCTAAGGTTGAACTGTCCAAAGCCAGGTTAAATCGTCTGGGCTACTTTGAAACCGTAGACACCAATACCAGCCGTGTGCCGGGCCAGGAAGATCTGGTTGATTTGGACTTCACGGTGAAAGAGCAACCAGCAGGCTCCATCAATGCGGGTATCGGTTATGGCACCGAATCAGGCATCAGTTTACAGGCAGGCATACAGCAAAATAACTTCCTCGGTACCGGTGATACTGTAGGCATCAATGCGAACACCAATAAGTACTCGAAAAACCTAAGTTTCAGTTATACCAATCCCTATTTCACTAAAGATGAAGTGAGTGCGGGCGGCCGAATTTTCTATACGGAGTTTGAAGCTGGTCAAGCCAACATTGTGGATTATAACAATACCACTTACGGCATAAGAGGAACCCTGGGTTTCCCCGTTAACGAATATAACCGGGTCAACTTTGGAACTGGTTTGCAACGTAACCAAATCTCACAGCTTAAATCTTATGCCCAGATCCAGCAGTTTTGGGAAATTTATAGGAGTAAGTTGGAAGATGATGGCTCTGTTTCTTTCGATACGCTGGACTTGACGGCGAGCTGGAGCAGACGCACTGTGGATAGGGGAATCTTCGCCACCTCGGGCTCAGATCAAACCTTGTGGACAAAAATCACGGTACCCGGCTCGGATCTACAGTATTTTAAAATCAATTACGATGTGAAAAAGTATTTCAGGTTAAGCGAGAATGGAGATTACGTCTTCCTGATGCGTGGAACCTTGGGCTATGGTAACGGTTACGGTAAGGTGGATGATAATGATCAAATCCTGCCTTTCTTTGAAAACTTCTACGTCGGTGGTTTTAGCACCGTTCGGGGCTTCAAGAGTAATACCATAGGTCCAAAGGCCATACATGTGGTTCATCAGGGGGGTAATAACGAAATTGTTGCCACCAATGACGCTGTGGGTGGTAATGCTAAATATACCATGAGTGCCGAATTTGTCGTGCCGACGCCTTTCCTGGATGAAGCCTATACCAAGCAGTTAAGAACCAGCTTCTTCGTGGATGCTGGTGAAGCCTGGGATACTGAATTTGATCCTGCTTATGCCAATTCCAGCAACTGTATTCGCAACTGTGGATATCTGGGAGATTACTCCCAACCAGGGCAGATCCGGGTTTCTGCCGGAGTACAAGTTCAGTGGTTATCCCCTATGGGCCCCTTGGTCTTCACCTTGGCTCAGCCTCTTAAGACATATGAAGGGGACACAACCGAGGTATTCTCCTTTAACATTGGTCAAACATTCTAAAATTAAGGAACACTTGTTTTGAAAACTAAATTGTTAAAAAGTGCAATAAAAGCCGCTGGTATCACTATGGTGTTGATGGCCGGTACCTTTGCTACCGCAGCCGAAGCAGCGCAAAAAATTGCGGTAGTTTTTCCAGCGGAAGTGTTTCAGCAGTTGCCTCAACGTGATCAAATTATCAAAACGTTGAAAAAAGAGTTCCAGCCCAGGGTGAACGAACTGCAAAAGTTGGAAAAGAAAATTAAAGGTATTCAGGAAAAGCAGCAACGGGACGCAGCGTTATTGTCAGGTAAAGAAAAGACAAAAATGGCTCGTGACATAGAAAGCTTTATGTCTGATTACCAGCTTAAGCGTAAGGCCTTTGAGGAAGATAACAGACGTCGTCAGGGAGAAGAGCAAAACAAACTTCGCACTAAAGTGATGAAAGCCATCGACGCGGTTGCCAAGAAAGAAGGTTATGACTTAGTGGTTAATGGTGAGGGTGTGTTGTTTGCTAAACCTGACGTAGATATCTCCAGCAAAGTGGTTGATCAAGTAAGTAAAAGCAACTAAGTATGACTGAAAAAGTGTTTACACTATTCCAGCTTGCAGACAAGCTGGGAGCCAAGTTACAGGGTGATGGGGATGTGTTGATCCAACGCATTACCTCTATGAATAAGGCGGGGGTGGGCGACATTACTTTTCTCTCCGATGAAAAGTACGTTCAGCACTTGGCAGGCTCCAAAGCCAGCGCAGTGATTATTGCCCAGGCTCATATAGGAGATTATCAAGGCAACGCCCTGATAATGGCTAACCCCTATTTGGGTTTTGCCCTAGCTGCCCAGGCGTTGGATACGACACCGGCACCTACTACAAACGTTGCACCAAGCGCCGTGATAGATGGATCTGCCAAATTGGGTGAAAATGTATCTATTGGCGCAACCGCGGTTGTCGAAGCGGGTGCTGTGCTGGGTGATAATGTCGAAATTGGAGCTGGCTGCTTTATTGGCCGCGGTGCCCACATAGGTGCGAATTGCCGGATCTGGCCTAATGTGACTATCTATCATGATGTCAAAATGGGTACCGATTGTATTATTCACAGTGGTGCCGTGATTGGCTCCGATGGTTTTGGTAACGCGCCTCATCAGGGGCGTTGGATAAAAATACCCCAGCTGGGTAGCGTGGTTATTGGTAATTGGGTTGAAATAGGCAGCAACACCTGTGTTGATCGCGGCACCTTAGGTGATACTAAAATCGCGGACGGGGTTAAAATCGATAACCTGTGTCAAATCGCCCACAATGTTGAAATTGGTGAAAACACAGTAATGGCTGGTGCGGCAACCACAGCGGGCAGCTTAAAGGTTGGCAAGCAATGTATGATTGGTGGCGCTAGCGTACTTAACGGACATATGAGCATTTGTGATAACGTCACTATTACAGGTATGGCCATGGTGATGCGGCCCATCGATAAACCTGGTATGTACTCGTCAGGCATTCCAGTGCAGAGCAACAAAGAGTGGCGTAAAATGGTGGTGCGCACCCAGAATATTGACAAAATGCATAAGCGCATTAGCCAGCTTGAAAAACAACTTAAAGAATTAAAAGATGCTGAGTAAGGAACTAGAGATTGAGTAATGAATTAAACCAGCTGCAGATTAAAGAAATTATGGATCTGCTACCCCACAGGTATCCACTTTTGCTTGTTGATCGCGTTTTGGATTATGTTCCTGGTGAAACCTTACACGCAATTAAAAATGTTACCTTTAATGAGCCGCAGTTTACTGGCCACTTCCCTGGCACTCCAGTGTTTCCTGGAGTCTTGATCCTGGAAGCCATGGCGCAGGCAACCGGTATTTTGGCCTTTGCCACTCACGGCAAGCCAAAAGAAAACGAATTGTATTTCCTGGCGTCCATCGATAACGCCAAATTTAGAAAACCCGTTGTACCTGGCGATCAGCTTCATCTGGAAGTTGATTATCTCAAGGAAAGAAGAGGTATGGGTAAATTCAGCTGTGTTGCCAAAGTGGATGGTGAAGTAGTTTGCAGCGCAGATATTATGTGTGCCAGACGAGAAATTTAAATGATAGATAAAACCGCCACCATTCATCCAACAGCTATCGTCGATGAGTCAGCAGTAATAGGGGCCGGTGTAGAAATAGGCCCCTATTCAATTGTTGGAGCCGATGTAGAAATTGGTGAAAACTCCTGGGTCGGTCCCCATGTGGTGATCAAAGGACCGAGCAAAATTGGTAAAGGAAATAAAATATACCAGTTTGCTTCTGTAGGAGAGGATTGCCAGGACCTGAAATATGCGGGTGAGCCTACTCGTCTGGAAATTGGCGACAACAACGAGATACGTGAAAGCTGTACCATCCACAGAGGCACAGTACAGGATGAAGAGATCACCCGTATTGGTAGTAATAACCTGCTAATGGTGAATGTACACGTAGCCCATGACTGTGTTATTGGCGATCACTGTATTCTGGCGAATAACGTCTCCCTGGGCGGTCACGTCACCTTTGGCTCTTTCGTTATATTCGGCGGCCAGTCGGCCATACACCAATTTGGCCGTGTGGGTGACCACGCCATGATCGGCGGCTGCTCTGCGGTGAACCGGGATGTTCCTCCCTACTTCATGGCTACGGGTAATTATGCCGAGGCCCATGGCATTAACTCTGTTGGTCTGAAACGCCGCGGCTTTACATCAAGTCAGATAATGGCTATAAAACGCGCATTTAAGGTGATTTGCCGTAGCGGCAATACCATAGAAGAGGCCAGATCCCTGCTGGAAGATATGGTTGCCGATCACCCTGAAGTTCAGCCTATGTTGGACTTTATCTCGGCAGATAGCCGGGGCATCGTCAGATAGCTATGAGCCAACCCCTTCGTATTGGCATAGTCGCCGGAGAAGTTTCCGGCGATATCCTTGCCGCCGGATTAATCTGTGAATTTAAGTCTCGTTACCCTGATGCTATATTTGAAGGTATTGCGGGTCCCCTTATGCTGGAAGCGGGTTGCAAGCAGTTGTTTAACATGGAAGAACTGTCCGTAATGGGGATAGTTGAAGTGTTAGGAAAGTTGCGCAGAATTCTGACAATACGCAGGGAAATTACTCGGCACTTTTTAGAGGATCCGCCTGATATTTTTATCGGTGTCGATGCTCCGGATTTTAACCTGGATCTCGAACTCAAACTAAAGCAGCGAGGCGGTATAAAAACTATCCATTACGTCAGCCCTTCTGTTTGGGCCTGGAAACAGTGGCGTATTCATAAAATAGCCAAAGCAACAGACTTAGTGCTTGCCTTTTTACCGTTTGAAAAGGCGTTTTATGATAGGTTTAATGTGCCTTGCCGCTTTGTCGGACATACCCTGGCTGAAAAATTGCCTATGGTGGCGGAAAAGGAAAAAAACCGCACTGCATTGGCATTAACGCTGCAAGGGACTTACCTCGCGATCCTGCCTGGCAGCCGCTCGGCTGAAATTGAATTGTTAGCGCCTATATTTTTACAAGCGGCAAAGCAGCTGAAAGACAAGTATCCGGAGCTGGAATTTGTCGTGCCCATGGTGAACCAGAAGCGCAGAGCCCAGTTCGAAGAGCTTTATCAGCAAGTGGCCCCGGAACTGAAGATAACCATAGTTGACGGCAAAGCCAATCAGGTATTACAGGCTGCCGATTATACGTTACTGGCTTCCGGCACCGCATCACTGGAAACCATGTTGGCGAAGACCCCTATGGTAGTGGCGTACCGGGTGAAGTTGATCACCTATTGGATTGCCAAGGCATTGGTAAAAAGTAAATATGCTTCGCTGCCGAACCTGCTGGCTGACAGTCCTTTAGTGCCTGAATTACTCCAATATGACTGTACCAGTGACAATATCGTGCGCGAGCTAAGCCAGCTAATCGAGTCGGATAATCAGTTGCTGATTAAAAAATTCAATGAGTTACATAAACTTATCAGTTGTAATGCCGATCAACTTGCCGTTGACGCAGTGATTGACGTGCTTAAAAATAGCTAACATGCTTTTTCCGTATGAGTAATGCCTAACAATTATCCGCCGACGCGGCTATCGACGTACATAATCAGGGATAAACCCATTATCCTGAACGAATAATTTAATGACCTGCATTAACTATTGGATTAGCTGCGATGCTGATCAACAAGTCGCTGATGTAGTGTTAGAGGTGGTAACGTATGGATGATGTAGTTTATCCAAAAGGCAAACAGGTGGCAGGGGTGGATGAAGTTGGTCGTGGCCCTTTAGTTGGCGACGTCGTGACAGCTGCGGTTATTTTGGACCCCAATAATCCAATTGCCGGGCTGACTGATTCGAAGAAGCTGTCGGAGAAAAAGCGTGAGTTCTTGTTTGAAGAGATCCGGCAAAAAGCCCTGGCTTTTGCTATAGGCCGCGCAACCCCCGCAGAAATTGATCAGTTAAATATTTTGCATGCGACTATGTTGGCCATGCAGCGAGCGGTGACCGCGTTGAGTGTTAGACCAGAACATGTGTTTATCGATGGCAACCGCTGTCCTGAGTTAGCTATGTCAAGCGAAGCTGTGGTTAAAGGGGACGCCAGAGTGGCGGAAATCAGTGCCGCATCGATATTGGCCAAGGTTACCCGTGATCGTGAAATGATTGAGCTGGATAAGGTATACCCAGGTTATGGATTCGCCCAACATAAGGGTTATCCTACCAAACAACACCTGCGGAGCCTGGCTCAGTTGGGAGTAACTCCCCATCATAGAAAGAGTTTTAAACCTGTTCAAAAAAACCTTGGATTAGCCGACTAATATGCCTGCCCCTAAATTTGTTCATTTACACGTCCACAGTGATTATTCCATGGTCGATGGCCTACCGAAAATTAAACCCATAGTAGCCCGAGCTAAAGAGTTGGGAATGCCGGCACTGGCGGTTACCGAGCAAACCAATATGTGTGGCTTGGTGAAGTTTTATGGCGCAGCTCATGGTGCTGGGATCAAACCTCTGATCGGAGCGGATTTTTGGGTTCAAAGTGATGAGTTTGCTGACGAGCAGTTCCGGATCACTGCCTTAGCGATGGACAATACAGGTTACAAAAATGTCACCATGTTAATTTCCGAAGCATATCTCCGGGGACACGTGGGAGGTAGGGCTATTCTGGACAAGAGCTGGCTGGCTAAATACGGGGAGGGGGTGTTGCTACTTTCCGGTGGTCGCCAGGGAGATGTGGGTAAAGCACTGTTAAAAGGGAATAGAGACCTGACTCTGCAGTGTCTGGCGTTTTATCAACAGCACTTCCCTAACCGTTTTTATCTTGAGCTGGTCCGTACCGGTCGACCCGATGAGGACGCTTATCTGCATATGGCGGTGGAACTATCGGCTCAATCGGGAGTGCCTGTGGTGGCCACCAACGACGTGGTGCTGCTTGATCCGGAAAACTTCGACGCGCATGAAATTCGGGTTGCCATATATGATGGCTACACCCTGGCGGATAAACGCAGACCAAAAAAATACAGCCCGGAGCAATACCTTAAATCTGAACAGCAGATGTGTGAGCTGTTTGCGGATATCCCGGAAGCGTTGGCCAACAGTGTGGAAATTGCCAAACGCTGTAATGTTACAGTTCGCCTGGGTGAATATTTCCTGCCGGACTTCCCTACCGAAGGGATGGCAATGGAGGATTACTTTTGTAAGGTATCTAAAATTGGCCTGGAAAAGCGGCTGGACTTCCTGTTTGGTAAAGACAGCCCTGATTTTGCACAAAAGCGGATCCCCTATGATGACCGCCTGCAGATAGAGCTGGACGTGATCAACCAGATGGGTTTCCCCGGGTATTTCCTTATCGTAATGGAATTTATCCAGTGGAGTAAGGATAACGACATTCCGGTGGGTCCGGGACGTGGCTCCGGCGCCGGCTCATTGGTGGCTTATGCGTTAGATATTACCGATTTGGATCCACTGAAATTCGATCTTCTATTTGAGCGATTTCTTAACCCTGAACGTGTATCCATGCCCGATTTTGATATCGACTTCTGTATGGACAGGCGAGACGAGGTAATTGATCACGTTGCCGAACTTTACGGTCGTGATGCGGTATCTCAGATCATTACTTTTGGCACCATGGCGGCAAAAGCTGTGATCCGGGATGTGGGTAGGGTATTGGGCCACCCTTATGGTTTTGTCGACCGGCTCTCTAAACTGGTGCCACCAGATCCGGGGATGACACTGGCTAAGGCGTTTGAAGCCGAGCCTAAATTGCCGGAAATCTATGCCGCAGATGAGGAAGTCAAAGAGCTGATCGATATGTGTCGTATCCTGGAAGGGGTCACACGTAACGCCGGTAAGCACGCGGGTGGCGTGGTTATATCACCCACCACGATCACCGATTTTGCCCCCCTTTATTGTGATGACGAGGGTAAGTTCCCCGTTACTCAGTTCGATAAGAACGACGTGGAAACGGCGGGACTGGTTAAATTTGACTTCCTGGGTCTGCGAACGCTTACCATCATCCAGTGGGCCCTGGATATGGCCAATGCGCACAAGGTGGAGCGAGGTGAAGACCCGGTAGATATTGCCCGCATACCCGTGGATGATCCCGCCTGCTTCAGGTTATTACAGAACTCGGAAACCACGGCTGTGTTCCAGCTGGAATCCCGCGGGATGAAGGACCTGATCAAACGACTGAAACCGGACAGCTTCGAGGACATGATTGCCCTGGTGGCCCTGTTTCGCCCCGGGCCGCTACAGTCGGGCATGGTTGATAACTTTATCGAGCGTAAGCATGGCCGGGAAAAAGTATCTTACCCGGATGAAACTTGGCAACACGATTCCCTGCAGCCAATCCTTGAGCCCACCTACGGTATTATCCTGTATCAGGAGCAGGTGATGCAGATTGCCCAGGTTCTGGCGGGTTATACCCTGGGCGGGGCAGATATGTTGCGCCGGGCTATGGGTAAAAAGAAACCGGAAGAGATGGCCAAACAAAGGGCCGGTTTTGAAGACGGGGCGGTTAAAAACGGCGTAGATGGCGAGCTTGCCATGAAAATCTTCGACCTGGTGGAAAAATTTGCCGGTTATGGGTTTAACAAGTCTCACTCCGCAGCATATGCCTTGGTTTCTTACCAAACCCTGTGGATGAAAACCCATTACCCTTCGTACTTTATGGCGGCTGTGATGTCGGCGGATATGGATAATACCGACAAAATAGTGACCCTAGTGGATGAATGCGAGCGTATGGGTCAGCCTTTATCACCACCGGACGTGAATACAGGTTTGTACAAATTCAACGTGGATAAAGATCTGAACATTATTTATGGCATCGGCGCCGTAAAAGGGGTGGGAGAGGCTCCTATCGAAGCGATAATTGAGGCCAGAAATAAAGCTGGGCGGTTTGATAATCTGTTTGATTTTTGTAATCGGGTGGATTTAAAGCGCTGTAACCGCCGAGTGCTGGAAAAGTTAATTCTGTCCGGCGCCATGGACAAGTTGGGCCCTCATCGGGCTTCACTGATGGCTACTCTGCCTGAAGCTATGCAAGCCGCGGCTCAGCACGCCAAAGCGGAAGTTCAGGGGCAGTCCGATTTGTTTGGTGTATTAACCACAGAGCTGGAAGAAGTAGAAAAAGCCTTCGCCGATGTGCCTAAATGGATGGATAAAATATGGCTGGAGGGAGAGAAAGAAACCCTGGGTTTATACCTGACCGGGCACCCCATCAATCAATACCTGGGTGAACTCAAGCACTTTACTTCGGGCAGACTGAAAGACATACGTCCCACCGACAGGGATAAGAGCAGTACGGCGGCAGGTTTAGTCATTAGCGCCAGGGTGATGATCACTAAAAAGGGTAAGAAAATGGGTTTGCTGACCCTGGACGATAAAAGCGCCCGCCTGGATATTATGCTGTTCTCTGAAGCCTTTGAGAAATACGAAGAGCTGATCGTCAAAGATAAGATCCTGGTGATCCAGGGCAATGTCAGCTTCGATGATTTTTCCGGTGGCCTGCGTATGATGGCGCGGGAAGTGATGGAGCTCGGAGACGCGAGGGAGAAGTTTGCTACCGGCCTGCATATCGACCTGAACAGCAGTCAGGTTAATTCAGATTTCTTCCCTCGATTTACCGATATTTTGGAGCCAAATCGCGCCGGTATTTGTCCGGTCAGGGTTAGTTATACCCGGCCAGGAGCGTGCGCAGACTTTACCCTAGGCACGGAATGGCGCGTGACGCCAAGCGACCAGCTGATGGATGAACTAAAGGCCATGTTAGGTCAGGAAAATGTCAAACTGAAATACCATTAACAGCGTCGATGTCTGCGTACAGGCTAGTCAATAGGGTATTGGGTCATTTATGGAGTTAGAGCAAGTCGTTCAACGGAAAATTCTTTCCTACCGGCCAAATCACTTGTTGATTGGCTTGAGCGGTGGTTTGGATTCTGTGGTACTACTCCACCTGGTTGCACATATGGCCGAGCACTTGACTGTTCAGGTTAAAGCCGTTCATGTTCATCACGGCTTAAGTCCTAATGCGGATCAGTGGGCTGATTTTTGTCTGGCGCTTGGCGTCGAGCTGGGTATCGAGACTTGTATCGAAAAGGTCAGCCTGCAGCCTGGAAAACGGGAAAGTCTGGAAGCCGTCGCCCGGGATAAGCGGTATCAAGCGCTGGAGAAGCACCTTACACCGGGTGGTCTCTTGCTGACCGGGCAACATCAGGATGATCAATTGGAAACCTTATTGCTGGCATTAAAGCGTGGTGCTGGTCCAAAAGGGTTAAGCGCTATGCCCGAGGGTAAAGTATTTGGTTGCGGGCAACTTGTCAGACCGCTATTGGCTTTTAGCCGGGATAAGGTGCACCAGTACGCGTTACTTCACAAGTTGCAATGGGTAGAGGATGAAAGTAATCAGGATACTCGTTTTGACCGGAATTTCTTGCGCCGGGATATCATACCGGTCCTAAAGTCCCGTTGGCCAGGTTTTTTAAAAGCCAGCGTCAGGAGTGCGCAACTCTGCGCCGACCAAGAGAGTGTTTTGCAGGAAGTCGCGCAACAGGACTACCGCCAGGCAGAAGAGCAGCAGGGGTTAAATATTGCTCCTTTGAGTGAGTTAAGCGCTGCCAGGCGGAATAACCTAATGCGTTACTGGATAGGCCAGTTAAACAAACCCTTACCTTCCCAAGATCAGTTGGACAAAATTTGGTGCCAGGTCGCACTGGCCAGGGTCGATGCCAATCCTATACTGACAACCTCTGGGTATCAAATTCGGCGATTTCAACAACGTCTTTACTTGGTGGATCAATTGCCTGAAGTGGCGCAATGGCGACAAGTTTGGTCTGGCGAACGGCAATTAAAATTACCCGGAGAGTTAGGTGAATTACGTATTTCCAAAAGCCTGGGTAAAGGGTTGCTAAAGGTTACTTCGGCGCAGATGACAATCGGTTTTGCCTATCCTGGCATCAAGTGTCGGCCTGAAGGCAGGGCTCATTCCAGAGCCCTGAAAAAACTCTTTCAGGAATACCAGGTGCCACCCTGGTTAAGAAACCGTATACCTTTAGTCTTTTTTGACGATCAGCTGGTAATGGCTATGGGCTTATTTATTTGTCAGGGTTATCGTACAAACTCAGAAGAACCAGGGCTTAGAATAAAGCAGCTGCCATAGCGCTTCATATCCTAACTAACCACGAGAGAAAATTAGCGTTTGTGGTTTAACTTGTCTTTATACATTGCTTTATCTGCTTCATGAAAAAGATCGCTGGCTGTTTTTCCTGATACCCAGTTAGACCAGCCAAGGCTAGCAGAAACACTGAAACGCGTTAATGTCAGGTCTGTTTGTACGGCTTTGTTCAGTCGCTGAGTGACTATCTCAATAGAATCTGCGGTTGTTGGTTGTAACAATAAGGCAAACTCGTCACCGCCGAGCCTGAATGGCATATCTGTATTACGGACTACACGCTGTAATAACTGGGCGAAACTGACAAGTACCTGATCCCCTTGTTGATGCCCCAGGGTATCATTGATTATCTTAAAGTTATTCAGATCCAGCAGTATTAGCGCCAGCCCCTGATGACGACGAACGTTCTGCTCTATCGCCCTGGAAAGTACCTCATCGTAGTAAGCGCGGTTACCAATCCCGGTAAGGTGATCCTTTAGGGCAAGAGCTCGCAGCTCACAAAGACGCAGTGACAAACGCAAGGGGGCTGTGAGTAAACGGTGTAATTCCGCCAGCAGGCCAACTTCGAGTTTATTAAAAGGGCTTGGACTCTGATAGCTGATCACCCCCAAGTTGGTCATCGATTTGTCGAGGAGGTTAAAATCCTCGCTAAATTTGGCTTGCTTTTTTAGCTCCTGATTAAAGATACCAAACTTACTTTGGAACTTGATCCCCATAAAACGGACAAACCTTGCCACCTGAGCGGCAAAGTTTTTCAGCAGGCTGTTTAGGTCCTGACTGTCTTGCAAGCATTCTATAACGCAGAGTTTATCTTCTGCTGACAACAGTGGCTCGCTACCGAAACCTGAAATAGCCAGCCGTGAAGCCTTAGGCAAAGGAGTTATCCGTTGTAAGTTGTCCATAATTGCTCCAACGTCATTTTTAAGTCTTTTTACTGAATCTAATTATTGTAAAGCAATAACTATGCCAGAAATTTTGGTTGTGAGGGTTTTCACTGACTTGAGACGTTGCCGCCCTCCTGCTCGACAGCCGTGTTTAGATACGCAAATGAGACAAGCATACTAGTATTAAAGCTACAGCGTATTTAGGGGGATAAGATTGCTAACAGATATATTGCTGCTACTCTGCTTAGCTGTTGTTAATATTGCTTTATTTCGCCGGTTAAAATTGCCTGCTATCCTGGCCTACCTGTTTACCGGACTTATCCTTGGCCCTTTCGGCCTTGCCTTGATCGGTGAGTATCACAAAATCGAAATTGTCGCCGAGCTGGGTGTGGTATTCCTGATGTTCTCCCTTGGTCTTGAATTTTCGTTGCCCAAGCTTATGGCGATGCGACGTCTGGTTTTAGGGTTAGGTGGAGCACAGGTGGTAATCACCTTTACTGTGTTTTATCTTATTTGTATCAATGCGGATATTAGCTGGCAACAAGGCGTTGCGGTTGCCGGCGCGTTAACTATGTCTTCCACCGCTATTATTATCAAACAACTGGCGGAGCAGCAAAAAGTTCATACCCGCCGGGGTCAGTTGGCCATTAGCGTGCTGTTGTTTCAGGATGTGGCTGTGGTGCCTTTTCTCATTGTGGTGCCGATCCTTGCCTTGCAAAGTGGCGATAGCGGAGAGTTGTGGCTGGCTCTGGCTGCATCCCTGGGTAAGGGATGCCTGGCAGTTATATTGATCTTATCCATTGGAAAGTGGTTACTGCCTCCGATTTTTCATGAGGTGAGCTGCGCGCGTTCAGATGAGCTCTTTGTACTTACCACCTTATTGGTGGCGTTATTGGCGGGTGGGCTAACCCATTTACTGGGTTTATCCATGGCGCTTGGGGCTTTTCTGGCCGGTATGATGTTAGGCGAGAGCCACTACCGTTATCAGCTGGAGGCGGATATCCGGCCCTTTCGAGATATCCTGATGGGGCTGTTTTTTATCACTATAGGCATGTTAATAGACCTCAGTGTACTCGCCGAATACTGGTTTGAGTTAATGGGACTTGTGGTATGCCTTATGCTGGCTAAAGGGCTTATAGTGACCTTGCTGGCGATCAGTATTAAAGAAAGGGGAACCGATGCCATTGCATCCGGGTTAATGTTAAGCCAGGTGGGAGAGTTTGGTTTTGTCTTGTTAGCCCTGGCGGGAAAGCATCAACTTATCTCTGCGCAGCTGTCTTCCATTGTTGTGTCTGCCGGGGTGATGTCTATGGCAATCACCCCCTGGCTGGTGAAATATAGCCACAGTATCACAGTTGATCTGCTGCACGGCTCGGAGCATTTGTTTAAAAAGCGCAACCCCCTGCCTGATCAATATACAGGTCACGTCATCATCTGTGGTTATGGCAGAGTGGGGCAGACAATAGCGCGCTTTCTCAGTTCGGAGGGGATCCCGTATGTTGCATTGGATAGGGATCCTGTCAGAGTGAAAGAGTCGTGTATCGGCGGCGACAAAGTCGAGTTTGGTGATGCTGGTCGTCGAGAAATCCTGTTAACCGTGGGCATTACTAAAGCCAAATTAGTGATCTTGACCTTTGATAATCGTCAGAAAGCGCTGAGCCTGTTATCGTTAATCGCTATTCTGAATCCCGATGCTAAGGTGCTAGTGAGAACCAAAGATGATAGCGGCTTAAACGAATTACGCAGCCGCGGAGCGGCGGAAGTGGTGCCCGAGTCTCTGGAAGGGAGTTTGATGCTGGTATCTCATGTGTTGATGATGTCGGGTGTGCCAATCTCCAGGATATTTAAACGAATGAAGGCGGAGAGAGACGCGCACTATCAGCATTTACACGGTTTTTATCATGGCGATACCAGTGATCATCAACCGGAAGAAGGTTACGATCTTGAGCAATTGCACGCAGTGTACCTTCCCGAAAGCGCGATGGCAGTGGGTAAAGCGATAAATCAGCTGCAGCTGGGGGAAGTACAGATCCGTGGATTAAGGCGCAATGGTCGTGAAATCGCCCATCCGGCGAAGAGTGAACTCCTCAGAAGTGATGATGTGTTGCTTCTGTGTGGTAAGAAACATGAGGTGGAGTTGGCGGAACATTGGTTGTTGGAAGGGCATTAAACTAACTCGCGACTTTATTTAAACTTCCAGAAACTCTCTCAGTTCATCCCACCTTTCCTGAGTATCCAGGTAACCAAGCTGGATCAACTCTTTTGTGTAAGTTTGTTCAAACATCAAGTATGAAGTCAGGCTAGAATTACTGCCTTTTTTTATTCCCATGGCTCTTAACAGTAAACGCACAGTTAGCGGCATTTCTGCGAAGTGTTTATCTGCTAGAGGGTCAAAATCTTGACTCGGTTTTAATAGTATATTTTTCACTGGCTTAAGGCTCAGAGTCTGGCGCTGCTGCTCATTTAGTAATGAGAGCGTATCATTAACCCGGTTTAACCTTTCCAGATCGGCATTTAGTGTATCGGTAAATATTGTGTCTAGCAGGTGGCTGGCTATTTCGGTACTGCTTGGGGCTTTGTTTAGCATATCTCCGGTTTTTCTCGGTTGCTCAAGGCTAATAATTAATATCTTTTCTGCTCCCAGGTGAATTGGCGGACTTAATGGCGAAAGCTGATGGACAGAGCCATCACCATAAAAGTCCTGATCTATTTGATTAGGAGGAAATATCATAGGAATAGCAGATGAGGCTAATAAATGCTCCGGATTGATAATCGCCTGGCGTCCCTCGCGTTTGGCTCTTTGCCAGGGCTTATGTCGCCCATCACTTTGGTAAAAGGTAATGGAATCTCCGTTGGAATAATCTGATGCCGTAATGGAAACGGCCTGGAGGGCTCCTCTCAGGATATTTCTGTCTATCCGGCTGAACTCCATATAATTATGTAACAAATCTCTGAGTGGGCTGTTGTCGAGTAAAGCAAATGCCGTTTTACTGGCATAGTCGGCCTGAAAGCTGGAAAACAGGATTTTACCGATTTGCCAACTCAGGTGATATGGCGACGAATGGTAAACCTGCTGACTGCGAAAGTTTCGCCAGATATATTCCAGTTTCTTGATACCCAGACGAAAACAGGATGCGTAGCAGGCCAAAGCTGTCACATTGATGGCGCCGGCAGATGTACCACAAAGAATGGGGAAAGGAGAAGCGTGATTCACCGGGTAAAGTTGCGCTATTGCTTTTAGCGCCCCTACCTGATACGCGGCCCGAGCGCCACCACCCGTTAGTAGTAATGCGCAAGGTGATTTATCCATAAGTCACCCCAAACTACAGAAATTGTTGAAACAACCATACCTTGGCATAACTCCTTTTAGGACCAAGGCTTGAGTAAGTTTACGCCATAAGAGTCATTTTATGAATAAGCGTAAATTGACTAACTCTGCGATCAATCAAAAATGCTACCAACAAGCACGAAAGTTAATTGACGCAGCAGCTGGATCGTCTTTGCCTTGTCATTCTCGCGCAGGCGGTGGTTCGACATCTCGGAATCCAGTGGCTTAACCGCGAGCACGGAGTACGCTAAAAGCCACTTAATTTCCAGGGTGGCTGAAAGTTAAGCGATGTAAGTGGTAGTGATTACTAACTTTTGGTCTTTGTAAAGCAATGACTAAACGCTGTATTTGTAAACTTGGACGAGGAGCCTTCCTGCCCGGGTGTCGGTTATGTTCAGTCAGGGCAATTGGCCGGACGGCTTATGCTCTTTTTCGGATAGTTGCGACAGGCCCAGCCTCGACCACTGTTGCCATCTGATTGCAATATCGTGTTTTCCGTGATGAGCTGATCATCGAGTTGAGCTGCATTGACCCCATGAAATGACAGGGTGGCAGTCAGTGCCGCAGCACTAAGGATTTTTAGTAACAACATAATATCTCCTTGGTTTTCACGCGTACATTTGGTCTTACTGCCACTCTCCGATAAAAGGGAAGCATTTCCCTGTAGAAGCAAAGAGCGACGGCCGGGTGGTAGAGTACTTGGAAGTTAAACCTGGGCTTTACATACTGATTAATATTAAATTAAACAGTTATCAGCCTTACATAAATATTGGAGGTCGAAATGGAGGCTCAAGTTCAGCATCAGGCAGCCACTGCCAAGCGATGTTTAGCGCAGTGGTATGATTTAAGTTGGCCACCAGAGTAGTGCTGAAATCAGATATCACAGGTGAACACGAAAGCCCTGTTGTACAGCAACTGTCTTCAAATACGTTATTTTCGCTGTGATGTGTATGGGAATAAGCTGTTTCAAATGTGGGGGGACGTTGACCTATGCGCACAGTCGAAAGCGCCATGTCTGCGATAGCCACAAATCTTTAATTTTTGTCAAATATTAACCATCATAATTATTCGGATATCGTTTAAATGCACTTAAATTCAATGTGCTAGATTCATTTTTTATCGTTCATCTACTTCAAGTTCATTAAGTGACAGAATGTTAGCGCCCATGAAGCAGAGTGCATTTTGCAGCACCCGGTCCACTAAATAGAAGAGCTGCCCAGCGGACAGCTCGACTTTCTGGCAATTTAAAACAACACCCTGGCGCCAAGAACGAAAAAGAATTCGTCGGTTTTATCTCCCTCTTCGCTGGCAAAATCGGCGGTAGCGCCGTATTTCTTTTCCCAGTGAGCTCCGGCATAGGGAGCTAAGTTACGGTCAACAAGATCATAGCTGACCCGTAACCCAAGCTCGGTTTTACTTATCCCTGAGCCCACACCTATTTCGGGATCTTGACTAAAGGCGAGTTCAAGCTCTGCGGTTGGCCTAAAAATCAACCGGTTGGTGAGCAGGATGTCATAATCTACATCTAACCTGACGGAAGCTTTGCCTTTATTACTCAGAAAAAGATCGGCATCTACTTCAAACCACTGGGGCGCCAACCCTTGCAGCCCAAGTACACCGTAAGTCCGGTTCGGTCCCTCTGGGGAGTCATAACGGATACCAACTTTGGCATCAAAAAATGTGGATATCATTTTTTACAGCAGTAGCTGATGCTCTAACGTTTCAAACTGATCGGGATTTAACGCATATTCTCCTTCACTTTGTAGTCTAAGTTTGGTCTCATCTGTGCCTACCAACACATCACCATCCCATGCGATAACGTCGGTATCCTCTCCAAACCTGTATTCAAGCTGCTCTACTTGTACTACGGAAAAAACCAGGGATTCCTTCTCTATCGCCTGTGCCGAGCCAGTAACGAATAGGAAAAACATCAAGAAATGTGAGTATGGCTTCGTAACAAGAAGTCCTATTCCCTGAATTAAGTGGTTAGCAGTCCTTCTTGCTGTCTTCATAACAAGTCTCCCTGCTTAGCTATTTCTTGAGGACCACCTTCTACAATCACTTTTCGAAACATTCCCGTCGCCATGTGATAGATAAGGTGGCAGTGGAATGCCCATTGTCCCGGCGCATCGACTTCAGTTTCCGTGTAAACAGTGGTACCTGGCGCTATGCTAACTGTGTGTTTTAAGGGGTTCCACTTGCCGTTGCCATTGTCCAAAATTGTCCACATACCATGCAGGTGCATAGGGTGGGACATCCAGGGCAAACGGGTCTAAATTAACCAGTTGTCATGCCAACTGTCAGTACCTTCATCATATACTGGTTGTCCCAGCCAGCTTTCAATCGTTTGTTCTTGACCCCCACTTTAACGCTGCGTTCGTTCTTCAACAGGTTTAACGCTATTTTGTTCATCAGGGCCACATTTTCTGCAGCATAGCCGCTTCTCAGTCGGTTACTGTCTTCGTTGAAACTGACGTCGAGCTGCCAGTGCAGCTTATTCTCCACGCACCAGTGGCTGCGGATTGCATCAGCAATGAAGGCGGCTGATTTATCTTTGTGGCTGGTAATGTAGTAACGCCGTTCATAAGACTTATCCCCTTGGGTCTCTCGGCTAGATTCAACAACGGCGATGGCTTTCACGCTTTGCCATCTGGGGTGGCGCTCAATGAGCCAATCAATATCTGTCGTTAACCACACTTTATGTTGTTCTATCCGGCCGTGGTCGCCATCTACAGACTCAAATACATCGTGCTTTACTCCGCTAAAAAAGCACGTAAGCTGAGTCTCTAAAAATAGCTTAATGTCATCATGAAATTCACCTTGGTTACCCTTTAAGGCCAATACATAGTCGGCCTTTTTTGCCACGATCTGATTGGCAATTTCATACTGATAGCCCATTGCGTCAGTCGTAATTGTGGCACCCTCTATATCCAACAGCTTAAGTAACTTAGGGATAGCCGTTATCTCATTGGATTTATCGGACACTTTAACCTGACCAAAGCAAAGGTTATTTTTCACCGACCAGGCGCTGACTAAATGAATGGCCGGGTTACCATTCGCTTTGTCCAGGGTGCCACGCATGACCTTACCGTCCAGCGCTACGATGTCATCATGTAGATCACCAAGCGTGCACACCCACTGGGTAAAGGCGTTGGCAAACTCGTGCGGGTTGAGTCTATTTAGCACATCATTGAACGTATCTGGACTAGGGATACCATGAGTCAAATCCAAAAACTCGGCAAACCACGATATCTTAGATTTGCCATATTCAGAGATGGCTTCAAAGTCATCACAACCAGCGATAATGGCACAGATAGAAATAGTTAAAATGTTAGTCAATGAATGGCGCTTGGTTCGGTTCATACGAGGGTCGGATACGCTGCTGAATACTTTGCTGATAGTGGTGGGGGTCATGGTAAATCTTAAGCAAATAGCATTATATGTCACGATCAATAGGAACGGTCAAATGATCCTTCATTTATTCTGAAATTTATTATCAGCTGTACAATTTAGACCCGTTTGCCCTGAAGCGGATGTTAGGTCATATTGACAAGGATTTTAAAGACTCGGTAAAAACCGCTGCCCGCTGGAGCAGCCTACCCGATGGACTAACCGTGGATACCTCGCCAGCCAAAAGCGATTTAATCGCGGACAGTGATGTGATAGCCAACCCATGGCGAGATATCAGGCGACGCTCACCTTAGGAGTTATTTTTTGCGGTGAGTATTAAGGAGTCCATGGCTCTTTGCTGAAAACCATCAAGCCTGACCTTAGTCCAGTATTCCCCATCAAGTTGATTGCATTGTGCCTGTTCTTCATAAAAAATACTGGCTTTTTGGTTATTTTATCCTGCGCTATTCAGTAGCGCCAGGACAATTCTGCACTCAGGTAGTTTATACCCAGTGTTACTGATCAGCTGATAGCGGGCATTGTCTTGCGGATCTTTTTCCGTATAGATAAACAGATAGAACTGACCATTATCTAGCTTTAACATTTCCTGGCGTAAGGCGTTATCGCGTGTTGGAGCTTGCCAATAAAATGCGCTGGGCAATTGTTCGTGACGAATGACGATGAGATCTTTCACCTGGCGACTTTCCTGGACCCTGGCGTAAACCTCTATTGAGGTAGTGACGGTAGTAGACGCTGGTTGGTCAATTGTCTGGATATTTTGGTCAAACTTACCAGACGTTAAGTGGTTAAAATCAGGCGCTATACTTAGCTGAAAGGGAGGCGTTTGAGATTGATAATTGTGCCGCAGTTGTGTTTCGCCAGTTCCCTGAGTGGATTGGCAGCCACTGAGCATCAGCCAGCTAGAGACTACAGCTAATATGGACTTTTTGTTGGGTATTAAAGTGCGTTTACTGATTAGAGATACCTTCAAACCTGTCAATGTAGCGTTAAGCTAATGATTAAATTAATACTATAACCTAGGTTGTTATTTCCCCAAGGGAATTTTGAGGATAAATGTAGGATTAATAATTAAATTACGCGATAGGAGCTGGTATCAATAGGAGTAATGTTGAGCAGGGGGATGAAGAAGGGCGCTAAGCGCCCTTAATGAAATCTTATTAAAGCTTGGCTTTAATAAAGTCCAGTATTTGGTCAACAGCCACTTCCTGCTTTTCGCCGGACTTTCTGTCTTTGTATTCCACAACCTTGTTATCCAGGCTACGGTCGCCGATAACAATAGTATGTGGAATGCCAATCAGCTCCATATCCGCAAACATAACGCCCGGGCGTTCTTTTCTGTCATCAAACAATACTTCGATACCCGCATCGCTAAGATCCTGGTAAAGCTTGTCGGCAACCTCTTTTACGCGATGAGACTTATGCATATTCATCGGCAAGATAGATACTTTAAATGGCGCTAACGCGTTAGGCCAGATAATGCCATTCTTGTCGTTGTTCTGCTCGATAGCGGCGGCAACGATACGCGATACACCTATACCGTAACAGCCCATGGTCATCACCTGTTTTTTGCCTTGCTCGTTAAGCACGCTGGCATCCATTGCCTGAGCATAGGTATCTCCCAGCTGGAAGATATGGCCCACTTCGATACCGCGGACAATAGACAGGGTGCCCTGACCACACGGGCTAGGGTCTCCTTGCTGCACATTACGCAGGTCGGCGACTTCAGGTGTGGCTACATCGCGATCCCAGTTGATGCTAAAGTAATGCTTATCTTCGATATTTGCACCGCCGGAAAAGTCACTCATATTGGCGACGCTGCGATCGATAACACATGGTATTGGCATATTGACCGGGCCTAGTGAGCCAGGTCCCGCGCCGATAGCGTCACGGATTTCTTCTTCGGTGGCGAAGGTCAGCGGAGTGGCAACCTGAGGAAGCTTTTCGGCTTTGATTTCATTTAGTTCATGATCACCGCGTACGATTAATGCAATCAGTTCAGCATCAGAACCTTCATCTGCCTTTACTACCAATGTCTTGATAGTTTTTTCGATTGGTAGACTGAACTGTTCAACCAGCTCTGCAATTGTCTTGGCGTTTGGAGTGTCGACCAACGTCATTTCAGCACTTGCTGCAGGGCGTTTACCTTCAGGAGCCAGGGCTTCAGCCTTTTCCATATTAGCGGCGTATTCGCTCTTATCAGAAAATACAATGGCGTCTTCACCACTTTGTGCCAATACGTGAAATTCGTGTGAGGCGCTGCCACCAATACTACCCGTGTCGGCAATAACAGGACGGTATTCCAGACCCAAGCGGTCGAAGATACGGCTATAAGCATCAAACATGATCTGGTAGGTTTTTTCCAGGCAAGCTTGATCCAGGTGGAACGAATATGCGTCTTTCATGGTGAATTCACGCGCACGCATCACACCGAAGCGAGGACGCACTTCATCACGGAACTTAGTTTGCACCTGATAAAGGTTAATCGGCAGTTGCTTGTAACTGCTCATTTCTTTACGTACCAGCTCAGTAATGACTTCTTCGTGAGTAGGGCCCAGAACAAAGTCACGTTTGTGTCTGTCTTTGATCCTCAGTAGTTCAGGTCCAAACTTGTCCCAACGACCAGTCTCGTGCCATAGATCGGCAGGTTGCACCACAGGCATCAATACTTCAATAGCACCAGCACGGTTCATTTCTTCACGCACGATATTTTCGACTTTTCTTAACACGCGCAGTCCGGTGGGTAGCCAGGTGTATAAACCTGATGCCAGTTTACGGATCATGCCTGCTCTGAGCATTAGCTGGTGGCTGATAACCTCAGCGTCGCTTGGCGTTTCCTTTACGGTGGAAAGCAAGTAATTGCTGGTACGCATGGGATTCCTTGTTATTTTGGACAATATAAAGTCGCAGTTTACCAGTGCCAGCCCTTAGGCTAAAGCCCCTAACCTAGCTTTATGATAGGGATCTAGCTAATTAAATGCGTTGGTGATTGTCTTTTCTGTGGGGGCGAAGATATACAAGAAGAGTTAGTTCGCCGGATCTATGGCGACAACTTGGGTAAGTTGGCCAGTGACTTGCCAGCGTACATTAAAATCCAACAAGTGTACGCCATATACATGGCTGCTATTTTTACCTTTTTTATATGCGGGCCTGGGATCCTGGCGAAGCACATCCATTATCAGCTGATGCAGGCTAGGATAGTCTGCCTGTTGTTGTAATACCATCGCCATAGCATCAGAAGAAAAAACCACCTCCATTTTCTCCTCTGGTTGGTGTTGGGCAAAACCACCGGACGCAGTATTGATAGCATCAGCGTAAGGAACATAGGGTTTGATATCCAAAATGGGTGTGCCATCCACCAAATCTAATCCAGTTAGCTCAAGACACAACCGGCCATCTCGTGTGCTCATCTTGTTAAATTCAACCACAGATAAACCTATGGGGTTAGGCCGAAAGGTTGAGCGTGTGGCAAATACACCCAGCTTTTCGTTGCCGCCAAGACGTGGAGGCCTGACCTTTGGTCGCCAGCCTGCATCCATGGTTTGGTGGAAAACGAAAATTAGCCACAGGTGGGAAAAGCCCTCGATACCCGCAAAGGCATCCGGATTGTCATAAGGAGATAGTAGTTCAATATAACCTTTCGCCGATGTTACTAAGCCAGGTTGTCTGGGTACCGCAAACTTTTCTTTATAGGGTGAATGAATTGTACCTATGCTAGCTAACTCAAAGCTCATTCCCGATTATTCCGGCTCAGCGACTTTGATCGCTTTGGCATAACAAACCACCGAAGCCTGGCAAATACTATCCTCGGTTAGGGTAATGCAAGCATTAAAGATAATTCCATTGGCGCCGGTGTCCGCGGCAGCTAACCTGGCTTGAGTCCTGGCATCTGCTGGTGTTGCTACCGGATCTCTGTCATCTCTTTGACAGCTTTCACCTTCCACTGTGGCGACAAACAGATATTGTTTATCAGTAAGGTCCGTTTTCTCGTACACCTTTACCTGAGAAGGTTTGAAATATTCATCAAAATTCTCTTTGTCGAGGTTGCTGTTAAACGAATAGTTAGAGCACCCCGATAAAAACAGACCGAGTACAATAATAAGCTTTTTCATAATGTTACTTTGATGGCATATTGCTTAAATTCACCACGCAGTGTACCACTAATTTCCTGCAACCAGCACGGCTTTATAATGAGAATTAACATGTTAGAAAAAACCACCACTTGGCACCTTCGACTGGATAAGCTAGGTGACTATAGGGCTTATTCCGGGCTAAGCAAAAATGTCTCGGTGAAACCAGTTCACCGCCCAACCCCTGAGCTCAATCACTTCTTTTTTATGACCATAGGTCGCCCATATCGCTGGTTTAGCCGCTTAGGGTGGGACTACCAGCAATGGCACAAATTTCTTTCTCAACAACAGGTGCAAACCTGGATAGGTTATCAGGACGAGATCCCCTTTGGTTATTTTGAACTCGTTAAACATGATGAGGATGTGGAAATACTTTTTTTTGGTGTTTTACCCGGGTTTGTCGGCCAGGGATTAGGCGGATACTTACTTAATCAAGCAATTGAAAAAGCCTGGTCATTAGGGACCGATTGTGTCTGGCTGCATACCTGCTCAAACGACCACCCAGCAGCGCTAGGGAACTATCAAAGCCGGGGATTTAATGTGTTCAAGGTTGAAGAGCATGAAGAGGATATACCTGATGCTAACAGCCCGCTATGGGGCACCCCAAAATTTTATGCGTCCTTGCCTAAATAAGTGATCCGACATTTCGCAGCGATTTATGCTGGCAGCATTATTTTCTCGCCCAGGCGTTGTCGCCAGCCCTCTGAACCGTCTCTCCACCTAAGCCAGAAGCGGCAGTCTTAAATTTCGGGATCACCAAGCCTACCGCGCCGGGGCACAGTATGTGTTTTTCTTTTCCGCCGCTCATTCCAACTGGTAGAGCCGCGCTATCTCTTTACCGCACAGGCGGAGGATTTTCTCCTTTTCTTCCGTCAACCCAGTGACGCAGGCAGCTAGCCCTGGCGCATTCACTAAGTGGATCCCGTTCATCCGTTGGAAGATCCACCTCATCGTCGGGGTGGCGGTGGGCTTGCCCACTTGGTTAAGCACGGTTTCATCTGCTGTTTTCAGGTTTTCCCGCAATTGGTATTGGCCTGCGTTGTACACCATCAGGCACAGCGTCATCACCATCATCAACGCCTCGATCCGCTCCGGCTTTTTCAAGAACACCCCATTGAGGTGAAACTGGGGGTCTTTGATCAGGCGGAAACCCCGCTCGACCCCTTGTTGCGATTTGTAGGCGGCGAGCAGGCCAGCGACCTCCTGGTTGCCCAGTTCATTGGTCGCCAGCACGAAACGGCCCAGCTTGTTACGGTGCGGCCGGATCTTGTCCTGGCAGGGAGTCGACTCAAGTTCGAGCCGGTAGTGCGACACCTCAGGCTCGGCGTCTTTTTTCGGCCGACCACGACCTGCGTGTTTTTTCACCTCGCTGACCTCAACGTGACTAAGCCGGTGGTATTTGAGTTTACGCTCAAACTGCGCCGCCGCGTTGCGCGCGTCTTGTTTGCAGGCAAAGGCCTGCCCGGCCAGTTTGCGGGCCTGGCTTTCCGCTTCGGCCCCGGCTTTGGCGATGCGCTTGTCCAGAGTGCGACACTCTCTTTGCTCGGCCTGGCTGGAGTGGACCAGCAGCCACTGCTGCTTCAGCCCGCGCTCCACCTGGCCCAGCAAGACACCTTGATAACCTTGTTCCAGCGGCTGCCAGGCGAAGTCACTGGTATCGGCCTCGACCAGGAGTTTGACCGCTTTTACGCTTTCTGGCGCCCGAGTGACCCAGAGGTAGGCCGCTGTCAGCAGTTTTCCGTGGACGTAGAGCGCCGAATCCGCAATAACCAGCAGCTCCGGGCTGTTCTCCAGTGCTTGGCGGAAGGACTGGAGTTTGGCTAGGGTGGCGTGGAAGCTGGCTTTGTCCTGGCTGTTGCCGTCCAGGCCTTCGCTCCAGATCGGTAAGTCCGCCGGACCGCTGACGATCAGGGACAAGACGAGTTGTTTGAGATCCGGCCGGTGATCTTTGGAGTAGCCCTGCTTGGGCAAGGGCGGTCTGGACTCGCCTTCCAGGTAAAGGTGTTCGAGATCATACTCGCCCACTAATTTGAAGCTGGTGCTGTCCAACCGGAGGGTTTGCCGTCTACCGGGCGGGGTGAATTCCTGGTGGATCTCATTGGCAATCTCGGCGAGCAGCGCAGTGACACCGTATTCGTAACAGGCGTCCAGGGTACGGCCCAGCGCGTCATCGTTCAACTGGGCGGCCTTGACACCTTCGCCAAATAACAGGGAAACCGCTTTGTCTTCAAAAAACTGGGGCGATAGATAAATGGGGTTCTGAGTGAAGCCCAGGCCGTTGATGATCATGGCCTTGATACGCTGGCCATGGCTGAGCTTGGAGCCATGCTGTTTGGACACCGGCAGTCTGGCGTCGATGCGTTCGACCAGTTTGAGCTTGTCGACGAAGCCGGCAACCAGGCCATGGTGGCCGAGAGTTTCAACCCGGATCTGTCCCGATTTAATGCTGGTGTTGATGGCGGCCATAGCGCTCCCCGTTAATACATATCCTGGGACGATTGTGCCATGGCAGCGGTCAGAGGCTTGTGATCTTTTGGCTATAGTTTCTGTGATCTTTCAGACATTGGACACGCTAAAGTGAGATAGATCACATTTTTAAATTATCTAGTACCCGGCAGAAAACTCACTTTTAAAGCACAACTTACCTATTGCTGATAAGTTGATTATTATTGGCTTGGGTTATTTATAACCAGAATGGTTATTTTTGCTTGGTTATTATAAGAAATTGTTATAACAAGGCGTTTTCAGGGGATGTTTTGCCTGGCTAGTCGTGGCCATATTGCTCATTCTTCGGGAAAACACGCCAGCGTCAGGCTGCTTTTTTGTATGGCCCTCGTTTTCGCTTTCTCTCCACATCTCGCACCAAAGCGCCCAGGCGGTGAATGTTTTTCGCTACAACCGCCAGCGCGCTGTAACGCTTGAAACCGGCTAAACCGTGGTCGCGACACGTATCCAGGCCATGCACTTCCAGACCGTTAATGGCCGCTTCAACAGCGGAGTGTTTTCTTTTTGTTTCGACAAACTCGGGCGCGTACTCATGTTCTTGCTCTGCTTTCGACAGCCGGCCTTTCTTTGGCAGCACTGTTAGCGCCAGTCGCTGCTTGAGTTCCTCCTGGTTTTCCTTGCTATGAAAACCCTTATCGAAGCTGCATATGTTTAGGCCGGCATACCGGTTTTGACTTTCTTCGACCATAGCGACAGCAACCTTGTCATCCGTCTGCTTTTCCATTACCTGATGATGCAGAATAAAGCTGTCGCTGTCAGCCATGATACAGACTCGAAGCCCCAGCTCAACCGGTACGCCAGCCTTGCCTTTACAGATCCATTCGGTGTGTGGCTGAAAGATTGAAAATACCTTTTCAGTGTGAGGGATCTTCTCTCCCTCCAAAATTCGTCTGCGGATCTGGTCGATTTGCCGGTTGACATGGTCAAGGTAACTATCCAGTTTCGCCAACGCCAAGTTGAACAAACCGTATTTATGGCGCAGTAGTTCACGGGTTTGCCGGGCGCGATCTTCGACCTTCTGAGCGGACTCGATTAAGGCCTGGTGAGCCTGTTGTACCCGCTCAAGCTGGCGCTGTTGCTTAGCCTCATCTTTCGAGGTGGAATGCTTGAGTTTCTGAGCCTTGCGATACAGCTTCTTAAACTGGCGGATATTGTAGCGATACTGCCGCCACAGGCTGTGGCCAAAGGGCTCACACAAGACGGCGCATTCTTCCATGGTCTTTCTAACGGCATCAAATAACAGATTAATATCGGTGGGATAATGGACACGGGTTTCAACGACAAACGAATCACAGCGCCCGGTGATTGCGTCGTTTTCGTCCTTTTTTAGCAAGCGGTGGCCTGCCTTTTCCACGCACTGGTTTATTCGGTCTAGCAACTCGGGAGTGAACAACATCAGGTTGTCTTTGATGCTCTGCAAGCTGAACTTTTTACCGTCGCACCAGTTACTCAACCCCAATATGGTGCGGATAGTACTGTGCTGGTTGGCCAGTTCGTGAATACGATCAAAATCGGCATTCAGGCCGAGGCGCAACACCCCGAGCACCAGAATAGTCCACTGAGCCATACCGGGACGGCCGGTATCGGTGCTGGCGCTTTCACCATCCTCATTAATAGGGACGATCTCAGCGAGTATGGTGAATACCTCCTCGCGTAATTCCGGTGTGATATAAATGTGCTGAAGGCCAATGAGGAGCTTGGGAATATCATCACGGGATTTGGGATCGAATTCAATGTTGGCAATGTTAGCTTCACTGAGTTTGAACTGAGGATTGAGCACTTCTCTCATAAGATTTCGCCGCCTGAAGTTTTTTGAAAAATGAAGGTGTAACCCCTGCAGGTCGAGACAAAGTATAGGAAAATCCTACAAGATCAGGCTATTACAGGCGAGTTTTCCTTATAACAAGCGATCATAAGTTAGAAGTCGACATTCAACTTTACCGTATCATGTTGAATTTTATAGTGAATAACGTTTCCGTTCAGATACTATCTAGGTGAGATGAAAATGGTGCGGAATGTCGGAGTGATGGTTGTGCTTTAGGAATAATGGTCCTGAGTATCCTTTGCCAGCTTAGAGCAAGGTTAGAATAATTGAGCCAGGTATTTATGCTGAAAATTCATTACTTGTTAATAGGTAATAGAATTATTGCGAACAAAATATGCAATATAAATACATTTGATATTAAAATGTGGTTTCATTCAATTTGACCATTGATTTTTCATTGATGTGTGAATAATATCAACAGCTCATTCAGGAATAGAACTTAAGGAGAAGCTATGTACGCCACGACACGTATTTCGGCGATGCGCAATTGCATTAAACATTCAGCTTTTCTATTGGTTCTGCGTTCTGGAATGACTATCTAACTTTCCACGCCGCGGATCTTGTCCGCGGTGAGATATCCCCCCGAATAAGATCCCGGCTTTATTTAAATGAGGATCTTATGTCTATTCAAATAACTGTGTTAAATCAATTAAAAGGCTTAATCGAGCGTCGTATCGAAGACGTTGAACTGGCAGAAAAAGAAGCCAGAGTCTGGGCTTTGCGTGTCCAGCTTGAGCAACTGTCACCGCACCTTGCTAAAGATATTGGTATCGTACAGGACGGTTTTCGTTTGGAGGGGACTAAAGAGGTAAGAATTGCTTCATCTCCACCCGGACATTAGCTGAGTTAATCGTAAATAATTAAAAGCCCTGAACGGGCTTTTTTACTTTTTATTTCTGTTTAGCTTGGATTTAAGGACACGGATTTGGGTGAAGAGTGAATATGTCTTCTATTTTGTTCAATAATTCTTCTTCCAGTTGTAAGTCGATACTCTTGATGTCACTTTTCAGCTGGCTTAGAGTTGTCGCCCCGATAATATTGGATGCGACAAAAGATCGAGAATTTACAAACGCCAATGCCATTTTAGCCGGGTCGATGCCTGCTTCATTTGCTAAGGCTACATACTTTTCTGTTGCGACTTCACCGGCAGGGGTTAGGTAACGTTGAAAGCGCTCAAACAGGGTTAACCTTGCCCCTTCGGGACGTGCGCCATTTAAGTATTTGCCCGATAACATACCAAAGGCCAGAGGCGAATAGGCCAGCAGTTCTACCCCTTCACGGTGCGAGAATTCAGCTAACCCGGATTCAAACGTTCGGTTTAGCAAGTTATAGGGGTTTTGAATCGTAACAATACGTGGCAAGTCGTGTTTTTCCGCTAGTCGAAGATAATTTGCAACACCCCAGGGAGTCTCATTGGAAATGCCGATATAACGAATCTTCCCTTCTTTAACCACTTGGGCTAAGGCTTCCAAAGTCTCAACTATAGGCGTATAAGATTCTTCTTCGTTGTGCTGATAGTTTAGCTGGCCGAAGTAGTTGGTTTGGCGGTGGGGCCAGTGGATTTGATACAGATCGATATAGTCGGTGTTTAACCGAGTCAGGCTATCGTCCACCGCTTGTTTGATATTTCTCCAGTCCAGGGCCATATTGTCGCGAATATAACCTGTGCCTCGACCACCTGAAGGGGCCGCAACTTTCGTTGCTATAACCACCTTTTCCCGCTGGCCGGTTTTTTCTAGCCAACTGCCGATGTAACTTTCGGTTCTGCCCTGGGTTTCTTGCCTGGGAGGTACCGGGTACATTTCGGCGGTATCGATAAAGTTTACCCCTTGGGCTAAGGCGTAATCTAATTGCTGGTGTGCGTCTTGCTCCGTGTTTTGCTCTCCCCAGGTCATGGTGCCCAGACAGATTTTACTAACTTCTAAACTGGAGTGAGGGATCTTATGGTATTTCATTTGGCCTCTTTTACACTTCCCGTCAATTGTGGCTTTCAATATATCTTACTTATCACAAAGGTGGAATTATTTAGCTCTTTGTTTCTTTTACGAATTTTTATTTGGACTATGATTGGAAAGGACTTGGGGCTGAGGGACTGGAAGTATGACAGATATGGGGACAAAGGATCATCGGACAAAAAAGCGTGCCGCTAGCTATTTGCTGATTTTTTTTGTCCTTGTCTTGCTGTTTTTCGGTACTGCAGAGTCCTATGGTGAGATAAAAGTCGGGTTTAGTGATCGCTTCCTTTTATTCAATGCTCTGACTATTTTGCTACTTCTCTACTTGGGTAAGGTTGCGCTTTCAAGGTATTACAATCAGCAAAATTATAAATACCTTATATTAGGTGTAACTTTTATTGGTACAGGAGCACTGCATTTTTATTCAGCCTTACTGAGTTTGGAAGTGCTTCAGCAAGTGAAGGTACTTGATGCCACGTTACTGGCGAAATGGGGTGGGCTAGCTGCGGGCTTATATTTTGCTCTGGGTATTTTGTTTAACAGGATCATGGAAAAGCGAGTCAAGCGCTTGGGGCCAGCCGGAAAAATTGAAGAAAAAGTAGTCTATTGTACCGCTGCTTGTCTGACCATTTTGGGATTGTTGTTATTTACGTTCGCGCCACTACTTAATATTTATCAGCAGAGTGGCTTTATTCAGCAACTAGCAGAGCTTGTTGTGGCGGGTATATTTTTGTTGGTTATCCTTAGCTATTTACGTGAAGGAGAGTGGAGAAACAGAGCTTTCGAATATTGGTTGATCCTGGCAATGATAGTTTTGCTGGCTTCACACGGTTTATTCTTGGCGACAGCCGACAGTTTATCCAGCATGAGATTTCAGCTTGGTAATCAATTACAGCTGCTGGCGTTTTGTGTTGTGTTATGGGCTTTCATCAATAGTGATGATGAAACGGAATTTAATGATGATAGGCGTGATGAATTATTGGTCGCAGATATGGACAAAGAGCAATCGCATTATGCTTTGTATAGGCTGGGTATTGGCGGTAAGTTAAGCATATTGATGGCGCTCTTAATGAGCTTGGCAATAGCTATCACGACCTCAATAATCTATGCCGAGTTCTCCACCGCTATGCTCGAAGAAAAAACGGAGCAAACATCTGTTAGGGCTGGACTTGCGGCTAATATTTTAAGGCAAGAAGTGGAGGATACCAAAAGGGATACTCTTTACCTGGCTGATAAAACTACCGACAGCATCTCCCTGTTGCTGGATAGTGAGGAGGTAGAAGCCAACCTTACTCCATTACAACTATCAGAAATAGCCGCAGGCTTTTACCCATTGATGGAGCGGCAACAACATTATAATGAAATCCAACTGATATCTGCGACAGATTTCGGAAAGGAATTGCTACACGTGTACCGTAACGGCCCCAACATTGTTACAGAAATAGCAACAGGCAGGCAGTCGACTGACAAACTAAATACATTTTCTACCAGCTCACTAAGCGAAAGCAGTGCTGCGGGAGTCACTTACCTGAGTTTAAGTGGCGGTGTATTTAGGGTGTTGGTCCCCGTGATTGATAATCATCAGCAATTGTTTGGTTATTTATTGCTAAACCGAACATGGCGTTCGATGTTTCGGACCATGCTAAATGCAAAACTTGAAAGCGGTACTTACCTGTTTGATCAAAACTTGAAACCACTATGGCGAAGTGACGAGGGAGATATTTCCAATGATCTTGTGCGCGTCGCTCGATACGGGTTGGCACATCTTTCACCAGGCGTAGGTCAGGTAATCGAGGATAGTAGCCATCCGGAACTTCAGATTTCTGATCAGTATTACTTGTCTCAGATAAACATAGAGCCAAGCGATCAGAATAAATATGTGATTTTCATTAAACAATTTGGGCAAGCCCAGGTGCAAGCCAAAGCGAATGCCGGTGCGGTTAAAGCGTTATGGTCCGGGCTGGTAATTTTGGGCCTGGTTACTTTGGTGGGCTGGCTGTTTTCTCGCTCAATTATTGGTCCTTTAAGATATATCGCTAACGCTTCGTTGGTGTTTGGCGAGAGTGGTCGTCAGGTGCGGCTACCGATTAATGCTAAAGATGAAACCGGCATACTCGCCCGGTCTATTGAGCGGATGAGAAACCAGGTAGAGGAAAGAACCTCCGAGTTGGAGAAAGAAATAACTTACCGTCAGCAAGGGGAGGATGCATTAAAGCAAGCTATTGCGCAGGCTGAACAGGCTTCACACGCCAAAAGTGATTTTTTGGCCACTATGAGTCACGAGATACGTACGCCCATGAACGGTGTGTTAGGTATGACTCAACTGCTGGAAAAAACGCAATTAAATAGTCAGCAAAGGGAATTTGTTGCGACCATCCAGCAATCCGGTAGTGCTTTGATGTCGATACTTAACGATATCCTGGATTTTTCCAAGATCGAGGCGGGCAAAATGGAAATCGAACCCATAGCTTTTGATCTGGAAAAAGCCGCCCATGATGTAGTTCACCTTTTATCATCAAGAGCTGAAGAAAAGGGCCTGGAGCTTATATTACACTTCCAGCCAGGGACGCCAAGGTTTGTAATTGGCGATCCCGGTAGGATGAGGCAGATACTCATCAACTTGATTAGCAATGCGATTAAATTTACCAATAGTGGCCATATTGTACTGACCGTTAAATTAGAGAAGCATGTGGCCGATATCGCTAATTTATTTATTGAGGTGGAGGATACCGGCATTGGCATTCAGGCGGATAAACTGGATCACTTATTCGAATCCTTTGCTCAGGCTGACGCCACGACGACTCGAAGATATGGCGGAACGGGGTTAGGCCTTGCGATCAGTAAGCAACTGGTTGCCCTGATGGAAGGTGAGATGGGGGTCGAAAGTGAAGTGGGTGTTGGCTCTAAGTTTTGGCTCCGCGTCGCTTTACCTATAACCCAGGATGTTGCCCCTAAATTGGATGTAAAGCTTAGCGGGGTTAAAGTGTTGGTGGTCGATGATAATCAGACCAATCGTTTCGTGCTGGCGGAGACCTTTAAACAGTGGAACCTGAAAGTGGTTGAAGCTGAAGATGCTAAGCAAGGATTAGACCTGTTACTTGAGGCCAGCGCTACGTCTGCGCCATTTCAAGTAGCTATTTTAGATCAGATGATGCCAGGTAAAGATGGAATTGGATTGGCCCAGGACATTCGAGCTTGCTCAGCGCTGGAGAGTCTAAAACTTATCTTGTTTTCCTCGGCAGCCGTGGATGCTAAAAGAGAAGAGATGACTGGACTCGGTTTTAACGGTTTCTTGATGAAACCTATACGCAGCGACCTGATGAAACGCACTGTGGCTGAATCTTTAGATTTGGTAGAAAAAGAAAACCTTATCTATGGCGAAGCTAAAAGCGAGAAAGAGGGGCCAACTTTTACTTTGGCTGGCAAGGTGCTACTTGTTGAAGACACCCTGGTAAACCAAAAAGTGGCCATGAGTATGTTGTCCGGCTTTGGTATTCAGGTGACATTGGCGTCTAATGGAGTAGAAGCGGTACACAAGTGGTCGCATGCTTCCTTTGATCTTATTTTAATGGATTGCCTGATGCCTGAAATGGATGGCTACGAAGCCACGCAAATGATCCGTGAACGAGAAGACCAGCAACATGTTCCCATTATCGCATTAACTGCAAATGCTTTGGAGTCAGCCAGACAGCAATGCTTGCAGGCGGGGATGGATGACTTTTTATCTAAGCCTTTCGAGCAATCGTCGCTGTTTAATATGTTGACGAGGTGGCTACCGGGGGAGATGAAAAAAATGACCATTACCGAGAAGAAAGACAAAACTTTCATCACTTCCGCTAAAGTGAACATGGCCCTCATTAAAAGCCTACAGGAAGCATTGGGGGACGCTTTTATAGACATCACCCGGCAGTTTATTGTCGAAGCTCAATCCATGTCTAAGGAGATACAGCAGGCGTCGATGGAAAATGAAATAGAGACTACTCATCGGATTGCACATAGCCTGAAATCCAGTGCCGGCTATTTTGGCGCGGAAAACGTGCGCGCTCTAGCAGCCAAAATAGAAGTGGATACAGGGGCTAGTAACTTGGCTCACCTGCCGGGCGATGTCCAGGAACTAATCATTCAAGTGAACTTGGCTTGTGAACAGTTAGATGCATTGGTCACAGATCTCGCTTAAAAACTCTCTTCGATTCGTACCCGGGAAAAGCCGATCTCATTGGCCTTAGCGGTGGCAATATCCAAGTTTTTATAGCATTTTTCATGGCCCAGGCTATCAGTGAGTACCACTAATTGCCCTTGTTGATCCTTACATTCCACAACCCAGCCATTACCTAAGGTCGAGGGTTCGATAATAGCTTCCGATAATTGCTTATCGTGATACATTTGCTGCAGCCCGATGATATCCATATGACGTTCCTGCTTGCCTATCTATTGATATAGGTATAGCAAAGTTATCCGGAAATTAAACTTGTATGGCAGAAAGTGAAAAAGCGGAGGGAGAAAATGGAGCCAGGGCTCCATTTTTATATATGATTACCAGCCTTTTACTACGCCGGTATTAAATAGTTCCATGGCGGCATTGCTAACTTCATCAGATTGATAAGCTTGTACGAAGCGCTTCACGTTATCGTCATTTTTGTTTTCTTCACGTGCCGCGATGATATTGACATAAGGCGAGTCTTTTTCTTCTACGAAAAGACCATCTCTGGTAGGCAGCAGGTCGATTTGTGATGCATAGGTGGTGTTGATAATCGCCAAACTAACATCTTCCAGAGAGCGAGGTAGTTGTGCTGCTTCCAATTCAATAATCTGCAGATTTTTTGGATTTTCAACAATATCCATCGGTGTGGCTGTCAGGCCAGCATTTTCTTTTAACTTAAGTAACCCTTGTTTTTCTAACAAAATAAGCGCTCGACCTAAGTTAGAAGGATCATTGGGGACCGCCAGCTTATCGCCATCCTTCAGTTCATCCAAAGATTTAATCTTCTTGGAGTACCCTGCAATAGGATAGACAAAGGTGTTACCAACACTCACAATTTTTAAGCCGCGGTCCTTAATCATAGAGTCCAGGTACGGCTGATGTTGAAATGCGTTCAAATCAATGCTGCCGTCAGATAGTGCCACGTTTGGAGTTACATAATCGCTGAATACAACCACTTCAACATTGAGGTTATACTTCTCTTTTGCGACTTTTTTAGCGATTTCTACTAGCTGCGCTTCCGAACCATCGATAGCGCCAACTTTAATGGTGTTCGCATCGGCTGGTTTATCGCCACAAGCAGTTAGTAACAAGGTGCCACCTAAAGTAGCAGCTGCGAATAAAGACTTAAGTTTCATTGTTGTTTCCTTTTCTAAACAATTTATCTGTGATCAACTTTCTTCACCAGGTATTCACCCAGTGTCTGAATGAGCTGTACTAAAATCACCAGGATCACCACAGTGATAAGCATGACTTGGGGGTCAAATCGTTGATAACCGTAGCGGATCCCCACGTCCCCTAAGCCACCTCCGCCAATGGCGCCAGCCATTGCTGAATAATTAACCAGGGTTACCAAGGTAATAGTGATGCTGTTAATTATGCCGGGTAGGGCTTCTGGCATTAGCACTTTTTGGATAATTTGCAGTGGCTTCGCCCCCATAGCTTGAGCGGCTTCTATCAAACCAGAGGGAACTTCCAATAGTGCACCCTCTACTAAACGTGCGATAAAAGGAATGGCGCCTATGGTAAGTGGTACTGTCGCCGCTAACGTACCGATGGAGGTACCTATGATAAAACGGGTAACCGGGATTATGGCGACCAGCAGAATAATAAAAGGTACAGAGCGGCCAATATTAACTATTGTACCCAAGGTGATGTTTAGTACTCTTTGCTCTAAAATCTGCCCTTTTTTGGTGACTTGTAGCAATATACCAATCGGAATACCCAGTAAGCAGCTAAGTGCACCAGAAATCGCCACCATCAGCAGCGTTTCACCCAGAGCTTGAGTGAGAAGGTTAATCATAGCTTCAGACATAACCTAGCACCTCCACATTTATATGATGTTCCTTTAAGAAGGCTTTCGCTGCTTTGGTTTGGCTTTCCTCACCAAATATCTCGGCCAACATATACCCGAACTTAACGCCACCTGCGTAGTCAATATCAGCGCTAAGAATGCTGATATCTACATTAAACTCACGGCTTATTTGGGACATTAATGGTGCATCTACAGTTTTGCCTGTGAAGCCCAACCGCACTAGTGGGAACAGTCCAGGCTGACGGCTTGGACTAAGGCGCTGACGATAATCTTCGGGTATTTCCACATGGATAGTAGAAGCGATAAATTCTTTGGCTAATTCCGTTTGCGGGTTGGAAAAGAAGGAAGCTACCTTATTTTGTTCGATTAGCCCCCCCTTATCTATGATAGCCACTTGATCACAGATGGTTTTTACTACTTCCATTTCATGAGTGATTATCAATATGGTCAGATTCAGCTTTTGGTTAATACTTTTTAGCAGGGCTAGTATCGACTTAGTCGTTTGCGGATCCAATGCGGAAGTAGCCTCATCGCACAGCAACACCTTTGGTTCAGTGGCCAGTGCCCGGGCAATTGCAACACGCTGCTTTTGGCCACCACTGAGTTCGCTAGGGTAAGCACTTGCTTTCGATTCCAGCCCCACAACATGAAGTAGCTCACTTACTCTCGCTGCGATTTTCGATTTATTCGCCGACTGCAATTCAAGCGGTAAAGCCACGTTGTCGAACACGGTACGAGAAGAGAGCAAATTAAAATGCTGGAATATCATGCCAATCTTACGCCTGGCTTGGGTAAGCTGGCTTTCGTTTAGCTTAGTCAGCTCACTACCATCCACTGCCACTGAACCCGAACTAGGTTTTTCAAGCAAATTAACGCAGCGTATCAGCGTACTCTTACCAGCTCCAGAAGCGCCGATAACGCCGAATATTTCACCTTCGGGGACTGTTAGATTGACATCACTAAGTGCAGTCACTTTATGGTGACCCGTGGTAAAGACCTTGCTTAGGTTTGAAAGTTTAATCATTTACTCGTAAGACTCTAGAATTAACGATACCTTGCCACAGCTAATTGTGGCTTTATTGGTGTATCTAATTATTTATGCTGGGTTGATATTGTAAATCAGCTTAAGATGCTAGGACGTCTGGACGTCTAAGTCAATAGGTATTTTTCCATCTAGCCATCTAAATGGATGAGTATTTCCTCAGCTGCGACTAAATGCGATAATTCATCGGGTATTCATTTTTAAGGAGTCTGCTGTGAGCCAGGCCGCTATATTTTTAGACCGTGATGGAGTAATAAACAAAGATCATGGTTATGTTGCTGAAATTGATGACTTTGAATTTATCGAAGGGGTTATCGATGCCTGTAAGCTGTTGAAGAGCAAAGGCTACCTTTTAGTATTAGTGACCAATCAGTCTGGTATCGGACGAGGTTATTACACCGAAGATCAGTTTCTGACGTTGACTGAATGGATGGATTGGTCGCTGGCAGATAAAGGGGTTGATTTGGACGGTATCTACTATTGCCCGCATCATAGCGAAAAAGGACGCGGAGAATATAAAGTTGATTGTGATTGCCGCAAGCCTAAACCTGGCATGTTACTTACGGCCATAAAAGAATTGTCGATAGATACTAAATGCTCCTATTTTATCGGTGACAAAATTTCTGATATGCAGGCCGGTAAAGCGGCAAAGGTAAATAGCAACATCTTGGTTGAAACGGGTAAAGAGATAACTGAGGGCGCTAAGGCGGTTGCTGATCAGGTATTCAAAGATCTTCTGTCGTTTGCACAGTGGGTGAATCCTGCGAAATAAACTCTTCTTATATATAGGTTGATATAGGGTGTTCTTATCCACTTTTTGTTCGGTAATTGAGCAAACAAGCGAGAGCGATGAAAAACATTGAATAAATGGCTTGCACTTCGGAGTTGGATCTCTATAATCCGCCTCCGTTGTCACGATGTTCCGGGCCTTACGGGGTAAGGCAAGCGACGTGATAACGTAGTCAGAAATGACCGGAAAGAAAGCTGTAATTTAGCAGTTGACTTTCAAACCGGCTAGCGTAGTATATGCAGCCCTGACGAGGCAAGCAAACGCCGACTCAACGCTCTTTAACAATTTAATCAGACAATCTGTGTGGACACTCCAACAGTTGTTGAGACTCGCTAAGCAGCTTAGCTGCAACGATTTTCTCAATATTTTGGATGTTCGACAGAACGACTTTATGACCACTATTTATAGTGGGAATAAAAACCAGAATTCATTGAGCAGGATGTTTTGCTTGCAAAACATCTCGTCCTCTCATTTATTCGCTTGCGAATAAATGAGAGGGCAAAAAAACTTTAAATTGAAGAGTTTGATCATGGCTCAGATTGAACGCTGGCGGCAGGCTTAACACATGCAAGTCGAGCGGAAACGATGATAGCTTGCTATCAGGCGTCAAGCGGCGGACGGGTGAGTAATGCTTGGGGAACTGCCCGATAGAGGGGGACAACAGTTGGAAACGACTGCTAATACCGCATAATCTCTTAGGAGCAAAGGTGGCCTATCCTTGGAAGCTATCGCTATCGGATGTACCCAAGTGGGATTAGCTAGTTGGTAAGGTAATGGCTTACCAAGGCGACGATCCCTAGCTGGTCTGAGAGGATGACCAGCCACACTGGAACTGAGACACGGTCCAGACTCCTACGGGAGGCAGCAGTGGGGAATATTGCACAATGGGGGAAACCCTGATGCAGCCATGCCGCGTGTGTGAAGAAGGCCTTCGGGTTGTAAAGCACTTTCAGCGAGGAGGAAAGGGTGTTGCTTAATACGTAACATCTGTGACGTTACTCGCAGAAGAAGCACCGGCTAACTTCGTGCCAGCAGCCGCGGTAATACGAGGGGTGCAAGCGTTAATCGGAATTACTGGGCGTAAAGCGCGTGTAGGTGGTTGATTAAGCCAGATGTGAAAGCCCCGAGCTCAACTTGGGAACTGCATTTGGAACTGGTCGACTAGAGTTTTGTAGAGGGTGGTAGAATTTCCAGTGTAGCGGTGAAATGCGTAGAGATTGGAAGGAATACCAGTGGCGAAGGCGGCCACCTGGACAGAAACTGACACTGAGACGCGAAAGCGTGGGTAGCAAACGGGATTAGATACCCCGGTAGTCCACGCCGTAAACGATGTCTACTAGGAGTCTGAGGTCTTGTATCTTGGGTTCCAAAGCTAACGCATTAAGTAGACCGCCTGGGGAGTACGGCCGCAAGGTTAAAACTCAAATGAATTGACGGGGGCCCGCACAAGCGGTGGAGCATGTGGTTTAATTCGATGCAACGCGAAGAACCTTACCTACTCTTGACATCCACGGAATTTAGCAGAGATGCTTTAGTGCCTTCGGGAACCGTGAGACAGGTGCTGCATGGCTGTCGTCAGCTCGTGTTGTGAAATGTTGGGTTAAGTCCCGCAACGAGCGCAACCCCTATCCTTAGTTGCCAGCACGTAATGGTGGGAACTCTAGGGAGACTGCCGGTGATAAACCGGAGGAAGGTGGGGACGACGTCAAGTCATCATGGCCCTTACGAGTAGGGCTACACACGTGCTACAATGGCGGATACAAAGAGCTGCGAACTAGTGATAGTGAGCGAATCTCAAAAAGTCCGTCGTAGTCCGGATTGGAGTCTGCAACTCGACTCCATGAAGTCGGAATCGCTAGTAATCGTGGATCAGAATGCCGCGGTGAATACGTTCCCGGGCCTTGTACACACCGCCCGTCACACCATGGGAGTGGGCTGCACCAGAAGTCATTAGCTTAACCTTCGGGGGGGCGATGACCACGGTGTGGTTCATGACTGGGGTGAAGTCGTAACAAGGTAGCCCTAGGGGAACCTGGGGCTGGATCACCTCCTTACCTAAAGCGACTCGAACTGTTGTCAACTCGCACTTTTACTTCGTAAAAGCTGCTGTTTGACCGGTCACATCTCTTCGAGATGTTCAGGGAGTGCCCACACAAATTGTCTGATTAATTAAAGATGTGAAGTTTCTGGAATATGGCTGCTCACTAGCGTTCGCCTGATTCATAAACTGCTGAGAAACATGTTTCTCATATTGAGTTTATGTCCCGTTCGTCTAGAGGCCTAGGACACCGCCCTTTCACGGCGGTAACACGAGTTCAAATCTCGTACGGGATACCAATTCTCTTGTTTAAGAGAATTGGAAGCACGAACCCTGAGTTCCCTCTCCTTGTTTAAGGAAGATGGAGAGCCAAGAAACCACCTTCGCATTGTGTTGGTTGAGAAATCAAAGAACTGTAGGAGCGAATGAAATTCGCGATTATATCTCTTTGCTTTTTTAAGCAATTGCTCTTTAAAAATTTGGAAAGCTGATAAAGTTCATTGAATACATTAGTAACCACCATTTTGCGTTGCAAAATCGGTATGTTACGTATTATCACTTGGTGATAATACTCGATGTGTTTAATACCGAGTTGTTTCTTCGGAAACAATTCAAGCAATAGAAATAAATGTTAAGTGTTAAAACTTAGCACGTACTGAGTTTGTATTAGCGCCTTATCACACATTTACTTGGTAAATGATGTTGTCAGGCAGGTCGCTTTTACAAGTAAAAGCTCAGTTGTAGTTCGCAAGTGTCTTGGTAAAGACAAAGGATGCACGAAAGTGGGTCCTGCAATACGACACTGTTTAGGTGTTGTATGGTTAAGTGAATAAGCGTGCACGGTGGATGCCTTGGCAGTCAGAGGCGATGAAGGACGTGGCAATCTGCGATAAGCTCTGGTGAGCTGATAACAAGCGTTATAACCAGAGATTTCCGAATGGGGGAACCCACCTGTTTACAGGTATCGTTACGTGAATACATAGCGTAACGAGGCGAACGCGGTGAACTGAAACATCTAAGTAACCGTAGGAAAAGAAATCAACCGAGATCCCGAAAGTAGCGGCGAGCGAAATTGGGCCAGCCCTTAAGCTGCATTGGTGTTAGTGGAACCTTCTGGAAAGTTGGACGATACCGGGTGATAGTCCCGTACACGAAAGGACCTTTGTAGTGAAATCGAGTAGGACGGCACACGTGAAATGCTGTTTGAATATGGGGGGACCATCCTCCAAGGCTAAATACTCCTGACTGACCGATAGTGAACCAGTACCGTGAGGGAAAGGCGAAAAGAACCCCTGTGAGGGGAGTGAAATAGAACCTGAAACCGTGTACGTACAAGCAGTGGGAGCGGACTTGTTCCGTGACTGCGTACCTTTTGTATAATGGGTCAGCGACTTAATTTTAGTAGCAAGGTTAACCGTTTAGGGGAGCCGTAGGGAAACCGAGTCTTAACTGGGCGTACAGTTGCTAGGATTAGACCCGAAACCCGGTGATCTAGCCATGAGCAGGTTGAAGGTTGAGTAACATCAACTGGAGGACCGAACCCACTAATGTTGAAAAATTAGGGGATGACTTGTGGCTGGGGGTGAAAGGCCAATCAAACCGGGAGATAGCTGGTTCTCCTCGAAAGCTATTTAGGTAGCGCCTCGTGTCTCACCATTGGGGGTAGAGCACTGTTTCGGCTAGGGGGTCATCCCGACTTACCAACCCGATGCAAACTCCGAATACCAATGAGTGCAATCACGGGAGACACACGGCGGGTGCTAACGTCCGTCGTGGAAAGGGAAACAACCCAGACCGTCAGCTAAGGTCCCAAAGTACTAGCTAAGTGGGAAACGATGTGGAAAGGCTCAGACAGCCAGGAAGTTGGCTTAGAAGCAGCCATCTTTTAAAGAAAGCGTAATAGCTCACTGGTCGAGTCGGTCTGCGCGGAAGATGTAACGGGGCTAAGCTAGTCACCGAAGCTACGGATGCATGCTTGCATGCATGGTAGAGGAGCGTTCTGTAAGCCGTTGAAGGGAAAGCTGAGAGGCATCCTGGAGGTATCAGAAGTGCGAATGCTGACATGAGTAACGATAATGCGGGTGAAAAACCCGCACGCCGGAAGACCAAGGGTTCCTGTCCAACGTTAATCGGGGCAGGGTGAGTCGACCCCTAAGGCGAGGCCGAAAGGCGTAGTCGATGGGAAACGGGTTAATATTCCCGTACTGGTTGTTATTGCGATGGGGGGACGGAGAAGGCTAGGTGGGCCAGGCGATGGTTGTCCTGGTTCAAGTGTGTAGGCGGAGTTCTTAGGTAAATCCGGGAATTCATTAACGCTGAGACACGATGTCGAGACACTAAGGTGTTGAAGTCATTGATGCCCTGCTTCCAGGAAAAGCCTCTAAGCTTCAGATAACAAACAATCGTACCCCAAACCGACACAGGTGGTCAGGTAGAGAATACCAAGGCGCTTGAGAGAACTCGGGTGAAGGAACTAGGCAAAATGGTACCGTAACTTCGGGAGAAGGTACGCCGCTGTTGGTGATGGAACTTGCTTCCTAAGCTGACGGCGGTCGCAGATACCAGGTGGCTGCAACTGTTTATTAAAAACACAGCACTGTGCAAAATCGCAAGATGACGTATACGGTGTGACGCCTGCCCGGTGCCGGAAGGTTAATTGATGGGGTTAGCGCTTGCGCGAAGCTCTTGATCGAAGCCCCGGTAAACGGCGGCCGTAACTATAACGGTCCTAAGGTAGCGAAATTCCTTGTCGGGTAAGTTCCGACCTGCACGAATGGCGTAATGATGGCCACGCTGTCTCCACCCGAGACTCAGTGAAGTTGAAATCGCTGTGAAGATGCAGTGTACCCGCGGCTAGACGGAAAGACCCCGTGAACCTTTACTACAGCTTGGCAGTGAACATTGACCCTACATGTGTAGGATAGGTGGGAGGCATTGAAACTTGGTCGCTAGATTGAGTGGAGCCGACCTTGAAATACCACCCTTGTAGTGTTGATGTTCTAACCACGCCCCCTGGATCGGGGGTTGGGACACTGTCTGGTGGGTAGTTTGACTGGGGCGGTCTCCTCCCAAAGAGTAACGGAGGAGTACGAAGGTTGGCTAATCACGGTCGGACATCGTGAGGTTAGTACAATGGTATAAGCCAGCTTAACTGCGAGACAGACACGTCGAGCAGGTACGAAAGTAGGTCATAGTGATCCGGTGGTTCTGAATGGAAGGGCCATCGCTCAACGGATAAAAGGTACTCCGGGGATAACAGGCTGATACCGCCCAAGAGTTCATATCGACGGCGGTGTTTGGCACCTCGATGTCGGCTCATCACATCCTGGGGCTGAAGTCGGTCCCAAGGGTATGGCTGTTCGCCATTTAAAGTGGTACGCGAGCTGGGTTTAGAACGTCGTGAGACAGTTCGGTCCCTATCTGCCGTGGGCGTTTGAGAATTGAGAGGGGCTGCTCCTAGTACGAGAGGACCGGAGTGGACGAACCGCTGGTGTTCGGGTTGTTATGCCAATAGCATTGCCCGGTAGCTACGTTCGGAATCGATAACCGCTGAAAGCATCTAAGCGGGAAGCGAGCCTCAAGATGAGTTCTCACTGGACCTTTAAGGTCCCTGAAGGGCCGTTGGAGACTACAACGTTGATAGGCAAGGTGTGTAAGTGCTGTGAGGCATTGAGCTAACTTGTACTAATGACCCGTGAGGCTTAACCATACAACTCCTAAGCGGTGTTACGAAGTAACCCGCGCAGTTCCGGCAACATGTCGCAGACATGTGAGAGGAAACTAAGCATTAGGGTGTTAATACCAAAAGATTACTTGCGAACTATTCACTTTTTGCTTGCAAAAAGTGAAGGTCTGGCAACACTTTTACGAAGTAAAGGTGTGAGAAGACAAAGAGCTGTTGCGAACTTTATCACTTCCAGATTTTAAAGCTCACGCGCTTAGCGCGAGAGCAAAACAAGTTATCGCCTGGCGGCCATAGCATTGTGGACCCACCTGACTCCATGCCGAACTCAGTAGTGAAACGCAATAGCGGCCGATGGTAGTGTGGGGTTTCCCCATGTGAGAGTAGGACACTGCCAGGTACCAAATTGAAAGCCCGAACCGAAAGGTTCGGGTTTTTTTATTGTGTATTAAAAATAAACCAATGCCAAAACCCAACATATAAATTCCATTTCCAATCCATGTGCGTTTTTATCGAATAATATCATATTGATTTACACTATATAACCAGTTGATAATAAACAGTAAAAATATAGTCATTGATTCCTGTCGCTATACTAATTATTTCATTTTGCTATGCTAGGTTAGCTATTTTGAAGTAATAAAGGGACTTTATATGAACTTCCGCGTAAGGCATGGTTGGCCTGAAAAGCTTGGAGTTACTTTAACCGCTCAAGGTGCGAATTTTAGTTTATTTGCACGATTAGCGGATGAAGTAGAATTACTGTTTTTCGATCAACAAGATGATAATGAGCCTAGTCATATCTTTAGATTTTCAGACTCTGAAAATCGCACAGCTTATTACTGGCACATTTTTATCGAAGGTGTGAAACCTGGTCAGTTATATGCCTTCAGAGTAAATGGTCCCTATCGTCCATTCGATGGAACACGTTTTGATAACGAAAAAGCCTTGTTAGATCCCTATGGCATTTTAGTCGCCAAAGGAAAAAACTATAGCAGAGAGGCGGCTATCGCTCCTGGCCCTAATCTGGAGTCCTGTCTTAAGAGCGTAGTCGCTGATATCGATGATTATGATTGGGAAGATGATGAGCATCCACGGCATAAATTTGGAAAGACAGTCATCTATGAGATGCATGTGGGGGGGTTCACTCGTCACCCTAGTTCCAAAATTTCACTGGAAAAACGTGGTACTTACGCAGGTTTGGTCGAAAAGATCCCCTATCTGAAAGAGCTGGGGATTACCGCGGTTGAATTGATGCCGGTTTATCAATTTGATGAAGAAGAGCATCACGCCGGGTTAAGTAATTATTGGGGTTATAGTCCTATCTCCTTTTTCTCTCCTCACCGGGACTACAGCTCCGATAAATCATTGTTAGGTCCTTTGAATGAGTTCAGGGATATGGTTAAAGCGCTACATAAGGCTGATATCGAAGTTATTTTGGATGTAGTTTATAACCATACGGCGGAAGGGGATGAAAATGGCCCTACCTTGTGCTTCAGAGGGTTAGATAACGATGCCTACTATATTTTGGACAAGGACAAGTCCGAATATATGAACTTTAGCGGATGCGGTAACACCTTTAACGGCACTCATTCGGTATGTCGACGTTTGATCATCGATAGCTTACATTTCTGGGTAGAAAAAATGCATGTGGATGGTTTCAGGTTCGATTTGGCATCAATACTATCTCGTGACGAGGAAGGAATGCCTATGGTGAGTCCTCCCACCCTTTGGAGTATTGATACTGACCCCTTGCTTGCCTCCACTAAACTAATCGCAGAAGCTTGGGATGCAGGAGGCTTATATCAAGTTGGGCAGTTGGCAGGACAAAGGTGGCGTGAATGGAACGGACAGTTTAGGGACGATGTCAGGCGATTTATTCGTGGGGACGCGGGGATGGTTAGCAAGTTTGCAGATCGATTGATTGGCAGCCCGGATATTTACGGTCATCATCAGCTTGAACCGGAAAAAACGATTAATTTTGTTACTTGCCACGATGGTTTCACCTTAATGGATTTGGTGAGTTTCGACGAAAAACACAACCTTGATAATGGTGAAGATAATCGAGATGGCTGTAATGAAAACTTCAGCTGGAATCATGGTGTTGAAGGGCTGACTAATGACCCAGAGATCAATGCGTTACGCCGAAAGCAAATAAAAAACCTGCTAACTATTAACTTACTCTCATTGGGCACTCCTATGATTCAAATGGGCGATGAAATGGGCAGAACCCAAGGCGGTAATAATAATGGTTATTGCCAAGATAACTCATTGTTTTGGCTAGACTGGTCCTTAATTGAACGAAATGAAGATCTATTAAATTTTACCAAAGCACTTGTCCATCAGCGTGTAGAGCAGGGAAGTTTAGACCTGATGAAGA
>CBDFNC010000002.1:0-598784 GCA_965249895.1 Psychromonadaceae bacterium
TAAGCTTGTACGAAGCGCTTCACGTTATCGTCATTTTTGTTTTCTTCACGTGCCGCGATGATATTGACATAAGGCGAGTCTTTTTCTTCTACGAAAAGACCATCTCTGGTAGGCAGCAGGTCGATTTGTGATGCATAGGTGGTGTTGATAATCGCCAAACTAACATCTTCCAGAGAGCGAGGTAGTTGTGCTGCTTCCAATTCAATAATCTGCAGATTTTTTGGATTTTCAACAATATCCATCGGTGTGGCTGTCAGGCCAGCATTTTCTTTTAACTTAAGTAACCCTTGTTTTTCTAACAAAATAAGCGCTCGACCTAAGTTAGAAGGATCATTGGGGACCGCCAGCTTATCGCCATCCTTCAGTTCATCCAAAGATTTAATCTTCTTGGAGTACCCTGCAATAGGATAGACAAAGGTGTTACCAACACTCACAATTTTTAAGCCGCGGTCCTTAATCATAGAGTCCAGGTACGGCTGATGTTGAAATGCGTTCAAATCAATGCTGCCGTCAGATAGTGCCACGTTTGGAGTTACATAATCGCTGAATACAACCACTTCAACATTGAGGTTATACTTCTCTTTTGCGACTTTTTTAGCGATTTCTACTAGCTGCGCTTCCGAACCATCGATAGCGCCAACTTTAATGGTGTTCGCATCGGCTGGTTTATCGCCACAAGCAGTTAGTAACAAGGTGCCACCTAAAGTAGCAGCTGCGAATAAAGACTTAAGTTTCATTGTTGTTTCCTTTTCTAAACAATTTTATCTGTGATCAACTTTCTTCACCAGGTATTCACCCAGTGTCTGAATGAGCTGTACTAAAATCACCAGGATCACCACAGTGATGAGCATGACTTGGGGGTCAAATCGTTGATAACCGTAGCGGATCCCCACGTCCCCTAAGCCACCTCCGCCAATGGCGCCAGCCATTGCTGAATAATTAACCAGGGTGACCAAGGTAATAGTGATGCTGTTAACTATGCCGGGTAGGGCTTCTGGCATTAGCACTTTTTGGATAATTTGCAGTGGCTTCGCCCCCATAGCTTGAGCGGCTTCTATCAAACCAGAGGGAACTTCCAATAGTGCACCCTCTACTAAACGTGCGATAAAAGGAATGGCGCCTATGGTAAGTGGTACTGTCGCCGCTAACGTACCGATGGAGGTGCCTATGATAAAGCGGGTAACCGGGATTATGGCGACCAGCAGAATAATAAAAGGTACAGAGCGGCCAATATTAACTATTGTACCCAAGGTGATGTTTAGTACTCTTTGCTCTAAAATCTGCCCTTTTTTGGTGACTTGTAGCAATATACCAATCGGAATACCCAGTAAGCAGCTAAGTGCACCAGAAATCGCCACCATCAGCAGCGTTTCACCCAGAGCTTGAGTGAGAAGGTTAATCATAGCTTCAGACATAACCTAGCACCTCCACATTTATATGATGTTCCTTTAAGAAGGCTTTCGCTGCTTTGGTTTGGCTTTCCTCACCAAATATCTCGGCCAACATATACCCGAATTTAACGCCACCTGCGTAGTCGATATCAGCGCTAAGAATGCTGATATCTACATTAAACTCACGGCTTATTTGGGACATTAATGGTGCATCTACAGTTTTGCCTGTGAAGCCCAACCGCACTAGTGGGAACAGTCCAGGCTGACGGCTTGGACTAAGGCGCTGACGATAATCTTCGGGTATTTCCACATGGATAGTAGAAGCGATAAATTCTTTGGCTAATTCCGTTTGCGGGTTGGAAAAGAAGGAAGCTACCTTATTTTGTTCGATTAGCTCCCCCTTATCTATGATAGCCACTTGATCACAGATGGTTTTTACTACTTCCATTTCATGAGTGATCATCAATATGGTCAGATTCAGCTTTTGGTTAATACTTTTTAGCAGGGCTAGTATCGACTTAGTCGTTTGCGGATCCAATGCGGAAGTAGCCTCATCGCACAGCAACACCTTTGGTTCAGTGGCCAGTGCCCGGGCAATTGCAACACGCTGCTTTTGGCCACCACTGAGTTCGCTAGGGTAGGCGCTTACTTTCGATTCCAGCCCTACTAATTTAAGTAACTCGCTCACTCGCGACGAGATTTTCGCCTTATTCGCCGATTGTAACTCTAGCGGTAGAGCCACGTTATCGAATACGGTACGAGAAGAGAGCAAGTTAAAATGCTGGAATATCATGCCAATCTTACGTCTGGCTTGAGTGAGCTGGCTTTCGTTTAGCTTAGTCAGCTCAGTACCCATCCACTGCCACTGAACCTGAGCTAGGTTTTTCAAGTAAATTAACGCAGCGTATCAACGTACTCTTACCCGCTCCTGAAGCACCGATGACGCCGAATATTTCACCTTCGGGGACTGTTAGATTGACGTCACTCAGTGCTGTCACTTGATGTTGACCCGTGGCAAAGATCTTGCTTAGGTTTGAAATTTTAATCATTTATTCGTAAGACTCTAGAATTAACGATACCCGACCACAGCTAATCACGGCTTTGTTGATGTATTTGATTATTTATGCTGAGTTGATATTCTAAATTAGGTTAAGATGCTAAGAAGTCTGGACGTCTAAGTCAATAGATATTTTTCCATCTAGCCGTCTAAATGGATGAGTATTTCCTCTGCTACGACTAAATGCGATAATTCATCGGTTATTCATTTTTAAGGAGTCTGCCGTGAGTCAGGCCGCTATATTTTTAGACCGTGATGGAGTAATAAACAAAGATCATGGTTATGTTGCTGAAATTGATAACTTCGAATTTATCGAAGGGGTAATCGATGCCTGTAGGTTGTTAAAGAGCAAAGGCTACCTTTTAGTTTTGGTGACCAATCAGTCCGGTATAGGGCGAGGTTATTACACCGAAGATCAGTTTTTGACGTTGACCGAATGGATGGATTGGTCACTGGCAGATAAAGGGGTTGATTTGGACGGTATCTATTACTGTCCGCATCATAGTGAAAAAGGGACCGGAGAATATAAAGTAGATTGTGATTGCCGCAAACCCAAGGCAGGAATGTTACTGACGGCTATAAAAGAGTTGTCGATAGATACTGAGCGTTCCTATTTTATCGGCGATAAAATCTCCGATATACAGGCCGGTAAAGCGGCAAAGGTGAATGGCAACATCCTGGTTGAAACGGGTAAAGAGATAACTGAGGACGCTAAGGCGGTTGCTGATCAGGTATTCAAAGATCTTCTGTCGTTTGCACAGTGGGTGAATCCTGCGAAATAAACTCTTCTTATATATAGGTTGATATAGGGTGTTCTTATCCACTTTTTGTTCGGTAATTGAGCAAACAAGCGAGAGCGATGAAAAACATTGAATAAATGGCTTGCACTTCGGAGTTGGATCTCTATAATTCGCCTCCGTTGTCACGATGTTCCGGGCCTTACGGGGTAAGGCAAGCGACGTGATAACGTGGTCAGAAATGACCGGAAAGAAAGCTGTAATTTAGCAGTTGACTTTCGAAACGGCTAGCGTAGTATACGCAGCCCTGACGAGGCAAACAAACGCCGACTCAACGCTCTTTAACAATTTAATCAGACAATCTGTGTGGACACTCCAACAGTACTTGAGACTCGCTAAGCAGCTTAGCTGCAAACGATTTTCTCAATATTTTGGATGTTCGACAGAACGACTTTATGACCACTATTTATAGTGGGAATGAAAACCAGAATTCATTGAGCAGGATGTTTTGCTTGCAAAACATCTCGTCCGACAGTTTATTCGCTTGCGAATAAATGAGAGGGCAAAAAAACTTTAAATTGAAGAGTTTGATCATGGCTCAGATTGAACGCTGGCGGCAGGCTTAACACATGCAAGTCGAGCGGAAACGATGATAGCTTGCTATCAGGCGTCGAGCGGCGGACGGGTGAGTAATGCTTGGGGAACTGCCCGATAGAGGGGGACAACAGTTGGAAACGACTGCTAATACCGCATAATCTCTTTGGAGCAAAGGTGGCCTATCCTTGGAAGCTATCGCTATCGGATGTACCCAAGTGGGATTAGCTAGTTGGTAAGGTAATGGCTTACCAAGGCGACGATCCCTAGCTGGTCTGAGAGGATGACCAGCCACACTGGAACTGAGACACGGTCCAGACTCCTACGGGAGGCAGCAGTGGGGAATATTGCACAATGGGGGAAACCCTGATGCAGCCATGCCGCGTGTGTGAAGAAGGCCTTCGGGTTGTAAAGCACTTTCAGCGAGGAGGAAAGGGTGTTGCTTAATACGTAACATCTGTGACGTTACTCGCAGAAGAAGCACCGGCTAACTTCGTGCCAGCAGCCGCGGTAATACGAGGGGTGCAAGCGTTAATCGGAATTACTGGGCGTAAAGCGCGTGTAGGTGGTTGATTAAGCCAGATGTGAAAGCCCCGAGCTCAACTTGGGAACTGCATTTGGAACTGGTCGACTAGAGTTTTGTAGAGGGTGGTAGAATTTCCAGTGTAGCGGTGAAATGCGTAGAGATTGGAAGGAATACCAGTGGCGAAGGCGGCCACCTGGACAGAAACTGACACTGAGACGCGAAAGCGTGGGTAGCAAACGGGATTAGATACCCCGGTAGTCCACGCCGTAAACGATGTCTACTAGGAGTCTGAGGTCTTGTACCTTGGGTTCCAAAGCTAACGCATTAAGTAGACCGCCTGGGGAGTACGGCCGCAAGGTTAAAACTCAAATGAATTGACGGGGGCCCGCACAAGCGGTGGAGCATGTGGTTTAATTCGATGCAACGCGAAGAACCTTACCTACTCTTGACATCCACGGAATTTAGCAGAGATGCTTTAGTGCCTTCGGGAACCGTGAGACAGGTGCTGCATGGCTGTCGTCAGCTCGTGTTGTGAAATGTTGGGTTAAGTCCCGCAACGAGCGCAACCCCTATCCTTAGTTGCCAGCACGTAATGGTGGGAACTCTAGGGAGACTGCCGGTGATAAACCGGAGGAAGGTGGGGACGACGTCAAGTCATCATGGCCCTTACGAGTAGGGCTACACACGTGCTACAATGGCGGATACAAAGAGCTGCGAACTAGTGATAGTGAGCGAATCTCAAAAAGTCCGTCGTAGTCCGGATTGGAGTCTGCAACTCGACTCCATGAAGTCGGAATCGCTAGTAATCGTGGATCAGAATGCCGCGGTGAATACGTTCCCGGGCCTTGTACACACCGCCCGTCACACCATGGGAGTGGGCTGCACCAGAAGTCATTAGCTTAACCTTCGGGGGGGCGATGACCACGGTGTGGTTCATGACTGGGGTGAAGTCGTAACAAGGTAGCCCTAGGGGAACCTGGGGCTGGATCACCTCCTTACCTAAAGCGACTCGAACTGTTGTCAACTCGCACTTTTACTTCGTAAAAGCTGCTGTTTGACCGGTCACATCTCTTCGAGATGTTCAGGGAGTGCCCACACAAATTGTCTGATTAATTAAAGATGTGAAGTTTCTGGAATATGGCTGCTCACTAGCGTTCGCCTGATTCATAAACTGCTGAGAAACATGTTTCTCATATCGAGTTTATGTCCCGTTCGTCTAGAGGCCTAGGACACCGCCCTTTCACGGCGGTAACACGAGTTCAAATCTCGTACGGGATACCATCTTTCTTACGAAAGATGGCGAACTAAGAAACCACCTTCGTATCGTGCTTGAAAGCACAAAGCAATATAGCAACTTCGGTTGTGATTATATTGCTTTGCTTTTTTAAGCAATTGCTCTTTAAAAATTTGGAAAGCTGATAAAGTTCATTGAATACATATGATGATGTATTCAATACCGAGTGATCATTACTTTATAAAGTAGTGATTATTCAAGCAATAGAAATAAATGTTAAGTGTTAAAACTTAGCACGTACTGAGTTTGTATTAGCGCCTTCTCACACATTTACTTGGTAAATGATGTTGTCAGGCAGGTCGCTTTTACAAGTAAAAGCTCAGTTGTAGTTCGCAAGTGTCTTGGTAAAGACAAAGGATGCACGAAAGTGGGTCCTGCAATACGACACTGTTTAGGTGTTGTATGGTTAAGTGAATAAGCGTGCACGGTGGATGCCTTGGCAGTCAGAGGCGATGAAGGACGTGGCAATCTGCGATAAGCTCTGGTGAGCTGATAACAAGCGTTATAACCAGAGATTTCCGAATGGGGGAACCCACCTGTTTACAGGTATCGTTAAGTGAATACATAGCTTAACGAGGCGAACGCGGTGAACTGAAACATCTAAGTAACCGTAGGAAAAGAAATCAACCGAGATCCCGAAAGTAGCGGCGAGCGAAATTGGGCCAGCCCTTAAGCTGCATTGGTGTTAGTGGAACCTTCTGGAAAGTTGGACGATACCGGGTGATAGTCCCGTACACGAAAGGACCTTTGTAGTGAAATCGAGTAGGACGGCACACGTGAAATGCTGTTTGAATATGGGGGGACCATCCTCCAAGGCTAAATACTCCTGACTGACCGATAGTGAACCAGTACCGTGAGGGAAAGGCGAAAAGAACCCCTGTGAGGGGAGTGAAATAGAACCTGAAACCGTGTACGTACAAGCAGTGGGAGCGGACTTGTTCCGTGACTGCGTACCTTTTGTATAATGGGTCAGCGACTTAATTTTAGTAGCAAGGTTAACCGTTAGGGGAGCCGTAGGGAAACCGAGTCTTAACTGGGCGTACAGTTGCTAGGATTAGACCCGAAACCCGGTGATCTAGCCATGAGCAGGTTGAAGGTTGAGTAACATCAACTGGAGGACCGAACCCACTAATGTTGAAAAATTAGGGGATGACTTGTGGCTGGGGGTGAAAGGCCAATCAAACCGGGAGATAGCTGGTTCTCCTCGAAAGCTATTTAGGTAGCGCCTCGTGTCTCACCATTGGGGGTAGAGCACTGTTTCGGCTAGGGGGTCATCCCGACTTACCAACCCGATGCAAACTCCGAATACCAATGAGTGCAATCACGGGAGACACACGGCGGGTGCTAACGTCCGTCGTGGAAAGGGAAACAACCCAGACCGTCAGCTAAGGTCCCAAAGTACTAGCTAAGTGGGAAACGATGTGGAAAGGCTCAGACAGCCAGGAAGTTGGCTTAGAAGCAGCCATCTTTTAAAGAAAGCGTAATAGCTCACTGGTCGAGTCGGTCTGCGCGGAAGATGTAACGGGGCTAAGCTAGTCACCGAAGCTACGGATGCATGCTTGCATGCATGGTAGAGGAGCGTTCTGTAAGCCGTTGAAGGGAAAGCTGAGAGGCATCCTGGAGGTATCAGAAGTGCGAATGCTGACATGAGTAACGATAATGCGGGTGAAAAACCCGCACGCCGGAAGACCAAGGGTTCCTGTCCAACGTTAATCGGGGCAGGGTGAGTCGACCCCTAAGGCGAGGCCGAAAGGCGTAGTCGATGGGAAACGGGTTAATATTCCCGTACTGGTTGTTATTGCGATGGGGGGACGGAGAAGGCTAGGTGGGCCAGGCGATGGTTGTCCTGGTTCAAGTGTGTAGGCGGAGTTCTTAGGTAAATCCGGGAATTCATTAACGCTGAGACACGATGTCGAGACACTACGGTGTTGAAGTCATTGATGCCCTGCTTCCAGGAAAAGCCTCTAAGCTTCAGATAACAAACAATCGTACCCCAAACCGACACAGGTGGTCAGGTAGAGAATACCAAGGCGCTTGAGAGAACTCGGGTGAAGGAACTAGGCAAAATGGTACCGTAACTTCGGGAGAAGGTACGCCGCTGTTGGTGATGGAACTTGCTTCCTAAGCTGACGGCGGTCGCAGATACCAGGTGGCTGCAACTGTTTATTAAAAACACAGCACTGTGCAAAATCGCAAGATGACGTATACGGTGTGACGCCTGCCCGGTGCCGGAAGGTTAATTGATGGGGTTAGCGCTTGCGCGAAGCTCTTGATCGAAGCCCCGGTAAACGGCGGCCGTAACTATAACGGTCCTAAGGTAGCGAAATTCCTTGTCGGGTAAGTTCCGACCTGCACGAATGGCGTAATGATGGCCACGCTGTCTCCACCCGAGACTCAGTGAAGTTGAAATCGCTGTGAAGATGCAGTGTACCCGCGGCTAGACGGAAAGACCCCGTGAACCTTTACTACAGCTTGGCAGTGAACATTGACCCTACATGTGTAGGATAGGTGGGAGGCATTGAAACTTGGTCGCTAGATTGAGTGGAGCCGACCTTGAAATACCACCCTTGTAGTGTTGATGTTCTAACCACGCCCCCTGAACCGGGGGTTGGGACACTGTCTGGTGGGTAGTTTGACTGGGGCGGTCTCCTCCCAAAGAGTAACGGAGGAGTACGAAGGTTGGCTAATCACGGTCGGACATCGTGAGGTTAGTACAATGGTATAAGCCAGCTTAACTGCGAGACAGACACGTCGAGCAGGTACGAAAGTAGGTCATAGTGATCCGGTGGTTCTGAATGGAAGGGCCATCGCTCAACGGATAAAAGGTACTCCGGGGATAACAGGCTGATACCGCCCAAGAGTTCATATCGACGGCGGTGTTTGGCACCTCGATGTCGGCTCATCACATCCTGGGGCTGAAGTCGGTCCCAAGGGTATGGCTGTTCGCCATTTAAAGTGGTACGCGAGCTGGGTTTAGAACGTCGTGAGACAGTTCGGTCCCTATCTGCCGTGGGCGTTTGAGAATTGAGAGGGGCTGCTCCTAGTACGAGAGGACCGGAGTGGACGAACCGCTGGTGTTCGGGTTGTTATGCCAATAGCATTGCCCGGTAGCTACGTTCGGAATCGATAACCGCTGAAAGCATCTAAGCGGGAAGCGAGCCTCAAGATGAGTTCTCACTGGACCTTTAAGGTCCCTGAAGGGCCGTTGGAGACTACAACGTTGATAGGCAAGGTGTGTAAGTGCTGTGAGGCATTGAGCTAACTTGTACTAATGACCCGTGAGGCTTAACCATACAACTCCTAAGCGGTGTTACGAAGTAACCCGCGCAGTTCCGGCAACATGTTGAAGACATGTGAGAGGAAACTAAGCATTAGGGTGTTAATACCAAAAGATTACTTGCGAACTATTCACTTTTTGCTTGCAAAATGTGAAGGTCTGGCAACACTTTTACGAAGTAAAGGTGTGAGAAGACAAAGAGCTGTTGCGAACTTTATCACTTCCAGATTTTAAAGCTCGCGTCTAACGACGAGAGCAATACAAGTTATCGCCTGGCGGCCATAGCATTGTGGACCCACCTGACTCCATGCCGAACTCAGTAGTGAAACGCAATAGCGCCGATGGTAGTGTGGGGTTTCCCCATGTGAGAGTAGGACACTGCCAGGCACCAATTAGAAAGCCCGAACCGAAAGGTTCGGGTTTTTTTATTGTGTATTAAAAATAAACCAATGCCAAAACCCAACATATAAATTCCATTTCCAATCCATGTGCGTTTTTATCGAATAATATCATATTGATTTACACTATATAACCAGTTGATAATAAACAGTAAAAATATAGTCATTGATTCCTGTCGCTATACTAATTATTTCATTTTGCTATGCTAGGTTAGCTATTTTGAAGTAATAAAGGGACTTTATATGAACTTCCGCGTAAGGCATGGTTGGCCTGAAAAGCTTGGAGTTACTTTAACCGCTCAAGGTGCGAATTTTAGTTTATTTGCACGATTAGCGGATGAAGTAGAATTACTGTTTTTCGATCAACAAGATGATAATGAGCCTAGTCATATCTTTAGATTTTCAGACTCTGAAAATCGCACAGCTTATTACTGGCACATTTTTATCGAAGGTGTGAAACCTGGTCAGTTATATGCCTTCAGAGTAAATGGTCCCTATCGTCCATTCGATGGAACACGTTTTGATAACGAAAAAGCCTTGTTAGATCCCTATGGCATTTTAGTCGCCAAAGGAAAAAACTATAGCAGAGAGGCGGCTATCGCTCCTGGCCCTAATCTGGAGTCCTGTCTTAAGAGCGTAGTCGCTGATATCGATGATTATGATTGGGAAGATGATGAGCATCCACGGCATAAATTTGGAAAGACAGTCATCTATGAAATGCATGTGGGGGGGTTCACTCGTCACCCTAGTTCCAAAATTTCACTGGAAAAACGTGGTACTTACGCAGGTTTGGTCGAAAAGATCCCCTATCTGAAAGAGCTGGGGATTACCGCGGTTGAATTGATGCCGGTTTATCAATTTGATGAAGAAGAGCATCACGCCGGGTTAAGTAATTATTGGGGTTATAGTCCTATCTCCTTTTTCTCTCCTCACCGGGACTACAGCTCCGATAAATCATTGTTAGGTCCTTTGAATGAGTTCAGGGATATGGTTAAAGCGCTACATAAGGCTGATATCGAAGTTATTTTGGATGTAGTTTATAACCATACGGCGGAAGGGGATGAAAATGGCCCTACCTTGTGCTTCAGAGGGTTAGATAACGATGCCTACTATATTTTGGACAAGGACAAGTCCGAATATATGAACTTTAGCGGATGCGGTAACACCTTTAACGGCACTCATTCGGTATGTCGACGTTTGATCATCGATAGCTTACATTTCTGGGTAGAAAAAATGCATGTGGATGGTTTCAGGTTCGATTTGGCATCAATACTATCTCGTGACGAGGAAGGAATGCCTATGGTGAGTCCTCCCACCCTTTGGAGTATTGATACTGACCCCTTGCTTGCCTCCACTAAACTAATCGCAGAAGCTTGGGATGCAGGAGGCTTATATCAAGTTGGGCAGTTGGCAGGACAAAGGTGGCGTGAATGGAACGGACAGTTTAGGGACGATGTCAGGCGATTTATTCGTGGGGACGCGGGGATGGTTAGCAAGTTTGCAGATCGATTGATTGGCAGCCCGGATATTTACGGTCATCATCAGCTTGAACCGGAAAAAACGATTAATTTTGTTACTTGCCACGATGGTTTCACCTTAATGGATTTGGTGAGTTTCGACGAAAAACACAACCTTGATAATGGTGAAGATAATCGAGATGGCTGTAATGAAAACTTCAGCTGGAATCATGGTGTTGAAGGGCTGACTAATGACCCAGAGATCAATGCGTTACGCCGAAAGCAAATAAAAAACCTGCTAACTATTAACTTACTCTCATTGGGCACTCCTATGATTCAAATGGGCGATGAAATGGGCAGAACCCAAGGCGGTAATAATAATGGTTATTGCCAAGATAACTCATTGTTTTGGCTAGACTGGTCCTTAATTGAACGAAATGAAGATCTATTAAATTTTACCAAAGCACTTGTCCATCAGCGTGTAGAGCAGGGAAGTTTAGACCTGATGAAGAGCAAACGTTTACCTTTAGATGAAGTGCTACAAAGGTCAGATATTCGCTGGCACGGTGTTAAACTTTTACAGCCTGATTGGGGAGATGACTCTCGCTCCATCGCAATAGAAACAACCCCTTATGGTCAAACCTACGCCATGTATGCGATTTTCAATTCATATTGGGAACCGTTGGAATTCGAGCTACCACCTGCCCCAAATGGCGCCTGGATCCGCTTCATCGATACCTCACTATCGGATTCTGATGACATTTTAATGCCTAAGAAACAAGCTAACCTGGTTCGCAATAAATACCTGGCCAAAGCCAGAAGTATCGTAATTCTGGTCGGTTAAGTATGGGTCTTGCGAGTCAGCTAACTGCCAACAAATACTGACTGGCTAGAATATAGGTAGTACCTGACCGAAAACCCTACAACCCTTTATTCATAAGGGCTGTAGAAGGGTTTTAAAAACGAAGATTTAGATGCTAATACAGAAAACACCTAAAAATTGGGGCTATTTAGTGCCTGGCAGAAAACTCGCTTTTCGGGCACAACTTACCTATTGCTGGTAAGTTGATTATTATTGGTTTTGATTGTTTATAACCAGAGTGGTTATCTGTGCTTAGTTGTTATAAGAAATTGTTATGCAAAGGTATTTTTAGGGTATGGATTGCCTGACGGATCGTGGCCATATGATCATTCTTCCAGAAAGCACGCCAGTATCAGGCCGCTTTTTTGTATGGCCCTCGTTTTCGCTTTCTCTCTACATCTCGCACCAAAGCGCCCAGGCGGTGAATGTTCTTCGCCACAACCGCCAGCGCGGCATAACGCTTGAAACCGGCTAAACCGTGGTCGCGACACGTATCCAGACCATGCACTTCCAGACCGTTAATAGCCGCTTCAACTGCGGAGTGCTTTCTTTTTGTTTCGATAAACTCGGGTGCGTACTCATGTGCTTGCTCTGCTTTCGACAGCCGACCTTTCTTTGGCAACACTGTTAGCTCCAGTCGCTGCTTGAGTTCCTCCTGGTTTTCTTTGCTATGAAAACCCTTATCGAAGCTGCATACGTTTAGGCCAGCATACCGGTTTTGACTTTCTTCGACCATAGCGACAGCAACCTGGTCGTCCGTCTGCTTTTCCATCACCTGATGATGCAGAATAAAGCTGTCGCTGTCAGCCATGATACAGACTCGAAGCCCCAGCTCAACCGGTACGCCAGCCTTGCCTTTACTGACCCATTCAGTGTGTGGCTGAAAGATTGAAAATACCTTTTCAGCGTGAGGGATCTTCTCTCCCTCCAAAACGCGTCTGCGGATCTGGTCAATTTGCCGGTTGACATGGTCAAGGTAACCATCCAGTTTCGCCAACGCCAAGTTGAACAAACCGTATTTATGGCCCAGTAGTTCACGGGTTTGCCGGGCGCGATATTCGAATTTCTGAGCAGACTCGATTAAGGCCTGATGAGCCTGTTGTACCCGCTCAAGCTGGCGCTGTTGCTTAGCCTCATCTTTTGACGTGGAATGCTTGAGTTTCTGAGCCTTGCGATGCAGCTTCTTAAACTGGCGGATATTGTAGCGATACTGCCGCCACAGGCTGTGGCCAAAGGGCTCACATAAGGCAGCACATTCTTCCATGGTCTTTCTGACAGCGTCAAATAACAGATTGATATCGGTGGGATAATGGACATAGGTTTCAACGACAAACGAATCACAGCGCCCGGTGATTGCGTTGTTTTCGTCCTTTTTTAGCAGGCGGTAGCCTGCCTTCACCACACACTGGTTTATCCGGTCTAGCAACTCGGGAGTGAACAACATCAGGTTGTCTTTGATGCTCTGCAAGCTGAACTTTCTGTTGTCACACCAGTCGCTCAATCCGAGCATGGCGCGGATAGTATTGTGTTGATTGGCCCGTTCATGAATACGATCAAAATCGGCATTCAGGCCAAGGCGCAACACCCCAAGTACCAGAATGGTCCACTGATCCATACCGGGGCGGCCGGTATCGGTGCTGGCGCTTTCACCGTCCTCGTTAATAGGTACGATCTCAGCGAGTATAGTGAATACCTCCTCGCGTAATTCCGGTGTGATATAAATGTGCTGAAGGCCAATGAGGAGCTTGGGAATATCATCACGGGATTTGGGATCGAATTCAATGTTGGCAATGTTAGCTTCACTGAGTTTGAACTGAGGATTGAGCACTTCTCTCATAAGATTTCGCCGCCTGAAGTTTTTTGAAAAATGAAGGTGTAACCCCTGCAGGTCGAGACAAAGTATAGGAAAATCCTACAAGATCAGGCTATTACAGGCGAGTTTTCCTTATAACAAGCGATCATAAGTTAGAAGTCGACATTCAACTTTACCGTATCATGTTGAATTTTATAGTGAATCAAGTTTCCGTTCAGATACTATTTATGAAATATCACCCAAAACTTAAAAACTTAGATTCCGAATTCTGCCTGAAAGCCTTGCGCACTCTAGCTCTAGGAGTTTTCGTTCAGACACTAGTACCTCGGGTCATAAATACGTTCAAAAATGGCGGTTATTTGATCAGGCCGTCAATACCTTCCCTTTGTAAGTCCATTTAAATGGTTTCGCCAGCTGTTTATTAAAATAGCTGATAAACCGGGTCAGTTTCCCTCGTAGATCCTCCAAGCTAGTGAAGTTTCCCCGCTTGAGTAACTTTCGCGATAAGATGCCAAACCAAATCTCGACCTGGTTTAACCATGAGCAGTGCTTTGGTGTATAAACAAAACGGATGCGATGAGATTTATCACTCAAAAATTGCTGCCTGGACACGGTATCCTTGAGGATACCTGATTTTCCCTTAACGCCAAGCTCTTCATCTATGCCACAACGTTCTGCGACAAATCGAACCAGCGTTTCCGACTTATGCACATTCAATTGGTCCGTCACTATCACCCAGGTACTTTCCGGGGATGTCGCCACCGTTTGTTTTATATGCTCACAGAAATCCACCTCGTTGCGTGTTTCAGCGATACGATAATTCATTATCTGACCAGTCACTATATTGAAACTTGGCGTCAGACTGAGCGTTCCGTGACGTTTATATTCAAACTCCCGCTTTTCAATCATTCCTTGTTTTGTTGGCTTATCAGGCGAAATGCGCTCTAATGCCTGGATACCTGTTTTTTCATCTACTGACACAGTGATAACATTCTCCTCGGCCAGCATTGAGGCTTGATGATAGGTATCACAGACATGATTGACTTCCTTCTTAAACTCCTCGTCATCCTTAACCTTGGGGTTAAGCCAGTAGGTAGAGCGATGTGGCCTGATATCGACCTGTCTGAGAAAACGTCCGACAGTGCTTTTTGATATCCCTGAGGCTAATTGTTGTATATTCGCTTCATCGGCCAGTTCTGTATGTGTCCAATGAGTAATTTCTCTTCCACATTTGGTCGGCTCTTTTAGCGCCAGAGCCATCAAATTAAATAGCTGCTCTTCGGTATAGGTCAGCGGCGCCCCGCTTCTGGGCGGATCAGAGAAAGCTTTACATAAGAAACCTTGCTTGTCTTTTTTGCTCACCAAGTCAGTGGGCCAGGCAGCAAACAACAACCGATCTCTGTCCCTCCACTTAATGACGAAATTACAACTAACCCCCAATTCTCTGGCTACTTTGTTCATATTAAAGGTCTCGTTAATGAGCAAGACAGCCTTTAACCGAGTCAGAATACAGGCTGGGGTGGTGTAACATCGCAACATTGATAAAATAGTTGTAGTAATGTCATTTGCATATTGCGTAGGAAATAAGGTATTCATCGCCAACCAAATATAGTTAATATACTATATTTATGGTGTAACAGCTAATCAGCTTTGGGAAGACAATGGGTTACAAAGTAAAAATACAAAAAGTACAAAGACCGACTAATAAATCCTTTTACCTCAATATGCCAGCAGCGATTGCTGAAGCCTTAAGCATGGAGAAAGGGGAAGAGTTTGAGTGGACAATTGAAGATAAGAACACGCTGGTGCTTAAAAGGGTTAGCCCGCTAGAAATTAACGGCCGTACAAATAACGAGCAAATTTGCACGGACTTATGATCTCGGGTACTAGGTAGGATGATTTAGAGGGCTGAGATATGAAAATAACTGCCAAGCTTATTTGTAGTTTTATGGCTATGGCGTTGCTTTCATCTTCACTCGGCCTATATGCCATTTATGGTGGTCACAAAATACAGCAAGAGGTTGAAAGGCTGTTTTATACCAACCTTGCTGAGCTGGACCATGTGACCGAGCTTTCCCTTCATATTCAACGCGCAAAATCTAATGTTCATGAAGCGCTACTTTCCCATAGTATTAAAGACAGAAAAGCCGAAAGTATGCGTTATCTGAAGTCAGGTTCGCGCTTGCAGAAATGCACCATTCTCAGCTTAAATGGGTAAAAAGTGTCACAAAAGATCTTCACTCCTCCAAGGATACCCATGCGGAGCGAACAGAACAGGAAGAGCTGAAGGAGGCCAAACGCTTAGGAGATCTGGTTGGTCGTTTTATCGACGCCAGTTTTTTACTCCGAAATGAAATCGAAGCCTCGAGCAATGCCCACATATTAGCCGATGAGAATATTCGCAGTTGGTATCAGGACTGGTTAACTCAATCACGTTATCTTCAGCAAGAAGTTGACTCTATGACAGGGGAAACTAAAGAGGAAGTTTATGAGGAAGCTGAAGAGTTGGAAAAACTCATCGAGATGTCGCAAACCTTCCTTATTTCAGTCGACTTTATATATTTTTTCTTCGCAGCAATGCTTGGGATCGCACTGTCTCGGCATATTTCTAAGCCAATTTTAGCGCTGGAAGCTTATGCTCAACGGTTGAGCCATTCAGATTATAGTGAACCTGTTGACGTAAAGTCGAAAGATGAAATTGGTTTGTTAGCAAAAACCATGAACCTGATGGCTTCAGAAATCGCCGCTAGCCAACAAAGCCTTAGAGATGAGCTGTTTTTTCGAAAACAGTCAAAGCAAAAAATTGGTGAACTGTTTCACCTTAATCAAAAGCTACTGGATACTGTTGTCGATGGTATTTTTGGGATAGATAAACAAGGTAAGCTCTCATTTGTCAACCAAGCGGCCCTACTTATGCTTTGTAATGAGCGTGCCGATCTGGTTGGAGCATCTTATAGTGATTACTTTAATTTTATCGGGCTAGATAATGGACCCGGCGAAAGCAATACTGCGATTAAGCAAGTAATGAGGCAGGAAACTGAATTATCTTTAACGCTTCACGGTAAGCTCGAAAAATCAGATGGCAGTTTCCTATACGTTGAGTATCTGTGCTCGGCTATGGAAGATGAGGGCCGTTTTAATGGCGCTGTGGTGACCTTTCGTGATTACAGTTTGAAAAGAGAGCTCGAATCACGACTCAAGTTGACGTCGAGTGTATTTGATACCTTATCCGAAGCGATCATAGTGACAGACTCCAGCTATAATGTGGTGGAGATTAACCAGGCTTTTTCCAAAATATCCGGTTATTGCCGGGAGCAGGTGATTGCTCGGATACCGGATTTGTTGGCCTCTAAACACCAGAGTGAGAGTTTTTATCAGGCCATGTGGCACAGAGTGTATTTTGATGGTCAGTGGCAGGGTGAACTCTTGGCAGAGAGAGCGTCTGGAGAAGCTTTTTCTGTCTGGGTGAATGTATTTGTGATGAAGAGTGAAGTTGGCGCCGTTGAGTACCACGTCATCACTTTTTTCGATATTTAGGAGAAAAAGGAAGCGGAGAAACGACTGCAGTATTTATCTTTTCAGGATCCACTTACCGAATTACCAAATCGCTTGTTGTTCCAAGACCGATTAAAACATCGAGTACAGGAATGCGATCGCAATAGGGTGCAGCTAGCGGTCATTATCATCGATATAGATGGCTTTCAGGGGGTTTATAGTTCCCTGGGACTAAATGCAGGGGATGCTCTACTCGCTGAAACAGCCAGGCGTATCAGCAGCTGCGCCCGTAAGGCCGATACCGTGGCCCGTTTAGGGGGGATGAGTTCGCGGTGATTATGTCTGGGTTAGTGGATAGTTCGGCGGTAGAAGCGTCCGCTAACCGAGTTCAACAGTTTTTATCCGGCGATTTTGTTTTTGAAGAGCAGGAACTTCCTGTCTCTGCGTGCCTGGGAATAGCGTTTTATCCAGAAGACGGTGCGTTGCCTCAGGAAGTTGTGACTAACGCTCAGCATGCAAAAGGGCAGGCAAAGTTGGTGGGCTTGGGGCAAATCCGGTTTTATCACAAAGATATGAATGCCAATCATGAGCACAGATTGAATTTGGTCAGGGGGCTTAGGAAAGCACTTGCGAATAATGAGCTTAAGCTTTTCTATCAGCCAAAAGTTTGCCCTGTTAAGTGCATAAGCAAAAGTTCACCAAGGCTTAAATCAACCTACCAATCTAGGCAGGCCATGCAGTTCTAGGCGAATTAGTATATTTGCAATGATTAAAATACATACATAATATTGGAAAACTTATACTCACCCACTCACTGGAAAAATAACCGGCTTTGAAGCTTTGGTTCGTTGGTTTCATAGTGAGTTTGGCTTTATTCCTCCGGCAGATTTCATTCCTCTTGCGGAGCAAACCGGGTTGATTAACTCGTTGGGTGAATGGATATTAATGGAAACCTGTAGGCAAGAGAAAGCCTGGGTCGATCTCGGGTATAGCGACCTTAAAATGGCGGTTAATCTATCTCCAAAGCAGTTTTTGGAGGAGCAGCTTAATCAAAAAATATTCTCCTGTTTAGAACAAACAGGACTCAAGGCAGCGAACTTGGAGGTGGAAATTACCGAGAGTATGCTGATGGAGGATATTGAGCATGCAATTCATATGATGGAGCGAATTAGTCAGTCGGGCATAACTATCGCGATGGATGATTTTGGTACAGGATATTCCTCCCTGGCTTATTTAAAGCGCTTTCCATTGCATACCTTAAAGGTTGATCGCACTTTTGTTGCCCAGTTAACCATGGACTCAGACGATGCGAAAATTGTATCGACCATTATCACTATGGCCAATGGCCTCGGACTAAAAGTGGTTGCTGAGGGCGTTGAGATGAGGGAGCAAGTTGAATTTCTTAAAGGGAAAGGCTGTGATTCTCTGCAAGGTTACTATTTCTCTCGGCCAGTGAGTGCCGAGGAAGCTGAAGCCTTGCTGAAAAGGGATTTTACTCATTTGATTTAGTGCTCAGCTAAATTAATCTATTTACAACCTAGATTAATGTCACCACTGCAGATGCTAACTTATGCTTGGTTAAGGTACAATGATGGGACTGCCATTTTCCTGTTTTCTGGCATGGAGTTAGTCGGATTTGAATCAAGATACTCATCAACTGGTAAGCTGGTTTCGCCACTCCGCCCCGTATATCAATGCTCATAGAAATAAAACCTTTGTCTTGATGATTGGCGGTGAAGCGCTGGCCTATGAAGGGTTTCAACATATAGTCAATGATATTGCTTTGCTTAATAGCTTAGGCGTTAAGCTGGTATTGGTATATGGCGCCCGTCCACAAATAGAGGAGGCCTTAGGTGAAGATCGTCATGAAGGAGTTTTTCATGACAACCTCAGGATAACAGATGATAAAGCGCTGGCTTTGATTAAAAAGGTGGTGGGTGCGCTGCAGGTTGAAGTGCAGGCGAGCTTATCTATGGGGGTGGTTAATTCCCCTATGCAAGGCGCCGGGATACAAGTGGTGAATGGTAACTTTGTGGTAGCTCAGCCCATGGGGGTCAAGGATGGTGTCGACTTCTGTCATACGGGAAAGGTCAGGCGTATCGATAGCGATGGTATTCGCCGGCAACTGGAACAGGGGGCTGTTGTGGTACTTTCTCCTCTGGGTTATTCGGTAACAGGTGATGTTTTTAACCTGTCCGCGGAAGACGTGGCGACCCAGGTGGCGATAGGTCTACAAGCGGATAAAATTATTGGTTTCTGCTCACAGCAAGGGGTGCTGGATGACGAGAAACATGTCATCAACGAGATGTTACCGTCAGAGGCTGAATTTAAACTTAAAGAGTTAGTGCAAGAGCCGCTGGAAGATACGGGAACCATTCGCTACTTAAGAGCCGGCATTGCCTCTTGCTATGGTGGGGTAAAGCGCAGCCATTTGGTGAGTTATCAGGAAGACGGGGCATTGTTACGTGAACTGTTTACCCGGGATGGAGTGGGCACGCAGATAGTGCGGCAAAGCTACGAGCAGATAAGACCTGCTCATGTTGATGATATCGGCGGCATTATAGAGCTTATCCGGCCTTTGGAAGAAAAAGGCTTTTTGGTGAAACGTTCACGTGAGTTGCTTGAGTCTGAAATCGGCCAGTTCACTATAGTTGAGCGAGATGGCATGGTGATAGGCTGCGCGGCGTTATCCCCCTCAGTGGAAGACGGTATTGGGGAGCTGGCGTGTGTGGTTAGCCACCCTGAATACAGGCGTACCAGTAGGGGAGATAACCTGGTCAGACATATCGAAGGCCAGGCTAGAAAGCTGGGGTTAAAGAAGCTCTTTGTATTAACCACTCAGAGTATCCATTGGTTCAGGGAGAGAGGATTTTATCCGGCGGAACTCTCGGAATTACCGGATACAAAACAGTCGCTGTATAACTTTCAACGAAATTCTAAAATACTGATCAAATCGCTAACTTAGTTATTTGATTATTTTGAGTAAATCTCTAAAGGTTTGCCCTCGTGCATGACCCTGGAGCTCAAACAGCAGCATTTCCACCGAGGTTAATTGAGCTCCTAATTTTTCTATTTTTCTGATCCCGAGTTCACGATTGTGCTCCGTTCGCGAAGACGTGCAGTCTGTCACCAAGTGTACCCCATAGCCAGAGCCCAGTAGGTCGGAGCTGGTTTGGTAAACACAAATATGGCTTTCGATACCACATATCACGACCTGATGTTTGTCCAAATTAGCCAGCTGTCGATTAAATTCGTCGCTGCCTGCACCGCTAAAAGTCGATTTGCTAATAGCTTGAATTCCTTCGAGCTCTCTGGTGATTGCTTGATGTGTAGGCCCCAGCTTTTCAGGTAACTGCTCCAATAGGAGAATGGGGATCTGGAGTATCTTGGCACCTGCTACCAGCTGGTTAATGCGTTGGAATAACTGCCAACTATCCGCCATTTGCTCGGCGAGTTTGCCTTGGACATCAACAACGACTAAGCATGTATTTTCCGGGTTTAGCATCTGTGCCCTTAAATTTAGGTTATTTTACTTTTCTAAAGGTGATGGAAATACCGGTATAACAACAGAAGCTGGACTATTCAGCCTCAACATCTATGACGCAAAGAGCTTCTCGCAGGCCTAGTTGGCCAGCGACCATGGATTCGACAACTTCTGTGGAGCCGATATACTGTTTGGCGTGGTAGACACAGAGCTCTGATTCCTGATCCCGGTAAATAGTGTAGGCTGTATCCAGGATACAGCGTGACTTATTCCCAGTGTTATTAAAGTAAGTGACAAGGTACTTGTGTGTGCTGGCCATAAGCAACCCCTTAGTATTTTGGCATTGTGCAGACGAGTTCAAGGGTGAAAAGTGAAATTATTGTTAAGGAATTTCAATGGGGAAGCAAGTGATTAAGTACATATTAAGCATATTTTTTTTTCTCTTGGTACCCACAGGCCTATGGGGGGGTTACTATTTTGATATTCCTCAACAAGAGCTGGTGTTAACCCCGAATAGTGAGCTTGTTATGGCGCAATGCCCCCAATTTAGTCAATATGATACGGGGGAATCTTCGTCCGGGTTGGGAGATAGGTTTACTGTATTTAGCTGGAATATTTACAAAGAGCAGAGCGAGGGTTGGAAGCCCTTACTTAAGGAAAATGCTGGACAGAGTCAGATAGTGTTATTGCAAGAAGCGGCGCTGACGAACGAGCTAACCGGGCTTTTTACCGAATTAGACCTAAATTGGTTGTTAACGAAAGCCTTTACTGCTGATAAGGTGCCAATGGGCGTAGCGATGGCATTTCAAACTAATCCTCGGGCCGTGTGTCAATTCCGCATCGCTGAACCTTTTATCGTATTTCCAAAAACTGCAATGGCTGCCAAGTTCCCGTTTGCAGCTAGCCCTCAAACCTTACTGGTATTAAATATCCATGGGATAAACTTCAGCCTTGGGTTGACCGAGTTTGCCATTCAACTCGATGCACTGACACAAACATTGGAACATCATTCAGGCCCTGTACTATTTGCCGGTGATTTTAATACCTGGAGTGCACAAAGGGAGCTGTTAGTGAGGGAAAAGCTGGGTAAGTTTGGATTACAAGAGGCGCAGCTATCACCGGATAACAGAGTGACCATCTTTGGTCATGCAATTGATCACCTGTTTTACCGTGGTCTAAAGCAGATAAACGCGAAGGGAGTAGCCACAAAGGCATCGGATCACAACCCCATTTTGGCGGAATTTGAAATGATTAAACCGGAATAATCCAAGAGTAAAAGCAAAAAAAGGGAGTACTCCCTTTTTTTGCTTAGCGCAGCCGGTAAATCCGCCTAGACACTAACCTTAGTGACATCGACGATTAGCTTAAGCTTCTGGCCTGGCTTGAGGTATTTGGATGTGTCCAGTTGATTCCAGCGCACTACATCAGCTACTTTGACCTTAAATCTGTAGGCTATTTCAGAGAGTGAGTCGCCAGACTTTACCTGATACGTGATGTTTCTAATTACTGAATCCTGGTTTTTAGCCGCCGAGTTGCCTGCCTCACTTATCAGCAACTTTTGTCCTGGTCTGAGTGTGGCTTTGGTCGAGATACCATTCCACTTTGCCAGGCTTTTGTAACTTACCTTATGTTTTTTGGCTATGGACCAAAGATTGTCACCCGATTTTACCAGATAGCTAGCTTGGCGATTGTTTATACTTATACTTTTACTTTTACTTTTACTTTTACCGGCGGTCTGTTTAACCGTTTTGGTAACGGCAAACGTTTGATCTGAAGCCGGGATTAGCATGGTTTGCCCGGTACGAATTATATTACCGCTGATATTGTTGGCACTGCGTAATACATCGGTACGGGTATCAAATTGCTTTGCAATTCGTATCAGGCTATCTCCCGATTGTACTTCATAGCTTTGCCAGCGGATCCGCTGTTTTGCAGGGACTTCCGCTAATGCCAGCTGAAATTTCTTACTCTTGCTAATCGGCATTAACAAGGTATGTGGACCATTTGGCGAGGTTGCCCAGCGATGGTAGCCAGGGTTCAATTTCTTTAGCTGCTTAATATCCGTACCCGCTAAATCAGCGGCTAAAGCAAGGTCAATTTGGGAGCCTACATTCACGTGCGCTAAATATGCCTGGTTGGCCAGCATTGGCATGGATATGCCGTATTTCTCATTGTTTTTGATTAAGTCGGCAAACGCCAGCAGTTTGGGGACATAGGCCTGGGTTTCCCTGGGCAATTCCAGGTTCCAAAAGTCGGTCGGTTTACCGTCGCGGGTATTTCGCTTGATGGCGTTCAGTACCCGGCCTTCACCCGAGTTATAGGCTGCCAGTGTATGCAGCCAGTTACCGTCCATCTGTTTATGTAAATACTCCATATGCTTCAGCGCGGCATGGGTGGAGGCGACTACATCGCGTCGGCCATCGTACCACCAGTCTTGTTTCAGGCCGTATTGTTTACCTGTGGCAGGCATAAACTGCCACATACCGGCGGCGCCACTGTATGAGTAGGCGCTAGGGTCAAACGCAGTTTCCACTACGGGTAACAGGGCAAGATCCAAAGGCATGTCACGTTTCTCTATTTCTTCGACAATAAAATAGAGGTAAGGCTGGGCACGTTCGGATATTTGCCGTAAATAGGCTGGATGTTTCAGGTACCAGTTACGTTGCGCCTTGATACGGTCATTTTCGGGAACATCGAGCTCAAAGCCGTTACTTAGCTTGATCCAGATATTTTTTTCCTCAAGAGGCACAGGTTTGGGGCTGGCAACTACTGTTATAACCTTGGAAGCTTGGTTGAGCGAATCAAGGGCAGGTTTGCTCACCTCCTCAGTTTGCATATTCTGATCTGGTTTAGCCTGCGGGCTCGATATTTCGGGGGCATTTGGTGGATTATCAACTGTCTGACAGCCAGTTAATACCAGAACCAATGCAACTGTGAGTTTGCTTCTCATTATTATCCGTCACCTGAAAAATTCCTCGCATATGTTAGTGAACCGCAGTTATAGATTCAAGCCGGTGACCATTTATCTTTCTATTTCACAGCGACAGGGAAGGGTATCTCGTTGAACGTCAAGGGGTTACCTAGATTAGTTTACCGGGCGTTAAGTTAACCGCTGGATTAGGTCGAGCAGTAAACAATCGTCCGGGAAACTATGGGCAGCGCTAAAAGCTATCTTTCCAATGCCGTAATGCTTTAAATACAGCATCAGGATCGGCTAGGGGCTGCGCCGTGTGTGCCTGGACCGCAGCTTTAACCAAAGCTTGCTCTGTGCGTAAAAAAGGATTGATGGCCAGTTCTTTTTCTATAGTGGAAGGTAAACTAGGCAGCCCTTGCTGGATCAGCTTAGCTACCTGTTTCATTTCTAACCGAAGTTGTTGATTCGCGGGCTCCACCTGTAGGGCAAAGGTCAAATTAGCTTGCGTGTACTCGTGAGTGCAATAAACCTGGGTATGGGATGGGAGTGCGGCCAGCTTATGCAATGAGTCAGCGAGTTGTTTTGCAGTGCCTTCAAACAGCCGGCCACAGCCTGCACTGAACAAGGTATCGCCGCAAAACAGTTTGTTATCACCATAGTAGGCTATATGGTCCAGGGTATGGCCCGGAGTATCCAATATTTCGAAAACAGCGCCATATAGCTCAACTTTATCTCCTTCTTTTAAGGGGTTATAGTTGAAGCTTAACTGGCTTTTGGCCGGGCCGTAGATGGTAACTTGATGGGGGCTCTGTTCGCAGAGCATTTTGACGCCATCAACATGGTCCCAATGGTGGTGGGTGATCAAAATTGAGTCCAGAGTCAAACCCAACTTGTCCAGCGCTTGTTGGGCCGCATGAGCGTCCCCTGGGTCGACTAAGGTACAACGGGTCCCCTTAGTTTCCTTTATCAACCAGATATAGTTATCTTTGAATGCGGGAATAGTTAAAACGTGTAACATGGTTTGCTGTCTCAAAGCTGACATTAGATAACACTATGATAATCTAAACCGGGCCACAGTTTGAACCCATTCGGAGTTTGCGGAGCGATACTATGTTAAATTTACCCTGGAGGAAGCCCGAGTCTGACAATCACTGTCATTGCTTAAGTAATTATGATGAGACCTGCCAAAACAAATCGTGAGATCACCGTTCCTGTCAGCTGGCAGGAGTTGCCAATGGGAGACTGGTTATGCGAACAATTGCAAATCCGGTTAGACAATTGGTGTCCGCAGCTATTTGGCTATCATTTATTAAAACTAGGCGCATTAAGCGGTGAGTTAAGTACCTTATCCTGTACTATCCGTCATCAGGTGACGTTAACAGATGGTGGTGGTATTGCCGGGTTATACGCCGATGTAAATGCCTTGCCGTTTCAAGAATCCTGTATCGACGCTTGTGTGCTAGCTCATGGCCTGGACTTTACCTCTGACCCTCACCAATTGTTGCGTGAAGTGGAACGGGCTCTTACATCTGACGGCTGTTTGATCGTCAGTGGTTTTAATCCGTTTAGTTGGCTTGGGATGGGCAAGTATTTGCCTTTTCGGCGAAATAAGTTGCCCTGGTCGGGTCGCCTGTTTACCCCGACTCGGGTGAGAGATTGGCTGCACTTACTGGGGTTTGAAGTGTTGCAGGACGACCGATTTGGTTTTGGCTTTTTAAGCGGAGGAAGATTGGCTCCTTCCTGGCTGGAAAAATTAGGGCAGGATTATTTTCCTTTGTGCTGCTCAGTTTATTTTATTGTCGCCAAGAAACGTACGACACCTTTTACTCCTATCAAAGAGACCTGGCGTGTGCGCAGGCCTATTTTAACATCGGGCGCCGTGGCCAATAGAGAAATTAATACTCTCGAGCGGCGGGCTGAACGTTAGATTTGTCACCTGCTCCTGAAATAATCCAATTTCCTGGCGCCATGATCAGCCGGCAGATAAATAGCCTTGATCGGGAATAAGGGTCCCAGACTCTGCAGCGGCTCGTGCCAGTTCATCACACAGCTCATTTTCCGGGTGTCCAGAATGGCCTTTCACCCAATGCCATTCTACTTGGTGTTTTTGCCTCGCCAGGTCCAGTTGTTGCCATAAATCGGCATTTTTTACCGGTGCTTTACTGGCGGTTTGCCACTGGCGCTTTTTCCAGTTATGGATCCACTGTGTTATGCCCTTGCGTACATATTGGCTGTCTGTGGTTAAGTTTACCTGACAGCTTTCTTTCAGGCTGTTTAACGCGGCAATACACGCCATCAGCTCCATCCTGTTATTGGTGGTTTGCTGATAACCCTGAGACAAGGTTTTTTGATGGCCTTTATATTTAAGCACCGCGCCGTATCCGCCTGGGCCCGGGTTACCTAAACACGAGCCGTCTGTATAGAGTTCAACCTGTTTCGCCATATTTGATAGACTAGGGGTAATAAATGAAATTTGAGGCAAATATGAACATAGCTGAGCCATTGAGACAAGTAGTTCTTGATACCGAAACCACGGGTATGAACTTTGACAGCGGCCCTCACTACCTTGGTCATCGGATCATTGAAATAGGCTGTGTTGAAGTGATTAACCGTAAGCTGACGGGCAGGCACTACCATGTCTATATCAAGCCGGATCGTTTGATTGATGCCGAAGCCATAGAAATTCACGGCATTACGGACGAATTTCTCCGAGACAAACCCAGTTTTAACCAAATAGCCGAAGAATTCGTGGAATTTATCCGTGGAGCAGAAGTGATTGCTCACAACGCACCGTTCGATATCGGTTTTATGGATTATGAATTCGGCAAACTAAAGCAAGACATAGGTAAAACAGAGCAGTTCTGCAAAATTACCGATACGCTGGCGATGGCGAAAGAAATTTTTCCGGGCAAGCGTAATAACCTGGATGTCCTTTGTGACCGCTATGGCATAGATAACTCTCACCGTACTTTGCACGGCGCATTGCTTGATGCCGAGATCCTGGCGGATGTGTACCTGTTAATGACAGGTGGCCAGACTAAGCTTAATCTCTCCCACGGTAATGCTGATAATAAAGGCACAGAAGGTGGACAGAGGTTAGATGCAAACAGGGCACAGACCCCGATTATTATGGCGACACAGCAAGAGCTGAATGCCCATGAGGCTCGTCTCGACTTAGTTGACAAGAGTGGCTCCAGCCTTTGGCGGCAATAATACCTGGGGATGGCGGGAAGCCTTTATAAGTGCTAAGGAATAATGAATGCGGCAATTTATAGTCTGGATCAGCTTGTTGGTATCGAGTGCAGCATTTGCGGCTGATATTTTTGAACGAAATGATATCAGTTTGTTTGATAACCGTTTTCGCATAGACAGAGAAGCGGAAAAAGTGACCTTCGTGATTAAGCGGGACGAAGGCTCGAGCGCAGTTATTCTGGTGAGACCAGATGGCAGCAAACTATATTCGGACAGAAAACCGGATAACGTGAGCTGGCTGGAGGGGGACTATCAGGACTATATAACCATTGAGAATCCTATGCCGGGGCCCTGGCAAGCGATAGGTGCCATCGACGCAGAGAATCGCATCAGAATAATGAGCAAACTTGAACTGGATGTGAGCCCTATCGCTCAGCAGCTGTTTGTGGGTGAGCATTTGAAGTTGAAAGCCGCATTACTCACACAGGATAAGCAAGTGCTAGCTGAAGATTACCTGGATGACCTTTACATGTCAGTCACTTTGACCAGCCTAAACCAAGAGGAAGATGATAACTTTGCTTTTTCCGGTCACGTGTCTGCCAGGTACTGGGATAATGGACGAGATTATGACGAAAGGCCGGGGGATGGTGAAATGACTGCTTTTGTTAAGCTGAAGATCCCAGCCGGCAAATATCGTGTCCAGGTAGCGACAGAAAATGAGGTATTTACCCGGGCTTTTCAAAAGGATGTTTTGGTTTACCCCATACCAGTGAAGCTGGATGTGATCTCCGCTACGCAAGATCTCGGGCCTAAACTGGTGGTTGTGATTGACGACGATGAGCTACAAATTCAAAGCGTGTCTCTTGTAGGGCAAATAGAAGGAGCCTTAGGTGAGCAAAAGCAGATCACCGTTCAGGCCGAGCAAAAGAAGTTTGAAGTTCAGTTAGAAAAACCGGACGTGACCGGGCGCTTCACTATAGATGCCATGGCATATGCAACGACCCTATCAGGCCGTGAGATTGTGATTGAACTGCCTCAGGAAGAGTTTCGAATCGTACCACCACCCCCCACTGTTGAGCTCATACCTGAAAGTGATGCCGTCGCGACAGTGGAGGTGGAGGAAAGCTATGCTTGGATTTATATCTCTGCTGGCGGTGTAATTCTTTTGCTAATTATCGCGGGTGGTGCACTCATTTGGTGGAAGCGTAGAAGTGTGAAACGTATTGCAGCCAAAATAGCAGAAAATGAACAGGAGGATGTTGCCTTGGATCCAACTCCATTGGAGCAAGAACAGGAGAAAAAATAGGCAATTGGGTATAAAAGGAGCAAAGGTTGGTTGTTCTGGAATCAAACTGTAATTATTCCGACTTTTTTGCATTAACAGTGTTGACTCAGCTAGGCCATAACCGTATTATCTGCGCCGCACTTAAGACGGAGTTTCTGGAAAATAGGAAGCTTCTTTAAGTAAGATTTCAAGGCAGCTTGACAGGGTTTACCTTGTTAACAACAGATGCGGAGTGGTAGTTCAGTTGGTTAGAATACCGGCCTGTCACGCCGGGGGTCGCGGGTTCGAGTCCCGTCCACTCCGCCAACTTTGGATGTGTGTAAGAGCCTTGTGCTCATGAATCGCCAATGTCTGTTTTGAATCTTAGTGTGTTTGATTTTGTTAAACCTGAAGTTAGGTTTGCTGCAAAATGTAGCGGAGTGGTAGTTCAGTTGGTTAGAATACCGGCCTGTCACGCCGGGGGTCGCGGGTTCGAGTCCCGTCCACTCCGCCAATTTCGGTTGTTTATTGAGTTTTCTCAAGCGACCTTAGTTATGCAGCAGATTTAAGCATCAGAATAGCAAAGTCAGAAACTTCCTTTGGAAGTGTTTAGATACTCAGTGGAGTGGTAGTTCAGTTGGTTAGAATACCGGCCTGTCACGCCGGGGGTCGCGGGTTCGAGTCCCGTCCACTCCGCCAACTTTGGTCGTCATTAAGAGTTTCGTACTTATGTGCCGCCAATATCTGATTTAGCAACAGAATATCTGTTATTGATAAATCAGTCTCAGTATCTAATAGCTAATGCTCTAATGTGGAGTGGTAGTTCAGTTGGTTAGAATACCGGCCTGTCACGCCGGGGGTCGCGGGTTCGAGTCCCGTCCACTCCGCCAACTTTGGTAGATTAAAGAGTTTTGTACTCCTATCTTACCAACCTGTATATTCAGGGCAGCATTAGTTTACAATCTGGAATTGCAAAACCTTAGTGGAGTGGTAGTTCAGTTGGTTAGAATACCGGCCTGTCACGCCGGGGGTCGCGGGTTCGAGTCCCGTCCACTCCGCCAACTTTGGCAGCAAATAAGAGTCCCGTACTCACGTGCCGTCAACACTGGCAGCAAATAAGAGTCTCGTACTCACGTGCCGTCAACACTGGCAGCAAATAAGAGTCCCGTACTCATGTTTCGCTAACTTTGGCAGTAAACAGAGTCCTGTACTCACGTGCCGTCAAGCTTTTGCAAGTAAAGATTGAAGTATCATCTCTGTGGAGTGGTAGTTCAGTTGGTTAGAATACCGGCCTGTCACGCCGGGGGTCGCGGGTTCGAGTCCCGTCCACTCCGCCAACACTGACAGCAAGCAGAGTCCCGTACTCATGTGCCGTGACAGCAAGCAGAGTCCCGTACTCGCCGTCAACACTGACAGCAAGCAGAGTCCCGTACTCATATGCCGTCAACACTGACAGCAAGCAGAGTCCCGTACTCATATGCCGTCAACACTGACAGCAAGCAGAGTCCCGTACTCATATGCCGTCAACACTGACAGCAAGCAGAGTCCCGTACTCATATGCCGTCAACACTGACAGCAAGCAGAGTCCCGTACTCATATGCCGTCAACACTGACAGCAAGCAGAGTCCCGTACTCATATGCCGTCAACACTGACAGCAAGCAGAGTCCCGTACTCATATGCCGTCAACACTGACAGCAAGCAGAGTCCCGTACTCATATGCCGTTAACACTGACAGCAAGCAGAGTCCCGTACTCATATGCCGTTAACACTGACAGCAAGCAGAGTTCCGTACCATTATGCCACCATGATAGGTAGCGAAAAGAGTCATATATCTTTACGCGACCAAAAACGATTATTCAATAGAGCTTAAGCTCGTTGGTAACGTTATATAGTGAAATTGACATCATTTCGGATGGAGTGGTAGTTCAGTTGGTTAGAATACCGGCCTGTCACGCCGGGGGTCGCGGGTTCGAGTCCCGTCCACTCCGCCAACACTTTAGGACCTTAGCGATAAGCTAGAGTTTTTTCGTATCTGAAATATAGTAACTCAGATGGCAGTCCCGTGCTTTTTACTTTCAGCAATCGCTTTAATGTCTCGTATCGAACAGGTTCTCTAATTTGGGGGAGACATACGGTTAGTCTTTATACCTATCTCTAATTTTGAGGAATAGATCCAAGTTGTCGACTAGTAGGCGGGTTAGCGCAGGATCAAAATGCTTACCGGATTCCGATTTGATTAGCTTGAGGATGTCATCCATCTCCCAGGGTTCTTTATAACAACGGGTTGAGCCCAACGCATCGAACACATCGGCAAGGGCTGTAATTCTGCCTTCTACGGGAATATCGTTTCCTGCCAGGCCGTTAGGATAACCACTTCCATCCCACTTCTCGTGATGGTTAAGTGCGATGGAGGCCCCCAATTGTAGCAACTCGATATCTGAACTTTCCAGCATATCATGACCCTGCTTTGCATGAGTCATCATGATCTCCCACTCTTCGCCTTCCAGCTTGCTCGGTTTATTTAATACGGCATCTGGAATAGCGACCTTGCCGATGTCATGTAGTGGTGATGCCTGCTTAAGTGTCTCCACTACCTGGCTAGGCAGGCCAGATAACCTAGCGAGGAGTTCGGTGTAGTTAGCTACTCGCTTAACGTGACTGCCAGATTCTTTTGATCGGCTTTCGATTACTTCCCCCAGTCGATACATAATCTCTTTTTGATTGTCTACGATAACCTCATTTAACCTTATGTTTTCTAACGCAATAATTATATTTTCAGTGAAAAGGTTTAACAGGTGTACATCGACCTCAGACAGCTTATGGGTTCCTTCGATATGAAACAGCAAGTTGTGACGAGCATTTTTACAATAAAAGACCACTTCTGAGTTGCGGTATATATTTCCTTTTTGTGCGATAGCCTCCCTAATGATATTAGTTTCATCCGAGGAGAATTCGCTTAGCGTCTGTAGGCAGTTTTTCACATCACCACTCAGTTCCTGTAATTTTGTATCTTTTAACTCGTAAGCATGAGTGATGCTATAAATGGTGGTCTCTTCCAGGGATAGCAGTGCGGCAAGCTGCTCCATCGCACCTTCCACAAAAGTGGCTAATGCGTTCTTTTCGAATATACCCTTCGATGCCTGGATGACTTTTTCTAGCCCTTTTTTATTTTTTTCCAGTGAACAAATATCACGGTATGAGCGTAAGCTTGAGCGAATAAGGGTTCTTAATTTTTGCGAGGTAAGTTCTGTCTTATCTTTGTAATCGTTAATATCATAATTAACTACAACATCATCTTCCGGTGCTTGTCCGGGTTGCCCGGTTCGCAATACGATACGGACGCTGGTGTTTTTTAACTCGGTGCGGATATATTTAACCAGCTGTAAGCCGGCATCATCTGTCTCCATTACCACATCTAGTAATATTAGGGCTATATCAGGAGTACTTTGCAGAATGTCTTTGGCTTCCACTCCTGAGTATGCATGAATGAAATCAACAGATTTCTCATCGAAGTTGAATTGTCTGAGGGTGACTTTAGTTATACGATGAACCTCAGGTTCATCGTCCACAATCAGGATCTTCCAACCCTCGCTGAACTTTTGAATGCTTTCCTGGCCATCATCGATAATTAGGATATCGTCATCCATTTTCGATAGTTGTTATCCGTGTTGTTCACATATTTAATGAATAGACTATCCCCTTGACTTTTCAACTGTGGAAGTAGTATTCATCGTGTCACACGGGAATCGTTTGCAGCTTGTTTAAGTTGTTCTGGTGGGCGATAATCGGCCATGTTAGGCAATCCCTCATTTAATACAGGAGCCCTTAAATGGCATTTGAACGTACCCTTTCTATTCTAAAACCCGATGCTGTGCGCAAAAACCTGATCGGTGCAATTTACCAAAGATTTGAAACCTCCGGGCTGCAGATAATCGCCACGAAAATGTTACACCTCACTCAAGAACAAGCTGCCGGTTTTTATGCGGAACATAAAGGTCGACCTTTTTATGAGCCTCTGGTCGAGTTTATGACGTCAGGACCTGTGGTCGTACAGGTTTTACAAGGCGAAGAAGCAATTAAACGTAACCGTGAAATTATGGGCAGCACTAACCCGGAAGAAGCATCAGCGGGTACTATACGTGCCGATTTTGCTGAAAGCTTGCGGATAAACTCGGTACACGGCTCTGACAGCACAGAATCTGCTGCCAGGGAAATAGCCTATTTCTTTGCTGACGCAGAAGTATTACCGCGCGATTAATCCAGGTATGTTGTTGGTAAATGTTGCCAGCAACATCTCTTCTGTCATATGCACCAGTCCCTACGAACTATTCTTATATTAGCCCCGATTGCTGCTGGCAATCAGGCGACAAAGTTTGTACAATTCGCGACCGTTTTTTAAGTCGTAGTACACCCGAGGCGTAGTAATGAGTGAATCTAAAGTAAACTTGCTGGATCTAAACCGAGAAGGCATGCGCCAGTTTTTTGTCGATATGGGTGAAAAACCCTTTCGAGTTGACCAGGTGATGAAGTGGATGTACCACTTTGGCTGCGATAACTTTGACGAAATGACCAATATTAACAAAGCCTTACGGGCTAAGTTAAAAGAAAGAGCGGAAATTAAAGCGCCGGAAGTAGCGGTAGAGCAGCGCAGCTCTGATGGCACCATCAAATGGGCCATGAATGTCGGCGGTCAGGAAGTTGAAACGGTTTATATCCCAGATGGAGACAGGGCGACGCTGTGTGTATCTTCTCAGGTGGGGTGTGCCTTAGCATGTACTTTCTGCTCTACGGCGCAGCAAGGATTTAATCGTAACCTGAAAGTGTCAGAGATCATTGGCCAGGTTTGGCGGGCAGCGAAAATTATTGGTCCTGTCGGGAAAAGTGGGCAAAGACCTATTACCAATGTCGTTATGATGGGGATGGGCGAGCCCCTACTGAACGTGAATAACGTGGTTCCCGCAATGGAACTTATGTTGGATGATTTGGGTTTTTCGTTATCGAAGCGTCGTGTCACAATTTCGACGTCTGGTGTGGTGCCTGCGTTGGACATACTGGGAGACCGCATCGATGTGGCCCTGGCTATTTCACTGCACGCACCCAACGATAAGCTACGCAGTGAAATCATGCCGATTAATAGTAAGTACAACATTCAGGAGTTCCTGGCTGGTGTTCGTCGATATCTGGCAAAGTCCAATGCGAACCGAAGTAAGGTGACAGTGGAGTATGTATTGTTAGATCACGTGAATGACTCCATGGATCAGGCCCATGAATTGGCTAAGGTAATGAAAGATACTCCGTGTAAAATTAACTTAATTCCGTTTAATCCTTTCCCACAGTCCGACTTTGTAAAACCGAGCAATAGCAGGGTAGACAGGTTTAGCAAGGTGCTAATGGAATATGGGTACACGGTCACCGTACGGAAAACGCGTGGTGATGATATCGATGCCGCTTGTGGTCAGTTGGTGGGTGAAGTCATCGACAGAACTAAAAGAACCATGAAAAAACGAGTGCAAGATCAATCGATTTCCGTCACAATGAGTTAAATAATTTGACTGACTGAGGACTAATGAAGCAGCTTGTTCTATCAGCTTTTCTGTTGTTGACATTATCCGCTTGCGTCACTGAAACCGTTTCAGTCGGAGCCGATGGCCAATCGAAATATGACCCTGAAGGGGCAGCCAGAGCGAGGGTCTCCCTTGGGTTAACCTATTTAAACCAGGGGGATAGTGAGCAGGCAAAATACAATCTTGAGAAAGCGCTTTCCCATACTCCGAATAATCCTGTAGTTTACCGATCACTGGCTTATTATTATCAGGTCGTAGGAGAAGCACTGTTGGCAGAAAAAGCATATGGCGAAGCGTTAAAGTTAGCGCCTCAAGATGCCGATACCATGAATAATTATGGTACTTTTCTTTGTAGTGAAGGCAAATACGAAGCAGCGGAACAGCAGTTTCTGAAAGCCATTAAGGTCCCCAGTTATATCAAGGTGGCAGATACCTACGAAAATGCCGGTTTGTGTGCGTTAGAAGCAGGTGATTCCGAGCAAGGGGAGTATTACCTAAAATACGCATTATCCCATAACCCAAGAAAGCCTGTTGCTTTGTTGTCTATGGCACAGCTTTTATTAACCCAGAAAGATTATTTTACCAGTCGCGTCTACCTGTTGAAGTACCAGCAGGTGACTAAAGATTCGGCTGAAAGCTTATGGACCTGGGTCCAGCTTGAACATCAACAGGGGCGAGATGAATCCGCAAAGAAATTCGGATATAAACTCGTTTCCAACTTTCCTAATTCCCATCAGTCACAACTTTATTTAAATAATGAATACAAATAGCGAACTTACGGATGATATAGAAGTGGTAGGCCCAGGCCAAATGTTGCGCGATGCCCGAGAGAAAAAGGGCTGGAGCCAAGAAGACGTGGCCAGAAAGCTCAACCTGCGGGCTCATAATATCAATGATTTTGAAAATGAGGAGTTTGATCCCAAGGTTGCTCAGACCTTCACTAAGGGCTATCTCAAGTCTTATGCCAAATTAACCGGCCTCTACGAGCAACAGGTGCTGGATGCTTATGAACACTTGGGTATTGCCGAGGCGCAATATGCTGAAATGCAAAGCTTTTCCCAGCGAACAAAAAATGAAGCGCATGACAATCGACTGATGTGGATGAGTTATGGCATCGGAGCGATTATCCTGGGGTTATTGGTTTGGTGGTGGTGGCAAAAGTCAGCGGTAAACACTGAATTGCTGGAAGCATCAAGAAGCGAAGATATTATTACGGTAGAGGAAGTGGATCCGGTTGCGCCGGAATATGCCGAGCTGAGCGTCCCGGAGGACGACTCCTTAATTATTTCCTCTGCATTGGTAGACATCAGCAGTGATACTGAAGAGCTTGCGGTAACAGATGACGTCTTACCCGAAGACATCCCCCAGGAAGAAACAACTTCTGCACCTGCAATAGAATCTGCGATTGCCGAGAGTGAGGGTGTTGCACCCACAGCAGAGAGTGAGGTTGTAGTTGTGCAAACTACATCTAGTTCACTGGAATTATCTTTCACCGATGACTGCTGGGTAAAAATTACCGATGCCACCGGCCAAACCCTGGCTGTGGGAGTCAAAAAAGCCGGTTATGAAATGCCGTTACGTGGTAAAGCGCCTTTTAAAATCGTATTGGGTGCTCCTCAGGTAGTAAAAATCAAATATGAGGGCGAAGCAGTTGATATGAGTCGCTTTAAGGCCGGTCGAATTGCCCGGTTTGAATTGCCAGAGGAAGTATAGAAATGAGTTATCCGTCGCCGATAATTCGCCGTGGATCTACGCGGCCATATGGTTGGGGATCGTGCCCGGTGGCGCTGGTTAAATTAGTACCGGCAGAGGAAGTATTGAAATGAGTTATCCGTCGCCGATAATTCGCCGTGAGTCTACGCGGCTATGTGGTTGGGGATCGTGCCCGGTGGCGCTGGTTAAATTAGTACCGGCAGAGGAAGTATTGAAATGAGTTATCCGTCGCCGATAATTCGGCGTGAATCTACGCGGATAATGGTGGGTAATGTCCCCATAGGCGCCGGCGCTCCCATTGCTGTTCAGTCGATGACTAATACCCGTACCACAGATGTTGCAGCAACCGTTGCGCAAATTGAAGGCCTGGAAAAGGTGGGGGCGGACATAGTTAGGGTTTCAGTGCCAACTATGGATGCGGCCGAAGCGTTTAAGAAAATCAAACAGCAAGTTTCGATCCCTTTGGTGGCCGATATCCACTTCGACTATCGTATTGCGCTGAAAGTGGCGGAGTATGGGGTGGATTGTTTGCGCATAAACCCAGGTAATATTGGTCGAGAAGACAGGATCAGATCGGTCGTTGATTGTGCCAAAGATTACAATATCCCCATTCGGATTGGTGTTAATGGTGGCTCACTGGAAAAGGATATTCAGGAAAGGTATGGTGAACCCACACCTGCTGCGTTAATTGAATCAGCTATGCGTCATGTGGATATCCTGGATCGGCTTAATTTTGACCAGTTCAAAATTAGCGTCAAAGCATCGGATGTTTTTTTAGCCGTTGAAGCCTATCGTTTATTGGCCAAACAGATCAAACAACCACTTCACCTGGGCATAACTGAAGCCGGTGGTGCTCGCAGTGGTTCGGTGAAATCTGCGGTTGGTTTGGGGATGTTACTGGCAGAGGGGATCGGCGACACTTTGAGGGTATCGTTAGCGGCCGATCCCATTGAAGAAATTAAAGTCGGCTTCGATATTCTGAAATCCCTGCGTATTCGCAGCCGGGGGATCAACTTTATCGCTTGTCCTACCTGTTCTCGGCAGGAATTTGATGTCATTGGAACTGTAAATACCCTGGAGCAGCGGCTGGAAGATGTAACCACGGCCATGGATGTTTCTATCATTGGCTGTGTAGTGAATGGCCCGGGTGAGGCTTTAATTTCTGATTTGGGCGTCACTGGTGGGCACCATCGAAGTGGCTTTTACGAAGACGGTGAGCGTCAGAAAGAGCGTTTTGAAAATGATAACCTGATTGATTCATTGGAAGCTAAGATAAGAGCCAGAGCGGCTATGTTGGATAGCAATAATCGTATTGACGTAATAGAATCTTAATTCAGTTGGCAGCTAGATTTAATTTCCACTCATTGACTAGAACCCACTAAGCAGAGCTTGGCTTTTCTCAGTGTGTTTGTGTCTTTGGTGGGAAAAACTAATTCTAGTCAAGGCCCTTATATGGCCAGTTTTACCTGGCCTTTAAAAGTCCCTATAATGCCAGACAATTTGTAAGGCGGGTAAACCCCGCACAAAACCATATTCGGAATTTAAAGTGGCTAAACAGATCCAAGCAATTCGAGGAATGAATGATTGTCTCCCGGAGCAGACACCTGCCTGGCAGAAAATCGAATCGGTATTAAGACAGTTGGTTGCCAGCTACGGTTACTCAGAAATCCGCATGCCTGTGTTGGAAAGTACTGACCTGTTTAAGCGCTCCATAGGTGAAGTAACTGACATTGTTGAAAAAGAGATGTACACCTTTGCCGACCGCAATGGCGACAGCTTAACGTTACGCCCGGAAGGTACGGCATCTTGTGTTCGTGCAGGTAACGAACACGGTTTGTTGTATAACCAGGAACGTCGCCTGTGGTATATGGGCCCTATGTTCCGCCATGAAAGACCGCAGAAAGGTCGTTATCGCCAGTTTCACCAGTTTGGTGCTGAGGTGTTTGGCATGGCGACACCAGATGTGGATGCCGAAGTTATCTTGCTGACTGCAAGGTTGTGGAAACTACTGGGTATTGAAAACCACGTCGAGTTGCAGCTGAACTCGTTAGGCTCCAATGAAGCCCGTGCGGTTTATCGTGATGCGCTGGTCGCTTTCCTTGAGCAACATAAAGACAGCTTGGATGAAGATAGCCAACGCCGCATGTATTCGAATCCGATGCGAGTGCTGGATTCGAAAAACCCGGATGTACAAGCTTTGTTGCGGGATGCCCCTAAGCTGTCAGCCTATTTAGACGAAGAGTCACAATCTCATTTCTCGACCCTGTGCGCTTACCTGGACGCGGCGGGTGTTGCTTATGTTATCAATGAAAAACTGGTTCGTGGTCTGGACTATTACAACCGCACCGTATTCGAATGGGTCACGGATAGTCTGGGATCCCAGGGTACAGTATGCGCCGGTGGGCGCTATGACGGTTTGGTCGAACAGCTGGGTGGTAAGGCCACTCCTGCTGTTGGTTTTGCTATGGGAATTGAGCGTCTGGTGTTACTGCTGGATACCCTGGAGTTAAACCAGGATATTGCCGGCGCCGTAGATATCTATACCGTCCTGGTGGGTGAGGGAACAGATCGTCAGGGAATGTTGCTGGCGGAACGACTTCGCAGTGAATTACCCGGCGTAAAACTGATGAATCATTGCGGTGGCGGTAACTTTAAGAAACAAATGAAGCGTGCCGATAAGAGTGGTGCAAAAATTGCGCTAATCATTGGCGTCAGCGAATTGGAAAATGCGCAGGTAACCGTTAAAGATTTGACGGGTAAAGCAGAACAGCAAACTCTTGCTATGGATGCCGTAGCAAGAGTAGTAACAGAAATATTAAAGGGGTAGAAAGTGGAAAGCTATCAAACTGAAGAACAACAAGTTGACGCGATAAAGCGCTGGTGGAAAGAAAACGGTAACGCAGTCCTTATCGGTACAGCGATCGGTTTGGCCGGGTTATGGGGCTGGCGCTTTTATAACGACAAGCAAATCGAATCCCAGGAATTAGCGTCCCAAGCCTATAATACTGTGCTCAATAAACTGGAAGCCCAAGGCGCTGATGCCGCTGAAGAAACCCAGGCCTTTATTGATAATAACAAGGGCAATAACTACGCTGCACTGGCAGCTATGTTGTTAGCTAAAGAAGCGGTTAAAAAAGGCGAATATCAACTGGCTGAGACTCAATTAAATTGGGTAAAAAATAATGGCGGTAATGAAATTTTATTACCCGTGGTTAATATTCGTTTGGCCCGTATTCAGGCACAACAAGAGAAGTATGACGAGGCGCTGACATCCCTTGGCTTAGTCAAAGATGAGGCCTTCCAAGCCCGAGTGGAAGAAGTAAAAGGTGATGTCTACCTGTTACAAGGGGAGCAGGATAAAGCGCGTAGTGCTTACGTGGCGGCCATAGCGGCGGGTGGTGCAGAAAACAACCCAGCTCTTCAGCTTAAACTCGACGACTTAGCGGTGGCGAAAAATGGATAACTGGCTAAAAAAGCTTGGCCTATGCTCAGCTTTAGCCTTGTCGCTGCAAGCCTGCTCGCTGTTCGATTCTGAAGAGGATGTGGTGCAAATGGCGCCGTTGCCTAAGATAGAGGCGAGCTATGTACCACAGACCTTATGGAGTAAAAGCGTCGGTGACGGTATTGAAGGCTATTTTTCCCAGCTAAAACCTGCATTTATTGATGATAAAATGTTTGTAGCCAGCAGGGATGGTAAGGTTCGCGCATTATCTGTTGAGAGCGGAAAAGAGCTTTGGGAAGTAGATTTAGCTGATAACGAAGTTAATGCACTTAACAAAGCCGCCCGTATTTCCGGCGCCGTAGCGGCGGGTCATGACGCCATCTACCTGGGCACAGAAAACGCGCAAGTGTTTGCCTTGGATGCGGAAACTGGCGAAGTGCGCTGGATTGCAGATCCGAAAGGAGAGGTTATCGCACGACCTTTGGTGGATGACGGTAAGGTTATCGTACATACCAGCCGGGGTGACTTGTATGCTTTTGATGAAAGTACCGGCGAAGAGTTGTGGGTGTTACATCAGGATCTGCCAACCTTAACGTTACGAGGCTCCTCGGAGCCAGTAAGTGCTTCGGGCGCCGTTGTTTACGGTCGTGGCGATGGTAAAGTTGCTGCGGTATTTATTCAAAATGGCCGGCCCATCTGGGAAAAGCGGGTTGCCGTGCCGAAAGGCGCTACCGAATTGGATCGTATCGTCGATGTAGATGCCAAACCTATCATCATAGGTCAGACGGGTTATATCATAGCTTACAATGGTGACTTACTGGCCATCGACCTGCCCAGGGGCGAGGTGTTGTGGAAGCGAAGTTATTCCGGTTTTGCCAATATGGCAGTGGCTGGTTTTAATCTTTACCTAACCGATCACAAAGGGCATATTTACGCGCTTGATCGGCGTAATGGTACTGAAGTCTGGAGTAATACCCAGCTTGAGTATAGAAATGTTACCGCCCCGGTCATCGCCGGACCATATTTGGCTGTGGGAGATGCAGAAGGTTACCTGCATTGGCTCAATCGGGAAGATGGTGCTTTTGTCGCCCAGCAAGAGCTGGATAGCGATGGTTTATATATCCCCCCGGTCAATAATGACGGGAAATTATATCTACAGACACGTGGTGGTAAGATTATCGCGTTAGAAAGGCCTTAAAGTAAGTTATACGCTTTGGCAAAATGTCATGGCATTCCATTGCCGCAATAGAAAAACCTATTTGCAGGCAATGTCTTAACTAAGGTCAGATGAATTACGGTGCCTCTTCCGGTGAAGTGGCACCTTTTGTTGTTTTTAGGATACCCAAAATGTTACCAGTAATTGCTTTGGTAGGTCGTCCCAATGTTGGGAAATCTACCCTTTTTAATCGCTTAACCCGTACTAGAGATGCCTTGGTTGCTGATTTTCCCGGCTTAACCCGGGATCGAAAGTACGGTCAGGCCAAAGTAGATGAGCTGGAGTTTATCGTCATCGATACCGGCGGTATTACAGGTGACGAAGAGGGTATTGATGCCCTGATGGCGGGTCAGTCCCTGCAGGCCATTGAGGAAGCGGATGCTGTCTTATTCCTGGTTGACGCCAGGGCTGGATTGACAGTTGCAGATCAAGCCATTGCCGATCATCTGCGTAAGCAAAGCAAGAATGTGTTTTTGGTGGCCAATAAAACCGATGGTATAGATGCAGATTCTGCCAGTGCCGAATTTTATGCGCTGGCGCTGGGTCACGTTCACCAGATTGCAGCGGCGCACGGCAAAGGCGTGCGTGTGCTGATAGAAAATTCCATTGGTGACTTTGACTTCGAGCTGGAAGAGTCTGAAGAGGATGAGCTGGAAGACGCCGAGTTTGAAGAGCTGGATGAAGAAGCACTGGAAGCCCAGGCGCAGGCATTTGCCGATATGCCTATTAAGCTGGCCATCATAGGTCGTCCAAATGTGGGTAAGTCTACACTTATCAACCGAATTTTGGGTGAAGAAAGGGTGCTGGTTTACGATATGCCGGGAACAACCCGGGACAGTATCTATATCCCCATGAAACGCGATGACAGGGACTATGTCCTGATCGACACAGCTGGTGTACGTCGTCGTACCAAGGTTCATGAAACGGTCGAGAAATTTTCCGTTATTAAAACTCTTCAGGCCATTGAAGACGCCAATGTGGTATTGCTGGTGATTGATGCCAGGGAAAATATTTCCGATCAGGATCTTAGCTTACTAGGCTTTGCCCTGAATGCCGGCCGCTCGTTGGTTATTGCGGTGAACAAATGGGACGGCCTGGATACGGATGTGAAGGACAGGGTGAAATCAGAGCTGGACAGACGTCTTGGTTTTGTTGATTTTGCCAAGATCCACTTTATTTCCGCGTTACACGGCACAGGGGTTGGTCATTTATATGAATCGGTGGAAGAGGCATACGACAGTGCCACTAAACGTGTATCCACGTCAATGCTTACCCGTATTATGCAGCTGGCCCAGGATGATCACCAGCCGCCATTGGTCCGTGGACGCCGGGTGAAACTCAGATACGCCCACGCGGGTGGTTATAACCCGCCACGTATTGTCGTACATGGTAATCAGGTGAAGTCCTTACCCGATACTTATAAACGTTACCTGATCAATTACTTTAGAAAAGCATTGAATGTTGTGGGCACGCCGATCCGGGTGGAGTTTAAGGAAGGAGATAACCCGTTTGCAGGGCGTAAGAACACTCTTACCTTATCTCAGGAGCGTAAACGTAAGCGCTTAATGAAATTTCATAAGAAAAAATAATATTCGGCCCGCTATATGCGGGCTGTTTTTTTGGAGAAATAGTTATGCTGTCTCTTGCTTGTCCTGAATGCCAACAAGGTTTACCCCTTGTCTCTGGCGCTAAGTACCATTGTGAGTCTTGTGTACTCAGCTATAACTTGATGGTGAAATGCCCCCAGTGCAGGAGTGAGCTTGAACAGTTGAAAGCCTGCGGTGCGGTGAACTACTTTTGCCCTTCCTGCAATGAACTCAAGTCAAAATCCAAGGTTATCCGCCAGTTGGAACCAGCGCATACAAGCGGTAATAGATATCCGGGCTGACAGCGCGTTAGCTCACCACTGAGCGGATCTCCCCCTGCTCAACAGTGGTGATGATTTCGTCACCGGGCTTTACCTGCTTCGACTGAGTAATTACCTTGCCACCGGCTGTTTTGGTGATGGAGTAGCCCCGAGCCAGGGTTGACAGCGGGCTGACAGAATTAAGCTGCTGACTACTAGCCGCCAGGCGTTGATTTAACTTGCCAAGCTGGACTTTAATCCCCTGCTTTAGCCGATTTTCCAAAGCCTGGTTGTGGAGGCTGAGCTGTTTGAGTCGATGAGCCGGGTTTTGTTGGTTTAACCGGCTGCTAAGGGCCTTTTGCTGGGTATTGTACTGGTTGAGCCGAAGACTGATGGCGTATTCAAGGCGTAAGCTTAGCTCGTCCAGGCGTTGCCCCTGTTGTTCCAGCTTTCTATTAGGGTGCTGGTGTAAAAGGCGCTGTGATATGGCGCCGGCCCTGGATTTTCCCTGAGCTAGTAACCCCCGAATGGCGCTGTTTAGCCGCAGCGTGAACCCTTGCAGTTTTTCCAGCCAGGCCTCGCTGTTTTGGCTTAACATTTCCGCCGCCACGGAGGGGGTCGCCGCCCTGATATCCGCTACAAAGTCACAGATAGTGACATCCACTTCATGGCCCACGGCACTGATAACAGGTAACTGGCTGTTAAACACCGCTCGCGCCAGGGACTCTTCATTAAAGCACCAAAGATCTTCCAGCGAGCCGCCACCTCGACCCAATACCAGCAAGTCTACTTCGTTACGCGCATTTGCCAGTTGCACTGCCTTGATTAATTGAGCGGTGGCGTCTGCTCCCTGAACCTGGCTGGGGTAAATAATCACCTTAAGCAGCGGGTTACGCCTTTTAAGTACGGTAAGCATATCGTGTAAGGCGGCACCTGTACTCGAAGTGATCAGGCCCACCTTGGCGGGCACAGGAGGCAGGGGCTGTTTATTTTGCTGGGAGAATAACCCCTCCGCTGCGAGACGACACTTTAATTCTTCAAAACGCTGCTTCAGTAAGCCATCACCTTCCGGCGACATAAACTCGATAATCAGCTGATAATCGCCTCTGGGCTCGTACAAGCTTAATTTAGCGCGCACCAGTACTTGCTGACCATCCACAGGATTAAAGGACACTTTACGATTGTTGCCCCTGAACATAGCGCACTTCACTTGAGCCCGGGCATCTTTTAGGGTCAGATACCAATGACCAGAGGCCGGCCTGGCCAGGTTCGATATTTCCCCCGTTAACCAAACCGTACCAAGCCCAGATTCCAAAAGATGACGAACGGCGCTGTTTAGACTGGTTACAGAGTAAACGTTTTCTAAATTATCTTTGTTCATAAGGGCTTGCAGTTGGGAATTTATGTTGGATTTTAACACTTTGATGGCGAAACCGCAGTGAATGTAAAAAAATAACAATTTTTAATTGTAGAATGGCCTATCTGGGCATATAATCCGTCCGCAATATTCTACTCCCAACCATTCTGTTGAGATATTGCAATGCTGAGAATCGCGAAAGAAGCTTTAACCTTCGATGATGTACTACTAGTACCAGGTCATTCCACTGTTTTACCCAATACTGCGAAGCTATCGACGCAGTTAACCAAAAACATTTCACTGAATATTCCTGTAGTCTCCGCCGCCATGGATACAGTTACGGAAGCGCGTCTTGCGATTTCTTTAGCGCAGGAAGGTGGCATCGGATTTATCCATAAAAATATGTCCATCTTGGCTCAGGCTGAGCAGGTTCGCCTGGTGAAGATCTATGAAAGTGGCGTCGTGGCTGCACCTGTGACGGTTTCACCTGAGATGACCATACGTGAAGTTCTGGCGTTAAAAGAGCAGCACGGTTTTGCAGGCTATCCGGTCGTGAACAATGGTGATGAACTGGTGGGAATTATTACCGGCCGCGATACGCGTTTCGAAGAAGACCTGGCGAAGCCGGTTTCTTCTGTGATGACGGCGAAAGACCAACTGGTGACAGTTAAACCGGATACACCTCGCGAAGACGTGTTGAAAGTGATGCATGATCACCGCATCGAAAAGGTGCCTGTGGTGGACGATAGCTTTAAGCTAAAAGGTCTTATCACAGTAAAAGATTTCCAAAAAGCCGAGCGAAAACCAGATGCCTGTAAAGATGAGCTGGGTCGTTTACGCGTAGGTGCTGCCGTAGGAGCTGGCGCAGGCAACGAAGAGCGTATTGCAGCGCTGGTGGAAGCCGGCGTCGATATTTTGCTTATCGACTCTTCTCACGGTCACTCTCAAGGCGTGCTGGATCGTATTAAAGCAACTCGCGAAACGTATCCAGACTTGCAAATCGTTGGCGGTAACGTAGCCACTGGCGAAGGCGCTAAAGCACTGGTTGCTGCCGGTGCAAATGCGGTCAAAGTGGGCATAGGTCCAGGCTCCATTTGTACTACACGAATCGTTACCGGTGTTGGCGTCCCTCAGATAACGGCTGTTTCTGATGCCGTTGCGGCATTACAAGGCACAGGGATTCCTGTTATTGCCGATGGTGGCATTCGCTTTTCCGGTGATATCGCTAAAGCCATCGCTGCCGGCGCCAGCTGTGTGATGATGGGCAGCATGTTTGCCGGTACCGATGAGGCTCCAGGTGAAATCGTGTTGTTTCAGGGCCGCTCGTTTAAATCATACCGCGGTATGGGCTCATTAGGCGCCATGTCTCAGGGCTCTTCCGACCGTTACTTTCAGAGCGATAATGCGGCGGAAAAGATGGTTCCCGAAGGTATTGAAGGTCGCGTACCTTGCAAAGGCCGGCTGAAAGAGATCATTCACCAGCAAATGGGTGGACTGCGGTCCTCCATGGGTCTGACGGGGTCTGCCACCATAGAAGAGATGCGCACTAAACCTCAGTTTGTAAAAGTAACCAGTGCGGGTATGGGCGAAAGCCACGTTCACGACGTTACCATAACCAAAGAAGCGCCAAACTACCGTTTAGGCTAGTCTTTGTCTCAAGATAAACCGAAGACGGCTTCTGCCGTCTTTATTGTTTTTTAGCTATTCAAAGTATTTTTCGCTAGCTGGCAGCAAACGACATTTGCACTATGCCACTTACAGATACGGCAGAATAGCCCTCTATTTTAAGCCTGGAGCAGCAGGAAATCATGAATAAAAATATTCACGATCATCGAATTATTATTTTGGACTTTGGCTCTCAATATACACAGCTAATCGCTCGTCGTATCCGTGAAATCGGTGTGTATTGTGAACTCTGGAGCTGGGATGTCGACGAAGCCGATATCCGTGAATTTAATCCAAGCGGTATTATTTTGGCGGGTGGTCCGAAAAGTGTTACTGGAGCCGGCTCCCCACGTGCGCCTGAATATGTATTTAATGCCGGTGTACCTGTATTGGGCATCTGTTACGGCATGCAGACCATGTCCGAGCAATTGGGCGGCTCAGTAATTCAAGGGGTGGGCCAAGGTGAATACGGTTATGCCAAAATTGAAATGGTTGCTAAGTCGGCCCTGTTTAACGCCATCGAAGATGCAGTAGCGGATAATGGTAATGCGCTACTGGATGTGTGGATGAGCCACGGCGACAAGGTTTCTGCTATTCCTGATGGTTTTACTACAGTGGCGAAAACTGAAACCTGTCAATTTGCCGCCATGGCCAATGAGGAAAAGCGCTTTTACGGTGTCCAGTTCCACCCGGAAGTGACGCATACCCGCCAAGGTAAGCGCATGCTTGAGCATTTCGTCAAAGACATCTGTGGTTGTGAATCCCTGTGGACTTCTGAGTCTATTATCGAAGACGCCGTTGCCCGGATAAAAGAGCAGGTGGGTGATGATGAGGTGATCCTGGGCCTGAGCGGCGGGGTGGATTCATCTGTTGTTGCTATGCTGGTACAGCGTGCCATAGGTGACAGACTCACCTGTGTGTTCGTCGATAATGGTTTGCTACGCCTGAATGAAGGTGAGCAGGTGATGGATATGTTTGGGGACCATTTCGGCCTGAACATAGTGCATGTTAAAGCCGAAGACAGGTTCCTTGAAGCCCTGGGTGGAGAAAACGAACCGGAGGCCAAGCGGAAGATCATCGGCCGAGTATTCGTCGAAGTGTTCGATGAGGAATCCAAGAAGTTGCAAAATGCCAAATGGTTGGCACAGGGTACTATCTACCCTGATGTGATCGAATCTGCGGCTTCCAAGACAGGTAAAGCCCATGTGATCAAATCACACCATAACGTGGGTGGTTTGCCAGACGATATGGAAATGGGTCTGGTTGAGCCTTTGCGTGAACTGTTTAAAGACGAAGTGCGTAAAATCGGCCTGGAATTGGGTTTACCATATGACATGTTATACCGTCACCCATTCCCTGGTCCTGGCTTAGGTGTTCGTGTGCTTGGCGAGGTCAAAAAAGAATACTGTGAGTTACTGCGCCGCGCCGATGCGATTTTCATCGAAGAGCTGCATAAAGCGGATCTTTACCAAAAGGTCAGCCAGGCATTCACAGTGTTCCTGCCGGTTCGCTCTGTGGGTGTAATGGGCGATGCGCGTAAGTACGACTGGGTCGTGTCTCTGCGCTGCGTCGAAACCATCGACTTTATGACGGCGCGCTGGTCTCACCTGCCTTATGAGCTACTGGGCCACGTATCTAACCGTATCATCAATGAGATCGATGGAATTTCCCGTGTGGTTTACGATATTTCCGGTAAGCCGCCCGCCACCATAGAGTGGGAATAACAGCAGATTTAAGCTGTTAACCTGATATAAAAAAGGTGCTGTTTCAGCACCTTTTTTATGTCAACTATTCAACCCAAAACCTCATTTTCCAGGCTTGATGGTGAGCGCTAAACCTTAAATTGTCTCATGGTTGTTTTAAGCCCGATAGACAATTGTCTTAACTCCTCGCTACCCGATTGGCTTGTTCCACCGCCTGAATAGATTGTTCCGATTCCTGATTAATTCGCTCGGTACTGGCGCTCACTTCGTTGGCCACCGCGGTTTGCTCTTCGGCCATCGCCGCTATGGTATTTATCATGTCGTAGATAGTTTGAATGGACTGGCGAATATCTTCCTGCAATTCATCGGAGCGACTAATTTCATCTATGCCTTGCTGCGCCTTGCCGTATACATTTTCGATAACCTCCACCAAGCCTTTTGAGCCGGACTGCAGGCGCTCAATATTCCGCTGGATCTCTTCCGTCGATTGGTGGGTTTTGCTGGCAAGGGCCCTGACTTCATCGGCCACTACCGCAAATCCCCGTCCGCTGTCTCCAGCCCTGGCGGCTTCGATGGCGGCGTTTAGTGCCAGCAGGTTTGTTTGCTCCGCTATGCCCTGGATAACATCCAACACGCTGCCGATTTGACCACTGAGATCCTCAAACTGTTTAACCCTGTCATTGGCTTGCTGGACCTGTTCAACCAGTTCGCCAATCAGTTTCTTCATTTGTTGAGCGATGACGGAATTGTTTTCTGAGGCTGCTTTGACGCTGTCTACATTTTGTAACGCGGCCTGGATACTGGCGCTTTCCTCTTCAATGGCTTTGACCACTTCGTTCATGGCGTTACTGACCAGGTTGATTTCGTCTTTTTGTCGGGACACTGCGTGGTTCACTTCATCTGTGGTGGTGATCATGGCTTCCACCCGGGATGAAGTATTGTCAGCGGCTTTATTGGCTTCCAGGATCAGTTCCCGGGTTTTGGCTAAAAACTCATTGACGCTGGTGGCCATATCCCCAATTTCGTCTTTGGAACTGATATTGATCTTTTGCGTCAGATCGCCGCCTTTGGCTAAGTCTTCCAGTGCCGCCGTCAGGGTTTTTACTTTGGAAAGCACGCGGTTAATCATAATAAGGGCAAGGGCTACCAAGAGTGCTATACCCAGTACTATCATGACAACGGTGAGTTTACCCACCAATTCACTGGAGGTTTTATTTACTGTGCTAACAATTTCACGCTGAATTTGCGCGTTGTTAGCCTTCACTGCGTCCAGCGCCTGGCTTAACTGGGTATTGCTGCGGTTTGACTCTTCGCTGATCACTCTGGCGACTTGTTGTGTGCTGGAGTCGATTAATGCAGAAAAGTCGTCTTCAATTTTTTTAATGGCATTGAGTTGCTGTGTTTTGTCGATGCCCATAATAAATTTGCCGATCACCGCCCCTCTGGGGTTAATATCTACTTCAGCAATAAACAGCTTGTTATCCTTTCTTGCACCATCCAGCACCTTCTCCAATTTACGTCTGCCCTTACCTTGTTTTATCAGAGCTTTTACCTTGGGGTTTCTGCGCTCTAAGTGCCGGGTCATATACTTTCCATCGGTATCATAAAAAATGGCAAATACCACATTGGGGTTTTGATGAGCGGCTTTACATACTCGGTTAATTTGGGAATATCCTTGTCTCAGATAGCGGGGGGGAGACAGATGCCAGCAAAGTTGCGGTAGCCATCGCATTGTTGATGGCTTGCTCATTGAGCTTATTGGCAATATTGAGCTGAGCCGACTTAAGCTGCTTATTCAAGGTGGTGCTCAGGGCGTCCTGACTTTGCACCGTTAATTGCTCCATGGCGGAGGCGATGGCCAGGCCGGATTTGTCCAGCGCTTGTTCGACACTTTGGTTGCCTTGGCTGAGTTGTAAAGTCAGCTTATCGACCAGCTCGCTGACGTTGTTGTTGGTCACTGTCACCGAGATAAATGTTTGTGCTGTGATGAGCAAGAGTACGGCCAACATCAATTGGCCTAACAAGCGGTTTTTAAGGGAAGGCAGCATATCGGATCCTTTTATATGTTCTTTTAGTTTTTGGATTACACCCGATCATAGGTTAATTTTTAGTATCGGCCTTTTTGTAACTTTCTTCAGCACTTTATCTTGTGAACTATGGGTGCTGGATAGATAATGCGGACTTGATCAAGGGGGGACAATTGAAACAGCAAGATATTAAATGGATGCGTTATGCCCTAATGTTAGCCGATAAGGCTGAAAGCATGGGAGAGGTGCCGGTAGGCGCAGTGTTGGTGAGAGACGATCAAGTTGTGGCTGAAGGCTGGAACTTGTCGATTTCCGGCCACGATGCGTGTGCCCATGCGGAAGTGATGGCCATACGAAGTGCGGGTCAAGCCATAGAGAATTACCGCCTGATAGATACCACCCTTTATGTCACTCTGGAGCCTTGTGCTATGTGTGCTGGCGCCCTTGTTCATGCCAGGGTGTCTCGGTTGGTATACGGCGCTGCCGATCTGAAAACAGGTGCGGCGGGATCTGTGTTTAACCTGGTAGATTCAGACAAACTAAATCACCAGCTAGAAGTGACTGCTGGTATTCTGGCCGATGAATGCGGCAATAAGTTAAGCGAATTTTTCAGGCGTCGCCGAAAAGAAAAAAAACAACTGAAACAAATGCAACAAAAAGAAGGTTAGCCGTTACGTATTAGATCGTAATGTTGGCCCTGGCCCGCCGCATTTTCTTCAGGATTTTCCCCTTGCATCTCTTCTCCTTGTACCCTTGTGTTTGACTGGTCGGACTTAGTATCTGTATCACCGTGAGCAGCGGCTTCAGTGACAGGCTCAGGTTTTTTAGCGGGTTTAGCTTGGATTTTAGCGACAGGCTCAGATTTTTTAGCGGGTTTAACTTCGGCTTTGGCAACTGCTTGCGAAGGAGGAATTACCTCAGTTTTTCTAGCGGTTTCTTCTGTACCCGGATTTTCAGCAGGGCTATTTGGTTGGCTATTTTCTTTACTTAACCTGGCCAACTGAGCAAGGTCTTCTTTTTCTTTTTGTTTACTCACCAGCCAGGTCAGACTTTCCTGGTATTGACGGATATTATTGACATAGTGCTTTGCTTCTCCGCCGCGAGCATAACCATATCGGGTTTTTTTGTACCACTTACTGCGTTGTAATAAAGGTAAGGTTTCTTTTACATCAGCCCAATGATCAGGGTCTCCGCCTCGGAGCCGGGTCAGGCGCCTGGCATCCATCACATGGCCAAACCCAAGGTTATAAGAGGCCAGGGCAAACCATTTCTTTTCTCCGTCATTAATGGAGTCTGGAATACGTTTCATTAGTTTAACCAGGTACTTAGCGCCCCCCTGGATACTTTGCTCAGGGTCCAGGCGGTTTTTCACTCCCACGGATTTGGCGGTCGGTTGGGTGAGCATCATCATACCTCTCACCCCTGTGGGGGAGCGAGCATCGGGTTTCCAGTGGCTTTCCTGATAACTGATGGACGCCAGTAGCAACCAATCCCAATCTTCGCTGGCGTATTTTTCAAAATAGCCCTGGTATTTAGGTAATCGTTTTTCCGCAGATTTGAGGAAACTACGGGTATCAACAAAGTCGAATTTCTGTACATGGCCAAAGTACTTTTCGTCGAGTTTGGCTATGGTTCCGTCCTTGTGCTTTTGGCCCAGGAACTCGATGAGTGCGGAATATAGGCTATCGTCACGGTTTTTCCTTAGCAACCAGGCGACGGGTTGTTCATTATCCAGCTTTAACGCTTCGGCTAATATCGGATAATATCTTTGGTTTCTGGCCAGTGTTGTATTGTTAACTATGGCGAAACTGACTTCCTTATCGGCCACTTTACGTAGTAGCTCTTCATGATCGTCATCTACTGTAGTTTCCCATGTCAGGTTGGGATACTGCGCTTTCAGGGATTTCAATAATTCTTCATGATTACTGTCTTTTACCACGAGTATTTTATTATTTACCTTGTCCAGGCTACGTGGACGAAAATCGCCTTTACGGTAAACCAGGGTCTGGGTGGCTTGGTAATAGGGGGGCGCGCTGCGATATTTTTCCGCCCGAGCTTTGGTGAGTGTCAGGCCGGATGCGACAAAATCTAAATTTCCCGAGTCCAGCTCAGGAAACAGTTCATTGAGGGAGTATGCCGGTGCCATATCCAGCTCTACTCCTAGATATTCGGCGAATTGTTTTGCCAATTCATAGTCAAAGCCGGCAGCCTGGTCGCCTTGGTAATTAAAGGTTACCGGGCCAAACAGGGTGCCTACACGGAGTACACCTGCTTGCTGGATTTTTTCCAGATGAGTGGTTTTATTAAATCGTTCGCAACCTGCCAGTAACATTAAGCTGGTGAGTAATACGATTAGCTGCTTCATTCCGGCGGTTTTCAAATCACTTTAACTATTTTTATAAAAATAACCGTACATTTATACCAGTTATAAGCTGAGGAGTCACTTTCCGGACATTTACTACAAAAGTCTTAGCCGGGAGTTTCCTGCAAGGCATAGCCTTAGGCCCTGGTTTTCTCTATAATACGCGCGATCAAATCCCACCCCTTAGACAAAGTGAGAAGACGTTTTATGGAAATCTTGCGAGGTGCACCAGCCCTTTCAGCATTTAGAGTCAATCAGTTGCTGAAAAGCTGCGGGGAAGTCCAACTGCCCGTAACAGATATATACGCAGAGTTTACGCACTTTGCCGACTTGTCGGCGCCGCTTGTGGATCAGGAGCTTGAGATACTAACCAAGTTACTAACTTATGGTCCCAGCATTCAGGAGCATGAGCCAACCGGTCAGTTGATACTGGTTACGCCACGTCCCGGCACCATATCGCCATGGTCTTCCAAAGCCACTGATATTGCTAAGAATTGTGGGCTTACTCAAATAAAGCGCCTGGAACGAGGCATCGCTTATTATATCGAAGGTGATTTGTCCCAAGAGCAACTGAGTGAAGTTGCTGCTTTGTTGCACGATCGCATGATGGACACTGTATTTTCATCGATGGAAAACGCTGCTCAGTTATTTGTCGCTGAAGCCCCGGGTGAAATGTCCAGTGTGGATATTCTTAACGGCGGACGCGAAGCCTTAGTAGCCGCTAACATAGAACTGGGTTTGGCATTGGCTGAGGACGAAATCGACTACCTGGTAGAAAATTTCACTAAGCTTAACCGCAATCCAAACGACATTGAGCTGATGATGTTTGCCCAGGCAAACTCGGAGCATTGTCGTCATAAGATCTTTAACGCGGATTGGACTATCGATGGAGAAGTGCAGCCAAAATCCCTGTTTAAGATGATTAAAAACACTTACGAGAAAAACAGTGAATTTGTGTTGTCTGCCTATAAGGATAATGCCGCTGTAATGACTGGCTCCAACGCCGGTCGTTTTTTCCCAAGCGTAGAAAATCGAGAATATAACTATCATCAGGAAGATATGCATATCCTGATGAAAGTAGAAACCCATAACCACCCGACAGCCATTTCCCCCTGGCCGGGAGCTGCTACTGGCTCTGGCGGTGAAATTCGAGACGAAGGCGCCACGGGTATCGGCTCTAAACCAAAAGCTGGACTGGTGGGTTTCACTGTATCTAACCTGCGTATTCCAGGTTTCGTGCAACCCTGGGAAACTGACTTCGGTAAGCCGGGGCGCATTGTTTCCGCATTGGATATTATGCTGGACGGCCCGCTAGGCGGTGCCGCGTTTAACAACGAGTTTGGCCGCCCGAATATTCTGGGTTATTTCCGAACTTATGAAGAAAAAGTGTGTAGCCATAACGGTGAAGAAATTCGCGGTTATCACAAACCTATCATGCTGGCGGGTGGTTTAGGTAATATCCGTGGAGAGCACGTCGAGAAGCGAGAGATCCCGGTTGGCGCTAAGTTGGTTGTCTTGGGTGGTCCGGCCATGAACATCGGTTTGGGCGGCGGCGCTGCGTCTTCTATGGACTCAGGCCAGTCTGCCGAGAGCCTGGATTTTGCTTCGGTGCAGCGTGAAAACCCTGAAATGGAACGTCGCTGTCAGGAAGTGATCGATCGCTGTTGGCAGATGGGTGACAACAACCCTATCCAGTTTATTCACGATGTGGGCGCGGGTGGTTTATCCAATGCCATGCCAGAGCTGGTGAATGACGGTGGCCGTGGCGGTAACTTCGAACTGCGCGCCATTCCCAACGATGAGCCGGGTATGGCGCCACACGCAATCTGGTGTAACGAGTCTCAGGAACGTTATGTAATGGCTATTAAACCGGAAAATATGCCTGTATTTGAGGCTATCTGTAAGCGTGAACGAGCCCCCTTTGCCGTTTTGGGTGAAGCAACTCAAGAGATGCACCTGACCCTAAACGACGAGCATTTTAATAACAAACCTATCGATTTACCTATGGATGTATTACTGGGTAAAGCGCCAAAAATGCATCGTGATGTTACGTCGCAGCAGACCCAGGGCCAACCCCTTGAGCTGAGCGGTATAACAGTGAAAGAAGCGGCGGGACGTTTACTGCGTTTGCCGACTATTGCAGAAAAAACCTTCTTGATCACCATAGGTGACAGAACCGTGACCGGACTGGTTGCTCGCGATCAGATGGTAGGTCCCTGGCAGATCCCTGTGGCAAACTGTGCAGTTACAGCCGCCAGTTATGATACCTACGCCGGTGAAGCCATGTCCCTGGGTGAGCGTACACCTGTCGCCTTGCTGAACTTTGCTGCCTCGGCGCGTTTGGCGGTTGCCGAGTCCATTACTAATATTGCGGCAACGCAAATTGGCGACATGAAACGGATTAAATTGTCGGCAAACTGGATGGCTGCAGCAGGGCACCCGGGTGAAGACGCCGGTCTCTATGAAGCGGTAAAAGCCGTGGGTGAAGAGCTGTGTCCTGAGCTAGAGCTGACCATACCCGTTGGTAAGGACTCCATGTCCATGAAGACCAAATGGGAAGAGCAGGGCGAAAGCAAAGAGGTCACTTCACCTCTGTCGCTGGTGATTACAGCATTTGCTCGAGTTGAGGATGTGCGCAACACGGTTACACCTGAGCTGCGTACGGACAAAGGTAAAACGGACCTGATCCTTATCGATTTAGGTAATGGTAAAAACCGCCTTGGCGCTTCTTCTCTGGCCCAGGTCTATAAGCAGTTAGGCCAGGATGCACCAGACGTCGATAACCCGGCTCAGCTGAAAGGTTTCTATAACGGCATTCAGGCCCTGGTTGCCGAGCAAAAACTGTTGGCTTACCACGATCGCTCAGACGGTGGTTTGTTCACCACAGTGGCGGAAATGGCGTTTGCTGGCCGTACGGGGGTAAGTGTTGAGCTAGACCTGTTGGGCAGCGATGATCTTAGTGCCTTGTATAACGAAGAGCTCGGCGCGGTGATCCAGGTACGCAGCGGCGATAAAGAAGCAGTGCTTAATCTGCTTGCTGGCCACGGTTTAGCGACTTGCTCTCACGTTATTGGTAACTTGAATAGTGATGATATGGTGCGCTTCTCGCGTGGTGGCAAAGAAGTATTAGCCGAGTCACGCAATGAACTGCGAATGATCTGGGCTGAAACCACCAATAAGATGCAGTCTATGCGCGATAACCCGGCATGTGCCCAGCAGGAGTTCGAAGCTAAGGGTGATGTTGAGGATCCGGGTCTGAATGTTAACCTTTCCTTTGATATCAATGAAGATGTCGCCGCACCTTATATTGCTAAAGGCACCGCGCCTAAGATGGCTATCTTACGTGAGCAAGGCGTTAACTCTCAGCTGGAAATGGCGGCTGCATTTGACCGCGCCGGCTTTTCTGCCGTTGACCTGCATATGAGTGATATTTTGTCTGGTGACGTCAAACTGGATGAATTTGCCGGTTTGGTAGCTTGTGGTGGTTTTTCATACGGCGACGTATTAGGAGCTGGCGAAGGTTGGGCGAAATCCATTTTGTTTAATGCCAGAGCGCGTGAGCAGTTCCAGGCATTTTTCGAGCGTGAAAACACTTTCTCATTAGGTGTTTGTAATGGTTGTCAGATGTTGTCCAACTTAAAAGAGCTGATCCCAGGCTCTAAGTTTTGGCCACGATTTGTTCGTAATAACTCGGAGCGTTTTGAAGCCCGCTTTAGTCTGGTGGAAGTGCAGAAGAGTGATTCAGTCTTCTTTAACGGAATGGCTGGTTCTCGTATGCCTATCGCCGTGTCTCACGGTGAAGGTCGTGTGGAAGTTGCTGATGCCAGCGCACTGAAGGCTATCGAAACGTCCGGCACGGTAGCAGTTCGTTACCTGGATAACTACGGCCAGCAAACCGAAGCCTATCCGGCGAACCCGAATGGCTCACCAAATGGTATTACCGGTCTGACGACTACCGATGGTCGAGTTACTATTATGATGCCGCACCCGGAGCGTGTGTTTCGTACAGTTGCCAACTCATGGCACCCAGACGAGTGGCAAGAAGATAGCCCTTGGATGCGTATGTTCCGCAACGCTCGGGTAAACCTGGGGTAAACTCGGGGTTAAATCAAAATGACGGCCGTTGCGCCGTTTTTTTAGGCATCCAAGACAGTTGCAGCAAATACTTCTGGCACCCAGACGAGTGGCAAGAAGATAGCCCTTGGATGCGTATGTTCCGCAACGCTCGGGTAAACCTGGGGTAAACTCGGGGTTAAATCAAAATGACGGCCGTTGCGCCGTTTTTTTAGGCATCCAAGACTGTTGCAGCAAATACTTCTGGCACCCAGACGAGTGGCAAGAAGATAGCCCTTGGATGCGTATGTTCCGCAACGCTCGGGTAAACCTGGGGTAAACTCGGGGTTAAATCAAAATGACGGCCGTTGCGCCGCTTTTTTTAGGCATCCAAGACAGTTGCAGCAAATACTTCTGGCGCCCAGACGAGTGGCAAGAAGATAGCCCTTGGATGCGTATGTTCCGCAACGCTCGGGTAAACCTGGGCTAATCTCGGGGTTAAATCAAAATAGCGGCCGTTGCGCCGCTTTTTTTGTGCCTTGGAAATATTAAAAAAGTGATTTTATTTATCTTTGGTCTTATTTTAACATTCAGCTGTTTTTGTTAGTTTGTTAGTTTGTTAGTTTGTTAGTTTGTTAGTTTGTTAGTTTGTTAGTTTGTTAGTTTGTTAGTTTGTTAGTTTGTTAGGTTATTGGTGGTGTTTTGTTGGGTTATTGGTGGTGTTTTGCTGGGTTTTTTATATCCTAGCCCTTATTGATAAGGTTAAAGTAACAGATAGTCAGGGTCTTAAGCTGACTATGCGTGGTGATTACCAAGGAATTTGACGCATTAATTACCCGCCTATTCTCGATAGAGCTGGCGCATTTTGGAGATGAATTGATTACAAAAGCAGTATTGTATTTGGGGGAACGTAGCTCTCTGACGCGGAAGCTGGTGTCAGCTCTTTTTCCAAACAATGCCCCAACAGATTTTGTTGCCATCACAAATCAACAGGCTTTTATCGCGCAGCTTAAGTGTCGTTCGTGGGACCTGGTTATCACCGAAAAAAAGCTGCCGGCCTCTGCTGAACTGGCATTAAGTGACTGCCAGCCTGTCCCTGAGCTATTGATTTGTGATGAAGAAGAGCCTGCGTTTTGCGAAACATCGGAAACGGTTACCGCTCAGGTGTTGGACGCCATTCCCGCGCCTATCTTTTATAAAAATGAGCAAGGCGTATATACCGGATGTAACACGGCATTCGCTGAATATTTAGGCTTGCCCAAAAATAAAATTATCGGCGGGACCGTTTATGATGTTGCGCCGGGTGAACATGCACAAACCTATCATCAAGCTGATCTTGACCTGATGGAACAAGGTGGCACCCAGATTTATGAAACTAAGGTGCGTTCGGCCGATGAGGTTGAGCATGATGTCATATTCCATAAAGCGGTGCTGGAGAGCGGCGGCTTAGTGGGCGCTATTCTCGATGTCAGTAAGCATAAACGGACAGAGCGCCTGTTGGAGAATAAAAGAGCCTTACTCAAAGCTATGGTAGACGCCATTCCCGACCTAATCTTCTTTAAAGATCCGCAAAGCCGATTTATGGGGTGTAATCGTGCCTTTGAAGCTTTTGTCGGCGGTCCTGAGTCCGATATTCTGGGGCGTAAAGATGAGGACTTATTTCACCTTGAACAGGCCGAAATGTGCCAGCAACAGGATGCCGAAGTAGTAGCCAGTGCTACTCGCTTGAGGAATGAAGAAGTCCTGACTTTTCACGATGGAGAGGAACGACTGATCGATATGCTCAAGGTGCCTTACTTCGACAAGGAAGGTAAGGTACTGGGGTTAATCGGTGTCGGCAGAGATATAAGTGAGCAAAGGCGGTCGGAAAAACGGTTAAAGCGTGCGGCGACCGTGTTTGAAAATACCCGGGAAGGCATCATGGTGACAGATGAAAAGGGGAATATACTCTCGGTCAATCCTGCTTTCAGTCGTATCACAGGTTATTCGGAGTCCGAGGTACTTAATAAAAATACCCGCTTGCTAAGGTCAGGGGAACATACTGAAGAGTTTTATCAGCAAATGTGGCGAGAGCTTCAGGTGCTGGGAAGCTGGCATGGTGAAATTGTTAATCGACGCAAGAATGGCGAATTGTTTCACGAGTGGCTAAACATAAACTCTGTGCCGGGTAAGGATGGTCAATTGGTGAACTATGTCGGTACATTTACCGATCTAAGTTTGTTAAAAAAATCGGAACAAAAACTGCAGTTTCTGTCTCAACACGATGCCTTGACTGGCGTAGCGAATCGGCTCTCTTTTGCCGCTCGGTTGAGAGATGCGATGAACCGGGCGAAGCGTAATCTGCTTACTACCGCCGTGATGTGGGTGGATATAGATAGATTTAAACGGATTAATGACGGCTTTGGTTATGATTTTGGGGACAAAGTGCTCAAAGAAGTGGCTAATCGATTACAGACCTGTATCCGAGAAAAAGATACTGTGGCGCGTATTGGTAGTGATGAGTTCGTACTGCTCATCGATGAGCTAAAACATGAGCAGGATGCGGCCCTGATTGCCAAAAAAATATTGCAAAATCTGGCTTGTGGCCTGGAAATCGATGGCCATACCATGTATTTGTGCGCAGGTATTGGAATTAGCCTGTTTCCGGATGATGGTGAAACAACAGAGTCGCTGTTAGCCAATGCCGAAACCGCCATGTCTCGCGCTAAAAACGATCATTTGTGCAGTTACCATTTTTATACGGAAGAGCTAACTGCCGCCGCGCAGAAGCAGTTTGAACTGGAAGGCGAGCTTAGGCGAGCGGTTAATAACGAAGAGTTTGAACTATATTACCAGCCACAGTTAAACCTGATAGATAAACGGGTAGTGGGGGTTGAAGCCCTACTGCGCTGGCGACATCTGGAGAGAGGTTTACTTATTCCGTTGAATTTCCTTCCTGTGGCGGAAGAGAGCGGGTTAATTTTACCCATAGGTGACTGGGTATTCAGGCAAGCCTGTTTGCAAGCCGTGAGCTGGTCCAAACAAGGACTGGAGTTTGGTCGCCTGGCGATCAATTTATCCCGGCGCCAGCTATGCCATGCAGGTTTGTTAGCCGAGGTGATGAGTACGCTAAAGGAGACACAATGTAAGTCTAATTGGCTGGAATTTGAAGTGGCAGAGGACTTTTTGCTGTCAGACACCAGCATAGTGCTGGATAACTTGCGCAGTCTGAAGATGTTAGGCATTAACCTGGTCATTGATGACTTTGGCACAGGAATAAGTTCACTCATTAATCTAAAGCATATCGAGGTAGATAAGTTCAAAATTGCCAGGGAGTTTATTCAAGAGGTGGCGGTAGACCCCGTCAGCCAGGCGATTGTTAAATCCATTATTTCGTTAGGTGCAAGCCTGGGGGTTGATGTGGTGGCTGAAGGTGCGGAAACCGACGTTCAGGTTGACTCTGTCCGTTCGTTGCAGTGCACTCAGATGCAGGGGTATTATCATGCCAAACCCTTGCGAAAGGCCGAAGCCAGCTTCTTTTTAAGGTGCAAGCGATAGGCTCCAAACGAGCTTAGAATACCCTACCCGTGTCTATCAAAAATTCGATTGAACCTGGCTGGTGAAATGCGCTAATTCATGTGTGACGGCTATTGGAGTACTGCACAGCGCGCTCAGTTCAACATGGGGTAGGTTAGCGCCCCTCCTTACTCATGGTTCCAGGGCTCAGCCCTGCTTTGACATTAAAAAAACGGGCAGCTCTACTGCATTGCGAAATGAAATACCTTGGGTGACCTAGTGTTCCAGCTGTTGTTCCGACAGGTTAACCTTGTGGCTACACGCACTATGCAGGCCGAACAGGAAAAAAACCTATCGATCTTTATCATTAATTTGGCTTCTGATCACCACTCATTTTTATACTAACTTTGTTGTTGGTGAAATTGTATCCTTTGGTTCGGATTTATCGCGCAGTAGTTCTTGATAAAAATGGTAGTATCTAGAGCAGGTCCTACGTTGAGATACAGATGTGAGTTGGGAGAATTTCTTTTCTTACGAAACATTAACACACTTTATCGGCCTTTTGCTGGTTGTCGCCCACGCTGTTATCGTGTTATCCGTTTCTTTACGAGTGATTATGAAACGCAGGGCTATCGGCGTGTCCCTGGCCTGGCTTGCTATTATTTACGCCTTACCCTTCATTGGTGTGGTTTTCTATCTTCTGCTTGGTGAGCTTAACCTGGGGCGCCACCGGGCCGAACGCTCTAAAGCTATGTATCAGCCTTTTAAACACTGGCTTAGCCGCATCCGTGACAAATATGCAGGTAGTGATTGTGAAGTGAGCGCAACCGCCTTGACTATGCATAATCTGATTAAAGGTCGTACTGGGATGCCTAGCCTGTCTGGCAACAGCTTAAAACTACTGGATAGTACAGATTTTATTCTAAAGGAGTTGATCAATGAAATAGAACAGGCCCGGGAAACCTGCTATATGGAATTTTACATTTGGTATCCAGGTGGTCTGGCGGATCAGTTGGTCGAAGCCTTAAAAAACGCGGCACAGCGTGGTGTCGATTGTCGTGTGTTACTGGATTCTGTCGGCAGCACCGAGTTTTTTAAGTCGGAGTTACCCGATGAACTGAAAAGCGCTGGCGTCAAGCTGGTAGAGGTCTTACCCGTGGGGCCACTGCGGATGTTTTTTCAACGTCAGGACCTAAGAATGCACCGTAAGTTGGTGTGTATTGATGAACGGGTGGCTTATACGGGGAGTATGAACCTGGTTGACCCCAGATTTTTTAAACAAGACTCGGGCATCGGCCAGTGGGTTGATGTGATGGTGCGTATCGAAGGGCCGGCGGTTCAGATGATTTGGTCTCTTCTGGTGTGGGACTGGGAATTGGAGACCGGGGAGCGCTTATTGGAAGAGCAGGCGCCACTGGACACCAGTCACGGTGGTTGTGGTAACCGGGTACAACTGGTGCCATCAGGACCCTTCTTCGGTGAAGACAGCATTCATCAAATACTGCTGACTGCTGTTTACGAAGCGAAACACAGCCTGGTGTTAACGACGCCTTATTTTGTTCCGGATGACAGTTTGGATGCTGCACTGAGAGCGGCCGCTCAGCGAGGTGTCAAGGTTAAAATTATTCTGCCAGCAAAAAACGATTCCATTATGGTGAAATATGCGGGGAGCGCGTTTTATGATGAGTTGTTAGACGCCGGGGTGGAAATCCACAAGTTTTACGGCGGCCTGCTGCATACCAAGAGCATTGTTGTGGATGAGGTGGTGGCATTGGTGGGCACAGTAAACCTGGACAGGCGTAGTTTCTGGCTTAATTTTGAAGTGACCATGTTGGTTGATGACGCGCAATTTGCCGGACAAATGTTGAATCTACAGATGCAGTATATGTTGGAGTCGGAGAGGTTAAGCCTGGAAGACTGGCGTCAACGTAGCGTGGCGCGGCGTTTTATGGAAAACGTATGTTATCTGTTTAGCCCGCTGCTTTAGCGCAGCGAGCATCCACTGGTTTTATGCAGTGTTAACTGGTTTGTCCGAAATGGGCAAGCGTAAGAATATGGTGGCGTTCCCCAGTAATACCAGGGTTAACCCGAATAGGGCATTTGGGGTCCACTGATATCCTTCATAGACACTGGATATGCTCAGAGCGATCAGCGGAAACAAGATGGTCGCGTAAGCGGCTTTTTCTGTGCCGATGCGGCCGATAAGTGTTAAATAGGCGCTAAACCCTGCTACAGAGCCTATCACTGCCAGATAGATCAGGGCTAACCCGTAACTTATGCTGGTATCGAAGTTGAATTGCACATCCGTTACCAGTGCAAATGCGGTAAGGCTTGTCGCTCCATAAGCCATTCCCCAGGCGTTGATAGAAGGGAGGTGGAAACCCTTTTGCTGAATTTTTGCACTGACCATATTTCCACAAGAGAAACAGTAGGTGCCAGCGAGAGCCAGCAATAAACCGGTGAGGGTCGTGGCATCGAATTGCGTTTTTTGAAGTTCATCAAAAAATACCAATACCAGTCCCGCTATGCCTAAACTCGCTCCGGCAAGGGTTTTCCGGGTTGGACGCTGGCCAAAAAAGAGAAAGTTATTGACGACGTTTAGTATGGTGGCGGTAGCAAATACCAGGGACAGGACACCGCTGGTAATATAGATGCTGGCGTTATAAAAAAATACGAAGTTAGTGGAGAACAGACACAAACCCTGAATAACGGCAAATTGATGGCCGAGTGCAGGTAAGCGCTTTAGCTTTCCGGTGACCAGCAAAATAATAAAAAAGCAGAAGGCTGCTAGGGCGAAGCGATATATCACCGAGGCTTCTGCACTCACCGGCCCTTTTTGCAGTGTGATAGCTATCCAGGTTGTGCCCCAAATCAGCACTGTGGCGGCGTAAAGAAACGCTGTCATTATAAGCTCCTTGTATCTTATGAAACGCTGATTATCCTTGGCTTGTCTGCAAAGTGCTTGCAGCTTATTGCGAATTTTGCATCTTCTTGCGGTTAGTTTGCCAGGATTGACGATTGTTACTTTCCCGAAATCCTGGCTTTCGCTAATATGGAGTGCTTAATGCTAGTGATTTAAGGTGAACATGGAGTCAGTTGGAAAACCTATCTTCGACATTTTAACCGGCGGCAATGCCAGGCTGAACGCCAATACCTGGTTGGAAGGTGAGCTCGGGGTGGCGCAATGGACAAACGCCTGGGGTAATGCCAAGTATCACCGGCCAGGTCATCATACTTTAAGCTTTTATCTTCGCGGCGGTCAGAGCACCAGTCGTCGATTCGCAGGGGGCCGACAGTTGTTTGGCGGAGCGCCGGATAAACTGTGTTTAATGCCGTCTAACCATGAATCCGAATGGCTTTTTGAGGATGAGTTTAATTTTTTTCACTTGTATTTTAATCAGCAGCACCTCAACAATATTGCGGTAAAAGTACTGGATATCGAACCTGCCCATATTGAGCTGCAAGATAAAACCTTTGTGGAAGACCCCTTTGTAGAAAACGTGTGCAGGAATATGATCTTGCCTTTAGATTGGCAGGAAAACGCGGATAAATTAGGCCTAGGTTATGCGGGGCAGATGTTGATACTGCACCTTTTCCGACAATATACCAATGTCAGCCAGACAATTGTCCCACCAAGAGGTGGCTTGGCAGCACACCACGTCAAGTTACTACAAGAGTATATTTATGCACATTTAGAGTCTTCCTTATCCTTGGCCAAAATGGCTGAACTGGTGGGGCTGAGTGAGTACCACTTCTGCCGTATGTTTGCTGTCAGCTTTAAGCAGACACCGCACCAATACGTGTTGACCCAGAGGATAAAGCTAGCTCAATCCTTGCTGGATGAAGGAAAGTTACCGCAGGCTCATATTGCCTTACAAACAGGGTTTTCCAGCCAGAGCCACTTTAGCCGCAGTTTTAAAAAACAGCTGGGTGTTACACCTCGCCAATATGTTTCCAGCCTCAGATAGTCTGCTGCTCACTATCGCTGCAATAGCCTTTTTCCAGTTGGACAGTGGCGTGCTCAATGGCAAAGTGCTTTCTTAGGGTTTGATGAATCGCTTGTAAGCTGGACTGGTACTGTGAATCCGGAGAAAGTGTTGCATGTAACGTCACCAGAGGTTTTTCCAGGCTTAAGCTCCAGATATGTATGTGGTGAACGTTTTCAACCGCATCGACTTCCCGGATAAGGGTTTGTTTGATTTTATCGGCGCTGAGGTTTTCTGGTGCACCTTCGAGCAGGATATTGGTGGCTTCTATTAACAGGCCCCAGGCGCTTTTTAATACCAGCAAGGACACCAGTACTGAAAGAATAGGGTCTATGGGTGTCCATCCCGTCAATATAATGATCAGGGCTGCGATTATGGCGCCGGCTGAACCCAGCATATCCCCCATTACATGCAGGGCTGCTCCCTTAATGTTCAGGTTTTGCTTGCTGCCGCCGTGTAGAATTATAAAAGCTGCAACATTAACCACTAACCCCACCACGGCTACCAGCATCATGCTGGCGCCCAATATCGGGCTTGGAGTTAAAAACCGCTCAATCGCTTCGTAAACGATAAAGCCCACGATCACTATCAGGCTAGCCGCGTTGACAAATGCCGCCAGGGTAGTGAACCTGTGATAGCCAAAAGAGTGCTTGGGGTCGGCTTTTTTATGGGTTAACCGCATAGCAAAAAGGGCCAGAGCCAGAGCCAGGGAATCGGTCAGCATATGGCCTGCATCGGCTAATAACGCCAGAGATCCTGAATACAAACCACCAGCCACTTCAACCAGCATAAAACCGAAGGTGAGAATAAGAGCCAGTTTTATTCGACTGGCGTCATTGTGGTGGTGATGGCTCATAGCCAAACCTTTGCTAACGGATCTTACTCAAGTATAAGCTCGTATCTTGCTCAGGCCTTTTCAGGCATGACCCGAGACTGTTTTTTTACTTCGGGTTTGATGCTGATTAAAATCAAGGGCAATACGATAAGCAAGCTACCCAACCAGGTAAACATATCCGGTACTTCGCTGAACCAGATATACCCGATCACTGCGGCGCCGATAAGGCCAGCGTATTCGGCGTTGGCAATGGCGCTGGCATCGGCGATTCGGTAACAAACAACACAAACCGCGTGATAGATTAAAATAAAAAAGCTGCTCCCTGTGGCCAGTAAAAATATCCGCCAGTCAAAAGCGTGCCAGTTTATTATGGCTAACAATAGCGCCAGTGGAAGGGCGATTAAATTGGTCCATATTAACGTGGTCAGCACAGGCTCACCTTTAGGTAACTTCTTAACGGTAATATTGTTTAAGGCAACGGACAGTGCACAGCCTAATGCCGCCATTGCACCCCAGTTGATTTCGTTGGGGCGTATGATAATAAGCACGCCAATAAAACCGACCAGTGCAGATAAGCCGGCTTTTTTGCTGATATTTTCCCGGTTAATCAGCCAGGCTAGTGGCAGCATTATCATTGGTGCAGCGTAGAACAGGGCATTGGCCGTAGCCAGGGGTAAGCTGGTTAGTGCAACGACCATACAGGCGCAACCTATTACCCAGTTGGTCCCCCGGAACCAGTGGACTCGATACCGAGTCGGGCGCTTTTGCTTTTGAGTCAGCCAAAAAGGCAGCAGTAATAGCAATGCCCCGAGGACGCGGTAAAGCAGGAATTGAAATACACCCGTATCTTGGCCGGCCGTTTTAACTAAGGCATCGGAGCTGACAGCAATCAAATTGCCAAAAATAAGCAGTACTAATGCAAAACGAAACTGACGAATACTCATAAACACCTCCATTCCTGATCGGAAATTAATTAACAACGGTGAATTTAGCGCTTAATTGTGATTAAATTAAGTGACATATTTTTTTTTGGTATGAAAAATTTTAATGAGAGACTTACCGCCTTTGAAAGCTCTGGTTGCTTTTGACGCCGTGGCCAGGCACTTAAGCTTTTCCAAAGCGGGAAACGAGTTGGGATTAACCCAAAGTGCGGTTAGCCACAGACTAAGGCTACTGGAAGATAACTTGGGCGAAACTCTGTTTGTCAGGCAGGGACGTTTGCTGGCGCTAACGGATATTGGCAGAAGTTATGCCAATGATGTGGACCGTATTCTGGGTGAGCTGTCCAGTGCAACCTCTGTGGTTAAGGGAAAAAGCCAGACCTGTTTACGGTTTGCTGTGTACAGCTCCTTTGCCATGAAGTGGCTGGTGCCGGAATTACCTAATTTCAGGGCGATGTTTCCAGAGGTGGATCTCAGGTTAAAGATGGTTGCTGAGGATCCCGAGCTAAGTGACAGAGTAGCTGATATTTTTGTCACCGTTTCGGCGGACAAGCCGGGCTACCATAAGCTTCTGCTCCACAAGGAGCGTTTGCTGCCTGTGGTTTCTCCCGATTTATACCAGGAAATGAAGCTGGTGGATCCGCTAACCGAAATCTTTCAGTACCCCCTATTATCGGTAGAGTCTCATGCCATGTTTGGTCAGGAAGGAGATGACTGGCGGGTTTGGTCAGAGCAGGCCGGAACCAGCTTACCAGAACATAGCCAGATGCACTTTTTCAGTCACCTTATTCTGGCGGTAGAGGCGGCGATTAATGGCCAGGGGATCGCGTTAGCCAGTGACTTTATGGTGCAGAAAGATATCGTTCAGGGGCGGCTCATCCGTTTGCCGCTACCAGCGTTGGATTCCGGGTTTGACTTTTTTTTCTGCTGTAAACAAAGAAGGCTAAGGGAACCGGGGATCCAGGCGGTAGCGAATTGGCTCGCTGGGCTCGCTTCAGGTGTCAACGTGGCGTCAAAATAAAATTACTCAACGAGTAAGCTGACCTTAAGTTGGTTTATTTTGCTTGTAATGAACCCAGGGGACTGATCAAATTCCACCCATTTAGGGTCACAAAACCAATAGCTCCTCTCCAATTCAGCGAGTGCTGGATCAGATTAATAAATAGTCAGTTTGGCTTGCCTGTTACCAGGCTAAAATCAGTGGCTGAGTTTACTCGGTGGGAAACCAAGTAGCGTTAACCAATCAGCCACCTTTTCTCCCGTCAAGAGTTCATGGGCTGACTGGCCTTTGTGACGTCCCCAGCGTTTTTCACGCAGGTTGTACCAGGCGCGAAATAACTCAAGAAACGGTTGGTTTACGCCCTTTCTGGCATACAGATAAGTGCGTAAGGTGGCGTTGAAGCCTTCAATGGCACTGGACGCGCGGTGACGTTTGCTGAGCAATATTTCCACTTCTTGCATCAGCTGCTCACAGCGTGTTTCATCCAACTGTGTGGTCAACAGGTGGTAGCTGCCGAGCATTTCCTGAATAAGCCGCTGTTGCTTGTGCTTCCCGGCTTTTGCCAGTTCACGTCGGCACTCGAAGAAGCGGCAGGCCAGCTCAACTGGCTGCTGAGAATAACGTGCAATACAGCCTTGCAACTTATCATGGAGCGCCTGGGTGGCCAAAGTGAGACCATCCAAGCGGTTTTCCAAGTAGGTCGCCGCCTTGTTGCATTCCTTATGTGCCGCCCTGCGCAGTAATAGGGTGGCCTGGGCCAGCTTAGTCTGAGCCATTTCGGTCGTCATTAGCTCGCCGGTCCTTCGACAAACGCAGCTGAAGGCGGCATGAAGAAGATGTAATGCCCGCTCGGCCTGCTCATACCGCTCTATAGCCTTATCGCATTGATTATCCGCACGTAACCATTGACCGAATGTATCATGCGGGTCTTCTGCTATGGCGGGGCTGATGGCCTGGTACGCCTTTTCTTCCTGGGCAATGTAATAGTAAGCACGTTGCTCAACCCTGCGCACCGCCTTGGCAGTGATATACAGGGCATGAAAAATATCATCACGTTGCTGTGCCTGTTCGAAAACCGTTGTGACACCTGCGGCTATCCCCTTGGCGCCGTCTTTGATGATGTGTTTTGGCACCATCCCCTGCGCAGCAGCCTGTTGGAGTACTCTGGCCCAGGTTTTAGCATCACGCTGTAGCTCGTGAGACAGGCAGAACAGGTAACCGGTATCCAGGTCAACACCCGCCAGCACAGGGTCTCCCTGGCTGAACATCTCATCCACAGCTCCGCTCTGGATGGCGGATAATGGCACCGTTCGGTTGAAGTCAGCGGCATTTTTTTGCGCCTCGGCAATAACCCCTTGTATATAGCCATAGCTGACTTTACAGCCGGGATACAGCAGAGGTATAAGCGCTTCAATGAAAACTAGAATCCACGTCCTGTGGGCGTGGTAATCAGTGACAGGCTATGCCTGGAGCATCCACTCATGCTATGACCAATCTCGGTTGTCCCCACAACAGAGAAAGGAACAGTAGCATGAGTAGATTTGAGAAATTATCGCACGTTTTGTGGCATTGCCAATACCATATTGTCTGGGTACCGAAGTACCGCTATAGGATACTAACCGGACCGGTAGCGCAAGAAGTATATAATTGTATCCAGATATATTGTGGCAGGCTCGATTGCCAAATAGTAGAGTTAAATGTGCAGCCAGACCATGTCCATTTATTAATAAAGGTGCCATCGAAAAAGTCAATATCCGAACTTTTAGGAGCTGTAAAAGGCCGAACAGCAATTAGGATATTTAAGCAGTTTCCCCATCTGCGCAAGAAGCCATATTGGGGTAACCATTTTTGGGCAAAAGGCTATTTTGTAGACACTGTCGGTGTGGATGCGGAAATGATAAGAAAATATGTGAAGTACCAAGAAAAGCTTGAAAAGCGCCAAGAACAATTAGAATTTTAGCCGTCTAAATTGGGGATAATCAGCTTGCCTTCTAAGAGGGCAAGCTTACGCCCCCTTCTAGGGGGTTAAAGGCAAAGCCACCTTCTAAGAAGGTGGATCTTTAACTACTGCGAATGGAATTGGGGGCAGTGATGGTTAACGCGACAATACTGCGGCGCAGGTGTGGCACATCCACATCAAGCGTCGCGATACAATCCGGCTCACTTTGCGTTTTGACGAGGGCGTCGAAGGCAGCCCGGGCAGCCCCGCGGGCGGTGTAGACAGCCTTGCGGGATATCTTGAATTCGTCAGATAAGGCGGTGACATCCAGGGCAAACGGGTCTAAATTAACCAGTTGCCATGCCAACTGTCAGTACCTTCATCATATACTGGTTGTCCCAGCCAGCTTTCAATCGTTTGTTCTTGACCCCCACTTTAACGCTGCGCTCGTTCTTCAACAGGTTTAACGCTATTTTGTTCATCAGGGCCACATTTTCTGCAGCATAGCCGCTTCTCAGTCGGTTACTGTCTTCGTTGAAGCTGACGTCTAGCTGCCAGTGCAGCTTATTCTCCACGCACCAGTGGCTGCGGATTGCATTAGCAATGAAGGCGGCTGATTTATCTTTGTGGCTGGTAATGTAGTAACGCCGTTCATAAGACTTATCCCCTTGAATCTCTCGGCTAGATTCAACAACGGCGATGGCTTTCACGCTTTGCCATCTGGGGTGGCGCTCAATGAGCCAATCAATATCTGTCGTTAACCACACTTTACGTTGTTCTATCCGGCCGTGGTCGCCATCTACAGACTCAAATACATCGTGCTTTACTCCGCTAAAAGAGCACGTAAGCTGAGTCTCTAAAAATAGCTTAATGTCATCATGAAATTCACCTTGGTTACCCTTCAAGGCCAATACATAGTCGGCCTTTTTTGCGACGATCTGATTGGCAATTTCATACTGGCAGCCCATTGCGTCAGTCGTAATTGTGGCGCCCTCTATATCCAACAGCTTAAGTAACTTAGGGATAGCCGTAATCTCATTGGATTTATCGGACACTTTAACCTGACCAAAGCAAAGGTTATTTTTCACCGACCAGGCGCTGACTAAATGAATGGCCGGGTTACCATTCGCTTTGTCCAGGGTGCCACGCATGACCTTACCGTCCAGCGCTACGATGTCATCATGTAGGTCACCAAGCGTGCACACCCACTGGGTAAAGGCGTTGGCAAACTCGTGCGGGTTGAGTCTATTTAGCACATCATTGAACGTATCTGGACTAGGGATACCATGAGTCAAATCCAAAAACTCGGCAAACCACGATATCTTAGATTTGCCATATTCAGAGATGGCTTCAAAGTCATCACAACCAGCGATAATGGCACAGATAGAAATAGTTAAAATGTTAGTCAATGAATGGCGCTTGGTTCGGTTCATACGAGGGTCGGATACGCTGCTGAATACTTTGCTGATAGTGGTGGGGGTCATGGTAAATCTTAAGCAAATAGCATTATATGTCACGATCAATAGGATCGGTCAAATGATCCTCCATTTATTCTGAAATTTATTATCAGCTGTACAATTTAGACCCGTTTGCCCTGCGGTGACATCACCATGGGCTTGTAAAATGCAGCTCTTTGCGAGAAGATCGAGTTTATCTGAGGAGCTAAGTGGTGTTCGGTTTAGTATCGGCATTTTGTTGTTCTTGATAGTGTTTTTCGCGAAATAATTATCTCAAACAACTGCGCTTATTTCCTCAGATTTCTCCTCTCATTTGTTACCCAAGTTTGATGGGTTCCGAACCCAGATATTTATTCTCAGAATAACACTCAGGTTTTGTTACCCAGGTTTGATTGGTTCCAATAGGGGCAATAAACACTTAGCTGTTGGTTGGGAGATCGTCAGTGTTACGTTATTCGAGGTGGATTGAGTCCCGGTATTTATCGTTAATACTCAGTCAGAATAACACTCAGGCATGTTATTCGAGGTGAATTGAGTCCCGGTATTTATCGTTAATACTCAGTTAGAATAACACTCAGGCATGTTATTCGAGGTGAATTGAGTCCCGGTATTTATCGTTAATACTCAGTTAGAATAACACTCAGGCATGTTATTCGAGGTGGATTGAGTCCCGGTATTTATCGTTAATACTCAGTCAGAATAACACTCAGGCACGTTATTCGAGGTGAATTGAGTCCCGGTATTTATCGTTAATACCCAGTCAGAATAACACTCAGGCATGTTATTCGAGGTGGATTGAGTCCCTGTATTTATCGTTAATACTCACAGAATAACACTCAGGTATGTTATTCGAGGTGGATTGAGTCCCTGTATTTATCGTTAATACTCAGTCAGAATAACACTCAGGTATGTTATTCGAGGTGGATTGAGTCCCTGTATTTATCGTTAATACTCAGTCAGAATAACACTCAGGCATGTTATTCGAGGTGGATTGAGTCCCGATATTTATCGTTAATACTCAGTCAGAATAACACTCAGGCATGTTATTCGAGGTGAATTGAGTCCCGGTATTTATCGTTAATACTCAGTTAGAATAACACTCAGGCATGTTATTCGAGGTGAATTGAGTCCCGGTATTTATCGTTAATACTCAGTTAGAATAACACTCAGGCATGTTATTCGAGGTGGATTGAGTCCCGGTATTTATCGTTAATACTCAGTCAGAATAACACTCAGGCACGTTATTCGAGGTGGATTGAGTCCCGGTATTTATCGTTAATACTCAGTTAGAATAACACTCAGGCATGTTATTCGAGGTGGATTGAGTCCCGGTATTTATCGTTAATACTCAGTCAGAATAACACTCAGGCACGTTATTCGAGGTGGATTGAGTCCCGGTATTTATCGTTAATACTCAGTCAGAATAACACTCAGGCATGTTATTCGAGGTGGATTGAGTCCCGATATTTATCGTTAATACTCAGTCAGAATAACACTCAGGCATGTTATTCGAGGTGGATTGAATCCCGGTATTTATCGTTAATACTCAGTCAGAATAACACTCAGGCATGTTATTCGAGGTGGATTGAGTCCCGGTATTTATCGTTAATACTCAGAATGGTACTCAGGTTTTGTTTAAAGACCCGGACTACCTTGGGGTCAAAGTGCGTGCCGGTTTGCTCGTCGATAAATGCCAGCACTTTATCTATGGGCCAGGCTTTTTTATAACAACGTTCATGAGCTAAAGCGTCAAACACATCCGCCAGGGCAGAAATTCGGCCAATGATATGTATTTCTTCCCCCGCTAACCCTTTAGGATATCCGCTACCATCCCATTTTTCATGATGTTGATTGGCGATAATAGCTGCATAATGGAGGATGTCCCGTTTGGAGTTTTTCACCAGATCATAACCAATATTGACGTGCTTTTTCATGGTTTGCCATTCTTCATCATTCAGCTTGCCGCGTTTTTGCAGGATCCTGTCTGGAATACCAATTTTGCCTAGATCGTGGAGGGGAGAGGCGGATTTTATTTTTTCTGCTTCCTCTTTGCTGTAGCCCAGAGCGGCGGATAGTAGCCTGGTGATTTCGGCGACTCGGCGAATATGGTTACCGGTTTCCTTGGAGCGACTTTCGATTGCTTCTCCGAGCAAATAGACAATTTCTCTCTGGCCATCTTCAAGTTCGTTTCTGAGCTCTTCGTTATCAAAAGTGACCTTGATATTGGCGGAAAATAGCTCGATTAAACTCGTATCCTGATGCTGCAAGCTGCCATATCCGTCAATATAGAAAATCAGGTTACCGCGAGCGGAGCTTTTCAGGTTTAATACAAATCGATTGTCTTGATAGTTGTTTTTATCCAGGCTAACGGCTTCCAGTATCATTGCCCTCATAGGCTCAGGGAGCGTCTTCTCGAAGTCCAGGCCATTGAAATCCATATATTGTCCCACGGTCTCTATAATATTGAACTGATCTTCTTTATGGTATATCACCAGCCCAGAGATTTCTGCATCCTTATGCTCGGCATTCATTTTTACCAGTTTTACCAAATGGCTTAGGGTTTCTTCTACCAGCTTCTCTCTGGTTAGGGACTCGAACACCTTGGCGGAAGAGTTGATAACTGTTTCTAGCCCTTTTTTGCTCTTTTCCAGGTTAATGATATCTCGGTATGAACGCAAAGATGCACACATCAGGGTGTCCAGCTTAATACCGCTGAGTTCAGTTTTATTCTTGTAATCGGAGACATCGTATTCACGGATCACTCGGCGCTCAGGGGCTTGGCCGGGCTGGCCGGTACGCAGGATTAAGCGTATGGACTGATTGTCCAATTTCTCCCGTATATCTTTAACCAGTTTAAGACCCGCATCGTCAGTTTCCATCACCACATCGACTAACCCGATGGCGATGTCAGGTTCATTGGCCAGAATATCCAGTGCGTCCTTCGCGCTGTACGCGTCGATAAACTCCAGCTTTCTGTTCTCCCATACAAAATCGGATAGCACTAGCTTAGTAATAGAGTGAACTTCCTGATCGTCATCGATAATGAGGACTTTCCAAGCTTGGCCACCGTCAAGGGCGCCAGGAATATTCGGTTCGTCAGGTTCATCATCGATAAAAAGTAGGTCATTATCCCGCTGCATGTGTTCTCCCAAAATAGGATAGAGCAATCAAGACCAGCCGCTTAGTCTGAAAGTCATGCCTATTTTCAAATATAGGAGTTATGGGAAAAAGAGGCTAATCCATCCTATCTCCTGGCTGGTTATTTAAATAGGTGGGCAATTTAATTTCCGCTCTGGATAGGAGTAATTTGTTGGTTTGAATTGTCCATCTACGGTTAGACATTAACGGCAAGTCCTTTATCTCTTCACCGTATAGTAACTCCACCACATATTCACCAGCCAATTGACCTTGCTCGGCGGGAATATCTGAAAAAATCAACATAACATAAGGGGATAGCCAGTTATTCGTTGATACGCTTAGCTTTTTATTCAGACGCATGATTTTGCTAGCCTTATCATGATCCCAGTCCGCTATACCTTGGTTGTTGGTTAGTAATACCAGGTCCGATAGTTGCGCCTGTTTTATTGCTATGTCCAGCTCAGCCATGTTTTTTACAGGTATGGCCTTCACCTGGACATTATGCTTAGCGGCTTCCTGGCTAAAAAACTGGCAGAGCTTTTTCTCTGAGACTAAGTTCGGATAAATGCAGCTGGCTTGCCTTAGCCCATCCAACGTATCTTTGCCGACTTCAAATATTTTTTTAAGAGGCTTAAGTTCGATCACTCCTGTGGCGTTTTTATAGGGGTAACCATATTCGGCGCCACTGAAGTTAATACCATAAAAGACGACAGGGGTAGCTGCGCCTTTGAGGTAGGGGGTGACCAGGTAGCGGCTGGTATTGTCATCTCCTGCGATAATTATATCGGGCTGCCAGGTGTGAATTTCAGTGATGGCATGATGCACCTGGCCCAAGATCTGCTGCGGCTCACTATTGGATTTACTGTTAAGGTAAATGGTTTTTACGTCACATTCTTTGTCAATAACAGTGTGCAGGGACTGGTCTATTTTATCTTGCCATTCATACCCCGGGCTGTACGACGTAACATGCAGGCATTTAGGCTGCTCAGCATAACTGGTAGATGATAGGAAAAGCAAAGTAAGGATTGTAAATAGTCGCATGATTATTTAGTCCATTAAATGAGCTTTCCTATTTATAGCAAACTCAAGTTTGAAGTAAACCTATCTGTGGTTTAACCGAGCTATTTTGCGGTATAGTTCAGACAAGTAGGCCAAACACCTTATAAAAGAAGAGTATATGTTTAATATCACCCCCCTGGACGATGCCCTGGACGCAGAGATTAGCCAGCTGATAAACAATAAGACCAAACCACTAGGAAGTTTAGGTAAGTTAGAAACCCTTGCTTTTCAGATATGTAAAATACAGAAATCCCTGTCCCCTGAGCTTAAACAACCGCAAATGTTAGTGTTTGCGGCAGACCATGGTATCTGTGAGGAAGGTGTGAGCCCTTTTCCTCAGGAGGTGACCCAACAAATGGTGTTGAACTTCCTTGCCGGTGGGGCGGCGATAAATTGCCTGTGTGAGCAAAATGGCATTGAGTTTAGAGTAGTTAACTCGGGTGTGAAAGCATCGCTGCCAGAGCACGTAAATTTGATCAATGCCCCGATAGCGAAAGGCACCCTTAATTTTCTGAAACAGCCAGCGATGAGTCGTGCCTTGTGTGAAAAGGCGCTACTGGTAGGCGCCGATCTGGTACTGGACAGATATAACCGCGGCGCCAATATTATCGGCTTTGGCGAGATGGGGATCGGCAATACCACATCGGCAGCCGCGATTATGTCGGTGATACTGAATTTACCGGCAAAAGAATGTGCCGGTAAAGGGACAGGACTGGATGACGAAGGGGTAAGCCATAAAGCGGATGTAATCGAGCGAGCAAAGGTGTTCCATCAGGACAAAGGCGCTGATCCCATCACAGTGCTTGCCACGTATGGTGGTTATGAAATCGCGATGATGACAGGCGCCATGTTAAAAGCTGCGGAACTGGGCATGGTGGTGTTAGTGGATGGTTTTATTGCCTCAAGTGCAGCCTTGCTGGCACACAAAATAAATGTAAATTTCCTGCAATACACTATTTTTTGTCATCAATCCGGGGAAAAAGCCCATAAGAAAATGCTTAAGCATATGGGGGTAAGTCCCTTATTGGATCTGGGAATGCGTCTGGGAGAAGGTTCAGGAGTGGCAGTGGCCTACCCAGTGATCCTGGGGGCAGTTACTTTTGCCAGAAAAATGGCGTCATTCGATTCCGCCGGGGTGAGTCGGGATGAATAAGCAGCTTGAGCTGTTTTTTAATGCACTCACTTTTTATACCCGGTTACCCGGGCCGAGCTGGGTAACCTACAGTTCAGCACGGCTTTTCCAGTCCAACGGTTATTTACCCCTGATGGGCTGGATTGTGGCCGCAATCTCGGTGCTGGTGTACCTGTTGGCCGGATTATTATTTGCAGCGCCATTAGCGATACTGATGGCGCTGGTGGCGGGCATCTTGGTGACGGGGGCGTTTCATGAAGACGGTTTTGCCGATGTCTGTGATGGGTTTGGCGGTGGGTATAATAAGGAGCAAATCCTCACCATTATGAAAGACTCCCGAGTCGGCAGTTATGGCCTGGTGGGTTTGATTTTACTTCTGTTAACTAAGTTCATTAGTTTGACCGAAGTATCCTCAGTGTTAATCGCGCTATTTGTGGGCCACGGTATCAGCCGGTTATTTACCCTATTTTTTATTAACAGTCTTGAATATGTACGTGACAGCGAAAGTAAAACCGGGGACATGACGCAGAAGTTGACGTCCGAACAGTTAATCACCGCCGGTTTGTTTGGCTTACTGCCATTATTATTACTTCCTCTGGAGCAGATCTTAGCTGTGTTATTAGTGGTTTCTTCGGCCTGGTTTTTGCTCAAGTTTTACTTTTATAAACATCTTGGCGGCTATACAGGGGACTGCCTAGGCGCCAGCCAGCAGATCTTCGAAGTCCTGGTGTACCTGGTATTGGGAGCACAGGTGTGGAGTGCTATTTAATTCGTCATACCCGCCCAGAGGTGTCCGCGGGTATCTGTTACGGTGCTACCGATCTTTCCCTTGGTTCCACTTATCCCCAGGACCTAAAGGGATTGCGAGATTTCTTTTCTGACGTATCCATCGACCGGGTGTACTCCAGCCCCTTAACCCGTTGTCAGCACCTTGCCCAAGATCTATTTCCCTTAGCCAGTACTGAACTAGCTGAGTTGGCAGAGTTCGATTTTGGGGAATGGGAAGGGCAGACCTGGGATAATATTTCGCGGCGGGAGCTGACCTACTGGAGTGATGATTTAGTCAACTATGTTGTCCCCGGAGGAGAAAGCCTCAGGGTGTTTCACCAAAGGGTAATTCGGGCATGGTTGCATATTAATGATGAAACTATTGATAGTGTCGCTGTGGTTTGTCATGCTGGCACCATAAGATCGATTCTTTGTGATTTTTTAAATATCCCTTTACAGAATTCGACCCTGATAAACCTGGATTACGGTGCGGTTTCCAAGCTTTCATTTAGCGGACAAGTTAAAAAACTGGATTATATAAATCGAGTGACGGCACCCTGAGTAGCAGAGATGATCAGCGAATTCTGTCAGATAAATGTAAATAGATGGAACAGGTGGACAGGATGATAAAGAAGTGGTTATTGGCTCTTATGCTGGCGCCTGGTTTGGCTGCCTGTAGTATGTCTTCAGCCCCGCCACAGGTCATAGAGCACAAACCAAGCAAAGCGCTGGAGCAATGCTGGGATAAGGTGGTTGCCAGGGCCGCGTTGGCTCAGTGCCTGGAGAAAAAACTTAATGTATATGAAGCCTTGTTGAAGGAAAGTGAGTTAGCGGTTAGTCAGGAAATGCTACAGCTGGATGAGATCACCAGAACAGACATAGCAGCGGTGGCCAGTTTTAACCGGCAAAAGCTGGCGTTTCGTCAATATAGGCAGGATTTCTGTAGTTGGAAAATGGCGGAGGCTGCCAGTGGTAATAGCTCAGGGGATCAGTTTCTGGCCTGTAAAGTAGAGCTGACCAAAGCGCAGTTACGGCTGCTGGATATCGAACTCTAGGGTTGTTGCCAACCCTACCACAGGTTTTAGTCTTGCTTTTTTCTGGCTGCCCGGCAGCCGGCAATACTTGGCGCTAACAGTTCCAGGGCGGTTTTATCGCAAGGTGGTAACTGGGCGTCACTGCTGGCAAGGGGAGTTACTCTTTCACCCCACTTAATAATACCTGCGCCCCAGGTGAGTCCGGCACCGAATGCGGCGGTGAGTATATGATCTCCCGGTTTTATCCGACCTTGCTCCAGCGCTTCACACAGCGCGATGGGCACTGTCGCCGCCGAGGTATTACCATAATTGGCGATATTTACCATCACCTTGTCCAACCCTGCGCCCATGCGTTTAGCCAGGAATTCGATGATCCTCAGGTTGGCCTGGTGCGGTACGATTAGGTTAATGTCTGAACTTTCCAACTTTGCCTTATTCAGGGCATAGCTGGCAGCACCGCCCATGCCTTTTACCGCACGTTTGAAAATTTCCTGACCTTCAAATTTAAATTCAAACAAGCCATCGATATGGCTAAACCGCTCTCTTGCAGTGCCGCTGTCTGGAATATAGAGAATTTCCCTGGCTTCAGAATCACAACCTAATTTACTGGCAAGTAATCCGGATTTTTGCTCACTGGCTTCCAGTACCACGGCGCCGGCGCCATCGCCAAACAATACGGCTGTGTCTCTGTGCGTCCAGTCCAGGTAATGGCTTAGTCTTTCCGCACCAATAACCAGTATTTTTCCCATATCTCCGGCTTTGATCATGGAAGTGGCGGTGGCAAGGGCATAGACAAAACCTGTACAGGCTGCGTTGATATCAAACACTGCGGCATTAACCGCCCCCAGGTCGTATTGCACTTTGGAAGCGGCGCTTGGTACTAAGGTATCTGGTGATGCGGTGGCCAGTATGATTACATCCAGCTCAGCCGCATCCAGGTTAGCTGCAGCCAGCGCGTGACGAGCGGCCATTGTCGCCAGATCCGATGTGTTAACGTGTGAGATCCGCCTTGCTTTAATACCGGTACGGGAGCTGATCCATTCGTCAGAGGTGTCAATAAAGGTGCTTAAATCGTCGTTTGTTAAAGCGGCTGGTGGTAAGCACTTACCCCAGCCTGTGATATTGGCGTACTGCATAAGTTGTTACTTATATCCCTGTTAGAGTGAGGTAAAGGCAGGCCCGGTGGCCATGTAAAGATAGTTTATTATGCATCAAAATTAAGGGATCACAAATTTGGCTGGTGAGGGCTTTTATCTACTATATATTCGATACCGTAAAGCAGGAAGGCGTCCTTCGCCTGGTTGGCCGGGCGGGACTGAACTCCCAGGCATATTTCCTGGCGCCTGGCCTCTTCGAGGAAGAGTAACAAATCATCGGAAGTTTCACCCAGCAAACTGTTAGCTATGCCTTCGGCTAAAATAATATCTGAAATCGGTAGCTGTTGCAGGGCGTCCATGGATAGCTCCTGTTCGCTGTTTATTAGCCAGCAGACCTTAGCGCCGGATAATCTGGCACCCACCATAATGGGTAACAAGTCGCTACCGGGCACAGCTAACTGAGGTTTACGGACCAGGATACCGAGTTGCTCTCTGTGCAGTTTTAATTCCTCACAGACTTTATTGCATAGTCTGGAGTTTAATTCATCTGGAAACCAAGCGTTAAGGGTGTCAAGGTCAAGGATCACCAACTCGTGTTCACTTATTTGCAGTTGTGAAATCCCTTGTTGGGTAATATTGGCAGAGCAGAAGTATCCGGCAAACTTATCCTGGGTGATATCCAGCAGGGGCAAGTAAGTGGCCACCCCTTCCTCGTTGCTTAACCAGTGGCTCAGATAACGTTTAGAAAACAGAGTGAGTAACAGCTGACTCCAGGGAATCGCGGCAGGATCGCAAGGCAGGGAGGCGAGGACTGAAAGCCCCATGCTGCGGGCTAAAGTGTGGCTGGCCTGCAGGATATTCTGGGGTAATTCGCCGTAAAACAATAGTATTGGCGGGTTCTCCACTTGCACCAACTTGCTAAGCAGCTCGACGCTGTTTACCTGTTTTGCAGTCAGGTTAATCAGCAGGAGTTGGCAGGTTTCGACGTTTTGTTGTGAACAGGTTATGCCCAATTCAAACAGGGCTGATGTAACCTGATGACGGTTCTCAATATCTTCCTCAATCAAACATACCCGGTGATCTTCCAGCCAGGCGTTAAATGTCCGGCTTCTTTTTTGCTGCCATCGGGCAAGGCGGTGTGCCAGATCATCCGGGCTGGTGGATACTTCAAATGCGGGTACGTCAAACTCCATCCCAGGCATCCGTCCTAACCAAAAGACCTTTATATCAGCTCTGTGGTTGAGTAATTCAGTCAGTTTGTCCAACGATGGGTCTTGCTCTACCTGAAAGGGTAAAATAACAGCCGAGCCTTTGGGGCTTGCGGTTAACATCACGATAAGCTGGGAAATATCCGAACTAGAGATGTGAGGATGTTGGGTTAGCGGACCATGGGAATCCAATGTATATATAGGAAACTCATTGTCTATTATACGGCGCTCCGATGCCAGAGGCTGGCTATTAAACGCTAATAGCTCCAGCTCTTGCGGGTCGAGTAAGGAGTTGTCCGAATCGAATTTCATTGCACCTAAAGTTCATCCTCTAATGGGGGTATCTTATCTTGTCGACACCCAGCGTGCTAGTTTTTACCGCATAGGCTCTGCCTGGGCAGCTCATTACTCTGGTATTTTTCGAGTGCTGATCACTTAGTTAAACCTGAAAGCACCAGGGAGAGAGTCCAACGGAGCGGCGGCAATTTCGTGGGCCAAGAACTGGCAGTATCAGTTATTCAAGCGTTGAGATGAAAAACCAAAATCAAATCAGAGATGCACGTATTACCTGTCTGCGCATTTGCGTAAAAGACATAACTTAAAAAATTTAACCAGCCAGGCGCTCGTTAAGTAGTGATAATGGGAGGCAGTTCTTGACACCCAATCTGACGCCAATAAAACAGACATCAGCCTATTAATGGCACCATAACATTCATTTCATCTTTAGGGTTAATTTGCCCAATAATGTTGAAACTCCTCTTGGCCACTTATGCGGCCCAGACTCGGATGAGGTATGTTCTCTGGTTATCGGCTGCTGCGTATTGGTATGCTCTACCCGAATAAATTGAAAAGTCCACAGGCTACCATTTTTCATATCGGTTAATAATCTGCTGGTACATCCCGCTTTGACGAATGACTTTTAACCCGGCGTTAAAATCATTGCTGATGTCTTGCTCTCTAAGTTGGAGGTTTCTTGGCGCTTCCGGAAAGATGGAATAGAAGCTTAGTTCTCTATCTACATTTCTCTTTTTTAACTCTCCGCGATTTTTTGCAACTTCCCGCCAGTACATAAAAATGCGCCTATCAGAGACCACCACATCTACCCTGTCGGCATATAGCTGTTTTACATGAAGATGTTGCAGCGCATGCTCTCTATATCGGTTATTTTTCTTGGCCATAGCTGCATACGCAGGTCCCAGGTAACGGGCAGCATTTTGGAAAGCAACTACCTTTTTATCAGCCAGATCATCCATAGTTTCGATCAGGAATTGGTTATTTTTAAAGGCGATGGCAAAATTCTGGTAGGTAACCGTGGTGTGTGTTGGAAACATGGCGAGACCTATCTGCGCCTCAATATCATAACTGTTATTAGTCGCCACTCCATCCACGGAGCCATTTTTTAGGAAAAATGGGATCCGGCCATTGGGGATATAGTAGAAGTGAGCCGTATAACCCACCGCCTGAAACGCGCGTTTGATTATATCCACCTCAATGCCAGAGTCCTCCGCCGCGATAACATAAGGTGGTAACGCTAAGCCAATAGCAATGCTCACCTGTTTGGCAAAGACTGCCTGGCTTTGCAACAAAAGCGCAAGTAGCACCCACTGTATAGTGGACCTCAGACACATGGGAAGGTATTTGGCAGTTGTCATTTCTACCTCGTGGTTGCTGAGTAACACCCTATTATTGCTTAACAAAACCAGTATAGCTGGGAAGAAGATGAGCGCGGGCTGTGAGATATTCACCTGCTGCTACCCAAATGGAAAAATCGACTTTATCAGTTTAATTTTTATCGTCAGGTACAGACCTTGTTAGCCCTGATTAGACTGCTGGTTAATCAGAGCTAGGGTCCGCCACATGGAGTGAGCCTGAACATTATTCGCCGAGGTACCTAGTTTGCAGATGCTGCTTAAAATATGCTGGATTTAGCTTTTCGCCAGTGGCTTGTTTAACCAGGTTATGGGTATCAAGCAGACTTGCCTTGGACCAGATGTTTTGTTTAAGCCAGGCAAAGATAGGGTCAAAATCCTGGCTACCAATCAGCTGGTTGATATCACCCACCTGCTGGTTGATGCTGACGGCAAACTGAGCCGCATAGATGGCGCCTAAGGTATAGCTGGGGAAATAACCAAAACTGCCGTCGGTCCAGTGAATATCTTGCATGCAGCCATCTTTAAAGTTGCCTTTGGTGGAAAGGTTGAGATAACCCTGCATTTTTTCATCCCAGGCGTCGGGAATATCTGCCACCTCGAGTTGGCCATCAATTAAGGCTCTTTCGATTTCGTAGCGTAAAATAACATGGGCCGGATAGGTCACTTCGTCGGCGTCAACCCTGATATAACCGGGATTTACTCGGTTATAAAGCTTGCTCAGGTTGGTGGTTTCAAATGCGGCGTTGTTTTGGCTGCCAAGATGCTGCTTTAATAAGGGGGATAGCAGGTTTAAAAAGGCCGGGTTACGGCCTAATTGCATTTCGAAGAACAGGCTTTGACTTTCGTGGATCCCCATAGAGCGGGCAACTCCGCCAGGTAAACCGGCAAACTCCGCGGGTAAGTTTTGCTCGTACCTGGCGTGTCCGGTTTCATGGATTATTCCCATCAGACTCTGAGTGAAGTCATTTTCATCATAACGAGTGGTGATCCTTACATCCGTTGGCACGCCGCCACAAAATGGGTGCACGCTGATGTCAAGGCGGCCGTGATTAAAGTCAAACCCCAAGCGCTCCATCACATCCAGGCCCAGGGCGTTTTGTGTTGCGGTAGGAAAAGGCCCTGCTGGAGAGAGCAGGTTTTCACTCTTTTGCTTTTCGCATACTTGCTGAATAAGTTCTGGCAACCAGCTTTTTAACTCGCCGAACAGGGTATCCAGTTCAGAGCTGGTGAGACCCGGCTCATATAGTTCAAGTAAAGCATCATAGGGGGACAAACAGTTTCCTTCTGCCCTGATACCCGCTTCCTCGCGACTTAATTTAACGACTTCAGTTAAGTTTTTGGAAAAGCCTGTCCAGTCGTTGTTAACTCGTTGTTCCCGCCAGGCATGCTCACACTTGGAGCCAGCAAGAGATTTTGCCTGCACCAGGGAGCCGGGTAATTGGCTGGCTTGCTGATATTGCCTGCTCATTTCGTGTAAATTGGCGAGCTCTGCTGGTGACAAGGTTTCAGTTTTCGCTTTATCCAACCATTCGGGTAATGAAGGATCCGTAGTTTGCTGATGGATCAGTACAGCAAGCTCAGCCAGAGCCTGGGATCTGGCCTGATTTCCGCCGACAGGCATCATACTGGCCTGATCCCAGCCACAAATTGCGCCTAAGTGAGAGAACCTGTCTATTTTTTTAAAGTGTTCACATAAATGCTGGTAGCTGTTCATAGTTATCCTTTTCCCTTGGTCTGGTGCTCTCTATTTTCAATTTTATTGGCTGGACTTTTTTTAAACAACACATATAAAGAGCCGGCTCCTCCATGGTGTCGTTGGGTGGAGTGTATGGCCAGTACATCTTCAAATTGGGGAAGCCACAGGCTGACATAGCTTTTTAAGACGGCGGGAGGGTCAGACTGGGCGCCCCGGCCATGAATTATGATGGCGCTGCGAATATCCAGTTTGATACAAACTCGGACGAATTCTGTCACGGAATTTCTGGCCTGTATCAGGTTTTTTTGGTGCAAATCAAGTCTGGCTTGAATTTCGTATTTCCCCAACCTGAGTTTTTTAAACACGCCATCCTGAACCCCGGCATTTTTATAGGTGACTATGTCATCGGGGGACAATAAATCTATTGCCTCCATCGAAAGGTGATCCCTATCTCGTGGGTCGGCGTATTGTGCTGCTTTTTGCCGCTCAAGCTGGGCTTGGCTGGGTTGAGTACGCAGGTTTTTTTCCGACACTATATCTGAGGTTAACTTTTGATCCCCTCGACTTCATTTGCAAACAGGCTCCAGTCGTCATTTGCCATCATATTTGCCAACACTTCTTGCAATAATGGATAATGCAATCAGTGTATCAGCGAATCGGTCATTCAGGATTAGGTTTTTGCGCCGGGAGGGCTGTAGAGCGTAGTCGGGGTGAGAGGAATGCTGGATATGTGGAGGTTTCGCGGACCAGGTTCATTTAATGTCCGCGAACATAGGTTTTACCACGGTTAGGATGGCTCTTTGGCTGTCATTATTTTGCGAATAAAATAAATAGCGAAAAACACCATCAGGCCCACGGTTGTTCCTATTACGGCCATAGAAGCCAAGCCTATCGAATTACCAAATAATAAATCCATCCAAAGTTCCATGCTGACCTCCGTAGTTAGTGTCATCTATATATTATTTAACTGGGGGGTGGATGAGATGATCTCGATCAAAGGAGCCTTAGTTCTGCGCTCACCACTGTTAATTTTTGAGAGATTGGATCTGAAAGCCTTGCTGCTTTAGCAGGTTCACCAGGCCGTGCTCACCTGTCAGGTGTAGAGCGCCGACGACAATGAAATAGCTTTGTTTACTGTCAAACTGATGAATTTGCTCCATCCAGTCCAGATTACGCTCCGTCAACAAGAGTTGCTGTATTTTAGCATCTATTGATTTGCCTTCCATATCCAATAACAGCCTCTGTAGCGCCTTATCGCGTCCTTGCCGCCAAGCTGCTATTGCCTTGTCGATAGTTATTTCGGCATCGTCAAATTGACGTAGTGATGTTTCAAGGTAGTCAGGTGTACTTTTAGCGAGTTCAGACAGGTACCAAAATTGTTTATGCATACTTTCGAGTTGTTTTATGGGTTTGCCTTGCTGGTTAGCCTGCTTAATAAAGTAGTTATCAATGCCAAAAATGGGGGAGTAGCCCAGTTGATGTAGTTTAAGCTGAAAAGCACTGATCAGTGCAAACCAAGGCTGCAGCTGCATGGTTTTTGGGCTATCCAATCCCACTTGTCTTAGCTGAGCAGACAAAGAGTCAAAACTGGACTTGGGTAATACCTGTTGCAGGGTTTTACCTTGGGGTAGGTGAGTTAATTCCCGGGTGTTATAAATATCTTGCTGGCTAATTCTAGAAATATCGATTTCGACAACCAGGTTATCTGACTTATTAAAGGCAGATATCACGGCTTGAGGTAAAGGGTATATGTCGGCCTTACCATAATGAATAGAGCCCAGTAGCCAAATGTTGGGTCCGCCAACCTTGGACACCTGCCAGGCCGAAGGGGTGCTGGAAGCGAAAGCGGTGAAGCATTGCAAGATATAAAGGAGTAAGAAGGCGAATATTGCTTTCACGATTACAACCTGGTCAACAAGAATAAAACCCATTATCTGAGTTTTTGAGTCGTTTGTTAATGTTTATCCCGGTCTGCAATAAAACTGTAAAACCCGAGTGCTAAAATAACAGCGAAATCAGCATTAGGCGTTCTCGGTACCTGAGAGGCTGTTGCCCCGGCTGGCCCGGGGCTTTTTTATTAGCTTGCCCGGCGTAAAATCTGGTCCAATATGCTCGTCGGCAGCAACCGACGCAGTAAGGCGAATAAGTAGGTGGGTTTAGTCACGTAATAGCGGGCTTTGGGATGATTGCTTTGTAGTGCGTGGAGCAATGGTTGGTAAACAGCTTCAGGGCCCAAAGTAAAAGGGGCTGCTGGACCCTCTTTGCTCAGCTTGGCCAGGGTTTGCTGGTAATGCATTTTATGCACGCTAGCTTCAATATCAATGTTGGCTCTGAAGGCGTGAAGGGCGTTCTTCCTGAAGTCGCTTAAGATAGGTCCAGGTTCAATCAGGCTGACGTGAATGCCGCTACCCGCCAACTCCAACCTTAACGTATCGGTAAGCCCTTCCAATGCAAACTTGCTGGCGTTATATGCCCCGCGATATTTCATTGCGACTAAGCCTAAAACAGAGCTGTTTTGGATCAGTCGACCCTCTCCCTGTCGACGCATCACAGGTAACACTTGCCGGGTTAGTTCGTGCCAGCCAAACAGGTTGGTTTCGAACTGGGCTCTAAGAGCCGAGGTGGGGATATCTTCTACGGCACCCGGTTGGCCATAAGCCCCATTATTAAATACCGCGAATAAACGTCCCTGAGTCTTCTCCAGAACCTGCTCCAGGCAGGCCGAAATGCTGTCTGGGTTATTTAAATCCAGCAATAAGGCCTTCAGGCCCTGTTCATTTAAACGGTCGACGTCTTCCTGCTTTCTGGCGGTTGCATAAACGTCGAATTCGGTGTTCGAGAGTTGTTTTGCCGTGTAGTAGCCGATCCCGCTGGAGCAGCCGGTAATTAATATCGATTTCGTTTTTATCATTTTGTCGGGTTCTAATAGTGTCATTGGAAAGTACCAAAAGTAAGAGCTATATCAAATTGTGCATTATTTACCATTGTATGAATAGATAGAGTCCCTATAATCGCCTCTGGTGTTTTTCTTCTTTTGTATTAGAAAGAATGTCACCCAAAGGCCTTTGAATAGTTAGAACAAGGTCACAAAAAACCACCTTAATTACTACAAAAACCACCTGTAACGCCTCTTTTATTACCCGGATCTACTAGTAAGTCTATGTTATATATGACTTTATAGAAAGTTCAATTTTGTTTTGTGATCATTGTCAATATTCTCCCCAAAGATCGTTCCGTCCTATTGATAATTCGCAGCGAGAAGCTAGTATGGATGCCCATAAGGTGAGTGGAGCAAGGGTTTAGCGAAACTATCCGGAGTTACCAAACAATAAATTCAAAAAGGTAACTAACTAATTTTGTAACAGTATAAGTTACAAAATTTGCAATAAAAAAGGCTTCATGGACATGGATTCTATGGACTAGAAAGAAGCCAAGATGCTGAGTCTATTATCAAGGAGAGACTAATGTTTAAACGTTCTATTTTAGCTGCTGCGGTAGCTACAGTTGCTGTTGCAGCACCTGCTCAAGCCGATATCGGCAATGTTGATCTTTACGGTCAGGTAGCTGTTTCTGTGTGGTCTGGTGCTAACTGGGATGACGGTGGCCAGCTGGAAAACGAATCTCGTTTCGGTCTGCGTGGTAGCAAAGAGCTGGCTCGTGGTCCTAAGTTATTCTGGCAATTGGAAGGCGGTAATGTAGGTAACGATGGCGGCGGTTCTGGTCTTGGTGTCCGCGATACTTTCGTTGGTTTTGAAGGCTCTGCGGGTAAAGTACGTATCGGCCGTATGCTGACTCCAGCATACCAGATTGTAGATTGGCCTTATTCTGGTATCAGTGCTGGTAATGTATTTGACTCGAATCACGATATCACTGGTGGCGCTAACTATGACCGTCAGTCTCAAATGATCCGTTATGACTCGCAAAAGATGGGTGGCTTTAGCTTCTCTTTGGCAGGTGGTCGCGGTAACAACGGTGGCGATGATCAAAACAACTTCTGGGGCGCATCTGCTCACTACAGCATTGGTCCAGTTGCATTCCATGCTGGTTATGAGGGCGGTAGTAACCGTGAAGTTAGTGAAGTGGCTGGCTGGTATGCAGCGTATAAAAAACAAAATCCTGGCCAAGCTAATCCCCTTCCGGATCTAGACTCAGAGGCTAAAACGACCTCTGATACTCAATTAGGAATCATAGGTTTCGAGGCGAACTTCGAAAATGGCCTAGGTTTCTATGGCGCATATAAAGCGATGGAAGCTAAGCACGAAGACTTCACTAATATCTTAGGTGATAAGCAGAAACAATCTGCTTACTCTTTAGGAACCGTTTACAATACGGGTGACTGGCAATTTAAAGTTGCCTACGCTGCTAACCAAGCGCTTAAAGTTGAAGGCGGTGAGAATGATGGTTCACATGGTAACCTGAAAGATACAATCATCTCTGGCCAGGCTCTGTACTTCCTGGATGACTCAGCAGTAACTTATGTTCGTGTTTACCAGCTGGACCGTACATCATTTAATGCAAAAGACAGTGTTGTATCTAAAATCGACAAAGAAACAGCTGTTGGTGTTGGTATCGAATACTACTTCTAATCTTTGTTAAAAAGATTGAAATCTATCGAGAAACGGGCTTTTTGGCCCGTTTCTTTTTTTACATTCTGAGGTATGATACTGCTTGATTTATAAGAACTGTCGCGAACTAAGTCAGGACATATTTAATGTTTGCCGGGAAGGCATAAAGGGGTTATATGAAGTTTTCAAAAGTAGTATTGGCGCTTAGCTTAGGGCTGGCTTCTATGAGTCTTTCAGCAAAAGTACAGTTTGAAGCCTCAAAGGGAATTGACCTTGTCGTAGTAAATGGTGCTGAGCCAGAATACCAAGATGCTTCCTGGTTGGATTTCAACAGCCCGAAAGTTGTGACTATGGAAGATGGTGCTAACCAGCTGGTATTTAGAATATCAAGAATTGTCTGGAGTGGTTCCGAAGAAAAACGGAAATATTACTCTAGCGCTCAAATTATTAAATTTGATGCAAAAGACGCTAAATTGACAATTAAGGTGCCGAACTTCACTACCTGGGATCAAGCACTGGAATACGATAAAACCACCAAATTTGAATTGGTTGACGATAATGGAAAAGCAGTGCGTTACGTTGGTGATGTATTAGAGAAATCTGGTTTCCAGTCAATGCGTGACTTTCCGGCGGAAGTCGCCATCTACAATAGTAAAGATCGCAAAGCTGCGATGGCTGTTGCAGGCGGTTTAACCGTGGCGGAAGCCGTAAGCCAGCAACAAGCGCAAATTGCTGCACAAGCATCGACCATAGCTCCGCAACCAGTTACGACCAGTTCTCTAAGCAAAGAAATGGAAATGTTCCGTTATTGGTTTGATAAAGCAAGTCCTGAAGAGCAGGAGACTTTCTTAAGCTGGGGAATTAAAAACCTGAAATCAGCAGAAAAACCAGAGGTTAAATCCGGCAGCCGCTCGTCGGATATGCTGGCTTACTGGTTTAAGGAAGGTAATACGGAGCAACAAGAAGATGCTCTAGGTTGGGCGATTAAAAATATAAAAAAATAGTATTATTTATATAGCGGGTTTTTATGCCCGCTATAACTCTTACATTCTTCCCACACCTTCTCTGCTGCGAAGCCAGTCTTGTTCAAATTGAAAGCCATGAGGCATTTTATCGCATACCTTATTATAAGGTTTCCCTCTTAAGCCCAGGTGTATGGCGTTTTCTGGTTGGCAATAGGCGCTTAAACCCAGCTTATAGCCTTTATCATATTTTTGTAGTGCCTCCTGCTGGTCCCCTCCAAGGTCCGATAACTCGCCTCGATTGCGGGCTATCCAGCCTTTCTGAGCATCTTGTTGACCAATTTCAAACCAGTTTCCAGATTTTGTCATGTTTTTGGTTTCGGTGGAGACGCAGCCAGCTAATCCTATCGCCAATAATATAATCGCTGCTTTGTACATAAGCTTCTTCTATCGCCGTGAATATAATCAATATCTAATTAGAAAGATGTTAACAGAGAAATCTTACAGGCAAGGTAAAATTAGAGGCCATGAGCTGGTGCAACTAATTCGTTATATGGGAAATGGCGCTTCCTGCAAGAGTCGAACTTGCGGCCTTCCCCTTAGGAGGGGGACGCCAAATGAAAAATAACCCTTATATTACAGTTGCTTATGCGTTACCTGTCCTTTCTTGGTACCCTATTGGTACCCCGCCACCCAAAATAACTGTCCTAGAGTATGAAAAAGGCCGAGGAATTGACCTTTTAGAACAGTAACAAATTTGTATTTCATTGAATAGCTGCTGAAAGTGTTACAGCAATGAAAGGTCCAATGGATAAAGTATGGCTTTCTATTGATGATGATAGAAAACCTATTTAATATCAAATGAATAAGAAATGGTTATCGGATAGCAGGCGGCAACGTATTGTTTTATCGATCAAGAGGGAACTATGGCAAGCAGCGGTGGCATGACTAAGACTGATATTATTGATGGAATCGGCGAAATCACCTTTAATTCTGGGCTAAGCTTTTTCGAATATTTACATGAACGGATGTTAAATCACCCTGACTATATTTGGCGTGGACAGCGAGTTGCATCTTGGGGCTTAGATTCAACTCTTAAGAGGTTGATGAACCAAAACGAAGGTGAAGTAGTCTCGTTTAGTTTCTATAAAGAGCATCTAGATAGGTTCAAACAAGCATCCAGAGGGCGTAGAGGATCAAATCCAACGAAATTAGAAGATGATAATGACTGGTGGGCCTTAGGGCAGCATCATGGCCTTGCTACTCCGCTACTTGACTGGACAACTTCACCTTATGTCGCAGCATATTTTGCGTTTAATGAGATTGGAGATGATCAGTCAAAATATAGGTCAGTATATGCGCTTCACCAGTCATCTGTTGAGACTAAAGTTAATATTAATTTAGTTGTAACTATTCAGCTGGCGGAATATTATTCAATTTTTCCTGAATGAAGTCTGGCCACTTTCCGGCAAACAGGCACTCCAGCGCCTGCCCGACACCGACATTATTTTTCTGGCACGTTGATATATAACTGCGAACCCGGCAAAAGACCTTGGCTCCCTCCATGGAGCGGAAACAGCCAGAGATTTTTTGCTGCACCTTTGCCATTCTGATATCCCTCTCTCCTTGGTTGTTGGTGAAGGGAACCTCTGGATTATCCATGAACCTCAGCACATCATCCTCAAAATCCCTGAGCCGCTCTAGTAAGTTCCTGGCCTTGCTGCGGGCGACCCGCCCTTTTTCTTCTTGCCCGTTTGCGGCTCCGCCGGGGGCGGGCACTCCTGCTCCGCCTTATCGAGCAAACTCTGATACTTTTTCCGCCACTGCAACGCAGTATCGTTATCAAGCTGGCCACCGGCATCATTTACTGCATCATTGATTTCAATGAGCCGTTCATACATCCCATTAGTCCACTCTTGCCCGTCTTGCTCATAGGCGCGGGTAAGTTCCCGCAGGTGATGGGCATTGCACAAACTGTGGAACACTTGCGTATAGCGGTAATAAGGTTTCCAGTGGTCATGGCAGAGTGTCCCGGCGAACTGAGGCAGTATCGGCGTTTTTCAAGGTAGTTGTCGCCTAAAGTTCAAAATTATGCCGCCTTACCTTTCTCAATTTCTGTCTTGCTCTTTTCCGGGTTAAGGTGAACCTCCGTTATCAGATCCCAGTTTTTGATTTCACCACTCCAGCGGCTTGGATTTTTTGATTTTGCTGCTTGGTATACCTGTTTTCGTTTAGCCAATATGTGTACATCTTCACCTGTGTGACGCTGCTGCGGCGTAACAAATTTGACTCCGCTATGTAAATGTTCATGGTTATACCATTCAACAAACCCGCATACCCAGCTTCGCGCCGCTTGTAGATCATTAAAGGGCCGCTCTGGGTATTCTGGTCGGTATTTCAACGTACGAAATAGGGATTCTGAATAGGGGTTATCATTACTCACCGAAGGTCGGCTAAACGAGGGAATAACACCCAGTTGCTGCAAGGTCGCCAGCATCGTAGCGCCTTTCATTGGGCTCCCATTGTCCGAGTGCAGCGTCACCTGGTTACGCTTAACACCTTCCCGCTGACAGATATCAGTCATAAGATCTGCTGCTAATGCACTCGATTCCTCTTCGTATACCTGCCAGCCAACGATTTTTCGACTGTAAATATCCATCACCAAGTACAGATATAAAAATATCCCTTTAACAACAGTGGGTAAGTAGGTGATATCCCAAGTGTAAATTTGATTGGGCTCTGTCGCTGTCAGGGCTTTAGGTTTATGTATTTTCCTGACTGGCTTACTCTTGTCTCGGTGATTTAGCTGATTGTGTACCTTCATCACCCGATAGAACGTTGACTCTGAGGCAATATATAGCCCTTTATCGACAAGCTTCGGTACGATTTTGTTCGGTGGTAATTTCGCATACTCAGGCTCATTAACAAGCTTAATGATACGCTGGCGCTCCAATTCTGTTAGCTTATTTTTTGGTTCACGGTAGGCTTCTATCCGCCCATCTTGCTCATTGCCTGGCTGGTTCCAACGCTGCAAGGTTTTTGCGCTAACCCCTATGATTTCACAGGCTTTTGATTGTCTGGCACCAGAATCACATGCCTGATTTATCAGGCTCATGATTTCCGTTCGTTCTGAACTCATTGTGAGTCGTCCTCGTCGCTTCCCCAGATCGCATTGACTTTTTTTTGGAGCACTAATAACGCAGCGGTCTCGGCCAGCGCTTTGTCTTTTCGGTTCAGCTCCTTTTTTAATGCCTTATTTTCATGCTTAAGGCCTTTTATTTCCGAGCGACTCGTCGCTTTACTATTAGCTGCATTGCCATGAGTAAAATCAAGTTTCCACTGTTTAATATGGTGGGGATATAAGCCTTGTTCACGGCATAGCTCACTGATGGCCTCACCACCCAGCGAGGCGCTGACCATGTTAAGCCTTTCCTCTAAACTCCAATCTTGTGGTCTTTTTTCTTTTGTCATAATGCCAGTTTTATCAGTAAAACCCATTTCAAATACTTGCTCTCTGGACTGTACAATCCACTTACCTAATGTTGAATGCCTAAAGACTCAGCCACTTCTTTTAAGCTGGACTCTGCAGGGCGATTAAGCGCTTTTTCCACTGCTTGTATTTTAAATGACTTTGTATATCTTTTGTTCGAACTGAGGCAGTATGCCTATTTCATCCATTGCCTCCTTACCGCGTTTTGCGTGAGGCTCAAACCAGGTCCACTCTCCGTTCGATGCATTATGAAGCCAGATGCGCTTGCCGCCGACATTAATACCCGTCTCGTCCGCGTGAATTAACCCGCCATTGATGAGTTCGAGCTTGGCCAGCGTTTCAAAGTCAGCCAGCATGTGGTCAGCCAGCATGTGGTAAGCCAGCTTGTGGTAAGCCAGCTTGTTAAAGTTGAACAGTGAGCCGGTACTCAAGGAGATGCCAAACATTTCATCAAAATGCTGCTGCACCCGGTCATAAGGAATGAGTTGGTACACTGACATATAGACGGCGTTCGCCTTAACCGATGCACCATACTTAGCCGCCCTGTCCACGTCAGCAGGGAAATCAGCGGTAAACCGGTTGCCCTGCGCGTCTTCCAGAATTTGTGCCCGGTATTCTTTAACCCAGCGGGAAATTTGGATATCAAATACCTGGCGACGGTCATAGCCTACGTCATGGTACTGCCCTGGCGGCAAGCTATCCCGGTTGACTGGAACCTGAATAATTTCGTCCGGATCATCGACTGGCTTGAGCGTCTTGCCCTCGCGGCCTTTTTGCCCGCCCTGTTTATTGTTACTTTTCTTTCGCTCTTCTTTAGGGCGGTTGGGGTCTTGCGAGGGCGGCTTGCTGCTATTTCGGCTATTAAGAGACAGGCGACCAAACAATAGCTTGACCAGCAGCAACATCATTTGTACGGCAGCCACTAAAGCAGGAGATGCGGCCTTGTCATTTTTCAAGGCGTTTTCTACTTGCTCAATGGTGGCGTTGACATCCAATGACTCGGGTATCAACGTTGCTGTGTTTGTATGCTTATTCATGGGGCTGTTATACCCTCTGTTTTTTCGGGCAGTTTTTTGCTTCTGTAAGCCAAACTAAGCCGTTGTATTTTTCTGTGCCGGGGGCGCTATGCTTGCTGGGCTTCCGTGCCTTTGGCGCTCTTGTGGTTAAGTTAATCGTTGCTTACAAGCGCTCATTACAGTGACGCATGAAAATGCACTAAATCAGTCAAAACCGTGTCAAGAAGTTTTGAAAAAAATAATGCATTTATTGCGGGGTTTTTAGCCAGCTGAATAGTTACAACTAAACAAGAAAGGTTCAGCGCACTGGAAAAAGCCAAGAAGCTGCTTTCCCTAAGCAAGGCACGTAGCACCGCCATGCGTTCAGCCAAAAACCAGCATGAACGAGTTGAAATAGATGGCACGTACTGGCGTAAAAAATTGAATTGGAGGCGGTATGAGCGCATTGAAAACACGGATTGTAGGGGCATTGGAACTAGCTCCGAGTCACATCAGCACACAAAACCTGATGAAGATAACTAACACGTCAGCTAAAAATCTAGCAGGCGCAATTACTGGACTGAGGAAGGACGGTTACATCATCGAATCAATTGCACGAATGGTGCTAGGGGAGCGGAGTGTTAAATACAAATTGATATGCAAACCTGCAGCTGGAGGTGCGCTTAAAGCTGCTATCGAGCTTAAGGAGCAACACCCGTATCGTTATGCCTGGATGTTACCAATGAGAGCTAGCGCATAGTGAAAGATGTAGAGGAAACCCTAGTTTTCATTCGCGACAAAGCCAAGGAGCACGCTGAAGCATTAGCTCAGCGTGACTTCCTGAAAGAGTTTCGCAAGTCGAAAAAGGCGATGCTGATTATCCAGGCTGAGCAACAAGGCGTAACAGGTGGTCAGCAGGGAAGGGAGGCATATGCCTACGCTCACCCTGATTACATCGAGCTACTGGAAGGGCTCAAGGTAGCCACCGAGAGAGAGGCGAATCACAGGCACCTGATAAAAGCCAGCGAATTACGAATCGAAGTTTGGCGCTCTCAGAATGCCAGAGCTAAAGCCGAAATAAATGCATACAACACCAGGTAGGAGAGTGAATGGCCAGACACGTTGAACACTCACATCAATCGGCCCTTATCAGCTGGTCGAAAATCAAATCAGTTGGACAGGATGGTACAACTATTCACGACTACCTGTTTGCTATTCCTAATGGCGGTAAACGTAATCCTCGTGAAGCTTCGAGATTGAAGGCGCAAGGCGTAAAAAAAGGCGTTAGCGACTTAATGCTGGCTTTACCAAGCGCTGGCTTCTCTGGCCTATGGATTGAGTTGAAGGCGCCCAAAACTAAAAAGTACAAACCAGCTCCAACACCTGATCAATCAGCCTGGCTAGAAAGAATGAACGCTGTCGGTTACAGGGCTGAGCTTTGCTATGGCTGGCAAGAGGCAAAAGAAGTTATCGAAGAGTATTTGGCAGTTAATTAGGGGTGGCGATGCGCGGTTTGAGATTCTGAGAGCAGCACGGGCAATGCGTGGATACAGCCAGGGTGAACTGGCAGCGATGTACGGATGCTCACGTCAGCAGTTTAGCAGGTGGGAGTGTGGCGCTGCGGCAATATCATACGATGATTTAAAGGGAGTTGTTGAGGGCGTGTGTGGCGTTAGTCTGCAGAAGCTAATTGGAGCCTCGCATGAAAACCATTAAACAAATTCGCAGGGAGCTGAGAAGTTGGGGGCAATACTGGGCCCGAATGGAACAATCAGAAGGTTATGCCAGGAAATCCAATGTAGATAGGCTAAAGGAGGTGTGCGAGTTGGGCGCCTGGATTAGCTCAGACCTACACCTGTTTTCGCAGGCAATCGAAGTCCCAAGCCACCTAAAAGACATTGATAACATCGTATCCCGGCTATCTGAAAGCGCCAAGTTAGCCATGACGGGCAAATACATCAAACGGAAATCCGTGGAAGAAATCAGATCGTGGGGTGGGTTTCATGATAATCGCTCAGTCGAGTTCTGGATCCGCAACGCCGAGTCCGCTGTGCTTGCGCAAAGTTAATCGGAAACGATGCAGTGCGGTGAAATATTGTGTAACTAGGCGTAGTGGAGAGTGAGCGCAGGTTGGCAAATAGTTTAAACGGATGTAGCTAGCGCATCCGAAAGGCTCAATTAAACTAACCTCACAAGGATACTCACGATGAAACTACCGCAACAAACCATGCCTGTTGAGCGTAAAACATATAATGCAAATGCTGTTACTAGAGGAGCCAATAGTTCGTTTAGCTTTTGGGGCACCTTGGGAGACATAGCTAAAGGCGCGGTTTCAGCACTTCCCGCGCTACTATCTAAGCGTCCCGATAAAGCCGGAAGTCAGGAGAGCGCTAACCAAGATGCTAATGAATCAGAGCGTACCGATAGTGCTGAGCCTGGCGCTAAATAATAGTATGAGGTAAATTTGCGCCAAGTTTGACCCCGGTGACGTAGTTCATTCGCTAGGCTGGTAACTTATTGAAGTTACTCATGGAGTGAGCGTATGCCGGCACAATGGACCGTGGACGAACTGCAATTATTGTTAATCCTGTTGAGCGATGATGTCCCGCTCAAAATTATCGTGACGGCCTTCAGTGAAAGCACCGGCAGAAGGCCTGCCACTATCCTGTTGATGCTTAAGAACTTGGGTATTATTCGCCAGATCCCGGTCAACTATTTCGCCCAGGCAGCGTAATGCTAATTCCGGAAACGATAAATAAAGGGGGGATTCCCCTCTCTTACTCATTGCACCTGACCCTAATTTCCTTGCGATTAAATCCCGAGCGTTCGGCTAAAGTGGTGTAACCACCAGGACACTCTTGCTTTGCTCTGTCATGACAGACTGAAAATGATACAGCCGCCCCGCATTCAATTAACAGCGCCTCTTTGCCGTCTTTTTCATATATTAGGTTCGCTGTGGTGCAACCAATAAGAGCGATTAAGATCATAGTGGTGATAATGATTTTCATGAATTACCCTCTTAAAACTCCTTAAAAAATGGCGAGCTGTCCTCTACTATAATTTTAAAATTTTAGTGTAGTCGCCAATAACTGGCTTTCGAGAAACCGGAAACGATAAATAAAGGTAATACTATTAAGCACCAGAACTGTACTCTTCGTGATTATTTTTCTGCGGCGAAGCCAAAAGATAAATATTTAGAGAGAAATTTGTGTTTTTATAATTGGTCAGCTGTGGCGTGTATGGCTACATTGTTAACAACACTATTGAACGAGGCTTGTAAAAAGCTATTAGCTGAATAGGGGTGTAATGGAGATCTGGGAAACAGTAGCTTTAGCAATGACCGGAAGCCTAACTTCTTTCGCTGTCCTAGGTTGGCTGTCAAAATCGTTAGTTAGCCAATTACTAACGAAGGATGTTGAAGTCTTTAAAGCAAAATTAAAATCTGAATCAGAAGAGGCCTCACAAAAACTCCGTCATGACTTGGAGAAGGCAACAATTGAACATCAGGTTCGTTTTTCTAAGTTGCATGAAAAACGGGCAGAGGTTATAGCTGAGCTATATAGCCTGCTAGTTCAAGCTTACTGGGATATTTCGAATTTTGTTTCCCCAATGCAGAGTTCAGGAGAACCAAGCCAATATGAAAAATACGCTACCGCTATGAACGCTGTTGCAGATTTCTATCGGTTCTTTGATAAACGCAAGATCTACCTCCCTGAGAAGTCGTGTGCACAAGTCGATGAATTTGTCCGAGAGATGCGAAACAAAGCTATCGGCTTTGGCGTATATGCCAAATACGAAGATGAACAATTGCCTGCAGGTTCCATTAAGGAAAAGCTTGATGCATGGACTGAAGCTTGGGGATACCTTGAAAAGAAAGTTCCCGAGGCAAAATCGGCACTTGAAAACGAGCTAAGAAGTATCTTAGGAGGCATAAGCTAACAAGGGCGTATGCTACCGAATTGCATTTTTGTGGAATAGCTAATTTCCGTTAAAGTCAGGCGGGATAAGGGCTGGAAGGCCATTTTAGAGCAATCTGGCCTATTCTATGTCTGTTTTAGGGTTGTTTTTGGTCCTGATCGCGACGTAGTTACTTTGATTCTTTGATAATACTAAGGGCCAGTTCAATAGCTTTCCCTAGGGGGCGTTCTCAATTACCGTATATTGCTCAGTTCGAGGTTGAATCCCGGATTTCTATTTGGAATAATCGATGGCCCGTATAACCTTGCGTGATGACCAGTGGATGCGAATTGAGCATTTACTACCTGGAAAATCATCGGACTGTGGGGTCACTGCGAAGAATAACCGGCGCTTTCTGGAAGCGGTCCTCTGGATTGCCCGAACCGGTGCCCCTTGGCGGGACATGCCACTTGTGTTTGGTCACTGGCATCGAGTTTATGTTCGATATAGCCGCTGGTCAAAAAAAGGCCATTGGGAGGCCATATTTAACGCATTGTCTGAAGATAGAGACCTTGAATATGTGATGGTCGATTGCATGCTTCGCTCCATTCCGATCACCTATTTCACTCCAAACCGATCACTGATTTCGGCTTAAACCGATCACTCATTTCACTCTAACCCGATCATTTTCGGCCTTTTTCCGAAATCGGTGATCGGAATACCGAAATGAGTGATCGGTTTAGCGAAACACCTCTCTTTTCTCATTTTTATCAACCCGTTATCTTCTTAGTGAATTTATTTTTACTGCAGAGGGATAACATGCCAAAAAAGAGAATAGTTATGAGCAAAATAAAGGATGCTTTACGTCTTAAATTTGAAGCCAAATTATCCAATCGAGATGTGGCGCACTGCCTTAAAATAGGTGCCGCCACCGTCTCTGATATTCTGGCGCGTTTTCGTAACGCTAAGCTGGATTGGACTTTACCAGAAAATCTGACTGAGATTGCCCTGGAAGCTCGCCTGTATCCTGACAAGAAGTCCCCTTCCACCAAGGCACAGGCTGATTTTTCCAATATCCATCAAGAGCTTAAAAATAAAGGGATGACCAAGCTGCTGCTGTGGCAGGAATATCTGCAAGAAAACCCAGATAATGCTTACGGATATACCCAGTTCTGCTCCTTGTATCAACGCTGGCGTAAGAAGCAACGGCGTAGCATGCGTCAGCTACATATGGCCGGAGAAAAGTTGTTCATCGACTACTGCGGTCCCACTGTCCCTATCGTTAATCCGGATACCGGGGAGATCCGAAAGGCACGGATCTTTGTTGCTACCTTAGGGGCCTCTAATTTTACCTACATTGAAGCCAGCGCAAGCCAGAAGCAGGAAAGTTGGCTGATGGCGCATGTTAATGCCTTTGAGTTCCTTGGCGGTGTCCCTAATTTGCTGATCCCAGATAATTTACGCAGCGCTGTCACCAAGGCTGATCGTTATGAGCCTGTACTTAATGAAAATTATCTTAAACTCGCCCGTCACTACAACACAGCGGTCATGCCTGCCAGGCCTTACCGGCCCAAGGATTATGTTCTGTCAAAAATTATGTTGTGTCGGGCTTTGAAAGCGAGTTTTAAGTTAATGACAACGGCATTGTACGCAACATAATAAAAAGATCGATACTGATTGACTCTCACCAGCCAGGAGAGCTGATCATGTTTGATACACTATTTACTCACCCTCACACTTTAGCTCGTCATTATGCAGCACCTTGTCTCGAATGCCGGTTAAGCTATCTGTCATACTGCAAAGGACAAGGCTACCCCCGCTCATCACTACAGAAAATTGCATGGGTATTGCTGGTGTTTTCACGGAGCATCGACTTATACAGACCAGGCAAATTTACACGCAAAGAAATTGAGTTCGCTGTAGATCATCGTATTCGTTTTAAGCGACAGCCTAAGCCAGTAAAAGAGTCAAAAAGCTCGCGATTGTTGTTCATTGGTACGATCACCGCTTGGCTGCGGTTTCAGGGATACTTTGAAGAAGCGAATTTCGAACCAAGGCCATTTTCGAGTCAGGTGGAAGGTTACGTTAAATTTATGCGTGATGAACAAGGATTATCAGCTTCAACGATTACATTTCGTCATGAAGAAGTATTGAATTTTTTGTCGTCGATTGGGCGTCCCACTGTTTTACTGAGTTCAATATCCATTGGCGAAGTTGACAGTTACCTTGCTCATCAAGGCAGGCATGGTTGGAGCCGAAGGTCGCTTCGTACATTAGCGGATGCCTTGCGTAGTTTTTTCCGCTATGCACAAGCGAAAGGCTGGGCCTGTGGCGTAGCCGAGGCCATTGAAGCTCCCCCGCTATACGCACAAGAAGGTTTGCCATTCGGACCAACTTGGGAGCAAGTACAACGACTTATTGCCAGTATTTCTGGCGAAGGTATTACCGATCTCCGTGATCGCGCCATCATCCTGTTATTAGCTGTTTATGGATTACGAGCTGGTGAAGTATCACGGCTTCGCCTGGAGGACATCGATTGGGCGGCTAACATCCTGCATATCACACGATCAAAACAGCGATGCCGCCAACAATATCCCTTGAATACCGAAGTCGGGAATGCAATTGCGCGTTACCTGATAGAAGCGCGACCAAGCAGCAAACACCGTTCACTGTTTCTGACGATTTGTGCACCGATTCGTCCGCTGTCCGCAGCCAGCATGACTCCCATTGTTCATTCGCGTCTTGATAGCCTTGGGATCGAATTGCCACGTCGTGGTGCCCATTGCCTGAGACATGCCTGTGCCAGACACCTATTAGATGGCGGATTTTCCCTGAAGCAAATCGGCGATCAACTGGGTCACCTCAGCCCTGAAACAACAAGAATTTACGCCAAGGTTAATCTGAGCGGTTTGCGGCAGGTCGCTGACTTTGATATGGAGGACTTGCTATGAAGCTCTTTGATATCGTGACTCAGTATGTTGTATATAAACAATCTGTTGGACTGAGCTTTGTCACCGATGCAGGTATTCTTAAAGCCTTCTGTCGGCACACGGGCAATATTCCATTACAGGGCATCAGCAAAGAACAGCTTGAAAGCTACCTGAATGGTAAGCTCCCCATTTCCAGTTTTTGGTGACGAAAGTATTCGGCGCTGGCAGGGTTGTTGCGGTTTGCGATATCTCGTGGCTATATGACCGTTTCACCGCTGCCCGTACAGAAACCACAGATACCGGCACCATTGGCACCCTATATCTATTCACGCGCTGAACTAAAACGCTTATTGGATGCCACGCCAGCAAGCTGTAGTAAATACGTACCAGTGGATCCAATAGTCATTCGGACTTTGATTTTGCTGTTATACGGTGCTTGCCTGCGCCTCGGCGAAGCGCTCCGCCTGACGCTCAATCATGTTGACCTCCGTCAGGACATCCTGTTTATTCAAAACACCAAGTTTTATAAAAGCCGGTTGGTGCCTCTGGGACAGGATCTGAGCAAGGCATTACACCGGTATATCCAGCAACGGAATATCAGCTATAGCCAGGAAGCAGATGCGCCATTATTCTGTTTCCAAGATGGCCGAGCATTAAGCCAGTCTGCTACGAGAAACGCTTTCCGGCGACTGCGAGTCCTCGCTGGCATTGAGTCAAATAGCACTGGCCGCCAGCAACCGCGATTGCACGATCTGAGGCACACAGGTGCGGTTCATCGGCTGGTAGCCTGGTATCGAAACGGTGATGATCTCCAGTATTTGTTGCCGCAGCTTGCCACTTATTTAGGCCACATCAATTTAAGCGCCACGCAACATTATCTCTCATTAACTCCTGAATTGTTGCGTGAGGCAAGTCAGCGATTTGAATCCTATGCGAAGGAATCCGGCCATGACTAAATCAAACTTACTGGGTCCCTGGCTGCGGAGATTTCTGCTTGAGCACTTGGTGACAGAACGGAACCTTGCTAGCAATACCCAAAAAAGCTACCGGGATATGCTTACGTTGTTACTGCCGTTTGTCACTGAAAAATTGTCAACATCCGTGGACCGGTTAATTATTGATGATCTATCGCCACTGATTATCCGTCAATTTTTGTCCCACCTGGAACAAAAAAGATCCTGTACTATCGCTACGCGTAATCAGCGCCTGAGCAGTATACATTCGCTGGCTAGATTCATTGGCGAACATATTCCTGAGTACATTGATTGGTGCGCTCAAATCCGCCTGATCCCCGTCAAAAGAAGCTTTCAAGCAGAAATTACTTATCTGGATAAACAAGAGATGAATGCGCTACTGGCGGCACACGATGATAGTGCCCAAGGACGACGGGAACACGCAATTTTAATGTTTCTATATAATTCAGGCGCCAGGGCAAGTGAAGCGGCACAACTAAAGATCGGGGATATCGATTGGCATGCTCAATGTGTCCGAATAGTTGGAAAAGGCAATAAAGAGCGTAGATGCCCACTCTGGGAGACTACGTTTGAGCTGTTACATGAACTCGTGAGCAAACGCGAAATGGGAGAACATGTATTTCTTAACCGGTGCCATCAGCCAATTACAAGATCAGGGATCTACACACTCGTAAAACGATGTGCTAATCGAGCCAAAGAATTTGCGCCTTCGCTGAGGAGAAAAACAGTGAGTCCTCATGTCGTTAGACATTCAACTGCCTCGCATTTGCTTCAGGCGGGTGTTGATATCAACACGATTAGAGGATGGTTAGGGCATGTTTCACTGATGACGACCAATATATATGCCGAAACAGATCTTAAAACCAAAGCCAGGGCATTGGCATCGTGTGCAATTTCTGAAGAGGCTAAACCACGGAAGTCCTGGCAGGAACAACCGGAACTAATGGAATTTCTACGGATGTTATAACCCAAAAAATTATGTGCTGGCTGGCAGCTTGCGTATTCAGTGTGGAAGCAGATTATAGAGCTTGCCAGTACATAATTCTCGGCAGAACATAATCCTTGTTATGTTCTGCAGCACATAACAAGGACAAAGCCAAGGCTGAAAATGCGGTTTTAATCGTTGAACGCTGGATCTTGATGCGTATTCGTAAGCAGACCTTCCATACCCTGGCCAGCTTAAACCTGACCTTGAAAAAGTTACTGACCGAGCTAAATTCGCGGCCATTTCGCGACCTCCCGGGGTGCAGACAAACCCTCTTTAAAAGCTGGATAAACTCGTCCTTAAGCCATTGCCTAAGTATCGTTATGAGTACGTGGATTATCACCACGCCAAGGCAGGGATTGACTATCACGTCTTCTACAAGAAACACGCTTACTCCGTACCACACGTTTATGTGGGTGAGCGTGTGGATCTGGAGGCAAGTGAGCGCCTGGTGCGGATCTACTTCAAAGGGGAGTGCATCGCTCAGCATCCCAGAAGCCACAAAGAAGGCGGTTTTACCACCATCGCAGAGCATATGCCGGTTTCTCACCAAAAACAGCGCTGGTCGCCTGAGCGGTTGCTGGGTTGGGGGGCCAGTATCGGCCCTGGAACTCGGGCTTTGGTCGAGCATCTGCTCAACAGCAAAGCTCATCCCGAACAAACTTATATAGCTTGCTTAGGGTTACTCAATCTGGAGCGTCAATATACAGGAGCCCGTTTGGAAAGCGCTTGCCAAAGAGCGTTACTCCTTAGTCGCCCTAACCGTGCAACAGTCCATAACTTACTGAAAAACAGACTTGAAAACCAACAGCCAGAGTTGGATCAACAAGCCCAACCGGTTAACCACAGCAATATTCGTGGCGCCAATTACTACAACTAGGAAAGTAGCATGTCTGATATCATTATCGAGCAACTAAGAGCGCTTCGTCTGACGGCCTTCTCTCAAGCCCTTGAGCAGCAAAGACAGCAGCCTACCACTTACGCTGAACTTGGCTTCGAAGAGCGGCTTACCCTGCTCCTTGATCATGAATTGCTTGGCCGGGAAAATAACCGGATCAACCGCCTGCGCAAGCAAGCCAAATTCCGCCTGTCAGCACAACCTGAAAAGCTGGATTACGCTCCTGAACGAGGGCTTAAGAAAGCCAACTTCGCCGAGCTCTTCAGTGGAAACTACCTGAAAAGACAACAGAACATCCTGATCACCGGAGCAACAGGCTGCGGCAAAACTTACCTTGCCTGCGCCTTGGGGGAGCAGGCCATCCGCCAACAACACAATGTGAAATATTATCGCTTAGGGAGGCCGCTGGATGCTCTGGCAGCCGCCAGAGTGGACGGCAGCTATACCCAGCTGATGAGTAAGCTGGCCAAAGTATCACTGATGGTCCTGGATGATTGGGGATTAGAAAAACTCAGCGCAAAACAAGCCAGTGATTTACTGGAAGTGATGGAGGACAGGTACCAACTGAGCAGTACTGTCATCGCCAGTCAGATCCCGATAGAAGAATGGCATCAGCTTATCCCAAATCCAACGATTGCAGACGCCCTTCTTGATAGGTTGATCCATAACGGCCAGAGAATAGCCCTAAAAGGTGAATCACTTAGAAAACAGAAATTGACTTAACCCGATCACTCAGTGTAAAAAAGAGGTGAGAAAAAAGAGACAAAATAAAGCGATCGGTTTAGACCGAAATGACCGATCGGAATCAGCGAAATACGCAGACGCACAACCCAAAGGGAAAAAGAACAGTAAGCCGTCAAAAGCAGATATGGCGCTGAGCTACATCAATAAACTGTATGGTATCGAGCGTACCATCAAGACCCTTAGCGTGGATGAAAAATATCAGCAACGGCAAAAACAAAGTGTGCCAGTACTGAATAAGCTGAAAGACTACCTGGGAAAAAATCAGTGCAAGGTAGTGAAAGACAGTTTAACCGGGATAGCAATGACCTACCTGAGTAATCAGTGGGACAAGCTCACCGTGTATTGTACAAACGGTGAACTTTACATCAGCAATATCCTGGCTGAAAACGCAATCCGTCCGTTTGTAATTGCTAGAAAGGCCTGGTTATTTAGCGATACGCCAGCAGGAGCGCATGCGAGTGCGGTTCATTATAGCTTAATCGAAACGGCTAAAATCAATGGATTGGACTTACGATTACCTGCTAAAAGTGCTCACCGCTTTACCGTATGCAGATACGGTAGAGAAGCTTGAAGCTTTGTTACCTTGGAACCTTAAAAAGTCAAAAATTGAGCCTCTGGAATAAAGGCAAGTACGTCCTTCATTGAGCGCTTACAAACCTTAGGCTGCACAGGATTGATTCCAGTGGCGTGAAACTTCTCAACAGATTTATTCAACCTTTCATTGCTACCATTACCAGTAAAGCAGTGCTTCCACCTAGCTCCCTTCCCTTTGCCAATGTAAACACATTCGCCATTAATGAATGCGGCGTAAATATAACTTCCTATAGGCTTTGCAGTGTGGCTTGCGCTAAACAAGTCATCAAGCCTAAGTATGTGCTTAACCTTTGAAATCATTGTTTACCCTATTTTGTAATCCAGCAAATTCAATACGTGCATAAACCAGGCGGCTGAGTACGTGCCGCCGGATACCTTGTTTCTCAAGCCCTGCTCAGACACCGGACGACCGGCAGTGGTGAGAGTTTCTGCCAGCTGCTTATAGTTCACATCGGCTTTCACCATTGCCACGCGCAGGACTTTCTTAGCCTCTTTGGCATATTCCTTATCTAGCATCTTCTCTGTGTCCGTCTTCGGGCTTTTGACTGCTTTGCTCATTTTCATCATGTGACAACTATAACCTATTTTTATTATACAAGTAATCTAACATGGGTTTAAAAGTAACCAATATAGGTTATATTAGTAATCATCAAAGGTTACTTGTTAGGCGGGTTAAGTTATGCACCACATCGAAATCGCGTTATCCGAAGGCGTCATTTTTGGAAACTCATCCATGTTGTTCCTGGGGTTGGACTCTGATTGTTGGGCCTGGGTTGATGAGTAACAAATTGACCTACCGAAGCCGAGAGGCAACGCGAAACTGGCTAGCGTTTCTAGCCATGCACAGCTAATAGCGGAAAACGGATGAGCATAATAACCAAAGAAAACGATAGGTATGTGTTGCGTGCGCCGCTTGTCGGATTTATCAAAAACAACTGGCTAAGACGATTGGCAATGTTACTAGCAGCTCCAATTATGTTGGTTATTGTTGGGGCTGTGAATCTTGCCAAAGCGGCTATCTGGTATTTGCTGAGTTGCGCACGATGCGTCAACGATATTGTAAATGGGTATTTAGAGCTTTGGGACAAACCAAGGCAAAAATAGCGGAATTCGAGCGCCGGCTTAAATGTGCCGGCACAAGCAAAAATTCACTGCCGGCGGGATTTGTGCCGGCGCAAAAAGTTAATGGCTGGGCAGGAGCGTTAATCTGCGCCAAATCTATCTTGCTATATCGATCACTGGCAAGGCGGAGGAAAGCGAAAAATCTTATCTATATCGGCGCTGGCCTATCCAGTTATAGATAAAGCAGATCAGGGGTTCGATTCCCTTGCCAGCTTCCACTTAACCGAACTATCCGGAATTTCCGGATAGTTCGCCAAACAGCGGAAACCGTGATGGTGCCGTAATCTGTTACTGGACCATCCAAATGACGGAAACAGGCTAAGTAGGTGAGCATAAGTTTTCAGAGCTGCTCCCTGTTTGTTTTTTATGCAGTGGCACAGATATTTTTGCGTTTTTTCACCGACTCCAGTATACATGCATCAATTTTCAACATCATGCGAACCAATCCGTGAAAGTAGTATGGCGCCTTACTGAGGCCGAACAAATTACCCTTAGAGAGTCTGTGGCTAATCACCCCAAACATCGTTGTAGAATCCGGGCTCATGCCATCCTACTCAGCCATAAGAGATACGATATTAAGCAGCTAGCGGATATCTTCGATACCAGCTTGGAGACGCTTTCTAAATGGATCGATTGCTGGGAAGAGTTTGGGATCTCAAGCCTTTATGACGCAAAGCGAACGGGGCGGCCCACTATTTATACGGATGAGGAGAAACAGCGCCTGAAAGAGCTTGTGGATGAGGAGCCTCATCAACTCAAGCGAGCCCAGTCCCTGATGGAGAAAGAAAGCGGCAAAAAAGCCAGCGTTTCAACGATTAAGCGAACGTTGAAAAAAAATTTAACTACAGCCATAAAAGAGCCAGACATTCACTCAAACTAAAGCGTGATGAAGAGGCGTTCCGAAAGTGTTACAACACCCTGAATAAATTTATAAAGCTTGAACAAGAGGGCGAGTTGGACCTCTATTATTTCGATGAATCAGGTTTTAGCCAAAAATCGAACTTACCTTACGCATGGAGCCCAGTCGGTGAGCCGTTTGCATTTCCTGCCTATTCGCATAGTAAGCGATTGAACGTACTTGGCTTTTTAAGCCGCCAAGGAAAGCTGGTTTACCACAGCACCGAAGGTCACGTTACTACTGACACAGTCATCGAGGCGTTTGAAAAGCTGATAGAAAATAAGCCACACACCGCAAAGAAAAAACTGACAGTCGTTTTTCTGGACAACGCATCTTTTCACCGCTCTGCGAAATTTAAAGAGAAATGCAGTGACTGGATAACAGAGGGTGTTTTGGTGCTGTATCTGCCAGCTTATTCGCCAGAGCTGAATATCATAGAAATACTATGGCGGAAAATTAAGTATGAATGGCTTCCCACCTGCGCTTTTGAAACATTTGAAAATCTGACCAAGTGTGTAAAAAACATCCTGTCTAATTATCCATCTAAATTCAGAATAACTTTTACCTAGGTACTTAACACCAGTTCTGTGCCAGCCCCTTATTTAGATAAACATTGTTATAAGAAGCTGAACGCTGATTCGATTGATGAGCCAACGTTCGAAAAGAATTCACCAATTTTATTAATAGCAGTTTTAACCCATTGAACAATCTTTGCTACCAAATCCCCAAAAAACTCACTGATCTTTTGGCCTATCACTGAGAAGAAGTTGCTAACTACACTATATGCTTTCAATATCACGTTCTGAGCAGCGGGGTATTGAGCTCCAGCCGCTTTCAGTTTTTTTGCCAAGGAATCTTGCTGAGCTGAAAACGCTGCTATATTTTTGTCTCTTTGTTCGTTGATGGCCTTATCAAACGCCGATTGGTCTTTGTTACTTTGGAATGTATCTACTGTTTTAGTAGCCTCAGTTTTTTGTTCTTCAGAAGAAGACATCAAGTCTTTTTTTGATGTCTCAAAAGCGCTCATAGCATCATTTGGCAAAGTTTCGTTTGCGGCATTTTCAATAACATGGGTTGGTAGAGAAAAAGCTACAACATTGTTTTTTGACGCAGAGTTAGTCAACGTATTTCTTGTAATAGAATCAATGTGTGCATTAAATTCTTCTGCTAATAGTGTCATTTCGATTTCCTTCTAGTTGATTAAGATAGCTGTCGTTCAATGCGATAATCAGCAAAAACTGTGAATGAACTTTCTTAGTAAGAGGATAAGATGAATGTGGCTTTTCTAGAGCCACCCTTAACTCTAGATAGATATGGTAGTAGTAATGAGAGTTCTTGTTATTACATCTGGTTACAGCGAAATGACCGTGACTGGGGCTTAACCTTGATAGTCGGTTTCTCTAGCATACGCGAATGCAATGAGAAAACATTCATTCAAACAGTACGAAGAATCGTGCGGTGGATTCACTCCAGAGCAACGGTTATTTACACTGGCGGCGTTTATATCCGGGTGGACTGCACAAGAGCAGTTTATTAACGAACAGAATTAGCGGAAATCGAAATGGCTTATAAAAATGGCAGCTCCCCAGGCGGGATATGGCTGAAAGAGGGGCTATTTGTCAACGTCGAAGGTGTGTCTTAGTTGAGGCAATTAAGGGTGGTCAAAAGGCCACCTTACAATATAAATCAGTTACATCCTGCAAAATAAGAAAGTGAACCTATATGAGCCTTTCGGTTGGTAGTGAACTCTGGAACTATGGTACGTAGAGGTTGTGTATCCCAGTTCGGCACAAACCTCATCAGCTTTTTGTTTATTACATTCTCCATTGCACCTGAATGAAAGCAATTCGGGTCCGGCTATTTGCACTGGTTTGATTGCTAGGGTATGGAGCAGGCGCCTTACCTCACAGGCAATAGGTTTCTCTTGGGAGTTCAATTGGAAGCCTTCCGCACATTCAGAAACCTTGGCAGCGTGAACAGGCGTGTTTATGGCTATAGCAAAAAGGAATATAGATAATGGTCGAATCATGTTGATGCTAGATATGGATACTTGTCATCTAACTATAGACAGTATTGCTAGAGCGACGGAAACAGCTCGACGGTGTAACAAAATGTAATTGTTAATGTAAACAATAAGGGATTATATATTCTATCAATCTAGGTCTTGTGATACCCATCCACACTACACCCCGAAGGACACTCTTATGCCCTTAAGTATCGAACTCAATAATGTGATTAATTGTGCCAAACAGCTACAGAGCGGCCATCCTGTCAACTTGGGAGGAGGGGTTACAGCCAAACTTAATCGTGGGAAAATGACGCTCATTGAGCTTGGGAGAGACGTTTTTTGCATGAAGGTTCGAATTCATGGAAACATCCTTTATGTTGATTATCCACGCACGGTCGATGGAGAAGGTGGTCGCGGCTGGGGGCATTTGGGGATGCTTCTTACCTTAAGATATGCACTTGAGCAAGGCTGTTCGCGAGTGGCGGCAGATACGCAACTAGAGCTAGACTCGTATGGCTATTGGGTTAGGTTCGGCATTCAGTTTTCGATTCCTTCGGATTTGACCAAAGCTATCGTAAAGGCGATGAGATGGATCCACGAAAAAATTCCACAACCGAGTGCAAGAGGGACTAGCGTCATGGTGATTCTGGATAGAAAGAAGCCCTTAACCAAAAGAAAAAAGCGAAGTAATTCGTTTTCATTTTCTTAATATAGAACAGGTTCTATATTAACATGAGAATAATGGGGATTACTATGAAACGCGCTTACCTGGCACTGCTTGTGCTGCCGCTATCGACCGCCTACGCCGACGGCAATACCACTATTCAGTCACTCAACAAGGCTAAAAAGGCGTTAGAACCCGAGGTTTACCATGATCATCGCGAAACAATTTATTGTGCCGCTTCTTTTGATGCGAAGAAGAACATCGAGCCACCTGCCGGTTTCACCACGGATAAGCATGTAAACGCTCAAAAAGGGTTGAGTGGGAACACGTGGTTCCGGCGGAAAACTTCGGGCGTACTTATGTGGAGTGGCGTGAAGGGCATGCAGAATGTGTAAGCAGCAAGGGTAAAGCTTTCAAAGGCCGTAAGTGCGCCTCGAAATGAACCACTCTTACCGCTACATGCAAGCTGACCTCTACAACCTGTACCCGGCAATAGGTGCCGTCAACGCCATGCGCTCAAACTACAACTTTACCATGCTACCTGGCGTCCAAAACATGTTTGGCAGCTGCTCGATGAAGATAGAGAGCAGGAAAGCAGAGCCGCCCGAGGTAGCCCGAGGCCGAATCGCCCGCACGTATCAGTACATGGAAGCCGCCTATCCAAACTACAGCATGAGTAAGCAGCAGCGGCAGCTCATGAATGCTTGGAGCAACCAGCAGCCTGTTAATGAGTGGGAATGTACGCGAGCTAAGCGAATAGAAGCGATACAGGGCAACGAAAACCAAGTGATTAAATCACACTGTGAAGCGGTAAAATTCTGGTAAAAAGCCTTAGCAATGGTCAATGTCTCACAAGATGCTCGCTCAGCGAGCACGGTGCTCGGAAAGCGGGCAGAAATACCCCCTAAAATTTGATACTATTTTGCTAGCGTTGCAAAGAGTTGAATTTGCAGAAAGCCAGCCAAGAGCTGGTTTTTTTGTGCCCAAAATTTGCCGGGTTGAATTATTCCTAACGTGCTGCCTGCTCGTTTCAATCCGGCGAACCCTATTAAGTATCGAGATGAATCAAACTGTCCTAACTATCACATCTATTGCTTTGTCAGCTGCGCTTAGCGCTTAGCGCTTTCTCGTCTGCATGGCTAACGAGTCAGGCCCGAGATAAATCTGAAGCAGAAGCGCTTGCTGTTATTACATCCGAATTTCGAGGTGTGGCAACTTCGGTGAATGGTTTGACAGCTACAGTAGCAGCTCAGGGGAACCAGCAGGGAAAACTAACAACTCGAATGGAACGTGCTGAACGAGACGTTCAAGATCTTTATCGGTTATACAGAGAGCAGGAGCGAGACGGTGGGTGATTTAAGTAAAAACCTATCTCGTCATGAGATGGCGTGCAGGTGTGAGTGTGGATTCGATACCGTTGATATTTAGCTGGTAGAGGTACTGCAAAATACATGTGACCACTTTGCGCTTGCGTTGGGTGTTGAAAAAGCTGTCCTTGTTATCACTGGCCCTAACCGCTGCGTAAAACACAATGCAAAAGTGGGCGGGGCTCCTGGTTCTTACCATATCGAAGCCAAGGCTGCTGATTTCAGAATTAAAGGCACTACTGCTAATGAGGTTGCTGATTATCTAGAAGCGACGTACCCGAATGAATACGGGGTAGGTCGGTATCACAATCGTACTCACGTTGATGTAAGTCGGCATAAACGCCGGTGGGATCAAAGGCCCAAGTAAGGATCATTCATGGGAATACTAGATAAGTTACTTGGCGGCTCTGTTGCTCAGCCAATAGAAGCTGCTGGCAATGTGCTGGATAAACTATTCACGTCAGATGATGAACGACTTGATAAGAAACTTCTTCTTGAGCGTCTTGCTCAAGAGCCAAAAATTGCCCAGGTCGAACTTAATAACGTTGAAGCACAGCACCGCAGCGTTTTTGTAGCCGGAGCCAGGCCTTTCATTATGTGGGTCTGTGGTTTCGGGCTTCTATTCGCTTTTTTGATTAACCCTGTTTTGCAATGGATCATGCCAGAAGTTGGAGCGCCTGAGTTACCACTCGATGTAATAATGGAACTCGTATTGGCCATGTTGGGCCTCGGAGCATTAAGAACCGTAGAAAAGCTACAAGGGCGAGCTAAGTAACTAAGCAAGTTCAATAAACATTAAAGCCTCGCCATCTTGCGGGGCTTTTTTATGTCGTAGCACCTTTCGCTGTAGAGGTACAGCAGCTATTAACCCGGCCATTGTGCCGGGTTTTTTTATGCCTGCGATCTAGGCCAGCTACCGAAAAGTGGTGAGTTCCGCCTTAGATAAACCACCTGGTCGCAGCATTAATCCGGCGGAATACAAGGTAATTAAAGTGACTAAAGAAAAGCGATTGAAACCATTTGAGTTCATCGAAGTGAAAACCGCTTTTAGAGCTAATTCAGATAACTACGTTGATGCCCGTAGAGTTCATGGGTGGCTTGGTGTTAAGACATCATTTACCAGGTGGATAAAGCGAAGGATTGAAAAGTACGGATTCGAAAACGGCCTAGATTTTATTATAGCTTTGCCCGATGCCAGAAATGGCAAAGCATTGAATACTAATGACTTTTCATCAATGCATTATCTGTGCTCTCCAGACATGGTTAAGCAGCTTGCTATGGTGGAAAGCACTGATAAGGGCAAGCAGGTTCGCAAGTATTACATTGACCTTGCTGAATATGTTCAAGATGGCATCGAACTACAGCGCCAAATGGATAAGCTCTATTTTGAAGATAAGCAGACCCTGAGCGATGCATCATCTGGTAGCCATGCAATGCTAAGGCGCAAAGAGTTTCTTAGGAATGCAGAAGAAAGAAGAATTGAGTTGATTAAGAAAACTCAGATCGACTTGTTTGCGGCCTAACCAAACAATGGCGGCAGAGGGCCCAAGTCAGATATGGGCGTTTAAAACGCAGCCCTAACGCCGCCACCCAATCTAAGAATCATTATGCTCAAACCTGTTTTACGTCCGGTGCTACGTCCCGTGTTGAGTCCACCGCTGCCTAAGGGCAATAAAGCCAACCCCTGATAATCAGAGAGCCACACATGAAAGAAATTACAGGCCGAACGTTTAGCTGCCTGGGTAGCGCCTCGCTCGTTATTAAGTGCATCGGCACCGGGCCGGTAACATTGCAGCAGGATGGTGAAGACATTCCCGGTTATACGATCACTGCCCCTGATACTCAGAGAGGGGAGCTATGGCAGGGCGAGCAATTCAAATTTAATGCCCCGGCAGAAGTGCGGGTATTTATTGAAGCATCCCGCGCCATAACTCTGCTCGAAAAAACCTTACCGGTGCCGCGAGTCAGTCAGGATCGGCTTAAAGTGCTGTCGTTCGGGGACAGCATGACCAGCAGCGGCAGCAATGCAAACGACGACGGTAGCCGACTCGCTGATCAGTCATTGATTAACTATCACCATGGTTATTGGGTCGCCGCGCTGAACGTATTGTGTAAAGGCGATTATCTGGTAAGGCCTGACCAGGGCGTGGGCGGTGATACAACTACACAAATGTTAGCAAGAATAGCAAATGTGACGTCCAGTGATGCCGACCTGGTGCTAATGTTGGCGGGCACTAATGACGTAGGTGGTGCGAATATGCCCACCGCAACCTCTGTGGCAAACATTGACGCCATTGTCGCGGCTATTCTGGCAGCTGGCAAAAAGATGCTAATTGTTCCTGTGATACACAGGAGAGACAACGAGTCAGAACATGTCCAGCGTAATCGAAAAATTGATGCGATTAACGCACACTATCAGGCTGTAGCAGCAAACAGCTACGACATCGATATAGTCCCCGCAGCAACTGAATATGACCGCTTGATAGTGAGTGACGACGACTGGGAAATGGTGTCTGACGATAAGTTACACCCCAACAATTACGGGGCAATGCTGCTGGGCCAAGTGGTGGCTGACGCCTTGGATAAATACTATCCATCCCATATCGATAAAACCAACGTGCTACCGGCGTTCAGCGGCATCAATGGCACAATCAATAACAACGCTACCGGCAAACCACCGGACGACTGGCGGGGCTCGTATACTAACCCCGCATCTGGTGTCGGCTTTTCTGTGGTCGAGCGTGACGGAAAAATCTGGGCCGAAGTCAAAACATCCGACGCCCCGGTGCCGGTTTTAAATGAGCATCGCTGCAGCCTTTTTAACTCTCCATCAATTGAAAGTGAGGCGGGCAGGTATGTTGTCGAAGCGGTTGCTCAGTTTGACCACCCCGAACTGTTGAGTAGTTTTGTGTTACAGCTGGATTCAACCGGTTCCACCTATGGTGCGGGTGAGTTTCGCTCAAGCAGCACGAAAGGCCAGGCGTTCAAGCCAGGCGTTAAATACAAAATCAAATTCGCATCGGCGCAGATGGAGGCGGCAAGCACAATGAAAGTCACCGTCAGGACCGCGCAGCTCCCCGGCGTCGATGCAGTGTGCCGAGTCACTGATATCAAAGTGTACAAAGTCGAAGGGTAATCGAATTAAAAACCCCGTTGAAAGAGAGGTGCAAATGTCAGTTACAACTATCAAAGATGAGCAGAAAGCTCATCTTTGATGAGCTAACGCCACTACAGCAAAAAGTATGCGTTAACTCTGTGTTAGGGATGTCGAACATTGGCGCTTACACAAAAGCAGGCGGCAAGGCGAAAACAAAAGAGTCTGCTGAAAACTCTGCAAGTCAAATCGTAACTATTCAGCTGGCTAAAAACCCCGCAATAAATGCATTATTTTTTTCAAAACTTCTTGACACGGTTTTGACTGATTTAGTGCATTTTCATGCGTCACTGTAATGAGCGCGTCTGAGCAACGATTAACTTAACCACAAGAGCGCCAAAGCAACAGGTGTACACCAAGCATAGCGCCCCCGGCACAGAAAAATACAATGCCTTAGATTGGCTTACAGAAGCAAAAAATTGCCCGAAAAAACAGAGGGTATAATAGCCCCATGAATAAGCAGACAAACACAGCAACGTTGATACCCGAGTCATTGGATGTCAACGCCACCATTGAGCAAGTAGAAAACGCCTTGAAAAATGACAAGGCCGCATCTCCTGCTTTAGTGGCTGCCATACAAATGATGTTGCTGCTGGTCAAGCTATTGTTTGGTCGCCTGTCTCTTAATAGCCGAAATAGCAGCAAGCCGCCCTCGCAAGACCCCAACCGCCCTAAAGAAGAGCGAAAGAAAAGTAACAATAAACAGGGCGGGCAAAAAGGCCGCGAGGGCAAGACGCTCAAGCCAGTCGATGATCCGGACGAAATTATTCAGGTTCCGGTCAACCGGGATAGCTTGCCGCCAGGGCAGTACCATGACGTAGGCTATGACCGTCGCCAGGTATTTGATATCCAAATTTCCCGCTGGGTTAAAGAATACCGGGCACAAATTCTGGAAGACGCGCAGGGCAACCGGTTTACCGCTGATTTCCCTGCTGACGTGGACAGGGCGGCTAAGTATGGTGCATCGGTTAAGGCGAACGCCGTCTATATGTCAGTGTACCAACTCATTCCTTATGACCGGGTGCAGCAGCATTTTGATGAAATGTTTGGCATCTCCTTGAGTACCGGCTCACTGTTCAACTTTAACAAACTGGCTTACCACATGCTGGCTGACTTTGAAACGCTGGCCAAGCTCGAACTCATCAATGGCGGGTTAATTCACGCGGACGAGACGGGTATTAATGTCGGCGGCAAGCGCATCTGGCTTCATAATGCATCGAACGGAGAGTGGACCTGGTTTGAGCCTCACGCAAAACGCGGTAAGGAGGCAATGGATAAAATAGGCATACTGCCTCAGTTCGCCGGGACACTCTGCCATGACCACTGGAAACCTTATTACCGCTATACGCAAGTGTTCCACAGTTTGTGCAATGCCCATCACCTGCGGGAACTTACCCGCGCCTATGAGCAAGACGGGCAAGAGTGGGCTAATGGGATGTATGAACGGCTCATTGAAATCAATGATGCAGTAAATGATGCCGGTGGCCAGCTTGATAACAATACTGCGTTACAGTGGCGGAAAAAGTATCAGAGTTTGCTCGATAAGGCGGAGCAGGAGTGCCCGCCACCGCCGCAAACGGGCAAGAAGAAAAAGGGGCGGGTCGCCCGCAGCAAGGCCAGAAACTTACTGGAGCGGCTCAGGGGTTTTGAGGATGATGTGCTGCGATTCATGGATAATCCAGAGGTTCCCTTCACCAACAACCAAGGAGAGAGGGATATCAGAATGGCAAAGGTGCAGCAAAAAATCTCTGGCTGTTTCCGCTCCATGGAGGGAGCCAAGGTCTTTTGCCGGGTCCGCAGTTATATATCAACGTGCCAGAAAAATAATGTCGGTGTCGGGCAGGCGCTGGAGTGCCTGTTTGCCGGAAAGTGGCCAGACTTCATTCAGGAAAAATTGAATAATATTCCGCCAGCTGAATAGTTACTCGTATTGTTGATAAGACGTGAGGGTATGAAGCTTATTTCTTTTGAGTTTCCCGCCAAAGTCGGGATCGGCTAAATACTTATCCAACAAACTCAATATCGGAACAGACGGGATACCATTTTCATTTGGTACCCCGTTTTCCTCGATGTAGTTAACGCGCTTCTTTGCCCAGTTGGCTGCGAGGGCCTGCTTGCTGAATGTCTTCGATTCGTTGTGAGTAACAGCGCCTTTTTCCTTAACTACAACGATGGCCCGGTATCTGAGGGTACCATCTGCTTTCGCTCGCTTTTGAATCTTGTAACTGGCCATATCACTCCCTGACTGGTGCTGAATACAAAAATGGTACCCCGTTTGGTACCCCGGGAACAGGAATATGTTGGTTTAAGTTGGGTTTTGTTGCGCTATGTTGAGTTTAAGGTATTTCGATGGTTTGGCTTTAAGGCCTTGAATATAGTGGGGTATGGCGTGTTTACTGGGGTTTGAAATGGCGCTTCCTGCAAGAGTCGAACTTGCGGCCTTCCCCTTAGGAGGGGGACGCTCTATCCAGCTGAGCTAAGGAAGCGGAGTTGAGGCTGACCTCAAGACGGTTTGAATTATACATAAATTAACCTTGATGAAAAGGCCATAACTAATTAAGTGTTGAAAAATCATTCAATTGAATGCTGTCTGTTGGAAAACCATGCTAATTTTGCAGCTATCAAATAAAGGGATATGGGTAACAATTGTTACGCTCTTTGTGGTTCGGGTGCCCTTTTATCGGTGAATCGGAGGAAGCTTGAGCCAATATGGTTAGCCGAACGCGCGTACATTACCACATGCATGATCAAATCCAGGAACGTGCGGAGCCGTTACGGGTAAACTAGGTCATGGTGTATAGGTGCTGTTAATCGTACTCTAATAAGAGCTATAATCTGTGCAAACAGGTACGGGAGTTTATCATGACCACATTAACCGCGAATGAACTTAAACGCAGTGGTGTATCTGCGATTGAACGCGCCATGGTGGAAAACGGAGAGCATCAAGTGATGATAGATGTCAGAGGCATCACCAAGTTTGTCGTGCTGGATATAGAAGAATACAATGCTTTTCGTGAATATGAGCTGGATAAGGCAATCAAACAAGCTGAAGCTTGTTATGGCCAAGGCCGCTTTGACACGATTACAAACTTTGACAGCTTTGCCGACGACTTGCGCAAGGAAATAGACTCGGATGCTTGAGATAGTCCGCCCTGAGTCCTACCAAAAGCGAGAGCGGAAATTTTTTAAAAAACACCCTGAGTTAATCAAGCAGTATGCCAAGGCGCTAAAGCTTTTAAGTCTGGATCCTAGGCATCCCGCTTTGCGGCTTCATCCTATCAAACAGAAACAATGCTATTCAATTTCTATTAATATGCAGTATCGTGTGTTATTAACCCTTAAATTTCTTAATGATGGCAAAGTGATCCTAATTGATGTCGGTGATCATGCGATTTATCGCCAAAGTTGAGTAGAGCATCTCTGGCTTATAATTAAATCTTGGCAAACCTCTGCCTCTTGTGGGAACAGTTATACCCTACAAAGCAATTGGTGGGACCGGTCAAACCTAGCTAACAGATCCCGGAGGAGCCGAATTTGTTCGGCGAATCTTGCGGGTACAGGCTTCGCAGATTGAATCTGCTCCTTCAGAGCTCGCGATATTTGTTACTCGAAATACTTTACTCTGATTGGTTTCCCTGTTGTGATACGCTTCGATAAGGCTAAACCGTCAAGATGTTCACGGTGGAGTCTTGCTAATTAAGTGTTGCAAAATCATTCAATTGAATGTTATCTGTTGGAAAACCATCCAATGTTTGCAACACAGCTGAATCCTGGTAAAGCTCGATAACACGGGCTTTTAACTGGGTATCCGTTGAGCGATTTCGTGGAATACCGAATTGATCGATATACGAAGAATTATGGCGCAGGGTGAGTTTTTGCCCTATGTCTAAGCCATTTTTTCGACCCAGGTTTATCTGCACTTTATCTTGCTGAACGCCGATGATTTTTGCTACCGGTGATATACAGGAAAGTGCGCTATCAGTATCTATAATGACCTCTTCCATAACATTGAGTAGCACCTGACCATATTGGGTATCCCAAAATTGTTTTGAATTTAGATCGACGATATCTCTTTCATGGTAATCCCACTTGGCTCTGGTGCGGTAGTTTTTAACAGTGATAAGCTCACCGCTTAAGCCATCAAACAGGTAGGTTTTAAGGAAAAAATTCCTCGGTGTATCTTTAAACCAGTATTGGTAACTTAACTTATCTTTTAATTCAACGGACAAGTCTTCAATGATCCCATACAAAACGTATTGGCTATCTGTGCGACTTGCCAAGCTCTGGACCTGGCTGCTGATCTCCTGATGGAGCGAATCGAGTAGGGTGGGCCTAAAGGCTACATTTTCGTCAACGAATTGGCGGACATCGAAGGAAGCTTTATCCAGGCTCATCTGGTTATTCAGTTTGCCGGTGAACTCACTGCCAATATGGAATAAGGAGCCATTGATGGCCTGCTCTCTGTTGTTGAGCTTAAAGCGGACCAGTGCGAGGGATTTGGCGAACTTTTTTGCCATACACTGCCCGGCCGTTGTGACGATATCCACGTGAACAGAAACGTAGAGCGTGCCATTAATAATCCGTTCATGGTTGATGCGTAAACCTTTAATTTCGCCCCGAGATTGGATCTCAAACCGGTCTTTTTCTATCACACCCTTAGTGATTTGCTGCAGACTGGAAATAGATGCACCGGAGAACAGTAACGCTTGTTTCACGGCGTCTTTAATAGCCCGGTGACGAGCGGAGCCGACATCCCCATTTATTAGCAGGGCTTCTCCCTCGGATTCAAACCAGGCGGAAAAACCGGATTGACTGAATAACAATAAAGCAACACAGATTAAGGTACGCATAAACACTTACCGATATTTTTGAACGCATTTAGCCAGGAAACATACCAAGCTTTGACGATAAATCTCATTGTTTTACTTATGCAATAAGTGAACCATAACCGCAATAAGTGAACCATAACCGCAATAAGTGAACCATGATTACCTAATATGTGACCCAGTATAATTTCGGCTAAGATTGTCGTTTTGGCTTAAGAATTGCTTATTCCTCAGGTATTAGCGGTTAAGATATTATCCGCGCTGCCGATAACTATCTAAAGTGGCTTTGATACGATAATTTTGGATATAGCAGGATTTATTCATGAAAAATTTGCTGATAGCTGGATTGCTATTCCCTTTGCTTGGTTGCGCTGTAACCGCTGAGCCGCAGGCCGTGACTAGGGCAAGCGTTACCGCTGGCACCACAATTACAGAGATAGTGGCTGAAATGGCAAACCAGATAATGGCCAATGACAACTCCAGCTTTGGCGACGTGCCTGTCACGGTTACCTCCTTCGTGGACCTGGATACCCTAGAGGATACTAACTGGTTAGGGCAACAAATTGCCGAAAGCTTTATTCATGAGCTTCATCAAAGAGGCTTATCCGTACTGGAGTTTAAAGCTACCGGTAATATTAAGGTTACCAAACAAGGGGACTACGTGTTTAGCCGAGACTGGAAAGCCTTAAGAAAGCGCATACCCGTGTATCGCATTTTAACGGGCACTATGTCCAAGGCTGAGAACGGTGTGCTGCTTAACGCTCGGATCATTAATATGCAAACCCAGTTAGTGGAAGCGACCGCCCAGGGGCATGTCCCAAACGAACTCTTGTATGGGGGATTAAATAGCTTAGGGCCTGCTTATCGCTCTCAAGGGCTGTTGATCCGTCGCGGACAAAAAAATGGCCAAGGTCATTTTGTAGAATTAACTCACTAGGATAGTAAGACAATGAAAGCATCCATTTTTATACTTCCCTTGGCCTTAGCTCTGTCCCTCTCGTCATGCTCAAAGGTGTTAAACCATCATGTGGAATATGAGCTGGTTAAACCGGAGAAGTTTCCAGTATTAACAGCTGTGGGGTATGCACCGGTCAGCCTGCAACCGGGAGAAAACCAAGAGCAAAAGGTACTAAATGCCATTCGAGCTTCAAAACTGGATGCATACCGCGAATTAGCCGAGCAAGTCTATGGGGTTCAACTGCAAAGCAATACTTCATTCGGTGATTTGGTTATTAGTGATGATGGTTTACAGGCGTCCATCAGTGGTGTGATCCGCGGGGCTAAGGTTGTGCAGAGCTACCCTGTTGGAGATATGTATGCAACCGAGCTGGAGCTTGATTTTAAAAATGTTTTTTATCTGTATCAATCTCAGGCGATGCCAAGAAAAGTAAAAAAGGTTCACTACTATTAACTTAGCTTGAGCCTACCCCAGAAAAATGCTTGCTTTTCCCGTCGTGCAGAGATACGCAAAACAACTTATTTGGTAGAGGTTGGTTAATAAAGAAAGGATAAAAAAGAGGGGGCTTAGGCTTTAATCCCACCACCGAGTTGAGAGCCAACTTGGGTTTGCCCTTTGTTATTATATGTCATGGAATTGGCGGCTCGGGCCTGTGTCAGCACATTGGCTAAATGGCGAGCACTTTTTAAGCTAAGCTCTATGACTTTACCATTAATGTCATTTTGTTTTTTACATTTGGCTAGCTGGGATTCGATATCTTGTTTTTGTAAGGCTAAATCACCTTGCTTGAGCTGCTGGGCATCCGGATGCTGGCAAATAACAACATCCCTTTCTGATACTGATTTAAGCAGCAACTGCTTTTGCTGAATAATGTCGCTCAGCTTATCTGTATCCCTTTGCTCAAGACACTTGTGTTCTTCTATCAGCACGGTTCCGAGGGCCTCTACATCAGCTCCCTGGAGTGTTAATAGTGAATTGATATCAGTACTCATTATCCACCTATCGCCCGGCCTAATTCACTTTCAAACTGGGTCATCTTCTGAGCCAGCCTGTCGGTATCGATTTTATACTCGCCATTGATGATGGCCTTTTTCAACGACTCTACTCGCTGGCGGTTAATCACGGGCTCCGAATCGACCTGCTTTTGCATCTTTGTTAGCGCTTGAGCTTGGGGGGTTAGTTGCACAGAATCTTTCGCCGACGCAGGTTTACTCGCAGACTGCTCTGTGGACGCTTGTTGCGTTTGCTTCTGTTGGTTGACCTTGTTTTGTTCAACCTGAAGGTTTTTCTTACTACCCAGGTTATTTAAATCAATAGGCATGGAATCACCTGTGAATTTAGGAATCTATCACTCGTATCGGCAAAAGCGCCAATTGCTTTAGCTATATTTGCTTACTAATAGCTATATATTAACTTCCACTACACCAATGCCGGCTACCGTACCAACAACTACTTTTTTGGTTTTAGCATTTCTTGCCTTAATTGTATCACCGAGAGCAGCATTACCGATAGCAAACCCTGTTGTTTTTATTGTAAGGCTGCCTTTTTTGGCCCATATAATCACTTTATCTCCTTTGCATACATAGCAGATGTCTCGGGTGCTCACCGCCTTACCGGCGGGTATGGTTCGCTTCACTCTGGTCCTAAATAGTTTTTCTGGTAAGCTCACAATGCCACCTCGCAACAGGTGTGTTTCTTTGTAAACCACAGATAAGGTGTTCTTATTTAATACAGTGCCCGGAGACAGCGTCTTGGTGGCGACTACAACAGGTAGTAAGGTGCGAACCTTAACCGGTACATATATATCCCATTGAGGTTGAGGGCAAATAACCTTCACCACAGTGTTTTTTCGAATAGCACCATTTGGAATGTTAGCAATCAATGGTTTAGTGCAATTACCGAGTTTCAGGCGAGCATCCAGCGAGGCCGCCTTAATGTTGACTTTTGCTTGTGGTGGAACGGGTACTTGCTGCCTTACATATTCTTCAGCAAAGGACGCTACCTCTAAAAGGTAATTAGTTTGCGCAAAAACCTGACAACTACCCAAACTGCATAATAAAATAAAAATACACTTAAGCATTTTCTTCCTGGCGCCGATAGAGCAAAATACGAAAAACCAATACATTACAATCATGCCTCTGTGTGTTGCATTTTTGACGTGTTGATATTGGTAATAGGTATGCAATATAGATGCCAATGGACTAAATGCCATCCAGGCAGCGATAATGGAGAAAGTTATGGCAGGATTACTCGACTCAGTAAACCAGCGCACCCAATTGGTAGGTCAAAACAGGCTAGAGTTACTGCTTTTTAAGCTGGTTGGTAGGCAGCGTTACGGTATAAACGTATTTAAAGTAAAAGAAGTGTTGCAGTGTCCACCTTTGACATCGCTACCTAAGTTGCATCCAGTAATAAAGGGGGTTGCTCATATTCGTGGCAAGACCATTTCGGTTATCGACTTGAGCCTTGCTACCGGAGGCAGGCCAGTCGAAGACCTGACTAATTGCTTTATTATTATTTCTGAATATAACCGTTCAGTGCAGGGCTTCCTGGTTAATTCGGTCGAGCGTATCATTAATATGAACTGGGAATCCATTATGCCGCCGCCGGAAGGGGCGGGTAAAAGTAACTATCTCACTGCGGTGACGGAAGTGGATAAAGAGCTGGTGGAAATTATCGATGTGGAAAAAATCCTCGATGAAATTTCTCCAATCAACGCGGAAGTTAGTGAAGAAGTTCGTGATACCAGTACGGCCGATAACGCAACGGTTAGAACTATCCTGGTTGCAGATGACTCCAGCGTTGCCCGTAATCAGGTGAAAAAGGCTGTCACTTCCATTGGTTATGAATGTATCCTGGCTAAAGATGGCCGCGAGGCGTTGGACATGCTGAAAGAAATGGCAACCAAGGGGCCGATTACGGACCAAATTGCCCTAGTTATCTCTGATATCGAAATGCCGGAAATGGATGGTTATACCTTCACGGCGGAAGTCAGGGGGACGCCTGAGCTGAAAGATTTGCATATTATTTTGCATACTTCCTTAAGTGGTGTATTTAATCAGGCTATGGTTAATAAAGTTGGTGCAAATAATTTTATTGCCAAGTTTAACCCCGATGAATTGGCCACCGCAGTAAAAAGTGCAGTGGAAGGCAAAAGTGAATAATAGCAAGGTGATAAATTGACAGCGAGAGCTCTGTCGGACGCAACCTATAAACAGTTTTCCGATTTTCTAGAAGTTCAGTGCGGCATCGTGCTTGGGGCCAGTAAGCAATACTTGGTGAAGAGCCGACTGTCGCCTTTACTGTCAGAGTATAAGATTGATAGTTTGCCCGAACTTATTGAACGCTCTATGAGTTTTAGAGAGCGTGAATTAAGGGCGAAGGTGATCGATGCAATGACAACCAACGAAACCTTGTGGTTTCGCGATACTTACCCTTTTCAATTGTTGGTGGATAAACTTTACCCTGAGTTGGCGGTTAACAGTAAACGGCCGCTAAAAATCTGGTCTGCCGCTTCGTCTTCGGGCCAAGAGCCTTATTCCATTGCTATGTCGACCCTGGAGTACCAGCAAAAGAAACCGGGAGCGATGCCATTTGGTATTCAGGTTATCGGAACCGATATATCCAGCGCTATGCTGGCTCATTGTAAAAAAGGGGAATACGATTCCCTAGCGTTAGCAAGGGGCTTGTCCAGCGAAAGAAAGCGACAATTTTTTGAACCTGTTAATGATGGCTCGGGCAGAATGCGGATAGCGGATAAAGTCAAAAAAATGACCAACTTCCGTTCTTTTAATTTACTCGACAGTTACAGCTTACTCGGGAAGTTTGACATTATATTTTGTCGTAATGTGCTTATTTACTTCTCTCCCGAAGTTAAATCAAAGATCCTGAACCAGTTTGCAGGGGCATTAAACCCAGGCGGTTACTTAATGTTGGGGGCTTCCGAGTCCTTAACTGGTTTGACGGACCGATTCGATATGGTGCGTTGTAACCCGGGTATCGTTTATAAATTAAAGGCCCCAGCCCCAAGGCGCTAATTGTATCGGGCGGCATTGCCGCTTTTTCCCTTTCACCGGGAAAAGTGGCAGTAAATTGCCGTTTCCCCCTTCTTCTTTCTTAAAATCGTATCTTATTTAGTCATTTATCATATATATATCCTGGCACATCAATTGCATTGTAATCTTGTATTGGTTGTGAAAAGTGACAGAAGGTAGATTATGGCTATCAATTTCGACAAGGCATTCGGCGTACATCAATATACCCTTGGGGTTAGATCCAGGCGCTCAGAAGTGTTAGCCAGTAATATCGCCAATGCCGATACGCCTAAATATAAGGCGCGTGATGTTAACTTTGGCGATGCATTAGCGGCGGCCAAGACGGGTAGTAATTTTTCACTGCAACGAACTAACAGCAAGCACTTTGCTATATCTAGCCAAATGCAGAGTGATATTAAATTCCGGGTTCCCAATCAGCCTGATACCGGCGATGGCAATACGGTGGATGTACAGAAAGAAAGAAGTGCTTTTATGCAAAACAGCATGGAATACCAGGCCAGTTTAAACTTTCTCAACAGTAAAATAGCCGGTCTGCGTAAAGCGATTAAAGGTCAATAGTAGGGACAATAGTTATGAGTTTGTTTAGAGTTTTAGATGTGTCTGCGTCGGGAATGAGTGCTCAATCTGTTCGTCTAAATACGACCGCCAGTAATATGGCGAATGCTAACAGCGTTAGCAGTAGTATTGACACTACCTATAAGGCCAGACACCCGGTGTTTGCCGCTGAACTTAATAAGGCCCAAGCCCACCAGCAAAGTGATGTTGGTGTAAAAGTGATGGGGATTGTGGAAAGCGACGCCCCTTTGACGCGGGAATATATGCCCAACCACCCGAAAGCGGACGATAACGGTTTTATTTACCGACCTAATGTCAATATGGTGGAAGAAATGACCAATATGATCAGTGCTTCCCGCTCTTACCAAACCAATGTACAAATCGCAGATGCCGCCAAACAAATGCTGTCCCGCACCCTACAAATGGGTAAATCCTAAGGGGGTAATGAATGACAACCGTAAATAACCAGTCGGATAATAGCATTTATTGGCAAAACCAAACAGATGCTGAAAAGGCTAAAGAGAATAATAAAAAGGAGCTGGGCCAGGAAGATTTTTTCGCACTTCTATCTAAACAGCTAGCCCAGCAAGATCCCTTTAAGCCGGTGGATAACTCGGAAATGATCGCTCAGATGGCGTCGTTTACCACGGCCGAAGGCATCACAAAGATGGGCAAGCAGTTCGAGGATATGAACTCTATTATGAGCTCAAGCCAGGCTTTGCAGGCATCTTCGTTAGTGGGGCGACAAGTGCTGATCCCCAGCAACACTGGATATTTAGATACTGAAGGCAGTATGACCGGGGCTGTTACCTCCAATAAACCCATAAAGAATCTTATTATCCATGTGCAGGACGAGAAAAAGAATGTGATGCAGGTCATTAATATGGGAGATCAGAAAGCGGGTAACACTAAATTTGAATGGGATGGAATGAAGGCCGATGGTACCCGAGCGGAAGCTGGTAAGTATGTAATTAAAGCAACGGGTTTAGTTAACGGGAAAGCACAAGACCTTGCAGTGGCTAACTACGCCCATGTAGAGAGTGTTAGTTTGGGTGGTGGCGCAGCCGGCACCAGCTTAAATCTTAAAGGCTTGGGTGGCATTCTGTTGTCGGATGCCATTGAAGTGACAGAAGCTAATGTGGTTAAGCAGGTTGTAACAGATACAGACGGTGACACGGATACGGATGGTGACACGGGTACAGGTGGTGACACGGATACGGATGGTGACACGGGTACAGGTGGTGACACGGGTACAGGTGGTGACACGGGTACAGGTGGTGACACGGGTACAGGCGGTGACACGGGTACAGATGATGACGCTGGCACTGGAAATAGTTAAAGTTTGGGCTTGCCCATTCAATGAATTATATAGCTTAGCTCATTTTATTTCGGCTAAGTTACAGAAAATGAAAGTAAACAGGGAGAAGGGTTATGTCTTTTAATATAGCGCTCAGCGGTATCGCGGCAGCGCAAAAAGATTTGGATTCAACGGCCAACAATATCTCAAACGTAAACACCATTGGATTTAAAGAATCCCGGGCCGAGTTTGCTGATGTATTTGCAAACTCGTTATTTACCAATGCAAAAACAAAAGTGGGTGATGGTGTTGCAACGTCGGCCATAGCTCAGCAGTTTCATCAGGGCAGCTTAAATTCCACCAAGAACTCGCTGGATTTGGCTATTAACGGCAATGGCTTTTTTGCCACGGCGCCTGATTTGGAGTCCAAAGACATGACGTTTACCCGGGCCGGCGCATTTAGGCTCAACGGGACTAACCATATAGTGGATAGTCAGGGTAATTTCCTGCAGGCATTCCCGGTGAATGCGGATGGCAGCTCTTCTTCGGTGTCTTTGAGTACGACTCAACCAATAAAAATTCCCGAAACTGCTGGTCAACCGGTGAAAACCAGTGAAGTGGCGATTGAGTTGAACCTGGATCAGCGCGCAACACCTAAGGATGTTGCTAAGTTTGACCATACGAATGAGGACACTTATTTTAAGTCCACTTCTGTGACCATCTATGATTCGCTTGGTCAGGCTCATGTGCAGACCACCTATTTCGTGAAGCCACTCGATGCCGCCTATACGGATACCAACCACTGGGCAGCCTTTGTAACGGTTGATGGTAAGCCGGTGAATGTATGGGATACGGATCCCGACAATAACCCGGCAACCAATGACGGTGCTGCGACAGCGGGTCAATATCAGGTGGACGTGGATGGCGATGATGTTAAAGATGATCTTGATAACGCTGATGGTGATAATAATACCGCGACAGGTAACACGGACGCAGGCGTATTTAGTACTGCACCTGCTGCCCCTGGTGACTTCGTTGAGGTTGTCAGTACAGTCTTTCATGATAAGCAAACACCGGTTCCTGCTGCAAACCGTCATACCGGCTTTGTGTTGACGTTTGATTCTGTGGGTGCACTTAAAACGGTGAACGGTACCTCGCCAGGCACTATCACCCTGCAAGCATTAGGCGTAGATGACCCATCCAACCCGGCAGCCTCCGATGGGGCCAATGTGTTGGCACAAGGCGCCGACGGCTCGCAAAGAATTACCATGAAGTTTGATGGTTCGACTCAGTATGCTTCGACGTTCCAAACGACCAGTTTAGATCAAGATGGTTTGACGGTAGGCAGGTTAACCGGTATTGATATTGGTGCAGATGGTTTGGTGAAAGCGACCTATTCAAACGGTACATCTCAGGCTCTGGCCAGAGTAGCCATGGTAAGGCTGAAAAATGAGCAGGGAATGTCACAGGTGGGCAATACCTCCTGGAAAGCAACTCAGGATTCTGGTGATGCTATTGCTGGCGAAGCCAATTCGGGCTCATATGGCGCCATCAAGTCCGCTTCTCTGGAACAATCCAACGTTAACCTGACGACTGAACTGGTTGACCTGATCAGTGCACAGCGTAATTTCCAGGCTAACTCCAGGGCCCTAGAGGTGAACAGTACTCTGCAGCAAACCGTACTGCAGATCCGATAAGACCTTGCCTCCCTTAAAAAGCCGCCTTCTGGCGGTTTTTTACCTTGCTTAACCCTAAAAGTCACTGGGCCGAGATGCGGGCTCTGCCCGTCAAGCCGGCATCGCTTACCTCTGCAAAAACGCCGACCTTAATCGTTAGAATAAACATGGCACCCTAATTGCATTTGATAACTGAGTCAGAGAATTGACAAGGGTTTTTAAATGGATAATTTCTTATATATAGCCATGACTGGCGCCAAGGAAAACATGAATGCTTTGGCTATTCGTGGTAACAACCTGGCCAATACAGGCACCACTGGGTTTAAGGCGGATCTCGAGCAGGCAAGATCCATGCAAGCGTTTGGCGAGGGCATGCCTACTCGGGTGTTTTCCATTACAGAGAGTCCTTCTCAAAATTTCGAATTCGGTGGTCTGCAAACTACAGGTCGTAATCTGGATGTTGCCGTCGAAGGTGATGGTTGGATTGCGGTGGAAACCCCAGGTGGTGAAGAAGTTTATACCCGGGCCGGTAATCTAAACATTGATACCACAGGGGTATTAAAAGACGGCCATGGTAATACTGTGCTTAGCATTACCGGCGCGCCTATTGTTTTTCCACTACCTATCGAAGGGGTGGAAATAAACCGTGACGGTATGATTGAAATCAGACCGGAAGGTGCTCCCGCCAATGCAACGGAAGAGCTGGGCAGAATAAAAACGGTGAAACCCAGAATTGAAGATTTAACCAAAGGCAGTGATGGACTGTTCCGGCAAACTAATGGTGAACCCGCCGATGTTTCGGCCGAGGTTAGCTTGATCAGTGGCGCACTGGAAGCATCCAACGTGAATGCAGTGGAAGAAATGACCCATATGATTGCTCTGCAGCGTCAGTTTGAAATGCAGATCAAGATGATGAAAACCGCAGAAGAAATAGACCAAGCGTCAGACAGTCTATTGCGAATTGTTTAAGGATAGGAGCCGAGTATGCATCCCGCTTTATGGATTAGTAAAACCGGACTGGACGCACAGCAAACCAATGTGTCTAACATTTCCAATAACCTGGCCAACGCCAGTACTATCGGCTTTAAGAAAAGCAGAGCGATTTTTGAAGATCTTATGTACCAAACCATTAACCAGCCAGGTGGCAGCTCTTCCGAGAATACCAAACTACCTTCCGGGTTAATGTTGGGGGCGGGTACCAAAGTTGTTTCGACTCAGAAAAACTTCTCTCAGGGTAATATTCTGACCACAGATAATTCCCTGGATATTATGGTGGATGGCCGTGGGTTTTTTGAAGTGCTGTTGCCAGATGGCACAGCGTCATACACCCGAAACGGCCAATTTGCCTTAAATGAAGAAGGCACCATGGTAACACCTGGTTCGGGTCATCCGTTGCAACCAGAAATTCAGATCCCTGAAAATGCCAAGTCCATCACGATTTCTGGCGATGGCCAGGTTTCCGTGAGCGTGGCAGGGCAAGCTGAAAGTCAGGTTGTCGGTCAGCTTACCATTAGCGATTTTGTCAATCCATCGGGGCTTGAGCCCATGGGACAAAACTTGTACCTGGAAACCGGAGCGAGTGGCGCACCACTGCAAGGCATTCCGGGAAACGATGGATTGGGCTCCATTAGGCAGGGCACATTGGAGACTTCCAATGTGAACGTGACGGAAGAGCTGGTGAACCTGATTGAGAGCCAACGAATTTATGAAATGAACTCCAAGGTGATTTCAGCCGTGGACGAGATGATGTCCTATGTAAGTCAGCAGTTGTAGGGGGCCTTATGTCTAAGTGGTTAAGTATTAGTTTGCTAGTTTGGGTTTCGGGTTGTACTTCATTGCCAAATGAGCCTGTGCAAGATGACCCAAATTTTGCGCCAGTTATCCCGGAAGATATGGAAACACAGGTGGTGACTACCGGCTCCATTTTTCGAGATCAGTATGCCAACAACCTTTATTCGGATATGAAGGCTCACAGGGTTGGAGATATCATCACTGTCAATTTAGAAGAATCCACCACCGCCAAGAAAAAAGCCAAGTCCGGTCTGGATAAGAGCAATCAGTTTAAGCTGGATCAGATAACTGTGCCCAGGGGTTTCGCTACCATGGACGGCAACCCAATCCAGTTGGGGGCCAAGCAAACCAGCGCCTTTGAAGGCTCGGGTCAGGCGGACCAAAGCAACAGCTTACAAGGTAGTATTTCGGTTAACGTGGTTAAAGTCTTGTCCAATGGTAATTTGGTCGTGCGTGGTGAGAAGTGGCTGATGCTTAACAATGGCGACGAGTATGTGCGGTTAACCGGCGTAGTGCGCTCTCAGGACGTGAGCAACGATAACACTGTGTCGTCCACCCGGGTCGCCAACGCGCGAATTCAATATGGCGGTACCGGTGCTTTTGCCAATACCCAGCAGCAGGGCTGGTTATCCGAGTTCTTCAACGGCCCATATTGGCCACTCTAAAAGCCTCTGAAAATACAAATAAAGGAGAAGGAAATGGTGCGTATTACAAGTTTATTTATGCTGTTGTTTGGCTTGTTGGCAAGCCAGTCCAGTCATGCCATGCGGATCAAGGATGTCTCCAGCGTGCAGGGGGTGCGAAGCAACCAAATCGTCGGTTACGGTTTAGTAGTGGGTTTACCCGGCACGGGTGAGAAAAGCAGCGTGTTCTCTGAACAGACCTTCGCCACCATGCTAAGAAATTTCGGCATTAACGTGCCTGCTGGCGTAAAACTTAAAATTAAAAACGTAGCGCCGGTAGCCGTGACCGCCAAATTACCGCCATTTTCAAAGCCGGGACAAACTATAGATGTAACTGTAGCCGCTATCGGTGAAGCGAAAAGTTTAAGAGGCGGTGAGCTGTTACAAACCTTTCTCAAAGGGGTCGATGGCAGAGTCTATGCGTTAGCTCAGGGAAGCCTGGTGGTGGGCGGTTTAGGCGCCGAAGGCGCCGATGGCTCACAGGTGGTGATTAATACCCCCACTGTTGGGCGTATTGCCAATGGCGGCATCGTGGAGCGGGAAATCGCATCACCGTTTGCCCAGGGAGATTACCTTACCTTTAATCTAAACCGCCCTGACTTCTCCACCGCAAAACGTATGGCGGATACCATCAATCGACTGGTGGGACCCAATACGGCAAAACCTATGGATGCTACCTCTATTCGGGTATTTGCGCCGAGAGATGTATCCCAGCGAGTGTCTTATTTAGCGACCCTGGAAAACCTGGAGTTCCAGCCTGCGACGGAAAACGCCAAGGTAATAGTTAACTCCCGTACCGGCACCATAGTCATCGGCAAGGATGTCAGGTTGTTACCGACTGCGATCACTCATGGCGGCGTCACTGTCACCATTGCAGAAAACCAACAGGTATCTCAGCCCAATCCTCTAGCCGAGGGGGAAACTGTGGTGACGGCAAACAGCATTATCGATGTGCAGCTGGATGACAGCCGTATGTTTAAATTTGATACGGGGGTATCCCTGGACCAGTTGGTTACGGCGGTGAATGAGGTGGGCCTGGCCCCAGGCGACTTAATGGCCATCTTAGAAGCGTTAAAGCAGGCGGGAGCCTTGCAGGGCGAGTTAATAATTATCTAGCGGCTTCTGATTATGCCAGCTTGGCTGGCTATTCAGCGTCTTTGGAAGTACAGCGGGAAGACAGTGGGCAGAATAAGGGACATATGATGAACAAGATTGCCGATCCTAATTCTTATTACGATATTCAAGGCCTGGACTCCCTGCGTCAAAAGGCGCAAAAGGATGAAAAAGGCGCCCTTGAAGAGGTCGCTAAGCAGTTCGAGTCTATGTTCACCGGTATGTTGATAAAAAGCATGCGCCAGGCCAATGAAGCCTTTGAAACAGAGAGCCCGTTTAATAATCGCCACACCAAGTTTTATCAGCAAATGTACGATCAGCAGCTGGCCATGGACATGAGCCAACAGGGCTCTCTCGGGCTGGCCGATGCGCTGATCCGACAACTGGATCCCGGCAGCCAGTATCAAAAAGCCAAACCGGCGGAAGAGCTGCAAATGCCAGGGCATAAAGTGCAGACAACTCAGTTGCCTGCTGTTAGCCAATCCGACCAAGCTCCCAGCCAGAAAGAGCAGCAGGGGCGAGCTGTTTCTGAGCCGCAACCGAGTGAAAAAGTTGCCAGAAAACCGGCGGCAAAGTTTGCCGCAGCAGAGGAATTTATCAACCAATTAATGCCTTACGCTGAAAAAGCCGGCAAAGAACTGGGAGTGAACCCTGTGGTATTGGTAGCCCAGGCGGCGTTGGAAACGGGTTGGGGCAAGAAAATCCTGAATACTGTGCAAAATGAAAGCAGCTTTAACCTGTTTAATATTAAAGCCGACAGACGCTGGCAGGGAGACAAGGTTAATGTCACCACTCTGGAAGTGGAAAATGGTGTGGGTGTCAAAACCAAGGCAGACTTCAGGGTTTATCAGGACTTTAATAAAAGTTTCGATGACTATGTGGCATTCATTTCGCATGGTAAACGTTATCAGGAAGCAATGAAGCATGCGGATAACCCGGAACGTTATGTTGAAGAGCTGCAAAAAGCAGGTTACGCAACGGACCCGGCCTATGCCGACAAGATAAAGCAGATTATGAAAAGTGATAAATTTGCAGAGTATGCTAATACCGGTAGGAGAGGGGGGTAAATAATGGCTGACTTATTCAGGATTGGCCTGTCCGGTATTGCCACCTCCCAGGCCCACTTGGCCACTACCGGCCACAATATTGCCAACGTTAATACCAAGGGTTACAACCGCCAGAGTGTTGAAGTGGTTACTGCCGGAGCAGATCGGGTAGGTAACTTCTTTGTCGGGCGGGGCGCACAAATCAGCAATATTGAACGCGCTTTCGATAAGTTTGCATACAGAGAACATTTAACCAATACCACCAGCTTTAACTACAACAAAGTGGCGTTCGAGCAGAACAGCCAGCTGGATATGGTGCTCTCTGACGAAAGTACATCGGCCACTAAGTCTGTGCTGAGTATGTTTAAGACGGTTAACGGGGTGGCCGATCATCCTAATATGCTGGAAGCCAGAAAGGTATTTCTGGAAAGCGCCAAGAATATGTCAGCCCAGTACAATCGCCTTAGTGAGCAGCTGCAAATCCAGTACAGCGGGGTAAATAAAGACATCGCTAATACCGGAGATACACTAACGACGCTGGCGGATAACCTGGCCCAGATTAACGGCCAAATATTGGCGGCTGTTGGTGGCTCTGACAGCCGGGACGCCAATGACTTAAGAGATCAAAGAGATGAGCTAATTCGTGAGTTGAGTGAATTGGTGAGTGTCTCTGTGGTTGAGCTTGATAACCAGATGGTGAATGTCTATGTGGGTAGCGGTCAGGCGCTGGTAATGGGCTCGGACTCGATGAAGATCGTTTCTACCAATGGCAATCCTGATCCCAGCCGAAAAGAGCTGGCCATAGAAGCGAGTGGTAATATTCTCTTAATGGATGGCGCTCAGCTGGGCGGTAAAGTGGCATCCTTGTTTGATTTTAGAGATGATCTGGAGCGCTCGTTTAACCAATTGGGGCAAAACGCCATAGGTTTAGCCCATGCGATTAATGAGCAAAATAAAGAGGGGCAGGGTCTTGATAAGCAAATTGGCGGTAATATTTTCAATGATGTGAACAGTCAAAGCGCCATGGAAAACAGAGTGCTGTCCCACAGTGACAATTTAGGCAGCGCCAAACTGACTGTGCAAATTGAAGATTTGGGCGAACTGACGCCGGATGAGTTTGGCCTTACCGTTGCTGCATATACGCCAGCAGCTGTTGGTCCGCCGACTGTAACAGAAAAGGTCCAGTTCACCTTAACCAATAAAACCACAGGTGCAACCCAGACAATCCCAGCCGTAGGTCAGCAAGATTTATCGCTGAGCAAAAGAGTCGATGTGCCTGGGTTAGGGTTTAGCATTGGTGTGGACAGCATCATAGCGGCGCCACCACTTCAGGTGGGTAAGGAATTTACCCTGCGGCCTACCCGCCAGGGCGCCCAGGATCTGAATGTTGACCTAGAGGATCCTCGTAAAATTGCTGCAGCGGATGCTGGAATTAAAGTGGTCAAAGGAGCTGGCAATACAGGGGGTGCCGAATTAAAAGTAAAAAGTATCGATAATCGAGGTGATGTACTTTACCCATCAGCGACGTCCCCGTTAACTATTCAAGTTGTTGCTGGTGCTACGCCCGGAGTGGTAGCCTTCGAAATAAAAGATGCAAATGGGGTTGTGGTGACAGTGCCAGCCGGTGGTTCCTACAACCTGACGGATGATGCGGGTGCGCCAGTAGTAAAAGATGCGCTACCGCTACCAGGGGACACCCTGAATAATTTGGGTTATAGCCTGGATTTACTGACCGGAAAACAAACAATCAGTGTGGCAGGTATTACCATAGAGTTTGAAGGTACCCCGGCTGTGGGAGATACCTTCAATCTGAACTTCAACGAAACCGGTGACGGTGATAACCGCAATATGCTAAAAATTGCCGATTTTCAATCCGAGAAAATCATGAATGGCGGCAAATCGACGTTTATTGATGTCTATTCGGGCATGGTATCGGAAGTTGGCGCCCGCACAGCCAACGCCGATGTTGCTATGCAATCCTCTCAAACCTTGACGACTCAAAGCTTCGAACGTATTCAGTCACTATCCGGGGTGAATATGGATGAAGAAGCCGCCAACCTGATGCGTTTTCAACAAAGCTATAGTGCCGCTGCCCGGGTGATCACTGTAGCAAGCGAACTATTTGACACTATTCTTCAAGCTGCACGCTAACCCCCTACAAAATTCTGACGGTTTTCTGGAATAATTTTTGCAGCCGTTTGCATAGAGGCTAAAAAGCCAAGTTATTCCAGGAGCTTACTGTGCGTATTTCAAGCCAGGTTTTCTTTCAGAGAAACACCAACAATATATTGAAACACCAAGCCGACCTCAGTCAGCAGAATATCCACATGGCGGCGCAAAAAAGGGTGATCCACGGCTCCGATGATCCTGTGGCGATCTCAACGATTCAACGGCTAAAGCAGGATGTTTCCGTAAACGATCAGTTTATCAACAACGGTAAATTAGGGGAGACAGCCAATGAGTTAGAAGAGACTTCGCTGAAACAGTCCGTAAACATCTTACAAAAAGTCAGGGAGTTATTGGTGAAATCTGGGGATGGCACCTATAACGAAGAAAACCGGGAGTCATTAGCAAAGGAGTTGGAGCAGCTAAAAAAAGAGCTAATTGGAGTCGCTAACACCAGAGATGGTAACAGTCAGTTTATATTCTCTGGTTATGAAGTGGATACTAAACCCTTTCAGGTCAATGAGTTCGGCTCTGTAGATTACCATGGTGACACAGGCAGCAAAGATTATAAGGTTGGCCCTGGAGTAACTGTTAAGGGGAATAACTCAGGCCAGCAAGTCTTTATGGATATTCCGGAAGGGAACGGAACTTTTGTTTCACAAGCCAATAGCACGAATAAAGGTTCTGGGATAATAGATGAAGCCATAGTATTTGATGACGTGGCTGCTAATGGTTTTCTTGGGGAAGATTACACAGTTAGTTTTAATGAGCCAGCCCCCGGGTCTCCTGTTGAGTATTCGGTATATGGGCTGAAAAAGGCAAGTGTAAGCGGCAATGCAACGGTAAAAATTGCCGGTGTTGACCTGAATGATGCCAGTATTGCCAACGTAAACCCGTCAGCCGTCTTTCCTGATACCACTGGGCCCAATGGAAATAATGTCAATGTAACCTTTCTTGCAACGGCGACGGCTGGACAGTTTGAGCTTCAGCTCAATGGGGTATCCTCATTACCTGCCATATACGATGCCAACATTACGACAGCTCAAACCCTTAAAATTGATGGTATTTCTATGGAAATTAAAGGTATTCCTGCTGCAACGGATACCTATGCTCTTACCAAATATGTGGGGCCAACCGAATACCTACCTGAACAAAACATCGAATTTAATGGGATAAAAACCGAAGTAAAAGGGGATCCTATCGATCAGGATTCTTTTACGTTGCGCCAAAGTGGCAAAAAAGACATTTTTTCCTCAATTCAAAATGCCATTGATGCCCTCAGAGTTCCTGGTGAAGACGATACCTCCGATGCAAAACGACTGACCGATCTCAATATGGTTAAGCATCAGATAGATGCGGCGTTAGGGAATGTCACCGAAGTCAGATCTGAGGTCGGTGCCAGGTTGAGAACCATAGATAATCAAAGGTCTTCCAGTGAAGACTTCAAGCTTACCACTCAAAGAGCCCTATCCAACCTTGAAGACTTGGATATGGCCCAGGCCATTAGTGAGTTTCAACTATCGATGACACAACTTGAAGTTACCCAGCAAACCTTTGTTAAGTTGCAACAGCTCAGTTTATTCAATCACATATAAAGTTGGCACGTTGTTCGCATATTAATCTATGACAACACAAAACTGACGGAAAAAGGACACTTTTTGCCGCTTTCCCAAAGAGATGGGAAGTCAGCTTACTAGGAGCAAGTTATGCCTCAGATCATTAACACCAATATTATGTCGCTGAATGCACAGCGCCAGTTGAACAAGAGCCAGCTGATGCAAAATGAGGCCATGGAGCGCTTGTCTTCTGGTTTGCGCGTTAACAGCGCCAAAGATGATGCGGCCGGCCTTGCCATCTCTACCGGGATGGTATCCCAAATCAAAGGCCTGAATCAGGCTGTACGAAACGCCAATGACGGTATTTCGTTTGCGCAGACCGCGGAAGGTGCGATGGATGAGATGACCAACATCTTGCAACGGATGCGCGAGCTATCCGTACAGGCGGCCAACGACACCAATTCGGCTTCTAACCGAGCGTCAATTCAATCTGAAATTAACCAGCTTTACGATGAGATAGATAGGATTGCAAATACAACCCAGTTTAACGGGGTTAACCTATTAGATGGCTCCAGTGGTGCCACGAACTTCCAGATTGGGGCTAACGCAGGGGAAAGTATTTCTTTCTCTATCGAAGCGGTTACCACCAAAGATCTCAATCTTAATGCAGTATCGGGTCTGGGTGAATTGAACGGTGGTCGGGTTCAAACGCTAACAGGTGGAACCGAGTCTAATGCCGTGACGATCAATGGTGTTAACTTAAGTGGTATTGCAGCAGGATCAGCAAATGGCGCTAATACAGTGGCAGCTAGCGTTAATCAAATTACTGGCGCCACAGGGGTAACAGCATCAGCATATAATGTTATTTCAGGCGTTGCGGGCGGTTCTGGCGTAATAACTGATGGTGGTTTGCAAATTGCGGTTAGTGGAGGCACATTTCAGAATGTGGCTGCAGCGGGTAGTATGTCCGAGCTAGTGGATAATATTAACCGTGATATTGGCGGGGTAACGGCCACACTTGAAAGTAGCGGCGGGTTAACATTGACAAATGATACCGGCGCAACAATTGAAGTAAAGGGTACCAATATAGCGAACACAGGATTGATTGCTGATAAATATCAAGGTTTTGTTTCACTAACATCTTCTGATGGCTCGGCTATTTCAATTGCTGCAGATACCACACAAACGGCTGTTACTGCTGATTTTCAGGATGTACGTCAATTAGGTTTTAATACCACCATAGGCTCAGATAAGATCACAGGCGGAACAGTAGACAGCAACTCCATTTCCGACTCCGACAAAGTTATTATTAATGGTGTTGAGCTCGGAGCTGTTACTGGTACTTCCGCAGCGGATAAGGCCTTTGCTATCAATGCTATTAGCTCTCAAACCGGTGTTGATGCTGCAGCAACAACGGAAAAAGTTTATACGATTACATTTGGTTCCGTAACGGCAACAGGTGCTATTGGGGTTGATGGGTTGTTGGAAAGCGCTATTGGATCTGGCAACGACCTAAGGATCAATGGCGTGGTGGTTACAGGCTTGGCGACGGCATCTTCGATGGATGAAGTTGTTAGTGCTATCACCTCCGCTGGATTGCAAGGTGTTGTGGCATCGGCAACTCCTGAAGGAAAGCTCAAGTTAACTTCTCAGTCAGGACAAGATATTACAATGACAGTGGTTAACTCAGTCGGTACAGCTCAAACTGGGATTACTACCGTCGGTATGATTGATGACAAAGGTGTTAAGGTTGCTCAGTCTACTATTGCAAGGGACATAAACCGAGGAACAATTACCTTAACCGGGCAAAATGGTAAGGATGTGGTAGTAACCAGTAAAGCGGTGAGTCAGGTGCAACAAACTGCGGCATTGGATAAGCTGGGGATCAGTGACTCCGGCGGTAGTAGTGTTGCTGTTGGTATAGGTTTAAGCGTGGCCTCAGTCAAAAATGCTGAAAACTCGATAACCCGTATCGACGCAGCCTTGGAGCAAATTTCCTCCGTGCGAGGAGATTTAGGTGCGATTCAAAATAGGATGTCTTCGACAATTTCTAATTTGGAAAATGTGTCGCAAAATTTGTCAGCAGCTAATTCTCGAATACGAGATGCGGACTTTGCTGCCGAAACGTCCAAAATGAGTAAGGCGCAAATACTGCAGCAAGCGGGTACTGCTATGTTGTCGCAGGCCAACGCCAGCTCACAAAACGTCCTCTCATTATTACAGGGATAACCTTCCCTTTTTAATAGAAAACCGGCACTGGATTGCCGGTTTTTTTGTTTTTTCCTAAAGCTAACCCTTCGTTTGCCGATATCATTTCCAAGCCGGTTAAATTTGTCGAAAAAAAAGACTAAAGGTTTTTTTTATCCCGACGATAACCTAGGAAAGCGGAACTTAAACCTCGATACAAATTTCGGGAAAATAGCAAGATAGGAGCAAACTATGCCTTCAGTCGTTAATACTAATGTGATGTCGTTGAATGCCCAGCGTCAGTTAAATAAATCACAACTAACTCAAAACCAGGCAATGGAACGTTTGTCTTCTGGCCTGCGTATCAACAGTGCCAAGGATGATGCGGCCGGTCTTGCTATTTCGACCGGTATGACCTCTCAAGTTAAAGGTCTTAATCAAGCAGTTCGAAATGCCAATGACGGTATTTCAATGACGCAAACTGCCGAAGGCTCGATGGATGAGATGACCAATATTTTGCAGCGGATGCGTGAGCTGTCTGTTCAGGCCGCTAACGATACAAACTCGGCATCAAACCGTGCTTCCATCCAGGGAGAAATCGACCAGCTTTACAGCGAAATTGACCGTATCGCCAGTACCACACAGTTTAACGGGATTAATCTTCTAGATGGATCTACTAAGTCAACTAGCTTGCAAATTGGCGCAAACTCAGGCGAAAAATTAGAGTTTGGTATTGATGCTGTAACTACTAAAGATCTAAACTTGAATGCTGTGTCTGGACTAGGTGAGCTTAACGGTGGCCGAATCCAGTCAGTGACAGCAGGTACAACCACAGATGATGTAATTATTAATACAGTAGGTATTAGTGCTGTAGCCGCGGGTTCGAATAATGGCGCGGATACTGTGGCGACTGTTATTAACGCAAAAACCGGCTCTACGGGTGTTACTGCGTCCGCATATAACGTAATAGAAGGGGTTGCAGGTGGCTCTGGTGTAACAACTGCTGGTGGTTTAACTATTCAAATAGCAGGAGGAACTGCGCAGAACGTCTCAGCTTCGGGAAGTATGCAGGAGTTAGTCGATAATATTAATCGCGATATAGGTGGTGTAATAGCAACACTCGACACTTCTGGGGCTTTGAGTATAACCAATGATACCGGTAAAACGGTTACACTCGGTGGTGGTGATATCGGCAACACGGGTCTTGTCGCAGATACTTATCGGGGTTTTGTATCGTTCACAAGTTCAGATAGTACAGCTATTTCCATAGGAACTAATTCGGCTCAAGGTTCTTCCACATTCGCAGCTTTAAAGCAGCTTGGCTTTAACCAGCAGGGCGGTTCCGACTCAGTAAAAGGTGGCGCGGTTGACAGTAATGCAATTACAACAACCGACAAGATTACGATTAATGGTGTGGAACTAGGCGCAGTTACAGGAACAACAGCTGCAGATAAGTCTTTTGCAATTAATGCAATTAGTGGTAGTACAGGCGTTGATGCAACGGCAAACACCTCTGTGGAATATACCATTGTGTTTGCAGAAGGCTCAGATACTGCAGCCGGTGCATCTACGGGTGTTGGTGTTAAAGGTTTGGTTTCGGTTTCGACTGATGGTAATTTGGATAAACTACAAGTAAATGGTGTCACTATCAGTGCGTTAACAAATGCATCATCTATGGATGAAGTAGTTAGCGCTATCAACAATGCTGGATTGCAAGGTGTTGTTGCAACAGCTACTAGCGACGGTAAACTGAAGCTCGAATCCGTGTCAGGACAAAATGTTGAACTAAGGGTAATAAACTCTGTTGGAGCGGCCCATACGACAACCACCACTGGGGTTGTTAATGCGGCGGGTTCGGCGGTGGGTAGTGCAACGGCTACACAGACCAACAGAGGTACTATTACGTTAACCGGTCAGGATGGAAAAGACGTAGTTGTTACCAGTAAAGCGACATCAACGACTTTGCAAGCAACAGCGCTGGATAAATTGGGCTTAGCTAATACAGGTGGTAATGCGGCTGCGGTAGGTATAGGTTTAAGTGTTAACTCTGTTGGCAATGCTGAAAACTCCATAAAACGGATTGATGACGCGTTAGAGCAGATTTCCAGAGCAAGGGGTAATTTAGGTGCAATCCAAAACCGATTAGGCTCTACCATCTCAAACCTGGAGAATGTATCGCAGAACTTATCCGCAGCCAACTCTCGAGTTAGAGATGCAGATTTTGCGGCTGAAACCTCTAAGATGAGTAAAGCGCAAATTCTGCAACAGGCGGGTACTGCTATGTTGTCGCAAGCAAATGCGGCTTCACAGAGTGTGCTTTCCTTGCTCGGATAACGGCGGAAGAGCAAAGCTAAAGCTCCCTGATGCCTGGGAGCTTTAGTTTGTTAACCACAAGATGAAATGAGGAGAAAGCTGATGGCGGAAACTAGCATAACGGGTGCTGTCGGTAGCGTGGCCAGCATGGAGGCTTTTCAAAACTCCAAAGTAGCTAAACAAAATGAGCCAGTTGAATCGAAAGATATACCCGTAGAGAAAGAAAAAGAAAAAGAGAAAGCGCTTGAGCCTGAACAATTAGTCCGTACGGTAGAAGAGCTGAACACCTATGTAAATGAAATGCAGCGCAACCTGCAATTTCATGTCGACGAGGATCTTGGTCGTAAAGTTATTTCTGTCATGGATGGTGAGACCAAAGAATTGATCCGGCAAATTCCGTCGGAAGAAGCATTGGAGTTGTTAAAGAATATGGATAAGGTGATTGGGGTTTTGTTTAGCAAAGAAGTTTAGGTATGGTATGAAAATTGCTTAAATTTTTTGATAAGATGAAAATTTGGGAGGCATTATGCCGGCGATTACATCAACGGGTTTGGGTTCGGGCCTTGAAATAAACAAGATAGTAGAAGCTATCGTCGATGCTGAAAAGGTACCGGTTCAATCTAAAATTGATAGAGAAGCTAAAAAAGCAACCGAGCAGATTTCAGCGCTGGGCAGTTTGAGTAGTACCCTGTCTTCATTTAAAGATTCCTATAGTAAGCTCTCCAAGCCTTCGTCTTTTGCTGCCGTCAAAATTACTTCATCAGATACAGGCGTGTTAAATGCAACGTCTAGCCTGGGAGCAAAGGCGGGCTCCTATGACATCAAAGTCGAGAAGATTGCTCAGCCCCATACCCTGGTGAGCAGTGCGGCGAACAAGTACAGCTCGATAAATTCGGAAGTAGGTGAAGGCAAACTGACTTTTAGGTTTGGGACCTATGACGAGAATGATGGTTCATTTGCCATCAATGCAAATGCCCAAGTGCAATCTATTGATGTTGCATCCGGTACCTCCCTTGCCGCGCTGCGGGATCAGATCAATGACTCTAAGGACGGCATCGCGGGTGTGACGGCATCCACCATAGATGATGGCTCAGGCTTCCGCCTGGTACTCACTCGAGATGACACAGGTGAAGCACAAGCGATTGAAATCGCGGTAGATAATCCAACCAGCAGTGGACTAAGTAACCTTGCTTATAATGGGACCACAAAAAAGCTGACGGAAACTGTTGTTGCACAAGATGCCAAAATAGTAATGAACGGTATTACCATTACCCGAGAAACCAATAAGATTGAGAATGTGATAGAAGGCGTTACCTTAGATCTGACTGAAGCTAATAAAACTGGCGAGAGCGTAAAGTTAACCATCAAAAAAGATACTTCTGAAGTTGAGAGTCAATTGAGAGCATTCGTAGAGAATTATAATAAAGCTATCAATAACATGAATGAGCTAACTCGCTTTGACTCGGCAAATGGTGAAAAAGGAGTGTTAATTGGTGATGCTTCAGTGCGTAATATTCAATCAATTCTACGTAGCACTATTAATAGCCAAGTGGAGCATATCGAGGGATCTATCCATAGCTTCGCGGACATGGGTTTTGTCACTAAGCGAGACGGGACTTTGGAGATTATAGAAGATGATCCCTATAGGCTGGATTTCAAAGAGGCCCTTAATGATATTCAAGGGCTCGCTGATTTCTTTACCGCGAAAGGAACTGCTTCTGATAGCCAGGTAGATTTTGTCGCTAAGAATAGTCTTACCAAACCAGGGGAGTATAAGGTTGAAGTCACCTCATTGGCAGAGCAGGCTAATGTAGCCAGTACTACAGCTGTCACAAATTTGACGGTGGATGCGACTAATAACACTTTTAACATTCGAGTCGATGGGGTTTTAAGTAATGATGTTAAGCTGGAGGAAAAGACCTACGCCTCAGTTGATGAAATGGCGGCTGAAATTCAATCAAAAATCAACTCAGATGCAACATTACTGGATAAAGGAAAATCGGTAACCGTGACTGTCGACTCAGGTAAGTTGGTTATTACTTCCAATGAGTGGGGTAATGCTTCAAAACTTGGTTTTCCCTCCCTTGATCCGAACGTCGCCAGTTTACTTAATATAGTCGACGGAACTTCAGATGAAGGGGTCGATATTTCTGGTAAGATAGACGGTCTCGAGGCTTTCGGTGATGGTCGGTTCCTTTTATCGGAAAATGGTAATTCTTTAGGAATGAAGGTAGAAGTAACGGGTGGGCCGCTCGGAAGTAGGGGGACGGTAACTTATACTGAAGGGCTAGCAACAGTACTTGATAAGACGATAGAGGCTATTGTTGATAAATCTGTTTCTTCAACTAAAGATGATATTGAGACCTCAGATACCATATTAGATGGTAAAATTGATTCCCTTTATAAACGCTTAGCCTCATTAGATGAACAAGAAGAAAAATTAAAGTTTAGAATGGACAAAATGGAAGCTCGCCTGTTTAAACAGTTTAATGCGATGGATACACTAGTTGCCAGCCTAAATAATACCATGGGGTGGTTGCAAAGCTCCTTGGATGCACTACCTGGCTACACTCACAAGAAGTAAAAACTAAAAATTGTAACTCCCCCCCTTTGCCCCTGCCGTGAGATGACATTTTAATGAGCTTTCGAGTATTACTCTCAACGCTACTGTAAAGTGGAATGATTTTTGCTTGATTATTCTTAGCGATTTATAATAACGGGATTCTATATGGATCAGATATTACTTGATATCCAAACCAAAATAATACGCGCAACTTTATTGACTAATATGGCAGTTCTTAAAAATCACCTGCCTGAACTTTTCGATTTTTATAAGGATTATAGGCCCGGTAGTACAAAAATAACCTTCGATCATGACGATAATCTAAACCTGGTTAGTGATGGGAGCTTAGTATACGACGGCGATCCAAAGGAGCTATCTGGCAAGCAGGTTGAAAAGTATTCACAGATACCGAAGTATTTTATTTACCAAATGGCCTTTCCAACCGAAGCTATAGTTTTTGATCATGAGCGCTTGTTGAAACATCTATGTGACAAACGTGAAGAGGAGACAAATAACTGCGTGGATGATGCTTGGGAGGAGGAGCAGTTAGATTTTTTTTGTATGATAGGTAGTGGCCTAGGGTATCAAATAGAAGAATTATTTAAGCGGAAAAAGATCAGAAGTTTTTTTCTTTTTGAGCCCGATCCTGACGTGTTTTATGCCACCTTACAGACGATAAACTTACAGCCTTTTGTGGAAAGCTGTATGGCATTAGGGGGGGCATTTACCGTTCATTTAGGGGGGGAAGAAACGACATTCGTAAATGAAGTAAGTAATTTATTCAAAAGGCATGGCCAGTTTAATGTATGCAGGATGTTTTTGTACAGACATTATTTTAGTGACAAGAATGATGAAGCATTTAAACTCTACCATGAAATTGCGTATCGCTATTCTTCAGGTTGGGGCTTTATGGAAGATGAAATAATAAGTCTAACCCATTCCATATCCAATTTATCAAAGGGTTCTAAGTTACTGAGCAACAAAGATAAAACAGATTTACAACTTACTGATATTTCAGTGGTAATTGCCTCTAATGGCCCTTCTATTGACGGTGTAATGTCATTCATAAAAGAAAATCAAGGGAATTGTATTGTATTTAGTTGTGGGACGGCACTAAGAGCTTTATTGAAAAATGGTATTACTCCAGATTTCCATATTGAGATGGAAAGGGCGGCATCTCTAATATCCTATCTCGATACTATTGAAGATCAAAAAGCGCTTAAGTCGATCAATGTCATTGCGTTAAATACGGTATATACCGAGTTATTAAGTAAATTTAAATCAGCATATTTAATGCTTAAACCAAATGACGCTGGAGGTTCATTAGTTAAATCATTAGATAAGGAAAATATATTCCCCTATGTTCCCTATTGTAACCCTACTGTATCTAATACAGCTCTTGCTGCTGCTATAAACTTGGGATTTAAAAAAATATATTTAATGGGTGTTGATTTAGGCTTTAAGGATACAGAGCAGCATCATTCAAAAGATAGTATTTATTACGATAAAAATTGGGATAAAAGAGAGAAAGTACACCAACTTTACAAAACTTCAAAAAAGGTAGAGGGAAACTTTGAAGAGGAAGTATTAACTACAAATACTTTTGATAGCTCTAAAGGGATATTGGAGATGATGATATCAAAATACCCAGGTGTTAAAGTCTACAACTGTAGTGATGGTGTTAAAATATTGTTGACAAAACCAAAACGAGTGGAAGAGTTAGATTTTACTAAAATACAGAACAAAAGTGAATTGTTAGAGACGCTATTAGATAAAAAATTTGATTCTGCAGGTTTGACAAAAGAAAAGTTACATGACGCGATTGAAAGTAAGATTTCCTCTGTGCAATCGTTGATGGATGAACTTCTCGGGTTAGTTGCTATCAAAAAATATAGTCGAACTGAACTGGTAACTGCATTTACTCGTCAGTACGCCAAGCTCAATTCAGTGTATGAAACTGAAGGGAGTTCAGTTCCTTACACAACGCTTAAAGGTAGCTTTATCTATTTTCAAACAGGAATTATTACAAACTCCTATTATTATAAGGATGAATCGGCGCGAAGTGATTTTATCGAGTATGGCTTGACGCTAATGAATGAACATTTTTCAAAATTAATGGAAGAGCTAAAAGTTGGTTATAAACAAGCCGCGAAGATTTAGTACTCTTTTTATGTAGTATTTGCTTTGAAATGGCGTGAGGAGGTTCAATGAGCAGTAAAACTGTAGTGGTCGGTGCAGGAATTGCCGGTATAACAGCTGCATATTTTGCCCGAAAGAAGGGTGATGACGTGATTCTTCTAGAGTTGGAAGAGTGTGCCGGTGGTTTATTAAAAAGTGAAACTAACCACTTTGGCTCATTCGATTATGGTACTCATATTGCAACTGTAATAGGGATTTTAGAGTTAGATAGTTTTCTTTTTAGTGACTCGTTTATAGTTGATTCTAATTGCTTTGACGTGACCAAATCAGGAAGCTATTTTTTTGATACTCTTAGTGAAATTAGCCCATTTGTGAATACTACAAATTTACCTGCAGAGATATTGAACCCTGGGTACATTGAACTGTTATCTCATCAAGATGGTTCAGTTGTAGACCTAGAATCTGCGTTTATCTCTCATTATGGTGAAACCTTGTATCATCATGTGTTTAAACCCGTGGCAATCAAGTTCTTTGGTTCGAAAGTAGCCGAAGTATCAGCATCGGCAATGAGCTTTTTTGACCTTAACAGAACTGTTGCTTTTGATCGGGGGGTCAGTGACCGATTGAAGTCTATTGATTGTTACAATCATAAGCTAGGCTATCATTACCCTACTAAAGGGGTGAAAAAATATTACCCTCGAACAGGTGGGATCGGGTTTTGGGTGGAGACTTTGTTGCAACAAGCTATTTCTGCTGGAGTAGAGTTCTTTCCTAAAACATCAGTTAAGAAGTTGGTGTGTAGCTATAATAAGGTTGTAGGGGTTGAAACAAATAGCGGCTATTTTAATTGTGGGAAGCTTTTATGGACATTACCGTCAGCTTTTCTATCAAAATTAATACCAGTTAAGACTAATGTAAGAAGACCAGAATTTAGAAATACTTGTTTGTTTGATTTTGTATTTGATAAGCCGTTGAATAGTGATTGTATATATATCAATGTTCATCAGCCTGGCCTTTATTCAGGTAGAATTACTTTATATCAGAACCTTTCTCCTGATAACTCTTTTTTAGCTTGTACTGTTGAATGCTTAGGTGATAATGATTTGGATTATTCGGTTTTATCCTCTGCAATTATGATTGAGTTGTTAAAGATGGGCCTTATCGGCCCTGAGCACAACTGCCTATTCGAAAAAATCCGCCCAGTGAAATCTGGATTTCCTTTAATTACAACCGAAATGATAGCGGCAAACAAGTCTCTAGAGGAAGAGTTGCGTTTAAAAGCAAGTAATTTGACGTTTTTAGGCCGCAGCCCAGGAAGAGCATTTTTTATGTCCGATATTTTGTCTCAGGCATATTATGTTGGAAAGAATTGCTGAAGAACAATAATAAACTAATTCGATAACAGAGAGTGTGGAAATATGAAATCATACTTTGATGCATATGGAGAAAGAGCTGAAAGTATTGAAAATAATACCCAAGCGGCAGGCCGTTATGCTATTCAGCAAGGAGCTGAAAAGGCAATTTTATTTGACTTAGTCAAAAAGTTGGATATTTGTCAAGAAGACAATTTGTTGGAGATTGGATGTGGTACTGGCAACCTTCTCATTCCATTGTCTTTTCTAGTTAATCGAAGCGTAGGCATAGACCACCAAGCTTGTGTAAGTAAGCTTATGGCCCGTATACCCTTGGCTAACCTGCAATGTGTTGGAGACGATTTTCTTAATCTAGATATACTGGAATTAGGCTATTTTTCCAAAATAGTTGTTTATAGCGTATTACACTGCCTGCATGACAATGCTTCGCTTTATACATTTATTGATAAATCTTTGAGCCTTTTGGCACCAGGTGGTCAACTTATTTTTGGCGATATCCCAAATTTTGACCTGAAACAACGCTTTATGACTTCTCTTGAAGGCGAACGCTTTGCTATGCAGTGGAGTCAAATGATGGCGTCGTCTGAAATTAAAGAGCCCGACTTTGGAGAGGTTAAGAGCGCCATTGTATTTAATGATGAAAAAGTTATTGAATTGGTTGGCTACATCAGGAGTAAAGGGTTTCACGCGTATGTTGTGCCTCAAAATCCAGATTTACCATTTGGGCATACCAGAGAAGATGTTGTAGTGAGGAAGGTTTGCTAATGGGGAGCTTATGGCGGGAGTCTTCACGATTAGTATCAGGCCAACCAGCGCCTAAAAATAACCAAATTTTCCCGAGTGGAAGGCAGGCAATCGGAAGAGCATTGCAGGAGTTTGGTTTGGGGCGGTCTTGCCGCGTTGCTATTCCTGAATTTAGTTCAGCTTGTGTTATCAGTGCTATTGGGCGCTATTCAACACCACTTCCTATGAGAGAAGTCATTGAGTACCAGATCCCAGTGGATGCAGTCTTAGCATATGAGCAATGGGGCTGGCCTTTTAGAAATGATGAATTATCTAGGTTACGTCAAGGGTACCCTAAAATCATTTTGGATTGTGTAGACTCGCCTGATGCAGTGTACCGGCACGATGAAATTCTAGAAACATCAGATATCAATGTAGTTATCAGCCTTTCTAAGTGCCTCGGTTTACCCGGTGGTGGCTTGTTAAAAGGCGGAAAAGGATGGTTTGAAGCTAGTTTGGACGGAGCAATTATTGATCTAGATATGTCGAACCCGTTAGTGGTCGATTATACAAAAAGCCATTTGGCATCAACCGAATATTTAACTCCCTTGCTAGATAACCATAACATCCTAATGTCACTATCATTGGAAAGTGGTTTAAGAGCCGATAATTTGACCTGCCTGTTAAACTCTTCGTTATCTGACTGTTGGCCGAATTGGATGCGTGACGCTGTTACTAAAAAATGTGCCGCTGGCATCGCACCACTTTTAAGAGGTATCTCAGCTGAAAAGTTACAGTTGATTGCTGATGATGTCATGCGTCAGTTTGGTATTTGTACCCAAGTTTATAATTTCAACTGGAGCGGTTCACCTCTATTGACGGAGTATGAACCTTGTTTAGCATTTCCTACACATGGTGAAATATCGCTGGACTACGATTTAGTTTCAAAAATAGCTGATGCGGCTAATGTTTAACTATTTGTAATGCATAGTTAAACGCAATTGTGTCACAATTGTGGTCCAAATATTGCCTAATGTGGGCAGGTACATGTCAGAATTTGTCGACAATAGTTAGATTATCAGTGAGAGCGACCATGGATTCGAATGTTATTAACTCGCTTGTAGTGAAAATCGGGAAGCTTAACCCGCTACAAAAAAGCTTTATAAGTGACAGTTTATCTACACTGACACTTGATGAAATAAGGATATTTGAGGCTTATCTTGATTATTGCTATTCACAGGACATTAGCCCTGACTTTCTTGCTAGCTCATACGACTTGATCGTAAAAGATACGTTCCGTGAACAAGTTTTTTTTCAACGTCACGGTAGATATCGTCATAGCTCGTACCGGGAGGTAGCTAACTCGGTGTACCATAATGACGAATATATGAGTAAGTATATGTTTGGCCTCGCACTATCGACCTTTCTTTGGCCAAACCACATGGCTATGCACCGCTTCTTTATTAGAACATTGCCTAAAGAAATGACTGGAAGCTACCTAGAAATTGGTCCCGGCCACGGATTTTATTTTATGCAAGCAATGCAATACAGTGGTTTCGAACAATTTCAGGCTGTTGATATCAGCGCAACCAGTGTGGCAATGACGACCGATATAATTAAGAGTGGTTGCTTCGGAACGTATGAAAATTATGCAATTGAAAGAACCGACTTTCTTGCTTGGGGAGCGGAGCACAACTTTGACTGTGTGGTGATGGCGGAAGTCCTAGAACACGTAGAAAAGCCAGAGGCGTTTCTTAAGCAAATATGTAAGTTTGCTAAACCGGATGCACATATATTTGTTACTACTTGTATTAACGCACCCGCAATAGATCATATCTACCTTTATCCAGATGTAGAGAGTCTACGAACTCAGATCAAAGACAGTGGTTTAAATATTGTTGAAGAACTATTGGTGCCATACGTGGGTAAAACGATAGAGCAAAGCATTTCTGCTAAGCTGCCGATAAATATAGCAATGGTACTGAAAAAGTGATGAATGAGTTTGGTCTCAAGTTTCACCATTTTGGATTGGCAACGCAGAATCCCAGCTTAGCTGGAGCCTTTTTGCAAGGGTTAGGTTACCGGGTAAGTGAAACAGTTTTTGATCCGGAGCAAAATGTGAATTTGAGGTTAGCCACGCATTCGTCTCAACCTTGGGTAGAGTTAGTTTATGCCGCTGGGACAGAAGGTCCACTAAGTAATATTTTAAAAGGTAGTCATAGCCTGATTTACCATATGTGTTATGAAGCGGAGAGTCCAATCAGTAGTTTAGAAAAAATGCATGAACACGGGCATAGAGTCTTTACTGTTTCTCCTCCTAAGCCTGCTCTACTTTTTGATGGGAAAAAAGTTTCATTCCATATGGTTAGAGGGGTGGGTCTGATGGAGATATTGCATAATGTTTGAACCTTTCTATTCGTTCCCAGAAATGCAGACAAAAGCTCTATTACCCAGGCAATCCAATACTTCGTTGAAAATTGCAGTTCTGAGGAATATTACTCTAGAAGCAATTGAGATCCCTCTCAGTTTTTATGCTAGTGAGCGAGGGTATCAAGCTGAAACCTTTTTTGGAGGCTTTGACACGATACTTCAAGATGTGGTTAACAAGGACAGTGTAATAAATTCCGACATAGATCTTATATTGGTTTACCACCAGTTAATGGCCGCATCACCTAAGTTGTTTGATGAATTCTGTCAGCTCTCAGGGGAGGAGCGGGACCGTGAAGCGGAGCATCTGCTTGGATACATAAATTCGGTAATGGCGGCTTTGGCGCAACGGGTACCAGAAGCAACAATACTGTGGCATAATTTTGAAGTCCCTACCTCTTCGTCATTCGGCCTGGCCGATCCTTACTTGCCCCAGGGGAAAACTCATTTTATTCGTTCTCTTAATAGCCAAATTGAACACCTGGCGGCTGAATACCCCAACTGTAAAGTCGTTGAATCAGATCTCATTGTGAGACAGATTGGAGAACAGGTTTATTATGATTGGCGATATTGGCACATAGCCCGCTCTCCATATAGTCGCCAGGCGTTAACAGCGTTTGCAAAACAAGATATTGCCTTGTTTGAGATGATAAAAGGTAAAGCGAAAAAGTGTCTGGTTTTGGATTGTGATAATACCCTATGGGGTGGAATAGTTGGTGAGGAAGGGACTCGGGGAATTAAATTAGGTGAAAGCTATCCCGGAATCGAATATAAGGCATTTCAAAAGCATATTCTGGAGCTTCACTCGCGTGGTGTTATTTTGGCTCTGTGCTCGAAGAACAATGAACAGGATGTCTGGGATGTATTTGATAAACACCCTGAAATGTTACTAAAACGAGAACATATAGCGGCTCATCGAATCAACTGGCTCGATAAGGCTACTAATATCGCGTCCATGTCATCTGAGTTAAATTTAGGGCTAGATAGCCTAGTCTTTCTCGATGATAGTCCATACGAAGTTGAGCAGGTACAGTATCAACTACCTGAAGTTACATCCATTTGTTTAAATGTCACGCAGTCGACTCAATTCGCTAGCCAATTGAGAGCCAGTCGTTGGTTTGATACCTTGTTAGTAACCTGGGAGGACGGCCAACGAGGGGCTATGTATCAGGCTCAGCGAAAACGAGAAGAATATAAGAGCGGTCCAAGTCTCGAAGATTATTTGGCAGGCCTTGAGATGAGTCTGACATTTTCACTTGCCAGCGAAGAAACCTTCAGAAGAGTTGCCCAACAAACTCAAAAAACGAACCAGTTTAACTTGACAACGTTTAGACATGATGAACGTGCAATATCTGCATTTATGCTGTCTAACAAACATCGAGTTTATACCCTCACGTTGAAAGATAGGTTTGGTGACATGGGAGTAGTAGGTTCAGCTGTTGTTAGCCTGCAAGGAGTTCAGGCTAGCATTGATACTTTTTTGCTGTCATGTCGTGTGCTTGGGCGCAAGGTAGAGCAGGCGTTTTTGGCACTTGTCATGACCGAATGTGTAAAGTTGGGTTGTCAGCAGGTGATAGGCCGGTTTGTTGCAAGTAAAAAAAATCAGCAAGTCCACAATTTTTATTTGACTTACGGATTCGTCCAATTGGAGACATTGGAACAAGGTGAAATAAGGTATGTAAATGAACCAATAAGCTCACCTTATATACCTAATTTTTTTAAAATAAATAACCAAGCGTTTAGCTAAGAGTATATTATGGAACAAATATTATTTAATGTAATTGATCAGACGCTGGGGTTGCCTGAAGGTACAATTAATCTCCAGTCAAGCTCAGAAAACGTAGAAAAGTGGGATTCATTAGCACATATGAATCTTATCTTTTCGATTGAAGATAGTTTCAGCATCACCTTCGGTGATGAGCAACTGACGGATTCTATGAGTGTAAAATCTCTGCTGGCAATAGTTTCAGCGAATTCGTAAGTTGAAGCGTTTCCACTATCAGCACGATGATATTGTTAAGGCGCTCAGGGCTGTAGGGGTTTCTCGTGGGGATGTTCTTTACAGCCATTTTGGGTTAATTCAGCTTGGCTTATTAAAAGAGCTTGGTGAAGGCAAAAGCTTGGTAGAAACCTTCATGCATGCGATCTCTGAAGTATTGGGTCCTGAAGGCAGCTTTATTACCCCAGCCTTTAGCTATAGCTTTTGCAAAAAAGAGACGTTTGACCCAATGCAAACACCATCCGATGTAGGGGCGTTTGGAGAGCAGTTTCGTCAATTCTCCCAGGTGAAGCGTAGTGTGGACCCGCTATTTTCTGTTTCTGGTATAGGTCCTCATGTCGAGAGCCTGTTTTATGAACTACCGAACACTAGCTTTGGCTCTGACTGTTTGTATGAGCGCTTATTATCTTACCCCACTAAGGTATGTAACTTCGGATTAAGTCTCTTCTATTTTACGCCCATCCATCACTTGGAAAGAACACTTGGGGTTCCATATCGCTTCGATAAAACCTTTAGTGGAGAAATAGTAGGGCGAGGGGAAACACAATGGAGCTATTACGTAAGGGCCTTGTGTGACAATAGTTTGCCTGACTGTACGGCACTACAGAAACATGCAACAGAAGAAGGAATAGTGAAATATTCTTGCCTAGGGTTAGGCAAAGTATACTGTGTTCCTCTGAAGGTATATTACCAATTTGCATCAGAGAAGATTAAAGAAAACCCTTGGTATTTAGCTCAAGGGCCTAAGATGACTGAAGAGTTCCTTACAGAATTTAAAAGGTAGTGGAGTACAAAATGTCTGGTAAGACTTTCACTGAACTTGGTTGTGATATGCACGAATTGGCCCAGTTGCTTTTTCCTATTTGCCGAAGCTTAACGGGTGATGGTGTACGTAAAACATTTTCAATTTTGAAATCCCAGCTTCCATCCTTAACTACGTTTGAAGTGCCATCAGGTACACAGGCATTTGACTGGAAAATCCCTGAAGAGTGGAACATAAGGGAGGCGTTTATTATTGATCCTGTGGGTAAGAGAATTGTTGATTTTAAAGAAAGCAATCTTCACGTGTTAGGTTACTCTGAGCCTGTTGATACAGCTGTTGATCTCGATGTATTGCAAAAACATTTGTATTCTTTGCCAGATCAGCCAACCGCCATTCCATATGTTACTTCCTATTATCAGAAGAGGTGGGGGTTTTGCCTTACTCATCAGCAAAGGGAAGAGCTTGCAGAGGGTGTGTATAAAGTAAAAATTGATAGTGAGTTAAAACCAGGCTCAATGACATATGGTGAATACCTGATCCCCGGCGAAACCGATGAAGAAATATTGCTTTCAACATATATATGTCATCCCTCAATGGCCAACAATGAGTTATCAGGGCCAGTGATAGCTAGCTTTCTCGCCAAGTGGTTGCAAACACTCCCGCAGCGCAGGTATTCGTACCGTATTGTTTTTGTACCGGAAACCATAGGTTCTATTTATTACATTTCTAAGCACCTTCGGGAACTGAAGAAGAAAGTAAAGGCTGGTTTTGTTATCACTTGTATAGGTGATGAAAGAGCCTATTCTTATTTGCCTTCTCGTTTTGGACGTTCATTGGCAGACAAAGTGGCAAAGCATGTATTAACTCATTTGGCTCCGAATTTTGATGAGTATAGTTTTCTCGACAGGGGAAGCGATGAGAGGCAGTATTGTGCTCCCGGTGTAGATCTGCCCGTGTGTTCCATTATGAGATCCAAGTATGCCACATATCCCGAATACCATACGTCTTTGGATAACCTCGAATTGGTAACCCCGAAAGGCCTTGAAGGGGGCTACAACGTATTGAAGGCATGCATCGAATTACTGGAAGCCAATCAATACTACAAAGCGACAATATTGTGTGAACCTCAGCTCGGAAAGCGTGGATTATACCCCACTATTAGTACAAAAAATTCAACCGCCCAGGTACGAGATATGATGAACTTGTTAGCCTATGCAGATGGAGAAAATGATCTTCTGGATATAGGCGACAAGATAGGTGTATATGCTTATAACTTGCTACCAATTGCGAACCGTCTGGTGGATGAGGGGTTATTGATGTCAGTGTGTAGCGAAGCAACGGAGTAAAACGACAGATGAATAAGTTTATTCCTTATGGAAGGCAAAATATTTCTCAGCAGGATATAGACGCAGTTGTTGAGGTATTGAAATCAGATTACTTGACCCAAGGCCCTAAGGTGCAGGAATTTGAACAAGCTTTGTCCAGTTACTGCCATGCTGATTTTGCAGTTGCTACTAACAGTGCTACCTCAGCGTTGCACCTCGCTTGTCTCGCCATGGGAGTGACATCAGGGGATATCGTATGGACTAGCCCTGTTACTTTTGTGGCAAGTGCAAATTGTGCGCGCTATTGTGGCGCTACAGTCGATTTTGTTGATATTGATATAAATACAGGGAATATGTCGGCAACGGCGTTCGCGCGACGGCTCGAAGATGCTAAAGCGATGAATAAACTACCAAAAGTGGTAATACCTGTTCACCTTTGTGGGCAAAGCTGTGACATGAAATCAATAGGCTACCTGGCTCGAAAATATGGCGTCAAGGTTATTGAGGATGCTTCACATGCGATTGGAGGGAAGTACTTGGGTAAAGAGATAGGTCGCTGCGAGTACTCTGATATTACAGTATTTAGCTTTCACCCAGTTAAGATTGTTACCAGCGCAGAGGGCGGAGTAGCGCTTACGAATAATGCAGATTTTGCCAATAAGATGGCGAGACTGCGTAGCCATGGAATAACCAGAAATACTGAAGAAATGACCTGCCCACCTGACGGTGACTGGTATTATCAGCAGGTGGAACTTGGATACAACTATAGAATGACAGACCTTCAAGCCGCATTAGGGCTGAGCCAGCTTTCCCGGTTAGATGAATTTGTCGAAAAAAGGCATCATATAGCGGCTAACTATGATTCGGCTTTTGCAAATTTGGCTCTGACGCCTTTATACCAACAGCCAGACTGTCATAGTGCCTATCACCTCTATGTTGTCAAACTTAATGTGCATAGTTTGGCTTTAAAAAAGCAAGTCTTTGAATCCCTAAGGAAAGCCAATATAGGAATAAACGTGCATTACATTCCTGTGCATTTACAACCCTATTACCAGGAACTTGGCTTTCGATGTGGCGACTTTCCTGTTGCTGAACGTTACTACGAGCAAGCGTTAAGTTTACCCCTGTATCCAGACCTGACAATACAAGAACAAAGGTTTGTTATTGAGAAGCTTGAGGAGTTGGTGTGAAATTAGCGTTGGGCTCAGTCCAGTTTGGTGTCGATTACGGCATCGCTAATCAACATGGCCAAGTGCCGTCTTCTGAGGTAGGGGATATACTTCAGATTGCGCAAAAACACGGGATAGAGATGTTAGATACGGCGGCACTGTACGGAAACAGTGAAGCCGTATTGGGGCAGTTTGACGCCGGACAGCGCTTTAAGCTAGTAACTAAGCTTCCAGGGAACATTCACTCAGAGCAGATCAGTTCAACTATTAGTGAATCTCTTCTCAGGCTTAAAACAGGCAGGCTATACGGGCTGTTACTCCATGCACCTGAATTTCTTTTGGGGAAGCAAGGGGATGATATTTACCAAGCATTAGAGCAGCTAAAGACTGAAGGGAAAGTAAAAAAGATTGGTATATCTGTTTATTGCCCCGCACTTACCAAAGAGATCACCGAAAGGTACCAAATCGACTTAATACAGTTTCCGTTAAACTTGTTTGATCAGCGTTTTATTCACTCTGGTATTATTGATGAGCTTAAAAGTAGAGGCGTTGAACTTCATGCCCGCTCTTTGCTCCTGCAAGGGTTAATGTTGATGAGAGAGTATCCAAGATACTTTGAGAGGTGGAATGACCAGCTCTACTCGTTACGAATTGCGGCTAAAGAACAAGGGGTTTCCTTGTTGGCTTTTTTGTTAGGGATATGTTACCAAAACCAGAATGTAGATCGATTTGTGCTGGGGTGCCAGAGCCGAATGCAGCTTTTTTCTTTGTTAAAGCATTACGCTAAAGCTAAAGAGGTTGAGTTAAACTATTCGTCATTTTCGATTAACGATGAAAGGCTTCTGTTACCGTCAAACTGGCCTAATAGGTAGGATGTTTAAGGATGATACTGGCTATAGTTCAAGCTCGGATGAGTTCTCATCGGTTACCTGGAAAAGTGTTGAAACCGATTCTTGGTGAGCCAATGCTGAGCCATCAAATAAGGCGCATCCAGCGGAGTCACAATATTGACAAATTGATTGTCGCAACTAGTGACCATTATTCGGACAACGCAATAGCAAGCTTGTGTTCGCAATTATCGATAGGTTGCTTCAGGGGATCATTGTCTAATGTATTAGAACGCTTTTTTCTAGCAGCAGAAGCCTTTAAACCGGAGCATATTGTTCGACTTACAGGAGATTGCCCTGTTATAGACCCGGTAATTATTGATGATGTTATTTCACTGCATTTGAAGCAAAAAAGTGACTATTGCTCTAATTGTCACCCAGCGACGTATCCAGACGGGTTAGATGTGGAAGTCATGACATGGCAAGCCTTGCTAACCGCTTACCGGGAAGCTGAATCAAAATTGGACTTAGAACATGTTACTCCTTATATAGCGTTACACCCGGAGCGGTTTCGTATTGCAAATAAATTATCCGTCGAAGACAACTCTCATTTAAGGTGGACTGTGGACGAAGCCGAAGACTTTGAGCTGATTAATCAACTTTTTAACCGGTTATATCCTCTAAAGCCTAATTTCGAATATCAAGACATGCTAAACCTTATTGGGGAAAGCCCAAACTTAAGCAAGATAAATAGGACGCATAAACGCAACGCTGGTTCAGGAAAGGAGAGCATAGATGACATCTAGAAACTACAAGAACAGTTCAGCGTTATATGAAAGGGCGAACAAAGTTATCCCTTTGGCCTCACAAACTTTTAGTAAGAGCAGAATGGCCGTCCCCTTTGGTGCTAGTCCTCTGTTTTTGGAACGAGGAAAAGGAGCCTTAGTTTGGGATGTGGATGGAAATTCATATCTGGATTTTATTAATGGATTGTTGTGTATTTCTTTGGGTTACCAAGATTCAGATGTAGATAGCGAAGTGATAAAGCAAATGAAAAAGGGTGTTTCCTTTTCATTGCCTCATAGATTAGAGGCGGAAGTTGCTGAGCGGCTGGTTTCTTTGATCCCATGCGCAGAAAAAGTACGATTTGGAAAAAATGGGACCGATGTTACGTCGGCAGCAATTCGTTTGGCAAGAGCTTATACCAATAGAGATAGGGTAGCTGTGTGTGGATACCATGGTTGGCAAGATTGGTATATCGGCAGCACGGTTAGAAATAGGGGGGTGCCAAAAACCACGAGAGAATTAACTCACTGCTTTCAATATAATGATATTTCTTCGTTAACTCATATTCTAAATCAATACCCAGACGAATTTGCTGCTGTGATAATGGAGCCAATGAACTTATCCTATCCCGAAGGTAACTTCTTGGAGCAAGTTAAAAAGCATACGCATAAGCATGGAGCTGTACTCATATTTGATGAAATAATTACTGGATTTCGATTCTCTTTGGGTGGAGCACAGCAGCTATTTAATGTAACGCCAGATCTGGCAACCTTCGGTAAGGGAATGGCGAATGGCTACCCGCTTTCTGCTGTAGTTGGCAGGTCAGAATTGATGGATGTGATGGACGATATATTTTTCTCAGGCACTTTTGGTGGAGAAACCCTCTCTTTGGCAGCAGCGAAAGCAACAATAGACAAAATGGAAAAGATGGAAGTGGTAAAGCACATTCATAATCTGGGGTCATCGTTAATGGATAAGGTGAAGCCCATCTTGTCTCAATCAGAGGTTTTTAACCTAGTTGGCCACCCAAGTTGGAGCATACTCAGTGTTGCTAATGATGCTGATTTAAAAGTGAAAAGCCTTTTTCTTCAAGAAATGTATAAGCGTGGAGTTCTTACGCTGGGCAGCCATAATCTCAGTTATGCGCACGACTCCAGTGCGGTTAACCGGCTAGTCGATGCTTATTCTGAAGTCATTCCTTTGCTCGAGGAATCGCTAATTAATGGCAATGTAAGTGAAATGCTCAAAGGCAATCCCATAGAAGCTGTATTTAAGGTTCGTTAATGCAAGTATTTTTTAGGGTGGATGCATCCAACAAAATTGGTCATGGCCACTTGTATCGATGCATGACATTAGCTAATAAGCTTTCCGGAATAGGAGCTAAAGTGCGATTTATCGGCCGACAAGGCGCAGACTACCCAATTGAATTACTACATAAGAACAATATTGAGTTCATCAAGTTAGAAGATCAAGCTGAATTCGAGGAAGATTTTGATGCGGAACAAACGATAGCCCAATTATGTGATTATCAAATAACGAGTGTAGATTGGTTGATTGTCGATCACTATCAAATCGCCAGTAGCTGGGAAAAACGCCTCCGAAATAAAATTTCTCATATTATGGTCATTGATGATTTAGCGAATAGAGAACACCAATGCAATTTATTGGTTGATCAATCCATTGGTCGCCAGGCCAGTGAATATAGTGCGTTAGCAAAAAATGCGAAATGTATGACAGGGCTGGACTATGTTCTGTTACGTGATGAGTTCAAGCCCCATAGGAATGAATTACGCAATCCCCCGAAATCTAAGGTGGCGCAGCGACTCTTGATCTCAATGGGAGCTACCGACGAACATAATGTGACAGATTTGGTGCTGGCGGCTCTGGAGCTGCTACCGTCTAAAATGGTGCCTAATGTAACAATTGTTTTATCGGCAAACGCACCTCACATTGAAAAAATAAGAGTCTTATGTAAAGCACAGACAAAACGCCATATCACGTTAAAAGTAGATGTAAGTAATATGGCGAGTTTAATGATAGAACATGATATTGCGGTGGGGGCTCCAGGTTCATCTAGCTGGGAACGATGTGCAATGGGTATTCCTAGTATTCTTTTGATTACTGCTGAGAATCAGTTTTTTATAGCAGATAAACTGGCAAATATAAAGGCAGCACTAGTGCTTGGTCATTGGGGGGAATGTTCGGCTATCCAAGTTTCAGACGCGTTGAAACGGCTAGTTACCAAACCTATTGTTAGGCTGGAATTGAGTCGGCTGTCTTGTCAACTTGTGGATGGTTTGGGAGCTGACAGGGTGGTGAAACGGATACTTGCTACAAGTGTACGGCACGTTTCCATCAGAGAGATTGCTCCCTGTGATTGTGAAGTTATCTATAAATGGCAACAAGAACCTGGAATTCGGAAATATGCTCGAACCCCCTTGGCTCCAACATTAACCGAACATAAAACCTGGCTTAAACGTCAATTAGATTGTTCTCAACATAGCTATATTATCGTATTTAATTATTTACCTGCTGGATTGTTAAGGCTGTCCTCACTTGGGGTCAACAAAGACGAGATTTCTATCTTAGTATCACAACAGTTTCAAGGTTTAGGTGTTGCAGCTCTGGGAATTCAAGCGTTACTTAAGCGACATAAACAAACCTTAGTTGCAGAAGTTCACAACGATAATATGGCATCTCACCATCTTTTTAAAAGCATCGGATTTATCCAAGAAGACGAAACTCATTATATACTGCCTGAGCGGTCCGACCACAAGTGATTAAAATAACGAGTTACTAACCAATCCAATTTAAGTGAAATAAGTGGATGACAACAAAAGAAATTCAGATAGGCAATAGAAAAATTGGCCCAGAACACCCTCCGTATATCATAGCAGAACTTTCTGCAAACCATAATGGCAGTATCGGGCAGGCTTTAAAGATTTTAGAGGCAGCGAAAGCTGCTGGAGCCGATGCGGTGAAATTACAAACTTATACCGCAGATACGATGACATTAAATAGTGATATGCCTGATTTTAAAATTAGATCGGGGCTTTGGAGTGGATATAACTTGTATCAGTTGTATCAGGAAGCTCACACTCCTTGGGAGTGGCATCCAGTTCTATTTCAAAAAGCGAAAGAGTTGGATATTGCTATATTTAGTTCTCCCTTCGATGAATCTGCAGTCGACTTCTTGGAAAGCTTAAATGCACCTGCCTATAAAATAGCTTCCTTCGAAGCGGTCGATCTTCCTTTGATTGAATATACAGCAAAGACAGGAAAGCCACTCATTATTTCAACCGGATTAGCTGACCTGGAAGAAATTACAGAGATTGTTTCTTTAATGAAACGACTTAATCACGATGAATATTGTTTACTTCATTGTATTAGTGGGTACCCGACTCCCTTATCTCAATGTCACCTTCGAACTGTTGGTGATTTGCATGAACGCTTTGATAAAGTAGTTGGTTTGTCGGATCATACGCTTGGTATAACAGCATCTGTTACTTCTATAGCGTTAGGAGCTAGTGTGATTGAAAAACACTTCACGATAGATAGAAAAGAAGGGGGCCATGATACTGAGTTTTCAATTGAACCAAAAGAGCTTACTGAGCTGTGTCAGCAGAGCAAAGATGCTTGGAGTGCACTAGGAAGTGTGAACTATGCTAGAAAAGTGGCTGAACGAGAAAATTTTAAGTTTCGTAGGTCTATTTACGTAACTAAAGATGTCAAACAAGGTGAGTTATTTACTGAAAAAAATATTCGGCGAATTCGACCTGGTTTTGGCCTTGCTCCAAAGTTTTTTAATACCGTAATGGGAAGTAGAGCTACACGTTCGATTGTCGCTGGTGAAGCCTTAAGCTGGTCTATGGTTGATACTCAAAACAATGATGTCTGACAATTTTAAATCTGAAATGTTTGATGATTTAGTCCGTAAACTTAAGTCTCAGTTGAAGCCTTCTCATGAGTCACGAATATGTTTATGCAGTGAAAAGCAGTGGTTGGAGTTGAGTGGGAATATTGCAGATTTACCGGTTGAATACCTTAATTGTGTTGTTCGCTACCATGAATCTTACATGCACTTTCATTATTCTAGGTTTTATTTTTTACCTCTTCTTATATCTCAAAATGGTCGGCCATTAGGCCTATGGCCGTTACACTTATGTGTGGTGAATGGATTCCTGCGAATAGGAAGCAACTCCGGCAATATATTGCCGCCGATCTTTTCTGAGGAATTGACCCTAAAACAAATCAAAAATTTAACGGATAATTGTTTTAAATTTTTAGTTGATCTTGCGAAGCAACTAAAAATTAAGTCCTTGGTCTCTGAGTCTATCTTTCCGAGGAGAAATTCTGATGTATGGATCCGGAAATTCATGTCTTCAGGTGGAAGTGTTAATACAAGTTTCGAGTTACTCAACGATCTTGGAATTAATGCAGACGAATTCAGAAGTCAGTTACGGAAAGGTTGCCGAAGTGCAATTAAAACTTCACAAGGTCTCTGGCGTGCTGAAGTATTGGAGTCACTAAATAGTGAACAGTTAAATCAGTTTCGGGAATTACATAAAGAAGTCTCTGGTAGGATCACAAGAGGCGATGATTCCTGGCTATGGCATCAAGTAGCAGTCAATCGGAAAGATGCATTTGTTATTTTTTTGTTTGATCAAGGTAACAGGCTAATTGGTGCTGCATTGTTTTATCACACCAAACTTTGGGCTAACTACGCAGTTGCTGCATATAAAAGAAATCTATTCGATAAGCCTGTCGCCCATTTAGTTCAGGATACAGCAATTGATTATATGAGAAAAAAAGGGCTAAAGTACTACCAACTTGGTACAAGAAGCTTCATAGGAGAGTGGACAACGCCCAGTGAAAAGGAGTCAAGTATAGGGCGTTTTAAGGAGTCATTTTCAACTGGTATGATTAGTAAAATGACATGCAGGTTATCAATCATAGACTGACGCTAAGCTTAGTGTTAACAGTAATCTTCGCTATTTTACTGTTAACACTAAGCCTGTTTTTCGTATTAAGATTTAATTGTAAGTGGCAATTTCAGAGGGTGAGAGGAAAGTGGGGTTGTCACAGGAGTTATATGAAAAACCTGGCTTTACAAGATGTCCCGACTCGGAAATTGCATTAATACTAAAGTCATTTGATCTACTACTAAAGTTAATTGTTGGTGCGATAATATAGTACTCTTGAAATTCGAAAGTATGAAATGAGTCATCTTCTGGGCACATGACTTCATGTAGCTTTTCACCTGGCCGTATACCGATAAACTTTTGTGGTAAATGTGGGGCTATAGCACTAGCAAGTTCGACTATCCGTATAGATGGAATTTTCGGTACGAATATTTCCCCACCTAACATACGTTCGAAGTTTTTAAGTACAAAATCGACTCCCTGCTGAAGGGTTATCCAAAAGCGAGTCATCTCCTTATGAGTAATTGGTAAATAGGTAGCACCTTCGTCTACTAATTTTTCGAAGAAAGGCACTACTGAGCCTCTAGAGCCAACCACATTACCATATCGCACAACGGAGAAAATGGTTTCATGACCACCAGCGATATTATTGGCGGCGACAAACAATTTATCTGAGCACAGCTTGGTAGCGCCGTAAAGATTAATTGGGTTTGCTGCTTTATCTGTAGAAAGGGCGATCACTTTTTTTACACCATTGTCTATGGATGCGATAATTACGTTTTCAGCTCCCAGTACATTGGTTTTGATACACTCCATTGGATTATATTCGGCAGCTGGTACTTGCTTTAGTGCCGCGGCATGTATTACATAGTCCACCCCTTTCATGGCACGCTGTAACCGTTCACAATCTCTAACATCACCGATAAAATAACGCATACATTTCTGGTTAAAGATTTGCTGCATTTCAAATTGCTTTAATTCGTCACGGGAATAGATAATGATTTTTTTGGGTGTGAACCGCTCTAGTAAGGTTTTGACGTATTTTTTACCGAAAGATCCAGTGCCACCTGTGATCAAAATTGTTTTGCCATTAAACATGTAGTTTACTCCAGCACTTAAAGCAGAATATTTATTACATTAAAGCCTTAACAGCGGCACAAATGTCAAGAAAACGACATTCGACCGTCTAACTTTGCATCAATATGGGTTTAACAGGCAAAAATTGAGCCAGTTTAGGCTAACGTAGGCATATATTTTCGTTGAAAAATTATTCTCTAACTGCGTAGTGATTTCATTTATATGCGGCTTTCACTTTTCCACTTTTTCTAAGCTTCAGCATATCACTCTTTAGCTTATTCAACCTTGCCTGAGCAAGCTGCTGGATGTTCGCCGATGCAAGCTCAAGTTGTCGCAACTCATCAGCCACCGACATGAGCTCAGACTCTGTGTAGCGATGAAAAAACACCTCCAGCAATTCCTTTCTAATCGCCTCTTTCTCCGGAAAACCCTCCAGCTGGTCTTGATCTAAAAGATGCCTTAGTTCTTCAGTAAAATGTAGAAGGGCTTTTATATCACTTTCTACCGTCATTTACGCCCCCTGGGGAGTTTCATATTGCTGGCGGACATCCACAGGAATTGCATCCCAACCTTCTTTGATATTGCTGACCAGCTCAATCACTTCATCAATCATCTCCGAAGAATTCTCCATATTGGCCTGGGTGATCCTACGTACCATATAGTTATATAATGCTGCCAAATTTTCAGAGACTTCACCGCCTTTTTCCATATCCAGGCTATCTTGCAACTCACCAATCAGGGCGATAGCCTTAGTGAGTGCTTTGTTTTTTGCTTCAATGTTTTTTTGCGAAATGGCCCCTTTAGAAGCCGCCAAGTTACCTATGGTATGCTGTAAAACCAAGGATATCAGGGTGTGCGGATCAGCATCCGCCACGTTGTTAGTACTTACTCTCTGGTACTGCCTAATTGAAAGTCGAGTCATAATTCACTCCAAAACACCCGTATATGTTAAGTCTATAGGTTTTACTGGTCCGGTGACACCAAACACTTGGCGGTTTGGCATTGTTAGTCACATTTATCTCACTGCTACAGTAAAATGCAGCAAATGTTATGCCAAGTGTATAGCGACATTAAATAGAACCTATGTCAAAAAAACGCCAGCCAACGGTATTTTGACTTGTTAATGCTTCATTCTTGATTAAAATGACCCCATTAGAATAATATTTTATCCTTAGTGAGACCTTTCATGGATGAACTGCGCCAAATTCTTATCGTTGATGATCAGCTAAGCCGTCAACAACAGTTAACCACTGTCTTGGACTTTATCGGCGAATCTTGCCAGAACATTAGCCTTAAAGAACTAGAAAATTACAAAGAGTCAGCTAGTTGCCTCTGTATAGTGGTTGGTGATACCCAAATTGATCCTGAGCAGTTGATCACCGAATATCCGGCATTACCTTTTTTGACCTTGGGTCAGAACATTGGCGCTCACGTCAGTAACCATATTGGGAATATTGAAGAACCCTTTAATTACAGGGAATTAACTCAGCAACTGCATTTCTGCCAGACCTACCTGGATAAAATTGTATCGGGTCAAAAAACCGGACTTAGCAGTCATCTGTTTCGCTCTTTGGTAGGCAAAGGCGGCGCTATTCAAGAAGTGCGACATCTTATCGAACAGGTCGCTGTTACCTCGGCTAATGTATTGGTGTTGGGTGAGTCCGGGACAGGTAAAGAAGTGGTGGCGAGAGGCATCCACGATGCATCACCTCGCGCCAGCGGACCTTTTGTACCGGTAAACTGCGGCGCTATACCCGCTGAGTTGCTGGAAAGTGAGCTGTTTGGCCATGAAAAAGGCGCGTTTACCGGTGCTTTCGCCGCGCGGAAAGGCCGTTTCGAGCTGGCGGATGGGGGCAGCTTATTTCTCGATGAAATTGGCGATATGCCGATGCCGATGCAGGTTAAATTGTTGCGGGTATTACAAGAACGTACGTTTGAGCGGGTCGGCGGCAGTAAGGCCATTAAGGTAGATGTCAGGGTTATTGCAGCCACCCACAGAAACCTGGAGGAGATGATCCGGGAGGGGAGTTTTCGTGAAGATCTATTTTATCGGCTTAACGTTTTCCCCATCGAGACGCCGGCCTTGAGGCAGCGACAGGATGATATTCCACTACTTTTACAGGAGCTTATTGGCCGTCACGAAGAGGCGCACCACGCATCTGTGCGCTTTACCCAAAGAAGTATTGAGTCACTGATGCTGCATGCCTGGCCAGGTAATGTGCGGGAATTGTCTAACCTGATTGAGCGTTTACTTATCCTCCATCCGAACCGAATCGTTGATGTGAACGACTTGCCGCCAAAATACCGACACCTTGACGCAGAGTCTTTTGAGCCTGAGATCCCGGATGAAATTGCCGAGCGCGATGCGCTGGCCGCGATGTTTACCGATGAACCCCAGGAAGAGCTAATGGCTGAAGCGCCCGAAACCGTCTCTTTGGCAAGCTCATTGCCGGAAGAGGGGTTAAATCTCAAAGATATGCTTTCTGAGTTGGAAGTGGATATGATCCGTCAGGCATTGGATCAGCAGTCAGGTGTGGTGGCCAGGGCTGCAGACCAATTAGGGATGCGCAGGACGACGTTAGTCGAAAAAATGCGCAAGTATGGGCTTTCAAAAGAAGGCTAACAAATATCTCTCCTCGGAAAGATATTGGTGAAGTCTACGCGTAGACGTTTTATGTATAAAAAGTCTACACTTGGATGTGAGCCAATGTCTGGTAGTGAGATATGTATGAAAACAATCAAAGCACAAGCTAGTGACGGTAAAGTTAAGTTGTCGCAAGCGGCGGTGGGGTTAAACGCCGTGTTTCGTATCTTTGCGCTTTGGGGTTGTACGCCAGAACAAGTGCAAGCGATTTTACAGGTTTCACGAGCTGCTTATTACAAATACCGTGAAAATCCAGCGTCAGCAAAATTGACTGATGATCAGCTTGAGCGCATTAGCTATGTGCTGAACATTCACTCGGCTCTGCGTATCGTTTTCTCTAATCCGGAAAACGTCTACGGTTTTATGAAGATGCGTAACAACAACCCATATTTCGAAGGTAAAACACCCTTAGAGCTGATAGCAACCGGCTCATTTGGGGGGTTGTATGAAGTATTCAAGCGCATTGATGCACTGCGAGGAGGTCGCTGGTAATGTTGGATATGGCAACACTGGATACTGTCAGTTTGACGGGACAACAAAGTTACCGGTTGGTCAATGCCAAGCTGCCGCCGATTTCCCTGTTTGATGATGTTGCTGATGCCGATGAGTTCGACCTGTTGTATGAGTTACAAGAAATAACAAACCCTCGGATTCAGAATGAGGTCGGCAATTTGAACCTGCTCCCTAAAGATCAGATCCCGTTTGGTATTGCCGGTTGCTCCTATGCCACAGCCTCGTTTACCCATGTAAACCCTGACGGAAGTCGCTTTAGTGACGGTTCCTACGGTGTGCTTTATTTAGCCGACTCACCCGACACAGCGATAGCCGAGACGCGCTATCATCAGGACAGGTATTTATCTAATATCGAGGGGCTACACTACGATGTGATCACAATGCGTGGTCTAGCATGTAGATTTGACGGTGATTTGTTTGATATTACCCGGCTCGGTGATGGTGCAATTTACCACGAAACGGATTATGCGGCGCCACGGCAGTTCGCCGAGCAAGTGCGAAAGGAGGGCGGAGAGGGACTGCAATACCGTTCGGTCAGAAATGAAGGCGCCACTTGTTGGGCACTGTTTACACCGAAACGAGTCAAAGCGATTAACCAGAGCGCGCATTTCGAGTTCATCTGGAACGGTAAGACGATATCTAAGGTTGAGACTATCAGCCAGGTTAGACAGTAGCAGTATTTCACCTGTACCGGCCTCAAGGTCAAATTATTGACTCCTCGTTCAACGCTCTGCTGTAAGGTGTTGAAAATAAACAGATAAAAATAATGGCATGATTGTTGATTGTCTAGGCATATTAGTTTTATTCGCCGGGGCAATACAGAGATGGAGCAAGGGCTAAAAGCAGAAGGTTTTGTCGGTGAGCTGGAATCGTTACGCTCCCAGGCCAAATATATGGAGCAGGTGATCGATGTCTTACCTTCCGGACTGGTTGTTATCGATGGTAATGGTGTCGTTATTGAAGCGAATCGTATCGCCAAAGATCTGCTTGACGAGCCGCTTATTGGCCAGCTCTGGTTTAACGTGATCAAACGTGCTTTTTCCCCCAGGGAAGACGATGGTCACGAAGTTTCCCTTAATGACGGTCGTCGTATTCAGCTTAAAATCTCCGCCTTAGAAGGCCAGCCGGGACAGTTGATATTAATGACCGACCTGTCTGAAACCCGCGAATTGCAAGACCGCCTGAGTAAGCTGAAGAGGCTTTCCGCACTAGGCAAGATGGTCGCTTCCTTAGCTCATCAGATCAGAACCCCGCTATCAGCCGCCATGTTATACGGTGCTAATTTAGCCAATAAAACCCTTCCTGAAACATCCAGGCAAAGCTTCCAGCAAAAGCTGATGAGCCGGCTGCAAGATTTAGAAACTCAGGTCAACGACATGCTGTTGTTTGCCCGTAGTGGCGAAAAGCAGGTGGTCGCAGAAGTGTCTTTGCAATCTTTGTTACGGGAAGTGAAAGCAGGCTCAGAAGTGTTGGTGGAAAGAGCCAGCGGGCGTGTCGAGGTGGAGCTGCCAGAGCCGGATTTATTAATTATGGCGAATCGAAACGCCCTGGCGAGCGCCATCGGCAACTTGATCCATAACGCCACCCAGGCTTGTGGCCCGGGTGCATATATCCGGATTTCGGCTAAACGTAGTGGGGCAAATGATGTGGAGTTAAGTGTTACCGATAATGGCCCAGGGATCCCAAAATCGAATTTTGAAAAGGTGATGGAGCCATTTTATACCAGTCGCTCACAGGGAACCGGATTGGGGCTGGCCGTGGTGCAATCGGTCGCTAAAGCACATCAAGGCAGGGTCGAGCTCAGCTCGATACTGGGCAAGGGCGCATGTTTTAAATTAATTTTGCCACTGCATAAGGTGGCCAGCCCAAGGGCTATGGTAGTAGGAGAATAGGATGTCACAAGCACAAATGACCTTGGTGGATAGACGGATAACTGCTAATAGCAGGGCGCCAGTGTATTGTGACAAAGCAGTCGCTAAAGCGCACCAGGGTAGGGTCGAGCTCAGCTCGATACTGGGCAAGGGCGGATGTTTTAAATTAATTTTGCCACTGCATAAGGTGGCCAGCCCAAGGGCTATGGTAGTAGGAGAATAGGATGTCACAAGCACAAATGACCTTGGTGGATAGACGGATAACTGCTAATAGCAGGGTGCCAGTGTATTGTGACAAAGCAGTCGCTAAAGCGCACCAGGGTAGGGTAGAGCTCAGCTCGATACTGGGCAAGGGCGGATGTTTTAAATTAATTTTGCCACTGCATAAGGTGGCCAGCCCAAGGGCTATGGTAGTAGGAGAATAGGACGTTACAAGCACAAATGACCTTGGTGGATAGATGGATAACTGCTAATAGCAGGGCGCCAGTGTATTGTGACAAAGCAGTCGCTAAAGCGCACCAGGGTAGGGTAGAGCTCAGCTCGATACTGGGCAAGGGCGGATGTTTTAAATTAATTTTGCCACTGCATAAGGTGGCCAGCCCAAGGGCTATGGTAGTAGGAGAATAGGATGTCACAAGCACAAATACTTGTTGTAGAAGATGATGCCGGCCTGCGTGAAGCTTTGGTTGATACACTGTTAATTGCTGGTTACCAGTGTATCGAGGCCGAAAGTGGTGAAGCTGCCTTGGTTGAACTGAGTCGGCGCAGTTTTGATCTCGTGGTGAGTGATATTCAAATGGGGGGGATGTCGGGCTTAATTTTATTAACCAACATCAAGGCGAAATACCCGGAAACCCCGGTATTGCTGATGACAGCATACGCCACCATAGATGACGCGGTAAATGCCATGCGTGATGGCGCCATCGATTATCTGTCGAAACCATTTTCCCCCGAAGTCCTGCTTAACCAGGTGAGTCGCTACGCACCGGCGCAAAAAGTAGAAAAATTGACCCCTGTGTTTGGTGATCAAAGTACCCGTGCCTTGTTGGAGTTGGCAGCCAGGGTCGCCAAGTCTGAGGCCTCGGTGATGGTGTCAGGCCCAAGCGGGACGGGCAAAGAAGTTCTGTCCCGATATATACACGATATGTCCAACCGGGCAGATGGTGAATTTGTGGCGATAAACTGCGCCGCTATTCCGGAGAATATGCTGGAGGCGACCCTGTTTGGTTACGAGAAAGGCGCCTTTACCGGCGCGGTTCAGGCCTGTCCGGGAAAATTCGAGCAGGCTCAAGGCGGCACTATCTTGCTGGATGAAATCACCGAAATGGACTTGTCGCTGCAAGTTAAGTTACTCAGAGTGCTACAGGAGCGGGAAGTCGAGCGGCTGGGTAGTCGTAAAACCATTAAACTGGACGTCAGGGTATTGGCCACCAGTAATCGCGATCTTAAACAAGCGGTTAAGGACGGAATGTTTAGGGAAGATCTCTACTACCGCCTCAATGTGTTCCCCCTCAAGTGGTTGCCCCTCAATGACAGGAAAGGCGATATTCTTCCTCTGGCTAGCCATCTAATTAACCGGCATAGCCAGAGTCAGGGTTTGGCCGCCCCCGTGCTTACCCGGGAGGCGGAACTATGTTTACAGGCTTATACCTGGCCAGGTAATGTGCGTGAGTTAGACAACGTGATCCAGCGGGCTCTGATCCTTGGTCAGCAAGGTGAGTTGAGAAAAGAAGATCTTATCTTGGAAGAAGACGGCTTTGAGACAATAGAGACGAACCTGGCTGAACTGGATCCCATTAAGCCTGAACAAAGTATGGAGCCGGAGAAATTGGGTAGTGAGCTGAAGCAGCAAGAGCAGCAGATCATCTTGGATACCTTAAGGACTTATGGCGGCAAGCGTAAAGCGGTGGCAGAAAAGTTGGGGATCAGCCCAAGGACACTTAGATATAAGCTGGCCAGGATGAAGGAAATGGGGATCGAATTACCCGCATAGCTCTCGCCTTACCCTTTTTAAAAGGTCGCGCCCGTGACCTTTTCTGTTTTGGCCTTAATATTGCATTCCCTCTATATAAACCAGTTAACGTCAAAACCATGACCAAGGAGTACAGGATGAATATTAACGGAGCCTCTCTTTACAATGAGTTGCAGGCCATGTCGGCACAATCCAAAAGCCTGGACACCAGTCAACAAATTAACAACTCGGCCCAGGCTGACTTCTCACAACTTCTTACCCAAGCTATCGACAAGGTGAATGACTTGCAGCAAAATACCGGCGAATTAAGAACCCGGTTTGATATGGGCGACCGTAGCGTCAGCCTGGGTGACGTGATGATTGCTTCGAGTAAATCCAGCGTTGCCTTTGAAGCCACGGTTCAGGTGCGTAACAAGGTAGTAGAAGCCTATAAATCGATAATGAGTATGCCGGTTTAAGCTTGCTTTGACTGTGAGCAGACTGCAGTATCACCGAAAAGAATATAAGCGCGTATCAGTTGGATAGCGTATAAAAAACAAGCATTAAGTTGGGATGTGCAAGTTGTGACACAGCAAAAGGGAGTAGTCAGTGGCTGAAGCAAACCAGGGCACGGAACTGTTGGCAGGAAATGACACTGCAATGGACCAGTCCGCCCAAATCGAGCAAAACGAACAGAAAAGTTCCGCTTTTGCTGTGTTGGGCAATGTGGATGTGCTCCGTCAAATCACCATTATTTTAGGTTTAGCCATCGTACTGGCCATAGTAGTGATTATCTGGCTTTGGGGTAAGTCGCCGGAATATAGGCCATTAGGGACCTTCAGCAATGAAGAATTGATCACTACTCTAGATTTCCTCGATACAGAAAAAATCCCTTACCGGCTGGAAGGTAATACAGTTAAGGTTAATGCGGATCAATTCCACAGCATTAAGTTGAAACTAACCCGTAGTGGTATGATCACCGAAGAATCGGACGGTGACGATATTCTGATGCAGGATATGGGCTTTGGAGTTAGCCAGCGGGTAGAGCGTGAACGACTGAAGCTGAGCCGAGAGAGGCAACTTGCCCGGGCGCTCTCGGAAATGAGAAATATTAACAAGGCCCAGGTCCTGCTGGCAATCCCTAAAGAAAATGTATTCACGCGCCGGGAGAAAAAACCAAGCGCCACTGTTGTACTCACAGTGGGACGGGCCAATAGTCTTTCCCAGGAGGAGGTGGACTCTGTTGTCGACCTGGTGGCATCCGCCGTTCAGGGGTTAACCCCTAACCGAATTACGGTAACAGATCAAAGGGGCCGTTTATTGAATTCCGGCAGCCAGGATCCTGTGGCGGCCAGGTCACGTAAAGAATTCGAGATGGAGCGAAAGCGTGAGGAAGGATATAAGAATAAAATCGACTCAATCCTTATACCCGTAGTCGGCCTTAGCAACTACACCGCTGAAGTGGATGTCACCATGGATTTCACTACTGTAGAGCAGACCCAGAAACGTTACAACCCGGATTTGCCGGCGCTACGCAGTGAAATGACTGTAGAAAATAACTCTGTCGGAGGTTCTAACGGCAGTATTCCCGGTGCATTAACCAACCAGCCGCCATTAGATGCCGCGATTCCCGAGGAAGCTCAGACTGGAGGTGCGACGAATACCGTACCCGGCTCCAGCCATAAAGAAGCGACACGTAACTACGAATTGGATACCACAATAAGTCACACCCGACAGCAAACGGGAGTAGTGCGCCGCCTGACGGTTTCTGTGGCGGTAGATTATGAAGTGGCGACGAATGCCGAGGGGGCGGTAACACGTACTCCACGAAGCCAGGAGCAAATCGCGAATATTCGTCGTTTACTACAGGGAGGCGTTGGTTTCGACATTAACCGAGGTGATATCCTGGAGGTAGTGACTGTCCCCTTTAATCGTCCGGATTTGACACTGTTCGATGAAATGCCATTCTGGAAAACCGAAGAGTTTTATAAATACCTGCGCTTTGGGGGCAGTATGCTGGTTATCCTGGTGGTGGTGTTTATGATAGTGCGTCCAATGATGAAAAAACTGCTATACCCTGATGCGGGTGATAAGGCTGAAGAGTTTGAGATGGGTGGCGCGGTTGGCTCTCTGTCCGGTGATGAAGAGTATAAAATGCTGGCTGCAGAGTCAGAAGGCGAGCTGGAATTCGGCCTTAAGGACGGCCAGTTGAGTTTGCCGGATCTTCATAAAGACGAAGATCTGATCAAAGCGGTACGGGCTCTGGTAGCCAATGAGCCGGACCTTTCCGCACAAGTTATCAAAGAGTGGTTAAGCGACGAACCCGGCAGTTCGTAAAGAAAAAATGAGGATCTAGCGGTTATTCTGAAATGGGGGAATAGGCAGGTTGACATTAACGCCCCGTATCGGCGTTTTAGGATGAACACTAACTAGCCGCTTGAGTTAACCATTAAAGAGTGGCTAAGCAACGACACTGAATGATAATTAAAGGGTGGGCTGGGAAGAAAGTATACCAGCGGTCCCAGTTAATTTAAGAGTGGTTATACGACAATGGCTGATGATAAAGAAAGAATGACTAAAGAGTTCGATATCTCCTCCCTAAGCGGGTTGGACAAGTCCGCTATCTTAATGTTGAGCCTGACGGAAGACGATGCGGCGCAAATTTTTCGCCACCTGGAGCCAAAGCAGGTGCAACGTTTGGGTATGGCTATGGCCTCAATGGCAGACTTTTCTCAGGAGAAAGTAAGCGCCGTGCACAGGGCATTTGTGGAAGATATTCAGAAATTCACCAATATTGGGGTGGGCAGTGAAGACTTTGTTCGTAACGCGTTGACTCAGGCACTGGGAGAGGATAAGGCCGGTAATCTGGTGGACCAAATAATTATGGGCAGTGGCGCCAGAGGTCTGGATTCACTGAAATGGATGGATGCACGCCAGGTGGCCAGCATTATTCAGAATGAACACCCGCAAATCCAGACCATAGTGCTTTCGTACCTGGAGCCAGAGCAATCGGCGGAAATCATGGGCCAGTTTCAGGAAAAGGTCAGGCTGGATCTTATGATGCGGATTGCCAACCTCGAAGAAGTCCAGCCAGCGGCCTTGCAAGAGCTGAACGAAATTATGGAGAAACAGTTTGCCGGACAAGCCGGGGCACAAGCGGCCAAGATGGGTGGCTTGAAAGCGGCGGCCAATATCATGAACTACCTGGATACCGGTATCGAAGGTCCGCTGATGGACTCTATCCGTGAGTCTGATGAAGAGATGAGCCAGCAGATCCAGGACTTGATGTTTGTCTTCGACAACCTGATAGATGTGGACGACAGAGGGATCCAGGCGTTGCTCAGAGATGTTCAGCAAGACGTACTGCAACGGGCCCTAAAAGGCGCGGACGATCAACTGAAAGAGAAAGTATTCAATAATATGTCCAAGCGAGCGGCTGAAATGTTAGCCGACGACCTTGAGGCAATGGGCCCAATTCGGGTCAGTGAAGTGGAAACGGCGCAAAAAGAAATTCTTTCTGTTGCCAGACGTCTGTCCGATGCCGGTGAAATCATGCTGGGCGGTGGTGGCGGCGGGGATGAGTTCCTATAATGACAGCGGATAATAAGCCTTCCAAGCCGGTAAGCCCGGAAGAAAGTGAGCTATGGGAACTTCCGTTAATGGAAGCGGAAACCAGCGGAGATACCAATGCTCTGGGCATGGCGGCTGACTGGTATCAAACCGAGCCGGAGCCCGAACCGGAAGAAGAGGAGCATATACCGCTCACGCTAAAAGAAATAGAAGCGGTACGCCAGTCCGCATATGAAGACGGCTTTAACGAAGGTAAGGAAAACGGATTTAACCAGGGGTTAGAAGAGGGCAAGCTGGAAGGGTTAAGCCAGGGGCATGAAGCCGGGTTAAGCCAGGGCAAGGAAGAAGGCTTGGCTGCGGGTAAAGACGTTATCGATCAGCACAGTGCGCAATGGAGTGCGCTGACCGAACAGCTAAACTCCCCGCTGAGTAAACTCAATCACAATATCGAGCACCAGCTGGTTCAACTGGCCTTATCCCTGGCCGAGCAAATTGTCCGTTGTGAAGTAAAAACTAACCCACAGTTAATCCTTAATGCGTTAAAACAAGCGGTAGAAGTGTTGCCTATAGCAAATCAGCAGGTCAGCATTTTGTTGCAACCCGATGATCTTGAACTGGTTAAACAATCTTTCGATGATGAAGAGTGTGAAAAAAGAGGCTGGACACTCTGCGCCGAGCCATCTTTAAACCGGGGTGATTGTCAGGTGAAAACTGAAACCAGCTCTGTGGATTATCCCCTGGATGCACGTATTAACCAGGTTATCAGGCAGTTCCTGGCCAGCAACTCAGAACATATGCCGGCACCTTCGGATGACTGAGCTATTAGACAGATTAAAAAATTATCAAAGTGAAGACTTTAGCGCTAAATCGGTTGCCGCCGGAAGATTGACCCGAGTGTTGAGGGGTTAACCCTGGCCGCTAATTATATCCCGGACTGTTTGAATGACTGAGCTGTTAGACAGATTAAAAACCTATAAATGCGAAGACTTTGGTGCTAAGCCGGTTGCCGCCGGAAAATTGATTTGTCGTGTTGAGGGGCTAACGCTGGGCGTTAATGCTAAGTACATCCCGGACTGTTTGAATGACTGAGCTGTTAGACAGATTAAAAACCTATAAATGCGAAGACTTTGGCGCTAAGCCGGTTGCCGCTGGAAGATTGACCCGAGTGTTGAGGGGTTAACCCTGGCCGCTAATGCTAAATATATCCCGGACTGTTTGAATGACTGAGCTGTTAGACAGATTAAAAACCTATAAATGCGAAGACTTTGGCGCTAAGCCGGTTGCCGCTGGAAGATTGACCCGAGTGTTGAGGGGTTAACCCTGGCCGCTAATGCTAAATATATCCCGGACTGTTTGAATGACTGAGCTGTTAGACAGATTAACAACCTATAAATGCGAAGACTTTGGCGCTAAGCCGGTTGCCGCCGGAAAATTGACCCGGGTGGTGGGACTAACGCTGGAAGCCATCGGCTGCCGCGTGCCTGTGGGCAGCTTGTGCCAGGTTGAAACCCAGAACGGGTTTATCGAAGCTGAAGTGGTTGGTTTTTCGGGTGAGCGTTTGTTTCTAATGCCCAGTGAACGATTAACCGGCGTGATCCCAGGGGCACGTGTTATCCCCTTAACGGAGGAGCAAGGTGTGCCTGTAGGTATGGCCTTGCTTGGCCGGGTGATCGATGGCGTGGGTAAACCCCTGGATGGACTAGGGGAAATTTTAAGTGCACAAACCGCCCCGTTTTCCGCCAAACGCCTTAATCCCCTCGCCCGTAAACCCATCCATACCCCCTTAGATGTGGGCGTGCGTTCTATCAATGCCATGATCACTGTGGGACAGGGACAAAGAATGGGGCTGTTTGCCGGCTCGGGTGTCGGTAAGAGTGTGTTGTTAGGAATGATGACCCGAGGCACCACGGCTGACGTGGTGGTGGTAGGGCTTATCGGTGAGCGAGGCCGGGAAGTAAAGGAGTTTATCGACGAGATCCTTGGTGAAGAAGGTAGGGCGAGATCGGTTGTGGTGGCGGCGCCGGCCGACGCGTCACCCCTGATGCGTTTGAAAGGCTGTGAGACGGCGCTGACCGTGGCCGAGTATTTCCGCGATCAGGGCCTCAACGTGCTCTTGCTAATGGACTCCTTAACCCGATTCGCTCAGGCCCAGCGTGAAATAGCCCTGGCAATTGGTGAACCCCCCGCCACCAAGGGTTACCCGCCTTCGGTATTTGCCAAGTTACCCGCCCTGGTGGAGCGTGCAGGTAACGGGGCGGAAGGTCAGGGGTCTATCACTGCCTTTTTTACAGTATTAACCGAAGGGGATGATCTGCAAGACCCCATTGCAGATGCCTCCCGGGCCATTTTAGATGGCCACATCGTGTTATCCCGGGAGCTTGCCGATGCAGGGCATTTTCCCGCCATAGATGTGGGAAAATCCATCAGCCGTGTTATGCCAATGGTGACCAGTGAAGAGCATCAAACCCTCTCCAGAGCTATTAAACAAGCCTACTCCCTTTACCAGGAAAACAAGGATCTAATCACCATAGGGGCTTATGCGAAAGGCAGCGATCCCCGCATCGACCAGGCTATCAATATTCGTCCCAGGTTGGATCATTTCTTGCAGCAAGGAATGAAAGAATCGGTCAAATATGAAGACAGCTTAAGTCAACTGGCGGGTCTGGCTCAGGAGTTCATAAATGGCGGTTAAATTTGGACTTTCTTGGTAACTAGCACCTTATAACCACAGAGAAGTTTTGTTTATGCGCAATTGGCCGCAGGTTTTATCCAATTTCAGGGAAGGTTATGTCTACTAAAGCATTACAATTGGTTCTGGATCAGCGGCGCGAACGTGAGCGGGCAGCTGCCAATGAGCTGGCCAAATCCCAGTCGGAATTAACCCAATTTCGAGAGCAGTTAAAAAACTTACAGCGCTACCGGTTGCAATATGTCGCCCAGATGCAAGATAAAGGGGTATCAGGGTTAAAGGCGGACAGTTTTGGCCACTACCAAAGTTTTGTGGCAAAACTGGAGCAAGCCATGGTGGCCCAGCAAAGCGCTGTGCATGGTTTTGTGCAAAATGTAGAAACCAAAAAAAAGCACTGGATTGAACAGCAAACAAAGCGAAAGGCTATAGAATCTCTCTTAAAAAAGAAAGAGTTAGCCAAAGAGAAGGCTGAGCTTAGGGTGGAGCAAAAAATGCTGGATGAATTTGCGACATTTCAGTTTTTTAAGAAGCGCGGTGAAGTGGAGTAATTCTTGCTTGGAAGTTAGCCAATCAGTTATTGCAAAGCAAAAATTGTAATTGACAAAAGTTATCTCGGTTTTGGTCGGGTAATAAGTTTCCTCTCGATAGGACCATGGAGAATAAAATAACATGATGCAAGTTACCTCAACACAGGCGAGTGGAAGTGCTTCCCAAAACGCTGCTAACGCCGACAAAAAAACGTCGAATGGTCAATTGTTTGGCGACATGTTTGCAGAGATGTCAGAGCCGACGGAAAAAACAGGAGCTACCTCAGCCACTAAAACAGCAGAGCTATCTGAGCAGCAACGTTCTTTGGATAAGGATCCCGGTGAAGAGGAGTCAACCGATGGTAAAGAGGGGGTGACAGATGAAGATAAAGTGTCACAAAACCTGACTGAAGATGGCGGCTCTGAACAAGAAAACTCGGAAGCTGAACTTACTGTCCAGGTGACGAATAATGAGCAAACCACGCCGGTAATAGCAAGCGGAATGGCTTCAGAGCAGGCCGTGACAGACAGCAATAAGCAGTCAGTCGAGGAGGAGGAAAGTGATAAGGCGCAGGGAGTGCTGGATAAACACAGTGAATTTCTCAGGCATATAGATAAGTCCAATGAGACGAGCACTGAGTTGAAAGAAGCCGAACAGCAATCTACCGTGACGGAAAAGGAAGTATCCGAAGAGTCGCGGGAGGAGGCGTCAGTTAACTCGGATAAACCTCTGACGGGTTTACAATCTTCAGAAAAGCTGCCGATGGAAGCGCAAGTAAACAGCGAAAAGCAACCTGAGACTAAAGTTCAGGAAAAAACTACGTTAAGCCAGGCGATTACTTCGATCAGCAATGGAAATAGCGAGGCGTCATCTCAACAGAATGAGACTGAGTCTGACCCGCAGCAGGCGGCCAAACAGGTAAATATACTGGGAGTTAAGGAAAAAGAAGCCGGAGATAATAAAGTAGAACTCAAGGAAGCCATAAATATCAGGCAAAACCCCCTTGTTCAAGGCGAACAAGCCAAGCCAGAGTTGGATATTACACATGCGGTTGAGGCGCCAACCAAGTCTGGTTCTGTGGAGTCCCCTATACCCGTCACTACAGGCGCATTTAGTAGCCCAATTCGGGGGCTGGAGCAAAGTGGTATTCAAGTGAATCAACAGGTATCCCAGCAGGTGACCGAACAACAGCTCTTGCAGCAAAAATTTGAGTTGGCTGCAAAAGAAGCTCCAAGTATGTTACGAGAGCGCATCACTTTAATGATGAATCAGGGAATCCAGCAGGTCGAAATTAGACTGGATCCCGCTGAGCTTGGCAGCATGTATATTAAACTACAGATGCAAAATGATCAGCTGAGCGTCAGCATTCAGGTGCAGCAGCCTCAGAGCCGGGAGTTGCTGGAGCAAAATATGCCTAAACTCAGGGAAATGTTGGCAGAGCAGGGCATCCAGCTTGGTGAAAGTGCCATAGAGCAACAGCAGCAAGGGCAAACTGCACAGAAAGACCAACAAGCGGAAACAGAGCAAAACATGGGGGGAGACGAGGCTAGCGATGAAGGGCTTGCGCAAAACATCACCATGGGTAGGTTGAACTTTAATCAAACTGAAAAAGGGATCGACTTTTATGCCTAACTCCGTTGTCTATCGTATGTCATAGCACAAGGCTAGGGTATACTAGGCGGTTTTAAGATAACGAATAGATTTTTACGTGCAAGGTTACTATTTATTATGTCTAATGGCATAAGGCATGCTAAGTGCTTGTGTGATAATTTAAAAGTGGGTTTAGCTGAATAAAGAGCAGGGATATGGCAGACGAAGATAAAAAAGACGAACAGCTGGAGCTGAATGAAGAAAAAGGCGGTAAAAGCAAGCTCATTATTATTATCGTTGCGGTTGTAGTGTTGTTGGGTGGCGGCGGTGCGGCAGCTTTCTTTCTTATGTCCGGAGGTGATGACGCAGCGGAAGTTGCAGCTGAAGGAGATGGCCAGGCTGCAACCCCAAAATTAGATACCTCTCACTTAAAGGCCATTTACGTGGGGATGCCGCGCCCGTTTGTGTTTAACGTGACCGGGGATCATAGAGACCGCCTGGTACAAATTAAAGTGCAGTTGCTGGTGCGTGGCGAAGAAAATGAAACTCTTGCTAAAACACATATCCCTCTTATCGAAGGCACCTTGTTAAGGGTGTTCAGCTCGGCCACCGCCCCGGATCTGCGCAGTGAAGAAGGCAAAGATAAAATTCGTAAGTCTTCTCTGACTGAAGTCCAAAAAGCGATGACTGAGGTGGAGTCCGCCCCCGTCGTAGAAATGGTGCTCTTCACTGGTTTTGTACTGCAGTAGGTTTTTGAAATGAGTGACTTATTATCTCAAGACGAAATCGATGCCCTACTCCATGGCGTCGATGACGTAGAGGAAGAAGAGGCTGCCCCCCAGGCAGATGCGGGTAATACCGTCACCTTTGATTTTTCGTCTCAAGATAGAATTGTACGTGGGCGTATGCCCACCCTTGAGCTGGTAAATGAACGTTTTGCCCGCCACTTGAGGATCAGCCTGTTTAATATGATGCGCCGCACCGCTGAAGTTTCTATCAACGGTGTGCAGATGATTAAATTTGGCGAATATGTGCATACCCTGTTTGTACCTACCAGCTTAAATATGGTGCGTTTTCGACCCCTTAAAGGCACAGCCTTGATCACCATGGAAGCCAGATTGGTGTTTATCCTGGTGGAAAACTTCTTTGGCGGGGATGGTCGTTATCACGCCAAAATTGAGGGCCGGGAATTTACCCCGACCGAGCGACGCATTATTCAAATGTTGCTGAAGATTGTGTTTGAAGACTATCGAGAAGCCTGGGCGCCTGTGATGGACGCGGAATTTGAATACCTGGACTCGGAAGTGAATCCCGCAATGGCAAATATAGTGAGCCCTACCGAGGTCATAGTAGTGAATTCGTTTCATATTGAACTCGATGGCGGCGGCGGTGATTTTCATATTGCCATGCCTTATTCCATGCTCGAGCCCATTCGTGAACTCTTGGACGCCGGCGTACAGAGTGATAAAGAGGATACGGATTTTCGCTGGAGCAAGGCGCTGCAGGACGAGATCATGGATGTACCCGTGGAGCTGTCGACAAAACTGCTGGATAGTGAGCTAAGTTTGCGGGAAATTATGGAACTCAAGCCGGGGGACATTATTCCCGTAGATATGCCGGAATACCTGACTGTATTTATCGAAGATTTACCTACTTTTCGCGGTAAAATGGGGCGCACGAAAGAAAATGTGGCGGTAAAAATCACCCAGAAACTGAAGCGTCCCGAATCCGTGAAGTCAGAATTGGAATTGGTTACTCGGCAAAATCAACGAGGTGGTGCAGGTGAACCGGGAGAGCTCGAAGGCGAATAAGTCTCACCGACCGATGATGAAACGTGTGAAGATCCTGTAAAAGTGATGCAGTAAGTATTAAGGGTGTAAGGATGAGTGAAGAAGATCAAATGGCGGACGAATGGGCGGCTGCGCTAGCTGAAGCTGAGGGCGAGGCACAACCTGCTGAGTTAGAAGAGTTTGTCGATGACTCAGCGCCATTAAGTTCGGAAGAAAGGCGTAAGCTGGATACCATTATGGATATTCCGGTGACCATCTCCATGGAAGTGGGCCGTAGCCGAATCAGCATACGTAATTTACTGCAACTGAATCAGGGCTCTGTGGTTGAGTTGGACAGGGTCGCAGGTGAACCATTGGACGTATTGGTTAATGGTACCTTGATAGCTCACGGCGAAGTGGTTGTGGTTAACGACAAGTTTGGTATCAGGCTAACGGATGTGATTAGTCAGACCGAACGTATCAAGAAGCTTAAATAGATGCGTTTTCTGTTGGCTTTATTCTGCCTTTTTCCTGCACTGGTGTGGGCGGAGCCTACGCAGCCGGATCTGGATATGTTCTCCCTGTTGTCTTCTTTGTTGATGGTGATTGCCGTTATTTTTGGCGTGGCTTGGGTGGCTAAAAAGGGACAGATTGGCAAACACTTTGGCGGTAACAGTATGAAAGTTGTCGCTACGTTGCCCTTGGGAGGCAAGGAAAGGCTATTGGTTGTAGATATAGAAGGGCAGCAGTATTTGTTGGGGGCCAGCGCACAGGGAGTAAACCTTATCGACAAATTAGATAAACCCTTGGCCGCTTCCAGCACAAAACAGAAAGGCTTTGCCGAGCAATTTGCAGGGATGTTAAAAAAACAAAATGAATAGGATTCTGATCACTTTTTTTGCGCTGTGTATGTTGGTAAGTCCGGAACTGTTTGCGCAACCGGGTAACTTGCCTGCGATAACTGTAGTGACTAACCCTGACGGTGGCCAGGAGTACAGTTTAACCCTGCAGGTGCTGGCCTTGATGACGGCCCTCAGCTTTATCCCCGCCATGTTGATTATGATGACCTCTTTCACTCGCATTGTGGTAGTGATGGCAATCTTACGTCAAGCATTAGGCTTGCAGCAAACTCCGTCAAATCAGGTAATTATAGGCATCACTTTATTTCTGACGTTTTTTATTATGGCGCCGGTATTCGATCGAATTAACGAGCAGGCAATACAGCCCTACCTTAGCGAGGAGATCCCCATTGCCGTAGCCATAGATAAAGGAAAAGAGCCGCTGAAAGCGTTTATGCTGGCGCAAACCCGGCTTACGGATCTGGAGACCTTTGTTAAACTGGCTGATATTCAAGTGGCTGATCCGGAGGAAGTACCTATGCGTGTACTGATCCCTGCATTTGTGACTAGTGAGCTGAAAACGGCCTTCCAAATTGGCTTTATGCTGTTTATTCCTTTCTTAATTATTGACTTGGTGGTGGCGAGTATTCTGATGGCCATGGGGATGATGATGCTGTCGCCGATGATAGTTTCGTTGCCCTTTAAATTGATGTTGTTTGTATTGGTGGATGGCTGGAATCTGGTCATAGGTAGCCTGGCGTCCAGCTTTGGTTTATAGGGGGAATTTATGTCACCCGAAGTTTTTGTCGATGTGTTCCGCTCCGCGCTCTGGATAGTGCTGATATTGGTATCGGCTGCCATAGTCCCCAGCCTGCTCATAGGTTTAGTGGTTTCCATCTTCCAGGCTGCGACGTCCATCAACGAACAAACACTGAGCTTTCTGCCTCGATTAATAGTGACATTACTCGCACTTATGTATGGTGCCCATTGGGGTTTTCGAGTACTTATCGAGTTCTTTGAATCCATGGTCATGCAAATCCCCCAGGTTGTCGGATGACCTACCCTGCCGACGTGATTATAAATTGGCTGACCAGCTATCTTTGGCCATTTTGCAGGATCGCCGCATTATTAATGGTGATGGTAGGAATAGGCGCAAGAACCACTCCGGTTCGGATCCGGTTATTTTTGTCTTTGGCCATTACCTTTGCAGTAGTACCTGTTTTGCCACCAATGCCGGCTGATATTGAACTTTTTTCTGCTGCGAGTGTTGTGGTTATTTTTCAGCAGGTCCTGATTGGTGTAGCGGTGGGAACTGTATCCGTGTTTGTGACACAAACCTTTGTGATCGCCGGTCAGATAATCGCGATGCAGACAAGCCTGGGTTTTGCCTCCATGGCTGATCCGTTAAATGGCCAGTCTTCTCCTGTGGTGGGGCAGTTTTATTTAATACTGGTTACTTTGCTGTATTTTGCTATTGACGGTCACCTGATCATGATCAGCATGATAGTGGAGAGTTTTAATACCTTACCGGTTTCTACTCAGGGTTTGAATGCAATGGATTACCGGAACCTGACGGGTTGGTTCGGCATTATGTTTTCGGCGGCGTTGGCCATGTCCATGGCATCCATAGTGGCCATGCTACTGGTTAATTTCTCGTTTGGTGTGATGACCAGGGCCGCACCTCAGCTGAATATTTTTAGCCTGGGTTTTTCTATCAGTATGATATTTGGCCTGTTTATTCTTTGGCTAACCATAGGTCATGTATCAGGACACTTTGAAAGCCAATGGCTTCGCGGCGGCCAGTTTATGTGTGAAATGCTTAGGGGCGCTTGCAGCCCTTAACTGTGAGTTAGGCTAAGAAAGAACTATAGCCAATAGAAGGTGTTAATCGATGTCGGAATTCTAGGTTTAGGTATTGTCACCGGCGCGAATTAAATGACTGAGTCTGGTTGGTGCATAGCCAGGAAAAAACCATTGCTTTTTAGGAGGACTAACTAAATGGCTGAGTCTGGTTGGTGCATAGTCAGGAAAAAACCACCGTTTTTTAGGAGGACTAACTAAATGGCTGAGTCGGGTTGGTGCTTAGTCAGGAAAAAACCATTGCTTTTTAGGAGGACTAACTAAATGGCTGAGTCGGGTTGGTGCTTAGTCAGGAAAAAACCACCGTTTTTTAGGAGGACTAACTAAATGGCTGAGTCGGGTTGGTGCATAGCCAGGAAAAAACCATTGCTTTTTAGGAGGACTAACTAAATGGCTGAGTCGGGTTGGTGCTTAGTCAGGAAAAAACCATTGCTTTTTAGGAGGACTAACTAAATGGCTGAGTCGGGTTGGTGCTTAGTCAGGAAAAAACCATTGCTTTTTAGGAGGACTAACTAAATGGCTGAGTCGGGTTGGTGCTTAGTCAGGAAAAAACCATTGCTTTTTAGGAGGACTAACTAAATGGCTGAGTCGGGTTGGTGCTTAGTCAGGAAAAAACCATTGCTTTTTAGGAGGACTAACTAAATGGCTGAGTCGGACGGTCAGGAAAAAACCGAAGAAGCCACCCCCCGAAAACAACAGCAGAGCAGGGAAAAAGGCCAGGTTCCCCGATCAAAAGAGCTGGGGACTGCTGCGGTATTGATCATGGCGGCGTTTGCTATGGTGATGTTTGGCGATCCCCTGGCTAGGGCGCTGGTAATCACTATGAAGCGTAGCTTTACCCTCGATCGGGAGCAGGTATACGACACCGACCAAATGCTGATTGCCTGGGTTGCTGGTTTCTCTGAGCTGATTTGGCCCGTGTTTGCCATTTTGGTGGCATTGTTTATTGCTGGGGTGATAGGGGCGATTTCCCTGGGCGGTGTGATAATAAGTGCGGAAGCGGCCAGACCAAAGTGGAGTAAGATCAGCCCGGCTGCCGGTCTTAAGCGTATGTTTGGCGTTCAGGCCTTGGTCGAGTTAATCAAGTCCATTGCCAAAGTTGCTGTGATTGGCGGCGTTGCCTGGGGCGTGCTTGCTATCGCGTTTGGCGATATCCTGGCGCTTAACGCTTCGTCGTTACCCGGCAGTGCGATTACGGCAATGGAGATGCTGCGCTGGATGTTTATCGTTTTATGCTGCTCTCTGGTGATCATAGTGGTTATCGATGTGCCTTATCAGATATGGAACCATGCTAAGCAGCTAAAAATGACCAAGCAGGAAATCAAGGATGAATATAAAGACTCCGAAGGTAAGCCTGAAGTAAAACAAAGGATACGTCAGTTGCAGATGGAAGCGTCACAGCGCAGGATGATGTCTGATGTACCAGACGCGGACGTTATCGTCACCAATCCCAGCCATTACTCGATAGCGCTTAAATATGATAAGACAAAAACGGGGGCGCCCTTTGTGGTGGCAAAAGGAGTGGATCAAATTGCACTGAAAGTCCGTGAAATAGCCCGTGAATATGAAGTCCCTGTTATGCGTTCTCCCCAGCTTTGCCGGGCAATATATCACACCACAGAAATCGGTGATGAAATTCCCGAAGAGTTGTTTAATGCCGTGGCGCAAATACTGGCTTATATCTATCAGCTGGAGCAGTTCAGGCAAAGGAAAGCGAAAAGACCGACTCCACTGCCCCCTGAACTGCCAATACCAGATGACTTTAAATATTAACTTTCAGCTACCGATTAGGCGCGTTTATTGCATTTAGCAGTAAACGTCAGGGTTTTGGCTAACTAAGAAGAATTATGGAACTACGCACTCAAGCTGAGAATTTATGGGGCCATAGAGTTACGTTTGTTCGTAACTTAGGTACTCCCATTCTGGTACTCGCTACCCTGGCGATGGTGGTGCTGCCGATGCCAGCATTTTTGCTGGATATTCTGTTCTCCTTCAATATCGCCTTGGCAATGGTGGTGTTACTCGTCTCAATCTATACCAAGCGCCCGTTGGACTTTGCGGCGTTTCCTGCAGTACTGTTAATCGCAACTTTGCTAAGACTGGCGATGAATGTAGCCTCTACTCGAGTAATATTGCTGGAAGGTCATGAGGGGGGGGACGCCGCCGGTAAGGTGATAGAGGCATTCGGCTCCGTGGTGATAGGCGGTAACTATGCGGTGGGTCTGATCGTATTCCTTATCCTGATTATCATTAACTTCGTGGTTGTTACTAAAGGTGCGGGTAGGATTGCCGAAGTAAGTGCTCGCTTTACCTTGGACGCAATGCCAGGTAAGCAAATGGCCATAGATGCAGACCTGAATGCGGGTTTGATTGACCAGGATGCTGCGCGAACTCGGCGCGAAGAGGTGACGCGAGAGGCTGACTTTTATGGCTCGATGGATGGCGCCAGTAAGTTTGTTAAAGGTGACGCGATAGCTGGTATTTTGATCCTGTTTATCAATATTATTGGTGGCCTGATTATTGGGATGGTACAACATGATCTCTCCTTTTCGACAGCCACGGAAATATACACCTTATTAACCATAGGTGATGGTTTAGTCGCCCAAATCCCTTCACTGTTGCTCTCTATTGCAGCGGCGATTACCGTTACCCGGGAAAACCGAAACGAGCAAATGGGTGAGCAAATATTTGCCCAGATGTTTAAAAACCCAAAAGCCTTGGCTGTCTCCGCCGCTATCTTGATTATCATGGGGTTAGTGCCGGGTATGCCGCATTTTGCCTTTTTATTCTTGGGCGCAATCAGTGGCGGCATCGCCTATTGGCAGCATCGCCGGATCACTGTTAAGCCACAAGCCGAGGGTGGTGGTGAACAAGCTCAGACTGGTGAGCTGGCGACTGCCGAGCCGGTTAAAGAGTTGGGTTGGGACGATGTTCAACCCGTTGATACCATCGGCCTGGAAGTCGGCTATCGCTTGATCCCTCTGGTGGATAAGAGTCAAGGTGGTGAATTACTCGACAGGATCAAAGGGGTGAGAAAGAAACTTTCCCAGGAAATGGGTTTTCTCGTCCCTCCGGTGCATATTCGTGATAACTTGGACCTTCCGCCGAACCAGTATCGGATCACTCTGATGGGAGTGTCCAGTGGTGAAGCAGAGGTTTTTCACGATAAAGAAATGGCCATAAACCCGGGTCAGATATTTGGTCAGGTAGAGGGTGTGGAAACCAGAGATCCCGCATTTGGTTTAGATGCTGTGTGGATTGGAGTAGAGCAGCGTGAACATGCGCAAGCTCTGGGATATACTGTGGTTGACTCCGCCACAGTTGTGGCTACGCATATGAGCCAACTGTTGACCAATAATGCGGCGCAACTCCTTGGCTACGAGGAAGTGCAAAACCTGTTAGACCTATTAGCCAAGAGTCATCCAAGGTTAGTGGAGGGCCTGGTGCCGGAGATCTTACCTTTGGGGACTGTGGTTAAAGTGCTGCAAAGTTTGCTTAATGAGGGCGTACCTATCAGGGATATTCGCACTGTCGTTCAGACTTTGGCTGATTACGGTACTAAGAGCCAGGATCCTGAAGTACTGACTGCGGCATGCCGTATCGCTCTCAAGCGGATGATCTCTCAGGAGATTATCGGTGGCGAAGCGGAAATGCCTGTCATAACTTTGTCACCTGAGCTGGAACAGATATTGCATCAGTCCATACAGGCTGGTGGCCATGAGGGCGCTGGTATTGAGCCAGGCTTGGCGGAGCGGATCCAAAGCTCATTAATTGACGCAACACAGCAACAAGAATTAGCAGGTCAGCCTGCGGTACTACTCACCTCTGGTGTGTTAAGAACCACGCTGGCTAAGTTTGTAAAAAATACTATTCCGAGTCTAAGGGTGCTGTCCTATCAGGAAGTGCCGGATGATAAGCAGATACGGATCGTAAGCTCTGTCGGGCAATAAGCGGCAGGAGGACGATAGATGAAGATCAAACGATTTTTTGCCAAGGATATGAGAGCGGCGTTGGCCGACGTAAAGGAAACCTTGGGTGCGGATGCGGTGATCATGTCGAACAAGAAGGTCACGGGTGGCATTGAGATAGTGGCAGCCGTAGATTACCAGGCAAAGTCGTCACAGGAGCCAGCGAAATCGAACCGCGAACTAAAGGAAGATGCAGTACAGTTATCCGGCAAACCAAGACCAGCTTCAGGGAGCAGCAAGTCACAAAGCCAGGCACAACGACAGGCCAATAAAATCAATGGCAGATCAGGCGAAGAGTTAGCAGATTCACTGGCATCCTTGCTCGAACGTCAAAATAAGGGGACAGGGACCAAACCTCAAAGGCCTACAGGGAAATCACGGCCAGTTCAAGCCTCTCGCCGGCCACCGCAAACACTGCAAGAACAGATGGGTGGTGCAGCAGCAACGAATCAACCAGGGTTTGCTGCTAACCGAAGGTCTGCTCCGCGTACGCTACAGGAACAAAATGAATGGCAAGCTCAGAACAGGCCGAAAAAAGCACCGGTAAGCAACAATGAAGGAAGGCAAATGGAAGCCATGCGAGAAGAGATGGCTACCTTACGGAAATTACTGGAACATCAGGTATCGGGTTTGATGTGGCAGGAAATGGAACGCAAAGAGCCAATCAGGGCTATGTTAATCAAGTGGTTGGGTAAGGCTGGTTTTTCCGATGAAATTGCCGACCAGTTGGCGGGTTATATCCCGGAAGAGTGCCCACCTGCAGAAGCTAAATTATATCTGACTCAGTTGCTCGAAGGGCAAATCTGTGTCGGTGACAACGAAATCCTGTCCTATGGTGGCGCCGTTGCTTTATTAGGCCCTACCGGAGTAGGGAAAACCACCACAATAGCTAAACTTGCAGCCCGTTTTGCCATGGAGCATGGAGCGGATCAGGTAGCCCTGGTGACAACGGATACCTATCGGATCGGCGCTCATGAGCAACTGGCCACATACGGCAAGATATTGGGTTGCCCGGTCCGGGTGGCAAAAGACGCAGATGAACTATCTGAAGCCCTTTATCAGTTGCGCAGCAAGCGCTTGGTGTTAATTGATACCGCAGGAATGGGACAAAGAGATGTGCGACTGTCGGAGCAGCTGGCGACTCTGATGAAAAATAGCCGAGTTAAAATCCGCAGTTATTTGGTGGTCCCAGCCACATCTCAGCGTAGGGTAGTCCAGGAAGCCATCGAACATTTCAGGAAGATCCCGCTATCGGGTTGCATTTTAACCAAACTTGATGAAAGTTTAAGCTTAGGGGAAATTTTAAGTGTCACTATTCAGCACGCACTCCCAATTTCGTATATAACCGATGGCCAAAGGGTACCTGAAGATATTAAAGTAGCCAGTGCACAGTATTTAGCTGCGAGCGCGCTATCTCTGATGGAGCGTCGAATAGAACAGGATGATCACCAATGGTACAGCGAACCAAATGAGTACCAGGAAATGGAAAATTTTAACTGAGGATTGTCTGGAGGTAAGTAGCCAGACTGATTTTGCTGTACGGGCGATGATTGACGCCGGAGTTTGAATGAATAATAGAATAATGACTGACCAGGCGAGCGGCTTGCGAATGATGAAAAATAATAAAGTTAAAGTAATTGCCGTTTCAGGAGGAAAGGGTGGTGTGGGTAAAACCAATGTAACTCTTAACCTGGCCGCAACCATGTCGGCTCAAGGCAAAAAAGTAATGGTTCTGGATGCGGATTTGGGCCTGGCTAATGTCGATGTATTGCTTGGGCTTAGAGTGCAAAAAAACCTGTCTCATGTATTGTCGGGAGAGTGCACCCTTGATGATGTGATCGTGGATGGACCTATGGGCATCAAAATTGTCCCGGCAACCAGCGGTACACAGTCCATGGTGGAACTAACGGCTGTTGAGCATGCTGGGCTGATCCGTGCTTTTAGTGAAATGAAAACACCGATTGACGTATTGCTGGTGGATACAGCAGCGGGTATTTCAGATATGGTGCTCAGTTTTTGTAGAGCCGCGCAGGACATAGTGATGGTGGTCTGTGATGAGCCGACGTCCATTACCGATGCTTATGCCTTGATCAAGATCTTAAGCAAACAGCATGGAGTATTTAAGTTTAAAATCGTAGCCAATATGGTGCGTAGCCTAAGAGAAGGACAGGAGTTGTTCTCCAAACTGACCCGGGTGACGGACAGGTTCCTGGATGCATCACTGGAAATGGTGGTGTGTATACCGTTTGACAACAATGTTCGACAGTCTGTGCGGAAGCAAAAGTTAGTGGTGGAAGCCTTTCCTAAGTCTCCTTCTGCGCTCGCATTCAGATCGTTGGCCAGTAAGGCATCCACCTGGCCTATTCCGAACCAACCTGGTGGGCACTTAGAGTTTTTTATTGAAAAGCTAATAAACAACCCGGAAACGGTGAGAGAAGATATTAGTGAATAAAGCGCAAGCTTATGTCAGTCTCAGTCAACCCCATGGTTTGGTTGAGCAGCACGCAGATTTAGTTCAGCGTATTGCACACCATTTATTGGGGCGCTTACCGCCGAATGTATTGCTCGAAGACTTGGTACAGGCGGGCATGATAGGTTTACTTGAAGCGAGCCGAAATTTTGACGCCAGTAAAGGCGCCAGTTTTGCAACATTTTCCGGGATCCGGATCCGCGGTGCGATGTTAGATGAAATTCGTCGTGGTGATTGGGTTCCCCGAAGTGTGCACCGCAATAGCAGACGTATTGCCGGAGCTATCTCCCAAGTGGAGAAGCAGCATGGTCGAGATGCCAAAGATACTGAGGTAGCTTTCGAGTTGGGTGTCGGCCTAAATGAATACCATACTATGCTCAAAGATGTGAGCTGTGGCAAATTAATTGGAATTGAAGACTTGGGCGTGAGCGAAGACACCCTCAGTTCCCCTCACTCAGAAGTCAAGGACCAGCCGCTGGAAGGTTTTACCGGAGAAAGGTTCCAGTCAGCCTTGGCTGAATGCATTACCCAGTTACCGGAAAAAGAAGCCTTAGTTTTGTCTCTTTATTATGATGAAGAGCTAAACCTGAGGGAGATTGGCGAAGTTTTAAGCGTAAGTGAGTCAAGAGTTAGCCAAATACACAGTCAGGCTGTACATAGATTAAAAGCAAGAATGAGAGATTGGCAAACTTAGTATAAAATCAGTGACATGGATAACTACAATGATGCTCAATCATGATGCATACTTAATAGTTAGATATAAATGATTGCTTTGAAGCAAACCAACCGCCATCGAGGAGAGAGAGTTGGATACAAATATGAAGATTCTTATTGTTGACGATTTTTCGACAATGAGAAGAATTATAAAAAACCTTTTACGCGACCTTGGATTTAACAATACCCATGAAGCTGACGATGGTAGTACGGCACTACCAATGTTAAAAAACGGAGACTTTGAGTTTCTGGTGACTGATTGGAATATGCCAGGGATGCAAGGTATCGACCTGCTGAAAGAAGTCCGTAAGGATGAAAACTTACGCCACCTTCCTGTGCTTATGGTGACCGCTGAAGCCAAGCGAGAGCAGATTATTGAGGCTGCTCAAGCGGGCGTAAACGGGTATATAGTGAAACCATTTACGGCAGCTACGCTAAAAGAAAAGCTGGAAAAGATTTTCGAACGAATTCAGTAAGCAAAGGAGCGCTATGACGGACATTGATAAGGCTTTGCTCTCATTAGAGCAAGCTAAGCAGCTGGTGTCATATCTGGAGCAGGGTGAGGTAGATCAGGCAAATAACCTAATTTCAGAGGCGTTTGAGCAAACCGATAGCGGTTTGTTTGAACAGGTTGGTATGTTGACCAGGCAGTTACATGACTCCCTAGTTGATTTTAGGAATGATGACCGCCTCTGTACGCTTGCCAATACTGAAATCCCTGATGCACGAGACAGGCTTAATTACGTTATTGAGATGACGGATAAAGCAGCTAATCGCACCATGGACGCAGTGGAGAGCAGCTTACCTTTGGCCGATAAGCTTAACGAGCAAATCCAGCAGGTGATGCCTGGTTGGAATGACCTTATGGCGCGCGATCTCAAGCTCGGGGAATTTAAAAAACTTTGTCATCAATTGAATGATTTCCTTAAGAATTCGGAGCAAGATGCCGATAAGCTAAGGCAATTGTTAACCGAAATACTTATGGCGCAGGACTTTCAGGATCTCACCGGGCAAATGATCAGGCGGGTTATTGCCTTGGTTCAGGAAGTGGAAGTCAAGTTAGTCGAAATCCTCACTATGTTTGGTGAAATTGAAGACAAGGCAGCAGGTAAAGCAATGGATAAGATACCTACAAAATCTGCGATTGAAGCCGAAGGGCCGATTTTGAACGCAGAAAAACGGCAGGATGTAGTGTCAAATCAGGATGAGGTGGATGATTTGCTATCGAGTCTTGGGTTTTAAGGGAGCAGCAGATGGGTTTTGAAGTCGATGAAGATATATTGCAGGATTTTTTGGTTGAAGCGTCAGAAATTCTAGAGCAACTATCGGAGCAACTGGTAGAACTGGAGAAAAGCCCGGATGATGCCGATTTACTTAATGCTATTTTTCGCGGATTTCATACCGTTAAAGGCGGCGCAGGATTTTTATCGCTCACTGATTTAGTGGACGCCTGCCACGGTGCAGAAAATGTATTTGATACGTTAAGAAATGGACAGCGAAGTGTCACCTCTGATCTAATGGATGTGATTTTACAGACGCTGGACACCATTAACGATATGTTTGCTTTGGTGCAAGCTCGTGAACCGTTACAGCCTGCCGATCCTCAAATGCTACAAGCTTTACATGAATTAAGCCTACCTGAAGGTGCAGCACCCGCTCCGGAGCCCGTAATTGAACCTGCGCCATTAGCCGAGCCAGCGCCCGTTGTTGAAGCTGCGGCAGCTGCTGAAGCTTCAATCGATGAAATAACTGAAGATGAATTTGAACGCCTGCTGGATGAATTGCATGGTGCCGGTCAGAGCACTACCACTGCGGATGTACAGGCTACTGCAGATGTGATTGCAGGCAGCGATATTACCGATGATGAGTTTGAATCCTTACTGGATGAACTACATGGTAAAGGGCTGCATGCAGGGGCGCCAGCAGTAGATGAAAAAGCACCTCCGACTGAAACTGGCCAGATGGGAGATGACGAGTTCGAGCGTCTTTTGGATGAACTTCATGGTTCAGGTCATGGTCCGACAGTGGAAGATGACATTCCGGCAGCTCCTACTCCTACGCCAGCTCCCGTTAAGCAAGTCGTTAGCAGGCCAGCTCCGGTCCCAATACCTAAGCCGGCAGCCCCGGTAGCGAAAGTAGATAAGGCACCGGCTAAACCCCCTGCCGGGCAAGGTGAGGCCACAGTACGTGTTGATACGCGTACCCTGGACGAAATCATGAATATGGTGGGTGAGTTGGTGCTGGTGCGTAATCGCCTGGTAAGTCTCGGCATCAACAGTAATGATGAAGATATGGCCAAAGCTGTGGGCAACCTGGATGTCGTCACCGCCGACTTGCAGGGTGGGGTGATGAAAACCCGAATGCAGCCCATTAAAAAGGTTTTTGGCCGCTTCCCTCGTGTGGTAAGAGATCTAGCTCGAAGCCTGAAGAAAGAGATCAATCTGGAGCTGGCAGGGGAAGACACTGACTTAGATAAGAACCTGGTAGAAGCACTGGCCGATCCATTGGTGCACTTAGTGCGAAACGCGGTAGACCATGGTGTTGAAATGCCTGATGTACGTGAGGCTAGTGGTAAACCACGTCTCGGACAGATCCAGCTGTCAGCATCACAGGAAGGAGATCATATTCTGCTAGTCATCCAGGATGACGGGGCTGGTATGGATCCGGGAAAGCTAAAAGGCATAGCGATCAACAAAGGGATACTCGATCCTGATACGGCAACTCGTATGTCAGACACCGAAGCATATAATCTGATTTTTGCCCCAGGGTTTTCCACAAAAGTTGAAATATCTGATATATCCGGCCGTGGTGTGGGCATGGATGTAGTGAAAACCAGTATTACTCAACTTAATGGTGCTATCCATATTGATTCTAAGTTAGGTGAAGGCACACGCTTGGAAATCAAGGTTCCCCTAACCCTTGCTATCTTACCGACCTTAATGGTGGAGGTAGGTAAACAAACTTTTGCACTACCCCTTACTAATGTAAACGAAATTTTCCACTTGGATCTAAGTAAAACCAACTTGGTGGATGGCCAACTGACCATTATTGTGCGCAAGAAAGCGATTCCTCTGTTTTATTTGCAGGATTGGTTGATCCGCGGTGGTAGCACTAAAGATAAACGTTCGGGGCTGGGGCATGTGGTTATCGTACAATTAGGCACCAGTCAGATCGGCTTTGTCGTCGATAGTCTGATAGGGCAGGAAGAAGTGGTTATTAAAGCACTGGATGAATTACTACAGGGGACGCCTGGCATGGCCGGGGCCACTATTACCAGTGATGGCGGCATTGCATTGATTCTGGATATTCCGAGCTTACTTAAACACTACGCGTGATTTAGCGTCGCAGGGCGACAGCGCTTTTACTGTAAGCATGGCGCTGCGCTTATGTAAGTGAATCCGAACTGGCGATAGCGCAAAATCAGCCGGGACGATAAACCAATAATATTTGAGAGATTAGATGGTGGTTAAGGTTTTAGTAGTTGATGATTCGAGCTTTTTCAGGAGGCGTGTCAGCGAAATTCTCAACCAGGAGGCTACCTTAGAAGTGGTCGATACGGCTAAAAATGGTAAGGAAGCCGTGGAAATGGCGGCCAGATTAAAGCCTGATGTGATCACCATGGACATTGAAATGCCAGTTATGGATGGCATTACGGCGGTCAAGGAAATTATGGCTAAGAGTCCTACGCCAATTCTGATGTTTTCCTCGCTTACCCAGCAAGGCGCTAAGGCGACATTGGAAGCGCTGGAAGCCGGGGCCTTGGATTTTTTGCCGAAAAAGTTTGAAGATATTGCCAGAGATAAAGACGAAGCGATAAGAACTCTGCAGCAAAGAGTTAAGGCGATATCCAGGCGCAGGGTATTTTCGCCAAGGGTAAAACCCGCGTCAACCTCAACACTCAGGGAAGCCCGGGTTGCCAGAGAGCCTGTCGCAAATTCAATTGCACAACGAACTAGCGCGACCAGAGCTCCAGCTTCACGGATTAAAGCCAGCGGAAAGAGTTATAATATTATCGCTATTGGTACATCCACCGGTGGTCCGGTTGCTTTGCAAACCATTTTAACTGAGCTGCCTGCGTCATTTCCTCATCCTATTTTACTTATCCAGCATATGCCTTCTACCTTTACCACTGCGTTTGCAGCCAGGTTAAACACATTGTGCAAGATAAAAGTAAAAGAGGCGGAAGATGGAGATCCTATTGTTAAAGGCTGTGCTTATCTTGCTCCTGGGGGCAAGCAGATGTTGGTCGAAGGGCGTGGAAACAGTGCAAGAATTAGGATTTTAGAGAGTAGTGACAAGGTAAATTATAAACCTTCTGTGGATATTACTTTCGGCTCTGCAGCGAAGCTATATCGCGACAAAGTATTGGCGGTCGTGCTAACAGGTATGGGGGCTGATGGCAGAGATGGTGCTCGTATGCTCAAGAGTGTAGGGGCCACTATATGGGCTCAGGATGAAGAATCTTGTGTTGTTTATGGGATGCCGCAAGCCGTGGCTAAAGCCGGTATAGCCAGTGAGTCTCTTGCTCTCGATAAGGTAGCAAATCGCATTCTCACGGAAGTAGGTAATGGATAAGCTGGGACTGTTTGGTTTTGTCCTTGCTTTCGCCTCTATTTTTCTTGCCGAATCGCTTACCGGAGGCGCCATTGGATTTCTACTCAATGGTCCCGCCTTCCTAATTGTATTTGGTGGTACGCTCGGTGCCGTTTTAATTCAAACCCCCGCTGCACAATTTAAACACGCTATTCAGCAATTGCCCAAAGTCTTTGTATCACCAAAATTTGAAATGCAGGCTCAAGTGGCGCGTATCTTGGTTTGGTCCAATAAAGCCAGGCAGCACGGTTTTTTGGCGTTAGAAAATATCTCCCAGGATAAAAAATTGGATGCATTAACCCAATATGGCCTTGCCATGGTGGTCGACGGTGTTGAAGTGAGTAAATTAAGAAGCTTGCTGGAACAAAAAGTGGATTTGGAGCAGGAATATTACGAAAAATCCACCAAAGTATTTGACGCCATGGGCGGTTATAGCCCAACCATGGGTATTATCGGTGCTGTACTTGGGTTAATACAGGCGATGGCATTACTGGACAGCCCTACGACACTGGGTCCTGCTATAGGTGTGGCTTTTGTCGCTACAATTTATGGTGTGGGTTTTGCGAACTTTATTTATCTGCCCATTGCCCACAAGTTACGCAGCGTTTATTACCGCCAGGCCCTTTATCAGGAAATGACCATAGAGGGTTTATTAGCCATTGTTAACGGTGATAATGGTCTGACAATCAAGCGCAGGTTAGATTCCTTCAATGTAGAAGGTGGTGGAAAATGAGAAGACGCAGAAGACATACGTCTGAACATGACAACTTGAGTCGCTGGCTGGTGTCGTATGCCGATTATATGACGCTAATGTTTGCCTTATTTGTCATGTTATACGCAGTGTCCTTGGTCAATAAAGACCAATATCAAGGCGTGATAGACACGTTTTACAGTGTTACCAAGGAGTTTGCCGGAAAATCAGCTTATGTCGGTGAGCCCGGACTTCTTGATGGTGATACGGATAAAATTACCCAGGATTTAGGGGCGGGTATACTGGACGATGCCGGCAGTGTCACTCAAGGCGGAGAAGATCTGTCAAGTATCACTAAAGCAAAGTTAGGTACGCCGCTAAATACCTTGGAAGACGAATTTAATGAAACCCTGTTAAGGATAGTGGAAAGCGGGGTGGCTAAAGTAAACCTGGATCAGGACTGGCTGACCATAGATATTAGTAGTGGATTGATTTTTCCAAGCGGTAGTACTCAACCTTCAAATTCCGCAAGAGCACTAATGCAAGAAATAGCTGGGATCGTGTCTCCCGTTAACAATTTTCTGCGAGTAAGAGGGTACACTGACAATCAAAGTATAAGTAATGAAGTATACAACTCGAACTGGGAGCTATCTGTTGCTAGAGCAACTAGCGTATTACGTTTGTTGGAACAGAGTGGGGTTAATCCTGCAAGGATGGCTGTAGAAGGATACGGCGAATACTATCCGGTTGAAAGCAATAGCTCAGTCGACGGGCGCAGGAAAAATCGGCGAGTGGTGATTGCGGTTTCCCGCTATGCCTGGCAGCCGAAAACAATAGAAAATGCTGAGGTTACTATCACTCAGCCTGTGGCGGGTGATAGTACTGAGGTACAGGAAATCACCTTGCCAAATGGCGGACTTATAATTACAACAAGGCAGGAACTTTGATCGTCTGGACAGTCGCAAATCAGAAAGGTGGGGTCGGGAAAACCACCACTGCTATATCTTTGGCTGGTTTATTGTCAGAGCGAGGCAATCGTGTTTTGCTGATTGATACGGATCCCCATGCATCTATCACCAGCTACTTGGGATATGATTCAGACCAGCTGGGTGGTGGATTGTATGAGTTGTTTCAGGCTCTTGAGCCAGATCGATCATTTCTGATGACACACATTATAAAAACGCCATTCGAAGGCCTGGACCTTATTCCGGCGAATATGGCGCTGGCCACCTTAGATAGGGTTCTGGGTAACCGGGAAGGAATGGGCTTATTTCTTAAACGCATACTGGAAAGGTTAGCGCAAGATTATGATTACGCGTTAATCGATTGTCCGCCGGTATTGGGTGTGATGATGGTAAATGCATTGGCGGCTTGTGATCGTATTCTGGTACCGGTACAAACGGAGTTTTTAGCGCTAAAGGGGCTGGAACGAATGATCCGCACATTTGAAATAATGCAACGGTCACGGCCAACGCCGTTTAAGTACTGTGTGATACCTACCATGTACGATAAACGAACCCGAGCCTCGCTAAACACCTTGCAGGAAATACGGGATAAATATTCGGATACTGTATGGAGTTCAGTGATCCCAATAGATACCAAGTTTCGCGATGCGAGTTTAAAGCATATCCCCCCATCAGCCTATTCGCGTAGCTGTCGTGGTGTTTTTGCCTATGATACTTTGCTCAACTATTTGATTCAGCTAGAAAACAAGGATTTATTAAAGCAATGAGCAACTTGCCCAATGACCAGGCAATAGAGCAATATTTTTCGGCATTGTTAAATGACGCCGCAGATGTATCCAAAGAAAGCGGGCCAGTAATGGGTTCGACGAATTATGCTGAAATAGAACAAAGACCTTTGCAAAAACTGCTTGATGATGTAGGGAAAACGGAACATCCGAAACTAGCTGAACCGCAAGAAATACCAGAAGCATTATCTGAACAGCAGGTCGCTATGGATGTGGATGAGCAGCTGCAAGAGCTAATGGCTATGCCGGCTGTCTTGCCCGCCGAACTCACCTTTGCACTGGAGGAGTTGGTCGTCGAACAGGAGCAAGCCATAGAGGCTGTTCCGGATGTGCTTGAAGAAACGCCATTACCGGAAGGCGCGGTCAGTAGCGAGTTGGGAGCAGTTCCGACAGGGCCTGAAACAAAGTGGCAAAATATTGAATTGGAAGAGCAGTTCCAGGCGCTTTTTTTTGAACTGGCTGGAATTACCTTCGCGGTGCCATTAACCCAGCTGGGTGGTATTCATAAAATTGAACGGATCAATACTCTATTTGGTAAACCCCCTTGGTTTGCGGGCGTCATGACCCAGAGAGAAGTACAAATAAATGTAGTGGATACGGCGAAGTGGGTGATGCCAGGCAAGGAGTTAGAGGAAACTGATTATACCTACTTAATATTATTGGGGAACACTAACTGGGGTTTAGCCTGCGAGAAGTTACAAGGCACCGAGTGGATAACCCAAGAGCAAATTAAGTGGCGCCACCGGGAAGGAAAACGCCCCTGGCTGGCGGGTATGGTAAAAGAAAAAATGTGCGCCCTGTTGCATGTCGACGAGTTGGTGAACTTACTTACCCAAGGCCTGGACATCGAGGGTGTTTGAAATTACCCATTGTGCTAGAAAAATCCTCAAGTTAGGATATTTTTAGCCGTTATTTATGGTGCCGTGCTAAGTTTATGATAGGTATCGGCATTACAGGAGATTAATGATGAGTGAACAGCGTAGTGTTGCTGAAAGCGCAGCGGAAGATGAGATACTACAATGGGTTACCTTCCAGCTAGAGAATGAAACCTACGGCATCAACGTGATGCAGGTGCAGGAAGTGCTGAGGTATACAGAAATTGCTCCTGTGCCGGGTGCTCCGGAATATGTGCTGGGTATCATTAACCTCAGGGGCAATGTGGTAACTGTGATTGATACCCGCTGCCGCTTTGGACTTATGCCATCTGAAGTGAGTGACAACTCGCGCATTGTCATTATCGAGGCTGAAAAGCAGGTAATCGGTATTTTGGTGGACAGTGTGGCCGAAGTAGTCTACTTACGGGCGTCAGAAATTGATGTTGCGCCAAACGTAGGTACCGAAGAAAGCGCTAAGTTTATTCAGGGCGTCAGCAACAGGGATGGTGAATTGTTGATCCTGGTCGATCTGAATAAGCTGTTGAATGATGAAGAGTGGGACGAATTGACTACTCTGTAGTGAGTTTTGCGCAAGATTATGACTATTTCTATTATTTCACAAATTTTGTCGTGGGGGGCGATGGTTATTGCCCTATCCGCAATTTTGCTGTCCTTGGTATACAATACGCGACAGAGTAAGAAGATTGCGGCGTTGGAGTTATTACTAAAGGATGTGCTTAAGTCCAGAGATAGCCTGAAAAAACAAATCGGCGAACTGCATACTGGCGCCGTGGGTGTGGGTAATAAGATTTGTGAGTTGGACAGATCGCTGAAGGAAACCAACGAAAGGCAGCAGGACATAGTCACTATGGATCCTGAAAATAAACTCTACTCAAGAGCCGTTAAAATGGTGGAGCTGGGAGCAGGACTCGATGAATTAATCGCGGAATGCGAGTTGCCCAAAGCCGAAGCTGAATTGTTGTTAAACCTGCACGCACGTAAGAAATCAATATAGGAGTCGGGCCCTTGCCCGCTTCTTAACTTTTATTGATCTACTTGATAGTTTTCCCCTTTTTGTCCAGCTAATATACCCGCACGGTTATACCGATAACTGACCCATGCTATTACCTGACTGATCTCGGTTAATAGAATAAAGCATCTATGCTATCATCCGCCGCTTACGCTTAGAGTAGTTCGAAACCCATGCTGGAAGCTCATGATCTCTGCTGTGTCAGAGAAGAAAGATTATTGTTTGACGCGCTGAATTTTGTTATTCAACCCGGTGAAATTGTTCAGGTAGAAGGCCCTAACGGGGTAGGTAAAACCAGTCTTTTACGTCTGCTGGTTGGCTTGTCCAGCCCTTACGCTGGCAAAGTAAGCTGGAATGGCGACGACATTCTTAGCGGACGGGAGGAGTATCATAACGAGCTACTTTACTTGGGGCATCATTCCGGCGTAAGAGCGGAGCTAACAGCTTATGAAAACCTGAGTTTTTACCAGGCAATTTATGAGCCCGAGCTGAGCGTGGATATTTGGCAGGTACTGGCCCAGGTTGGCCTGGCTGGTTATGAAGAAATACCAGCGGCACAGTTATCTGCAGGGCAGCAGCGGAGGGTCGCCTTGGCCAGGCTGTGGGCTACAAGTTGCAAACTCTGGATACTGGATGAGCCTTTTACGGCCATAGATAAACTGGGGGTCAGGATCCTAGAGGAGTTATTTGTAAAACATGCCTCTCAAGGTGGCATTGTTGTGCTGACCACCCACCAGGATCTTCATTTGGATGAAAACCAGTATCGAAAAATAACCCTGACCAAACGACCACTGGAGCTGAGTTATGTTTAACGCCTTTATGCTAGTGGTGCGTCGCGAGTTAGTTGCTGCATACCGGCGTCGGTCGGATATATTAAACCCTTTGTGGTTTTTTATTATTGTCATCACCTTATTCCCTTTAGGCATAGGCCCTGAGCCTAACCTATTGGCCCGTATTGCTCCCGGTATAATTTGGGTAGCGGCATTGTTGTCATCATTGCTCTCATTGGAACGTTTATTTAAAGATGACTTTATCGATGGCTCGCTGGAACAGCTTATGCTGGCACCTTATCCTCTGGGTTTGTTGGTGACGGCGAAGGTATTGGCCCATTGGTTGTTAACTGGCCTGCCGATAATCCTGATTTCACCTTTGCTGGCGGTATTGTTATCACTGGATATGAATACCTATCTCGCCACTTTAGCTACCTTGGCCATAGGTACGCCGGTATTGAGTTTTCTCGGTGGGATTGGCGTGGCCCTTACAGTGGGCCTGCGTAAAGGCGGTGTATTGTTAAGCCTGATCATGTTACCCCTGAGCATACCTGTGCTGATTTTTTCGACTATGGCCATAGATGCGGCGGGTTTTGGTCAACCTTATATCGGGTTTGTTGCAATTTTGGGGGCTATGCTGGTTGGTGCATTAACCTTGGCCCCTTTCGCTATTGCAGCCTCTTTGAGGGTCAGTGTAAGTTAGGTTTTTTCTGTATGTCTAATACTTAGGTGGTAGTTAAATAGACTCACAGACAGCGAGAAACAGCAGTACCTGGAAGTTTTTTAACAAGCAGTTTGCCCTAAATCAATGATAGGTCATCTTAGCTCTTTAGAGGTATATGGTTTTCAGCAGATTATGGGCAAGGTTACACAAAATATAATTATAGAGAGTGAGCTATGTGGAAGTGGTTACACCCCTACGCAAAAGCGGAGCACAGCTACCGCCTTGCAGGGAAAATGTTGCCTTGGTTCGTTGTTATCAGCGTGGTCGCTTTTGCGGTCGGTTTGGTTTGGGGGCTGGCCTTTGCCCCTGCAGACTATCAGCAAGGAGACAGCTTTAGAATTATCTATATTCATGTGCCGGCAGCAATTATGTCCATGGGGGCTTATTCCGCTATGGCTATTGCAGCTTTTATCGGTATGGTATGGCAAATACGCCTGTCTGATATTGCCGTTGCGGCCATTGCTCCTGTCGGGGCCGTGTTTACCTTTATCGCCCTATTTACCGGCGCCGCCTGGGGGAAACCCATGTGGGGTGCGTGGTGGGTGTGGGATGCAAGGCTAACATCTGAGCTTATCCTGCTGTTTCTCTACCTCGGCGTTATCGCTATCTACAATGCATTTTCTGATAAAGTGCTGGCCGGCAGGGCGGCAGGCATTCTATCTCTGGTAGGTGTGATCAATTTACCTGTCATCCACTATTCGGTGGAATGGTGGAATACCCTACACCAAGGTGCCACCATTACCAAGTTTGGCAAACCTTCCATTGCGACCTCTATGCTATGGCCTTTGCTCACTATGCTGCTCGCATTTATTGGCTATTTGGGTGCGTTAACCTTAATGCGCTTCCGTAATGAGATCCTGCGCCGGGAAAGCCATCGTCCCTGGGTCCGCGCTTTAGTTGAAAAGGAGAAGTAGTATGGCCTTTAATAGCGTATCTGAATTCCTTGCCATGGGCGGTTATGCCTTTTACGTGTGGTTGTCGTTTGGCGTGACCTTATTCGCGTTGCTGGGATTGGTGCTTTCTACCCGATTAACCAGAAAAGCCATGTTAAAAGAGGTTGCGGCGAGAGTTGAACGAGAGCATAGAATTAAAAATGCACCAAATCTGGAGAACACCCTATGAACCTAAGACGGAAAAAACGGATGTCCATTATTTTGGCCTTGGTATTGGGTGTAGGCACTACCGTGGGCCTGGTGTTATTTGCACTTAGTCAAAATATTGACCTTTTCTATACGCCGACTGAGCTTGTGCGAGGTAAACAGCCGAGCGGGCAAATGCCTGAAGTGGGTCAGAGGCTGAGAATTGGCGGTTTGGTGGTACCTGGCTCGGTGAGCCGTGATCCACAAAGCCTGAAGGTAAGCTTTCAACTGGTGGATGCTGGTGGACCTGTGGTCACAGTGGAATTCGAAGGTATACTGCCGGACCTGTTCCGTGAGGGGCAGGGAATCGTAGCTCAGGGTGAGTTAAAAAATGCAACAACGGTTTTTGCCCATGAAGTATTGGCTAAACACGATGAAGAATATATGCCGCCCGAAGTGGCCGAGGCATTAAAAGGCATGCAGCACTTCAAACCGGAATACACAGAAGCGCAACTAGCAGGGAGCCAGCAATGATCCCCGAGTTAGGACAATTTGCCCTTGCTATTGCATTGGCTTGCGCCGTCTTACAATCGATTTATCCTTTGTGGGGGGCGCATGCCGGCCACGTAGGTATGATGAACAGCGCCAGAACCCTGGCCGTCACTCAGTTTTTGTTTGTGGGTTTATCATTTTCCTGTTTGACTTATGCCTTTGCCATGGATGACTTTTCCGTAGTAAATGTGGTTTCCAACTCCAACACCGCGCTACCCATTTACTACAAGATATCGGCGGTATGGGGCTCCCATGAAGGCTCACTCTTGCTATGGGTGTTCACCCTGGCGACCTGGACTGCGGCAGTGGCAGTATTCAGCCGTAATTTGCCGTTGGAGTCAGTGGCAAGAGTGCTGGGGATAATGGGGATGTTGGGGATAGGTTTCTATCTGTTTATTTTGCTGACGTCTAACCCGTTTGAGCGTACCTTACCTTATCTGCCCATCGACGGCCGGGATCTGAATCCACTGTTGCAGGATATCGGGCTGATTTTACACCCGCCTATGTTGTATATGGGTTATGTGGGTTTCTCGGTAGCTTTTGCATTTGCTATCGCCTCTCTGATGACAGGGCGCCTCGACTCAGCCTGGGCTCGCTGGTCTCGTCCCTGGACCATGGCCGCCTGGATCTTCCTGACCCTGGGAATCTCACTGGGCAGCTGGTGGGCCTATTACGAGCTTGGCTGGGGCGGTTGGTGGTTCTGGGATCCCGTTGAAAACGCCTCCTTTATGCCCTGGTTGGTAGGAACGGCGCTGATCCATTCGCTGGCAGTGTCTGAAAAGCGGGGTGTATTTAAGTCCTGGACTGTATTGTTGGCGCTGGCAGCATTCTCTTTCAGCCTGCTGGGCGCCTTCCTGGTGCGTTCAGGGGTGTTGGTGTCTGTACATTCCTTTGCCAGTGATCCGGCTCGGGGGATGTTTCTTCTCGGTTTCCTGATCCTGGTGGTCGGTGGCTCACTACTGCTTTATGCGTTTAAAGGCTCAGCGGTGAAAAGCCGGGGTTCGTTCGAACTCTTCTCCCGTGAAACTATGTTATTGGGCAACAATGTGTTGCTGGTAGCGGCGCTGTTGGTGGTATTGCTGGGAACCCTGCTACCCCTGGTACATAAAGAAATTGGTCTTGGTAGCATCTCTATCGGCGAACCATTTTTTAACCGTGTCTTTACCTGGTTAATCGTACCCTTTGCGCTTATGTTGGGGGTGGGGCCTCTGGTACGCTGGAAAAAACAACATGCAGGCGATCTGAGTAAAGTACTGATCAGCGCCCTGATTGGCTCCGCGGTATTGGCGGTAGCTTTTCTGCTGGTGTTTGCCGAACAGATTAAATGGCTGGCCCTGCTGGGTTGTTTCCTGGGTATTTGGGTGATCATCACTTCCGTTCAGGAAACCTATATTCGTGCCACCTATAAACACAGTCTATGGGAGGGGTTAAGCAAACTAGGACGCAGTCACTGGGCGATGATCCTGGGTCATATCGGTTTGGCCGTGACTGTTATCGGTATCGCGATGACGCAAAACTACAGCATAGAAAAAGACGTGCGTATGGAGCCGGGTGATAGCATAGTGTTCGCCGAGTATGAGTTCCACTTTAAAACAGTGACCTCAGTAGATGGACCAAACTATGAAGGTCATATGGGGGTACTTGACGTTACACGTAACGGCAAGTTTGTGACCCAGCTGAATGCGGAAAAGCGTTTCTATAATGTACAACGCAACGTAATGACGGAAGCTGCTATAGATCCTGGTATTACCCGTGACCTGTATGCGGCCCTGGGAGAGCAGCTTGAAGGCGGCGCCTGGGCGTTGCGTATCTATTACAAACCCTTTATCCGCTGGATCTGGGGGGGAACTATCATTATGTCCATCGGTGGTATTTTTGCCATGAGTGACAGACGGTATCGGTTTAAAAAGCAGCGAGTAGCCACAGCATGAGTAAACCTAAGCGTATTTTAGTTTATTTGTTGCCACTGGCTGCATTTCTGGGCGCTACTGTCTTTCTGTTTAAGGGGTTGTTTACCGACCCCTCAAAACTGGAATCCGTATTAATTGGCAAGCCGGTTCCTGAATTTACCCTGCAGGATATTTACCAGAAAGGTTTGGTGCACGATGCGTCGGTGCTTAAAGGCCGGCCTATGCTGCTCAATGTCTGGGCGACTTGGTGCCCAACCTGTTATGCGGAGCATACCTATTTAAATAAACTGGCTAAAGACGGCGTTTATATAATAGGGATGAACTATAAAGATGACAGGAAAAAGGCCATCCGCTGGTTAACCGAGCTGGGTGACCCTTACAAGGTTAGCCTGTATGACGGTGACGGTATGCTGGGGTTGGACCTCGGCGTATATGGCGCACCGGAAACCTTTTTTATTGATAGCAATGGCGTTATTCAATATCGCCATGTGGGTGATATCAATGAGCGGGTTTGGCAGCAGACCCTGGCTCAAATCTACTATGGGATGAAATAATGAAACATCTCTTCATTATATTGGTATTTTTGTTGTTAGCTGTACCTAAAAGCTACGCCACGATAGAGGTTTATGAGTTTGAAACCGACCAGCAGGAGCGACTTTTTCAATCTCTGGTAAAGGAATTACGCTGCCCTAAGTGTCAGAATCAGACCATTGCAGAATCCAATGCTCCTTTAGCTAAAGATATGCGGGAAAAAACCTATGAAATGGTTACCCAGGGCAAGGACGCAGATGAGGTGGTGGATTATATGGTTGCCCGGTTTGGTAACTTTGTGCGTTACGATCCGCCCATGAATCCTGCAACCATCTTCCTCTGGTTAGGTCCGATTCTGTTTATATTCTTTAGTGCATTAGTGATATTTCTGCAGGCTCGCAAGCGAAAAGCTGAGCTGAACCCTGAAGAGACCGAAAAACTGAAGCAATTACTGGCCGAAGAAGAGAAAATTCTGGCAGACGAAGCCGCAAAAGAAGAGAAGAAATCATGATTGTATTTTGGTTTATGAGTGTTGTACTTTTGCTCCTGGCCAGTTTGGCATTGGTTATCCCTATCGTCCGTAACCGGGGCGGAGCGGAGGCTGATCGGGATGAACTCAACAAACAACTCTACCGTCAACGGCTTAAAGAAATCGAGCGGGATGATTCCCAGGGCATCATCAGTGACAATGCGGCTGTAATTAAAGAGCTGCAGCAAAACTTACTGGAAGATGTACAGGAGTCGAAAAAGGCCCAGTTCGGTGCCAGCAAACTTATCTGGCTACCGGGTGTACTTGTGCTGGTGATGATTTCTTACACTGTGTACTTTAAAGTCGGTGGGGCGTCTGAAGTTGCGCATTGGCAAGCTGTAGTGGAGAAATATCCTGAGTTACAGCGGAAGATAGTCATGGGGGCCGGTGAATCGCCTACAGATCAGGATGTCAGAGAATTTGCACTGGGGTTAAGAACCCAACTTATTTCCACGCCAAATGATACCACCGGCTGGTTGATGCTGGGCCGTCTGGCACTGGCCCTTAAGGATGCTCAGATGGCCCTGGATGCACTTGCCATAGCTTATGAGCAGGCGCCAGAGCGTACGGATATACGTACTTCTTACGCACAGGCGTTAATGCAAAGCGGTGATCCCCTTCGTAGCAAGCAAGCGGAGAATATTATCGTGGCTACAATAGGGGTTGAGCCTGATAACCTGGAAGCCTGGTCTCTGTACGCTTTTATGGCCCTGCAGGAGGAAAATTTTGGGGAAGCCATCAATCGTTGGCAAAAAATGTTGCCCATGATTGAGAAAGGCAGTGAGCGCTATCAGATGATAACCGGCAGTATCGAGTATGCGAAGAGTCAGATGGAGGCACAAAAACCGGGCAAGTCGGTTGGCCCAGAGTACTCCATAGAAGTACGACTGGCAGACAATGTAAGCCTACCCGACTCCGGTTTCTTATTTGTTTTTGCGCAAATGATTGATGGGCCTCCTGCGCCACTGGCGGCAAAGAAAATTCCGTTACCCCAATTCCCGCTGACCGTGACCTTGTCTGATGCAGATGCTATGGTGCCGGAACTCAGATTAAGCCAGCAAGGTCAGTTTGTGGTGAAAGCCAGGATCTCCCTGGATGGTAATGTCACTCCTATGTCCGGAGAGTGGGAAGGGGATTCAGGTGTGATTAAAGCGGGCAAGCAGGGACCTATCCAAATTGAAGTTAATAAAGCCTTGTAATTTATTTCACTCCCCGTCCCGGGGAGTGAACGTTTCCCCCTTGTATTTTTAATTCCAGCCCTTATATACCCAAGCTGCTTGGGTATATTGCTTTTTTTGATGGGTGAATAATTCACTAGATTGAATTAAACTCCTAAATAATCCCAGTTCTTTTACGTATCTGGTTGATACAATAACTTTTTCGGGATGAAAATATGCGAATAACAGGATTGTTGCTGTGTCTACTTTTGCCCATAACCGGCTTGGCCAATGAAACCGAAACGGTCAGTGATCCCTTTGAAGGTATAAATAGGGGGATCTGGGATTTTAACTACGAATTTCTCGATAAGCAGATATATAAACCTACCGCAGAAGCTTATGTAGATTATATAAGCCCGGGAGCAAGGGAAGCCCTGAATAATTTTGTGCTTAATTTCGAAGAGCCATCGAGTGCAGTGAACCACCTGTTGCAGCTGGAAGTGAAAGAGTCGCTGAGCAGTGTGATGCGCTTTGTGGTTAATTCAACGTTTGGGCTGGTGGGTTTTATCGACGTGGCGGGTAAAACCGGATTAACCAGAAACAGGGCGGAATTTCAGGATGTTCTAGGCTCTATGGGGGTAGGTCATGGTCCTTATGTGATGGTTCCCGTATTTGGCCCCAAGACTACGCGTAAATTGGCCGGTGATATTGTTGATACCCTCTATTTTCCTTTCAGTTCACTAACTTATTTCGAACGGCTGGCCCACTGGGGCATGGATGGGATCTACAATCGAGCGGAGGCCCTGGGTCAGGATGCCCTTATCGATCAGTCTCTGGACCCTTACATCTTTGTACGCGACGCATATGTCCAGTATCAGGACTACCGGGTTAACCCAAGTGTTTCAGAGCCAGAGGAAGACGACGGGGCATTGGAAGACTATTTGGATGAAATAGAAGAATAAAGGGTAAATACAATCCAATATTAATGAAGAACCTGAAATTCTTTTCTAGAATCAGGTGGGTTGAAGCGGAGGAAAACCGGATCACAATGGCAATACAAAATCTATCTCAAGCCAGCGTATTGGTAATTGAAGACGACGCAGTTTTTAGGCTGCAGCTGACTTGCTTCTTAAAAAAGCAGGGCGCCCTGGTCGCAGAGGCTGAAAATGGCAAATTGGGCCTTGCTCTGGTTGAAGACTTTCAACCGGATATTGTATTGTGCGATTTAAGAATGCCTGAGCTCGATGGCCAGGAAGTGATCGCGAGTTTAGTGGAAACACATCCGGATTTACCTATTATCGTTATTTCGGGAAATGGGAATATGGCTGATGTAGCTCAGGCGCTGCGAAATGGTGCCCGGGATTATTTGGTTAAGCCACTCGCCAACTGGAAAGCCCTTGAGCTGACGATAATGGAAATTCTAAATGGCAGTATAACCCATGAGCCTGGCCCGCATGTAAGCGACGATAGGCAACTTGCGCATAATGAGCTTGCCCAGCATGTTTCCTTTTTCAAAACCGACGATCCCGCTTCTACTTTATTAATGCGTAATTTGATGCCGAAGGAAAAAAGCAATATTAATGGCTTTCACCTTGAGTTCAATACCACAGGGCATGATGGTTTGCTACCGGACGTCTATGGTTTAGGAGAAGATAAGTTAGTCGTTATAGTGATGGATTTATCCTTACTTGGCAGTGAAGCCGCGATTACCGGATTGCTTATCAAGTCTTTGATCAACGAACCGTTTCGCCACTTCCAGTCGGCACGTAGCGAGCTAATGATTAAACCCGCTAAGCTGCTTTCAATACTAAACCAACAGCTCTATAACGCCCGTATAGAGCAAGTTGTTAAAATGCAGATAATGTTGTTTGACAGACTCGACCCAAGTTTTGAGTTTGCCAATGGCGGGTTTGAACCTGCCCATAAACTACTTTCAAAAACTGCTCCTGGTTTCTCGTTGGGAATGCTGGCTGATGTCCGCTATGAGACAGGGCGGGGGTTGCTGGAAAACGAGCTAGAAATGGTATTTAACACTGAAGTTGGCGCCAACCTGACCATTACCATTAAACGAGATTGAGGCTAAAACCAGTTTAGAGATCACCACAAAGGCTACAGAGAAGCCGGAGTTGCGAACTTTCTGCTCTTTGTGATGAGTTGACTTTTAAGTCGTTTATTCAATAGTTAGCATGTCTCTGTTCTTTTCCAGAGTGGCTTGCCCAATTCCTGCCACTTGGGTAAGTTGATCAAGGGAAGTAAATCCCCCGTTACTTTCCCGATACGCAACAATGGCTTGGGATTTAGATTTTCCGATCCCTCTGAGCTTAGTGAGTTCATCCAGGTTAGCGGTATTAATATTAACCTTCCCTTCCTGCTGTTCGATTTGCTGCCTGTCACTCCCGGCGGCTTGCAACGAGATGGAGTTTAGGGAAACAAATGTTAAGCAGGCGGCGACAAGAATTGCTCTGACGTTCATAGATAACCTCATTGTTAGTGATTGACATTGTTGTCATTAATGAGGTTAGCGTAACGAGTGTTAATGCCAATCAAATAAAACTAAAAGATAAGTTAAGGCAAGACTTTCTTAAAGGGTTTTACAGTTACCTGGGCGTAAACACCGGCTTCAATATATGGGTCTGCATCGGCCCAAGATTGAGCCTGCTCCAGGGATTCAAATTCCGCAATAACCACAGAGCCTGTGAATCCAGCCGGACCAGGATCTTCGCTATCTATGGCGGGTGATGGTCCGGCTACCAGCAGGCGCCCTTCGTCCGCTAGTTCTTTGAGCCGTGCAACGTGAGCCGGGCGTGCCTTCAAGCGTAGTTCCAGGCTATTTTCAATGTCTTGGGAGATAATCGAATACCACATAGTATGTCCTTACTTTTCTTCTTGTTTAGGTAGATGCTTATAGAGATAGATGCCGGTTAACAGAGTAAAAATCACGGTCAGGCCAAGCAAACCAAACACTTTAAAGTTAACCCAGGTTTCCTGGCTTAACTGGAAAGCCACATACACGTTAACGGCGCCGCAGGCGGCAAAAAAACCGCTCCACGCGAGATTCAGTTTATTCCACACCTAGCTCCGGCAAGGTCAGTTCTTTGCCCAGCATTTGCTTGAGTAGGTTTTTGTTAAACAGGTATTTAGCTCCTAGCAGAGCCAGTGCGAACAGGCCGTATACAAAGGTGACCTTCCATTTGATGAAAGTGTCATCCCGCAACAGTAAGGTTGCGCTGCCAAACACCAATACCATCACAAAGGTAATAACATACATTCTCTCCAACTTCTTGTATTTAAGCCAGTTAAATGCCAGCAGCAGGCCTGTGGAGACGATAAGTGCAGCGCTGCCAAGATAAATATCGTAGAGCTTATAAGTGGCGAAAAAGATGAGCAAAGGGATAAATTCAAAAAACAGTTTCATAGGCGCCACCAACTTAAGTTTTCTTCGAATGCTTCGGGCATTCTGTGGTATAAAATTATCACCACAGAGTACCCTAAGGCGACGGAGCAGGTTTTATTTATGCGTTGCCGCTTTCATACTGGAGATAAAGGTTTTCATCTCAGCCAGAAGTCGCTCCGGGTTATGCTGATTCTCGGCAATAATATTAACCACGGCAGAGCCGGAAATCGCCCCGGCAGCCCCGGCAGAAATGGCCTCTTTCACCTGTGCTGGCTGAGAGATACCAAAGCCGAGCAGAGCAGGCGGCGCATTATTGGCTTTCAGGCTGGCCAACATGTGATCAACGGGTTTACCCGCCTTGGCTTCTGTTCCGGTAACTCCGGCGCGGCTTAACAGATAGGTGTAACCCCTGCCTAATTTAGCCACCTGTTTTAGGGTTGCTTCGTCGCCGTTAGGCGGAGCGATAAAAATAGCGTCAATGCCGGCTTTGTCGGCGGCAGCACGATATGGAGCGCTTTCCTCTACTGGTACATCGGCCACCAGTACCGAATCAACGCCCGCGGTTGCACATTTGTCGTAGAAGTCCTGGATACCATTGCTGTAAACCAGATTGGCGTAAAGTAGCAGACCAATGGGTAAATCGGGATACCTAGTGCGGATCTCCGCCAGCATCTCAAAGCAGGTAACGGGTGTAGCGCCGGCTTCTAAAGCCCGGGTTGCTGAATCCTGAATGGTGGGGCCGTCTGCTACAGGATCGGAGAAAGGCATGCCCAGCTCCAGCGCATCCGCGCCCGCTGCTACCAGAGCGTCAATAATCTGCAGTGACAATTCCCGGTTGGGATCGCCTAAGGTGACAAAAGGAACAAAGGCACCCTGATTTTGTTCCGCCAATTTAGCAAATTGGGATTGATAACGAGTGGTCATTAGAGCATTCCTTTTTGTTCGAAGATGTCGCACACGGTAAAGATATCTTTATCGCCACGACCCGACAGGTTGACGATAATGTTCTGCTCTTTGTCGTCTTGCTCAACGAGCTTCAGGGCATAGGCCAGGGCGTGGGAGGATTCCAGCGCCGGGATTATCCCTTCTTTTTTAGCCAGGGTGGCAAACGCCTCAAGGGCTTCATCGTCGGTGACAGATACGTATTGTGCGCGGCCAATCGCTGCCAGGTGTGCATGCTGTGGACCCACGGAAGGGAAATCCAGGCCGGCAGACACGGAATAAGACTCCTCGATTTGGCCGTGTTCGTCCTGCATTAACAAAGAATGCATGCCGAAGAACACGCCTTTGCGGCCGTGAGCCAAGGGGGCGCCGTGCTCGCCGGTTGCTATGCCTTTACCCGCGGGCTCGACACCGATAAGTTCAACCCCTTTATCGTCGATAAAATCGGCAAAGATACCGATAGCATTAGAGCCGCCACCGACGCAGGCGATGATTTTATCGGGTAATACACCTTCTTTCTCCAGGTGCTGGGCCTTGGCTTCTTCACCAATCATGCGCTGGAATTCACGCACTATGGTGGGGAACGGGTGAGGGCCGGCTGCAGTGCCTAACAGGTAATGGGCCTTGTCATAGCTGGCGGTCCAGTCGCGCAGGGCTTCATTACACGCATCTTTTAAGGTGGCGGAGCCTGAGGTGACCGGGATCACTTCGGCGCCCATCAGGCGCATACGAAATACGTTGGGTTTTTGCCGTTCACAGTCTTTGGCGCCCATATAAACGCGGCATTTTAAGCCTAACAGGGCACAAGCCAGTGCCGCGGCTACGCCGTGTTGTCCGGCGCCGGTTTCCGCGATGATTTCATGTTTGCCCATGCGCTTGGCTAACAGGGCCTGACCCAGTACCTGGTTGGTCTTGTGGGCGCCGCCGTGCAGCAGATCTTCGCGTTTCAGGTAAATCTTGGATTTTTTCCCTTTAGTCAGGTTATGACACAGGGTCAATGGGGTCGGGCGGCCCGCGTATTCTGTGAGTAGGCCCTGAAATTCCTTAATAAACTCGGGATCGTTTTGCGCCGCTATGAATTCTGTTTCCAGCTGTTTTAGAGCGGGCATCAGGATTTGCGGTACAAACATACCGCCGTATTCACCAAAATATGGGTCTAATTTGCTCATCTTTAATAATTCCTAATCTCTTTAAATGCACGTGCAATCTTGTCTTGATCTTTGATCCCAGGGGCTGATTCGACAGCTGAGTTAAGATCCAACCCGGCGCAACCTAGCTGAACGGCTTGACTGATATTGTCCGGGCCTATGCCGCCGGCCAGGATGATTTTGTCTTTACTGATCCCTTCCAGTAATGACCAGTCGAAGATTTGTCCTGTGCCACCACATTGGTCGGCCACGCGTGTATCAAGTAGCTGCTTGTCGGCGTTGAATTGGCTAAAGTCAGGAATGCTGTCGCTGACACCATGGGCTTTCCAGATCTCACAATCAGCAGAAAGCTCACTCCTTAGCTGGTCGAGGTAGTCAGGTGTTTCACCACCGTGTAGCTGTACCGCTTTTAAGCCCAACTCGGCCGCAATACACACTACTTCTTCCATAGCTTGGTCTTTAAATACCCCCACATAATCCAGCGGAGCCCCCATCATGGTCAGCCGGGCGTGTTCCAGGTCTATTTGCCTTGGCGAGCCTGGAGCGAAGATCAGGCCGCCGTGTACGGCTCCCGCCTGATAGGCACTGGCTGCGTCTTCAGGGCGGGTTAGGCCGCATACCTTGTTATTGCCCAGGATCAGCTTTCTGCATGCAAGCTCAATATTGTCCTGAGACATAAGTGAGCTGCCCACCAGAAAACCATCGGCGTAGTGACCAAGCGCTTTCACCTGTGAGTGGGTATAAATACCAGACTCAGAAATAATGATCCTGTCTTTTGGTATACCCGGGGCAAGCTCCTTAGTACGCTCTAGGCTGGTGCTGAGATCCCGTAAATTGCGATTATTAATACCCACGACTCTTGCGTCGAGCGTAATGGCGCGCGCCAACTCTTGCTCGTTGCTAACCTCTGTTAATACACCCATTTTTAGCGAGTGGGCCAGGTCAGCAAGTCGGCTGTAGGTTTCATCGTCCAATACAGACAACATCAGCAAGATAGCGTCGGCCTGATGATAACGGGCCAGGTAAACCTGGTATTCGTCAATCATAAAGTCTTTACACAGCACAGGTTGTGTTACCTGGTTTCGTACCCGGGTGACATAGTTAAAGTCTCCCTGGAAGTACTTCTCATCCGTTAACACAGAAATGGCGCTGGCGTGATTTTTATAAACCCCGGCGATTAAATCCAGATCAAAGTCCGCGCGAATTAGTCCTTTGGACGGCGAGGCTTTTTTACACTCCAGAATAAACACTTTATGCGACTGGTTTAATGCGGCGTAAAAGTTTCTGTCTGTGGCGACAACGTCTGGCTGGAAGTCGGCCAGCGGTTGAGTTTGTTTACGCGCGTCTACCCAGACTTTTTTATCCTCAACGATTTTACCCAGGACTGTATTTTCTAACATGGTTTTCCTACCCTTGGCTCTTGGCTGCTAGTGCGTGCACCAGCTCCAGTGGTTTTCCACTTTCCATGGCGGCAATGGCCATCTCGGTGCCTTGTTTAAAGCTGTCGGCTTTATCGTTTAATACCAGTAGTGCACCCACGTTTACGGCCACAGCGGCTTGCTGGCCCGCTGTGCCTTTACCCTGGAGAATTTTCTCAATGATTTGGCGGTTTACTTCCGGCTCCCCGCCCAAAATGACATCCAAGGGGTATTCCTGCACACCGAAATCTGCTGGTTTCAGGCTGTATTGGGTGATGTCGCCATCTTTCAGCTCGGCGATTTGAGTTTCCCCGTGGATAGCTACTTCATCCAGGCCACTGCCGTGGACCACAAGTACGCGTTTTAGCCCCAGTTGATGGTGGGCCTTGGCGATAGGCACAAGCAGTGACGGGTCGTAGACACCGTTTAATTCTGTGCTGGGTCTGGCAGGATTGACCAATGGTCCCAGTACATTAAATATGGTGCGCGTCTTCAGGGCCTGGCGTACCTGCGCTGCAAAGCGCATTCCTGCATGGTACTGAGGGGCAAAGATAAAACAAACCCCTAGCTCATCAAGGCATTGACGCGCTACTTCTGGGGATTTGTTGATATTGATGCCAAAGGCGGACAGTAAATCAGATGCGCCGGATTTGCTGGAAACACTGCGGCTACCGTGTTTGCACACTTTGACACCACAAGCGGCCGCGACAAAGGCACTGGCTGTGGAAATATTAATGGTGCCTAAGCCATCTCCTCCTGTGCCAACGATATCGGTAAATTCGTAGTCTGGGCGGGGGAAAGGTTTGGCGTGCGCCAGCATAGCCGTAGCGGCGCCACTGATTTCTTCCGGTGTTTCCCCGCGCATTTTCATTGCTGTAAGCGCAGAAGAAAGGACGATGGGGTCCATTTCCCCTGTCATTACTTGCTCAAATAAAGACTGGCTTTGTTTCGCAGTCAGGCTTTGCCCTTGATAAAGTTGTGCTAGCAGCTCATGCATTAATCCGTCTCCTGTTGAGTTTGATTTGCTGTGACCAATGCCAGGCTCGATTGTAATAGCTGGGCGCCTTCACAGGTGAGAATAGATTCAGGGTGGAATTGAAAACCGATCACCTTATCCGCTTCGTTATACACAGCCATGGGCATTTCCCCGTATTCAGCCACGACTTCCAATGTGGGAGGCACATACGTACCCACCAGGGAATGGTACCTGGCTACCGGTAGCGGCTCTGAAAGCCCCTGAAACATACGGTCACCACAATGGCTGATGTCAGATGATTTTCCGTGCATAATCTCACCAGCTGTGTCTATGCTACCGCCATATTGCTCGATAATGGCCTGATGGCCAAGGCAAATTCCTATCATGGGAATTTTACCTTTACATAATTCGATAAGCTCCAGCATGCAACCCGCTTGTTTTGGATTGCCCGGCCCGGGAGACAGGATAAGCACAGGTGTCTGTTCGCACTCATCCATATAAGCTTTGATCTGCTGGGCGCTCAGACTATTACGATATATTTTGACCTGATGCCCCAGGTTACGAAACTGATCCACCAGGTTATAGGTAAATGAGTCGAAATTATCGAGTAAAAATAGTGTCTTAGTCATGAGATACAGCCTCCAACGTAGTGCCGTGTGCTCGGGCAATAGCATTTAACACAGCAGCAGCCTTGCTGCGGGTTTCATCTGCTTCTGCCTGGGGGTTAGAGTCGTAGACCACGCCCGCACCTGCCTGAACACTGGCTTTACCGTCTTTAACAAAAGCCGAGCGGATAACTATGCAGGTATCCATTTCTCCGGTTCCGGTCAGATAACCCACGGCGCCGCCATAACTCCCGCGGCGCTGCTGTTCGGTTTGACGGATAAGCTCGGAAGCTCGAATTTTAGGAGCTCCCACCAGAGTGCCCATATTCATACAAGCTTGATAAGCATGGAGGGCATCGAGGTCATCCCTTAACGTGCCGATGACCCGGGAAACCAGGTGCATGACATGGCTGTATCTGTCTACTTTTAGCAAGTCTGCCACATGTCGTGTGCCCGGCTCGGAAATCCTTGCTACATCATTTCGGGCCAAATCCACCAGCATCAGGTGCTCGGACATCTCTTTTTTATCTTGGCGCAGTTCAAGCTCGATACGGCCATCGAGGTCCCGGTTAATGCTGCCGTCCGGGTTAAACCCCCGGCGCCGGGTACCGGCAATAGGGTAAATTTCTACATCCCGACTTTTATGGCAATACTTGATGGCGCTTTCAGGAGAGGCACCAAACAGAACGAAATTATTGTCGTTCAGGTAAAACATGTAAGGACTTGGGTTGGTTTTTTTCAGCATGCCGTAAGCACTGATAGAGCAAGGGCAGTCAAGATTAAAGCTGCGCGACGGCACCACCTGGAAAATATCGCCTTTGCGGATATAATTCTTCAGTTCTTCGACCTGGTTGCAAAAGCTATGGTCTGAAATATCTGTGCTGATCTTTCCTTTAAGTGGCGCCGGTGTGGGCAGCTGGCCCGGTTGAAAATCAGCACAGCTTTGACTTAGTTGCGCCAGTCGCTTAGTCAGGCGGCTGGTACTGTTTTCAACGGCGGGGCCACCAAATACTGAGCCGATAATTTCACAGTTTTGTTGCTGGTGATCCTGTAACAACAGGGTTTCTGCTACGTAAAACAGGTAGTCGGGGCAGATATTGTTACTGTCAGGCACCTGAGGAAGGTCCTCGAAAGTAGCGATAAAGTCATAGGCAAAAATGCCGCCTAAAAACAGGGCTTCGTTTAAATCGCTATTTTTTTCAACATTTTCAATAATGCAGCGAAGCGTGTCGACGGGAGAAATAGACTTTAGTCGGGTATCCTCGTCGGATAAACGGTCGGGCTGTGGAAAAGTCAGTTCCAGCTTATGAGGTTCACTTTGCTGGGTCACTTCGGCCGGTAATACTGTAGTGATAAAGGCCAGTAGATCCTGACCATTTTCTGTTAAAGCATCCAGGCTCACCTGATTACCATTGCAACGGATCTTTACCGCCGCATCCAATAACATCAGGCTTTTCAGGTGTGCCTTACTGTCTATTTCCGCTGAATCCAGTAACAGGCTGTTGTCGCCTGGACTGGACAATTGATGATATAAGGCGAGGGGGTCGGCGACATAATTTGCCTGGCCTCGCAAGGTCGTTAACTGACCTAGGTGATTCTTTTGACTCATTACTTTTATTCCTCGTTAATTAATCCTGAAGTTAGTTATGGGAATAACGCCATCGCCAATTTTGTTTTTTTACCCTGTTCATCAATTTATTTCCGCCAAAAATAAAAAAAGCCCGCAATTCTGCGGGCTTTTCTTGGTTTTTACTTTACTTATTCTACACAGTAAAACCACGCAACCCGCTTAAAAGGGAGTGCGCCACCACCAAACTTGAAGAGAAATTCTCACAATGCTCATGTAGAATAGAATACCTATAAAAACTAACTGCTCAATTTTTCGTTTAATTGGGCATTAAAGTCAAGTTATATTTTTGGATTATTAATGTTAGTCGACTTCCATTCTCACACCACAGCCTCTGATGGCGTGCTGACACCTACTGAATTGGTGCTTAGGGCCGTGGATAAACGAGTGCAGGCATTGGCCATCACTGACCACGACACCACAGCTGGAATTGCTGAAGCGCAACGGGTTATTGAGGCCCAGGATCTGCCGTTAATCTTGGTTAATGGGGTGGAGATTTCCTGTGGTTGGGAAAATTATGAAATTCATGTAGTGGGCCTGAGATTTGACCAGGCACATCCTGCCATGCTTGCGCTTTTACAGACGCAGCAAGAAAAGCGGGAGGTTCGTGCGTTGGAAATAGGGCGCCGGTTGGCGAAAGCCAATATTCCTGATGCCTATGATGGCGCTAAGGCTCTGGCTGGTGATGGCCAAATTACCCGCGCCCACTTTGCCCGATATATGGTAGCGCAGAACTATGTGGATTCGTTTCAAAAGGTTTTTAACAAATATCTGACCCGGGGTAATCCAGGTTACGTACCCAATAACTGGGTGTCTATCGCCGAGGCCATCGACACCATTCATCAAGCCGGCGGGGTAGCAGTGCTGGCTCATCCTGCGCACTATAAACTATCCAATAAATGGTTACGCAGGTTATTGGTGGCATTTAAGGAGGCAGGTGGCGATGCCATGGAGGTGGCTACTGCACAGCAAGCACCCCAAGAACGCATTAATCTGGGTCAATGGAGTCGTGAATACGGCTTACTGGCTTCGCAAGGCTCTGATTTTCATGCGGCAAGCCCATGGCGAGAATTGGGTCGCAACCTATATTTACCAAAAGACGCCACTGCAGTTTGGCAAAACTGGTCAGAGTTAGCAGCAAGTTAGGTTGACCAAAAGATGTCATAGCGGTTTGGCAAAACTGGTCAGAGTTAGCAGCAAGTTAGGTTGACCAAAAGATGTCATAGCGGTTTGGCAAAACTGGCCCGAATTAGAAACAAGTTAGGTTGACCAAAAGACGCCACTGCAGTTTGGCAAAACTGGTCAGAGTTAGCAGCAAGTTAGGTTGACCAAAAGATGTCATAGCGGTTTGGCAAAACTGGTCAGAGTTAGCAGCAAGTTAGGTTGACCAAAAGATGTCATAGCGGTTTGGCAAAACTGGTCAGAGTTAGCAGCAAGTTAGGTTGACCAAAAGATGTCATAGCGGTTTGGCAAAACTGGCCCGAATTAGAAACAAGTTAGGTTGACCAAAAGACGCCACTGCAGTTTGGCAAAACTGGTCAGAGTTAGCAGCAAGTTAGGTTGACCAAAAGATGTCATAGCGGTTTGGCAAAACTGGTCAGAGTTAGCAGCAAGTTAGATTTACCAAAAGACGCCACTGCAGTTTGGCAAAACTGGTCAGAGTTAGAAGCAAGTTAGATTTACCAAAAGACGCCACTGCGGTTTGGCAAAACTGGTCAGAGTTAGCAGCAAGTTAGATTTACCAAAAGACGCCACTGCGGTTTGGCAAAACTGGTCAGAGTTAGCAGCAAGTTAGATTTACCAAAAAATGCCATAGCGGTTTGGCAAAACTGGTCAGAGTTAGAAGTAAGTTAGATTTACCAAAAAATGCCATAGCGGTTTGGCAAAACTGGTCAGAGTTAGAAGTAAGTTAGATTTACCAAAAAATGCCATAGCGGTTTGGCAAAACTGGTCAGAGTTAGAAGCAAGTTAGATTTACCAAAAGACGCCATAGCGGTTTGGCAAAACTGGTCAGAGTTAGAAGCAAGTTAGATTTACCAAAAGACGCCACTGCGGTTTGGCAAAACTGGTCAGAGTTAGAAGCAAGTTAGATTTACCAAAAAATGCCATAGCGGTTTGGCAAAACTGGTCAGAGTTAGAAGTAAGTTAGATTTACCAAAAAATGCCATAGCGGTTTGGCAAGATTGGTCAGAACTAAGTTAATAAGCGTACCGCTTGTCCGTAATGGCAAACAATTCACGAGTCCGCTGGGCCCGTTTTCAAGATCCAAGGAAAATACGATGAGCCAGTTTTTTTATATTCACCCTGACAACCCTCAGACCAGGTTGATCAGCCAGGCTGTGGAGATTGTTCGCAGCGGCGGGGTTATCGTTTATCCCACGGATTCAGGTTATGCATTAGGTTGTCACGTAGGAGATAAGCAAGCCCTGGACAGGGTGTGCGGCATTCGAAAAATTGGGAAAGATCACAATTTTACTCTGCTATGCAGGGACTTGTCGGAGCTATCCTCATACGCCAGAGTCGAAAATCAAGCCTTCAGATTATTGAAGAATAACACTCCAGGTGCTTATACCTTTATTTTTAAGGCCACCAAAGAAGTACCGAAGCGCTTGTTAAACGCCAAGAGGAAAACCATAGGTATCCGAGTACCGGATAATCAAATTGCCCTGGCATTGTTGGATGCACTGGAAGAGCCAATGATGTCCACTAGCTTGATTTTGCCGGGCAATGATGGGGCTGAATATGACCCCGAAGAGATTCGTGACAAGCTGGAGCATCAGGTAGATCTCATCATCAACGGTGGTTTTTTAGGGGAGCAACCCACCAGTGTTATCGATTTTTCCGATGGAGACCCTGTAATTGTTCGGGAAGGCGCCGGGGACATAACTCCGTTTGAGTAAAGGTCCTGCACAATCATCGGAGTCGCCTCTGCAGGCGCTGGTGAATGGAAAAACAGTATTCGCGCCAAAAGATCTCTATATTCCGCCCGAAGCGTTGGAAGTATTTTTGGAGGCATTTGAAGGCCCACTGGATTTGCTGCTTTACCTTATTCGCAAGCAGCACCTGGATGTACTCGATCTGCCAATGACAGAGATTACCCGGCAATATATGGAATATGTCGAGTTAATGAAAGCGGTTAAACTGGAGCTGGCAGCGGAGTACTTGGTGATGGCTGCATTATTGGCGGAGATCAAATCTCGCATGCTACTGCCAAAGCCGCCTCAAGAGACGGAAACAGAAGAGGATCCTAGGGTAACCTTGATCCGTCGCTTAAAAGAATATGAAGTGTTTAAGGATGCAGCCGATGGATTGGACAAGCTGCCAAGGACCGATCGAGAGTTGTTTGTCGCCAGAGCGACATTGGTTACTCCAAAGGAAGTCATACCCGCTTTTCCAAATGTAGACTTAAAAGAGCTGGTTTTAGCTATGCAATCTATGTTAAAACGCGCTTCCGACTATGAACACCACGCCATTAAGCGGGAAAAACTATCGACCCGAGAGCGGATGAGTCAAATACTCGCGCTCTTGCAAGAGCAGGTATTTACCCCTTTCACCCAGGTGCTGGAAGTTGATAAGGGAAAAGCAGGTGTGGTGGTGAGCTTTTTAGCAGTATTAGAGTTGTGTAAGTTGGGATTGATCCGTTTGTTACAGTCTCAGGTTTATGGACCTATCCAGTTAAGCTTGGTAGGAACAAAAGCAAGTGAATAGCATTTGTGGGCCAAGATTAAGTATATGGCGCTACGTTATGCCACTTAAGTTTGGTGGGGGCAAAGCGAGTGAATAAACCAGATTTAAAAAAACTGCTGGAAGCAGCGCTATTTGTATCGGATAAACCGTTAAGCCTGGAGCAAATTAACGCTACTATTTTGGGTGAGTTAAGCCTTCGCAAGCCACAACTTAAGACGCTACTTGAAGATCTCAGCGGAGATTATCGGGACAGTGCCATAGAGCTGGTGGAAGTTGCGTCCGGTTACCGCTTTCAAGCGAAACAAGAATATGCTGAACAATTACAGTCATTGAGCCAGAGTAAGCCGACTAAATACTCTAGGGCCTTGCTGGAAACGTTGGCCTTAATCGCCTACAAACAGCCCATTACCCGCGGGGAAATAGAGGTGGTGCGAGGCGTGGCCGTTTCCAGCCAAATTATTAGCGGATTAAAAGAGCGTGGCTGGGTAAAAGTGGTGGGGTACAAAGAAGTACCCGGACGCCCGGCGTTGCTTGCCACCACCAAGACATTTTTAGATTATTTTGGACTGACTGAACTCAGCCAGTTGCCAGAGCTGGCGCTGCCACAACCACAAGGGTAATGGCGGGCAAATTTAACATTTAGGTAAAAAGATGAGCGAAAAATTACAAAAGGTATTAGCCCGCAGTGGTATCGGCTCCCGTCGTCAGATGGAAGAAGTCATTAAGTCGGGTCGGATCAGTGTCGACGGCAAAGTAGCGAGCCTGGGCGACAGGGTTGAAAGCGACCAGGTAGTCCGTGTCGATGGCCGTATCGTGGAGACCAAGGCAGAAGATGAAGTGGTCTGCCGGGTGTTAGCGTATCACAAGCCGGAAGGTGAATTATGTACCCGAGCCGATGAAGAAGGTCGTAGTACCGTTTTCGAACGTTTGCCGCGAATGAAGGGCGCCCGTTGGATTGCCGTTGGACGACTGGATATTAATACCTCAGGGCTATTACTGTTTACTACCGATGGCGAGTTGGCCAATCGCTTGATGCACCCAAGCCGTAAGGTGGAAAGGGAGTATGCGGTGCGTGTATTTGGCGAAGTGGATCAAGCGATGCTGAACCGGTTGCAAGATGGCGTAGAGCTGGAGGATGGCTCGGCTAAGTTTGAACGCATTAAACGTGTGGGCGGTGAAGGGATCAATGAATGGTTTAACGTGGTGTTAAGTGAAGGCCGTAACCGCGAAGTCAGACGTATGTGGGAAAGCCAGGGCGTTCAGGTGAGCCGTCTGATCCGCGTACGCTACGGCAACCTCGAGCTGAACAAAGCGCTACCTCGTGGTGGCTGGCAAGAGTTGGAACTAAAGCAGGTAAACTACTTGCGTGATTTGGTGGGATTAGGCAAGGAAACAGAAACGAAAGTTCGCGTAGAAATCAAGCCGAAAAAGAATCAGCAAGCCAGGATCCGCCGCGCGGTGAAAAAACACCAGGTGCGCCGTCAATCTGCTGAGCGAAGAAAACCCCGCCGCTCTTAACCAGCTATGCCTTTCTCTGTGTTCTCTGTGGTTATATATTTGATGCCCCAGAGCTCACAGAGATAAATCATCTAGATAACCAGTTCGACATCAGCCAGCGCATCTAGTACCGCTTTTTCAGCATGAATTGTGGTGGTATCGAAGAGAAGGCTTGGTGTATCAGCCTGTTTCACCAGTAAGGCTATTTCAGTACAGCCTAAAATAATACCCTCGGCCCCCCTATTTGACAGGTCATGGATTATTTCCAGGTACTGGTTACGTGAGACATTTTTTATCTTACCCAGGCAGAGTTCCTGATAAATAATGTCATGGACAACTTGTTGCTGCTGCTCATTTGGCACCAAAACGTCTAAACCATACTTGCTTTGAAGACGTCCTTTGTAAAAGTCTTGTGACATGGTGAATTGAGTGCCAAGCAGGCCCACGGTACGTATATTCTCCGCTAGCAAGGCCTCGGCGGTGGCATCGGCAATATGAAGCAGTGGGATCGAAAGGGCCTGTTCAATTTGAGGGGCTACTTTATGCATGGTATTAGTACAAATTAGCAGGAAGTCGGCACCTGCAGCTTCCACTTGTTTGGCCGCTAACGTTAATATGTCAGCGGTTTTATCCCAGTTACCCTGATGCTGTAAGGTTTCTATTTCCGCAAAATCGACGCTGACCAGGACTATTTTGGCAGAGTGCAGGCCCCCTAGCTTTTCTTTTACGCCTCTGTTGAGGGCTTGATAATAACTCTGACTCGATTCCCAGCTCATGCCTCCCAGCAATCCTATCGTCTTCATTTCAGCTCCTTTGTTTGACCAGGTTGATCTGCACCATATCAACGAGGTAAACGTCAGGCAATAGAAACATTGTCACTGTGACAATGAGCTACCTGTCCTCTAATTCAACAATACGGGTGTAAGCGCGACGCTGTTTTTCCACACCAATATTGGCATTAAGCCTGGCCCAGCTGTATGCCACTTCATCGAGGGATTTTTGCGCAGAACTGCGACCACTCAAGGCACGGTAAACCCCTGATGAGAGGCTTTTCATATATAAGCGGCCACGGTGAATATTCAGGTCGTACACTCTATTTAAGCTGTTTTGATAGTTATTCAAAGTGGCAATGTAAGAGTTGGCTGTGCTTGTATCCCAGCCGGCTTTTTGGGTCCAAAAGTGTACATTTAAATCCTGTTTTCGAAATGGATTAATACCAAACTCCCCAAGCTGTAGGTCTTGATTATGATTTTCCGGGTTGCTGAAATAACCGAGAAAATCAAAGGCTGCCTTCTTCACCGGACTGTTTTTGGCGACACCACTACTCCACCCCCAGGCAATATAAGGGGAAAAATTACCTTGAGGGTAATAGCTCCACTCTTGCTCTCTACGATTCCATACCCGGGTAGAGCCTAAAGAAGGGGCTGCTTTGACTTTATTTTTTATCGGGGAGCCTGGCTCCATAGCCTTGATAAAGGCATCGTCCCAGGAATCGGAGTAGAGGGCTTTTCCTTGACCAAAAGCTTGGATCACGCCAGAAATACCCAAATTTTTGGCGCCGTTAGGTAGTTGCTGGTAGCTGGCGGCGAAGTCTTCCAACGCAGCGACAAACCCAGGAGTATTGATTAATGGGGTCATGGTCTCCAAATCAAAGTAGAAGCCGCCAGTGACGTCGAGGTGTTTAGCATAAGGCGCGGCGCGTTTAATAAATTGAGAAAAGAGTAAATCATCTTTTTTAGTGATTTCCACCAGCGGATAAATGTTCTCACTACGTACCTCAGGTGTGGATTGAAAAAACTGCACCTGTTGTTTTAACTCCTGCCAGGTTTTGGGGCGTGCAAGGGATTTGCCAAACTGAGCCCGATAAGCGGTTTGCCAGCTAGGATTTTGCAGTAAATCGTCTCGATATTGAAAGTAGTGCCTGTCGCCATCTATGGTAACCAAATAAGGCTGACCGCCGGAATACGCGATGGCTTTGTAATGGTCAAGGATATCTTCATATTGCTTCGAATTGCGCATTTCTGTTGGCAGGGGTGCCAGGTAGTGACTTAAATCCGTTAACCAGTTTGAACCAAAAAATACCACGTCATAGTCATCGTTTCTCAGTCCCCAGATGAGTTCTGGGTATAACTTATGAAATGTTGTGTAGGTTATTTCAACCTTAGCCCCTGTCAGGCTCTGAAACGTTTTTGCGTGTAAATAGGTCGGTTGTCCCATAACAGGCTTTTCATGGGTGAGGACTCTAAGCACTACATTCGAATAATCTTTTTGTGCCAAACTCTGACTGGAATAGGAGTTATGTGCTTGGCCATACATGGGGAAGAGCAATAGCAAATAGCGGGTCAGTCTAACTATCCAAGTGGTTGTCATATTACTTCCCGAGATTAGTTTCGGCTTATAACATAACAACTCAATAGGAGTTTATAAGGGTAAACCTGGGTAAATTATAAGAAGTGTGACTGGGTTTGTGCTTTTAAGGTGTCGACTTGGTTAAGCAGCGAATCGTGACCTGCTGGTATTTATTTTGTCTTGAACAATACTAAATAGATGAACTAGCTCACAGCAAATGGATTGTGAAAGGAGCGCAGAAATGGATGTCAGAACAGTTTCTGTTATTGGGTTAGGTTATATCGGTCTGCCCACCGCAGCGGTGATCGCCTCCAGAGGGATCAGGGTATACGGAGTCGAGGTTAACCCAGAGACGGTAGACATTATTAACCAGGGTAATATTCATATTAAAGAGCCCGATCTGGACATCGTGGTGCGAAGTGTTGTTACCACGGGCATGTTAAGCGCTTCTACTCAGGCCCAGGCGGCGGACGTATTTCTTATCGCGGTTCCAACTCCCTTTAAATCCAAACATCGTCCGGACCTGTCTTTTATAAAACACGCCACTCAGCTTATTGCTCCTGTTCTGGAAAAAGGCAATTTAGTGATCCTTGAGTCCACATCACCTGTGGGCACTACGGAACAATTGGCTGACTGGTTGGCAGAGCTGAGGCCGGATCTCAGCTTTCCACAGCAGGTGGCCGAAAAATCCGATATTCATATCGCCCATTGTCCTGAGCGGGTTTTACCTGGTCAGGTGCTCCATGAACTGGTGTCAAACGACAGAGTGATAGGAGGCATGACCAAACGGTGCGCGCTGGCAGCCGAGCAGCTTTATGCCTGTTTTGTTCGCGGGGCCTGTTTACTTACCGGCAGCAGAACCGCGGAACTTGCCAAGCTAACCGAAAATGCTTATCGGGATGTCAATATCGCCTTTGCCAATGAGCTATCGATTATTTGTGATGAGCTCAGGGTTAACGTCTGGGAACTTATTGCCTTGGCTAATCGCCACCCCAGGGTGAATGTTTTGAGTCCTGGCCCTGGCGTTGGAGGCCATTGTATCGCTGTAGACCCCTGGTTTATTGTTGATTCGGCGCCACAGCAAGCCAAATTGATCCGCACAGCAAGAGAAGTAAACGATGGCAAGCCAGCCTATATTTTGGACAAGGTTAAGTCCGCGGCGAATCAGTTTAAAAAACCTGTTTTTGCTTGCCTTGGCATCAGCTTTAAAGCAGATATAGATGATACCCGGGAAAGCCCGGCGTTGGTTATCACCAAAGCATTAGTAGAAGCAGAGCTAGGTATGGTTTATGTGGTTGAACCTAACCTCAACGCCTTGCCAGAGCAATTAAATCAACCGAATGTAGAGCTTACTTCCCTGGATCGAGCTCTAGAGCAGGCAAATATAGTGCTGGTTCTGGTTGATCACAGGGAGTTTAAGCTAATCCCGGTGGCGGATGTGAATAGTAAATTAGTTATTGATACTCGAGGCATATGGTAGCTGCACAAGGGTATTAGGTTGTGGTATTTAAAAGGAGTTGAGTATGATCCCTGTAATCTTAGCTGGAGGGCAGGGGACACGCCTCTGGCCCTTGTCTCGTCAGGAACACCCCAAACAGTTTCTTCCGTTGGCATCGCAGGATTCCATGTTTTTGGACACTATCAAGCGACTCGAAAGCATGTCTGCTATGGAGCCCCCTTATATTGTTTGCAATGAAAAGCACAGATTTATGGTCGCCCAGCAACTGCTTGAGGCCGGGATCAAGCACCAGGGCATATTACTGGAGCCATGCGGCCGAAACACTGCACCAGCGGTGGCCTTGGCTGCGCTGCAAGTGTTAAAGAACAGGCGGGAGCCCGGGGATAGGGAGGCAGATCCGGTTCTGTTAGTGTTACCAGCGGATCACCTTATTCAGGATGTGAAGGCGTTTAAGAAAGCCGTTTATCAGGCCAGATCCTACGCTGCTAAAGGTTACCTGATGACCTTTGGTATAGTGCCTGATCATCCAGAAACGGGGTACGGTTATATCCGAAGTGGTAATACGCTGGATGGAGATGCCAGGTATGTTGCCGAATTTGTTGAGAAACCTGAACTTGAAACCGCTAAATCCTATCTTGCCAGCGGGTTGTATTTCTGGAATTCCGGGATGTTTTTATTTAAGGCCGGGAGTTATTTAACCGAGCTGGAGAAATTTAGCCCGGATATCTACGCATCCTGCCAACAGGCATTGGCAATGTCCCAGCAAGATGATTTTATTCGCCCCAATGAGGAAGTGTTTACCGCTTGCCCCAGTGATTCTATTGACTATGCAGTAATGGAAAAGACCAGTCAGGCAGTTGTGATGCCGCTGAACGCTAAGTGGAGCGATCTGGGCTCCTGGGCGGCAATATGGGAGCAGCAGGAGAAAGACGATTCGGGAAATGTAGTGCGGGGTGATATCGCCGCCATAGACACCAAAAACAGCTTTATTCAGGCAGAGCATAAATTGGTAGCCACTGCGGGAATTAATAACCTGATCATAGTGGAAACCAAAGATGCGGTTATGGTGGCACACAGAGACAGGGTGCAGATGGTGAAGGATATAGTAACGCAGCTTAATATTGGTGAGCGAAAAGAGGCGATATTTCACCGGGAGCAATATCGCAGCTGGGGGAAATTCGATTGTATTGATATCGGCGACAGGTTCAGGGTAAAACGTATCACGGTTAATCCGGGGGAGAGCTTGTCTGAGCACCTGCATCACCACAGGGCGGAGCACTGGATTGTGGTTAAGGGCACAGCCAGAGTGAAGTGTGATAAGAAGACGTTTTTACTGTCGGAAAACCAGTCTACTTATATCCCCTTGGGTACAGAGCATCAATTATCCAATCCGGGTAAGATCAAACTGGAACTGATAGAGGTGCAGTCGGGGGCTTATCTGGAAGATACGGATATGATTAGAAGCGAATAGCAGATAGTTAAAAATAGTCAAAAAAATATAACTTCCTTTTCTCTAGGGCTTTACTCTGTGGTAGGGTAGGCCCATATTCCCCCCCTTGAATTATCATCTCCCCGAGAACGGGTATTAGGTAAATTTATGATAAAGAAGTGCTTATTTCCAGCCGCTGGTTATGGAACACGATTCTTACCGGCCACTAAATCAATGCCGAAAGAAATGATGCCAGTGGTTAACAAACCCTTGATCGAATACGGCGTCGACGAGGCGCTGGAAGCGGATATTCCTGGTATCTGTATCGTGACAGGCCGGGGCAAGCACGCCTTGTCGGATCACTTCGATTTAAATTATGAGCTCGAGCATCAGATTAGCGGTACTAAGAAAGAAGAAAAACTGGAAGATATCCGTCGTATTATGGATAACGCGACTTTTACCTTTACCCGTCAACGTGAAATGAAGGGCCTGGGTCACGCGATATTAACGGGTAGAGAGCTGGTGGGTGATGAGCCTTTTGCCGTTGTGCTTGCCGATGACCTCTGCGTAAATGCAGACAAAGGTGTACTCCGTCAGATGGTGGATCTGTTTCGCCAGTTTCGCTGCTCTATTGTTGCAGTGGAAGAAGTTCCGGAAGATGAAACCCATAAGTACGGTGTCATCAGCGGTCAGATGATAAAAGATGATATTTACCGTGTTGATAATATGGTGGAAAAACCAGAGCCGGGTACGGCGCCAAGTAATCTGGCTATTATCGGGCGTTATATATTAACGCCCGACATTTTCGATATTCTGGAAACTACGGCGCCAGGTAAAAATGGTGAAATCCAGATCACCGATGCGTTATTGGAGCAGGCGCAGCGAGGATGTGTACTGGCTTATAAATTTAAAGGTAAGCGTTTCGACTGTGGTAGCGTGCCAGGGTTTATCGAAGCCACCAACTATTGTTACGAAAATCTTTATAAAGAATAACAGATTAGAAAGGTGGCCTGGCCACCTTTCTTTACTTAGCGCTAGCTTTACTGCTCGATTGCCTGACAACCCGCTCTATCCTCTACGCGATAATTAAATATTCCCCTTCGGTGAAAAACAAATATTTAACACCTAATCTTTATATATTAAGGGCTTCTGTATTTTCCTAAAGCAGATCTAATGGTAGAGAGAGCTTTTTGGTTTTAATGACTAAAAAGGAGAGCTTGGTGCAGCCTAATCTGGCAACAGGGCAATCGTCATTTCGCTCGCGGGGGCAGCGCCTGCTACTTGAGCATGCCGTGTTAATACTTACAGCTCTGCTGCTTTTAGGTTGTGTCAATATTATATATTACTTTCAGCAGCAACAGACCAAGCTGGTACAAACTCTGGTACTACAGCAAGCCCGGCAATACATAAAAGGTCTGGCGGAATTTCGTACCCTGTATACAAATAAGGTGGTGGCAGTGGTTCGGCATCAGGGGATTGCGGTCAGCCATGATATCAAAAACAACCCCTTAGCAATTCCTCTACCAGCTACCCTCAGTATGTTGCTTGGCAGTCGGATAACGGCAGAGGGGGCTGGTAGCGTTCGCTTATTCAGCCCTTTTCCTTTCCCCTGGCGTCAACAGGAAGGGGGGCTAAAGGATGATTTTGATAGAAATGCCTGGCAGTTTTTTCTGTCACAAACGGAATCATCACCTTTCTATAAGTTCACTCAAAGCAATGGCCAGCCCATATTAAGGTATGCCATGGCCGACAGGATGCGCCATTCCTGCGTGCACTGCCACAACTCTCACCCGGATACACCTAAAAAAAGCTGGAAAGTGGGAGATGTGCGCGGAATTCTCGAGGTCAGCTTACCCATATCTGCGGCTAATGAAGCGGCTCGTGACAGCTTACAGGGGGCTTATGTACTCAGTCTTAGCTTGATAGTGCTGTTTGTTACAGGGTTGAGCATTGTTATCCGTGGGTTGCGTAACGCTGTCAGAGACTCGCAGCTGGTGAATCTGGATATGTCGAAGGAGGTCATTGAGCGGAAAAAAGCAGAGCAACAAAGCCGATTACATAGCGAAGAGATTGCAAAGGCTAACCTGCAGCTGGAGGAGGCGAACCGGGAGCTGATGGAATTTAATTATGTTGCCAGTCATGATCTTCAGGAGCCGCTAAGGACATTGGAAAGTTACGCCACCCTGTTGGTTGAGGATATCGGCCGCGAGTTACCGGCTGACGCGGAAGAAGACATCCATTTTATTCAGGCTGCGGCGGTGCGAATGCGTAAATTGGTGCAAGACTTACTCACGCTATCGCGCACCAATACCCAAGAATTCAAGCTTGAGCTTGTGGACCTGAACGCATGTATGGATGAGGTTAAAGCAAACTTAGGCAGCAGTCTGGCGAATACAGGTGGTGAAATCCGCTGGACTAGTCTGCCTCAGGTGCAGGGTGACACATCCCAGTTGATACGTGTGTTACAAAACCTGGTGGGTAATGGCGTGAAATTTCATGGCTCATCTCCTCCTGTGGTTGAAGTCACCGCTGAGCGGGAAGAAAAAGCGTGGCGTATTTTTGTGAAAGACAATGGGATAGGTATAGATCCTAAGTTTCAGGAACAAATTTTTATCTCATTTAAGCGTTTGCATGGTACCAGCCACTATGAAGGTACTGGGATAGGGTTGGCAATCGTGCGTAAAGTGGTTGAACGTCACGCAGGGCAGGTAAACCTGGAATCTACCCCCGGAAAAGGCTCCTGTTTCTGGTTTACCCTGCCCGACAGGGACTCGTAATTAATGGAGGGACCATGCTCATAGGGAAGAGTAGTAAGAAAGCCACCATTTTGCTGGTAGACGATTCGTTAGCAGATCAGGCGCTAATAGCCAGAGCCATAAAAAAAGCCAAGTTTGAGACTCAACTGGAAACGGTCTCTGATGGCGCCGAAGCCATGGATTATCTCCAACATAGAGGCCGTTATGAAAACTGTGCAGTGCACCCTCGTCCCGATGTGGTCTTACTGGATATCAATATGCCAAAGATGGATGGGAAACAGGTGCTTAAAGCCATTCACCTGAGCCCTGAGCTGAAAAGTTTACCTGTCATTATGTTAACTACCTCAAACCAGGAGTTGGATATTAAGGAGTCATACCAGTTGGGGGCAAATGCCTATATCACCAAACCAACGGACCTGGCTGGTCTTATAAAAACTGTGCAAGCGCTGGAAGATTTCTGGTTTGACCTGGCGGAGCTACCCAGACCATGAGCCAGAATAAACTTACCCTGCTATTGCTCGATGATGATGATGCATCGTTAAGGCTTACCGAGCGTTTGCTTGGTAAGTTGTCTGACTGGGAGCTGGACTGTATCAGTTGCAACGATATATGTGATCTCCCGGGTTTAAAGCTGGCGATCACGGACGTGGTGATAGTGGATTACTTGTTGGGTATAGAGAATGGCATAGACGTGATCCAGCGACTTAAAAAGGAGGGGTGGGATAGTGCGTTTATTTTGTTAACCGGTCGCGGCGATGAGCGTGTGGCAGCGGAAGCTCTGCGGGTCGGGGTTCACGACTACATAATCAAAAAAGACTTAAGCGTAGAGACCCTGGACAGATCCCTTCGATATGTGACCGAGTGTCGAGCCCACCAGTTAGCTTTACAACAATTAAATCGAGAACTGGAAGCCAGAGTCGAACAGCGCACCCAAGAGCTGAAAAATAGCAATGACTCCCTGCAAGACACGCTAATGCGGCTTAGCAGTACACAGCTGCAACTGGTTGAGTCAGAAAAGATGGCGGCATTGGGCTCTCTGGTAGCAGGTATTGCCCATGAGATAAATACGCCTATAGGTGTTGGTGTCACTGCGGTTAGTCATCTTCATGAGCTATTGATGCGGCTTGAACGGCATAAGGAAAGCAACTCTATCACCCGACTGTTTTTTGAAAATTTCTGTCATGAGGCAAAAGAGAGTATCGAAATTCTAGAGCACAACTTAAATCGCAGCGCAGAACTTATTGGCAACTTTAAACAGGTGGCGGTGGACCAATTAAGTGGTGATCAGCGTGAATTTGATTTGGGCTTGTACCTGGAGGACATAGTGAAGACGCTAAAACCAAATTTACGGCGACAGGGACATAAGGTCCAGGTAAATTGCCCTAAGCAGCTTAAGGTTTATTCCTATCCAGGGGCTTTTTACCAGATATTGAGTAACCTGATCATGAACTCCTTGATCCATGGCTTTACAGGAAAACAGCACGGGCAAATTTTTATCCAGGTCGAGTTATCTGGAAATCAGCTCAATCTGAGTTATAGCGATGATGGCAGTGGTATGTCGGAAAGAGAAGTTGCCCGGGTATTTGAACCTTTTTTCACCACCAAACGGGGCAAGGGTGGCAGTGGTTTGGGCGGTCATATTATTTATAATCTGGTGGTGCAGCAGTTAAAGGGAAGTATCCTCTGCCATAGTGAGCCTGATAACGGCTGTTGTTTCGAAATAAAAGTTCCCGTTGAATTAGTGTGATAAATGGGCAAAGCGAAGACAAATATCGCCTTACCCGTAAGTTTGAGCCTATTGGCGGGAGAAATGTTTATAGGAGAAAGCGACGCGCTCTTCTATGCTCATTTTTACATCACCCAAGCCTTCGATCAGCTTTAATCGCGGCAATAAACCTTCGCCATTGGCCATCTGTATGGCAAGGCCAGGCCGGGCATTGAGCTCAAGCAACATGGGTCCATGTACTTTGTCCAAAACCATATCTGTTCCCAGATAACCCATCCCTGACATTTCATAGCAGCTGGCCGCCAGGTGAACCAGTCGTTCCCAATTAGGCACGGAGAGATTCTTTAACAACTTTTCCGTATCGGGATGTTTTTCAATCGGGCGGTCGAATTGCACCGCCCTTAGCGCCTTGCCTGTGGTTATGTCAATTCCGACCCCCACTGCGCCTTGGTGTAAGTTAGCTTTACCATCGGAAGCTGCGGTAGACAAGCGCATCATAGCCATTAAAGGAAACCCTTTAAATACGATGACCCTGACGTCCGGAACCCCTTCAAAGCTGTAGCCGTCGAAGGCATCATCGAACTGGATCAGTGCTTCGATAACAGCAACATCCTGAGAGCCACCTAAGCTGAACAAGCCAGCTAAGATATTAGATGAATGGCGCTCTAAATCTTCTTCTGTGGCTTCGGCCCCGCTGGGTTTATAAAAGCGACCGTCTTTGACTTTAGTAATAACTAAAATGCCTTTACCGCCACTGCCTTTCGCAGGTTTTATAACAAAACCTGGCTGGTTGCGCACGATATGGGTGACGGTTCTTACTTCCACCTGAGAGCGTATTACGCCAATCAGCTCTGGGATGGTCACCTGGGCTTGTTGGGCAATAATTTTTGTTTTGAGCTTATTGTCCACTAAGGGGTAGAGAGATCTCGGATTATAGCGCCCGATATAGGCGCCATTTCTTTGATTCATTCCCATTATCCCCTTGTCCCTTAATTTAAAAGGACTGGCGAGAAAATTAAGCATATTAATCTCCCGCCATAGGTTTAAAGCGACGTAGTTCCAGCAGTCGGTAACCTGTATAACTACCCAGGGTCAGTACCAGACCCATAATGATGAGCTGTACACCCAGGAAGTTAAAGGTGATGTGGGTTACATAGTCATTGCTCATGGCAAGAAAAGCCAGAACAGCTACTAGTAAGCTGCCTCCACCTTGTACCATTACTTCCTTTGCACCTTCTTCTTCCCACAACACAGACATGCGCTCTATGGTCCAGGAAAGGATAATCATAGGGAAGAAGGTAACCTTAAGTCCTTCAGTCAGGCCGAGTTTATATGACACCACCGAAAATAATCCGATGATCAGGATCACCATCACTATCACCGCGGATATTCGTGCCACCAGAAGCAGGTTCAGTCGGGATAGATAGGAGCGGATCACTAACCCCATACCCACGATCAGCAGGAACCCCACTAACCCTGTCACCAGGCTGGTTTGAATAAATGCCATGGCGATCAGTACCGGCATAAAAGTACCCGAGGTCTTTAATCCGATAAATACCCGCATAAAGACCACCACCAATACGCCAATGGGGATCAGCAAGATACCTTTAAACAAGGCTTGCTCTTCGATGGGTAAGCTATGAATAGAGAAATTCAGTAGGTCCTGACTGTCTATTTTCTCCTTAACAGCCATCATGGCTGGTTGATCTTGTTTGATCATGGAAAAAGTGACCTTGGAATTAGAGCCGCCAATCAGATCCAGCAAGGAAGAGCCGCTCTGCTCCCATAGCAGCAGATTGGTTCGGTCAGCCTCTTCGCCGCTTTCAGGATCAAACAGCAACCAATTCTCATCCTGGTAAACCTGAATATATGGCATCAGGGATTGACGGCGACGGCCATCTTCCAGCAGCAGTCCGCCGACAGCACGGGCAGGAATTTCAGCCTGGTTTAGCAGCTTCACCAGTAACTTGGTTTTGTTCTCGCCACTATCCAACAGCAGCTGGATATTTTGGCCCAGCTCATCGCCTTTAAAGCCTTTAAACAGCTCGCGTGCGAAGGTGAGTGAGTCAGCACTGCGTTTATAGACCTCTTCCTGCACCTGCTGAGCGGCGGTTTTGTACGGTTCCTGCCAGTCCACCGGTGCCAGCTCAGGCTCAGGGGCCAGGTTGGTCAGGTCTTGATTTTCATCTGCCAGCAACTGAATTTTATAAAATAACTCCTGAGAGCCCGCTGCCTGGCGAATGGACCATTCCGATCTCGGGGCGCCGTCTTTTTCGATAAATGAAAGACCGTAACCAGGGGAGGCTGCATTTTGATGAAGCAGGGTAAAGCCGGGTTGGCTTACCGGAGTAGCCAGAGATGCGAGAACTTCTTTACCGTCGGCGTTAAATTCAATTTTGGCGTCAATGGACCATACTGTACGTTTTACTCCTGGTGTAAACGGAACTTCAAACGCGAGATGACGCTGTATGGTCATCGCAATGCCCGCAACAAACAGTAAGCCCACCAGAATATAAAAGGGGGTTTTGGAGGTCATTTGTTACTTATCCTTCTTTTTAGCTTTCTTTTTGTCAGTTTCAACATATTTTTTGTGGGTATACTCTTTACCTGTATCTACCAGAGTCACGTCTTTGAGAAACTCGCGGCCCAGCAACACTGGGAACGACATGCTATCTCGGTTTGCCAGGGTGAATTCAGCCTTTTCGCTTAACGGACCTATCCTGACGTTCAGACTAACCACAGGACGTTTAATACTTTCTTGGTTGCTGGCCTGACGAATGTTGGCGTAACGGACGATATGGCGCTCAACCATAATGGGTTCACCGCCGTCCTGGTGGTTCATATTAAAGCGCACCCACTTTTTGCCATCACGTTCAAATTCAACCACATCCACAGCATTGATTGAGGAAACCGCGGCGCCCGTATCAACACGGGCTTTAAAGTTATCCCTTGGCGGTGAGATGTAGACCCACTCGGATCCACCCAGGATGGTTTTACCTTCTGTTTTGTCTGTTGCCACCGCAGGGCATTTCATTGGCGCAGGCACCACCAAGGTCTCTTTTTTAGTGGATTGCTGGGCCAATTTGCTGTCGAGATTTTTAATGGCGGCGGTTTGCGTAGTCAATTGCTCTGACAGAGCGGCGCATTGAGTCACAAAGCTTTGCTGAGTTTTAGCTAATTCGGACTTAAATGTGGCTTCGGAAAGAGAGGGTGTTGGCTGGGTTTGGCTGGTATTGATGGCGCAACCAGCCAGTAAAATGGCGGGAAAAATGACCGCCAGGGGCTTGTTAAATCCATGCATGCTAAAGGGATCCGTCTTAATTTACGTAAGTGGATATGGAAATTAAGCGATTTCTCAATTAAAGACAATGACTTTTATCACTCTTATCAATAAGTTTTAACTCAAGCGAGTTACTGGGTTGGTCGCCACCAGAATGGCCCGTTTCGGGGCAGGATAACCTTCCACTGTTAAGCTCGGATTATCTGGATCGAGAAAGTCAGCTAACGATTCATTCTTCATCCAGGCGGTGTTCCTTTGTTCCCCCAAACTGGTTTCATTTATATCCACGATACGAACATCTTCAAAGCCGCACTTTTCCACCCAAAGCTTTAATGCCTCCGCACTTGGGATGTACCAGACATTACGCATCTTGGCATATCTATCGCTTGGCACCAATACATCGGTTGGACCACCATCGATAACCAGGGTTTCCAGCACTAATTCGCCACCTTCGTGGAGCTGAGCTTTAAGCTGTAAGATATGGTCGATGGGAGAGCGTCTGTGATACAAAACACCCATGGAAAAAACAGTATCAAAAGCCCTAAGTTCAGGTAAGTCCTGGATACCCAAGGGCAATAAATGAATTCGCTGATCCTGGTTGGCGAAATGGCGGATGGTTTCAAACTGGAATAAAAACAGCTGAGATGGGTCTATGCCTACCACAAACTCGGCCTCTTCCCCTAACATGCGCCACATGTGGTAACCATTGCCACAGCCCACATCCAATACATATCGGTACTTTAGTGGACTGATATGGGGCAGTAAACGATCCCACTTCCAGTCGGAGTGCCACTCGGTATCGATATCTATGCCGTGCACTTCAAACGGGCCTTTACGCCAGGGGTGAAAGTGCTCCAGTAGGTTAGCCAGTTTTTTCTGCTCGCCTGGACTTAGTTCTCCAGGTGAGCCGACTTTGACCGCATTTTTAATATCTATATTGTCCGTTTGGAGTTCAGGGAATTTCTTTAGCACCCGCTGCCAGCGACCAAATTGGCCATGGAGGTGCTCTTTTTCCCACTGATATAATTGTGACGGCAGTGTCGTTAGCCAGTGGCTAAGCCGGTTCTTAGCGATAATTTGATAAAAATTAGAAAAGTCGATCATTTGATGGCCACCATAGATCCGAAATTGAAGCACTGGAACCAAAGCTCGCAGCTGTTAAAACCCACCTGAGATAACCTGGTTTTATGTTCATCTACCGAATCCGGAACCATAACATCTTCCAGCGCACTGCGCTTTTGGCTGATTTCCAGTTCGCTATAACCATTGGCACGTTTAAAGTCATGGTGTAACTCAAACAGAAAGTCATTGGTGCGTTCATCGCTAAAGCTGAATTTCTCGGACAGCACCAATACACCGCCAGGCCTTAGCCCGGCGTAGATTTTTTTCAGTAAGGTCAGCCGCTTCTCAACGGGTACAAATTGCAGGGTAAAATTCAGCACCACTATGGAGGCATTATTAATGTCTATATTGCAAATGTCGTCGCAAAGGATCTCCACCGGCGTATCACCTTTAAAGGCATTCAGGTGTAGCCGGCAACGCTCTATCATCGCCTGAGAGTTGTCCACACCGATAATGCGGCAGCCTTGTTGTTCCAGGTTGCGTCGCATGGCCAGAGTCGCTGCGCCTAATGAACAACCAAGATCATAGAGCTGGGAGTCAGGTTGAGCAAACCGGGCGGTGATCATTCCAATGGCGGAGATAATATTGGCGTAGCCCGGTACTGAGCGTTGGATCATATCGGGAAATACTTCCGCTACTTTTTCGTCGAAACTAAAATTGCCAACTTGATCTACAGGGGCGGCAAATATCTTATCTTGGTTGCTCATACTAGGCTCTCCACATACCGGGCCGCGTATTCTAATGAATAGACCTTGCTTTGTGAATCACTAGACGACTTTCCAGTCGGCTTGCGGTGAGATATGATTTTAAAGTCTGCAAATTAAGAAAATAATGAGCAAAGGGAATAACATGCCGAGCGATACGCTATTAAAAGTAGATCTGAACCTTTTGCTTGCACTGCATGTACTGCTGGAGGAGTCAAGCACCACCAAAGCAGCTGCTCGAATGCACGTAAGTCAGTCGGCAATGAGTAAAACCCTGGGGCGCCTGCGTCAGGTATTTAACGACCCTTTGTTTACCCGCAGCGCGTACGGGCTCGTCCCCACGCCAAGGGCGACGGCCCTGCATGAGCAGTTGTCGCTTCACCTTGCAGGTATTCAAAGTTTGATTGCCACGCCTGAATTCGATCATACGAAAAGTGAGCGTGATTTTCGCTTTGCTACGATAGATGGCGCGTTCCAAACGCTGATCCCGCTGTTTTTTCCACATATCAGAAAGGCGGCGCCTAATATTGGCATCAGCTTTATGGATTGGAATGAGGAGAGCTCGGCCTTGTTGGGAGAGGGCAAAATCGATCTGGCGCTGATAGCTAGGGAAAAGATGGAAAAGTCCTTATATAACGTAAAAGAGCTACCTAAACTGGTTAACCATCAGATCTTTCTGGAAGACGATATTGTTTGTTTGGTCAGGCGGCAGCATCCGGTACTAGCGTTAGACTGGGATCTGGATACCTTTTTGGCGTTTGATCATATCCAAATGTACTGCGAAGGTTTTAAGCCCTGGATGCTGGACTTGATGTTAGATGAGATGGGACTGACCAGGAAGGTTGCCGCTAGGGTGCCCAGCTTTCACGGTGCTGTGGCCCTTGCAGAATGTGATGATGTGATTTTTTGTACGCCTAGAAGATATGCGGAACAAATTATCAAGCGTTATCAGTTGGTGATGTTACCTATGCCGTTCGAAATGGAGAAAGTGACCTTTATGTTGGCCTGGCATCAAATATATGATCAGGATCCCGGACATATATGGTTAAGAAATCAAATCGTAGCTTGTCTGGCCCAATAAATAGCAGATTTGTGCTGACCCAGGGGTCAGCACAGCTGAAATTTACCTTACCGCAACCATCATCAGTCCAGGCAAGACAAAGAAAGTGCCAACCACATACGCAAAGGCGACCAGCTTATTTCGGGTACCTACTTCCGCCAGGCGCTCCGCTGCTTTTATCGGGATATCTCGTAGGAAAGGGATGCCATAAATTACGACAACCGCCAGCACGTTAAAGAAGAAGTGCACTAAGGCTATGGTCAGTGCGGCTTCAGCCGCTGGCCCGGATATTGCGGTAGCGGCTAGTAGCGCGGTGATGGTGGTGCCTATATTGGCGCCTAAAGTAAATGGGTAAATCTGTCGTGTAGTGAACATTCCACTGCCCGCCAGTGGGATCATCAGGCTGGTGGTCGTTGAAGACGATTGCACCATCACAGTGACCAGGGTGCCTGAGCCTATTCCGGTCAGCGGACCTTTACCGATAGCGCTGTGCAGAATGTTTTTAGCACGGCCAACCAGTACTCTTTTTAGTACCTTGCCTAAAAAGGCGACAGAGAACAGGATAATCGCAATACCAGCCAACACCATGGCAAGACCTGCTGTCTTACCATGCACAAAGGACAGCATATCCTGTATTAAACCGACGCCAGGTTTAGTCAGGAGTTTCATAAAGTTAAGGCTTTTCATCGACAGGTCAGCACCACCAACAAATAAGTGAGCAGCCGCTGCCGCCAAATTACTTAATATGCCGAACATCAGCTCCAGCGGTAAGAATATCGCGACTGCCAGCAGGTTAAAGAAGTCATGTACAGTGGCCGCACTAAAAGCACGTTTGAAGTCTTCTTTTTCTCGAATGTGACCGATGCTAACTATGGTGTTAGTGATAGTTGTACCCATGTTGGCGCCCATCACCATAGGGATAGCGATAGAGAGTGGTAAGCCGCCAGCCACCAGGCCAACGATTACCGCTGTTACGGTAGAAGATGATTGTACCAGTGCCGTGGCCAAGGTGCCCAGCAGTAAGGCGACAAAAGGGTTACTGGCGATTTGAAAAATCTGCTCAGCACCACTGGCGCCGCCGGAGAATAATTTGAAGCCGCTGCTGACTGTGCCCACGGCGATTAACATCAGATATACCAGACCAACTACTGCAGCCCAATTTAATAATTTCAAACCTAGCTTGTTGTCTTGATTAACACTCATTGTTTTATCCTCACCACATATGACAGCGATGTTTCAGTTTTTTGACAGGCGGATTAGAACAGAGAAATATGACAGAAATATTTCAGTAGTTGTTCAGCTTGGTTTTAGGCGAGTAAATTTAACCAACCTCCCTAACTTATAGCCCTTGTTGGTAGTTCAAAATACCCTAGCCACATTTGTAGTGGGCGAATACCCTTGGTATTAATAATTATTGAACAACAGCTTGGATGTAAGCATTATAGCAAACCGTTCGGTTGGTATTCTGGTGGTTTATGAACAGATTAAAAATGCCTGTTTTTCTCCATGATGTGTTTGGTGAAAAGCAATCTATTTTAGACTTGCTGCTGGTGATGACGTTTGCTGTTTTTGGTGCCCTGGTGGTGTTATTTCAGTTCAACACCAGTGAGCATATGGTCAGCCTTTGGAAACAAATTCTAGGTTTTGTGCTGATCTTGGATGTACTGGCAGGGTGTGTCGCAAACTTTAGTCGGGGTACTAACGATTTCTATGCTGCCAGAAGTAAAAATCGAGTGATATTTCTGGCCATACATTTTCATATTATTGCGATAGCCTGGTTGCTGGACGGACCGCTTTGGGTATCTTTGCTGGTTTGGGCTTATACCATTGTTAGCGCCGTGGGTGTCAATGGTTTAAAAGGATCGCCCCATCAACAGATGGTTGCCGGCTTTTTAACGCTGGTAGGAATACTAGCTTTGGTTTCGCTTTTACCTTTGATACCCGTATGGATGTTAACTGTTTCGCTGCTTTTTATGCTCAAGGTGGTGTTCAGTTTTGCGGTTGATCATTATGCTAGCGAGAGGAAATGTGCTTGAGTAAACTACAAGTAAAAGCTCTGGATAAATCATCCCAATCAGATTTTACCGACATCATCGTAGCGGCGTTCGAATCAGCCCCATTGTTTCAAAAGCTGTTTTGCAACAAAAGTAACAATCCGCATTGGCATCGGCAGGCCACTGCTTTTGCTGCGTTTTTATTTCATAAAGCACTTCTATCAGGTGATAGCATCAAAGGGGTATGGATTGAAGGAGAACTGGCCGGAGTTGGCATACTGGAGAGGGGAGCAGGGTTTTCAATTCCCCGGTTTATTCAACAGATGGCGCTATTGCCACATTTTTTAAGGCTAGTTTGGATTCTTCCTTTAAATACGGGACGCTTTTTAAATAAATATATAGTAAAAACTCGACAGTGCTTGCCTGATGCGTCTTGCCATTATCTGACGATTATTGGCGTACACCCAACCCACCAAGGCGACGGAGTTGGAAAATATATACTCCAAACCTTTATTGATACTGTCAGTTCAGATAATACATCCGCAGGAATTGGGCTAGATACAGAAAATGCCGGTAATATCGATTTGTATCGGCACCTGGGATTTGAGCTAAATGAATCCCTTATGATTGCAGAGTTGCCAGTTTATTGCTTGTTTAAAGCAAATACCAAGATCTGTAGAAACATTTAGAGTGTAAAGGTAAATAAAAAGGGAAGCTCTCTTAGCTGAGCTGATATTTTGGGATCCGAATGTCATTCCTATGATTTAGATGTGAACTGTTCAATTTGTAAGCTTCGACAGCCTGGTTGATGTGGTTTAGAGCTTTACAGATTACAGACCGTTTGTTTACCAGGAAAAATAAGCCCGAAGACTTGCCAGCTCCAAGAGCCTTACTACTGCATGTTGCCTCTTAATAACAAAAATGACCGATACAGTCTTTTTTAATAACAAAAATGACCGATACAGTCTTTTTTAATAACAAAAATGACCGATACAGTCTTTTTTCATCCCCGCTACAAAGAGTTACTTATTAACCTAACTATTAGTAGTAATTGATCTAAGATGTGAAATGACTATCTATTTAACAAGTTAAGGCTCGAAATCTAGGTTTAGTACTGGTTTTTTAAGTCTGTTTATGATGAGCCTTTGGTTTTGCCTGTCGATTTTTTAATCATTTTGGGAAATGTTATTGATTTATAGGTATTTTTTAGTGTTTATATTCCTTGGTTTAGGTATGTTAACCAGCAAGTAGAAGATCCGAGAGCCGTATGACAATACTTGAGGAACAACATCAAATAGCATTCAGTAACCTGACTACACCTGTATGGATTTATGACACCTTAAACGATAAGGTCTGGTGGGCAAACGATAGCGCTCTTAAGCTGTGGGAAGCGGAAACGCTGGAAGAGTTATGTCAGCGGGACTTTAGTGTTGATATGTCTGACGCGATGAAATTACTTCTGGTCAACTATCTCGATGACTTCCAGATAGGACACAAACATAGCCAGTGGTGGACTCTTAGACCTAAAGGTAAGGCAAAGAAAATCTACGCTCACTTCTCAGGGATCAGGTTGAAAGGTGGCAGGATGGCAATGCTTTGCGAAGCTGCTATTGATGATCTGGCCATGGGGACCGAATTTTGTCTGAGTAGCGGAAATTCGATGGCGTCTCTATATAACACGGATATGCGCCTGCAAAGTTGTAATCAAACGTTTCGTGAATTGTATGGTGAGCAGATCGACAAATTCTCGCAACTATTTAGCGATCAGAACTCGGCGGATAAGCTGATCAGGCAGCTGGACCATATTTCCTTGCTGGAGAGTGAGCTGGAGCTACCCACCCCAAATGGCCTGCAGTGGTATAGGCTAGAAATGCGGTATATCCGTAACCAGGGCGAACAGCAGATCTTGTTGACCCAGCAAAATATTTCGCGGCGTAAAGAGCAGGAACTGAAAAATCAGCATTTAGCTCACTACGACGTGCTGACAGGTCTACTTAATCGATACGGCTTATTAACGAAACTCGAAGAATTGATCCAGGTAGGACAGCCGGTTGCCATATTGTATCTGGATCTGGACGGGTTCAAGTTGGTTAATGATAACTATGGTCATAGTACAGGTGATCAACTTCTGAAAAAGGTAGGCAATCGACTGCAACAGGTGGCGCCAGAGGCGCTGGCTATCTCTCGATTAGGTGGCGATGAATTTGTGTTGGTGCTGACAGCTCCGCCAACTGATAACTACCTCGGGCAGAGAGCTGGTCAAATTATCAACCAACTGTCAGATTCTTATACTCTCAAAGGTTTACATGACATAAGACTCAGCGCCAGTATAGGTATCGCCAGTTTCCCAAATGATAGCGACACGGTTGAGAGTTTGTTAATGCACGCTGATACTGCCATGTATCATGCCAAAGACAGCGGGAGAAAAACCTTTGCGCACTTTACTCCCTCTATGGCGGTAAAAGTCCAGCGTAAACATGAAATTAAACAACAGTTGCAGCATGGTCTTGAGCGCAATGAATTTAGCCTTCGTTATCAGCCGGTGATTGATATTCGCAACAATCAACTCGTTGGTTTTGAAGCGCTATTGCGCTGGCATAACGCAAGCTTGGGGCCAGTAGGTCCGGAAGAGTTTATCCCCATCGCTGAAGAGACAGGAGTGATCAACAGCCTGGGGGCCTGGATCTTAAATGAAGCCTGTTGTCAGGTGGGTAGTTGGCGACGCAAATATTGTTTTGATTTTAACCTGTCGGTAAATTTGTCCACTATTCAGCTGCATGACACAAATTTTATTCCGATCATTAATTCAGCTCTGAAACAGTCCGGGTTACCTGTAGAGAAACTGGTTTTAGAAATTACCGAAACAAAATTGATGCATAATATCGATGAAGCAGCGCAACTCCTTGTAGAGGCCACTCTACTCGGTTTACATATAGCGATCGATGATTTCGGCACAGGTTATTCTTCACTGTCGTATTTACACAAACTACCAATTACCTGTTTGAAGATAGATCGTTCTTTTATCAGTGATATAAACCAAGGTAGCCTGCCAATCATACGGACGACGATGGCGCTGACCGAGCAGTTAGGAATGAAAACCATCGCCGAAGGGGTAGAGGACATGGATCAATTAGAGCAATTACGTGAGCTGAATTGTATCTTCGTTCAGGGCTATTTATTCAGCCAACCAATGTATGCTGGCGAGCTTGAAGCGGTAAAATTCAGGCTCGATACTCCAGCTGGAGAAATTCGTGCTCGTTCACTTGCGCCAGAACTGACAACCATCAGATAAGCTCAACGCTAGGCCTTAAATGTAGTTACCTGCTAGTACTTGGCAGGGCTCTATCGTTCAGACATGCGCTAAGTGTGAAGCCATGGCTGCTGGCGACGAGCTTTTTCTAAGGCTTTCATCAAGTTTGTCGGCTTCGTTGGTGGCTGTTGAGTGCTCGTTGAACGAATAGCTTAGTGAAATGTATCCAACCAGAATTTTGCAATATGGTTCATTTTTGCAGTCGGAAGTTCAGTTAGTCCGGGCTTGGCTGGATCGTGAGTAGCCAGCGCACATGCGGCTTCCAGCAGTTCCGCCTGAACCAGAAAAACCAGGTTGCCTACTACGGCGCCATTTATAAAGTTGACCGCATTACCCTGGTTGACCAAGTAAAAGTAGTGACCAGTATCGCTACTGATACGCTCCAGTCGTGGATGTATCTTTTCGCGCTGATAATCTTCAGGCCATACAGTAAAATCGAATTCATCATCGGCCGAGGTAACCGATACCAGCCAGGCCCCTTGTCTGATGGAAGGAAAATCCTTCGGACATAACACCTTGCTGCCAGTGGCGCAAAATAGTACATCGGATGTTTGCAAGGCCTGTTCTTTGGTGTGCAAGCGATAACCACGGGATACTGCTTCCACGCCTCTGAGTGGGTCAATTTCAACAATTCTGGTGGCGCATTGACGAGACCAGAGATCTTCCGCAATACTGCGGCCGATCTTACCGTAACCAAACACAGCGAGGTTTAAGCCATCCAGTAATCGCCCTCGTTCGCGCATCAGCCAGTCGGAGGAAAACACCACGGAACGACCTATTTGGTAATCTTCGGCGCTTTTTAGCGGACTGCGAGCCACGGAGTAAACGGGCACTGGTAGAGAGGTTTCGTTAGCGTACCTCTGGTGACCGTTTTCGGTAACCTCAATACAGCCTAATAATCGATTGCCGAACTGTTGAACCAGACCACTTAGGCAAGAAGAAAAGTAGCCGCCAATATCCATCAGGATAAGTTTCTCATCCGGTTGTACAAAATCACTCAGAAGTGCAGCGGCTCGTTCTGGGTCAGCGAGAAGTGTTCGATCTAGTTGTCGAACAGGATAGGTAGCGGATATTGTTTCAAGAGCTTCATGGTTAACTGACTTGGGCTTAGGGATCACCAGGGCTACTCTTGCTAGTTGGGCAATTGCATCGATAAACAGAGGTCGCTCGGGCAGTATATGAGTTAGTACGACTACAGCTGTTTTTTTCAGCACTCGCTGACCAATCAACTGGGTATAAAAATTGCCTGCTAAAATCTGTTGTTCAAACAAAATAACCTCCTGGTATGACCCATTTTATTCCTCTCTGGCAAGGCCAGGGCCACAAGTTTAAATGGGTTAAGGAGATCACAGTATATGGGCAAAAAACTAATTTCGTTAGGCTTAACTTATCATGAGTTATATCAATTTAATAATATTTACAATGGCTTAGGGGGATAGTTAGAAACTGATCGTAAAGTTGTCGCAGTGACGATTATGCAAATAGTCCCAAAATGAGAGTTCCAGCTTATGACAAGTTTTCTTTGGGCTGACAAAGGCGTCCCTGTATTTGGTTCATAGAAGTGAAAACTGATCGAATTCTGGCTTAGGTAAATGAAGCCAATTGGCTGCTTGGCCGATTTGGCGAGCAAGTGCTTCGGCAAGCTTTGGGGCATAGATATTATCTGCCGTATGAATAAACAGGTAAGGCTGTTTACCTTCATTTACCCAGCTATTTATTTTCTTCACCCAAGGCAAAAAGTGAGCTGAATTACGCTCGAGGGCTATATCTCCGATAAAGCGAACCGTAGGAAAATCGGATGTGGCGATTGCATGAACAGGTACTTTCGGTTTTTGTTGCTGGGCATGGATAATAGCCGGATTGTCGGCAGGCGCCGCAAATACAGGTCTTGAGTCCATAATAATGCGATTGATGCCGAGGGTCATTAATAAGCCATTAAAACGCTTTTCCATTTCACCTTTGTTGAAAAAGCTTAAATGGCGCACTTCGACACCGTATTGGTAACCCTGCGGCAGGTTACGTAAAAACTGCTCCAGGGTATGGAAGTTGTCCGGGCCAAACTGGGCTGGTAATTGCAGTTTGACCAACCCCAATTTATTTTGCAGTGGCGCCATCAATTTAAAAAACTGGCTTAATTGTGTTTCACAAAAGCGCAGACTGAGTTTATGACTGATTTCCTGGGGTAGTTTTAAGGTGAACAGGAAATCATCCGGGGTATCTTGATACCAGCGAGTGACGATTTCTGGCTTGGGCAGGGCATAAAAAGTGGTATTGCCTTCCACAGTATTAAATACCCTGCTGTAGTGATACAGGTACTCCTGGGGGGCTCTGGCAGTTTGAAACAGCTGATTATCCCAGTTTTTTTCACTCCACATGGCCATGCCAATGCGCAAATTACTGATTGATCTGTGTTGCTGCACGTTCTACCCCGGCTTAGTCTTGGTCGTACGCGGAATTCGAGATTTACGCTAAGTGGCATTTTCCTTATAATAACCCGCTTTGCAGTGAAATCAGAATCCAAAGACTATGCCGATTTACGAATATGCTTGTCAGGCTTGCGACCATACAATGGATAAATTGCAAAAGATAAGCGAGCCGGCACTCACGGACTGCCCAGAATGTGAGCAGCCTGAGCTGAAGAAATTAATCTCTGCACCGGGTTTTCGCTTAAGCGGTTCGGGTTGGTATGAGACGGATTTTAAAACCGGAGGTAAGAAAAACCTTACCTCGGATAAAAAGGCTTAGAGCCTCAACAAGATTAATTTAATAGGAATAAAATAGCGATGCGCACCCTATATTGTGGCGAAGTTAACGAAGAATACGTTGACCAGCAAGTTGAACTGGTCGGTTGGGTGAATAAACGCCGTGACCTTGGTGGCGTTATCTTTCTCGACCTAAGAGACAGAGAAGGCATAGTCCAGGTAGTTTACGATCCTGACCTGGCGGAAACATTTGAGCTGGCAAACAGCTTGCGTAACGAGTTCTGCGTAAAAATTAAAGGTAAGGTGCGTCCGCGTCCTGAAGGTCAGGTCAATAAAGACATGACCACGGGTGGCATCGAGATCCTGGGTCTGGAACTGGAAATCCTGAACAAATCAGCGCCACTGCCGTTAACCCTGGATGATCACCAGAAAAACAGTGAAGAGCAGCGCCTGAAATACCGTTACCTGGACCTGCGTCGTCCGGAGATGGCTGAAAAAATAAAGTTCCGCGCGCGCGTCACCAGCAATGTACGTCGTTTTATGGATGAGCACGGTTTTCTGGATGTTGAAACACCTATCCTGACCAAGGCGACTCCTGAAGGCGCCCGTGATTATCTGGTGCCTAGCCGTACTCACAAAGGCAGCTTCTTCGCTCTGCCGCAATCGCCACAGCTGTTTAAACAGTTGCTGATGATGTCAGGTATGGACAGATATTATCAAATCGTTAAGTGTTTCCGTGATGAAGACTTGCGTGCCGACCGTCAGCCTGAATTTACTCAAATCGATATAGAAACCTCTTTTATGTCTGCCGAGCAGGTCATGGAAGTGGCTGAGTCCATGATCCGTGAGCTGTTTAACGACCTGATGGATGTGGACTTGGGTAATTTTCCGCAAATGACCTACGCCGAAGCGATGCGCCGTTATGGCTCGGACAAACCTGATCTGCGTAACCCACTCGAGCTGGTGGATGTCGCTGACCTGCTGAAAGATGTAGAGTTCAAGGTATTCTCCGGTCCGGCCAACGATGAAAAAGGTCGCGTGACCGTAATTCGTGTACCGGGTGGCGCTAAGCTGTCTCGTAAGCAGCTGGATGACTACGGTAAATACGTAGGTATCTACGGCGCCAAAGGTCTGGCATGGATGAAGATCAACGAAAAAGCCAAAGGTTTTGACGGTGTTCAGTCTCCGGTTGCTAAGTTCCTGAACGAAGAAGTGGTTGCCGGTTTGCTGGACAGAACTCAGGCTGAAGACGGCGATATCCTGCTGTTTGGCGCTGATAAAGAGAACATTGTTTGTGAAGCCATGGGTGCACTTCGTCTGAAGCTGGGCGAAGATTTTGACCTGGTTGCCGATGAGTGGAAACCATTATGGGTTGTCGACTTCCCAATGTTTGAAGAGCTGGAAGGCGGCGCACTAACGCCACTACACCATCCGTTCACCGCGCCAGCAGGCGTGAGTATCGAAGAGCTGGAAAAAGATCCTGCCAATGCACTGTCGAATGCATACGACATGGTATTAAACGGTTGTGAGCTGGGTGGTGGTTCTGTTCGTATCCACGATCAGCAGATGCAGGCAGCCATCTTCCGTATTCTGGGTATCAGTGATGAAGAAGCACAAGATAAGTTTGGCTTCCTGCTGGAAGCGCTGAAGTACGGTGCTCCGCCGCATGCTGGTCTGGCGTTTGGTCTGGATCGTCTGGTGATGTTAATGACGGGTTCTACTTCTATCCGTGATGTAATGGCATTCCCGAAAACCACCACGGCGGCATGTCCGTTAACCAACGCACCAGGACCCGCAAACCCTGTCGCTCTGGCTGATTTGGGTGTTGAAGTTAAATTACCCGAAGAAAAGAAAGAAGACTAATGTATAAGCGCCCGGAGTCCGTACTGGTGGTAATTTACACCTGTGACCACAGGGTGCTGATGCTGCAAAGATTAGATAACCCAGATTTTTGGCAGTCAGTGACCGGTAGCCTGGAAGGGGGCGAAACTCCCTATGAAACGGCAATACGAGAAGTGTTGGAAGAAACCGGTATCGATATTCAGGCGCAAGGCCTGGTATTGGAAGACACCAACAACTGGGTTGAATACGAGATCATTAAGTTATGGCGTCCGCGTTATGCGCCGGGAGTAACCACCAACAAGGAGTATCAGTTCCTGTTGAAGCTACCCCACAGCCAGCAAGTCCAGTTAACTGAGCACAGTAATTTTCAATGGCTTAGTATTGAAGACGCAGCCAAAAAAGCGTCTTCCTGGTCAAACCGGGACGTTATCTTAGCCTTAAAATAAGCAACATTGGAGAAAGGGTTATGGCAGGTCATAGTAAATGGGCCAATATAAAACACAGAAAAGCCGCTCAAGATGCCAAACGCGGTAAAATTTTCACCAAGCTGATCCGTGAGCTAACGGTTGCTGCCCGGGAAGGTGGTTCAGATGCCGACGCTAACCCTAGACTTCGCGCTGCAATAGACAAAGCCTTGTCCAACAACATGACCCGAGACACAGTTGATCGCGCCGTTAAACGAGGCGCAGGTGAGCTGGATGGTCAGGAGCTGGAAACCATTATTTATGAAGGTTATGGACCTGGCGGCACGGCAGTGCTTGTAGAAACCATGACCGACAACAGAAACCGTACTGTGGGTAGCGTCAGACACGCTTTCTCAAAAAGTGGTGGTAACCTGGGCACAGATGGCAGCGTTGCTTACCTGTTTGATAAAAAAGGCGTTATCTCTTACGAGCCGGGCCTGGATGAAGACACGATAATGGACGCGGCATTGGAAGCCGGTGCCGACGATGTGGTGAGCAGTGACGATGGCAGTATAGATGTTTACACTACGCCGGAAGATTTTGGCGCAGTAAAAGATGCTTTGGATGCTGCCGGTTACGAATCTGGCCATGCGGAAGTGACTATGGTGCCTTCCACCAAAGCCGATTTGGACGCCGCCACAGCGCCTAAGCTACTACGCCTTATCGATACGCTGGAAGATGACGATGATGTGCAAGAGGTTTACCATAATGGAGATATCTCTGACGAAGTCGCCGCCACGCTGTAAGTATCCGGGAGCGTCCGCTCCCTTTCTTTTTCCTTTCTTAGATATTTTATGAGTATTATTCTCGGAATAGATCCCGGTTCACGTATTACGGGGTACGGCGTTATTCGTCATCACCTCAATCGCTGTGAGTACATCGCCAGTGGCTGTATACGCACGAAAGGGGATGAGCTTGCCCCCAGGTTGCATCAAATCTATAACGGCATCAGTGAAATCATCTTGCAGTGCAAGCCAGATCAATTTGCCATTGAGCAGGTATTTATGTCGAAAAATGCCGATTCGGCGCTGAAATTGGGGCAGGCACGTGGTGTGGCTATAGTGGCAGCAGCAAACCAAGAGTTATCTGTGGCGGAATATTCGGCCAGGCAAATTAAACAAGCCGTAGTGGGTACAGGTAGCGCAGATAAAACCCAGGTGCAGCATATGGTGAAAAGTATGCTAAAACTGGACGGAACTCCCCAGGCGGACGCCGCCGACGCGTTAGCCGTGGCTTTGTGTCATGCCCACACTAATACCTCGCTGATTGCCATGGCTGGTAAGGTGAAAAAAACAGTCAGGGGGCGATTCAGGTAGTGGCCATAAGCCTAAACCAATGTTTTAGCATGGTTTGTTAGGTATAGGTAATTCACTGACTGTACATGCCTTTTGTCCGAGGTTTTAATGTTCGTACTATCACAACTTATGGCAGATATAAGGAAGTAGCAGATGCTAATTGAAACGAATGAGACGGAGCTAGAGAAAGTAGGTTTTCCCATTATCAAAAATATTAGTAACTATTCAGCTGGCGGAATATTATTCAATTTTTCCTGAATGAAATCTGGCCACTTTCCGGCAAAAAGGTACTCCAGCGCCTGCCCGACACCGACATTATTTTTCTGGCACGTTGATATATAACTGCGGACCCGGCAAAAGACCTTGGCTCCCTCCATGGAGCGGAAACAGCCAGAGATTTTTTGCTGCACCTTTGCCATTCTGATATCCCTCTCTCCTTGGTTGTTGGTGAAGGGAACCGCTGGATTATCCATGAATCTCAGCACATCATCCTCAAAATCCCTGAGCCGCTCTAGTAAGTTCCTGGCCTTGCTGCGGGCGACCCGCCCCTTTTTCTTCTTGCCCGTTTGCGGCGGTGGCGGGGGCGGGCACTCCCGCTCCGCCTTATCGAGCAAACTCTGATACTTTTTCCGCCACTGTAACGCAGTATCGTTATCAAGCTGGCCACCGGCATCATTTACTGCATCATTGATTTCAATGAGCCGTTCATACATCCCATTAGCCCACTCTTGCCCGTCTTGCTCATAGGCGCGGGTAAGTTCCCGCAGGTGATGGGCATTGCACAAACTGTGGAACACTTGCGTATAGCGGTAATAAGGTTTCCAGTGGTCATGGCAGAGAGTCCCGGCGAACTGAGGCAGTATGCCTATTTCATCCATTGCCTCCTTACCGCGTTTTGCGTGAGGCTCAAACCAGGTCCACTCTCCGTTCGACGCATTATGAATGCCAGATGCGCTTGCCGCCGACATTAATACCCGTCTCGTCCGCGTGAATTAACCCGCCATTGATGAGTTCGAGCTTGGCCAGCGTTTCAAAGTCAGCCAGCATGTGGTAAGCCAGCTTGTTAAAGTTGAACAGTGAGCCGGTACTCAAGGAGATGCCAAACATTTCATCAAAATGCTGCTGCACCCGGTCATAAGGAATGAGTTGGTACACTGACATATAGACGGCGTTCGCCTTAACCGATGCACCATACTTAGCCGCCCTGTCCACGTCAGCAGGGAAATCAGCGGTAAACCGGTTGCCCTGCGCGTCTTCCAGAATTTGTGCCCGGTATTCTTTAACCCAGCGGGAAATTTGGATATCAAATACCTGGCGACGGTCATAGCCTACGTCATGGTACTGCCCTGGCGGCAAGCTATCCCGGTTGACTGGAACCTGAATAATTTCGTCCGGATCATCGACTGGCTTGAGCGTCTTGCCCTCGCGGCCTTTTTGCCCGCCCTGTTTATTGTTACTTTTCTTTCGCTCTTCTTTAGGGCGGTTGGGGTCTTGCGAGGGCGGCTTGCTGCTATTTCGGCTATTAAGAGATAGGCGGCCAAACAATAGCTTGACCAGCAGCAACATCATTTGTACGGCAGCCACTAAAGCAGGAGATGCGGCCTTGTCATTTTTCAAGGCGTTTTCTACTTGCTCAATGGTGGCGTTGACATCCAATGACTCGGGTATCAACGTTGCTGTGTTTGTCTGCTTATTCATGGGGCTATTATACCCTCTGTTTTTCCGGGCAATTTTTTGCTTCTGTAAGCCAATCTAAGGCGTTGTATTTTTCTGTGCCGGGGGCGCTATGCTTGGTGTACACCTGTTGTTTTGGCGCTCTTGTGGTTAAGTTAATCGTTGCTTACAAGCGCTCATTACAGTGACGCATAAAAATGCACTAAATCACTCAAAACCGTGTCAAGAAGTTTTGAAAAAATAATGCATTTATTGCGGGGTTTTTAGCCAGCTGAATAGTTACAAGATTTCAAGCATAGCAATCTTCCTATCTCACTCTTTTTGCTTGCTTTGTGTCGGATCGGCAGGATAGGAAGTTGCGCATTTTAAAAACGTGTGTAACGAGTTTACGACTTAGTTTGGGCCATGGAAAGAGAGTTAGTGCTTGTCTATAGCTTCATTTTTAGCTGGCTTACATTGGACGAAAAGCGTGCAAGATGGATCAGGCATTGTTGAGATTGTTCACTAGGAACTGCTGATCTTCCACATTTATAGTGAAAGCAAGAGCTAACTTTGCTACGGCATTTCACCGAGAGTTTGGTTACCCTCCCGGGCAATGCCGTCAGCTTGATTGCTAATGGCTAGACCGTTATTTTTTGACAGTTGTCAGGAATATTATTCGTGGTTGGTTTGTTGGTGTGAGTTCAACTTCTTTTTAGCCACTGGTGAGAAGGATACTGATCTCTAAATAAAGAGTGAGGCATTAGCTCACTCTTTATTTACTCAACGATTAAAATCTATAATCAGCTGTTACACCAACTGTGGTTGGCGCTCCCACTTCCGCAAGGTCATGCTTAAATCGATAGATATATTCTTCATTGGTTGCGTTTTTAACGTAGGCGCGAACCGTAAAGCTATCAGCCTCATAACCGGCGTTCAGGTTTGCCACTGTATAGCCACCTGAGGTGAATTTTTCCGTATTTTTCAGGTCGCTATAATATTCAGCAACATGATTCAAACGAGCGCCAAAGAAAATACCTGAATCAAACGACTGTTGGAAACCTATGCCTGCGGTAACTTCAGGGGCATAATTAAGCTCATTTCCTTCCAAATCACTGACAATTCCGGTTGGCGATTCAGTGATTTTTGTCTTTAACAAGCCTAAGTTGGCAAATACATTTAAGCCGCGGCCAACAAATAAATTAGCATCTGTTTCCAAACCGTAGGTTTGGCTTTCAGGGATATTGGTCATAAACGTATCATACCTTCCCTGACCACCATTCGCGCGAGTCTGGTAATTTTCATAGTCGTTATAGAACAGGTTGGTATTTACCGCTAACTTATTATCAAAAAACCTGGACCTGGCGCTTAACTCGTACGTCCACACAGATTCTTTTTCAAACAAATATATTTCTTTTCTGTGATTGTTAAACCCTGCGCCACCCGCGTTGTAGCCCTTCCTGGCGGTCAAGCCAAATGTGGAAGATTCAATGGGGGTATAGGTGATGCCAACTTTTGGCAGAAATACAGTTTCACCTTCATCAAACACAAAGTCCATGCCATAACCTTTAAACGCACGTTGCTGAGATTCCTTTTCCAATCTTGCGCCAATCAGCAGGTTCCAGCTAGATGAAATGGCCGTTGTCGTATCGATAAACATAGCCATCGTCTTCACTTTATCATCTGTTTTCATGGCGTCAGTTTTGCTGTCCTGATCCCGCTGATACAGGTAAACACCAGCGATACCACTGTAGTTCGCATCCGCCGGGTTGTATGCGAGTTTGGACTCGGCGGTATAGTTAGTTTCGTCCACATCGCCAGTCCATTCGACCAAAGGATAGGACTCAAACTTGGTTTGATAGTCTCTTTTTGAAAGTAATAAGTCTGCCGTCAGCTCATGGGAAAATTCATATTTTATATCGGCATTGTAAGACTGGCTTTTGGTATCTTGCCGCCTCGTGCCACGTTTATCTTTATTCTCATAATTGAAATAGGGTTTTGAAACCAAGTTGGTATATTGACCTTCTTCATTTCTTGACACCAGGGTTAACTTCGCTGAAAGCTCCGGAATAGCCAGGGGCTGCCATAATAATTTCCCCCTGATATTGTGACTGTTTAAATCGGATGGATCCCAGGGATAAACATCGCCGCCAGGCAGGGAGTAATCAATAGGTCCATTGCCTTTGGTTCCTTCTGCTGCAAGTCTGAAGGCAAGCTCATCCTCTTTTATCGGGCCGGACACCAGGGCCGCTAAATGATACTTGCTATCCTCATTTTCATAACCCGCGCGTACTTTGCTTTCCCAGTCATAAGTCGGATCTTTGGTCTTAATGACAATGGCGCCGCCGATAGTATTACGACCCTGGGTGGTTGATTGCGGCCCTTTTAAAATTTCAATTTGCTCCGTATCCCACAGACCGGCCTTACCAAAACTCTCTCCTGTCCAGGATTCAGCAACACCATCGATTGTGGTGCTTACGCGTGGCCTGGCACCTGTGATATAAGAGAGAAACCCTTCCGATGAACCGCGGCCATCAACACCACGAATGTGCGGGATGCCCGACGGTGCGTTTAATACGTTAGGAGCGCGATCCATTAAGTCGTAAAGAGAGCGGTCTTCGCCATTATCAACATCGTCCCCTGAAAATACGGTAACGGAAGTCGTTGTTTGCTGAAGAGAGCGGTCGAGTTTTTCTCCGGTAACTATGATGGTCTCGATCTGTTGCGATTTCGCGCCGGTATCATCGGCTACCGAGGTCGTTGATAACCCGGAACAAAAAAGACCAACTAATATCGCCAATTGAGAAGGTTTCAGTGACAGTTTTCGGATGCTTGGTCGGAGCAATTGAGGATTTCATAATCAATCTAATTCCTTAATTTAAAATATGAAATGGAGAGCTAAAAATATTGGTGTATCTATAACGATAATTACCTTAACCCCGGGTATTCTGCGGATAGAGAAAGCCCTGATGGGTAAACGAATTTTTCACCTGTTTTATCTTGGTTTATCCAGCATAAACTCCTGTGAGTTACGCTACTGATACAAATGAAACTAAATAAGAATAATTATTGTTTGAGTTTATCTTGATGGCTTTGGGTAAAAAATGATAAAAAGTACTGCATTATCGTCAGTTCTTTATGAGAAATGCGCATGGAGCGTTTGTTAACTTCCCACAGTCAGATATCGGTATCCGAGCTATGGGACAAGGCGCAAAAGCAGGGTTTCACCTGGCAAGCGACTAACCTGATACGTCAGAATAAAATTGCCCTTAGCGGGCGTTTTTTTGGCGACAACTACCCCGGCTTTGAGTTGCGTGCCTGCGATTGTAACGAGCAGGCCAACTTTACAGTCAAGTCCCAATCGCCCGTCTGTTTACTACTGTGCCTGGTGCTGGAGGGGGAGATACAGTTTGCCCTGGACGGCAAGCAGTTTGCTGTATCCAGTGGTTTGAAAGCACAGGCTCTGTTAGTGAATGTAACTAAGGTATGTGAATTTCAGCGGCATTTGGTACAAGGGCGCAGGATAAAAAAAATAAATATCAGCATTGAGCAAGACTGGCTAAAACAACAGATGGGAGAGCTATTGGAAAGTGAAACCGATCTGTTGCCCCTGCTTGACGGGCATCTCGCCACCCAGACATTTACTGCGTCTGAAGAGCTACAGGCTTTGGCCCAGCAGCTGTTTATGGCTGAGGCAGCGGCCAAACCGCTGCAGAATCTGCGCCTGCAAAGCCATTCCATGGTGTTGATGGAAGCCTTTCTGACTGAGGTGTTAAACCAAGGGAGGTCGAAATTTAGCGGGCAAAACAGCAAAGCTTCCGGATTGATCAGCGAAGTTGAGCGTATCTTGAGTTCATCACAAACCAAAGAGCTGGAACTGCCGCAATTAGCCGCCATGACCGGCAAGAGTATCAGTCAGCTGCAGCGTAGTTTTAAGCAGCGATATGGCAAAACTGTGATGGCTTACTACCGTCAGCAAAAATTGTTACAGATGAAACGAGCCCTGGAGCTAGGAGAAGTTTCTGTGGGCCAGGCTGCTTATATGTCGGGTTATAATCACAGAGCTAATTTTGACACCGCGTTTCGCCGGGAGTTTGGATTCCCACCCGGGCAATGTAGTAAGCCTAAGGCTTAGGTCGGCCCTTTGCGTTCGTTGTTGAATGGTTGCAAGAAAGGGAAAGCATCCAGAGCTGAGTCTGATTTGACGTTATAATAAAACCCTCTCTATCAGTGAGAGGGTCCAGCCAGGAAACAGGCCTAAGGCAAGGGTTCCGGTTGTGGTGATTAGCAGCACGCTGCTGGTGGCTAGATCCGGCAAATAAGGAATGTTTTGCTCAGGCTCTGTCATAAACATCAGCATGATTATACGCAGATAATAAACCGCCGACACCACACTCATCAGCACAGCGGTCAGGGCTAAGCCGATGTATTGCTGCTCTATCAGCGCCAGAATGATATAGAACTTGGCAAAGAAACCCGCCGTTGGCGGAATACCTGCCAGCGAGAACAGGAAGAGCAACATCAGCAGGGCCAGGCCAGGGTGCTGCTTTGCCAGGCCAGTCAGGTCGACAAGCCTGTCCATCTTATGTTCTTGGTGATGCAGGGCGATAATCACCGCAAAAGCTCCCAGGCTCATAAATAAATAGGCCTGGAGGTAATAAAGCAACCCACTAAGATGGCCGGTCACTAAGCCAAGCAAAATAAACCCGCCGTGACTGATACTCGAATAGGCCAGCAAGCGCTTAATATTGGACTGTACCAGGGCCATTACGCTGCCCAAGATCAGGCTCGCCAGGGCAATAACCATCACCAGATCAAGCCAGATATCGGATAACTCTCCCAGTCCGGATATAAATACCCTGAGCAGAACGGCGAACCCAGCCAGCTTTGGCCCTACGGACATAAAGGCGGTGATGCTGGTGGGCGCCCCTTGATAGACGTCTGGCGCCCACATATGAAATGGCACGGCGGCAAGCTTAAAGGCAAATCCCGCCAACAGTAAGGCGGTAGCCAGTAACACGGCGGGTTTGTCTTGCTCATCAGCGGTCAAGGTTTGGCTGATATCGGATAATACAGTGGTGCCGGTGAGACCATAGATAAACGAGATGCCATAGAGCAAGGTGGCGGAGGAGAGGGCGCCCAAAACCAGATATTTCAACGCGGCTTCATTGGCACTCAGGGTTGTGCGTAAGTAGCCGGTCAGCAGGTAAACCGACAGGGACATCAGCTCCAGCCCCACATAAAGGGAGATAAGATCGGCAGCTGAAACCATCAACATCATGCCGCATAAGGCAAACAGGATGAACAGATAGTATTCGGTATGATTGAGCCGCTCTACCCTGAGGAAATGAAAAGAGAGTAGCAGCACAAGCCCGGTAGCTAGATACAGCAGCAATTTAAAATAGAGCGAAAAGCTGTCCAGTACGAACATACCGTTGTAACTCGAATTGTCTGATATCCCAAGGATAAGAGACACCATCGCGGTGGCGAAAACAGTAGCAAATGCCAGAGAGGCCATCAGGCTTTCTTTTTTCCCCTTAAGTACCAAGTCAAGCAGCAGTAGCGTACAAATAAGACTGATTAATGTGATTTCCGCCAGGCTCGCATAAACCGAGTCGATTATAGATTCATAATTCATAGCTCAGCCGCGATAACAGGTGTTCGACACTCGTGTCGAGCAGGTGAATAAAAGGCAAGGGATAGAAACCAAGCCAGACAACGAAGATCAGTAGTATCAGCGCCGCTATGATTTCTCTGAAATCCAGATCCTTAAGCCCAGAAAGTTGCGGGTTGGTTATCGGCCCCAGGGCCACTTGTCGATACATGCCAAGCAGGTAAATGGCGCTTAATGCAGTGCCGCCAATAGCCAGGGTGGCAAACAGCTTGTTAACGGCAAATGTGCCGCTCAGCACATAAAGTTCTCCTACAAAAGAGCCCGTGCCGGGTAACGCCATGGATGCCAGGGTGAACAGGGCGAAAAACAGGCTGTAAAGGGGGATTAATTTCATCAGTCCGCCAAAATTTGCTATGTCTCGGCAGTGGGCCCGCTCATAAAGAAAACCCACAAATAAAAACAGCGCACCTGTGACTATGCCGTGGTTAAACATCTGTAATATCGCACCTTCCACACCCTGCTTGTTGAAGGTAAACAACCCCAGGGTGACAAATCCCATATGGCTGATACTGGAATAAGCCACCAGTTTTTTCAGATCGGTTTGTGCCAGCGCCAGTAATCCGCCGTATAAGATGGCGACCACAGAGAGCAGGCCAATCATCGAGGAAAAATACTGGGAGGCTTCCGGCAACAAGGCTAAGGAAAAGCGCAGAAAGCCGTAACCGCCCATTTTTAATAAGACACCCGCCAGTATGATGCTGCCTGCGGTGGGAGCCTGCACATGGGCATCGGGAAGCCAGGTATGGAAGGGGAACATGGGCACTTTAATGGCAAAACCGATAAAGAAAGCAAGAAACACCCAAAACTGCACCTCAAACGGCAGTTGAAGCCGGGACAGGGTTAACCAGTTAAAGGTATTTCCGGCGCTGAAGTAAACGGCCAGGATCCCCAGCAGAAACACCAGGCTGCCGAGCAGGGTATATAGGAAAAACTTCAGGGTTGCATAGTGACGGTTGCTGCCGCCCCAGACACCGATAAGCAGGTACATGGGGATCAGCATGGCTTCCCAGAATATATAAAACAAGAAGAGATCCAGGGCGCAGAACACCCCCAGCATCAGCGACTGCATCACCAGGATGCAGGCAAGAAATTGCTTTATCCGAACTTGGATGGCTTGCCAGGAAGCGAGCAAGCAGATCCAGCACATTAACGCCGTGAGAAAAACAAAGAGTATGCTCAGGCCATCCACCCCTAGCTGATAGTGGATATTCAGCGCCGGGATCCAGGGTATTTGCTCCTGAAATTGCATATGGTGAGTGGATGGCTCAAACAGTAAAACCAGCCAAATCACCAGCAGCAGATCCAGGCTGGAAAAGCTTAGCGCGAGCCATTTTGCCTGTGCCTCGGTCCGGGCGAAGGGCAACAATAAGGCCCCTGCCAGGGGCAGCAGTAAGATAAATGTCAGCAGCGGAAAATCCACCACAATCATCGGCACTTATACATCCTTTTTCGCGCCAGGAAAATCCCCAGGCTCATAATCGGCATTTATACGTCCTTATATCAGCAAGACCGAGGTCATTAACACGAGCGCCAGTATCACACCCGTAGTCATCGTCAGGGCATAGTGGTTGAGTTGCCCGCTATGACGTTGTTTTAGTTTTCTCGCCAGCGACATCACCAAGCTGGCTATGCCATTCACGGCGCCATCGATGAATTTTTTATCCATAACAAGCCCTATAGCTGGCTAAGGAGAATTTTTTATCCATAACAAGCCCTATAGCTGCTAAGGAGTGCAGCCAGGGTATTAGGCCTTTCATCAGCAAACGGGAGACGAAGTTTTCCCAGGCAGATAAGGGAAAACGGGCAAACCAAAGTAAAACCAGCGCACCCTTACGGTAAAACCAGTCCGTATCCAGACTCAGGGTATTTTCCAGGGTTAAATGTTTTAGCAACAGGAAGAATCCCACTGCGGTAAATACCAGCAGACTTAACGTGCCGATGACGTGCTCGGTGGTATAGGGCTGGAAGGCTACGGGGTAGGGGAGTAAGGCATACAAGCTAGCGGGAAAGAGGCCAATAAACAGGCATGCAATGGCTGCTATTGCCATGGCCAGTCGCATATTCAGCGGCGGCTCATTGGCGTGAAGATCTGCATGTTGAGCGAAGAACATATAGTAGGGCAGTTTAAGTCCAACGCTTAAAAAGGTGCCTGATGAGGCCAGCATCAGCAACAAGGCGATAATATTTCTTTGATCCAGCTCGGCAGCAGCCACCACCATGGATTTGCTGACGAAACCACTAAACAGAGGGAGGGCGGAGATGGACACGGCCCCCACCATATACAGCAACAGGGTGATGGGCATGGTTTTATATAAGCCGCCAAGATCTGTGAGCTTGCGTTTTCCGGTGACGTAAATCACCGCACCGGCACCCATAAACAGCAGCCCTTTGTAGAGGATATGGGCAAATGCATGGGCGGTGGCGCCGTTGATGGCGAGTTCGGTGCCGATCCCTACGGCGGCCACCATATACCCCACCTGGCTGACAATATGATATGCCAGCAGGCGACGGCAGTCATTTTCCAGTACGGCAAATACCACACCGTAGATAGCCATAATAGTACCCAACCAAATCAGCATTTCGGTGCCTGGAAACACGCGCAATAATACGTAAATCGCTGTTTTGGTTGTAAATGCGCACATAAACACGGCCCCGGTTACCGTGGCTTCCGGGTATGCATCGGTCAGCCAGGCATTCAGTGGCGGCGCAGCGGCATTAAGCAGAAAACCGGTTAAAATCAGGTAAAAAGACAGGGAGTGGGTCTGTTGCATAGGGCCGACAAGTAAAGATCCGGTGGCCTGATAATGTAAAACGATGCCCGCTAACAGGCACAAACCTCCGGCGATATGCACCAACAGATAGCGAGCTCCGGCGCCGAGGGCCGCTTTACCGCCCTGGCTAAAGATCAGATAGGCTGAACTAAACGCCATCAGCTCCCAAAACACAAACAGGGTAAGGTAATCCCCGGCAAACACTACCCCTAAGGCGCCGCCCATATATAAAAATGCAGCGCTATGTTCACGGGGTTTGGGATGATGCAGGGAATAACACATGCCAATCAAGCCCATCAGTACAAAAACATAGGCAAAAACCAGGCTGAGTTTGTCCACCTTACTCAGGAGTAATTGCTGACCGAGCATGGTGAAATGGCCGTAATCTCCCTGGCTTATGGCGGCAAGGCCGGTGATAGCCAGTATGGGGGTAAGGATCATGATTAGCTGGCCTATTTTTCCTTTTACCAGCAGCACGGCGAACGCGGCAAGAATTAACAATAACCCAGGGTGGAAGCCGCTCATTCAGGCTCCCCTGGTTTATCTTTTGGCGACTTAGGTTTATCGTCGTAATAGTGCTCGTTTTGCATTATTCCACATGCATGACCGAGGAACTTAGCCACCACTATGATGATCAGGCAGGCGCAAAACCCAAACAGGGCGTACCATCCTGGAATACTCCATGGAAATTCACCGTGTGCTTTATCAATCAGCAGATCACACAGCAACACCAGGGTAGCGGTAACCGCCAGCAGCCACATTCTGTGTTTTTGATAATGCTGATCGCCAACAAAAGACAGCAATTTTTTTTTCATAATGCCACCCCCCGGGCCAGCGTCAGGAAGTAGTCGGGATAAACCCCTAACAACAGGGATCCCAGTGCGGTGGCCAGTAAAGGTAAGGTTAACCAGGGATCCTCTTTGATGTGCTGGTGGTCGCTGGCAGGCCAGGTTTCGAAAAAAGCCTTGTAGCAGATAGGCAGGAAGTAAGCGGCGTTGAGCAAAGAACTCACCACCAGTACGGCTAAAAAGGCCAGCTCTCCCGCCTCCAGAGTGCCGAGCATCAGGTGCCACTTGCTGATAAACCCTGCGGCAGGGGGTACGCCTATCATGCCAAGGGTCCCGATAAAAAATGCAGTCATTGTGATGGGTAAGTGGCGGGCTATGCCGGCCAGTTCGCTGATCTTCTTTTTTTGCGAGGCGCAGTAGATGGATCCCGCGCAAAAAAACAGGGTGATTTTCGCAAAAGCGTGACTGGCCATATGTAAGATCCCGCCAGTGACCGCATTACCCGAGAGCAGCGCCGCCCCCAATACGATATAGGAAAGCTGACTGACGGTGGAATACGCTAATCTGGCCTTGAGATCGTCTCGGGTTAAGGCGTAAATGGAGGCGGTAATGATGGTAAAAGAGGCTAAATATGCGGTGCTGGTACCCAGACCCAGTTCAGCCATAGTGTCGCTGCCAATGACAAAGAAAATCAGCCGCAGAATACAAAAAACGCCCATTTTTACCACTGCCACGGCATGTAATAAGGCGCTGACCGGTGTGGGGGCAACCATGGCGGTGGGCAACCAGATATGTAGCGGCATGATGGCTGCTTTGGCAAAACCCGCCATAAAGCAGAAATAAATAATCGCCAGTAACCAGGGGGCAGCATCGGTCCCGGTAAACATTCCTCCGGGCTGAAAATCCAGGCTGCCGGTGATTTGATAAGTCAGGGCCAGCGCCACCAGTAACACAGTTTTGGAAGCGCCCAGCAAATACACCAGGTATGTCTTGCTGCCAGCCCAGGCTTGTGGCGTTTCTTTGTGATATACCAGCGGGTAGGTTATCAAAGTTAATGCTTCATAAAAGATCACCAGGGTAAACAGGCTGGCGGAAAATGCTCCCCCGAGAGCAGCTCCCAGACTGAAGGCGAAGCAAGCAAAAAATCGGGTTTGCTGGTCTTCTTTCAGGCTGCGCATATAACCAATGCTGTACAGACTGGTGGCAATCCAAAGCAGTGAAGCAATACTGGCAAATATCATGGCCAGGGGATCTGCCTGAAAGCGAAAGCTGACTCCGGGAAGTAAGGTATATAAGTGACATACCAGCGTCTGGTTCGCCAGCACTTGGGGGGCCATGGAAATAACGAGAGCAAAAGTGAGTAAAGAGGCCAGCACGGAAACAGCATCTCTTAAATTCGGTCGCTTGTGTAGGGCAATAATCAGCACCGCCGCCACCAATGGCAGTAATACACTGAGTAAAGGTTTGTAGGAAACCAGCACTTCCATCCATTAACCCTTCATGGTTTTTATATCCTCGACCTGCGGACTTTTTTTGTTGCGGGTCAGTGCAATAACTATGGCTAACGCCACCGCAACTTCGGCTGCTGTGATGGCAATTATAAAAATGGCAAATACCTGGCCGCGGAGATCTTGCTGGTAGAAAGAGAAAGCCACCAAGTTAAGAATGACGGCGTTGAGCATCAGCTCAAGGCTCATCAAAATAATTAGGATATTGCGCCGAATAAGCACACCAGTCAGACCTATCACAAACAAGGCCGCCGCCAGCAGTAGATACCAGATCAGCGGGATCATAATGGATCACCTTTACCAGCCATATAAATCGCGCCTATCAGGGCCAGCAACAGTATGATGGAAACCACCTCGAAGGGGAGCAAGTAGTCACGAAACAGGGCTTCTCCTAATTCACGACTGGTTCCCTCTAAGATCAGCTCTGGCCCGGGAGCCGCAGACTGAAAGCTTTGGGTGGCGAGTAGCAAATAGGCCATCAGCAGGCCTAGACAGATGCAGGCGATGAGCATCAATGTCAGGTGAGTCGTGATAAAGGGGGTTTGGGTGGCCTTTTTTAGATCCAACATCATCATCACAAACACGTACAGCACCATAATGGTGCCCACGTAGACAAAAATTTGCACCACTGCTAAAAAGGGCGAGCGCAGCAGAATATATAATGCAGCTATCTGTACAAAACAGGCCATCAGGGCCAAGGCCCCATGAACCGGGTTTTTGGCGGAGACAACCAGAACGGCAAAAAGCAGGCTTAGACTGGCGAACATCAAGAAGAACAGCTGCTCCATAGATTAAGACCTGTCGCCATGGGTAAAATTGTCGAGCAAGAGTGCCGAAGGAGGAAATATCTGAAAGGGTGTTGCTAGTGCCTGCTGATGTTCTTCCACCAATCCATTCCTGGTTTTTGTTGATTTTTTATTTCCACACGAACTGCCGGTTTCAGCTCTGCCGCGACAACGTATCCGCCAGTGGTATTTTTACCGGGCAGCGCCAGCAGCTGCTCTTTATTAAGCACCATGTCCTTGTCATCAAAGCTGGAGTATTCGAAATAGCTGCCCAGGGCGATAGCTTGCTCCGGGCAGGCATCTTCACATAAGCCGCAATACATGCAGCGCCTGGAGTCCAGCTCGAATTTAAACGGACGCCTTTCCTCTTTTTCATCCTCAAAGGGAACCACTGTGATGCAGTTACAAGGGCAGATCCGGGCGCATAATTCACAGGCAACACATTTGATGTCACCTTGTTCATCTTTGGTTAAATAGGGGTGACCCCTGTGTCTGGGGTAGGTTTGCCATTTTTCCTTGTCTGGGTAGTGCATGGTGACCCCTTTGGAGAAGAGGTAGGTCAGGGTAAGGCGCAGGGCTTTGTAGAGATCGGCAAATAACATCCAACCTATCCAGTCGGTTTTAGATTTGGTTTGTCTGTCGGGAGTGATCATGATTACTACGCCTCTGTTGTTAGTTTAGCAACAGACCAAGGTCAGGCGATCACAAAACCTGTAATGAGTATATTGGCAATGGATATGGGCAGTAAAAACTTCCAGCCGATACTCATCAGCTGATCGTAGCGATAGCGGGGGAAGGTAAAACGGATCCACATAAACAGATAGATAAACACGGCCACTTTTAAGATAAACCAGAGGGGTGGGGGGAGAGGGATCAATACGGGGTTCCAGCCACCGAAGAACAGCAGCACACACAGCACGGCGATGGTCAGCATCACCAGGTATTCACTGGTCATAAACAAGGCGAAACGTATGCCGCTGTATTCCGTATGATATCCAGCTACTAAGTCCCCTTCCGCTTCCGCCAGGTCGAAGGGAATGCGTTGTGCTTCCGCCAGGCCGGCGATAAAAAACACGAAGAACCCAAGTGGTTGCAGGGCTATATTCCAGACGTCCTGTTGCGCCGCGACAATCTCGCTGAGGTTCATTGAACCGGCCAGCATAATGACACCAACCACAGCAAGTCCCATGGGTACTTCGTAGCTGATCATCTGGGCACAGGTTCGCAAGCTGCCCAGCAAGGAATACTTGCTGTTGGAGGCCCAGCCGCCAAAAATCACCCCGTAAATCTCCAGTCCCCCGACTGCAAGAATATAAAGCAGGCCCACATTCATTTGTGATAACACCAGGTCGTGCTGTAAACCAAACAGCTCGATGCTGTCACCAAAGGGGATAGCGACAAATACAGCGAATGGGGGAATAAGGGAAAGCAATGGCGCAAGTTTAAACAAAAACCGATCGGCCTGGTTTGGGATCATATCCTCTTTGCTCAGCAGCTTGATTCCGTCAGCCAGGGGTTGTAGTAAACCGTGCCAGCCGGTACGCATGGGGCCGAGGCGCTGTTGAATATGCCCAGCGACTTTACGCTCCACCCAGGTTAACGGCATGGGCAAAGCAAACAGGAAAAGTGCCAGCAGCACCACTTTACCTAGCAGAAGAAAAAACAAGATAAGGATTTCCATATTATGGGACCCATTTTTTTAGTTGTATGGTTAATGGAAACTGGTAAGGGGTAAGAAATCGTCGGTATTCGTCACCCGAAATTAATCCGGATAACACCACCAAACCTTCGGCTGCGTTCGCCGCCACTTTTGCCTTTAATCGAAGGGAAGTGTCTCCATGTGTCAGCGTCACCTTATCTCCTTCGCTAAGGGCAAGGGCCTGTGCATCGGCTTCGCTGACTTCTATATAGGCCAGGTGCTCAATGGATAATAAACATTCGGATAAGGCGGTCAGGGCGGTTGAGTGAAAACGGCTTTTGGCGATTATTAATTGATAGGTATTTGAACCGGGGCCTCTTTGGTAAGACGTGTTTTTGTTGATGGGCTCAGTGTCAAAATCAACTGGAATTTGCTGGTGGAGATAGGGGAAATGGCTAAAGCCAGGTTTTTGGTCCGTACATTGATACCCGGGTAGCGTCTGGCTGATTTCGTTAAAAATTGCATCGGGTGTGGCAGGGCCAAGATCCTTGCCAAGGTATTTGGCGATATCGGCGAATATTTCGCCATCGTATTTGGCATCGGGGGGGGCCCGGTAGAAGGGAGAAACCGCTTGAATTCTTCCCTCATTATTGGTGAAGGTTCCCTGGGTCTCTGCAAAAGAATAACTGGGCAGCACCACGTCTGCTTTGGCGAGACTGGGGGTTAAGGTATCACTTTGTACGATAAATAAATCCAGCTTGGCCACCATTGAGTCCAGCTCGGTCTGGTTTGCTCCTGGAGTCAGTAAATCTACGTCCACAGTATATAAAATACCGATTGCCTCAGATTCACAGGCGTCGAGGATTGCCCCATAGTTATACCCTGGGGAAAGTGCCAGTGGTGTGTCCCATGCTCGCTCCCAACGAGCTCTCTGCTCTGGGAGTTTGATATCTGCATATCCAGGTAACAACCCTGGGTGAACGCCCATATCCCAGCTCCCCAGCTGGTTACAGTGCTCGAATAAAAACTGGCATTCCAGTTTGATCCCCAAGCGTTGTAACTGCAGTATCAGGTGTTGCAATGCCAATAATATGTCAGCTGCGTTTTGTGGTTTTAATAGCTCGGAGCCCAGCAGCAAGGTCAGCTGCTGACTTTGTTTAAACAGCGCGGCCCACTCGGGTGATGGCCAGGCTTCAGAGGGTTTGTGGCCGGTTTGCAGCTGCTTGGCTAGCGAGGTGACAAAACTCACTTCTTCTCCGGGCCGGACTCTGGAGTACAGGGTCGCGTCACGGTCCAGCCGACTTGGTCGGCTGGAAGCGATGCCTAGTTTAAGGGGTTTACAGCGCCGGATCTGATATTCAGACACAGGGTTGTCCTGGGTGGTGTTACAGCCAATGATCACCAGAGTATCTGCCTGGAGTAGTTCCAATAGTGGTTTTCTGGCGTAATAGCTGCTGAGTAAAGGAGATAAACTGGCTGTTAACTTTGTCTGTTCACCTAACCAGTATGGTGCGCTATCCAGGTTGTCTGACCGAAACACCTGTCGCATCAGCTTTTGAAAGGTGTAGAGAACTTCGTTGGTTTTACGCGCAGAGATAAGTCCGCCGACAGATTTTCCTTTTGCCAGGCTCAGGTTTACTCGCTCACGGATAAAAGAAAGGGCTGCTTGCCAACTAACCGGCTTGAGCTCTCCACCTTGCCGTAACAGGGGCTGGGACACACGATCACTGGCCTCTACGAAGTCCATACCGAAGCGGCCCTTGGCGCATAACAGCTCCTGATTCACAGGGAATTGTGGCTCCCCGCGAACCCGGGTAAGCTGGTTATCTCTGACATCTGCGGTGATTTGGCAACCAGTGGCGCAGTGCGGACAAACTGTGGTGACTTTTTCGAGATCCCACTGCCTTGCCTTGTAGCGATAGGGGTAACGCATCAGTGCCCCTACCGGACAAACTTCGATGCAGTTACCACAGTGATCGCAGTCCTGCAGATTATCCATAAAGCCGGTTTCCAGGCACTTATCTCCCCGGCCTATGATGCCAAGGGACTGGTCGCCAACTACTTCATCACATACCCGCACACAGCGCTGGCATTGAATGCAGCGATTGGCGTTGGCGATAATAACCTTATTGAGTACCTGATCCTTGATACTAAACACACGTTTTTTATCGTTAAACTGGCTGTTTCTGGGCCCGGTAGACATTACATTGTCTTGCAACTCACACTCCCCGCCTTTGTCGCACACGGGGCAATCCAGGGGGTGATTAACCAGCAGCAGTTCCATCACCGACTCTTGCGCCTTAACCGCTTTGTGGCTTTGGGTATGTACTACCATCTGGTCCGTCACCTGGGTGGCGCAGGCGGGTAAGAGTCGCTTTTTCCCTTCCACTTCTACCAGGCAAACCCGACAAGCGGCGACAGGCTCCAATAAGTCATGGGTACAGAAGGTGGGGATGTCGATATTCAGCTGCTGCGCGGCTTTTAATATGGTGATGCCAGTGGGCACCTCGAGCGTTATGCCGTTGATGGTGAGCTTGCTCATAAGGATACCTTGACCGTTGGCGGTTGCCGGATAAGCACATCGAATTCATGGCGAAAATGCTTCAGTCCGCCGGCCAATGCCATCATGGCGCCATCACCCAGGGCGCAGAAGCAGTTACCGGTTATATCGTCGGTTAACCGGTCCAGCAGCTGGATATCTCCCGGTCTACCTTCTCCCGCCAGAATACGGGTCAGCAGTTTAACCACCCAATTGGTGCCTTCCCGGCACGGGGTACACTTACCGCAGGATTCATTGTTAAAGAATTCCAGCATTCGCTTAACCACGGCCACGATACTGGCGCTTTCGTCCATCACGATAATACCTGCCGAGCCTAACATGCTGCCTGCGGCCGCCAAAGACTCAAAATCCATGGCCACATCTAACTCTGACTCGGGCAACATGGCCGCAGATGCGCCCCCTGGGATCACGGCCTTAATGGGCTTGCCGCTGGCGCTGCCGCCGCCCACCTCTTCCACCAATGTCCGTAGCGAAATACCCATGGGCAGTTCGTATAAGCCCGGTCGTTTAATATGTCCGCTCAGGCAGTAGAGTTTTGGTCCCGGGCTTTTTTCAGGGCCGATGGCGTGAAACCAGTCGGCGCCCTGGCTGATGATTGGGGGCACACAGGCCAGGGTTTCCACATTGTTAATCACTGTGGGGCTCTGACAATAGCCTTTGATGGCGGGGAAGGGGGGTTTGAGCCTGGGCACGCCGCGTTTGCCTTCCAGTGACTCCAGCAAGGCGGTTTCTTCGCCGCAAATATAAGCGCCGGCCCCTGCATGTATCACTATGTCCAGACTAAAGTCTGAACCCAGAATATGACTGCCGAGATAACCTCGTTTTTTGCACTGGGCAATGGCCTGCTCCATTCGCGCGATAGCCACAACATATTCATGGCGTACATAGATATAAGCCAGGCTGGCACCTATGGCATAAGCCGCCAGCATAATACCTTCCAGCAGCAGGTGGGGGTCCTTCTCCATAATGATCCTGTCTTTAAAGGTGCCTGGCTCACCTTCGTCTGCATTACAGCAAAGGTATTTTGGGCATGACGAGTCCCGGGGGATAAAGGACCATTTAAGTCCGGTGGGAAAACCGGCGCCGCCACGACCGCGTAAATTAGCCGCCTTTACTTGCTCTATCAGGTATTGCGGTGATTGTGACAGGGCAATTCCCAGGGCCTGGTAACCACCGCTGGCCAAATAGACATCAAGCAGAAAAGCGTCATCCTTATGGATGTTTTTCAGCAAGCTAGGGTTAAACATTAATCACCTTTATAAGCTCGGGAATGTTTGGGTTTTGTTGCTGTATTTGTGCGAGTAGTGCGTCTATGTTTTGCCGACACACCCGCTCGCAATAGGGTTGATTATTTACCTGTAACACAGGGGCAAGCTCACAGGCCCCCAGACATTCCACGGCTTCCAGTGTATAGCGGTTATCCAGGCTGGTTTCTCCCGCTTTTATACTCAGCTGTTGCTGTAGGTATTCCAGTAACTCCTGTGCACCACACAGCATGCAACTTACATTGGTACAAAGCTGAATACGGTATTTCCCCAGTGGATAAATGGAGAAGTGATCATAAAATGTGGCGACCTCATACACCTGGATGCTGGGAATGCGCAAAATTCTAGCAACTTGCTCCATCACTTCACGAGACAGGTAGCCATGTATCGTCTGTGCTAGATGCAGGGCTGGCAGTAACGCGGAGCGGCGTAGCGGATAACGAGCGACAATCTGCTCTATTTCGCGGGTCAGATCAGAGTCAGTCATGTTATTTATCCACTTCCGCCATTACCGGATCCAGGCTGCCGATAATCGCGATAACATCTGCCAGATAGCAGTTTTTGGCAATGGTATTAATCCCTTGTAGGTTTACGAAGGAAGGGGCCCTGACTTTTACCCGCATGGGAATACCTGAGCCGTCACTGATGATGTAAAACCCCAGCTCTCCTTTGGGGGATTCGATGGCCTGATAGGTTTCCCCTTTTGGTACATTAAAACCATAGGCAGCTAGCTGAAAATGATGGATCAACGCCTCCATGGATTGCTTGACCTGTTTTTTATCCGCGGGAAACGCCACTTCCGGTGCTTGTGCCATAAAGGGGCCATCGGGCATCTGATCTAAACATTGCACTATCATCTTCAGGCTTTGCTTCATTTCTTCCATTCGGCACCACCACCTGTCGTAGCAGTCACCTCGCTCGCCCTGCACCACTTCAAAGTCCAGCTCAGGGTAAATCTCATAAGGGCTGCTTTTACGCAGATCCCAACTGACACCGGACGCCCGTAAACTGGGGCCACTCAGGCCCAGGTTGATGGCGTGCTCGGCCGAAACAACACCGACATCACGGGTCCGTTTAAGAAACATACGGTTGTCCGCCAGCAAGTCTTCGTAGTCGTTGATACGGTGAAAAAACAGCTCGCAGAATTCCCGGGTCTTGTCCTCGAAGCCGTCTGGTAAATCCTCTTTGACGCCACCAACCCGGCAGTAGGAGGTATTCATTCGTGCGCCGGACACCATTTCCATCAGGTCCATGATCATCTCCCGCTCCCGCATGGTATAGAGCAGGGCGGACATGGCACCTAAATCCATGGGCAGAGCACCGGTGATCAGCAAATGTCCGGATAAGCGGGACATTTCCGCCATCATCACGCGAATATACTGGGCCCGTTTCGGTGCCTGAATATGCAGTAGGGCTTCCACGGCGCGGGCATAGGCCAGGTTATTAGAGGGCTGGCATAGGTAATCCAGGCGGTCCGTCATGGGTACTATCTGGGTATAGGTAAAGTTTTCCGCATGTTTTTCGAAGGCCCGGTGTAGGTAACCTATGATGGTATCCAGTTTGGTGATGCGCTCGCCGCTAAGCGCTAATTTAAACCTTAACACGCCGTGGGTACTGGGGTGCTGTGGTCCCAGGTTTAGGATAAGATCTTTGCTGGTGTTGAAGCCGTCTTGCTGGCTATCAAGCTGAGTCAGTTCTGCCATGGCTAGCTTCCCTGAGGCTCTTCCCCGTTGGGGTTGAGCTCGTCTTTATAACCCCGTAAGGGAAAGTCTTTACGCAGTGGATAGCCCTGAAACTCGTCCCACATAAAGATCCGAGTTAAATCCGGGTGGTTGTCAAAAGGAATACCATACATGTCGAAGGCTTCCCGCTCATGCCAGTTGGCGGTTTGCCAGACAGAAGTTACGGAAGGTACGCTTTGTCCTTCATCCAGGCGGATTTTAATCCGTAACCTGTGGTTTCTAGGCAGTGAAAATAGGTGATAAACCAGATCAAACCTGGGTTGCCTGGGCAGGTAATCCACGCCGCACATATCAGACAGAAAGTTAAACTGCAGTTCAGTATCGCTGTGTAGTACGTGGCACAGGGAAGTAATTTGGCTTGGTTTGACAATCAAGGTGAGCATATCTTCCAGCTCTTCAAACGCCTCTATATATTCTTTACAGCTGGTCTGTATTCGTGCCCTGAGGTGTGATCTGTCAGTCATAGGGCTAGTCCACTTTCCGGATTAAAACGTTCTATGGCCTGACTGTTTCTGATTTTTTCCTGCAGTAAAACGATGCCTTGCATCAGTGCATCGGGTCTGGGTGGACAACCGGGGACATAGACGTCAACCGGCACCAGTAAGTCTGAGCCCTGAACCACGGCGTAATTGTTATAAACGCCTCCTGAGATGGCGCAAGATCCCATGGCAATGACCCAGCGAGGCTCAGGCATCTGGTCGTACAGTAACCTGAGAATAGGTGCGAATTTTTTGTTAACCGTACCGGCGATAATCATCACATCGGATTGTCTTGGTGAGGGGCGAAAAACCACCCCAAATCGGTCCAGATCGTAGCGAGAGCAACCCGTGGCAATCATTTCGATGGCGCAGCAGGCAATGCCAAACATTTCAGGCCATAGTGCAGAGCTGCGACCCCAGTTTAATACACTGTTTACGGTAGTAAACATCAGGTTATTGGGAAATTGATGCTCAAATTGCGTCATCGTATTCCCCCGAGATATGTTCAGGCCATAAGGCCGGGCGTCTCCTCCAATGCATCAACACACTGTTTACAGTAGTAAACATCAGGTTATTGGGAAACTGATGCTCAAATTGTGTCATCGTATACCCCCGCAATATGTACAGGCCATAAGGCCGGGTATCTTCTCCAATGTATCAATACACTGTTTACAGTAGTAAACATCAGGTTATTGGGAAACTGATGCTCAAATTGTGTCATCGTATACCCCCGCAATATGTACAGGCCATAAGGCCGGGTATCTTCTCCAATGTATCAATACACTGTTTACGGTAGTAAACATCAGGTTATTGGGAAACTGATGTTCGAATTGCGTCATCGTATCCCCCCTAATATTCCCATTCCAGCGCTCCTTTGACCCAGGCATAAACAAACCCAAGTAGCAGCAAAAAAATAAAGATAAACATTTCCACAAAGGCAAACATACCCAGGCTATCCAGCACTACGGCCCAGGGAAACAAAAATAGGATTTCCACATCAAAAATGATGAACAGAATACCGACGATAAAATAGTGGATTTTGAACTGACCAACACTGGCAGCTCCTTCTGGCGTGATACCACATTCATAAGCCTGGTTTTTGGCCTCATAGGGGTGGTTTGGTCTTACCCGTGAAGAAACCCAGAGTACGGTTAATGCAAGCAGGGTGACCACCCCAATCATAAGTAATACGGGCAAGTATTCGAGTAACATCTCTACTCCCATTGAGGTTTTTCTTCCCCAAACTGCTGGCTTGTTGGTTTTATTGGGATTTATCTTTGATGTTTTAAGTATAGCCAGTTTCCTCTCGCTGCCTGGGCGAGGTGGAGCAAAAGAATAAGGCTAAACTAAGGGGTAAGGTGTCACGGACGGCGATAAAAGAATGCAGTAGAGGTCGGCCGATGAACGCTGAGCAATCCCACTGGTACCAAAAGACAGTCAGTCAAACATTCACTTCCCTGAACAGTGGTGAGCAAGGTTTGGCTGAGCACGAAGCGAAAAAACGTCTGGAGCAGTACGGTTATAACGAGCTTGAAGTCAAACACAGCAGCGCGTTAACACGTTTTATCCGTCAATTTCATAATCCCCTTGTTTATATTTTGCTGGCGGCTTGTGTGATCACCACAGTCCTTTCTGTGTTGGGTGAAGATATGCTGGCAGATACAGTGATTATCCTCAGTGTGGTGCTACTCAACGGTGTGCTGGGTTTTTTTCAGGAAGGAAAAGCAGAAAACGCCTTATTGGCATTACAAAATATGTTGGTTCCCGAATGTACAGTTGTCCGGGCTGGCATTCAGCGAGTCATTCCTACCTGGGAGTTAGTGCCGGGTGATGTGGTGGTGCTCAATGGCGGAGATAAGGTGCCCGCAGATCTGCGGTTATTTTTAACCAAGCAAGCGGCGGCGGATGAAGCAGTATTAACGGGAGAGTCGCTACCCGTGGGAAAAGACACCCAGGCCATAAAACTCGCCGATTTATCGCCCGGAGATCAAACCTGCATTGCATTTAGCGGCACTTTTTTAGCGAAAGGTTACGCCAGGGGCGTTGTTGTGTTTACCGCAGAGCAAACGGCTTTTGGCCAAATTGCCGCCCTGGTGAAGCGAACGGCAACCGCAGTCACGCCGCTGCAGAAAAAGATAGCCGACTTTACCCGGGTTTTAATTATTGCCATTTTGCTGGTGGGTTTGCTTAACTTTATTCTGGGTAGTGTGTTTGGTTACACCCCGGCCTATAGCTTTCTTGCCTCTGTTTCTCTTATCGTGGCGGCCATACCTGAAATGTTGCCTATGATAGTCACCGCGATCCTGGCGCTGGCGGCCACCACTATGGCCAAGCGTAATGCACTGATCCGTCGTTTGCCCGCCGCTGAAACGTTGGGTTGTACCACTGTAATTTGCTCGGACAAGACGGGGACCTTAACTAAAAATGAAATGACAGTGGTGTCCGTGTGGGCGGGTGGCAAAGAATATGGTCTCGACGGGGTCGGATATCTTGCCAAAGGGGTCTTTAGTTACCAGGGTAAACCTTGCTCTATGCAAGCGCTGCCGGCTGAGCTTAAGGAAACGTTATTGGCCGGGTTGCTTTGTAATGATGGCGCGCTGACTGGCGAAAGTAGTGAGCAGGGTATTATCGGCGACCCCACTGAAGGCGCTTTGCTGGTGTCTGCAGCCAAGGCTGGGCTTAGGGAAAAAGGCCAGCGGCTGGATGAAATTCCCTTTGATTCGCAAAACATGTTGATGGCGACGCTACATCCGGGGCGGAGCAGCAATCGAATTTATGTTAAAGGCTCCCCCGAAAAACTCATTGGGTTAAGCTGGTTACAGATGGAGGGAGAAAAGCCGGTAGCGGTGGACCCGGCTGGCTTAAGTAAACAAGCCGATGTGATGGCGCAAAGTGCATTACGGGTTATCGCCCTGGCGTATAAAGAGGTGGATAAGTCGCAAACCAGCCTGACGTTAGATGATATCAATCAACTCACCTTCTTAGGGCTACAGGGGATGATTGACCCACCGCGTGAAGAGGCGTTAGCGGCTATCGATAAATGCAATCAGGCTGGATTACGGACTTTAATGATCACAGGAGATCACGCGCTAACCGCAAAAGCAATTGCTAAGCAGCTTGGGCTGATTAAAACCCTGGATGAGCGGGTATTGACTGGCATTGAGCTGGCGAGGATGACAGATCACGAGTTAAAGCAACTTGTGGGTCAGGTTAACGTTTATGCCAGGGTCGCGCCTGAGCATAAGTTGCGTATCGCCAAGCAGCTGCAAAACAGGGGGGAAATCGTTGCCATGACAGGGGATGGAGTCAATGATGCCCCGGCATTAAAGGCGGCTGATATTGGCGTGTCCATGGGGAATTGCGGTACTGAGGTGAGTAAAGAGGCATCCAGTATGGTGCTGACGGACGATAACTTCGCCACTATCGTAAATGCCGTGGAGGAGGGGCGTCACGCCTGGAACAATTTAGAAAAGGCGATTTTGTATACCCTGCCCACCAACGGCGGTCAGGCTCTCCTGGTGATGGGGGCGGTATTATTAGCCCCCTTTATTCCTTTGTTTTCAGTACGTTTACCCCTGGAGCCGGTGCAGATTTTATGGGTGAACTTGTTTGACTCTGTATTTCTGACAATGCCTTTGATGATGGAGCTGAAAAGCGCAGATTTGCTCAAGGTTCCGCCGAGAGATCCCAAGCTAAAGATAGCTAACCTACTGTTTTTACAACGTGTACTTTTTATTGGTTTAGCCATAGCTGCGTCTGGGTTTATGGTGTTTCATTATTTTGGCGCGAGTGCGGTGGAAAATGGCGAGGTGGTAGACCCCTTGCTGCTAAGTCAGGCGCAAACCGCTGCTTTTTGGGCCGTGCTGTTTGTCCACCTTGGATTCGTCGTCAGCGCCCGCTCTATCCATCAATCTGCCTTCACCTTCAATCCGTTTTCCAATCTCTGGTTGTTGATGGGGATGACGCTCAGTGTGGTATTCCATTTTGCAGTTACCTTTCTACCTGGTTTGTCCCATATGTTCAGGACCCAAGTTTTCCCCGTAGATTGGTGGCCGCTAATTTTGCTGTGTTTGCTACCTGGATTTATCACCTTGGAAGTGGATAAGGCGATTCGTGCCGCCACTCGCTCTATCGTTAATTAGTGTAAAATTATCTGGATATCTATCCAGTACTTTTTTATCCTATGACCATATTTAACATCGAGTGGTGGATTTGTTGTGATTGGTCGTTTAAGAGGAGAGTTGCTGGAAAAGCAACCGCCAGAAGTATTACTGGAGGTCGCTGGTCTCGGCTATGAAATTCAACTGCCGATGAGTTCTTTTTATCACCTGCCAGAAGTTGGCCAGGAAGCTATTATTTACACCCACTTTGTGGTGCGTGAAGACGCTCAGTTGTTATACGGGTTTGCCGATAAAAAGGAACGAGCCATGTTCCGCGAACTGATTAAAGTGAACGGGGTAGGACCAAAATTAGCCCTGGCAATTTTATCCGGTATGTCCGCCACCCAGTTTGTTATCTGCATCGAAAACGATGATGTGTCCACCCTGGTTAAATTGCCCGGGGTAGGCAAGAAAACCGCAGAGCGGTTGCTGGTGGAAATGCGCGACAGGCTTAAAGGCTGGACCGGCGCCGATTTATTTACACCCGCAACAAGCGCAGCCCCGCTTGATAGCGTCGTAGAAAACACCTTTGCCAGTGCGGCGGCGACCAGCGATGAAGCCATCAGCGCCCTGGTAGCTCTGGGTTATAAAAACCAGCAGGCAGAAAAAATGGTGAAGCAGGTCAACAAGGGTGCGATGACCAGTGAAGCCCTGATCCGTGAAGCATTAAGAGCGTTGGTATAAGCCATGATTGAAGCGGATAGACTGATTTCCGGTGCATCACAAAATGAAGAGACTGTGGTGGACAGGGCCATACGACCTAAATTACTTGCAGACTATACGGGGCAAAATCACGTTAAAGGCCAGATGGAAATTTTCATTGAAGCGGCGAAACGGCGTGAAGATGCGTTGGATCACTTGCTTATTTTCGGTCCGCCGGGATTGGGTAAAACCACCTTGGCCAATATTGTCGCCAATGAGCTTGGGGTCGGCATCAAGGGCACCTCGGGTCCTGTGCTGGAAAAAGCCGGCGACTTAGCCGCGCTGCTCACCAACCTTGAACCCAACGACGTGCTGTTTATCGATGAAATTCATCGATTAAGCCCTGTGGTGGAAGAGATCCTGTATCCCGCCATGGAAGATTACCAGCTGGATATCATGATCGGCGAAGGCCCTGCGGCCCGCTCAATTAAGCTGGATTTACCGCCTTTCACCCTGGTGGGGGCGACCACCAGGGCGGGATCTTTGACCTCTCCCCTGCGGGATCGGTTCGGTATCGTACAGCGGCTGGAATTTTATGATGTCGCGTCCTTGACTGACATAGTGGCGCGCAGCGCACATTACTTAAATCTGAATATGGGTCAAGGTGCTGCGAAAGAAGTGGCGTGCCGCTCCCGGGGCACGCCACGTATCGCCAATCGTTTATTACGACGGGTACGCGACTACGCGGAAGTGAAGCATGACGGGGATATCAGTGAAAAAGTGGCAAAAGCCGCCCTGAATATGCTGGAAGTGGACAGTGAAGGTTTTGATTATATGGACCGAAAGCTACTGGACGCCATCATTGATAAATTTATGGGGGGACCCGTGGGGCTGGATAACCTGGCGGCGGCTATCGGGGAAGAAAAGGAAACCATCGAGGACGTACTGGAGCCATTTTTAATCCAGCAAGGCTTTTTGCAGCGCACTCCCAGGGGGCGAATCGCTACCGACAGAGCCTATTTGCATTTTGGTTATCAGAAGCCATAAGCCCGAAAATGGATTGAATGTTTTCCAGAGAAGTAGTAACTAAACAGGGTTAGCCAAGAGGAAAAGCACCGCGGTCACTGGTAAGGTATTTTCGTTGTTTTGATTGAATTCGACTTTCGAGAAATAAGCGGTCCTGTTTTGCCTGGATAGCGGCTTTTTCCGCTTTAGAAAATCGCTGTTCCTCCGGTAGTGGCGCACCACAATACATGCAATGATCCCGGGTAGTGGACAATATTTTTCGCTGGCAGCCGGCACAATTGCCTTTATTCGGTACGCTATTCATTTTATTCCTTTAACTATCAGCTTCTCTGGCGTTGATATTCAGCAGGATAAAGGGAGCTAGTGCGAAAATACACTACACAAACAGGTAGTATTGCCGCAGGGCCTGTTTATTTAGGACTGGACCTGGTGACATGTACCGCTGGTTATCTACTCAGACATAGCTGATTTTGGTCCGGCAAGGTAGCCTATATGAACGAACGGTGTGTTACTTAATGGCTCTGATCTGGATGACGATAATCCAGCAGTGATTGCTTACTATTCGGCATGTCTTTCGCGGCTTCAAAGCCTTTAACGATATTATTTCGCCAGGCTTCCAGCTTTTCTGGAAGCGGCATTGGCTCCACGGCGTTGATACTGTCGGCAATTTTGTGGTGGCTTAGATTATTTAACAAAAGCATACATTGAAGTAATCCAAGGTTCGCTTCACTACTGTAGGGGTAGTTAATCAGTATTTCTTCATATAAGTCCAAGCTTCGACCCGTATCTCGCTGAATGTCTTGAAAAGCCTTAGTAAGCTTAACGTCGAGCTCTTTTACAGCACTTACTTGTTCCTGGTTTTCATTTAACTGCTTGATAAGCAGTTGACTATGGTCATCATAGTGATCTCTGACCTTGAGTGCTTTTTGGATTTCGGAGATTAGCCGGGTTTCTCCAAAGACCATTAGTAGGGGAAGCGTTTCAACCAAAATGACAGTGGGTAGCTTTTCAATTTCGTTATAGTGTGTGGACAGGCCATGAAACAGCCAGCTTTTGGCTTTAAGCTTCATGCCCTTGGCCAGGGTTAGTCGAGAGCAGGAAATGGCGTTATAGATGGTCAGAAATGGCCGTTGAGAATGCATTAATCGGTTATTGGCTTTTTGCTGGATCTCCTTAAGGTCTGTTAACAACTGGCGTTGTATATCTGACGAGGAGTACTCCAGGTAGATCTTTTCGAAATAGGCTGTAAATTTGGCAAAATCTACTATCCAACTCACGTCTATGATGGACAGATTGGTCGCCAGGATTTGTCCCGCATGGATCAGCTTATCTTTCCTGCTTATATTGGAGGCAATTTCAGCAAGGTTTAGCGCCCTGTGGTTAACGCTTGGGGTCAACTTTAAAGCGCGCTCGGCGGTGACAAGTGCGTCCCAATACAGCTGCTGACTAGCCTGGCATTTTGCTAATAAATCATAGGCCTCAATACAAAGTGGTGCTTTAGCTATCAGAGACTCTAATAAGTGAATGGCTTGCTCGGTATCGGCAAAATGGTGACCTATTTGCGCCTTATATAGAGTCAATTTAAAATTCTTTTGTTTATGGTTGATTTTGTCGAGTAATTCCCTGGCGAGGATCCATCGATTGTGTTTAATGAGGGCTTCTAACATAAGCACGTCGATATTCTGAACGCATTCGCTTCTTTGCAACCTAAGGTTTATCTCTTTGGGAGGGACGTTATCTCGTAACGCCTGCTGGATAGAAACTGCTTGCAGGCCGGTAGCATAAACCTGACAAATACTACGCTTGAGTGTGGTTATATTGGTGGGTTTACTGATGATATTTTCATGACCCTGAGAGATGGCGGTGAGGACGACTTCACTCGAAGTATCATCGGAAATAATGATCACGCCACAGCTCGGGCTAATCAGTTTTTTTTTCCTTAACAGACTGGCGATTTCACAACCATTTACGGTTTGCTTTAAGTGATAGTCGATAAGTAAAATATGGTAGCTTTTAGTTGTGCATTTTTTTAATGCTGCGTCGTAAGAAAAGGTGACGTCCGTGTTTTTCACTCCCATATTGGTGAGTTGAGACTTTAAGGTGGCAGCCGAAGCCTTATTGTCATCGATAACCAAGATTTTCAGCTGTTCCCATTTTGGCGTGAGCTGCTCTTTGTTTTTGTAGTTTTGCATTCAGCATCCCGGCTAATTGATCCTCGAGTAAGTTTAGTCGAAAATTCAGGCCTGCTGAAAATAGCAAGTAGTCGGCCTTTAGCTAGTGAGCAAATTATTATTCACAGTATAATTTGTACCTTTACCCAAATTGACGCATTTTCCATACCATGTTCAATTTTCCTATTGTATAGTAACTCGCAACGTGTAGTTAACTGGCTGAAATATGTCAACCTTGTGGTCCAGAGTCGTGGTAACAAGCCACAAACAGAATAACTACTCAGGTTAAGGTCTGGCTCGACAGGGATAAACTGAGAAACCAGGCAGAAGCTGCTGGTATTAACAATCGGGAATAAAAACAGTGCAATTCCCAAACTCGTAGCAGGAGTAATTTTAGGTGCATGCAGATATGTCGTTTATTGGTCTGTTTTTACAGGCCAGTTTGCTGGTAAAAGGGGTAATGTTATTACTCTTGGTAATGTCTTTAGCGTCCTGGACTATGATATTCCAGCGCAACAGAGCGTTAAAACAAGCTCATCGTGTAGCCGCACGGTTTGAAGACAGATTTTGGTCCGGTATCGATTTAAGTAAGTTATACCAGGAAAGCGCCGCCCGTAGGGAGCACCTGGACGGTATGGAAAAGCTATTTTATTCCGGTTTTAAAGAGTATGTCCGTTTACACAAAACGTCCGGGCGCACGCCTGAAGCCGTGATGGATGGCACCTATCGCGCTATGCGTGTAAGCCTGTCACGCGAGGTGGACGAACTGGAAGAAGGTTTACCTAGCTTGGCTACCATAGGCTCAATTAGTCCTTATATTGGCCTGTTTGGTACGGTGTGGGGGATCATGAGTGCCTTTATTGCTTTGGGTGAAGTCCAGCAAGCAACGCTAAACATGGTGGCGCCAGGTATAGCTGAAGCTCTGATTGCGACGGCAATGGGGCTATTCGCAGCGATTCCAGCGGTTATCGCTTACAACCGATTTAGTCATAAAGTCGCAAAGCTGGAAAATGCGTATATGAACTTTATGGAAGAATTTACTTCCATCTTGCACCGACAAACCATCTCAGAGCAGGTTAAGGCTTAAGCTATGATGCACGGTTACCAGAGAAAAAGGGCCAAGCCCGTAGCCGAAATAAATGTGGTGCCTTATATCGATGTGATGCTGGTGTTGTTGATCATTTTTATGGTGACCGCGCCGCTGATCACTCAGGGGGTTAAGGTTGATTTGCCGCAAACAGCAGAAGCCGAGGCTTTGCCTGAAGACTCCAAACCACCTTTAGTCGCCTCTGTTGATGCGCAAGGTAGGTACTACCTGGATGTAGGCGAGAGCGGCGATGAAGCCTTGTCGAATCAGGCGCTGTATGACCTGGTCCGGGCGCATCTTGTGCTTAACCCGGATGTGCCCGTAGTGGTTAAAGGGGATGGCAGCGTATCTTACGAACGAGTAGTGCGTTTGATGGTGCTGCTACAAGACGCCGGTGTATCCTCCGTTGGATTAATGACTGAACCAGAAGAAAAATAACAAGGGACGCTGTGAAATCCAGTTATATTTTACCTCTTTCTGTTGCCTTACTACTCCATGTCATAATTGGTGTGGTCTTGGTACTGAGTGTTGACTTCGAAAAACCTGAACAGCCTAAATCAGGCAATGCCCCTATTATTAATGCGGTCGTGGTCAGTGAGTCCAGGGTGAATGAGCAGGTGAAAAAGCTTAAAAAGCGTGAAGCCGACAAGCTAAAACAAGAGGCTGAACGCCTGGCCAACGCTCAAAAGGAGCTCGATGATGCGAAGGAACAGCGGTTGAAAGAAAACGCTGAACTTGAGCAGATTAAGAAGCAGGCGCAAGAGCAGCGTTTGCGTCAGCAGGAAGAAACCGAATTAGCCCAATGGTTGGCGCAACAAACCAAAGAAAAAGAGATCGAACGGATCAAAGCGGAAGAAGCGGCTAAGGTAGCCGTGGCTGCACTGGCGTTAAAAGAGGTCGAACGTAAGGCTGCGGAAGAAGCGGCATTAAGAGCGGCACAGGATAGACAGCGTAAGGAAGCTGAACGGGCTAAAGCCGAAGAGGCTGCTAAACAAGCAGAGACCGAGCGTTTGCGTAAAGTTGCCGAGAGAGAAATAGCGGAAGAAGCGGCTAAGGTAGCAACGGCTGCATTGGCGTTAAAAGAGGCTGAACGTAAGGACGCAGAAGAAGCGGCTAAAAAGGCTGAAGAGCAGCGTAAACAAAAAGAAATTGAACGTAAAAATGCAGAAGATGCGGCCAAACGCGCCGAGGCCGACCGCAAGCTAAAAGAACAAGCGCGTCAAAAGGCTGAAATTGAGCGTAAGAAAGCGGAAGCTGCAGCTAAAAAAGCCAAGCAAGAGCAGCGCAGGGCGGAAGCTGAAAGAAAACGCAAAGCGGAAGAAGCGAAACGACAAGCGGATTTGGACGCTATGATGGCATCTGAGTTAGCCGGCTCAGCCGCCAGCGCCAAGAGCCAGCAACAGCTGGATGAAAAAGACAAATATATCGCGCTTATCAGGCAGACTATAGTTCGTCGCTGGTATGTTGAACCGAGCTGGAAAGAGAAGAGTTGTCGGATAAATATCAAGTTATCTCGAAGTGGGTTTGTCACCTCGGTAAACCAACTTAGCGGTGATGACAGGGTTTGTCAGGCGGCTATCCGAGCTGTAAAACGGGGTGATTTGCCCGTGCCGCAGGATAAGCAAGTATTCGAGCAACACTTTAAAGATTTTAATATACGTTTAGAGCCTTAATTTTAATTAGAGAACAATGACGTTATGAAAAGAAAACTCGCGGTTCTGTTTGGTTTCTGGCTACTGGTAGTGTTTGGCGCCCAGGCCAGTAAATTGGAGATAGTGATCACCGAAGGCATGGACTCAGCCAGGCCAATCGGTATTTTACCCTTTCAGTGGGCTGGAGCGGGAAAACTGCCTCAGGATATTGCCGAGGTTGTTTCATCGGACCTGGTTCGTAGTGGCAAATTTAGTCCTGTCTCTCGAGCTCAAATGCCACAAACCCCGTTTAAAAGTGGCGATATAGACTACGCTGCCTGGTCAACTTTGGGTGTCGATGCCCTGGTCGTGGGAAGCATTAGTCCCGCCAGTGATGGCAAATATCAGGTGATCTTTGAGCTGGTTGATGTGCTTCGCGGACAAATTACCGGCGGCGATGCGCAGCAGCTATCCGGTGGTCAGTTGGTTAAGAGTAATGATCATATTCTGGATAAGCGACGTACTGTGATACATGGCAAACAGTTAAGACAGTATGCCCACAGGATCAGTGATATTGTTTACGAAAAGTTAACCGGTGAGCGCGGCGCATTTTTAACTCGGATCGCATATGTGTCTGTGGATAGGGGCAGTAAATATCCGTTCCAGTTAAGAGTGGCGGATTACGACGGTTACGGTGAAAAATTGGTGGTTCGCTCTCAGCAGCCGCTGATGTCGCCATCCTGGTCTCCCGATGGCCGTAAACTGGCTTATGTAAGCTTTGAAAACAACCGTTCGCAGATCTTTATCCAGGATATCTATAGCCAGAAGCGTGAATTGATCACTGCGTACCCGAAAATTAATGGGGCGCCGAAATGGTCACCAGATGGTAAAGAACTGGCGTTAGTCTTATCTAAAGATGGTCAACCGGAAATCTATATACTCGATATTGCCACTAAAGCATTGACCCGAATTACCCGTAATAGCGTGATAGATACGGAGCCTAGCTGGGCGCCAGATGGGAGATCCATCGTATTTTCGTCTGAGCGGGGTGGTAAACCACAGATATATAGAGTAAATTTGGCGTCTGGTGTGGCTAAACGAGTCACTTGGGAAGGTGATTTGAATTTGGGTGGCTCTATCACCCCAGATGGTAAGTCACTGGTGATGGTAAGTCGCTCACGTGGCCAGTATCAAATTGCAACACAGGATCTCGCATCTGGTGGTATTCGTGTCTTAACCAAAACAGGTTTGGATGAGTCCCCAAGTGTGGCCCCAAATGGCAGCATGATCATTTACAGTACCGTTTACCAGGGGAAAAAAGGCCCTGTCAAAGGGCTTGCTTTAGTCTCTATTGATGGAAGATTTAAGGCTAGGTTACCGGCACGCAGTGGTGAGGTTAGAGCTCCCGCCTGGTCGCCATTTTTGAACTAATTCGAAGAATAAATTGAAAACTGAGGAAAACAAGGCATGCAACTTAACAAACTTCTGAAAAGCCTAGCGGTAGCGCTGCCAATGATGACATTGGCTGCTTGTAGCTCAACCAAGGGCACATCTTCTGACGCACAAATGACAGATGCGGCAAAAGACCAGGTAGTAGAGACTGAAGCAGTGGAGCAGATCGAACTGTCTCCTGAAGAGCTGTTGGCGCAGAAGTATGGTCAGGCTATCCTGGAAAACACCATCAACTTTGGTTACGACAAATCTGACATCATGCCTGAGTACAGAACAGTTCTGAACGCTCACGCGAAATACCTGGTGGCTAATGCCAAGCTTGCTGTGACTATCGAAGGTCATACGGATGAGCGCGGTACTCCTGAGTATAACATCGCCCTGGGTGAGCGTCGTGCAAACGCAGTAGTACGTTACCTGCAGAGCATGGGTGTTCCTTCTTCTCAGCTAGAAACAGTTAGCTATGGCGAAGAGAAGCCGGCTAACCCAGCGCATACGCAAGCCGCTCAGGCCGAAAACCGTCGCGCTGTATTAGTTTACTAAGGCTAACGGCTTATGCATGTTAATTTTCGAGCGGCCATTTATTTGGCCGCTGTTTGTTCCGGCGCAGCAATAGCTGCCGCCCCCGTATCGGATGCAACTGCCTCTGATCTGGAATCACGTATCAGCGGCATCGAACGCATGCTGGAAGCCAGAAACCAGGTACAGGCGGATATGCAGATTCAGCTGGATTCTATCCAGGGCGAAGTCAACAGTTTGCGCGGAACCCTTGAGGTTCATGGACGACGTATCGATCAAATATTGGACCGCCAGCGTGAGCTGTACCAAGAGATTGATAATAAGTTGGCTGCCAAACCGGCTCCGGCGGCAAAGCCTGCGGCGGACAAACCCGCGATAGCAGCACCTAGCTCCGAAAAAGAAGCTTATGAAAGCGCAGTGAAACTGGTATTGCAAGATAAGCAATACGAGAAGGCGATTGTCGCGTTTAAGGGCTTTATCACTAAATACCCGAATTCAGCTTATGGTGCTAACGCACATTATTGGTTAGGGCAGCTGTTATATAACAGCGGCAAAAGGGAAGAAGCTAAGGCTGAATTTGTCACTGTAGCTGAAACGTACCCGGACTCTAACAAGCGTGCGGATGCCTTGCTGAAAATAGGCATTATTGCTGAATATCAAGGCCAGCTCAAAGAAGCGAAAGGTTACTACCAGAAGGTAGTGGAGGGTTATCCCGACTCTTCTTCTGCTCAGTTAGCCAAGCCCAGGTTAGCGGCTCTTAAGTAAGGGAATTCACCCATTTTTGTGTGTTTCCCCCCCCGGTTTGTTTGATAACTAGGCAAACAGAAAATAAACGGTAAATATCGGTTGCACTCAAAGATTAAATCCGTAATATAAGCCGCCGTTAGCCGGGGTGCTTAAGTCCAGTAGGACTAAGGGAAAAAATCGGTCTATTAGGCAAAAGAAAGACTTTTGCTTGGTCTGCTAAGTCGTTATCAAGCAGATAAAAAGTGGGTTGTTAGCTCAGTTGGTAGAGCAGTTGACTTTTAATCAATTGGTCGAAGGTTCAAATCCTTCACAACCCACCACTATTCAGATACTCGGCCTGCTCTGTTACAAGCGTTCCGGGTATCGAACAAAATTTGTGGGTTGTTAGCTCAGTTGGTAGAGCAGTTGACTTTTAATCAATTGGTCGAAGGTTCAAATCCTTCACAACCCACCACTATATAGATATTCGGCCTGCTCTGTTACAAGCGTTCCGATATCGAACAAAATTTGTGGGTTGTTAGCTCAGTTGGTAGAGCAGTTGACTTTTAATCAATTGGTCGAAGGTTCAAATCCTTCACAACCCACCACTATATAGATATTCGGCCTGCTCTGTTACAAGCGTTCCGATATCGAACAAAATTTGTGGGTTGTTAGCTCAGTTGGTAGAGCAGTTGACTTTTAATCAATTGGTCGAAGGTTCAAATCCTTCACAACCCACCACTATATAGATATTCGGCCTGCTCTGTTACAAGCGTTCCGGGTATTTCACAAAATTTGTGGGTTGTTAGCTCAGTTGGTAGAGCAGTTGACTTTTAATCAATTGGTCGAAGGTTCAAATCCTTCACAACCCACCACTATATAGATATTCGGCCTGCTCTGTTGCAAGCGTTCCGGGTATTGCACAAAATTTGTGGGTTGTTAGCTCAGTTGGTAGAGCAGTTGACTTTTAATCAATTGGTCGAAGGTTCAAATCCTTCACAACCCACCACTATATAGATATTCGGCCTGCTCTGTTGCAAGCGTTCCGGGTATTGCACAAAATTTGTGGGTTGTTAGCTCAGTTGGTAGAGCAGTTGACTTTTAATCAATTGGTCGAAGGTTCAAATCCTTCACAACCCACCACTATATAGATATTCGGCCTGCTCTGTTGCAAGAGTTCCGGGTATTTCACAAAATTAGGGGTTGTTAGCTCAGTTGGTAGAGCAGTTGACTTTTAATCAATTGGTCGAAGGTTCAAATCCTTCACAACCCACCATCTTAAAGAACCCGCATCAGCGGGTTTTTTTGTTTCTAGCCAGAGGCGCTTTTTCCCCGGTCAACTCAGTGTGCAGTTAGGTTAGATTTTATGACGGCGCTGGGGCTGTTGATTAGCTTTTCCACATTGCCTGTGTATAATACGCCTCCACACATGTCGTGCTAATGTGATCAGATGATGAGCCAACCACACGCAGTAATAGAACTAGAATATCCATTTCCCCCAAAACCGGCTGCGTTAAACGACGCAGAGAAGCAGGCCTATAAAGCGCGTATCAAGCAATTGCTTGTTGAAAAAGACGCTGTGCTGATTGCCCATTATTATACCGATCCTGAAATTCAGGCATTGGCGGAAGAAACGGGCGGTTATGTTGCCGACTCGCTGGAAATGGCCCGATTCGGTCGTGACCATGATGCTTCCACACTGATAGTGGCAGGCGTGAAGTTTATGGGTGAAACAGCTAAGATACTGACACCTAATAAACGGGTATTAATGCCTACCCTGGATGCTACCTGCTCCCTGGATTTAGGTTGTCCTGAAAAAGAGTTTTCAGAATTTTGTGATGCGCATCCGGACCATACGGTTGTGGTTTATGCAAATACGTCCGCCGCAGTGAAAGCTCGCGCCGACTGGGTGGTGACCTCAGCCATAGCGCTGGACATAGTCGAACACCTGGACAGTGAAGATACTAAGATCATCTGGGGGCCCGACAAACATCTGGGCTCTTATATTGCCAAACAAACTGGAGCAGAAATGCTCATGTGGCAAGGCGCTTGTATAGTGCATGATGAGTTTAAGGCCAAAGCGCTGAAGGATATGAAAGCACTTTACCCGGAAGCTGCGGTGTTGGTTCACCCTGAGTCACCGGCAGATATTGTTGAAATGGCCGATGCGGTTGGCTCTACCAGCCAGCTGATTAAAGCGGCCAAAGAGTTGCCGAATAAACACCTAATTGTGGCGACAGATAAAGGCATCTTCTACAAAATGCAGCAAGCTTGCCCGGATAAAGAGATGGTTGCAGCGCCAACCGGTGGCAGCGGCGCCACTTGTCGCAGTTGTGCTCATTGCCCGTGGATGGCGATGAATGGACTGCAAGCCATCGAGTCGGCGTTGAGCCAGGATGGTGAAGATCATGAAATTTTCGTGGATCCGGAGTTGGCCAGAAAAGCCACCATCCCACTGGATCGTATGCTTAACTTTAAAGCGCAGAACAGTTAGAGCCCGGCCAGAAACGTTTAATCGTCGTACCTATGGTTAACCGTCACCTCGTGTACTCTGTTTGTTTATTAGACTGCAGAGTGCACATGTTATGCCGAGTTTAACAGTAAGTAACAATAAAGTTGCTCTTATTGATTGATCGCAGACTATTTTCTGATCCTTCACTTTAAATGATAAAAATATTAACAAAAGAGTAATTAAGCCATGTTACTCTACTGTCTAATTTATCAATATATGAGGTATTCATGATCCAGTTTAATGCGGGCTTTTCTGTTGATGAGCAAAACAAGGGTGTGGTTTTTTCAGCCATCAAAAATGGTTCTGAAATAGACGTTTTTGTTACCGATCAAGCATTAAAAAGTATCAGTTTGACCAAAACACAAAGTCTGGTAACCATGGGTGATAACTTTCAAGCCAATCGATATACCTTTGAGCGCATCGCCGAGGATTTGTTGATTGCCCAGCGGTTTGACGAAGGTAAATTAGTGATAAATCAAGAAGACACTACGTGGGATTGATCCCCAGACAGTGTGTAGACGAGTCATAGAGAAAAGGGCAGATAACATCTGCCCTTTTCTTATTCCGTTACAGGGAAAGCTGGGTACACAGGCTGTGAGAGTCGCCGGGCGCAATCTCGACTCCTGAGCCTGTAATTGCGGATTCAACACAAAACATGGTTTTGTAGCCATCATCTTGCATATCCGTCATGGATTTTGCCCCTTCAATCCAAGGCGTCCACACCACCACGGAATCATTGCCCTGGTTGCTCACCTTGATCTGGTGGTCAACACCTTTGTCTGACAGAACCACTGTTTGCTCGGGCTCTATATAGACAGAGTCAATGGCGTTATCCACTATTAACTGGCCACCTGAAGTTTTAATGGTTTTATTATCCAGATCATCTACATAGGATGTACCAAGCCCGGTTAAGGAGACCTGATCCGGTTGCGAAATATTCAGATAAGTGTGTAATGCGCCAGCATATCGAAATGCTGTTTTATCTGTATTTTTTGTAATTAACTCTAACTTCAGTGAATCTGAAATAGTGGCGATCAGGGTGAGCTCGAACTGATGGGGCCACAAGGCCAGTGTTTGCTCATTAGAGGATAAGGTTAATATCAGTTGTACTTGTCCGTCTTGCTCCAGGGCATCGGAAACCTGCCATTGGGAGGTTCTGGCGAATCCGTGTGAAGGCAGGCCTTCACCTAACTCTTTTGCAGCAGGGCCAAACCAGGGCCAGCAAATAGGTGCGCCGCCGCGTATGGCTTTACTGCCATCTAACACAGCCAGTGAACTTAACCAAACCAGGTCTTGTTCACCCTGAGGCCTGAAGTGCAGCAGGTGTCCTCCAAACAAACTGAAACTAGCGCTGGCTTTACTGTGGTTTACCAGAACATAGGCGGCGCCTTCTTTGTCTTGATTGATGCTCACCGACTGGGTCAGTTGTTTTAGCTTTGTAAGCTCTAAATTTGCAATCATCTTGTATTCTCTGGCAAAAGGTTAAATGGAACAGTATACCCTGGTTGTCTATACATTCATTGATTTGAATTTGTTTTAAAGGTCTGACATTAACAGGCGAATATTTGAATTTGGTTACACTTTGGGGTGGATACTGTGTGTTATTTAATACCTGCTCCCGTTACTTTAGTGAGTTAGTTCGTCAAAGGGGATATTTGCTCCAGCGTGTTTGTAGCTTCACCATTCACCAAGCCCCTGTGATCACATGTTCCAGATACTTACAAAGAGAGATGCATGGGACAACAAGGCTTATTGAGCGTATTATAAGGAAACCTTAAAATGTAAGGCTAACACTTTGATTATCATGACAGACCATATCAGCAAACAGGAAAGGGTATGACAGACGAAAAGGTCAAGATCTTGTCCAGGCTTAAAGGTATTGAACCCGAATATATCGATGCTTGGGGAAAAGAGGCGTGTACCTCTCAGGAAACCGTTAAGAAAATACTCGATATCATGGGTTACCCGGAAAGTGAGTTGGATAACCTGTTAGAGCAAGAGATAAAGGGACAGTGGTTTAAGGCCCTTGCCCCTGTGACAGTATTTCGTGAGTCGACGCCCTGGGTTTTGACCCTGTGTCTACCTATTGAATTTGTTAATGATGACCTGAATTGGGTCGTCCTTACAGAGCTGGGCGGCTCCCTAAGCGGTCAGCTGACGCCGGTTGATGGCCAGTTGGTGGCGGTGGAAACCATTGAAGAAGGTGAGTTTCAGGTCTACCAGCTTGAGTTTGATGCGGACTTACCTCAGGGTTATCATCAGTTGAGTCTGTATGAGGCTGGGGTGGACGAACCCCTGGGGGAAACCCGTCTGATTGTGGCGCCACAAGCCTGCTATAGCCCTGAAGCGATACAACAAGGGAAAAAGATATGGGGTACCAGCGTTCAGTTGTATGGCCTTAAGAGTGAGCGAAACTGGGGGATTGGCGATTTTAGCGATCTTAAGCTATTGCTTGAGCATACCAGCCAAAGAGGGGGGGATTTTGTTGGTTTAAATCCGATCCATGCCCTTTACCCGTCACTGCCTGAAAATGCCAGCCCTTACAGCCCATCCTCCCGAAAATGGCTTAACATCCTTTATATCGATGTTGAAATTGTGCCTGAATTTAAATTGTGTCCGCCAGCCAAAGAACGAGTAGCCTCTGCAGACTTCCAGCAAGAGTTAGCTCAGCTGAGAAAAAAAGAATGGGTGGACTACACAGGGGTTACCAAAGCCAAACTAGAGGTGTTATCAACGGTTTATCAGACCTTCGCCACGGAGCAGGTAAACAGCGAGCGATTCCGCCAATTTAAGGCGTTTGTTGCGGCAGCGGGGGAAAGCCTGCAGACCCAAGCTCTTTATGACGCCCTAAGCGCCGAATTTATCGGCAAAGATCAATCCGCCTGGGGATGGCCAGTTTGGCCTCAGGAATTCCAGGATTTCAGTAGTGAGCGAGTACAACAATGGTCTAGTGAAAACACTGATAAAGTCGCGTTTTGGACTTATTTACAATGGTTGGCGCAGGAGCAGTTAGGGCAGGCCGATAAACTGGCTAACAACCTTAAAATGGAGCTCGGCATTTACCGTGATCTGGCGGTGGGTGTTGCTCAGGGCAGCAGTGAAATATGGGCAAACCGGGAAATTTACTGCCCGGACGCAAGTATTGGAGCACCGCCGGACATATTAGGGCCGCTGGGGCAAAACTGGGGATTGCCACCATTAGATCCGGTTAAGTTAAGGGAGTCAGGCTATCAGGCATTTATTGACTTGCTGCAGGCCAATATGTCTCACTGCGGCGCATTACGAATCGATCATGTGATGGCGCTGTTGCGTCTGTGGTGGGTTCCTCGGGGCGATAATGCCGATAAAGGAGTTTACGTCTATTACCCGGTGGAAGAATTACTGGCTATCTTGTCGCTGGAAAGCCACAGGCGCCAATGTTTGGTGATCGGCGAAGACTTGGGCACAGTGCCGGATGGCATGGAAGAGCTGTTAAAGGACAACGGCGTTTATTCTTATCGGGTGTTTTTTTTCGAGCAAGCGGATGATGGTGGTTTTATTTCTCCAAGCCATTACCCCAGGCAGTCCATGGCAACCCTGTCGACCCACGATATGCCGACTATTAAGGGGTTCTGGCATTGTGATGATCTGCAGCTGGGGCGGGAGCTGGGGTTGTACCCAAATGACGAGATATTGAGCCAACTGACCGCAGACCGACATCAAGCTAAGCAGCGCTTGCTCGACAGCCTGCATGGCCATCACGCCATCTCCGATGATGTGGCCAGCGATGTGAATTTGGTCGGTATGGATCAAGCGCTTAACTTTGGTATGCAGATACATATGGCGACGGGCGCTGCGGCGTTATTAAGCTTACAGCTGGAAGACTTTCTGCAAATGGATAAACCCGTAAACGTGCCGGGTACCAGTGATGAATATCCGAACTGGCGACGTAAACTTAGCCACACACTGGAAGCTCTTTTTAGCAAGGCAGAGGTGAATGATTTAACCCAAAAAATAACCCAGGCGCGGCGGGAAGCTCAGGGCTAATACCAATGAACTATTGGAATTATGTTTTTTGTCATTAAGATGTGTATCAGCTCCCAGCTTCTGGGTTAATTTTAAAATATGAGCTTAAATATGAATCAGATAGTAAAAACGGCGCCTAAACAGAGAAAGGTTAAATCCAATCCCCTGGTGAAACATTTTAGCCATGCCAGTATCAATAATCCATTTGAGCAACTCGGACTGCTTGTACACCCAAAAGGAAAGGGATACCTATTACGAGCCTGGCTACCGGATGCTAAGGCTGTGGAAGTCTTTTCTCTGACGGATAAGAAAAGTAAGGGTAAGCTGAAACTAAAAGATAAGGCGGGATTGTTCGAGCTTGAATTACCTCGTTGTAAAAGTCCGTTTTACTATGAATTCAAAGTCAGCTACGAGTCTGGTGAGCACATGTTTATCGACCCATACCAATTCGAGCAGCCTGCTTATGATGGATTAGCCAGTATAACTGAGGCTCCGCAGAACCTGTACCGGGTATTGGGCGCCCAGGTTACCGAGCTGGATCTAGATGAGCTTAAAGTGCAAGGCACGCGCTTTGCCGTGCATGCGCCAAGTGCAACCAGCGTTAGCTTGATCGGTGATTTTAACCACTGGAACGGTACTCGCCATCCTATGCAGCGTAGCCTGTGTGGTCACTGGGTGCTGTTTGTCCCCGGTCTTGCGGCAGGCGAAAAATATAAGTATGAAGTGAAAGATCCGCTGGGCAACCGTCTGCCACATAAAGCGGATCCTGTGGGTTTCCTTGCAGATCAGTATCCATCCCATGCGTCCGTGGTATATGACCATAACCAGTACCAATGGAGCGATGAAGCCTGGATAAAAAGTCAGGGCAAAGACAAGCGCTATGCTGCTATGAGTATCTATGAGGTACACCTTGGCTCCTGGCGTCGTAAACAGGAAGAAGGCGCCGACCGCTTCCTGAATTATCAAGAGCTGGCGCAGGAGCTGATCCCTTATGTGAAAGAGATGGGTTATACCCATATCGAAGTGCTGCCTGTGTCCGAGTTTCCTTTTGATGGCTCCTGGGGTTACCAGCCTGTGGGTATGTTTGCCCCCACTAGTAGATTCGGCAATCCCGATGACTTTAAGCACTTTGTCGACCAGTGTCACCAGCAGGGAATTGGGGTGATTATTGACTGGGTTCCCGCTCATTTCCCATCCGACCCTCATGGTCTGGCACGGTTTGACGGCACCCCGTTATATGAATACGAAGATCCGCGCCGAGGCTGGCACCCGGATTGGAACTCGTATATTTACGATTTTGGCCGTGATAATGTGCGCCAGTTTCTTGTGGCCAGTGCTTTGTTTTGGCTGGATAAATTCCATATTGATGGATTAAGGGTGGATGCAGTCGCTTCCATGCTGTATTGGGACTATTCGCGCAATACAGGCGAATGGGTGCCGAATATCGATGGGGGTAACCATAACTATGAAGCCATTAGTTTACTGAAATGGTTTAACGAAGAGGTATACAGCCAGTACCCTCACGCGATGACCATAGCGGAAGAGTCGACTGCATTTGCCGGTGTATCCAAGCCTACCTTTGAAGGTGGCCTTGGTTTTGGTTTTAAATGGAATATGGGCTGGATGCACGACTCTCTGGACTATATGTCCAAGGATCCCATGTATCGTAGTCACCATCACCATGAGATGACGTTTGCTATGGTATACCACTATAACGAACACTTTATTCTGCCTTTATCCCATGACGAAGTAGTACACGGTAAAAAATCTATCTTAGGTAAAATGCCCGGTGACGAATGGCAGGCAAGTGCTAACTTACGTGCCTATATGGGATATATGTATGCCCACCCGGGTAAAAAGCTGAACTTTATGGGCAACGAGCTTGGCCAGACGTCGGAATGGAACCACAATACAGAACTGGACTGGTGGCTGCTGGACCATGATAAGCATAGGGGGCATCAGCAGCTGATCAAGGATTTGAACCACAGTTACCAGGATAATCCGGCCATGTATGAGGCGGACTATCAGCCACAAGGTTTTGTCTGGTTGGATTATGAAGATGGGGATCGCAGTATCCTTGCCTTTATGCGCCGCAACCTGGATAAGACCAAGCACATCTTGTGTGTGTCTAACTTTACTCCCTTGCCCCGTGATAATTACCGATTAGGGGTGCCTGAAGCAGGGGAGTATGAAGTGGTGGTTAATACCGACAGCGAGTACTACTGGGGCAGTAATTATGATGTAGGTTTTTCGTTTACGGCCCAGGCCAATGAATGGCAGGGGCAGGCCTTTTCTATTGAATTTAGCTTACCGCCATTGGCGACGCTTTACCTGCGTAAAAAGGTCGATGGATGAATCAAATTGCAAGCAAATGCTCGGGACCGTTTAAGGTGAGCTTCGAATTGTTGTCTGGTAAGGCAAACCCTCTTGGTGCAGAGTTATCTGAACTTGGGTGTAACTTCGCCGTGTACAGCCACGAAGCCACTAAAATCGAGCTGTGCTTGTTTGATGAGGGTGGCGATGAGGTAACTCGTTTTGAGCTCCCTCAGCGTAAAGGCAAACACTGGTTTGCCTTTATTAAGGGGGTTACTGCGGGTCAGCGTTATGGTTACCGGGTATATGGTGATAACCATCCCGAGTCCGGCGCCTTATTCGATCCCGATAAGCTGTTAATTGACCCTTACGCCAAATCCCTGAGCCATGCGCTGGTATGGGACCTTGAGCTATACCAGGGGGACAGCCAGCAGATGATGGCAAAGTCAGTGGTTGTTTCAGCCCATTTTGATTGGCAAGCAACCCCTAAGCCGGAAATCAGTGAAGATAAAACCCTGCTATACGAATTACACGTGAAAGGGTTTACCCAACTTCATCCCGATATTCCGGTGCAATATCGGGGAACTTATCTGGGTTTGTGTCAGCCTGTGGTTATCGAATATCTTAAAAACTTAGGCATTACCAGTGTGCAGCTGATGCCGGTGGCGAGTTTTATGGCGGAGCCCTGGTTAAAGGAGAGAGGGTTGACCAATTATTGGGGTTATAACCCGGTTAACTTTTTTGCTCCCGATCCCAGGTACGCGGTAAATAATGCAGTGTCTGAATTTAAAACCATGGTACGTGAGCTGCATAAAGCCAATATTGAAGTGATCCTGGATGTGGTGTTTAATCATACAGCCGAAGGCGGGTTTGGCGGTCCGCTGTTGAGCTTTAAAGGCTTGGATAACAAGAACTACTATAGCTTTGAATTAGACGCAGGTAGAGCAGATTATTCGAGTTACAGTAATAATACAGGCTGTGGTAATAGCTTTAACCTGGACTACCCTTGGGCGCTAAAGCTGGCGCTGGATGCGTTAAGATATTGGGTCACTGAAATGCAGGTGGATGGCTTTCGATTCGATCTCGCGGTCTCTCTGGCCAGGGAAGGGAATGAATTTGACCCCTATGGCGCATTCTTTAAAGCCGTGATGCAAGATCCCGTGTTGAGCCAGGTGAAGCTAATCGCTGAGCCTTGGGATATAGGACCGGCAGGTTATCGTCTTGGTCAGTTTCCCAGTCATTGGTTTGAGTGTAACGACAGGTACAGGGACACGGTAAGGGCATTTTGGCGGGGCGATAGAGGACAAATAGCCGAGCTTGCCACGCGTCTGTTGGGCTCGCGGGACATCTTTCCTAAGAATCACCGCAGTATCCACAGCAGTGTTAATTATATTTGTTATCACGATGGGTTTACCCTGCACGATCTGGTGTCTTATGATCAGCGGCGCAATTTAGCCAATGGTGAGGAAAACAGGGATGGCCATGGCCATAACCTGTCGGCAAATTATGGTCGGGAAGGGGAAACCTTCAGTGTTGAGGTGAATCGTATTCGCCAGCAGCAAAAACGCAACCTGATAGCCACCTTGCTGTTGTCTCAGGGCACACCGCATTTTTTAGCGGGTGATGAAATGGGCCGTACCCAGCTGGGCAACAATAACGCGTATTGCCAGGACAACGGTATTAGTTGGTTAAATTGGCAGCTGACAGAAACAGACAGCTCTCTGCTTGCTTTTACCCGGAAAATGATCGCCTTACGCAGGGAGTCAAACGTGTTTAGTCGTTTGTCTCTGGATGATGATAAGTTTTACGGTGGAGAACAATCGGACCTTGTGCACTGGTACCACCCGGATGGTAATTCAATGCTCGAGGAGGACTGGAGCACAGGTTATGCTCAGGTGCTGGCCATCGAATTAAAAGAGCATATAGATCATGGCGAGCGCTGGTTTTTGGTGTTAAATGCCTCCAGCAAGTCCATTCAATGTCGATTGCCATTTTTGAAGAGCTACAAACACTGGGAGTTAATGCTGAATACCGCGGCGGATCAGAGTATTGGTCAGAATTTTATGGGAAAAGATATTGAAGTCGCGGGTCGTGCTATGCTGCTAATGTCATCTTATCTTTAATAAGACGTTGATATGATGGATATAAAAAACCCGTGCCTGGCACGGGTTTTTTTATACAAGATAGTATCTATCGCTTACTTAGAGATGTGAGCAACTAGATCAAGAACCTTGTTAGAGTAACCGATTTCGTTGTCGTACCAAGATACAACTTTAACGAAGTTATCAGTTAGTGCGATACCTGCGTCAGCATCGAATACTGAAGTTAGCGTCTCACCGATGAAGTCTTGAGAAACAACTGCATCTTCAGTGTAACCAAGTACGCCAGCTAGCTCGCCTTCAGAAGCGGCTTTCATTGCTGTTTTAATTTCTTCGTAAGTAGCAGGTTTTTCCAGGTTAACTGTAAGGTCAACAACAGAAACGTTAGCAGTAGGTACGCGGAAAGCCATACCAGTCAACTTACCGTTAAGGGCAGGGATAACCTTACCAACAGCTTTAGCGGCGCCAGTTGAAGATGGGATGATGTTCTGAGAAGCACCACGACCACCACGCCAGTCTTTAGCTGAAGGACCGTCAACAGTTTTCTGAGTCGCTGTTGTAGCGTGAACAGTTGTCATCAGACCGTCTTTGATGCCCCAGTTATCGTTAAGTACTTTAGCGATAGGAGCAAGACAGTTAGTAGTACAAGAAGCGTTAGAAACGATTTCCTGGCCAGCGTATTCGGTGTGGTTAACACCCATAACGAACATAGGCGTAGCATCTTTAGAAGGTGCAGACAGAACCACTTTCTTCGCGCCAGCTTCGAGGTGTTTACCAGCAGTTTCGCCAGTCAGGAACAGGCCAGTAGATTCTACTACTACGTCAGCACCGATTTCGTCCCACTTAAGGTCAGCAGGGTTGCGCTCTGCAGTTACACGAACAACTTTACCGTTTACGATAAGCTGGCCGCCTTCAACTTCAACAGTCCCGTTAAAACGACCGTGAGTGGAGTCATACTTAAGCATGTAAGCCATGTATTCAACGTCTAGCAGGTCGTTGATACCAACTACTTCAATATCATTACGCTCAGCTGCTGCACGGAATACGAAACGGCCGATACGACCGAAGCCGTTGATACCTACTTTAATAGTCATCTTATGATCCTTAGGTTATTTAATTCAAAAAATTACGAAAATTCTAACTCTTAAGAAGCAGCGCTGAGTTTATATTTATCAACGCGCTTAAATTTTTTCAACCAATCCAAAAATAGTCCAATTTCCAAATAATACAGTGATTTCTTTCATCTATTTCGCAATATCTGGTTTTTGGCTCTTGGATGAGTTGTTAATAAATTACGAAAAACTAAGCTTTACTGTTAGCGTTTATCTTATTGTACGTTTTTTTACCAAACTATTTTTGATTTACCTCAATCTTGGGTAAACCAAAAACACTTAACAGGTTCTATATGTAACACATTGAAATTACTGTGATTATCTGTGCTTCACTGTGTCCATTTAAGGGCTTTACCTGTTTTCTACAGCCAACTATGGTTAAGAAATTTAAGCTATATGCTTGGGTTTTTCAAGTTTTTTTACTACATATTTTGAGCAGAGAAATAAGATGGAATTAGTTTTCAACCTTGCTTCAGACTTGGGGTAAGGCCCCTTGCAAGCCTTGTTAATACTTGGTTTCTATTCTTTTAAGGGGCGTATTTAATCTGCGCTGGTAGTTGCTGTTTGGACTGGGGCTGAAAAACTAAAAATGTTATTCAATTACACTTAATATGTAGTTTTTTGCGGTTCCTGGTTCATTGCTAGCAGAAGCTATCTCTTCGGCCAGGGCTTTGATTGCACCGCCGAGTTCAGCTTTTTCTGTTTCTGAAGCCGATTGCCAGAATTCCGTAGCAAGAATCTCTATTGCTGCAATATGTGCTCCCCCGCCAGAGCAGTTATTGTCCTTCATCTCCTGTGCGATTAGATGAGCTTTGTTGCTAAACTCTTCACTTTTACTCATGGCTGCTTCCAAAAAGTATTTACTAACTAATCTTGCATTGAAAGGGTGATATTTCAAGGGCATAAACCGAAAACCCGGTAAACACCCTATGCCAGGGCAATGCCATACGGCCTCTGCCGATACCTTGTTAAGACAGGCAGACGAAGCATTGTACCTAGCTAAATCGCAAGCTCGAAACAAAGGCGTTATATTTGAACAATTACGCTGAATACTGCTTTACATTCAATTTTTTGGAGCATAAAAAACCTCTGGATGTTACTGAGATAAAAGGATTACAATCCAAAAATGGGTTAGCGAAAGGTTCGCTCCGCATCCGTTTCGATTGAGATAAACAGCATTAAGGTGGATTCGTTTGAAAGAGAAAACTTTAGCTTACTGGCGTGAAAAGCTGACTCCTGAGCAGTTTCATATTTGCTTTGAAAAGGGAACGGAGGCGCCGTTTAGCGGCAGCTTATTGCATAACAGGGATTCCGGCGTCTACCATTGCGTTTGCTGTGAGCAAGCCTTGTTCTTTTCCGATAGTAAGTTTGATACCGGTTGTGGTTGGCCCTCATTTGATGATCCCGTATCCGACCAGGCGGTTATTTATATAAGTGATGACAGCCACGGTATGGAGCGGGTAGAAGTACAGTGCGGCAAATGTCACGCGCACCTTGGTCACGTATTCCCCGACGGCCCGACAGAGACTCAGAATAGGTATTGTATCAATTCAGTCTCTTTATCTTTTACTAAGGGTGACAAGAAATAAGTCATCGGGCATGAGGTGGGTGGCGTAATAGCAAACTTCACCCTAGTAAACACTAAGATGAAGTTTGTTCCTTACTCGTTAACGTCGGCGTATTTAAACTTCCCTTTGTTAATTTTTGACAGCAGTTCATCTGCCTTGTCATTCAGCTCAGAAATTTCCTCTTTGGTAAACCTATGATATCGCTCAATCATACTGTCATCTATGGATTTGCTGCCCAGCTCCTTAGATATCATGGCCCATACATGCGCCTGATTGTAATGCTTTAATTTGAGGTGAAGGGTTGTTAGTGACTCAAATACTTTTGCTGGTATGGGGTTATCGTCATAGGCAATAATTGCCTTATAGAGTAACTGAATAGTTTTTTCTGGCTCATCTTCAAAATAATAAGTAGCCAGGGCAACAATGAGATCAGGCTGTTTGAGCTCGTCTGAATGCTCAAGGCTTAAGAAGTTTTGTTTTGCCTTTTCACTACCCATCACACGCCAGTGGTAATAAGCCAGGTGAGGTTGCTTGGAATCTTTAGTTTCTTCTATCAGTCGTTCGATTTCCCTGTCTGCTGTTAAATAACCCTGCACCCGTTGTGTTTTGCGGTCTTTGTTCTTTTTCGGCTCAATTTGTGCTGCCAGCTCGATACAAACTCTATATATCTGAAAACTCTCCAATAAATTGTACTTGTTTAAATCGGTCAAGGATTCCTGAAGAAAAAACCGGTTGCGGATTACATCGGTGCGTTCAAAGCGACACCAGCCATCAGAGTTTAAATCGTTACATAATTGGGGAGCATTTTTACAAATGTTGCGGACTCGATCTTCATTTTCGCAACCCAGTAAAAAAATGGGCAGGAGGAGTAACAGCAGTTTTTTCATATTCCATGTTCTCGTTGCAGATCCTTTGCAATGGATCTCTATCCAGTTTAGAGAAAAATGTTACTTATTGCCTTGTATGTAAGCGTTAAGCGCTACTTGAGTCGAGTTTATATAGTAAAAATGCCACCTCTTGTTTACAATGGCGCCGCACTCTTAACAGGCATTAAAACATTATAACCAGATAGCTAACTATCTAAATGCCGAGTGTTTCATTTTATTCAATACGTGAAATATAGGAATCGAAATGACCCACCAAGAATATCTAGTCAACTGGCATGAATCACAGGACCTGGCTGAGCAAATGTTGCCTCTTCTGGGTAAGCTATATCGGAACCAGGGCATAGAGATCCAGTTCTATGGCCGCCCGATGATTAATGCAACTACCATAGATATCATCAAGGCTCACCGGGTGGTTCGCCGTTATGCAGGTCATGTATTACCTCTGAAACAGTCGTATCTGATATTGGAAGCTATTGCGAAGATGGAGCTAAGCCCGGCTCATATCGATCTCGGTAAACTGGCGGTGGAGTATTGGGACCAGCATGAAGGTGCTGAGCAAATAGAAGAGTTCCTAGGGACTAAACTTGAGGCCATAAGCTCGGTTGAAAATATTGAACCTCAGGATGTGGTTCTTTATGGTTTTGGCCGTATCGGTCGTTTGTTGGCCCGGTTAATGATTGACCAAAACAGTCAGGTCAGTCGTTTAAGGTTGCGTGCCATTGTGACTCGAAGCGGTGGTGCGGACGACCTGGAAAAACGCGCCAGCTTGCTGCGCCGTGATTCGGTGCACGGCCCTTTTAACGGCAGCATTTATGTTGACCAAGAAAAAAATGCCATTGTCGCCAACGGTAACTATATTCAGCTTATCCATGCGAACAGCCCACAAGACATAGACTACACCCAATATGGCATCAGCAATGCTTTAGTCGTGGATAACACGGGTAAGTGGCGTGACCGTGAAGGTCTGGGACTACACTTGGAAAGCAAAGGTGTAAGCAAAGTATTGCTAACTGCACCGGGTAAAGGTGATATTAAGAATATCGTACACGGGGTTAACCATAGTGATGTGGCAACCAGTGATCAGATCATCTCTGCGGCTAGCTGTACCACGAATGCCATAACACCTGTATTAAAAGCAATTAACGACAAGTACGGCATTCTCAATGGACATGTGGAAACCGTTCATTCCTATACCAATGACCAAAACCTGATTGATAACTATCACAAGGGTGATCGTCGTGGCCGTAGTGCAGCACTAAATATGGTACTTACCGAAACAGGGGCGGCGACAGCAGTAGCAAAAGCCTTGCCGGAATTAGAAGGTAAACTAACGGGTAATTCTATTCGTGTACCGACTCCGAATGTGTCCATGGCCATCATGAACCTGAACCTGAATGAAGCCACAGACAAGCAAAGCTTGAACGACTACTTAAAAGAGACGGCGCTGAATTCTGAGCTTCAGGATCAAATCGATTATACTACTTCCACTGAACTGGTATCGTCCGATATGGTCGGTTCGCGTTTTGCAGGTATCGTTGATTCTCAGGCGACCATAGTGTCTGATAATCGCGCCGTTCTTTATGTTTGGTACGATAACGAGTTCGGTTACAGCAACCAGGTTGTTCGAGTAATGCAGGAAATGTGCGGTTTGCATATTCCTCATTTACCTCTGCGATAATCTCTTGTCCTTGAGATAGTCAAGCTGACATGTTATCAACAGCCGGCGGCATTCGCCGACTGAATTTATTTGAGTTGTTAACTAGGAAAAAATATGTCATTGCAAGGGTTGATAGAGTCTATGACTCCCGAAGTCTACGAACGGTTAAAGACAGCGGTAGAGTTAGGTAAATGGCCTGACGGTACGGTTCTAAGCGATGAACAAAAGGAAACCTCTTTCCAGGCTGTAATGGCATACCAGGCTAAATTCAACACAGATCCCCAGCACTTCACCATAGGCCAGGGCGGCGAGTTGGTGATGAAAAGCAAAACTGAATTAAAAAATCAGTATAAAGAAACAGCCAGCATAGAGATGAAAACCCTCGATTAGGTTTTCAGCCTGAGTAATTCCCTTTGATGAGCCATACAGAGAAGCCGTTAGCTTTGTACTCTATATGGCCACATTTAGTCACGGGTAATTCGTCAACTGGTTTACTAAGTTGTCAGTAAACCAGTTTTGGGGATAACCAGCGCCATATTTCCGCTATCATTCGTCACTAAGCACCGAACGAATTCTGGTGCTTAGCACGGCTCATATTTGCCGTTACTGGCTCAAAGATACTTCACCCTTTAAGTCTGCTTGCATCAGTGTACAAATTTTTTCATAGCTTAATGACTGGCTTAGCAAATAATGTAGCTTGGTCAGTGCAGCTTCCGTGGTCATATCGAAACCACTGATCACACCCGCTCTGGCAAGGGCATTACCCGTGGCATAACCTTCCATATTGACCTTACCTTTTAAGCACTGGCTGAGGTTAAGGACAATAATGCCTTTCTTGGTGGCGTCGGAAAGTAAGGATAACAGGGCCGGACTTTGTGGCGCATTGCCGACACCAAAACTTAACAGGATCAGGGCCTTAACCGGTTGTTGCAAAATGTTTGCGATGACTTCAGGGGTTATTCCCGGGTATAGGGTGACCACGCCTATGGGCTGCGGGGTGATTTTTTGAATGCGCAGGGGTGTATTGGTGGTCTCTTTGATATCGGCGCTGACCACTCGAATATTGATCCCCACATCCAAAAGCGGCGGGTGGTTTGGCGAGCCAAAGGCATCGAAACCGTCCGCGTGCACCTTGGTGCTTCTGTTTCCGCGAAACAATTTGTTATTAAAAAATAAGCTGACTTCCGGGATGGGATAGTTCGCCGCCAGGTAAAGGGCGTTTAGTAGGTTGGCCTGACCATCTGATCTCAGCTCGGCTAAGGGGATCTGTGAGCCGGTCACTATTACGGGTTTGCTCAGGTCTTCCAACATAAACGACAGGGCTGACGAGGTGAATGCCATGGTATCGGTGCCATGCAGGATCACAAAACCATCATATTTGTCGTAATTTTCGTTAATGTCGTCGGCAATACGTTGCCAGTCCTCCGGCGTCATATCCGAGGAGTCTATCAAGGGTGCGTATTCGTGGACAGTGAACTTGGGCATCTCTTCGCGATGGAACTCCGGCATGGCTCGCAGAGTGTTTTCCATATAACCGGCCACTGGAATATAACCTTGCTCCGACTTCTGCATCCCTATGGTGCCGCCTGTATAGGCGATATAGATAGACTTTTTATTCACGGGCGTTTGCTCTGTATAAGAGGTGGTATTAAAAACTGGATTATAAGGGGTAAACAGGAAAAAAAAAGCCCGGGAGATCCCGGGCTGGTGATTATCGCTTTATTGCGAGGACAGAGCAGAAGTTGTGTAAGTTTCTATTACTCTATCAGGCAGGCAGGACAATAAGCATACATGCCCTTGGGGTCGTTAAACCTGGTAAGCACATCCACCTCATGCTGCAGGCTGCGGACCAGTTTTTGCAGGCTGGGTGAGCTGGCCAGGGGACTTTGTCCCAATACCTTGGCACCGCTACCTAATATTTGTGCCAGTAGCTGTTCTTGAGTGGAAAGTAGCGGTCGGAACACCTTAACACCATAACTGTCCAGGCCGGCTAAACTTGCCGCTCGGCCCAAAGCGCTGTCAAAGTAGCCGATTTCATCAACCAGACCAAGACGTTTAGCATCGCGACCTGTCCATACCCGGCCCTGCGCGACTTTTTCCACCTCTTCTATGCTCATACCACGTCCTTCGGCGACCACCTTAATAAACTGGTTATAACCGTGTTCAATGCTGAGCTGGATAATATCCGACATATAGTCGGGGAGGGGACGGGTGACGTTAATGCCGGTTAACGCTGTGGTACCCACACCATCGCTGCGAATACCCAGCTTACTCAGGGCGTTCTCGAAAGTGGCGAACATACCAAAGATACCGATTGAACCGGTTAATGTGCTGGGGGCCGCGATGATTTGGTCTGCGGCAGCAGCTATCCAATACCCCCCCGATGCGGTGGTAGAGCTCATTGAAACTACCACTGTCTTGCCCGCCTCTTTTAATGCCAGTACTTGCTGGCGTATTTGCTCTGAGGCAAAGGCGCTGCCACCGGGCGTATCCAGGCGTAGTACAACGGAGCGCACTGAATTGTCCAATCTGGCCCGCTCTAACAGCTGAGACAGAGTATCACCGCCAATAGCCCCGGCTGGCTGACGGCCATCGAGGATTTGGCCGCTGGCAAAGATCACCGCAACGTTAGCGCCGCCGTTCTGTTGTTCGCTAAATACCTGTGGGATAGCGTGAATATAGGCATCGAAGCTAATATTGCGGTAATCTGTGTGCCTGGCATTGGCGCCTAATTCGTCCATTAAGGTGCTGCGAATAGCCAGATCCGGTTTTAATTCATCCACTAATCCGTTGTTAAGAGCATAAGCCGCCTGATCACCTTGTACAGCTTCCAGTCGTTGCTTAAAAACCGCCAGGGAAGGAAATACATCATTTGCTGAAATACCCCTTTGCAGAGCCACTTGCTCTTTATAACCATCCCAAAGCTGATTTAACCAGTTAAGGTTGGCCGCTTTAGTGGTGTCGGACATATCGTTACGGGTATAAGGCTCTACAAATGACTTATAGGTGCCCACTTTAAATATGTGCGGTGTAACGGCGAGTTTATCTAACGCGTCTTTAAAATAAAGCCGGTAAACCCCCAGGCCCTGAAGTAAAACGGCGCCTTCCGGGTTCATCATGATTTTGTCGGCGTGGCTGGCCAGGAAATACTGCCCCTGGGAATAAAAACGTCCATAGGCGTAAACCGGCTTACCGCTTTGTTTAAACGTCTCGATAGCCTGGGCAATTTCTTCCAGCTTATTCATGCCACCCCCTAGTAAGCCTTCCAGCTCGAGAACCAGGGCGGTGATCCGTTTATCTTCCTTGGCAAAGCGGATGGCGTGGACCACATCGGTAAGGGGAATTTCTCGGAATTTTTCGTCGTCCTGGCCGAGCAGTTTGTTGCTCACCTCGGCGAAAGGATCTGTGGCTTTTCGTTCTTCCACCAATACGCCGGTTAAGTTGAGTTTCAGCGCCACCCCATCTGGTACATCAGGAGTGTTATCTGAGGTCAGGGCCACCAGTAAAATGGCGATCAGACCAAAGAAAATCAGATTGAGTATGAGTAAGCGGGAAAAGTTAATAACTTTCCCGATAGATACGAATATCCATTTAAAAAAAGACAGCATAAAGTCCGGTAACCTAAAGTTGGGTCCAAGTATCACCTCCACTTTAATTTAGCCGCCACAAAATAGAAACCGGCATCAAGCTATCTTTCCTTATTTCAATGAAAATATATTCAAACAACCGTTTGAATAATCTTGTGAGATTGATTACTCTGCTTAACAGCTTGTTAACATTTTTGGTTGGATGACCCATGTATTCGCATTTGTTGAAACCGTTGGATTTAGGCTATACCCAGTTAAAAAATCGAGCCATTATGGGGTCGATGCATACCGGGCTGGAAGAGAAGTGTGATGGATATAAAAAGTTAGGTGCTTTCTATAAAGAGCGGGCGAAAGGGGGCATTGGCCTGATCGTCACGGGTGGATTCTCTCCCAACTTTAAAGGTCGTCTTGCTCCTTTCTCCAGTCAGTTAAGCTCTCGTTTTCAACTTAAAAAACACAGATATCTGGTCAGTCAGGTGGAGCCATATGGCTGTAAGCTGGTGCTGCAAATCCTGCATGCGGGTCGCTATGCACACCATCCTTTCTCCGTGGCGCCAAGCGGCGTGAAGGCGCCTATTTCCAAATTTAAACCCAAACAAATGTCTGAGCGTCAGATTAAATCTACAATCTCCGACTTTGCTAACACGGCGGCTTTGGCTAAAAAAGCGGGTTACCACGGGGTTGAGGTGATGGGATCGGAAGGTTACTTGATCAACCAGTTTCTCAGCCGAAAAACCAACCGACGTACGGATAAATGGGGCGGTGATCTGGCGGGGCGCAGTACATTTCCTCTGGCAGTGATCAAGGCGATCAGGGAAAAAGTGGGCAAGGAATTTATCCTGATTTATCGTCTGTCCATTCTTGAGCTGGTGGACCAGGGGGCGAACCTGGAAGAGGTGATCTATCAGGCCAAGGCATTAGAGCAGGCAGGCGTGACACTACTTAATACGGGGATAGGCTGGCATGAAGCCAGGATCCCCACCATAGCGAATGTGGTGCCTGAAGGTGGGTTTGCCTGGGCGACGGCTTTGGTTAAACCCCATATTTCCATTCCTATAATCGCCTGTAACCGGATCAACCGGCCTCAGGTAGCGGAAGCCATACTCGAGAGCGGTCAGGCTGATATGGTGTCAATGGCACGTCCTTTGTTGGCAGATCCTGATTTCGTTAACAAGGCGGCGGAGAATAAGGCCGACACCATTAATGTATGTATCGCCTGTAATCAGGCGTGTCTGGATCATGTGTTTGTGGGTAAACGTTCAAGCTGCCTGGTGAACCCGAGAGCTTGTTTTGAGACTGAACTCGAATTCCCCCCAGCCAGGGAAATAAAGAACCTGGCTGTGGTTGGCGGGGGGGCTGCTGGTTTATCTGCGGCAACCTATGCGGCGCAAAGGGGGCATAAAGTCACTCTGTTTGAAAAAAGTGGTCAGCTAGGTGGCCAGCTTAACCTTGCCAAACAAGTGCCGGGTAAAAGTGAATTTAACGATACCCTTATCTATTTCTCTCATCGGGTTAAAGAGTTGGGCGTCAAGTTAGTATTAAATTCTGAAGCGAGAGCATCTGAGTTGGTCGATTTTGACGAAGTTATTATTGCCGCGGGAGTAAAACCGCGAACACCAAAGATAGAAGGTATCGAACATCCTAAAGTGATCAGTTATCCGGATCTGTTATCGGGCAGGCGCAAGGCTGGGGAAAAGGTTGCCATCATAGGCGCGGGGGGGATCGGGTTTGATGTCGCCGCCTATTTGCTGGAGCACCATAAAGAAGATACTCAAACCTGGCTAGAGAGCTGGGGAATTGACAACACCATTATTACTCCAGGAGGACTGACTAAGGCTAAACCCGATTTCAAACCACGTACCGTTCATTTAATTCAACGTAAAGAAGGTAAACTGGGTAAAGGCTTAGGGAAAACGACGGGCTGGATCCACAGGGCCAATATTAAGCGCTATGGCGTCGATACTATCAGTGGCGCCAGCTATGAGAAAATTGATGATGCCGGCTTACATATTCGTCAGGGAGATGAAAGTAGGGTGTTAGATGTGGACTCTATTATCTTGTGCGCCGGCCAAACCAGTGTGGATAGCTTGTACCAAGAACTGCAAGGTCTTGGTGTTAAGGCACATATCATTGGCGGCGCGAAACTGGCGTCGGAATTAGATGCAAAACGTGCTATTCGTGAAGGAGCGGAATTGGCCAGCCAGTTGTAAGGTTAGCTTTTACCCGGAGCGAGCCAGCTTTTAACAACTTTTAGGGCTCGCTCCGGATTATCCTGGATCATCAGGTGAAGTTTTTTCAGTTGTTGCGCTCTTAAGCGCTGTACTCTTTCCCAATCTTGTCGTTTTTTCATCTTTTTTACTCTGTGGGCTCTTTATGGTTAGACAGCCAGATAAAGGTTGTGTTTGACAGACCAGATATTTCTGGGATATTTAGCATATATGAACCTTGCAAATTAAGGTGGAAAATTAATGCAAGCGATTGATTTATTGTTAAACAGGCGCTCTTCAGGCCGTTTGGACGCACCCGCTCCTCAAGGGGAAGAGCTGGAAACCATAATTAGAGCCGGGTTAAGGGCGCCTGATCATGGGGGCCTGACCCCCTGGCGTATGCTGGTTGCCCAGGGTGAAGGATTAGACCGCCTGGGTCATGTGTATTTTGAAGCCGCCAAGGCCGCAGATGCGGATGATGCTGGTTTATTAAAAGCACAAAATATGACGAAACGAGCGCCTATGATCATTACCGTAGTGGCTAAGTGTCAGGAGCATATCAAGGTGCCGGAAGTGGAGCAGGTGATCTCGGCTGGCTGTGCGGTGCATGCGATGCAAATGGCGGCGGTGGCTTTGGGTTACGGTGGTATGTGGCGAACCGGTGGCATGGCTTATGATGATCGGGTGAAGTCGGGTCTGGGATTAACCAATGGTGAGCAAATTGTGGGTTTTCTATATTTAGGTACGGCTAAATTTACCCCGCCAAAACCCCGGCAGCATGACTTGTCAGAGTTTGTTAAACACATATAAAAAAGGCGCCGTCGGCGCCTTTTTTCTTAGCCAGCGAAAAGATTAAAACTCTGCGCTGTTTCTTGTTCTCGGGAAAGCAATGACGTCACGTACGTTGGCCATGCCCGTTACATAGGCGACCAGACGCTCGAAGCCCAGACCAAAACCGGAGTGAGGTACTGTGCCGTAACGGCGCAGGTCGCGATACCAGCTGTAGTCTTCCTTATCAAGTCCCATTTCTGCCAGTCGGGCATCCAGTACTTCGAGATTTTCTTCACGCTGGCTACCACCGATGATTTCACCGATGCCTGGCGCCAGTACATCCATCGCAGCAACTGTCTTACCATCGTCATTAAGCTTCATATAGAAGGCTTTGATGTCCTTGGGATAGTTCTGCATTATGATTGGCGCACCCACGTGTTCTTCCGCAAGGTATCTTTCGTGCTCGGACTGAAGATCTACGCCCCATTCAACCGGGTATTCAAACTCTTTCCCACAGTTCTTCAGGATTTCGATAGCGTCAGTGTAATCCATACGCACAAATTCAGTATTAATCATCTGTTCAAGGCGAGTCATGGCGTTTTTATCGACGCGCTGAGCAAAGAACTGCATATCATCAGCACGCTCATCCAGCACTGCTTTGAAGACATATTTCAGCATATCTTCTGCCAGTTGCGCTGCATCGGCCAGATCGGCAAAGGCAATTTCTGGCTCAATCATCCAAAACTCAGCCAGGTGGCGAGAGGTGTTGGAATTTTCCGCACGGAATGTCGGGCCGAAAGTATAAATCTTACTTAGTGCACTGGCGTAGGTTTCACCGTTTAGCTGGCCGGATACGGTCAGGAAAGTTTCCTTACCGAAGAAATCCTGGCTGTAATCGATATCACCTTTGTCATTCATGGGTGGATTGGTCATGTCCAGTGTGCTTACCCGGAACATTTCACCGGCGCCTTCGGCATCACTACCGGTAACAATTGGTGTGCTGATCCAGTAATAACCCTGCTCGTGGAAAAATCTGTGTATGGCCTGGGCCAGACAGTTACGAACGCGGGTCACCGCACCTATGATGTTAGTGCGCGGGCGTAAGTGCGCGTGCTCGCGTAAGTATTCTATGCTGTGTCGTTTTGCCGAGATAGGATAAGTATCTGGATCATCGACCCAGCCAACGACTTTTACATCCACGGCGTGTAACTCGAACTGCTGACCTTTACCCGGGCTTTCAACTACTTCGCCGATGACTTCTACAGAGCAACCTGCAGTCAGACGCAATACTTCGTTTTCATAGTTTTCCAGCTCATTAGGGACGACAGCCTGAATAGGATCAAAACAAGAGCCGTCATAAACAGCCAAAAAAGAAATTCCGGCTTTGGAATCACGACGAGTGCGGATCCACCCTTTTACGGTAACCTGGCTACCGAGAGGGAATTTACCCTCAAAAACTTCAACTACGGACGCTTGCGTCATACTGATAGCTCTCCAAGCTTAATTCGGCCAGCGTATCGGGAAAACTCCCTTTTCTCGCTTTAGCCACTGCATATTTAAAAAGAAGCTAATTTTACCTGCGCCAGCGCAGGAAACAAGAGTAAAAGGGGCTAATTTTCCCCCTTTAAGTCCGGTTGAGGGATGGATATTTAAGCAAGATGCCTCGATAAAGGGGATCTTGATATTGGTAGAAGAAAATTTTTAACTCTGATCCATGGAACTGTCGCAATAATTTGTTGGCTTTCGTCGCCATTACTCCGGCTTTCGGACGGCGCTACACAGGGTACTTTTATCAGTTAGTGGAAACGGGAGGTGTGATACGGCCGTAATGCTGCAGTGGGAGGGCACTATGTGCTGGGATATGCCAAAGAGCCTAGCGACGCAGACGAGTCCTTGCTAAATACTCAGCTAAATTTGTTACTTTGGCACGCCAGGGTTTACATGGATTTTGCCAGAGAATTTGACTGCTTACTCTAGATGTCGCTGGTGCCATCGGGTAGGGAGGATCCGCGGCCGACAGTTCCAGTTTGGCTAAATAACATGGCTGACTTAAGCTTTTATTATGTCCAACGGATAAATAGTCGTTTTTGTGTCTACCAGAGTAGTTGATAGGCGGGCGGGGCCTGATGTTATTCAGAGGTTGCTTTGGTGGCTGGCGATAACAGCCTGGTGCCTGTTCTTGTTGTCCATGTTGCTATTTCATTATGCCAGGCCTGAATTTGATGCTGGTTTCCTCCGACATTTGGGCATTTATGTTCGTCAAACCTGGATTCCGGAATTAACCCGATATTTCGTTTACTCAATCTGGGGTTGTTGTTTTATTACGCTAATAACTGTGTTTATCAATTCCAGGCGTAATAAACGGCGTACGGATCACCGTTGGTTTAGTCTGTTGTTACTTCTGGTTATCACCATGTCGACTATCGTTGCGTATTATTTACAGGCGACCTAGCCTGGTAACACGGCAGCTTGATTATGTTTTTGTCAGGTTACTTTACGGTTCAACAAAATTCATAACCCGTTGAATTAATTTAGCTCGTCTGTGATCCGTCAGCCCGAATCGGCTGATTTTTCTTTTTCCATGCCAGGATTTTTTACAATTTAAGTTCGTGCGAGTGATGGGAATGCTTAGATAACTATCTAACCTTTTGATCTAACTTTAGATTAGTAAGCTTGGTATAGTTTTCGCTAATGTATTTCTGTCGTTCCCGCATAGTTTTTTCAACGGACAGTCAGTCAATGCTCGGATGCTCATTCCCATGCAGAAGTCGGCTTTCGGTTTTTATGAGAAAAAACATATGAACAGACTAGGCATGATGGTAGTAAAAGTGATTGTCGCGGCCGCGTTGATCAGCCTCTCTTTTTCTGCAAGTGCATACTTACTATTTTTTGGGGAAGACCTGAACAATAGCAATACAAGCCCGTTGCAGTCGTTTCCTAATGCAAGTCAGGCGCAGGAGCAGTTCCTGGCTCATTTGTTTGGAGTCGATACTGAAGACTTTGAAGGAGTAGCAACTGGGCAGGGCGCACCACTGACACTGGTTTTTCCCGGAACGGGTGATGCGACATTATTTGGTGGAAGTGGTCAAGTGAATACCATAACACAGGGCGAAACCAATGGCGTTGGTCGTTATGCGACGTCAGGCAGCAACTATTGGGAAGTGGAAGCGGGCGCTTCAGGGAATTTCCACATTGAGTTTACGGCGCCAACCGCGGCTTTCGGTTTTTTCGGTATAGATATTGGTGATTTTGGCGGCCAGTTTATTCTGAATTTAGCAGGCAATAGCACAACAAATATACCCATCCCAAATGCCATGGGTACAGGAGGCAGCACAGATGGCTCTGTACTGTATCAAGGTTTAATAGCAGAGAACTCGGACGAACTTTTCACCCGGGTGGAATTTAATACCAACACGGGAAGTGGAGACTTTTTTGCTTTTGACGATATGACTGTCGGCGATTTCCGCCAAGTTGGGGCCCTGCCGGTTACCGAGCCCGGTACATTAATTTTGATGCTCCTGGTTGTTATTGGTTTTGCATGGAAAGCGCTACAGCCAAGGAGGTTAAACGCTAGTGGTACGCGGCAAAATAGCTCTTAAGCTGTTTAATAACCAGTCGCACTTTCTCGGAGACTTGTCGGTTTGTAGTCAGTGCGTAGACAGGGGATTTAGGCTGTGCGTTATCAGGTAACACTTTGACCAGCTCGCCCGCATTAAGATGGTGATGTGCCCTTGCATTGGTTAACGAAGCGGAGCAGAAAATACATCACAACAGCCGTTTTACCCTAGGTTACTAGCATTTAACTTCCCATGGCACGAACTGATATTTAGGCGCCCTGGGAAGTTAAGCTGGTGATTATTCCAAGGTGATCAAAGCCGACTTAATTGCATGGGTCAGGCGACTTAACTGCTCTGTGGAGGTGATGTAAGGCGGCATAATATAAATCAGTTTACCAAACGGGCGGATCCACACCCCTTGCTCAACAAAGTAGCCTTGTAGTGCCACCATATCGTAAGCCTTGGTGGTTTCCACCACGCCAATGGCGCCGAGTACGCGCACATCTGCGACGTTATCCAGTGCCATACAAGGCATCAGATCTTGCCTGAGTTGTGCTTCTATCCGTTCAACATTCTGCTGCCAGTTGTCACTTAGCAGTTTGTCGATGCTGGCATTAGCGACGGCGCAAGCCAGCGGATTTGCCATAAAGGTTGGGCCGTGCATAAATACACCCGCCTTACCGCTACAAACTGTTTCCGCGACTTTCTGGCTGGTGAGAGTAGCGGCCAGTGTCATATAGCCACCCGTGATGGCTTTACCCAGGCAGAGTATGTCCGGAGAGATATCGGCGTGTTCACAGGCAAACATTTTACCAGTTCGGCCAAAGCCGGTGGCTATTTCATCGGTTATAAGTAACAGATCATAACGATCGCATAAGGCGCGTACGCCTTTCAGATATTCCGGGTGGTAAATTCGCATGCCCCCGGCCCCCTGTATTATGGGCTCTAATATGATGGCGGCGATATTCTGGTGGTGTTCGCTGGCCAGAGCGGTAATGGCCTCTAAATCGCTGGGATCCCAGGGTTCGTCGAAAGCGGTTTTAGGCTCAGGGGCGAAATAGTGTTCGGGTAAAAAACCGGCATAAAGCTCATGCATGCTGTTTTTTGGGTCCGTGACACCCATGGCGCCAAAGGTATCGCCGTGATAACCATGACGTATGGTGAGAAATTTCGCCCGGTTTTGTCCCAGACTGTCCCAGTACTGCAGCGCCATTTTCAGCGCCACTTCCACTGCCACGCTCCCCGAGTCTGCCAGAAACACCTTATCCAGGCCTGCAGGGGTTATGTCGACTAATTTTCGGCATAAGTCGACGGCAGGTTGGTGGGTAAGCCCGCCAAACATCACATGAGCCATACGCTTTAATTGAGCTTCCAGCGCCAGGTTTAGCTCGAAAACATTATAACCGTGAATACAGGACCACCAGGAAGACATACCGTCGATAAGTTTTTCGCCGGTTTCCAGGAAAAGTTCAACACCCGCAGCGGATTTCACCGGATAGCAAGGCAGCGGATCCAGCATAGAGGTATATGGGTGCCAGATATGAGCGCGGTCAAATTCGATCATAGTGTCTATATTGTTCATATAATAACCAGATGTAAACTAATTGATACTGAAAAAGTTGACAGTCTAGCTTTGATGCTTAGACTAGCCAAATTAAATTTATTAGGGAAGCGGACATGAGCAAGTCAGCAGCAATTCGCCAAAACTGGACAGTAAGTGAAGCCAGGGCATTATTTAAACTACCTTTTATGGATCTGGTATTTCAGGCGCAGAGTACCCACAGGCAGTTTTTCGATCCCAACCAGGTGCAGGTTAGCACCTTGCTTTCCATTAAAACCGGTGCCTGCCCGGAAGACTGTAAGTACTGCCCGCAAAGCGCTCGCTACGATACCGGCCTGGAAAAAGAGCGGCTGATGGAAGTGGAAAAAGTGCTGGAAGAGGCGAAAAAAGCGAAAGCGGCCGGCTCGACTCGTTTTTGTATGGGCGCCGCCTGGAAGAACCCCAAAGCACGGGATATGCCTTACATCGAAGAGATGGTAAAGGGAGTTAAATCCATCGGGCTGGAGTCCTGTATGACACTGGGTATGCTGTCGCCGGATCAGGCGGACACCCTGGCGAGCGCAGGTTTGGATTATTATAACCATAACCTGGATACGTCCCCTGAATTTTACGATCAAATTATTACCACCCGCACCTACCAGGACCGGCTGGATACCCTGGATCATGTTCGCGGCGCCGGCATGAAAGTGTGCAGCGGCGGCATTGTCGGTATGGGTGAAACGCCTAACGACAGGGCTGGTTTACTGGTGCAGCTGGCCAATATGGAAAAGCAACCGGAAAGCGTACCCATTAATAAGTTGGTTAAAGTTAAAGGTACGCCGCTGGACAAGGTGGAAGATCTCGATGAATTCGAGTTTATCCGTACCATAGCCGTGGCCCGTATTATGATGCCCAACTCCCACGTTCGCCTGAGCGCCGGCCGGGAAAAGATGAATGAGCAGATGCAGGCATTGTGTTTTATGGCCGGCGCCAATTCCATCTTCTATGGCTGTAAGCTGTTGACCACACCCAACCCGGAAGAAAACCAGGATATGAAGCTGTTTAACAAGCTGGGGATTAACCGGGAGCCAATCGAGCAAACGGAAGAAGAGCTGGCGTTTGAATTGCCCCAGCCGCTGATATTGGAGAACGAACTGTTTTACGACGCGACGAAAACGAGCCGTCAGTAAGTGGCCTTTGAGTTTATCCAGGATAAGTTGTTGGAGCGTAAAACCAACGGCTTGTACCGCTCACAGGTTAGTGTTAAAGGTCAACAAGGGCGCAGCGTTGAAATAAACGGCAAAACCTACCTGAATTTTTCCTCCAACGACTATCTGGGACTGGCAGCAGAGCCCGAAATTAGCAAAGCCTGGCAGCAAGGACTGGATACTTATGGCAGCGGCAGTGGCGGTTCATTTCTGGTCACCGGCCATAGCCGCGCCCATAGTGAGCTTGAAGACAAGCTGAAAACCTGGCTGGAAACGGATGCGGTGGCGCTGTTTTCCTCCGGTTACAGCGCCAATCAGGCGGTATTAAAGTTGCTGCTGGATAAACACGATCTGCTTATTCAGGACAAGTTGAATCACGCCTCACTGATGGAAGCGGGTATGCTGCTTGCCGCCCCCATGAAACGTTTTGCCCATAATGATATGACCCAGCTGAGCAGGCATCTGCAACACCCGGCGGCAAACAAGCTGGTGGTGAGTGAAGGGGTGTTCAGTATGGATGGTGATATGGCGCCCGTAACGCAGATAGAGACCCTTTGCAGACAGTCTGATGCCTGGTTTATGCTGGATGATGCTCATGGCTTAGGGGTATTTGGTGAGCAGGGTAAGGGAAGCCTGGATCGCGCCGGCCTTAACACCAGGGATATAAACGTCCTGATGGCCACTTTCGGTAAAGCCCTCGGGGTGGGCGGCGCATTTGTGGCTGGCAGTCAGGACGTTATCGATTATCTGGTTAATTTTTCCCGGCCCTATATATACACCACAGGTTTGCCTCCTTCTCAGGCTGTGGCAATTGCCAAGGCGATAGATTTAACCCGGGCACAGCAATGGCGCAGGGATAAATTGCAGGAGCTTATCGCGCTGTTTCAACAGCAAGCAGAATTGACCCAACTTAACCTGTTGCCATCTGACAGCGCCATTCAACCTTTGATCATAGGTGACAGCGAGCTTGCCTTAGAGGTGGCTGGCCAGCTGAGAGAGCAGGGAGTCTGGGTTACCGCCATTCGACAGCCAACAGTACCAGCAGGCAGCGCAAGGCTAAGGATAACCCTGACGGCAGCGCATTCCAAACAAGATGTATTAACGCTTACCTCAGCGTTAAATAAGGTACTTAATGGCTAACCAGTCAGATATAGATAAAGCCGCAGTCGCGGCACGCTTTTCCAAAGCGGCGGCCGGCTACGACGCCATTGCCCAGCTGCAAAGAGACATAGGTGAAACTTTGCAGCGGCAGATCCCGGCAAGTGACAGGGGTACTGTGCTGGATTTAGGATCGGGTACAGGGTATTTCACTGAGCGATTAGCCGACACCTATCAGCAGGTGATTGGACTGGATTTGGCTTGGGGTATGCTGGAGTATTCCAGTAAGCGGCGTGGCCAGAATAATATCAGTTGGCTGAACGGTGACGCAGAGCAGCTGCCGTTGGCGGATAATAGCCTTGATCTGGTTTATTCCAGCCTTGCATTACAGTGGTGCCAGCCGGCATTAAAATCCTTTGCGGAAATAAGGCGAGTATTGAAGCCGGGTGGACACCTGGTATTTAGCTCTTTGCTGCAAGGCACCCTGGAGGAGTTGGGACAATCCTGGCTGGAAGTGGATGGGTTATCTCATATTAACGAGTTCAGCCCCTTAGAGCAGGTCAGGCAAAGTCTGCTTGATGCCGGTTTTACCCATATACAGATAAGCCAGGAAACTAAAGTTCTCGCTTACCCCAGTGTGATAGCGCTGATGCGTGATCTCAAAGGCATAGGCGCCAGCCACCTTCATCATCAACAAGGTGCGACCAAGGGTTTGGAAGGTCGAAGTAAGATCAAGGCGCTCAGTGGCGCTTATGAGGCTAAGCGTACACCCGCGGGAATCTTACCCGCCACTTATCAAGTCTGCTATGGAATAATCCGCAATGACTAACACGTTTTTTGTTACAGGCACAGATACGGATGCAGGAAAAACGTTTGCCTGTGCCGGGCTGCTTCAGGCAGCCAAGAGCAAAGGATTAACAACTCTGGGCTATAAACCTATCGCGGCGGGATGCGAGCAGACGCCTTTAGGACTGCGTAATAGTGATGCGCAGATCTTACAAGCAGCGGCCAGTATTTTCGTGGAATATGACGAAGTTAACCCCATCGCTCTGGAACAGCCAATTGCCCCGCATATTGCAGCGCAATTGGCTGGAAAGGAGCTTGATGAAAAGGTGTTATCCCTGGGCTTACGTCAGCTGGAGCAGAAGCAGCCGGACTTACTCTTAGTCGAAGGGGCCGGTGGCTGGCGTTTACCGTTGCAAAAAGGGCGTTACCTGTCTCACTGGGTACAGGACGAAAAACTTCCAGTTATCCTGGTGGTAGGAGCGAAACTCGGTTGCCTTAATCACGCGCTGTTAACCGCAGAAGCCATAGCTGCGGATGGCTTAACCCTGGCAGGTTGGATTTGTAACCGGGTAGTAATAGAGCAAGCCTACTTTCAGGAAAATCTGCAATACCTTACCGAACAGATTAAAGCGCCTTTGTTAGGTTGTATTCCTCATTTACAGGCAGGCGAACAAGCGGGCCAATATCTGGATCTGGCTGAAATTATCGACGAGTAAAACCCTGAGTATTGTCCAACTGAAATGTAAATCAGCGTAAAATTAGTGTCCTGGACTTGTAATTTTAACATTGAGACATATTATGTCTCAGATTAAATCTAGAAATAGATAGTGGATAGAGACTGAGGTTTATATGAAACGAATTATGCTTTTCCTTATCACCAACCTGGCTGTTGTGTTGGTGTTGGGCATAGTATTAAACATTATTTTTGCCGCTACCGGAATGAATTCAAGTTCGACCGGCGGGCTGCTGATCTTTGCTGCGGTATTTGGTTTTGGCGGCGCCTTTATTTCCCTGGCCATGTCAAAGTGGATGGCCAAGCGTTCCGTAGGTGCGCAAGTTATCACTCAGCCAAGTAACCAGGCAGAGCATTGGTTAATGGAGACAGTTTCCAGACAGGCGCAGAAAGCGGGCATAAGTATGCCTGAAGTGGCTATATACCAAGCCGATGACATGAACGCCTTTGCCACCGGGATGAAAAAGAATAACGCCCTGGTTGCTGTGAGTACAGGTCTGTTACACAACATGACCCAGGATGAAGTGGAAGCTGTGCTGGCTCATGAAATAAGCCATATTGCTAATGGCGACATGGTAACCCTTACTCTGGTCCAGGGTGTGGTGAACACTTTCGTTATTTTCCTGGCGCGGGTTGTAGGTGGTTTTATCGATAATTTCCTCAATGGCAACAACGAAGAGGAAAGCTCCGGCCATGGGATGGCGTATTTTATTATAGTATTTATCCTGGAAATGCTGTTTGGCATCCTGGCCAGTATCATAGTTATGTGGTTCTCCCGAAAACGGGAATTTGTCGCCGACAATGGCGCCGCAGCCCTGGTTGGTAAAGAGAAAATGATTGCCGCACTGCAACGATTAAAGCAGAGTCATGAGTCGCAAATGGAAGGCTCTATGATGGCGTTTGGTATCAATGGCAAGCGTTCTATGTCTGAGTTGTTTATGTCTCATCCCGCATTAGACGACAGGATCAACGCACTACGTAATAGCTAAATGATAAGGCATAGCGCTTGGTATCAGTATCAAGCGCTTCCTTCAATGTTGTTTATGTCGCTATATCCCAAGCCGCATTAGACGACAGGATCAACGCACTACGTAATAGCTAAATGATAAGGCATAGCGCTTGGTATCAGTATCAAGCGCTTCTCTCTAACTTGTTTATGTCGCTATATCCCAAGCCGCATTAGACGACAGGATCAACGCACTACGTAATAGCTAAATGATAAGGCATAGCGCTTGGTATCAGTATCAAGCGCTTCTCTCTAACTTGTTTATGTCGCTATATCCCAAGCCGCATTAGACGACAGGATCAATACATTGCGTAATAGCTAAATGATAAGGCATAGCGCTTGGTATCAGTATCAAGCGCTTCTCTCTAACTTGTTTATGTCGCTATATCCCAAGCCGCATTAGACGACAGGATCAACGCACTACGTAATAGCTAAATGATAAGGCATAGCGCTTGGTATCAGTATCAAGCGCTTCTCTCTAACTTGTTTATGTCGCTATATCCCAAGCCGCATTAGACGACAGGATCAACGCACTACGTAATAGCTAAATGATAAGGCATAGCGCTTGGTATCAGTATCAAGCGCTTCTCTCTAGCTTGTCTATGTCGCTACCCCTAACCACATTAGACGACAGGATCAACGCACTACGTAATAGCTAAATGATAAGGCATAGCGCTTGGTATCAGTATCAAGCGCTTCTCTCTAGCTTGTCTATGTCGCTACCCCTAACCACATTAGACGACAGGATCAATACATTGCGTAATAGCTAAATGACAAGGCATGGCGCTTGGTATAAATATCAAGTGCTTCCTTCAATGTTGTTTATGTCTCTATACCCCAAACAGCATTAGACGATAGAATAAATGCATTGCGTAATAGCTAAAGGGGTTTGAAGTCCAACGGTACGAAAAGTTGCGCTAAGCTCGAATATCCTACATTCCGCGGCATTATCTTCTGTGACGTTTCTTTTCCTAAGAAAAATAGCAAAATATTGGCCACTGAGGCAGGGGCTCGAACTTGCAACATTGTCGGCTAAATTTCAGGATCGCCAAGCCTGCAGCGGCGAGGCGCTGCGCAGTGGGGGGGCCCTGGTTACACCAGGTTATAGATAGCGCTAACCTCTTTGCCGAATAAACTCAGGATCTTCGTTTTCTCCTCTGTTAATCCCTTCACGCCGCCTCCGTGCCCGGCCACGCTCACCCAATGCACACCCAAGAGCTGCTGAAACATCCATCTTAAGGTCGGTTTCCTGGTTGCTTTACCGAGTTGGTTTTTCACTGTTTCACCTTTCTCGGCCAGGGTTTCTCTGAGCTGAAACTCCCCTGCGTTGTACACCATCAGTCACAGCGTCATCACCATCATGAGCGCATCGTAGCGGCTCGGTGTTTTGAGATAGATACCGCTAAGGTGAAACAGTGGATCTTTGATAAACCGAAAGCCCCGCTCTACGCCTTGCTGCTCCTGTAAGTCGCCAGCATGGCCGCCGCGTCCATACCCGGCGTGTGCAAATCGTTGGTGGCCAGGATAAAGCGACCTAATTTGTTGCGGTGCGGGCGGATCTTGTCGGCGCAGGGCGCTATTTGAATCGTCAGTTGATAGTGAGAAAATACAGGCTGTGCATCCTTTGCCGGACGACCCCGGCCCGGGTATTTACTCTTCTCCTCCAGCTGATAGTTCACTCTGTGGTACTTGAGCTTAGCTTCGAATGCAAGCGCGGCCCGCTCGGCGTCCTGACGACAACCAAAAGCTTGCCGCATCAATTTAACCGCCTCTTTCTGCGCCTGAGCCACCACTTTTTCAATACGCTTATTGAGCGTTTTGGTTTCCCGCTTTTCGGCCTGGGCTGAAAACACCATTAACTAGTGTTGGCGTAGGCCGCGATCAGTTTGGCCCAGCCAGACCCCCTCGTAGCCCTCCTGCAACGGCTGCCAGGCGAACTCGGCAGCGTCTGCTTCAACGAGCTGCTTAACCAGCTTGAGCGTCTCCGGGACACGGGTGAGCCAGAGTAGATCTAAGATCATCAGCTTCCCTTGGGTGTAGAGCGCCGAGTCGGCAACCCAGAGCAGCTCAGGGCTGTCCTCCAGTTGCTTGCGAAAGGCCTTGATCCGCGCCAGCGTTTGGTGAAATTTTTTTTATCCTGACTATTGCCATTGAGGCCTTCGTACCAAAGGGGCAGATTGGCAGACCCGACCACGGTGAGTGACAGCACCAGTTGCTTGAGATCAGGACGGTGGTCCTTGGAATGACCATATTTGGGCAAGGGTGGGTATTTTTCGCCCTTAAAATTCTCTTTATCAACTTCGTAATCGCCACATAACCTGATGCTGCTGGTGTCGATATGCGCGCTTTCGCGCCAGGGCGTCGTCATTAAAGTGACTGGCTTCGACGCCTTCACCGAACAGGCGGCCAACGGCTTTGCCTTCAAAAAATGTTGGGGACAGGTAGAGTGGACTCTGAGTGAACCCCAGGCCATTGATTATCATCGCCTTGATGCGCTGGCCATGGGTGAGAACAGCGCCTTTTTCTTTCGACACGGGCAACCTAGCGTCAATGCGCGACACCAGGCCGAGCTTATCGACAAGGCCAGCCACTATGCCGAGGTGATCGAGTGTTTCTACCTCTATGTGGGAAAGCAGCTGATGCTCAATGGCGGACGTCTGCAAGCGAAAGCCTTAAATATGCGGTTAGACTGATGAAGGATTTTCTCACAGCTGGCGTATTGGGCGTGTGATCTATTGGCTATAGACAAAGTGATCTATCAGCCATTCGTCACGATAGCGTGAGATAAGTCACATTAAATAAATACTCGGCGCTGCTAAAATTGGTGCGGAAAACCGGGAATATTAGTTTAATTAGTGAATTATGAACGGCAGGTAAGTGCCAGGAGGGAACCCATCAAACTTGGGTAACAAATGAGAGGAGAAATCTGAGGAAATAAGCGCAGTTGTTTGAGATAATTATTTCGCGAAAAACACTATCAAGAACAACAAAATGCCGATACTAAACCGAACACCACTTAGCTCCTCAGACAAACTCGATCTTCTCGCAAAGAGCGCCATTTTACAAGCCCATGGTGATATCACCGCCTTATCCGATGAATTCGGTATATCCCGCAAGGCTGTCTACACCGCCCGCGGGGCTGCCCGGGCTGCCTTCGACGCCCTCGTCAAAACGCAAAGTGAGCCGGATTGTATCGCGACGCTTGATGTGGATGTGCCACACCTGCGCCGCAGTATTGTCGCGTTAACCATCACTGCCCCCAATTCCATTCGCAGTATTGAAGCGCTTATACCTCTGCTGTATCCCGGCTGTAAAGTCAGCTATGGCTATATACAAGGGGTTATTGCCGAGGCGCAAAAAAATGCCGCTGACTTCAACCGAACGGTGCCATTATCAGCCATCCAGAGCGGTGCGGTGGATGAAATGTTCAGCCAGGGCGACCCTGTGCTGGCGGGCGTTGACCTGGATCCCGGCTACCTGTTCTGCCTGTCTCACGAGCAACAGCGAGATGGTAAAACCTGGGCCAAAGTACTCCAGCAGGCTGCTGCTCAGGGGATGATGCCAAAACACATCGTCAAAGACGGTGCCAAGGGGATAGCCGCCGGTGTCACCACGGTTTTCGAACAGGCGCAGCAACGTGATGATGTTTTTCATGCCCTGTATATCGCTGCCAAGGCGGTGCGCAGGGTTGAGCAACGTGCTTACTATTACATTACCCAGGAAGAAACGGCTTACCAGGCCATCAGCCCCACCATAACAGAAGACCCGGATGATACGTTCGGTCAATGGCTGCGTGCAGATAACCAATGCGATAAGGCTATCGAGCGCTATGAGCATGCTGAACGGGCTTTGCACCTTCTTCACGCCACCTTCAGCTGCGTTTGCCGAAAGACCGGCAAGCTAATGACCACCGAAATGGCGCAGACCAGGCTGGCCCATGCCACGCTATTGCTGCGCTATTGCTGCGCTATTGCTGCGCAGGGCGGCACATAAGGAATGTAACAAGGCGGCGACTTATCTGGTAAACCGCTTGGATGGCCTCACTCTGGCCACCCAAGCACTCCATGATAAGTTACAAGGCTGTATTGCACGTTATTCTCAGCAACCAGTTGAGCTGGCTTGCCGCTTCTTTGAGTGCCGACGTGAATTAGCAAAGGCCGGGAAGCACAAGCAACAGCGGCTTATTCAGGAAATGCTCGGCAGCTACCGCCTGTTGACCACACAGTTGGATGAAACACGCTGTGAGCAGCTGATGCAGGAAGTGGAAATGTTACCCACCAAACGTCACCGCGCGTCCAGTGCCATTGAAGGCTTCAACGCTACCTTACGCACTTATCTGTATGCCAGAAAGGGTGTGAACCAAGCGTTTCTGGAGCTGTTCCGCGCCTGGTACAACCTGCGGGAAAAGCGCTGGGGACGTCACAAAGGCCGGTCAGCCCACGAATTGCTGACGGGAGAAAAGGTGACCGACTGGCTGACACTGCTTGGCTTCCCACCGAGTAAGCTCAGCCACTGATTTTAGCCTGGTAACAGGCAACCCAAACTGACTATTTATTAATCTGATCCAGCACTCGCTGAATTGGAGAGGAGCTATTGGTTTTGTTACCCTAAACGGGTGGAATTTGATCAGTCCCGCCAGGAGCAGACGGTGGGACTTTATAATCAATATTCACTTTTACCACTTAGAAGATATTAACAATTTAACAAGTTGGTCGTGATTTTTAGTCGCTTTTGAGCAGATGCTGACATTAAAGATAAAGTGCCTTGTGGTAGAGAAGATAAGTATCTTGCTCAACAATATAGTATCGTTTTGTCCGAAATCAACGGACGAAAGTGAACATGGTATTTGTATTACTGCCTAATTTCATTGGCAAGAAAAACTTTAGAGAGACTAACAAATGCGTCTTTGTTTTCACCATCGTAACCCCCATGACCAACATCAGGTATAATCCAAAGGTCAGAGTTAGGCAGGTGCTTTCTAGAACGTATCACTTCTTCTAGTGGCACACCTTGGTCATTGTCACCGGCAACGATCAGGACGTTTGTCTGAATTTTTTTTAAATCGTCATTGCTTAGTCGTATCGAATAATTCTTAAATTGTTCAAACATAATACGAACTTGTTCATCAGATTTATGAGCACCTTTTATCCAGGGATAATCTTTGGCGATTTCATAGGTAAATGATTTTTCTATTTCCGGATAATTTTCAATGGACCAGCTGCCCAAAGAACCAATTGTAACCATAGAATCAATGACAGATGGATTAATTAATGCCAGTTGATAAAGCACATCGCCACCGTAGCTAAAACCGATAGCATTGATCTTGTCGAGTTTCAAATGTTCAATTAACATATTTAAATCTTCTGCAACTTTTTTAATTGACAATGTTTCGGTAAAGGCATCAGATCTACCATGTCCTGTTAAATCAACCAAGTAAACTTGGTATGCATCAACATAATCTTTCACATGGTCACGCCAAGCTTGAGACGATGCGGTATAACCGTGAAGCAAAAACAAAGGCGTACCTTTGCCATAAACTTCGTAATAAATATTCTTTCCATTAATAATAACGGTTTCTGCTTTTGTTGGTTGATTAGCAAGGCAATTTGATGACATTAACACTCCAATTAATATAAAAATAATTCTGTATAGCATAGTATTGATTGATCAGCAATTCCCAGCGAGTTGAAGTTATCAACAAAATCATGTACATATATTTCATCTCCATGAAATTGAAATTAACATTGTCAGTTAGTAATCGTTTTAAAAAGCAGCGCCGTCTCAGGGCCATGCTACCCAGACCTGAAGATCTGAAATTACGCAAGCAGCTCTCAGCTCCCGGTCTGCTCAACATCGTCAGGGCAGAATTTCACCACGTATCTGAGTTCAGAAAGCGTCAACCTACCTATTCAATGACTGAATTGTCTGATGAGCGGACTGGCAGTATTTTCCTTCAAATCACCTTCTCTGCTTAAGTTTGAAGAACTGCTCAGTGAGGAGACGGTTAGGGCAAACTTGACATCCCTCTACGGCGTTAAGAAAGCACCCTGTGACAGTCAGCTACGGGAAGTGCTGGATCCGGTATCACCCATTGAACTACGTCCGGCGTTTGTCGAAATACATGCGCCTTTACAACGTTAGAACATGATGGAAGCGTTCGAATTTTTGGATGGCCAGTTGTTGTCCATTGACGGCACTGGGTTGTATTCCTCAGGCAAAGTCAGCTGTCCGGAATGCTGTGTAAAAGGGAACCTATCAAACCTGGGTAACAGTTCCAGCAGGATTGGTAGGAACCGAATCCATCTCAGGGATGAGATGTTAAATGCATGGATGCGCGTTCGGCGAACCTTGCCGACACAGGCTTCGCGGATTGCATCCGCTCCTACAGCCAACGCGGCAATTGTTACCCAAAATCCTTTATTATGATTGGTTCCTATGTTGTTTATGTCCCTATATCCCAAACAGCATTAGACGACAGGATCAACGCACTACGTAATAGCTAAATGATAAGTCATGGCGCTTGTTATCAATATCAAGCGCTTTTTAAGAACAAGAGTGGCACCTTATCTTTTGTAGTTAAATTGTTAACCTTAAGCTAACAAAAGGTTGATTTGTATCAACTGCGCTCACCCGATAATATAGGCGCCTACTACTGCTATTTTCTGGCTGATTTTTAATCAGCCTTTTTTTTGCCTACCGTTTGGTTTCATCGTTACTGAAACCCGCAAAAGTAAAGGTGCCTTGTTTTTAAACGTCAGTCTGGCACTATTAGGTGATAGGGAAGAATGGCGAAGGATCCGGCCAGCTTGTTGTCATATTGTAAATCTGTTACCAGAATATTCACGTTACTTATCATGTGTGGGTTGGTGTTGAGCGCGTGTACCCCCTATCCTAAAACGCTAAGAGTGGGTGCGGCTCCCTGGCCTGGTTTTGAACCCGTATTTCTTGCCAAAGAGATGGAATATCTCGACTCTGAACGTATTTCCCTATTTGAAATGACCACTTCCAGTCACGTGATGCTGAGCTTTGAAGCTGGCCAATTAGATGTGGCGTTTTTATCCCTCGATGAAGTGATCACTTTAATCTCCCGCGGCCTGGACCTTAAAGTTGTGGCCATATTAGATGAATCAAATGGTGGTGATGCCATTGTCGGTTTGCCTGGCTTAACTACTTTGGATCAACTCAAGGGCAAGCGGATAGGTTATGAGAATAACGCTGCAGGCGCATTGCTACTGGCGGAAGCGTTAAGCCGGGTAGAGGTGTCGGCAAAAGACATTGAGCTGGTGGAAGTCAAGCTGGATGAGCATAAGCAAGCTTTTACCCAGGAGCAGGTGGATGCACTTATTTCAAGTGAACCTATCAAGCAGACGCTACTGTCGTTAGGTGGCAATAATCTATTTGATAGCGCCCAGTTCCCCGGGCGGATCGTTAACTTAATGGTGGTGAGTACCCAGGCAGAAAGAGCTCATAGCGATGCCCTGGTTGGCTTACTCAAAGGGTATTATAAGGCGAGGAAGTTCCAAAAAGGTCGCCCTCAAAAAGCCATACAACTGATGGCGATGCGACTGCAGTTATATACTCGCGATCTGGCCCAGAGCTTTGAAGGAGTTAATTTTATAGAGCCCGTAGAGAGTCTATTGCGTTTGTCTGGTGCACCGTCCGCGCTCAATATTCAGGCAGAGGAGTTAGGCGCACTAATGGTACGCCGGGGGATGCTAAAGCAGGCTCCCGAGTTGGATAAGCTGGTTTCAAGCCGGATACTGGAAAGGGTTATTTATGAGTAAACCCTCGTCCTGGTCATTAGCGTATGTGATCCCTTCACTCATCTTGCTGATCTTTATCGCTATTCAGGGAGTGATTATCACAGTTGAATACAGCGGCAGCCGAGAGCGCTTGCTGGAACAGGCTAATCAGGAGATCAGAGGGGACATCGCCAAGTTGCAACAAACCCTGTCCGATGCCTTAATGCGGCACGATACGGCGGTGGCGGAGCGTGAACTTACTTTAACTTCGTTAAACGCCAATATAAAAACCTTGGTGGCGATAGATGAAAATGCCGAAATAATTTTGGCAAATCGGCTGAGCTGGAAGTATATGTTTGCTCAGTCTGTATTAGACGAATTTAGCTGGGATAAATTTCATTTAGCCACAGGCAAACATAAAATAGTGTACGACTACCTGCCTGAGCAAAACCTGATCCAAGTGTATGCGCCGTTACAGCTTGCGTTAAAAGACAACAGCATGCAGCGTAATAACTATGGCGCCATTTATATTAATTATTCCCTGGCGCGCCCCTTTAATAATCTCTTGTATCAGTCACTGCAAAGCTCGGCTAAAACCTTTGCCATAGTGGCGCTAGCCATGCTGGTGCTTACATTGCTGCTTACACATTTGGTGATCCGGCCGTTAAATCGCCTGGCAGGGGCCACTAAGCTGGTGGATTTTGGTCATGATTCTATGCTGCTACCCAAAGGGCAGGGAGAAATAGGGCAACTACAGCAAGCCTTCTTTAAGATGTCCAAAACCGTGGAGTCAAGCTTTAGCCAGTTGCGGGAAAGTGAGCAACGTTGGCATTATGCGTTAAGCGGGGCTCGTGATGGGGTGTGGGACTGGAACATGGAGAGCGGAGAAGTATTCTTCTCTCCCCGTTGGAAAGAGATGTTGGGTTATACGGATGAAGAGATCAGCCCGGATATTGAAGAGTGGGAGCGACGTATTCATCCAGACGATCTGTTTGATACGTTTGCGGCGTTAAAGAGTCACTTAAGCGGTAAACAACCTTTTTTTGAGAATATTCATCGCCTCAGGTGTAAAGGCGGCAGTTATCGTTGGATCCTCGATCGAGGCAAGGTGATTGAATGGGCTGAAAATGGTGTGCCATCGCGCATTATCGGTACCCATACCGATATTACGGAATACCGGGAAGCTCAGGAGAAAGTGCGTTTTCAGGCGTATCACGATGAAATTACCCAGCTGCCTAATCGCCGTCAATTGCTGGAAAAACTCGATGAGGAAATGTTACGGGCTCAGCACTCGGGTTTGTACGGTGGTTTGCTGTTTATTGATCTGGACCATTTCAAACACGTTAATGACCTGCATGGCCATGATGCCGGCGATATGCTGTTGCAAATGGTGGCTAAACGGCTGCAACAATCGAAAAGCAAAGCTGACTTCGTGTCCCGCCTGACGGGTGACGAGTTTGTTGTTATTTTGCCAGACCTGCACAAGGACAAAGAAAAAGCGGTATTGATGACGCGCGAATTTGGCGAGACGGTCAAAACACGGATTAAGTCACCTTTTGTGGTGAAAGGGCATAGAGTGAACCTGGCATGTAGCATAGGTATTTCCCTGTTTCCCTATGAAGAGTGCGATGCGAATGATGTGCTAAGGCAGGCAGATATTGCTATGTACCACGGCAAAGAAGAGGGCCAGGATAAGATCCACTTCTTCTGCGTGGAAATGGAAAACAAGGTTCATTTTAAGCATCAGATGCAACAAATGCTCAGGCTGGCAATAGAGCAGGATGAGATTAGCTTGTTCCTGCAACCTCGTATTGATGATCAGCGCAGGGTTGTCGGGTGTGAGGCCTTAATGCGTTGGAAGCAGCCGGATAAGGGGTGGATAACACCGTCCGATTTTGTGCCTATTGCTGAAGATTCTGGCTTGATATTGCCTTTGGGCAGCTGGGTGTTGAGAAAGTCCTGTGAGTTGCTTAGCTTGTGGCGCCAGGCTGGCTTACCTGCCCACTTCCGCACCTTGTCGGTTAATATCAGTCCTAAGCAATTTCACCAGAGTGGGTTTGTCGATGAAGTGAAGCGAATAGTCAAAGAGTCAGGTATAGACCCTTGTTTACTGGAACTTGAGCTTACTGAGCGTGTTTTATTGGTGCAGATGGATGAGGCGGTGGAAAAAATTGAACAGCTGAGAAAGCTTGGGATCCGCTTTGCCATCGATGATTTTGGCACAGGTTATTCGTCAATGAGTTACCTGAGCACTTTGCCTATTACGGCTTTAAAAATTGACAAGTCGTTTGTCATCAACGTAGAGCATAAAGCCGGTCAGCAGGCTATTGTTTCCGCCATTATCGCCATGGCAGAAAACCTTAACCTCGATATCATCGCCGAAGGTGTAGAAAATGTCGAGCAGCTAAACTTCCTGCAACTTAAGGGCTGCCGTCTTTATCAAGGCTTCTATTTTGGCAAACCTCTGGAAGAAGAGGTGTTTATGGCTTTGCTTCAACAGGCTAAACCGATAGAAGTTGGAACTGCCGAATAGATTGGTAGGACCCAATTTGTTCGGCGCACATAGCAAGTGCTATACGCGCCGAACAATTCGATTTATAGCCTCAGTCAGAGGCTTTCATTCAACTTTTCCGCTTTCGCTGTGGTGGCGGGTTGAAACTCGGACTTGAGTTTTCGCTGGTGGTATTTCTCTAACCAGATAAGAACCCTTTCTGGTTTGTGATTCTGCTTCCAAATCCCTGCCGCGTATTTATTGGCTTCCAGCATAGTGGGGTAGGCGTGGATAGTACCGAGAATTTTATTCAGTCCCAGGTTATGCCGCATAGCCAGGACAAACTCTCCTAACAGCTCCCCGGCGTTATAACCCACTATGGTCGCGCCCAATATCTTGTCGCGGCCGGGCGGGGTCAGGACTTTAACGAAACCTTCTTTCTCATCGTCAGTGATGGCTCTGTCAAGGTCGTCCAACTGATAGCGGGTGACTTCATAACTGATCCCCTGTGCCTTGGCTTCGGTTTCATTTAAACCGACCCGCGCAATTTGCGGATCGGTATAGGTGGCAGCGGGGATCACCCGGTAGTCAGCCTTGAACTTCTTAAACCGGCCAAACAGGGCGTTCACACTGGCGTACCAAGCCTGATGAGCTGCAAAGTGAGTAAACTGATATGGTCCAGCTACGTCGCCAACGGCATAGATATTGGGAAAGCTGGTTCTCAGGTATTCATCCAATTCTATGGTGCCCATCTTACTGGTTGTAATACCAAGGTTTTCCAGGCCTAATCCCTGGGTATTGGCTTTGCGACCAATGGCGATGAGTATTTTGTCGAATTCGATGGTTTCCTCGCCGCTGTCCGACTGGGCAACCAGCTGATCTGAACCGTTAAATCTCACCGGTTTGCTGCCGAGTTTTAATTGAATACCTTCTCCGGTTAACTTATTTGTAAGCACCTCAGAAACGTCCTCATCTTCCCGCGGTAACAAGCGTTTGGCCATATCGACAACTATCACTTCACTACCCAGACGGGCAAAGCTCTGAGCCAGTTCGCAACCAATGGGGCCGGCGCCGATAATCAGAAAACGTTTGGGCAGCTCCGTAAGTCCCCAGATGGTATCCGAGGTGAGGTAGTCCACAGCTTCAATTCCATCAATTGGCGGAACAAAAGGCCGGGCGCCGGTAGCGATAATGATGTTTTGGGTGGTAAGCTTATTGCCGTCGATTTCCACTTCATATGGAGAGATTATTTTCGCCGTACCCTGAACACATTCGACCCCCAGCTTGCTATAACGCTCTGTGGAGTCATGCGGTTCAATTTCTTTAATAACCCTGTGCACCCGGGCCATCACTGCCTTAAAGTTGGCTTTTGCCTCAACCGGCTCAAACCCCAGCAAGTCGGCCTTTTTGATTTCGGCAGCGAAGTGAGCGCTACGTATTATCGCCTTAGATGGCACACAGCCGGTATTCAGACAGTCGCCGCCCATTTTGTGTTTCTCTACCAGGGTGACCTTGGCTTTTACAGCCGCAGCGATATAAGAGCTGACCAGACCGCCCGCACCGGCTCCAATGACCACCAGGTTACGGTCATATTGTTTCGGTTTAGGGTAGCGTTTGTTCTGTTTTCTACCCTTGATAAATGCGACCAGAGCTTTGGCAATAAAGGGAAAAATACCCAATAAGGCAAATGAGAATAACAGCCCGGGAGAAGCAATGCCCTGCAAACTATCCAACTGAGATATTTGGGTGCCGGCGTTTACATATACCAGGGTACCGGGAATCATACCCAACTGGCTGACCCAATAAAAGGTTCTGGCTTTAAGTGGAGTGAGTCCCATCAAGAGGTTGATCAGGAAAAATGGGAAAAGGGGAATAAGCCTCAGGGTAAACAGGTAGAAAGGTCCGTCTTTTTTGATCCCGGCATTAATGCTGGCGAGCTTGTCGCCCCATTTGTCCTGGAGAGGTTTCTTAAACAAGAAGCGGGCAAACAAAAACGCCAGGGTGGCGCCCAGAGAGCTGGCAAAAGAAACCAGTACAAAACCCCAGGCCAAACCAAACAGAGCACCGGCAGCCAGGGTGAGCACGACGGCACCCGGTACAGACGTGGCGGCTACCAGCACATAAACGACAAAAAAGCCCAGGCTATAGACCCAGAAGTCCTGATCTAAATTGGCCAGCCACACACCTTGTTGCTGTTTGATATAGGAGAGAGTTAAGTACTGTCCTAAGTCGAAGGCAAAAAAAGCGCCGATAAAACCGGCAAACAGGAACAGTAATATTAGCTTGTTTTTGTTCATTCCTTACTCCCTGGAGTCGGGCAAAACCCCTGTGCGGGCACGTCCAGCGCACTGTTGAATTTAGCCGACATATTTTGAAAGGCGATAAGGCCGGTTAATTCCACGATATCGTCTTCACTGAAAAACTGTTTAAGGGTTTGCACTTGCAGCTCGGATACTCTTTGCTCCGTAAAAGTCACGGCTTCCGTATAGTCCAGCACAGCGCGTTCAATCTCAGTGTATACATCACTGTTACGCCATTGGCTTAACTGAAAGAGCTTCTCTTCATCCTGGCTGCGGTTTAACAGGGTCATGCTGTTAATGTCGATACAAAAATGGCAGCTGTTGATTTGTGACACCCTGACGGTCACCAGAGATCTTAACACCGGGTTTATCAGCGATGTTTTCCGGTTGATCACCCCATAGAGGGTCGCCACTGCGGCAAACAATTTTGGCACTCTGGCCCACAATAAACCGGGTTTTAACACCTCGCCATAATTATGCTTTTGCAGCCAGAAAAAAGGTCTTATAAGCCAGGGGTATTCCCGGACTTTTTTAACGGATATAAACATTTATTTTCCTATTTTCCGGATGTGATCGCCGGTATCAGGACAATAGACCGGCAAACTGGCTAAATAATTCATACAAGGCAATTATCTGGCATATAGGCTGTACTCTATCACCCTAATGGCGAGTCTGCTCGAACGCGGTGATTCTACTAATCCATGGTGGAACGTAAGCAAAATGGTAATGAGTATTATACGGGATACATGTCACTTGTTTGCGAATGCCTTTATTGAGAAGATTTTATTTCTCAAATTCGTCCTGGCAGCGTCCTAAAGCGCGTGAAAATACCCACAACAACAAGGTGAAATAATGTCTTTGCGTTTTTACCTCAAGCAAATCGAATCGGGCAAACCCATAGATTTCCCCAGGCTGTTAGCCTGTCTTCCGGCTGACTATAAGCATCAGGGACAGGATATTTTTGCCGGGGAAAAAGTATCTGCCAACCGTTGGCGGGTTAGCATACTGGACGAGGTAGCGTTTAAGGTACTGCAAGGCTTGTCTGCGAAACCCTTAAATCGCCTCCACGCTGGCCGACTTGGCGATACTCATAAAGTAGCGACCTCTGCCACCTGTCTGCTGGTGTATCACGCTGGCTTAACGGATCCCAGGCCAGATGTGGTTTATCTCGATGAAACCCGCTCTGTGCAAGGCTTTACTTCGAAAAAACAGCTTTTAATCATTGAAAATGAAGAAAATTTTTTCCAATATCGAAAGATGTTGGAAAGCCTCAACTGGATGCTGGGAAGTCAATGGGAATTGACCGAGTTTGACTTGGTGCTTGGCAGTGGCAATAAGGTGACCGCTAGGTTGCACTATCAGTGGCTTGAGCAATATAACAAGATTTATTGCGCGTTTGACTTCGACCTTGGCGGCTTGACCATGTTCGCTACTTTGCACAAGCAGTTAGGCGACAAGGTAGAATTGGTGGGACCCAAAGATTATACCCGCTGGTTGCCTTTGTTCAGGAAAAAACCGGAAACTACTGACAAATGGATCAAGGCGATGGTGTTGGCAGAGCAGTTGGGTTTTGAGGAACTAGCCAGCGCGTTCAGGCGGACCAGCAAATTTATGGAGCAGGAAGTGCTGTTAAAGGATTAAGCCTAATGGACAACAAGTTCATATTTGAAATAAAACGACTGGTGTTGGTGGACTCGGCGGGTTTTTGCTATGTGGAATTGCCGGTGGATCAGCATGCCATTTTACTAGGGGAAGGTAACCTGGGGAAATCAAGCCTGCTTAATTCCCTCAGGCTGTTTCTATTGCCGGAAAACAATTTTAAGAAAAGCCATACCAAGTTTGCGTTCCGGACACCGAAAAAAGATGGTTACTATTCCAACGACGAGAGCTATCAGCACTACTTTCCCGGTAAACATAGCTTTTTGATCCTGGAAGCCAGCAATAATATCGGCGGCAAGGTAAACACTCACTGTCAGATCCTATACCGCGCGAAAAACCTGGGTTATCACAGAGTTTTTGTCCCATTAAAATACCAGCAGATCCGCCATGTGTTTTGGAATGGCTCAGGTGACAAGGATGGGATTGGCCAGGCGGTGCACGGACTTTCTGCTGCAGCCATGATAGAGCAGGTGAAGGCTCTCAGCCGCGATACCCAGTTGGTGAGTGAGCCTGCCAAATTAAAGCAACTGCTTTATGCGAATGACTTATTATCCGCCAAGGCGATGCAATTTAGCGTGTTTCCACTGGCGGAATCGGATCTGGCCAGGATCGAGTCGTTGCGAACCCTGATCTTACTGTTGTTTGATATGAACACGAGTTCAAGCCCGGTGGCGACGGCCGTGGCCAGTATTATTGAAGCGGACAAAAAACATGCTGATGATGCGTTGGACTTTGATATCGATGGGTTTTTGGCCAAACATAATGATCTTAAACGGCAAGATGAAACGCTTACCCAAATTGAGAACCTGCGGCCAGTCTTCGTGCAGTTAGAAAAAAACATGATGGAGTGCGCACGCCTGGGTAAGGCGGAGCGGGACTTTGGCAATTTCATCCGCGAGTTTGAGCAAAATTTCCACAAGCAAAGCCAGCTAAAAAAGCAACATGCCGATAAATTTGGTGAACTAAAACAGTCTTTTACCAGGCAAAAAAAGGCTTTTAATACAGTCACCAACGAGCTTACAAGGCTACAGGGGCAAGTAAGAGGTAAGCAAAAGGATTTTAACCAGGAAAACCATCGTCTGGAGCAAGCCTGCCATTTGATGGCGCGGTACCCGGGGAAAAGTGATGCCGAGCTGCTGAACTGGCTTGAAAGTGATCTTACCGAGGAAGAAAAGCAGCTGGATGCCCTCAGCAATGAGGAGAAAGCGGCCGCAAGAAAGCAGGAACTACAACAGCGGGTCCGCAAACAGCAACAGCAATTGGCTGACGCTGAACTGGGTCTGGCGAATCAGCAGTACTCTATTCACCGGCAGCTGGCGCCGCAAACCTGGACAGCGTTGGCGGCGATTAATAAAAACCTGGTGCTGGCTAACCCTGGACGTGGCTTAAGCGAAGTTGAAAAGCAGGGATTGGCAGATTTTGCCGCCTTGCTGACGGATGAAGGAGACTGGTTCCAGTTTTTCGATCGAGAGTTTGTCAAGCAGTCTCAACTGGTTGAACGAGACTTGGCGGCTGAAATACAGCACCTTGAAGGGGAAATAAACTCGGATAAAAAAGCGTTGGCTAAACTGCAAGGGAACACGAACCCCCTGGTGCGCCAGCAGGAAATCCAGACACTGGAAAAGCAACATAAGGAAACCAGGCGAGAGCTTGAGATCATTAAGCGCTATCCCGTGGCGCAAACCCGGGTTCCCGAGATTAAACAAGAGCTGGCGGAACTGACCCGCCAGGAGGATGAGTTAAGTCTGGATTGCGGCGTAAAAAAAGCAGCTTTTGAACAGTTAGAGCAGGCGTTGGTTCAGATGAAGGCGCTAAGGGATGAAGCGGATAGGACACTGGAGCAGCTTATCTCCCTGCAGCAGGATTGTAATCACCTGAGGACTCGCCACCCCAGACTCGGACACATGTTGCCCGGTGACGGACAAGTGAAATCAGGCATTGAAGTCAGCAAAGCGGCTTTACTGGACATAGATCAGCAATTGACCAGACAGGATCAGCTCAGAGAAAAGCTGATCTACGAATTACGTGGATTTATCCGGGAAAAATTGATTGACGATGACAATCAATTATTTACAGAAGCTCCCACCTTGGGCCAGGTTCGCCACAGCTTCGAGCGATTAGCCGATGTTTATCGGGAGCTGCCGCAACGGCGGGCCATACTGGCCGAACAAATCAAAACCCATAATGGCTCAGTACTCAGTTATAGCCAAGTGTTAACCGCCAACTTTGAGCATATAGAGAGATTCCAGCAACAGCTTAACCGGGAATTTGAGCTGATCAGTATCAATGACTTGCAGGGTATCCAGGTGGCTATCCATATGGATCAGCGCTTTCGAAACCTTATCAATGAAATCGCCAAGGTAGATCTGCTGGCCACGGATCTGGTGGCTGATCAGTTTTATGATCGTCTGGCGGTGTTCGCTAAAACCTTTTTTAGCGATTCCCAGGATAAAAAGCTGACCATGGTGCGCATTGTGACCAGCTTAAGTTATCAAACCCGCAAGGCTGGAGAGGAAAGTTGGCAGACCAAACAGCAATCCAACTCTACCACGGCCTTGATTAATCTGGAGTTAGTACAAATTTTGCTGGGTAAAGTCCTGCGGTCCAGCTGCCGGGTTATTTTTCCTTTAGTGCTCGATGAAGTGGCTACTGTAGATGTGGGTCAGTTTGACTGGTTGTTACCCCACCTGGCGTCCCGAGGGTTTAACTTATTTGCCGCATCCACGTATAGCGCCAGTACCGAGCTGGTGCAGAAAATAGGCAACTATCATGAGATAGGCGCAATGCGAACCAATAAACCCTACAGTGAAAAACGCACAGCTGTCTATTGGGGCGGCGCGGAGCAAATGGGGGAGTTGGATAAGATTGAACTGGACAACATCCCCCTAAACCAAACAGACTGGTTGGCAGAAACTGATGAGTAAGCGTTTTAGTACGCTGGAAACGGTAAAGGTGCTGCTCGAGCACCATGAGGTATTATCTCAAGCTATTCGCCGTATGGATGAAAAAGCAGAGCGGGCCATTCGTGAAGCGGAACTTGCCTTGCAGTTGCACGCCTATATCCGGCCGCTGGATGATACCGAAACCCAGCGGGTTAAGATTGCCTTTGCGACGGATAACCTGTTCCAGTGCAACGTGCTTGCCGACGTGGAAAAGCGGGACGGTGAGCGCCTACTGGTTTTTCAAGAGTCCCTGGTGGCCTTGTTTCGTTTGTTTGATGCGTCCCTCTATCAGGAGCTAACAGATGCTAAGCTGCGTAGCAAATTGGGGAGCCTGAGGGATGCTTATAGTCGACTGGACTCAGCTGCGTGCTCCTTTAACGAGCAGGACCCCAACTATACCGAGTTGGTGGAAGACCTTTTTGAGCAGCTAAGTCATTTGCTGGGGCTCCTCAGAACCAATGTTTCGAGGATGCAGAGATTAAGCGCCGATCTTGAGGCTTTATCTTCTGATGCTTGTAAAAATCAGGCTGATTTCAGCGAGTTTCGAGACAATTTACTGGACAAGGTGTCCCATTTATTTGAGCGGCATATCAAACCAACCCTTAGTTTTGTTAACCACAAAATCAAGTTAAAAGACGGCGCCAACCTATTTGAGACTCTAAATGACATCAAGCTGAAATTTGATGCCAATGGTAAAGCAGAGCTGGCCGACCAGAGCTTTCGTTTTGCCCTTAGTTTCAGCAATATATTTAGGCCAATCCAACTGGTGGCGCGTCAGGTGGATCAATTTATCCGCAAGACCCGCAAGGGAATGACACAATACAACGCCATGGAGTACTTCTATCAACGACTTAAACAAGATTATGGCAAGACCCTGGAGAAACAAATCAATAAAACGCGTATCGATGGCCGAGATTTTGCTCGCTATACGGGCTTCTCTTTGGGACTAAAGCAACAGGCCAGGTTAACCTGCTATCGTTTCGGTGATTCACCCGATTATTATCATAATCTGATCGCTGAAATTCAGATCCGTATCGAGGAGTTGCGTCATGAAGACGCCTTGCCCGGTTTGGTGGGCGAGGCTCAGCGTGATGAGCGGGGAATGAAGCGCCTCGAGCGTGCGCAAACTATGTATGAGTATTTGGCCAATATGCCGTTGCGGCCAACTGAGGATCTCGCCGTTATGCTGCATTATCGTCTCGAAACACGGTTGGAAGGTTATATGTTCAGTGATTTGTTGGCGGCATTGATCCATTTCTCACGAACCGGAACCCGGGCAGGATATAAAATAGAAACCACCAATCGCAAGGCCTACCTGATTGATCGTAAGGGGGCTGGGGTTTATGTCTACAGGCGTAAACGTCTGGTGCTTGATAGTAATGAGGAAGGCTAAATGGAATCGTCTAGTTTTGACACAGTTAATGCGGCACAAAGCGCCCATCTCTATCGCCAGTTAACGGATGGGCGGGTGATAGTGAAGCATCAATACCATGAAGGGAAAGGAGAGCTCGTTGAAAATCCGTTGTTTACCCTGGTTTTTAATCACTGGAGCCACTTTGTTAATTTGTACCGGCATTTGGGTTACGAGTTGGCGCTCCAGGATAAGGGGGATTTTTTTTACTTGCGGGAATTCACCGAGTTGGGGTTGGACGAAGCCGATACAAATGCTTTTAAGGTTCAAGTCGTTTTGTTATTGATAGGGCGCTATTACACGAGAACAGGGCGTGACCTGTCTATGCTGGAGCTCCCGTCCATAGGCCTTGATGAGTCGGACATCAAGGCGCTTAGTGGCGATGATGAAATGGGTGATATTTTGAGAACCGCTAAATTTAATAAGGGCTGGCCTGAAGCGCTGGAGTATTTGTTGCGACGAAATTTTGCCTTCCGCACCAGCGAAACCTCCCTGTTTTTAAGCAGTGCAGGATACGCCTTTCTCGAACGTCTGGTGCAAGAGTATGAAGCAGCTTCGCCGAATTAACCTGGGTAACAGCTCCAGGTTGACTATGAGTCGAACTTGCCCGGCTAACCTAGCTGGAACTGTTACCCAAAGCCCTTTATTTTAATCCGTTCCTCACTGATCAAGCCATTGTAGAATAAATTGTACTAATTCATTGGGGTTGTTTATGTCCAGCAAACGTAAATTTGTGTCGAGAGTAGCTTGATTTGTAGCCACAGCAATGATGTTCCTATCGTTAGGGTGCAGTTTAGGTTTATTGACTTGAGGGCGGTAGACTTCAATTTTACTAAAGATTTCATCTCTGAACCCTTCCACCAGCACCAGATCAAGTTGGCGGGTGTCGAGCATGGTTAATGCCTCAGACAGTTCGGCCTCTTTCTTGCGCGCCAGCTCTTTAAACAGAATATGTCGGTTAGGACCGGTCAACACTACCTGCTCGGCGCCGGCTTTGCGGTGGCGGTAGGTATCTTTACCGGGTTTATCTAGTTCAACATCATGATGTGAATGCTTTACCAACGCGATATGTAATCCGTGCTGACGCAACAAGGGGATGACTTGTTCTATAAGGGTGGTTTTTCCACTGCCGCTATATCCGGCGAAGCCAAGCAGTTTAGCCGGCTCAACCAGGTGGTTAAGATTTGTCATTTGGATTATTTAATATCGGGGAACAGATCTTGATACTACCAGAGAAGAGTCAACTTTAACTGGCGGTAGTTTATGCACCAACTCAAGGTTGATAACTCTCAGCCTTTAAGTATTTATATACAGCAGCACAGTGAAACTGCCAGTAACCATACGTAATTAAACTATCAGTGAAACAAAAAGTTAAGTACACTTTGCAGTCGTCATTTTTCTCAAAATTAATTTTACTCGGGTTAAGGCTTATCAATGTATAGACTGCTTCCTTTCTTGTTTTTGTGGTTTGGCATTACGGCAAACGCCATTGGAAAAGTCGACTACAAAGTGGAAGGTTTGGAGTCACACCTTGAAGATAACGTGTTGGCTTACATCCAAGGCACCCCAGAGCCAAAAGGAAAACATCTCGCCCCGTTTCGTAAGACCCTGCTAAAGGAAAGTAACAAGGCCCTGAATGCGCTGGGTTATTATCATCCTCAGATCAAGCTGAAAATTAACCGAGATAAGACTGACTTAGTGGTCAAACTCACCATAGACCCCGGCCCTGTGACGCGTTTAACTAAAGTGGATATCCGCTTGCTGGGCGAAGGGGAAACGGATCCCAGATTTAAACAGCTAGTCGCTGATTTGGGGTTAAAGGAGGGGCAGGCGTTGGATCACGGGCTCTATGAGTCCAGCAAAAACAGTTTTAGCAGCCTGGCGTTACAGCGGGGATATTTTGACGCCAAGTTTAACAAAAGCACGGTGGAAGTGACGGCGGAGGAAAACAGCGGCAGAGTTTTCTTATGGTTTGATACTGGCCCAAGGTACAAATTTGGTGAAGTGCATTTATTGCAGGAAACACCGGCGCAGGATCTGGTGTTAAGTATGGTGCCGTTTAAGCCGGGTGAGAGTTATAACGCACACATGATTGCCAAATACAGCTTAAGCCTGAGCGACACCAACTACTTTCAGCAGGTTCTGGTCAGGCCTAACCTGGCCAATGCAAAACACTTGGCAGTCCCGGTGGAAGTGGCTGTTGATCTTAAACCCAGCAATTCATTTGAAATCGGTGGCGGTTATTCGACAGATGTCGGGCCAAGGGGGAAGCTGAACTGGAAGAAACCTTGGGTGAATAAATGGGGTCACAGTATTGGCGCAGAGCTGGAGTTATCCAAACTCAAACAGGTTGTTTCGGCGAACTATAAGATTCCGATGGAAGATCCCAACAACAACTACATCAATATTCAGACGGGATACCAGAAGCGCAATGAAAACAATATTAATAGTGACACATATACCTTAGGCGTTCAGCGTTACTGGAAGACGCCTGATGAGTGGGATCGTATTGCGTTTGTGCGTTACCAATGGGAAGATTCAGATCTGGTTGCGAATCCAACCCAAAACTTGATCCCGGGTATTTCTTATGCACGGACACGAACCCGAGGCGGATTAAATGCTTTTTGGGGCGACAGGCAACTACTGTCGCTGGAAATGTCTAATCAGGCATGGTTATCCGATAGCAATTTTATCAAGGCGCACGGACAAACCAAGTGGCTCAGGACCTTCAATGAAAAACACAAATTCTTGGCCCGGCTCGAGTTGGGCGCCATTCTGACGAAGCAGTTGGAAACCGATCGAGAGCAGAAAAATGAAGATAATAAGGTTCCCGCCACTGTGCGTTTCTTTACCGGTGGTGATACCAGTGTGAGGGGATTTGGTTATAAGACCATCAGTCCAAAAGACGACGATGGTAATCTCGTCGGTGCAAAATACCTGACGGTAACCAGTCTGGAATATTCTTACCCCATTAAGGATAAGTGGAGTGTGGCAACCTTTGTGGATGCAGGTACTGCGACTAATGATTTTTCAGAGCAAATTAAAGTGGGCGCCGGGGTCGGTGTAGCCTGGTCTTCTCCCGTTGGGCCTATTCGAGTTTATCTGGCGACGCCGGTCAATTCGGAAGATAAAGGAATAAAGGGAATTGAAGGGATACATTTGCACTTCTTAATGGGGCCCGTACTGTGATCTGGTTACGTCGATTTTTTATTATCCTAATACTACTTGTTGCAGCTTTGCTGGCACTGATTTTTACCCAGGCGGGAAATCAATTGCTGGTAAAAGGCCTGAATCGATTAGTACCCGAGCTGCAACTCAAGCTGGAGCAGGGCGTATTGCTGCGCGGCGCCCGGCTAACAGCAATTCAATATCATACACCTCAGCTTGATGTCAGCCTGGATAGCTTTAGTTATCAAGTGGACTGGTCCTGCTTTCCCGATAACTTGTGCCTTAACTCCCCTCACATCGACGGGTTAAAGGTGGCGCTTGGCGAACTACCGGCCAGTGAAGAGGCGCCAGAGACTGAACCGGCATCCACTGAGCTGGCGCTTCCTCTGGGTGTGCGTATCAATGACTTTATGTTACGTAATATGAGTTACCAGCAAGCCGGGGTAGACCTAAAATTGGAAGAGTTCCGCCTTGCTGTGACTCTGGACGAGCAGGGGGTGAAATTAACCCCAAAACTTACAGGTATCGATCTGGTAATGGTTGAGCCTCAGCCTGCAGCGGAGGCGCCGGCAACGAGCGAAGCTCCGGCCCCTATCGAGTTACCTCATGTTGTGCTGCCCATGGCAATTCAATTAGATGGCGCAGAGATCAACCGGTTTAACTTCACCCAGGGAGAGACCAAGGTTAATTTGAACCGTTTGTATCTGGATGTAAACGTGGAACAAAGCCAGGTGTCGATTAAGATGCTGGAACTGGAGTTGCCTGAACTGATAGCGGATCTAACCGGTAAACTGGACCTGAGCGGTAACTACCCCATGGATCTCGTGTTAAATGCTAAGGTGCTGGAACATGAACTTATTAAAGGAGAATCAGCTAAGCTGGCGCTGAGCGGTGATTTAAGCAAGCTGTATACCGAGCTGGACTTAGCCGGACCGGTGAAGGCAGATTTAAAAGGCTGGGTCGCGGCTATTTCGCCAACATTCGAGCACAAACTGGTGCTTAACTGGCAACAGCTGCAATGGCCGTTGCGGGGGAAAGCCGATTTCGAGGCTAAAGGCGGTAGCGTTTCCTTACAGGGAAATCTTGAAAACTATAAAGCCAAAATTGGCACTTTAGTTAAAGGGGCCGATATTCCTGCTGTTAATATTCTGGCTGAGGCCGAGGGTGATTTGGCCAAGGTTAAGATAAAGGAACTAACTCTGGGTACCTTGGGTGGCACTGCCAGACTAAATGGTTTGTTGAAATTTAAGGAGACTATCGACTGGAATGGCGAGCTTACCCTGACCAATATTCAACCCGATCCCTATTTACCTGACGCCAATGCGAATATCTCCGGACGTATTAAACAGTCATTTCTTCTGGAAGGGGATAAGTGGACCCTGGCTTTGCCTGAAATTAACCTTAAAGGTCAGCTAATGGGTCGGGCCTTAACTGTTTCAGGCAAGGTTAAAGGCAATAGTCAAAACCAGTGGGATATAGATAACCTGAAGCTGGTAAACGGATCGAACCAGCTTAAAGTGAATGGTAAGGTAGCCAAAAAACTCGACCTTGCCGCCGTAGTCAGGTTTCCAAATATTGCCGATTCTGTGGCCGAAGTCGAGGGGCGGATCGAGGGAGATATTCGGATTTCCGGCGCACTGGATAAACCGTTAGTAGATTTGGACTTATTGGCCAGCTCGCTGAACGTGGCGGGTGTTTCTATTGCTGAACTGTCGGCCAAAGGGAGTGTACTGGCTTCTGCGCAGCCTCAGGGCGATTTGCTTGTTTCTGTGAGTAAGCTCAAGCAGGATGCAGTGCAACTCGACACGCTGAAATTGACTTTTAAGGGTGATGAGAAAAACCATAAGTTAAACCTGAATGCAAAAGGTCAACCTGTCTCTACAGCGCTGGAGCTGTCGGGCAGTTGGAAAAAAGACAGCTGGCAAGGCGCATTGGAAAGCGCCTACTTGTCATCTGTGGAAGGTCGTTGGCAATTGCAAGAGCGAGCCTCTCTCGGGTTCGCCAAAGGCATGCTGAGCCTCGGGAAAAACTGCTGGCACTCTAAAAATAGTGCCCTGTGTATCGATGAAAGTAAGCTGGGAGAGTCCGGTGAAGTCACGGTGGATCTGAAAGAATACAGACTACCCCGTCTCGCTGCTTTTATGCCTGAAAACGTCCGCCTGGAAGGGGCCATAAACAGCCTGATCCGGGCCAAATGGAGTAAGTCAGGTAAACCGCAAGCCAATATAAAGCTAGCCAGTAAAGACGCCAGTGTTACCCTGGGGGAAGACGCTTACCAGGTACCCATCAAAGAACTGAGTTTGCTTGGTGAGTTAGGAGAAAAGAGTGCCACCCTGGGCTTTACCCTGGATGCCAACCAATTTGGTCAGGCCAAGCTTGATATGACGCTGGATCCTTACAGCGACAAACAAGATATCAAGGGACAGCTTAGTTTCGATAAATTTAACTTAGATGTACTAAAGGAATTAGTCCCTCAGCTGGACGAGCTTAAAGGGCAGTTGCAAGCTCAGGTGGCTTTTGATGGTCCACTTAAACAGCCCATGGTTAATGGTGATATCAGCCTTACCGGGGCCGAGCTGGGAGGCGGTGCGGTTCCCACTTTACTCACAGATCTGGAGACGCATATTAAGCTGGCCGGGGACAAGGGGGAGATCACAGGTCAGTTTAATGCAGGTAACGGTAACGGTAAATTGGCGGGTCAGTTTGACTGGCAACAAAAACCCCAGGGTTGGGTGACATTAATCGGCGATAAACTGGAAATCGATTACCAGTCACAGGTACGTTTGTCTTTATCTCCTGATTTAAAACTGGAACTGAAAAAAGATAAAGTGGCCCTAAACGGAGAAGTGTTTGTTCCCCACGGGCGGATTAAGGTGCGCTCTCTTCCGGCAGGCGCCGTGTCGGTTTCAGACGATATAGTGATCATCGATGCTCCTGTTCAGAAGGCCTCCGAAGGCTCTGTACCCGTGGAGATGTTGGTGACGCTCAGGCTTGGTGACGATGTGGAAGTGGATGCTTTCGGCCTTAAGTCTTCTCTCGAAGGGCAGATATCCGCAGAAAAAAGTCTCTCAGGCAGTTTAACCAGTGACGGTGAAATACGTCTGGTAAACGGGAGCTATCGCGCTTTTGGCCAGAACCTGGTGATAAATAAAGGACACATTATATTTGCCGGTGCGGTGGACAAGCCTTATTTATCGGTGGACGCCATCCGTAATCCAGACACCATAGAAGATCCTGTTACAGCGGGGATAAAGCTGGAAGGGCCGGTAGAAAGTCCGGAAATTACTATATACTCAGAGCCTGCTAAATCCCAGCAGGAGGCGCTGTCCTACCTGCTCAGAGGCAAATCCCTGGATTCTTCCGGCGGCGATGATAGCGCTATGATAACGGGAATGCTCATAGGCCTGGGGGTTGGCCAGAGTGAAAGCCTGGTCAGTAAGGTAGGGGATACCTTTGGGGTACAGGATTTGGCGGTGGACTCCTCTGGCAGCGGTGATAACTCCAAACTGACAATCAGTGGCTATATTATGCCCGGTGTACAAGTACGTTATGGTGTTAGTTTATTCCAGTCCATGACCGATGTGGCGCTAAGATATGAAGTCCTGCCCAAATTGTATGTTGAAGCGGTAAGCGGCCTGGCTCAGGCGCTGGATGTATATTACGAATTTGACTGGGACTAAGTAACACCTGAAGCAGCTGGCTTATTACCGATGAAAATGACAGATGTGGCGCTAAGATATGAAGTCCTGCCCAAATTGTATGTTGAAGCGGTAAGCGGCCTGGCTCAGGCGCTGGATGTATATTACGAATTTGACTGGGACTAAATAACACCTTTAGTTATCAATTAGTTGGCCGATAAACTCAGCTGGTATCGGCTTAATTATCAAGGGATCAGATAACTGAAGACAACTTTACCGAACGACTGATGTCGGCAAAAAACCTCACCCGGGCGTTGCTTGTAGCCCTTGTTGTGGGTTCTCTGCTTAACTTTATCAATCAATTTGACGCTATCCTGGCTGGTGAGCCTAAATGGCTAACCCTGTTATTCACATTTTGTGTGCCTTTTTTGGTGTCATTATTCAGTGCTGCCAGTGCCGGTGGTGGCTCTGTAGTCGAACAAGATCAGGGGCTGCAAGAGGCTGCCAATGAAGCTTTGATTCCTTTCATCGAGAAAATTCGCGGCCAGGCATCCGAGGTTAGCGATAATGCCAGGCAAGTAAACGAGAACTCTCGAGGTCGGGTGATGTTTGCTGAGCAAACGGTGGAAGAGGTGCAGCTGGTATCCAGCGATTCTTGTACTGTGGCGGAATTGGCAGAGCAATCATGTCAGGGGGTCGAAAGGGTAAATCAAAACTTCACCGAACTTAACGGTCAAACCAGCCGCTTTATGAATGAGTTTGGTCAGGCTGGCAGCTGGGCTCAGGACCTGTTAATAGAAACCAAGCGATTCACCTCAGAGTTTAACAAGATTGAAGCCATGGCCCAGACGATTACAGGAATCTCAAAGCAAACTAACCTGTTAGCGTTAAATGCCTCCATTGAAGCGGCGCGAGCAGGGGAAGCTGGTCGTGGTTTTGCGGTTGTGGCTGATGAAGTGAAGAATTTGGCTAACAAGTCCGGTGAACATGCCGGGGATATTAACAAGCTGATTTCCAAACTGAGCCAGGTCAGCGCTGAGCTTTCTAACAAGGTAGAAGGTTTTGCCAGTCAAATGGATAAGCTGCTGGAGCAGCGAGACGATAATTCTACGGTCCTTGTTTCCCAGGCAATTGACGAGTTATTGGGGAATATCAGCCAGATGGCACAACGTGCCGAGTCGCAAATTCGTACTGTTGAGCAGGTAGTGGCTAAGGTGGAAAGTATGGCCGGGGATACTCGGGATGCGGTCAGTCGATCTGAGCGCAATATGCAACTGGGTCAGGGAATGGAAAGTCAGTTAGTGCAGTTGCAGCAGCAGATAAAATAAATAGTGTTGTACTGGAAGAGAAGGTGACACCATCTGTCAGGCCAGACTCTTCCCGTTTAACCGATATCAGAAGGCTTTGGGTGCGTAGCCAGTGACTTCGGTAATCTGCATATCGCGTCCAAGAGCTGTTAACGGATGTACTACAACCAATCCTTTAACTGACTTTTTCAGCTTACCCATATCCGCTTGTTCTGCTTTGGTCAGTACGCGATGAAAAGCCAGCGATTTAACATCAACTTTCTTATTGCTGACCAGGCGAGTTTTTTGACCTTTTAAATTGGCAATCTTTTTGGTGACCTTGGTTATTTCGCGTCGAAATTGTTTTATGACTATTTGATCGCCGCGCTCTTCTGCTGCAGCTTGCTTACGGCGAAATTTATCCAATTTGTTATTGAGCTGGTTAAGCTCTTCATTTAAATTCATTTTATTACCTTAAAATACGCTCTCACAACACACCAAGCACTTGAATGGGCACCATCAAAGTAGATTTGAGTGTTGGCTGGACCGCATTATAACAGTAAGTTTATGGTTGCCGGTATTGCTTTTGTGTCCCATGTAGCCCTATACCAAGATAAATACAGAATTGTCTCTGTGCTCACCAATACTAACCTGGTTTTCTTTGCGTTGAGTTTTGCTTGCATGGGCTTCGCGTTCTCTGCTGATAAATGTCAGCCGACAGTAAAGATTGAGCGGATTCCATAAATACTGGTCAAAATTGCTTGTTGGCGTTTGCGAAGCGGTATACCACCAAAACTCCTATCACAGTGGTAAATGTACTCAACGACAGGGTTCTGTAGTGCTTCTAATTTCACGACCTCACTATGAAGCGGATATTAGCGGGTATTGTCAACTTTATTAACTATTTTATGGTTTTCAGTTCTTATGCCTCATATCCTCGAAAGGAAAAAATGAGGAACATCAAAATTGAAATTGCCAGGTTTATGTAAATTACTATTTTATTTTTCGCTATTCTATCCTCTTTATTGTCTTTAATTTTTAAGAGTAAACCCTCCTCTATCTTGATTATTGTATTTATTCTTGAGCTTATTTTTTTCATTTCTTCTATTCCTAGGCCTGATAGGACAATGTCAATCGCCTTCTCATTATTCCCTAAATTATATTCATTAACTGTATCACTTAACTCTTTCACTTTATTGATAGTATGTTTTTTCAGCAGTGAAACGTTAACTTGTTGCTCGATATTTTCTGATGTTAGGTCCTCAAGTTCCAATATCGTTTTAAATATATTTTTAGTTGCTTCATTAAATGGTGATAGATACAAACTATCACCTGTTAATAAATAGCCTCGCTGCCATATTTCTGAATCTTTTATATAAGAGAAAAGTTTCTGAGCCTCTGCAATGACTTCAATCGTATGGGAAGTCAATGTCGTATTGCGTTCAAATTCTTTAACACTATAAAGAAGATAGATTGTTGCCAAGATGAAATATAGTGAAAAAAATGTAGCTGAAACTGGTTTAAATTTTATCATCATTTCCTTCCCGCAACTTACAATGAATTAATATGTATTAGGTGTTACTTCTAGTTTCTCTGATGTGGAGAACTGTGAATCATATATAAAAAGTAATATTAGCTTTCGGTCAGATCTTCGTGTTATTTAAATCTAGCACCGAAAAACCTAAAAAAGGAGTATGAAGTATGCTAGGAGCTAAATTTTCAAACCGACACTAGGACTCGAAAATGCATGCCAATAGGCCAAAATGCGAATTCAGCTATCTTTAAGGGTTCTGTCGCACCTTCCATGCTCAGTAAACAATCACCACCTATCACTTCAATATCTTGACAGTTGTGTGTCAAAGTTACTCTCACCATCTCGGGTGATAGGAGGGCTTTCAGCTAACCTTGAGAGAGCCCAATGGCACTGAGGTTTGCTCATAAAAACATCCCGTTTGTCATCATAATGACAGATTTGGTATATGGGCATTGCGGGTTACTGGGTTGAAGTGCAGCAGGTGAAATACCTGGACAATATCGTGGAGAAAGGCCACGGCAGGAACGCAGAACCGGGAGCAGAAAATTTGACTTTTGAACTATAGTTAAATTTAAAAACAATTAATGATAGGTTTTGGTGATGATGTTCGCGAGATATCACCTTAATACACGTTTAGTGAAGATAACCGGTTTCTTTATTGCAGCCTTCGTTATTACAGTGCCAACTCTAGTGTCGGCAGAAATCCTCGCCATGGTTAATTACGAAACCAAGCCAGCCCAGACCGTACGCAAGGAAGGGATCGCGATTGTCGATGTAGATCCCGACTCGGCAAACTTCGGTAAGATCCTGGTTGATATGCCTCTGTCTTATCAGCTGCACAATCATCACATTTTCTACAACAAGGACGCCAGTAAGGTGTACCTAACAGGGTTAGGTATAAAACCTCTCTCTGTTATAGATCTGAAGCGCTATCCTTACCGGATCAATTCTATCTCCATACCAGACTGCGAGGTCGCAGAAGGCGTCATATTTTCGGACGACAACACCAAGTGGTACCTGACCTGTATGGGCTCAAACAAGGTTATATTCGGTGACGCACTTAGTGATAAACCAGTTAAAAGCATTTCTACCCCTAAGCCATATCCGCATGGTATAGCACTTCACGAGGGGATCGATCGCATCCTCATTACGGGAACGATCAGCCACACTCTCACTAATCCAGGTGAGACCATCACAGTGATAGAGCCGACATTCCGCACCATTTGCATCTCACCTAGATAATTTAAAAATGTGATCTATCTCACTTTAGCGTGTCCAATGTCTGAAAGATCACAGAAACTATAGCCAAAAGATCACAAGCCTCTGACCGCTGCCATGGCACAATCGTCCCAGGATATGTATTAACGGGGAGCGCTATGGCCGCCATCAACACCAGCATTAAATCGGGACAGATCCGGGTTGAAACTCTCGGCCACCATGGCCTGGTTGCCGGCTTCGTCGACAAGCTCAAACTGGTCGAACGCATCGACGCCAGACTGCCGGTGTCCAAACAGCATGGCTCCAAGCTCAGCCATGGCCAGCGTATCAAGGCCATGATCATCAACGGCCTGGGCTTCACTCAGAACCCCATTTATCTATCGCCCCAGTTTTTTGAAGACAAAGCGGTTTCCCTGTTATTTGGCGAAGGTGTCGAGGCCGCCCAGTTGAACGATGACGCGCTGGGCCGTACCCTGGACGCCTGTTACGAATACGGTGTCACTGCGCTGCTCGCCGAGATTGCCAATGAGATCCACCAGGAATTCACCCCGCCCGGTAGACGGCAAACCCTCCGGTTGGACAGCACCAGCTTCAAATTAGTGGGCGAGTATGATCTCGAACACCTTTACCTGGAAGGCGAGTCCAGACCGCCCTTGCCCAAGCAGGGCTACTCCAAAGATCACCGGCCGGATCTCAAACAACTCGTCTTGTCCCTGATCGTCAGCGGTCCGGCGGACTTACCGATCTGGAGCGAAGGCCTGGACGGCAACAGCCAGGACAAAGCCAGCTTCCACGCCACCCTAGCCAAACTCCAGTCCTTCCGCCAAGCACTGGAGAACAGCCCGGAGCTGCTGGTTATCGCGGATTCGGCGCTCTACGTCCACGGAAAACTGCTGACAGCGGCCTACCTCTGGGTCACTCGGGCGCCAGAAAGCGTAAAAGCGGTCAAACTCCTGGTCGAGGCCGATACCAGTGACTTCGCCTGGCAGCCGCTGGAACAAGGTTATCAAGGTGTCTTGCTGGGCCAGGTGGAGCGCGGGCTGAAGCAGCAGTGGCTGCTGGTCCACTCCAGCCAGGCCGAGCAAAGAGAGTGTCGCACTCTGGACAAGCGCATCGCCAAAGCCGGGGCCGAAGCGGAAAGCCAGGCCCGCAAACTGGCCGGGCAGGCCTTTGCCTGCAAACAAGACGCGCGCAACGCGGCGGCGCAGTTTGAGCGTAAACTCAAATACCACCGGCTTAGTCACGTTGAGGTCAGCGAGGTGAAAAAACACGCAGGTCGTGGTCGGCCGAAAAAAGACGCCGAGCCTGAGGTGTCGCACTACCGGCTCGAACTTGAGTCGACTCCCTGCCAGGACAAGATCCGGCCGCACCGTAACAAGCTGGGCCGTTTCGTGCTGGCGACCAATGAACTGGGCAACCAGGAGGTCGCTGGCCTGCTCGCCGCCTACAAATCGCAACAAGGGGTCGAGCGGGGTTTCCGCCTGATCAGTTTCACCTCAATGGGGTGTTCTTGAAAAAGCCGGAGCGGATCGAGGCGTTGATGATGGTGATGACGCTGTGCCTGATGGTGTACAACGCAGGCCAATACCAATTGCGGGAAAACCTGAAAACAGCAGATGAAACCGTGCTTAACCAAGTGGGCAAGCCCACCGCCACCCCGACGATGAGGTGGATCTTCCAACGGATGAACGGGATCCACTTAGTGAATGCGCCAGGGCTAGCTGCCTGCGTCACTGGGTTGACGGAAGAAAAGGAGAAAATCCTCCGCCTGTGCGGTAAAGAGATAGCGCGGCTCTACCAGTTGGAATGAGCGGCGGAAAAGAAAAACACATACTGTGCCCCGGCGCGGTAGGCTTGGTGATCCCGAAATTTAAGACTGCCGCTTCTGGCTTAGGTGGAGAGACGGTTCAGAGGGCTGGCGACAACGCCTGGGCGAGAAAATAATGCTGCCAGCATAAATCGCTGCGGAATGTCGGATAGAGGCGAGCACTGGCAAGGTATTGAATTCCCATAAAGTGTCTAACAAGCCTTCACCGTCGGGTGAAGCGCCAGTCGAGATCCTTTTTGTACCGGGCACAAATCCTCCTATGGCATACATCACCAACATGTTCGGTGCCAGCGTATGGGTGGCGGTCTGGAACCCCACGAAGAAGGACTTCGACGTCCAACAGGCCGTGGACCTTAAACCTTTTAATGGTGGGGTGGCGCTCGAGATGTACTTCAACCCTAAGGGCGATCGTCTCTACCTCTCGACGGCTAACCCGGGGCAGCTCCATATCTTCGATGTTGGCAAGGACCCAACACAGCCGAAGCTTTTGAAGTCGCTTCCGGCGGCGCCTGGCGCCCACCACGTGGCGTTCACCAAGGATTGGAAATACGCTTTCGTACAGAACAACCTCCTCAGCTTGCCAAACATGAGTGACGGCTCGATCACTGTCATTGACCTTAAGGAAGAGAAGGTTGTCAAAAGCCTCAATACCTTTAAAGACCAAGGGCTCGACCCGAACATGATCATACTATTACCCGAGTGGAATGATCCCGCTGGTCATTAGCCGTAACGTCTAATGATAAAAGGTGCTCCTTCTAAAACCACTCTCGCATCATTTGTTCATGCCAGTGCTGAGTGTATACAAGAGCAGGTTGTCGCAATGGCTTTCTGCTCCTTCCTCTGCAAAAACCGTCCGTATCTGAGGGCGTTGAAAAATCAGAATGGAAGTAGATGAAGGCATTGAAAATATGCCAACTTTTTGTTGAAAACCCCATATTAACGCATCCTTTTGGTTTAAAATCTTTAAATTTTACTAAGCTTAAATTCGTAAACTGTTTTTCGGTCGGTAACATGATGAGGTAGTTACGATGAGTGAGAAAAGCCTTTATGAACGCCTTGGAGGTGAAGAAAAAATTGCGGTGATTGCGGCAGATATTTTTGATACCCATGCAGCAAATCCAATTATCGCCAGTCGTTACAAGGGATCAGATAGAGAGAGAGTAATTAAAGTGGTTGCTGAATTTATCTGTGCGGGTACGGGAGGGACACAAGAATATACCGGGAAAGCCATGTTAGATGCTCACCATGCCATGAACATCAATGATATAGAATATATGGCGGTAATAGACGATATTATGCTGGCGCTAGATAAAAACGATGTAGGGCAACAAGAAAAGCAAGAAATGTTAATGATAGCTTATTCACTAAAAGAGGAAATTGTTGGGGTGTAAAATAGGCAGTTTCAGATCTCCTTAAGTGAAGGAAGCAACACCCTAAATAACAGTGCCAAAATTCAACTTTAAGTACTGGATCCTATAGATAATCAGGCAACTTGTGGGGATTAGTTAAATGCCACCACGGGTTGTCTGAACCTAGACACTTTATTGCTTGATGGTTAACCCTATTCAGCGAACTCATGGCCATTAACCGCTGTTAGGGCTTAAGGGCACAATCTCGCTGCGAAGGAAATCTTAGCCATATTGATTAACACATATCGAGCTAATGCCGATCCGATAAATACTTATAGAGGCCATAGGTTTGCGCGGATGGCGGAAAAGCGAACAGATTTGCTCAAACTTAACAGTGAGCTTCATTTTATAAGCTCAAGCTAAATTTTGATTGAGCCATGTTATATTGCTCGACAATCCTAAAAAGGGTTATTGAGGGCTGTTGCTCAATCGGTAAACTGTTTCGAGTTGTAATCTGTTATCAGCTTTTCATACCAGTCACGGGTGAATTTAATATAATCCAGACCAAACTTAAGGGTAGATATTTCGAAAAAGTGCGCTTTTGCCATATCATGGGGGACAGGCACATTTTCGTATTGAGCCAGCATTGGTGTCAGTAGCGCTACCATCTGGTTTAGCTCATCAATGTAGTCGTTCAGGTATGTAGTTACATCACCTTGTAAATGGCCATAGAAAAACAGGCGTAATATTGCTTCATCCTTTACTTTGGATTGAGGCATAGGTTCGGCAATCCATTCCAGAAAACAGTCTCTACCTTTATCTGTGCGAGAGTATACTTTTTTAACTCGCCTACCTTCAGAGACCTCGCGACAAGTGATCATTCCGGCATTTAACAGTTTTTTTAACGCCGGGTGAATACTGCCTGTACTTGTGTTGTAAAACATGGAGGTCTTTATTTCCATGGTTTTACGTAAGCCATACAGGGTGTAATCTCCGTGCGCCATAAATCCCAGAATGATTTTATCTTGCATTTATCGCTCCCGCTGGATGTTTATCATTAGTTGTTGAATGCGTCAATAGTAATGTCGGGATACGAGTGTTGCCAGCGATTATCCCCTTTCAGATGAAAGTCGAAAAACGTGATCAGTAATTGATTGAGTTGCTCACCCATTTGTTGGTTATCCACAGCCCCCAATAACCCAGTGAATTTCATTGGCGTCACATAGTTTACGTCGGAAAAATTCATGTGCGCGGTGCCTTGCATGGTTATCGAGCAGCCCCAAGCCGATGATGCTTTTAGCACTGCATCGGTTATCCCTGCGGAAGAGATCTTGTCTTCTCCGTAAAGGGTGTCAGTACCGTATGCGTGGCAAAGCGGCTTGTTGAATTGCATAGGCTGGTGGCTGAAATGGTACAGGGGGCCGTCAAGGTTAAAACCCGCTTTGACTCTGGCATCCTGGAGAGCAAGTTTACCACTGATGGCGCCGCCAAAAGAATGACCAAATACACCAATTTTATTAAGATCCAGCGCACCGCTAATCTGGCTAGCTAGTGCCCGTCCTGAAGCACAGGGATAGCAAACTGGCCTGTATGTTTGTAGGAGACGAGCTTGTTCGGTGAACCTTATGTGCAAAGGCTCACGCTATTCACCCATAAAAAGGAATCCCCTCCGCCAAGCGGAGGGGGCAGAACTTAATAAAGCAGGCTATACAGTTTACGTCGGTACTCGGAAGCTATTGTTTCGCCGGATAAGGTAGTGAGAATATCCAGCATGGTTTTCTTGGCATTGCCGTCTTCATGGGTCATATCTTTTAACAGCAACTGATAAAGTAACTCCAGTGACTCTGCATTACGGCCTACCTGGTGATACTGGACTGCCAGCTGGTAGCGGATATCTGTATTATCCGGTTCGCTGGTTAGTTTTTCTTCCAGAGAGCGAATTTCCGGTGTATCTGCCGCTTGCTTAGCCAGCTCCAGCTGGGCGATAAGTTCACCATAAAAGCTATCCTGATCGGCCATTAGTATGGTGCTGAGTAAACCTTCGGCCTCATCATGGCGACCCAATTCGAGATAGGCTTTAGCCAGCGCTAACTTGATATCGCCGCGTTCCGGACTGTCAGAGTGGGCCTGTTTTAATGTCACAGCGGCTTCATCAAATTGCGCTGCTGCCAGCAGTTGATGACCTTCTTTCAGGCCCAAATCGGCAGCATCCGGCAGGTGGCGTTTAAGAATTTCACGAATTTCAGCTTCCGGCTTAAGTCCTGCGAAACCATCAACGGGTTGGCCGTTAACAAATAGAGCCACGGTAGGTAAAGACTGAACGCCAAATTGCTGGGCTATGGCTTGATCTGTATCGCAGTTAATCTTCGCCAGCAAAAACTGTCCAGTTAACTCGTTGGCTAATTTTTCCAGAGTGGGTATCAGAGTCATGGACTCTTCACTAAATTGCGCCCAGAAAGCGACCAAAACCGGGGATTCTTGCGAGCCTTCCAGAATGACTTGTTGGAAGTTTTCCAGGGTAACATCAATGATCTGCTGTTGCATGTAGTAAGTGTCCACTGTTAATGCTGATATACGAGTTATACCATAAATGGGGCTGTTTTCAGATATTACAAGGTGCGCATGAGATAGGCGTAGAGACTGGTGGTTTTGTGCGATTACGCCATTGGTTAATGTAGCAATGAGGATTAGGAGCCGTAGTCCGATTAACCGATGGCGTAATCAGACACTGGTCGGCGGTTAAAGAAGCGTTATGGCTTGGATTGTTCTTTATTGCAATTAAGCATCCATTGAATGCCGAATTTATCAGTCAACTGGCCAAATTTGGCGCCCCAGAAAGTATTTTCCAGTGGCATAATCACGTTTCCACCTTCGGACAAGCTGGCAAAGACCTGCTCCTGCTCCTGCTCTTGCTCGTCGGTAAAGTTAATACTCAGCACAACACAGTTACCCTGGATAACATCGACCCCCGGCATACCATCGGATGCCATAAAATGTATGTCCCCGGCGCGAAATTCGGCATGCATTATGCGATGTTTTTCACTTTCAGCCACTTCAACTGGTGATTCGCCAAAGGTTTGCGTGAAGACGGTTCCACCACCCAGGCTGTTTTGATAGAAGGTCAGGGCTTCTTTGCAGCGACCGGCCAGATTTAGATATGGAATGATTTGTTTCATTTGTTGCCTCTGTGAGTAACAGGAATTCAAATTACCCGACTACGTAACGGAGTGAATTATTAAGCTAGTCAAATGAACCGTTAATTGCAATATCGGTTTTATCAGCGCCCACCTACCTCGATACATAAAGAGCACGGCAATCCAGTTGTCAGGATGGCTATCTTGCAATGTGAGGCATGTGCTGAATGATCACAGGACACTGCCGAGTGTCGGATAACCTTGCACAAGGGAATGACAAAGGTAGTTTGTTCATCACTGCTAAAGCAAACACCGTCATTGCAGAAGGGACACAGCAATCCAGTGCCAGGAAGGCGATCTTACAATGTGAGGCATGTGCTGAATGATCACAGGACCGAGTGTAGGCAACCTTGTGCAAGGGAATGACTAAAGTTGCTTGTTCATCGCCTACAGCAAAGCCACTAGATTGCCAGGCGAGCTGACAATGACAGCGTTCGCTGAGATAGTAGTGACTAACTTGAGGCTTTTGTAAAACGATAAGCTTGGGTTCTAAGAATATGGCGGAAGAATAAACAGTTGAGTTTCAGAGTGGGCACTAGCTATTTTTATTTGACCCTAAACTCCAGGCTGTCTACCCGGCCTAAATCATCGGTGACTGAGAGCCGGTTTTTTCCACGTAAGCCACTTATATCCATCTTATTGGTATGCAGTAATGTGCCGTTTAAATACCAATACAGTCGGCCCTGATAATTAGCATTTAACCTGATTGATTTGACTCGCTGGCGAGCAAGCAGGGTGTTGGGTTTCAGGCTAATGATTTTAAGGTTTATTTGTTGTTTATCGCCGCGCCATAATGCAAGGGACTCAGGCCATTGTCGTGGATCCCCAAGGGCTTGCTTGACGTTGGTGGTCAGGGTTTTTGGTGTTGTCCCATCTATGGTCCAGGCGGTTAAGCGGCGCTGGCAAACGTCTGCGCTTTGTAAACGTTCTGCCAGCCCTGAAGGCCAGCAAATGTTCCGTTTTACCACCTGGTTTGGCGGAGAATACCGGGTGCGCCTGGTTTTGGGCAGCAAGGAGAACAAGTCAAACAAGATAGGGCCTGCACTTTTGGCGCCGTAGGTACCGGCGACGGTGCCACCGTCAGCCCGGCCAATCCAAACCCCTATGGTGTATTTTTCAGAGGTGCCTATGGCCCAGGAGTCTCTGTATCCGTAACTGGTGCCGGTTTTCCAGGCTATTTTACGCTGTCCGTCCATATTGGGGCGAAATGGTCTGGGAATTTGGCTGAGAATATCCCGTGTGATCCAGGCGCTCTGCGGTGATAGAAATGTCTTTGTACCTGTAGGCGCCGAACCCCATCTCAGGGATGAGATGTTAGGAGCATGGATGCAGGTTCGGCGAATATAGCGAGCGCGGTGCTCGCACTCTCTGTTTATAGAAAGGGCATCCGCTCCTACGAGGTAGCGTACCTGCGCCCGCTCACCATTACGGGATAAGGCTGCAAAACTGGCCACCAGATCTTCCAGGCTTGTGCCTAACCCTCCCAGGGCCACGGCTAACGAGCTGGAGCGGGTTTTTATCTCCATTCCAGAGCTTTTCAAATGTTCCATGAAAAAGGCGGGACCAAGGTGATATAACAATTGTACTGCCGGCACATTGAGGGATTTCTGTAACGCCAGGTCGGCAGCGATGGCGCCGTGAAATCCTTGATCGAAGTTGGCCGGCTGATAGCCGTCATAATTGGTAGGTATATCCAGTAACAGGCTCTTGGAGTGGATAAGCCCTTGCTCCATTGCCATAGCATAGATAAAAGGCTTTAAGGTAGATCCCGGGGAGCGGATGGCTTTAACCATATCTACCTGGCCAAAGCGGGTCGCATCGAAAAAGTCTGATGAGCCAGCGTAAGCCAGCGTCGCCATATCCTTGTTGCGAACGATAAGGGCTGCGACTGAGACGGGCGACGGGAAATCCCCTACACGGTTTTTAAGTAACCTGGCCACTGAGGTTTGTAACCCGGCGTCCAGGGTGGTGTGGAACAGCTGAGTATCCGGTGAGCCCAGGTGCAACCGGCGGGCCAGGGTAGGGGCCAGAAACGGGTTGTTAAACTGCTGAGCTGTGATGCTGTCTTTACGGGCGATAGCCACCCTTTGCTCAGACCAGATATTGAAGTCGGCCAACCGGCTGAGTAGTTTGTCGCGATAATCCTTGGCTCTTTGTGGGTAGCGGTCGGGCCGGATCCGGCTGGGTGACTGGGGGAGCACCGCCAGCAGCGCGGCTTCGGCATCAGTCAGCTGGTTGGCGCTTTTATTAAAGTAACTTCTTGAAGCGGCTTCCAGACCTTCGAGAGGTCCGCCAAACGGGGCAAAATTCAGGTAAAGAGTGAGGATCTCGTCTTTGGTTAAATACCATTCCAATTGCAGGGCGCGGAAAATCTGTTGCAGTTTACCGCCGATGGAGCGCGAATGTGGGTCCAGGATCCTGGCGACTTGCATGGTCAGGGTGGAGCCGCCCGAAACAATATGACCTGAACTAAGCCATTGCCAGCCGGCTCGTAGCAAAGACACAGGGTTGACCCCAAAGTGAGCATAAAAATATCTGTCTTCATAACCCAGCAAGGCTTCTATATATGCGCTGGATACTTGGTCGGGTGTTGTCGGATATCGGTATACGCCTTGTGAGTCCGCAAAATAGCGCAGGGGTCGGCCTTTGGCGTCCACCACTAACGCCGCATACCCCTTGCCATCGAGTTGAAGGGGAAAAGACCTGTCTAAGCTGACTGCCATTACCAGCAAAATAACCAGTGCCGCCAATCCAGTCAGAACAAACCTTTTGGCCTTGCAAAAGCTAATCAAAGTCGGCAGGGCCTTGTGTTTGGGTAGGCGGTGAATCCATCTTCAGGGATGAGATGTTTAATGCAAGGAAACACGTTCGGCGACCGGCTTCGCACTCTCTGCTTATAAAGAGGGCATCCACTCCTACGATTATTTCGATATTCTAGAAGAATCAATTCTGAGAGTCGCTTGCTTGGTCACATAACAGCCAACACGTATTGGATTGGGCTTGCTGTTTGGCTGCTCGGCTGTCGAGGATCACCAGCTGACCCGGGTCGTCTGATATTAAGCGTTTCTCCGGTGCGTACATATCTTCGATAAACACAGGAGGAAGCTGATATTTTCCTTCAGAGACAGCGCTGACCACGTAAGCAAAGTAACGGCTGGTATTTTTATACAAACGACTGGTGGCAATATAGCGATCCTGCCGGAACTCTTCCCGTTCAATATAATACTGATCCAGCAGATCGCTCAGAGGAGTATTGTCCACTTTGACATCACTGATATTGGTGCCTTGCTCGATGGCATGGTTCTCCAGTGCCAGGCCCGGCGGCAACAGGTCGATGATCATTGCCTGATCCAGTGTCTGCTCTGGCCTGACTCTTATTACCATGATGGCGCTTTGACCCACATGCATAGGACCGGACAGCTTGCTGCCGTCCAGATTAAACAACTGCTTATCAAACTGTGTCGCGGCGACGGGGGAGGTGAACTTGGTTAAATCTTTAATAAATCCGTCTGACACATTTTGTAAGTACAGCGGGCTTTCCCCGGTATTGGTTACAGTCACACCTTGCTCGTACAAGGAGCTGGCGATTTTTAAACTGGTATTGTTTTGATAAGCCTTGCCGTTAACGTCGGCGCTGAGCTCTGTGCTGAAATGGGAGCGAATAAACAAACCTGCCTGTAGCAGAGCGAACTGCTCTTGAGTGCTGTAATAGCGTCGGCCCTGTTTTAAGCGATGAATGTTCAATAGTAGCTGATTGGTGACTTTAGCCAGTTCAGCTTTCTGGCCCTGGGTGCTTGCCTTGTCCAGCAGGGGTTGTAGTACTTTCAGTTCAAGGGCCGCGTCTCTTAGCGCACTGCCATAGTCCCCCAGATAACGGTCTGAACGGGTGACAGTTAACGCTGCCAGCAGGCTTTGTCCGGCACCCTTCTCGTCACCATTAAGGTATAACGCGACGGCTAGCTGCATAAGCGGCAAGGTCGCTTTACTTTGCTTAAACTCTTTTTTCAGGCGCCATAACTCGCCCAGCTTGATTTTGCCGGGTTGATACAGGCTCAGTACGTAACCGCTATACACCCGGGCCGCAAACAATTGGTGTTGGCCGACTATATCCAGATACAATTCGTCCGCCCTGACCAGGTAATCCTGCAGCCGCTGTGTACCACGTTTTAAGGTGTTTTCGGGAACGGGGTAACCGGCATTTTTTGCTTGATAGAGAAACTCCATCACATATGGGGTTAGCCAGATTTCCTCGCCGCCGTGCTCTGACCAAAGGGCAAAACCACCACTGCCTTTTTGCATGCCGGCGATACGTAAAATAGCGTTGTTCAACCGGCTGTCTATATCATCGACCGTGAGCTCTGCTAATCCCAGGTCGGATGCCAGCTGTTTATCTTTGGCGTACAAAAGCGGGAACGCCCTGCTGGTGGTTTGCTCCAGGCAACCATAGGGATAGTCGAATAAACCGTTAACTATGTCCGGTAAATTAATGGGAGGTTGTGCCGCCAGGCTGAGCCAGGAAATGAGCCCTTCGCTGTTAACGTTATTCAGCGACTCGGCACTCAGAGTCATGCTTTCCCCCGCATTCAGGATATGGGAGGAGACTTCCCGCTTGCTTGGCAAGATAGGTCGAACCGGCAGCTGCCAATGCCGGTTTGCCTGGTAGCTTGGACTGTTTATTTTCACCCCCACAGTGGCGGGAATAACACCGAACTCACTGCTAAGGCCAAATTTTAAAATGCGCTTGGCCTTGTCAGCCAGAGTCAGGGTTTGGGATAAAGGCGCGTCCAGCACCGTTAAGGTCAGTGGACTGTCGGCGTACAGCTGGTAATCCACAGCCTGCTCCTGTCCGCTCATATTGGTAAGTTCAAGTACTAAATGGCTTCTGTCGTTTGGCGCCATAAATGGGGGGAATGACAGCTCAGCCACTATGGGGGCTGCGACTTTAACCAGACTTTGGATTTGACCAAATTGGTCCTGGCTGTAAACGGTAGCAACAAGAGAGACTTCACCGTTATAGTCCGGCATTGGTAAGGTGATTTCTGCTTTGCCTTGTTTATCCAGAGCAACCGCTTCGGACATATAGGTCACGGCTTTAAGCTCTACCAGATCTCGTGCCCCGCGGCTCTCAGAAATATCCGCCATTTCCATATCTCCGCCGTAACGGATAGAGGCAAATTCGTCTGTATAACGCTGGAAAATACGTGAATACAGATCGATAAGGTCCGGGCTATAGCGGCGTTGAGCAAAAAAGAACTCGGCAGGATCGACAGGTTTATATCGAGACAAGTTGGTGATCCCCGTATCCACCGCCGACAAGGTTACCTTGGCGGCCTGACCATTTAACCCTGTTACCTGAATGGGTACGGTAAGCAGTTGCTCGGGTAAGGTTTTTTCAGGCGCAGTAACAGATACCTGCAAGGTACGTTGTTTCCTGTCCAGGGGAATATACTGTACCCCGACTGCACGTTTGATCTGTTTGTTTTCCTGTCCCAATAAGGTAACCGACAGGTAAAGATCATGGCGAGACCAGTTAGGGTCCAGGGTCAGATTAATGGGGTTATTACCTTTTTTCAGGCTTACCCGCTGCTGCGTGAGTAAGCTGTTCCCTTCCAGGGTAAGGATGGCTTCGCCGCTGAACGGGGCGTGTATTTCAGCGCCAAGGTTGTCACCTGTTTGATAGCTGGCCTTATCCAGCCAGATATTGACGCGATCCGGTTTACTGGCCACCACAGCTTGATTGGCCCAGCCCATATAAAAGTGGTAACTGCTGGACTGTTTACCGGTCAGATCGGTGACTTTCAATTCGTATTCACCCCATTGGTCCGGGCTTAGGTTTAATTTTGTTACCTCTCCCTGGCGTAAACGAAGTTTTTGCGCTGAAACAGGGTAACTGTTTCTTTCATTGCGGGATTGCCAGCGGCCACCTTCACGTACCCAGTAATATCGGTTTTCGTGATAAATCAGTTGAGCCATCATCTCACCAGCGATTTGCTCGCCGTTTTTGTTCACATTGATCAGCTCAAATTCCGCCACCTGATTACTGGCCAGGCGGTTATCGGCAAACAGTGGCCGGATCCCGGGTTGGGTGGTGAAAGGCCAGAGTGTTACCTGCTGATCTCGGTTTATGGCGCGACCGGCGTTTTCCAGCAAGCTTACCTTAATATCTACTTTTACCGGGCCCGAATAGGGAACGTCACGAGCGGCCAGGCGAACAATACCCTTGCCTTGTTCATCTAACTCCAAACCATCCGTTTCTACCAAAGGTGTTGCTATCTCTTCGCCTTCACCGAAATAGAATGATTTAAATTCCTTGAGAGGGTGGTGCAGGTAACTGTAGTGGGCCTTCACTTCCACTCTATTTTTTGTCGCTGGAGCGCCATACAGATAAGCGCCAGTAATCGGGATTTCGATATTCTGGTTGTCAGGGATGGCGGCAGCGAAGTCACCAAAGGTGAGTTTCATCCGCTCAGGCAAAAACTCCTGCACGTTAAAATAGAGCTTGTTAATGGGCTGCTTGGCACTGGGATCAGTGCGTACTTCCAAACTCCAACGACCCAGCGGAGCATCGGCAGGAATAGTAAAGGAGGTCTGATAGTCCGCCAGCTCACCAGGGGTTAAGCGGCGGCGAACCAACTCTCTGGCATCGGGACGCAGCAGGGAAACGGTAATAGGCTGCTTAGCCGCCTGTTGGCCATCATGCTCGCGTAACAGGATGTTAAAAGGCAGGGATTCACCGGGGCGGATCAAGTCCCGGTTACTGTAGATAAAGGCTTCAAGACTCTGATAGCGGGCGCCGGCGATATTAAATTCCGTCAGGTCCAGGGCTACTTCATTAAACGGAATGATCACCTTATCGTTGGCCGTTTCCACAATCAGCAGAGCATCTCGCTCGGGGTGGAAATCAAACTGGATAAGACCGTTGTTGTTCAGCTGGCCTTGCAGCTTTTCAATTTTATATCCTTTATTATTTTTTACTTTATAGATCAGGGTGTAATTACCCAGAGTGACGGCTTTTCCCGTATCCAGCTGAGAAACAAACACGGCGGCTGATGCCGGATAAAGCCGGGCGTGCAGCCCTAAGTTGGTACGAATAAAAGGAGCGATGGCAAATTCGCCATCAAAGGAGCCCGCGTGTTTGGCGACGGCAACATAAAGCCCCTTTTCGGAAGAGTCCGGCAGCGGGATCTGGATTTTCTTCTTCTGATTCGGCTGGCTGTGAGCCTGGTAACGGAAGGTTTCTATACTGTCGAAGCTGGCATTGGCGTAGTTGAGATCCCAGCTGGAAATACTGTTACTCCAGTAAACCTGACGCAGGAATTCGTATTCATCGGTGACCTTAAGAAACTCCACGTTAAATTCACTGGTATTGACAACTTCCATAGGCAGGGAGTCGTTGGTGGTAACAGAAACCAGCGGCCCCTTGCCGATAAAGCGTACGCTGGGCACCAGGTGAGGTAAAAATATGTCCAGTGACACCTCGCCGTCCCACATACCCTTATTGCGCCAGGAGTCGTTTACCTGCACCTGATAGTGGGTATCTGGCTCCAGTTGGGTAAAAAAAGCCGTGTTCGAATCCTTCCCTTTGATCCACTTGCCGGGGATCTGCGTCAGCTGTTTTTCAGCCAATTGAGCCACTTTTAGCTGAGTAAGGGGCAAGACGACGGGCTGATCAAAAATAGCACCGATAACGGGAGTACCTTCTGACTCCATCACTCCAACATGTAATAATTTGGCAAAAACGAGGGGAGAAAAAGCAAGCAAAAAGGCGAGGGTAACAAGGTGCTTCAACATAAATCGGCTCCGGAGCGATGAGTTTGTTAATGGTAATGCCTAAATAGCTTTAATGAAAACAATGAAATGGATAAAAAGGGTTAGTCATTCGTATGACTGAGCAATTAATGTGCGAATTGTGAATTTGATATGTCTCGGTTGCGTTTACTTCCCCACTAAAACGAGCGCTGTCATTGCAGAAGGGACACAGCAATCCAGTTGCCAGGATGGTGCTCTTGCAATGTGAGGTATGCGCTGGGAGTTCACTGGACCGAGCGTCGGACCACCTTAAACACGGGAGTGACGAAAATCGTGCCTGCACAAATACTAAAACGAGCACAGTCATTGCAGAAGGGACACGGCAATGGCTGTGCCAGGATGGCGATCTTGCAATGTGAGGTATGTGCTGGGAGATCACTGGACCGAGTGTCGGACCACCTTGTACAAGGGAGTGATGAACGTTGTTTGTTCATCGGTGCAAAAGCAAGCGCTGTCATTGCAGAAGGGACACGGCAATCCAGTTGCCAGGATGGCGATCTTGCAATGTGAGGTATGCGCTGGGAGATCACTGGACCGAGTGTCGGACCACCTTAAACACGGGAGTGACGAAAATCGTGCCTGCACAAATACTAAAACGAGCGCTGTCATTGCAGAAGGGACACAGCAATCCAGTTGCCAGGATGGCGAACTTGCAAGGTGAGGTATGTGCTGGGAGATCACTGGACCGAGTGTCGGACCACCTTGTACAAGGGAGTGATGAACGTTGTTTGTTCATCGGTGCAAAAGCAAGCGCTGTCATTGCAGAAGGGACACGGCAATCCAGTTGCCAGGATGGCGATCTTGCAATGTGAGGTATGCGCTGGGAGATCACTGGACCGAGTGTCGGACCACCTTAAACACGGGAGTGACGAAAATCGTGCCTGCACAAATACTAAAACGAGCACAGTCATAAAGCCGGTGTACACATAACAGCAAAGTCCCACTTTTAGCAAAAAGGGATCTTCATTACTACTTATTAATTGCAAATAATAAAGATTATCATTAGCATTGCTTGGTGCAATTTTGCGCATTGTTTGCGAAAGCACCTTTTGGCTTTTGCTATTTAGAGTGACGGACACGAAATGTGTCAAACAAGAATGGAATCCAAATGAATACTCCTGAAAAAATTCCCCAGCTTCAGGTGAAAGACCTGGAAGTGGATTATTTGACCTCGGACGGCTCGTTTAAAGCGGTTCGAGGAGTTAGTTTTGATATTGCCGAAGGCGAAGTGTTTGGCCTGGCTGGCGAGTCCGGTTGTGGTAAAAGCACCATAGCTTTTGCCGTAACGCGTCTGCATAAGCCGCCCGCGTTAATCACAGCGGGACAGATCCTGTTTAACGGACAGGATGTTGTGCGGATGAATGAGGCTCAGTTGAGCAAGTTTCGCTGGACACAAATTGCCATGGTGTTCCAAAGCGCCATGAACTCCTTAAACCCGGTATTGCGTGTGGAAGAACAATTTTGCGACGTGATCATGACCCACACGGATATGACTCGCGAGCAAGCCATCGACCGTGCCATGAAGCTGCTCGATATCGTAAAGATCCCACGTGAAAGATTAAGAGATTATCCCCATCAATTTTCCGGTGGTATGCGCCAACGTTTAGTGATCGCCATTTGCCTGGCCTTGAATGCCCGATTGATCATTATGGATGAACCCACCACGGCGCTGGATGTGGTGGTGCAAAGAGAAATCTTACAGCAGATATATCAGCTCAAAGAAGAGTTTGGCTTTTCCATTTTGTTTATCACCCACGATTTAAGCCTGATGACACAATTTTGTGACCGCATCGGCGTGATGTATCAGGGGGAGCTGGTGGAAGTAAATAAAAGCACCGAAATTCGGAACAATCCGCAACATCCTTATACCCAGAAACTGTGGTCCGCTTTCCCTTCCATCCATGAGGGGCGTAAAGAGTATCAGGCCAATACGGAATTTGAGCCAAAAGTGATGAACCTATAGGGGATAAGAGATGATTCAAGACAATACACCCATTCTGGAAATGAAAAATGTCATCAAGGAATTCAAAACTGGTGGCGGTTTCGCAAAAGCAGAAAACTTTCGAGCACTAAACGATATCTCCTTCTCAATCCATAAAGGTAAAGCGTTGGCACTGGTAGGAGAGTCAGGCTGTGGTAAAAGCACCTGTGCGCGTCTTATTACCAAGATCTATGAGCCAACCGAAGGAGAGATCCTGTTCCGAGGCCAGGATATCACTACCATTAAAGGTCGTCAGAATCTGTTGAACTACCGCAAAAGCGTACAGATGATCTTCCAGGACCCGTTTGGTTCATTAAACCCCACACACACCATATATCATCATTTAGCCCGTCCTTTGTTGCTGCATCGCATGTGTGAAAACAATAAGCAGAAGTTGCGTGACCGGGTGAAAGAGCTGCTAGATATGGTGGAATTGCCATCATTAACGGCGGACAAGTTTCCCCATGAGCTCAGTGGTGGCCAGCGACAGAGGGTCAATATGGCGAAAACCCTGGCGGTGGGCGCCGATCTGGTATTAGCCGACGAGCCCACTTCCATGCTGGACGTGTCAATTCGCCTTGGCGTGCTTGAGCTGATGCAGAAGATGAAAAAAGAGTTCAATCAGGGCTTTTTGTATATCACTCATGATCTGGCAACGGCTCACTATATTGCAGAGGAAGTGGCCGTGATGTACCAGGGGCAGATCGTCGAGTGGGGCGACACCACGGAAGTCATCAATAATCCGCAGCACCCCTATACCCAGTTGCTGATCTCCGCAGTACCGGATCCGGATATGCGTTTTAAAGACGTGATTGCCGGTGATGAAGATTACTCGGGTAAAGCTCAGAAGATCCGTGATATCAGCAGCGCGAAAGTCAATAAAGTGAAACAGGTAAACCACAATCACTTTGTAAGGCTACTGGCGAGTTAACTTATGACTGATTTTTCATTAGAGCCGCATTGTCAAGAGCCGAACGATAAAGACGAACTTTTTTCATTAGATCGTTGGCAAGAGCTTAGCGATAAAGGGGAACAGTTTCTTTTCCTGGGCGCCTATAAGGAATCCAAGCGAGCCTATTTGGATGCGTTGGAAGAAGCGCAGAAACTGATTGATGATGTGGGACTGAGTGCGGGTTATAAGCATTCCCCCAGATTATGGGTAACGGCTTGTTATAACCTGGTGCGAGCGGTCAAACCCGTGGCGGATAAGGATACCGAATATCATTACCTGCAATTAGCTCACGGTCAGCTTCAGCAGTTTGCCAACCGACAGGAGTTGGAGCCCGAAACCCGGCAATACAGCTTAAAGATGCTGGATATTACCCTGGTTTCCTTGCTGGAGTTTTACCAACATCATGGTGATGAAAAATCAGAGATCATGTCTAAGGCGCTGATCGACGAACATGTGGCTTTTATGGCTGAGTTCGAAGATCAGAACCTTGAGCAGGTTTGTGAGCATTGTGCGTGTAACTGTCATGATGATGACGAACCTGTAATTCACTAGGTGGTTTCCAATTTGAAATGCCAAATTTAAGGCTATGTTCACGACCCCAAGGAGCGGATGCCTGTTGTAGGACAAAAGGGCGAAGCCAGTGTTCACAAGGTTCGCCGAACAAGTTCGGCTCCTAGCAATACCGGTCCACCTGCTTTTCCTGTGTTTCAGGATGGGCACTCACTAAGGGTTATTTGTTGAGCTCCAAAAGCACCTTTAAAACGGTGCTTTTTTATTACGATTTTTCTGCATTATTTTTTGTGTAGGGGCTATTCCTGTGAATGGTCTAGCTGACTTTAAATTTGTTCACCATTTCAACTAAATTTCTGTTGGAGTTTGCTAGTTGCTCAGTGGCATCGACAGAGAGTTGACCGCTTCTTGTGAGCTCATTTACCATGTCTCGGATAGTTTCCATGTTTCGGTTAATATCTTCTGAAACAGTGCTTTGCTGCTCGGCTGCGGTGGCAATTTGCGAGCTCAGGTCAGAGATTTCTGAGATGGAGTGACTGACAGCATCCAGGTTGGTGGAGACTTCCGCTGTACTCGTTGCTGTGAATTCGCATCGATTACGGGTGTTATCCATGGCATTAACCACTTCGCTTGTCCCGTTTTTCAGGCTGTCCAGCATAGTATTTATTTCTGAGGTACTGGTTTGCGTTCTGGCGGCGAGGGCACGTACTTCGTCAGCGACGACGGCAAAGCCTCGGCCTTGTTCACCTGCTCGTGCGGCTTCTATGGCGGCGTTGAGCGCCAATAAGTTGGTTTGCTCTGCGATCTCGCCAATTACATTAAGTACAGAGCCGATTTTCTGAGTGTCCTGGCTCAGGCTGACGATATTGTCAGACATGGTTTCGACTTCATTTACCAAAGAACCCACATTGTTTACCGCGGCATCAACCACACCTTTCGAGTTGGCCGCTTGATTGTTGGTCGATTCCGCATATTCGGCGGCCTGACCAACACTTTGTGCAACCGAATCGGCGGTGGCGCTCATTTCAGCTATAGCTGTAACAATTTGATCGGCCTGAGACGCATGCTCTTTTAGTATTTCTTCATTGTGTTTGATCTGTTCGTCGAGCAGGGCCACTTCTTCAGAAATCTCCCGAGAAGACGTTGTCACGTCCAGCATCATATGTTGTAATTTAGTGGTAAACTCATTAAATCCCTGGCTGATCTGGGCCAGATCATCATTTCCCTTCACTGTCAGTCGGCGTGTTAAGTCTCCGCTACCTTTACTCAAATCTAACACTGCGTCCTTCAGTGCTGTAATAGGGCGATAGGCCAGGCTAAGCACAGCAGTCATCACCAGTAAACCCGCTATCAATAAACCTAGGCTTATCAGTGCTGAACGTATAACCGAAGCATTCACATCTTGGAGGGCTGTTTCCTGATCAATAAATACCATCAAGGTCCAACTCTGTGATTCCGTTAGTCGGATCTGTTGAAAATAACCAATAAACTCTATGCCCAGATATGGAAATGTTATCTGGCCCTGGACCTGAGATGAGAAAGCTTGCTCCATAGGTTTGAACACGGCAGAGACCTGAGAAGGTGTTTTACCTAAATCGCTTGGGTCGTCACTGGCGATAAAGACATTTTCGTTATCTACCATAGCTGCAGCACCGCCTGCAAAGCGTATGGCACTGATCTTATCTGTGACTTGTGATAATAGAAGATCCCCTAACAGGACACCGGAAAATTGGCCATTGTCGTAGATAGGGGCAGCTATGCTAATCACCGCTTTACCCGTGTAAATATCCTTATAAATTTTTGTCAGGGAAGTTTTTCGGTTGGACTTGGCTAACTGATACCAAGGTCTGGAAGTCGCTTCGATCTTCTCAGAAGCTGAGCTGTTGTTATAGTGAAAGGTTTCACCGTTTTCGTAGGCGACAATTACGTTAGAAAACTCGTGACTTTCTGCCAGTAAGTTGATTAACCCAAGGTTTTGTAGTTTGTTCATTTCGGGAGAAAAGTGAGCCGCAGCCGTGCCTACGGCAGCTTGCTTCTCCATCATCCAATTCGTTATGTTGTCAGATTCATAACTGAGTTTAAGCTGGGTGTTTTCCGATAAATTAGTGATCATATTATCACTTAAATTGGTTGTATTAATCGCGCTTAGCAATGCAAAGGATAGCGTTAGTACGAATGCGACGCATAAGCTAATGCGTGCTTTGAACCCCAATGACATTCTATATTCCTTTAGTTCAGTGATGATTAGTGGGTCGTTTACTTTAGGTAGATTATGTGCGGTTTATTGGTTATAAATCATGATATTGTTATTAATTTAAGCTTATTACCCTATTGTATCTTATTTACATAAGATAAAAAATTCTTTGAATTGTAATTGTTTGTCATCAATAGTACGACATTTATGATTAACCTATCGCCCGTTACGGTTTTTTCCGGTTTGAACGTTACATAACATGCTGGGTGTAGGTGAAATTAGCTGTACCGTAACTATTCAAAATCTGGGCTATCACGGATGCTGGAACAGCTGGGAATCATAGAGAGTGGGCACGGCAATCTAGTACCTCGGGTCATAAATACGTTCAAAAATGGCGGTTATTTGATCAGGCCGTCAATACCTTCCCTTTGTAAGTCCATTTAAATGGTTTCGCCAGCTGTTTATTAAAATAGCTGATAAACCGGGTCAGTTTCCCTCGTAGATCCTCCAAGCTAGTGAAGTTTCCCCGCTTGAGTAACTTTCGCGATAAGATGCCAAACCAAATCTCGACCTGGTTCAACCATGAGCAGTGCTTTGGTGTATAAACAAAACGGATGCGATGAGATTTATCACTCAAAAATTGCTGCCTGGACACGGTATCCTTGAGGATACCTGATTTTCCCTTAACGCCAAGCTCTTCATCTATGCCACAACGTTCTGCGACAAATCGAACCAGCGTTTCCGACTTATGCACATTCAATTGGTCCGTCACTATCACCCAGGTACTTTCCGGGGATGTCGCCACCGTTTGTTTTATATGCTCACAGAAATCCACCTCGTTGCGTGTTTCAGCGATACGATAATTCATTATCTGACCAGTCACTATATTGAAACTTGGCGTCAGACTGAGCGTTCCGTGACGTTTATATTCAAACTCCTGCTTTTCAATCATTCCTTGTTTTGTTGGCTTATCAGGCGAAATGCGCTCTAATGCCTGGATACCTGTTTTTTCATCTACTGACACAGTGATAACATTCTCCTCGGCCAGCATTGAGGCTTGATGATAGGTATCACAGACATGATTGACTTCCTTCTTAAACTCCTCGTCATCCTTAACCTTGGGGTTAAGCCAGTAGGTAGAGCGATGTGGCCTGATATCGACCTGTCTGAGAAAACGTCCGACAGTGCTTTTTGATATCCCTGAGGCTAATTGTTGTATATTCGCTTCATCGGCCAGTTCTGTATGTGTCCAATGAGTAATTTCTCTTCCACATTTGGTCGGCTCTTTTAGCGCCAGAGCCATCAGATTACATAGCTGCTCTTCGGTATAGGTCAGCGGCGCCCCGCTTCTGGGTGAATCAGAGAAAGCTTTACATAAGAAACCTTGCTTGTCTTTTTTGCTCACCAAGTCAGTGGGCCAGGCAGCAAACAACAACCGAGCTCTGTCCCTCCACTTAATGACGAAATTACAACTAACCCCCAATTCTCTGGCTACTTTGTTCATATTAAAGGTCTCGTTAATGAGCAAGACAGCCTTTAACCGAGTCAGAATACAGGCTGGGGTGGTGTAACATCGCAACATTGATAAAATAGTTGTAGTGATGTCATTTGCATATTGCGTAGGAAATAAGGTATTCATCGCCAACCAAATATAGTTAATATACTATATTTATGGTGTGATAGCTAATCAGCTTTGGGAAGACAATGGGTTACAAAGTAAAAATACAAAAAGTACAAAGACCGACTAATAAATCCTTTTACCTCAATATGCCAGCAGCGATTGCTGAAGCCTTAAGCATGGAGAAAGGGGAAGAGTTTGAGTGGAAAATTGAAGATAAGAACACGCTGGTGCTTAAAAGGGTTAGCCCGCTAGAAATTAACGGCCGTACAAATAACGAGCAAATTTGCACGGACTTATGATCTCGGGTACTAGTGTCATTGACGGGGGACTTAGAATTAGGTGCGGCAATCTCGACATCGGTTAATGTTCTGTATCATTGCACTATCTAGGCTTTATCCTGAAGCGTCGATTCTGTCATTCCCTCGCACTAGGGTATCCAGCGACCTGACAGCCAGCTCGGTGCCCGCCTTACGCCACTGGACCCGAGATGTCGGGCTACCGCCTGAAGGTTCAGAACAGACTCCAGGCAGGATTAGGGTGTTTGCATCGCCGATAAACAAAAATAACCGTAAACATCAGCTTTACTGGTGTTTTTATAATTAGTAAATAGGGTTTTATAAGAAGAAAAGGCTCTCTATTTTTCTAAATACATCGGTAGCAATAGAGAGCCAGTCAATTATTTCTTAGCTGGGGTTGTTTCAACGGCTTCTTCGCCTTTCCACGCTTTCATTAACGTGTAAACAGCCAGTCCACCTAAAGCGCCTAAGACTAGTCCCGCAGGACCTGCTTTTGCGCCCCAGCTTGCGGTTCGACCTACCACATTGATGGCGCGCATGCCGGTCAGGGCTGTCAGGCCATATCCTGCGGCCCCTCCGGTTGCGGCGGCTCTAAGCACTTCTCTTTTTTCACCTTGTAAATTGTTCATGAAATTACCTCTTTGCAACCACTCCTGAAACGAAACTAAGCGGCCTCTCTTAATTGTTTATTATTTAACCAGATTAACAAGGGTAAAAATCAAATAAATCAAGGCCTTTAACAAATGAAATGTATTTTTGTTTATGTTTTTATTTGCTGGAAACAGAAGGGTTATTAGATGTGTATGTTATTGATGGATTATTTATCTAGCAGACGGCGTAACAGCAAAACGCCGGCAAGACCTGCTAGGGCCCCGGTTAAAAAGAAATGGTCGGTTCCCAGTCGATTTGCTTTTTGGGGGGCGGCGGTCATTTCCATATAATCCAATCGGGTGTAATAGTCAGGAAGTTCGCTAAGGTGGGCGAGGGCAATTTTGGCGGTCTGCAGCAGATCATCACCTGTTACATTGGTGTCTGGCATGCATAAGCCGTGCTCCAGTTCGACTTCCAGTCCGCGACGAAACTGTTCAAAATCTACTTTATTGAAATCCACGTTTAAAGCTTTGCCTACTAACAGCGCTTGTTGTTTGTTGATGGTTTGGTTGCAAAGCTCCACGCATAACTCCGACAGGTAAAAGTGACTTTCTTTATTTATAGAGGCTAAAAACGGGAACTACAAACTTGCGGAGTTAGGTTAATGCGTTGGGAAGAGCTGGGATCTGTGAAGAATTTATGGTCGCTGATGGCTATTTCACAGGCGCTGGACCTATGCGTCGGACCATATACGAGCTGAAAATGACAGCGATCACGTTGAATTGTCACTGTCACTTTAGTGTCTATCGCTCGATTTTGGCGGTAACGGAGTCTCGAATGACCAACTCGGGCCGAAGTACTAAGTGCCTACCAATACCTTCGGGCTGCCCCATCACTTCAATTAATAGCTGGGTGGCATTTGCTCCAAGTTCGCTGATGGGCTGGCGAATGGTTGTCAGGGCCGGGTAAGTGTGTTTCGCGTGGAAGTTATCATCATAACCAATCACAGATATTTGTTCGGGAACGGCTATCTTGGCCTCACGTAACGCCGCAAGCACACCGGCAGCAATATCATCATCACCGGCGCAGATAGCGGTAAAATCAGATTTTTCTTCCAGGTGAGTTTTGATCGATTGATAACCAAAGTATTCGTCGTATTCGCCTGACTCCAGAATAAATTCATCTTCATCCACACCCATTTCATTCATGGCATTTAAAAAACCTTGTTTGCGTCTCCTGGCGTCCAGGTAGGCTTCGGGACCGCCTAAAAAAAGGATTTTCCTATGGCCATTATCCAGCAGGTGTTTGGCTGCCAGGTAACCGCCGAATTCATTATCAATCTGGACAGAATTTTTTGATAGTAGTGGCTCTTCCATACCCATAGTGACGATAGGCGCGTTGCTCAACTTAAGTGATGGCAGATCAGCCTCAGTAAACTCGGTTTCAAGGTATACCAGCAAGCCGTCACATTGGCGGGCTGAAAGGGCATTAATGGCGTCAATCTCCTTTCTTTTTTCTCCGAAGCCACTGGCTACCAGTATTTCCTTGCCCAGGCCCTCAATTTGGTTTTGCGCACCACCGAGCATTTGCGCGTAATAGGGGCTGGATACGTTGACCAGTACCAGACCTACCATATTTGATTTATTACTCTTCAGGCCTCTGGCGAAATTATTGGGGCGATAATTGAGCGCTGAGATGGCCTGCTCTACCTTTTCCTTTGCAGCAGGGGAAACACTACTGCCTGGGTTTAATACCCGTGACACTGTGCTCTTAGAGACACCGGCCAGTTTTGCTACATCTATGATTGAGGTCATACCTAAACTACATATCTCCTGAAGTAGCACATATATTATCCTCTATACTCGGAATTCTAAAGGTTATCAGTGCGCCAAAAACGACGTTTTCAGTGATTTCCTATCAATTAGTTAACAATTTAGCATCAATATTCCAGCATCTGATCCACTGTCACGAATTCGAACCCTAGAGATTTACAAATGGGGATCAGCTTTTTGACTGCACTTACTGAGTTATTTCTCGGCTCATCACCGCCGTCATGGAGCAGGATTATTGCTTCATCATGCAGGTTATCGACAACGCTGGACACCAGGGTTTCCACACTGTTACCCAGGGAATCCCAGTCTCTCGGATCTATGCTCCAAAGGATCAATTTCATTCCATTGCTCGCCAGCATGCCTATCTGTTTATCCGTAATTTCACCGTATGGTGGCCGAAATAGTTTAGCTTCCATCCCCAGTATTTGTAAGAACAGGGCATTGGTTTGGCGGATTTCGTCTTGCCACAACTCGGTAGCAGACAGTTCGGTGGAGCTGCAATGGTTCAATGTATGATTGCCAAGGCTGTGACCGTCAGCCAGGGCTGTTTGGGCCAGTTTCGGGTATGCTTCGAGCTTTTTTCCTTCCAAAAAAAAGGTTACTTTAACCTGCTGCTCTTTCAGGACTGCTAATAAGTCACCAGTATATTCCGAGGGGCCATCGTCGAAAGTAAGGGCTATGCGCTTTGTCTTACGAGGGCCTTCCAGAATAAAATCGTTAGGGTATTTAGCTGCCTGCCTTTCCAGCTCTTTGGTAGACTCTATTTCATCCGGGTGTATGGTTCGGATCCACTGATTATCTTTGAAGCCTATCTTTTCCTGTTTCGCCATTTTAATCGTCTTAGTAAACACCTTGTGGGAACGTTACCATCAGGGCTTGCCTAGATCAAAGAAAATGCTACTAATTGCATTATCACTATCTTAATGGGCCTAATATGTTAGCCGTGTTTGTTGCAAATACCCCTTGACCTGTTTCGGATCACATTTTTAGTATGTTCTTATTGACTAATCAAACATCAAAAACAAGAATGGGACCGTTCCCAATTGGGACCGTTCCCATTAGTTGTTAGTTCGGTGGTTTCTTAACTCCGGAAAGTATTTGGTCAGTGGAACATAAGTAGCAGAACGAATGGCGCATAGGGAAGCCGGCAACCTGGCTTCGCCATGTAAGCATCATGAACGCCATTGGTGCCGGAAAGGGCAAACCAGTGGTTAATTGGCACGGAGCAAAGAAATGAATCGGAATAAAATCTTAACTTGTTTGCTGGGCGGCGTATTAGCCGGTGGCATGGTCAGTGCAAATGCTGGCGAGCAGATCAAGCAGGGTGGTGAATTGAGTTTGATCACTAAATTAGTGGATGCTCATGTTCGAAATTTTAACCCCTACAATGATGCAGTTGGGGCCTATTATGCGCAGGATTTTATCTATGAAACCCTGTGGATCCCAAACGTTATGCACCCTGATAAGCCAATTCCTGTATTAGCAACCGGTTATGAAATTGCCGATGATTTAAAAAGCGTAACTTTTACCCTGCGTGAAGGGGTGAAGTGGTCCGATGGTGAAGAATTTAATGCCGATGACGTAGTGTTCACCATGGAGTTAAGGAAGAAGAACCCTGCCTACAATATTCGTGGCATTTTATGGTATGACAAGGAAACCGACGAAGGTAATATCGTTTCCGTAGAGAAGCTTGGAAGCCATAAGGTTAAAATTAACCTGCAAAAACCAAACGGTTTGGCTTATTTAGGCCTTGGTAGCTTATATCCACTACCAGAGCATATCTGGAAGAATATTAAAGATCCGAAAAATTTCCGTAACGAGAGCCCGGTTGCCACCGGACCTTATGTCAATGTTACTAAATTCTCTCCAAGCCTGTTTAAGGTGTGTCGTAATGAAAGCTATTGGCAACAAGGAAAACCCTATATTGATTGCCTTAAGTTCCCCCAGTATTCGGGTAACGAACAAGCCATTTCAGCCGCCAGCTTAGGTAAGGTGGACTGGCTGGGTGTGGGTATTTCGGATACCAAGTCCTATACGGAAAAAGATCCCAACAACAAGTACTGGTTACCGGCCGGTGGTAACACCAATCTGCAGCTGAATACGACTAAAGCGCCGTTTAATAACCTGGAATTCCGCAAAGCCATGAGTATGGCCATCAACCGTCAGGATTTGGTTGAATTCGCTACCTTTGGTTTAACTACGCCGACCAAATACCCCATAGGCACAGGTGAGTTTTACAAATCCTGGTACGACGAAAAAGCCCTGGCTAAGTATAAAGGCCTGATGGCACATAACCCGGATGCCGCCAAGAAGGTATTGGATCAGGCGGGTATCGTCGATAAAGATGGTGACGGCTGGCGGGATAATGCCGATGGTACGCCAATTAAGTTCAAAATTTCAGTGCCTAGTGGTTGGACCGATTGGGTAAACTCTGTGATGCAAATTTCAGAGAACCTGCAGGATATCGGCCTTAATGCCAGGGCCCATACGCCAGATGAGAATGCCTGGTTCGAAGCCGTGCCCAGTGGTGATTTCGATGTTTATATTATGTGGACCCATTCCGATGTGGTGCCTTGGGGGACCTATAACGACCTCTTTAACCCGAAAGACATGAACCCGCCTAAAGTAAGTTTCCAGGCCATGCACCAGATGAAGCTGCCTGAACTTAACAAAAACTTGGACCAGTTTACTCAAACCACAAACATGAACGAGCAAAAGCAATACCTGACCAAGGTGCATGTGCAAGTGGCTGAAAACCTGCCGGTGATTTCCTTGTTCGCTAACCCTGAATGGTATCTGTATTCCACCCGCAAGTTCGAAGGTTGGGCCACGGAAGAAAATCCATTTATCCGCCCTATGGTGCACGGTGGCACCCCAGAGCGCTGGGCCCACGTACTTAACCTGCATCTAAAGCAAGATAAGTAACAAGTATTGGCTTTGATGCCGCAGGAACGCAGACGTTAATGCGCCTCCGGGCTGTCAGCTTGACTGGTATCCGGGGGCTTTGACGCGGGCTGCGTACTTGCTGCCAAGGACGCTATATCCCGAGCAATCGGACCGCCGCCTGCGCGGGAATGACATCATTTGCGGAGTAAACGAAATGAAATTCTTAATGACCCGTCTCGGTTTTTACTTGAGTGCGTTTTGGGTCGCTATAACCTTAAACTTTTTTATTCCCAGGTGGATGCCAGGGGATCCTGCTACCCATCTGTTTGTTAGCTTACGGGGAAAAATGAGCCCCGAGGGCCTGGCAGCCATTAAAAAAGCCTATGGTTTTGACGGTACCTTATGGGACCAATATATCGCCTATTTGGGCAAGATCTTCGTGGGTGATTTTGGGATTTCCACGGCCAACTTTCCAGCCCCGGTTACCGAAACGTTATTATATGCGGCGGTGTGGACCCTGTTTCTGGTTGGCGTGTCTATTTTTATTTGTTTTGTGCTTGGCATGATGCTGGGTATTAAAGCTGCCTGGGGGCAGGGTAAGTTCTTCGATACCTTTTTCACCCCTTTTAACGTGATGCTGTATGCCTTCACACAACCTGTGATCTGTTTACTGCTGTTTTATTCCGTTTGTTATGAATTGCAGTGGTTCCCCCTTGGCAGGGCACATGACCCATCTATTGAGCCCGCATTTAGTTGGGAATTTATAGTCAATGTGGCGTATCACGCTGTGGTGCCTCTGTTATCCCTGATCATTATCGGCGTAGGAAACTGGCACTTGGGTATGCGTAATACCATGATTAACCTGCTTAATCAGGACTTTATCACCATGGCCAGGGCAAAAGGATTGTCTGAACGGCGGGTAATTTACCGTTATGCCGCACGTAATGCCATCTTGCCTCAAATCACTTCTCTGGCCCTGACGCTTGGTTATGTGCTCGGCGGCGCTTTTATAACCGAATATGTCTTCAACTACCCGGGCCTGGGCAAGTTTACCCTGGCTGCTATCCAGCAGCGGGATTATGCCTTTATTCAAAGCCAGTTGTTGCTGGTCACTGTGTGTGTACTGGTGGCTAATTTGATATCCGATCTTCTTAATTTATGGCTGGACCCACGCTTGCGTCATGCCGGTGCGTAGGAGCCGAACCCATCTCAGGGATGAGATGTTAAGCGCATGGATGCACGTTCGGCGAAAAAAGCCATCGCCCTATTCGCCGAACAAGTTCTGCCTCTAACGGGGTGCAGTGCTAGCTATTATTTTTTAGAGAGTTAAAAATGGAAATTAATACGTTAAAACAGGAGCTTAAGCTGGGTCAGCAGCCAGAGCTCAAATGGATGCCAAGACCGCTGAGGGTCTTCTTCCTCGATACTAAGGGCACCATAGGCATGCTGATGTTGCTGTTTGTGGTGATCGTTTCTTTACTGGCGCCAGTGCTGGCGACTCATGATCCTTATCGCCGCAGCGGTAAGTCCCACGAGCCGCCAAGCAGTGAGCATTTCCTTGGTACCACCCGAATGGGGAAGGATGTATATAGCCAGTTGCTTTATGGCGGGCGCACCTCGTTAACAGTGGGATTTGTGGCCAGTATTTTGTCCACCTTAATTGCCATTCTGATTGGTGTGACTTCTGGTTATTTGGGCGGAAGAGTCGATGAATTGCTGACCTTTTTTACCAATGTCATGCTGGTTATTCCCGGATTACCTCTGATTATTGTATTGGCGAGCTTCTTCGATGGTGGCGCGAGTCCGCTGGTAATAGGTGTAGTGTTTGCTGTAACCGGGTGGGCCTGGATGGCCAGGGTGTTGCGAACCCAGACCATGACCATCAGAACCAAGGAGTTTGTCACCGCCTCTGAACTGATGGGCGAAAGCAAACTGAAAATTATTATGGTGCAGATATTTCCCAATATGTTGTCGTTGACTGTGGGTGGTTTTGTGCTGGGCACCATATACGCAATTCTGGCGGAAGCCGGGCTGGAGTTTATCGGTATCGGGGATCCCAGTGCGGTAACCTGGGGCACTATGTTGCATTGGGCTCAGAGCAATCAGGCGCTGAAATTTGGCGCCTGGTGGGAAATATTCCCGGAAGCCATCGCCATTATGTGGACAGGTGCGGCCCTGGTGATGATTAACTTCTCAGTGGATCAAATAACCAATCCTCAGCTGGCTGCCAACAAAGGTAGCGGCAAAATTCGTAAGTTTCTGAAAAGTCGCGGGGTAGCTCACAATGACTAAGCAGGTAAATCAGGTTGAAGAAGTCAGAGCCATCGGCAGCGAGCAAGATACCCTGTTGGCCATTAAGGACTTGAGTATCCATTACATTACAGCCAAAGATATTGTACCTGCGGTGGATAAGGTCAGCTTTAGTATTAAGCGTGGTGAGGTGCTGGGTCTGGCTGGTGAGTCAGGTTGCGGTAAAAGTACCATAGCCTTTGCTATTTCCCGCTTGACCCGATTACCCGGTTTGATCACCGGTGGGGAGATCCTGTTTGAAAACGAGGATGTGCTGAAATTTGATAAGAAACGTTTGGCGCAATATCGCTGGGCCGAGGCCAGTGTGGTTTTTCAAAGTGCCATGGATTCCCTTAATCCTGTGATCACCATACGTGAGCAGATCTGCGACACTATCGAGGCCCACTGGAAAGAGGTGACCAAAGAGCAGGCGATAGAGCGCGCCAAAGAGCTGCTCAAGATGGTGGAAATTGATCCGGAACGTATCGAAGAATTTCCGCACCAGTTTAGCGGTGGTATGCGCCAGCGTATCGGTATTGCTTTGGCCCTGGCGTTAAAGCCCAAGTTGATCATTATGGATGAGCCCACCACGGCACTTGATGTGGTCGTGCAGCGTGACATTATCCATAAGATTTTTGAACTGAAGGAAAAATTTGGCTTTTCGGTGTTATTTATCAGCCATGACTTAAGCATGATGGCCGAGTTTGCCGATCGCATCGGCGTGATGAAAGAAGGCAAGCTACTGGAAATTGAGCCGGCAGATAAGATTTGGAAACAGCCTAAACACCCTTATACCAAACAGTTGGGTGCGGCGTTTTTATCCCTGGAAAAAGCCAGTGGTGATTCATTAACTGAGCTGGATGAAACGGAGCGCAGCCAGCAAGCTGTGCTTGAGCTAAGAAATGTCAACAAGACCTTTAAGGTGAAAACCGGCCTGTTTAGTTCCCGAAATTTTAATGCCCTTAACGGCGTGTCGTTTAAATTGAGGGCGGGTCGCGCGCTGGCCCTGGTAGGAGAGTCCGGCAGCGGGAAAAGCACCTGTGCCCGTATTTTATCCAAGGTGTATCGACCCAGCAGCGGCGAGCTGCTTTACAAGGGGAAAAGCGCCTGGGAAATGACCAGTAAGTCGGAGGTGAAAGCCTATAAAAAAGCCATCCAGATGATATTTCAGGACCCGTTTGGCTCACTTAATCCAACCCTGACAATTGGTTACCAGCTGCAGCGTCCGCTGGAGATCCATCACGAGTTTGCCGATAAACATGCGCTGCAAACTCGCATTCTGGAACTGCTCGAGATGGTCGAGCTGCTGCCGGCACAAGATATGGCGAACCGATACCCCCATGAACTCAGCGGTGGTCAGCGACAGAGGGTGGCTATTGCCAGGGCTCTGGCCATTGAACCAGACGTTATACTGGCGGACGAACCTACGTCCATGCTGGATGTGTCCCTGCGTACCGGTGTTTTGAATCTGCTACAAAAGCTGAAAGAGCAGATGAACATCGCCTTTTTATATATCACCCATGACATCGCCACTGCCCGTTATTTTGCCGAAGAGACGGCGGTACTCTATGGGGGGACCATAGTGGAGTGGGGTGACAGCAAAAAAATTGCCACCAATCCACAGCATCCTTATACCCGTTTATTGTTGGAGTCGGTACCGGATCCTGACAGGCCTATCAAAGGACGTGTAAAGGAAGGGCGGCATGCACTCAGGGATATCTGGGATCCCAGGGGGAAGGGTTGTACATATGCGGCGGCCTGTAATGGGCCTGCTAGCGCCTGTAAACATAGCGGTGCTGGCATTGTTCAGATATCCGAGAATCACTTTATTCGAGAATTTGTCTACTAAGTATTAGGAGTTAATGCGTGAAACGATTACTGGTTAATCATATCGGTTATGAAATTGGTCAACCCAAGCAAGGTATTTTACAGGTTAAGCAGCCGTTTTTGGGCGCTCAATTTACTCTGGTAGATAACAACAATAATGAAGCGGTTTATCGGGGCGAGTTAACAGCCTGTGGTGATGTGGATAACTGGCAGCTGGGACTATTTTATCGGCTGGATTTTACCTCCTTTGAGAAAGCCGGGTTGTATCACCTGGCGCTGGATATCGAAGATAAGACTTTTTGCAGTGAACCATTCGAGATAGCAGATGCACTGCTGACTAAACGTACTCTGGACTCTGTGATGGGTTACTTTAAAAGTCAGCGCTCGCGGGGGATTTGGGACGAAACCGATAAAAGTTTACCTTTTTATGGTGAAAATCGGCGGGATACTGTGGATGTCCGTGGCGGCTGGTGGGATGCGTCGGGGGATAAGAGTAAATACCTGAGTCATTTGTCATATGCCAACTATATGAATCCGCAGCATATTCCCATGGCTGTGTGGAATATGTTGGAGGCGCTAAATCACAGTGACAAGCTGCCAGCTGAGCTGCGTGACGACTTACTCGATGAAGCGCTGTTTGGTGCGGATTTCCTGTGCCGAATGCAGGATCCTGCGGGGTATTTTTACACCACAGTATTTGATACCTGGAGTCATGACCCTGAACAGCGGATGATCTGCAGTTATAAAACTCAGCAAGGTGTTAAAAATGAACGCTGGCAAGCGGGCTGGCGCCAGGGTGGTGGAGTCGCCATTGCCGCCTTAGCCAAGGCCAGTATTCAGGAACGCGGCGGGGAATTCCAGCGGGAAAGTTATTTGGCTAAGGCGGTTAAGGGTTATGCCCATTTAAAAGAATTTAACTGCCAATATCTGGATGATGGCGTAGAAAACATTATCGATGACTACTGTGCCTTGTTAGCCGCACTGGAGCTGTTTAATGCGACTCAGGATACTGAGTATGGGGATGATGCTAAAACCAGGGCCACGAGTTTGTTGGCGCGCTTGTCAGAAGACAGCGTCTATCAGGGGTGGTTTCGAGCGGATAGCACAGGACATCGACCTTACTTTCATGCCGCCGAAGAAGGCTTGCCTTTGCTGGCCTTGCTTAAGTTCGTGCAATCCAAAGTGGCTGCGGATGAACTAAAGGTACAAGTAGAAGCAGGTTTATTACAGTCTGTCCGGTTTTACCAGCAGGTCAGCTTTGAGCTAAATAATCCGTTTAACTATGTGCGCCAGTATCAGAAGCCATTAGGTGAAGACAAACGGAGCGCGTTTTTCTTCCCACATAACAACGAAACCGGCTATTGGTGGCAGGGAGAAAATGCCCGCATCGCGTCACTTACTTGTACGTTTCGCCGGTTACATAGCCATTTTGGTGAGGCTCTGCCAAACAGTGCCTTACAGTTAGCTCAGGGAGGGCTTGACTGGGTCCTGGGCCTGAATCCCTTGGATATATGTATGTTGCATGGCAAAGGGAGAAACAACCCGCCGGAATATTACCCTGGCCATTCCAGTGTTAGCGGCGGAGTTTGCAATGGCATTACCTCTGGATTCTGGGATGAGCGGGGTATCACATTTGCACCAACTGACGACCCCGATCATTCGTGGCGCTGGAGTGAACAGTGGTTGCCTCACGGCGCCTGGTATTTGCTGGCGATTTGCAGCTAATAGGGAATGACGGCAAACAAGCACCGGAGCTTTCGCCTGCTCCGGTGCTAAAGCGCTCACCGTCATTGCACAAGGGACACAGCAATCCAGTCGCCGGGATGGCGAACTTACAAGGTGATGCGTACGTTGGCGGGAATTGTGCTTCAAGGTCACTGGACCGAGTGTCGGACACACTTTGTGCAAGGGAATGATGGCAAGCAACAATACCAATGGCGTTAAAGCGTGATCTCTAGTGTGTTATGCCCAAGTCTTATAAGGGAGGTCTATTTTTAGACAGGTGATTCGTTTTAACCGTCATACTCTCGATAACAAAATCAGCAACCAACTTATTCCCTTCATGCAACAATTGAAATAATTGCTCATGTGCCACAGCGACTAGGTATTGTTGATCAATGACAGACTCACCTTCTTTGGTCAGTTCTTTTTCACGCAAAGATGTATTAACCAACTGATGACACTGAAGTATTCGGTTATAAATATCGATGAACATAGATGATTCATGTTTCATCAGAATGTCACCGTATAGGTCTTTCTGACTTTGATTGAGTTTCACAATACTGGACTCCTTTGCAGCTGGGTTATGTGAGCAAGCAATATAGATGACTGGCTTGCTCACTGAGCTTGGCTAAGTGGTTAGAAACGATACTTAGCTCGTAGAAATGCACCGTGCTCTCTTAGATCCAGGGAACCTGTTCCCGGAATTAATGCTACAGCCGGGTCGCTGCTTACTGCAGTTAGTGAATTAAACCCAACACCATTGCTACCAGAGGCCATGTAGCCGCCTTCCAGAACAAAGTTTTTGGTTATTTTGTAACCTGCGCCCAACTCAAAACCCACTTTATCGTGCTCTGAGGAGCCGCCGGCACCGACGCCAGAAAAACCGTTTTTAATAGGTGTCAAACTGGCTCCTTCGTTCAGTTCTGTTTTTGCGCGACCGTATTTTCCGGAAGTAGTTAGATAGACAGAATCTGTGATATCCAGGTTATACCCCAACACAGCACTTAGGCTAGGTTGCTTGGCAAAACCCAGATTTGCATCGGCATATTCAACACCTAGTTTTACACCAGAATCAAATTCGTATCCCGCACCCAAGGAAATTGAACCACCGTTATCGGATATCTTATCGCCATTTCCAAGGTTCGAATCTTGGACATTGTTACCTGCTGCTGAGCCATACCCTCCTGTAGCGTCGACATAGATGTTGCCTGCAAAAACAGCGCTGGAAGTCAAAGTCAGGGTTGCAGCAATTATTAGATTTTTCATTTTTTACCTTCGTTAAATAAGGCATCCATGCGGGTTTTGGTGGCTTCAAACTAAATTCAAAGCGCATTTGATGTTTCGATGGGATGAATTATATATCTGCTTTTGCGGGAGGGTTAAATTAGATAACATCGATAGGGTAGATACATGGTTAGCCGGGAACTTTTAAAGTATTTTGTTGCGTCAGCTGAAATGGGCAGCTTTTCTGCCGCGGCCAACGCGCTGGGTAGGAGGGAGCAGAATACGATGAGCACTAATATTGCCAGGATGGAAGATGGTCTAAATGTGGTGTTGTTTGACCGAAGTGGAAAGTACCCTAGCTTAACGGATGTGGGCATTGAGCTTTATCACCAGGCGAAGATGCTTGAAGCAGTTAGGGCTGGTATAGGATGGGCTGTCGTTCCTACTCTTGGCTGGACGAATAACCAACCACCTGAAGGGGCGTCACATTCCCCCCAGTTTTCAGAAAACGACTTATCAACTCCTGGTCGATATTTTGTATAACGAACCTATGAAGTTAGGAGTGGTGGAAACTTGGTTGATCGATTCTATACAGTCGCAGCTAGAATTACTAAAACGGCCTTTCTAATAATACTTGTGACCAGGCAGAGCAAATGCAAGGTACAGGTTTGGTGAACGGCTGTGGCTTATCCCTTGTGGATATGAAGGTGTTACGGGCATACAGCGGTGTCTGCTGACGCCGCTGTATAACAGATGATTAATCCAGCAGTGCGTCAGTTTTAGCAGCGCACACAAAGTCGTTCTTGTGCAGGCCGCCAATCGCATGAGTCCACCAGGTCACGGTTACTTTGCCCCATTCGGTTAGAATTCCCGGGTGATGGAACTCCACTTCTGCCATGTCACCCACCTTATTGGTGAAGGCAATGGCTTGCTTAAAGTTTTTAAACTTGAACTCGCGCTCCAGTTGCATGGTGCCGTTTCTGACAACAGGCACCCAATCTGGGATCTGTTTGATCAACAAGGCTAGTTCTTCATCGGAGACTTTAGGGGCGTCGACATTACACGCTTCACATTTTTGTTGTTTTAGTTCTGACATAAATCTTCCTATTAACTCGCTAATTTTTCTTTTGGTGGAAATTTTGGGGCATGTAAGCCCAGTGCTCTGGCCTGTTTTACCAGGGCCATTAAGTCCATCTGCGCGATATCAAACAGATCTTTTATGGAATTAATGGTGAAATAAAGTGGCTGCATGATATCTATCCGGTATGGGGTTCGAAGTACATCTGTCACTTCCAGCTTAGCTATTTCCGGTGTGTCGGAATACACATACTGGGTTTCGCCCGGGCTCGATAAAATGCCGCCGCCATAGATTTTCAGGTCGCCATTGTCTCTTAACAAACCAAACTCGACGGTAAACCAGTATAGACGAGCCAGATAAACCCTGTCTTCCTTACTGGCCTGCAAGCCCAGCTGGCCATATTTATGGGTATATTCGGCAAAATCTGGGTTGGTTAACATGGCGCAGTGGCCGAATATTTCATGAAAAACATCTGGCTCCCGGAGGTAATCAAATTCCTCCCTGGAGCGAATAAAGGTGGCTACAGGAAACTGCTTATTCGCAAGTAGCTGGAAAAATTCGGTAAAACCGATCAATGCAGGTACGGGGGCGCACTCCCAGCCAGTGCTTTGGCGCATGACCTCACTGACTTCTTCCAGCTGTGGGATACGGTCCACAGGCAGATTGAGTTTGTCGAGCCCTGCCATATATTCATCACAAGCTTTTCCTTCAATGCAAGTGAGTTGGCGCGTGATCAATTCATTCCAGATTTTATTTTCTTCATCTGTCCACTGGATTAACCCGTTATCATCGAGCTGCCGGGACACATAATTACTCATTTTTCCCATAATAGGTCCTGAAGAGTTCCTTTCCATTACAGGCGGGTCGCTCTGCAATTTGTGACCAGCATGTTATTGAAATGATAAATATTATTTAAGGTGGTGTAGCGAATGATGAATGCGGCCATGTGTAAGTATATCTATACGAAACCTGTAAATAATTACTTGCACACTGATTAACTAATTGAATTATAGTTATTTAAATCCATATTTTTTAATTTTCATAGTTAGTTATTTGGCAAAGCAAACGAGCATTTCTGTATTGCGGTTAGATTAAGATCAGACAGCGGGAATGTGGTGGGATAAAAGAATGCCGGAAAGTTAAGGTTTTAGGGCAAGATTAATCAGATAGGCCATCAGCAGCAGTGGACCCTGATGGAGCAAATATATGGAGAGAGAATGTCGTCCCATCCATGCAAGGGTATTGTTTACCGGGTGAGCGCCCAGTTTTGGCGGGAAGTATGTCTGGTGGCCCAGGAAAATACCCAACAGAACCAGGGACACCCAGGGAATAAAGCGGACTAAATCCAGGGTGCTGGCGGGTAAAAAGTCGCTCAGAAATGTGTAGATAACACTCAGGTTAAAACTGTCAGTAGTCTGATAGAGCAGGGTAATAATTACAGCCAGGAGCAGGGATGTTTTTGGATAAAAACGTAGCGGCATACAAAGCAGGGAGGCAAGCAAAATAAAATGGAGGATCCCAAAATAGATCCAATGGGTGGGAGCAAAGTAGTAGCTTAATGCGCTGATCATGAAAGCGGCGATAGCTAGTTTCAATATCCGTAACCAGTATCTTGGCCAGTAGACGTCACACTTGCCTTGCTGGGCTAGCCCCCAGCCAACCAGACCTAAAAAGAGACTGATAATGATATAGCGAAACGCCTGCCAGTAAGGGTGGTGAATGCTGAAGTTGCCAAGGTTATACAAGGAAAGATCGAACCAAAAGTGATAAATAGCCATAAAACATATGGCCAGACCTCTCAGTGCGTCTGTGAAAGCAACGCGCTGGGTATTTGATATGGCATTGCTCACATTAGATTTAACCTTCACTTATCTCGTATCGGGGATCAGTTTTGACCTGGTCGCCTGCGTCTATTTTTAGCTGAATGTAAAGATCACAATATTAGTTTATCTATCAATAGTTTTATACAAGGGGTTGGCTGAATTAGGGAGTAAAGTATTCCTATATACCCAAACTACTTGGAAATGCAGATTCAGAGTTCAGCCCGACTTTAGGAACCCATCAAATCACTGGTATTAGGGTAACAACTTCCGCTACTTTGTTACCGTTTACTCGATGGGGGTCGAACAAATGGAGCCAATTGAGTGTTAATGGCCGTTCAGGCCGGTACTGCCCCAAATCATCACTGCGACGCCAAGCCAACCTACGAGTAGGCCTAGCCAGACGTTACGGGTTAACGTTTCTCCGCTGAAAAAGGCAATGAGCGCAGCGAATAAGGCGCTGGTGGCGATTAACGTTTGTGCTATGGCTCCCGAAATTAATCCCAGGGAGAACTGTATCAAGGTCAGGGCCAGTAAGGTGCCGACAAAGCTGGCTGCCACTAAACGCTTTATCATCAGCGCATTCCAGCCGTGCTTGGGGGCTAGTTTTTCGGGTTGAACTTGAGCCAGACAGCTAGCACCAGTACGCCGCCTAAAATGCGGATAAGGGCCGATGATAACGGGTTAATTTCGGTGTCGGCAAATACATGACGTACTAATAACACACCGATGGCCTGACATAGGGCGGCGACCAGCGCCAAGGCAATGCCTTGCCACGGGGTTTTTATATTCTGCTTATTCTTACTCCTAAGCCCGACTACTAAGTCCACCGAAGCGACGATGAGAACGATGGCTATCACCTGATAGGCGTTTAAAAACTCGCTGAGTAAAAACAGGCCGCCAAATATGACCAACAAAGGTGCCGCACTCTCGGCAATAAGCAGCGTTTGTCGTTCGCTTAGCTTATGCAATGACGCAAACAAGGCGGTGTCGCCGATGCCGATACCGATAACACCACTGAGTAGCAGAAGTAACACTGATCCGGTGGACAGGCCGGTTAGTGGCTCAGCCACAAATAAACAGGCGACGGATAATCCAATGATCGACAGCCAGCCCTTATGAAAATTAAGGGCTGAAAATGAAAAAGAGTGAGTCAGGTGTTTAAACCATACTGCTGACAGCGCCCAGCAAAAGGCGGCGGCAAGTGCCGCAGAAATTCCCAGTATCATCTTGTTATTTCTTATTCTTAGTTTGCTTTACAGGCTAACAGTAGCGGTTAAGTACTCTTGGTAAAGTCCTTCAGTTACTCCTGCGTGCTCAAGTAGCAGGGGCTTTTGCTACTGATGGTTAAGGTGCTGAAATTCATGACTTGCGGCAACTTGTAGGAAGTGAGATCGGCTTTTATACACGTCACTGCCTTTGACCACATCATCAATTTTTTTGGTCAGCAGGTTAGGCAATGTGACATTGATCTTGCTGGCCTTGCCCATGTAAGGCTCAACATCAATATCCACCAAGGCCCACACCCAGCCATCAAAATCTTCGTTACCATAATGGCTATCAATGGCGCTGGCGTCAGGGGGTAGTTGCCCCCTATCAGCCAGGCTTTCCAGATGAAACTCGATCGCTTCCTTGGCCTGGGTCAGCGCTTCCTCGAAGGAGTCACCCGCCGAGAAGCACCCCGGCATATCTGGTACTACAACCCCAAACGCTTCGGTATCTGAACCCTTTTCTATCGCAATCGGATATAACATATTGTCTCCCCAGTGTGCAGAGAAGAGGGGACTTAAAGCCCCGCATCTTTTTAATCCTCTTTACCAGTCCTATTTTTAAATCCTTTTTAGGATGTGGAACAGTTACCGGATAATTGAAGTCAGGATGTGTGAATTGGTGGTGACTGCCTTTAACTCGATCTGGCGTCCAACCCGCCTTTTTCAACTCCTTGATTAACTCTCTGCTTGTCACTGTTTCCTCTGTTTGTTTATATTGGGGTTATAGTAACCCCGTCATAAAAATGAGTCAATATTCAATAACCCCGATAACCCTATTTATTTTTAGCTATCGCTTCCGTTGAAGTGTTCAGGTGCACAATCCCAGCATGAGACTTTATTACTCTCCCACAGCCGGTCACTGAAAATTCCTTAGCGTACGTTTCCGTACCGGTGGACTCCAGACCCCAAGTAGATGTGGCTGCCGAGTTAGAGCAATCTATTACCAATAAAATGAGAGAAATAGTCAGTGAGTTAAATTTGGTTGGTCATCAGTTAAAAGAGAATGAGCCAGAAGGTCCAGAAGATACTGATTTCTGCGAGCTTCACAACGATGAAAATTCCGATAGCTGTGGTTTTCGTTTGGGCACTCCACTTACTGTTAGTTCTGGTTACTACAATATTGGTGAGGATTATGGTTGAAAACTTTATTCCCAGACCCGCCAAAAATGGAATTTAAATCTCGGTGCAAAGCGAAAACAAGTGCATAACGCAGGAAATATGACGCTACTCAAACGGACACGGTAATAAGTGCTTTTAAATAAAGCGGTGCAGATTTATCTGCAGGAACATTATGGTTTAACAAACAGAGCTCGGCATCTTATTTGATGTTCATCCAATGACTGTCAGCAAATGAGAGCGAGGAACGCTGTCTCCCAATAATTGCCAATCTGCTTTGATACGGGAGTTTTCGCAGTCTACGAAGAGCAAAGAAGTGCGCGATACGATTGATTGGTAAGAGCCCAAAGTTCAGATTTTCTGTAATGTAGAGAAAGTCAGCGAGGTAAATTGCGAATTGGAGAGGCGTTATCTTTGAACGGTACATGTCGCCGCAGAAATGTTATACCTTCGACGAGTTCAGGTGTACTGATCCGGTCCATTCGAAAATGACGGAAGTCTTTGCGTGCAGGATCCCAGGCCACCAAATACCATAGTGGTGGCAAGATCAGCATAGCTTGCGGCTCAACATCTCGGTTGGTTACGGCCCCTTTTGCGTCACGGTATTGAAAGCGCAGGTGTAGCCGTTGCAGAAAAGCTGTCTCGAAGGCGGGCAGTAGCGCGGGGTCCATCGCTCCCATATCTGATATGTCCACCTGCGGTGCAAGTTGCCCGACATACAAGCAATCCAGAAAACGGCGCAGGTCGCGTACCTTGTCTGATGGCAATGCTTTCTCGATTTTGGCAAGCCCAACATCTGCGAGCCCCGAGAAGGGCATGCTTCCGGCTGCACGTATCGATGCAACGCTGATGAGAAGCGCAAAGACCTCGGCGACCGAGAGTCGCGCTGTGGTCTGAATAGATTGCGGATCAAGTTGCAGGCCACCCCCGCGCCCAGGTTCAGAATGAATGACAAAGCCCTCATCGCGCAGCGCGCTAATATCACGTAACACTGTACGCCTGGATGCGCCAACCTCCTCCGCTAAGTCAGCGACTGTCGAAGTACCGTTGCGGCGAAGGCTACGCACGATGGCGTCTTGTCGTAGGCGAACATTCATTTCATAAGGTTACCATTTAATGGTGACAGAATTTGTCACCATTAAGTTATACATTATCTGTCCATGTCAGCAAGGAGTTTTTGAATCCGTAAATTCCTGAGGCTGGAAAGAGCGCCACCCTAAACAGGAGGCGTCGTCTGATCATCCCAAATAGATAAAGGAGAAATGTAATGTTTAATCCAACCGATTTTCCCAAGCCCACCCTTATTTCAGTCAAGGGTGTAGAACTCGAAGTCTTCGAAGCGGGCCAGCAAAATGCAGGAAACCCGATTGTGCTCTGTCATGGCTGGCCAGAACATGCCTTTTCTTGGCGTTATCAGGTACCTGCCCTCGCAGCAGCGGGCTACCATGTCATCGTCCCAAACCAGCGGGGTTATGGCAACTCATCCCGCCCGACGGAAATAACTGCCTATGACATTGAACACTTGTCGGGTGATCTCATCGCACTTCTCGATCACTACGGATACGAAGATGCCACCTTTGTCGGTCATGATTGGGGGGCGATGGTCGTTTGGGGGCTGGCCTTATTGCATCCAAACCGTGTCAATAAAGTGATAAATCTGAGCTTGCCTTACCAAGAACGCGGAGAAACTCCCTGGATCGAGTTCATGGAACAAATACTTGGCAGTGACTACTATTTTGTCCACTTCAACCGACAGCCAGGCGTCGCAGACGCCGTATTGGAAGAGAATACGTTCCGATTCCTTCGCAACCTTTACAGGAAAAACGAGCCACTGAGAGAACCAGAGCTGGGCATGGCGATGATCAATCTCGCCAGAGCAGAAACACCACTCGGTGAGCCCATAATGAGCGACAGCGAACTGGCCGTTTTCGTATCTGTCTTCGAATCAACAGGCTTCACTGGCAGCATAAATTGGTACAGAAATCTTGACCGCAACTGGCGCTTATTGGCGGAAGTGAACCCAATCATCCAACAGCCTACGCTCATGATCTATGGTGATCGGGATGTGATCCCGAAGTCTGAAAAACTAACAGAGTTCGTGCCTAATGTGGAAGTGGTCAATCTAGAATGCGGCCATTGGATCCAGCAAGAAAAGCCGGAAGAAACAAACCAAGCAATTTTAAAATGGTTGGAACAGCAGAGGACCGCCTAGCCTCAAGATCGCTTCAAGACGAAACAGCCCCTCCGGACGGACCGGAGGGTGGGTAGACATGCCGTAGGCAAGGCACGGCTCGCCGTTGGGAAATGCACGACTATGCAAAAGTTAGTGACTAACTATGGAGACTAGAAGATGGTAGATGTGATTTTTTTCAAAAACCAAGAAGAGTTTAGCGATTGGTTAGAAGAACATCATGCTGAAGCTAGTGAACTTTGGGTGGGCTATTACAAAAAAAGTACCGGGCGTGCAAGCCTTACCTGGTCTACGTCAGTAGATACCGCTCTTTGTTTTGGGTGGATTGACGGCATACGAAAAACAATTGATAAAGATAGCTATAATATTCGCTTTACTCCGCGCAAAATAAATAGTGTGTGGAGCGCTGTGAACGTAAATAAGGTAAAAACACTAATACAACTTGGAAAGATGAAGCCAGAAGGAATACACCTTTTTAACAACAGAACCAATGCACAAGGCTATTCCTCTGAACAGAGAAATGTGCCACTTGCCAAAGAGTATGAAGAGCAGATCAAGGCAAATCAACCAGCCTGGCTATTCTTTACCAATTTAGCCCCATCCTATAAAAGAGATTCTATCTGGTGGGTAATGAGCGCCAAGAAAGAAGAAACACGATTAAAAAGGCTTGGTATATTGATTGCCTCATCTGAAGCGGATCTAAAAATACCAACTTTGCGAAAGAAGTAATAGTTCGTACCTGGTCCTTGTGTAACAAAGACCAGGTAGCGGACTGTAGTGACAATTCCCACAAACAAACACCATGACGATGATTAACTTCGCCAAGCTCTATGCAAAGCCTAGGTTTCAAGCTCGTTTTGGGGCATTTTCGTGCTAAGAATGGCAGCGAACCTGAGCCGTCCCCGCCAATTTAGTATGATACTTTAATACTTGGTATGAGACTTTATTACTCACCCACATCTTGACAGTTACACCATCTATCCTCGGGTAAAATGTAAATGGCGATCATTCGGCATCGCCGCCGCATATGTTCAAAGGTTGAGTTGCTCGTGTGCTGAAAGTGATCATGGCCAGCACGATCATGAATAGTCCGCTTTTCAATGTAGATCATCTACTTGAACATAACATTTAGGGGTTGGCGGCTAATCAACATAGGCGAGGCCGACCTCTTGAAAAATGTATCGATATCCTAATGTGATATCTTGGCTTGGGGAATTAGCAATTACAGCAAATATGGAGAATGGATGTATTGATCAACTTTATTCTCATTTATACGCGGTTATTGAAGTTTAAAATGCCGCATAGTGTAAAAACAGCACGACTTTTCAGTATCTACCCTATAAGTACTTGGCAATAAAGATTAATTTTTATATGAGTACAAGTTGCCGACGTAAGCGACGGTGGAGTTCTTGCTAGTGTTTAGTGATGACAGCTAGTTTTCAATGGCTGCTAAAAGCCGATTAAGCGCGGCTTTTCCTTGTGGTCAGTCTTTCACAGCTGAGTCGACGTTAATATGGCCAAGAGCGCCGACAACCAGCAATTAACTACCCCAGCATTGGGCGAAATATTCGGCTCTGACCATAGATACATAAGTGGCATAGGGGCAAAGCCGCGAACTTCGTCCGGAGTATGTTGCTCTAAGTCAACATCGGCAGGGCACACTAACAAGGCGCCAGCGACCTGATGAGAAACCTGGTTTGCGCAGTGGGCAATTAGCGAGCAAGCCAGGCTGTGGGCGACTAATACGACACGGGAATCAAGTCCCTGGATAGTTTCGAGCAACACAGATGACCAGAGATCAAGGTCAGATTTGTCCCAGTTTTGTTGTTCGACGCGTAATGTATCTGGATAATGACTATTCCCAATAGCTTTGCCGGTGCTCAGGTCCAGAGCCGCCATATCCAGGTAAGGTGAGTATTTTCATATGATTGCCTTACGTCTTTGCCGGTAACTTAGGCATACAGGGGAGTGATTCTACCCGCTTTAATTGAACCAACAGCAGTGTACCTATGAGCATAAACCCGGCTGCCAGGTATAATCCATTGTTATAGCTGGCATTTTGCACCGCATTTGCGCCGACCAACAAAGGGGCGAGGATCTGCGCTATGCCATAGGTAACCGTCATTTTCCCCATCATTTTTGCTGGCCTGCTTGGGTAAAAACGTCCAGCCATGGTAAGTACCAGACTAACAAGGCCCATAAAGCTGGCGCCAAATAGCATTGCACTTAGTATCATAGTGATAAAGCTTGTGTTTATTGTGGGCAACAGAATACTGATGGTCTGGATAAAGGCGGCCAGGATAAGTGCATTTAAATGACCCGTCCGGCGTGAAATTACGTCCCATAAAATACAGGCGGGAGCGGCAGCTAAACCAAGCAGAATAAAGACAAAATTGCCTTGCTGTTGCATGCCGGGCAGTTGCTCTACGATGGCGACGATAAAAGTAGCGCTCACCACATATCCCACACCGGCACAGAAATAGGCTGCCATCAGTAGCCGGCTAAAGCGAGGAGAGGGGGGGTTATCTGCTAACTTATCATCAATGTTATTTGCTTGTATCTGTTCAGGCTTAGGTAACCAAACCCAGGCGGGGATAAGCAGTAAAAGGCCAAGCAGGCTATAAGTAAGCCAAAGCTCAGACCAGTTTAGTCGTGACCCTATAAGTTCAATTAACAGGGCGGTGCCGGCTATACCCAGTCCAACCCCACTAAAGTGAATGCCTAATTCGCCGGGAAGGCGGTGACGCATTAACCAGTTTAAAACCAGCCCAGAGCCGATAAGCATTCCCGCTGCTGTGCTAAGCCCAGATATAAATCGAAGTAACGACCAGAGCCAAATATTAGTAGTTAGCGCCATGGCGGCAGTGCTGAACACAGCGAGTAATAACCCCCAGCGATATAGGCTGTCCTTCACCCTTAAATCACTTATTGAGGCGGCCAGCAACGCGCCAAACAAATAACCCAGGTAATTGATACTGGCTAGCCAACCTGCTTCCCCAATACCGAGTCCAGCTTGTGCCTGCATGATTGGTAGCATAGGTGTATAGGAAAAGCGTGCGATTCCCATGGTCAGGGCGAGGCTAAAAATACCAGCAGTCAACACTTTTATTCTTTGTACATTTCGCGGCATTTTTCGGGTTCTCTTGCTTCCTTTCACAATAAGATAAATAATCTAACCTATCTAATCCAATGAATATTTGAGGGGTAACCGTTCTCAAATAACGATATGTGAATGGTGGTTGATATGGAGCTTCAGTCTTTACGTACTTTTCAAATGGTGGCGGTCGAAGGAGGAGTCCTCGCAGCGTCTCGTAAACTCAATACGGTGCAGTCCAATGTGACGGCCCGGATAAAGCGCTTGGAAGAGGAGTTTGGGTCCGCCCTTTTTCACCGAAAAGGGCGGGGAGTGGTGTTGTCTGCATCTGGCCGAGTATTGTTGGAATATGCAGAAAAAATGTTGCAGCTTGAGCGGCAGACGTCGGCGGCTCTTCGGCAAGTAGGTGAAAATTGTGGCGAAATACGTATTGGCACTATGGAGTCGTTTGCCGCGATGCGACTGCCCTTTGCCCTGAAACAACTCACTATTCACCACCCTGGGATCTCCCTTGCCATTAAGACCGGAACCTCTGCCTGGCTGGTAGAACAGGTGTTGGCACACAAGCTGGATGTTGCATTTGTAGGCGGTCCTGTATCTCATCCCGAATTGGTGGGAGATGTTGTGGTTGACGAAGAGCTGGTGCTGGTTAGCGCAAAAGACATGGAAGTAGCATCTTCTAGCTTAATTTTGTTTCGTGAGGGGTGCGCATATCGAGAGCGGGCGTTAGCCTGGCAACGTGAGTCAGGTCTTGCAGCGGTTAAGGTGATGGAGCTGGGTACCTTGGAAGGTATATTGGGCTGTGTGGCTGTCGGCCTGGGATGTACCCTTATGCCTCTGTGGGTGGTAAAAGAGTCTCGGTTTTGGAACGAGTTGAATGTGACCCAACTATCCAGTCATATCGCTCATGTGCCGACACTGATGGTCCGGCATAAGGATGTGGCGGACATGCCCGCGTTTGAAACCTTAAAGCAGACGGCCATGGTTTAGTATCGGGTGACTAAATCAACAAAAGATACTGGGTATTCGGGGTCGACTAATATGCCGAACCAACAAAAGCCACTGGATTGCCAGACAAGCTGAAAATGATAGGGGGGAGGCTGTGATCCTATGTGTAAGGAAAAAATCAAGTGAACTTGTTTCATCTGCTTGACACTAAAACAGGTAACGATAGAGTCGCTACTGCAACAGAATTAAAGTAAAGTGCACGAAATTATCAGTCATATTTGAGTTATCTTCCTGATAACCAGCCTAGGATAAACATGAAAAAAACATTCTCACTCACTCACCCAAAAACCAACGTTGCCAGATTAGTTGAAGGTGTGAAGCATGATGTTAAAAAGTACATAAAAAGAGAGCGGAACAAGAAGTTGCCTGCGGATGTCGATTTCTGGGATTTTGATTGCAAATACGGCCCTACGGAGCAGGAAGCCAAGGTTGTTCACCTATCAGAGTTAAACAAATGTATAGATGAGGCTGAACAACAGCAATTAGAGTCATTTTATCTGGAAATTTTAGTGAAACATGGTCACCGAACAAAAAAGCCAGACGTAGAATCGTAGGCAGAAATAACTTGGGTCAAGCCTTGCCTCTTGCAACCGATTTAGATGCAGCAGGCGAGACCTGATTCAGATAAGGTTTGGCCAAGCGGAAGTTCGTCACATGTCGGCTATGCCAGTGATACTTCCAGGTCCGTTTTTGCTTTTGAGCTACAAGCCAGTACATATCCGGCGTCAATCTCCTCAGGTGTCAGTGTTGCCTGGCTTGATGATGAGACCTCTCCCTGAGTTACCTGGCATTTACAGGAGCCACAAACCCCCGAACGGCAAGCGCCAATGATGGGAACTTCTTGTTGCTCTAAGGCATCTAACAAGGTTTGCTCTGACTGGATCTGTCCTTGCTTGGCAAATGCAGGAACGGCTAATCCATAGGTTATACCTTGTTGTCCTTCAGTCTGCTCTTGTGGCGCAGGAGTAAAGCTTTCCTGATGAAAATAGTCTGGATTAAAACTGCGGCTCTTAGCCAGTGTCTCGAGGGCCGCCATATATCCCTGGGGGCCGCAGGTGAAAATGGTGCGACCAGTTAAGTCCGGTACCAATTGTTCGAATAGCGGTGCATCGAGCAGACCAGGGAAAACACCTTGGTTGGCTTCTCCGTTTTCCAAGATCAGGGATAAGTGGAATTGAGGGTGCTGACTATCTAACTCGGTCAGCTGCTTTGCTTTAATGACATCATCCTTGGAGCGGGCGCTGTAAATAAACTGCACGTCCACCTTCGGGTTCTTTTCCAATGTCCAAAGTGCCATGGACATACACGGTGTAATGCCGCTGCCTGCACTCATCAGCAACAATCTATTGGTGGCAGGTAGGTCGATTAGGTTAAATTCTCCCGCCGGCGATAATGCAGGTAAGGCGACACCGGGTTGCAGGTGGTCCATCAGGTGGTTGGACACCTTACCGCCTGGTACGCGTTTTATGGTGACGGCAACGGATTGATTGTCCGCTGGTGAAGAGCAGATAGAGTAAGCGCGATATAGCGGCTGCATCGCTATTTCCACCTCGAAGGTGATAAATTGTCCGGGCTTAAACGTGAAGGGGCTGTCATCCACGCTTTTAAATTCAAACGTGGCAGAATCAGAGGTTTCTTCTACCCGGTGGATACAAATAAGAGGCGAGAATGTTTGTGTTTTATCCATGAATATCTCGATATATAAGCAGGGGCAGCGGAGGCTGCCCCTCATGAGCTAAGCTGATTTCAGCATGGTATTAAGATCGTCTTCGACATTGGATATCGGTGTCAGACCAAACTTCTCGTTGAGCACAGAAACCAGGTTGTCAGTTAAGAATGCAGGTACGCTTGGGCCGACGCGGATATTTTTCACACCAAGGGATAGCAAGGTGAGCAGGACCACGATGGCCTTTTGTTCAAACCAGCTCAGCACCATGCTTAACGGCAGCTCATTAATATCGCAGTCGAATGCGTCAGCTAACGCCAGGGCAAGTTGGATGGCCGAGTAGGAGTCGTTACATTGGCCGATATCGAGTAAGCGGGGAATACCATTGATATCTCCAAACTCCAGCTTATTAAATTTGAACTTACCGCAGGCCAGAGTCAGCAATAGGGTATCGTCTGGCGCTGCTTGAGCAAACTCGGTGTAATAACTGCGTTCCGCTTTGTCACCGTCACAGCCACCCACCAGGAAGAAGTGCTTAATATTACCTGCTTTCACCTGTTCGATAACCGCAGGAGCCGCCGCCATCAATGCGTTGCGACCAAAACCAACAGTGATGTGGTGAGGGATCTCGGCGTATGGGAAGCCGGACTGTGCCAAGGCGCTTTCGATCACCTGACTGAAATCATCACCTTCAATATGTGTAACACCCGGCCAGCCGACGATGCTGCGAGTGAACAGGCGTTCGCCGTATTGGCCGACGTTGGGGTCTATCAGGCAGTTTGATGTCATTACGATGGGACCAGGAAAGGCTGCAAATTCTTTCTGCTGATTTTGCCAAGCGCTGCCGTAGTTACCCACCAGGTGAGGGTATTTTTTCAGCTCAGGATAAGCGTGAGCGGGCAGCATTTCACCATTGGTGTAGACGTTAATACCTGCGCCCTGAGTTTGCTTAAGGATCATTTCCAGGTCACACAAGTCATGGCCGGACACTAAAATGGCTTTACCCGCCACGGTTTTTACGTTGACCTGAGTTGGCTCCGGATGGCCGAATTTATCGGTTTCACCTTTATCCAGGATGGCCATAATGCGGTAATTCAATTGACCAATAGCCATAGCTGTGTCGAACAGTGGTTGCATCTCTTCAGGGTCGCTGGCGAGCCAGGCGAAGATGGTGTGAAATTCTCCGTCAATATCTGTATCAGTTTGACCCAGAACCTGGGCGTGCTCCCTATATGCCGCAGCCCCTTTTAAACCATAGAGACAGAGCAGACGCAGGCCGATAATATCTTCACTGACCAGATCTTTTCCTCGGTTTACTGCCAGTGCAGGCGCCTGGGCTAACAATTCCTGATGGTCTTCAGCTATTACAAATGCAGCGGCGCCCTCCTGCTGGACGGGTTTTTGACCGGCCAAGACGCAGGCGGCTTCATATTTGGTTCTGAGCTGCTCACGGTATACATGAGCCTGTCTTGAGTAAGCTAGTATGCGCTCAGGAACAAAGTTCACATTAGTTAAGGTGGAAAAAAACGCCTTTGGCACAAAACTGTCGATTTCAGCGTCGACTATGCCGAATTCACGGGCCTGAATTGCGTAAAAAGAGGTGCCTTGTAAGGCGTAAATTAACAAGTCCTGTAAATCAGAAACTTCAGCCGTTTTACCACACATACCCTGAGAGTAGGCGCAGCCATCGGCAGCAGGTGTTCGAATTGTTTGCTCACATTGAATACAAAACATAAATGCTCCATTGCGTTTTTGTTAAGGCTTTAAGCCATTGTTATATGGAACCTTAATTGCAATAGGCGGGCCAATAATATAATCACTTGTTTTTTATGTGGTTTTGATTATTTGCGAGGATTCGGGTGTAACTATGACAGTCTCGTGAGAGTGTCATAGTTACTCATTGGTGTCATTATGACACCATTTTGAGCGGGTAAGGTGCTGATTTATAGTTCGATGGCTTAATATTCGCCGCAGTTCGTTCCGGTAACTTTTCTTCCAGAAGAAGCGGGTTGCTTAAGCGGCAACCAGCTTGTTTAGTTCGCGATGGACCCTTTCTATGGTTGGAACCAGCACTGCTTTTTGTGTCGCCATATTGATCAGGTTTGCGTAGATACTTTCTATTTCGAGTGGCTGATTATTGTCGTAATCTATTTTCATGCTAAAAAATGCATCTCTGTATTGCTCTGCAGAGAGCCGGTCAAGTAAATTTTCGATCGAGTCATGTTCTAGAGTTACCGAGTATGCCCTAGCTACACGGATCACTTCATTGGCAATTTGGCGAATGAGCTGACGAGAGTCGGCGTCCTGGCTTAGCCCATACATAGATTGATTATGCAGGACAGAAATGCCGTTGCATGCCGCATTGATCATCAGCTTAGGAAATCGGGTTTGTAAGATATTCGGCTTACATTCAACACTGTCAAAGACATTCATCATCAAATGATGGAGGTCGTTATCTTCCCTTGCTTTATCTAGCCTGGCATAGATGAAGTTCAGCGCGTCATTTTGCAGCTCGATACGTTTATCCGCATGCATGGTTACTTTGATATGGCTAACTGCCCCAATAATGGTATTGCTAGGGCCAACCCACTGAAACAGGTGATCTTCTTCCTGAATACCATTTTGCAGTAAGACGATTTTCTTGTTTTTTAGATGGCTAAGCTGAGGAAATAGCTGAGGGTTCTGAACTGTTTTTGTGGTAAGAATAATAATATCGCCACTGATATCTTGCGCATGGGTGATGATATTCTTATAAGGCACACAGAAGTCCTGATGCCCAATCACGATGAGTTGTCTTGTTTTCCGTAATAGGCTTTTTTCTCTTACCAGCAGCTGAACGTCATGGCCTGCTTTGAGTAATTTAGCCGCAATAAACCCGCCAATTGCGCCAACGCCAATAATCGTCACTTTCATCATCTTTACCACTGTTTACTTTATCATCAGGAGGATATCGGCTCAGGTGTCAAAAGTGAAATGAAAATCGATAATTTTAACCAGGTGACGTTATAGCCGACATTCCGCACCATTTTCATCTCACCTAGATAATTTAAAAATGTGATCTATCTCACTTTAGCGTGTCCAATGTCTGAAAGATCACAGAAACTATAGCCAAAAGATCACAAGCCTCTGACCGCTGCCATGGCACAATCGTCCCAGGATATGTATTAACGGGGAGCGCTATGGCCGCCATCAACACCAGCATTAAATCGGGACAGATCCGGGTTGAAACTCTCGGCCACCATGGCCTGGTTGCCGGCTTCGTCGACAAGCTCAAACTGGTCGAACGCATCGACGCCAGACTGCCGGTGTCCAAACAGCATGGCTCCAAGCTCAGCCATGGCCAGCGTATCAAGGCCATGATCATCAACGGCCTGGGCTTCACTCAGAACCCCATTTATCTATCGCCCCAGTTTTTTGAAGACAAAGCGGTTTCCCTGTTATTTGGCGAAGGTGTCAAGGCCGCCCAGTTGAACGATGACGCGCTGGGCCGTACCCTGGACGCCTGTTACGAATACGGTGTCACTGCGCTGCTCGCCGAGATTGCCAATGAGATCCACCAGGAATTCACCCCGCCCGGTAGACGGCAAACCCTCCGGTTGGACAGCACCAGCTTCAAATTAGTGGGCGAGTATGATCTCGAACACCTTTACCTGGAAGGCGAGTCCAGACCGCCCTTGCCCAAGCAGGGCTACTCCAAAGATCACCGGCCGGATCTCAAACAACTCGTCTTGTCCCTGATCGTCAGCGGTCCGGCGGACTTACCGATCTGGAGCGAAGGCCTGGACGGCAACAGCCAGGACAAAGCCAGCTTCCACGCCACCCTAGCCAAACTCCAGTCCTTCCGCCAAGCACTGGAGAACAGCCCGGAGCTGCTGGTTATTGCGGATTCGGCGCTCTACGTCCACGGAAAACTGCTGACAGCGGCCTACCTCTGGGTCACTCGGGCGCCAGAAAGCGTAAAAGCGGTCAAACTCCTGGTCGAGGCCGATACCAGTGACTTCGCCTGGCAGCCGCTGGAACAAGGTTATCAAGGTGTCTTGCTGGGCCAGGTGGAGCGCGGGCTGAAGCAGCAGTGGCTGCTGGTCCACTCCAGCCAGGCCGAGCAAAGAGAGTGTCGCACTCTGGACAAGCGCATCGCCAAAGCCGGGGCCGAAGCGGAAAGCCAGGCCCGCAAACTGGCCGGGCAGGCCTTTGCCTGCAAACAAGACGCGCGCAACGCGGCGGCGCAGTTTGAGCGTAAACTCAAATACCACCGGCTTAGTCACGTTGAGGTCAGCGAGGTGAAAAAACACGCAGGTCGTGGTCGGCCGAAAAAAGACGCCGAGCCTGAGGTGTCGCACTACCGGCTCGAACTTGAGTCGACTCCCTGCCAGGACAAGATCCGGCCGCACCGTAACAAGCTGGGCCGTTTCGTGCTGGCGACCAATGAACTGGGCAACCAGGAGGTCGCTGGCCTGCTCGCCGCCTACAAATCGCAACAAGGGGTCGAGCGGGGTTTCCGCCTGATCAAAGACCCCCAGTTTCACCTCAATGGGGTGTTCTTGAAAAAGCCGGAGCGGATCGAGGCGTTGATGATGGTGATGACGCTGTGCCTGATGGTGTACAACGCAGGCCAATACCAATTGCGGGAAAACCTGAAAACAGCAGATGAAACCGTGCTTAACCAAGTGGGCAAGCCCACCGCCACCCCGACGATGAGGTGGATCTTCCAACGGATGAACGGGATCCACTTAGTGAATGCGCCAGGGCTAGCTGCCTGCGTCACTGGGTTGACGGAAGAAAAGGAGAAAATCCTCCGCCTGTGCGGTAAAGAGATAGCGCGGCTCTACCAGTTGGAATGAGCGGCGGAAAAGAAAAACACATACTGTGCCCCGGCGCGGTAGGCTTGGTGATCCCGAAATTTAAGACTGCCGCTTCTGGCTTAGGTGGAGAGACGGTTCAGAGGGCTGGCGACAACGCCTGGGCGAGAAAATAATGCTGCCAGCATAAATCGCTGCGAAATGTCGGTTATAGGTAATTACTCGAAGTTACTTATGGTCTATTTGGTACCCTCACGCGACGTGAGCTGTTAATAAATGATTGATATTGTCCAGACAATCGCAATTGTCTTAAGCCATTGTTAAACGTCTGCATCAGTTTTTCGCTGCTTATATTTTCTTTGGAAAAAATAAGCAGGCTGGATACGGAAAATAAAGGCTTATGGTGATGGGTTAATTTTGCACTCTCAGGCCTGTATTCCCATGAAGCGGAAGCATCCCATCTACCGGAGACAACCTCAAGGTAGGACAGTTTCCAGGGAAAAAAGCCATATTCGACCGTTATTCCCTCTAACGCGAATGCTTCACTGAGAATGTGAAGGGCCACACCTTTGTGCTTTAAATACGCCGACATATAGGGAGGGAACTCTCCCGTAGCGATACGAATCGTTTCCGCGGCAAAAGCAGACAGCGATAAGCAAAGGTTGCTACCCAAAACAGGGTAAGTCGAGGTTTCAAAACCGATGTGGCCTATATATGCTAGCTAGTGCCCGTCCTGAAACTCAACTATTTATTCTTCCGTCATATTCTTAGCATCCAAGCTCGTCGTTTTACGAAAGCTTAAAGTTAGTCACTACTATCACAGCGAACTCAGTCATTTTCAGCTTGCCTGGTATGGTCCGACATCTCGGTCCAGTGTCTTTTAGCGCACACCGAGATCGTGGTAAAGCCGCTGGACCGAGTGTCGGACCATCCAGATGTCGGACCACCACGTGTGAGGGAATGACAGTATCGGCGTTTCAGGATGGACACTAGCAATGTTGCCCTTTGCACATGGTGTATTGATTATACCAACAGAGAAAACTGCTGTAGGAAAAACCAAGGTGAAAGGTAGCCGTGTTTACTTTCTCGGAAAGATGAGAACTTGGGTAGGAGCTACAATAGTATCAAAATATAGAATAGTGAATCCTAATTGACGCATCTAATAAAAAGAAACTGTGAAGGTTAAACTATGCGTAAATCTTAGGAGGTGTTATGTCTGTATTTATTGCTATGTGCATGTTTTCGCTATCCATGTCTATTTCTCCTGGCCCGGTCAATCTGATCACCTTATCGACCGGAGTCAATCATGGGTTTAAAAAAGCGATCCCTTTTGTGTCTGGGGCGACGATAGGGTTTACGTTATTGCTGGTGTTGGTGGGCCTGGGTTTGGCCAGCCTGGCCGAGCAAAACCAGTTACTGTTTCATTGGCTCGGGTATGCCGGAGCAGGGTTTATTTGTTATATGGGTTATAAAGTGGCGACATCTAAACCCGAGATTGAGGTGAAATCCCAGGACCTGCCGTCTTTTTATCAGGGCTTTTTGCTGCAGTGGTTAAACCCAAAGGCATGGATTGCTTGTCTTTCCGGTGTATCAGCATTTAATTTAGCGGACTCCAACACTATGTTAGCGTTGTTTGTCAGCCTGTATTTCGCCATATGTTATGTGTCTATGGCTAGTTGGGCGCTGGTAGGAGATCGGATAAATCGATTACTGACGAGCCCCAGGCATTTACGTGTTTTTAATGCTGTTATGGGAGGAGGCCTGATTGGAGTTGCTTTTTACCTGATATTTTTACAGCTTAACAACCTGTAATTAAGTGCTTGTTAATGGTAGCGCTTGCCCTGATGAATTAACCAACCACCAATATGGCGGCCCTTTGGGTCGTGGTGGGTCCAGTGGACTAATCCCCTCTTATCGTTCCATTCGTAGACGCAAAAAAAGCAACCCGATCACCTGATTTCAGCGTGTCGATCCGTGGGGCCAGGTCTATATTGTGGGCGATCAGCAGGGTTGTAGCATCTTTGTAAAACTGGATCAGTTTGCTGAGCAGGATAACAAACAGCTGCGTATTGATACGGGTAGCGCAGCATGGTCGCCAGGGTTTGGCGGGCTCGAGGTGATGCCATTAGATGAATTCGAACACGAGCACGTTGCTTTGCTGAAGTGGCCTGCTGGCGAGAGGTTTCAGCCACCTTTCGAGATGAACATGGACGCTATCCTGCCGGTAGCTGGATACGAAGCACGCATATGAGTGAGCACTATCCGTTTGTGGAGGAAGAAACCATTATTCTGGTAAGGACCGGGCATTTACCCATTGAAATATAGCGCCTGAGCCGCGGACATAACGATAAGGGACTTGCTGCAATGAGAGAAAATCAGTTATTGGGAGCAGGAGATCCCCTATGTGACGGGCAGCACATAGGGAGAAGTGTTTATAGACTTGCCAGGGCTTTTTTCACTTTTGCCGCGACTTCCGGAGATACCCAGGGAGTCCAGGTGTCAGCGTAGTTGTTCAGAAAGTGCTCCATGGCGAACTCTCCATCGGCCTGATTGTCTTCCATCCAGGCCAGTAATTTGCTCATTTGTATATTTTCGAACGCGTGTTTACCCAGGTATTCCGTGGCCTGAGGTGCACGCTTGGCAAAACCTTCCGTGACTATGGTCTGAACCGGGGAGGAAGGGAACATAGTCACTTTAGGGTTGGCGCAGTCATTGCTGGCGATACAATCACGGAAGTGCTCTTCATCTATGCCTGAGCCAAAATCGACTTTGACCATCTTATATTTACCAAGCACAGCCGTCGGCGCCCAGTAATAACCAAACCAGGCTTGTTTCCTGTCGTACGCTCTGGCGATGGAGCCTGACAGGGCTGCGCCTGAGCCAGGATCCAGCAGTTCAAAGCCAGCATCATCGAGTTTCAGTGCATTATAGATATTGCCGCCGGTGATCTGACAGGTCCAGCCGGCTGGACAACCCATAAAGGCTGAGCGTTCAGGATCTTCCGGATGGGTAAAGAGTTTGGCGTTGGCTATCACGCCTTGAATGGTTGCTAGGCTTGGGTCCTTGTCCACCATATACTGAGGAACCCAAAAACCTTCCTCGCCACCATCGGAAAGAGACCGGCCAGCAATACGCAGGCGCTTGTCAGCCACACCTTTATCCAGTGAATCTTTAATAAAGTTGGTCCACATTTCCGGCGCGATATCCGGCTGGCCTTTTTCTATCATGGATGTGCTGGTGGGCATAGAATCACCCGGGACTAACTCGGCGTCACAATCATAGCCGTGTTCCAGAATAAATTTATCGACATTGGCCATCAGGCTGGCTGAGTTCCAGTTCATATCCGCGATGGTCACTTTCCCGCAGTCGCCGGCGTGAGCCTGAAAAGAGGCGCTGGCGAGGAATAACACCGACGTGGCTAGTTTTGCAGTCATAAGTAATACCCTTTAATTATGTTTATTGGTGGTAGAAGAAAATAACGGTGACAAAAAAGGCGTATGTAATTGTATGTTTTTATTGAATTGTATCGTAAAAATCACAGTAGCTCTAATTTCTGATAAATGGGTTACTAGGTGTGGTTTGCTCCCCCCTTCGATGAAGGCCAGCCATTATACTGCTGAGCCCAGTGGCGGTATAGCAAGCTGGTAATGACAGGGGCGATTTGATAGTGGAGACTAACTCACGGCGCTACCTGCCATGTATCGGTCACTTTATCGCCTCGACGGATAAATGTTCAATCCGTCTTGAGAGGGCATATTATCTGTGCTTATTTTTGTTAAACTCAATGTCCTTAAATTGGCTTAGGCGGGAGTATATATGGAGCGATTTTTGCTATTTGACTGGGATGGCTGTTTGGCAAATACCTTGCCACAGTGGTACCTGTCACTGGAAAGTGGGTTGGCAGAGTTCGGTATTGAGGCAGATGAAAGTGCCATCAAATCCGCCTTTCATCATTGGGAGCAGCTTGAAAAATTGGGCATAGATAATATGGAAGCCTTTGTACAGGTGGTTTACAGCCAGGTGCAAGAAAACTTGCTATCAACCAAGTTGATGGATGGCGCCGAGGAACTGCTTTCTGAGTTAGGCGATCAGCGGTTTAATTTGGCCATAGTGACTTCTAACAGCAAACAGAATGTACTCCCGGTATTGGAAAATTTAGGCCTGGTTAATGCGTTTAAGGCCATAGTGACGAAAGAGAATGTCAGCCAGTTAAAACCGGACCCAGAGCCTTTATTATTGGCGATGGACCAGTTGGCGGCCGACAGTACTAAGACCTGGATGATAGGAGATGCTAAACCGGATATTGTGGCCGGCAAGTCTGTTGGGGTTGGCACCGTCTTGTATTCACCGGCAATAAACCAGGAGTTTTATGCAGATCTTGATTTGGGGTGCTTTGGCGCCGACCACAAGATTTCACATTTGAGTCAATTGCTCGATATTACCCGTTAAAGCGCAGTGCTGGATCCCAGCCTAAGAGGCATGACGTACAGCTTGTAATGGATTTGCCCCGACAGGGAGCTTAAGTAAAGCGCAAACACCTTGTTGCGGCATTTCAGTAATTGTCAGGCTGGCATGCTCTGCGTATAAGTTGTTTAACCGGCTACGGATATTGTTTAACGCGATACCGTTCCCCTGGGCATGTGCTTTGCTAAGTCCCATGCCGTTATCCTGAACTGAAATCACCAGTTGGGATCCTTCAATTGAAAAGCGAATGCTGATTTTGCCACCCGAAACCCTCGGCTCCAGGCCGTGTTCAATGGCGTTCTCCACTAAGGGTTGAATAAGTAAGGGTGGTAAGGTCTGGAACTCATCTACGCCGGGAGTCACTTCAATATCGTAGGTTAAGCGGGCTCCCAGGCGTATCTTTTTAATTTCCAGATAGGCGTGTAAGAAACTCGTCTCGTCGGAAATGGATATGGAGTCGAGCCGGGACTTTGTCAGGTTTTGCCGCAGCAGGTCGGTTAAGTTAATCAGCAGCTTAGTCGCAATTTTAGGATCGTGATGGATCATGACTTGAATATTGGCCAGGGTGTTAAACAGAAAGTGCGGTTCAATTTGGCTTTGTAGTGTTTTTAGCTGGCTTTCAAGTAAGGATTTATCATGACGAGCTTTGTGCAACTGGGCTTCATCCAGCTTCCTTTTTATATCTGCAGACGACTCTCTCGAGAAAAAGTAGTAGGCGAAAAATGAACCCAGAATGAGCGCAATAATCGAAGTTTTAGCGGATTGGCCAGTCCATAAGAAAGTCTCTGGAGCACCATATAATTCCAGTACCAGGCTGGATAGTATAGTTGCGATAAGCATACCCAGGCTGTTAGAAAATAGCGCTTTTTTCCATTTGGCCACGCTTGGGTATCTGTGCCATACAAGAATTCCCAGGAACATACAGCAATAAGAGAAGGTATGAGAAATAATGCTGGTGAGAACAAAATCGGGAGCGAGTTCGATATAATACAAAACACCGGCAATAATAAAGCTGTATAGGCTGCAAAGCAGTATATCTTTAATGACCGCTTTATAGAGTAATTTACCTGTATCAGGGTCGAACTGAGTAGACATTTAACTGTTTGAATCAATTGCTATTATGGCTAATTATCCTATTGAATTAAATATGGGTTTGCCAGCTGTACTTGCTTATTTGTTAGATCATTATAGCCAGGTCACTTAAATGTCAATTTTTTGTACCTGTAATCGCAGTGTGTAGTTTCTCGTGAAAGGTTAAGGGAGCGTAAGTTTATGTAATAGTGGTGACGACTTTAGAGAGCTAATATACGGCTTTAGGTTGACATACAAGAACTACCCCTTTGTGTAGTTAGAAAAGTTAGCCGAGTATGTAAGAATCCAACTCGCTTATTGTCGACATTTATAGGGATGTATTATGCCTCGTTATACAGTTAAGGGCGCTGTTACTGCTACAGCTCATCAACCGTCAATTGCTTTTTTCGATTTTTATCAAGATGAAATTGCGTTTGTTGCTGAGAATGACATGCAGGCCAAAGCTATCGCGCGTTCTTTACAGGAAAAGCATGATCTCGCTTATATGGCTGGCGGTGCCTATGGTGATGACTATCAACATGCACCATGTTATTTGCCATACCTGGAAAGGAGCTAACGTGTACTCCTGCTTCAGAGTGGGCGCCAACTAACACCTTGCTTATAATGCAACTTGTCTACCAATTGACGTGTTGGTTTGCTTTCCCCAGCAAACGTTTTACCTTCGGAACCCATCATATAACGGTTCTAAGGGTAACAATTGTTGCGCCCTTTGTAGGATCAGATGCCTCTTTATAGGCAAAAAGGGCGAAGCGTAAGCCAGCAAGGTTCGCCGAACGTGCATCCATGCGCTTTACATCTCATTCCTGAGATGGGTTCGGCTCCTACCAAGCCCGATAGATCTATTACCCAAGTTTGACCAGTCCCTAACCTTCTTATTGGGAGTAACCTGGCGCTGGTTAAGCCACCGTATTAACCGTTGGAATGTGTTCGGTGAATAGTGCGGATCAAGACTTGGTATTATCACTGATAAAGAGGGGACAAATTTCATTTTTATCCCCGATATGTTTTATGGCGATGGGGTCAATATTTTACCCTCTATACGGCGATAGATGAGCCAGGAAAATATCAGGACTAGAATACCGTAGCTGGCATTTGCTCCCATAAATACAGCAATTATCAAGCAGAATAGCGCAGAGAATAGCGCGCAAAGCCGGTTGACCCCTCGTAGTAGTTTGACGCCTGCCAGTGCTGCGGCAAGGTAGATGAGAACAAAGACTCCGTTGGCATATTCGAGTAAGACCTCGAAAGGTAGCTTAAAGTAGGCGCGTACCAATAATACCAGGCCAATTGAGAGCACAATCAGATTTATGGCATGCAATGGGCAGCCGTTGGCGTTTTTTTTAGCCAGCGCTTTTGGCACCGCTTTTTCTAGGCTCATACTGTAGAGCATGCGAGCAAAGCTGACGACATAGATATTAACCGCGCAGAAACAAGCTATAAAGCCGACCAGCGCGATCAGTTTGTGCCCCATTGACCCCACAGCGATGTTAGCGATATTTGCGATGGAAAGTAAGTTATCCGTTTCACTGCCGAAAGCCTGATATTTTAATACCGCAATACTCAGCACAAAGTAAATGGTTGCGGCCAGAGTGACGCCAAAAATAACCACTCTTGGGAAGTCCTTTTTGGGATCTCGAAAATCGTTGGCGATATGGCAAATGGCCTCTATGCCGACAAAGCACCAAAAAATAATCGCCATGGATTTACCTAGACTCACAGCAGAGAAGGCGACTTGTGGTATCGGTGCGGTTGGCTTCAGTAATGCTAGGCCACATACAATGATAATAATGGCGGTGACGACAAAGCTCAGTATGGTCTGAAAGCGTATTGACGTTTCTAACTTAGCGCGATTTAACATATATATTGCGGCTAACATGGTTAGCTCTAACAGCAGCAATTTATCACTGGCAATAGAAAGCAACTCTGCCAAATAGGCGGCGCCGGCAATAAATACCACTGGCGGTCCAATAGGGGCGATGGAGACATAAAGCCAACCTATGCTTTTAGCGGCTCTATCGCCAAAAGCCAGTTTTACAAAGTGGGCGGTACCACCGTCGTTTGGGTATTGTTTACCCAGAGCTGAAAAGGTAAAAACAATAGGTAGAATGGCCAGCGCCATTAACACCCAAGCAAGTAATGAATAACTGCCAGATTCAGAAGCCGCAAGGGCGGGAATAACTAAAACGCCTGAGCCCAGTAGGGTGGAAAGTAAGATCCCTGTTCCTTGAATGGCGCTTATATTGCCCTTGTTCATCTCTCTTCCTTGAATTGCTTTATTTTTGCTTTAGCAGGATATACTAGTTCGAGGGAAATTGAGAATTGCTGGGTTTAGGGTGAGAGCTATCTCATTTGGCAAGGTTAAATTCATCCTCGGGAGGTAAGGTGTATTTATGCTACCTCTGATTAGGCACAGGTGCACCGCCTAATGTGGGAAAATTTCTGTTGCCTGTTCGGTAACAATGGCGTGCCGGCGGGCTAGCGCATATCTGTTTTTGTCGTAACCGCCACCAATAACGGTAGCAACGGGGACCGTATGTTTAAGGCATTTCTCCAGTACTAACCTGTCCCTGTCTCGAATACCTTGCTCACTGATATTAAGCAGGCCCAAGGGGTCGTCTTTATAAATATCGACTCCAGCATCATAGAGAACCAAAGAAGGCTTAAACTGGTTAAAGATATTTTCAAGAGCTTGGTCGATCAGAGACAAGTAACCTTGATCTGTAGTGCCAGCGGGAACTTCCACATCCAGGTCGCTATGCGCTTTGCGCGCAGGGAAGTTTTTGTCGCAGTGGATGGAGCAGGTAAATATGCGCGGTTCATCTTTGAGAATATTAGCGGTGCCGTCTCCCTGGTGTACGTCGCAATCAAAAATTAATACTCGTTCTAGCTTTCCTTGCTCAACTAAGGTACGGGCAGTAATTGCTAGATCGTTAAAGATGCAAAACCCGGATGCAAAGTTATAGTGGGCATGGTGAGTTCCGCCAGCCAGGTGGCATGCAATACCGTATTTAAGAGCCAGTCTGGCGGTGAGCAGGGTGCCATTGGGTGAAATCAGGGTTCGGCGGACCAGTCCCTCACTCCAGGGCAGTCCCATTCGGCGAACTTCTTTGTGAGTGAGTTGGTTACTTACAAATCGTTGTATGTAGTCCGGGCAGTGACCCAATTCAAGGACTTCAGGTTTTACCCGACCTGGCCTGAATAAATTTGTATGGGTAGCGATCCCTGTTTCTTTTAGGTAAGTGTGTAATAGGCCGAATTTTTCCATCGGAAACCTATGCTTGGCATCGAACTGATAGCTGTATACCGGGTTGGTAATAAGAGGGATCATTTTGCGCTCATTAACATAATGTGTTGCTTAGGTATCCAGATTTACAGGAAAACAATGACAGCGATATATTCTGACTTTATTGGGTTGTCGTTTCAAGGTGGAACTCTAACTACTGCCCATTCCCATGCTTCAGGGCGGGCGGCAACTAATCTCACCTAGCTGAACTCACAGAGTTTTCTTTGATTGGTCGTATGTGCAATCAGGTGAGTCTGCTTTCTTGGGTAACGTAACGGCGAGTTTCTGGATAGAGGCTTACATTTGTTAACAATATGTCTGTAAATACTGACAATAAATGAGGAATGTTTTTGATATTTTACCCTCCACTATGATGCGCTGGTAGCAGGGTTGTTTCAAATGTACAGAGTAGTTTACCTACTAATTCCATTTATTCTCATGGGTTGCACAAAGTCAGATTTTCAAAAAAAATCTGCGGATGTGGTTTTTGTGAATGCAACTCAGGAACGAATGAAGTTCCATTTTAATTCATTTTACAATGACTATGTGTTTGGTGTGGAGGTAGCGGACTTAGCCAACCTGAATGATACCTTTGTTCATAAACCTGAGTGGTTTGGCTTACTAAGTGGGGCTAGTGTCGGAGTAAAGGGAGGTGGGCAGGAAGACAAGAAAAAAGTCGACCTAGGTAAAAATGACAGGATCTGGAGCATTGCCTGGAAAGAAAATGGCTCTGTAACTAAGCTCACACCGTTCAAGAGTACAACCAGTAACAAACCTGGCCTTTACAGAATACGCTTCCTGCCAACCCATCAAAATATAGAGCTGGACAATGACGGAACAAAAGTTTCGCTCAGTCGAGGTCTGCTTACAGATTTTATGGATGTGACGACTTGCGACTCTTCGTTGATTATTACCAGCACCGCCACACCTATCGATTTTTGTGGTAAAGCTAGCGTTGGAAGTAGTTATGTGATGGTGCTTAGCAATACAAGACTGTTAACCATACAAATGGAGCAATAATATTTTACCAGGAGTGTTACATCGGATTACCCAGGTTCAGGTAGCCGGTGAAGTCAGAGTCGGGATGGTAAGTTGTTATAATATGGAAATCACTTCGCCTGTTTCCATTGTTACCATGGCAGCAGATAAAATAATCCGGGTCTGAATGTAACCCTTGTGAAGTATTGGCTCTATATTTTGAGTTTTGTACTGAAAACAAGTATACCGTTGGTATCTTGGCCTATGGGGGGAACATAACCCACGCTGAATCCCACTTGTTTGTAATAGGCAGAAACAAAAGGCGAGATATATGGTGTTATCGTATTGTAGCCTTGAATATCGCCGTAACCATATACGGCTCCACCTCCGATACCAGCGTAAACCCATTTTTCAATAAGTTCGGTTTGCCAACTGTACCCCAGACTATAACTCTGAATGGAGTAGCTGTTTTTAAACGTCATGGCTTCGATATTTTTATATTGGATACCCAGCGTATTATGCTGTTGATTGTATTCAGCTTTAGCATTGATGTGATGGGACCAGCTGCCTAGGGTAAACTCGATGTTTGAATTGTTGGCCTGCGTACTGTATGGCAGCAAGTAGAGCGTTGCAGAGAGTAGAAAGATCCTTTTCATTTGTTCTCCACTAGAGCTTTACTTAGGCGATGTCTTGCCTCCAGCTCTCTTCCGTTGAGCGGTGATGACCAGTGAGATCACCTTGTCTTGATTAACAAGTTAATAGTAGGTTGTTTTTTTGAGCCCGCTCACTATTTAATGCTTTTTAACGAGGGCTTGTAGAGGGTTATGCTCACATTTAGTTAAGGGAGTCTTGCATTTTGAGACGATAGGTCTAATACTCTCCCCAATTGAGCGAATTGAGTTGGGCGGTATGGGTAAGTTTTTTGAGATGCGTTTTGGCCAGGATGAAACACAAGAGCGGAACACGCGTGCGACAATTCTAAGGGCTGGTCATGATGCTATTACTGAAAAAAGTTACCATGGTGTTGGGTTAAAGGAAATCCTCGACAGAGCCGGAGTGCCCAAGGGCTCTTTTTATCACAACTTCAAATCTAAAGAAGATTTCGCGGCTCAGTTAGTTGATGTGAGCACGGATGATTTTGTTCAATATCTCAGAGCCAGTTTGACAGATAAAGGTAAGGAACCTGTGGACAGGATCCTTAACTTCTTTTCGGAAAAGCGTGAGTACTATATAGCGAATAATTTGGTGTGCGACTGTGCTATTGCCAAAATAGCGATGGAGCTATGCTCTCATTCTGAGATGGTGCGTGGTGCGATTAAGTACAGCTACGATGCATGTACAGCAGTTTTAGCTCAATGTATTCGTGAGGCGCAGGCTGCGGGTGAGATAGGCAGTAAAAAAGACGCGGATATGTTGGCTAATCTGATTTTTTGTGGCTTTCAAGGTGTGAATATTCGTGTGCAGATAAATAAAGATATTCAGTGTTTTGACGATTATGTAGACATGGTGCTATATACCATTCTTGATATCCAAACGACCTCTGCAAAGTAACTTCCTCTGCTCCTGACTAGCTTTAATCCATTCGGTCTATTTCTTCTGGCCGAAATTATACCGTTTATTTTCCTTGCTTGCTCTAGGCCCAGCAAGGTTTTGAGTCGACTGAGCTTTGCGACTATGAAGTGAGCTTTTACCCGTATGTTACCCTAACTTTCGCAACTAACATGGTATAACTAATTGTTAAATATGGTTATTCTATTTAATTCGTCTATTTAGTGTGCGGATTTTTCCACTAATTCCCTTTGTTCGTTGGTGATCCCGTTTAACCTCAGCTTTATTAAGGCAGGAAAAATTAACCTGCACTTTTCAATTTTTTAGGTCTCTACTGGTGATTCATTTTTGATCTGAGTGATATTATTTCTTGATCTTATGGTTCTTTGGTTGGATACTTTAGACCAATCGGTTTAGCGTCAGAGAAAGACTGAGCTAAACCACAGTTTAAATCCCTGACAAGGAATTCAAAATGATAATGCCTATGTCCAGACGGTTAACGTCAGCGTCCATTTTACTCCTGAGTTTGCTGTCTGCGAGTTCCGCAACAGCAGAGCAAGTAGTGCACACCGAGCAGATCGTCCTTAAAGAGATGCAGAAGCATGACCGTGTGACGGGTACGCTAAAGGCTGTGGCTGAAGCCTCATTAGCCATGCGAGAGTCAGGGTATGTGACCCAGGTAAAAGTGAACGAAGGGGACAGAGTCAGTAAAGGCGACCTCTTGGTCCAATTGGATGACCGTCGCTTACAAGCCGAGTTAAAACAGTTACAGGCTGAGCTGGCGAGAGCGAAAGCTCAGGTGAATTTACGTGCCGCAGAGCTTGAAGACGCTAAGGCGGACGTAAGTGCATACAATATTTCAATTACTCGCCAGGCGGTAACCGAGCGTCAGTTAAGACAAGCAAAAACCCAGGCGGCAGTTGCCAGGGCTAATTTACAAGATGCGAAGCAGCAAGCCCTGGCGATGGAGGCTAAGCAGGAATTATTGCAAGTTAGGCTGGACGATACCTCTTTATATGCACCATTTGACGGAATTATAACGGAGCGACATGCCGAGAAAGGAGAGTGGTTTAATCAAGGCATGTCGGCCATGCAGTTAGTAAACGATAACCAACTTGAAGCATGGTTGTCTGTGCCAGAGCGATTTGTTGCCCTGGCAAACCAAAACTATAAACAAGTGACATTGCAGGTTAATGGTAAACCCGCCCAAGCCTTTAACGTAAAAGTAACCGGCCGGGTTGATCAGCGCGCACGAACCTTCACCGCAATTGCTCAAATACCCAATGAGCAAAAACAGTGGTTAACCGGTATGTCTGTATCAGCCTGGATCCCAACCGGAGCTAATCAGCAGCAGCTTACCGTTAGTCGTGACACCATAGTAAGGAAGAATGGTAGCCCGGTGGTTTACAAGGTCGTGGCCGCGGAGCAAGGGAAAATGGCCATGCCAGTTCCAATTCGTATCTTATTTGAAAGCGGTGATCGGGTAGCGATTCAGGGCCATGGCCTGATGGATGGCGACACAATTGTGAATGAAGGTAATGAAAGACTGATGCCCGGCCCGGTTGTAGCCATCGCGGAGCAAAGTGATGGCTTACATGCTTCTACCAAGGAACAAACTGTCAGTAACCAGGCTGATTTGTAGGGAGAGATGAAATGAAATTGTTAGAAGCCGCCGTTAAACAACCCATTACGGTTGCGGTCGCGGTCATATTGTCTGTGATTGCGGGTGTTCTCGCATTCGCCAGTGTCCCTATACAGATGACGCCGACTGTTGACTCTGTCGTCGTGTCGGTGACGACCCAATGGGAGAATGCGTCTCCATCGGAAATTGAGTCGGACATTGTGACCGAGCAGGAGAAAGTACTGGGCGATGTGACCAGCCTGGCTACCATGACCAGTATCAGCCAATCTGGCCAGGGTCAGCTAAGGCTTGAGTTTGAAACTGGTGTGAATATCGATCAGGCCATGCAACAGGTGTTGCAGAAACTGAATGAAGTGCCGGGTTATCCAACTGGAGCGACAGAGCCTGTAGTCAAAGGGGTTGATCCTGATTCGGTGGATTATATTGCCTGGGTTGGCCTTTCAAGCTCAGATCCCAATTTTGATGCCACTACCTTGTATGACTTTATGGAGCGCAGGTTAAGGCCGAGCCTTGAAGGTATTAAAGGGATTTCCGAGGTCGGCATCGTTGGAGCTCGTCAGCGGGAGCTGCAAATTTCGGTTGATCCCATGGCGCTGGCGAATCGCGGTGTTACCTACAATGAGCTGGTAAATGCTATCCAGGTAAATAACAGAGATTTCTCTGGTGGCAAACTGACGGATGGCAAGAATGATATTCGTATCCGAGCCGTGGGCCGGTTTGCCGATGCCAGCGAAGTGGAAAACCTGGTGCTCCGAAGAGATGCCGTTGGACCGGTTTATTTACGTGATGTCGCCAAGGTAGTGCCTACCTATAAGGAGATGACCGACTGGGTTAAAGCGCGCGGCGTATTAATGCCATTCTTTAATTTTCAGCTGGCTTATGGCGCCAACATGCTGGAAACCATGGGGCTAATTAAAGCCGAGCTGGCCCAGTTAAATCAGCCGGGTGGTTTATTGGAGCAAGAAGCCCAGCGCCTTGGAATGAACGGCTCCCTGGAATTAGTGCAGGTATGGGATTCTTCCACCTATGTAGAGGAGGCTATTGATTTGGTACAAAGCAATATCCTGATTGGTGGTTTGCTGGCAACCTTAACCCTGCTGATGTTTTTACGCTCGCTAAGAACCATAGGTGTGATAGCCATTGCGATACCGATTTCCGTTATTGCTTCCGTGGTGGTTCTGGTCGCCATGGGTCGCTCCATAAATATCGTTTCTTTGGCGGGCATGGCATTTGCCGTGGGTATGGTTATCGATAACTCTATCGTGGTTATTGAAAATATATTCCGGCATCTGGAAATGGGCAAAAAATCGAGCCAGGCTGCTGTTGATGGCACAAAAGAAGTGGCGGGAGCGGTATTTGCCTCGACACTCACCACCCTGGCTGTATTTTTCCCTATTCTGTTTATTCAGGATTCGGCAGGGCAATTGTTCCGTGATATCGCACTGGCCATTATGGCTGCGGTAGGGATCAGCTTTATTGTTTCCGTTTTGGTTATTCCGACGGCGGCGGCGGGCTTTTTACGCCTCCCTAAAAAGGGCAAAGCAGGCAAACAGTCGGCCTTGGACAAGGTTCCGAATGCGGTGGCTAAAGTCGTCGGTTTTAGCCTGAAGAGTTGGACGCGGCGGATCGGATTAACCCTTAGTTTTGCCGCTGTGACCTTCGTTGGTATCTACCTCATCATGCCTCCAATGGATTATTTACCTAAGGGTAACCGAAATGCCATTTTTGGAATTATGTTGACGCCACCGGGTTATAGCCTGGATCAAATGCATGAAATTGGTGAGCGTATGGAGTCCACGGTACGGCCTAGTTGGGAGTTTTCCGGTGATCGCTTTGTCGCGGAAAAAGTAGTTCGTGGCACTGAAGCGCCGGATCCGGCAGATCGCCGGGTAACCATTCCCATCCAGGGAGGGGAAATGCTAGCGCCTGCGTTAGAGCATTACTTCCTGGTGGCGATGGGCGGACGTATGTTTCAGGCTGCTATTCCGGCTGATCCGACAACAGCGGTGGATTCTATCGATTTGCTTAATAATGCTGCCCGAGGTGCCAATGCGCCGGATGTGATTAACTTTGCATTCCAGTTTCCTTTGTTCAGCAATGGCGGCTCTACCGGTTCGGCGATTAAGATCGATATGGTTGGCGATAGTCTCGATCAGGTGAGCCAGGGCGCAGCGGCATTACTGTTCCAAATTTTTGGTAAATTTGGACCGTATGCGACGGTGCCTGAGCCGGCTAACTTCTTGCTGGCGACACCTGAACTCAGGGTGACGCCACTGGATGAGCGGCTGCAAGATCTTAATATGAACCGTAGCGACCTGGGAATGGCTGTAGCGATAAACGGTGATGGTTATACCTTACCAAGGAGCTTCTCCATGGGTGGGGAACTGAAGGATATTAAAATCATCAGTGAATACGCCACAGGTGCTGAAGCGGTATCTTCTTTGCTTCGAACACCACTGGCAACGCCTGGAGGTGGTGTAGTGGACCTGGAAAACCTGGCGTTGGTAGAGCGTATTCGCGGGGCCGATCAAATTAAACACGTGAACCGTCAGCGTGCGGTGACCTTGCAGTTCACGCCGCCAGCTAATCTACCCATGGAGCAAGCCATACAAGTTATTAATGAAATGATTGATGGCTTGCGCAGTGCCGGGGCTATTGCCCCAACGGTGGAAGTCAACCTGGCAGGTAGCGCAGGTAAGCTAAATGATATTAAGCTGGCGCTGATGGGTGATGGTAGCCTGTTTGGTACAGTCACCAGTTCACTGTTTCTGGCGTTGATAGTGGTGTATCTGGTGATGGTGGTTCTGTTCCAAAACTGGATGTATCCACTGGTGATTCTGGTTACAGTGCCGTTGGCGACATTGGGTGGTTTCCTTGGGTTATCCTGGGTTCACGCCGTCAGTGTATCGAACCGATATCTGCCGGTACAAAACTTGGATGTTCTGACTATTCTCGGTTTTGTTATTTTGGCTGGTGTGGTGGTGAATAATGCGATCCTTATCGTGCATCAGGCACTGAACCTGTTGAAGCCGGACTCCAATGGCAAGCTAAGCTTTACACCAAATCAGGCTATCGTGGAGTCGGTAAAAACACGAGTAAGGCCTATTTTGATGAGTACTCTGACGTCCGTTGGCGGTATGTTGCCTCTGGTGTTAATGCCGGGTGCTGGCTCTGAATTGTATCGCGGTTTAGGGGCTGTAGTGGTTGGCGGGTTATTACTGGCGACCGTGTTCACATTGTTCCTGGTGCCCGCCATTTTATCAATGGTATTTGCTATTCAGGGTAAGAGAAAACAACCAGTTAGTGAGGTCGAAGGGCAGCTGAGCCAGGCCTAATCGAGCAAAATGGCCGACCGCTAGGGTCGGCCATTTCTACCTGCAATAGCGAATTTTGTACTCTTTCTGTTTTCTACTTAACTAAATATCGAATTCACCCTTCTATACCTATTTGGCTATTCATCCAAAAGCTCTGCGCTGGAGGCTCTTTGGCATTACTTATTGTGTTTTCTGCATGGACTATATGATTGGATCTGCGGTTAAGGTTTTAGAGGGCGTCGCTGGGATTTAAGTTTCATGAAAAATAACAAACTGGAGTCAGCGATTCTTCGCCACTTCAGCCTCAATCTGTATTCTTTACTCCTCCAGCCGCTGTTCAGTAATTCTGCCCGTGTTAGAGCTGCTGGACTATACACGGGCGTGCGCTTCGTTGGCTTAGCCCTCTTTTACCTCATCCTTGGAAATCACAACGACCAGAGGATTAATGGGGGAGAGAGTCGCACCGGTTAACTTGGCTTTTTTGGCCTTCACGGCTTCCTGTACTTCTTTATTCACTCCTTTGGTCTTAAAGATGCGGATACCCACTAAAGCCAGCACAGAGTAAGTAGCCACACTGGTGAACTCACTTAACGGCTGGATTTCTGGGTATACAGCCCTGGCGACGCAAAGTATTAGCGTGGCATAAAAGAAGTACACCCAATGAGATTTAAAGGTGATGGTAACTTCTGTTTCGGTTTCAGCGCGTTCGTAAAAAAAGTTCATAATGTTATTGTTGCCGGTAACGGCATATATCCTTAATACAACCCAAGGGATATCCCAATACATACTCGTATTAAACTGGGACATTTTATGACACTTTTTACCCTAATCGTGTAGCTATAACAAGTTTTGTTAGTGAAGGGGAGCTAGAAGGAACTGAACATGACGCTTTTAAAGGACGTTAGACTGAGGCATTGGACTATCCCTTGAGTAAGGAATGACGAAGAGCTTAACCGAAACAAGCTCGAATGCGTAATTCAGGCTTTTTTAATTTGGTTGCGGGAGCTGGATTTGGCCTGGGCGGCATCCCGTGGCGGCCTTCGCTGGCTTAATGAAGGGCTGAGCCCGACGCAGCCTGTTAGAAAGACACTGGTTTCCCATTTTCATGGGAATGACGGCGTTAAACGCAAAAAGCCTGAATCACTTGCGTAATTCAGGCTTCTTTAATTTGGTTGTGGGAGCCGGATTTGGCCTGGGCGGCATCCCGCAACGACCTTCGCTGGCTAATGAAGAGCTGAGCCCGGCGCAGCCTGTTAGAAAGACACTGGTTTCCCATTTTCATGGGAATGACGGCGTTAAACGCAAAAAGCCTGAATCACTTGCGTAATTCAGGCTTCTTTAATTTGGTTGCGGGAGCCGGATTTGAACCGATGACCTTCGCTGGCTAATGAAGAGCTGAGCCCGACGCAGCCTGTTAGAAAGACACTGGTTTCCCATTTTCATGGGAATGACGGCGTTAAACGCAAAAAGCCTGAATCACTTGCGTAATTCAGGCTTCTTTAATTTGGTTGCGGGAGCCGGATTTGAACCGATGACCTTCGCTGGCTAATGAAGAGCTGAGCCCGACGCAGCCTGTTAGAAAGACACTGGTTTCCCAGTTTCATGGGAATGACGGCGTTAAACGCAAAAAGCCTGAATCACTTGCGTAATTCAGGCTTTTATAAATTTGGTTGCGGGAGCCGGATTTGAACCGATGACCTTCGCTGGCTAATGAAGAGCTGAGCCCGACGCAGCCTGTTAGAAAGACACTGGTTTCCCATTTTCATGGGAATGACGGCGTTAAACGCAAAAAGCCTGAATCACTTGCGTAATTCAGGCTTCTTTAATTTGGTTGCGGGAGCCGGATTTGAACCGATGACCTTCGCTGGCTAATGAAGAGCTGAGCCCGACGCAGCCTGTTAGAAAGACACTGGTTTCCCAGTTTCATGGGAATGACGGCGTTAAACGCAAAAAGCCTGAATCACTTGCGTAATTCAGGCTTTTATAAATTTGGTTGCGGGAGCCGGATTTGAACCGATGACCTTCGCTGGCTAATGAAGAGCTGAGCCCGACGCAGCCTGTTAGAAAGACACTGGTTTCCCATTTTCATGGGAATGACGGCGTTAAACGCAAAAAGCCTGAATCACTTGCGTAATTCAGGCTTTTATAAATTTGGTTGCGGGAGCTGGATTTGAACCAACGACCTTCGGGTTATGAGCCCGACGAGCTACCAGACTGCTCCATCCCGCGTCCGATGGCGTGCATAATAGTGATTTCTAAATTTAACACAAGGGTTATTTGGAAAATTTTTTTTGATTGCTGCTTATTCAGCCTATATAAGCGTTTAGTAGGTTTTATTTGCAGTATAACGCGGCAAGCTTATTTCCGGTTCATACGGCATACCACAGGAAGCCGGTATGTCGAACCATCAAACTCTATAGGTAAACTCAAAAAATATCGCGGCAGGAACATCAAAGGCGATTGATTTTTCGGCGCTACTTCCACGATCTTTAATCTCTAGCCTCCGATTTGTGTGTATGTTGTAGGAGCGGAGCAGAAGGAAACTTTGGGCCGAACCAGTGCTTTAGGGTTTCGATTTTAAGTGTTGGCTGATAAACGTCAAAGCAGGGAACATACGTAAGTTAGTCCTGTCTGAGTGACTTGGACGTTTTTACTGATCTTTCAGATGGCGGCTCTTGCTGGTTCTCGATGTACTGATGCGAAGTGTAAGCTGGGAAAATGTGAAAGGTATTTCCCCCACACGTATTCCCGGTGATTTGTTTTCGCGTTAAACGCAAAAAGCCTGAATCACTTGCGCAATTCAGGCTTTTATAATTTGGTTGCGGGAGCTGGATTTGAACCAACGACCTTCGGGTTATGAGCCCGACGAGCTACCAGACTGCTCCATCCCGCGTCCGATGGCGTGCATAATAGTGATTTCTAAAATTAACACAAGGGTTATTTTGGATTCTTGGTTTGATTGCTTGATATTTGCTCTGAAAGCGGTCTGCTTAGATGCTTTAACCAAATAAAGCTACAAAGCCAGAGGTTAGCTGTTATGTTTTGAGCCCCAGTAAGGAGCTAAAGTTATTTGTTTTTAATAATTGTGTAATATCTGCCACGGGCAAAGGTTTGCTTAAATAGTAACCTTGTAAATAGGTACAGTTTTTTTCTGTAAGCCAGTTCGCCTGCTCCAGCGTTTCAACGCCTTCGGCAACCACATCGAGATTAAAATTATTGGCCATTTCAATGATGGTGGCGACAATTTTTGCATCGTCTGGGTCTGAAGTGAGGTGTTGCACAAAACTCTGGTCAATTTTTAGTGTTTTAATTGGAAAGCGCTTCAAATAACTTAGTGAGGAGTAACCTGTACCAAAGTCGTCCATAGAAATATCAATGCCAAGATTATTGATCTTTTCCATTACAGAAATCGCGTAATCAATGTTGTCCATTAACATGCTTTCGGTTATTTCAAACTCTATATTTTTGGCATATAGCTGATATTCGCTTAACAGGCTTTGAATATTGTCAAAAAGGTTTTCATCGAGGAATTGATATGCGCTCAGGTTTATCGCTACTTGAAGTTGTTCATAGCCCATTTCAATCCAGGTTTTTATTTGCTGGCAGCACTGTCTTAAAATTAGCTTTCCAAGCGGGATAATCAAACCACAGGCTTCCGCCATTGGAATAAATATCCCGGGGGAGACAAATCCCAGCTCAGGATCTATCCACCGGGCAAGTGCTTCCAGGCCTTTGATTTCACCCGTAATGGGACAGACCTTTGGTTGGTAATGTAGGCTAATTGCATCATTTTCTATTGCCTTGCGAAGTGCAAGCTCCATCTTCATATGTTGCTCCACTTGGGAGTTCATATCTTGATGGTAAAATTTGATATTGTTTTTGCCGGCACGTTTGGCTTGTAGGGTAGCAGCTTCTGCATTTTTAACTAACTGATTGGCATTATCGGCATCATCCGGGTATAAGGCGACCCCTAAGCTCGCTGTGACAATTATGTCATGACCTTTAAGTTTGATGGGGAGGGCAACGGAATTTAGAATTTCTTTGGCGCAATGCCCAATAATGTCTACATTCTTAACCTTGGAAATAATCACGGCAAACTCATCAGAAGCGAGGCGAGCCAAGGTATCAAAGTGACATTTTGTGGCTCTGAGCCTTTGAGCATAAATTTTCAATAATTCATCTCCCTCATCGTGGGAAAAAGACTCGTTTATTTTTTTGAAATCATCTAGATCAATTGTTATTATCGCAATGCGTGACTTCTGTTGATGTTCTTTTATGGCGTTGTTCAAACTGTCTTTAAATAGAGAGCGGTTTGCCAGAAGGGTTAATGGATCGCGAAAGGTCAGGAATTTGGCTTTCTTTTCAATTGCTTTTTTTTCGGTAATATCGCTAAAAGTGATGAGCCTGTTTGAATCAGATTGGTTTTTATCTAGGGAGGAAATAGAGACTTGGGCCGGAAACACCTCTCCGTTATTGCGCTCAGTCCAGATTTCTCCTTCCCAGCTACCGGTTCGATTAATCTGGCTGGCAACTTTTTCATCTAGCTTTGTTTGTTCGGTCAGGCTATTCAATATAGTTGGTTTCTTTCCTAGTACAAGACTGCGGTTTGTAAGGGTGATGGAGGAAAATGCCTGATTGGTTTCCAGGGCTATATTATTTTCATCGGTGACGATAATCGCTTCGGTGAGTTTCTCAAATACTTCTTCAGTGAGCTTTAATCTTTCTTCTCTTTTACGCTTCTCGCTGATATCCCGGAATACCATAACGGCGCCCTTAAACTTTTCGCCCTCCTTCAATGGCGTACAGGTATACTCGATCCAAGATTTCTTGCCGTTGACGTAAACCGCCTTTTCACCCAGGGTGATCTCTTTAGACGCTTGGGTTAGAACATTGCCTATGGTGGTTTTTTTGAAGTCTTTTTCTTCTAAGCCAAAGAGATCAATAAACGGAGTGAGCAATACGTTTCTATCTTGTATATCAAAGTACTTTAAGGCCGAGGGGTTAGCAAAGGTGACAAGGCCGTCAGTATCGAGGCCAATGACGCCGTCCATTACGCCATCGAGTAACAGCTGGTTAAACTGGCTGAGAATTATTTGTTGTTGCTGTGATCTTTTCCGTTCGGCTAGCTCATCTTCCAGTTCTTTTTTTGCCCCCAGAATTTTACTGGCCATGATTTGCATCGTGTCTGCCAGGCGAGTTAACTCGTAGGGGGAGCGTACGTTGGGTGCGCTGTGATACTCACCTCGTTGTAATTGCTCCGCATAATTTGTTAACAGTCCCAAGGGAATGGAGATGGAGCGAGAAATAACCAAACCTACTACACAGGCCAGTATAAAATAGCCAAAACTAAAAACAATATTGATAAATTTGTTTTCGTTCAGGTAACCCCTTAGCTTGACCTCTGCCTTGACTACCTTATCCAGGCTTCTTTGTGTGGCTTGTTTGACCTGAGCTTGAAACTCCCTCGAGTGCTGGCGCCATTGGTTATAGACATTTTTAAGTTTTGGGTGGTTTATATCCTTAAATTGAAAAATCAGTAAACTCAGTCGGTCAGAAATTTCAGCATAACTGTCAAACTCAGACTTCAGTTGATTGACTCTTTGCAGATCTTGGTTTTTACCATTGAAATACTTGGTGTGGTATGGGTCGTCTGCGGCATGTTCAGTTTTTTTTAGTTGAGCTTCCCAGAGTACAAGATTTCTCAAGATGCCGTTGAGCGCCAATTTTGCCTGTTCCAGTCCATATTCCAGGTCCTGGTCTTCATTTGCAGCACCGGAGGCTAAAGCCTCTCTAATGTTGGATTTATTCCGCTGCAGTAGAAAATTAATATCGGAGGAGTATTTAAGTTGGGTGATGTATTGTTTTACTTCGTGTGAAAGCTCGTGCTCTAACTGATCTATTTGCCAGGCCGAAAACATGCCGGCACTGCCGGAAAACAAGGCCATTAGGGCAAAACCTAAAATGAGCGTTACTGAGATTTTCATAGTTGACTGGCTTGAGATAGCTACGTCTATAAATATAGCCGAGGAGACGATGTAGTAACGGAAGTGAGCGCTTAACTGACAGGGCCTGTTGTTTGGTCGCTGTAGCTGATTTGGCCTGGGCGGCTTCCCGTAACGGCCTTCGCTGGCTTAATGAAGAGCTGAGCCCGACGCAGCCTGTTAGAAAGGCACTGGTTTCCCATTTTCATGGGAATGACGGCTTTAGAACGCAAGAAGCCTGAATCACTTGCGTAATTCAGGCTTCTTTAATTTGGTTGCGGGAGCTGGATTTGGCCTGGTCGGCATCCCGCAATGACCTTCGCTGGCTAATGAAGAGCTGAGCCCGACGCAGCCCGTTAGAAAGACACTGGTTTCCCATTTTCATGAGAATGACGGCTTTAGAACGCAAAAAGCCTGAATCACTTGCGTAATTCAGGCTTTTTTAAATTTGGTTGCGGGAGCTGGATTTGAACCAACGACCTTCGGGTTATGAGCCCGACGAGCTACCAGACTGCTCCATCCCGCGTCCGATGGCGTGCATACTAGTGACTTCAGAATTAAAAGCAAGGGTTATTTAGGATTATTGGTTTGGTTGCTGATTATTTACTCTACTTGGGCTTGGCCGTAGCGATAGGGGGTCCTCATCGGCCTTATATCTTACCAAGTTTTTCTATTCCCTGGTTCGATTTAGTTCACCATTTAACTGACGTGTAGTTTTCCGGCGAGGGCATACCAAAGAACATTGGCTTCCCTTGTTTAAGGGAACGACTGAGATGGTGTTGGCGGGGTTGATAAAATACGAGTGGCCATTGGAGGGATCCCGCCAGTGGCGCATAAAGAGAAGCTGAGGACCTTGCTCGATGAAGATCTTAAGCAATATAAGGAGAGCTGGGCTGCGGCTGGTACACCATTATCGGTTTTCTTAATGCCGGTAGACTACAGCCTCTGACCTATGCTGGTTGGCTGGACTTGGCGGAGTAGTTTTAGATACAGGGTTGGCAAGTATTGTGCTCGTAATATTTGCTTAACAAGTTCTGCCCCTACAGATCTATCAGAATTTATTACCCGAATTTAACCAGTCCCTATAAACAGCTTGAGTGTAATCCGGAGTATCGGGCTGGTAATGGCAGATAGAGCTGAGTTTCCGGAATGACCGGTAACTCAGTATTTAAATGATTAAAAATATAAGCGGATGACAGACTCGGTGACACAACCAGGTCGGCGACAACCTTCGATTTCCACAGATATTTCTTTAACGAGCTCAAGTCCTCTTTTGATTGGAGATACTTTAGTTAAACGGGTACGAGCTCGAATGCGGTTGTTTACCTTTACAGGGTAAGGGAAACGAACCTGATTAAGGCCATAGTTTACCGTCATTTTTGCACTTGGATATTGTGGTTTTTCGCTATCGACACTTTCCGTTAGCAGCGGTAATAGAGACAGAGTCAAAAAGCCGTGCGCTATGGTGGTTTTAAAAGGAGAGTGCTCCGCAGCGCGTTCTTGATCCGTATGTATCCACTGTTTGTCCCCAGTCACTTCGGCAAATTGGTCAATTCGATCCTGGGTGATAGTTAACCATTCGCCAACGTGGATTTCTTCTCCCAGCTGATCAGAAAGCGATTCCAACAGCTCCTGAGCTTTAGGGTGGATCTCTATCGGGACAGTATGGGCAGCGCCATTGGAAATTAGCTGATGTTCTCGGGCCCAGATAATGAGCTGGCTATTGTGGGCTTTATTAAGGAACTCAATCCAATAATCCCTGATAGTTGGAGACAACCAGTCTTTTAGCTCAAACGGATTTTGAGCCAATATCTCACGTTTTTTCTTAAGAAAGTCGACTACTTTCATGAATGCTCTTTCCTTTAATCACAGGCTAAGACTACTGGTGGTTAAATATGATATAGAAATTCTGTGTTAAGAAAAACACAATGACTGTTAGGTTTTGTCAGCATGGCTAGCATTATAAACCTTATCTATTTGTTTTGGTTAACAGTCGTTGATTATAAACAGCAAATATCAACTGGCACTTACAGAGTGCGGCTGGAACCCGATGAGGGGCTTTTAGAAAATTTCGATATTTAAAGGCAATACTATAGCAGAAGATCGAATTTTATCCATAAAGATGTGTCATTCGCAGCTACTTCTGCTACATATTTCAGCTGAAGAAAAATATAATGAATAATTGATATCTAGTGTAATAAAAGTCTGCAAAGGAACTAGTCGAGCGAAAGCGCCTCAGTTTAAATAATCATGGCTTACGCTTTGGCCCAACACTTTGTATAAATGCATCTTCGGCTAACCGTACCTATTTGAACTTAATGCATTTTATAGGTTTGATTAGCTCAGGGCCAGATGCTGATTAATCTATTTTTGGCATCAGGCTAAAGGTGCGCTCTCCTTTTAAAAGTCCGAGTGGTATGCCGGCACACCAGACCACTCAGAGATCGCGGTTAAGCCGCTGGACCGAGTGTCGGACCATCCAGATCTCGGACCACCGTGTGCGCGAGAATGACAAGATAGCGTTTCAGGATGGAAACTAGCTCGAAGTGTTTGGTTAATCTTCACCCAGGAATCCACCTGTTTGATGTGCCCAAAGTTGGGCGTAAATCCCGCCTGCTTTAATAAGCTCGTGGTGTGTGCCTTGTTCAATGATTTTCCCGCCATCAAGCACTACTAATCGGTCCATGGCTGCTATGGTGGATAAACGGTGAGCGATAGCGATCACCGATTTTCCTTGCATCAACTTATTTAAACTGGCTTGGATGGCCGCCTCCACTTCAGAGTCCAGTGCTGAAGTGGCTTCGTCCAATACCAATATTGGCGCGTCTTTTAGTAGAACCCGGGTAATGGCGACCCGCTGGCGCTGACCTCCGGACAGTTTTACACCACGTTCACCAACCTGGGCGTCATAACCTGTCCGCCCTTCAGGATCCGTTAAGGTTAAGATAAATTCATGGGCTTCAGCTTGCTTGGCTGCGGTGATCATTTCTTCTTCGGAGGCGTCGGGACGGCCGTAGAGAATGTTCTCCCTGACACTGCGATGGAGCAGTGACGTATCCTGGGTCACCATGCCAATATTTGCCCGTAAGCTGTCTTGGGTAACGGTTCTTATATCTTGTCCATCGATTAGGATCTGCCCGTTTTCAACGTCGTGGAAGCGAAGTAATAAGTTAACTAAGGTGGACTTGCCTGCCCCGGAGCGGCCGACTAATCCCACCTTTTCGCCTGGTGCTAGCTGAAGGTCGAGGTATTCGATAACCCCTTTGTTTTCACCATAGTGAAATTCGATATTGTTATAATGTATGGCACCCTGATGGACCACTAAATCTTTTGCATCGGGTTCATCTGTGATGGTTTGAGGCTTTGACAGGGTGTTCATACCGTCAGCCACGGTACCAATGTTTTCAAACAATGCACTGATCTCCCACATGATCCATTGGGCCATACCATTAAGGCGCAGCGCGAGGGTTACTGCAATGGCTATAGCGCCGACAGAGATAGCGCTGTCCATCCACAGCCAGATTGATAAAGCAGCCACAGCAAAGACCAGCAGGTAGTTGATGGACTGCACCGCAATGTTAAGGCCGGTTACCCAGCGCATCTGTTGATGTACTGTGTCCAAAAAGGTTCCCATGCCTTCCTGGGCATAGTCCGCTTCTCGTTGGGTATGAGAAAAGAGCTTTACTGTAGTGATATTGGTATAGCTATCTACAATACGGCCACTCATCATGGAGCGTGCATCTGCTTGCTTGGTAGAAATGCTTTTTAGCTTAGGTACAAAATACAGCTGAACGCCAATGTAGAGCACAAGCCAAATAAGCATAGGCCCGATCAAACGGACATCGGCCTGGGCGACAATGAATAGCATAGAAGTAAAGTAAACCGTGATATACATAAGTATATCCAGCAGCTTCATGACTGTTTCCCGCACCGATAAAGAGGTTTGCATTACTTTGGTAGCGATGCGGCCGGCAAAATCATCGGCGTAAAACGAAACACTTTGTTTGAGCAAGTACCTGTGTGCCAGCCAGCGTATAGACATGGGATAGTTACCCAGCAGAGTCTGATGGATAAGCAGGGCGTGCAAAAAGGTTAAACCTGGTAAAAGTACCAATAAAACCAGGCTCATATAAATCAGTGTGCCGCTTTCCTCTGCCAGAAAGGTTTCCGGACTTTTACTCGATAACCAGTCAACCAGTTGCCCCATAAAGCTAAATAATGACACTTCAAGAATGGCCAGCGCAGCAGACAACAGGGACATCACTACCAAGGGCAGTTCCATACCGCGAGTATAGTGGCGGCAAAACTGATATAAGCCTTTTGGTGGTTGCTCTGGCTCTTCGGGTGGGAACGGGGTGGTTAATTTTTCAAAAAAGCCGAGCATCGAAATATATCCTTGTGATATCGATAAAAAGCGCTTCATACTCAGGTTAGGTCTGGGTAAAAACAACATATATCCGGTTGGCGCCCATCCTGAAACATGAATTAACAGTTAGTGCAATCCACCCTGTAGGAGCAGATGAAATCTGCGAAGCCAGTGTCAACAATGTTCGCCGAACAAGTTCGGCTCCTATCCGCAGACCAAGGTAACTTGCGTATGCCTAGTTTCAGTATGGAGACTCGCTAATCAGAGAGTTGATAGCTTGTTCGAAACTCGGTGACCTTGGTTCTTGTTAAAAAAAGGCCGAAGGTATGGCCTTTTGAGCTTCATATCATATAGCAAGCAAAGCGGTAATCAAACGATTACATTCTACTCAGCCATTTTTATTAAGTTGAAGTAACAACGACTTAGCTAACCTAGCGTTGAGTAACGCTTCGTATGTTATATCCTGCACTGGCAGTTCCGCCTTGGGGTACTGATTTTGCAAGGTCTCGATAGCTTGTATTGTCATCTGCATATTAAAGTGCGTAGCCAAACATTTATGAATACCAGCGCCAAAGCTCAGGTGTTCGTTAACATTGGTACGTTGAGGCAAAAAGCGATTTGGATCCTCAAATATAGCAGTATCTCGGTTTGCAGCTGCCAACATCAAAATAACAGTGGAGCCTTTGAGTAAGGTTTCACCTTGGAGGCTAATGTCTTTGTTGAGCTGACGGAGCGTATGATGAATGGCGGGTGAATAACGTAACGTTTCTTGAATAAAGCCTGGCAAATTTGCTTTATCGGGCTTATCCCCCGGGCTGGTTGATAACAGTTGCTGAACTGAATTGGTCAGTAAACCGCGTCCTGCATCGAAACTTTGTATTAGCAGGCCCATCAAGCTAGATATAATAACCGAAGCTTCATGAGCGGGATATAACTCCGCCAATTTCCCTTCCAGTAACGGGTAGCTGACGGCTAGTGCCCGATTGATTTGCCGCCAGTCTTGCTGTGATTTTACCGGTAGCATCATCTTGGTTAAGAGGGGGATTTGTTTAGCCATCGTCTGTATTTCTTCATCACAGCAGTTAAGCCTAGACAATAACAAGTGGACGGGCAGGGCTTTGGCTAGATGAACCCATTCCAATGTGTCTCCCTGCCGGTATTGCTCGATTAGTTGAACGATTAATTCTTGACAGGTATCGTGCGCAAGCGAAGTTAGTAGTTGCTCGGCAACTTGCCTAAGTAATCGATGCTGGGGTGGGTTTGCCAGGCGAACTAAGTTTGTCATGACCCGGTGGCTCAGTTCACCTTGAACTAAGTCATTGGATGCTTGGCGCTGAGGGATAACGGAATTTTCAGATTCCAGTAGCAATTTGCAACCAGAATAAGAGAACACGACCCAACATTGTGTTTGCTGATCAAAGTAGGGCTCACTCTGCTCACTAAAATAGCGATAGTGAGCTACGGTGTTGGTTATTTGGGAATGAGGCAATAATAAGGTTGTCACTGCTTTTCCTCAATGTTGCAAGGGGCTTGCGCACGGTCTGTTAACCCATAGTCCCGCTGAACCTGACAAATACGAATACGGTAATCAGTAAATATTTGCTCTCTGCCCAGCAGCTGAGCATCCCGGTGACATTCAAACTCACGCCATTTTTTTATCGCGGCTTCAGATTCCCAATAGGAAAGGGATAAGACTTTATTGGGGGTGGATAAGCTGGCGAAACGCTCGATGGAAATAAAACCAGGTATATGGATTAGGCTCTCTTTCAGCTCAGCGGCGATGGCAAGATACTGGGCTTTTTTCTCCTGAGGGATATCTACTTCAAATAATACGGCGTACATCTCTAGTTATTCCTTGAGTGAAGGTTTTCAGTTTTGCTAGGGTAGGGCACATCACAGGACAAAGGTTTCGACCCGTATCGAACTATGACGGATAATTTACAAATCTCCCGGATCGCAACGCTTATCGGTGATCCCAGCCGCACTATGATGTTGATGCGGTTAATGGACGGCAGGGCCTATACGGCGGGTGAACTAGCTCAGGCTGCTAATGTGACTCCGCAAACGGCGAGCAGTCATTTAAATAAACTGGAGGTGGGAGGCCTGGTTGTCAGCTTAAAACAAGGCCGGCACAAGTATTACAACCTGTTTTCGACAGATGTAGCCTTGGCCATCGAGTCACTGCTTAGGTTAACGGAACTCTCCCCTGGAAATGTACGTCGCACCAGCTGCCCTAAAGGGCTACAGGAGGCGCGTACTTGTTACGACCATATAGCCGGTCGATTTGGCGTGGCGTTGGCCGATGGTTTTATGGAGCAAGGGTTGGTGGTGATGGAGTCGGAGCAAGTAAGGCTAACGGAAAAAGGGGAAGACTATATAGATAAATTGGGTATCGAATTAGTGAAACTAAAAACCAGTGGAAAACCTTTGTTAAAGTCGTGTCTGGATTGGAGTGAACGCAGGCCCCACTTTGCCGGGATACTTGCAAAGCAGTTACTGGAGAAGTACCAGCAGTTGGGCTGGGTTAAAAAAGTGAAGCAGGGCAGGCAATTAACTCTGTCTACAGCGGGGAAGCGGCATTTTAAATCTGAACTTGCCATCGAGTTTAACGACCTGAGTTAGCCATTTGGCTGCTCTATTTAGGGCTCAACAGCTTACAGTCAAAAGGTGTTGAGCAGTGCCTTTGCCATACAGATGGATTTATTCGAATTTTTGTACTTTCCGTATGGCCGGATTTGCTCGTATCCATTGCGTAAATAGAAATTCACTGCACCAAGATTCAGTATGCGGGTAGAAAGTACTATTTGTTGGTAGCCGCGCTCCATGGCGGTGGACTCAAGGGCAGGCGACAGACCCATGCCGGGAGCCTTAGAGTACATGTTTAGCTCACAACTATCATGAGCTACTTTTCTAAATCCACCACAGGTGTGGGAAGACAAAAAAGTTTGATCGGTTACATTAAAGTCTGATCAATTTTGCACGCTTTGTTCCTAAAGCGAGCAAGTCATAAAATATGCCTGATTGGATTTCGGATAACCTGAGATATCACGACAGGTATAAGATCAACTTCAGGAGTTTATGCGTCGTAGTTGTTCGGTTAACTCGCTTTTGCCCCTTATTTAGTGAGCTTACGGTTGCATAGTTTGACTTAGGTTGATTGAGTATGCCCCGGCTGACTTGCCGGAGCGAGTTAGCTATTTTCCTGGTAATCCCAGGGAAGGTAATTCTGCGGGGCCGACTTCACCGCTTCTTGGTGACGCTGTAGAACATTGAAGTAATCGTACACATTGATCCCCGCCCAACTCGCGGTTGCTATCATTGAGGTGATCACATCGCCTATGCTCGCCCCCGATAGCGTTTTGTGGAACATCGCATTTTTCCTGTCTCGCACAATCAGCTTTAGCTCTGCTTCCATTAGATTATTGTCCAGCTGCGCACTTTCTACCTTGCAGAAACTCACCAGCCCGTCATAGTGTTTGTCGAAATAGCGGATCGCTTTGCCCAAGCCGCTGTTTTCTTCCACCGTTTCATCAAGCAGGTGTTGGTTACCCCACGAACGGATCCATTCCATTTCCGGCAGCGACTGCTTTTCGTGGTAGCGCCGTCGCTTTGCTGCATTGAGGCCCTTTTTCTTTGCCTCGTCATCGACATGCCATATCTTCCCATAGCGCTCGAGCACCTCCTCTACTTCTTCAGGGAAATGACTTATCACATCGACAAATTGCCGCCTTGCATGGCTGTTGTACAACGAGTGGGTTACGTCCTTTCCCCCAGAGGGGCGGTTACTGGTCAGGGCATCGCTCATGATTATCGGCGGGGATCTCGAGCTGTCTCGTTCGCTTAACACCGTATCGATGAATTCGCCTGCGTGGCCGACATTCGTTTCAAACAGGATGATCTTTTGTCCGCCCTCCGTGGTTGCTATCAGGCCAGAGCTATAAACCCCCGTTCTCACGCGTTCTTTATCACTGTTTCGCTGTTTTTTCACCACTGGCTTTTGCTCCAGGATCCTGTGGGTGGTGTCATCTATATGGAAGTGCGCAGCGTTGCTCGCTTCCCGCAGTAGTGCCTTAAATACCGGATAGGTGCTGTTGGCGACATACTCCGTTTGGTCAAAAATAGTCGAGGCAGTGATGGGAACACCGAGTATGCGTTGCAGGCTTTCTTGACGGTAAAAGGGCGTCCCTGCGTAATATTTACTTATCGCCATCAAGGCGCGGGCACTGTAGCCGTATTTTTGCTTCGCATCGCCATCGGCTAATACGTCGGCAGGTAACGGCGCGGTAAAATAGGCGCCGCAGGTATTGCAACGCAGCCTCTCCAGGACATGTTGCTCAGGGATAAACGGGCTCTGTCCGGTGATCCGCAAGAAACTGGCTGGCTCATACTTGGCAAGCTTGCCAGTGTCACATTCCGGGCAATCAGCGCCTTTATCAAGCGTGGTTAGCGCATGATGCTTTACCTCAGGTTTGACCTTGTTGTGTTGCGGCTTTCTACTTTTCCCTGGCTTATTTTTCTTCGCCTTTTTACTCTTAGCTGCACTGGCCCCTTGGTTGACCAGAGCACCGAGCTTTTCTGATGATTTGACGATACCCAGCAGCTTTTTCAGCTTATGGATAGTCACATCTTTACTGGCAATATTCTCCTGTAAGCTCGCCAGTGTCACTAAGGCATTGAGTAGCAACTGGCAATCCTGCGGACTTAGCGCCAGTTCATGCTCCTTTGCCTCCGTGACGCGTTCAATCAAGGCATCGAGTGCTTCGCCATCAATGTCAGTAAATGCTTTCGTCAAAATAGTTTCCGTTTGCCAGTCTATGGCCTGAGAGTAGCGGATTATTACAGCTAGAAAAGATCGGTCAACTGGATCCTTTTGCTCCCCAGGATCGTGTCTAAAAGCGCAGTCCAGGTCACATTCTTTACCCGATTGGCGTCGCAGAGCAAGCCGATAATAATGTCCTCAAGTGCCTGGCTTGTATCGGGCTGACCGTGTCATTTACTGCTGGCCAGTTGAGGAACTTGCCTTTTGACAGGCGCTTGGTCATTAACCAGAAGCCGGTGCCATCATAAGTCAGCGCACGCACCATGGTTTTATTGCGATTGATAAACACAAACAGGGTGCCGGAGCGTGGCTCTTGAGCCAGCTGGCGACGACAAATCGCGACAAAACCATCTATCCCACACCGAAAGTCAGCAGGTTTAGTGGCCAACAAGATAGGCGTATTAGTGGTGAGCAGGATCATACGACAACGCTCTGAGCCAGAGCCGTGAGCAATGCGGGCGAGATGTCACCGGAGAGCCGTAGCTGGCAACCGTTACGAAACGAAAGCTCAAGATTAAGCGGCTCTTTTGCAGAAGCGGTAGCTGAGGGTAAGGGAATGAAGTCAGTATGATGGTCGTCAGGCTTGGTTTGTTGTGTCCATGCAGTTAGCTGACTACCACTGAGCCTTAAGATGTTGATAATTTTTCCTTTGGTGTAATGGGTCTGCAAAGCCACAGCCTGCTGGCGTAATGAATCGGGTATTGCAGTGCTGCGATGAGGGCGGGTTTGTCGCCATTGGGCAAAAGCATTGGCGACGAGGGTAAGCTGGTCTTGGTTTGTCATATTGCCTCCTTTTGTTAAGTCGCAATAAGTAAACCAGATAAGAAAAGTTAAGTTGAGCTAACGAACCGTAAGCTCACGGTCAAACATAGACTTGGATTTCACTTTTCCTGTTTATTGGCCAGTCAAGATGCGACAGAACCTAACTAGCGGCATAGTGATTTGCAGGATTTTTTCTAATAGCTCAGTTCATTCATACGAACAGTAATGCCCCAATAACATGAATCACACTTCGAGTTGGTTACTAAGCAATCAACTTAACATCAAGCACTCATCCCAACTATTATCAACTCCAAGCGCATGTAACAAAACCAAACCTACCCCACTTATTCCTTCCAGAAGACCATACTCAAGACGCTCTGTTCCGATATTGGAGTCAAAAGTGCTAAGCCCAGCTAACCCTTTCGACCGGTACATTCCGATAAGCTCATCTAGCCAAAAGTACGCACAATTCAATAATTCCAAATCACCCAGTATTTGCCACAACCGATAGAAAACTAAGTAGAGCCCTGCTGCGCCGTGGCATATGCCAGCGTCGACAACCCCAGAATTCTGTCTGTTTCTCTTGGTTGCATTGATTGCTATGGATCTAGCTTGTTCAAATATATAGTTACTTCGTATTTGGTGACCAGCTTTGGCTAGAATGAGCGCATTGCTAGCATCGCCATAACACCATCCAAGCCTGGCATTCATTGGCTCTCCCGCAATGTATCCAAAACACGAATCATGTTTATCGTCTTCCAATCTATGCATTAGCAGCCAGTCGCAGCTATCTGTTAGTGCCTCTTCAAGGTTTAACCTTTTATCCTGCAAAAGAGGTAACGCATAGGTAAGAGCAGCTATCGCAGATGTCACACCGTGCGCAAGCCCAAGGTCATACTCATGGAGATTTTCGGGATGCTTTCTAAACACTGACTCGGTTCCTGTGACCCAAGTAAGACCTTTATCGGTAAGCGTACTCCTGGCAAGGATATGCTGTATGATGTTGCCATAAAGGAGCTTACTTTTGCTTTGTACAAAGCGTCGCCTTGAATACACAGAGAACCCAGCCAGACCTTGGATAATTTCGAATTCTCCACCCCAAGATTCTATGTCAAGGGACTTGAGCAAAAAATTTTCAACTTCTAAGGAAAGATCAGGTTCGTAGGGGTTGGTATCTTGATCTCCTTGGAGAAACTCCAATAACCATCCGTATCCAGATAGTCCATTGCAAAGAGTGATGTCAGAACTCCGTTGAAAGGCCTCTTGAACTTGCTCAATTTCTTGTGAAAACAGCTGCTCATCTACCAAGCTCACACTATATTTACTCAAGTTCCACTTAAATAAGAGTTGCCCGGCAAGCCCGTTAAACAGTCCAGGATCTTTTCCGGGTGTATCCATGTGGCTAATCTCGCCATAGATGTCGCATAAAATCTCGCGAATTACGTTCGCTTTTTTAACATCAATCATACTGTGGTCACTTCTTTATTCGAACATACAGTTTTATCAGTGATTGCTGTAGCTTCTTCATGTGATATCGCTACCAAGTCGCCGTCTTTTAATAAAAGAATCCGATCGGCTGCACGAATGGTTTCGGGCCTATGAGCTATCACTATTTGAGTTATTTGAAGAGTTTTAAGCACCTGGTTAATTTTCCTTTCTGAGGAAACGTCTAGGTGGGAAGTCGCTTCGTCCAAAAAGAGAAGTTTAGGTCTTCTATAGAGCGCTCGAGCCAAGAGAACCCGTTGCTTCTGTCCCCCTGAAAGAGTTGTTCCCATATCACCAACCAAAGAGTTGTATTGCATTGGCATTTCAATTATATCTTGGTGTATCTCAGCGAGAACAGCACATTCAACAATTCTATCCATATCAATTTGCGGGTCGAACTGACTTATGTTCTCTGCTATGGAGCCAGAGAGGAGCTCATCTAGTTGCATTACCGCCGCAATTTGTCGCCTGTATTCTTGCTGTCCAAGTCGCCGAGTATCAATATTGTCCACCAATACTCGTCCCTCTGACGCTTGAAAAAGCCCCATGATAATCTTGAGCAAGGTAGTTTTTCCGCAGCCTGAGGGACCTACAATTGCAACAGAATCTCCTGCTCTTATGTTTGCGCTTACGTTTTTAAACAGCCAGGGCTCCCCAGGGGCATACCTATAACTAACTTTATCCAGGCTAACTTGGCCTTCAAGCGTATGATGATTAATAGAATACAAATTTTCTTCCTGTTGGGTAAGCGCAATATCCGCAATACGCTCTAGGTGAAGCCCTAACATTTTGAACTCAATTAGTTTGTCTACTAGCGAAGTAAATCGCTCCGTAAGCTGTAACTTGTAGGCCATAAAGGCCATTAACATACCAGCAGTAAATGTTTGGTTTGCATTAGATTCAATGACTAACAACGCACCAAAATAGACGACGAGTATATTTTCGACACCAAACAACAAGCGATTAGCAATACCGTATAGAATATTTAGCCGCTCGACTTTCACGTCTAGGTTAAGTGCTTCAGTATAATAGTTTTGCCATAGCGCTTGCCTTTTCGCTTCTATCCCAAATAGCTTAATGGTCTGGATTCCCCTGACGTTTTCCATAAAGTTTGTATTTTCTTTAGCCTCGGCAATAATTGCCTCTTCCGACATTGATCTTAAAGGTCGATACCAGAGCAAGCGGATCACCAAATAAAGCAACATTGCTAATGTAACAATCAGTGCTAGTTTAGGGCTATAAAGAAAAATCATGGTTAAAGTGGCTATTGACATAATGCCGTCAACGATTGCTTCTACCATAGAATTGGTAAGGAGGTCTCTCACTTCGTGAAGCGAGCCGAACCTTGATAACACATCGCCCATGTTTCTCTTAGAGAAATAATCGAGCGGTAAACGCATTAAATGACGAAAGAGATTGAACGCCAGTTGTTGATTTAGACTAGAGCTCAAGTGGATAACGACATAACCTCGAAGTGCAGTGATAAACACGTGAAAAAGGGCCATCATACCGAAGCCAAACGCGAGTACGGTAAGTAGGTTTCGGTCGTAAGCTACGATAACTTCGTCTAGCACTAACTGCATGTAGTACGGACTTGCCAGTGCAAAAATTTGCAAGATACTTGATAAAGCGAAAAGCTGAAAAAGAAGGGGCTTTAACCCTTTTGCTGATTTAAGTAGGTAGGAGATCTTAAGTTTAATTCGGACATCTTCTTGATTAAAATCTTGAGTAGGCATCAACTCTAGAGCGATGCCAGTAAACCTGTCACTTACTTGTTCGAGCTTAAGAGTCCGTTTTCCTAACGCAGGGTCCAATATCACCACGGAACGACGAGAAACAGATTTTAATACTACGAAGTGATTTAGATCCCAGTGCAGAATGCAAGGTAATTTCAGATGAGAAATTTGGTTCAGCTCTAGTTTCAAAGCTCGACTAGTAAGCTTTAGTTCGTCGGCAACGTTTATAAGTTGTTGAAGGTTCACGCCCTTTAGGCTTTGAGTATACCGCTGCCGAAGGCTATTAAGGTCGGTTTTATACCCATGATAGTCTGCGACCATAGCTAGACATGCGAGTCCACATTCGGCTGCTTCCGATTGGAGAATTGTTTTCAACGTTAGTATTTCCCTTTATTTCTTCAAGCTCCAAGCCTATGTCAAAAGACCTTTCTTTTTAGCACACCTCACCCTAAGAAATGGCAAATATTCCTGTTAGGGTTTTAGTATTCCAGATCTCCTTTCAGGCTAATCAAAGGATCAAAAAACCATTCTGCTATTGAACGTTTCTCGATAAGAATGTCGGCATCAAGCAACATGCCGGCTTGTAAGGGTAAATTTTTTCCATAAGCCTGCATAGTTTGGCTATGCAGCTTGGCTTTTACACGATAGATAGGCTCGGTCAGTTGCATAGGGCCTGGCACCTCTCCAGGCAGCATTATATTCTCCGCAGTTTCGAAAATTTCGGCTTCCATCGTACCGAACTTCTGATGGGGGAATGCTTCAAGCCTGAGCCTCGTTTCTTGCCCTTCTTTAATAAACCCAAAAGCCCTTGTCGGTACCATTAACTCAGCATAAAGTGTTGCTCCCTTTGGGAGGATACTAGCCATATACTGTTGAGGGCGTAGCAATTGACCTTCCTTTATATTCAACGCCGTTACTCGCCCACTTTTGGAAGACCTGACAACCTCATAGCTTTCACCCTCAAGTTCTATCAAACGATTTCTTGTACTGGACTCGGTCATATGAAGCATCTGAAGCTCGCTCTCTCGCTCAAGCGGTAGCCTTTCAAGAGCAAGCGTTTGATTACGCTTACTTTGTGCTAACTGATACCTTCGCGCATCCAATGTCAGTATTTCTTGCTTTAAAGTAATGAGAAGGTCTTTCTGGTTTTCTTCTTCGTTTGCAGATAGAAAACCTTTTGCACGCATAGACTCATATCTGTCTAATCTCTGATGCGCAATTTGCTTCCTAAATTCAGCTTGTTCTTTCTGTAGTTCAATTAAACTAATTTGAATACCTGTATCTTTAATATCTTGAAGCAATTGTTCCTCTCTGCTTTTATAAACAGATATGATTTTCTTCTTTTGAGTTTCAATAATTTCTAGTTGGTTATTTATCTCGTTAGCTAAGAGCCGATTTAAGTCAACACCTGAAGACGTGCCATGCCTATATTCCAACCTAAACAAAGGCTGATTAGAATCAACATTTCCCCCTTCTTCAACGAATACAGATGAAACGTACGCACTGCCCGGAGCATAGAGTTTTATAACGCCTTCAGTTGGTAGTAAGTAGCCCTGGACCCGTTGCTTTCTATGGTAATCTGCCTCTAGAACATACATGAAACTACATAGCACTATGACTACAAAAGATAAAGACAAAAACGTGTAGCTAAAAGGTTGGGAGATGCTTACATCACCAAGTAGCTTATCTTGCTGGTACTTAACGACTTCCTTTCTAAATAACGACAATTTAGTGTAAACCCACATTTCTCATCTGTAATTCAATGCCTTAATATAGCAGCCAGATGTCAAACATCACAACTTCGCTATTCGAGATATTTAACACAAAATGACCATCTAGTCTTCTCAATCACTACTAATAATAAGTGTAAGGAAAAAATAGCTAACAACTAATACGCCACTGATTACGAATCAAACAAAAACTCACGGAAAAGCATCTAGAGCACATAGTAAAACAGGCCACAGAAAGTAGATTATGAAGCAGAAGAGATACATTTGAAAAAACGACAGTAGCCCTAACATGGAATACCGCTGCTCTATAAACTACAAATTCTTCCCAGAATCATTCAAACATGAACAACGCCTAAACCATGAAATAATAGATTCTTCGCCACTATACCAATGGTGTATAAGTGGCGAAAGGTAACTGAGAGCAAGCTAGAGAACGTAAAAAGTAAATTACACTTCGACCCGCCCTACTCATTCATCAACCTGTTATTAAGGCCGTACTATAACTACGACCTTCTTGTGGAGCAAAATTAGTTAATTACATCTTCTTATTCTGATGTGCTCGACAACCTGCAGAACGAGGTACACCGTGCAAACTACCGCCACCCACTTGAGGAGTCGCTCCTTTTGGAAGTTCCGCAGAATTCAGTGTATTTTCTTGAGATAGGTTTTTAAGCGCTCTTTTTTTTAAACTAAGTTTCATAAAAATTTCCTTTTTAGTGGTTAATTTTAATTTACCCAACGAATGAAAAGTCAGGAGTTGGTAACTTACAAATCAATAATCATCCTGTCAATTACCAATCTCGAAATTGTCACAAATTTGTCAAAATTCGAACTATTAGATCTTCCTCAGAAGGACAAGGTAGAGTATAAATTCAAATAAATATTATTAGGTAGCATATAGATCCATATTTCTGTGTTAATTGTGGTTAATATGTCTACCCGTTATTATTAATTCAAGCCTGAGCCCTGAAGACCAGGCTTGAATTAATAATCCCTATTAGATAATTTGGAACTGTAGCAAAAGTTATTTCCTTGAGTTAGTGTGGCAATACTATTTGCTAATAGCGGAAATTGTATTTTTACATAACCAGACTAGACCAGTGGTCATTTCAAGATAATTGAAAATTAAATTAGATCAAAAGGACTGTATTCGTTAACACCTAAGAGATATTGACTATTAGATAAAGTTAACTTTTTGACTTATTTGTCAGTAACATTCAAGGAATCATATGGTGAAGAGTAAAATATGCCACGATGGCTTTTTTGTACTAAGGTTACCTAGCCTTCCATACAACTCTGTAGTGAACCTAACCAGCCTAGAGCAAACAAACCGAGCGCTGGAGAAATGGTTAGCCATGGACTTGGTTAAAGAAGCTCTATACCTAGCAAGCCCCTCTTTATCAGACAGGATTGACCATGTATTTCACCCAGCATTTAAGGGCAAGGAGCTTTCTAATAACGAGTTAAAGCAGCAAAAAAAAAATAAGCTAAAGCTAGAGCGAACTCTACTCAAATACATGATTAGGATGTCTACTAGGCCAACTCCTTTTGGTCTTTTTGCAGGTGTTAGCCTGGGCTGTATTACAGAGCAAACAAGGCTAACCCCTCAACTACTCACGCGAGACAGGCGCAAGTCACGGCTTGATTTCAATTTTCTCGTGAAGTCGCGAGATGAAATGATACGTAATCATTCGAGATTAACTAGATTAAAGTTCGAGCCTAATCCAAGCCTTTATCGCGTAGCGCAACAGTATAGATACATTGAGTCCTATCAAAAAAAGGGGTTAAATGGCTACCGCCTCAGTTCGATTGATATTGATAAGTATGTTCAATTTATTATGGCTTGCGCCCAAGATAGGCTTAGTTTAGCGGTTATAAAAAGCAGCTTTGTTGACAATTTCCCTCATTTTGATGAAGACGAAGTCGACCAGTACATCAGCCAGCTGATCAGAGAGTCGGTTCTTTTACCACTAATCCCACTACCACTTACAGGTGAATCACCAGGCACAGGCTTTATATCAACCTTGCGCCAAATTGGAGAGGATGAAACCCATGACCTTCTAGTTGAAGCATGTGAGAAACTAAGTGATATTGATACGAAGAGAGAAGGAAAAAAAGAAGACTATCTCAAGATTTGTGAAAGCCTCAAGCCTATTTCAGATAGTGTAAGCGAAGATACGCTATTCCAAGTCGATACCTATCGAGCTATGTCAGAGTCTGAGATATCACATCTTAACATCGACCAGTTGATAGAAAAAATACTCCTACTTAGCGTATCGTCAGATAGTTTTCCGAATCCATTTACAGAGTTCATAAATGGGTTTAACACTCGCTTTGAGGGGCAATTCATTCCGCTGGAACGAATACTGGACGAGGAAACTGGGTTAGGTTTTTCTCACGAGACAGGGTATGACGCCCCGCTACTGGAAAACCTTGCAATAGCAAAGCCTGACAATTCAATAAACTTGATAAAAGTAACTAGCGTTTTGGATAAAGTTATCAGCCAGAAACTTTCAATGCCAGGAGAATTGCGGGATAATGTACTTAAATTGTCCAGTGAATCCATAAAGTCTAGCCTAGACACCCCTATAAACGAAGCAAAACTGCCTGCATCATTTGCAGCAATGATAAGCTTGTTTGATGATGAAAATGGGGACCCTATATTGAAACTAAATGGATGTTATGGCCCCTCAGCTGCAAATCTATTGGGTCGCTTTTGCCATTTGGACCAAGATCTAAAAAACAAGGTTATGTCTCATTTGGAGAAGGAGCAAGCCCACTCACCAGATGTTGTTTTCGCCGAGATCTTACACATGCCAGAAGGCCGACCGGGAAATGTGATATCCCGGCCGCACTTGCGCCAATATGAAATTGTTTTCATGGCTGACTCGACGCTTGATGAAAAATATCAAATACCCTTGAAAGACCTATACGTCTGGGTAGAAGAGGGTAAAGTTAAGCTCTGGTCCAAACGCCTACGCAAACAGGTAATCCCGCGTTTATCCTGCGCGCACAACTATACATATGGAAGCTTAAGCGCCTATAGGTTTCTGAACATGATTCAACATCAATACCCAATGGCACCAAACTTTACGCTGCCCGATTTTTTGTCTGACTCGGCTACGGTACCAAGGATAATGCTTGATGATTTAATATTGTCGGAACGTATGTGGAGAGTTCCGCGTAGGGAGTTGGAAGAACTAAAGGATGGGCCGAACGTTAACCTTGAAAAACTAGGTAGACTACGCAGGAAATTCGAACTAGAAGACAAAGTCAATTTTTCAATTGATGATAACGTTTTAACCCTAGATCTCGCAAACCCTGTGATGCTGGATATCTTATTGGCCGAGACACGAGATCAAGATACTATCACTCTATCGGAAGCACTAATCGCAAAACTTTCTACACCTGTAAAGAACAGCAAGCGAGAGAACTATGCAAATGAGGTTATCGTTCCCTTTTTTAATAAAGGAGCAGACCTTTATATGCACTACCATGATAACCCTGAGGTTGTAGTAGCTAGTGAAAAATCAAAACGGAGGTATCCACCGGGCTCTGAATGGTTAAGCCTTAAGGTCTATTCAGGAAATTCCGAGCTAGAAAGTTTGTTAGTCGATAAGTTATTCCCATTGATTCGAAATTTCCAACCTAGTTTAACTAAATGGTTCTTTATTCGATATGCCGATCCAGATTGGCACCTTAGGTTACGTTTTCATGGAAACAAAGCGGACCTTTGGGGACGTTTGTTACCCGCGATTAACGAGCTTTTGGAGCCTATGGTAGAAAACGAGCAATTGCACAAAGTTGAAGTTTCCACCTATGAGCGAGAAGTAGAGCGCTACGGGGGTCCTAAAGCAATTGCAATGGCTGAAAAGTTATTCATGTTGGACAGTGAGATCGTTGTTGAAACTATCCAACTGGACTTACAAGAAGAAAATGATCTCCGTTGGAGAATGGCACTGCTAGTTTGCGACTACTATTTATCAAAGTTTGACTACTCAAATAGCCAGAAGTTGGAGCTTCTAACTCAACTTAGGAGTAGCTGGGGTGTTGAATTTAGTGAAACTAAACTACTTAGGCGGAACCTTGGCAAGAAATACAATAAGGTACACGACACTATAATCCACGACTTAAACTTCGAAAGTGGTTTAAATAGACAGGTCAATGATGATGTTCACTTCCAGCTGCATTCGACTTTTTCCGCCTGGAGAAAAAGGGCTTCTCCGCTTCACAACCAAATTAGAAACCTTTTCTTGAAAGAGAGCAAACTAAGTTGTAGTAAAGATACTTTTATTAGCTCGGTACTGCACATGCACAATAACAGGGTTTTCAAAGCCTATGGCCGTGAACATGAGCTAGTCATATACGACTTTTTACGACGTTACTATCTGACTCAGGAGAAAAGGAGAGGTTATAAGGAGACTGTAAATAATTTTGTGTAACTGCCACTTTTACATGTAATCCTTCAAGCGGTCTTTGAACTCAATGCTAATTATTCACGACTGTTATAGCAAAGAGTTTAAATAGGAAGCCTTAAACTTGATTTCAGATCAAAGCTACAGCATCCAAGAAGCGGCTGACGTACTAGGCACCAAGACTGACCTGCCATATAATTGGAAGCTGAGAGCCGAAGTAAAAGAGAACTCCTTAGTTAGCTCAGATGAAAAAGCGGAATTATTGGTACTTAGAAAATAGCGCAAGTAACTATGGAGAACAATATAGTTCGAACGTTCACATTAAAGTTTGATCAAACTTGCTCGCTTTGGTGGCTAAAGCGAGCAAACCATAAAGTGTGCCAGGTTGGATTTCGGATAATCTGAGATATCGCGACAGGTATAAGATCAACTTCAGGAGTTTATGCGTCGTAGTTGTTCGGTTAACTCGCTTTTGCCCCATTGTTAGTTAGCGCCAATGCTTGTTCGCAGGTTGACGCTCAGCTCTTGTAATACATAAACTAATGGATAGACCAAAGGCAAAGCCTGCTCCTATCTACTCATATTATGCTCACTAACATCGAGTAAACCATTTAGATCTAGCCAGTCTTTCAAAATATGAAAAGGAACAGGATAGCGATAACAGCGGCAAGCTGTTAGAACCAATGAAGTCTTCCCTTGAGCTACTGCTGACATTTGTGTAAACGAGTCCGTATTTCGGCATTCACTTGCTATATGCTCCAATGCCAAGTCTCTGTTTATAGGAAAGTCAGCCGAGGCTGAACCATGCATATCGGTATTCGTATACATTCGCTCTTCACTATATTGGTTCGGATACCAGTACTGCAATGTTGAATGCTCTAACTTCTCATTGGCAAAAGATTCAAGTTTACGATTCTCTTCGTCCATTTTGTATAGCGAACAAAACACCGCAAGTAGAGGATATAGGATGCTTCCATTTGTAACTTTCTGCTTATAGCTATCGTCTGCTTTGTCTTTGTTTCTATGCTCAAGAAGTGTCTCATAGGAGCTTAGTACCGTCGGGTACATACCATTGGTATTGAAAGCGTAGATACACATATTGACTGTTTCACTCAACCAATTTTTTACGAACTCATCATGTTCAGAGTTGCCTGAGAGCAAAGATAGCGCCAGTCCAATATCAATAGCCTGCGAATCTTTATATGGTGACAGTAAAATTGGGTTGTTAATAATCAAATGTTTGATAGCCCCCGTAATAGAGCTCAAACGAATACGCAAAGCCTCCTGCTCTTCACTTTCTCCATCACTAGGAGGGTTGGCAACATAGCTCTTTGAAAGTGCTTCAAGCACCCAATGACCTTTGAGTGATAAACGCCCTAACGCATCAAAAAGCTTGATATTCACATCTATCGAACAGGGAGAGTGGACCGCATGGGAAAGTGCATACTTCAACTCAACATATGGAACGAGGCAATAATCGACATATTCGTCTGTGATCGTAAGGTAGGTATTCAGTAAACTATCGAAAGCCTTTGATGCTTTATTTTGACCAGTGTAGTGATCTTTGGCCTTATCCCACGCCAACAGTACTGCGAGCTCAGCTGACAAGTATGAAGATTCCAAGTTGCCTCCATCACGACACCACGAAAATAGAACCCACAAACACATATTTAGCCGAGTGATTGAGGGGGCTGTTGTACTAGTACCTCGGGTCATAAATACGTTCAAAAATGGCGGTTATTTGATCAGGCCGTCAATACCTTCCCTTTGTAAGTCCATTTAAATGGTTTCGCCAGCTGTTTATTAAAATAGCTGATAAACCGGGTCAGTTTCCCTCGTAGATCCTCCAAGCTAGTGAAGTTTCCCCGCTTGAGTAACTTTCGCGATAAGATGCCAAACCAAATCTCGACCTGGTTCAACCATGAGCAGTGCTTTGGTGTATAAACAAAACGGATGCGATGAGATTTATCACTCAAAAATTGCTGCCTGGACACGGTATCCTTGAGGATACCTGATTTTCCCTTAACGCCAAGCTCTTCATCTATGCCACAACGTTCTGCGACAAATCGAACCAGCGTTTCCGACTTATGCACATTCAATTGGTCCGTCACTATCACCCAGGTACTTTCCGGGGATGTCGCCACCGTTTGTTTTATATGCTCACAGAAATCCACCTCGTTGCGTGTTTCAGCGATACGATAATTCATTATCTGACCAGTCACTATATTGAAACTTGGCGTCAGACTGAGCGTTCCGTGACGTTTATATTCAAACTCCCGCTTTTCAATCATTCCTTGTTTTGTTGGCTTATCAGGCGAAATGCGCTCTAATGCCTGGATACCTGTTTTTTCATCTACTGACACAGTGATAACATTCTCCTCGGCCAGCATTGAGGCTTGATGATAGGTATCACAGACATGATTGACTTCCTTCTTAAACTCCTCGTCATCCTTAACCTTGGGGTTAAGCCAGTAGGTAGAGCGATGTGGCCTGATATCGACCTGTCTGAGAAAACGTCCGACAGTGCTTTTTGATATCCCTGAGGCTAATTGTTGTATATTCGCTTCATCGGCCAGTTCTGTATGTGTCCAATGAGTAATTTCTCTTCCACATTTGGTCGGCTCTTTTAGCGCCAGAGCCATCAGATTACATAGCTGCTCTTCGGTATAGGTCAGCGGCGCCCCGCTTCTGGGTGAATCAGAGAAAGCTTTACATAAGAAACCTTGCTTGTCTTTTTTGCTCACCAAGTCAGTGGGCCAGGCAGCAAACAACAACCGAGCTCTGTCCCTCCACTTAATGACGAAATTACAACTAACCCCCAATTCTCTGGCTACTTTGTTCATATTAAAGGTCTCGTTAATGAGCAAGACAGCCTTTAACCGAGTCAGAATACAGGCTGGGGTGGTGTAACATCGCAACATTGATAAAATAGTTGTAGTGATGTCATTTGCATATTGCGTAGGAAATAAGGTATTCATCGCCAATCAAATATAGTTAATATACTATATTTATGGTGTGATAGCTAATCAGCTTTGGGAAGACAATGGGTTACAAAGTAAAAATACAAAAAGTACAAAGACCGACTAATAAATCCTTTTACCTCAATATGCCAGCAGCGATTGCTGAAGCCTTAAGCATGGAGAAAGGGGAAGAGTTTGAGTGGACAATTGAAGATAAGAACACGCTGGTGCTTAAAAGGGTTAGCCCGCTAGAAATTAACGGCCGTACAAATAACGAGCAAATTTGCACGGACTTATGATCTCGGGTACTAGCATCTACCGCATCAGATAAAATGGCGTCAACAAGATGGGAAAAGTGTTTGCTAGAGCTCTCAGGCTCTTCAAGTAAGGCCAACGACTTTCTCAATAAAGCTTGGCTAGAGCTAGGTAAAAGCTCTTCTTTCAGCAAATTCTGTTGAATGAGTTCTGATAGCTTGTCTCCATTCCAATTTTCAAAAGATATATTATCTCGTGTATATCTCTGCTCGTAGCTTGCAACATCCTGAGTCACGGCTGTTTTAATGTCTCCACCAAAGCATAAGCAAATAACTATGGGTTTGCCTTGATGTTCCGGCGGCAAGCGACTAGGAATAAACGAATCCTGAATTTCGTCTAATGAGGGCCTCAGTGCTTGAGCTGAGTTGCCGTTCCAAGTCTCACGAGTTAGGTTCCCTGATTTCACCGAGAACAAGTAAACCTTTTCTTCTTGATCGTTAAGGATTCCCACCGCAGCAATATCAACACCATACTCTTTAACTCCTCGAGTAGGCGAAATGAACACATTCATCCCCATATAACTCAAGAGATCGGGCAACACTGCATCAAGTTCGCTTCGCTCTTTTAAGGATGCCAAATATTGCTTAAGAATCAGCTTCATTGTTCATGCTCCCATAGCGGTATAGTCGCAGCATATAGTCGAGTTTTTCTGGGTTGATAACATTTAATATCGGCATTTCAGAGGAATGCGAAATAGTTTGCATTTCCATTTCCTGACGCCTTTGCTCACCGTTGCCGTCATGTATGTAACAAATAGAACTATTTCCATAGAGTAAGTTTTGAACAGTAAAAATCTGTTCGAAAAGTGGCTTCGGGCCTTCATCTCGGGCTTTCTGCATACTTCGATTAAAGTCTTTCCAGTAGAAGTTTAAATTTTCAAATGGGGCTCTCAACTCTCTTAAACAACCTACTTGCTCTAGATTTTCATGATGTTGTTCCAACGTAACTATTCAGCTGGCTAAAAACCCCGCAATAAATGCATTATTTTTTTCAAAACTTCTTGACACGGTTTTGACTGATTTAGTGCATTTTCATGCGTCACTGTAATGAGCGCTTGTAAGCAACGATTAACTTAACCACAAGAGCGCCAAAACAACAGGTGTACACCAAGCATAGCGCTCCCGGCACAGAAAAATACAACGCCTTAGATTGGCTTACAGAAGCAAAAAATTGCCCGAAAAAACAGAGGGTATAATAGCCCCATGAATAAGCATACAAACACAGCAACGTTGATACCCGAGTCATTGGATGTCAACGCCACCATTGAGCAAGTAGAAAACGCCTTGAAAAATGACAAGGCCGCATCTCCTGCTTTAGTGGCTGCCGTACAAATGATGTTGCTGCTGGTCAAGCTATTGTTTGGTCGCCTGTCTCTTAATAGCCGAAATAGCAGCAAGCCGCCCTCGCAAGACCCCAACCGCCCTAAAGAAGAGCGAAAGAAAAGTACCAATAAACAGGGCGGGCAAAAAGGCCGCGAGGGCAAGACGCTCAAGCCAGTCGATGATCCGGACGAAATTATTCAGGTTCCAGTCAACCGGGATAGCTTGCCGCCAGGGCAGTACCATGACGTAGGCTATGACCGTCGCCAGGTATTTGATATCCAAATTTCCCGCTGGGTTAAAGAATACCGGGCACAAATTCTGGAAGACGCGCAGGGCAACCGGTTTACCGCTGATTTCCCTGCTGACGTGGACAGGGCGGCTAAGTATGGTGCATCGGTTAAGGCGAACGCCGTCTATATGTCAGTGTACCAACTCATTCCTTATGACCGGGTGCAGCAGCATTTTGATGAAATGTTTGGCATCTCCTTGAGTACCGGCTCACTGTTCAACTTTAACAAGCTGGCTTACCACATGCTGGCTGACTTTGAGACGCTGGCCAAGCTCGAACTCATCAATGGCGGGTTAATTCACGCGGACGAGACGGGTATTAATGTCGGCGGCAAGCGCATCTGGCTTCATAATGCATCGAACGGAGAGTGGACCTGGTTTGAGCCTCACGCAAAACGCGGTAAGGAGGCAATGGATGAAATAGGCATACTGCCTCAGTTCGCCGGGACACTCTGCCATGACCACTGGAAACCTTATTACCGCTATACGCAAGTGTTCCACAGTTTGTGCAATGCCCATCACCTGCGGGAACTTACCCGCGCCTATGAGCAAGACGGGCAAGAGTGGGCTAATGGGATGTATGAACGGCTCATTGAAATCAATGATGCAGTAAATGATGCCGGTGGCCAGCTTGATAACGATACTGCGTTGCAGTGGCGGAAAAAGTATCAGAGTTTGCTCGATAAGGCGGAGCGGGAGTGCCCGCCCCCGCCCCCGCCGCAAATGGGCAAGAAGAAAAAGGGCCGGGTCGCCCGCAGCAAGGCCAGAAACTTACTGGAGCGGCTCAGGGATTTTGAGGATGATGTGCTGCGATTCATGGATAATCCAGCGGTTCCCTTCACCAACAACCAAGGAGAGAGGGATATCAGAATGGCAAAGGTGCAGCAAAAAATCTCTGGGTGTTTCCGCTCCATGGAGGGAGCCAAGGTCTTTTGCCGGGTCCGCAGTTATATATCAACGTGCCAGAAAAATAATGTCGGTGTCGGGCAGGCGCTGGAGTGCCTGTTTGCCGGAAAGTGGCCAGACTTCATTCAGGAAAAATTGAATAATATTCCGCCAGCTGAATAGTTACGTTCCAACTTGCTAAGCAGGCGCTCACACAGTTCAGTTTGTCTTTTGTTTTCAATGTTAGCTTGCAGGTACTCTTTAATTTGCCCTGGATAACTTAGAAGCAAGGGATCATATAGAAGTTGCTCTATATTTTTCTGCACACTGGTAGAGCCAGATTCGTATACAGAAATCAGGAAGCTTCCCGCTGCAACTGGTCTAGTAAACAGCCAACCAACCGCTTTTTGGCACACGAACACCTGTTTTTTTTCATCATCTAAAATTGACTTATCAGCACTAAGCTCAATTTCTTTTCCAGTGACGCCGTGTAGTAGGTCTGAGGCGGCATTACACAATGAGGATTCTCCAGACAAAAACCACTTGGTAATCAGCTGATTTAGAAGGTCTTTGTGTTTGCTTAATAGCTTACTAGAGAAATGATCCAACGATGGTAGCTTAATCCCTCTAATCAAAATTGACTCTAGCAACTCAATAGCCAACGTAGATAAATTCTTTTCGATTAACTTGACTAAAAGGTGATCAATATTGTCAATAATCTCTTTGTGATCCTGAGGTACGCATGCCAATTGCTCCAGAAGAAGCCTTAAGATACTTTCCGAGATGGCGACTCGCTGGAAAGCAACAATGTCCGAAATTTCATACTGCACTTCAGGTGACGAGGAAGTTAGGTATGTCTTCAAAAGATCTTCTATCTGCACCCAGTAAGATGGAAATCTATCTCCGTGATTTAGTATTGCTCTCAGCAATGAAGCATTTCCCGCACTATGGAACTCATGTTCTGTGCTGCTAGATAGCAATTCCCACAAAGCATTTGAATGCCTTTCGTCTACATCAAGCCTCCCCAAAGCAAAGTAAGCTTGGCCTCTAACAGTCGCATTTTCATGGGCGATCAAAGATTCTATTGTTTGAATAGCTGACTCTGCATTATCTGAGTGAATTGCAAGAAGTGAGCTGGAAAGAAAAGAAGCATATGTGGCGATTTCATCTTGGCACAAGATAAATTCAATACTATTTACAGGGCGACTGGCATCCAAACTGCAATAACTTTGAAACGCTCCGTAAATACCACCTATCGCTAAATCTCTCCCAGCTTGCTGCACTAAATGAACTAAACAGTTCAAAACATCCTCAACGTTCGCTGTCACGGTAGGCAGCACTTCTTCAAAAACATGAAGAACTGTGAAGAAGTCGTAGTCAGAGGAGCTTTTATCTACCCCTCTAACCAACCGAACCACATCTATTTCACCAGAGTTATGAAGTTCAGATAGCGCACCCGCCAGAAACTTGTCATCTGAGCTGATTTCTTGAACATACACCTTGTCAATCTGAGCAAGCACACCTTGATCCGTATCTACAACGTCTAAAAGTTGATTTTTCGTTTCTTCAAGTGACATCTAACCCTCCTATATCCATGATTTAAATGGGGTTAGCGTGTCTAAATTGCAAGCGTTCCTCTCCAAATGTTTTAATTTGGAACTGCTTAAAAAGAATAGAACTGTCGCCATACAAGTATTTAAAGCTTCAAGATACTTTTAGTTATCCGAATCAACTGAGTTAGATTTTTGACTCTAACTCAGTTCTGTCCATTGGCTTGATTAAATAAGCTTAGAAAGCCAGGTACGCAACCATTACAAAATATCTTGTAAATACCTCTCCGTCATACTGATGATCAAACTTCAGAGTTGGGCGCAATGGGCGATAAGTGTGTAAATTTGATCGGACTTTATTGTAATTATTTTTACTGAGAACAGGTTATTCAGCGGCCAAATTGATCAATCTTTAGGAAATAGGTCATTCCAGAAGCTCTGTTTAGAGCTGTATTTTGATCAAACTATATTGTCTTCCCACTACAGGCTACAGGAACATTATCCTGGTGACCGGCCACATAGGCGTCGTTACATTCCTGATATTCTTCTGAGACAAATGAGCTGCTTCCATTATTACCCGTTAGTTCGCTGAGGTCGGCATTCAACTCATTTATCAGGCCCATGATCTCTGGTGCACAAGGGCTTACAAATCTTAAGATTATGTTATCCATTGACTTTCCGCTTGCCGCTTTTAAGTAGGAAACAAATGCTAGGCTGTTTTACTCTGTTGGGAAAACGCTTTTATTACCGCGATTTCCTTTTCGTCTATTCCTAAAGATTCAAGAAAATAAGTATGAGCTTCGGGCAAGCCCGTTCAAACGTTATGCGCCATTGTCGCATGGCATTCCATACCCGATGTTTAAGGTCGAAAAACCGAGTTATCGGACCATAGAAATGTCTGAAACCCCCATTGCATAGAAATAACGTCATACACAGTTATGGCAGCGCACGCTGTCATTGTCGGCGGTCTCGATAGAATAAGGTTTCGTCTCATTAACAGTTTTCATCATAACCCCGATTCACCCTGTGGTTGCTACTTGCTTTTGGTTATTGATAGCCTTTCATTTGCCACTAGCTCAAATTTTCACTTGCTCCATCAGTTTATCTGTAGTGTAATGTTATATTGTAACAATTCATGCTGTGTTTGATGTATTTTCAGCTGTTGGTGCTGTCCCACTTCACTCGAACTGGCGCAATGAATTGCACAGAGTAAATTCGGCTCATGGTTCACATGTAGCACCGACAATTAAAGCGTTTTATCTAAGGAATCAAAGCAATGAAAAACTGGCTTTTTGCCTTGTTATTTATCTTCCTCCCTCAGTTAGCAGTGGGACAGACCTTGCCGGTGGTGACCAGCTTTAGCATTTTGGACGACTTGGTCAAACAAGTGGGTGGTGACAAGGTTAGCACTACAGTGCTGGTGGGGGAAAACGGTGATACACACGTTTATCAGCCTACGCCGCAGGATGCAATTGCGGTAAAAAAAGCAAGCCTGGTGTTTATTAATGGTCTGGAATTTGAAGGTTGGATAGAAAGGTTGTTTGAGTCTTCCGGTTACAAAGGAGAAGTGATTGTAGCAGCGGACGGTATCGAGAAACGCCAGGCTGGTTGTAACTGCAAGCACCATGGCAAACATAAAACTTCTCACGATGAACACACGGATAAATCCCATGATGAGCATGGTTCTCACCATGGACACGAACATGACCACGGCGAATATGACCCCCATTCCTGGTTAAGTGTTAAATCGGTAAAGGTTTATGTGGAAAATATCGTAAAAGGACTAAGTAAAGCCGATCCTGCCAATGCCGCGTTTTATCAGGCTAATGCCAAGACATATCAGCGAAAATTGGACGAGCTAAATAGCTGGATAATAGCTGAACTAAGCAAGTTCCCCGAATCACAACGTATCGCTGTCACCGCGCATGATGCCTTTGGATACTTCGCTCGAGACTACCAGGTTAGGTTTATGTCTGTTCAGGGGACCAGTACAAATTCCGAAGCGTCAGCAAAAGATCTAGCCAACCTTATTAGGGAGATAAAAGAGAAAAATATCCGAGCCGTATTTATGGAGAACATCAGCAATCCGGCACTTATTAAGCAAATTGAAAGAGAAACCCAGGCAACTATGGGTGGAGTGCTTTATTCAGATGCCTTATCCACCAAGGATGAGCCAGCTTCAAGTTACCTGGAACTGATGCGTCATAACACGCGCACTTTAGCGAAAGGCTTCGCAGGTTAATCCCTGCGTTTGCGGAGAATAGTAGTGAAACTATTGGGCGTTATTTGTCTATTGGCCAGCACTGGGATCTGCGCTCATCCGCATAGTTGGGTGGACATGAAGTCTCAGCTGAAAATCAAGGATAATACCCTGTACGCTATAGAGTTTTCCTGGATATTTGACGAGTTTACCTCTGCGTTTATGTTGGAAGATATTCCTGCCAGCGGCCTCGGTCAACATGCCCTGGATAAGCTGGCGGACGAGGTGATGGCAAATATGAGCAAGGTGCATTATTTCACCTATCTCTATAACCACAAGCAGCCGGTCAAATATGCGTTATCCAAAGATTACCAGATGACCTTAGCGGGCATGAAGCTCCAGCTTAATTTCACATTGCCTTTATCTCGCCCACAAAAGCTTACAGGCGACTTTAGCATGACCACATATGATCCTACTTATTTCGTGGATTTTAGTTATATCGAAAAGCAAGATGCCCCGAATGTCGCTGGTTTGTGTGAACCGCGCTTGATCCAAGCTAATCCCAGTGAAAGTGATCGAGCGTTTGCTGCTGCGCTGGACCAAACCGAATCAGGTGGTGATGAATTAGGTGAAAAATTTAGTCAGAAGGTGGTATGGGTTTGTCCAAGTTAAGCCGTGTAATTCTTGTCGTAGGATTAGTTGCAGCATTATTCCTAATGTATGCCTTCTGGCCTGATGTATTACGCCAAATTGTGCTTTGGCAAAAGGGGTTACATCAGGATTTGGCTCAATTGCTGCAAGACACCAAAAATGGTGTACAAACAGCACCCTGGGCGCTTTTTCTTGTCAGTCTGGTTTACGGAGTTTTGCATGCAGCGGGGCCGGGCCATGGCAAGTTGATTATCAGTAGTTATCTGATTTCTCATCCCACAAAAACCCGCCAGGCTTTAGGGTTAACGGTAGGCGTCGCGTTAATACAGGCTTTGGTCGCCGTGATCCTGGTTAGCCTTTTGCTGCTGTTGCTGGAAACCACTAGTCGGCAAGTTACTTATACAAATACTTTTTTGGAAAGAGGCAGCTATGTGCTGGTAATGCTGATGGGACTTTATCTGTGCCTCAGACAATGGCGGTATAAACCTGCGAATCAGATTAAAGTTCACGCAATAACCGAGCGGGTAGCTTCTGGTCAGAAACAAATTTTCATGCGGCAAATACAACAATTACATCAAGACTGCGGATGCCATCATGTTCCTGACCTTAATCAATATGAACAGCAAAAAGATTGGAAAACTCGTCTGGGGTTAATGTTATCCGTTGGTTTACGTCCGTGCAGCGGGGCTATTCTTGTGCTGGTTTTTGCGAAAATGATGCAAGTTTACCTTATCGGAATCCTGTCGGTATTTGCGATGGCTATTGGCACTGCATTTACCATTTCATGTCTTTCCTTGCTGGCCTTGGCAGGACGGAAACACTTCTTGCCAAAGGCGACGAGTAAGACAGGCTGGTTAAGTTGGATACCCGTAGCGGGTGGTCTGTTTTTGATCTTAAGTGGTGCTTCGATGCTGCACTATAACTTTTCTATACCGTCTTCACCTTTTTTGTCCAGGTAGACAAGACAGGGTTATTGAGTATATTTCTGGAACAAGCTTCTGAGTATTCGAACCATCGGATGCCTACTTACGGCATTGAGTGAAACGTCCAATCGTTATCCTCAGGCTTGCAAGTGGCGAGTAAAATCACCTGGTAAGCTAACAATGAAAGGGGCTTACCTCTTAGCCTCAAGAGAAGGTGATTTTGTAGACGCTCACAATCCGCGGTACCGATAAAACACCTTGTTCGAGTGATATTATTCATCAGTGCCGCGATAGAGTACAATCCGCATCAGCTTTCTTCATTAACCAACCAACCCATATGGCCTTTACCTTTAAACAATTTCATATAGATGATCATGGCTGTGGTATGCCTGTGAGTACCGACGCAGTCATACTTGGTGCCTGGGCGCCATTAACCAAAGCCAACCGGATTCTCGATATCGGTGCAGGTAGTGGGTTACTCAGTTTAATGGCAGCCCAGCGGAGCGAGGCATCGGTGACCTCTGTGGAACTGGATGATACTGCGGTTAGTGCATGCCAAAAGAATTTTGCCGCGTCTCCTTGGGGGGACCGCTTCACTCTTTTGCATTGCAGCGTTCAGAATTTCTACCAAGAATACTTGCAATCAAAGCAGCCTTTGTTTGAACATATTATTTGCAATCCACCTTACTTTAAGCACGGAACTCAATCCCAAAACCGGCTCAGAGCTCAAGCCCGGCATACCGATACTTTAAGTTTTACCGCTTTGCTGCAGGCGATAAGCAAACTTTTGGCGGTAAACGGTACAGCGAGCCTGATCCTGCCGAGTCAAAGTATGAATGACTTTAGAGAAGAGCTATCGAACTCCTCATTGAAGATGTTCCATTTAACCGATGTTGTCGACACAGATCATAAAGCGCCTCACCGTCACCTATTCACCCTATCCCATAAACAGACGGATCCGTCTCATCAGAGTAAGGGTTATGATAAGAGTCGCTTTTGTATTAAAAAGCAAGATGGCAGTTACACCGAAGCGATGAAACAATTGATCACAGGGTTTTATCTAAAGTACTAGTTAAATAGGTTGTGTCGAAATAGGTAAGTAGTTTTTAGTGATACAGTCAAAATGGCTTTATGTTTAGCAATTGGTAACTGACGGTTCAGTTAAAATCCTTTGATTAGCTCTCTGGCAAGGTTGTAGGCTAATCGTTAACGCCACTAAATCATGTTAAGGAAAATAGTGAAGAGGTTAGTTTTGAGTTTGGCGGTTGTCGCTGTTGTAAATGCTCAGGAGCACGATCATAGTCATGACAACATATTAACCCCATCGCAGACACCTGAATATTGGGTGTTTGATAAAGAAAACGACATTATAGCCGTTGCTGAACAGAGCCGGAAAGATAAAGCCTGGTTGTCTTACGCGCTGGATTACCAGCGAGGAACTTTCAGTTATGGGCTTATTTTAAGTACGAATATTTGCGACAACGAAACGTTAAACATGCCAGCTCCCATCGCAAATGGACAAAAATTGCAGGCAAAGCTTAAGTGTTTTGAGCCAGGACGAGGTTTGCTTGAATTTCACGAAAGCAAAAAACTAACTGGAATGTTTATGGGCTCGGAGCAAGTAAATATTGAGTTTGAGCCCAATGAGGAAACTTACACTTTTGTCTCAGCAGCATTCGAGCAGGCGTATGTGGACTATACCCGAGCAGCTCAGCAATTAGCTGAATCAATAAGTAATATTCAATAGCCAAGGGAATGCTGACAGCGACGGAAATAGTCAATGAAGCCGTCGAAGAACTACACCCGATAATGATAATGGGTTTACCCTGCTTTGTTCCATATGTTTTGCTGCCTTGCACAAGAGAAATACTCATGGGGATGCCAGCATTTTGGGATTAAGTCGACCTGCTTTTGCCGCACTTCAAAGTTGTTCCAAAGTTGACTCAGTATTTCTTTTAGCCTTTCTGGGTTAATTTTCTCCAGCTTTTTTCGCGCAGCCGGGTAATGCAAATTGTTATCCGGACCGATACAAAGATCAGGCCCGGATGAGGTAAATACCAAATTTTTTGTGGCGATACGACAAATTGGATTCTGAGCATCTTTAGGGTAGAGCGTATTCACTATGGCGTATTCGTACCGATCCAAATCAAACCCGTCAGGGTTTTTGGGGATATAGGCAATGCCAAAGCCTTGCGGAAAAACACCTGTTATCTTTAATAAACTATCAACCACCGCCTTGCTAAGAACATTTTTTTCGACACCTTTATTCAGCATCAGGAATACCCTAGGCAGGGATGCATAGCTAGAGTTTCGTTTGGTTGATAGGGCTACAGAGGTATAAATTTGGGGGATCTTAGTCAGGTTACCAATACCCTGCTTGGGATTAACGGCGCTTTTCAACAAGATTCGAATAAAAGCGAGTTTTTCTTCTTCTTTTTGGTTAAAGAGGTCTCTTTCGATTCTCGAATGCCCTACGTATTTATCCACGCCCAGGCCATCGATAAGATAATTTAAGTCCTGTTGATAAGTGCACTTTAACAACTCCAACCGTTCATTTTTTTCCAATAGTCTGAATTCATCTTGGTCACCTGTTTCTCCTTTTAGTATTTTTTGCGCGTCAGGATGACAATTTCCGACACCTTGTAATAATGCAGTTATTAATAGTGGGATCTGTACTTCCGACCTAAATGGAGAGTTTTCGTCATTCTTGTTTTGTAAGCTTCTCTCCAGAATATATTCGTTGTTGATTCGTCTGTCATCCAGTAGTTGGTCAAGCAGTTTCAAGCTGAGTACTGCTTGGTATAAATGCTGCCCTTGTTGGTTGTATTGGAGAGTGGCGTTTTCCCTATCGGGTGCCCTTAATGCCAAGGTACCCAGCAGTTTGGCATATTTCCTGTTGGTGGCATCCATATTTTGGCCAATACAGAGAGACAGAATTTCATCACAAATGCTTTTTAGTTTGTGTAAGCGGGTTAGCCGACGCTCAGCCAATTCAGCTTCATAGTCTTTAACTTGCTTACGGCAATGGTCCAACTTTTTTTTCAGCTTTTCGGCATCGTTTTTTTTGGTATTTTCGGATAAATGCAGCTGAGCAGTAGCTAAGTTCTGCTCTAGTGTTGCTGACTTTTTCTTTATTTCGGGTAATTGGGCAAAAAAACCGGCCGCTTCCTCGAACATGGAGTCTTTTAGTTGAGAGGAGGCACGAACCTTTTTCACCAGATTACTGATGGCTTTAGTGCTAGAGGATTCACTCATTGTATTTTTGTTCATGTAGTAATTCGCCTTTGATTTTGTGACAGACGATACAATTATTTTAGGTTAATGCATTTCTCTTTGTATAGCGCACCTGCAACGGGGAGTGGAATAACCCATAAAATAATAACTGAAGAGGTAATAGTTCTACTGGTTGAGGAGTTCGTGGATGTGATCCGCTACTGTTGATCTTGTGATATTTTTGAATAGAAGTTCTCATTTTGATGAGCTCTACAGAACGTTGCCAAGTAAAATGCTGAATTGCAGTGAAATAAGCGTAGCAACTTTATTACTGCGCCTGGTAACCATAGGTACTGTTTGTGCGGTACACTTCACTCTATATTTATTGCCCTAAAGCCAAACAATGTCTGACGAAGAATTTGAAGTAGAAGCGATAGCGGTTGAGGTATCCTCCCAACCGATTGAACTGTATAAAGTATTAAAAATTGCCAATGCGGTGAGTGGTGGCGGAGAAGCAAAAACTGTTATCTCTGAAGGTTATGTTGCTGTAAATGGTGAGGTTGAACTGCGTAAACGCTGTAAAACCTACGACGGTGATGTGATTGAGTTTAATGGTGAGTATTACGTAGTGCTATGTGATGAGCCGGTACAAGAAAAGCCTCTAGTTCCTGTTGAAAAACCGGAAGTGCAGCGGCAGCAGAAAAAACCAGCTAACAAAAAATCTAAGTCAAACAAAAAATCGGCAGATGCGGATAAGCCATCTAAAGCGGATGAATCTACGGGTCGTAAACCCATTAGCTTCTAGTTCATAGCCGCAAATCTCAAAGACAGCTTTCCATACGGTGACACTGGAAGATTTGCCAATTTTCTCTTGCGAGTATCCGGATTTCTATGGAAGGTATCAGCATTATGTCCTCCTTTGGATAATCGTACCTACTTGAGTTTATTGTGTTTTATTGGGTCGGGAATGGTAACTAGGCATTCTCGTTAACGTCGAGTTTCTTAAGCATATTAATACTGGTCACTTCATATCCCAATTCACTGTACAAAGTCTGGGCTCCTGGATTATGACCAAACACATGTAAGCCAATGCTGGACAAGCCAAGCTTCCGAACGAATATCTCAACAGCTTCAAATGCTGCCTTGGCATGACCTTGTCTGCGAAATTCTGGTTTGATTTCAACGTCGAGTACGAAAGCAGAGCGGTGACCGTGCTGTTCTTCGACGGCAAACCAAATGGACCCGACCGTTGGACCACCAGGTTCGGCGATGACTTCGAACAGGTAGTTGTCCGGTGTTTCCAACCCTTGCGGAAGTAATTGGTTAAAGTTAGCCCGGGATCGTTCAAGCGCCCCTTTTTCAGGCCAACGGCCGGATTCAACATTTTCTTTCGCATAGTTCAAAACCCCAGAATCTAGATAATCGCTATATTTCTCGGTGGACATTGGTATGAGAATGGTCATCTTTATATTCCAGCTCCTTGGCTCAAATTGCGGGTAGTAAAAAATAGTGTTATTTAGCTGATTAGTAAACGTTAACCTCTAGTGAAAGGCAAGGCTTCAGGCGTGAATACTGGGAATGACAAAGTTGGTGATTCCCTCCAACTATAAATGAAGGGGTTATCAGCTATTCTTCTATTGTTCTTTCAGGTAGTTGTAAATAGTGGCTCGGCTAACACCTAATACTCGGGCTGCATAGTTAGTGGCGTTCTTACCGTTAAATGCTCCCTTGTCTTTGAGTTCCACCATCAACGCCTGCTTCTGTTTTCGATTGAGTTTATCTAGATTAAGTTGATGTTTGCGGCAATATTGCTGAACGTAAATATTGATCTGTTCGTACAGATCATCCTTGAACATACCTTGGAATGGTTTGCTGGTGGCGGGATCGTTATTACCCAAAAACAGTTGAATGGTGCGCTGGTAACGTTCAAATATTGAAATATCCATATTTACACACAGGAAACCCTGTGCACTACCCTCGTAGTCTCTCAGTACCACACTGATTGATTTTAGCTTTTGCCCGTCATAGTTAATTTTTTTATAGGGGCCGATCACATCCTGCTGCGCATCGACCGGAAAGTCCCACTGCTCCATATAAGATTCGTCACCAACTTCGCGTCGAGAAAATGGGTTGAAGATGGCTACAATCTGATTTTTCTCTAAATCATGAATAACAACTTCAGCGAGTGGGTGAAGTAATTTACTAAAGGCTTCCGCCATGGGGATGGCACTTTTTAGCTCGGCTTTCATTCGGTTTACCAATAGGTGATCACTTTGATTAATTTAGAATTTTACATCTAAATTAGAAAAAAATGTATGGTTAATGGATAAATATTCTATTAATTTTAATTACAAAGTTTATTCTAATTTAGAAATAAACGTCTAATTACTTAGATCATTTTCTAAACTTGTTGCTATAGTACTGCCAGTTATTAGCCACAGGAACGCACCAAATGACAGTTTCTAAGCAAGCAATCTCTTTCTATCATGTCGACGTTTTTACTAAGCAAGCTTTTAACGGTAATAGCCTTGCAGTGTTCCCAGACGCGACGGGTTTAGATGCTCAGCAGATGTTAGCTATCACCCAAGAGATGCGTCATTTTGAGAGTATCTTTGTTACTCAAACTGATCTGCCAGGGGTATTTAATGCAAGGGTATTCGATATGTTTGGAGAGTTGGATTTTGCTGGTCATCCACTGATTGGTGCTGGAGCCGTATTGCATAAGTGCAAAGGCGTTAAGGCTGAACATAAATGGACTTTCGTGTTACCGAAGAAGTCGGTTTCGTTGAACAGTTATGAACTCGATGGTGCGTATCGTTGTGTGCTCAATCAGGGGGCAGCTGAATTTCTTGGTCAAATATCAGGAGGCTCTCTTGATAAGGTCCTACAAAGTTTGAACCTGGCGCCCGCTGATCTTGACCCTGGGCTGCGCCCTGAGGTTGTCTCCACCGGGTTACGATATCTGATAGTTCCTGTTCGTGGCGCTTTAGACCGAGCGAAAATTGTTTCGAAAACGTTTGAAACCTTGCTGGAAAGTCTCGGTGCGCAGTTCGTTTATGTATTAGATACTGAAACCTTGGAAGGTCGGCATTGGAACAATGACGGTATTATGGAAGATGTGGCAACCGGCAGTGCTGCTGGTACGGTTGGCGCCTACCTAGCCAAGCATAAGCGCGTGGTTCTCAATAATAACTTCACACTGCATCAAGGCCGATTCGTTGGCCGGCCCAGCGAAATACAGGTTCGCCCAGTTGGCGAGGATGACAAAATTGAATCGGTACAAATTGGTGGTGATGTGGCTTTCGTTTCCTCATCGATATTACTAAACATGCCTGAGAGCGCTGAGTCATGAGTGTGGATTATCGGATTTTTAAACGTGAAGAAATAGCAGCCCACCTCGATATTAACTCACTGATTGAACCTATGGTCGATGCCTATAAATCAATATCCTCCGGGCGCGTTCGTATAGCGACTGATGTGTTGCATCCAAGCGAACATTCAGATATCCATATTAAATCGGCGGTACTCGATGGTGCAGATATTTTTGTTGTAAAAACAGCAGGCTGGTCTGCGACTAATGAAGGTGCCGGCTATCCTGCGAGTTCCGGCATGATCACTGTTTTCGACGCAAAAACCTGCCACCCCATCGCTATATTGCAGGATGAGCACCTGATTTCAGATCTGCGCACTGCTGCGGCAGGTGCTGTAGCCGCAACCGCCTTGGCTAATCCAGAAATTACTACTGTGGGAGTTTTAGGGGCGGGTGAGCAGGCATACTTACAAACGCTAGCTCTTTGTCAGGTGCGTAGTCCTGATAACCTTCGTATCTGGAACCGTAACAAACGTAAGGCGGAACGAATGGCGCAACGGTTGGCTAAATTGCAGCCAAATTTAAATATTCAAATCGACAATCACATTCAGGCGGTTGTGGAAAGTTCAGATGTATTGATCTGTGCGACTGCGGCAAAACAACCATTGATTGAGGCCGAGTGGCTTAAACCCGGTGTCCATATAACATCTGTTGGTGCAGATGATTCCAATAAGTGCGAAGTGGGTGTGGATTGCTTAAAACGTGCAGATATAGTGGCAGTAGACAGTCGTGAAGTCAGTCGTCAGTTTGGTAATATCCATAGGGCCATGCAGCAAGGCTTTTCTTCAGAGGAAAACCCCTTGTTTGAGCTGGGTGAAATTCTCAATAGCCAGGTTCCCGCCAGAACGAGTGCTGAGCAGATCACCATAGCTACCTTAGTGGGTTTAGGGGCACAAGATTTGGCTGCTGTGGCAATTTTAAAAGATCGGCTCGGGTTTGGTTAGATGCCGTAACTCAGTATCGACGTAAGCTTACCCAGAATAAAATCTCGGTTTTGCATTACCTGGCAAAGCCGTCAACTTTTAGCCGCTAGTCTTGGTAAATGACGTCTTTTGCTGGCCCTGAATTTAGCGGAGATATTTCTTCTCGGTTCGGGTTGGACGGATTAGTTCAGGTGTGTTGAAGGCCCAATGAGCGCGAGATAAAGAGTGAAACCTAGTGAAGTGAGCCCCGGCAATACTTATACAGACCATCAGATTTGTACATATATTTAAGGGTGGAAGTCTGATCACGCCATTGACTTCACCTTAATCAGAATGAGTTGTGGTACGTGAGCCTTATATGGCCTGGCGTTAGACCTCCGGCAGAGAAATCGGCTTAACACTTAGCCTAAGTTAATCGAGGTAAATCTATGACTACTATTCAAGCCGGTGTAGCTTTTACACTACTGCTCTTCTCTGCAAATGGACTTGCAGGAGGTCAAGGAAAAGATGAACATTCGGATGCTTCAACCCAAGCCTGCTCAGGATTTGGTCCACAAACCCCGAGGGACATGATGATTTAGCAGGTAACAATAAACGTATCTTCACCTTAGCCCCTCACTATCGGGAAATGAATCTGTGTAATATTCACTTCCATACTAACGCGGAGCACAAAGCCAAGGATTTCTCCGTATACGCGGGGGAGGGTGATCATGGGCATGGTGGTGGATATCAATGCAATAATAGTCAGTCACTTTCGGCAGCTGAACTTAAAGCTCCCAAGGTCAATCATTGTAAGGGGCTCAAACCTGGCGATACGATTGAAGTACATTGGGTTCACTCGTCTTGCGATGTGTCCCCCGGAAAAGGATTGGGCTCATGTTTATCTGAACAGTGCGTAAATCCGAATCTTAGAGTGGAGACCCAAGTGTTTACCGTCGTGAATGACGCCTCGGCCGTTGATTTCACAAGCTTAACTTATGATGGAAATATGCTGAATGGTTACCATCAAGCGAAGGCTCTCTTATCTAACACCGGAAGAACAGTTGAATTTTTGGGCTCTACAACAGGCCCGAAATACACTGAGGAAAAATGCTCACCGATACAGGTAACCTGGAGCGTACGTCCGCAATGTGCAAAAGTGGACATCAATAGTGTGAGTAAGTGGTGCGAATCAAATGTATTTAAGGAAGACCATGCACATGGAGTCAGAAAATTAGTCACCAACCCGGACCTACTGTCAGAGATTTCACATTAGGTTTTACCCCTTGCAAAGGGTTATATCAAACTGTTCCCATCCAGGGAAACTCAATCATAGCCCTCGCATATGCGGGGGCCTGTCACCATTAAAACGACACCTTTAGAATTCCAACAACACAAGCAAACAATAAGTATATGAGCTTCAGCTCGTAGCTAGTGTCTATCCTGAAACACACACATTCGTTCTTCAGTCATATTCATAAAACGCGAAACTTGCCGTGTTGCAAAGGCCTAAAGTTAGTCACTACTATCTCAACGCTCCCTGTCATTTTCAGCTTGCACTGGCAATCTAGTGTCTTCTCGCGCACGCCGAGATCGCGGTAAAGCCGCTGGACCGAGTGTCGGACCATCCAGATGTCGGACCACCGTGTACGCGAGAATGACAAGATAGCGTTTCAGGACGGGCACTAGCTAAGGACCTCGTAGGAGTAATGCAGCTCATGATCTTCGATTTATAGTGTGTTGCCTTAAAGGCAACAGATATGCGCTTTTATGTAATTTTTAAAAGCCATACTTTAGTAGTGGATTAATAAGCTGTTAAAATTATGAGGGATAAGTGTTATGAACCAGCTAGGATTGCTCCTTAACTGGCGTTTGCACCTGATTGTGGTGCTAGCGTCTGTATTGGCAGAGTTTATCGGGATACAAAAATTCAACGTAGGGCCGGGTGTTTTGTTGTTACTCCCGCTTTTTTATGTGTTTATATTTTGCCTGTTCGTTAACCCCTGTATTATTAAAAAAGCAACGAAACTCATTACCCCAAAACAAGCCAGCGTAGCGCCGCAACTACTGATCATTGCTATCCTGCCTTTTATCGCTAAATTCGGTACTTTGATTGGTCCCTCATTAGGCAAAATTGTCGAAGCAGGACCCGCTATGTTACTGCAGGAGTTGGGAAACCTGGGCACCTTGCTGGTGGCCATGCCGTTTGCCATATTGGTCCTAAAAATGGGCCGCGAGGCTATAGGCGCCACACACTCGATTGCTCGTGAGCCCAACATTGCCCTGATATCCGAGCGTTATGGTTTAAAAGGGCCCGAAGGCATAGGTGTGATGGGGGTTTACGTGATGGGGACCATGTTCGGAACCCTATTTTTTGCGCTGTTGGCAGGTTATGTGGCGTCATTAGGTATCTTCGATATCCGCGCGGTGGCTATGGCTTGCGGTGTGGGTAGCGGCAGTATGACTGCGGCATGTTCTGGCGCTCTGTCTGCACTTTACCCTGAACAAGGTGATGATATTTTAGCCTTTGCCGGAGCCAGTAACCTGCTGACCAATGCTACCGGTCTTTATGTAGGCATCTTTATCAGTTTGCCGTTGGCGGAATGGATGTACAAAAAACTTAGTAAAGACAAGCCGAGCCCAGACCAGCAATCCAGCGCCAATACCGCAGAATAAGGAGATTTCCATGAGTGTAGATATTAAACAAGAGAATGAACCAGGACCGCTGAGTCTGAAAGATACAGTGCTTGCTCTGGCAGTATTGTCCGTTGTTTCCCTGGTAAGTAACTGGGCGGGAACCGGGAACTCTGTAGTGGAAGCCCTGCCCGGCATGTTAATACTGTTTGTCATCGTGGTGATAGGGCTGTTGTTAAAAGCGGCGATCCCTTTGGCATTGCCTGCTGTAGCCTGGGTTTCCTTAGTCAGTGTACTGGTTACTTTACCTGTATCACCCATTGCAGAATTTTTACTGACCCAGCTAAAAACCATTAACTTTTTGTCTATGGTTACGCCGGTGTTAGCTTATGCGGCTATTGCTATCGGGCGCAGTGAAATTACCCTGTTTAAGCGTAGTGGTTTTAAGATAGTACTGATTGCATTGCTGGTCTTTACCGGTACCTTTATGGGCTCGGTGATAGTGGCCGACGCGTTTTTATAAAAAGGGTTCTAATGTGACTGAATATATTGAAAAAAACTCTCCGCTGGTGGAAAAAATGCGGTCTTTCAGACGTGATATTCACGCTCACCCTGAACTGGCATTTAAAGAGGTGAGGACTGCCGAAAAAGTCCTGGCTGTGCTTAAACAACTGGATATTGATGAAATCCATGAGGGGTTGGCTGTCACAGGTATAGTGGCTGTATTAAAAGGCAATAAGCCTGATTCTCGACATATCGGGCTGCGGGCCGATATGGACGCCTTACCACTTCATGAACAAAACTGTTGTGCCCATCGCTCTACTTATGACGGTAAGATGCATGCCTGCGGACACGATGGTCATACCACTATGCTGCTTACCGCAGCTATTTGGCTCAGTGAGCATAAGGACTTTGAAGGCACCTTGTATTTTGTGTTTCAGCCTGCCGAAGAAAATGAAGGTGGCGCCAGAGTCATGGTGGAAGAAGGTTTGTTTGACCGATTCCCCATTGAAGCCATGTATGGTATGCATAACTGGCCTGGCATCGAAGCCGGGAAGTTTGCGGTTCATTCAGGTCCGGTGATGGCGGCAATGGATACCTTTGACATTCAAGTCTCCGGCAGAGGTGGACACGGAGGTATTCCTAACGCAGCTAAAGACCCTATCGTCGCCGCGTCACAATTAGTAGGGGCGCTGCAAACCATAGTAGCCAGAAATGTTAATCCGCTGGAGTCAGGGGTGCTGAGTGTCACGCAACTCAACGGCGGTGACTCGTATAATATTATTCCTGATAAAGTGGTGGCTAAAGGCACTGTGAGGACCTTTTCACCTGATGTCCAGGAGCTGATTATCGAGGGAATGGATCGGGTATGTCAGGGCATAGCTGCGACCTATGATATGCAGGTGGAACTCAAATATAATCGTGGATTTCCAGCCACCGTTAACCACAGCAGGAATGCGATAGTTTGTGCGCAGGCAGCCTGCCAAATTGCCGGGAAATCAGGGGTAGTAACGGATCTGGCACCGAGTATGGGAGCGGAAGACTTTGCTTACTTTTTACAACATGTGCCAGGTGCCTATATCTGGATAGGTAACGGCAGTGAAAGTAGCGCTCTGCATAATCCCACTTATGATTTTAACGATGATTTGATTTCTGTTGGTGCAAATTATTGGGTTCAACTAGCCTTCAACAGCTAACCGTCCGGTGCCGATGGTGGCAAAATAGCAGGACCGTCACAATGGAGAGTTATGGTTGAAATTAATGACCGGCGAGTAAGCTATCTGTATGAAGCCGTTTGTGCAGGTAGTATTCGTAATGCCGCAGACCGGCTAAATCTGGCGCCATCTGCAATCAGCAGGCAAATAACCCAGCTGGAGCAGGAGATGGGCGTAGCTGTGATCGAGCGGGGACGTCACGGCGTACGAGTGACGGAAGCGGGTGAGGTATTAATCCGTTACTACCGTGAACTAAAGGGACTGCAAGACACGTACCTGTCAGAGATTAACCAGCTACGGGGTCTTAGCAAGGGAATGTTAAAACTGGCGGTTGGTGAAGGTTTTGTTCCGGATCTGATGAGTCAACCCCTGGCAACATTTAATCACACCTATCCAGGTATAAGCCTGGATATTACCACTACGGGTACCAATGACGTGATCCGTATGGTGGAGATGAACGAGGTGCATATCGGCCTGGTTTACCACCCAGCGAAACGGCCGGAGATCCGCTCCCATATTATTAATGCACAACCCATTCAGGCGATTACCTCGACTAACCATCCATTGGCCAAAACCGGCCAGCCTGTCACACTGGAATCGCTGCTGGACTACCCCATTGCGCTGTTGGGTAAAGCCTTTGGGGTTCGGCAAATGTTTATGTTGGCGGAATTTCAGGAGAGGCTGCACTTTGAGCCGGCTATGGTCACCAACTCCTTTGTTGCGGTGAAGCACTTTGCTATCTCAGATATGGGGATCACAGTTTTGCCTCCATTTGTCGTGACCAAAGAGGTAGAAGAGGGAACCCTGAAGCGGATCCCTATCCTTAATGATATTTTACAAAGTGGAGAATCCCATGTTATTACTCGGGTAGGCCGGACCTTACCTGGCGGCGCCCATGAGTTGTTAAAAGTCCTAAATCGTTGGCTACAAAGGGAGTAACGGCATGGGCAGGCAATCACATTGTTAGCTGGGAGGGAAGGGAGAAAACTATACTCTAAATAGCGTGCTTCTATGGAGAATAACGTGTCCATGGCTTCAGCTGGAAATCCCGAGAGCAGCACAACAGAATGGGCCCTTACATTAAGTCCTCAAATTAGTGTGACATTAGCAAATTTCGTCAGTGCGGTTACCGGGGCCTCTTCAGAAGACGCGATTTTTGCCACCCTTGCTTCTAGTCTCGATACTCTGGTGCCAAATGATCGGACTAGTGTCACCTTAGTAAATTCTTGCGGTGACCAACTCGATATCTATTCCTTGCATGGTATTCAGGGCACTCTGTCTGTTGGTATGTCTTTACCATTCGCCAATACTATTACAGGGCAGGCGGTGGAAAAGCGGCAAGGGGGAATTTGCCGGCTAGATGTCAACTCCAAAACCTTAGATGGGCAGGTCTTATATAAAGAGGGCATGCGTAGCACTCTTAGCGTTCCTCTTATTGTCAGTGGGAAATCAATTGGCGCTATCAATGCTGCATCTGCCGATCCCGCGGGTTTTAATGAGAGTTCACTGCAACTCCTGTCGCTGGTGTCCCGGTTAGTGTCTGCTAATCTAGAGCGGCAACGATTGCTGGAGGAAAGAAAGAAATCGGAAGCGCAATATCGTTATTACGCCATGCAGTTAGAAACCCTAAATCTTTATGCACAACGACTATCCACAGTGATGTCTGTGGAGGAGGCGTTGAACAAGAGTAGTGATGCGATACTGAGTATTATTCCAGCCCAGAGAATAAGCTTTGCATTGTATGTGGCAGAGACAGATAGCTTTGAAATTACCCTGCTTTATGGTGAGGATGTTCTGAAAACATCAAATCTGGCTGCGGCAGGTACTGGCTTGGAGCGGGTACTGAAGGAGCAGCAGACAGTTTACTTTTCTGATCTATCTCAGTCATCTCGTATCGAGCAACGGCGATTTAGCAAACAAGGACTAAATACAGCATGGAGCCTTCCGGTGCGGATAGAGGGAGAAGTAGTTGCTGTGCTGAATACTGCAGCAACTGAGACTCGCGACGATGGCGGTAAGCTGGTTGAAGTGTTAGAGGCTTTAAGCTCCATATTGGGCAGCACACTGGAAAGATTAAAACTCCAGGAGCAATTAATCTACCAGGTAAACCATGATACCGTTACCGACCTGCCAAATCGCCGGCTGCTTTATCGAAAAATGAACAGGTTAATTGGCAGTGATACAGAGCAGAAATTCGCGGTACTGTTTATCGATCTCGATCGTTTTAAGGTAGTAAATGATACGTTCGGTCATCAGGTAGGGGATGAATTATTGCGTATCGTAGGCAAGCGGATCAAACATGTGATCCGAGAAGAGGACATAGTCGCGCGTATTGGTGGTGACGAGTTTATTGTGTTGATTAAAGAAAATGCGGCGTCCGGTCGCAGCAGCTCAACGGCCCAGCGAATTATTCACAGCATATCTAAATCATTTAAGGTCCGCGAAAACTCGGTGCATATCGGAGCCAGTATCGGGATCTGTATTTCCTCCGGCGGCGCCTGTAATGCTCAGGAAATGATTAAAGCGGCGGATATGGCTATGTATAAAGCTAAGGCTGCGGGCAGGAATACTTATCGCGTCTGTAATTCAACTATCGATTGAGCAAACTCAACGGTCCGCTTAGTCTGCGAGTGGATGTTTATTGGGATTAAGTTGGGGGCAGTTGATCTGTAAAAATAATTAAATAACAGCATTTGTTCTATACCACTTTTTAACGCGGCGAACCGACGGAAAGCTTCCGCCGGTTCGTCTTATTGGTCAGTTTAAATCTCCTTGAGTTCAGCGTGCTGAACCGGGGCACGCTTGAACTTTTGCTTTATTTTTGCGATTAAGCCGCCCTGGGCTGTGCCCAAAAAAACCAGGATAAAAGTGATAGTCATTAACAGTACTATGGTAGGGGCCGGTGCACTGTCGATAAAGAAGCTCAGGTAAACGCCTAAAAACGACGATAAGGTGGCAATCAGTACCGACAGAAATAACATGGTTTCAAACCTGCGGGTGAGCAAAAATGCAATAGCGCCGGGGGCGACCAACATGGCGATGGCAAGGATTATACCTGCTGCTTTAAGGGCCCCGACTATGGTAAGGGACAGTACTGCGAGCAGTCCATAATGCAGAAATCGAACAGGTAAACCTATGGCTCTGGCATGTTGTGGATCGAATGTATTAACCAGCAAATCTCTACCTTTGATCAGAACAAAGGCCACAGCAACCACGGCAATCAGGCCACTTTCAATAATATCACCCCAACTGATCCCCAAAATATCTCCAAACAAGATATGGTCCAGGTGAACATCGGATTCTACTTTTGTGTATAGCACCAGCCCAAGGCCAAACATGCCGGAAAACACCACACCCATTACAGTGTCTTCCTTAATACGACTGTTTTCCTTAATGTAACCTGTGGCCACGGCGCAAAACATACCCGCGGTAAACGCGCCGATGGCCAGCGGTATACCAGCCACATAAGCAAGCACAATGCCGGGCAATACGGAGTGAGAAATTGCGTCTCCCATCAGTGACCAGCCTTTTAACACTAAAAAACAGGACAGCAGCGCTGTGGGTACAGCTACCAAAAAAGAGATGATAAAGGCTTGCTGCATAAAGGGAAATTGAAAAGGGAGCAATAACTCAGTCATAGGCCACCTCCACGGATTGCTTGGCTTTACGTCTGGATGCCAGTAAGCCGTGTTTAGGCGCCAGAAGAAATGCGAGTAAGAATACCAGAGTTTGCAATACGACTATGATGCCGCCGGTCGCACCGTCCATAAAATAACTGATATACGCACCTAGGAAGCAGGTCAAAGCGCCGATAAGCACACTTATGATGATAAGTTTAGGGAAGCGGTCAGTTAATAAATAAGCGGTAGCTCCCGGGGTGACTACCATAGCAATAACCAGAAAAGCCCCGACGGTTTGTAATGCCGCCACGGTGCACGCGCTTAGCAAGGTGAAAAACAACACTTTTAATGCGTTTGGATTCAGGCCAATACTGCGTGCGTGGCTTTCATCGAAGAAAGTAACCATCAGGTCTTTCCATTTGAGCAGTAGGATCAGCAGGGAAACACCGCCAATAATCGCCAGTTGCAAGGTATCAGCGGGGGTGATGGCCAGCACATTTCCCAGCACTATAGTCTGGATATTGACCGATGCCGGGGATAAAGACATCATAAACAGGCCTAAACCAAAAAACGAAGTAAAAATAAGGCCAATAATGGCGTCTTCTTTTAACTTGGTTCTCTGGTTCAGGAACAGCATAGCGGCAGCGGCCAGACCACCAGACAGGAAGGCGCCAAAGGCAAAGGGCAAGCCCAACATATATGCGCCTGCCACGCCTGGCACTATTGAGTGTGACAGGGCGTCACCAATCAGGGACCAGCCTTTGAGCATTAAATAGGCTGACAAAAAGGCGCATACCCCGCCCACCAAAGCGCTGACCCACATGGCATTGACCATATAGCTATAAGCAAAGGGTTCGAGAAGACTATCCATTCAGTGGCGCTCCTTTCACTATCTTGCTTTGCTCGCCGTCGCCATAAACCACAAAAGGTCGTTCGTCGTCGGAAATGACAGTGACCTGGCGCGAATCATCGTCCGTATGCAGATCGTTACCACCCAGAATAAAGTGTCTTAATACGCCGCCGAAGGTTTTTTCCAGGTTTTCCTGGGTGAAGACCTCGCTGGTTAAACCACAAGCAAGCACGGTACGATTGATCAATACGGTACGGTCACAAAACTCAGGTACACTGCCCAGGTTATGGGTGGACACCAGGATCACCCGGCCTTCATCACGCAACTCTCGTAGCAGCGCCATGATCTGCTCTTCTGTTTTTACGTCTACCCCGGTAAAGGGTTCATCCAGCAAGATCACCTTGCCTTCCTGGGCCAAGGCGCGGGCAAGAAACACCCGTTTTTTTTGACCTCCGGAAAGCTCACCTATCTGGCGCTTGCGATAAGGGCCCATGTTGACGCGATCCAGCGCGGCTTCCACAGCCTGGTGATCTTTTTTCTTGGCAATACGCAGCATATTCATATGACCGTAGCGGCCCATCATCACCACGTCTTCTACCAATACAGGAAAATTCCAGTCGATTTCCTCACTCTGTGGTACATAAGCTACCGCGTTATTTTTTAGCGCTTGCTGGCCGGGAACGCCAAGTATATTCACTGTCCCCTGAGACAGGGGGACAAATCCCATAATCGATTTAAACAAGGTGGATTTGCCGCTGCCGTTTACCCCGACCAAGGCGGTAATCGACCCTTTGGGGATACTAAAGCTGGCATTTCTCAGCGCGGTGTGACCATTGCGATAGGTCACTGTAATGTCCTGTACGGTTAACCCGGCTTCAACAGGCACCGGGTTCAGGTTATTTGACGATAGGCTCAATGGACAAGTCCCTTGGCGATGGTTTCAGAAGTGACGCGTAATAAATCTATATAAGTCGGTACCGGTCCATCTGCTTTGCTTAACGAGTCCACATAAAGGACGCCGGCATATTGTGCGGGTGTTTCCCGGGCTACCTGCTGGGCAGGGGACGCGGACACGGTACTTTCGCTAAAGATGGCTGGAATATTATGTTCTTTCACGGAATCAATCACCTTTTTAACCTGTTTCGGGGTGCCCTGGGCATCAGCGTTGATAGGCCACAAATAGAGCTCCTTTAAGTCAAAGTCTCTGGCCAGGTAACTAAAGGCACCTTCACTGGTAACCAACCAGCGTTTTTCTTCCGGTATAGCGGCAATAGTCAGACGGATGGGCTCAATGGCGGCTTTGATCTCATTGCTGTATGAGGCCGCGTTGGTATTGTAAATAGCGGCGTTGTCCGGGTCGTATTTCACCAGGGCTTTACGAATATTATCCACATAGATCAGGGCATCGTTTGGAGACATCCAGGCATGAGGGTTAGGTTTACCGGAATACGGACCTTCCGAGATCCCCATTGGGTTTATGCCGTCAGATACCACTACGCTGGGTACGTCGCTCAGATTGTGGAAGAACTTTTCAAACCATAACTCTAAATTTAAGCCGTTCCATAAGATCAGGTTAGCATTTTGCGCTTTGAGAATATCTCTCGGAGTCGGTTGATAGTTATGTATTTCAGCGCCTGCTTTGGTAATGGATTTAACCTCAGCAGCGTCACCGGCCACGTTTTTTGCCATATCCGCAATAACGGTAAAGGTGGTGACGACAGTAAACTTGTTGTCACTCGTGGCTTGTACTGTTGTGACAGCAGAAAAAAACAAACAAAGGGCTGAGATAAACGTGGAAAAATGACGCATGGTGGCTCCGTAATAAATAGATGTGCAAATGATTCTAATAGGTATTGATGAACTCAGTCAATGCAAATGAGAATTATTATTAACGCGATAAACCTTGTTGCCTGGTACTTATGACTGGTTCACTATTAATAGATTGATTAATATAGATTGGTTCACTAGATTAAGGGATTGGTGACACGTAGCTAGTATCCATCCTGAAACACAGGACTAGGCAGGTTAACCTGTATTTATGTAGGAGTCGAACTTGTTCGGCGAACCTTGTGAGCACTGGTTTCGCCCTTTTTGCCTATAAAGAGGCATCCGCTCCTACTAGGTCGTGAATATAGCCTTTAATTTGACGTTTCAGGACGGCCACTAGCTAGCAACAAGATTGTGCGAGATGGCATTCATTCATATGAGCGCAAGGGCAACGACAACTATGATTGATTTCAAACAGTATCCTATCTCATTAATAGAAATGATCCGTGCTAAACCTATAGTATCTAAATTTGTTAATACCACGGCCTTGAACAAATGTGAGGGGTTATCTCGCCTTTTGGATGCGCAGATCTACGTTAAGCATGAAAATCACAGTCCCTCAGGGAGCTTTAAGATCCGAGGTGCAGTGAATTTAATGCAACATTTAAAAGCGGCTGGAGTGAAAGGGGTGATCACTTTCTCCACCGGAAATCTGGGGCTTGCGGTAGCGACAGCTGCGGCCTGGTTTGAGATAAATGCTGTGATAGTGGTACCGGAGAATAATAGCCCGGTAAAAAGTCGCAAAATGATGGACACAGGCGCCGAGGTTATTCACGCGGGAAGCACCATTGAAGAAGCGGCACAAGTGGTGGAAGAATTTTGCGCTAAGCATGCCTTGTATTATGTCCATCCGGCTAATGAACCTCACCTGCTCAATGGAGTAGGTACCGAATTCCTGGAAATAGCCGAGCAGTTACCGGACCTTGATGGTGTGATTGTTCCCATTAGCACAGGCAGTGAAGTTGCATCAGCCGTAGTGACCCTGAAGAACATTAAACCCAATATTGAGGTGTATGGGGTACAGGCAGAAAACTCTCCTGCCGCCTTTGAATCCTGGAAAGCGGGCAAAGTGAAACAAGCAGAAAATCGGACGTTTGCGTTTGGCTTAGCTGCTGGTAAAGCCTACCAGATGCCTTTTAACCTGTATAAAAATGGTTTGACTGATTTTGTGACCTTGTCTGAGGCGGAAATCTACCAAGGGATCGCGTTGGCAGGTTTTTATACCCAAAACCTGGTGGAAGGGGCAGGGGGATCAAGCATCATGGCTGCATTGCAGCTTAAGGAAAAAATTAGAAAGAAGAAAATAGTGTTGTGTTTCAGTTCGTGTAATGCCTCGCCACACGAAATTGAAATGGCCTATCGTTTGCCTATGTTTAAGCACGGTTTTCTGAGCTTAAACGCAAGCCGGAAAAATAGTCTTCTGTCGGTGGAGTCTTAAGCAATAGGAGCAGAACTTGTTCGACGAGTATCGCGACTGCTGCGTTTGTCCCATCACCTGCCTGCTACTCGCTGCCCGCAATTAATCGATTGAATGGCTAGGTGAGCCAGGCAGTGAAAGTGCCGAATGTGCGATAGCACATTCGGCTTTCACTTTTATAAGTTCAGTTGAATAGGTTCAGCCCCAGAGCTTGTTTTACGTTGGTAAGAACCTGGTTGGCTTGTTGGTTTGCTTGTTCTGTTCCAGCTTGCAACAGGCGTATAAGTTCCCCCTTGTCGGCCAGGTAATTTTCTCGACGTTCACGTATGGGACTGAGCAAGGATTGCAAACAATCCTCCAGGATTTTTTTCACTTTACCATCTCCCAGACCACCCTTTTGGTAATGGGCTTTAAGGCGGGTGACTTCCATTTCATCCGGGTGAAAAGCATCCAGATAGGTAAAAACCACGTTTCCTGTTAATTGTCCCGGGTCGTTTATGTTTAGGTGATTTGGGTCGGTATACATGCTCTTTACGGCTTTGGAAATGTCCTTTTCACTGGCGCCTAATAAGATCGCGTTGCCCATAGATTTAGACATTTTGCTTTTACCGTCGGTACTGGGCAGGCGAGATATTTTACCTAATAGCGGCTTACACTCCAGCAGAATGTCTTGTTGTGTTATCTGGTTAAATTTACGTACAATTTCATTGGTCTGCTCAAGCATAGGTAATTGATCGTCACCCACTGGCACGAGTGTCGCGCGAAAGGCGGTGATATCCGCAGCCTGACTGATAGGGTAGGTGAGAAATCCAGCAGGAATGGAACGGCCGAAATCTTTGCTTTGGATCTCCGCTTTAACCGTTGGGTTGCGCTCAAGGCGAGCGACAGTTACCAAATTAGCGTAATACATGGTTAATTCTGACAAAGCGGGAATAGCCGACTGTAAACACACAGTGGTTTTGCTGGGATCTATACCCACGGCAAGATAATCTGCCACTACATTGAGAATATTTGTGGCGACTTTTTCCGGTGTATTACCGTTATCCGTTAAACCTTGTAAATCGGCGACTAAGATGGTTTGGTCAAAGTCATGTTGCAATCGAACGCGTTGCTGCAATGAGCCAACCAAATGGCCAAGGTGAAGCGGGCCGGTTGCACGGTCGCCGGTTAGGATTTTCTGTTTCGAAGTGTGTTGCTGGTGGTCCATCATTGCTCCTAAGCTAGTTATCCGCCGGAGCTAACTTGAAGAGCCTTTGAAATTATCTTGCCCGACAGCCACCTTCCGGCGGCAGTTGAATACAAGAATTCAGTGCCGCACTATGCTGTGCGCCACCAAGAAATAGAGTTGAATGTTACGTTGTTTTTCATATTCATCTTTTCAAGCTATCAGGATAAGCAGAAAAAGACAACACCAGAATATTAGTGTGGACTGACAATATGGTTTGCTCGAGTACAATGACGCTTTAATCCAATTTACTCGTTTTGATTCTAAACCGAGCAAGTCCTAAATCGTACCAAGATAGACTTTTGATTAGTTAGTGTCCATCCAGAAACTCACATATTCGTTCTTCAGTCATATTCTTAGAACGCGATATTTGTCGTTTCCCAAAGTCTTAAAGTTAGTCACTACTATCTCAGCGCCCGCTGTCATTGTCAGCTTGACTGGCAATCCAGTGTCTTTTAACTCACACCGAGATCGCGCTAAAGCCGCTGGATTCCCTCGCACGCGGTGGTCCGACACTCGGTCCAGAGACTTAACCGCGAGTACGCTTCACGCTAAAAGACACTAGACCGAGATGTCGAACCATACCAGGCCAGTGCAAAAGCGATTCCAGGCATTGATCATAATGACTTGCATCATTGCTTCGGCAGTATGCATTTGGATGCAGTATGCACATTTATTGATCATTGAAGCTCGTATCTTAATAATTTCTTTTACTCAATAGATAATTCAACATTCGACAGGTAATCTTCAATTGTTAGCATTGCGGCTAACGCTTTAGGTTGAACTTGAGCAAGGTCGATACGTTTTGTCATTTTTTTACCCTCAATCTGATTACTGGACATCGCTATTTTGCGATGACCGTATTGTGCATTATTCGATTTAGTTGCAGAATATGCGACAAACCCGAATCAGTTTTGCGCCAGAAGCAAAGGTAGAGCATGTTAGAGTTAATTAAAGTGTTTGAGCAAGTGGTGGAGTCAGGAAGTTTCTCTCAAGCAGGAAAGGTTCTCAATATGGCACCATCCTCGGTAGCGAGAAATATTGATAGCCTTGAGAGCAGAATCAAAACCACCCTTTTTAAACGCAGTACTCGCCAGCTGATCTTGACTGAAGAAGGGCAATATTTTTACCAGAAATCCGGCAAGATCTTGCAAGAGACTGACACTTTGGTGGCGGAGATGCGCGGAAAAAATGGTGTTCCCGAAGGTATTTTACGTATTTCTGTTTTTGAGAGTTTTGGTAATTTATATCTGGCGCCATTAATTCCGGAGTTTCTTGCCCTTTATCCTAAGATAAAAATGGAGATAGAGCTCGATAATAAAGTTGTTGATTTAAATGGTGAAAATATTGATGTTGCTATCCGTATTGGCACCCCGCAAGACAGCCGACTTAAAGCGCGTCACTTACTCACCAATTGTACTTCACTGGTCGCCTCACCATCCTATCTAATGCAGGAAAATCCTATCGACAGGCCGGAAGATTTGCAATATCACAACTGTTTGCTTATCAGTCACGAGCGGCAGATAAACTATTGGCATTTCTGCAAGAAGGAAGTACAGAAAAAAATATCGGTGACGGGAAATTTGATCTCAAAAGGCGGCTCTCCTCTTTTGAGTGCCGGGTTACAAGGAAGTGGGGTACTCTTGTTATCGGATTGGATGGTAAAGCCATATATCGATAGCAAAAAATTGGTTAAAGTATTACCTGACTGGACAGTGACACAAAGCGAACAAGGGAGTGGGGAAATTTTTGCTATATATAAAAGCACTCAGTATCCCAAACCCCACGTTAGAGTGTTTCTTGATTTTGTAGTAGAAAAGGTGAATCAGTTATTTGTATTAGATTAAGGTAAATGGATTTGACCGCTCACCCACTCTCCTAAAAAGAGTCAGGCAGAGGTAGTTAACCACTGCCCTTAAAAGCACTAACCTAGCATGGCTAATAATTAAACCTTGATAAACCACCGCCTCTGGTGGTGTGACTCGACTAGGCTCTGCCGTTCAGGTGTATAAGTTGGACCAAGTACGATAGGTTAAGGCCGCTGGACCGAGTGTCGGACCACCCAGATGTCGGACCACCACGTGCGAGGGAATGACGTTTTTTCTCAGCTAATAACGCGATCACCGTCATTACCAGCTCGACTGGTAATCCAGCGTCTTATAAGCGCAAAGGTCCGTTTTATTTATTGTTTTTTAGCCTCTTCCAGAGGCTTTCATCATACCCCCGGCTTTGCCGGTGGTTGTTGATTCAGGATTCGCTTCTGGTTTGGTAATGTGGTTGGTGTAGTTTGACAAGGTCTATATTGTTCCTGCCAGGAACAATGCCAGATATTGTTGCTTGTAAATCCGGCGTCGAAAAAGGCTTCTAGCTTATCCTCGGCAATCCAGCCTTTACTTTCCACCACGGCTACGGCTGTTTGAGCCAACACGCGATCTTGTTGATCTTCAATTTCATCTCCAGTACGAAGTGCTTCGATTGATTGAGGGTTTGAACCGAACCTTAAGCTCATTGCCTGGTGCGCTACGCTGCAAAACTTGCAGTGACGCACTACCTTCGCAGAGACATTTCGTAAAGTCAGTGGCACGACCCCCATGGAATATATAAAGGCTGTCCTTGATCCAAACCCATTTCAAGATGAGTGAGCGTCGGGTTGAGGAGTTTATAGTTGTACAAACGGTGAGAATAGGTATTAATGGGCTGGAGCAATAGGGACGTTTTCTGCTTTTCCATTTTTATGAAAAACAGGGTCAGGAAAGTGATGTCGCAACGGTCAGCACGGATCAAATCGAACATTTGATCGACGCCTTCGGCTAATGGTTGGATCACTTCGGCTCGGTAAGAATAACCATGCTGCCCAAGCCTGGCATTGACTTCCTTCAAGTCCTGCTCGGTAACATAACCTTCCCAGCTAAGTATGCGTAACGGCTCAATGGCAAATGCCGAAGGTAGGAATGAAAATAGAAGCCATTGTAGCAGCAAAAAATACAGTTTCATCTCTATTTTCACCTCCCTTTGTTAATAGAATAAAGTGTAGTTTGTTAACGAATTAAACAAGTAGTCACTCTCCAGGAAGGTCACTATTAAAAATGCTTCCAACCTCTTCTTGCTCAGGTGAGCTAAGTGGAAGCAGCATGGTAAAACAGGTGCCACAATTTATCTTAGACTTGACTTCAATACTTCCTCCCAGTGTTTGAGTAACAATATTAAAGGCTATGTGTAAACCTAAGCCACTGCCGCCGGAGTCTCTCTTGGTGGTAAAAAATGGGTCAAATATTTTTTCTAATACTTCCGTGGTCATACCCAATCCATTATCTTTGACCTTTAACTCCACTTTATCTTGACTTATTTTTTTACCAATGAAGTAGATTGTGCCTTTTGATTCCCCATCAAATGCATGTTTAAGTGCATTTAATAGTAAGTTGGTAAGTACCTGACCAAAAGCGCCAGCTACGCTGTTAAGGTTTATATCGCCGGATATCTCTACCTGAAAATTAATCGGTCGGTGCCTAACTTCGTGAGAGAAGGTTGTTAATATTTCATTTACATATTCCTTCAAATTGAATTGTCGCCTATCATTGATTGACTGATCTACTGCAACTGATTTAAAGCTTTTTACTAGCCTCGTTGCTTTGTTAATGTTTCGTTCTATTAATTCTAGGGAAAGTGCGGTGTGCATTAGATAGTCGGATAACATCAACTTTGAAATTCTTTCTGATTTAAAATGTTTAATGATATCGCGAGTTTCGTTTAACGCGGTACTCACAGCTGTTAAGGAGTTTCCTATGGGGGTATTTAATTCATGGGCAACACCAGCGACTAAACCACCCAAAGCAGACATTTTCTCAGCCTGTACCAGCTGTTTTTGCATGGTTTGTAGAGTTTTATGTTGTTCTAATAAGGTTGATAGTGAGCGCTTTAGATCTTTTGTTCGTTCTTCGACTTGTGCTTCGAGTTGAACATTTAGCGCACTAAATTTCGATCTCGCCATATTGATGTTTTTGACGAGAAAATTAAATTCCTGTTGTAATAGATTAATTTCACTACCATTAATGGCGTCTACAGTAACAGGTCTGATTTCCATTTCAGAGCTGTCAGGTGTTTTTAGTTGACTAATAAAACTGTGCAATGGGTTTGTGACAATGCGTTTTAAAAAAAATATGAATAGGCACCACAAAGCAAGCGTTTTAATAATTGCGTTGACAATTAGCAAAATAAAGCCAAGTTTGACTCTTTCTAATACGGCATTCTTATGAATAAAGAGTAGGATCCTACCTGTCAGGTGTTTGATGCCTCTGGATTTATAATAAACCGGTGCTTGGAAGATTAGGAAATCCTCTGTTTGTTGATGTTGATGTTGTTCGGCATAGATAACTTCAAATCCATCTATGTACTCACCTTGAGATACTTGAAGTTTATCGAATTCGTCAACAATTTTCACGCCTGATACTAAAGGGAGAGTGATGATACCTTCAGCAATACTGGTGATTTGATTTATGTCCATATCCCATTGTGCAATAGAGATCCCTTTACTCACAGTAAGATAAATATCGAAAACTTCATTTTGTATACTGTTCTGTGTATTTTTATAGTCAATAACCATATGTACTATGGTGACTGACGCGGCAAATATCAGGTAGCAAAATAACACCCTATTTAGCAACTGAGAACTAATAGAATGGTAAATTTTATTTTTTTTATTATTCATTTTATTACCTCCAGAATATGCCGATAACGGCCCATTTTTTATATTCCTGGAGAGCTTTTATAAAGCGGTCTATTAGTTTGTTATGGTCTGATTTTTTCCGGGTAAAGATCAGGTACAGGTTTTCAGCCAACCCAGAGTCAAATGCTTTACCGTAAGAAACCCCTTTAACACCACCTATGACGTAGCTCTTAAGGTCTTTATATGCTTGCCATTCAAAGTTGAAGTCAGTGCGGTGGAAAAAAACATCGATTTCCGACGATATAGGATTTCTATAAAAAAAATGCTTTTCTTTTCCCCGAGCTTTATACCAAGGCAGTGTGGTATCTAACCGGCCTGCCTTAACTTGGTTATAAGCCCGTCTATTGTTAAAAGACTGGTATTCAACAGTTACATTAATACTATTTAACATGTCAGTTGTAGCTTGGCCTAATTGTTCTTTTTCAGGCATGTCAGGTGAGATATAGGGGGGGTAGCCTATGCCAGCAGTAATGATAGTTTCTTCATGAATTGCATAGGTATTGAAGTTCCAAAAAACTAAGAAAACGAAAACTATATAGTTCACTTTTCGCTCTTAAAGTAACAAACTTTATTTCGTCCGCCTTGCTTTGCCTGGTAAAGCCCCTGATCTGCGTACTGGTACAATTCATCCAGTGTAGGCTTGTTTTCGCCCGTTATTGAAACACCGATACTTACTGTCAGCCGAATCGTCTGTTTTTGGTAGTTAATAGCAAGCCTTTTAATAGCTTCCCGGATTTTCTCGGCGATACCTAACACGCATTCTAAATTGCCATCCGTAATCAGTAAGGCGAACTCCTCTCCGCCAACTCTTGCTACTGTGGTATTTTTATCCTGGTACCTCACCAGTGTATTGGCTACCGTAACCAGCGCTAAATCGCCGCCTTGATGGCCATAAGTATCATTAATCTGCTTAAAGTAGTCTACATCTAACATAAGCAGTGATAACTGTTTGTTTTTTAATGAGTAGCCGTAGTCAAAAAAATAACGACGGTTTTTAAGGCCTGTTAACTCATCTGTGGTCGCCATAAACGTCAGTTTATTGTTGGCATCCCGTAATTCAGCAGTACGCTCTTTAACTCTGACTTCCAGCAGTTCTTTTTCCTGCTGCAACTGGTCGATTAAGTAGAGGTTGTCAAAAGCGGTAGAGACTTTATCGCAATAAAGGGTGAGTACATCCTGTGTAGCACTGTCCACCACGTGAGCGCCATCCAATAACACGATAATATCTTGAGCTGAGGGGGTATTTAGAAACAGAATGATCTGGTCTTTGGTATAGTAATTGGCTTTATTTTTTAACACTAAGTGAATTTGCTCGATCAGCCTGTTGTTGAGTATTTGAAGAAGCGGCGTACCTGCTTTGGATTCATAGCTGCCTAAGCCGGCTAACACCGACAGAGATTCAAGATCTTCTTTATGTCCGGGTTCTTTACGCAGTGCCAACATCCCTTGTCCAGGTATATTCAACAAAGCGCTAAGCTGGAGTAACACCCCATTGGCGAACTGTTGTAGGGAGTGCTTTTGAACTAGGGAAGAGGTGGCGTCAAGCACCATAGCCAGGCCCTGTTTACTTGTTTTGATTGTTCTAAAATCCCTGAATGAGCGAAAGCTACTTACTAAGATAGTAAACAGGCGATTTTGCGTGAGTTCGGTTTTAGCCACATAGTCGTTAATAAGGTAACGATTAACTACGTCCCACTCTGGCGCATTACCGGGTTGACCTGTGCGTAAAACGATGCGTACTTCATCGTTCTTCAACTCATTACGAATGGACTCAACCAGCTTTAGACCCGCATCATCAGATTCCATTACTACATCCAACAGAACGAGGGATACATCCGGGTGTTGTTCGAGTACTTTTTTTCCTTCTATGCCGCTATAAGCATGTAGTAACTGGAGGGGGCGAGACTCAAACTGAAATCGCCTGAGGGCCAATTTGGTAGTGGTATGAACATCTTCTTCGTCATCAACAACAAGTAGTTTCCAGGGAAGCACCTTAGAGGCGGGGGCTGGTTCACTTGCTTTATCGTCGAAAAAGATGAAGTCATCAGGGTCTTTCAACACAATATCTCCGCTATTCGCAGTACCTCGATTGCGATTGCCAAGGCACGACCTGATTTATGATATTTTGTTGATGAATATTAATATTCAGCTTAGTTCACAGTAAACAAAGCTCCAAATTACGGGTGGGTGGATAAGTCAGGATTAATAACGTGCACTAAGTAATAGTTACAATGAGTCATGGGCATTGAAGTTTTCATAAAAATACCATTGCCTGGTAAAATATTCCTGAAAGTGGTGAAAATAAAGTAATGTTTTCCGTGGTGCTATCACTCCTACTTATCTCCATTAGCCTCACTTGAGAATAACCTGGAGGGAGACGGGAATTATGGTGCAAACTTTCCCCATTCACTCGTTGTGTTCAGGTGGTACCTATCAAACCTGGGTAACAGTTCCAGCGGGATTGGTAGGAGCCGAACTTGTTCGGCGAACCTTGCTGGCACAGGCTTCGCGGATTACATCCTCTCCTACAGCCAACGCGGAAATTGTTACCCAAAATCCTTTCTTATGATTGGTTCCGTTCAGGTTTTTTCTTCCCGAAGCAACTCAAGCAGCTTTTCAGTCACTTTAGGTCGTTTGGGGTGGTAATGGCTGAGTAACACAATTTGCCTATTGTATTTGGAATCACCTAATTTCGTGGTTGATAGACCCAGCTGCTGCCCGGTTATCCCAGGCCAAGCCGGAACAACGGATGTACCCACTTGTTCGGCAACGAGCAGTGAGATGGTTTCCAGGGCATCCAGCCCACAAAAGGAATCGAGCTGGATATTTCTATCTCGTAAAAATTGCTCGGCAAGTCGGCCCCCCTGGCATGCGTTAACGGCTATTGAAAAACGGTGCTCCGGACAAACTGCATAATTAACAGAAATGACCCACACTTAGCCATGGGATGCCATTTGAGAGCTCAAGAGGGTTATATGAATACGCACCTTACTATCGATTTAAACGGTGACTGGCGTAACTATCAGCCAGCACCTGTTTCTGGCTGGGAGATCATTGGTACTGTTCGCTCTGGTAGCGATATGGGGGCACTTGGTAAGTCGCCGTTTGGCATGTTTGCCATGATCAATAACGGCACAGTTACCCCCATTGATAAGGCCAAAATAGATGCAGAGCTGAATAAGCTTTGATGAGGTTAGCCTGATTTCTCTAGCTGGATAAATAACGGGACGGAGCCGAGGGCTTGAGAGAGAAAAGCCAGCAAAAAATGTAAAGGCTTTGCGCGGGACTCTGCTCGTTGGCGGACTCTTTCGCTGGCATAACCGGCTTATTAGTTGTTCTTTTTAGAGCTGTATTTATTGAGACTTTGTAAGAATGGCTTTAGCTCGTTTAGGCGCCATCGTTTGGCATCGGGCTTAGCAGTAAAAACGTCCTGGCTTTTAGATATTATGCCTTTTTGTTGTTACCCTTGTTACGGTTTTAACCGTCTAAGTTGCGTCAGTTGGTACTCATCGGTGCTACTGACGAGTTTTTCGGAACCAATCATAACAAAGAATTTTGGGTAACAATTGCCGCGTTGGCTGTAGGAGCGGATGCAATCCGCGTTCGCCGAACGCGAGTCCATGCATTTAACATCTCATCCCTGAGATGGACTCGGCTCCTACCAATCCTGCTGGAACTGTTACCCAGGTTTGATCGGTACCAGTTTTTGTTAGCGAACAATGTTGATAAGTTGTTACAAGTCCAGGGTCGATATCTTCTCTCGCTGAGAAGCCTTGCAATCAGTGGTGGTTGGAAAGCCTTTTCATATAAAAACTGCTTGCTTATAGCTTAAAAATCTACATGAGTCTTAGCCATCGTTTGACGATTTTTCCTTTACTGCTAATTTTGGGCTAGTGGTGATAAAAAGCCTTTAATCCAAATTTTAATGGGCGCTCGAGGTATGAGTGTCGACCAATACTATCAGCAGACCGCAGTTGTTGCGTGGTCAAAAGATCTATGTATTGACCTCAGCTTACCGCCTCGTGAGCCATCTGACTGGTCGCCGTATGTTACTCCTACCGGTCCCACGTGGAGAAGAAAAATGAAAATCATAAAATACACACTCAACACTGCTTTTGCATCAGCCTTATTGTTCACAATGGCTCTTTTTCAGCCCGCTGTCGCCGAGGAATATGTCACCAAAGCTACAGCAAAAACAATATACACAGGACCACTCCCGGGAATGGAAGGTAAGGAAATGATAGTTAAGCGTTTTGGGATCCCACCAAAGTTTGTCGGAGGCAAGCATATGCACCCTGGGCCTGTGTTTGTTTATGTGCTTGAAGGCGAATTTTCCGTGATGCTTGAAGGAGGAACCAAAACTTTTAAGGCGGGAGAGTTATATGCCGAGGGAATTAATGAGGCGATGGTAGCCAAGAATATAAGTACGTCCAAGAGGGTTGAACTTCTGGTTTTTCAGGTAGGTGATATAGGTAAGCCTATGATGATTAAGGTCGAGTAGGGTGCTGAGCTAAAAAGCGGCTATGTACAAGCAGTCGTTAGCTCATTTGTTAGTAAATGACTAAATCTCCCTGGAAAACAGCTAGCCAGTATTTCAGGGAGATTTAAGGTGTCTGTAAGTCATCACTATTTCAATAGATAGTCAAAGTACAATTCTCCCGTGCTTATACCATCACCACCATCCGGGTAATAATCGATATTAATTGATGAATTTTCACCGTGAAACAGTAAACGTAGTTGCTGAGGGTCTCCAAGCCAGTTGCGTGGAATGGCCATTTCGACAAAATCCAGTCCTACACCGTGGTCAAGAGCGCCACCCCAGCCGGTACCTATTTCTGTCCAGGACCAAGATGAGCCATCCCCGCTGTACCTGTTGACACTAAGCCCTTCAATGACATATTCGGCGCCCACGGTCCCAATCTGGTAGCCGGTATTGTTGTTTCCATCTGTATCAATAAATACCTGATGGAACCAATCGATATTCAAGACACCATGATTCTGCCAGGCGAGGTACAAGTTTTGATTATCATTAGTCAACCAGGCTTGCTTCCAATCGGCGGAACCCAAGGCTTCGGCTTTATCCAAAGGTAAGGCGGGTACCCCAAACCAGTCGGATAAGTTGCCATCCATTATCAAATTAGGTTGAGGCGTTGGTTCTGGCGTTGGAGTCGGCTCGGGTGTAGGCGTTGGAGTCGGCTCGGGTGTAGGCGTTGGCGTCGGCTCGGGTGTAGGCGTTGGAGTCGGCTCGGGTGTAGGCGTTGGAGTCGGATCGGGTGTAGGCGTTGGAGTCGGCTCGGGTGTAGGCGTTGGAGTCGGCTCGGGTGTAGGCGTTGGAGTCGGCTCGGGTGTAGGCGTTGGAGTCGGCTCAGGAGTTGGCTCAGGAGTTGGCGTTCCGCCGACTGTCTGTAAGACTTCCCAATGCAAGCCGTTTGACCAACTCCAAAATGCGCTTCCTGCCTTAAATCCGGCTACCCGCACCCTGAGCTGACCTTGGGCGGAGAGATATTTATGGACGTCAGTGTTGATAATCCAGGATACAGGGACATCTTCGTCAAAATCCATAACCCTGCTTTCCACCATTTCCCAGGCCGAGTCTTGAAAGTTGTAAATTGAAAACTCTTGAGAAACGTTGGACGTCGAGTATTGACCTATGTGGGTTACTTTTATCTGAGCAATATTTTGCCAAGACTCCAGGATGGTGGTATCGGCATACCAGTCAATTTCCTGGCCTCCTGTACCTGCAGCAGAAAGTGAATCATAAGTGTCCGCATCTAGCGATTGGAAACTTGCCATGGTTCCCCAGTCATAGGTGCCATTTGTTAAAGTGACGGTATGAGGGTAATAAATGCTTGTGGATGGAGAGACAATAATATTGATTTGGCCGGAATCAGTTCCACCATTACCGTCCTCAATGGTGTAGCTCAGGCTGTCGGTACCAGTAAAGCTTTGCTGTGGTGTATATTTGTAACTTCCTCCCCCTTGATCTATCAGAGAGCCGGCAATACCTGCTCCGTCAACACTTGTAACGGTAAGAGTATCATTGTCAAAATCGCCATCATTGTTGAGTAAGGTGGCAGACGTAAAGACTAATGGTGTATTACTAGTGCCGGAAAGTTCGTCGAGGCTGGCTATTGGGGAGTGATTGGTAACAGGTGTTTGAGCGCCATTAAATGAAATAACCACTAATGCATATTGATTAAGTGATATATCGAAGCTGACCTGCTGACCTGAGATTGTGAATGACAGTGGGTTTAGTGTCATGGTTGCAGGGGAATCTGGGGAGGTGAGCGCTACATTAGAGACTAGTTTACCTGCCGGTATGGTCAGACTAACGTTAAAAGTCGTTGGCACGACAGAGAAAGCGCCATCGACACCAATAAAGTTCACAAACTGTAGGATTGTCTCTTGGTTAAGATGAGACTGTTCAATATGGATTCGGCGATCTGCGTTGGTGAGATTAAAGGCGGCTTGGCTGGTAGCGGGAATGGCTGTATTAAGCAGGGAAAGCGCATCGACGTCGTTGGAAACGAAGTATGCTTTACCTAACAATTCGGAATAATATTGTATGCTACCTGTGCCAAAGGTGTTTTGTTTCATCGCAGGAAGGGGTTGGGCCCTAGTAAAGCCCAGAATATCACTTAATGCAAAATCAAGTCGTATGCTCCCATATTCATTTAACCCCGTAGGATTGGGACCTGTAATGATAAGGTGGCCACCGTTTTGCACATACTGGCGAAGCTTATCCGCTTCGCTGTCCGATATGGCTTCTACATCAGGCAGAAACACAGTTTCATACGCTGATAGTTCTGTCCAGTCTCCCGGGTTGACCAGAGTGTCGAAAGGAATGTGCTGATGCACCAGGAACTTAACTATGCCACGGAATTCAGCCAGGTATTTACGCTCATAAACACTATCATTTTGGTCTTCGGACCACCATAAGCTATCTCCGCCTGATTCCCAGCTGGCAAACATACCAAGCCCTTCGAACTTATCGACGTAGTCGCGGCTGGGAGGTGAGTAGAGTACTGCGATTCGTGCACTTGACCGTGCTTCAAACAGATAGGGAGAATGTTGCTTGATCCAGCTAAACATACGAGTACGGTAATCGCCGGATACCGTAGAGGACATCTCCGGTATCTTTAACTCGAAAGGGTTGTTGCCGCTGATCACGGCTTCAGCCATTACCAGCTCCGCGTCGTCTGCTTGTATTCCGTAATTAAATACCCAAGATGGTTTGAGTCCAGATGCCGCACGGGTATATTTTAATGCCGAGATAAATGATAACCAGTCATCCTCGCGGGCTTTGCGCATACCAAAGTTGTTACTCATGGTATCGACTTCCCACACGTGGGTAATACCTTCGATATGCTTCAGGTAACTTCCGTCTAACCCATATACAGTTGCGCCGTTGTAATCAGTGGGCAGAGTTTCGGCGAAGATAGGGAACTCAGGGTCTATCGCTCGGGCGGTAGCGGTGAGATCGCTCAAAAAACGAGTCATTTCCTCGTGGCGCCATGCAATCCAACGCCGCCAGATAGGATCATTCCAGTTTACCGCTGTGGGCGCAGCATATCCTGTGTCAGCCATAAATCTGGCTTTTGCTTCACTATTTAGGTCACTCCATTGAGTGGGGCCGAAGTCAGCATATATAGGCACATCTACCCAAAGGCCGTCGATACCGGTCGCAACTATCCTGCGGATGCGATCGAAAAAGTAGTTACGAAAGCCGGAGGCACTCGGTGACATCCAGGCACTTTCATCGTTAGCCTCGATCCAGAAGATTTGACCGCCGCCACCATAAAGCACATTTGGTGTGCCATCCAAGCCGACTTGTAACCATTCCGGGTGCTCCTTAGCCATTGTTTGTGAGATATTTTTGCCATTTGGTGTTACCACTTCCAGACCTGGGTAGTACCAGACCACCCGCATTCCTCGCTTGTGTGCTGCGCTTGAGAAGCTGCGCATTAGCGCGAGCTCTTGCTCAAACTCGACTTCGCTCAAGTAGTTAGACAGGTCGGAGTCAGCTTCAATTACGCTAACCTGTTGCATCGCCAGTGTATCAAGAGTTTGGTCTATCTCTTGCTGAGTCATTTCTGAAAATACGGCAGCACCGGCAATCCTGGCTTTCTTAGCCCAAGTACTGAACGCACTGGGTTCAGCTGCTAAAGCGGGGGTGGCTAGTAAGGGCTGGATTAGCATAAGCAGGAAAGCTATCCTGGCAAGAGAATGTATAACGTCATTTAGGTTTCCCTCTCTGATTTTTATGGCTCTTCTAAGTATCTTCACTTTGGCCTCCATTTGAGCTACTAAGTACACCGAGACCGTTGTAGATGGCTTGGTTTATTGAAGTGACAACAGGTGTAAGGTCGGTTGATGGCCGACTCTCGCCCATTGGTAAATTGATAGAGTTGTTGGCGGAAAATATGCGTTGAGTTATCGAGACAGTTTTTCTCAGCTGATCCTGTAGATTATTGCAGTAGCAGGTGTTAACAGGAGATGTCTGATTGACAACAGTTGACGTGACCATGTTTGCCGACAAACTTGGGAATGTGGTGAGCGGTTTTAGTGGGCGGGTCAACAGACAGAATGAGTCAATTGTAAGCCCAGGCCCTGCAATACAAAGGTAGAACGTCAGCACACCTACTATCCATATAAAAAACTGACTTCAGGGAGGCGTGGACCAGATTAATTGGAATGATGCCTTCCTAGCTTATTACAAACATGAATATGCGCTTTTTGCCAAAGCGTTTAATAGCGAGTGTAGAGTATTGGTGGCGTTATAGCCTAAATTTTGTACTGTCCCTGTGTATCTGAATTCACCTTATAAAACGATCTGTAACTGGTTGTTTTCATGCCTCAGTGCAATTTTAACCGCAATAGTATGGCAGGGAGTTGTGAAGTCTACCGGGGAGCAAGCCACTTAGAATTTAGTCGAAAGTGAAAACCCCTTTGCTATCAAAGGGGAACTTTTAGTTAGATGTCTTCCAGAGGACCGAAAAATTCATATTTTACATTTTCATCGTTAATTCCAAGCGACCTGGCTAGGTTACGCATAGCGGCCATAAAAGGTTTAGGCCCAAGGAAATAAAAGTCCACATTTTTGTCGGCGGGTAGCTTTTGACCCAGCAACTGCTCAGAGATAAAACCAGTTTCATGTGGGGTATCATGCTCTTTTGGCTCGTTGTAAACATAATGTGGGGTGACATTTTTATATTGTTTGGCAAGCTCATCTACGTGCTCTTTGAAAGCATGCGTATCACCGCTGATAGCGGCATGAATAAAGTCCACTTTGCGGCCACTGGCGACGACATCGTTAAGCATGCTAATGGCCGGTGTAATACCAACACCACCCGTTACTAGCATAAGGGGCCGGTTTGTTTCTGACAAAACGAATTCACCGGATGGCGCCAGCAGCCTTACACTATCTCCCACGTTTACCTGCTTGTGCAAGTAGTTAGACATTTGGCCATGGCTTTCGCGTTTGACGCTAATCCGGTAGTAAGGTTTGTTGGGGGCATCGGACAGGCTATAGTTTCGACGGATCTCCTCTCCGTTTACGTTTGCGAGAAGGCAAGTGTATTGACCCGCTTTAAAGGGCATCAAGGCCCCCCCGTCGGCTGGTTTAAGGTAGAATGAGCTGATCACCTCGCTTTCCTTGTCTATTCTATCCACGACAAATTCACGGCTCCCCCGCCACCCCCCCAGGCTGGCTGCATTAGCGACATAAATATCTTCTTCCGCATCGATCAGAATTTGCGCCAGGAACTGGTAGGCTTCGGCCCAAGCAGCGGTGACTTCAGGAGTAATGGGATCACCCAATATTTCCTTAATACCCTGCAGTAGACATGTACCCACTATGTCGTAATGGGCGACTTGAATATCCAGGGCGACATGCTTGGCAACGATCTGTTTGACCACAGGCCCCATGTTATGGAGCTTTTCTATATTTAGTGCGTACATAACAACCGCATTGGCAAGAGCCTTAGCTTGAGTGCCTGACTCCTGGTTGCTCATATTAAAATAGGGATGAACTTCGGGGTAATTATCAAACATTATGCGATAAAAGCGTTCGGTGATAGCGGTGGCATTCTCTTTTACGAGTGGAGCTGTAGCTTTAACTATTGTGATACTTGCTACTGATAACGACATCTTATTCCTTAATGAAAACGGGCTGTATTTACGGTTTCTGAAGTGAAGTCGTGGCTACCCAAGGTTGGCGATGGATAAATTTTCTCCAAAAATCTGCTCCGGAAAGAACCGGTTCCTAACTTCTTCCCTGGAGGAATATCAAGCTTCGTGCCAATATATAACTAATTGAAATATAAGGAGTAATAATTTAATTGATGTCGGATTGACCTAGATCAATGCAATGTCATTAAGACTTTGCTTGTCAAAGTGACATAGTGTTAAGCAGAGTGTTTAGAGTACAGGCTATATTGTGAGTCTTTGGCACCCTGCTCGATGACTTTTTGCATAAGCAGTACGGCCAATTCTCGCCCCTTGTTATCCAGGCTGACACCCAGGTATCGCTTGTTGCCTTTGAGCCGCTGGTTTCGCACCACGCCGGTCAAGGTGTACTTATTCTCACCGCCAGGGCCATTAACATTGATGGCAAAGCTTGTGTTGTCTTCCAGCTGGTTAGTAGTATCACAGGAAAAGCAGCAGCCGGAGCAGGAAAGATCTTCCAGTGAACCGGAGAGGATATTTGACTTTGTCAGACCTTCGGCTGTGATATGCAGTTCGAATCTGGGCTCGGCTCTGAGCAGGTGGAGTAACACTGTCCCTGGAATGGTAGTGGCAAACATTTTGTGGGGGTGATTAATATGATGAAGTATGGTGCTCCGAAACGCTACTATGGCTCCTTCTCCTTGCTGACAAACCCCTCGAACTTTGGCGATGTTTCCCGGATCCATTAGCAATTCGTTGGATGATTTTGGTGTCTGGAAGAGTAAGTAATGATTGGGTAGCTGGCCGATGAAGTGTGTCCTAAATCTTCCGCTAATTCCTGTTGCCGTTTGAATATCTAGGGTAACCAGACTTCCATGTAGTAATTCGCTTAACCCCTCTTCAGCCGGAACCATCAAGTCGTCCTGATTTTTTTCTCTTTCTTCAAGGTATACGCCGTATCACTATCATAGTGATCATCCTTGATTGCATCTATGCCATTCTTTGGACTAGCAGATATAATAGTAGGCTAGCTTGACTATTTGGGGTTGGTGAATTTCATCTGCCAGGCCCGTATAACAGGGGTCCTATGGCGTGATAAGGAAGGCCTGGCAAATTCGCGATATTATGACAGATCTGTCTATCGCAACTTTTCGAATAAACATAATCGTGTTAGGTTTCAATTCACTGGCAGTACATTTTTTATGCGTAAGTACACATGTCATGGCCCTCGAAGCCTGGTTACTATTTTTATTGGTAAGTATCGTTCCTGTAGTGAGCCCAGGCCCTGCTATTTTACTAGCGATTAATAACACATTACGATTTGGCCGTCAGGCGACCGTTTGGTCTGCCTTGGGGAATTCCCTGGGGCTAATAGTGCTTGGCTTGGGTGAGCTAATGTCTGCGTCAGCCACGGCGTTTACCGTTTTAAAGCTTACCGGGGCAGTCTATCTAGTGCCCGTCCTGAAACACACACATTCGTTCTTCAGTCATATTCATAAAACGTGAAACTTGCCGTTTCGAAAAGGCCTAAAGTTAGTCACTACTATCTCAGCGCTCTCAGTCATTGTCATATATGGACTCCTCCAAGATTGCAACAGCAATTTTGGAATAAACAGTTTAGATGCGTGCGTATATTCGGACTCTTTTTGGGGTGCGGCCCCTGGCCCCGGATGTATTCGCACCTTCATGCCTCTACGCTTGCTCGGTATTTACTACCTTGACAATGATCAGGCTCTTGAAGGTCGGTCTCACCTGTTTATTCGTTCTTTGTGTTGCAGTTAAACTCGTTTTCTTTTGTTGTTATGCTGTTAGTGCTTTGGGGGTTTGATATGCCGTGTTGTAATGTAACATCGCCCAAGCCGTTCTGATGGTTTTATTGGCCAATGCGACCGCCGCTCTGAGTTTTCCACGTCGCTCAATAAGAGACTTGAGCCAGGCTTCTTTTGTGTTGCTCGATGCTCGTTTATCCACCGATACCACCACAGATAATGCGCCTTGAATTAACGTTGAACGCAGCCGTTTGTTCCCGGACCTCTTCCCTATATGTCCAAGTGTGACGACTCCCCCCGTACTGTACTGCTTCGGGGTCACTCCGATACATGCTGACGCTTCTCGGCCATTTTTAAAGCTCTCCCCCTTATCTCCCAGCGCAAGAAATATCCCCAATGCATTCACTGGGCCAACCCCTTCCAGCTCCAGTAAGCGCTGGCAATCCGATTGCTGTCGGATCAGTGCATCCAACGATTTGTTAACTTTAGATAGCTCGTTTTGATGGCGAACAAATGCACGATAAAGCTCAGCCAGTTGAAGACGAAAAGCACCGGGTAAGCCATTCTCTGCTTCCTCAAGCAGCTCGGGTATCGCCCGTTTTAGAGCGGCAAACCCCTTTGGAAAAGAAAGACCAAATTCATACAGTAAGCCCCGGATGAGATTAGATGTAGCTGTAATGTGGTCCAGCCAGTGCTCCCTCATCCGCTCAATGGCCTGAAGTCCCTGTTGCTCTACTGATTTTACGCTCACCGTCTTGATGCGTGGCTGACAGGCGGTAATAGCGATAGCAAGTGCATCGTTTTTGTCAGTTTTTTGCCCTTGCCTGTAAGGGCTAACGGCCTTGGGCGTTAACAACATAGGTGTATGCCCCATGGCGAGCATTTTTCTGGCCCAGTAATGTGCAGAGCCACAGGCTTCCATTGCGACGAGAGCGGGAAGTTGCTGTGCCAACCAGACCTCTAATTTTGACTTGGTAAAAGCGCGGTCAGTGACTACCTTTCCGTGTTTATCAACGACACAAACATGAAAAGAGTTTTTTGCCAAATCAATACCAATGACAGTATGGTTATACATGTGTGGACTCCTTTTTCGTATTGGTAGCTCACTAATAACCGTAGTTCGCGGGAGGGGGAGGAGTCCATACATCGCTTGCCTGGTATGGACAGACATCTCGGTCCAGTGTCTTGTGGCGCACACCGAGATCGTGGTAAAGCCGCTGTACCGAGTGTCGGACCATCCAGATGTCGGACCACCGTGTGCGAGGGAATGACAGAATCGGCGTTTCAGGATGGACACTAGCTGTGCTTTTTTGTGCTTGTTAAATCACCTGCTGATTGCCGTTTATGCGGGCAAGTTACGGCAGTTTTTGACCCAAGGCAGGGGGGCTAAAATGATCAATCGGGTAATAGGGGGGACCTTTATCGGCTTTGGCAGAGCGTTAGCTGCCACTACTCGATAATGTCACCCCATATGCAAGCTAGCGACGACTTAAATAGGCGTATGCAGTAGTAAAAGCAGGCTCCTGGAATTTTTTCAAGCCAGTACCTGAAAAATCCACCGGCATAGGGTTCTTCTTAACGATTTCTTTAATTTCCTGAGAAGAGATTAAATCAACGTTAAGATCTGCTGCTAGCTGGATTGCGGTCTCCATTTTGAAACCGATGGCGCCGCCAGCAAATTTTCCTTTAAGGGGTCGTTGGCGAATGACCACCTGGTCCACTTTATAGTCCGCCATCAGTTTGGCAAAAGTGAACTGAAATCGCCTTATGTCCTCAGTGCTGTTAGCATCGTTAATGTCCAGCTTTTGTACACGACACTTAGGGATATCAAATAACCCTTGGTCCAAGGCTAAAATGCTGACAATGGCTTCGTTACCTTTTAGCTCTACACCACAAACTTTCATATTTACACCTATTCAATATCAAGCGGGCTATTATAAGCCAAAAACGCGGTGACGTGGTTATGGTTTTGGAGAATGAAGCAATTTCCCTCACGTGCAGCATAGGGTAAAACAAAACTTATACCGGCGTAGTAGTATTTTTAGGGAGCAGATAAGTTCTCTCAATTTGGGCGGGTTAACCATTATGAAACTAAATAAAATTTTCCAATATGTATGGTGAATCAATGGTTTGATACTGTTGCTGTGCGGGCTCTTAGGCTTGATATTGTTGAGCTTTGTTGCGCTAAAGATGGTTGGTAAGCCCGCTAGGGAAGGGGTAGCTGTCGAGATCTTACAAAGTGGGGGAAACGAACAGGACCTGAGGTTGGGGTTCATTTCGCAGATAAATGGAAGCCCTTATTTGGTAATGCCGTTAGAAGCGAGTCACAAGAGCTATGGCAAGTCCTCGTACTTGGCTCGAAACTATTTATTTATCAATGGTGAAACCAACCAATCCCACTGGCTATTGAGACATGATAAAAGCCTGATCCTGGAGATGCGTCTTCTTACCACCGGCGATGAGTCTGCTACTGAGGTCAATGCTATTTTCTATCGCTTCGTGACGGCAGACACGAATGGTGATGATAAATTGACAGAGAAGGGTAAACAGAGCCTGGCGCTGTCCAGTCCGGATGGTCGCAGCTTTAAGGAAGTCCTGACGGGATTGGAGCGGAGCATTGGCCAGCATATGGTGGATCGAGACAATTTACTGATTGTTTACCGGCGTCTTGGTATTACATACAGCGTAAAAGTAGATTTAACAGACTTCAGTCTCAGTACTGACAAGTCGGTGCCGATCCTTAATGAAATCAATACAAACTAATTATTCAAGGCGATCTCAAGTTTGTGTGGCGACACCTGAACATGCCGCCGTCATTTTATTTCTTCTGAGTTGTATGGCTCTGCGCTCTCCTTCCAGCGTCATAACGTGTATGGCTGAGCGGAGGTAATCAAGTTTCTTAGCTTTATTCACGTTGCTTTTTAGCATTGAGTATTTCTACCAAAGATCACGTCGAAGTTTTGTATCAGGCTGAATGCCAATGTCTCTTACCAGGTGGTTGGATAGGTCTCTGATGATGATTTCAGAGGCGGAAACGCTTTGCGGTGAATTTTTCAGTGATCTTAATCGTGTTTCTATCCGCTGAGCGATGTTGGATAAGATGCGTTGTTGTAATGACATAGTGTTTTCCTTTTGCTTAAGTAAACTAAAATATTTACTATGTGGTTAGGCTAATCCTTACCTTGAAATAAGTAAAGTATTTTATTTATTAACTTAGGTGATGCAAAAGAATGTTGTCGATTTTACTCGCAGGGCAGTGCTGCGGCTGAGGGTGTAAATATGCTTACCTGTGGTAGCCGTTGGAAACTCAGTCCCTCCTTTTTCTCTTCTTTTTGATTGTCCTAAGAATAATTTCATTTATTAAATTGGATCTTGTACAGAGCAGGATTTGATATCCATATTTCATTCTTGATTGCGTCAACTGTCGCTATCGAACGCGCCTAATGCAGTGCATGATGAATGGGCAAGTCAGTTCTTCTTGGAGGCCTAATAATGTATGCACATGAATATACCCTGCTCGGCGGTAACGCGAGCGAGATGGAAAATACTGAAAGCTCGCTAATGGCAATAAGGCACGGATTGCCATTAGCTATGGTTGATGAAGCCGCAAAAGTATTGGGTATCAATAAAGGCGATCTGGGATCTTTGATTGGCCTGAGCATACGTAGTTTGCAAAGAAACAAAGCTAAAAGGCTTTCTCCGCAGCAAAGTGAACATACTCTTGCGGTTTTGAAAGTATTTAACGAAGCATCTGCCTATTTTGGTGACCAAGCTACGGCTTTGACTTGGTTGAAAACACCTCAAGTCTACTTTGGCGAGCATGAACCGTTGTCTTATCTCGATACGATGACTGGTATTGATATTATATTGGATGTCATTAACCGGCTTAAACATGGAATGACGGCGTAATACATGGAAGTATATCGACTTACTCACGCTGATTATGTTGACCTAAGTGGTGCTGGTGGTCTCTACGGTTCGGGTCGCTGGCACGAAAAAGGTCACCTTTGTGTTTATACGGCATCATCTCGAGCGCTATCTGTTTTGGAGCGCTTTGTTCACGAATCTTCAGTGACTCTGCCGAAGCTGAAAATGATGGTTATTTGGATCCCTGACGATATTGCGATAACACGCTATAGCGAACAGGAGTTACCAAAGGGCTGGGATGCGTTACCGGATACATCCGCGTCCAGGTCGCTCGTAACGTCCTGGTTGGAAGGCAAAGAGCAAGCAGTATTGCAAGTCCCTTCCGCTATTGTTGGAGATGAGTACAAGCTTATCCTTAATCCGCTGTATTCTGACTTTTCACGGGTGAAGTTGTTGAGACAAGAGATGACTATTACGACTCGCGTCTCAAAAAGATGATGCGATAAGCCTCCTTTCTCCTTTTGCTGACTGATGATTTGCTAGGGCCTGTTGATCTTTTCTGTTTGAAATTCACTCAGTCGTTATTTTACATTGATAGCCATACCATAGTGAAAGCCAGGGCAACCATGCTGGCATTGTTCCGCGTCAGCTTATCGACCCTAGTTGCTATTGCTCGAAAATGCTTGATCCTGGCAAAAGTGTTTTCGACTAAATAACGGTATTTGTACAGACACCAATCAATATCATTATTGCTCTTCTGTGCGTTTTTTCGGCGTGGGATGTTAGGTGTTAATAGCCATCTAAACTGATCCACTTGCGGCTTACACCAAGTACAACTCTCTTTGTTTCTCTGTATTAGAGCGGTTGAGGGGAAACTACCTTTACTAATGCTTTTGTAATTATCAGTTCAACTGTTTACAGAAACCTTAGGTCTTTCAACTAGTAGTGATTTCTGTTGGCTACCTCCTTCGTCATAGTCATTAATATCGCTTTATTAATTCTTGTATATCTGTGTCTATGGGCTAGATATGTAATGAATGCTTAGAAGGTTTACTTGGGCTGTCAGCCTAACAGAAGGCTGCCGGGCTTAATTTATTTCATTTGAGTTGGCATTTGAGTGATACGGAACTATTAAAGTCGAAAAGCAAAAGCAATTAGGTTGTTCAGTTCACAATTCTTATCTGGAATAGCTTGGTGGCATGACGGCTGTGTTCTGTGGTCAATCTTATTTTTATGCTGATTCAATGGCTTACCTGAATTTTCATGAGGAGCCGGGAAAGTGAGTAGTAAAAAGAGTAAAACCAGGGTAGCGTCAAAAGTGTCCAAGCTTGAGGATCGCATTGCCCCCGGAAGTATAGGTGGGGTGATAGGCGATCTCGGGGTAGAGGATACCGGGAGCGCACCCGTAGCTGAACCCCCACCTGAATCAGACACTTCGACAGCCTATACGCAAGATTTTCCACCGCCAGCTGACGATATGTCTACAGACGAAGCCGCGCCGCCCCCACCAGAAGAATCGCCTTATGATGCCGCATCGGCGGCTGGAAGTACGACTTATCCAGATGGCTCGGTAGAGAGTTGGGATGGTCAGGGTGGTGGCAGCTGGGATGATGGTCAAGGCAATGTCAGTAGCTGGAGTGCCGACGGCTCTGGCAGTTGGGGCGGTAGTGACGGAAGTACTGGCCTATATAACGCGGATGGATCCGGTAGCTGGGCAGGGAGTGATGGTAGCAGCGGTGTTTATAATTCGGATGGTTCAGGTAGCTGGCAAGGGAGTGATGGTAGCAGCGGCGGCCATAATTCGGATGGTTCAGGCAGCATGACTTACCCGGATGGTAGCACCGAGAGCTGGGATAACGAAGGAAATATGACATTTACCTCAGCAGCCGGAGATACGCTTGCGACAGAGCCTGCGCCGGTGGGCGAAGTGGTGAATGCCGATGGTTCCGTGGATGCGTACCATGGAGACGGCACTTCTAGTTATACAGATCCAGATGGAACAGCCTATCAATATAATGAGGATGGGTCTGGCAGCGTTGATTATGGCGATGGCAAGATGGAAAGCTGGAATGCCGATGGCTCAGGCAGTGTGAGTTATCCCGATGGTGCCACCGACAGTTGGGATGGACAGGGGGGCGGTACTTGGGATGATGGTCAAGGCAATACCAGTAGCTGGAGTTCGGATGGAAGCGGCAGCTTTAGCGGCGCCGATGGCAGCTCGGGCAGCTGGAGTGCTGACGGCTCTTCCAGTTATACCAATACCGATGGCTCAAGTTCGAACTATAACGCGGAAGATGGCAGCTCTAGTTGGAATGATGGTTTGGGTAATTCAGGCAGTACTAGTGCTGATGGATCAACCACAGAAATCTATAGCGATGGTACAGCATACAGCTGGAATACCGATGGCAGTGGCAGCAATATCTATGCCGATGGTTCGGTCGAAACCTGGGATGGACTAGGCGGTGGTAGCTGGACCGATGGACAGGGCAATACCGGCAGTTGGAATACCGATGGGTCTGGTAGCTGGAGTAGTGCTGATGGCAGCAGTGGCGCCTATTATACGGATGGTACAGGCAGTATGACGTATGCCGATGGCAGCACTGAGAGCTGGGACAATCAGGGCAACATGACTTACACCAATGCCGACGGTACTCCTGTTGTTCCCCAGGGAGGCGAGGGTGAAGTCACTCATCCCGACGGTGCCGTAGATTCTTACCATGACGATGGCGCAAGTGGTCATACAGCAGAAGATGGAACTATCTATGACTATAACGCCGATGGTTCGGGCTCCGTTGATTATGGCGATGGCAAGGTGGAAAGCTGGAATGCCGATGGCTCAGGTAATGTGAGTTATCCAGATGGCACTACTGAAAGCTGGGATGGCCAGGGCGGAGGTAGTTGGAGCGACGTTTACGGTAACACCAATAGCTGGAGTAGCGATGGTAGCGGTAGTTACACCAGCGCAGATGGTAGCTCAGGCAGCTGGGCAAGCGATGGCACATCTACTCATATTGACGCCGATGGTGCCCAGTGGACATACAATATGGACGGTTCAGGAAGTGTCACTCATCCAGATGGAGTGACCGAGAAGTGGTAACCATATAATTGACGCCCTGGCTCTGAAGTCGATATTTTGAGCTTGGGCGCTTGATTGCAAAATGTGCTGGTATAGCTCCCGGTTAGCGGGAGCAGTTTAAACTTTTTGGAGAATTGAGATGGCTATTCAGCAAGCTGAAATAGAGAGTGTAAAAATTGATGCCGATACAGCAGTACATAGAGCTAAGGCGCGGGGGGCACAGATCACTGCCGCAAGCCACGCTGCTCGATCCAAGCGACAAATGAATAAACCTCAGCCTCGCACAGGCGCATAGTGCTATAGGGGTAGTAAAGAGTGATCAGGTGTCTATATCTAATAACAATAGGCGCCTGACTACAATCCCGGGGATCTGGCTTTGTCATAGAGAAGCCGCAGTAAAATGGAGCCTATGAGACCTGCCAACACCAAGCAAGATAATAATGAAAATTTGCGTGAGCAAATCCTTCAGCTGGAAAAAAACCTTCGCCGTTTGAGTATTTCGCGACAACTGACATGGGAGTTTGTTGGTCATACCGCAGGCATCAAAGACTTAATCTCCAAGGTTTTTAGTCGTGTCTTATCGGCGCTTGATGCTCAGGCGGGTTTCCTTTGGATAGCGGATCCTGAGAGCGAACAAAATATCTGTCATTTGGCGGAAGGTGTTCGTAAAGAGCACTTTGTCGGTCTGCGTCAACCTCGCTCTATTGGAGTTGTAGGTAAGGTTATCGACTCCCAGGAGGCTAAGATAGTACGGGATTGTCGTCAGGATCAAGACTTCTTGCAACATGCCGACAAGCGGATACGTCAATTCGCTCGTTCTATGCTCTGTGTGCCGCTGGTTATCGACGGTGAGTCATACGGAGCAATTCAGATCATCAATAAAAAACACGGTATCAACGGTCAGTTTGATGATGACGATTGCGATCTCGTAAAAGATCTTGTTGTGGTCGCCTCATTGTCGATGAAAAACGCCCGATTGCTGGAAATGGAGAGTCGGGTCAAGGAGATGAATATCTTGATGACCATCTCTCAAGAGGTGGTAGCAACCTTAGACTTGGATCATGTACTGCATTTGGTGGTTAATAAAACCAATGAGTTGGTGGATATCAGCCTGGGTGCGATAGCCCTCTGGGATGAGCAAGTGGGGGCGTTGAAACTTAGGGTGTTGTCCGGGGACAACAAACTGGATAGCGAAGACAAAAAACAGCAAGACTTGCTGTTAATGATGGAGCAAGTGCGAAAGATAGAGCGCAGCTCTTATGTTGCCAGTCTTAGTAGCTATAAAAAAAGTTTGACCAATCCAGACAATGCCTGGGTTCACTATATGGAATCTCATAGCGTTAACGCTATTTGGTCGACCCCTTTACAGGATGAAGAAGGTAACTTAGGGGTTCTCTGGTTTGAGAGTGACGTGCCGGGTTTTGTTAACGGTAGCAAAGCCGATCTGCTGTATATATTGGCTACTCAAGCCACACTCGCCCTGCGTAATGCCAGCCTGTTTAAGAATATTCCCTTCCACAATATATTAACTAACGTTGGGCAAAAGAGCCGAAGGATGGTTTCATCCGGCTGGAAAAAAATGGCGTTAGTACTGGCTATTATTGCAGTCGTTGTTACCAGTTTGCATTACCTGCCGGTATTTAGGTGGGTTTCTGGTCAGGCCGTGGTCGAGGCTCGACTGGGGTTGGGGATTTTTCTGCCTGTGGCCGGGCGAGTCGAAAAGGTCTTCGTTGACGAAGGAGATAGCGTGGTAGCAGGAGACCCGCTTATCCAGCTGGACGGCAGCGTTTTTCGTCTGCTTCTGGTCGAGGCAGACTCTCAACTCGCGGTATTAGACAGGCAAATAATTGAAGCGAGAGCGGCGAGTGATGCAGCGGCCATGAGCCGGTTCTTAGTAGAGCGTGAAGGGGTACGTGCTAAGGCGAATAAGGCCAGGGCTGATTTAGCGCAAATAGTGATTAATGCTCCCGTGGATGGTTTAGTGCTGACATCCAGCTTGAGTGAGCTAAAAGGACGGTTTTTTAACCTGGGAGATGAAATTATGCGGTTAGCTGACCCGCAACATCTGATGGTGATCATTCATATTCCTGAAGTGGACTTGCTCGATATCCAATTAGGTCAGCAAGTTAAAGGTGTATTAAGAGCCAGGCCAGGAGAATATTTCACCGGCCAGATCCGCCATATTGGTCGCTCCTACGATATTCCCAGCACTAGCCTGGAAGCGTCCGCCGAAGTGGAGCCGACTGATGTTCAGACAGGATTTATCGCCGAAGTGGAGAAAATAGACAGTCCTTTTGTACTGCGTCCTGGCATGACGGGACAGGCGTTAATACATACGCCAAAAACGTCAGTCATTGTCCGATTTTGGCGCAGGATCCGCAATTTTATCTGGTTTAATTTGGGCTTGTAGGGACCCGCACCGTGTCCACATTAATTCCGCCGCCACTTAGAGCCGAACTAAAGATCCAGCGACTAGTAGAGCAAGGAGTGGCTGGATATGTCATCAAGGAGCCGGATAAACACGAGTATTACCACTTTGACGAAGCGCAATATCAGATGTTGCAGTTGTTTGATGGTAATCATGATCTAACTCGCCTGGTCGAAACGTTTAATCAGCAGTCAGCCGAGTATGAGTTTGATATCGATGCCTTATCCGAGCTGTATGAAAACTGTCGGGATTATCAGCTGCTTCGACGCACCCGAGCAGAGCAAAATACAGCCTTGCTGGAATTGATCAGGGAGCAGCGCAAAAAAAAATTACTTCAGGCCAAAGGAGATCTCCTGTTGATGCGATTCCATTTGCTGGATCCAGACAGGGCATTTAATCATGTTATCGATTCAATTCGCTTCTTATGGACACCAACGGCAGTTCGTATCCAACTGGCCATGATTTTTACTGCTGTGATCATAGTGCTGCTGCAGGGGGATCGTTTTATCCAGGACTTTCAACGTGTCTATTTGCAAAGTCAGGCTGGAGTTTGGGGCTGGATTAGTATCTGGGTTATCGCCTTGGTTGCAATCGCGTTGCATGAATGTGGTCATGGATTGACGTGCAAAAAATATGGCGGTGAAGTGCGTGATATGGGCTTTTTGCTGTTGGTTTTTCAGCCATGTCTCTACTGCAATGTCAACGATGCCTGGTTGTTCGAGCATAAACGGCACAAGATCTATGTCGCTTTGGCTGGCGTATGGGTTGAGATGATGTTGGCAGCCTTGGCTGCATTCGTATGGTTTGCCGTTGATGTAGCAAACCCGCTGGGGTTTATTGCTTTTGTATTGATGACGATAGGCACGGCGTCTTCACTCCTGATTAACCTTAACCCACTATTGAAGTTTGATGGTTACTATATTCTCACCGATGCCCTCGAGATGAAAAACTTGCGACAGAATTCCCTCGAATGGTTTTCTTTTGTACTCAAACTTAAGCTACTGCGGATGGAGCTTGACCCACCATTTCATCCCTCACCCAGAGAACGAAAAATCTACTTTGTGTATGGCATGTTGGTGGTGATCTATATGGTTGCACTCTTGTCGTTCATCGGTTTGATTGGTTATGAGTTTATCTCGGCCCAGTTTGGCTTTTTTGCCAATCTGATGTTTATTTATCTTGTAGTCCTCTTGATTAAAAAATTGACAGGTAGCTGGATGCAGACGTTAGGGCAATGGTGTAAAGAGGTGTTCTGGCTCACTTCTTCACGCAAACGTATAACACTGGCAGTTGCAACGCTGCTGCTGGTGTTGTTAATTTTTTGGCAGCCAAATATGCGGGTGCATTCGCAAGGCCAAGTTGAGGCTGAGCTTCAAGTGATCTACGCACCCGAAGATAGTTTTGTCTCCTACCTGGCATATGATCAAAATCGACAGATAACAGCCCGCAAAGGGGAGCCCCTATTGCGGCTTTTTTCACCGACCCTGACCCTTGAAAAACAGCAGTTGGAAAGTGCGTTACAGGCTTTAGCGATACGGTTACAAGGGGCTATGGCCAGTGAGGATAGCTCAACCCTGAGTCGATTAGTTATTGAGCAGAAGGTGTTGGCACAAAAATGGCAAAAGCTGTCCAAGCAGATAGCCAGTTTGTCGGTTTATAAACCTGAAGGCCAGTGGCGGGTTGAGGGGATCCCTCCACAATCTTTACAGGGGCGTTTTATTGCCCAAGGCGACGAGATTATTACCTTAGCCGCTGCACGAAGCCGGCATATAAATGTGATTGTCGATCAAAGGGACGTTTACCTGCTTAAATTAGGAGACAGGGGACGGATCCGATTTACCGGTGTCGCTCCAACAATTTATCAGGGGGAAATAAAACAGATGGCCCCGGTGGCAACCAGAGACGGTATAGAGCAAAGCTTTACCGTAAAAATGGAACTTGACCTCAATGGGCAGCAAGTACCGCCATTGGGGTTGTCGGCTGATGTGATTATCTTTGGTGAACAACAACCCTTATGGCGGCACTTTCTTCATCGAGTACGCAAGATATTAAGGGCAGATTTATGGTTGTAGTTGGCATAAGGTGGCTCACTCTGTTGCTGCTACTCTGGCAAGTACCTTTGTGGGCTCAGGTTAACAACCCCTTATTGTCAACGGCCGTACACCTTAGGGGAGTGGTGGTGCCAGACCAACAAATAAAGATCTCTTTCTCAAGATCGGGATTATTGAGTGAACTGGTGGAAGAGGGCAGCCTGGTGAAAAGCGGGGCTGTGTTAGCCAGGATCGATACGGCGAAGGCTCAAGCAGAGCTAAAGCAGAGTGAGGCGAAGGTATTTTCGGCGCGGGCGGAGCTTGCCGCCGCCAATCATAGCCTTAATAAGTTGGTTCGATTGATCCAGGAAAATATCTTGTCTGATATCGCCTTGGTTGAGGCTAAGTTTAGTGTCGATGTTGCGAGGGCAAAGCTCACAGTCACTAACGCGCAACTAGAAGTGGCTCGCCAGTCGTTGGCAGATTGCACAATTAAGGCCCCCTTTGATGGTGCTGTGGTTTCGTTAATGAGTAACAAAGGTGAGTGGGTTAATACGGGTGACCCCTTCGTCGAGTTTGCTGATTTAGCTAACTTAACCCTTTCCCTCGATCTGCCCCTGGAGATGTTTAAGGGCCTGGCAAGAGATCATCAAACTAAGGTTCTCGCTCAAGGGCGTGAGATTGGCAGCGCCAAAGTGAAACGTATTTTTCCCATGATAGACCCTGCCAGTGGATTGCGTCGGGTAGTTTGGGTTATCACTCCAAATCAAGGTGAATTGCTATCAGGACGTTATGTCTCGTTGGAGAGCTGGCAAGTGAGAAAAAGGGGAGTCGATGAATAGGACATCTGCTTTTTGCTGCTTGGCTTTGCTGCTGTACTCATCTTGGGTTAAGAGCGCAGCTGAGTACCGATTTAGCTTTGAACAGGTGCTGGCAATAGCCTTTAGCCAAAACCTGAATTTGTTGACTGAAACAGAACGAGAGCAACTGCAATTGGCCAGTGAAGGGGTTGCATTTAGGAGATTATTACCTTCTTTGTCTGTCAGCGCCAACCAAACCAATATTCTTAAAGATAGCCAGCAGCATAGTAACGAAGGCTCCAGGTATGCGTCCAGCATGGATATTTCCCAGCCGCTTTATCAACCCACACTAATGGCGGGGTGGAAAAAATCACAACTGAATTTACAAAGGGCTCAGCTTTCAACTCGTAGGCAACGTCAACAGTTATTAAGTGATGTGAAAGGTGCGTGGTTCAATTTACAGCAGGCCCTGGAATTGCAGAGTGAGGCACAAGAATCCCTGATCCGGTTACAGCAGCATAGAAATAATGCAGAGGCATTTTATAACAGTGGTCGTATTTGGCGAAACGATGTGCTGCAGGCAGAAGTCAAAGTAGCTCGAGGAGAGCAAGACCTGATTGCCGCGAATAATAACGTCATTAAGGGACAAAGCCGTCTGAATCTGTTACTGCACAGGCATGTATCGGCGCCGATGGCGGTGGTAGTTGGTATGAAATGGCAGCCTTTGCAACAGAATTTAAGAGAAGCTTTTCAATATGCGTTAAGTCATCGATTGGAGTTAAAACAGAGTCAGATTGACATTGAACTAGCGCAATACGACGAAGCTATTGCTCGTGCAGGGCTTAAACCCACCATTGATATTAAGCTATCCCAGACTTTTAAGTCGTCTCATTATGATTTTAGGGCGTCACAGAGCGAAACCAAAGTTGCCGTCAATATGAAGTGGGAGGTGTGGCAATGGGGGCGCAGTAATAAAGAGATTTCCGCCGCGCGTTCCAAGCTGAAAATCAATCGTTATGCCGAACAACAGGAAAAAGAGCAGGTCTTGGCGGATGTCCAAAATGCCTGGTTGTCGGTCACTGAGGCGCAAAAGAATATCGATGTGTTGAAGCAGGCTCTGGATCAAGCCAAGGAAAACTTTAGAGTGAGCGAGATAAGGTACAAGGAACAACTAGGCAGTGCTACCGATGTGCTCGATGCTCAGGAACTGTTAACCCAAACCCGGGCTGACAATATTGTCGCCTTGGGTAGCTATTTAACCGCAATAGCCAGCTTAAAACTGGCAGTGGGAGAAGGAGTAAGGTTAAACGGAGAGTATGAAAGAGAATAGTATGCACTCGATGATTGTCCTGCTGCTGGTTTTGTTTGGTCTATCTATTAGTAGCATCTCGGCATGGCGAGAGTTTGAAGTCGAAACCAGAGAAGTGTCAAATGATCTGGAGCGTCTGCTGGCTCGCTGGAGTTACGAATTACAACATGAGCTGGCGGCAGAGTTAAATGAGCTGGCGGCATTACGGATAACGCTCAACCACTCCCCTCCAATTAGTACCGCCCATTTTACAACTATAACAAGTGGCCTTGTTCAGCAAGGAAGCAAAATACTTTCCCTGGCATGGGTTCCTATAGTGCCAGCGTCTGAGCGAGCAAGGTATGAAAGCCAGATGGAGCAGAAGTTTCCAGCGTTTCAGTTTATTCAGCGAAGCAGTGAAAATAAACTAGAGCCTGCCAGTCCACAGAGCGTTCACCTGCCAGTGTATTACCTGACGTCTCAATCAGGTACAACGGTTTACTTTCCTCCAGGTTTTGATCTGGTATCTAGTGCGCATAAACAAACCTTGATGTTGTTGATAGAGTCGCCAGAAAAGGGGGCGATAGCAGCGCTAAAAGGAGCTCACGGCGTGGCTGGTACAGATACTGAAGCCCTTATTAGCTTTCATTCTGTTTACGGTGAAAGTGACCCCCCGTCGGTTAGCGGCTTCCTAATGGCCACATTGAAACCTCCATTGTATTTTAAACAGCTACAACAAGACGCTGAAACTTATACTGTAAACCTAGCCATCAAAGATAAAACATTATCTGGTCTGGAAATAAGCGTGGTTAAATTCAATGGTTCAATAAAGCAAACAGATGATCATTACCAATTACAAAGTGAGATACGGGGCCCAGGAGGAAGCGCTTGGTCAATAATAGTATCATCCACCGAAACGTACTTCTCTTCACGACGCAGTCAGTTGCCACTGGTTATTTTTGTCTCAGGCGTTGCTGGGACCTTGTTGCTTTTATGGTATATGAATTATCTCTATCGCAACGTATATAAACAAGAACTTGAAGCCGAACGTTGTAACCAGGCATTAATGGTTGCTAACAAAGAACTGAAACATATATCCAGCACAGATCTGCACACAGGTTTGGCTAATCGTCGCTATTTTGAGAGTCATCTAGATTCTGAGTGGAAGCGAGCTCGAAGGGAGGAGCAAGCTTTAACTGTGATCATTGTAGGTATGGATTTTTTTACGGCGTATAACCAGTATTATGGATATAGCACAGCTAATGAGAGTTTAAAAAAAGTAGCTCAAGCGGTAGCCTCTTGTGTTAGTCGACCGGCCGATATCGTGGCACGTTATTCCGATGATAAGTTTGTTTTTTTACTTCCTTATACTCAGTCTCCGATGGACATTATCGCTCAGCGATGCAGATATAATGTTGAGCAAGAATTTATCGCCCACCGGGCATCTGAAATTGCTGAACACGTGACGGTTAGCGCTGGAGTTTATAGCATTATCCCATCGGCGGATTCTACGACGGATCAATTGCTGCTGAGTGCGTTCAATGCACTGGAAAAAGCTCAGAGCCAAGGAGGAAATAGGGTTGTATGTGCATAGCTTCGGCGCGAAGCCGGCAACCGTATTGTCGGCGTTCGTCGGTTAACCCATTTACACTTCAACACCCGAATAGTAGACTGATTTCGGACATATCAGGATTTAAATATTACAGTGAATAAAAACACACAGGCTAGATGTTTACATCAGATTAAGGTTGCTTTAACGGCAATGCGCTTGTGTATGTCCCTCCTTCTTCTATCTCTGCGACTTACCAACAGACGTCGATCTTAGAGTAATAGTGGTGATCGGCGTCTAAGTTAGCCGGTTGTCATTTGTTTCCGAGCGCCACCCAAAAACAAATCCAAATTTGTTGGAGTTAACCATAGAGGCATATCACCTTTGTTGGTTACTCAGGAGAAATGGAAATATATGAAGACTCGACCAGCCACAAATAAAGACTGTAAACGTTTAAGCGAACTGGCGATTGAAACTTGCCAAGAAACTGTGTTCAAGGAATTAGAAAGTACGGGTGAAGATTATCTAAGGGAGACTTTTTCAGAAGCGGAATTCATTAAGCGGTTAACCTTGGGTTATCGATATTTCGTCATGGAGGAGGAGAGTATTAATGGGTTCATTGGTTTCAAATCTCCCGACTATCTCTATCACCTGTTTGTAGACAAACAGGCTTTTGGCCAAGGTATTGCCAGTAAACTATGGCAACATGCATTGGACTGTTTTTTATCGGAACAGGCTTACTGTGACCTTATTCGGATTAAAGTTAACTCATCTCTTTATGCGGAAAAAATATATAAGCGAATGGGTTTTGTTACTCAATCAGCCCCGGTAAATTCAAACGGTATTATTTTTGTGCCTATGCGCTATGAAAATAGCCTAACTGGCTAACGTTGTGTAGAAAGAGCTGTCACGTTCAAATCTGGGTAACAGATCCAGATAGATCGGTAGGAGCCGAACCCATCTCAGGAATGAGATGTAAAGCGCATGGGTGCACGTTCGGCGAACCTTGTGGGTACAGGCTTCGCCCTCTTCACTTATAGAGAGGCATCTGCTCCACAAAGACCGCAACAATTGTTACCCTTATTCCCGTGATTTGATGGGTTTCGGGCCGAGTGTCGGAGCATCCAGATGTCGGACCACTACGTGCGAGGGAATGACAGAATCGACGTTTCAGGATGGACACTAAATAGGCTGGAGTGGTAGTCAGTGATAACCCGTCAGCTCTAGGTAACCGCTCCCGATATGGCTGCCGCTCACTTTTATCGCGCCTTCCCAATAGTTAAACCGGCCAGTGATCTCCTGATCCTCCACAAGGGGGTTGATGTTAAGCTGAATATTGTGATCAGTAATGAGCAGCTCCCAGCTAACAGGATATTTGTTGACGAAGCGTATCGGGGTCAGCTGCACTTGTTCGGTTTTTAGCGCCACAGGCTTACCTGTCTCGTCGATTAATTTGACTGCCAGCGTTTCTTCAATTTGGCTGTCGGGTTTGTTACGGATCCGAAAATACATAAGGTCCCAGCCGTTGTTCAGGTGGATGGAAAACCAGTCCCAACCCTGTTGATCCTTGGACAGAATACTCGTGCTCCACTCATGGTCGTACCAGCCGAGACCAGAAACTTGGTGTTGTTTGCCTTTTATGGTGACTTGCCCCGTCACTTTTAGCCTGGGGAAGGAGTAATAATAAGAGGCCTGATCCTGGCCCTTAGTACTCAGGCCTTTATCTCCCTGGAGAGTGATGGGTTTTACCTGCTCAAGTTGCAGCTGGTAGCTAAACTCTTCAGCCTTGCTAACCAAGGTGGCGGGAAACAATTTTTGCGCTTGGTTTGACTTAAGTTGCCAATCCCACAGCCAGTAATTCAAACCTTCTGCGCCTGCCAGCTCTGGTCCTTGTCGGCTCAGGCGCTGTTCACTTAAATGTAACTCTGATGTTTGTTGGGTAACGGCGATATGTGCCAGGTAAAACTGAGGACTAAACCAATCTTTGGCATCTGTTTTTCCAGCCAGGGCGGCTGAACGAAACAGGGTAAACTGAACACCAAACTCCTGGTGGTGTTCATCCACAAGATTTGCGGTCACATACCACCACTCACTGCGAAATGCGGGATGAGCGTTATGATCCTGAGGGAACTGAAACTCTATGGGGTGCTTGGCTTTTTGAAAGCCATCTTCGTTTTGTGATAACACTTTGTGCAGCTCACTAGGCTCAAGCTGTGACTCGTCAGTGTGAAACCACCAGTAAAACAGCCCAGTGGCAATCACGAAAAGCGTGACAATTTTCATAGACCTGAACGCCTGAGGTAAGCAAGGGTCAGCAGGGCAGCCAGCAATGAAGCCATTACCGCCATCAGCAGCCCTTCGAGCAGGGGGTAAAACTCAACCTGATAAGTAAGGCTCCAGCCAAATGCCCTGGGATTGATGGTGTGGGTGAGCAGGTAAGCAGTACCAAGTCCTGCAGGGATGGCCATTAGTCCGGTGATCAGACCAAGAAAGATACTTTGCCAGCAAATAATCTGACGGATCTGTACTGGCAAAAACCCCAGTTTAGCCATTAAATAAAACTCTCTTTGTTTACCCAGCATCAGAGCACATAGGCCACAACAGATGCCGATAAAGGCGATGCCCAGACTTAACCAACGAAGCAGTTCGGTAATAGTAAAGGTGCGTTCAAAAATACGGGAAACCTGGCTGAAAATGCTTCGGCCCGACAACAGGTTCAGGTATGGCCATTTCTGAGTCAGGTGTTGCTTTAACCTTTGCTCGTGCTCTTCGGACTGGATGTAAATCGCCAGTGATCGTAGTGGTGTTTCAGGCCAGAGTTGTCGAAACTGCGAATAAGGCTGGAGTATCTGACCCTTATCGTTGCTGTAGTCTCGATAAACCCCGCTGATCTCGAGCTTTATCTGCCGATCAAACATGTCCGGTGTTATGGTATCACCCACAGCTAACCCAAAGTGTTGGATCAGAGGTTCACTGACCAACACTTGGCTTCGCGCTTGTGGAAATTTACCTTTAAGCAGCGGATAGGCTTGCTTTAGCTGAGACCCAATATCCATTCCTAACCATTCAATGGGTTTACTATTCAGGCGAGTGGACGTTAAGGCACGCCGGTTCACCTCTTTAACACTTCGATGTTTTTGTAAGTAAGTGAATACTTCCTCTGGTAATTCGGGACGGGCAGAGCCCGCAGTTTTTTGCATGGATAGGTATATGTCGGCGTTAAGCCGGTGGACCAGCCATTGATCCAAACTGATACGAAAGCTGAACACCATAATGGCGATCCCCACAGCGGCTGCAATGGCAATTAATAACGCGACCTGATTAACGCTGGTTTGTTTTAAATTACGGGAAAGCTCACGAAATACGAAGTGGCGGATCAGTGTGTGTTGGCTGTGTGTTGCAAACAGCTTACTGAGCCAATACGTCAGCAGCACCGCCAATAAAGAGCAGGCCATCAGCAGGCTGGCGATAGCGATAAAGCCACCGATGAGTCCGGTGGGTAAATAGGTGTTGATAACTACCAGAGTACTTAATCCAATAAGGCTGAACCAAACGAGCCGAGGTTTGAATGTCGCTGGCTTTGCAGCTGATGTTTGGTGACTGAAACAGAGCGCCTTCCAGCTGGGAATACAGGCGGCCATACTGCCCAGCAAGGTGATAATAAAGACATTGAGGTAAATCCAGCTGCTGGTCGATAAATCTGCAATGGGGCTGGGGCCGTAGAGGTCGTTGACAGTCTGAGTGACCAGCAACATCAACTTGGTAGCCAAAAATTGCCCGAGTAGTAACCCGCCGATGGCAGCCAGACCAACCAGCAGCAGTAACTCCAATATAAGCAGTAGCAACAGGGCAGGTGGCGATACACCCAGTAAGATAAAGCGGTTGAACATGGTTTGGCGGTGCAACTGATTGAATCGCACCGAGTTGTATACCAAAAATAGCCCAACAACTAAGGCTAACAACCCCAGGGCAGACAGATTAAATTGCAGCGCATCACCGATTTCATCAGCATTAAGTTCCCGTGAAATGGTCTGCAGTGCAAACCCCTTAGGTAACCAGTCTGAGAGTAGTCTCGCTTGTTGGGGGCTGGCTTGTATTCGAATAAAACTCAGCTGAGCTTTCTTGCCAAGCAGAGGCTGGGCCCAGCTTAAATCCATAATCGCGAGGTCCTGAATGTTCGACAGGGTAGCGGCAATATAAAGCATCTGCCCTTTACCCGGTAAAACCAGGCTATCCCCTCGCTTCAGGTTTAATCGTTTCGCCAGGTTTTCGCTGAGGAAGATACCGTTGTGATGGCGTAGCAGGTCCAACGGATCGATAGCCGGTACAGACGCTTTACTCCCCGTTTGAGTGAAGGGATCCAAGGCGATCAACTGCAGTCGTTGGCTTCCTTGCTCTAAGGGCAGGTAGGCATGTAAAACCGGTGTTTTACCTATTTCCGGAAAGGTTTTTACCAGCCGGGTATAAAGCTGCTGGTGGAAATAGGGGGTCTGGGCGACGATTTTATGGCTAGCACCGCCATAAAGCTGTTTTTTGGCCTGAATAAAATTGTCACGTACACTCTGGTTCACAAGTTCAATAGAGACCACACTGGTGACGCCAAATAGTACGCCGAAAAAGGTCATCAGCACCAGAGCTGGATGTTTAAGATGAGCTCGCAGCAGGGCTTTAAATATCAGGACCATGGTTGGCAATTAACCGACAGTCTTTTAAGGTAAAATGTTTGTCTGCATACTTCTGATACAATGGGTTGTGGCTCACCAACAGTAAAGCACAGCCTTGCTCCCGCGCCATAGATATCAGCATCGCCATTACTTTTTCCGCATTGTAAATATCCAGACTTCCGGTGGGCTCATCGGCCAGAATAAGTTTGGGTCGATGCACCAGCGCCCGACAGATAGCGACTCTTTGTTGTTGGCCACCGGAGAGCTGATCCGGAAACAGATCAAGCCTTTGCATTAGTCCCAGCTTATCGAGTAAGGCAAAAGCGTGCTGCTCGTCTTTGAGCCCATTAAGTTTCAGGGGAAGCTGTACGTTTTCCAATAGAGTGAGTGAGGGGATAAGGTTAAAGTCTTGATAAACAAACCCCAGGTACCGGCGCCTGAGTAAAGTAAGCTGATTACGGCTGTAGTGACTGACATCCTTATCCTGGAACAGAATTTGTCCGCTATCCGGCTTTTCAAGACCACTGAGGATATTAAGCAAAGTGGTTTTTCCTGTTCCGCTTTGTCCCATAAGTAAGGTAATTTTTCCGCTATATAAACTAAAGCTAATATCACTGAAAAGGGTGACCTGCTCACCTGAACTGTGAAATCCTTTACTCAGTTTATTTATCGCGATCACGGGGGTCGTCAAGCCAGTTACCTTTCGTTGATGACTAACGGGATTTTATTACAACCTTTTTTTCATCTTTATCTCCTAAAGTGATAATTTGGACGGGTTTGGCTGGCTTCTAGGTGCCTCAACGTCTTCAACCATGGATCTTCATACGAATACCATGCCAGTAGATATTTGTATTAGTTAACAATCTGTTATGAAATGTTGTAAGCACAACCTGTAAAAATAGCTGACGGTGTATTCGCATATTCCTGAGCGCTTTATATCATCGAATATGCAGTGCTCAGCAGTTAGGCAGAAATGGATGTGATACCCCCATATGGCGGATTTAGTTGATCGTAAAGGTGTCCATAAAAGCCTGGAAGTAAGAGCGGTTAAGTCTGTTGAGGAGTGGGAGAGTAATAAAGTCGCACACTGGGTTGGGCAGTTCTTATCTTATGCTACGCAACGAGTGATTGCTAAATGATCGGTTTTCGCCCATTTCGGCCCTTTAGCGCTCTCAATAGTCATTTCAGGTAAACAGTCTTCACAAGATAAATTTTAATGAGGGAAGTTGTGACAAGCAAAAACAGCTAATCTGGTTTAAGTGTGCAGGCCATCTCACCAAGTTGTTTAACCGCCTGCTCAATATCCTTGCTCCATCGATGGGCGCAGCTTAACCGCAGGCAGTTTGAATAGCGGTTACTGGCCGTGAAGGCCTTGCCAGGCGCGAAACAGATACCTTTTTCTAGCGCGCTTTCATAAAGAGCCAGCACATCTACTCCCTCGGCCAATTCCAGCCAGAGGACAAAACCACCCTGCGGACGGGTGATCCGGGTCTCTTCCGGGAACCAGCGTTCAACCGCGCGGCTCATCCGGTCGATATTCTCCATAAAAATACGGCGGATTCGCCTGAGGTGCGCATCATATCCTCCGGAAGAAAGATAAGCTGCCAATGCCAGCTGTGGTAGTGCTGGACCACTCAGAGTCGTGGAAAATTTTGCATCCAGAATCTTTTCCATATGCCGACTGCTAGACAGCCAGCCTATCCGGTAGCCAGGCGCAACTGTTTTGGAATAGGAGCTGCAATAGATGATATCCACTTCCGATGTCAGAGCCATGTAGGGCTTTGGCCGTTCCTGTGTGAAATGGATATCGCCATAAATGTCATCTTCAATCAACGGGATGCTATGCTTTGCCAAGATCTTCAGCAGCTGTCGTTTTTTTTCCTCATCGACCAAACAGCCGAGCGGGTTACTGAAGCTAGATGAGAACAGGCATGCTTGGATGTTTCCACTGCTAAGAGCATCATCCAACGCTTTTGGATCTGGACCACCTTCCGGGTCAGTGGGTAGCTCCAGCGCACGTATATCCAGCCGCTCCAAAATATGCAGCAATCCGAAATAGGTCGGAGATTCAATAGCGATAGTATCTCCAGGTTCGACGAGCACCTGCAGCGCCAGCGACAGTGCCTCGGTGCAGCCACAGGTAATCAACATATTCTCTGGCGCCAGAATCTGCCCGATTCTCAATGCACGCTGGCTTATTTCATGGCGAAGTTCAGGTAAACCCCGGGTTTCCACATAGACATTAAATTGAGTGCCTTTCGTACGAGCCACACGGGCCAGAAACCGATCCAGTTGCCCTGCCGCCAATAATTCCCTGTCCGGGATAGCACAGCCCAGCGGCGCCATATTTCTGTCGGATGCGTGATCCAGCAATCTGCGGACGCTGCGTCCAAGCGTCACTTTCTGGGCCTCCATCGGAGGATTTGTCTTCGCCGGACTTGGCAAGGAGATGGCATTATGTCGGGTGACAAAGAATCCGGATTTCGGTCTGGCCTCCAAAATACCTCGATCCTCTAGCTGTTGATAAGCCAACTGTGCGGTGGTGACGCTGATGCACTGCTGGCGAGCTATAGCCCGAAGCGAGGGTGCGCGCATTCCTGCGCGCAATACGCCCTGACTGACCATATCAGCAACAAAATCGGCCACCTGTTGGTAGCGGTAGGTTTCAGGCTTCTCCATTTTCAGCTTACTCATCTGTACTGGTCTAATTTCGACAAATCTGCAACTGTTATCATATCTGTACTTTTGTCATTGTAAATGCCCAATTGAACTTTACAGAACAGGAACAGAAAATGACCCAGAGGCTAAATCGCTTTCCCAGCAATGACATCATCACCCTTACCGGGCCCGCCCCGCGCTTTGACCTAGCGGAAAGTGTCGGGCCTGATCTGACCCTCGGTACGCTTCTTAATGGGATCGAACCGTCTGAACTAGCGAGTTTCCCGTTAAGCTACGGCACTGCTGCCGGGGATCTAAGCCTGCGTTCCATTATCGCCACTAATCATGGCGTTGGGGCCGATGATGTAGTCGTCACCGTTGGTGGAATGCAGGCCCTTTTTCTAACAGCTTTCATTTTATGTAACCCGGGCGATGAAGTGGTAACTACCACATCACTCTTCCCCAATGCCCGAACTATATTGGAGGCTGTGGGGGCTACAGTCCGTGAGTTACCTGTCTCTTTTGCCGGAAGCTATAAATTAGATCCTGGTAGCTTTGAAAAATTACTCAGCCCAAAAACCAAACTGGTAAGCCTGGCTTCGCCGCAAAATCCGTCCGGCGTGGCGCTGTCGTTAACAGAGCTTGAGAACCTGTTGTCGCTGATGGAAAAAATCTGCCCTGATGCCTATCTGTTGGTGGATGAAACCTACCGCGAGGCGGCCTATGGGAACAGGTTAACAGCACCAAGTGCTGTTAACCTGTCTGACAAGATCCTAGTATGCGCTTCGCTTTCTAAATGCCATGGCGCACCTGCGCTCAGGCTTGGTTGGGCCATCACGCGTGACCGCGCCCTGCGCGATCAGATACTCCTTGGAAAATTCAACACAGTCGTTAGCTGCTCTCCGTTGGATGAGATGCTAGGGCTAAAGGTACTGGAGCGGCAGAAAAGTATCATCGGCGAACGCCGGTCTCATCTAGCCCAGGGCTATGCAACGGTCGAGCGCTGGATTTCGAGGCATCCAGACTTTGTGGAATGGGTGGCCCCGGACGCAGGCGCATTATGTTGCGTCCGACTAAAAGAAAGCTCTTTTGACGCAGCGGGTGTTCACGAATTTTATCGGCGACTATCAGATCTGGATACCCGAGTAGCCAATGGCCAATGGTTCGGGGATGAATTACGAGTTTTTAGGTTGGGTTTCGGCCTACTGGCTATAGATGATCTGGAAACAGCACTGAAAAAAATATCCACGCTGTTCCATTGAATAGTGCACTTTTAGCCAGCAGGATGAAGGGACGTCACCCCCTGTAGATACTGGTTGAGCTGGCTCTTGTCCGATATCGGTTAAATGTCACCAGGAGCCATCCTCCTCAGCCATAAGAGGTACGGTATTAAGCAGCTAGCGGATATCTTCGATATCAGCTTTGAGACACTTTCTAAATGGATTGATAGCTGGGAACAATTCGGGATCTCAAACCTTTATGATGCAAAGCGAACTGGGCGGCCCACTATTGATACGGATGAGGAGAAACTGCGCCTGAAAGAGCCTGTGGATGAGGAGCCTCATCAGCTCAAGCGAGCCCAGTCTCTGATGGAGAAAGAAAGTGGCAAAAAAGCCAGCGTCTCAACGATTAAGCGAACGTTGAAAAAAATTTAACTACAGCCATAAAAGAGCCAGGCATTCACTTAAGCTAAAGCGTGATGAAGAGGCGTTCCGAAAGTGTTACAACACTCTGAATAAGTTCATAAAGCTTGAAGAAGAGGGTGAGTTGGAGCTCTATTATTTCGATGAATCAGGTTTCAGCCAAAAATCAAACTTACCTTATGCATGGGGTCCAGTAGGCGAGCCGTTTGCTTTTTCGGCCTATTCACATAGTAAGCGATTGAACGTGCTTGGTTTTTTAAGTCGCCAAGGAGATCTAGTTTACCACAGCACCGTAGGCCGCGTTACCACTGACACTGTCATCTAGGCGTTTGAAAAGCTGATAGAAAATAAGCCACACACGGCAAAGGAAAAGCTAACCGTTGTTATCCTGGATAACGCATCTTTTCACCGCTCTGCAAAATTTAAAGATCAATGTAGTGAATGGATAACCGATGGAGTTTTAGTACTGTATCTGCCAGCTTATTCGCCAGAGCTGAATATCATAGAAATACTATGGAGAAAAATTAAGTATGAATGGCTTCCCACCTGTGCTTTTGAAACATTTGAAAAGCTAACCAAGTGTGTGAAAAACACACTGGATAATTATGCATCTAAATTTGGGATAACTTTTACCTAGGCACTTATAAAATTTTCAGTTGGTACTCTGTACAAGATAAGTCAATACCTGCAACCGTAACGTAGTTATCTATATATTTATTAGGAGTAAAACCTTGCTTTTCAAGAACTCTGGAAGATGCTGGGTTATTTTCTAGTACAAAGGCTCTGAGGCAATTCAGGTTCAACTGCTCTTTTGAGATCTCAATTAACATTTGGACGCCAAAACCAGCTACGCCTCGACCCGAAAAAGATTCTGAAACCCGATACCCTACATCTGCTATTTTCGCCTTTCCACAAATATTTTTTAGATTAACCCTACCTATTATGTGACCTCCATTTACAACAACAGCAGGATATTGCTTACCTAGGTGATACGCTTGAATATTCTCTATAATGTGTTGTTCAATCGATGTTTGACTATAAAAATCGTTTCCTCGAGACTCAATAAATTTCTCAAACCAATACCGATTCTCGTGTTCAAAAAACATCAATTCAGCTATATGGTTTTCGGACAGTAATTCAAGCTTCATAATTGCAATCCCCTTGCCTGCTAACTTATAGCCTGAAAAGGCATAGTCAAGTGTTGAACGGAGTGAATACTTCTGATTATTTAACGTTAACGGTAGAACTAAACCCCTCATAGAAGAAAGTGCATGGCCAGACATAATTTGACACGAAACTTAGTAATTTATAGATGTCAGCTCGTCGCCCACAGCGCCCGAGCTTAGACAGCTAATGATAAGCGAGTCAGTTTTAATTTACTGGATATTTTCTAATGGTAGAGACTGATTATTCTCCGCTCTAACCACACACTCTCAATGGATCTCGGTCATTCTGACGGTCACATGAAGATCATTTTCCAAATATAGGTGTATCAAAAACAAAAGACCGAAGTATTTTCATTTCTACATCTGCGATCGCAGGGTGTAGAGGATTGATCAATAGATTATTTTCTTCTGGGACAATTGTCGATGGGATAACCATTCCAAAATACTCACCTTTCATAAGCCATTCAGTACCAAATCTGACACTGCTTTCAGGGAAAGCTGATTCCCAGTTTTTAGGGTACTTCTCAGGGGAGTAATACAGAGACTGGTCGCTAGGCAGCATGGTTTCGACAAGTACAAGCGATGGATGATCGGTCCCATTGAGATGGACAAATTTTTCAAGTGCGCATACTCCTACACCACGGCGAATCTACGCTAATCCTTGCAAACCGCTGCAGGTCTGGAGTTTTTAGTCATTTTCAAACAGTCAAACACCGCCCTTACGTTTAACATCAGCTTTTTCATCATTTCTGGGATCGTTTCTTTGCTCTTCCGGCTTTTAAGCAGGCCAATAGTAAAGCGCCGTAAGCGTGTAATATTCTCGGGACCAAATCCTGTTCGAATCTGGCTACGATCTTCATCGTAATTCCAATCAATCATATAATGGCAGCTCTCTACTGACCAGTGACCTCGATTATCCTTAAGCACACGCTTAGCGTTCGCTTCCTCCTCAGGCACGCTGGTAATGCCATACACTATCTCATGACTTGGCTTGCCGGTTTTTTTGTCGATGCTGTCACGCTCAACCATAAAGGCCTGGCGTACATAGGGGAACTCGAGATAATCATTCAGTGCCGTGGTCGTCCATATTTTTCGGGTTTCAATCCGACCATGCTCACCCTGGCCAAGCTGAATAGCACCCGCATCGTCAGTAACATTGTCAAAATACAATTTAATATCAGACAGCAGGTTTTTCTGGTTAGCTTTTACTGTGAAGTGATAATGCGCACCTCGCTCACCGACCAGATATTTAGCCAGTTCACGCTGGGTAAGCAAGGCGTCAGCGGTGATGGTTCGACCTTTAATATCAATCGCATCCAGCATTGGTGCAGCAATTTTGATTTCATTGGTTTGCTTTTCTTCGTCACTCCCATCAACGGCTAATGTACCGACTTTTTTTGGGTGTAGCAGCGCCCGCTATCATGGCCAACGGCACTCATGATATGAGTTTGCAGGCCTTTTTCATCAATGGCTGAGCACATGGTTTTGCCATCGATAGCCAAACTTTCATCGATCTCAGCATATTGTGCATTCCAGGTATTCAGCGCTCGATACAGCTGCTCTGGGTTTACACTAATCAGCGCATTGCGAATAACGGTTCGGCTGGGTACTTCATATTTTCCATCGCGTTTTCGGCATCTGAAACGACTGCGTGCTTTTTGACCTAAGGCCTGTACCCAGATGGAGATATCTTTGTATCCCACCATGCCACAAAGCACTGCTGCTACGGACAAAGAAAGAATGGTAGGCATGTGATGTTTTTTGCCTTGTGCACGGCGACAGTCATCGACACCTTGAAATACATCATAAAGTGATAGCATTTGATTGGCAGTGAGTTTCATCCGTCTCATCCCCCCTGTTCGATAACGGTCATTAAGCAAAGGACGAGAAAGTAAAGCTTGTACATTGCGTTGCAGTGGCTGAACAAAGACTAATTTGCGTGACTGTGTGCGCTCACTGTAATGGTCGCGTGTGCGGCTATAGCCTTTGGTTGAACCGACTAGGAGCCAGTTTGATGCGCGATAAATCGTGCCCTGGTAACGCTCGGGATCGACAAAGGTTTCTAACAGTAGCAAGGGGTAGGAAAATCGCTCTATCCAGTCTTGCTGGATCCTGCGTCGACATAGAGACAGGATCTGTGAAGCGCGGTTTTTGACGTGACAGCCGGGCAGGATAAGGAAGCGTGAATTATTCGCCACTAAGTTGAGTCTGTCATACTGGTGGCGGTAGCCCCAACCAATCCACTGCTCCCTAGCGGAGCACTTAAGAGCAGCAGCGGAGAAGCTTAACAATGCCACCGGTTGATTATCTACGGTGGCAAAATACCAGATGGTGTTGCCAATTTTTGGCAGTGCACCAAGGTAGTGGTGAGTTTGCATAAGCTCGCGAAAAAGCGGCTCTTCCGATGCTTCAACAAGCCTGATTTTGAGTGGTGAATGCAGCAAACTATCTCTCGTGTATTTACTTGAGAGATAGCATCTTTACTCAAATCAGGTGTTTTGTCCAGAAAACAAGGGTATCTTTTTGTTTTTACAGGTAAAAACTAGCTAGTGTAGATTGGCCCTGTGCCAGGTATAACTACCCATTGCTTCGGTTCGGCAGTCCTGCACGTGCCTTAACACCTGCCACTGTCGTGGGGTAACATGCTCCTTATCCAGCTGTTTCAATCCGTCATCCAGTATTTGCTGGAACACTGAGCGGCTCATGACCACAACCCCAACCGTCCCACTAAATCGTAACTGCCGTCTTGCTCAGCCTGATAATGGGGTAACCAATGGGTATAACGTAATGTGGTGCGCACATCGCTATGACCAAGGATTTTTTGCAACTGAGTCAGCGGCATACCGGCCATTAATTGGTGGGTCGCGAAGACATGTCGGAGCGCATGAACCCCTCCCTGCTTCACCACACCGGCCACCACTTTACATTGCTGATAGACTTTTCTGATGCTGCTCGAATGCAAGGGCTCGTTCTGTCGTTGCCCGCAGAATAGGAAGCCTGACGGCCGGCAGCTTTGCCAGTAACGTCGCAGCTGCAGCAATACCGTCTCCGACAACGGCACCAACCTGTCTTTGCTCCCTTTGCCCTGACGGATATGTATCGTGCGTAGCTCACCATCAATGTCACCCAGTTTTAGATTAAGCGTCTCGCCTATCCGCGTACCGCAGCCGTAACACACTATCAAAAAGGTGAGGTACTTGGGTTTGCGGCAAGCCCGCAAAATCAGCGCAACGTCACCTGGACTGAGTAAATCGGGGATTTTTTGTTGCTTACGCATCACCGGCAACAGCCGCTCTCTGAACTCGCGCTTGAGCACCTCCCGATAGAAGAAACGCAAGGCATGAAACGCCTGAAGGCAACTGCTGGTCGACAAGTGCCGCTCTAGCGATAAATGCCAAAGGAACGCTTTTAGCTCTTCATCACTGAGGGTATCAGGGGCACGGCGATAATGTTTACTCAGCTCGTACACCCAATGGACATAACTTACCTGAGTCTGAGGCGAATAATGCCTGACCTGCATGTTGTCTAGCATGCACTGCCTGAGTGGGAACATGGCAACCTTCTTAAATAGTCAATATGTTGCTATTTAAGTCTGGTGCGCAAGGGGCTGCGGGGCGACATTCCGCGGAGCGGCTTAGTTCAACAGGTGTATTATCAAGAATTCCGTGTATACCCGGAACTAACGCTGGTCTCTTTAACAATGTTTCACGACAATTATTCAATACAATTATTCAATACAATTATTCAATACAATTAGTAACTTGAGGATACCTAAAAAGATAAAAAAGTACTATATCACCTGTGGAAAGCGAGACTTGGGTTTACCGAGAACTAAAATGGCGCGGTAAATAAAGTTACATTTCATAATTATCGATAAATATCAATGGTTTGAGGTGTTCGTATGGAGAAAGTGAGCCGCTAGTCTAGTTGGCATACCGAGACCAAAAATGGGAAGCTACATTACACCTTTATATAAAAGCAGCGATTGGCCCCTACTAAGTCTAAACCACCTTTTCTAGAATCCATCCTGTTGGAACTAAAAACATAGCCCTATACCCTACCTTACATTTCCGAATCCGAAATCTTACCTGGTACATATTTTGACTTGCTCGGTTTAGGCACCAAAGCGTGCAAACCTGAGTATGAAACTTTATTACTCTCCCACATGAGACTGAAATTAGAGATCTTTTGGCTCACCAGACCTGCGAACAATTTGAGAGAATGATATAAGTTGCTTAGGCAAAAAGTTTTATAAGTACAGAATTTCGAAAAGAGCATGACCGCAAGACCAATCACGCTGTGGAGCAAGGTGCTGTATTTCTTTCGTTATCATACCCGTTTCACTGTTAAGGTAACTGACTTTAGGGACCAGATGGCTAGATGGCAGGAAAAATAATGGAGATCTTTAAATTAGAAGATATTACTGAATCCAAAAATGAGCTTGTTGCTCTGCTGGTTGATTGCGTAGAGAGTGGTGCTTCAGTGGGGTTTATCCCGCCTTTGGCGGATTTGACGGCGACCGATTATTGGGCATCAGTTGCGGGCGATTGCAGTTCAGGCAGCAGAAAGCTAATACTTGCTCTCGATGGTAATAAAGTCATAGGCGCAGTGCAGCTATCACTCACCGATAAAGCAAATGGTTTACATCGAGCTGAAGTCGAAAAACTTATGGTCCATACCTCAGTAAGAGGTCGCGGTGTGGGTAAAGCTCTGATGTTAAGGGCAGAAAAGGTGGCTGCGTCGCTTCACCGTTCATTATTGATTTTGGATACGCGTGAAGGAGATGTTGCATCTTCACTATATCGCCAAATCGGTTATATTGAAGCGGGTCAGATCCCAGGTTTTGCCAGGAGTTCCTCTGGTGAGCTGGATGCAACGATATTTTTCTATAAACAGCTTTAATTTCAATAAGTAAAGCTAGTATACAAACGCTGCTTTAGTTCTGCGTTGATGATAGGTGAAGATGAGATTACGTGATTTAAAAGGGTTTGGTCCTAAAAGCGAAGAGATATTGGCAAAAGTCGACATTCATTCTGTTGAGGGATTTATGCGGGCCGACCCATTCGAGTTATACGCGAAGCTTAAAAGCTCGGTGAAGGGCACTGGTCTTAACTCGATTTATGCGATTATCGGTGCACAAGAGGGTCTGCACTGGCAAGAAGTCGCCAGGACCCGAAAAACAGAGATATTATTGCGGCTTGACGATATGGGTTTGGCGCCTAAATGATGCTTGGCAAAAATTACTTTGTATCAATCAGCTGAAAAAGTAATTAGGTCTAGGGTAGGGTGATGAAAAAGTTAACCAGAAAAGTAACGGGTTTGCTCGCCATAGGCGTGTTAACTATGTCTACTCAGGCATTTGCCAATGATGTGCAGATCCTGGCGGCTGAACTGAATAGCCGTGGTGATAACCTTTGGTTGGTGAAGGTGACATTAAAGCATGCCGATACCGGTTGGGAGCACTATGCAGACAATTGGCGGGTAGTGGATAAGGATGGCAATATTCTGGGCGATCGGGTGCTTTTACATCCTCATGTAGATGAGCAACCTTTTACCAGAAGCTTGAGTGGTGTCAAAATACCTGATGGGATCTCGACAGTATATATAGAAGCTCATGATAAGAAACACGGCTGGACACCTAATCGGTTAACTGTAGATCTTAGTAAGCTTGTCGATGGGCGGCTTAAGGTTGATGCTAATTAGTAGCCGTCCTGAAACGCCAAATTCAAGGCTATATTCACGACCCAGTAGGAGCGGATGCCTCTATAGGCAAAAAGGGCGAAGCCAGTGGTCGCAAGGTTCGCCGAACAAGTTCAGCTCCTACTAGCGCACTGCCCAGCTTTCCGAATATCCTGTTTCAGGGTGGGCACTAATTAGTGGCCTAAACAAACGCTAGCTTTATTGCCTGATCCAGCAAATCAGCATTCCTGAAGAGATAGAAGGTGTCGAACTGGTTCGGTGAACCAAATGACTGAGGAACCGCAGAAGGCATCCGCCTTTTCGAAGCTGGTCATCCTTATGTCTGATTGACCCCTAGTCGGCATTTCAGGATTAATGCCAGTAAAGATTATATTGTGTCTCCCAGTGTTTTATGGCCTTCATTACCGCTAACGCCAGTGCTTGAGGTTGATCCAATCCGATATCATGACCCGCCCCGGTCACTTGTTCTTGTCCGGCCCGATAAAACGTAGCGAGCTTTTGACTACAGCTCGGGTTAACTAGTTTATCTTTGTCCGAAAAAAGCACCATCAGTTTACCTTGTTCAACACTGTCAGGACCTTTATATCTGGAAGCTGCTATTACTTGTCTCACGGCGTTATCCATCCGGGTTTTCCTGGTTTGACGAAATTGGCTCCAAAGAGTGAGCAGCTCAGCATCGTACTGTCCGGTGAGTGAGGTAAGGCTGAGGACCACGGCTTCCAGGTAACTCTGCTGTTTAGGGCTCCTGGCTCGCAGCATCGCTTTCATTAAATAAAGTGGGCTAAACCTGTGGTAGAAAGGTGATAAACGGTTAACGCTCGAATTGATGGTTATAATTCCGCTGATGGTATCGGGCTGCTGCGCCAATAGTTCCAGCGCTATCATGCCACCTAAGGAAAGCCCTACTAAGGCGGGTTGTACTATTTCCTGTTGCTTCAGTTGAGCATGGATATTATCTGCGTATTCCCAGATGTTTATTGGACTTGTTAAGTGGCTTTGGGAGCCGTTACCTAAGGTGTCGAGAAAATAGATCGGGTGACCGTTTGCAACTTGTTGTAACGCATTCGGAAAGCCAGACCAGTGCCTTTGGTCCCGCATAAGACCTCTGATTAGTACTATGGGTATCTTGCTCATGTTTTCTTAGGATACCAAAGCCGGGTCGCCGCATCCTTTAGCAGGGATTTTGTACTGCCATGGGGCAGCCAGTTTTCACTGGAGTAGGCGTATTGGATCAGAAATTCCATCAAAACAGTATGACGCCTGAGGATACGATGTCGCCTGTGTTTTTTTTGCGGGTTAAACAAGCCAGAAAAGCTCAATAGTTGCCGTGGATTTTTTTTAACCCACAGCCAAGAGCCCATTTCCAGGGTCAGCGGAAGAAACAAGTGCTTGCCATTTTGTATAGCCAGGTAATCCCAGATATCACCGTGGGTAGTGTAAAAGTGGCATTGAGGGGCAATACGGTATTGAGCGTGGTATGGATAGGAATGCTCGAACAGCGTCATTAGCCGATAGATGTGGGCAATATTCTCAAACGGGGTTTGTTTTCCTGCATAGGGAAACCAGACGTGGTCTTGCAGACCAAACCCGGAGTGAGCATCCAGGCTGATGGTAAAACTGGATTTTTTAGCCAGTGAATTGACAAAATCGCACAATACCTGGGTTTCTAGCTCCTGACCATTTGTTCCCCGGTACCAGGGAAGCAAGGAGCTGATGCGATGGCCTCCAACCAGAGGAGTGGTCCTGCACTGGGCGTCCAAGCCAGAATTTCGCATCAGATCTATGCCATTGCCATTAGCCCGGCGATTTAAGTGAAGCCCCACGGGATTAACAACAGGAACAAAGGCAACCCTGACTTTATCGAACAATTGTTGGAAGTGACTATCCCATTCCAGTCGTTCCAGTAAAGAGCTGAGAAAGGCAAGCACGACCTGACAACCGATTCTTTCGACCCCATGCACACCCCCGACAAATATTACCGTAGGGGCAGGTTTATTCAGGGTACCGAGTTCGATGCCGTATAGCGGGAACAGGTGCCGTTTGTAAGGTACTTCCGCAAGTACCGAGCTTCTCAGCTTATCTTTATGTTTTTTGATAAGCAGCTCAAGCTCGGCCATTTCATTGATCTGCTCAGGCATACCCAAAGCTTACATTAAGGGGCAGAAACTAAACTTTAGCGTTAAGTTAAGACAGTTGGATGAAATTTTGATTTAACGGGTAAAACGTCAGCGGCAATGGACTGGTCCTCAATTAAGGTAACCATAAAGGTGTTAATGGCAGGAAGACTGGAATGCACTGGCTATTTGGTCTTTTATTCTTACTCTATTGCGAGAAGCCACTAAAGTCTGAGCAAATTTACACGTTTCGGTGCCAAATATAGTCATTCCGTCATTTACAAAGCCTTACATAGTAGCAAGTTGGATTCCAGATAACCTGATGGGCTCTTCTCCGATTACATGAGGTTAGATTCTAGAGATATGGCGAAAGGCTGGAGCTAAAAAACTCTGGGTCAGGTCAAACTTGGGTAACAGATCTATCGGGTTTGTAGGAGCTGAACCCATCTCAGGGATGAGATGTAAAGCGCATGGATGCACGTTCGGCGAACCCGGTGAGCACGGGCTTCGCAGATTGCGTCTACTCCTGAGACCGGCACAATTGTTACCTTGATACTCGTTATTTGATCGGTTCCAAAATTACTTACCTTTAACCTTGGTTGGTTATGAATGATAAATGGTAGCTAAGAATACTGTTATAGAGAAAATCACTATCGATCGGTTAAATATTACACCAGAGTCACAATCGTAATAAGAATCTTTACCATATAATCACAATCGCTATACGAATCTTTACTGTGTTTTTAGTAAAATACGATTAAGCCCAGTCAGTGTAGGTTCTTTACAGGCTACTTCTGTAATGATTTAATAATCATTAGTGGGGGTTGTATCGCTCTTCTTGTTTGGAAGGGCTTTGGTTTAGCATACCTACGGAACATTATATTGACCTCTACTAGGCGTCACAACAATTCACATCAAACTAGGAAAAAGAAATGGATAAAATATTAGATGCTTGGAAACCCCGTGTTCTTAGTATCATGCGAATAGTCACTGCTTTCCTATTCATGCAGCATGGTGGACAAAAAATATTCGGATATCCAGCTGCTCAGCGCTATGAATTCGATCTATTTTCCATGTCTGGGATTGCAGGTTCATTAGAATTAGTCGGTGGTTTTTTAATTTTAATCGGCCTATTTACACGAACAACGTCATTTTTACTTTCAGGACTGATGGCGTTCGCTTATTTTATGGTTCATGCCCCAAAAGAATTTTGGCCAATAATTAACGGCGGTGAATTAGCTGCAATGTTCTCTTTTGTCTTCTTATATCTCGCTGTAGCTGGTAGTGGTGTATGGAGTATTGACCATATCCGTTCACGTCAGAAATAGTTGTATAATGGCTAAGTCTTAGGTTGCGCGAAGTAGCGCTCTAAGTTTACTCGGTTGGCGGGTAAATGGGGTGATTCCTAATTGGCTTGGAAATCAAGCGATAAAATTTCTTGAGCATGTTAAATGACGACTCGCACATATAAGGGCCAATCTTGGGCGAAATGGGTGACGAGCGTTCACCCGTTAAAATTTATTTAGCTAACTCGAAAGCTTTTTGTAATTGAACATTATTTGATTCGATTTTTTCTACGCCAAGCGGCTGGTGTCATTCCGTACGCTTTTTTAAATTGTCTGATGAAATGAGTTACATCATTCCAACCAACCTGCGCGGCAATGTTATCTACCTTTTCATCTGTGTGAAGCAACTTGGAGCAAGCCACAGTGACTCGGTTGCGGGTAATCCATTCGCCCACCGAATATCCTGTCCCTTTTTTAATGCTGGTGGCAAGGTAGGCAGGGCTTAAGTGAACCGCTTCTGCCACGTCTCTTAAAGATATTGGGCTTAAACTGTGTTTTTGAATAAACTCTAGTGCTTTAGAAATAGTGGATGAGTTTCCAGCCAGCGATGGCTGCGCCAAGCTGGTCGCATTCTTCACTTCGTATAAAATTAGCGTTAATAGGCTTTTTACAACATCAATCGAATCAGGCCCAGAGCGATCATTGACATTTCTTATCTCTTTCATAAGCATGATAAAATACTCTCGACGCTCTTCAGGTAAGTTAAATACAGGTGGCGTACCTAACCTGACTTGCCGAAAAGGCGCCATTAGAGAATGGCTTTCATCTAAATTGACACAGCTAGTACAAAAGCCTAACCACCAGATACCAATATTTTTCCCTTCTAGCTGGCTATGCGGCACACCTGCTGGCACTAGAGTTAACATGCCAGGCCTAATATTAATTTCTTCTCCGTGATCGACTCTTAAACAGCCACTTTCCAATAACGTGATGACGTGTTCGGTATGACTCGCATGATGATTGGCAGCAATATTATCGATGAACCTATAACCAGCGTTAACTGTATGTGTGGGTTTCATATTCGTCTGTATTTTATTCAAAATATAACAATAAGCCGATTTATCGAAAACCTAGACTCTACCGTGCTTTATCTACAGGTGTCATTATTTAAAAACTAAAACAAAACACCGAAATACCATTTCCGGTACATTCAATCATTCAAAGGCCTAAATAATGAATAACCAAGAGTCTTCTATTGTATTTGATCAACAACGCGCGTCTTCGTATGACACACAATTTAAGAAGCTAGATCCAATAAAAGAAGCGCTTCATTTGCTTATCCGCATGGTGTTTGCTGATCTGCCAGCCAGCGCTCGGATCCTTTGCGTCGGTGCCGGTACTGGAGCGGAATTAATTTATCTTGCTCAAGCATTTCCTCACTTTCATTTTACCGCCGTAGAGCCGGCCAAACCTATGCTGGACATATGTCGCCAACGAGCTGAAGAATCCGGGGTCGCCTCTCGTTGTACTTTCCATCTAGGTTACCTAGATTCGCTGCCCAAATCTGATTCATTTGATGCGGCAACTTGCCTGTTGGTTTCTCATTTTTTTATGAAATCAGAAAAGAGAATTGATTTTCTCAATCAAATTGCTGAAAAAATAAGCCCAAGAGGATATTTGGTAAGCGCCGATCTAGCTTCGAATGTGACACCCTCGACCGGAACAGATCAGTTTAAACTTTGGCTTCGGGCCATGGCGTATACAGAAATACCAGCAGAGGAAATAGAAAAGATGCGGGTTTCACTTGGTCGTGATGTGGCAGTACTTTCCCCGCAACAAGTTCAGTCACTCATTGAATCGAGCGGCTTTGAGACGCCAATATTGTTTTTCCAATCTATTCTCATTCACGCCTGGTACTCCAGACGAGTTTGTTAACATATAATGACAAGATAGCGTTTCAGGACGGGCAATAGCTAAGCTCACCAAATTGTACAAAAAGAGCTCTTTAAAAGAGCCATCTCTGAAAATTAATTCGAAACCAAGTGCAAACCGCGATTAAGCATGCGTAATAAGCTATTTTTCTTTGGCTGTTTTAAGCCTTGCTGTTTTTTGCCCTGTATCCGCTTTTTTCCTTAGTATTGCGAGGTTAGCCAAAATAATAAGCGCCATTCCAGCCCATTGGAGGTTGGTTAAGGCTAAATCAAAGTAGAGCATATCAACCAAAACAGTGGTGATAGGGTAGAGGAAAGACAAGATAGCCAGTCTGTCCACCGCAAGATGGGCAAATGCGAAGTAAAGCAGTATATATTGGCCAAACGAGTTAATCCCGCCAAGCAGGCCCACAAAGCGCCAATCCACCTGACTCCAGTCAACACCCTGAATGAACAACCAGGCTCCTAAGGGGATCAAACAAAAACTGAGTTGTGTGGCAGCCATAGCTGAGGCGGGTACACCTTTAACCTTACGAGTAAGCATGGTTGTGATGGCATAAAAAATTGCCGCGCCAAGCGCAAATAGCATACCCAACCAGATATCTGTATTGACGCTGCTGGCCTTGACTTCTGCAACCAAATAGACTCCGGCAAAGGCAATCAGCATCCAGCCCCAGGTTGATTTTTTGGCTTTCTCTTTTAGTAATACTGCGGAAAGAACTAGCAGAAAAAAAGGCTGCAAATTGTAGATCAAGGTGGCGATTGAAATCGGTATATGGCGGAAGGCGTTAAACAGTAATATCCAATTGATCACCAGGGCAATGCCAGCCATTATGATCCAGCCGATATTATTTAGGGTAATGTGAGTCTTGATCCCTTTCAGGTGACAATAGGCCCACAAACCTACACCGCCAATCAGGCAACGGAAAAAGGTAATGGAGACTTCGTCCATTTGTGACTCGGTGACAAACAGGCCGATAAAGCCCGACATTATCATGGCGGCCATCATTGCCAGGGATGCCTGGCTTTGCTGTTGTGTGGCGGACATGTGCTATTCCTTCAGTTCCGGTAGGCGTGCGAATTGAACTAAAGCAGCGCCTTTGCTTTGGCTAATATAAAGGCTACTATCGGTAAACTGAACAGAACATTACAGAAAGAAGGGTTCATTTAAACGAACGATGAGAGAGCATGCTGATCTACTTTTTAGTTTCCAGGCCATAGCGCGCTGTGGTGGCATTACTCAAGCAAGTGCTCAATTGGGTCTGGCTAAATCCACAGTAAGCGGTCATTTAAGCCGTCTGGAAGCCTTATACGAGGTGAAGTTGGTGCAACGTAGTTCCCGCCAGTTTCAACTCACAGCAGCAGGCGAAAAGTTACACGAGCATAGTCTCGAACTGGTGCAGCTGTTGAATCGCACCCGATCCAGTTTAGCTGAGTTTTCACAGCAAATTAGCGGTAACGTACGCATCACTGCGCCTCATGCCTCAGGCAATTTGCTCTTACCGGGGTTGTTGCAATTATTCCGCCGCAAATATCCGGCTGTAACCTTTGAACTGGTTCTCACCAATGACACCCTGGATATGCTGAAAAATAACATCGATGTTGCGTTTCGTGCGACAGCATTGGATAACTCGAACTTAATCGCCCGCCGCTTAGGCTGGGTCCGACGGATTTTAGTGGCATCGCCGGAATTTTTACGTTCGAACCCCTTGGGTAATGGGATCGCCCAGCTGGGTGATTTTCCTGCCATTGGATACAAGAATGATCAGGTCTGGCCTTTGGTGAACGCTCATGGAAACCAGCTGCAGTTGAATATCCAACCCATAGTGAGGGTTAATGGACTTGAAAGTGGCCGGCAACTGGCGATACAGGGAATAGGAGTCGCCCTGATGCCCGATTATATTGCCGCCGAGTCAATCAAGTGTAAGGAGCTGGTACATTTATTTGATGAGTGGCATGGCGTCGACACCCCGTATCATTTGGTCTACCCGAGCCGTCTGTCACCTTCCATCGCAGTAAAACATTTTATCGATTTTACGGTTGAAGCATTTGATACAGGAGCGATTTCTCATTTGTTATGTCGTGCAGCACAGGGGACTTAACGGTATATTTTCTATTCTTTGATAGTACAGCAGTTTGCTTTGGGTACGCATAAATAGCCGAGTGATAAAGAAGGCTATTAAACCATGCTTGCTAGTGACACAGGGTCCACTTCAGCTTAAAGTACGACCAAAATTTAAAGATGACTGTTTCTCGGTATGGATAGCACCTCTTTAAAAAATCAATAAATGTTAGCCCGTTGGTGCTGGCTCTGTTAGAGGACTCCATGACTCATATTTTTCTTCATTTCTTACTGCCAGCCATAGTTGCATTGGTTTTTTTCCGAAAAGATTGGAAAAAGGCCTACTTGCTGATGATGTTAACCATGCTGGTGGACCTGGATCATTTGCTAGCAACGCCGATATACGATCCTGGCCGCTGTAGTGTAGGTTTTCACCCGCTTCACCAGCTTATCCCAATCACGCTTTATGCAATCGCCTGTTTTATTCCCAAACTAAGGTATTTGGGAATAGGGTTAATTATCCACATGGCGTTGGATTCATTCGATTGCCAACTGACCAATGGGGTGTGGTTTGTATAGTTTAATGATATGGGATACCCGTACTTTAGAAATCTAGAGCCCATCAAATAACGGGAATAAGGGTAACAATTGTGGCGGTCTTTTGTAGGGCAGATGCAATTTGCGAAGCCTGTGCCTACAAGGTTCGCCGAACGCGCATCCATGCATTTAACATCTCATCCCTGAGATGGATTCGGCTCCTACCGATCCTTCGTGAGCTGTTACCCAGGTTTGACCGGTCCCAGAAATCTAGAAGCGGAGGTGGAGTAGGGTACAAGTTCGATGTGAAGTAGTTGTTACGTATAAATCGATTACTTGTCGAATAGTTCGCTATGCAGAAATGGCGCCATAGCCAGCACTAATGCTTGGGTATAGATACTTTCTCGCGTGGCATTTCCATTGGTCAGCAAACCGATGGCCCCACCTTTTTGTTTGACGTTGTCAGTATTAAATAACCTGTCCATCACATGCCCGAGCTCTTCACCACCTTGTAAGGCTTGGTACACAGCAGAAGGTAACGGTAGTGATGCACTGCGTGCGACAGAGTGGCGGTGTTTATCTGCAATTACTACATATGCGAACGTTGCCGGCCCCTGCTCAAAGAGATCGACGCCCCCTTCCATAGTGATATAGAAATCTGCTTCAGTTTGTTCGCGGCAAAAGTTCACTCGGTTTATTGCGCCATCTTGGGTTTCTATGGCTGTCATGGGCTGGTCCGGGACTCCTGATGGCGCATGCATGCCCTGGCATTCTACGGCGCTTTGTGGGTACATTGTCTCAATCGCGCTGCGCGCCGCGTTCACTTTTACTGGGTTGAGCGATCCAACGATGACCCTGATTAACTGCTGCGTCATATTCGTTTCTTCCTGCTAAAACTGAGCTTGCCACTTGCCAATGACTTAGTCATCGTCATGGGTACATTTTGGTGCTTGACTATATTACGATTCATTAAATGTCACAAATTAAAGAGATGCAGGTGAGATGATCTCAGCTGATTGGTGGTTTAATCGTGAGGGGGAGTCGAAGCCAGCTGAAAAGAAGTGGCAATATATATCTGGACTTATTGCCCATCGGGGCCATTGATAATTTATATTGTTGAGCCAGCGTCTGCTTCAAAGCCGTCCACCTAGACTACCGCATTTTTCTGCTAGGTGGGCTTAGCGATAAAAAGTATGCTTGGTTTCACCAGACACAAGCTGAGAGCAATCACCGCATATATGTTCACCCGCCTAGATTGCTTTTACTATGTTATTGGCAATGATGAAGAGTAACATAACAGGTTTAATCACGCTTTCTGGCGAGGGTAAGGCCATCAGCCAGGGGGAGTAAAACCAGGTCAATACGTTTATCGTGCACCAGTTTTTCATTCAGCTGCCGGATAGCCAGAGTATCTTCATCCGTATGACTGGGGTCGATAACAGCACCATTCCAGAGGACATTATCTATCATGATCATACCTCCTGGGCGGATTAATTGCAGACAGAGCTCATAGTAGTTGTCATAACTTGTTTTATCGGCATCGATAAATGCAAAGTCGTATTGGTTTTGGCGCCCATCATTTAGCAGTGCTTCCAGTGTTTCATTAGCGGGAGCGAGGCGAAGGTCAATTTTATCCGCTACGCCTGCGCGTTGCCAAAACGACTTGGCAACTTGTGTCCATTGTTCATTGATATCGCAGGCTATAATCTTACCATCGTCAGGTAGCGCCTGAGCTACTGCCAGAGTACTATAACCAGTAAATACACCTACCTCTAGCGTTTTACGCGCCCCCATCAATTTTACCAAAAACGCCATAAATTGGCCCTGCTCAGGTGCAATTTGCATATTGGCTTGAGGTAATTCGAGGGTATATTGACGCAAAGCTAGCTGAGCTTCGCTTTCAGTTGTCCCCTTGTCTAGCACGTATTGGTATAAATCATCGGTAAGATTTAATGTGCGGTTGGCCATTTATATGCTCCTGAGCGGTAAAATAAACAGTGAAAGGTGACTAACAAAGTTATCAATTAACGGCAGGTTTGTCGCTTTTTTATTGAGCCAGATCAGTGACTCTGTAGTTAAGGGAAGCCCTTGGTCACGTTTTGTTGTTTTAGTTTGATTGGGAGCGTAAAAAGAAGGGAATCGGTTAGCTGGAGTCAATGATGTCCGTAGTAAATAAACCAGACGAAGTCTGTGATTCATGTGGTGTGGTGGCTGAACTAGGTTCGGTGATTCGCGAAGAAGAGAACGTATTAATCTTGCCGTTAACGGGTAAAGATAAATGTGAGGTACGCGCTATGGCCGAGAAATACGTTCAGACGGCCAACGCCCAGTTTGCTGATTGTGTCGCCACTGAGGTGATAACTTCCGGTGAGAATACTGTTGGCTTGGAACTGTCTTTAACATTTTCCTGTACAGCTGAAAAATTGATTTACGAGATGGGGCTTCGCCATCTCTAAGAGCGGAGAGCTAAGCTAATAGCACTAGCTAAGGAAGTGCCCCCAAGGTGGATAGCAAATCAAGTAGTGTGAACAAGCTACAAAAATAGCCTATCCTAACGAGCCGTAAGGAAGTTATTACTATCGGGTTGTATAAAACATATGGGCTTAGCACTGTGGTTTGGACCAGAAAATTTCGTTGCCCTAAAAGATGTAACGCCTGGGCAGCCTCCAGATTTTCAAACATTAAACGGTTATCGCCATATACTTGGAGTGATAATTTACAAGTAACACTTGTGGTTTGGTGTTTGTTAAACCAAGGGCCTAACCCAACTTAATATCATTCCTATGCTCATCCAACCAGCGCATTAACTTTTCCAGATGAACCTGAAGCTGAGTTAAGTCTTTTTCTCCCCAGTCTCCAAAGAGATGGGAAATGTCGGGTAACAGGGATTGAAACGTCTCCCCACAAAGGTCCAGACCTTGCTTGGTAATTTTTAGATAGTGCTTTCGTTTATCAGTCTTATCTTGAGTCGATATCAACAGGTCTTTCTTTAGTAACACGGTAACAATTTTGGTAATACCGGGTTGATTCATTTCCATCACACTTACCAGTTCAGTCACCGTCCAGCTTCTGTCTGGATTGTGAGTAAAGTGGTTCAACACGCCAAATTGAGAGGGGTTTAGCTCTCTGTTTGCGAATAGTTTTCCCTCGCGTGTGTTTAATAGTTGTCTGATGATAGCTAAATGAACCACTAACTGTACTTCAGTTTGTTGGCGTTCATCCATGGTCTAATCCCTTTGATTGTTAAAGCTCTAGTTTTTGTAGAATACAATATACATTCCAAAGAATCAATATTATTGGTGTGAGCAGCAATCGATTTTGCGTACTCTGGTATATTTTAAATCGAACCTAGAGCAAACGGGTGGCAGTTTACAAAAGCCAAAGAATCTAAAAGACCCAAGGACCATTATTGCTGAAGGAGTGGCGAGGGATGCGAACTAATGTACTTTAGTCCAGCGCGTAACTAGGTTATCAACTTCGCGTTTTCGGTATCGGGTGTAGCAAAGCTGCGCTGGTCAAGCCAGTGTTGTATTTAAGGAGAGCGATGTCTATTACAGTGAGTTATCAGCGAATGGCTATCTACAATCAGTGGATGAATAAAAGTACCTATAAGGCCGCAGCTAAACTAAGCCTGGGCGAATTAAATAAAGATCGCTGTGCCTATTTTGGCTCAATCATTGGAACGCTAAATCACATCCTTGTCGGTGATATCTTCTGGTTTAAGCGCTTCGCTAATCATCAGGTAGAATTCCCGGCGCTTGAGTACTTTCAAACTATAGAGAAACCCGAGTCGCTTGATGCAATAGTCCATGCCGATCTAAACGTGTTGACAGAAGAAAGAGAGAAAATGGATGACATCATTTTGCTCTTTACATCAGAGCTTACGGATAAAGCTATTGCGAGCACCTTGGCTTATAGAAGTTCCACAGGCCAAGAATTCAATAAGAATTTTGGCTACTTATTACAGCACGTTTTTAATCATCAAACACACCATAGGGGACAAATTTCAACGTTACTGTATCAAGCTGGGATAGATGTTGGCGTCACTGATATGCTAGCTGGCATACCCAACGAGTGAAGGTATATACCCAAGCTGCTTGGGAATGCGGGGATCAGCAAGTCGAGAAGTGACCGGGTTCAAGGCATAAAGTCGAAGGTCTAGTCTTCTACATCAAGGTTTTATAACGCCGAAGAGGGTTGCTTCTCGTCTTGCCCGAAGGGAGCTCAGCCAGAAAGTCAGCACTGCGTTGCAGCGCTTGAAAAGGGAATGCCATTCCCTGCTCGCTGCGCCTTGTTCTGACATCCTGCCTGAGCTCTGAATCTGCATTTCAAAGTAGTTTGGGTATAGCAATTAAAGGCGTGGTGATGCTAACGTCACCATGGGAACCAATCATAATAAAGGATTTTGGGTAACAACTGCCGCGTTGGTAAGGAGCTGTAAATACCACTCTATAAGTGAAGAGGGCGAAGCCAGTGCCGGTAAGGTTCGCCGAACGCGCATCCATGCATTTAACATCTCACCCTTGAGATGGATTCAGCTTCGACCAATCCTGCTGGAACTGTTACCCAGGTTTGATAGGTACCTCGGCATGATTCAAGTGTGAGTAATGAGGATTAATTTCAAAACCCGATAAAGTGTATATTGACGGTGTGGTGAAGATAAAACATGCTGTGCTCGCCTTCTGGGTTAAGTATGAAAAATATTCCTAATACGCAAGGGACGTTTGCTAGTGAACTACACTTCGACTGCATCGGTCGTTGTAAAAGTGAAAAATGGCCCATATAAATTGCTATAGCGAATAACAAAACAAAGGAGATTGAAATGCCTCAATACCTTATTACATATCTCGGCAGTGATAAGCCATCCAGCCCAGAGCAAGGTAAGCGACATATGTTAGAATATAAAGCTTGGTTATCTTCATTGGGCGACTCAGCAATCAGTCCTGCTAATCCACTCAAGCATACGAGCACAGTAAACCCAGATAGAACAGTAACCACTGGAAGCACAACGTCAATGTCTGGTTTCACAATCATTGAAGCTGACTCTACTGAGCAGGCACTGTTGATTGCAAAGGGTTGCCCTTTTCTTGATGTGGGTGGCTCACTTGAAGTTTCAGAATTAATGCAGATGCCAGGCTAGAAATAAACGGAGCGCAAAAATGCTGATTGTGTCCTGCGGTGATGTGAAACGTTAAATACAGCAATAAAGGAAAGTTATGCACCATAGAGAATGGAAATGTACTTGCCCAAGGGATACTGCTGAAGGGTTTATCGACTACCTTCAGGAAACGGGAATCAAAGATACACAAGCCATAGATGACTGTGTTGGTTATCAAGTGTTACGACGAGAGCTGGACGGTGAAGTAGAAATTACGTTCGTATCATTCTGGAAAGATCTTGAGTCTATGAAAAAGTATGCGGGTGATAATTTATACAAAGCAGTTCTTTATCCAGAAGATGCGAAGTTCCGCATTAAACCTGACACTGAAGTAAGGGTATATGAAGTTGTAGAGTGTAGCGGTTAGGCCACTCGCTATGCTCAATCAGCTTAATCTCCTCATTACTCGTCTGTCACCACCGCAGTAACCTTAAACTCGCTCCAAATTCTTCCTCTTCCGTAGCTGAGCCGTAAAAGGTGTTGAATAAGAGTGGCTTGAGCCATTTACTATAAAGTATCAACACTTATTTAGGGTTCTTATGCCTGCTTGATCCCTTTTTTCAGTCATCAATCACCTAATTTTACATTCTTAGGAATTAAATTCTTGATATACATTCTTCAGGAATGTAATATTTATTCCGTGGAATTAATGTTGTCTGGTTATTAATCATCTAAGAAGGGAATAAGTATGGACCGCAGAAAATTTATCAAAATTACCGGCCTGGGTATTGGTGTCACGGTGTTAAGCAGTTCCCTTTCGGGATGTAGTGCAGCTGATAAAGAGGAGCAATATGGATGGAACGCAGCTGCTCACGATGAAAAAGATATACGATTGAAAGTGTTGAGCTATGCCGTACTCAGTCCAAACCCGCATAACAAACAACCTTGGCAGGTTCAGCTTACGGGTCCGTTAAGTTTCGATCTTTATGTGGATCTAGAACGCTTGCTGCCAGCAACGGATCCTTACTTTCGTCAGATACATATTGCACAAGGTACCTTCTTGGAATCCATAGTTATTGCTGCAAGTGGGTTTAATCATGAAGTTAAAATCGAGTACTTCCCCCAGGGAATGTATGGTAATCAGGAGTTACTGGATAAACCCGTGGCATCTGTGACTCTGGTGCCAAAAGAAGGAATAACAGCTGATCCGCTGTTTTCTCAACTATTGGTTCGACACTCCAATAAGAGGCCATACCTTAATCAGGGCCTAAGTGAAACTGAAGTGGCGAAACTAAAAACCTTTCATGGTGAGAACAATGAGTACCCCTTAACCATAACTAACTCTGCGGAGGCTAAATCTAGTTTTGAACAGATACTGACAGAAGCAATGTCCATCGAAGTCGGAAATAGGGAAAGAGAGCATGAAACGATTGCCATGTTCCGGTTCAATGACGATGAAGTAAATAAGTATCGTGACGGTTTTGGGCTTCCGCAATCTGGAGTAACTGGTATTAAAAAATTTGTTGCTGAAAATCTGTTCCTCTCCCGGGAAAGTGTCGAAAAAGATCCCACCTCTTTCAGCGAACAATCAGTCGAATTGGCACAAAAAGCGGCGGCTTCTACTAACACCTTCGCCTGGATCAGCTCCGCCAGCAATACTCGGCTAGACCAGCTGAAAGTTGGACGAAGTTATTTTCGTATCAATCTCCTGACATCAATGATGGGGTTGGCTCAACACCCAATGAGTCAAGTGTTGCAGGAGTATGAAGACAATTTGCAGTTACAGGCGCGTTTAAAAAGTGAATTCAATATTAAAGGCAGCGACACGGTGCAGATGCTGTTCCGTCTCGGGCGAGCCGAAGCTACACAGCATAGTCCACGACGTTTAGTGACTGAGTTGATTAAAAGCTAACTGGACCTTGCCTGTGTTAATACGCGCAAAGAAAGGGGGGAGGGCTACGATTTGGTCGCCATTCTGTCCCTGGCGGAGCGGCTCACGAAGGGCTGTTCGTAGTCATTGAATAAGACGTTTGTCAGCTGAAATGAAGCGTGAGAGTAACTTTTTAGTTCTGTTGGGCTTTGAAGCGGACAAGCTTTTTCCTAATTCAAAGGTATAAAAATGAAAGTACTGACAAAATTATTTGCTCTAATCGGCTTGTCTTTAGTTACGGCCGTCGCTATTGGATTGTATTTGGATATTAGGGAAATGGATCGTACTCAAGGGGGCTACGAGGCACCGTACATAGGAGTAACCGGAGAGCCGATTGATTGGGATAGTATGGACCTGACGTCCACCGGCTTAGTGAGAAGAGGGTATGTGGTAAATTTCCTAGTAAATGGAACCACAGGAATGATTAGCCTCGAGGTATTTGGATTAACGTTTGAAGCTCGTAGATTATCTGCTCGCGCGCTAGCTGTTCACAAGCCGAGAGAAGCTTTTATCCGTAGAGGATTTAAGCCAGAGTTTTGAAAATACCTTTAATTATCGTAGAGCTGGAATGTTTCTCGGCAACCGGCATTAAAAAATAGTGAAAATTAAGCTGTACAAAAAATAATCAGCTGATATTATCTCGCCCAGTTGTTCAGAGAGTTATTAAATGCATCATCAAGTACAAGTTAAACCTTTAGCTATTTATACGTTATCGTATTGTATCTAGTTGTTTCCCTTATATTTATCGTAACATTATATAATTCAACCAATTAGTATGTCGCGTATTGCGATTTTTCTTGAATTTATTATAAGGGGCTGAAAATGTCTAATTCAAACACTGGTATCGTAAAATGGTTTAATGAAGAGAAAGGTTTTGGTTTCATCACTCAGGATAATGGTGGCGCCGATGTTTTTGTTCATTTCCGTGCCATTGCTTCCGAAGGTTTCAAAACCCTAGCTGAAGGCCAAAAAGTTTCTTATGAAACAGAGCAAGGTCAAAAAGGCTTACAAGCGACAAATGTTATAGCGATTTAATTGCTGTAACCGAATAAAGAAAAGGCTGCCAATTGGCGGCCTTTTTTGATCGGCACATTGGCAATAGGTAACCGATAAAACGTTAGCTGAAATTCATTACTGTGGTAACTAGCCGGCCCTTGAGTTTTATAGGTGATTCGTCAATTAGTCCGCCGGAGCCTTGCTTTTCTTTCGAATTGATAACATGCAATGGTGCGTCTCGTCCTCTCAAAGAAATCCGCGGCATCCACAATATCGAAATATTGTGGCAACGGAAATCACAGCCCATAATTAGCTGGTGGCTGTTGCCAGATCCCGCTTAATCCACCCTGAATCAACACCCTTCTACCACTGTGTCGCAAGGTGTGTTAGTCATGCCTTAAACGCTGATAAATGCGTTGGTACTGTCGATTCTTAACCATTCCCCCTGAAATCAAAAAATTTTTGACGTGGCATCTTAATAAAGTTGAGTTATCGCCATTTTGTTGGTTTAAATTGGGGCCTGGAAAAGATGGATGTCCAGTTTTTTTGGGGCCTCTATTTGAGAAATGCCGCTAATTCCGTCATAAATAAGTCAATCTCTTGGAGTGTGTTGTAATGCATCATACCAACCCTTATCACACCGCCTTTATCCATCAGCCCCAGTTGCTCACATAAACCCTGCGCATAAAAGTGGCCATTGCCAATACACATATGTCGTGTTGCAAAATATTGCGCCACTTCATCGGGGTTTTTACCTTCAATGGTTAAGGCAAAGGTGGGCGTCCGCTGACTCAGTCGAGCCACATCTGAGATACCGTGCAGCTTTACTTGCTTGAACAGGCTAATGCGTGTCAGGAAGTGCTCACTTAATGTTTGCTCATATTCCGCGATCCTGTGATAGGCGCCATCGAGCATTTTTCTTCGGTGTGTCGCCTGACCCCCGGAAAGGGAAGCAAGGTAATCCACGCTGTTAATAAATCCGGCTAGTGCCTCGAAGCTTTGTGTGCCGGTTTCAAATCGCCCCGGCCCATCATTGGTGGCGGGTTCGACCTTAAAAGGGTCAAGGGTCCGTACCCATTTGGGGTCCATATACAAGATGCCAAGGTGGGGACCATAAAACTTATAAGCGGAACAGGCTAGGAAGTCACAGCCTATGGCCTGCACATCAATACGATGATGGGGGGCAAAGTGCACGGCATCAACATAAACTAAGGCGCCAACCTGATGTGCCATCCGGGAGATGGCATGCACGTCGACCAAAGAGCCAGTAGTATTGGATGCGTGCGTTACGGCCACCAGGCGGGTCTTATGGGACAACAAAAATTGCAGGTGATCGACATCGAGTGTGCAATCTATTGCATTGATATTAACCTGATGGACTATGACACCCTTGTCTTTGGCGGCTTGCTGCCAGGAAGATACATTTGAATAATGATCAAGGCCGGTTACTATGATTTCGTCACCCGGCTGCCAGTCACGGCTAATTGACCGGCTGATGTTAAAGGTGAGGCTTGTCATGTTGGGGCCGAATATAATCGAGTCCGAGGACGTCGCATTGAGTAAATCTGCGGCTGCTGTGCGCGCATCAATCATTAGCTTTGTGGTTGCCTGGCTTGAGAAGTAGGGGCCACCTAAGTTTGCATTTCCTGCAAGTAAATAATCAGTCATCGCCTGGCAGACGCTCAGAGGCACCTGGCTGCCCCCCGGGCCATCAAAGAAAATGGCGGGATTTCCATCCCGCGCTTGGTTTAACGCGGGAAACTGTTCTCGAATTTGCGGGATATTTAACACTAGTGAGATTCCTTGGCGGTTAACACAAACACATCCATATAACCTTGTTGCTCAGGGTCGGCGCGTTTGATGGGTTTTGCGTTATGCCATAACTGGCTGTCATCCAGCATGGCTATATTGCCTGTTTCCATCGCCATGGAAAAGAAAGGCTCCGAGTCGAAGTCTTTGTAGATCAGGATATTGCCGCCATCTACATTGTGCCTGCCAATGGAGAATATGCCTAAGCGGTCGAAGCCATCCTGGTGCACCCCTTCAGGCGCGACTTGGGTTACTTCATCCAGAGTAACCACCCGGATCTGGTGTATTTCAATATCCTGGTAGTCACTCAGGCTATTGTTTTCTTTAAAAATCCGGCAAATCTCTTGCATACCACCTGACTGCAACAAGGTCTCTTCCAGTGGTTCAAATTGGCGGGCCACGTTACCCTGGAAGTGATTTATATCATCAGTTTGAACAAACGAGCGCTGCGGGAGCTGTTCAATAGTTTCGTTGTAGAAGCGAATAATAGAATAACGGCGCAGGCGGTAGTTACCATCGGCATGATCCGTAGCGGGCAAGTTATTGAACGTGTGAGCAACATCCCTGACTGCCTGTTCGCTCAGTTGATTTAGCTGCATTAGATGATTCATTGCCTGTCTCCTTCGGATGAATTTGTTGTCCGTGTACACGTTACATCTGCTTAACAACAAGAATATAGAGAGCAGAGGGTAATTTCGAAGAGGATTATATTAAATATCACCGGTTAGATAATATTCAGTCTATATATCTGAATTTCATTAAATTGGCAGACAGATCATCCGACTTTCAACATCTTGATTACGTTTAGTTAGCATTGTTAACCAAAATATAGCGCTGGCAATGTCGTATTTTGTGAATGTATACATCAGTCTAATGTTAAGATTTAGAGTAAAACTCTGAATGTGATATGTATCACGCTAAAGTTTGGCTTAATATCGATGTTCTGTGTTCGGGATATACCGAGAAGATCCCCCGGTAAAATGGTTTTTTGCCGTAGCGTTATTCTTATTCGGGTCTGATTTAATAGGTAAAAAGCAGTAATCGTCTTCAACTAACCTTATTTGCCAACGTATATACTGCATACCAACGATTTTACTGGTTAATTGTTTTGATTTTCAACGAAGTTAGCGGTAAAAACTAGTTTGATATGCTGCAAAGTGCAGGGTTTTCAATCAATTTATCGATTTATATAGAATAAGTGTTTGACGCTTCTAACTGGCTTTGTTATTTTCGATTCACTATCAGCGTTAGATAAAAAATATCAAATGAAATTCGCACTGGCACAACTACTAGCAACTACCGTAATTCGCGTCGTCTCTGTCGTGGTCGTGGTTGGCATTTCGCCGTAGCGGGTTTTCGATAAACGAATCAAACCCCCTTCGGCGAAAGCCGAAGGGGGTTTTTTTATGCCAATAGAAAAATAAATAGCGTGAAATAAGAGGTGTGGTATGAAGATTAGCGGTGCGCAATTAGTTATTAAGCTTTTGGAAAGACAGGGAATTACACATATTCCAGGGATCCCGGGTGGGGCCGCTTTACCTATGTATGATGCCCTGGCCGGAAGTTCTATCAAACATATCTTAGCCCGCCACGAGCAAGGTGCGGGTTTTATTGCAGAAGGTATGGCCAGGACCTCAGGTAAACCTGCGGTGTGTTTTGCCAGTTCAGGTCCAGGCGCCACGAACCTTATCACCGCAGTTGCCGATGCTTATCTCGATTCGATTCCAGTCATTGCCATTACCGGCCAGGTACCAAGCGAAATGTTAGGTACAGATGCGTTTCAGGAAATCGACACCTTTGGTTTGATGGTTCCGATCACCAAACACAACTGGCTGGTTCGCTCGGCAGAAGAACTTCTCGAAGTGGTTCCCGAGGCGTTTCGTATCGCTGCCTCTGGTCGACCCGGACCAGTTTCCATTGATATTCCGAAGGATATTCAAAACCAGGTAATTGAAATTGACGGCTGGCCTGAAATTGGTGTTGCTGACCCGCACCCTCAGCCAACGTTGGCTGAAATTAACAAAATTCAACAAATGATCCAGGCCGCCAAACGTCCGATGCTAATGGTTGGGGCTGGTGTGATCCATTCAGGCGCCAGTGAAGAACTGGTCGCTTTGGCTGAAAAACTAGATATTCCCGCCGTATCAACTTTCCTTGGACTGAGTGTTTTTCCACAGTATCACCCGTTACATATGGGTATGTTGGGTATGCACGGTGCAAAAGCCACCAATATAGCGATGGAAGAGTGTGACCTGCTTATTGGTGCAGGCGTACGCTTCGATGACAGGGCAACGGGAAAAATCAGCGAATTTTGCCCGCAAGCCTCGGTGATCCATATCGATATAGATAAGAGCGAACTAGGTAAATTAAAAACACCAACCTTATCCGTTAACGCAGACATAGGTGCAACCCTGACTGCTTTATTGGTGAATACTCGAGAACAGAGTAACCCGGACTGGACAGAGCGGATGGTCTATTTGAAGAAACATTTCTGGGTTCCACCTCAGGACAAATTAAAGATTTTCGAACCGTTTGGTTTGTTGAAAAATGTCGCCGATATGGCTGGTGATAATACCAATGTGACGACGGATGTAGGACAGCACCAAATGTGGACCGCTCAGGTATTTCCGTTCAGCCGCCCACGTCAGTGGAGCAGCTCTGGCGGCTTGGGCACTATGGGTTATGGATTGCCTGCCGCTATTGGCGCAGCTCTTGTTGATCCAGATCGTATGACCTTGTGCATCACTGGCGATGGCAGCATCATGATGAATATCCAGGAGTTAGATACGGCCGCCGAGCATAACCTGAATATTAAAATCATAGTAATGAATAACAGCCGGTTAGGTATGGTTAGCCAGCAGCAAGCGATGTTTTATAACGCTAACTATTCTGCGGTAACCAAAAAGCGCACGGCAGATCTTGCGGCATTGGCCGATGCCATGGGGGCGAAAGGTTACGATCTTGGCAACTGTGAAGATCCCCACAAGACGCTGGAACAAGCGCTAAATGAGCCGGGTCCGGTATTAATCAATGTACCTATTTGTGAACAAGAAATGGTATTTCCTGTCGTGCCACCAGGCGCGGCGAACAAAGATATGATTGAGGAGTATGAAGCATGAGTCTAGAACAACAAAAAGGTCGTGCGGTATTAGAGCTTAAGGTAAACAACCATCCAGGTGTGATGTCCCATGTTTGTGGCCTGTTTGCTCGTCGGGCCTACAATGTGGAAGGCATCTTATGTATGCCTATGACAGATAAAAAGCACAGTAAAATTTGGCTGCTGGTGGATGCAGATAATCGCCTGGATCAGATCATTCAACAGACACTTAAATTAGTTGATGTAGTAGATATATCCCAGCACGATGCAGACCATAAAATATTTGTTCAGCTGGAAGAGTTCTTCACCGGCTAGTTGAACGGGAGACCTCCGGCGCCAGCCGGGGGTCTATTCCTGTGTGGTGGGGTATTTTTCCTTCATATATGCTACGGAATCCGATATGAGCTGTTTCAGCACTTCTGTATTAATGTCTTCCAGTTTATTGATATATAGGCAAGACTTTCCGGTTTTAAACTTGCCTAAATTACCGATCAATTCAGCAAAGTTGTCGGATCCAGGCATAACATAAATGGTCAGGCCTTGTTTTCTCGGGCTTACCCCGGTAAGAAACCAAGTACCGGATCGACCTGACTTATATTGATAATCATAAGAGCCAAACCCGATTAAATTATCACCCCACATAGTTGCCTTCATACCTGTGGCTTCAGCCAATAACTCAACGGCTTTTTCACAGTCAATACGACGCTTTTCTTGCGTTACAGTAGTCATAAATTGAACCACTTTGGTCTGGGGTTCTTGTATTTCAAGGTTTGTCATAGGGCTTTCCTACAAGCGTATTAGTTACGGAAAGTTACCGCCGGATCACTCGGCGGCAATTAATCAGGCCTTGGGTTCAAACGAAAACTTTTGTCCGGCTAAGGCTGCTTCTACCATCAAACCGGCATTGGCCAGGGTAAATACAGCCATGCCATTTTTATAAGCGGAACTTAGTTTTGTTTTGCTATCTCCAGCGGTAGCTCCCGCACTGTTGCCTATGGTGCTGGTGGAGGCGTTGGCACCTATGGTGACTGCTATCGCAGACGATTGAGCGCTAAACTCGAAATCTCCACTGGTAAACCTGTCATAGGCTTGCTGATCCTTAAAGAACACGATTTCACTAAATGATTGGCCACCAAACTGAAAGCCGATGGACACTTGAGATAAGCTAGCTTCTCCCGTTTCTTGCCCAGCAACATAAACCGGACCTGAGCCGTACGCACCGCCAATAATCAGCCCACCTTTGCCTACACTGGGAAATACAGCATAGCCGTATGAATCCTCGAAAAAGCCCTGTGTTGCATCTGCTTGTTGAAATTTGTTTATTACGCTTTTCACATCATCATTAGCCTGAGCAAAAAAGCTGGTAAATAAGCAACTAAGAACTAACACTAGTTTACGCATGGATCACCTTTGTTATTGGAAGTTTCATTGATGGCTAACGGGCAGCAAAATAAAAATGCATCACTTATTATCTACCCATTGTTAGGGAGTAAAAATACATAGATTGACTGATTTTTACTTTAAAGCCGTCATTTAGTAGCTGATGTTACAAGAAATTTCGATGGATTAAAGATATGTACTATCGTGAAAAAAGATAGGCGGCCTTTTTTCAAAATTAGTAAATTTTAGTTTTTAGTTATTAGTTATTCAACAAATAACTGACAATGGTTTTTTGCACTGGCAGCAACAGCGTTCTTTCTAATCTTTGGCGTTTCGAATAAAACGCCCGAAATACTACAGGTGCTATATATGGCGTACTCTTTTTTCTTGCAAAATGTTCAGGCAGAACTTCAAAAAAACAAAGCCTGCTTATTAAAGATTTAAAGCTGCAATCGAGTGACTACTGGGCGATCATTGGTGGCAACGGCTCAGGTAAGTCAGCATTGGCAGCTTTGTTCGATGGCAGCCTTCAACTTCAACAAGGCAGTATCGAAGGGTTGCAGGGGAAAACCATTAACGTGGTTAGTTTTGAAGAGCAGCAAGCTTTGATAAAGCGAGAGCAGGAGCGAGATGAAAGCGATATTTTGGATGTGGTATGGCAAGGCACTCCTGTCATTGAGCTATTCGAGGAGATAAGCAACGACCAACAGGATATTCAAAAATGGGTTGAGCTGTTTAACCTGAAAGGGGTTTTACACAAGGGTTTTCGTAAGCTAAGCACTGGTGAAACCCGTAAAGTAGTGTTAACCCGAGCCTTGTTGAGTGATTGCGATTTGTTGGTCTTAGATGAGCCCTTTGATGGCTTGGATATCACCAGCCAGCAAAATCTGAAAAATATTCTGGATGAATTACAAGGTAACGGCCAAAGTCTGTTACTGATTTTAAACCGGCTGGACGAGGTACCCGAGTGGGTTACCCACTTAGGTTTTTTACATAACCTACAGCTTAGGTTACAAGGGCCAAAACAAGAGGTTATTGAACATGGAATGGTGAAGGCATTGCTGCACTTTTCCAAGATAGGTTTTAGCTTGCCGGGCAAAGATCCCTGCGCGCCTCATTTGGAACTAGAACAAAACCAGCCGCTAGTGCGACTTAAGCAAGGTAGGGTTGCATACAGCAATCAGCTCATCTTTGACAATCTTAATTGGACCATAGGTCAGGGAGAGCATTGGGCTGTCTTGGGACCAAATGGCTGCGGTAAAAGTACAGTGTTGAATCTAATTAGCGGCGATCACCCGCAATGCTATGCCAATGACCTATTTGTGTTTGGTATTCAACGCGGTAGCGGGGAGAGCATTTGGGAGATAAAACAACATATAGGTATCATCAACGCCAGTTTGCAATGGCAATACAAGAGCAGTACCAACGTTATTAGCACCGTCATTAGTGGTCTGTTTGATAGTATCGGCCTGTATAAACAGGTGGATGAGCATCAAAAGAAGTTAGCCACAGACTGGTTAAAACTGGTGGGCCTAGATAGCATGGCTAATCAATCATTACATCAACTGAGCTTTGGTGAACAAAGACTGGTGCTTATTTGTCGCGCTATGATCAAACAGCCAGCACTGCTAATTCTGGATGAGCCCTGTCAGGGGTTGGACGAGAGTAACCGCCAGCTGGTACTGGCCTTCATCGAGTTACTGGCCCAACAGAAAAATACCAGTCTGTTATATGTTACCCACCATGATAACGACATATTACCTTGCTTTGATAAACGCTTGGTTTGTACCAGCGTCAGTGAAGAGCTTGGCAGCCAATGGCAAGTCCAAGGTTAGATACTTTAATGTCGCCATGGGCTTAGCCTGATTGATATTCCTTGGAATAAGCGGAATACTTCTTTCTGAATGAGCCTGAAGGAGTGAATTACTTCAGGCTCGCTGACTCTCAAAATACAGTTACTTTTGTTGGCTTAATTGGCTCACTACCTGTTCACATAGAGTATGAGTTCCCAGAATATCCTGATAGTGTGACGTTGGAATTTTGCTTTGTTCTAACATATTAATCCAATCCTGGAGCATGGCATTAAAGCCACGCTTGTGTAGCGTCGACTCCCAGTCACCAAAACCTAACTGTTCGCTATGCCCGTTATGGTAGTAGTGGCCTGAGTCCAGCCCTTCCAGTCGGGTTTTCTCTCCTGCGACATAAAACTCAATGCACTCTTCAGTGATGCCACTGATACGGTTCATGGACGCTGTTAGTTGAGAGTCTCCTTGTTGCCAGCGCACCTCTACCGCTCCCAGTTTGTGACCAACATAACGAGAAAAAACTTGAAGGTCTTTTATGGGGCCCGGGCATAAAAAGCGCAGACCATCCAGGACATGAATAAAATCATTGAATACAAACTCTCTGGGTTCATCCGGCAAGTTAACTCTGTGCTTTTGCCAGCTAATTTGTACAGGATTGGCCTTTTGTGCCAAAGACCGGATTAACGGGGCAAAACGGCGGTTAAATCCCGCATAAAGTAGCAGTCCATTGTCCTGCGCCAGTTGTACCAGATCTTCACACTCGTGGGCGTAAAGGCTTAGCGGTTTGTCTACAAAGACCGGGATCCCTGCTTCCAGGCATTGTTTGGCGAACTGGTAGTGAGTCCCGGTATTCGAATGGACCATCACAGCATCAGGCCTACTCTCGATTAACTCGCCAACATTGCTGTAGCAATGTTGGATTCGATATTGCGCAGAGAGTTGTGACAAGGTATCCGTATTACGGGTACAGAGTACAGGTTCAACTTGAGAATGGTTGGCCAATATTGGCAAATACGCTTTTTTCGCTATATCGCCGAGTCCTAGCAGTGCGATGCGGAGTTTATGATTGCTTGTCATGGATAGGTCCAACCTTCAGGCAGGGATTGCTTATTACCAAGAAGAGCCTGCGAAAAAATAAAGTACCATATTGCCTTATTCAGCATGAATTTGTTAATCAATTGTTTAGTCTGTCTACACTCCTTCGGATTATAAACGGCAATGGGTTAGCAATGCTCATATACCCAAACTACTTGGAAATGCAGATTCAGAGCTCAGGCAGGATGTCAGAGCAAGGCGCAGCGAGCAGGGAATGGCATTCCCTTTTCAAGCGCTGCAACGCAGAGCCGACTTTCTGGCTGAGCTCCCTTCGGGCAAGACGAGAAGCAACCCTCTTCGGCGTTATAAAACCTTGATGTAGAAGACTAGACCTTCGGCTTTATGCCTTGAACCCGGTCACTTCTCGACTTGCTGATCCCCGCATTCCCAAGCAGCTTGGGTATACATCCCAGGCCGTATATATTCACCTCCAGCCAATATGGTTTCTCTGGATTTTCGGCGGTTTAGCTATTGTTGATGTAAAAAAACGGCTATGGCTATATAGTCAACCGCATAAATCAGTTTGGTCTTTTATTAGTCATGTTGAAAATATGGTTATTAGGTGCCTTTGGGATCATTTTTCTATTGTGCTCTTAAAAATCACTATTGGTGGCAAAGTGTGGGTATTTTATAGACGAGTAGTTATGCGCCGAATTAAAGAGGGGTTGAAATGTTAGAGATACGAAAAATTAAAGTGTCTGACTTACCACGCGTCCAAAAGTTGCAAGTTAATGAGGATCAAATTGAGTATGTAGGCACTATACAAAGTGTTATGGCAGGAGCTCCCGAGTCGAGCCATTTCCATGTGGTTCTCGATGACAACAGGATTGTCGGGTTCTTTAATATTGATACTGCATATCCTGAGACCTACAGTTTTTCGGTTCCAGGTGAGCTTGGACTTCGTGCATTTTTTATAGATGTAGAATTTCAAGGTCGTGGTTACGGTAAATCAGCAGTAAAGTTACTTCCGCCCTATCTTTCTAAGCATTATTCTAGTTATGAATCTATATGCCTAACGGTTAACTGCAAAAATCCATCAGCATACAAATGCTATATTTCTGGTGGTTTTTTTGATATCGATGAGCTTTATCACGGAGGGGAAGCTGGCCCTCAGAATGTTTTAAGACTGAAGCTGAACCCATAATAAGCCTTTTAAAACCCCTAAGGAAAGCCTGTAGATAAAGTACGGCTTCTCGCGGTGGTACTACATTCCAATACAGCAGTTTCACACGTTCTGATCGTCGCTGATTGGGTAACAAGCAACTCGATCATGATGGGTTTTAAAAAGGAGTAAACATAATGCATGAGTATATTTTTATAATACCAATTTCACTTTTTTTGTTAGTAGGTGTAATTAGCCCGGGCCCAAGTTTTATTTTGGTCGCTCAAACTGCCATGGCTAAGTCTCGATCTGAAGCTGTAGCGGTTTCAATTGGAATGGGTGTTGGGGCAACCATTTTTGCAGTCATGGCATCTGTGGGGCTATTTGTTTTGCTTGAATCAGTCCCTTGGATATATCTTACTCTTAAAGTACTAGGTGGGATCTACCTGTGTTTCTTAGCGTACAAAATTTGGAGGAGCTCTAAGGAGCCACTTAACCATGATTCGCCTGAGAACAAAACGAGCAATGGCAAGATAAAAATGTTCTTTTTAGGCCTGTTTACCCAACTCAGTAACCCTAAAACTGCGATCGTTTTTGGTAGTGCATTTGCGGCATTTCTACCCAAGGAAATTCCGGACTATTCGTATATTCTATTAAGTTGTTCAGCTTTTCTTATTGATACAGGGTGGTATATTTTAGTCGCGACACTATTATCCACTCAAAAGACACAAAACAGATATAAAAAGTACAAAACAAAAATTTGTAGAGTTGCGAGCGGGATGATGGGAATAATGGGCGTTAAATTGATTTTGAGTCAGTAACTTAATGTCTGCAGTAGATAGAAATAAGGTGTGGGCAAAAGTTAACTGGTATCGAAAAACTATTGTCCAAAAATCCGCGAGGGATGTATCTAGGTGCAGAAAAGCCAGACAGTTTGGAATTGAATTCCCGGGCAATTATACCAAATGTAAACTTCATGATGAAGTTTCATCCGAGGAACAGGGTTGAGAAATATTCTTTTCATTTGTAGTCGTAACCAGTGGCGCAGCCCTACAGCAGAACAGCTGTGGAAAAATCATTTTGGGTTAAACGTTAGATCTGCTGGAACAAGTCCAAGAGCCAAGAAAACGGTAAATGCAAAAGATATTCAGTGGGCCGATGTTATATTTGTTATGGAAGAAAAACATAAAAACAGGCTTAGAGCTGATTTTACTAGATTACTCACTTTTAAGAATGTTCAAGTATTAGATATAGCTGATGAATATCAGTATATGGACCCAGAACTAGTCGATATATTACAGGATACTGTGGGAGCTTTCCTTGAGCTCTAAGAGGTATTGTTTTAAGTAACAGCCATATAGCCCGCATTTTTGTACCAGCAGGTAAGTATTGTCTGGCGGTTTTCACGAATCCTGTTTTGCTTAATTCAGCGTGATAATAGCTATTCACTAAGAACATAATATTTCAAAGGATAACAAGAATGAAACAGTCGATCGTCCATATTTCTCTAGTAGTTAACGACTATGATGAGGCTATTGATTTTTACGTTGGTAAGTTGAAATTTGAGTTGATAGAAGATACATATCAACCAGAACAGGATAAACGTTGGGTTGTAGTGTCACCTCCTGGTTCAAAAGGAGTGACTCTGCTATTAGCCAGAGCATCAAAACCAGAGCAAATTAACTATATTGGCAATCAATCTGGTGGGCGAGTATTTCTCTTTTTGAATACAGATGACTTTTGGCGTGACTACGAAAGAATGGTTGCTGAGGGTATAAATTTTGTTAGGGAGCCTAAAGAGCAAGATTATGGGACAGTTGCTGTATTTGAAGATTTGTATGGAAACCTTTGGGATTTACTTCAATTAAATGAAGATCACCCGATATCAAGAAGAACCGTGTAGAAAAGGTTTAGCTGGGATTTTAATCTATTTGAAAACAACCAAAACAGTGGTATTGAACAGTTTTTGAAAATTACGGCAAGCAATATGATAATGAATGCTTTACCCAAGGGTTTTCGGGCGAGTGTGACGTTTTTAAACGGGGAGCAGGATTAAATAAACAGCTGCGGGTTTTCGATTTTGGTTGGGGATAAAAAAGCCCCGGCAGCTTTCACCGCCGGGGCTTTTAACACATTAAAGTAATATTAAATTACTTCTTAGCGTTTCTTTCTTTAACTTGTGCAATAACATCTTCAGATACACTGTTTGGACAAGGCAGGTAGTGAGAGAACTCCATAGAGAACTGACCACGGCCAGAAGTCATTGTACGCAGAGAACCGATGTAACCGAACATTTCAGACAGTGGAACGTCTGCTTTGATACGTACACCAGTAGCACCCGCTTCCTGACTTTTGATCATGCCGCGACGACGGTTCAAGTCACCGATTACATCACCAACGTGATCATCAGGAGTGAATACGTCAACATTCATGATTGGTTCAATCAGCTGAGGACCCGCTTTAGGGATAGACTGACGGAATGCGCCTTTAGCTGCGATTTCAAAAGCAACAGCAGAGGAGTCAACTGCGTGGAAACCACCGTCGAACAACTCGATTTCAACATCAAGTACTGGGAACCCGGCTAAAGTACCTTCGTCCATCATGCCCTTGAAGCCTTTTTCAATGGCAGGCCAGAATTCTTTTGGTACGTTACCGCCAACAACAATAGAGTTGAACACGTAACCTGTACCTGGTTCACCAGGCTTAATACGGTAATCAATTTTACCGAACTGACCGGAACCACCAGACTGTTTCTTGTGCGTGTAGCTATCTTCAATTTCTTGAGTGATAGTTTCACGGTAAGCTACCTGAGGCTCACCAACAATCAGGTCAACACCATAGGTACGCTTAAGGATATCTACTTTGATATCCAGGTGAAGCTCACCCATACCAGAAAGAATCGTTTCACCTGAATCTTGGTCAGTTTCAACTTTAAACGTTGGATCTTCTGCAACCATTTTACCGATCGCAATACCCATTTTCTCAGTTGAACCTTTATCTTTCGGTGTTACAGAGATAGAGATTACTGGATTAGGGAATACCATTGCTTCTAAGACAATTGGATTTTTAGGATCACATAATGTGTGACCAGTTTGAACGTTGGTCTTCATACCAACGATAGCGATGATGTCACCCGCTTGCGCTGACGTTAACTCTTTACGTTCATCTGCTTGCATCTCAACCATACGGCCAACACGCTCAGTTTTACCTGTTGCAGCATTAAGGATTGAATCGCCTTTCTTCAGTGTACCGGAGTAGATACGTACGAAAGTAAGCGCACCAAAACGGTCATCTGTAATTTTGAATGCCAACGCTTTGAATGTTTCATCGGTAGAAACGATTGCATGTTCGCCAGTTGGCTCACCTTCTTCATCAGTAAGAGGCTGAGGATCAACGTCAGTCGGGTTTGGTAGGTAATCAACAACGGCGTCAAGTACGTTTTGAACACCTTTGTTTTTAAATGCGCTACCACAGTAAGTCGGGAAGAAGTCCATAGTACGCGTACCTTTACGGATACAACGCTTAAGGTCTTCCATTGAAGGCTCTTCACCTTCCATATACGCTTCCATAATGTCATCGTCCTGCTCAACAGCAGTTTCGATTAACTTTTCACGCCACTCTTCTACTTGATCAACCATGTCCGCAGGAACATCTTCAACTTTGTAGTTTTCTGGAAGACCTGTGTCATCCCAGATAAACGCTTTACGTGTAAGAAGGTCAACAACACCTACAAAATCTTCTTCGATTCCGATTGGCAGAACCATTACCAGTGGGTTAGCAGCAAGTACGTCTTCAGTCTGCTTAACAACACGGTAGAAATCAGCACCCATACGGTCTAATTTGTTTACGAAGATGATACGAGCAACTTCTGATTCGTTCGCGTAACGCCAGTTAGTTTCTGACTGAGGCTCAACACCACCGGAACCACAGAATACACCAATACCACCGTCAAGAACTTTAAGTGAACGGTAAACTTCAACAGTGAAATCAACGTGACCAGGGGTATCGATTACGTTTAAACGGTGATCTTTCCAGAAACAACTTACTGCTGCAGACTGGATAGTAATACCGCGCTCAGCTTCCTGTTCCATGAAGTCAGTTGTGGACTCACCATCGTGAACTTCACCTGTTTTATGGATCTGACCGGTAAGTTTCAAGATTCGTTCAGTTGTGGTGGTCTTACCAGCATCAACGTGAGCGAATATACCAATGTTTCTGTACTTTGATAAATCTGCCATTTTTTTACTCTATTAAAGAATCATGTTCAAAAATCGGGGGGGAGTATACCATCATTGCTGGAAAATAGATCTAGTATGTTTAGTTAAAGTTAATTTTGAGCCTGGTTTTTTTACTGTTCTTTTATCCAGTGGTGGTCAGGTAGCTCATTCGGGGTGAAAAAAATGTTGAAGTTGTTTTTTATAACTACTTTAAAATCAGTTTGTTATGTTTGATTTGGAAGGGGGTAAAGGGCTGGCCGGGTCAACCTAGCGGACCCGGTTAATGGTTGAATATTAAGCAAAAACGACCTTGTCTATATAGTTAGCTACACCTAATTGATGGGCGTGACCAATAACTTCAGCATGAGGTACGGCCTCTTTTACGCTCGGCGCTGCATTTTCCATTATTTTGGGGAAACCGGCATATTTAAGCATATCGATATCATTTTCACCGTCACCAAATGCCATCACCTGTTTGGCGTTTAGTCCCAGGTGATTACACAGGGCGTCAACCGCCGATGCCTTAGACACGCCAGCAGGCATGACTTCAAGGCACCAGGGGAGAGAAAACAGGCAGTCCAATTGTCCCTGGTACTTTTCTTCAAGTTCCGTTTGTAACGCTAACAAGCCTTCTCTGTCACCCCAAAGGAAAAACTTAACAGCTTGTTCAGACTCCAAAAAGTCTACTTCAACCAGTTCACACTGAAAGCCTGCTTTTTCACTATAAGCTTGGAGCTGTTCATTGGTTTCCAGGGCATACCAGTTGTGGTCGGTATACATGTTGAGAAAGACGCCAGCAGGCATTGGGTGACGCACTATGGCGGCGGATATTTTAATCGGTATATATGCGCTGGCGATAACTTCACCATTTGGAGCAATAGCCATACCGCCGTTACAACTGATCATGCCTATAGGTCTGTCGATACGCTTTGCTAAATCAGCCACATCCGTGTGATGACGACCAGTGGCGATAGCAAAGGTGCGGCCACTGTCATGAAGTTTGCGAATTGCTGCAATCGTTTGCGGAGCAAGGCTGTGGTCTTCCTGTAAGAGGGTGCCATCAAGGTCGCTAACAAAAAGGGCTGACATCGGTTCTCCAAATTTGTATGTAGAAGAGGGAGGTGGTGATGTTATCACCAAGCGCTGTAATTTTATCGCCAACGGAATTAGAAAGCGAATTAAATGAACCTTACATATTGCCGGGTAAGTAAAGCTAAACGGTGAGGAGGCTTGTCTAAGGGGTTATAGCGCTAAGTGTGCTGACTCTAGCATTTCATCCGGTCCCTGAAGATGCATTAATGTGGGCAGGTATATGGTTAGAGCAGAAACCGGCAACGGATTGAAATCTGTGTACCAAGGTAAGAGTCGGCATCACAATTAGTCCCGATGAAGCTTGAGAAGTATTGCGCCTGGTTTTTTTGGGTCTTATATTTTTAACCCTGTTTCATCTATTCCGGAAGTTATCCATCAAAGGGAAATGCTTGGATTAGCCAGTGGGCTGGGCGCCATACATAATCGCTTGTGCTTTTTCTTTCGCATTCAATTGGTCGGACGATAAAATATGTTCAAGCTGGCTATCTATATCTTTAATGAGGTAGATATCTGAATTTGAATATCGGTAGTAAGTGCCAAACGAACCAATTTCGATAGTGCCTAACTCGCTACCGTTTTCTACGCTGCTATTGAAGAGCTTCTTCACCTGATCTTTTTGTGACTCATCTAAATCGGGTACCAAAGAGTACAGCTCCTGTGTCATATATATGGCATTTCGCTGTAATTCAACTTTAATTTTTTCTTGCTCAATCGCCTGATAGGTTTCAAATTGTTCTTGGGATAAAAGCTCGCCGACGGCTTGGGTAAATTCATCTTGGATCCTCCTGCGCTCTCCTTCTGCAGCGTCCCACTTGAGATTATATTCAGCCTCTCTTTCCTCATCGGTACCCGGATAATCGGAACCGTCATTAAATATAGGGTTAAGCAGTTCAATTTCCTGATTATTTTTATGTGTTAGCAAGGCAGCCAAAGACTGGGCTTCTTCATCTGACAGTGGTAGTAGTTTTGACAGCTCGAAAATAGCGGAATCCAGCTCGACCCGAGACATGGATTTCGCAAACTCTGAAGTGTTGAAGTGGGCATCCATGGCTTGCATTGCTTCGTTATTCTCAGCATTTATTTCTGAGCCTTCATTGATCCCTTGAAACTGAGAAAAGCGCTCATTTTCGATATATTCATCGATAGCTACCCGGATGGCTTGCTGACATTGTTCTGTCTCTTTTATTACGACGGGTTGTTCAATTTTTTGAGTTGTATTCGAGGAAAATTTAATCGTATCAGGTAAGGTTTCTTTAGTTTCCTTACAAAAGGTGACTTCCTGAGTTACCAATTCTGTCTGTGTGTTTGAGTGATATAGGTGCATGCTGATGCCGCCTAAAACAAAACAGATAATAGAAGGCAGAAATATTTGGCTATTCATATTGATGTTAAAACCTGAAAGGGCGGATTAAAATTCGCACGAGGCATAATTGAAGGGGCCAGTATACAGGTTTACCATAATTATTTTGTGTGAGTTTGTCATATACGTTCAATGGCAGATGGCCGGGCTTTCACCCGGCAGCCTGTTGGGGTAGTGCTATTTGCCTTGTAAAGCCAGGTATTCGTCGCTTGTGGTGAGTTGACCGTAAGCGAATTCAATCACTGAAAACGCAGTCCCTGCAATATGTGAATCGGTTAACTCGCCTAATGTTGGCGCTGCACAGGCATCGGTGATAACCGTAATATCATAACCAAGGTCGCTAGCCGCTCGACTGAGGCCTTCCACGCACATTTGCGACATGGCGCCCACCACAACCAATTTTTCTATACCTTGCTCAATAAGTTGCTGCTCCAGCTCGGTATGCAGAAAACTATTTATTTTAGTTTTGACCACTAGGGTTTCGTTGGACCGAGGCGCTACGCTGTGATGAATTTCGGCGCCTTCGGTATCTTTATGGAAAAAGTGGCCCGTTTCCGGCGTACTTAAATGTTGCACATGAATAACCGGTTGTTTGTTGGCTCTAAAGTGCGCAAGCAGCTTAGCTGCCCTGTCTGCCGCTTTTTCTGTATCGACTAAGGGGAACTTACCACCTGCAAAGTAATCATTTTGCAGGTCCACCAGGATCAATGCTGTTTTTTGCGCCGACGTTAAAGGCGTCTCACGTGTGGTGAGTACAGTAAAATCGTCTTGCTCAAGGTACCAGTTTCCGTCGGTTTCTCTTACCCATAACTCTTTACTGATAAACCCAGCGGCAATATTCATATTCCAGCTGGCCGACAATACCGCGTGGTTATGGTCGAGCACCTTAATATTGATATTGCGATAAACCAGCTCACCTGGCTCCTTTTGTGCAAAGTCAAGCCAAAAACCGGCGATTTTCTCTCGTCCAGTAAAAGTTCCAAATGGAGCCACCGACATAATGGCATCTTCTTTATAGGTGGCAATACAGGTCGGCACGTTACCTTGGTTAAATTGTGCTATCCATTTCTGGCTGACAGTGAATACTTGTCGTCTGATTTCCTGGGTCATAATGTGTCTCCTTATACGGTAGCAGGTATACTATTGTTTTTGTTTTTCTAGATAATCGCCCAGAAAAGGAACTCAATGTTCAGAATAAGTGAACACAAAGGGTTGTCGTACCGAATGCTGGTTTTCCATCAAGTGGTTGAATCAGGTTCCTTTACCGCTGCTGCCGCTGAATTAGGGCACACCAAATCCGGCGTAAGCAGTTATATCAGTCAGTTGGAGCGGCAATTAGGGATACGATTGCTAAATCGAAGCACCCGCAGACTAAATTTAACTCCGGCAGGAGAGCAGTTTGCCCGACGCTGTGAGGAGTTAGCTCAACTACTTTACCTGGCTGTCGATGAAGTGAGTGACTATGACAATATGCCGCAGGGACGTATCGCCATTACGGCGCCTCATAGCTTTGAGTCGAGTATGGTTACGCCGTTAATCGCGGAGCTGTGTCAACAGTACCCCAAGCTTATTCCCGAGCTTATTTACACGGATAAACGTTTGGATATCCTGACCCATAAGCTGGATCTGGCCATCTCTGTGGGACCTCAGAAAGACAGCAATTATCATGCGATACGGCTTGGGGAAATAGATGCGATATTAGTGGCTGCGCCGATTTATTTGGCGCGAAATGAAGTAGAGAGCCTGGATGATTTAGTTTCTGCATCTTGCATTATGTTGCCCTGGCAGGAATCCACCTTGCTAAAGGGGGGTAAGCGAGAGGGCTGTTTCACCAGCCAACGTCTTATTCGACTGAACTCATCGCCTAGTGCGATTAACAGTGCACTTGCTGGTTTAGGGGTTGCCTTGATCCCGAGCTTGTTTGCTAAACCTATGCTGGACAATGGGCAGCTGGTTCGGATACTGCCGGAATATCAAGGTGAGAAGCGAGATGTATATGCTTTACATGCGTACCAGCAGCAGCTTCCGCTGGTATTGCGTCAGTTTGTTGAACGGTTAAAAAATATGATGACCTGAGGGACTTCAGGAAATGATGTTAATTAGCTAAAACACTTAGTACACTGTATTTCAAGGATTTTTGGAGACCAGGGTAATGGTCAAATATCTCAGAAATATAGTTTTTATGGTCGGCCTGTTGCTGGCCAGCTCGTGTACTTATATTAAACATGCCTCAATTCAAGCGGATTATGCTCGCTTGCAGCAAACGGCCCCTTCCCTGCGCAATCTAAAGCACATGATTGAACGGCAGAACTTCGTGATCATTGGCCAGACTCATGACAGCGATAACTTGTATCACGGCGATAAAGCAACCAAGGCTGCAGTCGCATTTTCCAGCAGGTTTCAGGCCAATGAACGGGTTGGAATAATGCATGATATCGGAGTGGGTACTCATTTTGGCCTGGATTTACCACCGGGTGATTATGAGATCTTGGTCTTTTCAGATCGCAATGAAAACGGGCTGTACGAAAGCAATGAAGTAATTGGAAAGAGCAAGTTGTCGCTATCGCAACAATTGTTCCCCGACATGGTGGTGACAAAGTACGACATTGCTCTGGGAGAAGCATCCCGTATTAGCTGGTCAACTGATATACAGGTGAAGAAGAGGAATGCGAGTCAATCTTCTCTGTTTTTCCCCGCAGGTACGATTCGTGAGCTTAGCGATCCGATATTTTCCAGCGAGATGTCCACCTTAGGGCTCTATGATCCGGCGGCTTTCCTGGAGCAAGCTCCTACCATGTTTTACGCACTGGAAGAGGTTATTGGTTATAAGATCCCGGTAATATTTGTGCACGGTATTGGCGGCAGTGCACGCGAGTTTGACCTTCTGGTGAGCCAGTTAGATCGTACACGATTTACCCCCTGGTTTTTTTATTACCCGTCAGGCGGTGATCTCAATCAAATTTCCCAGCTGTTTTACAATGTGTTTCTTTCCGGAAACACCATCCCAAGCGATGAGAAAGTGCCTGTGGTTATCGTTGCGCACAGTATGGGTGGGATTGTGGTTCGCGAGGCGCTAAATTTGTTGTCAGCGGATCAGGCCGGTCCCTCGATTGAATTTATCAGTCTTGCAGCTCCTTTTGGCGGTCACCCGTCGTCGCAGTTTGATGACGATAGTGATCTGTTAATTTTACCATCCTGGCGTGACCTGAATCCGGACGGGGAGTTTATTCAACAGCTGACCCGGGAGCCGTTGCCGAAAAGAGCCAGGCACCATTTGTTTTATGCTTACCAAAATCGAAACAAGATCAAATTTGGTGACAATAGTGATGGGGTAGTACCTCTGTCGAGCCAACTGGTACCCGAAGTACAGGCCCAGTCCAGTCGACAGTTAGGGTTGAATGCGACTCACACCAGTATATTAAAAGACCCGCTGGCGACACGAGCCGTGATGGATACCCTGAATATGCTCAATACAAGTTACCCACAAAACCACATGGATTACTTCCTGCGTGGGGGCTTTGAGGTGGATATGCAGGGAGACTACACCGAATTTGAATATTACTATTTACGCTATTATGGCCACTATTTACAGGCGTTGGCTCAGGGCAGAATTGCCCCCCTGGGTGCTTGGCAAGAGAAACTGGTGCCTATGTTGCGCGGTCAAGCCAAACCAGAGAGTGAACCCGCTACCGCTTGGTTAAAGTTTGTGAACAATAACCCTATGCATATCTGTGGGTATGGCCTGGAGTGCAGTTAACCGTACCAATAAACGTCAGCAAAGATTAAGAGGGCAGAGCGTGGAAAGTTACCATTTACTGCCCGGTAGCCACGCTGGATAATTTAGCTGGACGCTTACTGGTATTCAACACTATAGCTTTACGATCAATTTGCCTTTATTCTCACCGGTGAAAAATAGGTTTAAACCTGTTATGGCTGACTCCAGGCCATAAATCACATGGGCGCGATATTTTATTTTTCCGGCCATTACATACGGAGTGAGTTTGCCTAGCAATGCTGGTATCTCATCAAAGTGATCTGGCATAGTGAAACCTTGAATCGTTAGGCGCTTTTTAATGATGGGGATCCAGTTAGGGCCAGGAGTTGGTTGCTCCTTGGCATAGTCTGCTATCATGCCGCAGACCACTATTCGGCCATGGGCGTTCATATGCTCGAAAACATGATCCTGAATGGGCCCACCGGTGTTTTCGAAATATATATCTATACCATTGGGGGTTAGCTGTTCGAGTTGCTCAGCAATGTTATCGGATTTGTAATTTATTGCGCCATCAAACCCCAACTCATTGATAATCCAATCGCATTTCTCGCTACTTCCAGCGACGCCGATCACCCTGAGGCCATTTGCTTTGGCCAGTTGCCCTACAATCGAGCCAACCGAACCAGCCGCACCAGAAACCACTATGGTTTCTCCAGGTTGCGGCTTACCGACATTAAACAGACCCTGCGTGGCGGTTAACCCGGGAAGGGCGAATACGGATAACATCGTTTCAGCATCTGCACCCGTTTGCACTTTATTTATAGCTTCACCGGTACTAACAAGGTACTCGGTCCAGCCAAACATACCCATAACGCGATCACCCGCCACGTAGTCTGGGTGGTTGCTTTCAATGACTTGGCCCAAACCTGATGACCGCATGACGGTACCAAGCTCAACGGGTGGTATATAGCTGGCAGTGTCGGGACTCATCCAACCCAGCATGGCTGGGTCTAATGACATATGAGTTTGTTTAATCAGGAACTGTCCGGGACCCACTTTGGGCACCTGCTTTTGCACCACCTCAAATAGTTCAGGTCGAATAGGCCCAGAAGTAGGACGGGCAATTAGTTTTATCTCGGTATAAGTGCTCACCAGCATATCTCCAATCAGAATGTCTGAGGTTAAAGGTCTTCTATCGTGTCGAAATTATCTTCGATGAATTGGATCTATTATTCATCTTCATTTTGCAAAGATAAATGGTTCAATATGCCAAGGTTAATTGCCTTTTAGACAACAATGACCTTAACCACAAGTTCCCGCGAGATGGTGAATGTTACAACAGCAAGATGTGCTCGAACTAGTTCCTTATCCTGGCTCCCATTAGATCTGTATCAAACGGCTTTTTGGCTGTCAAATTCCGCTGATGAAATTGTTACAGTAAGAACTTACCTTCACCTGACTTTTGATATGTTCATCAAGTATACTGATGGTGTTACGGACTGGTAACCAGGTATAGCCGCGATTTCCTGCATTTAAAACAGAACAGTCACAATCGTTTCCCGGTTTTATAGTAATACAGTCGCCTAGATATGCGCATTGATACATATGGCGGAGCGGCTAGCAAAGAGCTGACGCTTACAGTAATGACAAACAGCGAATAATGATCACAATGGGAGCCCATCAAACAACCTGTCTAAGGGTAACAATTGTTGCGGCCTTTGAAGGAGCAGATGCCTCCTTATCGGCAAAAAGGGCGAAGCCAGTGCCAGCAAGGTTCGCCGAACAAGCCCGATAGATCTGTTACCCAAATTTGACCAGTCCCTCACGATGAAACAGACGACATCCTTGTAAGGGAGTACAACTTGATAAATCATAGATTGAGCAAATTACCTAAGGGGGAGAAGCGATAACACAAATAAAAAATGCGTTACAGGTTAGCCTTCATGCGCAAAGTAAATCCAAACAGATTAACTGGATTAACGTTTCAAGTAATTTAATGGATCCCACGAAGTTCATGGGTTTAATGGAGCAATATATTGACCTGCAAATGTCGGCCCTGCATCGGCTAACTACAGTAACTAAGTTAAATATACTATCGCTGAAAGCTTGTCAGGAACGTTGCTATCAATCCTACTTAAACGTAAATAACCCGCAGGATATACTGCCTATTTGGGCTGATCCAACGCTTGAGATCCTCGAGGACGTGAAAGCCAGCGCCAGCAAACATGTCGAAGTATTTAGTGCGCAGAAATCTGCAAATATGGCCTGGATACAAAAGTCGATTCAGGATCTTAGCGTTTAACCGTCCCGGCGGGACCCTATGGTATACTTGGTGCAATTTTATTCTCTCGAGTCGTTATGAACTTTACCTCGACATTTACTCTCACCAGGGAGCACCTGGAAGAATGTTATGACCAATCTTTGCCTTACAGCAAGAGTCGGACGCCCAGATATGGCTTCGCAGGCATTCTTATCTGCGGGGGCATAGGCCTTTACGTCTTTGTGGAGAATGAAGGATTTCCGGCTTCCATCTTAGTCGGTTTGGGTTTACTGGAGCTGATCAGTTTCTACTACCGCCGTCCCTGGTGGTTAACTCGCCAAATGTGGAGTCGAAGCGCTAATAGCGAAGTTGTCCTTACCATAGATGAGACGGGAGTATTAACCAAAAATCCTTACACGGAATCTACCTTATTGTGGTCGGGTATTGCCGAGGTGATAGATACGCCAAAAGGCATACTTCTAGTAACAGAAAGTGGTGGTCAGAGCTATTTGTCCAAGTCTGTTTTAAGTGGTGATGCATTAGTGTTTATTCAGGAAAAGGTATCGGAGAGCTAGTTTCCATCCTGAAACGCTATCTTGTCATTCTCGCGCACGCGGTGGTCCGACATCTGGTGGTCCGACACTCGGTCCAGTGGCTTAACCGCGTCACGGAGCACGCTAAAAGTCACTAGATCGAGATGTCGGACCATACCAGGAAAGCTGACAATGACTGAGTTCGTTGTGATAGTAGTGACTAACTTTTAGCCTTTGCAAAGCGGCAAGTTTCGCGTTTTAAGAATATGACTGAAGAACGAATGTGTGAGTTTAAGGATGGGCGCTAGAGCACCGATCAGTTCAAAAAACAAACAGTGTCTGATTACGCTTGAGGCTAATCAGCCCTACGGATCGCAACAGAACAGGTAGATACCATTAGCCAATGGCATAATCGTACAAATTGTGTTCTTTCAGCTTGAGTTGGGAGCTGATGCAAAGGGTTTTTCTGTGTGATTATTAATCAAATACACTGACGAAAATCTAAAAAATTGGCGTTCCCTTGAAGGGATTTGACAGAATGGAAATTTGCTCTTGCTGGCTTTGCAAATTAGGGGCGAGGCCAATGTTTGGGTAGAGTCTTACTTTCCCCGGTCGACTAAGGTTGCATCAATGCGCTCTAGTCATAACATCTGCAGCCGCTCTTTGGTTAGTTCGTCAATTGTGACGCAACAATATGATAATGCATTAGTTCACTGATTAGCTTAGAAGGCCATCTGCACCTGGTTGCGGCCGGCATTTTTCGCCATATATAGTGCTTTATCAGCTTTTTCTATTAATTCAGAGATAGATTCTTGATCTTGTTTATGTGTGACACCAAATGAAGCGGTAATGGGGGCAACCTTTTCACCCGTACGTTTGTTTGTTAGCGAGACGCTGGACAATTTACTACGGACATTTTCTGCTAAAGAAAAAGCTCGCTCGAGAGGTATGGTAGGGCAAAGTATTGCAAATTCTTCACCACCATAACGAACCGGAAAATAGGGTTTATTACAATACTTCTGCAGTAATTTACCAATGACCTGCAATACTTGATCGCCCATCAGGTGACCATGGGTATCGTTAAATTTCTTAAAGTGGTCGACATCCATGATGATTAAGGAAATCTCATCGCCACTATTGTTTATGGCGAACTCACGATAAATGGATTCGAAAACCCGGCGATTAAATAACCCAGTCAATGGATCTGTTGTTGCCTCTCTTTTACTGCTTTCTAGCTCTTGTTTTAAGCTATCTATTTCCTGCCTGGCTGCTGCGATCTGTTGTTGAAAAACTAAGTTGCTTTGGCAAATGGTATTGGTTTCACTCGCCAGCTGGGTAGCTACCCTTTTTAAGTCACTGCTAGATGAAACACTTTCCAGTTGAGCCAAGCTATTTTGGACCGCGCTAGAGTAGCTCTTAGATTTTAGAGTATTGGTATCGATGGAGTTACTTAAATCATTGACTAAATGATCGAAGGATTTTTGAATCTGACCAAGTTCTTTTTCGTTAGCACCATCCAGGTAAGCGATGTGCTTAAGAAAAAGCTCTTCCCCTATAATCTGAGGGCAGGTCCCATACTTTAGAATGGTGTCATCCAACTCTTGTTTTAGGTTGCTATAGCTGTTCGAGTAATAGCTATACCACAACGTATAATTAAGCGGATTAGGTACAATTTTATGCTTAACCATTTTGGGTACGGCTAATCTAAGGTAGTTTGCAGCCTGGGAAGAATTTTCTGAAAATTTCATTTAAGTCAACAACACATAGTTAAGCCTAAGAGTGACAGCTCTTACTCTCACGCGCTAGAAAAGTAGCGAGGCCTAATAGTAGCGAATTTTCTGTCATATTCAAGATAGGGTACAGAAGGGAATAGGCAGGTAAAACGAGGTAATATCCTGATTTGGTTATGTAAATATGATATTTTGTTTAGGTTTATTTTGTTTATTATTGAATCACATACTATTCAAATGTAGAGGTGGGTCACAACTTTTGTTTTCATCACTATAAGACCTTGGAAGTAATATCCCGCAGTATCAGGATATGCCGACCATTTTTCACTAAATTTCAGGCTTATACATGCCGATAAACCTGCCCAATGCAAGAATATTGAAACGTGGTTTTAGCATAAAAATGCTATTATACCCAAACTACTTGGCAATGCAGATTCAGAGCTCAGGCAGGATGTCAGAGCAAGGCGCAGCGAGCAGGGAATGGAATTCCCTTTTCAAGCGCTGCAACGCAGTGCTGACTTTCTGGCTGAGCTCCCTTCGGGCAAGACGAGAAGCAACCCTCTTCGGCGTTATAAAACCTTGATGTAGAAGACTAGACCTTCGGCTTTATGCCTTGAACCCGGTCACTTCTCGACTTGCTGATCCCCCGCATTCCCAAGCAGCTTGGGTATACACGTATCACCATGGTGTTCATATGCCTTGCTGAAATATGTCAGAGTTAACACTTATCGATTTTTTCACCCTTGTTGTGGAAAATGATCAGAGGCTTACCTGGGGGTAGACATACGCCCATTCGATGGTTGGGCTGACACAGCTAGTGGATGCATTATGGTGCTGGGGTAGATCTTCAGTTTTTCCAGAACGGTACTGAAAACCAAGGGTGCATAACCGATACTTCTTGCCTTCTTACTATATGTTGCTCAACCGGCGAAAACCCGTAGAGAAGATTCGGCTAGTCGTCTCTCATAGCGTTGGCATATACCTCTGACAGCCAGTACGTAAACTGGAATATAAACAGATCCCGGCATTTCTGACTGGGGAATAGTTCCCACAAAGAGTTCCATCGCTTCCTCAGGATAAACCTGAAAGTCTAAGCGTCTTAATCAAAAGGCTGTGCAAACTATCTACCGCTTTCGAACCAAGTGAGGCCTGACTTCGACACACCGACACCTGCATGGGTTCGAGCGGCCCTAACCCATGCTCACCGCCCAAAATGTCTAAGTGCTCAGGTGCACTGCACTGAGTCAACACAGCTATGGCGAGGCCACTTTCGACAGCTGCAATTTGGCCAGCCAGGCTGGCGCTGTTGTAGACCACTTTATATCGGCGCCCCTGCAAGGCCAGGGAGTTGATGGCGCTGCGCCTTGCCAAGCTGGTGCTTTCGTAGACTGCAATAGGAAGCGGATCACGTCTCCACGCCTCAAACTGGGGTGAGCCTACCCACACCATAGGTTCATGAAACAATAAGGTTCCGCGTCGGACATTGTCTCGCGAGACCAGAGCAAGGTCCAGATCGCCACACTCAACACGAGGAATGAGGGAGGTTGATTGTTCGCAGTCCAGCTCTATCTCGATAGCCCCCTTTTGATGCGCAAATCGTTTGAGCACGGGTGTCAGATACTTGTTTGCGTAGTCGTCCGGAACCCCTAGGCGAACGCTGCCAGTCAACTCTTCACCATGAAAAGCAGCTTGGGTCTCCGCGTGCAGGTCGAGCATCTGCCGCGCATAGCCTAGAAGTTTTTGCCCTTCGGGTGTGAGCTGATGCTGCCGGGGGCCTCTTATCAAGAGCTTGCATTCTAAGGCGGCTTCAAGTTTCTTGAGCTGCATACTTACAGCAGACTGGGAGCGGTTCACCTCCGGCGCCGCATTCGATAACGAGCCTGCATCTACTACGGTGACAAAGCATTTCAGCCAATCGATTTGAAGATCTGGATAGCTCATAACACCCCAATTATTAGTTTTTCGAATAGTAGTACCATGAATTATACGCTTTTCGCGAGTATCCGGTAAGCGCATACTTCTGACACAACTGCACAGTGACAGTTTGGTTATCGTAAGTAACCAGTGTTTCAGCATGAATCTTTTAACCCTATGCTGAGAAACGATTGTAGAAATAGATAAATGAGGTGGTTTTTTGTCAGACTGTGATACGAATTTACCGGAGCTTAATCGTCAAAATATATGGGCCGGCTTTAAGCAGCTAGTACCTCTTTCGCTTTTTGTTATTGTGTTCGGGATAGCCTTTGGGCTGGTAGCTAAGCAAGCGGGGTTGGATAACCCTTCAATTATTACCATGAGCACAGTTGTTTTTGCCGGTGCATCACAGTTTGCTGCTATAGACATGTGGGGGGCTAAGGTATCGCTTGTACCCTTGGTTATCACTGTATTTGCCATCAATGCTCGACACCTCTTGATGGGGGCGAGCCTGTATCCTTGGTTACGTCATCTACCTCCAGCAAAACGCTATGTTGTGATGCTTGTTGTCTCGGATGCTAATTGGGCAATGTCCATGCAAGCGTTTAATCGCGGTGAGTCGGGCATGGGGCTTTTATTTGGCGGTGGTCTTGCGATCTGGTCATTCTGGGTATTAGGCACTTGGCTTGGTCTTTATTTTGGTAGCGCCATTCACGATCCTGTAAGTTTTGGCCTGGATATGGTGATGGGCTGTTTCTTATTGGCGATGGTGGCTGGTGGAGAGAAGAATTTACGCATTTCATTCATCTGGATAATCGCTGCATTTTCGTCGCTTATGGCTTATTGGTATCTGCCTCCCAATAGCCATGTTGTAGTGGGGGCCCTAGCGGGCGGTATTTTTGGTGCTCTTTGGACGGAGAAAAAACAATGAGTATAGAAACAACAGGCTTTGGCACGCTTATCATAGTTTTGATCATGGCAGTAGTGACCCTGGCAACCCGCTGGGGTGGCATTTTCGTGATGTCGTTTGTACCCATAAACTATAGAGTTCAGCAGTTTATCAGTGCCATGTCTGGTTCTGTGCTCGTGGCGCTTCTTACACCACTAGCTATTAATGGTGACAACGGCGCGCGACTAGCTCTATTGACCACTGCAACCGTCATGTTACTACTAAAAAAACCTTTACCAGCTATCGCTGCTGGCATCCTTGCAGCGGCGCTATTTAGGCAGCTCTGACTACCAGGTTGAGCCGTTGAAAACGACATTTAAGAGAGGCTCGCAGACCTCAAGGCGGCTTTGCGAGCGAACCATACTATTGCAGTTCAAAAACGGCTGAATTTGGTCTTTCACCACTCGCGATACGTCAGGTTATCCGAAACCCGTCCTAGCATGATTTGGGCGCTTTAGGAACAAAGCATGCAAAATTGATCAGACCCTAATGTAATCATTCAAACTTCATTGTGTTCCTACGCTTACAACAACCCAGTTAAATTGAGTAGCACTACTATCATTATGGCGGTGATGGCGCCGAGTACAGTTAAGGTGTAGGGCTTCGTTGTATCAAGCCATCTCGATATCTGTCTTCGCTTGAGGTGCTTTACCTGTGACTCTAGTTTTCTAAGCTGTTTTGCTTCTCGTTCCAACTTATCAATTCGAGTATCCAGGTCGTAGTTCTCATTCGTTAACCCGTCGCTAAAACATGTCGGGGTGATTTTGTAAATTTCCTTTCAGTCATCGTCCGCATCAATAATAGCGCCGCGAGATCTTGCACTTTGATGTTCACGACCACCTACGTACTTGAGCCTTGCAGCGACACCAGGGTAAATGGTCGTCCATTGGAGAGTCTTAGTGCTTGCCTCAAATAGAGTAACAATTGTGGATACTTTTTTACCGAGCTGAAGAACACCTTCGCCATTAGTAAATTTTTCCGCTAATAGGTTTTGCATATCAAGGAGTGGGCGCTCAGTGTTTTCAGATTGATTTTTTGTTTCCATGTATTCTGTTCCCCTTCCTTAAATTTCTTCCTGTCCAATAGATCAAAGCCCGGTATTGAACAGCGCTAAGCGAAATGACTTTCCTCAAAAAAACTATTTTACATTCACTTTTGCAAAATAGTGGCAAATCAATTGATAAAAACGACTTACATGTATTGGTTTTTCACCATGAAATTGGTGTAAAAAATAAAAGTGCCACGCCCTTCCTTGAATTTCAGGTAATGCTCTTATTAACCGGCCACTGGCAAGCTCAGATTGTGCTAAGAACTCAGGGATTAGTGCTACTCCCATATCATGCAGCACCATGTCTAAAACCGTTGCCAACGTATTGGTTTTGGCGCAGTGTTCGATTTTAAGCTGATATTTATCAGCTTGTTTATTATCAAAAAGTTGCAATACATCATGCTGCCACTGTGTCGCGATAAATTTGTGTTCAATCAGATCGTTTCTACTTTTTAATTCGCCATGTTGTTTAATATACCGAGGTGAAACACAAAATATTTCTGCAACTTTGCCTATGGATAAGGCGCGGTAATTACTGTCTTTTAAGTCGCCACCAAAAATTGCGGCATCTAAGTTATGCTCGATGAGATCTTGCCAATTTCCAGTAACGATTACTTCAGGCTTAATTTTCGGATATTCAAGACAAAGTTGACTTAGTGCGGGGATGACAATGCCTTTCTCAAAAAACGGCGGAACTGAGACCTTAAAACTTCCGCTTGGTTGCTCTTTAGCGCTATCTAACTCTTCTAAGGTCAACGTCAGTTGATCGCTTAACAATTCGCTGCGCTCTAGTAGCTTCTCGCCCACGGTTGTCAACGTCATGCCCCGAGTATTACGGGCCAATAACTGCTGGCCAATTTCTTGTTCTAATCGTTTTATTTGCTGGCTAATTGCCGATTTACTCATACCAAGCTTTTTAGCGGCACCGGTAAAGGAGCGTTTTTTTGCAACCTCGGCAAAAATTAATAGTAACGGAGCCACTTTTATATTGTTCATATTTTTAAACAATCAGTTCACTTTTTGATTATTGTTAAATATCACCCATTTCCTTAAGCTGTGTCAACACAACAAACGAAGGAAGTACCTCCAATGACAACCTTAATTATCGTCGACCTAACACCACTAGATAAAACAAAATTAGCTGAATACAGTGGCCAAGCCGCGGAAACACTGAAACCATTTGGTGGTAGCTTTCTTGTTAAAGGGGTAATAGAGACACTACATGGAGAATCAGTACACCAAGCTAAAGCTGTTATTCAGTTCCCAGATAAGGAAAGTGCGAAAAACTGGTATAACAGTGCTGAATATCAAACAATAATCCCGTTACGTGAACAAGGCATGCACAGTCAATTTCACTTGGTAGGTTAAGTATTATTTAAAACGGATGCACACAATTTGTACGATTACGCCATTGGCTAATGGTATCTACTTGTTCTGTCGCGGTCCGTAGGGTTGATTAGCCTCAAGCGTAATCAGACACTGTTTGTTTTTTGAACTAATCGGTGCTCTAGAGCCCATCTTTAACTCATGTGTTTACTCTTTGGTCGTACTCTTTGGTCGTATTCTTGGTGCACAATACTTATCGTTTTGTCATGGCTAAAAGTTAGCGACCACTATCACAGCCGCGACTATTTTTGATCAAACGGAGTATGTTGCCAACAGTCGTTACCCGGTATTTAAGGCACTACTCCGGGAAGCGACCAATGCTGCGCACTTCCATATAGATGACACCACCCACCGGATCCTGGAGCAAAAGCCAGTGGTGAAAAAACAGCGAAACAGTGATAAAGAACACGTGAGAACAGGGTCTATAGCTCTGGCCTGATAGCAACCACGGAGACAGCACAAAAGATCATCCTGTTTGAAACTAATGTCGGCCATGCAGGCGAATTCATCGATACGGTGTTAAGCGAACGACACAGCTCGAGACCCCCGCCGATAATCATGAGCGATGCCCTGATCAGTAACCGCCCCTCTGGGGGAAAGGAAGTTATCCACTCGTTGTGCAACAGCCATGCAAGGCGACAATGTGTTGATGTGATAAGTCACTTTCCTGAAGAAGTAGAGGAGGTGCTCGAGCGCTATGGGAAGATATGGCATATTGCTGATGAGGCAGAGAAAAAGGGCCTCAATGCAGCAGAGCGACGGAGCTACCACGAAAAGCAGTCGCTGCCGCATATGGAATGGATCCGGTCGTGGGGTAACCAACACCTGCTTGATGAAACAGTGGAAGAAAATAGTGGCCTGGGAAAAGCTATTTCGACAAACACTATGACGGGCTGGTAAGTTTCTGCAAGGTAGAAGGTGCGCAGCTGGACAATAATCTAATGGAAGCAGAGTTAAAGTTGATTGTGCGAGACAGGAAAATAGCTAACTCGCACCGGCAAGTCAGCCGGGACATACTCAATCTACCTAAGTCAAACTATGCTACCGTAAGCTCACGATATCTGTGACATTCTGGTTTCCGTCCTGAAGCGTTCTTTTATGCGGTGGTAGTGGTAACTAAAAACCCAATATAAAACGTTTGCTCTTGTCCGGTAAGAGTACGAAGACAGAATAACACACGAGTTTAAGAATGGTGAGAGCCTCAATTTCTGGACAAACTGAAAATTCCATTCTCATGTCATGTGTTTTGACTTATAATCATGACATAATAAGTGACGTTCATGGCGAGGTAAATGTAGTATGACTGCTCTACTTGATACAGTACTTGATGCCGAAGGCTACATACAGCCCGGTAAAGTTGCAGAAGTGTTCCACACGACACTTGAAGATGTCGCATTTACAACTGGTATACCAAATTCAGCGATACGCCGAACAGAACGCTCTCACAGCCAAAAGAATCAACTCAAATTACGCGAAACCGTCGATATTATTAATCGAATTACACCGTGGGCTGGTAGTAACCTGCAAGCATTTAGCTGGTACCGTAGTGAGCCTATCCCGGCCTTTGGAGACCTTACTGCAGAGGAGATGGTGAAACTTGGGTATGGCAATACCGTAAGGGAGTACCTGCAACATTTAGCCATGGGCGGTTACGCTTAACCCTATGGTAAAAAGCGACACACTGATTACGTTAAAAACCAACCTCTATAGAGCCCATAACCCTCGGTGGGCATTTCTGCCTGGCTCAGGAGAGGGGGCTGCATTATTTGGAGGTCGCTTTAATGCCAAAGGCACAAAAGCGCTCTATACATCAATGACCGGGCAAGGGGCTTGGGCTGAGGCTCAACAAGGGTTTTCTCGTAAGGCACAGCCTTTATTAGTGTGTATGTATGAAGTGGACTGTGTTGGTGTTATTGATTTAACCAATGAAAAAACACGCCAGCTGTGGTCTGTAAGTGAAGAAGAGCTTGCGTGCCCATGGAAACTCGAACAAGCGAAAGGCGCCATACCTAGTAGCTGGAGATTGACTAATAACCTTATCAGCCAAGGCGTATCAGGAATTATTGTTCCTAGCTTTGCTCCAGGCGCTAGTTCTGATATGAAAAATGTTATTTTTTGGCGCTGGGGGAAAACAATACCTCATAAGGTTGCCGTTATTGATGACCATGAACGACTACCAAAAAACCAAAAATCTTGGGAATAAAGACTAACTTACGATGAGTGCAAAAAACAAGTGAACGCCAAAATAGAAAGAGTTGACAGCCCGCTTGTCGCCCACAGCGCTCAACCTCCGGCCTAGGTGAGCGAATACTCAATCTAGGTTTGCAAGATTTATAATGGGAAAAAACTGCTCTAGGGTCGAGCCTACCAGCTGTAACGCCGCGCTCTTCGGCAATTTTGGAGTGCATCGAAAAATTGTTCGATAGCAGCGCTTTGTTAGGCCAACAGATACCATACTGCATTATTTCTTACCAATTATTGGTATCCACCAACGAACACGCATCTCGTTCATTGGTCTAAACGGTATTGGAAAATAAGCCACAATATCCGGCTTATTTCCGTCCCTTTCATACCCAGTTGAAGAAAACCACTCTCCATAAATATAGCGGTTTGTTTTCATTGAGGATTTATAAGTGCAATTAAACTCGGCATAGATTGCAGATGCTACTGTATGAGTTTCAAATCCGCTAGAGTCCATTTCGGTTGTTGCCTCTAGGCCTAGAACATCTACGAATTCATCTCGCTCCCCATCTTCTTTAGGAAAATAAACCGAGAGTAATGGTGCATCAGTTTTTGGTCCTGGCCTTCCATTGCTTAGACTGCAAAGTTCCTGATAATCTTTTGAGCTAACATATTCTTTCCAGAATTTGGGACCATCTTTGACGAATTTCTCAAATTCGAAACTCTTACTTTTACCAACTACTCGAAATTGGGGTCTATCTATTATTTTATAATTCATCTTTTTTCCATCTTTATTTTCTATGGGGAAGAAGACTCGGCTATATGAAGAAAGCGTAACTGAACCTGAGCGAACTTTGCTGGGGTTTATCCCATGTATATTCCGAAATGCGCGAGTAAAAGCATTAGGAGAGTCGTATCCATACATTAGTGCAATATCGACAATTCTTTTGTCACTGTTTAATATTTCAACTGCGGCCAAAGTAAGCTTTCGCCTCCTAATATACTCAGCACAAGTAATTTTAAAACTGGAAAAGAACATACGATGGAAGTGGTATTTAGAGCAATATGCGACTTTTGCAACATCCTCGATACTAAGTACACCATCTAAATTCCCCTCAATATATTCGATTGCCGAATTCATCCGTTGTGACCAAATCATATTTTGAAGTCTCCTAAAGAGAGTCCATTGTAGTTAGTCAGTCGAACTACTGTCTCACCTTTTCTTGCTATTTTCAGGACTGGTCAAACTTGGGTAACAGATCTATCGGGTTTGTAGGAGCCATATGCGTTAGCAGCGCACGTACGGGTCTGTGCCGGAGGGGTGGCAAGATTGTATGAAAATATAAGTAAGTCAACCCTTTACGGCGATAAAATTCAATGTTGATAACCCCGCACGCTTGAGTTAACCACTTCACTAATCGCCCATTGCGCCCAAAACCTGACATTAGATGAGTGATGACTCAATCGAAGTTTGCAAGATACTTTCTAATGAGAAAAGCTAGGCTAAATATGGGTTAACCCGGTTGTGATTAACGCCCAGCACACCTGCGAAGTAATCTGGCTTTTTTAGTGCGATCCTATGCGCAAAAAATGACAGTTTGCGGAGTCTGGTGTTGCTGCTTGTTATGAGCTTGCTCCAATTTCTGAAATGTCTTGTCGTAAGGTATTCAGGTCAATTGATGGATTAATTTTCTTTGCCATATCAATGGTAAATTTACCATCGAAAATGGATTGAACGACTTCTTGGTCAATTTCTTGTTCGAATATGTCTTCAACGAACTGACAGTAATCTGATGCTGTCAGGTCCTGAATGATAATTGGATTTGGCAAATCAGTGATCTCCTTGCCGAGTTTAACCCAAGTATTATTTTCAATGAACCAGATGCATGAACCTTGCCCCATACTGAAAGCTGCTTCATTTAAAAGTGGGTTAAATCTTTCTGGTACTGATTTCTTTATTTCATCAAAATTATCAACAAGCCCATCAACTGGACTTGTACATTTGAAGGAGACATTGTTCTCATCGAGTAAAAAGAACCATTCGCCACCGCAGCTATCTCTTAAAGATGCCATTTCTTCCGTGTCAGACCAATTAGAATTATACGAGTAATAACGATACTCCCATTCTGGCTCAATGATCGCATCAAGAAGAGCAAGGTGTTTAAGTTTATTTCTTAGTTCTACTTCCATATTTCTCTACACTTATGGCTCATAACGCCTGCAATAAAGTGTGCCACGATGAACCCACCAAGCGCAAATTAAAAGAGGAGATGGGCACAGCTGCCGCCGCAGGTGGTGTGGCCTGACTAACTCATCGCTCATTGCGTGCAAACCTACGCCCTTTCTGACAGGCATCTGATTACTGAGTAGCAAGATATTTTCTAATGTGGAGACTAACCCGCTCTAGGGTCAATTCTACGAGCTGTAACGCCTCTGGAAGGGGCAGATTTACTACGAAGCAGCGCTTAAATTTGTCCCGCTTGCCAGACTTTATGTACTGGCTAAGAAACTGACTAACTATTATTTTTTACGTGGAATCAACTCAAGCTCTTTTACAACATTAGCTGGGCCAGTGAGTTGGATTTGAACAGGAAATGATTCCATTATCACCACATTTTTTAGTACACCTTGTTGCTCCAATGTGATAACTCGCTCCAAGACTGGGTCAGGAGACTCTGCACTACCGATTATTACCACACTAACAATCTCTGCATTGTGATTATCGCGATAGCTATCAGTCTCTGAACAAGCAAGGCCGCTGAGACATACAAAAGTGACCAGGAAGATACTTTTTATCAATGTGGGCACCTTATTTAAGTACATAACGCCCGCATTTTCGGCTGGTTTGGAGCGCAGCGGAAAACCAGTCCGACAGCTTTCGTCTTCGAACCTTTGTTTGCCTTCATCTTCAAAGCCGGGATTTAAAAAAAGAGCGATAATCGGAGCCGTTTTCAATTGTCCATTTATATGTCCCGGCGGAGCATGAAGCTCAAAAATATCTTTATGCTGATCAATAACAGCTTTGTCACCAGGGTGAACACAAGCTTTATGAGGAAGCTTATCCCAGAAGTTAAAAATCATAATTCAAACTCGTGTTGTACGGCCCAACAGGTGCATTATCAGGAATTCCGTGTATACCCGGAGCCAACGTTGGACCCTACAACAAGATTTCGCGATAATAACTTAATAAAATTAGTTACTTGAGGATACGTCAAAAGATAAAAAAGTACTATGACACCTGTAGAAAGTGAGACTTGGGTTTACCCAGACCAATAATGTCGAAACGGAAGGAAAGCTATAAATGGGTCAGGATTGCCCTTTACTTTCCTTTTTGCCAAGTCCTCACCACCGATGGCAGTAGTAATGGTGGCTAGCCAGGAATGCTGCATCTAAGTATCGACTATTCGTTATACATTTTCAAATTCGAAACCCTTCCTGGTACAATTTTTGATTTGCTCGGTTTAGGCGCAAAGCGAGCAAAATTAATCAAACTTTAATGTAACCGATCAAACTTTATTGTCTTCCTGCCCACAAAAACAATGTTGTCATATTCTTTACTACTTGCCCACAGATGCGTAACGGTGCGTATTCAGGGGTTAAGCGGAGAGGTAAATTTGAGTCCTAACCTAACGGTAGAACAGCTTTTACAGGGGGAGTAAGGAAACGGGATTGGGTACCGTCGGCAAGAAGCAGAGCGCTGATCTGGGGACTTTGGATACCAGGTATCGTTCAGGTCGATGTTACCTGGCAAACGAATCACCCCAAGCGTTTACTTGAGGCACTCTAATATCGTCCCACAAAAACCCTTATCGCAAGAAAAATATTAATGAGTCAATCTGAGCTGGATCATGTCATCATTTGGCTTATCTAACTGAAGGGTTAGGTGTAAAACGTTGCCATGAGGTTTTGCCTAAGATCATACTTAGCGCAGCAGAATAAAAGGGAAATATTCCTACTCCCCTGCAGCCTAAAGATGGAAAGTATTTATCCGTACGTAATAACTACAATCTTACGATTAACTGTGAGTCTTCATATAGTCACGTAGAATCTGATTAACCTGGGTTTGGTATTTACTGTGGTGATCTTTAAACCATGACAGAACATCTGCATCTAACCTGATTGTGACGGATTTTTTTACCGGGCGGTAAAATTCACCTACTTCGACTCGACTACCGGTAAAGGTTACTTCCGGTATATCCTTAATATTTATATCAGCTTCTGACATTGCGGCGAGCGCTTGAATTTCTTCTTCTTGCTGCTGTTTAGTAACCTTGCTCATATCGCCTCCTCTCTTGAGATGTTGCTTTACGTGCTGAAATTATCCTGATGCTTTCCCGCTCGCCATCTTGATAGGTGTGAGCGACTAAGAGCACCACGACCCCGCCAATCTTTCCTAAGGTTTGCCAGCGCTCTTCACCACCCTCAAACCTGTCCTGGACATTTAACTGCAGCGGATCTGCAAAAACCAGTTTGGCAGTTTCAAAGCTGACGCCGTGCTTTTGCTTATTGGTGGCGTTTTTATTTTCATCCCATTCAAATAACATTAAATGTAATTACGTATTTGTACATACAAGTATAGTAAAGAATCTTGTGGGCTAGGGCAACAGCATGAGAAAATTGGCCTATTACCCTGAAACGCTCCTAGCTTAGACATTTGGCTCTTCGCCATACATTTCCGCATTCGAAATCCAACCTGGCATGGTTACAACTTGCTCGGTTTAGGGCCAAAGCGTGCAAGCCTGAGTATGATACTTTAATACTCCGATTTTGAATTATCGGCCCAGATACCGATGGGCGGTATACTCCCAAGGTGGATTTTTAACACGGTACAATGCAGCCTCAGGGAGAGTTCAGTATGAAACTTCATTACTCTCCCACATTTACCATCCTGGTAAAATCTAAACGTGCTGGTGAACGCGTTCTCAATAGTATCAGCACCTATCTGCAAAACCGGCTCAAACTAATAGTTAACAGCACCAAAAGTCGAGTTGTGAAAACCACTGAAAGTAAGTTATTGGGATTCACATTCCGAGGCGGTAAAATCCAGTGGCATCCTAAAACGCTTGCTACCTTTAAGCAGCGCGTTAGGCGACTGACCAACCGTAACTGGGGAGTTTCGATGAAATATCAGCTCTTCAACATCAGCCAATATTTACGTGGCTGGATAAATCACTTTGGTATCGCTAATTGCTATCAACTCTGTGTTGAGCTCGATCACTGGATCAGGCGTAGAGTTCGAATGGCTTATTGGCGACAGTGGAGAAAGCCCAGAACCAAGGTGAGAAATCTGATGCGACTGGGCGTTCCGGTTAAATCAGCGGTTGCGTGTGGCATCACCAGCAAAGGCCCATGTCGAAGTTCGAAAACACCAGGCATTCAACAGGCATTATCCAATGCTTACTTGAAGTGTCAGGGGTTGGTTGAGCTACGAGATGGATGGATAAGGCTTCACTATCCTGAGTGAAACGCCCTGTGCGGATACGCCGGTCCGACGTTTCGGTGCAGGGTGTTGTGGGGGCTGGAGGTTAGAGACCTCCGGCTACCCGATTAAGTTCGACCTCCATGGGTTGATAAATCAAACCTGCAGACTGGGCTATATCAGCCTTACACTCAAAACCATATTTTCTATACATAGGAACTGAGGATAAAGAGGCACTTACGGTTACAGTACCAACCTTCGCATAACTCAGGGCTGATGAAAGCAACTTTCTCCCAATGCCTTTCATTTGTTTGCCAGGCTCTACAAATAGCATGGCAATATGGCTACCTTCTTTCAGCTCTATTACTCCCACAACTTTACCATCGCACTCTGCGACAAGCATCAAATTGTCTTCTTTCATTCTGTTGAGGAAGGCAACGCTTGAAGCAATTTTAGAAAAGGTTAAAATTCCTTCCTCAGGCAGAGAACCTGCAACCGATGTTGAAAAAGAAGCTAGGCAGACTGCACTTACAGCTTCAACATCCTTCTCTTTAATTTCCCTAATATTCACCGATAACTCCAAGAACTTAAGCTCGTTAATGGGCAAATGATTGTTGGCTAAAATAAGCGACGCAGGAGCAAACAGCCAACTGTTAGTTGTCCTGATTTAACAGCTTTTATGTGTATTAGTTTGGGGAGTCACTCAGCTGAAATAACTTATAATTTATGCATGCTAGCGCAATATTAACTACTGTCAGTAAAGCTAACCCAACAATAAAGAACAACTCGATAAAGCCAAAACTAAAAGCATCTAACTTCAAGCATAAAGACACTAATATAAAACACAGTACGCCTGTTATGACAGCACTATTAATATTGCTGAATACTTCCTTTTTAGAATTGGTAGACATCACAATCTCCATATTGATAATTCATACACATAACGGCCATTTAAGGGGCTGATAATTGTTTGCTAAAATGTGTAGCGAAGCGAAACCGAGCAAACTGTTAGCAGTCCCGCTTTAAATTCTAGTTAGGTGACTTTCTCTAAAACTACACGTGCCCATTTGACATTTTCTTTATTGGGAAGAACACTAGCTTGATTACTCAACTTGAATATACATTTAAAACCATAAGACTCAAATAGATTAATAGTGTTTTTACTGTCTATTGGAAAGACTCTTGTACCCATACCTGAAGGGCCATTCCTCAGAGATATGGCGCACCTACCATTCATTTTTATTACAGTAGAAATTTTACTCGCTGCTATATCTCGTTCTGCCTCAGAAAGGTGGTGCCATACTGCATCAATTAGCACAAAATCAAATGTTTCTTCATGTGAATCTAAACATGCAATATTAGGAAGGCTATCGTGACGCCATTCAATTGATGTATTTTTATATTTATTTATTGCCGCATTTAAAAATTCTGCCATTGGCTCTATTGCAGTGACATTGAATCCTAACTTATCAAGTGCAGCTGAGTTTTGACCGGCACCGGATCCCAAATCAAGAATACTTGAGTTCTTTACTGGTAAAAAACTAACAAAGTCTTTGCAAACAACATTGAAGTCTAAAGCTTGGCTGCTTTCAATAAATAAAGGGATAAACCTTTCGTAACCCTCAGTGCCTGAAGTCATGATTCTTGTCACCTAACGTCTGCGACACAGGACGATTTGAGATGGCTGCGTTTTTGCAGCCCTTTCGCAAAAACGAAGACAGCTTAAAGCGTTCCTGTGCTTGCACTTGTGTACGCCCAGCATGGGCATGAACTAATAGGGTGAGAGTCCCTTGTAGGAGAATCACCGTTTATAAACATTTGATTATTAAACGTTAACTACTAGCGAATGGCAAGGGCCAATCCGTGAGGAGCGGTCTGGAGGAAGCGCTCGGTCCGACGTTTCGGGCGAAACTGCGAGCTGATGAAGACTAGGCGCTCCCCAAGCCCCACATATGAGGCGTAGGTCCGAGGCGAGTTGGCACAGACAAGGGGGCGGCCTTCCGCAAGCCAGGTGATTTAAGGACCACCGTAAATGCAGGGGGGCGCCTAGCTTTGTGCAGTGAAACCGGAAGGCCGGCCCGAATGTTCTTATCGGGGGTGGTACGGCATTCCGGGATCTGCTTAACAAGCGATCGTTAACCTAACAGCTTGGCCGCTGTCCTAAACTGGCCTGGCATATTGGCCCCATCAACCAATATGAGCAAATTGATGAAAACGATAGCGCCCATTGGAGTAATTCCGTGGATGATTAAGCAGAAGTCAGCAGACGGCACTCTTTTTAGCGAAAACAGCCAAATGTTTACTTTCCTTCGTAATGGTTGGGACACGGTGAATACGGAAGGCCGCCCCACCGGAACATTCAGATAAAGGAGGAGCCTTGTCATATTTGAATACATGCAATACCTGGACATCCAGTGCGCCGAGATAAATCGGTAGAAGATCAAAAGGTGAAAGTCCTTATTCGGTAAGACTTAGCAAGTAATGGGAATATCTTGAATATCTGAAATATCTGAAATATCTGAAATATCTGAAATATCTGAAATATCTGGGAAATATCAAATATCTGGACATCCAGTGCGCCGAGATAAATCGGTAGAAGATCAAAAGGTGAAAGCCCTTTATTCGGTAAGACTTAGCAAGTCGCCGAAACCCCGAGTCATGGGCGGTTGTCAGTAATGGCAATGGTTAAGCGTTGACAGGGGAAAGTATAGGCTCAGTATTGAGCTCCGAAAACACACTTGAGAACGCTGACCTTGTTGGGTGAAGGGGAAGGCAATACAACACAGGCGCGCTACTGCAAGTGCCAGTGTAGGTTCTCCGGAGTCATAGACCTGATGCATGTACCTATGTCTTTTATGCGGAACTCGGGAGGCCCTGGTGGTGATCTGCACTGTTCCGTGCAGGTTGGATTTAGCGAAGTCAGTTAGACAAAGGCTGAATATCTACGCCAACAGGGAGTCAGATAGATCCATAGTAGCTAAGAAACTGGTGAACAAGATTGCAAGTAAAACAACTTAAGATGGCGGAATCAGTGGAGCCAAGGGATCTAACAATAAGAAATGACGCGCTAAGTCGGATCCGACTATGACACAGAGCCTAGAAGCAAGATCGTCAGGACTGGCACGTCTACATGAAAAAGCAAAAGAGGATCGCTCACTGCGGTTCAATAACTTACTGCACCATATCACCCCCGAGCTGTTAATTCAGGCCTATAAGCACTTGAATAGAAAATCAGCACGAGGCGTAGACGGTGAAAGTTGGATTGATTTTGGTAAAAACTTACCGGAACGGATCCGACATCTACACCAACGCATCAACAACCAGCACTATAAACCACAAGTTGTATTACGCATCTGGCTACCAAAACCCAACGGCGAAAAACGCCCGATAGGGATAACAACGGTCGAAGATAAAGTAATTCAGCAGGCCCTAGTATGGGTGTTAGAGCAGATCTACGAAGCAGACTTTCTGGGGTTTAGCTATGGCTTTCGGCCCAACCGAAACCAACACATGGCACTCGATGCCGTATATGTAGCTATCAGCCAAAAGAAAGTCAGCTGGCTATTGGACGCAGACATTAGCAAGTTTTTCGACAAAATCGACCATAACTGGCTAATCAAGTTCTTAGAACATCGTATCGCAGATAAACGTATCATCCAGCTGATAACACGCATTGTTAAAGCGGGAGTAGTTGATAATGAGCAGCATTTCAAAACAGCGGAGGGAACACCGCAAGGCGCAGTCATATCGCCACTACTGGCGAATATCTACCTGCACTACGTTTTGGACTTATGGGCAAACCAATGGCGTAAAAATAATGCAAGAGGAGAGTGCTATATCGTTCGCTACGCGGATGATACCGTCATGGGCTTTCAATACCGCTCAGACGGAGAGTGCTTTCTAAATGCGTTAAACCAGCGGTTTAAAAAGTTTGGGCTTGATCTGAATCGAGATAAAACTCATTTGTTAGAATTCGGTCGCTTTGCTACCAGTAACAGAAAGCAACGGAAGAAAGGAAAACCCGACACCTTTGATTTTCTGGGCTTCACACATATATGCTCAAGTAGATGGTCCGATGGGCGATTTATTATAAAGCGGTTTACCAGTGCGAAGAAGCTGACGGCGAAGATAAAAGAAATCAAACAAACCCTGTTTAAATGCCGAAGCAAGGATCTTTTTCTAGTAGGTAACTGGTTAAAAAGCGTGGTAACAGGGCACTACAACTATTATGCAGTGCCGGGAAACCAAATTGCGCTAAACCAGTTCCGAACGGAAATCTGCCGAGCCTGGTTAAGGGCGCTGCGCCGCCGCGGGCAACGTCACCCTATCTCATGGCAGAAGCTTACTCGGGCAATTAAATTGTTCATACCAAGTGTAAAAGTACTACACCCATACCCAAATCAGCGATTTCGTGTCTGACTTATTGTAGGAGCCGTATGCGTTAGTAGCGCACGTACGGATCTGTGCCGGAGGGGTGGCAAGCTTGTGTAAAAATATAAGTAAGTCAACCCTTTACGGCGATCCTTTTTCTGGCCTCATTTAAGCCAAAAAGTGGCCACCATGCCATTTTTTTAAGATGCCTCATCAATAACTTTTACGGCCTCAGGGGAAGTACCGAAAAATCGGCAATACTAATGTATTTATCTGTGGTTAGGGCATAGCTGGGCTAGCGTAATGAATAATAAGCTGGTTGGGTTGTTTCGGTGTTTTCTTACGCTACCCAGATTGGTAAAGCCGATCACATGCCGAATGTCCTTTTATCCAGTGATGCCCAACCTTGTGACTTAGTGCGGTTATTGCTTCCCAGGTGCCTGCAGCACTGCCAAATGAGCGACTAAAGTGCTGTACTGTCATTACCCAGGATTCATGCGGGACAAGCAGGTTTTCCAATAGCTTTGGTGTCTCTTCCGGTATGTAACCTGTTTTGTCTTCTCGGATAGCTCGGCCTGTCCAATCTGTGAGGTAAAGGTACTCCTTGAAGTCAAAAGGAATTTCTCTATCCGTGTCATTCTTTGAGCGGGTAAAAGGCAACAAAAAATGGCTTCTTTCTGCTCCTTGGTCCGCGCACTGCTTATCACTCTCAGCCTTCCAGTCACCAATTCGTTCATGGATTGAGGTAAATTCCTCTTCTTCCACGGAATCACACAAGCCTGCCCTGATTGGGTTTAAATCCACATAAACCATACAGGCCAATAACGCCGTCTCGTCCATCAGTGCCTGGCTTCTAAATCTGCCTTCCCAAAACCGCCCTTTGCACTTATCTTCCTTGTTCGCTTCCCTGGCGATGTGTTCATTCAGGCAACGCATAAACCAACTGATATCCCCTAACCGTTCACGCCAAATATTCACCAGTTTCCTGGCCGCATCAACTTCAGCTTCACTTTTTGTTTGACCGGATTGCCAACGTGCAACCAGCACATGAATGGCAAACAACTTGCCCCACCGTTCGATAACAGCCTCATCAGAAAGCTGTTTATTTCCCGCTAAATCAACCCGTAAGATGACATGGTAATGATATGTTCAGTTATCTATTATGTTGAGTTACACATTCTAATGTCCTCTGCTTTACCCTTTCCTTCTGTTAGCTCAATGAAAATCGGCACATAATTCTGGCCTCTTGGAGAGTCTTTCTAGCCATTGAAGTATTTTAGGCTCTTGCCATGGCGTTTTGTCGCTGACCGTTGGAGCCCCCGCTTTTTCAATCATCTTTCGTTTCATTTCCATGTCTATTTCCAAATAAATGTGGGTGGTGTTGATATCAGCGTGCCCCAACCAATAACTCACCATATTGACATCGTTTCCTGCCCTAAGAAGATGCATCGCAGTGGTATGGCGGACCGTGTGCGGGTTGAGTTGTTTCCCGGAGGAGGCTAAGAGTGGTGTTTTCGAACCCAATTGACGCGTAATGTAACGAATCCCGAAGCGGGTAATGGCGGTACCAGTAGCATTAAGGAACACGTTCTTGATACCGGACACTACTGGATCTCTTTGTTTTAAATAGGCCTTGATCGCATCAATAGTTTCTGGCCAAAGCGGGCAGCTACGTTCCTTTCTTCCTTTGCCAAAGAGTCTAACCTGTGGGGCCTCCTCTAAGTGCAGGTCGTCAAGTTTCAATTCAACGATTTCGCTGACTCGTGCACCGGTGTTGTACAAGAGCAGGAGCAGAGCTTTATTGCGAATTCCACTACGGGAGTTGATATCAAGCGCCTCCAGCACGGCCTGCACTTCTTTTTCTTCAAGGTAGCCTACTTGTTTGTGCTTAGTGCGCTTCTTAGGAATCGCTCGAATTTGCTGGCTTTGAACGATTAAAATGGGCTCCTGCCGAGCAATAAAAAGGAACAGGCAGCGGATAGCCGCCAGGCGAATGTTGCGGGTATTTGGACAGCAATTTCGTACCTGCTCCAGGTGTTCGAGAAAATCTAACACGAGGGTTTCGGTAATATCTTCCACCATCAGTTCATCGATCTGCTTTGGGATCTTGTCGCTCGCATAGCAGAGCAGCAGCTTGATCGCATCACGGTAGGTTGTAATGGTATTTACGGAAAGGCCTTTTTGGACCGGCAGGTAGTGACTTAAAAAGCGTTTAATAAAAATAGCCAATGAGTGATTCATATTTGTTCTCCAATCGGTTTTACATGGTCGAGGTAGTGACTGTAAAACCGTTGCTGGACTTGGTTAAGTAATTCGGTTGTCGGCCGTAAATAGACTTGAGTCGAAGAGATATTCACATGACCCATATAAGTGGCCAGCGCTGGAAGCTTCGCATTAACATCATCGCCATTACGGTACCAAGTGAGCAACCGGTGAACAGCGAAGGTATGTCGTAGATCGTGGATGCGCGGGTGGGAAGGCCCATTATGGGTGATGCCGCAAGACTGCAGCAGCCGATAAAAGTCGTGACTGACAGTGCCGTGATGTAAACGGCGGTGACGCAGGTTAACAAAAAGGGGCGAGTCTGGTGTATGGGGGGTTGATTGACAGCGTCGTTGAAGATAGCGCTCTAGTACCCGACAGGCCGATGACGCCAAAGGTAACCAACGAGCCTTATGGAATTTTCCTGCTGTAATAAGGAGTCGTTCCTCAGTGCGGTTGAAGTCTTGTAGATCTAAAGCGAAAGCTTCGCCTATCCGTATTCCTGTGCAATATAGAAGCCCCAGAAGCGTACAGTAAGTGTGGGGTCGAAGTGAATTGGTTGGCGTGAACTGAGTGGTCGCCGTCAGCAATGCCCGAATTTCACTGAGGGTGTAGATATAGGGTTTATGAGCCGCACTGGATGGGGTGTACTTTATGGGATCAGGCACATAACTTTGTGGATCCTTAGCCGCAAGATACTCACACAACTGCTTAACCACACAAAACCGGTTGTTCCGACTTCGTGGTGCAAGAGGTAACAGGCTGTGCTGATAATCATCGATGATCTGACTGGTGATACGGGGTTCCTTAAATAGGTGTTCAATTAGAAAATGGTCGAAGTATTCCAGGAGCTTCGCCTGGCTGTGATAATCAGTCCCTGACAGGCAACGTAAATCGATGAGATTTTGGATCTGGGTCGCCAAACAACTGTGCAGGTTCACCATGTTCATACCTCCTGCGGCCACGGCAGGGCCACTTGTTTGAGAGCATTAAAGTCGACTTTGGTATAAATAAATGTGGTGGCGAGATGGCGATGCCCCAATATATCGGCAATTGCCTTGAGCGAATGGCCTTGTTGAATCATTCGACTGGCAAAACAATGTCGAAATAGATGTGCCCCTTTACTGGGTAGCTTAATATTCAGGTGGCTGATGTTGCGTTGGACGATCTCGGAAATGGCCGATGCATGGTAAAGTGGTTGATGTGGTGCCCGAGCGGTCAAAAAGACCTGCGGATAGGAGGCGCTGGGACGCGCACTTTTTATATAGTCAAACAAACTGTTACCGACCCACGCTGTTAAAGGTAACAGACTCTCTTTGCCGTTTTTCAACGCCTTAAAGAGGATTTTTTCCTCAGCCCAGCGAATATCCTCCAGCCGCAGAGCACGCACTTGCCCGCCACGGACACCAAAGGTATAGAGCAACAGAAGGATGGCATAATCTCGTTTACCAACACTCGTGTTTGTATCGATTGACTGAAGCACTTGCTGCGCTTGTTCGTCGCTCAATGTGCGCGGTACCGTGGCTAATTTGTACGTCCGTATGGTAGGCACGGCCTTATCCAGTGGACACCGGATATATCCCTTCTGCAGGCAAAACCGGAAGAAGGTGCGCAATGTTGCTTGTAGAGAGCGTCGGCTAGATTTCCCCATGCTCTGAGCATGGGCCAAAAAGAACGTCTCAACGTGAGAGCTGGTCAGTTGTGACAACCCTTCTATAGTCGCTTGCGGACCAAGCCAGCACAGAAACTGAATTATATAACGCCGACGTAACGCTACAGAGCCGAACGCTAAATGTTGATAATTGCGTAACCATGACAGGTAAGCCACCAACAAGTTCTGGTAAATGGGAGTTTGTATCTCTGGGACGAATGCCCCTTTTTGAACGAGGTAAGTGACAAATCGATTTATCGAATAATGAACGTCACGGAGATGACTTTGCAGCGTCTCTTTGTGACCGCACTGTATTGGGTAAGATTTAAAAAAACACACGATTTCTTTGGATGTGACAACCTCTCGGGACAACGCTGTAGCCCCTCCCAGATAGTCGTTAAAACGAGAGACATTTCGTAAGTGTTTACTAATGGACTCACGTCTAAAGTTCGAATCTTGCAGCCAGATACAAAAACCATTGAGCAACGTGGCTAATGGACCATTACGTAGCCTGGTAAGAACTTTAGGACAAGTGAAGATCTGTTCAAGCGGCATAATAAACTCCTTATTGGTTCGCCCTGCTTAGTTAGGCTCAATAAGGAGTTGTAATAGCGAAATTATGTGCAGCGTTTTTACAAAGAAATGAAGAAATTAGCGGAGGAGGACTATCAGCTCAACATAATAGATAACTGAACATATCACTACTTATGTAGTGCACCACATAAGTAATGATTGCTCATAACAGCGTAGGCACAGACGTCTATCGAGAATAAACCGGCAAGAAAGCGGATCCGGTTTACTACCCAGGGTTTTCTATGTTCATACGAACGATGAGCGTATTTGTCATATCCGCATAAGAAAGCACGACGCACACAACGAGCAACGCAATGGTAATAAGGAGTGGTTTCAGGATGGATTAGGCGTAACCTGGCAACAGTCATAGAAACTCCGACTCACAACAGCCTTAACCTAAGTATGAGTAGGGCTTGAAAGGTGTGCAAGATGGTGGGTGTCCCAGTTATTTTTTTTAAGCTCTTTAAGTTTGCTCTCAAGTTTATCCACCTTTTTCATTGTTATGATGGCAAAAGTAAAACCTGAAATCCCCATTGACATACCTATTATCCCGAATACAAATCCTAAATCTTCCATAATTTTACTCCTCTATATTAATGAGAATTAGTAATAATTAAACTCTAAACCTTTTTCGCAATATAACGCCGAAAGCACGCGCCCAATACCGGAGCTTGGGCTTTGTGCGAGTATTTTGGCGCACAAAGCTCAAGTGGAGAGTATTGGGTCGCCGTGACTTTTTGTTTGTTTGTTAGCTTTCTACTACCAGCTGTAAGTATTCGCTATAATTTTTGTAAACCTCAGACTGAGATTCAAGGCCTATAGTTTTCTCGGAAATAACACCTGACTCGGAGCCACCAGTTCTATAGTGTGCAGATATTGCTTTCAATTCTGAATCAACGCTGTCCTGTTTAAGTACTAAATAGGCTCCAATGTTGTCGCTATTTTTATAAGACATATAAACTTCAACATAAGCCGCACCAGACATCATTTCACCACCGGTTTTAACCCCATTCTTGAGTTTATTTCCAGACATATCGAAATCAGTCTTAACCATTTCATATATTTTTGATAAATACTCACGTGCTTCGTGGTCTTTTGCACCAAATATTTTCTTTGCAGAGGTAGGAAACCTTAATCTTGTCGCCTTTTCAATTTCAGATACAATCAGTTCACGCTGATCTTCTGTAATAGAGTTTGATTTTGAAGCGTTGTTATAGAGATTGATGAGCTCTTTTTGGTTGTATTTATCTGAGCTTATACTTGCAATTAGTTTTTCAAATCTATCCGGAGTCATAATTACCTCTGTGAAGCTAACGCCTCACTAAGAGGAAAATAATAGTTGGTTAAAATAAGCGACGAAGGAGCAAAAACCAACTGTTATTTGTCCTTTTGAGTGACTTGTTATACAACCTTTACCACATTACCTTGACATTATTGTTCTCTTAGGAAATGATATTTCACATCAAGTCGTACTTATTGACGTAAGTCAGGTTTGATATATAACTAACTTAAATGCTATCTGACTGGTAGCTACAACTCTTGACGGAGAATATTATGATTTACCAAAATCAAAGTTCAAACATTTCCACCGCTCTACAATCGTTTGACGATGCTATAAATACCCATAATTCTACCTTTGACGAAGCAAATAAAATTTTCTTAGAAGTAGAAAAAAGACTCAAACAGCTTAATGCTGAATATTGGTATCCTTATCATTTAACACCTCAAACTCATTTGACAGACTACACACCAGTGCCTTTTAAATCTGCCTCATACAGCAATGAGCCGTTTGACCAAATTACATATCATTTAGGCTTTGCATCTGCCCGCTTAGTCGTCAGTAAAATTACAACAAAATACGAATATATACGAGGCCCTTACGGTCAAGTACTACTTTCTCCGAATAATATGCCCCACATGAACAAAATTAGCGAGGACATTGATAGCCCAATCATTGTGTCAGATTTATCTCGAGCTATAAGAGTCATGACAATAGAGCATCTGCCTGGTTTTCTGAATTTCATTAGTAGCTCTTTAGCTACTCATACAAATACTCTTTCATCAGCTCTCGGTTCAATCAAGTCAAACTGGTAACCTGCTAATCCAATCAAGTGAGGATGACTTACTTGATTGGTTGTATAACAATTAAGCATTTATATATTGTCGCAGCATAATATATAAATGCTCTGTTGGACGGTGCCGCCAGGCACACTGTTTATGGATTTTGTTTTTAGGCTGAATATCTGAATATCTGGACATCCACCTTTTTCTGGCCTCATTTAAGCCAAAAAGTGGCCACAATGCCATTTTTTAAGATGCCTCATCAATAACTTTTACGGCCTCAGGGGAAGTACCGAAAAATCGTCAATACTAATGTATTTATCTGTGGTTAGGACATAGCTGGGCTAGTGTAATGAATAATAAGCTGGTTGGATTGTTTCGCGGGATTCTTGCGCTACCCAGATTCTGTCTCTTGTGCATAAGTCATCAACCAAAAAAAATTGAACTTTTTGCGGCTTCGTCGATCAGATCTCCAGAATCTGAACGGTAGGAATAAGCAAAGATGTTACAGGCACTGCATAATGCAACAACATGGGCTGGCAATTTATTCAGCAAGGCGGAATTGGGAGACAAGCGGCTCACTAAGCGATTAGTGAAAATTGCCAAAGGACTAGCCCGCCATACAGGCCAATCGCTTGCTGCGTCATGTGAAGGCGATGCCATCGCCGTGGAAGGGGCTTACCGCTTTATGCGTAACACAAATGTACAACCAGCCGCAGTTAGAGCTGCAGGCTTTAAGGCAAACGTGAAAGACATTATTGACAGTGATATAGAAGAGATCTTAGCGCTTGAAGATACCACCTCGGCGAGCTTTCGACACCAAGTCGCAGCGCAGCTCGGTAACGACTGGGCAAGGTCACCGATAAAGCGCGGGAATGGTGGATTCATTCGATGCTCTTACTGACTGCGCAGACCATGCAGTTACTTTGGGGCTGGCGCATCAAGAATGGTGGTGTCAGCCAGATGACCCAAAACTCGCTGGTTAAAAGGAACGTGGGAAGTGGCAATATGCCTCAGAACGCTGTAGTGAGCTGTTTGCGGAGCAGATGCACAGAGTGATCTCTGTATGTGACAGTGAAGCCGATATTTACGACTATCTGGCATATAAGTTAAGTAACGGTGAGCGCTTTGTGATGCGGGCTAAACACTTTAAGAGCGGTTGAGGAAGCTAATGCCGATCTGTGCAGCCATCTTCAAGCTCAGCCTGAGTTAGGGGGGTATCAGGTTCAGATCCCGCAACTTGCGATGAAACGCAAATACGGTAAAGCGAAAATTCGACCTTCCCGCACAGCCAAATTATCACTAAAAAGCGTTTCAGAGATTGTGTTCAAGCAGAAACCAAAAAGAGGTACGGCTGAACGCAGTATTGGCGTAAGAGGTTTAGCAGCGTTCTACGCCTAGAAGGATAGCGCTTACTCTTGCTCACGACAGAGCCTGTCGATAAGATTGAAGCAGCTCTTAAAGTTATACGCATCTACGCAGCGCGATGGCGAATAGAAGATTTTGGTAAGGCCTGGATTCGTTCAGGCTGCAAAGTGGCACATGCTAACGGATGCGTTACGCCAGAAAGCTTAGAGCGTATGTTACCAATCCTGGGTTTTGTTGCTGTGCGGCTGATGCAGTTGAGGGAGAGTTTGACGTTACCGTATCTGTTAAAAATCGAGGGGTTAATGGCTGAAGCGGAGCAAGTTGCCAGCATGCCCTGTGACAAGGTGATGACGGAAGATGAATGGCGGCTGCTCGCCTTTTTGCAAGCTGAAGAGGTTAAACTGGAAAGTGCACCGACACTGCAATGGGTCTACCTAGCGCTGGCTAATATGGCAGGGTTCACAGATACGATGCTGTGACAGGCGTAGCGGGCTGGGATACGCTTTGGAAGGGATGGGCCAAGCTACAGGAGCGCGTGGCGGGTATGCAAGCGGCGCGAGAGATGCAGGAGAAAGGGCTTCTCCAATAAGTAAAATAAACATCACAAAAAGATGTGACCAAGAGACAGACCCAGGTTGGTGACGCCGATCACATGCCGTAATGACCTTTTATCCAGTGATGCCCAACCTTGGTGACTCAGATGTCGGTTATTGCTTCCCAGGTGCCTGCAGCACTGCCAAATGAACTCACAAAAATCCTGTACTGTCATTACCCAGGATTCATGCGGGATAAGCAGGTTTACCAATAGCTTTGGTGTCTCTTCCGGTATGTAACCGAATATCTGAACGTCCACCTTTTTCTGGCCTCATTTAAGCCGTTAGGTGAGCCATCATTCCATTTTTTAAGATGCCTCATCAATAACTTTTACGGCCTCAGGGGAAGTACCGAAAAATCGGCAATACTAATGTATTTATCTGTGGTTAGGGCATAGCTGGGCTAGCGTAATGAATAATAAGCTGGTTGGGTTGTTTCGGTGTTTTCTTACGCTACCCAGATTGGTAAAGCCGATCACATGCCGAATGTCCTTTTATCCAGTGATGCCCAACCTTGTGACTGAGTGCGGTTATTGCTTCCCAGGTGCCTGCAGCACTGCCAAATGAGCGACTAAAGTGCTGTACTGTCATTACCCAGGATTCATGCGAGACAAGCAGGTTTTCCAATAGCTTTGGTGTCTGTTCCGGTATGTAACCTGTTTTGTCTTCTCGGATAGCTCGGCCTGTCCAATCTGTGAGGTAAAGGTACTCCTTGAAGTCAAAAGGAATTTCTCTATCCGTGTCATTCTTTGAGCGGGTAAAAGGCAACAAAAAATGGCTTCTTTCTGCTCCTTGGTCCGCGCACTGCTTATCACTCGCCGCCTTCCAGTCACCAATTCGTTCATGGATTGAGGTAAATTCCTCTTCTTCCACGGAATCACACAAGCCTGCCCTGATTGGGTTTAAATCCACATAAACCATACAGGCCAATAACGCCGTCTCGTCCATCAGTGCCTGGCTTCTAAATCTGCCTTCCCAAAACCGCCCTTTGCATTTATCTTCCTTGTTTGCTTCCCTGGCAATGTGTTCATTCAGGCAGCGCATAAACCAACTGATATCCCCTAACCGTTCACGCCAAATATTCACCAGTTTCCTGGCCGCATCAACTTCAGCTTCACTTTTTGTTTGACCGGATTGCCAACGAGCAACCAGCACATGAATGGCAAACAACTTGCCCCACCGTTCGATAACAGCCTCATCAGAAAGCTGTTTATTTCCTGCTAAATCAACCCGTAAGATGACATGGTAATGATTGCTCATAACAGCGTAGGCACAGACGTCTATCGAGAATAAACCAGCAAGAAAGCGGATCCGGTTTACTACCCAGGGTTTTCTATGTTCATACGAACGATGAGCGTATTTGTCATATCCGCATAAGAAAGCACGACGCACACAACGAGCAACGCAATGGTAATAAGGAGTGGTTTCAGGATGGATTAGGCGTAACCTGGCAACAGTCATAGAAACTCCGACTCACAACAGCCTTAACCTAAGTATGAGTCGGGCTTGAAAGGTGCGCAAGATGGTGGGTGTCCCAGTTACTTGTGGTTACTGAATTACTCATTGGCTATTTTTATTAAACGCTTTTTAAGTCACTACCTGCCGGTCCAAAAAGGCCTTTCCGTAAATACCATTACAACCTACCGTGATGCGATCAAGCTGCTGCTCTGCTATGCGAGCGACAAGATCCCAAAGCAGATCGATGAACTGATGGTGGAAGATATTACCGAAACCCTCGTGTTAGATTTTCTCGAACACCTGGAGCAGGTACGAAATTGCTGTCCAAATACCCGCAACATTCGCCTGGCGGCTATCCGCTGCCTGTTCCTTTTTATTGCTCGGCAGGAGCCCATTTTAATCGTTCAAAGCCAGCAAATTCGAGCGATTCCTAAGAAGCGCACTAAGCACAAACAAGTAGGCTACCTTGAAGAAAAAGAAGTGCAGGCCGTGCTGGAGGCGCTTGATATCAACTCCCGTACTGGAATTCGCAATAAAGCTCTGCTCCTGCTCTTGTACAACACCGGTGCACGAGTCAGCGAAATCGTTGAATTGAAACTTGACGACCTGCACTTAGAGGAGGCCCCACAGGTTAGACTCTTTGGCAAAGGAAGAAAGGAACGTAGCTGCCCGCTTTGGCCAGAAACTATTGATGCGATCAAGGCCTATTTAAAACAAAGAGATCCAGTAGTGTCCGGTATCAAGAACGTGTTCCTTAATGCTACTGGTACCGCCATTACCCGCTTCGGGATTCGTTACATTACGCGTCAATTGGGTTCGAAAACACCACTCTTAGCCTCCTCCGGGAAACAACTCAACCCGCACACGGTCCGCCATACCACTGCGATGCATCTTCTTAGGGCAGGAAACGATGTCAATATGGTGAGTTATTGGTTGGGGCACGCTGATATCAACACCACCCACATTTATTTGGAAATAGACATGGAAATGAAACGAAAGATGATTGAAAAAGCGGGGGCTCCAACGGTCAGCGACAAAACGCCATGGCAAGAGCCTAAAATACTTCAATGGCTAGAAAGACTCTCCAAGAGGCCAGAATTATGTGCCGATTTTCATTGAGCTAACAGAAGGAAAGGGTAAAGCAGAGGACATTAGAATGTGTAACTCAACATAATAGATAACTGAACATATCACTACTTATGTGGTGCACTACATAAGTAATGGTTGCTCATCACTGCGTAGGCACAAACGTCTATCGAGAATAAACCGGCAAGAAAGCGGATCCGGTTTACTACCCAGGGTTTTCTATGTTCATACGAACGATGAGCGTATTTGTCATATCCGCATAAGAAAGCACGACGCACACAACGAGCAACGCAATGGTAATAAGGAGTGGTTTCAGGATGGATAGGCGTAACCTGGCAACAGTCATAGAAACTCCGACTCACAACAGCCTTAACCTAAGTATGAGTAGGGCTTGAAAGGTGCGCAAGATGGTGGGTGTCCCAGTTTGTTTTCAATATCTGAGTTACAACGTAAAGAATGATTATCAATATTCCCTACGACTTCAAACAATGATGATGAAAACTTAGGTATTTTTTTGCTATTGAAATCAAAAGGAAGGTGTCCAATCGATACTAGCTTAATTTTGACTTTACTCACACGACTCCTTAAGAGATATAACGCCGCATTAAGCGGACTAAAATAGTGGGTTATAATGTGTAGCGAAGCGAAACGTAACCCACTGTTTTAGTTCCGTTTAAATGCCTTGTTAGTTTTTTTTGCTACCGGCTTATCAGGCTTTGAGCTATTTTCTTTTTTTAGCTGATTTAGCGGCGAATCTGTTTTGTATAAAACTTTTCCACAAGGAACAAATTTTGAAGAGTGTTCTAAATGCACATCTTGATCATCAAAAAATATGTGCGCTCTAAACGCCTTTAATATATTACTTTTTTCTACACCACCAAGGAAAAAAGCCTCATCGACGTATACACCCCAGCTTCGTAATGTTTTGATTACTCGCATTTCTGACGGGCTATTTCGCGCAGTAACGATAGCAATCCGAACAGGCGATAGCTCAACACTCATTGGAAGGCGCTCTTGTAGTTTCGCTAATTTAATAAGAAAATGAGCAAATGGTCCCTCGTTCATTGGAATATCTTGTGACTTATCTTCGTTTTCATGGAATGCGACCATCCCATCTTTTTTATAAACAAGCTCGCTTTTTTCATCAAATATTACAGCATCACCATCAAATGCGATCCTAACTTGCCCATCAGGTATATTACATTCGTAAGTTGGTGGAATAGACAATACAGCTGAAGCACAAGAACCAGTATCTATAACTTTTTGTGCATCACTTTGATTTGTTGTTAAAAATAGATCCACTTCAAAAGCATTTAAATAGTCAGCTCCCGATTCCCCTGCTGTAAATGCAGACCGAGTTATGTTTAATTCATGTTTCCTAATTGAATTTAAAACTCTAATGCCAGTTTCAGGGCTATTTCTAGACATAACAACCACTTCAACTAATGGTTTCCTTACATCTTTTTCATACGAATTAAGACTTAGTAATGCCTTAATTAGAGGAAATCCAATCCCTTCCTTTAATGGAAGCTCTTCATTTTCCAGCATATGTTGCTTATATATTTCGATGCCTTTTTGAGGGTCTTTAGCTACCTCTTCTTTAAAGAGCTTATCTTCCTTAGACAAGTCGAATAAAGCAGTAGCAGAAATGCCTATAACGAGCGTATTTTCAAATGTGGTAGCCAATGTACTCTCCTAAAAAACTAACGCCTGCAATAAGGTGTGCCCCACTGAACCAGCAAAGCGCACTGAACTTCATACCAAAACCGCCAACTGTAATTTGTCCGTCTTGAAAACCCTTGTGTACGCCCGGCATGGGCATGAACTAATGAGGTGAAAGTCCTCTGTAGGAAGATCACCGTTTAAATAACATACTGTTATTAAACGATAACTACTAGCGAACGGCAAGGGCTAAATCGTGAGAAATAGTCTGGAGGAAGCCGCTAGCAAATCTGTGAGCTGATGAACAAAAACATCATATGAGGCGTAGGCTAGAGGTGAGTTGGCACAAGACGACGAATCCATGTGATCTAATGGCCACCGTAAATGATGCAGTTGTGCAGAGAAAGTCCATGCACCTTATCCGGGGAGATCTGATAAACACGCATCCGCGCTCACGCTTGGAGGTTACCAGCAGGGACTGGTCGAACAACCCTCGGCGCTTTGGCTACTGCCGCCTACAGCGAGCGAAAAAGCAGAAACCAAATGTGAGCCGGGAAGCGCTTGGGCAAGTAATTGCTGAAGTGATTTATCAGAAGTCAGCAGACGGCATAGTAGCCCAACGCCTGTCGTAATGGACAGGACATGGTGAAGGCCTGAACATCTTAATCCAAAGGAGACACCATAATTGAACTTGAAAGCACAAGAATCACCATGTTGTGATAGTGACTGCCAGCGTCCAGCTGTGAATAATACCTTGAATGAATACCCTTTAATGACCTCAACGCTCAGCGACCAAAACATGGCAACGGCATGGAAACATGTTAAAGCCAATAAAGGCGCACCGGGCATTGATAATATGAGCATCGATGAATTTGACAACTTCGCCATGAAACACTGGCAAGGTATTAAATCAAAGCTGCTCGAGGGCACCTACCAACCCCTTCCGGTTAAACGGGTTTGTATACCCAAATCGGATGGTGGTGAGCGAATGCTTGGGATCCCCGCTGTCATCGACAGAGTGATCCAGCAAGCCATAGCTCAGGTTATTGCCCCTTATTTTGAACCTGAGTTCTCACCACATAGCTACGGATATCGGCCCGGGAAAAGAGCTAGCCAGGCAATTCATCATGTTCAATCTTGTGTAAAGCAAGGTTTTAAAACAGCTGTTGATATTGACCTATCAAAGTTCTTTGATGAAGTGGATCATGACATGCTCATGAATCGTATCGGTCGTAAAATCAAAGACAAAGCGCTGATGCGTCTGCTTGGTAAGTATCTACGAGCAGGTATTGCAGAGGTTGAAACGGGTCTTTGGTTTGCTTCGGATAAAGGCGTGCCACAAGGGGGGCCTTTATCTCCTTTACTCTCTAATATTTTATTAGACGAGTTGGACAAAAAGCTAACCTATAAGCAACTTAAGTTTGCTCGCTATGCCGATGACATCATCATCTTGGTGAAAAGCAAAGACAAAGGTAAACAGGTCAAAAAGGAAATATCCACATATATAACCCAGCGCTTGAAGTTGGTAGTTAATGAGTCCAAAAGTCGAGTCGGCCCCGTGTCTGGCTCAAAGTTTCTTGGCTTTACCTTTCGATACGGGAAAGTGCAGATCCATAAAAATGCTTTGAAATTATTTAAAGCAAAAGTAAGGGAGCTCACCAACCGAAATTGGGGAATCGCTATGACACGACAAATTCATAAGCTCACGCAATTTCTACGCGGCTGGGGATATTACTTCTTGATTGCTAACGCCTACCAACTAACGGTAGATCTAGACCATTGGATCCGGCGAAGGCTGCGCATGTGTTACTGGCGACAGTGGCGAAAACCTCGCACCAAAGTTAGAAGTCTAATCAAACTGGGTGTGAGTGAACGGCTGGCTATTTCCTGTGGAATAAGCAGCAAAGGACCGTGCCGTAGCTCTAAAACAAAAGGAATTAACATTGCAATTAGCAATGAGTTCCTCGCTACGCAAGGTCTGGTGTCACTGAAGGACATTTGGATCAGTATTCATTACGAGAGATGAACCGCCCATTGCGGACCCGCACGATGGGTGGTGTGGGGGCTGGAGGCTAGATACCTCCGGCTACCCGATTACATTGCACTTTATTCAAAAATCTCAACTAGCGCTTCATTTTTAATAAATTCAGATTCCACAAATAAATCAGGGTTACTCTTGATTATTTTTTGAATTTTAGACTTTAATTCTCCGGTCACTTTTTTACCGTACCTATAACGCTCTACATCATTTTCATACTTTTCACCAAGCTTTCTAATCTGTTTGGCGTAAGCTAATTGTTCAGGTTTATTCGTCTTTAGATCTTGATCAATTAAACGGTCTATAGAAGCATCTTTAACTTTATTAGTGGCGCTCTCAATAAGTTCTTCTGCTTTTTCAACTGAAATAGCGGGATAAATCGCGTTAATGTGATTAGGACAAATATATTCACCTTCTAAGTCAACACCTTTAGTGACGTAGAAAATGAAATTGTTTTTTTCTATTTTTTTTCTTATCAAGTCTATTTTTTTATCATCATGGTAATCACGATCTCTATGAATAATCACTGTGATATCAGGTCTTTTACTTTTTAGATACTTTCCCAAAACTACAGCTGCATTTATTTGATCCGATCCAAAATACGAATAAAATTCAGTTATATTTGTATCGCAGCCTTGCGCTTCAAAGTACCTAATTACATGTTCATGATTTTCATCTTCAGTTAGAACAACATATTCTATGGTATCCTCAAGCTCTTCAATTCTACCTTTTAAATTTTCTATTTCATTTTGATGTGCATAAATCTTAGTTAAGTAAGGTGTGATTATTGGTAATAACCCCATGCTTTCATGTAATTCATCTGTGTCATCATGTGAAACCTTAGTAACTTGAGTACAGCTATCTTCATCTTGTGAAATATAGAACGTATTTACACCATCGCCCTCTGCTTTATCTAATGCGTAAAATGCAGGAGAGTGAGTAGTAACAAAAATCTGGATATCTTTTGAATATTCTTTAAATGATTTTGCTAGTTCAAATGCGTACCTTAATTCTAAATTGTTTTCAGGTTCTTCAAAGCCCCATATAGTATCTGGCTTAACGTAACCAGCCCTTGATATGTTTCTTTCTTGTTCTGACATATATTTCAAGATAACAGGTATATGCCTCATTTTTATACCGTCACCTCGTTGTTTTAGGTGATAGGTATTAGCTCCTAAACGTACTCCAAAATCTAAATTTGAAAATAGTTGTTTAAAATCAGATGGGACTTGAATTGTATTAGAAATACCAATTTGCTCAGATAGATCTTTAGTTATATTTTTAGTTACTTGCTGAATTCCACGAATAAACTCTTGGCCTTGCGTTGCTAAAGTCTCAGCGTGAGCCTCATTTAAAACGTCATGCAGCTCACCCATCAATGCAGAAAAATAACTTTGTCCTTTAATTGCAGGTATATATCTATATCGAATTTTATCAAGCCATTGTGAAACTCCATCTCGAGTTGGAACTTCTTCACCGCTACTAATGTATTTTCTTTCTTCGATTACGGAACCATCTTGCCTCCAACGTTTAGTCCATCGGAGGGGTTTTGCATGCTTAAAACGTCGCTTTGGAGGATCAATTACCAAATCAATTCTTATCTCGTGTCGCGTACCTTTACCTGTATTAGAGTGATAGCAATAATCTTCAGAAAACCTAAAGCGGGTATCCATATCGGTTTCGTTATTGAAAAACAAATTCAAAGCTCTTAACAAATTAGATTTCCCTTGGTCATTTTGACCAACAAAAATATTAAGTTCTGCAAAGTCTAGTTTTTTAGTTACCGACTTTAGCGAACGAAACTTTCTAATTTGAACCGATTTAATTATTTCCATTTAGGATAAAACTCCATACTTTCATGTGCAATGTAACATTTGTATAGTAAGCACGCTCACTTTGCTCATTGGGCCAGTAAAAGCGCGCACAGTTAATCCATTGTATTAAAAACAAAAATTCCATTAGCTTCAATACACCTTGCGCGTAAATGCGCATGCGCAGTTTCCAAACCTATTATCTCAATCTTTGTTTTCTAAGTATCTGACAATACATAATATTTTATTACCCAACAAGACTAATCGCGCACAAGTCGGGCAAATGAGCACTGGAAAACTGGCTGAAATAAATAATACTGTATATATGTACAGCACCAAGAAATTAACCCAATGACAAATCAAAGTCCATTTCTCAAACGGTTGCAAGAGGAAATGCGAATGCGCGGCTATAGCATTAAAACTGAAAAGGCATATCTGTATTGGATAAAAGCATTTATCAACTTTCACCACAAACGCCATCCGAACACCATGGGAACCGAGGAAGTGGCCTCATTTCTTACCTTTCTGGCTAACAAACGCAATGTTGCCATTAATACCCAAAAAGTAGCACTCAATGCGTTGGCGTATTTATACCAAAGACATTTACACCAAGAATTAGGAGATTTAGGCTTCCGCTATGCAAGTAAGCAACGTCACTTACCGAGTGTATTATCCGCAACTGAAATCGGTATGGTGCTTAAACAGCTTTCTGGTCGAAATAAGTTAATCATTGAATTGTTGTACGGCAGTGGCTTGAGAATTTCAGAGTGTTTAAGGCTGCGCATTCAAGACATAGATACAGAGCGTTGCGCGCTCACTGTCCGAGATGGTAAGGGGCATAAAGATAGGCAGACTATCCTCAGCCAAAAGTGCGCGGCCAAACTGCCTGATTATGTTGACACCGCACGTACTATTCAAGCTAAAGATAATGCCGCTGGCATAGGGTCCTTCGCTACCCTATGCATTAGAGCGGAAGTATCCAAATGCGTTTAGGCAGGTTGGCTGGATGTACATTTTTCCATCTTTTTCTACCTGTGATAACCCCTATTCCGGCACCTATTGCAGGCATCACTTACACCAGAGTGTTGTTCGTAAAGCTTTGGGAGCCGCGGTGCGAGGTACGACTATCACCAAGCGAGTAACTTGCCATACATTTAGGCATAGTTTTGCGACCCATTTACTGCAAGCAGGCAGAGATATAAGAAGTGTTCAAGAGTTGCTCGGCCATAATGATGTTAAAACGACACAAATATATACTCATGTGCTTGGACAGCACTACGCAGGCACTGTCAGTCCATTAGATTGCATATAAACTAACAGTTAACTCGCCATCTCGCGGCTAGGCTAACGTCCTAACAGTGGATTAATATCACCACGCTTAAACCAAATGTTGAGGTATTAACTACAGTGTCTATTTCTCATCAATCAAGTAGTCGGCCTTAGTGTATTTACACAACTCAAGAATAAGCCTGAAATTGGTCTGTCACCACTCGCGATACGCCGGGCTAACCGAAATCCGGCCAGGCATATTTTATGACTGGCTCGCTTAGGGACGAAGCGTGCATGCTTGTAAATGATACTTTATTACTCTCCCATACCGGTTTATTGGTGTTTCACAAACGTGTTGGCGACGGTGAATGATGAATATGGATCAGAAAAAGTTCATCAGACAGAGTAACTTCAGAAATCTACTACTAATACATTTTCCTTGCAGTCTGTCAGCACCTCGGCAATTAACCCTTTTACTAACTCGTGCTCCGGGTGGGTTAGGTAGTCATCACGGGCCTTTACATCAGTAAACAGCATATGGAAAGCATGTGTATAGCCGTGAGCTATGCCCTCTGGGCTATTGTTGGCGCCGCCGCTGTAAGTCTTTAGCCCTGAGATTTTGTCTACCAATGCGGCAAGGGCGTCAAACATTTCTTGCAGCTGTTGTTCAGTTACGTTGTGGCGGCATTTTAGTAATACCATATGGCTAATCATCTATTTATCTCCGCTATTGGCCGAATGCTCAAAGCCAAACAATTTACATGGGGTAGTGACCAGGATTTTCTCCAGGGTTTGGTTATCCGCACCCCAGAATTCAAGGTTAGTCAGAGAGCTGTGAGGGTTTGGCCAGTCCGTCTGGTTATTTAGGCCAAGATGTGGCCAGTTGCTGCCCCAAATTAACGTATGGGGATATTCTCGGATCAAAAACTGGGCTAAAGATCCTGCTTGGCCTAAATAAGGCATCTTATTATCACTTGATTCGTAGGCGGCGGACAGCTTGATATAACAGCGCCCCGAGTCCAGTAACTTACACAGTAGCCTGAAGCTGTTATCGCTTGTGCTGACACTGGGTTGAAACTTACCAAGGTGATCAATCACCAAGGTACCCTTAAGGGCGTTGATTTTATGGTAGTTATGCGCCAGCTCCCGACCGTTAAACTGTAGTTGAGTCTGCCAGCCATAATCTTGGATCCGCTCATTGGTGGGGGCAACACAAGACCAGGCCAACTCGCCACCTTCCATTAGGTAAAAATTGGCGCCGACCACACCTGCTTGCTTTAGCTCGAGATATTGCATATCGGATAAACTCGAATCGACCACAGCTATTCCACGGGCCTTATTGCCCAGCTGCAACAAGCCATGCAGCAAGTTACGATTATCGAATCCATAAAATGGCGTTTGTGTCAGCACGTATCGTTCAATACCCAGGCTAGTTGCCATCGGCAGGTAATCGGTGCTGGTCCATTCATTGAACTGACCCTGATGTCCGGCAGAAAACGGAAATCTATGCTCCGGGCCAATAAGGTGCATATGGCAGTCAGTGACCCCCTCGAGCCACGGATACGGTTTTTCTTGCTGGTCAAGACTGAGCATATAGCCTCCTCAATTAGTTTTTACGAACAACAGATAAAAACCGATTATAAGTTGGAACGTTATAATTTCAACTCCGGTTAACATTATTTTTCGGCTTCCCTCACTTTTCACTCCATTCTCTAAGCCTCACGTTTAACAAGTCAGATGAAGCGATGGGTATAGTAATCATGTAGGTATAGGGGGAATTTGTATTGCTGATAGATTTGCGAGTAATGTGCTGCAGATCACGTGTGGTAAAAAACATCTTGACTAATTGTTACTGATTTGTAAAAAATGGAACGTTCCAAATTAGAACGTTCCAATTTGTCTGCGGTGTTTGTTTCGTCGCTCAATGGAGAATAAGTTTATGACAATCGGTTGGGGTTTTATTGGCGCAAGCACCATAGCTAAGCAATGGATGGTAGACGCAGTGCGCGCACAATCCGGTCACGATGTCGTGGCAGTAATGAGCAGTAACCTTGAGCGTGGCTGGGCCTATGCTGATGGGCTTGGTATCGGCCAGGTCTATGACTCTCTCGAAGGGTTACTCGCCGACCCACAGATTGATGTGGTCTATATCTCCACCACAAACGAATTACATAAAGATCAGGTATTGGCAGCCGCAGCGGCCGGTAAACATGTGCTCTGCGAAAAACCCTTAGCATTGGAACTGGCTGATGCGGTTGAGATGGTTGAAGCCTGTCGAGCTGCGGGGGTGGTTATGGGGACCAACCATCACTTGCGAAACGCCGCTAGCCATCACGCAATTCGTGCTGAGATTGAATCAGGTGTTATCGGCGATGTGGTCGCTATGCGAATTTTTCATGCGGTGCACCTGCCCAGCAATCTACAGACCTGGAGAATAAATAAACCCGAGGCTGGCGGCGGGGTTATTTTGGATATCGTTGTGCACGATGCCGATACTGTCCGTTTTCTGTTAGCAGAAGATCCTATTGATGTAATGGCCTATGCCCAGAACGCTGGTATGGGCAGCGGTATTGAAGACGGCGCCATGACCATAATGCGTATGCCCAGTGGCGCGTTGGTCCAATCCCATGAATCCTTTGTCGTGCCCTTTGCCGGCACGGGCCTTGAAATCCATGGTACCAAAGGCAGCATTTTTGCCCGTGGAGTAATGACGCAACAGCCCATAGGTGAAGTAGAAGTGGTTACCGAGCAGGGGCGTCGCACACTGAAGGTCGAGCATCATAATCTCTATGCCTATTCTCTTGGCCAATTTGGCAAGGCTATCAGTGATGGAGGGGAAGCTGCAGTGACAGGTGAAGACGGTGTTAAGTCATTGGCAATTGCCCTTGCCGTTGCTGAGTCCGCCGACTTAGGGCGATGTGTCGAGGTTTTTTATCCGGATATTAAGCAAAGTCAATAACCGGTAATTCTTTGGCCGGTGACTGAGTGGTTGCTGGCCCGTCTATCAATTTTACCCAACAGGTTATTGCAGAAGGTATGAAGTTCAGTACCTCTGCGATACCGCTAAGCGAGAAGTTGAGTATGTCTAAGGTTATCTCATTTGAGCAGGCAGCCACGCTAATCAACAATGGTGACATAGTTACCGTTTCATCTTCCAGCGGCCTGGGTTGTCCGGACCGTATGCTGCAAGCGATTGGTCAGCGTTTCGACAGGGAAGGTGCGCCAAAATCCATAACAACCCTGCATCCCATAGCTGCCGGAGATATGTACGGTATTAAGGGGGTTGATCATATTGCTAAAGAGGGTTTGCTGGGCAAGATTATAGCCGGCTCATATCCAAGTGGTCCATCCAGTATGCCTATGCCGGAGATATGGAAGCTGATCTCCGAGAACAGGATCCCAGCCTATAACGTGCCAAGCGGGATCATGTTTGACATCCACCGGGAGGCAGCTGCGCGCCGCCCCGGAGTAATGACTAGCGTAGGTCTGGATACCTTTGTTGATCCCAAACGCCAGGGCTGCGCCATGAACCAGCTTGCTGAAGCTGAGGCCATCGTTCGCAAACTGGAATTTGAGGGCGTCGAGTATCTGTTTTTCCCGGCTATCGTGCCAAATGTGGCTATCGTCCGTGCAACCTCGGCGGATGAAAATGGCAATCTTTCTTACGAGCAGGAGGGCGCCTATCTGGGCGGCTTGGAGCAAGCGCTGAGTGTTCGTAATAACGGTGGTGTAGTTATTGCTCAGGTTAAACGTGTGGTTCGCAATGGCAGTCAGCGACCCTATCAGGTGCATATCCCCAATAATTTGGTGGACTTTGTGGTGGTGGACTCAGAGCAGATGCAGACCACTCAAACCCCTTATGATCCGGCTATTTCCGGGGTGATCAGACGCCCTGACAGCAGTTTTGCAACACCGGCATTTTCACCGGAAAAAATCATTGCCCGGCGGGTGTCTCAGGAACTGAAGGCAGGCCAGGCGGTGAACCTGGGTTTTGGTATCTCAGCCAATGTGCCGAGAATTCTTTTGGAAGAAGGGCATGGCAATAAAGTGACCTGGGTTGTAGAGCAGGGGGCTGTAGGTGGGGTGCCCCTGTTGGGATTTGAATTCGGCTGCGCTGCCAATGCCGACTGTATTATGCCCAGTCCACAGCAGTTTACCTATTTCCAGGGAGCAGGCTTCGATCAGAGTTTACTGTCATTTATGGAAATTGATGAGGCCGGTAACGTCAACGTTTCCAAGCTGGGCAGTAAGCCATACCTCACAGCGGGATGTGGCGGTTTTGTGGATATAACCGCACATGCCAGGAAGATAGTGTTTAGCGGTTTTTTCACTGCCGGCGCCAAATACAAGTTAGAGAACGCAAGTATCCAGGTGACTCAGGAGGGCAGGTTCCAGAAATTGGTGAAGCATGTGGAGCATGTGACCTTCTCCGGCGCTAAGGGGCTTGAGCGAAATCAGCAGGTGCTGTATGTGACCGAACGTTGTGTTATGCAGCTGACCCCAGCAGGCCTTGAAGTCATCGAAGTCGCGCCGGGTATCGACCTTGAGCGTGATGTGCTGGCTCAGGCTGATTTTAAATTGCGGGTGTCTTCGCGAATAAAAGTGATGGATCGACAGCTATTTATTGATGAACCCTTCGGCCTGTCCCTTGACCCCGTCGCAGAGACAGGCTTTGGAGTACAGCAATGAGTAATAGCCAGGTAACACTCACCCGTAAAGGTGCAGTAACAGAAATATATATTAACCGCCCGGACAAGCTAAATGCGCTGACGGTTGAGATCCTGGAGTCACTCTACTCGATAATTATGGAACTGGATGAGGACAGGGAGACTCAGGTTGTGCTGTTGCATACAGCCGGCGAAAGAGCCTTTTGTGTTGGCACCGATATTAATGCCTGGGCCGAGTATCAAGCCCTGGATATGTGGCGAACCTGGGTCAAGCGTGGACACCGGGTATTTGACGCCTTGGCTGGCCTGCGTCAGCCGGTGATAGCTGTGGTACAGGGGCCTGCCCTGGGGGGCGGTTTCGAATTGGCCATGGCGGCAGATCTGCGCATTGCGGATGAACGGGCCAAATTTGGTTTGCCGGAAACAGGTATCGGAACCTGCCCGGGTTGGTCTGGCTCCCACCGTTTAAACAAGCTGATCAACCCGAGTGTGATCAAAGAGCTGGTATTTACCGGCCGCACTCTGAGTAGCCAGCGGGCATTCAGTCTTGGTTTAGTGAATGAAGTGACCGAGCGCGGAGCAGCGCTGGAAAAGGCACGCCTAATGGCGCAGGAGATAGCCACTAGGGCGCCAATATCCGTGCAGCTGTCAAAGCAGATGATTGATGCCGGCAGCGGCGAAAATAGCGCAATGATTATTGAGTCCATGGGCAGCGCCTTGTCGGCAATGACCAATGACGCCAGGGAAGGGGTAAATGCCTTCTTCGAAAAGCGTCCAGCAAATTTCAAAGGAGAGTAAACAAGATGGCTTTTGAGTCTGTTTCATCAGCAAATATGCTTTGGGTTGACGGCCCTCGCGCAGCAGAAATACCCAATGAACCTTTTATCGGCCAGTTGTTTATTGATGGGCAATGGCGTGATGCCTCGGATGGCGGCCGGCTTACCCGTACCAGTCCTGCCTACGGTGTACTGGCGGGGGATTATGCACGGGCGACGGTGGCGGATACCCAAGATGCTATTGCGGCGGCGCGTAATGCATTTGATCAAGGTGACTGGCCGAAGATGACAGGCGCCCAGCGCGGGGCAATCTTGCATAAGGTGGCGGATCTGGTGATGGAGCGCCAGCAAGAGTTTGCCTTGTTGGAGGTGATGGAGTCAGGCAAACCCATTAGTCAGGCGCGGGACGAGATTGAATGGGCGGCGGAGCTGTGGCGCTACGCCGCGGTTTGTGCCCGTGGTCTGCATGGTGATAGTTACAACACACTTGGCGAAGATATGCTGGCCATGGTGATAAGGGAGCCAATTGGGGTGGTGAGTGTGATCACTCCCTGGAATTTCCCCTTCTTGATAGTCAGTCAGAAACTGCCTTTTGTGCTGGCCGCCGGTTGTACCGCTGTGGTTAAACCCAGCGAACTGACCTCTGGCACTACCGTGCTGCTTGGCAAGTTGTTGCAACAGGCTGGTTTGCCAGATGGCGCGGCGAATATCCTGGTGGGCAAGGGAACGGACATTGGTCCCACCATGACCACGCATAAAGACGTGGATATGATTTCCTTCACCGGCTCTTCCGCCGTGGGTAAAGCCTTGACAGCGGCTTCGGCCGACACCCTGAAAAAGGTGTCACTGGAATTGGGTGGTAAGAATCCACAGATAATTTTCCCGGACTGTGACTGGGAAGCGGCGGTGGATGCTGTGGTATTTGGTATCTACTTTAATGCCGGCGAATGTTGCAACAGTGGCTCGCGAATTCTGGTGCATGAATCCATTGCTGAAAAGTTTGAGCAGGCAGTAATTGAGCGCTCGCGCCAGGTACCGGTTGGGGATCCCCTGTGTGAACAGACTAAAGTCGGCGCGATTATCTCTGAATCCCATATGAATACCATCAAGGGTTATTTGGACGGTGCTCGTGAAGCGGGCGCCAGGATTAGCCTGGGCGGTGGCCAGGTGAAAACCGAGGGGCTGTATATGGAACCCACCATTATTTCAGGTGTATCGCCGGACATGGTGGTGGCGCAGCAGGAGGTCTTTGGCCCTGTGTTGTCGGTGCTTACGTTTAGCAGTCTGGATGAAGCAATCGCCATAGCAAATGACTGCCTCTATGGTCTGTCCGCCGGTGTGTGGAGCGCAAATATCGATAACTGCCTGGCGATTGGGCGTAAGGTCAAGGCCGGAACAGTTTGGTTGAATACCTGGATGAGTGGTTATCCGGAACTGCCTTTTGGTGGATATAAGGAAAGTGGCCAGGGTCGTGAACTGGGTCGTTTCGGAGTGGAGGAGTTCACCGAATTAAAAACGATTCAGATGCATATGGGTCCCCGCACCGGATGGTGGCTGCCTAAGTCGTAGCAGCGGACTTAAACAAAGCGGATTTAACAAGTAGTAATCCACAACTATAGGGCATCTGTTGATGCCTAAATCCAAACCAAGGAATCTCAAATGACTGCGAAAACAACAATTAAAAAGACATTCAGCACTATTTTGGTCGGCGCCTCCGTTAGTGCAGCGCTGGTCTCAGGTGTGCAGGCTGCAGAGGTGGAAGTATTGCACTGGTGGACTTCGGGCGGTGAAGCCAAGGCGTTAGGTACGCTGAGGAGCACATTGGAATCACAAGGGGTGGAGTGGAAAGACATGCCGGTGGCGGGCGGTGGTGGCAGCAGTGCTATGACTGTATTACGCTCCCGGGTAATGTCAGGCAATGCACCCACTGCGGTGCAGATGATGGGTTTTGATATTCTCGATTGGGGT
>CBDFNC010000003.1:0-786272 GCA_965249895.1 Psychromonadaceae bacterium
CATAAAGTCGTTCTGTCGAACATCCAAAATATTGAGAAAATCGTTTGCAGCTAAGCTGCTTAGCGAGTCTCAATTACTGTTGGAGTGTCCACACAGATTGTCTGATTAAATTGTTAAAGAGCGTTGAGTCGGCGTTTTGTTTGCCTCGTCAGGGCTGCGTATACTACGCTAGCCGTTTCGAAAGTCAACCGCTAATTCCGAAGAAGTTTGCAATTTTCTTTCCAGGCTTGAAACCGCAGTTTCTAGCCTGACTGATGTCGCTTCAGCCCTTTTATATCGGGTGTCTCCGATGTGTCGGACCAGCCTCTCAGTGGTTGCGCATTATAGAGAGATGGTCCGAGAGCGCAAGGGGTTTATGTGGAAAAATCACATCTTTTTTAAACTCACAAGTTTACACATAGTTAGCCACACTTTACCCACAGGTTTACCCACAAATGACGCCGTAAGAATACTCATCCAGTTAGACTTCCCGTTTCATCAACCCTCCCAGCATGCGCTAAAAGTACTAATAAAGGAGAAGTTAATCATGTCCGGTAGCTGCAACGGCTGTTAATAGGTAAGAACACTACTGTCAAGTTACCGCTTAGCCTCATAAAAAGGTTGAAATACAATTAGTTCAGGCAGATCATTATTATTTTGCTTATGGGTTCGATGAGTGACGGCAGATAAGCAACCCGTTTTCATCCACATCATACGCCAGGGTACAGTTGAATTTAATCACGATGACATTGGGAAGCTCGTCACTTGAAGCGCTTTAAAAATTTATCAGCGAGGAGGGTCAGTTTTGATCATCGATTAAGCTGCAAACAGCTTGATCAACAACCTGGTACAGGAAGCCGCTACATAATCTGGCGAACAGATGTTTCAGGGATTATAACAATATCGTGAAGAAAGGCAGTGAGCCTGGAACGCATTTATTGGGCAAACCGGCCTGGTGAAACGTATGTACTCGCGGGGCGAGAGCAAACGGGTCAGTTAATCATGCCAATTGGGATGAGTTTAATCGAGGTTATGGCACTTTTTGGCAGACGAAAAAAGCCCGAACCTTTCGGTTCGGGCTTTCAATTTGGTACCTGGCAGTGTCCTACTCTCACATGGGGAAACCCCACACTACCATCGGCGCTATTGCGTTTCACTACTGAGTTCGGCATGGAGTCAGGTGGGTCCACAATGCTATGGCCGCCAGGCGATAACTTGTTTTGCTCTCGCGCTAAGCGCGTGAGCTTTAAAATCTGGAAGTGATAAAGTTCGCAACAGCTCTTTGTCTTCTCACACCTTTACTTCGTAAAAGTGTTGCCAGACCTTCACTTTTTGCAAGCAAAAAGTGAATAGTTCGCAAGTAATCTTTTGGTATTAACACCCTAATGCTTAGTTTCCTCTCACATGTCTTCGACATGTTGCCGGAACTAAACTGTGTTACTGCGTAACACCGTTTAGGTGTTGTATGGTTAAGCCTCACGGGTCATTAGTACAAGTTAGCTCAATGCCTCACAGCACTTACACACCTTGCCTATCAACGTTGTAGTCTCCAACGGCCCTTCAGGGACCTTAAAGGTCCAGTGAGAACTCATCTTGAGGCTCGCTTCCCGCTTAGATGCTTTCAGCGGTTATCGATTCCGAACGTAGCTACCGGGCAATGCTATTGGCATAACAACCCGAACACCAGCGGTTCGTCCACTCCGGTCCTCTCGTACTAGGAGCAGCCCCTCTCAATTCTCAAACGCCCACGGCAGATAGGGACCGAACTGTCTCACGACGTTCTAAACCCAGCTCGCGTACCACTTTAAATGGCGAACAGCCATACCCTTGGGACCGACTTCAGCCCCAGGATGTGATGAGCCGACATCGAGGTGCCAAACACCGCCGTCGATATGAACTCTTGGGCGGTATCAGCCTGTTATCCCCGGAGTACCTTTTATCCGTTGAGCGATGGCCCTTCCATTCAGAACCACCGGATCACTATGACCTACTTTCGTACCTGCTCGACGTGTCTGTCTCGCAGTTAAGCTGGCTTATACCATTGTACTAACCTCACGATGTCCGACCGTGATTAGCCAACCTTCGTACTCCTCCGTTACTCTTTGGGAGGAGACCGCCCCAGTCAAACTACCCACCAGACAGTGTCCCAACCCCCGATCCAGGGGGCGTGGTTAGAACATCAACACTACAAGGGTGGTATTTCAAGGTCGGCTCCACTCAATCTAGCGACCAAGTTTCAATGCCTCCCACCTATCCTACACATGTAGGGTCAATGTTCACTGCCAAGCTGTAGTAAAGGTTCACGGGGTCTTTCCGTCTAGCCGCGGGTACACTGCATCTTCACAGCGATTTCAACTTCACTGAGTCTCGGGTGGAGACAGCGTGGCCATCATTACGCCATTCGTGCAGGTCGGAACTTACCCGACAAGGAATTTCGCTACCTTAGGACCGTTATAGTTACGGCCGCCGTTTACCGGGGCTTCGATCAAGAGCTTCGCGCAAGCGCTAACCCCATCAATTAACCTTCCGGCACCGGGCAGGCGTCACACCGTATACGTCATCTTGCGATTTTGCACAGTGCTGTGTTTTTAATAAACAGTTGCAGCCACCTGGTATCTGCGACCGCCGTCAGCTTAGGAAGCAAGTTCCATCACCAACAGCGGCGTACCTTCTCCCGAAGTTACGGTACCATTTTGCCTAGTTCCTTCACCCGAGTTCTCTCAAGCGCCTTGGTATTCTCTACCTGACCACCTGTGTCGGTTTGGGGTACGATTGTTTGTTATCTGAAGCTTAGAGGCTTTTCCTGGAAGCAGGGCATCAATGACTTCAACACCGTAGTGTCTCGACATCGTGTCTCAGCGTTAATGAATTCCCGGATTTACCTAAGAACTCCGCCTACACACTTGAACCAGGACAACCATCGCCTGGCCCACCTAGCCTTCTCCGTCCCCCCATCGCAATAACAACCAGTACGGGAATATTAACCCGTTTCCCATCGACTACGCCTTTCGGCCTCGCCTTAGGGGTCGACTCACCCTGCCCCGATTAACGTTGGACAGGAACCCTTGGTCTTCCGGCGTGCGGGTTTTTCACCCGCATTATCGTTACTCATGTCAGCATTCGCACTTCTGATACCTCCAGGATGCCTCTCAGCTTTCCCTTCAACGGCTTACAGAACGCTCCTCTACCATGCATGCAAGCATGCATCCGTAGCTTCGGTGACTAGCTTAGCCCCGTTACATCTTCCGCGCAGACCGACTCGACCAGTGAGCTATTACGCTTTCTTTAAAAGATGGCTGCTTCTAAGCCAACTTCCTGGCTGTCTGAGCCTTTCCACATCGTTTCCCACTTAGCTAGTACTTTGGGACCTTAGCTGACGGTCTGGGTTGTTTCCCTTTCCACGACGGACGTTAGCACCCGCCGTGTGTCTCCCGTGATTGCACTCATTGGTATTCGGAGTTTGCATCGGGTTGGTAAGTCGGGATGACCCCCTAGCCGAAACAGTGCTCTACCCCCAATGGTGAGACACGAGGCGCTACCTAAATAGCTTTCGAGGAGAACCAGCTATCTCCCGGTTTGATTGGCCTTTCACCCCCAGCCACAAGTCATCCCCTAATTTTTCAACATTAGTGGGTTCGGTCCTCCAGTTGATGTTACTCAACCTTCAACCTGCTCATGGCTAGATCACCGGGTTTCGGGTCTAATCCTAGCAACTGTACGCCCAGTTAAGACTCGGTTTCCCTACGGCTCCCCTAACGGTTAACCTTGCTACTAAAATTAAGTCGCTGACCCATTATACAAAAGGTACGCAGTCACGGAACAAGTCCGCTCCCACTGCTTGTACGTACACGGTTTCAGGTTCTATTTCACTCCCCTCACAGGGGTTCTTTTCGCCTTTCCCTCACGGTACTGGTTCACTATCGGTCAGTCAGGAGTATTTAGCCTTGGAGGATGGTCCCCCCATATTCAAACAGCATTTCACGTGTGCCGTCCTACTCGATTTCACTACAAAGGTCCTTTCGTGTACGGGACTATCACCCGGTATCGTCCAACTTTCCAGAAGGTTCCACTAACACCAATGCAGCTTAAGGGCTGGCCCAATTTCGCTCGCCGCTACTTTCGGGATCTCGGTTGATTTCTTTTCCTACGGTTACTTAGATGTTTCAGTTCACCGCGTTCGCCTCGTTACGCTATGTATTCACGTAACGATACCTGTAAACAGGTGGGTTCCCCCATTCGGAAATCTCTGGTTATAACGCTTGTTATCAGCTCACCAGAGCTTATCGCAGATTGCCACGTCCTTCATCGCCTCTGACTGCCAAGGCATCCACCGTGCACGCTTATTCACTTAACCATACAACACCTAAACAGTGTCGTATTGCAGGACCCACTTTCGTGCATCCTTTGTCTTTACCAAGACACTTGCGAACTACAACTGAGCTTTTACTTGTAAAAGCGACCTGCCTGACAACATCATTTACCAAGTAAATGTGTGATAAGGCGCTAATACAAACTCAGTACGTGCTAAGTTTTAACACTTAACATTTATTTCTATTGCTTGAATAATCACTACTTTATAAAGTAATAATCACTCGGTATTGAATACATCATCATATGTATTCAATGAACTTTATCAGCTTTCCAAATTTTTAAAGAGCAATTGCTTAAAAAAGCAAAGCAATATAATCACAACCGAAGTTGCTATATTGCTTTGTGCTTTCAAGCACGATACGAAGGTGGTTTCTTGGCTCTCCATCTTCCTTAAACAAGGAGAGGGAACTCAGGGTTCGTGCTTCCAATTCTCTTAAACAAGAGAATTGGTATCCCGTACGAGATTTGAACTCGTGTTACCGCCGTGAAAGGGCGGTGTCCTAGGCCTCTAGACGAACGGGACATAAACTCGATATGAGAAACATGTTTCTCAGCAGTTTATGAATCAGGCGAACGCTAGTGAGCAGCCATATTCCAGAAACTTCACATCTTTAATTAATCAGACAATTTGTGTGGGCACTCCCTGAACATCTCGAAGAGATGTGACCGGTCAAACAGCAGCTTTTACGAAGTAAAAGTGCGAGTTGACAACAGTTCGAGTCGCTTTAGGTAAGGAGGTGATCCAGCCCCAGGTTCCCCTAGGGCTACCTTGTTACGACTTCACCCCAGTCATGAACCACACCGTGGTCATCGCCCCCCCGAAGGTTAAGCTAATGACTTCTGGTGCAGCCCACTCCCATGGTGTGACGGGCGGTGTGTACAAGGCCCGGGAACGTATTCACCGCGGCATTCTGATCCACGATTACTAGCGATTCCGACTTCATGGAGTCGAGTTGCAGACTCCAATCCGGACTACGACGGACTTTTTGAGATTCGCTCACTATCACTAGTTCGCAGCTCTTTGTATCCGCCATTGTAGCACGTGTGTAGCCCTACTCGTAAGGGCCATGATGACTTGACGTCGTCCCCACCTTCCTCCGGTTTATCACCGGCAGTCTCCCTAGAGTTCCCACCATTACGTGCTGGCAACTAAGGATAGGGGTTGCGCTCGTTGCGGGACTTAACCCAACATTTCACAACACGAGCTGACGACAGCCATGCAGCACCTGTCTCACGGTTCCCGAAGGCACTAAAGCATCTCTGCTAAATTCCGTGGATGTCAAGAGTAGGTAAGGTTCTTCGCGTTGCATCGAATTAAACCACATGCTCCACCGCTTGTGCGGGCCCCCGTCAATTCATTTGAGTTTTAACCTTGCGGCCGTACTCCCCAGGCGGTCTACTTAATGCGTTAGCTTTGGAACCCAAGGTACAAGACCTCAGACTCCTAGTAGACATCGTTTACGGCGTGGACTACCGGGGTATCTAATCCCGTTTGCTACCCACGCTTTCGCGTCTCAGTGTCAGTTTCTGTCCAGGTGGCCGCCTTCGCCACTGGTATTCCTTCCAATCTCTACGCATTTCACCGCTACACTGGAAATTCTACCACCCTCTACAAAACTCTAGTCGACCAGTTCCAAATGCAGTTCCCAAGTTGAGCTCGGGGCTTTCACATCTGGCTTAATCAACCACCTACACGCGCTTTACGCCCAGTAATTCCGATTAACGCTTGCACCCCTCGTATTACCGCGGCTGCTGGCACGAAGTTAGCCGGTGCTTCTTCTGCGAGTAACGTCACAGATGTTACGTATTAAGCAACACCCTTTCCTCCTCGCTGAAAGTGCTTTACAACCCGAAGGCCTTCTTCACACACGCGGCATGGCTGCATCAGGGTTTCCCCCATTGTGCAATATTCCCCACTGCTGCCTCCCGTAGGAGTCTGGACCGTGTCTCAGTTCCAGTGTGGCTGGTCATCCTCTCAGACCAGCTAGGGATCGTCGCCTTGGTAAGCCATTACCTTACCAACTAGCTAATCCCACTTGGGTACATCCGATAGCGATAGCTTCCAAGGATAGGCCACCTTTGCTCCTAAGAGATTATGCGGTATTAGCAGTCGTTTCCAACTGTTGTCCCCCTCTATCGGGCAGTTCCCCAAGCATTACTCACCCGTCCGCCGCTTGACGCCTGATAGCAAGCTATCATCGTTTCCGCTCGACTTGCATGTGTTAAGCCTGCCGCCAGCGTTCAATCTGAGCCATGATCAAACTCTTCAATTTAAAGTTTTTTTGCCCTCTGGTTTATTCGCAAGCGAATAAACTGTCGGACGAGATGTTTTGCAAGCAAAACATCCTGCTCAATGAATTCTGGTTTTTATTCCCACTATAAATAGTGGACATAAAGTCGTTCTGTCGAACATCCAAAATATTGAGAAAATCGTTTGCAGCTAAGCTGCTTAGCGAGTCTCAATTACTGTTGGAGTGTCCACACAGATTGTCTGATTAAATTGTTAAAGAGCGTTGAGTCGGCGTTTGTTTGCCTCATCAGGGCTGCGTATACTACGCTAGCCGATTTGAAAGTCAACTGCTAATCCCGAAGAAGTTTGCAATTTTCTTTCCAGGGTTGAAACCTAAGTTTCGTACCTGACTGATGTCGCTTCAGCCCTTGTATATCGGGTGTCTCCGATGTGTCGGACCAGCCTCTCAGTGGTTGAGCATTATAGAGATGCGGTGCACAAGCGCAAGGCCTTTTTGTAAAAACATCGTAGTTTTTTAAAACCCACAAGTTACACACAGTTAAACACAACTTTTCCACAGAATTATTCATTTCGGGGTTCGATTTCACCAAGGATAAGGTTAAATTAGGGGCATTCAGATTAGGAGTCCTGTTATGTCACACAATTTACGTTCATATCGCGGGGTAACACCCAAGCTTGGCGCCAGAGCTTATGTAGACCCTATGTCAGTCTTAGTGGGTGATATTGAGTTGGGGGATGATGCGAGCATCTGGCCCATGGTTGCAGCAAGAGGTGACGTCAACTATATCCGTATCGGCGCAAGAACCAATATTCAAGATGGTACGGTTTTACATGTTACCCGAAAAAGCAAAAGCAACCCTGACGGGTACCCCCTGTTAATTGGCGATGACGTCACAATCGGTCACAAGGCAATGCTGCACGCCTGCAAAGTTGGTGATCGTGTATTAATTGGAATGGGGGCGATTATTCTGGATAATGCAGTAGTGGAGGATGACGTGATCCTGGGAGCAGGCGCCTTAGTCCCCCCAGGGAAAACACTACAATCAGGTTACCTATATAAAGGAGCGCCAGCGAAAGCATCTCGTGAGTTAACTGTGGGGGAAATTGCATTCCTGAAAGAATCTGCAAATAACTACGTACAGCTAAAAGATGAGTACTTAGCTGATTGCAAATAAAATAGCCTTATAATAAAGGCCCACTCTCAGCTGTTTAATCAGAGATAAACCAATTACAGGCCACACCACTATGAGTTTTGCTTTACCCACAGGTAGGAACCAGAGTAATTTTATCGATGCAACCGCCGAAATTAAAACGGCCCTATCGCAACAGAGACTCCCATCAGAGCAAGCACTGCGCTGTTTAATTGACCATTGTTTTAGCTCTGGCTGGAGTATTAATAAGGTAGAGGCCTTGCTAGGAGTCGAAGTAGATCAGCTAGAGAGTGTTGGTGTTAAAGGTATTGAGGCGATGCTCAACGAAATGACAGAATAGCGTCCTGAAACTGCGGATACATCTATCGCCATGAATTCAGTTCTGGCGATAATGCCAGTTTAACAGAAGGACCTTTATATCCAGCATTGTCACCGACGAAGTGTTCAACGATTTCAAAACCTTTCTTTTTACATAAGTTAATGGCGGGGACATTATTTCCACAAACCTGAACCCAGGCTTTATCACCTATGATGTCCAGGCAATAATCCAGTAACGCGGAGCCGAGCCCCTTACCATAAGCCACTGGTTCCACATATAACCAGGCCAGGTAATTGCCGTCAATGCCTATAAACCCTTTAACATCTTCTCCATGGCCCGCGACAAAAACAGTACAAGCGTTGAAGTATTCGGCTGCTTCATCAATTGATAGTGGTACAAATGCATCCGGATCAAATGATCCTCTTAGTTCATCAGGGCGGCTAAGATCATGAATACGGCAAACGGCTTGCCAATCCTTTTCCTGATAATCTCTTATGACATATTCCATCACTGCCAGTCCTTTTTCACAAACAAAATCATCATCTAACAAGCTTATACCATACTGAAAAAACCGTAGATTATTGTTCTAAAAAGTCCTTGATACTGCGACTATACTGTTGAAAATCGGAAATATTGTTATGCCCTGCGTGTTCGATAACTTGGGTGGATAGCAATGATTGTTTTATTCGCTGTTTAAGTTGCTCACTTCGATTGCGGGAGATGACCCTATCATGCTCAGCAATCAATATCAGAGTCAGACTGCTAATCTTATCCGCCCTGTCTGCGGATAAAAACTTATCCTTAAGTAACCAGGACACAGGAAACATCCAATACGTTTCTTTAGCTACATTTTCTATGCTGTCATAAGGCGTGATCAATACCAGCTTTTCGACCTTACGTTGAGTCGCGACATAAGTTGCCACTCCAGTTCCCAGACTGCGGCCCATTAGGGAGATGTCACTATACTCACCGACCAGCTTATCAAATACGGAAAGGGCGTCGCGATACAGGCTCTGCTCTGTGGGAGAACCAGAGTTATCACCATAACCCCGGTAAGGAATAAGAAAAACACTGTAGTCAGCTAAGTGGGTTCGGAAAAAGTCAGCATTTTGTTCTATTTGTTCGGCATTTCCACCGTAATAGAGCAGCGCCTTAGATTGGCCCTTATTCACCAACCAACCTGATAACAGCTCATCATTCACAGAAAAGCTGATGGGTTCAGCATTATGAATAAACGCTGAAGACCGAGGAAAATAGAGAAATTGGCGCTGGAACAGAAACAGGGCTAGGCACAGGACCAGATAAATCAGTCCCAAACTAATCAACGGACCTTTAATAAAGAGCATATGATTCATTCCATCCTCGCCCAATGATAATCTTATTCTGTACTAACGAGTACCTTTTCCATAGTAAGGAGTTCCCAATCCTGTCCATCAGGGCCAGCCGCAGGCTTGCTTGTTACAACACGAAAACCCAATGCCGAATAACACTGCCTTGCCACAAGATTGTGCTCATATACTGCTAATTCAACCACTTTAGCGACACACTGCTGCTCCGCATAGGTTAACGCAAGTGAAACCAGTTGCTTTCCGGCCCCTTTACCCCGTGCCAAAGGGTTCAATAGCACTCTGCAAAGCCGGCAAACATCTTTGGATAATTGCAGCACCTCAATAAAGCCGATCGCTTTATTCCCGGAATCAATCAACATAAATGCATGGACTTGCTCTAAGCTTACATTACTTTTTATTTGCGCATGGGTCAGCGGCCAGCTGTATTTAGGCCCGCCCCATAACAGATTAAACTCAGCATCCGGGATCCATGAAATCAGCGTCTGATAGTCTGCTTCACCAAATCGTTTTAACTCCATTGCGCTTTCCTCTGCGAATTCATATGCATCGAAGATAACAGCTAGCTGGCATAAAAAGTGGCCGTTTTGTGCTAATGAGACAGTTAATTAGTTGAGAGTTGACGGGAAAGGTGAGAGCCAGATAAAAGAACGGGGCGATACCCGAAAGTATCGCCCCTTACAGTCAAAACATCAGAATCCTTGATGTAAAAGTGCTCCCTGCGCTCCCTGACTATTACCTAATCCTTAGGTATTCCACTTCCCAGTCCGTTGGGTTGTCCTTGTTTGGTCTTCCTAACCTAACAAATCATCCTGATCCGTTTTCTGTCTCCATCCTGGAGGTGTCCCTTGCTACTTCCTGTAGTCTTCCTTCAATCTTCCGCTGAATGCCAAACCTCCTGTCTGACATAGATAACCAAACATCCTGTTCAGTATCTTCACGTCCTTGCGGGATTAAATATACGGATTATTTGCTGCAAAAATACGGGAGAACAGAGAGAAATATTACGGATAACTTTTTCAACAAAAGAGAAGTAAGAATAAAGTAACTATTTTTCAGCAGCTTAACTATTGTTTAATGTACTAGCTCTACAATATAAATCGTTATCACTCACATAAAAAAGAGCGAATGTCCTACGCCAACAATGGCGGATGTCTTACAACGATTTACTAAGTAAAGAATTGCACTTAAAAAACAACCAGGTAAAACGTGATCCAGTTCAACTAAAAATCAAACTTGATTTAGTTAATACTCCTCCAGTAAGAGATTTCTACCAAGATTTAGCCTGAATTGGCCCCGACTGGTTTTTCGATTTGAATAAAATAACTTCTTTCCTGCAACCTTTGCCGTAGCAAATTCAGACTGCGATCCAGTCTGATTTCCCGTGACTAAAATTACTGCGTCCTTCGGTATTATGAGCTTTTAGCAGTTTCCAAAAAAAAGCTGGTCCGGCAAACTTTTGATAATATAGTTATCGTCAATAAACAAACTTCTATCTGCGGTTTTACTTACCTGACAGCTCTGGATCTTGCTTTTTTAACCCCTTCTATTTTTAAAACGTTCAGTTCCGATTCTGGCTAGAATTTTTATGTCGGCGAGTTATAGTTGCAACAGCCAAAACGAAATAGAGATATTTATGCCTAACCCTCCCTTGTGTAAGGAAAGCTGTCAAAAAGCCAGGTTGTCACGCGATCCGCGTTTTGATGGAAAGTTTTTCACGGCAGTTAAAACCACAGGAATCTATTGCCGCACTATTTGTCCTGTGCCTGCACCCAAGGAAGAAAATGTTTTATATTTTTCCACGGCAATAGAAGCCGCCAACGCAGGGTTTAGGCCATGTCTGCGTTGCCGGCCTGACAGCGCACCGGGTTCACCGGCATGGAAAGGCGTGGATACTACATTGGAAAGAGCGGTAAGATTAATCGACGAAGGTGCGTTACAGCAGGGTTCCTTGCCCCAATTAGCACAGCGATTAGGTATTAGCGATCGCTACCTGAGACAATTGTTCACCAGACATATTGGTATTTCGCCTAAAGCCTATGCGCTTTATCAACAATGTTTGTTTGCTAAACAATTGCTGCACCAAACAAAATTGCCAATCACTCAGGTTGCGTTAGCCAGCGGATTTGATAGCGTGCGCCGATTCAATGATTGTTTTCAATCACAGCTTAAGTTAACGCCTTCAAAAATGCGGAAGTCAGGCGGAACGCAGTCCAGTGCGCTAAAACTCAAACTATATTATCGTCCGCCATATAATTGGTCTGCGATGTACCAATTCTTAAAGGCGAGAGCAATTACAGATTTGGAGTGGTGTGATGAGCAAAGCTATGGTCGAACAATTAACTGGTTTGAATCCGTTGGCAGCTTCACTGCTCACCATGTTGAACATGAAAATAGATTCGATGTCACTATCGAGTTAGATGACGTGAGGCACCTGAAACCTATCATTAGTAATATCCACCGTATTTTGGATCTAAACGTTGATATACAAGCTGTTGAACAAGACTTACAAACGTGTTTAAACAGCGCCATATCAATAAAAACAGGATTACGATTACCCGGCATTTGGAGTGTGTTTGAAGCCGGGATACGGGCGGTTTTAGGTCAGCAGATTTCCGTCGTCGCAGCGCGTAACTTGGTTTGCAATCTGGTTTCATCACTTGGCCAATTGAATGGAGCGAGTCGCTTATTTCCTTCACCTCAATCTATCGCAAGTAGTGAGCTGGCGTTTTTAAAAATCCCTTCCTCACGCAAACAAACACTGCGGAACCTGGCTCAACATTACCTTGATAACGAACACCCCGACGATCCCAGGCAATGGTTACAGTTAAAAGGAATTGGCCCATGGACAGTCGACTACGCACAGCTTCGCGGGTTAAGTGATCCGGATATTTTTCTCGCCGGAGACTTGGGGATAAAAAAAGCGATCAAACAATCTGGGGTGGGCTCAGCTGAAAACTTTGATCCCGTTCAGGCTTCACCTTGGCGCAGCTATTTAACATTTCAATTATGGAGCCAACTCTAATGTTTACCGATTATTTAGCATCGCCTTTGGGTGTAGTAGAAATAAAAGCCTCCAGCCTGGGGATCACTCAGGTTATATTTTCCGGAACACAAAGCAGCCCCATAAATAGCAACGAAATAACTCAGGGTGGCAAACAACAATTAGAAGAGTACTTTGCAGGTAAACGAAAAACCTTTGATTTACCCCTAGACCAACAGGGCACAGCGTTTCAAAACGCTATTTGGTCCTGTTTAACACAGATACCTTTCGGACAAACCTTGTCTTATCTAGATATTGCCAACAAGGTGGGCAACCCAAAATCGGTTCGAGCGGTAGGCGGGGCCAACGGCAGGAACCCGATTGGTATTATTGTCCCTTGCCATCGCGTAATTGGCGCTAACGGCACATTAACCGGGTATGCCGGGGGCATTGAGCGCAAGCTGTGGTTGCTGGAGCATGAAGGAATCGCTGTTAAAGGATCAAAGGAAACAGATAAACTAGATATTAAAAATGTCTTACATAGCCGGCAAGCTAAAACTCAATTTTTAAAGTAATCTCGCTAGCTAAAAACACTGAAGCCTTTCCTGCTTAGGGCTTCAGCGAAAACTTAATCATATAACTAAGCTACAGAAACACGGGCAGCCCGATGAAACAATGGATATTAGCTATCGATGGCGGCGCCAGTAAAACAGTTGCCAGGCTGGAGGATCTAAAGACTGGTCGACAGTTTACCCAAACGTCCGGGCCCGCATCACTAACCCAGGATGCGGATCAGGCAAGCATTAACCTGCAGCAATTAATTGACCGAGTACTGACAAACGCCCAGGCTAACCAGTCCGCTACGCAAATTGTCTGCGGGCTGGCCGGCGCTGGGGATCAAAGCAAGCTCGATAAATGTCAGAGCGCCCTTAACAAGTATACAAACCTGTTTATTAGCACAGATGCCTGTATTTCTTTATATGGAGCAAACCTGGGAGAGCCCGTTATAGTCGCCGTAATAGGCACGGGTTCTGTGGTGATGCGACTGGATCAACAAGGTAATACATTCCAGAGTGGTGGCTGGGGATTCCCCATTGGTGACGAAGGTGGCGGGGCTAAAATAGGCTTTCATACCGTGCAGTATTTATTAAAAGCCATCGATACCAAGCAACAGCATCATTCCCCGCTACTGGTAGAGATCAGCAAAGTTACAGGAAACAACAAAAGCAGCTTATTACCCTGGCTGAGCCGGGCCAAAGCGGCAGACTACGCCAGGTTGGTGCCGATGGTTCTTAAACATATGGATCAATGCCCCATTGCCGCAAGCATTCTGGGTGATGCGGTACAGGCCATCGAAGAACTCGTAAAAAGCCAGCAACAAGCAGACCCCTTACCCCTGGTCTTTTTAGGCGGGTTGGGAGAAACCCTAAAAAGCAATATGATCCCTGGGATACGGGCGAATATAATCCCTGCCAAAGGGGATGCCCTAAGTGGCGCTAGTTTACTGGCCCAGCGTTTAATCAAAGGAAAAAGCGGGTGACTCAACAGCTATATATCGGCGTCATGTCAGGCACCAGTATGGATGGTGTCGACACAGTACTGGTCAAAACGAACGGAAAAGAAATAGAGCTAATTCAGGCCGACTTTTATCCGATGCCAGACAAAATAAAACAAGCCCTGCTGAATATCTGCCTTGGCCAGCAGACCAACCTCAAAGAGGTTGGGATCCTGGATCACCAGCTGGGTTTATTGTTTGCAAATGCAGTAAACCAGCTGATAGAAAAGGCAGATGTGAGGGCGACAGATATCACGGCCATAGGCTGTCACGGCCAAACCGCCTTTCACCAGCCAGATGGCGAGTTTCCCTTTTCCATGCAGCTCGGTGACGCTAATATTATTGCAGCCAAAACGGGCATTCAAACCATAGCTGACTTCAGACGTAAAGACCTGGCATTAGGGGGGCAAGGCGCACCTCTGGTACCCGGCTTTCACAAAACCATACTCTCTCACCCCAACCGTACCCGTGTGGTGCTTAATATTGGCGGGATCAGTAACATCAGTGTGCTTAAGCCGGACGAGGCCGTGATAGGTTATGATACTGGCCCGGGTAATATGTTGCTGGACGCCTGGGTTCATCAACACCTGGGACATAGCTATGACAAGGATGGCCAATGGGCGATCAGCGGTAAGGTGGAAGCCAGCTTGCTCGAGACATTAATGAGGGAAGAATTCTTTAACAAACCCGCACCAAAAAGCACGGGCAGAGAATTGTTTAATCTATCCTGGCTGGAAAACAAATTGGCGAATGAAAATTACCAACCACAGGATGTGCAGGCGACGCTAGCCGAGTTTACCGCGTTATCTATCAGTCACCAAGTAGATAGGTTTGGCAAAGGTGAGTTATTGGTGTGCGGCGGCGGGGCAAGAAACCCATTAATAATGCAGCGCCTGAGTGAATTGCTTCCCGATTGGCAAGTAAAAACCACGAACCAGGTCGGCGTTGACATGGATTATATGGAGGCAATGGCCTTTGCCTGGTTAGCTTATCAAACCACACATCAGTTGGCTGGAAATCTACCCGAAGTGACCGGGGCTGAAAAAGCCGCCGTATTAGGGGCTATCTACCCAGCCTGACAGCAAAAAGAAAGCCGGCCAAGCTGGACGGTGGAGAAATTATGAATAACAACGATCTGGTTAATGACTTAGCCAAACTGGTATCAGAAGGACGCAACCCGGATACCATGGATATCGACTTATTGCCGTCACTGGGAATAATCAAAAAAATCAACGAACAAGATAAACAAGTTGCCCTCGCGGTAGAAAAAGAACTACCAGCCGTCGCCCGTGCGGTAGATGCCATAGTCGCGGCGTTTAACAATAACGGCCGACTTATCTATATCGGCGCTGGTACCAGTGGTCGCCTGGGAATTCTGGATGCGTCGGAATGCCCGCCAACTTTTGGTGTTGCAGAGGGGATGGTGAAAGCCCTTATCGCCGGAGGCCATGAGGCCATATTTAGAGCAAAAGAAGGGGCGGAAGATAACCCCAAGGGTGCAGTCGAAGACTTGAAAAGCATTCAGTTTAACAAACACGATGTCCTAGTGGGCATTGCAGCCAGCGGTCGTACTCCCTATGTCATAGGTGGCCTGGAATATGGCAATGACATTAGCGCAACCACAGTCGCCTTATCTTGCAATCCTGCTTCACCCATTGCCGATATCGCCAACATCGCTATCTCACCCCTCGTTGGCCCGGAAGCGTTAACCGGCTCCACCCGGATGAAGTCAGGCACGGCGCAAAAATTAGTGCTGAATATGCTAACAACGGCCAGCATGATCCGCCTGGGTAAAAGCTATCAAAATTTAATGGTGGATTTAAAAGCGAGCAATGAAAAACTCATCGCTCGCTCTATTCGCATCGTAATGCAGGCCACTGAAACCGAGCGGGAAATAGCAGAAATAGCGCTGAGACAATGTGACTATGATGTGAAGCTGGCGATTATGTGTATTTTGACTGAGCTCGGTGTAGATAAAGCAAGAGAGATGCTACAAAAGCAACAAGGTTTTCTGAGAAAAGCGGTGGAATAAAGACCCCAGGAAAAGAACGGGGCGATACCTTGCGGTATCGCCCCTGATAGTCACAACATCAAATCCTTGACGTATATTGCTCCCTGCAAGATTGACTATTTGGCTACCCTATCCTTAGAGTGGCGCTTAGTGGTTTTCCTTCACCAACAAATCATCCTAATTTGTCTTCCTATCTCCATCCTGGAGGTGTCCCTTGCTACATCCTGTAGCTATCCATTTATCTTCCATGATCGCCAAACATCCTTTCTGACAGCGATACCAAACATCCTGTTCAGTACCTGAGTGCTTCCTAGCGGTATTAAATATAGAGATTTTAAGAAAAAGATAAAACACGGGAAAAACAAAAGCTTAGGTCAAATCTAAATGAAAACATCAAATAAAAATATCAACACGCGTATATTCAATACCTTACACACAAGAGCAGATAAAAGACTCAATTATAAAGCAAGATACTCTTAGCAAAATAAGTACATTGGCTGGCAAATTCAATGGCAGATCTCTTACACGCCATTTTTGAATCTGAGAGCAAAATAAGATTACAGTTAAAACTGCTAAACCTTTTTCTCTGGTATAGGTAAGCTGAAGCAACAAAGTATCTTTGCTTATGGTTAATAAGGAGAAGTGTGTTGCAGCTAAATATAGATAAGTACCAAGGCGTGATCTTCGATATGGATGGTACCCTAGTGGATTCTATGCCTATGCATCTAAAGGCCTGGGAACTCACGGCGCAAGAGTACGGTTTTCACTACGATGCGAAATGGTTATACAACCTAGGAGGCACGCCTACCTACAAAATCGCCCAGCAACTCAATAAGCAACAAGGCACAAACTTCGACCCAAACAGCCTGGTTATTACCAAGCGAGCCCATTTCGACAGGTTACGCGAGGGGATAAGCCCAATTGAAGAAACCCTTTCTTTGCTTGGTAAGATCCGTGGCAAGAAAAAAGTAGCCCTGGGCACGGGCGCAGATAAACGTACCACAGACTTTATCCTGTCCAAATTCCAACTTGCTGCACAGCTGGATATCGTGGTTTGTGCCGCAGACGTAGAAAACCACAAACCTCACCCCGATACCTTTCTCCGCGCAGCACAACTATTACAAGTTGAACCTACGAATTGTGTGGTGTTTGAAGATACCCAAACCGGGCTTACCGCCGCCCATGCAGCAGGAATGGATTGTTATCTAGTGATAGAAAACAGAGTCAGCGAATTTCACCCCTGCAAATAGGACAAAAGTATTTAACCCTTTTTGCTAGCCTCCGGGTTTAACTAAAGGAAGACTTAACAGCAAGGGGACTATTCGATGAAAAATGCGCTTATTGCACTCGCTTTACTAACCGGGCTCACTGCCAGCCCAAGCAACGCTAAGTCAGAGACTACCGGGGACATAGATAGTCTGCAGGGAGGCTGGCAACTAACATCGGTTAATGGCCAAGACTACCAGAGCGAGCATCCACTGAATTTTACCATTCAGGGTAGCCAAATGATGGGTAGTGACGGGTGTAATCGGATGAACGGCCAGTACCAAATCAAAAATAATAATCTTAGTTCTCGTTTGGCTACCACCAGAAAAATGTGTATGTCAGCCGAGGTTATGGAGCTGGCTGCCAGCTTTCATCGCTTGAGCCAGAGCGCTGAGATAAGTTTTAAAGGCCAAACGTTAATTCTGGCATCGAACGAAACGATAATGACATTTACTCCAAAGCTGGAAAATGCCAGCGATAGCCAGGGCCATGGTCCGGATGCTGGCACCCTTGAATCTGTTGGCGCTTTAGTATGGCAAGGAAAAACCGACCAAGCCATTCGAGAAGTATTTTGGATGGCATCAAAAAGTGGCGGTCATGATATCCCGCTGCAACAAATAAAGATGAGTGATGACAGCAAGGAATACCTGACCAATGAGCACGCTTATATGACATTATCAGGCGTGCTATTTTCTGCTGTTCAGCGGAAAAAACCTGACTTGACCCAAGAAAAGTGGCAGCGACTTTGGCAAAATGCACCACACCAGGGCACCCTGCAGAATTGGGCTGGTTTTGTGAATAGCTTTCCAAAGCAATAAATCCGACACTACGCTCCTGTACGATTCCGTTTACAGGAAAGACCTGGCGTTATTGTAGGCTTCAACCTCCAGCGGAGCCTGACGATATCCCATCACAGCTAATTCCAACAGGTAACGTTTAATAAAGGCATCAACCCCCAACTTTTCATATTGGGACACATGAATTAGTTCATGGGCCAGCAGCTCCAGATCCGTTTTATAAGGCTTTTTTATAAAAATCCCGTAGCCATAGGTGAAGCCCAGCATATAGGGAGAATCAAGATTGTTTTTCTTTGCCAACTGCGCCAACAGCTTATCTTCGGGGAAAGGCAAGTCATCCACATACAATACCCTTATTTTTTGACTGTCCTTAATGCCTATCCTGTTAGCTATGGCTAATTGCGCTTGGTTTAATGGTTTACCCTTAGACAGTGCCAATTGTTCGTTTTGCCTGGCGAATTCGATAGCGGGCTGATTAAAAGGCGCTACTGTATCCAGTAGTTGTTGTGATGGGTTGGCCAACTGATCTGCTTTATTTGAGCATGCCGACAAAGATGTAACTAAAGCAATTGAAAGCAAACCTGTTTTTAATTTGTTCATGCTAAACCCCAAAAGTATTTACAATGATTTTGGTTTCATAAATTCTGCGGCCATACTAAATAGTTACTGAATAAATAGCACTTACACAAAAAGCTGTTTATGGCCTTGCTGTGAGATAGGTTTTATTCACACCTGAGACTGTGTTAACTTAGCGCGCAATTCAAAGAAGCCGCCCACCTTAGTGAATCTATCTTGCGCGAAGCGCCCAATATGTAGAACTGGAGTCCACCATGACCAACAACGATATCCTGCGTCGCTTGCGCTACGCGCTTAACCTGAATGATGCTGCCATGGTAGAAATTTTTCTGCTGGCTGAGCATAAGATCAAAGCATTTTCGGTATCTTGCCTGCTTAAAAAGGAAGAAGAAGAGACATTTGTCGAATGCAGTGACTTAGTGCTGAACAAGTTTCTGGACGGATTTATCACCTCAAAAAGAGGCCCAAGCGATAAACCAAGAGATCCTAAGATCGCAGAAAAAGTCGCCATTACCAACAACCTGGTGCTGAAGAAACTGCGTATCGCCCTGGAATTAAAAGAAGAAGATATGCTGGCTGTAATGGATTTGGCCGAATTCAGAATGACCAAACCTGAACTAAGCGCCATATTCAGAAACCCAGGTAGCAGAAACTATAAAGCCTGTGGCGATCAGGTATTACGTAACTTCCTGCAGGGCTTAACCAAGAAATATCGTTAAACCTATGGGCAAGGCTTAGCCGGTGCGTTATTAACAAACTTCCAGGACAAAGCCTTGCCAATTAGTGTCATGTCTTCCCCCCAGTTTCTGATAAAACGTTTGCGCCGGGTGATTATCGGCCAATACATCCCACTTTATTCGAGCACAGCCTAATTTGTTGGCGTCTTCGATGGCTAATTTCATCAGTCCCTGTCCAAGGTTCAATCCCCTCGCCTCAGCCTGCACATATAACTCTTTGATAAAAAGGTTAGGATTTAAGTCAAACGTGAAAGGGATCAGGTAATACACCAGATACCCCAGCAAACCATCAGGGCCTTCGGCTACCAGCGCCGTGTAATTTGGCTTATCCGTGAAGCCATGGGCAAGCAAACCCTCTTCCGTAACCGAAAATTGCTCTATATAACCTTCAAACTTGGCCAGCTTTTTCATCAGAGGTAATAATTGTGGGATATCAGACTCGCGAGCATGGCGTATAACAGCTTCCATCTATTCCTTCCTCTCAAAGTGGCTGGATAAAACCAAATAATATTGTGGGTTTAGCTAAACCGTCCAATCTTACTTGGCTTTATTTCTATACTTACGCTTCTGTAAACTCAAACCCTTCGTCGGCCCAACCAGTCACACCACCTAACATCTTCTTAACCGGACGCCCCAATTTCGCCAGTGCTAACCCCGCCCTGTCAGCACCATTACAATGAGGGCCTGCACAATACACTATAAATAACGTATCTTCAGGGTAAGCAGCCAAGCTTTCCTGACTGATCTGAGAGTGAGGCAAACATACAGCTCCTGGAATATGGCATTTCTTAAACGCACTCTCGCCACGTACATCCAACAATACAAAATCCTGTATACCAGTTGAAATGGCATGGTTCACATCCCAACAATCCGTTTCCAGCTCCAGTAACGCCTGGAAATGAGCCAGGGCTTTCGCTGAGGTTGCGGCGCTAATACTAGATACAAAAGATGACATATAAATTTTCCTTCCGTTTTTGCTTAAGTTCACAAGATAGGGCCAGTTTATGCTTAGTCAGGATGAATAAGAATTGGCTTAAAGGACATAGTTCGTTAATATCAAGCCAAGTTATTCTACCTGGACTGGCATGAACACTAATAAATCAAAGCGGGTGGTGATCCTCGCTTACGAGCAGCTATGTACGTTTGAATTTGGCTGCGCAGTAGAGCTATTCTCCCTTACAACCCCAGAGCAAAACCACTGGTATAGTACTCAGGTTGTATCCATTGAAGCCGAACCAATCACAGCCAGCGGAGGTATCCGGATACAGGCCTGTACCGATAGGTCCTTAATAGATCAGTGCGATATATTGATCATCCCCGGCTGGAGTAAGCATCAGCAAAAACCGCCCGGCTGGCTGCTGGATAGCTTGATAAAGGTGCACCAGAAAGGTGGCCGGCTGATTTCCTTCTGCTCCGGCGCTTTTTTGATTGCGGAAACCGGCTTACTCGACGGAAAACAGGCCACAACACACTGGGGTTACGCCGAAAAATTCAACCAGCGCTTCCCTGATGTAGAGTTTATGGAAAACGTTCTTTATACGGAGCAGGACAACATATACTGCTCAGCGGGCAGTGCCGCCGGTTTGGATCTGAGTCTGCATATTATCAAACAAGATTATGGCGCAGGAATTGCCAATCAAAGGGCCAGGCGATTAGTGGTGCCAACTCACAGAGAGGGGGGACAAAGTCAATTTGTCGAACGGAAACTGGATTACAAACCTTCACAACTCAGCCGGGTAATGGACTGGGCACTGGAAAACCTGGATCAGGATCTCAAAGTAGAAACCCTGGCCAGTAAAGCCAACCTGTCACGACGTAGTTTCGATCGCCATTTCAGGAGCCTGATTGGGTTGGGAGCAAAACAATGGATCCATTTACAGCGTATAAATCTCGCTCGGGAGTACCTGGAAACCAGCGACGCTGGAATTGAGCTCATCGCAGAACAATCTGGGTTTGTGAATGCCATGAACCTCAGGCATCATTTTAGAAAAAATCTGGGCATATCCCCCGCTCAGTACAGGAACCAGTTTGCCCGCTAAAGAACACCTACCGGACTGGCTAAACAAAGCGTCAATATAAAGATAAGCGATAACGGACCGGGTATTACAGAGGATATGAAACAAACCCTATTCGAACCTTTGGTGACTAAAGAAAAAGATTCTGGCACCGGATTAGGGCTAGCCATATGTGAAAAAATGGTCGTAGAGAATAACGGAAATTCACAATCAGTCGTAAAGACACCTGTTTTATATTTTCGTTTCCCCTGGCTAATAGACTTTACAACTAAGCACCTGTGAGATCTCATCTAACAACTCTTCAGGTTGAAATGGCTTGGGAATAAATCCCGAGGCACCCGCCTGCTTAGCTTGCTCTACCGCGACCTGCTCTGACTCTCCGGAGATCATAATAAATGGCAGGTCTTGAGTTGCATGATGGCTTCTGATTTCCTTCAACAGATCTAGCCCACTCATTCCGGGCATATTCCAGTCACATAAAACCAGGTCGAAGCTGCCAAATTGAATTAGCTTATAAGCATCTTCACCATTGTTTGCCGTTTTTATTTTCTTGAAGTTGAGCTGCCTTAACAATGCCTGATGCACGGCCAATATAAGCTTGGTATCATCAACCAAAAGCACCTTGATATCTCGCCTTGTCTCTTCCGTTAAATTCACAATATTTTTCCATCCTTTGACTACAGCAGACTAATTATAGATTAATTAATAAAGCTGTTTTTTATTTCTGTTTAAATACATTTCCCATCCATAGGCTTTAGCATTATTGCTCCTTTAAATTGAACCCTATAAGCTGGTGAGATATTCCACGGAATCGAGACAAAACAATGGACTATGAACAGGCCAGAAGCTACTTCTTAAACAAGCCATCGACCTTGGAAGATACGCCCTTTGGTCCTGATGTGCTGGTTTTTAAGGTAAAGGGGAAAATGTTTGCCGCCCTGGCGGTACAAGATGGCTTAGCCCGTATAAACCTTAAGTGCGATCCGGATGAAGCCCTCGCTCTGAGAGATATATTTCCTTCCGTTTTACCCGGCTACCACATGAATAAAAAGCATTGGAATACTGTTTTACTGGACGATTCCATCCCCAAAGGTGAAGTACAGAGAATGATAGATAACTCTTTTAAATTAGTAGTGAAAGGGCTGAGAAAGCTGGAAAGGATTGGCTTGGAAGCTTAGTAACTTTTAGGGTTAAAGCAGCAGGTTTTTACCTGCCGCCTGGTTATTAACCTTGCACCATGGATTTTTTCATGGCTTTTCTGGCCTGCATTCTTTCCTCGTGTGAGGCCTTTTTCTTGGCCTTAAATTCTATCATGGCCTGCTGTTGCTCTTCCGTAAGTAACTGATGAATTTGCGCTTTAACCGCAGAACGGATAATGATCATCTGCTCCAGCTGCTCGCCTTTTTGCTTAGCCAGGCTGGCGATCTTAGCGGTATAATCCGCATCATCCGGGCTTAGTTCACGTAATGCGTTTCGGTTTACACCGGCACCTTTCAGCTGGTCCAGCTTAGTTTTAGCTTCAGCCTTAATCAGACTAACCTGAGCTTTTTGATCCTGGGTTAAATTTAATACATACTCAAAAACAAATTCCTGCATTTGCGCATGCTTGTGGCCCCGCTCTCCCTTCATGCCCCCCGGCCCAACTGCCATTGCAGTGCCTGCTAAAACCAAACTTGTCGCTGCAACAATGCCTAATACTGTCTTTTTCATAGTCACTTTCCTCTGATTGGGTACAGCTTTAGTGTGCAAAACAAATGTGCAGGAAATTTGCCCAATGGTGTAAATAATCGTAAAGCTAACGTAAACCTCTCCTTCTAATGAAAACCTTGGTTTCCGCAACTTCTACAGCCGTATGGATATGCCGAGAATAGGGGACTAAATCAACACCTATACTTACCCATGTCAAAATAGTTAGGGATAAATAAGATGGACAAGCAGGCATTTCAGGATTTAATTCCCAACAATCACTGTTACGGCTGTGGCCCGGAGAACGATCAGGGGCTGAAAATAAAAAGTGTTTGGTCCAAGACCGATGAATCCGTATGCAATTTCACCCCCTCTCCCCACCATAGCGCAGGTCCATTGCAATACTTAAACGGCGGCATTATAGCTACTATCATAGATTGTCATTGCGTCTGTACAGCTATGGCCAAGGCTTATCAACTGGCAGGGCGTCCGATTGGACAAGGTGAACTTATCTGGTTTGCCACCGGAGCGCTGGAGCTCAGTTATCAGAAACCCGTCGCTATCGACGAGAGTGTCACCTTAATGGCCCGTATCCTGGAAGCTAAAGAGAAAAAAATAACCCTGCACTGCTCCCTTATTTCCAAGGGGAAGGAATGTGTATCGGCCAAACTGGTTGCCGTACGCGTACCTAATGAGTGGTTTTCCTAGTATTACCCCATAGTTTCCCGCGTTGACAACGGTATACACATCTGTATACCATGTGCATGTATACATGAATGGTATACTCATTATGCGGAGTCAATACTGATGAAACCTTTTACCCTGCGTCAACCCGCCCTGCTCGCCGGTTTTGGCGCTATGGCATGTATCACTCTTCTTGCCAGCTTACAGCTAATAACAAACTCTACTATTTGGCTAATGGCCCCGTTCGGCGCCACTATGGTAATTGCATTCGGTTTACCCGGCAGCCCGCTGGCTCAGCCTAAAAATATCGTATTGGGTCATACGTTAACGACACTAATTGGCTTGGTTATAGCTTCTTCGTTAGGAGTTAGTCCGATAACTCTTGGCCTGGCTGTCGGGCTGGCGGTCACCCTAATGATGGTCAGTAAAACAACGCATCCTCCGGCAGGAGCAAACCCATTATTAGTGATGCTGACCGGGCAGGGATGGGAATTTATCCTGACACCGGTTTTAACTGGGAGCCTGTCCATAGTGTTATTTGCCTGGGTATTTCACAAGCTGGTAAGTAAATCTGACTACCCCAAGAAACAACTCTAATCCGTTAAAACCATCAAAGATTCTGGTGGTTTAGCAATATAACCTCACTTGATAAAATATGGGTTGGGGTTATTCAGGATTATAACTATGGTAAGAAAATGACCCGTAGTATCGAGTTCTACAGGCATACAAACAGAAAACAAGAGCTGAAGGGAGAAAACGTCCAAGCTAGTTAAAAATCGTGTCGACACTTATATGGAGGAAATAAATGTCGCCTTCTACTCTGTCAGCCAAAGAGGAGTCAGATAAAAGGTAACCCATAATACGAACAATTAGGCAGTCTTTAGAGACAGGCTAAGCTGAGAGTGATAAGGCAAACTGGACAAGGACTTCTCCAACTCCTGTTGCGCCATATCAACATCCTTCAAGGCAAATCCAGCCGGGTTTTTCGCCATATCTAACTCAAGTCTTATCATCAGCTCCCTGCCCACTTTACTCACCCCCACAAGGGCGAAGCCAGATTGATAGCGGTTGTTGATAAACGAAATCTGCTCCCGCACCGTGCAGTTAAGCAGCGGATCTTCAGGGCTCATCATCAACAGCTCACGCAATGCCTCCTTAAACATAAGCCAAGGCACTTTAAAAAAATAAAAGGATACTAATAACATCATCACAGGATCAGCATAACTCGCATATTGTGCCCAGGGAGATGCACCGAGCAAGATAGCTAAAGCAAAGCCAAGGGTGACAGCCAGGCTTAATACACTGTCCATAAACCATTGTTTTGACTCTGCATCGACTAAACCAGATTGCAGGTTTTTCGACTTCTCTTTGATCACCCACCAAATGACAAAACAACCTAAAGTATTCAATAAGCCAATAAGCGCAGCCAGCGATACGTTCACTTCCCTGCCTCCGGTCAGAAGTGACATCACGGCGGAAGAGAATGCATAAAAACACAAAACGAAAATAACCATAGCTTTCAGGGCAATCACCAGCGGCTCTATAAAAGCACGACCGAATGGAAAGTCGGCATCATTAGGTTTGGCAATAAATTTGGCAGCAAAAACAGAAAGCAAAGTGAGTAGCATGCTGATCAGTGAATAAAAGCCATCGAAGGCAATCACCAGAGAATCCATCCATAAACCGAAAGACAAGCAGATGATTGCAAAGCAAAAAGCCAGAAATGCAGACCATATTAACAAGCTTCTTTCTTGCACTGCAGGGGCAGGCATAAGGCCTCCGTGGATAATAAATACAGCCTTATCCTAGATGGCTAAGCTAATTTTTAGCAAAACAAAAATGGGGAAGTAAACCAGTTTGATTCAGTACAAAAATAATAAATCATTAACTTTCAATCAATTACGATTGATAATAGACTGCCAAAATTATTGGCGCTGAGAGATAGTCGAATTTATTTCTAGTAGTCAAACAGGTAATCGGTGATCTGTTCGGAAAGCCAGCCAATACCGGGAGCCGCAGATACTTTAGTGGGAGCTAATAAACAAAACTCTTCCTGTACCAAACCATAGGTGTGCTTAATCACCTTGAGTTTTTCCTGCCTTAAATGGGGACGGATCAGAGGCTCGGGTAAAACACCCCATGCAGTTTCCTGCAATATGGCGCCTAGCATATAATCGAAGCTGGTAAAGCCAATATAACGCCTGGCAATAGGTTTCAGCTCCGGATTCTCTTTCTCATTCATATATGCCAGACACGCTTGCATCTCGTTACGCAGATCATAATCTTCCACCCGGCGCATTCTTGCCAGAGGATGATCCGCTTTGCAAACTGACATCATACGTATCTTACCCAGGCGGGTGTATTTCAGTTTTGGGGTTTCATCCAGCTCATAATCGACACCAAAAGCAAAGTCCACCTGCTCACTCTCTACCAGTGAAGGTAGATCGCCACTGGAAGCCAGCACCATATTAAAGGAAGTCGACGGGTATCGTTTACTCAGCTGTAGTGATAAATCTTGCCAGATCTCATCTGGGATTGAATCATCTCTGGCTATCCAGATTTCTGCTGCAAATTCATGTCGAGCCTCGACACAGGTTTGTTTTATCCTGTCCGACGCCGCCAGGATAAACTCGCAATCCTTTAAAATAGCCTTACCGGCTTCGGTCAATATTAGCTTATTCCCCGTACGCTCAAACAACTGGGTATCCAGCTCTTTTTCCAGCGCTTTTAAAGCCATACTCAAACTGCTTCGATTGTTATTCGTTTGGCGAGCGACTTCAGACACAGAGCCAAAGGACGCCACCCGACAGAAAACTTCAAGTTGTGAAAAATTCATTATTTACGTAGATCCAAGCCTAGGTTTTACCAGATATAAAACAAAGGCTTGCTACTGGCAAGGTGATATTATTCCTGCGGGTGAAGAAACGGAGCACCTAATGCACTGCCCTGTCCGCCAATCTCTGCCAGACGGTTGCTAATTGCCACCATGGCACTCCAGCGATTTCCACACCAATCCGGTGCTAACAAGGTTGGTTTTCTGGCATGGGCCGAGATCCTATGAAAAACAAACTGCCGCTCCCTGGCCCTGCGCCGCAAGATTAACCAGCGCTCGGTTCCAATAGCTGTAAAGATAACCATCAGGGCGGTAACAGCCAAATACAGCCAGTTTCGCCAGTTTTCCGGATTAGAACGCCAACACACGGCGCCTAGCTGCAGGGGACACAGCCTGTCATCCACAGGGGAAAGGTTAAGAGACAAGGATTTGGCTATTGGTCGCCATTGCTCAGACGAGTAGATCCGATAGCTGTTACCCACCTGAAGCCAGAGTTTCGAGCCCTGTAATATCCAGTGATCTCCGTTGACCAGCCTGGTTAAGTTGCTATCACTCAATCGCGCCTTACTGATACCTTCGGCAGACTCTCGCAGATGTAAATAGCGGGCTAAGGCCTTTTTATTGTCAGGATATCTATAAATATAACGGGCGGCATAACTACCACCTCCAGGATGAAGGGTGGAGCCCTCGGCAAACCAACTTAATGGCAGGGGTTTGTTGTTACATTCAGCCCAGAGAAACTGCAGTGGTCGAATGAGGCTTTCAGGTAAACCTTGCTTAGACTGTACACCCTTACAGCTAGTGGCATAACGATACAAGCTTTGCAGCTCAGCGATGGGGTAGTTCAGTGTTTGCGGGTAGATGGTCGAGGGGTCTAATAACTCCGCTGGTTTTTCCTGCAAAGGGTCGAGAGGCTGAATGTTATAGACCTTTTCCTGCTTCAGCCGCAAGCTAAATTCAGCATTACTCTGCAGCAATTCACCGGCTGTCGTCGAAGCTGAAACTAGCATAAACAGTAGGATAAGGGGGCTTCTCATGGCTCTGTCTGATGGATAGATATTCGGTAATACAAACCAACCAATGTCAGGCTGTCATCTGCCAGATAAATGGGCGTCTGTTGCCACTTTTAATCGCAAACCAGCTCAGTTAGCAATGTGCCAATTTGATCAAAATTGGCAGTGTATGGTCAACAGGCGTCTGTTGCCACCTTTAGCCACAAACCAGCTCAGTTAGCAGTGTGGCGATTTGATCCAAAGGCAATACATGGTCAACAGGAGTCGCCTGTATAGCGGATTCTGGCATTTCCTGGTATTCAGCGCTATCAGGTGATTGTACTATAGTGACTCCACCTCTATGGTGGACCCGGTTTAAACCAAAGCTGCCGTCGCAATTAGCCCCGGTTAAAATCAGCCCAATCAGCTGCCGCTGATACGCGTCTGCTGCGCTCTCAAATAACACATCAATAGAAGGCCTGGAATATTGTATATAAGCTTCGATGGATAAACTCAGTGTTCTATCTTGCTCAACCAGCATATGGTAATTGGCCGGAGCACAATAAATAACGCCCCCCTCAATCAACAGGCCAGGATGTACGGGTGCGGCAACTAACTGACTGTGCGCTTGCAGGTAACGCTCAAGAAAGTCATCACTTTGCGCCGGCAAATGTTGCACGATTAACAGCGCAGCGGGAAAATCAGCCGGCAACTTGCCGATGATCCGGGTAAGGGCATCTAATCCACCCGCCGAGGTCCCGATCACTACGGCTTTAAATGAAAAATTAGCTGCCATTATGTCATCGGTAAGCATTTTTTAAAGATACGGTATTTCTGATGGTAGTCCTCGAAATCAGCTCTGATATCACTGCCGTCCAAGGTTTCCTTATCTCCGAGTATCAGCCAGCCACGATAGATCAGGCTATCTCTGAACTGCTTCAAACAGTGGTTTTGCAGGGATTTATTAAAATAGATCAGTACATTACGACAAAGCACCAGATGTACTTCGGCAAATGCCGGATCCTCGGTGAGGTTATGATAAGCAAAGGTCACTTTGTCTTTAAGAAAGTCCTGCAGTTTAATAGAGCCATAGGCCTTAGTGTAATAGTCACTGAGTTCACGCCGACCTCCAGCCGCCTTATAGTTGGCAGTAAATAGCGCTAATTTATCTTCGTTATAAATGGCTTTTTTTGACGCCAGCAAGGCAGTATCCGAGATATCTGTGGCGTACAAATGCGCCTTATTGATCAGGCCTTCTTCGAGCAGCATGATGGCCATTGAATAAACCTCCTCCCCGGTGGCGCAGCCCACATGCCAGATATTGATCCTGGGATAAGTTTTCAGCACTGGCAATACCTTGTGTCGAATAGTACGAAAGATATCCGGATCACGAAACATCTCCGAAACACGCACCGACAGGCTGTTGAGCAGGCCTTGATAAAACTTGTCGTCATGAATAACCAGGGGGATCATTTCCGAGATATAACTAAGGTCTGCCAGCTTCATATGCCGCTTTACACAGCGTTTTAATGACGCCCTAGCGTAGTTGCTAAAATCGACGTCTCTGTGACGCTGCAGGGTTGATAATAATAACTCCAGCTCACTCTCCTCGACAGCAACCTCATCCATACTTCCTCCTTGCCTCGAATTTTATCGGCTTCGGGTTAACTGGCTTTATACAACCAGACTTTTAGCATCGACAGCAGGCGATCCATATTGATCGGTTTCGCCAGATATTCGGAGGCCCCCGCCCTGATACAAGCCGCCCTGTCCTCCGGCATAGCCTTAGCTGTCAGGGCAATGATCGGTGTGTCTTTGTAGGCCGCCATTTGACGTATCAAGCCCATGGCCTCAAAGCCATCCATCTCCGGCATCATAATATCCATCAGGATCAGCTCAAAACCATGGTCATCAATCAGTATATCCACTGCCCGTTTACCATTGTCGGCAATTTCCACATTCATCTTTTCCTGCTCCAGCTGGCTGGACAGGGCATAGGTATTGCGGATATCGTCATCCACCAGCAATATCCTGCGTCCATCTAACAGGGAGTGGTCATGGTGCGGCTCCATATGAGAATTTTTGTCTACGCTATGCACAAACAGTGAGATATCATCCATCAGACGCTCCGGTGATTCTGCACCTTTGATAATGATATCATCGGCATAACTGTGTAGTTTCGCTTGCAGCTCTTCTGACAATTCTCGCCCGGTATAGATGATCACGGGTAAGCGCTCTTTTCTGGGTAGCTTACGTATATTTTCCAGTACTTCCATGCCACTCATATCCGGCAAACCTAAATCCAGGATCACACAATCAAAATCATGGTCATCGGTCAGCAGCTCACCAACTTGTTTGCCATCACAGGCATACTCTACCTGGGTATCCTCATCGTGAAGCAGTACATCGATGGCCATACGCTCTCCTGAATCATCTTCCACCACCAGCAGCTTTTTCATGGGCCGACGGGCGTTCAGGCTAATCAGGGCTGTTTTCACGTCCTCTTCACCCACAGGTTTCATGGAAAATCCATATACGCCGTGGCTCAGGGCATCTGATTTATGGTCCGCCCCCGATAACACATGCACCGGAATATTTCGGGTTGATGGGTTGGCTTTCAGCTGTTCAATCACCTCAAATCCATCGATATCGGGTAAACCTATGTCCAGTAAAATACCTTGCGGTTTATGCTCCATCGCTAAGTAGAGGGCTTCACGGCCGGTACTGCTGCGCATACAGCTAAAATTACTTTCTTTGACGATACGTTCCAGTTCGTTGGCAAAGTTAGGATCGTCTTCCACCACCAGGATATAGTTCTGCTCCGGGGCGATACTTAGCCTGATATTCCCTTTGCCATTGTTTGTTGCCTCGACTGGCTCAATGGCGCTTGGCGCTTTTTCAGTGATTTCCACGGGTGGACTTGGCACAGGTACTTTTTCTTCACTGCCGGATGCTCCTTGCGGTTCAAAGTCCAGCGGGAGATACAAGGTAAAGCAGCTGCCTTTGCCTAGCTCACTGACCACCTGGATTTCCCCCCTGAGCAAGCGAGCGAGCTCCCTTGAAATGGTTAAGCCCAAACCTGTGCCGCCATACTTGCGACTGATAGAGCCGTCCTGTTGTTGAAAGGCTTCGAAGATAAGATCTGTCTTGTCCTCACTGATGCCGGTGCCGGTATCCTGCACCGACAAACCGACGACATTACCAGGCTGAAAACCTGGTTTAATAAACACAGTATCGGCTTTGCCGCCATGTATCTGGATGGTCACCGAACCGGTTTCGGTAAATTTAAACGCATTGGACAGGAAATTTCGCAGGATCTGCTCCAGCCTGTGACCGTCGGTTCGAATGATTTCAACAGCTCCTGCTACAACATCTACCGAAAATTCCAACCCTTTATCCACAGCCTGCTGCTCAAACATGGAATAGAGCCCCTGACAAACATCTTCCAGCTTCACGTTCAGTACCTCGACTTCAAGCCTGCCCGCCTCCACCTTGGACAAGTCTAGGATATCGTTGATCATCTCCAGCAGGCTGACCCCGCCCTCATAGATCACATTGGCCGACTTAACTTGTTTTTCATTAAGGTTGCCTTGCTTGTTATCCGCCAGGGACTTGGACAGGATAAGCAAGCTGTTCAGGGGAGTTCGCAGCTCATGGGACATATTGGCAAGAAACTCCGATTTATATTTACTCGACAATTCCAGGGCCTTACCTTTTTTCTCCAGCTCCGCACGGGACAGCTCCAGTTGCTGGTTCTGTTGCCGGATTTCCCCCTGCCGCTGCTCCAGCTCCTGATTGGACGTTTTTAAGCTGTCTTTTTGTTGTTCAAGCTGGTTTTGCGACTCTTTCAGGGCTTCAGTCTGAGACTGCAGCTCTTCGTTGGAGGCCTTAAGCTCCTCTTGCTGGGATTGCAGCTCTTCATTTGACGCCTTTAATTCTTCTTGCTGACTTTGCAGCTGCTGTCCCTGACGCTGAGATTCCGCCAATAACAATTCAATACGTTGCTTGCCAACCACATTGTTTATCACCATAGCCAGGCTTTTACAGATCTGCTGCAACAGCTCGAGTTGTACAGGTTCAAACTGGGTAAAGGATGCCAGCTCAATCACCGCCAGGGTTTTATCTTCCAGTATCACGGGTTGCGCCACCAGGTTTAGCGGTGCTTTCTCTCCCAAGCCCGAGGTGATTTTTATATAGTCATCCGGTACCCGGGTAAGGTGGATAGTTTTTTGCTCCAGCGCTGCCTGGCCCACCAGCCCTTCACCGTGCGCGAAGTGATTAGACACATTTTTTCTCTCCTGATAGGCGTAACTGCCAAGCAGGACAAACTGCTCGCTCCCTTGGGGCGATTTTTCCAGCATATAAAAGGCGCCGTGACCTATGGAAAAAATACCGGCCAGCTCTGAAATCACCGACTGAGCCAGGTCCAGGGTTGTCTGTCCGGATGATGAGATGGCGAGTACCCTGGCGATCTGGCTCTTTAACCAATTTTGTTGCTCCATCTGTTCAGAGCGATCTATCAGCTTACGTTCGCTATCTTTCTGCTCGGTAATATCCCTGACGATACCGGTAAACAGCCTTTGCCCACTTACCAGGATTTCACCAACCGATAAAAAGATAGGGAATGTTGTGCCATCTTTTCTTCGCCCTGTGACTTCACGCCCTTTGCCTATAATTTTTCTTATTCCTGAGTTGCGGTAATTGGCCAGGTAACTATCATGCTCGTCTTTATAGGGGCTGGGCATCAGCAGCTTAACGTTTTTACCCACCACTTCATGTGCCGAGTATTGAAATAACTTCTCCGCTGCCGGGTTGAGGGTTTCCACCAAACCCAGCTCTGTGATGGTAAAAATACCGTCTACGGCTGTGTCTATAATTGCTTTGGTTCTTGCCTCAGCTTCTTTAATCTGCCTGTTTCTGTCATTTACCTGCTTCATCATATGTGACAAAGCCAGGCCAAATTCGTCTCTATCCGTTCTTGGTTCAATCAGTTGCTGATAGTCCCCGGCAGCAAACAGTTTGGCATTTGTTGCCATTTGACTAAAACTGCCCTGCATCTCAACAAATTTTTTGCTGAGTTCGCCGATTTCATCTTTACTGGTAATGGCTATTTCCGATGAAAGATCTCCTTCCACCAGGCGATCGGTAGCCTGAGCCAGACCACTCAGAGCCGACACTATATTACGAGCCAGCAGGGCTCCCGCCACAGCGGCAACCAGTAAAGCGATGGCATAAATAATGAAACTGACTGTAATAGCACTTTTCTCATGTTGTTCGGCGCTGACCGCCAATTGCTCGGTTTGTTTCTCAACCTCAAATAAAAAGCTGTTTAACGCCTCGTCCAGTTCAAAGGCTTCATTTTCCAACGCCTGCTCTTGCCCTGCGATCTCCTTAAGCCCGGACTTTTGGATTTCCTCTATCAGCTGAAAGCCAGAGGTTTCAAACTCCCCGTGAGCAGCGTCCAGCTGCTTCAGCCTGGCCAGATAAGCAGCCACATCCTCTTCGAGCTGCTGGCTCAGCTCTGTACTCAGGTGTTTTTGTAACTGAAATCCTGTCTCAACAAAGGCGCTATCGATATGCTTGGATAACTTGCTGAACTCCGATGCCGAATCCCCGTCCGGGCTTCTGAAAAACTTTTCTAAACCGATTTCCTGGGCCAACTGTTTCTGGCTAATATCGGTTACCGCCCGGATCAGGGGAAGGTAAACCTGGTTTAGTAACTTAGCGTTATCGATATGTTCAACTGCCGCCACTTGTTGAGCATCAGCCTCTATACCCAACAGTAATTTTGCTAATCCCAGGTTAATGTTTTCTGCCTTTCTCCTTAATTTTTCTTCAAGTTCAGGGATCAGCGCTAATTTACTGCCGCTAATATGAGCTAGAAGGCTTTCAGCGTGCCGTTCGAAGGACTCGTGGTGGCTGCCCAGGGTATCCAATTTACTCAGATATCCAGCGATCACTTCACTATATTGATCATCACGCTTTTCACGTTTCGCTAACAGTTGATGAGCCATGGAAAATTCTTTGCTGACCTCTTCTCCCAGCGCAATAAATATCCGTATGTCTTTGTCATCTAACAATCGAAAATAACGTTGCAAATAAACGGTTTGCTCCTCCTGCTTGGTACCTATTCGACTGAGATGCCCTACCAGGGGAACATTCAACTCGGCCAGCTCATCCAGCTCAACGGCTACGTCTTGCATCTTGGAGATAGTGTAGAAACCTGCCACCAGCATCAGCAGCATAATAACCAAGACAAACAACCAGACTTTGGCTTTTATGGTGAGACTCATAGATACAACCATATTGTGGCGGACTGTTAACCAGCAATTTCCAGCTTTGCAGGCGCCATGCCTTAATCCTTTGAGTCTAGAGTTGTTTGAAAAATAATCTAACCAGGCAAGTTGAAAATGAAAGCCAAGATGTGGGTCAGACTTTCAGCTAAACCCGGCGGCCAATGGCAGGAAATATCTCCCCAGCACGAGCCGTGCAGGCAGTAAAATCGGCACTCTGATTAACGAGAGTCAATTTTATTGGCCACCGGATCCTATACTTTGAGAATGTCTACCATCAATCCATTTCAGCATGTCTGCACACCGCGAAATACTGTCAATCTCAGCCACTTTACCAAACAGGCCGGTTAACAAAAGTGGGGAGTACCGCAAGCCGGTACCGGGCATACCTCAAACCTGAACCACATAGCAAACAGAAGATACGATTATGTTTGAGAATATAAAGCTTTCAACGATTCTAAACCTCGGATTTGGCTTGATCCTTAGCCTGATGGTGATTATCTCGTTCGTTTCTTACAACGGATTAAAAAATGCGAATACGGGATTTAAGGAATACCGTAGTCTTGCGCGAGATACCAATCTGGCGGGACGCTTACAGGCAAATATGTTGTTGGTACGCCTATATGTGAAAGAGTTTTTTAAATCCGGCAGACAGCAAAGTGTTGTGAATTATGAAAGCAGACTAGAAAAACTGGACAGCTTCTTAGACCTGGCCAAACAAGAAATAGAACAGGCAGAGCGGGCTCGCAACGTTACCTTGATCGATGACTCCCTGGCTTTATACGTTCGCCAGTTTGCATTGATCATAGCCTTCAAGCAACAAAGAGATATCCTGGTGTTTGACCAGCTAGATCCCAGTGGATTGGCGATGCGCACTAAACTAACTGAAATAATGACGAGTGCCTTTGACGATAATGATTCCATAGCCGCTTATTACGCCGGGCGTATCCAGGAACACGTCTTACTGGCTCGACTTTATGCTAATAAATTCCTGAATACCAATGACCTGACCGCAGCAACACGTTTTCAACTGGAAATAGGCTCAGAGATCGATTCTGTCGCCAATACCCTGCAGTTGGAGCTGGACGACCCAAAAAGAAAAGCGCTCTTCACCAGTTTTATGCAGGAAAGAGAAACCTACCGGCGGGTTTTTAACCAGGTGAAACAACTTATTTTAAAACGTAACGAAGTGATAGAGAGCCAGTTAAACAGTATTGGACCTACAATATCGGACGCAGCGGAACAAGTGAAACTCTCGGTTAAAAATGATCAAGACAATCTTGGTCCTCGGTTGGCGGAAAACAATGATCAAGCTGTATTGATCATCGAAGTGATCTCGGTAATAGGCCTTCTCCTGGCAACATTTTTATCCTGGTTTATTGCCGGAAAAATAAGAAAACCAATCGGCGGCGAGCCTTTAGTAATAATGGATATCACCCGCAGGCTGGCTCAAGGTGAAATAGACATTCGCTATGAGGGCGACCAAAACACTACCAGTGGAATTTTAGCATCCGTGTTAAGCATGGTAACTGCACTCAAAGAAAAAACCAGAATGGCAGAACAAATCGCCAGCGGTAACCTGGAAACAGAGCTGATTCTTAGCTCTGACAAAGACATACTTGGTATCGCGCTGCAAAGTATGGTTGCCCAACTTAAAATTCGCAGCGAGGAGCTCAAGTCTGAAAACCTGGCCAAAGCAGAGTTACTCCAAAAAATGGAAGAAAAAGACTGGTTGCAAACCAATCTGGCCAGCTTAATCAAGCAGGCCCAGGGGATAAACAAGCCTGTTGATTTAGCAAAAAACATGATTAGAGAGATGGCGATAATGCTCAATGCAGGCCACGGCGCATTTTACGCATACCAGGACGAAGATAATAAACAGCTATCTCTGCTGGGCAGTTATGCGTTTAAAGAACGCAAGCATATCGCAAATAACTTTAAGCCTGGAGAAGGCCTGGTTGGCCAGTGCGCCTTGGAAAAGCAAGCCATTGTATTATCTCAGGTACCTGACGATTATATTAAAATTTCGTCCGGCCTGGGTGAAGCCAGCCCGCTCACTATAGTTGTACTGCCTGTATTATTTGATGGTAAATGTACAGCAGTCATCGAACTGGCCTCGTTTCAGGAATTCACCCCATTGCAAAGAGAGCTACTGGATCAAATCGCCACAGGCTTAGGTATCATTATCAACAATGCCAATAGCCGGACAAAAATAGAGTCCTTATTCAGCGAATCTGAAGCCAATCAAGTAGAACTAAAAAAACAGGCAAATAAATTACAATCACAACAAGATGAACTGAAACTCGCCAACGATACTCTGCAAAACCAAACCGAGCAACTTAGGGCTTCTGAGGAAGAGCTAAAACAGCAGAGTGAAGAGCTCAGATCGTCCAATGATGCATTAGAAGAGAAGCAAACGTTCCTACAGCGACAAAAAGATGAAGTCGAGAATGCGAGAAGTGATCTGGCGATAAAAGCCAATGAGCTGGCAATTGCAAGTAAGTATAAATCAGAGTTTCTCGCCAATATGTCCCATGAACTAAGGACACCCCTTAATAGTCTGCTAATTCTCTCCAAAGCGTTAGCCGACAACAAACAAGGTAATTTAACCGAAAAACAGATTAAATCTGCCGATGTTATTTACGAAGGCGGCACCAGCCTGTTGGAAATGATCAACGATATTCTCGATTTATCAAAAGTTGAGGCCGGCAGGCTGGAAGTCGAAGTAACTGAGTTACACCTTGAGAACTTATGCCAGAATGTCTTTTCCATGTTTGAACAACAGGCTATCAACAAGGGTTTAGTATTTTCCACCGAGATAGAAAGCGGCACAGTTAAAACCATAAAAACGGATGCACACAGGTTAGAGCAAATCCTCAGAAACTTTCTATCTAACTCCTTTAAATTTACAGAACAGGGCTCAATCACCCTAAAAGCGCATAACCCCCCAGAAGGCACTGTGTTCGACAATAAAAATTGCAATATCGACAACATGATAGCCCTATCCGTAATAGATACAGGAACCGGTATCAGCGAAGATAAAATAGATATTATTTTCGAAGCCTTTCATCAGCAAGATGGCAGCATCAGCCGCAGATATGGTGGCACAGGGTTAGGTTTAACCATTTCCAGAGAGCTGACCCGGCTGTTGGGTGGTGAAATTCAGGTCACCAGTCAAATCGATAAAGGCAGTTGTTTCTCTCTCTATCTGCCGTTGGAAATCGAAGGTAAAACAGTATCAAACCAGGAAGTTGAAGTGCTGGACCATACCATATCGCAACAAAGCGGCGGTCAATTAGCCGCCCCTAAGCCCAGTCCAAAGAGGACAAGTAACAAGCAAATTCTCATTGTTGAGGATGACGAAAACTTTGCCCGGCAGCTTGAACTCATATCCAATGAGAATGGCTTCGACTGCCTTCGTGCCAGCTCGGGGCGAGAGGCGCTTTATCTGGCGATGGATTTCCTGCCTAGCGGAATCTTGCTGGACATAGGTTTACCCGATATCGACGGGTTTAATGTTATCGAACAACTTAAAGCAAATGAATCGACCCGGAATATTAGAGTTCATGTTATTTCCGGCAAAGATCTAAAATCTGCCAGCCTGAGCCATGGCGCTTATGGTTTCTCAATGAAGCCGGTAAACGAAGAAGATGTAAAAACAGCACTGCTCGGCCTTATTGCCAACAGAACCCAGCCGATGAAAAAAATCCTGGTGGTTGAGGATGAATCCGGTGAAAGGATTGCCATGGATATACTGCTGAACAATGCGACAACCCAGCTTGATTACGCGGTAAATGGCAAGCAGGCTTGTGAAAAGCTGAGCGTAAATCACGGCTTCGACTGCGTGATCCTGGATCTCGGCTTACCGGATATCAGTGGAGTCGAGGTATTGGAGAAAATTCGCAGGCTGCCGAGTGACCAGCGTCTGCCTGTGATTATTTATACAGGACAAGACTTATCCGAAGAGCTGCAAGCCAAGCTTCACAACTATGGTGATGACATAATCATAAAAGGAGCAGAGTCTCCGGAACGCCTGATGGATGATATTAACCTGTTTGTAAACAGTTTAGATAGCGATGAAGCGCAGAGTGTCAGCCATGACCACTCGGTACTAGCCGGAAGGAAAATACTACTGGTTGACGATGACATCCGTAATACCTATGCCCTTTCCAGTCAGCTCGAGCAGGAAAGTATAAACATAAAAATCGCAGACAATGGTAAACGGGCAATAGAAATACTAAATGAAAGCAGTGATATTGAACTAATCCTGATGGATATAATGATGCCGGAAATGGATGGCTTTGAAGCCATGCGCCGAATACGCAAGATGCCCGCCTATAACAAAACACCCATTATCGCCCTCACAGCCAAAGCAATGCCCGAAGACAGGGCGGCCTGTATTAAGGCCGGGGCTTCTGAATACATGGCCAAACCCATCAATATGAGCAGACTGCTGTCGATGTTGAAAGTCTGGTTATACAAACCGGCTTAGTCCGGCAATGGTTGGCGACTAAAACACAGAGGAATATTGGCCTTTCAGCTAGAGTTAGCTTATAGATGAGAGACCATAAACTCTGCTTTGTTTTGCACAAAGGTATTGTCAATCAGTGACAGAAACGAACCATCAGAAAGTGCTTCTGGTAGATGACGAGCCGAAAAATCTACTGGCCCTCGAAACTCTGCTGGAAGACCTAAACCTGGAAATACATAAGGCAAGCTCAGGCGATGCAGCACTTAAGCTGTGTGCTCAATTTGAATATTGCCTGATCTTACTGGACGTGCAAATGCCTATAATGGATGGTTTTGAGACCGCCGAATATCTCAGGGCTATCGAAAAAACCCGTTATATCCCCATCATTTTCGTTACAGCCATCAATAAGGAGCAGCGCCATATCTTTAAAGGTTATGAAGTCGGTGCGGTGGACTACCTGTTTAAACCTCTGGACTCACACAGCCTGCTGGCCAAAGTTAAAATATTTGTCCAATTGGATGCCCAGCGAAGAGAAATAGTCGCGCAAACCGCCCATGTTACCGAACTCAAAAAACAGCTGGAGTTCAAGTTGGCAGCCCAGGAAAAGGAGATAGCGTTACGCACCAGAGCCGAAGCAAAGCTGGAAAGTTATAAATCAGGGCTGGAAATCAAAGTGCATGAGCGCACCAGAGAGTTACAGGAAGCGCGGCACGAGGCATTGGCTTTTGCCGAACGCGCGAAACAGGCATCCCAGGCAAAAAGTGAGTTTCTCGCTACTATGAGTCATGAAATACGCACCCCGCTCAACGGTATAATCGGCATGACCCACTTCCTGATTGATTCTCAGCTGGACACTGAGCAAATCGAATTCACCGAAACCATCTCCAACTCGGCGGATGCCTTACTTCATATCATCAATGATGTTTTAGATTTCTCCAAAATAGAAGCAGGCCGGCTGGAGCTGGAAACTGTATCGTTCAATCTGCAGGAAGTACTCAATAAACTTATCGAACTTATCGCCTATTCTGCGGAAAAGAAGTCCCTTAACGTCAGTTGTTTCCTGGCCCCTGAGATCCACCCTCAGCGGCTGGGGGATCCCGTCAGAATAAATCAGATCCTGACCAACCTGGCCAACAATGCGGTGAAATTTACTTCAAGCGGGGAAATAACCATTGAGATAAAAGCTAAACAGGAGACGCAAGACAGCAGCGAATTATGTTTTAGTGTAAAGGATACGGGAATCGGGATCGACGAAGCAGGTATTCAATCTCTGTTTCAGGCCTTTAGCCAGGTCGATTCTTCCACCACCCGGAAGTATGGCGGCACCGGGCTGGGTCTGGCCATCAGCAAGAAGCTGGCGGAAATGATGGGTGGCCGCGTTCAGGTCAGCAGCGAGCCCGGCCATGGCTCGACGTTTTCCGTCCTGTTGCCCCTGCCACAAGATACCAGTAGTGCAGTAAACCCCGCTTTAAACTTGTCACACAAGCGGGTGCTGATAGTTGATACGTCGCAAACTAATTGTGATGTCATCGCTCGTCAGCTGAACTTTTGGCAATGCACTTGTGTCTGTGCTACCTCGGCAGGAGAAGCCCTGATTGCACTGGATCAAGCCAAAGCAGCATTTGACCTAATGTTTATCGACAAGTATTTAACCGCCGCTGAAAATACAGGCTTATGGCGCCGAATTCAGGCTGATAAGCTACGGCTGGTAACATTAAGTTCAAACCTGAATCGGACCGATGTTAATTGCAGTTTGCAGCTGGACCAATACCCTCGTTTATCGAAACCACTGAAACAAAGTGAATTACGCCAATGTTGCCTAACTCTGTTCGAGTTAAATCAGGGTCAATCGCTGCAGCCGCCGAGTAAACCAGAACTAACCAAGTTGCGCAGCCTGCATATTCTGTTGGCGGAAGATGACGAAGTAAATCAGAATGTCGCTAAACGTATGCTAAAAAAACTGGGCCATAGCTGCACTATTGTCGGCAACGGTGAGATGGCGATTGAAGCGCTAGCAAAGAGCTATTTTGACCTTGTATTAATGGACTGCCAGATGCCAATCTTGGATGGCTTTGAGACCACCCGAAAGATACGCGGCGGCGCCGGGCAAAACGATATCCCTATCATAGCCCTGACTGCCAATGTCTCTAAAGAAGACAAACAAAGGTGCTTTCAGAGCGGTATGGATGATTACCTTTCCAAACCCACGAGACTCGAACAACTGAATAGCTCGCTTAACTTTTGGCAAGATAAACGCCACAACAGCGACAGTCAGACCCAGAATAAACAACACAAATAATCAGTGCTGGAGCTAAGTCACCGCCACCCCATTAGCCACCAGAGGCAATGAACTGAGGTTCCAGTTCTCTTCCTCTATCTGGTCCAAAAACATCTGGGTGCGATAAATGGTTTTCCTGAGCAAAGGGTTGGAATGGTGCTTTAACCATTGGTGGCGAGTTTCCACGTAAGCCTTTAACCAACTACGCTCATCGCCGCCACTCACTGGCGGCATTGCTCTGAAGCGTTGCCTGAGGAACATCAAGATCCGGCCTGAATGAATAAAGGAATCGTAGATCACCAGGTGGGCTAATGGCGTCGATAGCTCATGCTGACGCATCCATATTAATGAGGGTTGCCAGTAACTTTCATCGAAAAAATCGTCCTGCGTGCATCGCATCACAGGGTCTTCCTGACCTGCACGGATCAACAGCGCTTTAAACCGCTCGTCTTCAAACAACTGCCGCTGACCGATCATCTCCAGATAGGGACTTAACTCCTCACTCAGCTGCCCCCTGTTCTCCACATAACTTTCTATTAGCCTGACCAAGTTACCTTGCTCCGTGGTTTGGCTTCTACCGTAAGTGATCTGCGCAGAGGACTGGAAACCGTCCCAATACACGGCCAATGCATGGTATTTTCCCTCTGCCGTACCGGTTTCAAATACATTCACCACCCTTTGGATCAGGGATTTTTGCTGCTCACTAACCATTTATCTTTCCCCAAGCTTGTAAATTAATCACCACAAGCCTAGACCAGAGCTGCTATCAATACTGATAAGAATGTAAATAATTTAGACGTTTGCCCATGGCCGAATTTAAGTTATCCTAAACCGCAGATAAATAGTGATGGAAACCAGCGATGGAAAAAAAACCTATCTCTGAGCAGGAACTTGATGAGTGGCTGGAGGCCGTGCATTTTAGTAGCCGTTGTAGCGACCCTGTGGAAGAACCAGCAAAAGCCGAAAAGCAGGAAAAAAAGGGGTAGCCCCCTTTATTCTATTCCTAGTGCCATAGCTAACGCCGCATCCAGCATCACTCTATTCCTTGTGCCATAGCTAACGCCGTATCCAGCATCACTCTATTCCTTGTGCCATAGCTAACGCCGTATCCAGCATCACTCTATTCCTTGTGCCATAGCTAACGCCGTATCCAGCATCACTCTATTCCTTGTGCCATAGCTAACGCCGCATCCAGCATCACTCTATTCCTTGTGCCATAGCTAACGCCGTATCCAGCATCACTCTATTCCTTGTGCCATAGCTAACGCCGTATCCAGCATCACTCTATTCCTTGTGCCATAGCTAACGCCGTATCCAGCATCACTCTATTCCTTGTGCCATAGCTAACGCCGTATCCAGCATCACTCTATTCCTTGTGCCATAGCTAACGCCGCATCCAGCATCACTCTATTCCTTGTGCCATAGCTAACGCCGTATCCAGCATCACTCTATTCCTTGTGCCATAGCTAACGCCGTATCCAGCATCACTCTATTCCTTGTGCCATAGCTAACGCCGTATCCAGCATCACTCTATTCCTTGTGCCATAGCTAACGCCGTATCCAGCATCACTCTATTCCTTGTGCCATAGCTAACGCCGTATCCAGCATCACTCTATTCCTTGTGCCATAGCTAACGCCGTATCCAGCATCACTCTATTCCTTGTGCCATAGCTAACGCCGTATCCAGCATCACTCTATTCCTTGTGCCATAGCTAACGCCGTATCCAGCATCACTCTATTCCTTGTGCCATAGCTAACGCCGCATCCAGCATCACTCTATTCCTTGTGCCATAGCTAACGCCGTATCCAGCATCACTCTATTCCTTGTGCCATAGCTAACGCCGTATCCAGCATCACTCTATTCCTTGTGCCATAGCTAACGCCGCATCCAGCATCACTCTATTCCTTGTGCCATAGCTAACGCCGCATCCAGCATCACTCTATTCCTTGTGCCATCACCAATGTCGTATCCAGCATCCGATTGGCAAATCCCCACTCGTTATCACACCAGACCAGGGTCTTAATCAAGTGACTATTACTCACCCGCGTCTGAGTACCATCCACTATGGCGCTATGGGGATCGTGGTTAAAATCTGTGGATACCAATGGTGATTCTGTGTAGTCCAAAATAGGCTCCAGCCCCGCCCGCGCCATTTCTCTTATGGCCAGGTTAACATCGTCCACCGACACATCGGTTCTTACGGTGACGCTTAAATCCATGGCTGTCACATTAATAGTGGGCACCCTTACCGCTATGGCTTCAAATTTATTGGAAAATTTCGGGTAAATACGTTCGATACCACGGGCCAGCTTAGTATCAACCGGGATAATCGACTGACTGGCCGCCCGGGTCAGGCGCAGATCTTTATGATAAGCATCGTTCACCTGCTGATCATTCATCGCCGAATGTATGGTGGTAATGGTGCCGGACTCTATGCCAAACGCATCATCGAGCACCTTAATTACAGGCACAATACAGTTGGTGGTGCAGGAGCCATTGGAGACAATCTTATGCTCCGGCATTAAACCATTGTGGTTAACCCCGTAAATCGCGGTGTAATCCACATCTGCAGCCGCCGGATGGGAAAACAGTACTTTTTTTGCCCCTGCTTCCAGGTGCGCCAAACCGTCTTCACGAGAACCATATAATCCTGTGCAATCCAGTACTATGTCGACCTGCAGGTCAAACCAGGGTAAGTGCTGAATTTCTGGCTGATGCAACAGGCGGATCTTATCGTCACACAGGTAAAGGTGCTCCTGATCATGGCTAACGTTAATCTGGAAGCGGCCATGGCTGGAATCATATTGCAGCAGGTGAGCCATGGCTTCCGGCTCCGCCAGCTCGTTAATTGCCACCACCTGGATCTGCTGCTGTTTACCACTTTCATACAGCGCACGTAACACGCTGCGACCAATTCGACCAAAACCGTTTATTGCAACTTTTAATGCCATCTGAATTCTACCTCTCGCTTAAGCGAGTATTATAAATTTCACGTAATAGGCAGCCGAGTGTACCTCTAATCCTTGGCATCGGCTACATAAGCCTTTAACCCTGCCATATCAACAATATCCACCTTGCCATATCCGGAATTCACCAGCCCCAGCTCCGCCATTTGATTAAGTTCAAGATGTATTCGTTGCCTGGGTTTATTCACCAGTTCAGCCAGTTCAGCCAGTTGACCCTTGGTGATTGGAATACTCACGGGCAGATCCAGATCTTTATCGTCCTTGTCCGCCAGCGCTAATAATTGATATGCAATTTGTTGTGCTAGTGGTTAATGGCTTTGATGTTAAGTTTGAAGATCCCATTATTCAGCGACGTGATCGTAAGCGTACTCTCACCGTGCTTGCCGATGCGGATTTTGAGTATGACATTTTACCTGCGGAGCTATTTAAACAAGTCCACCCTAAGGTAGAAGCAATTGAGCTGCCGCCAGGTTATGAGCTTATATGGGGCGGTGAATACGAGTCGTCCGGTAAAGCCGGCACCGCTTTATTCGCATCTTTACCTATGGGGTTCCTGATGATGTTCCTGATCACTGTGTTCCTGTTTAATTCGGTGCGAAAGCCTCTGGTGATCTGGTGCTGTGTCCCCTTAGCTATGATAGGAATTACCTCAGGTTTATTGGTGATGGGGACGCCATTTGGTTTTATGGCTTTGCTTGGTATGTTAAGCCTGTCTGGCATGCTGCTTAAAAACGGTATCGTGCTGTTGGATCAAATTAACCTGGATATCGACGCAGGAAAAGAACCCTTTCAGGCTGTGTTCGAATCGACGGTAAGCAGGGTTAGGCCAGTTTGTATGGCGGCAGTAACAACCATATTAGGTATGTTACCCCTGGTTTCTGATGCTTTCTTTGAATCCATGGTGGCGGTGATCATGTTTGGCTTGGGTGTGGCGACCTTGTTGACTCTGATTATCGTGCCTGTGCTTTACACCATTTTCTTTGGAATTAAATACCGGAACTACAAAGATTTTTAAAGCGAGTCCCCCCGGCGGCAGTCGGGGGTATTATTTATCAATGGGATCCACTGTTCCCTTAGAATTGCTAACCGCTAAGGGGGAATATTCGAAGTAGACCAGCCGTCTTAACCTGCGTATCCGTTCTCCAATAGGAGGGTGGCTCAGCAAAATCGGCGGCAGTTTATGCCTTCCCAGAGCTGGCGCCAGGTGTCGCGGAGACATTTTCTGATATAGGTCCATTTTTTTCAGAGCACAGATTAAAGGTCGCGCCGACCCTAGCAGCAATGCGGAGCCAAGATCTGCGTTATACTCCCTTGCCCTGGCCAGCGCTAGCTGGATCACATCTGTCATCACAGGGGTCAGGATCAGCGCCAGCAGAGGAAACAATGGGACACTCCACCAACCCATAAACACCATGGGCAGACTTATCATTAACAGTAAAATGCCCAGTAATGAAAAGAGCTTTGCCAGCCTGACTGTCACTTCAGTAATACTCAATACCACCAGGTCCCGGTTTAAAATATGACTCACCTCATGCCCTAATACACCGGCAAGTTCGTTGATATCTAGTTTATCCAAAATCTCGCTGGATAAAGCAATAGCACAGTTTTTAGGAGGCCCTAAGGCGAATGCATTCAGGTCATTGCTGGGGACTAAGTAAAGCTCAGGAGTAACAGGAAGGCGGGCGCGTCTGGTGACCTGGTTTAAAACTCGAAACAACTCCGGATGGTGCTTACTATCCAGTAACTCTCCCCGGCACATACTTAACATAACCTGAGGTGATATAACAGGTTGCACCAGGTAGGCCATCAATAAACCGATAAAGGTGAGCCACAACCAGCCTTCACCGAACAGCACATAAGCCAGATAAACCAATATCAGGGCACAGCAAGCTATGGAGAGTATGGAGTGTAACCAGTTCCCAAATTTGTGTGACCTTGTAATTGCGTGACAATTAGCCCCTATCACCGACCACTCCGAAAAGTGTTTACCTGCTCTTATTAGATTAGTTGGGAGAATACTATTTCGAAAAAATATAGCGCCAGATAAGCATGATAAAAGCATCAAATTAGCAAAATTAATGATCTGTTCGGAAAAAAAAGAGTAATAGTTATATTCGGATAAAGCCGGATCGCTAGGCCATAGCAAACATGAAGTTTGTCATCAGGGAGAGAGCATCAATCACCATGTCGCTTGCTAGACTTATTTTTACCTTCCTTTGTATATGCTGGGTGGTAAGCAGGCCCGCTGTTGCAAACCATGAACCTCCACTCACAGAGGCAGAACGTGTGTTTCTGGCAGGTCTCAAGAGTATCCGGGTATCAAACGAAAATAACTGGCCTCCCATCGACTTTGTCAGCAATAACAAACCCACAGGTTACGCCATTGACTACCTGGAACTGATTGCCTCCCGCCTTCAATTGAAGTTTACCTATATAAACGGTTATAGCTGGGGGGAATTGTTGAGTATGGCCAAGCAGGGGGAGCTGGATATCATTCATAGCATTGCCAAAAATACAGAACGTGAAGAGTTTCTTTCCTTCAGCACGCCTTTCCTCGACCTACATTCAGTGATCATTACCAGAAACGACCAGGAAATCATCAAGACTCTCGAGCACCTGAAAGGAAAAACCCTGGCTATAATTCCGAGCTATAACTCTCAACAGGTTATTCAACAGCAGTATCCAACTATCAGATTAGTTCGTGTGGAATCCCCGTTAGATGGATTAAAAGCCGTTTCAACCGGTTTGGCAGATGCATATGTAGATAAACAAGCCGTTGCCAATTATTTGATTAATAAAAACTTACTTTCAAATTTAAAGATAGTAGGAGAAGCCGAACTAAAAAACACCTCATTCACCAAACTGCATATTGGCATCCGCGCCGACTGGCCATTGCTAAAAACCGCCATCGACAAAGCCATTGCCGATATTAGCGAAGAAGAGTTACTGGCCTTGAGAAGCAAGTGGATGGGACTCTCCCAACAAGAAATCCCCAAACCAGCCTTATTTGATCAGCAAGAGCAGGCTTACCTGGACAGTAAGAAGGGATTTACTATGTGTGTGGACCCCGGCTGGCCACCCTTCGAATGGATCGACAACAAGAATCAACATAGAGGTATAGTGGCTCAGACCATGCGGCTGTTTGAGCAGAAGTTGGGTAAACCCTTAACCTTAAAAGTCACCTCCAACTGGAGTGAGACCCTGGCGAAGGCAAAGGCCAAAGAATGCGATATTATTTCGGCAGCGGCTGCCACACCATCGAGAGAAAAGTACCTGACCTTTGGTGAGAACTATATGAAGATCCCCGTTGTGCTGGTAACACGCGCGGAACACATATTTATCGGCAACTATAGTCAAATCACCGAGCATCCTGTGGGTATAGTGTCCGATTATGCAATTTTAGAAAAAGTAAGGTCCGAGCACCCAGATGCCAATATTGTCGAGGTGGACAGTGTTTTAGATGGGTTGAACCGTGTATCCAGCGGGGAAATATTTGCCTTTATGGACACGGTCGCATCGGTGAGTTATTTCATCAAAGAAGGCAAACTAAACAATGTAAAAATTAGTGGTGCTACCGATTACACCTGGACCCTGGGAGTCGCCACCCAGAAAGGTGACCACATGATGCGCCAGGTGTTTGACAAGGCTACCAGAGCTATCGATAAAGCAGAGCACGACAAAATATTCAACAACTGGATAAATATCAAGTTTGAACACACCCTGGGATCTAAACGAGTGTGGCAGGTGAGTGGTATCGTATTGCTGGTACTGCTGATTATATCCTGGTGGAACCGTAAGCTGGCCTCAGTTAACGAAAAAGTCAGCGCCTACGTTAAAATCATCAACAGCCACGTATTAAATACCCGAATCGATCTCGATGGTAAAATTTACGAAATTAGCGATGCCCTTTGTAATGGGCTGGGATATAACAAATGGGAGCTGGTAGGCAACTCATTTGTCGACTTATTTATCCCCATTACTCCAGAGCAACAAATCAAGCAATTAAGCAACTACATAGCACTAAGGCTATCCTGGCAGGGGGAGCTGGACTATTTGTGCCGGAACGGTCAGGTCTTAAAAACGGAAACTTACTTGTCCCCTACACTAAGGCGTGGTCAGGTGGTCGGATTTACAGTTATTCAGCAAGATATTACGGATAAAAAACGAATTGAAAAAATGACCATTACAGATGAGCTCACCGGCCTGTATAACCGCCGTCATTTCAATCATGTATTTGCCAAAGAACGGAACCGGGCCAGGCGGGATAAGAAATTTTTTGCCTTTATTTTGCTGGATGTGGATAACTTTAAAAAATTTAACGATAGCTATGGTCATCCGCAAGGAGATCAGGCGTTAATCGCCATTGCCAACGTATTTAAGGGGGGGTTAAGGCGCTCTGGGGACTATGTTTTTCGGTTGGGAGGAGAAGAATTCGGAATTATTATTTCTACAGCCAATAGCGTTGAGGAAATTACACAGACCGCCCACAAGATCAAGGATGCGGTGCAACACCTGGGCATCAAGCACATAGGTAACCCCCCTTACAACACAATCACCTTATGTATGGGAATAAAAATTCTCAGCCCCAAAGTGGAGGCGACAGCAGAGCAGATCTACTTCGAAGCCGATAAAGCACTCTATCGGGCAAAGGAACAAAACCGAAACGCAATCTCTCTCGCCACCACTAAAGTAACCAGCTGAACTGGTTATACAGGCCCCACAGTCACTAACAAGGCACGCTAGGGTTCACTAACATTGCAAGGGTCATTTTCACCGACGGCATCAGGCTAAAAAGATGATAGCAATGCAATTTATACCCGCTCAGTGAACATCAAACAGATTAATAATTGTTAATAAAGCAGGTAATTATTTGTCATTGCCAGTAAAGGGCGTGACAATAAACCAGGCTAGAGCAAATAACCCCATCATAGTGAACAGGTGACCCATGAAAAAAATACTCACTAGCATTCTACTGCTGTGTTTCGCTTCCCTGGCAAATGCTGCGGATTATCAAGAAGGGATCCAGTACGATATATTAGACAAACCCGCCAGCACTTCATCTGAAGTGACTGTCTTTTTTTCCTATTTCTGCCCACCTTGTTACGCCTTACATTCATACGTTAACCAGGCAAAATCCAACATAGAAGCACAAGGTGGCGTACTAAATAAAGTACCACTGGGTTTTATCGGTAAAGAAATGGGGCCGGAATCACAAAGAGCCCATGCCCTGGCTGAAATGCTGGATGTGGAGCAGGGATTAGAAGAAAGATTATTCTCCAGCATACATAAAGACAGGCAACCGCCACAAAGCCGTAGCAATATCGTGAAGTACTTCGCTGCCGAAGGAGTTTCTCCAAAAACAGTTAACGGCGCTATCGACAGTTTTTCTATCTCGGCCAAAGTGGCTGAATATGACAAACTAGCACGGAGCTATAGCGTCAGGGGCACCCCGACGGTTGTAGTCAATGGTAAATACAAGGTGAAGTTAAGTGGCTTGAAAAGTGGCGATGATTTAGTGCAACTGATTGACTACTTAGCTAAAAAATAAAAACAGGCCGGCGTCCAACCGGGCGCCTTACACTCAGGTTTCTGGCAATAGACTCAATTTTGCTTCCCTGTTAAGCCAGTACTTCTGTAAGTCCCGGGCTAAATACAGCTCCCCGCGATAATCCCTTCTTGCCTCTTGGTAGATACTTTCCATAGAGTGAGGACCAGAAAGCTGATACCTGGCGCTAAAGTGGGTTAATACAAGGTTAGGGATCCCGGCATGTTGGGCAAACCTGGCTATCATTTCTGCCGAACTGTGCTGGGGCTTAGGCCCCACCTTAGCTAAATCATCTCGGGTATAAGTAGATTCGTGCACCAGCACATCACATTTCGCGTTAGCCAGCAGCTCTGGCCTGTCATTATCGCCACCAATCACTATATTCCTCGCCTTACGCCCTGGCATCAGATAATTCTGGCTAACCAACAAGCGACCCGTCGGCAGGGTGACATCCAAACCTCGCTGCAGCTGGCCCCAAACCGGACCAACGGGAACCTTATGGTGTTTCAGCTTCTCCACATCCAGCCTGCTTCCCAAAGCAAGCTCCTTAAACCCATACGCATAACTGGGCACCCGATGGGAAAGCGGAAAGGCGGTTACGCTGAAATCAGGTCCCTGCCAGCTATCCGCCAAAGCGCTAACATCGATGAACTCTAACTGAAATGTCAGCCCCAGCTGAGTACTGGTGATCACCCCCTGAATAAACTCGGCCACACTGGCAGGCGCTATGATTGGCAAGGGTTCGCTTCTGCCCTGCATAGCTGCAGTCGCCAGTAGACCAGGCAAGCCGTAGCAGTGATCCCCATGAATATGGGTGATAAAAATACCTTTAAGCCTGCATAACGTGTATTTAGTGCGCATCAGCTGATATTGGGTGCCTTCGCCGCAATCTATCAAATACCAGTTTTTACTGTCTTTAAGACCCACCACTAAGCCCGATAAGTGACGCATTTGCGTCGGAACACCGGATGACGTTCCCAAAAACTGAAAAATCATAGGCTGGTCAATATCAAAAAAATATTAAGGACAGAGGATTTCATATATTAACACCAATAGTTCAAGTAACTGTTTTAATAAGAGATCATTTCATGAGCAAGGTGTTGATATTAATTATATAGGCGTAATCCCTAATACAGGCCAACTGATCAGCTTGGTATAAATATCCTGCACCGGGAAAACAGGATGTTCCCCTCACTTAAAAGATATACCTGAGGAGAGAACCATGAAAAAACTATTCTTAGCAGCTTTAATATCAGCCTTCACCCTAGTGACTTTACCCGCATCAGCGAACGGACAGGGTGGCGGCGGCGCATTCAGCCCAAGCGTTCCTCTAATCAAGTGTGAGATAAATGAAGGCAATACAGTAAGTATGCCTGCTCCTCTGTGTGAGATTAAAGGCGGCAAAGACGTCACCTTTAGTTAATAGCAGTGCAGAAAATAAGGGGTCATTATGACCCTTTATTGTTGCAGGTTATATTCGCCAGCCTGTAAAACCTGAATATTATTTCTGGACTCGCCCAGCGGCTGATCTTCTCCAAGGCATTTTCCACAGGTATTCAGGCAAAGAGACCAGACCGTTTGTTTTGAATCTTGGTTCAGACAACGGAACTCCCCCGCACACAACTGCCCAGACTCAAATAAGCGGGCTAACACGTCCGGACTAATTTCCAGCTGAACCTTTTCGCTATTTGGGGATCCCATCATTATTTACTCCTTATTAACATATATAGGTTAATGGGAATAATTGTCATTTGCAACAAGTTAGGTTTTCAGCTGGCTAGCCGTTGCGCCAATCCATAGGTTACTACCCGCTACCAGAAGATAAAACCCGAATGCAAACCCGATCAGCCAGGCAGTACCCGTCGCACCAGACAGAATAAGCACTAATCCAAGCAGCGCAGCGACAGCTTGCCTGCCCTTACGCCAAATGGATGCTGCCACTCGCTGCTCTGCCAGATACCCTAAAACGCCGGAAAAGATCAAGGCGCCACCTAGCAGAAAACCCGCTAACGAAAGAGTAAATTGGGGTAAAAAAGCCAGCAACGCCCCCATTGCTATATATACCCAGAACAAGCTCCCGCCAGCCCCTTGCACACCACTTTTCTTCAACTGGTTATGATAAATAAGCCCGACGATACCGGTCGCCAACACACTGGCCCCTAAAATAATGGCGGAAAATAAACCGAAATAAAATGGCAACATAATCGCCATGCCACCGATCAGCATCATTACTATGGCGGTGAGCTTGGCATAACGAGTCAGATCTTGTGGTACTTCAGCGTAAAATTGCATTTGAACCTCCCTATTCAATATTTTCAGTATTAACATCCGATGCATACTGCATCTGTAAACCACTCCAGAGTACGGGGTCTGAACTGGCAGAACTTACCCGAGGTTAATCACTGCTGGCGACAAACCGACCATTAATTGGCTGTACAGGGCGGTTATTATGGCTAGGTAAGGCCGCATTGAAAGCAGAAACTTGCTCAGCAGAAGCTGAAATAGGCTGCTTTAACACCAACCAGCGTACACCTTCACTACAAGGCGGAGTTGTTAGTGAGCCTGTAAATCGGTAGTAGCTTTTATCTTCCGGCAGTAAATCGGTCAAATCTGTCTTTACATCGGTAAGCGCGTGTTTTTCACCTGCCGCTGTTGGCATTTTTCTCCAAAGCTGCGCCAGCGCTGGGTTGGACTTACCGTGTTCAAAGAAAACACCAACTACGGCAAGATTACCTTTAGCATCGGCGTGGACAAAGTGCGCTTCCAATGGGTAGCTCTTACCCGTCAACCTGTTTTCACTTGGGCTATGGAAGTGATATTGCTTCAGTTCAAACGCAATACCATCCAGCTTGATACTGCTACCGGCAACCAGGTTCACTTGTACTGTGTGGCCGTTATTAAGGATTTCAGTTTGTTGTGGATTGTAGTCCCACTGAATAGAGGGTAACTTAGCCTCTATTGTATTGACAATATCAATAGGAGACTGGTTTTTACCAGAAGCACAGGTTTGCGAAAACTTACCCCAGTGTGCAGGTCCCTGCTCACCCGCATAACCCCAATGGGCATTACCATGGTCAGCTTTTAGAGCCTGTTGGGCATGTTCTTTCTGCCCGCTTTCAGAACTGAACGCACCGGACATAACTAAAGCATCAACGGCAACTACCGCACCAGCAAGCCAAATATACTTATTCATAGAGATCCTTTTTTTTGTCTATTTCTGCGTAAAAAAAGCAAGTGCTCACTACTTCCTCGACAATGTTTACATCAAGGGAAAGGTTAAAAAAGCTATTCGCTGATGTCAAACAAATATAGGATCTGTGCTGGCCTTTCATAAAGACAAAAGTTACCTGTGTGGCTCACTCTGAATGCCTGAACTTAGCAAGCGGTGGGAAATACTGTACAAATAAAAAGCCGGACATAAGTAATATCCGGCTGGACCCAGTTGTTAAACCTAACAACAAGGATATATTAGGCCGAACCGGCTATCAGATGTCCATGCAGTTGGCATAATAGGTCACAGTGGCGGGCCAGTCGGAGAACACTCCTTTCACCCCCACCTGCTTGGCAAGGACATCAAGCATCACCATCATATCACCGTCATTGTTGACCGAATCCTTAACACTTTGATAATACCAGCCACCACCTTGCTCAAGGTGACCTGAACGCTCCAGCGTCCAGGTAATAATATCTAACCCTGCTTGTTTGGCGAACTTAGCGTAATCAGAAGGTACGATATCACCGTTAGCATTTGTGGTTACCAGGCTATACATAGGTGGCGCGATAATATTCACCCCTTTGTCGACCAGAGCTTTCATATCCGCCAATGACGTTTTAAAACTCTTATCCTTGTAAACCCGGTTATCCAGATAGACGCCCTGGCGACCAAATTCGGGTTCATTTTTAAGCCAGTACTTGATGTCATCCAGACTAAACGACTGGGCAAAAACATCTTTTGGCTCCACACCTGCAGCCTTGTACTCATTAATCATCTGCTGCGCATAATCTTGCTGGCTATAGTCACCCATATAAGGCATATCGACTATGGGTGACTTCAGCTCAGGGGTCATTTTCACACCGAGAGATTGAAACAGCGCGATGCTTTCCGCATGACTCATCAAAGTACCGCGGCTGGCGTAAAGGTCAGTGCGCCAGCTTGGAGTGGCATCCATATATTCTTCGGCCGTGGTCGCTCTGGAGTTAAAGGCATCCATTTTACCTTGCAGCGTCTTATATTCCGCCAGGGTTATATCTGAGGTACGGCACTGCACTTTAGCCTTTTCTCCCGTGGCTGGATCCGCAGGTGTAAAGGGTATAGAGCATTTTTCAGCCAATTTAGGGTGCGCAAGAATATCAGTGGTGGTATGCAGGTCGCTTTGTGAATGGCGACAAACCAGTTGTTTATCTTTGGTAAAGGTAACGTCACACTCAATCACACCGGCCCCCATTTTAGCCGCCGCAATATAAGACTCCTTGGTATGCTCGGGAAACTGCATGGGCGCACCTCGGTGGCCGATGGAAAAGTCGCTTTTCCTAAACGGTCCACTGGCACAGCTTTGCAGTTTGGTTTTTAATTTACTGTCATCCATATCTTCGACCAGAAAAAATGGCCGAGGACCGGTTTGCACTGTTTGTGCCGCAAATGCTGCATTTGCGCTAAACAGCCCCATTGCAAGTACCACTATATTCTTTGCACTTCCTTTCATTTCAATAACTCCCTATCTGTTTTTATTTTTTGATTAAGGTTCGATCTCCTATCTCTGCTTTTGCGGACAGCAAGTCCCGCTAGTTTTAGTAGTTTGCCTCTCTTAGTGACCAAATTGGCCCAGTAATTTCTGTTGGTGTTGAGACTGTTCCAGTAACGACTGACTAATATCCTTGGTTTGTGTCGCGCTCTGGTTAAGCGCCGAGGACGCGGTCAGAATAGCTTCGGAGTTCAGGTTTATTTCCTTGATGGCTGAGCTTTGTTGCTCTGCCGCACTGGCAATTTGCAAGGTCATACCTGAAATATGTTCGATAGCGCCACTGATCTTATTCAGGGAATTTCTGGCCAGCTCAGCTTCTTGTACCGTTTTGCCCACTCCGACGCGGCTGGCTTCAATCACGTCAACCGTCTCACTTGTCTTATCACGAAGTACGCCAATCATGGTTTTAATTTCGCTGGTTGCATCCTGAGTTCTTGACGCCAGGCTACGAACTTCATCCGCCACCACAGCGAAACCACGCCCTTGCTCTCCCGCCCTGGCCGCTTCAATCGCCGCATTAAGCGCTAACAGGTTGGTCTGCTCTGCAATACTGTTGATCACACCGGTTATGGACTCTATACCTTCACTGTGTTCGGCCAACATATCCACGGTTTGTCTGGCTTGTTCAAGTTGTTCGGATAAGGCATTGATAGCGATAGCCGTGTTTTGTACAAGCTCACTGCCTTCGAGGCTGGCTTGGTTGGCGTCCTCGGTATGGCTTGCCGCTTGCTGAGCGTTTTGAGCGACATCATTCGATGTCATTGCCATTTCATTGATTGAAGTTGCCTGATGATTAATCTCTTGCTGTTGATCCGAAATATGGCTGGCGGCGTCACCTGCTGTCGCTTTTGCTGAAAGGCTGGTATCCAATAGCTTACTGCCCATATTCTGAATATCCAGGATTAGTTTTTGTAGCGACACCATAAACAGATTGAAGTTGTCTGCCAGCTCCTGGAACTCGTCTCCGCTGCGGGTATGAATACGTTGTCCAAGGTCTGCCTTACCACTGGCTATTTGGCGCATGGCCTCGCCAATTAAATGCATTGGTTTCAATAGCCGAACAATAGCCAATTGGTAAAATATAAGGAAAATGGCGGCTGTTCCTAAGGTAAACCCTATGATCAGGTTTCTCATTTCAGTAACCGGAGCGTAGGCTGTGGAATGGTCCAGAACCAGGCCAATTTTCCAGTCGGCGCCCTGAATATTAACCGGGGCAAAAGACAATAATTTATCTTTACCGGAGATTTGAGCCACTTGTAGCTTGTTTTCCAGATTTGGTGCTTGTTCAAAAAGGTCAGACAGAGGTTTACCGTTAAAATCTGCATCAGGGTGACTGATAATTACACCGTCGTTGCCTACCAGGTAGGCGTATCCTGCGTCACCAAACGGGTGATAACCAAGGATATAAAGCAATGCATCCAGTTCAATTTTGCCGTTTACCACACCTTTGATACCCCGGGAGTCAGTAAGGGGAGCGCCGATAGCTATCATCAACTTTTGGGTTTTTGTATCTAGTTATAAGGTTTCTTGATATTTATGTCGCCCTTGGCTCTGGCTTCTTGGTACCAGGAACGTTGGCGGGCGTCATAACCTTTATCGTCGAAGGGGTGATTGATAATCAGGCCAGGCCTGTCCTCGAGACCAAGGTATGCGACGGAAAATTCTTTTTTAAGCAGCGGCAGATCAATAATTTTTTGAATTTCATTATCACTTGCCGCCTGTGAAATACCCTGGCGCAAGACTCTGACAAGTTTTTCCTTGCCCTGTAACCAGGTGCCGACGTGGTTCGCCATGGAGACAGATAATGTTTCCATTCTGTGGGTTACATTTGCTGTAATGTTTTTATAAGAGTTGTAATAGAGAACAGCCGATAACGCAGCTATGGCCCCTGTCGCAATGAGTGTACTAGAAACAACCAGCTTATGAGAAAACTTCATTATTCAAATTCCAGGGATAAATTATAAGTATGCTATTCGTTACCAGGATGTCCGTGTGATTAGGGTTTAACAAATCGGGTAATTCAGTTGCAGAGGCCGAACCTGACTACAACAACTCAGGTTCGGCGATAAATCAACTGACCAGCTGTATTGGGATCAGATCAAGCGCTTACGGATTTGCACCACCACAACTTCGGCGACAATCACCACAGCAAAAATACTGGCCAAGACCATGGATACTTTCTGCCACTCAAACAGGTTTTGCGCGTCGCTTAATACCACACCAATACCACCTGCTCCCACCAGACCAAGTACGGCAGATTCGCGCACATTTATATCCCAACGGAACAGCACGATGGAATAAAATGCCGGCATTACTTGTGGCCAATAACCTTTGAGCAGGATACTCAACCAGGAAGCACCGGTTGCTTTTAAGGCTTCAATGGTGCCCATATTGGCTTCGGCAAGGGCATCGGATAATAGTTTGCCAACGAAACCAATACTGCGCACAGCGATGGCCATGACGCCCGCCAGAACGCCTGGGCCAAATAAGGCGATAAACAGCAGGGCCCATACCAGTGAGTTCACCGAACGAGACGTCACCAGGAAGAACTGAGCAACCCAATTTAACGTCTTACTAGGCGTAATATTAGGCGCATTAAGCAGTGCCAAAGGTATCGCCAGGACCAGGGTAAACAGAGTTCCCAGCGTGGCGATATGCAGCGTTTCTATTAACGCATCATGCACTGTGGTCGGATAATAGGCATAATCCATCGGCACCATACGCTGCAACAGGTCGGCTAACTGCTCCGGGGCGTCGTAGAGGAATTCAGGAATCACCTCTACGGTTTGCCAGGACCAAACCAGGGCAGAGACAATCACCAGGTAAACGGCAAAACGTGACATTCTTTCTGTTGACGAGAAACGCTGCCACTCACGATCAATACTTGCAGTCGTCATTAGAAAATCCTTCTGACTAAATTAGAGAGAAACTCGCCCACTAAAATAAGAGCAATAATGGTGATCAAAATGGCGGCGACGAAGTCGTAATCGAATCGCTGGAATGCAGAAAACAGTGTGCCTCCCAGGCCCCCGGCGCCAACAATGCCCACCATAGTGGAATTACGCAGGTTCGAGTCCAGCTGGTAGCTGGCAAACCCGATAAAACGAGTAAATACTTGCGGCATCACGGCATAAATGATGATGCTGAAGAAACTGGCACCTGTAGCCCTGATAGCTTCAACCGGTTTAAAGGAAATTTCCTCTATGGCCTCGGCAAATAACTTGGCGATAAAACCGATGGACGCAAATACCAAGGTAAGGATCCCAGCTAAGGCGCCAAACCCCACAGCTTTAACAAAGATGATGGCAATAATTACAGGGTGGAAAGAACGGCATAAGGCGACAAAACCGCGTACGGGGACAGTAACCACGGCCGGCATAAAGTTTCTTGCTGCCAATAGCCCCAAAAACAGCGAGATCACCACACCAAAGAAGCTTGAAATAATGGCTATTTGTAAACTTTCCGCCAGGCCACTTAACAGTAGGCTGGAGCGTGAGAAATTAGGTGGAAACATACGTTCCAATAATCGCCCGCCTTCACCTATACCAATACTAAAACGTTCCCAGGTAAGCCCGAGGCTCGAGAAGCTATATAACAAGTAACCCAGCGCAACCAGCCAGATCACACGGTTCAATAACGACGGTTTAAATGGATTCGCCATCTCTTCGGCGCTAATGGGTTGATTTAATCCAGCCATGATTCACCTCCATAGATTTGCTTCAGGTGGTCTTCGGTGATCCCTGCCGGTACACCGTCGTAAATCACTTTGCCCTGGCTCATGCCCACAATTCGTTTAGCGTAGCGCTTGGCAAGCTCCACATCATGAATATTCACCAGCACGGGAATATTATTTCGCTGAGCGAAGGTTTCCATCAGCTCCATGATCTCAACGGCTGTTTTAGGATCCAGTGACGACGTCGGTTCGTCGGCTAACAGGATATAAGGGTTTTGCATAACAGCTCTGGCGATACCTACGCGCTGGCGCTGACCACCCGATAAACTATCTGCTCTTTGCTTGGCGAAGTCTTTTAGCCCTACCAGTTCAAGCAGCTCGAAAGCTTGTTTTAAGTCTTTGGCGCTATAGTTGCGACGCCAGGCATTCCAGGCATTCATATAACCCAGGCGACCACTTAACACATTTTCCAACACAGTCAGACGCTCTACCAGGTTATACTCCTGAAACACCATGCCAATATGCCGTCTGAGCTGTCTGAGCTGCTTGCCGCTTACCTTGGTCAGGTCCGCACCATCAAAAATAATTTCGCCACTGGTGGGGTCATTCAAACGATTAATACACTTCAGTAGCGTGCTTTTCCCCGTTCCAGAAGGGCCAATAATTGCCACTATTCCCGGTTCATTTATATCTATATCTATCCCTTTCAGGATCGGTTTCCCGGCCACATACTCATGGTGTAAATTATTGATTTTTATAGAATTTGAACTTACTGCTGTCATAATTCTCTTTCCTTCAGAACAAAATTTAGATAAGCCGATGCCCGGCCCATAGTGGGCACCGACTTATTAGTCAAAACGGAGGGGGATTAACTTTCGGTTTTTTGCGCCAGCTTGGCTAACTCAGCCGCTTTTTTCTTGGCGCGCTTGGCCGCATCTTTTTCGGCAAGTTTCTTTAAACCCGCTTTGGTATAGGCCGTGCCTGTGGCATGGGCGATATCACGGATAACACCCCATTCTTCCTTGTAGGAAATTGGGGCGAAGCGATCCGCACCTTTAAAGGTGGCTATCATTTCCGGAGTAAAGCGATAGGTGTCAAAAGCTTCTCTTATTTTTTTCGCCAGATCAGGATGTAAGTCGTGGGCATAACCAAATGCAGACGTTGGGAAACGTGGACTACGGTAGATAATGCTCATATCCTTATCATCAATACGTCCCGCAGAAACCATACGGTCGTACACATCTGATGCTACCGGAGCTGCATCATAATCGCCGCTAGACACGCCCAAAATAGACTGGTCGTGTTTTCCTGAATAGGCCACTTTGTAATCTTTATCTGGCACTATACCCTCAGCCGGGAACAAGGCACGAGGAGCCAGGTTACCTGAGTTGGACGATGCCGAGGTATGGGCTACTTTCTTGCCTCTTAAATCAGCCATGGTTTTGATATCACCGTCTTTACGCGTGATAGTGATCAGGTTATAACCCTGGAAACCTGCTTCCGTCCCTTTCACCGCAATAGGAACATAACCGGCCAGATTTACCGCGTAACCAGTTGGTCCGGTAGAGAAACCAGCCACGTGTAGTCGACCAGAGCGCATGGCTTCTACCTGAGCAGAATTTGAGTGCACAGTGTAATAAATAACCCGCTTGCCTGTAACCTTACTCAGGTGAGCCTGAAAATCAGCAAACGCATCTTTATAGACAGCAGGGTCTTCCACCGGTGTATAAGTAAACACCAAGGTACTTGGATCATTCCACTCGCTTTCATCCTTGGGAGTATCCGCCACCAGATCTTTGTTCTCATCACAGTAACGATCATCCAGCACACCACGATAGGAACAGTCTGCCGCTAATGTTGCCGAAGAAAACAAGATAGAGCCAGAAACCAGCATCCCTTTAACTAGGTATTTGTTCATTTTCCATTTCCCTTATGTTATTTATTTGTTGCGCACTATCACTATAAGCAACTGGCGTGCCAATAAAAAACAACTTAAATAACAAGTAGATATATAAAGACCTGTATTTTTTAACCTAGTCTGGGTCATAACTGTCCTAGTACAAAACCACTATTTGAGTCATTTTTGTCTCAAATATATCATCACAAACAGCTTGATGAATAAAACCGTTTCTTAACCCTGTCAACTTCTGAAATCATGCTTATCTAGTTGATGTTTTTTGAGTTTCCGATAGAGGGTTTTTCTTGGCAGGTTAAGCTTTTCAGCGGTGGCATTGATATTTCCACAGGATTCAGCCAGCGCATCGCTCAGCAGCTCTCGTTCATAACGTTCCATCTGCTGCTCGAAGTCATATTCGCTGTCACTCGAGGTAACGGCAGAGCCTTGTAAGTTAAAGCCATCCCCGACAATACCCAGTACAAATCTGTCCGCGACATTTCTGAGTTCTCTGACATTACCGGGCCAGCTGTGTTTGTTGAGTTGAGCAATTTGTTCGGGTCTCAATTGTGGTGGATGTGCGGAGTATTTATGGCAGGCCTGCATGACAAAATATCTGAATAACGGCTGCACATCTTCTTTCCGGTTGCGTAATGGTGGCAGATTTAAACCCGCAATATTTAAGCGATAGAAGAGATCCTGACGAAACTTTCCCTGTTCACTTAATTCTGCAAGATCGGATTTACTCGCCGCTATCACAGCAAACTCCACCGAGATCAGCTCATTGCCACCGACGCGCTCCACTATCCGCTCCTGCAGTACCCGTAACAGCTTAATTTGTACTGAAACAGGCATACTTTCAATTTCATCGAGAAACAAAGTCCCTCCATTGGCCTGCTCAATCTTGCCGATCCGTCGTTTATTGGCACTGGTAAACGACCCGGCTTCATGACCAAATAGCTCGCTTTCGATAATACTCTCAGTCATACCTCCGCAATTAATAGCGACAAACGGCTTCTCACTTCGGCGACTAAAACTATGTAATGCCTGGGCCACAACTTCTTTTCCTGTGCCTGTTTCACCATTAATAATGGTGTCGACACCACTCTGGGCCAGCACCAAAATTTGCTCCCGGATTTGTTCCAGGGAGGTAGAGTCTCCTATGATGACCTCTTCGATGGTACAGTTTTCTTCTGGCAACGAGGATACATGTTGCAAATCATGCTTACGCTTTTCCAGTGCGGCTTTTAACTTTTCTACCAGGTTTAAAGGGTTCAGTGGTTTTTCCAGAAAATCGAAAGCCCCTACCTTGATGGCTTCAATGGCCATTGGGATATCCCCATGTCCACTCATCAACAATACAGGTAAACCCTCGACCCGATTTAGGATAGAGGTCAGCAAGGATAAACCATCAACCTTGGGCATCTTCACATCACATAAAACGACGGCGGCACAATCCGGTCGCAAGTATCTTAGCCCTTCCAGGGGGTCGGTAAACGCAACCACCCGGAAGCCTTCCAGCTCTAACATCTCGGTAAGTGCTTCGACAACATCCAGTTCATCGTCTATCAACACTACATATTCATCTGCCATCTACTACCTTCTCCGTGCAAGTTTTCAGGGTAAGCTGAAACTGACTTCCTTGACCAAATGTCGAATCGGCCACAATTGACCCACCAAAATCTTTCATAATGTTATATGCGATGGATAACCCCAGACCCAGCCCTTTACCAACGGTTTTACGGGTATAGAAAGGGTCAAAGATAAAGGGAAGATCCTGCTCCGGAATGCCCGTTCCATTGTCTTCCACCACGACCCGGGTATTCTCACCTACTCGCTCGATACGTATGGTTATCTTGGGGTTGTCTCGTGACTCAACCGCATCCAGCGCATTACCTATAGCATTCACAAATACCTGCTCCAAGCGGATAGGGTCGGCCCATACACCTGCCTCGTTAACAGGTAAAAACACTATGCTACAGGCTTGTTCGCTAATCCGGTTTTCCAGCAAGTCGAGGGCATCCTGAACAACTTTCACCAGGTTAACCGATTCCAGCTTACCATCCGACTTACGCGCAAATGCTTTTATATGCCGGGTAATAGCCGCAGTTTTATCCAGTAAGCTGCTGATCTTATTTAGGTTATTCTTTACCTTTTCCAGCTCGTTTTTTTCCAGCCATAACCTGGCACTGTGCACGTGGCTGTGAACCGCCGTGAGGGGTTGATTGATTTCGTGGGTGATCCCCACACTCAGCTGTCCCAGGGCCGCCAGTTTGCCGGCCTGAACCAGTTCATGCTGCGTAGCCCTTAGCTGCGCCTCAGCCGCACGACGCTCCGTGACTTCCGCCCCCAACCTGAGGTTCGTCTGCTCCACCTCTTTTGCCGTTTGTTGGAAAATTTTCAGATCCTTGGCCATCTCGGTGACCTCGTCTCGCCCCCGAATTGTCACTTGTGTGTCCAAACTGCCCGAAGAAATGGCGCGCATATTGTTTTGTAGCTCACTCACCCGTAACAAAATGTTTTTCTTTACGTAAAACCAGGAAATAGCGGCGGCAACGAGCAAGCTAAAAATGGAAAGTAGCAGAGAGATGTTTTTGTTGTACGTGAGTTCATCCTCCGCCTCGTTGATAGAGCTGTCGATATATTTATTAACCCTGGAAGTATAACTCTCTATTTGAACAGCTAACTGGTGGAGGTGCTGCTGGCTGTTTTGCAGCAGAAATTTTTCTTGATAGCTAAGGTTAAGCACCTGATTCTTGAGTTCAAACAAGCGCCCCTGACGCGATGTCAGTGCCAGGATAATACGCAACCGGTTATCGAGCTCCGAATAGTGCTGTACCTGACCACTGGTTTGCCACAGGCTCCACCACTCTTGCCCCAGATCTTCCAACCTGAGCATAGTGTCATCCAGCTCATTAAAGCTGGTGTCGTTATATAACTTCTCCGCCAGCCCAAGCTGGTAATAAAGCAAAGCGCGAAAATGCACATAGTTGATGGCTTTATGGGTTTGTGCGGGGAGCTTATCCAGTTCAGTTGCGGCCTGCTCCAGCAGTGGAAATAAGCCATCCAGCGACTGATTCAACTGAAAAATCAATTTTTCGGAGGTCACTTCATTTTGATACAAGAGGCTTAGGCTGTTGCCGATTTGGGCGATAAGATTTTTAAAGTAATTATTATAATCGGGGAACCGGGCCATGATCTGCTTCATGGTATCAATGGCGCCCAGGACTTGCTCCAGTGCTTGGTCTCGTTCGATATTTGATTCCGCGGCGACGAAGGCCGGCGCCGTTGCTATGATGATCCGCCCCATGTCGTTCATTCGGGCGGCCGCATCCAGCGCCTGCATATCTTGTTGTTGAAGCTGCTCCAGTCTGACGCTTAAATCTTCAAAAGTGGCAAATGATAAACTAGCCACCAGCAATGTAGTCAGCGATAGGACGCCAAAAGCCAACACCAGGCGTGAGCCAACTCCGTACCAATTCACCTTTCCACCCTAACTCAGTGATACACCTCTCGGCTCCAGGGGATAACCTTAGCAAAAACTCGCTCAGTTAATCTGTGACCAGTTTAAAATCTACATCAGTCAGTTCCAGCAGAAGCTCTTGTTTACCTGCTTTTTCAGCCTGTTTAAGCCATTTAAGCGGCACATTTAACGAGCCGCCTTCCTCACCAAACAATGCTTTTTGTTTTCTGGCAAAACCCTTGTCTTTTTCCGGGTGGCAACCCTGGGCATAACAAATCATCCCTCTGTCTATGGGTGAGGTATCACTGGAAATATTACTAATGATATAGACCCCATAATCCGCCATCAGTAACAGTTGCGGACTGACGTTATCGACATCTATTTGCTGCCAGTCAGGATTAAAATAACCACCACTAAGCACCACTTCGCTCTCTGTGTTGCCACCTTCATCCAGTAAGTCACCACCCGGGTATTTTGCCGGGTTCCAGAGATCTTCATAGGTCGGAGTCAACTTATTTGCATTTTTTACTTCATCTGCAATTTTAATAATTTCTTTTATATCAAAGCGGATAAAACTCATAGACCCATCCTGTGTTACACGGCCAAATTAGATACTGGCTGCAAGAGTAATCAGCTTAGATCCAAACAGCAATAAAAAATCAGCAAAGAAAAAGGCCCATCTGGGCCTTTCTGTTATTTAACCTGTCGCCCTAATGCCATTCCACTTCCCAATTTTCATCCCTGACAAAGGAATTCAAAGCATCAAACGACTCCACCCAGGTGTTCAGCACTTCCGAGTTGGGATCATTTGCGTCTTTTAATACGCGAATACAAAACCCCCTGGACAGTTTCAGGTCATCTTCCACTCTCAGCGAATAACCCACTAAGTCCCCTTCCAGAATTTTACCTTCTTTGCCAATTTCCACGTTCATAGCTACCTCGGCAATACGTCAGCTCACTCTATAAGTATAGGGTGGGTTCACAGAGCACCTGAAATGTTGGCACACTTTTAACTCACGACTGGATGCCGCCTTGGGCTAACTTGGCAGGGTCCAGTAGTTTCTCCAGATCTTTACGGTTTATGCCGGTTTCCTCTTCCGCTACGTCAATAATAGGCCTGCCTGCGGCATAGGCTTTTTTGGCAACGTCGGCGGCCTTTAAATAACCTATGATGGGATTTAATGCAGTTACCAGGATTGGATTCTTGGCCAGCGCCTCTTTGAGCTTGTCTTCTTTCACAACAAAGCTGCTGATGGCTTTGTCCGCCAGTAACACCGATGAGTTGGATAGCAACTCAATGCTTTGCAACAGGTTATAAGCAATCATAGGCAGCATAACGTTCAGTTCAAAATTACCCGACTGTCCACCTATGGTGATGGCGGCATCGTTACCTATGACCTGGGCCGCGACCATAGCGGTTGCCTCAGGGATCACCGGGTTCACTTTACCCGGCATAATGGAAGATCCTGGCTGCAGAGCTTCCAGTTCTATTTCCCCGATCCCAGCCAGAGGCCCTGAATTCATCCAGCGTAAATCATTGGATATTTTCATCAAACTGACAGCCAGGGTCTTTAGTTGGCCGGATAAGGCAACCACTGTATCCTGGCTACCCAGGCTAACGAAAAAGTTGTCGCTGGGTTTAAAATCAACCCCGGTGCTTTTCGTCAACTTAGCAGCAAATAAACCAGCAAAGTCAGGATGAGCGTTGATGCCCGTCCCCACGGCAGTTCCACCTTGGGCCAGCTGGTGCAGTCTCGGCCGCATAGCTTCTAACCCTTCAATTCGTAAATCTATCTGGGCGGCCCATGCATCCAATTCCTGGCTCATCGAAACAGGCATAGCATCCATTAAATGAGTGCGGCCTGTCTTAATAAGCCCTTCCAGAGAGCTGCTTTTCTTTTCGATACTTTGTTTCAGGTGAGTCAGAGCCGGCAGTAATTTATTATTAAGTTCAAGTGCTGCACTCACGTGTATGGCTGTTGGCACCACATCGTTACTGCTTTGCCCCATATTCACGTCATCGTTAGGGCTGACATTCTGCTGCAGGATCTGGCTGGCCAGGGTGGCAATCACCTCATTGGCATTCATATTGGAGCTGGTACCTGAGCCGGTTTGGAACACATCCACTGGAAACTGTTCCAGTACCTCGCCTGAGGTTACCTTTTCGCAGGCACTGACGATGGCATCGGCCTTATCCTGCTCCATTAACCCCAGTTCGACATTCGCCTGGGCTGCGCTGCTTTTCACTAGTGCGAGCGCCTTAATAAACGGCTCAGGCATGGCTAATCCACTGATAGGGAAGTTGTTTACCGCTCGCTGAGTCTGTGCGCCATAAAGCGCTGACTCGGCAACCTGTACTTCTCCCATACTATCTTTTTCTATGCGATATTCAGACACTTTACTTACCTCTATTTGGGCCGCTTTCTAATAAATATAGTTTTTGAAATTACGCATCTCAGATTGCAAGGCCTGTATTTTCGGCTGTGTATCCGACATGCTGTTATATCCCGACTTTAACGTCAGCCAGGGTCGATAAACTTGATTAAAACAATTGGTGCGAAACGTTGAGTGCCTCAGTGGATCTGTAGCAGCAAAGCGTAATAAGCTCACCAGGGTCAGTAAATAATACTCCCATAACAGTCGATTGCCCGCATTAAGGTGAGCGTTGGCCAACTCCAGGCCAGATGTCACTAAGTCGACCACCAGCTCCGGGCAGTCAGGGTCCGCCGTGACAGGAATAAATGCTTCAACCCTACACTTAAATACTCGAGTCAGACTAACCCGTTCGTTTATATCCCGCATCATTGTCCACCAAAAAAACAACCACAGAATGCTAACGATAACCATTTTCAATTACAATAATTTAGTTATAATTCTGCTAGCCTGGTTAAACTTAGTTAGCTGAAGTAAACCAGATCTGTGTAATGCTCCCGATAAGTAGATTTGCAGCAAAGGAGTGAAAAAAGATCTAAGATTTTAGTTAATGGAGTACTACCTGCAGGTAGAGATATGGACATACAGCAGTATTTCGTCAGTATCAGTGAAGCCGCGCTCATTTGCAGCGCCATGTTAATTTCCCTGGCCTTGTTTATCGCCTTTTCCAGTTGGGGCTTCGATATGTTCCTCTCCGTGGTCACCTCCGTCTTTAACAGCAACCTGGTAAATGCTCTTGCCATCATACTGCTGACCAGCGGATTGTTTATTGCGTTAGATATCCTTCCTTTAACCCATTAGTGATCAATTTAAGTTAATTTTAATTAGTCCGCCTGCTCGCTGTGACTAATTAAAGTTAACTTAGCCATGGTATTCATAGCAGGCCCGCATAGAGTCGCCATTACAGGGGTTAACAGAGACTTTACTTGAATTAATTACCTGATTTTATTAGCAATTAATTCTTGAAAAGCGATTCAACTCGAAACAAGCGGCGTTTTGTCCCCATCCAATAACAAGCCATTACATCCCCTATAGAAAAACCTAAGCTTACCAGGCACAAGCTAAAGTTATCCTCTAGGCTTTGAGTTCCCCCTTCAGCACAGCAAACAAAGATGAGAAATTTTTTAATTTTACTGGTCATATTGTTGTTAATCCCTACAGCTGTGTTTTCGGTAGATATATCCGCCACCTCAACACCTTCGATCACCAATCAGGTTTCAACTAAATAGTCTGCTGTGTTAACTGCCGCCCCTGCAGCCTTTATTACCATGGAGTCTCCCGACTCTTGGTCAACTGGCCTTTTCCAATAAGGCGCAACTTATCAACTCGCTTCACTTGGCGGGATGGAGCTACCCATTGAGGCAGGAAACAACAAACACCACAATGCAGCGCCTTGCTATATTTAAAGGTAAACAAGAGGGTTTATTATGCTCAGGTGGTACCTTCTATTAATATTAATTTGTCGACCCGCCTTTAGCCTTGACCTGGTGTTACCAGCCAGTAGCGATCAAAGTCACGCCTATTACCATGAATTACTGCTGTTATCGCTGGCCGATATTGGTGAAGAAGTGGTTTTAAGAGTCCCTTACCAACACTTACCACAAAAGCGCGCAGTAAAATTACTCAACAACAATCTGCTCACTCTTTATTGGTTGATCGAGTCCAAACAAAGAAATAAAAAATACACTCGGGTATCGGTTGGGCTTACGCTGGGGCTTATAGGCAAACGTATTTTACTGGTTCCCCCGGCGGATAAGGATCGCTATAAAGAGGTCAAAAATCTGGCTGACTTTCGCAGGTTAAATACCATTGGTGGCTTCGGCGCTAACTGGTTTGATATTCAAGTATGGGAAAAGAACAAGCTAAAATATATGATTCGTGACGGTGAATGGCGAGCACTCTACTCTATGTTGTCCAGTAAAGGCGGGGTGAATTATTTCTCCCGGGGATTTAACGAGATAGTAGCGGAGCAAAAGATTTATCCGCACCTTGCTATAGAGCCCCACCTGGTACTCGAATATGATAGAGATTTTGTTTTTTACCTTAACAAGAACGATGCCCATCTGGTGCCAGTCCTGGAAAAAGCCCTGCTTAACGCTAAAAAAACAGGTTTAATGCAACGCCTGATTCAAAAATATTGGAAGGAGAATTTCGATCAACTCAAGCTAAAACAAAGAACCCGCCTTCAGTTAGTCACCCCCTGAGAAAGGATCTCGCAACCACATACTCTCGAAGGTATCGTTACCAGCTTCTGTGTTTTAGATGTAAATCTCACCTTTCAGATAAGTCTTGGCGTTACCGGACAACAAGACCCGAAACCCCAAAAGTTCACACTGTATCTCTCCTTGCCGGTTAGATAATTGCTGGGCTATCAAACGCTTCTTATTCAGCCGGTTTGGCCCAATAAGGTGTTAACCCGCAGTGGATCACTCCGGTGACAGGATCTTTATTGATACCATAACTGGGAGCAAAATAACGGGATACGAAGTCCGTATGTTCACCGAGTGCAGAAATAGCTCGCCAGTTCTTCGTAGGATAAGGCTGTAAAATCAAGGGTGTAACTGACTTCCAGTGCACCACTTAGGGTAAAAACACGTACTGTATCTCCACCCAGATTTAATTCATTAATAATAACGTGCGCCGTAGCCAGAGCGTCATGGCCGCATAAATTCACTTCGGACTTAGGAGTAAACCACCTGAGTTGATAACCTCCTGCACATGGAACGAAAAAAGCCGTTTCGGAATTCGGCTGCAATACGCTGTAACAAGGGATCCTCAAGCCAATAGTCAGCCTACATACTGCGGCTGGGTTGCCCGCAAAACACTGCTGTGCAAACGCATCGACCTGGAAAATTTGTACACTAAAATTTACAGCCTCGTGCTGAAAACAACAGCCCAAGTTATATCAAACCGGTCCAGGCTAAAGCAAATTAGTTAAGGTTAACTACTTGGTAAATAAACTAAAGAAGCGATGAAACAAACTAAATAAAAACAATGAAATCAGGTTTAAACACAGAACCACATTTAGCCAGTCCGGGCCTATAGCCAGCAAAGGGGCCGCCAGTTGGTAACCCGCTAATTTCAGGCTTTCCATACTTCCAGTTACATTTAACACCACAGCTCCAATAAGGTAGATCCAGGAAGACAACAGGTATAACCATGAAAAACCAATAAAGGCGAGAATGAAGCCGAATATCAAGACAAGAGGCAGGGCAAAACAGAGCGAAGTTAATAATACAATAACCCAGTAGTGGCCCAACCCGGCGTATTCCCCTAACCAGTCTTTAAGCCAAACCGATAACCCGTCATTGCTGGCAAGCCAGATTTGCAGTTCCTGCACCAGCTGGATATCCAATTTACCGTAACTTAAAGGCAGTAAAAAACCCACCAACAACCCCAGTAAAATGGCCAATGCAGCCCTGACGAATGACATACTCAACTTCCTTGATAATTAGTTAGCGGCTAAAAATTAACACAGATATCATGACATTACACTTATAAGTGTCTCACTTTAACGAACCTGGTAAGCAAGCTAAAAAGACACAGTAACCACCAGATCACCAAATAAGCCTTAAATAAAGTGGCGGTAGACTTTTGATTACTCATTCACCTAGAATAGCGCCATGGTGTTTTGGGATGCCATGGCCCGCCAAAGAGGTTCTCACCCAATTGAAAACGTCACTATTAAGTTGATTTGTTTCTCTTAAGTGCTGTGCTAGCGGGCAGAAGCAGCGATAAAGGGTAAAACATGACTCAACAATTGATCGATGAACTCAAGGTCCAAGCCAAATTACTGCATAAGCGCCTCTCCCGCTCACCAGCGGAGCAATATCCGGAACTAAGAAAGTTACTGATTTATATCCCGGAAAACCTACAGTTAAAACATTGTCTGCAGGCTATCAGCCGCTTTCATGGCTGGTCAGAATGGCAGCAGGTTGCAGATCTAGCTGCGGGGAAAAGCCAGGATTTCGGCGCGTTCTGGTATCGAAGTCAATGTATTGCGTATCTTAACCATTGGTTTAACAGTTATCAGGACGCGAAATCCTTCCAACGAAACGATTCCGGTTACCTGCTGCCCTATCAGTCACAGTTTTTGGTGGTGAGCGCTCAATTTATCCAAGCTCTGGGGACAAAAGTCGATGAACCACAGTGGCAAACCTTAGGGAAGGATATCGTGCTTCACCCAAATCACAGTTCGACACAAGTACTGGCGGCTATGATCGCTCGACGCTTTTCTCCTATCAAATAGGCAACATTGGCTAGTTAGAATCGGCTCTGGGTGCGGTTATCTTTGTAGCTAAATGGATCAACATAAATATGTTGCATCTCTGCACCATTTAAAAAGGCCTTTAACTGCGCCTCCTTCACCATATCAGGGTTGCCACATAGGTACACCCTGAAGTCGGAAAGATCTTGGTGTTGGTTAAACGCTATATCACTGGCCCTGCCCGTGATATAGCTCCCTTCCGGCACCTGGCCTCCGGAAATACAAGGGTAATAAGTAATATTGGGGAAACTCTCAACCATGCTGCTAAGCTCTCGATGACAATACAGCCCCAGGTCACCACTGCTGCCGTGATATAAGTGAATACTTCCCTTATATCCTGAGTCCAGCGCATCCCGAATAATACCTAACAAAGGCGCCAACCCTGTGCCAGTTCCTATCATCAAAATACTTTCATCATCGCTAAAATTGGTAAAAAAGCACTCCCCAAAAGGCCCCTGAATATCAAATTCATCCCCTTCCCTAACGCTATCCAATAGCCAGTTACTCATTTCTCCTTTCTTCATTCGTTGCACATGAATTTCCAGTGGTCCCTGATGAGCCGGTATGCTGGCCAGAGAATAACTCCGGGTTAATCCATCGCTGCGTCTTAAATTAATAAACTGGCCGGCGCGGTAATATAAGGGAGTAGATGGCTCTAACTGAAATATACAAATCTGTTTACTTATATTCCGCTTAGTCACCACGACGGCTCGACCAAACAATTCTGCATCCTTAGCCAAACTAAGGGTCATATTACCAAGGGGGAAGCAGCAGCAGGCCTTAACATAGTTCAGCGCCAACAAAGTATCCTTTAACCCCAACTGGGATGCCTTCGGTACCTTACCTTTCAGGCAGCGGATAAGGCAAGAGTGGCAGACCCCAGTTTTGCAGGAATATGGAATAGCTAACTTGGCATCCAACAAAGTATCCAGTAACGATACATCCGGATCCAAGGGATAAGATTTTTTACCTATAATCACTTTCATTAGAGGTTTAACACATCTCTTTTAGTACTGCCGGCAATAGCCATTACTTCATCTATAAGCTTTTGATCTACTTCTAATTCCTTAAGAGTATCCGCCAGATGCGCCGCCACAGAATTAAAGTGGATTTCGTTCATCCCCTGCTCCACCAAATGCCTGTGAGCTTGACGAAGATCTTTTCCTGTATAGGAGTTGGGGCCACCGAACACCATAGTCAGAAACGCTTTTTGCTTCTGTCGCTGCCCCGCCATGTCGGTATCATCGAAAAAAATATTAAGGCTTGGGTCCCTGAGAACCTTGCGGTAAAACAAATCAACTGCAGCTTCCACTGCTGCTTCACCACCTATTTGCTCATAGAGTGACATGCACATGCTCCTTGTTTACTGTTCTTATAATTTTCCTGGCAACTATAAGATATAGAACAGAAATCAAGGTTAAGCGAAACAAAAACTGACAGCAAAAAAGGCTCCCGAAGGAGCCCAGCTAAATATTAATCAGTTATTTCGTAAACAGAAGTGGAGCCACTTACCTCACTGGCCACAATTAACCAGGGTAATCCGGTAGGGCTGTTTTCTGCGCTAACGAATTTCATTCCCTCAGGACCCACATCACCTGCAGCTTCCCTGGTGGGATCTTTAGTAAAGTCACGATTAACCAGATATTTTACGAATTGGGATGTATAGGGACTGGTAATGTCATAAACCATAATGCCACCCACTCGCTCAAGACCAATAAAGGCATAAATCTGCCCGTCGACTTCACTCACAGCAAGGGCTTCCGGCTCCGGACCTTTAGCACTGGAGCGATCGTTTTTCTTATGAGTTTGGCTTCTGTCATTAGAAGCATTGAAATTTCCCCCCCAAGCGACCTGCAGTTATACGCTGTCAAACACCAGTTCACCGCTTTCATTCCAGATAGAGAAGGAACGCGCACCATAGGAATAAAGGGTCTGGTACTCACCGGAACCGTTTTGACCCAGGGTATGGTCACTTTCAACCGACCCAATGCGTCTTCAGCTAACCTCGGAGTTAGTTCTGCTGAAAACTTAGCGCCTTCTTCCACCAGATCTTCGACTCTATAGTCTTCGTTAAAGGACAAGCAACCATCATCTTCATCCCAGTTTAATCCACCTGCAGCCTGGCACTCTGCCTGGGTAGCAGCAAAGAAATATTCTCTGGCATCCCCTTCGTTGGCCGTCACCACATAGGTATTACCCCGGAAGTCATAGCTGGCAATGGAGTCAGGCTGTTACCATCTGGCGTAAAAGCTACCATATCGGGAAGGTGCCCTACCTCAACTCCCTTGATAAACTTAACTCGGTCCGCTCCCAGGTTATAAAAGGCGATATAACTCTTGCCTTGTTTACCATTGCCTAAGCCATCACCTTTTTCGATAGCCACAGCCAACTGATCACCACTCACAGCAACGCTGTTAGCAGAGTCCAGTAAAGGCTGGTTAAGGCCCAAGTTAATATCCAGGCTAGACAGCTTAGTTAAATTGTTTAGGGTAAGCGGATCCTTACTGATATAACCCGAGATTAATCCACTGCGCCAGCCTTGGCATTGGCGACAAAGATACGCCCACTGGTGTGATGGAAAGCAAGGATTTCCGCGGCGCTGGCGTCAAACGTATTAGAGGCATATCGGCCAATCATATTTAGCCCGATGGACAGTCCGGCGCTTTGACCAAGTTTTTGCCCAAGCTCCAGCACATGCACTTTGCTACCGTTACCCTTAATAGCAAAATCGTTATCATTGATTAAGGCCACATGTTTATCGTCTAACAGGGCGATACCTTCGATTTTTTTCGGTAAATCAGCCCCATCCGTCAAGCTGTTAAAAACCAGTTGTTTTTGCAGCGCTTTCACCCCCACAGAGGATAAATCGTATAACCTCTCCAGGGTTTTATTGGTGCTGCTTTCGGCAACCGATACCGACTGTGAGCTTATTGGCTAAGCAAGAATATTCTCAGCACTGGTCAGGTCAATCTGATACAACTTAGTGTCCGAGGAAATACGCCAGCTGTTACATTCAAATCGACGCTGTTGTTATTGAGAGAGCTACAGGGAATAAGGGCTAGGGCCAGACTTGCACTGACCACACTTTTTGCGTAAATCCATTTCACGTTAATTTCTCACATCAATTCAAATGGAGAAGATGCTAGAAACTTTTATTGACAGATTTACGACTTGTTTATGATGTTAAAATTACAAGCTGAGCCTATTTAATAAACTCAAACGCATCACCGTATAAGTGAGCTTCTTCAATACCTTCTTCACGGAAGTCTTCACGCGCCGCCCCTGACATTTCAAAACGTCCGGCAATATAGACGTCATAACCTTCCATGCTGATAAAATCCTGCATCACGGCTTTGTGCACCAGTCCGGTTTTCCCCTGCCAGTCATCGGCAGCATTTTCTATCACTGGGATATAGGTAATATGTTCGTGTTCTGCAGCCCACTTTTCTGCCTGTTTCTCATAGTACAGATGACTCAGTTCTTTTGCGCCCCAGTACAGAAATACCGGTTGTTTATGCTGCAGTGCCAGACTGTTTTCCAGGATGGATTTCACATAGGAAAATCCTGTACCACCGGCAATTAAGATCACAGGTCGCTTGGACTCGGCTCGATAGTAGGCTTTACCCGCCGCCAGCTCCACCTCAATAACACCATCCGCCTTAATCTTGTCGATCACTTCCATGGCGTAAGGGTTGTGCTCTGAAGCTCCTATATGCAACTCAATAGTATTTTTTTGCGTCGGGCAACTGGCAATAGAAAACGGACGCTTGTCCTTTTCACCCATTACTACCATTAAATATTGGCCGGCCAGGAATTCCACGTCAGCATCAGGCGTCAGGACAACCTTATAGACAAAATCAGTAAATTGGCTCAGTTCTGCAACTTTGCAGGTATATTTCTTCATTATTTTTCCCCAGGTACTAGAGCCTGATAGTTAAGTCCGTAGTAGCAAATGCAAGGCAGGCAAACATCCAGCCCTTGGCAATTTCATCATCTGTAAGAAACGGCGCCATGTCACCGTATCTTATATCTCCCTCTACCAGTTGACACAAACAGCTGCTGCAGCCCCCTACCTGACAACGATAGGGAAAAGACACGTTTTGCCTTATTGCCGCTTCTAGTATGGTCTCACTGCTGAGAATGGTGAATTCTACATTATTTGGCTTTAGTTTTGCCGTAAACATTTAACAAAGGTGAAATCGAATTTCCCCTAGTTTACTGTTATTTCATTGTCTAGAACAAAGCTTCATCGCAGGGAGTTAGCGAATAGCAAACTCTTTAAAATATGGATCCTCTAATAAATCAGCCGACTAAATGCAGTAGAAACAGTAACCCATTAAAAAGAGATCAACTTCACACAAACTCAACTGACGCCCAACTTAAAGTTCACAATCAACTAAATTAATTACCAATTACAGAACTAAATTAAACCTAATCCTAAACATGCAATTAATTCAACCTACATTAGTTAAATGCAAAGGTATTTATAAACCTAAACATTATCAAAATGAGATCTTCATCAATTAACTCTGACGATGGATTCTTAATACTAACCACTCAAAAAATTCTCCCCCCTTACTTGCAGAAGAAATCAAAATGAGAGAAGTAAAATTCAGATGGATCGACCAATACCTAATTCATTTAACCATTAAGGAAAAGTTTCAAATTTTATTCTGGTTACCTCTGGTGGCAATAACCGTATTTGCGTTAATCAATCTCAGCAATAGTCAGGCACAAAAAGTGGCGGAGCTACAGGCAAAAGTAGATACGGCCGCCAACTTACTTGCCGGGATAGAACTTGATAACAAGATACAAAAGGCCTTAGCTCGACAAGGACTCACGCTACAGGATCAACATACGGTTAATGCCTCACAAGAGCACTGGAGCTATAGCGCTGCCATTTCAGGTTCAGGGAAAGTGATACAGGTCGAGTCGGACCTCAGCCCGTTTTCTTTCTGGCAAATGGAGAGTACCGAACTGATTGGATTTACTGTGATGCTCTCTTTGCTGGTGCTGACTTCATATTACATTACAACTTTTTTTTCCGGCGCGTTATTTTCAACCAACAAAGCCATACAAACACTTGCCAATGGCGACCTGGCAGAGAGTAAACACAAAATTGTCAGCCTGGTGAAAGACAGCTCCGACTCGCTGGATATGGCTGCTGGAGAGTTTAAAGAACATGCCATCAGCGGAGAGAGTCTGGCGCAGAACCAGCGTCTGCACCTGGACTCACTAGCCACAGCGATGGAGCAAATGACAGCGGCGATCCATTAAGTCGCCCGCAATGCCGAGGAAACCTCTGAGCATACCAAGCAGGCCAACGAGGATGCCAGCCACGGCAGCACCCGGATCCAAAACACAATTACCGCAATCGAGCGATTAACCCAGGAAGTAACCAAAGCCTCATCTGCCGTCGATTCACTCACCAATAAGGCTTCGCGTATTGATCAGGTAGTTACCGCGATTAACGGTATATCGGAACAAACTAACCTGCTCGCCCTTAATGCAGCCATCGAAGCCGCTCGCGCCGGTGAGCAAGGCCGGGGATTTGCCGTGGTTGCCGATGAAGTCAGGACCCTGGCCAGGCGAACCCAAACTGCCACAGTAGAAATTCAGTCCATGATAGAAGAATTGCAGAGCGACACCCGCTCCCTCGGCGGCATTATGGGAGAAACGGTCGACCAGGCTAACAGGGGCCTTGAGTTGGTCGATTCCATTGGCACAGACTTCAGCAATATTTCTCAGCGCAGCAAAGCTGTATTTGGGATGAGCGCACAAATCGCTGCATCGGCGGAAGAGCAAAGCAAGGTAGCCGATGAAGTCGCCAAAAACCTGTCCGATATCCGTGATCAATCTGTACAGCTGGAAGGATCGGCGTCCGATACAGTAATGGGAACTCAGGGTATAGCAGCAACAACCAATGAAATGAAATGAAACAGTTAATGACTGGGCTTAAGATCTGAAAAAAGGGGGCTATGTGAGGTAGACAAAAATTTCTCTCTTCACTGTGTTTCTGGCAGGAGCAGAACTTGTTCGGCGAACCCAGCGCGCGCTGGGATCGCACTATCTCCTGCAAAGAGGCATCTGCTCCGACGCGTGTGATTTTTGCGCCTGATTACCCCCTAATCGGTATTTCAGGACCGGCTCTAACTAGCAGATATCCAGTTCATTCCACAACTCATCGACTCGCTTCTTCACAGCTTCGTCCATCTCTATGGGTTCACCCCATTCGCGATCCGTTTCCCCCGGCCATTTATTGGTTGCGTCCATGCCCATTTTCGAGCCCAGGCCTGAGACGGGTGAAGCGAAGTCTAAATAATCTAAATGAGAGGCTGTGTTTTCATTTTTCAAACGCTAACAAATATCCAACTCCTGCCACAGCTCATCGACTCGCTTCTTCACAGCTTCGTCCATCTCTATGGGTTCACCCCATTCGCGATCCGTTTCCCCCGGCCATTTGTTAGTTGCGTCCATGCCCATTTTCGAGCCCAGGCCGGAGACGGGTGAAGCGAAGTCTAAATAATCTAAATGAGAGGCTGTGTTTTCATTTTTCAAACGCTAACAAATATCCAACTCCTGCCACAGCTCATCGACTCGCTTCTTCACAGCTTCGTCCATCTCTATGGGTTCACCCCATTCGCGATCCGTTTCCCCCGGCCATTTGTTGGTTGCGTCCATGCCCATTTTCGAGCCCAGGCCTGAGACGGGTGAAGCGAAATCTAAATAATCTAAATGAGAGGCTGTGTTTTCATTTTTCAAACGCTAACAAATATCCAACTCCTGCCACAACTCATCGACTCGCTTCTTCACCGCTTCGTCCATTTCTATGGGTTCACCCCATTCGCGATCCGTTTCCCCCGGCCATTTGTTGGTTGCGTCCATGCCCATTTTCGAGCCCAGGCCGGAGACGGGTGAAGCGAAGTCTAAATAATCTATCGGAGTGTTTTCTATCATAATGGTGTCGCGGGCAGGATCCATACGTGTGGTTATCGCCCAAATAACATCATTCCAGTCCCTTGCATTGACATCATCATCGCAGACGATAACAAACTTGGTATACATAAACTGGCGCAGGAAAGACCAAACACCTAGCATTACTCGTTTAGCATGACCCGGGTATTGCTTCTTAATGGTCACAACCGCCATCCGGTAAGAACACCCTTCCGGCGGCAAATAGAAGTCTTTAATTTCCGGAAACTGCTTCTGCAGAATAGGGACAAAGACTTCATTAAGCGCGACACCCAATATAGCGGGCTCATCGGGTGGTCTGCCCGTGTAGGTGCTGTGGTAGATAGGATTTTCACGCATAGTCACATGAGTAACGGTAAACACTGGGAAAGTATCGACTTCGTTATAGTAACCCGTGTGGTCACCATAGGGGCCTTCAGGTGCCTCTTCATCCGGGTTAATGTAACCTTCGAGGATAATCTCTGCACCAGCAGGCACTTCCAGATCATTTGAAATACTTTTAACCACCTCGGTACGACCGCCGCGTAATAGACCGGCAAACGCGTATTCGGACAGGGTATCCGGTACCGGCGTTACAGCACCTAATATGGTGGCCGGATCAGCACCGAGCGCCACAGATACCGGGAAAGGTTCGCCCGGGTTAGTTTCTTGCCACTCGCGAAAATCCAGGGCGCCGCCGCGATGAGATAACCAGCGCATGATCAGCTTGTTTTTGCCCAGTAGCTGCTGGCGATAAATACCCAAATTCTGACGCTTCTTGTGAGGCCCCTTGGTAATGGTCAGGCCCCAGGTCACCAAAGGTGCTACGTCACCTGGCCAGCAGGTCATAATTGGGATCTTGGTTAAATCAACCTCATCACCTTGCCAGACCACTTCCTGGCAGGCCGCCTTGGATAGCCTTTTCACTGGCATATTAAGCACTTGCTTAAAAATAGGTATTTTTTCCCAAAGCTCTTTTAACCCCTTAGGCGGCTCCGGTTCTTTTAAATACGCTAACCAGGTGCCTACATCCCGCAAAGCGGCTACGTTTTCCTGCCCCATTCCCATGGCCACTCTGTCAGGCGTGCCGAATAGGTTGCCCAACACAGGCATATCAAAACCTTTAGGATTTTCAAATAACAGGGCAGGACCACCCGCCTTAAGGGTACGGTCACAAATCTCTGTCATTTCCAGGTAAGGATCAATTGGGTGGGAAATTCGCTTAAGCTGGCCTTTTTGCTCAAGTTGTTGGATAAAATCTCTAAGGTCTTTAAATTTCATATAGGCGCCAATCTGGAACAGAATGGCACCTATTATAACTATTGCTCAGTTCAATTCATAACTGATCACCACAGCTCAATTTCGTGTGCAGCTATTGCTTTTCCTTCTTCTCTATTTTTGTTCCGTTTACCCTGGCTCCAATGATCTGGGTGCACACCGAGTTGCTCACTGCGCTTTGCAAACTCCAACTTTAGCTTGATCAAGTCTTCAGACGTTACCGCACGGATCTTGGTATTCTCTAGCGCCTCTGCATTTAGGTTGACCATAGCGTCAACCGCTTCGCTTGTGGTTTCAGCGCTTTGCGCCTGGGCGTCCAATGCTTCCCGTATATTGGCCGCAACGTCTTTGGTTTGCACCACAGACGCGTAGATTTTGTCTAACTGTTCATTTAACTGGCCCGATAACTCTACCGTCCGCGTAGTGGATTCGTTACCCACAGCCATGGTCTGCACCACCAAACCCGTCCCTTGCTGGATCCTGTCTACCATTACCTGCACTTCCTTAGTAGAAGAGCGGGTCCGCTCTGCCAGCGTCCGGACCTCATCCGCAACCACGGCGAATCCTCTGCCTTGCTCACCTGCTCTCGCCGCCTCGATAGCCGCATTTAAGGCCAGCAGATTGGTCTGCTCAGCAATAGCGTTAATAACTTCGATTATTGAGCCGATTTGGGCTGAGTCTTCTGTTAGTTTTTCTACCTGATCACTTGCCTCACCTATATGCTCCGACAGCTGCTGAATACTGGCGATAGCATTTCCCACCACGACTTTCGAATCCTCCACGCACTTACCACCATTAATAACCGCGTCACCAATTTCATCCACATGGAGCAGTAAATTTTCTGTCGCATGTTTCATTTCCCGCATAGATGCCGACATGATCTGGCTATGGCTATTTTGCATCTCGGCTTTTTGCCCCATATTGCCATAAGTATCAGTCAACTCTTTCGCCATCGGCGTCAACCGACCCGCAGGTGAAATTGCATGATTAACCGCTTCCGACAAGGCCTGCTGTCGATGGTTTAGTGCTTTCCAGAGAGGTAAAAAAAGGTCTGACTTATTTTCCTGAAAACGATAGCTTAAATCCTTATCAGCCTCAGCTAATCTTGCCAACGCTTGCTGTAACGGCCGTAAGATAACCCACCATATAAGTAATAAAACCAGGGTCAGCAAAGCCAGGTTTTGCACCAGTATATGTCTGTGGGAATCCGGTTCGATCAATTGGCTTGAAGCCAGAGCAACCAATACAAAAGGGATGGCAACGAGTAAGCTGGTCCGTCCCTGTCTTAACAAAGCAGTCATAGTGTCAATTCCCTTAATAACCGACTTTAAACACTAGCAAACATTGACAAATAGGCCAGTTAACGCTGTGTTTTTGGTCCAAAATTATCGCGAATAGACTGCTGTTGAAAAAGTTGTTTTATCAAGCGCTTGGCTTCTATAGAGGGATTCAATACCAGACTTAACCAGGCATTTTGCGCAAAATTGGAGTCATACTCATTTTCCGTGATCAATTTCACCAGCTGCGCCAATATCTCCCTGTCATTAAGTTGAGCCAGGACTTGGGCCGCTACTTCTCCCATATCTTCACTATTAAGCCCCTGTACCAAATACTTTTGTGCAGCCTTTGGCATGGGATTCAGTTCGGAGATAATTTGCCAGGCATGCTCAGTGAGCTCTGGGTTAGCGGCCGCTATTTTTAACAATTCAAATGCCTGGACAGTGGCAAAATCATTCTTTACCCATTCAGTGGCTTTCATACTGTATTGGTCCACCGGTTTTTTCCATAACCTGTAATAATACTCTTCACTGCCACCCAACATAGCTATATTAGCCAGCATCTGGTTGTCTGGGAAATACAAGTCCTGCCTATCAAACTGCTTTTCCAGCCAACGGATCTGCCTGGGATTTTGCATCGGCATAACCCTGATTAATGAATCCTGCTGATCGCGTATAAAAGGATTGTTAGGGTTAAAAATAGCTTTTACATCCAGCGCACCCTGGCTTAGCAATTTATGGTATTCAAGGTGTTGATTGGCTACACGCCAACCTCTTAGGGCCCTTTTCGCCAAAGTAGGATAGTCAAAGGCGGGTTTAACCAGTCCAGCAGCTGTTTCAACCTGGCTCCGGGGATCTTGTTGGGATAGCTTATTTAACCAAATCCGCGTCGCCTCGTTGTAATCTTGGTAATTTAAGGCTTCGTGGCAAAATAGGTAGAGTAGGTATTCTCTGTGTAACTCGTTAAGTCCTTTAAGACCTTGCGTAAGCGAGTTAATATTTCCCTCGTGTAGCTGAGGTAGCAGGGATTCAAAGCGCTCTTTCAGTAAATGGTTGCGTTCCGTTTTGGCTACACTACGTTGAGAAATCACCTGAGCATTTACTGCAGCGCTTAAGCTACTTATAAATAAGACCGTCAACCCAATCCATTTGGCTAAAGTCATAAGATAATTCCTGAATTTACCTATAAATCATTGTGCGCCTATCAAGAGAGCAAAACAATGTTATAGCAGCCGCGACAGCTGTTAATTGCTAATCGTTGTTAAAACTACATGATTAGCAGATACAAAAAAGGCGCCTTGCTGGCGCCTTTCTTTAGTTGTGGCTGAGTTAGCTTTTCTGCCCTTTCATAGCGTTGAAGAACTCATCATTGGTTTTGGTCATGGATAATTTGTCGATCACAAATTCCACGGCATCAATTTCACTCATAGGATGAACAATTTTACGCAAGATCCACATTTTCTGTAGCTCATCCGCTGCAGTGACCAGCTCTTCACGTCGGGTACCACTGCGATTAATATCAATGGCAGGATATACACGTTTTTCCGCAATCTTACGATTCAGGTGTAATTCCAGGTTACCCGTACCTTTAAATTCTTCGTAGATAACCTCATCCATTTTGGAGCCGGTATCGATAAGGGCCGTAGCGATAATAGTTAAGCTACCACCTTCTTCAACGTTACGTGCCGCACCGAAGAAACGCTTGGGTCTGTGCAGTGCATTTGCGTCAACACCACCCGTCAGTACTTTACCTGAACTTGGGATCACAGTGTTGTAGGCACGGGCCAGACGAGTAACGGAATCCAGCAGGATAATAACGTCTTTCTTATGCTCGACTAAGCGCTTGGCTTTTTCGATCACCATTTCGGCGACTTGCACGTGACGGCTGGCTGGCTCATCGAAAGTAGAAGCAATCACTTCGCCGCGTACCAGACGCTGCATCTCGGTCACTTCTTCCGGGCGTTCGTCAATCAGCAATACCATTAAAGTGGCATCAGGATGATTAAACGCAATACTCTGAGCGATATTCTGCAGCAACATTGTCTTGCCCGCTTTTGGCGGCGCAACAACCAGACCACGCTGGCCTTTACCTATGGGAGAAGCCAAATCCAGGATACGGGCAGTAATATCTTCAGTACTACCGTTACCACGCTCCATGCGCATGCGATCGAGGGGGTGAATTGGCGTCAGGTTTTCAAACAAAATTTTATTGCGGGAGTTTTCAGGCTTGTCGTAGTTGACCTGGTTAATCTTCAACAAGGCAAAATAACGCTCTCCTTCTTTTGGTGGCCGGATCTTACCCGCCACCGTATCACCGGTTCTTAAGTTAAAGCGGCGGATCTGGCTTGGCGAAACATAAATGTCATCCGGGCCAGCCAAGTAGGAGCTGTCTCCACTACGCAAGAAACCAAAACCATCTTGTAAAATTTCCAATACACCGTCGCCAAAGATGTCTTCACCGCTTTTAGCGTGGGCTTTAAGGATCGAAAATATGATGTCTTGTTTACGTAAACGAGCCAGATTTTCCAGCCCCATGGATTCGCCTAGTTTAACTAACTCAGGTACGGGAGTATCTTTTAATTCGGTTAGGTTCATAGTGAGAAATGTTAACTCGAGTGAGTGGATTGAATATGATTAAGTGAGGTTTAAACTTATGGAGAGAAGTTACTGTCCGAGATAGAAGTTAGCACTAAAAATAAATAGCGTCCAGAGAAACTCGGTGAAATGGTGAATTTTTGCGCTAAAAATCAATATTTTTGCTCCGCATAACACGGAGCAAATGTATTTACAGGTTTTCGTCTAAGAACTCTTTAAGTTGAGTTTTAGATAAAGCGCCTACTTTAGTGGCGGCAACTTCACCGTCTTTAAACAACAGCAGTGTGGGAATGCCACGAATACCGAACTTTGGCGGCGTGCCACTGTTTTCATCTATGTTCAGCTTACCCACAGTCAGCTTGCCTGCATATTCGCCGGCAACCTCATCCAAAATTGGCGCGATCATTTTACAAGGACCACACCATTCGGCCCAAAAATCGACCAATACAGGGCTAGAGGCCTTTACTACATCTTCTTCAAAACTAGCGTCGCTTAGCTGAACAATCTTGTCGCTCATTTATTACTCCGAATCAAACTTGGCTTTAGATGGATGAATATCCACAAAGAGTTGCTCTATTTCAATAGATCCTGTTTCTTATTGCAAGCTTAACCTGATATGCTATTTAAATGAGCAAAACACATTTAACTGAACATAAATTCAGCGAATTTGGCTTAAGAGCCGAAGTTGTCGCTGGTTTGGAAGCTCAAGGCTTCCATAATTGTACACCGATCCAGGCGTTAAGCTTACCCTTATTAGTCGAGGGAAAAGACATCGCAGGACAAGCCCAAACCGGCACGGGTAAAACCATTGCTTTCTTGTCTGCGACTTTTCATCACCTGTTGGTCACTCCTGTCCCCGAGGGACGTAAACAAAATCAACCCAGAGCCCTGATCATGGCGCCTACCCGGGAACTGGCTATCCAGATCCACAGGGATGCCGTGCATATGGCCAAAAGCACCGGCTTAACGCTGGGGCTGGTATACGGCGGCGAAGGCTACGAAAGCCAGCGTAAGCAGCTGGAAAATGGGGTCGATATACTAATTGGCACCACAGGCCGTCTCATAGACTACTTTAAGCAAGGTGCAACCAACTTAGGTTCCATCCAGGTAGTCATATTGGATGAAGCCGACCGTATGTTTGATCTCGGCTTTATTAAGGACATTCGTTATCTGTTCAGGCGTATGCCAGCAGCGACAGAGCGTCTGAATATGCTTTATTCCGCCACCTTGTCTTTTCGGGTACAAGAGTTGGCATTTGAACATATGAATGATCCAACCCATGTCCAGGTAGCGCCGGAGCAAATGACCGCGTTGCACATCCAGGAAGAGCTGTTTTATCCGTCGAATGAAGACAAGATGAAACTGCTGCAGACCCTGATTGAAGAAGAGTGGCCGGACAAAGCCATTATCTTTGCCAACACCAAACACAAATGTGAATCCGTATGGGGCCATTTGGCAGCCGATGGTCTCAGGGCTGGTTTGCTAACGGGCGACGTGCCGCAGAAGAAACGGGTTAAGATCCTCGAACAGTTCACCCAGGGAGAGCTGGACTACCTGATCGCAACGGATGTTGCCGCCAGGGGACTGCATATTCCCGAAGTAACCCACGTATTTAACTTTGATTTGCCCGATGATGCCGAAGATTATGTCCACCGTATCGGACGTACCGGTCGTGCCGGTGCCAGCGGTCACGCCATTAGCTTGGCTTGTGAAGACTATGTGTTTAACTTACCGGATATTGAAGAATATATTCGTCATCCGATCCCGGTTAGCGATTATGACAAAACCGCATTGTTGACAGCACTACCTGCGCCGATCAAGTTACCAAGACACAGATCGCCTAATCCGAAGAAGTTTAACGACAGGCACGGTTCCAAACCCAGGCCAAACAGAAGAAGATAAGCAATCCGAACTGTAGGAGCTGATGCCCCGGGCGAAGCGATTCGCCAAGCGGCTCCTACCCATCAGGTGACCCAGTTTAACCAGCATTAGGTAACCACATTGAGCAGCAAATCCCCCCTATACGCCGCCATCGACCTGGGCTCCAACAGCTTCCATATGTTAGTGGTACGAGAGGTAGAAGGCGCTATACGCACAGTGGCCAAGGTAAAACGTAAAGTTCGCCTGGCCTCCGGGCTGGACGACAATAACCTGCTTAACCAGGACGCCATGGAAAGAGGCTGGTATTGCCTGAGCCTGTTTGCCGAACAATTGCAGGATATTCCAAAAGAGAATATTCGTGTTGTAGGAACGGCAACCCTGCGGCTGGCCACCAATGTAGATACCTTTCTTAAAAAAGCGCAACACATACTAAACCACGAAATCGAAGTTATTTCCGGCCAACTGGAAGCCGAAACTATCTATCAGGGCGTGTCCTACACCAGTAGTGGTGAAGGAAACCGTTTAGTCATAGATATCGGCGGTGCCAGCACCGAGTTGGTAGTGGGCGAAGAAAATCAGGCTAAACTGCTTAACAGCCTGAATATGGGCTGCGTTACCTGGTTAAAGCAACATTTCCCCAATGGTGAGTTAACTCAAAGCAACTTTCAGGCTGCTATTAATGCGGCGAAGGCAGTGTTATCGCCAATAGCAGGTTCATACCTAGAGCAGGGTTGGCAAACCTGTGTGGGCGCCTCGGGTACGGTTCAGGCATTACAGGAAATTATGTTAGCCCAGGGCCAGAGTGAACAGGTTACGCTGGACAAACTAAACCAGCTAAAACAGCAAACCATCGACTGTAGTAATATGAAAAACCTGGTGCTGGAAGGATTAACCGCAGAAAGGCTGACGGTTTTCCCCAGCGGATTAGCCATCCTTATCGCTATTTTCGAAACCTTAAAAATCAAGTCCATGACCCTGGCTGGCGGCGCTCTGAGAGAAGGTCTGATTTATGCGATGATAGGCCGGAAGCGTAATAGCGGGGTCAGAGAGACTACGGTCAACAGCCTGATCAGCCGCTACCAGATAGACAGCGACCAGGCAGAACATGTCAGGGACACAGCCCTGGAACTTTACCGGCAAGTAGAAATTGAGTGGCAGCTCGATGAGCACTTTGCCAGACCCATATTACGCTGGGCCGCTATGCTGTATGAAATTGGCCTTTGTATTGAATACAAAAAAGCACCGCAGCATGCGGCCTATATTATCGATAACATCGACTTACCTGGATTTACCCCGGCACAAAAACAATTACTATCCGCTTTGCTGTTAAATCAAAGGGGTGAACTTCAGCTGCAAGCATTGCTGGAGCAAAATGCCTTATCTGCAGAAGATGGCTTAAAGCTTGTACGTTTGTTACGCATTGCCATCAAGTTATGCATGCGCCGAACACAAGGCACTGTCCCTAAATTCCACCTGCATTTATCGGGAAGCAAGCTGATACTACAGCTGCCAAAAGGTTGGAGCCAGGATCACCCATTAAGGGCCGCAGAATTACAGGCTGAAGTAGAAGAGCAAAATCGCCATCAAGTGGGATTTGAGATAAGAGAAACCTAGCGAAAGCCATTAAATGATACTAAAGGCCGCTCAGACACAGCGGCCAGTTCAAGCAGGCCTTAATTTAAAACTAGCTGCAGCGTGCTCCAAGTCCTGGATCATCTGATACAAATCTTTTACCGACTCAGAGGCTTGTTGTGCACAAGCACTGTTGTCTTGAGCCATCTCCGTGATTTTGTGTATCCTTATTATTCGCGCTGGTTTGTTCATTCAGCGCACTGGAAACCTCATCAATAATAGCGACCAACTCCCTGGATGAAGTACTCGCGAACGGAAGCTTCTGCATGGGACGCCTGCTCGACTCCCTGGTCAACCTTAGATACTCCATTATCCATATGTACTACTGCGTTTTTGGTCCCCGTCTGGAAGATCTGTCCCGTGGAGTCTGATGATCTCTCGGCTAATTGCTTCACCTCATCGGCCACTTCTCGAATAACGTAAATAATAATACTGCCAACTATATATTTAGGCTGACATTACAGCAGACTTCGATGCGTTTATTACAAAAAGTGAATGATAGCATTTAACAAACCTGGAAAAGAGCAGGCCCTGGCAGAATGACATTTACCAGTCATACGCCATGCTTATTAGATAACCGAGATGGCTATTCGGAAAGAGAATGAAATATTGGACCCTGTTGTTTTTCTTTTGCAGCCTGCAAGCCCTGGCAACAGCTGATATAGAGATAGTGACAGAAAATTATCCGCCCTATAGCTATCAGCAAGATGGGGAGATAAAGGGACTGAGTACAGAAATAGTCAAAGCGGTTGTCAACCAAGCTAAGCTGACCGCCAGAATTACAATGCTACCCTGGGCGCGCGCCTACAGTACTACCAGGCAAAAAACCAACACCCTGATCTATAGTATCAGTCGCTTCCCGTTGCGAGAAAGCGAGTTCAAATGGGTGGGAAAAATAGTCAGCATAAACTTTAGTATCTTCGCTTTAAAATCAAGACAGGATATAACCCCCTTTAACAACCTGCAGCAAGGAAAAGAGTGGTCGGTTGGCACAGTACGTAACGATGCGCTGGAGCAATATTTACTTGCTCGGGGTTTCACTAATCTGCAACGGAATAATAATCACCAATCAAATATGGAAAAATTACTGCTTGGGCGAATCGAGCTATGGCCTATCTCGCCCATCGCAGCCAGATACCTCTTGCAATCACATAACAAAGAGCCCGACCAAGTCATCAAAAGCGTACACGACATAAAAGGATTCTCAGGTGGTGAGCTTTATATGGCGTTTGGCCTTAAAACCGATGACACTCTGGTCGAGCAGCTGAGGCAAGCCTTAAAAGAAATCAAGGCTAATGGGACATATCAATCCATCATAGAGAACTATCAGAAATAGTATCAGAATGAGTCCCCCCTGATTGGCAACCGTTTATGGAATACGAGATAAAGCATAAAGTCAGCAATGGATATAAATGTACCAAATAATTGATAACCTCTAGTTTGCCTTTCTGTTAGTAATAACAGTCAATTTCATACCCTCAACTTTCGCCGCCTTATGACTAAATTAAAATCCTATCGCTATTTGCCAGCACTCTACTGCCGGGTTTGTCCAAGAGTGACGCCTACACCCAAGTAGGTGATACCGTTCAACTTGCCCTGCCCCTGACAGCGTTGGCTATGACCTATGCGCACGACGATACGCAAGGGAGCTGGCAGTTTATCAAGTCGTACACCACCAGTGTCGCGGTCACCCATGGGATAAAATACACCGCCGGTAAACAAAGGCCTGACTTTTCATCGGATAACTCGTTTCCATCTGGGCATACGCAAGCGGCATTCAGTGGCGCCTCCTTTATTTACACTCGTTATGGCGCCGAATGGGGTATTCCGGCATACGCCCTGGCAGCCTATACCGGCTGGAGCAGGGTTCACTGTGACAGGCATTATTGGGACGACGTCTTCGCCGGCGCCAGTATCTCAGTTCTGAGTAATCTCTACTTTGCCCAACCCCTAAATGATAATGTGGCCATTTTTCCCATGCAAAATGGCGATGCAGTAGGTGTTAGTTTTGTTATTTAGAGTAATGCCTTTAACAAAGGCCAGGGAAGACAAAGGAGCCGAGTTAAGCTTGATCCGAACTATAGGTTCGAATTTTCTTTTGGCCCGACAAGCTTAAAAAGTAGTGACTTTGGCCAAGATATAGATAACGACCACAGGCCGGAATCCTTTATGTCCGGGACGGATAACAGCACCTCGCAGCGTCTATTGGCAGTGGTTTGTGGATAAAAAGCACACCCTCGCTTTTTACAGCAAACCTTTTGCAGTGCGTGAAAAGGGTAACCAGGCAGGAACCAGTGGCGACACTTATGCCAGATACCAGGTGTGGGACTTTCGCTTCGACTGGCCTTATGATTTCGATCTTTACGAGCCATTAATCACTCAGCTGGGAGCCTTGACTTTCGTGCGGCAAGCAGAAAGCGAGCTCTATCGCAACCCAGGAGACTGGGAAAGTCTGTATAAACAGCGGGAGCTGCTGCTTTATCCTATGTTAAACGCCAAACTAGGTTACCAATTTACCCATGCGCTTGATCTGACATTTGACGGCAGATATGGCTACAACGGCAAGGGAAGGGTTGGAGATGCTTCATTAAGTCTTAACTATAAATTCACAGTGGGATATTGGGCTGGGTTATAACACCTATTACAGGGAACAAGAAAACAGTCGTACTTTTAATAAAATCAACCTAGATACGGTTTTGTTAAGGGTGGGGCATTCTTCTTAAGTTAACCGGCTATCGCTATGCTCTCTGCGGACCTAACCCCAGAGAGCATTAACGATGGAACTACTTAAGCCACTTAGCGACATCTTTAGCAAAATAAGTCAGGACCCCGTCCGCGCCTGCCCGTTTAAAGCAAAGTAAGGACTCCAGCACACACTCCCTTTCTTTCAACCAGCCATTTTGAATAGCCGCTTTATGCATGGCGTATTCACCACTCACCTGATAGGCAAAAGTAGGCACTCCAAATTCGTCTTTTACCCTTTTCACTATATCCAAATAAGGCATGCCGGGTTTAACCATCACCATATCTGCACCTTCGGCAAGATCCAGGCCAACCTCATGTAAGGCTTCATCCGAATTAGCGGGGTCCATTTGATAGGTAGACTTGTTTGCTCCTTTCAGATTGCCTGCACTGCCCACCGCGTCCCTGAACGGACCATAGTAGTTGGACGCGTACTTAACGCTATAGGCCATGATCTGAGTATGAATAAAACCCGCGTCTTCCAGTGCCTGGCGAATTGCCCCGATACGGCCATCCATCATATCGGAAGGCGCTACCACATTCGCCCCCGCTTCGGCGTGAGACAGCGCCTGTTTTACCAGGATTTCTGTAGTGATGTCATTAAGCACATAACCATCTTCATCGATAATGCCGTCCTGGCCATGAACGGTAAATGGGTCCAAAGCAACATCTGTGATCACCCCCAGTTCTGGATAGGATTCTTTTAGCGAGCGTACCGCTTTCTGCGCCAGCCCCTCCTGGCTGTAGGCTTCTTCAGCCATTTCACTTTTCTTTTCCGCCGGAGTCACGGGGAACAGGGCGACAGCGGGAACACCTAAGTCCACCAGCTCGGCAGCTTCTTCCAGCAATAAATCGATGGAAAGGCGATAGACACCTGGCATGGACTCCACTTCTTCCTTGCGATTTTTACCTTCCAACACAAACATAGGGTAGATCAGGTCGTTCACAGTCAGTTGATTCTCCGCCACCAGACGACGGGAAAAGTCATGTTTTCTGATACGACGTGGACGAGCATTTGGGAATTTACCCAGGGTAGATTTGGACACAGAATTACTCTCTTATAAGTCGAAAAAGGTCTTGCTGGTTGCCAGGCTATTGGCCAGCAAACTTGCTAATGATTCCCCACGGGCCTGTGCAATAGCGGCCGCGATATGAGGTAAGTACTTGGGTTCGTTTCGTCTGGATTTAGGTTTAGGCTTAAGATCTCTTGGCAGCAAGTAGGGGCTATCCGTTTCTATCATCAAGCGATTAGCCGGAATTAAAGATACCAGTTCCTTTAAATGGCCCCCGCGCCTTTCATCACAGATCCAGCCGGTAATGCCAATATGCAGATCTATATCCAGACAAGCTTTTAGCTCCTTCTCGGCGCCGGTAAAACAATGTAGTACAGCCGCGGGTAACCGATCCCGGTATGGTTTTAGAATTTCAATAAAACGGGCGTTTGCGTCCCGTTCATGCATAAACACGGGCATTTGCAGCTCCACAGCCAGCTCCAGCTGTTGCTCGAAAACCGCATCCTGCACCGGCCTTGGTGAATAGTCCCGATTATAATCCAGCCCACACTCACCCACAGCTCTCACCTGGGGTAAGGCCAATAACTGTTTCAGCTTAATCATGCTGGTTTCATCACAGCTTTTTGCATCGTGGGGGTGAATACCTGCAGTGCTATACAGGAAGTCGGGATATAAGCTGGCAAGCTCGGCGGCGCTTTGGCTTTCCTCAATATCTGTCCCCGTCACCACCAGGGCCTGTAGTCCTGCCGATTTTGCCGCATTAATAACAGGATCCAGATCTTTGGCAAAGCTGGAGTTGGTAAGGTTGACGCCTATATCAATCAATCGAAATTCCTCATTTCGCTGGGTTCTCTGTGGGCAGCTATTTAATCACAGGGAACCCGGAGCTCACAGAGAAGTTCCGCTAATCTTGAGTCGCGGATTGCGGCTCTTTTTTGACATAAAAGCGGGAAAACAATAACCCCAGCTCAAACAGCACCAACATAGGAATTGCCAGCAGGGTCTGGGAGATTATATCTGGGGGTGTCAACAACATGCCGAATATGAAAGCCCCGACGACTATGTAAGGTCGCTTTGCTTTCAGGCTCTCGGGTGTTGATGCGCCGGTCCAGCAAAGCACTAAAGTGGCAATGGGAATTTCAAACGCCAAACCAAATGCAAAAAATAACTTAAGCACAAAATCCAGGTAGCGGCTGATATCCGTGGCTATTGTCACCCCTTCTGGCGCCACGCTGGTAAAGAAAGAGAACACCAGGGGGAACACTATGTAATAGGCAAACGCCATACCCAGGTAAAACAGCAATGCACTGGAAAATACCAGGGGTGCGATCAGCTTCTTTTCATGCTTATAAAGACCGGGGGCAATAAAACCCCACACCTGATAAAGAATGTAGGGCATTGCAGCAAATGCGCTTAATACTAGGGTTAGCTTGATCGGGGTGAAAAACGGTGTCGCAACACCAGTAGCTATCATGCTGGCCCCAGCAGGTAACTGACTGGTTAAAGGCTCTGCTATATAGTGATAGATATCATTGGCAAAATAGACAAGACCAAGAAAAACCAGCATTACGGCGGCGACAGCATGTAGCAGACGGTTGCGTAATTCAACCAGGTGACTGATCAAAGGTGCAACGGGCTGCTCAGGTTTGGATTGTGACATTTACTTCTTTTCCTGCTCTACACTACTTTTTTCCTCAGTGACTTTGTTGGCTGAAGATTCCTGAGCATAGGGGCGTGTGACGGACTCGGCGGACTCTTTAAGTTGGTCCAGAGATTCCTGCAAGCCGGGATCCAAATCCTTCAAACCCTGTTGCTCTGCTTTTTTCAGGTTGTCGTGCAGTTCCTGAATATGTAACTCCTGGGAAATCTCATTCTTCACCGAGTTCGCCTTGGTTTTTACCGTTTTCACCCAGGACATCACTGTACGGATGGCAACAGGTAACCGCTCCGGCCCCAACACAATCAGGCCGATCACCGAGATAAGCATCATTTCCCAAAACCCGATATCGAACATATAGGCCTAGACCTTTTCTTTATCTTTAGCTTTTTCCCCAACAGCAGGTTTCTGCTCAGCACCTTCGGCTAACGTTTTCTGCTCTGTGGTTTCTGCTTTTTTGGACTCATCATCGCTCATGGCTTTTTTAAAGCCTTTCACTGCGCCACCAAGATCGCCGCCCATATTACGCAACTTTTTGGTACCAAATAACAATATCACTATGACGGCAATAATAAGGAGCTGCCAAATACTGATTCCACCCATTACTTTTTCCTACCTTTTATTAAAAATTTTATATTAAATGCAAAAGCGGGTTACCCGAGCGAGATGCTTCGCCTTGTTGCTCCCACCCAATATGCAATATCTACCAATTATAAAAATTGCAGCAAAAGAAACACTGATCCATCACAATGTTATATCAGAGTTCAGCTACTACTGGTACTCCGGTAACCCAGGATCCAAGCAAGTCCCCCGGCAACTCCCGTTGCCAGCGTCAGTTCAGAATCACTCTGGGTATACAGAATAGCGCAGATAATCAGCAGACTAGCTCCGGTTCCCAACCAGAACCGGCCTAATGCAAAACGTTTGTTTTGCAGATGCATCTGCTGCTGTATCTTAGCAAGCTCATGTTGCTGTTTTTTTGCAGACTGCAAGCTGTCATATACCAATTCAGGTAAATCAGGAAGTTTCTCTATCCAGAAAGGTGCTTTTTCTTTAATGGCTCGCACTACGGCCCGCGGGCCTAACTGCTCACTCATCCACCTTTCGAGAAAGGGTTTAGCCGTTTGCCATAAATCCAGCTGGGGGTATAAATGTCGACCCAGACCTTCGATATATAATAAGGTTTTTTGCAGCAGCACAAGCTGGGGTTGCACTTTCATATTAAAGCGCCGAGCAGTATTAAATAGGTTTAATAACACATGACCGAAAGAGATCTCTGCCAGAGGTTTTTCGAATATGGGTTCACATACGGCACGTATGGCAAACTCAAACTCCTCAACCTTGGTTTCCGATGGCACCCAGCCGGAATCGACGTGCAACTGGGCAACCTTGCGGTAGTCTCGGTTGAAGAAGGCCAGAAAGTTTTCCGCCAGATAGCGCTTATCTTCCTTGTTAAGCGTGCCTACGATACCGCAGTCTATGCCAATCCAGGTCGGGTCCTGTGGATTCTCGTAGGAGACAAATACATTACCAGGGTGCATATCGGCGTGAAAAAAGCTGTCCCTGAACACCTGGGTAAAGAAAGCCTCCACCCCGCGCTCCGCCAGCAACTTCATATTGGTGCCCTGGGCTTTCAACGCCTTGACATCCGATACCGGGATACCATAAATACGCTCCATGACCAGGACTTTGTGGGTGCAATAGTCACTATATATTTCTGGTACATAGAGGATCTTTGAACCTTCGAAATTACGCCTTAGCTGAATGGCGTTGGCTCCTTCGCGCATCAGGTCCAGCTCATCAATAATGGTGGTTTCGTACTCCTCCACCACCTCAACAGGACGTAATCGGTCGGCTTCCGGGGCAAATTTTTCCATCAAGCCCGCCAGCAGTTTCATCAACTGGGTATCGGCACGGATGGTTTTTTCAGAGCCCGGACGGATCACCTTAATAACCACTTCCCGGCCATCACTCTTGAATTTGGCGGTATGCACCTGGGCTATGGAGGCGGATGCCAGGGCAACAGGGTCAAAGTCGTCGAAAATATCCTGGATTGGAGCGCCAAGATGCTTTTCAATTTCAGCCATGGCTAGCTTGCCGTCAAATGGCGGCACCTGATCTTGCAGTAGTGCCAGTTGTTCGGCATATTCAGGCGGCAGCAGGTCACGGCGTGTGGACAACATTTGTCCCAATTTAATAAATACCGGGCCTAACTCCTGCAAAGCGAGTCGGACCCGCTCTGCCGACGACAGTTCCTGGTGCTTATTCGGGATCCAGAAGATACTTTTACGAAAAAGCTTAGCCGCTAAAGGCAGACGCTCAGCGGGCACCAATTCATCCAGCCCGTATTCGAGAAATATCTTATTGATATAATAAAAGCGGCTTATTTCCGCAATCTTCATCATAAGACAGCCTTCTTAATCAAAGTCTCGACTCTTTTATTAACAGCATCGAAATCCCGCTGAAGTTGTTCTACATCATCACAGAAACAGGCGACCTCCAGTGGTCCGGGTGCCAGCCTCAGCTCTTCCGTCACATAGGCCGCTGCATTTTTATGCATCCTGAAAAACTGAGCATCCGCTATGTTTTTCAGCTGTTTAGCACCATAACAAGCTTTATGGGCCAAAATATCTCCCACATAGTGGGACAAATGCTCCTCCCAATCTATCTCCATTTCAGTTAGCAATTCACCAAACTGTTGAACCTTTTGAATATCTCCTTCGACTTCCAGCTTTTCTTCTAATATCAGTTGAGTGGTTTTAGAGCTGTCCTTCAGATCGTCTATCGCTCCGGCGGATAAACGAATGATGCAATCGGGCTGTCCTTCAAACCGACTTAACACATCGATTTGTTGTCGACTGATCACGAAAAAAAGCGGTTTACCGATTTCCTTGATTTCCACCGAAAACACCAGACCCGACAGCTTATCGCGGCGGGCAGCCGCCATAGCGTCCAGTTTTTGCAGGGAATTAATCGCGGTTTCGATAGATGCAGTGATTAGACTGGATACTGGCATGCTTGTTCCTAGAATTTATAACCGCGATGTAGGGCAACAATACCGCCGGTCAGGTTAAAGTACTCCGCTCCCTCGAAACCGGCATCTTCCATCATGCCTTTTAGCGTGTCCTGATCCGGATGCATACGAATGCTCTCCGCCAGGTATTTATAACTGTCGCCGTCATTGGTTATCACTTCACCTATTTTCGGCAGAATATTAAAGGAGTAAAAGTCGTACACCTTGCTTAACGGTTCGAATTCAGGCTTGGAAAATTCCAGCACCAGCAAACGACCACCTGGCTTAAGCACCCTGAACATAGAACGAAGAGCCTTATCTTTGTCGGTTACGTTACGTAAACCAAAACCTATGGTGATCAGGTCAAAGTGATTATCGGGAAATGGCAGCGCTTCGGCGTTGGCTTGGACATATTCCACATTACCTTCGATGCCCAGATCCCTTAATTTGGCGCGACCGACCTTTAGCATAGAGTCATTAATATCCGCCAGCACCACCTGGCCGGAATCTCCCACGATACGGGAAAACTTGGCCGTTAAATCACCGGTTCCCCCAGCGAGATCAAGCACCTTCTGACCGCGACGCACTCCCGAGCAATCCAGGGCAAAACGTTTCCAGATACGGTGAATACCCATAGACATAAGGTCATTCATAATGTCGTACTTGGCCGCGACAGAATGAAATACGTCCGCCACCATATCCGCTTTTTTATCCGCAGCAACGGTTTCAAAGCCGAAATGCGTGGTGTCTTTGGCCGGTTCGGTCATGGTGATTCCTTAAGATCTTTTGCTGGTAAGCCAGGTTAACGCCTGGCAATCTGGTCTTGCTATTGGATGGCTAGTTTACTGCAAGCAGCGACTGTGCTCCACCATTTACTCCGATTGCTCACTACCATTGTTTATTCATTTCTATATCCCCCCTCTGGCTAAAAAAACAACAAGGGCTTGGCTAATTTCACAGTATTGAGCTGAAGAAGCCAGTAGGATAACCAGCAAGTTTGTTTAATAGTGCCTTGGGCTCACCCGACATACCGAAAAGTAGCTGCTGCATTTACTAAATGATTGGCAATATTCTGCACTTATGGGGATAGGGGTTGCATCTCGCTAATCAAGCTTTCGGCTGGTGAGTCCGGCACACCTCCTCTCAAATTGTCGACAACCTTCAAATCGCATCGCAAAAATGCAACATAGATCTCACTCTACTCCCGATAAGTGTCGACACAAACCTTGATAAGCTCACCTTTGCCGGCTACTTTATAAGCATTATAATAAAGATTGTCGACAATCTATGTCTTCATTAAATATCAACGACAACGTGAAAACCTGGGGTAAAGATGACTGCAAATGTAGAACCAAACCTCAGGCCGGAGCCAGATGCTTTGCTACTTAAAATCGCCAGTTACGTAGCGGACACCGAGATCACTTCTGCGACAGCATTTAATACCGCCAGAAATTGCCTGATGGATACCCTGGGGTGTGGACTTCTGGCCTTACGTTTTCCGGAATGCACCAAGCATTTAGGTCCAATAGTACCGGGAACGACTGTGCAAAATGGCGCCCGTGTACCAGGCACCAGTCATGTAATGGATCCGGTCAAAGCCGCGTGGGATATTGGTTGTACTATCCGCTGGCTGGATTACAACGATACCTGGCTAGCCGCCGAGTGGGGGCATCCATCAGATAACCTGGGTGGCATTTTAGCCACCGCGGATTACTTATGCCGGATCGCGGTAGGCCAGGGCAAAGCGCCTCTCACTATGCGCCAGGTCCTGGAAGCCATGATCAAGGCTCATGAAATCCAGGGAGTATTAGCCCTTGAGAATAGTTACAACCGGGTTGGCCTGGATCACGTATTACTGGTGCGTGTTGCCAGCACTGCCGTTGTCACTAAATTGCTGGGAGGCAGCAGAGATCAAATTGTAGATGCTGTATCCCAGGCCTGGGCAGACGGCTGCGCCTTACGGACTTATCGTCACGCACCTAATGCAGGTTCGAGAAAATCCTGGGCTGCGGGTGATGCCACCAGTCGTGCAGTACGTCTGGCCATGATCACCATGCAAGGCGAAATGGGTTTACCCTCGGTACTCACAGCGCCGCAATGGGGTTTTTATGACGTGCTGTTTAAAGGCAAAACCTTTGAGGTAAACCAGGCTTTCGGCAGCTACGTGATGGAAAACGTGCTGTTTAAGATCTCATTTCCGGCGGAATTCCACAGCCAAACGGCGGTTGAAGCCGCGGTCCAGTTGCATCCTGAAGTAATTGATCGAATCGATGAGATCCAAAAAATCCAGATTTATACTCATAAATCAGCAATTCGTATTATTTCTAAACAGGGTCCACTGGCTAACCCGGCGGACAGGGATCACTGCCTGCAATATATGGTTGCTGTTGCTTTGTTATACGGTAACTTAATCGCCGAACATTACGAAGACAGCTTTCACCAGGCAGATAAACGCATCGATCGGCTCAGGGATAAGATGGAGATTATCGAAGAGCCCAGATACAGCCAGGAATATCTGGAAGCCGACAAACGCTCCATTGCCAATTCCATACAAATCCACTTTAAGGACGGCACCAGCAGCCAAAAAGTCGATGTGGAATACCCCTTAGGTCACCTCCGTCGCCGTACAGAAGGGATCCCCGTGCTGGAGCAAAAATTTTTATCTAACCTGAGGACCCGCTTCCCCGAACAACGCTGCCAGCAAATATTCTCCCTTTGCCTGGATCAACAGCAACTGGAAGACCTGCCTGTCCATGAATTTATGGACCTACTCGTTATCAACTAACCCAAAGAGGGCTTTATATACCCAAGCTGCTTGGGAATACGGGGTTCAGCAAGTCGAGAAGTGACAGGGTTCAAGGCATAAAGCCGAAGGTCTAGTCTTCTACATCAAGGTTTTACAACGCCGAAGAGGGTTGCTTCTCGTCTTGCCAGAAGGGAGCTCAGCCAGAAAGTCAGCACTGCGTTGCAGAGCTTGAAAAGGGAGTGCCATTCCCTGCTCGCTGCGCCTTGTTCTGGCATCCTGCCTGAGCTCTGAATCTGCATTTCCAAGTAGTTTGGGTATATAACCTGTCTTAACCAGGTTTTTATTGTCAGCCGTTTACCCAAGACTCGCTCGGGCAAAATACTGCGCCGTTCTATTCGGCAAATCGTGGATGGTGGAAGCTACCAGGTCCCCTCAACCATAGAGGATCCCGCCAACTTGTTTGAACTGGAGGCCTGCCTAAAAGTAGGATAGTAGCAGGAATCGCCTGCTGTTCTGTGGGTTGTAGCAAATGGAACAGCAGTTTTCTCCATTCTCTTAGGCAGGTATCATTCAGCTGAAATTTTAACCTGCAGACTATATTTAACCTCTTCTTGAGGCAGGGCAACTTTAAGTTAATTGCCAGCTGAATCACGTCACCAGGCAGACTAACCTTTTTATATTAATTAGAGATTATTAATATGAAAGGCTGTTTTTAGTTGGATCAAAACCAAAACATCCCAGCCAGCTGTCACAACTTCATTTTCTCAGCTCTTTTAAAGGCCATCAAGCAGATTTTGATCGTGATTGGTAAAATTTAATCATGAAGAAACACACGGATCATCCGCACATAAAATGTATTGTGCGGACAACTCTTAGCAAATGGTATTCAGCATCAATTTAGCAGGGGGTCATCTTTAGCCAGGAGTTTAGAGATCCAGAGTACAAGTTTATGTTTCATATTCGGCCCCGTTTCCTGATCTTTTGCCAGGGCTGTAATCAGCTTGTCTTGTACTAATAACCGGTAGATACACTCCACCTTATCTTTGGGAGAAATGCCTGTATCAAAATCGGCATAACCTCGCTTTTTTGCATATTCCCCCCCTAATTTCAGTGCTTTTTTTAGTAACTGCGGCTCATTCTTAATCTTTTTCATGGTACCACCAAGCTAAGTTCAACAGATAAATCGCTATTATCAAAATCAACAATTAAAGAGTTAAACAGCAAATTAATAGCATTAATCAATATGCAACATTTTAATAACAATTATATTCCACTAGTATTCGTGTGGCCTTTTACAGGGTCAAAAAGTCTGATCCGTTTCTATTAATAACACATATATGAGGTAGCCATTATGGAAGATCTTCATACAGTGGAAGTAATACCAACGCAAAAGGATTTGCAGCAACTGGTTAGTCTAAATCTCAGCCTGGTAACAGAAAGTGATGAGATCCGGCTATCTAGACTTGAGCAAAGAGCACTGGAGTTGGGAATAGATTTAAACTGGGACCTGGATAACTGGATACGTAGCTTTGGTCGAGACTATCTATACCGCCCCGAATTGCTAAATAACGCCCCCCTGACCTATTTATGTGCTTTGCTTATCTGCGTGATAAATGAAGATAAGTGGCTCAAACAGGCGCACCCCGAATTTGTCCATCGACTAATCGACAGATTTAACCGCTTCACTCTACAGTAAAATACAGGGCCCGTTTAAAGGGCCCTGTTCCTCAATGCATCAAATAATGCCTGCTTCATCCATCGATAACTCGGTTGTGCACTTTTAAGCTTGTGCCAATACAGCTTCAGCTGGTAATCGGGTATCTGAAAGGGCACTTCATATAAGCTAAGGGGAAGGTGTTCGATCATCTTAGTCGCCACTCGCTTGGGAATAGTCACCAGCATATCCGTTTCAGCCACTATATAAGGTGCAACCAAAACACTGGGTACCCGTAACCCTACACGCCGTTTAAGCCCCATTTTCCCCAGGCTTTGATCGACTATACCCAGTGTTTCATTCCAGGGAGAGACAAGAATATGACTTTGCTGGAGAAAGTTATCTAAGCTTAATTCGCCCATCAAATCCGGGTGGTCTTTTCGCGCCAGGCAACAATAGCTGTCGGTTAACCAGGGTTGGCTTAATATCAGAGAGGCGGCTTCCGGGTTATGAGTAAACCCCAGGGCAAAATTGATTTCGCCGGACTCCAGTTCGGGAACCGGTACTTTCTGGCTGGTTTGAACTAACTTGATCCGAATGTTAGGCGCCATCCTGGTTAAATAAGCCATCAATAAGGGCATAAGGGCTAAACCAGTGTAATCCGTAGCTGCAAACACAAACTCTTTATCACTGTGGGCCGGGTCAAAGTTCTCACTGGATGCAAGACCTTCTCGGATCAGCGCCAGAGCAGAACTGACCTTGGCTGCCAATAAATCTGCTTTTTCCGTTGGTAACATCTCGTTTCGGACCCTGACAAAGAGTTCATCATCCAGGCTCTGTCTTAATCTGGCTAATCCATGACTAAAAGCCGAAGGACTAATACACATATGCTCTGAGGCCAAGCGTACGGACCTGTATTTATATAAGCTGTCAAACAAGACAAGGAGATTAAGATCCAATCGGTTAAGATCCATATGAACATCCTGCAGTTTTATCTGAGAAGTATGCACTTCTATCATTCTACTTCAGGAATTACTATGCCGGATAGCTAGAAACCACCTAAATGCAAGGAATCAGCAATGCAGCAAAATTTATCTTTAAGACCTGCCAAACCCGATGATGCCGAGCTGATCCTTAGCTTTATCACTGAGTTAGCCATTTTCGAAAAAGCAGAACACTGTGTGGAAGCCAGCGTCGAGAGCATCCACTCTTCGCTTTTATCAATGGATTCTAATGCTCACGCCCTGATTTGCCAGGATCAGGGCGTGGATATCGGCTTCGTTGTGTATTTCTACAATTACTCAACCTGGTTAGGTAAAAAGGGCTTGTATCTGGAAGATCTTTACATCTCACCTGAATTTAGAAGCCGAGGGGCGGGGAAATTTGTCCTGCAACAACTGGCAAAAATAGCAGTTGAACAAGATTGCGGGCGTTTCGAATGGAGTGTACTGGACTGGAACACTCCTGCGATCAAAGTGTATGAAAAAATAGGCGCCAAAGCCCAACCGGAATGGATTTCCTATCGTATGGATAAAAATGAGCTAGAGGAATTTGCAAAAAATGAGCAGCTTTGGTCTTAATCACCACCTGGATCCCATTTTTGTAGCTTCTATTTTTACAAAATTTGCTTAGATCTCTGCTTAGGTCTAAGCTAGCCAGTCTATTTTTTATTCGGTTTGGGATAGATATTAGAAGTCAGCTTACTGTTTTTTACCTTTTTTAAGTGGATCTAAAGTAAAGCTGTCGAAATTACGGTGAAATAATACACGTTCTTCCATAAAATCGTCTAAATACTGCGCAAGCGGTAGGTTGAAATTCACCCTAACAAGATAACTAATTGATTTTAAATGGAAATGTTTTTTTAGATCTTTTTAAATTCTTTGTTGACAAGAAGGCGCGAAATCCTAATAATGTGCGCCATTCGCTGAGCAGCTCGGTAACGACGAGGCTTATAAAACTCAGTAAATATATCGGTGATTAGCGCAACGTTAGTAGCGCATTGTGGGTCTGGAAATAGCGGACCAGAGGTTACACTCTGAAGGACACAATAATTATCCGTAAGATGTATCGGTGATTAGCGCAGCTTGGTAGCGCATCTGGTTTGGGACCAGAGGGTCGGGAGTTCGAATCTCTCATCACCGACCAACTATTCCTCCTTAGCTCAGCTGGTAGAGCGACGGACTGTTAATCCGCAGGTCGCTGGTTCAATCCCAGCAGGAGGAGCCAAATTAAATAGCCGAAAGGCTGGCATTCTTGCTCAGGTAGAGCGACGAACCGTACCCTTAATCAGGCACAGGTCGTTGGCTCAATCACAGCAGGAGGAGCCAATTTTGAGACTACACGCTAGTCTCAGATGATGCGGAAGTGGCGGAATTGGTAGACGCGCTAGATTTAGGTTCTAGTATCGCAAGGTGTGAGAGTTCAAGTCTCTCCTTCCGCACCATTATCGAATTGGAGGGGTGGCAGAGTGGTCGAATGCACCGGTCTTGAAAACCGGCGTGGGTTTATAGCCCACCGAGAGTTCAAATCTCTCCTCCTCCGCCATATTAGGTTGTCATAGAGTGACAAATAGAGCTCGCATTACTCTCCTAAGTAAAATGCAGTGGATATTTTATATCCACTTTTAACTGGGTATCGCTAAGCGGTAAGGCAGAAGTGAGAGCTTTGATCTCACTATTGATGCTGAGGTTCACTACCTAACCAGAAATAGTGAATATAACTGGGGTATCGCCAAGCGGTAAGGCAGAAGTGAGAGCTTTGATCTCACTATTGATGCTGAGGTTCACTACCTAACCAGAAATAGTGAATATAACTGGGGTATCGCCAAGCGGTAAGGCAGAAGTGAGAGCTTTGATCTCACTATTGATGCTGAGGTTCACTACCTAACCAGAAATAGTGAATATAACTGGGGTATCGCCAAGCGGTAAGGCAGAAGTAGGAGCTTTGATCTCACTATTAATGCTGAGGTTCACTACCTGACCAGAAATAGTGAATATAACTGGGGTATCGCCAAGCGGTAAGGCAGCGGGTTTTGATCTCGCCATTCTGAGGTTCAAATCCTCATACCCCAGCCACATACAACTTATTGAAATTTTCAGTAAGTTAAATAGAAATAACTAACAGTTTTTTCTATCACAATTTGGAGGGGTTCCCGAGTGGCCAAAGGGATCAGACTGTAAATCTGACGCGTAAGCTTCGGTGGTTCGAATCCACCTCCCTCCACCATTTTTATATATCCCGGTGAGGTGGCCGAGTGGCCGAAGGCGCTCCCCTGCTAAGGGAGTATAGGGTTTGTAGCCCTATCGAGGGTTCAAATCCCTCCTTCACCGCCATATTCATTCCAAATTTCTTCCTGTTAAAAACTTCATTTTCCCATATCTAAAAACAAAACATAGCAACATCCACACTATTGACTGGTTTATCGCCACTTTTTGTTAAAAACATCTGGCCTTTTAGATGGCTAAAGTGCTAAATTCTGACCTTTCCTCCAGCTTACCTATGAGGTGAGAGGGGCTAAACAGTTAGTATCGAGATATTTTAAGGAAGTTGGCCATGAAAAAAGTAGGTCTTGTTGGTTGGCGTGGTATGGTGGGCTCTGTCCTTATGCAACGCATGTCTGAAGAAAACGATTTTGCTCTTATTAATCCTACCTTCTTTACCACCTCACAGGTTGGTTTAGCGGCTCCAGATATTGGCAAGTCTACCTCTACCCTTAAAGATGCGTTCGATATCAACGAACTGAAAGAGATGGATGTCGTGCTTACCTGTCAGGGCGGCGACTACACCAAAGATGTCTACCCCAAACTAAGAGAATCAGGCTGGGATGGATATTGGATTGATGCAGCCTCCGCATTACGAATGGCTGACGATAGTATTATTGTCCTCGACCCCGTCAACAAAGAAGGCATTCAACAAGGCTTAAAGGACGGCGTGAAAACTTACGTCGGAGGTAACTGTACTGTTTCCCTTATGCTGATGGCCCTTGGTGGTCTGTTTGAAAAAGGTCTGGTTGAGTGGGCAACCCCACATACTTATCAGGCAGCTTCCGGTGCCGGCGCACGTAATATGCGCGAACTGATTAATCAAATGGGTGTGATTAAGGAATCCGTAGCGGATGAGCTGGCCGATCCAGCATCAGCAATTCTTAAGATCGACCAAAAAGTAGCAGAGAGAATCCGCGCTGAAGATTTTCCAACTCAGCAGTTTGGCGCCCCGTTAGCTGGCAGCCTGATCCCCTGGATTGATGTGCCACTAGCTTCAGGGCAAAGTAAGGAAGAGTGGAAAGCACAAGTAGAGGCCAATAAGATCCTGGGACAGAGTGATAACCAGGTGCCAATTGACGGTATTTGTGTTCGTATCGGAGCCATGCGTTGCCATTCCCAGGCAATTACCCTGAAGCTAACTAAAGATCTGCCAGTTGAAGAGATTGAAGAGATCCTTGCTAGCCATAACGAATGGGTGAAGGTCATTCCTAATAAACGCGAAATTACCGCTCAAGAACTAAGCCCTGCAAAAGTCACAGGAACCCTAAGCGTGCCTGTTGGCCGAATTCGTAAGCTGACGATGGGTCCTGAGTATATCAGCGCCTTTACTGTGGGTGACCAATTGTTATGGGGCGCTGCTGAGCCGCTTCGCCGGATGTTGCGCATTCTGCTGGATGCTTAAAGAAAAAGGCTGCCTCGGCAGCCTTTTTCATGGTGTGAAAACCAGGACTAATGAATTTCATTTTCTTTATCGGCGGTTGCTGTCGGGCTTATACCATCTAGGTCCATAGAAAAACGCTTATTCAAACATTCTCGCATTTCTCCGCTGGCATCATTGGCCATTATATCCAACATTAACCGAGTTGCCTTTTGTAAGTTGCCACCTTGAATTTCCCGAATATACTCATCAATCAGTTTCATGTACAACTCCGTGTATACGCGCAAACAATATAGCAGATGCTTCTTAGTACAATTAATAAAGGCTGTGTACAAACATCTGCCAGATGCTTAGTTAATCGACTAGCTAGTGTCCATCCTGAAAAGCTATCTTGTCATTCCCTCGCACGAGGGAATCCAGTGGCTTAACCGCGATCACGGAGCACGCTAAAAGTCACTAGATTGCCAGGCAAGCTGACAATTACTGGATCTTTGGGATAGTAGTTACTAACTTTAGATCTTTTCAAAACGGCAAGTTTCGCGTTTTAAGAATATGACTGAAGAACGAATGTGTGTGTTTCAGGATGGGCACTAGCTATTAATCTAGTTCAGCTTCGCAAAAATATATCTCACCTGAATTACAGCGCACTACACATAAAGGTTACGGTCATTGTTTTCAATCCGTTGAATAGATTAAACACGATACCTGTGGGCATACTTTCTTTTCCGCCTAAGTTGTCGACAAAGCCAAGCCATTAAGACTATTCCCGAAAACCAATACAACCAGAATTTTGGGTCGAACACTAAATTAATAAGCTGGCTGGCAACTTCACCTATAGAGGAATTTGGTAGCAAATTAGCCTCATATTCCTGAAAATCCACCGCCCCAGTATTCACCGGCAACAACTCTTCTTTGATAGCTTCATATGTAATATTAATTTGGGCGATTTCATGCTGAACGTCCTGAAATTCTATTTCCAGTTTAGGGCTTTCATAAGGAAATTCGACTTTCCAGATACCTCCATCTACCGCTTCGAAAAGAAACATTGCTCTATTGCGCCTTCCTGCGCCTGACTGCTGGTCAGCTGAGCTATGCGCTTTGCTCTTAAAATCGAATTGTAATAGAGCTAACAAATTGGCACTTTCTTCTTCCAGCTTTTCCAATGCAAAGGCACCCAAGCCACGATTACCAGAGCTAAGGATCGGCTCAAGGCCAACAATTCCTATCCCTTGTATAGGCTCAGCAACGCAACAAGCTGTAAAATGAAAAACGGCAATAAAAGCTATTCCCCGGTTCATCCTTAAACCTCCAAGTTGCATTTCATCTGGCTAATCGAGCAACCAAGCTTAACTAGTTATTATTTTTCATAGTGTTAGCTTATAAATTTTATAAATTTTTATTGAGCTAACTAGTAAGTTCCACCCTTAAACATTTTCTAAGCATAGCCGTTACCCTTTACTTTAACCGGTGTTTGCAGGCAAACTTTCTCTTTTGGCTGAGATGGCCCCTATGTTTATCTTTGAGTGCCAGGGTTTTAAAGGCGAGAAAGCAACTATCAAAGTAGCCTCATTATATTGGACCGACGTAGGTCAGGTGAGCTTCGATTGTAATGATGATGGTTTCGCTTTGTTGCTTCTCACAAACTGCCGCAGCGATTCCGCTGGTTTTTTCAATTTGCTGGCGGGAAGTAAACCCTTATGGGTCGAGCAGTGGCTAGAATACCTGGAAGAAACTGGAGAGTTGAAAAAACTGACTTCCAAGGCCCTGGAGTATCAGGAGGAAAAATACCCAGAGCTGCTGCAACTTAATGATGAAACAGCAACCCAGCTGCTGGACCTGGTATATCAGGTAGGAGGATTTAACCGGCTTCAAATCACCCGCTACCTTAAGAACCGGAATAACCTCACCTATATGTCCACTAAGTACAGCCAGGAAGATCTGACCCGTTACCGTCAGTTAGGAGAGACCATAAACTTTATCCGCAAACTAAAGACTCAGCGGGAGTCATAACTCACAGAGCTACTTTAATTTGATCCCGTCAGCCTGAATATCTATTAGCCCCTGCTTGTAGAGCCCACCTATGGTGCGTTTAAATACTTTTTTACTGACGCCAAATGCTGATGCAATTGCCTGTGGAGAGCTTTTATCGTTAATCGGACTAAAGCCATCACGCTGCTGCAAATGTGTCAGCACTTTTTCTGCCAGCTCATCAACTTGCTCATGGCTTGCTCTTTGCAAAGCCAAATCGATACGCTGATCTTCTCGTACCCTTTTAACAAACCCTTTGATTTTATCGCCCACTCTCAATGGCTTAAATACTTCATTTTGATAAATGACACCCCAATGAGTATTGTCGACTATCGCTTTGAAACCCAAGTCGGTGCGCTGGGCTACTATGATGTCTACTTCCTGATCGGATTTAAACCTCAATTGCTTCTTATCAAGAAAACGATCAAGCTTAGACGATGCCGCAATTCTCTGGCTTTGAGGGTCAACATATAAATACACAAGGTAACTACGACCCTGCTGCATTGGCTTTTGTTGCTGATTAAAGGGCACCAGTAAATCTTTATCTAATCCCCAGTCCAGAAATGCACCGTACGCCGTCAGCTCAATCACTTTAAGGGAGGTGAAATCACCGACCTTTGCAAATGGCGTTTGTGTCGTCGCTATCAGCTGATCTTCGGAATCCAGATAAAGAAAGACATCGAGTTTTTCACCCACTTCATATTGCTGCGGCAGAAATTTTGTGGGCAGGAGAATCTCCCCTAAGTCGCCACCATCCAGGTAAACACCAAAGTCCACCTCTTTTACTATTTCCAGTTGGTTAAACTGACCTATCTCTGCCATTTGATTATCACTCTATTCAATAAGTGGCTTACCGCCACGATCCATGGAGATTATAAACTAATTCGAAGGATTTACTTCCAAAGATAAAACCCGCACATGCTCAATAAGCTGGGGGAAAAAAGCCAAAAATGCTGACTCCAGAGAGGCATAGTGAAAAGTAACTTCTTCCAGGGCTCCAACGTAATCATTTTTAAACCTTATCCTGCTTGCGATACCGTCTAGTGCCCGTCCCACCCCCGCCAAGTCCTCGTATGCACCAAGCCAGTTATCCCGGCTCATAAGGGCCACTACGTGCTGCATTCGTGCTGGCATCATAGCCTGATGTGAGGCCAGATCCCCATAACAAGACTGAATAAAAATCTGAGGCTCCTCCGAACAATAATTGGACCAGTGTTTTAGCAAGAAATGATCGAATAATACATCCAGGATAATCCCGGAAAAACGTCGTCTTTGTCTTGAAAATAGTGGTTTCAACTGGGTAATCAAAGAGTGGTTATCCGTAAATTTATCCACGGCTTTATGGTTCTCTATACCCAGCAGCACAGCATCGGGAAGCTTGCTTCTGTCCCCTTTAAAGTCCCCCATCAAATTACCCAGCCGTGATAACGGATTATCCTGTGCCAATAAAAGGTGGGCCAGATAATTCAAAGGAACTCCATCAATGGGAAAACGAGCTGATCACAGTGTATCTGAGTTTGCTAACTATCCCAGGGATAGCCGCACATATGGAGTGCAGAGGCCTCAATACTACGCAAACTGGGCATTCCAACAATCCTTACCGCCTGTTGGCTAGGTGTACTTTACTGTTGATCAGCGGTTGCTAGGCCGCCGACTCATTTTGCTATACGAAGTTAGGTAGCGGTAGTGTCGATAAAAACTGTTCCGATACTGCTTATGTCTATCAGAGAGCGGTTTCTCTGATGTTCACTCCCAGAGCCTGCCAGGTGGTACGTCGCTATCTGTTCGCCTTTGCTTTCGGAGTTACAGGAATTTAATACACAGGCAGGTCTTTTTCGGCAAACATTTTTTCTATCTCGGCAGGATTATTGGCGAAGCAAGCTTCCTGAACCACGGCTTTGGTTAAATGTGGCGCGAATTGTTCAATAAAATCGTACATATAGCTTTGCAGAAAGATGCCTTTTTTGAAAAATATAGTTGCGCTACTTGGCTTAAATAAATGACTCGCATCTATAACCACCAGACCCTGATGAGTCTGATCTTTGGCCGACAGTGAGGAAATAATCCCTATGCCAAATCCCAGACCCACATAGGTTTTGACCACGTCGGCATCCGTGGCTGTCATTGAAATTTTAGGGGCTAATCCAGCGTTGTTAAACGCCTCATCCTGGGTTTCACGGCCTGTGGCCCCCAGATCATAAGTCACGATAGAGTACTCGGCCAACTGGGCCAGAGTCGGTTTATCAATCTTGCTTAAGGCGTGATCTTTAGGCACAACCAGTGACAGGTTCCAAAGGTAACAGGGCAGTTTAACCAAATCACTGTCTGGCGACAGAGATTGTGCCACGATGGAAAAATCTGAATACCCTTTAGGGATTGCCTGACTTATCTGTTGTGGCGCAGTCTGAAACATATGAAGCGCAATTTTTGGGTATTTTTCAACAAAATAACTAATAACTGAAGGTAAGATATAACGAGCTATGGTTTGCGTCGTATAGATATTCAGCACACCAGAGCCTGGATTTCTGAAGTCATTCACTATGCTTTTTATACCATCTACTTTGGTAAGGATTTCGGTAGCACTACGAATAATACTTTGCCCAACAGGCGTAACTTGACTGAGATGCTTGCCACTACGTTCAAAAATCTGAACTCCAAGCTCATCTTCCAGCAACCTGACCTGCTTACTGATACCCGGCTGAGACGTATATAAGCTTTCAGCTGCGGCAGAAATGTTCAGGTTACTATTACAAATTTCGACAATGTATCTTAATTGTTGGAGCTTCATGGTTATCACTACTATCGCTATCGTTGCAGAACAATGGTACACCTTAGGTGTATCTTATTGAATTAAATAAAGCAAACAGCATAAAGATTTTGAGACCTGCGCAGATCTCCCGGTAAGTTAAATCATAGCAAAGTGAGTGTATTCGCACCGAATGTCACTAATTCCGAGGGGGTATTTCCAGTTTATAACCCACCCCATACACAGAGTGGATCCACTCTTCTTCCCCCCTGAGTTCAGCTACTTTTTTTCTTAGCTTCTTAATGTGGCTGTCTATGGTCCGATCGCTAACCACCCTTTGATCCTGGTACATACGTTCCATCAGCTGAGGACGGGAAAAAATTCTGCCCAGCTCCTTGCTCATAATGGATAACAACTGGAACTCGACATGGGTCAAATCCAGCACCTGGCCATCCATATGTGTGAGCATGGTATTGGCATCTAAAGTTAACCGACTGGACTCGCTTGGTTCGGTATAGTTAAGGCGTCGCATCATTGCTTTGACTCGTGCTACCACCTCCCTCGGGCTATAGGGTTTACAGACATAATCGTCTGCCCCCAATTCCAGCCCCAACAGTCTGTCTATTTCATCGACTCTCGCTGTGGTAATGATGATAGGAACATTAGAAATAGCGCGTATTTGCTTACACAAGGTCAGACCATCTACATTGGGTAACATTAGGTCCAATAGCACCACGTCAGGTTGATAGGACTTAAAACTGGCCATTGCCAGACCACCGTCTACGACCTGTTCGCTGGAGATTGCATCGGCTTTCAGGTAATCGACAAGCAGACTCGCAAGCTTAACTTCATCTTCAACAATAAGCACTTTCACTGCCATCATATATCCTTATTTATTTTCCCAGGGCAAAGTTACTATAAGGTTTAACCCCCCAAAATCGCCAGGTTTCGCCAGCAACTTTCCCTGATGGCCCTTAATGACCTGCTGACAAATAGCCAGGCCTAAGCCTGCGCCACCACTTGCCCGGTTACGGGATCCATCTTCTCTATATAGACGCTGGAAAAGTTTGGGGATATTTTCCGGCTGTACTCCCGGTGCGGAATCTTGCCAGCTTATCTCCAGCTGCTCTTTCGCCTTTAACTGGATCTTAAGTCGACCCGGCCTGTCCGTATACCGGATAGAGTTGGTGATAAGATTGATAAACACTTGCTCTAACCTTTGCTCATCTGCCAATACACAGGACTCCTCACCCAGGACCTGAACGCTTACTGTCAATTGGTGTTGATCCAGCTGCTTTTGATTTAACCTCAGCACATGATTAATGACATCCGAAACCAGGACAGTAGAAAACCGGTATTTCAACGCTCCGGCATCGTGTAATGCAAGCTGATATAGATCTTCCACTAACCTCTGTAACCGACCCACTTCTTTTTGCACTGAAGCGAGCTGCTCCATGGTTAATGGTCTGATGCCATCTTGCATCGCCTCCACTTCCCCTTTCAGCACGCCAATCGGCGTCCTTAATTCATGGGAAATATCTGCAACCCACTGCTGCTGACTTTGTTTGTTCTGCGCCAGGGTGTGAGCCAGGATGTTTAAGTCATTACATAACTGACCCAACTCATCACCCCGCTTGCTTTCGATACGCATTGAAAAATCTCCGGAAACCAGAGATCTTAACCCAGCAGAAAGCTGTCTTATAGGCCTGACAATATTGCTTCTTAACAGCCAGGCAAACGGGAAGCTGATAAGAAATACAATAATACAGGCCAACCCAAAGACCTCCCATTGCTGACCACTAAAGCTGAGATTATGATTTTCTACGATACGCTTTCTGGGGATCCACCCCAGATATCCAAGTAGCATATCATTTGCCTTGATCTCTCTTAATCTCAGCTCATCCGTCGGTGGCCTGCGGCCATAAATAGCAGTTTTACCTGCATCCAGTAATAAGAAAGGGGGATTAGCGGGCCCTCTGGGGTTTGGTGGTCGATGGGGTTTAACCTGAGTATCGGATCCGTCCAAAACGTCTGGGTCGCCGAAAATGTCACGCCGTGGCTGCCGAGGAGGTCTGCGCGGTGCATCAAACCTATCCAGCCCCATGTACATCCTAGTGCTGCTACGTAGTAACTCATGCCATATGCGGGGACGCTGTATTAGTTTCTGCCAATATTCTGGATTGGTTAACCTGGACTCCAGCTCCAGTGCAACTCGCTCTACTTTTTGTTCATCCAGGGTATTGATATAGCTAAGCAAACCACGATCAAAACTCCATTGCATTAGCAAGTAAATCACCAGCAAGGCCATACCCAGTGCTAACGTAAACCCTAAAGCCAGTTTTTTTCCAATGGATAGTTTTTTCATCTGCATAAATTCACTATATCCCTAAAACTGAACCAAAAAATCCCTGATAAAGCGATTCCTTATTTGTTCCACAATCAGCCAGCCCAGCAAGAATGACCCCAGATGAAAATAAGCAAGCGGGTGAACCTTGCCGCAAACAGCTTCCCATCCGAGATCCACCTTGCGCCCCCTTATTTACCGGTAAGTAAAATAAACGCGAAGCAGCTGAGGCTATACTTAGAGCGAGAGCCGGTTGTAATGGAGGTCTTATGCTACAGCCCCAGTTACGTGATTACCTTGCCCAACACCATGTGCACTATCAGGTTATTCCTCATGTGCCCACCTACACCTCACAGGATACTGCCGAAAGCGCCCATATTTCTGGAATGCGTCTGGCTAAAACTCTGATTGTGGACGCCGACAATGAGTTAAAAATGGTCGTGATGCCAGCACCTTACATGCTGGATATGGAAGAGCTCGCCGAATCTCTCGGTGTCAATCAAGTGTATCTGGCACAGGAGAAAGATTTTAAATCATTATTTCCACGCTGTGAAATTGGTGCGATGCCACCCTTTGGTAACTTGTACGGTATCGAAGTATTTGTCAGTCGCGGACTGGCCAACCAGCAGACCTTTTATTTCACCGGCGGCAATCATGAGGAGTTGATAGAAATGGAGTTCGCCACTTTCGTTCGCCTGGTTGATCCCATTATCATTAATCGCGGATTCAAATTGGATACGGTACAGCACTATAGCCGGCATAATCACTAGCATCCGCCTGATTGACCCAATCATTATTAGTCAGCGGGTCAAACCGGGCACGCTATCTTATCATTCCCTCGCACGAGGTGGTCCGACATCTGGATGGTCCGACACTCGGTCCAGTGGCTTTACCACGATTACGGAGCACGCTAAAAGTAACTGGACCGAGATGTCGGACCATACCAGGCAAGCTGACAATGACAGGGGGCGCTGAGATAGTAGTGACTAACTTTAGGCCTTTGCGAAACGGCAAGTTTCGCGTTTTAAGAATATGACTGAAGAACGAATGTGTGTGTTTCAGGATGAGCACTGGCTAACCCATGGTCAGTTCTTGTGGGAAAATTGCTGGGGTAATGCACTTCCATTAAGGCACAACATCGGAAACATAGGGCTCCGTGGAGCACCATCAGGTTATTGCTTTCTTTACCTGCTCCAGGTTCGTTTTCATCAGTTGTAGTTGCTCCTGATCTATGACGTCCTCCCGCAGCTGTTTTTCAACTATGACAGCCGACTCCACTAAGTGTTTTGCCCCGATATTAAGGGCTATACCCTTGATAGAATGGGCAATCCGCACAGCCTCGCCGATGTCGCAGTCCAAAGATTCGAGTAAGTATTGCCAGGCTTCCTCCAAACTGTCATTTGTGACCTGGATAAACTCATCAAATTGCTCATCACCTAAGGCTTCTTTTAATCTGGTATAAACTCCGATATCCAGGACTTCCTGTTTAACACTGGACTGTGCGCAATTTTTTAGTTCATCTGCCATTCTTTGCTGTTCCTGTGTTTTCATCGAATGAAGGGAGTCAAGGTAAGCTATCAAGGCTTTTTCATCCAGGGGGGACCCCCTACTTCCAGTAACTTCTCTTCAGTGGCGGTATATGCATCGGCGTTTAATCTCAAATAGGAACATTAACCTTCTTTTCGTCCCAAAATAGATTGCATTATGCAGCAATGACTCAAAAGTATAGCACCGATAGAACTAACAGCCTTTCTTTACATCATCTATAACCTCAGTAAGTATTCACAAACTTTAGAGCTCGTTCGCTTTTCTATACCCACCCTGGTAGTCAAATATTTTTTCCTGAACACGCCAAAAGTGTCCCTGCTTCCGAGCGATGACAAAATCCGGCGCCTTAAATTTCTGTTGCATCTTTAGAACCTGTTCAATAGAAGTAAACTGAACAGGGTCGGTTCCATTATTAAATCTACGGCCAAACTCCTGGTTAAAGATATACTTTTGCCCTTTATGGGACAGGTTAAAAACTTCACTTAATTCCTCCCCTTGTTCATCATGGTAGGTCACCTTAAGCTTACCTTTCACCTCGTCAAAACTAACCCCGGCACAACGGATCACCAGTGAATCTTTCAGTTTTAGCGCGTCTTTTAACTTGTCATCGGGATCTATGATGACTTTATTGCATTGCTGGCACTTACGTGCAGCAATATCGTTTTCAGCACCGCAATGAGGACACTCTTTAAAACAGAACCGATAGTCGCAGCATTCTCTGTGGCCTTCATCATCCTCCAAAAAACCCTGACAGCGACGGCCATAGTGCTCCAGGCATTTACCATCCCCATCCATTTTTCCCCAAAAAAGGTTAGCAAATCCACAGGCTGGACATAAGACTTGCACCGGCTCACTATCACCGTGAGGTTTCTTCTCTCCCACCTCAGGGTAAAATATGTCGAAACCATTACCGGCATAGTCGATAACCAGGCAGTCTTTTTTCCCTGCAAACAAGCGCAAACCTCTGCCCACGATTTGCTGATACAAGCTCACGGACTGGGTAGGCCTTAAAATAGCGATCATATCCACATGAGGGGCGTCGAACCCTGTAGTAAGCACAGCCACATTAACCAGAAATTTTAACTCACGCGCCTTAAAACGCTTGATTAAATCATCCCTTTCACTGGCGACCGTATCTCCTGTTATCAACGCAGTTTGCTCGAAGGGCAGATAACCCAGGATTTCTTTCGCATGTTCTACTGTGGCGGCGAAGATCATCACCCCTGTTCGGGAGCTTGCAAGCTCAACGACTTGCTCACTAATGGCCTGAGTCACCCTGGGATACCTGGCCAGTAAACCATTTACTTGTGATGCTGGATACTCTCCATCATTGTTGGCTGTTAAGGCCGAAAAATCGTATCCAGAAATAGCCGCATCCACCAGCTGAGGCGGTGTAAGATATTTGTGTTTTATCATATATCTCAGGGGTAATTCATAGATACAAGTAGCGAACGGCCTGGATTCCGTACTTCTGACTATACCGTGGTAATGGTACTGATAAATCCACCCCATCCCGAGACGATAAGGTGTAGCAGTAAGGCCCAGTACTTTAAGTTGGGTATTTTGTTGCTTAAGCTGGTTAATGATCTGGCCGTACTGGCTGGTGTCACTCTCACTGATGCGATGGCATTCATCCACAATCACCAAAGAGTACTGTTGTGCAAAAAGAGGCAAGTTCCTGGCCACGGACTGCACGCTGGCAAAAGTAACCTGAAACTCAGTCTGTTTCTGCTTTAACCCGGCAGAAAAAATCCCGGCTGTTTGCCCATAGGCCTGATATTTTGCATGATTTTGCTCTACCAACTCTTTGACATGAGCCAGTACCAAGATCTTACGTTTGGCCAACCTAGCCAGCTCGGCAATAACCAGGCTTTTTCCTGCCCCGGTAGGCAACACAATAACGGCGGGCTCACTAGTCTTGCGAAAGTGCTTCAGGGTAGCGTCGACGGCTTCTTGCTGATAACTACGTAATGTAAACAGGGGAAGATCTCGGCGAGTGAATTTATGGCGGCTATTAAACCACAATGGCCTCAGAGCTCACAGGGGAAGAGTAACTCCTACCACCCGCTGCCTGGTCTTCCCTCCAGAGTTACCTGTGGGCAAATAACAGATAACTCAGGGGGAAAAAATTGTGTTGAAGGGTTAAGCTGCGGCAAATTCCACTTTAGCCATGTGCTGATTAACCGCATTTAGCATGGCATTAAGAGATGCAGTCATAATATCCTGGTGAATAGCGACCCCCATACAGCGGCAATTATCTACCCTGAGCTGTAAATAGGTTACCGCTTCGGCATCTATTCCCTTGGTTAAGGAGTGCTCGTTAAAGTCCAGAACATCCAGCTTTACGCCAAACTCCTCGGTGATTGCATTGGCAAACGCATCCAGTGCGCCTTTCCCTTCTCCCTGGATTTGGATCCTGTTATTTGCCGAAACTAAAGTGGCGACTAGCTGATCTTTGCTATCCCGGTTAATCTGATAATCCTGTAGCTGATAACCAGAATCTGATAGCAGATACTCCTGCTCAAACAGTTGCCAAATCAGATCCGGGGATATTTCCGCACCCGTTTCCTCGGCAGATTTTTGCACTATACCGCTGAACTCCACCTGCGCCCATCTTGGCAGGTTTAAGCCATAGTCTTGCTCCAGAATAAAGGCAATACCACCCTTTCCTGACTGACTGTTGATCCGAATAACTTCCTGATAATCTCTGCCCAAATCCGCGGGATCGATAGGCAGGTATGCGATCTCCCACTGCTCCCCAGGCTGGTACTGAGCCAAACATTTCTTGATCGCGTCCTGATGACTTCCAGAAAATGCAGTAAACACTAAGTCCCCGACATAAGGGTGTCTTGGGTGCACAGGTAACTGAGTGCAATATTTTACCGTCGTTATAATTTCGTCTATATCGGACAAATCCAGCTCTGGATTGATACCTTGGCTATACAAGTTCATGGCCATAGTAACGATATCCATATTACCTGTTCGCTCACCATTGCCTAATAAGGTTCCTTCCACCCGCTGTGCTCCCGCCATCACCCCTAACTCAGCGGCAGCAACACCACAGCCTCTGTCGTTGTGTGTGTGTAAGCTAATTACCACTGACTCACGCTGGCCAATATGATCACCAAACCACTCGATCTGATCGGCGTAGACATTGGGGGTGGACACTTCAACTGTGGCAGGTAAGTTCAGGATCACCGGGTTATCCGGCGTAGGTTGCCAGACATCTACCACGGCGTCACAGATCTCTACGGCATAATCCATTTCCGTACCAGTAAAGCTTTCCGGGGAGTACTGGAACCGCCACTGGGTAGCCGGGTTAGCCTCGGCATGTTGCTTTACTGCCCTGGCACCATCTACCGCAATTTTAGTAATACCGGCTTTGTCCAACTGAAATACCTTTTCCCTTTGAACTGTGGAAGTCGAGTTGTAAAGGTGGACTATGGCTTGCTTGACACCTTTTAGAGCTTCGAAGGAGCGAGCAATTAACTCAGGTCGCGCCTGGGTGAGCACCTGAATAGTGACGCCTTCTGGGATCTGCTGCTCTTCTATCAACCAGCGAACAAAATCAAAATCAGGTTGTGAGGCCGCAGGAAAGCCGACTTCAATCTCCTTAAAACCCACTTTCACAAGCAGCGCAAACAACTTCTTTTTTTGCTCTACCGACATGGGTTCGATTAATGCCTGATTTCCATCCCTAAGGTCCACACTACACCAATTAGGAGCCTGCTCGATCACTCGATCTGGCCAACGGCGGTTTGCCAATTTAATAGGTGCAAAGGCGCGATATTTAGTGTGGTCAAATTTGGACATATGATTCCCTTTTGCTCTGGTTCTTTTCTGACTTAGTGCCTGAGATTTGTTATCTGAACAAAATTATACAGACATACCATAGGTTTTAAATTGCTAATTAGCCCCAAAAACCCAACTTATAAGCAATAATATCGCCACATTCACATATTTTTTGGAATCCATACTTACCCTTGATTATAGAAACACGATCTACCATCTATTTTTGATTAACTGAACAGCCTCCATTAGACAGAGCAACATTAAAGGTCTAGATAATTAGAAAGGGGAAAGAAAAGGTTAACGTTATGACAGACGAAGAAGATGACATTTTTATGCTGGAAGACGACACAGAATTACCCGCCAGTAGTGAAGATGATAACCATAGCACCTGGAAAGTGCTCATCGTTGATGATGAGGAAGATATCCACACTGTCACTAAGATGGTCACTAACAACCTCTATTTTATGGATAAAAAACTAGAAACCATTAGCGCTTATTCTGGGAAACAAGCTCGTGAAGTTATCCCTCAACACGACGATATCGCCTTAATTTTCCTTGATGTTGTAATGGAAACGGATCATGAAGGACTGGATGTCGTCCGTTTTATAAGAGAAACGCTAGAAAATCATATGGTACGAATTATTTTAAGAACCGGCCAGCCCGGCCAGGCCCCTGAGATGGATGTCATTGTGGAGTACGACATCAATGACTATAAGGAAAAAGCCGAACTGACGTCACAAAAGCTACGAACCTCTATTTTTGCATCGCTAAGGGGATACCGGGACATTCTCGCAATTGAGCAAACCAAGAAAAATTTAGAAAGTATTATTAAGTATTCTCATGAGTTATTTCATACTCAGGCTATCCGGGAATTTGCCAGTCATGTATTAACCCAGCTGACTACCTTATTGCACTTGGGAAATGACGCCTTGTATTACAAGGTGGAAAGCAAGAGCAAAGAAGCAGATAGTTACCTGCACCGAGAGGTCTTAGTGGGAATAGGAAAGTTTGAAAAGTTCACCAATATTACTCACAATGAACTGCCGGAACAAATATTCAAGGAGCTATGCACAGCTCACAGCGAACAGCATACTATCTATTATGGGGATCACTATATTGCTTATTTCCAGACCAATGAAGGTACCGAGCATATTCTCTATGCCAAAGGCCGACCTAAACACAAGTTTAGCGATAATGACAAACATTTAATTGAAGTTTTTTGCCTTCACGTAGCTACTGCCTTTGAAGTATTCGCCCCAAAAGACTGATTAAGCGACGCCCGCCTTCTCATTCTCCAAGTGCTGACTTAGCATTTCTGACAACAGGGTTTGGGTAACGGGTTTAGTCATAAAATCATCCATACCCGCAGCATAACAAGCCTCTTTATCCTCTGTTGTTACATTGGCTGTCAGTGCAACAATAGGAATACGCTGACCATTCGTTTCCCTCTGCCGGATCTTCCTGGTCGCTTCAAAGCCATCCATTACCGGCATCTGGCAATCCATAATAATCAAGTCAAAGCTTTGTGCTATCCAGGTCTCCAGGCCAATTTTTCCATTTTCAGCAATAATCACCTCACAGTCGAGCTTTTCAAGCATTACCTTGGCAACCTTTTGGTTCACCAGGGTATCTTCCACCAGCAACACCCGATACCTATCACCAGCGGGCTCAATATCCGCAACTGAAGGCTGCGGCATTACTGTTATCGCTGGTTGATCCTGCTGGACTAACACCCTGTCCAGTAGGGCTTTTAACTGCTCGTATTGATAAGGCCTGGTTAGATAAGCGCGAACACCGGATTTTTCCACTAAGGCATGATCAGATTTATCCGGGGAGGCAGTAAAGATCAGTATAATCGGAGCCTTCTGTTGAAAGTGCTGGCGAATTTCACCAGCCAGACTGAAGCCATCTTGATCAGGCATTACTTTATCCAGGAAGATGATATCGAAAGGCTTATGTTCCTCCATAGCTCCCTCAATATAACCAATTACATCACCTGGTCGCTGACAGCTTTTTACCTTTACTCCCATCTTTTTAAGCTGTGCACCCGTGATCCTTAAGTTCATTTCATTGTCATCCACTAGAAGTACTGATAGATGAGCAAAACTCTCGTCACCCTTTTTAGCAAGCTGCTTAGTGCTGATATCCAGAGGAATAGAAAAATAGAAGCAGCTTCCTTTGCCGCTCTCGCTTCGGACACTAAGTTCTCCACCCATTAAGTGGACTACTTGCTTACCAATGGCCAATCCCAATCCTGTACCGCCATAGTTTCGTGTGGTGCTGCCATCGGCCTGCTGAAAATGTTCAAAGATCAGATCTTGTTTGTCCTGCTCTATACCTATGCCAGAGTCTTCCACTTCGAATAACAGCTGCAATCTATTTTCCTGCTGCTGCTCCAGGGTTACCCTAAGGCTAACATAACCCTGTTGAGTAAATTTGATGGCATTCCCCATCATGTTAATCAGCACCTGGCGCAAGCGAACCGGATCGCCATATAACAGGGGTGTTATTTCCTTATCGATAACACATCTAAAATCCAGCCGTTTCTGTTTCGCCATATGACTAAACAGCCCTTCGACATCCGTAATCAAGGAAAATACGTCGAACTGAGTCTTATCCAGCTTCATCATTCCAGCTTCAATTTTCGAGAAATCCAGAATATCATTGATAATATCCAGCAAGGCCAATGAAGAGGTGTGGATCATGCCCACATATTCTTTTTGCTCATCAGGCAGGTCCAAGCCTTGTAACAGCGAAGCCATGCCCAATATTCCATTCATAGGGGTACGGATTTCATGACTCATGTTGGCTAAAAACTCACTTTTCTTCTGATTAGCGACTTCGGCTCTTTCTTTGGCAACAGAAAGCTCCGCATAATATTCCCTAAGCCTGCTAACACTATTGTTATAACTATCTACTAACAGGCTGAGTTCATCATATTTGGGCCGTTCCTCCAGCACGAGTTTTTTAGGCAGATTATCATCTTCAAGCTCCAGAACAGTAGATGCCATGACCTTGAGGTGTCGGACGATAAGCCAGTAGAAAATAAACAGCATAAAGCTGGACAGCAGGAAAGTTTTTAACCCCTGGGTTACTAATAAAATAACAAACTTTTTATACAACTTGGCATAAACCGGAGCAAGGCTGGACTCTATCGTTAAGGTACCAATTAAGAATGACTTACCAAACGAGCTTTGCTCCATAGGCCAACTTTTAACCAACTTATATTGCTTTTCTCTCTGTCCAATTTCCATGATCAGGCCTGTTTCATCAGACAGGCTCAGATAACTCACATCGGGCAAATTCAGGAGACCTTGCGCCTGAATCGTTAACTGCTCCGAATCTTCAACCCATAAACTCGCAGTTAGGCTGGAAAGGTAACTCTGTTCAATCTGTGCCATGCGCGTATCTATATCAGATATATCCGCTTCGTAGTCTAAATACAGATTAAGCGCCGTGATAGCCAGGGTAAAAATAGAACTCACCAAGAGGATCCAACCCAGCAATTGCCACGCTAACCCCGCTTGCTTGCCTTTTTTTACTCTGCGTTTGCCCATACCCACAATCCTTATGGAGCTTTATATCAACTAGTAGTACATAGCATAGACTTAAATCGGCTCTTGTTGGTATGTTGTCAAATACCTATGCAAAGGATCTCACATATTGGTATTACACAGAGTTAGCAAAAGAGAGGTCCTTGCAAAAAGACCATAATATTTGAAATAAGGATCAGGCCATTCGATACCAATAAATCTATGTTCGTCGATAAGGCCAGTATTCAGTTGAAAATATGATCAAGTGCTCTTCACCTTAAGTTGCCAGTCAGCCCGGGGGGCTGCTGTCGAAGTGAAAGTCGGTGGTTATCCTTTTACTCCGTATGTTTCTCATTTGGGGAAAGGTAAATATTCAGGTTTAAGCCTAGACCTTATGGCTGAACTAAATCGGCTACAGACAAAGTACAAATTTGTCTTTGTTTCCACCTCCAATAAAAATCGTTATCAGGCATTCGCTCGACATCGATTCGATGTTATGTTTTTTGAAGATACCGCGTGGGGCTGGCAAGACTATGATATTGCAGCATCGAAGAGATCAATACTTTTAAGCAGCTTGAAGACGACGGTACCCTGGACCGCCTGAAAAGGCGGTACGGGCTAGCAGATCATTAAACCAGTTTGCGGATCTTGAATTTACGTCCTTTAATTTTTCCATTTGCCAGACAACCAAGCGCTTTGTTGGCACTGGCTCGCTTAATTGCAACATAGGAACGAAAATGAGAAATATCGATTTTCCCCACTTGATCCCCCGATAAGCCAGCATCACCTGTCAGGGCACCTAAAATATCTCCAGGGCGCACCTTATCCTTCTTACCGCCATCGATACACAGAGTCACCATAGTTGGTGAAAAATCGAAACCATAATCCACCTTGAGAGAGCTTAACTCTTTAAACTCGATCGTTTGCCCCAGGTAATCCTCGATGGCATTAACCCGATGTGATTCCGATGCGGTAAATAGGCTAAGCGCCTGACCGGCACTTCCCGCCCGGCCCGTACGTCCGATGCGGTGGACATGAACTTCGGGGTCCCGGGAAAGCTCAAAGTTAATAACCGTATCCAGACCCTTAATATCTAAGCCCCGCGCAGCTACATCTGTAGCAACCAAGATAGAGCAACTCTTGTTAGCAAATCTAATCAGCACTTGATCACGATCCCTCTGCTCCAAATCACCATGTATCGCCAGCGCGTTGAAGCCTTTTTCGTCCAGTTCATCCGCCACATCCTGGCACATACGCTTGGTGCCGCAGAATATAACGCAGGACTCAGGCTGATAATGGGCTAACAGCTGGATCAGAGCTTTGCTTCTTTGCTTCTGGTCAACTTCAAAAAATAGCTGTTCAATACTGCTCTTCGAATGGGTATCCGTGACACTAACCTGCTCGGCTTTATACTGAATATTACGGCCCATCTGGGCAATGGCATCGGGGAAGGTCGCAGAAAACAGCAGGGTCTGCCTATGGCTGGGGGCAGCTTCCACAACATCGTCCAGCGCATCGGAAAAACCCATATCCAACATACGGTCCGCTTCGTCCAATACCAGGGTAGTTAACCTGTCCAACCTGAGTGAACGCTTTCTAATATGCTCCTGTATTCTGCCCGGCGTACCTACAACGATATGCGCGCCATGCTCCAGAGAGCCTAGCTGGGGGCCGAAAGGCATACCGCCACAAAGCGTGAGCACCTTGATATTACCGGTAAACCTAGCAAGGCGACGAATCTCCTTAGCGACCTGATCGGCCAGCTCCCTGGTTGGACACAACACCAGTCCCTGTACCTGAAAATTGGATACATTCAGTTTGGATAACAAACCGATGGCAAAAGCCGCCGTTTTACCACTACCGGTCTTGGCTTTAGCGATCACATCTTTCCCTTGCAATACCAAGGGCAGACTGGCCGCTTGAATTGGGGTCATATGGTCATAACCCAGAGATTCTAAATTATCCAGCATGCTGGATTTCAATGGCAAGGAAGAAAAAAGAGGTTGGCTCACAATGGTCTCGGTAATGCGGAAAAACATCATAATAACAGATTGTGATATGACTTATCTTGTGGACTCTGTGGTCAGGTACTTTTAACCACAGAGAATACTGAGTTCAAAGCAGCAGGAAGCGCTACGCCCAGCTCACCTGAAGCTGGTTGTGCTGAGACGATATACTTACCGGCTGCATATCCTGCACACTGGTTGCTATACCATCTGCGGTGGTTGCATGTCCGGCATACATCACCTGGATCACCGGCATTCCCGCTTGCTGCGCACTTTTCACCCCGGCGGCGGCATCTTCAAACACCAGACAGTGTTCAGGGTCTAGTCGCATTCTTTGCGCGCCAAGCAAATAAGCCTCCGGATGCGGCTTGCCCTTTTTCACATCGTCAGCCGTCACCAGGACATCCGGCACGGGTAATCCTGTTTCAGCCAACTTGGCCAAAGCCAATTCTCTGGTGCTCATGGTCACTATGCCCCAGGGCAAATCTGACAGGGAGTGAAGCAGGGATTCCACACCCGGTAGCACCACAATACCGGCAGTATTTTTTATCTCCTGCGCCAACAGCAGATCATTTTCTTTTTGAGCATCCAAGTGAGGTGCAAACTTGGGGATGATATCTTCACCCCGGCAGCCGTGGATTTCGGACATCAATAGCTGTTTATCCACGCCATGAAAGTCCGCCCAGCTTGCCCAAATGGCTTCCACGCAAGGTGTTGAATCAATCAGAGTACCGTCCAGATCAAACAAGATAGCTTTTACAGTTAACATCATTACCTCTCAATAAACCAGCATAAACACGCAGATAAAAAACTAAAACACAGAGTAACGTGCAGAAACATGCTAATTAAAGACTGGAACCTGTGCGCAAATCAAGTAAAATCACTTAAAAACATGCAAAAGTAAGCAATATTCTATGTTACTCGAAGAACGTCAAAGCAAAATTCTGGATCAATTACGCTCCCTGGGCAGGGTTTACGCCACTGAACTGAGCCATCAACTTAATGTCTCTGAAGATACCATTCGGCGAGATTTAAACAGTTTGGCGCAACAGAAGTTATTACGCAGGGTTCACGGTGGAGCACTGCCTTGCCAATATGATGTGTGTGATTACAGGGACAGGAAAGACGAAGTTGAACCCATCAAGCAAGCGATAGCTATAGCCGCCTTAGCGTTTATCGAACCAGGGCAGACTGTGCTCATCGATTCCGGCTCCACTTGTTTATATATCGCACAAAACCTGCCGACCCATTTTCCATTTACCGTAGTCACCCCCAGCCCACTGATTGCATCTCAGTTAATCAATCAAGAAAATATCGAGTTAATTCTAATTGGCGGCAAGGTGTTTAAACCCGCAATTATGTCTGTGGGTGCTGTCACAGATGCTATGCTGAAGCAAATTCACTTTGATCTCTGCTTTCTGGGCATCTGCGCCCTTCATCTCAGCTCAGGGATCACCATCAACTATATGGAGGAAGCGCAAACCCTGAAAGTTATGGTGGCTCAATCTGAACGTGTTATCGGACTGGCAGACGCCAGTAAACTCGATAAAGTTGCCACCCACCTGATCGTCCCCTGTAACAAACTAAACACCTTAGTCACCAGTCAGGATGCAGACCCCAAGATCATCGCAGAATTAAAGAAACAGGGGGTAGAAATTCTGATCACCTGACCCTGTTAAATTTTGCTGATAGATTACAAAAAATACCAAGTCGCAGGTAAAGCCTTGGGTTGTGGTGTCACAGAAGCTTTAACCACAGAGATAATGTTCTGAAGCTGAAAATCGACCGTAGCTTTATTTGTAAGTGCATAAGCAAAAGTTCACCAAGGCTTAAATCAACCTACCAATCTAGGTAGGCCGTGCAGTACTAGGCGAATCAGTATATTTACACTGATTGAAATTCATACGCAATCTCTAAAAACTTATACCCACCCACTTAACCTGGATCATTCAGAAAAAGCCGGACCTTAGTCCAGGCAATACTGAGTATGGCCAAAGCCTTCGACATAGACACACTTGCAGAAGGAGTTGAAACCTGTCAGCAACAGGAAATCATGCTGCAGCAGCAATGTGACTATTTTCAGGGGTTTTACCTGTATAAACCAGCTAATGAGTTTGATCTACTGAAAAAATTAGAGCAACAGAGCACTTCTCATCAGGCCTTTGAGGAGGTAAGCTAATAAACTAGTCTGTATACCAAAAGACCTGAATATGAGCAGTAAACAACAACAGATCCTGGATACCGCAGCCCGGCTATTCAATCAATTTGGCTTCCATGCTACAGGGGTGGATAAAATTGTCGCCGAATCTGGCGTCACCAAACGAACACTCTACAAGTCCTTTTCCTCGAAGGAAAAGCTGATCCTCCAGGTGCTGAAACAAAGAGATATCAGCTTTCTTCAAAATATCGAACAACAAGTAGCACTGATCACCAAAAATAAATATGCGGGCCAGCAGGAGGCTCAATTACTCGCACTGTTCGATGCATTTACTCTTTGGTTTAAACAAAAAGACTTTTACGGCTGCAACTTTATTAATGCCACAGCCGAATACTCGGATCCCAACCACCCTATTCAGAAAATGTCCAAACAACACAAATTAAAGGTCCGTGGCTATATTCAAGAGTTGTTACCCGACAATCTCGACCAGCTGCTGGATCCAATTTGCCTGCTATTAGAAGGAGCTATAGTGTTGGCTTCTACGTGCGGAGATAAAGGGGCTGCGGAAAAAGCGAAAGTCAGTGTGATCAGCTTGCTGAAAACCCTGGGGGTCGAAGTGCACAAAGATCTAAGCATTAGCACCTCGAAGCTTAAAGCTCAGGCTGCATTAAAGGCGCTTAAACGCCACTGAGCTGAAAATAAAGGGTTATCGGTGCACTGTTATTAATGAGGTAAGCTGAAAAAATATCGATGGCCGTTATATTTGGAAAAATAAGCTGTCAGTGCCGGGTGTTCTATTTCCTGTAGTCTACCGCTTTCTGTTAACTGCGACTGAGCGACATAGGTGACGTGTTCCGTTTCATCCACCATCAATCGGTACCAGGGTTGTTCTTTATCCGGTTTGAGATCCGGTTTGCTTTCTGACATCTCCTTATACCAGGCTTCCGAATTGGTATATTTAAAATCAACGCCATATATTACTCCGCGATACCCGAAAAGGCTGTGCTCTACTATCTGCCCAACAAAAAACTGTGCCTGCTTCATAGCTATCCCTACCCTTACTGAAGTCCTACATTTCAGCCTAGCACAGTAAAAAACCTTTAATGATAAATCAGTTATCATAGCGGGCCCAATAAACCTCAGAATCAGGCCTTCCCACTGTCTTATGAACAAGTAAATAACTGAGACCAATCAGGACCACACTAGAAATCACGACTCCAGGCCAGTGAAATAATTGCCAGAAGGGCCCCAAATAGAACCCACCAAGACTGGCGCCAGCGTAATAAAACACTAAATATACTGCGGAGGCACCGGCTTTCGCCGTGCTCGCCTGCTGGCTAACCCAGGCACTACCCGCCGCATGAGCGAGGAAAAAACCGGCACTGGTTATTAATAACCCTAAAATGATCAGTGATAACGGCGCCAGTAAAGTAAGTAATAAACCAGGAAGCATCAACAGGGTTCCAAGCATCATTTGTTGTGGAAAATTTAGCCAGCGACTCAGCTTGCCACTATATGCCGACGATACGGACCCAGCCAAATAACTCAGGAACAGCAAACCCAGCAGAGAGGCGGGCAAGATATAGGGGGCTTGCGATAATCTGAACCCCATATAGCTGAATTGATTAACCATAACGGCAAAATTCAGTCCCGCCATTATAAATACCGGCCATAACTTGTTATTACCCAGGTGCAATTTTAATGCGGATAAAGGAGACTGTGTCGGCGCTTTACTAAAACCGCGCTGCTTGGGTAACGCAGCCATAAATATAATAGCGGCAATTAAGCTGGCGCCTCCTATGTACAAAAATGCGTAGGCCCAATTGTCAGTTAGCTCGGTGATCCAGGAAGATAGCAGGCGACCCGCAATGCCCCCCAGAGAGTTAGCACAAATATAGACACCTACCGCATGGGAGAAACCCGATTTAGATAACTCTTCAGCCATATAAGCAACCGCCATTGCCGGTACTCCGGCTAGCAGAATGCCTTGAACCAGGCGCAGCAAAAGTAATTGCGACCATGACGGATCAAAAAAACCAATCACTAGACTCAATAACACTGCATAAATCAGAGAAAGCTTAAGCAATAACGTCCTACCCAGGCGATCAGAGAGATTGGAAAACAACAGTAAACCTATGGCCAACCCAAACGTCGCAGCCCCTAAGCTGTATCCAGACTGCTGAGCCGAAACACCGAACTCCTTGGCAATGAGAGGTAGTAAGGGTTGGGGAATATACAAATTGGCAAACACGACAAACGAAGCCAGCGCCAGAGAAAATAACACCCGGTAATAAGATGATGTGCGATATTCGATCATAAACTCCCCTTAATTGAATATCAGCCTACTCCTGGGTTATAAATAAATAAAATAAATCATTACTATCGATTGGATAACGTTTGATTATGGATATAAAACAACTTCGCTACTTTCAATCCGTCGCCCGGTTATCTAGCTTTACCCAAGCCGCTACTGAGTTAGGTATTGCCCAGCCCGCTGTGAGCGTGGCCATTAAAAAGCTGGAAACCGAGTTAGGCCTAAAGCTATTAAATCGAATTGATAGGCAAGTTAGCCTTACAGCTGAAGGTAAGTGTCTACTTACCCACGCCGACCGCCTGTTATCAAATTACCATGATGCATTGCTAGAAATGGGAGAGTTAAGGGGACTGGAAAAGGGTGAAGTCAGGATTGGCATCCCCAGTATGATGGGATCTTATTTTTTTCCTCCATTGCTGATGGCCTTTAAAAATCGCTACCCCAAACTGAAAATCTCCGTCTTCGAAGGCGGAACCCGTGAACTATTACAACAACTTAATCAGGGACGGTTGGATATAGGTATAGTGGTGGGTGATGATATAACACCTGACCTGGAAGCCAGACCTCTGCTCAAGGAAGAGATGGTTATTTGTGTGCCGGATGAACACGAATTTTCCACTCGAACTAATGTATCCGTGGAAGAATTTTTGCAACAAGACTTAGTGCTGTTTCGGTCGGGCTACTTTCACCGCGAACATATCGACAGCCTCAGCAAATTAGTCGGCACCGAACCTAAAATAGCTTTTGAAACCAACCTATTACCATTAATTAAAGCCATCGTAAGCCAAGGTTTTGCAATTACCACTATGTTACGATTCGCCATAGAAGGCGACAGCAATTTATCTGCCGTTTCCTTCAGTGACCCCATGTTCCTGGAACTCAACCTGGCCTGGAAAAAAGGCCGCTATCTGTCAAACGCTGATCAGTCATTTGTGCACTTTCTACTGGAGAACACAGGTACGCAAAAAAACCGGACAAGGTAAAATTGGCCCCACACCGGCAAGGAATTTTAATACCGCTTTATTTAGCCCAACGATTAGCCTTTATCTACCAAGGGCAATCGCTATACACTAGCCGCCTTTGTTGTTGATGGTCAAAGACGATTAGCCTTTATCTACCAAGGGCAATCGCTATACACTAGCCGCCTTTGTTGTTGATGGTCAAAAACTATGCGCTTTATTTTACCCTTAGGCTTGTTACTTATCGCCTTCTCCTTTATTAGCTACCCGCTGAACTTATCCTGGTTTGATTTTCTACCAATGAACGACACTGTGACCCAACTACTTAACAGTTTTACTTATATCGGCTCAATGGAAGGGATCATCTTACCCATACTGATACTGGCAATACACTACGCCCCTACGGCCAGCCAAATGGGCCGTCTATTATATTGTCTGTTACCCATTATTATTGCTGTCAGCGCTCTGGGCTGGGGGATCAAAGCGGTATTCCAGCAACCCAGACCAAATGTAGAGATGTTAGCAGAAATGAAAATGCTGCCCCTTAATTTTTATGCTTTTTCCGAGGAAGAAAAACACGAACTGATGGTTAAGGGGCTGAAACAGGCAACCAATTTACCCGCCCCTCTGAAAAACGTCTGGCAAGGTCAATTGGGTTATTCCTTTCCTTCCGGACACGCTCTGGTTTCAATGACAGTCGCCATTTTCTTCGCCGGCTTGTTTTTTAACGCAAAACGCAAAAAAACCGCTGTCTTGGTGTTATTTTGGGGGGTCGCCATCTGTTATTCACGGCTACTGCTGGGCGTGCACAGGCCGGAAGATGTATTTGTCGGTGCAATCATAGGCGCTTTGGCTGCCTTGTTTGCTTTACGCTGGAACAGAAATAAGGAAGCACAGGCGCAAGCCAAAGAAAAACAACGTCAGCGCCTGGTTAAAGAGGGCTACGACAACCCCAAATAAAAGGCAGCTAGGGGAAGCAAGGGCGCGCACGTCACAGTGATATTTGCGGCTCTTGCTGATCAATTCGTTTTCTGACATTGAGCTTAGCACCACTTTTCGCTATCCTGCGCAGCCATTTTCTAACGGAGCTCTGACTATGTTTGCGGGTTTTGACTACGGCACTTCCAATTGCGCCCTGGGTGTGATGGAAAATAATGCACCCAAGCTATTAAACTTGGGGCAGCACGGCCGCTATATGTCCTCCACCCTCTATTCTCCCAGCAGAGAGATCATAGTGGACTGGCTGGCTCAGCATATACCGGACGCCGAAGAAAAAAATCATTTCTTAAAACTCAGAGGCGCATCCCTGCAAAAAGCAAAACTGGCCCGCAATGAACTGCTGCTCGATGGTTACGATGATCAGATTTATTTCGGTCGGCAAGCCCTGGACACCTATTTGGAAGAGCCGGAAGAAGGTTACTACGTTAAATCACCGAAATCTTTTCTCGGCGCCAGTGGCTTAAACCAGGCTCAGCTGGCACTGTTCGAAGATATTGTCGGCGCCATGATGCGCCATATCAAAATATGTGGCGAACAAAGCCTGGGTCAGGAAATTACCCAGACAGTGATCGGCAGACCGGTTAACTTTCAGGGACTGCGCGGCGAGGAAAGCAATACTCAGGCCCTGCAGCTATTAACCAAGGCAGCCAAACGAGCCGGATATAAGCAAATCGAATTCCAGTTCGAACCCATAGCCGCTGGATTTGATTTCGAAGCCGGGTTAAACCAGGAACGCACCGTACTAGTGGTGGATATTGGTGGTGGTACTACGGACTGCTCGGTACTCAAGATGGGGCCCCAATACAGAAATCACACCGATCGCCAACAAGACGTATTAGGTCATACTGGGGAACGTGTGGGCGGCAACGATTTTGATATTCACTTCGCCCTGCGCAGTTTAATGCCAAACCTGGGCCTGGATAGTATGCTGGTCACGGGGAAACCCGTGCCGGTAAAACCCTATTGGGATGCGGTAGCCATCAATGATGTGGGTGCACAAACCCGCTTTTACGGATTAGCTACTCAACGTCAGTTAAAAGAGCTGATCATGGATGCTGCAAACCCTGAGCGGGTATCCCGCCTATTACGGCTACAGCAACACAAACAGAGCTACCAATTGGTCAATGCCGCAGAGCAAGGTAAAATAGCTTTATCTGAAGCAGAGGAAATTTATACTTCACTAAATTTCCTCGAAACCGGGTTAGGCCAGCAAGTAAGCCAGGCTGACTTTGCATCAGCCAACAACCCGCAGCTGGAAAATATTCGTAAACTAATGCAGGAAGCGTTAAACCAGGCCCAGTGCCGACCCGACGTAGTTTACGTCACAGGTGGCACCGCAAAATCCCCAGTGATAAAGCAATTTCTCCAGCAAGAGTTTAACCAAGTCGAAATCGTTGTGGGAGATCACTTTGGCAGTGTCGCCTCTGGCTTGACCCGCTGGGCAGAACTTTGTTTCCGTTAGACAGAAATAAGCCAGCCAACCCAGAGTTGCTTATGGAAGAGCAGCTGAGCATGGTATTTGACCCAAAAGATACGCCTGTACTAAAGCTACTTTTGAGCCGATATAAAGCCAGTAACCGCCGCGCGCTGAAATCTGAGCTTTTACCTTAACAACTCAGATTTCAGTTGGCTACTTTGCCGAAAATACCCTTTGTCAGCCCCGTCAATTTGATAGTTAAGACCTTCACAGGTATTGAGCTCGCCCGAAACGAAAGGTCCAGCCAAAATTGTATAAAATATCTTCTGCCTCACTGAGCGCTTAACCACCAACAATCCCTCCTCCATGACCAGATCATTTTGTGAAATGGAGGTGGTGGATCCATATGACGCAAGCTGACAAAAATAATTTTCATCACTGCTAGTCATGACTATCTCCTCTCCCAGCTGTAACAACTCCGTCAGATCTGACAATAAATATTCTTGTTGATATCTGCTTTGCCGAAATTTTTCTGGCTCGACTAAATAAACCGCCCCAAAAGCAGGGTAATTTTGTAATAACAACACCATAGCTTCGGCTTCTTCCCTATTTTCATAGGGGCCTCCCAGTACTGTACTCATAGCCGTTTGATGATCCCGGATTATTTCCAGGTTAATGGCAGATACGGGGAGGTGTTTCATCACTTCAGCAATCGATCGTGCTTTTTTAAACACGCCTAATTGAATATAACTGGCCGTTAGCCGAAGCCATTTATTATCCACTTTCTTCAACTGTGGGTTATGCTCTACTAACTTGTCTTCCAGTAAAATGTCAGGTAACCAAATGCTGTCTCCTTTTGGCATGACCTGAATTTCACTTAAGGGTCTAACTAAGGATAAATGATGTTTGGCCAGGTATTCGGGATCAATTTCCAACTGATATTTACCCGTGGTCAGTTGACCAAAGGTAAAGTAACCGTCTATTTCCGTGGCGGTAAGAGCAACCACTTCCCCCTGCTCATTTTTTAATTTCACCCCAACACGGGGTAAAGCTTTGCTACTTTGTCCCGCGGTCAGATAGAGGGAGCCTTCCAGGTCACTAAAAGAAACTAAAGGCACATAAATCTTAACCCGGCCTCCTGGGTGGGAGTCCACCGCGACCCTGGCAAAGCGGGGTTTTAAGAAGGGGTCTTTTATGGTTCTTTCGTCCAACTGTAACAACTGAAGATCTCTTTCCGATGCCCCCGGCAGCACCACCCTGCCAGTTTCATCGGTTATTTTACCCACCCAACTATTACTCCCCTTAAAACCCGCTCCCGCCACCATTTGTTCTCCCCTATCTGGTAAACCGTTGGCATTTTCATCCACAAAAACATTCGGCTCTAATACTCCGTTGTTTTTTCCCTGTGTGGAATGGAAATAAGGGGATTGTGCTAAATAGTCATAACCTAAAGTGCCATTGATCCCGGCAGAAACCAGCCAGCCCCCGGCATGTGTGTATTGTGTACCCAAGCTAAAGTAGAAATTTTTGTGCCGCCAGCTGTACTCCTGTTTAAACGCCAGCTGCTGTGATAAAGCAGGCTGATAACTCAATGCTCCGGAAATATAATGACTACCGCGACTCCAGCGAACTTCACTCTGCCAGCGCTGAAACACAGGGCCATCAGTCACCTTAACGTCCAGGTTATTGGTAAATAACCAGTGGCGAAATGGGGCAACCCAATACACATTACCTCTTGTATCCTGAAACCTGTGAATATCTGGGCTGTTAAGAGAAATGGCTAACGTGCTGCCAAACAATCCCTGAGACAACCGAGCCTGAGCAGAGCTCTGACGCCCTCCGGTTAACAAGCGATCATAGTTGCCGGATAACTGCCAAAAGGTACTGGAAAGCCCCCAGTCCAGCGGACCGGAAGCGACTCCCCTGGAAGAAGACGTTAACTGGCGTTCAGGGACGTTTATCTGACTGATAAATTCATCGAAGTGCTTATATTCCAGGTTTATCCTGTTCACTCTGGCCAATATACCCTGATATCCTACAAATCCAGCAAGTCCCCCTATCTCATCTTTCGCGACTTCAAACTTTAGGCTGGCATTATTCAGGGTGGATGCCAGTGAGGCCAGCAAGTAGTTGTGGGTGACATCGTGATAACTTAGCTGGTTTACCGCTAAGCCAGCAGACAACCTGTCCGTCAAACCATAATTTAATCCAAACTTCCTGGCCATTGCTGACTGATTTTCAGCACCTTGGACAAACAGAGTTCTCTGTGGATCTTGCACCATCAGCTGCAGTTTATAATCTCCCTGTTGTAGCAAGGTATCGTCAATACTGTAGCTTTGATAACGAGAGCTTGACTCACCCGATGGGCCAAACAGACGGACTTCGAACTGGTTCTCACCAAAAAAAAGCTCTACATCTTCGAATCTCACCAGATTATTGGCATCTGCGCTTTTACTTCCCACAAATTGACCATTCCGATATAACTCAGCCCGCCAGCCTGGTAACACGGGCTCCTCTATGGTGATCCGGGAGTAATCGCTGTTGGAGCGGCCATAATCACGAAACAGGTTCACCCCGAGGCCTAAGCTGGATTGGTTGATCAGGTTATCTTTATTGGTGGTAATATCACCCAGCTCATAACGCCAATATGGATAAGGAGTATCCGTGGTTTGCTTACCCAGCTCCTTAACCACTTTAAGATAAAGAAAGTCGCCGCTATTGTTTTGGTTATATCTTAATTCTGTCCCGTGATAACCCGCATCAGCATAGGCATTAAATGCGTTATTAAACGACGTTTTTCCTTTATCGGATAACTGGGCCCGCAAACTGTAGTCCACCACAGGATAGGTGAATGCCCTGTACTGGTCCCTTAGAATAAGGTCAGGTTTATAGCTATAAAGTAACGCGCTATCAGAGCTTAATGCAGCCAGCTTAGACAGGGTTATGGACGGGGAGCCGATCACGATTAACTGCTGGCTATAATCAAACTCTGCTTCGGCCTGATAAATGGCCTTAATAGCTCTTAAGTCCAGATAGATATCAAAAGTATCTTCTGACCAATACCAGCCGCTCTCCGCTTGCCCCAGTTGCAGGGAAAGTTCACAACCGGAAGGCAGCTTAGCCAGAATATGCTTGCTGCTGCGATCCGCATTTAAGTCCGACTCGATTATCAACGCAAACTGGGAAACCGATAACAAGATCTGCTCATTTACCCAGACTGCATCTACGGGTTGCGCCAGGAGTCGACCGTTAACTTTAAGGGCGACAATATGACGCAGTTCTTCAGCAAAGGGAGTAAAAGCGCTGGACTCGAGTGGCGCAGGGCATTCCTCCGCCAGGCTGAGCTGAGAAAAAAGCAAAATAAATAACAGAAAAAGTGCGTGCAGCCCCTTCATTCCCTGAGTTAGAGTTGAAACCTCTCCATAAGCTCTATGCTGCCCCCATAGGCAGGGTCTTCCTGATAATAAACATCAACTGAATCAGTTGGTTTACTTTGCAGTGGAATCATTACCTTGCGTTGTTTTAATGGTAAATACACAGCAATATTTTTTAATTCCCCCAGCACTTGCCCCTTATTGTCCATAACTTTATAGTGGCCATAAATTGACCGGTTACCCGACAAGCTTTGATAAAAGCTGAGTGCAAATCCCGTCGCCAGCTTTTCTAAAGAGGCATTAACCATTCGGCTTTGCGCATGGGTGTGCCCTACCCTGACGATAAGTGGTAAATGGTAGGCAATACTAGCCGACAGGCTGACATTGGCGGTACTTTGTTCCGGTTTAGGCTCGGACGAGATCTTAAAGTAGCTACGATACTCACCAGGTGTAATCCCCGCTGATTTTTTTACTTTAAATCTGACTACTTGCTGCCCACGCGGGGGAATGGTTCCCTTTTTTGGAGAGTAGCGGATCAACTCTCTGGCCGATCTATGTTTAACCAACTCATAATCTACCGGCTGTATATTACCGTCCTCTGTCATATCCAAATGAACAATACGAGTAGAGAAGCTCACCTGTCGGTCCGTCTTATTGGAAATCACTAAATACTGAGAATTGGTTTTCTGATCGAATACCAGTCGGTTAGTCGAAGCCGAAATATAACTCCAGGCTGAGCCGGAATGGCTTAAAATGACCAAAAGTATCATCCAGCGGGAAAACAGAAATCGTATAATCATAGGACTCTCAGAATAACTGTGCACTGCCCACGGCCCAACATCGACTACTGATATACCACAGCAAGAGTATAGGTCACAGTGTAACTCGTTAATGCTGTTAACAATGTATTTACTGCCATAGTTCCACCCACGGTGACGACAATATTTGCCGGTCCTGCTGTAGTGGTAAACGCCTGGCCAACCCCGTTGGCCAACGCCACGGTTGTAGTTCCGTCCGTCGCCGAGGCAGCGGGAGTAAATGTCACCTCATTACCCGCGGAGTTCGCTCCAGTTACAGTTAACAATAGGCCACTAGTGGGCTGCAGACCGGATATAGTGAACTGCCCTCCAACCTGAGTACCTAAACAAGTTCCCGATTGCTTAACCCCTGCTGTATTTATTACACAGGTACCACCAACAGTTGGCGGCATCAAACCAAAATCGACCTGTGCATCTTCAGTGATCGTTGGGTCGGCAAACGCCTGTACTTTTGCAACGCCATTGCCGACAACGGCAAATACGCTGGGAGCACTCAAAATACAACAAGCTGCGGCAAGCGCGACTTTTACTTGAGAGAGCTTAATTTTCATTGCCTGTCCTTTTACTTTAAACCGACCCACTTATCGGCCTTTAATCGTTTGCTTTTGTTCAATCGTATGGCGTACAAGCCTGCTTTTCCGGAGCAAAAAAATTATTCACTTAATCAACCCATCAAGCACCCTCTCTCGCCACTATTTCGTCAGTAAAGCCTGCTCTACATTTACACCGACAGTTATGGCACCTATGGCATTGCCCGTATCTGGATCGCTGATAGTAATACTTATTTGAGATAAGTAGGTCCGGGTTGATTCGTCATATTCCACTTCATCAATAAAAATAGCTCCACCACCAAAGCCAAAGCTATTTTTAAACTTATCCTCATCGCCCTGCCAATAGTCCGAAGTTACATCACTGGATGCTAGGTTTAGTCCTTTGTTATCCATGACGAAAATTTCTTCGAACAAACCGCCGGCCCGGCTTTTAAGCTGTTTTAAATACTCCGCGGCAGGGTTGTTTAGCACTGAAGTTTGCAGTGGTTTAGTTTCAGTCAAATGTTCATTGACCCATTGCTTATCCAGCTCCTTAATTGCTTGCTCCGACAGACTGTTATGCCGCTTATTTTGTGCTTGCAGGCCCTGGAGTAACGCGGCATTAGAGAGCCAATTTTGGGTAATATTTTTTGCCAGGCTTTCCAATACCTCCAGCTCGAAGGATGTTAGCTTGCCTGTATATGCTGAACAGGGGTAAACCGCCTTATTAAACCGGTCCAGGAAGCCAGCGGCTTGACGTAAAAATGAATGAGAAAAGTACACTCCAAGCTGGGCATATTTTTTAAACTTTTTTGTTAACCCCAGACTTTGATTTGAAATACCAGTAAACTTTTTCTGATCCAGCAAAAATGCCATAATTCGATCACTTCGTAATAGCCCTACCATTTGGTGCAGGCTCTTAATCCTGTCGTTAACCAGATAGTTATTGTCAGCTAACCAAAGCCCTTCATTGGAGTTTTGTATTGCTCCCACCCGAGCGGTCTGTAAATAAACTTCTAGATCCTCTCGCCCTAACAGATCAGGTTTAAAATACCAAAACCACTTTTCCAGGAATAACGGGGCGGACAGGCTGGCGTGCTGCTCCATTTTGCTGTTACTAATGACGATAAAATAACCATCTGCCCGTTGACTGGACACTTCAAATTCGGCACGCTTCCAGGGCACTAACTTTACCCGGTAGCTATCTGGTAACTGTTTAAAAACACAATCCAGGGCATCAATGGAACGCCCCCTGAGCTGGCCATTAAGCAAAAGTTGGTACGGAATACGCTGGCTTGTCCGTAAATCCACATCGACCCCAGCCTGACAACTACTCCACAGTACACAACAAAACATGGCCAAATAACGCGCTTTCAACCTTGCCTCCCAACCAGAGCGTGCTTATTTCAGTATAGATGAGCGATGCAAGGCAAAATTTTCCATTTGGGGCTGGTTAGCAGGAAGAAAACAGGCTAAGTTAACTGGTTATACATACAGTTGATTTGAACTCATGAAACTCTACATCGCGGAAAAACCCAGTCTGGCCAGAGCTATTGCCCAGGTCTTACCCAAACCCCACAAAAAAGAAGACGGATTTATTCGCCTGGGCAACGGAGACTGCGTTACCTGGTGTATCGGTCACTTGTTGGAACAAGCTGAGCCCGAATCCTACAACCCTGAGTTCAAGCAATGGAAGCTGGAACATTTACCTATAGTGCCCTCTGACTGGAAACTACAGGGAAAAAGCAAAACCAAAAAACAGCTGGGAGTAATCAAGAAATTACTCAAGCAAGCACAGAGTCTCGTTCATGCCGGAGATCCGGACCGAGAAGGGCAGTTATTAGTGGATGAAGTGATCTCTTATCTGGGTGTAACAGGGGACAAACTAAAACAGGTTCAGCGATGCCTGATCAGCGATCTAAACCCTCCTGCGGTAAAAAGAGCATTAAGTAAACTCAGGCCCAATACAGAATTTGTGCCGTTGTCGACCTCAGCATTAGCCCGATCTCGCGCGGACTGGTTATACGGTATTAATATGACCCGGGCGTATACCCTGCAGGGTCGTAAGGTGGGTTATCAGGGTTTGCTATCGGTAGGGCGGGTACAGACCCCCATTCTGGGTCTAGTTGTACGCCGTGACGAAGAGATCGAGAAGTTTGTCTCCAAGCCTTTTTATGACGTGTTGGCCCATCTTGAAACGTCCTCCGGAGAAAAGTTCACCGCTAAATGGAAACCCAGTGAGGCTTGCGCCCCCTATATGGATGAAGAAGGCCGGGTGTTACTGAAAGCCCTGACCGAGAATGTGGTCAGGCGTATTACCGGCAAACCCGCCGTTGTCACTGAACTGGAACAAAAACAAAAGAAACAACCACCACCGCTCACTTACAACTTATCAAAATTACAAATTGATGCGGCAAAAGCCTTCGGGATAACCGCCAAAGAAGTACTGGATACTTGTCAGTCGCTCTATGAGAGGCACAAATTAATCACCTACCCAAGATCAGACAGCCAATATTTACCCAAAGAGCAACACAAGTTAGCACCGGGAATCATAGCAGCCATAGGCAACAACAGTGAAAAGCTCACCGCAGCAGTAAATAAGGCAAACCCCAAACTAAAGAGCAAGGCCTGGAATGATGCCAAGGTTGATGCCCATCATGCCATTGTCCCCACGGAAAAAAAAATCGTATCAGTCAGACTCAATGATAAAGAACTGAAAATTTATGAACTGGTCGCCACCCAATATCTGGCGCAATTTTATCCGGCCTATGAATACGCGCAAACCAAAGCCGAATTCACCATCGAAGGTGGTTTGTTTACCGCCAGTGCCAAACAAAGCCTTCAACAAGGCTGGAAAGCCCTGTATAAACCAGAAAAAACCGATGAAACCCAGCTGCCCGTCATGGTTAAAGGCGATCGACTGAACTGCGAACACGGGGAGTTGCTGGAAAAAAATACTCAGCCAGCCAAACACTTCACTGACGCCACCCTTCTCGCTGCCATGACGGGCATCGCCAGATATGTACAAGATAAGGATATCCGAAAAATACTGAAAGAAACCGATGGTCTGGGTACTGAAGCTACCCGTGCCGGGATCCTAGAGTTGTTGTTTAAACGTAGTTTCTTAACGCGTCAGGGGAAGAATATTCTCGCCACAGAGGTCGGCAGGGGATTGATCAACAGCCTGCCTGAACTTGCTACTACACCGGATATGACAGCCAAATGGGAGTCGATATTAGAGGCTATTTGTCAGCGGCAGGCCAATTACCAAACTTTTATGACCTCGCTAACACAACAGCTGGACCAATTAATAACCCTGGCTCGAAACCATCTTCCAACGGGTTTGGCCGGTGTAAAAAGTCAGCAAAAAAGCTGGAAAAAGAAAACAAGCAGCAGAAAAAAACGCCCTCAGAAATCAACGTATTAATTACTGAGAATAATAAAAAACAGATCTATGTCACATTATATACAAAGCGTCAGCATCAATTAAAAATCACTAACTAAACTATGTACAGTTTTAATTTCGGGGGGTGATCGAGATGAATCAAATCGATAGACTGGAAATCGCTGCAGATGGGCAACTGACCAGTGGAGAATTACTCACGGCCTTACTGAAGGACGATGGTTCCATTTATCTTTCTACCCATAACGATAGTATTACCCTTGTTACACGTATCGAAAATCTCTCCCTCTATCGGGAATCAGGCAGGAATATTTTACGTATTCACCAGGGCGGTTTTGCTGTTAGTTTGGATCTAAAGCAAGAAGGCCTGGCTGAATTTGAATCTCTGCTGGTCGTTGCATAAACAAGCAGCCGCCCGCTATATTAACCACACTTCCCCTCATTTTCATTACTGAAAATTATCCCAAATACGCGATACAGAAATGCATTTTTGTAAATAATACAAAGCTCAACAATACCTTAAAATAACCCGCTCGATACATACGGTTAACAAGGCTTGCTATTAAGGTCAGGTCAGCCTACCTGTTTCTGTGACAATTTTGAGGTAAATAATGACAATCAGTATATTAGGTATATTTGCATCATTAATGATACTTATGGTGCTGGCCTATCGTGGCGTTTCTGTGATCGTACTGGCGCCACTGACAGCTATGTTAGCAACGGTGTTCTCCGGGGACTTCCCCGCCATCATTGCCTACACCGAAATTTTTATGAAAGCCATGGCTGGATTTATCGCACTTTACTTCCCGGTATTTTTAGTCGGCGCCATTTTTGGCCATGTTATGGGGGTCTCCGGCGCTTCCACGGCAATTGCTAACTTCATCTCCGCTAAATTTGGCAATGACAGGGCGATATTAGCCGTAGTAACTGCCACCGCTTTGTTGGTTTATGGTGGTGTATCCCTGTTTGTGGTGGTATTTGCTATTTATCCCATCGGAGTTTCTATTTATAGAAAAGCCGATATTCCAAAGCGTCTGCTACCCGCATCCATTGCCCTGGGCGCCTTTACCTTCACTATGACAGCCTTGCCTGGCTCGCCTCAGTACATTAATACCATGCCTATTCCTTACTTTGGCACCACGATTTATGCGGCGCCGTTCCTGGGTATTATCAGTTCGGCTATTATGATGACCCTGGGCATGTTATGGCTGAACAGACGCGCCAGGAAAATGAACCAGAAAGGAGAAGGTTACGGTACTCACAAGGCAGATAAAACCATACAAAATAACGAGGACAAAAAGCTGCCTGGATTTGCCTTGTCTATGGTTCCAATCCTGCTTATCTTCGGCCTTAATTTTGTCTTCACCAACTGGTATTTTGTTGAATTTGCGGGAGATTACTTACCAGCAATGGAAGCCTTAGGTAAAAGTCAGATCAATGGTATCTGGCCTGTAGTGATTTCACTGGCTATCGCCACTGTGGTGGGTTTCTATATCTTTCGGGCCTATATTCCAAACCCCAAAAAACAGCTTGAAAAAGGCGCACTCGGTTCTTTACTGCCAATCATGAACACTGCATCAGAAGTAGGTTACGGAGGAGTTATTAAAGCGCTGGCGGCCTTCTCTGTGCTACAGGCTGGAATCGTCTCCATGGACATTTCCCCTATCATCAAAGTGGCGATTTCCACTACTTTATTGGCTGGAGTGGTGGGGTCCTCTTCTGGTGGTACAGCGCTGGCGCTGGAAGCGCTGGGAGATTCCTTTAAAACTATGGCGTTAGAGCATGGGATTAGCCTGGAAGCTTTCCATCGAATCGCTATTATGGCGGCCGGGGGGCTGGACACCTTGCCTCACAGTGGCGCGATTATTACCTTGTTGGCGGTAACCGGACTCACTCACAGGCAATCCTATAAAGATATCGCCATGTGTACTATCGCGTTTCCTTTATTTGCTGTTGTCGTTGCGATAGGCCTGGCCATGGCGGGTGTAGTCTAACAGGTTGGAAATAGCAAAGAATAAAGGGCGGCGCCCTTAGCCGCCGCCCTACAGTCACTACATTATATCCGTCATGTTATTTGCTCCCTGCCCTGACAGCCTGTCCTTAGGCGCTCAAATTCCTTTCGAGTATCCCTTCACCATCCTGGCATTACAAATCATCCTGACTTGCCTGTTTATCCCTTTATAAAGCCAGATCCGTTAACCTTATTGCCTCTTATCCCGGAGCTGTCCCAGGTTACTTCCCGTAACTTTCCTTTTATCTTTCCCTGAGTGCCTGGCTTCCTGCCAAACATCTTCTTGCGTCTCGCAGGGTTAACTATAAGGATTTACCGACTATCTAAAACAGCCTAAGTTGCTTTATTTTTCTTTAATGTGAAAATTAAAACTAAACTTAAAGTTAATTTTCAGATTAAACAGCTAGTTAACTCACGAGCTGCGATATTAACCCACTAAGTAAAAGCCTTATCCCATAAAAAAAAGAACCGATATCTTAGGTCTGGAATGGCAAATATCTTACAGGCTTAAAAAAGCAACTAGTACCTCGGGTCATAAATACGTTCAAAAATGGCGGTTATTTGATCAGGCCGTCAATACCTTCCCTTTGTAAGTCCATTTAAATGGTTTCGCCAGCTGTTTATTAAAATAGCTGATAAACCGGGTCAGTTTCCCTCGTAGATCCTCCAAGCTAGTGAAGTTTCCCCGCTTGAGTAACTTTCGCGATAAGATGCCAAACCAAATCTCGACCTGGTTCAACCATGAGCAGTGCTTTGGTGTATAAACAAAACGGATGCGATGAGATTTATCACTCAAAAATTGCTGCCTGGACACGGTATCCTTGAGGATACCTGATTTTCCCTTAACGCCAAGCTCTTCATCTATGCCACAACGTTCTGCGACAAATCGAACCAGCGTTTCCGACTTATGCACATTCAATTGGTCCGTCACTATCACCCAGGTACTTTCCGGGGATGTCGCCACCGTTTGTTTTATATGCTCACAGAAATCCACCTCGTTGCGTGTTTCAGCGATACGATAATTCATTATCTGACCAGTCACTATATTGAAACTTGGCGTCAGACTGAGCGTTCCGTGACGTTTATATTCAAACTCCCGCTTTTCAATCATTCCTTGTTTTGTTGGCTTATCAGGCGAAATGCGCTCTAATGCCTGGATACCTGTTTTTTCATCTACTGACACAGTGATAACATTCTCCTCGGCCAGCATTGAGGCTTGATGATAGGTATCACAGACATGATTGACTTCCTTCTTAAACTCCTCGTCATCCTTAACCTTGGGGTTAAGCCAGTAGGTAGAGCGATGTGGCCTGATATCGACCTGTCTGAGAAAACGTCCGACAGTGCTTTTTGATATCCCTGAGGCTAATTGTTGTATATTCGCTTCATCGGCCAGTTCTGTATGTGTCCAATGAGTAATTTCTCTTCCACATTTGGTCGGCTCTTTTAGCGCCAGAGCCATCAGATTACATAGCTGCTCTTCGGTATAGGTCAGCGGCGCCCCGCTTCTGGGTGAATCAGAGAAAGCTTTACATAAGAAACCTTGCTTGTCTTTTTTGCTCACCAAGTCAGTGGGCCAGGCAGCAAACAACAACCGAGCTCTGTCCCTCCACTTAATGACGAAATTACAACTAACCCCCAATTCTCTGGCTACTTTGTTCATATTAAAGGTCTCGTTAATGAGCAAGACAGCCTTTAACCGAGTCAGAATACAGGCTGGGGTGGTGTAACATCGCAACATTGATAAAATAGTTGTAGTGATGTCATTTGCATATTGCGTAGGAAATAAGGTATTCATCGCCAACCAAATATAGTTAATATACTATATTTATGGTGTGATAGCTAATCAGCTTTGGGAAGACAATGGGTTACAAAGTAAAAATACAAAAAGTACAAAGACCGACTAATAAATCCTTTTACCTCAATATGCCAGCAGCGATTGCTGAAGCCTTAAGCATGGAGAAAGGGGAAGAGTTTGAGTGGACAATTGAAGATAAGAACACGCTGGTGCTTAAAAGGGTTAGCCCGCTAGAAATTAACGGCCGTACAAATAACGAGCAAATTTGCACGGACTTATGATCTCGGGTACTAGTTAGCTTGTCAGGTACGTGACAACGACTGAGTGTACGGCAATAGGTAATGTACTGAACTATGATGAAAAACTGAGGGCTGCCAGCCAAGTACTGGCTTAACTAGCAGATAATGTAAAAACGGGGCGACACTCGAAAGTATCGCCCCTTACAGTCAAAACATCGGATCCTTGATGTAAAGGTGCCCCCTGCGCTCCCTGGCTACTACCTAATCCTTAGCTGATCAGCTTCCCAGTTCCTTTGGGGTGTCCTTGTGTGGTTTTCCTAACCTAACAAATATGCTGTAAGCCATATCATTACAAAGCGGGCAAGTCGTTAGAAAAAATCACTCTTTTATTTCATCAACATGGCTTGTGATCAAGGTCACGTTTATATATATTAGCCATCAATTGCAAGGAAGAATATTCTCCAGGGAGCCGAGTCATCTTTTTAGCTTTATGGAGGCGTAATGCAATCCTTTATTTTTTCTCCTTTCTATTCCTATCGTCCTGGTTGCTGGATTAGTACCGAGGTGACAACACCTTACCCAGTAACCAACTGGACCCGGGGATAACAAACATTTCGTCCATTATGGATACAGGCCACTTTTAGTGGCCTTTTTTATTTCCAATACACCCCGCCTGGTTAACCTTAAGAGATTTGCTATCTTTACACAGTGAGCTAATTACAATTTAGTCATTTATAAACACCTCATCACCAAGTCAAAAAAACAGGACGTCAAGCTTGGCTAATGGATTGATATACATAACTTTATCTTTGTACTTAGGGCTGACCTGCCAAGCAGCAATGGCTATCCAACATCAGGTTAAAGTGCTTGGGCATCAGAGGGAGCCGGTTGCTGGTGTGGTTGTTTATATGGAAGCCTTAACTCAACAATCCTCCGCTGCAGCTAAAGCCTCAATGATAAGTCAGCAAAATAAAGCATTTACTCCTCTTATCCAGGTTGTACAACTCGGCAGCAAGCTTACTTTTACCAACCAAGATGATATTACCCATCATATTTACTCAGTCTCTCAAACACAGCGTTTCTCTTTTAAATTAAAGCCCGGAGCCAAGAAACAGCTGGCGGTTCAACAAATTGGTGAGATCACTATGGGGTGCAATATCCATGACTGGATGAATGGTTACTTACTTATAGTGGACACCCCCTATTTCGCATTCATCAACAATGAAGGGATTGCTACCTTTAACCTGGTTGTCGACGGGGCTTACCGCACGACCGTATGGTATCCAGGATTAAAGCAGCCCCCCCATAAAATAAGCCGACTCATCAACACACAGCTAACTATGCTCCGACTCAAACAGCCCCTGACGTCATTGCCTCGACAACAAGATATACAAGAGTTCGATTTTCTTGAAGGTTATGAGTAACCAAATGAAAAGTATCCAGAAGCAGATTTTTATTTTCTTCACTGTATTATTGTTTTTGGTGCAAGCTATTGCTATCGGCTCTCAATACAGGATCACACAGAAACAGGAAGAGTCAGAGATCCAGAAAAAGCTCGATCACGCTAAATCTATCTTTAATACCCAATTTGATAGTCGTACTTATTATCTAAAAGCCTTCTCGGAAACGGCAGCACAAGATTTTGGCTTAAAGCAGGTCTTCACCGAAGACACCCGCAGCTTTCTGGTCGCCCTGAACAATCACCGCCAACGGATAAACGCGGATTTAGCACTTGCCATTAATCCAGAAGGAAAAGTAACAGGGCAACTTCTTTCCCGCAACACAGCTGACGGAACAAGGAAAATCGAAATTGGCTCACAGCAAGGTCTTCAATTCCCGCATTCTGACTGGCTGACTCAGCGCAAATCCGGCCATCTGTATAAACACCAGGGTAGTTTTTATCAGCTGGGATTAGCTCGTATCAGTAATGGTTCACAGTTAATTGGCTGGATAGGTTTTGGCTACCGGATAGATACGGCTCTGGCACAGCAGTTTTCAGAATTGACCGGGCTGGTTGCTGATTTTGCGTATCAGGTCAATGGCCACTGGAACTTACTTGCCACATCCAACCAGGGGAAGGGGGCCGTCTGGCAGCAGGAACAAGCGCTGGTAAACCGACTGCTAAGCCCTAACCCGCCCGACAATATCATCTTTATTCCGCTTAAGATCCATAAATCCAACGAGCTAATGACTTTGCTCTATGGCTCACGTCAAACACTGCTGGCCAACATTCAGCAGCAGTGGATTGAGTTATTTATCCTTGCGCTGTTTATTTTGAGCCTTTCCCTGCTTGGTACCTACCTCCTCGCAGCCAATATCACCACACCAATAAAGAAGCTGGTACTACAGGTCAAAGCCATGGCCAGGGGACATTACCAGCAACAAGTAGAGTGCAGCCAAAGTAACGAGGTTGGATTGCTGGCCAGTGAATTCAATATTCTGCAACAGGCAGTGAAAGAAAGAGAAGCTACCCTGAAACACAGTCTGAACCATGAGCCCACCACAGGCTTACCAAACCGCAACAAACTCACTTTAGTTACTGAACAACTCATCGCCAACAGAGCATCACGATTTGCGTTATTTCAATTGAATATCACCAGAACCAAGGAAGTGAACAATACCCTGGGTTACACAGCCGGTAACCTGGTCATTAAAGAAGTCGGAGAGCGCCTCAGCACCATCAAACAGGCTCACTTATTATGCCACCTGGGAGCCGACCAATTTGTTCTGCTGATCAACCAGGTAAGTGAGCTGGAAATCGAAGATTGGGTTTATGATATCAATGAAATTCTGGCACACCCCATGCGTTTCCAGGGGTTATCGCTACAGATCAGCACCCATATAGGTATCTCCCTATACCCTCAACATGGTAACAGCGCAGGTTTGCTGCTTAGAAGAGCCGACTCGGCCCTAAACAAAGCCAAAGATGAAAATAACTACAACTTTCAGCTTTACCAGGAAGGCAGCGATGTCCATAGCATAGATAGGTTACGCCTGCTCAACGATCTGAAAGAAGCCATCGAAACCGGACAGCTGAGTTTATATTACCAACCCAAACTCAGCTTGGCATCACAACGGGTCTGCTCGGTCGAGGCCTTGGTCAGGTGGCACCACCCGCAGCAGGGCATGGTTCAGCCTGACAGCTTTATCCACCTGGCAGAAAAAATCGGGCAAATAGACGCCCTCACCTTCTGGGTGCTAAACGAAGCCGCCCGCCAATATAAACATTGGCGACAACAGGATATCCAGCTCTCCATCGCGGTAAATGTTTCAGCCACCAGCTTGGTCAGTACTGGATTTTTTGAGCAGGTGCTACAGATATTTAATCGGTATCAGTTACCCATATCCGCAATCAGCATAGAGGTCACAGAAAACGCAGTTGCAGCCAACCCGGAAGAAGCCATCAGAGTACTCCAGGCGTTTAAATCCAAAGGCATAGAGATCTCTATCGATGACTATGGCACGGGTTACTCTTCCATGGCCCAGCTCAAAGATCTGCCGGTGACTGAGCTTAAAATAGACAAGGCCTTTATCCAGCACTTAACCACTAATGAAGCTGACAAAATCATCGTTCGTTCGACTATAGAGCTGGCTCATAATATGGGTCTGAGTGTCGTCGCGGAAGGGGTAGAGGATGAAGCTACATTAACATGGCTGATGGCCAAACAGTGTGAAAAAGTACAGGGTTATTACATTAGCCATCCGTTACAGCAGGCTGAATTAGTCCAGTGGTTACGTCACCGCCCTTGCTTTTCCCATCTGGATACCAGGGCAAAAGTCTTATGAAGCGACTGCCTATTTTAATGGTACTGGCTATTGCGCCGGACAGCTTGCAAGCCATTGAGTATAACCTGCAAGGATTGTTAGAGCTGAGTTATAACGCCACCGACAGTATAGACAGCTACCTCAAAGGAGGTTATGGCAAATACTCCTCCTCCGCCACACTCGCCCTCTCCCAGGCAGCGCTCAACTACCAGATTAGTTGGGATAATCCCTTTAGTATCCATCTGGCAGTCAATGGATACCTGGACGGAGAAAAAGATGCCCTTGGTTTTACCCAGGCATTCGTTCAATACAAAAGTTTGCCCAGCGCGTCAGGTCTCAGGCTTAAACTCAAGGCTGGGTTATTACGCCCCCGAATTTCCCTGGAAAATGTGGCGACGGGATGGACCAGCCCTTACACATTAAGCTCATCAACACTCAACTCCTGGGTAGGAGAGGAGCTGAGACACGCTGGTTTTGAAACCGCTTTAACCCGGTTAGGGAAATTTCACCAGAGTGAGCATGACTTCACCCTGGGCGCGAGTCTGTTTCAAGCCAATGATCCCGCTGGCGCAATGTTGGCATGGCACGGCTGGAACTTATCGAGTCGGCAAACATTGCTTCACGAAACCCTGGTCATACCTAAGACACCAGCCAATCAGAATGGTTGGCTGAGGTATCAGGTGCCGGAATCAGACCCCTTCTTGGAGTTGGACCACAGGCTCGGCTACCAGATTTTTACCCAATGGAAATGGCAGGGAAGAGGCAAGCTGTCCCTGGGCTACTATGACAACCGAGCCGACCCTAAGGTGGTGAAAAAAGGTCAATGGGCCTGGCGCACCCGGTTTTATCACCTCGGCACCAAGTGGCGATTGCCCTGGCGACTGGAGTTAATCACCCAGTACCTGAATGGGGATACCTTGATGCAATCCCCACGCGGCGCGGACCTGGTTAATAACCACTACCGCAATGGCTTTGTCTTGCTTAGCAAAAAAATACAGGCTCACAGAATAACCGTGCGGGTCGAGGAGTTTAGTGTCGATGACAACGACGATCTGCGCGGGGACGATAATTCTGAATACGGTAAGTCGGCAACCTTTAACTACAGCTACCAGTTCAAAAAAAGCTGGTTTGTTTTGACAGAGTTCAATTGGATCAACAGTACACGTCAGTCGCGTCAATACCACCAGCGAGACATTTCCCTTACGGAGCAGCAATGGCGGCTGGCGGTGCGGCACTTCTTTTTACCCCAGCCAAGCCACAAACTAACGGCTTTTAGCCGACTTTTCTCTTATAAAATCAATGAATAACTTTGTTTTGGTGGACTCGAATCCCAGCTTGGGGTAATAGGCATATACCTCATTCTTAGGTAACTTTACACTGGGTAAAACAGGTACTAATAACCCATCTTTAAGCTCTCGAGTTAGGGTTAGATCTGTACCGAGCAATAACCCTATCCCAGCTACAGCACCATTAATCAGCGCCTCAGTATTACGCGTCACGAAGTTACCACTGAGCTTAAGCCTGGTTCCATCGCTAAGCTCACGTTCTTCGCTATGGCCATACTCCTTGTATAGCAGGCAATTATGCTGCTCTATCTGCTTGGCCTTCGATGGCATTCCATAACGGTTTATATAGGCAGGGGCGGCATAAAAACCAAGCTGATAGTCTAACAAGTGCTTAGCTATGTAACTGAGTGTGTCGTAACCCTCCAGCTGGGCTGAAACAAAAACATCCAGGTTATGATCGGGTAGTTGTCGTGGGGTTATAGTATAAAGTTCTATTTTTATATCAGGATACTGGCACAAGAATTCACTAATAAAGTAGATCAAAATTTTAGACGCCATAGCCATAGAGGCTCCCACTCTTAGCACTCCTACAGCATGGGCATTACGTGATCCGGCTTCATCGATTAAGCCGCTCCATTCTTCCATCAGCTTTTGCGCACGCTTAAAATAAAGCTGTCCTGTTTCAGTCAGGGTTAGACTACGTGTCGTGCGCTTTAACAAGGTGGCGCCTATGGTTTGCTCCAGCCAGGTCACACGCTTTGAAACGGCGGAACTAGTGGTGCCTAAAAAAGCCGCGGCAGAAGCAAAACTACCCCGCTCCACCACCAGAATAAAACTTTGCGTGCACAAATGAAGGTCCATTCCATCCCTCCAGGAAAGAAAGAAACACCAAAATTGGTAATTATCTTTAACTGACAAGGTAATAACCTATAACAAATTCCCGCTTAAGTCTCTTATGCCTAATTCCTTTAACTGGACACCCGTTATTATTGCCTGCCTTATTGTCAGTGTCGGCCAATTAGGCATAGGACTGTTGTTACCTGCATTACCGGCTATCAGTCATGATCTGGTGATAAGCAATGCTCAGGCACAATGGTATATCTCTATCTATTTGCTGGGTTTTGGCGGCTCGCAACTCATTTACGGACCACTTTCAGATGCCTGGGGAAGACGCCCTGTACTTATTGCGGGTCTCAGTATTGCTTTGTTTGGCGCCCTGGTCTGTTTTGCCGGTCAGAGTTCGGCCGATATACTCCTGCTTGGCCGTTTGCTGCAAGGTATTGGCGCCGGCAGTACCTCTGTGATGGCAAGAACCATGATGCGTGACAGCTATGAAGGTAAGCAACTCACTATGGCTATGTCCTATGTTGGCATTACGGTTTCTTTTACGCCTATGGTAGCGCCTGTGCTAGGTGGTTATATCAGCTTTCATTTAGGCTGGCTCAGTCTGTTTCTTACCATGGCCGGATATATTGCCCTGATCTGGCTAATGATGTTTTTGAAATTCGAAGAAACTCGTATCGGAGAAAAACACAAAGTACAACTTACCCGAGTATTGGCAGGATATAAGGCGCTGATAGGTGACAAATATTTCCTCGGATACGCTGGCCTTAACTGGATATTGTTTAGCCTTTCCCTATTGGTGATATCCGTAATGCCTTACCTGATACAAAAAGGTATAGGGTTAGATGCCAACACCTATGGCCGTTGGGCGCTGGTGCCGGCGGTATTTGTTATGCTGGGTAGCCTGATATCCAATAGCCTGCGCCACAGGCTTAATAACCCGCAGAGGTTACAACTCTGCTACTTAATCCTGGCAAGTTCTGCCTTGCTCTTTGTTATCGCACCGCTGGATGTGTATTGGCTTATTGCCAGCCAAAGTGTATTAGCTTTTTCCTTCGGTATCGGCTTCCCTGTTTCCTTGTCCTGTCTTTTAGCGCCCTATAAAAACAACTCGGGGGCTGTTTCCGCCCTGGCGGGATCCATCCAAATGCTTATCGCATCCCTGGGTGCCGCGCTGCTCATTAAACTAGGGGTAACTAGCCCGCAAAAGCTGGGTTACACCCTTATGATAGGCACCTTGATCTGCCTGCTATTACACAAAGTAGCCCAACAAGCAGTTCAATCGAACGGCAGAAGATCGGTAACCACAGAAAAAGCCAGGGAGGAGCTGATAACTCCCGAGATAAACTGACCACCTAAGAGACTATGCCATATTAGTGTTCTCGCAGGTTAATCCGCAAATCCTGACTCCCTTAGCGCCTGAGGTAGAGGCGTATGTGACACATCAGGCAATATGCTGGTTAGCTTGCTGCCATCTAGTTCAAGGCGCTGAGACCATAAGTAACGCATCTCCAACACTTTCCTAAAAAGGGTCGAAAAAGGAGCTCCCAGTTTAAACAGCCACCAGGGAAAACCTCTCAATATCACTTTTTTACTACTTGAAAACTCCAGTGCTTGCGCAACCTCACCATGGAGATGCGATATCCGGAGAAATGAAAGACCTCGAAATCCTTAAGCTGCTCGGTTACATTCAGTAAGCCGACACATGTCTTGGCCAAGTCCGGTACATTACGATGCGTATGTTTAAACCGGAACAGTAAGATCTAGTTTGTTGCCGCTTACCCAGTATGGACATTGGTATATCCCATAAGCCGATAGCCAAACAGTATCCCGAGTTAGTGCCCGTCCTGACAGAATTCAAACTACCAGCTCTGGAATTTTGGCTGGTATGTCACCCGGATATTCAGTTTAACGCCGCGATTAAGGCGCTAATGCATTTTCTAGGGCAGTGGTTTTCAGAAGATCCTTATCGGAATATGCTTATCTAGTTTTATCTTTGCTTGGTTTCAGGAGACAATAAGCGAATTAACACCATAATGGTCTCGGTAAATGAATCAATCTAATCTAACACAAGAAGAAACATTGCAGCTGGCAAGCTGGTTGCTCAGCGATGAAACGCCGGTTAATAGCTTTAGCCTTATGGCGGTTCAAGGCTGCTTTTTCGCCTTGGTCTGTGCCCCTGAGCCCGTTGAGGTGGAAGATTGGTTAACCCTTGTCCTGCCTGACGTAGATGTTAAGAAAATCCCTCAGGATAAGATCTACGCTTTGATCTCCATTTTTAGCGAAGTCAGTGACCAGGTATTTGAAGCTACTCCGGTATTACCTGCAGAATGTGAGTTATCAGAAGAGCATGAAGCCAACTTCCTGGCCGGGCATCCATTACATGAATGGTGTTATGGCTTTGTCTACGGCGCTTCGTTTTATGACGAGAAATTGCTTGACACCCTGCCGATGGAAGATGAAATTACTCAAGCCTTTAATACTGCATTAATGACGTTAAGCTTTTTCGCTAATAAAGAAACGGCGCAATCATTTATCGATATTGAACAGGAAACAGATTTGGCCGAAACCAGCCAGCAGGTATACGACATCATACCTGACTTTATCGAATGCTACGCCGAACTGGTGGAGCAAGCCGCTATGGCCACAGGTTTATATGATGGCGACGACGATTGGGGATAAGCTCTCGCGTCCTCTGCTTTGCTCCATGCAGAGGACTACTTCAATCATACTGACATAAACATCTATAGCGACTTCATTTCAGCCCTGTATATCCCCGCCAGTCCGCTTTATCGGCTATTTATCGCAAGCCTCCTTCAGCTAACTCGACTAGATCTATGCTCTAGGCTCCCATTTAGACAGGTGAGTCATATGCAAACGAGAAAAATCGCCCAAGATATTCTGGATACCATTCGCAACAACCTTTATCAATCTCACCAATTTCGTCCGGCTAATCTGGCTAACTTCTCTCATTTGTGTCGAAAGTTTTATACCACATCCACCGATATCATGGAGGCTAAGGGTTTTTATTATTCGTGTGATATGGAGAATTTATCATTAAAGGTGCATCAACCGGTGCCAAGAAATTTCACCCGATTTCTGGTAAATCCCAATCAGGACATACAGTGTGCTATATACCAAATTAAACCCAAGTTTCCCTGGTCTTTGATGATCCCACTGTTTGGAATGGGCCCCAGCAAGGTCATCGAATTTGAAACTGAGTTTAGTGATGGCTCTTTTATTATCTCAACTCTCGCTGGGGAAAGATCCAGCCCGGGCGAGCCTGACTCCATCAACCGTTACCACTTTCCCAAACATATATCGGCGCCAGAGTTATACGAGATACATAAAGAAACGGTAGAGGAACAACTGATCTTAAACCCTGCTATTAGCACAGTGCGGATAATAAGTTATGACGATCTGGTGGCATCACGCAATCGCCAGGTAAAAACCATATTTTTGCACTTAAAAAACCAGGGCTGGGTCAGCAAACAGTACCTTTACAAACAACTGGGCCGTAAGAAGGAACTGGCAGATGAAATATACCGTGAGGTAAAAATGATCTTGGTAAAAGAAGGCGGCTAGCCGGAGATAATATCCCTAAGATGGACAACGTCAGGATCTGGCAAAAGTTGCCCATCTTCCTCTTTTTGGAATTTAGCGATTAGCACCTGTGCCGCTATGGGTTTTATCAGATAATCATCGGCACCGGCATTAATGCCTTTAACCAAATATTCAGGTTCGGACTGACTGGTCAAAAAGATGAGCCGAACCCACTCTGGTGAGCTGAAAGCCATCCATACCCTGCATAACTACATCCATGATCACCACATCGGGTAACACATCTCTAAACAAGCGGACACCCTCTTTGCCTGTGCTGGCAAAATAAAGCTCATAGGTTTTCCCAGATAAAAAGCGACCAACTAAGTGTATTAGTATAAGTTTTTCGAGATTATGTATGAATTTTAACTATTGTAAATGTACTGATTCGCCTAGTGCTGCATGGCCTGCCTAGATTGGTAGGTTAATTTAAGCCTTGGTGAACTTTTGCTTATGCACTTATCTCCCGATCACCCTGTTACCGTCAACTATAAGCACTTTCATCACACTCATCTCCCTGTCGCTCTCTAGAGAATAATTAATTTTTATTAATCCTGTCTTCACCTTTGCTATATTAAGCTTTCTGCATAATAGCCAGCTATAAAACAAGTTTCGGGAGTGGCAATGAAAGATCTGATGAACCTGCTGATGAGTTCAGGGAAAGACTACCTAGGCTCAAAAAATAACAAAAGCGGCGGTGGCGCGTTCAAAGGGGCAGCGGTCGGCAGTCTTGCCACTCTATTGCTAGGCAATAAAAAAGCCCGTAAGTTTGGCAAAAACCTGGGGAAAAACGCCCTCACTATAGGTGGAACCGCTGCGGTAGGCGGCGCCGCTTATTACGCTTATCAAAAATGGAAAAACGGACAGGAGAACCAAGCACCTAGCCGAGGTAATCAGCTAGGTGAAGACAATAAAGCAATGCTACTGTTACAGGCCATGGTATTTGCGGCTAAGTCAGATGGCCACGTGGATAATATCGAAATGGCCAATATCGAAAATGCTCTGGAGGCAATGGAGCTGGATAACAAAGGAAAAACCGCGATCCAGCAGTGGTTAACTGCGCCTTTAGATGCCAATGCCATCGCTAACCAGGTTAATGATCTTGAACTGGCCAGCGAAGTATATATGGCATCTCTACTGGTCATCGAAGTGGACCACTTTAAAGAAAGGGTCTACCTCGACCAATTAGCAACGGCCCTGCGACTACCTGCCGAGTTAAAGTTTAAGCTTGAGCAGGAGATAGACGCCACAGCCTAGGAATAGCCAAGGGGGCGTTCTCATTTACTCCAGCCAGTTAAAGGGCGCAAACAAACCGGAGCTTAACTTAGCTTTAAGCTCCGCCAGCTTCTCGTCTGAATAAGCAAGCTGACTTTGTGCCCCCCAGACGACACCCGGCCAGCAGAAATCCCCTTTACTGCGGCCCACAACATGAATATGCAGCTGGGAAACTATATTACCTATAGCTGCCACATTGAGTTTATCTACTTTTAACTCGGTTTTTAGCCAGCTGGATAGCCAGTTAATTTCCTGCAAAATAGTTTGCTGCTGCTCGGGAGCCAATTCAAATAACTCGGTGTGATTTGTCTTAGGCGCCAGGATAAACCAGGGAACATCAGCACTTTTATTTAGCAATAACAAGCTATCATCCGATTCACCCAATAGGTAACAATCCTGTTGTAGCCTGGTATCAAGTTGAAATTTCATCATCACCCTTTTATTACCTGTTTTCTAATCGGTTATAGTCCAACAGCCCCGCTTCTATTGGCTCGGCTTGTTTATACAGGTGGAGCACCCTGTCACTATGGGGCCAAAAATCATCTGAGGTTCGTCGAATGGCAAAATTGTCCAGCAGGGCAGCGTAATCCGACTCGCTTTTCAGCTTGGATATCTGTCTAACAAATAGCGGCAGTTCAGCGCTGCTCACCTTTAGAAATACATTGGGGTAATCTCCCAACACACCGCGCACCAAAGTTAAGTAATCTTCCTCAGGCAACCGGCTAGCTGCCTCATCCAATAAGCTGGATATATTACTGTGTCCGACATTACGGATAAGAGTATAAAGACTTTGATTTCCCTGCTTGTCTACCAGCATCAGGCTGGAAAGCTCAGCCAGCTGATTGACCGGTGCCCCTTTTAACTCATTTAACTTGCTTAACCAAGTCAGGTCTTCTGAGCTCACATCGGAAAGCTGCAATTGATACCGGATACCCAGGATAGGTTTGAGTTTTTCCTTTAGTAAACCAAACAGCTCTTGCTTTGGATTAGCCGTTTGGTAATGAATATTAGATGGCTGGTGAAATCCGGAAATATCCCCGGTGACATAATTAATAATGCTTTTTTCTGCATTCCGATACCAGTATCCCAGCTCTTTGGTCCTGTCCTGTTTTGGCAGCAAAGCAAGGAAGTTATATTCCCCTTCCATACGTAAAAAATCCATATACAAACGGGTAATTAATTGGTGACCAACATTGCCATAAACATCAAAACCTGCCACCAGCAAATAGTGGATCCTTTCCAGTAACGGATAGTCGATGATCCAAGCCGTTTTTGGTGACTGCCCCACCAGCCCTTTCACCACAGAAGCACTATCGAAATGTCGAAATATAGTCAGTGCCGCATGAGAGTTGCCACTCCAGATGACATCCAGATCCAGCTTACCGCCACTCTTGAAGTACTGGTTCATCCAGTCACTTTTTCCCTGAAGATACTTCTCCTGAAATCTTGAATATTTAATCCAATTGGTCAGGATCAGGGCATCGCTCGCTTCTTGTGCTGGTAATCTTAAATGATCGCTTTGTTCTGCCAGGAATTGCTCAGTGTTGTCTCCTTCCAGGTCACCTTCAGCAAAAAATACCCAGAAATGATCATTTATCACATTAAGCGCTATCTGCCCGCGACATACAGGCCCCTTGATAAAGCCCATTATGGTATTTTGCGCGTCATCAAGCATAAACTGGTAACGAGCCTCAGCGGGTAAATGACGAAAAGCCACAAAGGGGTTGGCAGCGATGCTTGTTGTATAGGAAGGTAACTCGGTTACCTGGTATTCAGGCTTAAAAAACAGCTGGTTATACCTCTCCATTCGTTGCTTACTCAAGGAGTAAGGCATATGAGTCTTGGCTAAAATAGATTCCCGTTCACGCTGGAAGCGGTAATAGAACTTCGACACCTTAGGGTCATCATATGGCCTGCGTGTAGCAATCACCTGAATAGCCCGTCCCGGAGGGGTTTTCGAGCGAACTAACTTAAAGAATTCGCCTTTTTCCAGATCTTCAAAATAGAGATGAGATAAATACAAATGTTCGTAAATATACCTACTGACCAGACGTGCCTTCGGGCTGCCCTGGTTAAACCAGGCTTCCCATGTCTCTATCTGTTGTAAATAGTCTTCCGACAATGGTTTTTTCTTCGCCATAGCCGCGCCACTGCCCAACCAGTCCGCCAGGGTAGCGAATTCATCACTGGACAGCGCTGGTAATCCGTAAGGCATGCCCCAACCAGGGTATTCACCAGCAAACTTATCGTATTGCTCAACTTTCGGACATTGTTGATTACGGTCGAGGGAAAAATCGTAGCTGCTATCCAGCACCTTTTCCTTATACGCTGGCTGTGCTTTTTTCAGCTCAATAGAACGGTACATCAGGCTGGCATGCAAATTGACTGCTGCTGTCTGATTACGCTCATTAAGTACCGGGAAAAACTTCTTTTGCCGCCACTCAGAAGTTGTTTGCGCGTCTTGGTATAAGCGGGATAGATCCTCGGAAAATAAACGGGCGCCATCATATACCTTGATTTTGCTCAGGCCCCGTTCGATACCCTGTGGAGAAGCGAGCTTTAACTGGCAAGGTGCGTCATAGCAGCCATGACAAACCACACAGCGATTCTCCAGAATAGGTTTGATCTGGTTATGGTAAGTCACCCCCGCCGCACTCTGAGACACTACTAAACGTTGCCTCGGCGCCGATTTGCCATACAGCTGATCCCAATTGCTGACCGCATAAGCGGCGCAGCCTGACAACAGGATAACCAATAAGGCGAAAAATAGGCGAAGCGATCTTACCTGGCGCAACATAATATCCGTCTCGGTTTATTGCATCTCTGCCTGCTATTGTGGACAGAAGAAGCAGGGGCCAATCCATTAGTTCAATAGCAATTCCGTCAGCAAAAAAGACACCCCGTGCGATTAACCATTTCGTTTAGCTAAATAGTAACCCCGTCAGCAAAAAAGACACCCGTGCTATTAACCATTTCGTTTAACTAAAGAGTAACCCCGTCAGCAAAAAAGGCGCCCGTGCGATTAACCATTTCGTTTAGCTAAATAGTAACCCCGTCAGCAAAAAAGGCACCCGTGCGATTAACCATTTCGTTTAGCTAAATAGTAACCCCGTCAGCAAAAAAGACACCCGTGCGATTAACCATTTCGTTTAGCTAAATAGTAACCCTGCCAGTTGCACAGCAAAAAAAGGCATCACTACTATCATTACCGCCGACGCGATCAACCATTTCGGTAACTTGGCACTTAAACAATACACTAATGAAATAACAGCCCCACTGACACATATACCCACTGTATATAAACCGTCAGGCATATCAGTATTGGAATTAAACGTAAACAGTGAAACCACAAAACTAACCACTAAGATAAGCGGTGGAATATAGATTTTATTCATCCAGATTTCTTTATTCTAATAAATGATTTTGGCGGTATATTTTACTGCCATACACAAAAAAGGCGACCTTACATCTGTCACCTTAACGGAACAGAGTTACTTTTTCGGTTCTTCTATGTCCACGTCCACCAGGTAATCACCGCTTAGCCAGTTTCTACCAATAAGCAGCTTATAATCCATCTTGGTGCGATTTCTTAAATTCACCCGTACCGTTTTGGTTTCGCCATGCCATTTTAGATCCAACTCAACGACATACCTGTCTTCACGCCCCTGAGAGTTACGGATCCCCGTCACATCTACTATCTTCGCCTTACCCGTATGAAACGCCTTGCCTTCATTCATGGTGGTGAACGTCAGCATTTTACCTATATTTTTATCCATCTCACCGGCATCATTATCTACTTTCAGATCAAAAGCATGCATGGACGTGGTAGCCGCCCCGGTATCGATACGAGTTAAAAAAGCCAGCTCAGCCTGCTCGACCTGAATGTATTCCAGTTGTCCTACGATTCGCTTTTCTTTGGTTTCTTTAGCCATAGCCATAGCCATAGGTGTTAAAAAAGTCGCTATCAGCATAGCGCTCGTCAGTTTTTTATGCATTCAGTTTCCTACCTAACTTCTATAACAACAAAATAAGACTACATTTTGTCCGCATAGTTTACACGGATATTGCCAGATTGCCGGAAAAATAAGAGGATACAAGGCGTTAACTAAGACCTCTGTGGCGTACTCGCCACAGAGGGTAACGGCTAGGCGACCCTAGGAGATCCAACCAGGTTGTTAGCCCAGCGGTTACCGAATACTCGCCAGCCGGCGGGAAGTACTTTAACCAGCTCCTCGGAGAGCATAGCCAAAAAGACATAAGGTAAGGGGAGCTGCAATACCACTCCGACGAAAAAGGTAACAGGTAAGGCCCAGAACCACTGGCAAACCACATCCAGTTTCATACAGAATTTCGTATCACCACCACTACGCAGGATGCCCACTATCATGGTGATATTCATGGCTCTCAGAACAATACTCAGGGCAATCAGGGGGAAACAGCTGGCTAACAAAGTAATGACCTTATCATCCAATTGTGTATATAAGCCGAGTATTTGCGACTCTAGTAGTAAAAAACCGCTTGCTGTGATCACCCCTATGGTCCCCGCACAAATCACTGCATAGCGGGAATAGCGGCGACTCAACTCCAGCTTATTGGCCCCCAGGCTATTACCCAATATAGTTGCAGTCGCACCGGATATCCCAGCCACGATCGCCAGCCCGATAGCTTCTAAAGGCGCAAAGATAGTCATAGCTGCCAGTTCTGTTGGTCCCATACGGCTTATGATTACCTGCAGACTAAAGATCCCCACGCTCCAGATCAGGCTGTTAATTGCGATGGGCAAAGTAATATCCAGGTATTTGCTGACCAGAGATCTTTGTCTGACAGCAGCCAGGTGAGACAGAGACAACCGTAATACCGGCATCCATTTATAGATAACCATAAACACTAGCAACACTCTAAACACTCTGGCAGTCACTGTTGCTATACCAGCACCAGCTAAACCCAATTGTGGCGCCCCCCAGTTACCGAAGATCAGCATATAGTTCAGCAGCACATTCACCGCAAGCTCGGCTATATAGGTGTACAAACCTAGTTGTGGTTTGCCTATGGCCCGCAGCGACGCATCCAGACAAATAGACACCCCGCTCACCAACATGGCAATACCCAGTAACCTCAGGTACTGGTCGGCAAGTAACTGGGTAGCTGGGTCTGTGCTCATCAGGCCGGAAACCCAACCGGGAGTAAGGGTGCAGACCAGGAAGAACAAGGCAACAGAAACTGTCGCAAAAACCATACCTATTGCCAGGTTTTGTTTTAGCCCCTCGGGGTCCTTAGCTCCCCAATATTGAGCCAATAATACCGACATACCGCTGCCCATCCCCCAGATAAACAGGGTGGAGAACCAGAAGAAACGTGCACCAATGCCCGATGCAGCCACTTCCGTTGTACCCAATTGGCTGATCATTAAGGTATCCACAAAACCCGCACTGCTAAACAGTAAGCTCTGCAGCATCATAGGCAAGGCCAGCACCACCAACCGGCGGAAAAAATAACCGAATTTTTCCTCATTCATACCCTGTCCTCCAAACAAAAAAAGTCTACCTCAAAGCATGGGAACGATACCGTACACTTTGTGCAGCAAACTTAAATCAAGATATTTATGAAAACACTATAGATATATTGCTAGTTTGATCGTATTTTATATATAGCGTTTTCACACAAGGTAATTATTATGAGTCTGCAAAAGGAAAAAAAGGCCGAGGTCAGGCGTAAGATAATCGACGCCGCAGTCGAACTAATGAGTATCGATGGCTATAAAAATGTATCCATGCGTAAAATAGCCAAGCTTGCCGAAGTGGGTGATGCAACGATTTATAACTACTTCCCCAGTAAAGAAAAAATACTCTACGGGTATTTCCTGCAAACCCTGGAAGACACCTTCGCAGAAATAGAAGCTATAGAAGGCTTTGATAGCTATACCCTGCAGGAAAAACTGCAACTACTGCTGGAAACCAACCTTTCCCAGTTCCTGGTCAACCGGGAGTTTGTCGACGAAGCCTTTGAGCTGGCATTTCTCGCCCCGCTAGCCAAATTCGGCGCCATTACCCCAATCAAATCTGCCCTGAACAAAAAATTCAGTGAGTTTTTGCAGCAAGCTTATAAGAGTGAAGAGCTGGAAGAGCAGGCCTTCAACGACTTTATGCCCTCACTGTTTTGGGACTATTACCTGGGAGTGGTGGTGTACTGGTTAAAAGATGACTCGGAAGACTTCACCAATACCACACAACTTATCGATCTCAGCCTAAGCCTGGCTATGTCTGTGCTGGAAAGTGGTGTAGTGAGTAAATTTGGCGATATGTTCTCATTCCTGTTCCGTCATCATTTGTTCTCCGGCTTCGAATACCTGGACAAAGCCATGAGCAGCTACCGTAAAATCAAAAAATTATAGGAGCCGACATGAGCAAATTACCTACCAGTAAACTATCTCGCAGCTCCTTAGTTGCCAGAACGGTGGCAAAGGCAGGAGCGCAAAAACTGGGCGCCATGGCCAAGTCAGCTATCATCCCGACAAAAGACAAAGAAGCCGTAAAAGAACTCAGTGATGAAGAGATTGCCAAAACCATTTTTAAAGCCCTAGGCCGGTTAAAAGGCACCGCGCTAAAAGCCGCACAAATGCTCACCATGGAAGTGAACTTTCTGCCTGACTATCTGCGTAAAGAGCTGGCAAAATCCTGCTACCAGGCGCCGGGGATCAATAAAGCCCTGGTCAGAAAAATTATTCAGACCCAGTTTCAAACCAGCCCCGAAAAACTGTTTGTTCATTTTGACAGCGAGCCTTTTGCCGCCGCCAGCCTGGGACAAGTTCACGGGGCTGTGGATAAGCAAGGTAGGGAACTGGCAGTAAAAATTCAATACCCGGGTATCGCAGATACCATTAAATCAGATGTAACCATGCTTAAGGCCATGCTCAAGATGGCCCCCGCCAGATTTGAACTGGGGCCGGTAATACCCGAGATAGAGAAAAGGCTGCTGGAAGAAACCGACTATATACACGAGGCAGAGCAAACCTTAGCGTTTGCCAATGAATTCAAGCTGGCCGGAATTAAAATTGCCCAGCCTGTCACCGAGTATTGCACAGATAAAGTACTGACCACAGAGCGCCTGCCCGGCTTACATCTGGATACCTGGCTGGAAAGCAATCCAGACAAAGAAAAAAGAAATCGTGTCGCCCAACACCTGGCTGACCTGTTTATCTACTCGCTTTACAACATCAGCCGGTTACACGCAGACCCTAACATTGGCAACTTCCTGATCATGCAGGATCAGCAAATTGGCCTGCTGGACTTCGGTTGTACCCAACCACTGGATACGGCGATCAGAGAGAACTTTATATTGTTGTTTAAAGCTTATCGTCGACAGGATATCGACAAGGTAACTGAGCTGTTCACCCACTACTACATGCATGGTGACCATCCCATCCCGGCGGAAATAAGCCAGAATATGGTGCAGCCTCTGGTGAACTGGATGTCCCAAATATTTCATCCCAACGGCTTTGATTTTGGGGAAAACCCGGACTTTATGAAGCAGGGAATGGAGCTTGCGCTAAAAGCTCACAAGGTGGATAAGATGCCGGTAAAACCAAATAAACAGGTGCTATTTATTGAACGTACCTTTTTCGGGTATTTACAGATTTTTCAGCAGCTTGGCGCTTACGTTCTGTTTGACTTGGACAAGCCGCAGGCGGCATTGACAATTACTGACGATTCCTGACAGCAGCAAGAGGTATAAAGAAACACAATGGAAAACGTGGAACTGAACTATTGGTGGCTATCTGCAGGTGGACTTTGTTTTCTCACCGCACTGCTACACCTTATTGGCGGTCACTTTGATCCTGTTAAACCATTTTTACAGTCCGATGTAAACCCCGTGACCAAGGCAACTCTCTACGCCTGCTGGCACATGGTGACAATCGTTCTATTTAGCTCAGCGTTATTGATAATTTACGGAGCATTAGATCAAAAGCAATCACTGGAGACAGCCATCAGCTTTGTATCCATTCAATACATACTGTTTGCGCTGATTTTCCTGGTAGTTGCCAAACGACTAGCACTCTCAAACAAACTATTGTCCCTGCCCCAATGGATCTTATTAGCCCCCATAGGGGTGATGGGTTTATTAGGCGCCTAAGCGCCGGGAGAAAAATGATGGATTTTATGGAATTTGCCAGTCTGCTATTGGTTGGGAAAAAAGCCCTGACCGATGAAAACTGGATTCCTGATACCGAACCAGCGCCTGAACAAGCAACCAGGCTTGATAAGGTTTTCCAACAAGGAGCACAAAATGAAAACAGCACAACTAACCAGCAACCCGAGTAACACTATAAATATCCGGAAAATCAAAGCTCTGTACCTTGCCCTGAAAAGTCGAGATCAAGCCGCCTTAGCCGATCTTCTGGTGGCAGAGCCCACCTGGGATGTGGCGCCGGGATGCCCGCATGGCGCCCTATATAAAGGCATGACGGCCATATTTGGCGAGTTTTATCCAAAATTACTAACTGGGTTTAATGCTTTTTCTGCAAATCCGGAAACTTATGTCGATGGTGGCGACAAGGTTGTGGTGCTTGGTCACTATCAATTCAACAAAACTGGCGATGATAATAATACCTCCGCACGCTTTGCTCATACCTGGCAGATAGATAGCGACGGGCGGATCGAAGGAGTATGGCAAGTAGCCGATACTGCGATTTTAACCGCTAACTGATATTTTTTAACTAATGAATAATGGTGATATTGTGAACAAATTTAAATTATTAAGCTTATTTACTTCAGCGCTTTGTTTATACCTGTTTTATTTGCTGCAAGTTTCCCCGCAATCATCTTTGGCCTACTTGGGGCTCGAAAGCAACGAAACAGCGCAGATAACCAGCAAGCCAGCTGACACGACAAATATCAGACAGGTCAAAGCCTTGTACCTTGCCCTGAAAAATCGAGACAAAGCCGCTTTAGCTAACCTTTTGGTTGCGGAGCCCACCTGGGATGTCACCCCCGGCTTCCCCCATGGCGCCCAATATAAAGGCATGGCGGCCATATTTGGCGAGTTTTATCCAAAATTACTAACTGGGTTTAATGCTTTTTCTGCAAATCCGGAAACTTATGTTGATGGTGGCGACAAGGTTGTGGTGCTTGGTCACTATCAATTCAACAAAACTGGCGATGATAATAGTACATCCGCACGCTTTACTCATACCTGGCAAATAGCTAGCGACGGGCGGATCGAAGGAGTATGGCAGGTAGCCGATACTGCGATGTTAGCCGCTAACTAATATTATTTAACCAGTGAATAATGGAGATATTGTGAACAAATTTAAATTATTAAGCTTATTTACTTCGGCGCTTTGTTTTTACCTGTTTTATTTACTGCTGTTTTCCCCGCAGTCATTCTTGGCCGACTTGGGTGTAGAGGGCAGTGAAGCTGCATACTTTGTTTCTCGTCGTGCCGCTATGCTGATGCTGGGCATCAGTATATTGACATTTTTTATCCGCAGCCTGCCCCATTCTCAAGCCAGGCAAGCTATAGCGCTCAGCATATGCATCACTATGTCTGGCCTGGCGTTAGCGGGAAGTTATGAGTTGTTACGAGGGTTTGTCGGTCAGGACATACTCACAGCCATTGTCATAGAAACCATACTGGCCGCTTCATTTCTTTATATATGGTTTGCTAACAGGCGTTTGGCTGGTTAGTTGCTTCTTTCGGGCATGCTGGCGGCAAAAACAGAATACACTTTTTTAACTAAAGCGAGATCAGAATGGAGTCCATACTTAAATATCTCCTTTACATAATTTTCCTGGTATCTCTACTTACCGGAGTGAATATATTGATTGGCGGAGCATTAGCCGTACCAGGAGCAACAATTGGAGTTGAGGCAAAGATTGATAACGAGCTAAGATATTTTTCGATGTTTTGGGTCGCTTATGGAGGGTTTTGTTTTTGGGTCGCAAGAAATATAAGCGAACGACATAATTTCATCCCATTTATTGCGTTTGCACTCTGTTTAGGTGGCGTTGGCAGACTAGTTTCCGTTTTATTGGTTGGGACCCCAGGTAGTTTCCTATTAACGGCTATGTTGGTTGAATTCGTATTGCCTTTAGTAATTTACCTTATCTACCAAAAACAAAGAAAGAACCAATTATCTGCCGTTACCAGCCATGCATAACACGCAATAAGTATACAATTTCGGGGAGTCGTAAATGAAAATAGAAACAGTAGAGCTGCCGGTGAACAGTTTGCAACATGGATTATGGCAACAGGTCACCTACCAGGATGCCTATCAGGTAAACCTGATTAACAGTGAACTGTCCATAGATGATATCTATATGGCCATCTTTGCTCATAGCCCGGCGTGGGTAAATAAGCTGATGACACTACGTAATAAATTGGTAAAACCCCTGGGGTTAAAAACGGGCGCTCTGGTAATCGAGGCAGAGAGTTCCGGCCATATACAAGTCGGGGATCAACTGGGAATATTCCGGGTTATACATAGAAATGACAATGAAATTGTCGTGGGGGAGGATGACAGTCACCTGGATTTCAGGATATCAGTGTTAAAAAACCAGGCACAAAACCTGGTAACAGTATCTACCCAGGTGAAGGCTCATAACTCTGTGGGCAGGTATTATATGGCTGTCATTAAACCCTTTCATAAACAACTGGTTAAATTCACCCTAAACGATGCCACCAAAAAGGGCCGGATCTAATTATTCAGCAACTGTTCAAACTCACTAGCCGGCATAGGGCTATAGTAGAGCTCTCCTTGCAAATAGTGGCACCCCAAGGTTTTTAGCATAGTTTGCTGTTGCCGTGTTTCAACACCTTCGGCCACAACCTGAGCATCAAAGACCTCCGCTATTTGCACTACGGCACGAAATAAAGTTTGCTGCTGCACATCCTTTTCAATGCCTTTAACGAATGAGCGCGCCACCTTAATAACGGCAGGTTTGATGGTATGAATGTAGGAAAGCGAGCAAAACCCGGTACCAAACTCGTCCAGACATATGGTTACCCCAAAATCGCGGAGCCGGTTTAACTGCTTGAGCACCAAAGCCTGCTCTTCAATCAGTACACTCTCGGTGATTTCGATGGCTAACCGGGATGGATCAACACCAGATAACTTGACTAAGCTGATCCATTGTTCAACCCAATCCACATCCCTCAGCTCAAGAGCAGAACAATTTACCGTCACTTGCGGCACCCGTGCGAGTAGCTCTGTATTTTGCATGGCGGTAAGCACGTAATCGACTACAAACAAGCCCAATTTCCCGATCAAGCCAGTTTCCTCAGCCACAGGGATGAATTCACAGGGGGCAACCTCTCCTAACTGCTCATCAGTCCAGCGCAACAAGGCTTCTCCCTTACAAATTGTATCGGCCTCAGCAGACACTATAGGCTGAAAAGCCAGTTCCAGATGACCCTCTTTAAGGGCCAGGATTAAGCGCTGACGAAGTAAGGTTTTTCTTTTATGCTGCTGATGTAATTGCTCCTCGTAAAACCGAAAGCAGTTACGACCTTCTTGTTTGGCCCGGTACATTGCCAGATCTGCTGCCCTTAACCAGGTTTCTTCCCTGTCCGCATCTTCAGGGTAAAGTGCAATACCAATACTGACAGACACAGTGTCGCTTACCCCTTCGAGGTAAATAGGTTGGGCCAAGCTACTTAGCAGACGTTTGACCTGGCCACGGATCTGTTCCCTGTCCTGTTCTTTTGCGATAACAGCAAATTCGTCACCCCCAATACGGGCAACACAAGCAATCGCGCCAAACTTCTCGCTCAGGCGCTGAGCCGTTACCTGTAATACTTTATCGCCAAATTCATGGCCGTGAGTATCATTGATCTGTTTAAACAGGTCCAAGTCTAAAAAAATCAAGGCCCAGCAACTGTCCGTATTTTTTGCCTGCTGAACAATCGCCGCAAGCCGTTGTTTAAATTCGTACCTGTTGTGTAGACCCGTTACTTCATCAAAGTGTGCCTGTTTATAAATAAGCTCTGCGGCTCGCTTGCGTTCGGTAATATCTTCAACAAACCCCACATAACGCCGCACATTGCCAAACTCGTCTTTAATGGTAAATATTTGTTGAGCGACAACAAACTCTTCGCCATTCCGCTTTCGGTTAATAATTTCTCCCTTCCAGCAACTCATGGTTTTAATGTCGCTCCACAGCTTTTTGTAGAATGCTTGATCATGACGACCGGATGACAAAAAACCGAGAGAGAGGCCCTTTATTTCTTCGAGGCTATATCCGGTAATATCCTGATAGGATTTATTGACGTGAATGATCTGGCCGAGGTCATCGGTAATAACGATACCACTTGGGGAATGATCCAAGACCATACTGGATTGTTCCAGTCGCTCTACCAGGGCAAATCGATCCAGGGCCAAACTGATCAAGGTAGCGCAATCTTTGATAAGGTTTAACTGCTTTGCGCTTGGCTGTCTGGGCTGTCTATGATAAATGGCAAAGGTGCCAATACACCTATGCTTGGCATCTAATATGGGTTCGGACCAACAGGCCTGAACCCCAGCTTTTAGCGCAAGGTCTTTAAAAGAAGTCCAATACGGGTGCACATTAATGTTATCGACAATTACAGTGTTTCGCTCATAAGCAGCAGTGCCACAAGATCCTATGCCCTTTCCTATGCTCAAACCTGTAATGGCCTGGTTATAAAAATCCGGCAGGGTCGGAGCAATTACACGGTATATTTTGTGGGTATCCTGATCCAACAGTAAAACAGAGGCGATATAGTCGTTGTCACTTTTTTCCAGGGTAACTAAAAAATCCCTAATCGCGTCATCAAAAGACTCACCTTGCAACAGGACATTCATCAAGGCATTTATCTGGGGTTCAGCGATATTCTTAAATTCTACAGCTCGTTTCATTGGTCGACGTCACCCTGGATACAGCTAAAACGGATTTGTGCCCACAATAGGTAGCAATTTCATTGCCTTATATTATCTTCATGATAATCAATCCCAACAATGCCACAAATAAACCAAAATAAGCTCGACCAACATCATATTTAGCTAACTAACCTAGAATATCTAGATAGATGCATTAACAAACTAAACTTTGAATAGTTATTTGTATTTAGATTGGAAATAACTGCAACACCATTAGATGTTAAGGGCCTTAAGCCGGACTCTGAGCGAAATGATAAAAGAAGCAGAATAATCTGTGGTTTGCTGGGCTGTGAGCCAGGGTATATGTTTGCCTGGTCACGTATTTAGCGACCAGACAAGGTTTAGTGACATTTGGTGAGTGAAATTATGAGGCTGAGTTGTTACAAATCTCAACATAGGAGTTCATAGTATTGGCAAATCCATTCTCCAGGGATTCAACAATTAAGGCGTGGCCAATGGAGACTTCCATAATGCCTGGAATAGTAAGAAATTCAGCCAGGTTTTCCAGGTTTAAGTCATGACCCGCATTCACTTCCAAGCCTAACTCCTGAGCAGCCAGAGTGGCTTCCCTGTATTCAGCCAACACTTCTGCTTGTTTATCCGTGCCAAAGGCTTGCGCATAAGATTCGGTATATAACTCGATACGTTCGGCTCCCGTTGCTTTGACAAGTTTCATTTGTCCGGCAACCGGGTCCATAAATAAGCTGACCCGTACTCCTGCGGCTTGTAGCTTTTTGACGATTTCAGTAACCATTTCGCCGTCTTTCTCCAAATCCCAACCATGGTCGGAAGTAATTTGATTTGGATCGTCGGGAACTAAAGTGCATTGATGGGGTTTCGCATCCAGGACAACATCCAGAAATTCCTGACACGGGTAACCTTCAATATTCACCTCTGCGCCGGGAAATTCTGTGGCTAACGCTTGCAGATCATATACATCTGAGTATCTGGCATGTCGCTGATCCGGTCTCGGATGCAGGGTTAAGCCATTAATGCCCAGCTCCAGACCTTTACGCGCAAACCCTACTACACTAGGGTAATCTCTACCCCTGGAGTTTCTTAACAAGGCTATTTTATTGAAGTTAACGCTAAAGAAAGTGGCCATTAATACATTCCGTTAGATTACCAAAGGGCAAAAAATACCATAATCTTCAACATTTGTGTCTGCTTGTTTCGTTTCTGTAACAAATATCTTTTATTGCGACTAACCAGGCTGCATCCAGCTCGTTCGATGCTTGCAAGTAATCGCTTGCAATCGAGGTAACTGGGGGTAGATTATCGCCAAGGGTCCGTTTGTGCCTTATACCTGACCCTCACCTCTTGGTTTCCTCGCTTGTATAGTAACGGCCGTCAGTGGTGCAGCACAGCATAAATAGGCTCAGCCGATTGGCGGCGGAGCATCAAGTTTTCGAAACTGCCATCTATGGGCTGGAGACAAGCGCGGCAAGCCCCGCTTCGGAAATTAGCAGGAAAACTAATCCCGTTTGCATCGGCCAAATCAAGCAGAGTACCACTTTTCGACGTCCAGACCGCGTCGAAGTCAGCTTCGGTAAACCGGACAGCCAGCGGACCGGAATGTGAAGCTAGTCTGGTTTCCGGGACTGCTTTTTGAGGCGAGCAAAATACATCCTCATTAATTTGGTTTTCGTGCACACCCATTTTGAGCAGAGCAACACGCATTGCAGTACCAAAACCAGACTGTCCGCAAAGGAATATCTGTGCAGTGCCAAGATCTAAGCCTCCGGTCACCTTGTCCAGATCTATCCGCCCTTGGTATGCTCCTGCTTGCTCACACACTGCGCCGCTCATAAACAAAAACGCCTTTGCATTGTTGAGTGTTTGGCTTCCTTCGATAACTTCCTGCCACAAAGCAAGGTCGTCTGGGTTCCTGACCTCATGACCAAATCGCACGGGACAGGTATGTCACGACTCCAGTAATTCGGACAGTACCGACTGTCGCCACGGTTATGCCAATACCGGCAGTCAATATCACAAAGGGTGTACCAGGGAGCTTATTTGGGCACCATTCCAGCGATGGATCAACAAACGGCCCGCTTGCGATAATGGCATCGCCTTTATGCAAAGAGTTATGTAACAAGGGACACAGTTGTGCGGGAGCCTTCTCTTGCTTAATGCTCAGCCGCAGGCGGCGGCCATCAGCGGATCTGTCCGGCCACTTGTGACAACGCCTTTACCGTCGTTAGATTAATAACAGAAATCATCGCATCAGGGTGATCCCAATACCCAACACTGGCCCGCGCCTGCGAAAAACCGGCTTCTGGATGATCGAACCACTGTTTAAGCACAGGTTTATTTTCGAGCCTTTCCTCAACCTGGATTTCATCACCGCTAGGATGTTGGAGACAAAGCTCTCCATTATTATTTTTTCGAATTCGGTAGAGCGGCAGACCCTCTTCTCTGGTCATGCGCACCAACGCCTGACACTGGGTCCAGCTACCATCAGCCGCAACATCCTGTGAGCCATTTCGGATAGCCCAGCGGCGATCGCCAGGCAATCCGCCGCCAACAGCTAGATTAACCTGGGAATCCCTTGATCGGATAACTGTTAATCGAGATCAACCGGGCTAAAGGCCCAGCAGAGCCATGACTGATTTTTGCTTTCATAGTGAGCTTCCAGTGTCGATGATGAGCAATTTATAGAAATAAATTTGCAGTTATTGAGACTGCGAGGAATTGTGCGGTTTTCGCCACTGTTCAAAAGCCGACTTTTCAGACCTGTCGATAATAGCGCTCTGGTTAATCATACGCTCGGTCATGACAATACCGTCCAAATGATCAATTTCGTGTTGTAATAATTCTGATAGGTCCAGGGAGCACTTGGTCAGCTCGTGTAGTTGGAACTGTTCATCATAGTATTGAACATCGATAGATATATGCCGCTCAACTTCCACCAACAATGAAGGCATGCTCATGCAGTCATCCCAAATCACTTTTGTGTCTTCACTTTTATTGGTGATAACCGGGTTTATCATAATAAATGGTCCCTCACCCAAATTTAATCCAATCATGCGTTTATTGATGCCAACTTGTGGTGCTGCAATCGCCCGCCCCCAACCGTGTTGCCGCTTAAACTCACTCAATGTTGCAAATAACTGCTCTATTTCATTTTCCAACCCTGGCTGCGGCTGATTGTTTTCCACTGGGTGACAAACTTCTAACAGGCCTGGATTACCAAATTGTAAAATGTTTAATTTATTCATTGTGTTGCTCGATAATAGTTGATTGGTTAATGCCTTATTCAGCGCTATCTAGGCTGGTTAAATAACCACTTATCCTTTTAGGCTATTGATTTGAGGGTTCTTCCGTGACAATAAACAAACACCGCGCATCTTCTTCAATAGAGAAGCTATGCAATAACTGTTTTTTAGTTATTGATTGAATACCCGAAAAACCTGCTGCGCCTGATGGTGTGGTATCTAATTGATAGTCTCTCAGTACCCACACAGCATCAGCTGCCTCCTGGTCGCTTACCAGGCAAAAATAGTCAGCATGCTTTAGCAAATACTCATAGGCGAGCAACGACGCTTGTTTGCAATCGAGTCGCCCCATATTTGACACTCCACCCGATACGCTAGTCAAAACACCTTGCTGAATACTGGTGGCCAAACAGGGGGCTTGGTCAGGCTCCACTATGATAATTTTTGGCTGAACGGGCCAGGAACAGCTGATTTCTTTTGTTATCCCCATCGCCAAGCCACCAACACCTGCTTGCAAGAAAACATGAGTTGGCCAATTAGTTTCTTTATGGGCTGTTGATAGGAGCTCAAGACTCTGTTGAATTTCTCTGGCTATCAGTTGGTATCCCGTCATGATCAATTGTGGAATACAGCGATAACCGCTCCATGAACTGTCAGACAGCAGAATGAGTTGTTCATTTTTACTCGCCTGCTCTGCCGCAGCCATGCTCTGCTGATAATCACTTCCAGCGCGGCGAACTTCTGCACCATAACCAAGCAGGCGCTGCTCAAACTCCATAGGAACATTTTTTGATAGATACACGATGGATTTTGCGCCAAACAGGCCGGCGCCTTTACTAACAGCAATGCCATGATTTCCCGCACTGGCGCAGCAAAAACGAACCGACTCCGTGTAATGCCTTGCTTCTGTTGAGAGCAATTGCGCCATAGTGACCGGGGACTTAAAATACTGCTGAATTAATGCCTGTAGAATACAAGTGACAGCATAAATTCCCCCTATTCCTTTAAAGCTGCCCAAATTCAATCTTTCGCGTTCGTCCTTAACGAACAATGAATTAATTCCCAGACTTTCCGCCAGATCGGGTAAATTTTCCAGCGGCGTTTGCTGGGACATCTCCAGCTCTGCAAAAACCTCTTTCGGTGAAAGTAATGTCTGCCATTGTGCTTCCAGCAAAGCTTCAATCTCTGCAGGCCCCGCTAAAGGAGGGTTTGATAACGATTTATTTTCAGTTGGTTGAGACATACGGATTTATTTACCCTTGCGTCTAACAGTAAATCTAAGATAACAATTGCTAGCTATACGCAAATATCTCATTTTCATAATTATTGATATGATGATGTCATAAAATCTGATATTCCGATCTCTTCACATCGAAACCTTTAAACAAGCAGCTGGAAATCATGGAACTGGATAAACAAGACCTAAAAATTTTGCAGTTATTGCAAACTAATTTAAAAGTTAGTATTGAAATTATCGCCGAAAACGTTGGCCTCTCTCTGGCAAGTATCAACAGGCGTATAAAGCGCTTAAGAGAGAATAAGATAATAACCAGCGAAGTAGCCGTGGTTTCACCAAAAGCTGTCGGGCAACACATGACTTTTTTAGTGTCGGTAGAGTTGGAGCGAGAAAATATCGAAAAGTTAGTCGCGTTTAAACACAAGATCAAACAAGAGCCAAGGATACAACAATGCTATTACGTGACTGGAGAAGCCGATTTTATATTAGTGGTCCTGGCAAAAAATATGGAAGATTTCGACCAATTCACTCAGCAGATATTTTTTAATGACAGCAACGTAAGAAGGTATAACACCTCAGTCGTCATGGACAGAACCAAAGTAAGCCTGGAAGTCCCCTTAAGCTAACGCTCCTGTCATCATAATTACCCTTACTATAAGCCGGCCTGGATTACCCCCGAATGCTAATCCAAACGTATCAGTGACAAAGCTGTGATCTGGTTGACAAAAATACACTAGTGCTAGAACCAGTACTGCTGCAATAATAAGCAGGGCAACCCAGGCAACAAGGAAGATGATGAATAACCTGACATTTGAACTTAGTGAATTAAACCAGCTTGACCAATGGCTTAACGCATATTATGACGCACTTATTTCTCCCATCGACTCCTTTCTCGAAGCACATATTAATAACGCCAACCTGTATTTGATTTTGCTTGATGATATCGCCATAGGGCTTACCGCTGTACACAAGGGCTCAACCCTGAGTTTGTTTTATCTGGATGACAATTTTAAGACCTTAGGGCAAGATATTTTTGGCCACGCCAAACAATTAGAAGAAACCAACCAGGCCCTGGCGCCAACTAGTGACGAGTACTTCCTTGGGTTAGCCCTGGACCAGGCCCGCAGTCACGATATCCAGGCATATTTTTTCAGCGCGCTACCCAATGACGATGTTGCTGACAGCGAGTTTGTTATTGAACAAGCCGGACCAGATGATCTGCTGATAATCACAGAATACAGCGGGAAGTTTTTCGATGACCTGCGTAATCGAATAAACCAGGGGCAAATCTATATCGGCAAAGAAGATGATGTACTGGTGTCATATGGCATCATAGAGCCCAGCCAAATAAACCCAAGCTTCGCCAGCATTGGCATGTTTGTGTTAGAGAGCAAGAGGCGCCAGGGGTTTGGTAGTGAAACCATACGCTCTCTCAAGCAGGTTTGTTTGAGCCAGGGAATACAACCCATATCCGGCTGCTGGTATTACAATCACAACTCCAGAAAGACCCTGGAGAAAGCAGGTATGTATATGCGCTCTCGCCTGCTTAGTTTTAAGCTATAGGCTAGCGTGAGCCTTCCGTTAGTTTTAACCAGAGTACGATACACGCCAATACCAGGGTGATGCTATTGGCCAGCATCATGGGCAAATCACCCAGCAATGCACCGTAACTGAGCCAACAGAAAACCCCGAATACCAACAGACAATACATGCCTAACGAGATGCTGCGGGTATCTTTGCTTTTTACCGTTTTCACCACTTGTGGTATAAATGCACAGGTGGTGCTTATGGCGGCAATAAACCCCAGTATTTGCATGTTTTTCGGTCCATACCAAAGCACGGCGCCGGCAGCACACAGTAATCCCAGCAATATCGTTAAAATACGTAGTTTTTTTGACTCAAGCATACACGCCACTCTTGGAATTAATAGATGAATAACCTTGCATTAATTGGCACCAGATTACTGGCTTTGTATCTGTTTGTCAGTGGGTTAACCAAGCTGATATCAATTTTACCTATGTGGAATATGATAACCTCACAAGCAAACTCACTATCCACCTTGCTTTCATTAAGTTTGCCAACACTGGCTGGACTTATCTTGTGGTTGGTTGCGCCTTGGGTCGCCATTAAATTAGCTGGTAAAAAGATGGAAAGTAAAGACCCTGCGAATGATGTCCAATTCATTGCCGCCGGATCTTTTTTAATGGGGCTCTATTTACTGATTACCCAGTTACCCCTACTGGTCACCCTGCTGGCACAGTCTCATCCGATTAATACCGAGATACAGCTGATCAGCCTGAGTATTAAGCTGGTACTGGCCATAGGCTTGATGATGGGATCCAACTTGCTGAAAAAACTATTTATCACGTTTAAAAACTTTGGATAGAAAACAAATATGCGCCTCGATAAATTTCTCTGTTCCACCACAGAACTTAGCCGTACTTTGGCAAAAAAAGCCATTGCCAAAGGTTTGGTAGGAATTGATGGTAAACCAGTAAAAGATAATAAATTTCAGGTCGACGATAGTTGTGAGATCAGATATATGGGCAAGCAACTAAGCCTGATCCCCCCCAGATATATTATGCTGAACAAACCCACTAACTATATCTGCTCTACCGTAGATGAAGTGCATCCAAGTGCATTAAACCTGATCTCACTGGAAATGAGTCAGGAATTACATATCGCAGGCAGACTGGATGTTGATACTACGGGCCTGGTGCTGATCACCGATGACGGTTTATGGTCCCATAAAATCACCTCCCCCAGAAAAGCCTGTGGTAAACGCTATCGGGTGACTCTGGCAGATCCCGTCGAAACAACGGCTATCGACGCGTTTGCCGAAGGGATCCAGCTAAAAAATGAAAAAAAATTATGCCAACCAGCAATGTTGGAAATCCTGTCTGAATGCGAAGTTTTACTCACTATTTCCGAAGGGAAATACCACCAGGTAAAACGTATGTTTGCAGCATTAGGTAACAGAGTCGTCCGACTTCACCGAGAGAAGATCGGAGAAATCACCCTTGATACAGGATTAAAGACTGGCGAATGGCGTCACCTCACAGCAGCAGAAATTGCTTCTATTCACTAGATTATCATCAGTTGGCGAATGTCTGAGCCCGCTTAAGCACTATGTTTAAGCCAGATCACATTTGCGCGAGGTGATTTTAGCAGATACATTATTGGGTCCAGCGCAAATCAGAGCACGTAAGATTAAGAAGGGCAATATGCAATACCAAACCGATGATGTTCGCATTAAAGAGACTAAAGAGTTGTTACCGCCAGTTGCGGTATTAGAGAAGTACCCGGCGACCGACAAAGCATCGACAACGGTATTTGAAAGCCGCCAGGCTATCCATAACATTATGGAAAAGAAAGATGACCGCCTGTTAGTGATTATCGGTCCTTGCTCCATTCACGATACTGAAGCCGCCATCGAATATGGCAAAAAACTGGCCGAGCTGCGTGACAAGCTAAAAGATCGCCTGGAAATCGTGATGCGAGTTTATTTTGAAAAACCTCGTACAACCGTGGGCTGGAAAGGCCTGATTAACGACCCTTACATGGATAACAGCTTTAAACTAAACGATGGCCTGCGTATTGGCCGTAAGCTGTTATTGGATCTAAATGATCTTGGCATACCAACCGCCAGTGAGTTCCTGGATATGATCACGCCTCAGTATGTTGCGGATCTAATGAGCTGGGGCGCTATCGGAGCACGAACTACTGAAAGCCAGGTACACAGAGAACTGGCTTCCGGCCTGTCTTGCCCGGTTGGTTTTAAAAACGGTACCGATGGCACCATTAAAGTAGCTATAGATGCTATTGGCTCAGCGAGTGCGCCACACCACTTCCTGTCCGTGACCAAGTTTGGCCACTCAGCCATAGTTTCCACCGCGGGTAACCCAGACTGCCACATTATCCTACGTGGTGGTAAAGAGCCTAACTACAGCGCCAAACATGTAGACCCGATAATTGAACAGCTGCAAGGGGCCAAACTGGCTAAAAATGTGATGGTGGACTTTAGCCATGCCAACAGCAGTAAACAATTTAAAAAGCAGATGGAAGTGTGTACCGATGTTTGTGGTCAAATCGCCGGCGGCAACCATGGCATCTTCGGTGTGATGGTAGAAAGCCACCTGAACGAAGGTCGCCAGGATCTGGTTGATGGCAAAGCCGCCAACTATGGTCAGAGCATTACAGATGCCTGTATCGGCTGGCAAGACACTGAGATCCTGCTTAACGAACTAGCGGATGCAGTGACGGCTCGTCGCGCAAAATAATCGGCTAACAAGCTAACGAAAAAGCGGCATTATGCCGCTTTTTTTGACCCTGCCAACAGGGCCTACTAACCAGGCTAAGCTCCGAGTCTAAACAGAGTAACTTTATATGATAGAAAAAATTATTGCCTGGTACGATAACCAGCTGGAACAAATGCAGGAGCAACGCTTTAGCTGCACCAACCTGGCCCCTTATCTGAAAGGTTACTTCCCTGACGATTTTTTAGCACAGTCGTACTTTATTCCTGTAGATACCATTCCAACACCGAAACTGAGCGGACTGGAAGGTATACTGGCCAGCAAGTTTATCCCAGCCGACTTATCCAGCCTTAGCTTCAAAAACACTTACTTTGTCAAACAGGAGCTGGCACGTAACCCGCAGCAGCATTGTAAGGAATTGGTTCACCTGGCACAGTGGCAGCATTTGGGCAGTCATGGCTTCCTAAAACAACTAGCCCAGGAAATAATGACCAGCAGCTATCAAAATGCCAACCTGATCCGCATGGCCGATAACGTACTGGAGCACTTCAACCAGGATTCTGATATCTCTGATGTCCCTGCTATGGTGGCGAAAAGTCTAAGTACATCTTAATCAGAGTTTTCAGTCGACAAAATTGATGGACCCTGCATTTATCAATTGTTCCACTCCAACAGCAGGTTGTCATGCCGGGCAAAGCGATCGAAATGACGTTTTACTGTATCCATCACTTCAGCTAGTTCAGGAACACTACTCGCCTGACATTCGATGATTAGTTTCTCCTTCTCAGCCACCAGTAGACACTGGCCCATGGCAAACTTCACCGACCCCTGCCGCTCATCCCAGCTCGCTTCAACCCTATGATTAAAGTGCTTACACAGGCGCTTAATATAAAAACTCCCTCGCCCGGTAGTAATAGATGCAGTTCGATTTATCATAGATGGACTCCCTGTCTTTTATTGATGATCGGGCGATCGCTGATCACCATCGGATAACCTTTAGAACAGGTTTCGATACGCCCCTCGATGTCATATGCCGCAGCCAGTATCTCAGGAGTAAGCACTTCACGAGCAGGCCCCATGGTGAGAACTCCGGACTGAGACAAGACGATAAGTTGGTCGCAAAAACGCAGCACCAGATTAATGTCATGACTGGCCACCAAGGCAATTGCTTGGGTATCTTTGACCATATTAGATACACTCTGCAACACGCTTAATTGCCAATGCAGATCCAATGCACTGGTGGGTTCATCGAGTAAAAATAACTCAGGTTTTCGCACCAGCACCTGTGCCAGGCCGACCATCTGCCTTTGCCCCCCGGACATTTCTGCCATTTTCTGTAATGCCAGCTGGCGGATCCCCAGGGTCTGAAATACGTCATCGATTAATCGGTCAATTTGCCCCTTACTCAGGTCACTGCGCACCGCACGACAACCACTGTAAACCAATTCGTAGGCCACCAGACTCGTCGCCTGAGGTAAGGCCTGGGGTAAATAACCCACCCGGCGCGCTAACTGGACACTACTAAGCTGGCTTAAGTCTTGCCCACCCAGGGTTACCTTGCCTTGATAAGGCAGCAAACCGGCAATGGCTTTTAAGAAAGTCGATTTACCGACGCCATTGGGCCCTAACAGGGCAAGCATAGATCCGGGTTTAACGCAGGAAAGGGACACCTGATTGATTATTTTACGCCGCCGGTAACCCGCACTTATGCCCTGAACAGATAACGTCATCTAACGCCCCTCGCTTCTGGTCAAAATAATACTGATAAACAAGGGGATCCCCACCAGAGCAGTGACTATACCTACGGGTAATACCACTCCGGGAATAATCGCCTTGCTGGCAATGGAAGACAGGGACAGCAGTAGTGCACCTGACAGCGCACTTGCCGGTAAGAAAAACCTGTGATCTTCACCAAGCAACATGCGGGCTATATGCGGCCCGACCAAACCGATAAAACCTATTTCACCAATAAATGCCAGGGCTGCGGCCGTTAACAGACTCACCCGGAGCAGCACCACCAGGCGCAGGCGTTCAACCCGAATACCTAAGCTCCTGGCTTGCTCTTCACCACCTCGTAACGCTGTCATGGCCCAGGTTTGCGACATGGACCAGGGTAAACAAACCAAGAGCACCAAGGCCACCAGCGCCACCTTGTCCATGGTCGCACGGGCCAGGCTGCCCATGCTCCAAAATATGATTTGTTGCAGTGAATTGGCATCCGATAAAAATTGCAGCAGGCTCACCAGAGCACTTAAGGCGAAGGAAATGGCGATGCCAAATAGGATCACAGTATTTACCGTGGCGCCCCGATAACGGGACAAAGCCAGAATTAACAAAGATGCCGCCGCCGCGAACACGAAGGCAAACAGAGGTAATACGTAGTGAGAACTTAAGCCAAACCAGTTGACCTTAAACAGGATAGCCACAGATGCCCCCAGGGTAGCAGCCGCCCCAATTCCCAGGGTAAACGGACTCGCCAGGGGGTTGTTCAGGGCTGTTTGCATTTCAGCCCCGGCCAGACCCAAACTGGCCCCGGCCACCACAGCCATCAGCGCATATGGAACCCGTACCTCCCAGATTATCACCCGGGTATAAATTTCCAGTTGTTCCGGGCTTAGGATGCCCTTGATCACATCAACAACTGACAAATTGGCTGGGCCCGTAGCTACATCAAACACCAACGTAACAATTAAAGCGACAGCCAACAGAGACAAAAACACCACTCGCTTAACGACAAATTTCCGATAGCTTTGTGCTATGGGGCTGGCGCTATGCAACTCACCTTGATTTAGCATGCACGCTTACTCCGGGCAACTTAAAGACCTGTCCAATAAGTGCCCTTTAACGGCACAGGCTGATAGGATTTAAACAGGCGCTCCAGGGTGTGCTCTGGATTTAGCTCTGCAAATTGTTCCGGATACAGCCATTTAGCAAATACCTGAACGGCAACCACGTTAAACGGGTTGTTGTAAAAGTGATGCCAGATGGCGAATGCCTGCTCATTTTTCACCGCATTAAGCTGGTTTATCCCTTTCTGCTGGGTCGCCAGCTTTAAGGAGCTTTTGGCAGTCTGTTTGCTGACACCTGTGCCCAATACTATAAATTGAGGCCATTCCTGTGCTGTTTTTGACGAGCCAACGGCGGTGGCAATATAAACATCAGGCTGATTTTCCAGCAAATACTCCAGATCTATCACCCCGGCGCTACCCGGCACCAGTTCTCGGGCAATATTGTTGGCATTCACCCGTTCGAGAAACTCGGCTTGCATGCCCCTTACCATAGTTTCACAGCAAAGCTCGCTTAAACCGACCCTGCTGTGTAAAAACACATGGGGAGCCGGAAGTGACTGCTGCGCAAGGATGGATTCAACCCGCTGTAACTCCAATGTATAGTCCGCAATAAAAGCCTGCGCCCTTTGTTCAAGCCCCAAAACCTGCCCCAGCAGATCTATGCTGCGAGTGGTGTTTAACATAGGGTTTTGTCTGAAGTCGATAAATACTATGGTGACTCCGGCATTTTCCAGGGTCGAAATAGTCTCGGCATGGCGGGCTGACGGACCATGGCCCTCCAGGCCAAAAATAGCCAAATCGGCTTTTAATGCCAGCGCCTGTTCCAGGCTAAAGCTGCCGGCAGAGGCTTTTCCAATCAGCGGGATCTTATCGATGGCTGGGAACTGCTTTCTGTAGACATTATAGGTATCCGGGTCAGTAAGTTTAAAATCTCCCATCATACCCACAACACGGTTGATCACCTGCTCCTGCTCCAGAATGGCAAGGGCGGGAATGTATCGACCTTCTCCCAGGATTATCCGTTCTACCTTGGCCGGCAGGGTGACTTCACGCCCCGCTAAATCGGTCACCACTTTGGCCTGAGCCGAAACAACCCAAAACAGACACAAGCATGCCGTCAAAACGCTTTGAATACTTAGTTGAAACATAGAAATTCTCACTATTGCTGTGATTGCAGATAACTGAAACAGGGGGCTCCGGCCCCCTTGGTTTTCATTGGATTAGAAGTTGTAGGCAAGGCCCAGGCGAATATCACGTCCTGGCGAATGTAAACCAACCACACCTTTGAAGCCTGGAAGATGCTCAAAATCACCGTTGCTGGCGTGGTCCAGATAGTATTCATCAAACAGATTTTTTATGGTCAGGGTAACTTTTAGGTCTCCGCTATCCAGGGGTAACCACTGAGCATAGATATCGTGTACCTGATAACCCGGTTTATCCATATTACCCGCCGATGTTTCAATATTATCCAGACTGTTTACCAGCTTGCCGTTCCAGCCAAATTCTAGCTGGCTGTTTAGCTGGTAACGAATATCCGCCAGCCAGGTATCACCTACCGAGTTGCCAAGAAAACCATGGTCATAGGCGTTCATGGGTTTATCATCCAACTCGGATTTATTGTGGCTAAAGCCCAACCCCGCCACCACATCTCTCCAGGCGTAACTGGTGCGGGCGTTAAAACCCTGGATCTCGATATCACCGATATTTTTATATACCCGCTTCACATCACTGATGGCGTCTTTAATACGAGATTTATACACAGTGGCCGTCAGGTTAAAGGCGTCATAGTTGTAATCAAATCCTAACTCTGAATTTTTCGCTCGTTCAGGCTTCAGGTTGGGATCGTTAGCGGCACTGTCCAGTTTAAAACTGCTACCCGTCAGCTTACCGCGGAATGCTTCGGCGTAGCTGGCCCGCACACTTAAATCAGGTATCACCTGGTAGCTGGCACTGACATTGGGGCTGAAGCCTTTTTCTTTAAAGGTCTGGTTTTTCACATCCGTCAGATCATAGATATCGTAGCGGCCACCAAAACCAAGGCGTAGAGACTGGGTTAACTGGTAGTAATCCTGCAGATAGAGACCTGTCACATCTGCTTTTTCCTCCTGCCTGCGATCATTGCTGCTCCCTACAGCATAACCTTGTGCCTTGTCTTTACGATAATCTAAGCCGTAGGTGAGTTGGTGATCGGCAATCAGGCTAATATTTCGTAGATCAAATCCAATACTGTCCACTTTACCCCGGTATTTTCCCCAACGGTCCACCACGTCCTGATCTACCTGGGAATAGGTGTTGTAGAGGGTTGCCGTGAGATCCAAATAATCATTATCCAGCGGCGCCAGGTGATACTTTAAGTTATAGGATTCCCGCTTGCTCTTTAGTAGGTAGGCTTTATTCCATTTGCTTTCAATCCATTGTGGCCGCTGGGTCCTGGTCCCTTCATCGTCACGTCGATCATAGCTGAATGAAACGGTTTGCGAATCGGTCAGCTCTCCCACCAACTTGGCAAAACCTATGGTTTGTTCAGAGCCTGTATTTGCCACCTTGTTACCCTGACCATCTTTCATATCTTCGCCGTCTGCTTTGGTGAATACCCCCATCGCACTCCAGCTGTCTGTCGCCTTACCGTAAAGGGTGGCGCTGGTTTTATACCCCTGGGTATTGCTGTAATAGCCACCCTTAACCAAAGCACCGAATCGCTCCCCTTGTTGCAACAAATCTGACGGGTCCTTGGTAATAAAACGAATAGCACCGCCCAGGGCCCCCGGACCGGAAGTGGCATCACCGGCGCCGGCCTGCACCTCTACTGCTTTTAACAGCTCAGGTTCAATAAAAATACGTCCCTGGTGATGGAACAAAGATCCCCCTTGAGTAGCACCATCGATACTCACATTCAGCATGCTGTCTTCCAGGCCGCGCACATAGATTTTCTGAGCAATGCTGGGGGATCCCCCCACATCCACACCTGGAGTGTGACTAAAAAGATCGGACAAGTCATTTGCCTGGGTTTTACTTATTTCCTGCTCCCCAATAAAAGCATCTAAGCCAGTTTTACCCTGACCTGTCACCTGCATGGTTTCTACTTCACCGGAGGCCTTTGGCTGCTCTTCGGCAATAGCCGGATAAGATAAAACACTGATAATGGCGCTCGCTAACACATGCCGCCTGGCAATAAATAAACCTTGATTGTCCACCTTTAAAACCTCCATGAAATGATAACTATTATCAAGATGGGGCTATTCTCTATATTCGGGATTAAAAGTGAATTACTTTTACATCTGTTACAAATGAAAAATTCCTGTTACATCTGTTTGTTTTGTAACGGTAACTTGATCTGTACGACTAAACCACCTCGAACCAGGTTGCTGGCCCTGATGCTACCGCCTGTTGCTTCAATCTGACGCCTTGCCAATGCCAGACCTAAGCCAAAGGAGCCGGGTGTCCTTTCTCTGGATTTGTCCACCCGAAAAAACGGATAAAAGATATCCTTTAACAAAGCTTCCGGAACTCCCGGCCCTTCATCCTCTATGCTAAGCAGTAATTCCTCTCCTGACTGGCAAAGAGTGACATCAACTCTGCCTGCTGCGGGGGTAAAACGTAGGGCATTACGAATGACATTTTCAATGGCTTGCCCCAAAGCACGGAGACTGCTGGCAGCAAGCAACGCCTGCTCAGGCAGTCGGCTAACGATTTTTCTATCCGGGTATTCGAACGCCGCATCATCGATAATAACCTGTACTAACTCCACCAGGTCCAGCGACTCCAGCATCAGTTTTGGTTGTTCATTCTCCAACCAGGCAAGGGTTAAGGTATCTTCCGCCAGCCGACGTATATTTGTCGTCTCCCGCTGAACTCTGGGTAACACTTCATCCAGCTTGATTCCCTGCTCCGCACAACTGATGGCCATTTCTATACGGGTAATGGGTGTTCTTAATTCATGTGACAGATCCGCGATAAGCTGGCGCTGGGTAATGATCAGCTGGCCCGTTCGCTGCGCCATATCATCAAAGGTGTCCGCCAGCGAGGTTATTTCATCCTGCCGATCACCAATGCAATTTCTGACTCTCACGTCATAATCACCCTCGCTAAACTGACGAGTTGCCGTTTCCAGCTGCCTGAGCGGCTGCATCACATGACGATATAAAACCAGGCTAAGAATGATCAGCAGTATCAGGGGTAAGGCCACTTGCAGTAATACACTGGTATATAACCAGTAATTTCCGGGCCGCATACGTTGTGGCAAAGTGATCAGAAAGTGAGTTTTTTTATCCCTGAACGTAATGTCCATCACAGGGTTTTCCGGAAAATATAAGTGAATTTTCCATACCACATTCCTGCCCAATCTGAAATCGCGAACAAACCTGTCCAGAATCTTGCCACCTGCTAAAGGGCGTATATCAGAACGCACCACGGCTGCCCAGGTTTGCTCCCTTGCCTGTAATTCATCCATCCAGCTTTTCAGCGCCAGCTCATCCCCGGCCAGATACAAGGCTTCTGCTTCTCTTCCGTAATCAATCAGGGTTTGCTGATGATGTTTCGCTATTGTACTCATCGCAAGTTCAGTTCGCTGGCTGAGGATATTGATCAGCCAAAATAAAACGACAGTACCAACCGAAATGGTGCCACAAAGCTTCCATAGCAGGGCTCTATTCATGAAAGCAATACCCCTTACCATGAACCGTGGTTAACCTGCCTACGGCTAACCCTGCAGCATCCAATTTACGACGCACCCTGCTTAGGTGCATATCCAGACTGCGATCATAGCGACTGAACTCCCTTTCCAACACCAGCTGATAGAGGTAGGGTTTACTCAGCACCTCATTATGGTGACCGACCAGGCTCCACAGGAGTTTAAATTCGATGGGGGTCATGGCGATAGGTTGTCCATTTATCGCCACAGATTGCTGTTGGCGATTTAAGTACAAATCTCCCCGCGTCAGCTCAAAATCCTCTCTTCCTCTGTCCACCAAACCTAAGGTACGGCGCAAGATGGCATCAATTCGCAGCTGTAATTCGGTAAAATTAAAGGGTTTGGGCAAGTAGTCATCAGCCCCTTTACTTAAGCCTGTGATGCGCTCCTGCTCCGCACCACAGGCTGTGATCATCATAACCGGTGTCTGGTTACTCTTTCTCAAAGTGTTGAGTACTGAAAAGCCGTCCATCTTAGGTAGAAGTACATCAAGCAGGATCAAGTCAAAGCGATTACTGGCGGCATTAAGCAAACCATCCTGACCATCAAAGCACTGTTTGATTACGTGCCCTTGCTGGCGCAGTAGATTGGCCATTTGTTCATTTAATAAAGGGTCGTCTTCCACAATTAATATCTGGGCTTGTTTGACTTCCATATGCATATTGAAACCTAATCAATCTGTTCGTTTCATCCTCCTTGCTGCTAACTGGCGGCCTTAAAGGATTGTTAAGTTGGGTTTGAACCGACAAAAGCCGGTTAAAAAAACCACCGGAAATGAAAATGATTTTCATTTTTGAATATGGTATCTGCAGCTAAAGCCGAATTAAAGCAATTATTTTTTTGATAATTCCCTTTATAACAGGAGGCTAGAACAGGGTGCAGTATGGTCTGGTCAAATTCAGGCAAGTCTCCTATGATGCCCGTTAAATCAGAGATAAATAGAACAAGATATGAGTGTCGAGCAAACCAATAAGGTAGACCAAATAGCTATCGATGAAGACAGCGGTAAAGTGATACTAAGTATTATTGACCCACTGGAATGGGATGGTGAAGATCTGCACCTGTTCACCCTGCAGGAAAAAATCAACAGCTACCTGGCATTGATCACTACGGGTGAAATATATACTGCACAGCCCGACGCCAAAGGTCGCAAGTTTGTTATCGAAGCTATTTTCAAGCACCAGCCACATGAAAAAGCACAAGAATTCTTAGCCAAAGTGAAAGACATTCTGGCGGAAAAGAAGGTGTTCTTTGTGTATGGTCCGAACCCAAGCACAGGTTACCTGGATCAGAATAACTAATGTCCATCCAGAAACTCACATATTCGTTCTTCAGTCATATTCTTAGAACGCGATACTTGTCGTTTCCCAAAGGCCTAAAGTTAGTCACTACTATCTCAGCACTCCCTGTCATTGTCAGCTTTCCTGGTATGGTCCGACATCTCGGTCTAGTGCCTTTTAGCGTGCTCCGTGATCGCGGTTAAGCCACTGGATTCCCTCGTGCGAGGGAATGACAAGATAGCGTTTCAGGACGGGCACTAACTAATGCAAAATATCGAGTCCGCGCTACATGATTTTATGACTGGTAAAGTCGGCAGCGATCCCGCCCATGATTTAGAACATATCAAGCGAGTGGTAAAATCTGCCAAACAGTTTGCTCTGGAAGAAGAGGCCAACCTGGACATAGTGATCCCTGCCGCCTGGTTACACGACTGCGTCAGCTTGCCAAAAAATCACCCAAACAGAAATCAGGCATCCAAGATGGCGGCCAAACAAGCTATCGATTTCTTGGCATCCATTGGTTATCCGGAGCAACACTTTACCCAGATAACCCACGCCATCGAAGCTCACAGCTTTAGCGCCCAAATTAAGCCGGAAACCCTGGAAGCGAAAGTGGTGCAGGATGCAGACAGAATGGACGGTATTGGCGCCATCGGTGTCGCACGTTGCATGCTGGTGAGTGGCTCGTTAAACCGCAGCTTATATCAGCCTGATGATCCCTTTTGTGAATCCAGAGAACCACAGGATCGGCTGTATACCATAGATCACTTTTACCAAAAGTTATTAATGATTGGAAAATCCATGCAGACCCAAAGCGCCAGGGCTGAAGCTAGCCGACGGATGGAATTTATGCAGAAATTCCTCGGTGAGTTAAAGCGGGAAATCAGCACTTAGTCACAATAAATACGTTACAAATCAATTGGATTAAGTCGCCATTAACTGATTGTTTATTGAGCACGCTAAAGTAGTAGTGTAGAATCTCAACAGTCTAATAAAAGTCAACAAATAATACTGAAGGAAAGGGACCCGTATGGATAAAAAATACCTGGCTGCCGCGGCACTACTCATATCTATTATTCCTGGGATTTCCACAGCAAGTGTGATCGGTCACCACACCACTGACAAAGGGAAAACCGTGGAGCTGAGCGGCCTGGAATGGCTAGAACTCACTGCGACAAATGGCTTGTCCGTAAAAGATATCAAGACGGGTAAAGGTGGCTTTACCACCGCAGGCTGGCGCTATGCTACCCGTTCTGAAACCGAAAAACTGATGGACTCCCTTTGGGGCGGGAAAAAAGAAGGCTACAAAAAATCTAACTTCGACGGCGCCGAATGGTTTTTCGATAATTTTGGTATAGGCCAGGAGTATGACAACTCAGGCTATAACAAAAAAGGGGCCACGTATTGGAGCTTTGCTTTCGGAGCAGAAAACGAATGCGGCAGTGCTACGCAGGCTTGCTACGGCGCAATTGGCATCAAAGATAAAGATTTTAAAGCCAAGAAGAATTTAGGAATGCTAAGTGACAAGTACGGTTTATCGTCCGGAAAATCCCCCAATAACCGCCAGGCTTATAAACCGGATATTTATGCTGACGAAGGAAACTGGGGCCACCTGTTAGTTCGGCAAGCCACCAGTGTCGCAGAGCCAGCTGCTCTGGGGATCTTAAGCTTAGGTCTGCTCGGGTTTGTAGGCATGCGTAAACGCAAACAAGTGAAATAGCTCTGCCGTCAATCAGAGTCCTTGCCGGTTTCGACAAGGACTTGATCCGCAAATAAGACCTAGTGTGTTATCAGATAAGGCCCTAATTGCTTATCCAGCATCTGCTCCAATACTCCGGTCACTACTTTAGCGCCCGATTCTTCGAGAATGCTCAAACCTTTTCCCCGATTCTTAGGGTGCGGATCCACTAAGGCTACGTATACTTCTTTGATCCCCCTGGCCACCATAGTTTTCGCACAGGAAGGTGTTCTGCCCTGAAAAGAACACGGCTCCAGGGTAACAAACAAGATCACATCGCTCAGATCACCTTCCAGTTGCGCCAAAACCTGGGCCTCTGCATGGTGCAGCCCTGGCGGTTGGGTATATCCGCTGGCAATCACCTCTCCGTTTCTCACTGCCACACAACCTACGGGCGGGTTTGGGCTGCATTCAGGTAAAGCGTTTTGCCCAGCTTTTGCCGCCAAAGCCATAAACTGACTAATTTTTTCGGCGCTTAAACTGGCGACCATTAAATCCGGATAGATAAATTCGTAGCCCAACCGAGCTTTAAGTTTGTTGTTGCACACCGAACGTCGCGGCATGCTGTTATCTTTACTAAATTCAGGCAAGGCTAAACCGGCAATCACGGCAGCCCGGGTGTAGAAGGATTTCCGGCTTGGATGCGTATCGGAGCAGGCATTCAGCACCTCGCCCCAGGCTTGCTGCTGAATTATGGCTAATATAATAGCGATACAATCCGCCTGATGGATCAGGTTTACCGGTGTTAAACCCGCATCCAGCTGCTTACCCGCCATAAACCGTCCCGGGGCCCGGCCTGGTCCCACCAGGCCTGCAAGTCTCAAGATAGAGCTTTGGAACTTGTCGCTTTGCCGGATCAGTTTTTCTGCCTGAACCGTGGCCGCATCCGATTTTAATGGCGAATTTTCGGTAAGCTCTATATCACCTTGCCGGTATACCCCAGTGGTACTGATAAATAACACCTTTTTCACCTGATACAACTCTAACAGCTGTATCAGGTTTTGGATTTTCTCCAGGTAAAACTCACCGGACTGGCTCTTACTGCGTGGAGGTATGGATACGATGGCGATATCACAAGTATCCAGCAAAGACTTAGGATCACCTTGAGGCTCAGGATTAAGGGAAAAAGGAAACGCTGAAAAGCCTTGCTCAGTAAGCTCTTTGACCCCTGACCAAGCTGTTTTACTGACTTTTAAGGGCCAGCCTTTTTCCTGTATTGTCCTGGCCAAAGGTAATCCTAACCAACCACAACCGAGTAAGGTGATATTTTCCACTGCATTTGCTCCCGACAATTCAACCAAAGCCATCTTACTCTTTTTATTTAAATTATACCTTGCTGCTGACTTCTACTAATTCAGCTTTTAGGCCAGTATACTAGCCGCGAATTTACTCAGTTATTAGCAGGAATTTCATATGGATATAAAACTCGACGAACTGGAAAAAGCGGCTGTCTACAAATTAATGACACAGTCAATTATTCCCCGCCCGGTAGCCTGGGTGTTGTCCAAGCACGAAACCGGAAGCCTTAATCTGGCGCCTTTTTCCTATTTCTCTCCGGTTTCCAGCACGCCGCCATTGCTGATGATCTCAGCCGGGCGCAAGCCAGATGGCAGTTACAAAGACACTAAGAACAATATCGAAGACAACGATCACTTTGTGGTACATATAGCCCATGTGGGTCAAGCCGACGATATGACCAAAACCTCCAATAATATCGCTCCCCATGAATCTGAAGTTAAGTTGATTGAAGCAGAAACAACTGAATTTGAAGGCTTTCCATTACCCAGGTTAAAAGATGCCCCCATAGCCCTCGGCTGTAAGCGCCACACCATAGTGACTATGGGTGAAGGTCCCCAGGCGGTCATTTTCGGCGAAATCACCCATGCTTATGTGCGCGATGATCTGGTAGGTGAAAAAAACAAAATAGATATGCGCAAGCTAAACCCTATCTCCCGCCTCGGGGGTAACTTTTACGCCGAATTAGGCGAGTTCCACCCTGTTATCAAACCCAAATAACATGCATATCTGTTTCTCTGTTACCGCTCATGGTTTTGGCCACGCCGCGATTTCTTCCGCCGTTATTGCCGAAATCATGGCGTGTTCGCCACATATACAGTGTTCAATCCTGTCCAGAGTGCCCAAAGCTTACTTTGCCAGCCGGTTACCTAAGCCATTTACTCTGCTGGAGGTTGGCTCAGACTTTGGCATGGTTAGCCCTACTGCCATAGATATAGATATTGGTGCCAGTGGGCAAAAGTATGCGGCGCTATTAGCCAACTGGGATGAACTGGTTGCTACCGAGAAGCATGCCCTAAGACAACTAAAACCAGATTTAGTGGTAGCTAACATTTCCCCAATTTGCCTTGCGGCCGCCAGTGATTTGGGTATTCCTGCGGTGAGCCTGGCGCCGTTTAACTGGTCTCAGATTTATCGCCGCTATTGTAATGATCGCCCCGACGCTGCTCAGTTACTGGAGAAACTGGACCAGTCATATCAAAGCGTACTGGCTGCTGTTAAGCCGATGCCTCATGTCCCTGATGTTAAATTAGCCGAACTGGAGCAGGAAGTAGGTCCCATTAGCAGACGAGGTAACTGCTACCGCCGACAATTGCTGGAACAACTGCCCGATAACATCCGTAAACTGGGTTTGCTGGCGCTGGGAGGGGTCTCACTACCTGTGAACCTGAATTTATGGCCTGAGGTGGACACCTGGTTTTGGTTGGTGGACCAGGCACCGCCCGATCATCGTAAAGATATGCTGGAGTTTAAACAAACGGGTATCAAAATATTGGATCTGATATCCAGTGTCGACCTGGTGATAACCAAACCCGGTTATGGCACTTATACCGAAATAGCACTGGCTGGCACTAAGGCCATTACTCTGGCCCGAGCGGACTGGCCGGAAACCCCTTATTTAAACCGGTTTTTAAGCCAGCATGTAAGCTGTGCCGAGATAACCAGAGATCAACTGGTTCACGAAGAATTTACCCAGGCTATTCAGCGGGTAGATAGCACGAATAATCCAATCGCAAAACCTTGTCAAGTTGGCGCCGAACAGTGTGCCCGACTACTTATCCGGCTGACCCAAAAGCACAACCGTATCAACAAAAAGTCAAAATAAACACGACATATTATGTCTGATAACTTAGAGGGACATCAGCCAAGATAAAGAGGGTGTTATGCCGGGAAATCCATTTGAGCAGATCAAATCTGGCCACGTCATTTTATTAATGCTTATTTCGTTGCTGACGCCTTTCCTCTTCGCCGTTGAAGGTGAGCTCAGCTTAGCCCTTGCCGGGGTTATTTGTTACCTGTTGGCGGCATCCGTCTTATTGCTGCTGGCCAGAAAAAACCTGGCTGACTTTCAAGCCATAATGGGGAATACACCAAGCTCTTCTGAAGTGATTAAGTATGGCGCATTGGGCATTCCAATGGTGGCATTATCGATCCTGACCATATACCTGTTTTTTTATCCCCTCTCTTATATTGCTCCAGAGTTTGTCACCAGCTGGTTACTAGAATTCCCTGCAACTTTTAGCCGGGGTGAAGGCATGTATATCCTGGCCATGATTATATTAGCTCCCGTGGTTGAAGAGTTTGTATTCAGAGGTTTCCTTCTAAACAACCTGACCGCCAGATTTGGCACTACAACCGCAATTGCACTGTCTTCATGTTTATTCGCCATTTTACATACCGATATTTTGGGGTCCTTTTTATTCGCAGTATTGCTCTCACTTGTCTATATCAAAACCCGCTCCCTCTATGGCCCAATATTGATTCATATGGCTAACAATATGATCGCCGTGAGCTGGGAATATTTAGCTTATACAGAAAACGAGCACTACACCCTGGAGTTATTTCGGGAGGAGTGGTGGACGGTTGTAATTGCACTTTTGATTATCGCCCCCTGCTGCTACTGGATGCGTAATTCCCCCCTGTCAGGGAGTTACTGCTAAGACACTATCAGAATTCCATCTCTGTTACGGAGCAGCAGCAAGAACCTGACAACAAGTAAGTAATAGTAAATTGCCCCAATTGCAAAACACGGATGACCCGGGGTAACACGAGGGGATATCCTGCCATTTTTATCCAGCCCCAAGCGTTTTACCCTAAGCAATATTCACCCTTCTAAAGGGAACACCTTATCTACTTCCGCCGGTATATGCGGTCTGCCCCTGGGGTTTAGCGCCGCCGCAACAACCAGGGCATCCAACACTAACTTTTTGTCTGACAAGCGCACCACCCTTTGCCGAAAGGCAAACCTTACTTTGGAAGGCCGCATAGGCTCGACTTCCACACAGAATTTGTCACCACTTGTAAGAGATGCTTTATAGTCCATTTCTGCCCGCACCAGGACAAGGTGAATACCTTGCTTTGCCAGCTGGGCGAAATCTATCCCCTGCTCAAGCAGAAATTCATGCCTGGCATGCTCCAGGTAGTTAAAATAAACCCCGTTGTTTACTATTCCTTGTAAATCACATTCGTAGTCGCGAACCTTAAAATCCAGACGATAGTTAGCCATTGTTATTCCTGATTTGTTGTTATTATGTTTGCCAACCTGGCTATCCCCTGATGCCAGGGTTGGGAATCTTCATATTGAGCAAAGTTAAACCTAAGGCAGTGATTATATTGATCTGACGAACTAAATAAACGCCCGGGCAACAGGCTAATTCCCGCTTCCAAAGCCTGCTGGTATACCTGAAATCCATCAGTTGTTTGTTCCATTTCCAACCAGCATAAAAAACCGCCAGAAGGCCTGGTCATTGCAATATCACCCAACTCAAGCTCCATTCTTCTACTAAACAGATCTCTTCGCTTCTGATAAGTGCGGCGGATCTTATTTAAATGCAACTTATATGCCCCCGTGCTTAAAAAGTCCGCCACCGCGCTTTGAGTAACATTGACCCCGCCCATATTGGCAATTAATAGCTCACGATTTATTTGTTGGTGATAACGTCCGCCAGACAACCAGCCAATTCTAAGTCTGGAATCCAGTGACTTGGATAGGCCACTGGCGTATATCACCCTGCCCTGTCGATCCAGAGACTTGAGCCGCTCTGGCCTGGAATTGTACGCCAGCGTACCTGACACGTCGTCTTCGATAATGGGCAGGTCTCCGGTAGCCTCTAACAAAGCCCGACGCTGACTATTGGGGATGCGGGAGCCTGAGGGATTATTAAAACTGGGATTGGTAATGACCAACTTTACCGGCCATTTGCTTATTGCCTGTTTTAGGGCGCCAATATCCATACCTAATACAAGATCTGAGGGTATCTCCAAAGCTTTTAGTCCCAGAGACTCCAAACTTAGCAAGGTGCCAAAATAACACGGTGATTCTACCGCTACTATATCTCCCGGCTTAGTGAGTACCTTTATGCTGGTATATATCCCCTGCTGCGCCCCCTGGGTAATGGAGATTTCATCAGGAGATAGCAACAAACCATCATCCAGCATAAGCTGGGACAGCTGCTTTCTTAATTTGGCATCGCCGGGTGGTAACAAATATCCGCTGGAGGTTTGAGATTGATTACGGCTGACCCTGCCGATAGCCGCATATAACTGTTTGATAGCGGGAAATCGAATATCCGGGTGCGCAGAACCCAATGGCAGAAGCTGCTTCTCCAACGCCTGACTCATCACATCTCTGCTTAATGAAAACAGATCCACCGATTTGGGTTTTGCAAAAGGCAGCTTGGCCTTCGCTTCCCTGTGCTGCAAGCGATAGCCAGAACGTGCCAGTGCATTAATTTCACCGCAAGCTTCCAGCTCCCGGTACCCTCGGATCACTGTATTCAGGCTGACATCTAATCGCTGGCTTAACATCCGAATAGAGGGTAATTTCTCCCCTGCCAACAATACCCCCTGCTCTCTTTGGCTGCGGATATGCTGAATCACCTGCTGGTACTTTGCCACCCCAACTCCTTCTGTAACCTAAAAATCAGTTAAGACTGTATCTTTTTTATTCTTCTGTATCCATCAAAATAAGCTTACTACCGACTGGAGATTTATCATGCTGAAGACCATAACGCCGCTGTTATTTGTTGTTTTATGGAGTACGGGTTTTATTGGCGCCAAGTACGGGCTGCCCTATGCAGAACCTGCCACCTTGCTGGGCATTAGAATGCTGCTTAATATTCTGGTATTCGCCATTTTAATTTTTCTTCTAAGCCGCAAGACGTTAGCCATAAAACAAATTGGTCAGGCGCTTTGGGTCGGTTTTCTTATCCACGGTTGTTATCTAGGCGGCGTGTTTTACGCTATATATCTGGGTTTACCCGCTGGCCTGGCTGCACTGATAGTTGGTTTACAACCTATATTAACAGCGCTTATGATGGCCTTTTTCTATGGTGAAAAATTAAAAACCAGGCAATGGGTCGGACTATTTTTGGGGTTGACCGGTGTATTCCTGGTTCTCCAAGGAAATATCGACTTCGCCACAACAGATAACTGGGGTTACCCCATTTTATGTACCCTTATTGCCTTATTGGGTATTACCTTTGGCACCTTATATCAAAAGCGCCATTGCGGCGACCATGACTTAGTCACCGCGTCTTGCTGGCAATATTTTGGCGCCTTGGTGATTTACATTCCCCTGGCATTCAGTTTAGAAACCCGGCAGGTAGAGTGGACGCTGGAGTTTTCCCTGGCCCTGGCCTGGCTAGTCCTGGCACTTTCTGTAGCCGCTGTTCTGTTACTGCTGTATTTGATCAGGGCCGGCGAAGCCTCAAAAGTCACTTCGCTGTTTTATATGGTGCCACCTGTGACGGCGTTAATGGGTTATGTGCTGTTTAATGAGCCTTTTGGTGTCAGCGCCATGCTTGGATTTTTGTGCACGGCTATTGGGGTCTACCTGGTGGTAACCAATAAATTAAAGCTACCCGGCTTTAGCCGTTTATCTCCAAGCAGAAACTAAGCACAAAAAAGCGGGATACCTATAGGTTATCCCGCTTTATCGAATCCAGAAAAACTTAGGCTTTTTGAGCCAAAGCAGTTTGCTCTCTTCCTTTGCCCCACTGGTTTAACGCCACAGAGCCTAATATCATCACCAGGGAAATAGCCATAGTGCCACTCACCTGCTCACCCAGCCAAAGCGCACCTAACAAAACCCCAAACATAGGCACCAGATAGTTACTTAGTGACGCAAATGTAGGGCCACTTAACTGGATTAACGACATAAACAAGAAGTAAACCAAACCGGTACAGAACACACCCAAAAGCACTAATGCACCCAGGCTTGAACTGGTAAAACTGATTGCCTGAAAATCAACGGTGAAAGCCGCAACTACAGAAAGCTGAATCGCACTGCACGCCAGAATATTACGAGCAACTAAGATAGGATGCTCATTGGTCAATCGTTTAATGATCAACATCCCCAGAGCGAAACAAGCTGCACCGGAAAGAATGGCAACACTGCCCATCAAACCCGCGCTACCAGCGGCAGTAAGCTGGGGAGCAAACAACACCAATACACCGGCAAAACCAAGGGTCACACTCGAGATACCCCATTTAGTGATCTTCTCACCAGAGATAACCAAGGGTGCCAGCAAGATAGTCATAAATGGAATTGTGCCCATAAGAACCGAAGCGATGGCGCTATCAACGAACTGCTGGCCCCAAGCCACTAAGATAAAAGGCAACGTAGCATCCAATAGTGCAACCACCATGTATGTTCCCACCTTCAACTTCTCACTCTTGAGGTTTAGGAACTTACATAAAATCCATAAGGTGATAAAACCGAAAATAGCACGACCCGCCGCAACAACGAAGGGAGAAAAATCAGCCACAGCCTGATGCATAAAAATAAATTGTGAACCCCATAGCAAACCTATGGCCAACAGATAGAAATAACTTTTCATTTTTGTACTCACCTTTAATAACGCGCGCATTGTATTCCCACTGCATATATCTATAAAATGAATTATCAGCATTAAGGTATGTGTAATTTCGATATGACCCCCATCAATCGTCTGGACCTCAATTTATTACGTGTTTTTGACCTGTTAATGCAAGAACGTAGCGTCACCAAAGCCGCGGCGCTTTTACACCTTTCCCAATCTACCGTAAGCCACTCCTTGTCCCGGCTAAGGCAAACTCTGGATGACCCCCTGTTTATTCTGACGGGTCGTGAAATGACCCCGACACAGAAAGCACTCACCCTTGCAGGCCCCACCAGACAAGCATTGTTACTAATTGATCAGGGCCTTAGGCAATCTGACAGCTTTAACCCTGAGCAAAGCGAACGTGCATTTAAAATTGCCGTCAGTGGCAGCATAGAGCAGGATATTATTCCCAAGCTGGTTAACCAGCTGCATCGGGCGAGTCCGGAGTTAGGGTTGGAGGTGTTTGAACTCAGCAGCAGCGATTACGAAAAAGAGCTGGAGAAGGGCGAGTTGGACTTGGTGGTGGGGTTTGCAGGAAACCAGCATCTATCTGACAAGTTGTTAAAACAAAATTGGTTTTCTACCTCATTAGTGTGCCTGGCAACTGAATCCTTTAAAACCCAAGAGCCCGGCCTGATCACCTCGCAAGAGCTGGTCTCCAAACCCCATATCTATACGTCCAGCTGGGGACACAGCCAGAGCATAGTAGACAAGTATTTGGATACTAAAGGGTTAATACGAAGTGTCGGAGTCAGAGTACCTACATTTACCTCGGTTCCCGCATTATTAAACAGTGAACGTTATTTGGTGGTACTACCGAAAACCGTTGCCTTACATTTTGTTGGTTATAACCCGCTTAAAATACTGGAGTTAAAAGATGGCCACCTTGAATTGACCTATGAAATTGCCAGTCATCCAATCACCGCCAGTGATCCGGCGGTGATTTGGTTAAAGCAGTTGATGGAAGCTATGGTTTAAGCCTTATTTTTAAGCTCCTGCTGAAGGCCTGCCAATAATTTCTCTTGTTGACCGATATCGGATCTCAACTGGGCTATCTGATCTGTCAACTGTTGATAAGTGGCAGCTAGTTGCTGGTATTTTCCCTGCCACTCATTCACATTTGCAACCGCCTGATAGTAAATGGGAACCAGCTGGCGGTAAGCATTGATTTTAGCTATCGCATCCTTATATAGCGCCAGCCGAGTGGCATAAGCCTGCCCCCGACTTTGATTAAACTTGGCAACCGCCGCATTGGCCTGGTTAGCTAGATTAACCAGTTGGTTATATCTGCTTTGGTATTCGGCGTACGCCGCGCGGTAGCTAACCAAGGCAGCATCCAGTCCGGCTTTAATCGCACCTTGCTGGGACAGCTTTTCTTCTAAGGACTGGCGCAGCAGAGCCAGTTTGTCCTTACCTTTTGCCCAGTCATCCTGATCGGTATTTTCCAACGGCACTGTCATTGGCGCATAGGCGGCAATAAAACCGGAAGTCAAAGTTAGGGCATCCACGGCATCAGCGCTGTCATGCTGACCTTTCGCTATACCGCAGGGCGAATCATTGCAATCCAGGTTTGGGCTAGAAAAGTTAAATACCTTATCGGTGTAACTGCCATAGACCCAGTCATAAGCCATAATGGTGGCAAAGTCATTTTCCTTACCATAGCCCCAGGCCCAGGGAAAGGTGCCGCCACTGGGATCTTGTTTGGATGAGTGAGTTAATCCCATTGTATGACCAATCTCATGAGAACTGACCCAGTCATGACAGGGACCATCCATACCCACCACACTCATGGCAGTTTCGCGCCAGAAAGGATGAGTAAAGTCACCATTGGTTCCGTAGCCACCAATCCAGGCTATTCCACAAACTCCGTTGTGAGCGTTTGTATAAGGTCGCATCACCAGCACCATATCGGCACCATACTGCTCCCTTAATGCGCTAACATCCGAAAAAGCAGCATCGCGGTTACACTGATTTTTTTTGAAAAAGGCATTCCACTCACAGCTTAAATCTCTTAGCGCCGTCTCCGGAGTATTAAGATCACTGTATTGAACTTGCTTGTGGTGAACCAACCTAAACTTTACGTCCAATTTACTGTCGGCATAAACCTGATTGGATACTGAAATAATCTGATTCAGACGGGTCTCAACGCCATCACCGTAAGTTGCGGTAACGCCGGGAGTGTGCAGAACCATAACATCAACCACAGTAGTTTCCGCCAGAGCAGGAGCAACTCCTGAAGCAGCAATTAAACCCAAAGCGGCTGTTACGCTCAGCTTTTTACTAACTAATTTCATATCAATTCCTTAGTCTTTACTCTGCCACCGTCCCTGGTTTTATATGGTGCGCATCCTTTAAAGTACTAAGCTTTTCCTGTGTCCTTTCACCCTCCTTCTGTTAAATATTGTAACTAGGAACCCTGATCGACCTTGGGTACCGGAGGCACCAAGAAATCGTCATCATCTGAGTCCGGTAGATCTGGGTTCAGATATATTACCCCCTGTCCTTCCACTGTGGTCAGAGTATAAGTATCCGTGCCCGTGGCGATAGAGCCATAAGTTCCTTTATCGCTTTGCGTTAATACCACGGGATAATCGTTACCACCCTCATTAAGGACTTTCCCAATCATGGTGTAGTCACCATTGCTTTCCAGTCGCTCTTCAGTAATTTCGACCTGTATATTTTTGTCCCCGGGCAACTCAAATTCCAATATCTTGCCCTTGTCGAGCTTTAGGGCCAGATTAGTATCCACGTCCACCAGCAAGTGAGGGTTCAGCTCGATACTCTCATCGAGCTGAACCCGCCTATCATCTTGAGAAAGCTTCCAAAGGCTTAACTGGCTTGCCTTAGAGGCTACGCCCTGAGGCTGCACTAGTTTGGCCGAAGCCTGAATGGGGATCATGGACAATGGCTGTGACAGGGTGACTTGAGGCAGATCAGGTAAGGTTTTATCGGTTGAACTCTTGGCTGCTGACTCTGACTGATTTTGGGTCACTGATGGCTTGTCATCATCCATTATAAAAACGGCCACCGCAGCCAAGATACCGAGGGGAACGAATAGCAGAGAAAGCTGTTGTAACCGCGACATTCATTCATCCTAAAATGTCATTAACCAATGCTAATAAGACACCATTTGTTAAAATAATGTAAATATGTTTTTTGTATAAAAAATAACTTTTTATACATCTCTAAGAAAATAGGAAATAATAAGCAGAACATCAATAAAACACCCACCAATACTCAATGTGTTATAAAGATAACTAGGTTAATTGCAGAAGAATTGTCCGTTACTCCAAACCCATTAGTTTAGCGAATAAATTTAAGCTTACCCCTGGTTTCATGATAAAACGCTAAATAACTACTCTATCAATATTTACTATTAATTCATGGTTTGGTCACTTTTATAAAAATTAGCTGAAATAGATCTTCTTTAACTTACTTAGTTCTCACCTATTTAAGGGAAGTGAAAGCCAAAATAACACTTCTGGAGTTAACCACACTCACTGCATTATCGCTCTCCGCCTGCAACAGCTCAGACAACAATAAAAGTAAGGCTGTTTCGGAAAATACTCATATCGAGCTAAGACTACTGGAAACAACAGATATCCATGCAAACCTGGTGAGATCCACCCTATCTATAAAGCCATGAATACCCTTAACTATGACGTCGGTAATTTAGGTAATCATGAATTTAATTTTGGCCTGGATTTCCTTAATGAAGCCATCAATGACGCAGCGTTCCCATATATCAGCGCCAATGTCTTTAAAGACGACCAAGACGGCGACGCCAGCAATGATGAAAACTATATTAAACCGTACCTGATCAAGGAGAAAACCTTTGTCGATACCACAGATAAAGAACGTAAACTAAAAGTAGATGGCATAGACGCCATTATGTTCGGTCATTCACACCGAAACTTTCCGGGAACCGACTATGCCGGCATTGCGGACCAGGGGGTAGATATTGAAAAAGGCTCTATCAATGGCATTACCGCTGTTATGCCCGGCTTCTGGGGTAACCACCTTGGCCAGATCGATTTGTCTTTGGTTTACCAGGAAAAAAAGTGGACAGTCGCTGATTACCAGTCCAGTGTAACTCCTATTTTTAAACGCGATGAAAATCGTAACCAAATCCCCCTGGTTGAGCCGGACCAGGCCTTACTGGAAGCCGTTCAGGAAGAGCATCAAGGCACAATAGACTGGGTTGCTGCTCCTTTTGCGATTGGCACCTTCAGCCAACTGCTTCTTTGCCCTGGTGCAGGATGATCCCTCCATTCAAATCGTTACTGATGCACAAATCTGGTACACCAAGCGACTTGCCCAGGGTACAGAATATGAATCACTACCTATTCTCTCTGCGGAATCCCCACTCCGTACCGGCTTTGGCGGACCAGAAAACTACACATAATGAGGCTCGGATTGGTTACTATTTACTCTGCAAATGTGTGCCACGCATTCCCTTATTTTAAATCGCAACGATGACTTCAAATCACCTTAGCCAGCAATATTTGCACAAATAGAAATAGTTGACATATTAGCCAATAAATACCACTTAGTTCGGTTCATACAAGGACCTAATGCGAGCGATGAATCGGGCAACTATATAACGCTCATTTTCGCGCTAAATTCATCTCCTTTCCTTTGAATCTGCTCACTTTAATGCAAAGTCAATTGGTATATTCTAACTTCTCCTCCATAGTCCTAAGATGTATATGACGGAAAAACAACAAAGGCTGGTCCAGTTAAGACGTTCGTTTGAGCACAAAGTGAAAATGGACGATAAAGCCTGGTCAGCCGCTGAAGATCATTTCGAACTGACCCACTTCAGCAGAAAGCAGATGTTCTTTTCGGCGGGAGACATATCCGATAATGTGAATTTTTTGCTTGAAGGCATAGGTAGGTATTTCTATAGTGATGAGCAGGGTAAAGAGCGGAATAAATCATTCGCCAAACCCCCTGGTGCGGTAACAATATTACCATCCCTCATTAACGGCTCCCCTTCCCCTTTTAGCGCCCAAGCACTTACAGATTGTACTTGTATAACTATAAGATACGCGGATTTAAAGGCGTTAAATAAGAAGAACCTTTGCTGGTCTCAATTGAGCCTGGTGTTGTTCGAAGAGCTGGCGTTGCGGAAAGATGTGCGCATCGCCCAGCTGCTGATGTGTTCAGCGCCTGAGCGTTATCAGCTGTTTCTAGAAGAATTTGGCCCGCTGGTTGAGCTTATTCCTAACTATCAAATCGCGTCATATCTAGGCATTACTGAAGTGGCTTTGTCCAGGATACGAAGAAAAATGAATCTCACGTAAAAATGGATCGATCCCTATAAATACAGCGGTGACTGTAGGTGTAAATAGAGCCTCAACCATAAGAGCATCAAGTCTCTTTTTATGTAGTTCAGGGCAGTGTTAAAGCAACGCATCGAGTACAATTTTGTGTTGTTAGCACACTATCTTTTTCATTTTTAGTGAAGTTATTTGGTTACCCGGCAAGCTGCGTGCCTGCGACCCTACCTTATGATGTATATCGAAACCTTGAGCTAACTCTTCAGATTTAGACCAATAGTCGGCTACTGGTCTAGCCTCCTCCGGTAACATCAATAAAAGTGCCGGTGGAATATGCTGCCTGCTCAGACAATAGCCAAAGGATAGCGTTAGCGACATCTTCTGAAGAGCCGCCTCGTTTCATGGGGATCCTATCCCTGAGCCTGTCTACACGTCCTGGCTCACCGCCACTGGCGTGCATTTGTGTATAAATCAACCCGGGACGAACACAGTTCACCCGGATCCCTTCAGCGGCCACTTCCTTGGCAAGCCCAATGGTCATGGTATCAACCGCGCCCTTGGATGCCGCATAGTCCACATATTCACCGGGTGACCCTGTTCTTGCAGCGCCTGAGGACACATTCACGATAGCGCCGCCTAAACCACCCAGTTTTGTCGACATGCGTTTTACCGCCTCTCTGGCACAGATAAAGCTGCCAATTACATTGGTGGTTAAAATGCGCTGCAAACGGGCCGCATCCAGGTGTTCCAGTCGGGTTTGCTGCTCCAATATGCCCGCATTATTTACCAGAGCAGTCACCCGCCCCAACTTCTTATCTATGGCCTGGTACATCTGAACCACTTGTTGCTCATCGCCAATATCGGCCCCGTAAATCATGGCTTCAGCACCCAGCCCTGTGATCTTGTCGGCCAATGCTCGTGCCTGCGCTTCCCCTTTGTGGTAATTAACGCAAACCGCATACCCCTGCTGCGCTGCTTGTATAACTGTTGCAGCACCAATCCCTCTGCTTCCACCTGTCACTAGAATCACTTTTTTCATTGCTTCTTCCTTATACAGCACTAAATAACCACTAGGGCCAGCAATGACCATACCACTACTACTTAGCTGAATCGAACTCCAGAACAAAGCTTCAGCAAGATCTATATCCACTTGAGGGAAATAGGATTTTTCGCATATTAGGTTATGATTAGAATTTCTTGGGGCTAATTTCAGGAGCGACAATGGAGCTGGAAATCCTTGCACTGCGTAAAGAGCTCAGGGAACTTGAGAGCCAGGGCAAGGTATTATTTAACCAAGTCAACAAACTAACTAAGCGGCTTGAACAGCTGGAACAACAGACAGCTACCAAGACATTTCTTAAAGACCAGCCCATTTATGATCAGCCTCAGCACCCGAAAAACATTCCTCCCCAAATGATTAGTGACAAGTACTCCCCTGAGACCAATAGTCAGCAAGAAACAATTCGCCACGAGATTAATTCAAGTGTAATAGAGCAGGCGGGAATCCAATGGGGTACAGCTCTGCTGGGTCCATTTTCTGCGGTAACTCAACAGCTGAAAAGTTTTTACCAACACTACCTGGATAAGGGCTTGGGGCCGGTATTTTTAATGACACTGGCGGGTATTGTTACCCTTACCCTGGGGTTCGGTTACCTGCTGCAATATTCCTACAATCACTGGTTATCAGATGTGGGAAAAGTACTCACTGGATTTCTATTCGCAAATGGTGTGCTTCTGACAGGGTTTTGGATTTGCAGAAAAAAGGCCGATATGTTCGATTATGGCTCGGGCTTAGTGGGTTTATCCCTCATATTGAATTACCTATGTGGGTATTTCCTTGGGCCCTATTATGGTCTGATCACCCCACTATTTAGTTTGCTTTTATTGCTCTCCATCAGCTGCGCGGGTTACTGGTTATCACAAGTGTTGGCGACCCGAATTGTGGCCGTGATAACCCTGCTAGGTGGCTCGGCATCGCCGCTGATTTTGGGTGACAATGCCCTGACACCACAGCTTTACTTCCCTTATTTACTCTTGCTTGCCGGATACACCTGGTTTGTTAGTCGAAAACTAAACTGGCCGTCAATGCTGGTGCTGGCGGGTTTAACCCATATTGGCGTTATTGAGCTGTATATTGTATTTCAGGAGCAATACCTGACCAGTCAAAATTTCCTGGATACCATTGCCTTGATTTGTTTACAGGTGATGTTTTACCTCTATACCTTAAGCGCTCTGTTTAAACTGGACCCAGTTAAACCCGACAAACTCTTGTTATTACTTCCCAGTACGCAACTGGCATTTATCGTTATGGCGCTGATCCAGCTGACAGATTCCGCCGGGATCATTATGTTATTTCACGCACTGGTTTTTACCTCACTATTTTGGCTCAGGGCTGGTCACGCACTATTTCACTCTATAAGCCTGGTTTTTGCAGGGGTCTTTTTCGGTTTTTCGGCATTGCTCTTATTGGGTGATGAATTTAAAGGCATTATCTGGTCCCTGGAAGGGCTACTCTTGCTGTGGCTGGGTCTGAGGCACAGGTTTATCTCGGTCAGAGCAGAAGCTTATGTGCTACTTGTGCTGGGGCTGGGATCAATTGGCTGGGTAACTGTGAACTGGCTTTTGGTGACCGACTACCCGGTTTTCGATATAAACTGGGCCTCTCTTCTGATCTGCTGCCTGCTATTAAGAACATCCGAATACTTGTTGCTAACTCATTCAAAGACATTGATTTCTAGCGAAGCAAGAGTTCAAAAGATACTTGCTGAATTAGTTTCTATTTTACTGGTTTTACTAATTTTTATCTCCGGGCTAATTTTAGCTCCGAAGCTGTACTTGAACCTGGCTCTACCGGCCATGGCTATGCTGCTTTATCGAGCTAGCAAGCAGCAACTCAAAGTGAGTGAAAGCTTGGCTTGGTTGATGTTTTTACCCCTGATCGTAGTAATGTGTTTTAGTGCATTAGAAGCTGGCAACTTTCACTTTATGGCACAGAGTCTTAGCGGTAAGCTGGCCCGGGTCGAGGTTTTTGCCGCCATGTGGGGGATTGGTTGGTTTTACGCCAGCTATTACCCTAGCTCCAAATGGCAGCGATTGGCAAATGGGGTAAAACTCAGTTTTTACATGCTCTTGCCGCTGATATTTTTACCTAAGATATGGCGCTCCTATACAGAATTTATCCCTCTGGCGTTATGGGCTTCCACATTTATTAGCCTTGGCCTAAACCAGCTGGTCAGGCATCGTTTTACCCAATTGGAATCCATCTTACTCTCGTTTGCAGCAATTCTAGTGACCACTCTTTTCTGCTTACTCCACGATCCCATCGGCCTGATAGCCTTAACCATTGGCGCAGTATTCTATGGCTCGCTGCTTTATTTTGGCCTGGACAGGCTAACCAGTGCATTAAGATTTTTCTATCAATCAGCCTTGTATTACTTTGCATTGGTGATCTCTGTCGTCTCCTTTGCCTTAACGGACAACTGGCATATCGCCATAGTGATACCAGCTATTTACTTGTGGAGCTCGCTTTTATATTGGCCCGTATTACCTCCATTGAGGGGCAACCTGTACCTTGCCTACAGTTTGGCATTGCTGATGCCTCTGCTGGCTCTTATGCTACATACTGTTTTATTAGTGATGGACAACCCTGCCTGGCTGGCAAGCCTATTGGATCTATCCCTGCTGTTGTTGATTGCCTGGGGGCTTAAAAGCAAACCTGGATTCGCTTATTTTACCTATAAGTTGTTAGGTTATAAGGATCTACTCTGGGGCTGGCATTTACTGCTTATCTGGAATTACTTATTGGCCGCCTCCCAACTACCAGCCAATATAGCCGCTCCGCTAAGCTCCATACTGCTGGTGTTACATGGTTGTGGGCTGATGTTTATCAGCTTAAACGCCAGGTTTTCCACCCTTATCAAGTTAGCCATAGCAGTATTTGTTGTAGCTTGTGGCAAGATATTATTGCTGGATATGGCCTCATTTTCCTTGCTACAGAAGGTTATTGCCTTTATGGCGATTGGCGGAACATTACTCCTGGTCGCCTACCTATATCAACAATCCAGACAGAAGCTGGAACTAAAGAATATGCCCTAAGGGGACTTATGGCGATCACTGAGTCCGTATCAGCCTCAGCGCCACAGGTTTTAAACCACTGTGCTTAATCGTATTCCAAAATATTGTTCCTGAACTCAGTTATCTCACCCAGCTCAACCCCTACGATGTAGCATAGGTGCACCAAGCCACATCAGGACTTCGTGAGTAAGTAGTTACTTTCAACCAAGCCACCAAAATAAAATAGACTTGTACCGAACACTCCTAACTGTAAGCAGTCAGTTCAGGCATAGCTAACAGAGGTCCACTAAACTCTTTATTCAGATAAATATTCCAGCGGCTTGAATAAACCGCCGGATAACCAGTCTTATTTATTTGCCTTAAGCTCACTCATGGCTTCAGCGGCAGCAATCTTACGGCCAAACAATGCAAGGTAACTGATCCCCTTAGGTAAATCTTTAAATACCTGATCTGGAGATGGTATTTGATCTTTTGGTCTATCTTTTAGCATTTGCGGCAAACTGGGGTGGCCGGACAACACCATACAACCCACCAACACCTGAGAAACCAGCTCTTTGGCATCTTCACCAAGATTAGACAATCTGTCGCCCCAAAGGTCTGATAACCAATGATACCCTTGCAGAAATCCGGCTGCGTAAGCTTTCAACTCGGCATTGGCATTGCCGCTTTCGCATGCACAGTTATCTGGAAACTGGAAACCAGCTTCTGTTTTCAGGCTATCTACGGTTTGCTGGAAATAACCCATGATCTGACGAATAAATTCATCTCTGGCATCGTCATCAATCTCGCTGGAGATCTTCTGCTCCACAAACAGCATTGGCCACCAATCTTGGGTAGGAATAAGCGCCGGCGCACTAAGTACAGCCAGGGTAAAACCTTGTGCCTGTACGGGCCCCATAATTTTGTCTTTTAAAGCCTGGTGGTTAATGGCTTTGATCAGGTTTTCAGTGCTGTACGACATAGAGATTCCTTAAAATTTGACTGCCCCAGATAATAAGTCATTCAGTATAGAGACAAAGACTACAAGCCATTAACTGTGAACACGATCTTAGTCGCTGGCAAAAAATCCAAACAGGCTACGAACAAACTTTACTGTAACCCTGCGACTCGGAGATTGTTAAACCTACAATTTTATCAATAGGTAGTCGCTTAAACTAATCTTGTATGATAAAAATGAAGCAAAACTATTAGGGTTCTCATGATGAAAAAAATATTAACCGTTCTTGCTGCTTTTCCCTTTCTTTTAGGACTAACCGGTTGCCAATTTGGGGATATAAAAATTGGCACAAAAACAGAGCTAAGAACCATCAACCTGGTATCCAACCCGATAGATATTAACAACCTTAACTCCAAAGGGGACATAATCGCCAAGGTCACTGAGAACACTAACTTCGGTGATTTTTCAGATCTCGTATCGTTAGATCTGAAAGGCAATACCAGCGGAACCTTTTTATTTAAGGCGATGGATACCAACAACCAGACCCCATTAACTGCAACTCATCAAATTTCCCTTGGCAATGGTATTCAGTACCTACTTTATAACTACGGAAAAGTAGGCGCCCCGGGTGAGGCGAGCCCAAAAATGCGAGAGAGTCAGATTAATACGTCGGATACTAATTCCGCTAATGTCAGAGTGCGTTTTGTCCATGTTTTCCCTGAAGAGCTAAACGAAATAGATATCTATATAAATGGGGAAAAACGAGTTGAGGGGCTTGATTATAGTGATGTGTCTGCTTCGCGGGCTTACACCCCCAACGGAGCAGATAAATTGTTAGTCGTAAAAGCTGGTCAGAATTCATCCATACCAGAAAACCAGCTGCTTTCCCAAGACTTGACCCTTAACATCGGCGGCAGTTACCAGGTATTTATCTCTCCTACCTTCCCTAACTCTGTGACTGCGTCAGCCCTTGCCTTTAAAGAGAAATAAATACCTCAAAAGGGGATCAAGCCTCCCCCCATTCACAATTTCCACTCAAGTCCACACCTCCAAACTAAAAATCATGCTAAATTCAGCTTAACTAACTAGGGAAGATAAAAATTATAGGGAAATGAGCATGAAGCTATCCATTCAATGGAAGATCACTTTACTATCAGGTGCTTGCCTGGTGCTATTTGCCACTGTGTTAGTCGGTTTTTTTCTGTATTCAGGAGCTCAAAACCAGCAACTGGTGAAACAACAAACCATGGCAAACCTGGAGGAGGCTGCCGAACTCTATATGCAGGCACTGGGTAAAGAGCAGGAGAAGGAAGTAAAAAGTTACTTCGATATTGCTTATAACCGGGCTGATATGCTGGCAAAGAGTGTCAGTTTTATCCAGGCGGATGCGGCGGAAAATTTTACCCATAGTGAGCAAGTCAGAAGTATGCTCAACAATATGGTCAAGCAAACCCTGATCCAAATGCCTGATGCGCTTGAGGTATTTATCACCTATGAACCGGATGGACTGGAAGGCGAAGACAGCAACTATGTTAACGCAGAATACGTAGCCTCTAACGATATCGGTCGTTTTACCCCTTATTGGCAACGTAAACCTCCCGGTGATATCAGCCTGAAACCTGTACCAGAAAGCTTAATTAGCAATGCCAGTCCTGATAAACATGGTTCTGCCCAAAACCAGAAATTCAAATGTTCTCTCACAACCAGTGCTCCTTGTGTACTAAACCCAAGCCTGACTGAATTCGGCGGTGCTAAGGTATTAACCAGTACGGTTACTGTACCCATTTTATTCGAAGATAAAGCCGTGGGTGTCGTCGGCATCAACCTAAACCTGGCTGGCTTGCAAAAGCTTATCGAGCATGTAGATCAGCGTATGTTTGCGGGCTCTGGTGACTCTTTGCTATTAAGCGCCAACGGCCTTATTTCTGCCTTTGATAAGCAGTCAGAACTGGTTGGTTCGTTAATACAAAACAGCCCGTTATCTGAGATAGCCGGGCTAAAACAAATCGAGCCAGGGGTGCGCTGGAGCCAAAACAATGACCAGTTATTGGCAATGATGTCCATTCCTATGCCGGGGTTCAGCAAGCCCTGGTTACTATATTTAGGTGTTCCCCGAGAGCAGGTGATGGCCAGCGCCGAAGCATTAGATAAAAACCTGACGGCACAAAACCAAAAATCCACACTCTGGGTACTTGTGGTTGGCATTATCTCTGCTGCTGTTGCGCTTTTAGTCATCTGGTTAGCCTCCCTCAGCATAGTTCGTCCCATTCAGGCCGTCGCCAATCGCTTACAAGATATAGCAACCGGTGAAGGTGACCTGACCCGCAGGTTGGAAATCAACAGTAAAGACGAAGTAGGCGAACTGGCCCACTGGTTTAATGAATTCGTAAACAAGCTGCAAGGCACGATAAAACAGCTGGCCAACTCCATCGACAGTGCCAAGGAAACCGCCGAGCGGGCTTCAGCCATCTCAATGCGCACCTCAGAGGGTATGCAGGTACAATTTAGCGAAGTAGACTTAGTGGCAACCGCAGCGGAAGAAATGACAGCTACCGCCAGAGAAGTCTCTGAAAGCGCCTCCAATTCGGTATCCGTGTCAGAACAAGCCAATGCCACGGCAACAGAAGGAAAGACTGTAATTCAGGGCACCATACAAGCGGTACAGTCTCTGGTACAAGAAATTGAAAGCGCCAAACCAGCAGCCGATGACCTGGCTCAAAATAGTGAGAATATTAGCTCTATCCTGACAGTGATCGAAAATATCGCGGCACAAACCAACCTGTTAGCCCTGAACGCGGCGATAGAAGCGGCTCGAGCCGGGGAACAGGGTCGTGGTTTCGCAGTTGTCGCCGATGAAGTCCGCAGCCTGGCAGGCAGAACCCAGGACTCCATTATTGAAATACAGACAGTGATTGAACAACTTCAGTCGGGTACAGAAAAAGTTGTTTCAGCGATCTCTCAGGGTAACGATAAGGCTGAACAGACCGCCGCTCAGGTTAACCAGACAATAGTGGTACTCGAAGATATTACTGCTCAGATCGGCCAGATCTATGAGCTCAGCAGCCATATTTCTAATGCAGCCGAAGAGCAGAATCAGGTATCTAACGAAATTAATAACAACGTCGCCAATATCCGCGATGTAAGCCAATCCATTACTCAGGAAGCCGATGCTTCCGCCAGCATTGGTCAGGAACTTGAAGAGCTGGCTAAGGTCCAGTATCAATTGGTGAATCAGTTTAAGGTTTAACAAAAGAGGGGGGTACTAAGAAAAAAGTGCTCCCCATCCATCAAATTTCACTTGAATTAAGGGGGACTATTTCTGGTAATTAGTACCCGGCAGAAAACTCACTTTTAAAGCACAACTTACCTATTGCTGATAAGTTGATTATTATTGGCTTGGGTTATTTATAACCAGAATGGTTATTTTTGCTTGGTTATTATAAGAAATTGTTATAACAAGGCGTTTTCAGGGGATGTTTTGCCTGGCTAGTCGTGGCCATATTGCTCATTCTTCGGGAAAACACGCCAGCGTCAGGCTGCTTTTTTGTATGGCCCTCGTTTTCGCTTTCTCTCCACATCTCGCACCAAAGCGCCCAGGCGGTGAATGTTTTTCGCTACAACCGCCAGCGCGCTGTAACGCTTGAAACCGGCTAAACCGTGGTCGCGACACGTATCCAGGCCATGCACTTCCAGACCGTTAATGGCCGCTTCAACAGCGGAGTGTTTTCTTTTTGTTTCGACAAACTCGGGCGCGTACTCATGTCCTTGCTCTGCTTTCGACAGCCGGCCTTTCTTTGGCAGCACTGTTAGCGCCAGTCGCTGCTTGAGTTCCTCCTGGTTTTCCTTGCTATGAAAACCCTTATCGAAGCTGCATATGTTTAGGCCGGCATACCGGTTTTGACTTTCTTCGACCATAGCGACAGCAACCTTGTCATCCGTCTGCTTTTCCATTACCTGATGATGCAGAATAAAGCTGTCGCTGTCAGCCATGATACAGACTCGAAGCCCCAGCTCAACCGGTACGCCAGCCTTGCCTTTACAGATCCATTCGGTGTGTGGCTGAAAGATTGAAAATACCTTTTCAGTGTGAGGGATCTTCTCTCCCTCCAAAATTCGTCTGCGGATCTGGTCGATTTGCCGGTTGACATGGTCAAGGTAACTATCCAGTTTCGCCAACGCCAAGTTGAACAAACCGTATTTATGGCGCAGTAGTTCACGGGTTTGCCGGGCGCGATCTTCGACCTTCTGAGCGGACTCGATTAAGGCCTGGTGAGCCTGTTGTACCCGCTCAAGCTGGCGCTGTTGCTTAGCCTCATCTTTCGAGGTGGAATGCTTGAGTTTCTGAGCCTTGCGATACAGCTTCTTAAACTGGCGGATATTGTAGCGATACTGCCGCCACAGGCTGTGGCCAAAGGGCTCACACAAGACGGCGCATTCTTCCATGGTCTTTCTAACGGCATCAAATAACAGATTAATATCGGTGGGATAATGGACACGGGTTTCAACGACAAACGAATCACAGCGCCCGGTGATTGCGTCGTTTTCGTCCTTTTTTAGCAAGCGGTGGCCTGCCTTTACCACGCACTGGTTTATTCGGTCTAGCAACTCGGGAGTGAACAACATCAGGTTGTCTTTGATGCTCTGCAAGCTGAACTTTTTACCGTCGCACCAGTTACTCAACCCCAATATGGTGCGGATAGTACTGTGCTGGTTGGCCAGTTCGTGAATACGATCAAAATCGGCATTCAGGCCGAGGCGCAACACCCCGAGCACCAGAATAGTCCACTGAGCCATACCGGGACGGCCGGTATCGGTGCTGGCGCTTTCACCATCCTCATTAATAGGGACGATCTCAGCGAGTATGGTGAATACCTCCTCGCGTAATTCCGGTGTGATATAAATGTGCTGAAGGCCAATGAGGAGCTTGGGAATATCATCACGGGATTTGGGATCGAATTCAATGTTGGCAATGTTAGCTTCACTGAGTTTGAACTGAGGATTGAGCACTTCTCTCATAAGATTTCGCCGCCTGAAGTTTTTTGAAAAATGAAGGTGTAACCCCTGCAGGTCGAGACAAAGTATAGGAAAATCCTACAAGATCAGGCTATTACAGGCGAGTTTTCCTTATAACAAGCGATCATAAGTTAGAAGTCGACATTCAACTTTACCGTATCATGTTGAATTTTATAGTGAATAACGTTTCCGTTCAGATACTAATTAAGACATGTCTCCTGGCTGATCACTGGCGTTACAAATCCATCATTACCAGCGTACCAATAACGAACACCTAAACCTTGTTCAATTAGATCCGCAAACTCGTCACATGCGTAAGCAATGCCCTCGGCCTCTACGTCAGAAAGGTTAATACTCCAATACCAACGTTGACTCCTTAGCTTCACGATAAACGTGAGTAAGGACTGCTCAGCATTAAAATGATATTCCTCCGTAGACCCACGAGATTGCGAATTCCTTGCAGGCGTATCGTTCAGCTCCTGAAGCTCGGCTGATAATTCATCTGGGATTACTCCCTTATAATCAGATGGCGGCATGGGGGATTGAGTGGAAACACATGCAGTTAATAAAATCACCGCTGCAGGAGGGAATGCGGCTAGCTTTCTAAATTTCATTTATATAAGTCTTTCCTACTATTGATATACGTAAAAAATAGGTCTGAGTATATATAAAAATCTGTATCAATAATTATCTAAGGTAATTTTATCGAAGCCGGTTCAAACTTTTTATCTTTAATATCAATTCACTAGCCTTAAGCAGAGCAAAAATCACGGTCAAAATATGAAAAAAAGCAAAGTAAATTTCAATCCAGCTGTTTATAACGGGTAACCTCCGGTAAATTCCTTCAACATATGGTTACTGTGTGGTTTAACGAGATAAAACCCCGAGAGCAAAGTCGCAACAGGGATGAGGCCAGGCAGGACGACTCCTCAATAGTAACATTTACTTGGTAAGCGTTAGGGGTCATTGAAAAACAGCAGAAAATAAAACAAGCGCATATGGATATCGCTAACAAAACCAAAGTCGTTTAGCGTTAATTCCATAGCCGAACTTCAGGAACCTCCCCAACAGTCCTTATAAGCTGGCGTTAATCAGTAAATTTCTAGGGGTGACCTTATGCTCGCAAAACTGGGATAAACACACCTGGTAACCGGCCTCTTCCAAAGCACAGGCTCGATCGTAAGCCAGCCACAACTCTAGTGGCCGACGGAAATACTGGCGGATCAGTTCGATACGACGAACCAGTGCATACCTCTGTTGGCCAGATTCAATATAAAAACTCAAATCCTCAGGTATGCAGGCCTTAATTCCTCTATTATCCAATGCCCATAATACAAATTCCCTAAAGTCTCCGGACAACAAGGCTTTGGGGAAGCCTGGTAAGGGATGGTAGCGCTCCTCACCCGTTAAGGAACGTAACAAAGAATCCAGCGATAGTCGCCAACTTACTTCCCGTTCCCTCAACCTGGATTGACGTTTACCGGAAGTCACCTGCTCCGCCATCGCCAGTTTCAGATCATTTTGGCTCAGCTTAAGCTGGCTGTTTTTTGCAGCCCGGCTAATCCCCTGATAGGGAATATCCTTGGTTAAGTGGTAGCAGCAAGGAGATAAGCTTAACTGCTGGGGCCTGTACTGCCGTGCCAGCTCGATGAGTTTTACATGGAGATCACCACAGGCGTGTAACGCTACGATATGCTGGCCGTCTGGTTTTATCAGTTGATCAGCTTCATTCGCCAACACATCAGCCTGGTAAAAGTGCTGTTGAACCTTGTGCTTCTCTGCCAGCTGATCCCCTTGTTCACACAGGCTTTGCTGCCATTCGACGGAGGTAACGGATTGCTGGGATTGCCATCCTAGAACCCTGCCTAAGTGGCCTTTTCCTGCACACCACTCCAGTATTTCATTCTGTTTAGTATCAATTTGTGCTGCAAAACGGGTGATCTGCTGCCACTTGCGGCCTTTAACCCCGGTTGCCAACCAAAAAGGGTATCGATCATCCCTGGTTTGCTCTTCAGGCAGGTCAAACAACGCATGATCCAAGGGTAACAACTGAGGCAGAAATCCTTTGATTTCATCATATAAAGAACTTGGATTTGCTAAACCCAGTTCAACTTGCTGTAACGATAGTTGTGATAAGTAATCACATAAGCCCAGATGTTGGGCTTTCCAGGGGGATTCCAGAAAATGAAAGGCTGACAGCTGCCAATACTCGCTATGCACCTTGAGATAGCGGCCTATCTCACTAAACTTGCTTTTCATCTCTGCTTTCAATGGCTAAATTTAAGGCTATTTTAGACTGAGACAGGGCTTAACTGTTAGCAATATAATAGCTGGCTTAGCGAATATAAAGTTAACCCCCAGCAAGGAAGCCAGAACCACTTGGAGCGTTATTTATTTCGGTTCAAGCTGGCGCTGTATCTAACCAAAATATTCAGATGTAGGGAGGAACCTTTTAACCTGGAGATCCCCATTGCTAACTCAACATCTTGGCAGTCTGCACGTTATTGCTGGTTAAACTGATAGCCACATTCTGAAAGTTCAATAACGAGCCAGCGTAATGAAGGTTTGCCAGGCCCAAGGGAACATTGATCAAACAATCTACTTTATGGCTGTATAACAAGCTTAAGTTACGCTTATTCGATCCATAAACTACCCCCTCAAGCCGGTAATTAGTGTACTCCAGGCTTGTCCGCAGTAAATCTCGCTACAAACCTTTCCTTTATAAAATAGGGTGGAATCGATCCCCCGGCAGCCACTATAATCTCTTATTTCTACCTGAGTCGGAAAACAGAGAAAAACCAGCATAATTAGTAGTGATCTTTTGTTATTCCCCTCCATTGCAAATCAGCATCCGAAGGTATCTATTTTGTGTAACTTCTGCGCTGCCGGGGTTTGCTTTGAGGCTTATTCCCGCTTCGTGAAGCCGACTGTGGTTTTCTACTAGGCGACCTGGCTTTCTGACTTTTACTGACAGTGATGGAGGCTTCTTCCGTTTTCACAGATCCCGACACCATACTGTTAATTTCCGCCATTTCCCTATCCGTTAAGTTACGCCATTGTCCAGGTTTAAGCCCCTCCAAACTTACATTCATAATTCTAATGCGCTTGAGTTTAGTCACCTCAAAACCCAGAAATTCGCACATACGGCGGATCTGGCGATTAAGTCCCTGTGTCAGAACAATATTAAAGGTAAATTTACCCTGCTGACGGACCCTACACCTCTGAGTAACTGTGCCTAAGATAGGTACACCAGACGCCATTTTTCGTACAAACTCTGGTGTGATAGGTCTATCCACAGTAACCAGATATTCTTTCTCATGAGAATTACCGGCACGCAGGATCTTATTAACTATATCTCCGTCATTGGTAAGGAAAATCAAGCCATCCGAGGGTTTATCTAAACGTCCTATGGGAAAGATACGCTTAGGGTGTTTGATGGCATCGACAATATTCCCCCTGATATGGGATTCCGTAGTACAGGTGATACCAATTGGTTTGTTGTAGGCAATATACACTGGCTTTTCTTTCGATTTTAACGGCTTACCGTCTATTTCCACACTGTCATCCGGGCCCACCTTAGTGCCCATCTCCGGTACTTTACCGTTTAGGGTGACCCTTTTCTGTTCGATCAACTTATCTGCTTCTCGTCGGGAGCAAAAACCGGTTTCGCTGATAAACTTGTTTAGTCTCTTATCTGACATGTCTTGGTCTTCGGTTAGGCTAATGCTCCAATTCTATTGCGCCCCTTCTATAACAGCAAGCCAAGACATACTTACTAGCGTAAGGGAAGACTTAGAGGGCTCAAATACAGAAGCAAATTATTGACGGAAAAGATCGAATTCAGACTCTTGGACAAGATTTGAACTGTTCACTTTTCAACCATCACCTATGCTTAGCTAAGTAGTCGAAAAAAAATCATACTCATGGCTCTTAGCATCATTCAACGTACCGTCGCCGGTTTTGTAATCATGTTTTTACTACTCGTGATACTCGGCGGCATCAGTTATGTCAGCACAGATAAAATAAACTCCGGCCTTAAACAGGTTACTGAGGAAGCCACTCCTTTAGTGGTATCCTCAGCTAAAATGTCTAACGCTCTGCTGGAAAGCAGTCGCAGCTTACTCGAATACCGCACCACCTTTATTCTTGATGATCTAACTCCCATGGCAGATAACTTCAATTTCCAAAAAAGCCGCTTTATGGAAATCGGGAATTTCTTAACCAGCAACTCTGGCGCCGACGATCTCTATTCGATACTAACCTCCGCAAACAAGTTCTTTGATTTGGGAGCCTCATTATTGGTAGAGCATAAAGAACTAGTGCAGGTAAAGAACCAGTTATTAAGCTTAAATACCGCCTTTATAAAACAGGAAGACAGTTTCCAACAAGCAACTACCTTGTTGCTTGGCGCCACAGCATCCAAACGCTCCCAGCGTAATAAAGCAGAGCGAGTAACCAGTGGCATAGCCCGAGATCTTAAAAGCATCCGCCGCGCCAACCTGAAGACGGACCTTGTAAAACTCAATGCCAGCCTGGAAAAAGATATCAACAGTGCCATCAAGGGATTAAAACGGATCAAGGTCAGCGATGGGATCAAGCAACGCTTCGAAAAATCATTACTGAATTTAAAAGCCACCAGCATATCCAGCTCAGGTATGTTACCCATGCTGATCAGACAACAGCAATTAGAAAAGGACATAACCCGCGAGAACCTCGAAGTAAACAAATTAATTGCCACTACAGATGAACTGTTATTTTCCTTTTCAGAACAAGCTCAGGTCGCAGCGGAAAGCAGTAAGTTAATCGCCGAAAAGGCTGTGAAAAGCGCAGTAACCTATATCATCCTGGTAACCCTGGTTTCTGGCTTAGTTGCTGCTTTGATAGGTTACAGCACGGCTCGCAGCATTCACAAACCCTTGGTACTGATCAGCAGGGTATTAAAAGATATGGCTGCCGGTGATATGACAAAAAGGGTGAATTATATTTCATCATGTGAGTTTGGTGCCCTGTCCAAATCTATCGACAAGCTAGCCTTCAGCACCTCAGAGGTACTGACAGATATTAATTCAGGCTCCAGCCAATTGGTAAATGAAGCGCAAAATGCCGCTAAAATTAGCGAACGGACAAAGGCTCGGGTAGAAGATCAAAAAGCTCAAATCGATCAGGTGGCGGCAGCGATCTCACAAATGGAAGTTAGCGTCACTGAAGTTTCTCGTTCCACGGAAAATACCTTAAAAGAAGTCACCCAGGCCAATGATGAAACCCAACATGGTCGTCAGATGGTGGAAACCAATCTGGAGATAACCGAGCTGCTGGCTAAATCCATTAATCAGGCCGTAGAAATCACCCAAAAACTGGAAGAATTTAGTACCAATATCGACAGCATTTTAGATGTGATCCGTGGAATAGCAGAGCAGACTAACCTGTTGGCTTTGAATGCAGCCATAGAGGCAGCCAGGGCAGGTGAGCAGGGCCGGGGGTTTGCGGTAGTGGCTGATGAGGTCAGGACCCTGGCGACTCGTACACAACAAAGCACTGTGGAAATCCAATCCATGATAGAAAATCTGCAAACCAGCTCACAGCAAGTGGCTCAGGTCATGAGTCAGAGTCAGGATCAAACCAACCAGTGTGTTGAGCAAACTAGGTTAACCGATGAAGCCCTCCAATCTATCGCAAGTAGAATGAAAAATATCAAGGAAATGAGCGTACAGATTGCTCATGCTACTGAAGAACAAATCTCGGTAAGCCAGGATATAGCTAAGAATATCAATGGAATTACCAGCGTGGCCCTGGATACTGAAAAAGAAGCCAGAGAATCGACAGAGATAAGTGAAGTCTTGACTAAGCTGGTCAGCCAGCAACAGGTTTTAATCAGCCGCTTTAAAGTCTAAGCGGCTTAACGGCGTTTCACTTTAGGGTGAAGCAATACGATCGCAAAGCAAGGGGTTCGAGAATGAAGAATAAATCCCTAATCAGCCTGACCTGCGCCGCACTAACATTATCGGCAGCTTCGGCTCAGGCTGTGACCCTAACCATTGAAAGCTGGCGTGAAGACGCCAAAATCTGGAACGAGGTGATTATTCCCGCGTTTAACGCAAAACATCCCGATACTAAGGTGATATTTTCCCCCACCCCAGCCACAGAATATAACGACACACTACAAAAAAAACTCAATGAAGGGAAAGCCGGAGATCTTATTACCTGTCGACCTTTTGATGGTTCACTAAACCTGTTTAGCCAGGGTTTTTTAACCGATATCACCGAAATGGACGGTATGGAAAACTTTCCAAATTTTGCCAAAGCAGCCTGGCAAACAGACAGCGGCGCTCAGATGTTTTGCCTACCTATAGCATCTGTGATCCACGGTTTTTTTTACAACAAAGATATATTTAAGGAGCTGGGTCTTTCCGAACCAAAAACCAATGCAGAATTTATCGCCACCCTCGGGAAAATTAAGGCGAGCGGCAAATACACTCCCCTGTCTATGGGGTTAAAAGATAAGTGGGAAGCGGCCACCATGGGTTTCCAGAATATAGGGCCCAACTTCTGGGAAGGTGAAGACGGTCGATTAGCACTTATAGACGGCGATGAAAAACTCAATGATCCCAAGTATGTCAAAGTGTTTGAGCAACTGGCTAAATGGGGACCCTTTATGGGTGATGGCTATCAAAACCGAAGTTACAACGATGCCATCGCCCTGTTTGCCGATAAAAAAGCGGCTGTTTACCCTGCGGGATCCTGGGATATCGGCACCTTCAGCAGTAAATTAAATCTCGGGGTATTTATGCCTACCGTAGAAAATGCTGATGACGAATGCTATATCAGTGACCATACCGATATTGGTATCGGCATTAACGCTAAGTCTGCCAATAAAGCCGCAGCAGAAACTTTCCTCAAATGGATGACATCAGGAGAGTTTGCCGCTCTCTATACCAATGCCCTGCCCGGCTTTTTCTCGCTCTCCAACCACTTTATCGACGTGGAAGATCCAACTGCAAACACCATGATAAGTTGGCGCGATGATTGTGATTCAACTATCCGTAATTCCTATCAAATTCTCTCCCGAGGAGAACCAAACCTGGAGTTAGAAATATGGGAAACCAGCATAGGTGTAATCAGCGGAACCATGGATCCCAAGATCGCAGCAGACAGGCTACAGAAAGGCATGGATGCCTGGTATAAACCGGGTAATTAACAGCTCACGGCTGTGGTTTCACCACAGCCTGGTCTTTATGATTAAATTAATCGCTCTAATTACCTTACTTTTCTCCACAAGTGTCTTGCCGACAAATAACATATTGCTAATTGAAAGTTACCATGCCGACTATCGATGGGATATGGACTACAAAGAAGGCCTGGCTTCCGTCCTGCAAGATAAATATGTCATAAACAGCTTTCAAATGGATACCAAGCGACTGCCCTCTGAGTTATATAGCAAAAAGGCCCAACAGGCATGGCAAATGTATCTGGATCGAAAGCCAGACTTAGTTATTTTGGCGGATGATAACGCGCTTAAATACCTGGGGCCAAAGCTGGCGGAAACGTCAACGCCTGTGGTTTACCTTGGCATAAATCAAAACCCCAGGATTTATCAGATACATCACTCCGACAATATTACCGGTGTACTGGAACGACCGCTATTTAAGCGCTCAATAGTGACGGTTAAAAAACTTTTACCCAATGCAAAACGCATGCTGGTGCTATTTGATTCGGGCAGCACTGCACAGACTATTTTTACCGAGACCTTTAAAGACAAGAATAAATTTACTCTGGTGGATGTGGATGTGGATGTGAAGCTGGTAGCAAGCTGGGAGCAATGGCAGTCCCTGGTGCTATCGAGCCGACACTATGATGCGGTATTTTTTGGTCTTTATCACACCCTGACAGACGCGCAAGGACAACATATTCCAGCAGAAACGGTTATTTCCTGGTCCAGCGAACACACTCCTGTCCCCCCATTTGGATTTTGGAGCTTTACGGTAGGAGCTAACAGGACATTAGGCGGATTGGTATTAAGCGGAAAAGTGCAAGGCGCGGAAGCCGGCAAACTGATCAAGATAATTTTAGAGCGAGGTATTTTACCTGGACGTATTCTACCCGTAATACCGACCAAGGGCGTTTACTTATTTAGTCGCAGTAAACTGGCGCAATACCAGCTTGAATTACCGGAGAAATTAAAAAAGGCAGCGAATCTTACCGATTAGCTGCCTTAAAAAATAAAACCTTATTAAGAGTGTTTTTTAGGAGAACGTCTTCTTGGTGGTCTGCTTTCGCCACCCTTGTCGTCACCTTCAACTCTTTTCATTTTTATCTGTTGCTGACAGATATACACTTTCTGGAAGTGACCCAGCAGCTCTTTTGGCATATCAGCAGGCAGCTGAACTGTGGAGTAGCTGTCATGCAGTTTAATATCACCGATAAATTTACTGCTGATATCACCTTCGTTAGCAATAGCACCGACGATGTTTTTCACCTGAACACCGTGCTCGCGGCCCACTTCAATACGGAATGTGTCTAAAGCAACATCAGGAGCTTGGCGACGACGTTTTTCACGACCTTCGCCTCTGTCACCTCTGTCACCTCTGTCACCTCTGTCACGACCACGATTATCATCACGTTCAAAACGCTCGCGTCTTTGACGTACAGGCTCTTCCGGCAGTTGTAGCGGTTTGTCTTTCTGTGCCATAAACAGCAATGCTGCTGTCATCGCATCCATATCCAGCTCAAACTCGGAGTTCATTTTCTCAATAAGGGTGCGGTAGAAATCCAGTGATTCATTTTTAATCACCGACTGCATTTCTTCCTGGAAGGACTCGATACGCTTTTGCGTCACTTCATCACGGGTTGGAAGCTCCATCATGGAAATCGGCTGGCGAGTAGCACGTTCGATAGCTTTCAGTAAACGACGCTCTCTTGGCGCCACAAACAGGATTGCTTTACCCTGGCGTCCGGCACGCCCGGTACGACCAATACGGTGTACATAAGACTCAGTATCAGTTGGGATATCGTAGTTAACAACCAGACTGATACGCTCAACATCCAAACCACGAGCCGCAACATCTGTGGCCACAAGAATATCCAGCTTACCGTCTTTCAGGCGTGCAACCGTGCGCTCACGCAAGGCCTGGTTCATATCACCGTTTAGTGGTGAACTGCTGTAACCGCGGGCTTCCAGCTTCTCAGCTAATTCAACAGTGGCTGTTTTGGTGCGGGCGAAAATAATGACACCGTCAAACTCTTCCGTTTCCAGCATGCGAGTTAGCGCATCCAGCTTATTCGTACCGCTCACCATCCAGGCTTTTTGCTCGATATTCGAAACAGTGGAAGTTTTGGCTTTAATCTTAACTTCCGTAGGTGCCTTCATATAACGCTTGGTAATGCGCTTGATTTGATCAGGCATAGTCGCAGAAAATAACGCCGTTTGACGTGATTCCGGGGTATCCGCCATGATGGTCTCTACATCTTCGATAAAGCCCATACGTAGCATCTCATCGGCTTCATCTAGCACCATAGCTTTCAGTTGAGAAAGATCCAGGGTGCGACGCTTCAGGTGATCCAGAATACGTCCCGGAGTACCCACAACAACCTGAGGCCCACGCTTAAGGGACTTAAACTGCAGGTTGTAGTTTTGTCCGCCGTAAATAGGTAATACGTGGAAACCTTTAAGGTGACGAGCATAAGTCTGGAACGCTTCCGCTACCTGTATGGCCAGCTCACGAGTTGGCGCCAGCACCAAAACCTGAGGTTTTGCCAGGGATAAGTCGATATTTGCTAATAAAGGCAAAGCAAACGCAGCTGTTTTACCCGTACCTGTTTGAGCCAACCCTAATACATCCCCCCCATCAAGTAATAATGGAATACACTGTGCCTGAATAGGAGAAGGTGTTTCATACCCCAGCTCAGAAACCACTTTTAAAATAGTGTCTGGCAAGTGTAAATCATCAAATTTGGGCGTTTCTGTGGACATAGGGCCTCTTAGGAGAAATGAAAAGCGCGGCATTATACGCCATTTAATTAGGGAGTGCTCGATTTTTTAATAAAACAGGGCAAGAACCGTTAAGTGTACCACTATCAGGTTAAGGAATAAACAATTTTGAGCAATTGATCTAGCCTGGTATTTGATAGCTGGCGGTAGTCCAGGTAAGGACATACGATTAAGCGATGCTCTTTGTGAACGGCAAAATATTCGTCAAGCCAGATAAGATCAGCAAAAACACCTAATTGAACAGCATGTTGCTTGCCAGCCACTATATGCAGACAATCTAGATCTGGCTCCGGTGGACTAAAAAGTAGAGCTTGCCTTGAACCCGCTTGCAGTAAATGATTATCTCGATATTCCTGCCAACTGGCCTGTTGGCAGGAGTCTAACAAAAAGCCAAGCTTAGCGTATAAGTTAAAGATTTTGCGCCAATGGTTGCCCGTTTGCTCTACGATTAACTTTACCTCCTCTTGTTCAAGAGGCTTAACTCGGTTTAACGATTCATAGGGAGTAAGCGGCGGGCGATTGGCAATATAAATAGCAAGCTTATATTCCCTATCTCCTAAGCCAGCAGCGTTAACTGTGTCCATAGTTTCTCTGTCTTTAAGCATTAAAAGTTATAGTCTGAGGCCACTATTGTATTCTGTCGATACCAAGTGATTTGGCTCTGCCCACCCTGAGCAAAACCACCTATATCAGAAAAAGAGAAGTATACAGGCTGGTATACTGTTTATAAATTTGTATTCTCTGAAATAAATTATGGTTCACACCTTTCTAAATAAGGGGAGGTGACTATGCGACTTTTTATCATTCTGACTTTATTGCTGCCGGGGTTAGCTCTTTCTTCCCCCCAAACCTGGGTCAACACAGCTGGACCTGCCCAGTTAGTTGAACTTTATACATCTGAGGGGTGTAGTTCCTGCCCCAGAGCCGATCGACGACTCTCTACTATGCGTAACAGAGCCGACTTATGGCATAAGCTGATCCCCATGGCGTTTCATGTAGATTACTGGAACTACCTGGGCTGGAAAGACAGATTCTCTCAGCGGGAATACAGTCAGCGACAAAGGTGGTATCACAGTAAGGGTGCTGTCAAATCTGTGTATACGCCTGGCTGGGTTGTAGGCGGTAAGGAATGGCGAGGCTTCTTTAGTTCAGCTTCTTTGCCGGAATATAACCCAACACCTACTTCTCCTCTTTCTATCCAGCTTGAGGCTCGTCATCTCATAGTGGACTATCCGAAGAACCAGCCTTTACAAGCTCATATGGTCGTCTTAGGGTTTGATCTGACAACCCATATCCAAGCTGGTGAAAACCAAGGAAAAGAGTTACAGCATGACTTTGTAGTACTGGAATACCAACAAAGGGTCAGTGGCAATGGCAAATGGGGGTTCCGTCTGCATCAAGGTTACCCTGGTAATACAGCTATAGCCGTTTGGTTAACCCAACCAGACGGCACTCAGATAATCCAAACCGTTGCTGGCTGGTTATGACTTAGCCATACCATCGATGGCCAGTTGTTCCAAACCCGGACTCTCTTGTTCACTGGTGTTAATCAATGACAAGGTACCAGCCGTACGCATTAACTCGAGCAGGGCATTTACATAACCTTGATCAGAATGGTCCAGTAAGGTTTCAGGAAATATGACATAGCCGGGCTTTAACTCTTCATACCAATGGAAAAAGGTGTCCGTAACTAGCGCGCCGGATAGGCTGAAATGTACATCCCAACATCTTAACCGGTAGAACGCTTTATCCAAATTTAGTCCACATGCCAATGCCAGCTCGGACAACTCGATACAAAGGGATTGGTTGGACTTGTCTAACTTTTTTGCCAAGCATACCAGTTGTAATACAAAATCAGGATCCTCCAACCATTCAGCATTAACAACCAGGGCTTGAAGCTGACTTCCTTCCATTTTTCCCAGCACAAACTCTTGATCGAACGCCTTCTTTTCTATCAAGATCCTACTATAAAGATCCTTGCCCGTAGTTAAGGCAACATAACGAACAAACCCCTGGTTGCGCTTAGGGAGAGTCAATAGGCTTGGCCTTTTGCTGCTTGCCTGAAGCATACCCTTTTTAGCCCGATACAAGTCTTGTCGATTTTGCACTATCTCACGTACCGTTAAGGCTAAAGGGATCAGTTCCTTAGTCTTAGGCAATTCCAGATCTCTGCTTAGTCCCGTCCTCGACAGCTCTTTTCCACTGGGGACATTTCTTTCAAACCTAACGTTACCTTCCGGGTCCTTTAACTGAATAGACTTTACAAACCCGCCATCAAACATAGCGTTGATGTAAGTTTCCGAACCTGTATCGTCGTATGCCAGTACCAGTGGTGGTAATGTGAGCATCAATGAGGTCATGGTCGTTTCTATGTTTGCTTCAATTTGATGGATGAAGCTTTGTCGAGATGATAAAAACTGGGTTGTCACCAGGGATAGAAACAAGCAACACACCAGGCCAAAAACAAACAGTCTTATTGTTCTAACCAATGACATTTACAGCACCTTTATAGGTTTCGTTAGTCTATCCACCTGCAGACGATTTGACATCTTCCTCCATTCTTTGAGCTTGTTGGCTGAGCCCACCCGTTTTCCTTGTTTTCTCTGGCCCATCAGCCAGAGATTTCCGGCATTAAAGCTATAGACGGGCACCAGATCGCGACGTTTATTGGCGGGAACAATATCAAATTCGGTATTATCTAGTATTAAGGGCACAGCCTTTGGGGTTGGGTAATAACCAACCACCATATGAAATTGATCCAGCGCCAGATGCTTCACATAAATAATACGTAACTTCTTTTCTGGAATTCCCAGGTCCAGTAAGGAGTAATACTTGGATATGCTGTAATCTTCACAATCACCACCTTTAGCTCCCACAAATTCGATTGGAGAAGCCCAAAAATCTGTTTTTCCCCATAACCCGACATCGGTAATATAAATAAGCTGATTAAAGAACTGGTTCACCAGATTTAACTTTTCAACATCAGTAGAACCTGCCGTTTTCCTAAGTAGCGCAGACCAGGCATTCAGACGTTTTAATGAGTCCGGGCCATATACACGAGCAATTTGACGCTGCAGTTGTGTGTTATCGAATACATCTGAAATATCGCTAGCCTGTACCGACAGTTGGGCTAGGCTAAAGGTTAAAATCAGGCAAGTCTTCATATCCATTGAAGTGAACCAATCCAATATGGGTTTCACCATACTGATTCTTTTATCACTAAATATCAAATGTCCATCCTATCATCGGCTTAAAGAGAAGGTTTATGGTTATTAGACAGCAAGAGAAAAGGAAACAACTTGCCAGTTTGGCTGCCGTACTAACTTCAATAAACCATCTGGAACATTCCACAGGTAGCCAGCAAGAAGAGTTAGCCGAGTTATATAACGAAGCCTCAGAGCTGATACGAATTTATAAGCGAAATTACAATCTAGGTTTATTAGAATCCTTTCGTAAAGCTTGTGATGATTGGGAAGACCCCGACCTTTATCAAGATAGTTTGAAAGTACTTAGTAAGCTGGGGTTAGATGAAGGGCAATAATTGTTAAGTGCGAAAGGCAAATTTATAAACCAAGATCTCACAGCATAATCGTGAATACGGGTATAATAATTTTATTCTTTAACAAATTCAAACAACTAATCTATGATCATTGACGGCGAAGGCTACATCGAACTGATCCACTTCTTGACAGATAATCTGTCTGTATTTGAAGAGAAAGCAGCCGGCTCCGGAGAATTGACGATTTCAGATCAAGTCACTGAGCACATAGCAGAAAGCGTGATATTAGTTTGCTCTCAACACCCCAAGCTCACCAGTAATCAACGATTCGAAGTCGTCAGGGAAACAGATGCTATCGTTAATGACTTGGAAGAAGTTCTGTCGACCGCTTGGCATAAATACCCAAGTCCGCAGCAAGCCGAGTTTATTGAAGAGTTTGTTGGTTTGATAAAAAATCTGTTCGATTCAGAAATAAGCAACCTCTGAACTTTCAGTCTCCCCGCTTTGACTGCGCTGGAAAATGCAGTTCTTTTCATCTATGCCATACTTTGAAAAGCTCTTTGATACAAAGAGCTATCTTGCAATTCATCAAGATAAAGAGGTAAGCCATGAATCGCAAAATTATACTTATTGTAGGTGTCGCCAGCCTATGCTCGCTTCTACTAGGCTGTAGCAATACCGCATTGGAGAAAAGTGTTGCCGATCTTAACAACAAAGTAGATATGCTATCTTCAGAGGTGCGATCAATAAAAGGTGAACACGGCAAGCTATCAGCCGGCATTAACCAAGCTAAATCGGCAGCCATGGACGCAAGTATGGGAGCGAAGAGAGCAAATAGTAGAATAGACAGCATTGCCGACTCATATATGAAGTGAAGAATAATCAAGAAAGTAGCTCGACACACTACTTTCTTCCCACGACCCCAGGTAGTCCTGACTGTTGCTGCAACATAAACTGAACTAAGCTCTGCTTTACGTTTTCATCGCTTATTAACCTCAAAACATCAGGGGTTATATCGATTTGTTGTACAACAGCACCCAATTTGGACAGAGGTTTGTGAATTTCCAGCAAGAACTCACCATTTGCTTCACTAGAGAACTTCACCGGTTCGTTAATAATCCGAATTAACTCCCCTTCTTCGACTTCATGGTATAAAAATTCGATATCTTCAGGATTTAACCTTATACAGCCTGAACTTACCCTGAGTCCGATACCAAAATTCTTATTTGTTCCGTGAATTAGGTAGACTCCAGCGCCATAGGATAGCCGCAAGGCATATTTGCCCAGTGGGTTATTTGGACCGGGGGAAATTTCTTTCGCCAACTCATAACCGGTCCTCTCAAAATGCTCTCTTCGAATACTGGCTGTGGGTCTCCAAACAGGATCTTTGTGCTTTCTTGCAACAACAGTTGTCATTTCAGGTGTTTCTTTACCTAACCTACCAACTCCTATAGGAAACACATATACCCATGTCCCTTCCGGTGGATAGTAATAAAGCCTCAGTTCCGCCAAGTTAATTACTATTCCTTTTCTGGCTACTTTCGGTAAAAGCATCTGGGTGGGGATAACCAGTTTAACCGAGGGAGCGGGTAGAAATGGATCAACATTAGAATTTGCCAACATCAATGCCAGCAAGCCGACTCCATACCGCCTTGCCAATAGCTGAAAATGCTCCCCCTCATTTACAATATGCGTTTGTTCTTGCCCTATTAAACGATCACCAAAAAATGGTATTAAATATCGGTTGGCATAAGTTAATTGCGCCCAAAGTAAAATAATTGCCATTAGGGTAAGTCGCATATAGCTACCACTACCAATAGGGATAACTTAAAGTATGGCAAGTAAGGAGGAAGGCTAGAGCATTGATTAAATTGCTTGGTTAATTTTTTACGGATATAAAAAAACCCGAACCTTTCGGTTCGGGTTTTGCAATTTGGTGCCTGGCAGTGTCCTACTCTCACATGGGGAAACCCCACACTACCATCGGCGCTATTGCGTTTCACTACTGAGTTCGGCATGGAGTCAGGTGGGTCCACAATGCTATGGCCGCCAGGCGATAACTTGTTTTGCTCTCGCGCTAAGCGCGTGAGCTTTAAAATCTGGAAGTGATAAAGTTCGCAACAGCTCTTTGTCTTCTCACACCTTTACTTCGTAAAAGTGTTGCCAGACCTTCACTTTTTGCAAGCAAAAAGTGAATAGTTCGCAAGTAATCTTTTGGTATTAACACCCTAATGCTTAGTTTCCTCTCACATGTCTGCGACATGTTGCCGGAACTGCGCGGGTTACTTCGTAACACCGCTTAGGAGTTGTATGGTTAAGCCTCACGGGTCATTAGTACAAGTTAGCTCAATGCCTCACAGCACTTACACACCTTGCCTATCAACGTTGTAGTCTCCAACGGCCCTTCAGGGACCTTAAAGGTCCAGTGAGAACTCATCTTGAGGCTCGCTTCCCGCTTAGATGCTTTCAGCGGTTATCGATTCCGAACGTAGCTACCGGGCAATGCTATTGGCATAACAACCCGAACACCAGCGGTTCGTCCACTCCGGTCCTCTCGTACTAGGAGCAGCCCCTCTCAATTCTCAAACGCCCACGGCAGATAGGGACCGAACTGTCTCACGACGTTCTAAACCCAGCTCGCGTACCACTTTAAATGGCGAACAGCCATACCCTTGGGACCGACTTCAGCCCCAGGATGTGATGAGCCGACATCGAGGTGCCAAACACCGCCGTCGATATGAACTCTTGGGCGGTATCAGCCTGTTATCCCCGGAGTACCTTTTATCCGTTGAGCGATGGCCCTTCCATTCAGAACCACCGGATCACTATGACCTACTTTCGTACCTGCTCGACGTGTCTGTCTCGCAGTTAAGCTGGCTTATACCATTGTACTAACCTCACGATGTCCGACCGTGATTAGCCAACCTTCGTACTCCTCCGTTACTCTTTGGGAGGAGACCGCCCCAGTCAAACTACCCACCAGACAGTGTCCCAACCCCCGATCCAGGGGGCGTGGTTAGAACATCAAACCTACAAGGGTGGTATTTCAAGGTCGGCTCCACTCAATCTAGCGACCAAGTTTCAATGCCTCCCACCTATCCTACACATGTAGGGTCAATGTTCACTGCCAAGCTGTAGTAAAGGTTCACGGGGTCTTTCCGTCTAGCCGCGGGTACACTGCATCTTCACAGCGATTTCAACTTCACTGAGTCTCGGGTGGAGACAGCGTGGCCATCATTACGCCATTCGTGCAGGTCGGAACTTACCCGACAAGGAATTTCGCTACCTTAGGACCGTTATAGTTACGGCCGCCGTTTACCGGGGCTTCGATCAAGAGCTTCGCGCAAGCGCTAACCCCATCAATTAACCTTCCGGCACCGGGCAGGCGTCACACCGTATACGTCATCTTGCGATTTTGCACAGTGCTGTGTTTTTAATAAACAGTTGCAGCCACCTGGTATCTGCGACCGCCGTCAGCTTAGGAAGCAAGTTCCATCACCAACAGCGGCGTACCTTCTCCCGAAGTTACGGTACCATTTTGCCTAGTTCCTTCACCCGAGTTCTCTCAAGCGCCTTGGTATTCTCTACCTGACCACCTGTGTCGGTTTGGGGTACGATTGTTTGTTATCTGAAGCTTAGAGGCTTTTCCTGGAAGCAGGGCATCAATGACTTCAACACCGTAGTGTCTCGACATCGTGTCTCAGCGTTAATGAATTCCCGGATTTACCTAAGAACTCCGCCTACACACTTGAACCAGGACAACCATCGCCTGGCCCACCTAGCCTTCTCCGTCCCCCCATCGCAATAACAACCAGTACGGGAATATTAACCCGTTTCCCATCGACTACGCCTTTCGGCCTCGCCTTAGGGGTCGACTCACCCTGCCCCGATTAACGTTGGACAGGAACCCTTGGTCTTCCGGCGTGCGGGTTTTTCACCCGCATTATCGTTACTCATGTCAGCATTCGCACTTCTGATACCTCCAGGATGCCTCTCAGCTTTCCCTTCAACGGCTTACAGAACGCTCCTCTACCATGCATGCAAGCATGCATCCGTAGCTTCGGTGACTAGCTTAGCCCCGTTACATCTTCCGCGCAGACCGACTCGACCAGTGAGCTATTACGCTTTCTTTAAAAGATGGCTGCTTCTAAGCCAACTTCCTGGCTGTCTGAGCCTTTCCACATCGTTTCCCACTTAGCTAGTACTTTGGGACCTTAGCTGACGGTCTGGGTTGTTTCCCTTTCCACGACGGACGTTAGCACCCGCCGTGTGTCTCCCGTGATTGCACTCATTGGTATTCGGAGTTTGCATCGGGTTGGTAAGTCGGGATGACCCCCTAGCCGAAACAGTGCTCTACCCCCAATGGTGAGACACGAGGCGCTACCTAAATAGCTTTCGAGGAGAACCAGCTATCTCCCGGTTTGATTGGCCTTTCACCCCCAGCCACAAGTCATCCCCTAATTTTTCAACATTAGTGGGTTCGGTCCTCCAGTTGATGTTACTCAACCTTCAACCTGCTCATGGCTAGATCACCGGGTTTCGGGTCTAATCCTAGCAACTGTACGCCCAGTTAAGACTCGGTTTCCCTACGGCTCCCCTAAACGGTTAACCTTGCTACTAAAATTAAGTCGCTGACCCATTATACAAAAGGTACGCAGTCACGGAACAAGTCCGCTCCCACTGCTTGTACGTACACGGTTTCAGGTTCTATTTCACTCCCCTCACAGGGGTTCTTTTCGCCTTTCCCTCACGGTACTGGTTCACTATCGGTCAGTCAGGAGTATTTAGCCTTGGAGGATGGTCCCCCCATATTCAAACAGCATTTCACGTGTGCCGTCCTACTCGATTTCACTACAAAGGTCCTTTCGTGTACGGGACTATCACCCGGTATCGTCCAACTTTCCAGAAGGTTCCACTAACACCAATGCAGCTTAAGGGCTGGCCCAATTTCGCTCGCCGCTACTTTCGGGATCTCGGTTGATTTCTTTTCCTACGGTTACTTAGATGTTTCAGTTCACCGCGTTCGCCTCGTTACGCTATGTATTCACGTAACGATACCTGTAAACAGGTGGGTTCCCCCATTCGGAAATCTCTGGTTATAACGCTTGTTATCAGCTCACCAGAGCTTATCGCAGATTGCCACGTCCTTCATCGCCTCTGACTGCCAAGGCATCCACCGTGCACGCTTATTCACTTAACCATACAACACCTAAACAGTGTCGTATTGCAGGACCCACTTTCGTGCATCCTTTGTCTTTACCAAGACACTTGCGAACTATAACTGAGCTTTTACTTGTAAAAGCGACCTGCCTAACAACATCATTTACCAAGTAAATGTGTGAGAAGGCGCTAATACAAACTCAGTACGTGCTAAGTTTTAACACTTAACATTTATTTCTATTGCTTGAATTGTTTCCGAAGAAACAACTCGGTATTAAACACATCGAGTATTATCACCAAGTGATAATACGTAACATACCGATTTTGCAACGCAAAATGGTGGTTACTAATGTATTCAATGAACTTTATCAGCTTTCCAAATTTTTAAAGAGCGAGCTTTCTTTATTGCTAAAAAAAGCCAAAGATAAATCCTGCGATTTATCTTTGGCCTCTTGGCCTTTTATTCTCTGCGAGGAGAATAGAAGAAGTGGTGGAGCTAAGCGGGATCGAACCGCTGACCTCCTGCGTGCAAGGCAGGCGCTCTCCCAGCTGAGCTATAGCCCCATATCTTCCTAACAACATCGAAATCCCAATTAACTAGGGAGATAGTAAATTGGTGGGTCTGAGTAAATTTGAAATAACCAACGCCCTCACCGCTCTTTTCATAGAGTAGGGGTGCGCTCTAACCAACTAGTTACAGACACCGGAAACCAATCAAATGATTGGTGGGTCTGAGTAGATTTGAACTACCGACCTCACCCTTATCAGGGGTGCGCTCTAACCAACTGAGCTACAGACCCGATGTTTTTTGCTCTATTTAATCAGACAATTTGTGTGGGCACTCCCTGAACATCTCGAAGAGATGTGACCGGTCAAACAGCAGCTTTTACGAAGTAAAAGTGCGAGTTGACAACAGTTCGAGTCGCTTTAGGTAAGGAGGTGATCCAGCCCCAGGTTCCCCTAGGGCTACCTTGTTACGACTTCACCCCAGTCATGAACCACACCGTGGTCATCGCCCCCCCGAAGGTTAAGCTAATGACTTCTGGTGCAGCCCACTCCCATGGTGTGACGGGCGGTGTGTACAAGGCCCGGGAACGTATTCACCGCGGCATTCTGATCCACGATTACTAGCGATTCCGACTTCATGGAGTCGAGTTGCAGACTCCAATCCGGACTACGACGGACTTTTTGAGATTCGCTCACTATCACTAGTTCGCAGCTCTTTGTATCCGCCATTGTAGCACGTGTGTAGCCCTACTCGTAAGGGCCATGATGACTTGACGTCGTCCCCACCTTCCTCCGGTTTATCACCGGCAGTCTCCCTAGAGTTCCCACCATTACGTGCTGGCAACTAAGGATAGGGGTTGCGCTCGTTGCGGGACTTAACCCAACATTTCACAACACGAGCTGACGACAGCCATGCAGCACCTGTCTCACGGTTCCCGAAGGCACTAAAGCATCTCTGCTAAATTCCGTGGATGTCAAGAGTAGGTAAGGTTCTTCGCGTTGCATCGAATTAAACCACATGCTCCACCGCTTGTGCGGGCCCCCGTCAATTCATTTGAGTTTTAACCTTGCGGCCGTACTCCCCAGGCGGTCTACTTAATGCGTTAGCTTTGGAACCCAAGGTACAAGACCTCAGACTCCTAGTAGACATCGTTTACGGCGTGGACTACCGGGGTATCTAATCCCGTTTGCTACCCACGCTTTCGCGTCTCAGTGTCAGTTTCTGTCCAGGTGGCCGCCTTCGCCACTGGTATTCCTTCCAATCTCTACGCATTTCACCGCTACACTGGAAATTCTACCACCCTCTACAAAACTCTAGTCGACCAGTTCCAAATGCAGTTCCCAAGTTGAGCTCGGGGCTTTCACATCTGGCTTAATCAACCACCTACACGCGCTTTACGCCCAGTAATTCCGATTAACGCTTGCACCCCTCGTATTACCGCGGCTGCTGGCACGAAGTTAGCCGGTGCTTCTTCTGCGAGTAACGTCACAGATGTTACGTATTAAGCAACACCCTTTCCTCCTCGCTGAAAGTGCTTTACAACCCGAAGGCCTTCTTCACACACGCGGCATGGCTGCATCAGGGTTTCCCCCATTGTGCAATATTCCCCACTGCTGCCTCCCGTAGGAGTCTGGACCGTGTCTCAGTTCCAGTGTGGCTGGTCATCCTCTCAGACCAGCTAGGGATCGTCGCCTTGGTAAGCCATTACCTTACCAACTAGCTAATCCCACTTGGGTACATCCGATAGCGATAGCTTCCAAGGATAGGCCACCTTTGCTCCTTAGAGATTATGCGGTATTAGCAGTCGTTTCCAACTGTTGTCCCCCTCTATCGGGCAGTTCCCCAAGCATTACTCACCCGTCCGCCGCTCGACGCCTGATAGCAAGCTATCATCGTTTCCGCTCGACTTGCATGTGTTAAGCCTGCCGCCAGCGTTCAATCTGAGCCATGATCAAACTCTTCAATTTAAAGTTTTTTTGCCCTCTCATTTATTCGCAAGCGAATAAATGAGAGGACGAGATGTTTTGCAAGCAAAACATCCTGCTCAATGAATTCTGGTTTTTATTCCCACTATAAATAGTGGTCATAAAGTCGTTCTGTCGAACATCCAAAATATTGAGAAAATCGTTGCAGCTAAGCTGCTTAGCGAGTCTCAATTACTGTTGGAGTGTCCACACAGATTGTCTGATTAAATTGTTAAAGAGCGTTGAGTCGGCGTTTGTTTGCCTCGTCAGGGCTGCGTATACTACGCTAGCCGTTTCGAAAGTCAACCGCTAATTCCGAAGATGTTTGCAATTTTCTTTCCAGGCTTGAAACCTCAGCTTCTAACCTGACTGATGTCGCTTCAGCCCTTGTATATCGGGTGTCTCCGACGTATCGGACCAGCCTCTCAGTGGTTGCGCATTATAGAGATCAGCATCGCAAGCACAAGGCTTTTTTGTGAAAAAGGCACATTTTTTACTAAAGTATCTTGAAGCGCTCAAATATCACACAAAGATAGATTAAAACTACGTCAAACACTCAGATAGGAAGTTCCAATTTAAACCCGGCTCCCCTAACTAATTATGTTCCCACCTAGCCCCTGCGTGACAAGGTTATAAACCAGATTTAAACCTAACCCTCTTGCTGTTGTGACGAAGGGTTCAAAAATGCTGCTTTTCAACTCCTCATCTATACCTCGCCCATTATCTTCCACTTCTATCGTTAACATCTGTCCCCGAGTGTAGGCATTGACTCTGATCACACCATCAGGAGTATGCTGTAGACCATGTTCAAATGAATTATAAAGAATGGCTTCCAACGCCTGCACCAGTAACTTTGGGTCGATAAAAACCTTCGCGTCTCTGGGTTCAACCGAGATTACAATTTCCGCCGGACAAACTGAGGCATACCCGTCAACTACCAGTTTTATAACCAGCTCCAACCAATTGGTCAATTCAATTAATTCCACATTATCCCTTGCCCCCGAAACCGACAGCCTCTTGAACTGCCTCACCAGCTCCACCACCTTGAGTACGTTACTGTTGATCATCTCAAGGCTTTCAAAGGCAATAGCGATACCAGATAGCAGGCTACTTTTCGAAATTTTCCCCTGACCCACCTGGTGCCGTATGTCACCCAGGATTTCCGGCAAGTAACTGGTGGCGGACAAAATGATACTCAGTCGCGTGTTCATTTCGTGAGCCATGCCTACCACAAGATGACTCAGAGCAGATTGCTTTTCTGCTTCAACTAGCTGTTTTTGTGTAACTTTCAGGATTTTCAGTGCACTTTCCAGCTTATCTTTCTTCTCATTAAGCAAGGCGGTACGCTGCAGAACTTTTTCTTCTAACTTGGTATTAATCAGTTGCAATGACTGTTTAGCTTGCATCAATTCATAAGTACGATCCGTAATGCGGTTTTCCAGCGACTCGTTCAGCTCCTGTACCTGCTCTTCTGTTTTTTCCGAATAAGCAACTCTTCAAGCAATGATCCAAACAATCTAAGAATATGGCTCTGGTATACTTCAAATGGACGGTGATTGAGTAAGTTATCGCAGGCTATCCAACCAATCGGCTCGTCATTATCCCAGATCGCAATGGCGGCGCACTGACTGAACCTTCCTCTTCACTAAGTTCAACCAGTTCTCTGTCATGCCAGACGCAGACCTTACCCCGCGTCGACACTTCACTGATCACATCATGGACATCGTCTATAATAGGTGCGGCAAAATCTTTTTCACTCCTAACGTTGCCTTCTTCATCAGTACTCCAGGTACCCACCATCCAGTTACGAGTTTTATCTATCATTAAAATACCCAGGCGGTCTATATCCAACCGACTTAGTGCCGACTCAACGGCAACACGATAGAGAGTATCCAATGATTTGGCTTTCGACAGGCTCAGGGTAACTTCATGAAGCTGAAACAGTTGCTGATAAAATATTTTTGCGTGCTTATTGTTTGCAGCCAGCTCCGTAGAGGCATCAACCGAATATGTGATAATGCTGGGCATAGGTAGGTTGCCTTAGGGTACTTTTATGAGTTTAGTTGAGTTGCGCTGCGGTCGGTGAGTAGTGTAGCTAGCAGGTTTGGATTATTCTTCGGACGTAAAAAAGCCCAATCCTTGCGGATTGGGCTTTTCAATTTGGTGCCTGGCAGTGTCCTACTCTCACATGGGGAAACCCCACACTACCATCGGCGCTATTGCGTTTCACTACTGAGTTCGGCATGGAGTCAGGTGGGTCCACAATGCTATGGCCGCCAGGCGATAACTTGTTTTGCTCTCGCGCTAAGCGCGTGAGCTTTAAAATCTGGAAGTGATAAAGTTCGCAACAGCTCTTTGTCTTCTCACACCTTTACTTCGTAAAAGTGTTGCCAGACCTTCACTTTTTGCAAGCAAAAAGTGAATAGTTCGCAAGTAATCTTTTGGTATTAACACCCTAATGCTTAGTTTCCTCTCACATGTCTTCAACATGTTGCCGGAACTGCGCGGGTTACTTCGTAACACCGCTTAGGAGTTGTATGGTTAAGCCTCACGGGTCATTAGTACAAGTTAGCTCAATGCCTCACAGCACTTACACACCTTGCCTATCAACGTTGTAGTCTCCAACGGCCCTTCAGGGACCTTAAAGGTCCAGTGAGAACTCATCTTGAGGCTCGCTTCCCGCTTAGATGCTTTCAGCGGTTATCGATTCCGAACGTAGCTACCGGGCAATGCTATTGGCATAACAACCCGAACACCAGCGGTTCGTCCACTCCGGTCCTCTCGTACTAGGAGCAGCCCCTCTCAATTCTCAAACGCCCACGGCAGATAGGGACCGAACTGTCTCACGACGTTCTAAACCCAGCTCGCGTACCACTTTAAATGGCGAACAGCCATACCCTTGGGACCGACTTCAGCCCCAGGATGTGATGAGCCGACATCGAGGTGCCAAACACCGCCGTCGATATGAACTCTTGGGCGGTATCAGCCTGTTATCCCCGGAGTACCTTTTATCCGTTGAGCGATGGCCCTTCCATTCAGAACCACCGGATCACTATGACCTACTTTCGTACCTGCTCGACGTGTCTGTCTCGCAGTTAAGCTGGCTTATACCATTGTACTAACCTCACGATGTCCGACCGTGATTAGCCAACCTTCGTACTCCTCCGTTACTCTTTGGGAGGAGACCGCCCCAGTCAAACTACCCACCAGACAGTGTCCCAACCCCCGATCCAGGGGGCGTGGTTAGAACATCAAACCTACAAGGGTGGTATTTCAAGGTCGGCTCCACTCAATCTAGCGACCAAGTTTCAATGCCTCCCACCTATCCTACACATGTAGGGTCAATGTTCACTGCCAAGCTGTAGTAAAGGTTCACGGGGTCTTTCCGTCTAGCCGCGGGTACACTGCATCTTCACAGCGATTTCAACTTCACTGAGTCTCGGGTGGAGACAGCGTGGCCATCATTACGCCATTCGTGCAGGTCGGAACTTACCCGACAAGGAATTTCGCTACCTTAGGACCGTTATAGTTACGGCCGCCGTTTACCGGGGCTTCGATCAAGAGCTTCGCGCAAGCGCTAACCCCATCAATTAACCTTCCGGCACCGGGCAGGCGTCACACCGTATACGTCATCTTGCGATTTTGCACAGTGCTGTGTTTTTAATAAACAGTTGCAGCCACCTGGTATCTGCGACCGCCGTCAGCTTAGGAAGCAAGTTCCATCACCAACAGCGGCGTACCTTCTCCCGAAGTTACGGTACCATTTTGCCTAGTTCCTTCACCCGAGTTCTCTCAAGCGCCTTGGTATTCTCTACCTGACCACCTGTGTCGGTTTGGGGTACGATTGTTTGTTATCTGAAGCTTAGAGGCTTTTCCTGGAAGCAGGGCATCAATGACTTCAACACCGTAGTGTCTCGACATCGTGTCTCAGCGTTAATGAATTCCCGGATTTACCTAAGAACTCCGCCTACACACTTGAACCAGGACAACCATCGCCTGGCCCACCTAGCCTTCTCCGTCCCCCCATCGCAATAACAACCAGTACGGGAATATTAACCCGTTTCCCATCGACTACGCCTTTCGGCCTCGCCTTAGGGGTCGACTCACCCTGCCCCGATTAACGTTGGACAGGAACCCTTGGTCTTCCGGCGTGCGGGTTTTTCACCCGCATTATCGTTACTCATGTCAGCATTCGCACTTCTGATACCTCCAGGATGCCTCTCAGCTTTCCCTTCAACGGCTTACAGAACGCTCCTCTACCATGCATGCAAGCATGCATCCGTAGCTTCGGTGACTAGCTTAGCCCCGTTACATCTTCCGCGCAGACCGACTCGACCAGTGAGCTATTACGCTTTCTTTAAAAGATGGCTGCTTCTAAGCCAACTTCCTGGCTGTCTGAGCCTTTCCACATCGTTTCCCACTTAGCTAGTACTTTGGGACCTTAGCTGACGGTCTGGGTTGTTTCCCTTTCCACGACGGACGTTAGCACCCGCCGTGTGTCTCCCGTGATTGCACTCATTGGTATTCGGAGTTTGCATCGGGTTGGTAAGTCGGGATGACCCCCTAGCCGAAACAGTGCTCTACCCCCAATGGTGAGACACGAGGCGCTACCTAAATAGCTTTCGAGGAGAACCAGCTATCTCCCGGTTTGATTGGCCTTTCACCCCCAGCCACAAGTCATCCCCTAATTTTTCAACATTAGTGGGTTCGGTCCTCCAGTTGATGTTACTCAACCTTCAACCTGCTCATGGCTAGATCACCGGGTTTCGGGTCTAATCCTAGCAACTACACGCCCAGTTAAGACTCGGTTTCCCTACGGCTCCCCTAAACGGTTAACCTTGCTACTAAAATTAAGTCGCTGACCCATTATACAAAAGGTACGCAGTCACGGAACAAGTCCGCTCCCACTGCTTGTACGTACACGGTTTCAGGTTCTATTTCACTCCCCTCACAGGGGTTCTTTTCGCCTTTCCCTCACGGTACTGGTTCACTATCGGTCAGTCAGGAGTATTTAGCCTTGGAGGATGGTCCCCCCATATTCAAACAGCATTTCACGTGTGCCGTCCTACTCGATTTCACTACAAAGGTCCTTTCGTGTACGGGACTATCACCCGGTATCGTCCAACTTTCCAGAAGGTTCCACTAACACCAATGCAGCTTAAGGGCTGGCCCAATTTCGCTCGCCGCTACTTTCGGGATCTCGGTTGATTTCTTTTCCTACGGTTACTTAGATGTTTCAGTTCACCGCGTTCGCCTCGTTACGCTATGTATTCACGTAACGATACCTGTAAACAGGTGGGTTCCCCCATTCGGAAATCTCTGGTTATAACGCTTGTTATCAGCTCACCAGAGCTTATCGCAGATTGCCACGTCCTTCATCGCCTCTGACTGCCAAGGCATCCACCGTGCACGCTTATTCACTTAACCATACAACACCTAAACAGTGTCGTATTGCAGGACCCACTTTCGTGCATCCTTTGTCTTTACCAAGACACTTGCGAACTACAACTGAGCTTTTACTTGTAAAAGCGACCTGCCTGACAACATCATTTACCAAGTAAATGTGTGAGAAGGCGCTAATACAAACTCAGTACGTGCTAAGTTTTAACACTTAACATTTATTTCTATTGCTTGAATAATCACTACTTTATAAAGTAATAATCACTCGGTATTGAATACATCATCATATGTATTCAATGAACTTTATCAGCTTTCCAAATTTTTAAAGAGCAATTGCTTAAAAAAGCAAAGCAATATAATCACAACCGAAGTTGCTATATTGCTTTGTGCTTTCAAGCACGATACGAAGGTGGTTTCTTAGTTCGCCATCTTTCGTAAGAAAGATGGTATCCCGTACGAGATTTGAACTCGTGTTACCGCCGTGAAAGGGCGGTGTCCTAGGCCTCTAGACGAACGGGACATAAACTCGATATGAGAAACATGTTTCTCAGCAGTTTATGAATCAGGCGAACGCTAGTGAGCAGCCATATTCCAGAAACTTCACATCTTTAATTAATCAGACAATTTGTGTGGGCACTCCCTGAACATCTCGAAGAGATGTGACCGGTCAAACAGCAGCTTTTACGAAGTAAAAGTGCGAGTTGACAACAGTTCGAGTCGCTTTAGGTAAGGAGGTGATCCAGCCCCAGGTTCCCCTAGGGCTACCTTGTTACGACTTCACCCCAGTCATGAACCACACCGTGGTCATCGCCCCCCCGAAGGTTAAGCTAATGACTTCTGGTGCAGCCCACTCCCATGGTGTGACGGGCGGTGTGTACAAGGCCCGGGAACGTATTCACCGCGGCATTCTGATCCACGATTACTAGCGATTCCGACTTCATGGAGTCGAGTTGCAGACTCCAATCCGGACTACGACGGACTTTTTGAGATTCGCTCACTATCACTAGTTCGCAGCTCTTTGTATCCGCCATTGTAGCACGTGTGTAGCCCTACTCGTAAGGGCCATGATGACTTGACGTCGTCCCCACCTTCCTCCGGTTTATCACCGGCAGTCTCCCTAGAGTTCCCACCATTACGTGCTGGCAACTAAGGATAGGGGTTGCGCTCGTTGCGGGACTTAACCCAACATTTCACAACACGAGCTGACGACAGCCATGCAGCACCTGTCTCACGGTTCCCGAAGGCACTAAAGCATCTCTGCTAAATTCCGTGGATGTCAAGAGTAGGTAAGGTTCTTCGCGTTGCATCGAATTAAACCACATGCTCCACCGCTTGTGCGGGCCCCCGTCAATTCATTTGAGTTTTAACCTTGCGGCCGTACTCCCCAGGCGGTCTACTTAATGCGTTAGCTTTGGAACCCAAGGTACAAGACCTCAGACTCCTAGTAGACATCGTTTACGGCGTGGACTACCGGGGTATCTAATCCCGTTTGCTACCCACGCTTTCGCGTCTCAGTGTCAGTTTCTGTCCAGGTGGCCGCCTTCGCCACTGGTATTCCTTCCAATCTCTACGCATTTCACCGCTACACTGGAAATTCTACCACCCTCTACAAAACTCTAGTCGACCAGTTCCAAATGCAGTTCCCAAGTTGAGCTCGGGGCTTTCACATCTGGCTTAATCAACCACCTACACGCGCTTTACGCCCAGTAATTCCGATTAACGCTTGCACCCCTCGTATTACCGCGGCTGCTGGCACGAAGTTAGCCGGTGCTTCTTCTGCGAGTAACGTCACAGATGTTACGTATTAAGCAACACCCTTTCCTCCTCGCTGAAAGTGCTTTACAACCCGAAGGCCTTCTTCACACACGCGGCATGGCTGCATCAGGGTTTCCCCCATTGTGCAATATTCCCCACTGCTGCCTCCCGTAGGAGTCTGGACCGTGTCTCAGTTCCAGTGTGGCTGGTCATCCTCTCAGACCAGCTAGGGATCGTCGCCTTGGTAAGCCATTACCTTACCAACTAGCTAATCCCACTTGGGTACATCCGATAGCGATAGCTTCCAAGGATAGGCCACCTTTGCTCCAAAGAGATTATGCGGTATTAGCAGTCGTTTCCAACTGTTGTCCCCCTCTATCGGGCAGTTCCCCAAGCATTACTCACCCGTCCGCCGCTCGACGCCTGATAGCAAGCTATCATCGTTTCCGCTCGACTTGCATGTGTTAAGCCTGCCGCCAGCGTTCAATCTGAGCCATGATCAAACTCTTCAATTTAAAGTTTTTTTGCCCTCTCATTTATTCGCAAGCGAATAAATGAGAGGACGAGATGTTTTGCAAGCAAAACATCCTGCTCAATGAATTCTGGTTTTTATTCCCACTATAAATAGTGGTCATAAAGTCGTTCTGTCGAACATCCAAAATATTGAGAAAATCGTTTGCAGCTAAGCTGCTTAGCGAGTCTCAATTACTGTTGGAGTGTCCACACAGATTGTCTGATTAAATTGTTAAAGAGCGTTGAGTCGGCGTTTGCTTGCCTCGTCAGGGCTGCGTATACTACGCTAGCCGGTTTGAAAGTCAACTGCTAATTCCGAAGAAGTTTGCAATTTTCTTTCCAGGCTTGAAACCGCAGTTTCTAACCTGACCGATGTCGCTTCAGCCCTTCTCCCGTATGGGGTGGCTTGCCGCCTCAGTGGTTGCGCATTATAGAGATGCGGTGCACAAGCGCAAGGCCTTTTTGTAAAAACACCACTTTTAATTCAAAATCGCCTTTAAACGCTTAAAAACCACACAATTCTAATTAGCAATAGGCCTAAAAGCTTAGATCACACCTTCTAAAGTGTAAGGGTATATATAGTCAAAACGTACTTTCTAGTCCTTTGCTTGTAATTATACGGCATTGGTTACTATATAGATTATTTTTTGATATCTTGATGAAGTTTATCAAATTCAATTCACTCTGCTTTATTGCTGCTAGAGCTTGCCAAGGTAGAGTCTTCGTTTCTCATTATTCAGGACAAAGCCGCTGAGATGACCGAACTACAGTTTCTCGCCAGTTTGACACCAGTTATTGGCGTGTTGATCTTTCTAGTTGTATTAAAGTTGCCTGCGGCAAAAGCCATGCCTATTTCTTTAATACTAACCGCCTTATGTACCTATTTTGTCTGGCAAGTGCCTGCCGAACACATAGCAGCTTCGATACTCGAGGGATTGTTTGCAGCCCTAACCCCGCTTTTTATTGTCTTTGGTGCCGTGTTATTGCTGAATACGCTTAAGAGTTCTGGCGCGATGGATACTATCCGGGCAGGTTTTATTAGCATAAGCCCAGATCGACGAGTTCAGGTCATCATTATCTGCTGGCTGTTTGGCTCCTTTATAGAAGGAGCTGCCGGATTCGGAACCCCAGCCGCTATCACCGCACCTTTATTAGTTATGTTAGGGTTTCCAGCTATCGGTGCAGCTGTGGTTGCACTAATAGCTGACTCCACCTCAGTTTCCTTTGGTGCGATTGGATTACCCGTACTATTCGGCATAGGACAAGGCTTGCAGTCAGGGGGGAACTCATTATCCAGGGTTACCTGAACCAACAGAATATTGACCTGGTTACCTTTTTAAAAATTGCAGCCACTTACACCAGCTCCATTGATCTACTGTTGGGCTCAATGATCCCTTTGGTTATGTCTATGGTATTAACTGGCTTTTTTGGTCGTACTAAATCCTGGCGAGCCGGACTTAAGATTTGGAAATTTGCTATCTTTGCTGGCTTAAGCTTTACCCTGCCCGCCTGGATAGTGAACTTCTTTATCGGTCCAGAGTTTCCTTCCATTATTGGTGGTCTGGTGGGCATGATGATCGTTATACCTGCAGCTAAACGGGGTTTTTTAATTCCAAAAGAAACCTGGGATGATTTTTCAGGACAAGAACAAGGGACATCCACGCAAGAAACTAGCAGCCTGAAGTTATCCACGCTGTCAGCCTGGTCCCCGTATTTGTTAATGGCTTTGTTGCTTGTTCTGTCACGCACAATTGAGCCATTTAAGACCTTCTTAAATAGCTGGACAATTAATACTGGTGATATCTTGGGAACCGGAATAACTTCTGCTGTCACCCCGCTTTATTTACCTGGCACCTTTTTTATCTTTGTTTCATTGCTTGCACTTTTTCTGCATAAGATGCCTGCTAAGAAGCTCATTACCGCAGCAGGAACGTCTGCCTATACACTTTTACCTACTGTAATTTCACTCGGCGCATCAATACCCATGGTCCGGCTTTTTCTTAACTCCGGGACCAACACTGCGAACCTGTCTGCGATGCCGGTTGAACTGGCAAATCTGATGGCGAATACCCTGGGTAGTGCCTGGTCGTTTGTTGCCCCTGTACTAGGAGCATTTGGCTCCTTTATTTCCGGCTCGGCCACTTTCTCTAACATGATGTTTTCCAGTTTGCAATTTACCGCGGCAGAAACCGTAGGCATGCGACCAGAGCTCACCTTGGGACTACAAATGATCGGCGCCAACGCCGGTAATATGATGTGTGTAATGAATGTGGTTGCTGCAGCGACTGTCGTTGGTATGGCCGGTCAAGAATCCGATATCATACGTAAAACCTTGCCTATCGCCCTGGGGTATTGCCTGCTGGCAGGTGTCGTCGCATCTCTAATACAGATATAAGCAACGGGACAGAATGTCCCGCTATTAGTTAAAGGCAGGAAAAGTCTCTGGCAAAGGTATCCACCTTTTGCCAGTCGGTAAATTCAATGTCTTTACTTTTGTCCGTACTACCGCCAGTAATTTTCATAATCAATTGGATGATCAGGGTTTGCCACCAGTTGTAGCGAGAGTAAAGCAAAGCGCCTGCAAACACCCCTTTTAACCTGGGGTGCCAGCTACACATCTGGTCAAATTTAATCATATAACGACTGGTGGCCGGGCTGGACTTTTCGGGTTTACGAGCAGTTAAACAGATCAGGAAAAATGCATTGGGTTTCTCATCGATCTGCGCCTTATATTTATCGAGGAATGGGATAAGGCTTTTATGAAAGTTACCGTACCGGATAGAAGCCCCTACAAGTATTTTGTCATAGGCCGAAAAATCCGGTTCAGGGCTTTTATGAATATCCACTAAATCACACTCGCCATCGACCATTTGTTTAATTCTGTTGAGTACTTTTAGCGTCTGCCCTTCCCGGCTAGAGTAGAGCATTAAGGTGTTTGCCATTTTAACTTTTCCAGTAAGCAGGGGTAAACAGGACCAAAAGAGTAAAGACCTCTAGTCGCCCAAATAACATAGCAATAATCAGTATCCATTTGCTGGCATCACTGATTTCGCCAAAGTGAACCGAAACCTGACCCAAACCAGGCCCCAGGTTATTCAGTGTCGCAACGACTGCAGAGAAAGCCGACAACTCATCCATACCAGTAGCGATTAAAGCCAGCATACAAAGCACAAATACCAGTAAGTAAGCGGAGAAAAAACCCCAAACTGCATCGACCACTTTATCTGACAGGGCTTTATTACCCAACTTGATCTTGTAAACCGCTCTTGGGTGCACTAAGCGTTTTAGTTCGCGCATACCCTGGATATTGAGCAGCAATATGCGGATAACTTTCATGCCGCCACCCGTAGAGCCGGCACAGCCGCCAATAAAGGAAGCGAAGATGAGCATTACCGGCAAAAATAGCGGCCATTCAGAAAAACTGGTGGTACTGAAACCCGCCGTAGTAGAGATAGAAACGGCCTGAAATAACGCCTGGTCCAGGGTTTGCTCAAAGCTGTCGTACGACTGGTGAGCCAACAATACCCAAAAACAAATCAGAGTTAACGTCAGCTGAATAAACAAAAATGCCCGAACTTCCGGATCTTTTAAGTAGACATTCAATCTAAGGCCGCGACTACCAAAGGCAGAGAAGTGCAGCGCAAAGTTCATCCCGGAAATCAGTAGAAATACCACAGTGATCAGGTTGATCATTGGGCTGTCAAAATAACCCATGCTCGCATCATGAGTGGAAAAACCACCAATCGCTATGGTGGAGAAGCTATGGCTTACTGCATCAAATAGTGTCATTCCAGCCAGCCAGAAAAATAGGGCGCAAACGACTGTTAAGCAAAGGTAGATATACCATAACGCTTTTGCCGTTTCGGCTATTCTGGGCGTCATCTTGGAGTCCTTCACTGGCCCCGGAGTTTCGGCGCGATACAACTGCATGCCACCAATGCCTAACACAGGCAATACGGCGACGGCCAATACTATGATTCCCATACCACCTAACCATTGCAACATTTGGCGGTAAAAAAGGATTGCTTTTGGCAGGTCATCCAGCCCGACAATTACAGTCGCTCCGGTAGTAGTTAAGCCGGAAAATGATTCAAAAAAGGAATCCGCTAAATTCATGTCCGGTTTTTCGCTGATCAGAAAAGGTATTGCCCCCACGCTACCCAGTACGGTCCAAAACAGCACCACGATAAGAAAACCATCTTTGGCTTTTAACTCTTTCTTGAATTTTCGGTTGGGAAACCAAAAAATAAAGCCAAGTACGATAGTCATAAAAAAGGCAGTGACAAAATCCAGACCTGCACCATCTTTATAGATAGCCGCCACTATCGCCGGAAAAACCATAGTCAGGCTAAATAGTGCGACCAACACACCAACAATTCTTAATATTGAACGAAGCTGCATCTTAGTGCTTAACTCCGACTGCTTGTCCTTGCAACAATGTCCTAATCCGTTTCTCTTTTGGCAATGACTCTGCCGTGGGTTTTATCAAATAGTTGAGCTTTAAATTGCTCACAATGTCTGCCGTCCAGTTCGACCAACAGCTGGATCGCTTCACCATAATAGGCTTGGGCAATCACCCCATCCATTTCATTTAGTAACAATTCGACGATGGCCAGCTGAGCATAATCACAACCTATATTAAGTCGAACATAAAAAATACGTTGCTTGGTGCTGGCTAACTTTAGTGCTTGCTGGACGCCACCACCATATGCTCTTACCAACCCCCCGGTGCCAAGCTTGATGCCACCCGAGTAGCGAGTGACCACTACAGTAATTTCCCCAAGCCCACTACCCTGTAAACAAGCCAGCATAGGTTTTCCAGCAGTACCACTGGGTTCACCATCATCACTAAACCCCAGGCTCACGCTATCGTCAGGGGCTCCGGAGACAAATGCCCAGCAATTATGCCGGGCATCCCTGTGCTGCTTTTTCACTGAATAAATAAAAGCCATTGCTTGTTCACGACCCTGGGTAAAAGCAAGTTGGGTAATAAACCTGCTCTTTTTTATTTCTTGTTGGTAGCTAACTGGCTCGGCTAATACCAAATAGGGCTGCTTAGGCAAGATCCAGATCTCGTGTCATATTCTCAACCCTGTTGCCGTGAACAATAATATTATCTTCGATACGAATACCGCCATAAGGGGTGAATTCGCTGACTTTATCCCAGTTTACGTATTTACTATCATCGGACTCAGACAAGATCTTTAGCAAGCTAGGTATAAAGTAAAGGCCAGGTTCAATGGTAAACACCTGATTGGCTTCTATCATACGGGTACAGCGTAAAAAGCTATGCTGCTCCGGAGCGGACAGATGTGTCCCTCTTTCATCCTGCATAAAACCACCCGTATCGTGCACTTGCAAACCAAGAAAGTGGCCCAAGCCGTGAGGGAAAAAAGTGCTACTGATGCCTTTTTCCACTATGCCGTCCGCATCCAACTTCACCAGGTCAAACTGGTTTAGCAGAGCGGCAATACGGCGATGCATATTCAGATGCAAATCAGTGTAGCGAATACCTGGACGAAGTCTGTCTGTTATGGCTAGTTGATGCTCGTTTAGCGCTTTAATTAGTTCGGCAAACTCCCCATCCTGATAGGCATATGTACGAGTAATATCAGAAGCATAGCCATGAAATTCACCACCAGCATCAATCAAAAAGGACCTTAACGAGCTCTGAGCTACGCGCTGCCGGTTTACACTCGTATAGTGCAGGACCGCCGCATGTTCATTCAGAGCGACAATATTACCGTAAGGTACTTCGTTTTCACCCAGGCTCACCGCATTCAGGTATCTCTGGTTAATTTCGTGTTCAGACAAACCTTCATAAAAGGCCTCTTTCGCTGCTTTATGTCCGGCAACACCCACCTCAGATGCCTTACGCATACAATATTGTTCGTAGTCTGTTTTATAGGCTCTGTGGTAGTGAAGGTAGTTCAAGACCGGCTCTGGGTTTTTATTTCCTATGGCCAGCGCTTCTGCTACTTCAATGTGCGCACCAATATAAGCCAGATTTGCTCTATCGTACGGTAATAAATCTGCAACCTGCTCGGGGCGCTCAAGGATCTGAATATCAAAAAATTCAGCCCAGAAATCTGATGGGTATTCAGGCACAGAGTGCCAAAAGTCGACCGGCAGATAGAAAATCAGCTTGGGTTTATCTTCCCCGTTAACCAGCAACCAACAGTTTGGGTTGTCAACTACAGGAAGCCAGTGTTTAAAGTGCGGGTTCACTTTAAACGGATAAGAGTTGTCATCCAGAAATACCTTCTTTAACTGCCCAGAATGAATAATAAGACCATCCAGCTTTTCCAGTTTTATCACTTCCCGGGTCCTGGCTTGCAATGTCTGGATATGTTGCTGGTAGATTTGTTTTAGTTCATTCATTTCTGGATGCCTTATGACAGCTCAATATTGGCAAGATAATATCACAGGCACTCTGAGTAAAAACAAAGCCAGTTATCAAAAACCTCTCAATAGGCGCCATACTACATAAAGGAACTGAGAACATACATACAGGTAACGTGTTGCTCTAAGTGTCAACCCCAAGATGGAAGTGTAAGTAGGCTACATCTTGTTTACCCGGTCCATTGGTCCACAAACAATAATCCTCTATTTTTCTCTCTGCCAGCAAAGTCGCCAAACAAGCCAGTAAGTCCACTATATACAAGCTATCCTGAGCTGACACTTCACCTATGTTGGGGATATCTTTTTTAGGTACTAAAATAAGGTGCTGCTTGTGTTGTGGGAAAGGGTGTTTAAACACCAGCGTTTTATCTGTCTCCAACACCACTTTGGGGATCAGACCTGGATACTGAGGAACCACAATAGCAGCAAGCTTGCCAGCCCATAGAGCCTGGCTGTTGCAATATGACAATTGCAGAAGGTGTCTTGGTCTGGTGTCTTTGGCCAGAAAGAGGCCAAGCAGCAAACCCAAGGCGAACAGTAATAGAGACATAACTTAACCAAAACAATTATTGATATAAGCTAATTATGGTCGCACCTTAGTTTTGCGCTAAAAGCTAACTAGTACCCGTCCTGAAACGCTATCTTGTCATTCTCGCGCACGAGGTGGTCCGACATCTCGGAACCCAGTGGCTTAACCGCGAGTACCGATCACGCTAAAAAACACTGGATTGCCAGGCAAGCTGACAATGACTGAGTTCGTTGTGATAGTAGTGACTAACTTTAAGCTTTCGTAAAACGACAAGCTTGGATGCTAAGAATATGACGGAAGAATAAACAAAGGAGTTCCAGGATGGGCACTAACTAGAGTCGTCAAATCAGGGTGGCATTAACGGCAAGAGTATAATTCCCCCGTAAAAAACCGCATGTATAAATGCGGTTTAGTTTAAACGACTAAGTTAAATTCCCAGTTCATCCAGCAGATCCTGATCTATATTCGAGCTAGCTGCAGGGGCTGCTTCACGTTGCTTATTGCCATTGGCCTTTTCCCTTGCAATGATTGCATCGGGATCAACATCTTCATGGGGCTCAACATCATGTAACTGAATAAACTCAGTTTTATCCATGGACAGTTCCAGGTAGAAGATATTTCGCTTCTCCGTGGTAAAGGTCACCCGCCTTGATTGTGGACGGTCCAGGTTGGTATCGATAGAAACAACAACCTGCTTGTTAATGGCCAACATTTTAGGCTGATTTTGGGTAATAGATGTGTGTAACTCTTTACCAACTATGCTGGTAAAGTCACCCACGATCTGGTTCATCAACTCGCCCATCACATTACACACCTCATCAGAAGTGTGCTGAGTGGCTAGCTCTTCCTTTGGCATACCCATATGCAGCATATAATCTTCGTAGATTTCCATCGCTGCCTGTGAGGCAAAGTTGATCACTACCAGTCCAGAAAAACCGCCATCAAATAGTACAAAACAGCCGATGTCAGGTTTCAGACACGTTTTATTAATCTTCTGCACCATGGCGGAATAATTAATGTTTTTATTAGTCGCAATGCTCAATACATCGGTCACCGAGCGACAAAGTTTCACCAAAATGTCATCTGTTGTAACAGTTGCTGTTCTACTCATTATGATTTTTCCTGAACATCTTGTTTTAAAGTGCGTTATACAACACTAGGGACTTTAATTTCATTTTAGCTTCATCCAGTCCCAACACGTAATGGGAAGTTCTCGTAAACAAGAGGCGGCTCCTGTTTTTAGAGGACAAATTCTCGAATGCGATTGAATTATAACCACATACATTAACAAAGAGCCATTACTTAAATAATAGTCCAGGCTTTAGCGCATAGCGCAAATAAGCGGGCAAAAAGCCGCTTAAAATAGCAGGATCTGGTTATCTAATTCCGCTAATAATTTAGCGAGATCTTTACCAGCAAATTCGAAAGTTACTTCAGGTAAACCAGGGGTATAGGTCAGGGCCTGATATGCGAACAACCTTTTGTCCACCAGTAATGGGATCTGACTGTTCAGGCCGAAAGGACATAATGCACCTGGCGTACAACCCGTATTCTGCACCAGATCGTCATTACTGGCGATGCTCGGCCTTTTGCCCAGCACTTCTTTTAGTGCTTTCGCATCCAGGCGAGTGTCCATATGTGTAAGATAAACCGCAAAGCCTTGAGATTTTAAGTTCAGGAATAAACTTTTAGTTGGCTCACCTTGCCACCCCATTTCCCCTTTTATTTTCAGGTCTGTTTCGAAATCAAGAATAGCCCGATGGCGATATTCTTGATAGCTCACGTCAGCCTTGGAAAACAAGGCTCTATTATCTTGGTAAATCTGTTCTAGCACTTATTTCTCCAGTTAAAAAACCTGTGCTAAGGCAACCGCAAAGCCCAGCATGAACACGCCAACAAACCCATCGATGCAAGCCTGTACTTTCGCTTGTTTTAACCAGGGTGATAGCCGTGCAGCCACACAGGATAAGGCTAAAAACCATACCAATGATGCCAGCGCACAGCCAAGCACAAATAAATGTTGAGCCGAAGCTTCAAATTGACCGCCAAAGCTCCCAAGTACCATCACGGTATCCAGATATACATGTGGGTTTAATAAGGTGACCCCTAAGGTGATTAATAAGGTCTTTTTGCGGCTACGGATAAATTGCTGATCATCAATAGCCGCCGGTTTCGAAAACAACGCAGCCCTTAGAGACAGTAACCCATAAACCGTAAGGAAAGCGACTCCCCCCCAGGTTAACAAGCTCCCCAACATACCGCCTGATTGGATCAATTCCGCGCCACCATATACACCGGCGCAAATCAGCAGTACATCACAAAAAATACAAATGCCCGCCACCATCAGGTGGTAGTGCTTTCTGATACCATGGGTCAACACAAATGCATTTTGCGCTCCTATGGGTATTATCATGCTAAGTCCCAAACCAAAACCCTGAAGTACAGGTAACAAACTCATAAGACCTCCAAACCAGTAGTAGTCCTAAGATAAAAGAGAAGCTCACAAGAGGAAAACTAATTAATTTTATGCCTCATTAGAACTTCTAATAGCAAGCGTCAAAGACGTCTCATGGACTAAAGGAAATACAATGATAAGAACAGCCACCCAAAGCGACTTACCCGCTATTGTAGCGATCTACAACTCCACAATAAGCTCACGTATTGCCACAGCAGATACTGAGGAAGTGAGCGTAGCAGACAAACAAGACTGGTTTAGTAGTCACTCTAGTAAGCGCCCCATATTGGTGTACCAGGAACAAGATCAGGTAAAGGCCTGGGTCAGTTTCGAAAGCTTTTATGGCAGACCTGCGTATCATTTGACTGCAGAGTTCAGCATCTATATTCATCAGGACAAAAGAGGCTCTGGCTTAGGCTCAAAGCTGGTTAATCACTGCATCTCACTCTGTCCAGAATTAGGGCTACAGAACCTGGTGGGTTATGTCTTTTCCCACAATAAGTCCAGCCTGGCACTACTTGAGAAATTCGGTTTCGAAAAATGGGGGGAGCTACCCCAGGTAGCCGAGATGGATAATCAGTTATACAGCCTGACTATAATGGGAATTAAACTGTCTGAGGGTCGACACCAGACCTGCAATTTGTTGTAGTAAGGCTTTACCCAACCTGGAGAACTTATGGAACTTTCTAGCCAGCGGCTTATTCTGAGGCCCTATTGCGAGGCAGATATTAGCCAACAAGTAGACGCTGTCCGTGAATCCACGGAGTCAGTGGGCAAATGGTTACCCTGGTGTCAGGAAAGCTATAACGAGGAAGACGCCAAAACCTGGTTTCACCTGTGTGAAAAAAACCTGAACCTAGGGCTGTCTTATGATCTTGGGGTTTTCTGCAGACACACCGGGCTTTAGCGTTGCTTTAACCGGGTTGGTTGGTTAAAGCAAACAACTTAGCCAGTGTCGGCTACTGGGTAAAACACACAAAACAAGGTGATGGAATCGCAGTAGAAGCTGTGCAAACCCTGGTTAAATTTGCCTTTGAGGACTTGGCCTTAACACGATTGGAAATTATTGCAGCCGAAGGCAATACAGCCAGCCGTCGGGTCGCAGAGAAATGTGATGCATTATTAGAATGTATTGCCCGAAACCGTATTATGCTAGATGGTCAACCCAGCAAAGCCGCAGTTTACTCACTGATCCCAGCATAAAATCATGCCAACTTTGTGTACTCTGTGGCTGTGATAAGTGAACCACAGAGAAGTAACAGCGAAATAATGATCATCTGAACTTATTTTGCCTGTAAAGCCTCACCTTCAAAACTAATACCCTGCCAACCAAACTTCATAAAGTTACGGATATTGCCATGATCACTTGCTTCAGGGTGCTGTAATACATCTTGCCGATAATATTTGCCAAAGCACGCCAGGGTTTGCTGTTCACTCAACTGATTGATTTGGGCGAAAGCAAATATACGACAGGAGCCTTCATTAGTACCGGCTTCGTTGACCAGGCGATATTCAGCCAGGCCATTGCTGAAAGTCGTCGCCGTATAATCATAGCTTTCTGTAATTACCGCCATTACGACATCAAACTCTACGGTTTCCGCTTGATCGGCTAGCTGAATTAATAGCGCCTTCTTATCCATTGTGTAGACTCCTTTAGCTCGATAAAAAGCGCAGTTTAAAAGGTCACAGCTAATATGCCAAGGTCCGGACCTAAACCAAGTCAATCACCAGCTTACCCCTGACTCGACCTAACTCGCTTAAGGCAAAGGCTTGAGGAACTTCTGCAAGGCTAAAGAATTTTTCAATATTTACGATCACTTTCCCTTCATCTACCAAAGCGGCTATTTCGTTTAACTGCGCCCGGTTAGGCATAACGAATAGATCAATCAGCTCCGCATGATACTTAGCCGCCAGATACTTGGCCTTATCCGTAACGCCGATAATAGCCACCAAAGCGCCACCGGGTTTAAGCACTTGCCATGAATTATCCTGCACTTCTCCCCCTATTGAGTCCAATACAGCATCCATATCGGTCACCACATCCTGAAAATTAACCTTGTGATAATCGATCACCTCATCAGCCCCCAGGGATAGAAGATATTCATGATTAACGCCCGAAGCGGTGATCACCACATAAAGGCCTTTCGCTTTTGCCAGCTGAATTGCCAGGTGCCCCACGCCTCCGGGCCCGCATGGATCAAGATACGCTGGCCAGCTTGGCGCAAAGCTGCTACACAGAACCACCAGGACCCTCAGTCTGACGGAAATAGACAGTAATTACTTGCGCCAATGCCGGACTATTTTAAGCCAGGTACAAGATGCCGAATCCCAAGTAACTCAGCTACAAAGCCAACCTAAAGGCAAGTTAAGGATCAGTATGCCCTTGGTATTTGGTGACCGGCTAACGACGCTAGCCTGCGCCGAGTTTATGGCTTTATATCCTGAAATTGAATTGGATGTGTTGTTGGATGACAGGTACGTCAACTTGGTGGAGGAAGGGTTTGACCTCAGTTTAAGGGCGACCACAACACTGGAGGATTCCAATCTAACCGCTGACCATTTCAAACGGCATCGGGCCTGGAAACCATAGAGGTGAAACAAACCGCCAGGGCCAATAATACGTATTTTATTAAACAGTTGGTGCTGACCGGCCAAGGTATAGCCTTTCTGCCTTGCTTTACGGTAAAAGATGAATGGGCCAAAGGTGAGATTAAGTTGTTATTTGATTGCCAAACGGCTCGAACTATGAACGTCTTCGCCCTCTACCCTGAGCGTCAGTTTACGCCACCTAAGGTGTTAAAATTCATCTCATTTTTTAAGGAGTGGCGCCAGAAAAATCTCGCTAGCTAGTACCCATCCTGAAACGCTATCTTGTCATTCTCGCGCATGTGGTGACTAACTTTAAGGTTCGCTGCAATAGTGGTGACTAACTTTAAGCTTTCGTAAAACGACAAGCTTGGATGCTAAGAATATGACGGAAGAATAAACATACGAGTTTCAGGATGAAAACTAACTAGAGATCGGCAAACAAGTCTATTTCACTTTGCTCGTTGGTTTCTATCTGGGATTTGGCAAACTCGAAATAGTCCATAATGCTACTGCCTTCCTTTTTATTAACTTCAAATTCGTAACTCAACATCTCTATGTGATTATTGATCATCCTATCTGCTGCTTTGATCAGCTCCATATCTATCTCATCACCATGACGAAAGTAATACACAATGAATTCCGCAATGTTATTCACCATAAGAATGGTCTTGGTTTCCGTGGGGTTCCATACCAGAAAGTCCATCATGGGATGATGACGTACATATTTATCCACTTCCCTGCCACTAACCACAGGAATACACTGCACCTCAAACCGACCTAAATAAAAGCCCATATACAAATTAATACAAGGCCGTCTGGATTCTTTGGTGATCAGCCACTGGCCCATATGGCTCTTATTTATTTTGAGTTTTTTCAGGTTCCAGTTATGCCGCTCAAGTAATTTTCTTAACGGTGTATCGAAGCCATGACGCCCATAGGAGTTGGTGTCTTTGACAGAGCGAAACGCCATTTGAAAAACGGGGGGGATATCACCCCAGGTCCGCTGCCGCTTTTCATCATACAGGCGCTTTAAATGCAGCTCAGTATCATCGGTTTTTTGTTTGAAAGACCTATCCATGTACTCATTAAACCTATCCAGTATCCTAAAAGGTTAACAATCCTTTCAAGGAAATAAAAGAAACGCTTTTTATCAACTGGTAATAGTCTAGTCGCTGGCGAAGAAAGGCCTAAACCCAGTAAAGCTAACAAGTCGTCAATCAGCTTTATGCTCATGTGTGTAAAAGCGCCTAAAGACCTCTATTCCTACCAACTTATTTTCCTTTTATTTCTATACTTTAGAAATATTTCCAAACGAATACTTGCTGGAGAAAATATGCTTAGTCAGCAGCTTTGGCAGCCGGAAAAAGATCAAATCGACAACAGCTTGCTTTATCACTTTATTTCCAAAATTAACCTGAAGTACCAACTGAATCTCACCGATTACCAGGATATTTACCTGTGGTCGGTAGAGAATAATCGAGCATTTTGGCCCGAATTATGGGATTTCTGTTTGGTGATCGGTCAGCAAGGTGACACCGTCCTATCGAACCCAGAAAATATTCAGCATAGTATCTGGTTCGAGAATGGCAGCCTAAATTTCGCAGAAAACCTGTTACAAAGAAAGGATGGCCATACAGCCATTATCTGGCAAATAGAGGATAAGCTCTCCGGCAGCTTTAGTTATAAAGCGCTTTACCTGGCGGTAGCCAGGCTGGCTCATTACTTAAGAATATCGGGAGTAAACAAAGGCGACAGAGTAGCCGGCTACTTGCCCAATATCCCCGAAGCTATCATAGCTATGCTGGCCACCACTTCTATCGGCGCCATATGGAGCTCTACCAGTCCGGATTTTGGTGCTGAAAGCGTAATTGAACGATTCGGACAAATAAAACCCAAAGTGCTTATTACAGCCACAGCCTACAGTTTTAAAGGCAAGGTTATCGACTACCAAGACAAAAGCCTGGCCGTGATCAGGGCCATTGTCAGTATAGAAACCACCATTCAGGTCGCACTGCTGGAAAAAACACCTCGCTTCGGCGAAGACTGGAGCCAGATCCAGGGTCAGACTCAGGTCAAAACCATTACTTTTGAGCAGGTTCCTTTTAACCACCCCCTTTATATACTCTATTCCTCAGGCACCACCGGAAAGCCCAAATGCATAATACATTGCACCGGAGGTATACTGCTTCAGCACCTCAAAGAACACAGGTTACATTGCGATATCCACCCAGGTGATAGGGTCTTTTATTTCACAACTTGTGGCTGGATGATGTGGAACTGGCTGGTTAGCGCATTGGCGTCCCACGCCAGCATAATGCTATTTGATGGCAATCCATTTTATCCGGATAAATATGTGCTTTGGCGATACGCACAAGAACAAAACTGTACGTTATTTGGAACATCTGCTAAGTACTTGGAAACCCTGAATAAACAAAAAGCCAGACCGATTAACCACTATCCACTTCCATCCCTACGTTGTATTTGCTCTACCGGCTCAGTGCTGGAGCCGGAAGATTATGACTATGTGTATGCGGATATCAAGCCAGATATTCAGCTAAGCTCCATCTCAGGTGGCACCGATATTTGTTCCTGCTTTGTATTAGGAAACCCCATTAGCCCGGTTTACCGTGGTGTTTGTCAGGGCCGAGGACTAGGGATGGATGTCCAGGTTTTTGATGCCAGTGGTAATCGCACCCTAAACCAAAAAGGAGAACTGGTTTGCTGCAACAGCTTTCCCAATCAGCCCCTGGGTTTCTGGAATGATCCTGAAGATATTAAATACTATAAAGCCTATTACGCCCACTACCCCAACACCTGGCGACATGGGGATTGGGTCGAGCTAAAAGACAATGGCGGAGTGATATTTTATGGCCGCAGTGACGCAACCCTGAATCCAGGGGGCGTTCGTATCGGCACTGCAGAAATCTATCGTTATGTTGAGCAGTTTGAAGAAATACAGGAGGCTATTGCCGTAGGGCAAAGCTGGGAAAACGACGAGAGAGTCGTATTGTTTGTCAAACTCAGTGCAAATGCCAAACTTACAGAAGAGCTAATCGACAGGATTAAAACAAGATTAAGGCAACAGCTGACCCCACGTCATAGCCCGGCCAAAATACTGGCGGTAGACGATATCCCCAGAACCAAGTCGGGAAAAATTACCGAACTGGCAGTCAAACAAGTGATCCACGGCCGGGAGGTCAGTAACACAGGCGCTTTAGCCAACCCAGAGTGCTTAGCGGGTTTCAGTAACAGAAGCGAACTCAATTTATAATTTCAAACAAATAATTCAAACAGCCGTTTAAATTATTGTTGCCATTTAGTTAAAAGAAAGCGAGACTAGGCCTCGTCCTGAACTAATGAATAAATAGCTCAATAGTTAAATGAATCCCATTAAGGAGAAAAAAAGATGATATATCAAGGCGATACCATCTCGGTTTCTTATCTCGAAGATGGTTTGGTTGAACTTAAGTTTGATGCCCCAGGCTCTGTTAATAAGTTTGATCTAGCGACCCTAACATCCTTCGATGAAGCCCTGGATAAGCTCTACCAAGAACCTAACCTTAAAGGTGTAGTCCTCACTTCCGGCAAATCCAATTTCTTCGTTGGTGCGGATATTAAAGAATTCCTGGGCATCTTTGAGCTACCAAAAGAGAAGCTCGCTGAGTGGCTGAAAAGAGCCAATGATATTTTTAATCGGCTAGAAGACTTACCTGTCCCTACTGTGTCAGCGATCACTGGATTTGCCTTGGGCGGTGGTTGTGAATGTGTGTTAGCCACGGATTTTCGTGTTGCAGATATCACGGCTCAGGTTGGTTTACCTGAAGTTAAACTAGGTATCATGCCTGGGTTTGGAGGTACGGTTCGTCTGCCAAGGTTATTGGGTGCCGATAACGCCCTTGAGTGGATCAGTACAGGCAAGACCTATCGCGCAGAAGCCGCACTAAAAGTCGGATTTCTGGACGCTGTGGTACTACCAGAGAAGTTGGTTGAAGCCAGTGTCAAAGTATTAAAACAAGCCATTGCCGGTGATTTCGACTGGCAGGCACGCAGACAAACCAAAACTTCGGGTTTGCAACTTAACCGCATCGAAGCGGCTATGTGTTTCACCATAACCTCTGGTATGGTCGCCGCCAAAGCAGGTCGTCACTACCCGGCTCCAATGACTGCGGTAAAAACCATAGAAAAAGCGGCGCCGGAAAGCCGGGAGCGCGCCTTAGGCCTGGAGATGGAAGGATTTATTCCGTTAGCCAAGTCTGATGTCGCCAAGTCGCTTATCTCCATATTCCTTAACGATCAGACGATTAAAACCAAGGCAAAAGCAGCGGCCAAATCCGTTGAACCTGTCTGCCACGCCGGCGTGTTAGGCGCAGGAATTATGGGCGGTGGTATCGCTTATCAGTCTGCCAGTAAAGGCATCCCCGTGGTGATGAAAGATATCAACACAGGTGCGCTGGAATTGGGGATGAACGAAGCCAACAAGCTGCTGAACAAGCAGCTGAAAAGAGGCAAGATAGACGGCTTTAAATTGGGTGAAGTACTATCGGATATCACCCCAACCCTGAGCTATGACAACCTCTCTTCCGTGGATTTAGTGGTGGAAGCGGTTGTTGAAAATCCGAAAGTAAAAGCAAGTGTATTGGCAGAAGTAGAGGAAAAGGTCAGTGACAAGTGCGTTATCGCATCTAACACATCCACCATCCCAATCTCTGAGCTGGCGAAAAGCCTGAAGGATCCAAGCCGCTTCTGTGGCATGCACTTCTTTAACCCTGTGCACAGAATGCCGCTGGTTGAAATCATCCGAGGTAAAGAAACGTCCGATGAAACCATTAATATTGTAGTTAGCTATGCGGCGGCCATGGGCAAGTCTCCAATCGTAGTCAACGACTGCCCGGGATTTTTTGTAAACCGGGTACTTTTCCCTTACTTCTTTGGCTTTAGTCAGCTGATTGCCGAAGGCGTAGATTTCGCCCAGGCAGACAAAGTAATGGAATCCAAATTTGGCTGGCCTATGGGCCCAGCTTACCTGCTTGATGTTGTGGGTATAGATACGGGTTTCCACGCCGCACAAGTTATGGCCGCCGGTTTCCCTGAACGTATGAGTCCGCAGGAAAACGATTGTATAGAGCTGTTTTACAACGAGAAGCGTTTTGGCCAGAAGACTGGTGAAGGTTTCTATCTGTATACCCAGGATAAAAAAGGCAGACCTAAGAAAGATATTTCTCCTTCTGCTTATGAAATGCTGGCTAAAAATTATGGTGACAGCAAAGACTTCGAAGATGCAGACATCATCAACCGTCTGATGATGCCTATGATCAATGAAGTTGTGCTTTGTCTTGAGGAAGGTGTTATCGGCTCTCCTGCAGAAGCCGATATGGCACTTGTCTATGGTTTAGGCTTCCCTCCATTCAGGGGTGGGGTGTTTAAATATCTGGATACTATTGGTCTGGATACCTACGTGGCACAGGCCGATGCCCTTGCTCATTTAGGTCCGTTATACCAGGTTTCAGAACAATTAAGAGAGAAAGCCAAAACTGGTGGTAAATACTATGGCGGGGAGGAATAAAAAATGAATACAGCTGTTATTGTCGATTGCATCCGTACTCCGATGGGCCGTAGTAAAAACGGCGCGTTTAGGCACACTCGTGCGGAAGATTTATCTGCTCATCTAATGTCTTCACTGTTAACGCGCAATAAAGCCGTAAACCCTGATGATATTGAAGATATCTACTGGGGTTGCGTTCAGCAAACGTTAGAGCAAGGTTTTAACATAGCCAGAAACGCAGCGTTATTGGCAGGCATTCCTCATCATGTAGGTGCAACCACGGTAAACCGTTTGTGCGGTTCATCCATGCAAGCTCTGCACGATGCCAGTCGCGCAATTATGCTGGGTGACGGCGATATTTATATCGTTGGCGGTGTCGAGCATATGGGTCATATTCCTATGAATCACGGGGTTGATTTCCACCCTGGCCTATCAAAGAGTGTCGCTAAGGCCGCCGGCATGATGGGTTTAACGGCTGAAATGTTAGCCCGCCTGCACGGTATTAGCCGCGAGCAACAGGATGAGTTTGCAGTACGATCTCACCGGTTAGCCCATCAAGCCTCTACCAATGGTGGATTTGCTAACGAAATAGTTCCGACACCTGCTCACGATGCCGATGGCACTCTTATTATGCTGGATCTGGATGAAGTTATTCGTCCAGAAACCAGCATGGAGTCCCTGTCATCATTACGCCCGGCATTCGATCCGGTTAATGGCACTGTGACTGCTGGTACTTCATCTGCCCTTTCTGATGGCGCTTCGGCCATGCTGATCATGTCGGAAAGTAAAGCTAAAGAGCTTGGACTACCAATTCGCGCAAAAGTCCATTCTATGGCGGTGGCTGGCTGCGATCCTTCCATTATGGGTTTTGGCCCAGTACCTGCGACCAAAAAAGCGTTAAAACGCGCGGGTCTGCAACTGGACGACATTGATGTGATCGAGCTGAATGAAGCCTTTGCAGCACAGGCGTTGCCTTGTGCGCAAGAGCTTGGTTTGTCGCACCAACTAAACGACAAGGTAAACCTGAAAGGTGGTGCTATCGCTCTGGGTCACCCGCTGGGCTGCTCAGGTACCCGGATCAGCACTACTTTGATCAATATAATGGAAGAAAAAAACGCCACTTATGGCTTGGCCACTATGTGTATCGGTCTTGGTCAGGGGATTGCGACAATCTTCGAGCGTGTTGATTCATAACCATAAAATTGATTACTAATGACTTATTTAAGGGCGACTCTTGAAGTCGCCCTTTTAGCTCAAAACCAACCACTGTCACATTTTTCAACATTGTTAGTTCAGCCATAAAAACCGCAACAACCCCAGGTATACAGGTAGTAAACGCCTCTTTAATTAATCAAATACACGGCTTAAGTAACAAACACGTTACATAAGCGTTCCATTTGTTACTAAACAGTTAACTTCAGCGTTATATGCTTTTTCTGTGACATCAACATGGATAAGGATAGAAAGATGAAATTGAAAGCTCTAGTTACCGCACTTGCCCTCACCAGTTCTGTAACCCTTGCCAGCGAAGTAGAAGTTCTGCACTGGTGGACATCGGGTGGTGAAGCTAAATCCGTAGCTGCATTAAAAGGCATGATGGAAGACCAGGGATATGGCTGGAAAGATTTCGCCGTCGCCGGTGGTGGTGGTGAAAGCGCCATGACAGTACTAAAAACCCGAGCTGTATCGGGTAACCCACCTTCCGCTGCGCAAATCAAGGGCCACGATATTCAGGAATGGGCTGATCTGGGCTTTCTATCCAACCTGGATGACATCGCTAAACAAGAGCAATGGGAACAGTCTGTTCCTAAAGTGATCACAGATATCATGAAGCATGATGGCAAGTTTGTTGCCGTGCCAGTCAACGTACACAGAGTTAACTGGTTATGGGCAAATCCCGCCGTTTTCGAAAAAGCTGGGGCAAAAATCCCGACTAACCTGGATGAGTTCTTTGCCGCTGCGGAAAAATTAAAGCAGGCTGGTTTTATTCCCCTGGCCCATGGTGGCCAGCCTTGGCAAGAAGCCACCCTGTTTGAAGCCGTAGCCCTGGAAATACTGGGCTCTGAGGACTATAAAAAAGCGTTTGTTAACCATGACCTGGATGTCTTAGAAGGGCAAAAGATGGTGCAGACTCTGAAGCGCTTTAAAGATATGCGCGCTTATATTGACCAGGGTGCGGCAGGCCGAGACTGGAACGTAGCCACAAGTTTGGTTATTAATGGTAAAGCCGGTATGCAAATTATGGGAGACTGGGCCAAAGGCGAATTCGCCGCTGCGGGCAAACAAGCTGGCAAGGACTATATCTGTGTCCCGGCTCCGGGAACAGCAGGCCAGTTTACCTTTAACGTCGACAGCTTCGCCATGTTTAAGCTAAAAGACAAAGAGGATGAAAAAGCCCAGCAGGCCCTGGCAAAAACCATTCTAAAACCAGAATTCCAGGAAGTTTTTAACCTGAACAAAGGCTCTATTCCGGTTCGTACGGACATGGATCTGGCCAAGTTTGACTCCTGTGCACTGGATTCAATGAAAACCTTCAAAGCCAGTGCCAAGACAGGCGATTTAGTACCAAGTTTCGCCCACGGCATGGCCACTACCAGCGCTATCCAGGGTGGTATGTATGACGTTATCACCAACTACTTCAATACAGATAGCGTAACGCCAGAAGATACAGCTAAACAGCTGGCCATGGTCGTTAAAGACGCCATGTAACTGAAACATGATACGAAATATATTATTGCCGGTTTGACTGGTTATTTAGCGCCTTCATATAGGTAGGCGCTAAATTCCCTGCTTAATGGGGACTGACAGTACCGAGTTGCCGGATGATCTCACTGGTAACTCGGCCCCTTAGAATCAACAGGCGCCGAGCTCTGGAACTATTATGGAAAACGTGGGACCACTCTCCACACAAGCCAGCAGCAGTAAGTCTGGTCTGATGATTCTGAACTAGAAGAACTTACCCAAAATAGTGCTGCCCCCAGCTATCGTTGTCACCCTGGTTTGGACGGGAGCACTGTCCTTCACCAAATCGAGCTTTTTACCTCAATACGACTTTGTCGGTTTATACAATATGCACGCTTGATGAACAATGACCGCTGGGTCACTGTCTGTGAAAACTTGCTGATATTTGGTCTGTTGTTTATTACGATTTGCCTGGTGATCGGCGTATTACTGACCATCTTCCTGCTTTGTTATAGCGCTAATCAATCTAAATAATCATGAAGTCAATTGCCGGTTAAGCCCAGCAAAGATTAATAGCCTGATCCTAATCAACATGAGCACAGAATATTCGCTATACGCTCTGTGCACTAAACGCATATATATTCGCACTATTAACTAAGTTTACTTGCAATTTACCACGACGAATTATTCAATATCGATCATATAGCAGCAGCATAAGTTCCCAAATGAGCAACCCAAAACAGATTTTAATTGTTGATGACGACCAGGAAATCCGTGAACTTCTGGATGAATATCTGACTAAAACCGGTTTTGCTGTGATAACCGCCCATGATGGCCTGGAAATGGCCGTCATCTTAGAGGAGCATAACCCGGACCTGATTATTCTGGATATTATGTTACCCGGCGATGATGGTTTCTCCCTGTGTCAGAAGATCCGCCGCGATTCCACCGTGCCTATTATTATGCTCACCGCCAGCTCTGACGAAACGGACAGGGTGATCGGCCTGGAAATCGGCGCCGACGATTATATTGCCAAACCCTTTAGCCCCAGGGAACTGCAAGCCAGGATCAAGGCCCTGTTAAGGCGATCCCAGTATAGCGCCAGCACAGGCAGCCGCTTTATTCGCTTCGCTCATTGGAAATTGGACACATTAAAGCGCTTCTTGATCAGTGAGCAGGGAGAAACGCTGGAGCTATCCGGCGCAGACTATACTCTGCTGATGTTATTCCTGGAACACCCCAATCAAATTTTGGATCGGGACGCTATTTCCGACGCCACTCGTGGCAGAGAAGCACTCCCCATGGAGCGAGGCATAGATGTCCAGGTTAGCCGGTTGCGACAGCGGCTGGGCGATAGCGGAAAAAGCCCCAAACTGATTAAAACCATCCGCGGCGCAGGATATGTGCTGATTGCCGAAGTAAAACATGCAAGCTAAAACCTGGTGGCATCGTTTAATCCCCCAGTCGTTAATCACACGGATGCTCTGCTTAACCATAGTATCCGTGGTACTGGCACAGGGGTTTAGTAGCCTTATTTGGGTTAGCCAGTTCGAGGCCAGGGAGTTGGAAGGCCTGCAAAGTAACTCCAGCAATATGGCCCTGAGTGCCGTCAGCACGGTGAAGTTTTTTAAACGCCTGCCAGTCAAGTTTCGCCATATCGTATTGGATCAACTAAGAAATATGGGTGGATCCCGGTTTTTTGTGTCACTCAATTCCGAAGAGATCCTGATCCAACCCATCCCGGACAGTAAACAAAAAGCCATGGTGCTGGATGAAATGAGCTCGGTACTGAAAAATCACCTGGGGTCCGATATCAAGATGAAAGTCGAGTTCTCCCGCCCGGAAAACCTGCATGTACTGAATAACGAAATATTGTTATCCGAATTACCACCGTCCTGGGCCAGCTATTCGCTGCTGATGGATTCTCTACAACCCCCTATCCTGGTGCTGCAAATTGAAATAGCCCAAGACGAGTGGTTATATTTAGCCGCAGTCATGCCACCCCCTTATATGCTGCTGGATAGGGATATTATCCCCAGCCAGCAACTGACCACCATCATATTAACCTCGCTATTTTTATTGGTCTTTATCTATCTGCTATTTCGCTGGCAAACCCGCCCGCTAAAACGCCTGGCTCAGGCGGCATCCGAAATGAGTATCGACCTGGAGCAGCCGCCATTAAAAGAAGAAGGCGCCACAGAATTAGTGGCCGCCACCCGCGCCTTTAACTCGATGCAACAGAAGCTACAGAAATACCTTTCCGACCGGGAACGCCTGTTTAGCTCTATCTCCCATGATTTAAAGACCCCGATCACCAGATTAAGATTAAGGGTTGAATTATTGGATGACGAAACAAAAACCGATAAATTTAACAGCGATCTGGACGACCTTGAGATGATGGTTAAAGGGGCTGTGCAAACCGTTAAAGACACTGATATACATGAGAACATTGAGGATATCGAGATACTCAAATTAATAAACCAGATAGTGGAAACCCAGGCGGAAAATACCCGGGTTCAAGGCCATTATGTGGCGCCATTTCGAGGTAAACCCCTGGCGCTAAAACGCTGCCTGTCCAACCTGATAGATAATGGTGTCAAATATGGTAAACAGGTAGTGGTCTCTGCTATGGATCACAAAGATACCCTGATCATCTCGGTGAAAGATCAGGGTCCGGGGATTCCAGAGAAAGAGTTAGAACGCATTTTCGACCCCTATGTACAGTTATCTAAACAAAACGAAGGCTACGGGCTTGGCTTAGGCATCGTCAGAAATATAGTGCACGCCCACGGTGGCGATATTGAGCTGATCAACATAGAGCAAGGCGGCCTGGAAGTCAGGTTAAGCTTTCCTCGCACTCACTATATGGAACACTAATGAAAAAAACACTTTTACTTAGCTCTCTTCTCTCCGCCAATGTCCTGGCAGGCCAGGTAGAAGTGTTACATTGGTGGTCATCCCCAGGCGAGGAAAAAGCGGTTCAGGTACTCAAAAACAAACTAAAACAGCAAGGTCATCAGTGGCAGGATTTTGCAGTCATTGGAGGAGGCGGAGAAAGCGCCATTACCGTACTTCAGACTCGTGCTGTTTCCGGTAATCCGCCAGCAAGCGCCCAAATAAAAGGACCTGATATTCAGGAATGGGCAAAACTAGGCTTCCTGGCCAACCTGGAACCTATGGCTAAGGCCCATAACTGGAGCCAGGTATTACCCCATGAAATCGCTGCTGCGATGCAATATAAGCAACAATATGTCGCCGTCCCCATCAATATTCACCGCGTCAACTGGCTGTGGATTAACAAAAAGATTTTCGATGAACTAGAACTCGACCCACCCACCAGTTGGCAGACGTTTTTCGAGGCGGCCGACAAGATAAAAGCCGCAGGTTATATACCTCTGGTTCACGGTAGAAAATCCTGGCAGGACGCCGTTTTATTCGAATCCGTTGCCTTATCTATTATGGGAGCAGATAAGTACAAACGTGCTTTTGTTGATCATGATAAAGACTTGCTGAACTCAGAACTACTGGTCCAGGTTTTTGAACAATTTAAACGACTCAGGCCGTATATAGATAAAGACGCCGGTGGCCGTGACTGGAACCACGCGACCCGCTTGTTAGCATCAAACCGCGCCGCAATGCAGTTAATGGGGGACTGGGCTAAGGGCGAATTAACCGCCTTAAACAAAAAACCGGGTATAGATTACCTTTGTCTACCCGCCCCGGGAACGGCGGGTAATTTTAGTTACAACGTGGACAGCTTTATCTTGTTTAAGCAACAACGTTCGTTGGCGGACACAGAAACCCAGAATAGCCTGGCGCTAGCCATAATGGACAAAGGGCTGCAAAAAGAATTCAGCCTGGTAAAAGGATCTATTCCTGCACGAAACGATATAAACCTGAGTCAGTTTGACGCCTGTGCGATAAAGTCCGCCCAGGATTTCAGCCAGGACAAGCTAGTCCCCTCCATCGCCCAAAACATGGCCAATACCAGCTTCGTACAAAGTGCTATGGCGGACGTCATCAGCCACTTCTTTAACAACCCCAATGCAGACGCGAAAGATGCTGCGCACAAGTTAGCCATAGCAATACGTGCGGCAAGTTAAGGTATATTCGTAAGATAAGCTCAAATTAATTAGCAAGTGTGGGCAAAAAAATAGCTAACTCATTGTTAGCTATTTATATTCGATACGTGATAAGACGGTTATTCGTCTTCTTCTTCATCGTCGTAATATTCACTCAGCTCAATCCAAAATCCCAGGCCGATCATTATTAAAGTGCCAACCCAGGTACCGGTTGTCCCTATCGGATTGCCTAATGCCAGCATGCAAAAGGCGAAAAATCCCATCATTGAATAAACTTGAAGTCTTCCGTAAGCTTGCAACATACCTACCTCCGTGCCGATATGCCTTACTTAATACTAACCCTGCTTTGATAATTTGGGAGGCAAACAGACAAATTTGGTAGATTACACCTGAGAAACCACCTCGTGATTGATTATTTTTTAGTCTAAGGTATCATTTACCGCGTTTTATAAGGTAGTTTGGCGAAAAATGAGCGATTTATTTTTAGAAGCGATACATAACCTGGATGCCAGGGGGCTAAGATGCCCTGAACCTGTGATGATGATCCGCAAAACCGTAAGAAAAATTGAGCAAGGCGACACCTTGCTAGTTGTTGCCGATGACCCGTCGACAACCCGTGACATACCCAGCTTTTGTCGCTTTATGGACCATACCCTGCTGGCCAGTGATATAGAACAACCTCCTTACCGCTATCTAATTAGAAAGGGTCTGTAGGATCTTTCGCCATTTATAGCTTCACTGCTTTCCTCTTCAGTGGCTGGGCTTACGAGTTATTGAATCCGGTTCGCTCTCCATAACTTATGATGGAAAAAGTAGCACAACAAACCGGCCCGGACGCCAACCTGGCCATAGTAGGTTTTAGTGAACAATTATTATTACAGGCGCAAAGTCGGGTTTATCACTTCAGTTACCACAGCAATAATTCCGAGCAGGAACTTAGGCATGCCACTGGCTGAAGTCAGCCGATAATAACTGGCTGTTAGCACCAAAAGCCCTGATCGGAAAACGCCTTAAACCAGAAGATGGTTTGTATATGGATAATACTCACGGTGCAGAATGGATCTTGTTCGATGCAAACACACTTACCGGAGATTATCCGAAACCCGAACAAATGATGCCCCTGTATACGCGCAAAGTAAGTTAAGTTTCGGCTTAATCACATCACAAAGGCGCCTGACTGGCGCCTTTTTTGTTATTGGTGCTACTTAAGTAGTCGTTGAATACACTGAATAAAAGGCTTCGCCTGCTCTTCCATAGGTGACGAACTCTGCTTTGTGCCGTCACTGACCGAAAAGCGCCCTTCAAAGGGTTTATCTTTGTTCGAGTTATCAACTTTGCCTTCAATGCTAAAAGTAAACTCATGACCTTCGGGTAATAGCTGGGTGCATGACTTTATGGTGTTATAGGATGCCTTCGGATCCTGATTAGCTGCTTGAGATCCCGAGGCTGTAAAAATCAGGGCAGAACATACTAAAATCTGTTTTATCATTTCTTTCTCCGGTTTTGGTTGATCCATTCCATGGGCTAGGTTTATTCTCCTAAAACTTCTTTTCTTTGTTTCTGATAGTCTTTAAATTCCTCTTCCCTCGGCCGCTGACAATTTCCGTATTTACCGGCTATTTTGGCCTTATCCTGACAACTCATAGTGGATAAGGTTTGGTAGGTGCCATATTTCAGCTGCTCTTTAGTACAAGCCGACAGCCAAACCAGGGTTAAAACTATGAATATGCTTTTACTCATCTTCCTGCTCCGTATATACCAAGATATCTCCCGGCTGACATTGCAAAACCCGGCAAATTTTTTCCAGAGTGCCAAAGCGCACTCCTTTCACCTTGCCTGACTTGAGTAATGACAAATTCTGCTCCGTGATACCAATTTCCTTTGCCAGTTCTTTCGAGCGCATCTTCCGCTTAGCCAACATCAGATCCAAATTAACTAGGATGGGCATAGCTAGATAATCTCCTTATTCTCTTCATTGATAGCGTGGGCTAGTGTCATAAAATGGGCGATAACCCAGAATACTCCCGCAAATAATACGGACTCCAAATCATGACTGCCCAGCGTCACACTTAACGCCCGCTCACCCGGAGGAAAATCTATGGTCATCAACAAAACGGTCAGCGTATGGACAACTGGTGAAAATAGCGTGGAAAAGAAAAAGCACTTAGCGAAGGTCTTAAAGTACCTCGCTCCTTGCAAAGAGAATATTTCTCCTTTGCCATAAATACTGAACATACTGGAGAGGGCGGCGAACCCGGTCACCAAAAAGGCGATTGGAATAAAGGTGAGCAGCACACCCCCTACCTTCTTCCACCAGGTAAGTTGACTGAATTCCACTACACCAAACGGAACAATGCCGATAATGCCGAACTCATCTGGATAAACCCAGACTAAGATACCGGCCAAAGGCAGCAATATGATCATTAACCAGCAACCCACGAATAAGCACCTCGACCAGGTTTTCATTTGTTTTTCATTCATATAATTTCACCTAAAACATTAATTAATTACTGTAAAACAATAATTAATGTATCTATATATTCGTCATTTTTCAACTGGTATCTTCCATTTATTCTATTATTTCCGGTTCCCTGGCGTAGCTGTTTGGTTAAGGTTAGGTCATCAAAATTTGAAAAGTTAGTGGATTTAACACGTGATATTCAGCAGGGCTAAACGAAAGCAAACACTAACCGTCGGCGAATAATATTTGCGCTATATTCACCAGTAGACACGGGGTATACTGTCTGCCATTTGTAGCTTATATCTCAACTAATTAACCATGCATAAATACGACATTAAGACCTTTCAAGGCCTGATCCTCGCATTGCAGGATTATTGGGCTCGCCAGGGCTGCGTTATCGTTCAGCCCCTGGACATGGAAGTGGGTGCAGGCACCTTCCACCCACAGACTTTCCTACGCTCCATTGGTCCAGAGCCAATGAGCAGTGCATATGTACAGCCTTGCCGCCGCCCTACCGATGGCCGTTATGGTGAAAACCCTAACCGCCTGCAGCACTACTACCAGTTTCAGGTGGTATTAAAGCCATCCCCGGACAATATTCAGGAGCTTTACCTGGGTTCACTGGAAGCCATGGGCGTCGATACTTCAGTCCATGATATCCGTTTTGTTGAAGACAACTGGGAATCGCCTACTCTGGGCGCCTGGGGTCTGGGTTGGGAAATCTGGTTAAACGGTATGGAAGTTTCCCAGTTTACCTACTTTCAGCAAGTCGGTGGTTTGGAATGCTCTCCGGTAACAGGTGAAATCACATACGGTCTTGAGCGTCTGGCGATGTACGTTCAAGGCGTAGATAGTATTTACGATCTGGTGTGGGCAGATGGCCCTATGGGTCGCGTTACCTATGGTGATATTTTCCACCAGAATGAAGTTGAGCAATCCACTTATAACTTCGAACATGCCGATGTGCCGGCCCTGTTTGCTCAATTCGAACATTGCGAAAAAGAGAGCCAGAAGCTAATCGAGCACGGTTTACCGCTGCCAGCTTATGAGCAAGTGATGAAAGCATCACACGCTTTTAACCTGTTGGATGCACGCCACGCGATTTCGGTAACAGAACGTCAGCGCTATATTTTACGCGTCCGCGCTCTGGCTAAAGCCGTGGCACAATCTTATTACTCAGCGCGTGAGGAACTAGGTTTCCCGCTTTGTAATAATAAGGCGAAGGGGTAATCGAGCATGGAAAACCTGTTAATTGAAATTGGAACCGAAGAGCTACCACCAAAATCTCTTCGTAAACTGGCAGAATCTTTTGCCGAGGGTTTTCAAACCGAGCTGGAAAAAGCCGAGCTTAGTTTTGATTCAGTGCGTTGGTTAGCATCTCCTCGTCGCTTAGCGTTAGTGGTATCACAGCTGGCGCCGGCGCAAACAGATAAAGTTGTCGAAAGACGTGGCCCCGCAGTGAGCGCTGCATTCGATGCCGATGGTAATGCAACCAAAGCCGCCGAAGGCTGGGCTCGCTCTAACTGTATTACAGTAGAGCAAGCCGAGCGCTTAACGACAGACAAAGGTGAATGGCTGCTGCATAAAGCAAAAGTCACAGGTAAATCCGTATTTGAACTGGTACCTGAACTGGCGGCTACTGCCCTGGCTAAACTTCCGATTCCGAAACCAATGCGTTGGGGCGCCAACAGCACTCAGTTTATCCGCCCGGTACACACTGTGACTATGCTCTACGGCAGCGAGCAGGTAAACGGCAAGCTCCTGGGTATTGCATCTGACAATATCATTCGCGGTCACAGATTCCTGGGTGAAGGTGAACTCACTATCCACCATGCCGATGAGTATGAAGAGCTACTGGACACTCAGGGTAAAGTGATTGTCGACTATGAGCGCCGTAAGAACATTATCCGCGAGCAAGTGGAAGCAGCTGCAGCTCATGAGAATGGTGTTGCCGACCTCGATGAAGACTTGCTTGAAGAAGTGAACTCACTGGTGGAATGGCCTGTCACTCTGGTTGGCTCTTTCGAAGAGAAATTCCTGGACGTACCTTCCGAAGCGTTAATCTATACCATGAAGGACAACCAGAAATATTTCCCGGTATTGGATAAGGCTGGCAACTTGCTACCCCGGTTTATCTTCGTTTCCAATATAGTCAGCCGTGATCCCAAACTAGTGGTTTCCGGCAATGAAAAAGTTGTACGCCCTCGCCTGGCTGATGCAGAGTTTTTCTTTAAGACTGATAAGAAGAAGACCCTGGCAAGCAGACTGGAGTCCCTTTCATCCGTACTGTTCCAACAAAAGCTTGGTACACTTAAGGAAAAATCAGAGCGTATTGCCGAACTAGCGGAAGATATTGCAGCTCAAATTGGTGCGGACAATAGCCACGCAAAACGCGCAGGCCTGTTATCTAAAACCGATTTAATGACGGAAATGGTACTGGAGTTTCCTGGTATTCAGGGTGTAATGGGGATGTATTACGCCAAGAATGACGGTGAAGCGGAAGACGTTGCCAATGCACTGAATGAGCAATATATGCCTAGATATGCCGGCGACCAACTACCAGATTCTCTGGTTGCCTGCTCCGTCGCCCTGGCAGATAAGCTCGACTCCCTGGTGGGAATTTTTGGCATAGGCCTGATCCCTAAGGGTGATAAAGACCCATTTGCTTTACGTCGTGCAGCCATCGGCCTGCTTCGTATTATCGTTGAGAAGAAGTTGCCACTGGATTTAGTTGATCTGGTTAAAGCCGCCAAGTCTCTATATGGAGATAAGCTGACCAACGAAAACGTAGACAAAGATGTCATAGATTTTGTATTAGGTCGATTCAGATCCTGGTACCAGGACGAAGGCATTAGCGTTGATGTGATCCAGGCTGTCCTGGCCCGTCGTCCAACTAAACCTGCCGACTTTAATAACCGAGTAAAAGCCGTGGCTCATTTCCGCGAACTGGAAGAGTCAGAAGCATTAGCTGCAGCAAATAAACGGGTTGGTAATATCCTGGCTAAATTTGATGGTCAGCTTGCTGGAGAGATTAACAGCAGCTTACTACTGGAAGATGCCGAAAAAGAACTAGCTGAGAAAGTGGAAGCTTTGGAAGCTAAACTGACACCTTTATTTTCCGCAGGTAACTACCAGGAAGCCCTGACTCAGCTAGCAACATTAAGAGTCAGTGTAGATGTTTTCTTCGATAGCGTGATGGTAATGGCTGACGATGAAACACTGAAACTAAACCGTCTGACATTGTTAAACAAACTAAGAAGCCTGTTCCTGCAGATTGCGGATATTTCTGTACTGCAAAAATAGTAAATCCAAGCCCGGGTTTCCCCGGGCTTTTATCAAACTAAAGGCCTTCTGCAACTTTTAGCTAAGACAATTGATCCAGTCAGCCCCACTTTTCTAAATCTCATCATTTAAAAAGACCTTAAAATAACGCTGCACTCTCCTGTCATTTCCAGCTTGATGATGGTCCGACACTTCGGAATCTTGCGGCTTTTAGCTCGCGGTAAAGCCGCTGGATTCCGAGATGTCTACCCCCGCATGCACGAGGACGACGATTAAGAGTTTTAGGACGGACAAACATCTTTAGCGATAATTTTTAAGCGAATACCACCAAGTTAACTTTCAAATGTTCCACGTGGAACACATAGAAATTTAGACAATAAATCCCTTGTTTGATGTGTCGACTATTTGAGTTATTTCAGCTATCGTGCCTGTTCGTTTTCAGTCGCTGGTATGGATAGTACGTCAATGTCGTTTTCTCAATTTGGTAAGAAGTTCACCCGTTTCTCAGGTATCACCCAGTTAATGGATGATCTAAATGAAGGTATTAGAGGTGGTGATAACATACTTATGCTTGGAGGAGGAAACCCGGCTGCAATACCAGAAGTTAAGGACAGGTTCTCAGAACTGTTACAGGAATTACTCGACCAGGGTAAACTTGTGGAGGCTCTGGCAAACTATGATGGCCCCCAAGGTAAGGACCTATTTCTGGATGCCTTGGCAAACCTGTTTAATGACCTCTATGGTTGGGAACTGACTAAAGAAAACATCGCCCTGACTAATGGTAGCCAAAATGCATTTTTCTATCTGTTCAACTTATTTGCCGGTGAGTATGAAGATGGCAGCAAAAAGAAGGTTTTATTTCCGTTAGCCCCGGAGTATATAGGTTATTCAGATACCGCTATTAAGGAAGATTTTTTTGTCGCTGGAAAACCGACTATTGAAACGCTTGACGGCGGACTATTTAAATACCATGTAGATTTTGATTCATTAGAGGTAAATGATGATATTGGGGTAATTTGCGTATCCCGACCTACCAACCCAACTGGTAATGTTCTCACGGATGAAGAGATCTCCAGGTTAGATAAAATAGCGCGAGCCAAAAATATCCCGCTGCTGATCGATAACGCATACGGTACGCCTTTTCCAAATATAATTTTTGAAGAGGTTACACCATTCTGGAATGAAAATACCATCCTCTGCCTAAGCCTGTCTAAATTGGGACTGCCTGGCTCACGCTGCGGTATTGTAATAGCGAACAAGGAAGTTGTTACCGCGCTTTCAAATTTGTCCGGAATTATTTCCCTATCACCTGGTAGTATCGGTCCAGAACTGGCGCTCCCACTTATTCAAAGCAAAGAAATCATCTCCCTGAGTCGCGATACCATTCGCCCTTTCTATAAAGAAAAGGCTATGCATGCCGTTGAATTGCTACAAACAAAAATTACGGATCCACGGTTTAAGATACACAAGCCAGAGGGTGCAATCTTCCTTTGGTTATGGTTCAAAGATCTACCCGTGTCGAGCGAAGAGCTATATCAAAGACTAAAACAGAAAGGAGTATTAATCGTATCAGGCCATTACTTTTTCCCCGGACTAGAGCAGGATTGGCCCCATAAAAATGAGTGTATTCGCATGAACTACTCACAAGAGCCTGAAGTGGTAGAGCGTGGAATAGCGATTATCGCTGAGGAAATTAATCGGCTATATCAAAGCGTATAACAGAAATCTAACAGATACTAAGTTGTTAGTATCTTAAGGGTATAATAAAAAGCTAGGTTGATGCCTAGCTTTTTATTGATGGATCAGAATAAGCCCTATTGGCTAACAGATACCACGAACTCTGCAGGAGCAGATGTAATCTGCGAAGCCTTTGCCTAAGGTTTTCGCCGAACAAGTTCGGCTCCTACAATTAGTCCCTTAGAAGTACTAAGTTAACTTTGTAGTTTTCGATTGACAACCTCGATTTGCCGCGGTTTTTTGGCTTCTGGCAGGTCTTTTCTTAATACAATATGTAATAGTCCATTTTCCACTTCGGCTGAGACAACATTCACATAATCTGCTAACTGGAATTTCCTTTCAAAATTTCGTTCGGCTATCCCCTGATGCAGGTATCTTCGCTTTTCTTTTTGCTCTGCTTTACTGCCTTTAACCAGCAGTTCATTTTCCAAGGAGGTGATATCTAACTCTGCTTCAGAGAAGCCAGCAACAGCCATGCTGATACGATAGGTATTTTCTTCTAACGCTTCAATATTGTACGGAGGATACAGGGCAAACGGGTCTAAATTAACCAGTTGCCATGCCAACTGTCAGTACCTTCATCATATACTGGTTGTCCCAGCCAGCTTTCAATCGTTTGTTCTTGACCCCCACTTTAACGCTGCGCTCGTTCTTCAACAGGTTTAACGCTATTTTGTTCATCAGGGCCACATTTTCTGCAGCATAGCCGCTTCTCAGTCGGTTACTGTCTTCGTTGAAGCTGACGTCTAGCTGCCAGTGCAGCTTATTCTCCACGCACCAGTGGCTGCGGATTGCATTAGCAATGAAGGCGGCTGATTTATCTTTGTGGCTGGTAATGTAGTAACGCCGTTCATAAGACTTATCCCCTTGAATCTCTCGGCTAGATTCAACAACGGCGATGGCTTTCACGCTTTGCCATCTGGGGTGGCGCTCAATGAGCCAATCAATATCTGTCGTTAACCACACTTTACGTTGTTCTATCCGGCCGTGGTCGCCATCTACAGACTCAAATACATCGTGCTTTACTCCGCTAAAAGAGCACGTAAGCTGAGTCTCTAAAAATAGCTTAATGTCATCATGAAATTCACCTTGGTTACCCTTCAAGGCCAATACATAGTCGGCCTTTTTTGCGACGATCTGATTGGCAATTTCATACTGGCAGCCCATTGCGTCAGTCGTAATTGTGGCGCCCTCTATATCCAACAGCTTAAGTAACTTAGGGATAGCCGTAATCTCATTGGATTTATCGGACACTTTAACCTGACCAAAGCAAAGGTTATTTTTCACCGACCAGGCGCTGACTAAATGAATGGCCGGGTTACCATTCGCTTTGTCCAGGGTGCCACGCATGACCTTACCGTCCAGCGCTACGATGTCATCATGTAGGTCACCAAGCGTGCACACCCACTGGGTAAAGGCGTTGGCAAACTCGTGCGGGTTGAGTCTATTTAGCACATCATTGAACGTATCTGGACTAGGGATACCATGAGTCAAATCCAAAAACTCGGCAAACCACGATATCTTAGATTTGCCATATTCAGAGATGGCTTCAAAGTCATCACAACCAGCGATAATGGCACAGATAGAAATAGTTAAAATGTTAGTCAATGAATGGCGCTTGGTTCGGTTCATACGAGGGTCGGATACGCTGCTGAATACTTTGCTGATAGTGGTGGGGGTCATGGTAAATCTTAAGCAAATAGCATTATATGTCACGATCAATAGGATCGGTCAAATGATCCTCCATTTATTCTGAAATTTATTATCAGCTGTACAATTTAGACCCGTTTGCCCTGACGGAGGATATCCAGTACTTGAATTCGAGTTTTTTTCAATCATACCGGCCAAGTGATCAAAACCAATGGCGCTGCGATAAAGTGGTGAAAAATCAAATCGAGACATAACTCTACTCTCCTAAAACTGTAAAATTGGGTCTAATTTATAGCCCCCTCTTTGGGCCCAAGTTTGGCGCCTAATATGTTTGTAGGGTCGGAAAATATAGTTTCAAGAAAAAAGGCAAAGAAAATTAATATCGGCTAATTAGGGTACAAAAAAGGCCGGCAAATATACCGGCCTTGTAATAACTGAATAGTTAGAATTAGATATCCAGATTCGCAACTTTAAGTGCGTTACTTTCAATAAACTGTCGTCTTGGCTCGACCTGATCTCCCATCAAGGTAGTGAAGAGTTGGTCTGCACCCACGGCATCTTCAATAGTAACTTGAAGCATTCTGCGGTTTTCGGGATCCAGTGTCGTTTCCCACAACTGCTCAGGGTTCATCTCACCCAAACCTTTATATCGCTGGATATACAAGCCGCGCTTGGATTCCTTCATTAGCCAATCATAAGCTTCGACAAAAGATTCAACCGGCTTAGTTCGCTCACCACGTTTAACATACGCACCCTCTTCCAACAAAGTGGAAATATTGCAACCTAGTTTAACGATGCTGTCATACTCTCTGGAACTGAAAAATTCGTGAGAAAGTAGGTGTTCATTATCTACCCCATGCATACGAACGATAAACTTAGGTGTGTAGATACTACGCTCAGCATCTTTTTCGATATTGACGCTATAGATAGTTCCACTGACATCTTCATCGTTCAGAGCTTTAACTACGCCGTCAGCCCACTCCGAGACCTTGGCTTCGCTGGATAAATCTTCCAGGCTCAAAGCAGTGCAATAGATAAGCTTATCGAGCACGACCGCTGGAATTCTACGTGAAAAGCGTTTAATCGTGTCAAGTACTGCCCGGTACTCATTGAACAGCTCTTCCAGTGGCGCACCTAAAATACCTGGCGCTTCTTCGTTTACATGAAGTGAAGACTTGTCCAACGCCAGGCTAGTCAGATATGTATTAAGGATGGCATCATCTTTCACATAGTTTTCTTGCTTGCCCTTCTTCACTTTATAAAGTGGGGGCTGAGCAATATAGATATAACCGCGCTCTATTATTTCAGGCATCTGACGATAAAAGAAGGTCAATAGCAAGGTTCTAATATGAGAGCCATCCACGTCCGCATCGGTCATGATTACGATTCTGTGGTAGCGTGTTTTATCCGGATTATATTCGTCGCGACCTATACCACAACCCATAGCAGTAATAAGAGTGGCAACTTCCTGGGAGGAAAGCATCTTATCGAAACGGGCTTTTTCAACATTAAGAATTTTACCTTTCAATGGCAAAATAGCTTGAGTTTTACGATCTCGACCCTGTTTAGCACTACCACCGGCCGAGTCCCCTTCCACTATATATAGTTCAGAGAGTGCTGGGTCTTTTTCGCTACAATCCGCCAGCTTACCCGGTAAGCCAGCTAAATCCAGAGCGCCTTTACGACGGGTCATTTCACGGGCCTTCCGAGCCGCTTCACGAGCTCTGGCCGCATCAACAATCTTGCTAATTACAGTTTTAGCGTCCCCAGGATGCTCAAGTAAAAACTCACTTAGTTTTTCACCCATAGTCTGTTCAACCGCAGGTTTTATTTCTGAGGAAACCAGCTTATCTTTGGTTTGTGAAGAAAACTTAGGGTCAGGTGCTTTCACAGAAACAACTGCAGTAAGACCTTCACGGGCGTCATCACCTGTCGCGCTGGTTTTACCTTTCTTGTTATAACCCTCTTTCTCCATATAGGTGTTAAGAGTACGTGTCAAAGCAGACCTGAAACCAGCAAGGTGAGAACCACCATCGCGCTGAGGAATATTATTGGTGAAACAGTAGATACTCTCCTGGAAACCATCGTTCCACTGCATAGCAACTTCTACAGAAATACCGTCATCTCGCTCTACGGAGAAGTGGAACACTTTTTCATGTACTGGCGTTTTATTCTGATTCAGGTATTCAATAAACGCCTGAATACCACCTTCATAACTGAAGTGGTCCTGCTTATCATCTTCCCTTTCATCACGCAGGATAATTGACACCCCCGAATTAAGGAAAGACAGCTCTCTTAATCGCTTCGCCAAGATATCATAGTGAAAGTTGATGTTGGTAAAAGTACCCGGGCTTGGCCAGAACCGAATTTCCGTACCCGTCTTTTCAGTATCCCCTATCACCTTAAGCGGCTCTTCAGGTTCGCCCAAATGATAAAACTGCTCGTATACATGTCCCTGACGTTTGATGGTGATCTTCAACTTGTCAGATAGTGCGTTTACTACGGAAACACCTACCCCGTGCAGGCCGCCAGATACTTTATAGGAGTTATCATCAAATTTACCACCGGCATGAAGCACTGTCATAATAACTTCTGTAGCGGATACCCCTTCTTCAGGGTGGATATCGACAGGAATACCACGACCGTCATCCCGGACAGATACCGAGTTATCTGAGTGAATAGTCACTATGATATCGTTGCAATAACCCGCTAACGCTTCATCGATAGAGTTATCTACGACTTCGAAGACCATATGATGAAGGCCACTGCCATCATCCGTGTCTCCGATATACATGCCCGGACGCTTTCTTACCGCATCCAGACCCTTTAACACTTTAATACTCGACGAATCGTAAGTGTTCTCTGACATACCAGGATCTCACTTATAGCTCTGAAATTTTTCCATGTTCCACGTGGAACACTTTATTAGATTGCCCAAATAATACTTCTACCTGCTCTCTTTCGATAGCAGTAATAAAAACTTGAGCACCGGACTCGGCAATATGTTTTGCCAAGGGTCTTCGCTTGTCCTGGTCCAACTCTGAGGTAAAGTCATCCAGCAGAAAGATGCATTTAGTAGAACCAGTTTCATTATGTAGCTTGCCTTGCGCTAATCGTAAAGCACATACAAGGAGCTTTAGCTGTCCTCGAGAAAGGACATCACTTACGGGTACACCGTTGACCTTTATTCTGATATCTGCCTTTTGTGGCCCAAAGGTGGTGTAACCTAAGGCCTGCTCACGAGGGAAACTCGTTTTCAGGCAATCAGCCAATTCTCTGCTCTTATCCCAACCGCGAAAGAACTGAAAATCAAATTCAAATTCCGGCAGAAAGTCCTGAGCAACCTCTGTTACTTTTGGAATAAGTTGCTCAAGGTAATCTGCCCTATATCGGCTGATTATCCCGGCCCGCTCGCACAGTTCCTTATCCCAATAGCCGATTTCTCGATAATTGGCGGCGGTTTTCAACGCTGCATTTCTTTGCTTAATCAACCTTTTGACTCTTCCCCATTGAGGAAAAAATCCAGCAACCTGGTGAAACACACCCCAGTCCAAAAAAGCACGTCGCAATTTTGGCCCGCCAGTTAACAAGTCATACCCTTCGGGATGGATTAACTGTATTGGTAATATTTCCGCAAGTTGCGCCAGCTTTACAGCAGCCTGCCCATCTATCTTAAGCTCGGTCTCACCACCGCGTGTTTTTCTTAACCCCAGCGGTACTGCCTTGCTCCGGGTGTTAACCTGTGCAAACACAACAAAGTTATCTTTCTCGTAACTGACCACCCGACTCGTCAGGTGAGTTCGAAAAGACCGGCCCAGCCCGAGAAAATAGATCGCCTCCAACAGGCTAGTCTTACCACTGCCATTTTTACCCAGGATCAGATTAATGCCGTCACCGGGTTCAAATGAACTCTGCTGAATATTTCTAAAGTTGCTAACAACAACTTTTTCTAACGCCATAAGGCTTAGAGCCTCATCGGCATAACCACATAAAGGGCAGTATCATCTTCCAGGGCTTCGATAAGCGCACTGCTGTTTGCATCGTTGAGGGTAATCTTAACTTGCTCACATTTTAACGTATTTAGCACATCTAGCACATAGTTAACGTTAAAACCGACTTCGAGGTCGGGCGCGGGATATGATACGTCGAGGATCTCTTCCGCTTCTTCCCGTTCCGGGTTATTGGCCGTGATCTTGAGTAAGTTATTGGAAAGGGCTAAACGAACCCCCTTAAACTTCTCGTTCGATAGAATCGCTGCACGGGAAAAGGCCTGCTTTAACTCGTCTCGGCCGGAAGACAAGATCTTGTCACCGTCTCTCGGTACCACCCGGCGATAATCAGGAAAGCGGCCGTCGACCAGCTTACAAGTGAAAACAAAACCATCAATAACAGCACGAATATTATTGCTGCCAATCAGCACCCGAACAGTTTGCTCTTCGTTGTCCAATAAGCGAACCAGCTCCAATACCCCTTTACGCGGTACTATGATGGACTGGGGCTGGATTTCTTCATCCAGGGTAATGTTGCACAAGGCTAATCTGTGACCGTCCGTGGCGACACTCTTCAGGGATTTACCTTCTGTTTCAAAATACATGCCATTAAGATAGTAGCGAACATCCTGGCTCGCCATAGAAAATTGAGTACTGTCGATTAAACGGCGTAGCTGACCCTGAGGCAGTTCAAACTCCACCACACTTTCCCAACTTTCAATATTCGGAAAATCATCTGCGGGTAGACAAGACAAAGTGTAACGACTGCGGCCGGAACGAAGAATGACGCGATCACCTTCTGCAGTAAGGGTTATTTGTGATTGGTCGGGTAAACCACGGCAAATATCCAGCAGTTTTTTCCCCGGAACTGTGGTCCTTCCATCCTTAAACTCGTTATCTAAGGATAGCTGCCCGATCAACTCCACCTCTAAATCAGTGCCAGTTAAAGAAAGTAAGCCATTACTAACATCTATCAGAATATTACCAAGAATAGGTAAAGTAGGACGTCCACCCAATGCGCCGGTCACTAATTGCAGAGGCCGTAATAGCGCCTCTCTATTTACTGAAAACTGCATTAACCCTCTTCCTTTAAGACGATAAAGTACGGATCAAATTGGAATAGTCCTCTTTGATATCGTGACTTTCTTCTTTTAACTGAACGATCTTACGGCAGGCATGTAACACTGTGGTATGGTCCCTACCACCAAACGCATCACCGATCTCTGGTAAACTGTGATTAGTCAGCTCTTTGGCCAAAGCCATGGCGATTTGACGAGGCCGTGCAACGCTACGACTGCGTCGTTTCGATAGCAAATCTGCTACTTTAATTTTGTAATATTCCGCCACTGTTTTTTGAATATTATCTATGGTGACTAGCTTTTCCTGTAGCGCCAGTAAGTCTCGCAACGCTTCTCTTACGAAGTCGATGTTAATAGCCCTGCCGGTAAAATTGGCGTTGGCCATTACCCGGTTTAACGCCCCCTCCAACTCACGAACATTTGACCTCAGCCGCTTGGCGATAAAAAAGGCCACCTCATCCGGTAAATGAATACCGTGCTCAGTGGCTTTGCGCATTAAGATCGCCACCCTGGTTTCCAGTTCAGGTGGCTCAATAGCAATAGTAAGACCCCAGCCAAAACGGGATTTTAGCCTGTCCTCTACTCCATCGATCTCTTTGGGATATCTGTCGCTGGTTAAAATGATCTGTTGATTACCTTCCAGCAGCGCATTAAAGGTATGGAAAAACTCTTCCTGGGAACGCTCTTTATTAGCAAAAAACTGGATATCATCAATCAGCAAGGCATCGACACTACGGTAATAACGCTTAAACTCTTCGATGGCATTGTTTTGCAGGGCTTTTACCATGTCCTGTACAAAACGCTCGGAATGCATATAAACCACTTTGGCATTCTTCTTGTTTTCGCATATACCATTGCCTACCGCATGTAGCAAATGGGTTTTACCCAAACCAGTTCCACCATATAAAAACAGTGGGTTATAAGACCCACCTGGATTTTCGGCCACTTGTTTGGCTGCCGCCCGCCCTAGCTGGTTGGATTTACCTTCAACGAAGTTATCAAAGGTATAATTGGTATTCACATTAGCACGATGGAAAATTTCCAGTTTAGGTGGTTTGTTGTTGTCTCTTTCCCATGGAATAGACGACTGAGGAGCTCTTGGTGCTCTCTCGCTGGGAGGTAGGCTGCTGGTTTCTTTTCTCTCAATCACAGGCCGGCTACCCACTTCAAATTTAAGAACGGGCACATCTGGACCACAGAATTCATCCAGCAAGCGGATAAACTGATTGAGGTATTTATCGCGAACCCAATCCAGTACAAATCGGTTTGGTGCGTAGAAAGTTAAAGTGTTATCACTCAACTCAGTTTGTAACGGTCGGATCCACATGCTGAATTCCGTTGCCGGCATTTCATCTTTTAGCCGTGCAAGGCAATTTTGCCAAACTGAAGAGGACACTTTTTACTCCCTAGCTCAAATTTAAAGAACGGATCATTTTATCCTGCTGCGGCCTATTTCTCTAGGAAGAAAGTTGATGATCCGGGCAATTATGATCCTTGACAAAATGAGGATCGTCAAAGATCCTCACCATGCTGCTCATTTTGTGACCCAAACCCATGTTTAGCTCACTTCACCTGACTACCAAAGATAGATCTCTGCGATGAATTGAAAAAGATCCCTTTCATTTAAAACTTGCCAATAAAGGAGGCCAGATAGTCACAGAAGCTGATTTTTCCTGAACGGCAAACGAAATTTATGCCCAGTCGAAATCGGATGAATTTAGACCTTGAGTTTTCGGACTATAAAAAATTATTGCGCCTTACCTGGAATAGGAAACAAACAGCCGCTAACCAGAGAAAAAAGGCCCTACCTGTTTTGGTTGCTGGCCTGGTTCGTTTTACTTTTTCTTTTTAATTCGCCACTTATATGGCGAAAGCCAGTTTTTTGTACAAGCTAGTTGCAAGTATTTATCTGCTTGTAAGCTTATCGATAGGGATCTTGTCCTGGATTAAGGTACAATTTTTAACCAAATAGATCCCTTAGGATCTTTGCATATTTCTGGTAACTCTATATAATCGCCGCCCTTGATCAGTATATCGGTCAAGAAATTACTGTGTGAAATTGACTTGTTTTTGAACAAGGTGTAGAATTCGCGCTCTTTTATGAAGGTACGGTCGTTATTTTACAATAACTACTTTACCAACTGTACAGTTAACTGAATACGGAAAGAACCATGAAACGTACTTTTCAACCAAGCAATCTAAAGCGTAAGCGTTCTCACGGCTTTCGTGCTCGCAAAGCGACCAAAGGCGGTCGTCAAGTGCTAGCTCGTCGTCGTGCTAAAGGCCGCGCACGCTTGAGCGCATAATTAACCAGACGTGGTTATTTTATCGTTCAAAAGGGAGTTACGTTTGTTAACTCCCGAACATTTCAAAAATGTTTTTAAAAACCCGGTTCGGGCAGCGTCTCCTCATATTACCCTTCTTGCTAAACCAAACACCCTTGAACATGCACGTTTAGGACTCGCTATTCCTAAAAAGCATATTAAAAGAGCTGTTGGGCGTAATCGCATTCGTCGGGTTGTAAGAGAAGGCTTCCGCCTGCAACAACATAAGTTACCCGCAGTCGATATAGTCGTTATTGCTAAATCAGGTATTGCAGACCTGTCTAATGAAGAATTAAACAAGGTTCTGAATAAGTTATGGCAAAGAATCACTCGCCGCTGCAATGGTTAACAATCGGCCTTATCAGAGGCTATCAACTACTTATAAGTCCTCTGATAGGTCCGCGCTGCCGTTTTACCCCCTCCTGCTCCCAATATGCTCTTGAAGCAATTAAAGTTCACGGATCTGTAAAAGGTTGTTGGTTAGCAGGCAAACGTCTATTAAAATGCCATCCTTTAACACCAGGTGGTTATGACCCGGTCCCCAAACCTAAAAGAAGAGATTAACTAAAATTATGGAATCTCAGCGCAATTTTCTATTGATCGGTTTGCTGTTTGTCAGCTTCCTGATTTACCAGCAGTGGATAGTGGATCACACACCACAACCAGAGCCTAGCCAGGCGCAAATCCAACAGACCAATTCAGTACCAAAAAGTACTAATTTTAGTGCCGATGTGCCTGTAGCTACCACAGACAGCAATGGCGACATTCCTGCTGAAGCCACGCAGTCCAGCGCCAAACTAGTAACCCTACAAAGCGATACCTTAAAACTGGTTATCGACACTGTTGGTGGTGACATCATCGAAGCAGATTTGCTGGAACACAACAGAGAGCTTGATTCCGTTGAGCCGTTTCGTCTGCTGGAAAACAACGATGGTTTAACCTATATCGCCCAGAGCGGATTAATCGGTCAAGGTCCAGACTCCAGTGACAAAGGCAGACCTCACTATTCGGTGACTGGCAGTGATTTCGCCATTCAGGAAGGTGAAGACAAGGTTGCTGTAAAACTTAGCTTTACTGATGAAAGCGGCGTTAAGTACGTAAAAACCTTCACTTTAAGCCGCGACAGCCATACGGTTGACGTAACTTATGATGTGAATAACACCACGGCTAACCCGGTTCAGTTGCAGTTATATGGTCAGTTAAAGCAGACTGTTCAGGCCTCCACTGGAAATTTAATGATGCCAGTTTACCGTGGCGGAGCTTTCTCCACCGCGGAAACTCGTTATAGCAAATACAGCTTCGACGAAATGACAGAGGCAAACCTGTCTGAAACCACTCAAGGTGGTTGGGTTGCTATGATGCAGCATTATTTTGTGTCAGCCTTTATTCCTGGCGTAGACGACAATAACCAGCTGTATAGCCGTGTGCTAAGCAATGGTGAAGCCACTATCGGATTCAAATCCCCGCTGACAACCGTTGCGCCTAACAGCGAAGCCAAGTTGGAAACCCGTCTGTGGATTGGTCCTAAACTACAGGATGAAATGGCAGCCACCGCCAACAACCTGGATCTGACTGTCGATTACGGTTGGTTATGGTTTATCGCTCAGCCATTGTTCCAGCTGCTTCAGTTCTTCCACGGCCTGGTGCAAAACTGGGGTATTGCTATCATCATGGTGACCTTCGCCGTTAAAGGTGTGATGTATCCACTGACCAAAGCTCAGTATACCTCCATGGCAAAAATGCGTTTACTGGCGCCGAAAATCCAGCAACTACGTGAACGTTATGGCGAAGACAAACAGAAAGTCTCCGCGGCCATGATGGAGCTGTATAAAAAAGAAAAAGTAAACCCGCTGGGCGGCTGTTTACCTATCTTGCTGCAGATGCCTATCTTTATCGCCCTGTACTGGTCGCTAATGGAATCTGTTGAGCTACGCCACGCCCCGTTTATACTGTGGATTAATGACTTGTCAGTACAAGACCCATTCTATGTACTACCTATTCTGATGGGTGTGAGCATGTTCTTTATTCAGAAGATGTCTCCAACCACAATCACAGACCCGATGCAGCAGAAGGTAATGCAGTTTATGCCAATTATCTTTACCTTCTTCTTCCTGTGGTTCCCTGCCGGTCTGGTTCTGTACTGGCTGGTGAGTAACCTGGTCACCCTGCTTCAACAGTGGATGATTTTCAGAGCCCTGGACAAGAAAGGCCTGGGTAAAAATAGCGCGTAGAATAATTTAAATACAAAAAAGGAGCTCAGCGAGCTCCTTTTTTTATGCCCGCTTAAAAATAACTTTCTGGGTAGAAATCATCAAAGGGGATATAAATTTTCACTTTAGGTGAAAAGGAAATGTGCTGAGTAGCTACTTTTCTGTAATATAGGCAGATGGTCTAAAGAATCCCGAACGTATTTAAATGGAAAATAATAACCCAACAGACACTATTGTCGCCCAGGCTACCCCCCCTGGTCGAGGTGGCGTAGGTATCATCCGTGTTTCAGGTCCGGATGCTGAAAAAGTTGCATCTCATATTTTGGGCAAAATACCTAAAACCCGATACGCCGAATATTTGCCATTTAAAGACCAAGCTGGCGCAGCATTAGATCAAGGGATAGCCCTATTATTTAAAGCCCCAAATTCCTTTACCGGTGAAGATGTCCTGGAATTACAAGGCCATGGCGGCCCTGTGGTGATAGATATGTTAATCAAGCAGATCCTTACTATTCCTGGAGTAAGAACGGCCCGACCGGGTGAATTTTCCGAACGCGCCTTTATCAATGACAAGCTGGATCTGGCCCAGGCAGAGGCCATTGCCGATCTAATTGAAGCGACCTCAGAGCAAGCGGCTCGCAGCGCCCTGAATTCTTTACAAGGCGAGTTTTCCAATAAAATCCACCAGCTGGTGGAAAGCCTTATCCACCTGCGCATCTATGTGGAAGCAGCCATCGACTTTCCTGAAGAAGAGGTCGACTTTCTTTCCGATGGTAAAATCCAGGCTGATTTGTACCAGATTATCGATAACCTGAGCCTGGTGCAAAACGAAGCCAGGCAAGGGGCCATCATGCGTGAGGGAATGAAGGTGGTTATCGCAGGCCGCCCTAACGCGGGTAAATCCAGCTTGCTTAATGCGCTGGCCGGCAAAGAGGCCGCCATAGTCACAGAAATCGCGGGCACCACCCGCGACGTACTGCGAGAGTATATCCATATCGATGGCATGCCACTGCATATTATAGATACGGCAGGTTTGAGAGAAAGCCCGGACAAGGTTGAGCAAATCGGTATTCAACGTGCGTGGGAAGAAATTAACAGCGCCGACCGGGTGTTGTTTATGGTGGATGGCACCACCACCAGCGAATTAGACCCCCATAAGATCTGGCCGGATTTTGTTGATCGGTTACCAAAAAATATCGGCCTGACAGTTATTCGCAATAAAGCCGATATCACCGGGGAAACATTAGCGGTCGGCGAAGACCATGGCCATCCGGTTTACCGGATTTCGGCTAAAACCGGGTTGGGGTTAGACCACCTCAGAAATCACTTAAAGAAAATAATGGGTTATCAAGGCAATACCGAAGGTGGTTTTATGGCTAGGAGAAGGCATTTGGAAGCCATAGAAAAAGCCTCGGTACACCTGTTTCAGGGAAAAGAACAACTGGAGATCTACCGGGCAGGAGAGTTACTGGCGGAAGAGCTTAGGTTATGCCAGCAGCACCTAAGTGAGATTACCGGTGAATTCAGCTCAGACGACCTGCTGGGCAAAATATTCTCCTCCTTCTGTATTGGTAAATAAAACCACTAATTGAGATAAGATTACTGGAAAAGGCGATAAAGAGCTGTTACATCAGATTATCGCGTCAATTCTATACGAAGACGATTATTCCGAAGCACTCAAACTCGAAATTTTTAAAGCTATACAAACAGCAGACGCTCGCTAACAGGAACAATATAGTGACTTATCCAAAATTAAATCCAAGTGTTACGTTTAGCACTTCACGACTGAAGCCAACCAGAAATTGGAACAAAAGCGTATTCCTTACCTCTACAGGTTTAACTTACCGATTGAGACATAACTTTCGCGCACAAACCACTTCATTGTCCAAGATTCAGTCAAAATAAGTTATTATTAACCGATCACCTTTAGCCATATAGTCAGCCTGACGCCTGTCGCAACAAAAGATAAAACTAAAATTTATGCTCGAATACAATCTGAAAGATATTAAGAATAGTTTTGGCCTCCCTACCTATGAACGGGGGAAAAAGTACTTCGAGCTGAACAAAGTCATTAAGTGCAAATATTCGCCTGAATTAGGGAAGATAATCGGCTCCGTCGCCGGTGCTGCTCAGGACAGCTACAGCACAAATGTAGAAATAAAACCCAGCAATCGTAGCGGCACTGTGATTATTAAGAGCCAATGTTCCTGCCCTGTGGGTTGGAACTGTAAACATGCTGTTGCTTTGTTGTTTGCCCACCAGCAGCAGCTAACTCCCAATGACCCTTACCAGGCATGGTTAAAAACATTGGCGGCAAAACCCGCCACTAAAAAGCCCACGTTTCCTGGTAACGAGCTGGTGGATCAAGCTATCTTCCTGCTGTCCCAATCCAGTGAGGATAAAAGCCTGCTGGTTGAAGTCGGCTCGGCACAAAAGTTAAAGGGTGGTGAATATGGCAGATTTAGCGCCAAACGCCTGGAGGAGCTAACCAACGACTACTCCTGGTCTAATAACTGGCTGACGGAAACAGATAAGAATATCGTAAAGTTGCTGCTGCTCAAGGAAGCGGATAGCTACAATATCAAACATACCAAGATCAGCACAGAAAACGATGTGTTGGCATTAGAGAAAATGCTCGACTCAGGACGTTGCTGCTGGAAAAAAACGGATAATAATCTGCGCAGGGGGGAAAAGCTCCCTCTGCAAATCAGCTGGGAGCGAGAACAAGATCTAAGTCAGATCGCTCTCTCTTTGGCAGGTACAACCCCAAACTGGATTATTGTTCCAACACCTGCCCCCTGGTACCTAGATCCTGACAAAGCCCTTTGCGGCCCCATCAAGACTGAATTAGAAGGGGATTGGCTGGCATCTTTATCCCATTTACCTGCGTTAACTCAGGAGCAAGCCAGCCATTTCACCAACAATTTTTTAATCAGCTATAGCGAAGAGAGCCTGCCGGCACCCATCGAATTAGAGCAAATCGAAATCGAGTCACCTCTGGTCCCTGTACTCAGCCTGCGAAAAGGCGTGCTGGAAAACGGTGACAATAGTTTCATCGCCAGTTTTAGCTTCCAATACGGTCAACTAAGACTGAGCCCGCTTATCGCCTACCAGGAAAAACAGACTCGATTCTTGCTCGATGACACCCGTTATCAAATAAAACGTCAGCACTCCCTGGAAATGGCTGCACTGGATACCTACACGGGTCTGGACCTGCAAGGGATTAACGAGCACCTGCTCTCAAAGCCTCTGGGTCAGCAGCGACTGGAAGGCATCATAGTCTCCCCTAAAGATCTGAGCCAACAGGAACTATGGCTGGAATTCTCCCTCGAGCATACTCAACGCCTCGAGTCCCTAGGATGGTTGATAGAGCTAGATAAACACATTAACCTGGAAGCCGAGGTTATCGACGGTTTCGACTTAATCATCGAAGAGCAAGGCAGCTGGTTCGATCTGGGCCTGTCCATAGAGCTGGATGGTAAAAAGCAGCCGTTATTACCTATGCTGTTGGAATGGTTAAAACGGCATAACGACTGGCAGAGTCAGCAGGGAGATCTGCTGCTGCCTCAGGAAAACGGCACCCTGCTGCGACTAGCAAGGGAATCCATTGAACCTATCCTGGCCATATTGCAGGAACTGCTTTCCAGCAATCAGGATAAACTGAGCTTACCCAATAACCACGCCGCACTGCTTGCCCAACTGCCCCACATTAATAACTGGGTCGGTGGCGACCATATTAAAAAGTTAGCCAGGAAACTGGTGGACTTTGACGGCATTCGCGAAATAGCACCACCCAAGACCCTCACGGCAGAACTAAGACCCTATCAGCAACAAGGGTTAAACTGGCTGGTTTTTCTGCATGAGTATGGCTTTGGCGGCATCCTGGCTGATGATATGGGGTTGGGTAAAACCGTACAGGCCCTGGCCTATTTGTTGTATCGCAAAGAGCAAGGTTTGCTGGATAAACCGGCCATGGTTATTTGCCCGACCAGCCTGGTGGGTAACTGGAACAATGAAGCGATCAAATTTGCTAACCAACTTAACGTGCTGGTCCTGCACGGCCCTTTGCGCAAGGATAAGTTTGCTGAAATAGAGCACGCAGACCTGATTGTAACTACCTACCCTCTGGTGGTCAGAGACTTTGATGAGCTAAGCAAACGTGAATACAGTGAGCTAATCCTGGACGAAGCTCAGGTAATTAAGAATCCGGTTGCGAAAATGTCGCAAACCATTAAAAAGCTGAAGTCCGATCATCAGCTATGCCTGACCGGTACCCCGATGGAAAACCACCTGGGCGAACTCTGGTCACTGTATGATTTTCTGATGCCGGGCTTTTTGGGCACCATCTCCGCGTTTAACAAACACTATCGAACCCCCATAGAGAAGGAAGGTTGTAGCCACACAAAAAACTGGCTGAAAAATAAGATCAGCCCGTTCCTGCTTAGGAGAACCAAAGATCAGGTTGCCAAGGAACTGCCACCCAAGACTGAGATTATCCACACCATAGAAATGCCTAACGAACAACGTACCCTGTACGAAAGCATTCGCATCACCATGGAATCCAAGGTCCGTGGCCTGCTGCAGACGAAGGGACTGGCAAAGAGTCGTATCGAGTTTCTCGACGCCTTGTTAAAAATGCGCCAGGCCTGTTGTGATCCTCAACTGGTGAAGCTGGAACAGGCGCAAAAGATCCAACAATCCGCCAAACTCGACTTTTTAATGGAGCTGCTACCGGAAATGCTGGAAGAAGGCCGGCGTATCCTGATCTTCTCCCAGTTTGCCCAGATGCTGGCACTTATAGAAAAACGCTTAAAATCAGCAGATATCGATTACTGCAAGCTCACGGGGCAAACCCAAAAACGTGGTGAAGTGATAGACAGATTCCAAAATGGCGAAGTCCCAGTGTTCCTCATCTCCCTGAAAGCGGGTGGCGTAGGTCTTAACCTGACCGCTGCGGATACGGTTATCCACTATGATCCATGGTGGAATCCGGCAGCGGAAAATCAGGCCACAGACAGGGCGCACAGGATTGGTCAGGATAAACCGGTATTCGTATATAAACTTATCTGTGAAAAAACAGTGGAAGAGAAAGTCCTGCAACTACAAAAGCAAAAGCAGCAACTTGCCGATGCGGTATACGGAGACAAGGACACCGAACAAGGATTACTCACCGACAGCGACCAGTTACTGAAGCTGTTTGAATCCATGTAAGTCTTATTGCTATTTATTCTCCAGCAAAAATTCACCTGGGTTGAGGTAGAACATCTTCTTCCAACCCTGAGTGGAAGAGTCTATTCGCCATGGATAGGGTAATAAGGTAAAAATTGAGTAGTGCACGTGGGCTTGTTTGCCCGCTGCATTACCCGAATCTCCCACCGTGCCAATGGGCTCGCCAGCCTTGACCCAGTCCCCCTGCAGCGCTTTAAACGTATCCAGATGCGCGTAATAGTGCAATCGCCACTTTGCTCCCAGTATCAAGTACACTTTACCTCCGATACTGTTTTGACTCCGATATACCACCCAGCCAGAAGTGGCCGCCAGTAAGGGAGTGCCTTTTTTAGCGAATATATCTATGCCTTTGTGTACGCCTGAGGCCCCCCAGGGCTCATACCAGAAAGTTTGCTGGTGCCAGTCCGTCGACGCCCCTCCTTGCACTGGGATCCGCTGTGACTCTGGCCAGCTAGCCACCAATAACAACCCGACTAATAACACCAGCATAATAAATCTGATGAGCAATCTGGTTTTGTTTTGTTCGCTAAACAAAGGAGCATCCACCGCACAATCCACTTAAGATAAAATATTTTTAGTTTACCTTTACGTGACAAAAATTGCGCATCGAAAAAACTTCCTTTAGATTAGTAAAATCAATAATTCAGGGATATAGAAAAATGATCACCAGATGCAGCTGGGCGCAAGGGTCGGAGGCCGAGCAAAACTACCATGATAATGAATGGGGAAAACCTGTTTATGATGACCGACTGCTTTTTGAATTTCTGATCCTGGAAGGTGCTCAGGCGGGGCTTAGCTGGATAACAATACTCAACAAACGGGACAACTACCGGCAGGTTTTCGATAATTTCGAACCTAACCTGGTAGCATTATACCAGCAAGATAAAATAGATGAGCTGTTGAAAAACCCGGGTATAGTCAGGAATAAACTCAAGGTGAATTCCACCGTAAAAAACGCCAAAGCCTTCCTCAATATACAGCAGGAGTTTGGTAGCTTTAGCGATTATCTATGGTCATTTGTCAGTGGGCAGCCCATCCAAAATAGCTGGGTAAGTAAAGAACTGGTACCCGCTAGTACCGAGCTATCGGATAAATTAAGCAAGGACCTAAAAAAACGAGGGTTTAGCTTTGTCGGTACGACGATTTGTTATTCACTGATGCAGGCTGTGGGTCTTATTAACGATCACACCACTGACTGCTTTCGACATCAGCAGCTAACTGAAAAATAGAGCCCTGCACTGGTAAAATGGGGAAGATGTTTCATGTGGAACGTTTTCCCCTGTATAAATTAAGCAAAGTCGTACAGGACAAAAGATCATTACGTGCGACAAAACCCAGTATATAGCTCACTCGTTTATTGCCAAGTTTGACGCCAGCCTTAGCATCATTAACCTCTGTCCCGTATCCAATCACGCTGTGATTTATAAAGTTTAACAATTTGACCCCTAGGTCGGTTCTGACCTTTAAGCCGAAGGACAATATATGTTCATCTTCGCCAACATGCTGGAATAATTGACAATATATATCTTCGCTAATATGACCGCCACCATGGTAGGCTGAGATAACAAATAAACAACCCGCTTCATCCTTATCGGCTAACATGCAGGTGGATATATCCTCGTCCAATATATCACCAGACATAAGCTGTTCGAAATATCTCGGCTGCAACTTTATAGCCACCAGATGACCTGCAATAATTCCTTCATAGAAGTAATAAACCATAAGTGAAGAAGGGAAAGATTGCAGTCTTTTAACCTGTTCAACTGCCCAATGATCCTCTCCCCAACTCACGTTATTTTGATAACTCACCAGATGCACCGCGCTTTGCTGAGCTAATTCCCCGTCAAGTATTACCCGATCAAATTCGAAATCCAGATGGGGTAAGTAGGGATGAGCCCCAATCAGCGTCTTTACTTTTCCCCTTTCTAATAACAGTCGCTGAAAGCGGCTGATACCCTGTAAATTTTTGATACTAAAGCCTGGATCCCCTAACAACAGGTGAGGCTGTCCACCAAAAAATAGGATTAACTCCACCTGGCGGCGCAGACTTGGGCTCACCTTACCTCTTTCCCAGCGACTCACTGTGAGGGAGTCCAGTTCACTGAACTCTTCACTATGGGCTCGCAAATTATCAGCTAGTTCCTCCTGGGATAAACCACTAATTTTACGCTGTTTAACTAAATACTCGGCAATATTATGAAACGGCTGCAAGAATGCCCCTTTTGTTTACCAGCAAAGTGAAGATAGGCAAGGTGCGAAATTAATTTATCCGCCATGCCCTCAATAATAATCAACAAGTAAGCCAGAATGAAAGCCGTAACCAGAACCGGAGACCCATAATGAACAATAAACCACTAAAACTAACCACTTTGTTACTCGTTTCAGCATTAGCCGCCGGATGCGCCTCCACAGCATCGGAAGACAAAGGTGCAAACCAAGGCATAAAGACAGGAGCTATTAGTGGCGCATTAGTGGGATTAACCATGGGAGCACTGACAGGAGATGCAAGTCTTGCAATGAAGGGAGCAGTTATGGGAGGTGTCACAGGTGGAGCTGCCGGAGCAGTAGCTGACTATGAAAACTCCCGGGAAGACCACAGAACAGAAACACTAGCAGCAGCAATCGCTCAGCCAAAAGCGACTCAAACTACTTCTGCCGACACAACCAAGCATACTCAACACCTTGATAAGCTGGTGGGACAATGGCGGGTAGATATCTGGACACTGGATAAACAGGGTAATAAGCTTTATGCCGATGGCAAAGCACTAGGTAGCTTAAACAGCACCAGCGAAGCCAAGATTAGCCTAAATGATATAAAGGTGAAAGGCTCACAAGCAGTGCTGACCGGTGAAACCCTGATAGGTTATAGCCACAACACTGGGCATACCCTCAAAGCCAGCACTTCAGTTAGTGAGGGTGAAGTCAGCTTCAGTGGAGAATATCAGCCGAATCACAATCGCTATAACTTCTATCCCGTCAGTCAGGTTAACCGAACCGATATTCATCCATCTCAACTCAGGGTGGAAATGCGATTTGCCTGTAGCCAGGTGTGGTTAGTTGAAACCTATCTGGAAAAAGATGGGAAGGAACAACAGATCCAGTCTTATCGGTTTACCAAAACCGGCTAATCGAACTAAAGACTTGTTGGTCCAGGCCAACAAGTCACCTAAACGATTTGCCTGTAGCCAGGTGTGGTTAGTTGAAACCTATCTGGAAAAAGATGGGAAGGAACAACAGATCCAGTCTTATCGGTTTACCAAAACCGGCTAATCGAACTAAAGACTTGTTGGTCCAGGCCAACAAGTCACCTAAACAGGTTGCGCTATTCACTCTATCAGCATAATATTTAGTCAATTTTCTCAAGGCGTTAACCATAGATGAAGTAATAACCTGAATTTTGAGCTTTTCTCCATAAACAAAATTTAAGGTTAGATCTATGTGTACAAATCCGTCCTCCGTGGCGTTACAAGCCCGTTCTATCAGTTTTTCTTTTTCAGCCACTAGCCCACTTTTTACTGGCCTGGAACTGAACCTGCCCTTTACCAATCACGCACTGGTTGGCAAAAATGGGGCAGGGAAAACCATTCTAGGGAAAGTACTTGCCCTGCAAATAAAACCCCTTAAAGGGGAAGTAAAGCACTTCACTAAGCTGGGTTACTTACCTCAACAGGCTATCACTCATACCAAGCAAACCATAGCCCAATATTTACACAGGGATCTCCAGCTTGATGCCCTGACCCGTATCCATAAGGGGAGTTGTGACGAAAGTGACTTTTCACTGGTGGGTGATAACTGGTTATTGGAGCAGGAGCTGGCACAACTATTGGACAGTTACTCCCTGCCGAAAAATCCTCAGCAGCCACTGACAGACCTCAGTGGTGGCCAGCAGACACGTCTGGCGTTGCTTAAACTAGAGCTGGATAATAATGATTACCTGATCCTGGACGAACCCAGTAACCATCTGGACTATTCCGCGCGGCAATGGTTATACCACTGGATGGAGCAACAACAAGGTTTGCTGGTTATCAGCCATGACAGGGAATTACTCGCCAAGGTAGAGCATATACACGAACTATCCGAAGGGAAACTCATCTCTTATGGGGGTGGTCTTTCCCTTTATCAGTCTCAAAAAACCTTACAATTAAACGCGATACAACAGAGAGTGGAGCAAGCCGGTAGTCAGTTCAAGCAGCTTAAAAAGAGCCATCAGCAACAGAAAGAGAAACACCAACAAAGCCAAAAACAAGGAAAAAAATTAAGGGACGGTAGCCAGAGTAAGATATTGCTCGATAAGAAGAAAAACAACAGCGAGAACACCCAGAAACGCCTCAGACTGCAACAGGAAAAATCAATGGTCCAGGCTAAACAGGAGGTGACTCAATATCAGCAATTATTGGCTCGAGTAGATCCATTAACCCTGCCACTCACCACACCAAACAAGCAAACTGGACTTTTATTGCAACTTGATACGATTTCACTGCCGTTTACCTTACACCAAGGCATAAGCGGCCAGGTTTATGGCGGAGATAGGATCCACCTAAAAGGAAAAAATGGCAGTGGTAAATCCAGCTTACTTAAGGCCATTATGGGTAAACTATCGCCCCACACAGGAAAGATCTCCCGTCTTGCCAGGCTGGCCTTACTGGAGCAGGATCAACAATGCCTGGATCCAACCGCCTCAGCCCTGGAAAACTTTACCTTAATATCACCCGGTTGGAACGAAAGCCAATACAGAACCAGGTTAGCCCAAGTACGGCTTAGAAGAGATAAGGCACTATTACCTGTCAGTCAGCTTAGTGGGGGAGAAAAAGTGAAAGTAGCCCTCACCTGTTTGCTCTGCGGCCCAACAGCTCCTGACCTTATATTACTGGATGAACCCAATAACCACCTGGACCTGGAGTCCCTGACCTTACTGGAGCAAACCTTAACGGACTATAAAGGCGCCATTTTGCTGGTGTCTCACGATCAGTATTTTATTGAAAAGCTGGCCATCAAGCAGGAATGGAACCTTTAGTGCTTAATCTGCTCCCTGTGGTTTATACCAAGACCAAGGGGAGCATATCAATTACTAATTGTACTTGTTATAAACGCGTACTTTTCCATCTTCCCGGTAGGCATAGACAGTATAAGGCTCACTGCCTATATCCATTCCCGGAGCACTTTGCGGCATACCAGGAATAGTTAACCCTAGATCGCTGGGTTTCTCTTTAAGAAAAGACTTCACATCGGCGGCAGGCACATGCCCTTCGAAGACGTAACCATCGATGACCAGGGTATGACAGGAAGCTAAGCGTGATGGCACCTTATTGTCCTGTTTCACCTGGCCCATTTCCTCGGTAACCACAACGTTAAGGTCAAAACCTGCATCCTGCATATGGGTGATCCAGGCATCGCAGCATTGGCAATATTGAGATTTATAAACCACACCATCCACAGCCCAGGCGGAAAAGGAAAATAGGGAAAAATAAAGGCTTAGTAGAATTTTTTTGTTGATCAACATAATAGCTCTCCGTTAATTGGATTTTTTAATAACCTTGTTTGGGAAAACTAGCTGATCCGCGGAGGCCGCAATGGTTTAGCTGAGTAACCAGGAAAGAGGGAAGATTGGTGATCCGAATATAGGTCCTTACTAAAGACCATACTCAACAATATACAATCGGAAGACCCCCAAGTGGATAACGGGTTGGGTTGACTTAAATGGCCCGGGCAGCAATCAGCCTTGTCACAAATACTCTCCATCTGACAATTATTACAAGCTCCTTGCTCTTCTGGTTGCACCCACACAAACCAAGATAGAGTAGAAATCAGATATAGAATGAAAAGGCGTTTTATCATAACTGCTCGTAACCGGACAACCCGGATATTCTGCCATAAACTGCCGGTGATACGAGGTACTAGTCGCAAAAGTTAAACTTCTTTTGATCTTTAACAAATTAAAAGTTCAGTCTCAGGCTTGCCTGGCCTGATCCGAGAGATATTGAGTTATCCAGGTCAGTGTATGTCGATGTACTTCTCCGATTGCCTGCAAACTAATATCCGGGTCATCGAATCTGTCAGCTAACGCAGAGCGATCCAGATTACGCCGCTGAGTGTCGTTTTTATCCCCTGAATCGGGTGAGCAGGACAGTAGCAAAGGCACGATAATCAAAGAAAAATCTGCACATATACAAACACCAGCTTTTAATTACCATTCTATGAATAGATAGTGTAAGCAGCACCTGTCCAACCCTTTTCCACAACTTTAACAACAGGCAAACTCTGGAAGCAAAACAGCAGTTTGATAACACAGTTAAACCCTTGCTTGCCTTGGAACTTCTAGAAGAAGAGCTTATCCCTTCATTTTTCAGCACAAAATGTTTACTGTATCGGAAGTTATCCGACAACAACTGGAAAGAGCTTTTTACTCGCTCGGTGTCCCTGGGATCTTCCTTGCTGTTCCGGTGGCTGAACTTTGTGCCGTGTTATTAATCATGAGCTTGCTGATAAATAATCCAGCTTTGCCATAAGAAGTTAACCTGCATATGGATAACCCCACATTTTCCGGAGTGTATTTTATCCACGATCACCATTAACATAAGTCCGACTTAATGAAGGAACAGATATGGCCAAGATCAATTTATTAATAGGCACTACCCTGGGCGGTGCCGAGTATGTCGCCGAAGCATTAATCCCACATATCGAAGCAGCAGGATTTGAGCACGAGTTTCATAGTCCCGTGGAACTTGGGGAGCTGACTCTGGATAAAGACAATGTGCTGCTGATTTGTACTTCTACCCATGGCGCCGGAGATTTTCCTGAAACTATTCAACCCTTCTTCGATGGCTTAGTTAGCGACCGTCCCAGTTTAAAAGGAATTCGCTACGGGGTCATAGGTATTGGGGATTCCAGCTACGATACCTTTTGTGAAGCCGGCAAAAAAATCGATGCCCTGCTGCAGGAACTGGGAGCCTGGCAAATCGGCGAGCGGCTGGACATTGATATATTAGCCCATGCAGTGCCAGAAGATCCCGCCGAAGAATGGGTCCCAGGCTGGTTAGAAACGTTAAAAGCCAGCTATTGAGGCCGTGAAAAAATGGTCTTACCAACACCTTTGCGGTAACTCGTCGGCGATTCACCAACCCATTTATTAAATGACGTATAAAAAGCCGTTTTGGAATTAAAACCAGACTCCATGGCAACATCCAGCACGGACTTGCCTGGATAGTGGCGCAACAGCTTTTTGCTGTGTGCCACTCGGTAGGCATTGATAAAGTCGGAAAAGGACTGCTGCCCGGCCTGATTCAGGGCAGCAGACACCTGGTGCAGACTAAATCCACATATATCGGCTAATTGCTGCAAACTGAGTCCATTACGTAAAAATAGCTGCTACTTATCAGCCTGGATATAACTGCGGAAGTGCATCCACTACTCAAAGGTGCCTCGAGTCTGTTTATTCCAGGTAGCGGTCAACTGATCGACGGACAAAAGGCAAAAGCCCTGGGACACTTTGCTCTGGCAGTAAGCAGCAGCCTGAGCAACAAGGATGACTATTGGCAGGACGATAAGCGTTACCAGGATGAAAGATAAATCATCAATTCCATCAGTTTGCATGCGGATCTGGCATCCACTGTCTGGCTTAATACCACCTTTTATTCTGCTTAGGAGAACACTTAAAAGAGGACTACCTGGAGCCGGCTGCTGCCCCCTTCCAATTCGACCAGCTCGCACGACCCAGCTTTTTTATCCCTATGGTCGCCTTTGCTCTCTATAGTTTTTCCGGCCAGAACAGTTACCGGATAGATCACGTCGGTGTTTCCACCGAACATTACGTCACAGCAGATATACTCGGTAACGGCTTTACGTCTTCCGGCCAGGCTGGAAAGTAACCCACATAACGTTTGTCTTATGCCAGTCGGATCACCCTGCTCCAGGGATAAAACTCGACCTCCAGTATTATCCCTTCAGTTTCTAACACCTTGCTGAGAAGAGTAATGGCGCTCCCCCGATGGGGTAAATCATCACCTGAATAAGGCTGCCAGTTTAACGAGGTTATTCGCCATACTTCCGCATATACCGTCGGCAGCAGGATCACTGTAAGAAGCAGGTAAGTATTCGCAGTGTGGTAACCATCAAATCGCGGGAATAAAGACAACAATTGTTGCGGTCTTTGTAGGAGTAGATGAAATCTGCGAACACTGCGATCGTGATATTCGCCGAACAAGTCCGGCTCCGACAGAAATACTATCCTTCACTAGGCAATTCTCACCGGGATCCTTTGACAACCAAAGTTCTCGCGATGATCAGTAAACAGCCCGGGGATTAAGGTACCGCAATAAGGACAGTGACCCAAATGATCCACCGAATACTGTCCCAGCTGATACCAGTCCCGCTCTATCAGTAAGCTGCCACAGCCAGGACAATAAGTGCTGCTACCTTTAGGATCATGCACATTACCTGTGAATACATAGTGTAAGCCATTATCCAGAGCTATCTGTCTGGCGCGGGTCAGGGTCGCAGGAGGCGTACGAGGTTTATCCATCATCTTAAAATCAGGATGGAAGGCACTGAAATGCAGAGGCACATCGGATCCCAGGTTGTCAAAGATCCAGCGAGTCATAAGATCCAGCTCTTCATTGCCATCATTTTCATCCGGGATCAATAATGTGGTGATCTCCAACCAGGTATTGGTTTCATGCTTAATATACTTCAATGTTTCCAGCACAGGATCCAAATGCCCATGGCAGATAAAGCGATAAAAGTGCTCTGTAAAACCCTTCAGATCTATATTCACGGCATCCATGTACCGATAAAACTCGGCCCTGGGTTCAGCACAAATATAACCGGCACTCACAGCCACCGCATTAAGCCCTATATGGTGGCATGCCTTGGCGACATCGATAGCGTACTCCATAAAAATCACAGGATCGTTATAGGTAAAAGCAACACTACGACAACCCAGCTTATAAGCCGTCTGAGCTAAGGTTTCTGGCATTGCTGTATCGGCCAGTGTATCCATTTGCCTGGATTTACTCATATCCCAGTTCTGACAAAACGTACAACTAAGGTTGCATCCAGCGGTACCAAAGGACAGCACTGAGCTGCCGGGATAAAAGTGATTCAGAGGTTTCTTTTCTATGGGGTCAATACAAAAACCACTGGAACGGCCATAACTGGTGAGGACAATTTCTCCTTCTTTATGCATACGAATAAAACAAGCGCCTCGTTTACCCTCTCTCAGCTGGCAATGTCTTGGACAAACATCACATTGCACTCTGCCATCAGGCAACTTCTGCCAGTACTTTGTCGCGTAGAAACTTGGAGGTTGCACTGTAGGATCCTCCCTAATTTCCTCCTGTTATTTAAGCCTAGTTGTTTCTACTGGATCTTGAGTTTGGTCATTTTTTCTACCGAAAATGGCAATTTATCTTGCCGATCAATAAAAAACACCTGTGGATAAGTGTATCTAAAACCTATGATTAACCTATTGTTATCCTCTTTATACTTTAACTGATCCCTACCACCTGTGGATAAGTGGCTATTTTGATCCCAGGTTATACCGTGTAGGATCCCAATCTATACACACCAATAGATCTTGCCTAACTGAATGATCTTATAGATCAAAGTCCAGTTACTAACACAAAAGCGCTAGACTAATAGAAGATCTAATAAGATCATTCTTTAAAGATCTTAATATATTTATATTGGATCTTTACCAAGATCCGAAAACTCAAATGATCCTTCTACAAAGGGCCAGAAAGAGATAGAATATCGGCCCAATTTTGGATCCTTGTCGTAACTGAGTTTGAGAATTACCATGAATTACCACGAGCATTTTGATGTCATAGTGATCGGTGGAGGCCATGCTGGTACCGAAGCTGCCGCCGCCGCCGCCCGTATGGGTCAAAATACCCTATTGCTAACCCATAACATCGAAACACTGGGCCAAATGTCCTGTAATCCTGCGATCGGTGGGATCGGCAAAGGCCACCTGGTGAAAGAGATCGATGCCTTGGGTGGGATCATGGCAATGGCCGCGGATCGTGGCGGGATCCAATTCAGGACCCTGAACTCCAGCAAAGGGCCTGCTGTCCGGGCTACCCGGGCACAAGCGGATCGTGTGTTATACAGGGCCGCAGTACGAGAAGCCTTGGAAAACCAGCCTAACCTGAAGATCTTCCAGCAATCCTGTGATGATCTGCTGGTCGAAAATGATCGCGTGGTGGGTGTAGTGACCCAGATGGGGCTGCGTTTCAGCGCCAGCTCCGTGGTGTTGACGGTAGGAACCTTTTTAAACGGTTTGATCCATATCGGACTGGAAAGCCACCAAGGCGGTCGAGCAGGGGATCCACCGTCGATCGCCTTGGCGCAAAGGCTAAAAGAGCTCCCGTTACGTATCGATCGACTAAAAACCGGTACGCCACCTCGCATCGATGCGCGCAGTGTTGATTTTTCAGTGATGCAGGAGCAGCCGGGGGACGAGCCAACCCCGGTATTTTCTTTTCTTGGATCCCGGGCCCAACAGCCGAGACAGATCCCGTGTTATATCACTCACACCAACGAGAATACCCATGCTGTGATCCGCAGTGGTTTGGATCGCAGTCCTATGTATTCCGGTGTGATCGAAGGGATCGGGCCCAGATATTGCCCGTCCATCGAAGACAAGATCATCCGTTTTGCCGATAAGAGCTCCCACCAGATCTTTGTGGAGCCTGAAGGCCTTACCACCAATGAGTTATATCCGAACGGGATCTCGACAAGTTTACCTTTCGATGTGCAGATCAAGCTGGTGCAATCCATTAAGGGGTTTGAAAATGCGCATATCACGCGTCCGGGTTACGCCATCGAATATGATTATTTTGATCCCAGGGATCTGAAACAAACCCTGGAAAACAAATTCTTAGAGGGCCTGTTCTTTGCCGGCCAAATTAACGGCACCACAGGGTATGAAGAAGCTGGCGCACAGGGACTGATTGCCGGAATGAACGCGGCGCTTAAGGCTCAGGGCAAAGAGGGTTGGTGTCCTCGACGGGATCAGGCGTATATCGGCGTGCTTATCGACGATCTTTCTACCTTAGGCACCAAAGAACCGTATCGCATGTTTACCAGCCGTGCGGAATATCGCTTATTGCTGCGAGAAGATAACGCGGATCTACGTCTCACCGAAAAAGGCCGTGAGTTAGGTTTGGTGGGTGAGCACAGGTGGAAATTGTTTAACGATAAAGTGGAAGCCATCGAATCGGAACGGCAGCGCTTACGAGCAACTTGGGCGCACCCATCCATAGCGCATGTGGAGCAATTAAACCAGATGCTAAAAAATCCGCTGACCCGTGAGCATAACCTGGAAGAGCTATTACGCCGCCCGGAAGTAAGCTATGACGAACTTATGAAAATTGAGGGCCTGGGACCCGCGGTAAACCATGAGCAAGCTGCTGCTCAGGTGGAAATCCAGGTAAAATACCAGGGGTATATTGATCGCCAGCAGGAAGAAATAAACCGTCTGGCACGCAATGAGAATACTATTTTGCCCACAGATTTGGATTATTCCGTGGTTTCCGGCTTGTCTAACGAGGTGATAACCAAGCTTAATGACGCCAGGCCGGAAACCTTGGCTCAGGCATCGCGTATTTCGGGTGTTACCCCGGCCGCCGTATCTATTTTGTTGATCCACTTGAAAAAGTTGGGCCTGGCTCGGAAGGCTGTTTAACGTGTTATTAAAAAATCTAGAAAAACTCTTAATGGGCACAGACTTAACTGTGTCCGATCAACAGAAATCCCAATTAGTCCAACTGGTCAACTTGCTGGATAAATGGAACAAAGCATACAATCTGACATCTGTGCGTAATCCAGCTGACATGCTGGTTAAGCATATTATGGACAGCATAGTGGTGAGTCCTCACTTACGGGGACAACGTTTTATCGATGTAGGAACCGGGCCGGGTTTACCTGGTCTGCCACTGGCCATATTAAATCCGGACAAAGAGTTCGTATTATTAGACAGCCTGGGTAAACGTATCCGCTTTATTCGACAGGCTTTATTGGAGATTGGCATAAAAAATGTCACTCCAGTGCAGAGTCGGGTGGAAGAATATCGGCCTGAGCCTGGGTTTGACGGTGTGATAAGTCGTGCTTTTGCTTCCTTGGAAGATATGCTTAACTGGTGTGCGCACCTGCCTACTGATAAAGGACATTTTTTAGCACTTAAAGGGCTTTACCCCGAAGAGGAGCTGACTACACTGGATGCCAGGTTCGAACTGGTTGAATCTCATCGGTTGCAGGTGCCTGAGCTGGATGGTGAACGCCATCTTATCGTCATCAAAAAAGTGGGCTAAACTAGGACGAATTGTGGGAAAAATAATCGCCATAGCGAACCAAAAAGGTGGTGTGGGTAAAACCACCACCTGTGTGAACCTGGCCGCATCTTTGGCTGCTACCAAACGCAGAGTGTTGGTGATTGACCTGGATCCTCAGGGCAATGCCACCATGGGTAGTGGTGTCGATAAATATCAGGTAGAAAATACAGCTTACGAACTGTTAGTGGATCAGAAGCCGGTTGCTGAGGTTGCCGTCACTGAAACCACGGGTGGTTACCACCTGGTGGCTGCCAACGGTGACGTCACTGCCGCCGAAATCAAGCTGATGGAATTTTTTGCCCGGGAAACGCGCCTAAGAACCGCACTGGAACCTGTCAGAGAAGAATATGATTATATTTTCATCGATTGTCCCCCTTCCCTTAATATGCTGACGGTTAATGCGATGTCGGCCGCCGACTCCGTTCTGGTGCCGATGCAATGTGAGTATTACGCATTGGAAGGTTTGACAGCCTTGGTCGATACCATCAGCAAACTGGCGGCGGTGGTGAACAAGGACCTGAAAATAGAGGGTATCTTGCGGACCATGTATGATCCGCGTAACCGTTTGGCGTCTGATGTATCCGACCAGCTAAAACAGCACTTTGGAGAAAAGGTATATCGCACAGTTATTCCTCGTAACGTCCGCCTGGCGGAGGCGCCCAGTTTCGGGTCGCCTGCGATGTACTATGACAAATCATCCAATGGCGCCAAAGCGTATCTGGCGTTAGCCGGAGAAATGCTGCGCCGCGAAGAACGTCTGGCTTCCGTTTCAAATGGATAGACAGGTTGGAGCCGAATCCATCTCAGGGATGAGATGTTCAATGCATGGATGCGCCATCTCAGGGATGAGGTGTAAAACATGGATGCAGGTTCGGCTAATTAGTGATCGCTGTGTTCGCTCATCCGCTCCTACAGTAAATCAAACGCATAAAGGACAGGTATGACTCCACCAAGAAAACGTGGTCTGGGTAAAGGGTTAGATGCTCTGTTGAGCACCAGCAACGCAGCGCGTAGTGCTAAGGTTAAAGCTGAAATATCGGCTGAAAAAGCACAACAAGTGGCGGAAGAAAACAAGGGTGAACTGCAACATTTACCTATCGAATTGTTACGCCCTGGTAAATATCAGCCACGTAAAGACATGTCTCCCGAGGCCTTGGAGGAGTTAGCCAGCTCAATTCGCTCACAAGGGGTGATCCAGCCTATTGTTGTGCGAGATATTGCCGGTGGTGAATATGAAATCATAGCGGGTGAACGCCGCTGGCGTGCGGCTCAACAAGTTGGTCTGGATACTGTTCCGTGTTTGTTAAAAAATGTAGCCGATGATGCCGCTGTTGCTATTGCACTTATCGAAAATATTCAGCGTGAAGACCTTAATGCCATGGAAGAAGCGGTCGCTTTGGACAGGCTGATGAGGGAGTTCGAGCTTACCCACCAGGAAGTCGCCACTGCGGTGGGGAAATCTCGTACCACAGTGACTAACTTACTGCGTCTTAACAGCCTGAACCCTGATGTGAAGACCCTGCTTGAGCACGGCGACATAGATATGGGGCACGCTCGTGCTTTGTTAGCTTTAAGTGGAGAGTTACAGTCTGAAGTTGCCCGTACTGTGGCGTCTAAAGAGCTGACTGTTCGCGAAACGGAGAAGTTGATTAAAAAGGCGCTGTCTCCGGTCGTGGAAAAACCTGTAAAAGAGCCGGATCCAGATGTAATTAGCCTACAAGACCGTGTTTCTCAACAACTTGGTACACAAGTATATATAAAACAAGGAAAAAAAGGTTCTGGTAAATTAGTTATTGATTACCAAGACCTGGGCCAGCTGGATGAGATCATCGGTAAATTTTTACCAGAATATAGTGAATAACCAGCTCCTGGTTTGCTAACCCCAGCGTTAATATAGCTTGATGGAGCATATTACCGGCAACGGCTAGTCAACACACCTATGCCGCGCTTAGGTGTCTTCGTATCCTTGATAAATCGGTATCCACCCTGAAACACTCAATCGTCGTCCTTGCGCCGTTGTGGTGCGACATCTCGGCAGTGACCTTACGGCAAGTTCGTTGCCTACTCTGGGGGATCATACCCGGCAAGCGGAAATCACGGGGGGGACTGTGATAGTGGAGACTAACTAAAAGCCATTAAAAACGATAAGATTGGTACTCTAAAAATACGACGAGAGAATAAATACATGAGTTTCAGGATGGAAGCTCATGTGTTTGCTAAGTCCACCGAAGGCATTCTGGTAGTGATCTGAAGAAAGTCAATTCACCAGTGCAGAACAGGTTTAATATAGGACCTATCCCTAAAAAACGGTCCTATATATTATTTCAACGTCACTTCAGGCTGTTGGATTTAGCTTAAATTATTCATGGAATAACGATTATATTGGCTAATAAGCAACCTAAGTATAAAACTGAGACCTAGATCAAAAAAAAACTGTCTGGTAAGTAGGAAAAACCGATAAATAAAACAGGTATTGCAGATTTGTGTCTGATAGGGTTGTTTATTGGTTTAAAAAAATAACTAACTGTATTTAAAGTGAAAATAATTTTTATCAATTTATTTACATTTAAAAAAATAGCCTTTCGACATGATGTTATCAGTGTTTTTTGCCAATAATGTAGTTAATAATCAATGGAATACAATAAAATGTATGTTGTCTCTCTAAAGCTATCATTTCATTATAGTTTTTATATCTGAGTTTCTCACTATTCAGAACGTTCCCGAGTTGCAAATATATAGTATACAAGTATAATTTGTGGCGTTTTTTGTACGCTGAATAAAATACTACTAGCGCTATGTTAATAGATTGTTCACAAACAAAAACTAAGCTGGGAGAACCAACATGTCTGATAAGTTAGCAAGTCGAGGTCGTAAAGCGGCCTATCGGTTAGTCGCTTTTCAGGCTCTATTAGTATTGGTAGTCTCACTTTTCTGTTGGCTTATGTGGGGAGCTAAAACAGGCTTTTCTGCATTTGTAGGTGGTAGCATCTATGTTTTGCCGAATCTCGTTTTTAGTTCTATGGTGTTTGCTTATGCAGGCGCCAGGCAAGCTAAAAAGGTGGTTAAGGCCTTCTATCTCGGAGAAGTGATAAAACTTTTACTGACCATTGTGTTATTCGTGGTGGCGTTTGTAAGTTTTGATGCAAATTTTGCATCGTTTTTTACTAGTTTCGCTATTGTCATGTTTTCGCAGTGGAGTGCTCCTCTCTTCTTTAATAAAAACAACGGGATGAAAAATGGCTGCTGACGGCGGAGCTATAAACGCTACCGAGTATATCCAACATCACCTTACAAACGCGAAAATGTGTTCTGTCGACGGCAGTTTTGCATTTAACTATGCTTGTAAGGATGTGGGATTTTGGACTTGGCACATTGACTCACTCTTGTTTTCAGTTGGCTTAGGTGCTCTATTTTTGTGGATATTCTACAAAGTTGGGCAAAAAGCAACGACTGGTGTTCCGGGTAAACTTCAATGCTTTGTTGAAATGATCGTGGAATTTGTAGCTAACATGGTTAAAGACTCGTTCCATGGTCGAAACCCTGTTATCGCTCCTCTAGCTCTTACTATTTTCGTCTGGGTTTTCCTGATGAACTTAATGGACTTGGTACCGGTTGACTTTGTTCCTGAAGCCGCCAATCAGATATTGGGCGTTCCTTACCTTAAAATTGTACCTACAACCGACCTTAACATAACTCTTGGTTTGTCCCTGAGCGTGTTTGTGTTGATTATATTTTACAGTATTCAGGTTAAAGGATTTAAAGGGTTTGCTAAAGAAATGACCCTAAACCCTTTCAATCATTGGTCTATGATTCCAGTTAACTTTGTTTTGGAATCTATCACTTTGATTGCGAAGCCTATTTCTTTATCGCTTCGTCTGTTTGGTAATCTGTATGCAGGTGAGTTGATCTTTATTCTGATTGCACTAATGCCTTGGTGGATCCAGTTCGCACTTTCTGTGCCTTGGGCTATCTTCCATATTTTGGTAATTGTGCTACAGGCCTTTATTTTCATGATGCTGTCGATTGTGTATCTCAGCATGGCTCATGAAGAACATTAATTTTTAACTATATAAAAAAGTTTTAATCTAACGGAGAAAAAAATGGAATCTGTAATCGGCTTTACTATTATCGCTGTTGCTATCATGATCGGTCTTGCTGCAATTGGTACAGCTATAGGTTTTGCCCTACTTGGTGGTAAATTTATAGAAGCTTCTGCTCGTCAACCTGAGATGGCTCCTGCACTTCAAACTAAAATGTTCATCGTAGCGGGCCTGCTTGATGCGATCTCTATGATTTCTGTAGGTGTTGCACTGTTTTTCGTATTCGCAAACCCGTTCATCGGTCTACTTGGCTAATTAGCAACCCTTTAAGGAGGTGTCGTTATGAGTATTAACGCTACCCTGCTAGGCCAAGCGCTCTCTTTTTTGTTATTTGTCTGGTTCTGCATGAAGTTTGTGTGGCCACCATTGATGGGTGCAATCGAAGAGCGTCAGAAAAAAATTGCTGATGGTCTGGCACATGCTAACCGCGCAGAAAAAGATCTTGAGCTAGCCCAAGCAAAAGCAGCTGATAAGCTGAAAAATGCAAAAGGCCAGGCGTCTGAGATTATTGATGCGGCGAATAAGCGTAAAAACCAAATCGTCGATGAAGCGAAAACAGAAGCTGAAGCCGAGCGTGAGAAAATCATTTCTCAAGGGCTGGCTGAAGTTGAAGCTGAGCGTCAGCGTATAAAAGAAGAGCTACGTAAACAATTAGCTGTTCTTGCTATCGCGGGCGCAGAGAAAATCATCGAGCGTTCTGTTGATGCTAAAGCTAACGCTGATATCATCGACAAACTAGTAGCTGAACTCTAAGGGAGCGGGGCTTATGTCTGAACTGACTACTATCGCTCGCCCCTATGCTAAAGCAGCTTTCGATTTTGCCGTCGAAAAAGGCAACACCGAAAAATGGGCTGAGATGCTAATGTTTGCTGCCGAAGTAGCCAGCAACGAAAGCGTAGTTCAGCTGCTAAGCGGTGACAGAGCAGCCGCCGAGTTAACCGAATTGTTTCTGACAATTTGTGGAGAGCAACTCGACGACAATGGCCAGAACCTGATCAAGGTGATGGCCGAAAATGGACGCTTGAGCGTTTTACCTGAAGTCACTGTGTTATTTGCAGAACTTGAAGCTGAATACAATAAAGAAGTTGAAGCCGATGTTGTTTCTGCAAGGAAACTGACCAAAGGCCAGGAAGCTAGTATTGTTGCTGGCTTGGAAAAACGTCTCGCACGCAAAGTAACGCTGAATTGTAGTGTCGATAGTTCATTGGTGGCTGGTGTTATTATCACCGCCGGTGACTTGGTAATTGATGGTTCTGTCCGCGGCAAGTTAGGCCGCCTGGCAGACACACTGCAATCCTAACGGGGAATGAGCATGCAACTGAATTCCACTGAAATCAGCGAGCTGATCAAACAGCGCATTGAACAGTTCAATGTTGTTAGTGAAGCTCGTAATGAAGGTACTATCGTTTCTGTAAGCGACGGTATCATTCGTATTAATGGCCTTGCTGATTGTATGCAAGGTGAAATGATCGAACTGCCAAACGGCAATTATGCTATAGCTCTTAACCTTGAGCGCGATTCCGTAGGTGCGGTTGTAATGGGTCCTTATTCGGATCTGGCTGAAGGTCAAAAAGTTAAATCTACAGGTCGTATCCTAGAAGTGCCAGTGGGTAAGGGTCTGCTAGGTCGTGTTGTTAACACGCTTGGTCAGCCTATCGATGGTAAAGGTCCAATCGAAAACGATGGTTTCTCGCCAATCGAAGTGATTGCACCTGGCGTAATCGAGCGTAAATCGGTTGATCAGCCTGTTCAAACAGGTCTGAAAGCCGTTGACGCCATGATCCCAATCGGTCGTGGTCAACGTGAACTGATTATCGGTGACCGTCAGGTTGGTAAAACAGCCATCGCCATCGATGCCATCATCAACCAGAAAGATTCCGGCCTTTACTGCGTATACGTAGCTATCGGTCAGAAAGCCTCTACCATTGCTAACGTAGTTCGTAAGCTGGAAGAGCACGGCGCCCTGGAAAATACAATTATTGTTGTAGCCTCAGCTTCTGAAGCGGCAGCACTACAATATCTGGCGCCATACTCTGGTTGTACTATGGGTGAATACTTCCGTGACCGCGGTGAAGATTCCCTGATCGTATACGATGACTTGTCTAAGCAGGCTGTTGCCTACCGTCAGATTTCCCTGTTGCTGAAGCGTCCACCAGGTCGTGAAGCATATCCAGGTGACGTCTTCTATCTACACTCCCGTCTACTGGAGCGTGCCGCTCGTGTAAACGCGGATTACGTAGAGAAGTTCACTAAGGGTGAAGTGAAAGGTAAGACAGGTTCTCTGACTGCGTTGCCGATTATCGAAACCCAAGAGGGTGATGTATCTGCCTTCGTACCGACTAACGTGATCTCCATAACCGATGGCCAGATCTTCCTGACCACAGAGCTGTTTAACAACGGTATCCGTCCGGCGGTTGATCCAGGTATATCTGTATCTCGAGTTGGTGGTGCAGCACAAACTAAGCTGGTTAAGAAAGTTTCTGGTGGTATCCGTACCGCACTGGCACAGTACCGTGAACTGGCGGCATTCGCCCAGTTTGCATCGGACCTTGATGAAGCGACGCGTAAGCAGCTTGACCACGGTCAGAAGGTTACTGAGCTGATGAAGCAAAACCAGTACGCGCCAATGTCCATTGCCGAGCAAGGTCTGGTTCTGTTTGCCGCAGAAAAAGGTTACCTGACTGACGTTGAGCTAAGCAAGATCCTGGATTTCGAATCCTCACTACTTGCTTATGCTAAAAACGAGCACGGCGATCTGATTGACTCCCTGAACAAAACCGGCGATTACAGCGGTGAAATTGAAGGCCAGCTAGCTAAATTGCTGGAAGCTTTCAAAGCAACTCAAACCTGGTAATAGGAGTTACAGATGGCCGGCGCTAAAGAAATACGTAACAAGATCGCGAGTGTTAAAAATACTCAGAAGATCACTGGCGCCATGGAGATGGTTGCGGCATCTAAGATGCGTCGTGCGCAAGAGCGCATGGCAAGCAGCCGTCCTTATGCCGAAACAATGCGCAAAGTGATCGGTCATATTGCGCTTGGTACGTTGGAATACCAACACCCTTACGTTGAAGAAAGGGAAGCCAAGCGAGTTGGTTACATTATCGTGTCTACCGACCGTGGTCTGTGTGGTGGTTTGAACATTAACTTGTTTAAAGCCGCTATCAAAGACATGGGCGAATGGCAAGGAAAAGGCGTTGAAGTTGACCTGGCCGTTATCGGTAACAAGGCGACTGCTTTTTTCAATAGCTATGGCGGTAACGTGGTTGCGCAAGCGGGCGGTCTGGGTGATAAACCATCCGTTAACGACCTAATAGGTTCCGTTCAGGTGATGCTTAATGCATACGACGAAGGGAAGCTGGACCGTTTGTATGTGGTGTATAACAAGTTTGTTAACACCATGGCGCAGACTCCAACAATCGATCAGTTACTACCTCTGCCAAAAGCTGAAGGTGACGATGAAGTAGGTAAACACAGTTGGGACTACAGCTACGAGCCAGCGCCAAAAGAAATTTTGGACAAGTTATTGACTCGTTATGTGGAATCTCAGGTCTATCAAGGTGTGGTTGAAAACCTGGCGTGCGAACAAGCTGCACGTATGGTGGCGATGAAAGCCGCAACCGATAACGCCGGAGACCTGATTGATGCACTACAACTTGTTTACAACAAAGAACGTCAGGCTGCAATTACTCAGGAACTTTCTGAGATTTGTGGCGGTGCCGCAGCGGTATAGGCAAGGTTTAATCAAGGTTTTAGAGGAATTGACATGAGTACTGGTAAAATCGTCCAGATTATCGGTGCCGTTGTGGACGTTGAATTTCCACAAGATAGCGTACCTAAAGTGTACGACGCACTGAAAGTCACAAGCGAAAGTAAAAACCAGGGCCTGGTAATGGAAGTCCAGCAGCAGATTGGCGGCGGCATAGTTCGCGCCATCGCTATGGGTGCTTCCGAAGGTCTGAGTCGCGGTTTAGAAGTAGAGAATACGGGTAAGCCTATAGAAGTACCAGTAGGCTCCGCTACTCTGGGTCGTATTATGAACGTATTGGGTGAGCCTATCGATGAAGCTGGCCCGATCGGTGAAGAGCAGCGTTATGAGATCCACCGTGCGGCGCCTTCTTATGAAGAGCTGTCTTCGAGTAACGATCTACTAGAAGTAGGCATCAAGGTAATCGACTTGATCTGCCCATTCGCTAAGGGTGGTAAAGTCGGTCTGTTTGGTGGTGCCGGTGTTGGTAAGACCGTTAACATGATGGAGCTTATCAACAACATAGCTAAAGAGCACTCCGGTCTTTCTGTATTCGCCGGTGTAGGTGAGCGTACTCGTGAGGGTAACGATTTCTACTACGAGATGGAAGAAGCGGGCGTTCTGGATAAAGTAGCCATGGTTTACGGTCAGATGAACGAGCCGCCAGGAAACCGTTTGCGCGTTGCCCTGTCTGGTCTGACTATTGCGGAACGTTTCCGTGACGAAGGTCGTGACGTACTGTTGTTCGTAGATAACATCTACCGTTACACCCTAGCAGGAACTGAAGTATCAGCACTGCTGGGTCGTATGCCATCGGCGGTAGGTTACCAGCCTACGCTAGCGGAAGAGATGGGTGTTCTTCAGGAACGTATCACCTCTACCAAGTCTGGTTCTATCACGTCTATCCAGGCGGTATATGTACCTGCCGATGACTTGACGGATCCATCTCCGGCGACGACTTTCGCTCACTTGGATGCGACAGTGGTATTATCCCGTAACATCGCTTCCCTGGGTCTATACCCGGCGATCGATCCGCTGGATTCTTCTTCTCGTCAGCTTGATCCGCTCATTGTTGGTCAAGAGCACTACGACATCGCTCGTGGCGTTCAGGGTGTACTTCAGCGTTATAAAGAGCTGAAAGATATCATTGCTATCCTGGGTATGGACGAGCTATCTGAAGAAGATAAGCAGACCGTATCCCGTGCGCGTAAGATTGAGCGTTACTTGACTCAGCCTTACCACGTAGCAGAAGTCTTTACTGGCGACCCGGGTTGTTATGTGCCGCTGAAAGAAACACTGCGTGGCTTTAAAGGTCTGTTAGCTGGTGATTTCGATGATGTTCCTGAGCAGGCATTCCTGTACGTAGGTAACATCGACGAAGCGCTGGAAAACGCTAAGAACCTGTAATTAGCAGGAGAGAAGCTATGGCAAATGCAATGACCACACACCTGGAAGTCGTAAGCGCGGAAGGAAATCTCTTCAGCGGCCGCGTCGAGTATATTCAGGTATCGGGTCAGGAAGGTGAGTTGGGTATTATGCCTGGCCACATTCCTCTATTGACTCCGATCAAACCTGGTATGGTGCGTTTGGTTAAACAACACGGTCATGAAGAAGTGATTTATATCTCCGGTGGTGTACTCGAAGTACAGCCTCGTAGTGTCACTGTTCTGGCCGATACGGCTATCCGTGGTGAAGGCCTGGATCAAGCCAAGGCAGAAGAAGCGAAACGTGCTGCCGAAGCATCAATCAAAAACCCCCATGGGGATGTTGATTATGCTCAGGCATCAGCCGAGCTGGCGAAAGCCATCGCTCAGCTTCGTGTTATCGAACTTACCAAAGGCATAAGACGATAATACTGCTGACCTAAGAAAAAAGGCGACCAGATGGTCGCCTTTTTTGTTTTGTAGGAGCGCAAGCCCTCTTTGCAGGAGAGAGTGCGAACACAGATCGCGCTATATTCGCTTCCCTGCATTTAACATCTCATCCCTGAGATGGATTCGTCTCCTACAGGTCTCTAACCTCCTCCAAATTACTTACTTCATCTGCTTGATCATTAGGACATAACCAGCGATAGACAAAACCTGCCAAGATAGCCCCCGCAATGGGAGCTAACCAGAATAACCATAGTTGTGATATGGCCCAGTCACCGACAAAGAGTGCTGGCCCAGTGCTACGAGCAGGGTTTACCGAAGTATTTGTTACCGGAATGCTGACCAGGTGAATAAGTGTGAGAGCAAGACCAATGGGGATGGCTGCAAATCCAGCTGGTGCCAGTTTATGGGTCGCTCCCAAAATCACGATTAAAAACCCAAATGTCATAACCAACTCGGTCACAAAAGCGGCGGTCAGGCTATATCCGCCCGGAGAGTGTTCGCCATATCCGTTGGAAGCAAAGCCTGAAGCCAGACTAAAGCCTTCCTGGCCGCTGGCAATAAGATATAGAACCCCTGCACCAACGATGGCACCGGCCACCTGGCTGGCGATATATGGCAATAGTTCTGCTGTGGCAAAGCGACCACCTGCCCATAAGCCAAAGGAAACCGCTGGGTTCAGGTGGCAGCCAGATATATGGCCGATGGCAAAAGCCATGGTGAGAACAGTAAGGCCAAAGGCGAGGGAGACTCCGAGTAAACCTATCCCTACCTCTGGAAATCCTGCGGCTAAGACGGCACTACCACACCCCCCCAGAACCAGCCAAAAGGTGCCAAAAAATTCAGCCGTTAGTTTTTTAGATAATTCCATAATATTCCTTTATTAATCAAAAAAGCTCACTACTAATTTGTTTGTCAACTAGGTGGAATGCAATGGAACTAAGTACCAAATAAAGCTGAATTGATTTTGACAGGTAGCACGAATGGACAGATGGCAGCAGGCGTAACAGGTATAGTAGTCATTTTGCTGAGGTCAAAATGAAAAATAACCTAATTGAAACGCTGGGCTATGAAAAAAACGATCGTGTTGTTGTTTTTCATTGCGATGATATAGGCGTCTGTCAGTCCAGTATTCCAGCTTATACGGATTTGCTGGACTTTGGCTTAATCAGCTCAGCTTCGGTGATGGTGCCTTGTCCCTGGTTCCCCGAAGTCGCTAAATTATGTCGTGAGCACCCGGGGCTGGATATGGGAGTACATCTGACTATGACTTGTGAATGGCAGAGTTATCGTTGGGCACCCATCTCCACCGTCGATCCAGCTTCGGGTCTACTTGATGCAGATGGTTATATGCACAGGGATGAATACAAGCTATGGCGCCATTGCAGCCCGGATTTTGTTGAACAAGAAGCTTACGCTCAGGTGAACCGAGCTTTACAGGCTGGAATAGATGTCAGTCACCTAGATTCACATATGTTTTCTATGTTATCAGCTAAGACGTTGCCAGTACTACACAAGCTGGCCCAGGAATATCGCTTGCCTTTACTGGCCTTTCATCCGAATCATTTTGAACAAAATCCAGGTTTGCTAAATCACTTTAATATGGCGCAAGAAGCACATTCTCTGGTACCTGAATATCCAAGCGTTATGAGCACCAGCCAAAAAATGGCTATTGCTGGCTTGCCTTTGTTTGATCGTTTTGTCTCTCTTTCCTACACGGATGCAAAAGACAGGGTTTATCAAGTAAAACAAATCTTAACTAATCTGCAGCCAGGAGTGACGTTTTTTATGCTACATCCCGCTATAGACTCACCGGAGCTAAGGGCTATATGCCCTGGGGTGGATGCCGATATACGGGTTGCGGATTATAAAGCATTTTTAAGCAAGCAGCTGAAGCAGTTTGTTAAGCAACAAGGGATCCAGGTAGTGTCTTTTAAAGAGCTGAGAGCGTTAGCCCGCCAGGAGTAAGCAAGTTACCCGGCCAGGTATATACTTTACGTTAGCTTTATTTACCCAAGCCGGAGCTTAACATTGATGTGGCATAACTGGGCCTATCTACTGGCTTTATTTCTGGTCTTTACAGGGTTACCGGGTAAGGCCAAAACTACCGAACTGTTGCTGGTATCGCAGGAATATCCTCCTCTGCAGATGGAGATCGGCGACCAGAAACTGGGTTATGCCATCGAGTTTGTTCGTGAGGTTGTGGCAGAAGCAGCCATTGAATGGCCTTTGTTGATCAAACACGAAATTTTCTTGCCTTTCACTCGTGCATTGCGAACCGCCCGGACCCAAGCCAATGTGTTGTTATTTTCCATTTCCCGGACACGGGAACGAGAATCTGCATTCTATTGGATTGGTACTGTGGCACCTTATGAAATGATGCTGTATCAGAATGCATCAAAGCCGCATATACAGCTGCAAAGCCTTCGGCAGCTTAAGGGATCCGGACTCACTTTGGGGGTGAATAGGGGAAGTAACCTCCATGAGTTGCTACGAGATAGTGGCATTTGTTACGAAATGAACTGCGATGAAGTTCAGCTGGTTAATCATGGCTGGCAAAATATCTCCAAGTTGGCAATGGGTCGGTTGGACCTGCTGGCCCACCCTACCAACAGTTTCTCTTTGCGGATCAGGCAACAGGGTTATAACGACGAACTGTTCCACCCGGTGCTGAGAATTGACGAGCTTTCCAAAGAGTTATGGTTAGTTTTAAGCAAAGCTTCCGACCCAAAATTGGCCGACTTGCTAAAGCACAGTCTAGAAAAACTAAAGCGAAATGGCAGGTTAACCCAGCTGCAGCGGGTGTATAGCGATGATGACAGCTGGCAACAGGACTACCTCATTGACCATAAGCTAAAAAGTAAATGAAACAGTAATGATCATTTATTTCTATATACAAACTATTGATTAACATATCTTATTATGATTATTTAGATTTGATTAGTAATAACTAATTACTTGTAACTGTGAGAGGGATTAATGTCGTTTTTTAAAAAGGTTCTGGGCTCAGTAGGAATAGGCGCCGCTAAAATAGATACAATTTTAGCGACTTCTACCGTACAACCGGGTGAGGATGTTAGTGGGATTATTAAGATCACCGGAGGAAAAGTCGAACAGAATATCAATAAGATAGATCTGGATATACTGTGTAACTATACGGTTGAAAAGGAAGTTGAACGAACAAACAGTGATGGTGACGATACCACGGAAACGGTTACGGAAGTAAAGCAACACAAGCTAACTAGCTATAAGTTTGATGAAGAATTTGTCATTGCTCCCGGTGACAGTAAAGAGCTTCCGTTTACCATTACACTGTCTGCTGAGGCGCCTCTGACTGTGGGGAAATCCAAAGTTTGGGTTGATACCAATCTGGATATAGATATGGCGTTGGACAAGTCGGATAAAGACTATATCAAAGTCGTTCCAAACCAACTGCAACAGGCTGTCTTTGATGCGTTACAAAGCATAGGTTTTCAGTTATATGACGCGGATAGTGAAGGCGTAGGTAAAACCCGTTTTTCTTCTCTGCCATTTATCCAGGAGTTCGAGTTTAAGACCGTTTCCGGCGAATTTCACGGTGACCTGGATGAACTGGAAGTGGTCTTTGTGGCTAATGGGCAGCGGCTGGATGTTATCTTTGAAATAGACCGTAAAGCCAGAGGTCTGTTTGGCTTTATGTCTGAAGCCCTGGGACGAGATGAATCCGTGGTGCGAATTCAGATAGATGAAGACGACCTTGACGATCTGGAAGATAAGATCTTCGATTTAATTGAGAGCAACTGCTAACTCAAATAGTCCACTATGTGGTCTGGTGTATAAAACCCCTGCTTCGTTATTGACATTGGGCCGCTGGTATTAGAGTTTATTTTGTACAGGCGTTTTGTTGACAATTAATATGGATATTTTGAAGCAGGGAAGTGAAGGTGTTTGCCAGGATGGAGATCGAAGCATTCAATCTAAGTCCTCACTGGTAATTGCTGGCGACAGGAGTAACAAGATGTTTAACTATCTGCTGTTTGTGCTCCTGTGTATCTGCTCGAGTCTGACCCTGGCTGCACCTAAACCCTATTGGAATATTGACGAATTCTTTGCCCAAAACCCGGCACAGAGGGAGCTTACGGAGGGTTTTTCCAGCCTAGTTAGAAATCCAGCTATGCCTTTACAGCAAAAGCAGGACCAACCCGTCCGTATTTATATCCTTTACCCGGGTAAGCAGGTTTCAGATTATTGGCGTCGTAGCGTCAAGTCTTTTACCGCAAGAATGGATGAGCTTGGGATCAAATATGAAATTAAACAGCACCATACCAAGCCAGCCGTAGCCTTAAAACAGCAAGCTAAGTTGCTAAACCGGGCAAAGCTATTTAATCCAGATTACGTGATTTTTACTTTAGATGCCGTGACTCATCAGCCTTTGGCTGAGGCGATTATGCAGCAGGGCAACACTAAGTTGATATTGCAGAATATTACTACCCCCATAAAGCAGTGGAGAGGTCGGAAGCCTTTTATCTATGTCGGGTTTGATCATATTCAAGGTACCCGCATGTTGTCAGACTTTTTTTCTCGAAAGGTGGCTGGTAATGGGGGGTATGCGGTGGTTTATTGGTCTAAGGGTTACATCAGCGAGGTTAGGGGAGATAGCTTTATCAAGATGCAACAGCAAAACAGCCTTAATCTAGCAGAGGCCAGGCATACAAATGCCAGCCGCCGCTCAGCCTACCAAGCTAGCATGGAGATCCTGAGTCAAAGACCTAATCTCAAGTTTATCTATGCCTGCGCAACAGATGTAGCCCTTGGGGTGAGTAATGCTATCAGGGATAATGGATTACAGGGGCAGGTATTAGTGAATGGCTGGGGTGGAGGTTCGAAAGAGTTGGAAGCTATCCAGCGCAAAGAGCTGGATGTCACTGTGATGCGTATGAATGATGACAATGGTGTCGCCATGGCTGAAGCCATTAAGCTGGACTTGCAAGGGAAGCCGGAGCGTGTGCCCACACTCTACTCAGGTGATTTTGTGCTGGTGACTAAAGAGACATCAAAAAGTGAACTAAAGCTGCTTAAACAGCGGGCGTTTCGATATTCATCTCAGTAACTTTACTACTTATGCCTAGGGCTATAGCTGTTTAGGTTGCGCATTTTTTCTTAGCCATTGCATGGTTTCTGTTGAAACGGTAAAGCTGATTGGTTACCCAAGGGGATCAGTAATTCTACGTTTTCAGGAATCGAATGCACGAGATTACCGCCAGCTACCTGAGTCAGCTTTTGGCTAAACTGAGCCACATCATTTGGGCGCTCCGATATAAGCAGGGTTTTATTTTTCGGGTCGTTTTGTGACTGGGTAAACGCCAGAGTATGCTGGGGGCTGGCACCAGGTATATTATCCAAAGGGGCATAAAAAACGGTATTTAGAAAGCTGGGCCACATTTCGCTGGCTTTGCTTGGTTCCGTTTCTAAAGCGCTAATTTGTCGTTGCAGTTGTGTCTGATCTGGCATATGGATTTCCTTCTACCTTTCTATTCCTGTTTCCTTACAGGAATAACCGGCATCATCAAAACACAAACCCGAGTGAAGTCCCAGTGGTATGTAATCAAACGTGAGATTAAAGTTCTTGAGACCTTGGTTTGCTGCTGCGCTGTAAGCAGGTTTGGCAGAGACAGCTGCTACTTTGGTAATAACGGGAAGTGTTTTTAACTTCTATGGACATGCACCAACAATTAGGCTTAGTTGCCTGCGCCTGGAGATCGCACGCATTTAATTTGCCACAGGCTGGACAAAGGTGTTCTTTTTGCGGGTTTGCCATCTTGATTATGGATCTATAGGGGGGTACTGGATGGAGTCTAGCGCAAGCGGTACACTTAGGTCTGCTTTTTCGTCTGTTGGCCGGCAATGAATATTACTTTTAAACAGTTAAGAGTCTTCACCAGTCTAGCCCGCTGCGCAAATATGGGTTTGGCGGCAGAGCAGCTTTACCTGTCCAAACCTGCTGTGAGTATGTCGCTAAAGGAACTGGAAAAGCAGTTAGGAGAGGAACTATTTGATCGGCTGCCTAACTCCCTTCGGCTTAATGCAAATGGTGAGAAGCTGCTTCCCATTGCGGAAGAGTTGCTGTCCAGAGCACAATTAGTGGAAACCTTATTCGAGGCGTCGGCACTTTCCGGGGAGTTGAGGATTGGCTGTAGTAAAACCATAGGTAACCATGTGTTACCCGAATTGCTGGCTGGATTCCGGCAACACACGGGTCATATTAAGCAGCGGGTTGAGATACTCAATAGTGAAGAAATCTGTCGTCAGTTGGCTAGCTTTGAACTGGATATTGGCCTGATAGAAGCTGATATACCTAGGGAGGGGCAAATTCACCTGCCTTGGTGGCAGGATCGTATGTGTATTATTGGCGAACCAGAGCACCCATTTTGTCACCAGAAAAGTATGTCTTACGACGAATTGGATGGACAAAGCTGGATCCTGCGTGAACCCGGCTCGGGGAGCAGGGATGTATTTACCCAATGCCTGGCGCCGAACCTTCAGGCAATGGGAGCTGGCTCTGGAGCTCAATGACAGTGAAGCCATAATCAATGCGGTAAGTGCCGGCTTGGGCTTGGCTTGCATCTCAGAATTAGCTGCAAAGTGGGCATTGCAGGACAACCGGGTTAGAGAGATCCCCTTAGATATAGAGATCAGACGGCCTCTGTTTATTACTTTCCAGCAGCATAAATTTAAAACGCCGTTATTCGAGGCGTTTCTGGAGTATTGTCAGGATTTTTCTTCTTCCCGCTAAACTTCCAAGTTAGTGTGGTTGAGTTGTGTTTGCAGCTGGTGGATAAAATACCTTAGGCCAACATAACTAACGATAGCGGTTGCTATGACTAGTTCCAGCTGAGCAATAAACTCGACCTGCCGGCTCCACTCTAAAGGTAACTGTAACTCTTTCAGGAAATTGGCTGTCTTAAACAGGGCTGTTGCACCGATTACCAGGGGAAAGGTAAAAGCAGCAAACCCTGGGCTAAAAGGTAAGCGTAACAGGCGGAACAAGGCCAGATATATAATTCCCGTCATCAATAATGCGATACTGGCGAGTAAGGCCACCAGCGGCAGAGAAGGATGCTCTGTGATGGTTAAGTAACCCGCCAGGCTTAGGCTGGCCGGTGCAGCAAGAATTGCTATGGTGGGTTTGGCTGTATCCGGTATTTCCCGACAAAAAATAAGGCGATACATCATTATCGGTAGCATTACGGCATAACAGAGTAAGCCAAAATTCATCAGTCCCGCAGCTAACCACTGATAACCCAATCCCGGAAAGCTGACCGCCGCCACTATTATACCTACTGGAGGTACAAACCAGCTTGGCAGCATATGGTGTAATTCGAAATGACGGCTCCGGTGGAATATAAAAGTAGTTAAGAAAGCCAGGTGCAGTACTATGGCTATTAACCAGAAAGACAAACCTATGCCAGGGTGATAAGCCGCGATACTGTTAGACACGATCATTAATGCCATGGCAAAGGTAGGAACTACACTGCCAACTACCGGGTGAGTTAGGTCATCCCAAAGTAATTTTGGATGTAACAGGAACTTGAACGCCAGCAGTAATAATAAAAAGCCACCGATCCCCGCGCCGATTAGCTGGCCTTCTCCTTGGCTAATAGTAGCGATATTATCCCAGCTCCAACCCAGACTACTAATACCCAGGGCAAGCCCTGCCATAGGGGTCGGTATCGAAGCGATTCTGTGCTTTAATCTGTTCATAGGATAAACCTAAGGCTGATTAACATGTAAACAATGGTAGCCTGGACTTAACGGTAAGTATATTTGAATGTAATTAACAGTGTGTTAAATTGTTTTTATCGCTTATAGGAAGGTTAATTGTACACACCATTGTGGATTCGGCACAGATTTCTGGCTTTGGGCATTACGCTTGTACTGAGTGGCTGTCTTTATTTAACGGCATTTAACTGGGTTTATATGCCAGCCTGGTTAAAGCTGGGTTTGCCACAACTGGCCCTTATCTCCTGCTGTGGGGGATTATTGGTTAGCAGTTTGTCCTCCTTATCCGGCAGGGCGCTGGCATTTTCCTGTGTGATTTTTATCGGACTCTGTCTGGCTGTTTATGGCCAGGTGTATCAGACGGGAGCTGATGCATACCAACTATTTTTAACCTGGGCTTTGTTTGTTCTGCCCTGGTTAAGAGTCAGGCAAGCAGGAATAGCTGTTCTGTTCTGGATCTTGCTTCAGCTTAGTTGGTGGCTTTGGAGCCAGCAGCAATTTTTGCTGATGTGGCCGGATAGCTGGTTTGTTGCTGTGTCATTACTCAGCACATGTGTGCTTTTGCTGTATATATCCTGGGTTAATTTATTGTGGTTGAACAAGGCCTGGGTCAGGTGGTTTTTATTGCTGCCGATACTATTACTGGGTTTTAGCTATTTTTGGCTTGAGCTACTTAACCAGTCTGGCTATCTGATGCAATGTCTGGCGCCCGGGTTTACCCTGTTATTGCTGCGCTTTTATCAAAGCAGCAGACCCTGGTTTTCAGGCGTAGCAAGTTGTTTGCTTTTTCTTTGTTTATTAGTCGTAAGCTGGTTGTCGTTTCATATTATTGACAGTGGCTGGCATGATCTGGTGACCTCGGTATTTCTAACCGCAATACTAATATTGGGGTCGTTCCTGGTAGCTGCTCAATGTCTTAAATTTCTGAGTCGCGAATTGCCCTCCGTTTATCTAGAGCTCTGGCTTAGTTTACTGCAGGGAATAGGCGCCTGGCTGACAGCCTTATTCACAACGCTCTGGCTGGTACTGGCAGGATATTTCACCGGTGAAGTCGTTTTTATTGTTTTGGGTTTATTATCTCTCTGTTGCGGGGCTTGGTTATACAGAACTAAAAACAGTCTGTTCTGGCGACAATTTACTCTGGCACTGGCTCTGTCTGGGCAGGGGCTGATTTATATAGGCTTAATACAGTTGCCCATGTCAGTGGAGCAGACTCTTTTTCTTTGCCAGTTAATATTGGCGCCGCTTTGCTACTTTGTGCTCCCTAATCTGGTGTTCAGAATATGCCAGGGACTCGCTTTGGCGGCGTTTGCTCCCGCGATCGCCCATGCCAGTGATGTTCTTATGGTGTTAAGTGTTGCTTTATTGTTGTTTTTTCCCCGGTTAAATCGTGATTTATTGCATACTTTAGCGGCCACAGTTTTAGCGCTTATGTTAACCAGGGTAATTCCCGGAGAATGGAACTGGAGTGATATGTCCGGTTCGGTTTGGGTCCACTACGGTTACTCCCTGTTGGTGGGTTTGCTCTGTATGCTGGCGTTAACCAATAAAGCGAAAGGGCTGGGGCTGGTTTGGCCTGTTTTAATGGTCAGTTTGTTGACTGGCTCCGCAGCCCTGCTGGTGAGTTTTATGGTGATGTTTTTGGCGAAGCAAAAGAGCTATTTAACCTTGTTCTGGTTTTCCCACGTCGCTTTTGCTATTTATCTGTTCCACTATTACTACCAGTTAAACGTGGGACTCACTGCTAAAGGGCTCTCTATATTAGCAACCGGATTTTGCCTGGTTTTGTGTTACCTGTATACGCGAAGGTCTGTAGCATGAGAGGGTATCTGATCAGCATTACCCTGGCCTTTTTACTTTTTATTAACTGGCAGGTTTGGCAAAAGCAACGGCACCTGGCCTCTGGTATCAGGGTATTGGTTGCCCTGGAGCCGGTGGATCCCAGGTCTTTGATGCAGGGGGATTATATGCGCCTGGCATACCGACTTCCTGTGGATCTTAACTTATTGGCTAATGGGCGAGGCGTGCTGGAATTGCGCTTGGGAGTTGGAGCGGAAGTGATCTCTGCAAAACCAAAGGCTGCTACCCAACAAGGCCCCTTGCTTAAGTACCAGTATATTGATGGAAAGATTTCCTTTGCTCCTGACAGTTATTTATTTCAGGAAGGGTTGGCCGAGTGCTATGAACAGGCTAAATTCGCTCAGTTGGTATTGGATAAGGCCGGGAATGTTGTGCTTAGTGGTCTTGCTCGCGCTGACGGAAGCCTGCTGCACTGCTTATCCGACAAAAAAGAGTAATAGGGTATTTTTTAGAGTCATAAATATATGAGATTCAGGATAGGTATAAATTAGCCAGGAGCATTGCCCACTTTGCGTGGTAAGTAACCATTAAATTAAAACCAGACCGATTCAAATGTAATTTTACTGCACTCTTTGATTAAAGCTCTTATTTGATATATCTATCGATAAACTAGGCGAGCTTACGCCTGTTTCTATAAGGTTTAGCCCTGCAGAGGGGTTAATATCAGCTCTACCCTGCGATTTTGCTCCCTGCCGGACTGGTTGCTATTCGAAGCCATCGGCTGAGTTTCTCCTAACCCCCGAGTTTGTACTCTGGAGTAGGGTAATTTATTTTTTAACAGGTGATCTGCCACGGCTGTTGCACGCTTCTCCGATAGTAATTGATTGTAGCTAGCGGATCCTGAGCTATCGGTATGGCCCAGAATATTAACCCTGGTTTTATCGTATTCTTTTAATACCAGTAAAACGCTATTCAATGCGTTTTTAGCCTCTGGCTTTAAGTTGCTTTCATTGACGTCAAAGGTGATGGCGTTAGGCATATTTAACACAATTTGATCGCCACTTCGTGTCACGCTCACACCTGTGCTGGCAAGCTGCTTTCTTAACTCTGCCTCCTGAACATCCATATAGTATCCGATACCACCGCAAGCCGCTAAAAGTAATATACTTATTCCGATGACACCTAGTTTTATCAGTTTTCAACTGAACTCTCCGTTAATTCATATATTCGAGATTGGCGGCGATTATAAAGGCTCGATGCTTACAGCTAGCTTATAAATTTTATCAAAACTTATGGTAAAGCAGCTTGCTGAACTCGAGTTGAATGGATGCTAATTAATGCAGGTATAAGTAAAGTTAGATTTATTTCCTATAGTTAAAGCAAGGATTATCAGTTAGAGGTTCAGGGAATGGACGCTCAATTATTGACCTATTTATTTGTTGGTATTAATCCCTTCCTAAAGCGGCGCGTTGACTTTCTACTAGTTTCGTTATTTTTTAGTTTATTTTCATTAAAAATTAATCAAGATTTATATACACTTGACGACAATAATTATTAATCCTGTGGAAATTTAACTTATGTCTTTAAGTGTAGTGATACTGGCGGCTGGTAAAGGAACCAGAATGCGTTCCAGGTTGCCAAAGGTACTTCATAAAATTGCCCATAAACCTATGGTGCAGCATGTCATTGATACGGTTAAACAGCTAGGGGTCGATAATATCCACCTGGTTTACGGTCATGGCGGTGACTATATGAAGGCCGCTATTCAGGATGACAAATTAAACTGGGTGGAGCAAAAAGAGCAGTTAGGCACAGGGCACGCTATGCAAACGGCCGCGCCTCATTTTAAATCCGGCGAAAAAATACTGATGGTGTACGGGGATGTTCCCCTGCTTTCCAGAGATACCTTGCTGCGCTTGGTGTCGGCTCAGCCTAATGGCGGCATCAGCTTGCTGACCATTAATGTAGACGATCCAACAGGTTACGGGCGCATTGTCCGAATGCACGGTATGGTGGCCGGCATTGTAGAGCACAAAGATGCGACTTTAGAGCAGCACAAAATTCATGAGATTAATACGGGTATCCTGGTTGCTGATGCCGATGACCTGAATGAGTGGTTATTTGAGCTGTCCAATGACAATGCTCAGGGTGAGTTTTATGTCACCGATATTATTGAAATGGCGCATAAAAAAGGCCGTATTATCAACGGAGTACACCCTTCAAGTGAATTTGAGGTTGAGGGTGTTAATAACCGCATGCAACTGGCTAATCTGGAAAGAACTTTTCAGCTACAGCTAGCCCAAGACTACCTTGCCAAAGGCGTGAGCATTCGCGACCCGCACAGATTCGATTTACGAGGTGAGCTGGAATGTGGCATGGACGTCGAGATCGACGTTAATGTTATTTTTGAAGGCACTGTTAGATTGGGCAATGACGTCACCATTGGCGCCAACTGTGTGATTAAAAATACCGTTATTGAAGATGGTGTGGTGATCCAACCTAATACAGTGATTGACGATGCGAAAATTGGCTCCGGTGCCAGTGTCGGTCCTTTTGCCCGTATCCGTCCTGGCAGTGTGCTTGAAGAAGGTGCTCATGTGGGTAACTTTGTGGAGATGAAGAAATCTACTCTGGGCAAAGGCAGTAAGTGTGGTCACTTAACCTATTTGGGAGATACTGAAGTCGGTCAGCGGGTAAATATAGGTGCTGGCACCATCACTTGTAATTACGACGGGGTTAACAAGTTTAAAACCAAGATTGAAGATGGCGCTTTTATTGGCTCAAGTAGCCAGTTAATTGCTCCCGTGAAAATAGGTAAAAATGCCACTGTTGGTGCGGGGTCAACCATTACTCGTGATGTGGAAGAAGATGAGCTGGCCATTTGCAGGAGCAAGCAGCGTCATCTTCAGGGTTGGCAACGACCTGTAAAGATAAAATAAAATCTGAAAGCTGGAAGATACCAGCTTCATAAAGCCTAACAGGGATTGAGGGGCGGGCGCCGTCAGGCTCCTTTTTATAGGGATATAACAAGGATTATTGATTACGTGAAATTAGGCCTGGAGACAGGCCCCAAACTATAAGGTTGATACTATGTGCGGTATCGTTGGCGCAGTAGCGCAGCGGGATGTTGCGGAGATCCTACTAGAAGGGCTGCAAAGGTTAGAGTATCGCGGATATGATTCCGCGGGTATTGCTGTAATAGATGAACAAAAACAGCTTAACAGGGTACGACGTTTGGGTAAGGTTCAAGCCCTGGCTGATGCCCTTGAGCAGGCTCCTCTCCAGGGGGGGGCCGGGATCGCGCATACGCGCTGGGCAACTCATGGCGAACCTTCCGAGCTCAATGCTCACCCCCATGTTTCTGGCTCTGTGGTAGTTGTACACAATGGCATTATCGAAAACCACGAGACATTAAGAGAAAAACTCAAGGGGTTAGGCTTCGAGTTTACCTCTCAAACCGATACCGAAGTGATAGTCCACCTGGTCGAATACTATTTACGGGACACGGATAACCTTCTGGCTGCGGTGCAAAAAACAGTGAAAGAGCTGGAAGGCGCATACGGTACTGTAGTAATGGACTCCAGAGATCCTGAGAAAATCGTGGTAGCACGGTCTGGGAGCCCTCTGGTTATTGGTTGTGGTGTTGGTGAACACTTTATTGCTTCGGATCAAATGGCATTATTGAATGTCACCCGGCGTTTTATGTTCCTGGAAGAAGGTGATGTTGCCGAGGTTAGCCGCCGTAATGTATCGGTTTACGATCTTTCCGGTAATCCAGTGGAGCGAGAAGTTACCGAGAGCCAAATCAGCCAGGACGTCAGCGATAAGGGTGAATACCGCCACTATATGCTGAAAGAGATCTTCGAACAGCCAGCCGCCATCATAAATACCCTGGAAGGTAGAATTGCACAGGACTCGATAATTTCTGAGGCATTCGGCAATGGCGCTAAAGATATCTTTAAGCAAGTGGAACATGTGCAGATTATTGCCTGCGGAACCTCGTATCATGCCGGAATGGTTGCACGCTACTGGTTGGAGTCGATGGCTGGGGTTTCCTGTAACGTTGAGATCGCCTCTGAGTTCAGATACAGAAAATCACACGTTCGTGCTAATAGCCTGCTGGTAACCCTATCCCAGTCTGGTGAAACGGCTGATACCCTGGCAGCCCTTAGGTTGGCGCAAAGCATGGATTATATGTCCAGTTTGAGTATCTGTAACGTGCCTGGCTCTTCTTTGGTGCGTGAATCTGACCTGTCCTTTATGACTCGTGCCGGTGCTGAAATTGGTGTGGCCTCTACCAAGGCGTTTACCACTCAGTTGGCTGCTTTGTTAATGTTCACAGGCGCTATCGGCAGACAAAAAAATGTCTTGTCGAAGAAGCAGGAAAAGGCCCTGGTGCAATCGCTGAATAATTTGCCGGATGCCATCGAGCAGGCCCTGCAATTAAACGATGAAATTGAAAAGTTAGCGGAAGACTTTGCCGAGAAGAGCCACAGTTTATTCCTGGGCCGTGGGGATCAATACCCTATCGCCATGGAAGGCGCGCTTAAGCTGAAAGAGATCTCCTATATTCATGCCGAAGCCTATGCCGCCGGTGAGCTGAAACACGGACCACTGGCGCTCATTGATGCTGATATGCCCACCATAGTGGTAGCGCCAAACAATGAGTTGCTGGAAAAGCTGAAATCCAACATCGAAGAGGTGCGGGCCAGGGGTGGACACCTATATGTATTTGCCGATGAAGATGCCACCTTATCCAATGGCGAAGGGGTAACCTTGCTTCGTGTACCTCATGTGGATGAAATCCTGGCGCCAGTGGTTTACACAATTCCTTTACAGCTGCTTTCCTATTATGTGGCCGTGATTAAAGGGACGGATGTGGATCAGCCAAGAAACTTGGCCAAATCCGTTACTGTGGAGTAGCTTGCTTTGCAACGAGGTTTTTTATTGTGGGAGAGTAATAAAGTCTCATACTGAGTATTAAAGTATCATACTGAGTAATAAAGTTGCATACTGAAACCACCCTGGCTATGCTCAAATAGTGAGCACAGCCAGGGTGGTTTTCTTATGGCCAGGAAAAAGTACGGCAATACCGAAGCGAAGAACCAGCGATGGATTAAAGAAGGACGCGGCTCCGGTAGGGGAGATGAATATAAACCCTGGATTACCGTCCGCGACCTCCCTTCTGAAGGCCGCTCCCACCGAATTTTTGGCCATAAGTCTCAACGGACCCACCAACTTCTCTCTGATCTAGAGTTAGCCGTCTTTCTATTGCTTGAATGGGATCACGAAGTGACAGATATTCGTGAGCAGTTCCCATTAGAGATACAAGTTACGAACTCCATTGCATCTGATGCCGGAATTTCACACCCAGCGTTTTCGGGTATCAAGCAATATATGTCTTCAGATTTTTTGGTTAATTCCATAGATTCTAAATGCCCCAAATTTGTACTTCAAGCCAAGCGATCTGAAGCATTAGTCGATCCCAGGACAATAGAGAAGCTTGAACTAGAGCGGCGTTACTGGCTTGAGAAAGAGGTTCCTTGGTTCATCGTTACAGAGCTCGAGATACCTAAGATCGCAGCCAAAAATATTGAATGGTTATATCCAGCGCAAAGAGATGCAGTAGAACCTGATGTTCTGATAGAGCGTACCCAGTTTTATGCACATCACTTCAGTGAGAAACCAAATAGCCTGCTTGTCGATATCTGTAAGGTATTAGATTTGGCTTATGCACTGCCAAAAGGTGAGTCTCTGTTTGAAGTTAGGCAGCTATTGGCAAAACGATGTTTCTATTTCGATTTGTTTATTCAGGCTCATAAATTAAAAGCCAACAACCTAACCTTGGAAAATATGGACTGTTTAGTAGAGGCACTTTATGTTTCGAATCAATGAGGTGCTAGCGTATGAAGATAATAAATACCGAATTTTGGATGTATTTCCTGACACGGTTGTTTGGATCTCTATCGATGATAAAAAAGCGTTTCCATCTTTAATCGAGGTAGCTGAACTTCGGTTAGCTATTGATGATGAGTTGTTAAAAAGGGAGCCTGATCCTTATAGCGATTTAGCGTTACAGAGCCCAGAGGAAGGAACGATAGCTAGAGAGAAAAGAGATAAAAATCACCAGCTTATAAAGCCGTTAATTGATAGTCATGAATACTATTTACCTAAGTCTCGTTCAGCAATTATCAACAAAATAATCGCTGAGCAAGGTTCAACTAAGCAGACTCTGTATCGGTTGGCTAGGCAATATTGGCAACGTGGCCAAACTGCAAATGCACTCATTCCTGATTACAAAAATTCCGGAGCAAAAGGGAAAAAACGGGTCGCAAAAGAGGCAAAGCTAGGTCGCCCTAGGGTACATATGCCCGGTACTGGCGTTAACATCGATGAGTTTATAGCGCGTTTGTTTCGCATTGCGATAGATAAATATCTTCTTACAGATAAAGGTTATTCGTTTCCTTATGCCCATCGCAGGTTCAAAGATGCTTATGAAACCTACTTTCCCGATGTGCCAGAGGAAGAAATCCCCACCAATTGGCAGATGAATCACTTTTACAAACGAGAATATACACAAGTAGAGAAGGTTGAAAAACGCAGCAATAAAATTGAGTTTAATAAAGATATTAGACCCCTGCATAGTACAGAAAATACTCAGGTATTAGGGCCAGGTTCCCGCTTTGAGATAGACGCAACGATAGCCGATATCTATGTAGTTTCAGATAGTGATCGAAGCCAAATTGTCGGTAGGCCAGTTGTTTACCTGGTTAAAGATGTATTTAGCAGAATGGTTGCAGGATTTTACGTTGGTTTCGAAAACCCTTCTTATGTTGCCGCTATGCAAGCTTTGTCCATGGCCATGACGGATAAAGTGGATATTTGTAAGCAGTATGGCTTTGATATTGATGAACAAGATTGGCCTGTCATCGGTTTACCGGATGCTATTTTGGCAGATAGAGGTGAATTGTTAGGGCACCAGATAGAAAGCTTGGAGAACAGCTTTTCCGTAAGGATTGAGAATACTCCCCCTTATAGAGGTGAAGCTAAAGGAATAATTGAGCGCAGTTTTAAAACGCTACAAGCTGATTTTACTCCCTTTGTGCCAGGTTTTGTCACTGGTACTAAAATCAAAAAACGCGGCGATAAAGACTATCGATTAGATGCAAAAATATCTGTCCGTGAGTTTAAAGAGATCATCCTATCTTCTATTTTGTACCACAACCAATACGCAACGCTTAAAAAATACGATAGAGATGCTGATATGCCCGCAGATTTACCATTTGTTCCTTTGTATTTGTGGAACTGGGGGCTTCAGCATCGAACTGGCAGGTTGAGATCGGCTTCTGAAGAGGTGCTAAAGATTTGCTTAATGCCGCGCGTTAAAGCTACTTTGTCTGATCTGGGGATCCGTGCTTTCGGTGTTTATTACACATCACCCAAAGTGATTCAATCGGGTTGGCTGCATAGATCTTCTGAGGCGGTAAGACCCTCTAGTGTAGAAGCTGCCTATGACCCTGCTTCAGCAGACCATATTTACATCTTCCCTAAGAAAAATAGTACTGAATTCTGGATATGTAAGCTGGCCGAACGATCTAGAGAGTTTATTGGCTGCTCTTTTTGGCATGTGTGGAGCATTCAAGATCAGCAGAAGAAATCGATGGCCAAAGCCGATCAGCTTTCGGAGCAGAAAAAGCGAGAGCATGAGCGCTTTATCCAGGAAAAAATAGAGGCCGCTAAAGATAAAGCGCCAGACACGTCCTGTCTCACCAATGCCGAGCGAATTAGGGCTATCAATGACAACAAGCGCAAAGAGAAAGAAAAGGAGAGGCGGGAGACTGCCTATCGCCCTCCGGCAAGGGACGGCGAACAACCGGCAGAATTGCATCATATCGCCGGGCCCGAAGCTGGTGAGCTTAGTTATCCGGATCATATAAATGAACTGTTTGATGATGAGGACGAGTAAATGGCATTACCAGAAAATTTTGTGCATGCTGTCTACCGTGATCCCGGCTCTAAGCGGTACAGGGGCAACCCGTTGATCGAGGCTTTAACGCCCATCATGTCCATTGAACAGATAAAGAAAGGGCTGAAAGGGAAAGTCTTGTTTGATCCCGGTGATATCTATGCAGATGGCAGGAAGCGGGCCCATGAAGTTTCTGCCTTATTAGACGATTTTTTCAACCAATCGCCAACCACCTCCAACTTGAAGAGAGAATATCCATCATGATCCGCAGCGGTTATGTTGGCCGCAACCTGAGTGATGGTTCCTTGAATCGCCATATGCAAAATGGCTACGAGCGAATTATGACCGGGGATTTGGATAGCTTCCGGTTTGCCCAGACCCGATCTACAGCCCGTAGCTTGTCGTTGATCGGCTGTTCTGGTAGTGGGAAAAGCTCAACTATCAGTCGTATCCTGGCTACTTACCCCCAGGTTATCTTTCATGAAAAACTTAACTTTACCCAACTCAGCTACCTGAAAATAGAATGCCCTAACAACGGGTCGCTGAAGAGCCTTTGTCTGAATTTTTTCCGGGAAGTGGATAGGGTGCTGCATACCAATTACGAGCAAAGGTATGGGCAAAAACGTCACGGCCAGCCAACGTTGCTGGCCCTGATGAGCCAAGTTGCCACCCACCGTGCTATTGGTATCCTGGTTATCGACGAAATTCAGCGGTTGAGCAGGAAGCGTTCCGGTGGCCAGGAAACCATGTTGGAGTTCTTCGTAGAACTGGTTAATACAGTGGGGGTTCCGGTGATCCTGGTGGGCACGCCTAAAGCAAGGCCTATCTTTGAGTTGGAACTTCAATCTGGTCGCCGCAGTGCCGGGTTTGGCTCGCTATTTTGGGAACCAATGCGAGCGCCTAAGCCCAAGGCTGACCCTAAAACGGGTAAGTTGAGGCATACCGAGTGGATGGCCTTCACGGACACGCTTTGGAGATACCAGTGGCTGCAAAAGCGTGATGAAGTGCTTTCGGAGGAAATTCGGGAATATTGGTATGACCTATCCCAGGGCGTGCTAGATATAGTTGTAAAGCTATTTGTTCTTGCCCAGATAAGGGCCATTGCTACCGGCGTGGAATTGATCTCCATACCCTTATTGAAACAAGTCTACGAGGATGAGCTCAAGCCTGTTCACCCCATGTTGGCGGCGTTACGTTCGGGTGATCCAGAGCTGATTTCAAAGTACTCGGACCTCCATGTTCAAGACATTGATAAGCGGGTTCTTAAACTGCGTCAAAAGATCGAAGCCTCCCGGCTAAACGCAGACTCCGAGCGTGAACATTTTTCCGGCAACGAACAGGCACTTAGGCTGTATAACCTGCTTCTAGGTATGGAGTGTAAATCGGATCTGCTCGTCCCCTTGGTTGATAAGGTATTTGCCGAACATCCAAAGTTATCAGTAAGGGAAATGATCCCACTGGTGCTGGAGTGGTATGAAAATCCAAAAGTAACTCAAGACAAGGCTTCTAAAGCTGGGAGGAAACGGGTTAAACCGGATGATTGGCATAGGCTGGGTGCCGATGACCTAAGGTTTAAAGCAACTCAAGTCAGTGGAGGTAAGCTCTACGAACTTCTTAAAGAGCAAAACCATATTTTTGAACTAGAAGACTGGGTAAGAAAAGTGAGTTAGTTATGCTTGGGTTTCCTGTTCCTTACAACGGTGAGCTGATTTACAGTACAGTGGCTAGGGCTGGGATCCACTTCGGAATAGAATCTCCCAAAGAGCTCCTAGATGAAGTTTTTGATGATCGTAAGGTCGTGGCAACAGTTGATTTACTATGTCACCTAGGCGCGGTTGCTGCCTTGTATCCGGAAGTGCTTGAACTAGGTATAGAAAACATAGCCTACAAGCACACCCTTTTGCCCATCTATGCTCCATTTGTCACAGAAGGGAGGCGCCAACAATGCCTAAAGTGGATGGGAGGAGTCTCACAAGGGGCGGTGCATTTGGCGCTTGGTGTGGCTGCATCAAGAGTAAAGCAACCTGTGAACCTGAGGTATTGCCCTAAATGCTTTGAAACGCAGCTAGCTGAACATGGCGAGTATTTTTGGCATCGTCAATGGCAGGTCGCTGGAGCCGATTGCTGTTTGGAGCATGGTCTGCTGAACACGACATCTGTTGAACGGCATGGTTACCATCGTCATGAATTTTCTCCTGCAAGCCCAAGTAGTTGCCCCAGTATTGGCCAGAATGATTCATCCTGCCAGTCTAGGGTTGTAACCAGGCAAGTCGATAACCTCTTAAACATGCCTAAGCGACCTTCACCGAGTTTTAATCAATGGACTGGATTCTATCGGTCGTTGGTGCAAAAGGGTGGCTGCAATCGAGGGCAGCAGATAGATTATGACGCTATTAAACAGCGTGTTATCAGGCGTTGGGGGCAAGACTGGTTACGTAATCACGCGCTAATCGTTAACGGTGAACAATGCTGCTGGCTGAGATCAATATTTAGAAAGCACCGCAAGTCATTCAGCTATCTGGAGCATATTGTTGTATTGGATGCGTTTTTACCTGAGGGATGGAACATAGAAGCGGTAATTGGAGCGGTTTCGGCTTTACCTGTTGAGGGAGACGTTTCCCTTGAACCTTCATTACCCTGGCCTGCGAGCGGTAAGGTGGCTCAGGAATATCGGGAGAAATGGAGCAACTTGGTTTGCAACCACGGGCCTAAGCAAGCCAGGTTAAATCATGGTGGGGCTATATACGCCTGGCTTTATCGGCATGATAGAAACTGGTTGCTGTATACAGATAGGCACTATCAACAGGCCAAGGAGCCTGTAAATAACAGGGTTGACTGGGAAGCCCGAGATCTCGCCCTCGTCCGGGCGCTTTGTAAGGTTCGTGAAGAATACGATCTGGAGTTGAACTCGCCACGCAAATCGATGAACTGGTACCTGTCAAAAATTGAACACGCATCAACTGTTGAGAAAAAACTCGATAAACTTCCTCTGACTAGATTGTTTTTTAGTAAGTTTTGTGAGTCTATTGAGGAATGTCAGATTAGAAGAATTACCTGCTCAGCCATAGGCTTATCGTCGGATAGGCAGTCCTTGAAGAGGTGGAAGATCCTGCGATTGTCTGGCTTGAGCGAAGAGCGGCTTCAGGTGCTGACAAGGCAGTTTTTAGAAACGATAGTCGAGGCATGATGGATAGGTTCCGATTTGAACACTTGGGTGACGACGTAAAAATTCAAGGACTAGGCTCCTTGTACCGTCTTGTTGATGGTAGCCAATGGTCGATAAACATTGGCTATTGGCCAAGGCAGGAAAAGAAATCATTACGAATGTCCAATGCTCCCATTCTTGCTAGGCAGCGCATTATCAATCCCACTCTTGAACATGGTCCTGCCGGGTTAGACAAAGTATTCTCTATTCATAACACCCATGATTGGCTAGTAAGACAGGTAGCAGATTGCCCGGCAATAAAAAATAACAAGCGTATGGATTCGAAGCAGTACTGCTTCGCCTTTACCTTAGCTGATGGGATGACCATATATTTCCCCCAGTTTGAATTGGCGAGAGCCCTGTTTTTCCATGATTGCTACCTTTCCAGAACTTCGCTGGATCCAGACTTGCTGGCGGCCGAGTTCGATGTCCAGCTTGATAAGGAAACAGACCGAGCGGCTATCAATGTTATGCCTTCCGCCGAATATACCCTTAAACATTTTAATGAGTCCGGATGTCGGCGGGTGTTGAGCTGGATTTTGTTGGATGAAAATGCCAGAAATTCTTATGAGAGCATCGGCAAGTATCAGGTGTTGAAAGGGAACGATAGAGACCGCTATCGTTTTTGGGATTTCAGTTTCGAGCCACCTCCACTACCAGGAGCCAAGTTTAGTGCTCGAGGTTGGATAGACCACGAAACCAAAAGTATGTTTGTTTACGAGATCCATGGTATTCGTAACATCAAGGCTGATATCCGCTCTGAAGTAGACTTCTACCATCCCAAGTTTGAAAGCGCCGTTCGTGGTAAAGGAAAGGGTGGTAATGCGGACGGTAGTAAGCGCCCAGCTGAGCACGATATTCATGATGAGAATACGGCAAATTCGGATAACCAGAGAGTTATTCTTCGCCCAGAAACAACAGATATAGCGTTTGACAAGGCAATTAAAACAAACCGAATTGCCAAAAATAAAACACTGTCAAAATCCGGTAAAAACGATGAGATAGCACCTGAGACGGCTTCGAAAGATGTGAGTACTGACGAGTCTAACGTCACTGGTGAGTTGCCTGGTGCCGACTGGAACAACATTGATGACCAAACAGATGATAGCCACCTCTATGAAAATAAGTTCACCTGCTTTTTCGAGATGATCCGCTTGTTAAGCGATAAGCCCGGCTGTTCAATAACTAGATATCCTTTGCGCAAGCTGCCTGACCTTCCCAGATGTAAAAAGCACATTCTTGCGACAGATGGAAATCCTAGGTGCTTAGCAGTCGTTAAAATAGAAGTATCTGGCAAAAGTTTTCAAGTGCTTGAAGTTGATACATCCGACGCTGACAAGCCGTTGTCGACCAGGCTAATGAGTCTCAACTCGCCTTCTACTTGGGAGTTGGATTTGGTTGAATTGGAAAGGCAACTGTTAAAAGGCTCCTTACGATGGCTAAATAAGTTTTTGGATACTTTATGCGGTAAAGGGAACCATCATGGAATACCTCATCCCAAGTCCAAGTCCAAGTTTCGTGGAGCGTTAGATCCTGCATCAGTTGAAGGTTGGGCGGAACGGTTTTATTCATGGCTTGTTGAGCTTTAATAGCATAACCGAGTGCTATTCGAATCTGGCCAATGAGGTAATCTGCTTTCTTAATCAAAGCGGAAAGGGTTATTTGTACCAGAGAACAAAGAGTGTTTGGCCGGTAGGTTTTATCTTTACCATTAATCAAAAATGGAGGGGGATACTTCCTTACAGGAGCGAATCAGTCTGTTATCATAAGGGATCGAGTTGTTTGTTATTATATAGGGTTGTACTTTGAAAGTTGTCGATTTCTTTTGTGGGTGCGGAGGCGCAAGTGAAGGCTTGAGGCAAGCCGGGCTTAACATTGTTCTTGGGATCGATTTTGACAGAGAAGCCTCGTCTACTTATAAAGCCAACTTTCCTGAAGCTGATTTTATACAGAGCGATATCCGTAAAGTTGAAACTCAAGAGGTTACGAATATCCTTGGTCGCCATCCAAACCATGAGCCATTACTTTTTGCTGCATGCGCACCGTGCCAACCATTTTCATCACAGAATAAATTTAAAGTAGATTCGGATCATCGTCGAGCACTATTGGATGAAACTCATCGATTTATACGAGAGATGAAACCTGAATATATAATGATTGAAAATGTACCTGGTATGCAAAGAGTAGATGAGTTTGCTGAGGGGCCATATCGTAGGTTTGTTGAATTACTTAATGAACTTGAGTATGACTATACACCATTTATTGCACATTCTGAGAAATATGGAGTTCCTCAAAAACGGAAACGATTTGTACTGATTGCTAGTTTACTCGGGCCTATTCCTATCCCAGATCATACACATGGAGAAGGTCTAAACCCTTATGTAACTGTTAGGGACTTTATTGGTGGTTATCCTAAACTGGAAGCTGGAGAGGCTTACTCAAAAGATCCAATTCATGTAACGGCAAAAATGAATTCGCTCAATATAACTCGAATTAAAAATACACCCGAGGGTGGCGATCGAAGAAATTGGCCTGAATATTTAGTTAACGCTTGCCATAAGAACTATAGCGGACATACCGATACATATGGGCGCATGAGTTGGGGTAAATTGGCTCCTACATTAACAACCAAGTGCAATAGTTACTCTAATGGGCGGTTTGGCCATCCTGATATTAGCCAAAATAGAGCCATAAGCATCAGAGAGGCATCTCGCTTACAGACATTTCCAGAAGATTATCAATTTGAAGGAACCATTGTATCCATGGCTCGTCAAATTGGAAATGCTGTTCCATGTCAATTAGCAATGCGATTTGGGTTGTCAATAAAAAGTCACTTTGAAAGTGACAATCAAGAGCGAGAAAATGGCCAAAATTAGAACTAAAGCACGAGCCCTTGATATGTTGGGGCGGCAACAGATTGCAGGAATTCCCACAGCATTAAGTGAACTTTTTAAAAATGCCCATGATGCATATGCTGATAACGTAGAAGTTGACTATATCCGGAAGAAAAATCTATTAATTCTACGTGATGATGGCTTGGGAATGACTCGTCAAGAGTTTGAAGATCGCTGGTTGACGATTGGAACGGATAGTAAATTTGAAGATGAAGATAGCCTTTCTCAGCCTGCAGTTGATAGTTTAAAAGACGTTCGTCAAGTAATGGGTGAAAAAGGTATTGGTCGCTTAGCGATAGCGGCAATTGGGCCTCAGGTATTGGTGTTGACGAGGGCTAAAAGAGAGTCTGGGCTCGAATCTATTGTTGCTGCTTTTATCAACTGGACTTTGTTTTCCTTTCCTGCCTTAGATTTGGAAGATATAGAGATACCTATTCTTGAGAAAGACAGTGGTGAATTAACTAAAGGTGATGTTGATTCGCTTCTTTATAGTGCGAAAAATAATGTATTAGCTCTTTCTGGAAAGATATCTGATAGCAAAGTTAAAGCTGTTATAAAACAGATTGAGTTGTTCGATTACGATCCAGAACTTTGGAATTCACGGCTAAATCAGCTAGATAAAGGGCTTGGACTTGAGCGAGACAATTTAAGGCTTGACCAGCAAGGTCATGGTACACATTTTTTTATCTCTCCCGTCGATGACGTTCTACCTGAAGAGATCGGCCAAGTAGAGACTAATTATAGAACAGATCAGGCTTCCCGTTTAGAAAAAGCTCTTTTAGGCTTTACCAATACAATGAAGGGGGGGACCAAGCCCCCTATTATTGCGCGGTTTAGAGATCATACTCTAGAGGGAGAGTGTATTGATCGGATCAGTGAGTCTATATTTTTTACTCCTAACGAATTCAAATCGGCAGATCATCATTTCAAAGGAAGCTTCAATGAATTTGGTCAATTCAAAGGATCTATTAAGGTCTTTGGCAAAGAAGTTGAGGAGGCTGTTGTACCTTGGCTTAGTGGAAAAAACAAAGAGACAGTATGTGGACCATTTGAAATAAATTTTGCGAGTATTCAGGGTTTACTGAAAGACACTCGTCTTCCTCCTGAACAATGGAAAGAATTAGATCTTAAAACCTCAAGAATAGGTGGCCTCTATATTTATCGTGACGGAATAAGGGTTTTACCTTACGGTGATTCAGATGTTGATTTTTTGAAGATTGAACTGAGGCGATCTAAAAGTGCTAGGGAATACTACTTTTCTTATCGGAAAATGCTTGGTTATATTGAGCTAACTAAACAATTAAATAGTTCTCTACAAGAGAAAGCAGGCCGAGAAGGCTTTATCGAAAATAGAGCATATAAGCAATTCCGCTCTATTTTGGAGAACTTTTTTATTCAAATAGCTGCAGCATACTTTCTTGATAAGGGAGATATGTCGGATTTATTCATTGAGCAAAGAGAGAGGCACCAAGATCAATATAAACTCCTAAAAAAGAGGGAAGACTTAAAAACAACAAAGAAGAAGAAACTAAAGAAAAATCTGGAAGAGTTTTTTTCAAAGTTTGACGATGGCCATTGGCAGCATGGTTCCGAGCTGCTGGAGAAGGACATTGAGCACCTGTTCAATGAATATGAGGAATCAAAAGCTGACTTTGATGATTTTGTCTATGAAGTTCAGCAGTATCTTAAGGTACGGATAGACAAACTTAAAAGGCAATTAGTTATAAATATTCCTCCAGGTATAGGCTTTGGCAAGGAAATAACGGACAACATCGATAGATATCAGATCTATAAAGGGAACATAGAAGAAAACCTTTCCAGAATTGAAAGAGAGACTGAGAGTCGACTTGTTGAGTTTGAAGATCGGTTTGGTAATAGAACAGGCTTGCGCCGAAGGTTCAGTGACTCATTAGACGCCCAACAAGAATTTCATAGAAAGCAACTAAATGAGATTTATAAGAAGGCTAATGACTCCATTGAATCCCTGACAAAATGGGTGAACTCTGAACTAAAGAGTAGCCGGGTGAGTTCACGTAGCTCAATCGATAAGGTGAAAGAAGAATTTGCATCAACAAGCTTTTCTGGGAAATCTAGCGAAGAGCTCTATCAATTAAAGCATTCTCTAGAGTCAAAAATAGAAAAATATTCTGAGAAAATTATCTCAAAAGTTGAAGTTGTTATGTCTCAGTTAAATGCAGCTCATGAGGGAACTGAGGAAAATGTAATCTCATCAACTAAACTTACAGCTGCCTTAGAATCTGAATATGAGCATTTAAAAGAACAACATGAAAATAACATGGAAATGGTTCAGTTGGGGATGGCTCTTGGTGTTGTTCATCATGAATTCAATAGTAATATTATCTCAATCCGAAGAGGGTTGAGGGAGATGCAGCCATGGGCGGCAAAAAATGAGCATCTCCGCCCCACATATGACAAGATCAGAATAGGTTTTGATCACCTAGATGGATATCTCAAAACCTTTACTCCCCTTACAAGGCGTTTGAACCGAAAGAGAATATCAATTACGGGGAAGTCTCTCAGCGAGTTTGTTTTGGATGTATTTCATGAGCGTCAGGTCAAAGAGGGCGTAGAAATTATTTGCACTCCATTGTTCATGCAGCAGAGTTTGGTCGGTTTCACCTCAACGATATACCCAGCTTTTGTAAATCTTATTGATAATGCTATGCACTGGGTTGCCAAAAGCAGTGGGGAAAAAAAAGTCATATTGGATGCTGATAATGACGGTTTCGTTATAAAGGATACTGGCCCAGGTATTTCAACCATAGATATAGAAAACGTATTTGAATTTGGATTTAGTCGGCGTATAGGTGGGCGAGGAATGGGGCTTTATGTCACCAGACAAACACTAGAGAAAGATGGTTTTTCAATAACGTTAGATGAATATTTGCCTTCTTCAGGTGCAATTTTCCGTATTTACCCTATTGAAGGCGAGGAAAAATAATGACTCTGCAAGCAGTATCCACTGAAACCTTTTTCCAAGTCTCCAAAATTATTGTAGAAAAATTTATCCAGTCCGTTGTGGCTGTCGATGACCAAATGTCTTTTGATGAACGTCCCTATTCTATTGAATCACATGAGTTAATAAAGCCTGATGATGAAGATACTATATTTGGTGGAACGGAAGTTGATTCGTCAGTATCCAAAGGTATTGGGGTAGGTAGCGATGGTCACAAGCTTTATTATCAAGAGCTGGCTTCCGCTTTTGCTCAAAAAGGAATTGTTTGTAGTGGGTTTAAGCCTTTAAGTAAAAATGAAAATACAATTTCCTCTATAAATACAAGCTCAAGAAATGCTGATATTACTATCCTTGATTGGCAGATGGATGGGACTAATACTAAAGGGGAATTAGCAATAGCTTCTATTAAAAAGCTTATTGAGTTGGATATTAAAGAGGGTGGACGGCTTCGCCTTATCGCAATCTATACTGCTGAAAACAAAACAGAGGTTGTTGGGGATTTAAGCAAAGCTCTACAAGATAAAAGCGCACAAGTAGATCAAGGTATCATTACCTTTTCTGATGATGCATTGAAATATTGCAAAATAGATGTTGTTGGTAAAGAAAAAAATGGTGAAGAGTTAACTGATTATGTCGTTGAATCTTTTACTCACTTAACCACGGGGTTATTATCAAATGCAGCCCTTTCAGCTGTTTCAGATATCAGGGATAAGACGCACAACATTTTATACAAATTTAACAAGAGTCTTGATCCAGCATATTTGTCACATGTTTTAGGTTTGATTTCGTCTCCTGATATGCGAGAGAAAGCACATGAAGTAGCGTTTGACTATGCAGTAGACCTCCTTTCAGAAGAGATAAAGTCTGAACTTCAAATTAGTGATATTGTTAAAGAGTCTCTTTCTCAGAACACTCTTAAACTATGGCCTAGTCATGTAAATACATCCGACACTGACAACTACTTTAGATTAAAAATCGGAAAGTTGTCAGAAGTAAAGTTTGGCTCGGAGCGTATGAGTGATCTGCTAGCTACGTCAACTAATGAATGCCTGAAAAGTGCATTGAATACAGAGCCAAAACTTGCTGTTGATGGAGATAAAGATCCTATTCATGTTTTTAAAAATTCGGAAATTCAATTATCAACTCTTAAAGACTCAACCCCGCAGCATTTGGAATTGAGTGCTATCCAATGCGTTCGTCGAGACCTTAAAACAAATGGCTATCATACACCAGTGATGAAACAGGGAACCGTCATTAAGGGAGCTGGGAATAAATACTACGTTTGTATCCAACCTCTGTGTGATAGTGTGAGGCTAAAGGAAGACACTAACTTTACTTTTTTACGAATCAGTAAAGTAAAAAGTGGGAAGCCTTTTTCTCATGTAATGAGGAGTGACATGGGTGTCCATATCAGACTATGTATTGAGGCTTCATCCAAGAGGTTAAATGTGTTTAAATTTTCAGCATGCGATAATAGCCGTGTCGTGAAAGCGGAAAAAGAGCATGGGAAATTTCTCTTTCGAGAAAAGCTTTATGGTGAAGACGTTGAGTGGTGTGGTGAATTTAAGCAGGCGGTCTCTCAAGAGATAGTTAATGCTGTATCAGCAAGTATTGCCCGTGTTGGGTTAGATTCCTTTGAGTGGTTAAGGTTTAAATCAGGGTAAACGGCTGATGGTGGATAATGTCAGTTCCGAAAATCGACGTGAGATGATGTCTCATAATCGAGGAAAAGACACCTCTACGGAGCTGACAGTTCGAAGAATCCTCCACAATCTTGGTTTTAGATACCGCCTACATGACAAGAGGTTGCCTGGTAGCCCTGATCTAGTAATGAAGAAGTATGGGTTGTGCATTTTCGTCAACGGCTGTTTCTGGCATCAGCACTCCGGCTGTAAAAAAGCCACCATTCCTACCACCAATCGCGAATTTTGGAAGGAAAAATTTCGGCGCAATGCCGAAAGGGATATGGAAGCGAAAATGGCGCTAGAAAAGCAAGGGTGGAAAGTGCTAGTAATATGGGAGTGTCAGACTAAAAAGGAAGGCACGCTTTTGGGTATACTTTCGACAGCGTTGCCAATTAATAGGAGTGTCTGATGGAGCAACTAAAAGATTATGCGGATGCTCGTTTGATTCAAGGATGTATCTACTGTGGTGCCTCAGCTGATACGAGAGAGCATGTACCATCAAAAATACTACTTGATAAACTGTTCCCGACTAACCTTCCAGTCATGCCAGCGTGTGTCACATGTAACAATGGATTTTCTAAGGATGAAGAATATGTGGCTTGCATCATCAGCTGTATGCTATCGGAGTCTACTGACCCGAGTAAAATAGTAAATATCAGAACGTCAAAAACCCTCTCTAGGAAGCCTGCTCTAAGAGCTCAACTTGAAGACGCAAAATATGTTCAACAAGGGAAAGTACGATTTAAAGTCGATGAAGGTCGCTTAGTTAATATTATTCGCAAGCTTGCAGTAGGACATGCTGCCTTTGAACTCAGTAAAGTACTCCGAACCGATCCGTTTCACTTAAATTGGTGGCTTGTGTCTTCATTGAAAAAAGAAGAGAGTGATGAATTTGATGCTTCTTATGTTACCGAATTATTAGGTGAAGTTGGGTCTCGTAACACTCAGAGGTTGCTAGTCACAGAAGTTGTTCTTCAAGCTTCCGATGGTGAGCTAAAGAAAATACAGCTATTAGTAGACGACTGGGTTGATGTTCAAGGTAACGTGTATCGATATCACGCGATCGAAACTGCTGAGGGAATTTTGGTTAAGATAGTCTTCTCTGAATATTTGGCATGTGAAGTTTTCTGGAAAGACATTTGATAGAGCTTTGAATATGCGCAGGCCTATCTGGCTAAAGTTTGGGCAGTGTAAGCGTGGGTTGCGAAAATTTCAGTATGAAACTTTATTACTCGATTATAATGAGTTGTAGTGAGAATTTCTATTTCAGTATGATACTTTATTATTCTGAGGTGGACTTTTTCAACGGTAGAATGCGGCCTCGGGGAGAGTTTAGTATGAAATATCATACTGGAAACCGCTAAAGCTAAGCTCAAATTATGAGCAAGTTTGTAGCGATTTTTTATGGCCAGAAAAAAGTACTGCAATAATGAAGCAAAAATAAGGCGCTGTTCGCAACTTCTGTTGGTAATGGCGAGTGAGCTAAACTGAAAGTAACCAAATAATGGTTTTTAACAAGATGATGGCACTTGTTCAGTTTTTCGACATGCTGCTTTCCCTTAAAGATTTGTCAGGCGTCCAGCTTCGCAATCTTTCGTTTCATATTCAGAAAAGACTCGAAAAGGATGAGCTGAATCAGGCGATGGAGACCAGAGTGCGACAGCTCGACCACTGTATTTTTTGCGACAGTGATAAGATCATACTCTGGGGATTCGTTGGTGATTTGCAGCGTTATCGTTGTAATAAATGTGGTAAGACATTCAATGAGTTAACCAATACACCCTTTGATCATCTTCAGTCCAGGGGAGAAACTGGTGCGTTAGGCTGGTTGTATGATGAATGGTGTCACGCTCAGAGCCGCAGCTACCTCCTGTGAGATGGCGCTGTCTACGTCCTTCCGATGGAGGACCAGTTTCTTCAAGTTCCCGAACGATATAAAGCGACTCGACTCAGCGGAATAGTAGAAGTTGACGAAACCTTCTTCCGAGAGTCGTTCAAGGGAAACCATACCATTTCACACCACAAGTCACGGTCGTATGAGCAAGGGTGAATCAGCGCTTCTGATCCCCGTTCTATTGATTTTGGACCGTTACGAAGAGGGAGTTGACTTTGTTATGGACCACAACTCAATAGAAGATATGCACCCGTGCATGAAAGGCCTGATCATAAAAGGTTCGGTGCTATGCACAGACGGGAGCAAGGTTTATTCCTATGTAGCAAAAGAAGAAAAACTGCAGCACAAACAGATCTTTGGCGACAATCCGGCACACAGCCTAGAAAATGGCACGTTTCATATCCAGACACTGAACAACTACATGAGCAGGCTAAAGGGGTGGATAACAAAGTTTGCCGGTGTTGGAACGGCTTATCTATGCAATTACCTGGCATGGTGGCGATTAATTGCACAGCATCGAGCGGGGACGAGAAGGAGCTGGCTGGATGAAGCGCTGTCGATTTAACCAACAGCCTTCACGAGCAGCGGCAAAAATAAGCGGTGGATTAAAGAGGGTCAGGGTTAAAGTAGAAATTCGGTATACAACCCTCGGATTACCGTCAGCGATCTCCCTTCGATTTTTGGGAACCCATCAAACCTGGGTAACAAATGAGAGGAGAAATCTGAGGAGATAAGGTCTGTTATTTGAGATAATCACTTCGCCAAAAACAACTACAAAAACGACAGAATGCCGATACTAAACCGAACACCACTTAGCTCCTCAGACAAACTCGATCTTCTCGCAAAGAGCGCCATTTTACAAGCCCATGGTGATATCACCGCCTTATCCGATGAATTCGGTATATCCCGCAAGGCTGTCTACACCGCCCGCGGGGCTGCCCGGGCTGCCTTCGACGCCCTCGTCAAAACGCAAAGTGAGCCGGATTGTATCGCGACGCTTGATGTGGATGTGCCACACCTGCGCCGCAGTATTGTCGCGTTAACCATCACTGCCCCCAATTCCATTCGCAGTATTGAAGCGCTTATACCTCTGCTGTATCCCGGCTGTAAAGTCAGCTATGGCTATATACAAGGGGTTATTGCCGAGGCGCAAAAAAATGCCGCTGACTTCAACCGAACGGTGCCATTATCAGCCATCCAGAGCGGTGCGGTGGATGAAATGTTCAGCCAGGGCGACCCTGTGCTGGCGGGCGTTGACCTGGATCCCGGCTACCTGTTCTGCCTGTCTCACGAGCAACAGCGAGATGGTAAAACCTGGGCCAAAGTACTCCAGCAGGCTGCTGCTCAGGGGATGATGCCAAAACACATCGTCAAAGACGGTGCCAAGGGGATAGCCGCCGGTGTCACCACGGTTTTCGAACAGGCGCAGCAACGTGATGATGTTTTTCATGCCCTGTATATCGCTGCCAAGGCGGTGCGCAGGGTTGAGCAACGTGCTTACTATTACATTACCCAGGAAGAAACGGCTTACCAGGCCATCAGCCCCACCATAACAGAAGACCCGGATGATACGTTCGGTCAATGGCTGCGTGCAGATAACCAATGCGATAAGGCTATCGAGCGCTATGAGCATGCTGAACGGGCTTTGCACCTTCTTCACGCCACCTTCAGCTGCGTTTGCCGAAAGACCGGCAAGCTAATGACCACCGAAATGGCGCAGACCAGGCTGGCCCATGCCACGCTATTGCTGCGCAGGGCGGCACATAAGGAATGTAACAAGGCGGCGACTTATCTGGTAAACCGCTTGGATGGCCTCACTCTGGCCACCCAAGCACTCCATGATAAGTTACAAGGCTGTATTGCACGTTATTCTCAGCAACCAGTTGAGCTGGCTTGCCGCTTCTTTGAGTGCCGACGTGAATTAGCAAAGGCCGGGAAGCACAAGCAACAGCGGCTTATTCAGGAAATGCTCGGCAGCTACCGCCTGTTGACCCAACAGTTGGATGAAACACGCTGTGAGCAGCTGATGCAGGAAGTGGAAATGTTACCCACCAAACGTCACCGCGCGTCCAGTGCCATTGAAGGCTTCAACGCTACCTTACGCACTTATCTGTATGCCAGAAAGGGTGTGAACCAAGCGTTTCTGGAGCTGTTCCGCGCCTGGTACAACCTGCGGGAAAAGCGCTGGGGACGTCACAAAGGCCGGTCAGCCCACGAATTGCTGACGGGAGAAAAGGTGACCGACTGGCTGACACTGCTTGGCTTCCCACCGAGTAAGCTCAGCCACTGATTTTAGCCTGGTAACAGGCAACCCAAACTGACTATTTATTAATCTTATCCAGCACTCGCTGAATTGGAGAGGAGCTATTGGTTTTGTTACCCTAAACGGCTGGAATTTGATCAGTCCCGATTTTTGACAACCCACCACCTGCTCTCTGATCTAGAGTTAGCGACCTTTCTATTGCTTGAATGAGTTCTCGAAGTGACTAAGATTCGTGTGCAGTTGCCATTAGAGATAAAAGTCACGAACAATATTGCATCTGATGCCGGAATTTCACATCCAGCGTTTTCGGGTATTAAATAATATATGTCTTCAGATTTTTTGGTTAATTAGTACCTGACCGAAAACCCTACAACCCTTTATTCATAAGGGCTGTAGAAGGGTTTTAAAAACGAAGATTTAGATGCTAATACAGAAAACACCTAAAAATTGGGGCTATTTATGAAATATCACCCAAAACTTAAAAACTTCGATTCCGAATTCTGCCTGAAAGCCTTGCGCACTCTAGCTCTAGGAGTTTTCGTTCAGACACTAATTACATAGATTCGAAATGCCTTAGATTTGTACTTCAAGCCAAGCGAACGGAATCATTAGCCAATCTCAGGACAATTGAGAAGTTTGAATTACAATGACGTTATCGGCGTGAGAAGGTGCTTTTTATGGCCCTAGGGAAAAGTACGTCTAGCAATGAAGTTAAAATCAACGCGGAATAAAAAAAGTCGCTGTAGAGCTGTCAACTTCCAGAATAATAGAAAAATTGAGTTGGAATTAGTTATGATAAAAATCTACTAGATTTTAGCTGTGAAATGGAGAGCTAATAATGGTTGATGAACCATCAACTGTACCACAAGGGGAGTTTGTCCTGTTTCAAAGTGCTGATGGAACAGCCCGAGTAGAGTGTCGTTTTGAGTCGGATTCTTTGTGGCTATCACAAGCACTAATTGCAAATCTTTATGATAAAGATGTTCGAACTATTAATGAGCACTTGGTTAATATTTATAATGAAGGTGAACTTGCTCAAAACGCAACCATCCGGAAATTCCGGATAGTTCGCCAGGAAGGCTCTAGGCAGGTTTCCAGGGATATAGAACACTACAACCTGGAAGCTATTCTGGCTGTGGGCTATCGCGTGCGCTCCACTCGTGGCACTCAGTTTCGCCAGTGGGCCACTCAGACTTTGCAGGAGTTTTTGGTTAAAGGTTTTGTTATGGATGACGAGAGACTGAAAAACCCGCCTGTTGGTCAGTCAGCTATGCCCGATTATTTTGATGAAATGCTGGAACGGATCCGCGATATCCGTGCCAGCGAACGCCGCGTTTATTTAAGGGTGAGAGAAATTTTCACTATGGCGGCAGATTATCAGCCGTCCAATAAAGAAACCACGCGCTTCTTTCAAAGCATTCAAAATAAACTGCATTTTGCCAGTACAGGCATGACTGCTGCAGAGTTGATTGCTCAGCGTGTGGATGCGAACAAGTCGGATATGGGGCTAACTAACTATAAAGGGGATGAGCCAAGAAAAACTGATGTTACGATTGCAAAAAACTATTTGCAGGAAGAGGAGATAAAAAACCTTAACCGTATTGTGAATATGTGGTTAGATTTTGCCGAAGATCAGGCGCTAAGACGCAAGCAGGTGTTTTTAAAAGACTGGCAAAGCAAGCTGGATCAGTTTCTGGATTTTAATGATAGAGAAGTGCTTTCTGGAGCTGGAAGCATTAGTAAACAAGCTGCAGATGAAAAAGCAAAACAGGAGTATGAACGCTTCAACGCACAAAAACGTAGGTTGAAAGAAGCTGAGGGTACCAGGGAAAATATAGCCAGCCTGCGTGCTCTGATTGATGATAAAAGTAATAAAAATAGCAATTAAGGTTTTGTTTGGCCCTTGCTGAATTCAAGTTTTTTATTCTCAAATTCAAATTCAAAATCAAAATCAAAATCAACAGTGTGAGGGGCTTTTTTGTCGGTGAAAATAGAACTACAGGTTATAGAAGCAAGACTTGCTGAGCTGGAAATTGAGCAACAAAGCTTACTGGCCAAGCGTGCTGCTTTGCTTAATCCTGATTCTTCCGGCGCTCGGCTTAGTTCCTCGCAGAAAATTGATATCTACATACAGCTTTTTCGGGGGCGGCAGGATATCTATGCAAATCGTTGGCAAAACAAGCAGGGTCGGAGTGGCTATTCCGTTACCTGTCATAATGAATGGCAGCAGGGTAAGTGTAATAAGCCCAAAGTGAAATGTATGGAATGCACAAACCAAGCATTTAAAACTTTAGATCAGAAGGCTATATACAATCACCTTGCTGGCAAACAAACCTTAGGTTTATACCCTCTATTAGAAGACGACTCTTGCTGGTTATTGGCGACTGATTTCGATAAATCTGATTGGCAAGCTGCTGTGAAAGCTTATCAACACGCCTGTAATGAGTTAGAAATACCTTGCTGTGTTGAACGATCTCGCTCTGGCAATGGTGCCCATATCTGGGTGTTTTTCGAATCACCGGTCTCTGCTAAAGATGCTCGACAGCTGGGTTTTACCTTGCTAGACAAAGCTATGGAGTATCATGCCGGATTGTCATTTGAGTCTTACGACAGGCTATTCCCCAACCAGGATATTCTACCCGTTGGTGGCTTTGGTAATCTTATTGCTCTTCCTTTACAGCACTCGCCAAGACAACAAGGGAATAGTGTCTTTATAGATGAGAATTTTCAGCCTTATCCAGACCAATGGGGTTACCTCACCTTCATTAAAAAATTAACCAGTCAGCAATTAGAAGCTGTTAATGGTCAAGGCGAGAAGGCTGTAAAATATGGTGCAGATAGAAAGCCCTGGGAACTAAATTTTTCCAGAGATAATGGAATTATCTCTGGGTGTCCAGAAAAGCTGACCTTTGTGCTGGCGAATCGGATTTACCTTGATATTAACTTGTTGCCTCAGGCTCTATTAGCAAAGTTAAAACGTATTGCTAGCTTTTCTAATCCCGTGTTTTTTAAAACCCAGGCGCTACGTTTTTCTACCAATGGTATTCCAAGATTTATCTGTTTGGCTGAGGTCGAGAATGGCTATTTATCCTTGCCAAGGGGCTGCTTTGATGAAGTAGTTGCTTTGCTTGAAAGTAATTATGTCGAAGTTGAGCTGGATGATAAGCGCAAGGAAGGTACTCGATTAAAAGGGTTAAAGTTCAAGGGAGAGCTTAGAAAAGATCAAAAGAAAGCTGTTGCTGCTGTGGTCAAACACGATACTGGTGTTTTGCATGCGCCAACAGCTTTTGGCAAAACGGTTACTGCGATAGGTCTGATTTATAGGCGGAAGGTAAATACTCTGATCCTGGTTCATAGTCGGCAATTATTGGATCAATGGAAAGAGCGATTATCTGCCTTTTTGGGTGGTTGTGAAGTGGGACTGACCGGTGGAGGAAAGCGTAAGCCCACGGAGCAAGTGGACATAGCAACTTATCAAAGCCTGATTAACCGAAAGGATAACAGTATCGATCCCATTCTGTATGAATATGGGCAGATCATCATTGACGAGTGTCATCATATCTCAGCGCCTAACTATGAAAGGTTATTAAGCGAAGTTCACGCTAAATTTACTCTTGGTATTACAGCCACGCCGAACCGGCAAGATGGCCATCAACCAATCATCTTTATGCAAGCTGGACCCATCAGGCATGTTGTTGCCACTGAAGGGGCAAAATTCACTCAGTAAGTCAAATTAAGTCGTTTACAAGCAGATCTCCCTTCAGAGCTTTCAAATGAAGAAAACAGACCGCATATAGCAGATGTGTATCGCTGGTTGATGAATGACGTTAAGAGAAACGAGCTTATTATATCTGATGTGCAATCGGCTCTAGCGCAAGACCGAACACCTATAGTGTTAACCGAGCGGAGAGAGCATGCAGAAATGCTTGGCGAGTTACTGGCACAAAAGGGAATTAGTTTTCAGCTCCTGCGTGGAGCGATGAAAGCAAAAGAAAGAGAGCAAGCTATGGCTGCTCTGGATGAAACTCAGGTGCTGGTAGCGACTGGAAAGTATATTGGTGAAGGTTTTGATTTACCAAAGCTTGATACTCTATTTCTTGCTTTGCCAATCTCATGGAAAGGTTCGTTGGTGCAATATGTTGGGCGTATACAAAGGCGGTTTGAAGGAAAAGAGAAAGTCATTGTATTTGATTATGTTGATACCTCTCTGACTATGCTGCAAAGAATGTATCAAAAACGTGCTAAAGGATATGTAGCAATGGAATTCACGATCACCGAAAAGGGCGAAGATGAGCTGTTGCAGGCCCACCTAGAGCTTGATAGATAAGCAGATTGCCCTATTTAGTATGATACTTTATTACTCAAAATTAGCTTGTATGGAACACGAGAAGTGAATCCAGTATGATACTTTGTTATTTCGAGGTGGATTTTTTGAACGGTATAATGCGGCTTAGGGGAGGGTTCAGTATGAAACTTTATTACTCTCCCACATTTATAGTCTCGTTGCACCTACCTCCAATCCAACAATAGTATGAGTGAATATCAGCTCTATCAGTTTCAAGCAATAGATAAACCTCTTTCCAGCCAGCAAAAAAATTGTTTATACAATCTTTCTTTGAGAGTCTAGGTTGGGGCTTATAGCGCCAAATACGAGTACAGCTACAGTGATTTTCCTGCCGAACCGGTAGATATTCTGCTGGATGGCTTCGACCTGATGTTGTACATGGCCAGCTGGGGAACGACCCGCCTGGTTGTCCGTTTACCAGAAGAGTTAGTCGACCCGTCCAGGTTACAAGCATACTGCATCGAAGATATTATCAGCATTAAGTCGGTTCCTGGCTCAGTGCTATTGGATATAGAATTTAACGATGAAAATGGTTGTGGCTGGATAGAAGACTCCGATCAACTGTCTGATATTACCGAAGTCCGGGCCATGCTTATTGCCGGTGACTATCGCCCGCTATATCTTATATGGCTAAAAGCCGCGTTGTGGCAGCTTATTTATGAGGGCCGCTTAAACTCTGCCATAGTTCCTGTAGGTTTGTCGTCCCTTGAACCTGCCCTGCAGGCTTTGGCTGAATTATTTGAGGTGAGCTCAGACCTGATTTCTGCGGCGGCCCAGTATAGCCAGCCTCAAACTCATGGCACCCCCCTCAGGGAGTTGAATACACTTTCACCCCAGGAGTGCGTAAGCTGGCTACAGCGATTACTGGACAGAGAACCCTTACTCGCGGAAAAGTTAACCCGTCAATTGAGTTCCCCTGAGCATGAGCAGATTATTCCCGAAGACATAATTTCAATAGACCAGCTTGTCGAACGGGCAAAGCAGGAAAAGTCCGAACGGCTGGCTTATGAAGCCGAGATGGAACATAAAAAGCGTGTTGCCTACCTGACAGAGTTCGCGCTCAGAAGAGAGCAACACTGGAAAACAGCGATCGGGTATATAGAGCAAAAGCATGCTAGTGCTTATAAAAAAGCAGTGACAATACTGGTTGATTTGTCCGATGTCGCCAAGTTGAAACAAGAGGAAGCGCTCTTCTCGCAAAAAATGACCAAACTTATCAATAAATACAGCAACAGAAGTGCATTAAAGTCCAGGCTGAAAGCAGCTGGACTGATCTAACCAAGCAGTAGCGAATAGCTGATTGATACAGTGCATTGCTTGATTGTGGGTGCCTACTAAATTCGAAATTTTAATTGTACTATCAGCCTGCAGACATGATGTATAAAACGGCTTAAGGGAGAGCGTGTGGCGAATGTTTAAAATTACTGATTTTGTCGATCTACAAACCCTCTAAGAATCAGTTGAGTTGGAGTTTAAACTGGAGCACGGCAAAGAGGGGGATGGTAAATTGCCCAAGGATTTCTGGCCCACATATAGCGCTATGGCCAATACCCGTGGCGGCTATGTAGTGCTGGGGGTACGCGAGAAAAAAGGCCTGTTTAGCGTGGCTGGCATTGCTAACCCAGAGAAAATAAAAAAAGAGTTATTTGATATTGTTAATAACAAGCAGCAAGTAAATCAAAACTTGCTGAATGATCAGCAAGTTCAGGTGGTGGATCTGGAGGGTAAGCAAGTGCTGGTTATTGAAATCCCTGCTGCGATGCGTCAACAAAAGCCGGTTTACCTGAAAAATCAGCCAATGAAGGAAACCTATATGCGCTTGCACGAAGGGGATAGGGTTTGTTCTGAATAAACTGTGCGCCGCATGATGGCTGAGCAGGTAGAAGATAGCCGCGATAGTAAAGTGTTGAAGCATTATACAATCGCTGATATAGACATGAGTAGCTTGAAAGCTTACAGGCAACTGTTTTCTGCGGCTAAACCTGAGCACCATTCCTGGCGCTAGATACTCTCGAGTTTCTCCGGGCGATTAAAGCAAAACGTATCGACCGAGAAACGGGAGAAGAGCTGGCATTCTTATGTTTGGTACATGGGATGCCATTCAGGATGCAGACCACATTATTTTGTGGATTATATAGAGCGTCTTGAAGCAAAAATAGATCAGCGTTATGTAGATCGTATCTACCCTGACGGAACCTGGTCAGGCAATCTCTTTGATTTTTATCGTCGAGCTTATCGTAAATTAATTGTTGATCTAAAAGTTCCCTTTGTTCTTAAAGGTGGTATTCGACGGGATGAAACGAAACTGCATATAGCGCTAAGAGAAGCATTGGTGAACACCCTCGTTCATGCTGACTTCACCGGACATTTACCTATTATGGTTGTTAAGCGACCAGATATGTTTGGCTTCCGTAATCCAGGGTGTATGAGGATCCCTCTTGCTCAAGCTCTTAAAGGGACTGAGAGTGATTGTCGTAACAAAACCATCCAGCAAATGTTTTTAATGATTGGCGCCGCGGAAAAAATGGGCTCTGGTATAGCAAAGATTTTTAGTGGCTGGAAGTCCGTTAATTGGCGACTTCCCAAACTGTACGAAAAGTTTGAGCCAGAGCAAACCCTGTTGGAGCTTTCTATCGGCAGTTTAATATCAGAAGAAACCGCTGCACTGTTACATCAGACATTTGGTGAGACCTTTGAGCAACTGAACGCGCCTGTCAGTTAACCAGCAAGCATTCGCGGGATGTGACCTTAACGCTACCAAGGTTAGTGGATAAGGGGTTTCTTGTTGAAAGTGGAGAAAAGTGCGATAAATCATACAGTTTGCCTGGCATGGAACTACCATCGCCAGAGGATGTATTCTCTAATGCGTTAAGCTCGCCACAGAACTTCACGCATAGCGAAGGTAACTTAACGCATAGCGACGAGAACTCCACGCATAGGACGCAGGATCGAGATGAGTTTGGTCGCTTTCTCAGCGCCCATTTTGATAAACCTTTTGTTGATCAACTTGATGTTTTAAATCCGGCATTTCGTCAGCAGTTGGAAGAGCTGGCTCAACCAGCCAGAGAGAAGCGACGCCTCTCTTCAGAGGATATGCGAGGGGTGATTAAAGCACTTTGTGCGGAGAACTATGTTGCTATTTCGGTGCTGAGTGAACTGGTTGATCGTACCACGCAAAACATCCGGCAAAGCCATTTGAAAAGCATGATTGAAAGACAGGAGCTTAAGCTGGCCTTTCCGAACAAGCCTAATTCGCCCAAGCAGGGATATACCGTGAGCTAATGAAACAAGAAAAACATAAACCTGAATTAGTAGAGTCGAGCGTGCAGCCATCGACTACCCATATTCCCGGCAAGCAGGTGCAGCTTCATAATTATCTGCAATTAAAAAATGCAGAGGGAAACCCTCGTAGTATTCGCTTTATTGATCAAGCGTCGCCATTAAATAACGCCTTTCATGTGGTGGATCGGTATGTGGGCACCAATGTTAATAACGACTACTTTAAGCCGGATTTGCTACTGCTTATCAACGGACTGCCATTGAGTGTAAAAGCAGCAGCGTTAAGCTGAAAAAGGGAATTGCTCAGGCCGACGCCTACAAACCACAATTTTCGGTTAATGGCTACGCTACAAATTTGATCCTAAACGTGCCGATAAAAAGCAGATCCTCGACCAGGTGTTGGAGCTGCTAGGCCGTGAACCGACTGAGCAAGATAAACTGCTGTGGGCGCTGTTTGAGCCTAGCCGGTTTGTGCGCTTAGTCTTTTTTCCGCTCTATGGGTTGGAAAACGGCAACCTAGTTAAAAAGCTGCCAAAGAGAGTGAAGATACCGAGCTGCTAAAGGATATGCTGCAATGGGTTATACGTCACTGAGCAGCGGTTATTGCAGGCTCATATAGAACTTAATGGATAAGCTGATTGACCCGGATACTTTATTACTTTGAGGGCGACTTTTATAGCGGCAAAATGCGGACTCGGGGAGAATTCTGTATGAAACTTTATTACTCTCCCACAAGCCTCTTTATTTTCATTAAGCAGTTGCTAACTGCTTTTCATCTGACTTATTCAGAAGTGCATAAGCAAATCCAGTCACCAAGGTTCCTGCCGCTATGGCAAGCAGATACATCAGCACTGGAGTTATTGCGTTTGGAATAAACAGCACAAACAGGCCGCTTACCACATAGATCATAGTATGACCGGTAATTAGACTGGCCAGCAGTGGAATGATAAGTATGCCGCGGCTTTTTCCATTAGCCCGGCAGCAATTACGCTGGGGCAAGCTGTTACGATGGCAATTTTCATCTTGATACCCTCTGAACCATGTTGTGCACGTAAATTTCGACGTTTTCTTCCATTTTCAGTACCGGATCTATATGTGCCACGCCAACGCCAACCTGAGTGACAGCTAATACAGACAGTGCTGTCGCGAAACGAAGGGTTTGCGCTTTATTCCAGTTATTCAAATGCCCCCAGCATAAGCCCGCAACTAGGGTATCTCCTGCGCCGACTGTACTGACTATCTGCACTTTGGGTGGTTTAGCACAAAGCCAACCCTCGCGGTTTAGCCACATCACCCCTTGTGAACCTAAAGAAACCACCACATTGGTGATCTTGTTCAGTGCTAACTGCTCTGCTGCCGCCGTTACTTCCGACTCTGAAACCAGCTTGTTTCCTGCCCATTCGGACAGCTCTTCTTGGTTAGGTTTTACTAACCAAGGATTGGCCTTCAATCCGGCGGATAGTGCACCATTGCTGCTATCAAACAGGACCTGTTTATCCATTCGAGATAGCCGGGAAATCCAATTGGCACAGGTCTCTGGCGACAGGCCTTTGGGTAGACTGCCCGCAAAGACAAATACATGCTGGGTTTCAGCTAACTGAAAAAGCATTTGTTCGAAGCGAGTTATATCGTCCTGAGTAACGGCGACACCCGGGAAGTTGATATCACTTACCTGGCCGGATTGTTCCACCAGCTTGACATTGATCCTACTGGCGCCCTGAACGCGAACAAATTTATCTGTCATGCCAGAGCTTTTAAAAAGCTGGCGGAAAGGATCCTGGTTGTCTGCTCCTAGCAGTCCGGTAACCGTGACATCGGCGCCTAACTCTGCCAGGACTTTCGCAACATTCACTCCTTTCCCGGCGGGATGGAGGCTGCTTTGCTGGACTAAGTTAACCGTGCCCGTTTGCAGTGTGTCCAAATCACCGGTTAAATCTAGCGCAGGGTTTAGGGTGACGGTCACAACTTTTAGTTTGCTGGAACTGCTCATCAGACCCCCACTCCCAAGCCGTTAGCTATGGCCTGGCCTATGGCTTTTAGCGCCCGTTCGGCATCATCACCCTGGGCGGTAAATTGCAATTCATGACCCTGCTTTACACCTAACGTAATGACTTTCATCAGGCTCTTGGCGTTGGCGGTTTTGCCGTCGCCATTGAGGTTAGCCACCAATATATTGGCGCTGAACTTCTTGGCCTCGTTGACCAAGATAGCGCCTGGGCAGGCATGTAACCCGCGCGAGTTGCGGGTTTTAAAGGCTTGGCTTGCCCCTTCTATGGTTTCTTCGGTGAAGGCCTGAGCTGGTGTGACAAAAGAAACAGCGGTATTCATCACATCTTGATGGTTTTTCGCTATCCATAAACCTTGTCCAAGATAAGTTGGACCTGCTGCAATGGCATCGGCCACACAGCCTTTACCTGCCGCCCGGCAGTTTTTAATCAGGTCGGCAGCAACCGTCGTTAACTGGATTAGATCGGTTGCGGGGAAACCTAGTTGGATCAGCTGGTGATCAAATTCGGCTTCCAGCTGTGTGTCACCATTTAGGATTGCGATAATGATCTCTGCGTTTTTACTATTTTTTCGGTTTTCTTCAACGCCACTTGCCGAGATCACTCTGGTCAGTTGTTTTAAGATACCTAAGTGTTCATCTGACTTGGCGGCAATACCAATTGCCAGGTATACGGTTTTTCCTTCACCCCAATCCACGCCCTGGGGAAAATGATGTACTTGTACACCTGTGTGTTTCACAAGTTCTCGGGTGTCCGTGGTCCCGTGTGGAATGGCTATTCCATTACCCAGGAAGGTGGAACTTTGTGCTTCACGGGCCAGCATACCTTGAACATAATCCACATCGACCAAACCCTGGCTGGTTAAGCTGCTCGCCAGAGCCTTAATAGCTAGCTGTTTGTTGGATGCTGATTGTTTTAGCTGAATATCGTTTTGTGATAGTGACAACATAACTTCACTCCGTCTGACGGGTGCTAATAATTAGTTACTGAATCGTTTCAGCTGAAATGCTGAAACCTTTCAGCTAATATTTCAATTGTTATAAGGAAGGTGACTGGCGAATATATGATCGCGCTCACAAAATAGGCTGATAAGAATCCAAGATGAAGTTAGATGAAGTTGCAAAACTAGCTGGCGTATCTCGCACTACGGCCAGCTATGTTATTAATGGCAAAGCCGGAAAATACAGGATCAGTGAAAAAACTCAAAAAAAAGTAATGGCGGTGGTAAATGAGTTTAATTTTCGCCCCGATCATGCTGCCAGCTCACTGCGCGCAGGCAGTAGCCGCTCTTTTGGTTTAATTATTCCTGACTTGGAAAACAGCAGTTATGCCAGGCTGGCTAAATTGCTAGAACGTGACGCTAGGAAAGCTGGATACCAGCTGATTATCTCTTGCTCCGACGACGATACAGATACGGAAATGAAGGTTGCGGAAACCTTAATTAGCCGCCGAATTGATGCCTTATTAGTCGCCAGCGCCTTATCGGCCGGTCATGACTTTTATAAGAGGATTCAGCAGGGTGGAGTCCCTGTTATTGCCCTTGATCGAGCTTTAGATGATGAGGTCTTCGCCAGTGTTATCAGCGAAGATCTGCAGGGAGCTTATGAGTTAACCCGAGCTCTGTTAGAAAAAGGGGTGAGCAGTATCGGCTTAATAGGGGCTGTGCCTGAGTTGGGTATTTCGCAACAGCGAGAACAAGGGTTTTTGTCTGCCATACAGAAACACCAGCCAGGGCTTAAACAGCAAAAGGCATATGGCGAGCACTTTAGCCAAGCAGAGGGAAGGCGGCAATTACAAAACTGGGTAGATAACAATAAGCTTCCTGAAGCTATCCTGGCGACCTCGTACAGCCTATTTGAAGGCTTATTAGATTGCCTGCTGGCTAACCCTGAGTTAATGGGGAAAACTCATTTAGCGACGTTTGGTGACAACAGGTTACTGGACTTTCTGCCTATAAAAATTCAATCCCTTGCGCAGCAATTCGAAGTGATCGCCCATAATGCGTTAGAGTTGGCCCTTAATGCCACTACGGGTGACTACCGCACAGGAGTTGAGGCTGTGCCGAGGAGAATAAAAAGGCGGGGTTAGACGTTGTTCGGGAGCACTAGCTCCCGTTTTTAAGGCTGGATGTTTGCGCCGCTTTCTTCTGTCGCAGCTGTTTCGCCCGAATATAGCGAACAAAACCATTTAATGATTCGCTTATTTTTCCATTCGTGAAAGGTTTGACGATAAAGCCGGATGCGCCTGCTGCGATTGCTTGTTTGACGTTTTCCAATGAATTCTCGCCACTGACCATTACCACAAATATATTAGGGAATTTTTCCTTCACTATTTTCAGGATCTCTAGACCACTCTTGTCTGGGAGCTGGATATCGAGAAAGATAAAATTTACCCGTCCGGATAGTGCAATTTGAATCGCTTCCTTGGCGCACCCAGCAGAAAAAAATTCTGCTGCTATAGGTATATCTGCATTCAAGATGGATAGCGATACAGAGCTTCGTAGCAGCTGCCTGTTTTGTAATACATCATCAACAATAAGAATGCGTGCTGTTGTTTTCATTCCTTACCTCACTTCAATTATTTTATTGATTGCATGTATCACTGAAGCACACGCGGCAATCCCTTGTTGTAGGGGTTCATTCTTTACTATTTTTTGTGCTGCTACGGTTCCCGTGTATAGCTGGTCCAAATTAAAGTTCCCCGACACCCCTTTTAACGTGTGTACAAGCGCATACATCTTGTCCTGATCGTTCTCATCTATAGATTGTTGGAGCTTCTCCTTATAGTCGGGAAGCTCGGCAATAAATAGTTGTTTTAATTCGGCAATCTGAGCTGCCAGCTCATCATCACTATCATAGGTTTGCTGACAGGCGGCTGCTTCTGGCAAATGTTGTATTAATACCTTGTAAAATGCTTTTAGATCTAGTGGTTTACTTAAGTATCCATCGAATCCTAACTGTTCATATTCGACTAAGTCCTGGTACATCACATTGGCTGTGATAGCGTATATGGGTTTGCTGAAGCCGAGCGTGCGTAACATAGCCAGCGCTTCTTTGCCATCCAATACCGGCATTTGTATATCCATTAGCACCAGATCATAGTCATTTTGTAATGCCTGCTCGACTCCTTCCTGCCCATTGATAGCTATATCTACTGCTAGTCCAACTCTTTCCAGATTTATTCGAATGAGTTCCTGGTTAGTTAGGTTATCCTCGACCAGCAATACGTTGCCACTTAGGGATGGGGTTTGCAGTTGAGTTTGTGGGTGTGGTATTTCATTAATATGTACGCCTTTAAACTGACAGCTACCACATTGGGTGGTTAATACAAATTTGGTGCCATGTCCTTTTATACTGGTAAATGAGATATCTCCGCCCAACAAACCGGCAAGGTGTTTTGAAATTGCCAGGCCAACACCAGAGCTACCAAGTTCACGTCTAGCGCTGTTATCTTCCTGAGAGAAAGGTTTAAATATATTTGTTGCATGCTGCTCGGAAATGCCTATGCCAGTATCAGTTACCCTGGCTAATAATTGATTGCTGGTTGACTGGTAGCTTATATCCAAACAAACGTTACCTTGCTCAGTAAACTTAATTGCGTTGCTGAGTAAGCTGGATAATATCTGTTTAAGCCGGACCGGGTCAGATTGAATATGGCTGGGCGTATTTTTATCCAATGTGACAGTAAATTCTATGTCTTTTTCTTGTGCTTTTTGACTGAATACCGGAATTAGCTCATTCAGTAGGGGGCCAAGAGATATTGCTACGGTTTCGACACTGAGTTGGTCGGCTTCAACCATAGATATATCCAGGATGTCATTAAATAGCACTAATAGCAGGTGGCCGGTATTGATGATGGTGTCTATATGTCGCTCTTGCTCGTGGGGGGGGATTTCGCCTTGTCCTATCATTTCGGCAAAGCCAATGATCGCTGTGAGGGGGGTTCTGATTTCATGGCTCATATTTGCCATAAATTCACACTTGGCTTTATTGGCAATTAAGGCCTCGCTTGTCGCTAAATCCAGCGCTATGGTTTTTTCTGCCAGCTGTTGCTTCAGACTATCACTCAGGGCTTGTAGTTGTTGATTATGCTGAGAAAGTGCTTGGTATTGTGCTTCCAGTGCAGGATCTGCCGTTCTGCTTACGCTCAACTCTTCTACTACTTGTTGGTGTAGTCGCTTATCAGACATATAAGTACCTCCCGCTTATCCTTAACCAAGAGTTTCCGCTTTGCAAAGAAGTACAAATGGCGTGTTTAGATTCTATATTATAGACAAAAATAACAATGTAATTTATTGCTTTACCTTGTTTTTGTTTTTTAGATTTAAGCTGTTCTATGGCTAAGCTGGATTAGAGGTATTTTCGCTATACTTGGAGATTAGAGGTCCGAGAAGTTATGAAGTATTCTTTATCTGCCTGCATGTTAGTGATTTTTTTGTCCATTCCCCCGGCTTACAGCGACACTGGTATGCCCATTCGTATCATTCTCAATGATTGGTCTAGCCAACTAGTCATGTCCTATATAACCGCAGAGCTGCTAACTAAAGCAGGTTACAGAATTGAGTTTGTGCACGTTTCCAGCAAGCAGCAATGGGATGTTTTCCGACAGGACAGGGCCGATGTTCAGGTTGAGGTTTGGCAAGGAACAATGGCGGCAGATTACGAATTATCGTTGAAAAATGGTGACATTATCCCTTTGGGTGAACACGGGGTAAAAACCAGGGAAGATTGGTGGTATCCCATACATTTGGAACAAATTTGTCCGGGCCTACCAGACTGGCGGGCGTTACAGGCTTGTTGGAGTGTATTTATTCATCCAGATACGGCGCCTTTGGGACGTTATCTGGGAGGACCCTGGGAAAACCCTGATGGAGCCAGGATAAGGGCGCTGAAAATGAAGTTTCAGGTTATCAGAGTGGCGGCGGACGAGTTATGGAGCGAACTGGATATTGCGATTAAAGAAAATAGCCCCTTAGTGATGTTTAACTGGACGCCTAACTGGGTCGAAGCTGTACATAAGGGACGGTTTATTGAGTTTCCCAAATGGGAAGTAACCTGTGAAACTAAGCCCGAGTGGGGAGAGAATTCGTTACTTTTGTATGACTGTGGCAACCCCGCCGGTGGTTGGTTAAAAAAAGCCGGTAATCATAGAATGAAACAGCGAACACCATGTGCTTTAGCTGTATTAAAAAAGATCAGTTTTAATAACTCACAGTTGGCTCAGTTCAGTGCGGAGGTCGTGCGGAACGGCAAAACTGAACAAAGTGCGGCGCGTACATGGATTGCTGAGAATGAAGTCATCTGGCAGCCCTGGTTGGATACCAACTGTACCTTAAGATAGTGTTTATGATTTAGATTTTTGTGCAGAGGACGCTATTCCAGTCGGTCTATTTTAGCTATGGGCAAGGAAATCACGAATTTTGTCCCTTTTCCTAACTGACTAAAGCATTCAATAGTACCGTTTAACGTTGTGGTTACCAGGTTATATACCAGGTGCATCCCCAATCCTCGTCCACCCTGACCCCTTTTTCTAGTTGTAAATGGCTCAAACACACTTGAACTTATATTTTCCGGCATGCCACAGCCGTCATCATAAAAACTGATGATGACTCTATTTTCAGTGGTCTCTACTTCTATCCAAATAAGTCCCCGTTCTTTCTTTTCAAATCCATGAGTAATGGCGTTATTTACTAGGTTGGTTACTATGGGCGCCAGGGCGCCAGGGTAGCTATAAAGGCTGAGTGATTCTGAGCAAATAACGTCTATTTTATGGTTTTTGTGTTTTAATCCCGGCGCCATGCTGGTCAGGATATTGTTTAAATAAGCCTTCAGGTTAAACTGACGTTTTTCGTAGCTGGACTGGTCTGCCGCCAGTTGTTTAAAGTTGTTAATCAGATCTGCTTCTCGCTGTAAGTTGACCAGCAGTATGTCGGCAAGATCATCGACGCTGGTAAAATAATTGTTTAGCTTATGGCGAGACACTTGGTTATTCTCAAGTTCTTTGACTATTTCCTTGGTACTATCCTGTAAATGAGAGGTGGCGGTAATACTTGTCCCTAGTGGTGTATTAATTTCATGAGCGACACCGGCAACCAGGTTTCCTAAAGCAGCTTGCTTTTCTGATTGGATCAAATGTTCTTGGGTTTTTTTTAGGGTGTTAAGGGATTGGTTTAAGGATTTATTGCTTTCTTTCAGCTCTCGATTTCTCTCTTCAACCAAGCTTTCCAGCTCGCTATTGAGTTTTATTATTTCGCCTTCAAATCGTTTACGCTTGGTAATGTTAGTGGAGATACCACACACTGCATAAGGAATATGCTTGTCGTCATAAATCAAAAATTTGAGTGATATATAAGTGTGTATAACACCATTTATCGGAATAGTTTCTTCTACCTGAATAGAGCTTCTACTGTTTTGCACATTGGTGTCGCTTCGCCTAAGTTCTTTGGCCACCTCTACCGGGAGAAGGTCGAAGTCGGATTTACCTATTATCTGCTGTTTGGTTAAGTTAAACAGCTTTTCAAATGCCCGGTTGATAAGTAAGTGCTCGCCATTAAGATCTTTAAGGTATATCACAGCATCCGTATCATCTAAAATGGCTTGCAACCTTTGCTCGCTGGCGTAGATTTGAGATTTTCTTAGCTCAATGTTTTTTATCAGTCTGACAATCACTAAAGTAAACACAGCTAATACGCATGCAACTATTAGTTGGGTCCAAAGGGCCAATTTAGTTTCGTTTTTCAGTTCGTTTTCGATTTGGTGAGCCATATAAAGTAACTCTTTTTTTACTTTCTGTGGCTCTGCGTAAACGTAACTCTCCGGGACGAAAATCTGTATCGACCAAGGGGTAAAGGTATTGTTGACTCTTACCAGGGAGCGAATTTCAATATTCTTGTTTGCATTAACGGACAGAGCCAGGCCGTGGGCTGAATGGGGTGTGCGCACACCCACGTAGCTTCTCTGTGGCGCCAGCTTGCCTAGCTCTAATGGATTACTGCTGGCAACTATAGTGTTGTTATGGCTGATTAAGGTGATCTTACTCTGGCCGGAAAATAAGTCAGCAGTGCCCTCTATAGTAAGAAACTGAAGCAAATCTAGCGGTATATCTACGCCTACTACGCCATAAAATAACTTATCAGTGGTAATTGGCACGGAAAGAGAAATAACCCAACGCAATTTTTCACCCAGTTGTTTTCTTATGGGGTCAATGATTTGCGGTTCCAGTGTTTTCTTCGGCTGAAGGTAATAAGCTCCTTTTTTAGTACCATTAATTTCTTGCTCGGCACTGGCGTAATGGCTGGCTGTAGTCAGTGTAAGCTCACCGGAAATAGATCTGTACCAGTAGGGTGCAAAGCGGCCAGTATTGTCATGAAGCGAAGTATCTGCATATGCTAAATCCAACATATCGAAGGCATCAGGCTCCCAAACCGTGTAAATGGCCAAAATATCTGCGTGTCGGTATAACGTGGTCTGCAGCATACTGTTGACTGAATCCCGGCCCATGCCGGCAGCCAGGCCTTCGGATTTCATTCCGGTAAGCACATTGGCCAAGGTTGTTGCTACCGACATGGCTTCATTGAGCTTGGCTTGTATTAGCGCCACCTTGGCGCTGGCATTAAGGTTTAACTGTGCTCTAGTGGTTAGCAAGGCTTTTTGCTGCGAAAAAAATGCAATATCTGAGGCTACCTGATTAGCTGAATCAACCGCAGTACGGGTTAGGTTTTGTGCGGAGCGATAGGAAAACGTCAGGATTAAACCTGTTGTTATCAAAATGATTATCCAGACTAATGTGTGGAGTCTGAGAGGTTTAATCATTTATGCTCCGGTATATCACCCTTTCCAATAACGCCTGCTTTTTACGCCCCGGGTTGGTATTTCAGCTGCTGGATCCCAGGTTAATTGCAGTAGGCGATGATAGGTATCTTCCGCGCCCACCATATGCCTTAACTTGTTGAAGCTGTTTTCTCGGGGGCTGATGCCTGTAACACTTAATAATGTAGCTTTGTTGTTGTTTTTGAATAATCATCTGGATAAGAAATGCAGGCTCACACACCACCCCTTGTTGCTCTGGAGTTAGTGGATTAAAGCTATTCGCATTCAAACTAGCGCCAAAACCATGACTGGAGAGTAGTTGGATCCCCAAAAATAGGGATGTAGGGCCAAGCTTTGCGGCAAGTTCAGTAAAGGCTCGGCGACTTAACTTCATAACCAACCTGTGGAGTCACAACATACATATATCTAGTGTAGGTAATAGTGAGGCGTGTGAATTCGCAGTTGGTTAATCAAGTAAAGTTAACGGCTTTTAGTACAGCTGTTTAACTGGCTAAAGCACTTTGTCAAAGCTGGATACAGCCCAGTCGTAATCAAATTTCTTTGTCGTGCTCCAGCCCAACCGCACTACTACGGCATCTTTTGAAGGGTATATGGCGATAAGCTGGCCATTGTGACCACGGGCCATTAGCACATCCGTTGGCGAATTGGGGAAGTTGAAGCCTTTCGCTCCGCCTCTGTTTAGCCAGAAATGGCCACCATATTGGCCTTTTTCCGCGGCTTTTGCCGGTGTGGATACAAATTCGTACCAATCTTCAGGCAAGTAGTCCGGTGTGCTGCCTTGGCTTAACTGTAAATATAACTGTCCGAAGCGGGCATAGTCCCGGGCGGTAGCAAAAATATAAGATCCACCAGCCAGTACCCCGGATGCATCCGATTCAATCAGGGTATTTTTCATTCCCATTGGAGAAAATACCTGATTATAGATGAAATCATAGACTCGTTCGGTATTGCCGGAGAATTGGTTATCTATGATCTTTGCCAGCAGGTTGCTGGTTCCTGTGGAGTAATAAAAGTTCTCTCCCGGCGGGTAGGTAAGCGATTTGTTTGCCGCAAATCCAGCCATATCAGGCTCAACAAACAACATGTTGGTAACATCGGAACCAGGCCCATACTTCTCCAAAAAGTCCAGACCTGAACTCATATTTAACAGGTGCTGCAGGGTGATATTAGCCTGGTCTTTATTTTGCCATTGGGGCAGTAGGGCGGTTTGTTGCAAGGATAATTGTCCCTGGTTGATCAACACACCAATGGCGGTAGCTGTGATGCTTTTCGCCATGGACCAGGACAGAAACATGGAATCTTGATCAAATCCAGGCTGATAGCGTTCACTTACGACCACGCCATGTTTTAATACCAAAACGGCGCGAGTATCCGGTAACAGCATCATGCTGTTCACCACTTGATCCAGTTCTTTGGACGCTGATTTGCTTGGCAACTGCTCCTGTGGTTGTGATGTTTTGGCTATTTTTATCGGTGGGAGCAAATTCTGCCCTTGTCCCAGTAGAGTGCAACCGACTCCTTCACGGTATTGCGCTATTCGGCTACTAAGGCCCAACATATTGGCGGTGACGGTTTGTTGCTGAGTGTTGTATTGGATATTCGCCAGAGCCAGGAAACCATCTAACGGGACCAGATCTTCTTCGAGTATCTGTTCAGGTGTACGCCGGGCAACGAAGTAAAAGGAGCATGCCAGCTTTGCCGCCGCACCTGTGCCAACGGGTAAGCCGTAAAATGTGTAATCGCGTGCGGTTTGGGAAAAGGTTAACGGAAGTGCCAATAGCAATAAAATGATTCCCGTCCCTGTGATTATTTTACGTTTCACACTTCGCTCCTTTGTTTAGTCTGTTACAAGGCTAATAGAAGAGGCTGTCAGTGGAAAGCATCATTCGGCTTTTTCTGTAAAAGCTATCGGTATTTCAAACAAGTCGATATCGCATCTCAGAAATATTGTCTTTAGATGCTCAGGAGCGTGCTTAATTTTATAGATCAATGAGGGATAAGTTTGTAAATTATCTATACATTCGAAATCCAGATATATAGAGGTGATACAAGTGGCTGAGATCCCAAATGATTTTGTTAATTATAAATCGACCTCAATTTTTACGAAAACAGATGTACCCAAGATGTTTCTTCATCTTCATAACACCAAGGCTGGCGTTTATGGAAAAATCAATGTGATTAGCGGTGAGCTGAAATTTTATGGTTTTACTGATCGTCGAGGTGAAGTGGAGCAGGAATTTATTATTGTTGCCGGAAATACAGCCGTTTCTCCACCTCAATATTGGCATAAGGTTGAATACCTTACTGAGGATACCTCATTTCGTGTTGATTTTTATGCTCAAGAAGATTCACTGATTGTCAGTCAAAATCAATCGGAAAGGGAGTGATATAGCAGCGTAGGGGGTGGAACTTATTTTGCTAGATCAATACGCTCAGAAAAACCTAGTAGATAATACTATCAATTTTCTCCCAAAGGTTTTTCTATGGTTGACCTTGAGAAAGAATAAGCCGGTATCTGAACTTACCGGCTTTAGTGAGTTGACTTAATTGCTCACATTTTAGTGACAACCAGCCGGTTAGATTACAGGGACAAAGCGAACCTGTAGCTTGGCATTGGCGCCAACGGGGCCAATAGTGAAGTTGTTTGGATTGGCCAGGTTAATGGTCTGTTCAACACCATCCAAATGAATAGAGCCCACTTTGTACCCTGGTTCAGGGGTAAAGGTGTAGGTTTGGGTTTTTCCTTCTTCCACCAGAGTGTCGCCAAAAGGAGTGACGCTACCATAAAATTTTATGGTCACAGTACTACAAGGCGGTGTGCCATCCTGTGTCCAGGGACCATACGGAGTGCCGGGGGTGTTACCTTTGGTGTACCAATTGTTGCTCCAGTGTTTATTGTCATAGGTCACCAGAGTGCCAGCCTTGCTGTAAATTGTGTTGGCATTCCACTTAGGAGCAAAACACTTATCTTCAACCACCCTGTGGCCAGCGACTACTGAATTTACGTCATAACGAACCGGACCATTAGTTTCCAATGCAACCGGGTTTCTCATCCATTCAACTACCTGGTCATAGCGAACAATACGCACTTCGGTCTTGGTTAAAGCATAATTTACAAACTCTTCGATAACCTCACGTCGCATTTGTGCTTCTTCAGGTGTAGAAGCTCCTCTGTCGTGGTAAAGGTTGGTATGTCCGCCGAATAACATAGGCGCCCGATTGCCCGCGGTACGAACATCCAAGGTATATTTTAAGATAGCCAGCAATTCGTCTTTGTTTAACTTAAAGTTTTGCGATAAATAGAACAGATTGTAATCCAGCCCGGTGATTTTGGTTTTGCCGGTCAAGTCACGAAGCGAATAGTTCAGGCCATATTGTGCGGCCTTATCATCTGGCGGCACCATAAATGCGTGAAGCGGTAATTCCCATAAGCCAGGGTAATTAGATATAGGTTCTGCATTACCCTGACTTACAGCTAGTTTATTGCCCGGGCTGCCATTGTCCAGAGTATAGGGCCAGAAGTGGTCACCTCCAGACTGATCCTCTTGGAAACCTTCCTCAATACTTACGTCGTAGGTAAATCCTGTTTGTTCCAGGACTTTAAAGGTGTTGTCGTTGTAATGCAGGAAAGGGGATCTGAAGCCGGTTAATTCTGCCGGATCTACGCCTACGCCATTGGAAGGATCTGGAGAGTGAATTACTTCATCCGGGTTGTAAGCGCGTGTGAGAAAGTCAGTACAATCCTGGATCTCTTTGTACCAATCTGCCTGAGAGCGTGTTTTACCACCCTGGGCATGACTTACAGTATGGTTACCTACTTCATGGCCATCTGTATAAGCATCATGCCAGGCCTTTTTTATTAGCACAGGGCTTTCAGCCATCCACCTGGTGCCGTAAACACAGGTATTAAAAAATGTCACTCTGGCTGGAGTGTCGTCAAAGGTGGCCGGGTTACGTGAACCAGCTGGGTTTTTTATATTTTTAAAGAAATCAATTGCCCACTTCATGCCTCCTTGACCAGGTGCTCCAGGGTAACCAGAGTAAAAGTTATCATCGAAACCAATGGAAACAAACATAGGTACTTGTTGCGGCGATAAACTACCGGGGGGTTGGGCTGAAGGGGCAAGGTTATCTGCAGCGCTAAGCCCGGCAGAAAATAAGACAGCTGCAGACAGTGCAGCCCTTGGTAGAGAAATTTTCATTGTGTATTTCCTATACAGTTGCTGTGATTTCTGGGGCCAGCCCAGCGCGTGCCTTTCCTTTGTTCTAACTTGCTGTTTCACATGAAAACCAGCCTCAAATGGATCTGGTTTGTTAACGCGATTATGGTCAGGCAGCCTGTATAGAGTCACTTAACATAAGGTAAATGATTGTTTCTGATTGGTAACTTAATTGTTACAAACCTTGAGGGGATTACTTAGCCGGTGGCGCAAAACGTCATATTGATTGTGTTAGAGTCGATTGGATAACCCTGTTGCAGAGTTCACTGAGGTTTGTAGGTTAAATGAAGAGAAAATTTGCTGACTTTAACTTGGTCTTAACTGTGTAACTAGTCCAAGGTGAAATAGTACCGGGGAGCAGGAGTTTTATGCGTATTTATCGCCACCTAGCTTGGTTCTTTCGTTTACATTGGCGCACTTATAGCCTGGCGTTGGTGATGTTATTCGGTGTGGCCGTATTTAGCATGGCCATACCCTGGGTGGTGGGAAGGGCTGTGGACCAGATGGTGGGCAGTTTTGCTGATCCACAGCAAGCGAAAAAACAGGTATCCAGGCATTAGAGCGCATTTCGCCTGATAAGCCAACAAAACAAGGAATGATTGAAAAGCGGGATGGAATATAAACGTCACGGAACGCTCAGTCTGACGCCAAGTTTCAATATAGTGATCCAGTATGAGCATATAAAACAAACGGTGTATTTAGCGACATCCCCGGAAAGTATCTTATCTCTGATTGTTCTGGGGGTTTTGGTGTATGTGCTCAGGTACAGCTGGCGGCAGATCCTGTTTGGCACCTCTTATCGACTGGGTAACCTGCTGCGTGAGCAATTTTACCAAAAGCTGACCCTGCAAGGTCAGGCTTTTTTTAGCCAGCACAATACCGGCGACCTGATGGCCAGGGCTACCAATGATATCGACGCCATAGAGATGGCTGCGGGGGAAGGTATTTTGTCCGGCTTTGACGGAGTGCTGACTTTTACCCTGGTACTGCTGATGATGTTTTTGCTGATCGATTGGCAACTGACCCTGGTGGCTTTGATCCCATTTCCTTTTATGGGGCTGGCGTTTTATCGAATTTCCAATGCCGTGCATTTCCACTTTCAGGATTCACTGGAGAAATTCTCCCGCTTAAATGAGTCTACCCAGCAGGCTCTGGTAGGGATCCGCCTGGTTAAAGCCATGGGGCGGGAAACCGTGGAAAGCCGCGGGTTTTCAGCCATTGCTGAAGATGCGGCGAAAAGCAATTATAAGGTTGCCCGTAGCGAGGCCTTATTCGACCCTGCAATTTTTGTCAGCTTAACCCTGGCTGTATTATTTACCTTGAGTTTTGGTGGTTACCGAATTCACCAGGGCAGCCTGACAATCGGTGAATTAACCAGTTTCACCATGTATATGGGCCAGCTGATCTGGCCTATGTGGGCGTTTGGTTGGTTGTTGAATATTGTGGAACGAGGCAGTGCAGCTCATAAAAGGGTGCAGTATCTGTTGGATCTCCCTGCCAGCGTGGAAGATTCGGGGACAGAGCCACTAAATGGAGCTGACCTTAGCGTACATCGACTGGATTTTAGTTATCCGGATAGTAAGGTGAAGTCGTTACACCAGGTCAGCTTTAACCTGAAACAAAATAAGGTGTTGGGGTTGGCCGGGCCAACTGGGTCAGGTAAAAGCACCCTCGTTCAGCTATTAATGCGGTATTGGCAGGTCCCGGAAGCCAGTATTCTATTGGCCGATAAGCCGATCCATCAGTACCAGCTTAAAGCACTGCGCAGTGCCTACGCTTACGTTCCTCAGGATGCGTTTCTATTTAGTGCCAGCATTGCCGCTAATATTGCCCTGAGCCGCCCCGATGCCAGCCAACAGGACATTGAACAAGCAGCCAAAGTGGCGGCTATTCACCAGGATATTCAAGGCTTTCCTGATGGATATAAGACTATGGTCGGGGAACGTGGGGTGACACTGTCCGGGGGGCAAAGGCAGCGGATTGCCATAGCCAGGGCGCTGATCAGTAATGCAGCTATCCTGGTACTGGATGATGCTTTATCTGCAGTGGATGTGCATACGGAGCGCGCCATATTAGATCATCTGAAAACCCGGCGGAAACGGCAGAGTGCGATCATTATCAGCCATAGATTATCTGCTTTAGAGCACGCCGATGAAATTCTGATCTTGTGCCATGGTGAGGTAGTGGAGCGGGGTGATCACTGTGCACTGTTAAGACAAGAAGCCTGGTATGCAAGAATGCACACTTATCAGCAAATGGAGGCAGATTTAAATGAGCGATAAACCAAGCTCAAGCGGACAAAAAGAAACCTTTCGTTTACTGATGGGATATGTTTTTGCCGATAAGCCTTTATTGATTAAGGTGGTTTTACTGCTATTACTGGCAACTTCTGCGGATGTTGCCGGCCCTTTGCTGGCGAAAATTTATATCGATGATTACCTGTTACCCGGCGATTTTTCTATTCAGCCATTGATGCTTTTGCTGTTGGTGTACTTGGTAACTCAGTTGGGGGCTGCCTGGTTGAGGTATCAGCAAACCATGAAGTTTACCGACATGGCCTTGGCAGCGGTACTGGATATTCGTAAGCGTGTGTTTGCGCATGTGCTTAAGTTGCCTATGCGCTACTTTGATCATGCTCGTACCGGTCAATTGGTGAGTCGCATCACCAATGATACAGAGGCTATTAAAGATCTGTATGTTCAGTTCTTGTCGGTTGTGCTGACTAACTTTATATTGCTGGTAGGTATTATTATCGCCATGGCGCTGCTGAATGTGCAGCTTATGCTGGCCTCTCTGCTGTTGCTCCCTACAGTGGTGGGGATGATCTATCTCTACCAACGGCTGAGTGGACCGGCGGTGGCAAGCTCCCGTCAGTTCAGATCCGATATTAATGCCAATGTCAGTGAGTCCATAGCGGGAATGTCAGTGATCCAGGCGGGTAATCAGCAAGCGTTTTATACCGGAAAATTTAATGATGTAAATAACAGCTATTACCACGCCAGGCTTCGCACCATAAAGATCGGCGCAGCTTTATTACGTCCGGCGATTGATCTGCTCAGTGTGTTCGTACTGGTTGGTGTTATATGGTTGTTTGGTTTGCAAGTCGTCAGTGGGGTGGCTGAAATAGGGGTGTTATTTGCTTTTCTTAATTACCTGGGGCGATTTACCGAGCCTTTGGCGGAAATCACCCAAAGGTTCAACCTGTACCAGCAGGCGATGGTGGCGGGAAGCCGGGTTTATGAGCTGATTGGTGAACAAGAAGAGATCTTTGAGCAAAACAGTGCCAAGGTGAGTTCGGGTCAGGTTCAGATCCGGCAGCTGACCTTTCATTATCATCCGGATAAACCCGTAATAAAAGAGTTGGATCTCAAGGTTCCAGCTGGTGGGTTTTACGCCGTCGTAGGCCATACGGGTAGCGGTAAGAGTACCTTGTTAAGCTTGCTGTTAAATTTCTATCAGCCGATTTCCGGTGATATTCAAATTGATGGTGCTAACCTGCGGGAATTTGGCCATGATGAATTACGCCATGGTATAGGTGTGATCCCACAAGAGCCTTTTATCTTAGCCGCCAGTATTTATGACAATATTGATATGGGGCGTGGCTTAACTCCACTGCAGGTAAAGAATTCGGCGAAAAAAGCACATCTGCATCACGTTATTAGTGAAATGGCCGAGGGGTATCATACTCAACTTGGCGAAGGCGGAATGCGCCTTTCAACGGGGCAGAGGCAGCAACTGGTGATAGCCAGAGCGCTGGCGGCATCGCCCAAAATATTGTTGTTGGATGAAGCTACAGCCAATATCGATAGTGAAACCGAGATGGTGGTGCAACGAGCGCTGAATGAGTTACGTGGTTCAGTCACTATGATAGTCGTGGCCCATAGGTTGTCGACCATAAGTCATGCGGATAAGATCCTGGTGTTATCTCACGGTGAAATAGTGGAGCAAGGTAAACACAAGGAGTTAATGGCGCTGGAAAACGGTCTTTACGCCTCAATGTATTTATTGCAAAAACAAGCCCAAAAGGTCGCGCTGGCCGAAGCTTGAGATAAAAATATATCTGGCAACTGTGATCATATGACGAAGTAAAATATTTAGTGTGCATTGCATTCAGTGGAACCCATCAAATAACGGGAATAAGGGTAACAATTGTGGCGGTCTTTGTGGAGGAGATGCAATCTGCGAAGCCTGTCCCACAAGGTTCGCCGAACTATCGTGAGCTGTTACCCAAGTTTGACCAGTCCCCATTTAGTTAATAGCCGGTAACTTGAAATGGGTACTAAGTGTAATTGAGTTCAATGCGCCCTGGAGACTATTACAGGGCGCTTTTAAATTAGCTTTTGGCTATTTCGTTCAGTATTTTGGCTAGTTCTTTAGTTTTTGTGAGCATGGGTAGATGACCGCTGTCCAGAGTGTATTCTCCTTTTAGCTCCATGGTTTTCGCTATTTTTTTCTGACTTTCATAGCTAATAACCAGATCCTTTTGAGCATAAATATAATATTTATCGATCTGCTTAAACCTGGTTCTATTTAATGTTACTTTTGTGCCGCCAATGGGGCTAGGTTCAGATACTGCATTCAGGATAAGTTCTTGTTGCTGACTTTTGCTGGCATCCTGAGCAAAACTATCGGCAAATTTTTGTTTATCGCTTATTTCCAATAGCTTAATCTCCTTGTTGTAATGGATCCCGGAAAAATATCCTTGTTCATCTTTCTCCGAAAGCAATTCAAAGGGTGATGTATCATTCATCGGGGAGACGGCAGTTAAATAGACAATTTTAGCCAGCTCTTCGTCGGGGCAAATGGCCAATGCGGCATTGACGACGGCGCCTCCCTGGCTATGGGCAACTAATATCTTCTCTCCCTTAATACCACCCAGGGACTTACATAAGGCTGCGGCGCTTACATCCAACGACACTGTATGAGGTAATAGCTTGTCGTTTCGCCCCGGTAAGTCGATAGCGTATGTTTTCCAGTCTGGCTGCATAGTTTGCTGTAGTCCGCTCCATGAACTGTCGGTAAAATGTGCGCCATGTACCAACACCAGAGTTGGTTTTTCCGCAGCAGCGTAAGCAATATGACAAGTCGCCATTAATGTCATGGCGCAAGCGATTTTACTAATATTTGTTTTCATAATTGACCTTGTTGATTCCGTTAGATAAAGCATCCTATTGGTTGGATGCGTTGATATGAAAACTCCCATATTCAAGCTGCGCTAAACAAAGAAAATCGGGTAAAATAGAAGTCAAATCCAGACAAAATGTTTGATTTTTTATATAAATCAATATGTTGATATTGGTGCTATGAGCGTTGAATTGATTGAATATGATGAGGTATTTGTGCTGGAATTTAGGGATTTAGTCTTTGACGCTGAAACTGGGCAGCTTAGCCGGGCTGGGGAAGAAATATACCTACGGCAGAAATTAAGTCAGTTATTAGCCTACTTTTTGATAAATTCAAATCGAGTCATAAGCAAGGAAGAATTGCTCAAAGCCCTTTGGGTTCACGGCGAATATCGTGAAAAAGCCCTATCTCAAAGCATCCTGGAATTGCGTAAGGCGCTCGGTGATTCCGCAGCTAATCCAGTTTTTATCAAGACTGTACCCAATAAAGGTTATCAGTGGATTTGCCCTGTAATCCAACAAACGCCAAAAAAGCAGTTAAAACCTGGTTGTAAAGCACTGGTACTGGCCTTGGTAGTAATTGCCTTGCTAATACTTACTTACGTTTTTTATAAGCCTGAACAGTCTGATAGCAAAGATTTTAATCATATTATGGTATTGCCCTTTAGCAACGAGACTCAATCTGTCTCCATGCAATGGGTAGAATTTGGCCTTAGCGATATGATGGCCAGTGATCTCCAGTTAATTCCAAATCTCACAGTAACTACACCGGCGCAAGCCAATGCTCTGATGGCCGTCTCCGGAGCGGTCGAAATAGAGGATAAGACCGCATTATTGCAAATAATGAATTCGAAAGGCATAGATGTTGCGGTTTTGGGAGAAGTGCGCCTGGCGCAGGAACAACAGGTTTTTGCTTACCATTTACTCTTTGCCAATGGAGAGTCTTCCAAGGGGCAAATTTTCAACCAAGATCTGGCGGTCGCTATGCCCAAACTGGCGCAAGCTATTTATCAGTTGATCCAGCCGCAAAGTACAGTTGAACTAACCGAGCATAAATATTTGCCCAATGCGATGCATGACTATGGCCGGGGAATACAAGCGCTACAGACAGAAGGCGCTGTGCTGGCGCGGCATTACTTTAACGCCGCGGTGCAGCTGGATCCTCAACATCACTGGGCTAAGGCCTACTTGGCGGTGTGCCATGTATTCCTGGGCCGCTGGCCACTGGCGGAATCTATCCTAGGTCAATTAATCTTGAATAAAGAAGATAAGGCATTACAAGGCTTTGCTACTTTCTGGTTGGGAGAAATCAGCTTTAGGCGGGGTAATATCCTGGCTGCAAGTGATCAATTTGATCAGAGCCTGGACTTAGCAAAATTCAGTAATAACAAGCAGTTGATGAGCTGGACCTATCGAATGCAAGCCCTGTTGGCTGGTAGTCATATGGATTGGTCGGCCTACCGGACTCTGTCCGCCAGTGCGGATGATTTATTCCCTTATAATCAAGATGTTAACCTAGAAGCGCTGCGATTATTTCATTTGGGTAGCACCCAGGTACACGGTTTGGAATATGATCCAAAATCCAGGCTGTTTAGGGATTTTCAGAAGCTTAAACAAGCGCAGGCATATTTCGAAAGAGTTGAAAACAAACCCCAGCTGGCTACCACCTTACTATCCATTGCGCGAAACCCCGCTGTACCTCAAGAGGAGCGAATACATTTATACCAGCGAGCAATCGATATATACCAGTCTTTACAACAGCCCTATGGTCTGGCGAAAGCGCTCCAGGCAAGGGCTATATTTGCGATACAGGAATATCGGGGGAAAGCAGCCTTAGAAGACTTGTCTCGGGCACACAGAGTGAGTTCAGCAGCTGGTTCCGACTCAGTGACTGCGCAAATAGGCTTTTATCTGGCATTTGCTCAGGTTGATATCGCTTTAACCGAACCAACTCCGAAGAATATGGACACTGCATTGATTGCGCTGAACAACCTGGCAACAAGTGATTTACCTGTGCATATTAAGCCATTGTTACCTTTACTAAGGGGCTGGCTCCACCTGAAGACAAAAAAGACTAGCGGCACCATTAATGAGTTTCAGCTGGCTAAAGATATGGCGAAGGCAGATAACTTGAGTCTGACTCTGGGTTATGCCAATCATGCCTTAATGTACCAACGGCTAATGATGAAGGATTACCATGAGGTTATCAGTTTAGGTACTGGGTCATCCAGAGTGACTAAGTTAGAGTATCTTTACCTTGCCTATGCTTATTTACGCTCGGGTAACCGACACGAAGCAGTCAGAGTATATCAGGAGTTAAAGTTTTCCCTGTCGGAACAATGGAGCAAAGGGGATGAGAATATGCTTGAATCACTGGCCGGGGATACCGGAGAGCTCCCTGACCCTATCGCTCCTTATCGGGTTTATGGCGACTATTTCTGGATAAAGCTAGCTTCTCAAGTAGAAGCTCATTGAGTTTATAGTGTCTGCTGTGCGTCGGGCTGCGCGGAATATTTGGCATAGATCACCGTGTTATCTATGCTGCCGTCGCCAAGCCTGCAGGTATTGTTAAGTCTGGCTTCGTATTGATATCCAGCAGACTCTGCTACGGCGCGGTTAGGGGTATTGGATTCCGCCATTTTAATTTCCAGGCGCAAGGCATTAAGGCTGTTAAACGCATAAGCTTCCAACAGGCCCAGGGCTTGGCTGATATAGCCCTTACCCCTTTCACTGGTCCTGAGCCAGTAGCCGATTTCATAATAGGGAACCGAAGAGTCTCTGATGATTAAACCTATCGCCCCCAGCAGTTTTTGATCAGACTGGCGGATCAGGTAATACCTGAGCTCCTCGCTGTTATTATCAAAGCGACTGATGGCAGCAAGCATTTCCTTGTGGCTCTGGGTAAGGGTCAGATTATCTTTTACCCAGGGCAGGAATTGCCTGAGGTCGCCATAACTCTCAAACAAGGCTTCTCTTACCGGCATTACCAGATCTAATGAAGGTGGGGTTAATTGTATGCGTATATTTTCCACAGGGTCATTATGCTTGATTAATGTACAGGTATTAGATTACCTGAAGTGCATATAGTTAACTATTTGAAATAACGTGATATAAATCGCAATTCAAGATTACTGCTTAGTTAAGAAATAAAGTATCTGTTAGATACTATTAAGGAATGAAAAAGCCAGCTAATAAGTACTGGCTTTTAATTTTGATGGCTGCTGTTAAAGAGTCATCTCGGGAACATGTTCCGGGACGATAAGCTTGCCGGCTGTTTTTTCAATTATCTCTTCCACCGAGACGCCAGGAGCACGCTCTAACAGGTGGAAAGCACCATCTTTAATCTCCAAAAAGGCCAGGTCGGTCAACACGCGCTTTATACAGCCAAAACCTGTCAGGGGCAGCTCACACATAGGTAGCAGCTTAGAGTTACCGCGCTTATCTGCGTGCATCATGGTGACGATAATATTATCTGCGCCAGCAACCAGGTCCATGGCACCGCCCATGCCTTTGATCAGTTTGCCTGGGATCATCCAGGAAGCGATAGAGCCTTGTACATCGACCTCGAATGCACCCAATACGGTTAGGTCGACGTGTCCACCGCGGATCATGGCAAAACTTTCAGCCGATGAGAAGAAAGAGGCGCCATCGACGGCTGTTACCGTTTGCTTACCTGCGTTGATCAGGTCGGCATCTATTGTTTCCTCTGTGGGAAATTCGCCCATGCCCAACAGACCATTTTCAGATTGCAGCATAACGTCAATGCCGGCAGGAATATAGTTAGCTACTAAGGTTGGAATACCTATGCCTAAGTTGACGTAGTAACCATCTTTAAGCTCCTGGGCTACACGTTGTGCGAGTTGATCTCTTGATAATGCCATGGTGTTTGCCTCCGCTTATTTAGTTGCTGGTGTGGTTTTGACTGTGCGTTGCTCGATGCGTTTCTCGAACGAGCCTTGGATCACCCGGTTCACATAGATACCAGGTGTGTGGATATGATCGGGATCTAACTCTCCGGGCTGGACTATATGCTCAGCCTCTACCACTGTAATTTTTCCTGCCGTCGCCATCATAGGGTTAAAGTTGGCAGCTGTTTTTCTAAATACCAGGTTGCCCATAGTATCGGCTTTCCAGGCGCGAACTAAGGCAAAATCTGCTGTTAGCGATGGCTCTAACACATAAAAACGGCCATCAATTTCCCGGCACTCTTTACCTTCGGCAACGGGAGTCCCATAACCTGTTGCGGTAAAAAATGCAGGGATGCCAGCGCCACCGGCCCGGATTTTTTCGGCCAACGTACCCTGTGGAGTCAAGATAACGTTTAGCTCGCCAGATAGCATTTGTTGCTCGAAAGTGGCGTTCTCACCAACATAGGAGGCGATCATGGTATCGATTTGACGGCTTTTCAGCAGTAAACCTAGGCCGAAGTCATCGACACCGGCGTTATTTGAAATAGCGGTTAAGCCGGTGACTCCGGTTTTGACAATCTGAGCGATCAAACCTTCTGGGATACCACACAGGCCAAACCCGCCCACCATCACTGTCATATCATTGCTTAGCCCCTTCAGGGCTTCTTCATAGCTGCCAACAACCTTATTAAGTCCTGCCATTACTTTTTACTCCGCTCTAAGAAGGAAGGCGTCGTTAGGACTTGTTCCTTCATTGATTTTTGTTTGCGCGACTGGTGAGCCGCTTTCTCAGTTAATATTTGGATTATTCTTTTGCTAGGTACTGTTGATCTTTCGAGTCTATATTTTGAGCTAAAAAATCATGGTTAGCGGCTGAATTATTCATGAAGCGGCTAAACTCAATTTGTACATGCATAACGCATAAAACTCGTGTGTCTGAATGTTATTTATTCACGAAAGATCAACAGGTCCTGGGTTTGTTAAAACAGCAACAGGCCCAGGGAGATAATGACCCCGGAACCCAGCAAAGCCATCAGACAGAATCCCATTACATCCTTAGCTCCCAGTCCGGCGATAGCCAGGGCCGGTAGTGCCCAGAACGGCTGGATCATATTGGTCCAGGCATCACCCCAGGCGATGGCCATAGCAGTTTTGGCCGCGTCAACACCAAGGGTTTCACCGGCGGGCATCATAATAGGTGCCTGTACTGCCCACTGGCCGCCTCCCGATGGCACGAAAAAGTTCACCAGTCCCGCACTGAGAAAGGTAAATACCGGGAAAGTTGTTTCATTTGAAATAGATACAAAAATTTCTGAAATGGCGCCTGCCAGTGACGTGCCGGAATCACCAGCCGCTGTCATCATGCCCATTATTCCCGCATAGAAAGGGAACTGGAGTAGGATGCCGGAGCAGTTTTTTGCCCCTGTACCGACGGCGTTTAACAGGTTTTTAGGGGTCCCGTGTAGCAAAATGGCTGAAAACAGGAAGGTGAAATTCACTATGTTCAGATTTAGGGCGAAACCGTTGGTCCAGAAGTAGTGGATAATATAGGTAAAGCCCATAGCTCCCAGAGCCCAGGAGATCAGACGGCTGTTTTCAAGGCGCTCGGCAGGCGTCATTTCTGACTTGGGTTTTTCTACCTGTTCGGGTTCTTTTAGCAGCTCAGGGTCGATAGTGACCACATCATTTGCTGTTGGGTGCATGGCGCGATTCAGCAGAGGAATAGCCACTAACATAGCAGCCAGTATTGCCAGGTTCATAGTAGAGAACAGGGTTTCTCCGGTACCTATGGCTGCCGTGACCGCACCTGCCGTGACCGCTTCCAGGTTAGAGCCGCTGGCCAGTGCCAAAGGTACTGAACCGGATAAACCTGCGTGCCAGAACAGGAAACCACTGTATGCTGAAGCGATTAATAATCTGTAGTCCACACCTTTGACTTTAGCGGCTAGCTCCCGGGCAAAGATGGCGCCGATAACCAGGCCAAAACCCCAGTTTATCCAGCAGGCAACTGCGCTGATCACGGTAACCAGTAAGATTGCTTGCCCTGGGGTTTTTGCCGTGCCGGCGAGCACAGCCAAACGTTTTTTAAATACCGGCGCACTGGCCATGGCGTGACCTGTAACCACCACCATTGCCATTTGCATGGAGAAGGTCAGTAGCTTCCAGAAACCACCGGACCAGGCGTCAACTACCTGGAGTGGACTCTGGCCAGTAACCGGGATGGCCAGGAAAAATACACCCAGGGTAAGCAGGGCAGCGAAAATAAACGGGTCCGGTAAATAGCGTTTTATCACAGTCACAAAAAACTGAGTTAGGCGCTGCAGGCCGTTACGTTCCTTTGGCACCGGGGTTGTCAGGTCCATTCTATCGTCCTTTTTTCAATGATTTTATAATCAAGGCGGTACCCATACCGCCACCAATACAAAGACTTGCTAATCCAAGGTCTTCTTGCTGTCGCTTAAGTTGATGGATCAAAGATACAGTGATACGTGCGCCGGAAGCTCCCAGGGGGTGACCTAATGCGATCGCGCCTCCATTGACGTTGGTGCGCTCTTGTAACCAGTTGGGCTCCACTTGGTGCTGGCTGCTAAGTTCTGTCATTACTCCCAATGCCTGAGCTGCAAAGGCTTCGTTAAGCTCCAACAGTTTTAGATCGGCAAGGGAAATACTTGCTTTTGTCAGGGCCTGACCTATGGCTGGTACGGGTCCCATGCCCATAATATTGGGGTCGATACCGGCTTGACCGTAACTCACTATCTCTGCAATAGGCTGAAGACCGTACTGTTTAACCGCTTGTTCCGATGCCAGTAACAGGGCTGCTGCTCCATCGTTCAGTCCCGATGCATTACCTGCCGTAACAGATCCGTCTTTTTTGAAAGCAGGCCTGAGTTTGGCTAAGGCTTCCAGCTTGCTGTCTGCTTTGGGGTATTCATCTTTATCGATAACTGTAGTTTTGCGTCTGCTAGTCACTTCCAGGGGGACAATTTCTCCGCTAAAGCCGTGGCTTAGCTGGGCCTTCTCTGCCTTATGTTGGCTATTTAAGGCAAATTCATCTTGGACTTCCCGGCTGATGCCGTATTTTTCGGCAATATTTTCAGCTGTGATACCCATGTGCATCTGGCCAAAAGCATCGGTCAGACCGTCATTGATCAGAGCGTCCACCAGGGTCATATCGCCCATCTTGTTACCGCTTCTGATCTTGGCGGGTACCAGATAAGGAATATTGGACATACTTTCCATACCGCCGGCAATGACCAGCTGAGCATCGCCTGCTCGGATGTGGGACGCCGCATCCATAATACTTTTCATACCACTGCCGCAGATCATATTTAAACCGTAGGCTGGTACCGAGTCTGGGATACCTGCGTGAATTGCAGCCTGACGAGCAGGGCCCATGCCAGCTCCAGCTGAGATAACTTGGCCCAGAATGACTTCATCTATGGCGCTGGGATCCAGCTGAGCTTGTTCCAGCAGTGCCTTCAGTACAGGGGCTGCAAGCTCTGGTGCACTTAATGGCGCCAGGCTGCCGCCAAAATTACCCACTGGGGTACGCTTTGCTGCAACGATATAAACAGTAGACATGAAAAAGATCCTTCTGGATTTGAATTGATCTAGTCTAACGTCACTGGTTTAGTAGCAGTTACAGCCAATAACAGAAACTGGCTTTGCAAAAATGAAAAGTGAAAGTGTGATCTTTGTGGGTTATATGTGGTCTTTTTGTTGCTCGCGTAAAGGTAAAAAGTAGTTTGTAAATTAACTGGTTGTATTTATTGCTATTTATTGTGTTGGGCTAGTAAGAAGTCTTTAAAGTGTGCTGCCAGCGGGCTGATGCTGTTATGGGGCTGGTAGTACGCATTAAGGCTCCATTTACTGGTGCCGTATTCGGGTAGCAGGGCTTCTAGCTGGCCCGATGCCATCTCTTTTTCCAAAATAAAATCAGGTAAATAGGCTATTCCAGATCCTGCCAAGACAGCTTGTTTTAGCAAGTCGCTGTCGTTCACTTCCAGCGTATCCGGTACCTTGATGATCAGGTTTTCCTCTTGCTGGCAAAATACCCACTCATTACTACCCGTTAAAGAGGTAGCAAACAGGCACCTATGCTGTTTTAGATCCTGGGGTATTTCAGGTTTTCCGTGAGTGGCCAAGTAGTCGGGGGATGCACATACTTTAAAGGGCGCTGACATAAGTTCCCGTTTTACCAGCATCAGATCCTTTTCCTTATAACCGGAGAAGTTGGCGTTGGCGCTGATCACCAGATCAGTATGGCTGGCTAAATCCAGGGACCAGGGGGTGATATTGAGGTTAAAGCTAACCTTAGGATGATCTTGCAGGTAGCGGTTAATTATGCCCATTAAATAATGACTTGCGTAAAGGGGGGTGCAGGCAATATGCAATTTGCCCTGCTCTTCACTCTGGTACCCTTTCACTTCATCGAAGCTGCTCTGGATGTCCTGGTTGATCAGCTTAAACCTTTGATACAGACGCTCGCCTGCTTCTGTCAGCGTAAGCAGGCGGTTATTACGCCGGTATAGTTTTAAGCCAAATTCAGTTTCCAGGTCGCTCAGCCAGCGGCTACCAGCGGAAGGTGAGATACCGTAACGCCGGGCGGCGGCAGATATTGAGCCGAGTTGTACGACATAAATGAAAAAGATGGTTTTATCTATCATGCTGATACCGGGTTAATTACGCATGGCTATTTTAATCATAATGGATTGAATTGCAGTGATTTATTGGAAAATCTGAGTCACTCGCTTAAAATTTTACCGTTTTGCTGGGATATCACGTAACGATAGCTGGTTTCGAGTACAGGAATTAAATGTGCGTGCTTTATATGCAAATAGGTAAACTGCTGAAAGGATACTATCGGTTTATCCAAACAAGACCTTAAGGTTAAAGCTTGATTTAGCGCTATTTTTTTTATGCTGCTAGCTGTGGCGGCAATATAGTCAGCACGTTCTCTCAACAGTATTCTGGCAGCGATTTTAGCATTGCTACCTTGGATATATCCGACTTTAGACTGGGCGTATATCAAGTTATAGTAGCGAACTCCCAGGATCCCCACCGGTTTCATTTGCCAGAGCTCTTCGGTATTTGCCGGACATTTTTTATCCGATTTTACCCAAACCCAAATGTCACTACGTTTTAGCGGCACTTTAACAGGTAGTAAGCTGGTAAATTCTGCTACCGCAGAGGGCTGGCGGATAGCGTCACCATCAATAATACCGGCGGCTGCTGTTTGTAATGAGCGCTCGGCAGGTAAGTTTACCAATTCCAGAGGGATCTTAGCGTGTTTAAAGGCGCGCTTTATTAGCGTCAGTTCTGCCTGGTTAACGGTTAATGTATCGGGAAAGATCCCTAATTTTATTGGCGTAGCTGCTATACATGGCAAAACCTGAATTGAGTAAATCAATAACAGCCAGTACTTCACCAAATTCATCCTTAGGATCAGGCAAGATACTTCAAGTTTAGCTCTGCTTTTTACAGTGCAATCCCGTAATAAAGCTAACTGTTATGATTTGTTTTGGGGTAATTCAATTACTGTACTAGGCTTTGAAAGCTATTTTTTTCCTTTTATTTTGGAGGGGTTATGTCGATTCAGCGGTTATTTGGCGTCATTTTTGGTTTTGTTATTTTATTGAGTGTGGCGCTGGTTGTTGTGGTTTTGCTGATGTTTAACAACCAGGGAAAGCTGAACTCCAGTCAGGAAAATCGATATCAGTCTTATTTGCTGGCAGATGAGTTAAGGCAAAGTTCCGATGATTTGACCCGTTTGGCGCGTACCTATTCCCTGACGGCAGATCCGGCATACGAAGAGCAGTACTGGAAGATTTTGTCCATTCGAAATGGTCAGTCCCCCAGGCCTGAACATTATGAGCGAATTTATTGGGATTTCGTGGCGGCAGGAAATAATAATCCCAGTCCACTGGGAAGCCAGGAGCCATTATTGGACCTGATGAAACAACAAGGGTTTACCGGACAGGAGCTGGGTAGACTGGAACAAGCAAAAAACAATTCAGATGCGCTGGTGGGCATAGAAACCATAGCCATGAACGCTGTAAAAGGCTTGTTTCAGGATAACCAGGGAGGGTTTACGAAAACGGGTGAACCGGATCTTGCTGCCGCGGCTAAACTAATGCACGACCCTAAATATCATACAGAAAAAGCCCGTATTATGGCGCCGGTGAACGAATTTTTTACCATGCTGGATAACAGAACGTCCGGAGATGTAGCGCACTTTGAGAGCATTGCTCAGAAATACCTTATTTCATTGATGGTCATAGCTTCGGTATTAATCTCGGTAGCTGTGGCTGGCATTCTGTTTATCCGCCGAAAAGTGGGCCAGGTCATAGTGCAGCTGAGTCAGCAAGCTCATTTGGTTGCTGAGGGTCAGCTGGAGCTGAATACCCAGAGCCAGCACGGTGAGTTTGGCAAACTGTCAGCGTCATTTAACCGCATGGTGGTGCAGTTAAGGGGTATTGTTGGTAACGTGGCACAGTCATCGGATCAATTGTCCAGTTCAGCCAATCAGCTGTCAGACTCTACCGAGGTAACCAAGGAGATTGTACATCAGCAGGAAGCTGAAATTGTTGAGGTCGCTGCATCTATCCACGAAATATCAATGACGTTGCAAGAAGTGGCACAAAACGCAGCTCATGGAGTGGAAACTGCCGAGCTAGGTGATGAAGCGGCAAATAAAGGGGCGGCCGTGGTACAAGACGCTGCGACTAGTATCAAGCAACTGGCAGATGAAGTGGACCAGGCAGCTGTTGTGATCCAGGAACTGGATCAAAACAGCGCCAGCATAGGCGGTATTCTGGATGTTATTCGCAATATCGCTGACCAAACCAATTTGCTGGCCCTTAATGCCGCCATCGAGGCTGCCCGAGCAGGAGAGCAGGGGCGAGGCTTTGCAGTGGTTGCAGATGAAGTGAGAACTCTGGCGCAACGAACCCAGGATTCCATCGAGGAAATACAAAGCATGACAGAAGGGTTACAGACAGGCACTCATAATGCCGTTCAGGCCATGGTGCGTAGTAAGACTCAGGCAGAGCAAGGGGTTGCGCAGATTAATAGTGCCGGAGAGGAATTAGCGGGTATTTCTCAACTGAATAACACTATTAAAGATCTGACTATTCAAATTGCCAGCGCCACCGAAGAGCAATCCGTAGTGGTGCGGGAAGTGAGTAACAGAGTGGAAAATATACGCAACCTGGCCGGTGATACCACCAATGGTTCTAATGAGGTAGTGCAGGCCAGTGACGCGTTAAAAAGTCTGGCATCCAAGCTTCAACAGCAAATAAGTCACTTCGAGCTGTCTTCCAATTCCACTAACTAATGGTTACGGCAGCTCTAATCTTTGCTTAAAGGATAGAGCTGCCACAGCGCCGGACAGTTAATGGCCACAGCAGCTTTTTTTTTGTCAGAAGGTGAGAGTTGCCACAGCGCCGGACAGTTAATGGTCACAGCAGCTTTTGCTTTTGTCAGAAGGTGAAAGTTGAACAGGTGGACAAGGTACGGAGCCGTAAGAGCAATACACACAGCAATCACCAGGTCTAGGTTTGAGCAGCTTCCGACACTGTTCACATTCGTAAAACCACTGGCAGGCATCCGTTGGCATAGTTTCTGTCTTTTTAAATCCACAACTGGGGCAGGTTAGCTCAGATTTAAGGATGACTTCTTTCAATGTGACACCTCCTTAACCAGCGCAGATGGATAACCTGCCTCACCTGTGGCTTGGGTGAGAGCAGCCTGATCTGTGACCTGGTCGTCAAACGTGACTACAGCCGTTTTGCTGCTGTATTCAACGTCGGCTGTTGATACGCCCTGGGTATTTTTCAGCGCCTTTTGTACTGTGATTGGGCAAACCGGGCAGTTCATACCGGGTACGGACAGGGTCACCGTCTGTTGTTCAGCTGAGGCTGCGAATGTTGTCAGGATTAATAGCAACAAACCATTTTTCATCGTTCGTCATCCTAGATGATGATTGGGATCCAATAAGCACTGGATGTTAGGCTGATGGCCAAGGTTAAGCTGAATCAGTAAAGCCGCTTCCTGCGCCGTTGAGTTTTCGGACGTACGCATACAGTATCGGGCTTGTAATGGGTGGTGGGTTTGAATAACAGCCAGCCTGCATAAGCAAACAGTACGAATACAGTCAGGGCAAGTAATGGCTGGTAGGGTTCAAGCAGTGTCAGGTTACTTATCCAGGATCCACTTATACCCAGCGTCAGTAGTACTAAAGGGCCTGCACAGCATAAACTGGCGCCTATGGCTGCAAGCAATCCGCCAGCTAAAGGTAGTCCTGTTTTAAGCATCTATTATCTCCATAAAACACAAGGTACGAATTTACAGGTATCAATTTATTGCTCAACCAAGGTTATGACCTAAGTTGGCTATCTTGATTGCTCTCTTGGAGTATAAATGCCGTACCTTAGTACGGAGTCAAGGCTGTAAGGAGGCGACTATGGGGCAGTGGGTATCATCCGGATTGTCCTGACATTGCCCCACTAAGTGATTAAGGACAGAAGCCAGACGTTGTAAATCACGGATTTTTTCTTGCACAGATTGCAGTTTAGTTTCTGCCAGGAGCATAACGTCATGGCAGGGGATTGCTTCCAGCTCCAATAAGTGACTGATTTCATTCAGGGTAAACCCCAGTTCCTGGGCTCGCCTGATAAATCGAATGCGGTTTAATGTTTCGGCGGGATAATTCCGGTAGCCATGAGCCGGTTTGCTTGGCTGTTTGATGAGTCCGCGGCGTTGATAATATCGAATGGTTTCTACATGGACATCGGCAGCTTGTGCTAATTGACTGATCCGCATTATTGGTTTTCCACTCGTTAAGTCCATACCTTATTATCAACTTCTGTCGTCCGGGATTAAAGGTTGATTTTTCCCGATCGCGAATTCAACTATTGCTTTGTGAACATTTTGGCACTTGCTAAAAAGCGCCAAAATGTTCAGGTAACCGGATTAGCTAACTTCAATATAACCCATCAGACCGGTTTTCATATGCTCTATAACATGACAGTGGTACATCCAGCGTCCCGGGTTGTCTGCCACAAAGGCCACTTGCACAGTTTCATGTTTCCCCAGCAAAACAGTGTCTGTATGGTAGTGTTTGGGAGTGATGGTGCGTTTATTGGAGTTAAGTACTGTCCAGGTATGCCCGTGCAAATGGATTGGGTGGTGGTACTGGGTCACATTGCGTAAATTGAAAATATAGGTTTTACCTAATTCCAGCTTGGTCAAAGGCTCAGGAATATTATCTTTGCTCATCCCCTCCCAGCCGCGGCGATTGATCACCCAAAAGTCATATTTGCCTTTGTGCTGTTTATCCGCCGGGGTGATGGCGCCTTCCCACTCAAAGGTAAAGTTTACATGGGTGGCATTGGCCAAGTCAGGTTTAGGTATGGTCGAAGGAGGTAAGGTGGGGATCAGCCTGGTCGTTTGGCGGCTCTTGCCCCGAGTCACCAGAGTCATAAAGTCAAAGTTCAGCTTGCCTTTACGGTTTTTAAAGGCAATTTGTTGTCCTTCTTGTTGGGGGGCAACTAATGCGACATCCAGTCGCATTCCTGCGCCCATCGCCCAGGGTTTGTCCGGGGTAAAAGGGACAGCAACTGGATTACCATCGATGGCGATAATTTTAACTTCCAGTTCTTCTGGCAAAACCAGGCGATAAGTCACTGTATTATCTGTGTTTAAAAATCTCAGCCTGATCAGGGCGCCAGTTTGCACCGGTAGCTCGGGCAAGATCTCACCATTTATGGTTTCGATCCGGCCTGGAGTCCCCATTCTGGCAGCTTGCCTGGGAATTGATAGGGGTAACCAGTTTCCCTCATCATCCAGGTGCCAGTTTTTTAACACCAGTGGAATATCGTGATCGAACACAACAGGTTCGGCTTCGTCTACAATAATGGCGCCCACCAACCCCTTACCCAATTGCTCGACGCTGTTCATATGAGGGTGATACCAAAACGTCCCTGCGTCGGGTGGCACAAACTCATAGGTGTAGCTTTCCCCCGGCTTTATGGGGGGCTGGGTAAGAAAAGGCACACCATCCATCTCTATGGGGATGCGCAGGCCATGCCAATGTATGGTGGTGGGTTCTTTGAGTTTATTAATAAACTTGATCCGGATCTTCTGACCCTGCTTGGCCCTTAATACAGGTGCGGGAAATTGCCCGTCGAAGCCTAGTCCGGCCGACTTACCGTTGGGGGCGATATCCAAGCTGGCTTCTTCAGCCGTGAGTACATAGTCAATGCCGGGCTCATTATCTGCCAGTACTAAACGTGGCATAAGACTGACACCTGCCAGCAGCAGGGTATCTTTAATAAAATGACGACGTGAAATGGACAAAGCAATTTTCCTTAGCTGGCGATCCAGTGATTATCCCAATGCAACTGGGTGCTGAGAGTGGTTTTTCTGTTGTTGGCATTGGGTAATAAAGTACCTTCACCTGAGCTCAGAGCTATGTTTCCGTTGCTGGTTAGGGCGGCGCCACATACATCGGAAAGGTTTTGTATACCTTGTAACTGACCACTGTTTTTATGCCAAATACCGTAACAGCCGCCTCTCGGTGACGTGGCGACAATATGTTGCTTGCCTATGGCAACACTACCGATATAGTCATTAAATCTCAGCCAGTCTTCCAGCTCTCCGCCTAATGGTCGAGTTTGATGTCCCAACCGGTGGCTGTACAACAAGGGGTATGTCTCGCCGTCATCCCATTGATATTGCTGACCAAAAACAACTAAACCTGAATTATCCACCGCCAGGTGGCGGATACTAAGTTGGTGATGGGGTAAATTGACCCTTTGGCTAACCTTGCCTGTGGTGCGGTTTAGGTATACCAGGCTGGGCTGCATGGTATGAAGGTTTATCTTGTTACGACCCTGGGTTTGGATCCCACCAACGGCAATAACCAGGTGTTGACCATCCGGATGTAACACCAGTTCGTGAGGGCCGAATCCTAGTCCTGGCAGTTCAGCTACTTTTTCCAGCTTCTGATGGTATTTATAAATACCGATCAGACCGTTAGATGTACCTGACTCCCCTTCGCTGAGGTATAAAAGACCGTCTGCACTAAAAATGCCATGACCAAAATAGAAGCGGTTTTGCTGGCTCTGATGCAGATCTAGTTGTTTCCCTGTATCTGTATCAAAGACCATTAAATAAGTACCTGGACGCCTGGCAATGGCGATAGCCAGCTGTTTATTCGGGTGTAAGGCCAGACCGTGCCCCCTGCCGGGCAAGGGGGATTTAGCCAGCTGTTTACCCTGATTATCTAACACTGCCACGGCGTAATCACCTGCAGAGTCCTTTACGCAGCCCATATAACGAGTGACATGCTGACCGGCCAAAGCGAACTCGGGTAGAAGCTGAGCCGAGCTGATAAACAGCCCGGCTTTTAGCAGGTTACGTCTGTTAGTCGCCATCGGTTGAGTTAAATCCAACGACTATCTTCAGTTTAACGGGCAGGGATTCCTGGATCAGGTAAGTTAATCGCTCAATATCGATTTTCGATCTCAACAGGGCTCGATAACCCTGATCGCTGGCCAGCAGTTTTTTCATACTGGGCTCTTTGGGCCAGGCAGCCTGAAGATCGATAAAACCCTGTTCGATTTGTCGGGCCAGCTTTGCTTCCCCTTTATCCAGTAAAAACTGCTTGATGCCCTTGTGGAAATAGACTTCCATGCTGTTAAAGCTGGCTTTAAGGTTTGCCATGGAGGTTTCTGAGCGCCAGGATTCAGCCTGATAGGGTTTGGTATTACCCCCTTTCCCTAAAGGCAGGCTGAATTTCTTATTAATAAAACTGAGCTGATGGGAAAGCTGAGCGATAAGCTCTGTAGTGAGTTTTTGCTCCTCAGACTTGGCGCGCTCCAGTAATTTGGCGGCATAACCTTGCTGACCGGCCCAGGCTTTTTCAATTGTGTCGGCATTTTGCTCCAGCAACTGCGAAATTGGTTTTGCCAGTGCGCAGTGGCTGTTATCCAGGCCTTTTTCATAAATGAGCAACTCCAGAGCGCCTAAGCCGCGCACGACTACACTCTGCTGCCGAAGGTCTTGTGCGGTAAAGCTTGCTGACTGATCGAGCAGGGCATTGATCTTACGTCCGGTAATGTTCTTTTTATCTGGCCAAAACTGGAAAGACCAGGCCAAATTAAGTTCATTAATGGGGCCTTTGCTGGCGCCCTGTAACGGCATCCAGGCCAGCATAGCCTGCCGCCAGGCCTGAGTGACAGAGCTATTGTTCCCGCCAGGGGAAACGCAGTATCCCTCGATGGCGGCAGCCAGTGTCCTGGTTTGCTCGGAAAAATGGCTGGTTTGTTGTTGTTTCAGTTCACCTATACTCGCTGCCAGGTTATGTTCAGCTGCGTAAGTGGTGCTCAAGGCCAACAGGGGCAGGCTTGCTAATATTAAATTCTTGATCATAAGGATTCCAAAAAGGCGATAAGCGCATCTCGCTGATTTTTGTTCATTTTCAGGACCTGCTGTTTAGCTGGATCAGCCTCTCCTGAGTGCCACAACACTGCCTCCATAATAGTGCGAGCCCGACCGTCGTGCAGTAAAAATGTATGATTGCTTACTTCCCGGGTATAACCCAGTCCCCAAAGAGGAGGTGTGCGCCATTCGTTGCCATTGGCCAGAAACTCTGGACGATTATCCGCCAAGCCTTCGCCCATATCGTGCAGCAGCATATCCGAGTAGGGGTAAATTTTTTGTGCGGACAGGGCAGGATTGTCTTCACGTTTTACTGTGGTATAGCTGGCAGTGTGGCAGCTCTGGCATTTAGCCTGATTAAACAGTTTTTCACCCTGAAGTACTTGGGGTTTATCCCAGTTACGGCGTGCCGGAACTGCCAGGTGTTGAGTATAAAAATCAACAAATTTTAATATATTATCACTGACTTCGTGTTTACCGCCATGGGGGGCCTGAAGACAGGCAGTTTGCCCTGGGGTGCAGTCGTCCTTCAGATTCAACCTTGATGTAAGGCCTAAATCGCCGACAAAAGCGTCGGCATTTTGTTGTAACAGGTTGGGCTGACCGGCTTTCCAGCCAAAACGACCCAGCATAGTAGTTTCTGTCTGTTTATCCCATACCTGGTTGGCTTTACCTGAAATACCGTCTCCATCTTTATCCTCGGGATCGGCCTTATTCAGAATATCCTGTTCCGCGATACTTTCCAGCAAACCCAGCCCTATCATTGGCGGAGCTACTCGTACTGACATCATGACATCAGGATGCATGGGTCCATAACCGAGCTCAGAAATAGTGAGGGTGGGTTTTCTTAGCGACACAATACTGCTGTCTGCAAACTGAACATCGAACTCGCTATAATCGATATTTACTTGTCCTTCCGGCTCTACGCCCGGAATGCTCATATCTTGTAGCTGACCGCCGTAAGTAGGTTCGGCGATAACCCCGTACCGGATCAGCCGTTGTTTCAGTTCATCCGTGCTGGCCGGAACACTGAGTCTGACCAACATGGAAACGGCGTTGTGTTGTCCGGCTTCTTTTGGATGGCCACGCCCGTCCTTAATATGGCAGGTTTGGCAGGCATTGGTGTTAAACAATGGTCCAAGCCCGTCCCTGGCATCGGTACTGGCGGGGGCGATAACCCAGGGGTTTCTAAAGAAGCTGTTGCCCACGCTAAAATCCATGCGCTTCATCATATCCAGGTTGCTGGCAGGCATGGAAAAGGCGTTACGGCCTGTTTTTGTGGTGGTGGTTTCTCCGCCTTGCTTGATGGGATTGGCAAAGGTTGAGTTAAGTGTCATTAGTAAAAGTGTGGTTATTATGGCGTAAATTTTTACTTGGTTAAAACATGCCATCTTGTGCGGCCTTATACATTACTCGGGACATTGTCAGAATAGAAAGGCGAGGCGAACCCCGCCAATAGATTAAAACTCGTGGTCGGCGGTATCCGGATTCAGTTTATAGATACCTAACAGATTGGATGCTTTTTCTATTTCACCGGTTTGTTTAACCAGGGCATGAATAGAGGCGGTGACCAACTGGCTACCTTCCTTGTTACCCGGGGCGATCAACTGGTCAAAGTAGACGCCTTTATTTTCAGCGGAATCAACCAGGGTTGCAATCTGGCTGGATGCACCTGTGACTGCTGCAGCTATGGCTTCAGCAGCTTTTTTGTCTTGCGCAGCAACCAGTGAGTTGATGCTTGGGCCTTCCAGCTTGCTACCGTCAACACGGGTATAGCTACCGAAGTAGACGTTATTAATACCCTGTTGGTTGTAGAAGTGTGAGTTGTGGGTATTGTCGGAGAAACAATCGTGCTCGTCTTCCGGAGAGTTGGCTTCCAAAGCCACCTTCATACGTTCGCCAGCCAGTTCACCCAGGGACAAGGAGCCCATGCCAAACAGCATAGCGCGCAGGCCTTCTACAGCCGGTTTCGCGTTCAGTTCGGCGCGATAGTTATCTTTGCCTGCGGCGTCCCACTGGGCTGTCATCCAGCCTAGGTCGTTGATTAGCAATGAGGATGCTGCCTGAAGATATTGCACACGACGATCACAGTTACCACCTGTACAGCCTTTACCCATAACGAAATCGGTATAAGGACGGTTACCCGCTCCGGCATTGGTGCCGTTTAGATCTTGTCCCCACAGCAGAAATTCGATCGCGTGATAACCCGTGGCTACGTTGGCTTCAGATCCGCCTAACTCATTTAGATCGGCCAATAGCTGAGGTGTAAGTTTGTTTACGTCCAGCTTGCTGTTACCGACCTGAACTTCTTTATTGGCAATAATATTGGCCGTGGCGCCGCCGTTACCCATTTCGTGCTGATAATTTTTTGCAACGTAATCGATCAGGCCTTCATCCAGCGGCCAGGCATTAAGCTGGCCTTCCCAATCGTCTACCACAGCGTTGCCGAAACGGAATACTTCGCTTTGCTGATAAGGTACACGTGCATCGATCCAGGCCTGACGCGCAGCGTTAAGGTTTTTTTCCGATGGCGAAGCGATCAGGGACTTGAGCGCTTTATCTAGTGTGATAGCTGTGGTTTCTGCATCTGTGAAAACCGCATGAGCGATGTCCGCATAATGGTTTACGACATCCTTTTTTTCATCTGCAAATGCGGCGTTTGATACCAATGCAGCGCCTATGAGTAAGCTTAACGCGCTTTTTTTCATTATTCTTCCCTATGTGTTTTGTCTAAACGCAATCTTTTGGCAATGTTATCTTTCCGGCTGAAGCACTAAACTTCAACCTAAAGATGAACGGATATCCTAACATAAATGATTATGTAAACTATTATCACTGCTAAGTTTAATTTGACATTTTAGATACCCGTCGATTTCGGCTATATCATTTGTTGGGTTTGATACAAAGGAGTTGCGCAGATAGAGGCAAGAGGCTCGTTTAACTTTGTATAGCACCGATCATTTTACTAAGTTATTTGGGTGCTCTGAGGCTAAGGTTTAATTGCGTTAACAGGCCCCCAAAGGGACCTGTAAAAAGGGATCCCAGGTAAAAAAGACCCAGGGTCAAGACGATGGCCGAGCTGGTAGCCCAGCCCAGGTAGTAAGAGAGTAATAACCCTCCATAACAAGCCAGCATGGCGAACAGCACGGATAAGGCGATAAACGATAGCAGGTTTTGGGTCCAAAAACGGGCGGCTACGGCAGGTAAGATCATCAACGCAACAGCCATTAAGGTTCCCAGGGCATGAAAGCCTGCCACCAGGTTCAGCACTACTAGCAGCAGAAAAGCGCTATGAACCCAGGGGCCCAGTCGGCTGACCACCTTTAAATAACCAGGGTCAACGCACTCCATTACCAGAGGGCGATATATCAGGTTTAATAGCACTACAGAGACGGAAGCTGCGCCCGCCAGTAGATACAGGGCGTCATTATTAAGGGCTAGCGGGGTGCCAAATAATATGTGCAGCAAGTCCATATTGCTGCCTTTTTGTGAAATGATAAGCACACCAACGGCCAGTGAAATAAGGTATAACGCGGCCAAGCTGGCATCTTCGTTCAGCCGGGTATAACGACTGATAACCCCGGCGATCAGCGCAACCAATAAACCCGCAATCAAACCCCCAATGGTCATGGCAAATACGGAAATACCGGCCACTAAAAAACCAATGGCGGCGCCGGGCAAGATAGCGTGAGACATGGCGTCACTGGTAAGGCTCATACGTCTTAACAATAAGAACACACCGACCGGCGTTGCACTTAAACAAAGTAACAGGCAGCCCAGTAGTGCACGCCGCATAAACTCAAATTCAATAAAAGGAGAAATCATCCGGCTTGCTTTAATGTGGTCAGGCCTAAATAGGCTTGTTGTAATTCAGGGCCATTGAGCACTTCCTGAGTATTCCCCAGGTGGCATACGCTTGAGCTCAGTAGCCAGGTTTTACTGAAGTATTGCTGGACTAAGTGCAGATCATGCACGACAGCAATTTGAGTTTTTCCCTGCTGTTGCCAGCCTTGCATTAACTGCAACAGCAACTGTGTGGTGGTGGTATCTATATTGTTGAATGGTTCGTCTAATAAGATAAATTCCGAATCCTGTAACATCAGGCGGGCAAACAACATACGCTGCTTTTGACCTCCGGACAGTGAGCCTATGGGTTTGTCTTTGAGGTGTACAATGCCCAGCTGCTCCATGGCGGCTAACACCTGGCGACGGAAAGCAGCCGTTAATCGACGGAAGGGGCCTATTTTGCTCCACAGACCCATGGCGACGAGTTCATAAACGCTGATGGGAAAGCCCAGTTCAAGATCGGACTGTTGCGGTAAATAGGCGATATTACGGCGATCCAGGTTAAACCTGGACTCACCGCTGATAGGGGGTAATAACCCCATAATGGTTTTCAGCAAGGTGGATTTACCTGCTCCATTAGGGCCAATTAACGCCAATAAGTCCCCTTTAGCAACATTGCCGTTGAGGTGGTTGAGTACGCCTTGTTTATGGTACCCCAGGCATAGGTTGTGACAAGTCAGCATTGGCTTATCCTAATACCAGCCAGACACCAGACCATATTAACCCCAGTAGAATAAGGGATAAGGTGCTGCGTGTTAGTAAACCTGAATACATAATTAACCAATGCAAAATGTTATATCATAACATTTTATATGATCTTTCTTTTATCGATCAAGTTATAAATTTGCTGTTTAACTAGGGTTGGAATTGAAACAGGTATTGCGGCTTGCTGGTATGTTGTTGGCTATATTGAGTAAAATCTAGGGCAGACCAGTTTTTCCGCCTGAGAGATTCGAATATAGGGCTATTTGGCTCTATGATGGCAAACATTCGTTCATTTACCTGAGTAGGTACAGTGAAGCCTTTATAGTGGTCGTGGATAAGCATCAAGGCCCAACCTCCCGCCATAAAGTGCCCGCCTCCCAGTAAAGAAACATCCCCTGATGCTCTGGCAAGTAGTACCCGTTCAGATGTACTGATGGCACTGATAAATATATCGTTACCTGGTCGTAGCCCCATTTCTTTGGCGGCTTTTATGGCACCAAAGGCCATATGATCATTGGCTGCCCAGATGTACCGAATCGATTTATGCCGCTTGAGCAGGGAGTGTACTTTCTTAAAGGCTTTTTCCTCCTCCCAGTGGGCATAAACAACTTGCGCCACTTGAATGCTTGGATTGGTGTTGAAATATTGCCTGGCACCGAGCTCTCGGCCGGTGGATGCTGGCGTCTGCTTATCGCTGGAAAGGATGATAGCCTTACTAACCCGGTCTAAGGGGGGCTTGTGTTTTCTGACTAATTGGTATGCGGAGAGGTAGCCAATATATCGATTATCGGGAATGACACTGGATATCAGTTTAGGGCTGGCTTTTTCGTTAAACAGGTTGGATTTGTTCCACTGAGTCAAATCATTTAGCAAAATGACAATATTAACGGCTTTATCTTTCAGCAAGGTGAGCATTTTTGTGGCTGCCTGGGATTCATTCACTAGGATTAAATAATCTGGCAGCTTGTCCTGCTCAATCAATCAATTGGTTGATATAAGTGAGCATCCGGTAGTTGTTTCTTTCCGTGTGGTAAGTCGTTAGTTCCAGGCCGAGATCCCGCTTGCATAAAAAATCAACGTCTTGCCAGAAGCTTTCCTGAGCTTTACTTGGCTTGGTTACCGTTAAGTCTGCACTGATTGGTTAGCCGTGGCGTTGATTTGTTGTTTGACTAATCCTTAGATTTTATCACTTCCCCCACCAACTGCAGGACAGTCTCTGGCTCCAGGTGAGTAAAAATTTGTTGTTTTTGTTCTATAGGTAACGGCAAAATTTCCAGCCATCGCAGGCATACCCATACCAGGTCATTTAGCTGATGAGGCTGATTCAGCTGACTGAATATAGGGTGGTGGTCCATGGCGATAATCAGAGCATCGGCGACCCCTCTGTTTTCACTGGTGACGGGCTGTTTCGGCCAGTTTTGTATGGGATCTACATCACCTATGTACAAGCCGTCGTCGTCTGTCTGAAAGCTGTTGATTTCAAAACGGTCCTTTCCGAGGATGGAGATGCATAACAAGTTACAGCTCAGGTTTTCAAAATCGTAAATTTCTACCCTGGTACCTATTGGGTAAAGCGCGTCATCCATACCTTTTTCTTTACCACAAAGCCCGAATCCAGAGCCTGACTTAAGTGTTTCTGATACCATCCTTAGGTATCTGGGCTCGAAAATCCTCAACTTGGTTTTACCGCCAGGCAATAAAAATACAGGTAAGGGAAACAGGGGTAATTGCATCTGGATTTTCCTATATTCACCTATTTAATCATAAGCGAATTAGAAAAGTTTGTAGTCGAGAGGGAGGTCCTTTAAATTCATCTTTTTCATCAGGGCTCGTTGTGAAATGATCGGGTATTTAGTGCTCAGTATCTTCCGCTATTTCAAGACTATCTGATCCACCTGCTAATTTACGCGCTTCGCTGGTTTTCTCTACCTGGGGGCTGATCTTACTCGAGACACCATAAAAGCTGCGGCCTCTGCAGAGTTTCTTGTACTTAAGCCAGGTTTTTTCGTACGCTGAGGTTGCATCAGCTTTACCGTTAATGACTTGAATAAAACGCTCCTCCTGCTCGGTAACTGGGGCGTCTCCTTGCTCCAATGCGATAAAAGCATGGCCATGTTGCACAAGCAATTCGGCTTCTTTAATGGTGAAGTCTCCGCTGCGTTTAAAGCCGTAGGGGAAAGATTTATCATCATAAAAAGGTTTTGAGCTGGCAAAGCTTTCGGACATCTCATTTTCCTCCAATATTTATCTGAACTAGGGCCTTACAATCCGTATATTAGTCAATTTTTAAATTATATTTTGGAAAAACATAAGCCGAATCGATTTAGTTGGAAGAATAAGCTCAGGCTGGTGGAAAAGGGGCCTTAGGAAGATAAATAACGCGAGAAAAGATAGCTCCGGCATCCTTGCCGAACTGAGCAATTTATACTTATTAGGTGCAGGTAAAGGCTACCTTGATCGCCAGACCTCCCTGAGACGTTTCCCGGTATTTCGAGTTCATATCTTTACCCGTTTCATACATTGTTTCGATCACCTTATCCAAAGAGATCCTGGGCGCTGTTGTTCGACGTAATGCCATGCGGGACGCATTAATAGCTTTCATGGAAGAAATCGCATTGCGCTCAATGCATGGAACCTGGACCTGACCAGCTACGGGATCACAGGTTAGACCAAGATGATGCTCCATCGCTATTTCAGCGGCTTCTGCAACCTGGGTTGGACTTCCACCCATTAACTCAGTCAAACCGGCCGCAGCCATAGAGCAGGAAACCCCGATTTCACCCTGGCAGCCGACTTCTGCCCCTGATATTGAAGCGTTCATTTTATACAACATACCGACAGCAGCCGATGCCATAAAGAATCGGCTGTATTGTTCGGGACCGACAGGTTCGATAAATTTGTCGTAATAAGCCAATACGGATGGAATGATACCCGCGGCTCCATTGGTCGGAGCCGTTACTACACGGCCTCCCGCAGCATTTTCTTCACTTACGGCCAGGGCGAACATATTTACCCAGTCCACGATAATCATAGGGTCGTTTGAAAGCTTGTCCGCCGAGACCTGGCGATACAAGGCTGCGGCTCGCCGTGGTACTTTCAATGGACCGGCGAGCAGGCCTTCTGTGTGAATACCACGCTTGATGCCCTCTTGCATGGTTAGCCAGATCTTACTGAATTTTGTGGCCATATCTTCCGTACTGTGGAATACCTGTTCGTTGGCATTCATCAGTGCGCTAATGCTTAAACCGTTGAATATGCAGTGGTCGATAAGCTGCTGGGCGCTACTAAATGGATAAGGCAGTACGACATTCCCCTGATCCTCCTGCCCAAAGCTTTCTTCATCGACAATAAACCCCCCACCAATTGAATAATAAGTCTTGCTGTAGGTTAACTCTTCATTAACAAAGGCGTGTATTTTCATCCCATTTTCATGCAGCGGCAGGACTTTATCGATAAAGTTCATGGCTTCTGCCGGGAAGCTGACGGTTTGACTGTTCAGTCCTATGGATAACAATTCAGTGCTGGCAACTTTGTCGAGAAAGTCGGGTATTGCGTCAAGATCGACATCTTCAGGACTAAAGCCGGCCAAACCCAGAAGAATAGCGGTATCTGTATTGTGACCTTTACCGGTTAGCGAAAGGGAACCATGGACATCCACTTGGATGCTGGTGATATCCCGGATGATCGCTTTGGCCTTTAAGTCGTCAACAAACTGCTTGGCCGCTTTCATTGGGCCAACTGTATGGGAACTGGAAGGTCCGATACCAATTTTAAAAATGTCGAAGACACTATACATACTTGTTACCTCGAAGACTGAGCCGGGAAATAGAACCGTATACATCCATGGAAATAGCGCTGATATTCCGGATAACTGCCTTGGTGGTTAAGTCGTCGACAAACTGCTTGGCCGTTTTCATCGGTACAATACCTGTATGGTAACTGGAAGGTCCGATACCAATTTTAAAAATGTCGAAGACACTATACATACTTGTTACCTCGAAGACTGAGCCGGGAAATAGAACCGTATACATCCATGGAAATAGCGCTGATATTCCGGATAACTGCCTTGGCGGTTAAGTCGTCGACAAACTGTTTGGCCGCTTTCATCGGTACAATACCTGTATGGGAACTGGAAGGTCCGATACCAATTTTAAAAATGTCGAAGACACTATACATACTTGTTACATCGAAGACTGAGCCGGGAAATAGAACCGTATACATCCATGGAAATAGCGCTGATATTCCGGATAACTGCCTTGGCGGTTAAGTCGTCGATAAACTGTTTGGCCGCTTTCATCGGTACAATACCTGTATGGGAACTGGAAGGTCCGATACCAATTTTAAAAATGTCGAAGACACTATACATACTTGTTACCTCGAAGACTGAGCCGGGAAATAGAACCGTATACATCCATGGAAATAGCGCTGATATTCCGGATAACTGCCTTGGCGGTTAAGTCGTCGACAAACTGTTTGGCCGCTTTCATCGGTACAATACCTGTATGGGAACTGGAAGGTCCGATGCCAATTTTAAAATATACATACTTGTTACCTCAAAAACCGGGCCGGAAACCAGCCAATTAAATACGCTGCTTTTATCATTTTTTACAGAGCTGTTTGCTGCAGATTATGCCGCCAGTTGGAATAATATAGCTGAAATGGCAAATAATCCCATAATAGTTACAAAAATGTTGCTAATAGCACCCTGGTACTTGGGCATGGCCGAGACTTTACGGATCGCATACATAGGCATCAGAAACAGGATTGTCGCAATTACTGGTCCACCCAGGGACTCAATCATGCCGAGAATACTTGGGTTTATGACCGCAACTGCCCACAGGGTGACAATTATAAAAACTATGGAAAAAAGATTAACCTTTTTGGCGCTCAGGGTTTTCCCCATGGTTTTACCTTGCTTAAGAATAATGCCATTCAGTCCTTCTCTGGCGCCTAAGTAGTGTCCGAAGAAAGAGGACACTACGGCAACAAAAGCAACAATAGGGCCTAAATATGAGATAAATGGACTATCGTGCTGGTTAGCCAGGTAGGAAAGCACCGCAATGTTTTCAGCTTTAGCTGCCGCAAGTTGCTCGGAAGTCAGGCTGAGCACAACGGAGAATACAAAGTACATCACGAAACCCAGCAGCATGGCCGAGGTGCGCTTGAGTATTGCATCGGATTTCCTTACCGCCTCGTTACCATAATCTCTGCGTTGGGACAGGGCAAAACTGCTGATTGCCGGAGAGTGATTAAAAGAAAATACCAACACAGGAATGGTTAACCAGAGGGTGGTGGTAAAATCCAGGGCGGTAGGCATTTGGCTTACTGCCGACAGGTTCCACTCGGGGATCAGGTAGATAGACATTAAAGCGAGAATGATGACCAGGGGGTAAACCAGAAACAGAGTCACTTTGAGCATCAGCCTTTCTCCCGCCATCATCACAGACATCATTCCCATGATCAGTACGATGGAGAGGACCCAGCGTTCGGGGGCTAACCAACCCAGCTGATTGACAATAAAGCTTTCTACGGTATTTGTAATACCCACCCCGTAGATCAACAGAATGGGGTAAATGGCAAAGAAATAGAGCAAGGTGATCAATTTACCAGCTCCGGCGCCAAAGTGTTCCTCGACTACATGGGTAATATCACGGCCCGGGTTCTTCGAAGACAGGACGAATCGGCTAAGACCTCGGTGGGCCAAAAAGGTCATTGGGCCACCCAGCACAGCCATGATGACCAGTGGCCAAAATCCGCCGAGGTCAGCATTTATAGGTAGTACCTGACCGAAAACCCAGTAACCCTTTATTCATAAGGGCTGTAAGTGGATGAGTATAAGTTTTTCGAGATTATGTATTCATTTTAACCATTGTAAATATACTGGTTCGCCTAGTGCTGCATGGCCTGCCTAGATTGGTAGGTTGATTTAAGCCTTGGTGAACTTTTGCTTATGCACTTAGAAGGGTTTTAAAAACGAAGATTTAGATGCTAATACAGAAAACATCTAAAAATTGGGGCTATTTATGAAATATCACCCAAAACTTAAAAACTTCGATTCCGAATTCTGCCTGAAAGCCTTGCGCACTCTAGCTCTCGGGGTTTTCGTTCAGATACTAGGTAAGAATAATATACCTGTGCCAACGGCAGTCCCAAACAGGCTTAAGACCCAGGTGGTGTCGTTGTCATTCCAAACATTGGCCGATAATGTTGTGGTGTTTTTCCCTAACCTATCGGATGTAACTTCCTGTGTAGATTCTTTGCTCATTACATTCGCCTTTATCTGTTTAAAATTCTAGTGGTAGCTATATTCGTGGTTTATCATGCTTTAGTTAAGAATTGTTTTAACCATGCTTAATAAAGTTGAACTGGTTGGTATCTCTAGCGGAAATTATATTGCCGGGGGAGTGGGGTTAAACATTGGGGAAAACCCCTAGGGGGCGTTCTCAATTACCGTATATTGCTCAGTTCGAGGTAGAATCCCGGATTTCTATTTGGAATAATCGATGGCCCGTATAACCTTGCGTGATGACCAGTGGATGCGAATTGAGTATTTACTACCTGGAAAATCATCGGACAGTGGGGTCACTGCGAAGAATAACCGGCGCTTTCTGGAAGCGGTCCTCTGGATTGCCCGAACCGGTGCCCCTTGGCGGGACATGCCACTTGTGTTTGGTCACTGGCATCGAGTTTATGTTCGATATAGCCGCTGGTCAAAAAAAGGCCATTGGGAGGCCATATTTAACGCATTGTCTGAAGATAGAGACCTTGAATATGTGATGGTCGATGGCAGTATTACACGCGTTCATCAGCATGGCGCGCCAAAAAAGAAACGTCAGAAAGAAGAGTTCGTTGGTAAATCTCGCGGCGGATTAACTACGAAAATTCATGCTGCTGTTGATGCGCTGGGCAATCCAGTGAGATTTATCCTAACAGCAGGGCAAGCCTCAGAATATGGTCAAGCCAATGCGTTGATTAAAGACTTCAATATGGATTACGTACTGGCGGACAAAGGATATGATTCGGATCGTTTTATAGAAGTCATCAAGGACTCAGGTGCTACGCCAGTCATTCCTCCAAGGCGCAATAGAACAGCACCTCGTGAGGTTGACAAGGAGCTTTACAAAGAGCGGAACTTGGTGGAAAGGCTTTTCCAGAAGTTGAAGCAATTCAGAAGAATTGCCACACGGTATGAGCGATTGGGGCGTAACTACCAAGCCATGTTACATCTGGCGGCTTCATTGGTTTGGCTTGCATGATTGAGAACGCCCCCTAGTAAAAGGTGTTTTGTTGGTAAGTATGATCCGTGTCATAAAACTGTGATCACGACCAAACAAGCCTATCTTTCACAGCATTCTGTTTGTCGAATAAAGTCGATTTACCTTAATTTCACCTCGGTTTTTTGTTAAGACTCTGTCAATAATGTGAGTAATTACCTGTATTTGACTGGGTGTGGCAAATATTGCATTTTTATTTGTTGGTTGTGATGAAAGTTTTAAACATGATCTTTTCGCAGTGGCGGAAGCGGTCAAAGCAGTGGAGATATGTGAATCTTAAGGCTTAATGGAATATGAGATGATAGCAAGGATCTCAGAAGGTGGTAGGCGCTGGCTTGCTCTGAGTGTGGCTGATGTGAAAACCCTGGGTATTCAAAATACTAAGAGGATCATTAAAGCCGCTCAGGAAAAACTCTGGAATAAAGTACCAATTTTCCGTTGAAGCTTACCTGATTTTAATACGATTACTATTCGACGACAGTCAAAACTCAAGAAATACAAGGGATAGCTGTGACGACTACCAAGGTAACAAACCGTGAAATCTGCATGGATGAAAAAGATGAACTGGTGTCTACCACAGACCTGAAAGGCGTTATTACTTATGCAAACCAGCCTTTTATTAAGATCAGTGGATTTACCGAAGATGAGATGATTTCTCAACATCACAATATTGTTCGCCACCCGGATATGCCTAAGGCTGCATTTAAGGATCTCTGGGGAAAGCTGAAACAGGGCCAACACTGGCGCGGAGTGGTTAAAAACCGTACTAAACAAGGTGGTTTTTATTGGGTAGATGCCTATGTCACGCCTATCTTTGAGAATGGCAAGATGGTGGGTTATCAGTCTGTGCGTAAGAAACCATCTGAGCAGCTTAAAAAAAGAGCTGAGCAGGCCTACCTGGCGCTAAATCAAAACAAAAAAGTAACAGAGTGGTTGCCTGATTCCGCTAAGCCGTTACTTTCCATCGCCTGCTTTGTTGTCATTGCCGCTCTTACCTGGTTCTACTTTGGCGCTATGGCTATGTTGCCCCTGGTTGTACTTGCCGTGAGCCAGCTGGTGATTAATAGAGAAGAGCTGTTTACATTGCCGAAGAAGGTCAGTGAGATAAAACAAAATTATGACAGTATCAGCCGTTATATATATTCGGGTAAAGGTCGTAGCAGTATCGTGGATTTTAATGAGAAATTGGGGCAGGCAAAAGTAGCTGGCATTTTGGGGCGAACCGCTGATACAGCCAGAACGCTATCCAGTGTTTCTCGAGATATTTCTCGTGCGGTCCAGGAATCGCGGGACGGTGCTGCGCATGGGCAGCAGCAGCTCACCCAAATTGCAGCAGCGATGGAGGAGATGGGTTGTACTATCAATGAAATTGCTGCCAATGCAGAATCGACCAATGACAAGGTAGAAACAACCAAAGAGTTTTGCCTGGAAACACGACAATTTTTGCATACCAGCTCTGGTAAAATAATGCAGCTGGCGCGGGAGATCGATGCGGCGGCCGTATCTGCTAAGTTGCTGTTTCAAGAGGCTGAGAAGGTTTCCAATGCCATGCAGGACATCGAAGGTATATCGGAACAAACTAATTTATTGGCACTAAATGCTGCGATTGAAGCCGCTCGCGCCGGTGAGCAGGGGCGTGGTTTTGCCGTTGTTGCCGATGAAGTCAGGGCGCTCTCAAGCCGGACTAAAGGCTCGACTCAAGCAATCCAGGAAAGTGTACAAACAATGAACACAACCCTGGGAAATTGGGTGAATAAAATGAATCAAAATCGTGATGAAGCCGAGATGTGCTCTCAAAATGCCGATAAGTCGACGGAGCTGGTCAGTCAGATCCATCAGCAAGTTGATGAGATTTTTGAGCTGTCCAGTCAAAATTCCACTGCTTGTATACAGCAGCGCGAGGCGGCCGATGAAACGGCCAGGGCGATGGAGGCGATTAGTGCGTTAAATGAAGAGAATTTGCGTAACGTCGAACTGCTTGACGCCAGCACTCAGGACCTTAGTAAAAATATGGACTCTCTGGCCTCATTAAATAAAACCTTCGGTTGATCCGCTTTTTGCGCACTCAATAAAAGTGCGCTCTTTTATTATTCCAATTAACAGCCTGGACCGCACTCCATACACATCTCTACCATTTCTGGCCCCAGTCTCAGCTTGGCGTTGAGGTCTCTTAGCGCCGTACGCACACCTTCCTCAATTACAGGGTGGTAAAATGGCATATCCAACATTTGGGAGATAGTCATTTTATTTTGATGGGCCCATGCCAGCAGGTGTGCCAGGTGCTCCGCATTCGGGCCGATTAGTTCGGCACCCAGAAATCTGCCGGTCCCTTGCTCACCATAAACATGCAGTAGCCCTTTATTTCTCAACATGACCCGGCTTCTGCCCTGGTTTTCGAAGCTGACTTCACCGATTTCGAAACAGCCACAATTGCCCAGTCGGGTGCTGATATCACTGTATGTTTCACCCACCATAGCTATCTGAGGGTCGCTGAATACGGCGGATATAGATGTTCTTCGTAAACCCGCTCTGATGTTTGGGTATTTGCCTGCATTGGCGCCGGCAATTTTTCCCTGATCTGCCGCTTCGTGAAGCAGAGGGATCTGGTTGCTGGAGTCTCCGGCAATAAAAATATTTTCGACGGAAGTCTGCATGGTATATGGGTCTGCGACAGGCACTCCCTTGGCATCCAGATCAATGGTCAGATTTTCCAGGCCAATTTTGTCCACGTTGGGACGGCGCCCTGTTGCTGCGACCAGATAATCCACCAGGGCTTCCTGCTGCTGGCCATTTTTATCCTGATAACGAAGGAAAACTTTGTCGCCTTCACGCTGGATCATATCTACTTTAGCATCGGCATCCAGGTAGAACTCTTGTGCAAAGCTCTTGTTGGCATAAGCCATCACCTCAGGGTCTGTTAACGGACCGACCTGACCACCCATGCCAAACATCAATACCTTTACGCCAAGCCTGTGCAGCGACTGGCCTAACTCTAAACCGATAACTCCAGGACCAAAGACCGCGACAGATTCGGGTAAATCATCCCACTCGAAGATATCATCGTTAACCACCAGGCGATCACCCAGTTCGGCCCAGGGAGCGGGGAATGCGGGGCGTGAGCCCGTGGCGATGACCACTCGTTTGGCTTTGATAATTAACTCGTCGCCCACCCTTAAGGTGTTGGCGTCGATAAATTGCGCGTAACCTTGAACTTTGTCCTGCTCCGCTATGCCGTCCACAGATTCCAGCACAAAACCCACAAAACGGTCGCGTTCCGACTTCACCCGAGCCATCACTTCTGCGCCATTTATGTTAGGAGCCCCCAGATGAACGCCAAACTCGGCAGACTTTTCGTATTGGTGCGCGTTTTCCGCAGCCGCAATTAATAGTTTACTAGGCATACAACCCACTCGGGCACAGGTAGTGCCAAACGGGCCACCTTCAATAATCACCACGGAATCAGTGGTTTCTTTTGCTGCGCGATAGGAGGCCAGACCCGCTGTGCCACCACCAATTACTGCTACGTCTACGTTACGTTCTATCATCTGACTACTCCTGAATAAGCAAACCCTGTCAGCTAAACCTTGGGCTTAGCTGACAAAGCTAAAATCTTGGGGGGAAGGGCGGAGAGTATCCGCCCGTAAGGGTTAGTTGTTGAAGTGTGCTTCCAGCTCTTCGCTGCCACCTATGTGCTGACCGCCGATAAAGACCTGGGGTACAGTGCTGTGACCGGTAAGCGCCTGCAGGCTGACACTGGTAGCATCTTTGCCCAGTACAATTTCTTCGAACTCCTGGCCGTTTGCTTTCAGCAGATCTTTCGCCTTGGCACAGAAAGGACAACCCGGTTTAGTGATGATGCTGACCGCCTCAGGTGCTTTAGCTTCGGCATTGATATAGTTCAGCATGGTGTCGGCATCTGATACTTCAAACGGGTCGCCCGGCTGGTTTGGCTCGATAAACATCTTGTCTACCACGCCGTCTTTAACCAGCATGGAGTAACGCCAGCTACGCTTACCGAAACCCAAATCATCCTTACCAACCAGCATGCCCATACCAGCAGAGAATTCGCCGTTACCATCAGGGATAACTGTGATATTTTCAGCTTCCTGATCCGCCAACCAGGCATTCATTACAAAGGTATCGTTAACGCTTAAGCAAACGATTTCATCGACACCGTTTTCTTTTAATACACCGGCCAGTTCGTTGTAACGTGGTAGATGGGTAGATGAACACGTTGGGGTAAAGGCGCCAGGTAACGCAAATAATGCGACGGTTTTACCTTTAAACAACTCATCTGTAGTCACATCAACCCAGGCATCGCCCTGGCGTGTGTGGAATGTAACCTGTGGTACTTGTTGACCTTCTTTGTTCTCTAACATGCTGATTCCTCGTTTAAATTGTTGTTTCGTTTTGATGTGGTCATTATTGTCTTTTACTGCTGATAGTTAAAATCGTTTAAAGCTCATAGTTCTATAGGTTTTGGCTATCAATGTGATTTTGTTCATAGGAACTATCTATCACTTTAGATATGACAAGCCGGCAGGGATATCAGGGGATGGGCTGATCAGGTTAATCGGCCGGTGATAACCTTAACAGTTGGCCGTTATCGCTGTCTGTCAGTAAATATAAAAGCTGATCCGGCCCTGTCCTGACATCCCTGATCCGACCAAAAGCACCGTCCAGCAACCTTTCCTCTTCGATTACCTGGTTCTGTTTCAGCCTTAAGCGCACCAGTTGGCCAAATTTGAGAGAGCCGACAAACAGATCACCCTGCCATTTTCTCAGTGTTCGGCCGCTATACCAGGCCATACCGGACGGTGCGATGGAAGGATCCCAGTAATGGACTGGTTGCTCCATACCTTGTTTGTGTGTTCCCTCACCAATTTTTGTACCCGTGCCATAGTTGGCGCCATAGGTGATTACAGGCCAGCCAAAGTTTGCGCCCATTTTGGCTGGATTTAACTCATCGCCACCCTGAGGGCCGTGTTCGTGGCTCCAAAGTTGGCCTGAATTATCCAGTGCTAACCCCTGAATGTTTCTATGCCCATAGCTGAATATTTCAGCTCGTTTGCTGTTTACAAAAGGGTTGTCCGGGGGAATAGAGCCATCGGGGTAAATTCGGATCAGGCTGCCTAAATGATTATTCAGTCGCTGCGCATCCTGCCGGTTGCCTCGATCGCCCAGGCTAATGAACAGGTATTCTCCCTGCCTGACCAAACGACTACCAAAATGCCTGCCGCCCATAACCTTGGGTTCAGCTACGAAAATGACCTTTAATTCTGAAAGCTGGTTATTTTGTAATTTAGCCCTGGCCACCTGAGTGCCTTTATTAAAGCGGCCTGCTGCATAGGAAAAAAATATCACCCGATTGGTGGCAAAGTCGGGATCAAGGATCACATCCAGCAACCCACCTTGTCCTCCGCTGGCAATGAGCGGAAGCCCCTGGATTTGATCTCTGCTGCAGTTGTCTAAATTCAGCTTAAGCAGCTTGCCTGAACGCTCTGTGATTAAGGCCTGAGCTTGGTTAATAAAAGCCACTGACCAGGGGTGGTCCAGCCCTGAGCAAACTTCTTCTATTTTAAAATTAAGGTGTTTACTGTGTATCACCTTTGCCTGTAACGGAAAGATAAACAGAGCCAGTAAACAAATTAGCAGTCGCATAAAGTTTTCCTTGAAAATGTTTAATTACCAATAGTTTATATTAGCCAGATTTTGACCACATTTCTTTGCTTGACACCGGCATATTAGCCGGGTGTAGTGGGTTTATTTACGGTGACTAAAAATATGCGTGTTGACCCCAAAGGCGTGGTAGCGCCTGTAGCGGAACAGAGCTTTCCGGCCAGTCAAACTCAGCACTATCATTACTCAGATAGCGAACAGATGGGGACTGCCGAGTTGGTAACCGAAGTTGCCCTTGCCATTAGCTATAAAGGGGTGAATCATGTGGTTATGATGGTTTCTCCTATTGCGCTGGATGACTTTATTCTGGGCTTTTCTTTATCCGAAGGGATCATCCTGTCATCCCTTAGCCTGAAGGATATCGAGTATAAATCCACGGATATGGGGATAGAGGCCGATGTCACCATTAGTGAAAGAGACTTTAGCTCCCTCAAGCAGCAGCGGCGTCACCTTACCGGTCGCACGGGTTGTGGTATCTGTGGTCATGAAGCCCTGGAAAATGTTTTGCTGGTGAGTGAAGCAGGAGGAAAAACCGAATTACCTCCTATCACTGCGCTGGAAGGACTGGAGCAGCGGATCAGGGAATGGCAGCCTCACAGGAAAGTCTCGGGGGCGTTACATGGCGCCTTGTTTGTCAGCAACAGTGGAGAGGTGAAAGCTTGTCGGGAAGATATCGGGCGGCATAATGCATTGGATAAATTAATCGGTTTTTTAATCAAAACCAAGGTCGAGCCGGATTCTGGTTTTATTGTTATTACCAGCCGATGCAGTTATGAGTTGATCCAGAAGTTGGCCCGGGTCGCTTTTCCCACTCTGGTTTCTTTATCTTCACCGACGACATTAGCCGTGTCGTGGGCGCAGCAACACAATATCAATCTAATCCATATAACAAAAAAACAAGCTCCAAGGGTTTATAACAGGAGCCGCTAAAGATAAGGCGGGCTGGAAGTAACACTATGAGTAAAAAGAAGATAGCTAAATACGAGAACGCAGCCGGGGGATGGGGTGCATTGGCTAGTACGGCCAGGCATCTGATTAAAAGTGAAAATGTCGCCAAAAATGTCCGTAACCTGCTTAACACCAATCAAGACCTTGGTTTTGACTGCCCGGGTTGTGCCTGGGGTGAAAGCCGTGAAAAAGGCCATGTTAAATTCTGCGAAAATGGCGCCAAAGCCGTGAACTGGGAAGCAACCAGCAAAAGGGTGAAGCGTGATTTTTTCGAGCAGCACAAGGTAAGCTGGTTAAAGCTGCAGGACGGTTACTTCCTGGAATATCAGGGGCGTTTGTCTGAGCCTATGGTGTATAACGCCGATACGGATCATTACCAGGCGATCAGCTGGCGAGATGCGTTCGAGCTGATCGGCAAAGAACTTAATGGTTTGGACCACCCCAACCAGGCGGAGTTTTATACCTCGGGCCGGACCAGTAATGAAGCCGCTTTTTTGTATCAATTGTTTGTCAGAAAATTTGGCAGCAATAACTTTCCAGACTGCTCTAATATGTGCCACGAAGCCAGTGGGGTTGCATTAACTCAGGCCATAGGTGTGGGTAAAGGAACGGTACAGATTTCAGATTTTGAGCACGCTGATGCTATCTTTGTATTTGGTCAGAATCCGGGCACCAACCACCCCCGTATGCTGGACAGCCTGTACCAGGCTTCCCGTCGTGGCGCCAGAATTGTCAGCTTTAATACCTTAAAAGAACGCGGGCTGGAGCGATTTGCCAACCCACAAAATAAAGCGGAAATGCTAACCCAGGGCTCAACCCCAATTAGTAGCCTGTATTTTACCCCTAAGTTGGGTGGTGATATGGCTGCAGTGCGAGGTATGGTCAAAGTCATGTTGGCCATGGACAGGAAAAATAAAGCGGCCGGGGGGGAAGGGATATTTGATAGTCAGTTTATTCGACAGCACTGTGAGGGCCTAGCGGTTTATCTTGAACAGGTTGACGGCACAAGCTGGCAGCACATCATTGAACAGTCCGGACTTAGCCAGGCTCAATTGGAGCAGGCCGGCCAAGTTCATATTAACGCCGATCGCGTGATATGTACCTGGGCCATGGGGATCACCCAGCATAAGCATTCAGTCGCCAGCATTCATGAGATCACAAATTTGCAGCTCCTGCGTGGCCAAATAGGTAAACCAGGAGCAGGTTTATGCCCGGTTCGTGGGCACAGTAATGTGCAGGGTGATAGGACTATGGGCATTAATGAAAAACCGACAGCTGCTTTTCTTACTGGGATTGAGCAGGCCTTCGGATTTAAGCCGCCAAAACAGCATGGTCATAATACTGTGCAGGCCATAACTGCCATGCTTTCCGGTGAAAGTAAGGTGTTTATTGGCCTGGGAGGTAACTTTGCCGCGGCTGCGCCGGATACTGAATTAACTGAACAAGCGCTAAGAAATTGTAGTTTAACTGTGCATATTGCCACTAAGCTCAACCGAAGCCACCTGGTTACAGGTAAACAGGCGCTGATACTGCCTTGTTTGGGGCGAACGGATATAGATATTCAGGCTGGCGGAGCGCAGAAAGTCACGGTAGAAGACTCGTTCAGTATGGTCCACGCTTCCGCAGGTGTGGTGGACAGTGAACTAGATGAGATGCGCTCTGAACCGGCCATCATTGCAGGCATCGCCCATGCTACCTTAGGCAGTGACCATATTGACTGGTTTGGACTGGTGGCCGACTACGACAATATCAGAAACAAAATTGCTCAGGTGATCCCCGGTTTCGAGAATTTTAACAGTAAGATAAAACAGGCGGGTGGTTTCTATTTAGGCAACTCTGCGGCGGCCTGCCAATGGAATACACAGCAAGGTAAAGCGCAGATAGTGAGCTATCCACTACCCGGTTCTATAGTCCCCCAGTCTGTTTATGAGCTGACCGATCAGCAAGTTTTTGTATTACAAACCTTACGTTCTCATGATCAATACAACACCACGGTTTATGGTATGGATGACAGGTACCGGGGTGTTTATGGTCAGCGTAAAGTGCTGATGATGAATAAGGCTGATATAGCTGCTCTTGGATTAAAGCACTTAGATAAGGTTAATCTTGAAGCATTATGGCCTGATGAGACAAAGCGTCAGGTATTTGGTTTTACCCTAATTGAATACGATATTCCCAGTGGCAATGTTGCTGCTTATTACCCCGAAACTAACCCATTGGTTCCATTGGCAAGCACAGGTGATTTAAGCTGGACGCCTACCTCTAAATCAATTGCTATCCAGGTATCGGCAGATCAAGTGACGCTAAAGGCCAGTCGGTCATCAATATAATGGCTCTATCTGTTGGTTCATTAAGGCCAGAAAATACAACCGATAACCGCTTGCTACGGACTGCCTGATTTAATCAGACAGTCATTAAAAGAGGGTACGAGCCAACCTGGTTTCACACGTGTAAGCGGGGTGTGGTCCGACGCTAATAAGTAGAGCTTTTTCCTGGTTAGTCCGCAAGGTATAGCTGTGGCCCTCTCCAATCGAACTAGCCAGATAAAATTGAAGCTAAAGCGGCACAAATCCGGACTGACGGGTCGGGGCCATATGGTGGATGAGCAGTCCTTGCTTAAATACCTTGTTTTATTTGGTTTTTTGTGGGTTTTAAATGAACCGCGCCCGACGGCGCGGCGGTTGGGGAGTTAAACCTTAAATTGAGCAACCAGGTTATCCAAGTGCTCACATTGTTCAGCCAGAGATTGGCAGGCTTGTTCGGTATCGTTTGCCATACTGGCCATTTGATGACTGTTTTCCGCTATTTGCTGGACGTTGCGGTTTACATCTTCACTCACCTGGCTTTGTTCCGTAGCTGCGGTGGCTATCTGGATATTCATATCGTTAATTATGCTAATAGACTGGCTGATGGCATCCAGGGACTCACCTGCTTTGCTGGCCTGCCCGACGGTTTGAGAGCCACTTTCCCGGCTGGCATCCATGGCGGTGACCGCTTCTTTAGCTCCCTGTTGCAGCCGTTCTATCATGGCCTGTATTTCACCCGTGCTTTCCTGAGTTTTACTCGCCAGTGAACGAACTTCATCGGCAACAACGGCAAAGCCGCGGCCTTGCTCACCTGCGCGAGCAGCTTCTATTGCAGCATTTAGCGCCAGTAAATTAGTTTGGTCTGCGATGCCACGGATCACATCCAGAATCGAAGCTATATTACCCACATCTTGCTCCAGGGTATGAACCACGGTTCCGGCTTGTTTAATATCGCTGGCCAGGGTATCTATGGACTGTACCGTAGTAGAAAGTACTGATTTAGCTGTATTGGCTTCTTCGCTAGCAGTATTACTGGCTTGCGCTGCTTCATTGGCATTGTTGCTGACTGTTTCACTGGTGGTGCTCATTTCGTGAACGGCGGTTGCCACTACATCACTTTCGGTTTGCTGATTAGATACACCGCTGGCGACTTCTTTTATAACGCCTTGGATTTGCTCCATTTCTTTGCGAACCGCAGTGGAGGCGGAAATCACTTCACTGACAGTTGTGTGAATTTTTGCCACAAAAGTATTAAAATTATTGGCGAGCTGGCCTATTTCATCTTGGCTTTCTACTTTGACTCGCTGAGTCAGATCGCCTTCACCGGAAGCAATATTTTCCAATGTGCTGGACAGTCGCTTTAATGGCGCCAGTAATATGCCGGAGATCACCCAGGTCATCAATATGGACATGGCAAGGGCAATAATGACTCCTGCTTCCATGATAAAAGTGGCGGATTCTATTGCTTCACTTGCCTGATTTTTAAGCTCAGTCTGTTTGGATTCAATGGTGGTGTGTATTTTTTTCAGATGTTTGCGCATGTCGGCAAAAAGCTGTTCGATATCCACTTCCAACTTTTCGAAATTATTTTCAGCATTTTCCAGATCGCCAAAAATTACTTGGTATTGATTTTTCCAGTGATCAAAAGCACTGAGTAGGGAATTTAAGTTGGACTGGTAGGAGGTCGGAATAATTTTCTGGTCTATCAGGGTTTGCACACTCTCCAGGCGTTTCTTAATCCGGAAAATGTTGTCTTTGTATTCAGCTATATGTTTGTTTTCTGTGGTTTTATCTCCATGAGCCATGATCAGTCCCTGGCCTGCGGTGGTGACCTGGAACAGGTCACGATAGCCATCTTCTAAATCATTCAGAACAGGTTGAATAGAGTCGTTTAGTACAGAATTTATACTGGTTTGTTTATTAAAGGAGATCAGGTTAAAAACTAAAATAGTGATAAATATAAGCACTGCGATAATAACGGGTATCGCCATTTTTATTCTGAAATTCAAATTATTTAACCAAGCCATATTAGGTTCTCCAATGCATAGCAGTTCTAATTATTATTTGCTGACTAGTGTTTTATCGGTATTCAGAACGGAAAGCTATAGCTAGTAGCATATTTGTTTTGTGTTTCTGTGATCTATTCGTCAGGTCGATACTTTTTTATAAAAGTTCACATTTTGATAATTTTAATGATGGGGGTGCTTCTTTTACTCTGTTAATTACTTAAAACCATAGATAAAACACTGTAAATTCATGTATTTATTATTATCTGAAGGTTTCACCATTTGTTGCCTCTTGTTTGCACATTTATTTATCACACTAAGACTGAATTTAATTAGTTAAGGGGTAAGGAAATGAAAAAGATTATTTTAGCTGTGGTAACGGCAATGACTTTGGTCGGTACCAGCTATGCAGCGGGTTCCGGTGGCGGTAAGGGCAGCCATCAACGGATGCAGAATTTTATTTACGACCATGTGCTTCAGTTAACGGATGAGCAACGTGCCGCTGTGGATGCGATTGATGAGGCAGCCAAGGTTTCATTGGACTCAATTAAGGAGCTAGGGGTGTCCAAAGCGGACTTTGATGTCTTAGATATGGAAAGTGAAGATTTTGATATGCAGCTTGCTGCACTTGCGGAGCAAAAGGGCGATATGGTTGAGCAAATGACAGTTGTTAAAGGCCAGTCAAGGGCGCAGGTTTATTTACTGTTGACCGAAGAGCAAAAGCTGGCGTTGGCCGAGTTTAAAGCCGAAGCCGTAGCCAGAAAGTTGCAGCGTGAGCAGCAAAGAGAGGAGCAGGAAAACACTGAAATCTAGTCCCGCCGGCCATCTTGCTTAGGTGGCCAGTCAGTGTCGCCTAAAATAGACATTAATGTGTATATATCAGCTCAAATAGCCGTAAAACTAGGTAAATTGTTTTTCATATTTTCTTAAGTGTGACTTTTTTTACTTTTGCCACCTATATTGATAGCAAGGCCGTTAAAACCATGGGGGAAAGAGGTGAGTGGTCCTTTGCTGATATTGGCCGGTTTTGTTGCTCTACTGGTAGGTTTAGGTTTCTACATTTTAGATAAAAGAAAAAAAGAGCAGTTGCTAAGGGAGGTTCGCGCCCAACAAGCCAATCGCATTGCCATGTGCCGGGAACAATATAGGCTGGCGCTGACGGAGTTTGCTCAACAGGAATATATAACCGACGAAGGTGCCAAAGTATTGTTTGCGCTTGCCAATAATTTCTTCGTGTTTCAAGGTGTTAATGACGATAATCTGGTCAAGCTGGAGAATTTTACCAATGAGCTAGTTGAAGCTGTCTGTTTTGTAATTGGGGAAGATAAAACGGTAGCCCTCTCCGAGGCACATAAAGCAATACTACAAAGCTTTATCGATAAGCTGCCGGAAACCGCCAAGGAATGTAACCAAGACTTTTTCGACAATCTTTTACCTGCCTTGTTAAAAGAGTTGTATGAAGCAGAACCACCTGCTGAACCAGAGCCTGGATATCATCAAACTGAACCTGTCGTTGTTAATAAGGATGAGCCCGTTTGGTCGGAAGATAGCGAGCCGCCAGCCGATAAGCCAGATTAACTTAAGATCTTTTAAATTGGATAATCAGACGTGTTGTCTGATTGCTGCTAGTCTAACAATTCGATTTTTCCGGTAAAAGGACGAGTAATGATTACCCTGTTTGGTGTTCCAAGAAGTCGATCGTTAAGAGTTTCCTGGACTTTAGAGGAGTTGGGTCTGGATTGGTCATATCAGTATATTGATTTTTCCAGGGGCGCCCACAAAGATGCTGAATTTTTGGCGTTAAACCCGGCAGGTAAAGTTCCCGCGTTAAAAGATGGAGATTTATTGCTGACTGAATCTGCAGCAATCTGCTTATACCTGGCTGAAAAATATGGCGATAGAAAGTTGCTGCCACAGCCAGGAGGAGATGAGTCAGGAGTGTTCCACCGTTGGGTCAGTTTTATCATTTGTGAACTGGAGCAGCCACTCTGGAGTATTGGCAAGCATAAATTTGCGTTACCGGAAGAGCAAAGGATCCCGCAAATGTTGTCTGTGGGAAGCTGGGAGTTTAATAAAGCTGCTAACATTGCTGAATTGTGGACTCCGGAACAGGGTTTTCTGTTGGGTGAAACCTTTACGGTGGCGGATATCCTGCTGGGCCATACCTTAAACTGGGCGGTTCGATTTGATCAGGTATTGCCATCTAAGCTGGCGGCATACAGAGAAAGAGTTAGCGCTCGACCCGCACTGAGCAACGCGCTAAATAAAGAGTTGGCTGGCGCCGGTCAGGGAAATTAAAAAAGGCCGCCTTGTTATCAGGCCAATATAAGGCGGCTACTCTAGATTTAGAGGTTTAGATTAAAAGAAACCTAACGGGTTAGTATCGTAGCTCACCAGCAGATTCTTGGTTAGCTGGTAGTGATCCAACATCATTTTGTGAGTTTCACGGCCAATTCCCGATTTCTTATAGCCGCCAAATGCGGCGTGAGCAGGATAAGCGTGATAACAGTTGGTCCAGACCCGACCTGCTTCTACCTCTCTGCCCATGCGGTATGCTCGGTTCATATCTCGTGTCCAGACTCCGGCACCTAAGCCATATTCCGAATCATTGGCGATTTCTAACGCTTCAGCTTCGTCTTTAAAGGTCGTGACACTCACCACAGGGCCAAAAATCTCTTCCTGAAAGATGCGCATTTTATTGTGGCCTTTCAGCAGTGTGGGCTGAATATAGTAACCATTTTTAGGGTCGCTGGCCGCTTCACCACCAATCAGTACCTCGGCGCCTTCATTTTTACCTATTTCCAGATAGCTCATAATACGATCAAATTGTTCATTGGAGGCCTGGGCACCTACCATGGTTTCGGTATCTAGCGGATTACCTTGTTTAATTTGTTTAACCCGCTCAATAACCAGAGCGATAAACTCATCATAAATAGACTCCTGGATCAGTGCCCGGCTAGGACAAGTACAGACTTCTCCCTGGTTAAAGAATGCCAACGCTAACCCTTCAACACACTTGCTTATGTATTCAGGCTCTTGCTGCATAATATCTTCGAAGAAGATATTGGGAGACTTACCACCCAGCTCCACAGTGGATGGGATCAGGTTTTCCGCTGCGGCTTTTAATACTAACTGGCCAATAGTGGTGGAGCCGGTAAAGGCAATCTTGTTGATACCAGTATGGGTGGCCAGTGCATGACCGGCTTCCTCGCCCACACCGTTGACTATGTTGATCACCCCGGCTGGAACCAGATCTTCAATTAGCTCCATCAGCACCAAAATAGAAACGGGAGTTTGCTCGGCTGGTTTTAAGACCACGGAGCAACCAGCGGCTAATGCCGGAGCCAGTTTCCATGCGGCCATCAGGATAGGAAAGTTCCAGGGGATGATCTGACCAACGACACCGATAGGTTCATGAAAGTGGTAAGACGCTGTATTGCCGTCAAGCTCTGCAGCTGTTCCCTCTTGAGAGCGGATACAACCCGCGAAATAGCGAAAGTGGTCAACGGTTAACGGAATATCGGCGTTGATGGTTTCGCGAATTCCTTTACCGTTATCCCAGGTTTCCGCCACGGCCAGCAGCTCCAGGTTTTGTTCAATTCTGTCGGCTATTTTAAGCAGTATATTGGAGCGATCTGTTACTGATGTTTTGCGCCAGCTTTTTTGTGCGTGCTGAGCTGCTGCTACCGCTTTGTCGATATCACTCACATCGGAGCGAGGCACCTGACAAAAAACATCACCATTAACAGGAGAGCTGTTGTCCATATACTGGCCGTTTAGCGGAGCGCACCACTCCCCAGCAATATAGTTTTCGTAGCGTTCTTTAAACGTGAGTAGAGAGTCTTTTTGGCCAGGCTGACTGTAAATCATGTTATTAATCCTTGTTTTTATATTTATGTTATTTAACACTCGGTAAACGCCTTGTTTACCATTGAGTTACTTGGAGCAGTGCAAGGGGTAGGCCAGCTTGTAAGAATTATGTTGCTTGTAAAAATAACATGTTGAATATGAATGGTTTTCTCATGTGTTTTGTTTAAGGTCGAGCTATGTGATAATGGAATTGTCTGTTTCATCAATGAACAGGTAATGTGACAAAATTGAACAGGAGCAGGAGCAATGCACACTGCGGATAATGCCAGCTATCAACCTCTGTTATTTCAGCATCTGGATGCTCAAATAAAGCGCTCCTGGGTACGGTCCAAGCAGGCCGGTATCGAACAAGATAAAGAGCCAGAAGTAGCGCGACTCAGTGCCCGGAGTTTAAAGCGGCAAAGAGACAAACATGCCTGCGACCTGATGATGAACAGTTTTAATCTGGTGCCAGTGTTTGAACATGTTATTAAGGGTTCTGGCAACCGGGTCATGCTAAGTGACAATCAAGGGGTGATCCTGGATGCCTGGGGCAGTGATGAATTTTTACCGCTGGCCAACCGTGTGGCACTCCAACCCGGTGTCAAATGGAGTGAAGCGGACCGGGGTACAAACGCCATAGGCACGGCATTGGCGGAGTCCGCACCAAGTATGGTGCTGGGTGATTCTCATTATCTGCAATCTATTCGAAATGTCAGTTGTGTCGCCAGCCCAATTCTGGACGGATTGGGCCAGGTAATAGGTGTTATCGATGTGTCTGGTGATTCCCGCCAGTTTAATATGCAAAATGTCAATCTAGCTGAAATGATGGCTATCAGGTTGGAAAGTCAGCTGTTATTGGCCAAGTATAAGCACTGTGATGGATTAAAAATATCTAGCCTGCCTGGCCGTGAAAAGAGTCTGCAATATGGTTTATTATTCTTCGACCATGATCTCCTGGTAGCGAGCAACCGAGTAGCTTCGACTCTGCTTGGTTTAAACCTGTCGACCAATCGCTATTCCCTTGAGCAGCTATTCCCACAGCAGTCTCTGTTAAAGGTGTCACCCGGGAGAGAGCTGTTACTACACAGTGGTGGTGGCGACTTTATCTATGCCTGTTTTAGCAAAGGTTTAACACGACTAAGCAAGAAAATACAACCAGCTAAGGTAAAACAGGACAATCGGATAAACCGGGCTCATAAACTTGGCTTAATCGCCATCAACAAGTCTATTTCCTTGTTAATCAGTGGGGATACAGGCGTCGGCAAAGAATACCTGGTCAAGCAGTTACATGAAGATAGCAATCGTCACCAAGGACCCCTAATAGCCATTAACTGTGCAGCCTTACCGGACCACCTTATCGAAGCGGAATTGTTCGGGTATGTCGATGGTGCATTTACAGGCGCCAGTAGCAAAGGCAGCAAGGGAAAAATCCGTGGGGCCGACGGTGGCATCCTCTTCCTGGATGAAATTGGTGAATTAAGTGAAGCGACGCAAGTAAAGCTGTTGCGTGTGCTGCAGGATAAAGTCGTTCATCCCTTGGGCTGTAATCAAGCTTACTGTGTTGATTTCAGCCTGGTTGCAGCGAGCCACAAGGATTTAAAAGAGCAGGTTCAGAGCTGTTTTTTTAGGGAAGATCTCTACTTTCGCTTAAGTGGCGTTGAAGTGAATTTACCGAAACTATCGGAGCGCGAAGACTTTGATTTGCTGGTGGCGCAAAAGCTGGAAAAATATGGCTCTGGAAAACAGCTGGATCCCAGTCTTAAAAAGCGCTTAAAGCAATATTCCTGGCCAGGCAACATTCGTCAACTGGATAATCTTATACAAGTCGCCTGTGCCTTTAGTGAAGAAGAAAAGATTATTGAGTTTAGTCACTTACCAGACAATATGCAGCGTGAGTTATTGTCTCAATCCGCAGCTAAAACAAGCAAAGCTGTGCTAACTGGTGAGCTGGATAAACAGGTGACAGATATAATGCTGGAAACCTATCAGAGCTTTGACGGTAATGTTAGTCGCACCGCCAAAGCTCTGGATATTAGTCGCAACACCTTATATCGACGGTTAAGAGCCGCCGGGGTGATTAATTAACTCGGTGCTGCCCTTGCAGGATGTTATTCGCGGTTAAGCCACCATTGCTGCGCTAACTCCAGTGCGCCGGCCTGGCTGTCAGCGATGGCCATTTGTTTTACCATAATGGCCAGGGTGGAGATCACGGCGTGGCTAGCATAGCTGTTTTCTGTTTCCCCGGACCAAACCTTGGCTAAATAAACACCGCTAATCTCGCCATGTTTACCTGAGGCCCCTTCAAGGTAGGTTGGCCACTCTTCCTGATATACCTGGCCATCTTTCAGACCCGCCAGACGGCACGCGGTTCTCGGGTTGCGCTCGCTTTCTCCTCCCTCACCTTTAAACGCCAGCATATTTTTATCACCCACCAGAGCCGCCGCTTCCGCGTGAATTTGCTCATAACCCTGGTGGAATATACCGTGAATAGAAAAAGGCGCGGCTGCAGGGTTAAGGGCTCTTACTACTGTATTTAACGGCGTTCTTAATCCCACCACTTTACGTAGTGCCAGCAAATCAATCAGGGGATCGCAGTAGGAAGATAAGGGAATATAGACAATATTATCTGTGGCCAGAATTTGCCGTGCTTGTTGAGGCGTGTCAGCTTGCTTGATGCCCAGCTCCGGGCAGGCGGATTCAATTTGATATTTGATGGCGTCTACAGCGGCATGGCCGTGTAACAGCACCTTATAACCCTGCTGCGCCAATAATTTAGCTGCCAGCAATAAGTACGGAGGTTGACGTCTTTTACCGGCAAAGCAGGGCCAGTCTATGTCAACCTTGAGAGCCTGCCAGTCTGGTGAAATTCGCTCCCTTAGCGCCTGAATATAACCAGCCGCTTCTTCGGCTGTTTCACATCTGACCCTTTGCAGCATAAGCAAAACAGCCAGTTGTAGTCGCTCCGCTTTGCCGTCCAGATACATAGAAAGGGCCTGATAGGCTTCTTCTTGGGTTAAAGGGCGGCGGCCTTTTTCACCGCGGCCAACATGTTTAATCAATTCAGCAAATGACTGCATTTATCTTCCCGATATTTAGTGCCAATGGCTACAGAATACCTGAATTCTGATTTGTTGGGTTGGATGGTTTTACCCATGTTTTAGCGATCTATGGAAGTTCAGAAAATGGAAGCTATGCTCGCCTGTGGCATATTTAATCATTTTACCGGGGCGGCTATACAGTGAAGTTATCGTTTGAGCAGATATTAATTGACGTTTAGGCTAGAGCTGCAACAAAGTCAAGAATTAATGTATAGTGCTGGGCATATCAAATTTAAGTATCTTTTTAGCTATGACTGTAGTTCGTCCTCCTGTCGCACTTTCACCTTTCAGCTTGTTTCACCGCAATATGCTGCATATCTGGCTGGTTTTTAGCATGATTGTGCTGGTGTTTATGCTGGCCCGCAGTGCGCTGTTGCTTAAATATTTTGTGGGTAACGATGAGCTTGTGCCGGCTGCAGAAATAGTTCGAATGTGGTGGGTGGGACTCAAATTCGATATGCGGATTGCCGGTATGGCCCTGGCGCCGGCAGTCTTACTGAGCCTGTGCACTCTGTTTAGCCGTCGCTGCCAGCGTTTGATTTATCTGTGCTTGCCAGGCTACGGGGTGCTGCTGCTGTTAATCTGTGGCGGAATGGCCATTGCCAACCAGTTCTATTATCAAACGTACCACAATCACTTCGATGTATTTGTCTTTGCACTGTTTGACGGGGATACAGGTGCGGTATTGATCAATATGTGGCAGGGGTATCCAATACTGCTGGCGTCGGTTACCTTGCTAGGGGTTACCGGGCTGCTGGCGAAAGGTATGGGTATAGGCCGTCGCTGGTTGGTCAGGGTCAATTGGCAGCCGGGCCGGGCTGTGGCGTGTGCTTATGTGTTGGTTTCGGTATTGCTGATTGCGTTGGCCGGCCGTGGCTCGGCGGGTACCTTTCCCTTGCGCCAGCATGATGCTTTGGTATCGCAGAGTAAGCTGTTGAATGCCGCGACCCCTAACTCGATAATTGCCATGAGTTGGGCTGCTAAAGCCTACAGAAAATCTAAGGTTTTCCCCAAGGTGACGCCGGCCCAGGGGCAGGAGTTACTGGCGGAAGTATTTACTACTGACAGGCCTTCCGGTGCGCCGTGGACGGCGCTGGTAAGGCAATCCGTCTCTAATCCGTCCATCAAGCAACGTCCGCCACATGTAGTTCTCTCTGTGATGGAAAGCATGAGCAATCGGATGCTGGATTTCCACAAACCGGGCGAGGTCGATCTGTTGGGCGCGCTGGCCCCTCATCTGGAGCAAGACTTTCTCTACCGGCGGTTTTTCTCTGGCCAGAACGGCACCATAGCTTCCTTAGCACAGCTGATGGTGCTATCGCCTGAACAAGGGATTTCTCAGAGCACCGCTCAGCGTACGGCATTTAAGCTGGCAATGACGCAACCGTATCGTCAAGCCGGTTATAAAACAGTGTTTGTCACTGCCGGCAATGGCGGCTGGCGAAACCTGAAAGCCTTTGCCTTACAGCAAGGGTTTGATGATTTCTACGATAAGAATGCTATTAAGGCGGCTTTTCCAGGCGCAGAAGAGCAGCTCTGGGGCGTTACCGATGAGTATGCGTTCCGCTTTGCTGAAACCTTACTCAGCGATGCCGATGCCCGCAACCAGCCACTGTTTGTGGTGATCCTCAGTATTACCAATCATCCTCCTTATCAGTTGCCAAAAAACTACCAATTAAAGCCGTTGAAGGTGCCAGAAGCACTTTATGGCATATTAGCGGAAGATGAAGAGCAGGCAATTTTGTCGACTTACCAATACAGTAATGATCAACTGGGCCAGTTTATCTCTCGGGTAAAGCAACAGCCATTGGGCCGGCGAACCATATTGGCGGCAACGGGAGATCATGAAATTCGCGCGCTGAATTACAGCTCAAGATGGATGGTGTGGGATAAATCTGTGCCCTTCTACCTCCATGTGCCTAAGGCGTATCTGCCAGGGGATGCTGTATACTCCCCGCAACGGTTCGGTTCCCATCGGGATATAATGCCGACCCTGTATGCCCTGTCGCTGTCGGCAGCGAAGCACTCTGCATTGGGTAGAAATTTGCTCCAGGCACAAGATGAAGCCGAGCTGAACTTTGCCTACAACGGTGGTGGAGTGATGGATGAGCGGGGTTATTACGACTTCCATACCGAGATGTTTTACCCTTGGCGGGATGAAGCAAAAATGACGATTGAGTCAGGCTTGGCGCCGGTAGAGGAAGCGGCGCAGCACTACAAACGTTATAGTGCTTACCACCAGTTATGGTATTGGCAATTGTATGATCAGGTTAACAGCCTTTAATGCGGGGTCGTTGGAAAGCCGCTATTGGCTGTCAATCTGAAATACTATTTAAGCTGCTTTTTCGACAGCGCTGAAGCAGGAAAATGAGCAACCTCTATCAGAGAGCATGTGATACCTAACCGGGAGGGCTTTAGCTTGAAGTCCAAGGTTGGAAATTTTTGGCTGCCTCACTCTGTTAGTTGCTGCTCAATATACTCGATGGTTTGCTCGGAATAACTCACCTGATATGAGAACTTACGGCTGTCGTGAGCGGCAATCAGGTTTACCAGTAAAAAATAGGCGGTCAGGTAAAGCGCATAGGTTGAGAACTTCTGTGCATTATCAACTCGCCATTGTCTGGCTAAATACAGCAGGGGTAAAATGGCAAAAGGAAATATGCTAATCAAGTGCCAATAAGAAAATATGATAGGCGATAAGACAGAACTTACTATTACTGCGAGCAGGGCGGAAAAGGCATAAAGTTGCATCCAGGCTTCTGATGATACGCTTGTATTGCCTGGTTTCCTGATAATTTGAGATTTTACCTGATACCAGACCAGTTTATTGGCTTTAAAGGTAACCCAGAGGCTCAGCCCGCCTAAAACTGCCATCAGACCTTGCCACAGGTATTTAGCCCCGACCTGGATAAACTGAATTGAAGTAAACCATTCGAAATTAGAGCCAAACATTAGCTTACTGGAATAAAGCAGCGAGCCGTATTTAAACCAGTACAAGGTAGCTTTAAGTACAGGGTAAACGTGCACGCCGCCCCAACCTATGTAGCGATCGCTTTCCTCTTTGGCTATATCCGGGTTAACCAGTGCTTCTTGCAAATAAGGCGCAAGGGAAACCAGGATCAGCAGACCCGCGGCAATCAAACCCCACCAGTTTATAACAATAAGTTTTCGATAAAATAAATAGCTGGAAATCACCGCCAGCAATACCCAGGAATAATGCAGCTGCATCGCCATTCCGATGGAGAGCAGGTGGATAAATGCATAAACCCCGGATTTTCGTTCCCGCATATTAAACGCAGACCAGAAATGCATGGCGCTGAACAAAAACAAATAGGATGGGTTATATAAAATGTTTTCAAACAGAAACCAGGGATTTAACCAGTAGAGCAGCAAAAATAGCAACCGAACAGGCCTGTCGAATATCTGCTTTATGACGGAATCCAGCAAAAAGAAGGAAATAACATGCAAAAAGATCAAAAAGAACATAGGTGCTTGGGGAGAGTCCCACACCAGCAAGGGTACACCAACGATAAGTGCGGACAAGGAGCCAGGCACATGACCCACGGCGCTGGCGGCATTGCCGTAACTGAGCCAGGTATCTGTTTGAGCACCCAGATAACCCTTAAACAGCATTTGGGTCTGATCTCCGGTTAGGATTTGGTTCGTGCTGTACAAGATACTTAGCGCCAGTCCTAGCAAAAAACCGCCATAAAAGAGGTAATGGAAGTACTTGTCCGTGAACCTTGACTTCATCTTGCTTGTTTCTCTAAATATAAATTGGCTTCGCGTCTGTTAAGCGAATGGCATTAACCAGGGCAACTTATCACAACAAGGAGGGAGATATTATAAGATATCGACAGGTTTATGCCGCGAGCAACGCGGCGTAAGGAGTAAGTGTTAGGGTTTTAGTTTAATGTTAAAAATAAAAGCTGCTGTGAAAAGACCTGTGCTGGGCAAGTTTTTCGCGGTTTTCTTTAAGGCTGTCCAGTAAGCTATTTAGCCTTGATAGTTTAACTTCATGATCCGTCGTATAACTATCCAGCCGCTGAGAAAGTTCACCTAAGCGGTCCAGGGCATCCTGGCTGGAATAGCTCAAGGGTGGTTGGTTGTGACTGGTTTGGCTGGGGGATACAGCCGCCTGGGAACTGGTTTCCTTCGTCAGGCTGGTTGTTTCCGAGGAGCTTGTGCTGGAACGCTGGCTGGTTTGTTGGCCGGCAATAGTGGTAAAAAAATCCTTTGGGGTTGGGTCAAGCTCAACTGTACTGTCGACTGGCTGCCGGTTGAAGCTGCCTAGCACCAGATCAACAGACAGAGATAGCTCCTGAAGGTTGACAATTGACAGTGATTCACCTGTGGTTAGATCAATGATATTTGCGGGATCGATAGTTATTGTCTGGCCGATCAGAAGCTCAGGGGTGATAAGGTTAAAACCCTGAAACTTATCTGCCATATTGTCATACATTTGTTCCAGTTCACCGGGTTCCTTCTCGTTGTGTATGGCCAGATCTATTTGTTGTACGCTGGATACTTCACCGCTTTCTTTTAAGAAAATACCGCTTCTCTGCACCTTACCCAACAGGTTGTTTTCAGAATCGGTAAGGTCAAATTCCGATGATGTAGAGCCAAGATATATGGCGCCAACGCCAGCATCTTTCAGGTTGATCAGGCTGTCGTTACCATCGGCGTCTTTAGTCCACACCTGAAGTTTGTTGAAAACTTCGTCGTTTTCATCGATCCATAAATTACCGTCGGCGTCATATTGGGCCAGCTCACTAAAACCTTGTCCGGTTTGAGCGCCAAATAACTCGCTGCCATTATTGATCACCCCGTCTTCATTTGCGTCCAGCACCAGTAAGCCGCTGCCGGGGCGGACAAAAGAGATTTCATCGTCTTTGCCATCTGAGTCTATATCGAAACTAAAGCTGGACTCTGTGAGCTCCACCGGTGCGCCGGTTAAGTTTATTACCAGGGGATCTTTTAAGGTTCGTTCGGTCAGGTTCACCGCCAGGTTTTCCTCCAGCTCAAACTGTCGCTCCATTTCCAGCTCCATGGCAAAGTCTATGCTGCGGCCGTCTTCCAGAGTGATGGTTCCCATTGCCCTTACCTGCATACTTTCTTGTTCTTTATGCAGGCGGTAGCTTTCAAACCCTATGTTCATAGTTCCCGCCATTAAGGCTGGATCGTTTGCGCCCTGGTCATCCGTTTCTCCTTCCGCCATGGTTAATTGCTCTGCACTTTGCTGGACCAGAGTACGGTTATCGGTAAATGAACTGCCCAGCTCCTCGGAGAGGAGAAATTTGGTATCAAACAGAGAGACTTCCTTATTGATCAGGCCGGAAATTATCTCTTTAATGCTGTGTTCACTGCTGATCTTGGTCAGCTGGCTTTTATCCGCCGAAGTCACTTCACTGTAGTTCATGCTCTGTAACTGTTTCTTAGCTAAAAATCGGGCGTTATAGGTTTGTGTCAGCTCTTGTTGCTGGCCTATGCTGGGTCGGTCTGTCAGCGGGTCTTGAGTCTGGCTTTGCCTTTGTTTGGTCAGTTCCTCTGTTTGAGAACTTTTTTCACTGTTCGACCACAATTTAATATTGCTTTCACCAATTCTCATACCCTTACCCTTGTTTCCCCCCGAGAGTTATTCTTATCGGCAGGATTTAGGATTATTTGATATTAATGTTGAAGTTTTTTCCGGTTTCGGATAATTCTGGAACGGATCTCTTTAACTCGGGCATTGCATGGACATTCTTTATCATAAGCGGCTTAAACCTGTCATTCGCTATATTGAGCAGAACTATAATAGTCAACTCAACCTGGTTCAGGTTGCGCAAATGGCTCATCTATCCCCCTATTATTTCCACCGAGTGTTTAAGGCCGTGAGCGGAGAAACCCTGGCCGATTTTATTCGCCGGTTACGTATGGAGGAAGCGGCCAGGCTGTTGTTTTACAATAATTCCAATGTTACGAATGTAGCTATGGAGCTTGGTTTTTCCAGCTCCCAAAGCCTGGCAAAGGCCTTTAAAAAGCACTTCGATCTGACTCCCAGTGATTTTCGCCAGTGTAAGAGTCTGGGTGAGCTAAGCAAGTTACTTGAAAAGAGCAAGATTGGACGCTCGCAGCGCAACTTTGGACACGCCGCTGAGCAATCGGCAGTTTATGCTAACGCTGAACTCAACAAAGGGAGAGAGATAATGAAAACTCAATTTATGGCTGCGCGCAGTTTGGCATATGTTCGGGTTAATGGTCCATACGGTGAAAATTATCAGCCGGCAGTACAAAAGCTGTATGGCTGGGCGGGACCGAAAGGCCTGGCAGGTGGAGAGTCTATCTTTATTTATCATGACAATCCGGAAGTGACAGCGCTAGAAAAGTGTCGAACCGACATTTGCATTAGTGTACCTGAAGGTACGCAAGTAAGTGGTGAAATCGAGCTATGTCAGTTACCTGAAGGGGTTTATGCCACAGAGCGTGAGCCCGTTACTGAAAAGGTTCATTATGCCCAGCACTGGGAATCCCTAATGGGTCAGATTGTAGAGACTGGAATAGAATTGGATGACAGGCCATGTTTTGAGCTGTATTACCAGTATGACCCGGCAACAGGCCACGGCGATGTTGGTTTCTTTACGCCAGTAAAAGTCGATTGAGAAGTATACAATCAGCCCACTTTTTAGTGGGCTGATTTAATTATTAAGGAACCAGTATCGCCCCTATCACAAATACGGCGATCAGGGCCAGAATGGGTAACTTCAGTATCCTTAACAAGAATAATCCACCAACAACCCAGGCTATATCCATGCCGCTGTGTACCGCGGAAGTAAATACCGGCTGGTATAAGGCTGCCATTAACAATCCAACTACACTGGCATTGATGCCATTGGCGGCGCCACCAATTTTTGGCTGGCTGGCCAGCTGAAACCAGGCTTTCTGAAATGCCAGTATCAATAAGAATCCGGGTAAGAAAACAGCGACAGTGGCTAGCAGGGCTCCAGCGAGCATATTTTCAGGCATAATCTCGGCGCCTAAAAAGGTAGCCAGGGTAAACATAGGGCCGGGCACAGCCTGCGCTGCGGCATAACCGGTTAAAAAGCTATCGGCGGTAATTGTATCGCCGAGCTGTGCTTGGAGTAATGGAAGCACTACATGGCCGCCGCCAAATACCCAGCTGCCCGCTTGGTAAAAGTCGTTTATTAACTTGAGCCAGGCTGAAGAGCTACTAAGCAATGGTAGTCCTACCAGCAGCACGACAAACAGAATTAACGGGACTTTGGTTATGCTTACCGGACTGGTTTTTTGTGTCTCGCCGGGTCGCAATAACAAACTGCCGGCCACAGCAGCAGCAAACAGGGTTAAGAACTGTGCGGATAAACCCGGTGCAACCAATAATACGATAGCTGTAGCAACAGCTATGCCGCTACTAACGGGTTTGCCGCAAAACTTGTTATACATGCCAATAATAGCGTCAATAACAACCACAACCGCAAACAGTTTAAGGCCAGTTATTGCGCTGGTAAAAAAGTAGTTTTCGCTTACGCCCTGGGAAAATGCCGCTAACAGGCAGAGCAAGAGCACGGAGGGAAGAGTGAACCCGAGAAAGGCTGCTATACCTCCAGCTAACCCCGCCTTTTGTAGCCCTATTCCGAAACCGACTTGACTGGAGCCGGGGCCAGGAAGAAATTGGCTTAAGGCAACCAGGCGGCCGTAATCCTGATCAGATATCCATTTCCGCTTTTGGACAAATTCTCGTTGAAAATAACCAATATGTGCTACCGGACCACCAAAGCTGACACAGCCTAACGCAATAAAGCGCCAAAAAATTTGCCAGATTAAAGCCATGTTTATTTACCTGTATAAAGTGTTAGGCCTTTCCGGCCAATGAAAAGTAGATTCTCAGCAATAAAGCAGACGAACACTAGTTGCCTTTTGTGGCGGGTATATTACAGCCAAGCTGGCGAAGGGTAAAAGAGATAATGCTGTACTGCCCTCCTACTCTCTCTTGTTGAAAAATAAATTAATCCACTAATGTAATTGTGTGGGTTATGCGGCAGAAACTATTCAGGCGGTCTATCGGATTGGTGATTTGGTCACCAATATTATTACTCCTATGGTGAGTTATTTTGGCCTGATCCTGGCCGTTGCCAGTCGCTATAAGAAAGATCTGGGTATAGGTACGCTGATCTCAACCATGCTGCCATACAGCATGGTCTTTGTGATTGGTTGGAGCCTGTTATTTTTTATCTGGGTATTTATGCTGGGTCTGCCAGTTGGTCCTGGGGCGCAGACTTACTACACGCCATAGTACTGTATTTAACCATGCCCCGCCCGGGGCATGGTAACTGTTTAAACTGACAGGGAAAAGAAGGCTACAATCCCGGTTAAAATACTTTCCACCGCAATAGATGCCAAAATTAATCCCATCACCCGGCTGATAATGCTGGCGCCTGTATTACCAATTAGCTTTAGAATTGGGCTGGCAAGTAACATCAATACCAGGGTTGCCACCAATACAGTGGCCATGGCGCCAAAGGTGATTAATTGTTCGTTGATCGAGTATCTGTGATTATCCGTCGCTAGCACCACAGCCATCATAGCGCCCGGGCTGGCAATTGACGGGACAGCCAAGGGGTACACAGAGATATCCAGATATTTATCCTTGTTCTCAGCCATATGTTGCTCTTGCTCGGGTTTACTCTCGCCGAAGATCATGGTCAGTGCAAATAACAGTAGAACGAGACCGCCTGCAATCTGAAATGAAGGCAGGGAGATTTCCATTGCTTCCAGAACGATCTGACCACCGACAATAAAAGCTGAAAGCAGGAAGAAGGAAATAATAATGGCGCGAAATGCGATTTTTCTTTGCACCGCAGCGCTGAGCCCTGCTGTGGCGGCGATAAATACAGGGATACTACCTATGGGATCGATGACGGCCCAGAGGGATACCAAATTTTGAATAAATTGTTGCATAAATTCTCCGCTCAGTTCTGATACTTGTCGTTTTTGGGAATTGACGACAGTTTAAGGTGTCGGGGGGATAAAAGGTTGGGGCCCGGTCAAACCTGGGTAACAGATCCAGATAGAGCTGTAGGAGCCGAACCCATCTCAGGGATGTACGTTCGGCGAATATAGCGATCGCTGTGTTTGCCCTATTCACCTATAAAGAGGGCATCCACTCCTGCAAAGACCGCAACAATTGTTACCCTTATAACCGTGATTTGATGGGTTCCATAAGGTTGGATTATAGCAAGAAAAAGCACTGTTTTCAGTGGCTAAGTGGTTATCTGTTTAAGCTTAATTCACTATATTTAGGAAATAATTACCCATTTACCTTCTAGGTTTTTATCGGTACCTCAAGATGGAATACAGTGAAACAAGGGGCTTGCTGTTGCACCATGGTGATGATCGTTTCCGGGCAAACACCCCATGGCATATGGGTTAGATAAAAGGTTCGGGTTAGCGCTAAAAATATTAATTTTAGCGCCATTGAAATTGAAGACTAAAAAGACATATAGGGACGGCCCACATCGCCTAACAGGTAATCACAGACCCCATCAGGAAATATTCCTTCTAAACGTTTTTGATGGGGTTTCATATTGATGTCACCGTAAAAATTGCGCTGTATGGCTTCGCTAACCGGGATTAAGCCGCACTTAAAGACACTACCTGACCAGGGGCCGCCTGCTTGGATCCTGCTGTTGCTGTAAATGGGGAAGACTGTATTGCAGGCGCCATCTGCTTTATTGTTCCATGCACCGTCCCAAACATGCTCGCCTTTACCTATCACCAAACCTTCGCTGTCCATACAGGTATCTTGCAACTCGACTGGTTTGGTTTCCAGAACCGTCTTATTGGGATCGTTATGTAGCGCCATCAACCACTTGTCCATAATAGCCATACCTTCATCTACCGGGGTATGGTCCTGGTGAGATATCCAGATGACCTGGTTATCGCTATGGCCTTGAAATTCCCGCAGTCTTAGCCGGGTTTCAAAAGAGGCCGAGACATGATGCATATTCAGCGTCTCTTCCAGATAATGACGTATATCCAGAATTGGTAGATCTACTTTACCGATAAAGACCTGACCATAACGATAGGCCTTGTCTATCGCCTTCGGGTCTGACGGCTTACGTTTGGCCATATGAGGGTTAGGTTTGGTGATATTATTTCTACTCCACAGGCTTATCCACAATGGTTTCTGCTTTCCAAATGGGGCAATGGAGCTTTCTTTTTTCATCTTGTCCTGTTCCACCCAGGAGCCAATATGATGGTTAAGGTGAATAAACTCATCGATGCTAATATCCCTCTGGCGTAATGCCAGCAACCCGTATTGCACCCCCTGATTTCCCCAGGTTGTTCTGGCAAAGCCATTTTCGTCTACTCCAAAAATTTGCTCCAGATCTTGCCAATAGGTCCAGTTCACCTGATCAACGACTTCGTCAGAAAAGTAGGGTTTCAGGAAACCTTGTTTTGGGTTGTTAAAAAAGGTGGCTGCTGCAATCCAGGAGCGGATACATTCGCTATTTCCCTTAGGGATTGAAGGCCAGGTGCCGGCGACCAGTTGATTAATGGGTTGAAGAAAGCCGAATTTTTGCGGGTAATCATTGATGGCGTTCATACCTTCAATTTTTTGCCGTTGTTCCCAGTCAAGCCATTTCTCGTTGTGTCGGTCGTAAATATTGTAATAGTGCTGTAGTAAGTCACAGTCCAACAAGAAGATAGATTGAGAGATCATATCCGGGTAGCCGTAAAGCGGCATTAAGCCGTCGATGATGCCAGTACTATTTTGCGCTATCAGGTATTGTGCTAGCCCTCCGCCAGATCCCCCTATACCAACAGTGTATAGGGGGTCGCCATACAGGCTTATAAAGTGGGATTTAACTCTGCGGGCGTTATCTTCGGCCATCAGCATATTGTAGCCATAGCTGGTCTTATTACCTGTTGAGGAGACGATCGCATAACCCTGGGAAAGTTGGGTCAGACGCTTTTCCATCATGCTTTCGACATTTTGGCGGCCCTGTAAAAAGCCTATACTTGAGCCTCCTTTAAATTGATAAATAAGTTTGCCATTCCAGTAGTCTTTATTGTTGCGGTTAGATAGGTCCCCCTCGGGGTCCAGCATGATCACGTGATAGATGTACCGGTTAATACTGCCTCTTTCCACACGATATATTTGTGGAATTTCTTTGCCCTTAATTAAGGTGGTGGCAATTTCACCGGGTGACGGTGGTTGGTTGGGATCATAGGATTTGACCTTTTTATCTTTAGCTGTTGCATAAAAATAGTCCAGCCTGGCGGGGATAAGGCAATCTTTGCTGTAGCCAATCACTTCTTCATTCTGGTTGTAAACCGGAACACCATAACCTTGTTGGTTATCCACCATAGGTTGTTCCAGGTTGCCATCCAGCGTCATACAGTAAAAAGGATATTGGCGATTACCCGAATACAGGGAGTCAACCGGCCCCACTTCTCCGAGTGGAACCGGAAAGTGATAGGTTTCTTTGGGTCTGAGCGTCAGGCTGATATGCTCTTTCACCTGTAGGATGGGATTGCCCGGCTCTGTAGGCGCAACTCGTTTTACTTGCCGTTTCTCATAGGGATCTGCGGCACAACTTAGTAATAAACTAGCAATAAGTAATATGATTCCGTTCTTCATACTCTACCCCCTGTAGTCTTTCTTAATTCTAGTCGAGTTAAGGGGTCAGCCTCAGAGGGGTGAGTAAAAAGTGGCTGGGTTAAAGCTCTCCGCTTGCCTTTAAGGTATGAAAACTGGACTCCAGTTGTTCCAAGATCTGGGCTGCATTGGGGGTCTTTTTAGAAACGACGAAACGGGCTTCCAGTTCGGATAGGGGGGTAAAAGAAAGCTCTGGGAAATCTATATCCTGTAATGCCAGCTCGGCAGGCTGTCGGTAGTCCAGGACATAATCTACACGACCTTTCTTAAGCATTTTGTAGGCAGCCGGACGATTGTCCAACTCAATATATCGTACCTGGTTGGCAGGGTCCTTAATAAAATCAACCCATCCACCGTAGCTGTAACCTCTTAATATACCGATCCTTTTTTCAGTTAAGGAGGGTTTACCTTCAATGTGAGGCAGGCCCTTTCTGGTATAGGCCCGCATCTCTATGGTTGTCACGACCGAATCACCCACCAGAGTGCTGTCCTTAAATTGGGGAAGTGTGGACAAGCCAACCCAAAGGTCTATTTTCCCTCTTACAATCCAGTTAGCCATGCGTTTAGGGGGGTAGGATTTGGCGTTCCACTCCAGGCCGGCATGATCGAGAATTTTTATCGTGGTGTCGATTAAATATCCTTTGGGCTTGCCGTATTCATCGGTATAAAAGGTAGGAGGAAATTCGATATAGGCTAATTCGATTTTCTGCGCATTGGCGGCTGTTGACCCTGTAAAAAGCAATCCTGTAAGCAGCAGACCCAAACTTAATATCAGACGTCTCATAAACTAACCCTTGACCAAAAGTTCCATATCTCCCCATTCTAGCCGATTAACGAAATACCCAAAATTTATTTAACAAAAATATCACTAACGGTGTGATAAAGGTTAAAAAGAACAGGTATATATAATGATGCAGCGATAGCGCATCTATTATTATACCGGCCCAGATCAGGTTAATGGTTAGCCCGATTAACGCTGTTTTAAAAAAGCGTAAAAATGCTCTGGATTTATTGGTTAAGGCCAGAGCTTCTTGCTTAAAAGTCCAGTGAAATTGTCCCAAGTAAGAAACCATAAAAGCAATCAAAAAACCGACAATATTCGCTACTAGTTGATGTTGGTGACCATATTCATAAAGCAGGTGAAAAACACAGGCATGGGTAATGGTTGCCCCGACACCGACTAAACCAAAAGAGAGCAGTTGTTTGAGGGTAATGACACTGCGTAATTTGTTTATTAAGGCAAGCATAAGTCGTTATTCTGGTTTATCCGTGTGGTTATATATCCCTTCAATAATATAAAGTGGTCGGTTTTTGACCTCTTCAAATATACGACCAACGTACTCACCCAAGATCCCTATGCCGATTAGATTAATACTACTAAAAAACAGGATCATGGAAATAATTGATGCGTAACCAGGCAGGTCGACGCCCAGGATCATGGTTTTGATCACGATAAAAACCAGATATGCAGCCGATAAGCAGGCCATTAACACACCTATATAGGTCCATATTCTTAATGGGGCGGTACTGAAGGAAAATATACCGTCCAGGGCAAAGTTCCACAGCTTCCAATAGTTCCACTTGGTCTCTCCGGCAACCCTGGCCGGACGGTGAAAATAGACATGATCAGATTTAAACCCAGGATAAGAAAACAGACCTTTCATAAAGCGGGTCTTTTCCGGCATCTTGCGAATGATGTCAACGACCTTTCTATCCAGCAACCTGAAATCGCCGGCATTACGGGTGATTTTTACCTTGCTCATTCGACCGATAAGGCGATAAAAAGCACCTGCAGTTTTACGTTTAATCAAGTTATCTTCGTTGCGGTCCGTGCGAACGGCAATCACTGAATCTGCGCCTTGGCGCCATTTATCCACCATTTCTGCAATAAGCGCAGGGGGATCTTGCAAATCAACATCCATGGGGATCACGGCCTGTCCCTTGGCATGATCCAGGCCTGCGCTCAGGGCGACGTCCTTACCGAAGTTTCGCGATAAGTTCAGTAAAGAAATCTTGCTGCCATCTGCGGTGGCTTTTTGGTGCAGGATATTAAAGCTGTTGTCAGTGCTACCGTCATTCACAAACAGGATTTCGTAAGAGCTGACAGTAGACTCCAGTACCGGAGTGACAGTGTCGAGGAACAAGTCGATACTTTCTTCCTCGTTTAACACACAAACTACTATGCTGAGCTCAGGGTTTAAAATCATTTTGTATACCTTTTCACACTTTGTTTTCGCTTAACACACTACTTCAATGCCACTATGCTGAGCTCAGGGTTTAAAATCATTTTGTATACCTTTTCACACTTTGTTTTCGTTTAACACACTACTTCTCATGCCGCTATGCTGAGCTCAGGGTTTAAAATCATTGTGTTCACCTTATCCAGTATTATTTTCTGGCCCCTATGGGCCTGGTAGGAGCCATAGGTCAGGGATGAGATGTTAAATGCATGGATGCGCATCGCGATCGCTGTGTTCGCAGATTGCATCGTTGCTACAAAGCCCAGGGGTTAGAATCATCTTTTCACCTTGTTCTCTTGTTTGACCCAAATGCCTATGGGCCTTTGCCCCTTGGCGTTAAATGCCAGCCAGTTGTACTGGGACTTAATCTGCGTGTTAATGGCATCGAAGTGGCTGGCTTTGTTCTGTTGGTCGAAGATAATATATCTCACCTCTCTGGCCAATAACCACTGCACGGTATTACCTTGTTTACCCTGATAGAAATTGCGAACTTCCCGGGTTAATCCCCATACCTGAGGCACCTGATCATGCCAGGTTCGCAGATGAGAAGGCCAGCCTAACATAGCCGGTTTATCGTTGAAAATGGCGTAAACACTACTCTGCATATAGGCATTTTTGGGTAGGTTTTCCAATACCACACCAAAAGGCGCCTGTTTCAGGTAGTTAAACATATCCCGGTTTACCGGGTTCTTAGTCAGCCATTGATGGCCCTGGATTTTACCTGCTTCGGTTTTACCTGAATAGATAAGGAACCTGGCGACATCATAGGCATACACATTAACCAGTAGTAACACCAATATGGCGGGGAGTTTGACTCGCTTCAGGCTGGAGCCCAAACAGACGGCGCCTAGTGAGACAATACCTGTGACATAGATATAACCCCACCATTTCATTACGGTATTGGTACGCACAAATTTACCGCCGGAAGGATCATCGATATAGATAAATTCTGAAATAAGTAACAGTGAAGCCAGGGTAACGACTAAGACCAGGCTCCATTTTCGCCACCTTATATCGAGCAGGGATAAAACCATTAATACCAGCAATGGCCAGAACAGGGCGAGGAATCGTGGCCAAGGGGTATGGTTGTCTCCTGTGACCAGTTTAACCGGTGTATTCACCCCACCACTGGTGAAACCGATAAGAAACGGATAAATAAGCACTGCACCGGCCAAGCCGCCACCAATAAGCCAGAACCAATTCGGCGTTTGTTTTATCCAGTATCTGTAGCCAATCCAGCCACAGATAAGAAACCCCTGGAGTGGGAATACCCAGGTATTGGTAATCATCATCAGGGGAATGGTCAAACCCAATAATGCCTGGCTTAACTTGCTTTTGACCCCAGCTTCAATAGTCGCCATTAATGCAAGGGCAAGCAATAACAGAAAAAACCCACCTATGGGCGGGTGGTAGTCCCCCACAAAAAACTGATAACCGAAGTTTTCCAAGGGTAGCACTCTAAGCTCGAATTCCGGGGTAGGTTTATTAATGGGAAACAACCACTCCGCCATTTGCTTATTTACCCTTGGGCTGTCCTGATGTGCTTTTTCATCATGGGAACCGATAAACCTGGCGCCCCTAACCAAAAACTGAAACGCGTCATTATATTGAGCGTAACCAAAGCTGCTTTGTGCCTGCTCTGTTTGTTCTGTGGGAGTCGCTGGCCCTTTAAATACCAGGTGTAGTAATGGAGATAAACCCGTACCACCAAACACTAAGCTTGCTACCAATAATAACCTGGCCCATTTAGCGTGTATAAAGTAGCTGGCTACAGACCAGGCCAGGGTGATAGGTAACGCCATCAGTAGGGCAAAGGCAAGATTATAACTGGTACCTACCTCCAGATTAAAAATACGGCCTAACAGGGCTGCGCCATAGTGCTGAAACGCGTAATAAAAGTCGAATCTATGTGGTGGATACCAGTTGTCCAGCGGCGGCAGGGTGACACCGCTCATATAATTACTGATGAAATAGAGATCGGTTATCCGTTCCGAACTGACGTTGATATTGGGCTGCAAAAAACGCCAGCTGAATGCGTATAGGAAAGCCAGGATAAATACCCATTCCGCCCGCCAGTGCAACTTTTCCCTACCAGACCAGGCAACATAAGCTGAGATGGATGTGGTGATGGGCCAAAGATAATTGAGCTGGCCCAGGCCGACAAAGTGCTCGATAAAAAACAGCACTAACACCAAACCAACCAGGCCGGTAGATCTGGCAATATGGGGGTTTGGTAAGTACTTTTGCGCTTTAACCGTTAAGGCCGTCAGGTTAAGCCAGATAACTGACAAGGTAAGAGCAAGGAATATCAACTGCATTTAAGAGCTTTCCTCGTTCTTTTTTTGCCATAGACCATAGCGGTTATTGCCATGCTGTTGGATCGGGATCCAGATATAGTCGCGGGCGATTTGCTCTTGTATCTTTAGCCAGCCTTTTGTTTTGCGCTGTTCATCTGTTTTACGCCAGACTATATATTGGATCTGGTGGGTGTTAAGCCAGGTAAGGCTGTCAGTCAGCTCTCCGCGATAAAATAGTCGGGCATCCTGACCCCGGCTGCGAATAAAGTCGGGGTTGCCACGCCATTGCGCCTGATGGGATGGCCAGCCGGTAAAGGAGGCCTTGTTCGCAAATAAGGCAATGGCAGAGGTATCGGTATATGCCTGGCGGTCAATGCCTTCCAATACTATTCCATGGTCGGCATTTTTGAGGTAGTTGATGATTTGTTTGTTTACCGGGTCTTTGGCCAGCCAGTGGAAGCCTTGTAGCTTGGCAAATGAGGGTTTACTTGTATTGTACCAGTTATTGGCCAACTCGAGGCTGTAGCTAGCGACAGCAAGAACGGCAATAAAGGCGGTGGCACGGATCCACAGTTTGTTTGCTCCAAGAAGTATCGGTCCAAGACTGAGTAATACGGCGACTTGTAACCAGGACCACCATTTTAACGTGGTATTAAAGCGATTGTACTTGCCTCCCATAGGGTCATCGATCACTAGAAACTCTGACAGTGTAAACAGCAGCAGGCTAACTACGGAGAAAAACAATAATATAGGCTGCCTTCTCAGGGCAAACAGGGCTAAGGTGAACAGTAGTAGCTGAGGCCAAAACACCAATAATCCTAACGTCATTGGCGTATGTTCGGCGGTCTTCACCAAACCTAAAGGGGTCGCTAACGCGTTAGCGGTAAATTCCTTCAAAAATGGTAACGATAGAATTAACGGAATTAAACCTCCCAGCAGCACAGCAATCCAGTGGGGCGGTTTTTGCCGGATTAACCGGTAGCCCAACCAGGCCAGGACTAACAAACTTTGTAAAGGAAGCACCCAGGCATTGGTCAGTAGGGCCAGTGGACCTGTTGCCACCAGAGTGGCTTGTAAATATCTGTTGTCTTGATGATTGCTGGGTTGGCGTTCCATTTTCAAAATACACAGCAGAGAAACCATCAATAATAGAAAGCCACCTAACGGTGGATGAAAGTCCCCCTGAAAGGTGAGGTAACCTATGGTTTCCAGTGGTAATTCCAGATTCTCATTTTGTTCACCAATCAGCTGTTTACCAAACTCGGTATCAACCCTGGCATCGTATTTGCCAATAAAGCGCACGCTAGCCCAAAGACGGCTGGTGGATTCGAAGGCTTCCGCTCTCTCGTCTTGCGCCGTACTTTGATACATAAAAGGGGCAAAGGGTGAAACACCTGTACCACCACAAACCACTGCCAGCACCATCAGCACTTTTATTACTCGGGAGCGACAAAATAAGCCGGTGATCGTCCAGCATAAACTGATCATCATCGCCAGCAGCAGCGCAAAGGCCAGGTTGTAGCTATAACCTATATCCAGTCCCAGGATCCGACCTAATAATGCAGCAGCATATTGCTGAAAGGCGTAATAATAGTTAAAGGTATAACCGGGTAACCAGTTGTCCTGGGGGGGTAAGGTTTCACCAGGAAAGTAGTTGCTGACAAAAGATAGATCGGTCAGGGCTTCCGAGTTGCCATCAATATCAGGAAATGCGATACGCCAAATTAAGCCGTAAATCAGGCCCAAAGCAAATACCAGTTCGCTTCGCCATAACTTGTGACGGTACTGTTCGCGGTACCTATAGATTAGATAACCCGCAGCCGAGGTAGTCAACGGCCATAGCCAGGTAAGTTTACCTAACCCAACAAAGTGTTCGATAAAGAACAAGAGCAGGCAAAAAACCAATATACCCACGACTTTGGCTAGGGGATAACAGGCCAGCCAGCGGTGCAGTAGAATGGCTACACCTGCCAGGTTCACTAACAGCAAAAGTGCTGTAATAGTGAGAAAAATCAATCCCATTGTTAAACTCCGTGCCTGCCATAACTGATTGCGCTAGTTTACGCAAAACAAGGCCAGGCTAATACGTCCATGTATTAATTAGGCATATTAACAAAGACTGAAATTTGAATCCTGAACCCAAGTTGCAAACTAGGCAGAGGCAAACAGAGGTTGCTATTTAGCTAACAACCCCTGTTTAAAAGTGGTTTACTTGATGGTTGAAAGCAGGGATTCCAATCCTTCTACCGCAGTGACTCCGCGGTCAGTAAGGTAGCCGCCGTCATCGCGTGTGGTAAGGCCCTTAGAGAACAAGCGTTTTGCTGCCGCTTGTAAGTCTGGATCACTGTCACTGTGAACTTTTATACCTTGTTCATGATTGCCGGGTTCAAAGCAGGCTAATACCTTTAAGTCATTGACCAGTTCAGGCGTAACCATTTGTGCACCTTTCATCTATCACCCCTTTAAATTGCGAGAAACATTATTAGTGTAGAGAAACCTGTTCAAACTAGCATTGCTCACGACTAAAAGAAGTGTGCTAAGTCATAAAGTGAGCCCTTACCGATGATTTTTTGCTTGGTTTTGTCTTTCTAGTAGCTTTGGTTAACCGTTTGAATATAAAAAGTATAGCTAGCTGGTATTCGATTGGCCCATGGAAGTTAAGTCATTTACCCGGGCTTATCAGCTCCTTTGCTATAGTTTTAGTTAGTCCACAGTTACAGCAGTCTGGTCTTAAACGACCAAGGGACTTGGAAAAATGAATATAGCCACAAGAATCATCTTAGCCTGTGTTTTACTCTGTTCTTTGGGTATTTTTGCTTCGGGGGGTTTGGTGGGTTGGCGTACCTTTCTGCTTTCCGAACAAGCGCTAACCAAACGGGCGAGTAGTCAGCTAATTTCCATTCGTGAGATAAAGCGAACTCAAGTAGAAGACTATTTTAATAATATTGCCGATCAAATTCGTACTTTCTCTAATGATGTGATGATCATCGATGCTATGCATGAATTTTCCCGCACCTATGATAGTTTTCTGGCTGAGAGCGGTGGTTTTGACGCTAGTATGGTGAAAAGTCTGAAGGACTATTATCAAAATCAATTTGGCGTTACGTACAGTCGTTTGAACCAGGGTGAAAATGCCAACGCCTTGGATAAATACAATGGTTTGGATGAAAATGGCAGAGCGCTACAGGCCAGATATATTAGTAATAACCCTAATCCCCTGGGTGAAAAAAATAATCTGAGTAAGTCAGAGGATGGATCTCAATACAGCCTTATTCACGGTAAGTATCATCACCATATTGACGGCTTCCTGAGTACCTTTGGTTATTACGATATTTTCTTAGTGGACAGCAAAGGCAGGGTGGTTTATTCGGTGTTTAAGGAGCTGGATTATGCGACCAATTTAATCTCAGGCCCTTATGCCAACTCGGGTCTGTCGCGCGTTTTTCGTAAAGCCCTGAACAGTAGCGATAAGAGTTCGGTTTTTTTAGATGATTTTGCTGTTTATTACCCTTCCTATGAAAGTGCAGCATCCTTCATTGCTACCCCGATCAGACACCATGGAAGTAATGAGGGAGTGCTGATCTTCCAAATGCCTATTGCCAAGATAAACAGCCTGATGACCTATGAAGGAAACTGGCAACAAGTTGGGCTGGGAAGTACCGGAGAAACCTACATTATAGGCCCGGATAAACTGATGCGCAGTCAGAGCCGGTTTCTGTTGGAGGATAAAAAGGGTTATTTAGCGGTATTAAAAAGTGCGGGCCTTTCCTCGGAAATTATCGATCTAATCGATATAAAAGACTCGTCGATTGGTTTGCAGCCGATAGATACTGTGGGTACCCGTCATGCCCTCACGGGAGCAAGTGGTTTTGAAGTCATAGAAGATTATCGAGGTGTAACTGTGTTTTCGGCTTATGCGCCATTGGAAGTTCTTGGACTGAAGTGGGCAATACTTAGTGAAATGGATGAAAGCGAAGCCCTGAAAGATGATGAAAAACTGAAAGGTGATATTGTCGCTACCCTATTTATGACATTTGCGGGCTTATTGGTTGTCGCCCTGGCATTGGGTTATCTTATGGGGAGCAGCATATCCAAACCTATTATCAGTTTTATCGGTGAAATAGAAAAATTAAGTGAGAGTAAAGATCTTACCATTCGATTAGCCAGCGCCGGTAAAAATGAGTTATCCAGGTTAGGTCATAGCCTGAATCAGTTGTTTGCAGAGTTGCAAGACATTATCAAAAGCGTGAGCCAGGTTTCTGCAGGTATTTCAGATACCAGTAGCACCATTGCCAACCACATGGCGGAAACCAGGCAGAGTACCTCTACCCAGTCGGCCAATGCTGATTCTGTTGCTACCGCGATTAATGAAATGAGCGCTTCGGTGCAAGAGGTAGCCAGGTTCGCTGGGCAGACCTCTGAATCGGTACAAGCAGCCAATAAAACCAGTGAGGAAAGTGCGGATATCGCCAGGGAATTAGCCAATGAGATGAAAGAGCTGAACTCTCAAATGGAAAGTGCAACGGACTCTATTAATAGCCTGGCAAAAGAAAGTGAATCTATTGGTGGCGTGCTGGACGTTATCCAGGGCATTGCCGAGCAAACAAATCTGCTGGCACTCAATGCGGCCATAGAAGCCGCGCGGGCGGGTGAACAAGGGCGAGGTTTCGCTGTTGTGGCGGATGAGGTAAGAACCTTGGCCAGTCGTACGCAAAGTTCAACAGAAGAAATTCGCTCTAAAATTGAAAGCTTGCAAAGGGAAACCCGAAGTTCGGTGAACCTGGTGGCTGGCGCCAGTGAAATGGCGGACAAAGGGAGGATCTCCTGTGAAGCAAATGGGGAAATGCTGGTCCGTATCGTGGGTATGATAGGTGAACTCAATGAAATGAATATTCAAATAGCGACGGCCGCCGACGAACAAAGTAAAGTCACCGAAGAAGTGAATACCAATGCGGTGGAAATCGCCAATGCATCGGGACAAATTTCAGATAAAACAGAAAGTACCGAGCAATTAACCCTGGCACTCAGTCAGCAGGCAGAAGAGCTTAAAATCAAGGTCAGTGTCTTTAAGGTGGAATAGCGCCTTTGCTTAAAGGCGCTATAGGATCACTTAGGTTGAATGGGCCACTGGTGGGATTTGACAGTTAAGCTTGCGTCTTCTTCTCCTACTATGGTTACCTTGCTCCCGGCCTTAAGTTCCTGGCTACAGCGCACCTGCCAAATGCTGTCATTTAACTTGATATGGCTTACCCCGGAATGGACATCATCCAGTAGCTCCACATTGGCGCCCATTAGTTGTGCGTGCCGCTTATTTAACGTGGAATTTTGGTCTGCCAGTTTGTCTCTGGCGTTCTGGTATTTGGACCATAACCAGGTGCACAGCAGGGATTGAACAACAAACAGGCTCCACTGTGCTTGCCAGCCGATGGGGAAAAGCATAGTGATAGCGCCGATTTCTACAGCCGCTATTCCAAACCATAATAAGTAACCACCCGTTCCCAGTAACTCTAAGGCCAGCAGGATAAGGCCAGTGGAAAACCAATGCCAGTGGTTGATATTTTGCAGTAATTCAAGCATCGGGCCTCCTACTGCTTAGTGGGGTCGGTATTGTTAGTATTGACCTCGGTAGCGGTGTTAAATTCACTTTTGGACTGGTTAAATATTTCCCCTATGCCCGCAATCGACCCTATCAATGAAGAGGCATCCAGTGGCATCATCACCACTTTGCTATTGCTTGACTCGCCAATTTTGGTTAGGGCATCCGTGTACTTTTGCGCCACAAAATAGTTAATGGCCTGAATGTTACCTTTGGCTATGGCCTCAGACACCATACCTGTCGCTTTGGCTTCCGCCTCAGCCTGGCGCTCCCTGGCTTCAGATTTTAGTACGGCAGACTGTTTATCCCCCTCAGCTTCTAATATCTTGGCCGCTTTTTCACCTTCGGCTTTTAATATTTCAGCCGCCTTGATCCCTTCTGCTTCCAGGATCTCTGCTCTTTTTTGCCGCTCGGCTTTCATTTGAGCATTCATAGCATCCACCAGATCCTTCGGAGGTTGCACGTCTTTAATTTCAATTCGGGTGACTTTTACTCCCCAGGGGCTGGTTGCTGCATCTATCACTCGTAGCAGTCGTTCGTTGATGCCGTCACGTTGTGACAACATTTCATCCAGCTCCATTGAGCCGAGCACAGTTCGTATATTGGTTAGTGAAAGATTACGTATGGCATCAAGCAGATCGTTAACTTCGTAGGCTGCCTTGGCGGCATCGACCACCTGGATAAACCCGATGGCATCGATGGCAACGTTGGCATTGTCCTTGGAGATCACTTCCTGGGAGGGGATTTCTATGACCTGTTCCATCATATTCATCTTGTGCCCTATTCTGTCCACAAAAGGAATGATCAGGTTGATGCCAGGGCGTAGGGTTTTAGTGTATCGACCGAAGCGTTGCACTGTCCATTCATAACCCTGAGGCACAAATTTAACGCCTGTGGCTACCAATACGAAAGCAAATATAACGGAGACAGAAATCATAATTAAAGCATCATATTGCATAATAACTCCTGGTATTCTTTACGCGTTATCGCGGTGACATTTTATGTCCTTAAATTATAGGACATAAAATGTCATGTAAAGATAAAATTGTTGTTAGGCTAGTTTATTTTCTTTTTTGTTACTAGGAAATATTGGGAGCGGTCCCTCTGTGGGGTCGAGTTTCTAACCACAAGGGAGCAGCTAGGATGGAATTTCGCTAAAATTGCTCCAGCAGATAAGGCCTTTTTTAAGCGTTGTCTGCATAAACTGGTGAGCTAGGGATTTAGTTCCTTGGCGGCTTTTCCATACTGACTAATGGCTTGGCTTGTTCAATATCCACTATTCCGGAGCGACTTAGGGTGACTTTATATCTGGTGTATAGCGTGGGTTCGCGATTTTCGGTAAGGCCAACGACTATGTTGATCTGGTAACGCCGCTCTATGGCTTCTTTGGAAATTCGTCCCCGCTCTTCACTAAAAACCTGTCCCGTGCCTTTTTCGAGATAACGGGAAAAAGGTCTTAAGTTGAAATGAATGGACTCTTGTACCGCCTGATAACCGGCCTGAAAGCCTTTGTTGGCGACCTTGGTTTCCAATCTGTAATGCAGCAACTCTGAAACCTGCTTATTTTGGGTATGCCGACGGGACAGCATTTCGGCAACATCTGCTGGCAAGTGTTTTCGTTTAATGTAATCGAGCCATATTTTTTGTTTGGCAATTGGAGTTTTATTGGAGCTATCCAGTATAGTGCGTGACCACTTTGGCTTGCCTTTACGGATCAGGCGCCACAGTGCATTTTTGAAGTCTTCCTTAAACACCTCCCGGAGGCCATAAATCCCCGCAAGCACCAGGACCATTATGGATGTGATGCTACTGAGCGCCCCTTGAGCCTTGATGACCAGGGTTAGCACTATCATCATAATGAGTGAAGTTGCTACTCCGGTAACGATTTTTTTAGTGAGCTTGCCCAACTCTTTAGTCTTTTCCCGAAAAATGACGCCATGTTCAATCAGGCGCTTTAACAGGCGCATTTTGTTGGCGATACGATTGGGATCGGACAAGCTGGCTTTAGAATTATAATTATTGTCACTTCTGTGCTGATTTTCTTCTCGACATATAGCCAACAGCTCTTTTACCGCATCATTAAACTCACTGTTTTTTGGCCTGTTAGACAAGGCTTTGAGTAATGACTGTTCACTGTGCCACGACAGGTAATTATCGGCATTGGCAAAATAGGGCAGCAGCTTTTCATCCGAGGGAGCGTTACGACGAAACTTTCTCAGCAGGCCCTTGGTTTGTTCCCCCAGAGCAAGCAGTGCGGGATAAAAGGTTATATCCTCTTTTTCCTTCATCGCTTCCCGTATGTCGATATCCAGTGCGGAGACAAACTGGTAAGCAAACAGATTTAGGTAGACTCTGTACTCATCGGGTAAGCGTTTCATGCGACTGGCAAAACGGGTTTGCACTAAAGGAAGGTGTAGACCAGAGGTATAGTAGGCACGGCGGCCTTTAATACTGGAGTGGAAGTAGCTGTCTTCAGACAGGGTTCTTGGTCCTATGCCCATTTCCACAGGTAAGGAAAAATATAAATCGACGCGGCGAAAGCTACCCTGCTGGATCTGGTGGCTGACTTTGATGGAGAGTTTTTCTTCTTGCTTCAGTGTTATCTTGGGCAAATGGCGAAACCTGGCTTAAAGGAAACTATCTTAGCGGTTTAACAGGCAGCAATAAACACTGAATTTAAACCATAAAGGGCGCAGATAAGTCTGTGTCCTTTATGGTTGTTTTTAATTGAATATAGGATCCAATTACTGCTGAATACCAACGATTAACCAAGGTGCATTTGCCTGGCTAAGTTGGCGTTCCAGGTGCCAAACTTCCTGGATATCTTCTTCTTCACCTGTTTTAGTGTCTCGGTAGCGCCCGGTAAATTTCACGCTCAGTTGAGCCGTTTTACTGTCCTGTTCAGCGCGGACTAGTTCAGCATTCAGGTGCATAACCTCGGTATGCTGATCACCTTCCAGTGCCGCCCTTTCTTCCCTTAGGTTGTTATACAGCTCAGGGGTAACATATTCCTGAATTTTATCGAAATTGTTAACGTTCCAGGCCTGCTGTAGCGCGTTGTAATGATTTTTTGAGCCAGTCAGAAATGCATCCAGATTAAAACCCTGAGGTAAGTTAAATGGTACATCGCTGTTGCCGCCAGTCTGGCCGCCGGACTGCTGGCCCCATTGTGGCTCAGCGGTTCTTTGCTGGTTATTACCTGCGTAAGCTGGTTGTTGCTTCATCGCTCCGGCTTTAGCCCGGCTCATGGCCTTAAAGATCTTAAAGGCAATAAAGGCAAGCAGGGCAATCATCAGGAAGTCCATCATCTGGAATCCTTCAAACGCGCCGCCCATCATGGCTGCGATTAAACCGCCAGCCAGCAGGCCACCTAGTAAACCACCCATCAAGCCTTTTTTACTGCTCGATTGGTTTTTTTGTTGTGGTTGGTTAGTGGCATCTGCTTTTTTAGGTTGAGCAGGGGCCGTTTTATGGCTTTTACCGAAGGATTTACTGCCACCAAGCTTCTTGGCTTCCACTATGGGAGAGGTCAGTGTAAAGGCCAGTAGTACCGCCATTACAGAAAAAAATCTTTTCATGGGTTACACACTTGTTACCAAATTAGGCCCATTATAATAATACGTAGACATAATATGTCAACCATGCTATTGCCTTGAAATGGTTTTTTAAGGCAATTACTTGGTTAATCCGGTTAAAGACGCCAGGATAATCTGTTTCAGCACCGCCTTAATACGCAGGTACTGCATATTAATCAGGGCTGCGCTCACAAAATTTCCCCTGAACCATTGCGTAGTTTGCTGCAAAAAAATAATATCCAAACAAATGTTTGCTTTGCAAACACTTGTCTTTTTTGGTTGGGAGAGATCTAAATATGACAGAACGCGAACAAGAGATCTTGGCACTGCTCAAGCAAGATCCTTTAATAGCCCAGCAGGATATTGCGGAGCGAATGGGGATCAGTCGCTCTGCCGTAGCCGGCCACATTATGAACCTGACCAATAAAGGAGTGATCCGCGGCAAGGGGTATATACTGGCGGCAGATCGATACGTTGTGGTCTTGGGTGGTGCGAATATCGATATTTTGGGTCGTCCATTTAATCAGCTGCAATTGAGTGACTCAAACCCAGGTATGGTGAGTTGCTCGCCTGGAGGGGTCGGGCGTAATATTGCTGAAAACCTGGCTCGATTAGGATCCGACACCCGTTTAATCACTGCCATAGGTAAAGACACATATGGTCAGATGATCCTTCAGCAGAGCCAGCAGGCAGGTATAGATATGCAGGGCTCATTGCAGCTCAGCGATGCGCCAACTTCCACCTACCTCTCTGTTTTGGATGGGGAGGGGGATATGCAGGTGGCTATTGCAGATATGGGGATCCTGGAGCGGCTGAACGTAGCTGTGCTCAGAAACTATGAGCAGGTATTACGCCGCGCATCTTTGTTGGTGGTGGACGCTAATCTGACACCGCAATGTTTGGAGTATTTGCTAAGTAACTTTGCAGAGTTACCTATTTTTGTGGATACGGTTTCTTGTACTAAAGCGCCAAAACTAAAGCCTTACTTAAGCACCATTCATACAATTAAGCCAAACCTTAAAGAAGCCCAACAACTTTCTGGTATTCAGGTCCAAGGCCAGGACCAGTTACCCGCCATTACGGACTGGTTCCATCAACAAGGGGTAAAGCGTGTCTTTCTTAGCCTTGGCAGTGAGGGTGTGTTTTATAGCGATGAGGGTAACACCCTTCACTGTCCGGCAATACCCGTCAATATAGTAAATGCCAATGGCGCCGGGGATGCCTTCCTGGCTGGGCTGGCCCACGGCTGGGTTCAACAGTGGTCAACTCAAGAGTCAACCAAGTTTGCCATGGCTGCAGCCTCTCTTACTCTGTCTCACCTATCAACTATTAATCCGAATATGTCTGAAATATCGGTTCATCGAATTCTTAAGGAGTCCCAATGTTAGAGCAATACCTGGATATCAACCCGGAAGTAAAAGCGGCGCTGGCAGCAGGAAAACCTGTTGTTGCGTTGGAATCTACCATTATCTCTCACGGCATGCCTTATCCTCAAAATGTAGAAACTGCATTGAAGGTGGAGCAGATTATCCGTGATAACGGCGCGATCCCTGCCACTATATCCATCTTAAAAGGCCGCCTTAAAGTCGGAATGACGGCTGAAGAAATCGAATACCTGGGTAAAACAGGTCTGGCTGTGATCAAAACTAGCCGTCGGGATATTCCTTTTATGGTGGCTAAACAAGCCGATGGTGCGACAACAGTGGCTTCTACTATGATCCTGGCAAATATGGCGGGTATTAAAGTGTTCGCTACAGGTGGCATTGGCGGTGTCCATCGTGGTGCTCAGCAGACATTTGATATTTCAGCAGATCTGCAGGAGTTGGCAAATACAGAGGTGGCGGTGGTGTGTGCCGGTGCAAAATCTATTCTGGATATTGGTCTGACCCTGGAATACCTTGAAACTCAAGGGGTGCCAGTAGTGGGTTACCAAACCAGTACCGTGCCTAGCTTTTATACTCGTGAGAGTGATTTTGGGGTGGACTATCAGCTGGAAGCCCCGGCTGAAATAGCGCTGGCGATGAAAGCTAAGTGGGAGATGGGACTTAAAGGCGGTATGGTGATTACCAATCCTATTCCGGAGCAGTTTGCCATGGACAAAGCCGTTATCGACCAGGTAATTGCCGATGCACTGGAAGAGATGGAACAAAAAGGTGTTAGCGGTAAGGATTCAACCCCATTCCTGCTGGCTAAAGTGGCAGAAAAAACCGAGGGTAACAGCCTGAAATCTAATATTGAACTGGTGTTTAACAATGCCAAACTGGCGGCTCAAATTGCTGCTGAATATACCAGCTGATTAATGAAAGGCCCCTGCATAGATCGGGGGCCCAATGGCTATTTAGTACAAGGATTTAGCTAAAGAGCTGGGATTTACTGAGCCCAAAGCTTGGTTAAAGAGCCGATAAGCTCGCTACCACCATTGCTTGCGAGGTACTGGGTGATGACAGGTACAAACTGAGATACCAGCGCAGGATCCATACCTAATGTCGAGAAGGCTGACTTTACGGCAGGCATATCAGTCACCTGACCTAATAGCTGACTGGTTAAGGAATTGCTTTGCATACCTGGGATCAGGTTAGTGAGTTGGCTGTATTGGTTTCCTTCCAGGCCGCTTTTCGCCAGTGACATCAGTGCTGCTGTACCACCTGCGGCTTGGGTATCGCTTACGCCTAACTGGCTGGTCAGTGTGCTGAGCAGTCCGCTGCTGGCCTGGCTATCACCTGCTTTGGTTTCGGCCGTATTTCCACCTGATACGGCATTAAGGGCATCTCCTAAGTCCAGGGCATTGGCGCTAAAGCTACCGGCCAATAATACCAATGGAATAAGTGATTTCATGTTATGTCCTTATAGAAACGGATAAAAAAATCAACAATAGCTGAATGAGCCGAAAGATAACAGGGCGAACGAAAAACTCAGTCGAAATTAGCTGAATAAGTCAATAATAAGCACTCCAGGTTTCTGCCTTCGCTGCACATCATAGGTGATGGCCTGTGGTTGTACTTATCTGATATCCACGACGCGGCTGGCTATCTGATAGCGGATTTTCCAGCCAATCCATTTGGGCAGTTCCCAGCGTTTGGGATCGGTTCTTCGAGTGCCAGTTAATTTATGCACGATTACCAACTTGCGTGAGGGCTGGTATTCTACTTTGAGTTGTAAATTGGCCAGCACCAGCTGACGCGGATAATCATGATCGAAGTCTTCTCTTTGCCAGTCAGGGATCCCGGCAAATATTAAGTCCTGCTCTTCGATTAAAGTGAGATCTTCGACGTTTTCTACTCCGAGTTCCGCCAGCCTATGGGTCAACCAGGATCTTACTTCCGGAGCCGGCTCTTTATTCCGTTCGAGAGCAAGATAAATAGCCCAGGCAGCGATATCATCGGTTAATTTAGCTGCGAGTCCTTTAAATAGGGTATTGCGGAGAATAAGTTCTGTAATGGCTGCTCTGGCCATCTCACCGCTAGGTCGACTCTCGGTTTCTTCGATCACTCGGCCAGCATATAAGCGCTGCACACTCACCAGGATGTGATGATTTCGCCAACTGGCTGAGCCCATTTTAAGCTCCCCTAGTTCCTGGGCGGCTAATTGTTTTAGTTTGATAGGCGCCATGCAGGTGCCTAACGACAGGTTCTGTTTTTTCCCCTTGCCCGGTAAGGTGTGTTGATCGAAGACCACGGCGGCTTCGATATCTTCTGAAAAACGGCTTTCCCGGCCCACAGTTAATTCGGAGTAGCCGTTTCCCAGTGCCTGACGGCGTTTGACCCGACGAACAAAGGCCAGCTCTGGCACAGTGTTTATCGCCGCCATTAACAAATCTTCCCGGTTAAAGGCGGGAGACTTGGAGAGCTTGGGTAGTGATAGCGCCCGCCTGATCTGGTTGGACATGGTTCTCGCTTCGCCAAGCAGCTGGGCATCTACTTCCAGTTCATCGGAGATAAACTGGCTACGAAGCAAGTGGATCAGGGTTAAAGCATCACAGCCCAGGGGCTGCCACTCTTTTAAGGCTTTAAGTCCGGCTTCATCTTTGGGCAACTGAAAGAGTCGCTGGGGCTGACTTAATGCCGAGGCCAGGTCTATCATTGCCAGGGTCAACTCCTGGGAAGGCATGGCGGTGATCAGGTGAGCAAATAAGCTGTCCAGGGGTAAGGGGTATAAAATACGGCCGTGGTCAGTCACCTCACCTGAGGTATCGATGGCCTTCATCGCCAATAACTTGTCTTTGGCCCTGGTCAAAGCGGGCTCGGGTAAAAGGTTGGGAAAGCTAAGCTCGGTTAGTTGGTAACCGCAACATGCCGCTGCCAGTAAGGGCTCTGTCAGTTCTTCCCGCAGCAATTCGGGTGGTGTGAGGTTTTCTAATGGTGCGTGCTGACCATATAAGCGGAGACAAATGCCAGGAGCGGTTCGGCCCGCGCGGCCTGCTCTTTGTTGAGCACTGGCTAAGGATATAGGGTGTAACCCCAAAACAGTACGACCGTTTCTTTGATGGGTTCTGCGTTCCAGCCCTGAATCTATCACCACAGTGACGCCGGGTATGGTTAGCGAGGTTTCGGCGATATTCGTGGCCAATATAATACGGCGACCTTCACCTTGCCTGAGTGCCTTGTGTTGTGTGGCTTTGGATACTGCGGCATGCAGCGGGATCACGTCGGCATCAATATGGCTTAGTGCTTGCTGACATAAGGTAATTTCTCTACGCCCGGGCAAAAATACCAGAATATCGCCACTTATGGAGGTGATGGTTTGCTCTACAGTTTTAACCACCTGTTGTTCCAACCCTCTCAAGTCAGGCATTTGTCTGGGATCTTGTGTCTGGTGCTGCATTTCCACCGGAAAAGTACGACCTTCGGATATCAGGCGTTGTCCCGAGATAAACTTAGCCAATCGTTCACCATCTATGGTGGCCGAGGTTAACACCAGCCTGTGTTTCTGCTGCTTAAGTAACAGGGCCAACAGCAAATCTGTGTCCCAGCGTCGTTCGTGGAATTCATCGATAATAATGGTGCTGTAGTCGGACAGCTGGTTTTCACTCAACCATCTTAACGCGACGCCTGGGGTGACAAACAGGATCTGTGTCTGGGCGTTATATTGATGCTCAAAGCGTATTGCATAACCGACACCATGCCCCAGCTGGGTTTGTGCAAGTTCAGCGACGTATTCAGCCAGCGCTGTACAAGCGACCCGCCTGGGTTCAATCACCAACACTTTACCGTTTTGAGCGGCCCATAAAGGTAGGCGAGTGGACTTGCCCGAACCTGTATCCGCCTGTACCACCAGGTGATCCCGACTTAACGCCGTAACAAAGTCGTTTTTGATGGCGTCGATTGGTAAAGCCTGCATAAATTCCCCCTGAAAAAGCCTGGGTCAGTTTACCCAGACCTTTAACAAAACCAATCTTTTTTTGCCCGGTATGCATCGCAAATATAATTCACCAGGGTTTGAACTTTGCGATCGGGATGTTCTGTTTTTGGATAGAGACCATAAACCCCCAGCCGCTTCGCTGTGTAGGGGGTTAATATTTCCATCAGTTTCTGCTCTTTCAGCTCCTGATGCACCAGACAAAGAGGAACATAGATAAGTCCAAACCCGCTTAAAGCTGCCTGTTTCAGCGCCACCGCATTGTCGCTGGTGATGGCACCGGATACGGCAACGGAAAACTCCATTTTATCCCGCTTAAATAACCAGTCGTTGATGCCAGCTTGTTCAAAACTATAAGTGAGACAATTATGCAGGGTTAACTCTTCGGGTTGCTTAGGGCAACCTTGCGAGGCCAGGTAGTCGGGGGAGGCGCATACCAACCAGCGTGAATCGAGAAAATGTCGTGCGATTAAGCTGGAATCCACTAAGTTGGCGGTGCGTATGGCCAGGTCATAACCTTCACCGATAATATCAACCAGCTCATTATTCAGGCTCATTTCGATGCGGATATCCGGGTATAAACGACAAAAGGATGCAATGGTTTGGGCCAGCAATATTTCCCCGGAAATCGTGGGCACAGAGATCCTTAACCTGCCGGACAATCTCGTGTTATAACCACTCACATCGGCCACCGCATCATTAATACGGTTGCGTATGTCTTTACCGTGCTCGAACAGCGCTTCTCCCGCAGCGGTCAGGCTCAGGCGCCGGGTAGAGCGGTAAATAAGCTGGCTGGACAAGTCCGCTTCCAGTCGTTTTACCCGTTTGCTGATAAAGGAGTGGCTAGTTTGCATTTGCTCGGCGGCCTGAGTAAATGAGCCGGTTTCCGCCACCAGGACAAAGATCAGCAGATCATCGGTATTTATGTTTTTCATGCCTTTCTCTTTCACAGCGTTTATTTATATTTATTTGGAACAAATGATTTTCCATTGGTTCTATATATCATAGTGAACAACAAGTATACAATCCGTTAACATACTGAACTCAGCTAAAGGGGCCACAATGAGCTTTCCATACGACCCAAGATATCCTTCAGTAACGGATTTAAAGAATAAGGCCCAAAAGCGGATCCCAAAGTTTGCCTTCGATTATCTGATTGGTGGCTGTAACGACGAAGTCGGTTTACGCAATAATCGCCGTGACATTGAAGCCGTGCTGCTGCGCAGTGAGTTAATGCGGCCTTTTACCAGCAGCGATATGGAAGTGGAGCTATTTGGCCACAAATACAGCGCTCCTTTTGGTATTGCTCCTATTGGTCTGCAGGGGCTTATGTGGCCCAATGCTCCGGAGATCCTGGCTAAGGCGGCGGCAGAGCTAAATGTACCTTATGTGTTAAGCACAGTATCCTCCAGCAGCCTGGAACGGATTGCCGAAGTCTCACAGGGGAAAGCCTGGTACCAGTTATATAACCCCACAGAAGACAGTATTCGCGATGATATGCTGAGCAGACTGGAAGCGGCTCAGTACTCTGTGATGATGGTGACCGTAGATGTGCCTACTTTTGGATATCGACACAGAGACATTCGCAATGGCCTGGCCATGCCACCTAAAATGTCATTGAAGAATATTGCTCAGATGCTGGCTCGTCCAAACTGGCTTTATCACACGGCAGTGGCGGGCAAACCGGAAATGCAGACTCTGAAGCCGTATATGCCGAAGAATATGCCGGTGGATGAGCTGGCGGAGTTTATGAATAAAACAGTGATGGGCGGCGCCGACATGGACAAGTTAAAACCTATCCGGGATAGGTGGAAAGGACCCATGTTGGTGAAAGGCGTAGTTAACGAAGCCGATGTTGAACGGGCTATCGCGTTAGGGGTGGATGGTGTGGTGGTATCCAACCATGGTGGCCGACAGCTGGATGCGGGTGAAAGCCCGGTGGATCCTTTGCAACGCATCTCGGCGAAATACGGCGACAAGATTAAGATTATTATGGATAGCGGCCTGCGCTCTGGTCCCAATATCGCCAGCGCCCTGGCTTGTGGCGCAGACTTTACTATGCTGGGACGGCCTTTTGTCTATGGAGTGGGGGCGCTGGGAGATAAAGGTGGTCATCACACAATAAATATCCTTAAAACTCAGCTGCTTCAGGTGATGAACCAATTACGTTGTGAAAAGGTGGTCGATTTTCCTCAGCACCTGGTGACAAATTAACTCAGCTGCTTCAGGTAATGAATCAGCTGCTACGTTGTTAAAAGGTAGCTGACTTGCCTCAGCACCTGGTTGCTAACTAATGAATTCATCAAAAAATCAGGGGGATCCGCCCCTGGTCTTTCACATTTCCCTTGTCCTCCCTGCCCATAGCTGGATAATCTGTCTAATTCGTGGCTAGTTTGTTGAAAGTTGAACTAATTGCTTTAATAAACGGTCTGTTATATTTCTACGTAAAAAATTTCCGATCTACATGGAAGTAGTACAGAGCAATAATGGGGAATCTGTATGTTTAAGTCGTTTTTTCTTAACCGCAAGTGGCTGGTTTGGTCAGTATTTGGCTCTCTCGCGATTTTGGCCGGCACCTGGTACAAGGTACAGGTAGATGTTCAAATAAATGAATGGTTTGGTAGTTTCTATAACACTCTGCAAAAAGCGCTTACTACACCCGGAGCGGTGACAGTTGATGAGATTATGGGCTTTATGCTGGTTTTCTTTAAAATTGTGGCTGTTTACATTGTTATCGCCGTAATTCTGGAGTTTTTCATCCGTCACTATGTTTTTCGCTGGCGTACGGCAATGAATGAGTATTACTTTTCCCACTGGCCTCATTTAAGAAGTATCGAAGGCGCGGCTCAGCGGCTGCAGGAAGACACTATGCGCTTTGCAACAATTGTAGAGACTCTAGGGGTGGCTTTCTTACGTTCAGTATTAACTCTTATTGCTTTTTTACCCTTATTGGCCGAACTAAGCACTAATGTTACCGAATTACCCTGGATTGGACCCGTTGATAACTCACTGGTGTTCATTGCTCTTATTTCCGCTGCTTTAGGTACTGTATTGCTGGCATTGGTGGGCATTAAGCTGCCGGGACTCGAGTTTAATAATCAGAAGACGGAGGCTGCATTCAGGAAGGAGCTGGTACTTGGTGAAGACAACGCGGACAGGGCAGACCCTCCAACTGTTACTGCACTTTTTACCAATGTAAGAAAAAACTATTTTAATCTGTATAAGCATTACCTTTACTTCGATATTGCTAAGTGGTCCTATATTCAGGGAACGGTATTAATACCTTATGTAGTACTGGCGCCAACTATCGTTGCTGGTGGGATAACTCTGGGCGTACTAAATCAAATTACCAGGGCGTTCGGTAAGGTGGAAGATTCCTTTCAGTTCCTGGTGAACTCCTGGGGGACAATCGTCGAGCTTATGTCTATTTATAAGCGTCTGAAAGCCTTCGAGGCAGAGATTGACGACGATGATGATGGCAAAGTCATTGTGGCTGAATTAAGCAACTAAACAAAAGGGCCTGACAGGCCCTTGTTAGTTATGCAGCTGGTATTCTTGCCTGGCGTAGCAGGAAATAAGATGTTCGATAAGTCTGGATATTCTGATGGGCAGTTGCCGGGTAAAGGGATACACAGCATAGATATTCAGGCTCTTGGCCACAAACTCGTCTAACACAGTCACTAACTGCCCTGCTTTTAACGCCTGATACACCAACAACTTAGGGCAATAAATTAAACCAAACCCTGCTAACGCCGCATCTCTTAAGGCAAACTGATTGTTGGAGCTAAGGCCTCCTTGCAAACTCAGGGTGTATTGCTCACCATTTTGTTTAAACAGCCATTCTTTACTGCCGCTTTCCTCATAGGTGTAGGTCAGGCACTTATGCTGCTGTAAATCTTCTGGTTGCCCGGGGGCTCCGTGCTGTTTCAGGTATTCCGGGCTGGCGCAGACCACCCAATCTGAACGCACCAGGGGTTTGGCAATCAAAGTGGAGTCTGCCAGGCTGGCGGTACGAATGGCTAAGTCGATACGGTCTTTTACCAGATCCACGATCTGGTCCTCCAGCCTGAGCTCTACCTTGATCTGCGGATATAAATCGCAAAATTCGGCAATAGCTTTACCCAGGATCAGCTGTCCGGAAATTGTGGGAGCACTGATCCTTATGGTACCGGAAAGGGACTTACTTATATTTTTTACCAAATCGACAGCCTGCTCTACCGAGGTATTAATCTCCTTGGCCTGCTGATAAAGCAGCTCTCCTGCCTGAGTCAGGCTAAGCTTTCTGGTAGTGCGATAAAGCAGCTGAACTCCTAGTTCTCGCTCCAGCTTAGCGATACGTTTACTGACCACAGAGTTAGTGATGCCCAGCTTATCGGCTGTTTTAATAAATGAGCCAGCTTCCACCACATAAGCGAAGAGAATAAGTTGGTTGGCAATATCCATATTATGTCACTTTTGGAAATAATCAATTGACTAATTTCCATATATTAACAAATTTAACTCGGATATATTAACCACAAATTAACATAATATAAGCCGGGCGGTGACGGAAGTGGCCAGCTCAGAAAGGCAAGCAAAACAGTGAGCAAAATATGGAACCTGTGTACAAGATATTCCTGACCGCAGTGCAGAATTTTTTACCTGAACAACGCATTATCACAGACTCGTTACGCACCCTGGCTTATGGCACGGATGCGAGCTTTTATCGGTTGACACCACAAATTGTATTGCTGGTGGATAACGAAGAGGAGTTGATCCGTGTGTTAAGTTTGGCGGCCAAACAGAGCTTGCCAGTAACTTTCCGCGCTGCTGGCACCAGCTTGTCCGGTCAGGCCATTACAGACTCTATCCTGATCAAGCTCACTGATAGCTGGACCCAATATAAGATTTCCGAACAGGCAGAGAAGATCAGCTTACAACCCGGCCTTATTGGTGCAAGGGTTAACCAATATCTAGCGCCTTTTGGCCGTAAAATCGGCCCGGATCCCGCTTCTATTAACACCTGTAAAGTGGGCGGTATCGCCGCCAACAACTCCAGTGGCATGTGTTGCGGTACTGCACAAAATTCCTACTCTACGTTAGATTCCATGCGTATCGTGTTTGCGGATGGCGCGGTGTTGGATACGGCGGATAACAACAGCATAAAGGCCTTTCAATCCAGCCACTCAGGCTTGCTGGCAGGGCTTAAATTACTGGGGGAGCAAACCAGGGATAACCAGGAACTGCGTGAGTTAATTGAGCATAAGTTCAGACTTAAAAACACCACTGGTTACAGTATTAATGCTCTGGTTGATTTCGAGGACCCCATAGAAATTCTGCAACATTTGATGATCGGTTCTGAAGGCACCCTAGGGTTTATCTCAGAGATCACCTACAACACAGTGGAAGAGCACAAGTTTAAAGCATCCAGCCTGGTGATTTTTCCGGATATTGAAACCACATGTCACGCGGTTGCCGAGCTGAAGAAAACACCGGTTTCCTCGGTGGAGTTAATCGACAGGGCGGGGCTTAAATCGGTGCAAGACCAGCCGGGTTTGCCTGAATTTATTAAAACCCTTGGAGATGAAAACTGCGCCCTCTTAATTGAGTCCAGAGCCGGCCAAGAGCGGCAGCTGGCACATCAGTTAGCGCAGATAAGACAGGCGTTACAAGGGTTTGAGCAGGTTGCAGACATTCCATTTACCACAGACAGCCAGGTATGTGCTCAGCTTTGGGCTATTCGAAAAGGCCTGTTTCCAGCGGTGGGGGCGGTGCGATTAACCGGTACAACAGTCATTATCGAAGATATCGCTGTACCTGTGGAGCATCTGGCGGAGGCCACGCGAAAACTGCAAGGATTGTTTAAAGAATTTGCTTATCACGAAGCCATCATTTTTGGTCATGCCCTGGATGGTAACTTACATTTTGTGTTTACCCAGGATTTCGGTATTGAAGCCGAAGTGAAGCGTTATGAAGCCTTGATGGATAAGGTGACCCGGCTAATTGCTGTAGATTACCAGGGCTCCCTTAAGGCGGAACATGGCACCGGCCGTAATATGGCGCCTTTTGTCGAGCTGGAATGGGGTGAGCAGGCCTATAAGATGATGTGGCAGATAAAGTCCCTGTTTGATCCCAACAATTTACTCAACCCTGGGGTGATTTTAAACCAAGATAACAAGGTCCATCTCGAGAACCTCAAAGCGCTGCCTGCTGCCGATGAAATCATTGATAAGTGTATTGAGTGCGGCTTCTGCGAGCCTGCCTGTCCATCTAAGGACTTGACCCTGACTCCGCGCCAGCGCATCACCCTATGGCGTAAGATCCAGTCACTAAAGACAACTCAGGGAGATCCGGAAGAAATTAACCAGCTTGAGCAAGCTTATGCTTATCAGGGCATAGATACTTGCGCTGCTACCGGACTTTGTGCAGAACGCTGTCCTGTTGGCATTAATACGGGTGACCTGATCCGTAAGCTTAGGTCGAAGAAAGCGGGTGGCAAGCTGATAGCTAAATGGACCGCCGAACATTTTTCCGGAGTGACCCAGGGGGTTAGGGCCGGGTTTAAAGCTGCGGATCTGGCTCATGGATTGTTGGGCACAGAAAATATGTCCAAACTCAGTCGGGCTAGCCGAAATATCACCGGAGGAAAACTGCCATTGTGGACACCGGCAATGCCTAAAGCCGCGCCGAAATTAAAGCCAGCAACAACGAATACCGGCGCCAAGCGAAAAGTGGTTTATTTACCCAGTTGTGCCAGTCGTACTATGGCGCCTGCGAGAAATAACCAACAAAGCCAAACCCTGGTGGATAAGACTCAGGCCTTATTGGAAAAAGCGGGTTTTGAGGTGATCTTCCCCAAACAGATCGAAAAGCTCTGTTGTGGCATGCCCTACGACAGCAAAGGTTATGAAGTTCAGGCAACGTTTAAGCTGAAAGAGTTGGAATCCAGTCTAATGGAGGCCAGTGGTCAGGGTGAATATCCCATTTATTTCGACACCAGTCCATGCACCTTAAGGGCGATGGAGAAAATGCAGTCTAAGCTAAAAATCTTTGAACCTGTTGGCTTTATTCATAAGTATCTATTGGATTCTTTGGAGTTTTCTCCCATAAATGAGCCCGTGATGTTACACGTTACCTGCTCCAGTGAGAAAATGGGGCTGGCAGGTAAAATGAAAGAGGTGATGGATAAGTGCTCGACTCGGGTCATAGTGCCGGAAGAGATAGGTTGCTGCGGTTTTGCTGGAGACAAAGGGTTTAACTTACCAGAGCTAAATGAATCGGCATTGAAGCCATTAAAAGCACAGGTTCCCACAGGTTGCAATTCCGGTTATTCCAACAGCCGTACTTGTGAAATAGGTCTGTCTCAATATAGCGGGGTGGACTATCAGTCAGTAGTTTACCTGGTGGATAGAGTGACCAAGTAGGCGCCGAACCCATCTCAGGGATGAGATGTTAAGCGCATGGATGCACGTTCGGCGAATATAGCGATCTCTGTGTTCGCCTTGTCACCGAGGGCATCCGCTCCTGCCACGGCGAATATAGAAAGCCCTGTGTTCGCCTTCTTCATCAATAAGGAGGCATCCTGTAGTAGTATTGCTGGTTGAATGTAATTATTCGGATGATATGGTGGGAGCAAACAGCAAAATTATACGGCTGGCAACCTATAACCTGAGCTTTGACCGAGAGGTTGAGGGGCAAATTTATAACGAGTTGGCTGCTGGTGACGTAGCGCAGATCTGCAATGTAGCCGAGATCCTGCAGCGTACTCGTCCTGACGTCGTTGTATTAACAGAGTTTGATCATGATGGCACAGGTAAAGATGCCAGTGGCGTTCAGAACTTTATCAGCAATTATCTGGGTAAATCTCAGAATAATGCGAAGACCATAGACTACCCATACTATTATCTGGCACCGACTAATACCGGTGAGCTGTCCAACATTAAGTTTAATAAAGCAGACTCGGATCCAGCCCCTAAATTACCAGCAGATGGTTACGGTTTTGGTGCTTACCATGGTCAGTATGCCTTTGTTATCCTGTCAAAGTATCCTATCGACACAGACAGGGTCCGTAGCTTCCGAAAGTTTTTATGGAAGGATATGCCGGGGGCTGTTTTGCCTGAAGTAGATGGCAAACCTTACTTCACTGAGGCTGATTTGGCAGAACTACGTTTATCCTCAAAAAATCATGTGGATGTACCTGTCACTATCAACGGCAAAACGCTTCATGTGTTGGCAATGCACCCGACGCCGCCGGTATTCGACGGCGAAGAGAAACGTAATGCCAGGCGCAACCATGATGAGATCCGCTTGTTCTCAGATTATATTTCTACGGCCCCGGAGATATCTGAATACCTGATTGATGATCTGGGTAACAAAGGGGGGTTAAACAGCCGTGCGTCTTTCTTTATTGCCGGTGACTTTAATGCCGACCCTGTTGATGGCGATTCCTGGGGCTTGTCCATCAAGCAGTTATTGCAGCATGGACTGGTGAATACTGCAGTGACCAATGGAACCAAGACTCCCAGCTCAGCCGGTGGTGCGGAATTCTCGGGGAGAGGCGCTGGAATTCGCTTGGGGGATAGCTCTCACTGGACACAAACCTCGTCACTGCGCTTAGACTATGTTATTCCATCGTCCGACCTGGAAGTTGTGGGCAGTGGTGTTTATTGGGAGCCTAAGTCCAGCTTGCATGCTTATCTGGTTGAAGTTCCCAATGGCGAGGAGGGAAAGGGCATTTCGTCCGATCACCGCTTGGTCTGGGTTGATGTGCTAGTGAAATAGCGTATTTGGTTTTGCCTGGTCAAAGGGGATCAGTGTGCTGAAATAGAACAACAAGACTTTAGCCATAAGTAAGAAATCTATCCTATATACTATCTGAACTGTTGGCAACGGGCAGGGTAAGAGTAAAGCAGGCGCCACCTAATTTTTCGGATTTACCGACGTTAATGGCGCCGTTATGCCAAAGGCAAACCTTGGATACTATCGCTAATCCAAGCCCATAATTACCCTGCTTTCGGGTTCTGCTGGCTTCCAGCTTTACAAAAGGTTTAAATATATTCTGCCATTGCTCTTCGGGGATGCCCGGACCATCATCTTCAATTCTGATCTCTATGACTTGCTGTTGCTGTAACGTACTCAGTATTACCCGATTTTTTGCGTAACGTGCCGAGTTGTTAACCAGGTTAACCAAAGCTCTGTTGATCCAGATTGGGTCGACGTTAACTTGCTGCCTGGGGTTGCAGAGATCCAGTTGCAGGGGTTTTCCGGCCAGTATGGGTTGGCTCTGGCGTTGTATGCCAGTGACTAATTCGTCCAGAAAAAGGGTCTTTTTTCTTAGCTGAAAGCTTTGCTTTTCAAGGCCTGCATACTCGAGAAAGGCTTCCACCATTTCTTCCATTTGCTGGAGGTCGTCATCCATACGATTGATATATTCGTTTTTCTTTGTCGGGTTTTCAGTATCAACGGCGGCCTCGATGCCAAACCTGAGGCAGGCAAGGGGGGTGCGTAAGTCGTGGGATAGACTGCCTGCCAGGAGTTTGTTTTCTGCAATCAGCTCTTCAATTTGTGTGGCCATGCGGTTAAAACTTTTCTCCAGCGGCCCTATGTAAGAAAACGTGCTATGGGGGATCCGGCTGCGGAGGTGACCTCTTCCAAACTCGGCCGCAGTTTTGTGTACCAGGATAAGTCGGCGGGTTAATGGTGCCAGCCAGAGTAGCATCATTAAGCTAAGGCCCAAATAAAAGCTGAGAGTCAGGATAAGGTCCATTTTGTCCACTGGCTCTTCCCAGGGAATAGAAAGCTTAAGCAGGTATTCGGGGTTTCCGATCAGCTGCTTGACCAGGTAGGGGCCGGATTCTGATTCCAGGGTTAACCCTCCGGGTTGACTAAGCTGGCTCTGCAGGCTTTGTGGCAGTATCAGTTCATTACTTTTAATAAGCTGTAAGGATTGCCCATATTGCCTGGCTAACTGCTCCGTAAGCTGCTCAATCTCTTCAGCGGCAGTTTTCTCTAACTGCCAGTGAAAGCCATCTATCAACTGATAATAAATGGCAATTTCACTTTGGTCTTGGGTGGAAGGATCCAGGCCTTTTACCTGATCCAGCATCCAGCCAAGTAAAAATAGCGACATTAATGCCATCGCTAACATGCTGAAATAGAGACGTTTCAACTTTCTTCCCAGGCATCCGCTACAAACAGGTAACCTTTACCCCAGACGGTTTTAATACGCTTAGGTTTGCCATTGGTGTCACCCAGTTTACGCCGGATGCTGGATACCACCACATCAATTCGCCTGTCCATCCCGTTATACTCCCAGCCCTTAATCACCTTAAATACTGTGTCCCGGTCAAGCACTTCCCCGGCATGATTGGCCATTAACCACAGCAGTTCAAATTCAGTAGTGGTGAGGTTAATTTCCTGCTGGTTCAGCTCAACCCGTTTAGCGTTGGCATCGATGGACAGTTGGCCAAAGTTAAGCAGACAGGTTTCCTTCTCACTTTCGACACTGCGTTTGTTCTGCAGTGCGCTCTTTATCCTGGCCAGTAGTGCCCGTGGCCGAACCGGTTTGATAATATAATCGTTGGCGCCGACTTCCAGGCCGATCACTTCATCCAGTTCATCACTTTTAGCTGTGAGCATAAGAATGGGCTCGTGATAAAATTCCCGCAAGCTGCGACATACCTGAATACCGTCCATACCGGGTAGCATAAGATCCAGTAGTACCAGGTCCGGTTTATGTTGTTTGACCATGTTAACCGCCAGGTCACCTCGATTAATATCTATGGTGTGGTAGCCCTGATCTGTAAGGTATTCTTTGATCCACAGGGCCAGAGAAATGTCATCTTCTACCAGTAAAATAGTGCCGTAGCTTTCCATTATTTTTCCTAGTTCTTAAAACAGGCGCCAGCGGCGCTTTTTACGCTTAGTGTTATATACCCAGCTAATGGTAATGCGGGTTTCAGCGATGGCCTGTTGGTTTTGTTTATCTATTAATTGGTAATCCACACTGTCGGTTTCGGCCAGTTCAAGTTCATATTGACCACTTTTCCGGTTTGGCCAGCAGTGCAGCGGGACACTTACTTGCTTTTTTATCAGGCAGTAAGTGCCTTCTTTTGGTGCTTTCCAGTGCAGACTTATTTTGGCAAAACATCGGCGACCCTGGCGCAGAGCAACACAGTGATTTGGTTGCGCGCTGAGTGAGGCTTGTGACTGGTTATCCAGCGATTCCGCCTGGCTATGGCTAAGGAGAAAAAAAAGTGGCAGCAGACCTAGATAAAGTACAGGTTTAAAAGACATAGGTGATCCCTACGTACCCCATGGCCCGGCTATTTTTATCTGTAAGAGGGCTATCATTAGCGCTATTCGAATATAAACCGTACAGGAAACCGCTGCTCAGGACCCAGCTTTCATTGATGGGGTAGTCGGCAACGAAGGTGAAAAAGTAACTTAGGGTTATACCGGGATAATATTCGGGTCTAAAGCTAGTTACTTCATTGGGTGACACACCCAGATAGTAATCACTCAGCTTGGCAGAGTAGAGATCTATGCCGGCGCTGGCCCTGATCTCCCAGTTGCCCGCGGGTATCTCTTTGCTGATCACATGTCTTGCTAACCAGGAGTTGTGGGCGCCTGAAATATCATGGACTAATGAGGAAGAGAAATCTAAGTACTTAAATTCGGCGAAATAGTGTAGGCCTAAATTAAAATCGTTATCTCTTGCCTCGATCCCCGCCAGTTCTGGCGGATTGGTAGTGTCGTATACGCCGCTTGAATCAAACCCATATAAATAACTGCCAAAAATAGCATCCAGGCCCCAATTCTCTCCATCGATAAGATGATAACCACCGATCGCGCCACCGGGAAGATTGCTTTTATCCGCTTCAAGGTAAAAGTCTTTGTATTCAAGGGAAAAGCTTACCAATAAAACAGGACTGGCATTTTTTTCACTCGTTCCCGCAATAGCGTTCTGCACATATCTGCCACCAAGAGTCAGGCTTAAATCCCAGGCAAAGTCTTCAAGAAAGGTATCCCACATCGAGCTATCTTGCTCCGTTTCGGCATGTGCAGGGAGTTGGAAAACGCAAAGTAAGCTAGTCAGAATAAAGGTAAATACGCGCACATCTATCCGTGATAAGGCGAAAGAAAAGGTTACTTTATCACTAGTAGGTGATGTATGACTGTGTTTTATTTAGAAAACTTTGTTAAGAAATGTAAGTTTAGTTTTATTCACTCCCCGCCTGATCCGGTTTAAAGGGCGGGGATGCTACAAAAAGGGTTACTTGTTTTTCTGTTTTGCTTCAAAAGCAGCCATTTGCTCGGGGGAGGCTTTTAACTGGTGATGTTCTTTCCATTCGCTATAAGGCATTCCATAAATACGCTCTCTGGCTTGTTCGTCTGAAACGTCCACTCCTAAGGTATCGGCTTCGGCCTTATACCATTTCCCCAGGCAGTTACGACAGAAATCTGCCAATATCATTAGCTCGATATTTTGCACTTCTTTATGGTTATCAAGGTGCTGTAACAGGCGCCTTAAGACAGCTGCATCAAGTTTGTCCTGGGTAGGTTGATCGAGTTCTTGGCTCATTATGTTTACTTATAATTATCAGGTGAGAAAGAAATAGTATTCCCTTTAATTGTTCCTGTGAAGCGATATGGCAATATAGGGCTGAATCCCAATCATGAGATATAACATGGCTAAAGCATCAAACAATAATTCAGTATCTGCTCAGGCCGCTGAAGAGGCATTAAAGGTAGCAAATGGCACCCAAAAACCGGGCCAAAGCAAGGAGCAAACCCGTTTAATAGCGAAAGGCATAGAAAAAGGTATTGCTGAATATAAAAAACAAGCCAAGGCCAAACAGCGTGCGGCGGATAAAGCTCAGAAAAAGCAGCGCAAGGATAAACTTGCCCAAACCCAGGAGCCTGCTGTTGCCTCACAAGAGTCAGTAGAAGCCAAGTCGGCCTGGTTACCTTGGGGTTTATTAGGACTGAGTTGGCTTGGCTTTATAGCGTTCTATTTACTCAGCCATCAGGTTTAATTTATCTGTGGGTATCAGCTAAGGGGGCAGCTAGGTCAAAAAAGTACAGCGATCGCACGTAAGGTCAGAAAATCTTAATTATTCGGGCTAAAGTGAACAAACATGTGATGCTTGGATAGCTTATGTCGAGTGCTCGATTGCTAACAATTGTTTGGCCTGCCCTATTGTGTCTACCCGTGGTTTTTATTCCCCCCATGATGGAGGTGCAGCTAATTATTTGGTTAACGGTTGCTTGTGTAGCGATTTATTGCATAAGCAGGGTGCTTTATCTGACGTTTAAAGTTCTATGTATGGGTAGACGCCAACTGGGTGAACAAGGTTTTGATAGCATGGCCTGCTGTCTTTTAGTGGTGGCTGTCACTTGTGCCGGTATCTATTCGGTTACTTCCTCGATTACCTATGCCAAAGAGTACGCCTACCAGCTGGCACACAAGCTTACCTATGAGTGTCAGCGCAATATGCAGTGTCCTTATCATTTGGATGATTTTTATACCATGGTGGACCCTCTGGTATATGGCACCTTGGTAAAAGGGAACGGCGGCCTGGCAAAGATCCCGGTTTGGTACAAAAGAAGCAGCGCAAATCAAACTTTTATGGTGGCCGCCTGGGATAGCACCGAATCATATTATTTTGTCAAAGGGGGTTATGGCGTGCCTTTAACATCCGGTGAGTTTAGTACCAGCGAAGTTAAAGTGACTAAATACTACTAAATTGGGTAAGCCCGTAGAGCTTGATAACAGAAGTTCAGGCCTGGACAGAGCAGGCTGTCATTAAGTAATGATGTAGAATGGGCCTTTCAAAATAAGAGGTGAGTCATGCAAGCGTCAGCAGTACATATTTTGGTGAAATCTAAAGAAAAGTGTGAAGAGATTAAAAAGAAGATTGAAAAAGGGGCTGATTTCGGAAAAATGGCCCGTCAGTTTTCTATTTGTCCGTCTGGTAAGAAAGGGGGGGATCTGGGGGAGTTTCGTAAAGGTCAGATGGTCAAACAGTTTGATGACGTAGTCTTTAAACAGGAGTTATATAAGGTCCATGGCCCGGTAAAAACTAAGTTTGGCTTTCACCTGATTAAGATACTATACCGCGGCTAATACGCGATTGGTTATACTTGCCATATCCACCCCTCAAAGCATCTGAATATGTCCGGAACCGCTTTTTTTCTGCCTTTGGAAATTAATGATCTTGAGGCGGTTGTGCTGGAAAAAGCCGCCAGTATTGCTGGTGATAATAAGGTTTGTTTGCATCATGTGATCAATCGGAGCCACCTGACGTTTTGGCAGCAAACTGTAGAACAAGAAACAGAGAGCAGGGAGAGGTTAGAGGCACAAGCTAAACTGCAATTAGATGCCTTAGCCAGGCAGTTCGAACTTGATGGTGAAAGCCAGGTGAGCTGCGGCCATGTCGCACAGGACATTATTAAATACGCTGAGCTCAGAGGTACGGACACCATTATTTTAGGTACCCATCAAAGGAGCTGGGGGCATCCCATGTTAGGCTCTACGGCACTAAAGGTGTTGGCTCATAGCAACAAACATATCCTGATGCTAACCGCAGCAGCTAAAAACTGGTGGGGTCAGACTAACCTTCTGGTAGCGCTGGATTTACAGTCGGGTTGTGAACTGGTGTTAGAAAAGGCGACGGCACTGGCCAGCCATCTAAATACAGGGTTGGATCTGGTTTATGTGGTCGATCTGTTCTCCAATGCCAGTATCAGTGATGAAATCTTGCTAAAGGCGGAAGATCTGTACGCCAGAGTAGCCATAGAAGCCAAACAGAAAATCGCCCACCTTATTCACAGCACAAATCTGGATGTGGATAATATTTATATACGCCGTGGCGAACCCAGCCATGAAATAGCGCAACAATTAGATATCAGTAATAATCTATTGCTTGTGATGGGCCATGGCGACCAAAGTGGATTATTGTTGGGGAGTTGCGTCGACCATTTGGTACAGTCTGTGAGTGCTGATGTTTTTGTGGTTCGCTTGTAATTTATTTACCTGGCTGCTCGTGAATAGACTTTTTGTGTCAGGTAAATTTACAAAATGGCCAGGTTTAGCTAAAGCAATAAGCTAGTTTACTTATTTAAGTGGCTGAACTATCTGAATAATGCCTTAATTTTAAAAAGTATTCCTTAAAAACCCTATAATATTAATGGTTTGGCACCAAAAATGCAGCGTTGTCTAAGTATCGCTAACATTGAGGTGGCTTATGAACCCTTTTAGTCGGTTAATCATTGCAATTCTAGTCCTGTCTTGGACAGGAACCGTGCAAGCCATCCCTTCAGAATCAGTGCCTTCGGCTGATGTACCTTTAGTAACAAATCCCCATGATGGAAACTTGCTCGATCACCTAGCCGTTGCTTGGAGTGACTGGCATGAATTAGTTATGACTCCCAGCTGGGAGTGGGTAACGGGGGGGATGTTTTTTCCGGGTATTACCCAGGGAGCATCCGGGGCGCGCGAGTCTTCAGTGGTGAGTTTGTCCGTCGCTATTTCCGGAACTCAGGTTAGCTTTGCTGTAGATCCTTTGGATACTGCGACTCAAGTCGAGAAAGAGAAAAACCTTGATTGTGCCTTAACCGAAACTCGCTGTGATGCTGCCGCAGATAAAAAGGGATCCCCTGGCAAAAATCCTCCCAGATCTGAAGCGAAGAAATTTGCCCTGATGACCCTTGGTTTATTAATGGGTTATAAGAGCAGGTATAACAGATAGTGAAAACGTCGTCGTAGCAAATAATTGGTACGGCGATATTTTAGCTAATTATCTAATTCCAGACGAATTCACCGGCTAAGTTTGTTATTATCCGCCTTTATGGTTGCCCCATTCGGGCATTAATTGGGAACACGGTCAATCCGTGGCTGCCCCCGCAACTGTGAGCGACGAGTTTTTTGCCTTGATACCACTGGGTTATACCGGGAAGGTGACAAAAAATGTTGAGACGCGAGCCAGGAGACCAGCCATAAAATCACAAATCTTGGGACGGGGTGTGCCTTATAGGAGAGTTATGTTTTCGTTTACTCAGACTGCAGTTTGAGCACTTTGATGCATCTGCAAATAGATAACCTGTGCTGGTCGGCAGGCGATAAAACCATTCTCAACAATATCAATCTTGCTATCCCCAAAGGCAGCTTTGTCGGTTTACTTGGGCCTAATGGTTCGGGAAAGTCTTCCCTGTTACGTTGCGCTTATCGACGCTATAAGCCAAATCAGGGCCAAGTGCTGCTTAATGGCAAGGATATTACCAAGATGTCGGCAAAGCGATTCGCCCGTCAGGTTGCGGTGGTTTTACAGGAGTTTCCCGCTGAATTTGGTTTTACGATAGCTGAAGTCGTTGCTATGGGACTTACACCCCATCAGACGATATTTTCCCGCCAGAGCAATAAAGATAGCGTAAACCAAGTGCTTGAAATGGTGGGGTTAGATCACCTGGCCAAGCAGAGCTTTGATTTACTTTCCGGCGGTGAAAAACAGCGCTGTTTGTTGGCCAGAGCGCTGATGCAACAACCTGAACTGTTGATCCTGGATGAGCCCACCAATCATCTGGATATTCATTATCAATTTGGGCTGCTTGACCTGGTTTCCTCGCTGGGGATTTCTGTGCTGGCAACCTTACACGATCTGAATATTGCCGCCCGTTATTGCGACAAGATCTATCTGATGGATGACGGAAATATAGTATCGAAAGGCTCACCGCATCAGGTATTGACGGCTGAAAATATGGAACAGACTTTTGCCATGTCTGTGGTTGTTGATCGGCAAGTAAATAACCCCGTACCAAGGATTAATTATCTTAAACCTATTAAGGAAGAATGCAGGTGAAAAAATTACTTTTAGCGACATTGTTGGTATCGGGTCAGGCTAGTGCTAGTGCGTCAATTGAGCTTGATGTATGCGGTGAAGCGACACGCTTTGATTCTGTGCCAAAACGTGCGGTAGCGAACGATATCAATATGCTCAAAATAATGTTGGCGTTGGATCTTAAGCAAAATATGGCGGGATATTCCGGAGTCAGCGGATACCATAAGATGTCTGAGCAAGTCGCGAGCCAGGTAGCGGCCTTGCCTGAGTTGGCTCCCAAGTATCCGTCCATGGAAAACTTGCTTAATGTGGATGCAGATTTTTACTTTGCCGGCTGGAATTATGGCATGAAAGTCGGAGGGGAAGTCACACCGGCAACATTGGCTAAGTATGATATAGCCGCCTACGCCATACGTGAATCTTGCGCCCATGTGCAAAAGCGTGACACCGTCAGTCTGGCGGATACATTTTATGATATTGAAGCTATCGGCAAGATATTTGCAGTTCAAAGCAAGGCTGATGTATTAATAACCGGGTATAAGTCCAGGTTGTCACAGGTGTCCGACAAGCTTGACCAGGTAAAGAGCAAATCCGTGTTTGTGTATGATAGTGGAGAGGACAAGCCATTTACATCTGGTGGCCTGGCTGTGCCTAACGCGATTATTGAGGCAGCCGGTGGCAGCAATGTGATGAAAGATGTGAAGAAGAGTTGGACCCAGGTAAATTGGGAAGCTGTCGTTGAAGCCAATCCAGAGCATATAGTCATTATCGACTACGGTACCCCTAGCGCTGCTGAAAAAATAGCATTTTTAAAACAGCTGCCTGCCACTGCAGAGGTCACTGCGGTGAAAAACAATCAATTTACCATTCTAAGTTATGCCGCAGCGACACCTGGAATTGAAAATATAGACGCAGTGGAAAAACTGGCTATGGACCTGTACCCGGAACGTTTTAGTCTTAAATAATATGCGCTTAGACTCTCTATCAACAGGCCAGCTATTGGGCCTGTTATTCGCTGCCTTGGTTATTTCCCTGGGCTTGTCCGTGTCCTTTGGCTCCGCCGATATTTCACCGCAAATGCTTGTTGCTGTGACTCTGCATAAAGTGTTTCCGGCTTTAGTCGAGGTTGATTGGAGCAAGGGAAAAGAGATCATCATTTGGCAGATACGCTTCCCAAGGGTCCTGCTGGGCGCCTTGGTGGGAGCTGGTTTGGCAATAGTTGGTGCTTGTTTGCAAGCTGTGACGCGTAATTCAATGGCCGACCCTTATCTCTTTGGCGCATCAGCTGGGGCATCGTTTGGTGCCGTGTTGATAATGCTGCACCTGGGGTTGGTCCTTGGTCCATTTAGCTTGCCGTTGGCTGCTTTTACCGGCGCTTTGTTATCAATGATGTTGGTATTAATAGTCGCCAGTAAAGGTCAGGGGCTCTCTCAACAAAAGCTAATTTTAAGCGGTGTGGCTATACACTTCATCCTTATGTCGATGACAAACGTACTGATTTTTATGGGAGATCACCAAGCGGCGGGCACAGTGATGTTTTGGATGTTAGGCGGATTAGGTGCGGCGCAGTGGCAGCACTTACTATTTCCGAGCCTGGCGCTGTTACTCGCCTTAGTTGTATCAATACATAAGGCCAAGTCCCTGAATGCTATTATGGCTGGTGATGAAACGGCAGTCACATTAGGGATTAATGTCACCAAAACCCGTGTGTTGACCTTTGCTCTGTGTGCCTTGGTTACCGGGGTTATGGTTGCCTTTAGTGGTGCGATTGGTTTTGTGGGATTAATGGTGCCTCATATCGTCAGGTTAATGGTTGGGGCGGACAATGCCAAAGTTATCCCTGTGAGTGCCTTGCTGGGTGCTTTGCTTTTGGTATGGTCGGATACGCTGGCTCGTACTGTGATTGCGCCACAGGATCTTCCTGTGGGCATAGTGACGGCATTACTGGGTGGTATTTTCTTTGTCTATATTATGGCCAGAAAGTAGCCCCTAGCGGGGCTTCTGTTTAAGCCAATTTTTAGGCCGACTTTAATATTTGCAAACATGACGACTTCCTTGTGAGCTTGTTCGAATCGAAGAAATTATTGCTGTAGGGCGTGAATGTTAATTAGCGGTTTCACTTTCTGTTAACCCACTTACTGATTAGCTTGTAACAAAACCTCTCATGTGGATTTGCCAGTAAACTAAGAGGGCTGTAGTTTACGGGCTAAAATTTCAAGTATTTTAGGTAAATAGCGGCTTTATCGCGGGAGAAATATGGCCTTAAAAGAAACGGATCTTTATCCACCTCTTAAATTGTTCTTACAGGGGCAAGGCTATGAGGTAAAAGGTGAGGTGAATGACTGCGATCTGGTTGCGGTAAGAGGTGATGAAGAGCCGGTGGTAATCGAGCTGAAGCTCTCGATTAATCTGACCTTACTATTGCAGGCCGTGGACAGGGTTGGGATCACGGATCATGTGTATATTGCTGTACCGCTTGGTTGTGGAGCGCTAAAACAGAAGAAGAAAAAAGTTATTAAACTTCTCAGGATGTTAGGTCTTGGTTTAATTGGTATCGATTTGCAGGGAAAAAAAGGCTTCGTGGAAATTTTACTGGATCCCGGAGATTATCAACCGAAAAAGAACAAAACCAAGAAAACGCGTTTGTTGGGGGAGTTCAACAAACGAGTGGGAGATCCAAACCTGGGCGGAGCTACCACGCGACAAGGCAGGAGAACAGCATATAGACAAAGGGCGGTGCAGATTGCTCAATATTTGCAGCATAAAGGCGAATGTAAAGCCGCGGCGGTAGCGGGTGACTTAGGCGAGCCCAAAGCCAGAGATATCCTTTACCGTGACTATTACGGGTGGTTTGACGGGTTAGGTAAAGGCATATATAAGTTGTCCCCAAAGGGGAAGGATGAGTTAGCTCTTTGGGCCTGATGGATGGCGTATTCAAGTTGTTGCGTGAATGGGAGCATTACTTGGATTTCCCTTCATTAATTGATCAAAATGATAGTTTTCAATACCTTTTTTAAGTCGATACAGGGTTGCTGGGCGGTTTTGACTGCGATCCATCTCTCCTGTTTCAACTAATATTTCACTGCGCTCGATACGTCGGCGAAATGCGGCTTTTGGTAGTTGGCTATTTAATACGGTTTCAAAGGATTGCTGAAATTCAGGCAGGGTAAATTGAGGCTTTAACAGGTATACGGGTAAGCAGGTGTACTGTGATTTATACACGAGACGCTCATTAGCCATACAAATTAGCTTATAGTGGTCAAACGCAAGCCCTACCTGGTGACTTAGTACCTTGTTTAGGTTAATCCATTCGTTGGGGCCGGAAGCCATCTGGTCAGTCCCGACCAGGCAAAGGTGCAAACAGCAAATGGACCAGGACCTGGGGTCTCTGTTGGCATTAGCAACAGTGCTCACCTGCTCAAAATAATCTGGTGACAGACCTGCTCTTAGGTCCAGGATCCGCACTACAGTATCATCCATAGTAGCGTCCTTCTCTACCTGGATCCCGCCGCCAATTAAACTGTAACAACCGTGAAAAGGCTCTGCGCGTCTCTTTTTCAGTAATATTTCTAGTTGTTGATTTACCAAACGAAAACAGCAAATCTCCACTGTGCCTATCATGATTATCTTAACCTTATGTGTTGGCCTTGAATCGCATTAAAAAACCATAAGTATCTAGCAAGTCTTTACATATAATATAAGTATCCTTTCAATACTTATATTTCAGCTAAAGGTTAATTTAATTTAAAACCTTTGTAAATCAAACTGATATATACGCAAGTATCTTTTGCATGCTGAGTTTCTTGTGCAGGAATAAGCTAATTTAGGCGATTTGCTTTTAGCCTATGAGCGGAAATGCTAAATTGAGGGCATTGCATCAGAATAGGTGATTTGGATGCACTTTCTATAGCCAGGCTTGCTAAGTGAAAGCAGGCGGAGGCAAGCACTTTTATAAGGAGTAAGAATGAAGGAACAGATCCTTGCTGAAATGAGAGTAGAGCCAAGTATTGATCCTGAGTTCGAAATCCAGCGACGCGTTGATTTCCTTAAAGCCAGGTTGGTTCAGTCCTATAGCCGTTCATTGGTTTTGGGGATCAGCGGCGGTGTTGATTCCAGTACTGCGGGTCGGCTCTGCCAGCTTGCTGTGGAACAGTTAAATCGGGAAAAGAAAACAGATCAATATCAGTTTATTGCTGTACGTTTACCTTACGATGTACAACAAGATGAAGATGAAGCACAACTTGCGATTGACTTCATTCAACCCAGTAAGCGGGTGACTGTGAATATTCATGCCGGAGTCGATGGTATTCACGATGCAACTCTTGCTGCCGTACAGGCTGCTGGGTTGGGTTTACCTGCTGCCGGTAAAGTCGATTTTGCAAAAGGCAATGTCAAAGCGCGCCAGCGTATGGTGGCTCAGTATGAAATCGCAGGATTAACGGCGGGCTTAGTGGTAGGAACCGACCACAGTGCAGAAAATATTACCGGTTTTTATACGAAATTTGGTGATGGCGCCTGTGATCTTGCACCTTTGTTTGGTTTAAATAAACGTCAAGTCCGTTCACTGGCCAAAACTCTAGGTGCGCCTGCGTTACTGGTGGGGAAAGCGCCGACTGCCGACCTTGAATGTATGAAGCCGCAGCTAAAGGATGAAGACGCATTAGGCCTGAGTTATGATCAGATTGATGACTTCCTGGAAGGGAAGAGTGTTCCCCAGGAAGTGGCGGATAAACTGGTCCAGATCTACCAGCGAACTCAGCACAAACGTCAGCCAATTCCAACTATTTACGATTAATCTGTAGCCCCTGGTGACTTTCTATCAGGGGCCATATTTGACTTTGACTCGCTTTATTTCGAGCATGTTTTTTTTCGCCAGGCTGCGAAAGTCACTAGATAAATAAGGGTATTTGACTATTTCCTGCCAATAGCCTTGAGCTAAATCCATGGCGTTAAACCAAAATGAGGTATTCCTGGCTGTAGGTGGTTTAATGACAATACTTTCCTTGCTGATATAACCCGTAGATTCAGGCCGGTAGAGTGAAGGGGCGATATCATAGAAAGGGACAATTTCCTGATTGCTTAAGCCTTGCTGAAATATAGCGACTTCGGTTTGGTTCCAACGAATATCTCCAATTAATTGAGTGAAAAGCTCAACCAATTCAATCTTATTTAGCGTCTCTTCACTAAGGTTTTGGTGATTTTTCAGTTCGGGTAGTTCAATAGCGCCTTGTCTGGTGTATTCATTTATCCTGTCATATCGTTCTATTTCCAAAAATACACGGTTCGCCGCCTTGATAACCTTGCTGCGAACGGTTTTCAGTCCTTGCCTGGCAAGGAATTCAAGGGCAAGGTGTTCGGCCATTAATAAATCAGCCATACGTTTTCCTCTGATATCTTGCATAGGTTCGGAAAACTTGACTATCACATGGCGTGTTTTGTGCTCTTTTCCAGTCACAACAGCACAAAATTTGGGCTCGGAGCCATGAATGATTTCGCCTCTGTAACTTCCCTGTGCCAGGGTATTCAGGACTTTTGGGTAGGCTGCATGGCGCAAGGACTCATTTATCTGCAGCGGATGTTCGTAGTTAGCCAAATACTTTTCTAATGCTTGCTCACCCAGGATCAGGTTGCCGGGTAACAGTTGACCGTCACAGATTAAGGCCTGGATTTTATCTTCGATATTCCAGTCAGAATAATTTCCAGGCCAACAGGTATCCGACTGGGGGGCATGCAGGGCAGCCAGAAAACTATCCTGGGGAAAATTATCCAGCTGAGGAGGTAAGCCAGGTAATATGTGGGCGGCCTTTAACAGGGTTTTTCCTTTATACAGCAGATGGAATTCGGCGATTTTTATAGCGCTGCTTCGGCCCTTTACTTCGAACAAGGGGAGCGATTTATAGTCGTTATTGATGGGTTTTACGGCGACATAAGTGGTCGCTCTGGCTTTGCCGATTTTTACCACCCTATGTTCAGGAAGTTGATTGATTAGACGTGAGCAACTTGCCTGACTTATCCCATTTGTTGCTGAAGTTGTGCCGAAGTAACAGGTCCATAGTGTCGAATTATACTTATGAATTTATCCAGCTTGTCCACAGTCTCCGCCTGTTTGTGAATAGATGCTTGAATAAATAATATATCGTTTATTGTTTTATTAGTATATAAAATACATGTACTTATATATAATCCATGTGTAAAATTATTGTTGTTATGAATAGATAATAGAGTTTTTACGGTGAGTGGTTTCGAGCCGGGAATCAAGTATCTCCGGGCTATGCTGGCTTAACTATCATCCACTCTGATACACAGGTTCAGCCATTAAAAATCACGCGTTTTGTAGGAGCGAATGCCTCTTGTCAGGAGACAGTGCGAAGCCTGCGCCGATAAGATGCGCCGAACGTGCATCCATGCGCTTAACATCTCATCCCTGAGATGGGTTCGGCTCCTACAGCGGCACGGGTCAGATTGTCGGTTCACTTGTTTCAGGATGAACACTCGCTAGCGGAAATATCTTGTCATAAGCCAGATTGTATAAATAGGCGTAGACCAGGTAAAAAGTGATCAGGGCGATATCCATCACAAACGCCTGCAAAAGCGTTGTCCCCAACATCCAGGCTAATACAGGCAAGGTAAGCACCAGTAATTCAGTCTCGAAACCTAAGGCGTGGATAACACGTACGGATTGACTTTTTTCTGTGCCACCCAGCATTTTGAGCGTCAGCTTGTCGAAGTAAAGGTTATATACATAATTCCAAATCGTGGCGGCGACTGACAGTAGGATGCCGATAGCGCCTGATTGATGCAACTCAACACCGAAGATCAGGGTTACAAAAGGGATAGCGGCTAGCAGTCCAATCACTTCAAAGCCGATGGCGTGCCGGATCCGATCAGATGTATTGCGCATAGTAAATCTCCCCATAAAAATTATGATACTAATTCTAACTGTTTTATAGTTAGTGTTAAGTTAGTAAGTATCGTTAATTTAGATGGGTTGGCTTTGTTAGAGCTAAGAGCTCGGACTGTAATGCCGTTTTAGCCAAGCACTTAAACCATCAAGACCAGGAAATAACACTCTTTCCGTAATATTTGACTGATCCAATTTGTCACGGATCTCCCACTTTAGTTCTCTGGGGATAATGATCTGAGTGGTATCTACCTTGTGTTTTTCCAGTAATAAGTCCAGGGGGGTGGTGGCGTTAGAAGCGATAGAAAATAGCGCGTATTGGTTCACTATCCTCGGGTTGATAGAGGGGGGTTCGAAAAATATAAAGAACTCTTCAGGATCCAGAGCCTGGAATTCCAACAGGGAGTCGACGAGCTTGGAGAGCATTTCCATGGTAAAGACACTGGAGCCCTCACATTCCAGATGGCTGGCAAGTTTATCGGGCACAATATCCAGGCAGTTGTGGTAGTTCACCTTCCAAATTACACCGTCCTGACCGCCCATAGTCAGATCTGAGGTGGCGAAATGTAATGCGACCAATGGGGAGTAGGTCCAGTCGAGCAATCGCGTAGGTAAGCCATGGTGTTGAGCCAGAGTTAACCAGTGCCAGATAGAGTCGGATTTATGAAAGCTGTCATGGCCGTATTTTATAAAGTTTCTAAGCAGGTGTTTCTCCAGGCTGGGGTAATCCCCTTCCAGCCGCATCAGGGATGTTTTAAGGGTAAAGTTGTGATTAGCTAAGCCTCGATAGACAAAAGGGGCCCTGAATCGACTGATATCGCTATTCCAACTGTCTTCAAACAGTAGTTCCTGTAATTGCTGCCAGGATTGAGCAAATTTAGTATGCATAGCTTCTTGGTCTTTCCCTATAAAAGCCGAGTCCATCTCAGAGGTGAGATGTTAAATGCAGGGATGCAAGCTCGGCAAACATTGTCAGCATAAGTCGTAACGCTACTAACCTGAAAGACAACATGGGCTCAGTCTCGTGTCCTTTGTTACCCCAAATCGCTTATTTGTTAGTGTGACCGGTATAAATGACCTTTTAATTGCAGCTCATTTTCCCTTGGTCGATTAGAGAGTGTAGCCACAGCACAGTTTTGTAATTCATAGGTTCTAGTCTAGCAAGCTGCTCATATAAGATAAGCGAGATACCTCTCAGCGGAGCAACTTAGTGTTAGCAACGGCAGAAATTAAACTAAGAAGACCGGTTTGGCTTGCGCTTTCTGAATTGTGCTGCCCTAAACGATTGAAAGAGCAGGAGGTCGATTATATTCTCGATATTTTGCTGGAAAGTGGTTACAGCATTAATGAACTGGATGCGATATATCGTTACGAGGTGGCTCCGGCTATCTATTCCACCGCTTGTTCCGATAAATCTCGGGGAGATCGTGAAGTGGAGGAATATAATTTGTGTCAGCAAGCCTATTCCAGAGCAAACAAGCGTAGTTCCAGCCTTTATCGTTTAAGCTGTCAGTTACGAGCGCCGCTGCTTTATTATTCCAGCCTGTATTATTGGCAGCGAATGAAAAAAAGAATGCTTCGATTCGTTTAACAGACCAAATCAATGTCTTAGTTAGAACCACCCAACCCATGTGCTATTGATATCCTATTTATCACGCTAATCAGCCATCTATTGACTATAAATTAAGCTATACGCTCTAATTAATCTTTGTGTAGTAGATTATGGACCCAACCAGAAATCGTATCCTTATAGTTGATGATGAAAAAGTAAACATCAGCATTCTAGTTGAGCTATTAAAGGAAGAGTACGACACCCTGGTGGCCAAAAATGGTGAGCAGGCAATAAAAAGAGCTTGTTCTGAGCACCGCCCCGACTTGATATTGCTGGATGTTGTGATGCCTGATATGGACGGTTATCAGGTCTGCAGAACCCTCAAGAAAAAACCGGAAACCCTGGATATTCCCATAGTTTTTATTACCGCTAAAGACGGTGAAACCGATGAAGCAGAAGGACTCAATTGTGGCGCCATCGATTATATTACCAAGCCTTTTAGTGGTCCCATTATCAAGGCCAGGATCCGTAATCACTTAGAGCTTAAGCGCCGCGGTGATCTACTAAAGAAATTGAGTGTGATGGATCCCCTTACCGGGATCGCCAATCGACGACGCTTTGATGAATACCTGGACCAGCAATGGCAACTGGCCAAGCGAGATACATCCCCCCTTTCTCTGTTAATTGCAGATATAGATTATTTTAAAAAATATAATGATCATTATGGTCATCAGGCTGGCGATGAATGCCTGATAAAGGTGACGCAAGTGATGCAAAAAGGGGTCACCCGGACAACTGACCTGCTGGCACGTTACGGTGGTGAAGAATTTGTACTGATATTGCCGCTTACGGATCTGGATGGTACAAAAAACGTGGCGGCAAAGATGTTGACCAACATACGTAATGCCGCAATCCCACATGCAGATTCCGATGTCGCCGATATTGTGACTCTGAGCATAGGGGTGGCCACCGTTTATCCCGATGAAAGCAGAACCTTGCTGGACCTGATTAATGAAGCGGATAAATTGCTCTACCAGGCCAAAGATCAAGGTCGAAACCGATTCTTCCTGGGTGAGTTGGAGCGTTGTGTTGCACTATAGGATGGGTAAATGGATCTGGGCCGCTCGTTAGCTGCGAAAATGCTGTTTATCTTTCTGACCACCGCAGGTGGTGGTTTATTGCTTCTATTCTCCCTGCTCGAATATCGTCAATATCAAACTGAAAGAAACTCCCTTTATCTACACCTGGACCAGTTAATTACTGTCCAGACTGAAGCGCTTGGGGTTCATTTGTGGAATCTGGATATAGAGTCACTGGACCTGGCTTTGGGTTATATTGCGTCGGATCGCGCGTTTGTTGGCGCTGAACTCACCGATGACCTGGGTAATGTATTGGCTAATAAAGGGGATACCAGTTGGTCTGAAGAGCACGCCTGGCTAACCATAAAGAAAAGTATCTATTACCAATCCTGGGAGCAAACCAATGTAATCGGCTCCTTACGGGTTTCATTTCGTGACGATAAGGTACGTGAGCAAACTCTGCGTCGTATTGGTGGTGATATAGCTATCTTAGTGATCTTTATGGTGATTATTACCGTGGTGTCACTAATCAGCACCCGAAGATTGTTGGGGATCCCATTGCGTAAGTTGTTGTTATCCATTAATGCCATGACCCAGGGCAACTATACAGAAAAGGTAAATTGGACATCCAGGGATGAGTTGGGTCAGGTCATAACCGCATATAATGACATGTTGAAGCAGCGTGGTCGGGATGAGAAAACAATACGGGAGGGAGAACTCAGAATTCGCTCCATTCTTAATAACGCATCTTCCATCGTTTACCTGAAAGATCAGCAGAATCAGTTTGTTTTCGTTAATCGTAGCTTCGAGACTTTTTTTAATCTGACCAGTGCTGAGATCCTGGGTAAAAAAACCGAACAAGTATTTACCGATCAGGCGCAAAGATCGTTTTTTCTGGGAGATGATACGGTCCTATCCGAGGATCTTAAGGACGAAATGGAAGTCGAAGTAGAAAATCATGGTTATATTTCAACTTTTATCCGTAACCGCTTTGCTTTGTACGACGATAATCGCTTTGTCACCGGAGTTTGTGGTATGGCTTCGGACATCTCCATGCGTAAGACGATGGAGTCCGCATTAAGGGACAAGGAAGCATGGTTAAGAAATATCCTTGATCTCAGCCCAATTGGCGCCGGCATTTCTCAGGTAGACGACAGTGTTGTCCAATATGCCAACTCACAACTAAAAGAACTGTTGGATGTGAAAGACGGTTATCTTATTGGTAGCGGGGGTAAGGGAACCTGGGTTCACGACAAAGACAGAGGTGAATTTATTAATGAGTATGAAAAGCATCAAAGAGTCGCACCTAGGGAAGTCGAGTTGCTTGGGCGAGATGGCGAGCCCTTTTGGGCAATTCTTTCCTGGGAGACTATAGAGCAATTCGGCCAGGTATCAGTGTTGTTCTGGGTATACGATATCAGTGGTCGTAAGGCAGCAGAGCAACAGTTGGAAAAAAGAGTTATAGAGCTTGAATTGGCGAAAACTAAAGCCAATCAGATGGTACGAGACCTGGAAATAGCCAAGCGAGAAGCGGAGCAGGCAAATCAGTACAAGAGTGATTTTCTGGCTAATATGAGCCATGAAATTCGAACCCCAATGAATGCAATTATTGGGCTAAGTTATCTGGTATTAAAAACCAAGCTGTCGTCTCAACAAACGGATTATTTATCGAAAATACAGGCATCTTCGCGTAATTTGTTGGGCATTATTAACGATATTCTCGACTATTCAAAAATAGAAGCGGGCAAGCTGGAAATGGAGCATGTTTCTTTCAGCATAGATTTAGTGCTGGAAGAGGTGTCTGCCTTATCCAGCCCTAAAGCTGAAGAAAAAGGCATTGAATTTCTGGTTCACAGAGATGCCCAAATCCCGGCTCGAATGTATGGCGATCCCTTACGAGTTGCTCAGGTACTGACCAACCTTTCCAGTAATGCGGTTAAGTTCACCGAATACGGGGAAGTAGTGGTGCGTGTGGAGCTGAAGGAAAGTAAGGAAGATAAGATCAAACTGTTGTTTTCCGTGCGGGATACTGGCATAGGGTTAAGCGAGGAACAAATTGGTCGCTTATTCGAATCGTTTACTCAAGCGGATACTTCCACTACCAGGAAGTATGGGGGGACAGGGCTGGGGCTGGCGATTTGTAAGCAACTAGTAGAAAAAATGTGTGGGAAAATCTGGGTTGAAAGTGAAGTTAATCACGGCAGCTGCTTTTATTTCGAGCTTGATATGGTACCCGATCAATACCTGGAGCTAAGTACTCGTGATGACTTAACCAAGGATAAATGCGCCTTGGTGGTGGATGATAATGAAAGTTCACGTTTAATTCTGACCGAAATGATGTCCAGTTTTGGTGTTACGGTTGATGCTGTGGGCTCCGGAGAGGCGGCAATAAAAAAAGTTAAACAAGCTCAGCAAACAAAACCCTATGATTTGGTATTAATGGATTGGCGTATGCCGGGTATGGGGGGTGTTGAAGCTAGCCGGAGTATTCAGCAAGACCCTGAAATACCCGTAGTGCCAACCATTATTATGGTGACTGCTTTTAGTCGAGACAGAGCAATGGAAAGTGCCAAGGGCCTGGATATCACTCACTTTTTATTAAAACCGATCACTTCCTCCAACTTGTTCGACAGTGTGCAATATGCTCTGGGTGGTAAGTCCCTCAGCGGCGAAATTTCCCCAAGTAGTAGCCAGGTACAATTTTCAGGTAGGGTGCTACTTGCTGAAGATAACCCAATAAATCAGCAAGTTGCTGGAGAACTACTGAGCTCCATGGGGCTGGATATATGCATAGTAGGTAATGGCAGAGAGGCGGTCATCGAAGCGGGGATCCGGAAGTTAGACCTGATTTTAATGGATATTCAAATGCCTGAAATGGATGGTTATCAGGCCACGGAAAAGATAAAAGGAGATCCGGCAACGGCCAATATTCCAATTATCGCCATGACTGCTCATGCTATGGCGGGAGATAAAGAGCGTTGTCTGGCACGGGGGATGGATGATTATGTCAGTAAACCCATAGATCCCGATGAACTGAAAAATGTATTGTCAAAATGGTTAGAGGAAGTGGAGTTACCCTTCGATAGCAGGCAGCAGGAAGTGGTGGCGGAGTGGTCTTTTCCTCCGCCGGGAATAGAGCTGGAGAGTGTGCTGAGTCGGTTGGGGCAAAACCGAAAATTATTAGTCAGCGTATTGCGGGAGTTTATTGCCGGTCATGAGGAAGATATGCAATTCATCAAGGAAGCCTTGGAGAACTCCGAACGTCAGAGTATCGCAGCGAAAGCTCATGGTATAAAGGGCGCGGCTGGTAATATTGGAGCTCAACAGTTATATGAAGCAGCCGTCGAGTTTGAGCAACTGGTATTGGCCAATACGGATGTCAGCTCGGCATTTAATCGCTTCAAAAAAAGGTATTTGAGTTTTGCCGCTGAATTGACTGTCTGGCTGGAAGAGCAATCCAAGCTAACCTCTGAAACGGCGGAAGTACTTTCTAATCGAGAGCTGATTGGTGGGATGGAGGAGTTGATAGGTCTGCTTAGTGAGGCCAGTGGCTTAAGCGATGACAAGTGGTTGGATATCAGGCCCAGTGTTGAGTTGCAGGCAGCAGATTTGGTATCCAAAGTGGACGAGTTATTGGACGATTATGAGTTTGAACAAGCAGGCGTCACACTAGAGCAAATAAGACAAAAAATCCTTGGTGATTGATGGCAAGGCTTGGTATCTATTTGATTAAAAGGATGACTCTGGTTTTATCGAGTTAGCTGCCTGGAGCATTTGAAGTTTTGCAAAGACGCTCGCAACTTTTGATAATTGTTTCATCAATAAGAAATCAATCGCTATTTCGATGCTATTTTTCAGCCTGAATATCAATAATTATCAGTTATCATGGTCTTTGCTACTGCAAGTCTGGTTTATTTAATTCTATTGTATTGGCTTGATTTACGCGGGCTTATCTACGATAAGCAAGTTTCTATCGAATAATAATCTTGATAAATCAATTTATTATGGGGTTTCATCAAAGAGACATAAATTGTCAATTAATGTTGGCGGGGGCTTTCCTATCTTGTGTTAAGGGGGGTTGCAGCTATTTTTTGCTAAGTGTCTTGTTTACTTAGGAAAGGATTATGTCACTTAAGGCGAAATTAGGTTTGTTACTTGTTTTTGTCGCCGTGATCCCGACCCTTATTAGCAGTATATTGGTCGAGGAAATCGCTTCTAAGGCGTTAACAGAACAGTCTTTTAATCAACTCAATAGCGTGAGAGGCATTAAAGAAAAGCAACTCACCGCTTATTTTGAGCAGAAGGAATCTGATCTCTCAGTATTGGCCAATTTGGTGGCAGCTATCTATCAAGCATCAGACAACCTGACCATATCCACTCTGGCACAGCGGCACCACCCGTTGTTTAGTGAATTTATTCAACAAAAGCAGTATTACGACCTGTTCTTAATTTCAGGTAATGGAGAGGTTTTTTATACAGTCGCTAAAGAGAAAGATTACCAATCTAATCTGAAAACCGGCCCCTATAAAAGCTCCGGGCTGGGCCAATTGTTTCACCAGGTCATAACCAGCGATCAGTTTGGTATTGTCGATATTGCCCCTTATGCGCCCAGCAATAACGACCCAGCTGCCTTTATTGCCATGCCGCTGCAGCTGGAAGATGGTGAAAAAATTGTAGTTGCGTTGCAGCTGGCGACAACAGCAATTAATGACATTATGCAGTTGCGAGAAGGAATGGGAGACACAGGTGAAACTTATTTGGTGGGCCAGGACTACCGAATGAGATCCGACTCTTATTTGGATCCTGAGCATCGTAATATCAATGCTTCTTTTGCCGGCAGTGTACGGGATAATGGCGTGGATACTGTGCCTGTTACCCAAAGTTTTGCCGGTAGGCCCAATAGCGAGATAGTTACCGACTATAATGGTAATCCGGTGTTATCGTCCTACGGTTTGTTCACCTTTAAAGGACTTAGTTGGGCGCTTATTGCGGAAATTGACGAGGCTGAAGCACTTGCTTCAATAAGTCAGCTGCGTTATAGCATGATTTTCGTGATCCTAGGGGCTTTATTGATCATCATGCTGGTAGCGTATCTTGCCGCCAAAAGTGTGATCCGTCCGTTAGGCGGGGAGCCGGAAGAAATGCTGGATTTAACCCGTGAAATATCAGCAGGGAATCTAACCAGATCGTTTAAGTTTAGCGAAAGTGAACAAAGCGTATATGCCAGTTTGGGTAAGATGCAGGCTAATCTGGTAAAAGTGATCGGTAATATTTCCAGTGCCAGTGAGGTTGTAGCGCAAAAAGCGGAAGAAACTTCTGTGGTCTCGGAGCAGACCAAAAGCTCTATTGGTGAACAAACCAGAGAAATTGAACTGATTGCCACGGCTATGGAGGAAATGGCGGCAACGGCAACGGAGATCAGTCACCACGCATCCATGGCGGCATCTGATGTGGATCAGATAAATGCCAGTATCGGCCATGTTGGTGAAGCTATCGAAGAAACCATTGAAGTCGTTGAACAATCTCAGGTAAAGGCATCTGAAGCATCGGGCAGCATGGTGGAGCTAAATCGTCAAACAGAGAAAATCGGTAATGTTCTAGAGGTTATTCAAACCATCGCGGAGCAAACCAATCTGCTGGCGCTAAATGCGGCAATTGAAGCTGCCAGGGCGGGTGAACAAGGCCGTGGCTTTGCAGTGGTTGCTGACGAGGTAAGGCTTCTGGCGCAAAAGGTTCAGGAATCAACTAAGGATATAGAAACCTTGATCTTAGGTCTTAATGACAGAACCTCTAGTGCATCCAGGACAATGGAGCAAAGTGTGGAGCAGACCCACCGGACGCTGGCTCAGGCGTCCCGGATGAAGGAGGCGTTGGCTGAGGTCGCAAACGCAGTTATCGATATAAATGATCACTCCATACAAACTGCAACTGCCGCAGAGCAGCAATCTCAAGTAACCAATGAGATCACCAAGAGTATTTCTAATATAGGAGTGGTTGCAGAACAGAATAGTCGAGGCACCATCGAAACCTCTCAAGCCAGTACCAGTCTGGTGAAACTTGCCGAAGATCTGAAAACCCTGACAGAGCAATTTAAACTACAAGCTAGTTAGCCCTTCGGTGGCTGTTGTTGAGCCACCGGCTTTTTATTCAAATATGTACCCATTATCGTGATTAGCTGGTTGGATAACCGTAATAATCCGGCCCAAGCTACATACAGTTCAGACGGAGTATTGCTGTGTAAGATACAGGTGGCTGAAGTGGCAGTTTCGCGTTCGTTCGGTGTTCCCGTGAATAACAGCCATGACAATTAAGTCTACTTTTCCGGAGAGAATATAAGTAGGTTAAAACGGCCATTGTGAGTCTTTAGAAAAGGCGATCCTTGTGCTCCTGCCCATTAGTATTGCTCCCATCATAACGACCATTTGTAACCCGAAATGATCTTCAGAAACTAATTACAGGATAGGTTTTATATGGCTCTTTCCATTTTGAAGTAAGCAACATCGGATTTATAAAACCGCTTTCCGGATGGTGTAAGCCCGAGTCGGCGATAGAATGACATGGCCGTTTCCCTGGCGTCACAGCAGAGAAAATTAACTTTTTGCTGTTCCAGTTTCGATACAATAAATGTGATAAGTTGACTGCCAAAACCGCGGCCCTGAAAATCGCTGGCTGTGGCAAACTTCCTTAATCTGGCGCTGTTGTTGGCGATAAACACCGAAGCCACGCAAATTAAATCATCTTTGTAAAACAAACCATAATGCAGCCCCTCGGCATCATCCGCTAACAGGCAATATTCGGGGTCTTTATCTGGCCATAGTACCTGATGGCGCAGAGTAAGGGTTTGCTGTGGGGGGATTGATTTAATTTCTATCATGCTGGGTATAAAAAGGGCGGTTAATACCGCCTCTTACTATCCTTGTAGACTGAGTTCCAGCCCCTGACGATATAATTGTCTGGCTTCCTCACTCTGTCCTTCATTTTCCAAAATACCGGCGAGTATAGCGCAGTCCTGTGGGTTAGATTCGCCGAGGGCCATACTTCTGGTCAGTTTTTCTTTGGCGTTTTCAACCTGATCAGCCTGCATCATAATTCGGCCGCAAATGCTGTTAAGGATTGGGTTATTGCCATCCCGACTTAAAAAGCTCTCCAACACATCGATTACTTCCTGATAATTCGATACTCTAAATTGGCTGAATAGCGGAACCAACTCGTCTGAATATTGCTTACGCAGCTTTTCAGACAGTAGATTAAAGGCGCCGTCATGATCACTGGTGTCCATTAACGCATGGCATACCGCTTTCACCAGCACGCTGTCTTGTTTTAGCTTGCGTGGCATTTTTTTCCAAAGCAGGGTGATGCCATTGCTACCATCGTTGCTGGCAGTACGCTTGAACAGCTTGATATAGGCCTTCTGCTGTAATGCTTCAGCCTCTTGCTCAGTGAGTATGTTTAATTTAGTCAGAGTAGGTATCAAGTCGATAAGCTTTTTCCATTCTCCCAGCTCTTCATATACCTGGCGCAGCAGTGACAGGACTAATTTATGTTTAGGGTAGCTGCCTTGCAGTCCCGTTAGGGTTGCCAGGGCCTGCTCTAACTGCTTCTGTTCAATTTGCAGTTTGGCCTGGGTAATATCTACAGCGATACTGCGGCTGGTACTTTCTTCGTTGGCCTGTCTTAAATAGTCGTCTCTACGGGTCTCATCACCCAGCGCTTGAGCCGCTTGTGCGGCTGTGAGGTAGTTAAGCACAGGTGTCTCACTACCCTTGGCTGACTTGGCAACCAGACGTTCGGCATTTTTAAAATCGCCTTCCGCCATGGCTAGCATACCAGCGACAGTTTCTTTTCTGGCTTTTTTGGTTTTACGGCTGCCGAACCAGTTTCTTGAGCTGCGACCCAGACCAAATATCTTGCCCAGTATCCACTCGATAATAAGCAGAGCCAGGTAAAACAAGATGGCAATGATTAATGCACTGGTAACACTGGTTTCTATGGTGTAGGGGGCCCAGGATATCAGCACATACCCTTTGTTGCCGGCGATTTCAGGGCCGGCAATCATCCCCAGAATTAATACGGTAATGAGTATTGCAAGTTTGATCATGATGCGCCTCCCTGACTAGCCAGGGTTTTTCTGACGCGCTGTTCGATAACAGATTCCAGTATAGGCTGGGTCTTCAGTTGATCCGGATAGCTAAGCTGGATCTTTAACTTGGACAATTGCTGTAGTTTGCTCTTTATATGTTGAGTCGCAGCATCTTCCTGTTCATAGTAAGCGTTTAGCCATTCCACTGCATTACTCATGGAGTCCAGGTAGACTTCCTGTTGCTCACGATAAACCGCTAACTGGGCTTTAAGTAGCTGGGATTTCAGGTTCTCTTTTAAATACCAGGATTGATCCGGTGCAAGCAGTGCTTCTACCTGACCATCACGACGGCTGATGGTCACAAAGTTGTCAGCAAATGTACGCCAGGACTTGTGCAGGTTTTCTTTCCAGTCATTGATGTTACCGGACAGCTCGTTATTCTGACTAGACAGGTTCTCGGTCAGGGTAACACCGGCAATATTCAGTTTATCTACCTGGCGGGACAGGCTGGAGATTTGCAATACCAGCCCATCTTTATCTAACTTCGGCAAGGCTTCCAGCGTGGTAATATCGTCGATAATCGCACGTCGTAATGGACTCAGGCTAGGATCGGACAACTCGGTAATGCGTTGGTCAGCCGCCATTAATAAGGCCACTGAACTGTTTAAGTCATGCTCCAGCCACAACTTACGTCCTGCCATTCTGACCAGGTATTCGGCTTCAGCCAGCATCCAGTCATTGGGGTGGCGTACTGTCATTTCAGCCATATTGCGTTGAATGGTTTTTATATCATCGCTTAACTGTGTGTCCCGTGCTTTAACCTGGCTTAATTGGGTTGCCATGGAATCGGCTTTGGCATTGGTATTGCCAATTTTACCACTGAACTCCTGGGACAAGACCTGTTGACTGTTCTGCTGAGCACTTAGTTTCTGCTCCAGAGCGGCAATATTTTGCTGCTGTTGGATAGCATTTTGATGGCCATTCCAATACACGCCAGCGGTCAGGCCCAACGCGATTACAATGGCCGTAACCCCAAGATACACGCCTGCTTTACTCTGTTTTTGCTGTGACGGCTCTGGCTGAGCAGTGCTTACTGGTTTGGATACCTTGTCCTGCTTGTCGGTTGTAGGCTTGGCATCTTTAGGTTCCACCTTAGCGGAAGGAGAGTTGTTTTTCTTGTCCGCTTTGCTTTTATCTGCCTGCGGCTTTTTCTCAGATGCTAAAACAACGTCCTTATCGGTTTTTGATCCGGGCTTTTGTTCTTGTGCCGATGGGCTGCTTTTTTCAGTCATTTACACCTGTCCTATCTTCTTGTTCAGTTTCTGCAGGCAAGCTATCAGGGCTTGATCTGATGCTCCTTCGGCTACCTGGACCTTATTGAGACCTTGTTGCTTGGCTAGTTTGGCAATTCTTTCGCTGGGAACAACGAGCTGAACTTGCTCAAACCAGGCCTTTGCTGAGGTAGGGATAAGATACAGCAAGGCGCCAAGGATTTCTCCGCTGGTGATAATAGCATTATTGATCCCAGATTGTTGCCAGTTTAAGGTTAAAATATCACCGTTTAATGTTGTTTTAATCCTTTGGTAGGTTTCACAGTATTGAATTTTGGCCCCTCTTTGCCCGAGCTGGCTGGCGATTGTTTCCCTGCCGCCATTACCTCTAAGGATCAACACTTGCTTGTTTCGTACCTTGCTAAAGACCGGGAGTTGTAATAAACCCTCAGAGTCTGGTTGTTCCGGATGAATGCTGACAATGCCAGCTTGCCCCGACCAGGCTTGGGTAGTTTTTTGACCAATGGCAAAGTAGTTAACTTGGTTTGGCCAGGCAATTCTTTCTTGTTGTAGCTGCTGATGGGCATAACTGACGGCATTGGCGCTAACTGCAATCACCATGTCCTGGGGCCTGAGTTGAGCCAACTTATGACTCAGCAGCTCCAATTCTCCGCCTTGAGTAATTTCGATTAAGGGTTGCCCGGTGGCTGACCAGCCTAAGTCTCTAAGTTTGTTTACCAGGGATTGATTCTGCGGTTCAGGGCGGGTAACCAGGATATTTGGCAACATGTGATTATTCCTAGCTGTGTTCCCGGCTCAAACAAGAGCCGGGAGAAGCTGTGCGGTTACTTATAAACATCAGCCAGTATTTCTTTTGCTCCGGCGTCCAGCAGTTTGTGTGCCAGCTTTTCACCCAACTCATGGGCTTGCGCAATGGGGCCTTTGATTTCTTTTCTCAGGATCTTGCTACCGTCCGGGCGCCCTACCAGGCCTCTTAGGTAAATAGTGTCTCCTTCGAGTAATGCAAAGCTGCCGATAGGTACCTGACAGCCACCCTCCAGTGCCTGGTTCATCGCTCGCTCAGCGGTAACCCGAATACGGGTCTCCTCGTGCTCCAGCGGTTTTAATAAATCGATAGTTTGTTGATCGTCAAGCCGGCATTCGATACCCACTGCTCCCTGGCCTACGGCAGGCAAGCTTTGCTCTGGCTCGATATAGTCGGCAATGCGATCGCTCATTTCCAGACGAACTAATCCCGCCACCGCAAGAATAATGGCATCATATTGCCCTACGTCTAGCTTTCTCAGTCGGGTGTTCACATTACCCCGTAAATCCGTTACTTTCAGGTCGGGACGGTTGGCTCTTAGCTGACATTGTCGGCGTAAGCTTGAAGTACCCACTATTGCCCCCTGAGGTAGCTCATCAATTGACTTGTACTTATTAGAAATAAATGCATCTCTCGGGTCTTCCCGTTCGCAGATGGTGGTCAGGCCAAGCCCTTCGGGAAAGTCCACGGGAACATCCTTCATTGAATGAACCGCAATGTCCGCTCTTCCTTCCAAGATGGCCTGCTCCAGCTCTTTGACAAATAAACCTTTACCTCCGACCTTGGCTAACGGTGTATCCAGTATTTTGTCACCCTTAGTGACCATAGGCACCAGCTCTACCACCAAATCCGTATGATTCACTTCCAGTGCTGCTTTGACATATTCCGCTTGCCACATGGCAAGTGGACTTTTTCTCGTTGCGATTCGTAGGGTTTTCTTGGCCATTATATTTTTGCTCTAAAGTGATCCACAGGGCTATACAGGATATTTTAACAAAAACCCGCTAACTTTTCCCTTACCCGCAAGGGCAGTGAATTGATATACCTCAACAAAGGTGTAGGTTTTTGAATTTCTCGGTCAGTCATTGGTGGTCCAGGTTTACCTTTTTCAATCATACTGTTAACATGATCACACTTTTTAGGTGATGCAGCTCGCATTAATTGGTGTTACAAGTTAAGAAGTTGTTAAAAAACGAATTGAAAAAGGCAGTCCTTTGCATCAGCAAATTGAGCAACTAAAACTAAGATCAGATGAGTTTCGCCTGCTGCGGTTAAGTAACGCAGAAGAGGTGATGACTAAGTCTGGTCAACAGGTTTTTCAGTTGCTACCGGTACTATTGCACTACAACAATCCCTTATTGCCTGGTTATATGACCGGGGATGTCCCTCATGGGATCTGTCAGTTCGAGCCGAATGCCGAGCAAAAGCTGTTTGTTAACGATCTTTGCCTCACTGCCAATTGCGACATCTCTATGGATGTTACAGAGCAATCTATTATTGGCCTTTATTGCATGGGCAGCACTTCTTCTATCGGCCAGTGCTGTGACAGCGATTTAGATATTTGGGTATGCCATCAGCACCAGTTGAATCGTGAGCACCGACTGCTGTTGGAAAACAAGTGTATGTTGATCAGCCAGTGGGCTGAAAGCCGTGGGGTAGAAGTTAACTTTTTCCTGGTGCCTGATAATAAATTCCGCACCCAGAATAATGCCTATATGACCAAAGAGGGTTGTGGAAGCGCGTCCCATTTATTGCTCCTGGACGAATTTTATCGCAGCAGCCTGAGGATCGCCGGAAAACCTATTTTATGGCAGCAAATTCCGGTGGAGCATGAGGCAAACTACGATGAGTTTGTTCAGTCCCTGTATGACTCAGATTGTCTTGATCCCAATGACTGGTTGGATTTAGGCGGTTTTAGCCGGATCCCGGCGGAAGAGTATTTTGGCTCGTCTCTATGGCAGCTTTATAAGGGGATCGATAGCCCTTATAAAGCTGTGCTTAAGACCCTTTTAATGGAAGCGTATTCCTGGGAGTATCCCAGTACTCAGTTGATATCCATGGGTTATAAAAAGACCTTGCAGGAACAGAATTTTTACGACCGTAAGCTGGATGCTTATTGTCTTATGCTGGACAAGGTAACCCAGTATTTACAGGCAACGGGAGATGAGAAACGCCTCGACTTAATCAGGCGCTGTTTTTATCTTAAAACCTGCGATCGCTTGTCCGAGCTGCCCACGGCTGAATCACCAGCATGGCGGCGAAACAGCTTGCAAGAAATTGTCTCTCAGTGGGGCTGGAGTCAGGAAGAACTTGGTCATCTGGACAACCGTTTAAACTGGAAAGTGGAAGAAGTCAGAAAGGCTCACGGCGAATTGCTGGAAGCCTTGATGATCAGCTATCGTAACCTGATCCGCTTTGCCCGCCGTAACCATATCAGTGAATGTATTAACCCGGAAGATATCGGTATTCTTTCTCGCAAATTATATGCCGCGTTTGAGGACCTTCCGGGTAAAGTGACCCTGATTAATCCGAAAATATCTCCGGACTTAATGGAGCCAAACTTAAGTTTGGTACAAGTACCCGAAGGTCGGATTAATAAAGAAGGCTGGTATCTGTACAAATCTTCCCTGGAATCCACAGATATTATTGGCCGTGCACCGCTAGAGCACAGTGATTACTTGTCAAAGCTTATTGCATGGAGCTATTTTAACGGCTTGCACACAGGGCAAACCAAGATGCATTTGTTTAATCAAGGCTCTGATCTGGTGCAGGAAAACCTGCAGCAATTTTGTAAGGACCTGGCTGCTACTTTCTCGGTAAAAGTCCCCAATGCTTCTAACCTTGCCCTAAGCCGGCCCTGTGAAATTCGCCACTTAGGTGTCTTCTTGAACCTTGAATCGGACCCTACCTGTCATTGGAGTGGTAAGGTCATCGAATTTGATGCCAATGCCAGTGATGTGTTCTCCTTCGGAGGACATAAGGATTGTCTGGTTGGCAGCATCGATTTGGTCTATCGCAATTCCTGGAATGAGATCCGCACACTGCACTTTAAAGGCGAGGCCAGCGTAGTGGATGCTTTAACGACCATCTTAGGTAAGATGCATAAAGACGCTAATGCGCCGGACAAAATTGACGTATTTTGTTATAGCCAGCACTTCAGAGGTTTGATTGGTAACAAATTTTACCAAATGGTTGCTGAATGTATCGAAGCCAGACTGGACTCGGAAAAAGCCCAGTCGGTGAAAACAATTTTATTGGGTGAAGAGAAGTACGGAGTGTTCTTTGACCGTCGTGGTGTGTCGGTGAAAAAGCTTGAAAATAGTATCGATTTATACAGCCAACTTTCCGATACCAAACTACAGCGCTTACCCTTAAGGCTTGACAAGACTCACCACACCAAGACCCCGGAAATCGTTGAATCTCATGTCAGTGAAGGTCTGATCCAGTTCTTCTTCGAAAATCATGACAAGGGTTTTAATATCTATATCGTGGATGAAGCGAACCGGGTCGAAACCTATCAGCATTTCAGTGGTAACAAGGAAGAGTTAGTCCAGGGGGTAAATCGTTTCTATACCTCCAACCATGGCAAGAGCAGCAGCAAGGAAAACGGGGTAGCAAACTTTAACCTACCCCAGTTCTATGAGATTGTCAGTGACCAGCACGGAGAGATCGAGCTAAAACCTTATAGTTCCCCTGCGATACAAAACAGTGATACCAAGGCTGCTCTGTCAGGCTAATTTCTGCCTCGCGTTAAAAGACATGAAATAAAGGTTGAGAAAGAGCAGCCTGGTTTTATCCCAAGAAATTAAGCCTTACGGCTCTTATATCTGCGGCCACCGGCGACGAGACAGAGTAAACCTACACCAAATAGTGCCAGTGAAGCCGGTGCTGGAACATCATTTGCTTTCCATGACATTAAGTCATAATTGGCTGCTAATCCGCCGGTTGCGGAAGTATAGCCGACGTAGAAGGTGTCTTGTTTGAAGGCCTTGGTCAGGTTACGCTTATAGGTTAGTGAATTGGCCGTATCACTTTAATTCAAGTGGTTACATTATAGAAAGTAAGGCGTAGTTTAATACTTTTCCCAGGCAGAACTTATCCTTCGACTAGCTTAAGGCCTGGTTCACATGTAATGCTTAGCCAGGTAGTCATGCCATTAAAATTACCTCTAAGGCCAACCTTGTAAAACGTAAAGTTTTTCGACCCTAACTAAGGGATAGAGCCGAATTCACTGCTCGTACTTCTATTGCTTCGAAATTAGTCGACTTGTTAACCAGCGAGCAATTTCTTTGATTTGTTTAGGGTGTACGCTGTGTGGCATAGGGTACTCCTGCCAATCCACCTGATAATTCAGGGAAGTCAATTTCGCTTTAGCCTGTTCGCCAGCGCTTATAGGAATGACATCGTCTTGGTTGCCATGCTGCATCAAAATAGGTGTTTGCTGATTCGACTTATGCGCTTCATTAGCCAATTTTTCCGGCACACTCATATAAGTCGACATAGCCAGGATACCCGCCAGTTTTTGCGGGTAACGTAAGCCCAAATGCAGCGCGATAACTCCGCCCTGGGAAAATCCTGCCAGTACTATGTTTTCTGCCGGGATCCCTGACGCTACCTGTTGTTCAATCAGCTCCGTTACTTGAACGGCGGATTCGCGAACCCCGGTTTCATCGGCCCTGTTGTTCATATCCATGCTTTTGATGTCGTACCAGCCGCGCATTTCGTAGCCATTGTTAATGGTTATCTTACGATAGGGGGCATGGGGAAATAAAAAGCGAACGCCGTGGTTTTTAGGCAGTTTTAACTCCGGCACGATAGGCGCGAAGCCCTGACCCGAGTCGCCTAACCCGTGAAGCCAGATCACCGCGGCAGTGGCCGTGGCTGGCGGATCAACCTGTATATAGTCGAGCATGGTTTACCTCAAGGAAAGTTCGATACCGGACTGAGTCTTAATAGCCTCTTCTAAAAAGCTCAGCAGCTCACCGCCAAAACGGTTATCAATCCACTGACCGTCTTTATAGGCAAAGTGGTGGCCGTTGATTTTGGTGGCGACCCATATCTGATGTAAAGGTTCCTGGCGGTTAATTATGATTTTGGTTTGGTCGGCAAATTCAAGCTCCAGCACTCCCCCCATAATTTCCCAGTCGATGTCATCGTCACACTGTTCCACCCGATCTTCTACCAGTTGATAAAAATCGTCGGCCAATTGGTGAAATTCACTGTCATTCATTGCTTTATCCCTATTGCTTTTATCACTCTGAATGCGATTATAAGGGGCTTAGCCGAATTAACATAGAGTCAGATATGTCTGCAGTGAAACTGGGTGCGTTTATTATTGTTGCTGTGCTGCTGGTATCAGGTTGTGGCGTAAAAGGGCCACTCTATTTACCCGCAAAGGAAAAACCACAGCAAAGCAAACCAGAAACAGTAGAAGAAACACCGACTAACACGCCGGATACGAGTAAAGGATAGTACAGTGGATTATTTTAATTATCAGGAAGATGGACGACTGTTTGTCGAAGATACACCAGTCGAAGATGTCATCGAGAAATGTGGAACGCCGGCGTATGTATACTCCCGCGCGACCATAGAGCGCCACTGGAAAGCTTTTGACGATGCTGCCGGTGATCATCCCCATATGATTTGTTATGCGGTAAAAGCCAACTCCAATATAGGTGTGTTAAACCTGATGGCTCAGTTAGGCTCCGGATTTGATATTGTCTCGGTTGGTGAATTACTTCGTGTGATGAAAGCTGGCGGTGATCCTGCCAAAGTCGTTTTTTCCGGTGTTGGTAAAACGGAAGTGGAGATCAGCACTGCGCTACAGGCAGGTATCTACTGTTTTAACGTGGAATCTGAACCTGAACTTTACCGCATCAATGAAGTAGCCGGTTTGTTGGATAAAAAAGCCAGCATTTCCATCCGGGTTAATCCAAATATTGACGCGGGCACCCACCCCTACATTTCTACAGGCTTAAAAGAAAATAAGTTTGGTATAGATATCGATCGGGCTGCCGGGATTTATAAGATCGCATCTGAACTAGAGAACCTGGAAATTAAAGGTGTTGATTGTCATATCGGCTCCCAGCTCACTGAAATAGCTCCTTTTATAGAAGCCATAGATAAATTACTGGTACTTATCGATAAGCTTGCCGAGCAAGGTATTGAAATTAAACACCTGGATGTGGGTGGTGGTTTGGGTGTGCCATACCAAGGTGAAACTCCGCCGCAGCCTGCCGAATATACTCATGCCATAAAAAAGCGTTTAGCAGGCCGCGATCTTAAACTGATCTTCGAACCAGGCCGCGCCATTATGGCCAATGCAGGTATTCTGGTGAGTAAAGTCGAGTTCCTTAAGCTCACCGATCATAAGAACTTTGCCATCGTCGATGCGGCAATGAATGATTTGATCCGTCCGGCTTTGTACTCGGCCTATCAGGAAATCATTCCGGTACAGAATCAGTTGGGACGAGAGAAGCGAGTTTATGACGTTGTGGGTCCGATTTGTGAAACCGGCGACTTCTTAGGTAAAGACAGAGAACTAGCGTTAGCGGAAGGCGATTACATAGCCATACGCAGTGCTGGTGCTTATGGTGCAACCATGGCCTCCAATTACAATAGCCGTTGCCGACCCGCCGAAGTGATCGTCGATGGTAAAGATGCGTTTTTAGTGCGACAGCGTGAAGACTTTGAAGACCTGTGGAAGGGTGAAAGTGTTTTGCCTTCCGAAGGATAGAGCCGAATGATAGTAAATTTTTCCAAGATGCATGGTCTGGGTAACGACTTTATGGTGGTGGATAACGTGACGCAAAACGTTTATCTGTCCAAGGACGCTATTCGTCGTTTGTCAGATCGAAACTTTGGTATCGGTTTTGATCAGCTACTGATAGTTGAACCGCCTTATGATCCAGAGCTTGATTTTCATTACCGTATCTTTAATGCCGATGGCAGTGAAGTGGAGCAGTGTGGCAACGGCGCACGCTGCGTTGCTCGCTTTGTGCGAATGAAAGGTCTCACTAACAAACACAATATTGCGGTGAGCACCAGCAAAGGGAAAATCATGCTCAAGGCAGAGCGTGATGGCCATATTACTGTGGATATGGGCAAACCGGTCCTTGACCCCAACCAGGTTCCTTTTACCGCCAAAAAAGAGGAAAAGACCTATATCCTGCGTGCCGATGATCAAACCGTGATGTGTGGCGTTGTTTCTATGGGAAACCCTCATGTGGTTGTATTGGTTGATGACGTGGATACGGCACCAGTAGAAACCTTGGGACCGATTTTGGAAAACCACGAGCGATTCCCACAAAAGGTAAATGTCGGATTCTTGGAGGTGAAAAACTCTGAATACGGTCGACTGAGGGTCTGGGAGCGTGGTGTAGGTGAAACCCTGGCGTGTGGTTCAGGCGCCTGTGCTGCTGCTGTTGTTGGCCAGTTACAAGGTAAACTCGGTAGTAATTGCACACTGGAGTTACGCGGTGGCAAACTGAAATTTCAGTGGCAACCGGGTCAGTCAGTGAGAATGACAGGCGCGGCGGAGCATGTTTTTGATGGTCAGATCCAAATATGAGTGAAATTAATCAAGCCCAGCAAGAGGAGTTGGTTGAAGAAGAGCTGATTGCCGATTATCTGATGCAAAATCCAAATTTCTTTAATCGCTTTCCAAGTATTGCGGAGAAAATTGAAGTGCCCCATGGGCAACAAGGCGTTTTTTCTTTGGTTGAGCTTCAGCTGCAAAGGCAAAGAGGAAAAATTGCCGAGCTTGAGGAAGAAATCACCCAGTTGATAACGGTAGCCAGCCACAACGAAAAGATTTTTGAGGTTTATGCCGATCTCTATCCTGAGTTACTGGAAGTGACTACCTTGGGTCAGTTAACCCGAACCCTGGCACGTTGTTTTAAAGAAAAGCTAATGTTGTCAGCGCTGGCCCTTAAACTGGATCCTGATTATTTCGATATACCCTTTAAGTACCAGGGGTTCACGTTAGAAAAGGACACCCTGTGCGGCCTGAGAACGCAGAAGTTAAGAGGTAAAGATCACTACTTCGGGCGGATATCTGAAGTGGATAAAACCGCTATCTTCGGACCTACTGCGGTGGTGAATTCCGTTGCGCTGATTGAGCTGGGTAACCAGGGGGAGCAAGGTTTATTGGCTATCGGCAGCCCCAACGCCAACCATTACTCTCCGGAAATGGATACTTTGTTACTGGACCAAGTGTGTCGCTTTATTTCCATTCTACTGCACCGACTCTTACAAAAAAAATAACTCAGCGGCCGTTGCGCCGCTTGCCTCTTTGGCGGATGATGAACAACAAACACAGCAATAGTCATTGATTTTGAGCGATCAAATTTTCCCAAATTTACAATGCCATATAGACGGTTTTATGGACTACCTTCGCTATGAGCGTCAGCTAAGTCCGAAAACCAGAGATAACTATTGGCGTCATTTGCAGCAGTTTGCGCAGCAATTAACTGAGTTAGGGATCAAAGACTGGTGCCAGTTGGACTCGGCTCTGGTCAGGCAGTTGGCAACGCGTCAGCATAAAGCGGGACTAAGCAGCCGCTCCATAGCCGCCAAACTCTCTTCCCTGCGTTCTTTCTGCGAATACTTGCTGAAAACCAATATGCTAAAGTCCAACCCGGCAAAAGGAGTCGCTGCGCCGAGGCACAGTAAACCCTTGCCGAAAAATATGGATGTAGATGAAATCCATCAGCTGCTGAATATAGATGAGGATGAACCCCTGGCCATTCGTGACAGGGCGATGATGGAATTAATGTATAGCTCTGGTTTACGCCTCAGTGAGTTGGTGGGTTTGAACCTGAAAGACATCAAGCTGGCTGACAGACAGGTGAAAGTGTTGGGTAAGGGCAGCAAGGAGCGTATTCTTCCTGTGGGTAGAATGGCGGTGGAGTGGATAGAAAAGTGGCTGAAGGTACGCGGAGAGTTTGTGGTCGGTGATGAGCCGGCTTTATTCCTTTCCAAGCAGAAAAGGCGTATATCGACCCGTAGCGTACAGAGCCGCATGGATAAGTGGGGTAAAAACCAAACTTTATCCAGCCATGTTAACCCTCATAAATTGCGCCATTCGTTTGCCACACATATGCTGGAGTCCAGCCGTGATCTTAGAGCGGTACAAGAGCTATTAGGTCATGCAAATATCTCCACAACCCAGATATATACTAACCTGGACTTTCAACATCTGGCGGAGGTATATGATAGTGCCCACCCAAGATCTAAAAGGTCCCCTAAAGGGCCTAAGTCATAATCTCTGGCGGAGGATGTATATGATAGTGCCCACGCTGTCTCAAAAACCAAAAAGATCCTCTAAAGAGTCTAAATCATGAAATTTTATCGACGCCTGAAAACGTTTAAAGCCATTAGCTTTGACCTGGATGATACCCTTTACGATAACGGGCCGGTTATCCAGCGTGCAGAAGACTGGATGTTCGGCCACTTTGCTACCAACTATAGTGAACTCGTACCTCATCAATGGTCTGAGCTGAAATGGCAGCAACTGAAGTTAGACCCTGAATTGGCTCATGATGTAAGTTTATGGCGGATAAAGGCACTACAAGCTTTGTTTGTGCAAAAAGGTTATTCAGCGGCCACTGCCTTGGCTGAGGCGCAAGAGGTATTTAATCAATTCCTGTCGGTTCGCAGTGATTTTGAGGTGCCGCAAGAGAGTTTCGATGTGTTGGCCGAGCTGGCGAGGTTTTGTCCTGTAGTGGCCATCACTAATGGTAACCTCGATGCGGATAAAGTTGGATTGAGCGACAGCTTTCGCTTTATTTTAAAAGCGGGGGATGGTGTTAAATCTAAACCTTTCCCCGATATGTTTGATATCGCCGCTCAGCGGTTAGATATAACCACACGTGATATATTACATGTCGGCGATCACCTTAAAACAGACGTGTTTGGGGCTAAATTCTGTGGTGCTCAGGCCGTGTGGCTAAATGACGGAAAGAGCCACTTTTCTAAGTGCCGATCTCTACCTGATATAGAAATAATCAGGCTAGCGGATCTGTTGCAACTGGTTAGTGTATAGATTTGTTGTTGGCCTGAGGGAAAACCTTGCTATAATTCGCACCACTACTGAATAAATACACAGTGCTTTATGGATCCTGAACTACTTCTCGATGGCTTAAACGATAAACAATGTGATGCTGTAGCGGCGCCACAATCCAATATCCTGGTTCTGGCTGGAGCGGGAAGTGGTAAGACTCGGGTTCTGGTACACCGGATTGCCTGGTTACTCAAGGTGCAACACAGCTCACCTTACTCTGTTTTGGCCGTGACCTTTACCAATAAAGCGGCCAAAGAGATGCGTGGTCGTGTGGAAGAGCTATTGGGGGGAGGCCTGGGTGGCATGTGGATTGGTACTTTCCACGGTATCGCCCATCGCTTGCTACGAGCTCACTATCAGGACGCCAAGCTGCCGGAGGATTTCCAGATCCTGGATTCGGATGATCAGTACCGTTTGATCCGCCGTATCCTTAAAGCTCTGAACCTGGATGAAAAAACCTGGCCACCCCGTCAGGCTCAGTGGTATATCAATGGTAAAAAGGACGAAGGCCTGAGAGCACAGCATATCGACAGCTTCGGAGATCCCATTGAACGCACTATGCTGAGTATTTATCAGGCTTATCAGGATGCCTGTGACAGAGCGGGTTTGGTGGATTTCGCTGAACTGTTATTACGCGCACATGAATTGTTTCTGCATAAACCGTTTATTCTGGAGCACTACCAGAATCGATTTGCCAATGTGTTGGTGGATGAGTTCCAGGATACCAACAATATTCAATATGCATGGTTGAGGCTATTAACCAGTACCAAGAAGAACCACCTGATGATAGTGGGGGATGACGACCAGTCTATTTATGGTTGGCGTGGCGCCCAGGTTGAGAATATTCAGCGCTTTCTGGATGATAACCCCGGCGCCAGCACAGTTCGTCTGGAACAAAACTACCGCTCTACCGCCACTATACTAAAAGCCTCCAACCAGCTTATTACCAATAACAGCGAACGTATGGGTAAGGAGCTGTGGACCGATGGCGAAGATGGAGACCTGATCTCCCTTTACGGCGCTTTTAATGAAGTGGACGAAGCCCGCTTTGTAGTGGAACGCATTAAAGAGTGGCGAGACGAGCGTGGTGACTTGTCTGACTGCGCGATCCTATATCGTAATAATGCCCAGTCCCGTGTATTAGAAGAAAATATGTTGGCCAGTGGTCTTAAATACCGTATTTACGGTGGTCCGCGTTTCTACGATCGCCAGGAAATCAAAGATGCCCTGGGTTACTTACGACTGGTGAATAGTCGCCTCGATGACGCTGCTTTCGAGCGTATCGTAAATACCCCTACTCGAGGTATAGGTGACAGAACCTTAGGTATTATTCGAGTTGCGGCCAGGGACAGAGGGGCCACCCTTTGGCAGACCGCGGTTCAGTTATTGGAAGAAAAGGCGTTGGCAGGCAGAGCTGCGACTGCCATCCGCAATTTCATCGAGCTAATTAATAACCTGGAACAAGAATTAACCGGCCTGCCTTTACATGAGCAAGTGGACCAGGCTGTGCTTATGTCTGGTATTCAGGCTATGTATTTGGCTGAAAAAGGGGAGAAGGGCAAGGCTCGTATCGAAAACCTGGAAGAGTTGGTTACCGCAACCAAACAGTTTGATAAACCGGAAGAAGCAGAAGAGATGTCTGATCTTTCTGCGTTCCTTTCCCATGCAGCATTGGAATCCGGTGAATCCCAGGCGGATGAATTTGATGATGCTGTGCAGATGATGACAATGCACACCGCCAAAGGTCTGGAATTCCCACTGGTATTAATGGTGGGTGTTGAAGAAGGTATGTTCCCTAGTCAGCAATCTAGCGAAGAGCCGGGTCGCTTAGAGGAAGAGCGTCGCCTTTGTTATGTCGGCATGACCCGAGCAAAGAAAAAGCTCTATATTTGTTATGCAGAAAGCCGTCGTTTATATGGCCAGGAGAAATTCCACAGCCCATCTCGCTTTATTAAAGAGATCCCTTCAGATTGCCTGGAAGAGATCCGGATCAAGACCCAGATTAGTCGACCAACCCAATACGGGCGCTTTTCCAATGAGCAGGTCACTAGCACTTTTGATAGCACCGGTTTCCAGTTAGGTCAGCGAGTTATGCATCCCAAGTTTGGCGAAGGCGTAGTGCTGAACTATGAAGGTACTGGTGAACAAAGCCGAATTCAGGTTCATTTCGATGATGCTGGCGCTAAATGGCTAGTGGTTGCGTATGCCAGACTAGCGTCTATTTAACTCTTCTATTATAAACCTCGGCTTTCGGTCGAGGTTTTGCCTTCCTTAATCCGATTATTCTTCTAATTGCTCGTAAAACAACCTCTTTAGTATGGTAAATAGACGTTTCACCTCTATTTCGAAAAAACTGCGATGTTTTTACAAAAAGGTCTTGCGCTTGAGACTCTGATCTCTATAATGCGCACCACTGAGACGGCAGGCCACCCCATACGGGACAAGGGCTGAAGCGATATCGGTCAGGTTAGAAACTAAGGTTTCAACCCTGGAAAGAAAATTGCAAACTTCTTCGGGATTAGCAGTTGACTTTCAAATCGGCTAGCGTAGTATACGCAGCCCTGACGAGGCAAACAAACGCCGACTCAACGCTCTTTAACAATTTAATCAGACAATCTGTGTGGACACTCCAACAGTAATTGAGACTCGCTAAGCAGCTTAGCTGCAAACGATTTTCTCAATATTTTGGATGTTCGACAGAACGACTTTATGTCCACTATTTATAGTGGGAATGAAAACCAGAATTCATTGAGCAGGATGTTTTGCTTGCAAAACATCTCGTCCGACAGTTTATTCGCTTGCGAATAAATGAGAGGGCAAAAAAACTTTAAATTGAAGAGTTTGATCATGGCTCAGATTGAACGCTGGCGGCAGGCTTAACACATGCAAGTCGAGCGGAAACGATGATAGCTTGCTATCAGGCGTCAAGCGGCGGACGGGTGAGTAATGCTTGGGGAACTGCCCGATAGAGGGGGACAACAGTTGGAAACGACTGCTAATACCGCATAATCTCTTAGGAGCAAAGGTGGCCTATCCTTGGAAGCTATCGCTATCGGATGTACCCAAGTGGGATTAGCTAGTTGGTAAGGTAATGGCTTACCAAGGCGACGATCCCTAGCTGGTCTGAGAGGATGACCAGCCACACTGGAACTGAGACACGGTCCAGACTCCTACGGGAGGCAGCAGTGGGGAATATTGCACAATGGGGGAAACCCTGATGCAGCCATGCCGCGTGTGTGAAGAAGGCCTTCGGGTTGTAAAGCACTTTCAGCGAGGAGGAAAGGGTGTTGCTTAATACGTAACATCTGTGACGTTACTCGCAGAAGAAGCACCGGCTAACTTCGTGCCAGCAGCCGCGGTAATACGAGGGGTGCAAGCGTTAATCGGAATTACTGGGCGTAAAGCGCGTGTAGGTGGTTGATTAAGCCAGATGTGAAAGCCCCGAGCTCAACTTGGGAACTGCATTTGGAACTGGTCGACTAGAGTTTTGTAGAGGGTGGTAGAATTTCCAGTGTAGCGGTGAAATGCGTAGAGATTGGAAGGAATACCAGTGGCGAAGGCGGCCACCTGGACAGAAACTGACACTGAGACGCGAAAGCGTGGGTAGCAAACGGGATTAGATACCCCGGTAGTCCACGCCGTAAACGATGTCTACTAGGAGTCTGAGGTCTTGTACCTTGGGTTCCAAAGCTAACGCATTAAGTAGACCGCCTGGGGAGTACGGCCGCAAGGTTAAAACTCAAATGAATTGACGGGGGCCCGCACAAGCGGTGGAGCATGTGGTTTAATTCGATGCAACGCGAAGAACCTTACCTACTCTTGACATCCACGGAATTTAGCAGAGATGCTTTAGTGCCTTCGGGAACCGTGAGACAGGTGCTGCATGGCTGTCGTCAGCTCGTGTTGTGAAATGTTGGGTTAAGTCCCGCAACGAGCGCAACCCCTATCCTTAGTTGCCAGCACGTAATGGTGGGAACTCTAGGGAGACTGCCGGTGATAAACCGGAGGAAGGTGGGGACGACGTCAAGTCATCATGGCCCTTACGAGTAGGGCTACACACGTGCTACAATGGCGGATACAAAGAGCTGCGAACTAGTGATAGTGAGCGAATCTCAAAAAGTCCGTCGTAGTCCGGATTGGAGTCTGCAACTCGACTCCATGAAGTCGGAATCGCTAGTAATCGTGGATCAGAATGCCGCGGTGAATACGTTCCCGGGCCTTGTACACACCGCCCGTCACACCATGGGAGTGGGCTGCACCAGAAGTCATTAGCTTAACCTTCGGGGGGGCGATGACCACGGTGTGGTTCATGACTGGGGTGAAGTCGTAACAAGGTAGCCCTAGGGGAACCTGGGGCTGGATCACCTCCTTACCTAAAGCGACTCGAACTGTTGTCAACTCGCACTTTTACTTCGTAAAAGCTGCTGTTTGACCGGTCACATCTCTTCGAGATGTTCAGGGAGTGCCCACACAAATTGTCTGATTAATTAAAGATGTGAAGTTTCTGGAATATGGCTGCTCACTAGCGTTCGCCTGATTCATAAACTGCTGAGAAACATGTTTCTCATATCGAGTTTATGTCCCGTTCGTCTAGAGGCCTAGGACACCGCCCTTTCACGGCGGTAACACGAGTTCAAATCTCGTACGGGATACCATCTTTCTTACGAAAGATGGCGAACTAAGAAACCACCTTCGTATCGTGCTTGAAAGCACAAAGCAATATAGCAACTTCGGTTGTGATTATATTGCTTTGCTTTTTTAAGCAATTGCTCTTTAAAAATTTGGAAAGCTGATAAAGTTCATTGAATACATTAGTAACCACCATTTTGCGTTGCAAAATCGGTATGTTACGTATTATCACTTGGTGATAATACTCGATGTGTTTAATACCGAGTTGTTTCTTCGGAAACAATTCAAGCAATAGAAATAAATGTTAAGTGTTAAAACTTAGCACGTACTGAGTTTGTATTAGCGCCTTCTCACACATTTACTTGGTAAATGATGTTGTTAGGCAGGTCGCTTTTACAAGTAAAAGCTCAGTTATAGTTCGCAAGTGTCTTGGTAAAGACAAAGGATGCACGAAAGTGGGTCCTGCAATACGACACTGTTTAGGTGTTGTATGGTTAAGTGAATAAGCGTGCACGGTGGATGCCTTGGCAGTCAGAGGCGATGAAGGACGTGGCAATCTGCGATAAGCTCTGGTGAGCTGATAACAAGCGTTATAACCAGAGATTTCCGAATGGGGGAACCCACCTGTTTACAGGTATCGTTACGTGAATACATAGCGTAACGAGGCGAACGCGGTGAACTGAAACATCTAAGTAACCGTAGGAAAAGAAATCAACCGAGATCCCGAAAGTAGCGGCGAGCGAAATTGGGCCAGCCCTTAAGCTGCATTGGTGTTAGTGGAACCTTCTGGAAAGTTGGACGATACCGGGTGATAGTCCCGTACACGAAAGGACCTTTGTAGTGAAATCGAGTAGGACGGCACACGTGAAATGCTGTTTGAATATGGGGGGACCATCCTCCAAGGCTAAATACTCCTGACTGACCGATAGTGAACCAGTACCGTGAGGGAAAGGCGAAAAGAACCCCTGTGAGGGGAGTGAAATAGAACCTGAAACCGTGTACGTACAAGCAGTGGGAGCGGACTTGTTCCGTGACTGCGTACCTTTTGTATAATGGGTCAGCGACTTAATTTTAGTAGCAAGGTTAACCGTTTAGGGGAGCCGTAGGGAAACCGAGTCTTAACTGGGCGTACAGTTGCTAGGATTAGACCCGAAACCCGGTGATCTAGCCATGAGCAGGTTGAAGGTTGAGTAACATCAACTGGAGGACCGAACCCACTAATGTTGAAAAATTAGGGGATGACTTGTGGCTGGGGGTGAAAGGCCAATCAAACCGGGAGATAGCTGGTTCTCCTCGAAAGCTATTTAGGTAGCGCCTCGTGTCTCACCATTGGGGGTAGAGCACTGTTTCGGCTAGGGGGTCATCCCGACTTACCAACCCGATGCAAACTCCGAATACCAATGAGTGCAATCACGGGAGACACACGGCGGGTGCTAACGTCCGTCGTGGAAAGGGAAACAACCCAGACCGTCAGCTAAGGTCCCAAAGTACTAGCTAAGTGGGAAACGATGTGGAAAGGCTCAGACAGCCAGGAAGTTGGCTTAGAAGCAGCCATCTTTTAAAGAAAGCGTAATAGCTCACTGGTCGAGTCGGTCTGCGCGGAAGATGTAACGGGGCTAAGCTAGTCACCGAAGCTACGGATGCATGCTTGCATGCATGGTAGAGGAGCGTTCTGTAAGCCGTTGAAGGGAAAGCTGAGAGGCATCCTGGAGGTATCAGAAGTGCGAATGCTGACATGAGTAACGATAATGCGGGTGAAAAACCCGCACGCCGGAAGACCAAGGGTTCCTGTCCAACGTTAATCGGGGCAGGGTGAGTCGACCCCTAAGGCGAGGCCGAAAGGCGTAGTCGATGGGAAACGGGTTAATATTCCCGTACTGGTTGTTATTGCGATGGGGGGACGGAGAAGGCTAGGTGGGCCAGGCGATGGTTGTCCTGGTTCAAGTATGTAGGTGGGAGACTTAGGTAAATCCGGGTTTCTGTTAACACTGAGATACGATGTCGAGACACTAAGGTGTTGAAGTCATTGATGCCCTGCTTCCAGGAAAAGCCTCTAAGCTTCAGATAACAAACAATCGTACCCCAAACCGACACAGGTGGTCAGGTAGAGAATACCAAGGCGCTTGAGAGAACTCGGGTGAAGGAACTAGGCAAAATGGTACCGTAACTTCGGGAGAAGGTACGCCGCTGTTGGTGATGGAACTTGCTTCCTAAGCTGACGGCGGTCGCAGATACCAGGTGGCTGCAACTGTTTATTAAAAACACAGCACTGTGCAAAATCGCAAGATGACGTATACGGTGTGACGCCTGCCCGGTGCCGGAAGGTTAATTGATGGGGTTAGCGCTTGCGCGAAGCTCTTGATCGAAGCCCCGGTAAACGGCGGCCGTAACTATAACGGTCCTAAGGTAGCGAAATTCCTTGTCGGGTAAGTTCCGACCTGCACGAATGGCGTAATGATGGCCACGCTGTCTCCACCCGAGACTCAGTGAAGTTGAAATCGCTGTGAAGATGCAGTGTACCCGCGGCTAGACGGAAAGACCCCGTGAACCTTTACTACAGCTTGGCAGTGAACATTGACCCTACATGTGTAGGATAGGTGGGAGGCATTGAAACTTGGTCGCTAGATTGAGTGGAGCCGACCTTGAAATACCACCCTTGTAGGTTTGATGTTCTAACCACGCCCCCTGGATCGGGGGTTGGGACACTGTCTGGTGGGTAGTTTGACTGGGGCGGTCTCCTCCCAAAGAGTAACGGAGGAGTACGAAGGTTGGCTAATCACGGTCGGACATCGTGAGGTTAGTACAATGGTATAAGCCAGCTTAACTGCGAGACAGACACGTCGAGCAGGTACGAAAGTAGGTCATAGTGATCCGGTGGTTCTGAATGGAAGGGCCATCGCTCAACGGATAAAAGGTACTCCGGGGATAACAGGCTGATACCGCCCAAGAGTTCATATCGACGGCGGTGTTTGGCACCTCGATGTCGGCTCATCACATCCTGGGGCTGAAGTCGGTCCCAAGGGTATGGCTGTTCGCCATTTAAAGTGGTACGCGAGCTGGGTTTAGAACGTCGTGAGACAGTTCGGTCCCTATCTGCCGTGGGCGTTTGAGAATTGAGAGGGGCTGCTCCTAGTACGAGAGGACCGGAGTGGACGAACCGCTGGTGTTCGGGTTGTTATGCCAATAGCATTGCCCGGTAGCTACGTTCGGAATCGATAACCGCTGAAAGCATCTAAGCGGGAAGCGAGCCTCAAGATGAGTTCTCACTGGACCTTTAAGGTCCCTGAAGGGCCGTTGGAGACTACAACGTTGATAGGCAAGGTGTGTAAGTGCTGTGAGGCATTGAGCTAACTTGTACTAATGACCCGTGAGGCTTAACCATACAACTCCTAAGCGGTGTTACGAAGTAACCCGCGCAGTTCCGGCAACATGTCGCAGACATGTGAGAGGAAACTAAGCATTAGGGTGTTAATACCAAAAGATTACTTGCGAACTATTCACTTTTTGCTTGCAAAAAGTGAAGGTCTGGCAACACTTTTACGAAGTAAAGGTGTGAGAAGACAAAGAGCTGTTGCGAACTTTATCACTTCCAGATTTTAAAGCTCACGCGCTTAGCGCGAGAGCAAAACAAGTTATCGCCTGGCGGCCATAGCATTGTGGACCCACCTGACTCCATGCCGAACTCAGTAGTGAAACGCAATAGCGCCGATGGTAGTGTGGGGTTTCCCCATGTGAGAGTAGGACACTGCCAGGCACAAAATTTAACCCCGTAGTCTCACGACTGCGGGGTTTTTAATACCAAATAACATGTGGTGAACGCAAGTAGCGAACCATTTGTTAGCAAGCGAAAGATAGTGCATTAAAAATTTCCACGTTAACGAGTGAAACTCGAGAACGAAACAAGTTATCGCCTGGCGGCCATAGCATTGTGGTCCCACCTGATCCCATGCCGAACTCAGTAGTGAAACGCAATAGCGCCGATGGTAGTGTGGGGTTTCCCCATGTGAGAGTAGGACACTGCCAGGCACCAATTTAAACCCCGTAGTCTCATGACTACGGGGTTTTTTATTATCTGGACTCCACTACTCCAGATGCCAGGGGTTAACCGCTATCCCTGATATCGTCAATATCCTGCTCCCCATCTATCTACATTTATTATCAATTAAGTTAAAGTAGCTTGCGTTCGGAACATGGAGTTTTACCTACCTGATTATGGATCGTATTAAAGCCGTTATATCTCATGTAGAAAAGCATCTTCCCCAGTCAACATGCATTGATGATCTTGCTCATCTGGTTAAGCTATCCAGGTGGCATCTGCAAAGAGCCTTTAAACAGGCAACAGGCTTATCTATTGGTCAATATATTCGTAGCCGGAGATTAAGTTTGGCTGCAATTGATCTTGCTTCTAGTGATAAACGTATCCTGGATATCGCCATTGAGTATGGTTTTGAGTCACAAGAAGCCTTTGCGAGAGCATTTAAAAAGCGTTTTGGTCTTGCTCCAAAGCGCTTCAAGGGTCAGGTTGAAATGGCGAAGATGTCCGGCACCGAAGTATTTGATGAAGTCTATTTAGAAAATTTTTCTAAATTAAGTCAGCTAAAAGCAACAAAGGTTATCCTCCCTGCAGCCAACTATGCAGGCCTGCTAAGAAGTTTTACATCACCTAAGCTGGATCATGATGGATTCTATCAACAGCTGGATTTGTTATGGCAAGATTTTATAGCCAAAAGTGAGAACCAACAGGGGCTCATCGGGGATAATTACACCTTGGTTTATTGGGTGGGGTCGAGCCAGCAAACGGGTAACTTTACAATGATGGCAGCGAAACCAATGCTACCTGATAACGATGCTCTTGCAGGTTTGGCTAAAGTACATGTGGCGGAGCGAGAGTATCTTTGTTTTAACCTTGATGCGGATATAAACCTTAACCACTTCTTGAGTTATATCTATAACTTCTGGCTAACTGAACACGACTATGCTCCCTATGGTTTTCCTACTATATGGCGCTCTTATGATGAAGGCCGCATTGAATACCTGGTTAATGTGAGGAAAATCGATAGCAATGCTGTTCGGCCAAAGCGGCTGACTATTAACCCTAAGTTGACCAGACTGCCTGCGTTTCAAGTGGAAGGAAGAAAGAAAACCATCTCCTATTGTCAAACCAGCGCGGTAGAGAGGCTGGGATTTATCAGAGATCTGTGGTGTCAGCCAAACCCTTCATTGCAACATTCAGCAGAGGTTTCAGGCTTTTACAAGGCTGTCCTTATTGGTGATAGGGGCTACCGCCCTTTAGATCAGTTTGACTGCACTGTGTCAACGGTCGTGCGGCAGGGGGGAAATATAACAATTGAACGGCAAGAGTACCTGGATTGCATATGTAGCGGTTCGCTCGAAGAGCTGGGTGAGTGTACGGATTATATTTTTTGCTGGTTTTTGCCTCAGTCAGAATATTATGCCGTGCCGGGATATGAAATTATCACGGATTTTACTCAAGATAAGCAAAAGACTTATTCTTTACGTTATCTGATCCCTGTATGTAGGAAAGGGGTTAATTCGTTGATCCTCTTATTAAATACTGAGGCCATGCTTAGCAAAGGGATCAGTTACGTGATATGGGTTACCTAGCTGGCGTGATATTAAGCCAATAGTTTTCCCCGTACAGCAAAAGCTGAAAAAGGTTGCCAAAAATGCAATGTAAACAAGGGCGTCAATACCAGGTTAGTTTATTTGGGATGATACGGCTAAGCTACCTATCTTGATAACAGCAAAATTAATGCCGCAGATAAAGACAACCAGGAATGTGAAAAGGGTATCTTTAGGTGGCTTGGGATAACCTAAACATTGTTATAAACTAATTGTGATCAAACTCGGTTACGTAGCATCTGTAATGCACGGAAACATACCAGGAAACCGATCAGAATAAAAATGGCACATGTATAAACCGGGGTTCGGCTAAAGCCATCAGAAACTGCCTGTTGAGGATCGGATTTCAGATAGCGAATTTTAACTTTTTCGCCCACATTTGGTGGAGTGAGTTGGCGAGGCAACTCAACACTATAGTCTTTGTCTTTTACTTGAAAAGCAACGCTGGGAATATAGTCTACTACCTCTTCCTTACTTTGTTTGTCCTGGTAAACTTGCTCATGGACAGAAGATATCTGGGCATCGGTTACTTCACCGGCCAGCAATAAGCGCGCGGTTTTTCCTGCGATTAGACCCGGGATCAGAATAAGGAACAGCGAGATTACCAGGAGAAGTCTGCCGACATTTGATTCGCTGCCATATCCAGGCACAAATTGCTTCATATCATCCATCATTTTTCCCCACTAGATAGCGCCGTTAACAAGTAGCAAACCGACAAATAAAAATATGCTAAGGGTCACCAGAGGAAGAAGGTTCCACTTGGTAATACCAGGCTGTAACACGGCTTGAGAAGGATTTTTTGGGTTGTAATATACGGCTAACATTTCCTGCTCGGGATAATTAGCCAGCACATCGTCTGTAGCTACCATCAGCTTAATCACGATATCGGCGCAGGTGATCTTTGTTCCTTCGTAATCCACGCGGTCTACATTGTAGCTGTATTTGATCAGGTCACCACCTAGCTGTAGCCTGCTTTCCCAATAGCCAGCTTTTTTAACTGCCAGGCTATTGTAGGTTACCATTGCCATACGTTCGCTCCAGGATTTGCTGCGGAGCCCAAGAACTAGCAAATAAATCAAGGGAATAAGCCCAACCAGGGCGACAGCAATAAAAGCCCAACCAACGAATATCTTTTCCATCTTATTTCGCACTGAGGTTAAAGTGGTTATCAGTTTACCCTAAATATGATAAACGAACGATAATCCTCGCGGATTGGCTACCGGATATTGCTTGCGCTTAAAAAAAACCTATAATGACCGGTCAAAATATAAACACACTTATAGCGGTTGATACAGGGAAGATACATGAGGTACTTCTATTTACTTCTAATAGTTATATGCTTTCCGTCTCAGGCTGGCAGTAATGATTTAGGCAGGCTCTCGAGTTGGCTGGAAGGGGGATTTAGTTCTCAGTTACAAGCAAAAGAAGATCCTGCGTTTCAAGACCTACGTATCCATATTCGTCGATTTTGGCATGAAAGGGTGGACGGCCACTGGTTATATGTCGAGAGGTCAAAAGCCGATGAGCCAGGTAAGCCTTATCGACAAAGGTTATATCAGTTAATTGGTCAGCCAGGCGGTAGTATCAAGTTACATATCTATGCAGTTCCTAAACCCATAGACTTTGCCGGAGCTTATTTTAAACCAGATTTACTCGATAGCCTGACCATACAACAACTTGGCCTGCAGGTAGGGTGTGATATTTCATTGCAGCATAATTCTACTTCGCTATTCGAAGGCCGCACGGCCTCGAAGCAATGTAAGGCCAATTTTCAAGGCGCCCAATATTTAATCACAGATATGGCGATTAAAACTGCTGGATTTGTATTGTGGGAGCGGGGTTACAATAAGCTGGATAGGCAGGTATGGGGATCAAGCCATAAAGGATATATATTTCAGAAACGCACCGCTAAATAGCGATCACAAGTCGTGCGGAAGCTTGCTGTCCGGGTGCATATCCTTGTGCCGCTGGAATAAAAATTCTTTCAGAGTCTCCAGCATTTGGGTTTCACAAGATTCCAATAAACGGTAAGCGACAGTGTGCTCGTCTATGTTTCGGGTTTTTTTACCGCAGATCGGCAGTCGGCTGGCATCGGGTAGGATCAGGTATACGTCTTTTAGCTGCTCCGGTGGTGGCGTTTCATTATCCAGCTCAAGAGATATACCTGAAGCCGAAATATCTTTAATTAGGTAATTTAACTTTTCCCCTTTTGGATCTACCAGATATAGTTCTTTATCCGGAGTAAGTCGCCAATACCTCCGAGTGTCTCCCAGTTCATAGATCTGTGGGGTTAATAGCTCAAGGGTAAAGCGGTTAAACTCGTTTATCTCTATTTGTAGTGGAAATACCAGGTAATGGTTGCCATATTTAGCCTCTAGCTTAAGCTCGTCAGCCAGGCCTAATTGAAACAGTGGGGTGTCGGTATTACCCATGCTGTTATACAATTCATATTTTAAGCCGTCACCCTGGAGTTCTGGGCTACCCCCGAAAATGCCGGTGAGGTAATGCATCTCATCCAGGCTCAGAACAGCTTCCAATTCGTCCCCTTTCATACCTTGCCTCAATTCAATACTTAGAAAACATCAATAATTTGTGAACTGACACTATGCTACCTGAGACAACTCCTTATTGAGCAGTTAGTTAGTTCAATTATGTGAACTTGATCGCTATATTTTTGGACTATCTAGCGGTAATAATGGAGTTTTTGGTAAAAATGAGGTCGGCATGAAGTATTTCATTTGCTTTTGTTTACTGCCATTCTCAGTCTTGTCTGCTCACACGCCAGCTAGTTTTCCCCCTCAGCTGGAAGGCAAGATTGAAGTCATCAAACAGGCAACAATGCAGCAGGATTACGACAAGCTGGTTACTTTAACACACCCGGAAATAGTGAAACGGATGGGAGGACCTAAGGTACTGAGTAATTTTATGAAGCAAGCCATCGATATTCTTACCCAACAAGGTTACTCGATTAGTGGAGTTGAGGTGTTAGCGCCTTCGGCGTTTTATCAGGCTGGGAACACTGAACTGGTGCTTATTCCAACACAAATCACGGTTAACGGAGCAGCTGGAAAAGTGGTTAGGAAAAGCCATTTGATCGCTTCCAGAGAGGTAGGTCGGGGTTGGTATTTTATCGACAGTAACGTGGTGAAAGAGGTGGAGGAGCTGCAGGGTTTGTTTACCGATTTACCCACTGACTTTAAACTACCCAGGCAATCCTTTGAATTTCAAATGAAGAAATAAGAGCCGAATTACTTTCGGCTCTTTAGTTTTCGGCTAGGCAGTTTGCCTTTGTTTGCGCCTAAACAGCAGCCCGTCCAGGCTAAATGCCAATAAAGCAGCCCAGATAAAGGTAAAAGTAACCAAATTGCTGATTTCCAGAGGTTCGTCATAGAGGACCACCGCCAGTATAAACATGATGGATGGGCCTATATATTGGAAAAAGCCTAAAGTGGATAACTTTAACCGGGTCGCTGCTGCAGTAAAGCATAATAATGGCACGGTAGTGACAACGCCGGCAGCGATCAACAGGGAGTTCAGTTGTAAACTGTTTTGGCTTAAATCTGAGCTGCTTGAGTCAGCAAAAATGAATAAGTACACCAAAGCAACAGGCAATAGCAGCAGGGTTTCCAGCAGTAGACCCGAGATGGCGTCGATATTCACTTTTTTTCGGATCAAGCCATAAAAGCCAAAGCTACAGGCCAGCACCAAGGAAACCCAGGGTAATGAGCCGAAACTGATGACCTGAATGGCGACACCAAAAATTGCCAGGGTTACTGCAAACCACTGGCCTTTTCTTAACCTTTCCCCAAGAAATAACATTCCTAATAGCACATTAAAAATTGGGTTAATGTAATAACCTAAGCTGGCATCGAGCATATGGTCATTGTTGACCGCCCAGATAAATACTAGCCAGTTAAGGCCAATTAAGAGTGAGCTTATGGTTAAAAATACAAGCTGTTGCGGCTTCTTTAGCGCAGATCGTACTTTAGGCCATAAGCCAGTGGCCACCACCAGGCCCAACAGAAGAAAAAAGGACCAGATCACCCTGTGACTCAACACTTCATTGGCCGGGGCTCCATCCAGGGATTTAAAATAAATGGGGGCGATCCCCCAAAGAAAATATGCGGCGAGAGCGAACAATACCCCTTGGCGCGTAGTTGACTGATCTGGCATGGTGGCTAAATTTTTGGAAATCGGTCAGTCAGTCTACATTCAAGGATTCGATAATCCAAGACAGTGTTACCAATTAGGGCAACCTTGGTGGATCATAGGTTTGCTCCAGTGAATTAATTCATCCTGGTGCTCTTTGCTAGCGTAATGATCGGCATTCCATTGATTACCCAAGGCACCTTGGTAATAATTTAGTTGGCTGAGGATGCCATCCCAAAGTTGGCTGGTCAGCTGTTTGTCTACTGTTTGCCAGGCTTTGACTAGTTTAAAACCGGGGATCAGGTCCCGACCATACTTTTCTATTAGTGCTGCTGGCCAGTTTTGTTTGAAGTGATTGCTCATATGATTGAGATAGTAATTTAAGGGCGCCTTGGCATAGAAGTAATTGACTATTTGATTGTCGCTGCTGTCCAGTCCGGAAATATGGATATTTTCCACATGCTTCTCTCCGCTGCTCACTTCGACAAACAACCCCTGGCTCAAACAATGAAAAATGCGATAGTGAGGTAATGCTTGGTTACTCCTAAAACCCTGGGTTTCACGCTCTGCCCATAAGTAAGGTATCGCGGATTTTAACTGGATCGAGAGTATCTTAGCATTGGCTAGAAGCGTATTAGGTGAAGGCCTTTGCTTTGGTTGTTTGTGGCACTGAATAGCCATTTTCTTTACCTTGGTGTGAGCCCTCCCTGGGCAAAAATTTTAACCCACCCTATTATGGCATCAAGATCCAGGTTTGCCTGCTTGTTTTTAAACCAAATTGCTATGAATTAGAGTGGAAAAATAAAGTCACAAGCAAACCAAATGGTTAACCCGTTAAGTAGGTGCCAGTACCTGTTGCTATATGCTCACCTAAGTCGTTATAGAGTTCCATCTTAGTGACAGCGACCTTGTTGCCACTTCTGATAACTTCGGCATTGGCCCGGAAATAGTCCCCGCGTCCGGGTCGTAAGTAGTCAGTTCTTAAGTTGATAGTGCCAATTTTAGCAATTTTTTGCTGTAATTCGGCTTCGTCCAGATGGTCATTTTGCACTATGGTAGCTGCTGCTGCCATTAATACCCCAGTGACATCCAGGATAGAGGCAGAAACACCACCATGCAGGATCTTTTGTACTGTGTTGCCTATAAGTTGCTCTGACATGGGGACGAAGACTTCAATTTCCTCTGTAGTGAGCTTTCTGACTTCCAGCCCAATCAGCTGATTAAAAGGGATCTGATGGGTGAAGTAGTACGCCAGTTGTGACAGTAAAGCCTGCTTTTCCATGGTGACCTCCAATTACCTTAGTGTTTTTACTTTAATTGAAGCCGTTCGGCGGATGCTTAAATATAAATTATAAACCCAGAATTTACCCTGGAAAGGAGAGTACGCCGGAAATATATCCACTTTCTGTTTTTATGTCTTCACTATTGAAAGGCAATAAGAGGGCAGACATTAACCGGGAGCTGGGCTAGAATAGGCGGCCCATATATATCAGCAAACAAGATGACGACCTCTTTTCTAACTGCCGAGCAACTTCATGATGAGCCCGTTTCTGAAATAAAAAACTGGCCTGATTCCGCACAAAAGATCCTAGCGGATATTTTTGGCTATAGCTGTTTCCGCGAAGGCCAGGAGGAAGTGATTGATCACCTGGTACAAGGTGGCGACAGTTTGGTGATTATGCCTACCGGGGGGGGGAAGAGTCTTTGTTATCAGGTGCCTGCCTTGTTGCGCAGCGGTGTGGCTTTTGTGGTTTCACCACTGATTTCGCTGATGAAAGATCAGGTAGATGCGCTTAATGCCTACGGTGTTCCAGCCGCTTATTTGAACTCGACGTTAAGCCGAGAGGAGTTAGTTAAGACTCTGGCGGCCATTCGCTATGGTGAGATTAAGCTGGTTTATATTTCCCCCGAACGTCTGTTGCAACCCGACTTTCTCGCTCGTCTTCGAGAACTTCCCCTGGCACTGTTTGCTGTGGATGAAGCCCATTGTATATCCCAGTGGGGCCATGATTTCAGACCCGAGTACGCGGTGCTAGGCCGGTTAAAAGAAATGTTTCCCGGCGTGCCTTTGGTGGCTTTAACTGCAACGGCAGATGAGGCTACGCGTCAGGATATCCTAGGCCGTCTGAACATGACCACGCCCAAGATTAATATCAGCAGCTTCGATCGGCCAAACATCCGTTACAACCTGGTAGAAAAATATAAGCCGTTTAATCAGCTTTTGGCTTATGTAAAAGAGAATAAGGGAAATTGCGGCATTATTTATTGTGGCAGTCGTAAACGTACCGAAGAGTTGTCTTTTAAGTTGATCCAGCAGGGCTATAGTGCAGCCTGTTATCACGCCGGAATGGATCACAAATTACGGCAAACAGTACAGGATTCCTTTATTAAGGATGAAACGGAAATAGTGGTAGCCACTGTGGCGTTTGGCATGGGAATTAACAAACCCAATGTACGTTATGTTGTGCACTATGATATTCCGAAAAATATTGAATCTTATTACCAGGAAACCGGGCGAGCAGGCCGAGATGGCATGCCCTCGGAAGCCATGATGCTTTATGCTCCCGGCGATATAGTCAGGGTGCGACGCCTGTTGGAGCAGTCAGAGAATGAACGGCAGGTTAAAGTGGAGATGCATAAGCTTAACGCCATGGCCGCATTTGCCGAGGCACTGACTTGTCGGCGCCAGGTGCTACTGAATTATTTCGGTGAGTTTCATAACCAGGCTTGTGGTAACTGCGATATTTGCCTGGATCCCCCGCAGAGTTATCCGGGAACGGAAGATGCACAAATTGCCCTCTCCTGTGTTTACCGGGTAGGGCAAAACTTTGGCATGGGTTATGTAGTGGATGTATTAAGAGGGTCGCAAATCCAACGAATTAAGGAATACGGCCACGATAAGCTCAGCACTTATGCCATGGGTAAAAGCAAATCACAAGAACACTGGTTAAGCGTGTTGCGGCAACTGGTTCATTGTGGATTATTGACGCAAAATATCACCCGTGGTTCAGTACTACAGTTAACCGAAGCGGCTCGCCCTGTTCTAAAAGGGGAGCAGGAGCTGGAGCTGGCTGTGCCTCGGATCCAACCGCTAACCGCTAAAGGTAAACGTGCAGCCCGGTTGGACGATTTTGCCTACGACAAAAAGTTATTTGGGCGCTTACGTCAGCTGCGGAAAAAGCTGGCGGATGAAGAAGATATACCTCCTTATGTTGTGTTTAACGATGCAACTCTAGCGGAAATGGCAGAGATCCAGCCTGTGAATGAAAAAGAGTTTCTGGAGATCAGTGGGGTTGGTTATCGTAAACTGGAACGTTTTGGTGGTGACTTTTTAAGGGTGATTTCAGCTTATAGGGCAGATTTATAATGCAGTGGGTCAAACAGACTGACACGGATAACAGCTGGTTAATATTACAAGGCCATCGGCTGGACTACGAAAGCTTTCCTGAATACGGAGCTATTTTGATGGCGCAATTAGATGTTAGAGCCTTGGAACAAGAGCAAGGGGCCGACCGTTATTGCTGGGTATTCGAATTTGATTTGTGTAAATTTTTGCTGCAATTCGAAGACTATAGCCTGAGTTGCTGGATAGAAGTCAGTCGTGATACGGATATGGTCAAGCTTGACGCGCTGTTAAATCAATTAACTGCTTGATAAGCAGCAACACTATTCCATTTTTCTTACCCTTTCAGCTGGCTAATATCTTGTTAACCTCAGCTACTATTGTATAATTCGTCGCCGCAATTTTGCGACAACCCTGGGTTCCCTCACCCCATCTATCAAAAAGGTACAATTATGAAACCTGCTATACTGCTGCAGGCAAGAACCGCATTAATATTCTTGTCCCTGTTCCACGTGTTTATTATTGCGCTCAGTAATTACCTGGTGCAATTACCGATCACTATTTTTGGTTACCACATCACCTGGGGAGCCTTTAGTTTTCCTTTTATATTTCTGGCTACAGATCTGACGGTTAGGGTGTTTGGTGCTACGTTAGCACGCAAAATAATTTTTGTGGTGATGCTGCCTGCCTTGTTGATTTCCTATGTGCTGTCAGTATTGTTTTTTGAAGGAAGTTACCAAGGGCTTGCTGGACTCAGTGAGTTTAATCTCTTTGTAGCACGTATTGCCTTAGCGAGTTTTCTGGCTTACTTATTGGGCCAGATCTTGGATATTTCGGTATTTAACCAGTTAAGACAAAAATCCCGTTGGTGGGTCGCGCCAGTATGCTCTACCTTGTTAGGTAACCTATTGGATACGTTTGGCTTTTTCTCAATTGCTTTTTACCTGAGTAGCGACCCATTTATGGCAGCTAACTGGGTAGAAATAGCCTGGATGGATTACCTGTTTAAAATACTGATCAGCATGTTGGTGTTTCTTCCTGTATATGGCTTGTTGCTTAATTATTTGCTGACTAAATTAATTCCTGGTGTGAAGGCAGATAAATCCACACAAAAAGAGGAATTATTAGCCCGTTCACAGTAAAAGGGTTAAAATACCGACCTTTGTTTGAGTTTGCGTTTTTAATAAAGAGGTAGTTGATGGCTTCTGATGCCGACAGGTTTAGCGATATTCGTCCTTATCATGATGAGGAAATTCAGCCTGTTATTCGCCGGTTAACCGAAAGCGATGAATTTATTAGCGCCATTGGCAGGTTCAAGTTTCCCAAATTGATCGACTGGTTTGGTTGGGCGATTAAGCCTGCGATCCGAACCTATCTGGCACGGAAATGGGCCAAATTGGACACTGTGGCCAAGGTGCAGGATGAAGTCGCCGGTTATATGGGTAAAATGATCCAAACGACTACTTCTAAAGTAACGTATTCCGGATTAGAAAAGCTGGATAATAAGCAGGCTTACCTGTTTATATCCACCCATAGAGATATCGCTATGGATCCCTCTTTTGTTAACTGGGGCTTATATCATCATGGCCACGGCACTGTGCGTATTGCTATTGGGGATAACTTGTTACGTAAGCCTTACGTGACAGATTTAATGCGGCTTAATAAAAGCTTTATCGTCAAGCGTAGTGTGAAAGCACCTAGGGAGATGATGAAGGCGTTAAGTACACTTTCAGCCTATATTTTCGATTCTCTGCAAACCGGAAACAATATCTGGATTGCACAAAAAGAGGGGCGGGCGAAAGACGGTGATGACAAGACAGAAGCTGCCATCCTTAAGATGCTTTACATGAACGGTAAGAAGTCCAAGGTGGATTTTGCCGAATACATTAATCAGCTTAAAATAGTTCCTGTGGCTATCTCCTATGAATACGATCCGGGTGACGTAAGTAAAGCCAAAGAACTCTATCAAACCGCGAACGAAGGGGGTTACCAGAAGTCCGAGTTTGAAGATATAGAGAGCATAGTGCAGGGTATAGTTGGCTATAAAGGGCATGTTAATGTGGCTTTTGGTGAACCCCTGTCAGGTGGTTTTGAAGATGCGGAGCAGGTTGCAAGAGCACTGGATAGTGAGATTGCCAGGTTATTTTATCTGCATCCATCTAACTTGCTTGCGGCAAATAGCCCGGATGCCGAAAGGGTTAATTTTGAAGACCGCAGAAAATTTGAAGATCATATCAACAGCATTCCAAGCCACTTAAGGGACTTGGTTAAAGCCATGTATAGCAAGCCGGTAGATAAGCGCAACCAATTATAAATTGAAGTTGAAATTAGTACTGTTTTAAAAGCCCTCCTTTCGAGGGCTTTTTTATTGGTTAGAAAAAAGTCTAAAAAATACTTGTTATTACAAATGATAACTATTACTATTCTCGTCGTTGTCCAGATAGTTTTGCTAAAGCTTGTTGAGTTTTAGCTGAAATGGCACGACATTGCTCACATTGCTTCCAGTTAGGCCAGCTTATTAGCTGGCCATTTTTTTGCCTAAAAAAGATGGTTAATACTGTGAGCTTCTCACTTCATTAGCGATTAGCCGTTCAGGTGATTTTTTTGCAGCTTACTTGGCTTACTTTTATGATTACTTTGATTTCAGCAAGAAAAGACTTGAATTGATAAATGGTAATGAGTATTATTCTCACTGTTGTCCGGATAGTTTCTTTGTTCACTGAACTTCGGCTAAATGGCACGACATTGCTCACATTGCTTCCAGTTAGGCCAGCTTATTAGCTGGCCATTTTTTTGCCTAAAATAATTGGCAATGCTACGAACCTCTCACTCAGCTTCATAAGCGTTTAGTCGTACAGGTGATAGTTTTGCAGCTTACTCGGCTTACTTTTATGATTACTTTGATTTCAGCAAGAAAAGACTTGAACACTCAAATGATAATGAGTATTATTATCACCGTTGTCCAGGTAGTTACTTTAGTTCACAGAAAATTGGCTAAATGGTACGACATTGCTCACATTGCTTCCAATTAGGCCAGCTTATTAGCTGGCCATTTTTTTGCCTAAAATAATTGGCAATGCAACGAACCTCTCACTCAGCTTCATAAGCGTTTAGTCGTACAGGTGATAGTTTTGCAGCTTACTCGGCTTACTTTTATGATTACTTTGATTTCAGCAAGAAAAGACTTGAATACTCAAATGATAATGAGTATTATTATCAACGTTGTCCAGGTAGTTACTTTAGTTCACAGAAAATTGGCTAAATGGCACGACATTGCTCACATTGCTTCCAATTAGGCCAGCTTATTAGCTGGCCATTTTTTTGCCTAAAAAACACTAACCTAACGGTACAGATTTTTTTGTTACTAGCAAAAGGCACTGGGCTGGTTGTATTTATTATTTTGCTCGAAATGCCCATTTCATATTCTTTTGCTAGGGTGTGAAAAAAGTTATTGCATTTGAAAATGAGAATGATTATTATTGCCTTGCATTCGCGGTAAGCAGTTACTGCTTGGCGAGAAAGCACGACATTGCTCACATTGCTTCCAGTTGGGTAAAATTTTTACCCGTTTAAGCATTTGGTGCTAATGCCATGATACTACTCCTCTGTCATCCACTATCCGGCGTATTTCAGGCATTAGCACCATCTCTTTTCAAGCCACAAGCCACCACTACTCCAGTCTGTCATTCATTATCCATCCGGTGTATTTCAGGCATTAGCACCATCTCTTTTCAAGCCACCACTACTCCAGCTGTCATTCATTATCCATCCGGTGTATTTCAGGCATTAGCACCATCTCTTTTCAAGCCACAAGCCACCACTACTCCAGCTGTCATTCATTATCCATCCGGCGTATTTCAGGCATTAGCACATCTCTTTTCAAGCCACAAGCCACCACTACTCCAGCTGTCATTCATTATCCATCCGGCGTATTTCAGGCATTAGCACCATCTCTTTTCAAGCCACAAGCCACCACTACTCCAGTCTGTCATTCATTATCCATCCGGCGTATTTCAGGCATTAGCACCATCTCTTTTCAAGCCACAAGCCACCACTACTCCAGCTGTCATTCATTATCCATCCAGTGTTATTCAGGCTGGAACCAATCATAATAAAGGACTTTGGGTAACAAATGCCGCGTTGGCTGTAGGAGCGGATGCCTCTCTATAAGTGAAGAGGGCGAAGCCTGTGCCGGCAAGGTTCGCCGAACGCGCATCCATGCATTTAACATCTCATCCCTGAGATGGATTCGGCTCCAACCAATCCTGCTGGAACTGTTACCGAGGTTTGATAGGTACCTTCAGGCTTTAGCAGCTTCATTTTTCAAGATAAAAGCTTCCATATATTCGGCGTCGCACAGCCAATTAATATTCGTCAGGTGTAGTAACGCTATCTTACCGAAATAAATGGTTTTCGCCTCTCCGCAGCTTCTGGGGCGATAGGTTTTATCAACACAGAGTACACGGCGAAGAGGAGTTTATAGCCGCGCGGGGTTTATTCGCTAGCCAACGCGATAACCTTTTCCACTAGTTTGTTAATGCCTGAGGCCGCTTCGGAGATTGAGCCTGCCAGCATATATGCGGGTGTACTCACTACATTGTTTTTCTCATCTGTTGTAAATTCAGAAACTTGGCAATTGATATGTTGACCACCCATAGAGTTATAGGCGTCGGCCGTCGCTTCATCTGTTCCAATCGTACCTTGGACTCCTTTACCGTAAATAAGCGGGATCATTGCTGGAGCAATACAAATATAACCAGCGGGCTTTTTAGCTTGAGCAAAAGCCTGGCATGCGATCTTCACATCGGCCTGGATATCACATTCAGCACCTTTCACGGCAAAATTACACAGGTTTTTTGCGGCGCCAAAGCCACCAGGTAGTATTAACGCGTCAAACTTGCTGACGTCCAGTTCCGTTACAGGTTTGACATCGCCCCGGGCAATACGGGCAGATTCTTCCAGCACATTACGGCTTTCAGCTTCCTTGATTTCACCTGTCAGGTGATTGATCACGTGGAGCTGGTTTATATCAGGGGCAAAGCATTGATAACTGGCCCCCTGAGTTTCTATTGCGAGAAGAGTTAAAACCGATTCATGGATTTCACTGCCATCAAAAACGCCAGCGCCGCTTAAAATTACTGCGATTTGCTTCATTTTCTTCTCCATATTTTCAAAATTTGGGATTATCTACCGCTAACTGTACAGATGGTAGGTGTTATTTATAAAGCAGCAAAAAGGCTAGTTCAACTTTAACTCAATAACAATGGGCTAATTTTTTTCCACAATGGAAAATCAATAAGTTTGTTAAACATTAATGAAATATATTATGCAATGCATTGAAATATAAGTGTTAATTCCTTGATCTGTGGACGTGCATAGATAAATTTATATATATGCTAATTTTTATTAACAGAGTTATCCACAGCTTTTGTCTGGTATTAGTGGAAAAAACAGGGTTTAGTCGTGGAGCCGAAACCGGCCTTGTGGCATGCTAGCGCTACTTTTTATCTCGTAGATCTCTAACACCATGGCGCAAATACCTGACAATCCTTTTATCTTGGTTGATGGCTCTTCCTATCTTTATCGGGCTTTTCATGCTCCACCACATTTAACCAACTCAGCAGGTGAACCGACAGGTGCTGTTTATGGTGTGATAAATATGTTGCGCAGTCTTATCAAGCAGTTCGAACCCAGCCATATTGCCGTGGTATTTGATGCCAAAGGGAAAACGTTCCGTGATGATATCTATCCGGAATATAAGGCCAATAGGCCCTCGATGCCTGACGATCTTAGGTGCCAAATAGAACCTTTGCATGCCATTATCCAAGGAATGGGTTTGCCTATGGTGATTGAGTCTGGCGTTGAAGCCGATGATGTGATTGGGACGCTGGCCAAACAAGCCAGCGAGCAAGGCATTCCTGTGCTGATCAGCACGGGAGATAAGGATATGGCACAGCTGGTGGATGAACACATTACCCTGATCAATACCATGACAGATACTGTAATGGGGCCTGCAGGGGTGAAAGAGAAGTTTGGTGTCGGCCCAGAGTTGATTATCGATTTGCTTGGTTTAATGGGTGATAAGGTGGATAACATACCGGGTGTTCCTGGTGTGGGTGAAAAAACAGCACTGGCCATGCTACAGGGGATTGGTTGTATCGATGAGATTTATCAAAATCTCGAGAAATTGCCTGAGCTAGGTTTTCGTGGCTCTAAAACCATGCCTAAGAAAATGGCTGATAATGAAGCGGAAGCGCGTCTGTCTTACCTGCTAGCAACCATTAAGCTGGATGTGCCCCTTGAACAAGGGTATGGCGATTTTAAAATTCAGCCAGAGAACCGTGACCAGCTGGTCGAGATGTTTGGCAAAATGGAATTCCGCCGTTGGTTATCTGAAGTGCTGGAAAGTGGTCAGGCTGAGCCTGAGCAAGAAAAAGAGTCAAGCATAGATCGTAGTGGTTATGAGATTATCCTAAACCAGTCGCAGCTGGACGCTTGGATAACCAAGCTAAAAGAGGCGCAGCTGTTTGCTTTTGATACCGAAACCACCAGTGTGAACTATATGGAGGCGGAGTTGGTTGGCTTCTCCTTTGCGGTGACACCAGGTGAGGCTGCTTACTTACCCGTTGCTCATGATTACCCTGATGCGCCAGAGCAGCTGTCACTGGATACGGTATTGCCGCAGTTAAAACCTTTGCTGGAAGACCCTGACCGGCTAAAAATCGGTCAAAACCTGAAATATGACGCCAGTGTTGTCGCTCGTTATGACATTGACCTGCAGGGAATCGCTTTCGATACCATGTTGGAGTCTTATGTATTTAATAGTGTCTCTAACCGCCATGATATGGACTCCCTGGCTCTTAAATACCTCGGCCATAAAACCATACATTTCGAAGATATTGCCGGTAAAGGTGCCAAACAACTTACTTTTAACCAGATCCCTTTGGAGCAAGCTGCGCCATATGCTGCCGAAGATGCAGATGTTACTCTCAGATTGCACCTGGAATTATGGAATAGGGTTTCTGCAGACACTAAGTTAAAATCGGTATTTGAAGATATAGAGCTACCTTTGGTTAAGGTTTTGTCAAAAATTGAGCGTACAGGTGTGCTCATCGATGCGGATTTACTGACCAAGCAAAGCACTGAGTTGGCTGTGAGAATGCTGGAGCTGGAACAAAAAGCTCATGAAATTGCGGAGCAACCCTTTAACCTGGGCTCCCCTAAACAGCTACAAGAAATCTTGTTTGTAAAACTGAATTTGCCGGTATTGAAAAAAACGCCTAAAGGGGCGCCTTCGACGGCGGAAGAAGTACTACAGGAATTAGCTTTGGATTACCCGTTACCAAAAGTGATCCTCGAGTTTCGCAGTTTAAGCAAACTCAAATCTACCTATACAGACAAGCTACCTAAAATGATAAATGCGCGTACCGGGCGGGTGCATACCTCATATCATCAAGCTGTTACGGTAACCGGACGCTTGTCTTCCAGTGATCCAAATCTACAGAATATCCCTATTCGTAATAAGGAAGGGCGCAGAATTCGTCAGGCATTTATCGCCAGACCGGGTTACAAGATTGTGGCGGCGGATTACAGTCAAATTGAATTACGTATTATGGCGCATCTATCCCAAGATAAAGGTTTGCTCAGCGCATTTGCAGAAGGTAGGGATATTCACCAGGCGACAGCCGCAGAAGTCTTTGGTGTGCCCCTTGAAATGGTAGAAGTAGAGCAAAGGCGCAGTGCTAAGGCCATTAACTTCGGACTGATTTATGGCATGAGTGCGTTTGGTTTATCCAAGCAACTGGGGATCCCTCGTGGGGATGCACAGAAATATATGGATCTCTACTTCGAACGTTATCCGGGTGTGTTGGACTATATGGAATCCACGCGGGCATTTGCAGAAGAGAAAGGTTATGTAGAAACCTTATTTGGTCGCAGGCTGCATTTACCCGATATAAAAGCGCGTAACGGTATGCGTAGAAAAGCAGCTGAACGTGCAGCGATCAATGCGCCAATGCAGGGCACGGCTGCTGATATTATCAAAAAAGCCATGATTGCGATGGATGACTGGGTGGCACAACAGCCTGAAGGTAGCGTTCAAGTGATCATGCAGGTACACGATGAGCTTGTGTTTGAAGTTAAGGAAGAGCTGCTGGACAGCTATGTTCCTCAAATCCAGGAGATCATGGCAAATGCTGCGACCTTGGATGTGCCTTTAGTTGCTGAGGCTGATACTGGTGATAACTGGGATCAAGCGCACTAATTTATTCTGTACCTTCTAAGTATGCACTGTGATGTTAATAAGTTCTATGCATATGGAAAAGTCCAGAAAATAAGAAGGTTTACGAGCGCTTTCCGGAAATACCGAACTCTTATTATGGGACCGGTCAAACCTGGGTAACAGCTCACGATAGATCGGTAGGTGCCGAATCCATCTCAGGGATGAGATGTTAAATGCATGGATGCGCGTTCGGCGAACCTTGTGGGCACGGGCTTCGCAGATTGCCTCTGCTCTACGGCGGCCGCTACAATTGTTACCCTTATTCCCGTTATTTGATGGGTTCCCTTATTATCATGGCCTATCGTACATATTGGTACGACTAGGCCTTTGATAAGTTATACCCCACCGAAATCAGTTCACTCTTATTGCACTTATACGTTACAGGTGAGATCTGACACTTTTAAAGCTGCTACCCGAGGAGCGCTGCTGTTTGGTTACTGCTCTCTAGGACAGTGCCGAGTATTTCTGAACGGGTATTAAACATGTTCAAGCTGTTTTTATCGGACTAAATAATTGGCAGAGGTTTTCTTGACCGGCTTTGAACTTTTCAGATGAGCTAACCTCTAATCTATTGCAATGAAAATTGGCTGCAAGAACTAGAGTTATTTCGCCCAGGTAATTTACTTGGGCTTTTTTTCGCTTTTAAAAACACTAAACCGCGGTATTTTGTTTGTTTGAAAAGTAATTACATAAATTACTTTCATTTTAGAGGTCTCTGGGCTATTATTCTTGGCGTAGGGTACAGATGTAAGATGTTCTATCTTTCAGACCTTTTATTTCACGTAATTGAATATAGCTTTATTAGCTGCCTCGCAGATTGCTGCTGAGGCATTTTTTTTGCCTGTAGAAAATAAATAAATCTTAAAATGTTGTTTTTTAAGGCTATTTTAACTTAATTCTATCATCCTCCTTACATTTGGCTTGTCTTTATCCGTACTTCGGCTTGGTGTTTCTAAGTTTATTCACGCAAAAAAATATGTGTTGGCTGCGAATTTACTTTTGTTGTTTTATTTCACTTTGGTTGCTTTATTTACGTTTAGGCCTGTTTCGCTAATGAAAAAAATGGCTAAGTGTTAATTTAATGTTGCGGGCCTGACTGGCCTGGCTAGACGGGGGAAAATATGCATAAGTTTGCAGCCCCAGTATTTTGAATTTTTGTGGTCAGATCACATCAAAAAGTAAGTTATTTTCGTAACCAGGCAGGTGAATATTAGTAATTAATTACAGTTTACTTGGAGAGATGGGAGTTGAAGCTGCCACCCAGATACTGGCGGGTTAATCTAGCGTTTTACATCGCAACTGACCGGTGATCTAGCCTTTATATGGCACCCAGTCAGATGCTGTGGGGTTAACCTTCGGTTTCGTCTTGCTCTGCAGGCAGGTACCAATTACTCAAGATCTGACTTAATTTCTCAAGGCCGGTTCTTTTAAGAGAGGAAAAATCTGCTACCTGTACGTCACCCGAAAACTCCGCCGCCGCAGCTCGAACCTTTAGCACTGTGCTTTTTCTCGCGCCTTGTTTTAGCTTATCCGCCTTAGTTAACAGAGCCAATACGGGAATATTGCTATCCACTGCCCAGTAAATCAGATCCTTATCCAAGTCTTTAAAAGGGTGGCGAATATCCATCACTACCACAAGACCTTTAAGGGATTCTCGTTTTTGTAAATACTCACCCAGCGCGGCTTGCCACTTCTTTTTCATTTCTTCCGGAACTTTGGCGTAACCATATCCGGGAAGATCTATTAGCCTTTTTTCTGGCTCAATTTCAAATACGTTAATGAGCTGGGTTCGACCAGGTGTCTTACTGGTTCTGGCCAGGCTATTTTGTCGGGTCAGCGTATTCAGGGCGCTCGACTTACCCGCATTGGAACGTCCGGCAAACGCAATCTCAATTCCGGAGTCCGTAGGCATTTGGCGGATATCAGGGGCACTAGTAATAAAATGCGCCAGTTGAAAATTGATCATTCGATTGTTCAATGGGGGACTCCAAAGGGAAAGTGATTACTTTTTAAATAAATCGTGTAAAATGTGTGGGTTTTATAAAAACAACGATTGTAGCATGCATTGGAATCGCATGTGACCTGGAAGCAATGAAAGAATAATAAAACTGGATAGCCATGAAAAAGATAGCGATCGCATTCGCAGCAATGATCGGGCTTGCCAATACCGCACAGGCGGCACAAGGCGATGTCAAAGCAGGTGAGGCCAAAGCCGCAACATGTGCAGCTTGCCACGGTCCCGACGGTAATGCACCTACTGATATGTACCCAAAAATAGCAGGTCAACACGCCAAATACCTGGAAAAGCAGTTGAAAGATTTCAAGCTGGCTATGTCAACAGGTGGCGCTAGTGGCCGTAATGACCCGATTATGGGTGGTATGGTAATGGCCCTATCTGACCAAGATATCGCTGATTTATCAGCATATTATGCAGCTCAAAGCATTTCTCCGGCTACTACGCCAGAGGATGTTGTTGATGCAGGTCAGAAGCTGTATATGGGTGGTGATTTAGAGCGTGGAATTCCGGGCTGTACTGCCTGTCACGGCCCTCGTGGTCACGGAACCGAGTTATCTGGCTTTCCGCAGATCTCCGGCCAGTACCCTAAATATATCCAGGCTCAGCTGGAGAAATTCCGCAGCGGTGAGCGCGCGAATGATATGAACGAGATGATGCAGGATATTGCCAAGAAGCTAACCGATGAAGATATCAAGCTACTTTCTAAGTACGTAGGCGGTTTGCATTAAGCTAGTTCTGATATAAAGCTCCTTATTAAAAGGGGCTTTATATTTTCTCTTCTATAAGAAGATACCCTCTCTCTGCTGTCTGAAAATGTGGCTTTTTTGTTAGGCTTGGTAAAAAGAGACACTCCTCTCTGCTGTCTGGTAATGTGGCTTTTTTGTTAGGCTTGGTAAAAAGAAACACTCCTTCTGCTGCTTACTTAATTGGGGCTTTTTTGTTCGCCCTATTTTTGATACCCTTGCCGCAAATTGCAACCTGGTTGCACCAGCTAGTTGTCCGATGAATTATCCCTTTGTGTGGAATGCTACAATCAATAGCTTATTTCAGAGTAAAAGAAGTGAGGCACATTGCTTTCGCTTTGATTTTTGTAACGGTAAAAAGCTGGAAAATATTGTCTAACCAAGTGTGTTCATCCGCTGAGCACTTGGGTAATTAATTGAAGTTTTATAGTGCAGACGTGATCCTGCTGCAAAGAAGAGTATAGCTATGTCCCATTCCAAGAAATCGAGAAAAGTTAACCCTAACGGCCCTACCTGGGGAGATAGAGCAAAAGAACCTGCCGATACCGGACGCGTGCGTAGGAAAAATGCTAAGCGAAAAGGTTTAAAATCGGGCAGCCGTAATGCTCAGGAGGCACATAACGCTTCGGGTAAGTCATCTCAAGCTAATAAGGATCCAAGACTAGGTAGCAAAAAACCTGTTGCCCTTGTGCCTGTGGCTGAAGTGGTATTGAAAGATCGCAAACCCATGGCCAAAGTGGTGAAATCTCAGCCTAAGCCTCAATTGACGCCGGAAAAAGAGCTGGAGCAATTGGAAAACAGTGAAAGGCTAAATGAGCTGCTGGAACAGGTGGACGAAGGTAAGCCATTGTCTCAAGAAGATCAGTCTTGGGTAGACAAGCAAATGGCTCGTCATAAAGTCTTGATGGAAGAGCTGGGTTTGCTGGAAGACGATGAAGAAGAGCCGCAGCCGGAAGGCAGTACGGAAGAGGATCTGTTGCAACAGTTCGAAAACGTTGAATATGATCCAACTCAGTTTAAGGACTAGTAGGAAAAACAGCGATGAGTGGAAACGGGTTAATTGTTACAGCTTTAGCTTTGGTGGTTATCCTGGGCCTGGCATTTTATGCAGGTTCATTGTTACGTAAAGTCAAAGAGCAAGAGAAAGCTCGTTTGGATGCGGTGAACAAGCGCAATACCAAGATTATGGAAAGTGTGCATTTAATTGCTAAAGCCATGACAGAAGGACAGTGTAATCTGTCCGAAGGCGCCATCCGCCAAGCCGTTTTGCTAGCGACTCTGCAGTTTAAACTAAGGCCGGATTTTGAGTCCGAGTTTAAAGCTATGTTCGAGCTGTATGACAAGGTTAAAGAGATGCCGACTCACGAAGCCAGAAAGAAGTATAAGCGTAATGAGATCATGCGTTTTGATAAGGACCGTGAGCAGCATGAAGCCAGGCTTGAAGCCGATATTGTTGCGGAAATGAGCGTGTTGAAGTCCTACCAAATTCAGCCTGTCTGAGTTCTGCCCCACAGCTACTCTCTGTGATCCCTGTGGTGTTAAAGGCAGCCCATAGGGACACAGAGAGATAAAATATATCTTTAGGGGTACAGCTGTTAGCCCTTTTATTGTCCTATCACAAGATTTGCCCTGATCCCCTTGGGCATAATGCCAGCAAGATTACCCGAGAGTGAGTTTATTGGTGGAAAAGCTGGTTTGGGATCAGGCTCTGATCGAAAAATATAATTATAGCGGTCCAAGGTATACGTCATACCCGACGGCTTTGGAATTTGACCATAACTTTGCTTATCAGGATCTGCTGCAGGCGAGCAGCCAGTACCCGGACCGTAAGCTGTCTCTTTATATTCATATCCCTTTTTGCCATAAGCTTTGTTACTACTGCGGCTGCAACAAGGTTATTACCCGTCATCGCGATAAGGCAGATATCTATCTGGACTATCTGGAGCGGGAAATTAAGTCTCAGGCGCCACATTTTAACAACCGTGAGGTAAGTCAGTTACATTGGGGTGGTGGTACGCCAACCTTCTTAACTCATAGACAAATATCCAGGTTGATGGGGTTGCTTCGGGCTGAATTTAATTTTGAGCCGGATGCCGAATTCAGTATTGAAGTGGATCCCAGAGAAATTGAACTGGAGACCATGAATTTACTCCGCAACGAAGGTTTTAACCGCCTGAGTCTTGGCGTGCAGGACTTTGATAAACGAGTCCAGCAAGCTGTGAATCGTGAGCAGGATGAAGACTTTATTTTTGCATTGCTGGAACGAGCAAAAGCTTTGGGTTTTCGATCCACCAACCTTGACCTGATATATGGCTTACCTCATCAGACCAAGGAAACTTTTGCCGTGACCTTGGAAAAGGTATTAGAGTTAGATCCAGCTCGTTTGTCTATTTTTAACTATGCTCATTTGCCCAGCCTGTTTGCCGCTCAGCGTAAATTGAAAGAACAAGACATGCCTAGCTCGGTGGAAAAATTGGAGATGCTGCAATACACCATCGAATATCTGACGGCAAAAGGTTATGTGTTTATCGGCATGGATCATTTCGCCAAGCCAGACGATAAGTTGGCTATCGCTCAGCAGCAAGGTGTACTGCATCGAAATTTCCAGGGTTATACCACCCAGGGGGATGCGGATCTGCTGGGGTTGGGAGTATCTTCCATCAGTCAGTTGGGTGACAGCTATTCACAAAATCAGAAAGACCTAAAAACCTACTATAAGCAACTGGATGAGATGGCGCATGCCCAGTGGAGAGGGGTGAGTTTATCTCAGGATGATATTATTCGTCGTGCCGTGATCAAACAGCTGATATGTAATTTTTCGCTGGACTTCGCTCCTATAGAGGCGGAATACAATATTTCTTTCTTCGAGTATTTTGCCGATGATATTCAGCTGTTGGATACCTTTGTTCGCGATGGACTGGTATCCACAGATAAATCGGGTATCCGGGTGGAGCCAAAAGGGCGATTATTGATCCGTAATATCTGTATGTGTTTCGATATTTATTTACGGCAAAGAGCCAGACAGCAGCAGTTTTCCCGGGTTATATAGCTACAGCATAGCTTTGGAAAAATTGCGGACCAATTCGAAGGGATAAGGCGAGCCAGGATGTATTTTACGCTACTGCTGTTACATATATTGGGGGCCACAATCTGGACCGGCGGGCACCTTATCCTGGCTTGCTCCATTCTACCTAAGGCATTAAAGGTGGGGGATGTGGAAGCCATCAGAAGTTTTGAACAGAAGTTTGAAAAAATAGGCATACCGGCTTTGCTGACCCAGGTGGTGACAGGTATAGGGTTTATTCACTTCTACCTTTCCGGCTTTAGCGAGGTGTTTGACTGGTCCAACCCCATGGCTAAAGTGATCAGCCTTAAGCTGGTTTTATTAGGCTTGACCTTACTCTTAGCCCTTGACGCCAGGTTAAGAATTATTCCCAAATTAAGTCAGGACAACCTGAGCCAACTAGCCTGGCATATTATACCGGTTACCCTGATTTCAGTGCTGTTTGTGGTGTTAGGGGTTACCTTCCGAACAGGTGGCTTATAACTGTAAATTTGGGTAAACGAACTTGATCCTACCACCACTGGCGGGTCACAATCTGCAAGGGTATAACTTCAATTCGCTCTGAGATGACATGCTTACACAAATTAACACACAATTAACGGCGAAAGGGTTCCTGCTCCTGGTCTGTTTGGTGGTAAGCATCTGTTTAAGTCAAAACTCGGGCTGGACCAATATATGTGTTGTCGACGATGGCGCGGTTCAGGACAAAGACGATCAGTTAAACCAGAAGTGCCAGCTCACTGAACAATTGCTGAAAACGCAAATTCCTTCTTTTGAACAAGGGCTGATATTCGTTTCGCTGCTGCTGCTATTACTCTGGTTTTGGTCCGCCCGAATACTCCAAGCGCCACCACCGAGAGATCCTATCCCTCCGCCACGAAGGCGACATTTGACCTTCTGCGTCTTCCGGGAATGAGGCCGGCTCACGTTCACTTAAACGATTGAGCTGTTTTATTTTCGGAGAACATTTTGAAAAAAATCTATTTAATACTGGCGGCGCCATTGCTTTGGCTGCTGTCTCTGGGTTATGCCCATGCCTTGGGTACCGGCTGGCTGGAAAATCCTCAGCATCCACCGGTCAAGGTTCGGTTAATGCTTACCGGCCAGCAGGACATACAAGCGAAGACTGTTGAAGCCTTGTTGGAAGTCCAGCTGGACGGTGAATGGAAAACTTATTGGCGCTCACCGGGGGAAGGTGGTATCGCCCCGGAAGCCAGCTGGGATGAGTCATCTAACCTGAAAAAGGTTGACTGGTTTTGGCCTATGCCCAAACGCTACCCACAGCTGGGTTTGGAGACCATAGGTTACAAAGAACATGCAACATTTCCCTTAACTCTGCATTTGCAAGATATGAGTCAGCCAGTGACGCTGAGAGGCAAGTTAACTCTGTCTTCCTGTACAAATGTGTGCGTGCTGACCGATTATACTCTGTCACTGAATTTTACCCCGGCAGAGTTGACCATTAACCAGCAAGCCATGCATCTGTATAACCAGGGGCAAAGTACTGTTCCTAAAGCTAATGATCTGGTTGTGGTGGATCAGTTAGGCTGGGATGAAAGCAAGCAAAAAGTGTTGCTTAAAGCAACCTATCTGGGGGGCTGGAAAAAGCCACAACTGTTTGTTTTCGGTGACGAAGATGTCAGCTTTGGTAAGCCGGTATTCACCTTGGATGGCAACAAGCTTACTGCTCTCGTACCAGCCTCCAGCTGGTTGGGAAAAGTTGCCTTATTGGATAAATCTCTGTTACTTACCTTTGGTGATGAAAACCTTGCCAGTGAAGTTTCTGCCAGAGTCACTGTGGCGAAAATCACTGAAGAAGAGGCAGGTATAGGCCTGATAGAGATCCTGGTTATCGCCCTGCTGGGTGGTTTGATCCTTAACGTCATGCCTTGTGTATTACCTGTATTGGGTTTAAAGCTCAGCAGCATAGTAACTGCCAAAGGGGCGACGAAAAGTCAGATCCGGGGGCAGTTTTTAGCCTCGGCGGCGGGTATCCTGGTGTCTTTCTGGATTTTGGCTGGTTTCCTGATCATGTTGAAGTTGTCCGGGCAGGCATTGGGCTGGGGTGTACAGTTCCAGAGCCCCTGGTTTATCGGATTGATGACTCTGGTGACGGGCCTGTTTGCGGTAAATATGTTGGGCTTGTTTGAGATCCGCATCCCTCCTAGCATACAAACCTGGCTGGCCTGCAAAGGTGATAACTCTTATGTCGGACATTTTATCCAAGGTATGTTTGCTACCTTGCTTGCCACTCCTTGTAGCGCCCCCTTCCTGGGTACGGCGGTAGCGTATGCTCTTGGCGCCGATGTGATAACTTTGCTGAGTATTTTCACTGCGTTGGCTCTTGGTATGGCATTACCCTGGTTACTGATCGCTCTGTTTCCAAAACTCGCAGTCTCGATGCCAAAACCAGGTCGTTGGATGAGTTGGGTGAAGACTTTTTTCGCCTTGTTGATGCTGGCAACCACTGCATGGCTGCTTAGCCTGATGACGAGTTTTATTTCCGTTGCTGTGGTGTGGGGAATTGCACTGGGCCTTGGTTTGCTGATGTTGGTGCGCCTGGGGCAAGTTTACGGTAAAAAGGCCCTGCTGGTGTCCGCCGCCAGCCTGCTTTTCCTGACCGGCGCGGGTTTTATAACCGCCAGCTTAACCAGTAACCAATGGGCTACGCCATTACCCGCGGATCTGGAATGGACTCGGTTAAATACGGCTGAGATAACCAAGCAAGTTGCTCAGGGGAAAACCGTGTTTGTGGACGTTACCGCGGACTGGTGTATCAGCTGTAAAGCCAATAAGGTTGGTGTGTTATTGCAAGACCCTGTCTACCAGGCATTGCAAGGGCCAAATATGCTTACGATGAAAGGAGACTGGACGTTACCCTCTGCAGAAATTACTGATTATTTGCAGTCTTACAATCGTTTTGGCGTCCCTTTTAATATCGTTTATGGACCAAATGCCCCGCATGGCATTGAACTTCCGGTCATTCTATCTTCCGAAGCCGTAATGACGGCTATCAAACAAGCCTCTGGCAATTAAGGAACGTATTCATGAAGTCAATCAACCTACTACTGATGGCAGGATTAGCTATTCCTGGGATCGCTGCGGCGGATGAGTCTCAGTTGACTCCGAGTCAGCAACAAGAAGTGAGAGAACTAGTACGGGATACTCTGGTAAATAATCCGGAAATACTTAAAGAAGCGTTTTTGGCGCTGCAACAGCATGAAACACAAGCCCAGGCCAATGCGCTTGTAGACACTATTAAGGCAAATGAAAAGGCCTTGTTTAACAGCCCTTCTGATCCCTGGTTAGGCGCTAAGGATCCGCTGCTTACTTTGGTGTATTTCACCGATTATAACTGTCCGTATTGTAAACGCTTCGAGCCTGAACTAATGCGGATGATCAAGGAGTTTCCACAAGTAAAGCTGGTGATCAAAGCCGCGCCTATCTTAGGCGCTAGCTCTGTTGAAGCCGCGCGGCTATCGCAGGATGTCTGGTTGGAAGACAAAGATAAGTACTTTGAGCTGCATGAAAAGCTAATGGCTAAGCCAGGTCGCCACAGCAGTAGCAGTATTAGGACCGCGGCGGATATCACGGGTACCGAAGAATGGGTTGGAGAGACATCCCAGCAAGCGAACGAAGCCATTGATGCTAACCTGGAGCTATTCAGGAAGCTTGGCTTAAACGGGACGCCTGCAACCTTAATTGGCGGTCAGATCGTGCCAGGTTATATTGGTTATGATCAGCTGAAAGGTATGTTAGAGGAACAATTAGCCAAGGCAGAAGGCTAACCTAAAGGGCCGCAGGAGCCAAACTTGTCGGTACAGATTTCGTGCTACCTTCTGCAAGAGGCATCCGCGGCTTCGATGCTTTTGGTTACAGTCAGGTTGGCGCTATGCGGTATTTCGGGACTGACACATAGCTAATACGCCGCCTTGTCATTCCCTCGCAGGCGGTGGTCCGACATCTGGATGGTCCGACACTCGGTCCAGCGGCTTTACCACGATCTCGGTGCGCGCTAAAAGACACTAGACCGAGATGTCGGACCATACCAGGCAAGCGATGTATGGACTCCTCCCCCTCCCGCGAACTACGGTTATTAGTGAGCAACCAATACGAAAAAGGAGTCCACACATGTATAACCATACTGTCATTGGTATCGATTTGGCAAAAAACTCTTTTCATGTTTGTGTCGTTGATAAACACGGAAAGGTAGTCACTGACCGCGCTTTTACCAAGTCAAAATTAGAGGTCTGGTTGGCACAGCAACTTCCCGCTCTCGTCGCAATGGAAGCCTGTGGCTCTGCACATTACTGGGCCAGAAAAATGCTCGCCATGGGGCATACACCTATGTTGTTAACGCCCAAGGCCGTTACCCCTAACAGGCAAGGGCAAAAAACTGACAAAAACGATGCACTTGCTATCGCTATTACCGCCTGCCAGCCACGCATCAAGACGGTGAGCGTAAAATCAGTAGAGCAACAGGGACTTCAGGCCATTGAGCGGATGAGGGAGCACTGGCTGGACCACATTACAGCAACATCTAATCTCATCCGGGGCTTACTGTATGAATTTGGTCTTTCTTTTCCAAAGGGGTTTGCCGCTCTAAAACGGGCGATACCCGAGCTGCTTGAGGATGCAGAGAATGGCTTACCCGGTGCTTTTCGTCTTCAACTGGCTGAGCTTTATCGTGCATTTGTTCGCCATCAAAACGAGCTATCTAAAGTTAACAAATCGTTGGATGCACTGATCCGACAGCAATCGGATTGCCAGCGCTTACTGGAGCTGGAAGGGGTTGGCCCAGTGAATGCATTGGGGATATTTCTTGCGCTGGGAGATAAGGGGGAGAGCTTTAAAAATGGCCGAGAAGCGTCAGCATGTATCGGAGTGACCCCGAAGCAGTACAGTACGGGGGGAGTCGTCACACTTGGACATATAGGGAAGAGGTCCGGGAACAAACGGCTGCGTTCAACGTTAATTCAAGGCGCATTATCTGTGGTGGTATCGGTGGATAAACGAGCATCGAGCAACACAAAAGAAGCCTGGCTCAAGTCTCTTATTGAGCGACGTGGAAAACTCAGAGCGGCGGTCGCATTGGCCAATAAAACCATCAGAACGGCTTGGGCGATGTTACATTACAACACGGCATATCAAACCCCCAAGGCACTAACAGCATAACAACAAAAGAAAACGAGTTTAACTGCAACACAAAGAACGAATAAACAGGTGAGACCGACCTTCAAGAGCCTGATCATTGTCAAGGTAGTAAATACCGAGCAAGCGTAGAGGCATGAAGGTGCGAATACATCCGGGGCCAGGGGCCGCACCCCAAAAAGAGTCCGAATATACGCACGCATCTAAACTGTTTATTCCAAAATTGCTGTTGCAATCTTGGAGGAGTCCATATACTGACAATGACGAGGTAGTTTTGATAGTGGTCGCTAACTTTTAGCCATGACAAAACGATAAGTATTGTGCACCAAGAATACGACCAAAGAGTAAACACATGAGCTTCAGGACGGACACTAACTAAGGTTGAAGAATGTCAAGATTGGTTAAATGGTTAAAGGAAGGTGCAAAATTACTGGGCATTTTTCTGCTGGTGGTGATCGCGATGGACTGGTGGCGGGGAAAGGACCTGCCATTGGAGCAAATGCCAGCCATGGTGGCGGATACCATAGAGGGGGAGAGGATAAGTTTGATGGAACTGAGTCAGGATCAGCCGGTGATTATCTACTTCTGGGCAACCTGGTGTCCGGTGTGTGAGTATGTGAGTCCGGCCATTGATACCATGTCAGAGTACTACCCTGTGGTGACTGTGGCGCTGAGCTCTGGTGAAGATGGTAAATTGGCTAAATATATGGCGCATCATGACTATGATTTTCCTGTGGTGAATGACCCCGGATATTGGCTCGGTAAAAATTGGGGGATAAAGGTCACGCCGACCATACTGGTGGTAAAAAATGGGAAAATTACAAGTTATACCACGGGTTTTACCAGCTTACCCGGTATTTGGTTGCGAGCCTTAATGGCTTAACCTTACCTATTATAATTCCAGTACTCAGTGGGAATTATATGGTCACCGATGTTTTTATGTCCCTGATTAAACCATTAATACGAAGAAAGTGAGAGCCTTTCCAGTAGATTTTCTGGCAAGTCTCGCACTGCCAGAAATGATTGAAGTTACTGAGCGTACCGGCGGGGACCTTTTGACCTAGAGAGTCTTTATTTACATGACTTAACAAGCCATTACAGGATGAGCAGCGACTATAAGGCTTAATACCATTCTCCAGCTGTAACCGGCCCACCACCTCTTTAAGCTGATCCCTGGGGTTGGTTTTTCTAACCCAGTAGCCATGGCTAACCAGCTTATGCTTGAGTAAACCAATATCCCTGGTCAGGATAATACGTTTGTGCTTTTTGGCTAATAAGACAATTTGCTTGTCTTCATATTGGTTGGAATACAGGCAATCGAATCCCAGCAAGCGAAGGTAGCGGGCCAGCTTGCCAAGGTTCACATCGATAATAAAACGGGACTGAGACAAGGGTTTGGCCCTGAGTCGGGTAATTGGTTGAATATCAAGGGCCTCAAACATGGGGTATACGGATATTTGATCCCCATGTCTGGGTTTAAAATCAAAGTTGACCGAGTTGCCATTAACTAACACCAGATCCACTTCCACATGAGGGACGCCCATGGCTTCCACCAGATCTTTGATTGTGGGTTTGCCAATAAAGCGATAGCCAAAATGGATCTGTCGGCGTGGTGCCGGTAAGAAGTCATTTAACTCCTGATAAAATCTGAAATGCACCAGGTGTTGAGCAGGACTGTGGAGATCTTTGCTTTGCACCTGTTTAAAACCTACTTTTCAGCCGTTCTTTAACTGTAGCAAGAGTACTGAAATATAAGCAATTAAAGCTATGGGTGGCATAATGGCTGCTTTTAATTGTCGCGGTCAAGCTGGAGTGTTATGAACTGGTTCAATTCGTTATTTCCAAATCGGCAGCCTGATAGGGTGACAGTATCCCTACTAGTAACCAGTCTGTTTATTGGTATTGCCGGCTCATTTACGATCCCGACCTTAAGTACGTTTCTGACTCTGGAAGTCGGTGTTCGCCCTTTTATGCTGGGAATGTATTTTGTCGCCAGTGCCGTGTCGGGAATCATCTTCAGTCAGGTTTTAGCTCACTGGTCGGATAAAGGCCTTAGTCGAAAAAAACTGATCCTGTGCTGCAACAGTCTGGGGGCGGTGGGTTTTGTGCTGTTTGCATTTAATCGGGACTTTTATGTGCTATTGGTGAGCTCCATTGTTTTTATCAGCACCTCGTCAGCATCATTACCCCAATTGTTTGCCCTGGCGCGGGAAATTATGGATAAACGTCAGCAGAAGTCAGAAAAATTCAGCTCTCTGCTGAGAGCGCAAATTGCTTTGGCTTGGGTGGTGGGGCCACCTCTGGCATTTTATCTGGCTGAAGGGTTTGGTTTTAAATTTCTGTTTCTTTTTGCCGCATTTTTGTACCTGGTGTTATCAGGAGTCGTTTTTTTTACCTTGCCAGATGTAAAAACAGGGCTGGTGGATCGTAGTGAGCCGGAAGCTGCTGGCAGTATATTCCGCGATTTCGACCTGATGGCGCTTTCCCTGGCTTTTGTGCTTATGTTTTCTGCTAATCATATGTATTTGATTAGCATGCCTCTCTATATCGTCAAGCAGCTTTCTCTGGAATCTTATATTGCTGGTTATATGATGGGGGCTGCCGCGTTAGTGGAGATCCCTGTGATGTTACTCAGCGGTAGTTATGCGCGAAAATGGGGCAAAAGACCCCTTATGCTATTGGCTGCCGCCAGTGGTGGTCTGTTCTATTTCGGCCTTCTATGGGTGGAGTCAATCTACGGTTTTATCCTGTTACAACTGTTAAACGCCATTTTTATTGGCATCAGCTCGGCGTTGGGTATTTCCTATTTTCAGGATCTCAGGCCGGGTAAAATGGGGCAGGTTACCACGCTATACTCCAACGCTATCAAAACAGGTGGTATTTTGGGTGGTGCGACGGCTGGGTTTATGGCTGATTTTTATGGGTTTTATAGTGTTTTTATCGGTTGCTGCCTGCTGACGGTTTTGGCCGGTGGCATTATGTTAAATATTCGCGATGCATAATAAAAGTCTTGTTAATTAGCACGGCTGTATTGTATGTTTCCGAGGCAAGAGCTTAGGAAGTCATATGAGCATTATTTATAACGACGAATTTATTCATACAGCTTACCAGGAATTTACGCGACATTCTTGGGGGGAATTAAGGGACAATGTTCCTTTGACACTGTCCGAGCAAGACTTGGAAAGGTTACGAGGGATCAATGAACATATTTCTATGCAGGAAGTGGTGGATATCTATTTGCCTCTGTCCCGCTTATTGAATCTGTATGTCCATGCCAGACAAAGGCGTAGTGTAGTACAGGATAAGTTCCTGGGCCTGGAAAAGACCAAGGTCCCGTATATAATCGGTATCGCCGGTAGTGTTGCTGTTGGCAAAAGCACCACAGCTCGTATTTTGCAGTCGTTATTATCCTGCTGGCACAATCATCCTAAAGTAGCCTTGGTTACCACTGACGGTTTCTTGTACCCGAACAAGGTACTGGAAGAGCGCTCTTTAATGAAAAAGAAGGGTTTTCCCGCCAGCTATGATATTCGTAGCTTGGTTCGCTTCGTTGCTGATGTGAAATCAGGAAAGTCCCGAGTGGCCGCCCCCGTCTATTCTCACCTGAACTACGATATCATTGAGGGTGAAGAGCAAGTTGTGGAGCAGCCAGATATTTTAATTCTGGAGGGGTTAAATGTACTGCAAAGCGGTATGGATTATCCCAGTCAGATCCACAGAGTCTTTGTATCTGATTTTGTCGATTTTTCTATCTTTGTGGATGCGGATAAAAAGTTACTCAAGCACTGGTATATACAGAGATTTCTCAATTTCAGGCAAGGTGCTTTTACCGACCCCGACTCTTATTTCCACCACTACTCAAAACTATCCGAACAAGAGGCTAAGGATACGGCCAGCCGGATTTGGGATGAGATTAATGGTATCAACCTTGGGCTCAATATTTCACCCACCCGGGAAAGAGCCAACCTGATCCTGAAAAAGTCGGAAAATCATGCCGTGGACAGAGTCTGGTTGCGTAAATAATGGGCCGCTAAATTTCTGGGGCCGTATTGTTTTAGAATTGAGACCAACAGCAACTTAAGTGCATAAGCAAAAGTTCACCAAGGCTTAAATCAACCTACCAATCTAGGTAGGCCGTGCAGTACTAGGCGAATCAGTATATTTACACTGATTGAAATTCATACGTAATCTCTAAAAACTTATACTCACCCACTTAGTTTATGTTTATCTGGCTATAATACGTCCACTTCTTTGCGACAAGGAACTTGTTGTGAATAGCCCAGTTCAATTTATCATTGATGCCAATAGTGTGCGTCAGTCAGTTATTATTCCCATCAGTCTCTATAACGAACTCGTTGAAATCAAGAAAGAGCTGACGTTTTTTAAACCCGTTCAGCAAGAAACCTATTCATTTAAGGTTAAACAGGCCAGTGCTTCCGGCTTCCCCAAAGGTGATGTCAGTAAACCCGCCTTCGTGGTGCAGCGCGGCTCCACTGCCTGTTTTGGTAATGTTGACTCTTTCAGGAGTTCCATTAAAGAATTGCGCAATGAGTTACTGGAACAAACCTATATAGTGGAAAATAAGGGGTTATTGGAGTTTGTTAAGGAATACTAGTTTGCGAGTCCCAGCATGGCAGCTTGCTTTATTGCTGGTAATGCCAGAAATGGACTGGACGCCTGGGTGAATAATAAAGGACGTTCTTTAAAAAACTGTGGTTATGGTAAACCGAGATAGTTAACGGATTAGCTTTGATATCTCTTTATTAGGATGTCAAAGCTACGAATAAACCTGGAGTCGCTTTGCTCCTGTCGCACCCAATTGTACAGGTGTCTGCCTAAGTAAAGAGAGTAGAGTTCGAAGCAAAACTGCTGCATATCCAGATCGGCTTTGAAGTAACCGGCCTGTTGCGCCTTTTTTGCATATCTCAATAACAGGTCAAGCCACATATTCTGCTGAATTTTTAATTCGTCCGCCACATTACCAGATAAATCATCGAAGTCGGCGATGGCGCCAATATAAAAGCAACTCCCCGCTAACTCTTCGTGCCAATGTAGCCAATTGTGAACCAGTTGGTGCAGCCGTTCTTTGGGATCTGTGATTGCCAGTATAGGTTTTATCACTGCTTTTTTAAATACCAGTTGGGTGTATTGAAGTAACTCCAGCTGTAGTCTTTCCCTGGATTTAAAGTGTGCATATAGGCCACTCTTGGACATGTTATGGGCTTTGGCTAAGCTGCCAATGGTCAGACTATTAAGGCCATGTTGGCTCGCCAGGTTGAGCGCTGTGTGCAATATGGCTAATTTGGTTGCGGTTCCTTTCTTCATAAGAGATGTTTAGTACGGATGTACTAATCCGTCAAATCCATTGATAAGATTGTGTTGAAATTAAATGCTGAAATAAAAATTTCATACCACAGACATCAGTTAGAAAAGTCCACGATAGCTTTTAATCCGGGTAGATTGTCTTGTAATTGAATTTGGCCTTTATGCAGGTTAATGATGGCTTTCACGATAGATAAACCGAGTCCAAACCCTTCGCTGTGACGGCTTTTATCCAGCCGATAAAGGCGCTGGAACACGCGCTCGGACTCTGCTTCCGGGATCCCCGGGCCATTGTCACCTATGGTGATTCTCTGGCCTTGTAAAATAAGCGTTATTTCTCCATCTGCCTGGGTATACTTTAGAGCGTTATCAGTCAGATTATAGATGGCGCGAAAGAGAAGGCTGGGATCCCCCTGAATTGTTCCTCCGTCTATATTTTGGAAAGTGAACGTCTGTTCTTTATCCTCGGCCACAGGGGAAAGTAACTCGAAAACATCCTGACAGATGGCACCTAGATTACATTCCTTGTGTTCCGAGCCTGACACTCCTTTTTCCAGCCTGGATAACTCCAGCATGGCGTTAAATGTGGTGATGGTTTGATCCAGCTCAGCGAGGATCTCCAGCCGCCACTTCTCATCATCACTGTCAGGATCTGTATGTCGTAGCGACGATTCTATTTTGATCCGCAGCCGGGATAGTGGGGTTCTTAAGTCGTGGGCGATATTGTCGGTCACGCTGGCAACTGAATAGATAAGCTCGTCTATCTCGTCCAGCATTTCATTAATTTGTAGTGCTATATGATCGTATTCATCGTGCCGGTTGCTTAAGGGTAAGCGCATTTGTAGGCGGCCGGCTTTCACATCTTTGGTGAGCTGGCTGATCTGTTTTAAGCGCTTTAATACCCGCCAGTTAAAGATAAATCCGGCTACCAGGGTGATGATTAAGGCAGAGCCGAGAGCGATAAAACTGGCGGACAAAAAACTTTCATCCAGGGAGTCTTGGCTGTCATTTAACAAACCGACCACCAAAGGACCAAAAGCTGTATTCAGCCGGGTCGCGGACGCTTTCTTTAGGCTTTGTTGGCCAAGGTAGTTTTGTGCCATTACAGGGAAACGGCTCACCCTGGGGTAGTTTGGTACCCTACTGGGGAAGTGATCGAGGTTACCGATAATTTTGCCATTTACCTGCATGGCCAATACCAGGTTACCTGAATTACGAGAGCGTTCTTCGATAGCGCTAATGAAGTCGTGAATTTCTATTTTCGGCGCCTGGGATAAACCGATAAAGCTCTGCGCCGCCAGGTTGATACGCTGTAATTGTTGCCTTTGTTGCTCGGCAATAGAGAAGTGGTGGACAATAGCCAGGATGCCGCTATTTATTACGATCACGATAACGGTAAACGCCAGGGTAAAGCGCCAGACAGAGGTTCGGGTAAAGTAATTAAGGCGCCCTGACAACATAACCTGCGCCCCGTACCGTGTGGATCAACTGGCATTCATCGCCTTCTTCCAGCTTTTTTCTTAGCTTGGCTATATGTACATCAATCACATTGGTCTTAGGGTCGAAGTGATAATCCCACACAGATTCAAATAGTAGGGTGCGAGAAATAACCTGATCTTCGTGCTCCAACAAATATCTCAATAGCTGAAACTCTTTGGGCTGTAATTTTATTTCCCGGCTGCCACGGTAAACAGTATGGGCCATCAGGTCCATTATCAGGTTGTCTACTTTGATCTCTGTGGTTTGTTGGTTTTGCTGATTATTCCTCTGAGCCAATATTTCACAACGGATCAATAGTTCCTGGAAGGAAAAAGGCTTGCTCATGTAGTCGTCGCTGCCTGCTTTCAGGCCTTTAATTCGCTCATCCACATGACTTAATGCGCTTAATATCATCACTGGCGTGGTGTTACCAGTTGCCCTCAGGGCCGATAGTAACTTTAAGCCGTCCATTTGCGGCAACATACGGTCTAAAATCATCAGGTCGTAGTGGTTGCTGGTGGCGTGGAATAATCCATCTGGTCCGTTATCTGCGGTATCTACCGTATACCCCTGCTCCTGAAAGCCCTTCTGGATATATTCCAGCGTCGTCGCATCGTCTTCTACCACCAATAGTTTCATTGCTTGGATCCCGTATTGCAGCTATAAGTTTATGATTATATTCTTATTTAGTTACGATAAACTGGTACTATGTCCTGGTTATCAACATCTATCAACCATTTACGCGTACCATTTGGGGTAGCGAATTCTAGTTTGTAGATATTGATCCCCTTTTCGTTTTCCAGCTCAGCTTTTACCAGGAATCCTTCTTCTTTCTCTTTCACCAGTTTGACGGCGTCCAGTAAGCTAAAGTTATTGCTTTTCGCTTGCTCCATAGCGCGGATATCTTGCTTATCTTGAAACCAAGTAGAAATACTGCTGGTTTTCTCACTGACCAGGGCACCGTTTATCGCGCTTAGCTTCACCTTATATTTTTTATTGTCTGTCAGGTCCATCAACTTGAATTCATAGACAATCTGGTTATCTTCATCATCCAGCTCATATTCGTAAACCACACCTGGATAATCTTTGGTCACTTTAGCCAGGGCCTGTTCCGGGGCGAATTGGGCTTTTTGCGCAATAAGCTGGATGATAGCGGCATCTTCATGGTTGTCACCGGCAAAAGCGCCAGGACTAAGTAACAGTGCCGGACCTAGTAAATATGCTGCCAGTAGTTGATGTTTCATTTTTATTCCTGCTTGATTAAGTTGATACCAGTTTAACCAAGGGTGGTTTAATAGGGGGTTGGCATTATATTAACAATTTTTCATTTTACTTATCACAGGGTTTTATCCACTTGTGAGTTATGTCTGTAGTCTGTGAGCTTGACTTGTTTGAGTGCGGGCGAATCGTAGCCACCTGAATCTTCGGTGGAAATTTGTTATTTTGGGTTTTTATTTCTGTCTAGGGGATAGACATGCTACCCATTAAAACGGCTTTGGTTGGATTTGGATTATCTGGCTCTGTATTTCATGGTCCATTAATCAGTGCAAATAGCTATTTTAAGCTACACGCAGTGGTGAGTTCGAAACCAGATGTTGTTCTGTCTCGGTACCCAAATGTTACCGTATTAACCCTGCAGCAAGTTCTGGACGACAAGGAGACCGAGTTGGTGGTGCTGGCTTCCCCTAATCATCTGCACTATGAGCAGGCTAAAGCAGTACTGAATGCGGGAAAGCATTTGGTGATTGAAAAGCCTATGGCCTTGTCGTCAGCACAAGGCCTGGAGCTGGTTAACCTGGCGAAGGAAAATCAATGCCAACTTTCTGTATTTCATAATCGGCGCTGGGATAGTGACTACCTGACTGCAAAAAGGGTTATTCGGGAGCAGCAGCTTGGCAGCTTACATAGCTATCAGTGCCAGTTTGATCGCTATCGCCCGGTAGCTAAACAGCGCTGGAAAGAAGCAGAAGAATGCGGTGGCGGTGTATTAAACGACTTAGGTGCGCACTTAATTGACCAGGCCTTAAACTTGTTTGGCTTGCCTGAGTCTGTGTATGCAGATATTCAGACGCAAAGGGAAAACAGCGGAGCGGATGATGCGTTTTATTTGAGGCTCAGGTATCCAAAGTTGATGGTGGAGCTGAGGTCAAACAGCCTTGTAGTAGGCCAGGCCGCCAAGCTAACTCTGCTTGGTGATCAAGGCAGCTTATATATTTATGGCACGGACGCGCAGGAGTCTCAGTTAAGTGATGGTATGAGTACCAGTGAGACCGGTTATGGCCTGGCGGATCAAACCGCTGCTTTATATCATGCGGAAAAAGGGCAGTCTGAGTTAGAGCCTGAAAAAGGTTGCTACCCAAACTTCTATCAGCAGGTGTTTGCTGCGATTCGTCTGGCAGAGGTTATGCCTGTGACGGGTGAAGAAGCGGTTAACGTGCTAAAAGTCATCGAACTGGCGAGGCGGAGTTCTGCCAGCCGTAGTGAAGTTCTGATGGAGTGTTAGCATCAAAATTCAGGTTCGTGATATTATAACGTACAGCTAAATTTAAAGTAATTCCATGCTAGTTCTGTTAAGTATTCTGGCCCTATTCGTTGGGCCCTTAGTATGTCAACGTATAAAACAAGGCACACACTGGCTGTCGCTGGTGGACGCTTTTATCTTCGTCAGCATAGGTGGCCTGGTGCTATTTCATGTGCTGCCGGAGGTTCTGTTGCACGGCGGCTTGATAAGCCTGGTATTTGTTTTTTTTGGCCTGTTTGGACCCAGCATGCTAGAGAAATACTTCCATCGTATCGCCCACAAAACCCATAATCTGACCCTGTTGCTTGGGGTCTCCGGCCTGGTGTTGCACGCAGTCACAGATGGTGGCGCCTTGGTTGCAGGCGACCAAGACCATACCGCCTGGTTATTGGCTCTAGGCGTGGTGCTGCATAGGTTCCCGGTAGGGCTCACTGTATGGTGGCTATTACGTCCCCAGTACGGTCGTTTGTTACCCTTGGGTGTATTAGTGGCTATGTCATTGTCCACATTGGCAGGTAGTTACTTTGGTCATCAGTTGATCCCTCATATGGCGACAGATTGGCTGGCATGGTTTCAGGCTTTAGTCACGGGTTCTATCTTGCATGTAGTTTTCCACCGCCCTTATTTATCGACTGAAGAAAAACAGGGTGAAAGCGGTCTGGAAAAACGTGCTGCCGGAATTGGTACTTTGCTGGGTATTGTGTGTTTGGCAGCTGTTTTACTGCCTCACTGGTTGGGTTATGTGGCCCATGAACACAATCATGTGGAGACTCTATGGGACAGAGCTCAGGCCTGGCAAAGCACGGCGGAAAAAGCAGAGCATGAGCATGAAACGGCTATAGCACTGGAGCGTTTTATCAGCCTGGCCTTACATAGCTCACCGGCTTTGTTGTTGGCTTATTTCTTGACTGCTCTGGTGAATTATTTTAAACCGCCACTGCACTTTCTCGGCGGTTTGGTTAACAGTGGCGGGTTAAGGGATAGCGTGAAAGGCACCCTGCTGGGTTTACCTCTGCCTGTCTGTGTGCCGGATGCAGCAAAAATGTATAAACAGTTACTTAACCTGGGCTGTGGTCAGGTATTAGCTGTATCTTTTTTATTGGCTGCGCCTATTTTAGGCTTCGACGCCCTGTTATTAACCCTGCCTTTGCTGGGTGAACAATGGTTGATCGTGCGTTTGGTCTTGGCTGTGGCGCTGGCTCTGGTGTTGGGTTGGCTGGTTGGCCGCTGGATGGAAAGTGGCGCTACGCATCATGCTAAGGAGAACCTGGCGCTTTCTGATGCCGAAGGCTCTCGTCTGGTGAGCGCAATCAAACACGGTTACAGTCACCTGTTGGATCATACGGCGCCTTGGGTTATTTTGGGGTTACTGGTTGCCGCAACCCTAGCGCCCACCCCGGGCTGGCAGTTCTTTGAGCAAACTCTTTGGGCTCAGGTGATCCTTATTATCATACTGGCTTTGCCTTTCCACCTGTGTGCCACAGGCATGACGCCAGTTGTGGCTGTGCTGTTGATGGTTGGCCTTTCTCCCGGCGCTGCGCTGGCATTACTCTTGGTTGGTCCAACTATCAACCTGGAACTGTTCCGCTTTATTAAAGAGGAACATGGCAAGCGTGCCGCATTCGCTTTGTTAGCGGCTGTGTGTTTATTTGCTCTGGTTGCCGGTGTGGTATTTAACCAGTTCGCAGAAGTAATGCCATTGCCCTGGTTAGAGCACGATCATACGTGGGTGAGAGACTGGGTCGAATACTTATGTCTGGCAGTGATCACTGTACTTTATTCGGTGTCACTGTTTAAAAGAGGCGCCCGCGCTTTTCTGGCTGAGTTGCTACCTAAGAGCCTGTTAAATAAAGGGCATCATCATCACTAGTGAAGTGAGATAAATGTTCTCTATGCTCTTATACATGCGGGCATAGAGAACAAGTAGCTAGTGCCCGTCCTGAAACGCCGATTCTGTCATTCCCTCGCACGAGGGAATCCAGCGGCTTTACCGCGATCTCTGTGTGCGCTAAAAGACACTGGATTGCCAGGCAAGCGATGACAATGACAGAGGGCGATGTGATAGTGATAACTAACTTTAGGCCTTTGCAAAACGGCAAATTTCGCGTTCTAAAAATATGACTGAAGAACGAATGTGTGTGTTTCAGGACGGACACTAGCTAGGCTTGTGTTTGGCTGTCCCATTCACGTTTTAACATAGCCAGAACACCTGTGTCCCACCATTGGTTTTTAAAATAACCTTGCTCAATAAACTGAGCCTCGACTCGCATGGCAAACTTTTTGCAAAGTTGAATAGCGGCCTTATTCTTCGCAATGATTTCAGCGAAAACTCGATGCACATTTAGCTGGATAAACCCATATTCAACTAACGCTTGCATCGCTTTTTCGGTGTAACCAGCAGCCTGAAAGGCGGGCGCAAGGCCACAGCCAACGGATGCCTGTTGATCTGCTTCCAACCTTAAGCCAGATGTTCCCATGAGTTGCCCCTTGGGTCTCCAAGTACTCTGTCCGGGGGAGAAATTAGGGACCGAACCCATCTCAAACCTGGGTAACAGATCCAGATAGATTTGCAGGAGCCGAACCCATCTCAGGGGTGAGATGTAAAGCGCATGGATGCACATTAGGCGAATATAGCGATCGCTGTGTTCGCACTTTCTTCCGCAAAGAGGCATCCACTCCTACAAAGACCGCAAAATTGTTACCCTTATACCGTGATTTGATGGATTCCAGAAATTAAAAGGTATTTATCGTCAGGTACTTTTGTTTGAGTTTGCACCATTCGGTTTATCTGGTCGGTCAGTTTACTATATACAGAGCTGCGCCAGCAGCGGGTCCAACGAGGGTGCAAATAGCATTATATGTCACGATCAATAGGATCGGTCAAATGATCCTCCATTTATTCTGAAATTTATTATCAGCTGTACAATTTAGACCCGTTTGCCCTGTGCACATTAGGCGAATATAGCGATCGCTGTGTTCGCACTTTCTTCCGCAAAGAGGCATCCACTCCTACAAAGACCGCAAAATTGTTACCCTTATACCGTGATTTGATGGATTCCAGAAATTAAAAGGTATTTATCGTCAGGTACTTTTGTTTGAGTTTGCACCATTCGGTTTATCTGGTCGGTCAGTTTACTATATACAGAGCTGCGCCAGCAGCGGGTCCAACTGTTCATCTTGCTTAATGCATTTTGTTTGTCCCTGCAGCAACTTGCACGGGCTGGAATACTAAAAAGAGCCTTGCCAGTCCCAATCTTGGTGTTTGCCTGGTCTTAAATTACCCTCGTTAAGGGCGGCAGGCATAAAGCCGGGGGTTCCGACCTTGCCTGAGTCAGATTAAACAACATCCTAAAATAACTCCTGTAATCATCCGGTGAAAACGGGTAAATATAGGCTGAAAGCTAATGGTTGAAAGCCAAGATCTAGTGCACATGTCTTAAGGCGCACTTATCCGCTGTTTTTATGGTTTATTCTCCGCACCATCGCGAATGTGTTTTTGTGTAGATAATGATACAGATTAATTGACGTCACGGGTGGCGACAAGATTATGAGTGATGTGAACCAAGGCGGCAAACGGATTTCACGTAATAACAGTTCCGATTGCTGTGCGCTACAGCACATGAATACCGTCAGTGTGGGTCAAGCTGATTGCCTGTCAAAGGCGCTATCGAAGCAACTATTAACCAGGACTTTGTTGACGGTCTCTGAGCGAGTTTTTCAGTAGTTAAATGGAGAATATGGATGCAGATTTACTGTTCATCGTAGCCAACACCCCACCCAGAATAAATACGCAGAGGGCTCATGATGATATAGATAGGCGTGTAGAAATATAGTCACTTGGTTGAAAGTGCTTTGGGCAGGATTAAGAATTTTAGAGCAGTAGCAAGATAAGCTGGCTCGAAACTACACCAGTATGCTTGACCTCGCTTTCGCTATATTAATTGTTGCCTTTTTTGCCCCTCTGTTCGAAATGTGTGCGAAATTCTTTTGGTGTCATTTTTTTAGCCGCCTTAAACTGACGGTTAAAGTTGGAGAGGTTATTAAATCCCACGTTTTCGGCTACCAAGGCTATCGGTTGGCTGGTATTGATCAGCTGGTGACAGGCTTGTCCCAGGCGATGTTTTTTCAGGTGTACAGAAAACACTTCGCCAAAGTGGCGCTTAAATAGACGGCGAACACTGCTTTCACTCATATACATGTGATCAGCAAGCTCTCCTATGGTCAGTGGCCGCACAAAGTGTGTTTGAATATAGCGACTGGCCATTTCAATTTTCTTTACTTCAGCCGGATCATCTTTTTCCTGCGTGCTCGAGTGAGCTGAATAGGTATGTTGCGCTTCATTTTCCGAAAGTAGAATTAGTGTTTGCAGTAAGCGGCTAAGCTGCTGTGCTGGGGAAAGCAAACACAGTGATCGCATCAACTCATATACAGCTTCTCCACATTCAGGAGAAAACCGCAAACCCTGACCAGATTTTTGTAGCATGGGTTTAAGGGACTTTAACTCAATAGATGCGGTCGCCATCTGATCTATCCAGTACTGGCTGAACCAGATAACATGAGTATCGGCTGTGCTGGCGTGATTATGCAATCTTGATGTAACAAAGGAGTGGGGGAGCCGCGGAGCCATTAACGTCAGTGTATTGTGTCCAAAATGCTCAATGCCATCTCCAACGTAAGCAATACCACTGCAATCCCTGTGTAATACCAGTTCATATTCGAAATGGTAGTGCCACTCAAATGGCATGGATGGCTCACGGATATTGAGGTATCGCCATGAAAAACCTGCCCTGGGATTAATTTGCTCTACATATGCTTTCATCTTTCTCTCCTACTGGGGAAGTACTGGCCGAAACGCACTGGCATGCTTGTGGTTAATTCATGACTGAAAAGTATCAGAAAGTGGGCTGGTGATACTATAGCTGTTTCATGCTTCTGTTACGTTGACTGAATAATACCATTACTTGCTGATTTTATACCTCTGTAGCATATGACCTAGGTTTAACCTGTCATTGTTGGATACAAAAGGGGGGTTAACATATGAACAGACTAAAGGCGTGTTTATACAGTGCAGTGTATAGAGTACGGGCTCAATGGGCTTGGGAGTTAAGAAGTAATTACCGATTATCTACCAGGCAGGTACGTTGTATTTTGGGGTTCGCCAATATATCTCAGTGTGCCCACGCTATTCGGCACGGACAAAACCTAACAGGATCGGCGGAAAGTTAGGCCCTATGTCATTCGGGGCAGTCAAAGAAAAGTGCAACTGGCCTGAAGTGGTAGGTGCAGGCTAGTATATCTAACCTCTCTCACATTGGTGGCAGAGCAAAAAAGAAAGCTCAATATTCAATTTAAACCATAGCGCCAGTTACTATCTAACGGCTATTTCTTACAGTTATTGAACTGCTAACTGGCTTTACATTATCGAGCATAAACAAAGCCAGTTAATTGGATTAAAATAATTCATCCTGCTGTGGGGCAGCTGGTGGTTGCTGGGCCTGCTGCTGCTTTTTCTGAGCCCTGAGTTTTCGTATTAACCTTTGTTTGCACAGCCTGAGCACTTCTTTTTGTTGAGGGCCTGTGAGTTGGGTCCAGTTAAATCTCTCATCCCGGCTTCTCATGCAACCAAGACAATAACCCCGGCCATCTGTTTGACAGATCCCGCGACAAGGGCTGAGTATTTGGAAGAGTTCGAGTTGTTCCATAAGAAAAATTCAACGGCCTTTGTTTATAGCTTACGTGAAGCTATAACAAGTTGGCTACAAAACTATAATAGATATCATCATTGAGTGGAGAGGGAGCTTGTTTCCGGGGAGATAGTGATAAAGGGATAGAAAGCGCCAGCGAGTACTGGCGCCAGGCAAGCTTATTTACGTATGCCTTCCACATGTAAATTCATTTGTATCGTTGCCGATTTAGGACCTAAATCCATTGGGACACCAAAATCCTTCAGGGTTAATGTGGTATTACCTTCGAAACCTGCACGGTAACCTCCCCACGGATCCTTGCCTTCACCAATCTGTACTACGTCGATAACTATATCTTTGGTGACATCACGCAAGGTTAACTTACCGTGTAGCTTGCCCGATTTACCATCACTAGTTTCAAAACTAGTACTGGTAAAACTAGCCTGTGAGAAATTGCTCACGTCTAAGAAGTCTTTGCTGCGTATGTGCTTGTCACGCTCTGCATGATTGGTATTTACACTACTTGGGTCAATGCTGACGGAGACTTTTGTAGCCGCTGGGTTGCCTTCGTCATAGCTGAATTCGCCGTTAAATTTTTCGAAGTTACCAATCAACCAGCTGTACCCAAGGTGTTGAATTTTAAAGTTTATTGAGGCGTGAGCGCCTTTGGTGTCAATTACATAGTCATTGGCTATTGCAGGTACAGACAGAGCCAAAAGTGTGGCGCCTAATAAACCAGAACTCAGCATTTTTTTCATCTAGATTCTCCTTTCCCATTAGTTTTAGCGGGTATTAAAATACGTGTCAGGGTTGTGTCTTTATCTATCACATGGTGTTTAATGGCGGCCAGTGCATGCCCCGCAGCCATAATGATTAGTGTCCATGCAAGCCAGAAATGGATCTCACCTGCAATGTCTTCCTGCTGATCAATGCTTGTGATCCAGGCAGGAACTTCAAACCAGTTAAATACACTTATTCCTCTGCCATCGGCAGTAGATATAAGATAGCCCGAAATCATCAGCAAAAACAATAGAGTATAAATTAGTCTGTGACCTATTTTTGCACCAATTTTTTCAATTTTGCTGTGATTGCTTGGGGATGCTGGGCTCACGTTAACAAAGCGCCAAAGGACGCGAAATAACATCAAGGCAAATAGAATTAATCCAACACTTTTATGGATATATGGAGCCGTTTGATACCAGGGTGAGTAGTAGGTGAGATCCACCATAAATAACCCCAGACCAAACAGACCAAACACGGCTAACGCAACGAGCCAGTGGATGACTATGCTGACCAGCCCATAACCTTGTTCCGAGTTACGCCACATTGCTGTTACCTGTTATTTACTTTGAACGGACTAGCATATTCGAATTGATTATTTTTTACCTCTTAACTTATGGAATTAACCTATCGAAAAAATAGAATGGTCTTAAAGATGTGAATAGAGATGAAAGAGGGGTATAAGCTGCAGAGTTGCTGGCGAAGACTTGGCTTTTTTAACTTAAAGCAAACAAAGAGTGAGCCGAAAAAGCCACCTTGGAGAGAGGTGGCTTTTTTGGTTCTTAGCTAAATATCTGTTTTGGCCGGAAACGATAGAAGTCAAGGCCGTAGGTAAAATGCGCTAGCCGTGGGGCGGCGCAGTTACTCCCACTTTTATCAATCACCACCTTCTCAGATAAGCCATGCTGGCCAATAGTCTTGTTAAAGAAGCGTCTGGCCACGGCTTCATCCCGTTTTTCAGTCAACATGAAATCGATGGTATCACCGAATTTATCAACGGCGCGATATAGGTAAAGCCACTGACCTTTCACTTTGATATAGGTCTCATCCATTCGCCATGAGCCTGAAATGGAGCGTTTCTTACCGTCACGGAAGACTTCCTCTAACTGAGGATCATACTCCAACACCCAGCGATGGAGCGTAGCGTGATCAACCAGGACACCGCGCTCTTCCAGTAACTCTTCAATATCTCGGTAGCTGAGTTTGTACGCGACATACCAACGAACTGCCATCAGGATGGTCTCGGATGGAAACTGTTTTTTGGCAAAGAAAAGCGCCATGATTGTCTCTTTGGTCGGGTGCTATTTCAGCCGAATCTTATCTGGATATCATGGACATGTCTGTCAAAAATGGACTCGGCTTTCACTGTGCAAGTCTATTGATCGGTCAAGATGCGACAGACCCCCTTTACTTTGTAAGCTTGACCGTTAGCTGAAAACCCGCCTGTTATCGGCGGCTTTATATGGTTGTTTTTTCATATTTAACATATGATTGCTTTCCTATCGAGGTGAGCTTAACAGGAGGTTAAGGTGAAATTGGCATTTGTTACCGGAGGTTCGAAAGGGCTGGGTTTAGCTTTATGTCAGCGCCCTGTCCCCCATAGGCCCATTATCTCATAGTGAACCTCAAACCTGGCTTGATAACATCAATATCGGACTCAACTCAATTATTCTGGCGACAGGCCTGTTTACTCAATATTTTGGCGCCATAAATAGCCGCAAGGTGATTGCTAATATTAGCTCAGGCGCCGCCAACAAAGGATATTATGGCTGGTTTCTATACTGCGCCAGTAAAGCAGGAATGGAAAACTTCGCTCGTGCCGTAGCAAAAGAGCAGGATTTGGCTGAGTACCCGATATCTGTCATTAATGTGGATGCGGATATTATGGACACGCAGATGCAGCAGAGGATCCGTGAGGCCGGTCTGGATGATTTCCCTTAGAGGGGTAGGTTTATCGACTATAAAAACTCGGGTGATTTACGTACTCCCGAGTCGGTGGCTAAAATTGTTGTGGATATAATGCGGCAAGAGCCGCTGGGATCAGGTGGTCGCTACGCCGTTGAAAACTATTAGCCTTTCATTTTGTTAGTTAACATTTCAACAAGCCTGGTTAGTTTTAGGGGTGGCTGCCTGTCAACGGGATAAACCAGATGTACTGGGTGAGGGGCTGGCCAGTAATCTTGCAGCACTTCTATCAGAGCTCCCCTTTGGATATCTTCATTGAGTAATATTTTGGGTTGCATGACCACTCCCCAGCCTTTTAGGGCTGCCATCCGCAGGGCTTGGCCGTTGTTGGATTGAAACCGACTTTTTGGCAGTGGGTTTGTTTGTAATCCATCTTGGGCCAAAGACCAGCCATGCTTTTTATTCCAGTGGCTTAAACCAAGGCACTGGTGTTGAGTTAAGTCTCTGGGGTGGTTTGGTTGGCCTGACCTTTGGATATATTCAGGTGACGCACAGATCACCATAGGATAAGGACAAAGTGGGCGGGCGACCAAACTGGAATCCATTAGCTTGCCGATGCGGATGGCTGCATCAAATCCTTCCTGAACAAGGTCGACTCTTTTATCGCTTAGCACTAGCTCCAACTCAACCTCAGGGTAAGCATCCAAATACTCGCTTAATATCGGGGCTATGATCAGGGATCCCAGTGTCACGGGGGAGCTGATTTTTAGGGCTCCTTTGGGCTCCATTCGCAGTGACTCTATGTTGGACTCCGCAACCTGAATATCGGCCAGGATCTGCCTACAGTGCAGTAAATAACCCTGGCCAATTTCGGTGAGTCGCTGACTTCGGGTTGTTCTGGCGAGCAAGCGGGCGCCCAGTCGCTGTTCCAGGGATTTAACGTGTTTTCCCACCATAGGGGGTGATATCTGAAATTGTTCGGCGGCAGCGGTAAAACTACCCGATTCAATAACAGCGACAAACACTTCCATACTCAGCAGGCGATCCATAGATTGAAAACTCCTGGTTTTTATTGTTGTAATCAAAGTGGGGTTTATTAAGACTGGGTATTGTATAAAAATTTCTTCCACAAACTTATCTATTAGGAAGAAAGTAATGAAAATCGTAATTATCGGGGCAACGGGAACCATAGGCCGGGCAGTGGTTAAGGAATTTGGACAAGAGCACAGTCTTGTCCAGGTAGGAAGATCCAGTGGTGATTTCCAAGTTGATATTACCTCAAGTCAAAGTATCCAAACTTTGTTCGAAACCCTGGGCAAGGTGGATGCAATAGTTTCAGTCACAGGTAACCTACACTTTGGTCCGATAGCGGAAATGACAGCAGAGAATTTCAACGTCGGTCTAAAAGATAAGTTATTAGGCCAGGTAGATCTCGTATTGATTGGCCAGCACTATTTAAATGATGGCGGCTCCATTACCTTAACCAGTGGGATTGTCAGCGATGAGCCCATTTTGGGCGGCGTGAATGCGACCACCGTAAATGCCGCTTTAGTGGGATTCATCCGAGCCGCAGCCATAGAGCTGCCGAGGAATATTCGAATTAATTGTGTTAACCCTTCTGTGGTACAGGAGTCTTTAGATATATATGGACCATTTTTCCCTGGTTTTGAAGCCGTACCGGTTTCCCGTGTAGCCCTGGCGTACAGGCGTAGTATCACAGGCCCTCAAACCGGGAGAGTGTACCGGGTTTGGTAAGCAACTCGAAAAATTGAGCAACGACACTTCGATAAACTCTGGCTGTGTTATTTTAACTGTAATTTCGCGGCTTATAGTTGATTTGGGGTTATATGACTGAAAAAGAAAAGATGCTTGCTGGATTAGTGTTTAAACCGTTTGAGCCTGAGTTGGTTGCCGAGCGGCAGCGTGCCAAGCGGCTTTGCTTTCAGCTCAATCAAACTTGCCCGACAGAAAAGCGCAAGCGTAGGGCGATAGTTAAACAACTTATCGACGGTCAGGGTAGCGCCTGGGTTGAGTCACCGTTTAACTGCGACTACGGCTATAACATCAAGGCGGGTAAAGGGTTTTACGCTAACCATGGTTGCACCATACTCGACTGTGCTCCAGTGGTTTTTGGCGATAATTGTTTGCTCGCACCAGGGGTCGTTATCTCCACCGCGGGCCATCCACTGGATCCGGTAGATCGCGCCTCTGGTGATGAATTTGCCAAGGCTATCACCATCGGTCACGATGTCTGGCTGGGGGCGAATGTGACGGTTTGCCCAGGTGTGACCATAGGAAATAATGTGGTAGTGGGTGCCGGTAGTGTGGTGGTAAAAGACTTGCCTGCCAACAGTGTTTGTGTGGGATCTCCCGCTAAAGTTATTCGCTTTATTGATATCAAAGAACAGGCCTGCCAAGAAGCATAGTTTTTTAGTGCCAGCGGCTTTGTCTATTTGCGTAAGTCACCGCCGGTCGCTATACAAACGAAGATGTGGGCTATTTTAGCCCCAACCTTTTTGCCAGCCTGTGCAGGTTGCCGCTGTCCAACACCAGCTGCCTGGCGGTGGCAGCCCAGTTTCCCTGGTTAGTATCAAGTGTTTGCCGGATATAGTGCTGTTGGAATAGTTCGGTGGCGTCCCGCAGGCTTTCCCCTTTTATTTCAGGCTCCAGCTGAGCTGGGCTGGTGGCGGTTGATACAGGCGCTACCCCCTTAATTTCGAAATGATGTGGGCTGATCAGGGTGGCATCGGAGCCATGTTCGGCGCGGGCCAGGATGGCAGCCCTGTGAATAGCGTGCTCCAGTTCCCGAACATTACCCGGCCAGGCATATTGAGATAGCAGTGCCAGACTGGTTTGGCTTAACCTCAGGCTCTGTAAGCCTAACTTAGCCCGGCAGCGCTCAATAAAAAATCCGGCTAGCAGGGCGATATCTCCTTCCCGCTCCTGTAGTGAAGGAACCTGGATGGGAAAGACGCTTAGCCTGTGATACAGATCGGCGCGAAAACGTTTCTCCATCACCTCGGTTTTCAGGTCTTTATTGGTGGCCGCCACTATGCGTACGTCCACTTTCAGGCTGTTATCGTCACCGATCCTCTGCAGGTCACCATACTGGAGTACGCGCAGCAGCTTGGCCTGAAGTGAAAGTGGTAATTCACCTATTTCATCAAGGAACAAGGTGCCTTTATCGGCAAGCTCAAACTTGCCGCTGCGGTTGTTTATCGCCCCGGTAAACGCGCCTTTGACATGGCCAAACAGTTCGCTTTCAGCGACCGACTCGGGCAGTGCCGCACAGTTGAGGTATACCAGGTTCTTGTTGGCCCTGAGTGATTTCGTATGTATGGCTTTGGCGACCAGCTCTTTACCCACACCAGTATCACCCAGGATCAAGACATTCAAATCTGAGTTGGCGACCACGTCAATTTCGTTCTTCAGCGTTTTCATACCGGCAGATTGTCCGATCATCTCAGTGTCATCGCTCACCTCGACCGACGGCTCGGAAACCTGGAATTTACTGGCGTATTGTTCCAGCTTTTCCATCATCAGGGCGTTATTAAGTGAGGCCGCCGCCAGTGCGCTGACGGTGCGTAATTCGTCATCACTAAAACCATCGAACAGCTGTGGGTCGAAGCCGTCTATGGTGAGTGCTCCAATTAACCTTTGCCCAGCCATCAAGGGTAAACCTATACAGGCATGCACCTTTAACTCATCCTCCTGGTTTGGGATCAAGCCATCATAAGGGTCGGGTAATTGACTGTCTGCGGGGAAGCGCACTATGTCGCCTGCCCGAGCGATAGCTTCAAGCCTGGGGTGCTCATTGAGAACGAAGCGTCGACCCAATACATCTGCCGACAAACCGCTGGTGGCTAACGGGGTAAATTGCTGACCCTGAAAGGCCAGCAACGCCGAGGCATCACAGTTTAATGCTTGTTTAATGGTATTGAGCAGCCGCTGAAATCTGTCCTGATTGGAAATACCTGCGGTCAGGTCTAAGGCTATGTGGGTGAGTTCCTGCGAGCTAAAAGCCATACTTTACATCCGAAATTACTATAGATGTCATTATGACATCTATTCACCTGGAGAAACAATACAGGTTTTCCAGCTAGCCTCTGTCCATTTATTAGTGGCTTATAAATCCATTGGCAAAAAGCTAAAGTCTGATTGGGGAGCGGTTACTTTTGCTAAGCCAGTTTTGCCAATTTCTTTCCATTCTGCCTATCCCGCCCGGATACAAACGATCAGCCAAAGTATCACCTCTGTCCCGGCTGCCTTTCCGATACTCGTCCAGTAGCTGAAACAAGAAGTGTCGGCCGCTGGTTTGAGAAAGCAGAGAAAAGATAAATTCACCGGTCTGGGACTGGAGTAGAAAATCTGAATCGGTATTGTGAGAAGACAATAAAGTTAGATCGGTTACATTAAAGTCTGATCAATTTTGCTCACTTTGTTCCTAAAGCGCCCATGTCAAAAAATGTGCCGGGTTGGGTTTCGGATAACCTGAGATATCGCGACTGGTATAAGATCAACTTCAGAATTTTATGCGTCGTAGTTGTTCGGTTAACTCGCTTTTGCCCCTTTATCATCCAGAGTAAATGTTCATTTACATTCTGTTAATGCGAGCTAGCCCTACAAAAACTTATCCATGTTCATGATGATACCTTTGTTAATTTTGGGGGAGTCTGCATTAATCTAATTCTTTCAGCAAACTTCTCACAATGACACCTACCCCATCAAAAGATAGCCATATAGCTAACTTTTTTTGTTTCCTCTATAATGTTAGCCATATAGCTAACAAATAAAGAGGTGAATGATGGCAAATCGTGAGCAAATAGGGCAAAAAATCAAACAACAAAGGAAAGATAGGCAGCTAACCCAATCTCAGCTTTCTGAATTAACCCGCATCAACAAAACAACCATCTCTGAAATTGAAAATGGGCGGTTCACAGGTTCGTTTGATATTTTCGAAAGGCTGCTGGATGCTGTTGGTCTGCAATTTGATATTGTGACCAAGAAGCACTCCTTGCCCGATTGGGATGATATTGACGACTTGTTCTTAGAGGATGAAGATCAATGAGCATTTCACTACCAAACAAAGTAACTAAGTTGTCTGTGTTGGCGCAAGGTGATGAACTTGGCATACTGACGCATGGTTCCACCCATGTATACACCCCTATCCAAGAGGGGCAACACATCTCACTTACTATGACCCAAAAAGGGTTGGATAGTTATTCATCCGGCTCAATTCATCCCATTTTTGCACAAAATCTCCCTGAGGGATTTAACCGTCGATTCATTGCTGAGAAGTTGGCAAGGTACGCCAAGGTTAACGACATGTACCTGCTGGCGCTCCAAAGTGACAACGGGATCGGTATGCTGTCTTACAAAAGTGATTTTGAGTTGCCTGATGTTGAATCGGTCACCCTACAAGACATCCTGACCTACAAGAGTAAGGAACCACTTTTTCCTTTGCTACTGGAAAAATACTACCTTCGCAATTCATTGGCTGGTGTCCAGCCCAAGGTAAGCGTTCCGGCTAAAACAGACAGAACTATCGAGCAAAAGGATTTGATTGTAAAGTCCTTCGATAGCGAGTTTCCTTTACTGACGGTGAATGAATACGTTTGCATGGAGGCCGCGAGGTTTTGCGGCCTAGAGCCACCTAAAACCTACCTCTCCGAGTCTCTAGAGACCTTTGTTATTGAGCGGTTCGACTCTGACAAATCGGGGGCTAAGTTGGGGTATGAGGACTTCACAACGCTTCTCAAGAAGCCCAATGATCCAGATGCCAAATACACGGGTAGCTACGAGACATTATTGAGGGCGACGCACCGTTACACCAATGACATGACCGAGGTCGAGAGGGTGTATCGGTACATTGTGTTTAACTGCTTGATTGGCAACGGTGACGCCCACCTCAAGAATTTTGCCCTGCAATACGATAACAAGCTGAAGAATGTACGAGTTTCCCCCCCATTCGACATTACCCACACTCTCATTTACGACACCATCGATAACAAGATGGCGTTAAAGATGGCTAACAGTAAGGTGTTTCCTGACAGAGAACACCTGTTAAAACTCGGAGAGGGCAAAACATTTAACATCAGGGATCGCAAAGATATCATCGAGGAGATGGGGGATTTGATCTCTGATTTTCTCACCCAGTCCGAGGAAATTGAATTTTTTGATGGACTGAAGGACTCAATAGGGGAGCATGTATCAAACTCGCTTAAACGTAGCTACTCGACCAAGTCGTACCGTCATGACCGCAAGCTTAAGTTTGAGTAACAGTCGTAGTGGCATAGTGATTTTGGTCAGAGGTATATGGATTTCCCATACCTGTAGTAATCCATATTTTTCTAAAGTAGCAAAGCCACTGACACGCTTCTGTCCATTAGTTTGATTAAATAAGCTTAGAAAACCAGGTACGCAACCATTACAAAATATCTTGTAAATACCTACCCGTCGTACTGATGATCAAGCTCCAGAGTTGGGCGCTATGGGCGAGGAGTGTGAGACATAGATCAGACGTTATTGTCATATAGCACTGAGAACGCGCTTATGACTAGCTAGTGCCGTCCTGAAACTCAACTATTTATTCTTCCGTCATATTCTTAGCATCCAAGCTTGTCGTTTTACGAAAGCTTAAAGTTAGTCACCACTATCACAACGAACTCAGTAATTGTCAGCTTGCCTGGCAATCCAGTGGCCTAACACGGGCACCGAGCTAGTTGTCAGGCCGCTGGATTCCCTCGTGCGAGGGAATGACAGAATCGGCGTTTCAGGATGGAAACTAGCTATATTACAGCCTGATTGATCAAACCTTAGGGAACAGGATATCCCTGAAACTCTGTTTAGTGCTCTATTCTGATCAAACTATATTGTCTTCCCACAGGTATTCCCTGAGTGCCACTCTCAACTCGTTTGGGTCAGCACGCCTGTGACGGATATTTTCGCTCCTTGCTGTCGATAGTGGCGTAGGTAGGGCTTGTTGTCCGGGTGTGACGGGGCAACGTTGCCAATTACAGCGTGGCTGAACTCGTGGCGAATACCCTTTGTTTATCTTGATCATATAAATAAGAAACCAGTTCGTTTCTGTCGGGTAAAAATACACCGACGGATCTAAGCACCTTTTTACCCAGGCTTGCTTCGAGATAGCTTAAGTATTGGGCTTCGTCAGGGAACAGGCTGATCTTAATATGAACTTGTTGGTGAAAGGTCAGGTTCAGTTTTCTACGATAAAAGCGGATAACTTTTATCGTATGCTTTCTAGCTGGCTCAGCTCATCCGGGCTGAGTCGGGTGTTGTGCTGCTGTATTTCCAGCTTTAAAGGGTTCCATTCAGAGGTATTTATTTACGGGGTGAAAGCAGCAGGCCAAAAATGAAGTAAAGCGGATTAAAATCTATCTTCAACGGGGATCCGTTTCCATCTTATATATGGTCTGATAAGGAATTAATTTCCTCGCTTCCCGGTGATTAAATAATCTTCAGTAAAACGCTCGCTAAAGAAATCGATAAAGGCTCTCGCTTTGGAGGGTAGATTTCGTCCTGAGGGATAAACTGCATAAATATCCAGGTTGCCAGGGGAAAAGTCTTTCAGGATAGATACCAGTTCACCCGACTGGATCTTATCTCCCACCAGCCATAAGGGGGCTCGGTTGATCCCCAGACCAGCCAGCAACGCCGCCCGCATGGCTTCAGAACTGTTGGTGTGAACCTTGCTGTCGGCATTAACGTAAATTAGTTCACCGTTTTCCTTAAATTCGATCTGCTGGGGTTTTTCCAAGTCGGAGAAAATGACATATTCGTGTTGCTTTAAGTCCGCCGGATGTTGAGGTTCACCACGTTTTTCCAGGTAACCAGGAGTAGCAACCGTAACCAAAGGGCTTTTACATATACGCTTTGCCGTTAAAGTGGAGTCGGCCAGGTTGCCCATTCTGAAAGCTAAATCCACCCCTTCTTCCACCATATCGATGACCCGGTCGCTTAAGGTGATTTCCACTTTAATATCCGGATACATTTCCAGAAAGTCAGGCAGGTAACGCATCACAAACAGACGACCAAAGGAGACGACGGTGCTTATTCTCAGTTTACCCTTGGGTTGGGTCTGTGCCAATCCTACGTTCTGCTCCGCATCTTCCACGTCCTGTAATATGGTGATGCAGCGTTCGTAGTAATCTGCACCTACTTCGGTTAGACGCAAGCTTCGGGTACTGCGGTTGAGTAGTTTAGCGCCCAGCCATTGTTCAAGTTCGGCAACTCGTTTGCTTACTGTGGGCTGTGTGGTGTTAAGCTCTTTGGCGACAGCAGAGAAACTGCCAGTCTCTACCACCCGGGTGAACATCTGCATGGCGGCGAGTCTGTCCATATTTATTCCAACCAAGAATGTGACATATGCATTTTGTAAATCTTATCATTGATGTCAGAATAAAATATAGTTAATGATAGTTAATCTTAGAGATCCTTTTGACATTAGTGTGGTCTATATGCTGAGTGGTTTTGCTGAAAAATTGGCGCGAATAAAAGGCAGCCTTTGCGACAAGCTGTCTACGCCTGAAATGGCACAGATGTGTAAAGTGGTGGCTTGCCTAAAAAGAACCGGTTTGGTAGAGAAAAGTCTTCAGCAAGATGAAACTGCGCCTAACTTCACCTTCGTGAATAACAAAGGGGAGCAGCAGACCCTGTATCAGTTGCTGGAAGCGGGGCCGGTGGTGATAAATTTCTTCCGGGGCTATTGGTGTACCTTTTGTGTAGCGGAACTGGAGGCGTTTGAAGAGGCTCAGGCAGGTCTGGAGAGGTTTGGTGCCAACTATCTGGCTATCTCTCCTCAGCAAGATATACCCGTTAGAAGTCATTCGGATCACGGCCACCTGGTGAAAGATTGCGATAATCACATATCCCGTCAGTTTGGCTTAACCTTCGAGCTGGATAAGGATCAGCAGGCTACTTTCTCCAATTGGGGTTTGAAGCTCAGCAAAATGCACCAGAGTGATAAATGGGAACTGCCTGTGCCAGCCACCTATATTATCAGTCAGGATCGTAGAGTCGCGTTTCGTTACGTGGATGTGGATTATCGTAAACGCTTTGATCCCAGCCAAATTTCCGACTTGCTTCAAGCCTTATAGTTATGGACGTCAGCCAGCTAAAGGCGTTTTGTATGTCTCTGCCCGGTGCACATTCATCCCGTAAAGGGGAACCCAGCAATATTCTGGTATATTGCTTGGGAGACAAAAACTTTGCCTATTTCAAAACCAGTGAGCCGGAGCGGTGGCGCTTTTCCCTGAGGGTATCACCGGAACTTTATCTGGGGTTAACGGACCAACCCGGCATCAAACCCGCAAAATATATGGGGCGCTTTCACTGGGTCACTGTGGTTGATATCACCTTGATGGAAGAAACTTATCTGAAAGATTTGGTGCTTGGCTCTTACCAAATGATCTATAACCGTTTATCGAAAAAGGCACAAACAGAGCTCAGTGCTGAATAAACCACCGCTGTGCTTTTAACCCTGGGCCATTTTCTGTATTCTTGCGGCCTTTAATAGCAATTGATGTCCGCAGTAATGACTCACTTTGTATACAATCCCCCTTTAGAGCCCTGGTTAGATGTTTTATATCAGGATGAAAACATTATTGTGGTTAATAAACCCTGTGGGCTACTGTCTGTGCCTGGCCGGGATCCTGCCCATGCCGACAGCATTATGAGCCGGGTAGTAGCGGCGCACCCGCAAGCCAGAGTGGTGCATCGATTAGATATGTGTACTTCGGGCGTTATGGTACTGGCACTGCAAAAAGAGGCTGAGCGTGAGTTAATGCGCCAGTTCAGAGAGCGGGAAACCAGCAAGTTATATTATGCCAGGGTATGGGGAGTACCAGAGCAAAAATCCGGAATAGTGGATTTACCCTTGATTTGTGACTGGCCTAATCGCCCCAAACAGAAGGTCTGTTTTGAAAGTGGTAAAGCTTCCCAAACAGAATATGAAGTGATCAGTCAGGATGATATTTCCAGCTTGGTGAAGCTCACGCCTATTACCGGCCGCTCTCACCAGCTTAGAGTGCATATGCAGGCATTGGGTTATCCTATTCTGGGCGACAAATTTTATGCTCACCCCGAAGCTTATGCTGCGTCGGACAGAATGCTATTACACGCCGAGGAGCTTGGTATCACTCACCCTATCAGTGGCGAAACAATGAAGTTTACTGCCGGCAGAGATTTTTAAGTGAGTTCAGCCGTGCCTGCCGCGGATAGGTTAGCTAAAAACAGTGAAAATATAGGCTCTATCCTGGCCGTCATTGACGGTATTGCAGGCCAGACTAATCTACTGGCGCTTAATGCCGCCATCGAAGCAGCACGAGCCGGGGAGTTAGGTCGAGGTTTTGCGGTTGTGGCTGCCCGCACCCAGGACAGCATAGTGCAAATTCGCCAGGTGATCGAAGAGTTGCAATCCGGCACAGTGGAAGTGGTGGAGGCTATTCAGCAGGGGAATAACAAGGCCAATGAAACCTCCACCCAGGTCAATGAAACAGTGGCTGTATTGGAAGAGATAACCGAGCATATCAGTATTATTCACGATATCAGCAGTCATATCGCCGGCTCGGCACAGGAGCAAAAAAGTGTCGCCGATGAGATCAGCAAAAATGTCGCTAATATTCGAGATGTAAGTCAGACGGTGAGTGAGCAGGCAGATTCGTCGGCTCAGGTGAGCCAGGAGTTACAGCAACTGGTGGTGAAACAGCAGGGGTTAGTACGACAATTTAAGATTGATTAGGCGGGTATTGCTACCCGCCTGTTAGATTACTTTTGCTTGGCTAATTTAAGGTCTGCATCTTCGTCATCCAGCAGATCGACCACCTCATCAAACTTACGCTCGATGCTGGCGGAAGGTGCGGCCGACATCAGCGTAGCAACCACGATACCGATAGTGGCAAACAGAATACCCGGGACGATCTCATACAGGTCGAAAATACCACCGCTTACCTGTTTCCAGGCAACGACAGTAACACCACCAATGATAATACCCGCCAATGCGCCATTACGGTTCATGCGCTTCCAGTACAGGCTCATGATCAAGGCTGGACCAAATGCCGCGCCAAAACCAGCCCAGGCATAAGATACCAGGCCAAGTACTGTACTATCTGGGTTAAAGGCCAGGATCAAGGCGATGATTGCCAGGATCACCACGCCGATACGGCCCACATTTACCACTTCTACTGATGTAGCTTCAGGACGGATCCACTGCTTGTAGAAGTCTTCAGCCAGAGCAGAAGAAGAAACCAGCAGCTGGGAATCGGCAGTACTCATTACCGCGGCCAGGATAGCGGCCAACAGGATACCGGCAATTACAGGGTGGAAGATGGAATTGACCAGCAACATAAAGATCTTTTCTCCGTCTTCCAGGTTACCGCTCAGGTTGCTATCCACATAAAGGATACCAACAAGGCCAACCAGGATCGCACCCGCCATGGAGATGGCTGTCCATATTACGGCAATGCGACGGGCTGTGGTCAGATCTTTATTAGAGCGAGACGCTTTAAAACGGGCAAGGATATGCGGCTGACCGAAATAACCCAGTCCCCAGGCTGCCAGAGAAATAATACCTGTAGCAGACATAGCTTCACCATTGGCTTCTGTCCAGATATTCGGAACCCATCAAACTTGGGTAACAAATGAGAGGAGAAATCTGAGGAAATAAGCGCAGTTGTTTGAGATAATTATTTCGCGAAAAACACTATCAAGAACAACAAAATGCCGATACTAAACCGAACACCACTTAGCTCCTCAGACAAACTCGATCTTCTCGCAAAGAGCGCCATTTTACAAGCCCATGGTGATATCACCGCCTTATCCGATGAATTCGGTATATCCCGCAAGGCTGTCTACACCGCCCGCGGGGCTGCCCGGGCTGCCTTCGACGCCCTCGTCAAAACGCAAAGTGAGCCGGATTGTATCGCGACGCTTGATGTGGATGTGCCACACCTGCGCCGCAGTATTGTCGCGTTAACCATCACTGCCCCCAATTCCATTCGCAGTATTGAAGCGCTTATACCTCTGCTGTATCCCGGCTGTAAAGTCAGCTATGGCTATATACAAGGGGTTATTGCCGAGGCGCAAAAAAATGCCGCTGACTTCAACCGAACGGTGCCATTATCAGCCATCCAGAGCGGTGCGGTGGATGAAATGTTCAGCCAGGGCGACCCTGTGCTGGCGGGCGTTGACCTGGATTCCGGCTACCTGTTCTGCCTGTCTCACGAGCAACAGCGAGATGGTAAAACCTGGGCCAAAGTACTCCAGCAGGCTGCTGCTCAGGGGATGATGCCAAAACACATCGTCAAAGACGGTGCCAAGGGGATAGCCGCCGGTGTCACCACGGTTTTCGAACAGGCGCAGCAACGTGATGATGTTTTTCATGCCCTGTATATCGCTGCCAAGGCGGTGCGCAGGGTTGAGCAACGTGCTTACTATTACATTACCCAGGAAGAAACGGCTTACCAGGCCATCAGCCCCACCATAACAGAAGACCCGGATGATACGTTCGGTCAATGGCTGCGTGCAGATAACCAATGCGATAAGGCTATCGAGCGCTATGAGCATGCTGAACGGGCTTTGCACCTTCTTCACGCCACCTTCAGCTGCGTTTGCCGAAAGACCGGCAAGCTAATGACCACCGAAATGGCGCAGACCAGGCTGGCCCGTGCCACGCTATTGCTGCGCAGGGCGGCACATAAGGAATGCAACAAGGCGGCGACCTACTTGGAAAACCGCTTGGATGGTCTCACTTTGGCCACCCAGGCGCTCCATGATAAGTTGCAAGGCTGTATTGCACGTTATTCTCAGCAGCCAGTTGAGCTGGCCTGCCGCTTCTTCGAGTGCCGACGTGAACTGGCAAAAGCCGGGAAGCACAAGCAACAGCGGCTTATTCAGGAAATGCTCGGCAGCTACCACCTGTTGACCACACAGTTGGATGAAACACGCTGTGAGCAGCTGATGCAAGAAGTGGAAATATTGCTCAGCAAACGTCACCGCGCGTCCAGTGCCATTGAAGGCTTCAACGCCACCTTACGCACTTATCTGTATGCCAGAAAGGGCGTAAACCAACCGTTTCTTGAGTTATTTCGCGCCTGGTACAACCTGCGTGAAAAACGCTGGGGACGTCACAAAGGCAAGTCAGCCCATGAACTCTTGACGGGAGAAAAGGTGGCTGATTGGTTAACGCTACTTGGTTTCCCACCGAGTAAACTCAGCCACTGATTTTAGCCTGGTAACAGGCAAGCCAAACTGACTATTTATTAATCTGATCCAGCACTCGCTGAATTGGAGAGGAGCTATTGGTTTTGTGACCCTAAACGGGTGGAATTTGATCAGTCCCAGATATTCAGTAGCTCAGGGTTTTTCGCTTCTAATGCCATGGTCAGGTCACCTATACCACCCGTCATCGCCGCAATAGGCACAATCAACAGCGCCGCCGACATCAACAGGCCCTGTACTAAGTCAGTCCAGGATACCGCCAGGAAACCACCGAACAGGGTGTAGAAAACGACACAAACTGTACCGACAACTACAGCAATGGAGTAATCCAGGCCGAATACGGTTTCAAACAGTTTACCGCCGGCTACCAGGCCAGAGCTGGTATAGAAAAGGAAAAACATCAGGATAAAGAAGGCGGCGATAGTGGATAAGAGTTTGGACTTATCTTCGAATCGGCGAGAGAAAAATTCAGGCAGGGTAAGGGCATTGTCTGTAACGATGCTGTAAGTACGCAGGCGCTTTGCATTTACCAGCCAGCCCAGGTACCCAGCAACAGGCCACCGGCAAGCCAGAATGAGCCAACCCCAGCAGAGTAGGCATAACCTGGCAGGCCAAGTAGCAACCAGCCACTCATATCAGATGCACCGGCGGACAGTGCTGTTGGCCAGGGGCCAAGGGTACGGCCACCTAAAAAGTAATCCGATGAGTTAACGGTTCGCTTATAGGCGTAGAATCCTATTGCCATCATTAACGCGAGATATGCGATAAAGGTGCCAGTAATGGCTACACTATTTTCTATCATGAATTATTCCTCTTTTGGCCCAACGAGTGGGCCTATCCTTGTGTTTGCAATGTTTGTTTATTCGCCGCTTCCCAACTCCAGCAAGCTGGAATTGCCGCCGACGGCCGTTATATTAATGGTGCGGGTACGCTCGGTAATAAAGCGTAATAAATAGTCGGGTTGCCCCAGGGTTTCCAGTTGAAAATCTAATACCAGCTGACCTAAAGGCCCTTCACGCTCAGCTAGCTGGCGGTTAAAAACCAGTCCTGCTTGTTGAGGTCCGGAATAGGCTAGACCAGCAAGTGCCTTCGATGCCAGTAATTGTTGCAGCTGACTTTCGCTGACATGCTGTAATACAGCAGCAGGAATGCCGGCCTGATTTGCCAGGCTGACCAGTTTATTTGCCGTCGCATACAGTGGATCAGGCAGGGCAAGGATGGCGCAGTTTCCCGCCACCAAAACCGCGGCCATTTGTCCCAGCAGCGCAGCCAGGGGTGCACTTTCATCTATGGCAATAACAAAGGTTCCACGGCCCGCGCAGTACAGGGTGTTGGTTTCCCCGGTTGGACCGGGCATTTCCTGGCTCACCAGTAAGCGATCTGCTTGCGCCAGATGATAACCGGCAAGTTTTACACCCTGTGCCAGCTCCGGGGTTTCTACTCTATGCAGCCACTTTTCCAGTTGCTGTTTACGTTGTGTTAGTTCCAGATCGTTCCAGCTTTCCCAGGCAGACTCTGCAGTTTGTATGGTTTTTTGAATAGTCATAAGGATCCCCTATTGAGCGCCAGTGAAGGTTTGTTTGCTGAATCTCAGCAGGTAACGCGGGCCACCCGCTTTCGGACCCGTGCCGGACAGACCTTGCCCACCAAATGGTTGTACACCAACAACTGCGCCAATCTGGTCGCGGTTGATATAGCAGTTACCCACGCGGGCGCGCTGTTCTATATGTGCACAAGTGCTCTCATTGCGGCTGTGAACACCCATGGTCAGGCCAAAACCGGTTTGGTTAATCTTGTCGATGACCTGGTCAAGTTCTCCAGCTTTAAAGCGGATCAGGTGCAGAATGGGGCCGAAGTTTTCCTTGCTTAGTTGGCTGATGTCGTTTATTTCCAGCGCCGTAGGCGGCACAAAGTATCCCGCGTCACAGCTATCGTCCAGCTTCACTTGTGCAAGCAGGGTGGCTTTGCTTTTCAGGCCTTCAATATGGCTTAACAGCTGATCTTTTGCGTTTGCATCGATCACCGGGCCAACATCCGTGCTGTGTAGTTCGGGTCTGCCTACGCTTAACTCGGCCATGGTGCCCTTGATCAGGTGGATAATGCGTTCGGCTACATCTTGCTGTACGTATAACACACGCAGTGCGGAGCAACGTTGGCCGGCAGAAACAAAGGCGGAATTAACCACATCGCGGGCCACTTGCTCCGGTAAGGACGTGCTGTCCACTATCATGGTATTTTGACCGCCTGTTTCAGCGATGAACGGCGCTATGTCTCCGTCACGCTCAGCCAGGGTGCGGTTTATTCTTTGTGCCGTTGGGGTTGAACCTGTGAAGGCGACGCCGGCGACTCTTTCATCCCGGGTCAGCAAAGGACCTAACTTAGCCCCCTGACCTGGTAATAACTGGATCACACCCGCCGGGAATCCAGCTTCGAGCATCAGCTCCACCGCGCGACAGGCGATAAGGCCTGTCTGTTCGGCAGGTTTAGCGATTACTGTGTTCCCCGCTGCCAGCGCTGCTGTGATCTGGCCGAGGAAGATGGCCAAGGGGAAGTTCCATGGGCTGATACAAACAAATACGCCATGACCTGAACGAACCAGCTGCTCGCCATTAAAGGCTTTCTGCTTGGCGGTAAAGACAGACTCGGCTTGAACCGCGTAGTAACGACAGAAATCAACGGCTTCACGAATTTCGTCAATGCTGTCATGTATGGTTTTACCGGCTTCTCTTTGGCATAAGGCCACCAGTTCAGCCCTGTGCTCTTCCAGCAGGTCGGCCAGCTTGTTCAAACAGGCGTCACGTTCGCTCACCGGGGTGTTGTTCCACTGGGGATAAGTCTCATAAGCCAGGTTTAATGCCTGCTCGGCCATGGCTTCATCGGCCCAGTCGATGTTACCGACCAGTTCGTTTCTGTCATATGGCGCGGTGACAGTTTGTATGTCACCAGGCAGGGTTTGACCGTTAATGATAGGACCAAATTGCCAGACTTTTTCCTTAAAGCGGTTAACGTCCTGCTGGAAAGGTGTCCACTGGCTATGAATATCGATATTGATACCAGAGGAGTTATCCCTGGAGCTGCCATAAATCTCTTTCGGTAGCGGGATCAGGTGGTTATGCAGGGTTTTTCTTTTTCTTAAGGTATCGGCCGGATGCTCCACCAGATCTTCCACCGGACACCTTGCATCCACCAGGCGGTGAACGAAAGAGCTGTTGGCACCATTTTCTAATAAACGACGCACCAGATAAGGTAACAGGTCTTTATGGGCGCCCACGGGAGCATAGATACGTACGTCCACCTTGTTCAGCGCTTTCACCGAGTCATACAAAGCATAACCCATACCGTGCAGGCGCTGAAATTCGTAGTTGGTGTGGCCGGAGATATTTAAAATAGCCGCTACCGTGTGGGCGTTATGACTGGCAAACTGCGGGTAAATTAAACCCTCAATATGCTTGCTGAGCAGGAAGCGTGCGCAAGCCAGGTAGGATACATCTGTGCCTTCTTTGCGGGTAAATACAGGGTATCCCGAGAAACCTCTTTGCTGGCTTAACTTGAGTTCACTATCCCAATAGGCGCCTTTTACCAGACGCAGCGGGATCGTATCCCCTTGCTGTTTAGCCAGTGCAGCCAGCCAGGCCAGTACAGGTAATGCGCGCTTGGAATAAGCCTGGATAACCAGGCCTAATTTACCCCAGCCCTGTATGGCAGGATCGCGATAAAGCAGTTCGAACAATTCCAGTGACAGCTCCAGTCGGTCCGCTTCTTCGGCGTCTATGGTGATGGCCACATCCAGCTCACGGGCGCGACGCAACAGGTTTAATACTGTTGTTGCCATTTCCGCTTTTACCCTGTGCTTTTGCCCTTCTTCATACCTGGGGTGCAAGGCTGAAAGCTTGATGGAAACACTCGGCACCGGCGCGTCACCCTTGAAATCGTCGTTACCCACACGCTCGATAGCGTTCAGGTATTCCTGGTAATATTTGTCGGCATCCTGGCTGGTCAGCGCCGCTTCTCCCAGCATATCGAATGAATAGGTATAACCGGCTTCACGGCTTTTTTTGCCGTTTTTAAATGCATTGTCGATAGAGCTGCCCAAGACAAACTGCTGACCCATGATCTTCATGGCCTGGTTCATCGCCTGGCGGATAATAGGCTCAGACATTTTGTTCACTAGGCGGCTGATGATCTTAGCGGGTTTACTGTCTTCTTTTTCGCTCAATGTGACGACTTTGCCGGTCAGCAACAGGCCCCAGGTTGAGGCATTCACTAATAAGGAGTCGGAATTCTTCAGGTGAGACTTCCAGTCAGCAACACTTAGTTTATCGCGGATCAGGGCGTCTGCCGTTTCTGTATCTGGAATGCGCATCAAGGCTTCTGCCAGGCACATCAACAAGATACCTTCTTTGCTATCCAGGCTATATTCCAGCAGCAAAGCGTCAATCATATGGATGGCGTTTTTATCCGCTCTTACTCGCTTGATAAGTTCGCTGGCACTTGCCGTGGTTTTTACTAATTGGTCATCAGATGGAGTAGCCAGGGGTAACAGGGATCTTAATAAACTTGCCTCGTCGACGGCATACAGGGGGGAAATTTGCTGCCAGAGTTCGGCTAGCGGCTGGTCCAGGTATGCCGGTTGCAAAGTTTCTTGTGCCTTAAACATGCTTGACTCCTTCATCTTTAAGCTGGGTTAAACTGCAGGTGTTGCCAGTTTGTTACATTGGCAAAGCAGTTTATGGAGCTTGAGACATATATTCTTGCGATTATCTCCGAAAAAATTGTAAAAAACTCCGATTTTGTTCAAAAAGGCAAAATTAGCTTAATGCTATTGTTAAATATTGCCGGATTTAATATCGGAGTCATTTGGTCAATTTAGTTGTCTGGTTACGACTGAGGCTTTCGATCTCGATTTTTTAGGGAGGCGATAACGGAACCGGAAACGATAAGCAGGCAAGCCAGTATCAGACCCGTTGACCATTGTGCTTGACCGGCCCAAATTAATAGCAAGGTGGAAATAACCGGGGTCGCGTAGGCCAGCACCCCGAGCAGTTGTATGTCGCCGTGTTTCATCCCGTAATCCCAGGTGAAAAATGCGATACCCACAGGACCAACCCCTCTCAGTAATACGTTCAGCCACAGATCCGTATCACTTGGCCATATGCTGTTTTCCAGCAGGATATGGCAAACCCAGGCTAGCAGAGCGGTTAATCCACAGAACATACCTATCGCGTCGGTAGGGACAGATTTATATAAGCGGGACAATACGGAATAACCGGACCAGATAAAAGCGCAGCCAATAGCGGCAAGATAACCGAGCAAATACTCCGGCTGAAGACCGATACCCGGCCGCCACAGCATGATCAAACAGCCACTCACGGCAAGTAAAGCCCCGACAATGATCCGCTTAGTCAGCCGTTGCTCTGGTAACAGGGTGGAAAATAAAACGATAAGTAACGGCCAGAAATAGGCAATTAAACCGGCTTCTGCGGCGGGAGCGTTATTCAGGGCAATTGAATATAAAAAATGGTAACCAAATAGCCCTGTGACACCCAGTAACCAGGCACCTGGCTGGCGAGGGAAAAAGTCTAGGGGGTTTTGACGCTTAACCGCCCATTTTAACCCTGTTAAGACAAACGCTATGGTGAAGGTTATAGCTAATAGCTGAAAAGGGGGCAGGGCTGCCGCTCCCACTGTGACGAGTGCCAGTGTGCCCCATAAAAAGATAGAGATGGCGCCTATGGCTGTGGCATGTTTCATCAAAAAAGCTCCTGTCTATAAATGGTTAAGTCTATTTCGGGAAGTCATGAATATATTTGCCAGTCGGGCGAGGTTATTTGTTGTTTGGGCGGAAATATATGGAAAACAGGCCAATGTGGAAACGGAGCCCTTATCTGCGAAGTTAGGTTATTTAGTATTTTTGCGGAAATATATTGATGACGGGCCAATGTGGCAACGGAGCCCTTATCTGTGAAATTAGGTTATTTAGTATTTTTGCGGAAATATATTGATGACGGGCCAATGTGGCAACGGAGCCCTTATCTGCGAAGTTAGGTTATTTAGTGTTTTTGCGAAAATGCTTGGGTGACAGGCCAAAGTGTCGGCGAAATCTGTCGCTAAAAGCGGCCTGACTTTGATAACCCACCTCCAGGGCGATCTGCTGGATAGTCAACTGGTTGGTTTGCAGCAATTTCAGCGCAATTTGCATGCGTTTTTCCCGCAAATATTCCTGAGGTGACATATTGTAGTTCTGACGAAATAGTTCAGATAAATGTCGCCGACTTAGGTGGGCGACTTTAGCCAGTTGATCCAAAGAAATTGACTGTGATAGCTGGCTGTCCAAATACGCTCTTGCGGTTTCTACGCGTTTATCTATCTTAGGTAACTGGCAGTGATATTCGGTTATCAACTCCAACAGTAATAACAGCATATGCTGCCTGGTTTGAGGGCTTAACCCTGCTTTGGCCAGTTCCAGGGATAAAAATTGGGCGTAGCTTTGTAATCCTGGAGTTAAGGTAATAAAGCTGGGCAGTTCATCCAGTGTAGGCGCCAGTGAAAGGGGTATATCGGCAACAATAAAAGCATTGTTATCGGAGGATGAAAACACATGCTGGTGGCCTGCCGCGATAAAAGCGGCTTTTTGCTGGTATACCCGGTCTGCGTTGTGGTCAATCTCTATTTCCAGGCTACCGAATAAAGGTAATACCAGTTGGTGATAGTCATGACTATGGGTATCAACTTGCTCGCTGTAATGTCTAAGCTCAAGTATAACGTTTTGCACTTGGTTTCTTATTGCTTGCCCTCTGTGGTGTTAATTTAATACCAAAGAGGGCGAAGAGAAAGAGGCCATTAGGGATGAATGTGAGGTGGGCAGAGGTTTTCCAGTTCCGAGTGTTTATGTTTTAAGTCTGCTGTGGCACTTTGGCAATCAGCCTGGTCGCCGCAGCTCGCTTTTATAAATAACGGCTCAAGCTCCTGCCTGATCTGTTCATGGTCCAGCTTATTCTCCATATCAGCGAGCGACTGCTGAGACCTAATATGGCGCTTGGCCATGGCGGCTTTTATCACCTTCATCAGCTACCCTCCTTGGGTGTCGCGTATTGGTATATATTGACCCGGTTTAGTGCGCAGTCTGGTACTAGTATTTGCTTGTCATTAGCATGTAGCAGATACGGCATCCATAACTGACCCGACTCCGGGATTGCCCCCATGCCAGAATAAGAGGTCACAAAAGAGCCATCTTGTTTAAATACCTTAATGGCGCGATTGACCAGGTCATTCACTACTAAATGACCATTGCTTGACTGAATGCTGGTGGGTAACAGGAAGTTGCTGGAATCGGTACCGTAGCCCCCCTGGCCGAATTGAGAGAGGTAATTGCCGTCTTTATCGAAAACCTGAATTCGGTTATTAAACTGATCGGTTACGTACAGTTTTCCTTCTTTGTCTACGGTGATGTCCGAAGGCGTCTTGAATTGACCATTACCCTGACCTTCTTCGCCAAAAGTACCAACCAAACCCACAATGCCAAACCTGTTGATCCGCCAATGGGAGATGCGATTGTTCCCCGAGTCGGCAATATAGATATTGCCGCTTGGTGAGTGAATGGCCAACCCCTGCGGGCGCTTTAGTTGCCAGGGCTCTGAGCCATAACCTCCGAAAAAGGTAAAGTGAACTAAATCATCCAGGAAAGGGTTGTACTGCAACAGGCTTACAAACCCGGACAGATAGTTGGTGACAAAGAAAACGGCTGTGCCCGGGGCCATTTGTTCCGGTAGTGGCTTGGCTGGGTGGAAAGCCTCGATACCCAAAGCGCCTGGTATCAAGGGGAAATAACTTTCGGATTTGACCTGGCTTTCTTTTCCCGTCACCTGCAGGGGGGATTTTTTAATCTGCCGGTTAGCGGAATCTAATATCCAGGCATCGGTTTGATGGTTACTGTTTGGTTGCCAGAGGTTAACGCCGAATTCCAGCCACCGGAGCCAAAAGTCCATCATCAAACCTAAAGGGTTGTTTGCCTGCCTGGTGGGAGTCGCTTTTTGCTCGGAAATAGAAGTAGCTGTGGCGGATGTAATAAAGTGGAACTGGCCCTGATTATTTCTGGCGTTACCTGCGCTGCGTTTAACTATGGCCGTATTAAGCAGGGGCTCTACCGCGTTAACTGTAGCGAGGATAGGCTCTACTACCAGCAGCTGTTTTTTTCGAGAGGGATGTTTGGTTACCTGGATCGGAGCGAAGAATTCGCCAAGGGGATCCAATGGTTGGCCATCCAGCAGATAGCGGTCGATTTTATTGGCGGTTCCACCTGGAATATATATAAGGTCATCGATAACTGAGACGTCCCGGCTTAAATCCAGGCCATCAATTTCTACTGTTCCGGTCGCCGGGAAGGCAACTCCGTTTCCCTGAAGGTCACAACGGACAACATTATAAAACCCTGTGTTGGCGATATAAAGATTACCCTGGTTATCTGCCGACAACCCTTGTGGCCAAAGCAAACCAGGGTCGCTCGCGCCGCTAATGTTTTCAATACTACTCAGGTACTTGCCCTGCTCAGAAAACAAGACAATGCGGCCGCCACCTTCACTGTTCACATAAAACTCGTCTGCGATACAAAGGGTGTCACCCACAAAGGTCAGCCCATTAGGTCCAACCAATCTGTGCTGCTCTGGTCCGGAATCACCGAACAGGGACACTTGCTGAATAACCAGGTTGCGGCTGTAACTCAGGATATGAATTCTGCGGTTGGCCATATCGGAAACGTAAATCAAGGGTTTGCTTGGGTGGTGGACTAACCTGAAAGGCATATTAAATTGCTGGTTGCCTGCTCCTGGTTCGCCGTAGACTTTCATTACTCGTTGCAACTGAGCATCCATGATCACCAAACGATTATTTCCTGTGTCGGCGATCCAGACCCTTTTATAGTTATCACAGCACAAACCTACTGGAGTATTAAAGGTAAACTCGGGGTGGCTGTCCAGTTGAAAAGGTTGCTTAGCAGGGGAACTATCATAAGTTTTGCCGATATCACTAACGAACTTAATTGTCATCCTTGATACTCCTTAGTTCTGGGCTTTATAAGGAATTCAGTCGTGATAACAAATGTAGCACTTTATTGATGAATTAGTTTTTACTGATTGTGCTAGGGGTGGCGAGAAATAACAGCTTAGAGACTGTTTTTGCGACATTTGGCCGGGCTGACATTAAAGTAACGAGAGAAACTATTAGTAAAGCTACTTTGATTGGCGAAGCCACAATTTTGCGCTATCTGAGCCAGTTCCTGTGGCGTATGTTGCAGCAGCTCCTGAGCTGTAATAAGCCGAGTCTTCAACAAGTACTGGTGCGGAGTGTAGCCGGTTACCTCTTTAAACAGGGCGTAAAACTGGCTTTCCCCCAGGAATACACAGCCGGCTAACTGAGCAACGCTGATTTTTCGTCCTAAATGTAGGTGTATGTACTTATCAATCAAGTCCATGTCGATACGCACTCTGTGCCGGTGTACTAACGTTCTTTGTTGAAAGTGGTGCTGCAGGATACAGAGTAGGGTATTACCGCAGGCTTCACTGAGCAACGGGTCGTTCGGCATCAATTGCATCTCCCGGCTCAGCGCCTGGACCAGCTGTTTTCTATGGCTGTCCAGCTGAAAGTATTCCGAGTTGTGCTTATGGTCAAACAGTTGCTCTATATAGTCCAATTTATCATTGGAAAAATTGGCATCATCCGGCAAATTAAGGACCAGGATCTGGTTATCACCCATGCCACAGAATGCGTGTTCATCGTCACAACTGACCAGGCATCCATGACCAGGGTGCACCAAGCTGCCGCAGCCCTCGATATCGAATTCAGTTTGCCCTTGCAGGCCGATGACGATTTGATGAAAATTGTGATGGTGGTGATTGGACTGGCTGGGTAGCGTCACCACTTGGGTCGATAGGTAGTTTTGGTTCATCAGCCAGGCCAGGGTAAGTAAGATCGGGTGATTTTGGCAGCATTATTGCGCTGATGCCAGTGTTTAGGGTTAATTTAGATTGAAAATCAATCAAAGTGAAAGCAAGAAGTCATAAACGGCAGGTACTTTTGGAGGAGATATTATGAAAGGCAGTTGTTTGTGCGGTCAGGTGAAGTTTAGCTTTAAGACGATAGTGGCAGCACCAAGCCACTGCCATTGCTCTATGTGTCGTAAATTTCACGGTGCTGCTATGGGCAGCTACTGTGTAGTGCGCAGAGATGACTTTTCATGGGATTCGGGTGGTGAATTGGTGAAATACTTTCAGTCCTCAGATCAAGTTCAAAGGGGTTTTTGCAGTCACTGTGGTTCCAGTCTCACCTTTGAAAACAGCTCCGAAGCCGAATATATAGATATAGCGTTAGGAACTTTAGACCAGCAAATTGAACTCTTGCCGGATACTCATATCTACGTGAATGACAGCGTAAATTGGCTAACGCTAGATGACGAGCTGGATAAATACACTCTAGGGCGAAACAGTGAAAAATGCCCCACATCACATTCCTGAGGATAGCTACCAGCCTTTAGGTTTTAGCGACTATGTTTATTTATTAAGTTTTTGATTGCGGAGTAAATCCAATGAGCCGAGTCCTGAATATTACCAATGGATATAGTGCTGTTGCAGTGATGAAAGAAGCCGGTATCACAGGTGATTTTTTACCGTGGCGAGACGTACTGCACGAAGGTCCGGTACCTGGCGGACTGTGTTTAGATGCATTATCTGAAATCCGGGCGGAATATATAGCTGAAATGGGCTGGGCGCCATTTGAACAGGTCCTGGCTTCATTCCGCAGCCGCGATATGCAGCTGCAAAGGTTTGCATATTATAAAAGGATTGTGCTCTGGTTTGAGCATGATCTGTATGATCAGCTGCAATTGGTGCAAATCCTGGCCTGGTTTTCCAGGCAAAAGCTGGGGGAAACCCAGCTCAGTCTAATTTGTGTGGACAAGTACCTGAGTGAGTTACCACCCCAGGAGCTGTCTTGTCTGCTTAATGAAGAAGAACCTGTGTCGAAATTTCAGCTGGAGCAGGCGGCTTATGCTTGGCAGGCTTTGTGCTCAGGACAACCTGAGTTACTCCTGTCGCTGATTAAGTTGGATACCTCAGCATTACCTTTCCTAAAGGGCGCCGTGGTACGTCTACTCGCTGAGTTTCCCAATCGCAAGAATGGCTTAAGTCAGACTGAGAATTTAGCGTTGGAGTTGATTAATGACGGGGTTAATCAGCCAAGAGAGCTGTTTGGCGCTTATCAAGATCGTGAAGCGGCACGATTTATGGGGGATAGGATATTTTGGGGCCGACTGGCCCGATTGGCCCGTTGTGGGGCAATCGATTGGTCAACTGATATCGAGCAAGCCGTCCAGCTAACCCCCTATGGCAGGGAGTTGCTGCAAGGTGATAGCAAACTACAGGATAAAGTCGTGTTAGACCGATGGATCCTGGGTTTACACCTGACGAAGGGCAATACCTGGATGTGGGATGACAGCTCCCAAGAGTTGAGCCGATGCTAAGTGTTGCTTTGAATTAAGCTTGTCTTATATGCTGGCTCGGCTTATCAATTCTACTTTGCCAGTTAAGCCCTTTTCCCCATAATATGCTGCGGGCAAACAATGAGATCCCTACATAACCCCTGAGCATAAGTAATATTGAAAAACTGGCTGTCCTTGCCCACATGATTTGCATCCTGCCTGTTGAGGTCACCAGAGTTACAGCATATTTCAGTTTTAAGCCAGGTTAAATCACGCTCAGGTCTTTAGCTTGTTACTCATGGCTATGCCCTTTATGCTATCGAAAAATACAAATTAACGGAGACTCAATGATAGAAACCATTTACGGGCCTGCAGCAAAAGAGGTTGTCAGTAAAGCCAGTAAGGTCAAATTACTCATCTGCGATGTGGATGGTGTTTTTTCTGATGGCCGGATCTACCTGGGTAATAACGGCGAAGAGCTTAAGTGTTTTAACACCAAGGATGGCTTCGGCATCGTTTCCCTGGTTAAAGCGGGTTTTATGGTGGGTGTCATTACCGGGCGTAACTCGGCCATAGTAGAAAACCGGATGAAGGCGCTGGGTGTGCAGTTTCTGTTTCAGGGGCAGAGCAATAAGCTGGAAGCGTATCAGGAGATGCTGCAACAAGCTGGGGTCACTGGCGAGCAAGCGGCTTACATTGGCGACGACACGATAGATTTACCTGTTATGCAGCAAGTGGAGCTGTCCGTTGCGGTTAATGACGCGCATCCAATCGTTAGGCAGCGGGCCGACTATGTGACTTATATGGCCGGTGGTTTTGGCGCAGTGCGTGAGTTAACGGATTTGTTGCTGTTTTCCCAGGGTAAGCTGGAAGGCGCACAAGGGCTGAGCATTTAGTTAAAGGAAGTTATCTACTGTATTTAGTAGCATATCTTTTTCTGCCAACTATGCATTAAAGCTAGTGACAGCTCCCGACACAAGCTCAACATATTCTGCGTCCAGGCACTAGCATGGAGCCAATTATGATAGTTTTACATCAACCAGGCCCGGCCTTGGGTATAGCTAACGCCAGCCCATTCTGCATGAAAGTGGAAGCTTTCCTTAAGTTAAATGGAATTCCGTATAAGTCCAAAACAGCCATGCCAAGCCAGGGACCGATGAAAAAAGTCCCGTTTATCCAGGATGGCGGCGAACAAATTGCGGACTCCAGTCAGATCTGTGATTTCCTGTCCATTAAGTACCAGCTGTCTATGGATGAGCACCTGACTCAGGAGCAGAAAGCCGTTGGACACAGCCTGCAGAGAATGGTGGAGGAAAGCCTGTACTGGGTCTTGGTATACAGCCGTTGGGTGGAGCCTGACAGCTGGCCAATATTAAGGGAGCAGTTTTTTGGCAAAATGCCAACCTGGTTAAAACTGTTTGTGCCAGTATTGGTGCGCAAACAAATCATTAAAAACTTGTACGGTCAGGGGAGTGGACGTTTCCCTTCCGATAAGTTGTACGCCAGGGCGGAAAAGGATCTCGAAGCAATTTCGACTTTTCTGGGTGATAAGCCCTTTTTATTTGGTGATCGGCTATCCAGTTATGACATAGCAATTTGGGCGGGATTAAGCAGCATTATTGATGCAAAGATAACCACACCTCTGACCCAGAAAGCCATTGGCTACGCTAACTTGAAAGGCTATTGTGAAAAGATAAATCACTTAATAGATCAGGTTACTTATACCCAAGCTGCTTGGAAATGCGGGGAGCAGCAAGTCGAGAAGTGACCGGGTTCAAGGCATAAAGCCGAAGGTCTATATTCTACATCAAGGTTTTATAACGCCGAAGAGGGTTGCTTCTCGTCTCGCCTGAGCTCTGAATCTGCATTTTCAGATAGTTTGGGCATAAACCTAGGAAAGGGAGGCATCGGTTTGACTATCTTTGCTTCTCCTTTTAAGTCAACGCTCCAGCTTTTTTGTTTATTCACAAGCACTTACTAAGCACCAAAGACATAATATGTCCTTGGTGTCTGTTTGCTAAACGAGTAATGTGTCAACAATAACTGAAACGGATTTTGTTGCTTGCACCAAGCCTACTGCTACTAACTGCGTGTGCTAAAGAAAGCCAGCTTGCCGAGTGTCTGGATTTCGACAAGTCGGATACTGTGTTAATAGTGAATGTGGATGATGTGGGTATGCATCCGGATTATGACAAGGCTGCTTTTTCATTAATCGATCAAAATAAAATCCAAACCATGTCTCTGATGGTTCCCGCGCCTAACTTCGCAGTGGCCGCTAAAATGCCCAAGAAGCGTGATCTGCCGGTTGGACTGCACCTTACTCTAACTAATGAATGGCAGGAAAAGCAGCCCTGGGGGGCGGTATTACCTGCCATTAAGGTGCCTAGTTTATACAATGAAAAAGGTTACTTATGGCCTACCAGTGAGGATGTGGCGGAAAACGCTAAAATCGAACACGTAAAAATGGAGCTTAAGGCGCAAATCGACAAAGCGCTGGCAATGGGGCTGAATGTGACCCATATAGATGCCCATATGCTGGTTAACTTTCAGTCAGAAGCCTTATTTCAAACATTTGTTGAGGTTATAGAGGAGTATCAGCTTGCCGCTGTATATCAGAATTACAGGGACCAAGAGCCAAAAATGCGCAATATCACCGGTTCACTGCAAGCGGCGGGTATCGTGGTGCCGGATACCTACTATATGCAATATAACCCGGAACAAAGGGCGCAAAATAGCCAGCTGGCGGAAAACACCTATAGACATCAAGTGAAATCACTCAACCCGGGAATAAACCATTTCGCCATTCATCCGTCCTACGACACAGCCAGCGCCCGTGAGGCGATGGCAGATATGGTGTTAAGGGTCAGTGATTTTAATATTTGGGGTAGTGACAGTATGCAGCAGCTGATAAAGGCCGAGGGAATTAAAACCACAGATTTCGTGAAGATGCGCGAGTTAAAACGCAAGGACTTGGCCTGCTTACAGACCAAGTCCTAAGTCAATCATTCAGCCTTTGCCCGCTTTGCCCGCTTTGGCGGCGGCAATGGCAAACTTAGCCAGCTGTTTGTCGTTCCACCAGGGCTTTTGCCCGGCGTCTTCGCGGTTTTCTTTACGGCGTATGGCGTTACGTACCATCATCGCCCCTATCCAGCGAATGGGCTCAGGAGGAAAGTAACCACAGGGACCTTGGGTTACGGGCCCAATCGTTATCCAATCCAAGTACCAGAGAGGCAGGATGTCACCTCCCATATGGCTTTGCGCGATCCCGTTGCCGGAATAACCCAGTCCATAAGAGACGTTGTTATGCCCATCCAACCGGCCGAAGAAAGGCAGGCCCGTGGTTGACCTGTCTGACGGCCCTGTCCAGGTAGCTGAAATTGGCGCCTGCTTCAGTGACGGGAAGAAGCTGTCCATGGATTGGCACAACATATCTTGATATGGCTTGGTTGATCGAATTCAGCCGGCATCTTGCTATTGAAGGCGAACTGGTTGCCACCTTTGCCGAGCATCAGGCAGCCATCCGGTGCGATAGTAGTGAACAAAAATACGATAATCGACGACAGAAAGACCATCATCCACCCCCATGTCTTCGATTAGATCAGCCACGGGTTCGGTGATCACCATACCCGATGAGGCCAGCACTATGCTGTGCTTAAACTGAGGAAAATATTTTGCTATCCAACCGTTGATAGTAATAACAACGGAATCAGCGGTCACTGTGCCTTTTACGCCCTGAAAGGGGGCGTGAGTGAACTCATTACTCCTTAGTTACCTACCTGCGTGAATAAATCTGGCTTGCCATTCAAGTGCGATAGGCTCCCGCTCTCTTTGATTGTTTGTAGCATAGGCGAATGATCCAGATCCACAGGATGTGGATTCTAATTTTCATTGAAGTTACTTTCATCTCGATTACAGTTTGGTGATGGCAGTGTATTTTGACTTAAAGGTCAATACCACCCATACGGGTAGTAGTTTTTTTATGACTTATTATGTCAATATACATCTGCCGTATCGGATGACTTAATTTATTGATAATGAATGGGTTCTAATATGAAAAAGGATTTCTTTGCTACAAAATGGCTGGTTTTTTTGTTCAGCCTGTTGTTTGTCGCTAGCTCAGTGAGTGCTGGCCCCCTCCCGCAAGATCCAAACTGGCAACAAGGGGTGTTAAAAAATGGCTTTAAATACAATATCTACCCTGTGGATGAAAAAAGCGGGCGGGTTCAGCTTTACCTTTGGGTGAAATCAGGCTCGTTGAATGAAACTTCGGAGCAAAAAGGTTATGCCCACCTGCTGGAGCATATGGCATTTAACGGCACCAAACGTTTCCCCGGTCATGAAATTCGCTCTGTGTTTGAGCGTGCCGGTCTGGCCTTTGGCCCGGACTTGAATGCTTACACCACGTTTGACCGTACCGTATACACCCTTAATGTACCGGCTGACAATCAGGATACGACGGATGCTGTCTTGCTGTATTTAAGCGATGTGGCGCAAAACATCAGTTTTGATGAGGTGGAAGTAAGAAAAGAGCTGGGTGTGGTCAAAGGGGAATATCATAATTCCATGTTGGCTGAAAAGCCCACATTAGATTTGCTGTTTGAAGATTATATTAAAGGCTCTGAATACGAAAAACATATGCCCATAGGTGAACTTGCTTCAATCGATAAGGCGACGGTGAGTGCGCTTAAAGATTATTATCAGACTTGGTATCGGCCGGATAATATGGAGCTGCTAGTGGTTGGCAACGTCAAACCAGACGCCATTATTAAAATGGTTGAAAAAGAATTTGGTACTATGACTGGCACTGAGCATAAACCAGCTAATTACTTACCTGAAGCACCTCATCTTTCCCTTGAACCTATTTTGGCCAGTAGTAAAGTCATTAAGGTTAACGAAACTGCCTTGGTATTAGAGCAGCCCGCATTTAACTACCGGGTGGCGGCTGATGATTACAGCTACAGGCAGCATGTGTTACTTAAACAGCTGATTAACTATCGTCTGGCAAGGGCCAATGAACTGAGGAGTGAGCGGTTTACTACGGCTGGTTTGATGGAATACTATCCGCTGAAGCATAGGCGTGGTTATGTGGTCTATGCGCAGCATGGTGCTGACCAGTATGTTCAGGCCGCTGAATTCCTGTCCGCTGAGATGGCGCGTATACAACAGCATGGCTTTACCAAGCAGGAGCTGGAGCTTCAGCTGCAAACATTTCACTCTCAGCTGCTTAAATTCGATAACCAGCAGGCACATAGAACGTCGAGAGGAATAGTGAATGAAGCGCTTGCCATGTGGAACCTGGGGCAGGTGTATACCGATACGGCGACGGCTAAACGGTTATTGTCGGCTTTTATCGATAAGATCCGCCTGAAACAGGTGAATAAGCTAGCTCAGTCGGATCTACTGAGCGGCACTAAACTGGTGATCTCTGCTCCACAGGATCATGCTGTAATTGATATAGCTCAGCTATCTGGCTCTGTAGAAAAAGCAAAAACCAACAGGCAGGCCAAACCATCCAAGGCGCTGGTGCCAAAATTACCCCCTTTACTGGCCACATTACCCCAGCCAGGCAAGATAACCGCGAAATCCTCACTGGAGCAATACGGCATTGAACAGCTGTCTTTGTCCAATGGTGTGGAGGTTATTTTACAACAGGACAAAAAAGCCAAAGGGCAGGTTTATATTCACTATTCTGCTCCTGGCGGCAGTTATTCGGTAGCGCCGCAACTGCGTGCGGCGGCTAACTTGCTGGTACCTGTGTATCAAAATTCCGGTCTTAATGGCTATTCTGCGCAGCAGCTAGATCAAAAGTTCAGCGCCAATAACACCAGCTTATTATCTTATATCAATGCCAACCAGCATGGGATCGAGCTTGAAACCCGTAGCGGTAACCTGGAATTTGCTTTGTCTGCGTTGCATCTTGCAATGGATTCTCCGCAGGCGGATGAGCAGGCGCTTACCCTGGTGAAGCAGCAGGTTTCGAATTACCTGAACAATGAAGCGAAATCGAAAGCGGGCCAGCTACAACAGCAGGTGGTCGAAACACTGTTCCCGGACAACCCTTACGAGGGATTTTTAACCCAGCAGCAAATTAACCGGCTGGATTTGCAACAAATTGAGCAGGTCTATAAACAGCTATTTGCTTCTGCCAATGGATTTAAGTTGACGATTGTGGGGGATTTCGAATCCAAGCAGGCTAAGGCGCTGATCAACTTATATGTGGCTAGTTTGGAAAAAGGAGCAAAGCACGCGTTTTCTATTCAGTCGCAAACTTATCTGAAAGATAAAAAACAGCTGACGGCTAAGGCGAACCCGCAAAACAGGGCCAATATCGGCGTGACATTTCTTTATGAGCAGCCTGAACCAAGCATTGAGCAAATTTATGCGTCGGATATGTTTAGCAAGTTGGTGACGGCAAATCTGACCGATTATATTCGTGAAGAGCTGTCCCTTGCTTATGCCCCCAAGGCCTGGTGTAACTATACCAGTCCGGGTGTTACCTTTGCCAGCTGTGGCATTAACCTGGTGAGCAGCACAGAAGACGCTGAAAAAGCCAAGCAGGCTCTGACCCAGAGTATTAAAAATCTGTTAGCAGGTCTGGATTCTGAAGCGATTAAAGCGCAGAAAAAGAGCCTGGAGCAGGCGATGCTGGATACCTTTAAGTTTGCAAAGGACAGGGCCTGGTTTATTCATCGTGATGCCGTGTTAGGTTTCCCGGTGGGTAGTGTGCTTGAGCCGGCTAAAGCACTGGAGAATGTAGACAAAGCTTATATGGATAAGTTGGCTCAGATTTATCTGCAGGATAGTGGTCAACTAATGCTGGTTAACCTGCCTGAATAAAAGGGTTGGAGACCAAGCCGGGCTTGGTCTCTTTTGCTGTTAAAGCTTACGAAAAACTTCGATATTAAAGTCCAGTCCGGCACTAAAGGTGCTGCTGGTTAATTCTTCTTTTTGTCCTTCTCTTAAACGCCAGGAAAACGGCGTCATGGTTAAGAAGTTATCGATATCTTTCGCTTCATTAATCACCAGAGGGTATTGCAGGCGCTCCTGGCTAATCAGTTCGAACCCTTCCAGCTCAGGCTCTTTCAGCTCGTGTTTTCTCGGCTCGCGGTAGACTTTCTGCTTTAACTCGAACAGGTGGTTCGGGCCCGGCGCCACAGTGAGCAGTAAACCGCCTGGCTTTAAGACCCGGCGGGCTTCTGCCAGTTTACAGGGGGCGTAAATCCGGGTTAGTAAGTCAAAGCTCTCGTCCGCGAACGGCAGCTCATAAGCGCTGGCAACGGAGAAGGCGATCGTTTTATAACGCTTGGCCGCATAACGTATGCCTGTTTTCGCGATATCCAGGCCGTAACTTTGGGGTTTTCTATTCTCTGACAATCGCTCAAACAGGCGCTGGGTGTAATAACCTTCGCCGCAACCAACATCCAGGGTGGTGATATCTCCTGAGGTCAGTTCATCGGCCAGATTATTTACCCGGTTGGAAAGTCGCTGATAAAAACCGCCATCCAGAAACTGGCGTCTGGCTTGCATCATCTCGGTGTTGTCGCCGGGATCCTGGGTCTTCTTTTTGTTGGCGGGCAGCAGGTTGACATAACCTTCTTTCGCATAATCAAAGCTATGGTTATTTTCACACTTAAGTGAATTGTCAGCAGGCGTTAGGCCAGTTTGGCAAATAGGACAAAGGTAAGGCATGGTTCACCGGGATAAGGAATGTTGGCCCTATTATAGGGGATCCTAACCTGTCTGTATCTGATTTATAACCGGCAAAATGCTACAGTGGCGTTATAAGTTTCAATGTTTGGAAAAGACTATGGCGTATAAACTCACAGCAGAGCAAAGAGAGAAGGTATCGTCTCTGAGCGCAGAGCAAAGATATGAACACTTCGTTGACAAGATCAGCAAGTGGGAAGAAGTATGGACGCTAAAAGATCAGGATGGTGCTGTGATGTTGTCTACGGACGATGCACCCTGTTTACCCGTATGGCCTCATCCCGATTATGCCATTGCCTGGAAAACAGATGAGTGGTCGGATTGCGAATTGCTGTCTATTCCATTACAAGCCTGGATGGAGCGCTGGTTACCGGGTTTAGGGGAAGATGAGATTGATATTGCGGTTTTTCCCAACGTGGATGAGCAGGGCATAGTGGTAGATCCCTATGAGATGAATGACGCTATCTTACAGTCGCTGGAAGGCTAAACTAGTTTCGTCACCAATCAGGGAGTTAAAATACTCCCTGCTATTTTATGCAATACGTTAAAACGGTCCTCCCGCCTAGATATAAATTCACCTTGATATTTGAGCTTAAGCAAATTGGCTTTTGACGTGTAATTAATCCCTGATAGACTAAGGGTAATTTGATTAGGTAGGCTAACTAAGTTATGAGTCTGGAAAAAGCACTGAGTAAAATAGAGCGGGTTTTAGCCAAGGTATGGCGGGCCAGAGAAGAAAAAATTAACTCCAGTGATGTCAGCTTTAACGAGTATTACTACCTCAATACCTTGATGGAACTCGATCGGCCCAGGTTATCGGACATAGCGGAGCAACTTGGAGTTTCCAAAGCGTCAGCCAGCACTATGATGAGCAAACTACGCGATAAAGGGTTAGTGATAAAAATCGCTTCCCTTGAAGATAAACGCAGCTTTCGGTTTCACCTGAGCGAGCAAGGGGCTCAATTTATGGACGTTGACCTCGAGGTATATCAGGGTTTTGTTAAGCGGGTGCGAGGCGTGTTGACCGAAGAAGAGTTTGAGAGCTATCGGTTAATCAATATTAAGCTCAGTCAGAATTTATAAATGAGCAGCGTAAATCCAACAGCGGATAATCAGGATCTCCATAAGGCGCCTTTAGTGCCATTAATTATGCGTTATATCCTGCCGACCATAGTGGCGATGGCGGTGACCGGAATATATTTTGTTATCGACGGTATGTTTATTGGTCATTACGAGGGATATATCGGCTTGGCGGCGATTAATCTTGCTTGGCCTTTAGTTGGGCTGATTATGGCGGTTGGGGCCATGACAGGGATGGGCGCCGGCACTCAAATTTCCGCCGCTGTGGGCCGGGGTGAGACAGATAAAGCGCGGATCATCTTATTTAATGCACTACTTTTATTGCTTATTTTAAGTTTAGTCCTGACCCTGATTGGGCTGTTTTATGTGGAGCCTCTATTGGCGCTAACGGGCGCCAGGGGTGAAGTGTTTGAACCGGCCAGAGATTACGCCACTTATATGTTTCTGGGCTCAGTTTTTCCGGCGAGCGGCCTGGCGTTAACTATGTTAATTCGCAACGATGGTCGTCCCGGGCTGACCACTTGCATTATGATGATTGGCGCCTTAGCGAATATTCTACTGGATTACGTGTTTGTTGCCTGGCTGAAATGGGGAGTTCCTGGTGCGGCAATTGCCACAGTTATTGCTCAAGGGATCACCGCTATTTGGTGTGTCGCCTATTTCTTTAGCAATAAGTCCAACCTCAGATTAACTCGTAAAGATGCTATTTTCGATCTCAAGATCATCCGCAGAATATGTGCAATCGGTTTTGCCAGTCTGGTTATGCAGTTATATATCAGCGCGTTAATTTTAGTGCATAACAAGGTGCTGTTAAAATTTGCCGGAGATATGGAGTTGGCAGCCTTTGCCATTATCGGTTATGTGGAAACTATTTTTTATCTGGTAGCGGAAGGCATAGCTTTAGGGCTCCAACCTATACTAAGTCAAAATTTTGGTGCCGGTGAACGTAAACGCTTATTTAATACCTTTTATATGGGCGCAGCTATGGCTCTGGGAGTTGGGCTTATGGGAGTTGCTCTGGTTTGGGTGGCGCCACAAACTATTATCAGTCTGTTTGTGGATGAAGGTGAATTGTTCCGCCAGATGACAGAGCATGGCCTCCAGCTCTATCTTATTAGTTTACCGCTGGAAACCCTGGTTCTGGTTGCTATCGTCTTCTTTCAAGTGGTTAATAAGGAGGCATCGGCAAACCTCCTGACCATAGCTAAGATCCTGCTGCTGTTCCCCGTGATTTACTTTATGGCTGAGCTCTTTGGCTTGGATGGGATCTGGTTAAGTATGCCAATCGTTAACTTGATCCTGGTATTGGTTTTTGTGGCACTATTTTATCGCTATCTCAACACGAGCACAGTTAAAAAATAATATCACTGACCCGACCGATCAACTTGCGTCCCAGGTTAAGTTTGCCTATGGGGTAGCTTTGTTGACTCCAGTCACGGTTAAACATAAGCAGGTAGTCCTGAACTAACGGGCCGGTAAAAAAGGCAAACAACTCATAGTTATGGTCCAGCGCACCACTGGTAAAATTAGTCGAACCAATAGCCAGCTCGAAGTTATCGGTAAGCACCATTTTTACATGTAATTCGGCGCCGGGTTTGATTTTGTAATAGTGGTACTGCACATGAATGTGTGGGTGCTGCTGTTTTAAATCTTCGAAGCGCTCAATGAGCTTATTATTGGCGCCACCATACCAGTTAAAACCATAAAGGTTGGTGGCTGGATCCACTAGCAGTCTGACTTTCACACCACGTAGCGCCGCTTTTTCTACTGCGGCAATAAGCTGGCTATCGTTAAACAACAGTTGGGCAATATCTATACTGGAGCTGGCTTCATTGATTTGGCGAAGCAGGTTAGTTCGAGTATTTTTGATATGAGCGGAAGTTAGCGTTAGGCGGGCACTGTTTAGACTGTAGTTAATTTCGCTCAGGTAGCGCGCCATCAGGGTTCTGGCCGCTTCGTCCCGATAAAACACCATCTGTTGTAGCGGCTTACCATAACTAAGAAACCAGTTGTTAATAAAGGATATTTCTACTTCTTCCACCCAAGGGCCGAGCACGTGCACCATAGTGTCATGATTGTTTTCTGTCCAGGTACAAAAATTCATCCCGCCTACTAAGGCCTGTATGCCATCCACCACCAGCAGCTTGTTGTGGTCTATGGCCAGCGGGTTGCTGGAAATAAAGGCTGTTTCCATATGCGCGACCGGTAAACCTAACCCTTTTGCTTTACTTGATTTCTGCCTGAAGTCAGGTTTTACAACGGGGCGATTTATGCTGGCCTGGTATTTAATTTTTTCACTGATGGCCGTATTTTTCTTTCTGGCCTGGGTATAGCTGTCCGCTTCTCCGTCCAGGATCAGTAAAACCTGGACACCCTGATTTTGTTTTTCTGTTAATAAACTCAGGATCTGATCACCGATATCACCGCCAAACAGATACATATTAAAATAAATGGACTGATTCGCGCTCTCTATCATGGACAGGGCGGCGGAAAAAACCTGCTGCTTGTCTTCCAATTTTTTTGCTGCACAGTCTTTAACTCCCCAATCCTGTTGTATAAGTTCGGGTTTAATCTGGGTAAGGAAATGGCGTCTGACGCGTCTTTTGCTTAACCAAGTCTTGAGGTAGGGGTTATCTTTTGTCATCGGTTTACTCAGTATGTGTTGTGCGTATCAATATATATCAATAAATTGTAAAATTCAGGACAGTTGAAGGAGGTTTAATGATAAACAATACTGCTAATTACACTGATATCAGAGATCTGATGCAACCCGGAGATATCATCGCTTTTTCCGGCAAAGGACATTTTTCTCGAGCGATAAAACAAGTGACGGAAGGCTGTGTGTCTCACGTAGGAGTCATCTTACAATCCAAGCTGATGATCGATGATAAACCGCAGGACGGTTATTTTAATCAGATCATTGAGTCTGCGACGATTAATGGCTTTTCAGGGGTTTCTATAAATCGGTTAAGCGAGCGGTTAGCCTCATATTCGGGAGAGATCTGGTGGTTACCATTAAGCCAGCAAAGTAGAGCCAAAATGGACACTAAGGCTTTTTACGATTTTCTGTTGCACCAGGAAAGTAAAGAGTATGACTTGCCTCAAGCGATTAAAGCCGGACTGGATATGTTTGATAACGTTCCATTGTTGGAATTACTCAGTGAAAGCCAGGAGGATTATGCTCGCTTCTTTTGCTCCGAGTTAGTCGCTGCTGGTTTAAAAGCCGCCGGAGTACTGGATAATATTAATGCATCGGAAGTTACTCCCATCGACTTGTGTCGGCTGCCATTGTTCCAGGAAGGCTACTATCAGATAAAAGGTCTGGATAAGGATATTGCCGGGTTTAACGGGTTGTAGGAGACGAACCCATCTCAGGAATGAGGTGTTAAGCGCATGGATGCACGTTCGGCGAACCTTGCTGGCACTGGCTTCGCCCTTTTTGCCTATAAAGAGGTACCTGCTCCGCAAAGACTGCAACAATTGTTACCTTTATTCCCGTGATTTGATGGATACCATAAGGGTATCGTCGTTTTAATGGGTTGAGTTAAGCAGAAAAAAGGCAGAGTATTTTCCTCTGCCCGATTCACAGCCGTGGACGTTCTGGATAAGGGTATCGTCGTTTTAATGGGTTGAGTTAAGCAGAAAAAAGGCAGAGTATTTTCCTCTGCCCGATTCACAGCCGTGGACGTTCGGGATAAGGGTATCGTCGTTTTAATGGGTTGAGTTAAGCAGAAAAAAGGCAGAATATTTTCCTCTGCCCGATTCACAGCCGTGGACGTTCTGGATAAGGGTATCGTCGTTTTAATGGGTTGAGTTAAGCAGAAAAAAGGCAGAGTATTTTCCTCTGCCCGATTAAGTGGGGTACATCCTTGTATTCGTCAGGGTCCATTTTCTAATTATTAAGCATGGACTTTAGCTAATGCATTACACATGCCAAAAAAAATAGCTATCTGTATTAGTAAGTTGCAGTGGGCCTGAAGAAGGCAGGGAAAAGTCTGTTAAATAGTCTGACGATTGTTTTTATTGCAATGAGGAAAAAAAGGGGGAAATAACAATCCCCACAAAGATAAAAAGAATGCAAAGGGTTGGTTAAAACACAAATATTGCGCCATCTGTGTTTGCAGATATTTATAACCCTGTGACCATAAATTAACAATTCGGCTATTTCTCAATTGCTCTTCGGTATTTTCAATGTTTGTTAGCTGCTCCTCTTAATCAATACATTACTGTCGATTCTTCCGGGTCGTAAGCATGCATTAATTTATTAGTCTAGGCTGGAAGTAAAGGTTTCTTAATTGCAGTGAGTCCTATTAAGATGCAGTCCTACTCCTACGCTATAGAGCATGGACAGTTTGAAAGCTGGTATCAGCCCAAAGTCCCCCTTATTGGTTACCATCCTCCAGAGGCTGAAGTGCTTGCCAGGTGGGTTCAAGCAGATAATCACGTCCTGAGCGCCGCGCAATTTATTGCGGATGTTGAATCGTCCGGCGATTTATTACGCATGACCCAAGTTTTGTTCGAACAAGGCTTGTTGATGATAAACCGCTGTCGTTATAACGGGGTGAAGTTAAAGCTGAACTTTAATCTGGATGCAAAGCATCTTGATAATCCCTATTTACTGGACTGGTTTTGCCGGCGGGTCACGGCTTTTGGTATTCCTGCATACGCTGTAGGTTTTGAGCTAAAGGCAGCAAAATTACCCGCCCTTTGGCACGTAGCACAGGAGCACCTTAGCTTACTTCGGCATTATGGTTTTCGCCTTTCTCTGGATAATTATGACCACAGGTATAAAAGTTTGATCGATCTGCCTGAGCCTGTTTTTGGTGAGGTGAAGTTGGATATTAGTTTGGTCGAACAGCTTAAGGCGGGCATCACTAGTGAAATAAAATACAGTATTGCTCAGGCCCAGGCCGCAGGCTTAGTTGTTGTTGCAGAAGGGGTGGAAGTATCGGAGCAGTTTGATCGCTTGGGTACACTCGGGGTGGATTGCGCACAGGGATATTATATTAGTCAACCATTGGATCATAAACTGATGCTACAGCGAATAAGGCGTGAGTTTCGTATGCTTCACTAACCGCCGTAGTAGCACAACAGAAAGCACCCACCGCCAGCGGTTATAAACAAACGTCAGAGAGTAGATCTGTAGGTCATGAAACCTTGCTGTACAGGAGGTTTCTGCTAATTGGATTTGATTTTAATAGTGAAAAACCGATAAAATCCCAGTCTTCTGTTACATTATAACAAGACTTGGCATGGCTATTCTGGTTTCTAAATTATCGCGTTTTCCCCGTAAGCACTTGTTTGCCATATTATTCTTATTTTTGGCTAGTTTTATTGTTCTCATGTTCCCGAGTCGGCAGCATCACCCAGTTGTCAGAGAGTTACCTTTGAACATTAACAGAGCTGAGCCAGATCTTCCCAGTGATCAAGACGTTATTGAATCGTCGCAGGAGCTTCAGACCCTAATAGGGATAAGGGAGCATAATCTAAAGGTGAAGTCCGGCGATACTCTCAGCCATATCTTTCACAATTTACGTATTTCCGCTGCTGTCCTGCAAGAGTTGTTAACCGCAGATGAAGAATACCTTCACTTAGGTAACCTTCAGCCTGGCCAGAGATTAAAGCTGAACATAGATCAAGATACTAACCAATTGTCTAGGCTAGAGCTGAAAATTGATAAGGCCACTACCCTGGTTTTTCAGCTGGAAGGAGAGGGTTATAAATCTAAGCTAGAGGTGCTAGAGGGGGTTTGGGCGCAAAGAGCGGTTACCGGAGAAATAAACGGCAGTTTCTATTTAAGCGCCAAGCGTGCCGGTTTAAATGCCGGGCAAGTTCAGCAAATAGCCAACTTGTTGCAATACAAACTCAACTTTAAGCGTCAACTTAGGGCCGGGGACAGTTTTAATGTATTGGTCTCGGATCAGCTGGTTGAAGGTGAAAAGAGTGGTCAAAACGAATTGTTGGCAGTGGTGCTTACCACCCGACATCAAAGCTATAGCGCATTTTTACACCAGGATGGGCGCTATTATGATGCTGTAGGCAAGGGGCTGAATAAGGCGTATCGTAAATATCCCACTAACAAACGCTACCGGATAAGTTCATCGTTTAATCTGAAACGTCGTCACCCAGTTACCGGGAAAATCAGGCCCCATTATGGCACTGACTTTGCGACACCGACCGGTACATCCGTATATTCCATTGGCGATGCAGTGGTAACCCGGGTTGGTAATCACCCGTTTGCCGGCAAGTATTTAGTACTTAAACACGGCCGCAAGTATGTGACACGTTACTTGCACCTTTCCAAGATCCTGGTGAGAAAAGGTCAGCATGTGTCTATGGGGCAAAGAGTGGCTCTGTCTGGCAATACCGGCCGCTCCACAGGGGCTCATTTACATTATGAGCTCCATGTAAACGGTAAAAAGGTTAACCCAATGAAAGTGAAGCTTCCTTTGTCGGAATCTGTGCCAAGTAAACAAAAAACGGCCTTTATGAATACTAAGGTTAGCTACCTTAAAATAATGGGTGTGGAAAGCTAGTGATTATCCTGACGCGCCGCTCTCAAGAGCGGATGCCTCTTTATAGGTGAACACAGCGAACGCGATATTCGCCGAATCATGGCTAGGAAGGCTGATTATATTGGTTTAACCAGCTAAGGAAATCATCTAAGGGCATGGGTTTGGCGTAATAGTAGCCCTGTGCCAGCTCACAACCTAGATTACGGACCAGTTGCAGGTCATCTTCGTTCTCAACCCCTTCTGCCACCGTATGTATGTCTAATTTAGCGGCTAACTGTAAACTAGACTCCAAGATGGCCAGGCTGACTTTATGCTTACCTGCTCCGTGGACAAACGAATGGTCGACTTTTAGCTCGGTAAAGGGGATCCGCTTGAGCTGCTCTAAGGTAGAAAAGCCGGTGCCAAAGTCATCGATGGAAAGCCCGATGCCTTTTAGTCTGAAGCGGGTTAAGATATCCAGGCTGGTGATAAGATCCCGGGTTACCAGGGATTCGGTTACTTCAATAATGACTTTGTCTGGTGGTATTAGGCGACTTTTTAGTTCCTGTTGCACCATTTCCGGGATGTCTAAGTTATCCAGTCCTCTGGGAGAGAAGTTAACGGAGACGGTTAAGTTTAAACCGGCTTTACGCCAGGCTTGCAGATCGGTAAACGCGACTGAATAGATTTGCCGGGTTAGGTCACCAATCAAACCTAACTGCTCCGCAATAGGGATAAATATATTGGGGGGGACCATTCCTTTTTCGGGATGATGCCAGCGGGCCAGGGCTTCAGCACCGACAACTTGGTTAGTTTTTATATTTAACTGCGGCTGGTAATAGGGATGAATTTGATTTTCCTTAATTGCCTGATGAAGTTCAGCGCCTAAATCTGGAATGTTCATCATCCTGGAGTGAACCACCTGAGCGACTCCCTGACTGGAAAGCAGTGCTTCTATTTGAGCTGATTTAACCGGCTTTTCCAGCGAGCCCAATACATTAATCTGTCTTTCCCTGGCTATGCTCTCCGCGGTTTGTAATATTCTGGCATCCTCCCCGCTAATAAGGATCAGGCCGACCTTCTCTTTTAAGTCTCCCAAATGGCGAATAAGCTGCACACCATCCAGCTCTGGCATGTTTAAGTCGGAAATAAGTACATCGATAGGTTCAATACGGCAGCTGATGAGTTTTAACGCTAGCTCCGCTTTATCTGTGGTGATGACTTTTTTGACCCCTAATTTTTCCAGCATTCTGGACACACTTCTTAATATAAAGGTGTCGTCATCAACTACCAGCACTCTGAGATCATTGATTACTTTATCTCGCATAACTTAGCCCCAAAAAAGGCGAGCTTTATAAAAATATAGCTCTATCTTGCTCGATAACCCAGTGACCGAGAGGCGCAGGATTATGAGCTAAACTGACGTTAGGCTTTGTCAATCAGGCTGAATCTATGTTTACCAAGATTTTTTCCCGCTGGTTTAACTTAAATACCATTGGCAGCAAAGTAACTGCGTCAATGGTGGCGATCACTATTCTGGTGTTAATCCTCTCTGCTTTTAGCTATCTGATGAATACCCGGGTGCGGGAAGACACCAGTACCGTGAGTTCATCCGATATTCCCAGTGCCTTGTTGTCCATCTCCATGTTGGATGAAATCGGCGATATGAACGCCAATGTGCTGGAGTATGTGTTAGGCGAGTCCGATGAGCGGGAGGATTTCGAGCGCAACCGAAATGAATTTATTCAGTTTATGCACAAGCTAAAACAAGCCGCCGTATTTAATCAGCGCAGGGTACAGGAGATAGAGGCGCTGTTTGAAGAATATCAAAACAGGGCCAGGACAGAAGTGTTTAATCGTTATAACCCTGCATCGGAAGCCTGGGCACAGCAGCGGGTGCTGGGGTTAAACGAACATACCGGGGCTAAGTTGGAAGCTTTGCTGGACAGCTTAAAAGAGAGTGAAATAGCAGATGCCGGTTCCGAAGCAGATTTCACTGAAGTTATTATGGATGATTTGCCTGGAGTTCGCTTTTACCTGGAATTGGTGGATGAAGCCGGGGATATGGTGGCCGACCTGGAAAAATATATTAACGGAGTTATCCAAGCGAGGCATGATTTTATCAATGACAGCCAGGACTTTGAGCAGTTTCTGGCACAGCTAAAACCGCTGGAAAAAAGGCCCGAAGAAATTATGCAGCTTCAGCAAGTGGAAGCCCTCTATAAAGTGTTACGTGACGGCGGCTTCGAAGTGTTTCAGCGCTTTGACCCGGAAGGAAAACAGTTGGCTATTAAGGCGATAGATAACCTGGAGCACCAGCTGTTTATCAGGCTTGAAACTATGCTGGACAAGCTGGCGTTTGACGCAGATGCTCAGGCGAACGCATCCCTGGCAGGACTCAGGGATCTCACTGTTTCCAACCAGTACATCTTGACCCTTTTATTGGCCCTGGTGATTTTATGTTGCGCCGCCATTATCTATTATGCCTACCGGACCATCACTCGTCCTATTTCCGAGCTTAGCGGCACTATGTTGCAACTGGCGGAAGGTAATACTGACGTGGAAGTGGTGTACCGGGAGAGGAAGGATGAAATCGGTGATATAGCCACCGCGATGGAAGTGTTTAAGATTAATATGATTGCCAGGAATACCGCTGAGCAGGAGTTGGTAGCGGCTAAAGACAGGGCTGAAGCGGCTTCCCGTGCAAAAGCCAGCTTTCTGGCGACAATGAGCCATGAAATCCGTACTCCGATGAACGGTATTATCGGCATGATCGACTTGTTACTGACTTCCAGCATGAACAGGGAGCAGCAAAGTATGACCAATACCATTCGAGACTCGGCTTTTTCACTGCTCAATATCATTAACGATATTCTCGATTTTTCCAAAATTGAAGCGGGTAAGCTGGAGCTGGAAGAGATCGATTTTTCCCTGGTTTCTGTTATGGAAGGGGTGGTGGATACACTGACCCCCACAGCAGATGAAAAAGGTGTCGTCTTCGAATTGTATACCGAACCCACCATACCATCCGAGTTAAGGGGTGACCCCATACGACTTCGCCAGGTGCTGTTTAATCTGGTGGGTAATGCCATCAAGTTTTCCGCTAATCTGGAACAACAGGGAGTTGTTAGAGTCTCCACCAGAGTCCTAACGTCGAACTCCAAAACCGCTGAGCTGGAATTGGCGGTGCACGACAATGGGATCGGTATCAAACCGGATGATTTAGAAAACTTATTTATGCCCTTTACTCAAGCAGAATCCTCTACCACCCGCAGGTTTGGCGGGACAGGTTTGGGTCTGGCTATCTGTAAGAACCTGGTGGTGCTGATGGGAGGGAAAGTGGAAGTCAGCAGCACGTTGGGTGAGGGTTCCAGCTTTAAAGTGTTGTTAACCCTACTTCAAACTGGCCTTTATGAACCGGATACATTCAGTTCGGCTAATGATGTGGTGGCCTTTAACTTTATTGAACCCAAGTGGATTAGTGATTGTGTCGAGGAATACCTGCAGTTTTATAGGGTGCCTTTGCTAAGTAACGGCTACAAGGAGCTGAGTGAGGGGTTAACCAAAAACAGCGACAGGCAGGCGCTTATTTTAACTGATAACCTGACCAGAACAATGCAGCAGGTGGCTGAACACCTACCGGTATTGCTTCAAAATAGGCTCAGATATCTGGTATTGGAATTAAGCTCCCGCGGAGAAGGGTTAGTGGCGGAAAATGCCTTTGCTATTAGTGCCTGCCCATTAAAAATCAACGCCCTGTTACATGGTATTAATGTGGCGATTGGCAAGGAAAGCCCGGTAGATCTGGTGGTAGTACAAGAGGACGACAGCCCGCAAGTTATCACAGAAGAACGAGCCGAAGAACTGGGACGGCTGATTCTGGTGGCTGAAGATAATCAAACCAACCAGGAAGTGATCCAGCGGCAGCTTAAGAAGCTGGGTTACGCCTGTAAAATCGCCAATGACGGGATTGAAGCTGAGCAAATTTATACCCAGCATCACTTTGCCCTGGTATTAACCGATTGCCATATGCCAAACCGGGATGGGTATGAATTGGCCGGTGTCCTCAGGCGTATCCAGGTGGAGCAAAATTACAGTATCCCCATTATCGCCATTACCGCCAATGCCTTGGTCGGAGAGGCCGAGAAGTGCCTCGCTGCGGGCATGGACGATTATTTGTCAAAACCTGTGGAGCTGGTTAAGTTGCGGCAGATGTTGGCACGTTGGTTAGATACCAAGTCTAACGATATAAGCCCTCGGTCGGTAAAAGAAAAAGCCGTAGAGTCCGAACAGGAGGGTGTGTTGGATAAGGGTGTATTTCAAACTATTTTTGATTCAGATAAGGACGATTACCAGGCTGCACTGGAGGACTTTATGGATCTGAGTCTTCCACAGTTTGCTGCTATGGTAGAGTCGCAAGACTTCGATATTAAGGTGATGTCTCAATTAGCTCATAAACTTAAGTCCTCGGCCAAAACCGTTGGACTTAGTCAGTTAGGTACTTATTGTGAGTCCCTCGAACATTATGCGGAAGATGACGACAGGGCTGAAATGGAACAAATCCTACTGAGAATGAAAGAGATATTGACCGAGTGTCGGCTGGCGGTAAAAGAAAGACAAACAGAGCTTAAAAAATTTAATTGATATTGATAATTATTATCGTTGTGGTAATTTAGTCCCTGAGGTTAAGTGATCGCAAAGAGGTTTAGGATGGTTGCTAAATATTGGTTTCTGATGTTGCTTTCCATACTTTGGATGTCAGGGGTAATGTTGCAACTTTTTTATGGATAAGGCCGAGGAAAAATGAACCTTATCAACGTCAGCTTTATTTCGGAGCGAATAGTCCAAATAAAGGGCAGAGTCCACTATTTAGTGGAAATTTAGGTAAAATTCTATTTTCAGCTTCAGCGCAGATAGTTAAACCAACTTATACGGCCTTAACTTCAGCCAACCTGAACTTGAGAGTTTCCTGACCAATTCACCCCACCAAGGTATAACTTCTCTGGCAAATAACCAGGCATTTTCCCCTTTAGCATTAGTTGTCACGTCAACTGCAGCAAGGCTAGTCCCAAATCATGCCTTGATGTTATTAAACAGACCAAATTGGGCACTTTCAATCTTGGCTTGATTTACCCAAGCAACAGGGTAAGGCCTTATGCAACATGTTAACGCAGCTTAGCAACGGATTTATTTTGGCTGGCGGCATACTGGTATATACTTGCTGGCGGCAGCTCTGAAAGAAAGTGATGATGTTGCATTTGTATGGTTCTAATATGTTGATTTTAAAAAGAATTATGTTTTAATTTTTTTGTTGCAGCTAACTGATTAAGAAGGTTCGTATTATTCGCTTATTATCAGCGACTGTGGTTTAACTGGGCTTAAGATGCTTGATGGCTGAGCTGTTCATATAGCAAAGCGGAAGACATTCTTAGCAATTTTTATTAAAGTGCGGGTTATCCATTTTCACAAGATAAGTGAAAAGCCACTAAAGCAGAGTGTTTAGTACTATAAATGACAGTTGAAAAGCACACAGCGAAGGCATCGTTAGAGTCTCTATATCGAATATTTACCCTACCTGAGGCGCCAGAATCGACGCTTGGGAAAATTGAATCCGATATATCACAGAATTTGACCGGTTTTTTGGGGCAACATATAGTTGCAACAGAAAAGCCGCTGGTGGATATTGAAAAAGACTTCTGTCAGTCTCGGATCCCAGAATCACCGGCTTTTGTTTCAGATCACATGCGTCACCTGCTGGATAAGTTGATTTCTCAGTCGGTTCATACGTCTGCTCCCAGCTTTATCGGTCATATGACCTCGGCACTGCCCTATTTCCAGTTGCCACTTGCAAAGCTGATGACGGGGTTGAACCAAAACCTGGTAAAGGTAGAAACCTCAAAAGCCTTCACACCTATGGAGCGTCAGGTCCTGGGTATGATGCATCATCTGATTTACAATGAAAGCGATAGTTTTTATCAGCAGTGGATGCATAGCGCCAATCACTCACTGGGCGTGTTTTGCTCCGGTGGCACCATCGCCAATATCACGGCCTTATGGGCCGCACGTAATAACCTGCTAAAAGCCGACGGCGAGTTTAAAGGTGTCGCCAAGCAAGGTTTGTTCAAGGCGCTGAAACACTATGGTTATGACGGCTTAGCTATTCTGGTATCGGATCGTGGACACTACTCGCTGAAAAAAGCGGCCGATGTGCTGGGGATTGGTCAGGAAAGCCTGATGGCTATTCCCACAGATGGCAATAACAAGATAGATTGCGCTGCGCTGGAGAAAAAGTGTCAACAACTGGCCGCTGAAAATATCAAAGTCCTGAGTATTGTTGGCATCGCAGGTACCACAGAAACGGGTAATATCGACCCGCTGGCGGAGATGGCGAACATTGCGCAAAAGTATCGGTGCCACTTCCACGTTGATGCGGCTTGGGGTGGTGCAACCCTGCTGTCTAACAAATATCGACACCTATTAGCGGGTATTGAGCGGGCTGACTCAGTGACCATAGACGCCCATAAGCAGATGTATGTGCCTATGGGGGCAGGTTTGGTGTTATTTAAAAATCAGGCCTTAGTTTCGGCCATAGAGCATCATGCCGAGTATATTTTACGCAAGGGTTCAAAGGACCTGGGCAGTCATACCCTGGAAGGATCCAGGTCCGGTATGGCAATGCTGGTTTATGCGAGTCTGCATATTATTAGTCGCCCTGGCTACGAACTGCTCATTAATCAGGGGATTGAAAAAGCGCGCTACTTTGCCGATTTAATCAAAGAAAATAAAGACTTTGAACTGATCTCCGAGCCTGAGCTTTGTTTGTTAAGCTATCGCTATGTACCCCAAGCGATACAGGCCCTGCTGGCCAGGAGCAAGGGTTCCAGACAAGAAGAGATCAACCAGCTACTGGATAACCTGACCAAGTTTATTCAGAAAAGGCAGCGTGAAGCGGGTAAGTCTTTTGTTTCTCGTACCCGGCTGGAAGTGAGTCAGTATCGTAGCGAGAAATTAGTGGTATTTCGTGTGGTGCTGGCAAACCCGCTAACCAGCTACGAAATCTTACAAGAGGTGCTGGCTGAGCAACGCAGCCTGGCAAAGCAAAGTACGGTTTACCTGCCGCAACTAATAGCCATGCTGAGTGAATAGTTTGCTCTGAACCCATCAAGTAACGGGTATAAGGGTAACAATTGTTGCGGCTTTTGTGAGCCGAACCCATCTCAGGGATGAGATGCAAAGCGCATAGATGCACGTTCTGCGAATATAGCGATCGCTATATTCGCAGATTGCAGCTACAAAGCCTGATGCCAGCTCTTGCCGAGCTTGGTGGTTAAGAGCAATAAACCTGGTAGCAGTAACAACATCTGCACCGCCAGTAGTATGGGCGGTGTAAGATCAAGGCGTTGCATCAGGCTGACCATCAAACCTGCACCAGCCATTTGAAACAACCCAAGCAAAGCGGCTGCCGTGCCTGCCCTGTCGCCAAATGGAGCTAGTGCTTTACCGGCTGCCGAACCCAGAGTCCAGGCAAAACCAAATGAGGACATAAAGATAGGCAGCATATAAGCCCAAGGTGTTTGGATGTGGCTAAGGGCCAGCATGGCAAAACCCGAGCCGATCAAGATAATTAAACCGGCTTTTAGTGCTTTGCTGGCACCAAATTTATCCATAAATCTAGGTGCTATCAGGCAGGCAATAATATTCAGCACGGCATTCACGGCAAACCAGACTGTAAACTGGCCCATATCCAGGCCCAATTCCATCATCAGCCAGACGGGGGCTGAGGTCACATATGCCAGGATCACAGCCATAGCTAACATACATAAGCTGGCGTGGAATAGGAAAGCGGGCTCTTTTAATACCGGTGTATAACGGCCAATGCTGATTAGCTTACCCTGGGACTGAGTATCACCAGGGCGCGTTTCTTTAAACCCTAAGGCAAGCAAGACTGCTCCGACTAACGCAAAACCAGCCATAAAGCTGAAGTTTGAGCGCCAGCCAAATTCGTGGGTTAACCAGCTGCCCAGCAGTGGCGCCAGGGCGGGGATAAAACAAATGGCTCCATTCAAATAGCTGATCATCCGGCCGCTACGTTCGGCGCCAAAACTATCACGGACCGCAGCAAATGCGGCGACCGAGGTAGCACAAGCCCCGAATCCCTGCATTAACCTGGCCAGCAAAAGAAGATCAAGGCTTTGAGACCAGCTGGCCAGCAATGCACTTACACCATAAATAGCGATACCCCCTAGCGCAATAGGTCGGCGGCCAAAGCGATCTGCCAGCGGGCCAGCCAGTAATTGACCAACTCCCATGCTGACCATAAACCAGGTCACTGTATCCTGGATCTGCGTGGTTGTTACTGAGAAAGCCTCCGCCATTACAGGCAGTGCGGGTAAATAAATATCTATGGCTAACGGGCTAAATAACACGAGCAGCACCATTAAGGCGATAAGTCGTGTTCCGGCGGTATTCTGCATGGGGACTCCTGTGTATCTGGAGGTGGGGAGTCTAGCGGGTTACTGATATGAACAGAAATGGTTTGAATTCAGGAATTGTTTTCCTCATGGGAATAACTCGGTTTAAATGTTGTAAAATTACGTAACAAATTATTAAAGAATACCTATAAGGTAGTACTTTAGTGGGTTGCTTACGCTTTATTTTTAGTTGTTATGTAATTATCTTGTTGATTTACATCAATGAGCGGGCCGCGCCGATTATTTAAACTAGCTTTAGATAAGATTATATGTCGAGGCAACTATGAGCAAAGTCAGGCTGGCCATTATAGGAAATGGCATGGTAGGTCATCGGTTTATCGAAGATCTTGTGGATAAAGCCGCCATGGCGGATTACGAAATAACGGTCTTTTGCGAAGAGCCCAGAGTTGCTTACGACCGCGTCCACCTTTCCTCCTATTTTTCCCATCACACAGCAGAAGAACTCTCCCTGGTTAAACGTGGATTTTATGAAAAACACGGTATTCAGGTACTGCTAGGTGAGCGGGTTATCACCATTAACCGTCACGAGAAATTGCTCCACACCCAGACCGGTCGTGGTGTTTATTACGACAAACTGATCCTCGCCACCGGCTCGTACCCCTGGATCCCTCCTATTAACGGCAGTGAAAACAAAGACTGTTTCGTTTACCGCACCATAGAAGATCTCAACGCCATAGAAACCTGTGCCAGACGCAGCAAGTCTGGTGTGGTTGTGGGTGGTGGTTTATTGGGACTGGAGGCGGCTGGTGCTTTAAAAGCCTTGGGAGTAGAAACCCATGTGATTGAATTTGCCCCGGTATTAATGGCGGAGCAACTGGATATTCAGGGCGGCGCGATCTTACGCAGTAAAATAGAAAGCCTGGGAGTTCGGGTTCACACGGGTAAAAATACCCTCGAAATTGTCCCCCAGGGTGAGAGTGGCCGAAACACTATGGTGTTTGCCGACGAAACCCAACTGGAAGTGGATTTTATTGTTTTCAGCACGGGTATTCGTCCGCAGGACAAGCTGGCCAAACAGTGTGGCCTGGCTACGGCTCGCCGGGGTGGGATCGCCATCAATGATTTATGCCTGACTTCCGACCCAGATGTTTATGCCATAGGTGAATGCGCCGCCTGGAACGAGCAGTTCTTTGGTCTGGTGGCGCCGGGATACAAGATGGCGCAAGTGGCAGTAGATCACCTGTTAGGTATCGAAAATGCCTTTACCGGGGCAGATATGAGCGCCAAGCTGAAGTTGCTTGGAGTGGACGTTGGCAGCATAGGTGACGCCCACGGTAACACCCCTGGCTCTCGCAGTTATGTTTATGTTGATGAGCATACTTCCCTGTATAAACGTATCGTGGTTTCCGAAGACGGCAAGCGTCTGCTGGGGGCTGTGCTGGTGGGGGATACGGAAAGCTATGGTACCCTGCTGCAATACAAGCTTAATGATATTGACTTGCCGAAACACCCGGACAGCTTGATCTTACCCGAGCATGCCGGTTGTGGCTCAGACAGCGCCCTAGGCGTCGATGCTCTGCCGGATAGCGCGCAAATCTGCTCTTGCTTCGATGTAACCAAGGAAAATATCGCCAGCGCCGTGGCTGAAGGTTTAACCTCTCTGGCTGAAATTAAGGACGCAACTGGAGCGGGAACGGGCTGTGGCGGCTGCTTGCCGCTTATCACCCAGGTGCTGAATGCCGAACTGAGCAAGCAGGGTATTGAGGTGAAAAATCATCTCTGTGAGCACTTTGAATACTCACGCCAGGAGATGTTCCACCTGATCCGTGTGGAAGGCATTAAAACCTTTGACCAAGTGCTGGAGAAGTACGGTAAGGGTTATGGCTGCGAAGTCTGTAAACCTGCGGTGGGTTCGATTTTAGCGTCTTGCTGGAATGATTATGTACTGAGCCAGGACAATAACGGTTTGCAGGACACCAATGATATCTTCCTCGGCAATATGCAAAAAGACGGTACTTATTCAGTGATCCCGCGTATGCCAGGTGGTGAAGTGACCCCGGAGGCATTAGCCGTTGTCGCCAGCGTCGCGAAACAGTTTCAGTTGTATACCAAGGTCACCGGTGCCCAACGTATCGGTCTGTTTGGCGCCCATAAAGGTGACTTGCCCGCCATCTGGCAGCAGCTGATCGACGTCGGGTTTGAAACCGGGCAAGCCTATGCCAAAGCGTTACGTATGGTGAAAACGTGTGTTGGCAGTACCTGGTGCCGATTCGGTGTTCAGGACAGCGTAGGTTTGGGGGTTTACCTGGAAAATCGTTATAAGGGGATCCGCACTCCACATAAAATAAAGTTCGGAGTTTCCGGTTGTACCCGAGAATGCGCCGAAGCCCAGGGTAAAGATCTTGGCATTATCGCCACAGATGCGGGATGGAATATGTATGTGTGTGGTAACGGTGGTATGAAACCCAGGCATGCAGATCTACTGGCATCGGATCTGGATAAGGAAACCTTGCTGCGATATATCGACCGTTTCATGATGTTTTATGTGCGCACTGCAGATAAATTAATTCGGACTTCGGTTTGGTTGGATAATCTGGAAGGTGGGGTTGATTACCTGAAGGAAGTGATCATCGACAACAAGTTAGCGATCAACGATCAGCTTGAGCAGGATATGCAGCAGTTAATCGACAGCTCTGAGTGTGAATGGAAACAAACCTTAAATGACAAGGCTCAACTAAAACGATTTGCCCATTTTATCAACTCTTCAGAGCACGATGGCAATGTGCAGTTTGTTCCTGAGCGTGGGCAAAAACGCCCGGCGGGAGCGGCAGAAAGAGTGCCTACTTACACACTTCAGCTGGAGGAAACAGCATGAGCAAGTGGATCTCGGTTTGTGATATCACAGATATAAACCCAGCTACCGGAGTGTGCGCCCTGATTGAAGGTGAGCAGGTGGCCTTGTTCAGGCCCGGTAAAGAAGAGCAGATTTTCGCTCTGGATAATATCGACCCCTTCGCCCGGGCCAGTGTATTATCCCGCGGCCTTATCTGTGAGCATCGGGGTCAGCTCTGGGTCGCTTCTCCCCTGAAGAAACAACATTTCAGATTATCGGATGGCGCCTGTATGGAAAACGCGGGGATGTCCATACGAAGCTGGCAGGTCAGGGTGAAAGGCCTGCAGGTACAAGTGGCCGTTTAAATTTGAGGCTCAGGGGATAAACCCCTGAGCCAGGTTTTAAATTATCGAAGAGGAAAGGTTATGTACGGAGAAAGTATCCAAAAATGCTCTGCCAACGCAAAGCGAATAGTAACTTTTGCTGACCAGGAAAAGCTCGGTTTCTGGCTAAATTCAGCTATGGCCGGAGCTTATATTGGGCTGGGGATCATCCTGATATTTACCTTAGGAAATATGGTTGATCCTTCCATCCGCTCCCTGGTGATGGGGGCGACCTTTGGCATCGCCTTAAGCCTGGTGATTATTGCCGGCTCCGAGTTGTTTACCGGCCATACCATGTTCCTGACCTTTGGAGTAAAGACGGGTGAGATCACTGTGGCTGATACCCTAAGGGTGTTACCACAAACCTGGATGGGAAATTTATTGGGCAGTGTACTGGTGGCGTATCTGTTTTATCTGGCCGGTGGCGGCGCCTTACTTAACCAGGATACCAGCCTGTTACACAAGGTGGCCTTAGCTAAGACAGAAATGTCTGTCGGTGTCCTGATTGCCAAGGGTATTCTATGTAACTGGTTGGTTTGTCTGGCTATTTGGATGGTTGGTCGGGTTGAAGGCAGCGCCAAATTTATTGCTATTTGGTGGTGTTTGTTGGCTTTTATCGTTTCCGGCTATGAGCACAGTATTGCCAATATGACCATTTTTGCCCTGTCCTGGTTTGGTCAGCACGGTGACGCCTTTACCCTGGCTGGCATTGGCCGCAACCTGCTTTGGGTAACCATAGGCAATACCTTCAGTGGAGTGGTGTTTGTGGGCCTGGGTTACTGGTTTAGCACCCCTAAAGCGCAGCGTCCTTTGCTGGGTAACAAGGGGCAAAAACCTGCCGAAAGCATGGAGACAGGTAAACAGCAAGAAGCCTAACCCCTGTGCTACGAGTGGTATTCACTAAGAGCACAGGGTTGGCTTTATGCGCTAAAAGCAAGGTTTTTTAAAGGACCTTGCTTTAATTCGGCCCTGATAGGCTGAGTCACTTTTTCCAGCTGCTGCCGATCCTGGGCCAGGTCTTTTTCGTTACCCATCCACTCCCCAAGGGAAGAGTCCTGTAAGGCGGCTTCCAGTAGTTCGCTAAAGCGGGTTATTTCCTGATCCCAGTCGTTCTCGTCATCTGAAAACTGTTTTGCCTTACCTTGTGCCTTTAACCCGGACAGACCTCCGGCAAAGAAGCAGGGAACGCGAGTGGCACTAAAATGGCTTGCATTCTTACTGGTGGAGCTGGCTTTTAATACCAGAGTGAGAAGGTAACTGGCTTTCACCAGGCGTGACAGGCTTGCTTGTTCGTCTTGTGGCACCCGCTCAGATTGCTGGATATGCGGCATCCATAAGCAAAACATAGTACCGGCGTTAAAGTCTGCATCCGTATCCAGGGCTCGCTTGTGTTTAAGATCCGCGCTTTGGTGATCACAATGACCAAACATCACTCTGGATACCTGGTGGAAATACAGTAATAAGCAGGCGTCCAGCGCCAGGGTCTCCGACTCGGGATCAGTTTGTTCGATACCAGCAAACCAACAGTCCAAAGCGTTATTTCCCTTAGGTAAAACGGATCTGGCAATGCTATTGAGTTTTGCCTGTTGCTTTAGTTTTTCCAGCTCCAGGGCAAGGGATAGCAGGCTAGCGGCTTCGAAAGCTGAATTTTCAATAAGGTAGCTATTGGATTCAGCGCCGGAGCGGGTTACTCCTGCGGTAAATTTTGTGTTTTGGTTAGCCCGGATAACTATTTCCCAGTTAGCCGGATTTAACTTATTTTCGTTTAGCAAACCATTGAAGTAGCTAATCTCATCGGCGCTTTGTTGGCAAATGCGGCTTACCAGTTCGCTGGCAAACCCCTGGTCTACTTGAGTGCTGATTATATTTTGCATTGTCTGTTTCATTTGATTGATAAGGTGTGAGTGAGCATTTCCTGCCCCTGCTGGTTAAGCCGGCTTATAGTGCCAGATAAATCCGGGGGCTGCTATTTCTGGTTCTGCGTGTTGTGGGGGGCAGGCTTGTAGGGGGGCAGCTTGCCTAAGTTGGTTAAGGTAATGGGAATGAGCAGCTTATCGTAATAGTTAGCTAAGCGTTGTCTGTCTTTTTCGTCATACCAGCTTAGTAACGCATCACGGTATTTGTCTGACAATATCAGGGTCTTGAGTACTTTATTTATGTGCTGTATGACTGCTTTTCCATGTTCTGTTTTTGCGCAGGTGACATAGGTAAGATTGTAAGGCTGGGCTTCATAGATCTCTATATTCACCAAGTCTCCCCGAGCTAACTTGAGCTCACCTTCGAAAAAACGCTGGATAGCGGGAAACTCGAGAATATAGTCGATGCGATTGCGGATCAGCATGCGGAAGGTATTTTTGACTTTCATTGGCCTGGAGATCAGGTTGGGTTGTTTTTTATGATCTTTTAGTATTTGATCCAGCACTACGCCATAACTACGTCCGCCTATGATAGCCCCTCTTAGCTCTGTTTGAGACAGGATAGATGTGAGTGAGATGATACTAGGGTTACCCAATTTTTCAGCCGTTTCTTTTCGCATGACAATATGATTGGCAAGCTGAATAAAAGAGGGAATGGAATAGTAGAGTTTGGACTCCAGCGCCGGTGTTTTAAAAAAGTCGGTTTTACATGTCAGCCGCTGCACTTGAGTTTCCAGTAAAAACCGTAAATGGGTCATTTCTATGGGAGAGTGACTGTATTGCGGAAGCTTGGCGGCAATTCTCCTGAACATAATATTCCAGGCCCCCTGACCCACCTGCTGTCCTTCCAAAATCATCCAGGGAGGAAAGTGGCTTTGCGCCCAGCGAATGGTGTCCGCCGTTGCTGGCAAGCAGCTCATCAGCCATACCGACAACAAACAAACTTTTATTGCCATGACTTGATCAACTCCTGGTAAGGAATGGTCTTACCTTTGGGTTTTTCATTTTTCAGCCTGGCCTTAGGCGACCCTGGTTGGGTTAGCCAGGATCCAGGATCTTGGATGGGGTTTAACCTGGGGGCACAGATGGTTTGTCGCCCGGATTTCTGTAGCCGGGCTAACACCTGGTCCTGTGCTTTGGCCAGGTTATCCAGGGCTTGTTGCGGTGATATCTCTTTTTGTAGTGCGGGGGCCAGGTTTGACCACCATAAGGGGGCCAGATTTGGATAATCCGGTACATTCAGCCCCGTTGGTGTCCACTGGATCCTGGCCGGGCTACGATAAAATTCTACTAAGCCCCCCAGCAAGGGAGCGGCTTGAGTAAACGCATCAGAGTTGATATCGGATAATCTTATCGGCGTCAGCCCCACCAGGGTTTTACGTAAAGAAACGGTTTTGGAAACGACGAACTGGGCGTATAACCAGGCGGCTTGCAGCTGTTTCAGTTGAGTGCTGCGTAAAAATGTCCAGGATCCCGCATCCTGATAACCCAGCTTCATGCCATTTTGCCAATAGGGTCCCCTGGGGGATGGTGCCATTCGCCACTTGGGTTTGCCTTCTTTATCCACCACGGGTAGGCCCTTTGCCGTCATATCGGCGGTAAAGGCGGTGTACCAGAAAATCTGCTGGGCAATATTACCCTGGGCCGGTACCGGACCCGCCTGGGAAAAATTCATATTTCTGGCGGCCGGTGGTGCGTATTTATATAACCATTCGATCAGTTTACGTGTGGCGTATTCCGCGGCCGGACCGTTGGTGGCGCCGCCCCGGCTGACACTGGATCCCACTGGGTGGCAACCGTCTACCCGGATCCCCCATTCATCCACCGGTCTGCCATTGGGCAATCCCCTGTCGCCGGCACCTGCCATGGAAAACCAGGCGTCGGTGAAACGCCAGCCCAACGAGGGGTCCTTCTTGCCATAGTCCATATGACCATATACTTTCTGACCATCTATTTCTTTAACATGAACCGTAAAGAATTCCGCTATATCTTCATACGCCGACCAGTTTAGCGGCACGCCTAAGGGATAGGAGTAAATCTTGAGGAATTGTTGCTTAAGTGTTTCGCGGTTAAACCAGTCGGCGCGAAACCAGTAGAGGTTGGCGAATTGCTGATCTGGCAACTGATAAATTTTACCGTCTGGTCCCGTGGTAAAGCTGAGGCCGATAAAATCATCCAGCGCCAGCGTGGGCAAGGTGATCTGCTTTCCAGGCCCGGTAATCAAGTCACTGATAGATAACAGTTTGTTATATCTGTAGTGGGTGCCAATTAAATCCGAATCATTGATAAATGCCTGATATTTATGCTCACCTTGATGTAAATGCCGGTTCAGGATATCCACCACTTCCCCCTCGGGTTTTAAATCGTGGATAACCCGAATACCGGTAATATCGAAAAATGCCCGGGTCAGGACCTTGGACTCATACTGATGGGTGGTAATTGTTTCCGACAGCACATGAATTTCCATTCCCCGGTATGCCTGCGCAGCCTGATAAAACCAATGGAGCTCATCGAGTTGCTGGCTTACGGACAGGGAGGAAGTAAAAAACTCTCGCTTTATCCATTGAGTTGCAACGTCTTCAAAATTGTCGGCTTTGGTTGGGCCAATACATAAAAGTAAAATGCTGAGGCAGAGGTGCTTACTCATTCCACTCAAGCTCGAGTTGTTAATGGTTTAAGTTTAGAGGTCTTCCTTGATTGTCTAAAGTCGTACTAAGTCTAATCGCTTATGGTCACCACTTCGGCCTGCGGTAAGTTAATGGTTAAGCAAGCGAGCCAACATGTTGTGGTAATTATGACCATCCACTCCAATAATGCGGGAAGCCATAACATAGGCGTAATAATGCTCAGGTTTCGTGGTGAATAAATAACATCTAACCCCAGTTCAGGGTACAAGAGAGTCGGCAGACTAAAGAAAAGCAGCAGAGCGACAAAGTTACTGAGGCTGAGCCAGGCTATCCATTTTGGCCAGGGTGGGTTTTTACTGGAAAAGGTGATCAGGGTAAACCCCAGGGTCAGCACCAGGTTGGCGCAAAAGAAACTCAGCAGAAAGAAGCTGTGCAGGCTTTCCTCTGTCGCCGGAAATAATCCTATGCCAGCCTGAGCTAAGGCTGCGATCACTCCGAATAGTGACAGCAGCTTAAACTGCCAGCCGTTACGCAGGAATGCTAATCCCAACATAAATAACATCAGGAAAAAACTGGAGATGATAATGCTGATGTTAAGCCAGGAGGTAAGTTTGTCATTCCCTGGCAAGGGTAAGTCACGGTGCAGGGTGGTTGCTCCGGGCGCCAGGCCCATCAAAAATATGGCGATGGCGAACATGCCAAACAAATAAATAAAGTCGATCCGATTGAGCTTCATTCTGGGAGTCCATTCGTTATATGCATCTGCTTGGACAGAATTGTAACTTACTGAGTTCACATATTTTTAGTAAATTTGAGTAAAGAATTGTAATAATAAGTAGGGGTAAATATCGGTATAAAAGGAGCCTCTATGTTGAGTATTTCTGGACAGGATTGTTTTTAAAAAATAAAGCGCAAAAACAACAGTTTAGCATGTGTTTTTGATTGTATTTCAGATTGAAATAGACAAAGGCCCCCCAATAAAGCGAGATAGCTATTCGTTATCTAGTTACATTGGAGTTTATGGCTCATCTGACACTGATGTATTTGCTGAGGCTTAAATTAAAATAGGTCTTTCAGTAGTTGGAAAATACCGAGAAGGGCAATACCTGGGGACGCTCGTAGAGTGGATGCCTCTTTATAGGCAAAAAAGGCAATACCTGTGCTCGCAAGGCTCGCCGAACGTGCATCCATGCGCTTAACATCTCATCCCTGAGATGGATTCGTCTGCTACATCCTAAGTAACGGTTATAAGTTATTAGAATATAAAATTAGTTCATTCCAAGTTTTCTGTTATAAAGAAAAGGTGGAAACAGGCGATTTCGAGCCGGATAGCAAACAGGACATACTCATGACTCATATCTTTGACGACAATTCTTTATCTATAGGGCGTACACCTTTGGTTCGCTTAAACCGAGTGACGAAAGGTAATGTATTTGCCAAAGTAGAAAGCCGTAACCCCAGCTTTAGTGTGAAGTGTCGTATCGGCGCAAACATGATTTGGGATGCGGAAACCAAAGGAAAACTCACCAAAGATCAGCAGCTCATTGAGCCTACCAGTGGTAACACTGGGATAGCCCTGGCATTTGTTGCGGCATCTCGCGGCTATAAGCTTACCCTGACTATGCCTGCGACCATGAGCCTGGAGCGACGCAAATTATTAAAGGCCTTGGGTGCGAATCTGGTATTGACCGAAGGCGCTAAAGGAATGAAAGGCGCTATCGATAAAGCGCAAGAGATCGCTGATTCCGATCCAACTAAATACGTCCTGTTGCAACAGTTTGAAAACCCGGCTAATCCTGCTATCCATACCCTGACCACAGGTCCGGAAATCTGGGAAGATACCAAGGGTGAAATCGATGTATTTGTCGCCGGCGTGGGAACGGGTGGCACGATTACCGGTGTTAGTCGTTATATCAAACAGCAGCAAGGCAAAGATATTATCTCGGTTGCCGTGGAGCCGGAAGGCTCTCCCATTATATCGCAGACTCTGGCTGGAGAAGACATTACTCCCGGCCCGCATAAAATTCAGGGGATCGGCGCCGGTTTTATTCCTAAGAATCTCGACTTGAGAATGATTGATCGGGCTGAATTAGTGAGTAATGAAGATGCCATTGAAATGACACAGCGCCTGATGAAGGAAGAAGGTATTCTGGCCGGTATTAGTTCCGGTGCTGCAGTGGTTGCTGCTGCTCGTCTGGCTGAGCTGGAAGAATTTAAGGATAAGAATATAGTTGTTATCTTACCAAGTTCGGGCGAGCGTTATTTAAGTAGCCCATTATTCGATGGTTTATTTACCGAACAAGAGTTACAACAGTAGTGCTTTTGTCCCCCTTGCTTATTAGAGCAGGGGGATATTACCAGCTGTAACCCATCACATTCCTTACTGCTCTTCAGTAAAGATAAACTGCTTATCACTGCTGACGACGATATCATGCCTGAGGAAGTTTTTACCCAGGATCATGCTGTAGTCAAAATTACCCCGGTTTTGCAGATTAACTTTCACAGTTTGCGTTATATGGCCCAACTTTACTCGCATTTTAACTACCGGTCGTATGTTGGCTTTCTCACCAGCCCTGCCTTTGATCCTCATAATATCAACCACTTCACGAGTGAAGTTTTGCTTTATACCATCACTATTGCTGTAGCTGAAGGAGACCCAGTCAGAGCCATCCTTTGTAAAGTTTTTGATATTGGTTGCATGCATTGAACTTACGTCAGCCCCGGTATCTAATTTAACCGGGAAAGACAGGTGCTCAATTTGAGCCTGTTCAATATAACCTGCCTTCACTGGCACTGTTTTGTGTAGCAGATTGCTGGTACGGGTGTTTACCAGCAGAGAGCCGTCCACTAGCTTAGCGCCTACTTTAAGCTGTGCTTGCGGGCCTTCTTTGGCATCCAAAGTGGCAAGGGCGAGCTGTTCTTTAAGCTGGGTATGGGGTAGCGTGATCTGAGATTCAATGACGGGCCTGCTTTGCTCGCCAACGCTTACCTTGCGCTCTATTTTCTTTTTAAGATAATGTTCGCCGTCATCAATATCAATAATCTGGTAGCTAACTAAACGGTTACCGTTTGATTTTGTTTCCCTGATCTTGCTTACCTTTAGCAGCGGTGTTTTTACCCTAACAGATGGCTCAGCATTAACCGTAACGCCATCAAGTGTGAACTGCTCCCTGGCACTCATCATAAAGGGGAGCTTCTTACCTGTTAATGTGCTGAGGGATTGCAGGGGTTTATCGGCTAAATAGCTTTTACTTAGGTCGACAACAAAAAATTGATTTAAAGCCTCGCTACCTAAACGTAATTGGCTGCTGAATTTAGACCTGTCACGTAAATACACAAGAATGTGCTCATTAAAAGCGTCGTTAGCTTTATCGGCTGAGCCTAGCTGGATGGGTAGGTAAACCAACGGCCTTCGGGCCTTTTTAAATTTCAGCATGCGCACTATAGGTAGTGTCATGGTTTGACGTTGCCGATCGCTGCCTTCAAGGGTGAAGCTGACTTGCTTTTCCTGCTCATCAACTTTGATGTCCAGGGCATGTAACATACTGTAGCGGTTAGCAAAAGATAAGCTGACCTTGATGGCTAGCTTACCTACCTTTGCATGTTCCTTACGACCAATAACTTTGGCATTTTTTTGCTCTTGCAGGTAGTCATAACTCGCGTCTACCCAGGCTGTGTTACGTAGGAAGGTTTTACCAATTAGGATCGGGTAGGAAAATCGGCTGCGGTCGGCCAGATTAACTTCGGTGCTAACCTTTTTCCCTGCGATTTGCAGCTGTAAATCTACTACAGGACGATAGAGGTGACCGCCGCCGGCCCGACTCTTGATAATACTTAAGCGGGCAAGGGGTCGTTCTAAAGACAGTAGCTCACCTGTATAGGGGTGCCTCAGGCTAAAGCTCACTGTTATATCAGCCTGTTCAGGGAATCCATCTAAGCGATTATCGTAAAAAACATCGGCAATCGCTTTTAACTGCTCCACTCCCGATAGTTTGCTAAAAGCCGGATTCTTTACCTTTAACCGGATATTATCCGCGTGGATGGAAGTGGTTTCGGCCCCTGTGTCTATCTTTGCCGGAATGCCAATTTTAGCTAAACCTTCCACTCCTGGAAAATAGACCCGTTCGATCCGGCCCAGCACTACCTTGTTATCAATCATGGTCCGCTCTGCTACCGAAACAACTTCAGCTTGGGTATTGGCAAGACTCGTAAATGTGGTAAAGACAGATAAAAACAAAATCGTTAATAATTGGAAGTAAGCCATATTTTTCCTGTTGAATGAGTGCAACGCAACCGCTATTAACTTGGGTGTCAGCAGTGGGTTTATTGTACCGAGAGCAAGCTGAAAATAAAGGCGTTTTTATCCGAGTTTACTGCAAGCAGTTGGGACTAAAGGATAAACATAGTAGATTTAACAGCGTATAGGGCATCGGTTTCAGCTCTTTTTTTCCTTGTGGTCAAAATAATAACTGATGCGGGTTCTGGGGTTAAGGTATGCCCGCACCGGCTCGGGAAGGGCCGTCGGATTTAATACGCGTTTTATGGTGAGCTCTTTCTCCTGCAATTTAATAACCGCAGCTTCACTTCTTGGTACATCCGGGTCATAGATCAGGACACTGGGGTAAAGCAGACTATCGACACTCACCGACATCACTAATCCAACCTGGCCGCCGGAAAGCTCCACAACGCTACCCGGTGGATATACGCCCAGCAGACGGATCAATTGACCCAAGAATTCTTTATTGTAAACCTTGGTCTGGGTTTTATATAAATAGGAGAGGGCAGAGTAAGGGACTTTGGCTTTACTCCCACGTTTGGGGTGACATATCTCATCATATTGGTCTACTACGGCAACGAGCTGAGCTAACTTGTGGATCTGCTCGCCCTTTAACCCTTGCGGATAACCACTGCCATCTATTAATTCGTGGTGCTGGGCAACTATTGTTTTTGCGGCTGGGGGGAAGTTCTTAGCGTGTTCAAGCAGCTCCAGGCCGTATTTAACGTGTAGTTTTAGAAAGTTGGCTTCTGCAGCTGTTAGGGGCTGGGTTTTGTTCAGTAGTTGAGAAGGTAGTTTTAGTTCACCCATATCATGGAACAGGCCTCCCAGCCCTATCGCTTTGACTTCCTGCTCACTAAAGCCACAAATTTTACCCAGTAACATGCCCAACACAGCGACGTTCAGGGAGTGGTAGTACAGGTTTTCCGTATCCTTACTTTCTCCCATTAAATGAAGTACTGTATCGTCGCCCTTAAATAAGGACTCTGCCATGGAGTTCACTAACTCAGTGGCTTCTGTTATGGCATTTAATGGACGATTGCGAATTTTATTCATTAAATTTCGCACCTGTGCCAGGCTATTTTCAAAGCGTTTTTCGCACTGTTGCAAGTTACGGCTGTATTCTTTCAGTTGGTCGATGCGCTTCTGTTTGTCCTGCCACAGCTGCTGCTCAAATTCAGAGAGCTTTTCATTATCCAGGGTGGTGACTGGGTAGTCCTGATCTGCTTGGGGTGGCAGGGGAGGAGCGTCACTTTTCTCGGGCACTATGTTGATGTGCTTTAAACCCAGGCTGCGAATAATATCTATCTGCTGCTGAGATTTGATTTTAAAATTAGTGAATAAAAACGGATGACTCCCCCAACGCATAGGAAGTTTCACGTAATTACCTTGCTGTATTCTCTCGACGGAGATTTTGATTCCAGCCATATTATTTAACTTCTATCTATCCCTGAAAGCAGTGCAAAATGCTGCCTGACATAATAATGACCAAAGTTGCAGCTGGCAAAACTTTTATTTTTTATTTCAGTGAGATAATTAACTTGGTCGGAAGAATAAGAGGCTTGGTGGGGTACCAGAGATGGGGAGTACAAGTCCCTGCCTGAGCAGGGGCCCTAAGCTAATTTAACGCCAGCTTTTCCAGATATTGACCAGGCCATTGGTAGAACTATCGTGACTATCAATGGCCTGTTTGTTTGCCAGTTCGGGTAAGATCTGGTTAGCCAGTTGTTTACCCAGCTCAACACCCCATTGGTCAAAGCTAAACACGTTCCAGATAATCCCCTGAGCAAAAATTTTATGCTCATACATGGCGATAAGGCTACCCAGGGATTTAGGAGTGATTTGTTTCACCAGGATAGAGTTGGTGGGTTTGTCGCCACTGAACACTTTAAATGGCACCAGGTGTTTCACTTCGTCTAGCGATTTACCTGCCGCTGCAAATTCAGCAATAACCTGAGCTTCAGTTTTGCCAAATGCCATGGCTTCAGTTTGGGCGAAGAAGTTGGACATTAATTTTTGGTGATGATCACCGGCTGGGTTGTGGCTTTGTGCCGGCGCAATAAAGTCACAAGGGATCAGCTTGCTACCCTGGTGGATCAGCTGGTAGAAAGCGTGCTGGCCGTTTGTGCCAGGTTCTCCCCAGATAATAGGTCCGGTTTGGTAGTCCACTGCTCCACCATTGCGGTCTACGCATTTACCGTTGGATTCCATATTACCTTGTTGGAAGTAGGCCGCGAATCTGTGCAGGTATTGATCGTAAGGCAGGATCGCTTCGGACTCCGCGCCGTGGAAGTTATTGTACCAAACGCCGATTAGCGCCAGTAATACAGGCAGGTTATCGGCAAAATCGGTTTCTGCAAAGTGCAGATCCATTTCATGGGCGCCTTGTAGCAGCTCGATAAAGTTCTGGTAACCTATGGTGAGGGCAATGGACAGGCCGATGGCTGACCACAGAGAATAGCGGCCTCCGACCCAATCCCAGAACTCAAACATATTATTTGTATCTATACCAAACTCGGCGACAGACTTTGCATTGGTCGACAAAGCGGCAAAGTGTTTAGCTACGTGCTGGTCTTCTCTTGCATTTGCCAGAAACCAGTCGCGGGCCGTGTGGGCATTGGTCATGGTTTCCTGAGTGGTAAAGGTCTTGGATGCGATTAAAAACAGTGTTGTTTCCGGATCTACTTTTTTTAGTGTTTCAACGATATGAGTGCCATCGATATTAGAAACGAAGTGAGCATTGATACCTTCTACTTTATAGCTGGCTAATGCTTCTGTCACCATATATGGGCCCAGATCCGAACCACCTATGCCAATGTTTACTATGTCGGTAATGGTTTTGCCGGTATAACCTTTCCATTCGCCACTGTGGATCTTATTGCAGAACCCCTGCATTTTTTCCAGCACCCCATTGACCTTCGGCATAACGTCTTCGCCGTCGATCATTACCTTGCTGTTGCTGCGGTTACGCAGCGCCGTGTGTAATACCGCGCGGTTTTCAGTTTGATTTATTTTCTTGCCAGAAAACATGGCCGAAATGGCTTGTTTTAATTCTACTTCGTCCGCTAGTTTAAGCAGTTTATCCAGGGTTTCCTGAGTTAGCAGGTTTTTGGAAAAATCCAGCAGGAGATCTTGGTTAAATCTGCGGGAGAACCGCTCAAACCTTTGTTTGTCACTTGCAAACAAGTGTTTAAGTGACATTGTAGCGTTTACATCGAAATGAGCTTGCAGCTCTGCCCAGGCAGCTGTTTGAGTCGGGTTTATGTTTTTTAGCATGTACAAGCTCCAAACATTAGGTCTAAGTATTGGCCAATCATAAAGCTAATGACACAATAAACAATATGATTCAAAGAATTAGGCATTAAATTAGCTTTTCGGCGCTAAGATGATTTTGCAGAAAGACAGGACAAAAACCTTGAACTTGATCATATAGTGTACCGTATGCTGCGGTGTACTTATACATCATTGATTTTATTGTTTTTTATTTTGAAGCAAAGGGCACATTTAGATTTTCAGCCTGTTACAGCATCTAAAACAGCTCAATATTGTCGTCGTTCCCAATGTCAGATCCGTGATCCTTAATTTGCTCAAAGTTGCTGACCCTGTCTTTTCCCTGGTTTTTCGAGTAATAAAGGGCCTTGTCTGCCTGGTGGAAAAGGTCAGGGACGGTTAATTGTTTCGATAGTCTGGTAAATCCTATGCTGACGCTGACATGTCCGACTTGAGAAAAAGCATGTTCGCCGATGGTAATTCTGGCCCGGTTCAATATATTCTCTACCTGACAGGTGTTTTCACACTGAAAAATGGCGGCAAATTCCTCTCCGCCGTAGCGAAACAGGTAATCGTGCTGGCGGAAACTGGCTTGCGTTAACTGGGCGAAAATAAGCAATACTTCATCGCCTATGACATGACCGAAGTTGTCATTTATCTGTTTGAAGTTGTCCAGATCCATCAGCGCCATATACCAGGCTGTTTTTTTATCTGTTGCCCGGGAGGACGGACACCCTGGAGTTGGCGTGAGCACCTTTAGTAATGTGGTCTCCAGGGTTTGCCGGTTAAGTAACTGAGTTAAAGGATCCGTGTTACTTTGCAAAAGCAGGTGACGCTGATGGATATAGATATCCAGACATGCCTGGCATAGATGAATGATTTTTTGATCGCTGCTGGTTAAGCCTGTTACAAACAGACAACCGTAAAACTCATCGCCAAACACCACAGGCAAGCTGTATAACGAGTCCTTGCCTAAACGGGAAAAGCGGATCTTATGATATTGAGTTTTCAGGTGTTTTAACTGTTGTTCAACGAGTGCTGTATTTGCTGGGCTGGATTGCTTGTCCAGCAGCTGAAACGGCTGCTGGTCTTTGCTCGTCAGGCGAAGGTATAAATAAAATACCCGTTTATCCAATATTTCTTTCAGGGAGCAGATAAGCTCGCCATCGAGCAGGTCGATCTGTTGTTGAGATGACAAATTGATTAATCAACCAAAACCATAGGGCTCTTGTTTATTCATATAGTCTCCCGATTACCACTCTTAACTTTAGCAATAGCTTGCTATAAAACCCTTTAATTTCAGATAGAATGCTTCTATACAGCCGATGGCGCTGTAATGGGTTTGGATTTCTGTCGATAAATTTGCTAAAAACGGGTTTACTGCAGCGCTTTGCCCTGTATGCCTGATCAATTTTGAGGTGTTTAATGACACGTTACCTTTTGTTATCTGCTCTGTTTATTTTTCCCCCTCTGTTGAGCGCAGCGCCGACTTACCAGGTGCTGCCCCAGCAAGTCAGTAAAAGTCCCAATGATAAGCGTGATTATCGGGCCATAGAGCTGGCCAATAAGATGCAAGTGTTGCTGATCTCCGATCCCGAGGCCAAAAACAGCGCCGCCTCTGTTGCCCTGCCTGTGGGTAGTATGCATAACCCGGATAGTCAGCTGGGTCTGGCTCATTACCTGGAGCATATGCTTTTTCTGGGCTCTGAAAGATTTCCCAAGATCAATGAATACAGCAGCTTTATGAGCCTTAACGGCGGCTTTACCAATGCTTATACAGCACAGGACAAGACTGTATATGGCTTCGAAATTAATGACGCTATGTTTGAGCAGGCTCTTGACCGCTCCGGCGATGTGTTAAGGGCGCCGCTATTGGACGAAAAGTATGCCGATAAAGAACGTAATACGGTAAATGCCGAGCAGGAAACCTATAAAAGCCAGGATGGCAGAAAGATATATGCGCTGGGCCGTTATCTGCTAAACCCTGAACATCCTATGTCGCGTTTTAGCACGGGTAACCTGGAAACCTTAAAGGATAAGCCAGGCAGTGTCTTACAGGATGAGCTGCAGTTGTTTTTTAACACCTACTATTCATCCAATTTGATGAAAGGTGTTTTGTATAGCCCAAGATCACTGGATGAGCAGGCCAAATTAGCCGACAAATATTTTGGCCAGATCCCCAATCGTAAAACGGAAAAGCCCGTGGTGCTGGCCAAGCTGGCTACAGAAAAGCAGCTGGGAATAGAAGCGCAAATTAAGCCAAAAGCCGATATTAAGATGCTTAAGGTGAGCTTTTTTACCCCCGGGGTAAGAGAAGCTTATGCCTACAAACCAGGTCAATATATTAGCCGTATTCTGGGCAGTGACAGAGAAGGTAGCCTATCGGCCTATTTGCAGAAACAAGGTTTGGTCGAATCCCTGATGGCGGGTTTTAGCTCGTCTTATGGTCCGCAGAGTTCTGCGTTTACAGTGCAGTTTAAGCTAACCGAGGCGGGGCTGGAGCAGCAGGATCGTATTATGGGCGCCTTGTTCAGCTATATCGACTTGATTAAAAAAGAGGGGGTTAATCAAAATCAGTATGAAGCATTAAAGCGCACTCTTGATAACAGCTTCGAGTACTTACCTCAGTATGCCGGCTTTAACTACGCGATGGCTTTGTCCGCTACTATGCTGAACTACCCTGTGACAGATCTACTGGACAGCCCGTTTAGACTAGACGCTTTTAAACCAAAACTTATCAAAGAGTTGCTTAGTTACTTAACACCTGAGCACGGCCAAATCATACTTGCTTATCCAGGAGCAAAAGGCGGAATACCTTTGATGGGATACGATGGTAGTTATTCCGTCAGCAAGATCCCAGCAGAAAGGTTAGCGTTGTGGCTTAAAACAGCACCCACACAGGCTCTGGTGTTGCCAGAAGGCAATCGCTGGCTAGCCGAAAATCAGGCCATTAAGAAGCCTGAGTACCAGAATGAAGCTGTTGAACTGGTGAAAGAAGAAGGTATTTCCCTTTGGTTTAAGCAAAGCGCCTACTTTAAAGAGCCAAAGGGCAGCTTATCTGTTCAGCTTAATTCGGACCTGCTGGACCACTCGGTAGACAGTCGCATCAAGATGGCATTGCTGATGGAGATGCTAAATAAACAGTTGGTTGGGCTGAAATATGAGGCGGGTGAAGCCAATTTAAGCCTGGGGGTAAACTCCAACGACGGTTTACTCTTTTCTACCAGTGGTTTCAATGACAAGCAGATCCCTTTGCTGCTGGTATTAATGGACAGGGTGAAAAAAGCAGAGTTTAGTCCCCAGGAATTGGCGCTGGCTAAAGTTGAGCTGAAGCGTCGAATTAACAATAAGAGCAAAGCCCAATCCATGAGTTTGATGTTTCAGGAGTTTGGCGCTCTGGTAAGGGTGCCGTCCTGGTCAGATAAATCGAAATTAAAAGCCTTACAGGAGATAACTTTGGCTCAACAGTCTGCCTTCAGGGAGCAGTTATTTACCCAGGCCAATATACGTATGCTGGTGCTTGGTAACTTTAGTAGTGCAGAAGCGATAGCCCTTAGCGGTGAAGTAAAACGTCGTGCCAAGCCCGTAGGTGGTGACTTCTATTATATTGGGCGAATCGCTCCCCAGGCTAAACGGGTGTTAAACCTGGCTTCTAAGAGTGATATGGGAGATGCGGCTTTAGGTTATTTCTTTATTTCCAGTGAGCCCGGAGAGCAGAGCATCGCTCAGGCTGAACTGCTGAATAAACTAACTCATCCCGAGTTTTACGACCAAATTCGCACCCAGGAGCAACTGTCTTATTCACCCTTTACTGCGGGCTTTTCTGTGGGCGAGTACGGCGCCTTTGCCTTAGTGAGTCAGAGTCCGGTGCAGGGGCCTAAATATCTGGAGCAAAGGTTCACTAGTTTCCGTGAGGCATTTGCTAAAACCCTGGCAGATTACGGACAAAAAGAGTTCGATGAAGTGAAACTGGCGCATATTGCCAACTACACCAAGAAGCCCAGCAATATGGGGGGCGAATTTTCCTTCTTAGCTGGACTGTGGGAAAGCGGCAAGCAAGATATCAACGGTAAGGCACTGCGGATTAAAGCGCTGGAAGAAACCCAGTTGAAAGATGTGCAGGCATTCTATCGGAACAATGTGATGGGTGATGACGCTGAGCAAATTCTGGTGCAGGTGCGTGGCAGTAAGTTTAAAGACGCTCCCGTGGCGCAAATCAAGAACCAGCTGCTGGTGGAAGATATAGATACCTATCAGCAAGGATTAAAGCAGAACTAATTTCTACACCTCGGTAAGTAATGCAATTATAGCCAGCCTCTTTGGCTATAATTGCGTTGTTTGTTATTTGTTGTCGCCAAATCTTCATTTGTTCTTCACTTAAATTTCACTCGCTGTGGTTAGCTTGCTTCTTAAAAAGCCTATGAGCATATAAAAGGAAGTGAGTAATGAGTAATCCAAGCAATAGTGTAAAACCTTCACAGCAAGATCCCGAATTCGATAAGTTTATTGATGCTGCAGTGAGCCGCCGTGGCTTTCTCTGTGGTGCAAGTGCAACCGGTGCTGCCACGTTTTTAGGTATGAGCCCAATTGCACAAGCCGTCGCTGGCCAAAACACTAAAAGTACTCTGATGGGGTTTGAAGCTTTACCTGCATCTACGGCTGACGCTGTTATTGTGCCTAAAGGCTACAAAGCCGAGATCCTGGTGTCTTGGGGTGATGCCATCTTCCCGAAAACAGCGGGTTTCAGCCAGAGCGCAGCTTCTACCGACCAGGATCGTCAGTTTGGTGATAACAACGATGGAATGACATTTTTCCCTATCAGCGAAAGTCGCGCCGTATTAGCCGTTAACAATGAATACACCAATCTTGAGTATATGTTCGCTCATGGCGGCAAAGCCATGACGGCCGACGATGTACGCAAAGATCAGGCTGGCCATGGTGTGACTGTGGTTGAACTGAAAAAAGAGCAGGCTGGCTGGAAGATTAACCCGAATGGCGAACTAAACCGCAGGATCACAGCTTACACACCGATGGAAATAACCGGCCCTGCTGCAGGTCACAAGGTAATGCAAACTGCTGCGGATAAGTCTGGGCGCAAGGCTCTTGGTACCTTTAATAACTGTGCTAACGGTGAGACGCCGTGGGGTACTTACCTGACTTGTGAAGAGAACTTTAACAAGTATTTCGGCACTGAAGGTGAAGCAAACCTGACCGATACGCATAAACGTTACGGGCTGAAAGCCAAGCCAGGCAAGGGTGACTGGAACAAGTTTGATGAACGTTTTGACCTGGCGAAAAACCCTAATGAGCCACATCGATTTGGTTGGATCGTAGAAATAGACCCAATGGATCCTAGTTCTACGCCGAAAAAACGCACAGCCTTAGGCCGCTTTAAGCACGAGAACGCTGCGCTGACTGTCAACAAAGACGGTCGCATTGTGGTGTACATGGGTGATGATGAGCGCGGCGAGCACTTGTACAAGTTTGTTTCCAAAAACAAAATTGATGCTGCCAACCCTAAATCTCAGCCAGGTCTGTTGGATGACGGCACCCTATATGTAGCTAAGTTTGACAGCAAAAACGGCGAGCAAAAAGGCGCAGGCCAGTGGCTGGAACTGACCTGGGGTAAAAATGGTCTGACTGCTGAAAATGGCTTCGCGGATCAGGCCGAAGTGCTTGTATTTGCTCGTAAGGCCGCCACTCAGGTTGGCGCTACCACAATGGATCGCCCCGAATGGGTTGCGGTACACCCAAGCAACAAACATGTGTGCTGTACCCTGACCAACAACAAATATCGCGGCATTAAGGATAACCAGCCTATAGATGGTGTGAATCCCCGTGAGGAAAACCCGTACGGCCACATAGTTCGCTGGGCGCCAAAAGATGGCGACCACGCGGCAGATACCTTCGGTTGGGATCTTTTCTTAATTGCGGGTAACCCTAAGGTAAACAAAGAGGGTCTGATGGCGGGCAGCACTAATATCAACGAAGAGAATATGTTTAACAGCCCGGACGGTATTGGATTCGACAAGGCGGGTCGCCTATGGATCCAGACAGATGGTAAGTACTCCAACGAAGGCAAGTTCGAAGGCATGGGTAACAACCAGATGTTATGCGCCGATCCTGCTACCGGAGAAGTTCGCCGATTTTTGACTGGCCCTGTAGCCTGTGAGGTGACCGGACTGACCTTCACGCCGGATTACAAAACCATGTTTATCGGTATCCAGCACCCGGGGGAGCGCCTTGCTAAATCGCACTTTCCGGACGGTGGTAAGTCTATTCCACGCTCTTCAGTAGTGATGATCACCAAGGACGATGGCGGTGTGATTGGGACTTAGCCGATCACCTTACTCCTCGCATAAGTGAGAGCCAGTCTGGCTCTTTAATGGGTTACTGGGTTACCGGGTCAAGCCCGGTAATGACGCAGTAATGACTCTGGATTCCCTCTTTCGAGGGAATGACAGATGTTCGCCAGTTAGGCTTTCGGCCCTTTCTTCAGCAATATACTAATCAGTGCCAGCAGGCCAGAGCCCAGCATTAATAGCAGGGATACCGAGTTTAGTACCGGTGTTGAGCCTTCCTTAAGTCGGTCAAACATGGCTATGGTCAGTGGTGCGTCTGAGCCCACCAACATCAGCGTGGTATTAAAGTTTTCAAATGACATTAAGAAACTGATAATACCCGCACCCACAAGGGCTGGCATAAGGTAAGGAATGGTTACCGTGCGGATCGCTTCCAGCGGGGCGGCTCCGAGGTTTAGCGCCGCCTCTTCCAGGCTACGGTCAAACCTGCGCAGGCGCGCCGAAATCACCAAGGTGCAGATGGTAGAGATAAAGGCAAACTGACCTAATACGACCAATACTAATCCCGGTCTTAACAACTCGATATCCAGTCCAAAATTGTCTTCCAAACCATTGGCGACGGTACTACTCATGATCAGTACGGAAACCCCAAGAATAACGCCAGGGATAACCAGAGGCACCAGCAGCAATATATAGAGGAAGTTCTTGCCGGGAAATTCGTAACGTTCGAATAAAAACGCGTTACAGGTGGCCAGAAACAGGGCCAGCAGCGTGGTAAACACAGCAACCCAGAAGCTCACTCCAATGCTTTCTAGCAACTCGTCATCATGGAAGATGCCAAGTTTAGGCTCGTCACTACCGAAGAACCAGGCTAGGGTGCCGCCATTCCAGGGTAGGGACGGAAATAAGCTGTCGTTAAAGGCAAACACAGCCACTACCACTAGAGGCAGCATTAGAAAGATAAAAAACAGAGCCACATAACTTTGATAAATTCGTTGGTATGAGCTCTTGCTTGGTATAGAAGGTAACATGGCTTAACTCATTGTCTTGGAGAAAGATTGACCCGACAGTTTTAAACCTGCCCAGACAATCAGAGATGAAAGAATAAGCAGTAAGATGCCAAAGGCGGAGCCCTGTTCCCAGTTAAATCGGGTAATAAACTGGGTGAAGATTTGCTCGGTAAACCAGAGGCTGTCTTTGCCACCCAAGAGGTTGGGTGTGAGGTAGTTGCCCAGTGTCAGCATAAACACCACGATACAACCGGAAACAATACCTGGCATAGCGTGGGGGATGACAACTTCCTTCATCACAGTGAAGGAGCTGCCGCCTAAGTCATAACCCGCTTCTACATAACTGTTGTCCAGGCTGTCCAGAGTGCTGACCAGGGGCACCACCATAAACAGCATGGATGTATAAACCAGGCCCAGCATAATAGTTGCATCGTTATAAAGCAGCTCTACCGGACCATCCACCAAGCCAGCCCATTGCAGGAAACCACTCACTATTCCAGATTCACGCAGTAGGATCATCCAGCCGTAAGTTCTTACCAGCTCGCTGACCCAGAAAGGCAACAGGCAGGCCAGAAATAGCAGGCTTTTGCTTTTCCCCTGGCATACCTTGGCGATATAAAAGGCGATGGGGAAGGCGATGATCAGGGTTAGAAATGTCGCTAGCAGTGACATTAGGGCGGTGCGCATAAAAGTGCGCCAGTACAAAGGTTCGGTAAAGAACTCGGTATAGTGCTTCCAACTAAACAGGGTTTCGCCGCCAACCAGACGTTCATGGAGTGAGATGTTCAGCATTTGGCCGTGGGGCAACAAGATCAGCAAAGTCATCCACAGGACAAACGGCGTTAGTAGTAAATATAAGCCGAACTTTTTATGGGTCATTACGCGCCCACCCCAGCGGGTAAGCAGGACACCTGACTCGCATCCCAGCGCACGATCATTTTATCGCCTGGGTTAAGTTGGCCCAAAGTATTGGTTTGCGGTAGCAAGACTGAGAGTTGCTGCCCACTGGACAGTACTTTCGCGCTGACCTGGCTACGGGCGCCGTCAAACAGTAACTCTTCAACTTCAATTTCGAACTGGTTATCTCCGGTAATAATTTCACCCGGTCGATGTAAGGTGATGGCTTCAGGTCGAATAAACAGATCGGCTTCCTGGCCCTGAGCCATAGAGTGGCCGGTCAGACAGCTGAAATTTAGCCCGCCACAACTAAGGGATAACTGGTCACCTTGTTGATCCAGCACCTTGCCGCGGAAATGGTTGGTTTCCCCGACAAACTTGGCCACAAAAGCCGTTTTCGGGTGGTAATACAGCTCTTGCGGTGTACCTACCTGCTCAAACTTACCCTGATTCATCACTGCAACCTGGTCTGACATAACCAGGGCTTCCGACTGATCATGGGTAATGTAAACAAAAGTGGTGCCAAATTCCTGCTGCAGGTGTTTGAGCTCTACTTTCATCTGCTCACGCAGTTTTAAATCCAATGCTCCTAACGGCTCATCTAACAGCAGTACATCCGGCTCCAATACCAGGCAGCGCGCGATGGCAATACGTTGCTTCTGACCGCCTGAAAGCTGGGAGATCTCTTTGCTTTCAGAGCCGGACAGGTCAACCCGGGCCAGCACCTTTTTTATTTTATCGCTGATGGAGGATTTACTTTCCCCGCGGCGCTTTAACCCATAAGCAATATTTTCGGCCACGTTCATGGTGGGGAACAACGCCAGATGCTGAAAGACCATGTTGACGGGGCGTTTGTTAGGAGGGATCCCAGTCATGGATTTCTGTTTAATGATGATATCGCCAGAGTTGGCTTGTTCGAAACCGGCCAGCATTCTCAGCAGGGTGGTTTTGCCGCAACCGGATGGCCCTAAAATGGAGAAAAATGATCCCTGGGGCACGGAGAAGTTTATTTTGTCGACGGCGGTAAAAGAGCCAAAGGTTTTTATCAGGTCACGACACTCTAGGTCGATACTATTATTTTGTTTCATGGACAGCCTGTATGTAATAAACCAGCGATCGCTGGTTTATTAGAGAAGAGCAAGGGATCCAAATGGATCCCTTTAATTCAATGTGATTATTGCGCCGCTTTGATGCGATCAAGCACCTTACCTTCAAGCTCTTCCAGGCCAGCCGGAACCGCTGGATACCATTTGATGTTATCAATGGCTTCGGCAGGGAAGCTTTGCTGGAACTGTACTTTCGCTACTTCATCAACAAACTCGTCAGCACCTTGTGATGCAGTAAAGTTACCCGCTGATCCTGTGATCATGGCGGCGACCTTTGGCTGCATAACAAAGTTAATCCACTTATACGCAGCGTCCACAGACTTGGCTTTACGTGGGATGGCGAAGGTATCTATCCAACCCAAGGCGCCGGAAGCCGGGGCCACAAAGGTAACATCTTTATTTTCACGATTGAGTTTCCAGCCACCAGCATCCCATGCCATGGCTGCGACGACTTCGTTAGAACGAACCAGGTTCAGCAGGGCATCGCCGCCGGTCCAGTAAGTTTTTACGTTGACTTTACAGGCGATCAGCTGTTTTTCTACTTTGTCTAACACTTGCTGATACTTGGCTGGATCGCTGTATGCGGCAAAAGGATCTTCACCCATTGCGAAGGCAAATCCGATCAGGGTCGGACGCTTCAGGCGGTAGGAGACCTTACCCTTATAGGTATCGCTACACAGGTCGGTGTAATCTTTTACATTTCCCGCCTGTTTGGTATTAACCACCAGGCCACTGGTTCCCCATACGTGAGGAACGCCATACACCTTGCCATCCAGCTGGGTATTGGTTTTGGTAGACTCCAGCATTGATGGGATGATCTGGCTTGCATCAATCTTGCTAAGGTCGATAGGCTGATAAATATTAAAATTCTGTTGAGCGCCCGTCACCCTGTCCTGGCTGGGCTGAACCAGGTCAAAACCTGCACCCCGGGTGGCGCGCAGTTTCGAAATCATATCTTCGTTATTAGACTTGGTGACCTTAACTTCGATGCCTGTTTCTTTTTCAAACAGCTCTACGACTTCTTTGGGAGCATAACCACCCCAGGTAAGTAGGCGTAAGGTTTCAGCAGATAGTGAGGTAGAGGTGATCAAGGTTGCAGTAGCTATTAACCACTTGGCTTTATTGTTGGGATTTACCATGTTTTATGCTCAATAATTAGTGATAAGTGGAGTCAGTATCGAATTGATACGACGTGGCTATTTCTGTATAGAATGCCGCCTTATGGCGCTGTTAGCAAAGATTGTTGGTCAAATCGACGGGGTTTCATCCGGCCAGTTCCTTCTCGTGTCCGTCCGATACTGGGCGATTCGTCGTCACTAGGCCAGGTAATTACAAAGATAAGCCGTTCTTACACGGTCAAATTTTTTATCCACCCCTTTAGCCTACTCATTTGCCGCTACCAACAGAAATTGCTAACAGCGCCCGCCTTATACATCAATAAATCATAATTGTTTCATTAATGTGACAAAGTCAAAGGGTAGAGGGGGGAAATGTGATTTCATTCTATATAACTGTTTTAAAATGAGTTAGATAGGTGCATAAACTTAGATTGTTAAAAGTTATAGAAAAACTGCTGAAACAGGTCTTTGGCTAATAGCACCAGCTCAAATGCTTGCCCGGATTAACCAATTAAAACTTATCAGCCTGATAGGGTGAGCTGCTCGATTCAATAATTCGCTTAACAAACCAGCGCAGTGCTCTACCTTTGTTATTTACTCTCCATGAACAGTATTGAGGTGTTTCCGGTGCATTTTTATCTATGGTTAAGGTCACGAGTTCACCGCTTATAAGATGACTTTGAATTCGATGCACAGGCAAGAAGCCGACACCAACCCCCTGAACCAAAGCTAGGATCTTATGCTCCATGGTGGCGACGCTTAAGGTTGCTTGTTTAGCAAAAACCCTGTGTGACAAAATAGGCGAATTTTTTGATGAGTCTTTAATCACTATTGTTGGGTAGGGTTTTACATCATCCTCATTCAGGGGCAGCTTATGCTTTGTTAGTGGGTGACCTTTAGCCACCACAAACTGCCACTTTGCTTGCATTATTTGTTCAAACTTAATGCCTGGCATCTTCATCGCCGGCGGGGGACCGCCAATACCAATATCGGCTCTGTGTTCAACAATAGCTTCCAGGCTGCCGCCCATAACCTCTTCGGACAAGTTAACCTGAACTCCGGTATTGAGTTGATAAAACTCAGTCACTATGGGGTAGAGCTTGGTGATATCCCAAACCGTATCAAGGGCGATATTGATACTAGATTCCCAGCCACTGTTTACCTGGTGTGCTGACTCCACTATTTTCTGCGCATTAACTAATAACTCCCTACCCTGTTCCAGCAGAACCCTACCGGCAGGCGTTAACATTGAGCGTCTACCTTCACGCTTGAAGATAACAAAACCCAGATCCTCTTCCAATTTTTGCACAGTATAGGTAATGGTGGAAGGGACGCGATACAGAGCCGCCGCCGCAGAGGCAAAGCTACCCTTTTTATCAATCGCGTCGAGTACTTATAATGCGTCTAAGGTTAATTTCATTCGCTTTGTTCCTACAGTATTTGATTGTTCAGTAATTTCTAACGTATATGTCAATATATTCCGATTTTTTGCTTTAACCAAGTGTTTATAATGATTTCATGTTCGAAACATTAAGTCATTTAGCTAGGTGTTTAGTTAAAAGGACGTGTTAATCAATAGGAAGGGAAAAATGGAAATATTACAGCGAGATTCATTACCACGAGGCGGTTTTGCAGGATTAAAAGAGACCCGGCTTGTTAAAGCCGGTGGCGACAGCGGCACCTGGAATGGCATAGGTAATTTTGTTTATTTAGCGGATGCGCGTTATTTGCCTTACGGTGAAACCAGGATGCATTCCCACCATGAGATAGATGTCATTACTATTATGCTGGAAGGTAGATTAACCCACGAGGGCTCCTTGGAAGATGGTCAGTCCATGGTGGCAAATCAGGTTCAAGTGCAACGTGCTGGTGGTGAAGGGTTCGCTCATAACGAAGTGAACCCGGATAAAAGTGGCACACGTTTGCTGCAATTATGGGCTCTGCCTGAAACGGCTGGTGAAGCTTCTGGTTATAAGTTATATGACCTTAAGCTGGATCAGCTAACGCGTATATATGGCGGCCGTAAATCAGCAACCTTTGACAGCCGTACCGTTATTGAAGTCGGTTTACTGGGAAAAAGTAAAACCATTAGTAAAAAAGGTGAGTTTTTAGCTTATGTGACAAATGGAGAGGCACAAGCGAATGGCGTAACCGTAAAAGACGGTGATTTAATTCGCGGTGAAGATCTGGAATTTAAGGTTCTCAGCGACACCCTTCACTTAACCCTGATTAGTCTAGATGCCTTCTGAGGGTGTTTAACCCTAACCGGCACCTCAGTGCTTAACCGAAGAGCTAAGTAACTCAAGAGTAAATTATGATAAATAAAAAATATCAAAGTATCGTATTTTCTTTTTTAATGGCGTTATTTATGTCCGGTATTATGTCCCTGGTTATGAGTATTGCTAACTCGGGCTTAGTAGAAAGCATCGTTGCTATTTGGATGAATGCCTGGGCATTTTCTTTTGTTATCGCGTTTCCTGTTATTTTCCTGGTCGTGCCTGTGGTTAAGCTGATAGTACAAAGAGTGATTAAACAAGATGAAGCGGTAACCGCGTAGTATGTCAGTGGACCTTATGATGTTGGCAAAACTAATATTCACTTTCTATGGATGGAAACGGGTGACTAAGCCACCCGCTGACATTATCTCTGGGTTTCTTGTTTGATAATGTAGGTCAGAAATTCGGTAAAGCTGTGGCCGTGGTTCGCCATCATTTTCGGAAACATAGAAATAGCCGTCATACCCGGAAAAGTATTAATTTCATTCAGATAAATCTGCCCGTCATCGGTAAGGAAAAAATCGATACGCGACAGGTGTCTGAGCTTCAGGCCTGCAAACGCTTTTCGGGCGTAGTATCTTAGTTCTTCCATTTGCCTCGTCGAGATATTCTGGGCAACAACCTGAGTTTCTGAGTGGCTGTCCGAGGCGTACTTCTCGTCATAGGTGTAAAAGGTATCCTTGGGACAAACGATTTCACCGGCTAACGTCGCTATGCTTTCACCCTGATATTCATAGCTGGCAATTTCCAATTCTCTGGCATGGATAGTTTTTTCTACCAATACATGTGGAGAGTAGCTAAAGGCTTTTTCCAGTACATCCCGAAGTTCAGCCTTATCCTCCACTTTATAGCAACCCACAGAGGATCCCTGGGAGGAGGCCTTAATAAACAGTGAGCCCCAGTCGGCCAACGCTTGTTCACACTTAGCTAGCGAAGCTGTACTGAGATCGGAAATAAATACATAAGGCGTGTTAGGAATACCTAAGGTAGATAACCAAAGTTTAGTGGTGACCTTGTTAAAGCAGGTTTTACTGGCTTCTGGGTTACAGCCTAAATAGGCTAGTTCGATCATTTCCAGGTAGGACTGGAGATCACCGCTTTCCCCTGGGTAACCATGAATACAGGGGATCACGAAGTCGATAGGCCAGGGCTGAGCCTGTTCGGAGATCAATTGGCGCTCCATGCTAAGCTGGCACTTATTATTACCTTCGCAGGTATAGCTGCCGTCTTTTTCCATTACCACTGTCTTTAGCTCAAAATCGGCGACGCTGGCCAGAGAAGACCGGATAAAAGCGGCGCTGCGTAAAGAGACTTCATGCTCTGAGCTTTTGCCGCCACAAAGCAGCAATACATTTATTTTTTTCATCAAAGGCCCCAAGGGTAAGGAACAACACGTTATCGCAAACTCCATTTTGGACAGACGATATTAACCCTGTAATCTTTAGTGGGCAATCAAATAGGGGTTTTTTGCTTGCTCAAGATAAAAAATTTAGGCGAACTAATATCCTTGACCTTACAGTTAGGGTAAGGGTTATAAATAACCCATCGCGGCACCAGTGGGAAAAAAATCATGAAAGAGATCAGGCAATTAAAACTTCCAGTGATGGGAATGAATTGTTCGGGTTGTGCAGTTAAGTTAGAGAAGGCACTAAATGAGTTAGACGGGATCGAGGCTAAGGTCAATTTTGCCCTCGAGTCCGCCAGTATCAATTTATCGGATATAGATATCAGCCAGCCCTTGGCCTTGTTGGAGAAAAAAGGTTACCAAACCGAGTTAAGTCGGTTAACAGTTAATGTGTCGGGTTGGTCCTGCGGTGGCTGCGCGTTAAAGGCTGAAAAGGCATTTAACCAGTCTCCTCTGGTGCTTAAGGCTCAAGCCAACTTTGCAACAGAAAGTCTACAGCTTGAATTTGTAACTGCTAGCTTAAGCGAAGCCGAAATACTGGGAATACTGAAAAACCTGGGTTATCAGGGAGTGATCGAAAGTGGCTCGCTGGATAAAAGAGAAGCTCAATTAAAAGCCAGGCAAGCCGCCGACGAAAAAGAGAATAAGCGCTCACTTCTACTCTTGTTATTGGCCACAGTACTGACCTTTCCTTTGGTGCTGGGTATGGTGGGCATGTTCACCAGCAGCATTAGTCTGCATATTCCCCCTTGGGCCGAAATGTTATTAGCCACCCCGGTGCAGTTTCTGGTGGGCGCCCGTTATTACCGCGGAGCCTTGCAAAGCCTGAAAAACAAAACCACTAATATGGATGTACTGGTGGCCATAGGTACAAGCGCAGCATATTTTTACAGCGTATATTTGTTACTGACCCATGGTGAGCAAGCTATGGGAAAACTCTATTTTGAAGCCAGCGCCGTAGTGATCACCTTGATCACTCTGGGCAAATACCTGGAGGCAAGGGCGAAACACAGTACAACCTCGGCAATTCGAGAATTGATGGCGCTTAGACCGGATAAAGCCAGGGTGCAGCGGCAAGGGCAGTGGGTGGAATTGGCGTTAAGTCAGGTAATGTCTGGAGATTTGGTTCGGGTATTGCCGGGTGAAAAAATTCCGGTGGACGGAGTCTTAGCGGAAGGTAAAACGGAAGTCGACGAAGCTTTACTTACAGGAGAAAGCGAACCTGTCCTGAAAGCGCTGGGCGATAAGCTGATTGGGGGGTCGATCAATGGTACAGGTGCGGTAACCCTGGAAGTGACCGCAGTAGGGGAAGGCTCAAGCCTTAACAAGATCATTCAGTTGGTGGAAAATGCACAGATGGGTAAAGCGCCGCTACAGCAACTAGTGGACAAGATCAGCAGTATTTTTGTTCCCGTGGTGCTGGTTATTGCCCTGCTCACCTTTATTAGTTGGTATTTACTCACAGCGGATTTTGAAACTGCATTAATTGCTGCTGTCTCGGTATTGGTGATTGCCTGCCCTTGCGCGTTAGGCCTGGCGACACCTGCCGCTCTGGTGACCGGTACTGGTGTCGCGGCACGACAGGGTATTTTAATCAAGGACATAGATACGCTGCAAAAAGCCCACAAGGTCACGACTTTGGTTTTTGATAAAACCGGCACGCTGACGGAAGGTAAACCTGCGGTGGTTAAAATAGTGCCACTGAATGTTAAGCAGCAGCAAATGATGGCATCCGCTGCATCATTACAAGCCTCCAGTGAGCACCCTTTAGCAAAAGCTATCTTAAGTTATGCCAGCCAACATCAGCTGACATTAGTCGAAGCAAAAGAGGTTGAAACGGTTACCGGTGAAGGAATATCCGGATCCCTTGATGGTTATCGTTTGGCCATAGGCAACCGGGCATTTATGCAACGCCTGTCAGTTGATGTTCAAACGGCCCCAGAAGAGGTCGGTACCAGCTGTTTGTATGTGGCGCACAACGGACAGTTATCCGGTTATATTTATGTATCCGATAAGCTGAGGGAGGAAACGCCGACAGCTATTGCCCTGTTAAAACAAAAGCGGCTAACCACCATTATGCTAAGCGGCGATGTACAGAGTGTCGCCAACCAGGTAGCAAACAAAGCGGGTATAGATAAAGCTGTGGGTGGGTTAAAACCGGAGCAGAAAGTCGAACATATAGCGCAATTGCAGCAACAAGCTGGTGTGCAGGTGGCTATGGTGGGAGATGGAGTAAATGATGCGCCGGCATTGGCTAAAGCCGATGTAGGTATTGCCATGGGTTCGGGTACGGATGTGGCTATGGAAACCGCCAATATTACCTTAATGCGCAGTGATCCCAGATTGGTGGCTGCCGCCATCGATATATCCGCGGCCACCTGGCGGAAAATTAAACAGAATTTATTCTGGGCATTTATATTTAATACCCTGGGTATTCCAGCAGCCGCATTGGGTTATTTAAGCCCGGAAGTGGCTGGTGCGGCTATGGCCTTGTCCAGTATCACAGTATTAAGTAACTCTCTGCTACTGAAAAAGTGGCGTCCGGCATTCGAAGTTAAGGGGAAGACACATGCTTAATATCAGCCAGGTAGCGAAACAAACGGGTTTGTCCGCCAAAACCATACGTTACTATGAAAGTATTGCTCTGATCGGTCCGCCTCCCAGGGGTGATAACGGATATCGTTATTACAATGATAGTGTTTTAAAAGAACTTAATTTTGTGAAACGAGCGCGCGATGCTGGATTTAACCTGGAGCAATGTAAAGAGCTGGTGGCCTTGTACAAGGACGAAGGGCGTTCCAGCGCTCAGGTGAAAACCCTGACATTGGATAAAATAACCGAAATTAAAGACAAGATAAGCCAGCTACAACTGATGCTGGAAACCTTGCAGCAACTGGCCGATCAATGCCATGGTGATGAGCACCCTGAGTGCCCCATAATTCAGGAGTTTGATAGTAAGGGAGGTGACTAAGCCGATGCGATATCACCTATTTGGGGAGTAATAGCTGCGCTGGTTAAAAAATTGCGGAGTAAACACTTTGGCTGCGATGCTTGTATAATATACAATTCAGTAAAATTTGAATGACTGGCCAGTAAGTTACGCTATAAAGTCAAAAATTATTACTATGTTCGGCTGCTCCAGGGGTTGCCGTGTACAAGTGACTACAGCTCATATCGGGCCGCGGTCAGTAGCGGGATCCAGGTTTACCAGTGATAAAAGCAGAGCAGCTCACCTTTACCAGAAACGTCAAAGTTGAAAATATTAAGTCGCTGTATGCCAGTGTTAGCGCTTTAGATCCTTTTCTTATTATCTTTGGGGTTATCTGGACTGCGGCGACCTGGCAACAGATCCCCCTGGTTTGGATAGCCTGCTGGGTGTTGGGCCTTTTTCTGACCAGCCTGCTTAGAGCATGCCATGGCAAGGTAAGGAGGAGTACTGCAGACTGGTCACAAGACTATGCCTCTCTCGAATATGAATTCTTTATTGGTTGTACCATTTCAGCTATCGTCTGGAGTATGGGGCTGGTGGCCTTCTTGTCTGTCACTGACGGTTTATATCACACTATTCTTTATACCTTTTCTCTGTTCTTTATATCACAAAATGTGCTTTTTTTAGCGGCCAGCAAAAAATGCTTTTATGGCTTGCTGGCACCTGTTGCGCTGGTGTTAATCGTGGTGCTGCTGGTTACCAGCGGCTCCATCGCTACCAGTATCGAAGTGTTATTCTGTGTGTTTCTACTCTGGATCTTAAATAATGCATTTAACACTCAACACAAAAGAATATTGCAAGCGACAGCCGATAAGCTAAGCAAGCGGCAATTAACCGAAGATCTGAAACAGGCAAATGAAGAATTACGCCATACAGCCATTAAAGATGGATTAACCGGGATCGCAAATCGCCGCCATTTAGATAACTACCTGGCCACCTGCTGGCGTCGCTGCTGGCGAGCGAAAATACCTCTGTCACTGATCCTGCTGGATATCGATTTTTTTAAGCGGTACAACGACAGCCTTGGTCATTTGCAAGGGGATGAGTGCTTAAAAGAGGTGGCTAAGGTATTGGCCGGGGTTATCTTAAGAGAAGATGATCTCGCTGCCCGTTATGGGGGAGAAGAATTTGTTATTTTACTGCCCAGTACAGATAACAAAGGCGCGGTTGGCGTAGCCAACAGGGTGCAGAGTGGGCTGGCTGAGCTCAATATTCCACATCCTGACTCTCTGGTTTCTCACCGGGTGACGGCCAGCATCGGAGTGTGTACCTTGTTACCCAACCCTTCCCAGCAGCCCAATGAGTTAATCCTAAAAGCTGACCAAGCGCTCTATCAGGCGAAAGGCCAGGGGAGAAACAGAACTCATGTGGCCGCCAGAGGCGAGGGTTTATCGCAAGTTGAAATTTAAGGAGGAGCATGTTGTCTCATCGTGTGAATGAAGTGATGGAATTGCTTCATCCCTTTTGGCTTAAACATCCGCAATTGAACCTGGTAGAAGTACTAAGCATGGTTGCGGAGCAAGCGGGCCACAAAGGGGAGTTAGATGAGATTAAGGACGATCTTATTGTTTACCAGCTTAAGATGGCACAAACCCAACAGGGAGAAATGATCCCAGGCCTGGCCAAAGACAGTGAAGCGGATTTCAAACAAGCTTTATTGGCGTCAAGAGGGATAGATTAACAAATCCCCAAGGGGTTCAATTTTAATATCCGCACATAATTAAGGTCTAACTAACATGGAGGAGGTGCTGCCCAATGCCGGCCCCTTTTCTAAGTTAAATAGATGTAAATCAAATCTAAAATAATAGTAAGCGATAGAATCGCAACCATTAGCCAGGTCTCTTCAACAGCAATGTGACAGGCCTCGTTTTAGTCCTTCTCGTTAACGGGGAAGCTAAGGAAGCAATGTATGAGTCGTAAGATAGATGTAAAGGAGATCACTCCTGAGCCGAAAAAAGCCTATGACACCAGCGTGGATAGATACGATCCCGGTAGCAGTATCTATGTCAGATCCGTTAGAGGTGTTTACCAAAGGCTGAGAAAGAGTATCGGCTGGTTCTTTCTGCTGTTGTTTATTGCACTTCCTTTAATACGCTGGGACGGGCGTCAGGCCATACTGTTTGATATTACCGAGCAACAGTATCATATCTTTGACCTTACGGTTTTCCCACAAGACCTAACCTTGTTAGCCTGGCTGTTAATGATTGCCGCCTTTGGTCTGTTTTTTATAACCACCTTTTTGGGCCGGGTCTGGTGTGGTTATCTTTGCCCTCAGACAGTGTGGACATTTATGTTTATCTGGTTTGAAGAGGTGTTTGAAGGCACTGCCAACAAACGAAAATGGCTGGATAAGCAGGAGTGGAATTTTAATAAGATCTGGCGTAAGTCGGCAAAGCATATAAGTTGGTTTGGGGTTGCGCTATTAACGGGGTTAGCTTTTGCGTCTTATTTTATACCTGTGGAAGACTTGTACCTGGACTTTGTCACCTTTAATACCAGCTTTGCGTTAAACTTTTGGGTGCTGTTTTTTGCAGCCTGTACCTATGCTAATGCAGGTTGGATGCGCTCCATCGTTTGTACTCATATGTGCCCATACTCCAGATTTCAGTCTGCCATGTTTGACAGCGATACCTTTATCGTGGGTTATGACACCAAGCGAGGAGAAAGTCGCGGGCCGAGACCGCGTAAGAAAGATCCCAAAGAGTTAGGTTTGGGGGACTGTATCGACTGTAAGTTGTGTGTCCAGGTTTGCCCTACAGGTATCGATATCCGCGAAGGTCTTCAGTACGAATGTATTAACTGTGGCGCCTGTGTGGATGCCTGTGATGAAACCATGGAGCGCATGGGTTATGAAAAAGGCCTGATTGCCTATACCACAGAGCACAGGCTACAAGGTAAAAAAACCGATGTTGTCAGGCCAAAAATTATCGGCTACGGCGTCATTATGCTGCTTATGTGTGGCTTGTTTGTATGGAGCCTGGTGAATATTTCTCCGGTAGGTTTCGAGGTGATAAGAGATAGAAATGCCCTGTTCAGGGAAAACAGCGAAGGGTTAATTGAAAATGCCTTTACCCTGAAAGTAATTAATAAAACCATGCAATCTCAGATCTATAATTTAAGCGTCGAAGGGTTAACGGACTCTCAGTGGTTAGGTCCCAGGCAGATTGAGGTATCAGCGGGAGAGGTGTTTACTCAGCCTGTAGCCATCGCGGTAGACCCTTATGATCTGGATAAAAGCATGGTGGAAATAACGTTCGTGGTGGAGCGCACCGATGTCGAGTCCACAGACAGTAAGGCGCAAATAAAGCGGGAGAGCCGCTTCTTTAGCAGCAGCCGCTAAGTTTTTTGGGCCCTGAGTAGTAATGTCAAGCTAAGTAAAGCGGGAGAGCCGCTTCTTTAGCAGCAGCCGCTAAGTTTTTTGGGCCCTGAGTAGTAATGTCAAGCTAAGTAAAGCGGGAGAGTCGCTTCTTTAGCAGCAGCCGCTAAGTTTTTTGGGCCCTGAGTAGTAATGTCAAGCTAAGTAAAGCGGGAGAGCCGCTTCTTTAGCAGCAGCCGCTAAGTTTTTTGGGCCCTGAGTAGTAATGTCAAGCTAAGTAAAGGTAGTCGCATCTTGCTGGCGGCTGTTGAATAATAGGGGTCAATGGACCCCTATTTCTTTTTTATAGGATTTTTATGTCGGACGCCCAATTTTCCTATCAGGACCTGACTCCTGATACTATCTTAAATGCCATCGAAAGCCTGGGCATCTTCCCAGAGTCCGGCTTGCTGGCGCTAAACTCCTATGAAAATCGTGTTTACCAGTTTAGAGGGGAAGGTTCTTCCCGTTACGTGGTGAAGTTTTATCGTCCCAACCGCTGGAGCAAGGCGCAGATCCAGGAAGAGCATGATCTGGCTTTCGAGTTGGTGGAAAGTGAAGTGCCAATGGTCGCCCCCCTCAAATTTGATGGCGAAAGCCTGTTGGAATACCAGGGCTATCTTTTTGCCTTGTTTCCCAGTGTCGGTGGCCGCCAGTTTGAAGTGGACAACCTGGAGCAGCTGGAATGGGTAGGGCGTTTTATGGGGCGGGCCCATCAGGTTTGTACCGGTAAGTCCTTCCAACACAGGCCTGATATCAATATCCAGGAGTACATGCTGGATGCACGGGACTTCATTCGACAGGGGACGTTTATCCCCAGATATATAGAAACCTCTTTTTTTACTGTGTTGGATCTCATTATTGATGAGACCCGTGAAAGATTTACCGACAATTACAGTTCTATAAGGCTACATGGCGACTGCCATGCGGGCAATATTCTCTGGCAGGATGGTCCGGTGTTTGTTGATCTGGATGACTGCAGGATGGGTCCCGCGGTACAGGACCTATGGATGATGTTGTCCGGCGACAGAAATGACCAACTCGTTCAGTTAGATGTGCTCCTGGGTGGATACGAAGAGTTTTCTTCGTTTAAATCCAGCGAACTGGCTTTGATCGAGCCGCTACGCGCCATGCGAATGGTGAACTATATGGCCTGGTTGGCCAGACGCTGGACGGATCCCGCTTTTCCGCATAACTTTCCCTGGTTTAATACGGACAAGTATTGGGAGCAACAAATATTGCATCTGAAGGAACAGGTATCTGTGTTAAGAGAGCCTCCCTTGAGTTTGACGCCACAATTTTGATGACTTAATTTACCCCGAGGCTAGCTGGATTTTTATCCGGATAGGGTTCGGCAGATTTTTTAATAAGAAGGAAGATAAGTATGAAAAAAATCCTGATTGTCTTACTTGGTCTGTTTATGTTGCCACTGGCAGCTAATGCGGCCAAATTTGAGGAAGGCACCCATTATCAGGTGGTTAAACAGACAGGAAGCAAAAAACCAGAAGTATTGGAATTTTTCTCGTACCTTTGCCCTCATTGCTTTCAGTTCGCACCCCTGATGGAAAAGGTAAAAGAAAACCTGCCTGAGGGTGTGCCAGTTAAGAAAAGTCACGTTCAATTTTTGGGCCGTGAAATGGGCGTTGAATTGAGCCGGGCATTTGCCGTATCCGAGCTGTTAAAAGTGGAAAGCCAATTTTCTCCGGCTATGTTTAATGCGATTCATGTACAAAAACGCCATATGAATAACCTTGATGACATTAAAGCTGTTTTTGCCGAAATTGGTATTGATAGTGCCAAGTATGACTCTGCCGCCGGCAGTTTCCCGGTAAACGGTATGATGAGCCAGATGAAGCGTAATACCCAGACGTTTGATATTCGTGGCACACCATCTGTGATTGTAAATGGTAAATTTAAAGTAGAATCAGGTTCGGTGAAGAGCCTGGATGAATATTCTGCCTTAATCAACTACCTGGTTAAGAAAGTAGACTGATATAATCAGCCGCTGAATTAACTAGCAAGGAGCCGCTTTTATAGCGGCTTATTTGTTTTTGTACAAGGATGGATGCCTGCTGGTTTTGGATCAGCAGAAGCATGGCAAACTCAGGGATGGCCTAGGTTAGAAGGAATTGGTGCTTTAAATCGTTAAGAGTTGGCAAAATGAAATCGAGTATTTTGGCAGTTGGGTTGTTTTTGCTGTCTTTTCAAACCTTTAGCAAATACCTGGAAGGAAAGCACTATCAGGTGCTAGAAACTAAAGCGACAGATACTCCACAGCTGGTGGAGTTTTTTTCTTATTTTGGCCAAAACGATAACAGGCTTGAAAATTTAACAGCTCAACTGGATCCTCTAATAAGTGCCAGGAAAAATCATCTTTCTTTTTTGGGCAATGAGTTAGGCGGACCCCTGACCATGGCTTATGCAATTGCAAAATTGTATAAGCTGGAAGAAAAGATTGGACCGTAATTGGTCAAGTTGGTTCAGCTGCAAAAACCGCCAGTCAGCAGCAGAGAAGATTTTGTTAATTTATTCAATCGTAACTGTATTCCTCAGCGAATGTTTGAGGAAGCAGAGCGAAGTAAGGCAGTGCAAACCTATATCAAGGTGATGGAAAAAGAGTGGCGTGAGAGCCAGATCTCGGACGTTCCGGCGCTGGTGGCCAATGGTAAATATAAGATAAACCTGTCAGCCCTGAAATCAAAACAGGACCTGGCTGAGTTGGTAAATATGCTAAGTGAGAAAGTGGTCAATGGAAAAAGTACTGGTTAGCGCCTGCTTATTGGGTCAGCCTGTTCGTTACGACGGGACTGGAAAAGGGCTGCGGGACCCATTGCTGGATAAATGGCGGCAACAACAACGTTTAGTGTCTTTTTGTCCTGAAATAGCTGGTGGATTACCTGTGCCAAGGGCTGCTGCGGAGCGCCAGGAAAATGGTTTGATCCTGACGGAGCAAGATGATGATGTCACCGCTGAATTTTTATCCGGCGCAAGGCAGGCTCTGACTTTGTGTCAGCGGCAAAATATCAAGCTGGCTTTGTTAAAGGAATTCAGCCCATCTTGTGGCTCTTTACAGGTTTACAACGGTAAATTTTCCGGAGAGAAAATTCCCGGAATTGGCCTGACCACTGAGCTGCTGCGCGCGAACGGAATAAAGGTATTTAGTGAATTTCAGTTGGTAGAATTGGATAGTTTGCTGGATTAAAAAAAACCTTTCGCGATGAATGGGCCTACATCGCGAAAGGGCTCCTTAGAGTTAAATTAAAAGAGGAGCAAGAAATAGTTTTATCTGGGTTTGTTGCCTAATCCTTCATGCATCGCTGGTACCAGAGCGCCGTCATCCTGGGTAATTTCCCATGAAAAAATACCGCCGTAACCCTGGTCTATCACGTATTTGCTTTTAGCCTTAATCGAGCGCTCGTCATCGAAGCTGATAAAGCCGCCTGTTTGCTTGTTATAAACATAAGGGGCTTGCGCCTCTTGATCGTAACCGTATTGGTAACCTTGTTTGTCTTTGTACTGGCTGATGATGTCCTGGTAGCTGAAATAACCCGGCTCTGCTGAGTCAGAACCTTTGCTGTGGACTTTTCCTTCACTGCCCCTTTCAGGGAACTGCGCAGCATCTTCCCATTTAGCACTTTCCCAGCCGCGTCCATAAAATGCGCTACCCATCACCAGCTTTTCTTTGGCTACACCGGCGGTTTCCAGTGCTTTGAGCATATTGGCTGCCCCCATACCCCAGAGGGTATCTTTGGTTGCGTGTAAATTAGTTAGGTGGCCTACCTGTGGACCCCAGCCGCCAAAGAAGTCATAAGTCATGGCAAAAACACGGTCCAGGTATTGCTGGGCCTCTTGCCAGTCTATGGCTGCAATTTTGGATGCTGAGCCATTAACCGCTGCGGCTAATTCATACTGGCGGCCAGTTTTCTTTTCCAGAGCGTCCAGCTCTGCTCGCAGCTCTTTCATCAATAAGGTGAATACTTCTCTTTCGTTGGCTTTTTCTGCATCGGTCAGGGAGGTGTCGCGCCAGCCAACATGGGACATGTCTTCGCCACCGGGAAATTCCCAGTCTATGTCTATGCCGCCAAAGAAATCGTACTTAGCTATCAACTCCACGGCGGTTTTAACAAAGACTTTTCGACCCTGCTCTGATTTTGCCAAGGCATGGAATGGTTCCGACATGGTCCAGCCGCCAAAGGAAGGTAGGATCACCAGCTGGGGATTTTGCTCGTAGAGCTTTTTCAATTCACCGAAATGGCCGTAATATTCTTGTTTCGGCGGGTTTTCGTCGAACTTGACGTTAAGGGCTGCATTCTGATCTACGACTATGGCGGAAAAAGCTTGTTTACCTTCACAGGCTTTTACGATATTTGCTTTAGTCCGTTCGGAGACATAGGAGTGCGGCGCGCACATAGATAAAAACGCATAGATAATATGGGTGAGGTTTTTGGCCGGTACATTTCTTACAGTATAAACATTGTGCTCCAGCCTCCAGTCCGGAAAATAGCTTGCCACGACTTTACCCGAGGTATTGTTATATTCCTGGTAAGCCTTAACCTCGGGAATTTTTACATAACTCTCGGCCGCCATTACTGGATAACTCAATATACCCAGTAAAATACCGGTAATGAGTGAGAACTTGTATCCATTCATGAACAAGCCTTCCTTGAAATGACGAGTGCTTTTACGTGGAGCTATAGTGTCAGTTTGTTCCCTGATTAGGAATGAAAAGTCTTGTCAAAGTCACAGAGTGAAACTGAAATTACTTTGTAAACAATGTGTTAACTTGATAGTTGTGAGTTTTTTCTATCACCAAATGATCCTAGTTATCAGCACTAATTCGGTGCAGCCGATTGCGGTTCAGGTTCGTTTCAAGCTCCAGCTACACTTTCGTGTAGGAGTTGTTTCCCTCTTTGTAGGTGATAGGAGGATGCCTTGGTCTGCTAAATTCGCCGAATAAGTTCGGCTCCAACAGACCCAGATGGATCTGTTGCTCAGGTTATTCTTCCGTGTCTAGCATTTGGCGTTAAACAGTTGGTTCCGGAAACTCACAGCATCAGCTGAAAGCTAATTAGTTGTATTACCCCCTTATGAAAGGTGGCTCTGAATTTGAGCCGCACCATCGTTTTTGTCGACGGTATCTCCCTGCGCCCTTTTGGAATTAGCTAAACCAGTGTGGAAAGTGTTGTTTTAGTACGGGTACATAGGGTCTGGCGACAGGAAGTTTGATATTCTCCAGCTCAATTTCATGCTTCAATTTGGTGAGCTGGTTCACCTTAAGCACTTTGCGTGGGTTAACTAAATAGGAGCGGTGAATTTGTAATAACACGTCATCATCAAAATATAGTTTGATGGTTTTAAGTCTAAGTGACAGATAAACCGGGTTGGCTTCACCGTTAGCGTAGACACCACTGTATCCTTTTTCCGCCTTTATATAGTTGAGCTTTTCTTTTCGAGATGCGACCTCGTACAACTCGCACAGCAGTTGTGGTTCTTTGGCCATTTCATGCAGTTGGCGTCGAACCATTTGAATTTGGGCTACCAGGCTATGGAAATAATAAATATCCTCCTCATTTAAAGGGCTATGACTGGACAGCTCAAATCTGTACTCACCGAGATCGGGATGGGAGATGGTCAAAGAGTCCGCTTCTTCTTCCTCTTCTTCCCGATTGGTATGCAGTATATTTTCACCCTGATATACGGTAACAGAAGGTTTTAACGGATCTTTTACAAACAACTCAAATGCTTCTTTTACAAGCTCTTGAATATCTTTTAGCTGGGTCGCCTGACTGGAAAATAACTGCAGGGACTTAAGCCGACTGGTCATGGCTGGCCTGGTTTGATTATCTGTTGTTTCATCAGCACTTTGCTGTAAAACCGTCAGGACTCCCTGGCTATTTTGTGCCGGTAAGGCACAGGAGCTAAGTCTGACCATACAAGCCTGACCAAGCTGTTCGTGAGTATCGAAGCTGATCTCGCCACCCAAAGAAGTGACGCATTGCTTTATCAACAACATATTTGGTACTTGGCTAATGGAGGTTTTATGGTTAGCAGCTTGATCCTGAATATTTATCTGTGTCTGATTATTTTCATTGATTAAAGTCAGGGTTACTTGCTGGCCGTGCAAGCTACGCTCGCACGCGTTGGAAAGCAGAGTTAACAACAGTTTTTGCAAATAGGCTTCATCTGCAATAATTGTACTGGACTGCTCCAGCTGCAAATCTAGTGTTACCCCTTTATACAGATATTGAGGCGCCAGTATTTTTCCGCAGGTATTGATCATCTCTGCTACGGCAAGGGGCTTAGGCTCGGGGATCCTTGGGCTTTGAGCCAGAGTTGTTTCGTATAATAGGTTGTGAACCAAAAAATTAAGTTGGTGCCCGGTAGCTCCGATGTGGGCCAGGTTTTGCTGACTAAAGGTTTGTAGTGGGAGGTCTCTGCTATCCAGCTGGCTGGTGAGAGAAGCTATACCTTGTAACGGCACATTTAGCTGCTGCAGTTGTGACTTTAGCTTGAGGTACTGATTTCTATCGTCGACATCTGAACTTTCTTCTTTTCTTTGCTGTCTTTTAATCCGGTAAAGTAATATTAACAGCAGAATAAAAAAGCCCAAGGTCATCCAAATCTTTACTTTATAACTGGCGTAAAATGCCGCAGCTTTAAACCACAATGCTTGCCAGGGATGTATCAGAGCATGAGTTTGCCGAATTATAGAATCGGCTCCTTTAACATCATTGTGAATTTGGCGAATACCAATACCAGCTAACCGATTTTCTTTAATGAAATTTACCTTCCCTGACAAAGAGCGGCTGTTTTCATAGCTAACAAAGTGACCATCTAATTTCTCTGGGTTGTATATCCAGGGCATATGGGCTTCGTCATCCCAGAGGTGCTGGTAATTAGGGTTGTCTAAAAAACCGGTCAGGTGTCCCCTGTCGTATAAACCTGTGCGGCCACTGTCGGCAGAATCCCAGCTTCCCCAGGCAACGAGTTCGGCTTGCTGATAAAGCCCGTTATTGGTATTAGGCACACCCACCCAGCCCGTCGCAAAACTCGCAATGTTAAGCACGATTTTATTTGGATCTGCTCCCAGGTTAAGTACCTTGGAGGTTGCTTTTGCAATGCTGTTGCTCTCCACCTTCAGGCTTTCCAATGCCAAAGCAGTCTGGCTGGCTAATTGAAGCGGTGTGATGTGGTTGGTGGTTGTTTCCCACCAGCCATGCATATAGGCGGTACTCAGGCTGATGTAATCCAACACATCGGAGACTTGTTTTACCTGCCATGTTTTTTCGTAATCCGGAGCTGTTGAAATGGTGGAGATAAGCAGATATTTTTTGTTGTCTCTTTGTGAGGCGCTATCTAATCGCTGTCTAATTTCTTTTAGTAGCAGGGTGTAGTTTTCAGGGTCGGTATCCCGGCTGCTGTTAAGCACCAAGTTACTCGTTATGGGGTAATTCCAGTCTATTTCTATACCGTCAAACTGGTATTTTTGCATAAACGCTATCACAGAGTTGGCAAAATTTATTCTGAGCCGCGGATCTGCCGCGATACTGGAGTAATGCTCACTACGCCCCCAGCCACCGATGGAAATCAGGGTCTTTAACTGTGGGTGCTGTGTTTTTAGTATCAGCATTTGACCAAAGCTACCCGAGAACCCCGTATTTGCAGGGTTATCTCCGGGGTAAGCGTGGTTAATATCGGCATATTCGTTGCCGATCAATACTTTTCCCTTGGCGTTGATATTGGCGCTTTGGTAAACCAAATGGGTTATTTGGGCGCCCGGAACATCATTGATATGATAATTGGGACTGTAGATTGCCCACTGTTTGTAATATGCAAAAATAGCTTTGTCTTGTTTTGCCAGGGTAAGTGGGGAAATTAGAACAGCTATCCCTAGAGTAAATAGAGCTAATAAACGCATAGTTAACTCTATACTCCTTGAGTTAAATTCGGGGCCGAATTTGTAAATGCAAAAGCCTAAACAGCCTTAAAAGGTCAGTCTTAACTATGTGAATTACTGAGCTTAATGGTTGGTTTTAGGTAGTTCAATCGATTACCTGAGTGATCTTATGTTTATAATCTGAAACATATTAATCCATGGCCGGTGCAATTTTATATAACTTGTCTTAGGTTATTTGCCAGCACTATTTTTTAATCATGGATCAAGTCATTAAAAACTAGATAGATTTTAATGACAACTAAAAACAAGCTGGTAGTGATCTTATTGGCGAAAGTCATTGCCGAATTAGACTAAATGCTCTAATAATGAGAAAATCAAATGTTACTCCAATGTTAAATAGATTGGTATTCTGTTTACAATAGAAGTTTATTGGCTGTTACCAAAATATGCCGGTCTGGAGTGAATCGATAGCCTTGAAACAAGTGTTTACACCGAATAGAGGCTGTATCCTTGCGTAGCGGGTCAGCATGCATAAAATAGCGATCATTACCCGCTTATTAAGCTGGTTAACTAGAATGTACTAGCATAGAAATATGCCAAAGACGTCACTTAAGGTCTTAATTATGAAGTTTAATCACCCGCTGGAAGCCCTGTTACATTGGGAAAAAAATAATGCGGATAGCGTTTATCTACGACAACCGATTAACAACCTATTTAACCCTTTCACCTGGGGTGAGGTAGGGTCGCAAGCAAGGAAAATGGCCTCGGCACTAACTGCGATGGGATTTGAGCCAGGTGCCCGTATTGCCATACTGGCTAAAAATAGCGCCGAGTGGTTTATTGCTGATTTGGCAATTATGCTGGCGGGATATATTAGCGTGCCTATTTATGCCACAGCTAATACTGAAACCATTTCCTACGTGTTAGAGCATAGTGACAGCAAAGCCATCTTCCTGGGTAAGCTGGATAACTGGCAAGAGCAGGAGGCAGGCATTGCCAGCTCTGTTGTCCGTATCGCTTTTCCGTATGAGACCATGACGGCGGAGTATCAATGGCAAGCGCTGTTGGATAAATATCAGCCCATAGCCGACCCGGCGACTCTTGATGTTGGTGCGGTGATGAGCATTATCTATACCTCAGGCAGCACCGGAAACCCTAAAGGTGTGGTAATGACATTCCAGGCTTACGCTAACGCAAGCAATCACCTGGTTAATATCCTTAAGCCCACGGCCCAGGACAGGATCGTATCCTATTTACCCCTGGCGCACATTACCGAACGTGTCTATATCCAAGGCAGCTCTTTATTTGCTGGCTGTTTACCCGTGTCGTTTGTGGAATCCCTGGCCACCTTTAACCAAAACTTACAGTCCATTGAGCCCACCCTGTTTATCTCTGTGCCCAGGCTGTGGTCAAAGTTTCAATTGGGTATATATGAAAAGCTGCCGCCCAAGAAACTGGATTTTCTGCTCAAGATCCCACTTATTAATACACTAATAAAGAAGAAAATTCGCAAAGCACTGGGATTAAATAAAGCCAGGCTGCTGGGTTGTGGTTCGGCATCCGTTTCGGCGGAACTATTACACTGGTATCAGCGTATTGGAATGGATGTATGTGAAGCCTGGGGGATGACAGAGAACCTGGCATACGGCACTCTTAACGTCCCTTTTAACTGTAATAAAATTGGTATGATCGGCAAGGCTGGGCCTGGAGTCGAGCTTAAAATATCCGATGTTGGAGAGCTGTTGTTTAAAAGCGACGCTATGCTGAAGGAATATTATTTACAGCCTGAGCTGACAGCAGAAATTTTGGATCAAGATGGTTACCTTAAAACCGGGGATAAAGCAGAGCTGGATAGTGACGGTTATGTGAAGATTACCGGTCGGGTTAAAGATATTTTTAAAACGGCTAAAGGTAAATATGTGATGCCTGTGCCTATTGAAACCAAATTAGAAGATAACCCCCTTATAGAGCAAGTGTGTGTCACTGGTGCCGGGCTGGCACAGCCAATAGCACTGATGGTATTGACGGAAGCCGCCAGGAGCCGGATTAAAGGCGAGTTGGAAGCCAATCTAAAAGAGATCCTTAACGGTCTGAATGAAACCTTGGAATCCCATGAAAAGTTAGCTAGATTTGTGTTACTGGACGATCCCTGGACAGTAGAGAACGGCCTGATGACCCCCACGTTAAAAATTCGCCGACATGTACTGGAAGAGAAGTTTGCGGCATTGTTTAGTCAGGAAACCAAACAACAAGTCTGCTGGCCTGCGTAATCCATGTGAACTTTAAACGCCAGGCTAGCCTGGCGTTGTTTATTGGGTTTACAAGGGTAAGCAGAAGGCTTTTTTTAGTCTGCTAATATAGCTGACATCGTGGCACAAGGTCTTACCCGGGCTATCGGAAATTTTCGCCACAGGTAAACCGTTACACTCGGTCATTTTTAACACTATATTCATCGGATCTACCGCTGGAATATCACAGGTAAGGTTGGTTCCTATACCAAAGCTGGTTTGGGTGCGGTGTTGAAAGTGACGGAATATCTCTATGGCTTTGGGGATATTCAGTGCATCGGAAAATACCAGCATTTTGCTCATCGGATCTATTGCCAGTGCCTGGTAGTGGTTAATGGCTTTTTCTCCCCAACCTATGGGGTCGCCGGAATCCTGCCTTAATCCTGTGTATAAGGTTGCCAGTTCGGCGTCAAAGTCCCGCAAAAAGGCATCCATAGTGATGCAGTCTGTTAACGCGATACCCAGTTTATTCGGGTATTCCCTGAGCCAGCTGGTTAATGCCATCTTCTGGCTGTCTTCCAGTTTTTCCGCCAGTTGCTGGTGACCCTGGAACCATTCGTGGGCCTGTGTTCCAATTGGAGTCATATTCAGTTCTTTAGCCAGCCAATAGTTGCTTGTGCCCACCAGTTGTTGGGGTAATGCCTCGGCAAGTGTGGTCAACACATATTTTTGCAGTTCTTTGGAAAATCGCCTGCGGGTACCAAATTCGATCAGTTTAAAATCAGCCAGATCCTGCTCTTGCAATAAGGTAATTTTTTCTTGTAACCGTCCTTTGGCCTGGACTGTCCCTTTATCCGGGTGCACAGTGGCATTACGGATTTCACTGATAATAGCGAGTATAGGGATTTCCCAAAGGATCACCTGGTGCCAGGGGCCCTTGACCCTAATACTTAACTTATTGTTTTCTTTTGAGAAGCTAACCTGCTTCGGTTCGAACCTGAAGTCCGTTAAATACGCCAAATAGTCAGGTTTATAGATATCGAGTTGACTCAGGTACTGGGCTTCGTTTTCTGTCAGTTGTACTTGCTGTAACAGGTTAACCTGAGTCTTAATTTGTTCCAGGTAAGGCAATAGATCTTCGTTGTTGCGGCAGTTTAGTTCCAGGGTTACCTGGGTCTGTGGATAAAAATGCCAAACAGCCTGCTGCATATGTAATTTATAGGCATCTGTATCTAGCAGGCTGGTAATAATAGCTGTGTTCACTGGTTATCCCGGGTTGATAAAAGCTGTTTTAACTCAACCATATCATGGGCCAATTCTATGCCGGCCTGTGACATGGCAGATATGGCCTGAGTGATGGTGTCCTGGTTGATACCGCGGCAAGCTGGCAAATTAACTATGACCCTAAAGCCTGCTTGCTGCAGTTGAATTGCAGTGGTTTTTACGCAGTAGTCCGTGGCTAACCCTCCCGCAAGCACTGTATCTACGCCCTTGCCTGTTAAGTACTCTATCAGACCGGTACTGAGTTGTTCTTTGAGATCATGGTAACAGGCGCCATACGGATGCATATCAGGCTCTATGCCTTTCCAGACAAAAAAGTCGTATTCGCTGGGTTTAGGTAAACCGTCTAATAATTCGAAACCTTTGGTGGCCGGCACGCAGTGCACGGGCCAGCGTAAATCGGCATTTTCAGCATCTATTGGGGTGAGGATTTGCTCTCTAGTACTGGCAACCCAGATGGCATTGACGGGATGGGCATCTTTACTGGCCACCCTGATATCGGCCAGCTTGGCCTGAGCATTTAGCGCTTCGGCAATAAGGTGCCCATCTGGAACAGGCAACTCATCAGGGCAAAGGGGCGTAAACCCTTTTTGCGCATCTATGTCTATACTGGCTAATTTCATCTCGGCTTCCAGCTTGTACTATTACTGATATTGTATGCTTATTAGTGCAGAACTCTATTAGCTTTATGTCGTATAAATTATTACTTCTTATAATAAAAGCTTGGCTCTGATACTAGGCTGAGGAGCTATCCTAATCTCCTGAGATTATTACGGTCATCTGTGGACCCATAGCTGCTAGCGTGTAAGCGAGCTCCTTCGACAAAGTTCATTATGGTGGAGGGCGCATAAGAGAATTTTTCGGAGGATTTTTTAGCGGCTTCTATATCCTTTCTTCTGAAGGAAGGGTTACAAATATTTTTGCCCTGGAGTAACGTCGCATAAACGGCATATCCAGGCCCCAGCAGGCGAGTCCAATGACTGTCGGGTATAATATTGCTGTTTAAGGAAAAACGGTTTAGCCAGGGGATACTGCCTTTTTCAGCAGGAGCCTGAACAGGTAAAGTTATTACATTAGGTTTTTATTGACTGAGATCCATCAACAGCCTTTCCATTACTCGATAACCCAGCGCTTCGGTAATATGGAGGCGTTGGATCCGTTCGCTACCGGCCAGGTCCGCTATGGTGCGGGAAACCTTTAGCAGACTGTGCCATGCCCGAACCGATAATCCCATGGTTTCGATGGCTGACTCCAGAAAGTCAGCATCCAGCTTAGATAAAGGGCAGTAATGTTTAATTTCGCCATTGGACAGTTTGGCATTAAGCCGGCTTGTCCTTGATAGCTGGCGTTGCCTGCTGCCGAGAATACGTTGTTTTACCTGTGCGCTTGTTTCGCTCTTTTGTTTGGGTTGTGACAAGCTACCTTTGGGTAATGCGGGCATCATCACGGACAGGTCGAAGCGATCCAGGAAAGGGCCGGATAAACGACTGAGATAACGCAGTGTTTGCTCGGGTGTACTGCGTTTCAGTCGTCCCTGGATAAAACCGCACGGGCTGGGGTTCATGGCCGCAATTAACTGAAAGTTTGCGGGAAAGCTGATCTGATTGGCGGCTCGGGAAATGGTTATTTCACCTGACTCCATAGGCTCACGTAAACAGTCCAGTGCGCTGCGTTTAAACTCCGGCAGTTCATCGAGAAAAAGCACTCCGTTATGCGCCAGGGATATTTCCCCGGGTTTGGGTTTACTGCCGCCACCTACCAAAGCGATACCGGACGCGGTATGGTGCGGTTGTCTGAACGGAGTTTGTTTCCATTTCAGTTGTCCGTTGTGGCTCACTGAGTGTATGGCAGCGCTTTCCAGTGCTTGCTGTTCTGTTTGTTCGGGTAAGATAGAGGTGATCCGGCTGGCTAACATGGTCTTGCCTGTCCCGGGAGGGCCGATCAATAAAAGGTTGTGGCCCCCAGAAGCCGCTATCTCCAGGGCTCTCTTCCCCTGATATTGCCCTATGATGTCTTTTAAATCGGCCATCTCTGGTGATACAGGCGCGGCTTTTGGTTGACGAGCCAAACCCAGAGACCCTTGACCATGTAAATAGTTACATATCGTCAGTAAACTGTCGGCTGTCTTGTGCTCGCCACTGACCAGGGCCGCTTGCTCAGATCCCTCGCAGGGAATAAGCAGGATCCTTTGTTTAGCCTTAGCCGCCATGGCAAACGAAATAAGTCCGTGCACCTGTCTTAACTCGCCTGACAAGGCCAGCTCACCGAAAAATTCGTATTTTGCAAGGTTTCCCTTGGGGACTTGCCCGGATGCCGCCAGGATCCCCAGGGCGATTGCCAGGTCGAACTGACCGCCGTCTTTGGGTAGATCAGCTGGAGCCAGGTTGACTGTTATTCTTTGGGCGGGAAATTCGAACCTGGAATTCTGGATCGCTGAGCGGACTCTGTCTTTAGCTTCCTTTACCGAGGCTTCGGGTAAACCTACCAGGGAAAACCCCGGCAGGCCCCTGCCTAAATGCACTTCCACCTGGACTTCCGGCGCGTCGATGCCTATTAGCGCCCGGGAATAGAGTATGGCTAGGGACATAAGCTCTCCTTGTTGTAACCACAAGTATTGGTCAAAACTGAAGAAACTTATAAGGGAGATTAAGCCAGGTTAGCTGGCTTGTGTACGTCCTGAAACGCTATCTTGTCATTCTCGCGCACGCGGGAGGCCAGTGGCTTAACCGCGAACACCTATCACGCTAAAAGACACTGGATTGCCAGGAAAGCTGGCAATGACTGAGTTCGTTGTAATAGTGGTGACTAACTTTAAGCTTTCGTAAAACGACAAGCTTGGATGCTAAGAGTATGACGGAAGAATAAATATATGAGTTTCAGGACGTGCTCTAGCTATCGCTAAAGTGTTTGAAAAAGAAAACACCAAACGCGTCATGTTCAGCGTTGTATCTGCTTTGTTGTAGTTAATGTATTTGCTGCCTTGACTTGAAAGTTGTTGTTCACAAATATTGGCCACACTGAGGGGTTAATAGGAGAGATGATGCTAGTTATTAGCCATGTTGTGTAATATAAGCAGGTTCCACTCGTTTTTTTTGGAGTAATAATGGCGCAGAAATTAGCTTGGGCGATTTTAGGTACTGGTGCTATCGCTAAACGTTTTATTCAAGACTTTCAATATGTTCAAGGTGCTGAACTTATTGCTGTAGGGGCTCGTTCACAAGCCAAGGCGAATGCGTTCGCCCATCAATATTCAATCCCGAATGCTTACGGCTCCATCAACCAGCTGGCGCACAGCCCGTTGGTGGATGTGGTGTATATAGCAACGCCGCATATTGCCCATAAAGAAAATGCGATAGCCCTGCTCAGCGCCGGCAAACATGTGCTGGTGGAGAAGCCCGCCGCTCTTTGTCCCGCAGATCTGTCTGAAATCATTCACTGCGCCAAGGCTAATGACTGCTTTTTTATGGAAGCCATGAAACCCGCGTTTTTTCCGGCCTTGCAGCATGCTTTGGCTTTGGTGGCGCAGGGGATCATTGGCCAGCCAAAAATGCTGCAGGCGGATTTCGCTTCCATTCATCAGCCGGACCCAGAGACCCAATTATTTAACCCGGACCAGGCAGGTGGGGCATTGCTGGATGTGGGGATCTATCCAGCCTATTTAGCCAGTGCCTTGTTTGGAGAAGCGGAGCGAGTAGTAGCATTGGGACACTTGGGAGAGACAGGGGTTGATGAACAGGTGGGAATCGTTGCTAGCTATCCGGGCGGTGCGCTGGCAAACCTGCAATGTGGCATTTGCCATGATGGTATTCGCGATGCGGTTATTTTGGGTGATAAAGGTAAGCTGATCATTCACTGTAAATGGTGGAGCGCCAAAGCCATCACTGTTTGTATCCCTGGTGAGAATGACAGGCGGATAGAAATGCCTTATCAGGGGGCTGGGTTCCAGTTTGAAACTCAGGCTGTGACAGAGGCAATTATTAACCAGCAGATAGAATCTGAGTGTTTACCCCACAGGTTATCACATCAGGCGATATCACTTATTGACAGGGCTAGTAGGCAGGTTTATAGCCCCGCAGAGTAAAAAAATGGAGATCTGGCAATTTCAAATAATACTTGACTAATCTACTGTGGAATTAATCCTAGATAGTTTTAAATGCTTTTTGTTGTTATTTTTTGTTTTTATATTCTGTTCTACTGTGGGCTAAACCAGGCTAAACCAGTAATTTATTCTGTAGCATAAGTTGAAGATAACAGCTGGCTATGATAGTTATGTACTTAGATTACGAATTTTATTTAGCTGAGAGTGCTTCCGTGAGCAAATTTATTAGCCTGATTATTGTCAAACTAGTGGTGGTGATTATACCATCGCTCGGGGGACTGTGGGCTAGCGGAAAATAGCTTAAGCAAACACAGAAAACCCCCGAGCCGTAAGGTTCGGGGGTTTTTTTTTAGACGCAGGAAGAGAAAAATGAATGGCGCCCAGTTTGTCGTGCAGGCATTAAAGCAACAAGGTGTTGAACAGGTTTTTGGTTATCCGGGTGGGGCAATTATGCCTGTTTACGATGCCCTCTATGATGGTGGTGTCGATCACCTGTTGTGTCGGCATGAACAGGGGGCTGCGATAGCCGCCATTGGTTATGCGCGGTCGACTTCCGGTGTAGGGGTGTGTATCGCCACCTCCGGCCCAGGCGCCACTAACCTGATCACGGGTCTTGCCGATGCTATGCTGGACTCCATTCCTATTGTGGCCATAACCGGCCAGGTTGCCAGTCCTTTGATCGGCACAGACGCGTTCCAGGAAGTGGATGTATTGGGTATGTCTCTTTCCTGTACTAAACACAGCTTTATGGTGCAGGATAAAGAGGATTTAGGGCGAGTTATTGCAGAGGCTTTTGAAGTCGCACAATCCGGCCGCCCCGGACCCGTACTTGTCGATATTCCCAAAGATATTCAGCTGGCCGAAATAGATCACCCTTCATTGGTTCATCCTATTTCAGCCCCCGATCCTGTGGCGCCAGATGAAATCGATCAGGCAAGAGTTTTGATCTCCGAAGCTAAACAGCCTGTGTTATATGTGGGTGGCGGGGTCGCCTTAGCGAAAGCAGTTCCTCAATTAAGAGAGTTTATCGCAGCAACTCAGATCCCTAGCTTAACGACGCTAAAGGGTATTGGCTCTGTACCTGCTGAGGAGCCTTATTTTATGGGGATGGTGGGTATGCATGGCACCAAAGTAGCCAACCTGGCCATCCAACAAAGCGATCTTCTGCTGGTCGTTGGCGCCCGTTTCGACGACAGGGTGACAGGTAAACTGGAAGAGTTTGCGGTGAATGCCAAAGTGGTGCATCTGGATGTAGATGCGGCTGAATTAGGTAAACTGCGTAAAGTCGACGTAGGCATCACCTCAGACTTAAAAGAAGTCTTGCCGTTATTATGTAAAGACATGGCGCAGCAGCTGAATATTAGCGCCTGGCAACAGCAGGTAGCGGAGCTTAAGGTCCAACATCCCTGGCGATATGATCACCCCGGAGAGCCGATTTACGCACCATTATTGCTAAAGCAATTGTCTGATATGGTATCGGAAAATACTGTGATTAGCTGTGATGTAGGCCAGCACCAGATGTGGGTCGCTCAACATATGAAGTTTGACAGCCCTGAAAACCATTTATCCAGTTCTGGCCTGGGCACCATGGGTTTTGGTTTACCTGCCGCCATTGGCGCTAAGGTTGCGCGTCCACAAGATACGGTGATCGCGGTATCCGGTGATGGCTCCTTTATGATGAATGTCCAGGAGTTGGGGACCATCAAGCGCCGCCAGCTGCCGGTCAAGATATTGCTGATTGATAACCAACGACTGGGTATGGTCAGGCAGTGGCAAAAATTGTTTTTCGACGGTCGCTACAGTGAAACCATTTTGACGGATAACCCGGATTTTGTGAAACTGGCTAGCGCCTTCGATATACCGGGTGAGAGCATAGTGGTCAAAGACCAGGTAGAGTCTGCATTAAAACGCCTGCTGGAAAGTGAAACGGCTTACATACTGCACGTATCCATTTCCGAAGAAGAAAACGTATGGCCGCTGGTGCCGCCAGGCGCACCTAATGATCAGATGATAGAGGAGTGCTAAACATGGCTTCTCTTAATATATTTCAATTTACGCTTTTCCAGGAGCAACGCTATGCAGCATAACCTTGAAATCTATATGGGGCAGGCTCCAGAAATAGTTGCTTGTGCGCCACGCGCTTTAACGGGAGAAACTTGTTATGCAGCATAACCTTGAAATCTATACGGGGCAGGCTCCAGAAATAGTTGCTTGTGCGCCACGCGCTTTAGCGGGAGAAACTTGTTATGCAGCATAACCTTGAAATTTATGCGGGGCAGGCTCCCGAGGTGCTTGAGCGTGTGTTGCGGGTGACCCGGCATCGAGGATTTGCTATCGAGTCATTAAATATGGAAAACCTGCATGACGAGCAGCAAGTCCGCATTCAACTTAAAGTCAGCAGCGAACGGTCCATTCACTTGTTAAGCACCCAATTAAGCAAACTTGTTGATGTAACCAAAGTCACTACACTTGCCAGTGATCCACAACAACAAAATCAATTAGCGATGGCGTAAGGAATTTTTATGGCGAACAATGCGAAATATATCTGGTTTAACGGTGAGCTGATGCCTTGGGAAAATGCCCAGGTTCATGTGCTGAGTCATGCCCTACACTACGGCTCTTCCGTATTCGAAGGGATCCGGGTGTATAACACGCCCAAAGGTCCGGCGGTGTTCCGTTTGCAAGAGCATATTCAGCGTTTGTTCGATTCCGCAAAAATTTACCGCATGGATATTCCTTATAAACCGGTCGATATCGAGCAAGCCTGTAAAGACGCCGTCACCGAAAATAAACTGGATAGCGCCTATATTCGACCACTGGCCTTTATCGGTGATGTCGGCCTGGGGCTGACCCCGCCGTCTGATGCCAAGTGTGAAGTCATAGTCGCCGCATTTAGCTGGGGAGCTTACTTAGGCGAAGACAGCCTGGAGCAAGGTGTGGATGTGGCGGTGAGTTCGTGGAATCGTTTGGCGCCTAATACTATGCCTACAGGCGCCAAAGCTGGTGGTAACTACCTGTCTTCCCAGCTGATCTCCCGTGAAGCCAAGCGTCACGGTTATGCCGAAGGTATTGCCATGGATGTGAATGGTTATATCAGTGAAGGTGCGGGCGAGAACCTGTTTTTTGTAAAAAATGGGGTGATTTTTACCCCGCCGACCACGGCATGTATTCTACCTGGTATCACCCGTAGTACACTGATGACACTGGCAAGAGAGCTGGGTTATGAAGTAAAAGAAGAAGCGATTTCCCGTGAAGCCATGTACCTGGCCGATGAAATGTTTATGTGTGGCACCGCGGCTGAAGTCGTGCCGGTGCGCAGCGTCGACCAGATCCAGATCGGTGCAGGTAAGCGTGGCCCGATCACGGAAAAAGTACAAAGCGCATTTTTCGGTTTGTTTAATGGACAAACCGAAGATAAATGGGGTTGGCTGGATTATGTAGGCGCTAAGTCTGCTTAGATTTGAAGTATGGCCCGGGGTGTCCCGGGTCAGGTAATTTATAAGATTATAGAGAGTAAAGTAATGGCTAAATATCGCAGCGCAACCTCCACACATGGGCGTAATATGGCAGGCGCCAGAGCATTATGGCGTGCCACCGGAGTAAAAGATGATGACTTTGGTAAACCTATTATTGCCATCGCCAATTCATTTACCCAGTTTGTGCCTGGTCATGTGCACCTGAAAGATATGGGACAGCTGGTGGCGGGCGCAGTGGAAGCGGCTGGTGGTATTGCGAAGGAATTTAATACTATCGCCATCGATGATGGTATCGCTATGGGTCATGACGGCATGTTATACAGCTTGCCGTCCCGTGAACTGATCGCGGACTCTGTGGAATATATGGTGAATGGCCACTGCGCCGATGCCATCGTATGTATTTCCAACTGCGACAAGATCACCCCGGGAATGTTAATGGCGTCCTTACGTCTGAATATTCCGGTGATCTTTGTCTCCGGCGGGCCGATGGAAGCGGGTAAAACCAAGCTATCTGATCAGATTATCAAGCTGGACTTGGTGGACGCCATGATCATGGGCGCGGATCCCACTGTGTCTGATGAGCAAAGTGAGCAAGTAGAACGCAGTGCGTGTCCGACGTGTGGCTCCTGCTCAGGTATGTTTACCGCCAACTCCATGAACTGTCTGACCGAAGCCTTGGGTCTTTCCCAGCCGGGTAACGGCTCCCTGGTGGCGACCCATGCAGACCGTGAACAGCTGTTTTTAAATGCCGGCACCCGTATCGTCGAGCTGACTAAACGCCGTTATGAACAAGACGACACCTCTGTGTTGCCTCGCTCCATCGCCTGCCGAGCTGCGTTTGAAAACGCCATGGCGTTGGATGTCGCCATGGGTGGCTCTACCAACACGGTATTGCACCTGTTGGCGGCGGCCTTGGAAGGGGAAATAGACTTTACCATGGCGGATATGGACCAGATGTCCCGCAAGATCCCTCAGCTTTGTAAGGTGGCACCTTCGACGCCAGATTATCATATGGAAGACGTCCATAGAGCCGGTGGTGTGATGGGGCTCTTGGGTGAGCTAAATCGCGCCGGTTTATTACACAGCGAGTTGCCAACGGTTATGGGAATGACCATGGGTGAACAGCTGGCCAAGTACGATATTACCGTCACCGAAGATCAAGCTGTAAAAGATTTTTATCGTGCGGGCCCCGCAGGGATCCGTACTACGGTCGCATTTAGCCAGAGTTGTCGCTGGGATACCCTGGACGATAACCGTGAGTCTGGGTGTATTCGCTCTATCGACCACGCCTTTAGTCTGGAAGGTGGTTTAGCTGTTTTAACCGGTAATATCGCCCTCGATGGTTGTATTGTTAAAACTGCTGGGGTGACCGAGGATAACTTTACTTTCCGTGGTCCGGCCCGTGTATTTGAGAGCCAGGATAGCGCTGTAAAAGGCATTCTTGCCGGTGAAGTGAAAGCCGGTGAAGTCGTGGTGATCAGGTACGAGGGACCAAAAGGTGGTCCTGGTATGCAGGAAATGCTGTACCCAACCACTTACCTCAAGTCCATGGGATTAGGCGCCAAATGCGCCCTTCTCACAGATGGTCGTTTCTCCGGCGGCACCTCTGGTTTATCTATCGGTCACGTTTCTCCGGAAGCGGCTTCCGGTGGTGAAATTGGCCTGGTAGTTGAAGGTGATATTATCGCCATCGATATTCCGAGCCGCTCTATCGAACTGGAAGTGCCTGCTGAAGAGCTGGCGCAACGTCGCAGCGATATGGATGCCAAGGGTAAAGACGGCTGGAAACCAAGCCAAAAACGAGAGCGTAATGTATCTTTGTCCTTAAAAATATACGGCTCTATGGCGACCAGCGCCGACAAAGGAGCGGTTCGCGACGCCTCTAAGTTCGATTAGATTTATGAAGGATTAATCACTGTATAATAAGGTCGATTGGGTTCGGCCTTTTCTTTCTTATAACTATTTAATGATTCTTATTTTCAATCAAAGGGTGTGGTAATCGTGCAAAGGCTAACTGCTGCTGAATATCTGAAGAAAATACTATTGGCGCCTGTGTATGAAGTGGCCATTGAGACTCGCTTGCAACCGTTAAAAAAACTCTCGGCAAGAATTGGCAGTTCAGTGCTGTTAAAGCGCGAAGACCTGCAACCTGTTCATACGTTTAAGTTACGTGGCGCCTACAACAAAATGGCCAGCCTGACGGAAACACAGCAACGGCAGGGGGTTGTGGCTGCGTCGGCGGGAAATCATGCCCAGGGCGTGGCCTTATCCGCAGTAAAACTGGGTATCAAAGCTGTGATTGTGATGCCCACCACCACACCGGAAATTAAAGTAGATTCTGTTCGCTCCTTAGGCGCAGAGGTGTGTTTACAGGGTGAAAACTTCGATGAAGCCAGTGATTACGCTAAACAATTATCCGCTAATGAAGGTTACACCCTGGTTCCGCCATTTGACGACGAAGATGTTATCGCCGGCCAGGGAACCGTGGGTAAGGAATTACTGCAACAGGACAGCCACCTGACCCATATTTTTGTGCCCGTGGGTGGTGGTGGTTTGGCTGCGGGTGTGGCCGTTTATATCAAACAATTAATGCCGAATATCAAAGTCATTGGGGTGGAATCTGAGGATTCCGCCTGTTTGCAGGCGGCAATAAAAGCCGGTGAGCCGACGCCTCTGGAGCGGGTCGGGTTATTTGCCGATGGCGTGGCGGTTAAGCTTATTGGCAGTGAAACATATCGCCTGTGTCAGGCTTATTTGGATGATGTGATCACGGTAAGTACCGATGAAATTTGTGCTGCAGTAAAGGATATTTTTGAAGATACTCGTGCTATTTCTGAACCTTCGGGTGCATTGTCGTTAGCCGGGCTAAAAAAATACACCCATGAAAACGAGCTTACGGATCAGAGGTTAGCGGCCATTTTAAGTGGTGCTAATGTGAATTTTCATGGCTTAAGGTATGTTTCCGAACGTTGTGAGCTAGGTGAGCAAAAGGAAGGAGTCCTGGCGGTCACCATTCCGGAAAAAAAAGGTGCTTATCTGGAGTTCTGTAATATGCTGGGTGGTCGTGCTATTACGGAATTTAACTACCGTTACTCCAATAATAAAGAAGCCAATATTTTTGTCGGTGTGAGGATCCCGGGTGGCTTCGATGAGTTACATCAACTTACCGATTCCTTGATAAACGCGGGTTACCCTGTGGTGGATCTGTCCGACGATGAGATGGCCAAACTACATGTACGCTATATGGTGGGTGGACGCCCTGCCAGGGAGTTGAAAGAACGTTTGTTCAGTTTTGAGTTCCCGGAGCAACCCGGCGCCTTGATTAAATTTCTGCAAACTCTGGGGGCCAGATGGAATGTTACTTTATTCCATTACCGTAACCATGGTGCTGCCTATGGTCATGTACTGGCTGGCTTCGAGCTACCCGATGAAGAGCAGGGTGACTTTGCCTTACATCTAGAGAAGTTGGGTTTTGAATTTAAGGAAGAAACGGATAATCCTGCGTATCGTCTGTTCTTATCTCACTAAAAGCTTTTGCCTGGCGCACAAAAAATGTGATCTGTCGGGCAACAAGTGTCACCACATCAGCCAAAACGGATGCAAGCCAGTTAAGGTTGCCGAACGTTCGGCTTCTAAAAAACTGATTGAGTTTACTTATGCCCATTTTTTATAAGCTTTCACATTTGTTTCGAAGGCTGACCGAAGAACTAAATTGGTTCGCCTTGCTGGTGTTAATCCTGGCTCAGGGCGGGATCAGCTGGATATTACTCTGGTTGGCGGGGGAAGCCGAACTGACCAAGTTGGATACATTTGTCTATTACAATGCTGTAGTTGTGTCTACTGTTGGGTTTGGCGACTTTAGTCCAGTTAGCCATGCGGGTAAGCTGGTAGTCGCTTTCTTTCAGATCCCTGTTGGCTTGCTGGTATTTGGTGCATTTATCGGCAAGATCACTCAATTTATCGTGACAGTATTAAGGAAAGGTATGAACGGCAATAAAGACTTCAGCCATCTGGATAATCATGTATTGCTGTTTGGTTGGAATGAAGGCAAGACAGAGAAAATTATCGAGTATATTCTGGCGGATAAGAAGCGGGTTCAGCGTAAAATAGTACTCTGTGTAACCGCTAATATGGCCCATCCTTTTGTGGACAAGTCGGAAGTGGCCTTTGCCCGTTTAAGCTCATTTACCGAACCTAAAGAAATGGTTCGGGTGGCTGTAGCCAATGCCAGCCGGATTATAATCGATGGCGCTAATGATGATGAAACTCTGACTATAGCATTGGGCCTGGGAGCTTATGCCGACGCCAGCGCCAACATCTCGGCCTATTTTCACGATGAAAGTAAATCCAAGTTATTGAAATTACATTGCCCTAATGTGGAGTGCAGCACCTCAAAACAGGCAGAAGTCCTGGTCCGCAGTATGCAGGATCCCGGTACCAGTCAGGTAGCCGAGCATATGTTCTCTGCATTAGCGGGAGCAACTTTATACAGCATGAAATTATCTCACAGCCAGGAAAACATGAGCTTCGAGAAGTTATTTAACTGGTTAAAGCAACAGCACGATGTGACTCTGATTGGTATCGCGCAGACTAAAAACGGTGATGGTATGGTGTTAAATCCGGCACTGGATTTTACAGTGATTCCGGGAGTTTATTTACACTATATAGCCAAAGAAAGACTGCTGGCCAACGAGGTTGATTGGCAGCAAGTTTAATGGTTTTATTCGGGTAGTTATTTACCAGCTCAGCACCTTCTGTGGTTTTGCTTTAAGCCACAGAAGGTAAACCAGTTTTGTTAATCTTTTTGTTCCAGCTTCTGTTCAAGTTCGGCCAGCTTAGCCTCCATGGATGAGAGTTTTTCTCTGGTTCTTAGCAGGACTTTGGTTTGTACGTCAAATTCTTCACGGTTAACCAAGTCAAGTTTATTTAGCTGGGCTTGTAATACTTGTTTCACTTTGCGCTCTACTTCTTCACTCAGGTTTTTCACTCCTGATGGCAGTGACTCTGTGATTTGTTTGGCAATTTCTTCAAGCTTTTTGGGGTTAAGCATAGGGTTCTCCTTTAATTCTGTTGCCGATTTTATCGGGCTTTGTTCCTTAAACATAGGCTTGTAACACAATGAGACCAAAAAAGAGGATTGTAGTCAGCTGGAGAGTAAGGTCCCCCTTCGTCAGGTGTAGCGTATGTATACCCAAGCTGCTTGGAAATGCTCTGGATCTGCATTTTCAGGTAGTTTGGGTATATAAGTCCCCGGAATTATATACTGTTTATACCTAGCGTATCTCGGTATAGTGAATTGCTAGGTCCCCTTGAAGACATTGGCTGTTTAGCTATGCAGGACAGCAGGAAATTGCCTCTAATCACTAAAACTACTAAACCTTCCTCCCCAGCTGAGCGCAGTTTAAAATTATCTGATGTCCTTTATGGCCGTAAAGAGCAGCAGGAACAACTGCTGGCTTTGTTCGATCAAGTTGAAGAGACGGGCAGAAGAATAGGGTTTGTTAAATCGCTCCCATGGCATCGATCTGGCGTCGCTAAAAAACCAGTCAGCGTCTGATAATGTGGTCGATCTTTTACTTCACCGACTTAGCTCTTTACCTAAAGAGACTCTGGATATCTTATCTGTGGCTTCTTGCTTTGGCCATAGTTTTGATCTGCGTCAGTTGGCGCCGGTTATGAAATTAGATTTGGAGCAGTGCCATAACAGGCTAACAGCAGCACTACGAGAAGAATTATTACTGTCTGTTGGCTCGATGGAAGCCCTTGATGCCAATGATCCCGACGCCCCTTTTTTGGTACTAGATTACAAATTTCAGCATGACAAAGTTCAGCGAACAGTCAGTACTCTGATGGATGAGCTAGCCAGGCGCACTACCCACTACCGCATTGCGCACCAGTTAAAAGAGTTGGAGGAGAGTGGTTATGAGCAGGAGGTGGGTTATCAATATCTGGACCATCTGAATATTGCACAGACCCTGGTGCGGAACCCGGAAGAAAAAATGGAATATGCCCAAACCCATTTAATGTCGGCCCGTTATGCCTATCAGAGGTGGGGAGCTGACGCTAAAGTTGACAATATGAATAGCTTTTCCCTGAAGCACAATAAACAAAGGAATAAGTCTCCTTATCATAGCGAGTTTGGTTTACTGGATTTCTCCAACCAAATACTCGAGTTGCACCAGGCGAGTAATAAGGCTGAGTTATTTACCTTGATCTCCAAGCTGTACCAGGAAGTGACACAAGCAGCCAGATTGTTGTTACTGCGTCAAATCGACAATGAACTTCATTGTAAGGCGCTGTGGCTAAATGGTGAGCTGGCTCTATATCCGAGTGAAGCCGATATTCCCTGGCGGCTGATTAATTATGTACGCAGAACCGCTAGTCAGTTGGTGTTTAGTGGGGGAAAATTGGACGAACATTTTTCAGATGACAGTTTTTTCGAGGGTAAAGAAGATCTTATTTTTGACTGCGCCCCGCTTTTGGATGATAACCGACTTATCGGGGTAATATACAGTGAGTCCCATCAGGCTCCTGCTCAGCCCGACTTAGTGGGCGCCTTGTTACAACAATTTAGCCTGTTACTCGGTCGTTTACCCTAAACGAACCTTTTCTCTGCGGTTTCAAATTAGCAACCGCAGGAGCCGCTATTCGAGCTTTAATTTTGTAAGCAGGCTAAAAACGCTTTGATCAGGGGCTCCTCCAGACGCTTTTTCTGGCAGCAAATACCCAGGTTAAATGGTTCAATGGGATAGGGGCTGGTTAGCTTTTGTACCCTGTCCCCGACCGGGCTATTTTCTATCACCACTTCCGGTGCTATACCGACTCCACAACCCAAGGCAACCATACTCACCAGCGCCTCATGACCCGTCACCTTGGCATAAATATTCGGTTTACTTATTTGCATTTGTCGGTACCAATTATCGATACGACGTTTGGCGGGCCCGTGCTCGGCCAGGATAAATGGGATCTCATTCCATGGTATGGGTAACAGGCTGACTTGTTGCTGTACCGCGCAGGATACAGTAGGGGCAATCATGACCAGGGGAATTTCGGCCAGGCTGATGAAATTCAACCTGTGGGACAGGCTCCCCGGATTTGCTGCAATGGCAAAATCCACTTCATTTTGCTGTACCTGTTTGATGGCTTGAGCGGGATCTCCGGTGGCCAGGATAAGCTCCACTTTGGGGTGCGCCAGCCTGAATTTGTCCAGTATGGGAGGAAGGTGACTATAGGCTGCGGTCACCGAACAATAAAGCTGCAATTTGCCTTCCAGCTGACGACGACTCTGGTTAAAGGTGAGCTTTAAATCATTCCATTGTTCCAGCTGTTGCTGTGCAAAAGACTTAAGTTCGTTGCCTTGTGAGGTAAGGGAGACACTGCGGTTATCTCGCTGGAACAAGGTGACGCCTAATTCCTCTTCCAGTCTCTGCACTGTACGACTAAGGGTGGAAGGGCTGACATGCAGGGCTTCTGCGGACTTGCCAAAATGTAAACTATCGGTCAAATGCAGAAACATTTGTAAGGATTTGATATCCATTTGCCCACCTTTTTATTGTTGCGTTATGTGCAATGTAGTGTTGTAAATATATCATTTTTAGCAATGTAATTCTTGCTATATAGTTGGCGAACTAACAGCACATATCCCTGTGTTTGGACCTATTAAAAATGAATCAATGGAGTTTCGCATGGCTAACTACTTCAACACCCTGAACCTACGTCAGCAGTTAGAGCAACTGGGCAAATGTCGTTTTATGGATCGCGCTGAGTTCGCGAACGGTTGTGAACTAATCAACGGCTGGAAAGTTGTCATAGTAGGTTGTGGTGCCCAGGGTCTTAACCAGGGTCTGAACATGCGTGACTCCGGTCTGAATATCTCGTATGCATTGCGCGAAGCGGCAATCAAAGAAGAGCGCCAATCCTTTAAAAATGCCAAAGAAAATGGTTTTACCGTAGGTACTTACGAAGAACTGATCCCAACTGCGGATCTGGTGCTAAACCTGACTCCAGACAAACAGCACTCTAATGTTGTTGAAACTATTATGCCGCTGATGAAACAGGGCGCTACCCTGGCTTATTCTCACGGTTTTAATATTGTTGAAGAAGGTATGCAGGTTCGTGAAGATATCACGGTTATTATGGTTGCACCTAAATGTCCTGGTACGGAAGTACGTGAAGAATACAAGCGTGGATTCGGTGTACCAACACTGATCGCGGTTCACCCGGAAAACGATCCAAACGGTAACGGCCTGGAAATTGCTAAAGCATACGCAAGTGCTACCGGTGGTGACCGTGCTGGTGTACTTGAGTCTTCGTTTATTGCCGAAGTTAAATCTGACCTGGTGGGTGAGCAGACTATCCTGTGTGGCATGTTGCAAACCGGCGCAATCCTGGCTTATGACAAGATGGTTGCCGAAGGTATCGAAGCTGGTTATGCCTCTAAGCTTATCCAGTACGGTTGGGAAACGGTAACTGAAGGCCTGAAGTATGGTGGTATCACCAATATGATGGACCGTCTGTCTAACCCGGCGAAAATCAAAGCCTACGAAATGGCTGAAGAGATGAAAGTAACCTTACGTCCTCTGTTCAACAAACATATGGATGACGTTATCACAGGTCACTTCTCCACTACCATGATGGCAGACTGGGCTAACGGTGACGCAAACCTGCTGAAATGGCGTGAAGAAACAGCCGAAACCGGTTTCGAAAAGCAAGCCGCTTCCGACGTAAAAATCGATGAGCAAGAATTCTATGATAACGGTATCCTGCTGGTTGCTATGGTTAAAGCGGGTGTTGAACTGGCATTCGAAGCAATGACAGCATCCGGTATCATAGATGAGTCTGCTTATTACGAGTCTCTGCATGAAACACCGCTTATCGCTAACACCATTGCACGTCGTAAACTATACGAAATGAACGTGGTTATTTCCGACACAGCTGAATATGGTAACTACCTGTTCTCTCACGCTGCAGTGCCAATGCTAAAAGACTATGTAAATGGTCTAAGCACTGAAGTGATTGGTAAAGGGTTAAACCAGAAATCCAACTCGGTAGATAACGCGCGTTTGATCGAAGTAAACGAAGCAATCCGTAATCACCCGGTTGAAGTTATTGGCAAGAAACTACGTGGTTACATGAGCGATATGAAAACTATCGTAGAAGCTTCTCTATAAGTTTCCCCTTAGGGGCGTCTTTGGCGCCTCTAAGGTCGCCCATATTGAATGCCAAAGGTAGTACCAGTTTTACAACCTTTGGTACTTTTCCGCTGAATTTTCTTGACCCTACAGTCTTCGGCGTAGTGGATAACAGGGTTCAGGCCTGATCCGGTTTGTTCTGCTGCAGCGTTAAACGACACTAGCACAACAGAAATAAAAAATATCAAAAGCTTGTTCATATACCTCTCCTTCGAACTTTTTGCTGGGGTGGGTTTAAGGCCCCCAACGACCCTCTCTTGGTGACTCTATTTCCAAACCACAGTTGGGTTTGGTTTTTTCCCAAGACGCCCCTCTCGCTCGCACTCTCTGATATTGCCAGTGCCTTCAAGGTAGCCAGGTAGTGGGTAGGCTGACGTATTGGTTCGACTAATTACGGCTAACGCTAGGATACAGGGAGGCATTACAGTTAGGGCGTTCATGCTGACTCCAGCTGTAATATCCCTATTCTTATGGTAAAAAAGCTCGGATTTCCGAGCTTTTTCTATATTGGTGATGTCTAACGACCGCCACCACGACCACCGTAACCAGATCCTGCATCCAGGCAGGCCTGGTCTACTTTTCCTTTGTGTCTTTGAATGGGTGAGCAATCACCATAGTTGAGCTGATTGTCTAGAAAAGCAGACGTATTGCTATTTGCTGCTACAGGTGCAATATAAAGTGAGCCTGCCATCATTGCGCCCGCTAGTATAGTTACTACTGTTTTCATGGCGTTATCTCCTGGTTTCTTTTCGAACTGCCAAACAATCCTTTGGGTGGACTACGTCGTTGGCTTACTAAAGCTGACCTGTGACAATAGTTATATATTTCAAATAAATTTGAAAATATAAAAATATCTATCAAATTCATGCCGTTGCAGTTACACAATTGTGATATCCATCACATTTATAGTATAGTTAAGCCTTGTTAGATCTGTTATTTGGGCATAAGTACCTGTGGTTCTAACTTATATCCGTCGGCATATAAAAAGTCTCTCTGTATAATGTGCGAAGATTTCAAATGGATAAGCAGATGTCAGCAGAATATGAGAATCGCTTTGGCGGTATAGTCAGGTTATATGGCGCCAAAGCGGCAACTAGTTTTCAGCAATCCCATGTATGTGTGATTGGAATTGGTGGGGTTGGCTCCTGGGCCGCTGAGGCGTTGGCTCGCTCTGGAATTGGCGAGATCACGCTAATCGATATGGACGATATATGTGTGACCAATACAAATCGGCAGATCCATGCCCTAAGCACTACCATAGGCGAACAGAAAATTGAGGTAATGGCCGAGCGGATCAAAGCTATCAACCCTGAGTGTTTGGTGAATTGTGTCGATGATTTTATTGCCAAAGATAATTTGTTTGAGCTAATGAGCCCAGACTTTGACTATGTTATTGATGCCATAGATAGCGTTCGCTCTAAAGCGGCCTTAATTGCCCATTGTAAGCGCAATAAGATCCCTATTATTTGTGTTGGTGGCGCCGGTGGTCAGATAGACCCGACTCAAATCCAGGTGACTGACTTAGCTAAAACAATTCAGGATCCTTTAGCGGCAAAGGTACGCTCTGACTTGCGTCGGTTCTATAACTTCTCTAAAAATCCTAAGCGTAAATTTTCTGTAGAATGTGTTTTCTCCACCGAGCAATTGATCTATCCGGACCAATCCGGCGAGGTATGCTATGCGAAAAACCAATTGGACGGTTCGATGAAGATGGATTGCAGTTCAGGGTTTGGCGCAGTAACACAGGTAACAGCGACTTTTGGGTTTGTGGCGGCTTCCCGGGTACTGAAGAAGTTAGCCGATAAGTAGGAGCCGAACCTGTTCGGCGAATATCGCGATAGCTGTTTCGCCCTGTCACCGTCAAAGAGGCATCCGCTCCTGCCACGGTGAATATGCGCGAACAAGTTTGCTCCAATATGTTTAATTAAACCTTGGTAAACCACCGCCTCTGGCGGTGTGACTCGACTAGGCTCTGCCGTTCAGGTGTATAAGTTGGACCAAGTACGATAGGTTAAGGCCGCTGGACCGAGTGTCGGACCACCACGTGCGAGGGAATGACGTTTTTTCTCAGGTAATAACGCGATCACCGTCATTACCAGCTCGACTGGTAATCCAGCGGCTTATAAGCGCAAAGGTCCGTTTTATTTATTGTTTTTTAGCCTCTTCCAGAGGCTTTCATCATGCCCCCGGCTTTGCCGGTGGTTGTTGATTAAGCGCTGGTCAGCATTTTTCGAGCAGCTTCAACGACTATGCTAATAGACTTGTGCTCTGTTCCCGCCATGGTTTCTTCGCTTGGGATTTCCTGGTTGGTAGATCGATTAACAATAACGCCTGCCACGCAACCAGCTTTCAGGCCCTGGCTGGCACACATAGTTAACAGGGTGGCGGACTCCATTTCGAAGTTTAATACGCCCATTTTTTGCCATTCTTCCATGGATCCCTGGAAACGTTTCACGACACGGCCGGAGAAAGTGTCATAGCGCTCCTGGCCAGGGTAGAAAGTGTCGCTGGATGCGGTAACACCTACATGCACCTTGGCGCCGCTTTCGTTGGCGGCGTCGACCATGGCGGTAGCAACCTGGAAATCAGGAACAGCTGGAAATTCCATTGGGGCGAAATGCAAGCTTGCACCATCCAAGCGTACTGAGCCACTGGTAACTATGACATCACCGATATTGATATGTGGTTGAATTGCCCCTGTTGTACCCACGCGCAGAAAGGTGGTGACGCCAAGTTGGGCCAGCTCTTCCACCGCAATGGAAGTGGATGGGCCGCCGATACCCGTTGAGCAAATAACCACGGATTGACCATCAATTTCCGCCAGGTAGCTGGTGAACTCTCTGTGGCTGGCTAACAGTTGTGGGTTATCCATTAGCGCGGCAATACGTTCTACTCGCGCCGGATCGCCTGGAATAATGGCTAGATGGGCGCCATTGATTTGATCTTTGTCCAGACCTAAGTGAAATACCTTTTCAGACATAATATTTTCTTTTTATAGGGAGTAGTTAAGTCCCAATATAGAGCCTGGTTCAGCTTTAATTGTGAAACGAATCACGGTTTTTTGTAAAAAACTGACGATTCATCTAGATATGATCCATATCTGTTGGCTTATTCCTGGCTTACTTGTCGGATGGCACTAACCACGGCATTGAGACCATTGGTGCGGGAAGGACTAAGGTGCTTAATAAGTCCCAGTTGTACAAAATAATCCTGGATATCAAATTTACTGATTTGTTGTGCTGTTTTTCCGTTATAGGCCGCCAGGACTATGGCCATCAGGCCTTTTACGATACGTGTTTCGCTATCCAGCCAAAACCAGAACTTATCCTGCCTTAATTCATGGCTGACCCACGCTTGGCTTTCGCAGCCCCTGACTTGATTAGCTTCGACACGTAGTTCATCGGGCATTTCGGGCAACTTTTTACCCAGTTGAATAATCGTACGGTAACGGTTTTCCCAGCCTCTTTGTTGGTCAAATGTATCCAGAATAGTCTGGGCGTTGATTTGCTCACCAAACTCGGTGTCATTAATCGCGCTCATTAGAGAAACTCCGTGACTTTGTTCAGGGCATCGGCAAAATATTCTACTTCTTCCATTGTGTTATATATGGAGAAGGAGGCGCGTGGCGGTATTGCGCCTTTGATATTTAAAGGGTCCATCAGAGAAGCTCCGTGACTTTGTTCAGGGCATCGGCAAAATATTCTACTTCTTCCATTGTGTTATATATGGAGAAAGAGGCGCGTGGTATTGCGCCTTTGATATTTAAAGAGTTCATCAACGGTATAATGGACATTAGAGAAACTCCGTGACTTTGTTCAGGGCATCGGCAAAATATTCTACTTCTTCCATTGTGTTATATATGGAGAAAGAGGCGCGTGGTATTGCGCCTTTGATATTTAAAGAGTTCATCAACGGTATAATGGACATTAGAGAAACTCCGTGACTTTGTTCAGGGCCTCGGCAAAATATTCTACTTCTTCCATTGTGTTATATATGGAGAAGGAGGCGCGTGGTATTGCGCCTTTGATATTTAAAGAGTTCATCAACGGTATAATGGACATTAGAGAAACTCCGTGACTTTGTTCAGGGCCTCGGCAAAATATTCTACTTCTTCCATTGTGTTATATATGGAGAAAGAGGCGCGTGGTATTGCGCCTTTGATATTTAAAGAGTTCATCAACGGTATAATGGACATTAGAGAAACTCCGTGACTTTGTTCAGGGCATCGGCAAAATATTCTACTTCTTCCATTGTGTTATCTATGGAGAAGGAAGCGCGTGGTATTGCGCCTTTGATATTTAAAGAGTCCATCAACGGTATAATGGACATTAGAGAAACTCCGTGACTTTGTTCAGGGCCTCGGCAAAATATTCTACTTCTTCCATTGTGTTATATATGGAGAAAGAGGCGCGTGGTATTGCGCCTTTGATATTTAAAGAGTTCATCAACGGTATAATGGACATTAGAGAAACTCCGTGACTTTGTTCAGGGCCTCGGCAAAATATTCTACTTCTTCCATTGTGTTATATATGGAGAAAGAGGCGCGTGGTATTGCGCCTTTGATATTTAAAGAGTTCATCAACGGTATAATGGACATTAGAGAAACTCCGTGACTTTGTTCAGGGCCTCGGCAAAATATTCTACTTCTTCCATTGTGTTATATATGGAGAAGGAAGCGCGTACCGTGCCTTTGATATTTAAAAAGTCCATTAGCGGCATAGCGCAATGGTGGCCGGTACGTACTGCGATCCCCTGCATATCCAGTAGCGCCCCTACGTCGGCGGAATGCTCGCCTTTAAGTACAAAACTCAAAACGCCGGTTTTCTGCCTGGCCCTGCCAACCAATTCAATATTATTTATTTGAGAGATTAATGATTCAGCCCGCCTCAGCAGGGCCTGTTCATGTGCTGCGGCCCCTGAACGGTCAAGGGTGTGTAGGTAATCTACAGCAGACGCTAAACTAATAGCGCCGGCAATATTGGGTGTACCCGCTTCAAATTTAAAAGGTAACTCGTTATAGCTGGTGTGCTCGAAGCTGACCCTGTGGATCATTTCTCCGCCTCCCTGCCAGGGCGGCATGGCTTCCAATATCTGCTCCTTGCCATACAGCACACCCATGCCTGTGGGGCCAAACATTTTGTGCCCGGAGAAAGCGTAGAAGTCGCAATCCAGTTGCTGCACATCTATGTCCCAATGAGACACGGCCTGCGCACCATCTACCAGCACTTTGGCACCAGTCTGATGGCTTAATTCGATGAGTTGTTTCACCGGATTTATGCTGCCTACCGCATTGGAAACCTGAGTCAGGCTCACTAGTCTGGTTTTTTCGTTTAGCAGATTGTTAAATTTATCCAGATCTAATTCGCAGGCTTGGTTAACGGGAACAACCTTAATGACTGCGCCGGTTCTTTGCGCCAGCATTTGCCAGGGGACAATATTAGCGTGGTGTTCCAGCATGGTTAACAGGATCTCATCACCAGCTTTTAAACTACCCCCGAAGCTTTGTGCTACCAGATTAATGGCTTCCGTGGTTCCGCGGGTCCAAATGATTTCTTTACTTGAGTTTGCGTTGATAAAACCTGCCAGCTTTTCCCTGGCTTGTTCAAAGGCAAACGTTGCCTGAGCGCTTAATGTATGGGACGCCCTGTGTACGTTGGCATTGGTATCTCGGTAGTAATGATTCAAGGCATCCAATACGCATTGAGGCTTCTGAGTTGTGGCGGCGTTGTCCAGGTATATCAGGGGATGATCATTAACATATTGAGACAGAACCGGAAAGTCGGCGCGAATGGCGCTGGCGGAGAAATTGGAAGCCACTTTAATACCCGTATAGAAATATTGATAACCACGAAGATCCGTAAGAAAAACTGCTTAATCTTAGTCCCATCCGTGGTGTTATTAATGCTGTAACCAATGATCCTTTATCGGCTCTTTATTAGCAAGTATAGGGTGGCAGGTTCTGGAGTTTTCATTGCTATAAGGCTTTGAGTCAAATTATAGTTAGTTACGATACTAACTAACTTCCTAAGATAGCTTTAATCGCTAGTATAACCTCCCTGAACAAAGAGCCATTGGGCTCTTACCGCGATTGTATGGAGTGCGGTCCCCAATCGGTTTAACTGCTTGCACAGAGCCAAAAACCAAGACCGAACAAACGGTGTTCCCGGTGCAGGCCAGTGATACCCTTATTTGTCGAGAGATAGTGGATCAAATTGCTTCCTTGCAAGAGGTAGAAATCCGCCCCAGGATGAGTGGTATTGTGGATGAGCAGTTGTTTAAACCCGGCGCTATGGAGGCTAAGGTCAAACAAGCCGAACTGGATCTGAGTTATACGGAAATTAAATCCCCGGTGAGTCAAATTATAGTTAGGATACTAACTAACTTCCTAAGATAGCTTTAATCGCTAGTATAACCTCCCTGCAAAGAGCCATTGGGCTCTTAATTGTATGGAGTGCGGTCCCCAATCGGTTTAACTGTGCACAGAGCCAAAAACCAAGACCGAACAAACGGTGTTCCCGGTGCAGGCCAGTGATACCCTTATTTGTCGAGAGATAGTGGATCAAATTGCTTCCTTGCAAGAGGTAGAAATCCGCCCCAGGATGAGTGGTATTGTGGATGAGCAGTTGTTTAAACCCGGCGCTATGGAGGCTAAGGTCAAACAAGCCGAACTGGATCTGAGTTATACGGAAATTAAATCCCCGGTGGATGGTCAGATTGGCCTGCAAAAAATTTAGCCTGGTAGCCTGTAGGTGCGCTTTTTGGTCGAATTATCGCATACGTGATTCACTCGCAACCTGTACGTGATTCACTCGCAACCTGTACACGTGACACCCACTGAGGCTGTAATATTTGCTCCAAACTAACAAAAGCGGGGAGATAGGGTTACACTACTTTTTTTGCTTGCCGGTAACTGTCCATGATCTCCCAGACCCTTAAATCCTACTTTGGTTTTGATAGCTTCAGGCCAGGCCAGGAGCCTGTTGTTCAGGCCGTGGTTAATGGCCAAAGTTGCGCCGCTATTTTTCCAACCGGTTCCGGGAAATCCCTTTGTTACCAGCTTCCTGCGCTTCACCTGCCTCATCTGACCCTGGTTATTTCCCCTTTGCTGGCCTTGATGAAAGATCAGCTGGACTTCCTGCAAGCTAAAAATATCCCAGCAGCAAGAATTGATTCCAGCCAGAGCAGGGAAGAAGGCCGGGCTGTGATGGGACAGATCAAGTCGGGGCAGATAAAGATCCTGATGATTTCTGTGGAGCGGTTAAAAAACGAAAGATTCCGCCAGTTTATTTCCCAGGTGCCTATTTCCTTGCTGGTGGTGGATGAAGCCCACTGTATTTCCGAATGGGGGCATAACTTTCGACCAGATTACCTCAAGCTGCCTGAATATCAGTCTCAGTTGAACATTCCCCAGGCTCTGCTATTAACGGCCACAGCCACGCCGAAAGTCGTGCAGGATATGCGGGATAAATTTGCCATCGCGCCTGAAAACGTGGTGCAAACCGGGTTTTACCGAGCAAACCTTAAGTTACTGATTACCGGTGTTGGGGCGGCGGAAAAAAATAACTACCTGATAAACTGGCTGCAACCACGACAGGGACAAGCCGGTATTGTTTATGTCACTTTACAGAAAACGGCGGAGCAGGTGGCAGCAGGGTTAACCGCGCGTGGTCTTCATGCCGTGGCGTATCATGCCGGGTTAACTAGTGAAACACGTGAAACCATTCAAGCTGACTTTATGGCGGGACGAGTGAATACCATAGTCGCCACTATTGCCTTCGGTATGGGAATAGATAAATCGAATATCCGTTATGTGGTGCATTATGACTTGCCTAAATCTATCGAGAATTACAGCCAGGAAATTGGTCGCGCCGGACGGGATGGACAGCCATCTGAATGCCTGGTGTTGGGGAGCAAAGAAACCCTGAACGTATTGGAAAATTTTGTTTATGGGGATACGCCTGAGCTGGCTGGTATAACCCAGGTATTAACTGAAATAAAGCAGGCTGGCGGTGAATGGGAGTTTACTTTTTACGCCTTATCCAGCAGCAGTAATGTGCGCCAGTTACCATTAAAAACCTTGCTGGTTTATCTGGAAATCATGGGGATCATTAAACCCAAATATTCTTATTTTGCCGAATACCGTTTTAAGTTCTTAGTCAGTGAGGCTGACATCCTGGCTCGTTTCCCGGGAGAGCGTCAGGCTTTCTTAAACTCTTTGTTTGCTAGTTTAAACAGGGCCAGGGTATGGAACACAGTAGATTTCGGGCAATTAGCCCAAATATACCCGGGCGATCGCAGCCGGGTGACCAAAGCCTTGGAGTATTTTCACGAGCAACAACTGATATTACTGGAAAGTAAGCAGATGACGGAGGTATTCCAGGTACTCACTCCTGAGTTTGATAGCACAGGGGTCGCGGAGCAATTACATCGGCAGTTTAAAGATAAGGAGCTGGCAGAAATTAACCGTATTCAGCATATGGTGAGTCTGTTTCAGAGTGGCAGTTGTTTAAGCCAGCAACTGGCGCACTATTTTGGCGATAATCAGTTGCAGCAAGCCTGTGGCCATTGTGCCGTATGCCTGGGGAGCATCACAGTGTTTCCAGAAGCTGCACCGTTAAATTCCCTGCAACAGCAGGACCTTAGTGCATTAACCAGGCCCCTCAGAGAAAAAGGGGGAGAGCCAATTTCCTGTGAACTTATCACTCGTTTTCTTTGCGGTATTAGCACACCTTGGTTTACCAAGATTAAGGCGCGGTCAATGTCGGGATTTGGGGCGTTAGAGAATTATCGATATGACGAGGTGGAAGCCTGGGTTGGCTCCCAGCGACCAAACATTTAATTAGCCAGGGCGGATGAGTAACCTAACCCCTGTTGTAATTGCTTCTCGTCTTGCCCGAAGGGGAGCTCAGCCAGAAAGTCAGCACTGCGTTGCAGCGCTTGAAAAGGGAATGCCATTCCATGCTCGCTGCGCCTTGTTCTGATATCCTGCCTGAGCTCCGAATCTGCATTTTCAAGTAGTTTGGGTATAGGTGTCACTCTCTTCATCTACGTATGCGGTGTATAAAACACCAGCATACGTATATGGGTGAAGTCGTGATATTAACCAAACTGCTTTGCAGTAACATGCCGCAGGCCATCGTTAGAGCTATGCAGAGCAAGCTGATTTAGCGGCAACTAGGATAATTTAAACTTAGCCACTAAAGTTTCCAGCTGAGTCACTTTATTATGGAGTTGGCCTGCCGCATCGGTGGCATTACCAGCAAGTGAGACAGTTTCACCGGCGATGTCACTGATATAAACGATGTCGTGGCAATCTTTGGTGGCAGCAGTCTGTTGCTCGGTGGCGGTGGCGATAGAATGTATCATGGAATTCACGTTTTGAGCGATGTCGCTGGCAATCTCTTTGGTGGCAGCAGTCTGTTGCTCGGTGGCGGTGGCGATAGAATGTATCATGGAATTCACGTTTTGAGCCCGTTCCACTATGCTGCGCAGTGCATCTCCGGCGCCTTCAGTAAGCCGTACGCTTTGCTCCACAAGCTCGGTGCCTGTCTCCATTCTATCAACAGCTAGTACGGTTTCACTTTGAATTGCACTGATGGAATCCGACACCTCTTTAGTGGCTTTTGAGGTGCGTTCGGCAAGTCCCCGAACTTCATCGGCAACCACAGAAAAACCTCGTCCGAACTCTCCTGCCCTGGCGGCTTCGATGGCGGCATTTAGCGCCAGCAAATTGGTTTGATCCGCAATATCCGTGATGACTTTGATTATCTGACCTATCTGCTCTCCGCGTTTACCCAGGCTGTCGACGGTTTGCGCCGACTCATTCACAACTGTGGATACTTCCTGAATACTGTTCACAGTTTTACTCATTATTTCGCCGCCTTGCTCGGCTTGCTCTCCGGCTTCCTGGGCTAACCTTGCAGCTTGAGATGATTGTGAGGCGACTTCATTAACAGTGGCCGTCATCTGTTCAACGGCGGTAGATATCATTTCTGCCTTCTCCGCCTGATTCTGACTCCCTTCAGATACATTTTTACTTACGTTATCCAGTTCAGTAGTAGAGCTCGCCAGTTCCGTCGCAACAGTTGAAATTTCGGTAATAACTTGTTTCAGGGAATCTTGCATTTCATCTATGGACTGGGCAAGCTGGCCCAGTTCATCTTGTCTGGTATCCTGGCTGTTTGGCAAACAGAGGTCGCCAGACGCAATCGCTTTTGCCTTTTCAACAACTAGGTCGATTCTTCGAGTGATGGTGCGAGCAAGAAACCAGGCGACGATTAAGCCGATAATAATGGCCGAAATAGTATTTATGATTAACACGTTGCTCATATTATCCAGATCGCTATTGAGTTTTTTCAGCGCCGTACTGGCATCAGTTCTTTCTTCATCTGCAGAGCTGTCCAGGATCTCCTCTACTACAGAAAAAACATCGTGCTCTAAATCATCCACAGTTTTTAGCGCATGGGCTTTACCGGCCGGATCATACATTGCAAATATCTGGTTTGCGGTATCTGTTATTTGATCAAACATCTCCTGGATTTTATTAAGGTTGACGATTTCATTCGGTTTTCTTTCCAGAGGTTTTATCAGGGATAAATAATAGGCAAAACTGTCGCGGTCTTTGTTAAAGGCTAATTTTTCATTGGGATTACCTGCAACATATTTAGTTAAGGAGTTGAGCATATCGCCAGCTTCGTCAACCATTTCCAGGTAATAACGCACACCGGGTAAATCGTCTTCTAATGACTCCCGAAGATCTGTGCTATTTAGCGCATCTGCAAACTCTTCATCTTTAAGTTTATCCAGCAAAACCTCTAGCTGGCGCCCGGTAGTGGCTTCCAGATCTTTAACTTTCTTAATGGCGAGCTGTTCTTTGGCCGGGTCATACTTGCCAAATATTTCTGCTCTGACCGTAGTGGCATATTGGTTAACCAAACCATCTATCTTATCCATTTTTTCACGGTCAGATAACTTGGTGGACTCCAATGGCTTAAGCTCCCTGAAATAGCTCTTATATTCCAGGAAATTCTCTTCAAAGTCAGTGACTTCATCAGCCTCGCCGGTGAGGTATTCCAGCACATTGCTCTGCATATCACCCGCTTCATCCAGTACCTGCATATAGAGTAAGGCGCCGGGGACATCATCTAGCTCGACCTCGGTAGAGATTGCCTTTATCTCGTGCTGTTGTAGGTAAACAACTGTGGCGAAAATAGCTGTCAAGGATATAACACCAATAAAAGCTATATATAAAGTTTGAGCAAGCTTAAGCTGCATTGGTCTTCCCTTATACTTAGACATAACTATTTAAGTATTGGCCAATGCTATCGCAGGTGGGGGGAAATATTATATTTGGTAAATTATCAATTTATATCTTTGTTTAAGTTTGTTTTTATAAATGACAAATGTAAGTGAAAGGCTAGTGAGCAAAGATTTTTGGCCACACCGCACCTTCGGCTCGTAAAAAGGTGCGGTATTTGGGATCCGTTAAGCGAAAGTTTGCAGCATAAAGTTAATCAGGAAGGAGTTCACCAGATCCATAAAGAAGGCGGATACTAAAGGTAGCACAATAAACGCCATATGCGCCGGACCATACTTCTTGGTGACGGCCGTCATATTCACAATGGCCGTGGGAGTGGCGCCAAGGCTGATACCGCCAAAACCAGCGCTGATGACAGCAGCATCATAGTCTTTGCCCATGACCCTAAATACTATTAGCAGGTTATAGCTCACAGCTAAGACAAGCTGGACCAAAAGAATGGCAAAAATAGGGCCGGCCAGTTGGGCCAGGGTCCACAACTGCATACTCATTAACGACATTGCCAGAAACAGCCCCAAAGCCACGTCACCAATCAATGCGATAGAGCTGGTGCGGGTTGGCCATTTAACCCCCTTCTTTAGCATTAACGGCATAGTGTTGGTGAGAATGATGGCCGCAAACAGGCAGGTGACGAACAGGGGTAACATGACTCCTGATTCTTGTAAGATGAAGTGGATTATACTGCCAACAATGATGCTTAGGTGGATCCCTAATAAAGCCCTGAGAAACCCCTGATAACTGACGGAAGAGTCTCTTTTTTGATCCTGAACTCCGATATCCAGAACGGCTTCGGGTTTGGCTTTTAAATCATGCTTTTGAATGAAATATTTGGCGATAGGGCCACCTATCATGCTCGCGAAGATCAGACCAAATGTTGCACTGGCAATGCCAATTTCCATGGCCCGGCTTACACCGTATTGTTCTTCGAAAATGGGTGCCCACGCGATGGCTGTACCGTGTCCACCCGTGAGTGATACGGAGCTGGCGAGTAGACCAAATGCCGGTTCAAGGCCTAGCATTACGGCAGTCCCCATACCGGCGACGTCTTGCAGCACCATAAAAACAATGGTGATAATAAGTAGTGTGATTAGAGGTTTACCGCCTTTGATAAGGTCTGAAAATTGGGCGTTGAGGCCGATGGTGGTAAAGAAGTAGACGATAAGCACATCCCGCCCGGCCATATTAAACTCAATTTCTATGCCGCTGAAGGTGTAAATAAGTGCGATTGCCACGGAAAATAACAAACCGCCGCTAACAGGCTCAGGTATGGTAAAGCGGCGTAAAATCTCCAATTTGTCGTTCAGATATTTGCCGATAAATAGTACGATCATGCCAACAGTGATCGCCATAAAAGTGCCGATACTTAACACCCCGTCTTGAAACTCCATCATTTACCCCCTAACACGCCGCCAAAATTGGACCTATTTTAACCTATTTCCAATGGTTTATTTATTAATATTGAGGTAATTATCGATAAGGCTTTAAAAACCCGCGAGTCCGGAATATATAGCCGTTTAGTCAGGTTGATTAAGGTATTTTCCGGGGGAATAACCCATCAGGGATTTAAAAGCGGAAATAAAGGCCGAGGCTGATTCATAGCCGAGATCGCTGGCGATTTGATTTATTGGCAGACCCGAATCTATTTTCTCCAGGGAAATCAGGATTCGTAGTTTTTGTCGCCAGGCGCTAAACCCTATTCCAAAGCTCTTGTTAAATAAGCGGTTCAAGGTACGGCTGGAAGCGCCGACGCTATGTCCCCAATCTTCCAGCGTGAGCTTATTAGCTGGCTGAGTCATAAGGGTTTCTATGATTGGCAGTAAACGTTTGTCGTCCGATTTGGGCAGAAACAGTTCATTGCTAGGAGCCAATCTTAGGCGGTCGACAAACACCCGTAATAAACTGTTATTTTCCTGTGTGAGCGGATAATCCACCGGCCAGCTACATACCTCTAGCAGCAGGGCCCTGAATAACGTATCGACAGTTAATGACTTGGGGGTGTCTCCTATTCCAAGAGTCCATTGATGATCTATATAGACACTGCGAAAACTACCGCCGTAGCGACAATATAATTCGTGTTCAGTGTTTGCCGGGATCCATAATGCCTGCTCAGGCGGCAGCACAAAACGAGCCCCGGGGGTTTCTATATGAAGTACCCCGTTTGATGAATATGCCAATTGGGGCCATAGGTGCTGATGCTTAGCCACGTGCCGGAAGGGGGGCATTTCAGAAGATCGCGGGTAAACAGGTCTGGGTAGTACGGTGAACTCATCCGGCGCATAGCTGGTGAGCCATTTTGTTTTTGTCTGATTAGATAAACTTTGTGTCACAAATGCCTCTATCGGTCATCCTTTTGTTCAGCATATAGTGACCAAGGATAATTTCAACTACTCACAAGGAGTCAAGTGTGCCCAAATTTAACTGGTCCAGCCCTTACGCATTTTTAGTCCTGTCGTCCGTGGTCATGGCCATCAGTTTTTCTGGCTGGAATGCGTTACTTAATAACTTTGTGGTGGAGAAAGCAGCGTTTACCGGCGCGGAAGTCGGCATGTTACAGTCGCTGCGAGAAGTGCCGGGTTTTCTGGCGTTTACCGCGGTGTTTGTGTTACTGGCGATTAAGGAGCAGACCTTTGCTATTTTCTCGTTATGCCTGCTGACCCTGGGCGTCGCCATTACCGGCTTTTTCCCGTTTGAATATGGCCTGTATGCTACCACCATACTCATGTCCACCGGCTTTCACTACTTCGAAACGCTGAATCAATCGTTAAGTTTACAGTGGTTCAGCAAGGAAGAAGCACCGGAAAAACTGGGTAAGCTGTTATCGGTAAAATCCCTGGCGGCACTGATAACTTATGGCTTTATCTGGCTGGCGTTTAGCTATTTTTCCATGGACTACGATATGGCCTATTTGATATTAGGTTTGGTGGGTTTCTCCATTACCTTGTGGCTCTGGTATAGCATGCCGCAGTTTCCCACTAAGGTAGAGCAGCATAAAAAGCTGATTTTACGCAAACGTTATAGCCTTTATTATTTGTTGGTTTTTTTCAGCGGAGCCCGCAGGCAGATTTTTATGGTGTTCGCCGGATTTATGATGGTGGAAAAATTCGGTTACAGCGCATCGGATATAGCCATGCTGTATATGCTTAATCACCTGATCAACCTGTTTTTAGCGCCGAAAATAGGCGCCTGGATAGGTCGTATTGGCGAGCGTAAGGCTTTGACCATAGAGTACACGGGTTTGATTTTTGTGTTTGTGGGTTATGGCTTGGTAGAGAATTCGCAGCTAGCGGCAGGGCTGTATATTGTGGACCATGTATTCTTTGCCATGGCCATCGCGATAAAAACCTATTTCCAGAAAATTGCGGATCCGGCCGATATTGCTTCCAGTGCCGGAGTGAGTTTTAGTATCAATCATATCGCAGCGGTTATTATACCGGCGAGCTTTGGTATTTTATGGCTGTATCAGCCTTCCTGGGTATTCTACGCCGGAGCGGTAATGGCACTGTGTTCCTTACTGCTTAGTCAGAGGATCAATCTGCCTAAGCCGCTCAACCAGATTGTGGCAACAAGTTAATTTGCTTGCCATGTTAATCTTAGTGATAATGCGTATTAATAACATTAGTGCGGAGTTAATATGCCAGTAGAACTAAAGCAGAAAGTAGCTGATATCCTGGAGCTGGAGCCTAATTTAATGCCTTCGGAAGTGGCGGAAAAGTTAGTTCAGAAAGAATCCGATGTCGTCGCTGCCTTACCGGACGCAATGGTTTGCCTGCTACCTTTGGAGCAGATGGATATGCTGTTTTCTGAACTGCCGGAATGGGGAGTGTTTACGACGATAGTGCATTCTCACGGTTCGATTTTTGAAATCAAGGATGTGTTTCCTAAAGGGAGTTATGGCCGTGGTTACTATAACTTGATGGATAAGAACTCGGCGCTTCATGGCCACCTTAAATTAGATGCTGTAACTCAAATTGCACTGGTGAGCAAACCTTTCCGTGGTTCTGAAAGTTATAGCTTTCAGTTCTTTAGCGATGAGGGAGGCTGCATATTTAAGATTTACCTGGGCAGAGACAAAAAACGCCAGCTAATACCCGAGCAGGTGGACAAATTTAAGTCTCTTATCGCATTAAACAAGTAGTGAAAATACGCGGCTGTGAGGCCGCTATTTGTTTTTCTTCTTCTTCCCCTGTACCGCTTTAAATCTCGGGTTTGATTTACAAATCACATAGGTGCGGCCCCGGCGTTTGACGATTTGGCAATCCGGGTGACGCTGCTTGGCGGACTTCAACGAGCTAAGTACCTTCATTTCTTCTCCTTGTTAGCTAGTGCAGTAAAGCGAGAGTTAAACTTGGCCACTCTGCCTTGTGCTTTGTGTGTTTGTTGCTGTCCGGTATAGAAAGGGTGTGATTCACTGGAAATATCCAGATAACAAACGGGGTATTCCTTACCATCTTCCCACTTCATTTTTTGTTCAGTCTTATAGGTAGATCGGATCAAAAAGGAGTGATTGGCAGCCGTGTCGTGGAAAATAACGTGTCGGTAGTCTGGATGAATATTGTTTTTCATGTGTGATGTTATAATGTATCAATTGGTGGGGCCAATATAAGTCAAATAGGAACAAATATCAATAATCTATTATTGTGCGATGAATTGCCCTGGGTTTGCTAAAGAATTGGCTATTGATAGCAAGCTGTATTATTTAGTCTGGATTTCTTACGATAAAATGATGTTGCTAATGATAATGGTTGCCATTACAATTCTTTGTTAATTTTCAGGTTATATCTAGCAGAGTAGCGGCGAAGTGAAATTTGTATATGGAATTCCTCATAAATTATCGCTAGTTAGCACGATGTTTATGGTTTCGATTAGTGCCGTACAGCAGGCTAGCGCGGATATTTACCAGGGTGAAACTCTGGTTGTGACAGGTACTAAAACAGAGCGGAAGCTATTGGAAGTGCCTGTAAGAACCGAAATTGTCACCGCCGCCGAATTGGAAAATACCCACGCTCGTGACCTCGCGGAAGGGTTGAAAAATGTCCCCGGGGTACTGCTGAAACCTATTCATGGTAAAAGTGGTCAGGAAATCTGGTTACAGGGAATAGATGCTAACCGGGTATTGATTTTAATTGACGGTCGCCCTGTTACCGCATCCACGGGATCCAGTGTTGATCTGACCCAGATTGCCGTCGCCGACGTGCATCATATCGAAATTGTAAAAGGCGCCGTATCTGCTCTTTATGGTAGTGAGGCCATGGGAGGGGTGGTGAATATTATTACCAGGCGCCCGACTAAACCTTTTGCCTACAAGCTGACCATGGATACCGGTAGTTATGGTAGCCGTAATGTCGGCAATACCCCATTTAACGACAAACATATGAACCTGGTGCTTAGCCGTAATACCGAGAGTTGGTATGCACAGTTCATGGGGGATATACGAAATAAACAAGGCTCAGACCTCGACAGTTCCAGTTGGGATTTCGAAGGGGATGCAGGAGACAAATATAACCTATCCGCTGAGATAGGGTATAGATTTTCCAATGAAGCAAAATTAAGTGTTAAGCCCAGTTATTACCGGGAAGATCTCAATAAAAACTTCAGCAGTTTTGTACCTGGCATAGGTAATATAAAGAAGGTTAAGGGGGAAAAGGCGACCAGGAGAAATATTGGTGTTTCCTTTGACACTCCAATCCTCAACGATGGTAAGTTATCTGCCTGGTATATGTATGAGGACTTCGAAGATATCACTTCTCAGGATACTGTTAGTACACCCCAAGTGGATCAGCAAAGAGTGGGGGAAAGTCGCTTTAATAAAGCAGAAATTCAGCTGGATACCATGATTGGCGAGTATCAGCTGTTAACTCTGGGGGCTGTGGGTTTTAAAAGCTCCCTGCAGCAAACCCAGAAACGAATACAGCAGAATAATTCAATCGGTGTTGACGAGATGAATGGAGAAAAGCATCGCTCTAATGCGGAGTTTTATATCCAGGATGATATTTTTATCTCAGATATATTTGAGGTCTTGCCTGGACTGCGTTATCAGCATGACAGTGATTTCGGTGGTCATGCGGCGCCTAAGCTAAATATGATGGTCAGCCCGGACTGGTTGGAACAGGATGACCTGAAATTTCGTTTTGGTATCGGCAGCGGTTATCGGGTACCGACATTAAAAGAACGTCATTACGTATTTGACCACAGTGCATTAGGTTATATGGTGCTGGGAAATCCTGATTTGGTGCCGGAAACCTCGATCAGTATTCAGCTTGGCGGGGAAATATCCCGTAGTAAAACGTTCAAGGCAGATATCAACCTGTTCTATAACGATATCAAAAACCTTATTGCTACTTCTTTGGATCCTGATGAGTCCGCTGCAACAGGAATGAGTATCTTCAAGTATTCCAACATAGGTAAAGCCAAAACCCAGGGTGTAGATATCTCTTCGGGCTACGCCTTTACCCCGGCATTGTCAGGCGACCTGTCATATAGCTATCTGGATGCCATTAACCTGGAAACCAACAAAAAGCTCACCCGAAGACCTGAACACCAGGTTAAGTTGAAGCTGAACTACAAATTCGTGAATTTTAAGACGGACATATCTCTCTACGGAAACTACCAGAGCAAAGAGTATATCGACAGCGAGAATCGTATTACCTCTCCGGGCTATTCAACATTCGACTTAAAAATAAACAAAGATATTTACAATGGAATCAAGGTGTTTCTTGGTGTTGATAACTTGACGGATACAGTCAGAAGTGTGCCCTCTAGCGGCCAGGACTTCAGACCAACAACCGGTCGATTTATCTACATGGGAGTCCGCTTTGATGGATGAAAGTCAAAAAATACGGAGATTTACCAACATGTTACCGGCTAAAAAACTCATCGTTACTCTAGGTGCTTCTGTCATGCTAGCTGCATGTGGCGGCTCTGGTGGTGGCAGCAATACCGATCCAGGTAAAAACAAAGACACTCCACCCGCAGACACATTTTCCTATGCTGAGTTAGATGCGGCTACGGATCCTAGCCAGGCGGCACTACTGGACCTGCTGTCAGGGGATACGGTTATCGATGAATCCTGGCAATTGGGTTATCAGAAATACCTTGGTTTTAAGCTGAACGGCGGATTGTCGGGCCCAGGTAAAGTGAGTGGTTGTATCGCCCACCAATATGATGCCTTATACAATGAAGTGATTGAAGAGGACGGGACTAAATACGTACCTGTAGTTAGCGAATTTGAAGCGCTGACTAAAGATACGACAGTGGCTAACTTTAAAGCGGTCACAAAAGATTCCTGTACTGACTTTATCGTCGATTCGCTAAAAACGCAGATACAAATGGATGAATGGCTGGATGCAGACTATAGCCAGGGGGCACCAGTTTTTTCTGCTAAGGCGGATAATGGTTGGATAATCCAATCTGCTGATGAGAACAGTTACGCCCGAGTTTCGGTTAAAAATGTAAGTGTGGTGTTTGGCGCGGATATCACCCGCCAGGTAACCTTGGCGGTAGAACACTGGAATGCCAATACGGCGGCTTTTGATATGGCTATGGATTCTCCAATACTGGATTTCTCGGATCAGCGGGTCTTTTGGGATTTAGAATCCAATACTCTGGTTACAGAGTCTGATGATTGGGAGTTGAGCATTAAAGTCGATGGCCGCGATTATCCCATGCAAGTTAACGGCGGTATTTCCGGTAGCGGTAAAGCGGGAGTAGGTAACCTGAATGTAGATAAGGCTTCTCTGGTAACTGATCCTAACGATCGTGAGCAGGTTTATAGGTATTTTGCCGATGAAGCGCAAGGTGTGTTAAGTATTCCAAATAAATATGGACCACTGCAGTATAGCGTTAAAGGCGGACATGACATGTGGCCAACCTTCGCTACTTACCTGATTAAAGACGAAGCAAATAACGATGTCCGCTTCTTCAAAGTCCAAGTGGTGAGTAATAAAGGTATCGACGGCTCTCTGCCAAGCGCCAACCTGTCTATTCGCTACGAAGAACTGAACTAATAAGACAGATTGTTTAAAAAAAACCAACCCTTGCCTGCTATTTACATCCGCTCGCTAATAGCAGGCAGTGACTAACTTAAACCCGTTGCGCCTTGCCAGTATGTCAGAAACTATCTAAATGCTACTGATGCCGAAGCCTGCAATTTTTGTAAAGGGAAAAAATCGTGCGTATTACTTTGCTACTACTAAGTTTGCTGAGCTTTTTCAGCAATGCTGAACAACGGATAGTCAGTGCCGGTGCCGGGGTAACAGAAATTTTATTTGCTTTGGGGGCGGGTGACAAGGTAGTGGCTGTGGATGTCACCAGTATGCACCCGGCGCAGGTCCATAAATTGGTGAAGGTAGGTTATCACAGACAGTTAAGCGCCGAAGGATTGCTCTCGGTCGCTCCGGATCTGCTACTTGGGTCTGAGGAGATGGGACCCGCCAATACCATAGAGCAGCTGAAACAGGTCGGGGTTCGGGTAGAGTCTGTTAATGTAACCAATGACTTTGCTCAGATGGAGCAAAGGATAATGCGTATCGGAGAAATAGTGGGCAAGCCAGAGCAGGCAAAAAAGCTATGGTTACAGGTTGCTAAACAAAAACAACAATTGGACAAGAAAATTGGCCAAGTTAAAAAGCCACTGAAAGCCGTATTCCTGTTGTCAATGAATGGACGCACCCCTAAGGTGGCAGGCGGTAATACCAGTCCAAATACCTTGATCGAAATTTCGGGTGCTATGAACGCGGCTGCAGGAGAGTTTGAAGGTTATAAACAGGTATCGGCGGAGAGCCTGATTAAGATGCAACCTGATGTTATCCTGGTGACCCAAACCCGCGGGCGTGAGATTACTCTTGAAGGCCTGCTGACTCAGCAGCCGGGATTGGCGCAAACGCCGGCGGGTAAAAATGGCCGCCTGGTGATATTTGATGGCACGGTATTGGTAGGTGGTATGGCGCCGAGGATACTGAATGTAGCGCAAGAGCTGGCCGAAGGGTTTTACCCAGAACTGCTAGCCGGAAGTAAAAATGCCGGCTAAAAAAACACGGATCCACTGGTTATTTGTCAGCTTAACTCTGTTGCTAGTAGTTACAACCAGCCTTTCCTTGCTGGTTGGGCCCTTGTCCTTGTCTCCCTGGGATGGTTTAAGAATTGTACTGCATAGCCTGGGCGCAAATTTCGACAATATTAATCCTCAATATATCCTGGTGATAGAGAATATTCGTTTGCCACGAACCCTGCTATGTCTGTTGGTCGGGGCGTTGTTAGCCGTATGCGGGGCAGTAATGCAGGGTTTGTTTCGTAATCCGTTAGCGGATCCTGGGATTATTGGCGTATCCAGCGGCGCGGCCCTAGGCGCGGCATTTGCTATCGTTCTTCTCACCAGCTTGCTGCCTGATATCGCTCAATATTTGCGTCATTACGCGATTGCTTTGATGGCATTTATTGGAGGTTTTGTCGCCACTATCATAGTTTACCGTATAGGGACCAGTGAAAATGGCACCTCGGTGGCGGTGATGTTATTGGCGGGTATTGCCGTGACAGCCTTGGCGTCTGCTGGAATAGGGGTGATGACCTATATGGCCGATGACGCTATGTTGAGAGACTTGACCTTCTGGCAGATGGGAAGTCTGGGCGGCGCCAACTGGCAGGTAGTTAAAGAGGTGGGCGTGGTTTTGCTGGTGATCCTGGTGTTGCTGCCTAAATATGCCAAACCCCTTAATGCGCTCTTGTTAGGTGAGTCCGAAGCGCGTCATTTGGGGATCCAGGTACAAAAGCTTAAAAGCCGGCTTATTTTATTGACCGCCTTAGGGGTTGGTGTTTGTGTCTCGGTAACCGGATTAATTGGTTTTGTTGGTCTGGTTGTTCCCCATGTCATCCGTCTGCTAATAGGACCGGACCATAGGCTTTTGTTACCGGCCAGCTGTTTGCTAGGGGCAAGCCTGTTATTGGTTGCTGACTTACTCGCCAGAACCCTGGTATTACCGGCTGAGCTACCAATAGGCATAGTTACGGCTTTATTGGGTGGCCCCTTCTTTATTTCTTTATTGCTTAAGCAGCGTAAAAACCTGGTGTAGGAAGAATCATGTTAACTCTGCAAAATGTGAGTTTATCGTTGGATAACAAGGAACTTCTTAAGGGGATTAATCTGTCGGTTAAACCCGGCGAATTAGTTGTGCTGGTTGGACCTAATGGCGCAGGAAAAAGTAGCTTGTTTAAGACCATAACCGGTGAATATAAATTGAGTCAGGGTGAGATAAAAATTGATCTACGACCAAGAGCAAGCTGGCCGGCAGTTGAACTAGCGGCAAAATTGGCTGTATTGCCACAACATTCGTTACTAAATTTTCCATTTACCGTTGAAGAGGTGGTGCATATTGGCCGAATAAGTAAATCCACTTCCCAGCAGGAAAACCAAATCATTGTGGAGAAAGCCCTGCTCCAGGCGGATGTTTTGCACTTGGCGGACCAAGCTTACACCCGGTTATCTGGCGGTGAAAAACAAAGAGTACACTTCGCCCGTGTCCTGGCCCAAGTTTGGGAAACAATACCCGCTGGCAACCGTTATTTATTGCTGGATGAGCCGACCTCAGCACTGGATCTTTCCCATCAGCATCAAACTCTGGGGTTGGCGAAGGAGTGGGCTGGCCAGGGCGTCGGAGTGCTGGTGGTATTACACGATCTTAACCTGGCCGCCAGATATGCCGATCGGGTGATCATGTTGAGCCAAGGGGAAATTGTTGCCGACGGGTCTCCCTGGGAAGTACTAAGCTCGGAGCAGGTCGCCGCCGTGTTTGGTCTCCATCTGGAGGTTATGTCACATCCAAACCAGGCCTACCCTGTTTTAGTGGCTTAACTTCGTACTCCTGTAGCTTAAAAGTTGTAGCCACAGAGAGCGCATAGCAAATCAGGACTTAACTGCCAAAGCGGCGCCGAAAGCCATTAAGCTCGCACCACACAACCGGTTGAGTAATATTTTAAATTTAGAAAATCGTTTATCAAACAAGTTCGAGGAGAACGCTAGGGCAACACAACTAAACCAAGTCCAATGTAGTGCGGCAAGGTATAAACCATAAATCATCACTAATTCTATATTACCCGAGTTTGATTCGAGCAATTGACCATAAAGGCTGATAAAAAACAGCATGGTTTTCGGATTTAGCAGGTTGCAGAAAAATCCCTGGATAAAGAACCTGATGGGTTTAGTCGTATTCACCTGCCCATTTTTCAGGACGAGTTGTTCTGGCGAACTCATCAAACATTTTATTCCCAGATAAATGAGATAACCCGCGCCGACATACTTAATCACCATAAACAGGGTTTGATTATGTGAGATTAAGTAACTTAGGCCAAACATTGAATAGGCCACGTGAACACCGATTGCACTACTGATCCCTAGGGCTGTCCAGAGACCGGCACGCTTTCCGGCGGTGACACTATTTTTCGCCACCATCACAAAGTCAGCCCCTGGGCTCATCACGATAAGGATACCGATAATCCCTAGGCTTAATATTTCCATCATTCTCTCTTCGTTATTTTCCGGCCAGATTGTATGCTCAGATCAGAATGGGTAAAATCGAAACTAAATCCAGGTAAGTGTGAGTATTTTTCACATATGAGACACTTAAGAGCTTTCCATGTTTTCCATATAGCGGCAACATCAGCCAGTTTTACCGATGCGGCAGCCAAGCTTTGTATCACCCACGGCGCCGTCAGCAAACAGATAAAACAGCTGGAACAATATCTGAATAAATGTTTATTTATCCGGCAAGGGCGGCGGACATATTTATCACCGGATGGGGAAGCCTTATATACATATACACAGCGTGCTTTTGATGCTTTGGATGAGGGAATACAAAGAATGATCTCTCCCTATCAGCAGTCCCTCGAAGTATCTTGTGAGCCAACTTTAACCATGCGTTGGTTAATGCCGCGTTTAGCGGAATTTTATCGTATCCATCCCGGTGTAGATGTTCGACTTTCAACGGCTGGCGGTCCGGTTATTCTCGGTGCATCTGGAGTGTCCCTGGCTATTCGGCGTGACGACTTTGAATTAGTTTACGATTATCAGAAGACAGCTCTAGTGGAAGAGTGGGTTGGACCTGTTTTTGCTCCAGCGTATTGGCAATCGGTTAGTACAGGCTTATCGAAGGTGAAACGGCTGCATAGCAAGACTCGCCAGCAAGCATGGCAGCTATGGAGTAACGCTGCAGGACAGAAGATATACCAAAACGCCCCAAACCAAACATTTGAGCACTTTTACTTTTGTCTGCAGGCTGTGGTTGACGGTTTAGGCACCGCCATCGGTCCTTATCCTTTGGTTATGGATGAACTAAAGCGAGGGAACCTGGTTGCTCCTTTTGGATTTATTCCATCCGGTTACGCCTATGTGTTGTTGAGTCAACATGCTGCGGAACAAACGGAGTTAACGGCAAGCTTTATTGACTGGTTACAGAAGGAATTGGTTCATGCTATACCGACAGCTGATCTGCAGGGATAAAGGTAAACCCATCCGCGATAAAGATGGGCTTCGCTTAACTATTTAACCGTATCGGCTTGTGGGGCTTGCTGTCCTTTTTTGGCTCTATGTCCTTCGGTAAGATGTTTTACCTGGTTTAGATCTCCGTTAAGGTTAAATGCCTGACCAAACCCTTTTACATAGACAGCTTGTTCAGGGGTAAAGGTAAATAAGTTAAAGTCTTCCAGTACCTTAAGGCGACCGACGATATCTCCGAACTTGGTCTCGAGCTGCTGAAGTAGCGCTTGTCCTGCATCGGATTCCTTGTCCAAATTACTGGTTTGGCAGTCCAAAGTGAGACGCTTACGAGCAAACAGATGTTTTGCATCGGTTTCACTTTCGATCAGCATCAGTGAGGCTTTTTGCTGTTGTTTTAGATTTCTGGCGTGTCTGGATACGTCGCTCAGCAACATAACGAATTGCCCGTTGACCCGGGTAAAGGGCGCGTAACTGGCATGGGGGTTACCCTGTTCATCGACACTGGCGATTTGTAGGGTAGAAAAACCTTCGATAAAGTGACTGACTTCTTCGGGCAGGCGGTCCAGTTTTTCCTGTCTAATTTGCATTTGGTGGCTCTTTGCTAATGTGATTGAATTATCAATTCTAAATGATAATGCGTTCTATTATCCAGTTATTGATGGGGGTTTCAGCTAATCTAAATATCGCGTAAGTGTGTTAACCTTGCCTTTCTCTTAATACTTGGATGTTTTAATGAAATGGTTTTGTTTGCTGGCTATTTTTTTTAGCCTGTTACTGTCAGCGGATTTATTGAAAGATCTGAAAGTTCAAAAGTTTCTTAATACCAGTTTGATCCCGGCAGACTACGACATCGAGGTGCCATTTGATTTTGCTATCGGTATACCCATTGTTGAGGTGAAAATTCAAGGGGAAAGTTACCGGTTTCTGTTTGATACCGGCGCGGTTTCTTTGCTGGATAAAAAGCTGGCGAAAAAGCTGGGTATCTCGGGTAGTAAAGATGATGCTTTGCCGGCTCTTGATGCTGCCGGCAGCGTGGGACAGATGAACACCAGTATATTGCCCGAATTAGAAATAGCAGGGTTAACGATACGGGATTTAGGGGTGGGAATATTAGATCTCAACCCCAAAGAAGGTTTGATCCAATGTGGAGCGTTAGATGGCATATTAGGTTATAAGTGCCTAAGCAAAAGTTCACCAAGGCTTAAATCAACCTACAAATCTAGGCAGAGCATGCAGTACCAGGCGAATCAGTATATCTGAAATGATCAAAAAACACACAGAACATCGAAAGACTTATACTCAGCCACTTAACCTAATTGCTATGTTTCCTTCTGTTGTGGTGGATTACCAGAGTCAGAAGATCAGAATAGCGTCTGCCAAGCTGCCTTATCCTAAACATGCCAAAGTGGTTCCTATGGAAGACAAACTCGGCTTTAGCCCTATATTGCGATTAAATTTCCACCCGAACATTCAAGGTGTACCAATTGCTCTGGATACGGGAAAGAATTCTGGTTTTGCTTTACCTCCTCAGCTATTGGGTGAGTTAGCTGAGCATAATAAGCTGGGTCAGTTTCCGATTTTTTATATGAAGTCTAAGGAGCAGACTGGAATTTTTGATGCACGTGAAAAACGCATGGCATTAGCCAGGGTAAATGAAGTTGAGCTGGGGGAGTTTCACATTGATAATATGGTGATACGGTTTGATGATGGCTTACCACTGTTAGGCAATGAATTTCTCAAGAACTTTAAACTTTACCTGTATTGGCAAGATGGTTTGCTGGCATTGGAAGAAGTGGAAGTATTGAGCACGCTGACGAATGGACCAGCTTTGGTGTATCACCCACCTATAAGGAAGATGAAGGGGTGATCATAGGTCGTGTGATAGAAAACTTTGATGGTGAAAGTAACAAGGTACAGGTGGGGGACAAGTTAATCAGGTTAAACAGCATCGATGCCACTAAAGATCCCCTTGGCCTGCTTTGCTTTTTGATGGAAAACAAATATAAAAGGGAAGGGATAACATCTCTAAACCTGGAGTTGGAAAGAGAGGGTAAGCCTTATGAGGTCACGTTAAAGCAACAATATTTATTTAAAGAGTCGCCGAGCGACAAATAATGGGAAGCGAGCTAGTACACAATTAAGCTATTTTTATTTGCCTGTATATTGCTTGCAGGCGTATCTTCGTCCTTAATTTAGATGAGATTCTTCAGAGTTCGACCTTATGACCAAAGAGTTATTTAGTAAATCTACAGATAACCTGAGAAAAGCGATTCCCTTGATGATTAAGCACAAGGTGCCCACCACACCCACTAATTATGCCCTTTGGTATACCTATGTTTCGGACGATAGCCCGGAGCTAAATAAGGAAATGGATAAGGTTATCGAGAACTACGGTACCTGCCCCCCTGCCAGCGGAGAAAATTTATACCGCACTCATGTGGCTGATAAAGCAGAAACCGATTTCCGCCAGTTACGCCAAAGCCTTGAGTCTATCATGCTGGAAATTGGCCATACGATGTCGGATACCCTAGCCGATACCGGTGACTATCAAAAAGTCGTAGATAAATGTTTTGATGAGCTAAATAGGGTGGAGGAGGAAGGTTTATCTGTCGAAGAGGTCATGGATCTGGTCAGAACTCTGGTGGCGGAATCTCGGGAGATCCGTAATTCAACCCGTTTTTTTAACAGTCAGTTAAATGGCGCGCAGGATGAAATCAAGTCACTAAAAAATCAGCTGGAAAAGGTCCAGAAAGACGCCCTCTATGACGCTTTGACTGGGCTACTTAATCGTCGTGCATTTAACGATGAGCTGGCTGGGTTGTGCAGTAACTTAAAAGATGATTTATGCCTTATCCTGGTTGATATCGACTATTTTAAGAATTTTAATGATGAGTATGGTCACCTGTTTGGGGACTTAGTATTAAAAGCGGTTGCAAGACGATTACAGTTAAGCTGTAGAGATGGCATACAAGCGTTTCGCTATGGAGGTGAGGAGTTTGCTATTTTGATTCCTCACAAGAAGATGATAGTTGTAAGGCAGTTAGCTGAATCCATGCGCAGAGCGTTGGAAAAGCTTTCGGTTAAGGATAAACGTAGTGGCCGCCAGGTGGGTAATATTACAGCTTCTTTTGGTGTGGCAGAGTGTCACCAAAGTGATTCTGTGAGTGCGTTTATTGATAAAGCAGACAAACAGCTATATGAAGCTAAGCGCCTGGGTAGAAACCGTGTCCTGCCCATAAATGTTTAATATTGGGGCTTATAAGGCGTGTAGTGCTTTTCTGTATTCTCTTCTGATTAATTGCAAATAACGGCTGGGAACCTGATCACAGCAGTTAGGTTCGATACCACGTATCACGGCCTGATATAAACTTTGTCCCTGATATGGATGAACTCGTTGGCAGGCTACCAAAGTAACGGCTAGCGAATACCAGTCCTGAATTGGTTTCGCCACACCTTGCCCGGTAAGGGGGGCCAAAGCTGCATAACTTGGACTGAAACTACGGTGATTTAGCGCTGCATATTCCTCACCATGACGAATACTGCTGCCAAAATCGATTAAAGCGGCCATCTTATCGCCTATGATAATATTGGCTGGCTTGATATCTCCATGATTGAACTTTTTTCTGTGGCAATAAGATAAGACTTTTTCTATTTGTTCCAGCCAGTTAAAAGGAACTTCTTGCTGCTGCCTGGCAAGCTGAGATAAGGTTTGGCCTTCAATCCATTGGGTTAATAGTACGCTGGAGTTCTTGAAGTTCAGGTAATCGATATACATAGGTAAACCAGGATGCTGGTTAAGAGATAAAAACCTAGCTTCCCGTTTTAAAAATGTTGTTTGTATATCACCCTGGGCCAACTTTAGAGATGTTTCTCCATATTCTTTATGGCTCCACCGGTAAACTTGGCTGGAGACAGGTACAGGCTTACCATAGAAGCGCGCAGCTAAGCGGCCCAACAATTCATCTATCTCCAAAGAAGGTTGAAATCTTAGCGCCAATATTTACCCAGTTTTGTTATTGGTTATTAACTGTTTAATTATAAAGCGTATTTAGCCGGAGTTAAATCTCTAAAATATGATTTACTCTACAGTTATGGCAGGCTTTTCTGATCTATCTTGGTTACCTGGGCATTTTTTTCTTTAATCGCGCGGTCCAGATAGCGAAGCAATTTAAGTTTATCCATCATAGTTTTATCCAGATAAGTAAATACTTCCTCTAGGTGTTCACGAAACAGGTGTACATCACTACTTGCACTATTTATTACTTGATTCTTGACTATTTTTTGTGGTTCTATCTTTTTTAATTCAGGCTTGCTTTCTATTTCCTGGCTAAATTCTTTATTAACCATTTCGATGGCGCTTTGTTCGATCATGGGCTCTTCTTCCAGATAGGAGAACAGCATTATTCTGTCGCAGAACAAATTTACCAGACGAGGCACTCCACGGGTATATTTGTGTATCAAGTTAAAAGCAGGTTCAGAAAATGATGGATTATTATTCTTCCAACCGACCTGTTTTAATCGGTATAGAATATAATCTTGGCATTCTTGAGGGTTTAAAGGATGCAAATGGCAAGAGGCGATAATCCTCTGTCTGAATTGCTCCATATTCGCACCTTTAAGTGTATCTCTTAACTCTTCCTGACCAAGAAGAAAGCTTTGTAACAAAGGGCGGTTTTGTTTCTGAATATTGGAGAGCATTCTCAGCTCCTCAATGGATTCGGCAGGTAAGTTTTGGGCTTCATCTACCAACAACAAAGTCCGTCTTTTCTGATTATGAACTTGTAATAAATAGTGCTCAATTTTCTGTAGTAGATAGGCTTTGTCAACTCTACCCTCCGATTTAATACCCAGGCCGGATGCTATAAGCTGCAGTAGCTCTAATGGTGAGAGGCTAGTAGTAACCAGCTGTATGGCGATCACTTCCTGTTTATTTAAGTTAGATAACAGGTGCTTGGCTATGGTCGATTTTCCTGTACCTATGGAGCCCGTGATCACAATAAACCCTTCGCCTTGCTCCAAACCATACTGCAGGTAAGACATAGCTCTTTTATGTTCTTTACTGGCGTAAAAAAATCTAGGATCTGGCGTCAGCTGAAAGGGTTTTGCCGATAGGCCAAAATATGCTTCGTACATAGTATCTCCCTAGAAAAATATCTGATAACTGAGGCTGACAAGGTTTTCTCTATATGGATTTAGGTCACTATGCCTTAAGCCGTGGGAGTAGGTAGCAACCAAAGCTGTTGCCCTACTTAATGAGTGGAAAAGATTAATTTCGTAATTTTGTTCATTAGATTTATCAAGGGTATTTACTCCGGTTTCGGTACTCAAATAACGTATGTTGGTACTGAATTGGGCATTAGTTTTTGCGCCTACTTTTATCGACCAAGCTAAGCTGACACCATAATCATCCGTGTCTTTTAGCTGGGTATAATAGTTTCTTTGTGCATAAAAAAGTGAGGCTGTTAGGGTATGTTTACCACGAATGACACTGGATGTAATTGCAGCGTATCGATTTAAGTAAACGTCATTTCCAGTGGATGGAAGGGGGGCTTGTAGTCCGATAAGCTGTTTACCCGGAGGGACGACAGGGTTTGCTATATTTGTGAACTCACATTCGCTTAAATCGATTTGAGTGCCCTGGGGGCAGATTAGAGAGCCCTGGGTGGTCAATTGTGTAACCTGGTGGCTAAAAGTCTCAATCGATTCCTGGTAAGTCGCATGGGTGCGCAATTTTCTGGTTTTATGAGTGAAGTCGAAAGAATAGGCATCGCCGTAAAAGCGTTTTCCGTAACTACCAGAAAAATGAGTTCGTATACTTGGCGTCCAGTCGAAATTTACTCCCCAGTAATCGGAATTCGAATTTTTTAAAGAAAAATTATAGGAAACGTCTATATAACTATTTCTACTGGATGTCAGGCGTAGCCCAGGCCCCCAATCAGCCGAGCTTAGATCTATATCATCAGCGAGCTGCTTGATGTCATTTTCTTCCCAAAAGAATCGGGCCAGCAAACTGAGGTGTTTGGTGATTTCTACTCCTGTATTTACACGAGTCATCTGGGTAAGGGTAAACTCATTGTTTCTGGCTTTAGAGTAACCCTGACTATAGCTTAGGTCCCAAAAACCACGTTTTATTTTATTGCCGCTAGCAGTATTAAAGTTCAGATTGTAGCCAAAGCTATCATCGTGGGACTCCTGGTCTGTGTAGTATAAATTTCCGACTAAAGAATATGGAGATATATTGCCCAAAGGTTGTCGCCAATTGAACCCGGTAGTGGCATAGCCCACTGTAGACAGGTTGTCTGTACCTGAGCTGTAATCGGGAATTAACCCATTATCTATACTGGTAAGCGTCTGATCTATCGTTAGGTTAGCATTTAAATCCAATCTGTTTTCCAGGGCGTTAAAATACCAGTCCGTTTGCAGGTTATGAAAGAATTTGTTGTCTAATGTGTCGTTTACATAGTGCTGTCCACGAACATCGTATTTACCGGATAGGGACATTTTACTGCCTTGTCCGACCAAACTGATGCCCGGAGTTACCGCGAATATCATATCGCTTTTGACATTCTCTGAGCGGCGGTAAATATTATCAGAAAACGTAACACTGGTTTCTATAGAGGCATCGCTACTCCATTGTGCGGCGCCTCCCATTGCTGACCATAAAGGGCTCAACAGAAAAAGATATTTAGTAGCCGTCCGTATACTGGTATCCATTCCCAAAGTATCCATTTTGTCTTTGATTGGCTTTATTCAGAACTAAGCCTATTGCTCTGTCCTTATTGAGCAAACTGATGGCAGACTCCAGATCTGAGACCTTTGTTTTATTTTCTTCTACGACAATTAATTGTTGGCCAACGATAGATGTTAGGGCCTGGGTTTCATTGATGCCCAATAGGGGAGGCGCATCAAAAAGAATGATCCTGTCTGGGTAGCGGCAGGCTAGCTCCCTGCTTAACTCTTCCATTTTTTCACTAGCTAATAGTTCATTGGTTAAATGGTGTTTAGTACCTGAGGGCATTATTCTCAGATGAGGAATATTAGTGTTATAGAGAATACTTTGTAAATCGGTAGTTTCACCCAGTAAATAATCCACTAAACCAACGTCGGCTTTAACATGGAGTTGATTACAAATTGATGGCTTCAACACATCCGCATCAATCAACAACACTGTTTTATCCTGCTCTAAGGCAATGCTGAGTGCCAGGTTTAGAGCAGTAAAAGTTTTTCCTTCATTTTTGTTGGCGCTGGATATCATTATCAGGTTTGGATGCTCAAGCTCCTCGCCCTGAGGGCCAAATGCAGTCTGCAGAATTCGGCGTTTCACAAAGCGGAATTCATTGTGTAAAATGCTACGAGATTGCTCTGTGATAAAGAGCTCGTTTTCTGATAACAGCGCTTGGTCGATATCTAGGGTTTGTGTTTCACTCCCTGTTACCGCTGGGCTATCAAGGTTTTCTTGCTCCGATAACTCTCCAGTAGCGGAGTCTCCCGGCTTAGTGTGTTTAGCCAGCGCTTTTTCTATAATGCTCATATTAGGGCCCCTAAAAAGGACTATGGGTTACAACAATGTTCTGAAATTGTTTTGCCAACTCCATGTTGGCTTCTGTCATTAGTAAGCCGACATAAGCGGATAAAAGAACCAACATAGTTATGGAAAAAACCAGGTTTTGAAGTCTTCTTTGCCTGACTGCTGAAGCTATATCAGCATCGGAAATAGAGCCTAAAACGGGTAAGTTTGTGATTTTTGCCAACTCCTTTGCACTTGTAACAACTGGTTGAATTCGGCTAAGAGAAAGCGAAATAAAGACGCCTAACCCTATGCCTAAAAGAGTTACCAAGGATAAAAGAGCAACTCGATGGGGTCCGACCGGATCCGACTCTACTCTGGGAGGTTCAATAACTTTGAATTCTATACTGTCGGCAGATTGCTCCGCTTTTTGAGCCATCACAGCTGAGTCTTTTCTTTCGAGTAGTTTTTCGTATTTAGCCTTAGTAATCTCATAACCTCTTCTTAGCGCTACCATCTGTGCTTCTATTTCAGGTACCAAATGCACCTTTTTCTCAAGAGATTTGAGTTTTTCCTGATGGCTTTTTGCTCTGACTTTTAAGGAGGCTACTTCATTTTCAAGTTGACTAACATTAAGCTTTAGTGATTGAAGGAATGGTGAAGATTCGTTTCTTTCCTCCATAGATTCTTGTTGATCTCTTTTTAATGCTAATAATTCGTTTCTTTCATTTCTTTGCTTTTGTTTTAAATCTTCTATTTTTCGATTTAACTCTCTGACATCAGGATGAACCTCAGTAAATTTCAGTGACAATTCATCCAATGTGCTATTGAGTTGATTTAGCCGACTATCGTATTGTGTTGTTATGGAGCCTTGAGGATATGCGTAGGCCTGAGCTTGAATTTTAGGAGTGTTTTCTTCATCTTCTAATTGCATGCGGGCAGAGAATAAGCTACTTTCCACTTCTTGTAGAGTGAGCAGAGTAGCTTCAAGTAAATTTTTTTGCTTTTTTTGGGCGTCGTAATAAGAGGTGCCCTCACCGGGTAAAAGGTCTAAATTTTTCCTTTTAAACTCGGTAAGTTTAGTTTCATCGTTCAATAACCTTTGTTCATATTCTTTTATCTGCTGACTTAAAAATCTATGTGCAGTATCTGCATCTGAACGGGTTTCACCCAGCGTTTTTTCGACAAATATGGTTAATACCGATTGGACGACCTGCTTTGCAGATTCTTTCGACGAATTCTCATAACCTATAGTGAATATTTTGTCTTTTCTGGTTGCGCCTATTTCAATTTCATTGGCCAGATTATCAATTAAGTAATTGAATTCGATATCATTTTTAGTATAGATGTCAAGGTCTGACATTCTTGCTATCTTTTCTAAGTTAGGCCGGCTCAAAAGGGTTTTTACCATAGTATTTAATTGTTGCTCATGAAAGGTATCTACTGTAATACCTTTTAATAACGGACGTAAGAGTGACTGCGTGTCGACATATACTTTTGCATTAGCTCTATATTCATCAGGCATTTGCATAACATATAACCATCCAAATGGACAAATAAGCCAGGCGAAAATAACAATGAACTTTCGCTGTAACCAGATTCCTTTTGAATAAAATAAGATCTTGTCTAGAAGGTCTTGCATAGCCAATTTCCTTATTAGCTGACTGTTGTATCCATCTGAATGGCTTAGAACCAAGCTTCTGGTATGATAATAATGTCACCAGGTAATATGTTGGTGTTGGCGGAGATATCGCCATTGCGAATCAAGTCATCTAATCGAATGGCATACTGAATTTGTTGTCCCTCTTCAATGCGGACGATGGATGCGTTATTACCATCTGCAAAATCAGTTAAACCTCCTACTTCTATCATCACATCCATTAACGTCATATATTGGCGATAGTTTAGTGATTGTGGGTTGACAGCTTCACCTAATATACGGATTTGTTCGCTAAAGGGACCGATAAACCCGGATACAGTGACTGTCACTATGGGCTCTCTTAAAAAAGTCGCTAGGTGATCCTCGATCTCTCTTGCTAATTGTGTGGTAGTTTTTCCTGTAACCGGAATATCTTCCACTAACGATGTCGTTATCATTCCATCTGGGCGGACGGCGAAGGACCCGGATATTTCAGGATTCCGCCAAACGAAAATATTGAGTTGGTCACCAGGGCCAATTAGATAGTTGTATTCTTCAGGGTTTTTCGTCATTGAAGCTTGTAGAGTAGCTTCAGTTGCGGCAGGGAAATTGTTGTTTCCTGAACATCCAATCAAGATAAAAACAGATAAAATCACAGACAAAAAAGAGTGTTTATACATGCTATCCATAGCTTGTTATCCCTAGTGTAGAGGAGGGGGGAACCTCTCTCTGTTTTTTATCAGCATAGCCCAATAATTTAGTCACAACCAAAATCAATTTTTTTTGTTATTTCTTACCGGAACTAAGTTTTTAAAAATAAAAAAGAAGCGGCTTAAAGTGGTCATTAACTGTGTTTTTAAAGCTTGCAGCACGTTATAGATCAACTATCTTTTTAGGAAAAGGGCAAAGGGAAGTCGCCTTATGACAAGGTTCATATTTACTAGCACAGGGAAAAGTGGAAGGGTGCTGGCATTGTTCGAGTTGATTATTATCTATTCAACTTTTTTTCTGGTGGAGATCGCCAGTTTATATCCTAAAAATGGTTACTTTTTATCTGTCGAACTCCTTCGGATCGAAAATATTATTTTTCCTTTTACCATAGTGGTATTGATGCTGTCTTTGGGTTTATACAACCCAAGGTTGAGGTGTGATGGTGACGGTATCGTACGTCGGCTTATGGTTATCCTAGTGCTTATGCTGTTATTAAGCTGTGTTTTTCAGTTTATTTCATCTTCTGGTGTACTTTCCATTAGTAATTTTTACTCCCCTATTAGTATCTCTATTTTTTTTGTAATGGGGTTTCGCTTTATTGTCTCCTTTATTTTTGAAGATTCCTTTAAACACAAAGTGTTAGTACTTGGGATTGGTAAACGAGCCAAGATTATAGAGCAGCGAATGCGTAGGGAATCGGACAAGAAGGGTGTAGATATTTTGGGTTTTGTCCAGGTAGCAGGTGATAATGCCTGCGTTACCGCAGAAAAGGTTATAACCCTAAATAATGGCTTGGCTGAATATGTGGATAATCATGGGGTAGATGAAATCGTGGTCGCCTGTGATGAAAGACGTGGTGAAATGCCCATTGAGGAGCTTTTTACCTGTAAAATCCAGGGAGTTCAGGTAATGGACATTCTTAATTTTATTGAACGGGAAACAGGTCAGATAGCTGTCAACGTGGCTTATCCAAGCTGGTTTATCTACTCCAATGGATTTAATCGCAGCGATAGTTTAAGAGACTTTTTTAGTGCTTGTTTAAACCATTTATTAGCCATTCTATTACTATTTTTCACTTGGCCGTTACTTATTATTGTGGCTTTGCTGATATATCTGGAAGATAGAGGACCGGTCTTTTACCACCAAAATCGTGTAGGGTTTGGCGGGAAACCTTTTAAGATCCTCAAATTTCGAAGTATGGAAGTTAATGCTCAGAAAAATACCGAACGTTGGGCACAAATCAACGATGTCAGAACCACCCATATAGGCCACTTTATTCGTCGTTATCATATTGATGAATTACCTCAAATTTTCAATATATTGCGTGGCGAAATGTCTTTTATAGGCCCTCGTCCGGAGCAACCTGAGTTTGTAAACCGTCTGTGTGAAGTTATTCCATATTATGCAGAACGTCACAAAGTGAAACCCGGCTTGACTGGTTGGGCACAACTTAAATACCCCTACGGATCTAGTGACAATGATGCAATGGAAAAACTCAAGTATGACCTTTATTACGTCAAAAACAGGAATCTGTTATTTGATTTGTTGATATTTATTCAGACAGTAGAAGTGGTCTTTTTCGCACAAGGCTCACGCTAGGAGGATTGATGGATAATATCAACATAATGACTATTGACTTGGAAGATTATTTCCAGGTATCTGCCTTTGAAAGTGTGCTGCCAAGGGGGGACTGGCCTAATATGCCAAGTCGTATAGAGTTTAATTGCCATAAAATATTAACGATTTTTGAACTTAATAAAGTTAAAGGCACGTTCTTTGTACTTGGCTGGATCGCTAAAAAATATCCTGGGCTTATTAGGGAAATAGCTGAACAGGGACATGAAATAGCCTGTCACGGATATTGGCATCAAAGAGTGACAGACCTCGAGAGAAAAGAGTTTTCCAAAGATATTTTCTTAAGTAAACAATTGCTTGAAGATATAACCGGTCAAAGTGTTTTAGGTTATCGAGCCCCCAGTTTTTCTTTTAATGCCACTAATACTTGGGTATATGACGAGTTAAAAAGTGCGGGTTATAAATACAGCTCAAGTATATACCCAATTCGGCATGATCATTATGGCTCCCCTAACTTGCCAAGATTTTCTTTTGAGTGCCGACCAGGGTTTTATGAAGTTCCTATCTCAACTTTAAAGTTGTTTGGAAACAAGTTTCCCATTGGGGGTGGTGGTTACTTTCGGTTGTTTCCTTTTTGGTTAAGTTTATGGGCACTACGTAAATTTCATCGCGTAGAAAAACAAGCCTATATATTTTATATGCATCCATGGGAGTTAGACCCGGGGCAACCTAGGATCCCGGGAGTAAAGTGGAAAAACCGCTTTCGACATTACCTGAATCTACAGAAAACTCACCCCAGACTGGAACAGCTTTGCCGCAGTTACCGGTGGCAGAGAATGGACTCTTTGTTCCTTTACCATGCTATAGGAAAGACAGAAAACCATGAATTCACAATTGCAAGTTAAGTACCTGGAAGACAGTTGCAATATTGAGTGGGATAACTTTGTAGATAGCCATCCAGAAGCAACTTTTTTTCATTTATCCGGGTGGCGAAGAGTGATAGAGCAGGCTTTTGGTCATACTTGCTGGTTTTGTTATGTGGAAAGGAATGGTGAAATACTGGGGGTATTACCACTGGCTTATATCAACAGTTGGTTATTTGGTCGAAAGTTAACCTCTCTTCCTTTTGCTGTTTATGGGGGGGTGTTATCAAAGAATAGGCAAGCCAGTAAGTTACTGATAGAGGAGGCAAAATCGTTAGCCAAGCGATTAGGGGTAGATAGTTTGGAACTAAGAAATCAACAGCCATGCTATCCTGATTGGCTGCGGCAGCATCACCACGATACTTTTATTAAGCCTATCGCCGATACACCCGCGCTGATCTTGGGGGATATAAAAAAGAAGCAGAGAGCTGTGCTGAGGCAAGCTTTAAATTCTTCCTTAATATGGAAACTAGAAAAGAATACCGACAACTTTTTTACTGTATATTCGGAGAGTGTTCGAAACCTGGGGACTCCAGTTTTTCATAAGCGCTACTTTCAACTACTTATCGATACTTTCCCAGATAAGACGAATATCTTATCTGTTTTCCATCAGGGTAAGGTCGTTTCCAGTGTATTGAGTTTCTTCTACAAAGATCATGTTCTTCCATATTATGGAGGAGGTAGTTATCAGGCCAAGAGTCTGAAAAGTAATGACCTTATGTATTATCAGTTAATGTGCTTGTCGCGTGAGATGGGGATAAGCCAATTTGATTTTGGTCGTAGTAAAATAGGTAGTGGTGCCCATGCTTATAAGCGTCACTGGGGATTCGAGCCGACTCCACTTTATTACGAAAACTTTCCAGTTAAGCTTCAGCAGATGCGTAATAACAGTCCGACCAACCCTAAATATCAGATGTTTATTCGCTTGTGGCGTAGATTGCCACTCTCGCTCAGCCAGTGTATTGGGCCCATTCTTGCTAAGGACTTGGGTTAATGGACGATATATTGTTTCTTTGCCATCGTATTCCTTATCCCCCAAATAAAGGGGATAAAATACGTTCGTATCATTGGCTACAGCACTTGAAACAACATTACAAAGTGCACCTCGGGGCATTTGTCGATGATGTGGATGATTGGCAATATCGAGATAAGGTCAGTGAAGGGGTGGCTGAAGTTTTGTTGTTACCAAGGTCCCCTTGGTTAGGCAAGATAAAATGTATCAGTGGGTTCATTAGTCAATCGCCGCTGACTCTTAGCTTTTACGCTAGCAGCAGAATGCAGCGCTGGGTAGACAGGGTTGTGAGGAATTATCCAGGAATAAAAATCCTTCTCTATTCTTCAGTTATGGCGCAATACGTTGAGCATATAGATAATTTCAGAGTGATGGATTTTGTCGATATTGATTCCAGCAAATGGTTACAGTACGCCAACGAATATACAGGGGTCAAATCCTGGATATACCGTAGGGAACATCAAACCCTGGAAGCTTACGAGAAGAAAATAGCTAAGGAATTTGATCTTAGTTTATTCGTTTCCACCAGGGAGAGTATGCTATTTAAGCGTCTGCAACCAAGGCACCTGCATTACAAAGTCAAGGCTCTCAGTAATGGCATAGACCTAAGCTTTTTCGACCCCTTTGACAGCGATATAAACACCCCCTATTTAGCCGGACAGCAACCCATTGTGTTTACCGGAGCGATGGACTACAAAGCGAATGAGGATGCGGTTGTCTGGTTTGCCCAAACCATTTTTCCCCATATTCGCAGTCAATTCCCAAAGGTTGTTTTTTATATCGTTGGTAGTAATCCGAGTAGAAAAGTGCAATCTCTGGCTCAGATTATGGGCGTTTCAGTGACAGGGCGAGTAGCAGATGTCAGACCCTACCTACTCCACTGTTGTTTCGCTGTCGCTCCGTTGCGTATATCTCAAGGTGTACAGAACAAGGTATTGGAAGCTCTGGCAATGAATAAAACTGTGGTCGGTACAGCTTCCGCATTTGAAGGTATAGGAAACCCAGCTGCTGGTATTGTTGTTGATGATGAAAAGAGTTGGATCAGTGGCTGCGGTACAGCCCTGTGCCAGGACCTGCCGATGCCAACAAGCAGGGATTGGGTAGGGCAAAGGTTCAGCTGGCAAAAAAGTTTTGTCTTATTGTCACAACATTTTTCCCCGCTAGGAGAAGAGCAATGATAGTTGGACAAGGACGGTATTATGGCGCATTTTTGGCTCTGTTATTGAGTTGGTTACTCTGCTTTTATTCTTCAATCGCCAGTATGGTAACTATTTGGGCGACGACGGAGACATTCGCCCATGGTTTCCTCATCTTCCCTATAGTTATTTACCTTATTTGGGATAAGCGCGGAGAACTGGAGATAATTGAATGGCGATCTAATCCCTTCTCCCTGATTGCCTTGATATGCCTGCTTTTACTCTGGTTGCTTGCTGTTCGACTTGGTGTTCAGGTTATCGAGCAGTTAGCTGCGGTGGCGCTAATTCCAGTATTTGTACTTATGGTATTTGGAACCCGAGTTTTCAAGATTATCAGTTTTCCTCTGGCATATTTATTTTTTGCCGTGCCATTTGGTGAGTTTCTAATTCCTAGCCTTCAGCAGATCACAGGGGATATTTGTGTTTGGTTGTTAAAAGCATCGGGTATGTCTGTATTTAAAGAAGGTAATTATATCTCGACACCTGAAGCTATGTTCGAGGTAGCCTGGACTTGCAGTGGCATTCGCTATTTAATCGCCTCTACTTCATTGGGAACTCTGTTTGCCTATCTAAATTTTACTTCACCGAAAAAACGACTGTTTTTTAGCTTATTTGCAATCGGTTTGCCCGTTCTGGCGAATGGCCTGAGAGCTTACAGCATTGTAATGTTATACACCTATGTGGATAAACGCTTTGCCCAACATTTAGATCACTTGATTTATGGCTGGGTATTGTTTGGGGTCATTATTTTGTTGCTGTTTCTCATTGGTCGCTGGTTTGGGGACAGAGAAATGGGTAGGGAAAAGATTGCAAGCTTATCCACTGTAAAACCTGCTAACAAAATGAGTTATTGGCATACTCTCTCGGCTATCGGGGTCACCTTATTGATCAGCGCTTTACCTGGCTGGATGGCGATGAATGACGCGAAAACTAATTACCTTCCCATGTCGACACCTGCTGCAGCCAGCTATTGGGTTAGTTCTGACACGGTGAATTCCGTATGGACACCACAATATAAGTGGGCGGACCGCAGCATTAACGCATTGTATAAAAAACAAGGTAAAGAAGTATTTCTCTACATAGCTAAATATGATGAGGAAAAGCAAGGTAAGGAACTGGTTAATATCGCTAACCGTTTGTTTGATACATCACGTTGGCGTTTGTTAAGCGAAAGCAGACAAACTTTGTTGCTTGGAACTAGATCCCTGGAAGTGGAGCAAAAAAACTTGTCCGGCCCTGGTGGTGACCTGGTAATTTGGAGTTGGTACCGGGTAGGGGAGCAAAACTTGATCAGCCCCTGGATGACAAAGTTGCACCAGTTTATAGATGCGCCATTTTCTAAGTCCCAGGGTGCAGTTATTGCTATTGCTACATCGGGTGAGCAGGCCGATATATCCTTAACCGAATTTATACAGGATCACTGGGCTGAGGTTTTTGCGGTGGTGGACAAACCTTTGAATATGAACCACACAAGGATAGTGGAGCAGCAACATGGAGAATAGACCTGATAGCCGGCCACTGATTTTGCATTTGGTGTATCGATTTAGTGCAGGTGGGTTAGAGAATGGCTTAGTTAATATTATTAACAACTTGCCAGATAAAATGTTTCGTCATGCCATTGTATGTCTGACTCAGCATGATGCATTTATTGAGCGAATTAAAACGGATATTCAGGTATATGACTTGTATAAAAAGCCGGGAAATGACTTTTCTATCTATTGGAAGGTATGGCGCTTATGTCGACGGCTAAAACCCACAATTGTACATACGCGTAATCTTGCGTCTTTAGAAATGCAGTTGTTTGCCTGGATTGCCGGGTGTCAACTGAGGTGTCATGGTGAGCACGGCTGGGATATTGCCGATCTATATGGTGGTGAACGTAAATACCGTTATTTTCGCCGTTTTTTGTCCCCGCTAATTAGTGCTTATGTTGCCTTGTCTAAACATACGGCTCTGTATCTGACTCAGGGAGCGGGTATCCCAAAGAACAAGCTAAATCATATATACAATGGTGTGGATACCCATAAATTTAGACCCCAAGTAAAACGGCCCCACCTGGCGCCAGTCTTTTCCGATCAGAATTGTTTTGTTATTGGTACTGTAGGTCGCTTGGCCAAAGTAAAAAATCAGCAGCTACTTATCCGTGCATTTGCATCTTTACTGGACAACCCGGCAACTTATTCAAAAAAACTTAGGTTGGTTATTGTGGGGGATGGGGAATGTAAGGATGAATTGCGGGAATTGGTTGATAGGAAGAATTTACAGCAGTTTGTCTATTTTGCTGGCAATCAAGATCAAGTTCAGAGCTGGCTAAATAACTTTGATCTTTTTGTTTTACCGTCTTTGGCTGAAGGGGTTTGCAATACGATCCTGGAAGCAATGGCTTGTAGTACAGCTGTGGTAGCAACAAACGTTGGGGGTAATGGTGAACTGGTCGTCACGGGTGAAACCGGTATGTTGGTTCAGTCAAATCATCGTGAGCAAATGGAGTTGGCTATGTTGCATTATATTCTCAGGCCTCAATTACTCAGTCTGCATGGGGAATCTGGGCGTAAAAGGGTTGAGCGCTTCTTTAGCCTGGAGAATATGGTGTCAGGTTATCTTGCTTTTTATCAGAAGTTACTGGCGTCTAAGGGTGTGAGCTAGGAATAACCCGCTCTGAATGCGGTTCAGCACGGGACGGTTTGGTGTCAGGACATCTGGCGTTTTATCAGAAGTTACTGGCGTCCAAGGGTGTAGGAATAACTCGCTCCTAGTGGGTAGGAGTAGGGGGACAGATGTGTGGAATAGCAGGTGTATTCGATACCAAAGGAAACCGGAAGCTAAATAGCAGCTTACTGGAAGCAATGAACAGGATCCAATTTCACCGAGGACCAGATGAAGGAGGAACATTTGTTGATGTAGGTATCGGGCTTGCCCATCGTCGCTTGTCCATTATAGACAGGTCGGGTGGTCAGCAACCTATGGTAACGCCAGATAATCAAGTCGCCCTGGTGTTTAACGGAGAAATATACAACTTCCAGGAAATTAAAGCCGAATTGGAGTCGAAAGGTTATAACTTTGCGACCAATAGTGACACGGAAGTAATTCTGAACGGTTGGTTATTTTGGGGGGAGAAAGTAGTCACTAAACTCAGAGGTATGTTTGCGTTCGCCATTTGGGATAAACATTTGGGCTGCTTGTTTCTCGCAAGAGACAGGTTGGGGATCAAACCACTACATTATGCCTTGTTGTCCTCTGGAGATCTGGTGTTTGGTAGCGAGCTAAAAGCCTTGCAAGTACACCCTGAACTAACTAATGAGCTATCACCCGAGGCAATAGAAGATTACTTTGCCTTAGGATATATACCTGAGCCAAAAACTATTTTTAAAAACGTATTTAAACTCTCCCCGGGCTTCACTTTAACGGTCAGTAAAGGAAGCCATTCGCTTTCCCCGCAGCAATATTGGGACCTTTCCTTTAAACAGCAAACTCGAACTCCCGGTATTGAGAAAGAGCTGATAAAGCGCCTGCGGGAAGCGGTAGAAATTCGCATGATTTCTGAGGTTCCTCTGGGGGCATTTTTATCGGGAGGAGTGGATTCAAGCGCCGTGGTAAGTCAAATGGCCATTTCTCAGGAAAAGCCGGTTAATACTTGCGCCATCGGTTTTAAAGTTGTCGATTTTAATGAAACTCAGTTCGCCGCTCTGGTGGCGGAAAAGTACAACACGGTGCATACGGAAAGACTTGTGGCCGCAGATGACTTTAGCTTATTGGATGACCTGGCCTATATTTATGATGAGCCCTTTGCCGATAGTTCGGCTATTCCAACATACCGGGTTTGCGAGTTGGCCAAGGAAAAAGTGACAGTGGCGTTGTCCGGTGATGGTGGGGATGAGGTCTTTGCTGGTTATCGCCGCTACCTTTGGCACGAGAGAGAGGAAAAAGTCCGGCGTCTTATCCCTGCCAAGATCCGTAGTTCTTTGTTCGGTTGGCTGGGCAAGGTTTATCCCAAGCTGGACTGGGCGCCAAAATTTCTTCGTGGAAAAAGTACCTTTCAGGCCATCGCCAGAGACACGGTCGAGGGTTATTTCCATAACTTTTCTATTCTGACCGAAGAGCAGCGAGAGCAGCTTTTTAGCCCTGCGCTGAAAGAAAAACTTAACGGTTACCAAGCAATTAGTACATTTTATCAGTATGCAGAGCAGTTTGATGGTCAGGACTCCATCTCTTTAGTGCAATACCTGGATATAAAAACCTATTTACCCGGAGATATTCTCACTAAGGTCGACAGGGTGAGTATGGCTCATGCATTGGAAGTTCGAGTTCCCCTTTTGGACCACCACTTTGTGGAATGGGCCGCAGGCATTCCGGCCAACCAGAAATTGGTAAAAAGTAACGGTAAACACATCTTTAAGAAAGCCTTGGAAGGCTACCTGCCTGACGATGTGCTTTACCGGAAAAAAATGGGTTTTTCGGTACCCTTAGCTAAATGGTTTCGTGGTCCGTTAAAAACCAAATTAAGGGAACATTTACTGGAAGGTTTGTTAAGTGAGTCGGAGCTGTTTAACCAGGCCTATGTCACCCAGCTAGTGGAGCAGCATCAGTCCGGACTAAGGGATAACAGCGCCGCCTTATGGTGTTTATTGATGTTTGAATCGTTTTTAAAAAAACAAGCGGGTCTCACAAGGAAAGGAGCTAGCTATGCGAATTCTGCATGTTCTTGATCATTCGATTCCCCTGCAAAGCGGTTATAGCTTTAGAACACGGGCTATCGTCCTGCAGCAGCAAAAACTTGGCTGGCAAACTCTGTTGGTGACCAGTGCTAAACAAGGCAGTAGTAGCAACTCGGTGGAAGAGGTGGATGGACTTCGCTTCTATCGCAGCAGCTTCTCACATTTTTTAATGAAGCTCCCTCTTATCAAACAGTTATATACCGTTGTTAGCCTGAAAAAGGCCCTCGATACGGCGTCATTTGAATTTAAACCCCACGTAATTCACGCTCACTCTCCAGCCCTAAATGGCTTGGCGGCATTATGGTTGGCAAAAAAAAACAATATTCGCCTGGTGTACGAGGTGAGGGCCTTTTGGGAGGATGCTGCGGTTGATCACGGTACTGCCAGGGAATGGGGGCTTAAGTACTATATGATCCGAGCCGTGGAAACGTTTGTATTACGTCGTTGTGATGCCATTACAACTATATGTGACGGATTAAAAAGTGATATTTGCGAACGAGGTATAGACAGGGGAAAAGTAACCCTAATTCCGAATGCGGTGGATATCAATCAGTTTCATCTTATTAAAGAGAAGCATAAGGCACTGGAGAAGCTGCTAAAACTGGAAGGGAAAACGGTACTGGGATTTATCGGGTCTTTTTACGCGTATGAAGGGATTGAACTGCTGATAGTCAGCCTTTCCCAGGTCAGCCTTAAAGGGCGGAACCTAGCTGTATTATTGGTTGGAGGGGGACCGGAAGAGGACAAGCTGAAAGCTTTGGTAGAATCCCTTGATTTGAACGAAAAAGTGACTTTTATTGGCCGTGTGCCACACCAGGATATTACCAACTACTACAGTCTGGTGGATATTTTTGTCTATCCAAGGCTGCCTATGCGTCTGACGGATACCGTGACCCCTCTTAAACCATTGGAAGCAATGGCGCAAGGAAAGCTGGTTGTAGCATCAGATGTAGGTGGACATAAGGAGCTAATTACTCATGGGGTTAACGGCTATTTATTCAAAAATAGCTGTGTAATTGAGCTGGCCAAAACACTGGCTTGGTTACTGGAAAAGCGGGAGTTATGGCAGGCTAACTTAACCGCTGGTCGAGATTATGTGGTAAGAGAAAAGAACTGGCCCCATTCCGTAGCGAACTATATTCAGGTCTATAACGAGAACGCCTCAGAATCGCTGGATGAGGAACTGAATCATGAGCAGGCCTAAAATTCTCGTATTAAGCTCTCTTTTCCCCCGTAAAGAGCGCCCCTTTGCCGGGACGTTTGTAAAAGAAAGGATGTTTCGCTTAGGTAAGCACTTACCTGTTACCGTTATAAGCCCGGTTCCCTGGTTCCCTCTGCAATCTTTGTTTCGAATGATTAAGCCAGGTTATCGCCTAGGGGCCTGTAAAACGGAAATACAGCAGGGGGTTCAGGTCCATTTTCCGCGATTTCTCGCATTGCCTGGTATAGGTCGCTGTTTTGACGGCTTCTTTATGGCCTTGTCGTGTTATTTCCTGGTAAGAAAATGGGATTTTGACATAATTGACGCTCATTTTAGTTACCCCGAAGGAAGTGCCGCCAGCTGGTTGGCTAAATGGTGTCATAAACCTTTCTCCATAACCCTCAGAGGGACAGAGGTTCCCCACAGCCAAGAGGTGGTTAGAAGAAATCAACTTATCAGCAGCTGGGATCAGGCCAGCCATATTTTCAGTGTATCTACCTCATTGAAGCAATTAGCTGTTCGGCTGGGCGCTGAGCGGCAAAAGATATCCGTGGTGGGTAATGGAGTGGATTGTCAGAGCTTCTACCCCGTAGAAAGAGAGCAGACCAGGGCTGGCTTGGGGATAAAAGAACAAGATCAAGTCTTGATAACGGTTGCCGGACTTGTGCCCAGAAAAGGTTTTCATCGGGTGATTAACTTACTGCCGCAACTTCCCGCAAATGTTAAGTATCTTATTGTGGGCGGGGAAAGTGCCGAAGGTGATTATTCTGAAGTATTAAGGGATCTGGTTAAGCGGTTAAGCCTGAGAGACAGGGTATTGTTTCTAGGGCCAACAGAGAAGGCAAAACTGAAACCCTTGTTAAGCGCGGCAGATCTGTTTGTATTGGCCAGTAGCAATGAGGGGTGGGCTAACGTGATCTTGGAGTCAATGGCTTGCGCTACACCTGTATTAGCAAGCGATGTAGGTGGAAATAAAGAAGTTATTTGCCAGCCTGAACTCGGCGCTATATTCCCTCTGGATGATGAACATGCCTTGTTAGAGGGAGTAAAAAGGTGCCTGGAGAAAAACTGGAGCGCACAACCCCTGCTTCAATATGCCGCAGAAAATAGCTGGGATCACAGGATCAAGCAGCTGAAAAGCCGATTCATCTATATGCACCAAAGTAATCAACAGCCTTTGCCAGGATTGGCTTCGGAGGGGAAAAATGAGCGCCCTTAATCATTTGCTCCGTAAAGCTAGTGGTATTCTCCATCGAGGAGCCAAAGCCAGTTATCAAGCGATTCGTCCGGAGAAGGAGCTTGCGGATACCTTATTGCTTTGCGGTATGCCTCATTCCGGGGCGGACATTCTTGGACAAGTCTTAGCTAAAAGTTGGGACACTCAAGTTTTTAGAGAAACAAACAAGGTGGCATTCGAGAATTATCATATAAAATCTTTGGCGAATATCAGAGGATTAAGGTATTGCTCAAGAGCAAAGGTTTTTGTACTGGAAAACCTCTGTGATATTCACCTGCTACCTCAGCTTGGCTCTCACCTTAGGCCGGCAAAAATTATCTGGATATATCGTTCATTTCAAGAGGTTGTCTATGAACTGGAACACAGGTATCAGACTCCCTATAAAGAGCTTGTGGGCTCATTGGTGTGCCCAGGCACAGGTGAAAGCCCGCCAGTGGATCAACCAAAAAACCATCTGATCCGTTTGATTAATCCCAGACTTAACAATACTAGCCTGTTTGCTGTGAAATGGTTTTTCAGAAACCAGCTATTCTTTGATTTAGGGCTGGATAAACTTGAATCTGTACTGCTGGTTAATTATCAACACTTATGTAGTGGAACCGAGCCTGAACTCTATCGTATTACAAAGTTCTGCGGAATTTCGGGGGCAAAAATGAAAGAGCCAAGGAAGACGAAATCACCGCGTATAGATCCGCTAATTCTGGACCCAGAGGTCAGGGGTCTGTGTTTTAGCTTGCAGTCCAGACTGGACATTTTGTGTCAATACACGGCTTTAAAGGGTAGGTCGACCTGAAGTGTTAGTTGTGTGATCACAAAAATAAAAATAGCGAGGGAATGCTATGTATACCCAGTTGGTTACCCGACTTTTATTTCCTATTCACGAAAGGATTAAAGGGCACTCAAGCCTGGCGATACGTAAACGATTGGAACAAAGCCAATGGTTAAATGAGGTGGAAATTAAGGCGCTTCAGTTAACTAATTTGAAGGCTTTTTTAAGGCAGATATCCAAGGTCCCATATTATCAGAAATTATTCTCAAAACAGGGGTTTAACCCAGAAAACCTGACTTCTCTAGACCAGCTTCAACAGTTACCTTGCTTAACCAAAAGTGACATCCGTGCCAATAGCCAAGACCTTAAGCATCCGCATGCTAAGTACCTGACTGCATTTAATACTGGAGGTTCCAGTGGTAATCCTCTGAGTTTCCTGGTGGGAAAATCCAGAAAAAGCCATGACGTCGCGGCCAAATGGCGAGCAACTCGCTGGTGGAATGTCGATATAGGTGACCGGGAAATGGTGGTGTGGGGTTCACCAATCGAGATCGGTGCCCAGGATCAGATAAAGCTCTTTAGGGACAGGTTATTCCGCAGTCGGCTGTTACCCGCATTTGATATGTCTGAAGGCAAGCTGGCCGAGTATATAAATCAGATTAATGGCTTTAAACCCAAAATGTTATTTGGTTACCCATCATCGCTGGCAATGATTGCTAATTATGCCAAGCGACAAAATATTGATCTCAGTGGGTTGGGCGTGAAAGTCGTCTTTGTAACGTCTGAGAAGCTGCTAGATAGCCAAAAGTCGATCATAGAGGCTGTTTTTCAGTGTCCTGTAGCCAATGGCTATGGGAGCAGGGATGCGGGCTTTATTGCTCACCAGTGTCCCAACGGCGGTATGCATATTAGCTCTGAAGATATTCTGGTAGAAATTCTCGACCAATCCGGCCAGGCGGTGCCTAGCGGAGAAGTGGGTGAAGTGGTTGTGACTCATATGTCTACTCAGGAGTTTCCTTTTGTCCGTTACCGTACCGGTGACCTCGCCAGAGTGAGCGACGCAGTTTGCAGTTGTGGACGAGGTTTACCCTTGCTGGAAGAGATCGAAGGGCGCACGACGGATTTTATTGTGGCTAAAGATGGCACTGTTATGCATGCCCTCGCACTTATCTACGTTCTCCGGGAAGTTGTGGGAATTGATGAATTTAAGGTAATTCAGGAAACAGTGGATAAAGTATCTATCGACTTAGTGATCAATAGCGATTTTAAGTCCAGTGGGTTAGATGTCATTCGAGCTGGACTTGTTCGTCGGCTTGGTAATACAGAAGTAAAGATTCGACAGGTATCAGAAATAGCCAGAGAGGCTTCTGGCAAATATAGGTATGTGGTAAGCAAGTTGGACACGGGCTGGAGTCATTTATAAATGAGTCGGTTTAAGTCAGAGTTTAAGGGAGAAAGCAATGCGTGACTTTTTTGTAATGGCGTTATTTATTGGTGCAATCCCCTTTGCCATTAAGCGGCCAGTATACGGAATTTTACTCTGGTGTTGGATCAGTTACATGAACCCCCATAGGTTATGTTGGGGTTTTGCATTTGATTTTCCATTTGCATTTGTAACTGCGGTAATCGTACTAATTTCAATCGTGAATAGTAAAGAGAAATTTCGTTTTCCGGCATCTGATCCAAGTGTGGTATTGCTGATCTGCTTTTGTATTCTTATGACAATAAGCACCTTTAACTCCTTCTACCCTGAGTATGCCTGGGTTCAGTTTACTAAGGTTGCGAAAATACAGTTCATGATATTCATTTCATTGTTGGTTCTGACAGATCATAAGGATCTGAAAATGCTGGTTTGGATTATCGTAGCCTCTCTCGCTTTTTATGGAGTTAAGGGAGGGGTATTTACTATTAATACCGCAGGTATACACAGGGTTCGAGGGCCAGAGGACTCATTCATCGAAGGAAATAATGAAATTGGCTTGGCAATGTTAATGATTATACCTTTGTTACGTTACCTGATGATTATTGAAAAACGAAAGATTATCTATATCGGTTTGCATATTGCAATGTGGCTTTCACTACTGGCTGTTGTAGGAACACACTCAAGAGGTGCATTGATTGGTGGTGTCTTGATGTTGAGCATGTTGATCATCAAGAGCAAGAAACCAATTTTTCTCGGCTTGCTAACGGTGTTTGTGTGTTATTCAGCGATTACTTTTATGCCGGATGAGTGGCGGGAGCGCATGAATACCATAGAGACATATGAGGAGGATAAATCGGCCATGGGGCGTATAAACGCTTGGAGTATGGGCTTTAATATGGCAAAGGATAACCCATTAACTGGTGGTGGATTCGAAGCATTTAATAACAGGGAATCATTTATAACTTATGCTCCTGATCCAACGAATGCTCATGATGCACATAGCATTTACTTTGAAGTGATGGGAGAGCATGGGTTCTTAGGGCTTGCAATGTTTATCGCTATCTGGATAGCCACTTGGTGGAGTGCCAGAAGCAATATAATAATAACAAAGAATTCTCCGCCAGGTACAAAGTTATTTGAGCTAAATCAGCTTAATCGACATGTTCAGGTAGCACTGATTGCGTATCTATCTGGTGGTGCATTTTTGGGGTTGGCATATTTCGATTTAACTTATCACCTTATGTGTTTAGTTGTTATTTCGAAAGTTATAGTAAATCAAGAAATATCCAAGGAGAGGAATGATGAGACTAATGAAGCTAAGGGTGAACTCGCTCCTGTTAGCCAGTGTTATTACAATTAGCCTGGTTGGGTATTCGTGTTTCTATTACAGTCTTGCTGGGCCGCCAATCGCTACAGAAATATTAATGGAATTTCGCTTAGTGTTAGTGAATAGCATCTTAAAGTTAAGTTTTTATGTGTTTTCTATATGCTTTTTCTTTCTTTTTGTCGGTGGTCATTTCGTCAGTGGACTAAGTGTATTAATGGGGTTTGAAATTGGTAAGTTTATTGGTGTTAGTCTGAGGTTGTTATTCTTAGGTTTTTTTAGTCTTTTTTTTCTTCTCGATATGTTGATTTATAATCCAGCCGGTATTGTTGCTAGCTTTAATTATGATATCAGTCGACTTTATCCTATTTGGGTGTTCCTTTCACCTGGGGTTATGAAGATGGCTTGGTTGACTCTTTGTGGTTTTATTCTGTTAGTAGGCGTTGGAGCAATATGTAAGCTATTTTATAACCTTGAATATAAAAAGCTGGCTCGCTATGTTTTTTCTTCTATTTGTATCTTAGCTGTTTTTATTGTGTCTAATTATCAATTAGAACCCGCTAAAAAATTAAGCTCAGAGCGGGGTAAACCGAACCTGATTTTAATCGGGTCTGATTCACTTCGTGCAGATAAATTGGGTTTCTATGGTTACAAAAAGCATCCTGATATTTCCCCTAGTATTGATAAGCTTGCCAGGCAAGGAACCAGTTTTATGCAGATGTATGTTCCTTTAGCTCGTACTGCACCTAGTTTAACATCAATACTAACTAGTACTTGGCCACACCAGCACAAGATTAGAACCAATTTCTTTCTTCCCGAAGAGGCGAACATAGCAACTAGTTTACCTAAAGTACTTGAGAAACATGGTTATAACACGATGGCCGTGGGTGATTGGGCTGCCACTGATTTATCCAAGTTACCATTTGGTTTTAAAGAAACTAAAGTCCCATCGGACCAATGGAACTTAAAGTTTCTTATCTCACAAGGCCCAAAGGATTTACGGCTATTCCTCTCCATTTTTTTAAATAATAACTTCGGTAAATGGTTACTTCCGGAAATTTATTACCTTGCCGGAAAACCTGTAACAAGCGATGTTATGCATGATGGTTTGGTTGCTATTGGGGAAATGGCACAACAAGAAAAGCCATTTTTTATGATGATTTTTATGGCGACAACACATGCTCCATTTGGCTCTGAATATCCTTATTATCATATGTATAGTGACCCATCCTATAAAGGTAAGACCAAGTTTTCAATGACAGGCTTATCCACACCTAAGGAGATTGTTGATTCTCAACAAAGAGAGAAAGCCGCTTTCGATATCAAACAGATCCATGCTCTCTATGATGGTGCCGTTAGACAGTTTGATGACCAGGTAAAATTACTGGTGTCCTACTTGGAAAAAACTGGGATTGCTGATAATACTCTTATTGGGGTTTTTAGTGACCATGGCGTAGATCTGTTTGAGAAGGATGGGTGGGGGCAGGGTAATTTAATTTCAAATTCCAGCTATAGAATACCGTTTATTTTGTTTGACCCTCGAGATAGAAATGCTTCAAAGGTTAAACATATAACAAGTTCATTAGATATTTCCCCCACCTTATTAGGTGCGTTAGATATTTCTAAGCCTGAAGAAATGGAAGGAATAATACAAGGAAGAAAACAACAAAAAGTTAGACCCGTATTTGCTGAAACTGGATTATGGCTTGGTAAAGTTAAAGGATTACCTAAACAACGAATAATGTATCCCGTTATTACCAAAGTTCTCCATGTCCCAGATCCGAGAACTGGGACTCTAGCGGTTCAGGATCGGTATATGGATAAGATAATTAATGCGAAGGGAAGGGCGGTATTCCAGGGGGGACGGTCAGTATTTCTATTGCCTGTAGAAGATGGTGTTATGCTGCAGATGTTTAAAGACGGAACTAAATTAGAACGCTGTATCCGAGACTGTAAGACGTTTGAACTCTTAACTAAACGGCTAAAACAGTGGATTGAGGATGATAGCAAGCTGAAATGGTGTGGCAACTCGATTCAACTAAGCCATGGGAAGTGTGTTCAACACTAAGGAGCTCACTGTGAGTAACGGACCTATATTTATCTTGGGAGCTCCTCGCTCTGGTACTACCCTATTGCAATATCTTTTTAAGAGCCACCCAAAAGTATCTATTCCTGGTGAGGAGTCACATTTCATAATTCCATTTTACAAGAAGTTTAAAAATATTGAACTCAGTAAAAAGAAAATAGTTTCGATATTAATGGAAATGAAAAAGATGCGGCCACAGTTTTTCTGTGAACAAGTTAACCCGGCCTTAGTGATAAATGATACGCTGATTGATAATATGGGGTTGGAAAATGTCCATGACTTTCCTTCACTTGTTCAACGTCTTTATCAATACAATGCAGAGTCTGAGGGTAAGGTGATTTGGGGTGATAAAACGCCGTATTATATATTACATATCAAACTTCTGTTGGAAATGTTTCCCGATGCAAGATTTATTCATGTGCTTAGGGACGGCCGAGATGTAGCTCTTTCTGTGTTGGATAGAAAGCATGATTTTTTTATTTATAACCTGTATATGGCAGCGAAAACTTGGGAGTTCTATGTTAAAACTGGTCGTGAACAAGGGGTTAAGTTAAGGAATGATCAATACTGTGAAGTGAAATATGAAGAATTAGTAAGTCGACCCGGCGAGGTTATGAAAAGTTTGTGTGATTTTATACAGATTGAATATACAGCGAAGGTGCTGGATTTTGACCGCCCAAAGAGTCTTACTACGAATCTTTTAAAAAAGACACCTATGATTCAGCAGGCTATTTCTAAATCAAATACAGCAAAGTGGAAGAGAAATCTTACCTCAGATAAAATAGAGTTATTTGATAGTTCTGTAGGAGCGTTATTGGCAGAGCTTGGTTATCCAGTAGCTCCTTGTGTTAGTGAGCTACCCCTCGTTAAAAGGGGGTATTATCGCGTTAATAATTATATCTTGTCGTTTTTTTATAGATCTGCGTTAGGTGTCAGTTAGCATGACAGGCATGTCAGACAAAATAAGAAATGGAGCTCTCTGGACTTATATTCAAACTGCAGGAGTAGCTGCGATTAGATTTGTAGCCGGAGTGATTCTCGCGAGGATCTTATCACCGGAAGATTTTGGTGTTTTTATTGCTGTTTCTGCATTTTCATCTATTTTGTTGGTGCAAATTCGTTTTGGTATTCCACAAGCCATTGTATTTTTAGATAAAGTTAACAGGTCTCAACTAAACTCTGCCTTTTGGTTAATGGAGATTATTGCTCTTTTTGCTGTGTTGATTACTTTAGCAAGTATGGGTTGGTTAGAGTCTTGGTATGAAGACGACAGGTTTACAGGTATTTTTGTCATTACCTTCCTTAACTTTTTCTTAACCCCCTACATTTTTATTAAAACATCTCTCTTACGGCGAGAGATGGATTTTAAAAAAATTAGCCAGCTAACTCTTATTGGTCAATTTGTATCTATGCCTGTCAGTATTCTATTAGCCTTGTCCGGGTTTGGTCCTTATAGTTTGGCAATTACAGGCGTTATTTCTTCCCTTATTTCGGTTGCTTTGATGTATTCCAGCTGCTCTTGGCAACCAGGAGGAATTAGTATTTATAATATTAAGTCCCTTCTACCCTACTCTTGGCGTGTTAATCTCAACGCTACCCAGCAAGTGATGATTGAGAGGGTTGACAATATTCTCGTGGGAGCGCTGTTAGGTATAGCGAGCCTGGGGATTTATAACCGGGCTTATTCTTTATCAAGATTACCTGTAGAGCAGTTTGTTGCTAATATATACCCCTTACTGTTTAGCGGGTTGTCCAGAGTAAAAGGGGACCTGGAAAAATCGCGAGCTATTTTCTATAAATCGATTTGTGTGACGACATTGGTTTCCTACCCTTTACTTGTAATCTTAATGTCTATCGGGGAAGATTTTATTTTTGTAGTTTATGGAGAACAGTGGATTTCAGCATCTGAACCCCTATTTTTTCTTCTTTTAGGTAGTTTTGCTACTGTGCTATCGATCCAAGTTAGAAGTCTGAATGCGGCACAAAATTTAGTCGGTAGAGAGGTGTATATTAATGCTTTTACACTTGTTTTTACGTTGTTTGTAGTTTGGTATTTTTCTCAGGGTGGACTGTTGGCTATCGCCATCGCAATAAGTGTTAGAGAGTATCTATTTTTGCTGGTTTTATGCTCATCACTGATGCGCTCTTCATTTGGATTTGATTTTGTCTGTATGATAAAAGCGTTAATGCCAGCAACACTTGGTATATGTATTTCCTATTCAGGAATAAACCTGTTTGATGGAGGTTACTCAGTGATTGAGTGGGTAAGAATAATTGAAAAGAGTGTTCTATATGGTGTTTTATATATTTTGTCATTGTTGCTGATCTACCTTATGTTGAGGCGTTTTAATCATATATTGGATGAATGTCTGGGTTATGTTATTTTGAAAGTAAAGCCTTAAGGAGGAATTATGCTGACTAATATCGTATTGATATTTATACCTATTGTTATGCTTATTTATTTCATATATAAAAAAAATAGAAAAAAAACTGCATTATTCCTATTCGAGAATAAAGCTGGTAACCCAAGTCATTTCGCTCATGCGCTGTTAGGGTATTTTATTCCATTTTGTTACTTCTATCTCAAGAATAAAGATTTATTGGAAGGTAAAATCTTGCACTTAATCCCGGAACAGGGTGATTGGGATGCCAACCCAGCTATATTGCAAAATTTCTTATCGGAAAGTTTCCCCGAGATAAAGTTTGTTTTTTCGAAACCCTATATATCTGGCCTCACTCTTACCGTCCCAGGTGGGATCCCTGGTAGAGCAGGGTTTGCGCTGGAGAAGCACCCTCAAATGTTGAAAGTGGTCAGGGCGTTTTTGGTATCCAGATTTGGTATTACCGGTTGTAATAAGAGTCTTGTTTTTATCCGAAGAGGAGAAGATAGGCGATTAGGAAAAGACAGCAATGGTGCGGCAAGGCGTAGAATTACGAATCATCAGGATGTCTTGTCTTGTCTGGTTAATAATTTTGATATTCCTGTAGTTGATATTGAGTTGGAGTCATTACCTTTAAAACAACAAATAGCTTGTTTCTATAATGCCAGCATTGTTGTTGGTCAACACGGCTCCGGGTTATGGAATGCAATATGGTGTAGGGAATGCAAGGCCATTATTGAGTTGGGAGCAATGAAAAGTGATTTCCCTATTGCATGTCAAATTGTGGGTGCGTGCCACTATACGTTTATGGAGGTTCCGAATAGCAAGCTGATGGAGAACCTCTATGCGGGTTATTTATCCATAGACATTCTTAAATTTGAGAACTTCTTGATAAATAAAGTCAGAGTTTAGTGTCAATTTTTTTCAATCTAGCTTTTAGCTGATTAGAATCTGTGTTTTTAATACCAATTCTTACAACTTCAACTGCCTTATCTTTTTCATTATTAAGAAGGTATATTCGACTAAGATTTAGATACGCCTTCTCATACCTTTTATTCACTTTCAAAGCATTCAAAGCGAACTTCTTTGCTTCTTCTGGTTTTTTCATTAATTCATAGATAAAACTTTTATGGACTAACATTTCCGGTATAAGCTTGAAGCCTTCTGTAGAGCGGTCTATAGAATACTGGAGATCACTATTAGCTTTGGATAGTAAATGTTTCTTGTTTTTATATCCTTGTAAAGCATGTTGGGTTAGTAGTAGTGAGTAACAGTAATGATGTATATGCATATAGTTATCATTGCCTAATACGTTAACCCAATAACGAACATCCGGGATTGATTTGTTATTTCCATTTTTTCTGGCTTTTGGTGTGCAAAATCCTGGTAGAGTGGCAAGTTCACTTGTAGTCGCAGTAAAGCCTGCAATTCCGGTGGCGGATATACTGGTTTCGCTATAAATAGCGCAGATGAGGAATAGGGCTGAATATTTCATTTAGCTGTCCATAAAAGTTTGTTTAACAATTGAATGCCAAGAAAGCTCTTTATTGGCTCTTTGGTAGCTCGCTGTTTCCAATTTATTTTTGTAATCCTCTTGGTTTAATAAATGAATTATGGCCTGAAGGAAACTGTCAATATTGTTTCCATCTATATTTAAGCCGGTTTTATTATTTAATACAGCATTGGTTACACCACCTGAGTTTCCAGATATAGAGGTTTTTTTACATGCTGCTGCTTCGATAAAAACCATTCCAAACCCTTCAGTGTCTCCTCGGATGTTTCGATTTGGCATAACAAAAATATCACAAGCATTGTACCAGCGTGGTAAATCTTCCATGGGCACATGGCCGAGGAAATATACAATGTCGGAAACATTATGCTTATTTGCCAGAGCTGTTAAATAGTGCTGGTCTTCGCCAATTCCGATAATGACGTATTTCGCTATTACTCCAGAATCGCGTAAAGCGGGAAGACTTTTTATGACAGTATCGAACCCTTTTCTACGACTTAATCTGCCAACAGAAAGTAAAAGATTCTCTTCGGGAAGAAGGTTTATTCTGTCATGAAGGTCTTGATGTATTAATCCTGGTTTGAAGCGTGATATATCAACACCTGGATAAACGACCTTTATTTTTTTTGGGTGAATACCGAGTTTTATTAATTCATTGAAGGTAAAGTCACTATTGGCGATGATATGATCGCTATTTTTATATACCCAAGACATTACTCTGTGTTTAAGCCATTGACGCCATGTGGTTATTTCTTCTCCATGGGCATAAACTAGTAAAGGGAGCCTGCTTACTCTGGCACAAATAAGTCCCACAAGCCCTTCTGGTAATACCCTGCCTGCATGGATGGCTTTAAATTGGTGACTGAAACATAGACCCAGGCTTAACCAAAGATATTTGAGATAGATAAACAATGACTCAGGTCTAAGCCAGGGGTGACGCCTGGATTGTACTCTATGGATTTGATTAGGATGTTTACTATCTACGCTATGAGCATCCAAAACACTATCTGTGACTATGTGTATTTCCTTACCTCCCTTGCGTTTGTATACCTCGTCAAACCACACTGCAGTCCCCCCTTTAGTTGGAAGAAATAGTTGGGTGATCATCAGGTAACCAGAGTTAGTTTTTTCCATATTTATCACCCACTGCACTAACGGTAATAGATACCAGGTCTCTCAGCGTGTGTGATCCCGGGTTATTCGAAAAGCTGGAAAAACCGCTAAAAATTGCAGTTATGTGGCAGCGTTGTTTCAATTGACATACGGCCAGATCCATATAAGCATTTCGTAATGCCATTCTTATTCCTGCTTTGATCTCGGGTTTGAGTTGCTCATTACTACGAGATAATTCCAAGAGGGCTGCCACACTTTGTTTTTGTGAGTTCAGCGGGTCTTTCCGGGTAGCACTGCTCGGATGGATATAGTAGGCGGCCAAAGCTTGGTTCACGGCTCCGACTTTATAGGCTTTATTACAAAGTCTTATGAGCAAGCTGACATCTTCACAAACGTTAAAATGACAGTCATAACCACCGACACTTTCAAAAAGCGATTTCTTTACACTTAAGGTATGAGTATCGCCAAAATGCTGGCTGACAAATAGCTCCAAGGCTCTGCTGTCTAAAATTAGCCTGCTGCTTTGAGGATTTCTCTTTAGCAAATAGCGACCTGCAGAGGTTTCTTTCAATGAGTGTCCTAACAACTTCCCTTGACTGTTTATATATTGAAAATCAGCAGTCAGTAGGTCTAATTCGGGCTCCTCTGCTATCCAATCTGAATGTTGTTTTAATCTATCAGGAAAGTACCAGTCATCTGCATCTAGAAACGAAAGCCAGTCTCCGGTAGCTATCCTTGCGCCTAAATTACGGGCGCTTGAGACACCGGCATTTTTTTGTTTTAGATATGTAATTCTGGGGTGGCTATAACTTTTCGCTGTTTCTGCTGTGTTATCCGTAGAGCCATCGTCGACTATTATAAGTTCGTATGCTGGTGCGCTTTGGTTGAGCACAGAGTCAATTGCTCTGGCCAGGGTTTTTCCTCCATTAAAAACAGCAATAATGGCACTAAATTTTGGATTAACCATGGTTACTTCCCCATTGATTCCATACTGGAGGAGTTTTCTTATACCAACCTAATAACCAGACAATAAAATACAGCCCACTGGCGCTGGAAAGGAATCTGAATTTTGGTAAGTGTTTGGCTCGTTCTAGCCAGGGATGAAGTCGCCTTCGCCAGCGCTGTTCTATGAGCTCGCTCTGGTTGTGTGAAATAATATGGGTTAGCTCTTTACTGGAAGTAAAGTAAACGTCAGGAAATATGCTGACTAAGTTATCCAGTAGCAGTTTGACTTCTTTCAGGGACTTGTTGAGTTGCTGTTGATCGCCGACGAAGTTAAATCTATGGGTTTCATATAAACAAGGGCGGGCGCATTTGGTTTTGCTAACCAAACATTGTAAAGCTTGTTGCCAACTATGTCCCATTGACGGTTCGAAATAACAGTCTCTGACCAGATACAGCTGACCGGTAGCAGACTTTTGCCCATTACAGATAAGTTGTTTGTCGCATTCAAATTTTTTGCCTGATCCTCTGGAAGTAAAACGCTTCCCCGGGGTTACTATGGTTTTAATGCCATTAATGCGCCAGCTGATCTCGGTTTCATTATTCCAGATAAAAGTTGGTGGGATCACTAAGCCTGGTTTTCGATGAAAACATTGCTGGAACAGGTCGGTTTCTGATTTTACCGCTTTGGCAATTTGCTGGTTAGTGAGTATTGGGTTCCACCTGCTTTGTAGCCAGCACGGCAAGGCCTCAACAGGTGCCAGTGGCTGATTGAACCACTTATCAACCTCGGGATCGGATAGGCCTGAAGCTAGCAATGTTGCCGGCCAAAAATGCTCTCTGCAGTGAAGTTGGATTGAGAATACACCCTCTTCCTCTCCTTGGCGTAGTTGATCTAAAATCGGCTGATAATTTTGTTCGTTGAGGGAGTGGCAGGCGTATTTTTGGTAGTGAGTCGCGACAATTTTTTGTTTATCAGGTTCACTCAGGACAACTCCTATGGTAAAAATAGGATGGTTACCCCATCTATCTTTATAACATTTCAGCATGGAACATATTTCTGCCAAGACATTGCTGTGATTCAGGGGCCCAGGTCCCCAGTCATCACTTTCAAAGCTCAGGACAGGTTTGGTAAAAACAGGCTCTAACCAAAGCTGGAGTAGCTTTTTTTTGTATACCAGCAATAATAATAGATTGCTGAGAATGAACCACATCAGTAGTAGATTCATATCCACTTCTCGAGGTCGTGGTAACCCATGCGTCGGACTAAAGGCTCCAGTCCGGGTAAGACATGCTGAACCTTTTCTCTGTTGCCACTGGACTGCCATTTATTCAGGGAAATGGAAGAAAATGCATTATATGGATTAGATAATACCTGTGCACAGTGTTGCTCCATATTTGCTGTGAAATTTAGCCCCAGATCCTCGAACAAATGGCTAAAGCTCTTTACGGGATCAGCCACTAATTCTTCATAAAAAATTTCATGCCATCGCTGTGTGGGCAACAGAGGTTTGGCGTTGAGTATGGCTTTGTTCATCGCCATATATTGAAATGAACAGACTTCCTCTATGCTACTTTTCCTATATTCCTGCCAACCTTGAGCCAGAAAAAAACACCATTTTCGATATTTTTTTTCTGTTAGCTCCAGAGATAGGGGTAACTTATTTGACCAGGTGGCAAATTCATTAGGTTTCCCCCAACCCTGGATCAATGAATGTATATTGTCCCCTGGATGCCGTTTGACATAGACAAAAATAGCATCTGGAAATAAGCGGTTTAGATACAAAACGGATAACCCATTTTGATTATTTTTATCTACAAACCTTAATTTTCCGGTGCGTGCGTAAAAATAGGAAGAGATAAAGTCCCTATCTCTGTCGCAGGCACAGGACTCAGGAATTTGATGACTTTTCCACTCTCTGGCTTGAATCGGGTGTAGTTGCGCCCACAAATCATGGGTTTCTCTATTTAAGGAGCCAAGCTCAATAGCTTGAGATAAGGTCTTGTAAACTAAGGTGGTACCGGCTCGAGAGCAACCAATCACGAAAATAGGTTTTTCAATCACAGGTCGAGTGAGCTTCCAACCTAGGTGTCTCAGAGCGACTTCACCTTTCTTTCGATAAAAGATCAGGTTTTTTTCCAGGTTTTGCTGGAGGATATGTGCTTTTGTTGTCATGCCGCATCTTCCCTGGACAGGCCCAGTGCACCTATATCATGACTTTCAAGCCATAATCCCAGCATCATCAGCAACCAAATTAATTCACCATAATAAGCAGCGTGTTTTTGAGTATGCAATGCCTTGGTATGGTCGAGAAAACCAGGATTAAAAATATTCAGCTCCTCCAGGTAGCTCAAACCCTGATCGACAAGGTCTTGAATGTCGGGGTCTTCTAATGCCCAGATACCAAATGGCAAACCAAAGCCATGTTTTGGTTTAGATATAATCTCTTTGGGTAGAAAGTTGGCGAAGCTTTGTTTATAAAATGCCCGGAGTTTGCCATAGGGCATTTTCCAACGGCTGGGTATCTTGCAGCTTAATTTCACCACTTCAGGATCCAGCATGGGGTATTTCACTTTTATCCCTGCCAGCTGGCACATTCCCGTCACTTTTCTAAGATCGTTGTCTGCCAATGTCAGTTTCCAATCGAGAAACAGCATACGGTTAAGCTGGCTGGCACTTTGGGGGGACTGAAAATAGTCTTGATTCATCTGAGCTGGTTTTAGTGGGTCTATTTTCGTCAGGAAATCAGGTGTGAAAATTTGCTGAATCCCCAGGCGATGGATGAAATTGTAGCTTTGTAACCTGTCCGGTAAGGGAACTTTGGCCTGGCTGATGTAACTTCTTGCTTTTCGGATGACCGCAAAACTATCAAACGTATTTTTACTCAGTGCCGGCTCTAGTATGCCTTGCCTTAACCAGCCTGGCAGCTTTTTGTATAGCTCAAAAATATGCTGTTTCGCATACCTTTCGTTTCCGGCAAACAGCTCATCTCCACCATCCCCAGCCAGTATTAGGTCATAACCAGACTCCTTGGCATATTTAGCGCACAAATAGGTGGGAATAACGGAAGAGTTTCCAAAAGGCTCATCCAAAAAACGAGCAATTTTAGGGATGGCTTGTATCGCATCCTGGGGTTGAAGAAATAATTCATGGGATTTCGTGCCGAATCTTTTGCTCGCAATGCGGGCCCATTTGATTTCATTGTATTTCTCGATCTCAAATCCCACAGAGAAACTGGCGGTGCTGGGTTGGACTTGGCTTAACAAACCAGTAATAGTAGAGCTGTCGAGTCCTCCACTAAGAAAGGTGGCTGACGTTTCGCTGCCCTTGGCGCTTGCTACCGCTTTAGCAAGCTTGCTGTGTAGAGCCTGCTGTAGCTCAGTTTTGTTGGTGTATTTTTCACTGAATTCAGGGTTGTAGTGAGTGTTGAGCCGAAGTGTGCCCGCTTGGTAGAGCAATATCTGCCCCGGTTCTAATTTATATATTCCCTGGTAGATGGTTCCTGGGCTAGGGATCATATGGAAAAAAAGATAGTCAAAAATGGCTTGATGAGACAGGCTGGGCCTGGAGTCCAGCATTTCTAGTAACGGGGTTAGCTGAGTGGAGAAAAAAATGCCGTGTTCATGCTGTACGTAATAAATATTATGTGAGGCAAATGGATCGGAAACCAAGATCAGTTTGTCTTTGGCGCAGTAAGCCAGACCATACCCCCCCTCGATATATTTAGTAAAGCCCTCATCATATTCGTTTACGGCGAGTGTTAATGCTTCTGCCTGGTTGTTCTCTGCGCAGGCAGCAAGGCGAGGGTTACTCCATGTCGGCTCTCCAGTTACGGCGGCAATGCTGCCTGACGACTTTGCTACAAAGTAAGTTTTCGCAGATAGGTTGGCAAAATCTGTACTAACACCAGAACGGGCTTTAAAGGGGCGAGTGCCACAATATCCAAAAAGTGCATCCATGCGACTTATCCTGATTGTCTGTAAGGTAGTCCCTTATTAGAGCTAAGTGTAGACAAATAATGAATGGCGAACAGGATCCCTTAGATACTGGGCATTAGCATTTTGAAAAATCAGGGAAAACTATTTATCTACGCTAACCTGGCAGGAACTGGCACTGTCTTATTCTGGATAAAACAGGCTAATTCAGTCCTGGTTCTTTGGGGGTATTTTTTCTTCGTGCTAGCGACGTTGTAATGTCGCTTTTCTGTCAGGCACTTGGCCATACTAAGCTGGTATGGTCAGTCAAATGTGCGGTTGACAGCATTGATATATTAGTCATAATCTGAATGGACTATGCTTGAAGGGTGTTGGGTAGATATTTCGTTGTTATGAAATTTATTCGCCATTTTGGCAGCCTGGCGCTAAATTGGGCCCCTGGTATAGAGCAGACGATTGCCTTAGTTCTTATGCTGGGGTTAATGGTGTCTACAAATATCTCTGCAAACCAACCGAGTAAGTATGATGACTTGGCTATGGCTCAGTTACTTTTAAAAACAGAGTCGGGCAGTTCTGTTCGTATTCTTGTGACACTCAACCTTGATGAATTTTCTACTATCACACCAGAGCTTATCGCTGACACCCAGGCCAAACTTCTCGCGGAGCTGTCAGAGTACTCAATTGAAAATATAAAGGCATATGGATTCATTCCTGAACTAGCACTTACCGTTGGGCATGTTGCGCTTACCACCTTGATTGCCTCCCCATTGGTTAAATACGTTACACCCAATGGGTTAGTACATACTATGTCTATACCCGTAAGTTCGACTCAAGGCCAGCCACTAAGAACGGAAGGCGTGTTATTGAGAAAGTAGCATCAGGACATTTATAACTAGTTATACAAGGTAAGGAGGCCTTGAGCTTTATATAGGAAAGCTAATGTGAAAGTTCCGCAATCGCACTCCAGCATCAATAGCGTATCAAGGTTAATGGGTAGTAACATATTAGTACTGCTCTTTATTATCTCACTATTTGTACCGGCTCAAACCAGCCAACTTGCGGAAGATTTAAATACAACCGATTCAAATGAGCTTGTGTATCAAGAGCTGCTAGATCAAGCAGAGCGGCATGGGAGTGTTCGCGTGATAATTGAGCTAGAGGCTCAGGAAAGCACAGGGGATCAAGCCAAGTCTCTCAAATTACAAAAAGATACCTTGGCTATTGGTACCGTTCAGGAACGATTGGTGGAAAATTTAAATCCGTCAAATATGCGTGATATCAGGTATTTTCAATTTTTACCTTATATAGCTATGAAGCTAGATATCGCAACGCTTGAATCCGTTAGAAATAGTCCGGGCGTTAAGTCTATATATGCAGATAAGCTACATTCGACTCAGCTATTGAGCAGTACACCTTTAATTGGGGCAACTACAGCCTGTTCCGACGGGTATTGTGGGCAAGGACAAGTTGTCGCCGTACTCGATACAGGTGTAGATGCGCAACACCTATTTCTTAATAATGTTGTGCACCAGGCCTGTTTTTCCTCAACCGTCCCAGCAGATTTTGCCACGACACTATGTCCTAGCGGATTGGACGAGCAGATTGGGACTGATGCCGCTACACCTTGTTCACATAGTAATTGTTATCATGGGACCCACGTAGCAGGGATTGCGACTGGTGATGGTTCCGGTGCAGGAATGACATTCTCTGGCGTTGCCGCCAATGCAGACATTATGGCGATCCAAGTCTTTTCACAATTTACCGATCCGACATGTGATTTTGTTGGGGCTACCAGTCCATGCATTCTTTCGTATACATCAGACCTGCTAAGTGCTCTTGAGCACGTGTATAACGAACGCAGTAATTTCAATATTGCCGCAGTTAATATGAGCCTTGGGGGGAATTTATTCTCGACTAGCTGCGACGCTTCCAACCCAGCTATGACGGCGGCCATTGATTTATTAAAATCGGTTAATATTGCCACTGTCGTTGCATCTGGTAATAACTTTTCATCTTCATCAATCTCTTCCCCTGCCTGTATTTCATCGGCAATCAGTGTGGGCTCGACAAGCAAATCAGACTTTGTCTCTTCTTTCTCCAACAGTGCAAGTATTCTCGACCTGCTAGCTCCAGGCCAGAGCATAAATTCTTCCGTAATCGGCGGTTCGTTCGGTATACATAGCGGCACATCTATGGCCGCTCCCCACGTAGCCGGCGCCTATGCCGTTCTCCGATCGGCAGTACCTTCAGCTTCAGTGGATGAGATATTAAGTTCGCTGCAAGATACAGGTGCGCCTATTTTGGACGCTCGTAATGGGCTTATTAAACCCCGTATCCAGATCGACTTGGCGGTTGAGGAGCTTTTAAACTCAGGTCCAACTGTGAGTATCGATACTCCACTCGATGGTGCAATTTTTACCGAAGGTGACAACATCACCTTTATTGGCACGGCTGACGATGCCGAAGATGGAAACCTCAGTGCGAATATTGACTGGACTTCAGACTTAGATGGCGATCTGGGTTCAGCTGCGACTATTAGTTCGACCAGCTTAAGTCTTGGTGTTCATACTATTACAGCTACAATATTCGACAGTGAAGATTTATCCGATAGTACTAGCATTGTCATCACTGTCGTAGCAGCTGTTAGTAACACGCCACCCACAGTAAATATAGCGACCCCATCCGATGGTACGACATTTATCGAAGGGGATAATATCTCCTTTAACGGTACGGCGAGTGACACTGAAGACGGTGATTTAAGTGTTTTCATAAACTGGCTATCTAGCCTAAATGGCGATTTGGGTTCGGGCGCTAATATCAGCGCCAGCAATTTGAGCGTAGGCGCCCATACCATTACAGCGAGTGTAACGGACAGCGACGGGAATAGTGATACAGATACTCGGAGTATCACGATATCAGCTCCCGCTGAAAACACTCCGCCCTTGGTAAACATTGTTACCCCAGTAAATGGGACGATATTTACTGAAGGGGATAACGTATCCTTTACTGGTGCCGCCAGTGATACTGAAGATGGGGACATAAGCGCATCCATAGACTGGGGCTCCAACCTGGATGGTAATCTGGGTAGCGGAGCGAGTATCAGCTCAAGCAGCTTAAGCCCTGGCTCACATACCATTACCGCCAGCGTTACGGATAGCGGTAATATCAGTGATACCACAGCTATTAACATTACGGTCGAGCAGATCGCAGTAAACCTCCCCCCAACAGTGAGCATTAGTGCCCCGGTAGATGGCGCGACGTATACAGAAGGTGACAACATCACGCTTACCGGCGCCGCCAGTGATCCTGAAGACGGAAACATAAGCGCCGCCATAAGCTGGAGCTCCGACCTGGATGGGAGCCTGGGTAGCGGAGCGAGTATCAGTACAAGCAGCTTAAGCCCTGGCCCACATACCATTACCGCCAGTGTAACGGATAACGGTGGAATCGGTGATATTCATGAGATCAGCATTACTGTGGAGCAGATCGCAGTAAATCTCCCCCCAACGGTGAGTATTAACGACCCGGCAGATGGCGCGACATATACAAAAGGTGACAACATCACGTTTACCGGTACCGCCAGTGACCCTGAAGACGGGGACATAAGCGCCGCCATAAACTGGAGCTCCGACCTGGATGGAAACCTGGGTAGCGGAGCGAGTATCAGCACAAGCGGCTTAAGCCTGGGACTCCATAGCATCACCACCAGTGTGACGGACAGTGGCGGGGCCAGTGATTCTGAGGTTATCAGCATTACGGTAACCACTACGGCTGGGAGTACCATAATAGCGGCGCACTTTGATTCCGATGCGCAAGGCTTTGTCTATGAGGATGATGCTTTTCGTAATACGGCAGAGCCTGGCTACGCCAGTGGTGACTATCAGGCCAGTGGTGGGTTTAATGGTGGTGGCTTACGGGTATTAGTGGGGGGGGTAAATGGCGCTTATATTCTGGATATGTCTGGCGGGTGGAGGCAGAGTTTTACCCTAGGAGCTGATCAAACCTTAACCTTATCCTTATCCTTTCGTTATCAATTGAACCACGCGGGTTTCTATGAAAACGATGAATACGCAGAAGTCCTGGTCAGTCTGGACGGCGTTTTAGTGGGAGCGGGGGGCAATGATTATCTGAATAAGATTGTCGGCGATGGTAACAGTGGCCCGGATCAAAATTCAGGCTGGATGCTGGTTACATTAGACCTTGGCGTAGTCACGGCGGGGACCCATACGCTGAGGATTGGCGGTTATAGCAACAAAAAAACCTTCGGTAATGAGCTCACCACGGTGCTTGTCGATGAGGTCATCCTGACCTCATCGATAACCGGAAACTTCCCTCCCGATGTCAGCCTTGATTCCCCGGTAGATGGCGCGACGTATACAGAAGGTGACAACATCACGTTTACCGGCACCGCCAGTGATCCTGAAGACGGGGACATAAGCGCCGCCATAAGCTGGAGTTCTAACCTGGATGGTCATCTGGGGATCGGAGCGAATATCAGCACAAGCAGCTTAACTCCTGGGTCTCATGTTATTACGGCCAGCGTTATGGATAACGGGGGTGTCAGTGATACCGAAGCTATTGACATTACGGTGGAGCAGATTGCAGTAAACATTCCCCCAACGGTGAGCATTAATACCCCACTAAATGGCGCGACGTATACAGAAGGTGACAACATCACGTTTACCGGCAGCGCCAATGATCCTGAAGACGGGGACATAAGCGCCGCCATAAGCTGGAGTTCTAACCTAGATGGTCATCTGGGGATCGGAGCGAATATCAGCACAAGCAGCTTAACTCCTGGGCCTCATGTTATTACGACCATCGTTACGGATAACGGTGGTATCAGTGATACCGAAGCTATTAATATTACGGTGGAGCAGATTGCAGTAAATCTCCCCCCAACGGTGAGCATTAATACACCGCTAGATGGCGCGACGTATACAGAAGGTGACAACATCACGTTTACCGGCACCGCCAGCGATCTTGAAGACGGGGACATAAGCGCCGCCATAGACTGGAGTTCCAACCTGGGAGGCAATTTTGGTAGCGGAGCGCAGGTCAGCACAGCTAGCTTAACTCCTGGGCCTCATGTCATTACGGCCAGCGTTACGGATAACGGTGGTATCAGTGATACCGAAGCTATTAATATTACGGTGGAGCAGGTTGCAGTAAATCTCCCCCCAACGGTGAGCATTAATACACCGCTAGATGGCGTGACGTATACAGAGGGTGACAACGTCACGTTTACCGGCAGAGCCAGTGATCCTGAAGACGGGGACATAAGTGCCGCCATAAGCTGGAGTTCCAACCTCGATGGTCATCTGGGGATCGGAGCGAGTATCAGCACAAGCAGCTTAACTCCTGGGCCTCATGTTATTACGGCCAGCGTTATGGATACCGGGGGTGTCAGTGATACCGAAGCTATTAACATTACGGTGGAGCAGATTGCAGTAAACATCCCCCCAACGGTGAGCATTAATACCCCACTAGATGGCGCGACGTATACAGAAGGTGACAACATCACGTTTACCGGCATCGCCAATGATCCTGAAGACGGGGACATAAGCGCCGCCATAAGCTGGAGCTCTGACCTGGATGCAAACCTGGGTAGCGGAGCGAGTATTAGCACAAGCAGCTTAAGCCCGGGAGTCCATAGCATCACCACCAGTGTGACGGACACTGGTGGGGCCAGTGATTCTGAGGTTATCAGCATTTCAGTAACCGGCGCGGCTGGGAGCACCATCATAGCGGCGCACTTTGATTCAGATGCGCAAGGGTTTGTCTATGAGGACGATGCTTTTCGTAATACGGCAGAGCCTGGCTACGCCAGTGGTGACTATCAGGTAAGTGGAGGGTTTAATGGTGGTGGCTTGCGGGTATTAGTGGGGGGGGTAAATGGCGGCTATATTCTGGATATGTCTGGCGGATGGAGGCAGAGTTTTACCCTAGGAGCTGACCAAACCTTAACCTTATCCTTGCGTTATCAACTGAACCACGCGGGTTTCTATGAAAACGATGAATACGCAGAAGTGTTGGTCAGTCTGGATGGTGCCTTGGTAGGAGCGGGGGGCAATGATTACCTGAATAAGATTGTCGGCGATGGTAACAGCGGCCCGGATCAAAATTCAGGCTGGGTGCTGGTTACATTAGACCTTGGCGTAGTCCCGGCGGGGACCCATACGCTGAAGATTGGCGGTTATAGCAACAAAAAAACCTTCAGTAATGAGATCACCACAGTGCTTGTTGATGATGTAATACTGACCTCTTCAATGGCAGGGAGTCCCTAACGATGAGTTTTGAAATATAGAAAGGGTAAGGTCTGTGGAATATTCCGAATTCCCAGTGACTTTAATGCTGGCAGTATTTTATTGATGTAAATTGCATCTCACCGTAAAGAAAAGTAGCTGATAAGTTGATGAAATTATAACCAATAGTTCACAAGTTTTTTCATCTTATAAGGTGTTATAGCCTAAACCGCCTTAATAAGTATACGTACTGAATATCCAGTTATTATTAAGCAGGCGGGGAGCTTTTAAGTAAAGCGGCAAGATCTGAAATAGACCTTGCGTTTATCGCCAATTCAATTGGAATTTGGGTATCGAAATTTGCCTGTATTTGTTCCAGTAACATAACGTGCCCCAAAGAGTCCCAGCCCTGGATATCACCAGGTCCTGTATCGTCGTTGAGAGTGCTCTTATCACACATAAAAAGTTCGGCAATTATAGCTTTCAATTGAAGGGTGTAGTCAGTCATCTGTTTTATCACCTTTAAGTTATACGCCGAATCACCAAATCGCTATCTGGGGATAACTTTCGTCGTTGTAGTTTGCCATTTGACGTCATAGGAAAGCCGGAAACTTCATAGAAATAAGCGGGCAGTTTGGCGGATGCCAGCAGGACCATTATCTGCTCCATAATGGATTTTCGAGTCAGATGTCGGTTAAGTTTTAAAAATGCAGCAGGAACTTTCCCTCTTAAGGGATCAGCTATGCCGGTAACAGCTGATAGCTCAACTTCATCGATGTTATTTAAAACCCGTTCTATTTCCATGGGCGCGACTTTTTCGCCACCAACATTAAAAATATCATCATTTCTTCCCAGTAAAAAAAGCAGCCCGTCTTTGATATAGCCAATATCTCCAGTGATCAGAAAATTGTCTCTGGTGAACAACAATTCATTCAGTTCATCATCGTTGAGGTAGCCGCTGGTAACATTTGGTCCTCGAATAAGCACTATGCCTTTCGCTCTGGGAGGAAGCTCATTATTGGTCAGGGGATCCGCTATTTTTATTTCTAACCCATTGATAGGTCGACCGCAAGTTTGTTCGAAAAAGCTAGGGTCATCTTCTCTGATATAGGAAATTCTAGGAGTGGCTTCTGTCATTCCATAGTTGTTAAACATCAGCGCATTTGGAAATATCTCTTTCAATTGGGCAAGAATGGAGCTATTCATAGCCGCTCCAGCGGAGCACAAAACCCGTACGTGAGACATCTTTAACGGCTTAAGCTTATGAAGCTTTACCAGGGTTAAATAGGTAGAGGGAACACCACAAAATGTTTTAATTGACTTGCTATTTACCACTTTTTCGAATGCCAATACATTCTGAAAGTCCGGGAAAAGTTGGACAAAACCTCCCGAATAAAGCATACAAAAAACCTGAGATAGAAGACCATAGCTGTAAAACATGGGAAGCACAACGGCTGCTGAAGCATAGGCTGGGTATTCGAGGTAGCCACTAATAGACTCACAGGAATGCAATAAATTCTTATGCGAGATGACGACCCCCTTTGGATAACCACTAGTCCCAGATGTAAACATAACAAGGGCCGATTTTGCCGGGGAGGGGTGGTAGTAAGGGGCTAAGTCAACTAGGTCCTCGGTTTCCAGTGGGTTAATTACTGCGCTGGCGTCACTTTTATGTAGCAGGTACTCCAGAGAAGAGATTGGCAGTTGTGGATCTACCGGAATAGGTATATTTCCGCTGTACTGGATCCCTAATAAAGTCACAATAAAACTAATCGAGGTTGGGGCACGTAAAACAATATATTTTCCTGAGCCATATTGAGAATTGAGATTGCTTGCCACTTGTCCTGCTTGATATCGCATTTCCCCAAAGGATAACTTGGTCAGGGCATCCCCCACAGCAGGTTTGTTGATATCGATTCTATCTATGGCATCCGTAAAAGAGAGCTGTGTCATTTTATTATCCCTAAGCTAACTAATTTGGCAGCGAGCAAGGTGATCTTTGTGTGCAATATGATTCTTCAAATTGCTCTTCATTGATTGCCCGGCACCACCAATTATTTGGGTCAATTAATAAACTTGCCTGAGCTTCATTCACACCTCTAAGTACGATATACACGCTTTTATTGTAAAATGAAGCGAGTTGTAGCTGATGGCATGCTTGCTGTAATTCTGAAGTCATCGCGTATATGTGCACCGTGTCGAAAGATAGCGTTTTGGCTAGCTTGCGAACAAAGTGGATAATTTTTATTGCGTCCGATTTATTCTCAACTGGAGGGAAAATCTCGTTAACGTGCAATTCCTTCAGTTTCTCCCTCTGGTTACCCACAACTCTGGTTGCTTTGTACTTTATATAGGCCGTCAAAAGATAAGGGGTAGTTTTATTCTGATTACTTGTTTTATAGACCCAGGCTTTCATGCCCTGCTCACTACCCGCTAATGCGCTTTTAATTTTTTTCTTATCCCAGGGTGTGTAAATTGGAAGCTTTTGAAGATTGACAATTTCCTCAAGGGCAGAGCAGGCTTCAGTGCCATTCAAAAGCTTGCCAGCTTGCCCGCTTGGCAACAGTGATAATCGGGTTGCGGCTTTAATTTTATGCAGCATATGTCGTGCCAGAAAAAGCCAGCCAGTGTTTTCTCCATTTGATATTTGAGCATAATAGTCGAGGCGGCAGTCCCGCAAAAAACTTGCTGTCGTGAGGGGGATTGAGTGGATAGGACTATCGTCGACCCTATGGTATTCCCCCCAAGAGTCATAGACTTTTTGCATCGCAGCCGAAACGCTGGATGATAATTGTGGGAGGCCAAGGCGTAACAAGTGCATTTTTACGTACACTCCAACCCCTTTAGTTCGGTATTCTTCTTTTACATATACCCGTTGACTCACAATACAATTAATTGGCTCTCCAGCGACTGAGATCTCACAATATGAGAGTAAATTTCGCCCTACAATTTCGTTTTCGTCTAACGCGATCACGGCGATAACATCTTCACTATGTAGGTGGTTGAAATGTTCAAGGTGAAAGTCGGATAAAGGATTAGCTGTATCTGCCGGGTGTAATGCCTGCCACTGTTGGGCCTGTTGCAAAGTTAAATAACGATACTGAATCATCCTAACTTTCCCACTATTGTCGGAGAAAAGTGAGATCTGCCACAGGTTTTATATACCTGGCATAAAGCCTGGATTTTCGACTCTGCCAGTTATAGCCAAGTAGCTTGGCATTAAATATGGTCAGAGAATCGGATGCTTTAACCTGAATACGTCTAAGCTCAAATTTGTGCGCCAGGTTGGCGTCGTTATAGCCGTAAACGGAACAAACCGCCGCCTGATAGCCAGCCCTTTTCACTTCTTCCATAATATCTTCGCTGTGATGCCCACCTCGATAACAAAAATAATTAATGTTTTTTCCCAGTTTTTCTTCGAGCGTACGTTTAGAGTTAATCAACTCAAAACGTACTTCATTCAAAGCTAATTTAGTTAATATTCGATGAGTTACTGAGTGGGATTCTAGCGAAATACCTTGGTCAGACAGACTTCTTAGTTGCTGCCAAGTCATACCATTCGATTGCCCAATACGATCTGTTATAACAAACATGGTAGCTGTCAGGTTACATTTTTTTAAAATTGGAACTGCGTGTTCATAGAAAGAAGGGTGGCCATCATCAAAAGTGATGATAACACTACGTTCAGGTATAGCCAGGCCATGATATAGGTGTGCAGTAAATTCATCCAAGCAGATGGTGTGAAACCCTTTTTCTTTAAGAAAAACCATTTGTTTTTCAAAGTCTTCAACTTTTACCCAATAAGGAGATTTAGCTGGGATATTAGATTCACCTATGAAATGATACATTAATAAAGGGCACAACATATCACTAAACTCCATGTGAAAACTACTTTACTTTACTTTAGAATATTTCCTGGTAATGTTCCAACTTAGAGTTAATTATTTATTTTTTAGTTAATATGTTTTTATGGCTTTTTAATTGGATAAATATGTTATTATACTCGTTAAATATATGAGTAAATATTCTGTCGAAAGTTGTTTTTACTCGTCATATATTTTTGCTACTTTTACTTTTCAAAAATCACTATTTTATTCCTTTGAGATATTTTAAAGCATTCAGGATTTCTACTCTTGCATAGGTATATTCTTTATACCGTAAGTAAAAAAGTAGTAATTAAGGTTTAGCGCTAAAGCTTAGCTGCTGTCAAGCTATTACATTCTGCTTTTATTTCGTAAACCTTTAATGATTTAGGCTGAAGGTAATGGTGCATAGCGCTGATAGCAGCACCGCTCAGCTCAGTAGGGAATAAGCTGACAGCATCATAAGTCAGACCTAGCATCTTCTTTCCGATACCATATCCAGTAGGAGTTAACGCTATATCAGACAAGTACCAGCAGCTGTCCACTTTAACCCCTTGATCTGAATGACCCCAGGCCATGGTCTCCTCGTCCCACATAACCAAGGTTTTGGTGCTGTCAGTTATGGTGGATGGAGCTTCCTTCAAGGGGATTAATACTTGCGTATGGGGTTGGCTTTTGATCGATATATAGCGATCAAACGTCTGTATTCTTCGAGCATTAGTCATGGCATAAATTCGTGAATCCGGATTTTCCTGTGCAAACTTGACTATGGCTTTACTATTAGCGACGAAGTTCCTGATAGCTTGCTGTTCCATTCCACTTAAATAGATAGCTCCGAATAAGTATAAGAACATAAATGACAATGCATGGATCCTTTTAAGGTTAGCTAAGAAGTAACCGGATAAAATACATAAGGGAGCCATAAAAATGGTCATGTAGTTAACTTGTTTAGGAATTAATCTCAAAGGTGATGTGTCTATTATTAGGAAGGAGAATGTAGTTAGTAAACCAAGAGCCCAAACAAGTAAGAATACCCTGTCATTACTACTATTTCTATCTATCTTATTAACAAACATCATGAGCAGACCTAACAAAGAAAGGTAGCCAACTAGCCAAGTGTGCTTGATGTTTAAAAATATGTGGTAAAAATAGTAAAGAGGATTGTCATCCAATATAAGGTGGTGGCGTAGAAGGGTTAAGATATATAGCATATCGCCGGTTAATAGATAGAAAAATAAAAGGTTAAGTATGACTACAGAAAAAGCTGATAATGGAGTTATTAAGTATATTAATTTTAGTTTTTTGGTTGCTATCGGTAAAAGTAAAAAAGCAAATGAGTATATTAGTACAACCTCTTTTACCCAAAATACGCAACCTATAGAGACACCAGAAAGAAAGAAAAAATAAATCTTAGCTTTTTTATGTGCTAGCCAAAATAATACAAAGCTGGCGGTTATAAAAAAAGCCAAAATGCTGTCTGCCATCATTCGTCCAGAAAAGTGAATGTGTAACGGTAATGCCGCCATAATTAACCCACTTAAGAATGCTACCCTGGATCCAAATAAGAATAGAGAAAAATAGAAAACTAAAGCTACCTCAGAAATAGAGAACAGCATGGATACTAGATTGGCAGATAACGTATTTTCACCGAAGAAGTAAAGAGATAGGGCAAGTGGAATATTAACGCCGTAACGAGTTTCTCCTATATAGTCAGACATTCTCCAATCACCATCAACAAGTTTCAGTGCTGCTGAAAGGTAGCTGACTTCATCGCTGCCAAATACGCCGGTATAAAAAGTACACCTTAAAGCAAGTGCAAAAAGCAACAATGAAATGAAACCGGATCTATGAGTTAATAGCATCGCTATTCCTTTAGCAATTATGGCCTACACTTTCTTAAACAGCTCTTCTTAACGGGTTTTCAACAATCTCATTATTATTGGAATGTAACAGCTTGTTAGCATCATAAAGGGACTCAAATGTTCCAGCGTCGGCCCAACGCCCATGAACTAAACTATAGTGAAGTTGCCCAAGCTCCACATAGATATTGTTTACCGATGTTATCTCTAGCTCGCCTCTATGGGATGGTTTTATTTTTTCTATATGCTTAAATACGTGCTCATCAAACATATAGCACCCCACCACTGCATAGTTACTCTTAGGTGAACTAGGTTTCTCCTCGATTTCCAATATTTGCTTCTCATCTAGTGCAGCAATACCAAATCGTTCTGGATCTCCAACTTCCTTAAGCAAAACTCGAGCACCACTCTTTTGCTTTCTAAAAGCCTCTATATAAGGAGAAATTGAATATTCGAAGATATTGTCACCTAGTAGTGCTATTACTTTATTACCACTAGCAAAGGATTTGGCGCCTGCTAATGCATGGGATATCCCTTTTGCTTTTTCTTGCACCCTATAGGTAAACTCACAGCCAAAGTCATTACCACTGCCCAGTGAGTTCACCACTGACCCCATATGGTGTGTCGAGGTAATTACCAAGATATCTTTTATCCCGGATAAAACTAGCTGCTTTACTGAATGCCATATCATAGGCTCACGGCCAACTGGTAAGAGGTGTTTATTGGTTATCTCAGTGAGGGGGTATAAACGAGATCCTAAACCGCCGGCTAATATTACACCTTTAAGATTGTTACTTTTTTGACTCATATCCCATACATCCGTTTACAGGAGAGGTATAGTTAAATATAGTTGCTTGTTTGGAATGTGCTAGCCCGAAATTAAATATTACACCTTTCTATAAAGTAAGTTATATAATCTTTCAATTCCTTGTGGCTTCATAAAGTTAATATTATCGATTAAGCCATAGAGTCGACAGCTACGAGCTGTTTGTACATTGTAATTAAATAGGTTATCTGTTTAAATGTAGTAATCAATTGCATATCCACTCTATGCTTAAAAACAAAAGGTAGTTAATTTTTTATAAATGATAATTGTGCTGGCAATAAGTTGAACGATTATAAGGTTTTATATTGTTAGTTGAAAAATAGGCGAGTTTTTATAGTTTGGTATTTTAGATCGTAGAATTCGTAGTAAATATCCTTCATATCGATGTATATTGAAATTCGAGCATTATTTTACTCATTTAATTTACTAGGAGATCTGAATGTGTCTTATTAGTTTTTAACTAAAAAATTAAAGATAGAAAATAGTTACACCTATACCTGACTTGCCAAATCCATTACCGTTAAACAACATACACCTTTGTTGTCCGACATCGAAGATAAAAGCGTATTCCTGCATTACGTTGTCGAAATTTCCTAGATCTACTGATTTTGGATGCCATTGAAGCTCATTATCTTTTCTGTGCCAAATTTCGCCACCCAGGGATTCTGCATAACCCATACGATAGTGTTCACCACGGTATGAATGCCACACTCTGAACAAGCCATGTTCTTTTAGCACCATAGGTTTACAGATGACATATTCGTCCGATGATTTAAAGTCGATGGCAGTTTGTCCCGGTCTCTGCCAATGAATAGCAGGTTTTTATCAAGTAGTAATGTTTATAGTTGCCGGAAGGTTGTGGTTGCCAACGCTCGAAGCTGCTGTACCAAGTGGTCCAAAGAGGACCTTGCTTGGTGACACAGAATGAGCCTGTGTTGATCGGCTCTTCATGGACCCTTTCTAAGATGGGGGCCTCAATTAACCGTTCAAATTTTTGTTTCTCGTGATTAAATCCAGCAACACGAATATTGGTTTGAAAACCGCCTCTACTGCCTAATAACCAACCAGTATAATAGAAACGTAAACAGCTCTCAGTTCTGACCATCAAAGGATAATACACGCCATTGTCATCAAAGCAACCTGGCCGACCGATATCCAGAATCGGATCTCTGATAATTCCCAATACCTGAGAAGGGTCGCTTTATCGAGTTTGGCCAGGCCGATTCGGGATATTCCTTGCTGATCCCGGCCCACCATATAGAGGTCGATGGTCTGTTCGTTAACCTCGGTAAAAGTGGAGCCACAATAGACAGAAACCCACCAGATCTAGGCGTTTGGCTTTATTAGCAAGAAAACTTTCCTCCATGTATTTTCCAGCATTTTCTGTCCTTAGATATTCTTTTTGTTTTTGATTAAATAGACGGGGCGTTTTTTAACTTCCCAAAATATCACCTCTATATATATCCCTACTATACCGACAAGTATCATTATTATGCCGCCGACAAAAAAGGTAGATACGATGGAGCTGGTCCAGCCTTGGATTAGGCTATTGAGGAATAATTTCTTTACAATCAGGTAAATACCGTATGAAAAAGAAAAAGTAGAACATAAGGTGCCTATTAATATGCCAGTTTTAAGTAACCTGGTGGAACTATTAGTAATGCTCTTAAAGGCTAACTCCAGGCGCTTTATCAAGTTGTAACTGCTTTTACCTTCCTTTCTTTTACTGTGTTGGATTTCGATAAAACCATAATCAAAACCGATATACTGTAATAACCCAAGAAATTGCCGCTGATTTTCTCCTAACGCATTAATAGCTTGTACTACTTCTTGTTTCATCCCCACGTAGCTGGCGTTAAAGGAAAACTCACTATTGTTGCTGAGAAATCCAAATACCTTGTAAAAAAGGGCCGAAGTAAATTGAGTGAGTCGATTATTGGTCCCTCTCACTGTGGAACGGCCAAATACAAGGTCTTTACCATTTTTTATTGCGGTGACAAAATCTGGAATATGTTCGGGTCTGTCCTGCAAATCACAATCCATTACAAAGGTAATATTGCCAAGGGCATGAGCCAGGCCTGCAGAGATGGCATAGTGTTGCCCATAGTTACGGCTTAGGTTAATCCCTTTAATATGTTGATCTTTGTTACACAATACTTCTATGACCGTCCAGGAGTTCTTAGGGCAAGCATCATTTACCAGAATGATTTCATAACTCCAGCTATTGGCTTGCATCGTATTATTAATTCGCTGACACAATTCGTGTAAGCTTTTTGGGGCACCATAAACCGGGATGACGACAGAGATATCATATTGCTGTTGGCGTTCAAGGGTAAGCGCTACGGTTTCTTTTGAAGCTAGTTCTACTCTGTCCATTTTACCCCCAGAAAACGTTCCAGGTTGAGATGTGCAATATTCGTGAGTTTTTCCAGTGGCAGCTGCTGCCCGAAGTGAATAAACCTTTGTCTTAGTTCAGCAGGTTGATATTCGGGGAAATCTGTGCCGATACAGATACGCCTATCGAAATGTTGAAACAAAAAGCGTATATCCTGATCCAATGAACTGCCAGGGTATTTCATTATGGTGAGTGAAAGATCCAATATTAAATTGGGATTAAATCTGACCAGCTCTGCATACCTCAGTAGATTAATGTCGCCACCATGAACCAAGACTATTTGTACATTAGGTGCTTGCTTAATGGCCTTAACTAAGGAGTAAAAAGGGTCTGAAGTTGGGTACTCGGCAATGGAACCATGCATATAAGTGCAATAAAATACCTTGAGTCCCAGTTTACTAGCCTGGAAGAAAGTTTCGCTGATCGCTTCAAAATCATTAGTCAGTTTGCTGAATCTTGGATGCAGTTTTATAGCCTGATAACCCAATAGGGCGATTTCGGCCAACTGAGACTTGACGCTGTCGCCATCCTGGGGTGAAAAGCCGGCAACGGGATAAAGGTTCGGATAACGGCGACAAGCGGATAGGAATGCCCTGTGTTGATATCCTTCCAAATTGGCCATCCCTATTGCACACGCACCGATATAATTGGCTTGGGTCAGCTGTTGCAGTAATGTTTTAAAACTGGCGTTCGCATTCTGGTCGAGCCACTTTCCGCTAAGACTTGGATGTGCCAGTGAATCCAAGATCGGTATGCTGATTAGTTCGCTCATGCGCTTTCCTTTTGCACGCGAATTTCAATTTCATTTTTAGCCATTTCTACCCTGGCCAGGGCGGCCTTGGGGTCTGCAGCGGTACAAATAATGTGCCCTAGGCGTCCGCTGGCGTCTTTTAGCTCACAAACCTGATCCCCCTGACTGACGTAGAGCGACATAGATTTCAGCCCCAGAGAGCACAAACATCTTTCCATTCCCTGTAAAGAAGTAATTTGTCCGGTAGGGGCGGTTATAAACCCTACGGCAGCACCTTTATTGTGTTTTATTTCTATATCGGGGGATTGGCCAAGAGCCAGCTGTATGCTGGCTTTAACCATATCTACTCCGGTTGAGTAGGGCACCAGGTGGGAGGTAATAAAGCCACCGCCTAATCTGGCGCCTATTTCGATAACCTTAGGACCTTGAGGTGTGAGTTTTATTTCCGTATGGCTAGGACTCCAATCTATACCGATGGCATGAATAGCTTTCCGGGTTATTTGCTCAAGCTGGCTGGACTGCTCTTTATCCAGCTGGGTAGGCTGGCTATGTCCTAATTCTACAAAATGGGGCGGGCCACTGGTTAATTTATCGGTAATGGCGACTATCTTCGTTATTCCATTAAATGTCATGGCCTCCACAGAAAACTCGGGACCTGGCACAAATTCTTCGATCAGCACACCTGCTGCTCGGGTTGATTTTAGCGCATGATTAAATGCGGTGGATATTTGCTGACCAGTGGCACAGGCACTGAGTTGGGTTACCCCCCGGCCGCCATGGCTCATCACAGGTTTAACAATTTTTTCACCGGGGGTATTCGCACAGCTACTCTTTGCCTGGCTTAGGTTATATACGGCGACAGATCTAGGTATTGGTACGTCAGCCTTTGCTAACAATTCTCGCATCACTCTTTTATTAGTGGCTCCTTCCGCTGTTAGCGGGTTTAGCCCAGACAAATCTAAAACTTGGCAAAGTGCGGCTATTGTTGGGATCGGGTATTCAGAGGCCAGGCTTAAAACTGCATGGATAGCGTGCCGCCGGGCTATGGCCAGACACTTGTCTATTTTGCCCAGGTCAAAAGTGTAGCTAAAGTCTGCAAGGGCAAGGCCTGGAGCCTTGGGGTCGGGATCGATAGCGATCACCCGCAAGCCCATAGATTTGGCGGTTTGGATGGCGGGCAGTTGCATCTGACCTGCACCCAAGATTAGGAGAGTAGATTTCACGCGCCTTCCTTATTGCACTGTATAAAACACATCCGGTGTGTCTAGAAAACTACGGTGATAATTTAAAGGTAGAAGTGTGATCTATATCCGTCAAAACAATTGGCAGCTTCGAGAAAATCCATTTTGGTAAAAAAAACAACATCACCTATATTCAAGAAATAGTCCCAATCGGTAGGGAAGCCGTATGCGACAGGGAACACCAAAAATCACCACCAGCAGTTTTCTGCTATTTTTCAAAGGTCTCCAGTTATGCTGATCGGTGTGGAAACCTATTGGCAATTGCTGCGTTACGCCACTGTGGGTCTGCTTTCAAATTTGGCACTGTACGGTCTTTATCTGGCGTTTACCTATTTGGGTTTAGGGCCAAAATTCACAATGACCCTGCTGTATTTCACCGGGGTACTGCAAACCTATTTTTTTAATAAATCCTGGACCTTTAAAGAGCCCTGCCGCCCTGGCTTTCCTTTTCTCCGCTATGCGTCGGCTTATCTTTTTGGATATTGCATTAACTGGATGGCGCTATTTTTTTGTGTGGACCGGCTGGGTTGGCCGCATCAGGTGGTGCAGGGAGTAATGATTATTATTCTTGCCTTGTTACTGTTTCTGCTACAAAAATTTTGGGTGTTCAACCAGCCTGGCTAACTTATTTCGAGGGACTGAATATGCCTTATAAAGTGGTCTTTAATAAACCTTACCTGGAAGGAAAAGAGCTTAAGTATGTGGCGCAGACTGTGCTCTATGGACAAAAATGCGGGGATGGTTTATTCGCAAAAAGGTGCGAAGAGTTAATGGAAACCCGTTTTAAAGCAAGTAAGGTCTTGTTAACGACGTCGTGCACATCGGCTCTGGAAATGGCGGCTATGTTGTGTGGTATCGAAGCGGGTGATGAAGTGATTATGCCATCTTATACCTTTGTTTCTACAGCGAATGCTTTTTGCCTAAGAGGTGCGATTCCCAAATTCGTGGATATTCGCCACGATACCTTGAATATGGATGAAAACCTGATAGAGGCGGCGATTACGGAAAAAACCAAAGCGATAGTGCCGGTGCACTATGCTGGGGTGGGTTGTGAAATGGATAAGATCACAGCAATAGCGAAGAAATATGACCTTCAGGTAATTGAGGATGCGGCTCAGGGAGTGAATGCCAAGTACAAGGGAAAGAACCTGGGCACATTCGGTAATTTGGGTTCATTTAGCTTCCATGAAACAAAAAACATTATCTGCGGAGAAGGGGGGGCATTGGTTGTTAACGATCCTAAGTTTATCGAACCGGCCGAAATCATCAGAGAAAAGGGCACCAATCGCAGTCAGTTTTTTCGGGGGCAGGTCGATAAGTATACCTGGGTCGATCTTGGCTCTTCTTATGTTCCTTCGGAGATACTCACCAGCTTTCTTTATGCGCAATTGGAGAGCATGGATAGTATTACCCGAATGCGGAAGCGAGTTTATCAATCCTATTTTGAAAAACTAGCACCGCTGCAGGACGAGGGTTTGCTTACGTTACCCGAAATTCCGGACGAATGTGAGTCCAATTATCATATGTTTTATATTCGGGTGACGGATTTTGCGACCCGGACGAAGTTATTAAAACACTTGAAGGAGCAGGGGGTGATGGCGGTATTTCATTATGTACCTTTGCATGATTCTCCAATGGGTGAGAAGTATGGCTATCGGAAAGGAATGCTGCCGGAAACGGAAAAATCCAGTGTAACTCTGGTTCGATTACCTTTCTATAATGAGTTGGAAGAAGTTGATATCTGTATGGTTTGTGACGAAATATATAGTTACTTCTCCGTTTCACAGGGCCTACGTATGGTTAGATCTGGCTAATCCATTGGTGCAAAAAAAGAGCGGCTAGTACCGCTCTTTTGCTTTCAACTACTAACTAAATATTGTTAGCCTTCGACGGGTGAGATGATATACAGTAAGTCACCGCTGGAAACCTGCTGACCGCTTGAGTTCATTATACGCTCGATACGGTAATTACAATCGGTCTGGTATAACTCAGCCCCCTTGCGGTTAAAGCCACCTAAGGTTACCTGGGAGAACATCTTCATTGCTTCCATTAGTCCCAACGTCTGATCTGTGGTGACAACATCACCTTCCTTGACGAAATTAGGATCATTTGGTGATGCAGAGGTATAGAAAATGCCTGAGCTCTGGGCGATGACCTTGAGTTCATTAGAGCCGTCCACTTTAAGTGACTCGGTTTCGACACCTGCGCCTGAAGTCGCTGCCGCTTCCATTTCTTCAATCATGGTTTCCTGATCCAGCTCCGCCATAAATTTGGGCAGGTAGTTGGTATCGTATACACCATCATTAAAGGTCTGGTCTTTCAGAATACGTTTAAGTAGCGGAATGTTGGTCGCTATGCCTCTTATAACCACTGAATCCAGGTAGTCATAAAGTTTGCTAACCACATCCTCACGACTTTCACCGCGCATGATGATCTGGGCAACCAGGCTGTCATAATAAGGAGATACTTCCTTACCCGTGTCAATCATGGACATTATTTCCACGTCGTCACGTTCAGGGATCACACACTCGATGACTTTACCCGGATTTGGTAGTAGTTGCATGATGCCGTTGGCGTCGATGGCTGCTTTTTCCGCCGTAACCCGCACTTCGATTGCGTAGCCTTGCTTAATCGGCTCCATCTGTTCGATGTTTCCACCGGACGCTATTTCATATTGGGTTTTCACTATGTCGATACCGGAAGTGGCTTCTGTCACTGGATGCTCTACCTGCAGACGAGTGTTCATCTCCATAAAGTAAACATCGTTGGCATCGAGATCATAGATAAACTCAACTGTACCCGCACCAAAATAATTCACCGCTTCGGCGATGGCTGCAGTGTAGGCATATACCTTATCTTCCAGCTGTTTAGGCAGCATGGTTGAGCCAGACTCTTCCACTACTTTCTGATTATTACGTTGTACAGAGCAGTCGCGTAAACCCAATATCTTAGTATTGCTAAACTTATCTCTTAGCAGCTGGACTTCAATATGGCGTAACGAGGTGACATATTTTTCCAGGTATAAATCGCCATTACCAAAGGCCGCACGGGCTTCGGCTGCGATATTATGATAATGCTCATACATATCCTCGGCACGCTTAACGACCTGTATTCCTTTACCACCACCACCGTTAACAGCTTTTAGTAGCACAGGATAACCTATGGTTTCCGCAATATCTTCCGCTTGCTCTGCGCTACTCAGGATACCGTGGCTTCCTGGTACAACAGGGACCTGGTTGTCCTGGGCGGTTTTGATAGCGTTAGACTTGTTACCCATAGTAGACATACTGTGGCTACTTGGACCAATGAAGTTGATGCCATTGTTAACGCAAAGACTGGCAAATTGTGGGCTTTCTGACAGGAAGCCGATCCCTGGGTGGAGTGAGTCTACCTGTTCGTATTCGGCAACACGCAATACTGAATAGGCATTCAGATAGCTTTCATCTGATGTGTTACCTCCCAGGCAAACCAGCTTGTCATTTGATTTCAGCATGTCTGCTGGTACTGAGTTCATATCCGGATCAGAAGCTACCAGAACTACTTCTATATTACTTTCCTGAGCTTTACGGATCAGTTTTACCGCAGTACAGCCGCGAGCATGGATCAGAGTTCTCTTAACCGGTTTCATCAAGTCAGTTGGATCAATCTGTTTGATTTCGCTGGTTGTGGCATTTGCGTTTGGCACGAAACCGGAAAGGGCTCGATTAATCACCTCGTCAATTGTAAAGGTTGGCATAGGCATAGCCGCATCTATCTCTTTTAACTTGATATCCAGGTCATCAGAGAAGGGGTTTCTTACCAGGCCTGTCATCGCCCCTGGCGTGTTAGACAGATAGTTAGATAGGGTTGAGGTCGACGGCAGATAAGCCGGTACCACCATTTGTCCGGCAAACGGCATATTGGTGCCAGATAGATAATAGGTTTGAACCAGAGGGTGGGTAACAAAACTAGCCTGAGCACCACCGGTACAATCACCGTAACCAAAGATAACCACAGGCAGTTCGTTATCGCGTACAAAACGAGTGATCCTGTCGTTGACTACCGCCATGGAGAACAGGGCTGCCGCTCCTTCCTTAGTTTGCATACCGCCGGAGCTGATAAAACAAACCACAGGTAAGTGTTGATTGGCACACTCTACCAAAAGCGAGCAGAATTTTTCTGCGCTGGCCATATCAAAGGCGCCGGCCTGGAAAGCCGTGTTTGACACAGCCAGACCCACACGTTGGGTTTTTCCTTCAGCCAGTTTAAAGTTAGCTAAACCTGTTACCAGGCCAGATGGCTTAATACCTTTGTCTAAAGCATCTTCGATAGATAAGCGGTAACCAGGGAAGTCCAGTAGGTTTGCAGACAGGGCATCGTCATTGGTTTCAATAAAACCGCCAAAGAAGCGCTCGATGATCTGCTCATAACCTTTATTGTTTTTGCGTTTTTCTGTCCGTAACAGGCCCTGAATTAGCAGGTCACGATAACCCATGGTCAGGCGGTTCCAGAAGTCCTTACGACGACCGATACGCATGGGGTTAATGGCGCCCTTATAGCTTTCTTTATCATCTTCTGTGCTGTAGTACTCGGGCAACAAACGTTCGAAGAAATAAGTAAGCACTACAAACAGACTGTCGTTAAGCTGTGGGAAACCTATGCTCTTCCACTGTTCAACTTTTGACAGCAGATCGCCACGGTGTGACTGATCTAGGAAGAATTTTAGCCAGACATTAAAGGCAATTTTCAGTGCGTCGGTATCGTCGCTCTTTACCTTCTCTAATGCGGCTTCCAGCGACTGATGTAGTAACTTGGAAACGGAATCCCTGGCCAGGGCTTTGTTTTCCATGGCTTCTTTGGCAAAAGAGGCCAGGTTCCCTATGGCGTTGTCATATAAGGTGTCAAAGATAAGAATGTTACGGCATTCCTGAATAAAGTCGTCCCGCAACTCTTTATTGCAGATAACGTCTACAACCGTCAGCTCGTTAAGTTCAGGAAAGTCTTCGGTGACCGGGTTAGCGTCGCGGTTTTCCAGGAAGCGGACCAGGGCGCGGAAGTTGTTGGCCGCACTGCTTTTCCAGCGGTTATAAAGGGACAGGCTGAGATTAAACAGCAATGCCTGTTTGGCTTTATCGTAATTTTCCTGTGGTTCACCCAGGATTAATTTAGTCAGTACGTTACGTTCGGTACCAACATCTTCACGTTTAGCCGCAAAGTTTTTCCAGTCTTTGTTTAATTGATCGTCGTAAACCAGCTTATCTGGTGCTTCCAGCCAGGTTTCGAAGATACGTTTTCTGTCGGCCTTAATACGGGCCTTTAGATCACCTTCTGGCACAGTCAGCTTGGACAGGCGTCCATACTGGCCTTCAGTAATTGAGTGGATACGCGAACGCAATGTCAGGTAACGCATATACCGGTAACAAACACCAAAAGCATTGTTATGTACCGTAGGGCTATTGGCTTTCATCAGCTCTGACGCGTCTTCAACGGCTTTCAATCGCTTAGATGGTGCCAGGTAACGAGCCAGACTCCTGTGGTAGTGCTCCATAATATCCGGATATTTACGGACAAATTCGATGGATGCACTTTCAATGGACAAGATGCTGGAGACAATGGCTTTTTGCAGGTTACGTTGTTTTTCGTCCTGATCCACCGGGGAGTAATCAACGATGCCATCAATACAACCCAAGGTATACAGCTCTTCAGGGGATACGCCGACAGATTGGGCGCATTCCTGCCAGGAAAGGTTATATTTGCGGGCAATACTCTGCAAACCTTTTGGCTGAATGGTATTAAAGATCCCGTCGCGTACGGATAACAGGATGTTAGCGGTTGCCAGTGGAATAGCGCCACCGGAATAACCCACACCGACAATAATGCCTACAGTAGGGACATCGACATTGGCGCTTTCCGCAATCATTTGTGAGATGCTGTGAGCCTGGTTACCACTGTTAGCTTCTTCACCAGCGTCGGCTCCCGGGGTATCGATAAGGTACACGATCGGTAAGGCGAGTTCGGAAAATTTACGGATAGCCTGGCTGGCTTCCTTGTGATGCTCCGGCATCCAGGCACCATTATTGGTGCTTCTTTCCTGGGCGATAATACCTACGCGGCGGTTGATACCGCCAAAATCCATTTCCATTTCAGCTAAATACAGAGGACCTTGGCTGGCTTCTGTAATCACTTTGCCATTAAAGCCTGAAATAATGTCTTTTGCACCCGGTCGTTTGTTGTCTTCTGCCGGTTGTACTGTGCGGGCAATGTAAGCATCCACATCAAGGGACTTGATGGTATTCAGGTTTGTCTGAATGGTGTCGTCATCGATCAGACCATCTAACTGCTCAGTGATTGAAGGCAGACTCTTGTCTGGAAAAAGTGAGAAGTCTTTTGCTAGATGTTCTGCTTGGATAAATAGCGGGTCGGTGCTTTTATTTATCTCAAGGTATGAAGGTGTCTGCTTGCCAGCCATACAGTTTCCCTATTGTTGATCTTTAGATATAAGGGTCATAATCTACAGCTTTAGTTTCTGTGATACTATCCGCGGGTGTTAAACAGTATGTTCCATATTTGGAACAGCAGGAAAATGTGTGTCCGACTTAAATGGAATGACCATTTTTGCCAAGGTGGTGGAGGCAAAAAGTTACTCCCAGGCTGCCCGTGAAACTGGCTTGCCAAAATCCACTATCAGCAGAAAAATCTCTCAGTTAGAAGAGCAGCTGGGTGTTCGTTTATTACAAAGAAATACCCGGGGTTTAAGCCTGACCCATATTGGCGCCCTGTTTTACCAGCATTGCGCCAATATTGTCAAAGAAGTGGAGCAGGCCAAGGCAACCATAGAAAATACCCATCAGGATGTTTCCGGTACCTTACGTATAGCCTTGCCTGTGTCTTTTAACCAGGATGCCATGGCCAGCTTGTCCAGTGGTTTCTTGCGAGTATTTCCTAAAGTCGATCTGGATATACAGTTTACCGATGCCGAAGTTGGCCTGATAGGTGAAGGTTACGATATTGCCATTAAGTACGGCCCATTGGAGCCATCTGATCTCATTGCCCGTTTATTAATTGAACGCCAGCCGGTGTTGGTGGCCAGCGCTAATTACCTGAATGCTCACGGCATGCCAAATGCGCCTGCTGAACTGAGTCAACATCAGGGCTTATTATTAGGTACGCCCAGATCCACGCCCATCTGGCCCCTGGGAGTCGGTGGCGAGAAAACCATGGTGCAGTTTGAGCGCAAAGTCAGGGTGAACAGCAATACTGTGATCAAGCAAATGGCAAAGTCGGGTGTGGGTATCGCCATGCTCACGGCATCGATCTGTCAGGAGGAACTGGTCAGCGGTGAATTGGTGCAAGTGCTATCAGGCTGGCCTATCGAGCCGATTAAGGTATACGGGGTTTATTCCAGTCGACGACAACTGGCTACTAAGATCACCTGTTTTCTTGACTTTTTTTCCCAACATTTTATCAATCACGAATCTCTGCAAATGGCCTCATAATCTGGCAGCCGAGAACGCGCACTTTTGGTTACGGTCAGAAAGGTCAAATTACATTTGTTTAAACAGGCTCTGGAAACTACGGCTCACTGCCAGCGGCCGGCTCACACCATTCATATGAACCTGCATCTTGCCGGAAAAATCTTTGTTCACATGCTTTATGGCGGAAACGTTTACTATGCTGCTGCGATGAATTTGCCAGAAATTTTGTGGATCCAACTGTTGGACCAGTTCTTTTATGGGGGTGCGGATCACAAACTCGCCTTCCTGAGTGATGGCTGTTGTGTACTTGTCTTCAGCGTGGAAGCAGACCACATCGGAGATAGGCACAATATGAATATTGTCTTTTCTGCTGGCCTTTAACCACTCCAGGTAATTGATATTGTCGCCCTGCAAGCGACTAATCAAATTTTGCAGGCTTTCATTACCACTTTGAACTGGGTTGTTGTCATTAACCAACTGGCTCTTCAGCCTTGTTATGGCTTTCATTAACCTGGTTTCGGAGATTGGCTTCAGTAAATAATCTACCGCCTCCTGTTCAAAAGCGTCAACCGCGTATTGGTCGTAGGCTGTGGTGAATACGATAAGCGGTGGATCACCTTGCTCCATTAATTTTTTTGCCACCTGAATACCATCGATACCAGGCATGCGGATATCAAGGAATACCACACTGGGTTGTTTTTCCGCTATTTGCTCCAGGGCCTTTTTACCGTCACCGGCGCTTCCTACAATCGTAAGCTCTGGCCATAGATCCGCCAGTAATCTGTCCAGGTAAATTCTAAGTAGGGGCTCATCATCCACTATGATTGCGGATATATCATTATTCATAAGGGAAATTCCATCTCAACTGTTACGCCACCGCTACTGTTTTCCAGGATATTTAGCTGGCTATCCAGCCCAAATAAGGTATGGAATCGCTGACGAATATTTATCAGACCTAAACCAGCATCGGCTTCCTGATGAAAACCAATTCCTGAATTTTTGATAATGACATTAAGCCTATTTTCTGCTGGTTTACATAAATACACCTCAACCTTGCCGCCAGTTTCCGCAGGTTCAATACCATATTTAATGGCGTTTTCAACCAGGGGTTGCAGTAACAAAGGCGGGATCAAAGTGCTACTCTCTACTTCTTCCGCTATTTTTACACTGTATTCCAACCGCTCCCCTAAGCGGAATTTGTGGATAGCCAGGTATGAGCGGATAAATTCCATTTCGTCCTTAATTGTTACCTGAGTATTTTTTGACCCTTTCAGACTTTGCCTTAACATCCGGGTGAGAAGCTCCAGCAATTCGATGGCCTTTTTTTCATCGGTGAGTATCATCGCTTGTAAGTTGGCTAACGTGTTAAACAAAAAATGTGGCTCAACCTGATTTTTTAATACTTGTAATTGGCTGACCAGTAATAATTTATCCTGTTGGGACTGCTGCAGTTGCTTTTCCTGTACTCTTTCTTTCGCTTTCAGCTTATTTTCCCGGGAATAAAAATAATAGATCAGGCAGGCGGCCGTCAGGAGCATAACAAACAAAAGTCTGATGGTTGAGATTGCCGTCATGTCAAGTTGGCCATTTCCTATTGATTCAGCTATCAAGATACCCAGTAGAATGCCACCGGATGCGGTTGGTAACCAGAATAATATTTGTTTTTTGCTGTTGTTTAACTCAAGTCGCCGAAATTCCACCACATAAAGCAATACTAAGATAATGAAACCAACATAGTTGGCGGAGGCCAGAGTGCTCGAGAGGTGAGTAGTGATACCTGTGCTGTACGCAAGGACCGATAGTGAGCTACAGAAAATGAAGGTCAGCGTGGCTTCGAAGTAAAGAGTTTTGGAGTTTATTGCCCTGGTGCTTGGATGAAATCGGTTCATCGAAAGTCCGTATTTAGTTCTTATCAGCTGGGTTGTCTTATTGTTTTTATTCACCGGGCTGCAAAATTTATAAGAATGATCTGCGATAAGCTGCTGGGCCAAAGTGGCCAAAAAAAGAGCCACCACTAGCATGGGCCTTATCCAGTGATGGCTGTTACCTATTCAAAGCACGACTAAAATTAAGGGAAGTGCGCCGTCAGGCATACAAAAACAGTGTTATCGTAGACAAAACTTGTTTACGGAGTCTAGGTTACTAGAACGGCTGAAGCGGAATAGACTTATGCGATAAATTGAGCTTATTGGCGATAAATGGTTTTATCCCGAGATAGGTGTTTGATGCTTGCTGTTAGTCGGTAAGATGCAAGCTCACAATAAACTTATAATAATATTATCAATAATATCAATGTTCTATAAATTGCTGTGTTTATTAGCAAAGGGTTAAATACCTTCCTTCATTTCACGAACCTCTTTATGGATGCTTTCAGCATTCCAATAGAATTCGAACCAAGGCTCTTCTGTCCATTCTGCGCGAGGAAAGCGAATGCTAATACTATTATCCGAAAATTTATAGAGGGAGGCTTGGACTTCCATATCACTCAGGATTAGTAACAGAATTAATCCAAAAAGTGGATATATAATCAATAGCTTAAACATGGGCGTCCTTGAATTTGTTCGATACTAGAAGTTTACCTTCGGCGATGCTGAAACTCTATCTCGGCCACTTGGTAATTAGATGTCTGTGGTAAATCCAGTAACTTAAACAAGCGCAATAGAAGCCCAGCAGACTACCGGCTAAAATATCGCTCAGATAGTGATAATTCATTAGTATCAGGCCTGACGTAACCAGGGCTGTTAATAGTGTACAAATCGGTCGACTCTGCGGCCAGAGTTTCCAGGCTAACCCTAGAATAGCAAAGGTCAGCAAGGCGTGTCCGGACGGGAAGCTTTGATAGGCCAGGCCGCCATTAAAAGGGTCAAAGGTATCTATGCCATTTTGTAACCAGGAAGGGTTGTTGTTCACCCAGGTGTCTGGCCAGGTCCGGCCAATCGATATCTTGCCGAGGTAACGAATGATTAACCCTGTGGTTAGGCTGCTCACAAACGCCAGGGCAATGGCAAAGCTATGCTTTTGACCGTGCCGGAATTTGTATAAGGCATAGATAAAGTAAATAACGACCCCAGCCTGCAGTAGTGGTGTGATGTGAGAAAAATAGCTAAACAAGGAGTGGCTAACATTAAGTTCGGCTACCAGCTCTACTATGGGGTGGTCCAGGTAACAATAGCTAATAAAAATGAGAGCGCTGGTGAACAAGCCATATAAGCTGAGTTTGAGAATCATGTATAATTTATTTCCTTGATAGAAGCTTATTGCTGGGTGGAATTAAAATGGATTATTTATTGGTCAAAAAACTGCATATGAGCTTCGCTGCTATCAGTCTGGCCCTGTTTATCTTCAGGTCTTGGTTGTCAGTGGCAGAAAGTGCCATGTTAAAACAGAAGTGGCTGCGTATACTACCTCACTTAAACGATACCTTGCTGCTTAGCTGCGCCATCTATCTTTGTTACTTGTTGGCTATCTGGCCTTTCACAACAGCTTGGTTAACCGCCAAATTTCTCGCTTTACTCGTGTATATCGCCCTTGGCACTATGGCTATTAAGTGGGCGAAGACAACCGCTGCCAGGTTAATATACGCCTTGTCCGCAATTTCGGTTTTTATCTATATGCTGGGTGTGGCTATCAGGCACCACCCATACTCTTGGTTTATTTAAGGCGTCAACATGGAAAATGAATTTAAGCTGCCCTTCTTGAGAGTTTTGTGGAAGCTTCTGGTGTTGGCGATGTTTCCGGTTATTCTAATCGTCTATTGTAAGCTGTGGGGTTTTTCTTTTGCCACTGTAGATCAGGGGACTAACTATCATAAGTGGGTAATTTTTTGCCTTTATACCCTAGTCGTTTTGTTATGGTGCTGGCTTAATCCAAGAGTCAACCGGCTATTAAGTCGTGGTTAAACGCTAGAAAACCTTGTTCTCATTTCACTATAAGAAAAACCATGGAAAACCTTCACTTTAGCTTTTGGGTTCTGGCCGGCCTGTTGTCCGGTTTTTTGCTGGCATCGTTACTTTATTCTGCCAGACGTAACGGCCTGCTGACAGAAATCTCCGAACTTGAAAAAAATGCGGCACTTGTTCAGCAACAGCTGGGGTATGAGCTGGATAAAGCAAAACAGACCCGGGTGGTCCAGGCCGAGCAACAGGTGAAGATTGACAGTCTGCAGAATCACATAGTCAAACTTACCGCAAGACTAAGGGAGAACGAGGTCAGGCTGCAAAGTGAACGGCAAAGAGGAGAGGAAAGGCTGCAGCAACAGCAGGATTCGGAAACCAGGCTGTTGGCCCAGTTCGAAAGCTTGTCCCATAAAATTTATGAAGAAAAAGCCAATAGCTTTAAGTCCCTCAACAAAGACAGCCTGGATAACCTGATTTCTCCCCTGAGAGAGCAAATTGACGGTTTCAGTCGTCAGGTGCGAGAAAGTTATACCAATGAGGGAAAAGAACGATTTAGTCTGAAAGTGGAAATTGAGCGATTAGCTGGATTAAATCAGCAGATGACAGAGGAAGCAGCCAAGCTTTCCAGCGCCCTGAAAGGTGACAATAAGCAGCAAGGTAATTGGGGAGAGGTGATACTGCAAAAAATCCTCGAGGATTCCGGATTAAGGGAAGGCTTGGAATACGAGACCCAAGTAAGCCTTAAGGACGAAAGTGGCAGGCGCTTTCAGCCTGATGTGATAGTTCATTTACCTAAAGACAAAGATATTGTTATTGATTCCAAGGTGTCTCTTACCGCGTTCGAGCGTTACTTTAACGCCGGTGATGAGCAGGAAAAGCAAAAGGCCCTTAACGACCACCTGATTTCTCTTAGAGGTCATATTAAGGGACTGGGCCGCAAGGATTATCATAAATTAAAGGGGGTCCGCACCCTGGATTATGTGTTGTTGTTTGTTGCTGTAGAGCCTGCTTTTTTATTGGCCATTGAAGCGGACCCCTCTCTGGTGAAACTGGCCCTCGAACACAACATACTGCTTGCCAGTCCCAGTAATTTAATGATCGCGCTGCGTACTATAGATAATTTATGGCGTTACGAACGACAGGAGGCAAATTCCCGGCTGATTGCCGAGCAAGCGAGTAAGGTGTATGAAAAACTCAGATTATTTAGTGAAGACTTGCTGGACGTCGGGGTTGGGCTAGACAAGGCTCAGCACAGCTATGACAAAGCGGTGAAGAAGTTTTCTCAAGGCCGGGGGAATCTCATTCGTCAGGCAGAGCAGTTTCGTCAATTAGGTATTGAGGTTAACAAACCTATACCCTCCGAATTGATCAGTCCCGAGCTGGATTAGGGATTGAGGTTAACAAATCTATACTCCCCTCCGAATTGATCAGTCCCGAGCTGGATTAGGGATTGAGGTTAACAAATCTATACTCCCCTCCGAATTGATCAGTCCCGAGCTGGATTAGGGATTGAGGTTAACAAATCTATACTCCCCTCCGAATTGATCAGTCCCGAGCTGGATTAGGGATTGAGGTTAACAAATCTATACTCCCCTCCGAATTGGTCGGCCCCGAGCTGGATTAGGGATTGAGGTTAACAAATCTATACTCCCCTCCGAATTGGTCGGCCCCGAGCTGGATTAGGGATTGAGGTTAACAAATCTATACTCCCCTCCGAATTGATCAGTCCCGAGCTGGATTAGGGATTGAGGTTAACAAATCTATACTCCCCTCCGAATTGATCAGTCCCGAGCTGGATTAGGGATTGAGGTTAACAAATCTATACTCCCCTCCGAATTGGTCGGCCCCGAGCTGGATTAGGGATTGAGGTTAACAAATCTATACTCCCCTCCGAATTGGTCGGCCCCGAGCTGGATTAGGGATTGAGGTTAACAAATCTATACTCCCCTCCGAATTGATCAGTCCCGAGCTGGATTAGGGATTGAGGTTAACAAATCCATACTCCCCTCCGAATTGATCAGTCCCGAGCTGGATTAGGGATTGAGGTTAACAAATCTATACTCCCCTCCGAATTGATCAGTCCCGAGCTGGATTAGGGATTGAGGTTAACAAATCCATACTCCCCTCCGAATTGGTCGGTCCCGAGCTGGATTAGGGATTGAGGTTAACAAATCCTTCCGAGTTGTTCGGCACTGAACTGGAAGAGCTGGGTTAATTTCTGACTTGCCATAGTGGCGCGCCTGGCTGTTGCTTGGGACTGGTTTGATTAAATATATCCGTCGTTTTGGGTTTGGCGGCCAACTCGAGGGGAGACCTGTCACTGCCAAGAAGTTTACTTACCAGCAAACACTGCGCGTACAGCAGGCTGGCTGGGTTTACTAGGAAGAGCAGGGCGCCAATTAGTAAGAGTTTTTTCATTGATATTAAACTACGCCATTTTGCTGCAATCTTTTGTTGGTCAACACTTAACCAGTTAAGTTCATTTTAAATATGGAAAGTGAACAATAGTACCTTTTCAGCGACTTTTTTGCCCTGACCCCGGTTAGTCTGTCCACTTGGGGTCAAGTTTTCCAGAATGCGGGAAAGAACAATACGGCTACAGTAAAAATTTCCAGGCGCCCCATTAGCATACCCAAACTTAATACCCATTTTGCAGTATCGGGTAACTGGGAAAAATTACCTGAAGGTCCAATCACTTCCCCCAAGCCCGGACCAACATTGGATACCGCGGTAATCGCGCCGGAAATAGAGGTAATAGGACCCAGTCCCAGCAGGCTTAATGCTGTTGCCACCAGTATTATGGTTAAAAAATACGCCAGAATAAAGGCGACCAACGAACGTATGATAGCGTCATTCACGGTTTGGCCATTATAGTTTTGTGGGAAAACACCGTGAGGATGTAACAATTGGCTGATTTGTTTTTTAAACAAGGTTGCAGCCACCTGGAAACGGAAAATTTTTATACCGCCTGAGGTAGAGCCGGAGCAAGCACCGACAAAGAGTAAAGCCACAAAGATAACAGAGGTAAAATGCCCCCAAGTCCCGAAATCCGATAAACCAAACCCGGTAGTTGTTAAAACCGAAACGATATTAAACATGCTGATACGTAGCGCATCGAGCAATCCAAATACCCCTTGGCTCCATAAATAGAGGGTGATCAGGACGGTGGTAACAATAATGACCTTAGCGAACCCCATCACCTGAGTGTCCAGCAACAAGGTGGCTGGTCTCTGTTTGCTAAACGCCTGGATCATCAACAGGAAGGGTAAGCCACCCAGAAACATAAACAAGGTGCCATTCCAGTGCGCGGCGTTGGAAAAGTGGGACATAGAAGCGTCGGAGGTGGAGTACCCGCCGGTAGAAAGGGTGGTCATGGCATGATTGATGGCGTCAAACTGGCCCATGCCAGCTAATAAATAACCCAGGTAACAGAGAAACGTTAAACAGAGATAAACGGCAACGATCTGATCCGATAATTGCTGGGTTTTAGGTGTGCTTTTATCGGACCAGTCAGAAGACTCGGTCTGGAATAACCGCATACCACCCACGTTTAAAAAGGGCAAAATGGCGACCCCCATCACGATAAAACCTACACCGCCTAACCACTGTAAGATGGACCGCCATACCAATACGCTGTGGGCCATAGTATCCAGACCATCTAGTACTGTGCTGCCAGTGGTGGTAATGCCGGACATGGTTTCAAAGTAGGCATCTGTATAACTAGTACCTGACCGAAAACCCTACAACCCTTTATTCATAAGGGTTGTAGAAGGGTTTTAAAAACGAAGATTTAGATGCTAATACAGAAAACACCTAAAAATTGGGGCTATTTATGAAATATCACCCAAAACTTAAAAACTTCGATTCCGAATTCTGCCTGAAAGCCTTGCGCACTCTAGCTCTAGGAGTTTTCGTTCAGACACTAACTATACCCAAACTACCTGGAAATGCAGATTCAGAGCTCAGGCAGGATGTCAGAACAAGGAGCAGCGAGCAGGGAATGGCATTCCCTTTTCAAGCGTTGCAACGCAGTGCTGACTCTCTGCCTGAGCTCCCTTCGGGCAAGACGAGAAGCAACCCTCTTCGGCGTTATAAAACCTTGATGTAGAAGACTATACCTTCGGTTTTATGCCTTGAACCCGGTCACTTCTCGACTTGCTGATCCCCGCATTTCCAAGCAGCTTGGGTATAATATGCTCGATAAGCATAAAAGGCAGGGCAGCGAAGGCGCTTCCCAGCACCCAGACTCCTGTGGTAAGTAAGAACATCTCCCTGATACCGAGGCGAAACTCCTTGGTTTTACCAAAGTGGAGAAAAGTGAAAGAAGCAAGGTGGGTGATGATAATGGACTGAAAAAACTCCACCGATCCGGTTAATAGAGCCAGACCAAGTAGGATATACATAAATAACGCTAGCTTGGATAAAACCAGGCCGGTGATAAATAACAGTGGTTTGTAATTCAGCACAGTTACAAGAAGAAGGGGCTGGGTTGGAACAAGCGCTCGACTTCTGGAATAAATTTCTTGTTTACCAGGAACATCACTACATGGTCGTCTTGTTCAATAACAGTACTGTCATGGGCGATAATAACTTCTTCTTCACGCACAATAGCGCCTATGGTGGTGCCCGGTGGTAATTTCAGTTCACTGATCTTACGGCCTACTACTTTTGAGGTGATTTTATCGCCATGGGCAATGGCTTCTATAGCTTCCGCAGCGCCCCGGCGCAGGGAGTATACGTTGGCCAGGTCGGCTTTTCTCACGTGGGTAAGCAAAGCTGAAATGGTGGCTTGCTGTGGTGAAATTGCAATATCTATGCTGCCACCTTGCACCAAATCGACATAAGCGCCACGCTGGATCAGTACCATGGCCTTTTTAGCACCCATTTTTTTGGCCAGCATGGCCGACATGATATTGGCCTCATCGTCATTGGTGACGGCAATAAACACATCGGTTTGATCTATATTCTCTTCACTAAGAAGTTCGTGATCCGATGCGTCACCGCTGAATACGATGGCGTTGTCCAACAGTTCAGAAAGTCGCTCGGCACGTTTGTAATTTCTTTCTATTAATTTGACTGAATAATTTTTTTCCAGCGCCTTAGCCAAACCTGCGCCTATATTACCGCCGCCGACGATCATAATGCGACGGTAGGGTTTTTCCAGTTTTTGCAGTTCACTCATAACGGCGCGGATATGGGCGCTGGCGGCGACAAAGAAGACTTCGTCATCGGCTTCGATAATAGTGGTGCCCTGGGGGCGAATTGACTTACCCTGGCGGAATATGGCGGCTACCCTGGTTTCTACATTGGGCATATGCTCTTTTAGCGCTGCCAGTGCGTTACCTACCAAGGGGCCACCGTAATAGGCTTTGATGGCCACCAGGCCGACTTTTCCGTTAGCGAAGTCCACAACCTGCAGGGCGCCAGGGTAGTCGATAAGGCGCTTGATGTATTCGGTTACCAGCTGTTCGGGCGCTATGGTATGGTCGATAGGCACGGCATCGTTATTGAATAACTCACCTTTTTCCCTCAGAAAGGCGGAGGAGCGGATCCGGGCAATTTTATTTGGGGTATTAAACAGGCTATAGGCGACCTGGCAGGCGATCATATTGGTTTCATCTGTGTTGGTGACCGCAACCAACATATCGGCATCCTGGGCGCCGGCTTCTCTTAATACATAAGGATGCGCTGCGTGGCCCTGGACCACCCTTAAATCAAACTTATCCTGTAAATCTCTAAGGGTGTCAGCATCTTTATCCACTATGGTGATGTCGTTGTTTTCACCCACCAGGTTTTCGGCCAGGGTTCCTCCTACCTGGCCAGCCCCTAATATTATAATTTTCATCTAAACACCTTATTTATTACGCTTGTTTGGTTAACTTGGCGTAATAAAAGCCATCCATATTGTCCTGGCCTGGTAGCAGCTGCAAACCAGGTTGTTCCTGAGTCTCACTTTCGGTCAATTTTGCTAATATAGCATCCGGTGTTTCCTGCAGAAACTCTTTGATCTGATGGGAGTTCTCATCAGGGAGTACTGAGCAGGTGGCATAGAGTAAGGTGCCGCCGGGTTTTAATTTTAACCACATTGCTCTGAGTATTTTTGCTTGTAACCGGGCAAGCTCAGCGATATCGGAGTCGCGCCTTAACCATTTAATATCCGGATGACGACGAATAACACCAGTCGCACTGCAGGGAGCATCCAGCAAGATGCGGTCGAATTGTTCGCCTTGCCACCAGGAATCGGGCTCGCTGGCATCACCATTGATTAGCTCTGCTTCCAGGCCGATACGCTCAAGGTTTTCCGAAACTCTGGCCAGACGTTTGCTGTCAAAATCCACGGCAACCAGGTGCTTCAGTCGAGGTTGCGACTCCAAAATATGCGCCGTTTTACCACCTGGTGCAGCACAGGCATCAAGTACGAGTTCATCTGGCTGACAGTTCAGTAATTGCGCCGCCATTTGGGCTGCGCCATCCTGAACTGAACTGGCCCCTGTGGCGAAGTCGGGTAGGCGGTTTACATCCACTGGTTTTTCCAGCAACAAGCCGCTGCTTAACTTCGCCGTGGTACTGGCTGCAATCCCCGACTCTTCTAGGGACTTTTGATAGTTTATAAGTTGCTCAGTACTCTGATTTACCCTGATCCACATGGGGGCTTTTTCATTATTCGCCGCTAATATTTGCTCGAATGTGTCCGGGTAAGCAGCTTTCAGTCGGTTAACCAGCCAGGAAGGGTGGTTAAATACCAGGGCTTCTTTCTCGTCGGCTTGCTGGATTAGTTCGTCTTGTTGACGTTGAAAGCTGCGCAATACGCCGTTAATTAGCCCTTTTAGAGAGTGAGCTTTCAGATCTTTAACACCGTTTACCGTATCGGCAACCGCGGCATGGGGCGGGATCCGGGTGTACAGTTGTTGATAAATACCCACTAAAACCAGGAAGTGAGCTTCTCGCTGTTTTCCTTTTAACGGCTTTTCCATCAGGCTGCGGCAAAAAAAGTCCAGGCGCGGCAGGTATCTCAATACCCCGTAACATAATTCCTGCAGCAGGGCCTTATCTCGCTCAGCGACTTTTTGGGCTTGTTTGGGTAGCGCTGTGTTGAGAGATTCCCCTTTTTCTACCACCCGATTTATTACTTTGGCGGCGGCAGCGCGAGTATTGATTAGATTAGACAAGGCTTGCTCCTGGCTTGAACCAGTCCTGACGCGCATTTAGCACGTCTTGTACCGACATGGCTTTTTTCCCCGGCACCTGGATTTTCTCCAGGTTAAGCACACCTTCTCCGGTGGATATCTGGATGCCAGATTTGTCGGCGCTTAAAATAGTACCCGGCGCAGCTGTGCTGGAGTCGGCTAATACGCTGGCCTGCCATACCTTGATATTGTTGTCGTTCAATTGGAAATACGAAACGGGCCAGGGATTAAAGGCGCGGACACACAATTCAATCTTGGTCGCTGGTATCGACCAATCTATCTTAGCTTCTTCTTTGGATAACTTTTTAGCATAGCTTGCTTCTGCATCGTACTGAGGTTCAGCTAGGGTGTTACCTGATGCCAGTTCACTAAGTGTATCTAGCATAGCTTTAGGGCCGAGCTCAGCTAATTTGTCATATAGACTGGCGCTGGTATCTGTAGTTTCAATGGGGCAGAACGCTTTTTTCAGCATATCTCCGGTATCCAGGCCGATATCCATTTGCATTATGGTGACGCCTGTTTCCGCATCTCCCGCCCACAGAGAGCGCTGAATAGGTGCTGCGCCTCGCCATCTTGGTAGCAATGAGCCGTGTACATTGATACAGCCAAGTTTAGGGGTATCCAGTACGACTTGTGGTAGCAAGAGACCATAGGCGACGACCACCATAAGATCTGCGCCCAGTGCAGCCAGCTCATGTTTGGCCTGTTCCGTTTTAAAGTTTACGGGTTGGTAAACAGGGATATCATGTTCCCCAGCCAGTTGTTTTACCGGGCTGGAGGTAAGCTTTTTACCTCTGCCTGCCGGGCGATCTGGTTGGGTGTAGACGGCTATGACGTCATGCTCTGAATCGAGCAGAGCCTGAAGATGGCGGGAAGCAAAATCTGGCGTGCCCGCAAAAATTATTTTAAGTTTATTCATTTAGTATTAGGCGCTTTTCTTTTTTTGGCGGGCAGTTTTTTCCAGCTTGGCTTTGATCCTCTGTCTTTTTAGCGGAGACAGATAATCGATAAACAGCTTGCCGTTAAGGTGGTCTATTTCATGCTGGATACAGACGGCAAGCAAATCGCCGGTTTCCAGTTCAAAAGTTTCGCCTTCTAGGTTAAGGGCTTTGACCTTTACCCTTTCGCTGCGTTTTACTTCGGCGCGAACTTCCGGCACGGACAGGCAACCTTCTTCCATCACCTCATCACCGGATTTTTCGATGATTTCTGGGTTGATCAGTACCTGTCTTTCATTCCTGTTTTCGGACACGTCGATAACTACAATCCGCTGGTGAACATTCACTTGGGTCGCAGCCAGGCCGATGCCTTCTTCATCATACATAGTGTCGAACATGTCGCTAACTATCTGTTTTATTTGAGGTGTGATCTCGTCAACAGGTTTAGCAACCGTTCTCAATCGTTCATCTGGAAAGTGCAATACTTCGAGTAAAGCCATGTTATTATCTTCAATTAAACTAAACTTTGAATCCAACTATGGGAATTCGTTAGGATTGTTGTAATTCTAGCCATTTCTGTCGTCAAAAAACAGAACTAAAATAACTCGTAATTAAGTGCGGGGTAAGCACAGGGAGAAATATGAGACTCAAATGCGTTGGAGTGCTGTTAGCTGGGTTCCTGCTGTCCTTTAGTGCAATAGCCGATACCCTAAAACTAAAACAGGGTCACCCGGAAACCTATATTGTAAAAAAAGGTGACACTTTATGGGATATTTCCACGCATTTTCTTGACTCTCCCTGGTTATGGCCAAGATTATGGCAAAGTAATCCTCAAGTGAAGAACCCGCACCTAATTTATCCCGGCGACAAGTTATATCTGACCTGGGTTAATGGAGAGCCCAGGTTAAGCCGGAAAAGGCTGAGAAAACTTTCCCCCACCCCTAGAATTGAAGAGAAGCGCTCCCCTATTCCGACTATACCTTTATCGGTCATTTCATCCTTCCTAAGTCGCGATCACATTCTGGACCCTACGCTTTTGGAGGGGGCTCCTAGGTTGATGGGGGATGGTATGGCAAGCTTAAGGTTGCTGGCGGGTGACACTCTGTATGCGGAAGGTGAATATGATAAAGAGCTGTTATATGGCATCTATCGCCTCGGCGAAAACTACGTTGATTCAAAAACTGAAGAGGTCTTAGGTACGGAGTTAACCTTCGTTGGCTTAAGTCAGGTTGAACAGTCGGCTAATGTTCGTGCGAACAGCAAGGTGACACCACACTTGCTACTTAAAAGTGCTATGGAGGCCAAGCAAGGTGACAGGATTCTACCTATCCCTGAGTATGAGAATTTGCCGGCCTTCTTTATCCCCACTCCCACCCCTGCCGAGATGTTGGGTAATATTGTGGCAGCGCTTAACAATGCTTCGGCATTGGGCAAGTGGGATGTTGTCGTCATTAATAAAGGGAGTAGAGAACAAATTCAGCCTGGTGCCATGTTCGCTATTTTACAACCAGGGCCAGAAGTAGTGGAAAGAAACGGAAAGGTAACCTATAAAGAAGATGCTTCCCGCTACGAAAAAATCTTTAACAGTGGTGATGATGGCTTGCAGTTACCAGATGAAAAGATAGGTGAAATGATGGTGTTTAAGGTGTACGAGAAAACCAGCATTGCCGTGATCACTCGTAGTGAAGAATTAATAGGCCCTAACTATCAGATAGAGGGCATGGACTTTTAATTTTGTCAGAAACAGAAGAGGAACTGAGGTTATGGTTGGCATTGGATGCGGTGCCGGGTTTAGGTTGTTCTTCTGCTCTCGCTCTGCTGTCCCGATATTCCATTCAGACGCTATTCTCGCTGCCGGCTGAAGAACTCACCCTATTGGGCTTAAAGCCCCAGCAAATTAACGCCATTCGATACCCTGACGAGTCGCAACTTGAACCCCGGCTACACTGGGCAGATGGCCCAAATAAGCAGATTATTTATATCACTCACCCGGCGTATCCAAGAGCGTTGCGAGAAATCTCGTCGGCTCCCCTTGTTCTCTATATAGAAGGTGAACCAGCGTTGTTAAGTCAGCCCCAGCTAGCAATAGTGGGAAGTCGTAACGCCACACATTATGGAAGACAAAAAGCTTATGATTTAGCTCGTTCTTTGTGTCGCGAGGGGCTGACTATCACCAGCGGTTTAGCCTTGGGAGTAGATGGATACGCTCATCAAGGGGCCTTGAGTGATGGAGGTAAAACCATTGCAGTGCTGGGGTCTGGATTGAATCGGGTTTACCCTAAGCGGCATATGGATCTGGCAAGACAAATTGCACAGGCTGGCACGCTAGTTTCCGAATTTTGGCCTGATTCAGCACCGGTGGCGGCAAATTTTCCGCGCCGCAATCGTATTATTTCCGGTCTCAGCCTGGGGGTATTGGTTGTAGAAGCATCAGTCCGCAGCGGCTCACTTATTACGGCGAGATATGCATTGGAGCAAAATAGAGAGGTATTTGCCTTACCAGGGTCTATTGATAACCCGGAAGCTTGTGGTTGCCACCATTTAATTCAACAGGGGGCTAAACTCGTCACTAATACCGCCGATATATTGGAAGAGCTACACTGTATATTAGAACGATTAAATTGTAAGCAGTTAAATTTAATGGAGGAAAAAAACGAGGCAAATGAATTGCCATTTCCAATTTTGTTGGATAGTGTAGGTTATGAGGCCACTTCTCTGGACGAAGTGGTAGAGCGTAGCGGGTTACCCGTTCAAGTAGTGCAAGGCCAGCTAGTAGAAATGGAACTACTTGGTTGGATTGCGACGGTTCCCGACGGATACGTCAAACTGAGGAGGAGTTAGTTATGTTCGATATCCTCATGTACCTTTTTGAGACATATATTCATAGTGATGTTGAGTTGTTAGTCGATCAAGAGGAACTTACCGAAGAGCTAACCCGTGCCGGATTTCACCAGGAAGAAATCTATAAGGCCCTGGACTGGTTGGAAAAGCTAGCCGCACTCCAGGATAATGATGAAACACCCTATCTCTGTCGAGACGGGCAGAACTCCATTCGTATTTATACCCAGGAAGAGACTCTCAGGTTAGATACCCAAAGCCGAGGTTTTTTGCTTTTCCTTGAGCAAATTAAAGTACTCACCCCTGAAACCAGAGAAATGGTTATCGATAGGGTGATGGAACTGGATAGCGCCGAATTTGACCTGGAAGACTTAAAGTGGGTAGTGCTGATGGTACTATTTAATGTTCCAGGCAGTGAAAATGCTTATCAACAAATGGAAGAGTTGATCTTCGAGGTTAACGACGGTCTGTTACATTAATCGATAAAATGGGGAGAATATCTCCCCTATTACTCCAAACTCTGTTAAAATCCGCGCGATTTTTGTACTGATTTGGGGCTTTGCTTGTCAAAAACCGACGTTAAATTATTTGCTGCTCACGAACACGCCCTAGAAAAGGAGTTTGAGACCTGCCCTGAGTGTGGTTCTGAGTTGGTTATCAAAAATAGTCAGAATGGACCTTTTGTCGGCTGTGCCAATTATCCCCTTTGTGACTACACACGCCCATTGCAGCAACAGAGTAAAATTGAAAAAGTTCTGACCGGTAGTTCTTGTCCAGAATGTAGCCACGAGTTAGCTATTAAGCATGGCCGATACGGGCTTTTTATTGGCTGTACCAATTTCCCTGATTGCCACCATATCGAACAACTAGAGCAACCTGACAATACACAGGTAACTTGCCCTTCTTGTAAAAACGGCAAGTTGCTGCAAAGAAAATCCCGTTACGGTAAATTTTTCTACGCTTGCGACGCCTTTCCCAAATGCAAATACGCGGTTAATCATAAACCAGTAGCAAGCGATTGCCCGGACTGTGGCTGGTCTATTTTAGTAGAAAAGAAAACAGCATCGGGAATAAAATTGATGTGCCCGCAAAAGAAATGTAAATACGTGGGTCAGGACTCGGTCTAACTGAGCCGGCTTAACTAATGAACAGGGTTCTAATGTAGCTAGTTCTATCGAGTTACTTGGAGCAGTAAATCTTTTTAAGTAATGAATCTACTAAGTTATGATCCAATCTGAAATTCAAAAGTCCGTCCAAGCACTTGAAGCTGGCGGTGTAATTGCTTACCCAACAGAAGCTGTATTTGGTCTGGGTTGTGACCCAGATAATCAGGATGCGGTATCTAGCCTATTAAACATTAAGCAGCGGCCAATAGAGAAGGGATTGATCCTTATTGCGGCTGAAATTGCTCAGCTCACGGATTATGTGGACTTTGACCTCGTCCCACAGCATATCCTGGAACAAGTTAAAGCTAGCTGGCCAGGCCCATTTACCTGGATCATGCCTGCGAAAAAATCCATAGGTTTTTGGATCACAGGTAAGTTTGATACGGTTGCCGTCAGAGTGAGCAAGCATCCATCGGTGAGCCAGTTGTGCATGGCATACGGCAAGCCGATCACTTCTACAAGTGCCAATCTCACCGGGCTTGCTCCGTGTCTGAATGAAGCACAAGTTAACGCACAATTAGGTGAAAAGCTTGGTTATATTTTACCTGGAGAGATTGGAGGACTGGATAATCCAACCCAAATAAGAGATGCTCTCACCGGAAAAATCATCCGGCAAGGTTAACTCTCATCAATACTGCATTTGTGCTCTGTTATAGCCAATGTGAAGATCTAACTTTCTGTAATATTTTATGAGACATTTTCCTGTGGCCCCGTCCGTCTAAACTTTAGATTGCTGGGATACAGAGTAATTCTTAAAAAGATAAGGTAACTTTATGGCTGGGCCAGATAAAAACCAAGTAAAAGCTTTTTTACTTGGTTTACAGGATAATATTTGCCAGGGACTTGAGCAGGCCGATGGCGGCGCCGAGTTTGTTGAAGACAGCTGGGAGAGGGAGCAGGGCGGCGGCGGCCGCTCTCGGGTGCTGGCTAAGGGTGCGATTATTGAGCAAGGAGGGGTAAATTTTTCTCATGTATATGGCGATAAAATGCCTGCCTCCGCCACAGCGCATCGACCGGAGCTAGCTGGCCGCAGTTTTGAAGCCATGGGTGTTTCCCTGGTGATCCATCCGAATAACCCGTACATCCCCACGTCACATGCTAATGTCAGATTTTTTATTGCAGAAAAAGACGGCGAAGATCCTGTATGGTGGTTTGGCGGAGGTTTTGACTTAACCCCTTGTTACCCGTTTGAAGAAGACTGCAAACAGTGGCATCAGGTAGCTAAAGATCTCTGCGACCCATTTGGCGACACGGTTTATGCCAAATACAAAGGCTGGGCCGACGACTACTTCTTCCTCAAGCATAGAAATGAAGCAAGGGGCATAGGCGGCTTGTTTTTCGATGATTTAAACGACTGGCCGGTTGAACAATGCTTTGCGTTTATGCAGGCGGTAGGTGAAGGTTACCTGAATGCTTACCTGCCTATTATTGAAAAGCGTAAGGGTCAGGAGTTTGGCGAACGAGAAAGGCAGTTTCAGTTATATCGTCGCGGCCGTTACGTGGAGTTTAACTTGGTATATGACAGAGGCACCTTGTTTGGTTTACAAACAGGTGGCCGAACGGAATCAATCCTTATGTCTATGCCTCCCTTGGTTCGCTGGGAATACGATTATCAGCCAGAGCAGGGGAGCAGGGAAGCCAGGTTAGCTGAATTCCTAACCCCCAGGGAGTGGGTATAACTTAGCCTTCGATGTTTATTCCGGCTGATTGCGCATGTGATTGGCCAGTTGCTTAAGGGATTGCCTTATGTTTTCCCTTAGCAGTGGATTGTTCACTTCCAGGTCCAGCGCTCTGTTCATACAAAACATCCATTGGTCCCGCATATTCTTATCTATGACAAATGGCATATGGCGGCGGCGTAACATAGGGTGGCCATACTTTTCCTCAAATAATGCCGGGCCTCCTGTCCAGCCGGACAGAAACTCAAAAAACTTCAAGCGGATATCATCTAAGGGTTGTGGGTGAACAGCATATAGTTCGGCTGCTTCCGGTGTCGTTTCCATAATGTCATAAAATCGATTTGCCAGTGCTTTTACACCAGTCTCGCCACCCAATAATTGGTAAGGTGTTTTTTCGGGACTGGCATGTTGTGGCTTGCTTTCCTTGGCAAAGATCTTTTTAATCAGGTTCATTATCTTTTACTCAGTTTACATTCTGGAAGACTTATGGACAGATACGCAGTTTTTGGCAATCCGATTGGGCATAGTAAATCTCCCCTTATTCATAGCCTGTTTGCGCAGCAGACGCAGCAGGATATCAGTTATGAGGCTATTGCTGCACCCTTGGATGACTTTAATGGTTCCTTGTCCGACTTTTTTTCGGCAGGAGGCAAGGGGTGCAATATTACAGTTCCGTTTAAGGAAGAAGCATTTAATGCGGCTCAACAGCTCACAGCAAGAGCCAAATTGGCGGGTGCGGTAAATACCTTAAAATTAACCGAACAAGGTGTTTTACTGGGTGACAACACTGATGGTGCCGGTCTGGTTCTGGATCTGAAAAATAACCAGGTTCAGTTGCGTGGAGCGAGGATCCTATTGTTGGGAGCTGGGGGGGCTGCTCGAGGTGTATGCGGACCATTGTTGGATGAACAGCCCGCAAAGCTTGTGATTGCCAACCGTACAGAGTCTAAAGCTAAGGCCCTAGTGGAAGTATTCGCTTCCTGTGGGTCTGTGTCGGCTTTGGGCTTTGATAAACTCAGTGGTGAATTTGACCTCATCATTAACTCGACTTCTGCAAGCCTATCCGGGGAAGTTCCTCCAATATCAGCCGCGCTTATTGGCGGAGCCGTATATGACATGATGTATGGGGCACAAGAGACGGCATTTAATGTTTGGGCCAGCAGTCATGGTGCGGCTCAGGTCATTGATGGACTTGGTATGTTAGTGGGACAGGCGGCGGAAAGTTTTGCCGTATGGCGGGATCAGGTGCCGGAGCAGGGGGCTGTATTAAACAAATTACGAGCTGAGCTCAGCCAATGAATCAGTCGATACTGTTTCCCGATATTCAGCGATACCAGGCGCAGCGTAAAGCCGTTGAGTTTCCTGCACAGATCTCAGGTTGCTTACTCCACTGTTACATCAGTGTGGTCTGGTTAGAAAAGCGCAGTGGTAGTCCTTTGCTGGAAGAAGACGAGATATTAGACGCTTTTTCTAGCCTGAGATTCGACCTCGAAGAGCTCGCTGAAGGGTTTATCGAAGATGAAGCCTATGATCAGCAAGGGCACTTGGTGCTAGATGAATACCTTTAATTTTTATATTTATATAAAAGACACTGGCTAGACATCTAAGCCGATAAATTTTAACCTTTCCGTAAGCAGGCTGTGACGCCAGATAAGAATCACTAGGAGTGAAAATGGTAAAGGTATTGGTAAATGGTGCCAGAGGGCGTATGGGAAGTGAAGCTGTCAAAGCGGTATCCAACGATCCGGCACTGGAATTAGTGGGGCAAGCTGACTTTGGTGATGATCTCGCGGCTAAGATCACCTCATGCCAGGCCCAGGTTGTGGTAGATCTGACAGCGGCGTCTGCGGGTTATAACAATACTAAAATCATTCTGGAAAGTGGTGCGTGTCCGGTGATAGGTACTAGCGGCTTCCAGCAAGAGCAGGTAGAAGAGTTACAGGAGATTGCGGCGGGCAAAGGTTTGGGTGGTTTAATTGCACCCAATTTCTCTGTAGGGGCCGTGTTAATGATGAAATTTTCAGCTGAAGCCGCCAAGTATTTACCCGATGTGGAAGTGATCGAAGCACATAGCCCACAAAAAGAAGAAAGCCCTTCCGGTACAGGTGTACGTACGGTAGAGCTTATCGCGGCGGCCAGGAAAAAAGCGCCGATGGCAACCTCAGATAAAGAGTTAATCGAAGGGGCCCGTGGCGCCGAGTTACACAATGTAAAACTTCACTCGGTTCGCCTACCTGGTGTAGTGGCTCAGCAGACAGTATTTTTTGGCGGGTTAAGTGAGACCTTAAAGATTGAGCACAACTCTCAACACAGGGAATCCTTTATGCCCGGTATTTGCCTGGCCTGCAAAAAGGTGGTGGAAAAATCTGAACTTGTATATGGATTGGAACACTTAATGGATTAACTCAACGTTGTGCTTAACTGAGTCACTTTAGGCTTAGTTGAGTAAGCTAGGGCTGGATACCGTATAAGGGGCAGTATTGTCCCTTTTTGTTTTCTGGAATTCTACCTAGCCTGAAACCAGCTGGGACAGCGCCGAGCAGAGCGATACTTTACTTAGCGCTTGAATACACATGGGTTTTAATGAAGAAAATCAGCCGGGAGAAGCTGCCTTATGGCTTCTTTCACCCTGTTTTGTGCGTCTTTTTTCCCGGATAAATGGTGGTTCTCGACCAGCTGACTCCAGAGGTGCTGTTGCAGTATCTTTTGTATAAGTAAACTGATTTGTTGTTTGCTGAGTTTAGCTAGTTGAATATCGCCTAACAGCAGTTTCTTTAAGCAGGGTTGCACGCAATCAAACTGCCGGTTCGCCTGATAATAAGCTTGCAGGTCAAGCTTATCCTGATTGTCCAATTGCGCTTTGGCCCTGCTCTCATTTAGTAGGCTGGCAACCAACAATGGATCTAACCAACGTAATGGACCCGTGAGCAGATCGGCTAACTGTTGATGAAAGCGGCTGGTCATCTTAACTAAAGTTTGGTTTGCCTTGGGGCTCAAGGGATGGAGAGCGAGTAATGAATGGGTGCCACTCGCTGCATCTAAAGCTAACCCAACCCTTGTGGTTTGATAGTTGGCTTTATGCCAAAATGAAAGCAATTCTGGTGTTGCGCCAAAACTGGTGCCGATATAGTCGAATCCTTGCTCCTGGTAGTTTAGTGCTAGCTTACGCAACATAAACTGGCCTATGCCCAGGTTATGTAGCTTGGGGTGGACTGCAATTCGCATTATACGCCCATAACTGGCGACAGGAGCTTCTAAGAAACCGGCGTGAGTGGCCAGGGATTGAGGCAATAGGTGGCCCTTTACCCGACGTTTCCCCAGCCATATTTGTTCGCTTAACGCTTCAGAAAACCGACCTTCGGATACGATCAGTGCTGTTGCTATTATAGTGTTTGCAGTTTTTACCACAAAAACCTGTACGTTCGGGTTATCCAGCAGGCTGCGTAAATCTGCTGGACTGGTTTGATAGTGTGCCAACACCAGTAAGCCAAAAACTTGATTTAGCAGTTGTTGGTTGTTAACCAAGTCATCCCTGTTTACTGGTTCACAACTAAGTCTGTTTAATAGAATTTGCTCTGGCCTGATATCCAGCTCGGGCTCTGCATCTAGAGCTAACGCACTGAAGGTAAAGTCTTCTAGTGGGTCGTTAGCTGCCCAGCGTATAGGTTCATCCAGATGTATCGCTCGCCAGTTAGGTGATTGCTTGGATAAGTGTTGCTGGAATTTAAGTGCGAAACCTCTACCAGAGCCTTCGTAACCGTGTAAAGTTGTTGAGAATACTACCCGGGAATAACGCGCGAGTATCTTTTCCAGCATGGGGGTAGGGATAGCTGCTGCTTCATCTACTAAGACCAGATCCGCTGCCGGCTGTTGCTGAATTAGCCTGTCAGGGGCGATAAAACTCAAGCTGGAACCCTTAGTGGTGATCAGCGCGTGATTTTTTTCTGGCTCCGCCAAAAGTTGTGATGCTAGCAGAAAAGCACTGCGGGTAGCCCCGGGCCTGGGGGCTGTAATTAATATGGCACACTTTTTCTCAGCCATAAGCGTGGCCGCTGCTATGCCCAAAGCAGCTGTTTTGCCTCTTCCTCTATCTGCACTTATTACCAGGGGACGCCTTCTGTGGCCGCTACGGGTTTTAATTATGGCGTCGACTGCATCCTTTTGACTCTGTGATTTACAATGATTGACATGAAAAAAATGATGCGCAGCTTGATTTTCCAAAGCTGGTAACTCTGATTTTACCTTGCCCTGCTCAACTAGGGTTATTAGCGTTGAGCACCGAATTAGCCTGGCCAAACGTTTTAAGAAACGTCCGTTAACCGCCTCGAGTTCATCTTGGAACGAGATAAAGCGTTGGTATTCAGGATCAGGGAATCGTGGCCAATCAGCCAGCGGTGGGCAGAGCAATAACATAATGCCTCCACCAACCAATGTACCACTAGCGGCTCCGAAGGCATCTGGGTTAAACCCTGAAAAACAATTAAACACCAAATACTGACTTTCACGCCCCAGTAAGCTTTTGGCTTTACTTGTCGGTATCGGGTCAAACCCATCGGGAGCAGCACCAATCCAGGTGGTATTTTGTGTGGGTAGAGTTTCACATTGAGCCAGACACCAATCATAAGCTCCGCTAACAACCACGAGTCGTCGATGGTTTAACATTAGGGCCTGGTTTTGTAGTTTTGCTAGTAATTTTTCCACACAGCTTTGATGGTTAAGTCAGATTGGCTATGATTTTACCCGTTTATCTGGTGGTAACAAAGGGTAGGGGCTTTGTTTATCCCACCTGAGGTAATTGAGAATTAGTTGATACAGCTCTCATTTTGTATGTCTCACACCGACCTGGCAACTTTCATTTGTTACGATTCTGTGATGGATAAACTGGACTCCAGATGGGAACATCGAGTCGGTGACCAAGGAAAGAGAATGTCTCAACAAGGGAATGATGTATACGAGCTTCTGACTCGGCAGGCTAATCTGGTGACTTTCTGCACATGTCTGTTCGAAGGGGTTTTATCTGCTCAGGAGCGGGTTTGGATCCTTTATCGTCGCCAGGACACGCTTTATGTCCAGGCTAAGGGCGAGGGGTCTGGAAGTTATGAGGTTTATGAGCAGCCTTATTCTGCCTACAATGAACCTCAGCTCCCGCTAACGGATCTATACACAGTCCTTAAAACCGGCGTTAGGGATAAAAAAGGCCAAGTGTTTCCCATGTACACAGCTGGCGAGTTATTAGGTTTAATTTATCTCTCAAAGCCCCTGGCTAAGCAGGCGCTGTTGGTTTCACTGCTTCCTCAGATTGCGGCCCAACTAAAGGCATTTATGTGTCAGCAAAGGCTTAATGAGAAACGCAAGGCGTTAGAGAATAGCGATCTGACTATCAGGGAGTTTTCCGCTCAGGAACAAGCATTTTCGGCGTTACTGACGGAGCTTCATGAAATCACCATGGCGCTTTCCAAGGTCAATAGCCTGGATGAAGTATATCACCTGGCTGTTGAATCGGGGATCAGTCGCCTGCAGATAGACCGAATGGCCATTTTTATCATGGACAGGGAAAAAGATACCTATGTGGGCACTTATGGTACTGATGAGCAGGGAAATGTTGTCGATGAAAGCTATTTTCAAAACAAGATCCCCAATGTACCTTTTGTTCAACAGGCTCTGAAGCACAAAGATCATTTGAGCATTTGGGAAGATACTTCCATCCTTCACGACTCGGTGGAGATAGGCCGAGGTTGGAACGCATTGATTGCATTGTGGCACGGTGACGAGACTATTGGCTGGATCGCCTGTGACAATCTAATAAACAAAAAACCACTGCCCGAGTATCAAAAGGAGATTCTGATCCTGCTTTCGTCGACGTTAGGTCAGATGATCATGACAAAACAAGCTGAAGAGGAAGTGATCCAACTGAACAAAGATCTGGAGTTCAGGGTCAGGGAGCGCACCGCTGAACTTGCGGAAGCCTATCGTTCCCTCGCACAAGCAAATACAGCGCTGGAAGAAATGTCCTCCATGGATTCGTTAACCGGTCTATCTAACCGCCGAAGCTTTGATGAAGCCTTGGCCAGGGAGTGGATGTTGGCGCAACGGCGAAATACCACCCTCTCTCTTATCCTTTTCGATGTGGATTTCTTCAAACAATATAATGATAAGAAAGGCCACCTTGAAGGAGATAACTGTTTAAAGCGAATCGCTACGGCACTAAAAGCCTGTGTTAATCCAAACTCAGACCTGATCGCAAGATATGGCGGTGAAGAGTTTGTCCTGTTATGCCCGGGTATTGATAGCGCCCAGACTCAGGCGATGGCAGAAATATGTCGGCGTAAAATTGAGCAACTTAATATTCGCCATCCAGACTCCAGTATTGCAGGGCAGGTGACCATTAGTGCGGGACATGTATGTGTTAACCCTGTTAAAGGGATGCCCCACAAGAACCTGATAAGCTTTGCCGACCAGGCCTTATACAAGGCAAAGCAAGCTGGCAGGAACCTAGCTAAGCAGGCCAGCAACAGCAATTAAAATAAATTGAATAAAAAATGACCCTTGCTGTTGCACTTGGCAAAGAAATCGTTATAATTCTTTTCGCTTGCCAATAAGGCGAGTAGAGTTTTAAACTCTGAGTCGGGTAGCCCCTGACAACTACAGAACTTCCGATATGTGAAGTTAACGTGTGACATTTCACTCATCATACCAATTTTATTGGTTTGATGTTGTGGTGTTTTTTTTATGTGTTTTTAACATTGGAGCCTTGGTCCATGCAGAACCAAAGAATCCGTATCCGCCTGAAAGCGTTCGATCACAGACTGATCGATAACTCCACAGCGGAAATCGTTGAAACTGCAAAGCGCACTGGTGCTCAGGTACGTGGTCCAATTCCACTACCAACTCGTAAAGAGCGTTTTACAGTATTGACTTCTCCGCACGTAAACAAAGATGCGCGGGATCAGTACGAAATTCGCACGCACAAGCGCTTGATTGATATCGTAGAACCAACTGACAAGACAGTTGACGCTCTAATGAGACTTGACTTGGCTGCTGGCGTCGATGTGCAGATCAGCCTGGGTTAAGCAGGAAAGAGAAGAGGTTATAACAATGGCAATCGGTCTAGTCGGTCGTAAAGTTGGAATGACTCGCATCTTCACAGAAGATGGCGTATCTATTCCAGTTACGGTTATCGAATGTGCTGCTAACCGTGTTACTCAGGTGAAAAGCCTGGAAACAGACGGTTATAGTGCACTTCAAGTGACCACTGGCACCAAAAAAGCGAACCGCGTAAACAAGCCTATGGCTGGTATTTTCGCGAAAGCAGGTGTTGAAGCTGGTCGTGGTCTGTGGGAATTCCGCACAGAAAACGAAGGCGACATCCAAGTTGGTGCAGAGCTTAACGTTGAGCTATTCAACGAAGTTTCAAAAGTTGATGTTACCGGTCAGTCTAAAGGTAAAGGTTTCCAGGGTGTTATTAAGCGCTGGAACTTCGCCATGCAAGACGCGACACATGGTAACTCTCTTGCTCACCGTGCTCCTGGTTCAATTGGCCAATGTCAAACACCGGGTCGCGTATTTAAAGGCAAGAAAATGGCTGGACACATGGGTGCTGAGCGTGTAACGACTCAAAACCTTGAAATCGTACGCGTTGACGTTGAACGTAACCTGCTGCTCGTTAAAGGTGCAGTACCAGGTGCGATTAACGGCGATGTAATCGTTAAACCTGCCGTTAAAGCGTAACAGGAGATAGTAATGGAATTGGTATTGAAAGACGCCCAGAGCGCTCTTGAAGTTTCCGAAACTACCTTCGGACGTGATTTCAACGAAGCCCTGATTCATCAGGTAGTCGTTGCATATGCGGCAGGTGCCCGTCAAGGTACCCGTGCTCAGAAAAACCGTAGTGACGTTGCTGGTGGTGGTAAAAAGCCTTGGCGTCAAAAAGGTACAGGCCGTGCTCGCGCCGGTACTGCTAGCAGCCCAATCTGGCGCTCTGGTGGTGTAACTTTTGCTGCTCGTCCTCAGGACCACAGCCAAAAAGTTAACAAGAAAATGTACCGCGGTGCTATCAGAAGCATTCTTTCTGAGTTAGTTCGCCAAGATCGTCTGATCGTTGTTGAAAAGTTTGGTCTTGAAGCGCCGAAAACCAAAGAATTGGTTGCCAAGCTGAAAGAACTTGAACTAAGCGATGTACTAATCGTAACTGAAGAAGTTGACGAGAACTTGTTCCTTGCGGCACGTAACCTGTACAAGGTTGACGTACGTGATGCAGCAGGTATCGACCCAGTTAGCTTGATCGGTTTTGACAAAGTTCTAGTAACTGCAGCTGCAGTGAAGCAGATTGAGGAGATGTTGGCATGATCAGTGAAGAACGTTTACTGAAAGTCATTCTGGCTCCACATATCTCTGAAAAGAGCACTAGCTCTGCTGAAAACGATAACACTATGGTTTTCAAGGTAGCCGGCACGGCGACTAAAGCAGAAGTTAAAGCAGCAGTTGAAAAACTGTTTGAAGTTGAAGTTACTGGTGTTCGCACTCTGAACGTGAAGGGTAAAACCAAACGTCACGGACAGCGTATCGGCCGTCGTTCCGACTGGAAAAAGGCGTACGTTACTCTGGCTGAAGGTGCTGACATCGACTTCGCTGGCGGCGCAGAGTAAGAGGAGTTTAAGAAATGGCTATTGTTAAGTGTAAGCCTACATCTCCAGGTCGTCGCCACGTTGTTAAAGTGGTTAATACTGACCTGCATAAAGGTAAGCCTTACGCACCCCTACTAGACACTAAGTCTAAGTCTGGCGGTCGTAACAATGGCGGACGTATTACCGTTCGTCATATCGGTGGCGGTCACAAGCAGCACTACCGTATTGTTGACTTCAAACGCAATAAAGACGGTATCCCTGCGAAAGTAGAGCGTTTGGAATATGATCCAAACCGAAGTGCTAACATCGCTCTGGTTTTATACGCAGACGGTGAGCGCCGCTACATTCTGGCCCCTAAAGGCCTGAAAGCAGGTGATGCGATCCAATCTGGTGTTGAAGCGCCGATCAAAGCAGGTAACACTCTGCCGATGCGTAACATCCCTGTAGGTTCTACTGTACATGCGGTAGAAATGAAGCCTGGTAAAGGCGCTCAGCTGGCACGTAGTGCTGGTACCTACGTCCAGATCATCGCTCGCGATGGTGAATATGTCACCTTGCGTCTGCGTTCTGGCGAAATGCGTAAGATCCTGTCCGATTGTCGTGCGACTATCGGTGAAGTGGGTAACGCAGAACACATGTTACGTCAGCTTGGTAAAGCTGGTGCTAACCGTTGGCGCGGTATCCGCCCAACAGTTCGTGGTGTTGTAATGAACCCGGTTGACCACCCGCACGGTGGTGGTGAAGGTCGTACTTCGGGCGGTCGTCATCCTGTATCACCTTGGGGTGTACCAACTAAGGGTTACAAGACCCGTAAGAACAAGCGTACCGATCAATATATCGTACGTCGTCGTAATAAAAAATAACTAGAGGAAAACGCCATGCCACGTTCTCTCAAGAAAGGTCCATTTATTGACCTGCACTTGTTGAAGAAGGTAGAGAAAGCGGTGGAAAGCGGGGAGAAAAAACCAATTAAGACTTGGTCCCGTCGCTCAATGATCATTCCTGATATGATCGGTTTGACCATCGCTGTCCATAATGGCCGTCAGCACGTGCCAGTTTTCGTTACCGATGAAATGATCGGTCAGAAGCTGGGTGAATTTGCACCAACTCGCACTTATCGTGGCCACGTGGCCGATAAGAAAGCGAAGAAGAAATAAGGGTAGATAATGGAAGCTTTAGCTAAACATAAATTCGCTCGTTCTTCTGCGCAAAAAGCGCGTTTGGTTGCCGATCAAGTTCGTGGTCTGCCGGTGGACAAAGCCCTTGAAATCCTAACTTACAGCCCGAAAAAAGCGGCTTTGTTAGTGAAGAAAGTGCTTGATTCTGCCATTGCTAACGCAGAGCACAACGAAGGTGCCGACATTGATGAGCTATGCGTAGCTAAGATCTTCGTAGACGAAGGTCCATCTATGAAGCGTATCAAGCCTCGTGCTAAAGGTCGTGCGGATCGCATCCTTAAGCGCTCTAGCCACATTACCGTAGTGGTATCAGACAGGGGATAAGCAATGGGTCAGAAAGTACATCCAAATGGTATTCGCCTAGGTATCACTAAGCCTTTTAACTCGACTTGGTATGCCGGCACTAAAGATTTCGCTGACAACCTGCACAGCGACTTCGAAGTTCGTCAGTTCTTAACTAAGCAACTGAAAAATGCGTCTCTTTCTAAGATCGTAATCGAGCGTCCTGCTAAGAGCATCCGTGTAACTATTTACACTGCTCGTCCAGGCGTGGTTATCGGCAAGAAAGGTGAAGACGTTGAGAAGCTACGTAACCGCATCGCTAAGATGACTGGTGTACCTGCGCAGATCAACATCTCCGAAGTTCGCAAGCCTGAGCTTGACGGCAAGCTAGTTGCAGACAGCATCGCGTCCCAACTAGAGCGTCGTGTTATGTTCCGTCGTGCTATGAAGCGCGCGGTACAGAATGCAATGCGTCTTGGCGCTAAAGGTATCAAGGTAGAAGTTAGCGGTCGTTTAGGTGGTGCAGAAATTGCACGTACTGAATGGTATCGTGAAGGCCGTGTGCCATTGCACACATTACGTGCTGACATCGATTACGCTACTTCTGAAGCGGCGACTACCTACGGCATCATTGGTGTTAAAGTTTGGGTATTTAAAGGTGAACTTCTGGGTCAGTTGCCACTGCAACCTGTCCTTGAGCAAGCTTCTAAGCCTAAGCGCAAAGGCCGTGGTAAGTAAGGAGATTCAGTAATGTTGCAACCAAAACGTACTAAATTCCGTAAGCAGCACACGGGTCGTAACCGTGGCCTTGCTAAAGGAACTGACGTAAGCTTCGGCGAATTCGGTCTTAAAGCGACTGGTCGTGGCCGAATCACTGCTCGTCAAATCGAAGCAGCACGTCGTGCTATGACACGTCACGTTAAGCGTCAAGGTAAAATCTGGATCCGTATCTTTCCTGATAAGCCTATTACGGAAAAACCTCTTGAGGTTCGTATGGGTAAAGGTAAAGGTAACGTCGAATATTGGGTTGCTCAAATTCAACCTGGTAAAGTCCTTTATGAAATGGAAGGCGTTCCAGAAGAATTGGCTCGTGAAGCATTCGCACTAGCGGCGGCTAAACTGCCAATCACTACCACTTTCGTAATTCGGACGGTGATGTAATGAAAGCTAGCGAACTTAAAGAGAAGAGCGCTGAAGAGCTGAATGCTGAACTGCTTAACTTGTTACGTGAGCAGTTCAACCTGCGCATGCAAGCAAGCACCGGTCAGCTAGCTCAGACTCACGAGCTTAAGAACGTACGCCGTAACATCGCGCGCGTTAAAACTGTACTAAATGCTAAGGCTGGTGCGTAATGAGCGATAGAACTCGTACTCTGCAAGGTAAAGTAATCAGTGACAAGATGGACAAGTCCATCGTTGTAGGCATTGAGCGTAAGGTGAAGCACCCTATCTATGGGAAATTCATCAAGCGCACAACTAAGCTACATGTCCATGATGAAACTAACCAATGTGGTATCGGCGACGTGGTAGCTATCCGCGAATGTCGTCCACTGTCTAAGACTAAGTCCTGGACCCTGGTTGAAGTAATTACTAAGGCTTAATCAAGTCTTTGTAAGGAGAAGCGGCCCCGGCTAGGGGCCGTTTTTTATTTGAGCTACCTTTTTTAAAAATGTGGTGTTATAATGCCGCGCCCTCATGTTGGGGGAGGTAGCCATGACTCGTTTGGATGACCATTCGAGTCTTGTTGTGATAATAGCGGAGCACTAAAATGATCCAAATGCAAAGTACGCTGGACGTTGCCGACAACAGCGGCGCTCGCAGAGTAATGTGTATTAAGGTCCTTGGTGGTTCGCACCGCCGTTATGCAGCAGTTGGTGACATCATCAAAGTTACCGTTAAGGAAGCAATTCCTCGCGGTAAAGTAAAAAAAGGTGATGTGCTAAACGCAGTGGTAGTGCGTACCAGAAAAGGTGTACGTCGTCCCGATGGTTCTGTGATTCGTTTTGACCGCAACGCTGCGGTAATGCTGAATGCAAACAACCAGCCTATCGGCACACGTATCTTTGGGCCTGTGACTCGTGAGCTTCGTAATGAGAAGTTCATGAAGATTGTGTCACTGGCTCCAGAAGTACTGTAAGGAGTCGAAAATGGCAGCAAAAATTATTCGTGACGACGAAGTAATCGTACTTGCCGGTAAAGATAAAGGTAAACGCGGTAAAGTTACCAAAGTTTTACCTAACGGTAAGTTATTCGTAGAAGGCGTTAACATTATCAAGAAACACACTAAGCCAAACCCACAATTGGGTGTAGCCGGTGGTATCGTTGATAAAGAAGCCCCTCTCGAAGCATCAAATGTAGCGGTTTTCAACCCAGCCTCAGGCAAGGGTGACCGTATTGGTTTTAGAATTGAAGAAGGCAAAAAAGTGCGTTTCTTCAAATCTAATAATGAACTTGTGAAGTAACTGGAGTTTACGATGGCGAAACTGCATGATTTTTACAAAGAGACAGTAGCGTCTGAACTTAAAGATAAGTTCGGTTACAAATCTGTCATGCAAGTCCCTCGGATTGAAAAGATCACTCTGAACATGGGTGTTGGTGAAGCACTGGCTGATAAAAAAGTACTGGAAAATGCGGTTGCCGATATGGCAGCGATTTCTGGTCAGAAGCCACTGGTCACCAAAGCACGCAAATCAGTTGCGGGCTTTAAGATCCGTGAGGGATACCCGATTGGTTGTAAAGTGACCTTGCGCGGTGAGCGTATGTGGGAATTCTTCGAGCGTTTAGTTGGTATCGCGATTCCTCGTGTACGTGACTTCCGCGGTTTGAATCCTAAGTCATTCGACGGCCGTGGCAATTACAGTATGGGTGTGCGCGAGCAAATCATCTTCCCTGAAATTGACTACGATAAAGTCGATAAAGTACGCGGTATGGATATTACTATCACTACTACCGCAGGTACTGATGAGGAAGGCCGGGCTCTGCTGGCTGCCTTTAACTTCCCATTCCGTAAATAAGGTGTAGGTTATGGCAAAACAATCAATGAAAGCGCGCGAAGACAAACGTGCGAAGCTGGTATCCAAGTACGCTGAAAAGCGTGCGGCTCTGAAAGCGACAATTAACGACGTTAACGCATCTGATGAAGATCGCTGGAACGCCGTTCTGAAGCTGCAGACGCTTCCTCGTGATTCAAGTGCCAGTCGTCAGCGTAACCGCTGTAATATTACTGGTCGTCCTCATGGCTACTTACGTAAATTTGGCATGAGCCGAATTAAAGTACGCGAGCACATGATGCGCGGTGAAATTCCTGGTCTTAAAAAGGCTAGTTGGTAACCCACTAAATCACGGGAGTATGCAAATATGAGCATGCAAGATCCTATTGCCGATATGCTAACACGCATTCGCAACGGTCAAGCCGCTAAGAAAGTTGCAGTTAAAATGCCGTCTTCCAAGCAGAAACTGGCGATTGCCAATGTGCTTAAAGAAGAAGGTTATATTGCTGACTTTGCAGTAGCTGGTGAAGCTAAGCCTGAATTAGAAGTAACTCTTAAGTACTTCGAAGGCAAAAAAGTTATTGAAAGCCTAAAACGAGTAAGCCGTCCAGGTCTGCGTATCTATAAAGGTGCGACAGAAATTCCTAACGTGCTAGACGGATTAGGTGTTGTTATTATTTCCACGTCTCAAGGTGTAATGACTGATCGTGCTGCGCGTAAAGCGGGTATCGGCGGTGAACTCATCTGTTACGTAGCTTAAGGAGGTAGGAATATGTCACGCGTTGCTAAGGCACCTGTTGCCATTCCTGCCGGTGTGGAAGTTAAGCTAAACGGCCAGGACATCAGCGTTAAAGGTAGCAAAGGCGAATTAAGCCGTACTATCAACACTGCTGTTGTTGTTAAACAAGAAGAGAACGTACTGACTTTCGCTGCTGTTGAAAGTGTAGCTGGTGCTAATGCACAAGCTGGTACCGCTCGTGCACTTGTTAACAACATGGTTCTGGGCGTATCTGAAGGTTTTGAGAAGAAGCTACAGCTAAACGGAGTTGGTTACCGTGCAGCAGCTAAGGGCAAAGTTGTTAGCCTGACGCTTGGTTTCTCTCATCCTGTAGAGCACCAGCTTCCAGAAGGCATAACAGCTGAAACGCCAACTAACACTGAAATCGTACTGAAAGGTTCTGATAAGCAGTTAGTTGGTCAGGTTGCCGCAGAGATTCGCGCTTATCGTCCGCCAGAGCCTTATAAAGGTAAAGGTGTACGTTATGCTGACGAAACTGTGCGTCGTAAAGAGGCTAAGAAGAAGTAAGGTAACACTATGGATAAGAAAGCATCTCGTTTGCGTCGTGCTACTCGTACGCGCGCAAAATTGCAAGAGTTGGGTGCAACTCGCCTGGTGATCCACCGTACTCCGCGCCACACTTACGCGCAGGTGATCTCACCAGAAGCTCAGGTACTTGCAGCAGTTTCGACTGTTGAAAAAGAAGTAGCTGGTCAAATCAAGAGCGGCGGTAACGTCGAAGCGGCTAAAGTGATCGGTAAATTGATCGCGGAACGTGCGGTAGCAAAAGGTATCTCTAAAGTATCTTTCGACCGTAGCGGCTTTCAGTACCACGGTCGTGTAGCTGCGTTAGCTGATGCAGCTCGCGAAGCTGGACTTCAGTTCTAAGGGGACGGATATGGCAAAAGAACAATCTCAAGCCGGTGATCTGAACGAAAAGTTAATCGCAGTTAACCGCGTTTCTAAAGTAGTTAAAGGTGGTCGCATCTTTAGCTTTACCGCACTAACAGTAGTTGGTGACGGCAATGGTCGTATCGGTTTTGGTTATGGTAAAGCACGTGAAGTGCCTGCAGCTATCCAGAAAGCAATGGAAAAAGCGCGCCGTAATCTAACTACCGTTGAGCTTAAAGGTACAACTCTGCAGCATCCTATCAAGGGCCGTCATTCTGGTTCTAAGGTATACATGCAGCCTGCTTCTGAAGGTACAGGTATCATTGCCGGTGGTGCAATGCGTGCGGTACTAGAAGTTGTTGGCGTACAGAACGTACTGGCAAAAGCTTACGGTTCCACTAACCCAATCAATGTCGTTCGCGCTACTATCGACGCCCTGGAAAAAATGAACTCTCCAGAGCAAGTCGCTGCTAAGCGTGGTCTGACTGTTGAGCAGATTCTGGGGTAATCGACTATGGCTAAGACTATTAAAGTTACTCAGACTAAAAGCGGAATCGGTCGTTTACCAAAACACCGTGCAACGCTGACAGGCCTAGGCCTACGTCGCATTGGCCACACTGTTGAACTGGAAGATACTCCTTCTGTTCGCGGTATGGTTAACGCGGTTTACTACATGGTTAAGGTTGAGGATTAATTATGAAACTTAATACTCTATCTCCAGCGGCTGGCTCTAAGCCAAATGCAAAGCGTGTAGGTCGTGGTATCGGTTCTGGCTCAGGTAAAACCTGTGGCCGTGGCCATAAGGGTCAGAAGTCTCGCTCAGGCGGCAGCGTACGTCCTGGTTTTGAAGGCGGTCAAATGCCTTTGAAACAGCGTCTACCTAAGTTTGGTTTTACTTCTCGCAAGAGTTTGGTTAGTTCCGAAATCCGCTTGAACGAAGCTGCAAAAGTAGAAGGTGACGTAGTTTCTCTGGTAACTCTAGAGAAAGCCGGTATTATTACTCGCAATATTAAATTTGCTAAAGTAGTACTTTCCGGTGAAATCACGCGTCCAGTAACAGTACAAGGCCTTAAGGTAACTAAAGGTGCTCGTGCTGCTATTGAAGCTGCCGGCGGTAAAATCGAGGAATAGGATTAAATGGCTAAGAAACCAGGGTTAGAAGCAAAGGGTGCTCAGGGTGGTTTAAGTGAGCTGAAATCTCGCTTACTGTTTGTGTTGGGCGCCATTTTGGTGTTCCGAGCGGGCTCCTTTATTCCAATTCCTGGTATTGACGCCGCTGTCCTCGCTGATCTGTTCGAGCAACAGAAAGGCACCATCATAGAAATGTTTAACATGTTCTCTGGTGGTGCTCTGGAGCGCGCATCTATTCTTGCGCTGGGTATTATGCCGTATATATCGGCATCGATAATCATCCAGCTACTTACTGTTGTACATCCTCCGCTCGCAGAGCTGAAAAAAGAGGGTGAAGCAGGTAGACGCAAGATAAATCAGTATACGCGTTACGGTACTCTGGTGCTTGGAACATTCCAGGCAATTGGTATCGCTACTGGGTTGCCTAGTATGCTCCCTGGCCTCGTTATAAACGAGGGTATGGGCTTCTATGTAACTGCGGTTATCAGCCTAGTCACAGGTACTATGTTCCTGATGTGGTTAGGTGAACAAATTACTGAACGTGGTATCGGTAACGGTATATCCATCATTATCTTTGTTGGTATCGTTGCGGGTCTGCCGTCGGCTATTGGCCAGACAGCAGAGCAGGCACGTCAAGGTGAGCTGCACGTACTATTGCTGCTATTAATAGTTGCCATAGTGTTTGCCGTTACCTATTTCGTTGTATTCGTTGAACGTGGTCAGCGTCGTATCGTCGTTAACTACGCAAAACGTCAGCAGGGTAGAAAAGTCTTTGCCGCGCAAAGTACGCATCTACCGCTTAAGCTGAATATGGCAGGGGTTATCCCGGCCATATTTGCATCGAGTGTAATTTTGTTTCCAGGTACTATTGCTCAATGGTTCGGCCAGGCGGAAGGTTTTGGTTGGTTGTCTGATGTATCGCTCGCGTTACAGCCAGGACAGCCGTTGCATGCGATGTTGTTTGCTGCAGCTATTATCTTCTTTTGCTTCTTCTATACTGCCTTGGTGTTTAATCCAAGAGAAACAGCAGATAACTTGAAGAAGAGCGGTGCCTTTATTCCAGGTATTCGTCCCGGAGAACAAACTTCTCGCTACATAGATAAAGTAATGACGCGTCTGACATTGGCGGGTGCTCTATATATTACCTTTATCTGTTTGGTTCCCGAGTTCATGATGATCACGATGAACACCCAGTTCTACTTCGGTGGTACTTCGTTGTTGATTATCGTAGTTGTTGTCATGGACTTTATGGCTCAGGTACAGACTCATTTGATGTCTCATCAATATGAATCTGTTCTGAAAAAGGCAAATCTTAAAGGTTATGGTCGCTAATCATAGCGTTTTAGGATATGCTACTTGTTTACGGAGTTATGCAATGAAAGTTCGTGCATCCGTTAAAAGAATCTGTCGTAATTGCAAAGTGATCAAGCGTAACGGTGTCGTTCGCGTGATCTGCGAAGAGCCTAAGCATAAACAGCGTCAAGGCTAAGACAGTTCTACGAGATGAAACACAGCCTGGTGGTTATTTAACCGCTAGGGCTGTTTTTTGCTTGAAATTATGTCATCTGTTGGGTATCCTTCCGGGCTTTTCGCAGATGGCCTTTTAAATACTAGAGGAGTGCATAGTGGCCCGTATCGCTGGCATTAACATTCCTGATCAGAAGCACACTGTAATCGCACTAACTGCGGTCTACGGTATCGGTAAGACCCACGCAAAACAAATCTGTGTTGCTGCGGGTATTGCTGAAGATGCTAAGATCAAGGATCTTGAAGAAGCTCAACTTGAGAGTCTTCGTACTGAAGTAGCTAAATTCACCGTAGAAGGTGATTTACGCCGTGAAATTTCCATGAACATCAAGCGTCTTATGGACCTTGGTTGTTATCGTGGTATTCGTCATCGTCGCAGCTTGCCTGTACGTGGACAGCGTTCTAAAACGAATGCTCGTACCCGTAAAGGTCCTCGCAAACCTATTAAGAGGTAGGAGTAATTATGGCTAAAACTCCAACTCGCGCTCGTAAGCGCGTTAAAAAGCAAGTTGCTGACGGCATGGCTCATATCCATGCTTCTTTCAACAACACAATCATCACTATCACCGATCGCCAGGGCAATGCTTTGTCTTGGGCTACTGCCGGTGGTTCTGGTTTCCGTGGATCTCGTAAGTCTACTCCGTTTGCTGCACAGGTTGCATCTGAGCGTGCTGCTGAAGCAGCTAAAGAGTACGGCCTGAAAAACGTAGAAGTTTTCGTTAAAGGTCCCGGTCCAGGTCGTGAGTCCTCCATTCGCGCGTTAAACGCGGCTGGTTTCCGCATTACTAATATTACTGATGTGACTCCGATCCCACACAATGGTTGTCGTCCGCCTAAGAAACGTCGCGTTTAATCGCTTCTTAGGTTAGTTGGAGAAAGAAAATGGCAAGATATATTGGGCCTAAGCTCAAGCTTAGCCGTCGTGAGGGCACCGACCTATTCCTGAAGTCTGGTGTTCGTGCGATCGATTCTAAGTGTAAAATTGATACAGTACCAGGTGTCCATGGCGCTCGTAAGAGTCGTCTGTCAGACTATGGTATACAGTTGCGTGAAAAGCAGAAAGTTCGTCGTATCTACGGTGTACTTGAGAAGCAATTCCGTAACTACTATAAAGAAGCTGCACGTCTTAAAGGCGCTACAGGTGTAAACCTGCTTCAGCTTCTTGAAGGTCGTTTAGATAACGTTGTTTACCGCATGGGTTTCGGTGCTACTCGCGCAGAATCGCGTCAGTTGGTAAGCCACAAAGCTATCCTGGTTAACGGTAAAGTTGTGAATATTCCTTCTTATAACGTTAAACCAAACGACGTTGTCAGCATCCGCGAAAAATCTAAGACGCAGGCTCGTATTAAGGCTGCTCTTGAGATTGCAGATCAGCGTGAAAAACCTATCTGGGTTGAAGTTGATACTAGCAAAATGGAAGGCACTTACAAGCGTCATCCTGAGCGTAGTGATCTGTCCGCAGATATTAATGAACAGCTGATCGTCGAGCTTTACTCTAAGTAAGGCTAACTGCTAAGAGAGGACTAAATGCAGGGTTCTGTAACTGAATTTCTTAAACCAAGACTAGTTGATATCGAGCAAGTAACTGCTTCTCGTGCCAGAGTGACTCTTGAGCCCCTAGAACGTGGTTTTGGTCATACTTTGGGTAATGCATTGCGCAGAATTCTTCTTTCGTCTATGCCTGGTTGTGCGGTGACTGAAGTAGAAATCGACGGCGTTATGCATGAATACAGCACGAGAGAAGGCGTTCAGGAAGATATCCTGGAAATCCTGCTTAATCTAAAGGGCCTAGCGGTCAAGTTAGAAGGTAAGGATGAAGCGCTACTTACTCTGACCAAGTCTGGCGAGGGCCCTGTTACAGCAGGTGACATTACCCATGATGGTGATGTAGAGATTGTTAACCCCGACCACGTAATTTGTCACCTTACCGGCGCTGCTGATATCAGCATGCGGATTAAGGTACAAAACGGTCGCGGATACGTGCCGGCTTCTACTCGTGTACATTCTGAAGATGAAGAGCGCCCAATTGGTCGTTTGCTTGTTGATGCTGCATACAGCCCTGTAGAGCGTATTGCCTACAATGTTGAATCGGCACGTGTTGAGCAACGCACTGATCTGGATAAGCTAGTTATCGATATGGAAACTAACGGTACCTTAGATCCTGAAGAAGCGATTCGTCGTTCAGCTACTATTTTGGCTGAGCAACTGGATGCCTTCGTAGATCTTCGCGACGTTAGCGAGCCTGAAGAGAAAGAAGAGAAACCGGACTTTGATCCTATCCTGCTTCGTCCTGTTGATGATCTAGAGTTAACCGTTCGTTCTGCTAACTGTTTGAAGGCAGAGTCGATCCATTACATTGGTGATTTGGTTCAGCGCACTGAGGTTGAGTTGCTTAAGACTCCGAACCTGGGTAAGAAGTCCCTGACAGAAATCAAGGACGTATTAGCGTCTCGTGGTTTGTCATTGGGCATGCGCTTAGAAAATTGGCCGCCAGCAAGTCTTGCTGACGATTAAGTCCACGTCATCGTGTTAACGAATAAGTTATAAGGATTAGGTTATGCGCCATCGTAAGAGTGGTCGTCAACTTAACCGAAACAGCAGTCATCGTCAGGCTATGTTTCGTAACATGGCAAGCTCTTTGGTAACTCATGAAGTTATCAAAACTACTTTGCCTAAAGCAAAAGAGCTTCGCCGTGTAGTTGAACCTTTGATTACACTTGCTAAAAACGACAGTGTTGCAAATCGTCGTTTAGCATTCGCCCGCACACGTGATAACAGCGTTGTAGGCAAATTGTTCAATGAATTGGGCCCACGCTACGAGTCTCGCCCTGGTGGTTATACTCGTATCCTTAAGTGTGGTTTCCGTGCTGGTGATAATGCTCCTATGGCATACATCGAGCTGGTTGGCCGCCCTGAAGTTGAAGAAACTGAAGAAGTTTCAGAAGATTAAAATCAAAGCCGGGTTTATCCCGGCTTTTTCTTTGTTCCCTCCCAGTTTGACTCACCTTATTACCTCATTAAAACCCTTGCTCTAGTTTCTTCAATATTGTCGCAAAATTCTCTGGTTCACTTTCTGCTCTTATAGGCATATACATTTCTTGCTTTAATCCTGAAACTCATACATTCGCTCTTCAGCCATATTGTTAGAATGTAAAGCTGATCATCTTGCTAAGGCCTAAAGTTAGTAACCACTATTTAAACGAACTCAGTCATTGTTATCGCTTGCCTCACAATCCAGTGTTTTTTAGCGTGCCCCGAGATCGCGGTAAAGCCCCTGGATACCTTCTTGCGAGAGAATGACAGAATCGATGTTTCAGGGTAGGGCTTGCTATTCGGCTAAGTCCTATTACTTACCTTTTTATATATCTACTAATCTGCTTCCTTATATATGCAGTGACTTAATAGCAGTTATTGGGTTATTGGGTTATTGGGTTATTAAGGTGATTGAAGTGATTTTTGTCTCCTTTGTGGGTAACTCTGTGGGTAATGTGTGGTTAACTGTGTGTAACGTGTGAGTTGAAAAAAGATGCGGGTTTTCTGCATAAACCCCTTGTGCTTGTGCGCCGCATCTCTATAATGCTCAACCACTGAGACGGCAAGCCAACCCATACGGGACAAGGGCTGAAGCGACATCAGTCAGGCTAGAAACTGCGATTTCAACCCTGGAAAGAAAATTGCAAACTCCTTCGGGATTAGCAGTTGACTTTCGAAACGGCTAGCGTAGTATACGCAGCCCTGACGAGGCAAGCAAACGCCGACTCAACGCTCTTTAACAATTTAATCAGACAATCTGTGTGGACACTCCAACAGTTGTTGAGACTCGCTAAGCAGCTTAGCTGCAAACGATTTTCTCAATATTTTGGATGTTCGACAGAACGGCTTTATGTCCACTATTTATAGTGGGAATAAAAACCAGAATTCATTGAGCAGGATGTTTTGCTTGCAAAACATCTCGTCCGACAGTTTATTCGCTTGCGAATAAACGAGAGGGCAAAAAAACTTTAAATTGAAGAGTTTGATCATGGCTCAGATTGAACGCTGGCGGCAGGCTTAACACATGCAAGTCGAGCGGAAACGATGATAGCTTGCTATCAGGCGTCGAGCGGCGGACGGGTGAGTAATGCTTGGGGAACTGCCCGATAGAGGGGGACAACAGTTGGAAACGACTGCTAATACCGCATAATCTCTTAGGAGCAAAGGTGGCCTATCCTTGGAAGCTATCGCTATCGGATGTACCCAAGTGGGATTAGCTAGTTGGTAAGGTAATGGCTTACCAAGGCGACGATCCCTAGCTGGTCTGAGAGGATGACCAGCCACACTGGAACTGAGACACGGTCCAGACTCCTACGGGAGGCAGCAGTGGGGAATATTGCACAATGGGGGAAACCCTGATGCAGCCATGCCGCGTGTGTGAAGAAGGCCTTCGGGTTGTAAAGCACTTTCAGCGAGGAGGAAAGGGTGTTGCTTAATACGTAACATCTGTGACGTTACTCGCAGAAGAAGCACCGGCTAACTTCGTGCCAGCAGCCGCGGTAATACGAGGGGTGCAAGCGTTAATCGGAATTACTGGGCGTAAAGCGCGTGTAGGTGGTTGATTAAGCCAGATGTGAAAGCCCCGAGCTCAACTTGGGAACTGCATTTGGAACTGGTCGACTAGAGTTTTGTAGAGGGTGGTAGAATTTCCAGTGTAGCGGTGAAATGCGTAGAGATTGGAAGGAATACCAGTGGCGAAGGCGGCCACCTGGACAGAAACTGACACTGAGACGCGAAAGCGTGGGTAGCAAACGGGATTAGATACCCCGGTAGTCCACGCCGTAAACGATGTCTACTAGGAGTCTGAGGTCTTGTACCTTGGGTTCCAAAGCTAACGCATTAAGTAGACCGCCTGGGGAGTACGGCCGCAAGGTTAAAACTCAAATGAATTGACGGGGGCCCGCACAAGCGGTGGAGCATGTGGTTTAATTCGATGCAACGCGAAGAACCTTACCTACTCTTGACATCCACGGAATTTAGCAGAGATGCTTTAGTGCCTTCGGGAACCGTGAGACAGGTGCTGCATGGCTGTCGTCAGCTCGTGTTGTGAAATGTTGGGTTAAGTCCCGCAACGAGCGCAACCCCTATCCTTAGTTGCCAGCACGTAATGGTGGGAACTCTAGGGAGACTGCCGGTGATAAACCGGAGGAAGGTGGGGACGACGTCAAGTCATCATGGCCCTTACGAGTAGGGCTACACACGTGCTACAATGGCGGATACAAAGAGCTGCGAACTAGTGATAGTGAGCGAATCTCAAAAAGTCCGTCGTAGTCCGGATTGGAGTCTGCAACTCGACTCCATGAAGTCGGAATCGCTAGTAATCGTGGATCAGAATGCCGCGGTGAATACGTTCCCGGGCCTTGTACACACCGCCCGTCACACCATGGGAGTGGGCTGCACCAGAAGTCATTAGCTTAACCTTCGGGGGGGCGATGACCACGGTGTGGTTCATGACTGGGGTGAAGTCGTAACAAGGTAGCCCTAGGGGAACCTGGGGCTGGATCACCTCCTTACCTAAAGCGACTCGAACTGTTGTCAACTCGCACTTTTACTTCGTAAAAGCTGCTGTTTGACCGGTCACATCTCTTCGAGATGTTCAGGGAGTGCCCACACAAATTGTCTGATTAATTAAAGATGTGAAGTTTCTGGAATATGGCTGCTCACTAGCGTTCGCCTGATTCATAAACTGCTGAGAAACATGTTTCTCATATCGAGTTTATGTCCCGTTCGTCTAGAGGCCTAGGACACCGCCCTTTCACGGCGGTAACACGAGTTCAAATCTCGTACGGGATACCATCTTTCTTACGAAAGATGGCGAACTAAGAAACCACCTTCGTATCGTGCTTGAAAGCACAAAGCAATATAGCAACTTCGGTTGTGATTATATTGCTTTGCTTTTTTAAGCAATTGCTCTTTAAAAATTTGGAAAGCTGATAAAGTTCATTGAATACATTAGTAACCACCATTTTGCGTTGCAAAATCGGTATGTTACGTATTATCACTTGGTGATAATACTCGATGTGTTTAATACCGAGTTGTTTCTTCGGAAACAATTCAAGCAATAGAAATAAATGTTAAGTGTTAAAACTTAGCACGTACTGAGTTTGTATTAGCGCCTTCTCACACATTTACTTGGTAAATGATGTTGTTAGGCAGGTCGCTTTTACAAGTAAAAGCTCAGTTGTAGTTCGCAAGTGTCTTGGTAAAGACAAAGGATGCACGAAAGTGGGTCCTGCAATACGACACTGTTTAGGTGTTGTATGGTTAAGTGAATAAGCGTGCACGGTGGATGCCTTGGCAGTCAGAGGCGATGAAGGACGTGGCAATCTGCGATAAGCTCTGGTGAGCTGATAACAAGCGTTATAACCAGAGATTTCCGAATGGGGGAACCCACCTGTTTACAGGTATCGTTACGTGAATACATAGCGTAACGAGGCGAACGCGGTGAACTGAAACATCTAAGTAACCGTAGGAAAAGAAATCAACCGAGATCCCGAAAGTAGCGGCGAGCGAAATTGGGCCAGCCCTTAAGCTGCATTGGTGTTAGTGGAACCTTCTGGAAAGTTGGACGATACCGGGTGATAGTCCCGTACACGAAAGGACCTTTGTAGTGAAATCGAGTAGGACGGCACACGTGAAATGCTGTTTGAATATGGGGGGACCATCCTCCAAGGCTAAATACTCCTGACTGACCGATAGTGAACCAGTACCGTGAGGGAAAGGCGAAAAGAACCCCTGTGAGGGGAGTGAAATAGAACCTGAAACCGTGTACGTACAAGCAGTGGGAGCGGACTTGTTCCGTGACTGCGTACCTTTTGTATAATGGGTCAGCGACTTAATTTTAGTAGCAAGGTTAACCGTTTAGGGGAGCCGTAGGGAAACCGAGTCTTAACTGGGCGTACAGTTGCTAGGATTAGACCCGAAACCCGGTGATCTAGCCATGAGCAGGTTGAAGGTTGAGTAACATCAACTGGAGGACCGAACCCACTAATGTTGAAAAATTAGGGGATGACTTGTGGCTGGGGGTGAAAGGCCAATCAAACCGGGAGATAGCTGGTTCTCCTCGAAAGCTATTTAGGTAGCGCCTCGTGTCTCACCATTGGGGGTAGAGCACTGTTTCGGCTAGGGGGTCATCCCGACTTACCAACCCGATGCAAACTCCGAATACCAATGAGTGCAATCACGGGAGACACACGGCGGGTGCTAACGTCCGTCGTGGAAAGGGAAACAACCCAGACCGTCAGCTAAGGTCCCAAAGTACTAGCTAAGTGGGAAACGATGTGGAAAGGCTCAGACAGCCAGGAAGTTGGCTTAGAAGCAGCCATCTTTTAAAGAAAGCGTAATAGCTCACTGGTCGAGTCGGTCTGCGCGGAAGATGTAACGGGGCTAAGCTAGTCACCGAAGCTACGGATGCATGCTTGCATGCATGGTAGAGGAGCGTTCTGTAAGCCGTTGAAGGGAAAGCTGAGAGGCATCCTGGAGGTATCAGAAGTGCGAATGCTGACATGAGTAACGATAATGCGGGTGAAAAACCCGCACGCCGGAAGACCAAGGGTTCCTGTCCAACGTTAATCGGGGCAGGGTGAGTCGACCCCTAAGGCGAGGCCGAAAGGCGTAGTCGATGGGAAACGGGTTAATATTCCCGTACTGGTTGTTATTGCGATGGGGGGACGGAGAAGGCTAGGTGGGCCAGGCGATGGTTGTCCTGGTTCAAGTGTGTAGGCGGAGTTCTTAGGTAAATCCGGGAATTCATTAACGCTGAGACACGATGTCGAGACACTAAGGTGTTGAAGTCATTGATGCCCTGCTTCCAGGAAAAGCCTCTAAGCTTCAGATAACAAACAATCGTACCCCAAACCGACACAGGTGGTCAGGTAGAGAATACCAAGGCGCTTGAGAGAACTCGGGTGAAGGAACTAGGCAAAATGGTACCGTAACTTCGGGAGAAGGTACGCCGCTGTTGGTGATGGAACTTGCTTCCTAAGCTGACGGCGGTCGCAGATACCAGGTGGCTGCAACTGTTTATTAAAAACACAGCACTGTGCAAAATCGCAAGATGACGTATACGGTGTGACGCCTGCCCGGTGCCGGAAGGTTAATTGATGGGGTTAGCGCTTGCGCGAAGCTCTTGATCGAAGCCCCGGTAAACGGCGGCCGTAACTATAACGGTCCTAAGGTAGCGAAATTCCTTGTCGGGTAAGTTCCGACCTGCACGAATGGCGTAATGATGGCCACGCTGTCTCCACCCGAGACTCAGTGAAGTTGAAATCGCTGTGAAGATGCAGTGTACCCGCGGCTAGACGGAAAGACCCCGTGAACCTTTACTACAGCTTGGCAGTGAACATTGACCCTACATGTGTAGGATAGGTGGGAGGCATTGAAACTTGGTCGCTAGATTGAGTGGAGCCGACCTTGAAATACCACCCTTGTAGTGTTTGATGTTCTAACCACGCCCCCTGGATCGGGGGTTGGGACACTGTCTGGTGGGTAGTTTGACTGGGGCGGTCTCCTCCCAAAGAGTAACGGAGGAGTACGAAGGTTGGCTAATCACGGTCGGACATCGTGAGGTTAGTACAATGGTATAAGCCAGCTTAACTGCGAGACAGACACGTCGAGCAGGTACGAAAGTAGGTCATAGTGATCCGGTGGTTCTGAATGGAAGGGCCATCGCTCAACGGATAAAAGGTACTCCGGGGATAACAGGCTGATACCGCCCAAGAGTTCATATCGACGGCGGTGTTTGGCACCTCGATGTCGGCTCATCACATCCTGGGGCTGAAGTCGGTCCCAAGGGTATGGCTGTTCGCCATTTAAAGTGGTACGCGAGCTGGGTTTAGAACGTCGTGAGACAGTTCGGTCCCTATCTGCCGTGGGCGTTTGAGAATTGAGAGGGGCTGCTCCTAGTACGAGAGGACCGGAGTGGACGAACCGCTGGTGTTCGGGTTGTTATGCCAATAGCATTGCCCGGTAGCTACGTTCGGAATCGATAACCGCTGAAAGCATCTAAGCGGGAAGCGAGCCTCAAGATGAGTTCTCACTGGACCTTTAAGGTCCCTGAAGGGCCGTTGGAGACTACAACGTTGATAGGCAAGGTGTGTAAGTGCTGTGAGGCATTGAGCTAACTTGTACTAATGACCCGTGAGGCTTAACCATACAACTCCTAAGCGGTGTTACGAAGTAACCCGCGCAGTTCCGGCAACATGTCGCAGACATGTGAGAGGAAACTAAGCATTAGGGTGTTAATACCAAAAGATTACTTGCGAACTATTCACTTTTTGCTTGCAAAAAGTGAAGGTCTGGCAACACTTTTACGAAGTAAAGGTGTGAGAAGACAAAGAGCTGTTGCGAACTTTATCACTTCCAGATTTTAAAGCTCACGCGCTCTAGCGACGAGAGCAAAACAAGTTATCGCCTGGCGGCCATAGCATTGTGGACCCACCTGACTCCCATGCCGAACTCAGTAGTGAAACGCAATAGCGCCGATGGTAGTGTGGGGTTTCCCCATGTGAGAGTAGGACACTGCCAGGTACCAAATTGAAAGCCCGAACCAAAAGGTTCGGGCTTTTTTGCATGCGTAAAAACTTTGATAGAGAGCCTTTGCAGCGGGCTAAATCCCATTAGAATTTGTTACGCACAGTTCTAGAGTAAGTGCTAATGATGCTAGCTGATTTAACTCTTTTTATCATTGTGATCAAAGTAGTAGCTTATCCTAACCCTTGGATTTAAATACTCGAAAACTGGTGCAGGTAGACTTTTCGGTCGAAGGACTCGTTTAATTTTAAGCTCCTTTTCTTCCAAGTCTATTATGGGGGCTTCAGTTCTGGGCACATCTGGGTCATATACTAAAACGCTGGGGTAAAGAAGACTGTCCGCAGAAACGGACATTACAAGACCAACCTGACCATTGGAAAGCTCAACAATACTACCAGGCGGATAGATGCCTAAGAGGCGGACCAAACGTCCTAGGTAATCTTTGTTATAAAGCTTCGTTTGGGTTTTATATAGAT
>CBDFNC010000004.1:0-1542881 GCA_965249895.1 Psychromonadaceae bacterium
TGGTGATGGTAGTGGTGATCCAAATGTCGGCGGGTGGAGTGCTATTGACACATCACAAATTGATTTTGTTGCCTATTTTGATACTACTCAAGTTGAAACAGAAATCACTGATTTACAAGCTCAGATTAAAGAAGCATCTGCTAGTTTTGGCGCTAAATTGTCAAGCAAGTTGTCGTTCACAGCGGGTGGAGGTGGTGCGCTTCCATGTTACGAGCCATTCACCATTAGTCTGGGTGGTTTCACAACAACTAAACAAGTTTGCTTAACAGAATACGCTGGTCCACTTTCAACCATATCTGCTGCGTTTTTATTAGCGTTCACTATCTTTTGTTTACTGTATATATTCAGGGGGTAATCATGGAGTGGGTAACAACAATATGGGATTCATATATAACGTTTTTAGACTTCCTTGTTTTTTACGTGGTTAACTTTTTCGAATTCTTTGATGATGGTGTGCGACTTATAATGCGTCAATTAGCTAAGGCGACCATGTGGATTTCATACCAGGCCATACTTGCAGCTGGGGAATTAGTTGACGAGCTATTAGCTAACTTCGATATATCGTCACATATGCAATCTGGATGGAATGCAATACCGGATAGGGAGCGACAGCTATTAGCGTTCTTTAGATTGCCAGAGATAGTCAATATGCTATTCAGCGCTGTATCTACCAAGTTCGCGTTGCAGTTTATGCCGTTCGGTGGTCGCTAATGTCTATTAAAATATATTGGGGAGCCAACGGCTCATATAAATCAGCCAGCGCAGTTGAATACGATATTATCCCCGAGTTATTGCGTCCAGTTTTAGAAATGAAACAGGAAGACGGGACCATAACAATCAGGCCAGCGGGCAGGGTAGTTGTTACTAATATCAGGGGTTGCACACTCGAACGCGTGATGGAGCAATACCCAGACGTGCCGGATACCTCAGAGATTATTTATTTGGATACCAGCAAAGCCGGAACCATGGATAAATTGCAAACGTGGTTTCGTTGGGTTCCGGACGGTGCATTAATTGTTTTAGATGAAGTTCAGTTAATTCATAGGAAAGCGTGGCGTGAAAAGGATTTAGAAAAGTTTACTTTAGAGGTTGATGATAATGGTGTTAAACGTAAAGCCACGTTTGAAGAAGCTGAACAACTCGGTAAACCACATGACATGCTTGACGCATTTACACGCCATCGACATTTTAATTGGGATTTAGTGCTAACCACACCCAATATCAAATATATCAGGGAAGATATTAGAAATACATGTGAGGTTGCGTACAGGCAAGCTAATGGCGCGTTAATAGGGTTTAACGGTAAATTTAAAAGGAGCATGCATGATGCGTCAGAAAATAAACCATCCAGCGGTTCGTTGGTTCAGACTCTATCGATTAAAAAGAAAACGTTTAAATGCTATCAGTCCACTAAAACAGGCATTGTCCAGGATACCAGAGCCGGTACAAACGTGTTTAAGTCGCCTAGGCTTCTTCTGGCGTTGGCATGTTCAGCCGGAGCTATTATCTATTCCGTCAGTTCTGGGGGTCTTGATTACTTCTTTGAAGACCACAGCCAAAAGCTTGTTGATGCTACTGCTCAAGCCGGCTCTTTTCCTGATCAAGAAAGCATGGCTAATAGTGAAGTGGTTCAGCCTGGCGATTCTGTCGAAACTATTAATGTTAATCATAATTTACCTGCTGTTTCGACAGCTTTTTTTACTGCTGTAGAGCCACTCGCCGGTTACGAACTTCGACTGTCATATTATCGTGATGGCTTGTTTAACGTTTACCAGGTAGAAGCAAATAACAAATCGGGCTGGTTTGTTACGCCACTGGAAGATTTACGAGTAATGGGTTACCAGGTTAAAATTATCTCTGAATGCATGGCTGTAATTGTTTGGCAAAAACAGACTCGGGCGATACCTTGTTTGAATGAATATCCAGTCCAAACACCGGATGAACCAGCACCACAGGAAGACCTGTTATTAGCCTCCGAATAGCGGCGCAGTAAGGGACGCCGCGTTAGCAAGGAACGGCTGCAAAGCTAAGAGGCAATTAAAACGTACCCGAATAATACCACTCAGTCATCAATATAATCGGGTACGAAATATAATCAATAAAGATACTCGGGTATCAATATTCGCTGGTTTTTTATACAAGGCATCCATGGAATTTATGGCTTGGTATCAAATAGTGAGTGCCGGAACCTGCAATTGTTTATCGGATTGGAAATCCCTTTTCCTTTCTTGCTAAACCTGGCCAATGGATCAGCGAAGACATAATCAAAATGCGCTGACACCCATGGAACACAAAGCGTCACTTATCAAAGGAGATTGAAATGGAAAAGGTTAAACTCATAAAGCAAAAGGTTTGTTGTGTAGTGCTGGCAAATTATTTTTACCAGTGCGCTAAATTAGGTTCCAGCTCAGAGCGAGCCGTGATAATAGGTAAACCATTACTGGATACTGTAAAACGCGTCCTGAGAAGCCCTTAGACCTGACTGCGCATAATTCAAAGTTGATGTTAATGAACGTAGCAGCGCGGATACTGGCGAAGCCACCCGCGTAGAGTAGTGAGGCGATACGCAGCTCGATACAATATCGCAGATATCGAGCCTAGTATTTAGACATAACTTACATTGTGCGGATTTGACCACTTGCTTGTCGAAATCTTTCATTCAGGTGAAAGGGCTTAGGCAAATTTCTTTTTTAAACTTGAGCTTAGTGATAGCGCTTTTATTACATTCATTGCCGTTTCTAGGTCTTCGTTTTCAATTGTATTTAGTTCAGCCATTATGGTTGCTTGTTTAGTACCTTCTTCTGGTTCTGTTTCTCCGATTAAGAGCCATATCACATTTTTACCGGTTGCTTTGGCGATATTTTTGACAATATTGACACTTGGCTCTGTCTCTCCTGATGCATATCTCTTTAGTGTTCTTTCATTTATATTTGTTGCTTTGCTGACTTCTGAATATCCGTAAGTACTTGTTATGGCTACTTTTAACCTTTCCTTTAGATCGTCCATCATTCTTAGCCTTTACTGGTGTGCATATTGCTATTTTACCACATGGTATTATAGCGATATCAAAAAAGGACGTGTATGGCATCTTGACATGACATATATGTGCATCTAGGATTATCCAAAGTGTCACTTGATAGTGACATAAATAACACTTGACATGCTTTCAGAGGGATTTGGATATGAAGTTTACTAATAGTCAGAAAAGACGTCTTTCAGTCCTTCAGGTTAAAGCTAGAAACCTTGGTCGTGAGATTGATGTTGGTGTTACAGCCATCTTTATCAAAAATCCCTCTGCTGGCTCTTTCTATCCGTGTGACTCACTTACTCATGTCGCTTCTGTTCTGAGGGGGATTAAGTGATGGAAGCTTATATTCGTAAACGTTTTAACAAGCTGTTGGCTGATTATTGCGCCTCTTTAGATTTGTCAGAGCGTGCACATATTTGGGGCCGCATGTGTGAGCTGAATGAACTTGCTGTTGAGCTGAATTTGGAATCTGTGACTGATGAAATTAACGCTCGTCTTGATGAAGAGTTGGCAAAGCCTGTCGGCGGTGACAAGTGATTGCTGTTCATAGTGATGCTCAACAGGGCCAGCCAGCCATTGAAATCAAGGTAGGTAAGTTTCACGCTGCTTTAGTTGATGGCAAGTGGTTAACCGATGCTGAACCTAAGCGGGTTAAGGTTGCCGAATCTTTCGTGATGAAATTCGGTGAGCATGAAAAGAAGTACATTGATAAAACAGCACAGGGTAATCGTGATGCTCCGCACTGTGTTGTTTCCGACCAAATCCTAAAAGAGTTCAAGCCTGCCACTGGCACTCTGTCTAAGTCAGATCAGGATTTCCTTGGTTTTTCCTGTCGTCGTTTCGGTGCATTTGGCGCAACAATGGCCCGTGCTTACTGCAATCTTCACGAAACATTAGGCCGTGAATCTGCGTTAAAGCTGTTTGCTGAGGCGGATGCTTTATTGAAAACCGGCGGTGTTACTTACACAACCAGTGATGCTCGTCTCAAAGAAATAGCAGTTGAATTTGTTACTGATATCAATTCTCGTTTTTCTGGCCTTGATGATTTCGAGTTTTTGTTAAGCGCACTTAATGAAACCCAGGAGCAGCTTGGCTTTGTGATAGATGACGACTTCATTGATTCGTTTAAAAAGCGTTTTGGCAAAGATACGTATCGGGGGCCGTTGTTATCCCGTGTTCGCTGTGAGTCCTGGATTTTAAGCAGGCTAAAAAAAGTAGCTTCTTTGCGTATTCAGCAAGCAGCTAGATTGCTTCGGATTATGGGTAAAGGCTGGCAACCCTACAGTCCTGAGTTCTTGAATCAGCGTTTTGATTACCGTGACAGTATCACGGCTTCCTTTCTGGAAACGTACGGCATTTATGATTCAAATGGCGAGCTGGTTAGCACGCTGGAAGATGCCGCTAAATCCAATGTTTCCAATCCTGATATTCGGGTTGCTGAAATGTACTGTAGGGCAAAGGGAACTTCTGAATTAGCCAAGCAGCTAAATTTGCCCGCGTTCGCCTGCATCTTAACTTGCCCGAGTCGCTTTCATGCAACAACTGGTAACGGTAAAAATACAAATCCCAAATGGTTAAAGGCGGGCAAGCCTGATGTTCCTGCTTCTCATGCTTACCTGGTTAATGTGTTTACGGCCATCCGTAAAGACCTTGATAAGCGTGGCATTAAGTTTTTCGGAATGCGTACTTCTGAGCCTCATGCTGATGGTTGTGAGCATTGGAATCTGTTGGTTTATGCAGCTCCTGAGAATATCGAGATCATTAAAACGGTAATCCGTAATCATGCTCTGGCAGATTCACCGGACGAGCGGGGCGCTCAAGAACGCCGCTGTAGAATTTCAGATATTGACTACACAAAGGGCGATGGCTTCTCATATTTTATCAAGTACATCACTAAAAACATCGGCAACCCAGAGCAAAAAGGCATTGCCGATTTAAAAGATAAAAACTCGTCTAAGACCTTCGCCCAGGCTGTGCGTTCTATTAAAACGTGGTCCCGCTCAAGCGGTATCCGGATGTTTCAATTCTTTGGCCTGCCTTCGGTCACTGCATGGCGCCAGCTGCGTAAATTCAGGGCGCCCTTTGCTGCTGATGATATGCGCCTTTCAAAAATGGATGATGAACAAAAAGCCACTCTTGAGGGTTGCCGTGCTGCTGCTGATTCGGCTGATTGGGCGGCTTATGTGTTGTTGAATGGCGGTGTGATGCAGGGTTCAAAGCGTCCCATTCGCCCGATGTATGCACCGGTTATGCAAGACGATAAAGCCAAGTTAAATCGTTACGGTGAGATTGCCTCACAGATTTGTTTTGGCATCGAAGTTAACGGCCATCCGTTAATTACCAAGTTTCAAAACTACGAGCTGAAAATGATGACACAAGCAGAAAGAGACGCACTCGTGCAAGCCAATGTAACTGAACTCGATGACCCCGAAGATTTATATATTTTCGATGAGTCAGATTTTGAAAATGCTCAATTGGAGGATAGCGAGGGCCCTTGATTTTGCCCTCCTAGGACTCGTGTAAATAACTGTCGCAGACGCCAAATATAGAAGGAATGAGAGAAATGAGTATTAAGCAAGTGGACGGCTTTAAAACCGGAGCAATGTTATACGGATATTTTCGTAAAGTGTTTATAGCGAATGCGGAACGCATGGAATTAGGTGAAGACACCAAAGCTAAACATGCGTTGACCATTGCCACCTTTAACTTTGATAAGAAGGTGCAAGAGGAAGTTATTGAATACGTGAAAGTCACTTTATCCCCTGAGCAATATACCCAGTGTAAGGGGTTGCTGGTTGCGTATGAGAATCAGCCGGTACAAATACCAGTTAAACCTGGAGCGTGGTCAACAGGTGGTAAAGAGGGTATCTGGTATCAACTTGCAGGCGATATACAACCTTTTGAGAGTAAAGGTTTTGTTAATAAAGGTAATAAGTCTTCCGGAATTACGGTGGCTTAATAATGGATTGCTCCAACTTTACATCGGAGCAGTGTTCGGAGATTGCAGCCATGTTTGCATCTTCGGATATATGGACGTTTAACCCAGCGGCGAGCGACATTGCTTTGTATGGAATGTTACAGATGTACGCGATTGGTTTAGGTGTTGGTTTAATAATATCAATAATTAGGAAATTACGAAAATGAAAATATTCAGAGCGCTACAAAATAAAGTATCTACTAAATACACTGCTGCGGGTATTGCCTTATTCGGTGCGGTTAATGCAAATGCGGCTGTTGATGTTGCCGGTGTAAATACAGCTATTGGAACTGCTGAGACATCGACTCACAGCGTTGGTACAACGATTATTGGTGTTATTGCTGGCTTGGCGGTGGTGACTATCATCATCGGCCTAGTGCGTAAGCTATAACATGCTTTCCCTTATTTATGGGGCGTTGTTGGGCATTGCATTTATTTTGGGTGTCCACACTGCAAATATTTGGTAGTGATACTATGATAAAGCTTATCCAGGTCGCTATTATTGCGGCCTTTTTTGTTTCTGCGAATGCTAATGCATCAACAGCTCAACCATTGCCAGGTTCTAATTGTGCTGATGGTGCTGGATGGTGTGACATTCCCAAATCTGAAATGAATTATAATTGCCATTATGGTGGTTATTCTGCTGTATCAAATAATTTGGATAATTGCGTTTCTAGTGTTGGCCAAAAATATGTTGACGGCGTTAATGATTCTGATCCAACTGCACGTTTAGCTGCGAAGGGTATCAACCCTGCTGACGCTGGGCCAGGGCGAAAGAATTTTGATTATTATTTTCGTTATATGTCGGGAAGTACATTAGTTGATAACGGCACTAGGACCGTTACTGTCAGTTATAACCAGTCCGACGATGAGCCTGGTTGTCCAGACAAAGCGTATCCAGACGGTATTTTAAATGCTGAGAATGAATTAATTGAATGCAGAATAAAAACTTGCTCTGATGGGTTTTATGGTGACCCCAGAATAACGGGGGGTCATGCTCCTGTATGTGATAGACAGCAACCTGAAAATCCACCCGAATGTAATATCAGCACAACTATTGCTCCTATGTGGCCGTCCTGCACTGTTAATACTGAGGCTAATCCATACAACCCGATCTGCTTTCAAACCTCTGCTGGAGCCGGTGGTAATGAATACTGTGAGGCTAATCCAGAGGACCACACCAACCCGAACGGAACAATAGAAGAGGGTTGTGGTTACTTGAATGACATATTTGTTTGTACTGACGATGTGTTAACTAATGACTCACTCCCAGACCCAGATTATCAAGATGCCGTGCCAGATTCAGAGGTTACAACCACAACTGATAAATTACTGAAACAACTGGATTTTAATAATCGCCAGGGTACCCAGCAAATTGGCGATTATCTCCGTAAACAGACAAAAATGTTGACCGACAAATTAAATAAAACTAATTCGAATACTGGTGATTCGGGTGGTGATGGTGATGGTGATGGTAGTGGTGATCCAAATGTCGGCGGGTGGAGTGCTATTGACACATCACAAATTGATTTTGTTGCCTATTTTGATACTACTCAAGTTGAAACAGAAATCACTGATTTACAAGCTCAGATTAAAGAAGCATCTGCTAGTTTTGGCGCTAAATTGTCAAGCAAGTTGTCGTTCACAGCGGGTGGAGGTGGTGCGCTTCCATGTTACGAGCCATTCACCATTAGTCTGGGTGGTTTCACAACAACTAAACAAGTTTGCTTAACAGAATACGCTGGTCCACTTTCAACCATATCTGCTGCGTTTTTATTAGCGTTCACTATCTTTTGTTTACTGTATATATTCAGGGGGTAATCATGGAATGGGTAACAACAATATGGGATTCATATATAACGTTTTTAGACTTCCTTGTTTTTTACGTGGTTAACTTTTTCGAATTCTTTGATGATGGTGTGCGACTTATAATGCGTCAATTAGCTAAGGCGACCATGTGGATTTCATACCAGGCCATACTTGCAGCTGGGGAATTAGTTGACGAGCTATTAGCTAACTTCGATATATCGTCACATATGCAATCTGGATGGAATGCAATACCGGATAGGGAGCGACAGCTATTAGCGTTCTTTAGATTGCCAGAGATAGTCAATATGCTATTCAGCGCTGTATCTACCAAGTTCGCGTTGCAGTTTATGCCGTTCGGTGGTCGCTAATGTCTATTAAAATATATTGGGGAGCCAACGGCTCATATAAATCAGCCAGCGCAGTTGAATACGATATTATCCCCGAGTTATTGCGTCCAGTTTTAGAAATGAAACAGGAAGACGGGACCATAACAATCAGGCCAGCGGGCAGGGTAGTTGTTACTAATATCAGGGGTTGCACACTCGAACGCGTGATGGAGCAATACCCAGACGTGCCGGATACCTCAGAGATTATTTATTTGGATACCAGCAAAGCCGGAACCATGGATAAATTGCAAACGTGGTTTCGTTGGGTTCCGGACGGTGCATTAATTGTTTTAGATGAAGTTCAGTTAATTCATAGGAAAGCGTGGCGTGAAAAGGATTTAGAAAAGTTTACTTTAGAGGTTGATGATAATGGTGTTAAACGTAAAGCCACGTTTGAAGAAGCTGAACAACTCGGTAAACCACATGACATGCTTGACGCATTTACACGCCATCGACATTTTAATTGGGATTTAGTGCTAACCACACCCAATATCAAATATATCAGGGAAGATATTAGAAATACATGTGAGGTTGCGTACAGGCAAGCTAATGGCGCGTTAATAGGGTTTAACGGTAAATTTAAAAGGAGCATGCATGATGCGTCAGAAAATAAACCATCCAGCGGTTCGTTGGTTCAGACTCTATCGATTAAAAAGAAAACGTTTAAATGCTATCAGTCCACTAAAACAGGCATTGTCCAGGATACCAGAGCCGGTACAAACGTGTTTAAGTCGCCTAGGCTTCTTCTGGCGTTGGCATGTTCAGCCGGAGCTATTATCTATTCCGTCAGTTCTGGGGGTCTTGATTACTTCTTTGAAGACCACAGCCAAAAGCTTGTTGATGCTACTGCTCAAGCCGGCTCTTTTCCTGATCAAGAAAGCATGGCTAATAGTGAAGTGGTTCAGCCTGGCGATTCTGTCGAAACTATTAATGTTAATCATAATTTACCTGCTGTTTCGACAGCTTTTTTTACTGCTGTAGAGCCACTCGCCGGTTACGAACTTCGACTGTCATATTATCGTGATGGCTTGTTTAACGTTTACCAGGTAGAAGCAAATAACAAATCGGGCTGGTTTGTTACGCCACTGGAAGATTTACGAGTAATGGGTTACCAGGTTAAAATTATCTCTGAATGCATGGCTGTAATTGTTTGGCAAAAACAGACTCGGGCGATACCTTGTTTGAATGAATATCCAGTCCAAACACCGGATGAACCAGCACCACAGGAAGACCTGTTATTAGCCTCCGAATAGCGGCGCAGTAAGGGACGCCGCGTTAGCAAGGAACGGCTGCAAAGCTAAGAGGCAATTAAAACGTACCCGAATAATACCACTCAGTCATCAATATAATCGGGTACGAAATATAATCAATAAAGATACTCGGGTATCAATATTCGCTGGTTTTTTATACAAGGCATCCATGGAATTTATGGCTTGGTATCAAATAGTGAGTGCCGGAACCTGCAATTGTTTATCGGATTGGAAATCCCTTTTCCTTTCTTGCTAAACCTGGCCAATGGATCAGCGAAGACATAATCAAAATGCGCTGACACCCATGGAACACAAAGCGTCACTTATCAAAGGAGATTGAAATGGAAAAGGTTAAACTCATAAAGCAAAAGGTTTGTTGTGTAGTGCTGGCAAATTATTTTTACCAGTGCGCTAAATTAGGTTCCAGCTCAGAGCGAGCCGTGATAATAGGTAAACCATTACTGGATACTGTAAAACGCGTCCTGAGAAGCCCTTAGACCTGACTGCGCATAATGTATATTATGTTAAATACGGTATATTCTAATATAAATTTGCTAGCTCTTTAGCTCCGTTAGTTTGAATTTAACCATAATCGCTATTTACCATAAAATACATAATCCACATCTTTGGTTTTTTGGTTCTTTTCGCTGAAAACGCCCATAAAACTAAAGTCTGCGGCTTATGATAAACCCCAAACCCCAAACTAAAGCCTGAATCGCTGGATCAGCGATTTGATTGATGACATCTTAACTGACTGCGGCTTGCAGCCGTTACCGCGCGGGAAGATCCCTGGTTTAACCAGTCAACCTGTTTGGTCATTATTTTTTTATCTGGCATGACTGACACCTTGTTACTCTTTCCCTTAATGTTATTTTTATTCATGCTTTTGCATTAAGTGAGATTAGGCCAATAATGTGCCAGTTCGTGTATATGGTGTCAGAAACTGTTTTTTGCCCTGTTCATGATGATTTTCCACAGCAGTTACAAATTTAAGTGAACGTTCAGTGTTCACTATTGTTCATTTTTTTCGAAAATGGTGGTGAAACTTTAACTTTTTTGCGCGAAGTTGAACGCTGCCTGGGGGGCTTTCGCATTAAAAAGCGATCTATTGACTAAAAAAAATCGCCCTTCAATGCGATAACTAGATGTTATTTATTGTGGTGGGACAAAACTACTTTTCCTTGCTGGTGAAACCATAAAGCCTGATTTTTTTTCTGACTCACCAACACAGGTCCTTCATCAAAAAACAGGAAGTTTTTCCAACTTTGCTTAAATCCGCCCCAGGTAGTTTCTACGACGTTATATTTTTCATAGCAAAAAAATACTTTGGTATTATCGGGCCATGAAATAAAGGACAACACTTCACTCGGTAATTCAGGGGATTCACTGTCCCAAGCATTTTGCCATTCTACCTCCGATTGCCATAGTGCTTTATTGCAAGCCCAATCCCCCTTGCTGAAAAAGTCCCCATGGGTACTTTTTTTACTCACCAATTGTTGCCAAATTTGGCAGGAGCTATACCCGTCCAGAGGTTTGATCTCTTTAAGCTGTTGTTGTGATAAAGGTACGTCTTTATGATTGAAAATCCACTTTCTGGGATACTTATCGAGATCTATATAATTCATTCGTTGTCGCTTGTCTTAATAGTGTTTGGCTATGCCAAAATCAAAATACACTTCGGTGACTTTACCTGATTTCTCTAATTTGATGTTGATGCGCCAGACCATAAAATCAGTAATACATGCGCCAATCATTGTATCAGACACGTACGTATTGGGTTCAGAAGGTTCGAAGAGTAAGGGGATTTTTCCCATAAACATATCCCTTCCACGCATTTCGGCGCTAATGATCTTAATGTCTTGCTCAGGTAGGCTGAGCAAAAATTGTACGGGGGATTCAGGTTTCAATTGGCTATTCTCTGTCATCAGTTGGATCGTACCGAATTCAGTTTCAAAGAGACAGCTTTGTTTGAAGTTACAGAGAGGCCCTATATCGGCTTGCGCCTGGGTATCTTTCTGCGGACTGGTGTCCATAAAATACGTGCGGTAGATAAATGCTCCGGATAACACGACTAAAACGAATAGGATCTGCCCTATTCTCTTCTTATCTAGCTCCATTTGTTCCTCGTGGTCAAATCTTGTTCAAACCCCTTGGTGCCAATAGATAAGGGGGGTGCGAAATGATCTAAATCAATTTATGGTCAATTGAGTCACTTTATATAACAAAATATCTAAGTCGTTCACCAAAAACGATTTAAGCCATACTTTTGGCTGCTGTTCCCTGTCATTCTAACCCTATATGGATTAGAATTCTCCCCCGAATAATAAGAAGAAAAGGACTGTTGTGACGTCTATTCTTAAGACTTGGACAGAACAACTCTCGACCTTTTTGTCGTTCAATATTGTCGACCTCATTAGAGGCGATGTTGCGATAACAATGCATAGCAGCAGCGGAAGCAAAAAAAATGACGAGCCATCTTGAAACTCAACCCGACTACAACTATAAAGTTGTACGCCAATTTACCGTGATGACAATTGTCTGGGGTATTGTTGGTATGAGCGTTGGAGTGTTAATTGCCGGCCAGTTAATCTGGCCAGCCCTTAACTTCGAAACGCCTTGGCTAACTTATAGCCGTTTACGACCTCTTCACACCAACGCAGTAATTTTTGCATTTGGTGTCAGTGCCTTAATGGCAACTTCCTTTTATGTGGTACAAAGAACCTGCCAAGTCAGACTATTTGGAGGCCCCTTAGTTTCCATCGTATTTTGGGGCTGGCAGTTGGTCATCTTGTCCGCAGTCGTTAGTTTACCTATGGGTTATACAACGACTAAAGAATATGCAGAATTGGAATGGCCAATCGGCATTCTGCTAGCCTTAGTCTGGGTCACGTACGGCGTAGTGTTTTTTGGCACTTTGGTAAAGCGCAAGACTTCCCATATCTACGTAGCCAACTGGTTTTTCGGTGCCTTTATCATTACGGTTGCCGTACTCCACATAGTCAATAATCTGGCGATCCCCATTTCCATGACCAAGTCCTACTCCATCTATGCGGGTGCAGTGGATGCTATGGTGCAGTGGTGGTATGGTCACAACGCAGTAGGATTCCTGCTAACAGCCGGTTTCCTGGGTATGATGTATTACTTCGTACCTAAGCAGGCAGAGCGCCCTGTTTACTCATATCGTTTGTCTATCGTGCATTTCTGGGCTCTGATTTCTGTCTATATCTGGGCTGGCCCACATCACCTACATTATACCGCTTTGCCTGATTGGGCGCAGTCCTTGGGTATGCTCATGTCTATTATCCTGTTCGCACCTTCTTGGGGCGGCATGATTAACGGGATTATGACGTTATCCGGCGCATGGCATAAATTGCGATATGACCCAATTTTGCGATTCCTGATTGTGTCCCTCTCCTTCTATGGTATGTCTACCTTCGAAGGTCCAATGATGGCAATTAAAACGGTTAACGCACTTTCTCACTACACTGACTGGACTGTCGGTCACGTACACTCAGGTGCGCTGGGTTGGGTTGCCATGGTTTCCATCGGTTCTATATACCATTTGATCCCTAAACTGTTTGGCCAGGGCCAAATGTACAGCGTTCGTTTGATCAATGTACATTTCTGGTTAGCAACAGTAGGCACCATTTTCTATATCGTAGCGATGTGGATCTCTGGGGTAATGCAGGGGCTGATGTGGCGCGCCGTAAACAGCGACGGTACGTTAACGTATAGCTTCGTTGAATCATTACAAGCCTCCTACCCGTTCTATTTCGTGCGTTTCTTAGGTGGTGCAATCTTCCTGTTCGGTATGTTCATAATGGCATATAACGCGTACAAGACGATCACAGCACCCAAAGGGGCTTTGCAGCCTGAAGTGCAACCGGCCTAAGGAGTTCGAAAGATGAAACATGAAATAGTCGAAAAAAACGTCGGCCTGTTAGCCATCTTGATTGTGATTGCAATCAGCTTTGGCGGCTTAGCGCAAATAACCCCGCTGCTGTTCCAGGACGAAACCACTGTGCCGGTTGAAGGGTTGAAACCTTATACGGCATTGCAAATGGAAGGCCGTGATATCTATATCCGTGAAGGTTGTCACGTTTGTCATAGCCAGATGATCCGTCCATTCCGGCACGAAACTGAGCGTTATGGCCACTACTCGGTAGCGGGTGAGCATGTCTGGGAACACCCGTTTCTGTGGGGATCCAAACGGACCGGGCCTGATTTGGCGCGTGTTGGCGAACGTTATTCTGACGATTGGCATCGCGCTCACTTAATAGACCCACGTTCTGTTGTACCCGAGTCGAATATGCCTGCTTATCCGTGGCTAGAAGAAAACACCTTGGATGGCAAGCTTACAGCGAAGAAACTGCAAACGTTCCGTGATTACTTCAGCGTACCTTATACCGATGAAGACATCTCGGGTGCAAAAGCTGCGGTTCAGGGAAAGACTGAAATGGATGCGTTAATAGCTTACCTTCAGTCACTTGGTCACGCACTTAAGTAAGGTGGTCGTTATGGATTTAGGCACGTTTACAGGTCTTTACACAGGTTTTCTAATTCTGATCTTTATCGGGATATTTGCCTGGGCTTATAGCAGTCGACGGAAAAAATCGTTCGATGAGGCCGCCAACCTGGTGTTTGACGACGAGTTAAAAGATGCATCTGCCGCCAAGGGCGTTAGCGGTAGCAACGCAGGAGCGAAATAATAATGAGTACTTTCTGGAGCATATGGGTCACAGTGATCACGTTAATCGTGATTTTTGGCTGTGCCGCGATTCTATACTGGTGTGTAACGGATAAGATGGGAGTCGAAGAAGGCGAGTCCATGGGACACTCCTTCGACGGCATCGAAGAGATGAACACTGGGTTGCCTAAGTGGTGGACTTGGTTGTTTGTTTTCACGATAGTGATATCGCTGCTTTATATGGTGATGTTCCCTAGTATTATCGGTGGGTGGAATGGTTTGCTGAACTGGACCAGTGCAGATCAAAATGTACTATCCCTGGAGGAATCTAAAGATCGAGCCAAGAACTCTCATTCCCAGTATCAACGTGAGATGAATGCGGCGGAAGAGAAGTACGGTAAGATCTTTAAGGCATTTTCTTATGATGCCAACGGTGAATATATCGCTATTGAAAAAGTAGCTGAAAACCCGGATGCGGTTAAAGTCGGTCAGCGCTTGTTCCTGCAAAACTGTGCTCAGTGTCATGGTTCTGACGCCCGTGGCGGTAAAGGCTTCCCTAACCTGGCTGACGGCGCTTGGTTATACGGCGGTGATGGTGCCACCATTAAGACCTCTATTATGGCTGGTCGTCACGGTATTATGCCCGCGAAAGGCGGCATGGGTGATGCGCTAGATGACGAAGGCGTGAAGAACCTGACAGCTTACGTCCTTAGTTTAAGTGGCCGTAAAGTGAATGCGTTGGACGCTCAAGCGGGCAAGCAATTGTTTGCTGTGTGCTCAGCCTGTCACGGCGCCGACGGAACTGGTGTGCAAGCCTTGGGCGGACCTGATTTAACCGATAACATTTGGTTGTATGGCGGTTCTCGTAAAGCGGTTGAAGAAACTATTCTCCATGGTCGCGTTGGTGTAATGCCTGCTTGGAAAGACTTATTAGGTGAAGATAAGGTGCATATCATTGCATCTTATGTATATTCTTTATCTAACAAAGAGTTAAAATAAAGCATTTTACATCTAAATATATAAAAAAGCCTCGAGGAATCGGGGCTTTTTTTGCCTCTTTTGGTAGAATATGTTGTCCTTTTCTTGGAGAATAAAAATGAAAGACAAGTGGTATAGCCAATCTACAGTTTGGTTAATTGTACTTCTCCCCTTAGCCGCGGTAACTGCGGGAATTACCACCTTTATTATTGCCAATAACAATAAAGTAGAACTGGTTGCGGAAGACTATTATAAAAAAGGAAAAGCGATTAACGCTGACTTATCTAAGTTAGACAAAGCCAAGGAATTAGGTATTACGGCAGCGCTAAAATTTCAAGGCCAAGACGGCATCATCACTATTGCTACCGGTCAGACTCGGCCTGGTCAGGCACTCAAACTATCCCTTTTTCATACTACTCTAAAAGATCAGGATGTTGATATTATCTTATCCGCTGACGCCAGTGGAAATTATCGCTTCTCCATGGAGAAAATGCTGAAGGGTAAATGGCAGGTACGTTTGGGGCCGATGGATGAACTCTGGCGTATTCAAGAGCAAGTAATATTCCCCACCGACGGGGTGATATTAGATGGCAAGTTCTAATGGCTCCGATTGTTTTCACTGTGGTGAGCCGGTCCCGGCTCACACCGAGTTTACTGTAGCAATAGATGGGCAGGTAGAGTCCATGTGTTGTCCGGGTTGTGAAGCTGTAGCTCAAACCATAGTGGACAGCGGCCTGATGTCCTATTACAAGCACAGAACCGAACCCGCCAAAAAAGCCGAAAGCCTGGTGCCCAAGGAATTGGAAGCACTCAGTAATTATGATGTTGCTGAAATCCAGAGCGATTTTGTCACCCAGAATAAAAACCTGTCCGAAGTACTGCTTTCGGTTGAAGGGATCACCTGTGCGGCGTGTGCCTGGCTGATTGAAAAGCAATTGCGTGCTGTGAAAGGCCTGGTCTTTATCAATGTAAACACCACTGTGCATCGTGCTGTGATCCGCTGGGACAATAGTCAGCTTAAGCTCAGTGAAATATTAAAGGCCATCGGTAAAGTGGGTTATCAGGCCTCTCCCTTTCAGCCGGATAACCAAGAAGCGCTGTACGCCGAACAAGTTAAATCCTATATGCGGCGTATCGGGTTGGCGGGTATTGCCACCATGCAGGTGATGATGTTTGCTATCGCCTTATATGCCGACCTGTTTCATGGAATGGAAGAGGAATTTCGTCAATACTTCCGGTGGGTCAGTATGATGTTGGCGACCCCTGTACTGCTTTATAGCGCCCAACCGTTTTATCTGAACGCAATACGTAATATACGAAATAGAACTCTGGGCATGGATATTCCGGTATCCATCGCGCTGCTGGGAGCATACAGCGCGTCAACCTACGCGACATTTACCGGGACCGGAGAGGTGTATTTTGAGTCCATCTCTATGTTTACTTTCTTTCTATTGCTCGGCCGAATGCTGGAACTGAGAGCCAGGCGAAAAGCGTCTGAAAGTGGAAGTAACCTGTTAAAGCTGCTGCCTTCAATGGCTCTGTTGGTCGATGGTGAAGAATCACGCCAGGTTCCAGCCAAATTATTACAGCCTGGCCAAGTTATCTTGATTAAACCTGGGGCTAGTGTCCCTGCTGATGGCACCATTATTGAGGGTGAGTCGAGCTTGGAAGAGTCCATGTTAACAGGTGAGTATTTGCCTGTGACCAAAGGGCCAGAAGCTAAGGTATTTGCCGGTACTGTAAATGTGGACAGTCAAATCAAAGTGCGAGTTACGGCTATTGGTAATAAAACCTTAGTGGCGGATATCGTCAAACTACAGGATATGGCCCAGGCGTCTAAACCGAGAATTGAGATTGTCGCCGACCATATTTCCCGGTATTTTGTCGGGGCGTTATTGATAATATCCGTTGTAACTTACATCAGTTGGCATTTTATTCAGCCAGAGGACGCTTTTTGGATCACCCTGGCGGTGCTGGTTGCCACCTGCCCTTGTGCTCTGTCTTTGGCCACGCCCACTGCCCTAACCTGTGCGACAGCTAGTTTGAGTCGGGCCGGAGTACTGGTGCGTCGTAATCATGTGCTGGAAACATTAGCGAAAGCCGACCGTATTGTTTTCGATAAAACCGGTACCCTTACCAAAGGCAAGTTTACTGTTAGCAAAGTTCACTGCTTCGCTGACTTTGATAGGGCCCGGTGCTTAGCCTTGGCCGCCGGGATTGAGCAATATTCTGAGCACCCTATTGCCAGCGCTTTTGCCAGTTATAGTGACAATAAATTAAAAGTCACCGCTATACGAAATTTTCCAGGACAAGGCTTGGAAGGCAGCTATGGGGATACCCCGCTGCGACTTGGCAATCAAGATTTTTGTGCCGTCAGCGAACAGATAAACAGTGATAGTCTGGTGATTTATCTTACCTTAGGCAGTACTACCTTAGCGGCTTTTGAACTGGTTGATGAGTTAAGGACGGATGCCGCAGCAACCGTAGCGTGTTTTAATTCGTTGGGGCTTAAAACCAGCTTGTTAAGTGGAGACTCGTCCTCGCAAGGGAAGATAGTCGGTGAGCAACTCAATATGTCTGAGATTGTCACCAGCGCGACACCCGAGCAAAAACTCGAGCACTTAAAGCAATTGCAGCAAAAAGGTGAAATAACCTTGATGATTGGCGATGGTGTTAATGATGCACCCGTTTTGTCCGGTGCGCACGTTTCTGTTGCATTAGGTAGTGGAACAGATGTAGCAAAAAACAGTGCCGATGTGATCTTGTTGGGACAGAGCTTAGGCCGCCTTGTAACCGCACGTAAAATTGCCATCGACACTCGTCGTATTATTAGACAAAACCTGGCCTGGTCTTTAGGGTATAACCTGCTGATTTTACCCTTAGCGGCGTCGGGGCAGATCCCCCCTTATATTGCTGCGGTAGGCATGTCATTGAGCTCGCTGATTGTTGTGGTTAACTCCCTTAGGTTATTAAAGGACAAGCCACAAACATCACTCACCAATAAGAACAGGAATGAAGGGCCCGCCGCGGTGCAAGCTAGCTAGCTAGCTAGTGTTCATCCTGAAACGCTGATTCTGTCATTCCCTCGCACGAGGGAATCCAGTGACTTTACCGCGATCTCTGTGAGCGCTAAAAGACACTGGATTGCCAGTCAAGCTGACAATGACAGGGGCACTGAGATAGTAGTGGCTAACTTTTAGCCTTTACAAAACGGCAAGTTTCGCGTTTTAAGAATATGACTGAAGAACGAATGTGTGTGTTTCAGGACAGGTACACAGGCTTCGCCCTTTTTGCCGTTAATTGGCCCAGGATGGGCACTAGCTAAAGTGTGAAATGGCATTGTTTGGTTGTAGATTTGAAATCAAATTATCCCTCTTGGTTTTATCCGAGAGGCATTACTTTTTAAACGTTATTTGGTTGTAATTCATGAGTATTATTTTTGTCTTGATCCCTATCGCGATGATTTTTGTTGCCATCGCAGTAGGCATTTTTTTCTGGGCGGTTAAATCAGATCAATACGAAGATCTGGACCGCGAAGGGTTTAATATTCTGCTTGATGAAGACGAGCCTATAAAAAAGGAAGAAACCAAGCGCGATGAATGATCTCTTTGGCGCCCTGTTGGTGGGTTTATTAGGGGCGGGTCACTGCATTGCCATGTGCGGCGGTGTCGCGAGCGCCATGACCTTCAGTATCGATGAAAGAAAACGCAATAATTTTTGGGCGACGCTTCCCTATTTAATATTTTACAACTTAGGGCGGATCACCAGTTATATGGTGGCTGGTGCAATTATCGGCGGCAGCAGCGCTGCTTTATTTAAATTAGTCGGTGGTAAAGAAGCGCTACTCTATTTACGCTTATTGGCGGGTATAATGATGATTTTGCTCGCGCTTTACATCTCTCGTCTATGGCAAGGTCTGCTAACGCTGGAAAAAGGCGGCAGTTATCTTTGGCGCTATTTGCAACCTTTGGCAAAAAAATTTCTGCCATTAAAAAATACGCTGTCTGCTTATCCATTTGGGTTTGTCTGGGGTTGGTTGCCGTGCGGGCTGGTGTACTCGACACTTTCCTGGGCCGCTGCCAGTGGCAGTGCTTCAAGCGGTATGCTGATCATGGGGGCATTTGGGTTAGGCACGTTACCCGCATTGATCACTGTAGGTAGTTTTGCTCAACTGCTCAAAAAACTATTGGCTGCTGGTTGGTTTCGCCACGGCAGTGCGCTGCTTCTTTTTGTTTACGGTTTACAGACTATTTATGTTGGCCTAAATCAATTTTAAGTGCTATCCAGCCTTGGTATGAAAATGTTAAAATATTGATATAAGTCAAATAGAAGGTCTCGCCATAATGACGACACACAAAATCCCTACAAGACGAGTTCAAAGCGGCGGGTGTGAAATACACTGCCAGGATTGCAGTATCAGCCAACTTTGTATCCCCTACTCTTTAAACGATAATGAGATGGATCAGTTGGATGATATTATTGAGCGTAAAAAACCCGTCCAAAAAGGCGAAGAAATATTCAAAGCCGGCGAGGAAATGAAGGCGTTATACGCCATCCGTTCGGGTACGATTAAATCTTATACCATCACTGAGCAAGGTGACGAGCAGATCACCGCGTTTCACCTGGCGGGTGACTTGGTTGGATTCGATGGTATTAATACCGGCTCGCACCCTAGTTTTGCCCAGGCCTTAGAAACGGCGATGATTTGTGAGATACCGTACGATACCTTGGATGAATTATCCGGTACTATGCCCAAATTACGGCAACAAATATTACGTATGATGAGTAATGAGATTGTTGGTGATCAGGAAATGATCCTGCTATTGTCAAAAAAGAATGCCGAAGAACGACTCAGTTCATTTATTTATAATCTGTCCACTCGTTTTGGCGCCCGCGGTTTTTCGCCGAACGAATTCCGGCTTACTATGACCCGGGGTGATATTGGTAACTACCTTGGGTTAACCGTTGAAACTATCAGTCGTCTATTAGGCCGTTTTCAAAAGAGCGAGATGATCGCTGTTAAAGGTAAGTACATTACTATTCTGGATCAGGCTCAGCTGTCGGAAATGGCCTGTGCCACCAAAGGTTAAAGTAACCTAACTCCGGATTGATAAAACATTGATCCGGTCCCTTCCTTAAGACTCCGTTTCACGCTACATTGATACTAGAATAACGCTTTGTTTAATTGGGATAATCTCGGAGCATTGCCATGGTTAAATATCGAAATATTCTGGTCGTTATTGATCCGACTAAAGATGAACAGACATCCTTAACCCGCGCAGTCTACATCTGCGAGCATGAAGACGATGCTCATCTGAAACTGTTTCTCTCCATTTACGATTTTTCCTATGAAATGACGTCAATGCTGTCGATGGAAGAGCGAGAAGCTATGCGTTCGGGAGTTATTGAGCAGCAACAGGAGTGGTTACAAGAGCTCGCAGCCCCTTATAAGGAAAAAGGGCTTAATGTTGAAACTAAGGTAGTGTGGCATAACCGTCCTTTCGAAAGTATCATTTTGGAAACCTTGTCCTTTGGTCATGATTTAGTGGTTAAAGGTACCCACAAACATGCCAAACTTCAATCTGTCCTGTTTACTCCCACTGACTGGCATCTTATCCGAAAATGCCCCGCTCCTTTGTTGTTAGTTAAAGAGCATGACTGGCCTGAAGGTGGCAGGATATTAGCAGCAGTAAATTGTGCTTCGGACGATGAAGAGCACGAGGACTTGAATGAAAAAATAACGTTGGAAGCTCTGGATATCGCCAAGATGATCGATGCTCAGGTACACCTGGTAAATGCCTATCCCAGTACCCCGGTAAATATTGCCATTGAGCTGCCGGACTTTGATCCCCAGGCTTATAACGAGTCCATTCGTAAACACCACACAGAAGTAACCACCGGACATGCAGATAAATATGGCATCGCCGCTGACCGCTTGCACGTAACCGAAGGACTAGCTGAGGATGTGATCCCAGAAATATCCAAAGAATTGGATGCTGAACTTGTTGTACTTGGTACGGTTGGTCGAACCGGGTTGTCTGCAGCATTAATTGGCAATACCGCAGAGCATGTTATCGATAGCCTGGATTGTGATTTATTGGCTCTAAAACCCATGGATTATGTGAGCCCAGTGAAACACAAGTAACCGGCGCCATATTGGATAAACAAAAGGCCTTTAGGGCCTTTTTTGCTGTGGGATGTTGATAACATAAGAGTGGGAGCTATAATACGCCGTCCTTTAGGGAGCTGGCAGTAGTCAGCGACTAACGATTTAACCAATTCCTCAGTGAGCAGTAGCATGGACTCAAGTGAAAAATCCACCCAGGGTAGCCTTATTAAGGATGCCAGGCAGCAATATAATAAACTGCATAAACGCCTCAGGCGCAATACCGGCCAGGCTATCGCCGACTTTAATATGATTGAAGATGGCGACAAGGTTATGGTATGCCTGTCTGGCGGTAAAGACAGCTATGCAATGCTGGATATTTTGTTAAGCCTTAAGGCCCATGCGCCTATCCACTTTGATATTGTTGCAGTGAACCTCGATCAAAAACAGCCTGGTTTTCCTGAGCATGTTTTGCCGGAATATTTGGATTCCCTGGGAGTGGACTATCAAATTGTTGAAGAAGATACCTATTCCATAGTGATGGACAAAGTCCCTGAAGGAAAAACGACCTGCTCGCTATGCTCGCGTTTGCGCCGCGGTATACTCTACACCACTGCGACTAAGTTAGGCGCTACTAAGATTGCTCTGGGACATCACAGGGATGATATTCTGGAAACCCTGCTACTTAATATGTTTTATGGCGGAAAGTTAAAGTCCATGCCGCCTAAATTAGTGAGTGATGATGGCAAACACGTGGTAATCCGTCCCCTCGCCTACTGTAAGGAAAAAGACATAGAGCGTTATGCTATCGCCAAGGAATTTCCTATTATTCCCTGCAACTTATGTGGCAGTCAGGAAAACTTGCAACGTCAAATGATCAAAGAGATGCTACAGACTTGGGATAAGAGATTCCCTGGCCGTATTGAATCAATGTTCCGTAGTGTGCGGAATGTTGTACCTTCCCACCTGATGGATCATCAGCTATTCGATTTTAAATCCATTAATCGCGACAGTGGCATTATCGATGGTGGAGATAAAGCGTTTGACCAGGAAGTGATACAAACACCGGCGGAGGCCGAAACTATTCCCCAAGTTATCGAAATTAGTTAATACAAAATGCCCGTGCTGCGGGCTTTTTGTGAGCGTGTTTAACTCAGGCTTTGCTAGCCTCCCAGCCACGGCTGAATTCGCGTGATATTGCCGGGTAGAACCAGCTCATTGTTTCCTGGGTTTTCCAAGGTTTCACGGCTTAGGCTAAGGCGCCCGTTTATCACTGGGTATGTCGCTTCTGAAGAAGTAATACGAGCATTGCCAGTTTCTTTGTCCAATAGCAATGTGACGCCCTTAAACTCAGGCAGGAAACGTTTTCCCCAGAAGCCAGCGCTGTCTTGTAACAAGGCAAACAATTGTTTATCGACCTCTTTAAGCTCAGCTAACGTAATATGATTTTTGTAATCCTCACGGGCCATAGGTTGGACGGAGATATTACACTGCTGGCTTTCGCTATAGTGCAGGGTTATTTTTGCCTTGTCTTGATCCAGCTCCTTATCAAACGGCAGCATGATTTCATTGTCTTTGCCGATGGCCACCGTTTCCGTGCGTTGATCTGATGCGATAAGCACTGAGTCTAGCGTACAGTGTTGGCCGTTTTCTGTGTTCACCAGGAAAAAGCCTGTTTTTACCTTAGTGTATTCTTCTTTCTCAGCAACTTTTAACTGATCGTAGAAGCCTTCATATGGCACTTGCACGTCGGCATTGGATGCAAAGCTGACTAAACCAATGATAGAAAATACTAAAAGTCTCATTAATAAACTTCCCTTTTACCCAAGGCTATAGATGAATTAAGCATCAAAGTGGTTGTTATCCTGTACCAGTGGTTTATCTTCGGTTTGTGAGTCTGCATATCCACATAACTGTAAATAAACCAGACCCAGCAGGTTAAAATAAAACGGTACAACGAAAAGTAGTCCCAAACCGGCCGGTAATGAACCTACAAAAAACAGCACTAATATAACGCTGTATAACGTAACAAACTGAAAAAGACCTTTGTTTACCACTTTAAATGAGATCAGCAAAGCTTTAAAAATGGGCAGTTTTTTCTCTACGATAAGTGGCGCGACAAAGCAGAAAACCATATTGATATAAAGCATGGGTATAAGAATGACAATGGCGGGTAGTCCAATACTTACCAATACGGCGCCTAAAACGTTACCTAACAAACTCATGAGCAGGCTACTTAATGCCAGCGGTAAAACAAAGCTAAAGTAGTCAAAGATTTGTGTACTGCGTGTTTTTAATCCAGCCGCATGCTGGATACCCATCATGTTAAGGCCCGCTAGCAAAGGTGGGAATACCAACAAGGTGGCGGCGGCAATTATCATCGACGAGACCTGAGGTTGCTCCGATAAGCCAAATTGATTTAGCCCAAGCAACAGCGCCGCCATAATACACAGCACGCCAATTGCAGCGAAAAGCATAGGGACGAAGTTTTTTAGGGTAAGTTGGAAACTTTCTTTAAAGATGGCCATCAGATCGAGCTGATACCCTTGTTCGAGGGTATGCTGCAGTTGGCTGCCCTGCCTGGTGTTTTTTTCTGTGTCGCTCATTAATGCACTCAACTTATTAGATTCGCGGATGCATTCTAGTTTCTTCGGACACTATTTTAAATCACTAATTGTGTTTCTCTAGCACTAATTCGATATCAAGGCCTGAACGAGTGCTGGGATCAACTGTGAGGCTTTGCCATATCGGCGTTCATTAAACTGATCACTCAGGTCACTCGGCTCTAAATTCAGCTCTATGGTATGAGCTCCATGACTCGCGGCCTCATGGACAAAACCAGCGGCTGGGTAAACACAACCGGAAGTACCGATGGAGAGAAAAAGATCGGTCTGGGATAACGCGCCATAAATTCTGTCTAGTTTAAGTGGCATTTCGCCAAACCAGACCACATGAGGTCGAAGCGGCTCGGGAAACTGACAGCAGGTACACAGACTGTTCGCATCGAGCTCACCCGTACATTCAATCACTTGGTTTGTGTTAGGGCAGCGAGCTTTCAGCAACTCCCCATGCATGTGGATCACGTTGTTGGAACCCGCCATTTCATGGAGGTTATCAATATTCTGGGTGATCAGGGTAACCGTACCTTTGTGCTCTCGTTCCAGCAAAAACAGGGCCTGGTGAGCTGGATTGGGGTGGATGTTACTATCTTGAAGTTGTTGACGACGTTGATTGTAAAAGCGGTGGACCAACTGTGGATCACGTAGAAACCCCTCTGGTGTAGCGACGTCTTCGATACGATGATTTTCCCAGAGACCATCTTTGGCTCTAAAGGTTTGGATTCCAGACTCCGCGGAAATCCCGGCTCCGGTAAGGATGACGATATTTTTATAGGGTCCATTGCTCATAAAGATCTACCACGTTGTTTTTTAGCGAAACTAACAGTTTCATTGGGCTAATAGTATAAAACGTTAGTCGTAATGTGATCCCCACAAAACAATCGTCCCTAATTTTCTGCAATGATTATAGAGGCAACATGTTAATGAATAGTAGATTTCACTTAAATAGTTATGCGTTTGCACAAAATAACAATTTTGTTAGGTAAATCCAGCGTAGAAATATGTTGCTGTCAGAACAATATTTTATATTGACATACTGTTAACACCACGAGTATGTTTTACATGTTAATCGTATGTTAACAGTTAACGAGCAGAATAATATTAAACGAAAATAATAAATAATAAGGGATTACTTATGACTCTACCTTCTCGTCTCACTCTTGTAGCTGGTTTAATGGCAGTGGCCTTTAATGCAAGCGCCGAGTCCACGTTAGAATCGGTAAAAGGCAAAGGTTATGTACAGTGTGGTGTAAGTACTGGTTTACCAGGTTTTTCAAACCCAGACTCCAAGGGTAACTGGCAGGGAATGGATGTGGATGTATGCCGCGCGGTTGCAGCTGCGACGTTAGGTGACGCATCAAAAGTAAAATATGTGCCATTAACGGCAAAAGAACGTTTCACCGCCCTTCAGTCAGGCGAAATTGATGTTCTATCTCGTAATACTACTTGGACTGTGACTCGTGACTCTTCTCTGGGCCTAAATTTCGCCGGTGTTAATTATTACGATGGTCAGGGCTTTATGGTAAGCAAAGATCTGGGTGTAAAAAGTGCACTAGAGCTTGATGGCGCCGCTATCTGTATCCAGTCAGGTACTACAACCGAACTGACGCTTGCTGACTACTTCCGTGAAAAAGGCATGAAGTATACGCCTGTTTCTTTCGATACTTCCGATCAGACAGTTAAAGGTTTCGAATCTGGCCGTTGTGATGTATTGACGTCTGACCAATCTCAGCTGTACGCCCTGCGCATTAAGCTATCTAAACCTGATTCAGCTATGGTTCTACCAGAAATTATCTCTAAAGAGCCATTGGGGCCAGTTGTACGTCAGGGTGATGATGGTTGGTTTAACATAGTTAAATGGTCTCTTTTCGCAATGATCAACGCCGAAGAAATGGGCGTAACTTCTGCAAATGCTGATGAAATGTTGAAGAGCAACAACCCTGCGATTAAACGTTTGTTGGGTGTAGAAGGACCGAAAGGTAAAGGCCTAAAACTGGCTGACGATTGGAGCTATAAGATCGTTAAGCAAGTGGGTAACTATGGTGAAGTTTTCGAACGTAACGTAGGTCAAGGCTCTCCTCTGAAAATTGATCGTGGCGTAAACGCACTTTGGAACAAAGGCGGCTTCCAGTACGCGCCACCAATTCGTTAATTCAAGTCAAAAAACCGAGGGGGTCTAACCCCCTCTTCTTTTATCCATAGCTCCAAGAGGTTCGTTATTTTATGGCTGAGGATGCCAATAAAAAATCTGCCCCCGCCACCAGGGCAGATGAGCGAAACAGGATCTGGTACGACCCGAACGTGAGAGCGTTAGTGTTTCAGGTACTTGCTGTATTAGGTGTGGCAGCCTTTTTCTTCTATTTCATTAACAATGCATTAGTTAACTTGGAGCAGCGAGGGATCACCACTGGTTTTGACTTTCTTTCGCAAGAGTCCGGGTTTGGAATTATTCAAAGCCTGATCGAGTTTGACGAGAGTTCGTCGTTTGGTACTACCTTTGTTGTTGGTCTGTTAAACACGCTTTTGGTGTCGTTTCTTGGGGTCATCTTAGCCACCATACTGGGTTTTATTATTGGTATAGGTAGGCTTTCGGACAACTGGCTGATTTCAAAGCTGGCCAGTATCTATGTTGAAATATTTCGTAATATTCCGTTATTGCTGCAAATATTCTTCTGGTATTTCGCTGTATTAAGGGCGCTGCCTCGCCCCAAAGATAGCTTAAGTGTCGGGGAAGCATTTTTCCTAAACGTACGTGGTTTATATATACCTAAGCCGGTTTTCGAAGCCAACTATAGCTGGGTACTCAGCGCTATACTAGTCGCTATCGTTGCGGTTATTATTTTGTATAAGTGGGCGGCGCAGCGGCAGGAAAGTACTGGTGAACAATTCCCTGTTTTCTTTGTGTCTCTGGGTATCTTGATACTTTTGCCGGGTCTGGTCTATTTTGCACTCGGTCAGCCTGTGTCCTGGGATCTCCCTGCCCTAAAAGGATTTAACTTCAGGGGTGGTACTACCATTATTCCTGAGCTGGCAGCATTGTTGCTTGCACTGACTATTTATACCGCCGCCTTTATCGCCGAAATAGTGCGTTCTGGTATTATTGCTGTGAGTAAGGGGCAAACCGAGGCTTCGCGTTCCTTGGGTTTGTCTTCGGCTCAAACGTTAAAGCTTGTCGTTATTCCGCAGGCAATGCGTGTGATCATTCCCCCATTAACCAGCCAATATCTGAACCTAACTAAAAACTCATCGCTGGCGACGGCCATAGGTTACCCTGATTTAGTTTCAGTCTTTATGGGGACAACCCTTAACCAAACCGGGCAGGCCATTGAAGTTATTGCAATGACGATGAGCGTCTACCTAACCATTAGTATCGTCACTTCTATACTGATGAATTTGTATAACAAAAAAATGGCATTGGTGGAGCGTTAATATGGAAACACATACTTTTACACCAGATTTGCCACCACCATCTAGCAGTATTGGGGCTATTGCCTGGTGTCGCGAACACTTGTTCTCCTCGTGGATCAATACGGCCTTTACAGTGTTGGCGGTTTATCTGCTAGTCACGATAGGTGGTACGGCTATCAGTTGGGCGTTTATTGATGCGGATTGGATTGGAGACAACCGGGATGCTTGTACTTCTGGTGGAGCTTGCTGGGTTTTTATCTACAACCGTTTTGGGCAGCTAGTTTATGGCTTCTACCCAGATGCACTTCGCTGGCGTGTGGATATCGTCTTTGCTCTCTTCGCTATCTTGATTGCCGCACTGGCCTTCCCTAAGACACCGCAGAAGAACAAGATTGCGGTATTTTTCCTGGTTGGTTTCCCTGTTATCTCGTTTTTCTTGCTCTTCGGTGGTTCATTTGGCCTTGAAAAAGTCGATACCCATCAATGGGGCGGACTGATGCTGACTTTGGTACTGGCGACGGTAGGTATTGTAGCGGCATTGCCAATCGGTGTTGTACTGGCCCTGGGGCGGCGTTCGAAAATGCCTGTTATCAGAAGCTTTTGTACGGTTTACATTGAGTTTTGGCGAGCGATTCCGCTTATAACAGTTCTCTTTATGGCCTCTGTTATGCTACCGCTGTTTGTCTCGGGTGACATTGACCTGGACAAATTGGTGCGGGCGCTTATCGGTATCATCATGTTCCAATCGGCGTATATGGCGGAAGTAATACGCGGTGGATTACAGGCAATACCCAAAGGTCAATTTGAAGCGGCGGAATCCCTAGGGTTACCCTATTGGAAATCCATGCGCCTGATTGTATTACCTCAAGCATTAAAGATCACAATTCCTTCAATTGTGAACACTTTTATTGCCTTGTTTAAAGATACAAGTCTGGTGTTGATCATTGGTTTGTTTGATTTGCTTGCCATCGGACAAGCTGGTTTGGCGGACCCGGCATGGTTGGGTTATTCCATCGAAGCATACTCATTTGTAGCGTTCGTATTTTTTGTATTTTGCTTCAGTATGTCAAAGTACAGTCAGCACTTAGAAAAGAAATTGCACACTGGGCACTAGTTTAGGAGATTTATTATGGAAGCTTTAGCGACCCAGTCACAATATATGATTGAATTGCATGAAGTAAACAAATGGTACGGCGAGTTTCACGTGCTTAAGAACCTCAATCTGCAGGTAGAGAAAGGCGAGATCATTGTAATTTGCGGTCCTTCTGGATCCGGCAAGTCGACGATGATCCGTTGCATTAACCGTCTGGAAGAGCACCAGGCAGGCAATATTATGGTCAAAGGCACAGAGCTTACTTCTGATCTTAAAAACATCGAAGTGGTCAGGAGAGATGTAGGTATGTGCTTCCAGCACTTTAACCTCTTCCCTCACCTGACTGTGCTGGAAAACTGTTGCCTCGCGCCTATCTGGGTTAAAAAAATACCGCAAAAAGAAGCGGAAGCCATGGCGATGAAATATCTTGAACGGGTAAAAATACCTGAACAAGCAAACAAATTTCCAGGTCAGCTTTCAGGTGGGCAGCAACAGCGGGTTGCTATTGCCCGCAGTCTTTGCATGAATCCGGAAATCATGTTGTTTGATGAGCCTACGTCTGCACTTGATCCCGAGATGGTACGAGAAGTTCTGGACGTTATGGTGGAGCTTGCTCAGGAAGGTATGACCATGCTGTGTGTAACACACGAGATGGGTTTTGCCAAAGAGGTTGCCAACCGAGTTATCTTTATGGACAGAGGAGAAATTATTGAAGAAAACAATCCTCACGATTTCTTCGAAAACCCTAAAAATGAACGAACTCAGCTCTTCCTAAGCCAGATCCTGCATCACTAGCATCACCCTTAAGTGGAAAAGCGCGATTATCGCGCTTTTTTTTACCCGGCTTAAGGGACAAGTTTGAGATCGGTAAAGTGTAACACTTTATTTCGACCAGCCTGCTTAGCCTGATATAGTGCTTTATCTGCCCGCTCAATAAGCTGTTTGGCAATAGCAGACCGCGACATATTTTTAACATCGGGCCCAAAGGTCGCTATGCCAATACTGACAGTGATGTTGATCTGGCCATCTTCTGCTCTCCCAACACAGCGCCTTACACGCTCTGCTGCTTCATAACTCGCTTTGACAGAAGTATTGGGTAGTGCAAAAATAAATTCCTCGCCACCAAAACGCGCCAATATGTCACTGTCACGCGCAATATTAGCGGCCCGCTGCAGTACGTTATCCCCTTTTGGATGGCCGAAAGTATCGTTAATCACTTTAAAGTTATCTATGTCCAGCATAAATGTAGAAATGGGTTCATTTCGCCGCAGCGCGTTGCTAATCATCAATTCAAAATGGCCCCGGAAAGCAAGTCGGTTGTTGAGGCCGGTTAAGTCATCATGGGTGGCCAGGTGTTTGAATTTTTCTTTTAGCTCTTCCAGCTCCAGTGCCTTTTGCTTTAATTTTTGTTCGGAGCGCTTTAATTCAGTAAGATCATTATGGGCCCCTAACATTCTAATGGGCTTGCCTGACTTGTCTCGAAAAGCGATTCCCCGGCAACGAACCCAAACTGTTGAACCATCTTTATGGCGATAGCGAACTATTTGATCATAGGGATGTGTTGGGTCTGCACAATGTGCACGAAAATTATTTTGTGCTAATTCGAGGTCCTGAGGGAAGATAAGATCCTTCCATTCTGCCGCTAAGTGTTTTCTTTCAGCCGGATCATACCCAAGCAGTTGCCAAAATGCGGGATTCATCCATTCGTGATCGGGAGATTCAAGGTCCCAATACCAAAGACCGTCCAAAGAGCCATGTTGAAGAAATTCAAATAAAGCAGGGTCACTATTTATCAGCTGGTATAACTCTTGCTCTAGGTAATGACTGTTTTTTTCCGCCATGCCTTGATACCTTGAGTTGTGACGCTACTCAATTAGCGAAGGTTAACAATTTCTTTAATTGTAGTTGCTATCCTGATACCAACAGTTGCAACCGAAAGGCGAAAAAGCGTTCTGGTTGGCAAAAAAAAACCGCCTTAACGGCGGCATTTTTTACTTCTCGTCAAGCGAGTTGGGTAAGCTGTCTTCCACCCGGGCTTTTAACTTTTGCCCAGGGCGGAATGTAACAACCCGACGTGCACTGATAGGGATATCTTCGCCCGTCTTAGGATTCCTACCCGGTCGTTCATTTTTATCTCGTAAATCAAAGTTACCAAAACCAGAAATCTTGACTTGTTCGCCTTTTTCCAGTGACTTTCGGATCTCTTCGAAAAACGATTCGACCATCTCCTTTGACTCGCGTTTGCTTAATCCAACATCAGTAAACAGACGCTCAGCAATCTCGGCTTTTGTTAAGGCCATAGATCAATCCCTCAAGGATGCATTGAACTCCGATTTAACCGCTTCAACGATGTTATTCACCGCGTCAGCAATCTCTTTCTCCTCCAGAGTGCGATAGGTATCTTGTAGGACCAGGCTTATAGCCAAACTCTTCTTGCCCTCTTCGATACCTTTACCCTGGTATACATCGAATAAGTTTACGCCAACTAACTGATTTCCGCCAATTTTTTCTATTAAATTTAGAACCTTGCCAGCTTTTATCGCTTGGTCTACTACTAAAGCGACGTCTCGGCGGTTAGCTGGGTACTTTGATAGCTCTCCAGCGGCAGGTAATTGACGTGGTTGGATTTTTTCTAATTCGACTTCGAAAACCAAAGTTCTACCATTGAGGCCCAATTTCTTTTCGAATTTAGGGTGGATCGCACCAATATAACCAATTTCTTCACCATTTCTTAAAATGGCGGCGCTTTGGCCAGGATGAAGTGCGCTGTGTTGCTTCGCGACAAACTCATATGAACTATCATCTTGAGAGAAAGAAAGTAATGCCTCCACATCCCCCTTTAGATCGAAGAAGTCCACAGTCTTGTTTTCTTTGTCCCAGTGCTCGTCAAACACCGGGCCGGTTATTACGCCACCTATCATGGTTTGCTGCGCAACACCGTTCTCGGCCGTATCATCTTTGATAAAACGAAGACCAACTTCAAATAAGCGAACACGAGCCTGCTGCCTATGCTGATTGTAGGAAACGCTATCCAATAAACCGGTCCACAAGCTAACACGCATGGCCGACATTTCTTTGGATATGGGGTTTGGTAGAACCAATGCGTCGGCTTGTGGAAACAGTAGCGTTTGCTTATCTGGATCAACGAAGCTATAGGTAATCGCTTCCTGATAGTCTGCGTCGACTAACAGGTGGCGTAAGCGGCTAACCGGGCTGATGGACTCTCGATGCACAGGCATTTCTAACGAAGCTGCAGGCGCTACGTCGGGAATGTTGTTATAACCATATACCCGTGCTACTTCTTCAATAAGATCTTCTTCGATCTCCATATCGAATCTATAGGTGGGTGTACTTACCTGCCAATATGCTTCAGCTTGCTCGACTGAAAAGCCAAGTCGAGCGAAAATAGTATTTACTTTTTCATCGTTAATATGAATGCCGATGATTTTGTCGAGTTTAGCACGTGTTAGTTTAATGTTGGCTGGCTGTGGAATGTATTGCTCTGCAATGGCTTGCGTTATCGGTCCAACTTGACCGCCACAAATTTCAACGATTAATTGAGTTGCTCGCTCCATGGCTTTGTGCTGTAGCTCAGGATCAACACCGCGTTCATAACGGTGGGAAGCATCTGTGTGCAAGCCGTATTTTCGCGCTTTACCGGCAATGGCTAAAGGTGCAAAAAAAGCACACTCGAGGAAGATGTCTTGACTGTCAGCGGTTACGCCCGTGCTGTTTCCACCGAAAATGCCTGCCATGGCGATAGCGCCACTGTTGTCGGCAATCACCAGGGTGTCATCGTTAAGGGCAACTTCATTACCATCGAGCAGTGTCAGCTTTTCACCCTGCTCTGCGAGGCGAACCTTAATACCACCGGACAGTTTGTCCAGGTCAAACGCATGCATTGGCTGTCCAAACTCGAGCAATACGTAGTTTGTGATATCCACCACGGGATCGATACTGCGTACGCCACAACGTCTTAATTTTTCGACCATCCAAAGTGGCGTCGCCGCCTGTGTGTCTAGCCCCTTAACCACTCGTCCAAGGTAACGAGGGCAGGCTTCAGCATCAACCAGTTCAATATCTAAACTGCTATCTATGCTGGGCGCAACGTTATCCCAACTTGGCTCTGTGACGTCGAGATCGTTTAAAACCCCTACTTCGCGAGCCAGACCCGCGATACCCAGGCAGTCGGCCCGGTTAGGCGTAAGGTCCACATCAATAGTTACATCATCAAGGGTCAGGTAATCGCGGATACAGGTGCCAACAGGCGCATCGGCCGGTAACTCTATAATTCCGTCAGCACTTTCTGCCATGCCCAGCTCTGACTCAGAGCAAAGCATGCCAAATGAAGGCTGGCCGCGTAGTTTGGCTTTTTTAATTTTAAAGTCGCCGGGTAATACCGCGCCCACTTTAGCCACCGCAACTTTAAGGCCCTGACGACAGTTCTTTGCGCCGCATACGATATCGACTAGTTCGTCTTCACCGACATTAATTTTGGTGACCTGTAGTTTATCTGCATCAGGGTGCTGACCACATTCAACGACTTCACCAACAACTACATTGGTAAACTCTTTAGCTGCCGGGATAATATTGTCAACTTCCAGCCCAGCCATGGTGAGCTGCTCGGTAAGGGCATCACTAGATATCTCTGGACTAACCCATTCTCTTAACCAGGATTCACTGAATTTCATTTCTAAACCTTCTAAATCTGTTCGCTACTTGAATTGCTTAAGGAAACGTAAATCGTTTTCGAAGAATGAACGAAGATCGGTAACGCCATAACGCAGCATAGTCAATCGTTCTACTCCCATACCAAAAGCGAAACCCGAGTATTTCTCAGGATCTATGCCAACAGACTTAAGTACATTCGGGTGGACCATGCCGCAACCCAGTACTTCGAGCCAGCCATTTTTACCAAGCACGTCCACTTCCGCCGAGGGTTCGGTGAACGGAAAGTAAGACGGGCGGAAACGAACTTCCAAGTCTTCCTCAAAGAAATTGCGCAGGAAGTCATGCAGGATGCCTTTTAGCTCAGTGAAGCTGACATTCTCTGCGACCATCAAACCTTCCACCTGGTGAAACATAGGCGTGTGGGTTTGGTCGTAATCGTTACGATATACACGGCCCGGTGAGATGATACGGATAGGAGGTTTTTCCACTTCCATGGTACGGATCTGAACGCCAGATGTCTGGGTTCTTAACACCAACTTGGGATTAAAGTAGAAGGTATCGTGATCTGCTCGTGCGGGATGATGGTCTGGGATATTTAAAGAGTCGAAGTTATAATAATCATCTTCTATTTCAGGCCCTGATTTAACTTCGAAGCCTAATTCACCAAAGAACTGAGTAATACGCTCAACTGTGCGAGTTACCGGGTGTAATCCCCCCACTTCGTTGCGGCGACCCGGTAGGGTAACATCGATACTTTCAGTGGCCAGTTTTGCGTTAAGCGCTTCCTGCTCCAGCAATTGCTTACGCTCGCCAATTGCTTTTTGTATCGCCTGTTTCGCCTTGTTAATGGCCTGCCCTGCGGCGGGCTTCTCTTCATTGGGCAAGCTACCGAGCTTTTTCATTTGCTCGGTCATAATTCCCTTTTTACCCAGATATTCGACCCGGATATGGTCGAGTGATGTGGTATCAGTAACCTCATCGACGGCTTGTTGCGCCTTTGCAATCAATTCTTCAAGGTGTTGCATCTGTTCCTCGTCACCCTTAGCTGCGAAACTTATATAATCAAGGGGGGAAATACTACTTAAAAGTGATTGATAAGGCTAGCTTTGAAGCTATTTAGCAGGGAGATCCGAGACGATATAACTGCGTATCGAGAAATATTTACGCGACAAGAATGGGTAAACGCAACTATTCTCACTCACGATCGATTTTTATTAGCTGTTTGCTTAGGGTTTGAACCTAGCGCTGCGGTTTTTTTTCACTTAGAAGCATGGGTTTGGCGATACCATATCCTTGCACATAATCGATACCAATGGATATAAGCTTGGCTTCTATTTCCTTTGTTTCAACAAATTCAGCTACAGTTTTTACGCCTACTGCGTTAGCTAACTCTGAGAAAGAACGGACCATAGCAAAATCTGTGGCATCGACGAGAATATCACGGACAAAAGATCCGTCTATTTTCAGGTAGTCGATAGGCAGCTGTTTTAAATATGAATAGGAGCAGAAGCCCACACCGAAATCGTCCAGTGAGAATGAGCAACCAAGCTCTTTAAACGCATCCATAAAACTTAAGGTTCGGGAAATCTCCCGAATCGCCTGCCCTTCTGTAATTTCGAAACAGATTTTACGGGCGTCAATTTGATAGCGGGCAAAACATTCCAAAATATATTGTTTAACATCCCTGTCAGCCAGGGACTGGCCGCATAGGTTTATACTTGCCAGTTCCAGGGCGTCGTAATCATCGGGGTTTTCTTTTAGCCACTTACAGAAATTCTCGACAACCCATTTATCAATATGAGGCATCAGATTATAGGTTTCCGCAGCAGGTAGGAATTCACCCGGGGCGATTAATTCTCCTGTATCTGACCTTAATCGGATAAGGACTTCGTAGTGTTCTTTTTCTGTACTAGCTCCAAGGGATTTAATCGGCTGAAAAGCTAGTTCGAACCTATTCTGCTCCAGGGCATCATTCAGGGTAGATACCCACTTCATTTCACGGTGGTACTTACTCACCACACTGTTATTTTCAGAATAGAAATAGATGCGGTTCCGGCCTTGTTCCTTTGCGGTATAACATGCAGTGTCTACCAGGCTAAGCACCTCTGCGAACGATTGCATATTGTCTTCGATGGCAACGATACCAATACTGATCCCAAGGGTGAACACCCTATCTCCCCAGACAAAACGGTAGTCTTGCACGATACGACGTAAACGTTCGGCCAGCTCTATGGCTTCATTAACGAAGGTATTAGTGAGCATAATACCAAATTCATCCCCACCCAGGCGGGCCAATATTTGGTCGTTGGGGATTTCTGCTACCAGTAACCGGGTCAGGCTTTGTAACAACTTATCCCCGGCGCTATGGCCACAGGTGTCATTCACCACTTTAAACTGATCCAGGTCCAGATAAAAAATGATATTTCTACCATGGCCAGTAGTTTGGTTGTTGATGATATCGGTGACACAGTCTTCAAATTTGCGACGATTAAATAATCCGGTTAATTGATCGTGTTGGGCCATATAGCGGAGTCTTAATTCCTGCTTCTTCCGCTGGCTAATATCAACCAGAGAACCATCGATGATTCGTTCTTTACCGTGGTAAAACTGCGATAAGCGCAGATTAAGTAATGCCCAGAACACGGTTCCATCGCTGCGAACAGACTTAATTTCCCGGTTTATTACCCCATCCTTCTCCAGCATTTCCGCAACCAGCTGTTCACGCGAGTTTCCCCCGTGGTAAAAGCGGCCCATATTACCGCCGTAATTGTCTCTGAGGTCTTCAAAACCTTTATATTTGAAACTGGCGCAAAGGGCTTTGTTTGCCGACAGCACTTCTCCGGATAAGGTACTAGTAAATAGGCCCTCTGTGGCATTATTAAAGATATCAAAATATCGCTCAATACTGACACTGGCTTCTTTTTCTGCTTCTTTCTTCGCTTTCTTCTCTTCAGAGGTGCGGTTGGCTAAAGCGATAGTCAGCAACAATAAGCCAACAAAAGCGCTTACAGCGACAAACTGTTCAGTGACTGGGTTACGTGGTATCACGGCGAAACGGTTCAACATTAGCAAACACATACCCAGAATAAATAATACCCAGGATGTGGCAAAAAGTTGAGCAAGATAATTGCCGCGGATCCAATAGTAAGAGGCTTCAATTATCGAAACAAAGGTCATCAACATCACGACTGCCCCCAGAAAGTAAAGGGCGTGTTGATAATCAAGCACAAACGGTGAAGCCACCAAGGCCACGCAGGCGATGACCAAACCTTTGTTCATTGTGCTGATGATTTTATTCTTACGAAAGCGTTTGAGGCCTTCGCCAAACAGGCTGAGGATCAGGCAGAGTACACCGACAGAAACGACCAGTAACTGATCGTGCCAGATAAATTGCCGGGGTAAAAGGTACAGACCCGCATAACCCTTTAAGCTCCAAAACGCGAAGACAAAACAACTGCAGAAGGTAAGGTAATAGAGAAATCGAGTTTCTCTTAACATGGCAAACAGGAACAAGCTATAACTGGCCATTAGCAGGAAGATCCCTGTTAGCATGCCAATAACTACCTTGTGACCTAGTTCGCTACTAACATAACAATTCAGCTCCCACAGGGTAAGCGGTAGCTGCATAAAGCCGCTATTCTCGGCTCTGATATATACAGTTATATTGCGGCCGGATGGGATTTCGATAGGGATGACAAATGCATTAGCAGGAAAAGGCTTGTTGCTGAAAGGTCTTTCGGTACCTAAATTATACTGTTTGACTAACAGGTTATTTTCCACCAAATAAATATCCAAGGTATTCATTAGTGAGTAACCCATTTCAAGCAAAGCGGAAAAATCTGCGATACTCTGGTTGGAAAGCTCGAACTTCACCCAGTAGGGTTTATCGGTAAGGCCGAAGTTTAATAATTTTTGACGGCTGACTTGCCAGTTATCTTGGTGTTCACCCTTGAGCAGGGTCTTGATATTAATGGTGCCGTTTGAATCGGCTTGATAAAGTAGCTCCTCCCCTAAACGCTGTTCTTTCAGGCTGGGGCTAATGCTTATACTGTTTGCCATGGCGGAAAAAGAGAAAACCAGAAGGCTCGCCAATAGCAATTTCATAAATTTAGACAACTTCCATGTACACCGAATAGGTCTGACTACAAGGCTTTAACTACGCCCTTCGTCACTAAATGTCAATTTTGATGCTTTTCCATTTTAGCGCACCTAAAAAAAAGGGAGGCTAAGCCTCCCTTAAATATTTTCTTCTGACTTACTTAGCCAAAGACTCTTTAGCTTTTTCTACCAGGGTAGAGAAAGTGCTCTTATCGAAAACAGCGATATCCGCTAGGATCTTACGATCGATTTCGATAGAAGCTTTCTTCAGGCCGTTGATGAAACGGCTGTAAGAAAGGCCATTTTGACGAGAAGCAGCATTGATACGTGCAATCCACAGTTGACGGAACTGACGCTTACGCTGACGACGGTCACGGTAAGCGTATTGACCGGCTTTAGTTACCGCTTGTGCTGCTACGCGAAATACGCGTGAACGAGCACCGTAATAACCTTTAGCCTGTTTTAGAACCTTCTTGTGACGTGCGCGTGCTACTACACCGCGTTTAATTCTTGGCATCTTTCATTCTCCCCTTAAGCAAATGGCAACATAGCGTTGATTTGTGCGACATCAGCTGCCGCCACCATGCTTTTCGCACGCAAATGGCGCTTACGCTTGGTAGACTTTTTGGTCAGAATGTGACGCAGGTGTGATTGCTTACGCTTAAAACCACCAGAAGCAGTTTTCTTAAAGCGCTTAGCTGCACCTTTGTTGGATTTCATTTTTGGCATTGCGAACTCCGCATTGTTCAATTAATAACAATAGATTAAGGCGAACACAAAACGCCGACCAGGTCAGCGCTTTATATTACTTGCAAGGCCTTAACTATTTCTTTTTAGGGGCAAGCACCATCACCATTTGGCGACCTTCCATTTTCGGGAAGGATTCAGTTACAGATAGCTCAGCCAAATCCGCTTTGATACGGTTTAGAAGTGTTACCCCTAACTGCTGGTGCGCCATCTCACGTCCACGAAAACGCAGTGTGATCTTGGCCTTGTTCCCCTCTTCTAAGAAGCGACTCAGGTTGCGTAGTTTTACCTGATAATCACCTTCATCAGTCCCGGGACGGAATTTTATTTCCTTCACCTGGATCTGTTTCTGCTTTTTCCGTTGTTCTTTAACGGATTTGCTCTTTTCGTAGAGGTATTTGCCGTAATCCATGATACCGCAAACAGGTGGCTCTGCATTCGGGCTGATTTCTACAAGATCAAGTTCGGCTTCCCGTGCTTGATCCTGTGCTTCACCCAGAGATACAACACCGATAGGTTCGCCATCCGCTCCGACCAGTCTGACTTCGGGCGCAGTGATATCACCATTGATGCGATTTTTATTGGCCGCTTGTTGGCCTCTTTTTCCACCTTTTATAATTTATTCCTCCACAATATGAATAGAACGAGCGCTGATCTCTTCTTGTACCTTGGCAACAAAGTCATCGACTTTAAATTTACCTAGATCTTCGCCCTTGCGTGTTCGAACTGCAACTTCACCGGCTTCTATTTCTTTATCACCGACGACTAGCAAGTAAGGAACACGTTTTAATGTATGCTCGCGGATTTTAAAGCCTATTTTCTCATTTCTCAAGTCCGCTTTGGCTCTAATTCCAACTTTTCTGAGTTTTTCTACTACTTCGTTGACGTATCCGGCTTGTTTATCGGTAATATTGAGCACTACCGCTTGTACCGGAGACAACCAAGTTGGAAAAGAGCCTGCATACTCTTCTGTCAGGATCCCGATAAAACGTTCCAGCGAGCCTAAAATTGCACGGTGGATCATTACCGGAACGTGACGTTCGTTATCTTCCCCTACATAAGAAGCGCCTAATCGGCCAGGCATAGAGAAGTCTAGCTGGATTGTGCCACACTGCCAGGCTCGGTCCAAGCAATCATGCAAAGTAAATTCTATCTTCGGTCCATAAAAGGCGCCTTCACCCGGTAAATAGCTGAATTCGATGCCATTACTTTCTAAAGCATCGGCCAGCGCCCGCTCAGATTTGTCCCAGGTTTCGTCATCCCCTACCCGTTGCTCAGGGCGGGTGGATAGCTTCACTTCAATCTCTTCGAAGCCAAAGGTCTTATATGTTTCGTAGACCATCTGGATACATGACGATACTTCGGACTGAATTTGCGCTTCGGTACAGAATACATGGGCGTCATCCTGGGTAAAACTACGCACACGCATCAAGCCATGCAGTGATCCCGACGGCTCGTTACGGTGACAAGAGCCAAACTCCGCCATACGTAGCGGCAGGTCACGGTATGATTTCAGACCCTGGTTAAAGATCTGTACGTGGCCCGGGCAGTTCATGGGTTTTACCGCGTATTCACGGTTTTCTGAGCAAGTACAGAACATGGCGTCCTGATATTTGTCCCAGTGGCCTGAGCGCTCCCATAATGAACGGTCCATAATTTGTGGCGCCTTGACTTCCTGGTAGTCAAACTTCACCAGTTGTTCACGGATATAGGTTTCCAGCTCGCGGAAGATGGTCCAGCCGTTGTGATGCCAGAACACCATACCCGGCGCTTCTTCCTGCATATGGTACAGGTCTAGTTGTTTACCAATCTTTCTGTGGTCGCGCTTAGCGGCTTCTTCAAGGCGCTTCAGGTACGCCTTCAATTGCTTCTTGTCTGTCCAGGCTGTGCCGTAGATACGCTGCAACATCTTGTTATCGGAGTCGCCGCGCCAGTATGCCCCGGCCACTTTCATTAGTTTAAAGTGCTGACAAAATTTCATGTTAGGCACATGAGGACCACGACACATATCGACGTATTCTTCATGGTGATACAAACCAGGGCGCGCATCCTGATCGATCCCCGCAATGATTTCTAACTTGTAAGGTTCTTCGCGCTGCTTAAATAGCGTAATAGCGTCTTCGACACTGACTTTTTTCTTGATCACGTCGTAGTTGGTTTTGGCCAACTCAAGCATGCGTTTTTCCAGCTTGGCTAAATGCTCTTCATTTAACGGCTCATCCAGATCTACGTCATAGTAGAAACCATTGTCTATGGTTGGACCGATAGCCATTTTGGTGTTTGGCCAAAGTTGCTTAATGGCGTGACCCAACAAATGAGCGCAAGAGTGGCGCAGGATTTCCAGGCCGTCCTCATCTTTTGCCGTAATAATGGATACATTGGCGTCTTTTTCGATGGGGTCACAGGCGTCGACGAGTAATCCGTCAACACGACCGGCAACACAGGCTTTAGCCAGGCCCGGACCTATGTCTTTTGCTATGTCCATCACGGATACGGCATTTTCAAATTGACGCTGAGAGCCGTCTGGGAGAGTTATTACAGGCATTTTGCTTCCTTACAACAGTGGTGACCCATACCAAGGGCCACGTGTTAGGTTTAATAAACTAAATTAGCGTCGCACACTTGTGTGTGTGCGCGACAAAGCAGGAATACTAGTAAAAAGAGGTGGGTAATTCAATGTATTGCAAGATCTTATGGGGAGTTTTTTTTGCCTTTACCGCAACGACGACAGCGTCAGAGGGTAAGGGTTGGGAGCTGATCAGGCAAAGTCAGCACTCGGTGCTCTATCAACGAACGGTTGCGGGAACTCAGGTGAAGGAATTAAAAGCCAAGGTGATGGTTGCCGCCCCGCCTCATGCGATACTCGGGCTGCTTAAAGATACTGCTGTCTACGCAGATTGGGTTGAACACGGTGAAAGCGTTAAAGAATTCAAGCGGCTTTCCGCTACGGAAAACCTCGTCTATACCCGACTTACAGCCCCATGGCCGGTAAAAAAACGCGATTTGGTTACCTATTCGAGATACTGGCAGGATGAAAATAACTGCACGTTATTTATACAAATACAAGCCAGCCCATCGTCCTATCCCAAAGCAAAGGATTATATCCGCATCATAGATGCCATGGGCCTTTGGATTGCTCAGCCTAAGAGTAAAACCAAAACCTTGATAAGTTATCAAGGTTTCTTCGAACCCGGCGGTGCCTTACCGGCAGCGCTGACCAATATGGTGGCCAAAGATGGCTTGCTACAAACATTTGAAAATATGAAGCAGCGTCTGGATTCGGGAAAGTACCATCAGGCGTCCTTTGCCCAAGTGAACAACCAGTGTCATGTTACCCAGCCTTACTAAAGTCCCGATTCACTAATAGCATCCAACTTAGCTTTGATGAACTCACTGTGATCCAGGTAAAGCAGATCCGCGACCTTACGAATAATGGCTTCTTCATACTTGTCTAACTGGCCATCTGAATAAGCAACAAGCCACATGGCTTTTACAAATCGCGCACGCTCTGGCCGGGTAAGCTGGTCTTTTATCACGCGGGTAAAAGTATGCACCGAAATAGAGTCAGCCTGGCTTTGTTTCGCTTTGTTTATCAGATTATTAGCGGCGGCAATTTCAAGGTCAAAGGCTTTACGGATAAGTCTGGTAATGGCCTCATCCTCTTCATCCGAGCTGTCTGCATCCGCATGGGCCACTTCATAAAGTAATACGGTAATGGCCAGCTCCAGATCTATCTTTTGTTGCTCTGGTTTATCTAGTACGTCATCAAAAAACGACTTCAGTGCATTTAACAAAGGGCTGCTCCCTAGTTTGAATAGTGAATTACAAGCTAACACAAGGTTGCAGAGAGTCAACGCAGGTAATTCAAAAAGGGGAAAACCTAGCTATACTGGCTTTGAGGGTATCTCGCTGTTTTTCAGTCGTTTAACTTTCCATTGAATTCACAAGGTAAGCCAATATGTGGACCTCCCTTTCCCAGCAAGTGTCAGATGCAATTGAACAGTCCTTTCAACTCGAGAAAAAACACGAAGTCAGCGGCGGTGATATTTCCAGAGCCTATATTATCGAGGACAGGGGTAGTCGATTTTTCGTAAAGTTGAATGCCCTGGATAAACTGGAAATGTTCGAAACCGAGTTGCTTGCGTTACAAAGCTTGGCAGACAGTGAAACAGTGGCCGTGCCTCGCCCCATTTGTGCCGGGCAAACGAAAGACACCAGTTTTATCGTATTGGAATATCTCGAGTTAGTATCCGGAACCGACCAGCAATGGTTTGAGCTTGGGGAGTCTCTGGCAAAGTTGCATCAATATGGCGACCAAGCCATGTACGGCTGGGATACGGATAATTTTATCGGTAAAACGCCTCAGCCAAATCGATGGTGTAAAAAGTGGTGTACTTTTTTCAGCGAAGAGCGCATCGGCTGGCAGTTGGAGCTGGCAGAAGAGAAGGGATTTCATTTCGGCGATATTAGTCAGCTAGTGTCCACGATTAAGCAACTGTTATCTCATCACAAAGTCCAGCCTTCTTTATTACACGGCGATCTATGGAGCGGTAATATCGCGTTTGTTCACAGCTCTCCGGTGCTGTTTGATCCCGCCTGTTATTGGGGGGACAGGGAAGCTGACATCGCCATGACTGAACTGTTTGGCCGCTTACCCGAGCCGTTTTACCTTGGGTATCAGGAGCATTGGCCATTGGAAAAGGGATATGAGCAAAGAAAGGAGATATATAACCTCTATCACCTGCTGAATCACTGTAACCTTTTTGGTGAACAATACTATGCCGAGGCAAAAAAGGTACTGGCCAGTATTATGGATTAGCCGTTGTTTCCTAGGTAAAATTTGCCGTCCAAAAAGCACGCCACACTCTGTAAACTAGCCTCAAAGTGTGGTTCAGGTAACTGGCTTGGAGACACCCAACGCCACTCTTCACACTTATCCGGCTCCCGGTTTTTTACTTGCCCGGTATAACTATGGCAAACCAGGGCCACAGAAATATAGTGCTTTCCCTCTTCATGCCAGGTATCCAGATTGTTGCTAACAGCAAAAACAACGGGTTGTTCAATATCCAGGTTTGTTTCTTCTTTTACTTCCTTGACTGCGGCTTGCTCGAATGTTTCTCCATTTTCAAGGTGACCACCTGGAATCGACCAGTAAGGAGCATGGCTACCGCTACGTTTTCCAACCAGTATCTGCCCTTGTTTGTTTTGGATTATAACTCCGACGCCAACTTTGGGCCTGTCTACCATCTCGGTGCCTGTTTTAATTATCAAGGTTAAAAGAATACGGGTAAGAAGTATATCAGATGCGGTAGAGTAGCGTTCACAGTGAAGTAATGGACAAATTGACATGCTCAGTGCGGTAATATTTGATATGGACGGCCTATTATTGGATTCCGAGCCTTTTTGGCGGCAAACGGTAGTCGCGGTGTTTAACCATTATGGTGCCAGTCTTACGGAGCGAGACTGTTTGCAAACAACCGGATTACGGATTGATGAAGTGGTGACGTATTGGCAGCAAACGATTGCCCTGACAGCACCTTTCGGGCAAATCCAAGCGGAAATTTTGGATGGTATGGAAACTATTTTATCGACCCAGGCAAAACCACTGCCGGGAGTATTCGATGCCATTACTTTGTGTAAAGAGGCAGGTTTTAAGGTCGGATTAGCCTCTTCATCTCCCCTGAGACTGATCAATGCAGCACTAACATCACTTAATTTGACCGAGCACTTTGATGTCATTTGCTCAGCAGAAAGCGAGGCTTATGGTAAGCCGCACCCCGCTGTCTATTTAACCGCTGCTAATGAGCTGGCTACGCCACCGCAGCAGTGTTTAGCCATTGAAGATTCATTTACCGGCTTGTTGGCCGCAAAATCGGCCCAAATGAAGACGATGGTTGTCCCCGAGTCGCAGGGTTATTCAGATCCCAGGTTTATCATTGCCGACCACAAGCTCAACTCCCTCGAGCAATTCAATATTGAATTACTGAGGATTTATGACAAATAAAGTTGCCTTGGTTACCGGCGCGGCGAAACGCCTAGGCGCGCATACCGCAGAGAGGTTACATCAGCAAGGGTTTAACCTGGTGTTACATTATAACCAGTCAGTGCAACCAGCCCATCAGTTGGCGGAGAGGCTCAATGGGATAAGAGCGGGTTCCGTTTGCACGGTACAAGGGGATTTAACCCATAAGGCAGCTATCGACGACGTGGCTGCGCAGAGCGAGGCCTGTTACGGCAGGCTGGATGTGCTGATCAACAATGCGTCCAGCTTCTACCCCACTCCATTAACATCTTGCAGTGAAGACCAATGGGATGATCTGGTGGGTACCAATATGAAGGCGCCCCTGTTCTTATCCCTGGCGTTATTAGGGCCGCTGAAAGAACGACAAGGCTGCATTGTGAACATGGTGGATATCCATGGCGAACGGCCGCTGGCAGAGCACACTATTTACTGTATGGCCAAAGCTGGGTTAATCATGATGACCAAATCACTGGCTCGGGAGTTAGCTCCTGACGTGAGGGTTAATGGGGTCGCACCAGGTGCAATTTTGTGGCCCGAATCGCCGTTAGCAGAGTCGGATAAGACTACAATTATGGATAGTATTCCCATGTCCCAGCTGGGCTCACCCGAGGATATTGCTAAGGCTATTTGTTTTTTGGTTAACGATGCTAATTATATTACAGGACAGATAGTGACGGTGGATGGCGGGCGAAGCCTGGGCAATGCGGTTACCGCTTAGGAGTTAACTATGCGAGATTTTGTAAATCGTAGTATTTGTTGCCCTCATTGTGGCCAGTACACCTCAGTGGATCTCGATGCCAGCAATGGTGATCAAGATTATTATGAAGATTGCCGTTTCTGTTGTAACCCTATACATTTTCGACTGCACAGAGATGAACAACGCGACAAGCTGCAGTTGTTTGTTGATGCAGACGATGAGCAGATCTTCTGAGTTTAAAGTTATTGACCACAATCTATCGCTGAGGGAGATCAAATCGTTTTGTTGTTTATCGGAGGTAACGGCAAGGCAAATACAATATAACTGAAGGGTTATAGTTAAGTCTCGATGTTACGGCAGCCGGCTGCTACCCGATAAATGGCAGCAGCGAGTTTCAGTTTGTGCTCTGCGCCCACGATACAGCGAGACTTCGGCACTTGGTGCACATTCGGCCGTTAATAAAGTGGCCTACCAGGGCGGCAATTATATAATAACCCAGGTCTAGCTGGCGGATTAGCCTCTTTCCGCCATTACTCGTTCAACGGTATCAACCACTGCCTGAGTCTGCGCATCAATCTCAATATTTACCGGATGCCCAAGTTGTAAGTCACCAATATTCGTCATGTTTAACGTCTCTGGGATCAAATGAACCCAAAAGGTATTTTCAGTCACTTCACCCAGGGTTAAACTTGCACCGTTAACGGCGATGAAACCTTTGGGCAAAATATACTTGCGCCATTGCGGATTAAATTCAAAACACAGCGCCAAATTATTCTCATTTGTCCGTTGCGCTACCAGGCTGGCTTGCATATGGACGTGGCCCGACAGCAGGTGACCACCAATCTCGTCACCAAATTTGGCGGCGCGTTCAATATTCACCCAGTCTCCTACTTGGCAGTCTCCCAGGTTGGTGACGGACAGAGTTTCTTCCATTACATCAAAATAAACATTATTATCTTCCTGAATAACTACTGTCAGGCAGGTGCCGTTGTTGGCAATGCTTGCCCCGATAACAATATTTCCTGCCAGACTATCGGGAAGTTCCACTTTTATGGTATTTAATCCAGCTTTTTTCTCGATAGCAGTGATCTTAGCTTTTGCCTGTACGATTCCGGTAAACATGTAACACACCTCATAAATTTTTGCGCTTGCTTATTATTACAGCCCTGACATTAACAGGGTAGAATCATTTTTTGGAGGAAAATTGGTCTCATATTTAACTGAAACAGGCAGATTACTTCGCCTTGCCTGGCCGATCCTGGTGGCCCAAATCGCGATGACCACCATGGGTTTTATCGATACCGTCATGGCGGGCAATGTCAGCGCAACCGACATGGCTGCAGTTGCAGTTGCTTCCAGTTTTTGGATTCCGGCGATTCTACTGGTTCAAGGCCTGGTGATGGCGTTAACCCCCATTGTCGCTCAGTTAAATGGCGCGAGAAAGCGCAGCCGGATACCCTTGTCTGTAATGCAAGGCTTGTGGCTGGTGGCTTTTTTGTGTCCACCCGTCATGCTGGTGCTGTATTTTAGCCCCCTGCTGTTGGGTTTTATGGATGTAGAGCCTGAACTGGTAAGGCTGACAGAAGGTTATTTGCATGCTGTGTTATGGGGGTTGCCACCGTTTGCTTTCTATTTAGTATTGCGTAATTTGTGTGAAGGCTTATCTCGAACTGTACCTTCTATGTTGATCGGGTTTGTCGGATTGGCGGTGAATATACCGGCAAACTATATATTTATTTTTGGTAAGTTTGGTATGCCCGCGTTAGGTGGAATTGGATGTGGTATCGCCACTGCCTTGGTCTATTGGGCAATGGCGGCGGGTATGTTAATTTTTGTTCAAAAAGATAAGGAATTTCGTGTTTTAAGCCCGTTTAGCAAGTTTGCCGCACCAGATTTCAAGCAAATTGGTCGGATCTTCAGGTTAGGCTTTCCAATAGCTGCAGCCACGTTTTGCGAAGTCACCTTATTTACTATTGTGGCATTACTCCTGGTGCCCCTGGGCGCAGACATAGTCGCTGGGCATCAGGTCGCAATTAATTTTTCCTCCATGATCTTTATGATCCCCCTTAGCCTTGGTATGGCGGTGACAATTCGAGTTGGTCACTCCATTGGTGAGGGGCAGCGTAACCAGGCAAGGATCGCATCGAACACCGGGCTCGCAGTGGGTTGTATAATCGCCCTGTTTACCGCCACACTTACAGTTATCTATAAAACTGAAATCTCAGGCTTTTACACCGATGATGTTGAGGTTATTCTACTGGCCTCCAGCTTACTCGTATTTGCCGCTATCTATCAGGTGTCCGACACGGTGCAAGTCGTTTCGGCCGGCTCACTCAGAGGATATAAAGACACGGGAGCTATTTTTTACATTACCCTGTTTTCCTATTGGGTGGTGGGTCTACCGTTAGGTTATGTGCTGTGTTTAACGGATATTTTAGTACCTGCAATGGGGCCGGAAGGTTTCTGGATTGGATTTATCGCGGGCCTGACGACGGCTGCATTAATGCTTGGCGTAAGACTAAAATATCAGTATGGTCAAAAAATCTAGTGTCTGGCTATTAACCATAGTGCTGGTGGCGTGTACGCCGCCGGCTCAAAATCTATTCGAGACGTATAACCAGCGGCTTATCAACGTACTTAACACACAGAGCGCCTCACAATTAATGGCCACTGAGTGGCCAAAGCGAAATAGTTTGGTTTTTAGCACTACAAAGGTCAGCATTGGTTTTATGGACTCACTGGAATTACAAGCCTGTGATCTGCTGACTCTGGTGAATGAACACAATTCTATTTTAGGCAGGGTACAGTCTGTATCCGCCAATTTCACTTACCAAGTTCGCTTTACCCAAGGGCTGGAACTCTGTCTAGAACAGGGCAAGGTAACGGATCAAAATACACGACTATGGTTGTCAAACATAGTAAGACAAAAGCGGCAGGAGCTACCGCGTTATTTTTGGAATATGCTGGCTACCGGCGAAGAGACCTACCAATTTTTTAAACCTGGAATGACCCCCTTAGCAATGAATGATCAGGATGGTTTTAACCAGGCCCTGGAAACCCTGAGCTACCTCGTTCAATTGAAGAGCAACTTAGCTCAGCAAAACCCCATCCCCGAGGTAACGCTGGTCCAATTGGAGCAAAAGCTATCATTGCTTTACAATAATTCTTATTTGCCAAGATTGCTTTATTCGCTTGAGTTGGCAAACCAGGCGTTTATCCAGGGAAACAAAAGCCTAATAGCAGGAGAGGAAAAAATCAGATGTCAGCCGGGATACAACCGGCAGACTATTAATACACTGGTGCAGGTTTTTTCCCAACTTTTTGCCTTTGATATCCAGCCTTACGTGGCGTTGTTGGTTCGGCGATATCAATTGCTGCAGCCAAGTCTAGCGGTTCTATTCACGTTACCAGATGGCGTAAGGGTGAATACCCGACAGAAATTAATCGCAGATTATTATCAGTCAGGGAAACCTTTCGCTACTTTTATGTCGAGTATGTCACGGCACGTTGACTTGTGGCAGTTGATTTTTTCTCGGTGCGGTATTAAGCCGACTCAGTTCAGTAAGTTTTAACACTAAGTGGAACAAACAGCTTACTTTCTAGGTTATTGACCTGTATCAGACAATCGAATACCAGCCCGAGTTTTCCCAATAGCCTGATGGATGCTAAATTATCCACGGAGGTGATAGCAACAATCGGGTCCAACGCCAACTCGTTAGTACCATATTGAAAAGTGCAGTGGAGGCTTCCAACGCATAACCCGACCCAGTGTCCTCAGGCAAAAAGGCGTAATCCAGATCAACAAACTCAAGATCGTCACGTTTGATAAAGCCGCAGATCCCTATGGGTCTAACATCAGATTTTAGGGTGATGAGATATAGGCCAAAGCCATGTTGTTTATAACTGGCTTGTGGGCCATTCTTGATGTATTCACGGGCATCATTCAAACTTCGTACATTTTTATCACCAATATATTGAATAAACGAAGGCTCGTTCAGCAGTTTTAAAATAAAGCGATCATTATGCCTGGTTAGCTGGCTTAACCTAAGCCGCTTCGTCTCAATAATGGCTCGAGTCATCTTGCGCCTCAATATGACAAATCGTCAGCTGCGACACCAATGTGATCCGGAGCCGGGGTGGTTGTAAAGCGAACGGCCTTGATGTGCGTTTTACCTTGCATCAAGGATCTACATATTCTGTGCATTCCATCCATTACCCGGCCATCCGCACAGAGAATAATCGGGTATTCGAGATCGGTATTGTTAATCAGCAAAGCATGTTCAGCAATATTGCGGCACGTTGGCCCGGCACCACCTAAATCGTACCAATAGGTTTCATCCAGCTCACTCAACAGTTGGAGGTCAACTCGTTGGTGTGGCAATGCAGCACTTAGCTTAATAAGGCGCTCTACATCCCAGGAAAGCAACCCTTTCGGGGACGAACGGAAATGATATTGTTGTCGCAATGTGTACCCCTTAAGGCATCTACAGACCGTAACCGGACTTTTTACTCAAGTGATAGGTTAAGGCCATCGCTATGCAATCTTCAAGCGCCGAACGGGGTACTTTTTCTCCGACAGTGAAAATCAGACCTCTGTTGCCTTGGTAACGAAAATCGTCGGGATACAACTCCCTAAAGGTCTCGACTAGGCTAGTTTGACAATGAAAGAAGAGCATATATTCCTGCTGGCTGGTTTTAGAACAATCTAGTCTGATGGTACTTCCACTTTTACTGGCAAGGGTCAGGTAGCTGGGTTGGCCCCACTTGAGTGTTTCGGTCAGCTCCCCTACTCCGGGGGTATTTTTTGCAGTCAAAAAGATCAACTGGCGAAGGTGCATCAATTTTTGCTTTAATCCATCAGGGTAGCTGGCGAATACCTGCGCCACATTGGGATTGGTAAATGCTTGGGTACCTTCCTGCTCCATTTCAGTTAATTGGACCATCTTAGCTAAGTTCCCTCTTCTGTTGGATATACAGGATAACAAACCAAATTGGTTTCGCTAGCTCCGGACAGGTAAATTCATCATTTTCGTGAACATCCCTGGCCGATGCCCTAAACATCGTCGTTTGCTGGTGGGTAGAGTGATTAAAAGGCGACAATTTACGGTCATTACGAATAAGTTGTGTCCAATAGACGTATTTTTAGTACCGAATCTTTCGATAAAATAGTAAAATCCTTACATTATTATGCGCTGTTCACCGTTTTTCCAGCCATTAAGATAGGCGCTATACGGTATTTTCGAGGTCGTGGTTATGTCTGTACAATATGTTGATTCCTGTAAATTACCCACTCGTTTGGGCGAGTTCCAGATGCTTGGCTTTGAAGATCAAGCAACAGGAAAAGAGCACATCGCACTTACCTACGGTGACCTTTCCGGTAGTGAACCGGTATTGATCCGATTACACTCCGAATGCTTAACCGGGGATTCATTGTTTAGTCTGCGTTGTGACTGCGGCTTTCAGTTGGAAGCCGCACTATCAAAGATCAAGGATGCTGGCCGAGGCGTGCTGCTGTATTTGCGCCAGGAAGGTCGTGGTATTGGCTTGTTGAACAAAATCAAAGCATATCACTTACAGGATAATGGTGCTGACACTGTTGAGGCAAACGAACACTTGGGTTTTGCCGCCGATCTACGCAACTATGACATGTGCAAGCCAATGTTGGACCATCTAGGTGTTAGTCAGGTGAAACTGATGACCAATAACCCTCGAAAAGTGAACGCGTTAACAACAGCTGGAATCGAAGTAATAGAGCGGGTGCCTTTGCAGGTAGGTCGAAATGAACACAACGAAGGTTATTTAAATACCAAGTCTGACAAATTGGATCACCTATTGAGATTGGAAGAGCCAGCCTAGGTGGAAAACCACTGTCAAGGGCAGTGGTTTTCGGATTTACTCCAGTTAGGCCTATACCTTACTTTTTTAGGTATAGCGACGCTGCTAATGCCGTCTAACAGATACTCATCATCGTTCTAGTTTTGTATTTTCAGTTTAAGGTAAAGCCCGCGGCGATAATACAGTGAGTCTCCAGCACTAGATTGGCAGTTTATTTAGGTACTTTACTTGCGGTGGGTGTTCTAAAAACGCAACAAGACTTTCCATGACGCCATTGGCCGAGATAAATTGAATATAGGCCTGATGAGTCTTTATTGATTCCCAGTCCTCATACAAGATAAAGTCTCCATTATCCTGATTGAGCAGGACACGTACTTGCACACATCCCTGAAAGCCCCGCACATTCGGTAGGTTTTGCTCTAGAAAAGGCAATAACTCAGCGATTTTTTCAGTTTTTACTCGGGAATCCAATATCACACTTACAGTCATGTTTTACTCCTTGGTTATTCGATACTGGCAAACTATAAGCAACCACCGGAATGACAACTACTCAGAATCAGTCAAAAATACGGTTTTATCATCAAACGCCTGGCTTTCTAATTTGCTTTGGAGTTACCCCAAATTTAGCCTTAAAGGCTTTAATAAAGTGAGATGTATTCGAGTAACCAATCTCTAGTGAAACCTCTGTTACCGCTGACAATTGGCTGGTTAACAAGTGATGAGCATGTTCCAGGCGGGTGTCTTTTAACCATTTGCTTGGGGTTGTATTGTAAAGCAGCTTAAACTCCCGATTAAAGGTAGAAAGACTTCGCCCGGACAAGGTTGCGTAGTCCCTGCTAGTAAGGGTTGTAAGGTGACATTTCTCCATTAAACGCACAATATTGCGTTTACTCTTATTCTTATGAACCTGAAATAACAAACGGCGAAGCAGGTTATTGTGGTCGTTTAAGTCCAATAAATGCAGTAGTTCTAGAAGCTTTAGCCTTAACAGTGGGAGTGAATTGTGCATGGTTTTGGTGCTCTCGTTAAGCGCCTTAAGGTAGGTGTGCACCCCCTCATTAACTTCGAGCTTATGAGGGCCAGCCAGCGGGCTTAAGTTACCCGTAAGAGCCACTTTTCTAGAGGATAGAAACTCTACGATAATGTCATCATTGAAAAAAAACAAATACGCCTTTAAGGCGTTGCCCTTGCTAATGTAGTCGGAAATAAAGTGAAGGTCCTTGGGTAAGAAAATCATTTCATTTTGGTCAATTTGGTAACTCTGATTGTCGTGGGAAAACAGAGTCTCGTGACCGGAGCAGATAAACACCAGGCAGTGGCCTTGGGTAAAAAACTCGATATTGACAAGATCTACCTGAAGGTCCTTGTAGAAAATGCCGGCATTACGGTGGAACATAAGCGGCTTAACATCGGATAACTGAAACAGTGAACTCGGAATTATCAGGGGGTTGTTTTGACAAAGCTCAAACGCCGTTTTTTTCTGAATTGCCATGATAGCTTATCGGACCCGATTGCGGACAAAGAGACAACATCAGACCACAGTTAAGACAAGCCTTCAAGAATAGTAACCTCCTCCACTAACTTACATCTGTGCGTCTTTTGGTTTGCAGATAATCAGTTGAATACTTGAGGAAAAGAGTGTCTTTTTTTACCTGGCACTGAGAGAAGATGACTTGGTCGTGATTATCTAAGTTACTAAATTGAGCGTGAACCAATTTGTTCACCACATGGTCAAGTCGTACCCTGCCAATGTCGGAGCCTACTATCTTAGCTTGTTTAACCAGCTTCTGTAATTGGCTAAACGTTAAACTTGCTTCCCCATTGCTGTCCGAAAAAGTTTGGATTTCGTCGATTAATTGAACATAATTCTTTGGTAAATTAACCAAATTCATGGCCGGGCCCAGTATTTCTGTTTGTTAATTGTTGAGTTTAGAACAAAATTGACGAAATAGGCGAGTTTAGTCCTATTTCGCAATAAAAATTGCGTTTAAACAGTTGATTAAGGAAAGCCAGTTTAAAATTTCTTATTTAGTTATGCCAATGTCGATTTCCTTGGTTGGCATTGGCGCTCTAATCAGTCAAAACAGAAAGGGGTCAGGCATCTGCCCTTTCTTTCGCACAGTTTTTAATTATTTCCTAAGGCCACTCAAAGTGGTGTAACTTCTTACGTAAAACACAGATTTGCATATCCAGACTGTTCAAGGGCTCAACTCCTCGTTTACTCAGTTTGACACTTGAGCAACCGAAGAACAAACGGCACAGCTTCGGGAGAACTAAGGACCTGCTGCACTGGCATCATCTTAGCCCTTAAAACAAGTCAGTAGGCTGTAAGGGGTAATAAGGTAGTGCTGAATAACTTGCTAAATTTAACACTAAGACAACAATGACAATAAATAAGCAGGTTTAGTCCTAAAAGTGAGCAAAAAAGAGCAAATTGCTCGTAAGCTGCTCAAACGGCACAAAACCAGAAAAAATTGCTTGCGGCAGGAATCAGAGATAGCTAATATACGCCTCGCTTTCAGATAGCTTGTTAGACAAGTTGCTGAACGACGTAGGAAATATATTATACAACCGTAGCTCAGTTGGTTAGAGCACCACCTTGACATGGTGGGGGTCGGTGGTTCGAATCCACTCGGTTGTACCATCCTATCGAATATAAATGAAAGCAATACAACCGTAGCTCAGTTGGTTAGAGCACCACCTTGACATGGTGGGGGTCGGTGGTTCGAATCCACTCGGTTGTACCATCCTATCGGATATAAATGAAAGTAATACAACCGTAGCTCAGTTGGTTAGAGCACCACCTTGACATGGTGGGGGTCGGTGGTTCGAATCCACTCGGTTGTACCATCATTTGCAAGCGCTAAAAAACATTTTCGATTTTAACCTTGATCTCCCCTATTTCCCATAAACAATTGATAGCTCTTCCTTATCAATATAGTTGCGCTAATTGCGTTGTTTATTGCCCTTCTTCATGTGTCAGGTTTTTTTACGTATTCCCTTGCTACTAGTCATACACCGTTGAATTCACGACAAAAATATGTTGGTACAGTTTCTGCTTTCCCTTAATAGTTGCTTCCGTTTCATTGGTATTAATGGATTTCGGCGAAGGCGTTAGGTTTTCGCGAAAGGAGAGAATATGGACGTTAAAAAACGGGCAGTATTGTTAGTTTTTCTTACTTTTGTGGTTTTTCACGGAGCAGCCGTTCAGGCCGCGAAACGGATCGGGATTGTTTATTCCGACACAACGGCAAAGCTGTATTTTGACAGGTTTACTTACGACCAGCTGTTTATGTCAATGCAAAACCAAGCCAGAATGGCTGGTATTCCTTATGACTTATTATCCGAAGATGATCTTAGGCGCTCCCTAAATAACCCCCCAGCTGGAAACCCGTTATCCGCATACAAGGTTCTTGTCTTTCCAGGAATGGCTTATGTACCGCAAAGTAAGCGGGCAGAAATCGTAGCGGGTCTAAGCGATGCATCGCAACAATATGGTGTAGGTATAGTGACAGCAGGGAATTTTCTCACCAATGATGAAACTGGCGCCGCTTTTCCGGGGAATCCATATGATCAATTGAACCAGCTGCTAGGGATCACTTATCAAGGGTATATAGGCGGACCACTTTCGGTGGATGTTCGGGTAACTTCTCAAGTTCACTCGGCGTTAGGAACTAGCTTTACCAGTCAAGAGGTGTTGCATTCTTATCCCGGAATTTGGTTAGAAAACTTTGCCGCGGCAGCCGGTGAAACGGCGGAAGTGCTCGCTGAACTATGGGTAGGTGCCCAAGCGTATAATGGCGTGCTGCTGACAAACAAAGGTGGCATCAATGCGCACTTTGCCAATGCTCAGGTGTTAGCCGACGTAAATTTACTGTGGGGGATCCTAAAGTGGATTGCCAACGATGGGCAACCAGCAGTTTCCTTGAAGATGGGACGACATAAGAGCCTTTTTGCGCCGCGTAATGACATGGATCTATCTCAGTATGCACAGACACTCACGGAATCTGAGTTTGTATTGCTTACTATAATCGACAGGTGGAAAAGGAACTATAACTTTGTTGGCTCGTATTTCCTGAATATTGGTAACGACCCTTCCATTGGCAGCTTTACTGACTGGAATGTTTCCGGACCCTTGTATCAGCAATATCTGGCACTCGGTAATGAGATTGGCACACATTCTTGGACTCACCCGGACTATACCAGCTGGTTAACGGCAGCCCAGCTGGAGTTTGAATTCAATCAATCAAAAATAGAGATCAGTAATCAGCTGGGGATCAACGTTACAGGAGCCGCAATTCCCGGTAACCCTGAGAGCCTGTTTGTTGATCGCGAATTGGCTCAGTATTTTGATTATATTTCAGGTCGTTTTGGCGGAATCGGCTCGGGAGCGCCTGGCGCAATCGGCCGCTTAGAGCCTGACGATTCCTCCTTGTATTTTAGTTTGAATATGTCCCCTGACTTTACCCTTATAGAATACTTGGGATATACGCCGGAGCAAGCAGGACAAATTTGGCAGGCAGAGTATGACAGCGTCGCAAAACATGCTTCCCAACCCATTCACCATTGGTTATGGCATGACTACGGCCCAACTGTCAGCGCTCAAAATGGTCCCTATACGGTTGCTATGTTTGAAAATCTAATCGCGATGGCATATGCGAAAGACAGTGAATTTATTACCTTGTTCGATCTTCAGCAAAGGATCCGAAGTTTTGAGTCTGCGACCTTTGATGTGTCAGGACAAAACCCGCAAACTGCGAGCATAAATGGCACAGGTTTGGGGCAGTTTTCTTTGCTTTTAGACCAGGGACAATCCATCAGTTCAGTAACAAATTGGTACGCATATAGCACAGATAAAGTGTTTATACCGGAAAGCGGCGGTAGTTTCGAAATACACACTGGGCTGGTAGCTGCAGATGTTACTCATATAACGGGATTGCCAATGCGGGCCAAACTTGTTTCCTTATCCGGTAATGGTCAGGCGCTTGATTTTACGCTAAACGGAGCAGGGAAAATTACAATTGAGCTTAATAGTGGATTTCATGAGCCAGCAAAAATACTTGGCCTGGAGCCGGGAGATAGCGCGGTAATGAATGGAAAACTCTTGACCCTAACGTTATTGCGTAATGGTTTACACACTATAGCCATTAGTATTAGTGAGCAGGCGAATCAACCACCGGCGTTCGCAGAACAACCGCTGATAGGTCCTGATGGGTTAGCCTTACAGTTGTACCAGGGAAGCATCGCCTCCACAGCAAATGATCCCGATGAAGGAGATAGCGTAAGTTATTCACTCGTCAGTGGACCTGCTTGGTTGACCATTGCGCCCAATGGCACCCTGTCGGGCACACCACAGGTGTCAGACGTTGGTAAAAATAGTTGGGTAGTTCGAGCGACCGATAGTCAAGGTGGAACTGACTCAGGGACACTGGAGATAAACGTAGTCGCGGTGCCTATAGTGACAACAAGCGTGTTTTTCCCAGAGTCTGTTTTTGTCACTTCTGGTGCGCTGGATTGGGGAACCTTACTCAGCTTTACTGCAATTGATGCAGATACTTATGATGTATTGGCGGCACAGGTAGCTGGACAACAAATCGTCGACTGGTATGCGGTTGCAAGCATCAATATACCTGTTGCCAATATAGTGAGTTTGAAAGCAATTTTGATTGGACAGTTCTCACAACCGGCGGTGAACCAAAGTTTCTATGTATATAACTTCCACAGTGCAGATTGGCAGCTGGTTGACACCAGAGTAATCGGCAATGAGGATGACGTAACAGTTTCCTTTAATGTTTCAACGGACGTCTCAAAATATGTGTCGGAAAATGGTCAGGTCAGGATACGAGTGAAGGGGACTAATACGGCTTCCCTCATGTTTAGTTGGACCAATGGGGTCAGCTGGGAAGTTGAAGTAAAAGAGTAGGTTAATCTGGCTCCGGCATATGCTGGAGCAGACTAAAACTAGCCCGAATAACTCGGTCTCCTGTCAACTCAATGAAGGATAACTGCGCTAACCTGCAATTAATTTGACCTATCTGTTCTTTTTAACGGGTTAATGGAGCCAAAGTCTAGCGTGAAGACGCATCATGCGGTTAAAATCTGTCTCAGCATTTTTAGAGGAAGTTTAAGAGAGTTTTCAGATGGGCAGAGCGTATCAGAACCGCAAAGAGTCAATGGCTAAAACTGCGGGACAAAAAACCAAGGTGTATTCCAAATACGGTAAAGAAATTTATGTCATTGCTAAAAATGGTGGCGGAGATCCAGATACAAATTTAACCCTTAAACGCTTAATTGAAAAAGCAAAAAAAGATCAGGTACCAACGCACGTTATAAGCCGCGCAATTGAAAAAGCCAGCGGTAGCGGCGGTGAGGATTATGAAAATGCGCGCTATGAGGGTTTTGGTCCAGGTGGTTGCATGGTTATAGTGGATTGCCTTACCGACAATACCAACCGTACCTATGCTGAAGTGCGCCAGGCGTTTATTAAAAACGGCGCCAAGCTCGGCTCTCCGGGCTCTGCTGCTCATATGTTTGATCACCAGGCGATTTTTGCTTTTAAAAACGATGATGAAGAAGCCGTTTTGGACGCCTTGATGATGGCAGACGTCGATGTAGCCGATATTGAAAACGAGGATGGCGTGATAACTGTGTTTACTCCGCACACAGAGTTTTTCAAAGCAAAAACGGCACTAAATAAAACCTTCCTGGATATTACATTAGATGTGGAAGAAATTTCCTTCGTGCCACAAATATCGGCCGCTGTTTCCGGGGAAGATGTAGAAGTTTTTGAGAAATTCATGGACATGCTGAACGATTGCGATGATGTTCAGGATGTCTACCACAATGCGGAAGTCGACGCTTAGGTCACCGACTGCTGACTTGTAAGAAGGTTAAATGTCGAGCGTTTAACCTTACTTTTCTAACGATTGAACGCCAACTCAAGATATTTGCGTAGACCCAGTTTAATCTATATGAACCCGCCCTGTTCTCCAAAGGTAATTGTTTAATGAAACCCTCTCCCCTATCCGCCAGTAGCGCTGACATGGTTGCGAACGTACTGGCTCAGGTTATCTCACAAGGTACACCACTGGATCGATCCTACGCCCAACACTTTGCTGGAAAATATTTCTCCGAGCAGGAAAAAGCCAAGGTGACCTTGGTAACAGGAGATATATTCAGACGGTTAAACCTGTTCTGCTTTCTGGCCGACATTTCGATGGATAATGCGGCAGAATATGCCACTAGCCTCGTATCGGCCTGGCACCTTATGAACCAGTTACCACAGCCCGCTGTAGAGGCCGGTACAAGGCTGAATGAAAATAAATTTCAGACTAATTATCAGCAAGCTAAAAAGGATAAGGCCCTGTGGGATGGCTGCCCGCAGTGGTTAAACGAACTGGGTGAAACACAATTGGCAGCTAGCTGGCCCGCAGTCCGTGCTGCACTGGCCAAGGCACCAAAACGTTACATCCGGGCGAATGAACTAAAGACAAGTGCCGTAGAACTTGCTCAGCTCCTGCGCAAGGAAAAGGTAGAAACCAAACCAGTCTCTAATGTCAAAACTGCATTAGAAGTCACTTCTACTTCAGCATTGTTCCAAACTCAGGCATATAAGAATGGGCTATTTGAACAACAAGATGCCGGATCTCAGCTTGTCGCCGATGCTCTGGATGTAAAACCCGGTATGCGGGTATTTGATGCCTGCGCGGGAAATGGTGGAAAAACGCTCCATATTGCGGCCCAAATGCAAGGTAAAGGACGACTTGTCGCCATGGATGTGGAGCAGTGGAAACTGGATAATCTTAAAAAGAGAGCACGCCGGGCCGGCACCGGCATTATAGAAACGCGTATTATTGAAAGCAGTAAAACCATTAAGCGACGCAAAGAAAGCGCAGATCGTTTACTACTGGATGTGCCCTGCTCTGGCTTAGGGGTATTAAGGCGCAAGCCCGGCGCGAAGTGGCATGACACACAGGAAAGAATTACGGTATTAATCGAGCTCCAGCGCGACATATTACACCGTTATAGTCAGCTGTTAAAAGTCGGCGGTGTATTGGTTTACGCCACCTGTTCGATTTTACCCGCCGAAAACCGGCAACAGATAGATAGGTTTTTAGCTAACAATACCAATTTCCGGCTGTTAGAGGATCAAACCATTAGCCCGGCAGATTTCGAGTTTGACGGTTTCTACTGGGCTAAAATCGAACGCATAGGTTAATGCGTTTTGCTTTATCTTCAGACCTATGCTCTGATAAGGCCATATGAACATAGGCTGATGATCAGTCGGTAAAGGAGAATAGGTGGTTAACGTTGCTGATATAAAAGGAGTCATATTTGATCTCGATGGCACCTTAGTAGATTCCAGGCTCGACTTTGACGCAATGCGAAGTGAAATGGGTTTTCCCGAAGGAGAACCTATTCTGGAGCACCTGGATACCTTGACGTGTGGTCACCAAATAGAATTCGCCCTTGAGGTTATCCACCGACATGAGATGAACGGCGCAAGATCCGCGTCGATTATGCCGGGGGCTATTGAATTGATAACATTGCTTAACGAACTCCACATACCAACCGCTATTTTGACTCGTAATATGCGCGCGGCCAGTAAACTCATGTTGGAAACGTTGGGTATTCCAATTAGCTACCTACTTACTCGTGAAGACTGTGCCGCTAAGCCCGACCCAGAAGGTTTAAATCAGATTGCTGCGCGCTGGAAAATCCCCAGCCACCAGTTAGTGTATGTAGGAGATTACAAATTTGATCTCGAAGTAGCAGAAAATGCCAACATGCTTTCTTGCCTTTATAAAAACAGCCAAAATTGTAACTTCACCGAGCAGGCTGATTGGGTTATCTCTCATTTTAATGAATTAATCGTCGCATTTAGGGCCGTACACAACAAGGGCTAGTATGCGACGATATTATTCGTCCCCGATGTTTATAAAGGCATGCTATTATGTTTCGGGTACGATGATAACTAGCTAAACTTACATCTTAGGTTAACAAGCTCGTGATTACCAAGAATATCTTCCTTTGTGTTACCAATCTGATAAACTTTATTGAACCCAATCAATGAGATGAATACACTGGTTATCTTTAAATCCCGTGGAACAATCAATATGAAACTTGATGTTATTTGTACTGGCGACGAACTGATCACAGGCCAAATTGTAGACACAAATTCAGCATGGCTGTCTCAATATCTATTTGAACGTGGTTTGCAAGTCTCAAGGCGCTACACAGTTGCGGATAATCTGGAAGAATTGCGGGAAATATTTGACTATGCGAGCCAACGGGCCGATGTAGTTATTGTTAACGGTGGTCTTGGCCCAACCACGGATGATTTGAGTATTGAGGCAATGGGCTTGGCCTTGGAGGAAAATCTGGTATTGTTTCCTCAGTGGGTTATTCAAATGGAATCTTTGTATAAGACGCTGGGACAGGAAATGCCCCCAAGCAATATAAAACAAGCCATGTTGCCAGCTTCCGCCAGGATCTTGGATAACCCAATCGGTACTGCTTGTGGTGTCGCTGTCAAATTAGACAATACACTGTTTTATTTCACACCCGGCGTCCCTTCTGAGTTTAAGCGCATGGTAGATGAACAAATCTGGCCAGATATTCAAAACAACTTCAAGCTTAAGCAGGGCCTTACGCAACATAAACTGGTCACTTTTGGCCTGTCAGAGTCAGGTATTAGTGACAAACTAGAACACATAATATTGCCTGAAGGAGCGACGTTTGGATATCGAGCCGCCTCCCCTATCACGGACGTCAAGTTGATCGGCCAGAGCGATGAAGCGCTAACGTTAGCCGCAAAGCAGATGCAGCAACTTTTGGGCGACAATGTTATTTGTTCCGGTGCGGAAAATCTCCCAGAGCATATTCAAATGATGATGCTGAAAAAAAACGCGACCTTAAGTCTTGCCGAGTCTTGTACAGGTGGCTTAATCGCCTCGCAATTAGTATCCGTTTCGGGAAGCTCCGCTTACCTGGAGCGAGGGTATGTGACCTATACCAACAAGGCGAAGCAGCAAAACCTAAATGTTCTTGAGCAAACGTTAGAAAAATATGGTGCGGTCAGTATAGAAACTGCAATTGAAATGGCTCAAGGGGCCAGGCAGCAATCAGCTACGGATTATGCATTATCAGTAACGGGAATAGCGGGTCCAACGGGCGGGAGTGAAGCTAAACCAGTTGGCACTGTTGCCTTTGCTTTAGCAACACCAGACAAAACCTATGCTCAAGTGCTGGTGTTCCCAAACAGGGGAAGGCAAAAAATTCGAGACGCGGCTGCGACCCTGTGCCTGGATATGTTACGCCGTTATCTTGAGGGAAAATCTGTGTACGGTGAGTATGAATTTATTCGCCGAGTAGAAGCAATCGAGCAGTTATAAAACTGAGGGTGCTGCGCCCTCTTCTTCATGAATTAGTGAAGCTCAAAGTATTGTTTTAGCTCCTCTTCGCTTGGTTGATAACGGAATACTAATTCCCCATCTACAAGAATATTAGGTGAATGACGTATATTAAGGCTCTGCACCAAATCAGGATGTTCCTCAATATACTCTACCTCGTAAGTCACCCCTATTTCCCTAAACTCTTTTTCAAGATTAGGTAAAGAAAAGTCTGTTTTTGTCACCAGTAGTTGTACTTTCACGATAGTGCCCGGCAGAATATATCTCTTTGAGTTTAGTCGACGCTAACGCGTGGGAGAACATGTTGTAATGATATAGGTAGGATACTTTCGTACCCGAAGTATAAGTAGTGTTGCTCATAACCATCGTCCCCGAATATACAGCATTCTCATCTTCGTCAAGTGACTAATATATCGGAACTTTACCTGGCCAAGTTGAAAGCCTGACCAGCAAAAGAATGGTAACGACAGCGCTGATTTTCTTTACTAAAGTGTGAGTAAGTCTGCTAAATGCTGGGAAGACCAAATGAGCTACTTTCGCTGCGATGATTTCACCGAGTTGGATAAAGAAATAATAGATGACTTTTACGTTTGTTTTCATGAAACGTTCGATGATATTGAATCTAGTTGCCGTAAATTGACTGACGCTCATAATCCTGAAGACGTCAATAACCTGTTTAGAGCCATGCATTCACTCAAGGGGAATTGCAGAATGGTATTTCTCGACCCCTTTGTAGAGACTTGCCATAAACTTGAGGAAATAGTTTCCGACATTAGGGATGGGCGTTACGACTTCGAGCCAATTTACGGCGAGTTTATCGTTGTAGCTATCGGTAAGTTGGAAGAAACCATCAATGATCTTATTAATGAGGGGCAGGCGGAATTTGAACCACTGGCTAAACTAGAAGCCTACATTATTGAAGTAAAAGAATGTAACACTAGCATTAGAACCCAACGCATAGAAGAAATTCTGAATGAGCTGGCAGGAGCAGCTTCACCTACGTCAGCACCAGCTCGTGAAACACCCACCTCAGAAGTGAATATACAATCCGACCAGCTCGCCTATTTCTATAGTTTATCGTTAAAGCTTGACACTCTAAATATCTATAACAGAGACAGAATCGCTATTATTTGTAAACTTTGTAATGAGATAAATGAAGAGATGGGCTCACCCATAGATAAAAACCAACTCACAGCGGCTGTATACTTACGTGATTTTGGCATGGCATTTATACCCAAACGGATCTTGCAACAAAGCCAGGATCTGAAAAAGGAAGATGAAGCTATTTTTTATGACCATACTCGAGTTGCAGGAGAGTTTTTGCAACATATTCCAGGTTGGGATGACGCGGCAACAATCATAACTCAACATCACGAACACTTAGATGGATCTGGTAACCCTTCTAAACTCAAGGGAGATGAAATTCATTTGGGAGCAATGATCCTTGCTGTAGTTGATGCTTACCAGGATGTGGTACACCAACATAGCGCGACAAGTTTTCGTAAAACCCTGCTACGGGCAGTCACTGAAGTTAATAGTAATGCGGGGAGTTACTTCTCTCCAGTAGTTGTTGATGCGTTTAATATGGTAATAAGGCACCATTATGTTTCACATTAATAGAACTAAAGACACAAGGCACGCTTATTAGGGGGTCTGGTCGAGTAGAACGGCCAGATTACTCTGACCGAACCCTCTCAGAACCGGACGTGCGGAACTACCGCATCCGGCTCCCAAGTAAACAGACGTCCTCACATCATTTTCAGTAAATGTTAGAGCATTGATTTTGTCCTAAAGTCTCTCATCCTTGGAAACTGGTATAATCTCAGTATCTTAGTAAACCTATCCCATGTCATTCGTTTCTTACCTCCTCTGCGGTTAAACCATGCAAGGAGGATGTGCTTGCAGCGCTCAATGAAACTTCCTACCCGCTTCTTGTTATAGGATATGTGGTGATAGTTCACCCTCATCAACCGTGATAGCTTCTGAGATATTTATCTTAAAATCATTTTTTTTAAGTGCTCTAACGATCAATTCTCGATCGACATTATCATCATCGACGATCAAAACGTTCAAATAACCTCCGCTGTCAAGAGACGTTTACTCAAGCTATATTTTCAGAGAAATGGACAATTTTCCAATAACCATCAAGCAGTTTAACTATGCTCTCAAAACCCAATCCCGTTTCACTTTTTACAAAATAACCCGCTATATGTTGGTTGTAACTGGCAGTAATATCCTGATCGGCTTGTGACGAGGTCAGAACAAATACGATACTGCTCTTTAACGAGTCATACTCCCTGATGGATGTTAAAAACTCTAATCCATTCATTCGTGGCATATTTAAATCCAACAAGATGACATAAGGCTGTTGCACTTCGCCACGCTGAAGAAGGTCGAACGCCTCTTTTCCATCTTTCGCACGAATAATGGTATTAACAATTCGCTGTTTGTTAAAACCCCGTTCAATTGCCATCGCGTCAACATCATCATCTTCGACTAGTAGTATCGTCACTTCTGAACTTTTCAATTTTTATACCTCGCTCATAGAGGGTGAACTCTGCTCTACTACGCCAGCCACCTCGATATTGGCAGATATTGGCCAGTGGATCAGTATAGCTGTGCCGAGCCTGTCTCTTGTGCATAAGTCATCAACCAAAAAAATTGAACTTTTTGCGGCTTCGTCGATCAGATCTCCAGAATCTGAACGGTAGGAATAAGCAAAGATGTTACAGGCACTGCATAATGCAACAACATGGGCTGGCAATTTATTCGGCAAGGCGGCATTGGGAGATAAGCGCCTAACTAAGCGGTTGGTGAAAATTGCCGAAGGACTAGCCCGCCATACAGGTCAGTCGCTTGCTGCATCATGTGAAGGCGATGCCATCGCCGTGGAAGGGGCTTACCGCTTTATGCGTAACACAAAAGTACAACCAGCAGCAGTTAGAGTTGCAGGCTTTAAGGCAACCGTGAAAGACATTATTGACAGCGATATAGAAGAGATCTTAGCGCTTGAAGATACCACCTCTGCGAGCTTTCGACACCAAGTTGCAGCACAGCTCGGTAAGCTGGGCAAGGTCACCGATAAAGCGCGGGGATGGTGGGTTCATTCGGTTCTCTTACTGAATGCGCATACCATGCAAACGTTGGGGCTGGCGCAGAATGGCAAAAACGGTGAAAAATCGACCAGAGTGATCTTTGTCTGAACGCAGTATCCCCCTGTGTCAGGAGTTGTCGCCTCTAATTTTCAGTTAGAGGTAGTGATATACAAAGTCATTTAAAATACAAGCAGTGGAAAAAGCGCTTAATCGCTGCAGAGTCCAGCTTAAAAGAAGTGGCTGAGTCTTTAGGCGTCGGTTATTCAACATTAGGTAAGTGGATTGTACAGTCCAGAGAGCAGTATGCCTCCGAGCGCTGTAGTGAGTTGTTTGCGGAGCAGAGCACAGAGTGATCTTTGCTGTGACAGAGAAGCCGATATTTACGACTATCTGGCATATAAGTTAAGTCACGGTGAGCGCTTTGTGGTGCGGGCTAAACACCTCAGAGCGGTTGAGGAAGCGAATGCCTAACTGTGCAGCCACCTTCAAGCTCAGCCTGAGTTAGGGGGGTATCAGGTTCAGATCCCGCAAAAAGGGATGAAAGGCAAAAACGGTAAAGCGAAAAATCGACCTTACCGCACAGCCAAATTATCACTAAAAAGCGTTTCAGAGATTGTGTTCAAGCGAAAAGAAAAAGAGGTGCGGCTGAACGCAGTATTGGCGGAAGAGGTTTCGCCGCCTTCTGGCGTAGAGGGATTGCGCTGGCTCTTGCTCACGACAGAGCCTGTCGATACGTTTGAAGATACCGCGCTTAAAGTGATACGCATATACGCAGCGCGTTGGCGAATAGAAGATTTTCATAAGGCCTGGAAAACAGGCTGCAAAGCGGAAGAGCAACGGATGGTTACGCCTGAAAACTTAGAACGTATGTTATCAATCCTGGCTTTTGTTGCGGTGCGGCTGATGCAGTTGAGGGAGAGCTTTACGTTACCGTATCTGTTAAAAAACGAGGGGTTAGTGGATGAAGCGGAGCAAGTTGCCAGCATGCCCTGTGACAAGGTGATGACGGAAGATGAATGGCGGCTGCTCGCCTTTTTGCAAGGTGAAGAGGTCAAACTGGAAAGTCCACCGACACTGCAATGGGCCTACCTGGCGCTGGCTAAGATGGGAGGGTTCACAGATACCAAGGGTACAGGCGTAGCGGGCTGGGATACGCTTTGGAAGGGATGGGCCAAGCTACAGGAGCGCGTGGCGGGTATGCAAGCGGCGCGAGAGATGCAGGAGAAGGGGCTTCTACAATAAGTAAAATAAACATCACAAAAAGATGTGATCAAGAGACAGGTGCCGAGCTTACCATCAGATTTAACTTCCAGCTCTCCGCAATAATGGCGAACAATGCGTTTCACCATTGCCAGCCCCATACCGCTGCCTTCAACATCATCTCTAGGCTTTAAGGTTTGGAACATTTCCATCACTTTGTGCTGCATATTTACCGGTATACCCGGACCATCGTCTTGCACAGTAATAACGTTATAATCATCTGTGAAGTGGTGGCTAACGATAATGTTCCCCCGGGGTTTATCATGATGTTTGATGGCATTTGAGAGCAAATTACGAATGGTAATTTCAAGTGGGACGCGAGGTATATTCAAGGTAATATCCGGCGCTGTGCAATTAAACTCGGAAGCCGCATTCTGTAAGTTAAACTGCTCTTCTGCCATGAGCCCCAGATTAACAGACTCATCTTTGTAGTCATAACGCGCGACTTTAGAATATTCGAGTAAGTCCTCAAGTAGCTGTATCATTCGTTGAGAGCGACCCATTAGCAGTGACAAATGTTTTTGGGAAGACTCAGGTAATACATCGGCGCAATCTTCCGCTATCCAACTGGCAAGTTGCTGAATCGTATTTAATGGCGACCTTAAGTCATGAGAAGTGTTACGTCTTTCCGTAGTTAAGGTTTCTCACCTCAAATAATCCCAAGATCATTTAGACGATTCTTATCTCTTATCCCTCGCCCAATCCGGGATAAACACAGTACCCTGCTGTTTATTTTTTGCTCTTTCATCCTCAAAAGCAAACAGGCCGCTACTCCGTCTACTAAAATATTTTCTGCAACAAAAACAATTAGCTAGACAAGGAGAGCGGCCATGAGTTCTATTCTGGCAGGTATCTGCACCCTTTATCAACATATTTACCACTTAAAAACAGTGCCTGACGATTATCGCCCTAACATCTGTCCCCACTGCAGTCGAGCCGGGCTTTGGTTCCATGGCTGCTATGAGCGTAAAGCGGATCGCGCTCCGGCTAAGCTGCGCCTGGAAGAGCCTATTCTTATTCCTCGCTTTTTCTGCCGTCATTGTGGGAAGACTTGCTCTTGCTTACCAGAAGCTATCCCTCCCCGCCGCTGGTATTTGTGGTCTGTCCAACAGGCTGTATTGATGCTGTTGTTCGCGGGCGATAGCGCCAATACCGATTCTCCTTGTCATGTCACTATCCGCCGTTGGCACACCTCTTTACGCGAGCAATTTATCCTCCACTCCAACGCCTTACGTAGCCGCTTTGCCGATCTTGGACGTGCCATTGATTTCGATGATTTTTGGCCGCTGTGCCTCAATAAAATGCCTTTCTCGTCCATCATGATATTCCTCCATCAAAGCGGCCTGCCTATCCCGTGATGACACCGAAATATCAAGCACGAAACACGGGTATTTACTGCTCTGCGAGGCACCCACACAGTTTGTTCGTGTCGCTAAATCCGGTTGTGGTCTGTACTCCAAAGTGGCATGCCAGCAAAGGAGAAAGCGCAGATGCATCCGATGACGTTATTCCGATTATCCGTGATCGGCCCCTTGATAAGTCAGAGTGGCCAGGTACACGGAGAACTCAGCCAGCAGCTCAGACAACTGGCAGAGCAAGCCTATGCGATTCCAGGTAGTCACCGCTGTTATTTGAGCGTAAAAACCATTGAATCCTGGTATTACGCTTATCTGCGTGGCGGTGCTGATGCACTTGCACCTAAGCGTCGTGTCGACTGCGGCCAGTCGAAGATCCGCCCCGAGTTACAAGCCGCCATTTTGCAGGCTAAGCGTGATAATCCAAAGCGCTCTTTAAATGTGCTCTGCGCCTTGATGGAGGCCCAGGGGCTGGCGGCTAAAGGGGAGCTTAAACGCGCCAGTCTTCACCGCTTGCTGCAAGTTCATAATCTGTCCCGCCCCGTGGGTTGTGCCAGTGAAGCGCAGGAATATCGTAGTTTCGTTGCAGAGCGAGCCGGCGATATCTGGTATTCAGATGCGATGCATGGTCCGCAGGTTCCGATCAAGGGGCGGCTGCGCAAGGCTTACCTGATCTCCTTTATGGATGATGCTTCCCGGCTGATCTGCCACAGTGCATTTTGCCCCGGTGAAACCGGCCTGGACGTAGAGAGCGTACTGAAGCAAGCGCTATTGAAACGCAATTTACCACGCAAATTAGTGATTGATAACGGCGCGGCCTATCGCGCCGGGAGCTTGCAAGGTATTTGTGCCCGTTTGGGGATCCAATTGATTTATTGCCGACCATATCGACCCGAGGGCAAAGGGAAGCTTGAAAGATGGCACCGCACATTGCGCGCGCAATTTATCAGTGAACTGACGTCGGCGCATTTATGTTCACTGGATAACCTGAACGCCTGCCTCTGGGCCTGGATTGAGCAATGTTACCACAGGGGCGAACATCAAGGGCTTGAAGGGCTAACCCCGCTGGCGCGTTGGCAACAAGATCTGACGACGATGCGCTCGCTGGGGCCCTTTGCCGCCAGTCTGAACACGCTGTTTTATCATCGCTATACCCGCAAAGTTCGTCGTGATGGCACCGTCTCTCTCTGGGGAAAACGTTTTGAAGTAGCTTATGAACTGGCGGGGCGCAAGATCAGTTTGGTTGTTGAGCCTCATGAGCAACGGGTCGTGGCGGTAGAATCAGCCCAAGGAGAACCCCTTGGTCAAGCCACGCCGCTGGATCAAGTCGCCAATTGTCATCGCCGACGCCAGGGTGAAACAACAAACCAAACAGCATCGGTAGTGAAGGCAAATAGCCAACATAAGCCTAACGTCATAGAGCTGGCCTGTGAGCGCTATGGTGAGCAGCTTAAGTTGCCCATTGAGCAGGATGACCAGGAGAGTAAACTTATGTATTTACAACACTTTGGTTTAACCCATGCACCGCTAGGCAAGCAAGTTAAAGCGCTGTGGAACAGCGATTCTTGGTGAGAACTGGCTCAGTAAGGTAAAAGGGGTTTTATGGTTGTTTTTTCTCCAAACCTGCTCAAGCTCGCTGCTCTACCTGATTTCACACTCAAATTGCAGGCAGGGATCAAGCTACACAGTTAAGTGCATTTTCCTCTAATTCGTATTTTCAGCTTCTTTTAACTGCCGTCACCTCGTCATCATCGCCATTGAGAAGTAGGTCCATCAAATGCTCCCAATCGTCTACAACGAGCATGCGGATCGTTGACCTAAAGTTTTCCCACAGGTGGGCCTTAGAGCCATAGGAAACTCGGCAAGCCTGATACACTCCGTCAGTGAGCTCAAAAATCTGATGAAAATAAAAGGCTAATAGGGTGAGAAGATACATGTTATAGCTCAGGTTTTGCTCACCATGGCCATAGTTGTGCTCAATGTGGTATCCCTGATTTTTCAGTGTGTTAAAGCACTCGTTTTCAATTTTCCACCGGCATCGACCTGCTCGGGTCATCTGCTGTACATTGGCTTCAGTGATCTCGATATCCGTTACCCAGCTATTGGTATAAGAAATTTTTCCTTTCTTATTTTTTAGCTGATATTTGAACCAGTTAACCTCCAACGCACCTTTCCCACCATGGAGGGGGACTGCATTTTGCCAGGTATAAATATGCGTGCGACCTTGGTTATCCATGTGCTGTGTTGTTGGTAGCTGCTTATAAGCTTGGAGCCACTCTTCCAGATACTTATGATCACCTGGCTTAGCGACAAACAGACAATGCATGCCATTGGCCATCACGGTTTCCATAAAGGGCTGGTGAGACATTAACCCGTCTCCACAGATAAGAAACTTCTGTCGAGGGTGAGCGGCCCTCAATTTATCAATAAACCGTTTGGCAGCATTGATCTCGCAGTCTTGCTTCTTACTCCCATCGCCATTTTGTATTGCTTCTGGCATCACAGGCAGCACCTGTTTTTTATCAGGGTGCATAATGGCCCCCTGTAAAACCCCATGGCTATGGGTTACCTCACCGTTTCTCTGTTTTTTGTGGAGACATTGCTCGCAGTGAACTGTCTTGGAGCGATGGTACTCAGTACCATCAATGGCGCACATAAGTACCCCTGGTAAGATGGCGTAGTCTTCCAGGTGTTTATGACGACGAAGACGACCGAAAAGTGTTTTGAAAATGCCAGCCATCTCCAGTGAGGGAATGTTATCCAGCACATCACGTAACTGGCTATCCCCAGGGATATTCTCAACATTGAAAATCGTTTGTAAGTTATTGCGCTGGTATTTTTGCTCCAGTCGTTTCTGAAAATGAAGCAGAGATGGATCCTGAAAATACATGCAGGCGAAGGCGCTCATCAATATGTCATGCTGGCTATAGGTACATTTACTCTGCTGCCTGCCATCGGGAATGGTGAGAAATTGCTCGGATAGCGCTTTCCTGAGGGCGCTAAAGCTTAAGTGCTTTTTACTTTTAGTCAGTGAGGCCAATAAGTTATCTTAAAAAACGTCTAACGTGCACGCATTATACCCAAGCATTTGTTTTTCTTTGTGATCTAGTGGCGTCAGTTGTTGTGAGAGATCCGCCATTGTGGGGCTGGTTTTTGTGATCTTTTTGCCACTGTAGAGCAAATTAGCGCGAAAAGTCTTTTTTTAGATGCTTTGAACCCCTTGCTACACAAGGGGATTGGTCAACGCCCAGAATTGCTGGCTGTGGAACGATGGCCAGATTAGCCAATTAGAAGAGCGATTTAGCTGGCTGTTGGAGAGTCCCGGCGTGGGCTTGCTGACTGGCGAGGCGGGCGCAGGAAAAACGGCGGCTTTACGCCAGCTCTGCCAACCTCTAAATCCCCATTGTTATCAGGTGAGCTACCTGGCTGAAACCGATTTTGGACGAGTGGATCTTTATCGTAGTCTGGCACTGGCCTTAGGACTGGAGCCCGCATATCGGCGGGCGCATATCGGCGGGCGCATATCGGCGGGCGCAACTGTGGCGAGATATCAAAGCCAGGGTAATAGAGCTGGTAGATGGATGTCAGCAACTACCCGTCTGGATTTAATGACCGTATGGCTGGTAGGACACCCGGTTTTAGCGCAAACCTTGAGCCGGGCACCTTATGCCGCATTAAACAGCCGAATTCAGGTGCGGCAAAAATTCGAACCAATCATGGAGAGAGAACGCTTTAGCGGCCTGATAAAACACGCTTTTATGGACGCCGGTTGCCAGCAGACACTGATGTCAGACAGCGGTCTTGAAATGCTGCGTCAGGCGAGTCAGGGCAATATGAGACGTGCAGGTCTGGTGTTAAATCAGGTGATGCACATAGCGATGACCAAAGGGCAAAATCACCTGCCAGACGATCTATTACAACAAGCTATAGAGGAGTGTCGAAGATGAATGAAGAAGATGAAGCGACTTGGCCAACGCACGAAGAGATCTTTGCGCAGGAGCTATCTGACGAAGCAGCCTTTGCCATTTATCAACTCCTGCAAACCTTCACCCAGCACTTTAAAGAGCACTATTACGGCCATATTCGCCGCCACCTTGAAGAAGAGCGTAGCCAAGAGCAAGTAGAAAACAGCAGCGAAAACGGGATCCTCTGGGATGACGAACTTCCTTTTTAAACACAAAAATCCCGAATTAATGCAGGGAAAAGATGCCCCTGCTTCAGTTCGGGATAAAGTAGGTTATCTGATGCTAAATAGTACCCGGCAGAAAACTCACTTTTAAAGCACAACTTACCTATTGCTGATAAGTTGATTATTATTGGCTTGGGTTATTTATAACCAGAATGGTTATTTTTGCTTGGTTATTATAAGAAATTGTTATAACAAGGCGTTTTCAGGGGATGTTTTGCCTGGCTAGTCGTGGCCATATTGCTCATTCTTCGGGAAAACACGCCAGCGTCAGGCTGCTTTTTTGTATGGCCCTCGTTTTCGCTTTCTCTCCACATCTCGCACTAAAGCGCCCAGGCGGTGAATGTTTTTCGCTACAACCGCCAGCGCGCTGTAACGCTTGAAACCGGCTAAACCGTGGTCGCGACACGTATCCAGGCCATGCACTTCCAGACCGTTAATGGCCGCTTCAACAGCGGAGTGTTTTCTTTTTGTTTCGACAAACTCGGGCGCGTACTCATGTGCTTGCTCTGCTTTCGACAGCCGGCCTTTCTTTGGCAGTACTGTTAGCGCCAGTCGCTGCTTGAGTTCCTCCTGGTTTTCCTTGCTATGAAAACCCTTATCGAAGCTGCATATGTTTAGGCCGGCATACCGGTTTTGACTTTCTTCGACCATAGCGACAGCAACCTTGTCATCCGTCTGCTTTTCCATTACCTGATGATGCAGAATAAAGCTGTCGCTGTCAGCCATGATACAGACTCGAAGCCCCAGCTCAACCGGTACGCCAGCCTTGCCTTTACAGATCCATTCGGTGTGTGGCTGAAAGATTGAAAATACCTTTTCAGTGTGAGGGATCTTCTCTCCCTCCAAAATTCGTCTGCGGATCTGGTCGATTTGCCGGTTGACATGGTCAAGGTAACTATCCAGTTTCGCCAACGCCAAGTTGAACAAACCGTATTTATGGCGCAGTAGTTCACGGGTTTGCCGGGCGCGATCTTCGACCTTCTGAGCGGACTCGATTAAGGCCTGGTGAGCCTGTTGTACCCGCTCAAGCTGGCGCTGTTGCTTAGCCTCATCTTTCGAGGTGGAATGCTTGAGTTTCTGAGCCTTGCGATACAGCTTCTTAAACTGGCGGATATTGTAGCGATACTGCCGCCACAGGCTGTGGCCAAAGGGCTCACACAAGACGGCGCATTCTTCCATGGTCTTTCTAACGGCATCAAATAACAGATTAATATCGGTGGGATAATGGACACGGGTTTCAACGACAAACGAATCACAGCGCCCGGTGATTGCGTCGTTTTCGTCCTTTTTTAGCAAGCGGTGGCCTGCCTTTACCACGCACTGGTTTATTCGGTCTAGCAACTCGGGAGTGAACAACATCAGGTTGTCTTTGATGCTCTGCAAGCTGAACTTTTTACCGTCGCACCAGTTACTCAACCCCAATATGGTGCGGATAGTACTGTGCTGGTTGGCCAGTTCGTGAATACGATCAAAATCGGCATTCAGGCCGAGGCGCAACACCCCGAGCACCAGAATAGTCCACTGAGCCATACCGGGACGGCCGGTATCGGTGCTGGCGCTTTCACCATCCTCATTAATAGGGACGATCTCAGCGAGTATGGTGAATACCTCCTCGCGTAATTCCGGTGTGATATAAATGTGCTGAAGGCCAATGAGGAGCTTGGGAATATCATCACGGGATTTGGGATCGAATTCAATGTTGGCAATGTTAGCTTCACTGAGTTTGAACTGAGGATTGAGCACTTCTCTCATAAGATTTCGCCGCCTGAAGTTTTTTGAAAAATGAAGGTGTAACCCCTGCAGGTCGAGACAAAGTATAGGAAAATCCTACAAGATCAGGCTATTACAGGCGAGTTTTCCTTATAACAAGCGATCATAAGTTAGAAGTCGACATTCAACTTTACCGTATCATGTTGAATTTTATAGTGAATAACGTTTCCGTTCAGATACTAAATAGGTTGGGATGGATGGCCGAGCAGAGAGTGGGACGTAACAAGAAGCAACGTAGGCAAATTGTGCTAAGTCTGTATTGCTTTTCTCCAGTGCAAGATTGTTATCGACCAGTCTAGATAACAGCTCTCTTTCTTTTTCGATATTCGCGATATGAAAAACTAAGTTAGTTACTTTTCCGCCTAAGTCACGAACTACCGCCGCAGATAATAAGCCCCAAATTAAAGACCCATCGGATTTTTTATATTGTTTTTCTGGAACCCATCAAACCTGGGTAACAAATTGGAGGGAGAAATCTGAGGAAATAAGGTCTGCTATTTGAGATAATCACTTCGCCAAAAACAACAACCAAAAAAGACAGAATGCCGATACTAAACCGAACACCACTTAGCTCCTCAGACAAACTCGATCTTCTCGCAAAGAGCGCCATTTTACAAGCCCATGGTGATATCACCGCCTTATCCGATGAATTCGGTATATCCCGCAAGGCTGTCTATACCGCCCGTGGGGCTGCCCAGGCTGCCCAGGCTGCGTTCGATGCCCTCGTCAACGCGCAAAGTGAGCCGGATTGTATCGCGACGCTTGATGTGGATGTTCCACACCTGCGCCGCAGTATTGTTGCGTTAACCATCACTGCACCCAATTCTATTCGCAGTATTGAGGCACTTATTCCTCTGCTGTATCCCGGCTGTAAAGTCAGCTACGGCTATATCCAAGGGGTCATTGTCGAGGCACAGAAAAATGCCGCCGATTTCAACCGAACGGTGCCATTATCCGCCATCCAGAGCGGAGCTGTGGATGAGATGTTCAGCCAGGGCGACCCTGTGCTGGCGGGTGTTGACCTGGATACCGGCTACCTGTTCTGCCTGTCTCACGAGCTACAGCGTGATGCTAAAACCTGGGCCAGAGTACTCCAACAGGCTGCTGCGCAGGGGATGGTGCCAAAACACATCATCAAAGACGGCGCCAAGGGGATAGCCGCAGGTGTCACAACGGTTTTCGAACAGGCACAGCAACGTGATGATATTTTTCATGCCCTGTATATCGCTGCCAAGGCGGTGCGCAGGGTTGAGCAACGTGCTTACTATTACATTGCCCAGGAAGAAAAGGCGTACCAGGCCATCAGCCCCGCCATAGCAGAAGACCCGCATGATACATTCGGTCAATGGTTACGTGCGGATAATCAATGCGATAAGGCTATAGAGCGGTATGAGCAGGCCGAGCGGGCATTACATCTTCTTCATGCCGCCTTCAGCTGCGTTTGTCGAAGGACCGGCGAGCTAATGACGACCGAAATGGCTCAGACTAAGCTGGCCCAGGCCACCCTATTACTGCGCAGGGCGGCACATAAGGAATGCAACAAGGCGGCGACCTACTTGGAAAACCGCTTGGATGGTCTCACTTTGGCCACCCAGGCGCTCCATGATAAGTTGCAAGGCTGTATTGCACGTTATTCTCAGCAGCCAGTTGAGCTGGCCTGCCGCTTCTTCGAGTGCCGACGTGAACTGGCAAAAGCCGGGAAGCACAAGCAACAGCGGCTTATTCAGGAAATGCTCGGCAGCTACCACCTGTTGACCACACAGTTGGATGAAACACGCTGTGAGCAGCTGATGCAAGAAGTGGAAATATTGCTCAGCAAACGTCACCGCGCGTCCAGTGCCATTGAAGGCTTCAACGCCACCTTACGCACTTATCTGTATGCCAGAAAGGGCGTAAACCAACCGTTTCTTGAGTTATTTCGCGCCTGGTACAACCTGCGTGAAAAACGCTGGGGACGTCACAAAGGCCAGTCAGCCCATGAACTCTTGACGGGAGAAAAGGTGGCTGATTGGTTAACGCTACTTGGTTTCCCACCGAGTAAACTCAGCCACTGATTTTAGCCTGGTAACAGGCAAGCCAAACTGACTATTTATTAATCTGATCCAGCACTCGCTGAATTGGAGAGGAGCTATTGGTTTTGTGACCCTAAATGGGTGGAATTTGATCAGTCCCGTTTTTCTTGATGGAGGACGTCGAGTTCACCTGCCAGCATTTCAGTGAAGGTCTCGCGCGCTATTTCAAGGTCACGAGTAGGCGTTAGTTTTATTGCTGGTAGTCCAATCATCTCATCACGACTAAACCCTAACCAATGGCAAAGGGCTTCATTGACTTCAATAAATCGACCATCTGGATCTGTAATGGCAAATCCTGTTGATGAGGCATGGACCGCCGTATTTAATAACGCTTCTTTCTCTGCTAGAGCCTGCTCAGTTTGAATTTTTGCCGATAAGTCGCGCACTATCACGATAAAATAATCAACGCCGGACAAGCTCCCTAGGTTAGGGAGCCAACTCAATAGTGATCTCATCACCGTCTTTCTTACTGGCTCTAATTACTTTCCGCTTACCTATCATCAACTCACCTGGATCAAGTATATTTTGCTCAAATAGATCGCCTTTATTTTCCCCCCAGGAGTTAAACAAAATATCGATATTACGACCAATAATATCTTTGTCTCGATAACCAAATATTCGCTCGGCTGCGCCATTAAAGCTTTGTATCTGTCCTTGATTGTCTATGGTCAACAGGCCATCCATCATATGTTCAATGGTGGCATTTAGCTTGGCTTCACTATTTTGCAGGTCCTGTGTTATCTCGTTTGCTAAATGTATCGCACGCTTATTAGCAACTGACAGCGCCCAAAATAAAGCCAGTAGCATAGTGTCGATAATAATGCCGCCAATCAGAATAACCGTGGGTTGATGGTTGGTCTGCTGTTGCCTGAATAGTAGGGTTGAGCTGAGTTCAAAGTTCCACTGTCTGCCATACATATCGACTTCAACGTATTTGGTAAATAACGGATTAGGATCATAGTCCTCTGATCCAAGATGAAACTCGTCGTACAGCTGGCTGCCTCCATCAGAAATGCTAAAATTCACCAGACGGTTTTTATTTTGCAGGGTGCCCAACATCAACTTTTCCATAATAAAAGGCGCATACACCACACCGATAAACTGCTGTTGTCGTTCGGCAACCGAAGGAGAAGCGCTCAAGCCATGGTAAAAGGGCGCGTAAAATAGGAACCCCGGAGTCTTTTTTGCATCCTGAACCAGAACAATAGGCCCGGTAATTTGCGCCGACCCTGTATCCCGCGCTTTTTTGGCGGCAGTAAAGCGATTGTTTTCATGCGCCATATCCAGCCCCACTGCTTTTCGGTTTGTACTTACCGGTTCTATATAAGTAATGGGCCAGAACTCTGGCTGTTGATGCGGTGGATGAATTTGATATTTGGGTCTTAATTGGCGTTCTTTGGCAAGGTAATCGGCGAGCTTTTCCGGCGGAACATAATAGATAACCCCAATACTATTGATGCCTGGGTACTTGTCTTCAATAGACAGTGCTGAGCTAAACGCTTTCCATTTGTTTACGTCGATATCATTGGACTGGGCTTGATGGGCTGCAACCCCGGACCATAATGCATCTTCATATTTCCCCATGCGTTCTTTAACGAGCTGAGTCAATTGACCAGCTTGAAAATCAAATTGCAGCTGGGATTTTTGATTTGCTTGATGGGATGTAACATACCAGGCGGTAAAGGTTAACATCAATGAGGAAACAACCACTAACCAGTGATACCAATGCAATCGTCCAGACTTATCTAGTGTACGTATATCATGCTTTATCATCAAACTAACCAGTTATTTTTAAGTTAACAATGTAAAAATAATTCTCATGATGATATCTTTATCATTAACATAGTTGTTGACTTGGCATTACGCAATGTTCACTGATGAGCCGGGTGTCGGAGGGGGGAAAACTGGATGATCAATGCTAGATCCACAAGAACGCTGTGCAGATTGATAGTTGATACTATTTTGTTGACGGTAAAAACATCGTTTTCAGTTTATTTATAAAGAAAATAGGGCGTTAAATCATAACCTTAAACGTTACCAACTACATTTAATTAGCTTGATGAGGAGTTCCCAAGTGACGCCATCTCATTGGCACAGTAAGATGCTGCGGTAGAAGCTTTTTTAATGAAGATGTTCATGGTAAATGCGCTTGGATTATGAAAGGTTTAGCGCACGCTCCTTTTTATGTCGAAACAGCCATAACACTTAACAACAACTTTGCTATGAGTGAATTGAAATCTATAGCCAGCCACTAATCAAAACAATTCGACTTCACCTGCTTCCATCGATTCTTGCTTCACTGGATTGTGACACGCTTTTATTGCTTTATTAGACTCCTGGAGGTAAAGTCCTGTCGATTTTTCATTCATTAAATTTTCGTCTTTTAATCCCGCGACCATATCCTGTATAATCTGTGTATGTTGGACTGAGACGTCTAACGCCTGAGTTGCAATATCTTCAAATTGCAACGAGCGCACCGCATTACCCACGTTAATACCAAATTCATCTCCCAATGTGGACATTTCTTTTACTTTCGTTGCCAGCAGTTCGTTGGTTTGGTTGACGTGCATAAAAATATCATTTACTCGTTGCTTGGAGTTTAAACTGGCATTCATATCTGAGGCCGCCATTTCCCCAACTGAATTTCTCACCATTGCTACAGAATCCTTTGCTTGATGTACCCCTTGCCTGATTTGTTGGTTTAATTCATTCGATTTTATCGATAACCTTCTTACTTCATCTGCCACAACTGCAAACCCGCGACCATAATCCCCGGCTCGCGCTGCTTCAATACTTGCATTTAAAGCAAGCAAGTTGGTTTGTGTGGATAATTCTTCAGTTTTGGCAATAAGTTGAAATACGTTATCTAGTTGTTTCACCATATCATCGAGCTTATAGGCAGTTTCGAGGCTTTTCTTACTGACGGTGACAAGCATATCCACAAAGTCATCCAACAAATAGTTTGCCTCATCAGCAAAGGATTGCACCGTTGCGCTTCTTACTTCGTTTTCATCTTGTTGCAATGTGGAGTGTTGCGCGATATCCAACGCCATGGCTTCTTGACGACGTATCAGTTCATTCATATTAGTAAAACTTGCCGCCAGTGTGGCCACCGACTCCTGAAAGAGTATTTTGACCCTCTCCATTTCTTTTTGTATCGATATGGCTTCATCATCAATATCCGCACCTATTTGTGCTAAAGGTAGGCGTTTTTCTTGATGCGCTTTCTCCGGGTAAGGTGTTTTAAGAGGCGGGTGACTAGAGCGGCCAGCAAAACCAATTAAAACGGTGAGGAGTAAAATACTTGCTTCAATAAACCAACGGTAAGGCATGGGAAGTTGAAACAATTCACTCACAGGCAAAATAACAGCCAATGTCATCAATAGCGGGTACATTGGATTTTTCATTTTTATCATCGCGTAATCGCCTGCGTCACTTGATCCAGGTTGACTTTCATATGATCCAGCTGCTCAGTATCAACCACTTGCTCCCGCAGTTGCTTTGTGAGGATACCCGCAGACCTGGCAAGGTGAGTTGCCCCAATATTCAGTGCAATCCCCTTAATTGTATGGGAATACCTAGCAGCTTGTTCAATATCCCGGTCAACCCACAACAGCAAACCTTCCCATGCCGACTCCATCCCATCAATCGTTGCTAATATAAACTCCTCGAACTGCTCATCATCAAAGACCGATGTCAATATTGTATAAACATCGATATCCAGTACTTTTTTAATATTTTCAATGTCACCCATGTCACCTAAATCCTTATTGATACATAAGTGAATATAGTCAAGCTATTTAAACTTCGGCAATAAACTAGATGATTTAGCTGGGGGTAAGCTTTGTGTTCCCACAGGTAGGGGGATCGCGCCCTTTTCCCCAGTTATGCTGAGCACCGCATAATGGCTGTTATGTGGAGTTCTTGAATATGCTGAGTACTCTATCGAATGACCACAGTGAGTCTTGTAATATCAACCCATTAAGGTGGTTGCCACTAAGATTTTGACAGCATATTACTATCACCCTTCCCAAGAGCTGAACGTGGTTTATTCTGTTCCCGGGTTTCAGATTGTCGGCCAATTATGTGGGTTCTGTCGCATCTTGGCCATTTGGCTTGAAAATACCTATGTTCAGATACAGTTAGGCTGCTAAAAAATAAAACAGCTCCCACAGGGTCATTTCTCCGGCATTTTCCATCTGGCCTTTACGAAGCATTTGCCATAGTTCGACACCGGCTATAGTGGCTTTTTCCCCCGTCATGGATTTGAACCCGAGCGCAGTGCGCATCTTCCATTTTATTGCGCGGTGGCTCTGCTCCACGATGTTATTAAGGTACTTCACCTGGAGCACTTCGATAAGGCAGCCCGCCATGCCAGCAAACCAACGTTGCCAGTTTAAGGTATTCAGGGCGGCGCAGTTACTCCCGCTTTTATCAATCACCACCTTCTCAGGTAAGCCATGCTGGCCAATCGCCTTGTTAAAGAAGCGTCTGGCCGCGGCTTCATCCCGTTTTTCAGTCAACATGAAATCGATGGTATCACCGAATTTATCAACGCCGCGATACAGGTAAAACCACTGACCTTTCACTTTGATATATCGCCACGAGGCTGAAATGGCACGTTTCTTACCGCCACGGAAGACTTCCTCTAACTGAGGTGCATACTCCAACACCCAGCGATGGAGCGTAGCGTGATCAACCAGGACACCGCGCTCTTCCAGTCACTCTTCAATATCCCGGTAGCTGAGTTTGTACGCGACATACCAGCGAACTGCCATCAGGATAGTCTCGGATGGAAACTGTTTTTTGGCAAAGCAAAGCGCCATGATTGTCTCTTTGGTCGGGTGCTATTTCAGCCGGAGCTTATCTGGATATCATGAACATGTCTGTCAAAAATGGACTCGGTTTTCACTGTGCTAGTCTATTGACCGGTCAAGATGCGACAGAACCGTTTTTCGTTCCGTTGCGCCTTACACCCCAAAAAGGCCGACCATGTATTGGCCTTAAAGGGTAACCAAGGCGAATTTCATGATGACATTAAGCTATTTTTAGACACTCAGCTTGCGCGTTCTTTTACTGGAGTAAAGCACGATGTATCTGATTCTGTAGATGGTGACCATGGCCGGATAGAACAACGTAAAATATGGTTAACAACAGATATTGATTGGCTCATCGAACGCCGCCCCAGATGGCAAAGCGTGAAAGCCATCGCCGTTGTTGAATCTAGCCGAGAAATTCAAGGGGATAAGCCTTATGAACGGCGTTACTACATTACCAGCCACAAAGATAAATCAGCCGCCACTGGTGCGTGGAGAATAAGCTGCACTGGCAGCTCAACGTCAGCTTCAACGAAGACAGTAACCGACTGAGAAGCGGTTATGCCACAGAAAATGTGGCCCTGATGAACAAAATAGCGTTAAACCTGTTGAAGAACGAACACAGCGTTAAAGTGGGGGTCAAGAACAAACGATTGAAAGCTGGCTGGGACAACCAGTATATGATGAAAGTACTTACTTCATTTATTATTGTGCAATAGATGCGTCGAAAAGCCATGTGACCAAGGCACAGCGTAATGCCATGGCGATCCGTTATCTGAAAAACGTATTGTTAACAACTGAATATAAGCCCATCAAAAAGCAGCTCAAAGAACTACTGGTTACCTTTCGAAAACCTGGCGTTGACGCAGAAAGGAAACTCACCGAGCTCCACCGGATCCTTGACCAGGCGGAGATGGCAAAAAATGACTGCGACAGATTGTATTCACTGCTTTATCACCTATCGGAGCGATACGGCATTGAATCTGAAGTGGTCCAGGAAGATACGGTGAAAAAACCAGGTGTCATCTATCTGCTAAAAGACCACATCGATACGTGTTTTAATGACGCAGGGCAACAGGTGGCACCCTTATCTCTGTGTATTGAATCGCCTGGCTACCGCGAGTTACCGAATATCATTGCACTTTCCGGGCGTTTTATGGCCGTTCTCCAGGAAGAAAATAAGGCGTTAGAACAGGCCCATTTCCAGCTTCATCCGATACCCGGAAAGGAAACAACAGATTAGCGGTCGGTCCTTCATACAAAAGCCCGAGGACTAACCCTTCATGGAAAACAGTAAACGAATCCACCTCCTGTCTGACACTGAGGTTGCGGAACTTTATGTCAGGCCGGAGTTCAACATTGACGAGCAAACACTCTACTTTACACTAAACGATGCTGAGCAGGCGGTATTAGACCGCTATGCCAATACCCGAACCCGCACCTATTTCATTTTACAGTTGGGATACTTCAAAGCGAAACAACAGTTTTTCAAGTTTAATTTTGAGGATGTCATCGACGACACCAAGTTCGTCATACAAACACACTTTGGAAAATCAGCTGTGCCCTTGTCAGGTGGTATATCACGTGACTATACCCGGCTACAAAAGCAACAAATACTCGATCTATTAGATTATCGTGACTGGGGTAATGATGTTGAATTGCCAGTATCGGCTCAGATTGGGGAACTACTGAGGTATTACCCTAAGGGTCACAGTGCACTGCGTGAATTGTTGGTATATATGGGGAAGCAGCGTATTGTTATCCCTTCCTATCGGACGCTACAGGATATGTTTACAGCTGCTTTTTCTGCCGAGGAAGCGCGGCTTAAAGCCATCATTTTCTCAATATCAGCTGTACAGCGGGATCAGTTGTCCAATTTACTGACCAGAGAAGAAGGAACGAGTCAGCTTGAGCTTATTCGCGTGGACCAAAAAGACTTTCAGTTTACCGCACTGAGAAATGAAATTGATAAAGCATCACAGTTGGCAGATCTATATGAGTTGGCAAAACAGTTCATTCCCAAGCTAAATTTATCCCAAAATGCGGTTCGCTACTATGCTGACGTCGCAGAGCAATATTTTACCTCGCGACTAAGAAGGCTAAACAAGCCTCAGCAGTGGTTGCATATAATCTGTTTTGTCCATCATCGCTATCAGCAGATTATGGATAGCCTTGTCGTTAGCTTTTTGTATCACATCCGGGCAGTTATTAGTGGTGGTAAAAAACACGCTGACGCTGAGCTGGCTAAACATAGCTCACGCATGGTGGTTGATTTTCCGAAGCTGGCTGAGTTTTTAGCCTGGTTTCCGGAGCGAAATAAAGCACTGTCACACAATGAGGTTAACCAGGCTGCGTACGATATTTTACCAGAAAAGCAGTTTCCAGAGCTGGCCAGCTTTTTGGCCGGCAACGCCTTTGATAAAAATGCCGCGAAATGGCGCTACTATGCCAAATGTACACGCTTATTCTCTCTTTACCTGCGACCGATATTGTTGGTGACACCCTTTGTTTTCTATAAAGAAGGTAACCAACTAACAGCGTTGATTGATTTTCTGAAAACACACTATGCGAGTGGTAAAAATCCAGCCACACTCAGGGTGCCAGATGACATCAGGGACGCTATTCCCAAGAAAATTCAGCAATACCTAACACGAGAGTCGACAGAGCTGCTGATTGACCCACTGTTGTTCGAATTTTATGTTTATCTAAAGATTTATCATCAGATCAATCGAGGAAAACTATGTTGCAATGACAGCGTGTCCTATGGCGATGTTGATTATGACCTTATCGATGATGCACGGGTTGATGACGCAGATAATGTGGCCGCTGAGTTCAGTTACCCTAAAATCCGCCATTATTGCGATGAACGCCTCGATGAGGCTATCGGAGCATTGGATTTAGCCTGGAAAACGACAACGGATAATATTCAGTTTGATCGCAACACGGGGTTTAACTTCAAAGAAACAAAAGCAGGCCAACAAGATTGGAGTTTACTCTACGATAGCAGTGAAAAGCTGGAAGATCGTTTTTTTAAGACCTTACCTAAAGCGGAAATCGCCGATGTGGTGATGTTTGTTGGAGAATTGGCGGGAATGTGGGATAGCTTTACCCATATCAAGGACCGCTATAACCAGATTTTTAAAAGTACTCATGTATTGAACCTAATAGATGATATGCAGTTAAGGAAGGCTATACGCACAGCCAGAAACCGGACGGAGGCATACCATCAGCTGCAAGGCTTGATCAGAAAGATCTATAACAATGTGTTTAAAGGCCGAAAAATTGCGGATAACCAGGTCAGTTCGCATGCGACCAGGTTGGTCGCTAACTGCATCGTGGCATACAACAGTACTATATTGAACGCAGTTTACGAGAAAATGCTCAAAGATAATGCGCCACAGCCAGTGATAGACGAATTTGCCAGAATATCTCCCATAGCCTGGAATCATCTGTACTTCACTGGGCGCTACAGTTTTAAAAAAGTTAAACGAAATGTGGATGTTGAAATATTGGCAAGAATACTAGAGCTGCATCTTAAACAGCGTTTCTGGAAAGAGGATTAACTCAGATTCGTCATTTTTGGGGGTTCTTCCAGTGCGCTGGGAAAAGCAGCGTATATCTTACAGGTGCAAGTCCTGTTGTAGAAACAGTACCAGCTGTACTGCATAGCGAGTCTTGCGTTGCTGGCGGTAACAATAGCGACGAAGCGTAGACAGCGAAATATTCGAGCCGAAACCAAATGGTGAACGTGATCGCTCCGAAATACCTATTGTGGATTGCCGATACTTTTGGAAGGGTAGCAGGCCACGAGTGTTGAAAGGTTATCTGGAAATTCCAATCAATACTAACCACCGGAGTCGCAGGCGTTGGCGAGTTTATAGAGATATACGACTGAACCCAGGAGATCCATATATTTCCTGCAAGGACAGCAGGTAATGTCAGAACAAGTGTGAAAACAAGTTCGATGTGATGAGTATATGGAAGTCGGAGTTGACCATCGTAGTCCGAGGACGGGAAAACCGGCCACATGGCGAAGGGTCAGCAGAGTAAACGAGCGTGAGAGTGAAACAATGTCCGTACACAGCAACGACGGGTTTAAAACATGGTTAACGAAACTGGATCGCATAGGTGAACTATCGGCGAGTAGCAAAGGTATTGTATTCAATAATATTGGACACATTATCGATGCAAACTTACTGAAAGAGCTCTACTTCAGTCTGAATGGGAAGAAAGCGGTTGGAGTAGATAAAGTAACTAAGGAGGCCTATGGCCTGTATCTCGACAGAAACATTGAATGTCTTCTGAATAGATTACGGCGTGGGACTTACAAACCGAAACCGGCAAGGATCACGGAAATTCCTAAAGAGGATGGCAGTACCAGATCTCTTGCTATATCTTGTTTTGAAGACAAGTTGGTTCAGCTTGCAGTCAGCGCAATACTTAGCAAAGTATATGAACCGCTATTTCTCAATTGCTCATACGGTTTCCGGCCAGAACGAAGTTGTCATGACGCAATCAAAGCTTTGAATGCATCAACTTTTAAGAACTGGAATGGTGCAGTGGTAGAAATTGATATTAAGAAATATTTCAATCGAATACCACATGACTCCATGATGCGCTTCTTAAAACACAAAATATCAGATAAACGCTTTTTGAGGTTAATCGATGTTCTGATGACAACTGAAATTATGGAAGGAAAGAAAGAGGTAAGAACAGCATTGGTTGCCCTCAGGGGTCAATTCTCTCACCCATATTAGCAAATATCTACCTCCATTATGTTGTTGATCTTTGGTTTAATGCCATTGGTCGTACACATATAAAAGGCAGAGCCGAAATGGTCAGATATGCCGATGATATGGTCTTTACTTTTGAAAACATGAACGAAGCCAAACGTTTCTACAAAGTATTGCCTAAAAGGCTAACCAAGTTTGGGCTTGAAATGCATGAGGACAAATCGTCGATTATCCCAGCAGGTCATGTTCCAGCTACGAAGGCCAACGAACAAGGGCAACGTGTGCCGTCCTTCAAATTCCTAGGGTTCACTTGCTACTGGGGAAGATCAAAGAAAGGATATTGGACGCTACGCTTACTAGTCGCCAAGATCGTTTCAGATCAAAACTCAAAGGCATGAAAGAATTCCTAAGGAAGAATCTCAATACCCCTGATACTCCAGCTGTAATCAATACAGTCATTAGAGTTGTTAAAGGATGGGTGAACTATCACCACATATCCTATAACAAGAAGCGGGTAGAAAGTTTCATTGAGCGCTGCAAGCACATCCTCCTTGCATGGTTTAACCGCAGAGGAGGTAAGAAACGAATGACATGGGATAGGTTTACTAAGATACTGAGATTATACCAGTTTCCAAGGATGAGAGACTTTAGGACAAAATCAATGCTCTAACATTTACTGAAAATGATGTGAGGACGTCTGTTTACTTGGGAGCCGGATGCGGTAGTTCCGCACGTCCGGTTCTGAGAGGGTTCGGTCAGAGTAATCTGGCCGTTCTACTCGACTAGACCCCCTATTAAAGCGAAGGAAATATCAGGGGTTGAATGTGGTTGAAGCGAATGATAACTTATAAAGCCACTTGGATGATGGCATAATTATACTATATGGACAACAAGGTTGAAAAGAATCTATTCGATTGTCATCGCAGAGTGCTCGAGGTTACGGAGCAATTCCAGCAAGCACTACTAGATTGCAGCGAGGCCAAAGTAAAGCTATTCCCCTACCCTGTGCCTGTGGACGACAAAATGCCAGATGAAATAATACCTGACCTTATCGAAGGGAGAGAAGCAAAATCAACAGCTGTGGGGTTCTATGGCGATTATACAGGCACAGCCCATAGCTCCAATAAAATAACCCGTAAGCTACCGGGAGCATTTATATTACCGGCGCAAGATACTCAGATAGTGAAATTGATTAATGATTTAAATAGGGAAAAGGAAGAGTTTAAACAAGCTGTGTTTAAATGTGGTGATAATGCAAACCAAAGATATCAATACGTTCATCAGCGCTTTCCAATGCTAATCTTGTTACAGATCTACAGGCAAGTACGAATCGAAACCAGAGAATCTGTAAACGTTCGCTTTTCTTGGGCACACAAATCCTCGGTGAAAAACCTCGATAAAGAAAATGCCATCAATTTTCTAAACAACCAACTAGAGCAACCAAGAGGAAACATTGAAGATAGCCTGTGGCAGGCAAAAATCCACAGTGCCGTGGCTAAAGTAAGGCAACTTCCCGCCTCTGCGCAAATTCAGTACCGAAGAAAGCTTTGCGCACAACCAATGGGACACACTCGTCTAAGCACAGGTCGAACCGTTCAGTTTCCGGCCCACAGTCCACTTCTTATTATGGAAAGGTCAAAGTTCATCCACATAGCCTCATTGCCCATGTACATTAAAGAAAGTGCAACAAAACGACAGAAACGCTTTAATCATGCAAAGGGGATCATGGCGGAACTAGATATCTATTTAAAAGATTAGGGGTACAAATCATCTGTTGACAGGCTTATACAAAATTTCAACGTAATGCCCTAACAAAGGCCCATTTCACCGCATAACTAGCGTAGAATACGGCCCACGTATAAACACCGAAAAAATTTATGGCACAGCTTTATTTTTACTATTCCGCAATGAACGCGGGTAAGTCTACCTCTTTACTACAATCGGCATATAACTATCACGAGAGGGGCTTACACAGTGTTATTTTTACTGCGGCCATGGATGACAGATTTGGCAAGGGCAAGGTCGCTTCTCGGATTGGTTTATCTCAGGAAGCGGAGCTTTATCAACCAGAAGATAACCTGTTTTACAAAATTGAAGCCATGCACCAACAGCAATCTATCGATTGTGTGTTGCTAGATGAATGCCAGTTTTTGACAAAAACTCAGGTAAAACAACTTACCGATGTGGTAGATAAATTAGGGATCCCGACCCTATGTTATGGTCTTCGCACAGACTTTCGTGGTGAATTATTCGAAGGAAGCAAATACCTGCTTGCATGGTCGGATAAACTCGAAGAGCTAAAAACTATCTGCCATTGTGGTCGTAAGGCAAATATGGTTGTACGGCTCGACGAACAAGGGAAAGCGATGGATCATGGTGCACAAGTGGACATTGGCGGTAATGAAAAATATGTTTCTTTATGTCGCAAGCACTTTAAGGAACTCGCCTGGTTATAGGCCAAGCCGCAGCTTGGCCTGACATCTTTACATTTGAGACTGCACGTAGTTTTCCAGACCTAATGTCTTGATCAGTCTAAGTTGCTGCTCCAACCAGAACATATGATCTGATTCGGTATCCTCTAACAGTGTCAGTAACATCTTACGAGAGTTATAATCCTGAGCTTGCTCGCATAATGTGATCACGGTTCTCAGACTTTCCGCTACGTGATATTCAATTTCCAGATCACTGGCAAGCATTGATTCCACACAAGAGCCGATATTTAGGGCATCACGCTTACTAACATCCGGCTTTCCTTCGAGAAACAAAATACGCTCGATCAATAGTTCGGCATGACCCTTTTCATCATCAAACTCATGAGCAATACGCGCATGCAACTTACTCAGCCCCTGATCTTCATATATTTTGGAATGTACCAGATACTGATCCATAGCAGTCAATTCACTGCGTAACAATGTGTTCAAAGCCTCAATTACTTTTTCGTTACCTTTCATTTTTATTTGCTCCTTCGATTACATCATTGACTGCTGGTAATTGGCCAGCCCGGTTGTTTTAATCAGTTGCTGCTGAGTTTCTATCCAATCCACGTGATCTTCTTCATAGTCCAGGATCTCCTGCAGGATGTCCCGGCTAACGAAGTCTTGCGCTTCTTCACATACCTGAATAGCGGTTTTTATAGAAGGCAACTGATCTAATTGGAACTCCATATCACAGGCCAGCATTTCCTCTGTGGTTTCCCCTATGCGCAAACGCTCAAGATGCTGCAAATTGGGCAAACCTTCCAGGAACAAAACACGCTCGATCAACTTATCAGCCTGCTTCATGTCTTTGATTGATTTTTTGTAGCTTTTACTGTTTAACGCCTCAAACCCCCAGTTCTTATAGATACGGGCATGTAAAAAATACTGGTTAATGGAGGTTAGCTCGTGAGTCAGTATTCGGTTCAGCTGAGAAATGACCTGCTCTTGTCCTTTCATAATATGCTTTTCCAGTTGAAATAATAGGTAACACTGCTTCCAGACAGTGGGGGGGCAAGTATTACCTCATTTTATAGAGAGGTCAACTTTTTCCTTATATTTCAACTAGATAGCAATCTTAATGCGACTGATTTACGTTATTTTATTTGTTACTTATTTATAATTTAAGAAAACTATATAACCTATTGTAAAATAACAAGATGACAGGAATAATTGGGTATTTACATACACCTGGGTAGGCAACAGAAGGGGAAGTAAGAATGTAAGTGTTTAAATGAGCGTCTTTAAGGAGGAAACTACGCCGTTTTAAGTAAGAAATTGTTTTGCTTGTCACATCTTTCTGCACTTTTTTCAAGCACTTTGCCCGCATGATTAACACATTTACCACACTGACTTCCAACACCTAAACAAAGCCGGACTTCACGTATAGAGCGACAGCCATTCTCAGCAGCCTGCTGGACTTGTTTCTCTGTTACGCCTTTACAAATACAAACGTACATACATGACCTCCTCTTAAACATCACCCATTCTAAATGTAACGATAATAGTTATCAATGTCATTTTGTTTTACCCATATAACTTTTGTGTCATTTACAAACCTGCTTCCCATCTGGAATGATAAAATAGCCAAAACTATTAGAAAGAGCAGTATATGTTAGGCAATGTCAGCAAACTCCAATCTCTACTATCAAATGTAGTTGAATACCAACTTCCCCTTGGCGATCAACTAACCCCACTCAACCCGTATATAGGTAAGCGCATAACCCTAAACTACAGTGGGAAAATAAATTGTCGCCACTGTGGACGACTTAGTAAAAAAAGCTATTCGCAGGGATTTTGTTTCCCATGCATGAAGAAACTAGCTCAGTGCGATATGTGCATTTTAAAACCAGAAACTTGCCACTATGACCAAGGCACGTGCCGTGAGCCTCAGTGGGGCCGGGATCACTGTATGCAGCCCCACATTGTATACCTCGCCAACACTTCAGGACTAAAAGTTGGTATTACACGAAAAACAAACACCCCTACCCGCTGGATAGATCAAGGAGCGACGCAGGCACTGCCCATTTTTGAAGTACAAACCAGGCTTTTGTCTGGTTTAGTGGAGGTGGCCATCGCCGAATTTGCTAAAGACAAAACCAACTGGCGAGCCATGTTAAAGGGAGACGGCGAACAGCTCGACCTGCAGAAAGATGCAGAGCCACTTATCGCTAGAATCCAGGGGAAGTTGGATGCATTGGACGCCGAATATGGTCAGGGGGCTATTACTCGGTTAAATGAAGAGCCAATCCAAATCCGCTACCCGGTAGACTCGTACCCGGATAAAATATCCAGTTTTAACCTCGACAAAAATCCGGAAGTCACTGGCTGTTTACAAGGGATAAAAGGCCAATACCTGATTTTGGATACGGGAGTTATCAATATTCGGAAATATACCGGCTATGAGCTGGAGTTCGGTGGAGAGTAGAATAAAGCCCTCGTGATGAGGGCTTTATTTTTATAACACTTTGCGCAGAAATTCCCTTGTCCTTTGGTGGCTTGGCTCGGTAAACATTTTCTCTGGAGTACCCTGCTCCACTATCGCACCGCCTTCCATAAACAACACCTTGTCCGCTACCTCACGAGCAAACTGCATTTCGTGGGTAACCACTATCATGGTCTGCTTTTTCTCGGCTAAGCGTTTCATTACAGCCAACACTTCATCGACCCATTCTGGATCCAACGCCGAAGTGGGCTCGTCAAACAAAATAACCGAACTATGGGCAGCCATCGCCCTGCCTATGCCAACCCTTTGTTGCTGCCCGCCGGAAAGGGATGATGGATATTGATCTTTCTTATCGCCAAGGCCCACTTCATTGAGTGTTTCCAGCGCCACCGCCATTGCCTTTTCCTTAGACTGCTTCCATACGGTGATCAGTCCTTCTGCAATATTCTCCTGCGCGGTTTTATTCGCAAACAAAGCATAATTTTGAAAAACAAACGTACTTTTTTTCCTTAGCCCTGTAATTTGCTTATTGTTAGCGTCTGTTGCATCTACTAAAACTCCGTCAATTTCAATCTGCCCCTGGTCGGGGGACTCAAGGAAATTTAAACAGCGTAACAAGGTAGACTTACCCGTACCAGACGGTCCAATAACAACCACAATTTCGCCAGGATTTACATCAAAATTAATCTCCCTGAGCACCTGATTATCACCGAAGGATTTACTTAGATTTCTTACTTTTATCATACTTGTCGTCCAGCGCTGATTAGTAGGCGCGATTTAACCTGCGCTCAAGCAGATGCTGTATTTGGGTAAAGAACACCACTACGGCCCAGTAAACCAGGGCGACCGCCAGGAAACTTTCAAAGAATCGAAAGCTAGATGACGCTTCCATCTGAGCCTTCGCCATGATTTCCGCCACGCCAAGGGTGAACGCCAACGAGGTGCTTTTGATCATGTCGATAAAATAGTTCATTAGCGAGGGCGTAGCGACTCGGGCAGCCTGTGGCAGAATAATCCGCTTCATGGCTTGTAGACGTGTCATACCTATGCTCAACGACGCTTCCATTTGCGCCTTATCAACCCCTAGGATTGCCGCACGAATACTTTCCGCCATGTAGGCCGAGAAATGCAGCGTTAGGCCTAAAATAGCAGCGCCGAAGGCGTCCATCCCGACGAAGATCGGAAAGACCTGAGGCAGACCATAATAGAGTAAAAACAGTTGAACCAATAACGGGGTACCACGAAAAAAGGAGATAAACAGCATCACCAGCTGGTTCACCACCTTAACTTCGAATACACGGACAACGGCCATGACGACCGCCAGGATCAACGCAAAGAAAAAGCCCAGAAGGGCCATTTCCATAGTGACGCCCAGATATTTGATTAATATCGGGAACAGTTCAAAAGTATATTCGAAGTCAAATTGGTTCATTTATTGGTAATGTCTGCTTCAAACCATTTGTTAGAGATACCCGTTAACGTACCATCGGCGCGCATTGCGGTAAGCGCTTCGTCAACCTTCTTACGTATCACATCTTTCTCTGCAGACTTTACGAAGGGTAATGCGTTTTCGATGGTTTCAAATGGCTGGCCTGCCAGCTGCAATGGTAAACCTGATTTTTTGATCAACTCTGCAGATGATACCCTGTCCATCACAAATGCGTCAGTCCTACCCAGGGCGACATCTTGTTCGAAGCCCGAATCATAAGTGATAATGTTTATTTCGTTTTTCTTGTCGTAGTTACGCAGCAGCTGCTCGAAGTTGGAGCCCAGATTTACAGCTACTTTTTTACCTTTCAGATCATCAATGCCTTTGATCTCATCGTTACCTTTACGTACGACAACCTGTGCACCATCGACAACATAAGCTTGTGAAAAATTGTATTTTTCCAGTCGGGCCGGCGTAATGGTGATTTGGTTAGAAATTGTATCGATATGGCCCGCTTCCAACATGCCAAATAGTCCAGAGAAATTAGAGGTAACAAACTCTACTTTACTGTTGGTTCGTTTACCGATTTCATTCCACACGTCTACTTCAAAACCTTGTAGTACATCTTTTTTTACGAAAGTAAATGGGAAATAACGGCCGGACATACCGACTTTAATCACATCATCGGCTTTCGCCATCACGGAGGCAGAGGCTACCACTGTAGATATAACCAGTAGCGCATTGGTAAGTAGTCGTTTCATGGAGTGTTTCTCTAATTAATGATTAAATTTTTCAAATCATATCGGAATAAGAAGCCCGATATAAATAATCAAATGTTATATAAAATAACAGTCGATTTTAACGGATAAGACCAAGGTTACAAAGCATACTATCGTTTGTGCTATTTTTTATAGCTATTTATTGCCATAATCTGTGACCGCGGCAATAGTATCAGCCTGAAACCGAGTTCATCGCCCTGAGTTGCGCCATTGCTGTTATTCGTTGCGACTGATCAAAACCTACGGTTTGCCGCGCAAACTTAACGCCATAAGCGAACCGCTGCGGCCCTACGAGATGGACCACCTGACCGAGGAATTCAGAATTAATATCAAACACCCTAGCGTAATGCTCGATGGCCAGCGCCAAGCTTGCATAGGTAACGCCATCAAATGAAAACAAGGCTTCGCTGGTATCTTCAATAAGCAGCCCATCCACACTGACAGGCCATCCAGGAAAGTTGATCCTGTCTCGGGAGATCAAATACATAGACCAGGCGCTTCGTTTAAACCCTTCAAACGCTTTTCCTTCCATATCTGATTCCGCCAGCTCTTGTTCCGTCCAGTTAATACCGATAGCCAGGTGTTTATGGTATTTGCGCATCAACTTTTGTTTCATGTTTAAGCGTGCAGCAAAGATAGAGCTATCGTCCAACTCGCGGCCAAAAACCAGACACTCACCACAACAGGGTAAAGACAACGGCTGATGCTCACAGGTCAAAAATTCATCTCGATAGCGTGGAAATTGAAGCTGTGACTTGCTTGGCTCTCCGCAGAACCAACAACTGAAACGCATTTCAAACGGGACATCAATGGGCCGGTACGGACTCAAGGGAACCTCTCAAAAAAAAAGGGAAGTATAACCAGAAAAACGTACGCTACAAGGGATGTCATTTTGATCTTCTTCTAAAAAGGAATAGCTGCTGCTTTATCATCCCTTCAGGCATATAGTCTCCTACTACACCATATCGTTCCGGCCACTGTGCTTGCCCTTTCACGGCAGTACCAAACAAGTAATCGATAAAGGCAAAATGCGCTGCGTAATTGCGGTCGATGGCTGCTTTGTCTGAAGCATGGTGCCAGTGATGAAACTGGGGAGTAACGATAAGGTACCTCAACCAGCCAAAATTAATTTGTACGTTGGCATGATTAAACACAGCCTGTAACCCGACGATGATCACATATGCATCCACCACCTGCTTGGGAAAACCCAATACAACGATTGGCGCCAGAACAAAACAACGGGTTAAAATAAGCTCGCCGATATGCTGACGGGAGCCCGCTAACCAGTCCATGGTTTTTGCACTATGATGTACGGCGTGGAGTTGTTAGATAGATAGACAGACCTATCTGGCGTCAAATTTCAGCGTCGATGCTGCTTAAAATTGTATGTTAACTGAGTCAGGGAAAAACTGGCAGGACAGTTAGATAAACAGTAATTCAAACGTATACCTTACTCGCTTGTATTGATAGTATCGTTATTATCCCCGCATAAAAGAGACAGACACATGAAGATTAAAGTAGAGGTAGACTTAACACCTGCGGAACTGGTCGAGTTAACTCAGAATGGTCATCAATCGGTTCAGCTATTTCAGACCCAACTTTGGCAACAGTTTTCACAACAACTCACCCAACTTAATCCTTTGATGGCTGGCGAGTCAAAGAAAGAGTCTAAAGATAATTAACTCGATGGATTTTATCGAGACTGGGCGTCGACACGAGGCGTCGGTCTCTTGCGGTCGAGTTATTTGCTAAACCTTTCTCGATAATCACCCGGACTTATACCTAAACACCGCTGAAATGCGCGCCGCATCACCTCAACACTATTAAAACCACTTTTTGCCGCTACCTGCTCCAAACTCCAGCAGTCCATTTCGAGCAATCGTTTGGCGTGAGCTAATCTTGACTTTTCAACGTATTTACCAGGCGAACAACCCAAATGCTTCTGAAACTGCCTGGAGAAATTTCGCTCACTCATATTAACCCTGTCAGCCAATGACTGAACACTTAGTAAGTTTCCTGGCTTTTCAAGTATTAACTGGCAAATCTCTCGAAACTTATCGTTCTCTACAGTTTGGCTTTGCAGGTGCTCCGAAAACTGCTTTTGCCCACCCGGTCTGTGATAGAAAACGACAAGCTGCTTTGCAATCCACATGGCTAATTCTTTACTGGTATCCTGCTCCACCAAAGCTAAGGCCAGATCCATACCTGCAGTCACTCCAGCCGATGTGATCACATTATCATCGGTGACATATAAAGCGTCTTCCTCCACCTGAATACAGTTTCCGGCCTTTGCCAGTTTATCCACAGAGCTCCAATGGGTTGTTGCCCGTTTATGGTCAAGTAGCCCAGCTTTGGCGAGGATAAAACTGCCAGTACAAATTGAGATAATACGCCTAACTAAGGTGGCTGCTTCTTTAACATAAGCGATTAGCGCATGATTATTACAGGCCTGATAGGTACCCTGCCCGCCAACTATCACCATGCTATCGTAACCGGAGAGAGAGCCAAGCTTTTGCGTTTCTACGGCGAGTCCCGCCGAACTCTTAACTAAGCCCCCTTGCTCAGACATTACCTGTGTTTCATAAAAAGCTTGCCCGTTACGCCAGGCAGACTCAAACACCTGTAACGGCCCGGTTAAATCGAGCAGCTGAAAATCCTCAAAGCAAATAAAAGCAACTTTCTTTGTCATTATGTCTTTTTTCGTTGGTTACTTGTCATATACGCCATGGTAAACCTGATTTACATTTAAACCAACACTCGGGGGAAAGGAATGAAAATAATTCAGAGTAAACAATTTACAGCGGACAAAGCCTGGGGAGCGCTACACATAACCTCCATGAATGGAATTACCTCGCGCCTGCATTGGACGGACAAAGCCTATCATTGGCATACCAATCAAGGTAGTGAAGTGTTCGTGGTGCTAGATGGCCTAGTAGATATGTATTTTGGAACTTGCGAAACCGGTCAAAAAGTACGGCTTGCCCCCGGCGATATTTTTTACGCCGAGCAAGGGGAAGCACATAAGGCTGTACCTATCGGGGAAGCAAGGATCCTGGTTGTAGAACAAGAAAACAGTGAGTGAGGAAAAAATGAACATAGCTATATTGGTATTTGATGGAGTGGAAGAACTCGACTTTGTAGGCCCTTGGGAAGTTTTTCAGGCGGCTGCAGCGGTAAATGACAATCTTAGTTGCAAATTACTCTCTTTGGACGCTAAGGCAATCACAGCAGCAAAAGGGTTGAAGGTCCAGGTCGATGATGCGATTAACCCGGACGCTAAGTTTGATGTAATTCTAGTACCGGGCGGTATAGGTACACGCACTATCATAACGGATAGCCGATTTATCGCACATCTAGGGCAGATGGCAAAAAATGCCAGCTGGGTAACCAGTGTCTGTACCGGCTCTCTCGCATTGGCGCAAAGCGGGCTACTGGAAAACAAAGCTTGTACAACACACCACGGCGCGATAAGCCTATTACAGGAAATGAAAAAGACCGGGAGCGTACTTAGTGATCAGCGATTTGTCGTAGATGGTAACTGTGTTACGTCGGCTGGAGTGTCGGCTGGTATTGATATGTCCCTTTGGCTAATTGGGCAAATCGTCTCTCCTGCCTTTGCACGTAAGGTGCAACACTATATCGAATACTACCCGGAGCCCCCCTATCAGGAAGATTGATGTGTACTACTCTGGTCCACAACCCCGACATTACTCGGCGGATCGATACTAAAACAATCTATAGCTTATCCCTATAGATTTTATATCTTTGTCTGCCTTTCTTTTTCGAGTGATACATGGCGAGATCTGCAAAATGCAGGATCTCCTGTGCTCGGGAAACAGAGCGATACCGATACTTGCCAAAAGGTTTGGTTTTCAAATTCTTTGCCCAAGGGTCTGGCACAAAACCCTAATATTTGCTTCGCAATATCCGGATTTCGTATTCCACCTCTTGAGCGCCTAACTGCTCAATCAACTCGTCGCCAGCTGAGTTATGCGAAAATAGTGTCGGGTATTTATTCTGTTGAATAAAAAAGGCCACTTTCGTGGCCTTTTGGTTACTACTTTATTACTGTCCAACCTATGGTCTCACCGGCCTTGATGGGCACGACTATATCATCGCCCAGCGGGTAAAATTCTGGCACGCTCCAGCTTTCTTTTACCAAGGTGATGGTATCCTGGTTACGTGGTAAACTGTAAAAGTCGGGACCGTTAAAGCTTGCGAAGGCTTCAAGATTTTCTAATGCACCTTCTTGCTCAAACACCTCGGCATATAACTCGATTGCAGCATGAGCCGTATATGATCCGGCGCAACCACAGGCTGATTCTTTCGCGCCTTTGGCATGCGGTGCTGAGTCGGTGCCAAGAAAGAACTTTTTGTTGCCGCTGGTCGCAGCTTTGACCAACGCCTGCTGATGAGTATTCCTTTTAAGAATAGGCAAACAATAGAAGTGTGGTTTAATGCCGCCTACCAGCATATGGTTTCTGTTATAAAGTAAGTGATGAGCCGTGATGGTAGCACCAACATTAGGTCCTGCCTGGCTAACAAATTCAACGGCATTCGCCGTGGTTATATGCTCCATCACTACCTTCAGATCAGGAAATGCATTGACGACAGGTGTTAGTACCTGTTCGATAAACACCATTTCGCGATCAAAAATGTCAATGTCCGAAGAGGTGACTTCACCATGCACCAGCAGGGGCATACCCACTTCCTGCATCGCTGCCAGCACAGGGTATATTTTCTCTACCGATGTAACTCCTGAGTCTGAGTTTGTCGTTGCACCTGCAGGGTAAAGTTTCGCCGCATAGATATGGCCCGATGCTTTTGCCCTTTTAATCTCATCTGCACTTGTATTGTCCGTTAAATAAAGCACCATCAGAGGCTCGAAGTTACCTTGTGGCTCTGCAGCCAGGATCCGCTCACGATAGGCCAACGCACTCTGGGTATCTGTCGCAGGCGGGATCAGGTTTGGCATTATAATTGCGCGGCCCATATATCGGCTGGTGTCACGCACCGTATCTTTTAATACTGAACCATCACGTAAGTGAAGGTGCCAGTCGTCGGGACGGGTAATCGTTAAGGTTGTCATTGCTACTTCTCGCCTGTAAAAATGGGTTCTACTTTAAGTGTACCCAGAGGGTAAAGAAGCCGACTAATATCTTTCATTGGCCAGCAAGTTATCTATGGCTGTGACAATATTATCTAATTGATGATCGGCCATATATTTATTTAGTCTTTGGTGTACATCTTTTGGCAACTTGAGGGATGCACGGCTTTTTTCGTTACGCTGCTTACTCAGTTCGGCATTAACCCCCTGCCATCCCTTGCGAGTGAGATAATGTTTTACCGTGGAAATCAATTCTTCGACACATACGCCGATTTGAAGTTCTTTCGTTTCAATCAGGCTGTATTGGATATCTGATAGACCACTTAGACAAGCCGCGTAGTCGGCGTAACTGCCGTGTTGATCATAAAACCACTCTGGCTTTTGGCTATGGCCCAGAGACTTTCTAAATAAATAGTCCCTTACCACCTTGGCATCCACGGCGTTGGGGAAACTCGGATGCTTACCCCGAGTTCGTTTCGTCCAGCTTGGGTTAGGCGCCAACGTTTTCATCTGCTGCGCCTGCGACCCTTTTTATTGGCTTGTTTTGCTTTTTTCTCTTCCCGGATCAGCCGCTGCTCTTCTACAATAATATTTTCTTTCTCTATCATGGCGGGTGTCTCCAGACTAAGCCTGCCTAGAGTCGCCGAGCGGAACTCAAAGAGTAAGATTTCTGATGCCTTATGTAAGTCGACTCTGCCACCCGCTCGCAACCCACCACGCTTTCTGGCAATTTCTTCGAGCAATTCGATTTCACTGGCTGGTAAGGTTTCAAATTTGTACCTGTCTAACAAAGCTTGAGGGTATGCCCGCAATAAGTATTCCGCGGCAAAAAACGCGACATCTTCATATTCCATTGCCGTATCTTTAATGGCCCCGGTAATTGCCAGGCGGTAACTGCTATTTTCGTTTTCTACTTTTGGCCAAAGGATACCCGGTGTATCAGATAGAACAATGCCATTCTTAAGGTTGATGCGTTGCTGACTCTTGGTAACCGCAGGCTCGTTTCCCGTTTTAGCGATAATCCGGCCAGCAAGCGTGTTAATCAGGGTTGATTTCCCCACATTGGGAATACCCATAATTAACGTTCGGATTTGCTTGGTTTCGGCGTCTTTGTGCGGTACTAGTTTGCGCGCCAAATCGAGCAGTTTAGCCACTTGCTCGGGTTCATGAGTGGTTAAGGGTATTGCCTTAACACCGGTTTCCTGCTCTAGGTAGGTCAACCACAACGCCGTGACATCGGGATCTGCAAGGTCGTTTTTATTCAATATCTTGATACAGGGTTTGTCCCCTCGCAATTCACTTACCAACGGGTTTTCACTGCTGTGTGGGATACGGGCGTCCAGCACCTCAATGATTAAGTCCGTTTGAGGCATAATTTCCTCAATCTGTTTACGGGCCTTATGCATATGACCTGGATACCACTGAATTGCCATTGTTTACTCCTTCTAATTAGGCCGCCTATTTTAGCGGTTGCTGTCCATTAGCGAAATGCTTTTTCGCTAAATATCCCTTTTCCATTGACACTAACGGCTTCTTTGAGCGATATTTTCGCACATTTTGCTAACCACGCTTACCGATCCCTATGACAACCCAATCAAACCACAGACAGTTTTTTTCCGAGGCTGAGAAGCAAGGACTCTACAAATCCATTTTTAACCGTCGTGATGTAAGAGGTCAGTTTAAACCCGACCCCATTACAGACGAGGTACTGAGCAGAGTGCTTTATGCCGCCCATCACGCGCCCTCGGTAGGATTTATGCAACCTTGGAACTTTGTGTTGGTTAGATCTCAAAGGATTAAACAACAAATACATGGTGCGTTTACCCAAGCGAACCAAGATGCCGTTCAGAAGTTTCCACCAGATAAAACCAAACTTTATAACTCCCTTAAGCTTGAAGGCATACTCGAATCTCCTATTAATGTTTGCATCACCTGCGACAGAAGCAGAGGTGGACCTGTCGTGCTAGGGCGAACCAGCCAAAAAGAAATGGACCTTTATAGCACTGTTTGTGCGGTGCAAAACTTCTGGCTTGCCGCAAGAGCCGAGGGACTGGGAGTGGGTTGGGTAAGCATTATTGAACCTGAGGTGTTACAAAAAACCCTTAATTTGCCACAAGAAATAGTACCAATAGCCTATTTATGCGTGGGTTACGTGACCGAGTTCTATCAGGAGCCTGAATTGCAACACAAAGGCTGGGGAAAACGTATTCCTCTGGAAGAACTAGTATTTTTCGACCAATGGGGACAACCCGCTCCGGAAGACCCACTGATCCAGCAGATTATCGCCGACCGTCAAATAAGCGAAACATTTAAGTAAATTTCACCAAGTGCATATAGGCTTAGCCCGGTTAAAGCTAAGCCTGTTCAAGATTAATCCAGGTTCTTTAGTAACTCTCTATGATAATCGTCGGTAGTTATCTGCAAACCTAGTTTCTCTTGCTGATCATTAAGTTTACTGATTGAACGGGTTAGTTCGTTGATTGTGATGGTGTTATCATCCAGTTCCCACAGCTGTTTCGACCCCAGGTAGCTGTAATGAAGGGCGATAAACGCGTTCATATTACCTGCTTTGACACCTGCTTTTACTTTTGCCATTTTTCTGGTGATTTGATTTAGCTCTTGCTTAAGCTGCCAAACGTATACTACCTCATGCATAAACGGGTGTTGACGCAAACATAGCAAACACGCTGCCGTTGCACAGGCCCCCACAACGACACCAAGTAAGTTCCAGTGAAAGTGGCTACCCTGCTCACTCGGCAGCAGCGCGATCAACAAGGTCGATAGTCCCAGAGACACCAAGGTGAGCATTGCGATAGTGGCAAAAATAACGACGTTAAGGCGTTTACGATAAGTTTGTTTATCTATATTTAATAACTTCATAGCGGCTCTAAGGCAAACACAAAGTCAGCTATTCTAAAAGGAACGCTTAACCGGTGCAATATTTTGCTTTTTATCAAAACCCAGATCAAACTTACGACTTCATCAACGAGCCCCTAAAAGAGTAAGTCGCTTATGTATATCGCAATGAATCGCTTCAAGATTGTCCCTGGCAAAGAGCAAGAATTCGAACAGATGTGGCAAAATCGCGAAAGCTACCTCCATGAAGTCGCAGGATTTCAATCATTTCGTTTGTTAAAAGGAAAGTCTCAGGATGAGTTTACCCTCTACGCATCCCACGCCATCTGGGATGATGAACGCTTTTTCAACGACTGGGTAAAATCCGATGCGTTTAAAAAAGCACACTCAGGCGCTCGCAGCTCCAGGGATATGTATTTAGAGGGGCCGCGCTTTGAAGGTTTTGAAGTCGTCCTAACCAAATAACCCCCAATGCCGCCATTATCAGGCGGCAAACTAGATCCAAACAGCAAGTTTGCGGTGAATTTGTACACTCGCGTCTTTCACTTAAACCGTACAGTTGTTTAGCCGCAACGTCTATGAAACCACAATACCTAGTTATAGGTACCAGCTTATACCTTTCTCAGTTCGCCAATGCCATCGCTTCTCCAAACACAGTCGAAAGTAAAGTAGAAATCAATAAACAGCGTCTGATCCAACCAATAATGACAACTGGCGGGTAGCGATTAGATGACCAAAAGCGAAGATCCCCCATGCGGCCGACGATCACTCAGTTTATGATATTTTACCCCTGCTGAAATATGACAATGACTACGTTTTCATTAATGGCGTGGAAGCTGATATTCATGTTTGGAAACAGGAGCACCATCAGTTTAACCCAGTTCCGCTACGTCGATATTCCCCATACGTTGCAAAAACAATCTCAGACCGAAGCGTTTGATTTTGGCCTACAATACCGCTTTATTGATGGACCGTGGCAGGCAGAGGCCGCTGTAGTGTCTGACACTAGCCAACGCTTATACTGTTTTACCCGGCGCAATTCCACTGGCAGAGCGACAGTTGGCAGTTAACTCCTTCCACCGAGTTACGCTGGAAAAATGCCGACTTTAATGACTACTATTACGGCCTGGACCAATATACTCCGGGCGGCGGAGTGGCACTAAATCTGGGGGGAACACCCGCTACCATGTTACCAGTAATCCAGGTTTGCTTCTGCATTCGACTCAAACCGCTTTATTCGCAGCGACAGTATGAACGAATGTTCCTTAATACCAAAACTGGTAAGAGGTTGGCCTGACGCTGTCCTTATGAGAAAAGAAGCCGCTGAATGTTGGATTAAAACAAGTGCAATGTGCCAAGCTTAGCAATTGGTGACGCTATTGGTTCAGTGGATATCAGGCTAAGATTACACCCTTCACAAAGCAAGGCCCTGTTCGTGAAGGCTGTTGGTTAAATCGACAGCGCTTCATCCAGCCAGCCCCTGCTCGGTGTTGTGCGATTAATCGCCACCATGCCAGGTAATTGCATAGATAAGCCGTTCCAACACCGTCAAATTTTGTTATCCATCCCTTTAGCCTGCTCATGTAGTTGTTCAGTGTCTGGATATAAAACGTACCATTTTCTAGGCTGTGTGCCGGGTTGTCGCTGAAGATCTGTTTATGCTGCAGTTTTTCTTTTTTCGCAACATAGGGATAAACCTTACTTCCGTCTGTACATAGCACCGAACCTTTGATGAACCGGCCTTTCATGCACGGGCGCATTGGAGGATCATTTGACCGATCCTATGATCGTGACATATAATGCTATTTGCTTAAGATTTACCATGACCCCCACCACTAAGCAAAGTATTCAGCAGCGTATCCGACCCTCGTATGAACCGAACCAAGCGCCATTCATTGACTAACATTTTAACTATTTCTATCTGTGCCATTATCGCTGGTTGTGATGACAGCCATCTCTGAATATGGCAAATCAGATATCGTGGTTTGCCGAGTTTTTGGATTTGACTCATGGTATCCCTAGTCCAGATACGTTCAATGATGTGCTAAATAGACTCAACCCCACGAGTTTGCCAACGCCTTTACCCAGTGGGTGTGCACGCTTGGTGACCTACATGATGACATCGTAGCGCTGGACGGTAAGGTCATGCGTGGCACCCTGGACAAAGCGAATGGTAACCCGGCCATTCATTTATCAGCGCCTGGTCGGTGAAAAATAACCTTTGCTTTTCAGGTTAAAGTGTCCGATAAATCCAATGAGAACGCTATCCCTAAGTTCTTAAGCTGTTGGATATAAGGGCGCCACAATTACGACTGACGCAATGGGCTGCCAGTATGAAACAATTTCAAAGGCCGACTATGTATTGGCCTTGAAGGGTAACCAAGGTGAATTTCATGATGACATTAAGCTATTTTTAGAGACTCAGCTTACGTGCTCTTTTAGCGGAGTAAAGCACGATGTATTTGAGTCTGTAGATGGCGACCACGGCCGGATAGAACAACGTAAAGTGTGGTTAACGACAGATATTGATTGGCTCATTGAGCGCCACCCCAGATGGCAAAGCGTGAAAGCCATCGCCGTTGTTGAATCTAGCCGAGAGATTCAAGGGGATAAGTCTTATGAACGGCGTTACTACATTACCAGCCACAAAGATAAATCAGCCGCCTTCATTGCTAATGCAATCCGCAGCCACTGGTGCGTGGAGAATAAGCTGCACTGGCAGCTAGACGTCAGCTTCAACGAAGACAGTAACCGACTGAGAAGCGGCTATGCTGCAGAAAATGTGGCCCTGATGAACAAAATAGCGTTAAACCTGTTGAAGAACGAGCGCAGCGTTAAAGTGGGGGTCAAGAACAAACGATTGAAAGCTGGCTGGGACAACCAGTATATGATGAAGGTACTGACAGTTTTGGTTAATTTAGACCCGTTTGCCCTGGCGCATTTATTCTATGGTGTTGTGGTCCACAACAAAGTCACCCGCTTGCCCTGATTCTAAGTGCATAAGCACGTAGACAGACATTTCACAGGAGGCCGCAGCGGCTCTGAGCGTGCTTCACCATGCAGTCAGCGTAACGCACCAGTTTACCAATCTAGGTAGTGCCGTGCAGCATTACTAGGCGAATCAGTATATTTACACTGATTGAAATTCATACGTAATCTCTAAAAACTTATACTCACCCACTTAGTAGCCGTTAGCCTTGTATTGCTTACACCTTCGGAACAGCCGAGAACTGATTCTCGCTGGAATTGATATCTTATCAAGATACGCCATGGCGCTGCATCTAAACGGTACTGTGCTTGGTACTTTTTCGTTATTTATAAAATTATCAATTGATGATTGTATAATTTTATTTATTATTGAAGAACATTTCGTCTGTTGTCACCTGGGTTGGTCTAGTCGTCCATTTCCGAATTTGGACTGGTGGTTGTTTTAGCGAAATAGGTCGGTATTTCTACATTCAGTATTAATTATTCACGAGGAGAAACTAATGAGTGAAGCACTCAAGGTTGGTTATCTTGAAAGTTGGGGTAACATCACTTTTACAGAGGCGGCAGAAGCTGGATACGACACGCTTGTAATGGCTTTTGGTACAATTGATGGTTCGGTTGTCGATATTTACGACGGAAAATTTTTGCCATCGCCCACTCCTGAATTGTTGACTCAGGACATTGCGGAGGCCAAACGTAGAGGCGCTAAAAAGGTATTGTTTTCTGTTGGCGGTCAAAATAATACTTACAACCCAGGGGAGTCTAGTGCTGCAGATGTTGCTACTTCGGTGGTGAATTTCGCGAATAAGTATGGGTTTAACGGCATAGATTTCGACCTGGAAATTGAAGCAGATGGAATTTACCTGGAAAGCTTGTGCCATGAAATCAGGCAAAAAAGACCGGATTTACTGATAACGGCGGCACCCCAGGTTAATCAGGGTGATCATGAAACAGATATTTATATTGTGTCTACCGGTAACTTCAACCCCTATCAGCAAGCGCTAGAGAATAAGTATTTCGATTACCTGTTTATTCAGGCGTACAATAATCCATGGCCAACGATTGATGGAAAAACGCAAATTGATGTTGGATTTATATCTGCGTCATTTATCAATCTTAAAAATAGTATACCAAGGGAAACTCTTATAACTATTGGAGAGCCCGCAAGTAAAGAAGCCGCTGGTACGAGCGTTTATAATGGTCCAGATGGTGGCGAAGGCGTTTATGACAAAATCGCCGAACAATATGATCTGATTAGAAGTGATGAGCAATTTGGCGGTTTCATGGTGTGGGATATCAATTGGGACCAAAAGAATGGCTATCAATTTATTGATGTAATGAAAGTGGAAGCTTCGCCAGAGGTGGTATAGGTAGTGGCGTCATAGTTAAACAAGGCGTTGTTGAATCAATTACCAGGTACGATACACGGGGCCGCATTAAACTGAAGTCGCGTTTTCCAATCATGAGTTAGGCCTTAAGGTTAACATTGGAATAGCTACTTTAGTTAAGGCACAAGCCAAGTCTAGTCGCCACCAGTGCTTCAACAGCGCCAGAAGTAGTAACCTGGTCAACATAAAATCTCCCGTCACCCTCTTATTAGCATATGCAAAGGCCATGGACTTCAGTCCCCTTTGCTGACGGCGATATCAACACTGGGATTTACGCACGTAGACCTACTTCAGGAAATATCCCAAGTAACAGGGCACAAATTCGACTTTTTCTACTACCCAACAAAACGTGCGATGAAAGCATTTTCCGCAGGCGATGTGCATATCGAACCGGAAATTAATCCAGGAAGGTATACAAAGATTATTGGGTTTGAAGACTTAACCAGCACAAAAGTAGGAACCCTGAACGGATTACTCTACCCCAAGTTTGCTTCTGCATTTGACTCAAAGCGCTTTATTCGCAGCGACAGTAGAACGTAAGCGCTTAATTGTCGACGTGGTTTTCAATCCAATGAATTGCCTCATAATGCTCCCATTCATTTATTACTCGGGATGCACTTATGGAAAAGGTCGGCAAATTACCCCAAGCCTTCTGGCTCGATCATATTGAACAGTGGCAGGCATCGGGCTGGTCACAGTCTGCTTATTGTCAGCAGCACGAGCTTGTTTTGCATCAGTTCGGCTATTGGAAGCGCAAACTGTCCGCCACAGAAGCCATGACCACAAATAAAGCTTCATCAGGTTTTGTTCGTGTCCAGGTTGCTCCGCTATTGGAGAAAGACACTGGTCTGTCATTGCAATTTACTGATGGTACCCGGCTTGATGGGATTAACCAGAATAACATTGCGATGGTTAGCCAGCTGCTAGAGGTGTTGAGATGACACCTGTTATGCGACCCGCCTTGTCATTAACTCAGGTTTATCTTTACCGTCAACCCATCGATTTTCGTAAGTCGCATCGAGGCTTATCTGCCATTATTGAGTGTGAGCTTGGGCATAACCCTTTTTCAGGTTGTTTGTATGCGTTTACCAACAAGCGACGCAACAAAATTAAGTGCCTGTTCTGGGAAAACAATGGCTTCGTTCTGTATTACAAAGCGCTGGCGGAGGAAAAATTCAAGTGGCCAAAGGGCGAAAATGACACAGCAACCCTTTCCGGGCAACAGCTAAATTGGCTGCTTGATGGACTCGATATCACTGCGATGAAAGGCCACAAAAAACTGCATTACGAGTCAGTTTTTTAAGGCTTATTAATGACTTAGATGGTATAATCTAAGCCATGAAATCGCCTTTTATTTTCGACCTAAATCAACCCGCTGACGCTGCCATTTTACTGGCGGAGCAAGCTGCGTTGCTGGCTGAAAAAGAGCAGGTGATTGAGCATAAATCAGACGTCATTTCAGAGCAGAAAAAGCGCATCGCCATTTTGGAAGAAGCCTTGCGGTTATCCAAGGTTAAACGCTTTGGCCCCACCAGTGAACAAAGCAGTCAAGGTAATCTGTTTAACGAGGCTGAAGTCGACGTTGAGCTGTCTTGTGTTGATGAAACTCAATCGACACCCGCCAAGAAAAAACCAGGACGCAAACCCTTCTCTGATAAATTGCCGCGTGTACAAGTTTTTAGCTACCTGACAGACGAAGAAAAAGCAGGCGCCATCGATACCTTCTTTTCCAAAGTTAAAGAAGAGCTGGATATTATTCCGGCTAAAGTACGCATTCTGGAATACATGCAGGAAAAAGCGGTGTTTATCGAGCAAGAGCAGCGAGTGGTTAAAGTCGCTGTGATGCCGAAACATCCGGTCGCCAGAGCGATGGGCAGTATCAGCTTGATGAGTTACGTTATCATCTCCAAATATGCCGACGGTTTACCACTATATCGTCTTGAAAAGATAATCTCTCGCTACGGCGGTGAAATATCCAGAGCCACGCTGGCTAACTGGGTTATTGCCCTGGCCGGGCAGCTCCAACCACTGATTAATCTCCTTCGAGAGCACCAGCATTCCGGCGCCTTAATACAGGCGGATGAAACCCGGATTAAGGTATTAAAAGAGCCAGATAGAGTCGCGACATCAGATAAACAGATGTGGGTGACCCTTGGTGGGCCACCCGATGAAAAAAGCGTGCTGTTTGAATATGACAAATCCCGTGGGAAGGAGGTGCCCCTGCGCCTGCTGGACGGATTTGAAGGCTATCTGCAAACCGATGGTTATGCGGGATACAACGCTGCGTGCAAAGAATACGGCATCACCCAGTTAGGTTGCTGGGACCACGCTCGTCGTAAATTTAAAGAATCGCAAGACGCACAACCCAAAGGGAAAAAGAACAGTAAGCCGTCAAAAGCAGATATGGCGCTGAGCTACATCAATAAACTGTATGGTATCGAGCGTACCATCAAGACCCTTAGCGTGGATGAAAAATATCAGCAACGGCAAAAACAAAGTGTGCCAGTACTGAATAAGCTGAAAGACTACCTGGGAAAAAATCAGTGCAAGGTAGTGAAAGACAGTTTAACCGGGATAGCAATGACCTACCTGAGTAATCAGTGGGACAAGCTCACCGTGTATTGTACAAACGGTGAACTTTACATCAGCAATATCCTGGCTGAAAACGCAATCCGTCCGTTTGTGATTGGTAGAAAGGCCTGGTTATTTAGCGATACGCCAGCAGGAGCGCATGCGAGTGCGGTTCATTATAGCTTAATCGAAACGGCTAAAATCAATGGGTTGGAGCCTTACGATTACCTGCTAAAAGTGCTCACCGCTTTACCGTATGCAGATACGGTAGAGAAGCTTGAAGCCTTGCTACCTTGGAACCTTAAAAAGTCAAAAATTGAGCCTCTGGAATAAAGGCAAGTACGTCCTTCATTGAGCGCTTACAGTAGAACGAATGTCCCTTAATACCAAAACTGGTAAGAGGCAGCCCTGACGCTGCCTTTATGAGAAAATAAGCCGCTGAATGTCGGATCAAAACAACTGCAATATGGAAAGATAGAAGAGATTTATGAACGTTATCGTTAATGATGTGAATATTGCCGAGTTCATGCCCACCACTTCAAGTGCCCTCCCCGCCTATTTCTCCGAGGAAGGATACACTCAAGTGTCAAAGGTCGTTAGCTAATATCGAAAGTATCACGATCGATCATCCCATAGCTTTTACCATTTTTGAAACACTTCCTATTGAACAAACAAGAAAGGCAGCTCATTTTTAGATCGCCCATTTTATCCTGCGTAACAATTTGTAGCACTTTCACAGAGCACGAAGGTATAACAAAGGTTTGTATCCAGCCTTTACTTGTTTGGGTTTGGGTATGAACCATGATTAACGCATTATACAATTTATGAGTCGGATGCATACGAACGTTCCAAATTTAAGTCAAATCAGCGCGGCGAAAGGCCTGATATGCCCTTAAGACATTATCTTAATGCTGGTAATGAACAGATAGTGTTGGTACAGGTTTAGGGCGAGATTTAGCTAATTAAGCGCCAAAATGCAGCAGCGAGTTGGTTAACTGAGTTCTTACCCTAGATTAAAAAATAGACCAAGAATCGAACAATTCAATAGCTAACTGTGGACTTATAAACCGTTCAAAAAGGGGATCTGGAGGGAAATAGCGCGAGAATGCGGTTTATCTTATTGTTATTACTCTAACTTACTAATTTTATTGGTTGTTCGACCTAGAGTAAGATATTTATTAATATCTAAGTCAGTAATTCAACTGAAAAATATAACCTTCTGATTTAACGTATATTAAAAATCCTCGGCGAATTACAGTTTGTAAAACTTTTTTCTACTGACTTATATTAATTTTTTATTAAGGCTAGTTGCTCTTGCATACATTTGAGCGCCGATGCCTCGGGTAATTGCCTTTGCATGCGACCGGTTAAATAGTGCTGCTTAAAAACATCAAACCATAAATCCATTATCTTGCCGTTTTTCTCCTCGCCCATCGCATCAAACACACGTCCCGCCACTTCCGCAGTAGCCAGTTGGTTATCTTTAGCCGACTCGCGGATCCGGTATCTAGATAGGTTTTCCGGATCAAATGAAAGCACGGGAAAGGCATCCATCCACCTACTTTTACGAAACATCTTACGGGCCTGGCTCCAGCTACCGTCGAGCATAATAAACAGGGGGCGTCTGCCTTTTTCTGCTGTTGGAACATTATTCACTACCCGCTCCGGCTCGGTATATTCTCCGGGAAAAACGATATAGGGCTGCCATTTTGGATCATTTAATACAGCCAGCATTTCTTCGTCAGGCTCAAGCCGTGACCATAGGAATGCTGTGGTGTCTTTTGCCAGATCAGCAATTAGCCGTCCGGTGTTACTCGGTTTTAAAACTTCGTCGTCATACATGACCAACATAAACGCCGCCCGTGTATTCAACTCTGGTTTGTGGGCGCAGATGCACAAGTGAGGCCTTATCATACAAAACTCACACCTTTCTTGCTTACTTCCCCGGGCTAAATAGGGACGAGTCGCCATGGCAAGGCGTTTTTTGTATAACTTATGGACAGCGTGGATTCGCATTAGGACTCGGCTTTAATAACAGGTTGAGGGATTTTACTTATCAGGGTCAAACAAGCAAGGGTTACCAGTCAAGGTGTTGGTTGTTTTTAAGACTGCTTGCCACTTCAAGCTCAAGGCTGGCAATACTCGCGGTGAGACTACTTAAGTTTGATTCACAATCGGGGTTTTTCGCTTCAATGCCGAACCATGCATTTCCACCCGTCTTACTCACGGAGTGGCAAATTCTAGCTGTTACTTCCACCGTTTGTTGCCACGACAAGGCGGCTGGATCTATTGTCCAAATTGGCAGGGGTGCATACCCTATGCTACAAGACAGTCTTAGCTCAATGCCTACAGCCATTTTAAAGCAATGGGCTCGTACCTTTTCTCTCAAGCGTTCAGCGAGGTAATTGGCCTGGCGTCGGTGCAACCCCCTGGCAACAACGAGGCAGTGACTTTTGCCCCAGCGAAACAGTAAGTCACTATTTCGAAAGCTTTGCCGTAATACTTCCGCCAGTTGTACTAAAGTTGTGTCACTGGCATCTTCGCCATAGTGCTCAGCGATACCTGAAAACTTGTCCAGTTGAACCATAAAGAAAACCAGCTCAGCTGCTTTTTTTTCAGCGTTAGCTTGGTAATCCCGCAACACCAAATCAACCTCCTCCTGGATCCTGATATCGGCAAAACCCATATTATACAAGCCCGTTAACGCATCACTGTACGTTAGCTTATCTATCGTGCCTTGTGCGCTGTTAAGAGAATCTTTAAGGCTTACTATTTCTGCGGAAAGAGACTTATTTTTTTTGCGGTAGCTAAATAAAAGAGTTAGCAACGTAAGCAGTAACAAAGCAAGTATAAAGCTTAAGTAAGAGGTGGGAACGCTTATCACCAATTCGCCTTGCTCAACCAGGTCAGTTTCTAGTTCACTCAGGGAGCCAGCATATGCTCCTGTGGTTAGGGCCCAAGAAATGGTAGTCAAATGAAGGAGGGTTAAAATTACCTTACACAAAGGTAAGTCCTTACGATTTATGCTGCCGTTTATTTAGTCTAGTTGTCGTGAGAAAAATCGTTTGATGTGGAAATAAGCAGTACAATCTTAAATAACATTTAGCCTGACGATTTCTCCTGAGGCAGGCTTGATAACCACCGTTTAACACCGTTTAACACGGTGGTTATCTCTACTAACTAAATAATTTCTGTAACGCTGGGACTCTTGAAAGTACCAATAAGTCCAGACAAAGTACGACCAGTAAGGTCAAACCTAACAGGGGAAAAGCAAGGGATATTAACAGCATAATTACGACCGCCCCTTTCCATAGTGGTAAATCCTTAGGTAATGGAGGAGCGCCTAAATTCAGTGCTCCTTTTGGTCGGCGTAGCCACCACATCGCGACACCGCTGGCGCTTATAAAAGCGAATACCACACATAAAAGTGTGTTCGCCGCCAGGTTCCAGTTGGAAATATCTCCCTGGTGTAAGGCGATCCCGGCAGCCATGGCTTTAGCCATAGGGCTGTACTCGTTCCAACCGACATCCGCCAAAACATTACCTGTGTACTGGTCGATATGAACGGTTCGGTCCAGTCTGGGGTCGGTAATATCCCCGCTCATGGTGTCTGCTGAAATGGTAAACACCCCCTGCTCCCCTCGAGGAAGGTTTACCTGAAAATTGGTGAAACCAAGCTGTGTTGCTAGCGTGTTTATGGTGTCAATATTCACCACCTGATGAGCTAAAACCCCCTTGCTGCCGGCGTTTGAACCGGACTCGGGCAATGCCGTTTGTTCCAACCCCCACGGAACTTCCTTAAGGGCCCCGTGATTCATCGCTGCATGGTTTTCATCAGAAAGCGGAACATTCTCCCATTTTTCAGCGGGGAAGCTGCTCCAGGGCTGTACTATTTTACCTCCCCAGATACCAGCCCAGGCCAACCCAGAAATGAGGAAAAACAGCAAAAATGCGGCTGAATATAATCCCAGGCTTGCGTGAAGATCACGCCAGAAGGCACGCTTTCCACTGTTCAATCTCGGCCAAAACACACAGCTTTTACCCGCTCTATTTCTGGGCCACCACAAATATAACCCGGTAATTACCAACATAACCGCCAGACCTGCCGATATTTCGATGATACGGTCTCCGCTATCACCCATCAACAAGGTCCCGTGGATATCATTTGCCAACGCGTACCAACTGTCGTCGCGATTTATAGTGCCCAGGACTTCATTGGTATACGGGTTCACATTTACCAGTAGGCCTTCACCGCCTTTATCCACAATAGCAATTTGACTGGATCGTGCAGGGCCCTCCGGAGGGGTATATTTTTTAACCGCAGCGTCGGGGAAAGTGACTTGCACAGCGGTTAATTGCTGTGACGGAGTAGATGGACCAGGCTGAGCTATCACATTGAGTTGCTCTCCATATCTGGCTTCCTGAATAACATCGTCATATAACATGACTAAGCCGGTAACTGACAATATGAACATAAATGGAATTACAAAAATACCTGCGTAGAAATGCCATCGCCATGTCGCTAGGTAACACTTTCTGGCCAGGGAGTTTTCTTCGACTTTAGCCGACTCTATATTTTCAATTTGCTTAAACACTAGATTTTTCCATTTTTTATTATTGTTTCCGACAGTCAGCTGACTCCCGTTACTGCGATAAAACACAGCGGGATCAACGTTGAAGTAAGCTGACTTCGGCCAGAGAACTAATCCCTGATTTATCTTTTATGGGTTTTAAAAAATGGACGTTTCCGGTGGAGCTCTCGGATGATTTGATTGGTAGGGTTGTGAGTATGTTAGGTATTGGTACGTTGCAAACACGGGGGAATCGTTGCCAAAACCGTTCGCTGCAAGCTGTAAACTGTCCCACAAGATGGCAGAATTTCCGCAAGGACATTTCGAAACTTGATGCTTGTTTTCCTGCTTGGTGGATCCAACATCATCCACTTGCACCAACTCGATCCCATTCACGGTACACAGGGCGACCCATACACCATTTATCTGGCCATGGGTATTAATCACGGGCAGGCACAACAATAACAGCCAACTTAAAAAGCTGGCTGTTAATAAACAGTTTTTAAATGCGCTGGTTTTTAACAATTGACTCGTCCAGTCGAATTCAACGACTGATATCCCTATTAGACTAAATTTGTCCTAGACTACTCCTCAGGCAGACTGTTCCACGCTTTAGTAGCAAACAGAGGTACTGAAGTTAATGAATGTTTGTGACTGCCATCAGTTTCTTTGGTCGAATAAGATAGATACAGCAAGGTTTGCTGTGTAGCATCGTAAATACGCCGAACCTTCAGCGACTTAAACAGTATGCTCTTCGATGCCTTAAAAACGATTTCACCACTTTTTGATTTATCGATGGCGGCAATATGCTCAGCTAAGATCGGACCGGTTTGGCGACATGCAATACTCATATCCGACGGGTCAGAAAAATCCAAGTTGGCTTCAATATGGCTGATGTGACAGGTAACCCCAGGGACTAACGGATCCTGCGTCGCCTGAATTTTTACATCTTTAGTGGTGAACAAACCTAAACTCACTTTGCCAACGTCATCACTGCAGCCCGCCAACACCCCTGCTAAAACAAACACAACACCTGCTTTCATAAGCCATCCTTATTCTGAGTCCACCAGCAGCGCCAATGTTTAAATTAAACCTCTGCACATGAAAAAGACTGGCTCATGCACAAAACTCTATCAAAATACATTACTCGCTAGCTACACCCGTTATTTACAATAACAGTCACTGCCTTTTTCGTGGTTTGTTAGTTGTTTGCGATAATAAACAACTGGTTAAGTCGGTCCATTTCACCGGTGCGCGATGTTAACATTTTCGCGGCACGTTTGTATTGCCCCTTGAGGTGCGATTTCAGATGTGCTGTCACAAGACTGTTCGGTATTAGCTTTAGTCTCGCAAAAACGGCCAGGGCAAAAACAGATTCCTCTTCCGACAAGTAGGCGGCGCGACTGGTTTTACTGTTATGACAACTACTACAACCACCACCGCGAAAGGTAAAGGCTGTGTTTGATAACATGATCCCAAAACCCAGATAATGCGCTAGCAGCTCCCTCGCCTGGGGCCAATAATCATCGCCGCCCGGAGGTGGCGTTGTTATCGAGGCACACAGGTAATGGGCTAAAGCAAGCGCATAGTCTGCTATTTGCATCTGCGGCTCTTTAACCAACTGGGGCTTTAAGTGAACCGGTAGCCTGCTAGCAACAAACTCTTGTGTTAACTGATGGCCGGCTCCCCGAGTTAACGGCTTATCTAGGATAAGGGCACTGCCCGGTGTTTGTTGTGTCACAAACTCAAATGGCCAATGGCCCATTCCAGAGTGAATCGCAGCCTGCCTAAATGTAGCTTCGGACAAAGTAAACGGGTCAGTCGCCTTGCTAGGGAAGAAATGATCCTGCGGTAACACCAATTGGGTTTGTGCCCGAAACACATCCGCATCAAAATGGGTGAGCGCCCAACCGAAACAATCAAATATCCATTGCTCGCTTGCTTGGTCCACCAGCGGGGTGGATTTAAAAAAAGAAAACATAGTCACTAAAATAAGCCTTAACTGCCGTCACTATAGAGGTAAACACCTGTAATTCCAATTCGATACCACACTTTCTTATTCTAGAACACAAAAACTTCTAACACTTATACAGCCGTAACCTCTCTCGGCTTGGTACCTATTAAACCTGGGTAACAGTTCCAGCTGGATTGCCAAATACCCTTGGTCGATAAACAGCTAACAGGGAGCGAATTAACCAGCCTACAAATACCAGGTTTCCGCCTACAAAATTATCATCCCGCTCGCCCCATACAATACGATAGTGTGATTGGGTTAGCCGGGTTGTCGAAGATGGTTTCAGTCGTATCGCATTCGATAACACTACCGCTTCCATCTTGTACCCAACACACCGCCACCCTGTCCGCCACGCGACGCGCCTGACCCAGGTTATGGGTAACCATAATCTGAGTAATGGACGATTTTAGCTCCAACAGCAATTCTTCAATCCGCTCTGTGGATATTGGGTCAAGGGCGCTACAAGGTTCATCAAGAAGTAACAAATTAGGCTCTAGCGCTAATGCTCTCGCAATACAAAGTCGTTGCTGCTGACCACCAGAAAGCCGCAACGCGCTTTTATGGAGCCGATTATTCAGCTCTGCCCAAAGTCCTGTTTGACGAAGCACCTGTTCCATGCGACCTTCTCGCTCCGACTTTGATTTCATTCCATGGTCTTTTAACGGAAAACAAATATTCTCTTTTATGGATAGTGGAAATGGATTAGGTTGCTGAAAAACCATTCCTACGTTTTTGCGCAACACCTCCAGGGGGTGATCAGCAGATAGTACCATTTCATTATCCAGGAAGATCTCACCACTTATTCGACATGTTTTATTAATTTCCGACATGCGATTAATACTGGCCAACAAGCTACTTTTTCCGCAACCGGAGGGGCCAACCAAGGCGAGTATTTCGTTGGGGTTAGCCACTAGCGATACACCCGTCAGCGCCGGCTGGCTGTCGTAATAGACTGATAAGTCGTTGATGGTTAGCCTAGGTGCTCTGCGTTGCACAGCAATCGGATGAACCAGGCCGGTCTTTGGTTGAATGCCCCGTAGAAAGCGCCGAATAGTCATATGTGTTTACCTTGGTAACCAGCGCTTGCTCAACAAACGCGAAAACAAATTGATAACGATTAAAATCACTACCAGAACCAGTGATGTCGCCGCCGCCGGGCCAGTGCCTCCAGCAACGTTCATCGCCATATCATAGATATGTACCGATAACGCTCGACCCGAATCCATAACAGATCCAGGGTAACGAGTAACGTATCCTGCGGTAAAGATCAGTACCGCGGTTTCCGCTAATGCACGGCCGATAGCAACGATAGTCGCCGCAGCAATGCCGTGTGCCGAGCTGGGTAACAACACCCGAATAATAAAACCTGAATGAGTCAAATTTAGGGCGTGTGCAGCTTGACGATAGCGGCTTGGCGAGTACTTAATTGCCTGTTCCGACAACCTTATAAATAAAGGCAGCGCCATACAAGCCAATGTCAATCCACCGGACAAGATAGAAAAACCGAGCCCGAGTAGCTGAGCAAAAAACAGGTAGCCAAACAAGCCAAAAACGATAGAAGGAACGCCGGCGAGTACATCCAGTGCCAAACTAACCCGACGCCCTGTGGCCTTTTTATCGTCAACCATTTCACTTAAATAAAGGGCGCAGCCCAGGCCTATTGGAAATACGACGGACAGACAAATCGCCAAGATCAGGCCGGTTGACACCAACATAGGCGCGATCCCGCCTTGGCGACCCGCATTAATAGGCTCACTGATCAAAAATTGCCAACTGAGGTGAGATACGCCATGCGCCATCAAGTCATAAGCCATGGCTAAAGGAACTGTCACCACTAATAGTGCGACCAACCATAAGATAAACGTCATGACGCGTTCAACAAGCCTTGAATTATGCATCATTTCGTCCTTTTAACCTGCCACCCAAGTAGACAACAGCAAAGCTAAGCAAAAAAAGGATTAAACCGCTGACAAAGAGAGCGTTCATGTGCGTGTCCGTCGCATAAGACATCTCCAATGCGATGTTTGCCGTCAGGGTGCGGACCGGCTCAAACAAACTATTGGGGATCTGAACGATATTACCGCTAACCATAAGCACAGCCATGGTCTCGCCTAGCGCTCGTCCGGTTTGTAATATGACGCCGGATAAGATACCTGGCATTGCGCTAGGCAATACGATACGCCAGATCTTACTCCAACGTTGCAACGCTAACGCATCAGCGGCGGCTAACCAACTTTCGGGGGTCTTTTCAAACGCATTGTCGGCACTTAACACAACCAGAGGGAGCACCATCAGCGCTAACACGAGACAGGCGGCCAGAAGGCTTGCGCCTGGAGGAATAAAGCCACTGATTAATGGTACTAAAACGATCAGCCCCCAAAACCCATAAACCACGGATGGAATACCAGACAACAGCTCCATTAAAGACCGATAGATACTTGAAATCCAGCTTGGTGCATAATAACGACCGAATATAGCCAATAGCACACCACTCGGCCCTGCCAGCACTACAGCACCCAGGGTCACCAGCAATGAGCCGACGAGTATAGGCAACAGATTAAATGAGCCTTTGGTCGGCGCCCAATCTATATCGCGCCACAGCGGCTGTACTCCAAGCTCTGTCAAAAAAGGCAGGCTCTTTACGACGACAAAAATACCCACCAATAACAAGATGCTCACAGTAATGCCGGCAGTAAGCGATAAGGCGAATGTAAGACGTTTACTCGTTCGCATAAGCTGGTATGAAGAATTGCTTTTGCACCAAATCAGCAACCCCTACCGATTGAGAAAACGTTAGAAAACGTTGTGCTAGTTCAGTTGGCTGTTTGGAAGTAACCAGATTTAAAGGTCGTGCAATCGGGAACAGGCCTTTTTTCAAATTGTTTAATGATGCATTAACGCCGTCTATGGCTAACAGTTTGATCGGCTCGCCCTGTTCAGATTCATACGCAGCCGCGCCAATTGACACATAACCTATGGCCAGCGGATTTCCAGCGACTGTTTTTAACCCATGCTGATTATCCCCCACAATAATGTCAGCTTTAACCTGCCGATTGTCCAGGGCAAAATGATTTAGGAATAGCTCCAATGTCGAGCGGCCTTCTGCTTTATGTACCACGACTATATCCGCATCATCACCGCCTAACTGTTGCCAGTTATCAATTTTCCCCGTATAAATTGCGATAATCTGTTCACGAGAGAGCGCCTTTACCCTATTCTCTTTATGAATAATGCTAGTAATGCCGTCCCATGCGATGGTGCTTGGGACAAGATCAGCTTCAGAGTCTTTTAAGTCGCGTGAAACCATACCGATATCAGCCAATCCATTTCGAGTATCATTTATACCTCGCGAAGAGCCGCCGGTTTGAACATTCACTCGAGTCCCGGGATTGGCTTCTTCAAATCGCCGGCCTATTTCCATAATGAGCGGCGCAACCGTGCTCGACCCCGTTAACACTAACCTATCGGACGCCTCGTTGCCGCAGCCTGCTAATCCAACAATGGACAGCAATAGCGCTATCGCTCCTAACCACTTTTTCATCCTTCGCCCTTATTGCCGTTTACCTATTTTTCTGAAGTAGTGTTTTAACTTTTTCATCAGTGAAATAGATAGACCTTTCCAGCACAAAATTAATTTCACAACCTGCTGAAATAACAAGAATTACTAAATTAAGCGAGATAAAAAGATAAATCATCGAATTTTTGATGTAACAAGCATGCTGGGACAAGATGGCGATTATCAACACAACCCAGCGGGTAAGGTAACAAGCGGAATAAGCTGCTTTTTTATTGAAGGGGAATGTGGAAAACCACCCTGCCACGGACTAAGTCCCACGGCACTTTACCCATTTGTGACTCGGAAACACTTTGAGAATTAAGGCCTGTTAAGGTGAGGTACTGACTACTGTAACGAGCGACTTGCTTTACGATCAAGCCAAATTCCGGGTGACTGACCACTACATTTGTACCAACAGAGAAGCATCGATAATGTTTGATTTTCAAAACTAACAGCATGTCACCGCTTCGGTACTGCGGGTACATGCTGTTACCTATTACTTTCAGGCAGGTTAACAAGAATTTAGTCAGTTAATTTTGGGTAAACTAACTCAAGCGCCGGTGGGTAAGGTGACGTTGCTTTATAAGTACTGATGTTTTTTGTCGCCCAGAAGATCTCCGCAAACTCATTGACCTTGTCAAGCAGTTGCAGGCTCACATCACGGTCGACATTTTGTTTGGCCTTAGAAGCCAGCAACATGATGGAATGGGTTAATTCGTGAATTTGTGGATAGGCGTCAAATTGTGGCTGTTTAAAATAGTCACCCCAGATCACCACAACTTCATCTTTTACTTTTTTACCGTGAACTTCTTTTTCATTAATCAATCGGTACAGATTTGAAGGGTTGCTATCGCCCTGCTCTGCGATTAAATCAACCATGCGGATAACAGTAAGCACAGCTAATTGCGCCTGGATAGGATCATAAATTTTACACGGAATATCACAGTGGGCGGATACAGTGTCAAAACCTACTACCCGATCCAAAACAGAAAAGGCCTTATGCAACATATTCGTTCCTTAATTAGTTATGCGTTTTTCATGTTAGCTTGCTAAGCAAGCATACAATCGTATTGCGAATCATTTTTCTTATCAAGTAAAAGTTCATCTGTGTGTACTTGTCTTACACCGGAATTTGGTTCCGAAAATCGTGAAACACGTTTATAATTGCGCATTATCTTTTATTGGATCTCCTCAGTTTTATGTCAGACAAGAGCACACTTCAAAAAATCATCACCATGCTTGAAATGCAGAATGCAATGAATACCAAGGTGAACGATGAATGGTTTAATCAAGGATATGAGTGGTATCGTGCGATTTGGGTTGAATGTGCAGAAATGCTGGATCATTACGGCTGGAAATGGTGGAAACACCAGGAAATCGATAGAGAACAAGTGGTCCTGGAACTGGTCGATATCTTCCATTTCGGCCTAAGTTGTCGAATCGATGGCGTGAAGAGCTACTCACAAATTGCGGAGCAACTGTCTGACGAACTGTCCGAGCCGACAGACTGTGACAGCTTTCCACAGGCACTTGAAGGATTGGCCGGGTTTGCCATTAGCCATAAAGGCTTTGACGCCAACTATTTTGCGGCATGTATGCGTTTAATAGATCTGGATTTTGACAACTTGTTCCAAAGCTATGTAGGTAAAAACACACTAAATTTCTTCCGGCAAGATCACGGATACAAAGACGGTAGCTACGTTAAGGTCTGGGATGGCAAGGAAGACAACGAACACTTGATGGACGTTGTTAAACAATTAGACTGCGACCACCCTGATTTTGCCAAGCAAGTCTATCAAGGTCTTGCTGCAAAGTACCCCACAGGCTCTTAATATTACCCCGTATAGCGCCGCGACGAACCTCGCTGCGCTATACGCAATCCGATCCCCCTTTACTTTACCGGCTTAACCGCATTGAAAGCCGTAAATAAAAGCGCTTAAATCTCCCCCCACTCACGCTAGCAAAGCTCGGATCTTAAAATCTATCAAGGTGTTAAAGCTATCATTTTCGATAATCTAATATGAAGTAGATCAGGTAACTACAAGGTATCGAGATTATATACTTGTGGAGTCCTTTCACCGACTCATTAACGTGCTCCGGGACTCGCTTGCCTCATTACCCGGTCTGATAGTACTTTCATGACATTGTCAGCGATTCTGTTATAAGGGACCGTTTTAGCATCATCATGCTAGCCGGTTAAAATGAAATCCCTCATGGTGGAACATACCTGGAAATGGACCCTTACACTAAGCTTATCTTCACTTGGGAATCCGCGTTTTCTGTAGAAGGAAGCGTTGTCACATTAACCCTTTGCGAAATAGCGAAAAATTCGACAGAATTACATCTGACCCAGGTCAAATTTAGTGATCAAGAGCGCAGGGACGATCAGCAAGGTGGCTGGACAGCGATATCAATGAAATTAAACGAAGTCTTAGGCTAAAAGGTTCAAAATACCAAACAACTAAACCCTTCTATCCAGTATTCTTGTAGGTAGCTCTCTTCTAATTTAATAGATTTTGATTGAAGGCTGCCTTCGACCAATACATTTTTCCCCGGGGCCAGCTCCTTAGCAGCGAGTTGAGCTCCGTAGCCTCGAAGTGTCACAGGTATCACGCTCTTTTCAATGCCATTGTCCAATTTAAGCTGGAGCATGGGTTTATTTCCCAGGCTGTCCCGCAATTCACCGCTTTCCTTCAACCGCCCAGACAAGTGAACTTTATTCCAGTATAACTTGGCCGGCTTAGGCACCAGTTGTGCAAATTGAGCCAACAATAAGCCGGGCCTATCCTTGACATTTGCCAAACTAACCCTGACGTAGAGTGAATCACCCGCCTTGACCTCACTGCCTACCAGCTCTGCTAACGGCCCTTTTAACAAGATTCGGTAGTAGTAGGATTTTTCTTTGGCTTGCCCTTGCCCGCTTTGCCATTTTTGCTTTACTAAAAGATCGATTACAACACTGGCTGTACCATCTGAATAATAGCGAACTGTATTTTCTTTAGAAACAACATTACCTAATAAGTTAGCCTGATCCTCAAACTGCCCCTGGAGCATTAATTGAATCCCAATAAAATTATGATTTTAAATATCCGAGGACAATATCATATGTTAATTACCCCTAGCTAGTGTCAGTCCAGAAACGCTATCTTGTCATTCCCTCGCACGAGGGAATCCAGTGGCTTAACCGCGATCACGGAGCACGCTAAAAGGCGCTGGACCGAGATGTCGGACCATACCAGGCAAGCTGACAATGACAGAGGGCGCTGTGATAATGATAACTAACTCAAATCCAATATACAGCGATAAGTCTTGTGCGTTAAAAATATGACTGAAGAACGAATGTTGGCGTTTCAGGATGGGCACTAGCTACCTGGGTTCCATAGTGCCATAAAGGTTTGGGAGTTTGGGAGCTTGCTAACTCCGCACAACCATATTTTGTGAAGGTTATGTGCATCGCCTTTCCCAACGGGTATTCAACGTAACCCTTGGGGTATTGCGCCATTTTGTTAGCCAGCTATCAATGCCTAACACTTTATAGTCAGCTTTAAACTTTTGACCTTTAAGGTGACTGGAGATGATTATAACCGGTCATCTAGCATGGGAATAAGTTTCGCGAATCTTCTGAAGCAGGTCTAAATCATCAACGTCGGTGAACTGGAGGGCAAGTATCATTGCAGTGTCGCAGTGTTGCCCTAGCACTGGCAAGCTTACTTTGGCGGTGATTTTGTTGCTAACTTGATTAATGGAATAGAAGAATATGTTGATGTCTTACCCTCAAGCAACGAAATGCATGCGGGTTTCAGCGCATGTGCACAAGCTGAACTAAACCCCATCGGGGTTTGTATGACAACCTACACAGTCGGAAGCCTTCCCTGTACGTCCGCTGCAGCGCTGGCCAGGACAGAAGGCTTGCCTGTGGTCTTTATTTCAGGTGCGCCTGGTGAAAACGAAGTTAATAATGAAGCCCTGCACCATACGGTTCATCCACATACAGCCTGGCGTTCTGACCTCGACGCAGCGCTTAACGCATTTCGAGCCCTAGGTGTGCGAACCGAACGATTGCAGGGGCAACGCCATGGGGGCCAACCTAATATGCCGCCATGGGAACCAGCCTACCCTACGCCCGGGCCGCAGCAGATCAACTATCAGATATTGGCAGCCGCCACCCAATCTTATTACTGACTGGCGACGGCGGCTTTCATTTAGGAAAAGCTGGAGATGTTCCTATCTACCGCTGTAATGACCTTGAGTTCCAACCCAGGTTATTGATCCAAGCTTATGGGGGACAGGGCCACCTGTGTGAAAACAGCCATCAACTATTCGACCTACTAATAAACACCGCCAGCGAAGGTGGTTTACACCTGATTGAAGTGCCAACCGCTATCCAGCCAGAATACCAAAGCGAAACATCAAAAAAACTCAACACTTATATCGGATTTAAGAACGGCGAAGCCGACGCCACAAAAAAGTGGCAGCGGCTTTGTGAGGAAACGTGTTAAAACAGCATCAGACACCAAGCTTGATATTGGAAGGATTTATACCACGATATTCGGCCACCAGAATATCCAAAAACACAAAAAGCAGTTTATTCATCTTGAGGTAATTATTACTGCGTAACTCAACGGCAGATTGGATATATTTGCCGTCGACTAGCCGGTTTAGCTCGTCTGCACTATGGGCGATTAACAACTCTATTAAGTCAGGACAAAATTCGAGGTGGCACTGAAATCCATAAACAAGCTCTGTGTATTCTACTATTTGCCTTGGACACCCGTCGCTGTGTGCAATAATTTCCGCATTAGTTGTTAACCCAGGCATGTCTGCATGCCAATGGCCCACCGCAACTGAAGGTGGGAAATGAAGGAACTTTTTATTGATTTTTCCCTTAGCCGTTATGGAAATTGGAAATGAACCAATTTCTTTATGTGGACTTGCTTCAAAAGCTGCGCCGAGAGCTTCTCCTATAAGTTGTGCTCCTAAACACACGCCAACCACGGCTTTACGCTTGTTGATACACCGGCGAATATAATCTATTTCTTCTACAGCATTAAAATGCGGGCACTGTGCAACTTTTGTTGCCGGGCTCTGAGGCCCCCCGAGAACGATAAGTAAATCGATATCATCAACCAGCTCCGGTAATTTCTCACTGAGGTATAACCGAGTGAATGAATAATCGTATTCCATTTTAATGGCCCAGAGTTCGAACGCTCCGGGACCTTCAAATCGTTCATGAACAATAAAGTGAATTCTCATTTGGGATGTTTCCCTTGTCCGCCATTAAAGAATATCTATAATACTCGTAATACAATTTTCGCAATATCGACAAGGAGCCACTTTATGTCGATTAAACGACACTGCGAAATGCAGGCTAATGAACTTATCCTGGGGGCATGCGATAGGCAGCTGGTTGCGAAACAGCTGTTAATGAGTGAAGGTCAGCATGACACACCACACTCCCATGAGTGGCATCAACTGCTTTATCCTCGCCAGGGATTACTAAGAACCAGCACGGCTTTTAAACAATTCCATGTTCCTTCGAACCGCGCAGTGTTGATCCCTGCTCATTGTCTACACGAATCATGGGCGGTTACCCGAGTCCACTTTATTGGAATTTACCTAAAGCCCACTTTACTCCCATCATTCCCTGATAAATGTAAAATCATTGAAGTGTCTCCACTATTAAGGGAGCTCATTTTTCATGGCGTTAAGGCATTTATCGATTCGAAAGAAACAGTAATGGATAAGCTTTTCTTGCGGTTCTTCTCTGAGCAATTACTGGCGCAGAACAAAGTAGATTTAGAAGTTGTACTCCCTACAGATAAGCGAGCTCTGCCGATTGCCGAAGAACTGTTACACCAACCTGACTCCAGAGTGTTATTGAGTGAGAGAGCAAAGACGGCAGGAGCTTCTGAACGAACCATTTCAAGAATTTTCGAAAAGGAGACAGGCCTTACATTCAAGCAGTGGCGTCAAAAGGTACGACTGATTAGTTCATTAAGCTTGCTTGAAAAGAACATGCCGGTACAGTCCGTCGCACTAAGTGTCGGTTATGACTCTACGTCGGCTTTTATCCATAGCTTTAAAAAAGAATTTGGCTCGACACCATTAACCTACATCGCACAAAAAAGGCGCCTTTAAACGTTCACCTCTGAATTCTGTCACCACTTATCAGCTCAAAAATTCGCATCATATACTGGGCTAGCAAGGCGCTGAAACCCATATATAGGTTCGGGTAACTGTGCCTTTCTTAACAATGATCAATGAAACTGATTTCCCTGATGTTTTTCTCTCCACCGTTCACCCTCTTTTAGTCAGTTCGAGCTACACTGGCCACGAACACTGGATCAGAGAGCAGTACAAAGATGACGATTAAACAGTACATGACAAAAAAACATCGGGATTGTGACGACATTTACAGCCAGGCTGAAAACCTGGTCGCCAAACAAAGCTGGAACGAAGCCAATATCGAATGGAAATTATTTCTTGAGGAGCTCGAAGAGCATCTGATCATGGAAGAATCCGTGTTATTTCCTCAGTTTGAATCTGCTACTGGCATGACTCACGGGCCGACAGCTGTGATGCGCGCTGAGCACGGCCAAATGCGAGAACTGTGCCTGCAGCTCACCGACGCACTCTCCAATCAGGACCAAACACTGTATCTGGGTTTATCCGAAACCCTGATGGTATTGATGCAACAACACAATATGAAAGAGGAGCAGATGCTCTACCCCATGTCTGACCAAGTACTGGGAGATGCGCAACCTGTGATTGAAGCGATGGAACAGTGTGACCAATAAGCCGTCTCCTGAATGCATTCCCGCAGAAATAGCGCTGGAGGCTGTCAGCCAGTTGGAAGCGCCAGAGCCAATGCGACAAATATCCATGGCGCTGCAACGCCTTCCCGGCCTGTGCTGGCTGAAGGTATCGCACCGCCGTGAGCCATTTCCTCTTTATAATACGCTGCCAGAGAGCGGTTTTAATTATCAGACCCTGACTGACCCCTCGGGTGGGTTCACCATTACAATATGGCGAATCTGCGACGGTAAACCAAAACACCTGAATTAGCCAAAAAAGCGCAGGCTCTATGCTGGCTTAAGCCACAGCGGCAAATGGTCGCCAATCTCATGGTTTATTAAAAACAACACGACATGGAAACCAGAAATGAATTTGAATGGTCTGTCTTTTGATAATATTCCCCGCTTCGGTACTCCATTCCGGTTCTTTATAACCGCTCCAATTTTTGGCTTATTGGCTTGCCTGCTTATTTTAATGTCTGGTCCTGACCTGTGGTTAAGTCGATGGCAACCCTCACTGATCGCGATTACTCACCTGTTGACACTCGGTTTTATGGCAATGGTAATGTGTGGCGCGCTAATGCAGGTATTACCAGTGCTGGGTGGTGACGGCATCCCTAATGTCGACCAAATAGCACCTCCATTGCATGTTATCCTTATTTTTGGGCTGTTGTTATTTCCGGCTAACTTCTTCTGGCCCAGCCTTGCTCTAATGCTGTTAAGTATCATTCCACTGATTAGTGCTTTGACCGTGTTGCTGGCGGCAATGAGTCGCGTGCTGATACGAAAAAGTCAAACAAATCACTCGATACAGGCTATCCGGTTTGCGGTAATATGCTTACTGCTGACAATGGTGAGCGGCGCCTGGCAACTAAGCGGCTATTATTGGCCCGAAGCTGCAAGTGCCGGTAAGCTACTCACCAACATTCATCTGAGCCAGGGCCTGCTTGGTTGGGTCTGTTTGCTGATCATGGGTCTTAGTTTCCAGGTAATACCCATGTTTCATGTCACCCCTGAATTTGCAGCTCCCTTACAACGCTGGTTACCTTTGCTTCAATTCTCGTCCTTGATGTTGATCTCGGTTGCACATTTCAATCAGCTTGAGCTATTGCAAAATTTCTCTTTATTATTGCTGACTGGATGCATAGGGACATGGGCAATTAGTGGACTAGCGCTGTTAAATCGGCGCAAGCGTAAAGTTCCCGACAGCACAGTTAATTTCTGGCGGTTGGCATTTATTAGTTTACTGATTGCGGTATTTCTATTTGTATCTTCCTTGTTTGTTAACTCACAGTGGCAACAGACAATACAACTGATTGCAGTGCTGACTTTTGTCGCCGGATTCGCCATGGCTGTGATCCTGGGAATGATGCTAAAAATCATTTCATTTCTAGCCTTTATGCACCTGCAGCAGGCGGCCATCAGCTGCTTTCAAGCCATGTCTGCGCTGCCCAACATGCATGAACTGGTGCCGGTTAATCGAGGTCGATGGTTGCTTCGCTCTTACCTGGTAACGCTTCCCAGTCTTTTGGTCGCCCCACTTTTTCCCTTACTTACGCCACTAGCAGTAGGGTTACTTGCCGCTGTATTCTTACAGCTTTTTTTGCTGCAAGTACAAGCCTGGCGAAAGTTTAAAGCAGCAGAGCGTAAAATTGAGTCGCTGAAAACGGAGCATGGCACTTTCGACCTGAAGAATTTAAAACCAATTGTTTAGCAATCTAGCCAATACATAACCCAAAGCCCTGTGAATTAGATTGTTAAGCCTTTGAGCTGTTGGACTGAGAAGGTACTTGAGTATATCGACATAACGAGCACAAACTAAGACTGATAAAAGGCCAAGCTTACCTTGGCCTTTTAAATAATTACTGCATATTCACTACAATTCGACCGGTAATTTCGCCTTTTATCATGTCGTCAAAAATCTCATTGATTTGATCAAGTTCCTTAACTTCGATAATTGCTTTCACCTTACCGTCGGCTGCAAATTGCAAACATTCCTTAAGGTCTTTTCGCGTACCAACAATCGAGCCAATCACTTTAATGCCATTAAGCACAGTATCGAAAATAGGAATGGGCATTTCATCCGGCGGCAGGCCAACTAACACACATGCTCCGCCACGGCGAACACTGCGATAAGCTTCTTCGAAGGCAGGTTTAGAAACAGCCGTACAAACCACACCATGAACACCTCCTACCAATTGCTGGATTTTTTCTGAGGGCTTTTCCTGGATAAAATCTATACAATGCGTAGCCCCCATCTGCTTCGCCAGCGCCATTTTTTCTTCACCAGTATCTACTGCGACCACATTCATGCCCATCGCAACAGCGTATTGAATGGCGAGATGACCTAAACCTCCGACCCCTATGATGGCGACCCACTGACCTGGTTTTACATCTGTGACTTTAAGCGCTTTATACGTGGTTACACCTGCGCAAAACAGAGGTGCAGCATCAACATAAGTTAGCCCTTCAGGAACTTTAACCACATATTCGCCATCAGCAAGACAATATTCAGCGTAAGAGCCATCCACGGAATACCCGGCATTATGTTGATCCAAACATAACGTTTCGCGCCCTTCCAGACAGTAGTCGCAATGGCCGCAAGCAGAATAAAGCCAGGGGACGCCAACCCTGTCACCCAGTTTTAAGTGGCGGATCTCGCTCCCTACTTTAACAATTTCTCCGACTCCTTCATGGCCTGGCACCAAAGGTAACTTTGGTTTAACTGGCCAATCACCATGACAAGCATGTAAATCTGTATGGCAAACGCCACAAGCATGCACTTTCACCAACACATCTCTGGCTCCCACTTCAGGAATGGGCACATCTTTTATCTCTAACTTAGCTTTAAATTCACTAATCACGGCTGCTTTCATTGGTTTGGCTCCTATTAGCACTAATGAGAATTAATATCATTGATCAAATACTTCCCAAAAGAACTGCGCCAGGTCAAAAAAACCAGATTTAACATGTACTTATGATATGTTATCACATCACGACAGTGATTATTTTTTAACCTCATGACTGATAGTGTTCGAAAATAGATGACTGAATACCCATGGCACCGAACGGAGTAAATAGTTAAGCACACTGATTATTGTTGAAATGTATGCCACATTGCAGGGAATGTCCCGCCTGCAATAGGCGGGAAACATGTTGATGGTTAACCTTTGTTGCCTCCAGCTGTCAGTCCGCCTACCAACCAGCGCTGGGCCAATAAAAACACCAGGGTAATTGGCAATGCGGACAACACGGCCGCCGCGGCGAAGTCGCCCCATAGATAGTTTTGCGGGTAAAGATATTGTTGCATACCCACCGCCAGGGTGTATTGATTTACGTCCCGCAGTAATATCGAAGCAACCGGTACTTCGGTAATGGCAGCAACAAACGACAAAATAAATACCACAGCCAGTATAGGCACGGACAACGGCAGCAGCACCATTCTAAATGTCTGCCAGGGCGTTGCGCCATCAAGGGCCGCCGCTTCTTCCAGAGACCGGTCGATGGTTTCGAAATACCCTTTGATAGTCCATACGTGTAACGCAATACCACCTAAGTATGCAAACACTAATCCGCCATGGGTGTTGAGCCCTAGTAAGGGAATATACTGGCCGACTTTATCAAACAAAGCATACAGAGCCACCAGCGCAAGCACCGCCGGAAACATCTGAAAGATCAACATACTTTCCAGCAACACCTTTTTCCCTTTAAAGGTCATCCTGGCAAATGCATAGGCGCAAGTCGTAGACAACGCCAGGATAAGGATTGACGTAATACCGGCCACCTTTATGGAATTCCATAACCACAGCAGCACTGGAAACGGTGGATTAACGATAGATCCATCTGCCTGAGTGACAGCAATGCCAAGGGCTAGTTTCCAGTGCTCGAGGGTTGGATTGGACGGGATCAGCTCGCCGGATGCAAAGTTTCCTTCACGAAACGAGATAGCTATGACCATAAGTAATGGAAACATAATGGCCGCAATAAACACCCAAAGAAAAAGATGAACGAGCCAGACACGATGTTGTTCATTTGTAACTATTCAGCTGACTAAAAACCCCGCAATAAATGAATTATTTTTTTCAAAACTTCTTGACACGGTTTTGACTGATTTAGTGCATTTTCATGCGTCACTGTAATGAGCGCTTGTAAGCAACGATTAACTTAACCACAAGAGCGCCAAAGGCACGGGAGCCCAGCAAGGATAGCACCCCCGGCACAGAAAAATACAACGACTTAGATTTGCTTACAGAAGCAAAAAATTGCCAAAAAAAACAGAGGGTATAATAGCCCCATGAATAAGCATACAAATACAGCAACGTTGATACCCGAGTCATTGGATGTCAACGCCACCATTGAGCAAGTAGAAAACGCCTTGAAAAATGACAAGGCCGCATCTCCTGCTTTAGTGGCTGCCGTACAAATGATGTTGCTGCTGGTCAAGCTATTGTTTGGCCGCCTGTCTCTTAATAGCCGAAATAGCAGCAAGCCGCCCTCGCAAGACCCCAACCGCCCTAAAGAAGGGCGAAAGAAAAGTGACAATAAACAAGGTGGGCAAAAAGGCCGCGAGGGCAAGACGCTCAAGCCAGTCGATGATCCGGACGAAATTATTCAGGTTCCGGTCAACCGGGATAGCTTGCCGCCAGGGCAGTACCATGACGTAGGCTATGACCGTCGCCAGGTATTTGATATCCAAATTTCCCGCTGGGTTAAAGAATACCGGGCACAAATTCTGGAAGACGCGCAGGGCAACCGGTTTACCGCTGATTTCCCTGGACGTGGACAGGGCGGCTAAGTGGATTAAGGCGAACGATAGATCCATGACCGGGTGCAGCAGCATTTTGATGAAATGTTTGGCATCTCCTTGTACCGGCTCACTGTTCAACTTTAACAAGCTGCTTACCACATGCTGGCTGACTTTGAAACGCTGGCCAAGCTCGAACTCATCAATGGCGGGTTAATTCACGCGGACGAGACGGGTATTAATGTCGGCGGCAAGCGCATCTGGCTTCATAATGCATCGAACGGAGAGTTGGATTGGACGGGATCAGCTCGCCGGATGCAAAGTTTCCTTCACAGTTTGTGCAATGCCCATCACCTGCGGGAACTTACCCGCGCCTATGAGCAAGACGGGCAAGAGTGGGCTAATGGGATGTATGAACGGCTCATTGAAATCAATGATGCAGTAAATGATGCCGGTGGCCAGCTTGATAACGATACTGCGTTACAGTGGCGGAAAAAGTATCAGAGTTTGCTCGATAAGGCGGAGCGGGAGTGCCCGCCCCCGGCGGAGCCGCAAACGGGCAAGAAGAAAAAGGGCCGGGTCGCCCGCAGCAAGGCCAGAAACTTACTGGAGCGGCTCAGGGATTTTGAGGATGATGTGCTGAGATTCATGGATAATCCAGAGGTTCCCTTCACCAACAACCAAGGAGAGAGGGATATCAGAATGGCAAAGGTGCAGCAAAAAATCTCTGGCTGTTTCCGCTCCATGGAGGGAGCCAAGGTCTTTTGCCGGGTTCGCAGTTATATATCAACGTGCCAGAAAAATAATGTCGGTGTCGGGCAGGCGCTGGAGTGCCTGTTTGCCGGAAAGTGGCCAGACTTCATTCAGGAAAAATTGAATAATATTCCGCCAGCTGAATAGTTACGTTCATTTTTTGATTTTACAATTGCCATGATTCTCTCCTTAGGACAGTTGATTCTTGCTGACCTTCAGGTTGAGCAACGCAAGGGCGCCCACCATCAGGAAGATCAACGTCGCGATAGCGCTAGCCAGTCCAAAGTCCTGCCCCCCGCCCCCTTCGAAAGCAATGCGGTAGGTATAACTTACCAACAAGTCCGTATGGCCCGCAGGTGTAGATGATCCAATAATATCCGGCGCGCCATTGGTCAGTAGTTGAATAAGAACAAAGTTATTAAAGTTAAACGCGAAGCTGGCAATCAACAGGGGGGTTAATGGTTTTATCATTAACGGTAAGGTGATCTTAAAGAAGTTATCGATTGGCCCCGCTCCGTCCAGCGCAGCGGCTTCATAGAGATCCGATGGGATGGATTTTAACAGGCCCATGCAGAGGATCATTATGTACGGATAACCCAGCCAAGTGTTAACGATAAGGATCATGGTTTTAGCCAACACCGGGCTGGTGAACCAGTCAGGACTTATTCCGAACAGGCTCTCGAGTAGCTGGTTTATTTCACCAAAGCTTTGATTAAATAACCCCTTAAATATCAAAATCGAAATAAATGCGGGCACCGCATAAGGGAGAATAAGCAAGACTCTGTATATGGCCTTTCCCTTTAGCTCTTCCCACTGCACCAGTGATGCCAGCACAATACCAACCGCCAGGGTAAACAATACAGTCAGTCCGGAAAACAGCACAGTCCAGACAAATATTTTTATGAAGGGTCCCTGTATTCCCTTATCGGTCAGGATACGGTTAAAGTTAAACCAGCCGGCATTAACAACAAAACCAGGTGCAATATCGTGACCGGTAAAGGTGCCGCTTTCATCGACTTTCTGATAAAATCCGGCGTCAAAATTTGGCGCTAGACGCTCGCCATTCTTTTGATTCAACAGCATTACCCCATCGACATCGAGACTGTACAAAGGGGTCTTAGCAGAGAATTTACGCAGCCCGCTCATTCCTAGCGACTGCCCTGTGGGGGTTGTGACAACAAACTGAGAGAGTAATTTACGATTTTGCGTAACCAGTTTGAGCTTGGCTTTTTTGCCCTGCGGGGACTGAATGGATTTACTTAAAGTAAATTCGAGCTGGCTACCATCTAAGGTAAAAGGCCGAGACACCAGCTTTTCTTGGTCGCGTGAAAAATGCAGCTGAACCTGTTTATTCTCCAACTTGTATATCTGGAACTTGTAACTGGAACCTGGCATTTCATAAGTTTTGCTTAGGAATTGCTGTTGGACTCGCTCAAAAGTCAGCTGATTGGTACCGCTGTAATTAGTGAATGAGATCCCCACTGTATAAAGCAAAGGAAAGATAATAAATAATGAGATACCCGCTAAACCTGGATAGATATACCTGTGTGCATAGGTATATTTTCGACCAAAAATAACCAAACCAGCGCTGACCAACACCAATGTGAGCAACGCGAACACTGTCTCACCGCGCGCATACATGAGGATGATGGCATAACCAGATAACATAGCAACACTGGTTAATACGGCCCACTTAAGCCAGGGCTGGTTGGTTTTCTTTTCGGGCGCTATCGACGGCATAGTTTCGTCAATGGACAACTGCATATTTTACCTCAATAACCTGAATTCAACGTCAAGGGACTGCTTGCCATTTAAGGTGACGGCAGATGCTCTACCGCCCGTAAATGAGTTTCCGACCTGAACGGTCTAGTAGTAGCAAATTCAAACAACCAAGCAAGCACTCCAAAGGCTCACCGAACAAACTTCGCTGACTACCGGTTTACAGGCTAACTTACCTGTCCCCCTGTTTTAGGACTGTTTTAGTTAGGATTATTTCAAGATACGTTTTGCGGCATCGTCCAACGCGGCATCAACAGTTTGACGTCCTTGTACCGCGTTAATGATGGCACTGCGTTCGGCATACCAAAATGCAGCCATTTGTGGTACGTTTGGCATCACTTCACCATTTTGCGCATTGGTCATGGTGGCGGCAATCCGGGAATCCTTTTCCAGTTTCTCCTGGTAAGACTTAAGCGCTACTGCACCTAGCGGTTTATCCGAGTTTACTTTTTCCAGCCCTTGCTCTGTTAACAGATAATTTTCCAGGAACTCCTGAGCCAAATCCTTGTTTGGGCTGGCGCTGTTAATACCAGCGCTGAGTACGCCGACAAACGGTTTTGCTGCTTTACCGTTAAAGGTCGGCAGAACAGCTACACCATAGTTAATGCCGCTTTTATCTACGTTGCCCCAAGACCATGGCCCATTGATGGTCATGGCGGTTTCACCTTTGTTAAACGCAGACTCGGCAATGGTATAATCCACGTCGGCGCTAATTTGCCCTGACTTCACCATATCCACAATTTTCTGAAGACCGGCTTTGGATCCCTTGTTATTCACACCCGTGTCTTTTATATCGTATTTACCTTGGTCAAGTTTAAACGCATAGCCACCGTCAGCAGCAATTAGCGGCCAGGAGAAATACGGTTCTTGCAGGTTCCACATAATCGCGGATTTGTTGTCTTTCTTAAGGGTCTTGTCCAGGGCTGCGAACTCTTGCCATGTTGTTGGTGGCTTAGGGACTAAGTCTTTGTTATAGATTAGCGACAAAGATTCGACCGCCATTGGATAACCAATGTACTGGCCGTTGAAAAAAACAGCGTCCCAGGTAAAGTCATAGAATTTGGCTTTGAATTCGTCGCTTGGTGTTATCGGCGCCAACAATCCCGCTTGGGCCCATCCCCCGAACCTGTCATGTGCCCAAAAAACGATATCCGGGCCATCCCCTGTAGATGCCACTTGCTGATACTTCTCTTCCATTTTGTCGGGATGAGCCACCGTGACCTTAATACCTGTGTCCTGTTCAAATTGTTTGCCCACCTCCGCCAGGCCGTTATATCCTTTATCACCATTAATCCAGATAGTGATCGCGCCTTCTTCCATCTTAGCCTGCGCCAGGTTGCCGCCACTTAACGCAACCATTGTAAGGACAGCCAAGGTACTGAGTGCTTTGTTCATTTTATCTTCCTTTTGCGGTGGTATTGTTTTAATACTCAGTCTGCACAATAATTCAGCCCCCAAAAACCGTCACCCTCCCTCCCTCTACGCCCCCCATTAGTGCTAAATTAAGCATTCCCGCGCAAAGCTGAAAGAAAATAACATTTCTTATGTAACACAGTGTATCCGCGTGTTTCAGATCACATTAGTGGGCTAGCTGAAGTGGGTAAAATGTAATTGAAACAAAAAATTGCGCCAAATTAGGCCGCTAAAAAATAAGCACAACCATCTGACTAGACATTGCAACAAAATGACAGTTAGGGATGAATTGAAAATGGTCAAACATATAGAACAATAACAAACTTGAAAGAACCGTTGGGAAACATAAGTACAGGTATTCGATATGCTGATCGCGTCAAAACTGACTAAACCTAATGACCCACAACATATGGTCGTAAGAGAGCGATTATTGCACTCTCTTAACCAGAGTATTGGGCATAAACTAATCCTGGTCTGCTCGCCAGCCGGTTATGGTAAAACCACTACCATAGCCCAGTGGTGCCAGGATCAGGAAAATGTGGCCTGGTATTCACTGGACAAATTTGACGATGATATATATCGCTTCGCCAACTACCTAATACAGTCTATTTCCGACAGCTATAGTGAACGTTGTTCTCGTAGCCTAGAGTTGGCGCAAAACCGCAGCTTTCCAAACCTGACCACACTGTTTACCCAGCTATTCGATGAAACGTCCGCTCAGGGTCATCCCCTTACGCTGATCCTCGATGATTATCACTGCATCGAAAACCAGGATATTCATCTGGGTATTAAGTTCTTTATAAGATATATGCCGGCAAACTGGCGAATAGTGATCACCAGTCGTACCCGCCCGCTACTAAGTGTATCTAACCTAAGGATCAGGCAACAATTACTGGAGATTGATACGGATAAACTGGCGTTTGATATAGAAGAAACTCGCGCATTCTTTGAGCAACGTCTTAACTTCCCCATTGAGAGCAATCTGCTTACCGAGCTTAGGAACGACGTAGAGGGTTGGCCTTCTGCGCTTCAACTTGTCGCCCTGTCGGCAAAAGATCCGGACCATTTTTCCCAGTGTGCCGAGCAAGTGAGTAACAGCCAACACGCCCACCTTTGGGACTACCTCGAAGACGAGGTTTTTGCCCTTCTTCCCGATCAGCAGAAACGACTGTTACTGGATATCGCTCCACTGGCGCGTATCGACGCAGAAATGATTAACGCCTTATGTGGTTTTACCGACGGACAGGCAACACTTGAGGCCATCGAAGAGCAAGGTTTATTTCTGGTGGCGCAGGATAACCAGAAACAATGGTTTCGATTTCATGCTTTGTTTAAGGGCTTCTTACTCCATTTAAAAGCCCAAGACCCAAACCGTCAGCAAGACGATAAAAACCTCGCGTTACTCTGGTTAAAACGCAAGATGCCGATGCAGGCGCTACCGCATGTGGTATATAGCCGGGATGAAGAGTTGACGGTTACCTTGCTACAACAATCAGGTTGGGCCCTGTTCCACGAAGGAGAGTTTTCCAGCCTGGATGTGTGTTTCGACCAGTTAAAAGAAACCATCTGGTGTTACCCGGATCTGGTACTGCTTAAAGCCTGGATGCTGCATAGTCGTTGGCGAAACCATGAAGTTACCCCTTTACTTGAAAAGGCGCAGGCTTGGATGGATCAACAGGGCATTACCCTCGAACCGAGTTTATTGGGGGAGTTTGAAGTAGTTAGAGCACAAGTTGCGATTAACCAAGGCGAGGTTAAATGCGCACTGGATAAAGCCAAATTCGCTCTGTCGCTATTACCAAGCACCAGCATTCGCTCGCAAATGGTCGGCAGATCTATTATTGGTGAAGCAAATCATTGCTTAGGAAAGCTAAACCAGGCTTATCAATGTCAGGAGGAAGTAAAAATCCTCGCATTAGAGCATCAATTTTATCAAAATGCCGTTTGGGCGCTTTATCAACAGATTGAAATCCTCCATGCCCAGGCCAATCCTCTGCATGCTGAACGGTTAATTGAACAGGCACTGGAACTCCTCAAGAACCACAACCTAGACCAACTGCCCTTACTCGCCTACCCGCTACACTTTCGCGCCCAGCTTGCTTACCAGGCTTATGATCTATCTCTGGCCACTGAGTTATGCGAACGAGCACTTCGGGTAGTGGCGCCTTACGGTGAGCAATGGCTACTTTTCTGCTACTCCCTGAAAGCCAAAATAGCGTTGGAAAGTGGTGACATGGACATAGCTGTCCCATTAATAGGACAAATGGAATCCCTGCTACACACCGAGCAATACCACAGTGACTGGCTGGCAAACGCCAACTATGTGCGCATTAAATACTGGCGACAACGAGGTGATATCGCTGCGATACGCCACTGGCTTGAGAGCGCACCCGAGCCTGAAGCTGCTTTTAACCATTTTGACCAGTGTCACTGGCGCAATAGAGTCAGGGCACTGACCCAGTTGGGGAAACTCAATACGGCCAGGGAGCTATTGCTAGAAATAATGAAAGACGCCAGGCGTTGCCAGCTACAGGTAGAAGTAAACCGTAATCTTATCTTGCTGGCCAGCATTGACGTGAGATTACAGGATATTAATAACGCCAAGGCTAATCTGGCCATGGCGTTGGAAACCTCGCTTTTTACAGGCCTTATCACCAGCTTCATACGCGAATCTGCAAACCTGAACCCGATTTTACAGGAGCTGGCCAAGGAAACGGCGTTGACCCAAGCTGTGAAGGACAAACTATCGCAGTTGTTAACCTTGTCCGGATTAGATCAACAGCAAACACAGCACACCCCTTTTGCGCCACCAGAAGTCGACAAAATACTTGCTCACCCCAGCGTGCCCGGCCTGGTAAAAAATATTTCCCTGACTCAGCGTGAATGGGAGGTTTTAGGTTTCATCTATAGCGGTTATACCAATGATAATATTTCTAAAGCGATGAGCGTAGCTCCAACCACGGTTAAATCCCATATTCGAAACCTGTATCAAAAGCTAGGTCTGGCAGGGCGCAACGAAGCTATCAGCTTAGGCCAACACCTGTTGTCGTTAACCTGAATAATTAGCTGCCGTTTAAAAACAGCCAGTGGCGACAACGGACTGTTTCCCTGCAATCGTAGATGGGTTACTTTCGGGTACTTTCCATCGCGGCTTTGAAAAGGTCATCATCCGTAGGGACATGTTTGCAACCGGATGAAAATAACCAATCTTCAACCTGATCACCCAAGCTATTTACATGTTTGTTAACCATAAAGCAGCTACCTTTAACGCTCACCAGTCGCTTACCTTGCCCGAGTTCGATGATTTGTTCCGGGTCCGACTCCATATACCTGCCATGTTCGAACCCTTCAGGGAATGGCTGAATCGACGCGCCAAATGCATTACTGGTGTAGCGCTTTCTGGCCTCAGCCTCCGCTAGCGCCCCATCCCGCCCTGCGGCGAGGTAGTTGTCGCCTAAAGTTCAAAATTATGCCGCCTTACCTTTCTCAACTGTCTTGCTCTTTTCCGGGTTAAGGTGAAATCAGATCCCAGTTTTTGATTTCACCACTCCAGCGGCTTGGATTTTTTGATTTTGCTGCTTGGTATACCTGTTTTCGTTTAGCCAATATGTGTACATCTTCACCTGTGTGACGCTGCTGCGCGTAACAAATTTGACTCCGCTATGTAAATGTTCATGGTTATACCATTCAACAAACCCGCATACCCAGCTTCGCGCCGCTTGTAGATCATTAAAGGGCCGCTCTGGGTATTCTGGTCGGTATTTCAACGTACGAAATAGGGATTCTGAATAGGGGTTATCATTACTCACCGAAGGTTTAACACCCAGTTGCTGCAAGGTCGCCAGCATCGTAGCGCCTTTCATTGGGCTCCCATTGTCCGAGTGCAGCGTCACCTGGTTACGCTTAACACCTTCCCGCTGACAGATATCAGTCATAAGATCTTGCTAATGCACTCGATTCCTCTTCGTATACCTGCCAGCCAACGATTTTTCGACTGTAAATATCCATCACCAAGTACAGATATAAAAATATCCCTTTAACAACAGTGGGTAAGTAGGTGATATCCCAAGTGTAAATTTGATTGGGCTCTGTCGCTGTCAGGGCTTTAGGTTTATGGACTGGCTTACTCTTGTCTCGGTGATTTAGCTGATTGTGTACCTTCATCACCCGATAGAACGTTGACTCTGAGGCAATATATAGCCCTTTATCGACAAGCTTCGGTACGATTTTGTTCGGTGGTAATTTCGCATACTCAGGCATTAACAAGCTTAATTACGCTGGCGCTCCAATTCTGTTAGCTTATTTTTTGGTTCACGGTAGGCTTCTATCCGCCCATCTTGCTCATTGCCTGGCTGGTTCCAACGCTGCAAGGTTTTTGCGCTAACCCCTATGATTTCACAGGCGTCTGGCACCAGAATCACATGCCTGATTTATCAGGCTCATGATTTCCGTTCGTTCTGAACTCATTGTGAGTCGTCCTCGTCGCTTCCCCAGATCGCATTGACTTTTTTTTGGAGCACTAATAACGCAGCGGTCTCGGCCAGCGCTTTGTCTTTTCGGTTCAGCTCCTTTTTTAATGCCTTATTTTCATGCTTAAGGCCTTTTATTTCCGAGCGACTCGTCGCTTTACTATTAGCTGCATTGCCATGAGTAAAATCAAGTTTCCACTGTATGGTGGGGATATAAGCCTTGTTCACGGCATAGCTCACTGATGGCCTCACCACCCAGCGAGGCGCAAGTAATGACCATGTTAAGCCTTTCCTCTAAACTCCAATCTTGTGGTCTTTTTTCTTTTGTCATAATGCCAGTTTTATCAGTAAAACCCATTTCAAATACTTGCTCTCTGGACTGTACAATCCACTTACCTAATGTTGAATAACCGACGCCTAAAGACTCAGCCACTTCTTTTAAGCTGGACTCTGCAGGGCGATTAAGCGCTTTTTCCACTGCTTGTATTTTAAATGACTTTGTATATCTTTTGTTCATTTTTTGCTACCTCTAACTGAAAATTAGAGGCGACAACTATCCTGACACAGGGGGCCCTGCCTGACCGTCCAACACACTGAACATTTCGTCCGGGATTTTTGCTCCTGCTGCGGGAGTTTTCTTTACTAACCCGTTTGCTTTAATCGCATTATATTGTGCTGTCTTGGTGGGAACGGCCTTCGTGGGATCAGCCTTCGTGGGAGAGCCTTCGTGGGAGCAGCCTTCGTGAGAGCAGCCTTCGTGAGAGGTGGGAGCAGTCTTCGTGGGAGCGGCCCTCATGGGAGCGGCCTTACTGGCGGTCACAACTACCGCCGCCTTGTTGCCTAGGTTAATCTTTTGTGGTTTTTGACTTTCTGTTCCCGGCTCAGGCTGGTCTTTTAAAGGAGGCATTCTGGTTTGATCCATTACCTTAGCAGTACGCGCTTCACCTTGCTCCAACTGTGTAGCCTTTTGCCATATCTGCTCACCCCTCAATTTTCTCTCTTCGAGTGTAGATTTGTGATCCGATACTGGAGATACAACACTCGCCAGTCCATTAGCCTCCAATTTGGCGCTAGGGCGAAATAGGAAACTTTTGATCGCTCTTCCTTCAACTTGCTTAACCGGCTTAGGTTCATAGTTAGACATCAATAAAATAAGTAACAGGTGAAGTAAAACAGCAAAAGCAAAAGCGGAACACGTTTTTTTCAACACAACCCCATTAGGCGAATAACAACTATCTCCTTCTGACTCAAATAGTTATAAATGGTTCCGCTGGCCTTTAAAAAACCATAACCAACGGCAAAGCCCTCTGTATGTAGAGAGCCTCGAAAGAGATTAATTTTAGCCGTTATGGACATTGCTGATGTCTGATCACACCTGGGGTGATCCAGCCCTATCGCTCTTAATCCATTTATGTAAGTAGAATTAGCCTTAATCAAGTTTAATAGTCGTAGTCATCCAATGAGTCTTCAATTTCAGCCCTGTCCAGATCATCTTCCGCAATATCATCGTCAAGGTCGCGAAGGTCTCGCTTGCAGCGATCAGCCTTTACTTCACCTTCTACAAGGCCATCAATTGCGCCAACAGCGGCTCCAATTTCCGCCCCTCTGGACGCGCCATTACCCCCATCTGCGATGGCGCCAATACCGGTGCCAATCAAGCCCCCTTCGACTGCACCACCCACCACATCACCCAGGGTGTCGCCACAATAATCGTCATAATTAGCGTAAGCCGGAACGGTAAGCGAAATGCAACTAATCCCAGCAATAACAGCCAATGTTTTTATCTTCAAGGTCTAACATCTAGGTGTGAATAACGTTATAAAGCCAGTCTATTATCCAACCCCTGGTTCGCATAATTAGGACCTATTCGATTTTTAGATAGGAGGTGAAGCTCGTATTCCTTGCACAGGTGAAACCCAAACTAGCAATCAACAACCACCGGTAAAGCCGGGGGTATGATGAAAGCCTCTGGAAGAGGCTAAAAAGCAATAAATAAAACGGACCTTTGCGCTTATAAGCCGCTGGATTACCAGTCGAGCTGGTAATGACGGTGATCGCGTTATTACCTGAGATAAAACGTCATTCCCTCGCACGTGGTGGTCCGACATCTGGATGGTCCGACACTCGGTCCAGCGGACTTAACCTATCGTACTTGGTCCAACTTATACACCTGAACGGCAGAGCTTAGTCGAGTCACACCGCCAGAGGCGGTGGTTTACCAAGGTTTAATTAAGCTCCAAGAGCCTGGCTATGCCGCAGTCTGGCTCGAAGTTTCAATAAATTCACCAAGGTTGTGGTTAAGGCATACAAAATTCGATACGCCGCCTGAAATAATGTCGTTGCGCCGGTTTTCAGTTACCGGTAGAGGCAAAGATTTTTTGCTTTTATCGAAGGGATTTCTTATCTAAGAGCTGCAGTGAACACTCATAGATTACTATTCAGGCTAACTTCCCGCTCATTATTTTTCATATACGCCATTGCCTTTTATCACGGCTAGTCTCTTATCCAGGGCCGATGCCAACGTTTTCGCATCACGGCAACACGGCTCAAGTTTTAGCAAATTATTAAAGGCGCCAAAAAACAATAGCCTTTTAAAATCAGCTATATATCATTCACTACCCGTATAAAATACGATGCACTGTCCTTATTGCTTGGTCAGCAAGACTACGTCGGCTCCGATAAAAGTTACCTTGGCACTTAGCTTCTCACCAAGCCAGCTAAAGGTGTTTGAAGAGAAGAAACACACGTGCGTTTGATCATTTTTATAATGCCAGTTGGCAAAGGCGTCTCTATTTTTCACAAGTTTAGTCATCAACCCCAGGGTTCCCCCGGACCCTAAACAAGACCAAAGCGCAGATAACTCATTAAATGGCTGGTGAAGGTGTTCCACCACTTCAGTAGCCGTTATAAAATCAAAGGTCTGCTCCAACACCGACTTGTCAGGAAAATAGAAAGTGTCGTAAAGGGAAACCTCGAAACCCTGCTCTTGAAACATCTTGGCCAATGCCGGCCCGGGACCACAGCCAAACTCAAGGCCTAGGCTCGGTGGCGCAAGCCTTTCACACATAGGATCAAACAAACGGCCGAGAAATTTTCTGTAGTGAGGGTCATCCAGCTGGTTATCATGCCTGTCATACTCAGCCTTCTCTGCATTCAGGCTCAGGTATTCACTGGGCGGGACAAATACCAGGTTGCATACACTGCAGATAAAATAGTGCCGCCTGTTATCCCGTCCGTAGGAAGCGGCTGAGCCAGTACATAACGGACAACATTTGTCTGAAGCCGAAAAATCACCACTGTCGAAATCAATAAAATTGGCCACGTATATAAAACACTCTCAATATATTTTTACAGAAACTGGTTTTCTTATGCGACCAACGCCACGCGAGAATAACAAGATAGTGTTTCATGGTTGGCGCTAATTACAGGCTGTGGAGGATAGAAGGCCAGCAGTAAAATGTCCATATTTTCGATTAACCGCCAGTCATCGTCCTAAGGTGCTTGGTACTTAACAGCTAACATTGGGTTAGTCCTTTGCTGTATAGCCTGAACGCTAGTTTATAGGTGATCAAAATCACGGTTTCAACTCCTCCCCCCAGCTTTTTACTCCTCCTCCCCCACTAAGGAGGATGTGTAGCCTCTTAAAACCCCGCAAAATGCCAAACATCAAGGTAATTCTGGCCCTAAGGGCCAATGAGGAGCAGTTGAATGGCAAGTGTCACTTTAAATAAGGTGTGTAAGGCATACGGCGACAACCTGGTGCAAAAAGATATCGACCTGCAAATAACAGACGGTGAGTTTATCGCCTTTGTCGGTCCGTCTGGTTGCGGCAAAACCACCTTACTTCGGATGATAGCCGGCCTTGAGGATATAACATCCGGAGACCTGTATATTGGCGACCAGCGTGTTAATGATCTACCACCAGCCAAACGCAACATCAGCATGGTGTTTCAATCCTATGCCCTTTACCCACACCTTAACGTCAAAGAGAACATGATTTTTGGACTTAAGCTGGCCAAAACCGACCCAAAAGAAATTGAAAACCGGGTTGAATACGCCTCGGGTATTCTGCAACTGGGCCAACTTTTGCAGAGAAAACCAAAAGAGCTATCGGGCGGTCAACAACAACGCGTGGCCATCGGGCGAACCCTGGTCAACCGACCAAAAGTACTGCTATTCGATGAGCCCCTGTCCAACCTGGATGCTTCGTTGCGAGTTCAAATGCGTATCGAAATATCCAAGCTTCACAAGCGGCTAAACTCCACCATGGTTTACGTCACCCATGATCAGGTGGAAGCTATGACTATGGCGGATAGAATTGTGGTGCTGGAAGGTGGCTGCGTCGCCCAGGTGGGTACCCCGCTAGCGCTTTATCACTATCCGGATAACCGCTTCGTCGCCGGTTTTATCGGCTCGCCAAAAATGAACTTCATCCCGGCCAAAGTTGAACAAGCGAACGAACATGAAGTACAACTTTGGCTGTGTAATAAATCGCTAATTACCATTGCAGTTAGCGGCGAAGGCTTAACCCCAGGCGAGCGGGTTTCAATCGGCATTCGCCCTGAACATATTGATACTTCCCCATTTAGCAAGTCTGTCGATGCAGACAACTCGGTTGGCGACTCACTTATCGGTCCGGAATTGGTTGGCGAAGTTCAAGTCGTCGAACAGTTGGGGCATGAAACTCAAATCTATCTATCGGCTCCAGATATCGACAGTAACCTTATCGTCCGATATCCAGATGTGGTTGATGTCACCGAAGGAAAACAATTTCGTTTTGCATTACCCGCACACAGATGTCACCTGTTTCGGGAAGACGGAACAGCATGTAAGCGCCGCTATAAGGAAGTGGGCATCTAAGCCGGTTAACACTGGCGACAATCGTATTCACTAAAGCAAGGGCACGGTAAAAAATGCGAGATAACTCGTAGGGATAAGTCATGCCTAAAAACCATAAATATAGGGATTAATAATGAAAATCTTGCCTCTTTCAGCTGCGGTTTACGCCGCAGTCCTGACCTCTCAAGCAATGGCGGTGGACTTTAACGGTTATCTGAGATCTGGTATCGGATCTTCTGGAAGTGGCGGCAATCAGGCAGCTATGCAGGCAGATGGCGCAGCCTCGAAATACCGTTTGGGTAACGAAACAGAAACCTATGGTGAAATTAAATTAGGTAAAGAATTGTATAACGAAGACGGTAAAAGCTTCTACATACAGACCAACATGGCTTTCGCCGTCGCCCAGGAAGGTGACTGGGAAGGTACCGAGCCGGCTTTTCGTGAAACCTATGCGATTGGCAAAAACGTAATCGAATCTCTGCCTGGCGCCAATGTTTGGGCGGGGAAACGTTTCTATCAGCGTCATGACATTCATATGATTGACTTCTACTACTGGAACACGTCCGCGCCGGGGGGTGGTATCGAAAACATCGACATAGGTTTCGGTAAATTGTCTGCAGCCTGGCTGCGCAACACACAAACCACCGGTGGTAACAGCGATATAGGTAACGAATGGACTGACGCAGAAAAATTTACAGGTAACAACCTCGACCTGCGTTTATCCGAAATCCAGCTGGGCAATGCCGGTTCTTTGGAGCTGGGTATTAACTTCGGCAAATATTCTGAAGTCGACAACACCAACATCAAGCTTGGCAACGGTCTAAGCGAAACTGGTTATATGTTCACGGCCGAACATACCCTGCCAATCATGAACGGCTTTAACAAATTTGTATTTCAATATGCAGGCGACGCCATGGCGGGCAACGGATTCTCCGGCTCACTGGTTGGCTTTCATAACCAGGGTAACGGCAATGGTGCTAATCAAACCTTCAGCAACGAAGGTAGCGCATGGCGGGTACTAAACCACGGCGCCATACAACTGGGTCAAGACTGGGAAATGATGTACGTCGCCCTTTATGAAACAACGGACCTGAGTGAAATCTTGGGTAAGAGCAATAACCGAGATTGGTTCAGCGCAGGTATCCGTCCCATGTACAAGTGGAGCAGTGTAATGAGTACTCTGGTTGAACTGGGTTACGACAAAGTTGACTGGTCTGCTTCCGCGAAAAATGCTGATAGCAAACGTGTTGACAACGACCTGACTAAAGTCACCCTTGCCCAGCAATTGCAAGCGGGGCCAAGCATCTGGGCGCGACCGGCGATTCGTGCGTTTGTTACTTACGGTAAGAATTCCGAGCTAGATATCACTCCGGGAAACAAATCTGAATACACCTTCGGCCTGCAAATGGAAGCTTGGTGGTAACAATTGTTGTTGGCGCTTTGCGCCACCTCCTTAAAAGGAACAATGCGATGAAAAAAATACTGTTAGCCATAGCCGTAATAGGTCTGTCTGGATTTAATCTGCAGGCACATGCGCTAGAAAAAGAAACTACACAGTCCTATGCCGACTCACAGGAGTTTGTCTCAGAGTCCCTTCTCACAAATGGTACACGTACCATAGAGATCACCAAGGAAAATGGGCTTTTAGCTTTACCCCAAGGAAAAAGCTACTACCGGGCGTTTTCTCTGCCAAAAGGCCAAAGCGAGCTCAAGATCTCTTCTACCATAGACACCTCCGTCTTTGCGCCGACCATTTACTTGCTCGATGAAAATCATGGGGTTCTCGACACCTTTGGTCCGACCACGTTCACTTTCAAACCCGGAGGAATGTTTAGTGCTGACGCACTGGTAGGTGAATTTAACCTGGATACTTCGGGTGGCGTAAAATACCTGGTTATCGCCACCAGCGATAAACAACTCAATTCCACCACGGAAATAGAGCACCCGGCTAAGGTGCTGGCCAAAGCCAGATCCACCCAACCACCGGAAATTCCTAACTTAGAAATTCGCCATAGTAAAACCGGAAAAGTCAAGTTGACGTTGGCTCGATTGCAGACGGAGAAGACAACCACTAAATCGATGCTGGCGACCTCCCAGCAAATGTATGACCAAGCCATTAACAAGGCAATTTCAAGCAACAATCACGAGTTGGCGTTGCAACTGATGGAAGAAGCCATAGGGAACGGCTCAACCACAGCACGGGCAACCTACCTAGAAGCCCTAAAACAAAATTAGTACCGGTTTTAAATATTTGGAGTCACTTATGTTAGCTGTATCCGAGAATCCAAAACTCAGTGTAGAGAGGATTAAAGAATCTATTGTTCGTCACCTGAGAACTACCTTAGCCAGTAACGAGCATGTGGCGAATCACAACACCTGGTGGCAAGCCACCTGCTTTGCCTTAAATGAGCATATTTTCGACAATGCCTGGGGAACGTTTAAAAAGACCCGCATTGACAGCAGCGCGCGTACAGTTAACTACCTGTCATTAGAATTTTTAGTTGGCCGATTAACCACCAATAATCTGATCAACTTGAATCTGGAAAACCAGGTGCGCCAGGCGTTAGAGGAGTTGGGCCAGGATATCAACCACCTAAGCGGTGAAGAGCGTGATCCGTCCTTAGGTAATGGTGGTCTTGGACGCCTCGCAGCTTGTTTTATGGACTCACTGGCAACCCTCGAATACCCCGCGGTCGGATACGGTCTCCACTACCAATACGGTCTGTTCCGTCAGGGTATCCGTCACGGAGAACAAGTAGAGTTCCCCGATAACTGGCGCGATTATGGTTATCCATTCGAAGTGTGTCGCTCCAGTTTTGCCCTGGATATTCCCTTGTATGGCCATGTGGAAACCTATTATGAAGACAACCAGATGCGCAAACGCTGGGCGCCAAGTCAGTACCTAAGAGGCGTACCTTGGGATATCCCTGTAGTTGGTTATGGCGTAAAAAACGTCAATACTCTACGGCTCTGGGAATGCCGTGCGGTCAATGAGTTTGACCTGAATCAGTTCAATAAAGGCGGGTTTATTACTGCTCACGAAGAAAAAGTGAAGGCAGAAACCGTTACCCAGGTTCTCTATCCGAACGACGAAACAGCAGCCGGTAAAGAATTACGCTTGATCCAGCAGTACTTTTTATGTGCATGTTCAGTGGGTGACATTATCGCTCGTCATAAGGAAAACCACAGTTCGCTGGTGGACTTGTGCGAGTCCAACATACTGCAACTGAACGATACTCACCCTGCAATCGCTATCCCTGAATTAATGCGAATTCTTCTGGATGAGCAGGGGCTTAGCTGGGACAAAGCTTGGTATATCAGCCAGAAGACGTTTGCCTACACCAACCATACGCTACTGCCTGAAGCGTTGGAAACCTGGCCCGTAGAGTTGATTTCCCGAGTATTGCCCAGGCATATGGAGATCTTAAATGAGGTAAACTATCTATTCCTGACTCAAGAAGTTGAAAACCGCTGGCCAGGTGATGACGCTATAAAACAGAAGCTGTCTATTTTCGCAGAAGGGCATCCACGTCAGGTCCGTATGGCCAATCTCTGCGTTATCGCCAGTTTTAAGGTCAACGGTGTGGCCCGGCTCCATTCGGACCTAGTAAAATCAGAGCTGTTTCCCGAGTTTAATACCCTGTTTCCTGATCGTCTGGTTAACGTGACCAATGGTGTCACACCGAGACGCTGGCTCCGTCAGTGCAACCCTGAACTGGCGGATTTGATCAGCCATAAAATAGGTGAAAACTGGTTAACAGATCTAAGTCAACTAGCAAACATTGAAAGATTCGTTAACGACAAATTTTTTGTCGGCGAGTATGCGGCAATCAAACGGCGCAACAAGGCAAAGTTGGCGAAATATATCGAAGAAAAACTGCAAATACGGGTCTCTATAGACGCAATCTTCGACGTACAGATAAAGCGCCTGCACGAATATAAACGGCAGCACCTGAACCTGCTGCATATCCTCGCATTGTATAATCGACTGTTGGAAAACCCCGACTATGAGATGCACCCAAGGGTATTTATCTTTGCCGCCAAAGCAGCCCCAGGTTACCACCTGGCGAAAGATATCATTATGGCCATCAACAAGGTTGCCGACCGCATCAATAACGACACTAAGGTAAAAGACAAACTGAAAGTTGTGTTTTTGCCCGACTATTCGGTCACTTTGGCTGAATTGATTATCCCGGCGGCGGATGTCTCCGAGCAGATCTCCACAGCTGGCAAAGAAGCTTCCGGCACAGGTAACATGAAGCTTGGTCTGAATGGCGCCCTCACTATAGGTACACTGGATGGCGCAAATGTTGAAATTGCCGAAGAAGTCGGTGACGAGCATATCTTTATCTTCGGCAATACCGTTGACCAGGTTCGTACGCTGCAAGAAAATGGTTACGACCCTTATGCTTTCTATAACAGCAACAAGGAACTGCGTACCATTCTGGACTGGTTAACTACCGACCTCTTTACGCCGGGGCAAGGTCAGCGACTCAGCGCAATTCCAACCAGTCTACTGCAGGGCGGCGACCCCTATTTGGTTTTAGCCGATTTCGAAAGCTACCTTGAGACTCAGCAGCGGGTCGATCGCGCTTACAGTAACAACAATCACTGGCTGAAGAGCACTATCCTAAACACAGCACGTATGGGTAAGTTCAGTTCAGACCGCTCCATCGAGGATTACGTCACTCATATTTGGCACCTGAATAAAGTTGCCATCTAGGACCTGATCGTTATCACTTTTTGGCTAGTGCCCGTCCTGAAACGCTATCTTGTCATTCTCGCGCACGTTGTGGTTCGACATCTGGATGGTCCGACACTCGGAATCCAGCGGCTTTACCGCGATCTCTGTGTGCGCTAAAAGACACTGGACCGAGATGTCGGACCATACCAGGAAAGCGATGTATGGACTCCTCCCCCTCCCGCGAACTACGGTTATTAGTGAGCTACCAATACGAAAAAGGAGTCCACACATGTATAACCATACTGTCATTGGTATCGATTTGGCAAAAAACTCTTTTCATGTTTGTGTCGTTGATAAACACGGAAAGGTAGTCACTGACCGCGCTTTTACCAAGTCAAAATTAGAGGTCTGGTTGGCACAGCAACTTCCCGCTCTCGTCGCAATGGAAGCCTGTGGCTCTGCACATTACTGGGCCAGAAAAATGCTCGCCATGGGGCATACACCTATGTTGTTAACGCCCAAGGCCGTTACCCCTAACAGGCAAGGGCAAAAAACTGACAAAAACGATGCACTTGCTATCGCTATTACCGCCTGCCAGCCACGCATCAAGACGGTGAGCGTAAAATCAGTAGAGCAACAGGGACTTCAGGCCATTGAGCGGATGAGGGAGCACTGGCTGGACCACATTACAGCAACATCTAATCTCATCCGGGGCTTACTGTATGAATTTGGTCTTTCTTTTCCAAAGGGGTTTGCCGCTCTAAAACGGGCGATACCCGAGCTGCTTGAGGATGCAGAGAATGGCTTACCCGGTGCTTTTCGTCTTCAACTGGCTGAGCTTTATCGTGCATTTGTTCGCCATCAAAACGAGCTATCTAAAGTTAACAAATCGTTGGATGCACTGATCCGACAGCAATCGGATTGCCAGCGCTTACTGGAGCTGGAAGGGGTTGGCCCAGTGAATGCATTGGGGATATTTCTTGCGCTGGGAGATAAGGGGGAGAGCTTTAAAAATGGCCGAGAAGCGTCAGCATGTATCGGAGTGACCCCGAAGCAGTACAGTACGGGGGGAGTCGTCACACTTGGACATATAGGGAAGAGGTCCGGGAACAAACGGCTGCGTTCAACGTTAATTCAAGGCGCATTATCTGTGGTGGTATCGGTGGATAAACGAGCATCGAGCAACACAAAAGAAGCCTGGCTCAAGTCTCTTATTGAGCGACGTGGAAAACTCAGAGCGGCGGTCGCATTGGCCAATAAAACCATCAGAACGGCTTGGGCGATGTTACATTACAACACGGCATATCAAACCCCCAAAGCACTAACAGCATAACAACAAAAGAAAACGAGTTTAACTGCAACACAAAGAACGAATAAACAGGTGAGACCGACCTTCAAGAGCCTGATCATTGTCAAGGTAGTAAATACCGAGCAAGCGTAGAGGCATGAAGGTGCGAATACATCCGGGGCCAGGGGCCGCACCCCAAAAAGAGTCCGAATATACGCACGCATCTAAACTGTTTATTCCAAAATTGCTGTTGCAATCTTGGAGGAGTCCATATACTGACAATGACAGAGGGCACTATCTAGTGTCCAACCCGCCTTTTTCAACTCCTTGATTAGCTCTCTGCTTGTCACTGTTTTCCTCTGTTTGTTTACCTTGGGGTTATAGCAACCCCAGTGGCTAGAGGAATCAAAAATTAACAACCCCGATAACCCCGGTTACTTTTACTTAGCGTTTCCAGTGAAGTATTCAGATGATCCCGTATGAGACTTTAATACTTAGTATGAGTCTTTATTACTCTCCCGCGGTGACCAATCAGCCCTAAGTACCTGGGAATAAATTACACAGAAAGTTGTATGTTTTTAACTCTTGTCGATTTAGGGGGCGCCGCCAGACAACATAGGCTACCTAGATTTCAGGGGCTAAATTCTAGCTTGGGTGGACTTTTGCTTAGCCACTTACAAACCTCAAACCGCGTATAGCGTATAGCGTATAGCGCGTTGAATAGCACATATACCTCTTCTCGCTAGTTTTGGCACCGGTGCGGCAGAGGTGGTGATTTACCAAGGTTAATGATCACGCTAGACACTTTGCGGTCTCGTCAATCAAATGATAATATTTAGATATATCATATGATATTGCCGGGGAAGCTGATGATAGCGACTGTTAAAGAGTATCAACCTGAGCTTTCAAAACGAGACAATTTTTGGCATGAGGTCGGAATGCCCGCGCGAGGAGCTAAGTTATATGAAGCGCTTCATCAAGGACTGCCCTATTCCGTTTACAACCAACTGTCTTCAATGTCTGGGTTAGACAAAAAGGAACTCGCCAAAGTTACCGTGATAGCACCGGCGACATTACAACGCCGTGCTAAAGCCGGACACTTTAATCCCGATGAAAGCGACAGGTTATATCGCTTCGCAGAAGTGCTCAAGGCAGCTAAGGACCTATTCGAAGGCGATATGGCGGCAGCAAAAATTTGGTTGAGTAAACCGGTACGCGGTTTAAGTAACAGGAGGCCAGTGGATATGCTTGCCACGTCTGCGGAAACCGAAGCTGTGTTAGATCTTATTGGCCGACTAGAGCACGGCGTTTTTGTGTGAGCACTATTCCAGCTTACCGCATTGTTAAAAAGAAGTACTCAGAGGGAGCCTTCGATGGTGAGGGGGCTAGATTGTTCGGTGGTCGCTGGAATAGTAAAGGCAACTCCTGTGTTTACCTTGCTGGCTCAGAGTCATTGGCGATTTTGGAAATATTGGTTCATATAGAAGCCCAACCCATACTCGACCATTACGACTTGTTTGAGTTGCAGTTGCCCAAAGAAACAACCATGTTCCTCAAAGCGTTACCTGAAAACTGGCGTGAAGAGCCCGCTCCACCCGAAACGGCCGAACTCGGGGATGGCTGGTTAGAAACCAACATCAGCCTGGCTTTGGCTATACCAAGCGTTATTGTTCCAAGAGAATGGAACTTTATTTTAAACCCCAATCATTCCGAATTTGAACGCGTTATCACGCAAGCCGAAGCGTTACAGTTCGATCTCGATCCACGACTATTCTAGATTTTTTGTAGGCAGATAAATTAGCGCGGTTATCCTACTAGGATTTGTTGGGTCGATTACCAGAACAGCGGCTGAGCTGTCTGACCAAATTCACAGACGTGATATCTTCATTGGTTAAACTACTGAAGAAGATATTGTTTCGATTTTTTTATTGTCCTTCATTTGCTGGGAACGCATAAACTCATCCAGTAAAACGGGGATATGTATATGGTAGCCCTGCGCATAATCGACACCAATATTTTTTAACACCTCTAAAATTGCTTCATTTTCTACGTATTCTGCGGTGGTTTTAATCTTCATCACTTTGGCAACGTCATGGATAGACTTGACCATAGCTCGACAGACAGGGTCGACATGGATATCTTTCACAAACCTGCCATCAATTTTCACAAAGTCCACAGGCAACTGTTTTAAATAGCTGAACGATGACATCCCTGTACCAAAATCATCCAACGCAAAAAAGCACCCGCGGGACTTTAATGTGGAAATAAAGATCTTTGCATACTCCAAATTCGCAATAACGGCAGTTTCTGTTATTTCAAAACAAATTTTACTGGGTGGAATACGGCTAACCTTTAGCTCCTGCTCGACGTAATCAAGAAAATCAGCTTGACCAAGTGACTTGCCCGATATGTTGATACTGCACAAGTCTAGCGATTCCGTAAAGGAAGGATGCGTTTCAAACATAGCTAAGGTATTGCGGATCACCAATCTATCGATAGCAGGCATTAAATCATACCGCTCTGCTGCAGAAATAAATCTATCAGGTAAGACTGCTTGCCCACTTTCATCTTCAAAGCGCACCAGGATTTCAAAATGGGCCACTTTAGCTTCGGTTAACGATTGTATCTTCTGACAATACAAAATGAAACGTTGATCATTTAACGCACTGGTCAGTCTCGATACCCAAGCCATTTCTCCCCGTTGACGAACCAATTCTGTATTTCCCTCCACATAGGTATGTATGCGATTACGGCCCAAATCCTTTGCCATATAGCAGGCCATATCAGCTGTGCTCATAATCTGCTGAATGTCATTATGCGTATCAGAAATACTCGCAACCCCAATGCTTACACCAATATCAAAATACTTATCTTGCCAGCAAAACCGACTATTTTGCACCGACAAACGTAGTTTTTCCGCCGTCCTTTCCGCGTCTTCTAGCTCACAGTTTTCTAACAAAACAGCAAACTCATCGCCACCAAGCCGCGCCAACGTGTCGGGTTTACGGATCTGTTGTTTAAGCGTTTGAGTGATTTGCCTTAACAATACATCACCTGCCGCATGACCACAGGTATCGTTGACGATTTTAAATTGATCCAAATCCAGATAAAGCAATGAGTGATGGCCGCAATTTTGCTGAACGCTAAGTAGAAGTAATTTAAGGCGGTGCTCAAATTCACCACGATTAACCAGCTTAGTGAGTGCATCATGCGTAGCTAGATATTGAAGCTGCCTTTCAGACTCAGAAATCTGTTCGGCATATTGCCGCGCCTGCTTATATCGGGTCAGCAACAGCCAAGGGTAGGCTGTAAACAAGCATGTTAAAAGCAATCCACCTATAAAAGCAGCTTGACTCAGGGAGTTGAAGCCTTCTCCAAAATATCCTTCTGAAGGCGTCGCCACAATTTGCCAATCTCGCTCCCCTATTCGAAAATTGTCTACCAGCTTTAACGTACCCTGGTACTCCTGTTTGATTTCGTTTGCTAGGGGTTGTTTAACCGAGTTTTGAGCAGAACTGTAAGAAGCAAGAAACTGCCTATTAGCTGGTGCTGAAACATCAAATATGATGAATTCGACACCCACAGGTTGCATTGAACTAATCGCCTTTTGCAAAATATCCCCAATACGAAAAACTCCGAGGACAAAACCCCTCAACTGTTTCCGCCTCTCCTGTATAGAGGGCAAAGGCGGCGGGGTTTGATATATTGGAAGAAACGCCAGAAAACCACGCTGATTTGAGCTTTCCTGAACGAGGGTAATACCTTCCGTAAGCCAAAGTTTCTCCGTATCACGGGAACTGTTCAACGCATCTAACCGTGACGGGTCAGATGCAAGGTCGAATCCAATTGCCAACTCGTTTCCAGTGTAAGGTTCAACAAAATAAACGGGGAAGTAAGTTTTCCGGTGCGAAACTGAAACCATATTGCCCTGACTGGCCCGTTCCGTAAAACGGAAATTGGGTATGTTGTCTTCACGAGCCTTGGCTTCATACTCTGCCTTTAACTCGTCTGGTACTCTAGGGATCCATTCGAGTGCCTGAATGGATCGGGAGTGAGCCAAAAAGGGTTTTACAAACTGTCGAAAATCACGGCGACTCACTTCGGCCGAGGCGTTAAAGAATGCGGCTATTGACTCAACTTCTAACAGGCTAAGCGCCATTACTTGTTTGAACATGGCTATTCGTTCCGAGGCAGCCGCTTCAAATTGTGCTTGAGTCACTTCCCTACTCGAATCTCGGATTAATAACGCCGCCACGAGGGAAATGCCAATCCCAACCGTAACCACGATAGGCAATACCAGTGAAGCATACTTATTAAAAGATGCCGCTTTATATAGCGGGCTCCGTTTACTCTTCAAATTTAGGTTGTTTCCCATAACTATTGATACACCAAGCAAACGTCTGATAATGGCTGTGCCAACTACTTGATAAATGGTAGGAGGAATTAGCTAGACGTCAACCTGGAAGTACTGAGGCGCTGAAGAATCAAATGTTTTTAGTGAGCTTAATTCCAATTATGTAACCTTCATCATTTTACAGCAGTTTAAAACTGCTAACAGTAAGCTCGACAAATATGAACACTTGGAAAGCGCCACTTATGTAGTAACCGCCCTGACACTTGTTGCGTGCGGTGACGGTGCGATGGGATGGACAGCAATTAAACGCCTATGATAAGGCGCCTTTTGTGCGGCTATGCTAGCCGCACAATGTCGTCAATAACTTATGATACAACGAAGCAAGTAGCAGTAGGTCAGGACTGCTCCCATGAACACAGGTCTTCACTTTAATAACCGTGCTAAAAAAATAACCAATTGAAGGTAGCCGACATTAAACTTGGCTACTTCTTCATAGAACACCCGGAGTTACTAGCATGGCCAATTTCCAAAACTTCAAATAACATACACTTGATAAAATGTTCAGCTAGAAGCTGCACGTTAGACCAAGCCACTAAGCTAGTTGGCACTTGGTAGATCGCCGTCACCCATGGTGATTATCTACGGTTCGATGTCGTTATTTCAATATTTTCTCCGTACAGATCTCCGCTGTCAACCCTCCAGCAGCACAACAAATCATTTGTGAAAAGCTTCCGATTGAGTAACTATTACGCCATTAAAAACCGAGGCCTATCGTAACGCATCTAGCCATTGCCATCATGACTGATATGATCTGGCAGCTCGGTCTCGTCACTATTTACTTATGTAAGTGGGTAGCTACGATGCACTGAGAGCAGGCTATTAACAAAAAATAACTAACAAGCCAAAGAGATAATCATGTCGAAAAAGTTCTATGTCGTATGGGTTGGTAGGGAAACAGGGATATTCACCAGCTGGGACCATACCAAAAAGCTGGTTGATAAATACCCCAAAGCGAGATACAAATCGTTTAAAACACAAGCAGAGGCAGAAGCCGCATTTGCTGGCGCCCCTGGTCGAAGTGCCATGGCTAAAAACTCCCCCAGCAGAAGAAAACCTGCGGCTTCCAGCAGCACCAAAAGTGCCGCTAATCCGACAACAAACAAAAAGTTTGACGTCGAGATATACACAGATGGGGGCTGTGAGCCGAACCCGGGAAAAGCGGGCTCTGGTGTGGCAGTCTACCGCGCTTGCGAGTTATCAGAGCTGTGGTACGGGCTCTATAACCCTGACGGCACGAATAATTCCGCTGAACTGAATGCATTAAATCAAGCACTACTTATTGCCAAAGAAAATATTGCCGAGGGTCGGAGCGTTCATATTCGTAGCGATTCCCAATACTCCATCAATTGCATAACAAACTGGGCCTATAGCTGGAAGAAAAAAGGATGGAAGAGACAAAAGCCTGGAGACATTAAAAACCTGGAAGTCATCCAGCAGGCCCATGAACTATTTGACCAGTTAAAAAATAAACTTGAGCTAAGCCATGTTAAGGCTCACATTGGTATCGAAGGAAATGAGCTCGCTGACCGAATGTCCATTTACGCCATCGACAAAAAAGATTCAGACTTCTGCCTTTACTCGGAGCCACTTGATTTACAAAATATTCTTGCATTAAGAGCGGGTTGAAGATCATCTCTGCCCGGTAGCAACAGATCCATTTTTACAGGTGATTGGGCGAACACAGCGCTCGCTTGATTCGCCGAACGCGCATCCATGCATTTAACATCTCATCCCTGAGACGGATTCGGCTCCTACCGGCCGGGTCTGCTATAGTGGCGGCCGCTGTACATATCCACCGAGACTACTTACTGATGTTTATCGATGCCGAATGGCGAATTTTGACTATTGGTGATGGTGACCTTTCTTTTTCATCATCATTATTAAAACACCATAAACCTCGCCAACTGACGGCTACGGTATTCGACTCCTATAGCACGTTATCTAATAAGTACGGTGATTATCACTATCAACAGCTAATGCAGCGTGATTGTCAGGTACTAACCAAGGTTGATATTACTAACCCTGGTTCCTGGTCTGCGTTACCAAGGAAAAGCTATGATGTGGTGATATTTCAATTTCCACTAATTCCGGGCTTTAAATCACAGGCTGAGTATAAAAAGCAGTGCGGAACTCTGAGTACCAATACCCTGAACCGACGCCTATTACGTGCTTTTCTGGTCAATGCTTTTACTCATTTTTTGGACTCAAAAGGTGCTCAGCTGTGCTTTATTACTTCTAAAGATGTAAAGCCCTATCGCGAGTGGAACGTCGAAAACGCGCTCACTAAAGACACATCTATCGATTATCTGGGTTCATTACCTTTTAAGATTGCCGACTTCCCGGGGTATCAGGTCCGTAACGTCGACCGAGATAAACATGTAAAAGAGACCCAAGGCATTACTTACGTTTGGGGACGGCCAGGTAATACGGAGCACAGTGAGCAAGTGAGCCTGCCTAAATATTTCGGGGCAGACTACTGTTCATTTTGTCGCGCAGGTCCGTTTGCCTGTGAACAAGATAGGCACGAGCACAACCACTCAAAACGACATACTATGATGACTAATTTTGAGCAGCAATGGATTAAACACCTTCAATCCGGTGCACCTTAACCAAGAATTTTCACGCGTGTGGCAGCCCACATAAATATTTTTTGAGCCCATCAAATAACAGGCCTAAGGGTAACAATTATTGCGGCCTTTGAAGGATCAGATGCCTCTTTATTGGCAAAAAGGGCGAAGCCAGTGCCCACAAGGTTCGCCGAACGTGCATCCATGCGCTTTACATCTCATCCCTGAGATGGGCTCGGCTCCTACCAAGTCCGGTAGATCTGTTACCCAAGTTTGACCAGTCCCAATCAACAACCACTGGCAAAGCCGGGGGGTATGATGAAAGCCTCTGGAAGAGGCTAAAAAACAATAAATAAAACGGACCCTCTCTCTTTAAAGCCGCTGGATTACCAGTCGAGCTGGTAATGACGGTGATCGCGTTATACCCGAGATAAAACGTCATTCCCTCGCACGTGGTGGTCCGACATCTGGATGGTCCGACATCTGGATGGTCCGACATCTGGATGGTCCGACACTCGGTCCAGCGGCCTTAACCTATCGTACTTGGTCAAACTTATACGCCTGAGCGACAGAGCCTAGTCGAGTCACACCGCCAGAGGCGGTGGTGTACCGAATACAGGGAGTTCAGGGTGAGCACCAATTTGAGTAAAGGGGTCTTTTGGCCAAACTACTATTTGTTGGCCAAAGCGAGTCCAATTCCTGAGCCTATAAACGAACCACCTATGGTTCGTTTTACATATTTCCAAACATTTGCTTTGGCAAAAAATGGCATTATCTTCTGTCCAGCCAGCGCGTAAGCCATGAAACAAACAAAAGTAACCACAGCACAAATACTCATAAGTACAAACGATTGAAGAACATAAGCTTGTTGAGGGTCAATAAATTGGGGAAATACAGCGGTAAAAAAGATGATAGCTTTAGGGTTTCCAGCTGTGACTAGTGCTGATTGAGAAAAGATCTTTACCAATGATATTCTCTGCTCTGAGTTACTTTGTGTCGAAACTTCCAAAATATTAGATGAGCGCAACATGCTTATTCCCATATAGATTAAGTATGCTGCACCGGCCCATTTAACAAGCTGGAATATCAGCTCGGATGCTAATAAAACAGCTCCCAGCCCTACTATTGAAACAATGGCTTGCAGCAGGGTGACAGTCACGTTGCCCATCGCAGAAGCCAAGCTTTTTTTAGCTCCATGTACTATCCCATGGGTTAATGCCAACAGCATGCTTGGCCCTGGAATTATCGACACTACAAAAACAGTCATTGTAAAAAGCATTATTAAATTCAGCGACATATCTGGGCATCCCTTGTGCAAGTAAACGCCAAGACTGTCACAATAATGCGAATATCACAATGAAAGGGAGAAATGTAGCCTCGCGGCAGAGGCGGTGTTTAACCATGAAAAATTAGCCCTTAATATTGTTTTTTCCATCCAACCTTCGACCATGTATTACCGAATAATGTCGAAGCCCGGCTGGGCCGTGAGAAACCAATACAGATAATAGAAGTACAGTGATCAAAAGTTCAGGCTTGTGGTGAGCAAAGGGAATAAAAAGAGCCAGCAAGGACAGCTTTACTAAGGTCAACACACCTTTTAACTGTATTAACCAACGCCAGTCTCTCCGCAACTCCCAAAGCAATAAGATACTGCCTGTCGCCATCGCAAGCCACCAGTAGGATATCCATTCCTCCTCAGGCACCCGAAGTAAAACCCCGCCCCCTGCCCCTGTAACTCCGAGAATATGAAAAGCGCGAAGGCTGGTCTTTGCAATACGCTGGGCCCAAAATTGTCTTTCTGAAAGTTTCGTTTTTGTCATTTCTCTCGTTTAACCAAGATAAAATTATCATATGTAGATGGCTTGTCTGGAGACCAGGCAAGCCACACAATATATTCGGATATTTATTTTTCAGGCGTTTGTGGCTGGTTTTCAGGCAAGTGTTTAACCTCTTCATACCAAAGATCGTGATGTTCTTTCGCCCAGGTTTCGTCCACCTCACCTGTTACCATGCTTTCCAGGGATGCTTCCATACCAACCAAGCCAATATAGATATGGAAGATAAAACCGCAAATCAGGATAAGGGCGGCAAACATATGCACCAAATTGGAAAGCTCCATACCTCGGCGCGTTTGACCAAACATCGGGAAGTCCAATATCAGGCCACTCACCGCAGCAACTACACCAAACCAGATCAACAACCAGAACAGCAGTTTTTCGCCGCCATTGGAGAACCCAGCCGACGGGTGGCTGCCCTTGTGCTTTCCTATCATGCCGCCAAACTTCATCACCCATTTTACGTCAACCATATTAAAGACACTTTTCGGCCACCACTTCAGCAACATCGCCATCAGCAACAACAAAAAGATAGGGCCAATATAGTTATGATATTGTTTGCAGGCATAGATAGTCATACCCCAAACTTCTGTTGGTACTATGGGTTTAATAAAGTGTTTACCATATACAAAAATCAAGCCGCTTAAGGCCAGGGTTATAAACGTAAACGCCATGCTCCAATGCAAAGTCCTGTCCACCCTGCTCCAGCGCTGTATTTTGCGACCAGTTTTAGGTTGACTCAGTTTTATCGGCCCAACAATAAAATAAGCGCAGGCAACCATAGCCAGGCTGCCAAAAATAGCCAAAGCACCCAGAGGCGACATCCACTTCTCTTTTAGCAGCAACCAAGTTGGTCCCGGTGGGCTTATCAATATATTATGCTCGGGTGATTTTGATGTGGTGTATCCTGCCTGGCCATCTTTAGCCATACGCCAAATATCGGCTCCTGCTAAGCCCACTACTTCTTTGTGTGCACTACTCATGGTGTTTTTCTCTGATTCATCAGCAAATGCACCAAGGCTAAACATCAACATTAATACGGCGGTCAGCGCAACAACCCCACCCTGAATAGACTTCTTCATTAGAACTTCTCTCCGTAAAACACGGGCCATCCTATGTAAGGACGGCCCGTAGGCATTAGCTGGTTTGCGTCTTGGCGGTGGCATCGATAGCCAGGGACTCATCATTCCCATTACTTGCCCAACCCGCTTCTTTCGCACCGCGCTCAACAACACGCTGAGTGAATATGTCCGACAGCGTCGCCGCATCACCGGCCAACAACGCCTTGGTGGAACAAAGGGATGCACACATGGGTAATTTCCCCTCGGCTATCCGATTTGCGCCATACTTACGTTTCTCTTCCGCCGAGCCATCTTCCACTTCCGGGCCTCCAGCACAGAAGGTGCACTTGTCCATCTTACCGCGCTCGCCAAACGCTTCATTTTTAGGAAACTGAGGTGCGCCAAACGGACAGGCAAACAGACAATAACCACAGCCTATGCAGAGGTCTTTGTTATGTAAAACGATGCCGTCTTCCGTCTGTTCAAAACAATCCGTAGGACATACAGCCATACAGGGGGCATCGGTACAATGCATACATGCTACTGAGATGGATGCTTCGCCCGGCTCGCCATCATTTAATGTCACCACGCGGCGGCGCTGAATACCCCACTCAAGTGCATCATCATTTTCGTTTTTACAAGCAGTAACGCAGCCGTTGCATTCGATACAACGTTTAGAGTCACAAAGAAATTTCATACGTGCCATATCTGGACTCCTTAAGCTTTCGAGATATTACAAAGGGTGACTTTGCTTTCTTGCATTTGAGTAACAGGATCATAGCCATAAGTAGTGGCTGTATTAGCCGCCTCACCCAGCACATAAGGGGCCGACCCTTCCGGGTACTTATCGCGTAAATCTTCACCCTGGAATTCACCGCCGAAATGAAACGGAATAAAAGCAAGCCCAGGCTTCACTCTGCGGGTCACCATCGCCTTGACGCGAATGCGTCCCTTCTCCGCGCCTTCAACCCAAACCATCTCTCCATCTCTGAAGCCCAGATCGTTGGCGTCTTTAGGGTTTACCTCAACAAACATTTCCTGCTGCAGTTCCGCTAACCAAGGGTTTGAACGGCTTTCCTCCCCCCCACCTTCGTATTCAACCAGGCGGCCTGAAGTCAAAATAATCGGATATTCCTGTGATACATCATTTTCCTGGATGGACTTAAAAAGGGTCGGCAGACGATAAGAGTTAGCCATATCATCCCAGGTAGGGTAATCCGCGACCAAGTCACGCCGCGGGGTATATAGCGGCTCACGGTGTAAGGGAACTTCATCAGGGAAGGTCCAAACCACAGCCCTCGCCTTGGCGTTACCAAAGGGAATACAGCCGTGTTTAATGGCAACACGTTGAATACCCCCGGAGAGATCCGTTTTCCAGTTTTTTCCTTCGGCGGCCAGTTTTTCGGCTGCGCTCAAGTCATTCCACCAGCCTAATTGCTTAAGCATCTTGTCGGTAAATTCCGGGTAACCATCTTCCAGCTCACACCCCTTGGAATAGCTGTCTTCGGCCAGCAAATTCGTGCCTTTATATTCGACGCCAAATCGAGCTCGGAAATTGCCTCCTCCTTGTGCAACTGGTTTAGAGGTGTCATATAAGATGTGGGTGCCGGGATGTTTCATTTCTGCGGTTCCCCAGCAAGGCCAAGGTAACCCATAGACTTCACCATCTGCGACGCCACCTTCCGCCAGCAGACTGGTAAAGTTAAAGGTGTGCCAATTTTGCTGATGTGCTTTTAACCGCTCTGGGCTTTGACCTGTATAACCGATTGTCCACATCCCCCGGTTAAACTCGCGAGTTACATCTTCAATAACAGGCTGGTCATTTATAATGCGGATATGCTTAAACATTTGATCAGAAAAACCCAACTTCTTGGTCAGCAAGTACATGATCTCGTGGTCGGGCTTTGAGTCAAACAGCGGGTCAATAACCTGATCACGCCACTGTAAAGAGCGATTGGTAGCAGTCACAGAACCATAGGTTTCGAATTGAGTGGTTGCAGGTAATAGATAAACGCCATCTTTACGGCCATGCATTACCGCCGCCACAGAGGGGTAAGGATCCACCACCACCATCATATCCAGCTTTTGCATGGCGGTTTTCATTTCTGGTCCGCGGGTTTGCGAGTTAACCGCATGCCCCCAGTAGAACATGGCGCGAATATTATCTTTCTGCTCTATGTTCTCCTTGTTTTCTAACACACCGTCAATCCAGCGAGATACCGGGATCCCCATATTATTCATGGGTTTCTTTCCATGGTAATCCGCTGGGTCGAAACGTTTCTTCAACCACTCGAGATCCACGTCCCAAACCTTAGCCCAGTGCTTCCACGCACCGGCTGACAATCCGTAATAACCCGGCAAGGTATGGGAAAGCACACCTAAATCAGTCGCCCCTTGAACATTATCGTGACCGCGGAAAATATTGGTGCCACCTCCAGGTTTACCCATATTGCCCAGTGCCAGCTCAAGAATACAGTAAGCCCGTGTATTGTTATTACCCGTGGTGTGCTGAGTACCACCCATGCACCAAACCACACAGCCGGGTCGATTAGCCGCTAATAATTTAGCGGTTTGATAAACGTCTTTTTCCGGGACGCCACTGACACGCTCGACTTCAGCAGGGCCCCACTTAGCCACTTCTTTACGGATGTCATCCATACCAAACACACGTTGACGAATAAACTCTTTATCTTCCCAGCCATTTTCGAACACGTGGTACAAAATGCCCCAGATAAAGGCAACATCTGAGCCCGGTCGTAAAGCAACATAATGATCGGCTTTGGCGGCTGTTCGGGTCCGTCTAGGATCCGCCACCACCACTTTACAACCATTTTTTTCCTTGGCTATCAGCACATGCTGCATGGCAACAGGGTGCGCTTCAGCCGGGTTTGAGCCGATAAATAGAATAGATTTACTGTTGTGGATATCATTGAGGGAATTAGTCATCGCCCCGTATCCCCAGGTATTTGCTACTCCGGCAACCGTGGTGGAATGACAGATACGGGCTTGATGATCCACATTATTGGTGCCCCATAAGCTCGACATTTTGCGGAACAAATAAGCTTGCTCATTGCTGTGCTTTGCCGACCCAAGCCAGTACACTGAATCCGGACCTGACTCCTGGCGTATTTTCAACGTTTGCTCACTGATCTCCCCAAGCGCCTGGTCCCAGGTTAACTTTTTCCACTTGCCGTCCACCAGTTTCATGGGGTATTTAAGCCGGCGCTCACCATGTCCGTGTTCGCGCAGCGCCGCACCTTTGGCGCAATGGCCGCCGGCGTTAAAGGGGTGATCGAGCGCGGGCTCCTGCCCGGTCCACACTCCTTGCTGTACCTCCGCGTAGATCCCGCAGCCTACAGAGCAGTGAGAACATATAGTCCGTTTAATTTCCACCGGTGCGTCGGCCGACACTTCTTTTGCCTCGGCTTTTTTCATCATACCCGGCGCAAATAGCCCGGCGCCAGCCAGACCACCCGCCGTTGCAAAAGAGGTATTACGTAAAAAAGAGCGGCGTGAAATACCGAACTGACTTTCGTGTTTTTTGGCGGAACCGGAACGTTTAGTTAGTTTCATAAAAAGCCCCGTCTTATAGCGTGTCGTAGTAATCGCGAACATGCTGAGTCTCACGATATCCTGAGGTTTGTTGTTTTTTAATTGCCAAAGGATCTTGTTCGTCGGCCTTGACAACAGTGGATACACCGGCCACTATCGCGCCGGTAGCCACTCCCATCCCAAGTCCCTTCAGTATCTGACGACGGCCATTGTCCGGTTTGTTTTGCTCACTCATAGATCATTGCTCCTTTTTTCGCTTCAGCCCGAATACAAGGGCGATGGACTGTTTATTATTTTGTTTCGATAAATCGGATCTGCTCAACCGTTAAAAACTGCAACGCCAGCTCACCGATAGCCGCATAAAACACAGCATTTTTTGCTTGCTTCAGGTCGCGACAAAACTGAACGAACCAAGGCGATAAATGCCGATTGAAAAAGCGCTGCTGTAGTTTTTCGTCGCCGCTTTGTGCCAACATCATCATCACTTCCAGCAAGGCTGAAATGTGATCTTCCGGCTCTTTAACATTCGTTTCTCGTTCAAAACCCAATTCCAGTAGATCTCGCCGCAGATGGGCCAACGGCATCTCCATTAACGATCCAGTCAGGTACCAGGAACCAAAAGGCACCAGTTCACCCCTACCCACCCCGATAAAAAGGCATTGATACTCGTCCGCAACACGAGTGCTATTGCTCTGCTGAGCAGCTAACTTGATTAAAGGCCAACTGGCCGCCATGTTTTGCTGTGGGATCACCGGCGCGTTAACATCCAGGCATGCCAGCCAATCTAGTACCTGAGAGTCCGGAGCCCCGCGAAACAAACGAGCCAACAGCGCGTATACATCCAGACGAAACGCATTTTCATTAAATTCTTGCATTGACTAGCCTTATAGGTGCAGCTGACTTTCAGGTGCATGATTTATCTGCGTGAAAACATCGCGAACCCGACAGTCTTCACACATGGAAAGTCGACGAATGGCGTCGCCTTCAAATTGAATGTGATTAGCCAATTTTTCAATCAACATATTGACCATAGATAAAGGAGCAAATGGCTTGTCACAACAGGTACAGCGAGCCGCCTCCTCCTCGAAGAGCACCACAGGATTTTGGCGATTTTCCGGCTTCCAGCTGAATCCAGGCTCTAGAGATATAACCTGCTCTGGGCATGCTTTTTCACATAAGCCGCATTGAACACAATCTTGCTCGATAAATAACAGGCCGGGCCTGTCACCCATGGTATGTAATGCGCGGGTGGGACAAACGGCCACACAACTCATACACAGAGTACAATCCTCAGTAGCACAGCTCACCCTGCCAAAAGGAGCATCGCCTGGCATCATCGAAAATTCCGGTTGCTTTGGACTGGCTAAATAAAGCTGATGCAGCGCTGCAAAAAGTTTGTCTCGCTTACCGCCAGTCAGTAGCTTAGTCGCGGGGGCGATAGCATCGGTGAAAAGAACGTCTCTCGCCAACCCACGAGCCGATAAATCGATTCGTTTGATACGTTCGCCATCCTGGCCCATTTCCTTAAGCAAATGCTGCGCAATTTCAAGCTCTTGATTTATAACGCGGTTAATTGTGTCAGGCAGACAGGAAGAACAGGCTAATAGCACCTGTTGCGCACCGTATGCTAAAACAGACAACCAGGTGTCGATGCCCACAGAGGCCAGCGCTTCCAACTGTACCGGTATCACGTTTGACGGTAACCACGACATCGCATCGGCAATATGGGCTTGTTCGTCATTGCCATAAAAAAGAACCACCGGGTTGTTACCGCCCGCTCCGGCATAGCTCTCCAACAATTGCACGACGCCAAAGTGAACATGGTCAGAGTCCGGTATTGCATAGGAAATCGCTCCGGTCGGACAAGCAGTCGTGCAGGCCCCTATTCCCTGGCACAGGTTTGGGTTGATTGAAATAGCGCGACCATTGCTGGTTAATGCACCAGCTGGACACGCCAGTACGCAGTGGTCACAGCCGGCTAACTCTCTTGATGAGTGCGCACACAAGTCGCTGTCAAAATGGAAATATTTCGGTTTATCAAAGGTGCCTACCATCTCTGGCAGTTGTTCAATCGCATCCACCAACTTGGACTTGCCATTACCCACAGAATAATACCCGGGAACCGGTACTTCTTCGGACATCACGCCATTTGGCGTCAAATCCAAAATAAGGTCAAAACTATCCTGTCCAATTGCTAGCTGAGACAAATTAACCTTACCAACAATTAATTGCTCAACCGCACAAGACACCTCAAATGCTCCGAGATAGCCGGATACCGTTACCTGCGAACTGTGATAGAGGTTGTCGGATTTTATTTCGGTCGCTGAAGTATTATCCGTGGACAATAAGGTCACTGTTTTTAAACAAGTAAAATGAGAAACCAGTCCAGTCGTGGTGGTGTGATCGCCAATAATCAGTAAGTGGCCGCAGCTCTCATAAGAAACGGTAGGGGCTCCAGGGTTATCCAACTCTCCCATCGTTCGCAGGGCGCTTGCTCTGGCTTTACCATTGGTATCAAAAAATGCTTCCAGTTTTTTTATTAACATTATTATTCCTGTGACTTTCCGTCATCTGGCCTGGGCTCAACGCTTTAGGCGATGGATACTTTGTGCAATCAGCTCTTTATAAAGAGCAATAACTGATCCAAACCTGGACGGAATAAAATGACCTAAAAGGAGTTAGAATCGGCTTTAACTCTCCTTAGCCAGATCTTTTGGGACATTTTGTCCCGCGGGTTGCGCCAAATTGACCCGCTTTTTTGTAAGGGAACTTTCCTTATCTGCCCCTAACTCCACTCCTTCTTCATTTGAGATATCCTCGTCCACAGGGTTTTCATCCTGCACATGAGAGCGCGTTGGGATCTCTTCTGCTGCAGGCGACTCCTCTTCTTCTACAGTCTTCTTCAGCCAATTCCGTAGGGTTGCAGCCACCTCGGCTTCTAAACTACCAACAGCAGCAAAGTCTTCCGTATAGTCACTAAGGGCATCGATATGGTTGTATTCGGGTGACAGAAACAGATTTCTTAAGGCAGTTTTCTTAACGGACTTGTCCACTTTCTCATGTAAAAATGCAGCCACAGAAGAGTCGAAATTAACCGCGTCAGCGTCGGTCATCGAGGGTAAGTCAATCTCTTTCTCTTCTGGCTCTGCAAGGCTTGCACCTTCTATAGTTTCTTTTTCATTATCTTGAAGTGATGCGTTTTTTTTGTCGGACCAACGACGTAAAAAATCAGTTGCCACTCGAGCGCCCCTTGCCTTTGTTTTTCTTACGCTTAACTTCGATTTGTTCTCCGTGACGGCCAATAAATGCTTCAATCCATGCCTGTACTGCCAGTGGCATCTTGTGATTAAGCACTTTGTATTCGCCATCCATATAGCTGCCAGCGACACTTTGAGAAGCCGTGAGTAATAAAGGGATAAGTTGCTCTTCATCCTCTTCACATACAAAAAACAGGGTAGGATCCTGTGAACTTAGGTTGAACCTGTAATCCGTTCGTTCATCTTTATGGATGGATAAAGGGACACAAGCCAAACCCGGCAGCTTGGCCTTACCTGCCAGAGTGATATCTTCCACGGTCCAGGAAAAAGCGGTCCAACGGCCAACTTGATTTTCTCGTGCGGTCAGACGAAAGCGGATGGGCCACACTGTTTCAGTTTTTTCTAATCTAGGCACAACTTGCTCCAACATTGCTAAGGATAAGACGTACCAGCAAATTTCAGACCAGTTCTTGCAAACAAGATCTGGACCGGTACTTGCTTAAACACGGGTTGGCCTTCGAAACAGGCCATCGGACCGTGAATCTAATAGACGAGGAACATATGCCAAAAATAATTAAGACCGACACAGCCCCAGCGCTGACCATGTCCGTGGATGTATTGGATGAATACGGCGAGCCCCTGAGCAAAGAAATCGCCTGCGAGCGCCCTCTGACTGTTTACCTGAACTGGATTGAAGTAGTAACCCTGATGACGTTGGGGGCGAGACCGGAATTCCTGGTCCTCGGTTATCTGAAAAATCAGGGGTTTATTGAAAATGTGGATGCCATTGAATCCGTTATCATCGACTGGGAAACAGGATCGGCAGCTGTAGTAACCAAGGAAAGCACCAATGATCTGGCCGATAAGTTGGGCAAGAAAACAGTCACATCCGGCTGCGGTCAAGGCACCATGTATGGCAATGTAATGAAAAAACTCGAAGGTCTGAAACTGGCTCAGCCTAAGGTGTTTCAGTCTGATATATATGACCTGCTCGAATCCTTAACCCACCATAACGACACATACCGCACCGCCGGTGGCGTTCACGGATGCGCCGTTTGTTGCAAGACCAAGCTAATCTCTTTCGTGGAGGATGTAGGACGTCACAACGCCGTGGATACCCTGGCTGGTGAAATGTGGATGGCGGGCCAAACCGGCGAAGACAAACTGTTTTATACCACGGGTCGTCTTACCTCTGAAATGGTGATCAAGGTAGCGCAAATGGGGATCCCTGTGCTCCTATCCCGCTCTGGCGCCACACAAATGGGCTTCGATTTGGCCGAGAAACTGGGCATCACTATGATAGCCAGAGCGAAAGGCCTGCGTTTCTTAGTGTTTACCGGGCAGAAAAACGTTGTCTTTGATGTAAAGGGGAAAATAACCAAGGAACAAAGCGCATGATAGGATCGCCTGCCACCGAGTTCCCGGAGTTTATGAATGCCAAACAAGTTGCCCAATATCTCGACTTGAATGAAAAGAAAGTTTATTCCCTGGCCAACGCTAATTTGCTTCCCGCCACCAAGGTTACTGGTAAATGGTTATTTCCCAAGTCAATGCTGGACAAATGGCTGCTGGAATCTTGTCACAACGGTGTACTAAATGATCGTTTGTTAATCGCAGGCTCGGACGATCCCCTGCTGCAAATCGTGGTGGGCAGTATGGCCAATCAACTTGGCTGTACCGCCCTCGTTGGTTATACCTCTACCGGCACACGCCAGGGACTCTCCATGCTGAGTAAACATCATGTTGATATCTGCGCCATACACTGGGGGCGGGCCGATGAGGCCGCTTTACGCCACCCTGCGCTTTTACAACAATATCCAGGGCATAAGCACTGGGTGCTGGTCCACGCATTCGAACGAATGCAAGGACTCGTGGCCAGTAAAAACCTGGCCAGGGAAATTCATTCTCCGCAGTCACTTACAGATACGCGTTGGCGCTGGGTCACCCGTCAACAAGGTTCCGGTAGCTTGCGGGCGCTTGAAGAGTGGCTATCGACAAATACAGTTACGCTGGACCAGTTAACCCATCAGTGTGAGGCATACAGCGAACGGGAATTAGCCTCAGTTATCGCGCGGGGTGAAGCAGATGTGGGCTGCGCCAGTCAAAGTACTGCGGGGGAATTTGGCCTGGGCTTTATTCCCTTGTTTCGTGAAGCCTTCGAATTGGTTATCCCGAAAAACATCTATTTTAGAACGCTACAACAGCAGCTGATGCAAGCCCTGCAAGATCCTCACGTACAACACAAAGGACAACAGCTTGGGGGTTACGACTTTAGCCGTACCGGAAAACAGATGTGGAGTGCAAGTTAAGCTGCATTTAATACAGATAAATTAACGCCGAAAAAAAATACCGGCAACTACGTACAGGCGTGTGGATCACGTTGCATTTGCGGGAAGAAATGTAGCTTGATACTACCTGAAACTGGGCTCCTGAGGCTAGCTATCCCATAATGTATCATCAATTGTAGCGGCCTGTGTGGAGCAGATGCAATCTGCAAAGCCCTTGCTCACCGGCTCGCCGAACTCGAAAATATTAAGTTTGATAGTGATAGCGGCAAGAAATGATGGTGATGTGAATATCGTCAACTGCATAAACAAGACGATTCGATTCATCTATACGTCGAGACCAGAAGCCAGATAAATTTTCTTTCAAGGTTTCCGGTTTACCAATCCCTTCAAAAGGTGAATGCTTTGTATCTACAATTAATTTGTTAATGCGCTTGAGCGTTTTCTTATCCTGACTTTGCCAGTATAAGTAATCATCCCTAGCAGCACCTGTCCAAGCCAACATTCTACTCATCAATAATATCTCGTTCCGTTACCTTACCCGCTTTAAATTGCTCTATTGATTTGTTTAAGTGAGCAGCATTTTCTGGTGATTTTAGTAAATGAACGGTTTCCATAAGACTGTTGTAGTAATCCAATGACATAACAACTGCATCTTCAGAATCTCGACGGGTGATAACTGTACAATCAGCATCGTTAACGACACCATCTAGCACTGATTTCAGACCATTCCTTGCTTCAGTAAAAGAAACAATACGCATAATTAACCTCGACTTAACTTGTACACGTTATTGCACAAGTTTAACTCGACATTCTTACTTGTACAAGAACATGCACAAAAGTTGATTAAAAGCAGGTAACGCAAAGCTTTAGCGTTGTCGTGGAGCACCCTCTGTACGCCTGGCGTGCGTATGAACTTATGAGGTAAAAGCCCTCTGTCGGAAGAACACCATTTTTATATCGAGTTGATATTACACGCTAACTACTAGCAAATGCCAAGGCGGCGGCCTAAACCAGGATATCCCTTTGTTCTTCACAAACTCATGAAATATAGTTTCTGCCACCTTAGTTAGCCGCCGAACACGCTATCTCTATCCTGTAGCTTAGCTTCCTTGTGCTTGTCGCCTTCTACGAAGCGGCGTTCAAATACCAGCAAGCTTAACAAAAGACATATTACGATAGTTTTTTACAAGTCGGTCATAAATGCTGGGTGGAGGGAATTAAGTCTGATTTGCATGTCGACTATTTGATAAATTCAACAATAGAACCACTATGGGCATTCGGCCTTCTGTTGTGAAGTTAACTGTCCTTCTAACTTAGTGACAGGAAGCTCTTAAACTGTCTGATTGTTCAGTAGATTGCTCCTTTAAGAAATCAAGTAATAAAGCCCACAGAATCAATGGTATAGGTAATTATAGGCTTAATGCAGTTTGTAATTGACTGAACCTAGATTGGATTATTTGTAAAATACAAGGAAAAAACATGGAATTTACTACTTATCGAAAATTGTTGCTACTCAAGCGATTTCTGGCCACAGCAATAGTATTGGCCGGCTGTTTAAGCACATATACAAGCCTTGCAGCACAGGACAACAAGGGAAAGGATTTTATCCTGCCATTTCTGCCAAACTATACGGGAGCCAACGTTATCCAGTTGCATCTAACCTCAGATACTAACACCGATGTATTGATTGAGTACCCAGTCAACTCACCCACCTTTTCCACAACTGTAACACTCACCCCAGGCGACATAACCTTGGTTGATATCCCGTTGACGGCTGGCAACTGGACAAGCGGTGTTGTGGCCAACAACGCGGTTCGTACTACAGCGGACAACGAGTTCGTCACCTATATGGTGAACCTCCGGAGATTCACTTCGGACGCAGCCCTGGGCCTACCGATAGATACAATGAATACCCAGTATATTGTCGCTAGTTATCAACAAACCCAAGGTAGATACGGCACACAACTAAACGTCTACGCAGCTTATGACAATACTACGGTAACTATCACACCCTCAGTGGATTTAGCGGGTCATTCCGCTGGCACTCCGTTTACAGTCAACCTAAAGCGCGGTGAAGCATACTATGCTGAGGCCAGATCCGGAGATCTAAGCAGCACTATTATTGAAGCAAACCGGCCAGTTGGACTGGTTAACGGTGTAGAGTGCGTCAACGTACCAAACAGAATTTGGTGGAAGCCTCAACATCAATGAAGTATCGTGGGAATCGGCAGCTTTCCTGCAAAATAACCAAGCGGATAGTTTTACCTTAGCGGCTCTTACTTTTGATACTATTCGCCCAGGTACCAGCAATGTAGAGTTTGACGCCATATGGGCTCTTGGAGACCAAGTAGGTAGCCCACTAAACGCCAGTTTAGGTTCAGCCACTATTCAAGTGACTGGAGTACCCGAACCAACCACCTTAAGTAGGTGAGCATAAGTTTTCAGAGCTGCTCTCTGTTTGTTTTTTATGCAGTGGTACAGATATTTTTGCGTTTTTTCACCGACTCCAGTATACATGCATCAATTTTCAACATCATGCGTACCAATCCGTGAAAGTAGTATGGCGCCTTACTGAGGCCGAACAAATTACCCTTAGAGAAGCTGTGGCTAATCACCCCAAACATCGTTGTAGAATCCGGGCTCATGCCATCCTACTCAGCCATAAGAGATACGATATTAAGCAGCTAGCGGATATCTTCGATACCAGTTTGGAGACGCTTTCTAAATGGATCGATTGCTGGGAAGAGTTCGGGATCTCAAGCCTTTATGACGCAAAGCGAACGGGGCGGCCCACTATTTATACGGATGAGGAGAAACAGCGCCTGAAAGAGCTTGTGGATGAGGAGCCTCATCAACTCAAGCGAGCCCAGTCCCTGATGGAGAAAGAAAGCGGCAAAAAAGCCAGCGTTTCAACGATTAAGCGAACGTTGAAAAAAAATTTAACTACAGCCATAAAAGAGCCAGACATTCACTCAAACTAAAGCGTGATGAAGAGGCGTTCCGAAAGTGTTACAACACCCTGAATAAATTTATAAAGCTTGAACAAGAGGGCGAGTTGGACCTCTATTATTTCGATGAATCAGGTTTCAGCCAAAAATCGAACTTACCTTACGCATGGAGCCCAGTCGGTGAGCCGTTTGCATTTCCTGCCTATTCGCATAGTAAGCGATTGAACGTACTTGGCTTTTTAAGCCGCCAAGGAAAGCTGGTTTACCACAGTACCGAAGGTCACGTTACTACTGACACAGTCATCGAGGCGTTTGAAAATCTGATAGAAAATAAGCCACACACCGCAAAGAAAAAACTGACAGTCGTTTTTCTGGACAACGCATCTTTTCACCGCTCTGCGAAATTTAAAGAGAAATGCAGTGACTGGATAACAGAGGGTGTTTTGGTGCTGTATCTGCCAGCTTATTCGCCAGAGTTGAATATCATAGAAATACTATGGCGGAAAATTAAGTATGAATGGCTTCCCACCTGCGCTTTTGAAACATTTGAAAATCTGACCAAGTGTGTAAAAAACACCCTGTCTAATTATCCATCTAAATACAGAATAACTTTTACCTAGGCACTTAGTACTATTTGGCTTGGGCTTGTACGCAATTACTCGACAGCTGCGTAATAAGGCAATTTTAGCCGGTTTTTAGGTGAAAGTCCCTTGGCTAATCAGGGGACTTGTTTTGCGTCCGAGCAATTTACCGTAATTCTTCACACATAAAGTCCATTGCTTGGCTTTCGTTATTCTCAAAGGAATATTTTGGAATTGTCAAAATTTAGGACATCCACAATCTAAATGGTAAAATGGTGGGTGACCCCAATCTATAGTATTCATGTTGAGCAGGAAAATACTTTTTTAGCAACTGTCGCTTTCTGGTTTGTTGCTTGTATATTTAACCACACAAAATATGCAACACTAGAAGTCAACAGGAGGAGAGAGGTAAACAAGTAGAAGTCCCATTTAAAAGATGGAGTAAATATCGAAATCACGAATGTTGTAATTGGCATAGTTGCCATCAAGGCTGCAGACAACAAAGGACTTGTATATTCAATTCCTTTTTGTATTAAGTATAAACACACTGTCACCCCTAAAAATGCAACAAATACGATTTCAATATTCAACTTTTCAATATACGCGCCAGCAGAGCCAGAGCTAAAACAAATAGCAAACAAACTAATTGCCGTCACTATATAAAACCTATGAGCCATAATTTCAGTCGATTTAAACCCAATATCGAATAGTTTCCTTTGAGTTAGAATAATAAGTGCAGCACCAATGGAAGTGAAGAAAGAAAGTAATAAACCAAGATAGCTAGATTCTTCTGCGACATCATCAAGAGAAAAGTAAGCGATTAGAAATGTGCTAATCACTATCGAAACTGCGGCTAAAAGAGTATTTAACTCCCCCCTAAACCTGAAACCACTCCTAATCGAAAGTACAAAAATCACTAAACATCCTGTTTCCACACTTGAAACAACGACTGGGCTAGAGTACTTCAATGCATATAAAAAGGAAAAAAACGTAGCAGCGCTTAATATATTTAGCCAAAGAAATGTCGGAAAACTATTCCTAAATCTAACTAAACTTCCCTCCCCCGACATTCTAAAAGTTATTACAATAAAGAACATCATTGATATTGCGTAAGAAGTTAGCGCAAACTCAATCGGTGAATAAACTGAAGAGAAACTACTGTACCAAACCTTGTTAACAGAATTAAGTAGATGACTCATCTGTATCAATGCAATACCAATTAGTAGTTTCATCTATAGGTTCCCAAAAACTCACCGTTAGACTTTAACTGACGAACTAATTGTAGATCGTGACTGAGCTGCTCAAAATTATCATGTAACAAGCATAAATATCCTTGACCAGCTATCGTATCAGCTGTTTTACTTACAACTTCATTTACGCTAGGAATGTTAGATTCTCCATAATAGGAGGAAAGATTTTTGGAAAACTCTACACCACGCTGGTTTGAAATAGTTCCATCTTCTTTGAACGTCATATCAACAATAGCCATGTACTTACTTGGCTTGTATATTTCACCATTCAAACATCTTTCTCGTGCATTATTCATATCCAAATATACATCAGCGGTAAGGTATGAATGATTCGTTCCAAGGCATGCTTTAAATAGATCAACCGGCATCGCCCCCCCCATCGGTCTACCATTAACCTCAATCATAACTGGCCCTTTGGAAGTTTGCATAATCTCTATATGGGATGCGCCGTGTGTTATTCCTAAAGCATCCAAGCAAGATATTGCATACTCTATTACTTCCGGAACCGGCTTTATATCAGGGGGAAGTAATATCCTATCTTCCAAAATTTGTTTCGTATTATCAAATCTAGTTCTATTTGTATACCATACATCCGAAATACTATGGTGCCCATCCCACGAAATGGTATTAACTATATACTGAGCCCCAAATAAATAGCTTTGTGCGATCACCTCGGAATTTTTCTTTCCAAGTATATTCTTGGAATTGAGCAAACTACGAATTGAAGTAATACATACTTCTTTCGAGTCACAAATACTAAGACCATCTGACGCCACACTATCTTGAGGCTTCAAAACAACTGGCCAATCAAGGGGATAAAGTCCTCCTATCCAATCTAAGAGTTGCGCTTCATTTCTTATTTTTCGTTGTTTAGGAACTCTGATATCATTACAACTTAGTGCGTCAATCATTGCACCCTTTAACTCTCTTTCAGCCTTATTGTCTTTCTTATTACAGGGTAAATTTAGGCTTCTAGCCAAACTATCGGCCAGTGATACACCACTCTCAGCGCCAGCAATTATGGCTATGGGATCAAATTTCTTAATATCAGCAACAAACTTATCAAAATTTGAACTATATGGTAAAACATGGTCATAACTTGATTCATTATAGCTTGGAACGAAAATATCGAAAATAGTTTCCATACTCTGTACATGTATTGTTCTAATATTATTTTTAGAGAGGTATGGTGCCAGTAGTTTCCCAGTAGAGTAACCATCAACGATAACAACAGTTTCATTAGTCATATTTTTCTCCACACTTAGCTTTGAACTGATTCTTCTGCATTCGTCTTAAGCTCATTATTTACTATTTCTTTCGCAACATTGGAAGCGTGAAACGTAATCTCTCGAACATAGTTGACTACAGGCAAGCTATTTCTCATTGAGCCTATCAAATAAATCCCACAATCAACACCAACCGGGGTACACCTGGAAGGCTTAAATAATAGAGGGGAGTTACTCCGCATTAAACTTATCGTTCCATCCTTCTGGAAGTACAATTTTGATTTGACACAACCTGAAGCGTCAATAACATAGTCATATTTCTTATTTTTATAATTAACAACTTTAATTAACTTTTTGCTAAGGAAATCAAAGTCATCCCAATTGACTTCCCCTTTTTGCATTGTAATTCGGTTTGCCTCGAATAACTCACATATTTTTTTAGCTGTGGATCCTGGAAAGGAATACAGATAACGTTTGATCAAGGTACCATATTCAGAAAAAAACAACTCTCGTTCTGAGTCAGTAAACAATGGCCATACAGCGTTTAACGTAAACATTATATTATCTAGTGTTTTCTGCCACGAAATATTATCTTTCTCAGTTGAGATCGACAGGTCTCTTTTTAACTGTAGATATGGATCCCCTCCTTCAACTGTTATACTCCCATTAAAATTGAGTCTAATTTCCTTTCTTACAGCACGAACGAACGACTTGTATACTGTAGTACTTGTTTCTTTAGAATATTTTAGAATATTTGCTTTACTTAGATACTTAGCGAGATTCATTATCACCTCGCTTCTAACTGCAGGGAAATAACCTGAACTTGATATGAAATCGGCTTTTATATTATCCTTATCACCAACTAGTAGCGCGACATCAATTGCGCTTAATCTACTACCAACAACTAAAATTCTATACTTTGAGTTTGGAATATCCTGAATCAACTTTTGCTCCTCAGGATAATACATATGATTATGTATTTTACTGGTTCTTTCTTTGTGACCTAATCCAAATACAATCATATCACCGACAGAAACTTCACCATTTGTTGCCGTAACAATTTTTTTATTCTTACGTACTTTTAAATGACTGAACTCCGATTGCTTTACTACTATTTTTATCCCTTTCTCTTTAGCTAGCGTGTAAGAGTTATATGCAACATCACCTAGGTACATGCCATATAGAGATCTCGGAACAAAGTCTTTTTCGTCATATGAATAACCATTCCTCTTGAGCCAGTTAACGAAATGAAGTGGGTCATGATTGAATATTGAATTCACTCCTGAAGATGAGTTACATAGTGATGATTGTGGCTGATTGAAAAAATTAGGTGCAAAGCCAAGTCCAAATGGTGATATTACTTCTATTTCCAAACACTCCTGTTCAGCTTGGTATTCATAAATAATGGTGGATATAAATGAAAGAGAGCTAACCCCCCCGCCCAAAACAATGATTTTTCTCATGATCCCTCTCAATTTCGACTAACCATATAGTAAATATCTCATATTACTGCTGGCATTGATTTAACCATCAAAAAAGATCTATAGAAATAGGAAAGAAACAGTTCCGATTCATTTTTCTCTTTCAATATTGACCCCAATTCATTTAACACTTGGTAGTAAACTTTAATTTTTCCGAACTATACGTGCTGTAAATATTTATTCACGAACAAACTTGTAATATTTTGTAATTATTTGTAAGCAATGAGTTAACGTCTTGTTGGACATATATTGTTGCCAGCTAGTATTTTTTAAAAATAGAGGTATTGTGATTTTTATGGGTTGTTAATTTGGCAATATCAACTATTAAAACTATCAATTGGCGGTTTATATATAGAGACCACTATAATTTTATGAGTATTACATAAGTTAATAATTTGATTCAGTACAGCCACTTAAATTTAACATTATTAACTATTTCTAAACATATTTATGGATTGAGCCTTATCTATCCCTCAGGAAGAATGGATCAAGTTGGTGCCAGGCCAACTGCATTTAATTTCATCATGTTTAACATTATTTTTCTCGTTAGAACGTAAGCACTAGAAGAAGTACTTGCTGAGTGAATCTCTCCATTTTGATCACTGATTTCGGCGTGAATCGGTCACTTTTTTCACTCTAAACCGAACATTTATGGCCATTTTCTGAAATCGATGGCCGGAATACAGCAAAATGTTCGTAGCTTTTATTTTTTAAGAACGAGCACAATGATGCATTAGCGATTACTGAAGCCAATCTTCGACCGAAATGTAAGCTTTGTACCTGTTAAAACGGAGCATCAACAGCTCATTCAAGAGCAGCACCGGATCCGCTAACGGTTTTTAAAAGGCAATACAGCGAAGCTTTTAGAAGCATGGTTACAGAGCTGATCCGTGAGTATTTGGATACGCTCAAATGGATTGCCAGCATAGGAAAAAATCTAAAGCGTTTTTAGCCTACTCTCCGTATGGGAAGATATTACTTAGTATTCTAGGCATTGGGCTCATTGTCGCGTCGTCGCTGCTTGCTTCATTAGGCAAGCGTTTAGCCCTCCGAGAGAGTTCACCGAGTGGCTAGGATTAACACCTCAGCAATATGCATCAGTTACTTGCAGTCGCATGGGCGGGATAACTAAACGGGAAGATAGATACCTGTGAAAGCAGTTAGTTCATTGGCCGCGTACAGTCATTTACCACGCGAAAGATAAAGCCGATGCGCTGAGCTTGAGGGAAAATAAGCTCGTAGCAAGGCAAGGCTTTGATAAGGCGGCGGTCGCGATGGCACACAAGCTTGCCAGACTGATATGAATACTGTTGCAACGCCAAGAGAACTATCGTCCTCAGCCAGAGGTAAGGGCAGGATCAAACTTTCAGAAATAACCACATAGCTAAAAGTTTAGTAACTATTCAGCTGGCGGAATATTATTCAATTTTTCCTGAATGAAGTCTGGCCACTTTCCGGCAAACAGGCACTCCAGCGCCTGCCCGACACCGACATTATTTTTCTGGCACTTTGATGTATAACTGCGGACCCGGCAAAAGACCTTGGCTCCTTCCATGGAGCGGAAACACCCAGAGATTTTTTGCTGCACCTTTGCCATTCTGATATCCCTCTCTCCTTGGTTGTTGGTGAAAGGAACCGCTGGATTATCCATGAATCTCAGCACATCATCCTCAAAATCCCTGAGCCGCTCTAGTAAGTTCCTGGCCTTGCTGCGGGCGACCCGCCCCTTTTTCTTCTTGCCCGTTTGCGGCGGGGGCGGGCACTCCCGCTCCGCCTTATCGAGCAAACTCTGATACTTTTTCCGCCACTGTAACGCAGTATCGTTATCAAGCTGGCCACCGGCATCATTTACTGCATCATTGATGTCAATGAGCCGTTCATACATCCCATTAGCCCACTCTTGCCCGTCTTGCTCATAGGCGCGGGTAAGTTCCCGCAGGTGATGGGCATTGCACAAACTGTGGAACACTTGCGTATAGCGGTAATAAGGTTTCCAGTGGTCATGGCAGAGTGTCCCGGCGAACTGAGGCAGTATGCCTATTTCATCCATTGCCTCCTTACCGCGTTTTGCGTGAGGCTCAAACCAGGTCCACTCTCCGTTCGATGCATTATGAAGCCAGATGCGCTTGCCGCCGACATTAATACCCGTCTCGTCCGCGTGAATTAACCCGCCATTGATGAGTTCGAGCTTGGCCAGCGTCTCAAAGTCAGCCAGCATGTGGTAAGCCAGCTTGTTAAAGTTGAACAGTGAGCCGGTACTCAAGGAGATGCCAAACATTTCATCAAAATGCTGCTGCACCCGGTCATAAGGAATGAGTTGGTACACTGACATATAGACGGCGTTCGCCTTAACCGATGCACCATACTTAGCCGCCCTGTCCACGTCAGCAGGGAAATCAGCGGTAAACCGGTTGCCCTGCGCGTCTTCCAGAATTTGTGCCCGGTATTCTTTAACCCAGCGGGAAATTTGGATATCAAATACCTGGCGACGGTCATAGCCTACGTCATGGTACTGCCCTGGCGGCAAGCTATCCCGGTTGACCGGAACCTGAATAATTTCGTCCGGATCATCGACTGGCTTGAGCGTCTTGCCCTCGCGGCCTTTTTGCCCGCCCTGTTTATTGTTACTTTTCTTTCGCTCTTCTTTAGGGCGGCTTGCTGCTATTTCGGCTATTAAGAGACAGGCGACCAAACAATAGCTTGATCAGCAGCAACATCATTTGTACGGCAGCCACTAAAGCAGGAGATGCGGCCTTGTCATTTTTCAAGGCGTTTTCTACTTGCTCAATGGTGGCGTTGACATCCAATGACTCGGGTATCAACGTTGCTGTGTTTGTCTGCTTATTCATGGGGCTATTATACCCTCTGTTTTTTCGGGCAATTTTTTGCTTCTGTAAGCCAATCTAAGGCGTTGTATTTTTCTGTGCCGGGGGCGCTATGCTTGGTGTACACCTGTTGTCTTGGCGCTCTTGTGGTTAAGTTAATCGTTGCTTACAAGCGCTCATTACAGTGACGCATGAAAATGCACTAAATCAGTCAAAACCGTGTCAAGAAGTTTTGAAAAAAATAATGCATTTATTGCGGGGTTTTTAGCCAGCTGAATAGTTACAAAGTTTATAACAGAGACAAGACATTTTGAACTTATCCGTGATTTAACGATCAAATCTCCAAATTACTGAATTTGGTTGAAAAATGGTATTAATTGAACAGTTACAAAAGGTCCAGGAAAATCGCTCGCACATCAATCAAGACTATCCCGTCATTGAGGTCGTGTTTCTGGTGATAGTCGCTATGCTCTGTGGACAAAAGCAATGGACTGACATTGAAGACTTCGGTAAGGGCAAGGAAAACCTAAAGTGGTTACGTCAATATTTGCCCTACAAAAATGGCATTCCTACCCGACATAATATCGCCAGGATCATGCGGACTGTGGTTCCTGAAACCCTGCTGTCAGCAATGGTTGGGTGGGGGAATATTCGCCGGGAAAGAAATGGTTGGGACATGGTGAAGGCCTGAACCCGAAGAGCAGTGAGGAGCCTGTGCAACTCAATTATTCTGTACCCAACCGCGCTTTAGGGATATTGGCGTTGATCGCTTACCATTGCCAGTTGGAGACGCTGCGATATCCCAGTTGCGGCCACCGTCATTGCCCGGCTTGTCAGCACAACGCCAACAATGACTGGTTAGCGGCGCAGCAGCAAAAGTTATTGCCGGTTGATTATTATCTAATCACCTTCACGCTTCCGTATCAGCTCAGGGCCTTTGTCTGGCGCCACCAACAGTGGGCTTATCAAGCGCTGTTTCAGGCTGCCAGGCAAACCATTGATAGCTTTTTCAGCGAGATAAACAGCTTGGGATGTGACCAAGCAAAAGGAGTTGTGGCGTAGCAAAATAAAATTGAAGTTAACAGAGTAAATGCCGCGATAAAAAAACCGTAAATACAGTTGGTTGCCAATCTGGGCCGTGCTCGGCTCGAAAAAAAGAGCAACATAAAGCCCTCCTTCCTCGCGATGAGATATTTCCTATATAAGTAGCCCCGGGCTTGTCCAACCACAGGATTAAGTCGCGGCTGTGCGCGACCTAATCCTTGTTAGTTAGGGGGTTTTCGATGACTCTACATGACTGTAGGCTTGCCCCGCAATTACCGCCCCAAGTAAAAAAACACCATAAAGTATATAAAAGGTGAAATCACTGTGAACAGTACTCTGGAAAAAAGAAAGTTCTATTTCTCCAGAGTTAACCTTTAGCCAATCAATTTCAATAGTATAAAATAAATACGCTTTGAGAAATAGCAGTGATGCCAAGGTCAAGTTGTATGTGCTAATAAACCAGATATGAGATCGACCAGACTCTGTCATTATCTTGGAGAAGGCGGTTGCATACAACAAGCTAACAATCGCGAACAAAACTAACGCGAAAGGCCACCACCCTTTAACATCAACACTATGGAACCAGCCAAGTAATAGTCCAAAGGCGTTAGCCAAAAATAGAAGAGCGAATACCGCAACGACAACCTGCCAATAGCCAGCGCTCCACTTACTCGTATTCTTCAGCATAACAATCCTCCTCCGTGACCCCATCGTGGTAGAGCGGCTTGTTACCAAGCCGACCCCACACAGATCCGGACGTGCGGAACTACCGCATCGGAATGCCGCATCACCGGATCTTCAGTTATATATTCGCTCGTGTAAAACACGGCCCTAGTACCAGTCGATCAGCACAAATCGTTTGCTGACGCTCGGTCTCTCAATTTCAAAATACTCTAGCATCTTCTTGAAATTACTCCAATTATAACTTCGTCGACCACTTCGCCGGTTCAACCATTTATATAAAGTATGTAAAACATAACTGTGTACACCTGATAAACTGCGGCTGTTGTCGGGGAGCCCGAAGTAATTTCTAAACCCTGTCAGTTTTCGTTTTAATTGTGGCAGCCAATCCCTCAGTTTTAATGAACGCTTGGCTTTGATCCATTGGTAATTCACTCAGTGTCGCCTTCTGTTTCTTCACAGCGGTTCGCCGCCTGAGCCTTACCTTACCGTTTGAATCTGTCCCCCAATAAAACTCAAACCCTAGAAATACAAAAAGACGTTTTCGGTCTACGTGAAATCGGCTGAACCGCATCAGAGAGGTTTTATCTTCTGCGACGTCTAAATTGAACTTCTTCAATCGTTTCGGTAATACTTTATAGAAGCGTTCGGCATCATTAGCGAATTGAAACGCGCAGACAAAATCATCTGCGAAGCGGATCATCATTGCTCGGCCTCGCATCTTCGGCTTTACTTTCTTTTCGAACCAGAGATCTAACGCGTAATGCAGATAAATGTTAGCTAGCACGGAGCTGATAATCCCCCTTATGCGTAGTAAGTGATTATGCAAAGTAACCGGCTGCGGCATACGGTTTCCGGGCTGTTAGGCCTAAATTACTTTGCATAATATTATGACCCACCCCGGCTAGAGAGCCGTCAGCCAAGCGAGTAAATCTTCATCTTTGTTCCATTGCGGGAGTTTGGTGGGAACCATGTCTGGATAGGCTTTTTCTAACGCTTTACGTTTCAGCTCCGTATCTGCGCGAGCATAGACTTCTGTCGTTGCAATATCAGCATGCCCTAAAAGGTCACGGATATAGATCAGGCTGACTCCGGCCTGGAGTAATAACATAGCTTTGGTGTGCCTTAGCAAATGCGGCGTTACCTTATCGGGGATAATCGAGGATACGGCTCTGGCCTGAGATACGTATTTGGACAGGATAAATGCGACGCCGGCACGCGTCATTTTATTGCGTTGTCGATTAAAAAATAATGGGTGATCTTTCATGCTGTTGTGGCTTAAATAAGCCTCGGCCATATACTGACTGAGTAATGCTGCTGCATTGGCCATAAGCGGCACTTGTCTTGTTTTTCGGCCTTTGCCGGTAAGGGTAACAACGGGAGGAAGATCCAACCGGACGTCACGGACTCTCAGATCAATTAACTCTTGCACCCGTATCATACAAGACTGAGAGCAGAGTCAAATCGCGGCGGCCACGGGCTTTCGTGAGATCAGGCTGCGCCAGGAGCAGCTTAAGTGCTTCGGGCGACAGCTGATTTACCGTCGGCTTGGGCGCATTTTTCATCGGCAGAGAGAGGATCTGCTGGCACGACAACAAACCCACCGGATCTTCGGCTTGCATATAACGATAAAAACCGTGAATACAAGCCAACCGCTGGTTCCTTGTAGAGATGCTATTGTGTCTTTCCTGCTCCAGCCAGGCAAGGAAACCAATAATGAAGGCACTATCAATATGCTTCAAGCAAAGCCGCTCAAGGGATATCCCCCGCACCTGTTTGCAATAAAGTAGAAGCACTTTGAACGTGTCTCGGTATGATTTGATCGTGTTGGGGCTGACGTTACGCTGCCCAGGCAGATAGTTAGCCAAATAATGGGAAAGCGCCTTGGCAAAATCAGTCGGTTGCATTATCGTCACCTCCCACAGCCGGGATCAACGGTCCAAAAGCATGCGCCACTTTCGCTGTAATATCCGGGTAAACTTCGGCTGTAAGCCTTAAATAGCGGGTGGTGTCATGAAACGAATGATGACCAAGGTAGGTTTTGAGTACAGGTAAATAAGTTGCCAGATCTTTACCTTGCAACACCCAGTTTCTCATACAGTGAACCGCAAACGTATGGCGGAAGTCGTGCATCCGCGGTCCTTTTCCCCAGCTGCCATGTGAGATCCTGGCTTGCCAAAGGAATTTCCTGAAGTTCTTATACGCATTCCCGCGGCTGACCGCTTGGCCATTGGGGTCAGGGAAGAAATAGGCATTGTTATCCGAAAACGAATGAACCTGCTTTGTATAGTCATCACACCGACGAAGCAACTCACTGGATATCGGCACCAGCCTGTCTTTGTTAAATTTGCCGTCAATGACGGTCAGTACGCCAGTCGCTAAATCTACGTTCCCGAGTTTAAGGTCAAGGGCTTCTGAGATACGTAATCCGCAACCGTACAACAGACGAAACAGCAGCGGCATAATCCAATGCCGGAGCGGGACTTCGGCGTGGTAATGACAGGCATCGGTTTGTTTAAAAAATGCAGCAAGCTCTTCGTTGCTGAAAATGTAAGGGATATACTCAGGCCCCTTAGGAATACTGCCGTTGGGCAGCACATAGGCGCACTCGCCAAGCCTGAGCATATACATGGCCAGTTGCCTGACGGCGCCTGCCCGCCCCCGCTGGGTGGCCTGCGCTTCATTTAGCCGTTTTTGAGCCCATGCCTGGACGAGGTTTTTTGACAGGGTCAGCTCTGTACAGCCATATGCCAGGCAGAACTGATCAAACTTAAAAAGCGTGCGGGCGTTGCTGGCGTATTTATATCCCAGCGCCTGTTTTTCCCGGATCATGCCCTGGATAAATGGCTGAAATGGGCTCTCGTATGTAAATTTGCTCATGATCTGAATACCTCGTCAGGATCTAGCGCACATTCGCGCAGTTTGCTGATGTCCACTTTTAGGTAGACAGCAGTGGAGTCTGAGCTGATGTGCCCTAATATATCTGAGATGACAGGAAGGGGGGTATTTTCACTAAGCAACCTGCTGGCCAGTGTGTGCCGCAGGGAATGCATGCCTTTTTTCTTTGCTGGAGAAATAGGTACCTTAGCCAGTTTCATATACTTGACTATGATTTGGTGCAGCCTGTCTTCATCTGAAAAAGGCTCCAAATGCGCAAGGCAGCGCAAAAATACGTAGGGTGATCCGGTTGCTGGTCGCCCGTTTTTCAAGTAATCAATGATGGCCCAACCAATTTCGGGCAGCAGGGGAAGACTGACTACTCGGGATGTTTTCGACTGTACCAAGTCGATGCGGTTATCCCGCCAATTCAGATTACTTAACTTCAAGTGCTTGATATCACGGGTTCTCAGGCCGAGACGCGTGACCAGGAGAAGAATGGCATAATCCCTTTTTCCGGCGGGGTTGCCTCTGTCGACGGCATCGAGCAGTTTAGTGACATTATCCAGCGTCCATACCGAAGGGATCCGGCTCTGCTTCCTGGCTCTTATGGCGGGGATAGTTTGCGCCAGATCCTGCGGGTGAAGCTGGTTATCGTGTAGATAGCGCAACAAAGATCGCATTCCGCACAGCTCTAGTTCGACGGTTTTATAGCCGTATCCTAACAATGTCTTGATGTAACCGGCGGTATGTTTGGCTGTGATATCAGCGACCCGCCAGATGCCCTGTGACTCAACAAAACTCAGAAACTTTTCAGCTATCTTTCGATAGTGGTTTATAGTGGCGTTAGAGTACTCCTTCTGTTGGCAATACACCTTGTAAAGCCGAAATATGCCTTTGAATTCGTTGGTTTGCAGTAATTCTTTCTGCTTGTAGTATCTGCGCAGTACGCTGCCATGCTGTTGAAAGTCACCGAGCATAAGAATGACCCGGAGGGTATTGATGTTCGACTGTGTCAGTTTGCCGGCTTTTTCCAGCACAAAAAAGTTGTATTGGCTATCGAGAAACCGCAAACCTGCTTCTTCAGTAAAGTGATCGAGGCCCTCAGTGTCTAAGAATCCAGCGATACGCCGCCACATCTGGCGATAGTAATTTATGCTCGATTCAGTGTAATACAGGCGGTATAGCTCTTTTTCGAGGCGAGCTACTAATTCATGAAAGGTCAGGTTACTCATCATACATTCCTCCAAAATAGGTGGAGAGAAGTTTTCTTCTCCCTCAATATTTCAGAGTGTTATGTCAAGTAAATCAGCAGTGAATCCTTTAACGACGGGCTTTTTTACGGATTACTTTGCATAATCACTTACTACGCATAAGGGGGGCCTTTATCTCCTTTACTCTCTAATATTTTATTAGACGAGTTGGACAAAAAGCTAACCTATAAGCAACTTAAGTTTGCTCGCTATGCCGATGACATCATCATCTTGGTGAAAAGCAAAGACAAAGGTAAACAGGTCAAAAAGGAAATATCCACATATATAACCCAGCGCTTGAAGTTGGTAGTTAATGAGTCCAAAAGTCGAGTCGGCCCCGTGTCTGGCTCAAAGTTTCTTGGCTTTACCTTTCGATACGGGAAAGTGCAGATCCATAAAAATGCTTTGAAATTATTTAAAGCAAAAGTAAGGGAGCTCACCAACCGAAATTGGGGAATCGCTATGACACGACAAATTCATAAGCTCACGCAATTTCTACGCGGCTGGGGATATTACTTCTTGATTGCTACGCCTACCAACTAACGGTAGATCTAGACCATTGGATCCGGCGAAGGCTGCGCATGTGTTACTGGCGACAGTGGCGAAAACCTCGCACCAAAGTTAGAAGTCTAATCAAACTGGGTGTGAGTGAACGGCTGGCTATTTCCTGTGGAATAAGCAGCAAAGGACCGTGCCGTAGCTCTAAAACAAAAGGAATTAACATTGCAATTAGCAATGAGTTCCTCGCTACGCAAGGTCTGGTGTCACTGAAGGACATTTGGATCAGTATTCATTACGAGAGATGAACCGCCCATTGCGGACCCGCACGATGGGTGGTGTGGGGGCTGGAGGCTAGATACCTCCGGCTACCCGATTATGTGTTTACCAAAGCTTCCACCAAGGTTTCTTATTTTGGGGTAAAGTATGATTTTCAGGAAATAGTATTTCTCCGTTATCAGAACTTACATCGAAAAAACCAACTGAATGTTTGATTGCCAACTCTCGCATTTTATTGAAAGCCTCCTCAGACTCAGACCAAGAGAAGGCAGAATAGATAACAGACTTTCCAATACAATGATCAGTTATTTTGGGATCATCGACATCGTCTGATGCCAGTGGTCCGTTCATTGCAGGAAAGTATTCGATCATCTCATTAAACCAAGCCTGAAGTGAATCAGTTGTAACATTATGATCTTGGTAAGAGTGCTCTTCACCCCACTCAACTTGCTGAGCGAACCAATCCATGAACTCTTCTCGCACCGTTGGGGCAACTTTAGAATCAAATACCATCAAGTCGTAACTCACACGCAATCTCCATGAACACATAACGCCCTGTTAACAGGCAATAAAATAGTTGGCTAAAATTAGCGACGAAGGAGCAAAATCCAACTGTTTTTTGTCCTTGTTTAACAGCTTGTTGAACGAAGCCGCTGTGCGGCAGGAAAAAGCATCTTCATCTCTACTTCTTATATACCCTGAATGTCTTAGGGTGTAAGGAGTTACTGATGAACAACGACGAACAAACCCGCTTTAATAAACTCTATCCACAATATCTTAATGAATTGACTTTACAAGGAAAAAGCTCAGAAACAATCGAAATGTATAATTGCTATATCCGCCATATTGCGACGCACTTCGATACCTGTCCTGACCATCTCTCCACTGAGCAACTTAAGCGCTATTTTATTACCCTGGTTGAAAACAAATCATGGAGCTCGGTCAAGATTGCCCGCAATGCCATCCAGTTTTTCTATAAACATGTGCTCGAGCGACCCTGGGTGTGGGTCAACATCGTCAAGCCGCCTAAAGTACAAACGCTGCAAGATGTATTAACCCAAACTGAGGTTAACTCGATAATTAATGCCACCCGCAAATTGAGCTATCAGGTCTACTTTCTGACCACCTACAGCATGGGCCTGCGTCTCAGTGAGTCCCTTAACTTAAAAGTCTCCGATATTGACAGTCATTTAATGCGCGTCCATCTGCGTTTTACCAAAAGCAAAAAGGACCGCTTTGTCGACCTGCCCCATAAAACCCTGTTGGCACTGCGTCGATATTGGCGAACCCACCGTCATCCAACATTGCTGTTTCCGGGTGGACATCCCCCGCATATTCGTAATGGCAAACCCATGGTCATGGATAAAGGTGGGGTACAAAAAGCCATAAAATTAGTCGCCAAAGACTGTGCTATCAGTAAGAACGTACATATTCATACCTTACGCCATTCTCTGGCCACCCATTTGCTTGAACGCGGCTTATCGTTAAGCGCGATTGCCCATATTCTTGGCCACCAGGACCTAAAAACCACCGCCATGTATGCCCACATGACGCCGCTAGTACAACAAAGCAGTGCCTTAATGCTCAACGATATGATTGAGGGGTTTGATATTGACTGGGTTGATGGCAAACAAGGTGAGCCCCATGATTAACCTCGCTATGCTCGCCAAACGTTATCGCGCAGAGTTAGAGCGTGACTATGCGCATCTCATCCACCCCGTTCACCGCCGGGCGCTGCAGAGCATCATCGATTGCCATACCCCACAAGCCGGAGAGCTGCTGTATCATTGTGACCATTGCCAGTTGGAGACTCTGCGGTATCCCAGTTGCGGCCACCGTCATTGCCCGGCTTGTCAGCACAACGCCAACAATGACTGGTTAGCGGCGCAGCAGCAAAAGTGTCTGCCGGTTGATTATTATCTAATCACCTTCACGCTTCCGTATCAGCTCAGGGCCTTTGTCTGGCGCCACCAAACGTGGGCTTATCAAGCGCTGTTTCAGGCTGCCAGGCAAACTATTGATGGCTTTTTTCAGCGAGATAAACAGCTTAGTGAGTACACCGGCCTGATTGGCGTGTTGCATACCCATTCTAGGCGGCTCGATTTTCATCCCCATGTCCACTTTGTGGTCCCGGCTGGCGGCATGGATAAAACCAGAGCGTTATGGCAAACCAAGGCCGGCAAATACCTGTTTAAAGCGGATAATCTGGCCAAGGTGTTTCGCGGTAAGTTCATCGCACAAATGTGCCAGGCTCGCTACTTCTTGCCTGCCAACACCGCTAAAACTTGGGTTGCCGATTGCGAATATGTTGGCAAAGGCAGCAGTGCACTGACCTACTTAGCCCGCTACCTCTACCGCGGTGTCATCAGTGAGCACAACATCCTGTCACTGCATGGCGATAAAGTCACCTTCCGCTATCGAGACAGTGCCAGCAAGCGAACCAAAACCATCACCGAAGCGGCAAGCGCATTCCTGTGGCGGGTGTTACAACATGTTCTGCCGAAAGGCTTTCGTCGAGCACGTAGTTATGGCTTCTTGCACGGCAACGCCAAACAAACCTTAAAACGGTTACAACTGATGCTCAAGGTCGTATTACCAGCTGTGCTCAGCAGAATACAAAAAATGGTGTGCTGTCCAAAATGCCACGATGAAATGGACCTCTGCTTTATCCGCCGAGGCCGCCATGTCATCTTCGGCCTGACGAGCTAAAACAAGGATGTGTCCAAGCAAAAGGAGTTGTGGCGTAGCAAAATAAACTTGAAGTTAGGAGAGTGAATGCCACGATAAAAAAACCGTAAATACAGTTGGTTGCCAATATCCCGTTGGCAATCCGGGCCGTGCTCGGCTCGAAAAAAAGAGCAACATAAAGCCCTCCTTCCTCGCGATGAGATATTTCCTATATAAGTAGCCCCGGGCTTGTCCAACGACTGGATTAAGTCGCGGCTGCGCGCGACCTATCCTTGTTAGTTAGCATGCTTTACATTAATCTATATGGAGAGATATACAATACGGCACTAAATTTTTTTTATGCCAGTTCCAAGCAAATTCAATAAAAACATTGTCGATTTTGAATTGATAATAAGTACCTAGGTAAAAGTTATTCTGAATTTAGATGGATAATTAGACAGGATGTTTTTTACACACTTGGTCAGATTTTCAAATGTTTCAAAAGCGCAGGTGGGAAGCCATTCATACTTAATTTTCCGCCATAGTATTTCTATGATATTCAGCTCTGGTGCGTATTCTCATGAAGATGATCACTCATTCTCACCGAAGCTGATCGCTTGTTCTCATCGATGCTGATCACGCTTCGGTGCCATTTTTCGGCTCGGCAACAGTTTTAATTGATCACTGTGGATCCGTCAAGTTAATTGCTACTTTGCGCATTGATTCTCCCTGCAATTCAATTCGCTGTGCACGGTGGATCAATCTGTCCATTATCGCATCTGCATACGTCGCTTCCCCAATCAATTCATGCCACTTGGCTACTGGTAATTGGCTCATTATGATCATCGACCCTTGATCGTGTCTTGCATCGATTATGTCCAGCAGATCACTGCGGTGCTGGGGCGTTAATGTTTCCATTCCCCAATCATCCAGGATCAGGATCGGCGTTTTATTTAACTGATTGAGAAAGCGCGGGTAACTGCCTTCACCGTGCACCTGGCGTAACTGCTCTTGTAACCCTTTCATCCTGAAGTAGCGTACTGCCACACCTTGTTGGCAGAAGTAATGACCAATCGCGCAGCCCAGATACGTTTTGCCACTCCCTGTCGCACCAGTAAAAATAAGGCTCTGGTGATGTTTAAGCCAGTGCCCTTCAAGTAAGCTGCGGATCTTGGATTTTTCAATGCCACGGCTCGTGCGGTAATCGATATGGCTCGGATGGGCTGCCAGCCTGAATTTCGCTTGCTTGACTAAACGTTCGATCTTTCGTTGTTCCCGTGTGGTTATTTCTTCCCCCAACAAGAGTGATAACCGATCATGGAAACTTAAATCAGTATATAAATGAGGTTGTTCTTCCTGACGTGCCAAACTGTCCATCAGGGTACTTAAACGTAAGTCAGTAAGTTGCTGTGTTAATTGTGAATTCATCTTTATTTTCCTTAGTGAAAGTAATCCTGACCACGTAGATTGTCATGCTTAACTCCCGCAAGCAGATCGGCCTGCTCAGGTTCGCGTACTTCTTTATCTAAACCCTTTTTCAGAATTATTTTTATGTTTTCCAGTCGATACCCCCCGGTATCCAATGCGCGCTGGCAAGCATCATTAAGGCGTTTTTTCGGGTAGGTTTTACTCAGGCTTAGCAAGCCAAAGCAGACTTTATAACTTTGTTGCGGGTGCGCTTTACTCGCTAACTTGTATTCAACCCATTGCAAAACATAGTCGCCGAGTTTGCCCGCCCATTGTTTTAATCGCTCTGGGGTCCATTTTGCATAATCCTGATGGGCTTTAGGCATGTGTTCAACCAAGGTGCTGTATCCGCCGACATGATGAGAGCGGGGATGTTGGGCTACACACTGGCTGTGATAGTAGAGCTTTACCGTTTTTTCACTCACATGCGCCTCAATTTGTTTCTTGAGCAATCCATAAGGCACTGAGTAATAGTGCTTGTTCACTTCAATGTGATAATCCACATTGACCTTCACCTTTTTAATAAAAGTATACTGGTAAGCAAGCAGCGGTAGAGGCCTCATAGCCGGGAGCTCGTGGGCATAAAATTGACTGGCTCTGTCGCCGGGAAGTTTCTGAAACGCTTTGGTATTTAACCGTACCAACAACTCACTAATGCGCTGATTCAAGTGCGTTAATGTGTAAAATATTTCATGAGGCAAAACCGCCATTATCCAGCGTTCAACAATCAGGACACCATTTTCAGCTTTCGCTTTATCCTTGGGTTTCAGCGGTCTGGCCGGGATAATAGCCACATTATAATGGGCAGCCAGCTGCTGATAGGTTGGGTTTAAATCAGGATCATATTTACAGGCTCTGGTGGTGCCGGAGCGTAAATTATCCGGGACGATGATTTCAGGTACTGCCCCCAGAAAGTTAAAGATCCACCTTCTTAGAAGGTGGCTTTGCCTTTAACCCCCTAGAAGGGGGCGTAAGCTTGCCCTCTTAAAAGGCAAGCTGATTATCCCCAATTTAGACGGCTAAAATTCTAATTGTTCTTGGCGCTTTTCAAGCTTTTCTTGGTACTTCACATATTTTCTTATCATTTCCGCATCCACACCGACAGTGTCTACAAAATAGCCTTTTGCCCAAAAATGGTTACCCCAATATGGCTTCTTGCGCAGATGGGGAAACTGCTTAAATATCCTAATTGCTGTTCGGCCTTTTACAGCTCCTAAAAGTTCGGATATTGACTTTTTCGATGGCACCTTTATTAATAAATGGACATGGTCTGGCTGCACATTTAACTCTACTATTTGGCAATCGAGCCTGCCACAATATATCTGGATACAATTATATACTTCTTGCGCTACCGGTCCGGTTAGTATCCTATAGCGGTACTTCGGTACCCAGACAATATGGTATTGGCAATGCCACAAAACGTGCGATAATTTCTCAAATCTACTCATGCTACTGTTCCTTTCTCTGTTGTGGGGACAACCGAGATTGGTCATAGCATGAGTGGATGCTCCAGGCATAGCCTGTCACTGATTACCACGCCCACAGGACGTGGATTCTAGTTTTCATTGAAATGCCCGGGCATGGCTCATCACCCAGTCTTCGAGTTGCTGCGATAATGTCGCCTCAGCGTAGGTATAACTTGAGCCCCCCATCACAGCCACAAAGACTTGCGCCCCTCGATATTCGCCCGTATCCGGGTTAACAATGGGGATTGTCGGTCCGCAGTAATCGACAAATAACTTCTCGCCATACTGATGGGTTTGTCGCATTGAGGGTTGTTGACGTGAGCGCCACTCTTTGTAAATACGGCACAGCTGCGGATAACTGTAATTGTTGTCGGCGTTTCGCTCTACGTACTCTTGCCATAGCAACTGTTTAGTCACGCCTTTTTTCTTTAATTGCTGATGAAATTCAGACCAATTTGGCAAAGGAATAGCTGTTCTGGGGGTGATCTTTGTTTGTAAAAAGTGCTTGTTTAACTTGAAGTCATCCCACTGCTCTGGCAATGGCCAGGTTTCGATCCCCATCAACTTTGCACGATTGACATAAGTTGAGACAGTACCAGGTGAGATGGATAAGCTTGTTGCAATTTTACGGTGAGATAACTTACTTTCGTATTTTAATCGAAGTATTTCTTTGAGTTTTCGCATTGAAATGGACTCGGTTGGCATAACGGCTCTTTAATAAGAAATGGAGCAAATATTATGCGGGCATTAACAATGAAAAATGGCAAGATTGAATGAGATCTTTTGAAGTTAAACTAACTAAAATTGGTGATCAGCATCCATGAGAATATGCATCTGGCGAATAAGCTGGCAGATACAGCACCAAAACACCCTCTGTTATCCAGTCACTGCATTTCTCTTTAAATTTCGCAGAGCGGTGAAAAGATGCGTTGTCCAGAAAAACGACTGTCAGTTTTTTCTTTGCGGTGTGTGGCTTATTTTCTATCAGCTTTTCAAACGCCTCGATGACTGTGTCAGTAGTAACGTGACCTTCGGTGCTGTGGTAAACCAGCTTTCCTTGGCGGCTTAAAAAGCCAAGTACGTTCAATCGCTTACTATGCGAATAGGCAGGAAATGCAAACGGCTCACCGACTGGGCTCCATGCGTAAGGTAAGTTCGATTTTTGGCTGAAACCTGATTCATCGAAATAATAGAGGTCCAACTCGCCCAGGGTGTTGTTTTGTTCAAGCTTTATAAATTTATTCAGGGTGTTGTAACACTTTCGGAACGCCTCTTCATCACGCTTTAGTTTGAGCGAATGTCTGGCTCTTTTATCGGCTGTAGTTAAATTTTTTTTCAACGTTCGCTTAATCGTTGAAACGCTGGCTCCAAAAATTTTTGCCGCTTTCTTTCTCCATCAGGGACTGGGCTCGCTTGAGTTGATGAGGCTCCTCATCCACAAGCTCTTTCAGGCGCTGTTTCTCCTCATCCGTATAAATAGTGGGCCGCCCCGTGCGCTTTGCGTCATAAAGGCTTGAGATCCCGAACTCTTCCCAGCAATCGATCCATTTAGAAAGCGTCTCCAAGCTGGTATCGAAGATATCCGCTAGCTGCTTAATATCGTATCTCTTATGGCTGAGTAGGATGGCATGAGCCCGGATTCTACAACGATGTTTGGGGTGATTAGCCACAGCTTCTCTAAGGGTAATTTGTTCGGCCTCAGTAAGGCGCCATACTACTTTCACGGATTGGTACGCATGATGTTGAAAATTGATGCATGTATACTGGAGTCGGTGAAAAAACGCAAAAATATCTGTACCGCTGCATAAAAAACAAACAGGGAGCAGCTCTGAAAACTTATGCTCACCTACTTAGCGCTATATTTCTCTTAGTTTTATTTGGATTTGCAAAGGCGTCTGCTTTCACAGCCTGAATATCACGTTCAGCTAGCAGGAAGTACAACCCAATATTAAAAAACTGCTTTGTTGCCGGATAATTTGACTCATCTATTTTTTTGTATTGAGTAACTGTTGAAGCAATAGCTTGCTCAATATATTTATCTTTATTGAGGAACCTACCTTGAAACATGCTGAAGTTAAGTGCACAAGCAAAAGTTCAGCAAGGCTTAAATCAACCTACCAATCTAGGTAGGCCGTGCAGCACTAGGCGAATCAGTATATTTACACTGATTGAAATTCATACGTAACCTCTAAAAACTTATACTCACCTACTTACTTTACACAGAAAACCAAAAGATAATTGGTGAAACATACAAAATACACAACCATTACATATGACAAAAGTCTTAGATAGTTCGGTAACAGATTAAGTTAAGCTGTATCTTTTGGTAGTATGCTATATTGAATTAGACTGAAATTTTCAGAAAAATCATTGAATAATTTTGTAATGAAGTCAAGCCCTACACTAAATTCTTTATAATAGGCAACTATTGGCGATTCACCAAATATTGATGGCATCGCAGAGAATAAGGCTAGTTCTTTTAAGTAGTATTTTACACCCTGTGCTACATTAATATTATTTACCGTTCTTACCTTGGCTCTTGCCTCTAAATATTGATAAGTAAATTGATTAATTTGGTTTTGAAAATCAAGCTCCTCATTATAGAGATTGCATATTCGGGTATAATTGCTCTGGTATTGATTGTTCATTTCGATATTTCTTCGCCAATCAATGATTGAATAATTAACATTATCTGTTTTATTAGCCAATGCATCGACAACTCGCTGCATTCGTTTGTGTATTTGAGTTATGTCTCTTTTGGCCTTTTTTTTTGCTTTTTCAGCCGAGTACCCCATACCGATAAAATTATGAATATGAGGTTCATCCGGTATTACAATGTAGACTTCAGGTGCTAACTTACACATCCCAAGTAGAATATCAGTCATATTTTGTTCAGAAAAGAAACCATTACCAGGACTCATCCCAACTAAAATACTTTTTTCCCCAAAGTCACTTATTCCATTTTGATAGAATTGTGAGCTGCGGTTGTTTCTTATCATTAAATTCCCACAATTTATGGATGTATTTTCCAAAATATTTCCTCTTAATTATTTAGGTTATTGATTACCAAAAAAACGAAAAAAGCCAAAACATTTTAGGTAAACATCGCAAGATAACAATAAAACGACTCGGTCACGTTGCGGCACCTAACGTTTTAAATCAGTTGCGAGCTTCCATAACACCAAAAATAACCACCCTAAACTCAGTTGCCGAGTTGGATGTTTAGGTTAGTGAGCTCGTCTACTGGATTTTCTTGTTGGACGTCCGCGCTATGGACTTTCTATTGCCTGGCTTACCTGCAATAAATTACCCACGCGGGTCGTCATCCCTGATAATGCTTTTTCTGTTGAGGTGATTAGACCATGCCATCTCATTCTTCTCAATCTGATATACATATTCCCCCTACTTTTCATGTGATTAGTCAACGTCGCCCACACTTCTCCCTCAGCGGTAGCTGCGCTGCTTTGAGTCGGCTTAAGCCATTTCATGTAGATAGTCACTAACCTCACTATTTACTATTACCGCCTCCAGATGGAGTGGCTGTTGGCACTGCTCACACACCAGTTTCATTCCCTGATTTTCCAGGTAATCGTTCCAGTCAATTTCATCGGGCTCTGTCACCGGTTGTTGCTTGAAGTAAGCTCGCGCTGTATTGAGTTTTTCCCGGCATTTGTTGTGATAGAGCCCATAACGCCGGACATATACTTTGCCCGGTAACGGTGTATGCTCCAGCACCCGACTAATCAGCTCATCTACCTTGAGCTTCATCACTTCCCGCCGATGGCTCTGGTGCGAGGTATAACTAAACCGCACTTGGCCGTCATTTTCACTCAGCAACTGGCTGTTGTTGTATGCGCCGCTATGGACGTAACGAGCCAGGTATTTTGCCACCCCTTCGCCATGTTCGTAGCGTTGACAAAAGTGCAGAACCCATTTGGTGCGACCCAATTTGTTGAGTATATTCAGCTGCTGTTGCCGAGTTTCTGTGGGTATTATCAGCTCCTCTACCTGTATTGCCTGCCTTATTTTGGCCAGCAACTTGCCTCGAAACAATGCCATTACCACTCGCGCCGGTAGTAAGCAGCTTTTTTTGGGCTTACGCCACTGTCCTTGTTTATCCCGGCCACCATCGGTGATCAAACAATGAATGTGCGGGTGCAAACTTAAACTTCTTCCCCAGGTATGTAACGCACACAAATAGCCCAGCATAGCATCCAGATATTGCTTGTCTCTACACAGCGTGGCCAGGGTTTCATGTACTGCCTGAAACAACAAACGCATCATTGCCACGCGATTAAACCGCCACAACAAATGCAACTGGTGTGGCAGGGTAAACACGATGTGATGATGGGGACAGTCGAGTAGTTGCCCTTGCGCCTTGACCAACCAACGTTCCAATTCGATTTTCTGACATTGCGGACAGGCTCGGTGTTTACAAGAGTTATACCAGATACCGTTGAGGTGCCCTGCTTCGCAGCGCAGGCAGTGACCACCAAGTGCGGCACTTCGACAAACTCTCAGTTTAGCGATAGCTTTAAGCTGATACAGAGGTAGCTTATGGTGCTGTAAGTAGGCATCAAAGTGCTGGTTAAGGATGGATTGGATGGTACAACTGCTCATACCTTAAAGGTATAGTTAATACTGTGCATTTATCCAGTACGCTGACCAGGCAACCACCTTCTCCGGGCTCTGCCCGGCACGTCCAACAATTAAGCATTTATATATTGTCGCAGCATAATATATAAATGCTCTGTTGGACGGTGCCGCCAGGCACACTGTTTATGGATTTTGTTTTTTGAGGGGTTGGGGCGTTCAATACATTTTGACTGCAATGGCTTTGTTCCACTCGGTTCAACACTATCCAGGCTGCAATATTGAACCCTAGTTTACGCTGTTATTTGCCATTTTTAAAACGCAGCAATACCTCCCCAGTCGCATTTTTGCGATTATTTTTAATAGCTTAAACCACTATCCCGTTCGCATCATCATCCCCCTGCGAGCCGGTAGGCACACCGCCATCAGCAGCATGCCCGCTACATGGCATTGCGGACACTCCGGCCCGACTGTCTCTTTTACTTGCTCGGGCTCCGGCTTTGCTGCTGATAGCGCCGCCCGAATAAGCCCCAGCGTCTTTCGTCTCACTGCATTTGCCATAAAGCCGTAGTAGCGTATCCGGACAAACCCTTTCGGTAATACATGCAGCACGAAGCGCCTGACCAGCTCAGCGGTTGAGCACTGCAGCTGGGCTTGCTGCTGATTGCGGTAATTCTTGTACCTCAACGTCACCCTATGGTGATTACTCAGCGATAACCTGCTGTTACTGACGCCGACCCGGTTGCAATATCGCGCCAGATACCTCACCACGGTGTCCTCATGCTCCAGTGTCGATTTGCTGTAAACCACTCACTTCACTTTGTGTAAGCCTGTCAATATTGCACCGACGTCATCATCGCACAGTCGCTTCAGCTTGCCCGCTTGATGCTGATGGCTCAGGTAGTCCAACATACAACCACGGAACTTGACGGATAACGCCCTCATCGGAAACAGGTAATGCGCTTTTTTCGTCCCTTACCAGCGCTTCTCGTCGGTCAGGACACCGCCCGGGACTAAACAATGGAGATGCAGGTGACGACTTAAGGTCTGACCCCAGGTGTGCAATACCGCCGTCATCCCCAGCTGTCCTTCCAGGTGATGACGGGCATTGGTAAACGCAGTTAAGGTTTGCCAGCTGGCGTAAAACAGCCCGTTATAAATCACTTCCGGGTGGAGTGAGGCCCAGTGATTTAGCTGATGCGGTAAGGTAAAGACCAGGTGATGATACGGCACCGGTAAGGCATCAGCCTGCCGTTTTCGCAACCATTGCTCTCTGGCTTTTCCCTGGCACAGTGGACAAGGCCGGTCTCGGCAGGAGCAATACCACTGGGTATCTTCACCACAATGGGGACAATGCCAGGTATAACTACCCATTGCTTCGGTTCGGCAGTCCTGCACGTGCCTTAACACCTGCCACTGTCGTGGGGTAACATGCTCCTTATCCAGCTGTTTCAATCCGTCATCCAGTATTTGCTGGAACACTGAGCGGCTCATGACCACAACCCCAACCGTCCCACTAAATCGTAACTGCCGTCTTGCTCAGCCTGATAATGGGGTAACCAATGGGTATAACGTAATGTGGTGCGCACATCGCTATGACCAAGGATTTTTTGCAACTGAGTCAGCGGCATACCGGCCATTAATTGGTGGGTCGCGAAGGCATGTCGGAGCGCATGAACCCCTCCCTGCTTCACCACACCGGCCACCACTTTACATTGCTGATAGACTTTTCTGAAGCTGCTCGAATGCAAGGGCTCGTTCTGTCGTTGCCCGCAGAACAGGAAGCCTGACGGCCGGCAGCTTTGCCAGTAACGTCGCAGCTGCAGCAATACCGTCTCCGACAACGGCACCAACCTGTCTTTGCTCCCTTTGCCCTGACGGATATGTATCGTGCGTAGCTCACCATCAATATCACCCAGTTTTAGATTAAGCGTCTCGCCTATCCGCGTACCGCAGCCGTAACACACTATCAAAAAGGTGAGGTACTTGGGTTTGCGGCAAGCCCGCAAAATCAGCGCAACGTCACCTGGACTGAGTAAATCGGGGATTTTTTGTTGCTTACGCATCACCGGCAACAGCCGCTCTCTGAACTCTCGCTTGAGCACCTCCCGATAGAAGAAACGCAAGGCATGAAACGCCTGAAGGCAACTGCTGGTCGACAAGTGCCGCTCTAGCGATAAATGCCAAAGGAACGCTTTTAGCTCTTCATCACTGAGGGTATCAGGGGCACGGCGATAATGTTTACTCAGCTCGTACACCCAATGGACATAGCTTACCTGAGTCTGAGGCGAATAATGCCTGACCTGCATGTTGTCTAGCATGCACTGCCTGAGTGGGGACATGGCAACCTTCTTAAATAGTCAATATGTTGCTATTTAAGTCTGGTGCACAAGGGGCTGCGGGGCGACATTCCGCGGAGCGGCTTAGTTCAACAGGTGTATTACCAGGAATTCCGTGTATGCTCGGAGCTAACGTTTGCGCCTTTAACAAGATTTCTCAATAATTACTCAATAAAATTAGTGGTTTAAGGATAACTCAAAAGAGAGAAAACTACTATATCACCTGCAGAAAGCGAGACCTGGGTTTACCGAGAACTAAAATGGCGCGGTAAATCAAATGACATTTCTAAATTATCAATCAACATCAATGACTTAAGATTTATATTTGGAGAAAGCGAGCCTCTATAATCGTTGGTATACCGAGACCAAAAATGGCCAAAAGGAAGAAACTGCATTATACCTGTATATAACATCAGTAGTTTGTCGCCATTATGTCCAGATCACCTTTTCTAGAATCCATTCGGTTGGAACTGAGAACAAAGCACTATAGCCTGCAAACAGAGAAAGCATACCTCTTTTGGGTGCGTCAGTTTATCTATTTCCATAACAAGAAACACCCTAAAGACATGAGTAATAAGGAAATTGAACAGTTTCTTTCTTACTTAGCAAACGTGCGTAAAGTTAGCAGCTCCACACAAAACCTGGCGCTTTGCGCCCTTATTTTTATGTATCGTTATGTTTTAAAAGTAGAAATAACGGGCCTGGCCTATACGTTTACTAAAAAGCCTAAACGCATGCCAACGGTCCTAAGCCATTCAGAAGCTCAATTGATTTTGAGTCATTTGAGAGGGAAGTATTGGCTCATCGCTGCACTGCTCTACGGCTGCGGTTTAAGGGTTAACGAAGCACTGAGATTGCGCCTAAAAGACCTTAACTTTGATAATCACACCATTTTTATCTTCAGAGGAAAAGGGAATAAAGACCGTTACTCTTTGTTGGCAGAGAGTTTATATAGTCCGCTACGGGAACAAATCGAGAAAGCGAAAGAAATTCACGAGCAAGACCTAGAACAGGGTTACGGTTTAACTTCCTTGCCTGCTTCACTTATTCGCAAATACGGAAACGCCGCTAAAGACGTCGCCTGGCAATACATTTTTCCATCTTCAACCCGCTGTGAACACCCCTATAATGGATATATTTGTCGCCATCATATCCATGAGACAGCATTTAGGAAAAAACTTAGACAAGCAGTACTTACTAGCCAGCTAACAAAACGCGTTACCGCCCATACATAGTCGCCATTCTTTTGCAACCCAATTGTTGCTTAGCGGCACTGACATCCGGACAGTTCAAGGTTTGCTGGGACATTCCGATCTCAGAACAACCGAAATTTATACGCATGTCATGGGATCCAGGTTTGCAAATACGCTCAGTCCAATGGATAACATTCATGAGAGGGTCGATGACAAAAACATACCAAATAAATTTATGAATACCTCACAAAGAACATAACGTTAGAAAATCTACGGCTAAAAATAATTTCACAAGTTTCCTAGCTCAGTTTGGGGGATACGTGAGTAATCCAAATGTTGACCACCCATAGCACCTGAAATTAGCCTTTCGCCACACGTGATATGTCAGGTTAGCTGAATTCCACCCTGGTACAATTTTTGACTTACGCGCTTCATGCCCTGATGGAGTCAGCCAACGATTTATGGAAGAGCGGATAGCAGAAAGCACCTTAGCGACAGCGGTAACGCAGTAGTCTTGGTTGAGTATTAAGATGGCAGAAACATGCCTGGCTTGTTGCTTATCTTTTATCTGATGGGTGGTTCTTCAGCTTATATTCATTCAATGCTGAATAAGGGAGCTATGGCGCCCATTCTCAACCCAGCCGGTTGCTTATAGTTTGTTCAGTTTCATTCCTTCGCAACAATACCGAGATTGATTTACACGATCACCTGATCTATCAGGTTAATGGAGTCGGCCTTCTCTTTAAGGTAAACCGAAAATACACTACCTTTACCCTCTCGAGACCTAACCCGAATTTCGCCACCAATTTGGCTGATAATTCCCTGACTCACCGAGAGGCCTAAACCGGTGCCAGTACGCCTGGTGGTATAAAAAGGATCAAAGATACGGGTCAGCTTTCCTTCATCAATACCGCAACCATGATCTTCTACCTCAACCACAGCGCCCAATACGTTTCCATGCAGGTCAACCCAGTCAAAGGTCGATACTTTTAACAACCCCTGATCATCCATAGCATGGATGCCATTCATCTGCAGGTTCACCAATACCTGTAGCAACTGGTGGCGATTCACTTCCACCGAACATTTTGCCCGCAGATCCGCTTCAATTGTCACCTTCATTTTTTTTGTGCCTGAACGTACCAGGCTCAAACTTTCATTAACCAAAGGGTTGAGATGCTGCCAGGTCACTTCATCCTGAATGCCTCCTTGCCGCGTGTACTGAAGTAAGCTTCGGGTGATGGTGCAGATCCTATCTAGCTGCTCATAGATAGTTTCAAACTCCTCTTTGGCATTATCACACACGGTGCCTAACTCGGATTGGATAAGTTCGACATTGCCCATAATAACCGCGGTAGGATTATTGATCTCGTGTGCTATACCAGCAGTTAGTTCACCCAACGCAGCTAATTTTTCGTTTAACAACAACTTGCTTCTGGCTTGTTTCAACAAGCGGATATGCTGCTCCAGTTGCAGGGTTTTTTCATGCAAGCTTTGAGTCCGCTTTTCGACTTTTTCTTCCAGTACATCGGAAGCTGCTTTAATTTCATCGTTGCGTTGCTGTAACAAATCCAGCATGGAGTCAAATTGCCGACCCAAAATTTGCAGCTCATGGTCCGGATCGAGCCTAAGCTCACCGATGCGTTTATCCTGACCTAATTGTACAGCTTCAACTACGTGATGGATTTTTTCTATGGGTTTAAACAATTGGCGTGAGCCGCGGTAAACAATCAGGCTCGAAATAATGAGTACCAGTAAAATAACAGCGCCAGATTGAGCGATATTAATCAGCATGATTTTAACAAGTGGCCATTCAAGATAGCCGACATATAACATGCCAACGATTATCCCGCGGTGATCATAAATAGGTTCATATGCCGATACATACCAATCGTCATATACAAAGGCACGGTCGACCCAGAGTTGGCCATTTTGCAATACCGACTCCTGCACTTCCCTGGAAACTCGAGTGCCTATCGCACGCCCCTGGAAATTAGCGCTATCGAGAGGCACATTTGTACTTACCCTAACATCGTCCATAAATATGGTGACGGTACCGATACTGCCTTCGGGTAACGTATCCTCTGCGTACACGAGATCACGAATACGGTCGACCAAGGATGTACTGTTGTTTAGCAACACGCCGGCGTCAACAATCCACTCCAAATATCCATCTTGGTCAAAAATGGGTAACAAGCTACGGCTTACAAGACCCCTTTGCTCAATTTCATCGGACTCCAGCAAGGGAATTTGCGCGTGACTTAACAAGTCATCATCCAGACGCTCCAGCGCTTTTGTTGTCAGCACTTCGAAAAATGTCGTTTGGTTACCTTTGAGTAGCTGATCTTGGTCACTTTCACCGAATTCACCTAATACCGAGGCGGGATGAATAACAACAAAATCCAAACCGTCAATTTTTCCTTGCCCCCCCACCCAATCAACCAGCGCCGCTTCGTCGTTACGCCAGCGAGTCTGAAATTCGTAAGAATTCACCAAGGATTTTAACCTGGTCTGCTGCTCTTTCTTAAGCAACTCCAAACTGTGATGCGCTACAGCCAGATCCGAGCGTACGTTCATCAACGCACTTTGCCAGGTGTATGTCAAAGCCCAGTAGAAAGTGACTCCCACCAGAGCCAGAAGTGTTAACACCACGGGAACAGACGTCAAAAACAACAGCCTGTATCTCACCATAGTGCGGGCTCGTTTTACCCAGGACGAAACAAACCCTTTAATACGCATCTGTGGCGCTAGCCCATTCTTTGAACTTGCGTTCCAGTGTCTTTCGGGCAACGCCCAATTGACGAGCGGCAGCTGACTTATTGCCCTCATGGGCATCAACTACCCGTAGAATATGCGTTTTTTCAACGTCTTTTAAAGGCATTTCCAAGCCATAAACATGGTCATTTCCCGCGGCTTCCCGATTACGATTCCCCCCGGCTCTACCCCCCTGCAGCTCTCGCCAGTAATCTGCGGGTGGTTTACCCAACAGGATGCAGCGCTCCATCATATTACGTAGCTCCCGGATATTTCCCGGCCAATCATAGGCTTGCATAGCGGTGATATCTTCCAGAGTCCAATCCACCGCTTTTGTTCCCAGCTCTTTTGCCAGACTTGCAGTAAAACGGTGGCAAAGCTCTGGTATATCCTCCAACCTCTCACGCAGCGAAGGTAATTCAATACAAAGCACATTCAGGCGATAATAGAGGTCCTCGCGAAAGCGCCCCTGCTCCACCTCTTCTCTCAAGTTCCGGTTAGTGGCGGCAACGATGCGCACATCCACGGGAACTTCTTTCTCTGAGCCAACCGGGCGAATGCATTTTTGCTCCAGCGCGCGTAACAATGACGACTGCATGGCGAGGGGCATTTCACCAATTTCATCCAAAAAAAGTGTGCCGTTATTCGCCACTCTGAATAATCCTTCCCGGGCCTTTTTCGCACCTGTAAAGGCGCCTGAGAGGTGGCCAAAGAGCTCACTCTCCAATAAATCGGGGGCAATAGCCGCGCAGTTTAGTGGGACAAAGGGTCCGCTGCGCTTACTGAGCTGGTGAATAGAGCGTGCCACCAACTCCTTACCCGTGCCTGACTCCCCTTCTATCAAAACGGCCGCCGCTGACGGCGCCAGGCGGGCGATAAGGGTCTTCATGGCTTTGGTCTTTTCTGCCTCGCCGATAATATCCGTTGGAAATGAACGCGCTATTTCACGTTTCATCGCAAAGTTTTGCCGCTCCATCAATCGTCGCTCAATACAACGATTAACGGACATCATCATCTGTTCGAGTTTAAACGGTTTTAAAATAAAGTCGGATGCTCCGGCCCTTAGTGCGGAAATGGCCGTTTCGAGATCCGCATAACCTGTCATAAAAATCACATCACTGCGGCGAGTTTGCGGTGAAAGGGCTTCATGCCACTCGATACCCGATCGACCCGGTAAATTAATATCCACAATCAGCAGATCGAAATGGCACCGCTTACGTATCTCTTCCGCTTCTTCGATGCTGGAAGCCAGGTCAACCTGAACAAATTGTTTGCTTAGTGCTTTCTTTAATATGGTTCTCATACCGGTTTCGTCATCCACCACCAGTACAGAAACAGCACTCCAAGGCAAGGTTTGCGGCTTATCCGTCATTTTGACCACTTTGATAATTTGGGTTGCGACATTTTGTCCCAGCCAAAGCAATTAAGTCAAAGCGAGAAATTGTTCTAGATCAATTTCCATCCAGGTTTATCGAGTTCAACCCCTAAATCAATGCGTTAGAGCACACTTTTATCAAATTTCCTCGTTGGCACCATATTTGCCTATAGGAATATATCTGCGTAACTGCAGCTGTTTATTAGCCACGCTTATTTAGGGATGATTTGAATGACATTGTTAAAAACCACATTTGCTGTGGTGAGTTTATGCACAGGGCTATCGGCTTTTGCAACTGAAAGCGAAGACACTATCATTCGCCTGGCCACCACCACGAGTACCTATCATTCAGGCTTGCTAGACTATTTGCTGCCCGAATTTAACAGGGACACTGGCTATCAGGTAGATGTTCTGGCGGCGGGCACAGGTAAAGCGTTACGAATGGGACAAAATGGCGATGTTGACCTGGTTATGACCCATGCCCCCAAGGCAGAAGCCAATTTTGTTGATAAAGGCTACGGCGTACTACCAAGAAAGCTCATGTATAACGATTTTGTTGTGGTAGGCCCCAAAAAAGATCCCGCCAACATCTACGGTGAAAAAGATGTGGTTAACGCATTCAGACAGTTTGCTCAACTCCAGGCTGACTTTATCTCCCGAGGTGACGACTCAGGAACAGAGAAAAAAGAAAAAGGGCTTTGGAAACAAGCCAATATTAGTCCTGAGTATAAAGGTTACAAGGCCATAGGTCAGGGTATGGGACCGACTTTAAACATGGCTTCGGAGCTGCAGGCCTATACCCTGACGGATAGAGGGACCTGGCTCGCCTATCAAAACAAGCTCGAATTGAAAATAGTGTTGGAAGGTGACAAGCGCTTGTTTAACCCGTACCAGGTGATCCTGATTAACCCTAAAAACTACCCGGATGCTAACTATCAAGGGGCCAAGGCACTCAGTGACTGGCTGGTTAACCCCAAAGCACAGGCCTTAATCAATCACTTTAAGCTAGGCGGTGAGCAGCTTTTTGTTGCTGACGCTACAAACTAAGCAAGCTTAGATGGATATTTGGCAAACGACTCAGCAGGCCATCTTGTTATTGTTTGGCGGCGATCCTTCCCTTTGGATAATCGTTGGTGTGTCGTTTTCAGTTTCTATGTTAGCTATATTTCTGGTTTTACCACCGGCACTACTCCTGGGATTTGCCATCGCCTACGGCAGATTCCCAGGCCGCTGGTTGCTGCTATCTATCTGTCACACATTGCAATCGGTTCCTACTGTGGTGATAGGTTTGCTCTTGTATATGATGTTATCTCGCGCCGGTCCGCTGGGAGACTGGCGCATGCTGTTTACCCAGCAGGCGATGATACTGGGTCAGATGCTGATCGCCTTTCCAATCTTGGTGTCCATGTTTCATGCCGCGTTTCAAAATAGCGACCGCAGGGCTTGGGAAACCGCTTATACCCTTGGCGCAAGTTTACCCAGAGCATTTATAAGCTTGATGTGGGAAGTACGCTTTCCGTTACTGGCTGCAGTTATTACGGCGTTTAGCCGCATTATCACTGAAGTAGGTTGCTCCATGATGGTGGGGGGCAATATTTTAAATACCACCCGTAATATCCCCACCTCCATCGCTCTTGAAAGTTCAAAAGGGGCGTTCGCCCAGGGGGTCGCCCTAGGCATAGTGCTGTTACTTATGGCACTGGTACTCAATTTTTTGTTGTCCATCGCCCGCGGCAAAGGCCACTTGCGCAACTAAATCAGAGGAAATCGATATGTCACAAACCAGTATTCAGGCCAGAGACTTATCCATGCGATATCAAGAACGCACCTTGTTCCATATACCTAAACTAAGCCTGGGTCCTCAACAAGCTGTGTATTTAAGCGGCGCCAATGGCGTTGGCAAAACAACGTTACTTAAAATCCTGTCCGGCCTGGTTACCCCCACTACCGGCCAGGTAAATGTCAAGCGCGGCTCTTTGTTTGCTCGGCTACTGGGATTTGATAAACACACCGGCGCCATCTACATGCACCAAACACCCTATATGTTTGATAGTTCTGTATTTGACAATGTGGCTTACGGCCTTAAGTACTCACTTAAGGACACCCGGAAATTGCGCACGAAAGTCATTAAGGCGCTTCGCTTGGTCGGTTTAGAAACCCTGGCAGACGAACACATTTCGGTGCTTTCTGGCGGCGAAAGACAACGTGTGGCTATGGCTCGCGCCTGGATTTTAAAGCCGGGGATCTTGTTGATGGATGAATCCAGCGCCAGCATGGATGCTGAATCGGTAGAGCGGCAAGTGATACTGGCTCATGATCTGTTAAACCGGGGATCCACTCTTGTCATCACCAGCCACCAGCAAAACGCACTAACCGCACTTTGTAGCCGCCATTGGATCCTTAGCCAAACGCAATTGATTGAACGAGCCGATTTGAAACTTATCGACACAAATGAGGAAAATTATGCCATCGCCTGATAAAACTAGCTGGGTCATTCTTGCCGGTGGGGAAGCCCGCCGTATGGGTGGCAAGGATAAGGGGTTACTAGCATTAGCGGGTAAAGACATGATAGAGCATGTTTATCATAACCTAAGACTTCAAACCCGAGATATCTCGATTAACGCTAACCGTAACACCGAACGGTATGCTTGTTACGGTCAGGTATTTAAAGATAAGCTGAGCACAAGACCCGGCCCCTTGGGGGGGATCCACGCCGCATTTGAGCAGCTGAACAACGAGTGGATTGGTTTTGTTCCTTGTGATTGCCCTCACCTTCCAGTGGACTTAGTAGCGCGTATGACGCGTGCTTGTGATGACAGTACCGATATCGCTGTGGCCCATGATGGCACACGTTTCCAACCCGTCGTCGCGTTAATCAACCGGCGCATCAAACCTAAGCTGAACAATTTTCTCGCCGATGGCGGCCGTAAAATAATGTTGCTTTACAAGAGCTGCAACCTGGTAAGTGTAGATTTTAGCGATACTCCCCACGCATTTATCAACCTCAATACACCAGAAGAACTTGCCCAGTTTGGACGTTTAAATGACTAAAATAATCACCTCTGTTCCCTTGTTGGGATTTGCAGCCTATAGCGGCACGGGTAAAACCACACTGCTAGAGTCCATGTTACCTATACTGGTCGGGCGAGGCATTCGTGTTGCGGTTATAAAACACGCTCACCATGACTTTGATATCGACAAACCAGGTAAGGATAGTTATCGTCTGCGCAAAGCGGGAGCAAACCAGATGTTGATCTCATCACGCTATCGCCTGGCTTTGATAATCGAGACTCCGGAGCAAGAAGCGACACTACCGGCACTTATTGCAAAACTTGATCAAAATAATCTGGACCTGATCCTGGTGGAAGGTTTTAAGCACCTTGACTTCCCAAAAATGGAACTGTATCGCGCAAGACTGGGTAAACCCTGGTTACACCCCCAGGATAGAAATATCATTGCAATAGCTTGTGATACAAACAGCGACACTAGTTTGCCTCGGCTCGACCTCAATAACCTCGAGCAAATCTCTGATTTCATCGCAGATTATGCCAGACCGATTAAAAAGACTCAGAGTATGAGCTGCTTTGATAGTTCCACGGCCCAAATGTTGCCTGTAAAACAAGCGCGTCACCGTATCCTGGAACAAGTTTCCCCCCTAAAAACCAGCCTGACAGTCACTCTAAAGCAAGCCATGGGTCATATCCTGGCCAGAGACATTGTTTCGTCAATTAATGTTCCACAGCACACCAACTCCGCCATGGATGGTTTTGCGGTCCGTGGTGATGATTTATCCTGTCAGCAATACCAGTTAGTAACCACAATAACGGCAGGACAGAGCTATGGCTCAGCCCTTGAAAAAGGGCAAACAGTGAAAATCATGACTGGCGCGCCTGTCCCGGAGAATGCCGATACTGTGGTAATGAGGGAACAAGCCGTAGAAAACCAAGGTCTCGTTCGTTTTGATACTGAAAAAACAGGTATACAAGCGGGACAAAATGTCCGTCAGGCCGGGGAAGATCTGGCCATCGGTCAAGTCGCTTTTTACGCGGGTTGTCAAATCAACACACCCGAGCTGGGGATGCTTGCCTCCATGGGTATTGCAGAAGTCGAGATTATGCGTCCCGTCAAAGTGGCTATTTTCTCCACCGGTGATGAAGTTCAAAACCCAAATGAGGCGCAAACAGCCAACTGTGTGTTTGACTCCAACCGTTATAGCTTATTTAGCTTGCTGTCACGGCTGGGATGTGAAGTCTTGGATCTCGGTATAATCGAAGACAACGAAGCTTCTCTCGCCGCAACCCTGACTCAAGCCAGCCATGAAGCCGACCTGGTTCTGTCTTCGGGGGGCGTCTCTGTTGGCGACGCGGATCATGTGAAGTCCGTATTGGACAGAATAGGTGAAATTGATTTTTGGCGGATAAATATGCGACCGGGTCGCCCGTTAGCGTTTGGCATGATTGAAAACACGCCTTTTTTTGGCCTGCCGGGTAACCCAGTGGCGGTTATCGTTTCATTTTTACAATTTGTCGAGCCTGCGATTCGCAAACTTCAGGGTAATAAAAATTGGTCGCCTCAGGAGCTCGGCGCAATCGCATCGGAACGTATACGCTCGCGCCTCGGTCGCACCGAATATACCAGAGGTGTCTATACGTTGGATGCAAACGGTCGCGTCAATGTGCGAAGTACCGGGACTCAAGGAGCGGGCGTGTTACGTTCGATGAGCCAAGCCAACTGCCTGATTGAAGTGGCGCCGGAGCAGGCCAGCGTAGACATTGGCGAATTGGTTAAGATTATCCCTCTTTCGGGGCGGCTCTAGCGTTAGGGCGTATAGGATTTGCACTGAATACAAAGAGTGCAGATCCTGTAACAGCCATGCTCTTTCGTGATGTTAACTGAGACTGTGGTTTTTCCCGCAACAATGGCCCAAATCGTTTTGTTCTTCTTTTGCCTTTACCCTAGGAGATAAAATATCAAATAGGTCATTTTTTCGACGACCTTGTTGGGCCTTGCCTGAAGGAGGGTTAGCTTCAGAACTAATGCACAGCCCAATCGTCTCGAGTTACACTCACACCTTTTATTTGCGCAAAAACACTATCGCCTACTTTCAGCGATAAATCATCTGCAGCCCAAAGCGTAATCTCTGCCCCAATTCGGCTCTTGCCTAAGTTTAAATCGACCCATACTTTGTTTTGACTTTGGGTTGTATTCATTACTGTTGCGGGCACTATATTACGAATACTGGTTTCAACCGGCCTTTGTTTTACAATTGATACATCCTTCGCACCAATCCTGACCCTGACATTCACCCCAACCGCCAGGTCAAGCCGGCTAACCCAGAGAATTTGCCGCTTTCCCAAATCAATTCCACTCATTGCGTACTTTTCATGATGAGCGACTAATTTGCCTTGGATTAAACTACTTTGCCCTTGAGCCGATACCCAAGGCCGCATAGCTTCTGAACCCCATACAGTTTCCAAAGGGCCGGCAACCTTCACCTTTCCTTGGTCAAGCAACACCATATGATCGGCTAATCGAAGGATTTCATTCAGGCTATGGCTCACATAAAGGATAGGGATCTTGACCTCTTTTGCTAATCGCTCGAGTAGTGGCATTAACTCCTTCTTTCTTGGCAGATCCAATGATGCTAACGGCTCATCCATTAACAACAGCTGAGGGGAGCTTAATAATGCACGGCCGATTGCAACTCTTTGCTTTTCCCCGCCCGATAATCCCGCCGGATAACGCCTGAGCAAGTGACCTATATCCAATAACTCAATCACTTCCTGGTATTGGCCGGGGTTATGGTTACGCGCCCCATAGAGAAGGTTTCCTTCCACGTGATAATGCGGAAATAGTCTGGCATCCTGGAAAACGTAGCCAATATTACGTTTCTCTGGCGGCCGATTGATACCGTTTTCAGTATCAAGCAATATACTGTCACCCAAGGTGAATCGCCCCGTATCCGGTTGACTAAGTCCACTTATCAAGTTAACCAAGGTGGTTTTCCCCGAACCGGAGCGGCCAAAAATTGCGGTGATCCCGGACATGGGTAAGGATAGATCTACCGATAAGGAAAAGTTTCCAAGCGATTGGGCAAGTTTAATTTTCACCAAACGCCTCCATTTTTCGTTTTGCCGCCCTGGCCATCCATTCAGATGCCATCAGTGATACTAAGGCCACGACGATTGCTATCAGGCACAAGCGCGCAGCTTCCATTTCAGCTCCCGGAGTCTGAATGAAACTGTACATAGCCAAAGGAAGGGTTCGGGTTTCGCCGGGAATATTGGATACGAAAGTGATAGTTGCGCCAAACTCACCCAGGCTACGGGCAAAGGCCAGCAAAACACCGGCAAAAATACCCGGCATTGTCAGCGGTAATGTGATGGTGAAAAATACCCTCGTTCGACTAGCGCCTAAGGTACGCGCCGCTTGCTCAAGGCGAACATCTACCGCCTCAAGAGCCAGCCGAATAGCGCGTACCATTAAGGGAAACGCCACAACGGCACAAGCTAGCGCTGCACCTTGCCAGCTAAAACTAAATGACAGGCCAAACCATTCATACAACCTTTTTCCAATAAAACCTTGCCGCCCCATGGAAATAAGTAACAAGTATCCGATGACTACTGGCGGCAATACCAGTGGCAAGTGGATCACTGCATCGAGCAACGACTTACCTGGAAATTTATGCCGCGCCAACAGCCAGGCGAAGAAAATACCAAAAGGTAAACTGATTAACACAGCTAACCCGGAAACTTTCAGGCTAAGTTGCAATGCTTCCCATTCATATTCAGTCACAAGTTAAATCTGTTCCTATCAGTAAAAATCGAATCCGTATTTCTCGTAGATGGCTTTCGCTTTTGCCGACTGCAAAAACTGATAGAAGTCCACAACACGCTGATTTGGATCACCCTTAATAAGGCTCATAGGGTACTCAATGAGTTGATGGCTGTCTTTAGGAAAAGCATTAAGCAGGGTAACCTTCTCCGTATTTAACGCATCAGTTCTATACACAATACCGAATTCTGCTTCACCCCTTTCTACCAGGGCCAGCGCGGCGCGCACATGATTGGTTCTCGCCAGCCTGCCTTTAATCTCTGGCCAAATTCCCAGACTTGTTAGGGCCTCCTGGGCATAAATACCGGCAGGAACATGATCTGGATCGCCCATCGCCAAGCGCCCGCTCTTAAGACGCGTAGCAAGCATTGACCAATTGGTGAGTGGTTGTGGCGCTTTCCCGTACGAAATCAATACCAATTCATTGCGTAACAAATTAACGCGACTGCCCTTAGACAAAAGATCATTCTTCCCTAGGTAGTCCATCCATTTTTGATTGGCCGATATGTATATGTCAGCAGGTGCTCCCTGATAGATTTGCCTGGCTAGAGTGGAAGAAGCAGCATAAACCTCTATGAGTTTGGTATCTGAGCTTGCGCCATATACTTCGCTAAGTTCAGCCATAACAGTGGAAAGTGAAGCGGCGACAAATACCCTTACTTTATTCCCTTCCTCAGCCAGCACCGATTGGCTGAGCATAAGCAAGACAACAAATAACCACATTCTATACATCTTTTTTCTCTATATAACAAAGGAACTAACGCCAATATACTCAGCCCCCCTTTTCACGACAATCTTTTCAAAGGTAAAAGGACAACGATTTGATTTGTATCAAGAGAATACAACAGCGCTCTAATGTTAATAAAAGGTGATTAAAATGGTGAGGACTAGTCCAATCCTTTTCCCTTTACTACGACACAAGCTACCTAAAATCCCCCCTACTCTCGCTAGGTTAAGCATTACCTGCGTATCCAGTGTGAATTACTAAAACATCCAACTTCAAACGAGCTTATGGCTGATTTAATATTTTTTTAGCATATCCAATTGACGAAATGGAAAGCTGGCGTATAATCCTCATAGCTACTGAAATTGGCTATATCTATGTTCCACATTACGAAATTGCTAGCTTAGCGTTCGTCCTGTTCCTCATAAGTTATACCATTGTTTTTTAGCAAATATTTTGATTTTATTATTTAATACAGGGTTTAGGCATGTCTAATATCGTTTCTGGCAAAGTGAAGTTCTTCAACGAAGCTAAAGGTTTTGGTTTTATCGAGCAAGATAATGGTCCTGATGTATTCGTCCACTTCAGCGCTATAAAAAGCGATGGCTTCAAAACACTAGCCGAAGGTCAAGCTGTGCAGTTCACAGTAACTCAAGGCCAGAAAGGTCCTCAAGCCGAGAACGTAACTCCAGTTTAAGAGTTGCTCTAGTTTTCGCGAAGATTTCGAGCTGTGGTGTAAACCACAGCTTTTTTGTATCCGCTCCACTGTGACCATCCTCCCGCTCCGCGTTATTATCTAGTTCCAACTTTTGTCATCGCTTTTATTTTTTTTGCTCTTGTACTAAACGCCCCAATACGTTGATATTTCCAGATGCACCTGTATTCTAACTGCGTTAATTCCAATCAATTTTTGAGGGTATGATGACACGTATTTTTTTTCCTGTATTGGCTTTGTTTTTTGTATTATCAGCTAGCGCCAATGAAGTTAGCGATACCATAGCAACATTTAAGAAAGCCGAAGCCACCCACCCCTTTTTTAATAATGCTTATGGCTATGCTGTTTTTCCTACTGTGGGTAAAGCTGGATTTGTTATTGGCGCAGCCTACGGTGAAGGTAAGGTTTTCCGTCAGGGCGCGGTGAGCGGTACAACCAGTTTAGCCCAGGTTACAATCGGTTTTCAGCTAGGCGGACAGGCGTATAGCGAAGTCATATTCTTCGAAGACAAACGCGCCTATGATGAGTTTACCAGTGGCACCTTTGAATTTAGTGCACAAGCAACTGCAGTCGCTATCACAATAGGTGCGCAGGCACATGCTGGTACCACGGGCACCTCTTCCGGAGCAGGTGATAAATCGTTTAAAGGCAGCTACTACAAAGGAATGACAATCTTTACCCACACCAAAGGCGGCTTAATGTATGAAGCTTCTTTAGGTGGTCAGAAGTTCAGTTTCGACGCTAATTAGACCCTGATTTAACAGTAAAGTATCGGCCACTAAACGGCCGGTATTTAATTTTTCCATTTCCTTTTCTTCACCCATTTCTATGTAATACTTATAGCGGGCAAATCATAGACACACTGTGTTTTCAGGATCCAGTTATGACACCCCGTACGACGAAACTACACCGGAAAATCAAACACAAGCACAATCGGCGTAGGCAATTACTCAGAACCAGTTCTATCTTCCTGTCTCCGGCTTATCATTTACATGCAGCCAATCTTTGTGTGTTCCGTATATTGCGACCGAGTAGCTCGCAACGCCAATGGTGTTAACGCAAACGAGTCTGTCAGCGTTGTCCTAGACAGAGATTTTTCTTATCTCACTTAGAAGCATTTAAAATGCCACAATAATGAGTCGACATAACATCGTATCTTCTATCGATAAATCTAATAATCGTGGCGAATTTGTGTTAGTACTATTTTCTTAAAAAAACGGTTTGCGATTCGTCTGGGTTGTGATACTTTTGCGCCGATTTGATAAATGATTCGGTTTGCTAAAAAAACATTAAGACAATGGCTGGTGTTGTTGCAAGTCGGTGCCGTCCCATCGCGAACGTCGCAATGCTAAAAACGAAGCCGACCCGAGTAAGAGTCTGACAGAGCGTATTCTGTTCATGGATAAAACCGATATGTTTATCTGGCATTTTTAATAATGCAGTTGATCTGGAACACTGACGCTTAAAGGACCTTCACGTGAACAAACTGAGTCTTTCTACCCCAGCTATTGTGGCAACCCGCCCTTTTAGCCTGGTTCCCGAACCTTGATCTAAACCTCCATTATTCGAATACGCCCGCTTTCTGCTGGCGATGTTGTCGACTCTGTTTTTTGTCTATTCTCATATCGAGAACAGACAGCCAGTTATATTTCCCTGTTTTTAGTTGGATACTGAAATGAACAATGTATTTAACCTTAGTGTTGAAGAAAACGCCGTGGCTCAAGCCCTTCCCGTCGTTAACGAGCTCTATGACCTGACGCCGGACAATGTGTTATTAAGCCAGGAGCACTACGAGTCAGAAGTACGCTCCTATCCACGCCGCTTACCTATTGCAATAGAGAAAGCAAATGGCGTAATAGTGCAAGACACTAAGGGTCAAACTTACATTGATTGCCTGGCCGGCGCGGGCGCACTTCCTCTTGGGTATAACCATCCAGAGCTAAATCAAGAAGTAATCGCCAAGCTTAACCAAGGCGTTCCTTATCAAACGTTGGATATCACCACCCCGACCAAAGACAACTTTATTAAAGAAGTGATGTCCTTTTTACCCGTTGAGTTCGCCAAGGACGCCAGGATCCAGTTTTGCGGTCCTTCCGGTGCCGATGCGGTTGAAGCCGCCATCAAACTGGTTAAGCAAAATACGGGGCGTAATAACTTTGTTTCCTTTCACGGTGCTTATCACGGCATGACCAACGGCTCTTTGGCGCTAACCGGTAACCTGGGTGCCAAAGAGCGCCGCACTGGGTTGATGTCTGACGTGCACTTTATGCCATACCCTTACAGCCTGAGATGTCCGTTTGGCATCGGTGGAGAGGAAGGCGCCAAACAAAGCTTACGCTATATCGAATCCATACTGTGCGATGAAGAAAGCGGTATCACCAAACCGGCAGCAGTGATCCTTGAGCCGGTACAGGGCGAAGGCGGCGTGATCCCAGCTCCCGCATTCTGGTTGCAGGAAATCCGCCGTATTACCAAGGAACAAGGCATTCTGCTGATATTCGATGAAATACAGTGTGGCATTGGGCGAACCGGTGACAATTTTGCCTTCGAATGTTCCGGAATTACACCGGATATTCTGCTGCTGTCCAAAGCCATTGGCGGCGGCCTGCCCCTTTCTGTGATCTTGTTTCATAAGGAACTCGATAACTGGAACGCAGGTGAACACACAGGCACATTCAGAGGAAACCAGCTGGCCATGGCCACAGGTTGTAAAACGCTGCAAATCATCCAACGCGATAACCTCACCGAGCATGCGGCACAAATGGGTGAGCGCCTTAAAAGCCGCCTGATAGCGATTCAGAAAACCAGCGATTGCATTGGCGAAGTTCGCGGTCGCGGGCTGATGTTGGGCGTGGAAATAACCAAAGGGAACAAGATAAATAAACTCGGTCATCCGCTGGCTGATCCGGAGCGTGCATCTCGTATTCAACGCGCAGCATTGGAGCGTGGTTTGATCATCGAAACAGGTGGCCGCCAGGGCGCGGTACTGCGATTCCTGCCACCACTTATCATCACGGCCGAGCAAATTGACTTTGTCGCCAATGTCATCGAACAAGCCATTTCGGCTTCTGCGGAGTAATCATGGCGCAAAACTGGCAACCCCACTTTATTCATACTGGAAACCAGGGCAGCGAAACCTATGCCGCCGCTATCGACCAGGTGACCCGAGAGCTTAAAGCGCTTTTTGAGCAGGCGGACAAACCCTATTCGGGACTTGAGCCAAAATCCCTGGAAAAAGCCATCAGAGCGTTAAGTCTGACTCAGGCTAATGTGGCAGGGCTGGATAAGATCATCAGTGAAACCACTGAGCTGATCGCTAAACACTCTATTCTGGTCCAGCACCCACACTGTATCGCCCACTTGCATACACCCCCCTTGGTAGCAGGCCTGGCCGCGGAGTCTTTTATTGGCGCGCTAAACCAGTCCATGGACTCTTGGGATCAAGCGTCTGCGGCGACCTATGTGGAGCAGAAAATCTCCCATTGGTTATGTGCACGTTATGGCTTGGGTGATAACGCAGATGGCGTCTTCACCAGTGGCGGCACCCAGAGTAACTTGATGGGACTACTGCTGGCTAGGGATTGGGCCGCCGACACTCTCTCTGGTCACAATATTCAAAAAAATGGCTTACCTGACTATGCACAAAAGTTGCGCATTCTTTGCTCCAGCAAAAGTCACTTTACTGTCAAAAAGTCTGCGGCATTAATGGGCCTTGGAGAACGCGCGGTTATTTGCGTGGATACCCATACCGACGGCACCATTAAGATAGATAGACTGGAAGAAACCTTACAGCAGCTAAAAGAAGCAGAGCTGTTGCCTTTCGCATTGGTGGGCACGGCAGGAACCACAGATCACGGCGCTATCGATGATCTGACCGCCATGGCCGACATCGCCAAAGCATACAGCCTTTGGTTTCATGTTGACGCCGCCTATGGGGGCGCATTGATACTAAGCAGTTCTAGCAGCCGTCTGGCCGGTATTGAAAAAGCCGATTCAATCACAGTCGATTTTCACAAGCTGTTTTACCAGCCTATTAGCTGTGGTGCGGTACTGCTCAAAAACCAGCACAATTTCAAATATTTGCTTCATCATGCTGATTACTTGAATCGTGAAGAAGACGAACTGCCTAATCTAGTGGATAAAACCATTGCCACTACCAAACGTTTTGACGCGTTAAAGGTATTAATGACCTTACGGGCCGTCGGTGAAGAAACCTTGGGAGCTATGTTCGACCATTTGCTGGTTCAAACCAAACAAGTTGCTGAACTAATTCGGCAGGATAACCGCTTTACGCTGGTGGCCGAGCCTAGCTTGTCCACTGTACTGCTAAGGTACGAGTTTCCTCATTTGGGAGAGCTTAACCCCGAACGATTAAATCAACTAAATCGTCAGTTACGTATAGACCTGTTAACCAAAGGGATCGCGGTGCTCGGAGAAACAGTGGTTGACGGTCGAGTCTGCCTTAAGTTCACCTTATTAAACCCTTGTTTAACGCTTAATGATTTTAACGCTTTATTGTCCAACATTGCGCAGTTTGCAACTGACAAACAATAAAGTAGCGGAGAGAAAAATGTCAGTATTACAAATCGGCGCCGGTGGCGTAGGTTGGGTTATCGCCCATAAATGTGCCCAAAATAACGATGTTTTTGGTGATATCACCATCGCATCTCGCACTCTAGCTAAATGCGACAAAATTATCGCTTCCATAAAAGCAAGGGACAACGTAAAAGACACAAGTAAAGCGCTTTGCTCCGTTATCGTTAATGCCAACGACGTAGAGGCACTGGTTGCTTTGATTAAAGAAGTAAAACCAGATCTGGTGATCAATGCGGGTCCTCCGTGGGTAAACGTAGATATTATGGAAGCGTGTGTTCAGGCTAAGGTCTCCTATTTGGATACTTCTGTGGCCACCGACCTATGCAGTGAAGGGCAACAGGTTCCAGAAGCTTATGATCCGCAGTGGGCGTTTCGTGAGCGTTTTAAACAAGCTGGCATCACGGGCATCCTGGGCGCCGGTTTTGATCCAGGCGTGGTCAGTGTATTTGCAACTTACGCCTATAAGCACCTGTTTGATGACATCGACAGCATAGATGTGATGGATGTAAATGCCGGTGATCACGGTAAAAAGTTCGCCACTAATTTCGATCCTGAAACCAATATGTTGGAAATCCAGGGAGACTCTTTCTACTACGAGAACAAGCAGTGGCGCCAGGTGCCGTGCCATTCTCGAAAGATGGACTTTGATTTCCCAGTGGTTGGTAAACAAACTGTTTATTCCATGGCACACGATGAAGTGCGCTCACTGGCGGAATTTATCCCGGCAAAACGCATCGAATTCTGGATGGGTTTCTCCGACAGTTACCTGAATTACTTTAACGTAATGCGTGATATTGGTTTATTAAACCCAGATCCTGTCACTACAGCGGACGGCATTACCGTATCACCCTTAAAGGTACTCAAGGCTATCCTGCCGGACCCGACCTCATTAGCCCCCGGTTACACAGGCAAAACCTGTATCGGTACCTGGGTTAAGGGTAAGAAGGACGGTAAAGCGCGAAGCGTTTTTGTTTATAATATCTGTGACCACGCGCAAGCTTACGATGAAGTCGAGCACCAGGCCATTTCCTACACTACTGGCGTCCCGGCTATCACTGCCGCCCTGCTCTATTTCCAGAATAAATGGGCAGACACTGGCCTGTACAATGTCGAGCAACTCAACCCTGATCACTTCCTTGATCTAATGCCGCGTATTGGCCTGAGCTGGCAAGTTCAGGAATTGGACGCCGAGTAGTTGCCAACTAAGCCCGGTACTAAACCGGGCGCATACCAGGGCCGCAATAGCGACCTTGTAATTTCAATCCACCCAGCCCCACGGTATCGCAAGATGAACGATCTAAAAACACCCTACTTCCTGATCAGCGAAGACAAGCTTATCGCTAACCTTGAAAAAGCCAAACAACTCAAAGAGCTGTCTGGCGTTAAACTGGTACTGGCGCTTAAGTGCTTCTCAACCTGGGGAGTGTTTGACATCATCAAACCCTATCTGGATGGCACCACCTCCAGCGGTCCCTACGAAGTTCGCCTTGGCAAAGAAACCTTTGGCGGCGAGACCCATGCCTACAGTGTCGGTTATTCACAAGAAGACGTAGAGCAGGTCGCTAAAATATCCGACAAAATCATCTTCAACTCTCAGTCACAGCTTGAGCGTTTTCACCATTTAATTCCCGCTACCTGTCAAACCGGGCTTCGACTCAATCCTGGACGCAGTTATGCCGGTCAGGATTTAGCTGACCCAGCTCGCCCATTTTCCAGATTAGGTGTGAGAAAAGAACTCATTTCAGAACAGCTTAGTCAGCGCCTCGACGGAGTGATGTTCCATATGAACTGCGAGAATAAAGACGTTAATGCATTCGAAGATATTCTCGAGCACATTTCCCTCGAGTTTGGATCATTACTCGACAGCCTTAAGTGGGTCAGTCTGGGAGGTGGTGTTTTCTTCACCTGGCCTGACTATCCTGTAAAGCAGCTGGCCGCGGCATTAAAAGCATTTAGTGAAAAACACAAGGTTCAATTATACCTGGAGCCAGGTGAAGCAATTGTCACCAAGACCACAGACCTGGTGGTGACAGTGGTTGATATTGTGGAAAACGAAAAAACCACAGCCATTGTCGATAGCGCGACGGAAGCACATAGACTGGATACCCTGATCTACAATGAGCCAGCCAGCATTGATGGCGGCGTAGAAAACGGCCGCTACCCCTACGTAATAGGTAGCTGCTCCTGCTTAGCTGGCGATCAATTCTGTGAAACCAGTTTTGACAAACCGCTACAAATTGGTGACCGACTGAACATAATGGACAGTGCCGGCTACACTATGGTCAAATTAAATTGGTTTAATGGCATCAGAATGCCTTCTATCTATTGTGAACGCAGTAGTGGTCAGATAGATAAAATCAATGAATTTAACTATCAGGATTTTAAGGACGCGTTATCCCGTCAGATCATTCGCTAATCCTTCTAGCCTAGAACAAGGGTATCCGGCAGTCTGGTTTACCCTTTGCGCTGCTTTTTCCTGCTACCGGCCCAGATATTGGTCAATAAGCTGGGATAGCTTTTCATTTAAATGCTCTTCAAACTCATCAAGATTTTTCTTGAAAATAGTGAGGTACTTAGCTGCTTTATCATGGGACAAGGTTTTGTCGCTTATTTTGTACTCCATTTCGGGAAGCGTTTTATCATATCGAGGGACAAGGTTCCAAATAACAAAATCCGAATCGATTGATGCCACCTGCGTTTGGGCAAAATCACAAAACTCTTCAATATGATCTTTTCCATCAGGGCCAAGACAACCCGGCTCAACTCTACACAATACCGTTAATTTTCGCGCTTGCGGTAACGGCAAATTGGTTTTCATATGTTCACTAACCCTTGTATTAGCTGGCTTCACCATTTCTGATATCATTAGATAACAGTCAAGTTCAAAGTACCTGGTAAATTTTTCATGTGCCTTGTTACACATTATGATTCATCGATTTGTACTAACAAATAATAAATCTCCTGGCTCCACTATATATCAGGGAAGTGAGTAAAACAGGAGCTACACTCGACCTTTCACCAAGAAAACCAACAAATTCCTGTTGCTTTATATCACTCCAAGGTTAGTGACAGTTATAACTTAGCTCACAATCCACTTGTTATTCGCTAGCGAGCCTTTAAAATCAGCGCCAATTAACTATTCCAATTCAAGCAGCCATGAACAGAAAGAAAAAGATCAATCAAATCCTGAAAAAGAGAATGAAAAGAGCTAACGCAAAACTGCACAGCGAGAGCAAACCTCGGTATATATCTAAAGCAGACCGTGAAAAAATGGATCAGGAAGAGCAAACTTTAGAACACAAGGTAACAGAAGAATCTGTTTAGGTTAACAACCAGCTGCGCAGCTTCCAGCTAAGAAAATGTCCAAACTCTGCAAAAAATGCGCAGCCGCCTGTGCATTAAATGCCTTGCCTTACATAACCACCTTGCTCGGTAAAAATGTCTAAAACCAGATAACCTTCATAGATAGCGCCACAACCAGAGAAACCCAAAGGCTGTATCTGAGAAGAATAAAACTCGCTTTAACAAATAGTGAAACATGGAGTTCACCACAGTTTATACATAATGCACATTTCTTGCACAGATGCTCCTCATTGCTTGACGAATGCGTGATTAGGCTTGGGGATAAACAGCAATGGAGCGCAAAAATGCCAGACCACATACCCCTTAGTGCAAAATATCATCTTATCGCCTTTGCACTGTTAAGCTCAGCCAACTCGGTCTACGCCGAAAGTGAAGACGGCAACAGGAGCTTAATTCCACCAGAACAGACATCAGCTCAGGCTCGGCGCGGGCCTCAGGGGGCCGGTGACCCTGCAACTCAACGTCCTCGCCGAGCAGTGGGACTTAACCGGCCACCGCAAGACCAGGCTGGCAACCCGAATCGTCGGCCTGGTAGTGGCCCGCAGTTGGCTGCCGAGGAGCTGGATGGAAGGTTAAGAGATCTCATCGCCGCCAACGGCTTAAGCGGAAATCCTGCGGCTGATCGCCAGCTGCCCAATATCACAGACCCCTTACCCCAACTCGGTAAACTGTTGTTTTTTAGCAAGAGTCTGGGAGGAGGTTTCGACGCTGCATGTGCATCCTGCCATCACCCTTCCCTGGGAGGTGGTGATGATTTGTCTCTGCCGGTGGGAGTCGCAGCTATCAAGCCAAATCTATTAGGCAAAGGCAGACAACATGTCTCCGGAGTCCCTTTAGTGCCGAGAAATTCCCCGACCATATTTAATATTGGTTTATTGGACTCGGGTTTGTTTATGGATTCACGTGTGGAAAGCCTGAGTAAGGCGCCGGGGGAAAACGGTGAAGCATCGGGGATCAGAACCCCTGATACATCCTTTGGGGTAGCGGATACCGACGCAGGTGTAAACCTGGTGGCGGCACAAGCAAAATTCCCGGTTACCTCGGTAGATGAAATGAAAACAGCTGAATTTGAGCCGTTCGGCGATAACGATGCTATCCGTTACCACCTGGCGGCAAGGATAGGCAACTACGACATAGGCACAGGTCAACTTGCAGACAACCAATGGTTGGGCCGGTTTCAAGCTGCATATAACACTTCGGATGACCCTGAAACGTTAATTACCTACCAGAATATCGCCCACGCTATAGGTGAATATGAACGCTCAATGGTGTTTATTAACAACCCTTGGAAACAATATGTCGAAGGGGACAACACCAAGCTAAATAATCAGCAAAAGCGGGGAGCAATTCTGTTTTATACCTCTACCGCGCAGGGAGGCGGTGGATGTAATGCCTGTCATGGCGGAGACAACTTTAGCGACGGACGGCACCACACCATTGCCTTCCCGCAAATTGGACCAGGTAAAGGCGATGGTAGCAATCACGATTTTGGCCGAGAGCGTGAAACAGGCAATATCGGCGATCGTTTTCACTTCCGTACACCAAGCTTGCTAAACGTTGCGGTCACTGCTCCCTATACCCACTCTGGCGCCTATCAATCCCTGACACAGGTGATACGCCACTACAGAAACCCCAACAACGCCGTGAACAACTTCTTCAACCGCGGAGCTTGGTGCAGGTTACCTCAGTTCAGAGACATTGAAAACTGTAGTAACCTGTACCCCAATGCGAGAAGTAACAGTCAACTTGCGTTACAGCAACTCAGGGAAGAAATGGATGCTGGGATCACGCGCTTTACACCCGCTCGCCTTAACCGCCGGCAAATCAGCCAAGTAGCGGCATTCCTGAACTCACTCACCGACCCCTGCGTCATCGATGTCAGCTGTACCACGCCGTGGGTACCTGACCCAAACACCACAGGCCCTGATGGCCAGCAATTAAATGGGGTTAACCGGGAAGGAGATTTTTTGTAACTAGGTTTTGGGGCCTTCCGGCCCCAAGGTTCAAACTAGATTTCGTGAATCATTACGTGGAAACACATTTTTCACCGTTTATTCCTACCACTCATAAACATACCTTTTGACATAAAAGCCTAGTCTTCACCAAGGCTAAACCTATTAGCTACACGGCAAAAATCACATTATCCGAGAGTGTGATTGCTGGTGTTCGAAACTTACTGTCACACGACTAGCCAATGGTGAAATTCGACAAATATGGCTAAATCTTGCTAGACCGTTCTGGATGAGCTGCTAATACTTTCTTGGCGATTTCATCTAGGTGAATATGCCCTGTGCCACAACACCCGCCCCAGATATCCATATGGGGATACCGGCTAGCCAAATCACCACATAGCTTTCCGAGCGCTACCGGGTCACCTTCTTCTAAATGACCAAGTTTACAAAGTGATATTTTTCAATTTTCGACGCGTTAGGCCTGACACCTCTAACGCGGTTTACCCAGGCTCCAGACTCAATCGCAGGCTCATACTCAACAGGGTGAGAGCAGTTAATGGAATAGTACTCAGGAGACTGGTTTGTTGCGATATCAATCGCAACTATTGCTTCGTCCAGGGTTACGCCTGATTGACTAAAATCTACTAAATTGACCCTTCGCCTTCCTGGATTCCCTAAAAGATGGCTTGGCAACGGCCTCAAAAGCGAGTGCCCAGAATGTCTGGCAAATACAGAAATCAGTTAAACCAAAACTGCAAAGCGATTTTGGCCCTCTTGAACGAATTGTTAGAACATTTCCTAAGTAGTTACTCTGCTCATTAATACCTTGCAAGCAGCGATACCAAAAAACACAGCAAAGGCAACTTCAAAATAACGGCGCGATTTTGCATACATTTTACGTACTGGCTCTATTGAAAACAGCAGCGCATAACCAAAGAAAATGGCCGCACTTGTGCATCCTATGGTGAGGATGACTTTAAGCAAGGCAAACATATTGGTTTCTGGCGGCACTCCCAATGAGTAAAGTGAGCCAAAAAATAACACCGCTTTCGGGTTGGTCAAATGGATCAATAAGCCATTCAAGTACGCAGCGCTATAGGTATTTACCTTACGCACTGTCATCTCTGCTGATTTATGCATAAAAGCGGAACGCATTGACCTGTAAGACAAGTACAATAAGTAGCTTGCGCCCAAATATTTAAAGATATCAAACAACCATGCATGGGCGTACATCAAGGCCCCTAAACCAAAAGCGGCCGAACAGGACCAGAACAAAGAACCAGTTAATACGCCGGAGGCTAATGCAAGACCATAACGCTTGCCTTGGCTTACAGACATACCCGAAATAGCCAAAGTTGCTGGACCTGGACTTGCAATTGCCAAAACGGCAGCCGAAATTATAAGCAAATAGTGTACTTCTTCCATGAGTAGTAACCCTTCTGTGTTGTAAGGACGCGGTGAGTAACGAGGCATGAAGCTCAGTGGAACTGATCATCTTGAGTACCGCATAACCGTTCGAGTAGACTTCACACCTCTATAACGAATCACTAATACAGCCCGGTTAATCAAGCAAGCTCCAGCTCTTCAAGCAACCTGGACAGCTGTTTGCGTCCAGGACCCTCTAATGCCTTAAGTGGCAAAGGCAAGCTGGGCTGTTCCACTAGTGCGCTTAACTCTGCAGCCGCCGCGACGACACGCAGGCTACCGTTATATTGGCTGAACAATTCCCACAATGGTTGCAGGCGTTCAGACAGGCGCGTTGCCTCCTGCGCATCGCCAGCCTTTGCGGCCCGGGTAATGGCCAGCGCCGTCTTGGGAAACAATCCACCTATCACTGAGTACCAAACTTCACATCCGGCATTCAGCCCTGTTGCAGCGAAGGCATCTCCACTGACACCTATTGTTACATGTGATGGGATCAAGGCGCGCAAGCGCTCCACTCGAGCCTTTGCCGCTTCTGGGTCCGCTGGCACCGCCGGAATCTTGATAGAGTGCACATTTTTAAGCTGAGCGATACGGCCATGCAGTTGATCGCTGAACTCAAAATGTGTCGTGCTTGGATTATCGTACACACACAGCGGAACAGACACAGAGCGCGTTACGGTTTCGTAAAGAGTAAAAACATCGTCGTCGGACAATTTTTGATATGACATGGGGGCCAACAACACCGCACTCGCCCCCGCTTTTTGCACATCTTCAGCCAGAGCCAGTACATCTCGTGTACGTAACGAGCTGATACCGACAATCACCGGCACTCTCCCCGCGTGCTTTACTGCCAGTTGTGTGACTCGCCTACGTTCGGCAGATGTAAGGTAGGCATAGCTTCCGGTCGAGCCGAGGGCACAGATGGAGTCGACACCAGATATGACAAGACGTTCTACTAGCCCTGTAAATGCCGCTTCGTCGATACCGATCTCGTTCATGGGGGTCAAAGGAAATGCACTGAGGCCTGAAAACATGTTGATACTCCTAATGTCACTGAAGGTAAAAAATAGTGATTCTTCTTGAACTCGAAGTAAGTTAACATTGTCACAGATAAAAATAAACATTGTCATAGGACAAAAATGAAAATCATCGGCAAGACCTCTCTAGCGATTTCAGATTGCATTCGTGAAATGGTACGAAATAGAGACCTACTGCCCGGGGATTCTTTACCGCCAGTTCGTGAGCTGGCAGCAAACCTTGAAGTGAACCGCAATACGGTAGCAACCGCGTACCAGCGCCTGGCTAAAGCAGGCATCGCAATCACGCAAGGGCGCTTGGGTACAAGCATTTGCGCGCCACCCCGATCCGGTGAGCAGGAAGGGTTAAGTACCGGAACAGTATTGGTCGACCTCGCGGACGGTAACCCAAACCCACAATGGCTGCCAGAGCCGCAGGAACTTGTGAGCTTGTGCCAACTCAAACCGTTTTTGTATGGTGAAGACACTATGCTCCCTGAATTGCGTCAGTTGGGAAACGATTGGTTCAAGCCTGATTGCCCGTCCGATAACATATTGGAGCTGACGCACGGGGCTATGGACGCCATTGAGCGTCTGGCTGCTGCTCATCTGGTCCCCGGCGACAAAGTGGCTGTGGAAGATCCTTGTTTTCTTGGCACTATCAATACGCTGCGCTTAGCCGGTATGCAGACGGTGGGGATAGCAGTCGATGACGCGGGTATGCGTCTGGACAAATTGGAAACAGCCATTAATGACGGAGTTCGGGCGGTACTTGTTACGCCGCGAGCCCACAATCCGACAGGGTGCAGCCTATCTAAACCTCGCGCGGATGCATTGAAGCAGATCCTAGCGGCACATCCGAATGTGCTTGTCATCATAGATGACCACTTTGCCTCGCTGGCAGAGACGCCGTACTACTCTGTCATACCGGATGCAACTGTCCACTGGGCGTTAGTTCGCTCTATCTCAAAAAGCTTAGGACCGGATCTTCGCCTTGCCTTCGTTGCCTGTGACCCTGCAACTGCCGATAGGTTGAGAGCTCGTCTGTCGTCTGGCATGACGTGGGTCAGCCATATTCTCCAGGCGATAGCTAACGCCGGCTTGACTTCTCAAGACGTCCGCAATCGACTCAACGAGGCGCGCAACGATTATACACACCGCCGCAATGCGTTGTGTATAGCTTTGCAGGCTCTTGGAATCAATGTGGCTTCAGCATCGGATGGACTAAATGTATGGGTTCCTTTAGCCAAGGACGCGAAAGACGTAGCTTACGCACTCGCCCAAAAAGGCTGGCTTGTTCGGCTTGGAAAAGCGTTTGAAGTGCAAGGTCAAACACAGGCGATCCGAGTCACTATTTCCAAGTTAGATAGTGATCAGGCTCAATGCTTTGCTTCGGATTTAAAATCTTGCCTTGCTAGTGTGCCATGATGCCTGGATTCTATTTGAGGCGTATCACTTACCAGAGCTGGTTGGTACTTTGATAACAAGTGTAAAACCCTAGGCCGAGCCTTTCTATTGAGCCTTTTAGGTTCAATAGGATCTGGCATATCAACCTCACGATGTTGAGCGCTTTGCTTTCGGCTCTGTTGGTGTCTCGAGCTTGATAACAAATACTCAGGGCATGCCTATTGGTCTCCTTAAATTGCCTTCGCAGAGCTTGAGAACGCATGTTTAAATACCTTGTTGAACTAAGCCGCTTCGGGGGAAGTTTGTCTGCAACCTATTTCAATTACCTGAACTACACCTAGCCTACCACTTCTGAATTATATCGAAGGACATAGGCTGTAATGTCGGTAATTACGATCGGGCAGGTTCGGGCAGGTTCGGGCAGGTTCGGGCAGACCAGAGTCAGCATATGAACCCGCAGTTGATGAGTTCTCCCCGTCACCGGCTATTCGTCACCGCCAAATCGCGGCCAACAAAAAACCACAGAAATGGGCTTAATTAAGGCGTCCTTGCGTTAGACTTTCCGGTGCCTACTGAAAACGAGGCCAGCGAAACCCAATCCGAACAACATCAGGATCGATGGCTCGGGGACGGTGACGGTGCCACCCGCCACAGTAAACGCCACCGGCAGGCCAGCGAGCGCCAGTCCTCCCAGTGGTGGAGGTATGACGCCAGCGGACGGCAGTACGCCACTCATACCCACTGCCAGGGAGTCGAGTGTCACGCTGAAGAGGTCGGTGGTGACTCCCGCACCAATTGGTACGCCGCCGAACGGCACGATGATCGAAAGCATTCCCAGGCCGTCGCTTCCAGCCGTAAAGGGGGCTGGGATCGGAAAAGGCACGCCGCTGGGAGTCAGAGCGGAGCCTGGCACCACCCCACCACCACTAAACACATCAAGCGCAGCGATAGGAGCTGTGGCGGCAATGCTCCCCGCCGTTGGCGAACCAGTCCCCCCTGTTAACCCCAGTACCGCACCCAGATCATTGAAGACCGTATCGAAGGCAAAAGTGTCAAACATCGTCACACCATCACCGGTGAATACTACATCGATCATGAAGGAGGCACCTGCAGGCACAGATAGCGTACTTTGTATACCTGGCGTCACCGGATCCAAATCTATTGATATGACGGGGATTGCCGACGCGGTGGGTACGCCGCCGAGCAGTAGTGAGCCCGCCATAAGATAATTCGTCCATTTTTTAGTCCATTTATTTTTCATTTGTCGTGTTCCTGTTTTGATATCCGTTCAAGACAGTTTGCTCCACGAACCGGCAAGATTCGTGCCGGTTAGCTTAATCCCTTATATTTCAATGGATTAATGGGGCTAATCATTCTTGGTTGATCCGATTGTAAAATTTCCTGACACTGGATTTATTGAAATTCGAACGAACACTAAGGACTTCTCCTGCCGCGGTGGGATAGGAAATGTGAAAGTAGAGCACAATTAGGAGCAGCTATTTAGCTCATATGAGGGGATAGATAAAAGTAGTTCCTCCAAAATAAAATTAATTTTCTCTCCAAACTCCTGCCGCTGTTTTTCTAGAAAAAAATGTCCTCCATTAAAAAGAGTCAACTCTATCTGTTTTATAAAATGAACCTGCCATTCGAGTAACGTAGCTTCACTAACACCAGCATCATTAATTCCACCAAATACGGAGACTGAACATGAAAAAGGAGTCTGAATTTCGGCTTTATGTGTTTCAGCCATTTTGAAATCTGCTCTTAACATAGGCAATAACATACTTAAAAGCTCTGCATTTGCCATTATCTCTTTGTGAGTGCCACCATAGTCGCTCAGTTTTGCCAAAAATTGCGTCTCTGGAAGCATATGGATAGGATTATCGGTACTTCTTATATGGGCAGCTTTGCACCCTGATGCGATAAAATGTACAGGTCTGTCTATATTTAGTTCGCCCATTTTCCGCATTACTTCAAAGCCCAACCGACTGCCAAAACTATGTCCAAATAAGACATAAGGTTTCGTGGTGAGTGTTGACATCGGCGACATCAAGTCCTGGACTAAATCGGGTAACGAATCATAAGGGGTTTCCATCAACCTTACCCCTCTGCCCGGTAGCTGTAACGCAACCAACTCAATATCTTCGGTCAGGCCATCCGCCAAACTTGAAAAAACGCCGGCGCTACCTCCGGCGTACGGAAGACAGATTAATCTCAGCCGTGCATTTGGGTTTGGCTTTAATGTTGTAAACCAATCACTCATTTTTTTATTCATCCATATATTAATAATCGAACTACGTTAACGCATCAATTTCTGGAACAGCAATTGACTAAGCAACTTCGGTATTGGGTTTGCAGGCGAACTTATTCAATTGTTCACTCGCTTGTTGCAGCCGATACATTTGCTCATACTTACCCTCTTGAGACAATAATTCGCGGTGTGTCCCCCGCTCGATAATGCGCCCTTTATGCAGCATAAGGATTTCATCGGCCTTAACAATCGTCGACAATCTATGCGCAATCACCACTATGCTCATTTCTTTTCTCAACGTTGCTAGTGATTTAAGAATGTTGCGCTCTGTACCTGAATCTATATTGGCGGTCGCTTCATCAAGGATTAAGATTTTGGGCCTGGCTACAAAAACCCGGGCTAATGACAGCAATTGTTTTTGCCCTGCAGATAATTCTGCAATCCCTTCACCAAGCACTGCGTCCAACCCGCCGGCGAACTGATGTACTTGCGCCGCTAATCCAACCCTATCGAGTGCTCGCCAAATAGTATCGTCATCCAATGGCCGCCCCAAGGTTACATTTTCACGTATCGTATCATTTAACACATGGGGGTCTTGAGGAACCATGGCGATACCTTCACGCAGTGCGTGCTGGCTCAACGAATGGATTTGTCGTCCGTCAATTCGTATCTCTCCCTGGGTTGCAGGATAAAAACCCATAAACAGCGAAGCTAAGCTACTCTTGCCACTTCCCGTATGGCCAACCAATGCAAGATACCCTCGATGAGGCAGGTTAACGTCGATTTGACTCAATACATTAATGCGTCCGTCATAACTAAAGCCGACTTGCTGACATTCAAGCCTTCCGGCAGATATGGGGCGATCGTCACTACCGTATGCTTGCTGTTTCGCATCCATAAACTCAAAGATACGCTCGCTCGCAATTAGTGCTTGCTGAACCAAGGTAAGACGTTGGGTGAGTTCGATTAGCGGCTCCGTAACCCGGCCAAGGTAGCTGATAAAAGCGTATAGCACCCCCACTCCGATTAATTCTGTCCCGCTAACACCGAGTAACGCAACCAAGGCAACCAGAGCTACGCCAGCGAGAAAATCAATTAAAGGTCTTAACAACAAACCATTGAGTTTGAGGATCTCGACTTCAGACTGTAAATGGCGCTGGTTGAGCGTTTGAAAATGCGCCGTAAACTGTTTCTCCTGCCTCATTAATTGGATCAGGCTCATTCCCTGAAGCGTTTCATTCAGGGAGCTATTAATACCAGCAAGCAGATCCCGAGTTCGCCGGAATGCCGGTGTGCTTTTTCGCTGATAAACTACCATTATGATGACCACCACGGGCAGTAAAACCAGCATAACCAGGGTCAAACGCCAACTCAGTTGGCTCATAACGATCAGCATAACAGTGATTAAAACAAGGTTTTTTAGCACGGCCGAAATGACGAACACGTAAAAATTATAAATAGATTCGGTATCATTGGTGACTCTTGAAATCAGCTCACCGGTGGGTACGTAATCAAATGCGGACAAAGGCTGATGAAGGATTTTACCAAACAACTGTTTTCGTAAAACACGAACCACGCCTACCGCAGCCCCATGAAACCGGATAGCTTGGCCGTATTGAAACCAGGCGGCAAAACACATCAGGCAGATATATCCCAGAGCAAGCCCCACAAGCGATTCAACAGGATAGTCATCTTTAACAATATGATTATCGATAAAATGTTGCACCAACCAAGGACCAGAAACATCCGCTAACGAGGCGGCCAAGAGTAACAAACCCGCAACCGATAACTTACGTTTTTCCAGTAACATATAACCAAGCAATCGCTTTACAGTTTCGAGCTTCACAGCTGACGCCTTCATTCCATGTCCTCAATATCACGTTCCAAATTCTGATAGCGATGCATTGCGCTAAACCAGCCTGACTGTTGGATTAGCACCTGATGCGACCCTCTTTCGATTAGCTGCCCTGCTTGCAACACGATGATCTCGTCGGCAGACTCGAGCGCTGTCAGGCGATGTGCAATCACGATGAGGGTTTGTTTATCTTGCAACGTTTTAAGGTTCAGGAGGATATGGTGCTCTGTTTTAGCATCAACGGCAGAAAGGGAATCATCGAGTACCAGTATTTCTGCATTTAGTAATAATGCTCGTGCAATGGAAATACGTTGCTTTTGCCCGCCGGACAAGGTGACGCCTTTTTCTCCAACTAAGGTTTCATATCCGAGGGGAAAGCCAAGTATGTCATCGTCAATACAAGCGAGTGTAGCCACATGCCGGATCTGCTCATGTGTGGCATTAGGATCTCCTAAGGCTATATTTTCGGCAATCGTGCGGGAAAACAGATAGGGGGTTTGGCTGACCACGGCAAACCGGCTTCGCCAGTCGTTAAGGTTAGCAGCCGATATAGCAATATTTCCGTACTTAATTTCCCCATCCTCCAACTCAATTTGTCGCAGTAACAACGACAATAGGGTTGTTTTTCCACTGCCGACAGCACCGGCAATACCCAGCATTTGCCCCGCTTTTAACTTAAAGGCAATATTTTCCAATATGGGGGCAGCCTGGCTATGCCAGCAAAACTGCTTAATATCGACGTCCAGGCACTGTCGATAATCTGTTAACTCAATCGAGCTACTGACAATGGTCGGCTGTTCATCCAAAACCTCCTGTAGTCGCGTCATTGCAACTGCGCCTCGCTCGAGAATATTCAACAATAAGGCCATCGCCAACATGGGCCATATCATCAATCCTTGATAGAGGGTAAATGCGGTTAGGTCACCCAAACTCAAGTGGCCTTTCGATACCAAATACGCTCCCCCTGATATGCTAAGAAAGAACGACATTCCAATGGTTAACTGGATCACAGGGGCGTATTTGGCATCGATGCAAGCTACTGAAAATATCTTTTTACCCGTATCATCGACAACCTCATCAAACTCTGTTTGCTGCCGCTGCTCCAGCCCAAACGCACGGACCATCCGAATACCGTCCAAGGATTCCTGCGTTTTATTGGTTAGGCTTGAAAATGCAGCTTGAGAATAACGAAATTGGTTATGAAGCTGGCCGCCGAAGCGAAAGATAAAAAATGCCATCAACGGCATAGGTAATAAGGCCAGCAGGGTTAATTGCCAGCTAAGTGACGTCGTCATCACCAATAAAACCGCTACGCCGGAAATCAGGGAGTCCACCGCCATCAGGACCCCCTGCCCCGATGCCATGATTATCGCATTGACGTCATTTGTCGTTCTCGCCATCAAATCACCGCGCTTATAACTGTCAAAAAATGCGGCTGTATGTGAAATGTAATGGCGATACAAACGGTTGCGCAAAACCATGCCAAGTTTAGTCGACGTCCCAAACAGCCAAACCTGCCAGATGACGCGCAACAAATAGCCCACAAGACCCAGCACAACCAGGCCTATAAGCCAACCAAACAAAGTCGACAAGGGCATAGTATGGTTGACCGTGCCGTCAACCACCCAGCCGATTACCCGTGGGGCAATTAGCTGCATTGCTGAAACAACACAAAGAATTAAGATAACCCCGGTATATGACCGCCATTCCTGGCGAAAGAACCATCTTAATTGCCAAAAAATCTGCATCTTTCCTCCTTAGAAAGGTGAATTAAACCTATTCTAATAAGTTGCTAACTTTAGTGCGATATTCTCAACATTCAGAAAGAAGGAAAAGTCACAATTAGATACGATGACAAGCTTTAGCCTTGATCGTTACCCGAGCACCAAAAATAAATCAGTAGCTATGGTTCAAAACAACCTTTCGCTACTGGCTAAATTTCAAAAGACCATCAAGGCAGTTCTCTTTCAATCATTTCAAGTAATTTACTTACTCGTTGTTTTCTTATTTCTTTCGCACTCGCTTCCATGTTGGGGAATCTGCTGGGATAAGAAGGAAACGGCTCGATTGAAGCCTGATCATCTTTTAATTTGGCAAGGATATATTGGACAAATGAAAACTCATTGAAGGCTGGCATACCAACCGAAACGGCGAGACTCTTCCCTTTTGATTCAACTCTGTGGTAAGTAAAAGGTGGTACGTAAAGAAAGTCGCCTGGTTTAAGCTTAATATTCATGTACTCCCTGGTTGGCCGGTAATCACTGGTAGTGAATCCATCTTCCAACACAAGTTTTGAGGTGCAATTCATATCTGGTTCCATTTCAACCAACCACTCTTTCTCCCCTTCGAGCAAAAAATAGAATACATCTCCCGTATCATAATGCCCTCCCACAGAAGTGACACCGTTAGTTTGAAAAAAATCGACCGCAGAAACCGCGCTTTCAGGGCTATTCTCGAATGGAAAACCAGGCGTGCAGTACTGACAAAGATTATGATAGAAAGACAAAAACCAATTCCATTGGAAAGGCAGACTTCCTATTTCATCAGGTATTGTTAATGACTGTAACACCACAGAGTTATTATCAGCCCGGTTACTCAGTACAGATTCAATATTCGTTGGGTGCTTAGTTCTTCTTTTTTGTTTATACAGATCAACGATAAGTGTCGCATCATGATAGTCAAGTCGTTCATAATCAGTGTAGAACTGAGCTGAATCATAAAACGCCTTAAACATAGGCAACCCATTTTCAACAAAAAGCGTTTTCTTTCTCCAGTAATTAGCAAAGAAATCCTCATCCCCGCCAACTAGTTGTTTAAAAATCTCTCTGAAATCAGCTGTCGAAATTACATTTTCCATAATAAAACCCGCAGATACCCTTTTGTTACACTTTAGAAATAACGCTGTTATTCACACTAATTAAGCAAGTTGCAAGCTAGCTTATCGATATAACGAATTTATATTCAGTTTTAGTTCCTCCAGACACAAAGCCGATATTTCCTCTATCGTAGAGCTCAAAAACACCTTGTCACTATACTCCCAATCAAAGGTTAACCTGCCGCTGCTATAATAAACCTCACAAGCAATAAGGTGTATTTTTTCACGCGACTCTGCTTTCATCACCTGAGAGCCAGTGAACCTTATGAGTTTATGCTCCACCGAGTTGCTGGCACTTGAGGCAGGAGGCCTATAATTAATGCCGATTAGTGGCTCGGGTATCGATTTTAGATACTGACTTTTCTCCATGTTTTCAGAATGAAATTTAATAGCATTGAAACCAGCACCATACTTGAGAAATTCATCGTATTGCTTTTTCACTGAAAGAATATAATCAACCCGACCAAGGCTATCATTTACATCAAAAAAGGCCGGGAAATAATTATTCACGAAACCAAACAGACCAAATAGTTCGATATTATCGCAGAAAGAATCTCTTCCATTGCCAACTAGTTCGATGGAGACTCTGCTATCCTTTTTCCACCTTGCTATCGCTTTTATAAATGAAGCCATTATCACGTCGACAATTTCTAATCCCTCGTGACTGCTTTTAATATTCGTTAATAACGCTGATTCTTCATAAGACAGGTTACTCATCACATGGCAAATAGACGCCATATTGTTGTCTTTACTTTTATATGAAAAATCCGTGGGTATCCCTGGGAAGCTTGTTATCTCTTTATCCAACCAAAATTTGAAGCATTCGAAAGACTCTATAGCGTTAGCCCAACGCCAAGAATCCTGTGCCCACTCGTCAATACTCGCCCCCATAGAAATAACATCGTGGGTAGTTTGGTTTTTACAGGCTGAAATGATTTCATCGAAGTCGGTTAGTACAATATTAAGTGCATAGAGGTCAGCTAACAGATGATGTAATACAATAAACAAGCGATCATCTTGCTTATTCCCCATAACAACACGCACAACTTTAAAAAGAGATTTAGAAAAATCGATACTATGGTTATACCGTTCGACTAGCTCGTCAAAAGCAGTCTGTTTCTTGTCCAAGTGAATTCTGGTGAGATCTTCCTTAAATAAAACCTCAGACATATCAAGCGGCGCAATAAACTCCCGCCATTGTCCATGGTCATATTCCAGCCTGATTTTTAGTCCTTGGTGTATCTCCGATATTTCCCCGATGGTTTTTTCGATTAAACTATCGTTGTTTTCGTCAAATGGAAGGTCAAAAATCCAGGAAGATCCCCAGGCATGCAGATCCAAGGTTCGCTTAAAATACCAATGCCGGTTAGCCGGTAATGGGTAATCAATTCGTGCCGGGCTTGCCGTTATAGTCGGACCATGTTCAGTTTCCCCGGCAGAGATCACTTGTAATAAAGCAGACTCAAACGCCGCGTTAAATTTAGCAGACAGTGCCACTGGCAACTTAGCGCGTATGACGAAGCCCAATTGCCCCTTTTGTACCGCACCATTAATATTGAGTAACAATGAGTCCGTATTCTCACTCGCCACTTGTTGACCGCCATTTTCTGCGGCGAATTGCCAATCTTGATTACCCCTGCCGCTGTCTTTAGTATCCAGCTGTCCGAGGTAGTTAAACTGAATGGGAGGAAGGGATTGCGGAACCAATAGACCCTTCTGAACCAGGCCGCCGAAGCCTATTCCCTTATTCGGAATAATACTGAGTCTCGTCTTGGTTTGATAGATAGTGTCATGGATCTGTTCAGACGCCTCCAGTTGAACCGGGTACATGGTCGTAAACCAGCCCAAGGTACGAGAAATATCTAGCGTCTCAGAAATAAACTCCCTACCGTGGCCTTCGAGGGTGATGTGATTGATATTTTGATCAAACGTGACGGACAAAGCCTGACTCAATGCAGCTAACAATAAATCGTTGATCTGTACGTCAAAGACCTGACACGTCTTATGCAGTAGTTGACGAGTATTCTCAAGGGACAACTGCACCTTAGCAACATTGAGGGTAGCAGGCGCAGGAAGCGGAGTTCTGCTATCCAGGGTTGACTGCCAATACTCCAGCTCATGCTGATGGGAATCAGCATATTCCCTTATCGCCGCAGTCCACTGACGATAACTACTTCCCTTAGTCGGCAACATTTCACCGTTCAAAATAGTCCGTATGTCTTGCGCGACAATGCGCCAAGAGACGACATCAATAATTAAATGATGAAAGGCGAAAAAGAGACGGGTTTTACCTCCCGCATACCCAGTTAGGTAAACCACTTGCCACAGGGGACCACGAAAGACATCAAATTGGTTTTGCGACTCGGTTAGTTGCTGTTGCACCCATGATTCATCCCGGCCAGTAACATCTAACGTCAGAAGAGGTGCCAGACGGCACTCCCCCGCAGGGTGATAACGCTGTGACACACCTGATGTGGTCTGTTCGAAGGTACAACGTAGCATGTCATGCTGATCCGCCAGTGCCGCGACAGCCTTTTCAATGTCGTCCTCCCTGAACTTATCCGGCAGGCCTATCATAAATGCCTGATTCCAATGATGTGGATTAGGATAAGGCTGGGTAAAGAACCACTCCTGTGCAGGCAATAAATCAAACTGACCCGATAACAAGCCTGATTCAGCTTGGACCAGGTCGTTAACTTGTGATCCTGACAAATAGCTGGCCAATTGAGCTACTGTAGGGGTATCGAAGATAGCTTTTGTTGGTACGTTTAGCTTGGCTTTGCGCAGGCTAAACACCAGCTGAATACTTAAGATAGAGTCCCCGCCAATCCTGAAGAAGTTGTCGTGAACTCCCACCCGCTTCAGGCCCAACACCCCCTGCCAAATACCACAGAGGCTCTCCTCCAGCTTATTGCGGGGAGCCATATAATCCTCTTCCGATATCCGCTCCGGCGTCGGCAGCCCCGCCCTGTCCAGTTTGCCGTTTATCGTCAGCGGCAATTCCGCCAACGCCGTGTAACTCGCTGGTTGCATATAGTCCGGCAACTCGCCCGCCAATGCCGCCCTCAATACCTCCTCGTCGTAGACCTGCCCGTGTGCCGCCACGATATAAGCCGCCAGAAAGGGACGCGTCTGCCGCTCCCGCACCACCACCACCGCCTGATGCACCGGCGGCAACCGCGTCAACGCATGCTCTATTTCCCCTAACTCAATGCGATAACCGCGGAATTTTACCTGGCCATCATTACGTCCCAAAAAGGCCAGGTTACCATCCGGTAGCCAGCGCACCAGGTCGCCAGTTTTATACAGTCGCCTGTGCCCAACCCTCGCGCTAAATGGATTGGCAATAAATCGGGCCTCGGTCAATTCAGGCTGACCCAGGTATCCTCGGGTAACCCCCAAGCCGCCTATATACAACTCTCCCACACAACCCACAGGTACCGGCGATAGCCCAGCATCCAGCACATAACAGGTTTCATTATGCGCCGGGGTGCCGATGGGAATGACATCCCATGCCTGGGTTGGCTTGTCCAGCAACACCGAGGTGCTAACGATGGACGTCTCCGTCGGTCCATAGCCGTTAACCACCGTCACCCCTTGCGCCAGCAGTCCTTGTACGTCACGGGTGAGTATCTTATCCACCCCGGTTAATACCCGCCGCAGTGCACACTCCTGTTCGCCCACAAACTCTGCCAGCGCCTTAATATAAAACGGCGGCACATAACAACTTTCGATGTTATGCACCTTAAGATACGCAAAGTACCCTGTTTGATCGGCCCTCAACTCGTCCGAGATAAGATGCAGGGTACGCCCAAACAGCAGCGCCGAAAAGATTTCATACACCGAAACATCAAACACATAGTTCGTCCAGCAGCTTGCTGTCTTGCTGTCGTGCTGAAAGTCCGCCGAGTGCAAGAGTTGCACTACATTACCCGACTCCACCATCACCCCTTTGGGTTTGCCCGTGGTCCCCGAGGTGTATATCACATAGGCTAAATCGCCCCTGTCACTCGCCAGCGCCGGGTTTTCTGTTGCTGCGGCCACTGTCCGGTCAACCCGTATCAGCTCGGGCTGCTGTGCCTCCTCACCCAGCCAGCCCGTCAACCTGGCGGCGTATCGCACCTCGGTCAGCACCAGCGGTGCCGCCATGTCCTCGAGCATGAATTGCGTCCGCTCTTGCGGATAATCCGGCGCGATGGACACATAAGCGCCGCCGGCTTTCAGCACCGCCAACAAACTCACCACCATCTCCACTCCCCGGTCCAGGTACAAGGCCACCAGGGTTTCTCTTGGCATGGCCACTCCCTGCAACCGCTGATAGCGTGACCGTATTTCATGGGCCAACGCATTCGCCCGAGCATTTAATTCGTCGTAACTCAGCCGCTCTCCTTCATACACCAAGGCGAGCGCCTCCGGTGTGCGCCGCACCTGGACTTCAAACAATTGATGCAAGCTCTCGTTTCCAGCACTGGCCTCCGGCCCCTGGCTCCAGCTAGCCAAACGCGTCCGGTCTGCCGCGGTTAAATCCGTAAGTTTTGCCCCGCCCCGACATACCGTCTGAGTCTGAGTCACCAGGTAATCCCTTAACTGGGCAAACGCGTCATCGCTCACCGCCCCCTGGTGTGCATGCAATGACAAGCGCAACCTGTCCTGATGGCGCATCACGTTCAGGGTCAACGGAATTTCGTTTTTGTCATACCCTTTACCGCTTTCCAACAACGGCGACCCCTGTTCTTCCCCCTGGCTCACCTGGTCGTAGACGTGGAAGTGAATGTAGTTAAACGAGCAATCAAACAGCTGCCCTGTACCTGTTTGCCCCGACTTGATGGCCGAATACGGCATCGCCTTCCACGCCATCACCTTGTCTTTCTCCGCCGCAAAATGGCGCAACCAGGCCCGTACATCATCCACCTGGTCCGGCTGCGACGGCCGGAACGGCAAGGTGTTTAAGAACACCCCCAACAGCGCATCGCCCCCGCTTTTTTCCAGCCGGTTATTCACCACCAGACCCAGGGTGATATCCCGCGTGTTGTGCAGCAGGCACAACACCCTGTGGTAGATGGCCAGAAACACGGTGTCCACCGAAATGTTGAGTCCTTTGGCCAGGGTCAGCACCGCCTCGGACTCCGCTGCCGTCAACTCATAATCAAGGTGCGCCATGGCCGACGCATTGGACCGTACCGATGTCACCATGGGGTAACCCGGTGCCTCATAATCCGCTAGGTAATCGGACCAGAAGCCGCGACTGGCCGCCTCCTTCATCGCCGCCCGCTCATTACCCACATATTCACCAAAATGCGGTAACGCCGCGGCACCCGCTACGTGCGGGTCGTCATATAAGGACAACAGCTCACTCACCAGGCTGGCCACACTCCAGCCATCCAGAATAGCGTGGTGTACCGACAGGATCAGTTGGAAAGAAGACGCCGTCTCTGTGCTGACATAAAACCGGAACAGACCCGCCTGGTCAAAGGCAAACGGCCTGGCATGCTCACGCCGGAGTACATCTGGCCAGTCAGACGAAGTCATCTCGGTGAGATTGACTCTCTGTGTCGCCATCACTACCGCCAGATACCCCACCTCATCGTCTTCCACAAACGCCGTTCTCAGGGTCTCATGCCGCGCCACCAAACGGTTAAGCTGACAGCTTAACCTGTCCATATCCAGCCCCCGGTTTACCTGGTAGCTAAAGACATCGTGATACACCCCCCTGTCCCGGGTGGACTCCAGCAACATCCCCATTTGTAGCTGGGTAGCCGGATAGGCATCCCATAGCGGCTCAGGGTACAGGGTTTCCAGTCGCTCCCGCTGCGCCGCCGTAAGATGGCAAAATGCCTGGTAATCCACATCTGCCTCGGCGGGTTTAAGCGCGCTCCCCAGCTGCGCAATGCTGGGGTGAGTAAACAGCTGGCGCACCGACATGGCCAGTCCCGCCGCCTGAACCTGCCCCACCACCCGGATGGCGAGAATGGAATCGCCCCCGATATGGAAAAAATTATCCCGTACACCCACTCGCTCAAGCCCTAAGATCTCCTGCCAGATAACACACAGGGTCTGCTCCAGCTCACTGCTCGGCGCGACGTATCCCTCATCGCTGGCAAAGTGCGGCGCCGGTAGCGCCTGGCGGTCCAACTTGCCATTCAAGGTCAGCGGTATGGCCGCCAGCAGGTTAATGCTGGCCGGTACCATGTACTCCGGCAGCTTGGCCGTCGCACCGTCTCGCACTTGCGCCACCGTCATCGCCGCGTCCGCGACCAGGTAAGCGGACAGTATCGACTGCCCCTGATGTAACCTGTCAATCACCACTGCTTGCCGTATGCCGGGCTGGTCCGTCAGCGCCTGCTCTATTTCCCCCAGCTCAATGCGGTAACCGCGGATTTTCACCTGGTCGTCATTACGTCCCAGGTATTCCAGCTGCCCGTCCGGCAACCAACGCACCAGATCCCCGGACTTATACAAACGGTCGTGACCGCAAGCCTGCGCCGCGACATTGGCAAACGGGTTGGCAATAAAGCGCTCGGCGCTCAGCTCGGGGCGGTTCAGATAACCCCGGGCTAACCCGGCGCCGCCGATGTACAGCTCGCCGGGCGCACCAACAGGCACCAGGCGCTGCTGATCATTAAGCACATAGGCACGCATGTCTGCCAGCGGGCGGCCGATACTGGTTACCGTATCCGCTGACGACAGGGGTTGATAAGTGACGTGCACTGTGGTTTCGGTGATGCCGTACATATTCACCAGCCGCGGCTGCGTATCACCGAACTGCCGCCACCAGGGTTGCAGCTGGTTGATATTCAACTTATCCCCGCCAAAAATCACATAACGCAGTGTGGGCAGTGCCAGCTCATCCCGTATCACCGCCTCGGCAAAGGCATAAAATGCGGCGGGGGTCTGGTTTAATACCGTCACCCCCTGCGCGCCGCACAAGCGGGCAAAGCCGGGGATGTCCCGAACGTTTTCAGCTGTGGGGATCACCAGGCGGCCGCCGTAAAGCAACGCCCCCCATAATTCCCAGACACTGAAGTCAAAGGTGTAGGCGTGGTATAACACCCAGGTGTCGTCTGCGCTGAACTGATAATCGGCCTGGATTGTCGTAAACAGCCGCGACACATTCTGATGGGGCTGCAATACGCCTTTGGGTTTACCTGTGGTACCCGAGGTGTAAATAACGTATGCCAGATCCGCGGCGCTGCTCAGCACCGGCAAGTTGTGGATCTGCTCGGTGCCTGTTTCCGGCCCATCCACCGCCAACAGCTCGGGCTGGATCCAGCTCTTGCCAAGCCAGCCATCCAGGGTTGCCATATGGTGTTGCTGGGTCAGCAACAAATCTAACTGCGCATCTTCCAGCACAAACAAGGCCCGATCCTGCGGGTGATCCGGCGCCACCGGCACATACGCGCCCCCGGCTTTTAATACCGCCAGGATGCCGATCACCATCTCCGGGCTGCGATCCAGATACAGGCCGACCAGGGTATCCGCCGCCATCGGCATGCCACAGCGCTGTTGGTAGGCCACCCGGATACGGTAAGCTAACTGGTTTGCCTTTTTATTCAATTCACCATAACTCAGGTCTTGCCCGCCATAACACAAGGCGATACGCTCTGGCGCTTGTTCAGCTTGCGCTTCAAACTGACTGTGTAGGGTCTCCCCCGGCTCCGGCGCATCACGCTCCGGCTGCCAGTCGTGCAGCAAGGTATGCCTGTCCTGCGCTGACACCAGTTCGATATTACCGAGAGCTTGACTTGATGAGGCCACAAAACCCGTCAGGACCCGCTGAAAAATGGCCGCCATGCGCGCAACGGAGGCGGGCTCAAACAGGCTGGTTGCATAGGTAAAGGTGCCGCTAATATGAGAAGGACCGTCATTGAGCGACAGGCTGATATCAAACTTGGCCGGGTGATACAAAGGCGCCTTGTCTGCCAGCTCGGCCGCAGCAAACGGTAATCCGGCGTGTTCCTGCCCGCCAAAGCCCTGCATGGTGAACATCACCTGGAACAGCGGATGACGGGACAATTCCCGGGGCACATCCAGGGCATCCACCAGTTTTTCAAAGGGCAGCGCCTGATGGGCTTTAGCCGACATCAGGGTCTGCTGAACCAGGGCCAGCAACTCGGCCACCGTCAGCGTCGGCGCTACCTCGGTGCGCAGCGCCAGGGCATTGACGAAAAAGCCGATAAGCGACTGGGTTTGCTCCTGGTCGCGGTTCTCCGAGGGGGTACCGATAACAATATCCGTTTGCCCGGACAAACTGGCCAGGGTGACATAAAAACCGCTGAGCAATACCGTATATAAGGTGGTTTCCTGTTCCCGGGCCAGGGTCCGTAACTGCCGGGACAGGCCGGGCTCCACCTCAAAAGCATGATACTGGCCGGTGTAATCGAACTGAGCGGGACGCGGTTTATCGGTTGGTAAAGCCAGATTCTCATACTCCGACAGGGTCTCCTGCCAGTGCTTGAGCTCCCTCGCCAGGACGTCACCATGTAAGTACTGGCGCTGCCATTGGGCGTAATCGGCGTAACTGACCGCTAATTCTGGTAAATTCACCGACTGTCCGGCACAAAACGCCTGATACGCGGCGCTGAGCTCGCGCATAAAGATATCGATGGACCAGCCATCGAAGGCGATATGGTGCCACAACAGCAGCAGATACTCCCGCCCCTTAACGGTATAACGGTTCAGGCGGATGGCGGGCTCCGCGGTTAAATCAAACGGCCGGGATATCTCCTGCTTCACTATCTCGGCGAGCAGCGATTCACCCGCCACCTCGTGGCTTTGCCAAGCTACCGAAGAGGTCAATACCTGCTGGTAATCTTGCCCTTGCTCATCGGTGCCATAGACAGACTTCAGCACAGGATGGCGCTCAATCACATAACTCAGGGCGTCGGCCAGGGCATCCAGTTGCACGGCATCGGTGAGACGGACAAGATGAGGAATATGATACGCTCTACTGCCCTGCTCGAAGCGCTCTATAAACAGCAGCCGCTCCTGGGCAAAGGACAAAGGGTAGCGTTGCAGGGGCGCCAACTGGAAAAAGTCAGCCTGGCTAAACACGTTCAGTTCGGTCAGGTAATCCAGCAGCTGCGCCTTGTGTTGCTTCAACTGGTCGATTAACGCGTTTTCCGGCGCCGTGTCGCCATACCCCAACTTTATTTCACCACCGTCAACCCAAACCGACAGTTGCTGACGTTTAAGTTCTGTGAGCACAGAAAGCATAATATTAAATCCCTATAACATTTTTTTGCGACGCATTTTGTTGTGCCGAACTGGAGAGCTTTGGCACCGGTTTTGATGTCGTTTTTTCCAGCTCAACCGCTAGCGCAGCGATGACTTTGCTTTCAAACAGAGTAACTATAGAAATATCCAAGGCCAGGCGGCGCTTGCACAGGGCCAGTAATCGAACGGCGGTGATGGAGTCTCCACCGATACGAAAAAAGCTGTCATAGATACCAACTTGTTCCAGCCCTAATACTTCTTGCCAAACGTCACAGAGCGCCGTTTCCAGTTTATTTCTTGGCGCGACATAATTGCTTTCATGGTTAAATTGTGGGGGAGGTAATAAATTTCGGGCTAACTTGCCATTATTGGAAACGGGAATATGGTCGATGAGATTAAAACTGCCAGGCACCATATATTCGGGTAAGCAGGAGATAAGCTTTGCTCTCACCTTGTCAATAGAAATAGAAGCGCCCGCTGCCGGGAGCAAGTACGCCGCCAGTGCTTTCGTATTGTTGTGTTCAACATCGATCACCGCGGCTTGCTGCACATCCGCCATGGCCGCGAGCGCGCTCTCAACTTCACCTAACTCGATCCTGTGCCCTAAAATTTTTACCTGAGAGTCATTGCGCCCTAAAAACTCGAGTCCCCCATTAGAAAGCCAGCGCACCAAATCGCCTGTTTTATAGAGCCGCTTAGATTCATTTTCCGTTCCGCCTGATTGCCGGGCGAAGGGGTTATCAACGAAGTGCTGCTCCGTTAAGTCGGGCCTGTTGAGATAACCACGCGCAAGACCTGCGCCTCCTATATAGAGTTCACCCGGGGCACCGATGGGTACAAGCTTGCGGTCCGTATTCAAGACATAACAAGACTCGCCAACGAACGGCCGGCCTATTTCCCTTGCCCGCTGTGGCAACGTCTGGTTTGCTGTGCTCCAGATACAGGTCTCCGTAGGGCCGTATACTTGTTTCACCTCACCGAACTGGGACGCTAACTGCTCAAGCAAGTGTGTCGAGGCACTTTCACCGCCACAGAGTACCTGGATATGAGAACTGTCTAAGGTTACCGTCTGCTCCGCCATAAAACGCCGCCAAAGAGACGGGGTCTGCTGTATAAGGGTGATTTCCTGATGATGTAGCGTCAGATCCCGGTGAACAACTTCTGCGTTTGACAGTATTAGTCTTCCACCTGTGACCAAGGCTAGCGCGTATTCCAAGCCAAAAATATCGAATGTATAATTGGTCAGGCTTAAGACAGATTGAGTTTGCCCGGGTAACCATTCTTTGAGCGTTTGTAAAAAATGGGTAAATGCCCTGTGCTCTATCATCACCCCCTTCGGATTTCCCGTGGTGCCCGATGTATAGATAACATAGGCCAGATCGAGTGAACTGCTTGTTGCCGTGAGGTTATCGGCGCTATAAACATGCCAGTCGGAAGGCTGGTCGACGGCGACGACACAGGGTGCTGTTTCTAGTTCACCGACCCAGCTTTCCAACTGGTCCAGATAACCTTGCTCGGTCAATAATAGACTCACCCCGGTATCGGCTAAGATATACTGAACTCTTTCTTTCGGGTAATTTGGGGCGATGGGAACATAGGCGCCACCGGCCTTCAACACCGCGAGAATACCCACTATCATTTCCACACTGCGATCGAGGTACAGGGCTACCAGGGCGCCCTCGGCCATCGTCTTGCTTCGAGCAGACTGGTGAGTTGCTCGAATTCCTCGCGCCAGGCGATTCGCTCTTTGGTTTAATTCACAATAGGTAAGCACCTGCGAATCACACACAAAGGCGATACTATCTGGTGTCTTTTCAACCTGCTCCTCAAATAATTCATGTAACGTTTTATGTTGAGGCTTAGCCGGACCTGCGCCGCTCCACTCGTGAAGCAAGGTGTGACGCTCCTGCATCGATACGAGATTGAGTTGATCCAGAGAGCCGCTGCTCTGTTGTACGAAACCAAGCAGCACACGTTGAAACAGCCCGCATATTCTTTCTATTGTTTCCACGGAAAATAAACTAACGGCGTAGTTCAATACCCCACTGATACCCGTCCGGCCATCTAGCATAGATAGGTTAAGGTCAAATTTTGCCGGGCTATAGAGATCACTCTTCTCGAAGACTTCCACTCTAGAGATAGGTAACGCTCCAGATGCGGCAGCCCCCTCCTCCTGCATTCCAAACATCACCTGGAAGATAGGGTGACGCGATAACTCCCTGGGTATATCCAACGCATCGACCAACTTCTCAAAAGGCAACTCTTGATGTTTTTTTGAAGAGACAAGAGCCTGATGAACCTGGCGAATAAATTCGCTGATCCCCGTATTGGTATCAAGTCGCACCCTAAGTGGCAGCGAGTTAACGAAGAAACCAATTAAGGACTGGGTTTGCGCCTGGTGGCGATTGTCCGAGAGGGTGCCGACGACTATATCTGTTTGTCCCGAGAGGGAAGCCAGGGTCATATAGAGACCACTGAGTAAAACAGTATATAAGGTAGTATCATTCGCTTTGGCCAGCTGCCTCAGGTCCTGGGATAACTCGGTATCCAAGGCAAAACGATAATTACTGCCCAGATAATCGGGTTTTGCCGGACGGCCTTTATCTAATGGTAACGATAAGGTTTCAAAGCCGGATAAAGCCTGCCGCCAATAACTCAGTTCATTTTCTAAGGTTTCACCCGCCAGGTGTTGCCTTTGCCAGACAGCATAGTCAGAGTAGCTGATATCCAACGTAGGTAGCTTGATCACACAATCGGATACAGTTGCCTGGTATGCGGTTGATAACTCGTCCATGAATATATCGTAGGACCAACCATCAAACGCGATGTGATGGCAAAGTATCAACAAATAGTCACTACCCTCAAACTCATAAAAATGAAGCCGTATGCCTGCTTCTTCTTTTAAATCAAACGGACGGGTTATATCTATGCGTACTTTCGTCAGCAAGTCGTCTTCAGCGGTTAACACTGTAAAATTGAATGTTAAGGGATCATCCAGGACAACCAGCTGCTCCTGACCATTGACATCGGGACGATAGACAGACCTCAAAATAGTGTGACGCCCCACTACCGTATTCAGTGCGGCTTTTAGCGCCGTTATATTTGTGTCCTGATAAAGTTGGAAAAAATGAGGGATGTGGTAAACATTTGAGCTCTGTTTAAATCGCTCGATAAATAAAATCCGCTCTTGCGCAAAAGACAGCGAACTTACTGCTGCCGGCGTTATCTTTGAGCCGCTCCATTGGGTCAGCCCTGAAACCAACTCCGAGATACTCTTTCTGTCAAACAGGGCATCCAGGCTAACTTCCAATTCCAGTTCACGGCGAATTGCCGCCTGCAGGCGAATTGCCGTAATGGAGTTGCCTCCCAAATGAAAGAAGTTATCTTGTCTACCGACCTGCTCAACGCCGAGAATATCCTGCCAGATAACACATAACTTCTCTTCCAGCTCATTCTCCGGCGCGACATGATCCTGCCAATGATGAAGGCTTGGCTCGGGTAGCGCGTTACGATCTAACTTGCCGTTGATGGTCAGCGGTATGGAGACCAGCTCTGTGTAAGATGCCGGCACCATATACTCGGGTAAACAGACCAATAGTCCCTGCTTCAACTCAGTTGGAGAAAAAGCCTGCCCCTCGCCGGCCACTATATAGGCCGCCAACTGGTTATCTCCCTTGCGCCGGTAGTCCACCACTACGGCTTGTTTGACCCCCGGCTGGTTTACCAGGGCGCTTTCTATTTCACCCAACTCGATACGATAACCCCGTATTTTCACCTGGCTATCGTTGCGCCCTATATACGACAGTGTCCCGTCCGCTAACCAACGTACCAAATCGCCCGTCTTATACCAGCGACACGCTGCTGAATTCGTTTCCTTTGCAAACGGATCCAGGCCAAAACGCTCTGCCGTTAACTCCTGCCGGTTGAGATATCCCCTGGCAATACCGGCGCCGCCCACATATAACTCCCCCGGGACGCCCACCGGAACAGGATTGCCTGACGAGTCCAGCACATACACTTTGCCATTGGCTACCGGACGGCCAATCTGGTTCAGGTTCGATGCCTGAACCCGGCCTCCCGTGGCGTAAATTGTCGCTTCCGTGGGTCCATAATAATTATGCAAGGCATAGTGCTCCGCCCAGTATTGACAGGCCGATGGCTCACAAGGCTCACCCGCAAACAGAATATGTTGGATTGATGGCATTGCCTGCTGCGGCATGGCGCCAAGGATTGCCGGCGGAACAAACAAGAAGTTAATCCCGTTTTGATGAATATAATCCACCAGGAGTTCGGGTTTCTTCCTCACCGCGTCTTCGAGTAAGTGCAGCTCGCCACCAAAGCACAGGCTGTTAAATATTTCAGATACGGAAACATCAAAGGTGTAGTTGCTGAAGCAGCTCGCCTTGCGGTGCACCGTATCATTCTGGTAAACCTCACGCATGGCATACAAGGTATTAATGGCCGCTCTGTGTTCAATCAGCACCCCTTTTGGTTTGCCCGTGGTGCCGGACGTATAGATAACATACGCCAGATCTGCCGCTGAACTGACCGGCCCGGCAACATCACGGCCCTCACCTGCCAGCGCCTGTGGCTGGTCCGCAACGATCAACTCGACAGGGTTTTCGCTCCCCGTCAGCCAGGACTGCAGCTTGGCCCGATGGGTTTGCTGCGTGATCAGCAGCGTCGCCTGGGTGTCATGCAGGATAAACAGACTGCGCTCCTGCGGATATTCCGGTGACACGGGCACATAGGCTCCGCCTGCTTTTAGTACCGCTAACATACTCACTATCATCTCGACACTGCGGTCGAGGTATAAGGCAATCAAGGTATCCGGACTGAGTGGCTGGCCGTTACGTAACCGGTACTGCTGCCGGATATGGTCCGCCAGCCCACAGACCCTGGACTCCAGCTGCTGATAAGTGAGTCTATCGGACCCGCAGACCAGGGCGATGTCATCAGGGCGAGACGTCACCTGAGCCTGGAACAGCTCATACAGGGTTTTGTCGCGGGGAAAATCTGCCTCGGTCTGATTCCAGTCTGTCACCAGGGTGGTGTATTCATGCCGACTCAGCAGGCTAATTTGCTCATGGGGCTGCTGCGGGTTAAGGCCAATTTTCGCCACAATAGCCGCGAGCTGGGCTACCAGGCGAGACGCATGCTGCCGGGTTAACCAGCTGCCATTGTAATGCAGGGTCAGCACCAGCTGTTGATCTTGCTCGTGCACTATCATCGACAGGGGCAGGTCATTCTTAATATGCGCATCCCTGAAGCTGAAGCTGGTCTCTATGTGTTCACCCGGCGCATTGTCTTTAATCTCTGGCGCCGGGTAGTTTTCAAACACGAACAAGCTATGAAACAGCGCTTCGCCCTGATGCTGCAGACTCGCCAGGGGAACACTGCTATAGCTGTTGAGTTGCGCGGTATTGAGCTGGATCGCCTGCAGGATGTCCAGCACACTGGTCTCCGCCTTCCAGTCCACCGCCAGGGGTAAGGTATTAATATAGAGCCCTACGCTGGACTCAATACCTTCCACCGGAATATCACGGCCGGAGACGGTGGTGCCGACGATGGTTTGTTCATCTTGGGTATAGCTTTGGATCAACTTGTGCCAGGCAAACTGGACCGCCACGTTTAGGGTCAGTCCGTGCTGCTGGCACATACGTTTAACCTGCAGATAATCCTCGCCCGTCAGCTCCACCTGTTGCTGAGCCGGGCTGTCGATAAAACACCCCTGCGTCAGATCCACCGGCTGCTCCAACATCCGGTTAATATCATTGGCCTTGCCCCAACCCTTGCGCACTTCCTCCCAGTAAGCATCCGACTTGTTTTTTTCTTTTGCGTAGTACCTTTGCGCCTGGATATAGGTGGTTTCAGCCGCCACCTCCGGCACCACCCCGTTAACCAGCCTGTCATAGTATTGGTGGACTGTCTGCCATAAAATGGGGCCGCTCCAACCATCGCCGATGGCATGATGTTGCGTCTTTAGCACGGTAAAGCGGTTGGCCGAGTGCTTCATCAAATGAAAACGGAGCAAACCCGGCTTGGTCAGGTCAAAGCCCACTTCCCTGTCCCTGGCCTGGACAGCCGATATCTCTTTCTCACGCGCGGCGTCGGATAAACCACTCAAGTCCGTTAACGTGAAATGCCCGATCGTGATGCTGGCACCGGCAGTGATCACCTGTACCATCTCCTCTTCCCAGTCGAAGGCAATGCGCAGGGCTGGAAATCGCACCGACACCAAAGCCCAGGCCTGTTGATAGGCACTCACATCGAGTGGCAGGTGATAATCCATCAATATCTGGGTCTGATAGGCATCGTCATCCGGCTGACTCAGGTGATGATAGATAAATCCCTGCTGCAAACTCGTGGCCGGGAAAATAGCGTCAATCTGGCCCTTATCCTGTTCAACCTCATCCGGGTTATCACAAGATTGATTAAACTGATAGAACGCGCGCTGCGAGCCGATGTCATTCGCCAGTAAAAAGTCCACTATCTGGCTTTTTTGCTGCTTAATGGTGGCGATAAGCGCATCTGATGGCGCCGCTTCAAATGACATCTCGATGTCCTGGCCACACACCCAAATGGAGATATTGTCGTCTCTCAGCGTTTGAATTAAATCTAACATCCTGTTAAATCCTTATTTTATTTTTTTGGCTCGATGAAACGGTCTGGAACTCCGAGTCCCTGGTGTCCAACCGTTTTTGCACATTGCGCAGGTTATCGATAGAAAGGTCGGCGGCGGCAAAGTCGCTGGGTGTTTTTATCCCGCCGGTTTTCGCCTGGATGACGCCTTGCTCTATCACTCTGTTGAGTTCGTCTTCAAACGCCTGGGTAAATACACGCGTCAACTCAGGGTTGAGCCGGGAAATCATATCAAACAGCAAAACACCGTTTTGAACCCCGCCGTAGATATTAAGTAACAGAGAGTCCTGATTGTCTTCGGCGATAATCACGCCACATTCATCCGCCGTCATTTGCCAGTCGACAAGCTGACTGCCGTTACCTGAGGTATCGAGCTGGCCGAGGTAGTTAAATCCAATCACAGGCAATTCAATGCCTGCCAACATGCCTTTCCACTTTAAGGCACTAAAACCCAGTCCCTTATTAGGGATCTTGCGCAGGTGTTCTTTGGTTTGAATGATGGTCTCATCCGGCATATCGAAAGCCGTCAGGCGCACGGGATATACTGTGGTGAACCAGCCGACGGTTTGGGATACATCAAGCTGCTCATCTATGGTTTCACGACCGTGCCCTTCCAGAGTGATATGGTTTTGGTCACGTTTAAACACGGTTTTTAGCGCCTGGGCTAAACCACTTAACAGCAGGTCGTTTATTTCCGTGTTATATCCTTGGTTTGAACTGTGTAAAAGCAGATCCGTCACCTCGGCCGTCAGCTTGACTTGGGCTAAGTGTTTAGCCACCGGCGCCGGATATTCGGGTTGTCCGCTGGCGACACCTTTCCAGTAGCTGACTTCCTTTACATTAGCCTTCGCGTAGTCGCTCACCGCCTGACTCCACTGCCGGTAACTACTGGTTTTATCCGGTATCGACATGCCAGTCAGCAGTTTTTTCATGGTGTCAGCGACTATCCTGCAAGATACGGCGTCAATGATAAGGTGGTGAAACGTAAAGAATAACCTTGTGCTACCGTCTGCCAGGCCTTTGACCAAAGCCACCTGCCACAATGGCCCCTGCTCATAATCGAAATCATTCTGCAACTGGGTTAATGCGTTTCGCAATTCGCCGGACGCCATTTCACCCGCATCAATCACCCGGACCGGTTTCATAAAAACACCAGGATCTGCATGATAGCTCTGCTTACAACCTGTTTCCGTCAATACGAAACGGCAACGCAACATATCGTGTTGCCTGGCCAGCCTTGTCACTGCCGACTCGATATCCCCGAGTCGATAGGAGGTCGGAATGCACAGCATAAAGGCCTGGTTAAAGTGATGGGCGCTGGTAAACCTTTTCTCGAAAAAGCGCTGCTGGATGGGCAATAAATCGAACTGCCCGGTTAATAGGCCCTGCTCGGTACTGGTTTTAGCTTCTTCGTCTGTCTCATCTAAAATGATGGCCAGCTCAGCAACCGTTGGCGCCTCAAAGATATCTTTAACTTGTAGGTTAAATCCTTCCTGGCGAATGCGAGAGACCAGCTGAATACTGAGGATGGATTCTCCTCCGATACGGAAGAAATTATCATGAACCCCCACCTTTTCAATTCCGAGCACTTCCTGCCAAATCGCACAAAGCTGGGTTTCCAGTTTCTCTCTCGGCGCGACATAACTATCCGACTCCTGCACTTCAGGATCCGGTAGCGCCCTGCGGTCAACCTTGCCATTCAGGGTGAGAGGGATCCTTTCCAATACAGAGAAAGTGGTTGGCACCATATAATCCGGCAGGCTGGCTTCGAGGGATGATCTGACTTGGTCTAATTCCAAGGTCACTGCGTTGTCGGGTACCAGATAAGCGGCCAACTGCTTATTCCCTTTGGATTCGTGAACGATAACCACGGCTTGTTTTACCTCGGTCAGTTCGGCCATCACATTTTCTATTTCACCCAGCTCAATTCGGAAACCTCTTAACTTCACCTGGGAGTCGTTACGCGCGATGTAATCAATATTCCCATCAGGCAACCACCGAACCAAGTCCCCGGTTTTATACAATCGGGTATACCCGGCAGCTCTGTCCTGGGCACTGGCAAAGGGGTTGTCGATAAAACGCTCTGCGGTTAGATCCGGTCGGTTCAAATACCCTCGGGCGACCCCGGCACCGCCTATATATAACTCCCCCGGGCTGCCAACCCCGACCGGCTCCAACGATGCGGACAAACAATACAAGCGAACATTGGGAAACGCCTTGCCTATGCTAACGCGTTCCCGTTCCGACAGGGCAATGACGGTACTGCCGACCGTCGCTTCAGTAGGGCCATATTCATTGAACACCTGTTTAAAGTTTTGCTGTAGATCATCGAGTAATACCGGTGACAGGGGCTCGCCACCCAGCAGCACGGAGCAACCCGCAAGTTTGGTATCCAGCAGCGTTGCCTGCGCAATGCTCGGGGTTGTTTTGACCAAATTAACGTCGTTATCCCGAAGGTGTTTCTGGTAGCTCTGCGTATCGATAACATCACCGCCATAGATGGCAATTTTTCCGCCCACCAATAGCGGACATAGGTTGGTTGCCACCGAGAGGTCAAAACTATAGTTGGTTGAAAAATCAACACAGCTAAACGCATCACCTAAGCGAGAGGCCAGCCCATAGGCGTGATTGATAACGCTTCTTTGCTCTATCATCACACCTTTTGGTTTGCCTGTGGTGCCCGAGGTATAGATAACGTATGCCAAATCAGCGGCATCACCGTCGCAGTCCAGGTTATCACCCGGCTGATCTGCAGGGTTATCGGCGGCAATAAGAATAGGAGTCTGAGTTGACCCTTGCATATGGGCTTGGAGTTGAGCGAGGTAGTGATGCTGAGTCAACACGATTGGAGCCTGAGTATCCTCCAGCATAAACCGAGTGCGCTCCTGCGGGCTGTCGGGAGAAACAGGCACATAAGCCGCCCCCGCCTTTAACACAGCTAAAATACTAACCAACATCTCAGTGCTGCGGTCAAAATATAAGCTAATGAAGGTATTGGCGTTAAGCTCGACCCCATGTGCAATCTGGTATTGGCTGCGAATGTGATGCGCCAGCCTGTTGGCTTTTTCATTCACCTCCCGATAAGAGAGCTGAACGCCTGCAAAGGTTAAGGCGATACTTTCCGGCGTACGCACCACCTGCTGTTCGAATAACCTATGGACCGAAATATCGTCCGGGTAAGGTTGGTCCGTTTGATTCCAGCTGTTTAGTAGCCTGTTTCTTTCTGTGGAAGCCAAGAGATCTATGCTTTCGATAGGCTGTTCAAACTGTTGCACCACTCCTGCCATCACGCGCTGATACACAATGGCTATTCTGTGCATAGTTTCCGGTGCAAACGAACCCTCGCAATACACGAGCAAACCATGGATACCCGATGGACGTTGCTCGAGCAGCAATCGTACATCTGCCGCCCTGTTAACTAGCTCTTCGCCGGTTACATCATATTCACCCTGTTGCCAGCGCTTGGAAAGTTCGGTATTCGGCTGCGTAGACTGAGCTACAAACTCGATACTCGCTTCAAATAGGGGATGCCTGCTAGGGTCAACCTCAATACCGAGATCTTCAATCAACTCGTTGAAGGCAACCTCTTGGTGCCCTTTAGCCGTATCCACCAGCTGGACAAGCTGTTCAATCAGGTGGCTGATTGATTGTGTGGTATCTAGCTGAAGTCGCAATGGCAAATAGCTGGACTGTGCACTGTGCTCCGCCTGCGAAACATCCACTTTATCCGCCATGGCCAGTAGCATATCCTTCTGTCCGGACAGGCTTGCCAAGGTCACAAACAGGCCGCCGGTTAGCAGGGAATCCACTTTTATCTCGTGTTTATCGGCAAGCTGCGCTAATTGCCGTGAAATTCCCTGTTCTAACACGAATGAATGTGCTTGCAGAGCGGCAGCATTATCCGCAGAAAGATGCCCGTTTCGTGGTAACTCAAGGCGTTCAAGACCCGCTAGCTGCTTGGTCCAGTATTTTAGGTTTCGTTCTCGTGCGCAGCCCCCCAGGTGCTCTTGCTGCCAGTTAGCTATGTGTAAGCCACTGATAGGCAAGGCCGGGTTAACGACGATTTCCGCCAGTAGGTCTGTGAAGTGATCTGCCATCCGCTTTATGGAAGTACGGGTAAATAGGTCGGTGGCGTATTCCCAACGCAGACTCAAGCCTGCTTCATCTTCCGCAATATGCAGAACCAGATCATAACTCACCCTGGACAGAGACGTAGATAAGGGCGACACATCCAGATCAGACAAGCCAAGGTCTGACTTTTTCATATTCTGGAGCGACAATACAACCTGGAACAGAGGGTTATGACTCAGGCTTCGAGTGGGCTTTAATTCTTCAACCAGCATCTCAAACGGCATTTGTTGGTGTTCGTATGCCTCCAACAACACATTTTTGCTTTGCTGGACTAAACCTTCAAAGGTCGATACCTGGGATAGATCGGATCGCAGAACCAGGTTATTGACGAAGAAGCCGATCAATCCTGCCACCTCTTCCTGCTCTCTCCCGGCGACAGGTGTGCCAAGCACCACGTCTGACTCGTCGCAATAGCGGTACATAAAGCAAGAAAATGCGGCATGTAACACCATAAACAAGCTTGCTCCCTGGCTGGATGCGATGTCATTTAACCCGGCAAGCACCTGCCTGCTCAGTGTCAGGGTCAAGGAGTCGCCTTGATAGCTCTGAGCTGCAGGTCTTGGAAAATCGAGCGGAAGTTGATGAACCTCGGGAATACCAGCCAGCTTATTCCGCCAATATTCTCTGTGTTTGTTTAAAATCTCCCCCTTGAACCAAGTTCGCTGCCAATAGCTATAGTCTGCATACTGTATTGGCAGTTCCGGTAAGGGATTGCTATCGCCTTCGAGGTAAGCCTCATACAAGCGGCTTACTTCTTCCAGTAAAACCCCCATGGACCAGCCATCGGACGCTATATGGTGCATTGTCATCAACACCACATGCTCATTGGCGCCAAGCTTGAGCACACAAGCTCTTAATTTGAGATCTTCGGCCAAGTCGAACAGTTGAGTCGCTTCTTCATTTTGCAGGCGGACTACTTCACTTTGCTGCCGGCTCACCGATAAATGAGTTAAGTCTACAACTTCAAGCGTCAGCTCATTGTCCGGGTTAATCAATTGGTAGGCCTGACCGTCGATAATTTGCAGGTTAGTCCGCAGCACCGAATGTCGTGAAATCACCTGGTTGATACTGTGCTGTATCGCCTCGAGGCTAAACTCTCCGGACACCTTAAACGCCATCGGCATATTGTACTGGTCTTTTGCATTACCCAGCTGGTCGATAAAACAGAGTCTTTGTTGTGAGAAAGACAGGGGTAGCTGTCCATTGTGATTCACCGCTTGGATCTCAGGCACGAACAATTGACTCGCCTGATCGATAACCTGACCGAGCTGACCTATAGTGGGCGCCTCGAAGATCATCTTAATTGCGATATCAACATTCCAGTGGCGGCGGATGGCTGAGATCAAGCGCGTCGCCAATAATGAGTGGCCGCCGAGCTCAAAGAAGTTGTCTTCGACACCGATGCGATCCTGAGCCAACAAGGTTTGCCATATTTCACAAAGCTTTTGCTCAATTTGGGTTTGCGGAGCAACCAAGGCCCCGGTTCTTTGCTGCCCCGTATCCAGCAGTCGCAGGGCTTTCTTATCAATCTTGCCGTTAGGTGTTAACGGCATGGCTTCAATGACCACGTACCTGCCAGGACACATGTAGTCGGGTAACAAGTGTTCGATTCGCTCATTAACCTTATTGGCTCTTGCCCGGTCAACACCGGCTTGGCTCGGGTCATTAGCAAATTGGCTTAATTGAGGAACCAGACTAATACCCTGTATTTGATGGTACCGAACGTCTTGGCCGGCAGGATAAAGCCAGAGGTCAAAATGCATTGCCCCGCCATGGGAAGACCAGCATATCTGACTGTGTTGCCATTGGCATTCTCCGGCGGCAGCAAGCCTGCTTAACAGCGCATCGACCCCGGCCGGGTGAAGCCCGGCGTTTAACCGGCGAATGTCCACGAGAGACTGAATAGTTGGCGCAGTTTCTTGCTTGCTGGCCAACAGCTTTAGCTCAGCCAGGCTGTTGTGGGCAATGAGCCTGCTGTTGGGAATATTCTTAACCACGCAAACCGCACGCTCCTCAGTGTTTGTTGTTTGGCGAAGGAGCTGCTCAAGCCAGTCCAGGTCGTGTTTCTGGGATTGCCACTCTATTTCAGCCAGCTCCGGAGCCGATTCCTCACTGCCGCTGCGCTTATCCACAATCAGACTCACGTCATATCGGTAGTCGTTCATCTCATTGTTTGCGAAGCCCGTTTTAAGCTGAATTTTGACATCGACAATGTCGGGGCAGGCAGACATTAAGCTGGTAAAGAAGTCAGGGCTGATATATAGCTCATTATCCGTATTCAGATTGTGGCTGGCGTCCTGCAGCAGTTCGTCCAGGCTTGCCGTTGCCGGCAACTTGAACGCCGACACCGCCACATGAAACGTTTCCATAAGGCCATAGTTAACGACGTCCCCGACGAAGACGGTCCCCCTGTCTCCCATGGCTTTTACTGCCCCAAGGATGACATCGAACAGGTAATGAACGTTGGGAAAATATTGGGTTACCGAGTTGATAATGACAGTGTCAACGGCATCATCTGCCAGTGCAGAAAAATCACCGGCGTCTCCCTGCCAAACCTTGACGTTACCGATATCGCGCGTGGTCAGCTGCTGTTGTACCAATTGGATTGCCGCGCCGGATAAGTCGACGCCGGAATACAGCTCACATTCGGGCAACAAACGAAATAGCAATAAACCGGTACCGCAACCTATCTCGTAAATGCGTTTGGGATTTAGCGCCAGGATGCGAGAGACAGTCTGGGACTGCCACTCTTGCATCTCTTCAACCGGGATTGCTTTGCCGGTAAAGCTACTGTTCCAACCGGTAATATCGAAGGTACCATTGGAAATAGAATGGCTGTAAAGATTGTCATAAAGATCTTGCCAGGAGTCCACCAGCTGATCTTGTTCAGAGTGCGAATTGGGATCTGCTTGCTGACCATTCAACACCAAATAAGCGACTAACTCTTTTTCCTGCTCGTCAGACCCGGACTGTGTCAGGACAACAGATTCCTGTACCTCGGGCAAACCCGATAATGTCGCCTGTATTTCCCCCAGTTCAATCCTAAAACCTCTTCGCTTTAACTGATCGTCTGCCCGGCCTACAAACTCCAGGCTGCCGTCACTTAAGCGGCGCACCAGGTCGCCCGTTTTATAGAGCAAAGCTTCGCCGGACCCGGCAGGAAAAACATCATCGAACGGGTCTGATATAAAGCTCTGGGCCGTTAATTCAGCTTGGTTAAGGTAACCACAAGCAACCCCGTCACCACCAATATAAAGCTCACCCGCAACGCCCTCAGGCTGAGGCCTGAGTCGGCTGTCCAATACAAAGAGTTTCGCATTTTCCAAACCGTAACCAATGGGGACAGTCGTAAATGTGGTTAACGTTTGTTCGGTCACCGGATACCAGGTGCTAAACGTAGTGCCCTCGGTGGGTCCATAAACGTGAAGCAGGTTCGCCGGTTTCCCCTTGGCTAGCACTGTTTTTACGGCTTCGACGCTCACCGCTTCTCCGCCGAACAAGAGGTGCTCCAGATTGGAAAAACACTGAGGCCTGTCTGCTGCAATTAAGTTAAACAGGGCCGTGGTGATAAAGAGTGTGGTGACCCGCTCTTGGTTCAGCGTTTTTTCCAATGAGCCGGGGTCAATAAGAGTGGTTTTGGGAATATGGACCAACTTGCCGCCATTGAGCAAGGCGCCCCAAATTTCGAATGTCGCCGCATCAAACGATGTATTTGACGCCATGGCAACCACAGAGCCCTTGTTTAGTTCGATGTAATTGGTGTTTCTAACCAGGCGGATCACGTTATGTTGTGCAACCAGGGTTCCTTTTGGCTGACCGGTCGATCCTGAGGTGTAAATCACATAGGCAAGCCTATTTTGCTCATGCACTTTACCTGGACCCGCCAGGTTGTGCTGTGGACATCTGCGTATCTCATCCCGGGTATCGGCAACATCAAGGGAGATGATCCGTAAGGTTTCGGGCAGAGCTTTGGCCTCAAAATTACCCAGAAGCTCCGACTCTGTTATTAAGGCTTTTATCCCCGAATCGCTCAGCATAAAGGAGAGCCGAGAGACCGGATAGGCCGGGTCCAGGGGCACGTAAGCAGCGCCCGCCTTCAGTATGGCGACCATAGCCACAATAGTGTCAAACTGAGGTTTGAGACACAGGCCTATCAAGTCGCCTTTTTGTACACCCGCCGCCAATAGATAGTGAGCAAGTTGATTTGCACGAACATTCAGCTCGTCATATGAATATGAGGCGTGTCCGATGTGAATGGCAATCGCCTGCGAGTCTTGCTCAACCTGCTCTTCAAACAGTGCCGCTATGGAGCTTTGTTTTGGATATACCTGACCCAGCTCGTTGCCTCGAGTCAGCAATTGACGCTGCTCATTTGCCGAGAGCATACACAGATCATCGATAGTACTGGGCTCACCCGAATACATATTGGTGATGATCTGGCGCAGGTGTCTTGCCAACGAGTCGATGGTATCTGCACTAAATTGTTCGGCGCGGTAGCTGATGACAAAATCCAGCTCTGCCATGGGCTCAACCATCAGAGTGATGGCATAGTTTGTTTGTTCATCGGCAAAAATATCGTCTATCCAGATCTGGTCCTGCGTTGTGCCTTGGGGCGGCCCGAATATTCCCTCATCCACAGGATAATTTTGGAAACCCACTAAGCTGTCAAACAGGGATGAGCCGTCTTCAATAGCGCTGCATTTCTGTATTTCTACCAGCGACAAATAGCCGTGCTGCTCGCGCGCCACACTTTCCTTATGCAGGGTATTCAGCCAATCCCTGATAGGGGTACCCGGCTCGAAGTCGACCACCACAGGCAGACTGTTCACCATCAGGCCAACGGTACTGTCTATGCCATGAACATCGGCAGGCCGGCCGGAGCTTGCCGCACCAAAAGTCACCCTGGCCTCACCGCTATACCTGTGTAACAGATAAGCCCAGGCTCCTTGTATCACTATATTTAGTGTTGTGTGATGAGAACGCGCAAACTCCTGCAGCTGCTTGTGATCCACGTCTTCCATGGTCCATCTCAGTTCCCTGGCGCCGACCTGGCTACGTACCTCGGGTATCTTATCGATACTCAGCGGTGTGGACGTTTGTAGCGAATTGAGCGTTTTTTGCCAATACGCTTTTGCGACTTCACCGTCCTGGCTTTTCAGCCAGTGAATATATTCTTTATACACAGGAGCCGGCAGGACTTTTTCTTCACCTGTCGCGAGGGCGCGATAGAACAGGATCATTTCACTCAGTACTTGTGACATAGACCAGCCATCCAGAATGCAGTGGTGGTGGGTGATCATAAATACATGCTGCCGGGGATTTAGCTTGAATAAAGCCAGGCGTACCAAGGGGGCACGGGAAAAATCAAAGTCGAGTCGCTTATCCTTTGCCTGATACTCACTGAACGCCTGCTGCTGTGCGGCGGCGGATAACTCTGCCAGGTTTTCCTCATACCAGGCAAGATCTCCTTGTTCCAGGATCAGCTGATATAGGTTGTCGTCAGAAAATGCGGTTCGAAACGCTTCATGGCGGTTGATGAGTTGCTGCCAAGCCTGCTTAAACAAAACACTGTCCAAAGGCCCGTTGAGTTGCATCCAAACCTGGCTAATATAGCCGCCCCCTGCATCTCCTTTCTGGTGATGATAGAGCAGCCCCTGCTGCATGGATGTGGTGGTATACACATCACATAGATCTGGATATGCGGTTTGCCAGTCATCCAGTTGTCCTTGACTGACATCAGCCAGCTCGATGTCGCTGGGCGTATAACTTGCCGTCGTCTTAGACTGGCAATGTTCGATGACCCTGCACAGGCCGGCTTCAATGTCCTTGGCCAGACACGCCATAGTCGCACTTTCGTATTGCAGCTTGTTGTAGTCGAGTTCAACACAAAGCCTGCCATCCAACACCAGGGCGTTCACACCCAGCTGGTATTGCCGCCTGTTTTCCAGGCCGATTTCGCCTTTGGTCGGGTGATCTGTTTCATGCCCTAAGCCCTCGAATATGCTGGACAGCACGGCAAGGTGTTTGAGGTTTGCCGACATGCTATCCATTTGCCCCAGATAGTTGAAAATAAACGAGGAGGCGGCGCCTTCAGGGGCAGGTTCTTGGAGTAGATTTGGAGCAGTCGAGAGGTATTTTAATGCACCGAAACCGGCGCCGTTTGCAGGCACCCGGCGAAGCTGCTCTTTGATGGACTCGATCACCCGTTTGATATCTGTGGGTGTATCTGAAGACAGCGTCAGCGGATATAGGTTGGTGAACCAACCCAGGGTATCCCCCAAAACCAGGTTTTCGCTCAGGGTGTCACGCCCGTGGCCTTCCATATCCAGCTTCACACTTTTGGCGCCGCACCATCTATGCAGACCAAGAAACACGGAGGCTAACAGCAAATCGTCGATTTTAGTGTGATAGGCCAAATGACAATGATTAAGCAAGGCCTGCGTTTGCTCTTCACCGAGAGAGAAACGAACCGTCTGTGTATTCACCAGGCGCTGGTCATCTACGTGGGGATGGTCAACCGGTAGTTGTGCTACCGAACCCGTGTACTCCCGTTGCCAATGCGCCAATTCGCTATCGAATACCCCCTTATCAGTCGCATTTTTTAGCGTCGTCGCCCAGTCTTGCAAAGAATGCGTTTTTGGCGGAAGCGTTAACCCGGACTCACCATCGGCTAATTGCTGTAGCAGCGAATCTAGGTCGGCAAGCAAGGTACGCCAGGAAATACCATCGATGATCAGGTGATGGACAGTGATAAATAGTTTGCTTTCATCCGCATTCTCAGCCAGGACAAAGCGAAACAGAGAGTCGGTCAGGTTTAAACTCGACTGGGTTTGGCGACATAAGCGCGATAATTCATCGGCACAAGAGACCCGGGTACATACCAGGCTACGCCGGATAAAATGTTCATCGCAGTCAACATAATTCGCAGCCCATTGCTCCTGCTTGGTAAAAGACAAGCGCAGTGCGTCATGACGAAGGACCAGAGCGGCAATAACCCGAGTCAGCTGCTGTTCATTTAAGCCCCCCGGCAGGTTAAGCAACATAGACTGATTGTGGTGGTCTACTTCAGGGTGACGGCCCGAAAGAAAACGCTGTTGAATAGGTAATAACGTCTGTTCTCCCGCTACCGCTTTTTGACTGACGACGACCTCGGCGTCACGCGAAACCCGTTCGGACAGCGCCGACACCGTTTGTGCGTCAAATAGCTCCTGAACACTAAAATGCAGGCCCGCCCGTTGTGCCAAAGACACCACCTGGATGGACAAAATAGAGTCGCCACCGATAGCAAAAAAATTGTCCTCGATACCTATTCGCTCGATCCCCAGTACCTGACGCCAGATACTCAAAAGCTGTCGCTGAATATCATTTTCAGCATCGGCATAAGTTGCCACGACGGGACGCTCAGGTTTAGGCAGGGCCTTACGATTAATTTTGCCGCTTGGTGTCAGGGGAATATTGTCCAGGTGCACGAACGCACTGGGTACCATGTAGTCGGGTAATACCTGTCTCAGGCTCTGCGAAAGTGAACCCTGCTCTTCGTTTGCAGTATAATAGGCGGTTAATTGCGGGTTGTTCTCATCCTGCCAACACACCACGGCACAGGAAGACACCTCGCTCACGCTTAGGATCTGTTGTTCTATTTCACCTAGCTCGATGCGGAACCCACGGATCTTCACCTGCTGATCACGCCTCCCCATATACTCGAGTACAGGGTGAGGATCATCAGTGAGCTCCGCCTTTCCATTGGTCAACCAGCGAACCAGGTCCCCCGTTTTATAGAGCTTCTCTCCCTTAAACTCTTCGAAAGGAGCGTCGATAAAGCTGTTGTCCGTCAGCTCTTGCTGATTGAGGTAGCCATGAGCCAGGCCCATACCAGCTATGTATAACTCCCCAGTCACGCCGACAGGCACAGGATTGAGCTGCTTATCCAGGACCAATAAACGCGTATTTTGAATGGGTTTGCCAATTGGAACCGTGCTCAGACCGCTATTCGCATCACATTCCCAATAGGAAACATCGATAGCCGCTTCCGTGGGGCCATACAGGTTGTGCAGCTTACTCTGCGTCCCGGACTCGAAAAATTGAGTCTGTAGCGTCAGTGGCAAGACTTCCCCACTGCAAAATACCTGCCGAATGCTATGGCAATTTTCCAGCCCACCATGAGTCAGCATGGCCTGGAGCATGGAGGGGACAAAGTGCAAGCTGGTCACTTGCGCACGACAGATTAACGCCAGTAAATACGCCGGATCCTTGTGGCCATCTGGTTTGGCAACCACCAATCTGGCCCCGGAAACCAACGGCCAGATAAACTCCCACACCGAAACATCGAAGCTATAGGGCGTCTTTTGTAAGACCACATCTTTTGCCGTGAGCTGATATTCAGATTGCATCCAATCAACACGGTTCACGACAGCGCGGTGACCCACCATCACCCCTTTGGGCTCACCCGTCGAACCTGATGTATAAATGATATAGGCCAATGGCTGCCGCTGAAGAGCAGCATCGTCGAGGCACAGGTTATCTGTACTATGCGAACCGAGCATGTGGACCGTATCATCGTGGTCCAGGCTGGTGATAACCGGGTCAGCGAAATCCAGCGAACTGGCGTATTTAACTTGGGTTAACACCAGGTTGATGCCGGCGTTTTCTAGCATATAACGAGTACGGGCTTGAGGATAACAAGGATCGAGAGGCACGTAGGCCTTACCCGCTTTTAATATCCCCCAGATGGCAATAACCATTTCCAGAGATCTGTCCATGTATAAACCGACGAGATCCGCGCTGTCTTGCTCAATCAAATAGCGAGCGACTTGATTCGCTCTTTGGTTAAGCTGTTCATAGGTCAACGACTGATCTTCAAATTCCACCGCCGTTTTATCCGGGCTGATATCAACTTGTAACTCAAGCAGATGATTGAGGCGGATAGTTTCAGGTATGTCAACCGAATGAAATCTGTCGGTTAAGGCAAGCAAATCTAACCGCTCTTCATCACTTAACACCCTGATGTCGCCAATGGCCTGTGACTGGGAATCAACAAAAGCCTGCAACACTCGCTTATACATCAGCACCATGCGTTCAACCGTCTTAGGTTGCAACAGGCTCAGGGCATAATTGAAATTCCCTGCGATACATGGCTTGCTGTCATTCATCGACAGATTAATATCAAATTGTGCCGTACTCATGCCCTGAGGTAGCGCCATGGGCGAGAAAGGCAGCTGGACACAACTATCCTCATCGACAAAGTGATGAACATTAAACATCACCTGAAACACGGGGTGACGAGAGGTATCACGCTTGACATCGAGTAGACTCACCAGTTTTTCAAAGGGTAAGTCTTGATGTGTTTTTGCCTGGCTCACGACCCGGTGAACCAGGTCGATCAGGCTGGTGACATCTTGAGCTGGCTCCAGCGCCAGCCTTAGGGGTAACGAATTGACAAACAACCCCATCAATCCATGGGTTTGCTCCCGCTGCCGGTTATCTGTCGGGGAACCTATGACTATGTCAGTCTGGCCTGAGACTGAAGACAGCATGACGTAAAAGCCGCTTAGCAACAGGTTATACATGCTGGTTTCTTGGTGCTTAGCCAGACTTCTTAATTGCCCGGACAGCGCCAAGTCGAGTTCAAATGCAAAATCAGCACCGCGATAATCGAACCGTTTGGCTCTGGGGTGGTCGAGTGGCAACTCCAAGTTGTCATAATGAGATAAGGTATTTTTCCAATAGCTTGACAGAGACTTAAGCACATCGCCTTGTAAATAATCCCGCTGCCAACTGGCATAATCTATATAACGTAGCGGCAGCTCGGCCAATGCCGCCGGCGTTCCCGAAACAGCCGCCTGATAGGCGATTCCCAGCTCTCGCATAAAGAGATCCGTCGACCAACCATCACTGGCGATATGATGCCAGACGAAAAGCAGAAATTGCCTTTGCCCGGTTTGATAACCGCTTAACCGGATTGACGGCTCATTAGACAGGTCGAAGGCTTGGTTAACGTCCCGTTGAACCAGAGGCCACATGACCTTGTCATCTGTGCATTGCTGGAAGTCTAGCGTTATCCTATGGCTCTCCAGCACATGCTGGCTTACCCGGTTCGCATCGTTTATTTTATATAAGGTTCTGAGCACATCATGACGGGAGACGAGTTGATTAATCGCTGTTGCTAGGGCATCGAGGTCTACGTCGGCTGACAGCAGCATCAAATGCGGTACGTGATAGGCTTGAGAGCCATTCTCAAACTGATCGATAAAGAACATACTGTCTTGCGCAAAAGAAAGGGCCCGGGCTCCTTCTTCCGCCTGAGGAATGACAATCGCAGGACGCAAGTCCATGTTTTCAGAGATACGGGCAATCGTTTTATTGTCAAACAAAGCTGAGAGAGGGAACTCTATACCCAGTTCACCCTGTACCGCAGCGGCAATACGGATCCCGGATAAGGAATCCCCCCCAATACGGAAAAAGTTGTCTTCGATACCGACTCGCTCAATACCCAGCACATCTTGCCAAATACGACTGATAACCTGTTCTTGCTCGTTACGAGGAGCCCTATATACGGCACTTTGCGCTAAAACAGGCTCGGGTAAAACGCGCCAATCCAGTTTACCGTTTATGGTCATTGGCAGTGACTCGATAAAGGTATAGCTCACCGGGACCATGTATTCCGGCAGCCTGGCCGCCAAATACTCCGATATCTCCTCGGTAAGTGGCAAAGCTTGTTGAGCACTGACTATATAGGCAGCCAGATAGCTGCTATTACCTTGCTTTTTTGCCAACACGGCAGCTTGTTTTACATCGTCTCGCGAACTCAGAGCATGCTCTATTTCACCTAACTCAATTCGGTAACCACGAATTTTAACCTGGAAGTCATTGCGCCCGACGTATTCTATGTTCCCATCATCTAACCAACGCACAAGATCGCCGGTCTTATATATTCGCTCGTAACCGTTTTTCTTATCACTCTCGCTGGCATACGGATTATCAATAAAGCGCTCACCGGTAAGCTCAGGTCGATTCCAATACCCCCGGGATACACCGGCGCCGCCAATGTATAGCTCTCCTACTGCACCAGTGGGTAATAAATTAAGTTGTTCATCAAGAACATACAGTTTTGCATTATGCACCGGACGGCCAATCCGATTTACTTCCTTAGCGGTACCTACATCCAGGCTAAGCACTGACACCGCCGTGGTTTCAGTGGGTCCGTAAACATTCACCAGTAAATCTTGCCAGGTATCTTTTAACTCCTGGGAACACTGCTCTCCGGCACTGATAACTCGGCGAAGACTGTTGGCATAATCGGAGCGGCCCAACATGGACAAATAGGTAGGCGTCGCAGCGAGGTGAGATACTCGCTGTTGATGAATAAGCGTTTTAATTTGTTCCGGGGCGTTAATATCTTCGGTCGTGGGGATGATTAATCTTGCACCATTGAGCAGGGTGATAAACAACAGCTCAACAGAGCCGTCGAATATATAGGAAGGCCACCACAATACCCGCTCATTTGTAGAAAAGCCGTAGGTCTCAGCTAACCCGCAAACAAGGTTAACCAGCGAACTATGCTCTACCATCGCTCCTTTGGGGTTTCCGGTCGTCCCGGAGGTAAAGATAAGGTAAGCCAAGTCGCTGGAATAGCTTACAGGCTCCGGGTTGTGTACTGGAAGGTGCTCCGTTAGCTCGGGGTTATCTGATATTAAAAGCTGAACAGGCGCTGCCAAGGGGGACAACAATTGATCAAGGGAATCGGCATATTTGCTTTCTGACAAAAGCAGAGCAGACTGGGTATCCTGGAGCAAAAATTCGACGTACTCGCGAGGATGCTCCGGTGATATGGGCACATAAGCGCCTCCGGCTTTTAGCACTGCTAAGATACTAATGACCATCTGCAAACCGCGATCGAAATAAAGAGTGATCAAGGTATCCGGCTTGATGGTTTGGCCGTATGTATCCGCGTAATGTTCCCGAATAAGGTATGCTAACTGATTCACCTTTTCATTCAGAGCCTGGTAAGTTAGCTCCCGCCCCTCGAAGACCAACGCTGTACTCTCAGGAGAACGTAACACCTGTTGTTCGAATAGTTGGTGTACTGAATGAGTCAGGGGGTAATTGGCTTGGGTTTGATTCCAAAGGTTGAGCTGGGTATTACGCTCCTGCTCCCTGACCAGGGGAATGTTGACATGGGCCTGTTCGGGCGAAAGGGTGACAAAGTCCAGGATCTGTGAAAACTGCGCCAATAACCTGTTTGCATCGGAGTTCGACAGATATTCCCTGCCGTACGCCAAGGTAATAATCAAGGTTTCATGGCTCAAGGTTGCTGTAAGGGAAAGGGGCAACGCCAGGTGAGCAATCCCGTTTTGAGTCGATTCTGCGGAATTCGGCTTGTTTGTTTTTTCACTGACAGTTTCAAATTTTAACGCGCTAAGGAACAGGCGTTCGCCGGCTTCGATGACTTCAACAGGATTGGAATGGACGCACAACTCAAGCTGATTTAGGCTTTGCTCTATACTCGTCAAGACCGATGAAATACTCGCTTCAGCTTGCCAGTCAACCAATACTGGTAATTCATGGGAGTACGCACCAACGCTGTTTTCTACCCCCTCGATAGGATGGGATCTTGTTGAAACAGTCGACCCGACAATTGTCTGATCATCTCGCGTATATACATGTACAATTTTATGCCATATAAATTGTAAAACCGCGTTTACGCTAACATGTCGATACTGGCAAAGTTGATGAACAGCAGTTAGCTGCTCCCCATGTATATTTAATGCTTCACTGGAAGACACTTGATTTGGGCCAGCGCAAGTTAAGTCGGTTGGCTGGTTAAGTAGCACATTTAAATCATTCGCATGTTCAAAGGAGTGCGTGATCCTATCCCAAAATGCGTTGACCCGAGCTTGCTCTTGCCTGGAGTAGGTGTGGACCTGGTAGTACCCGCCATCTTCGATAACCGAAGGCGTCTCATTTGCCATGATGGATGCATAAAATGCATTGACGGTGTCCACTAACAAGGGAATGCTTTCCCTGTCAAAGATTGCTGGATGATAGGTAGCTAGTATGGTGTGCGAGCTTTCACCATGAGAAATAATAGTGAACCGGATTAACCCGGGGACTCTGACGTCAAACCCAGTAGTTCTAGCTTCTTTTGCAATTTCCCTTAGGGCGTTTTCCTGCGCGTCCTCATGAAAAGCACGAATATCTTTATGCTCAAAATTCGATGCGTCGATACTGGCTGCCTTTGCAATAATTTGACTATTTTTCTTATTCTCACTAAACGCAATGCGCAACGCGGGAAATTTGGTGGAAGCTAATCGCCATGCCTGCTGGTAAGCATCTAAATCAAACGCCTCGTCATACTCCAACGAGAATTGTGGGAGAGGATAACTATCGCCAAGATAAGAAGCATGGGCAAAAATGTGTTTTTGGTAAGGAAACATGGGAATAATATCGGCTATCTCGTAATGATTACGGCCAGAACCAGCACTCTCCACCGAATGACCTTCGATATTTTTTTCACAATCCATAAATATTATCCCTAACCTCAACGATTAATTTCCATAAGTCCAAGTTCTAGTCGCCTAAAATGTCTGTTCTTGCATATACAAAGAGAAATGGCTGCCGCTAACAAACGTAGGCAGCTAAGGAAAGCAATGAGTAATATCATTTCGTTCTGGCAGCAATAGCTCTCTCGGGAGTAGGCTATCTCCCGGTCGATGGAGGGTGAAATAGGCACCCTCAGATTGGAAGAAAAAGACGCTATCAATCCAACTTATCGGGTAAGCATTTTATAAATTCATCCACATCTTGTTGGTTGGTAAACGAGGCTCGTGCCCATCCGTCGTATCCAAAATCACCACAGTCCTTCACATAAATTCCATTGCTTTCTTGATCCTTTATAAAGTTGTCATCGATGCTGCGGAAATTGAAAAAAACGAAATTGGTACTGGATGGTGTATAGGCTATAGCTCTGGTTCTAAGCTCTTTTTCTACCTCGGTAACAAAGCTTCTAGCTCGAGTGGTGATCTGCGTGAGTCGCTCTGTATCTCCGATCAGCATTTCGCCTAAGCATTGTGAAAACACATTAACTCGAAATGGTAAAGCGGATGCAGCAAACTTAACCGGCGCTAAGTTTTTCACCGTAGATATGGCATAACCGAGTCTTGCGCCTGCCAGGCCATATGACTTTGAAAAACTTCTAAGAACAATGAGATGATTAAACTTATCAATATAATTCAGCACACTATGTTTAGCCGAGCCTGCAAAATCGATATATGCTTCATCAACGATACAAACTACGCCTTTATCATTTAAGAAGCGAATTGCACGGAGCAGTTCTTCTTGATTGGATAACGTACCGCATGGGTTAAGAGGATTACAGAAGAAGGCTAACTTAGTACCTTCTCTATAGGATGAAATATAGTTCTTTGGGGATACACAAAATTCATCAAGTTTAACGGCTATTCCCTCCCCACCGTTAACCTCAGTCGACCTGGCATACCCGGGAAAACTCTTTTCACTATAAAGAACATATCCTGGCTCTTTTAAATAGCTACAGCAAAGTAAAAATACGATTTCATCTAGTCCATTCGCAACAATAACTCTTTCTTTGTCTACACTATGAAAACTGGATATACTTTCGACCAATTTTTTATAGCTAGGATCTGGGTAATAACCTATATCATCAATTTTCTGCTGAATTATCAGTTTCACTTCATCACTAAGATAAGTTCCAAACTCACCCATGTGCAATCGATACTTAACTTCTCTATCATCATCAAAATAAGACATAAAACCTCAGTGTAAATTAATTAAGTTCTATTCAACTTCAAAGATCATTAAATATGCATTGTCTACATTGAGGAACTTTTTCTCGACTAATTTTGTACCAGCGGATTGAAACGCATCTATGTAAGCATCTAACTTAAACAGGTCTATACCCTGCAATGCGTGTATCATCTCAAACCCATTGGTAAATATATGTTTAACTGGATACTCATCGATACCGGCCTTTACATTGTCGGCCACCCATATATACTTCGGCTTCCCTATGCTATTAACTACCCTTCTAGCGGCTTCTTCAGGACCATAGATATTAAATAAATCATGCATTGCCATAAATGACATAACAACATCAACATTACTTCCAATTTCGTTATTGAACCTCTCGCTTTCAACTAATGCATCACCTTCAATAATTTTAACTTGTTCAGATAGTTCACTTTCACTTACGTTATCTCTTGCCAAAGCGACCGCGTCAGCGTTTATATCAACGCCATACCCGACAAAACCTTCAATTCTTTGTGCAGCAGTTATCAGCCTTTTCCCAACCCCACACCCTAGATCAACAATACATTTTGGTTGATATCTATCGAGCATCTCCAAGAAAATGTCACTCATAAATGCAGCATTAGCCATTTGAGAACCAATAGCAACGTATTTGCCATTAATGCTCTTCTCTGCAATATCACCCTCTTTCGGAAACGTCATTTTCTTTCTGATGAATTCTCCATAGCCACCAACCATCCAAACAGCAAACGCCTTATTCTTAACCCAGCTGGCACCTCCCTCCGTCAATCTAATTATGTGAGGGTCGACTTGTTCAAATATGTCGAGCATAGTCGCGAATTGGATAATTTCGTTCGCCGTCAAAGGCAACAGATCCTGCTTGCACTCCAGGAAATCAAGGAGATCTTTTTCACTTACAGACAACGAATCATTTTCAAATAACCCCCACACTTCAGCTTCACTTAGCAAAAAGCACAGGTTTATCGCTAAATATCCATTAAAACACTCTTCTGATTTCACATTGACATCCTTTTCATCTTCAAATCGAATTAATTATAATAATCAAACAAAAGCATTAAAACAGGATGTGAAAGCCAGTAAACCTCCAATTAAACACCCCTGCTTATTTTTAAGTTGACCATAGTTTCTGTAACAAAAGGCCACAGAAACACAGCTAGGCAAACTTATGAACAAATTGACAACATACATATTAGAAACATATTTATAACATGTGTAAGCCCATGCAACCATATATTAAATATAGTTTTTTATATCATATTATTACATTTTGTAACAAAATCTATCACCAGCCTCCCCCTTTTTTAGCCAGTCTGGACTTACCTGCATCGAAATTCCCAATTTCCGCTAGGCGGATCACTTAAATATTTTGTTAAGAAATAAAATCATTATCAACAATAATGTAAATAACCATTTGACAAATCAATTACGTTAATATATTTATTTACCTCGCTTATTAACTTGAAACAAAAATCACTCCTAATACCTCACAGGAATTCGGAGTATTATTATTTTGTTATCAGTGACAAAAATCCAACATTATTCTAAAGCATGGTAGTTTCGGATAAATAGAACTCGAAGCGTTAGCCACTGAAATATTTAAACAAGGATGTGAGATGCTAATCAAAGAATCTTTAACAAGCTCTTTGGAAAGTAGCAGTTATAGTGAAGTAGAGAGCGTAAAAAATTGGTTATTAAATAAAGTAGGAAAACCAGACCCTAACATTGGAAGAGTCGGAGAAATCTGTCCGTTTGTGAACAGAGCTCATAACTCGGGCTCCATATATTTTGCGATATACACTTTTGACGATATCGAATATCATCAGTTCGAAAAAGAAATTCTTGACGTTTGCTCCTATTATTTAGAGCTAAAGAATACAATACCGTCTATCGAAAAGGACTTATTCTCAATCATTGTGGTTATCAAAGGTCTTCCTCCAGAGAAGTATGAACAATACATAGACCATCTTCATTATATGAACAGGCTTCACTTTATGAATAAGGGTCTAATGCTCGGAGAATTCCATCCATTATCAGTCAAGCCTGCGGCAAGAAACAAGGACTTCCACCCTCTTAAGAGCCCAGTCCCTTGTTTCGCAATTCGAAAATTAACCCAACATGACATTATGTTCATAAACGATAACAAAGATAATATTATCAAACGAAAAAAGGAGCTTGAACTCTATGTGGAAAAGAATGAATTCGGCCCCAAAAAGAAAGCCGTATTCGTGGAAATGATAGACGAACTTGAGTAGATCATGTGAACATAATTAATTTTTAAAATACGCTAGTCATCCACATTTAGATCTTAATAAAAGGATATTTAAGCAAATGGAAATAGCACCCTTTATTGAACAAAGTTCAGGGCTCAGTGGGTTCCGTTTCACCACGTCAACGGCTAGCAAAGAACCCGATAAAAATGCGAGAAAGTTTGTTTCAGACTGGGTGAGGAAAAACCGAAGTTATGTGATGAAGTTAACACAAGAGTCGCCAGCTTTGCTGTTCAGGAACTTCCCTATTACAACCACCCGTCAGTTCGAGAATTTTGTGTTGGATTTAGATTTCATCCCTTTCGGTGAATACGCTGATTTACCAAAAGATGAAGGAGCGGAGCAAATTTATAAGTCAACTCCATTCCCCAACAATAAACCAATACTATTCCATAACGAAAGTTCCCACTTGAATCAATGGCCACATTATCAGTTTTTTTATTGCAGCACCCCCTCCATCAAGGGTGGAGCAACCCCATTGGTAGACTGTCGGAAAATTATCGACCTGCTACCCAAAGGTTTAGTCGAGCAATTCGAAACTAAGAAACTGATGTATATACGTACTTTTAAGCAGTACTTAGACACCAGCTGGCAGAACTTTTTCATGACCAAGGATAGGGACGCTGTAGCAGAAAAGTGTGAAGCTTTAGGTTATGAGCATTGTTGGCTAGAGAATGACGAGCTACAAATAAGAAGTTTTTCGCCTGGAGTCATCACCCACCCCTTCACTAACGAAAAGGTATTTTTCAATCAAGTTCAACTGCATCACGGTTTTTTTCTAAACCCCAACGTCAGGGCCAGCATGTTAGATATGTTTGGCGCCGACAAAATGCCAAGGGATGTATGTTATGGCGATGGATCTGCAATAGCAGAAAGTGATATGGCGAAGATCGCGGCCGCATACGATGAACTCGCACTGCGGTTTACCTGGCAACGAAACGACATAGTCATGTTGGACAATATGTTAACTGCACATGGACGAGACCCATTCGAGGGTGACCGAAAAATATCAGTCGCCATGTCGAATATGGTGTCTTCGCATAGTTTCTAATATTTATGCTTCTGTCGCATCTTCGAAAAAAGAGGTAATCGAGCTTTCCCCAGATACAATTAGGCGGTGAGGGAATAAAGCTGCTCCCTCTGGGCCATTTCTCCGGTGTCTTTCGTCTGTCCTTTGCGAAGCATTTGCCATAGTTCGACACCCACGATAGTGGCTTCTGCCCGGCCATGGATTTGAATCCTAGAGCGGTGGGTATCTTCCATCTCACCGCCCGGTGATTCTGCTGTACGATGTTATTGAGAACCACTGTCACAGCTAACGGCAGCCGTTTCTATTACACCTCCACACATACTTCATTCACTTTGAGTGACATTAACCGCATTATATGTTTTGCCCCTGACCCCTGTAAGATCGAGTAGTGATCTGCGGAAATGGCATGATATTGAATTTGGCCAAGGTATGGTTGCCAGCTTGCTTCGACACTCACACTTTCATCATCAATATGCTGGGTTGCAATACACAGTAACGTGTTAGTTGAAACCTTTCCTTGGGGACGAAATGCACTAATCGCTGCGGCATTTTTTCGACATGCCGTTATGACTCGCTCAATGTACCATTGCGCCTGACTTCTCTCCACCTGTTGAGCTTGTTGTTTTGATCGTGGATAGAGCGTGTTAGCTATCTCCTCCGGAGTACTTTGAGGGTTAAGTTTCCCCTTCAGGTGCGGATATTGTTGAGTTATTTCATCAATAAACACCTTATTATCCAAAGTTGGATTTGGACTCTGAACGCCGCTCAGAGTAGGCGGGTCAATCATAACTAAAGAAACTGATTTCCCCTGTTTTTCCAGCATACGAGTCATTTGCCACGCGACGAATGCACCAAATGACCAGCCAATAATACGCGCAGGTTGATACGATTGAATGAGGCCGGCATAGTGCTCCGCCATGACTTCAACTGTGTTCATCCGCGTTTGGGATCCACTCGATAACAGCAAGGGATCTCGAATACCATAAATAGCCCTGCCAGCAGGCATCACGTCTACCCATTCTCTATAACCCGTAAGGTCACCGCCAATGGGATGGATCACAATATCGCAGCCTAACGAACTATCTCCTTCTTTCAGGCACGTGATAATCCCCTGTTCCAAATGGCTGAGTACATCCGTCTCACTAGATGTACTCAGTTCCTCTGCGAGACGGAAAATTGTCACGTTTTGAGCGAGATCAGCGAGTCTCACTTTATTCGGAAACCGGGCATTAATACCATCGAATAAATCCAGCACGGTTAACGAATCACCACCCAAGTCGTAAAAACATTCGTCTTCATCAATCTCATCAAACCCCAAAATGTCAGCAAAAAGAGAACTGATATAAGCAAGAGGTGAAATGTCTTGTGAGTTGATCTTCATGCTATCAGCCATTTTCGAATGTCCTGCATGTAGAGTGGCGAAAAAGCGCTTCGCGTTTTGATGATCCAGAGGTGATATCAAATACTGGGCATCACCACCACTCACAAGAGTATCCAATAATGCAACACCCTGATCGGGTGAAATCGCGAAGTCAGTCTGCTCAACCTGTTCGGCCATTCCCGTTCCTCGCCAGGTCGGCCAATTGATGCTGATAAATTGAGGACCACCAATACGTTGGTTTTGCGCCTTGGCGTATAAATCTAAAAAATGATTGGCAGCGCAGTAATCTGTCTGACCAGCAACCCCATGAACCACCGACATTGAAGAACAATACGCGATAAATTCGGGCTCCAACATCAATAGTTCCGCATCAATATTAATGGCGCCGAGTACCTTAGCGGCCATATTAGCCGTTGCCGTCCCAGGCTCCAGCAGTCGTATCATGCCTCCTCCTGCCGATCCTGCTGCATGAATAATGCCCGTTACCTTACCAAATTGACCCATTACCTGGTCGGCCACATAAGCCATATCTTCGCGTTTCGAAACATCGCAGCGCAATTGCTGTATGGATTTTTCGGGATGAAGATGGGTCCCTGTAGCAGTTCGAGAAAGCAAAATCACTGTGGTCTCTCTGGTTGCTTGCAAATGCTCGGCAATAGCCTTGCCTATGCCTCCCGTTCCTCCGGTAATTAAATAAACGCCATTACTAACAAGTGGTTTCGAAGGCAAAAAATGTTGAGGTAACGGCTGATATTCTTTGCGCCAAACATAACGCCCCCTTACTGCAAAATGGTACGCCTCATCCGCCGAATTCTGCTCTAGTCCTTCGATGGCGCAAACCAAACGCTCAGAAGATAACGTTGGCAGCATATCCAATACTCGATATTCGATACGCTCGAGCTCCAGTGGGATGGTTTGTGCTAATCCAAGCAACAAGCCTGCATTTGGATTAAGGGTTTCTTCACCCAATACATCGGCGCTACCAGAAACCAGGTTAATCAAGGATAAAGGCTGCCGCTGCGCTCGTTGTTCCCAAACCTGTAACAGCGTGACGATGGATAATAAACACCCGCTCGACCCCAAAGAATTTGGTTCCCCCTCTGAGCCCTGGGCATCAAGGGTCATATTCACAATCGTCAGTGGCCGGTTTGACAAAGGGAGAGTTGCCAGTTGCTCAATAGCCGATGAAATAGAATCGATGTATTTAACCTGATAGCCCCTGGCTCGCAAACCAGCTGTTACGCTTTCACCACGTTTGTGAATATCATCTATCACTAAAAACTGTTTTGGGTTGACGGGATGGCTCTGAATCCTATAAGCCCTAACCCACTGCTCCTGCATCAACCATTGTGATTGTGGAAGCTGACCAGAAGAGACTTCCTCCGGTAACGCTTCGCCACTATCGAGTCCATTCTGATCACAATGCCATTTACTAAGATACGGCTGACAGTTAAAGGCAAAATTGGCGGCATCCCAAGCAGGCGCCTTACTAGCCGGACAATAACCTTCCGGCATCGAACTTAAAATCGCATGGGCATTGGTTCCACCCATACCAAAGCTGCTCACGCCAGCGAGTCGCGTCGTCCCTTTCCACTGCCTGCTTTCGCTATTGAGGTGAAACCCTGCCTTGCTGAAATCGATATTGATATTTGGAGTGGCGGCCCACAAGGTAGGCGGAAGAACTGCGTGATACAGGGAAAGCGCCGTGCGAATAAACCCGGTCACACCTGCCGCTGAACCCAAGTGCCCCATCTGACTTTTGACTGAGCCCAACGCGCAAACGCCTGATATCTGTTGTTGGTTTCTATTTTCAGCAAATGCATCTGTTAACGCCTTCACTTCCATAGGATCACCCAACTCTGTGCCGGTACCATGTGCCTCGACGTATGAAATCTGCTCACTGGTCACGCCCGCATTACGCTGCGCTTGCTTCAATACATCTATTTGTCCTTGCACCGAAGGAGCGAAATAGCTCACTTTATCATTGCCATCATTATTAATGGCACTGCCTCTGATGACGGCATAGATGCGATCCCCATCCGCTTTCGCGTTAGCGAGTGGCTTTAACACCACTATACCCACGCCATTTGCAGGTACAGTCCCGCTTGCGTCCTGGCTAAACGGTTTACAATGGCCGTCACGAGAAAGAATCATCCCTTGACGATAACGATAACCTTCAAGCAACTCTAAATCCGCATTGGTTCCCCCGGCAAGACACACCCCACTGTCGCCACTACGCAGCTGTTGGCAGGCTTGGTGAATAGCCACCAGTGAGCTGGAACACGCTGATTGCACTGTGATGGCCGGCCCTTTTAGGTTTAAGTGATAAGCTAATCGAGTCGCAAGATGATCCTTCTCATTGAGCAAAGAAAGCTGGTAACGATCCGGTGAATCGTCTTTACAGGCGCGTTCAATAATACGTTGCTGATAACTATTATCGCTGGCACACATCACCACACCTATCTTCTGATCAGATAAATCGGGTGAAATACCGGCATTTTCGAGCGCATGCACCGCACTCATCAATCCGTGGCGTTGTTGAGGGTCCATTAATCTGGCTTCTTGGTCAGACAAGCCAAAGTAGCCGGGATCAAAATCAGCCAATCCACTCATACTCGATAGTACACCCACCCAGTTATCGTCTTGATGGGCTGAGGAACCGAGCGTTTCAATGCACTCCTTACCCGACTCTATGGCCTGCCAAAACTCGGCCAAATTATCAGCACCAGGCAGGCGTACCGCCATACCAATCACAGCTATCTCATCTTGACAGCTCGGTTGCATAGGCGCTTTATGTTGAGCATGCTGATTTATTGCCACCTTTGGATTGGAACAAGGACTGTTTACCTGTAGATGCTGGGCAAGACGTGAAATAGACGGGTAATTGAAAAGGTCCACCAAAGCAAGCGTCTGACCCTTGTGTTTAAGGCGATTGTCTTTGATGAGTTGGCTGTGAACTTTCATCAATAATAGGGAGTTTGCGCCAGCCTCAAAAAAGCTTTTCTCCAAGTCGATTGAATAACCGAGTACGGAGGTAAACGCTGTATTAATTATTGTAGAAATCGTGTCAACATTTAACAAATCAGCCGCTAAGTCACCACCTGCTTTACTGATACCCTTCGATTGCGCCGCAAAATCGGGGGGCGGTAATGCTGCTCGATCAATTTTACCATTATTTGTTACCGGAAACGTATCCACACATATGAATAAAGCAGGTGTCATGTAAGCAGGTAATGCCGCCTTGGCCATTTCTGACAATTCCAAAGACAGCTGTTTATTCCCTTGTTTAGATTTAACATAAGCAATTAACAATTCTTCGCCATGCGCCGCTTTATGCGTTGTGACGATGCTTTGTTCCACTCTTTTATGCTGACAAAGGCAACTTTCGATTTCGCCTAACTCGATCCGAAACCCATTAATCTTAATTTGAAAATCTTTACGGCCGATAAGCTCTACCGTACCATCTGGCAACCATCGAGCTAAGTCACCACTTTGATACATTCGCTCATCATTTATTGCAAATGGATCCACCGAGTATTTTTCATTGGTTAACTCAAGGTTATCAAGATAACCACGGGTAACATTTGCCCCCGCAATATACAGCTCGCCTACGACACCAATAGGTGCCATATTTTTGTGCGCATCCAAAATGTAAAGCCGATTATTGGCAAGCGGCCTGCCAATATGGATCCTATCGGTATCCAGTTTAATTTCAGCGCCAGAACAGTAAACTGTGGCTTCTGAAGGCCCGTAGATATTAAAAAGCCTTGACTCATTGACTCCACTAAGTAGTGAATCTCGTAGTTGATTAGTTAAATGATCGCCTCCGGTGATCATTTTTAAATGATCAGTGGGACGCCAACCAAAATCAGTTAGCATCTGCCAGCTCGCTGGCGTAGCCTGCATGATGGAGATGCCAAGGTGTTTTTGGCACGCCGCCAGTTTGGCAGGGGTATGTACCTGCTCCCAATCTAAAATGGCCACTTTCGCCCCGCAAACAAGCGGTAGATAGATTTCCGTGACATGGATATCAAAACCCGGGGAGGTGATTGATGGGATTGTATCTTGTGCCGAGACCTGCAGCATGTCCTGTAATGAAAACAGAAGGTTACTGATATTCCTGTGCTCAACCATCACCCCTTTGGGCTGTCCTGTGGAGCCGGACGTGAAGATCATAAAGGCGAGATCACTTGGACCGAAAGATTGTCGCTGTCTAATTGGATCGTGACCCGGTTGTGAAGCTATCGACTCCCAGAACAATAAGTCATTTAATAACAATAGCTTATCAACACCGCCCTCTAAGCTCTCGTCAATGGCGCCGCAACCTAACAGAATATCCGCCCCGGTCTCTTGGATTATATTTTTCAACCTTTCAATCGGGTTGCGCGAGTCTAATGGAAGATAAGCGGCTCCAGCTTTTAATATCGCCAGGATCCCGAGCACCGTATTCAGTGTCCAGGCGCCTGCCAGGCCAACAATATCACCCGGGCCTGCGCCCAAATCGATTAGTTTATGGGCTAATTTGTTAGCGCGAATATTGAGCTCTTGGTAGGTGAGTTGGTGCTGACGATTGTCATCCCCCAACCATACACAAGCCGTTGCGGCAGGCGTACGCTTAACCTGGGCTTCAAATAGATCGGGGAAAGTCAGCTCCTTCGGATAGTCAACCTGGGTATCATTCCAGCATTTAATTCGAGCCTGCATTTCACCTGACACCAGGGGTATACGGCTAATATCTTTGCTCGGATCTGCCAATACGGCGTCGATAATCGCGTGAAAACTATCTTGTAACGCCGCTATGGTCGTAGGAGAAAATAACTGGTCCGCATAAGTCCAAGTAGCCTTCAAATCATCGCCCCAGTCAACTATGTGTAATCCTATGTCATAAGCAGGGCAATGGGGTTCTCCCACCGCTATCACGACTTCCCTTGCTGAGGAATTCGCCTCTTGGTTATCTAACGTAAAGCAAAGTTGCACGCCTGGTTTATGGCCAATACCTTCGGTTACCTCGCTGACGTTGATGATTTGTTCGAAAGTCAGGCCATTGTGACGATAAGCGTCACACTGTGTTTGTGCCATACACATAAGAGTGTCAGTAAAACCTTGAGCCTCCTTAAAGGTATTTCGCAAAACAACAAACCCGGTTGGCGTCTCTTTAGACTGGTTATCTTGCTGATTAAACAAAGCTGCACTGATAGAAATATCCGATCTACCTGACCATCGATAAGCTAATAACGAAAAAATGCCAGACAGCAGCGTAAATATGCTGGTTTCTTGTTTCCCCGCGAGTTGTCTTAGCCTGCTTGTCGTTTCTCGTGCTAATACCTGGGGAGAGGATACTAGTGAACGGCCTGAGTCGAGTTTTCGTGAGTGGTCCGTGCGAATATAGTGAAAGTCATTTACACCCGACAGTTTATTCCGCCAATATTTCAGATCTAAATCTTTGGTAACTTGATTTGAACTATGACTGGCTAATAAACCAGAATGAAAATGGCTCTCCTGTGGCGAATTATTTAACTGGCCTAGAGGCGTTGAAAAATCATCCGTAAACGAAAGCAGATTGGATTGGAACCTGGATAAGAACCGACCCGCCACCTGGCTATTGAGCAAAGATGTGTTGTATTCCAAACAAAGGCTGGCCGAGCCGTTATGCTCGGTAATAAACAAGGTAATTGGAAATTTGGCTTCACCATTAAATCCGCTTTCTGCCTTGATATTCGTTTGCGGAAACGTAAGTCGGCTTAGATCTGTATTTTCGAGCACCAGCATACAATCAAACAATGGATTAATTGACGCTCGCTGCGGTAACATCGAAACAATATCTTCAAAGTCAATGTCCTGATTTTGTTGTGTTTCGACTACATGACGATGAACTGCCTGGATATATTGATCGACAGCCATTGTTGGCTTGACATCCATATGAAAGACACTGGTATTGACGAACATACCAATTATCTGTTCAAAATCACCTGTCCCCCGGTTCGCTACGGGCGAGCCAACCGAAATAAAATCACGCTGAAAGTATTGGCCTAGTAATAAGCTATAGGCGGCAAGGGTAAAGCTGAACAGGGTCACTCCTTCGCGCTTAACCGTTGCTTTTATTGCCTGCCATTGCAAAGGGTCTATTTGTGATGTTTCAATCGCACCCGATTTCGATAACGCTCCGGATTGCGCAAATAGCGGCGCACTATCTGCCACGTTAGCGATTCTTCGTTGCCAGTATTCATGTTGAACAAGGTATTCATCTGACTGCCTGTATTTTCGTGAAAAAGCACAAAAGTTTTGATAAGTATTTCGCAATTCAGGGAGCGCCGATTGCTCATCCGTCACCTGCGCCAAATACAATTGACTCAGCTCTTCGAGCAGCACATTGAGACTCCAGCCATCAATAATAAGGTGATGAAGAGACATGGCGAGGACTTGGGTATTTTCGCCCTGGAGACTAAACAGGCAAACTCTGGCTAATGACTCCCTTTCGATGTCAAATGTTTGGCAAGAGAAAGCATTTAACTCGGCAGAAAGATCTGCTTTCTTTATCTGTTTCTGGCTTATTTTGACTGACTCTCTGTTCATCTCACGGATAACGGCGAATGTCTCCCCATTTTCCAATTCAAAACAACTTCTGAGGGTAGCGTGGCGTTCAACCAAATGACACCACGCTTTTTGCAGGGCTGTATATTCCAGCGCTTGGTCTAAGTAAAAGAAAAATGGTGAATTATACGCGCTAGACAAAGGATCCAAATGGTACAAAAAAGCCAATCTTTGCTGCTCTGGTGACGCTAAATATCTTGCAGGAGTATCATTCGCTTCCTCAGTAAGCCGAAGGGTGATTTTTGGTTTTGCTTCGAGTAATACAATTAACTCCAGCAAAGAGATAGGTTGCAAGATATCGCCCACGGTTACACTGAGTGAATATTGACTTTTCAAACAAGAAGCGAGTCTCATGGCTCTTAACGAATCGCCGCCAGATTCGATAAAAGTTTGATCCAGGGGTGGCGGAGTGCGGATCCCCAATATGGCTGCGCAATCATTGGCAATCGCTAATCCCCTATCAGGCGCGCACTGCTGGATCAATATTTCTTTTTCCACAACACTCATTGGCGCGGATAACAGCTCTTCAGACTCCATCAGGCTTAGCGCTTTTCTATCAAGCTTACCATTGGCGTTTAAGGGAATATGAGTGACATAAAAAAAGCGGTGTGGCGTCATATAATCGGGTAATTGCGAACGCACATGACGGCGTATTTCGGGCTTGGTTAACGTGAGGTCGGAAACCAAATAGGAATGCAAATCCGCGCTGTTATTTTCTTGGTCAACCGCCAAGGTTACCGCCTGAGTCACGCCAGGATGAGAAAGTAATTGATTGTCGATTTCTGAAGTTTCGATTCGGTGGCCACGAATTTTAACTTGTTGGTCGGCGCGGCCTAAATACTCGACCTGCTTATTCCCATTAATAAGCGCCAAGTCCCCGGTACGATACCAGCGTTTTGATGGATCTAACCAGGCTAAGCAAACAAATTTATCTTTGGTAAGCCCAGTATCCTTATTATAACCTTGCGCAAGGCCCGCCCCGGAAATATATATTTCACCTTGTTCGTCCGTTTTAGCCAATCTATCCTGACCCGCAACGACGATGACTTGGGTACCCTTAATGCTCTGACCAATGGGTACTCTGCCAACCTTTATATAATGATCAACCAACTCACTGTCTAATGGATAACACGCACTAAATGTGGTGCATTCTGTTGGACCATAACCATTATACAATTGAGAGGTTAACTGGCCATCAATACGCTGGCACGCCTGATAATATGCTTTGGCTGATTGTGGCGTGAACGCCTCCCCCCCCACCAATACATGCTTGATCTTGGTGACTTGCGGTACTTTTATTTCCACCAAAAGATTAAACAGTGAAGTGGTGATAAACGCCACGTCCAGACAGCTGCTTTCTATTTTCCCGGCAAGTCGATCCGTATCTGTCAGCTCTGCCTGACTAAACACCACCAGCGTTGCGCCATTTAACAGCGCTCCCCATACCTCGAATGTCAACGCGTCAAAGGTCGGATTTGCGAAATTGGCCATCCGATCCCCTGCCGCCAGGGGCACATAGGCCGGCTGGCAAGCCACATTTAGAACCCCACGCTGCTCAACCAAAACACCTTTGGGCTCCCCGGTAGACCCTGAGGTAAAAAAGATACAAGCGAGTGGATTGGAATTTGCAGGAAGGTCCTCATCAGCCCTCTGGTCAACATGTTCAATTAAGCTTTCTACCTGAAACGTGCGGACATTTACCTGACGATAATCGTCAACATGATCCGCTCCCGTGACGATACACCTAGCATTCGATAACGACAATACACGTCGGCGCCGCGTGATGGGTGCCGTGGGATCAAGGGGCACATAACACGCGCCACATTTGAGAATCGCCAGCAAAGTAGCTGTCAACAATAGCGAGCGAGGAAGGCTCACTGCAACCTGATCACCACCGATAACCCCGTGGTTAATTAGATTAAACGCGATACTATCCGACAGTTTATCCAACTCTTGATAGCTGGTTAGTTGCTTGCCTTCCTCAACGGCGATGTGCTCGCTATACTGCTGTACGATATGACGAAACTGGTCGACAATAGATACTTTGTTCCCTTCTTCTAACAGTTTGTCAATATTGCTGCTGTTATTTTCCATTATTCATTTACTCTATTGGTCTAAACGACTCAAACTAACTGGCCAAACTACACGCGCAGGCACGGGTTAATTGCTCAGTTCCCGCTGTATAATTTGAGCAATCGATAGGATGCTGGGCGCCTCCAACATGGTTGAGTGATCGGCATCTACATATTCAACCAGAAACTCACCACACACCTTGTTCTGCCAATAGCCCTTCATCACATTCAGGTAGTCTGCGGGTTTATCTTGCGTCGCTATAAGCACAGTTGTTTTGGCGTTGCTATTAGCCAGTTTCATCGTTTTCATTGAAGTGAGGTGATGATTGTAAATCCGGAAATACCTGTCAATTTGTTGATCGTCGATACCCGGATACATACCGTTATAGGTCACCAACTTTTCTCTAAATACGTCACTACTGACGGGCTCAATTTTGTCCCGAATACGCTGATCATCCGACCCTTCAGTGTCCAACAACAGCGCCATCGAATCGATGCCACGCGCTTGCAGCATTCTTGCCATCTCATAGCTGACATATCCCCCATAGGAGCAACCAACGATGACATGCGCAGTGGTCACAAGATGTTCGATAAGCGAGATATAGTGGGTGGCCATTGCCTGCACATCTTCCAGGAACGGCTGATCGGAATCGACGCCTTTAGCCTGAATACCATACACGCCTAGGTGACCAGGCAACTCTTTGGCCAAGGCAAGATAAGCAAAAGCAGTTCCACCACCTGGGTGGATGCAAATGACATTATGAATCCCATCGCCCTGTCGAAACTGGATAAGGTCTTGGCCAGGGTTATCCGTCGATTCAGCCGGCGACGCATGGGACCGTATCAGCCCACCTAATGCTTCAATGGTGGGGTTTTTAAGCAGTTCTGATACAGGTATCTGTACTGAAAGTTGTTTCTCTATTTCATGGACTACTTTAATCGCCGAAATGGATGATCCGCCAACTTCAAAGAAATTATCTCGAATGCCAATCTTCTTTTTCAGCAGAATACCCTGCCAAATTTGGTACAGCAGCATCTCGATATTATCTCGCGGGCTAGCGGTATTGACCTGTTTTGGCGCTCGATTTTCCAGTGCGGCGCCGTGTAATGTCGCGCGATCAAGCTGTCCGCTATTTGTCAGTGGCAGCGCCTCGAGCATCACATAGTCATCGGGCGCCATCACACTTGGTAGGTCACGGGACAATATACCTTTTAATGATCCCCTTAACTCATCGATTTCTGCCCGTGATAATTTGACGCCTTGCTCGGGTACTTTTCCTACGATAAATGCCACTAACTGTTTCCCCCCTTCCCGCGCTACCATCTCCACGGCAGCTTGCTCAACCTTGGGATGTGAAAGAATGTGCCGTTGAATGGCAGGTAATTCGATACTGACACCTCGAATTGTCACCCGGTCGCCAATTCTGCCGACCAACGCAAGATCGCCGTTTTTCATATATCGAACCAAATCGCCGGTACGATACAGCTTTTCGTCCGAGTCCTGAGTAAAGGGGTTTGCTATGAATTTTTCCGCGGATAAATCGGGTCGATTAAGATATCCCATTGCCAGCCCGTCGCCCCCCAAATAAAGTTCACCTATTTGACCGAAGGGAACCAATTGAGCTTGGGGTGAAAGTACGTAGACGCTGGTATTGGTAATAGGCTTACCGATTGGGTAGTGTAACGCTAATTCAGTGATTTCAAAGCTGGTACTGAATGTTGTGTTTTCCGTTGGCCCGTAAACATGCAATAAATGGCTTGGTTTACCTTGAGTAAACAGGGTGTCCAGCGTAGAAACATCGATTTCTCCCCCTTTGAAAAGTAAGGTATCGAGAGCCGCAAAAACATCGGGCTTAAGTGCTACCAACTGATTAACCCGCGCCGTCGGCATAAACATCACATCGATGGCGTGCTGTTCAATCCTATGGGCTAAAGCCGGGCTATTTTGCACCACCTCGTCTGGCAAAATGGCGAGTTTCGCGCCGTTGAGCAACGCGCCCCATATTTCAAACGTCGATGCGTCAAGTGAAGGATCACTGATCTGCGCGATCACTTGGTCTTGACTAAGCCTTACAAAATGACTGTTTTTGACCAAGCCCAGGATTGCTCGATGCGCAACCATAACCCCCTTGGGTTGATCTGTTGACTCAGGGGTAAACATGACGTATGCGGGTTGCGTTTTAATATCACAACACGGACCGGACAGGTTTTCGCTCGACAATGTGCAAGGCACTTGCTTTATGTCCACTAACTGTACCGGGTAGCTCTCACCGATATCAGGACCAGAGCCATCGCTAAGCAGATGTGTCATCTGACAGGTTTCCATCATATAACCCAGCCGGCTTAGGGGGGGGTTCGCATCCATGGGCACATAAACGGCGCCTAACTTAAGGATGGCCAGCATACTCACCACCATGCTCGGGGTGCGCTCGCAAACCATGCCAACATACTGGTTCGCTTTTACCCCCTGCTGCGCCAGATAACGCGCCAATTGATTAGCCTTGCTATTTACTTCGTCATAGGTGAACTCCGCCTGTTCGCTGACCAGGGCCACATTGTCTGGGCTACGTTTAACATAGCGTTCAAACCACTGATGAACCCCCAGCGCCTCTACCTGGTCGCAAGTGTCATTCAGTTCATTTATTTGATAGTCCTGCTCTGCGCTAGAAAGCAAGGCAAGCTCCTGGACACAGGAATGCGGGTTGGCAGCCAAACCTGACAAGATGTTTTTGATGTGTTTTTGAAGCTGGCTCAGTTGCCAGTCAGCTAAAAGGCCAGGTTTAGACAGCAGCTTAAGTTCCAGTACATCACTTCTAGCTGCGATAACAGATAACGCGTAGTTAGTTTGTTCGCTAGCCGCGAGTCCCTTTATCTGTAATCTGTTTTTATTCGAAGCTGTCCCTTGCAACTCATCCACAGGGTAATTTTCAAACACCACGATGGAATCAAACAGACTTTGACCTTTGACCTGAGTTAATTGCTGAATATCTTGCAGTGGTAAATAACCGTGATCTTCGAGATCAATATGCCGTTTATGGATAGACTTAAGCCAATTCATCACACTAGTCCCTGGTGGGATCTCCATCACTACGGGTAGCGTATTAATAAACAAACCCACCATGGTTTCTATTCCCGGTAACTCTGCAGGACGTCCGGAAACGGTGGCGCCAAAAATGACGGTTTCATCACCGCTATAGCGAGACAATAGTAAACCCCATGCCGCTTGAATTAACACATTCAGGGTGCACCGGCTATTTTTCGCCAGCGTTTCCAGTGCTAGCGTTTCATCCGAGCTAAACGTCAGCGTTGTCTTTGTCGGGAACTCATCTTGACACTCGCTCTCGGGGAGACAACTGCTTGGCAGAGCCGTCGGCGCCTCAATGCTTGCCAGTGACTTGGTCCAAAATGACTGTGCCTTAGCAATATCCTGACGCGTCAACCATCCAATGTACTGGCCATAGGGGATCACAGGCGCCAGATCACTCGGTTTACCCGTTTGAAGTGAGTGGTAAAAATGACTCAAATCACTCAAGATAACGGGCAGGCACCAGCCGTCCATCAAGGCGTGGTGATTGGACCAAATCAGCTTAAACTGGCCTGCACCCATTTCAATGCAGGTAAATCGCATTAATGTCGGCAGCGTCGCATCAAACCCAAGGCTTTTGTCTTGCGCCTGTAGCGCCTCTATTTTAGTGCTTTGTTGGCTTTTACTCTGACCCGTCAGGTCAACATCTCGCCAGTTTATCTCTGCTGTATCCGTTACGACCTGATGCCTTACCCCGTCATCCGTCAGCAAGAAAGCGGTGCGTAAAATATCGTAGCGTGCGATAACCCCTTGCCACGCCTGTTTCAATACACAGGGCTCAATCTGCTCTAACGATAACGTTAATTGCGTTACATAAGCGTCTTTGACTAACTCACTGTGGTACAACAGACCTTGCTGCATACCTGTGGCTGGGTAAACATCGCTGATGTGCAAGTGTTGAGAAGATAAAACCTGACTCCAGCTATCCAGGTCCTGTTGTTTTACGCTTGCCAGGGGCACGTCGGCAGGTGTCAATCTCGCACCATCACGTGTCGAGCAGTGTTCGATGATCTGTTGCAAAACGCGCGCTATCGCGTCGACCATTGCAGAAATAGCCGCTGATGAAAACGCCGCCAAATCAAAATTGACATCAAAGCTTAATTGGCCATTTTTTACCCGGCCATTGAGTGCAATGGCGTAGCTTTGCATATGATTGAAGCTGCCATCCTCTCCCGTTGCTTGCGATGAAAATGAAAATTCGGCATCGGGATCTATCATTTGGTCCAATTGACCAAAGTAATTAAACAAGATTTCCGGTGAGGCCTCCCGGTGATGCAGCTTTTCGGGAGAAAACCATTTTAACAATCCATAACCCATGCCCTTGTTCGGCACGGCGCGAATTTGCTCCTTTACAGCACAAATCAGATCGCCAAGCTCACCCCGTTTCGCATTAAGAATAAGTGGGTAGTTGGAAGTGAACCAACCAAGGGTTTGACTAACCTCTAAATGGCTATCGAGCCCGTCGCGACCATGGGTTTCCAATGTCAATGGAAGTGGAGAATAGTCATCGCTGTGTTGCCCCCTCGATTGCCGCCATTCATCTAAGCCAAGCAATAACGCCGATAGCAGAAGCTCTTGAACTTCAGTACCGTATGCCTGCTGGGTATTTTTGAGCAGAGCCTGAGTCTGCCCTACAGTTAACGTCAGCGATTTTTCGCCGCGCTGTCCCCTGTTAAGGGCAGCACCATCTTTCGGTAGCGGTCGCGCCACAGCCAAATCCGATAGCGACTCTTGCCAATATGGCCGTTCACTTTCGACAGAGCCCAGGACACGACTACTGGTAAGCCATTGCCCCCATTGCTGATAGGATGCCGTTTTCTCTTCCGGAATAAGTGGTAAGCCTTGCTTAAACTGTCCGTAAAGCAGCTGAAGATCATCGAGTAGAATACGCCAGGACACGCCATCGACGACCAGGTGATGGATCACCAGAAAGAGCTTGTTACCCGCATCCGACGTCAGTAACACAGCCTTAAATATGGGGCCTTGTCCGATGTTGAGACTCAGTTGAACCCGCTGGCATTGCGTTTCTAAATCAGCCAGATCCTGGCTGTCAAAATGGGTTTGCATTACCGAATCTGACTGAATTTCGGCGCTGACCGGCTCAAAACTTGCCTGCCAGTGGGCAGAGTCTGCTGGTTTAGCAAACTGAAGCCTCAGTGCATCGTGCCTTTGATAAAGGGCTGACACACATTGCTCGAGTAATGTTAACGAAAAATCGGCGGGGACATTTAGCAATATTGATTGATTAAAATGGTGGGGACTGTTTCCTTTACTATGGTGAAAAAATTCATGTTGAATGGGCAACAGTGGCAGCTTGCCAATCACGCTCTCCTGAGGGGCTTGAACCCGCTTTTTCATCGCAATATGTGGCGTTAGCGCGGAAATAGTCGGATTATCAAAAAGTTGCTTTACGGTAAAGTGCAGCCCCAACTTTGCTGCGCGAGATACCGCCTGCATGGACATAATGGAATCTCCACCCAAGGAAAAGAAATTATCGTGCACACTCACGGGATCACATTTAAGCAATTGGGACCAGATCCGGGCTATGTCGATTTCGATATCCGTCGAGGGCGCCACGCGAGCTGTGGTTTGGGTAACGGCGCTTGGCTTAGTGAGTGCCTTCTTATCGATTTTGCCATTATTGGTCAGCGGCCATGCATCCAATCGCGCCCATAATACTGGCGTCATGTAATCTGGTAGCCGTTGACTAAGCTCACCGGTCAGACGTTGAAATAACTCCTCGTCTGGCAACGCAGAATTATCTTGCCCGGCTATGACATAGGCCACCAGCTGGCGATGACCGGAAGCGGAACTTTGCACCATCACCAATGCCCCTTCAACCCCCTTACAGGCATTTAGTTGTTGCTCAATCTCGCCAAGCTCTACGCGGAATCCGCGGATTTTAATTTGCTCATCGCTACGGCCAATAAAGACAAGATCACCGTCACGCCGTCGACGCACCAGATCACCACTGTGATAGAGGCGTTCACCTGGCGTGAAGGGACTTTGAATGAATTTTTGCTCCGTTAATTCGGGCTGGTTCAAATAACCACGTGCAATCCCGGCACCGGCGAGATAAAGGTGGCCGGCGACGCCAAAAGGAACGGGATTCAACGCATCATCGAGCACATAGGTTTTGACCTTGCCGATCCCCTGACCAATATTACGCGGGTCACCCCCTTGCTGATACCGATGAACCGTAGAGCACACGCTGTTTTCCGTCGGACCATATTCGTTAAACAGGCGGGTGTGTGACGCAAACCGCTCAATCACCTCGCTGGATACGGCTTCTCCGGACACGATAATACGTGGGATCAAAGGTGCATCCCCTGGCAATACCAATTCAGCAAGTAACACTGGGGGTATATAGGCCACCGCGAATCGCTCCGGCTCTACGAGATACTTCTGCAGCGTCTCTAATTGAAACCTTTTTTCTTCCGATACGATATGCAGTGGCCGGCCACTGGAGATTGCGCCCCAGATACTGGCCACAGACGAATCGAATGAAAAGTTTGTCAGGTAGAGGAAACCTGCATGAGCATCGAGATCATTTGCCGATAAATCGAGATATTGGTATTGGCACTTGATATAGTTGACCACTCCAGCTTGTTCAACCAACACGCCCTTAGGCTTGCCTGTCGATCCCGATGTATAAATAATGTAAGCCAAATCTGACACACTGGGTTTCGTCATCGGTTGCGGTTTTTCCACAGAATAAGTCTGTGAAGAAAACCCATCCACATCCAATACGATACAGCCATTAACGACAGGGGACTCACCGCTAAACAGATGTGACTGGGCCAACAACACCGGGGATTTGCTGTCCTCAAGAATAAAAGTCAGTCTGGACAATGGCGCCTTCGTATCGATTGGAAGATAGGCGCCACCCGCTTTTAGGGTAGCCAGCATAGCAATGATCATTTGCGGCGAGCGCTCGACGAACACAGCGACAGGCACGTTAGCATCCACCCCTAAGGTGACCAGGTGCTGACCGAGCTGATTGGCTTTTTTATCCAACTCCGCATAGGTCAGCCTCTCACCCTCATACTCTAACGCCACATGGTGAGGCTGTCGCGCCAGTTGCTTCTCAAACAAGTCCACCAGCAAGGTCTGATCGACCTCAAGGGTATCCAGCGTATTGTCGAACAATACACTTGACTGTTCTGTTTCTGGTATTAGCGCCAGCGCCATCACATCAATATCGGGCTGTCTCAGCATGTTTTGTAACAAGCATTCAAAATGACGCCCCAATCCTTCGATTGTGTCTCGCGAAAACAAGTCTAAGGCAAAATTCCACCCCAGTCGTAATTGTCCGTTAACCTCCCGCACACCGAGTGTAAGATCGAATCGAGCCTCTACACTCGATGGTTTTTGTGCAGTAAGGCGAGCGCTTCCCAACAACAATGAGTCGCAGGAAGATTGCTCCAAGACCATCATGATTTGAAAAATGGGGTGGTAGTTGAATCGCCGGGTGGCATTATTATTCTGTATGACTTTCTCAAATGGTAACGATTGATGAGCAAAGTCGTTTAGCAGGTCGGCGTGGCTTTGCGACACCAATAGAGCGAAGTTAATGTTATCCGGTAAGCGGGTTCGCAATGCAAGATTGTTAACAAAGAACCCAATTAGTCCATCAAGATCAGGGTGCTCACGGTTAGCAACCGGCGTACCTATGACAATGTCTTTGCTGCCGGAATAGCGACTCAACAACACAGTGAAGGCGCTATACAATACTGTAAAAGGGGTTGTACCCTGTGATTTGGCATACGCCAGTACCTGGCTGGACAGGTCAACACTTAGATCAGAATAATGTGTCTCTCCCCGGTAGCTGGCTTTTTCCGGACGAGAAAAATCAGTGGGTAAGCTATGAGTCTCTGGGACGTCCGCCAATCTTGTCTGCCAATACTCTGAAGACGAAAGCTGTGCCTGTGAATCTTTGCTAAATTGACACCGCTGCCACACCGAGTAATCCACATATTGAAAAGCTAAAGGCGCTTTTTCAATGGGTTTGCGATGGACTAATGCCAAGTAACAAGATTGTAACTCCTCAAGCAAGACCTCCACAGACCATCCATCGATGGCGATATGGTGAATGGTTAGTAACAGCACATACTGGTCTTCACTTAGCATTGCCAGACCGGCGCGAACAACCGGACCATTAGACAGATCGAAAGGCTGGTCAAAAAGCGTTTTCTCAAAATCAGCCAGTGCAGACGCCGGGTCGGGCAGCTGCTGCGCATCGAGGCGCTGCAAGATATCAGCAACAGGCGGCATAACGCGTTGCACCGGCCCCTGCTCTGTCATCGTGTACACTGTTCGTAATACATCATGACGATTAACAATAAAATCAATACTTTGTGATAAGGCACTCTCCTCGAGTCGACCCTCTATATGGTACATAAGGGGAATGCCATAATATCGGCCATGGGTCTCGATATTATCCAATGTCCACAATCTCTGCTGGGAATGAGACAATGCCACCCCATTTGTCGCGTCCACTTTTCTTATCGGGAGAACCGCTTTATCTTTTTTGTCGGCGCTAAGCCCATCACACAAACGGGCTAATTGGCGGATCGAAGGAGCGTCAAATAAAGCTTTTAGCGCCAGTGTGACAGCCAGCTTCCTCTCCAGCCGACTGATCATCTTGATGGCCAACAGTGAATGTCCGCCAAGGGTAAAGAAGTTGTGATTTATATCTGGATCGTCAATAGATAGCAGCTCAGACCAAATAGCAGCGATTACTTTTTCTGTTGCCGTTGAAGCCGAGTGATGCACCTCGTTAGCTTGTGAAGGCGTTGGACTCGGTAACGCCTTGCGATCCACTTTGCGATTATAGGTAAGGGGAAATGCAGTCATGACCACAAAAAATGTGGGCGTCATATAATATGGCAGCGCTTCAGACAAAAGCGCTCTGAGCGAGCCCACCAGCTGCTGTTCGCTGTGCTGGCTTTTGATGTACGCCACCAGCACCTTATCACTGTATGCCGATGACGTCGTGGTGATAATGACTTGTTCGACGGCTTGATGTTGACTGATACAAGCTTCAATTTCACCAAGTTCAATACGAAAACCATTCATTTTCACCTGAAAGTCTTTTCGACCGGCAAGCTCAACAGATCCATCGGGCAACCAACGCGCCAAATCGCCTGTTTGATACATGCGCTGGCTATTTTTACTGTAAAACGGATCCATGGAGTACTTTTCAGCGGTTAATTCCGGTTGGTTGAAATACCCCCGGGTGATGTTGGCGCCGGCAATATACAGCTCGCCCACCATCCCCACTGGAACATGGTTTTTGTGCTCATCTAAAATATAGTGACGGTTATTAGCTAAGGTGCCGCCAATGTGGATACGCTCCGAGGTCAGATCCGTTGCGCCACCCGAACAATAAACGGTGGCTTCCGATGGTGCATATAAGTTAAATAGCGTGACACTGTCCGAGTGACCAAGCAATTCCTCTCGCAGCTTTAGACTAAGGTGGTCGCCACCGGTTATCATCTTCAAACCTTCGCCAGGTCGCCAGCCGTGATCCACTAACATCTGCCAGGTTGCAGGTGTCGCTTGCATCACAGTAACGGCAAATTCTTTCTGGCAGGCGATCATCAGCTCCGGAGAACGCGTCTGATGCCAATCGAAAATGGCTATCGTGCCTCCCTGAGTCAGCGGTAAGTGAATTTCCGCTAAATGGATATCGAAGCTTGGCGGGGTAATACATGCAACGGTATCACTGGATTTAAATTGAACAGTATCTTGTAACGCATACAGTAGATTGTTAACATTTTTATGCTCTACCATCACACCTTTAGGTTCACCCGTTGAACCCGAGGTAAAGATGACATAGGCAAGATGATCGCGAGTTACCCCCAGAGATCGACGATCAAGGTTATCGCTGGACAGACGCGACAATAAAAACCAAAGTTCAGGATCGTCGAGACAAAAGACATTTTCTGTGGCTGACCCTAACTGGCTATCTGCGTGCTCTGAGGTTAGTAAAATATCCACCGAAGCGCGTTTGAGGATCTTATTCAAACGCATCGACGGTTGATTGGGATCTAAGGGTAAATAGGCCGCCCCGGCTTTTAATACGGCCAAGATACCGATAATGGCATTCACTGACCAGCCATGAGCAAGACCGACACAGTCATCTGGCTTTACCCCAAGTGACACGAGTTTATGCGCCAGTTGGTTCGCTTTTTCATTAAGCTGTTGATAGCTCAGGCTGTAGCGCAGACTCGACTGCCCCTTCCAAACACAGGCGGTAGCTTGAGGATGTTTTTCAACTTGCGCTTCGAACAAATCGGTAAAGCTGTGCTCCTTGGGAAATACCTTGTCAGTTTGATTCCATAGCTGGATTTGTTGCTCGGCCGCTGCCGACACCAGGGGTAATGAAGCGATGTTTTTATCCGGCTGGGTCAACACCCCGTGGAGCAATGTGGTGAAACTGTCCCGTAACGCTTCGATTGTCTTGCCGTTAAACAGGCTATTGGCATAAACCCAATACACTTCAAGCGTGTCACCGCAATCATTGATATGCAGTTCAAGTTCAAAATTAATGCTATTTCTATCCACCAGCAGTGGCGCTACTTCCGCATTTTCCAACACCAAGTGATTGGTCGAATCTTCATTTAATACAACCAGCAATTGGAGTATGGGTGCATAACTGCTTTTCCGGGCATGTCCGGCGTTTTCTACAATCTTCTCAAACGGCATTTCTTGATAGCGAAACGCATCCGACACATTTTTTTTTGCTGACTCCAGCAATTCCAGGAAAGACTGATCTGGCTGGATATCGAGTCGAAGTGCCAAGGTGTTAACAAAAAATCCAATTAAATTGTCAAGACCATGCCTGTCACGCCCCGCCACCGGCGTTCCTATCACGACATCCGGACATTCCGTCCAACGGCTGATTAACAGGGAATAAACGGTACTCAACAAGGTAAACAGGCTGGCGCCTTGTTGCTGAGCAAATGCTTTTAACCCGGATGTGGTTGCCTTATCCAGAGTTTGTCGTAGCAAGGTGCCATAAAAGTCAGGTTGTTGTGGCCGCGGGAAGTCGGTGGGTAAACAATTTAATTCGTTCACCCCCAGCATCTTGTCTTTCCAGTAGCGGATGGTTGCTGCCGAGGTGGCCTCGTCGCCCCCCTGCTGCCAACGGGCAAAATCCGCATACTGAAAATCCAGTTCAGGCAGTAATGCGGGATTATCCCTTCGCGTTTCCAGTAAACAAGCATTTAGCTCATTAAAAAAACATTTGTATGACCAACCATCAAAAATCATATGGTGAAATACAAACACCAACACAGTTTCTTGTTTCGCTTCACATTCAAGCGCCGCAATGCGCAGCAAAGGCGCACGCGTTAAGTCAAAGGGGAGACTCGCCTGTTGGGCCATCCACTGTTTTTCATCAAAATTGTTGCTGCTGTACCTTTGAATCGTCAATTCAGCAGGTTCTGTCGCGTCGATAAGCTGTTTTGGTTTATCGGCTTCGATGGTAAATCCGGTGCGTAAAATCGAATGACGTCCAATCACCCGGTTAACGGCACGCTCGATGCTGCTTAGCTCTGCCTGACCTTTAATGCGAAACCCAGTGACCATGTTATAAAGGCCTTGCTCACCAAAAAGCTGCTCTAAATAGAATACGCGTTGCTGAGCATAGGTAAGCGGTGCTGTAAGCGTATCCGGGCTGGCGACCGGACCCGCAACAGGTCGAACATTATGATGTGCTTCCAGAAACTGAATGACTTCGGCTTTTTTTTGTTTTAGCGCCGCTCCCAATTCCGGGCTAAGGCCTCCTTTCTCCGCCCGATATTTTAGTGCGCCGTTTTCTGTATATAAGTGTACACCTTGTGACTTGGCCATCTGGACCAGTTGGTGAGCCATTATATTTCACCCTCTTCCATGTCCAGCACCAGATCCGTGGGGGCCTGATCACGAACACTGACAATTGCATCAATATAACTGGCTAAATCCCGTATTGTTGCTTGTTCAAAAAAGTCGCTCATTTTTAACTCGACCTGCAACTCGAGCCTAACCCGGGCAATGATCTTCATCGCTAACAGAGAGTGCCCTCCGATGGAAAAGAAGTTATCCGTTACGCTAACCTGCTCTCTCGTTAAAGCATCTCGCCATATAACAACCAGGGATTTTTCGGTTTCTGTAGCGGCTCTTTCGAAATGGCTATCTTCAGTCAAAGGAGAGGGTAACTTAGCTCTGTCTACTTTCCCCTGGGCGGTCACCGGCATGTTTGCCAATACCACAATGGCATTAGGTCGCATATAAACGGGAAGTGACTTCTTCAGCAATCCCCTTAACTTACGGGTTAATTTCCGTTCATTACTTTGACCGGTTTGCCACGCCAAGACCTCCAGCTCTGAAAGCGTGATATAAGCATAAATGGCTTCTTCGCGTACCACGGCTATCGCCTGGGAGACTTCCATATTTTCTAGCAAACGTGACGATATCTCTCCCAATGCAACCCGATACCCTCTGACTTTCACTTCATCATTTAGCCTGCCCAAAAATTCGAGTTGACCATCGGATCGCCAACTAACCAAATCACCCGTTCTGTAATAGCGGTGATTTTGCTCCGCCGGCCCGGATAGATGAGGTGCTTCCACGAAACGCTCCTCGGTCAGTTCCGGCTGATCCAGGTAACCTTTGGCTAAGCCAACCCCGCCGATATACAGCTCTCCCGGAACACCGGCAGGGGCCAGTTGACCATCCATAACCACTCTTGCCGTTGCATTGGCGATAGGTCGGCCAATGGGGGGAGAAATCACATTATGTGGGTCCATTTTGTAAAAAGTCGCATCAACTGTGGTTTCCGTTGGCCCATATAAGTTATAAAGATCGGCATTAAAATCAGCAGGGAATTGCACTTGGCCTAACTTATCGCCGCCAACCAGTAAGGTATCCAAGGATTGCGGCCAGTTAAAATTGCTGGCACAAGCCGCCTCCAACAATCCTGTTGGCAAACAAGTATGTGTGACGTTAAAGCGGGCCATCAGGGCAGATAATGTATCAAGATCATCGCGTTGTTTATCTGACAATAACAACACCTGACCACCCGCCATCAATAACGGCCAAACCTCCGCCATAAAGGCATCAAACCCCACATAAGCCAAACTGGTGCCCACCGAGCTTTCGTTCAACTTAAATTCATCTATATGCCAGAGACACTCATTTTTTAGCGCCGAATAGTATATTTCGACCCCTTTGGGAACACCGGTTGAACCCGATGTATAAATAACATAACCACTTTGGTCTTGGTGACGCGAAATGGGCGATAACAGCTGCTGGGCTTTCGTCACCCTATGTGCGCTAGCGATATCCAGGAGGGGTTGCTGGCAGTCGGCCAGGAAAGGCAGCTCGATTCCGTCCGACAACACCAATTTTGACCCGCTGTCAGCCAGCACAAATTTCGCTCTTTGCTCTGGAAGATCTGGTGCAATAACCACGGCGCAAGCGCCAATTTTAAACAGCGCCAGCATGGCGATAACCAGAGATGGGTTTCGCTCAGCCACAATGGCTACTTTGTCTCCCGATTGAATATCGCTATTGGTCAGTTCAATGGCTAATTGGGTTGAGGCCCCGTCGAGTTGCCCGTAAGTCAAACCAAGATTACCACTGCTGACAGCCAGCTTGTCAGGTGCAGACAGCGCGACGGCATTAATCGCTGAAACCAGGTCTTGGTCCGCAAATTTTTGCATCGTTTCTATGGACAATGACTTGCCCTGACCCCAATCATTCACCAAAAGGTGGGTCTGGGAAGGCGGGACAATATCAAGTTTTTCAAGGGCGAGCTCACTGCACTGCTCAAAGTTCTCGACCACGTTGAGAAACACATTGTTAAAGCTGTCGAGAAACAGGGCGATTTCTTCCCGGGTATAAACATCGCTGCGATATTCCCATAAGAAGTGTACCTCGCCGTTTTCGTTAAAGGTTTCTCCCCTTGGCACCACCAGGCAATCGATGTCAAATTTGGACGTATCCGAGATGACGGTTTCATCCTTGTGCCATTGCATCCCGGGAATAGGATCCGTATAAATCGGCGTATCGTGAAAACCCAGCAACACGTTAAAGAACGGATTGCTGACGCCGCTACGCTCCGGGTTTAACGCTTCCACCACATGGGTAAAGGGCAGTTCTTCATTGGCTTGCGCTTCGTCAACGGTTGCCTGGGTTTGCGTGAGAAAAGCGCGTAGCGAGCTGGAAACATCTATCTGTTGGCGTAGTACTACCGTATTCACAAACATGCCTAACGTGGTATGGCTGTTACTCCAATTTCGATTGGCAAACGCCGACCCAAAGCCCAGGTCGGTCTGACCGGAATATCGCCATAAACAAAGATACAAAATGGAGGAGGTAAAACTAAAGCTGGTGACTCCCAGCTGTTGACACAAGGCTTCCATCGCCTGCCATTGGGTACGGGAGAAGATAATTTTCTGGTGATCCCCCGCAAACGCCAGGGAGCGTGATTTTTTCCCAAACAGTTCGACCCCATGCGGGGAGTCCGCCAACTTATTTCGCCAAAATTCGAGCTGCTGCTCTGCTTGGGGGGACTTTAACCAGTCACGCTGGGCGAACATAAAATCTGAATATTGAGTGGGGGTTTCTGGCTCAATTTTATAGCTCTGATCCACCTGTTGATGGTAGATTTCTATTAACTCTCGGGTAAATTCATTGGCGCTCCAACCATCGTGAATGATGTGGTGCTCCGTATGTAACAATACATGATGCTCACTTGAGAATGACACCAATAGAAATTCAGCCAGCGGTAATTGACTTAAATCATCGAGTCGAGCGAGCTGGGTCTTAAAGGTTTGTTCGAGAAAATCTTCTTGCTGCGCTAGCGGGACATAAGACGCGTCGATGGTGTTTAAAGACATCTCAAATTTTGCCAATACCTTTTGTACAGGCTCTCCATTTTCCATAAAGAAAACAGTACGATAAATATCGTGATTGACAAATATCTGGTTAATCGCATAGGTCAACGCGTCAACCGCTAAATCGCCCTTAAAATGCGTAGCCGCTTCAGCCAAATACGCTTTGCTATCCGACTGATGTTGAAACATGTACCATGCCACCATTTGTTGGCTGGACAGTGGGAACTGGCTTGGTCGTTGCCCATGACCGCCCGCCCCTTCAATTATTAACAGATCATCTTCTGTTTGCTTCGACATCGCTTCAATAATCCCGGCGATAGTGGGATCTTGTCGAAAGTCCTTCATATTCAAACGACGGTTTAATCTCTTTTGCAGCGTGCTCATAAAACGAATTGCGGCGATTGAGTCTCCGCCAAGGGCAAAGAAATCATCACGAATACCTATGGGTTCAAAATCAAAAATAGTTGCCCATATCTCCGCGATTTGCTGCTCTACCTCATTCCGAGCCGGCACATAAAATGAATTCCCTCTATTTGCTTTCGGGATCGGAAGCGCTTTGTGGTCAATCTTGCCATTTAACGTTAACGGCCATTCATCCATAACCACCCATGAAGTGGGTATCATATATTCAGGCAGTAATGACACTAGGGTTTCACGCACATTTTCGATATCGATATCAAACCCAGGTTTTGACACCATATATGCCACCAGGTATTTGTGATCTCGCCGTTTTTGATCTAACACCAGGGCTTGGTCAATACACGCTAATGTACCGATCGCACTTTCCACTTCACCTAATTCAATACGATGCCCCCGTATCTTCACTTGTCTATCACTTCTGCCGATAAACTCCAGTTTCCCATCTGGCAGCCAACGTACCATATCACCTGTCTTATACAGGCGAGCATGACTGGCTTCACTTTCCATAAAGGGGTTGTCGATAAATCGCTCTGCGGTAAGTTGTGGACGATTCAAATAACCTCGGGCAACACCGACGCCGCTAATGTGTAACTCCCCTGGTGAACCAATTGGCAGCAATTCATTGTGTTTGCTTAACACATACATTTTTATGTTGTTAACCGGTTTGCCGAGGCAATTTATCGATGCCTGCGATGAGTGCGCGAGACTATTGGTGACAGTGATCGTGGTTTCCGTCGGACCATAAGAGTTGATCAGTAGATCGCCCCAAATTTCGCTTAAAACAGATAAACAGGCTTCCCCTCCACTGACCACACGTTTCAGTTTATGGGGTTTCTGACACTCGCCAATCGCCGCCAGATAACTCGGCGTACCATGGACATGAGTGACTTCTCCCTCTACTAACAGGCGATTTATGGTGCTTGGGTCCTTTATGTCATCTGTAGAGGGGATCAGCAACTTAGCGCCGTTAAATAGCGCCAACAATAAATTTTCTATGGAGGCGTCGAAAATATAATTGGACAGCCAAATGACAGTTTCTTGCTCAGAAAAAGAATATAGCTCGGTTTGGTTAGCCACTAAATTAATAACGCTATGGTGTTCAATTAGCACCCCTTTCGGCTTACCCGTTGATCCTGAGGTATAAATAACATAGGCCAAATCAGCTGAGTCGTTAATTGCCTCCAGATTCTCTGTTGATGTTGAATTTTCAGTCAGGCAACTATCGGTCGAAACAAGTTTCACCTGTGATGCCAGCTCAGATTTCAGGCATGACAACTTGCTCAAGTGGGATTGTTGGGTCAGGAGAAGCCGAGCTTGCGTATCTTCCAAGATAAATTGTAAACGCTTTGTTGGATATTCTGGTGACAAGGGCACATAAGCACCACCCGCTTTCAACACAGCCAACATACTGATAATCATGTCGAAGCTTCGGTCAAAATAGAGTGGGATTAAGTTGTCAGACTGCAATGCCTGGCCCGTCGTCTCTTGGTATTGGTTACGAATAAAATGTGCTAATTTATTTGCTCTATTGTTGAGTTCTTCATAGGTCAGACTCAGTCCAGCAAAGCTAAGCGCGACATTTTTCGGTGTTTTTTCAGCCTGTTTTTCAATGATTTGAGAAATGGTTTGATGCGATAGGTGATCAGCGTCGGTCTGGTTACAGGTATGAAAAAGTGTGTGAACTTCCTGGCCGGATAGCTCAGACGTTGGTTGTCCACCGTGGTCATCATTTGAGCGATAACCAACATCATCTGTATTTGTCACTGTGTGGCTCGATTTTAGTTCCATACTATCTACTGTCCTTTTCATAAAACCACCTTATCAATTACATTTAATTAACATATTTATAGATAATCACTTCGTTTGTAAATGATTTGTTGGTATACATAACGAGTTCATCGCATTTTCCGCAAGCGTTGATCATTTCCTGTTCAAATTAAGGGCGCGAACAATGACAAAAAGTTCGAAAGAGTACTGGTTAGAATTTTTCGATGAAAATCCAGAGGCAGACAAATTGGCCGACAACATACGATTTGTAGGCGCTCAAAGCAGATATACAAGGCCTGACTGGCACCTCCTTTTAACACCAATCATTTACGATAAAACCCTTGTCCGCGAGCAATCCAACAACTTGGCGAAACTCTTCGAATTGATACAGCAACTGCCGGTGAGATTATTTGATGGAGAGCTAACAGACTTCGCCAAAGCAGTGGGTTTTAGCAACCCTGAATTACGAACCCTTTATAAAAAATACGCTTCACAAAAAGGCATTTACCCCTGCCGTTGGGACATTATTCATAGTAGCGAGGGATGGAAAGTGTTGGAGGTTAACGTCGGAGGGGCATTAGGTGGCTTTGCGAGTGATGATATACATGCACTGTATGATGAATCGATATCCGAAGAAATGTCTAACGACCCATTACTGAAGCTTTCAGAATCCTGGCAGAGTCAGTACTCGCACATCGCTCGCCGAATAAAGCAGACACTGGAGCAGTTAGACAATCCAATATTAGTCGTTGTAGACGACGAGAAAATGTTTTCTGATAGTCCATTGATAGCCAACAGCGCCGCTAACGTATTATCTGAAAAGCTAAACATAAAGGTAAATGCCATTCCCCATACCGGCCTACAAGCGTTATGCACACAACACAAAGGCCAGGTATTGGTATTTGAAGTCTTCGGTTTTAGTGATGTAATCAATAGTGGCACATTAAGCTATCAAACCTACTTCGAAGGGCTGGTTAGTCATAAAATAGAGTCCACTATTTCTCCGTTAAGTGAGCTTTTCATGAGTAAAGCGATATTGGCGTTATTGAAGCAGGCGGCTCACGACAATCACTTCAACGAAAGTGAAATCACGCTCATAGAATCGCTTATTCCTGAAACATACCTGGTAAGCCAAGACACGCTCACCCGGCTAAAGTCCCTGGACCATTCTCAATGGGTTTTAAAAAACGCTGTGGGTTACGGGGGGCAAAATGTCACTTGTGGTTGGGAAACTGACGGTGATGCTTGGTCAGCGCAGCTTGAGGTTGCCGTTCAGCCTGATACGCCATTGTGCGTTGTGCAAAAACGGGTCGTTGGGGTACGAGAGCCCACTATATCAATGACGCCAAAAGGTTTGTTTGTTGAGAGTGACCAGCCTAGCGTCCTCGGTGTTTTCATGCTTGAAGATGAATTTGGCGGTGGAAGTATCCGACAGTCACTCACCGGCGCTGGCATCGTTTCCGCCACCAATCAGGCGTCCATTGGCGTCATGCGAGTGACTGAAGAGTAGCGTCAGGCATTTTCCAGAGACGAAACGTTCGCGCCTTCGTCTCTTTTGTTAAATGCCTTACTGAGATAAACCACTCCAGCAAAAGACGCCAGCAATACACACACCAACCAAGTGGTCGTTAGCCCAATATGCGCAGCACCAAGTCCGCAAAGTAACGTACCCACTAAACCACCGATTCGGGAATTGAGAGAAGAGATGGAATCCACCGTAGAGCGTACTTTATCCGGCGTCGCCTGATGTTGTAACTGGCCTTTCGCTGAAGCGCCTAATTCAGAAGAAAAGTCATAGCAAATAAAGAATAACGCAAATACAAAGAGGTCATTTGACAGCGCAAGTACTGTTGCCATAGACAATTGAAAAATCAACCCCACTAAGAGTACTTTCCCTAGCTGCTGATCTAGCCGCTTACATATCGAGGTCGTTACTCTTGCGGCAATGCTGCCTAAAAACAAGGTGACCGCATAAACCAGACCATACGCCCAACCGACGGGATCTTCCCCGGACAGCAGCTCAAATTGCACTGGCCAATACTTCTCAATAGCGCTCGCCAGGGGGATGGTGAGAAGCGCGGTTAACATTAAGCGCCACAGGATGGGATGGCGAACCGCCCTGGCTCCAGCTTGAATTTGTTTAGGCAAATCCACAAGAGTCCGCAAAGAAACACGTTGAAAACTGCGCGTTTCCGTAACCCACACGAGCGTCAATATGTAGACAATAAGATAACAGCTCAATCCACCCAATAATAAAAAGCGATATAGGGTGAATTCATCAATATTGGCAACACCACCAAAATACATAAATCCCGCGCATAGCAATGCCCCTGACGCTCCAAGTCCATTAGTTCTAAGCCCTACTCGGGCAAAACCTTCCTGTAAACTAATATCACCTTCTGCTTTATTAAACGTCTCAACAAACCATGCGGTAATCGTTCCTGAGCATAGCGCAATTCCAGCCCCCCAAAAAAACATTCCGGCAACCGCGCCATAGAAACTCGGCCAAATGAATAAAATAGCCAAAGACAGAATATTAAGGAACAAAGAAAACAAATATACCTTTTTCCGGCCAATCTTATCCGCCAGTCCACCCGTAGGTAACTCCAATAACATCACAGTTAAACCCATAGTGGCCATGATAATGGCGATTTCCTTTATGCTCGCACCGAAAGCCATCATTAAAGGAGTCAGAATGGGTAGCACCAGGAATTGGCCCAGAAAAAATACGCCGAGATAAAGACCGTAGTAGTTGCTCAGTTGAAGGCGGTTCATTGATTATTCCTGAATCTATAACAGACGAACTAGCCGATGAACATAATGGAATGATCACAAAAATGCCAATCCTTGATATCAAAATCAGCGAATTAATGTAACCTAATTGTTAATTTCAGCGAAAGGAATTGTCATCCTAACTGAGTCACTAACTCCTCTTGGCGACATTCAGTCAGGGAAGGTTTCATAACTAAGATAATAACTTCAACTAAATCATAAAGACCATTTAACCTTTGATGAAAAGTGGAATAATGACCGAAAATATTCTAAAGCACGTACCGGGTATCGATACCGCGCAAGCAGTTACCACCATTAACGCCGAGCAACTTACAGCAAAGATGTTTATGGATAACTTCGTGTCAAACAATCGTCCGTGTCTCATTAAAGGTGCAGTCAAACATTGGCCGGCAATAAAAAAATGGCAAGACTCAAACTACCTCAACGCTCAATGTAGGGATGCTCCAACCACCTATTATCCTCATATGAATTACGACCATGCGGATAATATGAAAGTAGATGAAACGGTCAAGCCCTTTTCCCATGTGTTGGATATACTCCGCCGCCCCGGTGACGACATCATCAGCGCTCCTTCATTGTTATTCGATAAGCCGCCCTTTGACGTATTGGCCCGGGATGTAGCAGGATTTTCATTTCTACCTTCTCCCCCGAGCCCAATCGCCTACCCAGCTTCACGGTCATTCATGTATAAGGGCGCCGGAACTGGTTGGCATTTCCATTTTATCGATGAGACGTTAATGTGCCAGGTTATCGGAACAAAAAAGGTTGGTTTACTGCCTCCAGATACAGAAACAGATAACATCGTTTACGATGCCTTTACCACTGATGCATATTTGAAAAATGGTGATTGTTTTGATCCAACGAAAACTTCAAAACTCAAGCCTATACTCGCCGTAGTAGAGCCTGGTGATGCACTCTATATTCCTCCTTTTTGGTGGCACGGTATTGAAACTGTAGGATCGGATTTCGGTATCACCATTGCGAACTGCTGGCGTTCCCCATTACACGTAATGGGCGATTTATCCTTCCCCACGGTACGCAAAATATGGAAGAAATCACTTACTCATCCAAACAAAAACACACCGATTGTGGTAGCCCTAGGCACCTTAAGTCTGCTGGCGCAAGGTGTTCGATTTATTATTAATTTTCGTGTTAGAAAGACGAAAAAAGTTGCCTGAGAAGGGGGCGCGTTATGTGGCGCGTTTAAATTATACAAGTCGATATGCTCGGCTCTTAGATAAACATTGATTGGCGTAACCGGCATGGATCAAGATCAGGCCTTGGCTCAAAGTGAGCTCAGTTCGTTTTTTTTAAGTCATAATAGGGTTGTTATTGCTCGCTTCCCTAAACTTACGATGTTCAGTTGCGACTATACAAACACTGGATACACACAGAGATTATTTGACGAATTTAATATATTCTTTCCTAACACACTTCAGCTTGCCGTTGTTAAACGGCAGGCGGAGTACTTCGCTGGGCGCTATACGGCTAAATTAGCACTTTCGGCATTAGGTATTGAAAACACCGCGGTATCAACGGGGGCTAACCGTGCTCCAATTTGGCCAATAGCTATTATTGGCTCTATCAGTCATACCCATAACAAAGCCTATTCCGCAGTTGGAACAAAAACAGATTTTGATTATATTGGGATTGATTTCGAAGAATTTATTTCGCCTTCCACGAGCAAAGACATCGCCAGTACAATCATCAACCCTAATGAACAGGCGCGACTGGCAAGCTACAACTTAAACTTTGAAAAACTGTTAACACTGGTATTCTCGGCCAAAGAAAGCCTGTTCAAAGCGTTATACCCACAAGTCAATGCGTATTTCGATTTTTCAGCGGCAGAAATGGTGAGTATTGCAGAGCAGGATAATCAATTTATTATCCAATTAACCCAATCTTTATCTTCAGGCATGCCAAAAGGGAAGTGTTTTAAGGGGTACTTCAAGCTGATGAATAACCATGTACTGACTGTAATTGCGGGATAATTGCAGAAAAGATTGAACAATTTTAATATCTCAAAAGCTCGTTTCGATACTCCGACATCAACTGCTGTACTTAACGAGGCGTTATCAATATAACAAATTTGAACGGCGGTAAATTATAATTACAGCCTCCCCGTAAAAAGTATATTAAATATTCAGATTTTGCTGTGTCGGCCGATGCATTTGTGAACACCAATTAGCTAAAAGGGCGCGAGCGATCTTTGTTAACATCATGTAAAAATCAACGCTGACCTATATTCTCCTTCCCACGCGGCCTTATTCATTTTTCTTGGTACAGACTCTTTCCCGGGGGACTTTCTGAAGAGGTTCTGCACTAAACGGCGACAACACGCCATATTCAATGGCGAGTGTCCAGCATACATTTTCTGAGCATCTTCCCTAAAAATGACATCTAACGCCCAATGCTGCTGATTTTCTATGTGCCAGTGCTGCCTTGAGGCTTGGGCTGCAAGTTCCAGTGGTAGTTCATCGGTACAAACATAATATGATGTCTCATAACTGCCTGTATCTGAGCCATTGATATTGCGCTCTCGGACTACTGCTCAGCAATTCTGGGCGTTGACCAATCCCCTTGTGTAGCAAGGGGTTCAAAGCATCTAAAAAAAGACTTTTCGCGCTAATTTGCTCTACAGTGGCAAAAAGATCACAAAAACCAGCCCCACAATGGCGGATCTCTCACAACAACTGACGCCACTAGATCACAAAGAAAAACAAATGCTTGGGTATAATGCGTGCACGTTAGACGTTTTTTAAGATAAATTATTGGCCTCACTGCCTAAAAGTAAAAAACACTTAAGCTTTAGCGCCCTCAGGAAAGCACTATCCGAGCAATTTCTCACCATTCCCGATGGCAGGCAGCAGAGTAAATGTACCTATAGCCAGCATGACATATTGATGAGCGCCTTCGCCTGCATGTATTTTCAGGATCCATCTCTGCTTCATTTTCAGAAACGACTGGAGCAAAAATACCAGCGCAATAACTTACAAACGATTTTCAATGTTGAGAATATCCCTGGGGATAGCCAGTTACGTGATGTGCTGGATAACATTCCCTCACAGGAGATGGCTGGCATTTTCAAAACACTTTTCGGTCGTCTTCGTCGTCATAAATACCTGGAAGACTACGCCATCTTACCAGGGGTACTTATGTGCGCCATTGATGGTACTGAGTACCATCGCTCCAAGACAGTTCACTGCGAGCAATGTCTCCACAAAAAACAGAGAAACGGTGAGGTAACCCATAGCCATGGGATTTTACAGGGGGCCATTATGCACCCTGATAAAAAACAGGTGCTGCCTGTGATGCCAGAAGCAATACAAAATGGCGATGGGAGTAAGAAGCAAGACTGCGAGATCAATGCTGCCAAACGGTTTATTGATAAATTGAGGGCGGCTCACCCTAGACAGAAGTTTCTTATCTGCGGAGACGGGTTGATGTCTCATCAGCCGTTTATGGAAACCGTGATGGCCAATGGCATGCATTGTCTGTTTGTCGCTAAGCCAGGTGATCATAAGTATCTGGAAGAGTGGCTCCAAGCTTATAAGCAGCTACCAACAACACAGCACATGGATAACCAAGGTCGCACGCATATTTATACCTGGCAAAATGCAGCCCCCCTCCATGGTGGGAAAGGTGCGTTGGAGGTTAACTGGTTCAAATATCAGCTAAAAAATAAGAAAGGAAGAATTTCTTATACCAATAGCTGGGTAACGGATATCGAGATCACTGAAGCCAATGTACAGCAGATGACCCGAGCAGGTCGATGCCGGTGGAAAATTGAAAACGAGTGCTTTAACACACTGAAAAATCGGGGATACCACATTGAGCACAACTATGGCCATGGTGAGCAAAACCTGAGCTATAACATGTATCTTCTCACCCTATTAGCCTTTTATTTTCATCAGATTTTTGAGCTCACTGACGGAGTGTATCAGGCTTGCCGAGTTTTCTATGGCTCTAAGGCCCACCTGTGGGAAAACGTTAGGTCAACGATCCGCATGCTCGTTGTAGACGATTGGGAGCATTTGATGGACCTACTTCTCAATGGCGATGATGACGAGGTGACGGCAGTTAAAAGAAGCTGAAAATACGAATTAGAGGAAAATGCACTTAATTGTGTAGCTTGATCCCTGCCTGCAATTTGAGTGTGAAATCAGGTAGAGCAGCGAGCTTGAGCAGGTTTGGAGAAAAAACAACCATAAAACCCCTTTTACCTTACTGAGCCAGTTCGCACCAAGAATCGCTGACCCTTATACCCGTCATTTGATGGTTACTCCATAATATGCATTTAGTCTTTCGCTGGAAATTATCTAATCTATTGATATTACGAGAGTCACTAGCGTCAGTCGACAATGTACTCTGCGTATTCATTTATTTTACATTCCCTAGAATGTTCTGATCAACGTTCCCCCTAACTACAGCGTACTAGCTCGGATCTGACAAAATAAATCAGCGACAATTAACGGTTAAAGACGTCAATTTTTTATCATTTTTATCATTTCAATATCCTTCTAAGTACTACGTGTACTCCGAATAAATCGCTTCACTACAACAACCAGATGAATAGATATTTTATATCAACAATTTCAGCTAAATTAGTTTTTAGGACCTTAAATACGAAAAAAATAGGGAGTTCCCATGTCGGGGTAGGAAGCTGCTAGTTTATTAATTGGTCATTAACCAACAATTGACTTACAAGTAGAAAATCTATCAGAACATGATAGCAACAAGGATGAAACAACTCACCGAAAAGCCTAACAGGTCACATTTCTGAAACGTTTTCAGTAGCTATTATTGACATTTAATTTCATTTAGAATTTTGGAATTAATAACAAAACTGATTATTACTCGGAGATTCCAATGGACATTAAGCTAATAAGTGTGATCATCCCCACTTATAACCGTGCAGAACTACTGCGTCATACACTCACCTCGCTGTTGAATCAAACGCTTGATAGTGCGAAGTTTGAAGTCATAGTGGTGGATGATGGCTCAACTGATCACACTGATAAAGTCGTTGATGAATTCCATCAAAAGCTGAATATCAAATATTTTCACCAGGAAGACAAAGGCTTCAGAGCGGGTAAAGCCAGAAACATAGGCGCTTCCATTGCCGAAGGCGAATACCTGGTATTTATCGATACTAGCGTGTTGCTGGCCTCTACCACACTGCAGTCCCATGTTGATCGTCATCAGTTATCGACACAACCCATCGCTATCATAGGATATGTCTATGCATTTGGATTGAGCAATGAAGAAGCAGAAAGCCTGCTTCCCATCATGAGTAGCAACAATATGGATAGCAGCATTAACTTATTGAAAGATTTAGGTTCATTGGATTTACGAGAGAGCCAATATCAGAAGCTAGGCGATAACATAAGCCTATGGCCAGCTCCATTTGACATTTTCTGGACCTGTCACGTGTCCGTTGAACGCAACCAGTTTATTTCCGTGGGTATGTTTGATGAAACCTATAACAGTTGGGGTGGAGAAGACGTGGATCTGGGTATTCGTCTGTTTAAGGCGGGCTGCCAATTTCATATGGATCGGGATATTTGCTCATTCCACTGGCCCCACCCCACTGACTCCAATGAAGATAAGTCCGAAACAACCACCAAGCTGGCCCAGGAACTCCATGAAAAATATCAACTTAAGGAAACCAGCTTTTACGGCCTGGCCACCGATAACCCTTCCATTAGCCTGAACGAAGCTATTTCACTTTACGGTGATCAAACGCTTAGTTTGGTTAACTAGGAATAGATATCTATGGCTATTTATGAAAATGAGTTTCTGCTTCACCAGAATAGTGACGCTTCATCCTGTGAACAAGAATGGCTACAAAAACTACTAAATAAGGGGATTTTGCTAGGTCAAAGCACGATTATTTCGGGTTGTCCCAGGATTTGCTTTACTCTGGCGCGCGACACTCAGGATTATGCCAAAGACGCTCAGGAAAAAAAACTAAACCTTCGCGAATTTGCCGGTAGCATTCGTCTTGGCGATAAATGTTATCTGGAATCGACGGACAGCCCGGCCTTTCATAATCAGAGTGTTAAGCTCACTTGCGTAAAGCGCAACAACCTGGCGCCAGGTAAAATCACCATAGGCGACAGGGTCCAACTACAAGGCACTGCTATCGTTGCATACGATAATATCACCATCGGTGATGACGTTATCTTTGGTCCTATGGTCACCATAATGGATTGCAGTGGACACTCGCTCACAGACCGTAAGGGGCCCCATGAGATTAGCCAATTAAAAGCCGCTCCCGTCACCATAGGTAATAACGCCTGGATTGGTGCCAACACGATAATCTTACGAGGAGTCCAGATTGGCGAAAATGCCGTGATAGGAGCTGGTAGCGTAGTCTACGATTCGGTTCCGGCAAATTGTATCACCTTGGGTAACCCAGCAAAAATCGTTAAACAGTTGACCAGTAATTATGATTTTTTTCTATAACTTGGCTTGGTTCTTCCAAGCCAACGCTGCTCGTTATTGCATGATCGTCATCGCTATTATTGCCGCGTCGATCATTTCTCTATTGCCTCCACTCTGGGTGGCCAGGGTAATCGATGGCATTAGCACACAACACTCGTCAACCGATGAACTGCTAAGTCAGCTTGGGATCATCGCTGGACTAGCCCTGCTAACCTACTGCTTACGTTTTTTGTGGCGCAACTGGCTATTTGGCACCGCACTGAAATTGGAAAAACAGTTAGTACTTAATCTGTATCGGGATTTCTGCCAACAAAAACCAGGCTTTTACCGTCAACACCCGACCGGCAAATTGCTGACCCTCTTGGGTAGCGATGTCGCCGCAGTATCCCAGGGTGCAGGTAATGGCGTAGTTTTTTTGATAGACGCCCTAGTAATGACGACTCTGGTACTCATTATCTTGGTCACCAATATCAGTCTGTCGCTAACTGTGTTTGCCTTGCTTCCTCTGCCTTTGATGGCTTTATTAATCCGGCGTTACGGCAAGCAGATGCAAAGCAAGGCGCATAGACAACAGCAGGCGTTGGCGGAATTAAATCAGCAGGTACAACAAACCTTTTCTGGTATTGAGGTGATCAAAAGCTATAGCAGCGAAAAGCAAAGTTATCAGGACTTTGTTGCTCAGTTGGACAAACTAACCCAGGAAAATATCGAACTGGCGGAAGTGGAAGCCAAATACGAACCGACCACGGGCTTAGTTAGTGGCCTATGTTTCCTATTTAGCATGGCTGGGGGGAGCTGGCTGATTTACCAGGGGCAACTCAGCCTGGGTCAACTTATGGCTTTTAATATGTATCTTGGCTATCTCATTTGGCCAGTTAACGCGCTGGGTTGGTTGTTCAATCTTTTGGCGCTGGCTAACGTGTCCCACCAGAGGATCCAAGACATGATGTCGCCCGACCAAAACCCACCTGCACCCACCAGGCAAGCAGCCAGAACGTCCCCCGACTTAACGGTTTCCATCGACCGCTTTACTTATCCAGGAGAGTCAACGCCTTGCCTTCGCCAAGTTAGCTTTCAACTTAAACCCGGACAAACCCTTGGCCTGGTAGGTAAAACCGGTAGCGGAAAAAGCACAATATTAAAGCTGCTGTTAGGCGCCTATCCTGTACCCGAAAGCAGTATAACGCTGAATAACCTATCCATAGATGAATGGGATGACGCCAGTGTTAACCACCTATTTAGCTATGTGCCACAACAACCCGTTTTATTTTCAGGCACCATAGCTGAAAATATCAGCCTGGAAACAAGCGCCAACCAACAGCTTATGCAACATGTCGCTAAATTAGCCTGTATTCACCAGGAAATTATGGCGCTACCCCAGGGTTACCAAACCCAGCTTAAAGAGCAAGGTGCTGGCCTTTCCGGCGGACAGCAACAAAGAATAGCCATCGCCAGGGCATTGTATAAGAACGCGCCTTGTTTATTACTGGACGACGCAAGTTCAGCACTGGATCAGACCACGGAAATTAAACTACTTAACAATCTTAGGTCTTGGGCAGGGAGTGATAAAAGTCTACTTATCGTCAGCCACAGGCTCAACAGCCTTAACCTAGTGGACCAGGTATTATTAATGGAGTCAGGCTCACTGACCCAGCAGGGTTCCCATCACACTTTGATCGAACGTGCCCCCTGGTACGCGAAAATGGTCAAACACCAGCAAACTCAACTCGCGGAGCCAGTATGAAGTCTTCCGTTCTCAGGCTACTAAGTTATTCCTTACACCATCCCAAGCTACTTATCAGTTCCTTGTTGCTCTTACTGATGGCTACGGCTGCCGACCTATTGGGGCCATGGTTAATCAAAGTCTTTATTGATGATTATTTGTTAGCGGATAACTGGCAAAGCTCAGATCTCCTCCTGCTACTGACGTGTTATATCGCCGCTTTATTGCTGGCTAACTGGGGGGGGTATCTGCAATCTATTAAATACTTCCGGCTATCCGCCAAGGTGCTACAGGAGATACGTCAACAAAGTTTCCAACATGCCCTATCATTACCCTTCGACTACTTTCACCGAACTCCGGTGGGCGACACTATCGCCAGATTAACCAGTGATACCGAAGCCATGCGTGTCTTGTTTAGCAAACTAATTGGTTCAACTATAAAGGATATAGTGGTAATCCTGGGTGTTTTAATCGCACTTTTTAGCCTTAACCATGAATTGGCAATGCTCTGCCTGGCTATCATCCCCTTTTTCCTAGTGGTTTTCTTTTTCTATCGCAAGTTTGCATTAACGCTGCATAGACAGATCCGTCAAAAGAGCGCCGAGATTAATTCCATACTAAACGAAACGCTGCAACAGGTTTTCATCATCCAATTGTTCAACAAGCAAGCTACGTTTTACGATAAGTTGAGCCATAAAGTGGATAGCTATATCCAGCTGAACCGTAAAAGTGTCCGCTTAGAGGCCTTATTGCTGCGTCCCTTGTTGGAATTTACCAGTATTATTCTTATGGTCCTGGTACTTCTGAAACTTGGTATGGCACCGGCGACTGGAATTGAACTTGGTGTGGTATTTGCCTTTTTCAGCTATCTGTCTCGCTTTTTTGAACCCATGATCAATCTAATGCAGTCCCAGGGTTTGCTATTACAGTCCATCGCCGCCAGCGAAAGGGTTTTTGCGTTACTCGATAGCCGAGCGGAAACAGATTTAGGAAAACTCCAGATAAAAGCGCAAGGTGGCGTCCAGGTTAATCAACTGAGCTTTAGTTACGGTGAGAAACCGGTGCTTAATGATATTAACTTCACAGCGTCTAAAGGGCAGTTCATTGCCCTGGTAGGCCCTACTGGTAGTGGCAAGAGTACCCTAGTGAAGGTGCTAAAGGGCTTTTATCCCATTGAGCAGGGAGAGATCTTACTTGACGACACCCCCATCTCCAGATTGACAAAAAACAACTTAAGAAAACAAATCGCGCTAGTGGAGCAAATGCCATTTATTCGCTCGGCAAGCCTAGCGGAAAATATTGCTTTTGGTAACCCGGACATCGACGAATTACGCATAATGCAAGCGCTACAACAAGCCCAGCTAATGGATTGGTATCATACGTTGGAGCATGGTTTGACGACTCAATTGGGTCCCCAGGGACTGGCGCTTTCTGCCGGTCAAAAGCAGCTAATTTCATTGGCCCGTGCCCTGGCCCAACAACCCAAAGTCATAGTGCTGGATGAAGCCAGTGCAAACTTGGATTATGAAACCGAAAAAGCCATCGAGACTAGCTTGGTTTCCCTTAATCAAGAAGTAACCTTGATAATGATTGCCCACAAACTAACCAATGTCAGAAATGCGGATCAGATCCTGGTGATGGATAAAGGAAAAATCGTGGAGCGGGGAAACCATCAGACCCTGATGAGTAAGTCTGGCCTATACGCCAGCCTAAGCCATGCCCAACTACTGGAGCAACAAGACGTTGCTTAGCTTACCGCTTGCACAGTAACTATACGCATGATTTCTACCTCAATCTCTTGATGATGATTCAGTGTGGTGTTCAAAAGTATCAATATTTCGGCTCAGGACTCTCGCCATACTAAACCTCAGCCGTTTTCCAACCTGGCACTTCGGGAACATTGCGGGCAACTTTGACCAAACTATATTGTAATCGCTCAATCTTTATTGGCTTTGCACTGCAATGTCGAGGCGCCCTGATCTAGCTTAGCGTTATCAACCTAACGGTCTTGTTTACACTATGAGGCCGCCTAGCCCTGGCCTTGCTTCATCAGATCAGCCTTTTGAGTCATCAGGTTATTTAGCTCACCAAGCAAAGATCGAAGCTGTTGCTCCAGCAACTTACGTTTATCCTGAGCCTGTTGACTATCGTCTGAGGCCAGTTGCTGTATTTCTCTCTGGACGCCCTAATTTTATCCTGAATTTCCTCGATGTGTTTTTCCATCTCTTCCATTGGAGTCAGATCTTTATCTTTACTGGACTCTGCTGCCGACGAAGACTCCGATCCATCTAGCCTTAGCGGCTTACCTTCGGAATCCGTTTCTGTCGACTCACCTTCCTGCTGTTTAAGCTCAGATTGCAACTTATCCCGAGCTTCAGGTGAGATGGTCACTGTCCCGGCTGGCGTCATAGTTTGGACAGTCACCTCAGCCTCTTTATGTTTCACAAATGCTGGATCATTAAGGCTGTGTTTCACTGCAACGTTTAGCCTGTTTCCATTTTTCGTTACCTCCATTCAAGTCGACATTTATATCGACAAACAGGCATAATACTTTAGATTTTAATGACATTAATATTAGCCAAAGTATTTGCTTAATAAGACAAATAGCGAAGTAGTATGTGTTTGAGATAACACACCTCGATAAAGACCAGTTAGCCGTTGCCGATAAATGCCGTTAGTTCATCCTGCGGTAACTGCCCGGCGTTGTGCCAAAGGCTTTTTTGAAATTTCGATGCATATGGCTTTGATCGGCAAAACCCGACTCCAGCGCCGCATCAATAAGACTGGCTCCGGTGGCGATCAGCTTTTTCGCACCGTGAAATTTCACATGAATAAAATACTGGTGTGGGGTCATTCCAAAGGTTTGTTTAAAGCTGCGGATCAATTTAAATTTGGTTAACCCACAGATGGATTCAAGCTCTTCCAAACTGGTATTGTTGCGCCAATTATCATGCAGGTAATCCCTGACAAGTAAAAGCGGACCTCCTTCGGGTAAGTTCTTCTCCCCGGCCTTCAGGGTTCCGTGACGGCTAAACAGCATTTCCATGGATATTTGTAACAGACTTTGTTGCGATAGCTTTAGCGCCTGCCCCTCTAGTGCGAGGTGCAGATCCAATAAGTGCTGAAATAATAGTGGGTCATTAATAACAAGCTGGCCAATCGTCTGGGATCCCAGCCCCAGCAATTCGTTATCATTCAACGCATTAGTGATCATCTGCGTATCAAAGTAAAACATCCGATAGTTCCATCCCTGCTCACAGGCGGCAAAACCAGTGTGAAGTTCCGCCGGGTTAATCGCCACGATGTGACCCTGCGGGACAGTGATCTTCTCGCCTCGATAATCCAGCCCTTCAGCACCGGACAAGATAATACCGACAGCCAATTCTTCGTGCCAATGTTTGGTGAACTGGAATTTTTTAAATGAAGCGCTAAGCATTTCGATACCGCTCACTTCTTCATTTTTCCATAAGCGCGAAAACTCTTTCATAACAAATACTCAGCTCACTGAGTCTGCATCTGGTATACCTTAGCTGAAACACCTCTTGAGCATTTCTGCTAAGCACTTTCGGGAGCAGCCTCTTCGTATTGCGGTATACCCTCTGCGATAACCTCCCAGTTTGCCTTAGAACCAACATAAATATGCCTGGCAAGCTCAATCTCCGGATCTCCGTTTACGCAACCCAGGGTAACACCATCGACGGTACCATTAAAAATACCACAAAGTGTGGAACCACATTGACAACAAAACTGCAGGCCAAAACCATGTTTGCCCACATAGGATGTGAGAAAATGTTCCCCAGACAACCAGTTGAACTCTTGAGGTTCAACTACTGCGTAAGCCGATGCCTGGGAGCTGAATGCTTTGCGACAAAGCGAGCAATGGCATGATCTTGCATCACCGAGTCTTCCGTCCAATTGGTATTTCACTTCCCCACAAAAACACTCACCTGTTATTGCCATTTTCTCTCCTTAAACTTAACGCTATGCATTGCGAAACTCTACAAACACCAATAAATTCAAGTAGGCACAATTAGCCGCAGGCGTAATCGTACAAAAGGACTAAACCGCATACAACATTTGTTTCGCTCATCTCTAAGTAGATTTCCCCTTTAAGTAGGTGAACGAATTAGCGCCAAGATTAGTTGTCGCACCGTCGCCAAAAGTCAGCCAGCACGACGGAAACGATGCCGATTATTGTCAAATCGGCTGGCAATCCTGACGCTATTAGCACTGGATTGCGAAGTGTCGAACCACCGCCAGAGGCGGTGATTGACTCTGCATTTAGCTTCTCTGTCGGTTTAACGACAATTTTCGTTCGGCCAACTCCACTAGCAAAGTAATAATGAAATTAATCGCAAGGTACAAGTTTCCTGCCACCAAAATTGGCTCGAAGGGGCTGAAATACTCTGAAGAAATCGCCCGAAATACACCGGTCATATCCATAATAGTGATAGTACTGGCAAGGGAAGAAGATTTGACCATCAGTATCACTTCGTTACCATAAGCGGGTAACGCCTGGCGAATGGCCAGCGGAAAGGTAATTCGCCGGAAAAGCAGCAAAGAGCTCATACCAATTGCTTGACCCGCCTCCAGCAGGCCCACATTAACCGACTGGATCCCACCCCGGATAATCTCACTGGTATAAGCGCCTGTGTTTAGGATTAATGCCAGAATGGCGCAAAACCAGGGATCTTTAAAGAATTGGGGACTGATCAAATTCCAGCCGTTTAGGGTCACAAAACCAATAGCTCCTCTCCAATTCAGCGAATGCTGGAGCAGATCAATAAGTAATCAGTTTGGCTTGCCTGTTACCAGGCTAAAATCAGTGGCTGAGCTTACTCGCTGGAAAACCAAGCAGTGTCAGCCAGTCGGTCACCTTTTCTCCCGTCAGCAACTCATGGGCTGACCGACCTTTGTGACGTCCCCAGCGCTTTTCCCGCAGGTTGTACCAAGCCCGGAACAGCTCAAGAAACGCTTGATTTACGCCCTTTCTGGCATACAGATAAGTGCGTAAGGTGGCGTTAAAGCCTTCAATGGCACTGGACGCGCGGTGACGTTTGGTGAGCAACATTTCCACCTCCTGCATCAGCCGCTCACAGCGTGTTTCATTCAACTGTTGGGTCAACAGGCGGTAGCTGCCGAGCATTTCCTGAATAAGCCGCTGCTGCTTGTGCTTCCCGGCCTTTGCTAATTCACGTCGGCACTCGAAGAAGCGGCAGGCCAGCTCAACTGGCTGCTGAGAATAACGTGCAATACAGTCTTGCAACTTATCATGGAGCGCTTGGGTGGCCAGAGTGAGGCCATCCAGGCGGTTTACCAGATAAGTCGCCGCCTTGTTGCATTCCTTATGTGCCGCCCTGCGCAGTAATAGCGTGGCCTGAGCCAGCTTAGTCTGAGCCATTTCAGTTGTCATTAGCTCACCGGTCTTTCGGCAAACGCAGCTGAAGGCGGCGTGAAGAAGGTGCAAAGCCCGTTCAGCATGCTCATAGCGCTCGATAGCCTTATCGCATTGGTTATCCGCACGCAGCCATTGACCGAACGTATCATCCGGGTCTTCTGCTATGGTGGGGCTGATGGCCTGGTAAGCCTTTTCTTCCTGAAAAATGTAATAGTAAGCACGTTGCTCAACCCTGCGCACCGCCTTGGCTGCGATATACAGGGCATGAAAAATATCATCACGTTGCTGCGCCTGATCGAAAACCGTTGTGACACCTGCGGCTATCCCTTTGGCGCCGTCTTTGACGATGTGTTTTGGCATCATCCCCTGAGCAGCAGCTTGCTGGAGTACTCTGGCCCAGGTTTTTCCATCACGCTGTTGCTCGTGAGACAGGCAGAACAGGTAGCCGGAATCCAGGTCAACACCCGCCAGCACAGGGTCGCCCTGACTGAACATTTCATCCACGGCACCGCTCTGGATGGCGGATAATGGCACCGTTCGGTTGAAGTCTGCGGCATTTTTCTGTGCCTCGGCAATGACCCCTTGGATATAGCCGTAGCTGACTTTACAGCCGGGATACAGCAGAAGAATAAGTGCCTCAATACTGCGAATAGAATTGGGTGCAGTGATGGTTAACGCAACAATACTGCGGCGCAGGTGTGGAACATCCACATCAAGCGTCGCGATACAATCCGGCTCACTTTGCGCGTTGACGAGGGCATCGAACGCAGCCTGGGCAGCCCCACGGGCGGTATAGACAGCCTTGCGGGATATACCGAATTCATCGGATAAGGCGGTGATATCACCATGGGCTTATAAAATGGCGCTCTTTGCGAGAAGTTCGTGTTTGTCTGAGGAGCTAAGTGGTGTTCGGTCTAGTATTGGCATTCTGTCGTTTTTGTAGTTGTTTTTGGCGAAGTGATTATCTCAAATAGCAGACCTTATCTCCTTAGGTTTCTCCTCTCATTTGTTACCCAGGTTTGATGGGTTCCGAAAGTCACCAAGGAGGCTTTGTTAAGGCCCACGTGATGGAGCAAACCACCACGCAATATCAGTCCAGTAAACCTGTTCTGGCTAACATGACGCTAACCATCATGAGTATTCCGCAGGGAATGCCTGCCAACTATCTTGCTGAGTTTATCGGAGCGCTGCTATCATGAAGGGGCTAATCAATCCGCCTGTTATTTACCTGTATCGCCAGCACGTGGATTTTCGAAAATCTATCAATGGTCTTGCTGCTATTGTTGAGAGCGAAACAGATTTGTCTTTAGATACCAGTGCACTGCCCTATTCTCCAACAAACAGCGGGATAACATTAAAGTCCTTTACGTGGGTAAAACAGGCTTTGCACTTTGGTATAAACGCCTTGAAAAGGACAGATTTAAGTGGACCTAGAGGGAGAATAACCTGGTATTTACCTTCAGTGAAATTGAGTTTGATCGGCTGCTTGATGGCTTCACTATTATCGGTCATAACCCCATTTAAATGCTAGATTATACAATGAGTTAACTGTTATAAAAGTCAGCTTAAGCAGACTTCAAGCTATGCTGCAAGCCCTGCTCGCTGACCGTAAGTGGTTAGAAAAAGAGTAACTATTCAGCTGGCGGAATATTATTCAATTTTTCCTGAATGAAGTCTGGCCACTTTCCGGCAAACAGGCACTCCAGCGCCTGCCCGACACCGACATTATTTTTCTGGCACGTTGATATATAACTGCGAACCCGGCAAAAGACCTTGGCTCCTTCCATGGAGCGGAAACAGCCAGAGATTTTTTGCTGCACCTTTGCCATTCTGATATCCCTCTCTCCTTGGTTGTTGGTGAAGGGAACCGCTGGATTATCCATGAATCGCAGCACATCATCCTCAAAATCCCTGAGCCGCTCTAGTAAGTTCCTGGCCTTGCTGCGGGCGACCCGCCCTTTTTTCTTCTTGCCCGTTTGCGGATCCGCCGGGGGCGGGCACTCCCGCTCCGCCTTATCGAGCAAACTCTGATACTTTTTCCGCCACTGCAACGCAGTATCGTTATCAAGCTGGCCACCGGCATCATTTACTGCATCATTGATTTCAATGAGCCGTTCATACATCCCATTAGCCCACTCTTGCCCGTCTTGCTCATAGGCGCGGGTAAGTTCCCGCAGGTGATGGGCATTGCACAAACTGTGGAACACTTGCGTATAGCGGTAATAAGGTTTCCAGTGGTCATGGCAGAGTGTCCCGGCGAACTGAGGCAGTATGCCTATTTCATCCATTGCCTCCTTACCGCGTTTTGCGTGAGGCTCAAACCAGGTCCACTCTCCGTTCGATGCATTATGAAGCCAGATGCGCTTGCCGCCGACATTAATACCCGTCTCGTCCGCGTGAATTAACCCGCCATTGATGAGTTCGAGCTTGGCCAGCGTTTCAAAGTCAGCCAGCATGTGGTAAGCCAGTTTGTTAAAGTTGAACAGTGAGCCGGTACTCAAGGAGATGCCAAACATTTCATCAAAATGCTGCTGCACCCGGTCATAAGGAATGAGTTGGTACACTGACATATAGACGGCGTTCGCCTTAACCGATGCACCATACTTAGCCGCCCTGTCCACGTCAGCAGGGAAATCAGCGGTAAACCGGTTGCCCTGCGCGTCTTCCAGAATTTGTGCCCGGTATTCTTTAACCCAGCGGGAAATTTGGATATCAAATACCTGGCGACGGTCATAGCCTACGTCATGGTACTGCCCTGGCGGCAAGCTATCCCGGTTGACTGGAACCTGAATAATTTCGTCCGGATCATCGACTGGCTTGAGCGTCTTGCCCTCGCGGCCTTTTTGCCCGCCCTGTTTATTGTTACTTTTCTTTCGCTCTTCTTTAGGGCGGCTTGCTGCTATTTCGGCTATTAAGAGACAGGCGACCAAACAATAGCTTGATCAGCAGCAACATCATTTGTACGGCAGCCACTAAAGCAGGAGATGCTGCCTTGTCATTTTTCAAGGCGTTTTCTACTTGCTCAATGGTGGCGTTGACATCCAATGACTCGGGTATCAACGTTGCTGTGTTTGTCTGCTTATTCATGGGGCTATTATACCCTCTGTTTTTTCGGGCAATTTTTTGCTTCTGTAAGCCAATCTAAGGCGTTGTATTTTTCTGTGCCGGGGGCGCTATGCTTGGTGTACACCTGTTGTTTTGGCGATCTTGTGGTTAAGTTAATCGTTGCTTAGAAGCGCTCATTACAGTGACGCATGAAAATGCACTAAATCAGTCAAAACCGTGTCAAGAAGTTTTGAAAAAAAATAATGCATTTATTGCGGGGTTTTTAGCCAGCTGAATAGTTACAAAGTAAAAATGTTATAGCGCTAATAGACGCAGAGGCAGCTACACCACCCGCTCAACAAGACACATTTTGGAAAGCCGCCGAGCTGGCTGAAGATAATGTCGATGAATTGGTTCAACTGTTGCAAAGCAATAGCCCAGACATTCGACAACAGGTTATCCAAAGCTTAGCGACGGCAACAGATCAGGTGGATAATGGTAATCGAAGCAGAGAAAACGCGGAAAAGGCCGTAGAAAAGCTATTTAGTATCTGAACGGAAACGTTATTCACTATAAAATTCAACATGATACGGTAAAGTTGAATGTCGACTTCTAACTTATGATCGCTTGTTATAAGGAAAACTCGCCTGTAATAGCCTGATCTTGTAGGATTTTCCTATACTTTGTCTCGACCTGCAGGGGTTACACCTTCATTTTTCAAAAAACTTCAGGCGGCGAAATCTTATGAGAGAAGTGCTCAATCCTCAGTTCAAACTCAGTGAAGCTAACATTGCCAACATTGAATTCGATCCCAAATCCCGTGATGATATTCCCAAGCTCCTCATTGGCCTTCAGCACATTTATATCACACCGGAATTACGCGAGGAGGTATTCACCATACTCGCTGAGATCGTCCCTATTAATGAGGATGGTGAAAGCGCCAGCACCGATACCGGCCGTCCCGGTATGGCTCAGTGGACTATTCTGGTGCTCGGGGTGTTGCGCCTCGGCCTGAATGCCGATTTTGATCGTATTCACGAACTGGCCAACCAGCACAGTACTATCCGCACCATATTGGGGTTGAGTAACTGGTGCGACGGTAAAAAGTTCAGCTTGCAGAGCATCAAAGACAACCTGATGTTGTTCACTCCCGAGTTGCTAGACCGAATAAACCAGTGCGTGGTAAAGGCAGGCCACCGCTTGCTAAAAAAGGACGAAAACGACGCAATCACCGGGCGCTGTGATTCGTTTGTCGTTGAAACCCGTGTCCATTATCCCACCGATATTAATCTGTTATTTGATGCCGTTAGAAAGACCATGGAAGAATGCGCCGTCTTGTGTGAGCCCTTTGGCCACAGCCTGTGGCGGCAGTATCGCTACAATATCCGCCAGTTTAAGAAGCTGTATCGCAAGGCTCAGAAACTCAAGCATTCCACCTCGAAAGATGAGGCTAAGCAACAGCGCCAGCTTGAGCGGGTACAACAGGCTCACCAGGCCTTAATCGAGTCCGCTCAGAAGGTCGAAGATCGCGCCCGGCAAACCCGTGAACTACTGCGCCATAAATACGGTTTGTTCAACTTGGCGTTGGCGAAACTGGATAGTTACCTTGACCATGTCAACCGGCAAATCGACCAGATCCGCAGACGAATTTTGGAGGGAGAGAAGATCCCTCACACTGAAAAGGTATTTTCAATCTTTCAGCCACACACCGAATGGATCTGTAAAGGCAAGGCTGGCGTACCGGTTGAGCTGGGGCTTCGAGTCTGTATCATGGCTGACAGCGACAGCTTTATTCTGCATCATCAGGTAATGGAAAAGCAGACGGATGACAAGGTTGCTGTCGCTATGGTCGAAGAAAGTCAAAACCGGTATGCCGGCCTAAACATATGCAGCTTCGATAAGGGTTTTCATAGCAAGGAAAACCAGGAGGAACTCAAGCAGCGACTGGCGCTAACAGTGCTGCCAAAGAAAGGCCGGCTGTCGAAAGCAGAGCAAGGACATGAGTACGCGCCCGAGTTTGTCGAAACAAAAAGAAAACACTCCGCTGTTGAAGCGGCCATTAACGGTCTGGAAGTGCATGGCCTGGATACGTGTCGCGACCACGGTTTAGCCGGTTTCAAGCGTTACAGCGCGCTGGCGGTTGTAGCGAAAAACATTCACCGCCTGGGCGCTTTGGTGCGAGATGTGGAGAGAAAGCGAAAACGAGGGCCATACAAAAAAGCAGCCTGACGCTGGCGTATTTTCCCGAAGAATGAGCAATATGGCCACGACTAGCCAGGCAAAACATCCCCTGAAAACGCCTTGTTATAACAATTTATTATAATAACCAAGCAAAAATAACCATTCTGGTTATAAATAACCCAAGCCAATAATAATCAACTTATCAGCAATAGGTAAGTTGTGCTTTAAAAGTGAGTTTTCTGCCGGGTACTATTTAACTACTTCAATCAAGATCCTGGTGAAACAGAAAAGCAGCTATTTCTAATCAAACTCTGAGTTCTGCAAACGACATTGTCGACATAAATCGCAAGTTCTGCTTACCCTTATTGGTCACCTCAAGATGATCCCGCGCCTTACAACCTGCCTAAGCGAAATTCATCAGTAACTAACTGTCGGTTTCCTTAATCTTTATTCCAATTTTCACTGCGTTTTTCAAGTGATTCTTGACCAACTTCAATACAAACCCATCGGTTCTGGCTGCCAGTGGTGAGTTGCTTTAAGCCTTTTTTATTTCGTAAGCTGGCGAGTTTTTATACTTAAACAAGTAACCGCTAATTTGGATTAGCGCCCAGCAAAGTTCAACCGCAAAAAACAGCCACAGCACAGTTGTCACCTCATAGCCCAGTAGATAGATCAGCATCAAGGTAGCAGTTCCCGACAAAGCGGCAGTCACGTAACGTAACCCTGTCAAGCGGCTATTAATTTCTTGCGGACGTGCAAGATCCTCAGTTACAACATCACTGATCACAACTGCCTAATTTTCTGTCTACATTCCAAACCAAGATCACTTCAAGCACAGGCTTTCTATGGACTATTGATGGTTAGTTCTTCCAAGCGATGACCGTATATGATCAGCTTCCACAGTGTTTCCCAGTCTTTTAAATGCGCCACCGAAAACAGGCTTTTCATTTTGTGCCATGGCCGTAGTTGTGCTCAAAGTTGTAATCTTGGTTTTTCAGTGTATTAAAGGTTTCGTTCTCAATTTTCCAGCGGGACCGGCCTCCTCTTGCGATATCCGGGACAGTGTTTTTGCTTAGCGGAAGGTCGGTGACCCAGCTAAAATTGGTTTCCTTACCGTCCGGCTTGATCTCCCAGTGCTCCAGGTAGTTCACCAGCAATTCCGGATGGCTCGCGTTTAGCGGCACCTCATTAACATAGCGGTATCCTCGGATCAGACCGTCCGCTCCGGTAGCCTCAAACTCCTCGGTTTCGCCTGCCATAGGCAAGGTTTGGACATGGCTAAACAAGGCCTTGTGATCACCTTCTTTAGCGCCAAGAATGAAGCTATAGTTCAGTTCTTTCAATAAGTTAATATGCGGAGCGTTGCTGGCAAGACCATCTTCCACCACGATGAATTTGCGCTTGGGAAAGTACTCCCTGATGGAAGTCAGCAGACGCTTTGAGGCGTTTCGTTCACAGTCATTCTTGGTATCTCCGTCCTGGCGGCTGATGGCTTCGGGAAACAGCGGCAGCACCTGCTTTTTGTCCGGGTGAACTATCACCGCGCCTAGCGCCTGGTGGTAGTATTTTTTCTTGTCGCCTTTGCCTTTGACACAGCATTCCGGACAGCTGACTTTGCCTGAGGAATACAACCCAGTGCCGTCAATGGACAACAACTGGCCATCCAAAAATTCGATCGCTTCCATCATGTTCTGACGTTGTAAAAGCGCATGTATTTTGACAAACGCCGGACGTAGTTCAATGGGGGATACCGGATCCAGCACTTCCCGTAGCTGATTGATACAGAGCTCTTCAATGAAATCAGTGATAAGGTAATTATGGATGTTTACGAGATTAGAGTAGTTCAAGTTCTGGATGAAGAATATGAAATGGAAAGAGCTAAATGAGCTAACTAATTTTGTCCCGTAGTTTGACTGAGTAGGCTTAGAAAGGCAGATGATCAACCATTACAAAAAACCTTGTAAATATCTATCCGTCGCACTGATGGTCAAACTTCAGAGTTGGGCGTTCAGGATCGCTACAACCGGCCCCCGAATTGATCAACCCGCGATAAGGTCAGGTAACAAAGAATGATATATCGTAGTAGCACGTGCTCTCTGCGGGGCTCTAAAACGGTCAGATGCTAGGAAGACACAGCATCCACGCTCCTGAGACTTCTAAGACAATTTGATGAATCTTTCCTTGTATTATTTCCGCTACAACAGACCTGTAAGTTCCCGCGATTTTCAAACAACACCTCCTTAAAAATCATAGACCTATGCGCACAAGCAGCGACAAAGGCTTGTCAACAGACATAATTACTGGTTAAAATCATCAAGCGGAGCAAATATTGGCATTTGCCAAAAGTGCTACATCGATCAATTTCGATTTAGTTTTTTTCATTTCTGACCGATCTGGATGGCCACCAAAAAATGCCCTCTTTTCCACTTCCTTTTGTTGTCGCCATTTTGCTAATTGTCGCTCTTGTACGAATGCACCGGCACAGGAGAAAGAACATAGTATCGCGATTTTTTCAGGTATTTTCTGTTATTTGCATTACTCAGTTACTAATCACTGGCCTTAACTGGAACTACGGGTTTTCTGCTGCTAACTTTTTGCAGCCGATCGTTGCCTCATTGCTACCTTCAATCGCCTGGATCAGTTTTCGAAGAATGCAGGCTGCGGGCGCAGCTCGTGGATTAATAGAATTTTGGCCACATCTATTCTCAACGGTCACGGTCACCGTTATCGTGATCCTCCTCACTGCACCAGAATTTGTTGATACTGCTCTGATTACACTGTTTTCCGGCTACGGTGTCTCCTTGCTGTGGCAAGCTCGCCGGAACAAAGTTAACCTTGGAGCTGTACGTATTACCGATGAAAACACGGCCCGTCGGTGTCTGCTGACACTCGGTGTGTTGCTTTTAGGCATGGCTTGTATAGACACCCTAGTGGCCGTCGATTTCAGTGTTAACAAAGGACAAAATGCTGAGCTGACCATAGCTGCTGCAACTTTTGTCTTATTGGCCATCACAACCTATATGGCGGCGTTGGCTGGGTTGTGTGTCCCAGAGGTAGGACCGATTTCATCATCACTTGCCATCAAAAATGAAGATTCGAGCGGCAAGCCAGACTCCTCTATGAGCAACTCCACGTCAGATATAGAAGATGCGCTGCTGGTAAAGGTTTTTAATGAACTTATGGAATCTGAGCAGCTATACAAAGATCCCAACTTAACGCTGAATGGTCTAGCCCTGCGAATGGACCTGCCTGCCCGTCATATCTCCGGTGCCATTAACCGTGTTTACCGACGCAATCTATCCCAAGTTGTTAATGATTTCAGAGTGGATGAAGTAAAACGTTTGCTTACCTTGGACGACAGGTCTGTGACCTCAATCATGTTTGACTCCGGGTTCCAGACCAAGTCAAGTTTTAATCGTGAATTTCGACGAGTAACCAGTATGAGTCCAAGCGACTACCGACGCCGCTCTAATCAACAGCGGAACACCCCAATTAATTCATGAATTTACGACCTAAATCGCGATCTGGGTCTTAATCCTATATAACCCGTTGTAAATTTAGCCTTCTATTCACATACGTATGAACGAAGGTTCGATATGAAATCTAGAATTTTTACGCCCTTTATAATGTTAGCGATTTGTCCTTTTTTCACCCTTGCAGTCATTACCGCTAAGTCGGCTGTAGCCGGTGAAAACATAACCGCTGAAAATGTTGGAGTGCGTATGGAAAAGTTGTTCCAGCCCTCTCGGAAGGGCGAAATAGAGGTGACTATCTGGTACCCGGCTGAGACTGGAGGTTCGACTGTTCAAGTCGGCAGTAATAAGATATTCAAGGGGGTACAGGCAAATCAAAATGCTCCGATAGCGGCAGGAAGGTATCCACTTGTTCTGATGTCCCATGGAGGTATAAGGTCTGCACCCCACCTTGGTGGTTGGATCAGCAGGTATTTGGCTGAGCGCGGATATATCGTGGTAGTACCTCGTCCTCCACGCCTTAGTTATGATGAGGCACACAAGGCGGTCAACGAGCTCTGGTTACGCCCTGAGGACTTGTCCCTTTCACTGGATTGGGTTTTGAGTAAGGCTGAGCTGGCCGAACACGTCGTAAAATGGGATGTTCGCGCGCTTGGTTTTTACCTTGGAGGCTCCTCAATGCTGATGCTCGCGGGTGCCCAGCTAGATCCGGAACGATACAGCCATTCTTGCGATGAGGGTAGTATCGGTTTGGATTGTGGGTGGTTTATTGGGTCGGGAGTCGACTTAAAAAAGATCAATCTAAGTAAATTAACGGAAATAGCGACAGACGACCGAATCCAAACAGTTGTTGCTGTCGATCCAGAATTAAGCACAAGTATGATCGTCAATAGCCTTAGTACTAAGCAGATTCCAGTGAGCATCATAACTTTGGGCCATTCAGGTTCGATTCTGCCTGCACTAAACGCCTCAAATCTGACAAATATCGCACCCAACATTCGATACCTGATGCTACCTGATGCGTCGCAATACAGTGCTTTCAGTCAGTGCACACAACAAGGTGCGGAACTGCTTAGCAACGATGGTGAAGCGGCGGCAATATGCGGCGAAACAGAAGGATTAAGTCGGGCTGACATCCAGTTGAAATTAGCGGCTATGATCGAAAATTCACTGACACGCAACGTGGCGAAAAATGGTCGGAAGACACGATGATGGCGGCATCGGCTTTATCGGTATTGGAGAGAACACCTATAGACTGAATGTAACGTCGAACCTTTACGGAATTAGTGACTGCAACAGATAATCCAGCCTTGTCATAAGCAAGCACAAAAGCGTGCTCATAAGGACCGGTGGTTTAAGCAAAGATGGTTTGGCCTGCTAAATATCACTATTATATGTGAAACTAGATAAAGGAATACCTCCAAGGTAATAGAAGAGAATATTGATCTCTCGTATTGCTCAGGAAAATGCTGGCAGCTCAAATTAACGAACTGCCAATCATTGTTAATGTTAGCTGAATAAACTAAAAACAATTCAGTTCGCAGGTGGAGCGAGCAATAAAAGATCTCGGTTAACTAAAGTTTTGCTTAAGCCCATTAGAAATTATCCTGCAAACCTATAATCAGAGAATAATCAAAAGTACTCTTGGTTTGGGCGCGGTGGGCGGTGGGCGGTGGGCGGTGGGCGGTGGGTGTGCAATTCTGATCAGACTTTATTGTAAAAGTCATATTAAAAACAGATATAGGACTGGTTATTCAACAGCTAAATTGATCGACCTATTTAGGAATAGGCAACTCCAGAATCTCAGGTTTATGCGGAATTTCGATCAAACTATATTCTCTTCCCACATTTATTAAGGTAATTATAAAAATCCGGAGTCAGGGGGTCGCTTTAAGCGATAATATAAGCAATACCCCAAAATTAAATACGAGGCACCTAGCATTCAAAATTTAATTTGCTGCCCTTGCTCTGAGATAATGATATCCACCCCTAAATCATTGAGAGCATCCAACTGTTGTTTGATAATATCGCGCGGGTCCTTTCCTTTTTTCAAACTATATTTTATATGACTAATGACAACCTTTAGGCCATCTAAGCTACCCTCACCACCAGCGATTTCTTCGAACTTAGAAAGCTCGTTAAATAGCCACTTAGGCGTTAAATGGCCGAATAGTTGTTTATCCTTGGTCTCATTCACGAATGAAACCTCAATAACTAGCCCTTTTAATTGCTTTCTTTTGACCTTATCGGACAAATACACCCAGATATTATTTAGATTGTCGCTTTTTTCAACTTCATCTGGTCCTGTATCTCCAAAAAATACCATAACATTATCTTGGTTTTCGATAATGAAGGCACCCGATGGAGATGAATGGCTCAGTGGAAAAGGGGTGACTTTAAGGGATGTATTTTCAATTTCCTGAGATTGGCCAATAGGGATATCAACATAGTTGTATAATCCTATTTTATAACCTTCACCTGTATTGCCAAAATTTGGCCATGCAAGCCAATTAAAATAGGTATCTGACAGAGCCTTATTGGTGGCTGGTAGGGCATATATGTTCTTTTTGCTGTCCGCTGGAGAGGCGATCACCATACCCGCTACATGATCGAGATGGGAATGACTTATAAGATAACCTTGGATTTTTTCCCTTAAAATATAACCAGTCAACCCGTATTCACTTTCTTTGGGTACGCTGATATCTGAAAACGCGCCTTTTTTTATCGCTGCTTCTAACCCACTTATTAATGTGCCTGCGTCCAGGGTCAAGTAGGTCGAATCCTGCTCAGCTTTTAACAGAAATGCGGTTAGATTACCGTCCTGAATACCACCTCGGTCTCCCAACACTGTTAGTTCAAAACTATCTCCAGACCACACGGGCAGTGAGCAGAACAATAGTGAAGCGAGTACCAAAGAGCGTAAGCGAGTTAATTTCATCATTTCCCCTTTTAATATCAAAATGGTGATCCTAGAGCCCTTGTTTTACAAGTTGACTACTAATTACGCGTTTTTACTTTTCCATCATGGCCATGAAAAATAGAAATGAGAATGCACAGTTCCAACCCACTTCAATTAGGCGTTAGCAAGCTTGTCATTTTATGCTTCCTTTTTGAAGAGCCGTGCGATGACCTTCAAAATCTATCTGCCCAGATAAGACTGGATACCGAGTTAAACGACATTCCTCTGTTCAAATCGGTAGTCATTAACCTCAATACATTTAAATACTGTTTGCCGAATCATTACTTTGGTCATTACTCGCGATATATCAGGGTGATCCGAATTCTGATTTGGTCCAATTTGTGACTTGCACACTTCAGAAATGAAGCGAGCAAGGTTAATCAAAATTTGTTGTGACCGATTAAAATCTATTGCCCTACGACACTAACAAAGGGTTATTTCGCCGCACTCATTCGGCATAATTCTACAATAGTGTTCAGACGTTTTTCAGGCTGGGCTACGAAGGGATTTGCCGTATCCCAGGCGTAACCGGCAAGAATAGAGCAAATCATCTGTTTAATCTTGGGGTCCTGCTCCTGATGAAAAATGACTTCCTGAAATTCACCGCTATACCAGGCTTCAACATAACAGCAAAACGTATCTACTCCTTTTTTTAAAGGCTCGGCGTAATCTCGCTGCCAATCGACTTTTTCACCATTGATTTGCTTAATCAGTGTATCTACCGCCATTTCGGCCGATTTCATTGCAATCGTCACCCCAGATGAGAATACAGGATCGAGAAACTCGCCCGCATTTCCCAGCAAAGCGAACTTTGTATCAGCCATGCTTGTTACGTTCGCGGAATAACCGTCAATGTCTCCGACAGGGTTCGGATATTGTGCATGGGTCAATAAGTGTTTCAAGCCAGGCTCTTCGCAAACCAACTGTTTTAGGGCGTCAATGTTCTCTTTTGGGTAGCAGCTAAATAAGTGAGGCTCACCCACCACACCTAACGAGCAGGTGCCGTCGCTAAATGGGATCAGCCAGTACCAAATATCCTGATTATCCGGGTGTACCGAAATAAGGATCTTGTTTCGGTCATATTTAGCATCATCAATATGGTCGACTATATGAGTAAATATCGCTTTGCGAGCAGGCAAGCAAGATGGTACTTCCAGGTTGAGTAAACGTGGCAGTACACGGCCAAAGCCACTTGCATCGAGGACAAAGTCAACCTCCAGCTTGTAGCTCTGCCGCATTTCATCGGTCACGGTAAGCTGCGGTTTATTCAAGTCCAGCTGTATCGCCGTCAGGACATGCTCATAGCGAATTTCTACCCCTTGAGAGGAGGCCGTATCTGCTAACACTTTGTCAAACTGAGCGCGTTGCACCTGAAATGTGGTTCCAGCGCCGTCACTAAACTTATTGGTAAAATCAAAACAAGTGTGCTTTCCCGCACGACTGAATGCAGCGCCATCCTTAAACTGAAAACCTGCTTTTATCACGGCTTCCGTCATATTTGCTTTTTTTATCACTTCCATGCAAGCAGGTAACAGGCTTTCACCAATGGAAAAGCGCGGAAAGGTATTTTTTTCCAGTACTATCACCTCGACTCCTTGCTGATGAAGCAAGGATGCAGCAACTGCGCCTGAGGGACCCGCGCCAATCACCGCGACTCGAGCATGCGTTTTCGACATCACGTTATTTCCTCAAAGGAGAGGCTGCGGCCCTCCACCCTATAGTTATTGAGTATCAAGGCTTTAATCTACAAGATAACAAGGTATGTCCCAGCCCTAACTCATCCGTGTCTTCGTCCACATAAAGACCTGCAAGCTGTACCAATTGGAGCATATCTTTGGAGTGATACATGCGACTATTACCATTTGCCATGGCGGTAAAGTACAGCGAAGTCGCATTGACGCAGTAGGCGCCCGCATCAAAAGGTTGCCTGTCCCAGAATGTTTCCAGGATATATAGGCGGGTCGAGCCGTCCATCACCCGAGCGGCGCGAGTTAAGATACTTAAAATTTCTGCTTTGCTGAAACAATCGAGAAACTGGCTCATCCAGATAGTATCGGCGCCCTGATGGAACGCCCTGCTCTCATCCAGTAAATCCGTTTCAAACCCGGTAATCCGGCTTTCAACTCCGGCAAGCCTGGCGTTGTCATTGGCTACGGCCAGCTGTCCGGGTAAATCCATAATAGTGACACATACATTCTCGTCATAAGACACGCACTTTAGCGCCCATTTGCCAGTATTTCCGCCTACGTCCAGAATTTGTTTGGGCTGATGTTTAAACAGTAATGGCAGGACTTCCGGGAATGCATGATCTGAATAGTAATGGTCAAACTCAAACCAGGAACGCTTGGCCTGTGCTGGTAACTGGCTTAAGGCCGGGTAGATAGTTTCCCACTCACCAAATACCTTAAGGCCTGCCGGCTTGCCCGTTTTTATCGCTTCATCTAACGCAAACAACCCTTGGTAACAGACATGGTGAGTAAAATTCAGATTCTTCTGAGCCATTGGGTCGTTTAATAAAAAGTACCCGGTTTTATCCAGCACATATCTGTCTTCGCTCAGCCAAATCAGCCCCATACTTAGCCCCATATCCAATAGAACATGAATGCCGTATTCCGAAATGTCACTGGCGCAAGTCAACTCAGGTAAACTAATACCTTCATCACCCGCCATATCTATCTTTTTGAGTAAATCAAACTTTAATAAGCAGCGAGCAGCCTGGAATGCCACCGGCGCAAACGCAATTTTTTGAGCTTCGAATTTGGCCTCGAAAGCGGACTTGCCGTCGGGCTTATGATATTTGATCATTGATTATCCATGAACTCGCTTCCCTCAATCCAGGGGAAGCGAACGTTTGTAGGAGAATTAAAGCGCGCTAAGTTTCATCATAATGTCGCGATCAAGCAGGATTATCCATTTATTGTAATTTCTGTGGATCTTGTCACCGCTATAATCCAGGTTCCGGCTATCCCGGTAATTAATGCTGTAGCTCGCCTCGGAATAACTGACATCAATAGCAGCATTATGACTACGGACTACAATATCACCCGCTATTACACCTGGGCTGGTTTCACGCATCACCCAACCACGAGCATTACCCGCATCAACTATGGCTTGTTTCACCTGTTGCTGAGTTAACCCGGCGGGAATCATATGGTCATTTATATTGTGAACGCTTTGGGTTCGCGCGCACCCTAACAGCAGTAGTGCTGTAAAAAAAACAGCGATATGTTTGAAAGTTAACCTAAGCATATAGTTCTTCTCCCTTTTTATTGTTAATTCACATTCTAATGGTTTTGACACCGGGAGATCCATGCTTTAATGGCTAACCGGTTTAACTGCATACCAATATTTGGTCTTTTAGGGTTAGCAATGTCCCATCTTCCCCCGATTAAACTCTCTGTTTCCCACTGGGCAGCATGGGCGCCAGGACTGACCAACAAAGAAGCCTGGCAGCGCTGGTTCTTGCAACCAACACCAATCACAGAGCAAATTCTGGCGCCGGCTGAAAAGGTTCCCGCCCTACAACGCCGCCGGTTCAGCGGTTTATCCCGTATGGTGTTAACCGTACTCGCCGATATCCCGGGCGCATCTGACGCAAACTACAGCGTTTTTGGATCCCGTCACGGGGAAATCAAACGTACCTTTTCCTTATTGCAAAACTTAACCAAGGATGAAATCCTCTCACCTATGGTCTTTTCCCAATCCGTGCATAACACGGCCTCTGGCTTGTTTACCATAGTGGAAAAGATCCAGCAGACATCTACCTCTATCGCCAATGGCGCAGACACCTTTGCCAGCGCCTGGATTGAAGCGTACGCATATTTGGCAACTCACCCCAAGGAACAAGTACTGCTGGTGATATTTGATGAGTCGTTACCAGTCCCCTATCAAGCACAACTAAGCCAACAGCAACCCGACTACTGCTTTGCCCTGCTATTAAAAGCTACTCAGGGGCAAGGGATCAGCTTTGAGTTAACCGCCAGTGCGGTCGCCGAACGTGAATATCCCCAGGGATTGGAGTTTTTACCTTGGTTGCATTCAGGCCAGCCTGAATTGGGGCTGGCTTATCAGCAGCATGGTATCCGCTTTTTTAATGATTAATTATCTCTGGCGATTACTCGGCACCGCAGTCGCTTTCACCTTGTTTGGATTAGGGGCACTGGTATTGTCAGTGCTGGTATTCCCCTGCTTTAACCTTTTGGTGACAGACATTGTAGTGAAAAAACGCCGAAGCAGGCGACTCATCGCAAAATCCTTTCGATTATTTATTCTTGCTTTGGAAACTATCGGGGTCATCCGATTTCGTCTCGATGATTTGGAGTCGTTAACAAATTTGCCAGGACAAATACTGGTGGCCAATCACCCTAGCCTAATTGACGTGGTACTACTTATCGCTCGACTCGACGATGCCGACTGTATCGTCAAAGCCAGCCTTTACAACAACCCTTTCCTATCTGGCGCGGTAAAAGCCGCCGGATATATACCCAATTCAGATCCGGAACAACTATTGATCGCTTGCCAGCAAACACTCAACTCAGGCAGTACCCTTATTATTTTTCCCGAAGGTACCCGTTCAATCCCAAATCAGCCATTGAAACTGCAGCGAGGGGCGGCTAATATCGCCCTGCGCATTACGGCAAAAATACGTCTGGTACATATCAAGGTCCACCCGAGCACCTTAACCAAGTCGGAACCTTGGTATCAAATTCCCCGAACCAAGCCCACCTTCCATATTAAGCTAGGTGAGCAAATAGATACTGAAATTTTTGCCAAGCAATATCAACATACAAGCCTGGCTGCACGTAGACTGACCGGTTATATAAGCGAACAACTTTCTAAGGATATTTTTTAATGAAGCCACTCGAGCTGGAACTAAAACAGCTAATAATAGACGCCCTCAATCTCGAAGATATCACCACGGATGATATCGATAGTGAGGAACCACTGTTTGGAGAAGGTTTAGGCCTGGATTCCATCGATGCGTTAGAACTTGGGGTGGCCATCGCAAAAAAATATCAGGTTAAGCTGAACGCCGATGCCAAGGAAACACGGCAACATTTTGCCAGCGTATCCAGCCTGACCCAGTTTATTTCAACCAATCAAGGTTAGCCATGTATAGCAAAGAACAATTGTTTCAAGAAGTCAGCAATGCCTTGGTTGAGCTGTTTGAATTAGATGAAAGTGACATCACCGCCGATGCCAACTTATACAAAGATCTCGATCTGGACAGCATAGATGCAGTGGATTTAGTGGTTAAACTGCAGGAGCTAACCGGTAACAAGATAAAACCGGACCAATTTAAATCCGTTCGCACTGTCCAGGATGTTGTTGACGCTGTTGAGGCCTTGCTTAACAACTAAGCTATTCGGCGAGGAAAGATTCGCCCTTAACCTGATGCGTCAAAGGTCTAAAATGGCTACATTTGATTTTTGGGAAGTTACCACCAAATGAAAAAGCTATTTGCTTTCGCATCAGTGATAGCACTTTTTTGTTATCCCTTTTTGGTTTACTACGGCCTGACTCGGCTTGATCTTATGTGGGTTAGCCTGCTCATCATAGTGATCTTTGCCCTGCGGCTTAGTTTTATTCGGGGTAAAAATCCACTATTAACAAATGCCCTGGTAATAATTTCCGTATTTTCAATCGGCTTGAGTTTGCTTGGCTGGTTAAACGACAATGAGCTGGGTATCCGCAGTTATCCTATCGTCACCAATTTGGTGATGTTGGGGGTTTTCCTATACAGCTTATTTACTCCCACCAGCATCATAGAACGACTGGCAAGGATAACAGAGCCGGACCTGAATGAGCACGGCATACTGTATACACGCCGCGTTACCCAAGTTTGGTGTGGCTTTTTTGTGATAAACGGTGCAATCGCAGCATATACCGCTTTTTATACATCTCTTGAAACCTGGACCCTGTATAACGGTCTCATCGCCTATATCGCCATGGGATGTCTGTTCGTCATCGAATATCTTTGCAGAATAACAGTAAGAAAATGATATCAATTAACTCAGCCTTAGCAGCAGGTGATGAAAGTATTGTCTGTTTCGAAAATCAGGGTCAAACCCACAACCTGGCACAGCTTAAACATCAAATTTGTAAAATTAAATATGCACTGAGCAAGCATAAAGGTGAGCATTGGGCCGTGAACAGTGACAGTCCATTAACGTTTCTGTCCGGTATTATCGCATTGTGGCAAGTTAATAAGATTCCCGTTTTGTTGCCAAATCAGCAAGCCGGCACGCTTAAACAGCTGAGTTCTGAATTCCACGGCATACTGGCTAACCAACCCAGTGCAGTGGCTGCTCCCTTTGTTAACATCACTCAGGAAGAAAATGCTGCTGAGCTCCCACTTACGCCGATACCAGAACAATCAAAAATCCTGGTTTACACGTCAGGTTCAACCGGAGTCCCGAAACAAGAAGCCAAGTATCTCGGTCAACTAGAAGCTGAAATTCGGGTACTGGAAACCACCTGGGGCGATAAGTTGGCCGATTCTCGCACCTATTCGACCGTTTCACATCAGCATATCTATGGCCTATTGTTTCGTCTGCTCTGGCCGTTTTGCTCGGGCCGCAGCTTTGCCAATTTTAACTTTGCTTACCCAGAGCAACTTGCCGCAATTCAATCAAACTCAGATCTGTTAGTGTCCAGCCCGGCATTACTAAAGCGCCTCGCACAACTAGAGCAAGCTGTGCACCTGAGATGTGTATTTTCGTCCGGCGGCCCTTTGCCCCTGGCATCGGCACAATTGGCGCAAGAGAAATTGGCTTTTTTACCTATCGAAGTGCTGGGTAGTACCGAGACCGGCGGCGTTGCCTGGCGCCAACAGCAAGACAGCACGTCTCCCTGGCGGCTTATGGACACGGTTCAATGTAAAACTGACGAGCTAGGACTACTGCAGGTTTGCTCTTCGTTCTTACCGGATCAACACTGGTTTACCATGGGCGATCGGGTGGAACTGCTACCAAACCGGCAACTCCGGTTGAAAGGCAGAGGCGATCGCATCGTCAAAATAGAAGAAAAGCGAGTCTCTTTAACAGAAATAGAAATCCATTTAAACAAACTCCATTGGGTGGACGACGTCATGGCCATCGCCCTTGAGTTAAGCCACCGCCAGGCAATCGCTGTCGCTGTGGTGTTATCCGCCACGGGAAAAGAAGCCGTCTCGCAGCTAACAAACCACCAGCGTAATCAACACTTGCTTGATGTGCTTAGGCCATTTATAGAGCCCATTGCATTACCCAAAAAGTTTCGCTATCTCAATGAGATCCCTGTAAACTCGCAGGGTAAACGCCAGGTTTCGGTTATCAAAGAGTTATTTTAATTTCGTGGATCCCATCTCTCCTATCATAAAGCTTCAACAGTCTGGACCCAAGGAGGTCGAGCTTTTACTCCAATTCCCCCCGGACTTACCATATTTCCAGGGGCATTTTGATGATGCGCCAATTTTACCCGGCGTTGCACAAATCCATTACGCTATCCAGTTGGCTCATCAATACCTTGGCACCAGCAAGCGACTAAAAACAATGGAAGTGATTAAGTTTCAACAACTGATCCGCCCTGAAACTAACGTGTTATTGAGCCTGAGCTATAAAGTCGAGAAATCACAACTTTACTTTAACTACCACAGCGAATCGGGTAACCATTCCAGTGGCCGGATAAAACTGTTGTGACCAATACCGCCATCCTAATTCCCCTTTTTAACCACGGGGAAAGCCTGGTACAGACCGTGAGCCAACTAGCCCCTTTTGACCTGCCCATTTTGGTGGTGGACGACGGCAGCAATCTTGAGACTAAGACCATAGCTGTGGGGCTGGCAAAGAACTACCCTCAGCTCACCCTGCTCACCTTACCCAAAAACCAAGGGAAAGGGGGGGCTGTGATGGCGGGAATGCGTTTCCTGAGCGCTAAAGGGTTTACTCATGCCATTCAGGTTGACGCCGACGGTCAGCATGATCTCACCGACTTACCCATATTACTCAGAACCAGCAAGCAATACCCTGACGCCCTGATAACCGGTGTCCCAAAGTACGATGAATCTATTCCAAAGGGTCGGTTATATGGCCGATATATCACCCACTTTTGGGTTTGGGTAGAAACATTATCACTCAGCATTAGCGACACCATGTGCGGTTTTCGCGTGTACCCACTTGCTCCTTGCATCTCGTTGCTGGAGCAACATAAATTGGGTAAACGGATGGATTTTGATATTGAGATCATGGTGCGTATGTACTGGTCCGGGACTGAAATAGTGGAGGTTCCCACCCGTGTTATCTATCCGGAAAACGGTATTTCCCACTTTATGGCGTGGCGAGATAACTGGTTGATATCAAAGATGCATACCCGGCTATTTTTCGGCATGTTAACACGGGCACCCAAACTGCTCAGCCGCGAACAAAATACCGGGCATTGGGCTACAACATGCGAGCGAGGCACAAGCTGGGGGCTGACCTTTATGCTCAAGGCCTATGCACTGTTTGGCCGCCCCGTCGCCAGGTTATTGCTCTACCCGGTAATTGGTTATTTCTACCTCACCGGACGCGAGGCCAAGCAAGCATCCCGACGATATTTGGATAGGATAACCGAGCATACGGCGCAGCCGTTGTCTGGTTTTAAACATTTCCTCGCCTTTGGCGAAGCAGCCCTCGACAAGGTATCTGTATGGAGCGGCCATATAAAGTTAGAGGATATCAATTACCACCGCAGCCCGGCGTTGGACGCTGCATTGCAGCAAGGTATCGGCGGAGTCATTCTGGGTGCGCATCTTGGCAATATAGAGATATCCCGGGCGCTAAGCGGCGCCATCCCCAATCTCAAGATAAATGCCCTGGTGTTTACCCGCAACGCGGTTAAGTTCAACCGGTTGCTGGAAAAAATTAACCCTAAGGCCAATCTGAATCTTATCCAGGTAGATAAGGTCGGACCCGAAACCGCTATTCTGTTACAGGAGAAAGTGGCTGCAGGGGAATATGTCGCCATCCTTGCCGATCGCATTTCCACAACACAGCCAGAGCGCGCGATTACTGCACGCTTTTTGGGTGAAGACGCACCGTTTCCTCAAGGTCCGTTTATATTAGCCAGCCTAATGAAATGCCCTGTATATACCCTGTTTTGCCTTAAGCAAGACGGTCGCTACCACATAAGCTTCGAACCCTTTGCCGATCCCCTCGAATTACCCAGGGCAAGCCGGCAACAGGCCCTTGAGAACGCCGTAAGTGAATTTGCCAAACGATTGGAAAAACACTGTATTAAGGCTCCTTATCAGTGGTTTAACTTTTACGATTTTTGGCACTCGAGTAAAAAATGAATAATCCCCTAATTTTCGGTGAACACAGGTTCACCATCGAAGATATTAACGCCTTAGCCGAAGGCGAGCGTAATGCGCAGATAAGCAAATGCAGTGAATTTGTAGCTAAGGTCAATCGAGGCACAGAATTCCTCGACAAATTGCTGGCGGAAGACGGCGTGATATACGGTGTCACGACTGGGTATGGCGACTCATGCAACGTATCCATACCGGCTCACCTGGTGGAAGCGTTACCCGTGCACCTGACCCGTTTTCACGGCTGCGGTTTAGGCAAACACCTAACTCAGGCCCAAAGTCGTGCTGTGATGGCCACCCGACTGGTTTCACTTTCCCTGGGCGTTTCCGGTGTCAGTCTCGAGTTGCTTGAACGTATCGCAAGCTATCTAAATGACAATATCATCCCCATTATTCCCGAAGAAGGTTCAGTAGGTGCCAGCGGCGATCTCACTCCCCTGTCCTACCTGGCAGCCAACCTAATTGGCGAACGGGACGTTATTTATCAAAATGAAGTCCGGCCCAGTAAAGATGTATTGACCCAGCTGGGTAAGTTACCACTGACACTACGCCCAAAAGAAGGGCTAGCGTTAATGAATGGCACCGCGGTTATGACAGCCCTTGCCTGTCGCGCCTATCGACGTGCCGAATATTTGTGCCAGCTGAGTGCGCGGATCACTGCCATGGCCAGTCTCGGACTGGAAGGTAACGCATTCCACTTCGATGAAAAACTGTTTTCAGTCAAACCCCATCCCGGTCAGGGACAGATTGCCAAGTGGATCAGGGACGATCTGGAGCATGAAGAGATGCCACGTAACTCCAATCGACTACAAGACAGGTATTCACTGCGCTGCGCGCCACATGTGATAGGTGTACTGCAGGACGCCCTGCCATTTTTCAGACAGAACATTGAAAACGAAATCAACAGCGCCAATGACAACCCGATTATCGACGGAGAAGAAGAGCACGTCTTACACGGAGGGCATTTTTACGGCGGCCATATCGCATTTGTCATGGATTCCATGAAAAATACCGTTGCTAATATTGCCGACCTGCTGGACCGTCAAATGGCGTTATTAATGGACCCGAAATTTAACCACGGTCTACCCGCCAACCTGTCCGGCGCCACTAAAGAGCGGGCCATGATTAACCACGGTTTTAAAGCTGTACAAATTGGCGCATCCGCCTGGACAGCAGAAGCATTAAAGCTCACCATGCCGGCCAGCGTATTTTCCCGCTCTACAGAATGCCATAACCAGGACAAGGTGAGTATGGGAACCATAGCCGCCAGAGATTGCCTGCGCGTGTTAGAGCTTACTGAACAGGTAGCTGCCGCATCCCTGTTGTCGGTTACCCAGGCGATTGAACTGCGGATTCAATCGGGTAGCCTGGATCCTGTCCATATAACCCCTGCTCTACAGAGTATGAAACAGCAAGTATTTCAAGAGTTCGAATTAGTCAGTGAAGACCGGGCCCTTGAAGCGGATTTGCGTAAATTCGTCCATTTAATCCAGCAACAGCACTGGAGCCTGCATGCCTAACCACCGGCTGAGTGCAGAGGTAGAAATCCAGGTACCTTTTCACGATTGCGACCCTATGGGAATTACCTGGCATGGCAACTACCTCAGGTACTTTGAAGTGGCCCGTTGCGCCTTGCTCGAAAAGATTAATTTCGGCTACCGGGAAATGGACAAGACGTCCTATATCTGGCCGGTGGTCGACGCCAGGGTTAAGTATGTACGCCCCACCACCTTCGAACAGGTGCTAATTGCCAGCGCCACTGTAGTGGAATACGAAAACCGCCTTAAGCTTGAATATCGGGTCCGGGATAAAGTAACCGGAGATGTGGTCACCAAGGGTTTTACCATTCAGGTTGCGGTCACCAAGGCGAAGAACGAGCTGTGTTTCGTGAGCCCGGATATTTTGCTGGATAGAATTGGCGGTGCCCGTGATTAAGATATTTATAGCTGCTCTGTTGCTACTGCCAATGTCTGTTGTAGCGCAAACCACTGACTTGTATAACTCACCGCTCAATGGCGAACGACAAGACGCATTTAACCAGATTTTAAACAAACTCGGCAAAGTAGAAAATCTGCGGGGGGATTTCATACAATCCCGTCAGCTAAAGGCACTGAAACTCCCACTTAAATCCAGTGGCCAGTTTTTACTTACTCAACAACAGGGTTTGTTCTGGCAGCAACTACAACCTTTTCCCTCACTGTTGCTGGTCACCCAGGACACCATTAAGCAGAAGATGGCCAGTAACCCCTCGACGGAGCTCACTGCCAAACAGCAACCTATGGTGTTCGCCTTCAGCAAAATATTCCTTGCCCTTTTTATGGCAGACCCGGATATGCTGAGGCAACATTTTGATCTTTATCTAAAAACCGCCGAGACCCATTGGCAACTTGGTTTAACCCCTAAAACCAGCCCCATGAATAAACTGATCGCCCATATCGAGCTTACCGGGGACAGTCATATTAACCAGCTCACAATTACTGAGCTTAAAGGCGATGTGATGCGGGTCGATTTTTCCAACCAACGTAGCGTAAAACAAGGCATCGGCCAAGATGAACTTACTCTCTTTACCCGTTAAAACACGCCTTACTGCCTGGTTGTTGCTGCTCACCTGCGCGCTGATATACCTGGTGCTTGCCTTTGGTCAAGGCAATCCCATCAACACCAGCCTGTTGGCCCTGTTGCCACAGGATAAACAAAACCCTTTGAAAGAACGGGCTCTGGCAAATCTAGATAAACAGTTAAGTAACCGGCTTATTTACCTGGTGGGCCATAAAGACAAAAATACCGCCATAAATGCTGCGACTGGCCTTGGTAAACTGCTCGCTAACAGCCAGCAACTAAACCATGTAAATGTTGAGGTTAGCGAAAACAAACAAAGTGAGTTTGCGCAATTCTATTACCCTTTTCGGCAAAACATTCTCAGCCAGTCTCAACAGCTACAGATAACCCAAGATAACGGTGAGCAGACCCGTCAGAATGCTTTGCTACACCTTTATAATCCACTCTCGGGTGTTAGCTCGGCGCAATTACAAGCGGACCCTTTCTTGCTGTTTCCGGCAAGCATGTCTGGATTAGGGCCCGTGACTGGAAACCTTGAGCTGGACAATAACCATCTAATCGTGAAAGACAAGGGCTGGTATTACGTATTTGTCAGTGCGACTACAGCAATAAACAGCTTTTCACTTAACCAGCAGGAAACCCTGGCAAACGAGATCCAAGCTGCACAAGTGCAAATTCTCGCCGACTTTCCCGCCACACAAATATTAAAAACCGGGCTGTTCTTCTATACCCAGGCGGGCAGTCAATCAGCCCAAAGCGAAATATCTACCATAGGATTCGGCTCATTACTCGGGGTACTCCTGCTGATCTTAGTGGTGTTTCGCTCCTTATCTCCACTTTGGCTAGCCTTGCTTTCCGTTGGCGCCGGGGTAACCTGTGCTCTGGCCATGACCATATACTGGTTTGGCGAAGTTCATATTCTTACCCTGGTATTTGGCGCCAGTTTGATTGGCGTATCCATCGACTATGCATTCCATTACCTTGCTGAACATTTGTTCGAACCCCAAGGTACAGCCCGGGAAAAAATATTACACAAGATTTACCCTGGTATCACCCTTGGACTCATCACCAGCGTTATTGCATATTTATCTCTGTTAGCAGACCCTTTTCCCGGACTTAGACAATTAGCGATATTCTCCAGCACTGGATTGGTTGTCGCTTATTTAACCGTTTTGTATTGTTTTCCAATATTTGATAGCGGCCGTTATACCGCACACACACCCCCTTTTGTCGCCGCGCTTAATCGCCTGATCAACTTCTGGCGTCAACTAAGCGCCACTAAGTCCATTGGCCTGTGCGTTAGCCTGTTACTCGTCTCAATATGGGGTCTAACCAAGTTGGCGCCAAATGACGACATTCGCTTACTACAATCTGTACCCGTTGAGCTTAAAAGCCAGGAAGTAAAGATTAAAGAACTACTCGGAAACGCTGCCGACAGCCAGTTCTTTTTATTGCAGGCAGCCAACCAGCAGAGCTTGCTGGAAAAAGAGCAAGTCCTAATAAACGAACTGAATACACTAAGGGATCAACACGTGTTACTCGGCTTTCAGGCTACCAGCCAGTGGATACCCAGTATTAAACAACAGCAACAAAGCCGTCAGGCCTATCGCTTGCTGATGGACCAGCAGAGAGCACCATTTTTCGCCAGTATCGGCGCTACTCTTACTCCTTTACAAACGGCACCGGAAGCGTTTATTACCCCCCGGTCCTGGCAATTGAGCCCGGTATCAAAGGATATGTCGTTTCTTTGGCTTGGTCAGCAGAACAACAACCAAGGTGAATCCGTGTTTGCCAGCTTGGTGCTGCTTAGCGGCATTCAACAGCTTGGCCCGTTGGCCTCACTCGCGGATGCTCATCAACACATCACTTTCATCAGCAAGGCCGACGACATATCCGCACTATTTGCTGAGTACCGAATAAAAACCAGTTATTTGCTGGCGGCTGCATATGCGCTTATCTTGTTGTTGATGATCTGCCGCTACGGTCTCAAGCGCGCTGTGCTATTAATTATTCCACCACTGCTGGCAGGCTCACTTGCGCTGGCATTTGTGGGATTCTCCGGGGAAGATTTTAACCTGTTTAATTTGGTTGCCCTTATCCTGGTACTGGGCATCGGCGTTGACTACACCTTATTTTTTGCTGAAAACCAGCAACAACCAGCCAGTACCTTGCTCGCCATTAGTCTATCGGCGCTAACCACTGTGCTCGCATTTGGCCTGCTAGCACTGAGTAATACCCAGGCCATAGCATCATTTGGCGTGACTGTATTAATCGGCATTACCGCAGCCTACTTGCTTTCTCCCCTGGCCATCCGCAAAATAAGCAGCCAAACATAGCATGATAAGAGACCGAGTGAATAAACAGCCCCTGGCATCGACCTTTTCGATTATTGTTTTACTCGCCCTGACCGGGTGCGGTGTGCTGCAGAGCCAACCACAGGATACTCGCCCCTCGGTGTTACTGGCGCCGTCGGTCTATTTTCAGCTGCCTGATCCCAAATCAATTACTCAAGCGTTAACCGCGACCCAGCTTCTCTCTGGCCAATATAAAAGCCAAACATTTAGCATTCAATTTCAGGTTGAAATAACGCCGGGACAGCTTGTTTTGGTTGCGCTATCACCCTGGGGCAGCCCGCTGTTTAGTGCAACTTATAATCAACAAGGTTTGAAAACTGAACAGCTGCTGCCAACACCAGGACTGTCACCTGAGCATGTATTGGCCGATTTTATCCTTACCTTCTGGCCTGAAGAAGCATTGGCTGGAGCTGTGTTCGGTCAGGGAATTGAATGGACGTTTAAAAAGCAGCGGCGCGTATTGATGCAAACCGGTAAGCCCCTTATAGAAATCGAATACGAGACCCCAGACCCATGGGTTGGTAAAATCGCATTTAGCCACCACCTTAGGGGGTATCAGTTAAACATAGAAAACCTTCAGGTCGACGCGCTATGAGACTCTACTTAACTCCGCCAGGGATCTTATCTCCTCTTGGCAAAGATAGAGAGCAAGTGTTAAAAAACCTGCTTCAAGGACAAAGTGCACTGATCAAAAGCGAGCCGCTAATTAGTGGCAAATCAACGTTTGTCGGCCGCGTTCAGGCAGCACTACCCCAGTTGAATGATTTCCCGCTCCAGTATCAAAGCCGCAACAACCGGCTACTGCTCGGCGCCGCAACGCAATTGAAATCGACTATCAACGAGGGAAAAATTAAATACGGTACAAACAGAATTGGTATTGTGCTTGGTACCAGCACCTCGGGAATTGCAAACGGGGAAACGGCGTTGACTGAGCATAACGCGAGTGGCGAGTTTCCCCCGGGCTACCGCTACGAACAACATGAAATTGGTAACCCGGCTCGCTTTCTAGCATCAGCATTAAACCTGAGTGGACCGTGTTATACCCTTTCTACCGCGTGTTCCTCATCAGGCAAAGTATTCGCCTCCGGTAAACGCCTTATTGACGCGGGCCTTTGCGATGCGGTGATCCTTGGCGGTGTCGACTCTTTATGCGGACTCACTCTGAATGGATTCGATTGTCTCGAGTCCATATCAGAGCAAATTTGCCAGCCTTTCAGCGCTGGCCGCGACGGCATCAATATTGGCGAAGCCGCCGCCCTGTTTGTACTCACCAAAACACCCCAGTCCATTGAGTTGTTGGGCGTCGGCGAGGCATCCGACGGTTATCATATTTCTTCTCCAGAGCCCAACGGAAAAGGGGCCGAACTCGCTATTCGCCAGTCATTAGCCCAGGCCGAACTGTCACCCGATAATATTGGTTATATCAACTTACACGGCACTGCTACTCACAAAAACGATGCGATGGAAAGCCAGTTGGTCAACCGTGTTTTCGGAGAGCAAACCTGCTGCACGTCCACCAAGCCCTTAACCGGGCATGCACTGGGCGCTGCAGGAGCACAAGAGCTGGCGCTTTGCTACCTGCTACTAAGTCGCGAGAACGTTAATAAGACCCTGCCTGCGCAACTGGGCGATCACCAATATGATCATTCGTTGGAAAAAATAAACCTGTTGCCTACACCAACACAATGGGAAAAAGGAACATTTATGAGTAATTCGTTCGCTTTTGGTGGCAGCAATGTCAGCGTGATCATAGGGCGGGCCGAAAACGAAAGGGATCAGGAATGAATCAAACCCCACTAGTAAACATTCCTATCGACAATCTGGTTCCGCACAGTGAACCCATGATACTGATTGACAGATTGCTGGATGCCACAACACAATACGCCGTCGCACAAGTCACTATCACAGAGCAGAGCCAGTTCTTTCAGGACGGCGAAGTGCCTGCCTGGGTTGGGATCGAGTATATGGCTCAGAGCATCGCCGCACATGCCGGCTACCAAGCCTTACTGGCAGGTCGTCAACCTGATATCGGCTTCCTGTTAGGCAGCCGTAAATACGAAGCCTTTACGCCTGCATTTAACCTGGGTGACAAGCTCACTGTTAAGGTAGAGCTGCTGTATGTAGAAAACGCATTAGCCGCATTTAGTTGCCAAATACTGCTGGCTGAGGATTGTATTGCTAAAGCAAAGATAACCACATACCTTCCCGAAGGCGACGTCGCCACTGCATATTTAAGAGGACAGAATAAATGACAAGATCCGTACTGGTGACCGGAGCAAGCAAAGGTATCGGTCAGGCTATTGCTATTCAGCTGGCAAATGACGGTTTTGCAGTGGTCGTCCACTATCATAGTGACGAACAGGGAGCGAAGGAAACTAGCGAGCAAATCTTTGCCGCTGGCGGCGCCTGCCGTTTGCTCCAATTCGATATGTCGCAACGCGATACTTGTATTCAAGCAATAAACAGTGATATTGAAAGCCATGGTCCCTATTATGGTGTGGTTAACAACGCTGGTATTTGCCGGGATAACGCATTTCCTGCAATGCCGGGGGAAGACTGGGATACGGTAGTCCATACCAACCTGGACAGCTTCTACAATGTCATCCACCCCTGCGTTATGCCCATGGTTCGCACACGTAAAGGTGGCCGAATTATCACCTTGTCATCCGTTTCCGGGATCACCGGCAACCGAGGTCAGGTGAACTACAGCGCGGCGAAGGCGGGTATTATCGGCGCCACAAAAGCCCTTGCCATTGAACTGGCTAAAAGAAAAATTACTGTTAATTGCGTTGCACCCGGACTAATAGACACGGGAATGGTGGGGGACGAGGAAAAAGAACATGCCCTGCACCTGATCCCGGCGAAACGTATGGGGCAACCTGAAGAGGTGGCAGGTTTAGTTTCCTACCTGATGTCGGATATTGCGGCTTACGTTACCCGACAGGTTATTTCCATTAACGGCGGTATCGCTTAAACCCTTAATGATTTTAATTCCGTTACAAGGTCACCATATACCATGAGCAAAAGAGTCGTTATTACCGGCATGTCTGCAATTACCTCTTTAGGGGATAACTGGTCAGATATTTCCAGGCAAATGCAGTCCGGAAATTCCGGAGTCAAAAAGCTGGATGATTGGGACCAATATGAAGGGTTAAATACCCGACTTGCCGGGCCGGTAACGGAGTTTAGGCTGCCAAAGCATTACACAAGGAAAAAAATCAGAGCCATGGGCCGCGTTGCTCAATTCTCAACCCGGGCAACTGAACTTGCGTTAATCGATGCAGCTTTGCTGGATAATCCGGTTATCACCAACGGCCACACTGGTATCGCCTATGGCTCCTGCTCCGGAAGCTCGGCGCCCATGGTGGCGTTTGGCGACTTGCTTAAGGATAAAACCACCCGCGGGATCAACGCAACTACCTATATAAAGCTGATGAGTCACACGACAGCGGTTAATACTGCACTGTTTTTCTCCATCAAGGGGCGCGTGATCCCCACCAGTACAGCCTGTACATCCGGCTCACAGGCTGTGGGTTATGCCTACGAAGCCATTAAGTTCGGATTACAAAAAGTGATGGTAGCCGGGGGGGCGGAAGAGTTATGTCCAACTCAGGCAGCAGTATTCGATACTCTTTACGCCACCAGCCTGAAAAATGATAGCCCGGGATCGACCCCGCGCCCGTTTGATAAAGCGCGTGACGGCTTGGTCATCGGCGAAGGTGGCTCTACTCTTATCCTGGAAGAGCTGGAACACGCCAAGGCCCGCGGCGCGAACATCTACGCTGAGATCCTTGGATTTGGTACCAACTGCGATGCAGAGCACGTCACCCAACCAACCTCTGCCACTATGCAAACTGCCATGGAGCTGGCGCTGACCTCTGCCGAGCTTTCCCCTGAAAGCATTGGTTATATTAGTGCTCATGGCACCGCCACAGAGCGAGGTGATATAGCTGAATCCCAGGCAACCTATAATCTGTTCGGCAACAAAGTACCTTTTAGCTCAATGAAGGGTTACTTCGGTCATACTTTGGGTGCTTGTGGTGCATTGGAAAGCCTGCTGGCCATTAAAATGATGAACGAAGGCCGATTTGCGCCTACTCATAATCTGGAACAAGCCGATCCGGCCTGCGCGGCGCTCGACTATATTAAGGGCGGCTACCGAGACATTAATACGCCATATGTGATGAGTAATAACTTTGCTTTTGGTGGGATCAATACATCGCTGATACTGGCTAAATATCTGGACTAACTCATACCCATACTGAAACAGAAATTGATGGCGAGTGCGCTACACATTGTAGGTGCAGATGCCTCTCTATAAGGGAAGAGGGCGAAGCCAGTGCCAGCATTGTTCGCCGAACGTGCATCCATGCGCTTTACGTCTCATCCCTGAGATGGGTTCAGTTCCTATAAACATACAAGCCAACTTTGGTTAAATTTCACCCTAATCCATTTCAATGGTAATGAATGGCGATATATACAATAACGGCAACAAGATTAAAGTTGTTACCTTCATTTAACCGTGTTGAAGATTCTGGTAAAAAAGGGAAAGGCAGTTCCCCCTCGTTTAGCTATTATTGAAAATCCTGCTCAATAACCCAAAGACGAAACGCTTTTCTTTCTTGTTTCGTCGCTTTGGTATACCAATATTGCAGTTGCTGTCCTGTGTCACCGGACACCTTAACTTCACCGCTTTCCTTCACTTCGACCACAGCTTTTTGATAGTCGGTGACTGTGTTGTTCGCCAGGCTAATGCCATTTGTCTGGTTATAAGCAACAACTAACGCAGCCATATCGCTATATGGCATAAATCCGCCTGAGCCGGGCAGTACTTCAGTACTATAACTTATCGCCTTATCGCCTGAATTCAGACGCCAGTTAGGTGATTTTTTGTTGAATTCCAACTCTGCAGAGCGTTTATTTTTAACTTCGTCGGGTTGCTTAATTTGCACATCGTTATCAGAAGAGAAGGTAACGATATAAGGCGCGGAACTGAAAGACTCAGTCTTCGAGCCACCACCCTTTTTCACCAGTTTGTCGAAACGTACAACAATTTGGTTTTCACCTTTAGAAATATCGAATGCATTGGGTGCAACTTGATCACCACGGCGCACCTCTTTACCGTTGATTACAAGCACATCCAAACCCATCTCCGAGGTAATGGTATTTGCCAGAGCGCTACCGCTTATCAGTGTTGAGCCAAGTGCAAGCCAAGCTAGTTTTTTCATTTTACTCTCCATAATAATAAAGCCGCCCTAAGGCGGCTTTAATCTATACCGAATTGATATATGGAATCAAGGTCGGATTAGAATTTAACTTCTAGACCAGCAGCGTAACCAGTACCGTCTTGTGTGCCAGTTTTACCAGCGATTTCAAGACCGTCTTCAAAACCTACTTCTACGTAAGCTTTAACGTTCTTACGGATCTGGTATGCGTAGTTAACGTAGATGTTAGTGATTTCGTCTGAAGCCCCTTTCACGTCGTTCTGAGCCCAACCTAGACCTACAGTGCTAGCACCGAAAGTATAAGAACCAGCCAGCTCGATAACGTCAACTTCTTTAGTTGTCAGACCAGCGTTGTTTTCGTTCTCAGACTGACCGTAAAGCGCACCCACGTAGAAAGTGTCGTTAGACCATACAGCTTCTAGATTCCACGCTTCCTGAGAGTTGTCTTTTACTTCGTTGTCATATGAACCGTAGTAGCCACGAACTTCGAAGTCACCAAAAGGAATACCAGCGGCGAGTTCAGCCAGCTCTTCGCTTTTTTCACCTGCTTTACCGTCGTCCTGCGCGATGTTATAACCAACACCTGCCCAGAATACTTCACTGCTGTAACGATACTTCAGGTACTGGTCGAAGTCTGCATCTTCATAAGAAACACCGGCAGTGTCTTTTAACTCGATATCCACACCAACACCAGCATCATCGATGATAGCCAGTTGACGACCAGCTGTGAACTCACCCCAGCTACCGCCCAGACCAACATACAAACCATCGTTTGTTACGTCACCAGTACCGGAAGCGTTAGAACCAGGGTTCTTTTGGCCTTCACCAACAGAAAATTCCATTGCACCTATGGCGTATAGGTCGTCGTTGATAGTGTGAGTAACTTTAAATGCCAGGTCACCGTCATCAACACGTAGTTTAGCGTCGCCATCGCTAGCATCGCTAGTAGCAGTTTGACGGTATTGGATTTCCATTGCGCCTTTAACTGTAAGTTTAGTGCCCTCGTCATCATACAGAGTAACGGCGGCTGTAGCAGAACCGGCTGCAAGAAGTGCTGGAACTGCCAACGCAATTATTGTCTTTTTCATTTTTTAATCCTTTCCTATTTTTATTTGTTATCTACCGAAATTTCCGTTTCGAAATCCCTGTTAGTACTTTTAAAAAATATTGTTTTTTTTATTCGGCTATGTATGTAGCGCTATACAAGCATCAAGCTTTGTAACAACAGCGCCACAGATAGTAGTCGAAAAACATGATAGAAACCTTACAGATAAATGACAAGCCCATGACAGTGAAAAGTTCCCTTTGTTCATAAAAAAACGCCAGGTTCCTCTCATTTTGGTTATTTTTCGCCCTGCGAAATATGTTTAGGCAGGCTAAGTTGCCGAATTATTCACAATTAATAGATATATAACTTCATTTAACCGCTATTAGATTTTGATATTTCATTATCAAAATAAATTTAATTCGGTAATAAACGGCTCATCTTTTATTCAGTATTTGACCTTTCACGGAAGAAATAGCCAAGCAAATTTATATTGGTGAATAGCGAATTTTTCAAATTTTTAGCCCGCACCAGGTTAAATAAAACTAAAATCGCTCTATCAACATCTAGTAAATAACCTGTCTAGGCCAAAAATTGATGTAGTGAACACAACACTTTCGCTATGAAAATCTAGTACCGCCAAACACAGCGATAACATACAGAATAATCGGCCCGAATGGTCGCTTAAAAAAGTCTTAGTTTAGCCACGCCAACGTCGTTCTGGAGGAGTGCTGCTAATAAAGGCAGACATATATCGCCTTGATATGGTTAGTAAAAGGTCAATAGCAGGCCCCTTTTTGTCAAGACATTATTTATCGGCGACCCTGAGAATCATCCTTTCACCGTCAATGAGGCACCCACTCTGCGCTAATTTCAGCAATTATCACCCAAGACTTATCACTGTATGTTTGATTTAATTACCACCGCCTACGCGAGAATGACAAGATAGCGTTTCAGGATAGGCTGTAGCTAATGGTCCTATCAAGCAAATAGGAGAAACTCATGGTTGCGGTTAGTGTCTAGCGATTGCTGTGTTATAGGGACTAGTACGGAGTCGTGACAAATAAGGAGGGATTAATAAATGACTGCGGAGCTCCCCATATGACGAAACCCCGCTGCCTGAAAGTGTCTTAAAAAGTGCTTATTGGCCTTGCCAGTTAAAATGCCGGTTCGGCTTTTGCGTCACTAAACCTTGCTTCAATAAGGTAGCAAAAACTCGATCAACCTCTTCGCCGGTAATGTTCAATTGACTGGCGACAGCCTTTTTACTGCAACGTACCTCACCTTGCGTCAGCGCATACACCACTTTTTGATAAATGCTGTCGGGCTCAGGCGTCTTTGGAGAAAGAACAACGGCTTGCTCTTCGCTATCTGCTGGCTTTTTGTCTTTCTCCATTGACTCTCGGGTCCGCTTAAAACGCAACTCTTCGCCAATCAGACCGACAAAAAATGCGGCAAATAAGTCCAGCAAAACCGACAGAAACACAACTAACCCCAGCTGCGCCGCCGCCGCACTTATATTTAATCCTTCGCCAATACTGCCTAGTAAACCAAGTACCGACCCCTGACTCGCTACGGGTATGCTGTCCCTCTCCAAAGCAAGCTTCACCTGCTCCTGCCTGAGTTTGGCATTTTCGGACTGGATCCTAGCAACGCCTGTGGCGATACGCTGCATTTCGATATATTTTTCCGCCGCTACATTATTTAGCGCTATCTGTTTCTCGATGGCCGAAATTTGCAGATTAAAACCATTCACTTTGCTTTGTTGCACATCTACATGCCGCTGCGCTGTATTTGTGGCACTGTTGATACCACCAATACTGCCGCCAATAGAAATGGCTGCCAAAACGGCATAAAAGGTAAATGCCGAAAATGCCCCGCTCAGATTACGTCTGGCCATCCGTTCGCCAAACTCGTACCAGGCGAAAAATTTACCCAGTTCGAAGATCACTGCCAAAGCACCAAACAGGGCCTTCATCCAGGGATCGTCATCGATAGACAGAAAGAGTAATAAAGAGAAGATAATAGAAGCGAGAATTGAGGCGCCAGTGAAACTATAAACGACGCTCATCGCAAAGGCCCCTTTTGGATGACGCATACCGGCTTTGTTATTTTTGCTCATGGACTAGTTCGTCTTGGTAAAATGCTGGCAACCAACGGCAGCCAGAGTGAGAAGGTTTGCCAAGGTATTGGGATAAAAGGCAAATCGGTCGCGCATTGTAGAGCGCTAATAGTAAAAGATCCAGTGGACACAAGGGTTGGGACAAACAAACACTACTATTTACGGTTAATTTTTTAGCAAATATCATCACATAATTAGCATAAGGTAATATTTAGCTCCACAGACCTCCCTCCAGGCAATCATAGTAAACCGACCCTAAATGCTCATGTGTAAAAAGGAGCCTTGCTTCCATACGAAATTCGTTATATTTTCGCCACTTACTCAATGCCTCAGGACACCACTTTGCTAGAGCAAATCATCAGTATCTTATTACCCGTATTTGGTGTCGTTTTTATGGGGTTTTGGGTGGGCAAATACCTGAAGCCGGACTTAACGGATATAAATAGAATAAATATTGATGTATTGCTTCCTGCCCTGGTGTTTTCCTCCCTCGTCACGATGGAACTCGAAGCTAACCAAAGCTCGCTATTGTTAGCCGCATTTGTTGCAGTGTTACTGCCCGGGGTCCTTATGCTCGGCTTATGTAAATTTACTGCTTTATCCTTCAGAACCTGGGCACCGCCACAAATGTTCCGTAATAGCGGTAACTTAGCTATCCCCTTGTTTGGTTATGCCTTTGGCGAGAGTGCCATGGGTGCGGCAGTGCTCTTGTTTGTGGTTTCGACAGTACTCCATATCACCCTGGGTTTGTTTATGCTTAGCAGCAAAGAGCACCTTTCCTGGAAATCACTGCTGAAAATGCCTGTTATGGTCGCTGCCGTTTCGGCCTTGTTTTTTAATCTGACACATATAGAAATCTGGTCCCCTGTGTTGGAAACCACCAAACTGGTGGGACAGGCTGCTGTGCCGATCATGCTGCTTGCATTAGGCGTTCAACTCACCAAATTGCGTATTTCAGGACTTAAAGTGGGCTTAATTAGTAGCGTATTAAGTTTAATCACGGGTGCTATCACCTTTGCGGTTATTTATTACAGTTTTACACTTACTCTGTTAGAAATACAGATGATGGTACTGTTTACTATGTTGCCTCCCGCCGTGATGAACTACCTCTTTTCTGAACGTTTCAACGTCAAACCTGAACAAGTCGCGGCCATGGTGTTATATGGTAATTTCTTTTCGCTGATCACCCTACCCATCCTACTGGCTTTTGCGTTTGCTCTGGCATAGTCAATTTCATCAACTTAACGAAACGTTAAGCTTAAACTGCGATAAATTATCGTTATTAACACGATACACATCTAATTTATACTATTCTCATCTTGCGCCCGCGACACGTCTTGCGCTTAAATCTTAATCGGCCTGAAAGCCCAGCTATTTATGACGCTAAACAAAGAACGCCTAATATGTAGGCAGCCTTAAGTTTAACCCCCATAAGTATGCCTTCTCTCTGGCCGACTCCCGCTATACGCGACTATTACTATAAAATTATTTAGGAGACGTTATGTCTAAAGTGACTGGCACAGTAAAGTGGTTCAATGAATCAAAAGGGTTTGGTTTTCTAGAGCAAACAAGCGGCCCGGATGTATTTGTTCACTTCAGCGCCATCGCATCTGACGGATTCAGAACACTGAACGAAGGCGAGAAAGTAGAATTTAATGTTGAAAGCGGTGCAAAAGGACCACAGGCAACCGATGTTGTAAAAGTCTAACTACACATTAAAGCAGGCCCCTGGTCTGCTTGTTGCTTTTAGCTCCCCCACTGGCTTTCTACATTCTTATCCAATACCAATATGTACCTAACCAAAACAAGATTTTAAACAGCCCAGCAAGGAGTTCGCGATAATCAAGCTAGGCCGAAGGTTAAAAAATACGTATCATATCCCATGTTCCATCAGCCTAAGGTCTCTCCTTGAACCTGTTAATTGCCACCGACATATTCGGTCAAAGCCTACACACGGACGAGCTCAGACAACAATTAGCCCATACTAGAAACGAAGTAACAGTCATCGACCCCTACTTTGGTCAGCGCTATAACTTCATTGATGAAGCAGCAGCTTACCAACATTTTAGTGAAACCCTGAGCATTGACGAATACGCCCAAGAACTGGCTACACATATCGCCAACTCAAACCAGCCGGTAACGGTATTAGGCTTTAGCGCCGGCGCAACCGCAGCATGGGCGGTTGCCGCGCAACTCACAGAAAACACGTTAATTAAGATGATTGGTTTCTATGGCTCGCAAATTCGTTATCTGGATAAATTGACGCCAAATTGCCCTTGTCAGCTGGTATTTCCAAAGCTCGAGCAACACTTCAATTTACAACCACTGATCACTAACTTACAAACCAAAGAAAACGTGCTTTGTACCAGTACCCCATACCTGCATGGATTTATGAACCCGCTTTCCAGCAATTTCAATCAAGCAGGATACGAAAAATATTTAACCTGGCTCAACCAAACCCTGTCTAATTCGAATTAAAAGCAGTTGTACCGATAAGCGACCAGTCGTAAGGGATAAATACAATTTCCGCATCAGTTGGGATTTGTTCACTGCGGTATTGATTCACGTAGCTGATCAAATCCCCATTGTGAGCTGTAAAATCCTCCGTGAAGAAATCGTAAATCTCCGACAGGTAGATTCGATGTTGGGCCTTGTCGAAATACACATGCCGTTTATCATTGTTGAACTCCCAGGCCGCATCCTCCAGCTGTTGTTCCAGCGTATCGGCATTCCAGGTGTGCTTAGGCAAACGCGGGCATCCAATAGACATACAATTCAATGCAAAGTGTATTCTGGGCTCTTGATAACCCCGGATAATGGTGTTTTCGAACCAGTACAATGACATCCACTGGCCGCCGATTTCATACTTTCGTAACAGAAAGAACCGCACCTTATCTTGCGGGAATACGCCTGCATTGATCACTCCGTACATGGCTAAGCCGTTATAGGCGTCCAAATAGAAAGCAAGCTCATGATCTTTTGTTGGATATAACCCAGCAGCATTAACCGGACTCTGCCTAGCGACCGAATAAAGCCAGTTTTCCAGTTTATCCGGGGTTTCTTTTACGCTGTTAAAATCAACCTTGCCATCAGCTGTTACAAAGTTATCCAGCACCATTTGCCAATCTGATTTCGCCTGTTTTTGGCTAACTTCTTTTGTTTCCGGCAGTTTAATTCGTGAGCTGCAGCCGCTGACAAATAAAATAAGCAGTAAGATTGCACCGAGTTTAAAGGTCTTAATTCCCATAACGTTATTCTTTTCCTTTTGATCAACATTTAAACAGACCTTGAGTGAAAGGAATTTATTACAGACTTAGCAAAGGATAGTGAGTGGAATACCTAACCCAACAGCAAATCGCAGCCATATCGCCCGACTCATATGATAAAGATGCCCTCGGCTCAGCTCGCAAAGAGATGCAACGTCAGGGCTTGTGGACTAACCAACAGCAGCTTGGGCGGCGCTGGCCAGTAGCCTGTGTTGCACTTGAAATAACCCAGCGCTGTAACCTGGATTGCACGTTATGCTACCTTTCCGAATATTCTGAAGCCACCAAAGATCTGCCGTTAATTGAAGTGTTTCGTCGTATCGACCAGATCTTTAACTATTATGGCGAAGGCACTGACGTGCAGATCACCGGCGGCGACCCCACCATGAGAGATGAAGAGGAGTTGCTGCAAATAGTCAGCCGGGTTGCGCAGCTTGGCATGCGGCCTACCCTGATGACCAATGGCATAAAAGCAACTCCGCAGGCTGCTAAAGCGGCTGGTAGACGCAGGTTTAATGGACATTGCATTTCACGTTGACACCACCCAAGAAATCAAAGGTTACAACAGCGAAAAGGATCTTAATAAGCTGAGGGAAAAATACTTATACCGTGCTCGCGGTTTACCTCTGGCAATTATGTTTAACACAACACTTCACCCGGGAACTTCCATGAAGTCTCCGACTTGATTTCCTTTTTTGCCAGCCATGCAAAGCAGATCCGTACCGTGTCCTTTCAGCTACAAGCTGAAACAGGGTAGGGGTACAGAAGATAACCAATCAGATCAGCTCACTATAGAAAATACACTTGCGCGTATCAATCAAGGTGCAGGCTCTCAGCTTAATTATGATGCGCTGCAAGTAGGACATCCTAAATGTAACCGCTACAGCTTATGTGTAGCAGTCGATGGACGGCTGGTTCCCTTGCAAGACGATCCCGAGCTGTTTGGACAGCTGTTCACCGATAGTACTGAGTTGGAATGGCAGCGCACTGCGCCAGCTAAAACGGCGCTTAATTTCTTTCGATGGTTGGCAAAGCATCCCAAATATATCTTTTCCCTGTCTCGCTGGGCGATAAAAAAGAGCTGGGAACTTAAAAGGGACTTATGGCGGGCAAAAGGACAAATGACCACTATGTCTATTGTCGTGCATAACTTTATGGACGCCTGCAAGCTGGAGCCCGACCGAATAGATGCGTGTGTGTTTAAAACAATGACAGCATCCGGCCCCATCTCCATGTGTGTCCACAATGCAAAGCGCGACGAATATATCCTGCAGCCAATAGATCTTAGTGATAACCAACAAGGATACTGGCAACCGTTAACTGGCGATATTACCACTGTGGCAAAACCAATCCAGGTGATACCCGCACATCAGTTACCAAGTCGGCACCTTAGAGGCACCGCCAGGGCCAGGCAGACTGCAGGTAACGTTAGTCGTCTTGCTGGGTAGCACTTATATATACATTCAGGAGTTCGGCTTGCTGGTGGTGGCCATCATATTCACCGTAGCGCTTCGAGCCTGATCATTTTTGCTTAACGCATAAACGGTGGCGGGTGATATTCCCTGATTGTTACCTGCCGCAATATTAATCATGTCTGATGCAACCTGATACTTCGCACGGGTTCCTTTTATTTCCAGGTAGGCATTAAGCTTATCGCTGTTTTTTGGGGGCTCGACAGGTAAGGTGGCAGGCGGTTGTTGAGCGTATAGCTCTCTTGCCTGCGATGAAATACTCACCGTATCCGACGTCGGTATGGGTGTTTTTACTGTCTGTACTGGCGCAGTTTGCAATTGCCTTTGCATATTTTCTCGTGCCTGAGAAAACTGATTAGAGAATAATGTTGGGCTGATTTGCATGTGTGCTCCCCTATCGTTTTCAGTTAGAGGATAACTGTGCTTGCCTGTACAGTTACTGAACGAAATGCAGATTAGGCACTTATTCTGGTTAGATTGACTTGGTCTCCAAAACTCACCGTGGTAAATTTTCTGCAACGTAAACAATGTCGACTAGTGAAAATGCCAAAAGCCAGTGATGTAAAAAAAGGAACTGCCATCGAATTCAATGGTAAGCTTCTGATAGTAAAAGATATTGACGTACAAAGCCCGAGTGCCCGCGGCGCAGCCACCTGTATAAAATGCGTTTCACCGATGTCCAGACGGGTTCCAAGGTAGAAGAGCGCTTTAAAGGCGACGACATGTTAACCACTGTCGATTTGAGTCGTAAGCACGGTTCCTATTCCTATATGGATGGTGACGAAGTGATCTTTATGGACAATGAAGATTACTCTCAGTTCAGCTTTAACAAAGGCGACATCAAAGATGAGATGCTGTTTATCAGTGAAGATATTCAGGGCTGCTGATATTGGTGGTAGAGGATATCGCGTTGGCCTTGAGCTACCGCAGTCGGTGGAAATGGAAATCACCGAAACCAGCCCCTCCATCAAAGGTGCTTCCGCCAGCGCTCGTACTAAACCTGCAGAGTTTGCCACTGGGTTATCCATCCAGGTGCCAGAATACCTGTCGGCTGGAGAAAAAGTGAAAATTAACACTCAGGACAAACGATTTATGGGCCGGGCTGATTAGCCAGACTAAGAAAATAGGCTGGTATTCTCCAGCCTATTGATAATGGCTAATGTTTATGTTCAGGGTAATAAGGGGCCAGAGCCTCAATACTTTTCGTTAATTCCGTCCCGTATTTAGAATCCGCGTTTTGTTTTGCTTTCATGGCTGCGACAATCACAGTATGGTGCTTAACCAACCGCTCGGTATAGTCTTTTTGGCTGGACTTCACCCGCTGGGTTAAAAAGTAGTCGCTGATGGTGGCAATCACGTTTTGCGCATGTTGCTCCTTATTCATCACCCAACGCACCATTTGATTCTGCGACTGCACATCGGATTTCCCTGCCAGCTCTCCCATTAGTTTACCTGACTTTTCAACTGTCCTGGCATCTTCGAGCATGCCTTTAACCCTGCGTGATCATCATATATCCCGCAAGGGATCTGGCAATGAGCTAATACCCCGAAAGACATCAACATACCGCTAGCGGCAAGGGGAAGCATTAGCACTATTTTCTTAAAACCCTGATCCATTAGTCACTCCTAATAAGTTGAAACATCAGCGTAAATAAGAGTAGCAGTAAATTCGTATAGTTAGACCCAAGCTGCTTGGGAATGCGGGGTACGCTAAGAGAAATCTCAAGTCGTCCTTATCCTTGCTCTCTTCCATTGGTTCGAGGCTCAGACTAAGTCCCGGTTTTTCTGACTCCTGCTCCCCTTCTTCGAACTCCCCTTTATGGAACAACTTAAACTTCAGCCTGAGATTGTTCGGTGAGGTCGGAATTTTTGAGTGCCTCTTCTTCGGAGATCCGCCCCTTCAACCGCAAGTTTAAATAGCGCGCTGTCAAATGTTTGCATGCCCAGCTCTTCGGATTTTCCATCACTTCTTTAACCAGTCCAAATTCTCCTCTTTGGATCATATCTTTGATGGTGTGAGTGCCGAGCAGCACCTCGATGGCAGCGCAGCGTTTTCCGTCTAAGGTACGCACCAGGCGCTGAGACACAAACGCTTTTAGGTTATTACCCAAATCGTTGAGCAACTGAGTCCGACGCTCTTCGGGAAAAAAATTAATGATCCTGTCCAACGCCTGGTTAGCGTTATTAGCATGTAAGGTCGAAATTGCCAGGTGTCCGGTTTCAGCAAACGCCAGTGCATGCTCCATGGTTTCTCGGTCGCGGATCTCTCCGATCAGGATAACGTCCGGCGCCTGGCGCAGGGTATTTTTCAGGGCGGCATGAAAACTGCGGGTATCCACCCCCACTTCCCGTTGGTTAATGATGCTTTTTTTGTGCTGGTGAACATACTCCACAGGGTCTTCAATGGTGATAATATGCCCACCCGAATTGCTGTTCCTGTGATCAATTAACGCCGCCAGAGAGGTGGATTTACCCGAACCTGTGGCGCCTACAAAAAGTACCAAGCCCCGTTTTGTCATAATGACTTCTTTAAGCACTTCGGGTAATTTAAGCTCATCGAACTTGGGAATATCCGTTTTTATGTTTCGAGCAACAATGGACACTTCGTTTCTCTGCTTGAAAATATTTATACGAAATCGACCGGTTTTATCGATAGAAATCGCCAAGTTCATTTCAAGCTCATGCTCAAAGACTTCTCTTTGCTCCTGATCCATTATGCTGTCGGCGATCTTCGCCACATCACCTGGCTCAAGCCGGGTCTTAGAAATCGCTTTTAGTTCTCCCTGAAACTTGGCGCTAGGTGGCGCTCCGGTAGATAGATATAAGTCAGATCCGTCGTGGCTGGCCAATACCTTAAGCATGGTTTCCAGATCCATAACACTTCCTTGGCAAACAAATTGTTTTATTATGCCAGAATAGCAGGGCCTGGGCACAATGCGGCAAATGATAGGGCTAGCTTTATGACCATTTGCAAGCAACCCCCCTTAAGCTAAACGTTTCAAACGGTATATCAAAACAGCTTGAGTCCTGAATTTCCAGATACAGGTTGTCGGACGCCTTCAACTGATGTCGAATCGTGCTGTGAGTGATATCAACCGACAGCAACACCATATTGAGAGTATTGCTAATGGCCGTTTTGCCCACCACTGACAGAGGTAAGGCATAGCGATGGTCAGCAAAAGACAAAGTAACGACATAAGAATCATGCTTGATGCGCTCCAAATCGACCATAGTGGTCATTTGTAAAAGCAGCAGCTCCTTGTTGCCTGGATTAATACTGCTAACAAAACCCAAACGGTTATTCATCATCAATTTTCCTTGAGTAGAATACCGCCTTAAATTTAACCCTCTTAGCTCTTCAAACTGCCAGTCGGCATTAACTTGCTTAATATTTGCCTGCGTGGTGAGCAACGCAGGCAATAGACATTGTTCAAAGCTCGACATAATTGAGTTCGTTTCCTTGTTATCGTAACGCTACATCTCAATGGATTGTTGAGCCCTAACGAGGCGTCATTTCAGTGAGAATTTTTAATGAATAAAACAGAATAAGGCACTATTTATACTTGATCCAACGAATCGGCTGTTGGAAGGGCCTAAGCCCTTCGATTCCGCCGCTAATTTCGCGCAATTCCTTCATCATGCATATCTGTCACTTCAATCGTGACCTTGCGATCCAAGGCAAATGAATCTAAATCCCCTTTGCTCGATTCAGACAAGCTGTCCCCATACGCCTTGATAGTGATACGGTCCAGACTGATCCCGGCGGTGATCAATTGCTCTTTTACCGCTGCCACCCTCGCCTGGGACAATCTCAGGTTATAGGCGGCATCCCCCCTGGGGTCGGCATAACCTGACAAATTAACGACCAGGTGTGGGTTGCGCTCCACATAATCCGCCAACCAGGTTAGTTGCGCCTGAGCCTGCTCGTTTAACCCATTATCTGCGGTGCGGAAAAACAGTTCAAACTCCAACCTTTGCAGGGCCATGGCTTCATAAGCCATCAAGCTTTCTTCCCGGTTATCCAGGGCCCGCGACAGGCTTTCTAGCTGCTCATTCGCCGCCGATAATTGCGGCTCTAGTTCCTTGGCTCGATTATCACCATCAATTTTTTGGTTAACAAAATCACCCGCTGCAATGCCCGTGACTAAGCCGATGGGGCCAGCCAGAAACGTGCCGGCTGTAGCGAGCGTGGTGATAATGGCCCCTTTTTGCCAGATGGATGCCTCTTCGGCGTGAGCCACCGGTGTGATAACAGCAGTGGCCAATAGCAAGCTGGATACAAATGGTTTGATTTTCATAACATAATTCCTTTCGGTTGTTTGTCTGTCTCTCTTGTATGTCCCTTATTAAACAAGCTAAAAGTGACCAAGACGGGAAGAAGCGATGGCAAGTTAGGGACAAATCGTGGCAAAAAATGACGTGGGCTCTTTAAACCTGCCTCGCGCTTGGCTACTATCACGCCATCGATAAATAAACTGGTTTCATCCCATTGCACATTGCATTAGTAGAAGATGAAGCAGCCATTGCTGCCAATTACAAAGACGCGTTTGAACGTCTGGGCTTTACCGTTTCCATCTATTGCGACCGACCATCAGCCATCCAGGCCTTTGATCAGGTCTTGCCTGACTTGGCCATCATAGATGTAGGCCTTGGCAAGGAATATGAAGGCGGGTTTGAACTATGCCGGGAGCTAAGAGCTAAATCAGCTCTGCTTCCTATTATCTTCCTGACTGCCAGAGACAGTGAACTTGATGAGGTCTCCGGGCTGCGTTTGGGCGCCGATGATTACCTCACCAAAGATATTAGTATCCAGCAGATGTTGGCCAGGGTGAACGCCCTGTTACGCCGTGTTTCGGCGATGCAAGCACCACAACAATCGAGCGATCTGATGAAACGCGGTCCATTAACCATCGACAGCGCTAAAATGACAGCTTGCTTTAATGATGAGAAAGTAGACCTTACCCTTACCGAGTTTTGGATTGTCCATGCATTGGTAAAATATCCCGGCCAGGTAAAAAGCCGGCAACAGTTAATGGACGCCGCTAATGTGGTTCAGGATGACAATACCATCACCACCCACATCAAACGGATCCGACGTAAGTTCAAATATATAGATACGAGCTTTGATCTGATAAAAACGGCCTATGGCATGGGTTACCGCTGGAGCGGCGAGTGAAGTTAAAAACTCAGCTGCTGCTGGTTGCTTGTCTGATGCTGGCGCTTCCCTGGGCTGGTTGTCAGAGCATTAAAGAGCTGGCAAAAGTCATGGGGGAAAGCCAACAGATCAATATGGCTACCACGTTAAAGGCTGGCCTGGTATTGCTGGAAAACCAACAGGAATTGATCCCACGCTCTCATCGAGAAACCCTGGGAGACTCGGTATATGCCATTCAACAAAAAGGTCCAATCACCCTGGATGGCTACCAAGATGACTGGATAGATCCACCCGTACCCCTATTGAAATATCCGCAACTGGCGGGAAGTAATGACATTCGTTTCACCCTAAAAGCCAAAAAAAACGAAGATTACCTCTACTTACTGATCAAGGTATATAACCCCAGAGTTCTGTATTACACGCCGGACCGAGCTAAACCCTATGACAACTTATTGCTCGACGGCATAGGTGCCGACGGCAATAAACGCCATTTTATGGTACGTAGCGAGTCCCCTGGCCAATTTGGTCTGCTTAGGCTCAACGAGGGTTACCCGGTATCATTACCAAGCTTTCCGGGATACTGGCGCGATACAAACTTCGGTTATGTCATTGAATTGGGCCTGCCCCTCGCTCTGTTTTCCCAGGGGTTGGGTTACTCACTCAGCACCTTTAACGAGCTTGGACAAGCCATTTCAATAAGTAGTAAAAATACCTATCGCCCGGTTACTTTTTTGCACCCCGAGCTCACCCGCCAATTAAGCCCGCTTACCGATGGCGACCTCAACCTGTTTCTGGTTAATAAACAAGGCTGGCTGTTAGCCCAGGCAAAACCAAAAAATACGCGCCCTTTACCCCCAGGCTATTGGATGCTCGAGAATATATATTCCTATATTTTGGATGACGGAACACTGCCCCCCTGGCGGGAGTTGTTCGATAAAGGGCAACTGTTGTTTCCACAACTTATGTCCAATATTAACGTCCCTACCTGGTTCAAAGATCAACACAAGCAGCGGCTATTAATGGTTACACCTTTATCTTTGGATAACGGCGATCAGTTGTATTACCTGATAGCCAGTCAACCCGGCGACAGCCTGTACCGCCTGGCCGGCACAGCGTTTAACCGACTTTTCGTTGTCAGCCTGATTGTCATGGTGCTGGCAGGCATCGGCTTACTCAGTTATGCCAGCTGGCTTACTTACCGAATCCGTCAGCTGAGTAATAGCGCGGCGGACAGCTTAGCGAGTGATGCCGAGTTCTCGGGTGCTCTCCCCTTAGATGGCGCCAGAGACGAGTTAGGGGATCTATCTCGTAGCTTCCGGGATCTGTTATCTGTCAAGCAGCAACAAACGGACTATCTGGCCACCCTGGCTTCCAAGTTATCCCATGAACTTAGAACTCCACTGGCAGTTGTTCGTTCATCGTTAGATAATCTGGAATCCCTGCCTCCGGCCGAGCGAGTATTTGTGGAGCGAGCCAGCAGCGGATGTGATCGCCTCAGTCAGATCTTATATGCCATGAGTGAAGCAAAACGCCTTGAGCAGAGTTTGGACGACTATGAAAAAGAGCCAGTTCCTATTGCCGCTATGATGGCTGAGCTACATCAGGTGTACAGCCAGACATATCCGGAACAATCTTTTGAATTCAATACTGAAATAAATGAGGCCCTGACCCTGTCTGTGTATCCAGAGTTGCTGGTGCAAGCACTGGACAAACTGGTGGACAATGCTGTGGATTTCTCCGTCCAGGGGGCACCCATACTTTTATCCGTAAGCCTTTCACCCACAGCCCTCAAGATCAGCGTGTATAACCAGGGCCCAGCCTTACCCGAACATCAGGAAAATCAAATATTTCAATCCCTGGTATCATTGCGACAGGAAAAGGAAGAAAAGCTACACCTGGGGCTGGGGTTACATATTGTACAGTTGGTGTGTAAATTACATAAAGGTAGTGTCGTCGGTGTCAATAAAGACAAGGGCGTGATATTTACTATGAACTTACCCATATAACGTACTTTCTATACAGATATAAGCATAAGGAAAGTTTTGATGGACATGTTGCAGATAAAACCTATCAGTAAACGAAACGCCATTACTACCACAGTAGTGAGTTCCATTGTCCTGATGGCTTTACTTATGTTCGTGGGTTTAGCCCCGGGGCAAATCATTGCGGTTTACGTGCTGTTCCTCGCTGCGACTGTTGGTCTGATCATCGGCATTGGTAAGCTGGTTGAACCAAATGTCAGCCTAAAATTCGACCACGACGCTCTGGAGTATTACCACACAAAGGGCCATTGGCGCCTTGATTGGGACAATATTCAACGCGTAGATTTGCCCAGAGTCCACGCCGGCCAGGATATGGTAGAACTGTCCTTTGTCGCCTTCAGGATAAACCAGCTGGAACCATTTCTGGATAGCATCTCGCTGCGGTTAGCCAGCCACATTCTAATTGAACAGCGGGCGTTACTGCTTAGGGGGTATAAAGACAGTGGTAAATGCATCAGTTGTGCCGAAGACACTTTACTCAATATGGACGATTATAAAGCCCCGTCGGGTAAGGTCTACAAAGGGCTGCTTGCAGCGCTCGCCTGGCGGATGGAGGCCATGGCAGAGTTAATGGGATATCAGGTCTACCTGCCTACCTCGGCGTTAGATCGCGAGCCTCACTCCTTCATTAACATGGTGAAGCAATTCCAGCGTCAGGCGCTGGTTGAAACGAATAATCAACAAATACGCTAACCCCTTTTTGTTTGCCTGGGTATAACGTAAGCGATAATTTCGGGAGTAGTTCCCCCACTACGTCAGGTCTGAGATTGAATAATTGTCCGTGAATTTACTTTTCCAAGCTCGTGGGTGAGTCTAGCTCACCAACTTTTTATCCCAACAGAGCCATCTCCGTTGCTGTCTTGATGTCAGTACTTTTTAGATAAAAACGATTCATTTAAAATATTCCGTTCCTGAACTTCAATTATAAATCGAAAATATTTAGCATTATTATAAAAAATGCTAAAGTTTATATTCGCGATTCCGATACAATTATCTATAGCAATTACTAAGTAAACTGCCGGGGATAGAATGAACGTTTCACTAAAGCCAATCTTTTCTACTACGATGAGCCGAGTGCCTTCTGAAAACATGGGGCAGAACATCAAAGTAAAAAGCCAGAATCAAGAAGTAGAGGCTTATGTGCCTGATATTAGAATCACAGATGATATGGTGGGAAAAAACTTACCCATGACTTCTTATAGCGAAGAGGAAAAAGATAAATTTCACCAACAATCAACAGAACAAATAATTGCCAACATTGATTTGACTAACACTAATCGAAGCGAATTTGTTATGGCTATGCATGCACTAAACTATAGAGGTGAGACTACAGGAGACGCAGCAGGATTAATGGCTATCACAGTAGCCTTAGATCAGAATCTTGATGGAGATATAGCTTTCAACGCAATTGAATATTTTGAAGGTGTCGCTGCAGGGGGAACAGGCAATTCTCCAGTTACATCTGATTATAATCGGGGCTTAACAAGCCTACTTGTAATAGACGCCGCCCATAAAGCAGGCTCCGATTCGTTGCGGATTGATACAAAAGCTTAATCGCCTGACGATAGAGCCTGTAAATAATTCTGTGTAACGGCCACCTTTACATGTAAGTGGGTGAGTATAAGTTTTTAGGGATTACGTATGAATTTCAATCAGTGTAAATATACTGATTCGCTTAGTACTGCACGGCCTACCTAGATTGGTAGGTTGATTTAAGCCTTGGTGAACTTTTGCTTATGCACTTAATCCTTTAAGCTGTCTTCGAACTCAATAATAAACCTGCTCAGGTAAGGGAACCCATCAAATAACCGGGTCAACAATTGTTGCGCCCTTTGTGGAGCAGATGCCTCTCTATAAATGAAGAGGGCGAAGCGTAAGCCAGCAAGATTCGCCGAACACGCCCGATAGATCTGTTACCCAAGTTTGACCAGTCCCCAGGTAAGCGATCATTCCAGAGGTAGATCTCCCCAACTAGGCCAAGTCAGAGGTTAAAAAATTGTCCTCGAATTTGGTTTTCCAAACTCGGGGCGTCAACTCCTCAACCTGTGAGGCCTTAGCTCGTGCTGCTTGCAAAATTCCCTAATAGACATCTCATTTTGTTGCCATAACTGGATAAGTTGCTGCCATTGCTCAGCACTGCGGTAAGTTTGGGCCATGTTGATCTCCTGTTTTCGCATATGAGAACCACACTACTGGTTAAACTGGCAGGGAAATAGACGTCTTAAATTGACCGGTTACGGTATAACTTCCACTGCGGTCAACTGACTGGCAGATATCTACTTTCATTATCCTTTAAAGTAGGCATAATACCGCCACTAAATTTCTGCGGACCAATTCCTGATGAGTACAGAACAGACTTTAATGCAACGTTGTGACTCGAAATGTGAGCTTTGTGCGAGTGAGTCAAACCTTGTGACTTTCGAAGTAAAGCCCAGCGATGCCAGCGCCGAACAATCAGTGATGCTTTGTGAAAATTGCCGCGGCCAAATAGAAAAGCCAGAAAGCCTGGATGTTAATCATTGGCGTTGTCTTAACGACAGTATGTGGAGTCAAGAGCCTGCCGTACAGGTGATGGCCTATCGCATGCTAAAGCGCTTATCCGCAGAAGGCTGGGCTCAAGATCTACTGGATATGCTGTATCTAGAAGAAAAGGTAAAAGCCTGGGCGCAAGCCGTTGAAGCGGATGACAGCGAAGAAAACGAGCCGACTCTGGATAGCAATGGCGCGGTACTGCAAGCAGGTGACACTGTCACTCTGATTAAGGATCTCGTGGTCAAGGGTGCAAACTTTACCGCAAAGCGTGGTACTGCAGTGCGTAATATTTCACTTACCTCTAACCCAGAGCATATCGAAGGCCGTGTAAACGGTACGCGTATAGTTCTGCTCACTTGTTTCTTAAAGAAATCATAACGCCGCACAAGCTGATGCCGGCTGCTGTCGTTCCCTTGCCCAAATATCGAGCCTCCTTTGCAATAGGAATAACGACGTAAGTACGTCGTTATTCCTATTATTTCGGATCCCAGCGGATTTTTCGTATCAAGCTGAATGGTTAGCAGAAATCTTACTGCTGTGGGCTTCTCAAAAGTGTACCGCCAAACTATCTTCAGGAACTTTGTGATGCCCGGTCACACAAAATACCCAAATTGGCGCTGAACCAGATCTGGAATTAAATTTCCGCTAAAACCGCCCTCGCATATAGCTTAACAAACAATCAATCGCTCAAAACTACCGTAAGTCATGAGTCTTAGGCATCATTTACCGATCTAAATAAAAACTCCGCTTCAATTTAGACACCCTTAGCCGATACTAAAGAAACAGGTATTAAGGGTGATAGCTGAAGTTAGCTATATCCAATTAAAGTCATCTTTTGAGAGGGTAGAATAATGCCGATTTTGTCGCGGTCAGGTATAGGTATTCGTTTAGGTGCTAGTTTTGCACTATTACTGGTGCTGCTGTTGATCATCACCATAGTTTCAATTTCTCAGATGAAGGTGCAATACCAATCCTCAGAAAACTTTGTCACCCAAAACGTATCCCGTGTCCTCCTCTCTTCGAAAATTAATATACATGCACAATCAGCTGCATTGAGCCTGTTACAAATACTATCGACCACTGAACGTGAACAACGTATACCCCTCTATAAAGAAATGGATGAGCAAAATAATCGACTCAACGACATTATTTCCCAGCTTACCAATGAAGCCAATCAGAGCAAAACCTCCCATATTGATAAGCTAGTAAAAAACCGTGAACAATACCGCCGAGCATTTCTTGAAACCGTGGATCTGATTGAGCTAGAGCCGAGTGAAGCGATGACACAATTTTCCCGGGATACCCGACCTGCATTAGCCGCACTGCTGAATACGATTAACATAATGCTTGAAGATGAAAGCGATGAAATGCACCGGGAGCATGAACTCACTAAATCTGACAATGAGCAAGCAAGAAACACGATTATTATCTTATCTGTCGTTGCATTTTTACTCGGCTGTGCCCTGGCCTATTTGGTGAGTAGAAGCATCACAGTGCCATTGAAACAATCGGTGGCGCTGGCTAAAAAAATTGCCAGTGGGGATTTAACCCCAGCACGATTTCCACAGCGCAATGACGAGCTGGGAGAATTAACTCAGGCTTTGGATCAAATGCAACAACAGCTGTCTTCCCTGATTTCATCCATCCAAACCTCCTCTGTGCAATTACAGGAGTCGTCAACAATGTTAAGCACTCCTGTCGGCTCGGTGGAATCAGGCTCTCTCGCGCAGCAAACAGCAGTGGTCGATATCATAGATGTGATCAATGAATTTACCCAACAAATAAACCAGTCCGCGACTACCGCAGAAGAAGCCAAGCAACAGTCGGAAAATGCAAGTAACCTCGCGGCTAAGGGTAGCCAGTTAATTTGTGAAGCAACAACTGAATTCGAAAATATCTCTCGCTCTATCAGTAATTCGGCAGAAGCGGTTGAAACCCTCAAGGAGCGAGCAATATCTGTGCGAAACCTGATCACTACAGTTCGAGAAATCGCCGACCAAACCAACCTACTGGCCCTTAATGCCGCTATTGAAGCGGCGAGAGCCGGAGAAAGCGGTCGTGGTTTTTCAGTGGTCGCTGACGAAGTCCGCAGCCTAGCCGGTCGCACGGGGCAAGCCACCAGTGAAATTAACGACGTGATAGACGCCATGGATAAGGAAACTCATATCGCCGTTGAACGTATTGTCACCGGTCGTGAAGAAATGGAAAACGGAGTAGAACTATTGCAACAAATGGTCGAGCCCCTCTCCGAACTGGATAAAGGCGCCAAGATCTCCCTGGCTAAACTGGAAGACCTTGAGCACGCTGTTATCCAGCAATCTAACGAAAGTAACAAGATCAGAGACAATGTCACCCGCATCGGGGAAATGTCCTCAGAAAACCAGGCTGCGGTTGCCCTGGTTGCGTCTGAAACCCATAAATTAAGTGATCTGTCCGATAAACTCGCAAACCAAATCAGCAAGTTTAACCTTTCTTAATTAAACCCTCACTACGGCCTTGTATACGAAGTTGGTAACTTATTCAGCAACTTCGTACTAACCCGTACAGGCTGAAAACTACACACAAAATTTTGGTCCTTAATAGATTGAGCAATTTTGTACATGTCCCGAAACTGATACTTCGCTAGGATTTAGCCCGGTCAAAAGGAGATTGTATGTCTGGGTTAAAAAAAGGTTACATCGCGCTCGCACTCGCTATGTTGTTAGTTGGGGCAAATATTCCCCTTGGTAAATTGATTATTGGAGATGTCTCCATCGTCTGGTTTTCCGCGCTTAGGTTTTCTTCGGCAGCCTTGGTTATCTGGTTAATTTGCAAACACTCAAATGTAAGCATAAAGGGTATCAGTAAAAAGACGTTCCTCGTCATTCTGTGCCAGGCGATTTGCGGCTCATGCCTGTTCACGTTTTTTATGCTATACGGACTGACAAAAACCAGCGCAGGTAATGCAGGCCTGATAACCAGTACCACCCCTGTGTTTATTGCGCTGGGAGCTTGGTTGTTTTTAAAAGAGCTACTCACCAGGCCTCAAATACAGGCCATATTATTAGCCTGCTCCGCACTGGCAATTGTCAGCCTGTCCGGGAACCCCACAACTCAATCAATGCCTCACCTAACCGGTGACTTGTTTATTTTGTTTGCAGTGTGCGCCGAAGCTGCATTTGCCCTGCTATCCAGAGCAAACAGTGTTAATACCAGTCCCATAGTGATTATTTTCTATAACAATCTGTTTAGCGCATTTATATATCTGCCAATGTTGCTTTGGGAGCCTTCTGGCTGGACGGCACTGAATATGGAGAACCTATCTCTTATCGCTCTCTATACGCTGTCAGCCAGCTTAATCTGCTATTACTTGTGGTTTTATGGGATAGCCCGCGTCCCCGTCAGTCGCGCCGGTATCTTTACCGCCCTGATGCCTTTTGGCACCTTGATAGTATCCGTTCCTCTACTTGGAGAGACCATTACAATTCAGCATGTTTTTGCTATTGTATTGGTTCTGCTCAGCATTTATCTGGTTAGCTCCGGCTCTAAAAAGGCGATACCTCAACCAAATAAACCCGAAGAAAATTATGACAATGTTACAAAGAGATAGGTTTCTATGTCAGAACTAGATAAAGCGATAGATGTTCGTTGTTTTGACGATTTTCCGGGGGTTGAGTGGATGCTGGCTCACTATCAAGGGGTCCAGTTCCCGAAACATGCCCACGCAGAGTTTTCCATCGGAGCAATCGAGTCCGGTGCACTATCGTTTTACTATCGCGGCGAAACAGTCATCGCCGACCGTGGCAAACTAAACCTGGCCAATGCTGGTGAAGTCCATACCGGCTCCGGAGCAACGGGGTTGGGCTGGCGCTATCGTATGTTCTATTTATCACCCTTGCTTTTACAACAGGCCGCTGTGGAATTGATGGGGAAACCGACCGATAACCCGTACTTTCAACTTGGTGTCATTGATGACATTAACTTAGCAAACCAGCTTTGCCACTGTCACCGTATAATGGCGTCACGTAATGCGAGTATTCTGGAAAAGCAGAGTCTTTTCTCTAGTTTGCTATTCACCTTAATCCAGCGCCATTCAGATAGTTCGGCAATCAGAATAACCGCTAAAAGGCCAGGTAGAATAGACAAAACCCTTGAATACCTACATGGCAACCCAGCTATGGATGTAGACCTGGATTCCTTAGCGCGGTTAGCTTCCATGAGCAAATTCCACTTTATTCGCTCGTTTAAATGCCAAACAGGACTTCCACCCCACCAATATCAACGGTTATTGAGAATACAAAAAATAAAACCTCTGTTGCTGACCGGCCTTTCCGTGACGGATGCAGCCATGACCGCCGGTTTTTTCGATCTAAGCCATATGAGTCGTTTGTTTAAGCGGGTTTATGGTTATTCTCCTAAACACTATCAGCAAGCGATTGCTTAGCTAAAGAACCGTCCTGCTATTGGAATTACACTACAACAAGCGAGAAAAATGGTTTTACATAAGGCCTGACTGCTAACGGATTGCCAAAATCTGGGTAATATCCATTTTCCCTAAGGTGAATACAGCATCTAGCTCTGCCAACTCAGTTTTGCTAAATTTGGCATTTTTGTCTTTTAATTTTTCATACAATACGGTGCGCTTTTTTGTCGCAACGGCAAATCCACATTCGACATAATGTAACTCTTCGTATTGCATACCTAAATCAAGATAAGTTTTTGCCAGTGTTTCTCTATCCATTTTTATCACCTTTGCATTTACTGAACGATGAGTGCCTAATTATAATACGCTCTCAACATTCAGAATTTCAAGATTTTTCGGAACGATAGGTGTAAAATTAGCTCCTTAATATTGGGAAGCTTAAATTATGGCCAGAGGCAGAAAAAAACAGTATCAAAGAGACTTGGTACTGGAAAAGGCGATGTTAGTTTTTTGGCAAAAAGGCTATGAAGGAGCACACCTGCAGGCCCTGGTCGATAGCACTGGGGTCAACAGATTTAGTTTGTACAGCGAGTTTACCGGAAAAGAAGGCTTGTTTATTGCTGCGTTAGACCATTACCTAAGCAAAGCTAAACAGCACTACCAAGGTTACTTAGCTCAACAACCGTTAGGCTTAAGCAATATAAAAAATTACTTTTCAGAGATGACCTTTGCTGACGATTACCACGGCTGCATGATGGTTAATACCTTAAACAACCAACACGCTGTACCAAAAAAAGCGTTTGAGCGAGCTGAGTCTTTTTGCTTGTTTATCGAGCAAGCATATCTGACTAATCTGAAAGCCGAGCAACAGCTGCTTAATCCTCAATTGGATATCCCTATACTCGCAAAGCAATTATTGAGTTTAGACTTGGGATTGTCCCTTACCGGTATCATTAAGGGAGGTATCGACACCCACTCTTTAATCACTATGCAGCTGGAAAATTGGCAAACATAGCCATAAATGACTTACAAAGGTTTCTATCGGCGACTAAATATGTAGCGAACGATTAGCTTCTAGGTGTTTTAACTGTCCGGGTATAGCCAAACTTACGCATAAACAAAAGACCAGTAAGTATCAATACGCCAGGAGTTGGCTCGGGAATGGGAACGACCGCAATACTTGCAGTCGTAATAAACACTTGTTCATAGCCGTTATTTATATTTTTACCGAAACTGGGAACTCCGGCAGCACCGGTACAAATATCAGCAGAGCCATCTACTCCGAATAAACTTGGATCACATCCCAACCTTAGCTCCAAGTGCATTGTGTACTGAGTTAGATCCAGGCTTCCATCTGCAAACAGAGAATCGAGCAATTCATCAAGTTCAGGTACCACATTGGCATACGCCACTTCATCAGCCCCCAAGTTATGATTAATGGGTCCCTCATCCGCAATCGGATTAGTACAAGAAACCGGGGCCGGCGGGAGAGCATCAGTGTCGATACACACAGGGCCACCAGCTAATACATAGTCGGTAGCCAGGTTCGTGCCACCTGTGGGTCCACTGCCATCGGAGGAGTATAAAGCAGGGTCGCCGAGAAAAGTACCTCCCCCTCCTTCCGTAACCAGCCCATATGGCGCGCCGTTATTGGTTAAATCATAAATTGCTGTATTCGTAGTGCTTCCCTTTCCTGCTGCTGTTGCTACTAGTAAACCAGCACCATCCGTAACTCTAATTTGCCCCCAAACCCCTAAGCTCTGCAGATTTCCACCGTTATTATTATTATTGTTATACATGATCACCATCGAATCTCCATCGAGGAATGCCTTTAAAGCCGCCAATGAAGTATCCCATGTTGTATCCTGGTCATTAAAAAAGGGGCTTACCTGGCCAGGGTCGGTTACAGTTCCTGTACTAAAAAAATTATTACTAACCGGCCCATTAGGCGTTGGATACGCATTATCCATTCCTGCAAAATTGGTATTTAAGGGTCCTCCACTGGCTCCGGTAGCAATCACGACTAAATCTTTTATATGCCCTGGTGTGGAAGGGACATGAAATGGACATCCTGGCGTTGTACATCCATCCTGAATTTGGGCAATAGGTAATGAGTATGACAGCATATCACCATAAGTAATATATCCAATGCCAGTAAAGTCAATCGCGTTGGTTAATCTTGGTAAGGAAAGACTTATTAATAAAAAAATGACATATAGGAAAGGGTAATGTTTCATAGCGCGGGCATTCCATAGCTTACTCTACCCTTTAGCTGCAACTTACATACCAATATAAAAAACTCGATTTATTACAGGCTTGTATCTTCGCAGGTCATATTCCTAGAGTAACACTTTGTAAAAAAACCAGACCACCACCCTTCCTATTTGTCAACCGATTATTAATGGACCAATGATTAGCCGAACGTAGACTCACAGGTTCACCTATACTTTTTCTGACGAAATCTCGAACTCCAACTCAAGAAGTTTCTCAGCTTCTATCAATTCAGGGAAATCTTGATGGGATTGTAAAAGTAGTTTAAGTTCCACTAATGCATCTTTTTTATTACCTGACCCAAATAATGCTAACGTATAACGGAATAGTAAGCTTGGGTCTTTACGCCCTCCATTTATTAGTGCTTTGTTGAAGTATTTTATTCCTTCCCCTATACGGCCAAATTGAACTAAGTACCAGGCATAGGTGTCATTAGTCCTATAATCATTTGGTGCCAGTGTAACCGCCTTAAGCGCGTAATCCTTAACACTTTTATCTTGTTGCTTTATACCAATCCAGGCCAAATTATTTAGTGCAACAAGATGATCTGGGATCTTCTCTAGTATTTTAATGAAATGGAACCTTGCATTATCAAGCTCTTCATTCCTTAAGTAATAATTCGCCATCATGGTACGCGAATATATATCACCAGGCTTTAAAAGAAGATGATTTTCTAGAAACTCTACTGCTATATCCTCGTCACCAGCTTTAATGTTAAGTTCAAACAAATTCTTAATAAGCTGTTTAGAGTCTCTCTTTCCATACGCTTTTGAATAGTGATAAATCGAATTGTCATACTCTTTTAGTTTGCTGTAATACAATCCAAGGATCAGATGATGAGCAGACATATCTCCAATTTCAATATTTGCTTGTTCTGCCAACGATTTTATCCCCTCCATATCCCCCATATTAAAAAGCACCTCCACCTTTTTCAGTAACAAACTTACCAATCTCTCGTTATCTAGCGAAGTTTCTCGTAGTAAGGTGTTTAGTGTGTAAATAGCCTCTGTTTTCTTATCAAGCTTTAACAATAGGTCAACAAGCATAAGTTTATGTTCGCGAGACTGGATATTGTGTTGAAGTAATGTTGTTACATAAGGTATCGCTTCTTTGGGCCTTCCGGAAGCAATCAGAGTCTTCGCAAATAACGAAGTAACTCCCGGGTGGCTATTGTTACCGCTATGGATAGCCTTAAGTAATAAAAACGCTTCATCATACTCCCCCCTCTTCAATTGATAGTTGATAACAAGTCCAATGCCATCCAATGTTCGTGAATGATGGCTAATTATTTCCACCATATATCGTTCAAACTTACTCTGATTCTCCTCCTGTACAGCAACTTGGGAGCTAACTAACAATGCTCCAAAATGGTGAGGTTCGAGACGTAAAATGGACTGCATTTTTGTTTTAGCGTTTTCTAGTTGGCCCCACATCAAGTCCTGCTGCCCCATAGATAATAAGGCGGGTATGAATTCAGGCTCTATTTTGGTACTCGATTCAAATGCTTGGTAAGCTAAATGGTTTTTGTTTTGTGCCTTAAGCAAAGTACCGTACAAAAAGTACAGATAAGCGCTGGGATCTTTTCTTAATACATTGGTTAATTCTTCTTCTGCTAGATCCATTGCACTATTTTGTATATAGGAAAGTACCAACAGCGTAATGTACTCACCCCTTCGCTCATTAGACAATTGAGGATCCCGTAACGCAGCGTGTATTCCTGCGATTGCATCCTTGGTTTGACCTAGCAAAAACCGGCTAATTGTTAAGTGCTTTCTAAGTCGTATAAAAGCTTCGTCAGGAAGCGTTGTACTAAATAGTAGATCCCCCCTCAACTCCGCAATCTCTTTATTTTTGCGCTGTTTTATCATTTTAATCAGCGTTCGCTTTCTCACTTCTTGCTGGACCACACGGGTTAATACGATTGCAGCCTTATCTACCTTACTTTGTCGTAAATGTATATCCGCCAAAACCCTTTCTACATTAGGGTAAGATTTTCCTTTATTTTCCGACAAAAATATCGAAATCTGAACCTCCGCAGTATTCAGGTTAGCCTGCATATAATTAGCAATACCTGCAATCAAATACACCCTATGGTGATATACACCCTTACCAAGGAGCATTTCAGCTCTATTTTTTGCATCTTCAAATTTCCCTTCGGCTAATTCATTCACTGCATACCAATAATGCACAGACAACGTCTTCGGAGTCGCCTTGAGCAACTCCTCCAGTAGGGAAACTGAAGAGACGTAGTCACCTAGATAATAATATGCCTTTGCGGTATTTAACTTGGCTTTAAGTTTATTCCCACCTTTAGCGGACCTAATATATACAGAAAGTGCCTTGCTGTATTTCTTTTCTTCTATATATATATCCCCTTTCAGGGCGACACCAAGCTTTCCGCCCGACTTTTCAATAGCTTCATCTACGAAAATGTGGGCCTGCTCAAAATCCTTTTCAGAGAATGCCAGGCTTGCTTTTCCTAGGTGTACTTTTGGCACATCTCCGAACCGCAGTGATTCGAGAAATGAATTCCGAGCAAGTGCACTCTTATTTAATTTTACCCAAGACATACCAACTAAAGCCTTAGCCTCTGCTTTTAGTTGAAGATCAAAGAAGTCAGCCTGCTTTAAAAGTTCAATACAGATGCGGTAGCGACCTGCATTGTAATAGTTGTCCGCAAGCAATAACCTCAATCCAGAATTCCCTGGATCAAGGCCTAACGACTGTTTGAACAACCTTTCGGCATCGTCCAAAAGCCCGATCCGGGTATATATTTTACCCAATAGCTCATAACCCTGTGGATCTTTCGGGTGCTCTTTATTATGTAACTTAATAAGAGTGATCGCTGGAGTTAACTGCTGCGCGTTTAATAATTGCTTAGTTTGATGTAACAGGAGTGAATCTACAGCATTAGCAGAAAAGCTTACTGTAGCGAATACTACCAATAACAAAGACGTTATGGCGATTGAGCGATATGAAATAATACCTTTTCGAAAACAGATAATGGATATAATAACACGATTGTAAAAACATAACTTACTGAGCTTTAATATTTTCACATCACGCTCCCTGTCCTTGGCTAGCGGAATGACTCTACATCCTCAATTTAATTCAAGTTTCGTGCCGTTTTAGAAACTAACAAGGATTCAATTGGATATCACGTTATGCTCGCTACTTAAATGAAATTCTGTAAGGAAACGTGACAGGAAAACCCTGGATATGCAAATAGGCTTCTATCTCAGTTTTTTACGAATTCGGCTTAATGCAACGGGGGTAATACCAATATAGGAAGCAATATATTGAAGCGGAACCCGGCCTAACAAATCAGGATGTTTCGCAATAAAACTCAAATACCTCTGCTCTGCATCCGCCAACACAAACGACGCTTCCCTTTCCTCCTTCATTAGAAATAGGGACTCAAGCATTGCACAGTAGGTTTCCAGAAAGCCCTCATGTTGCTTCATGTTGAGGTAAAAATCATCCCAATTGAAACCCAGACAAATTACCGGCTCCAGGACTTCGATACTGAAATAGCTGGGCTGCTTACTCAACATTGAGCGGGAAGATCCCACTAAACCAGGTCCTGAAAGAAAGAACTTTGAAAACTCCTTACCTTCGGGTGAATAGCTGACATATCGTACTAAACCAGACGAGACAAAAAACAGTTTAGGCGCAGCTAAACCCTGCTCTATTAACCACTCGCCTTTATCAAAATATTTAACGTCACTGGTAATACCTAGCTGTTGAAATGGCTTAGATTTAAATAGCCCAAACGACTTGCTGAAATAGTCCAAAAACTGTTGTTCTAGTTGTTGTTGATTCATTTTCCCTCCCGCTCTAGGGAACCTTGCCAGAGAGGCACAATTCAAGTCAAGCTCTGCTTGTGACTGGCATTCCATGGCTTCACCCTGTTACTCGACTGAAGCTGGCCTTTGAATTAAATACAGAGATAACAGCGTCAAAGCCAACCCGGGTAAAATGAAGATAAGGGCCAGATTTACGCTGTCCAACAAAGAAGGCAACGCTACTAAGGTTGGGATCAAAAACGTATAGGCTAACAATTTTGCCGAACCCACTCTCTGCAACAGAAACTGCTGAAGGAAAAAAGTTACCAGTGTCGTAAATACAGTCAGGTAAATCAGGTTTAACCAAAAAACCATATTCGGCCAGTCGACCTCACCGGGAGCGGCTCTCCATAAGGCAACTGGAGTCAGTAACACGCTACCAAATGCCAATATCCAAAAGGTGCCAAATTTTGGTTTTGTTTTGGTTAACCACTGTTTGGTAAACACCACATGAAGCGACAAGGAAACACACGCAAGCAAGAATAAACCATCTCCTTTCGGTGAGAAGATAAACAGTTCGTTATGCCTGCTTGTTAACAGCACCCATACAGCCCCGCTGGCCCCCGTTATAAACCCCATAACCATTACGGGACGGGCTGGCACTTTGAACCAAAAATAGCTCAACCCAACACTGACCAAAGGTACCAACGTATACCATACAGATGTATTCAGCGCTGTAGTGTGGTTTAACGATTCAAACATACCTACAAAAAAGCCCACCAGCGTGCTGCTGATAAGCAGATATTTTGTAGCCATTTGTTTGTTAATCGACCCTTTTAGGCCACTACGGACCCAGGGATACAGCAGGGCCGCGGCCAACAAAAACCTCAACCAGGTAGTTAGCCAGGGTGACGCATATGGCGCAATAGTAGCGGCAACCGGAAAAGAAGAAGCCATTAACCCGACCCAAATCAGCAGGGTTAGCTGGATCGCCATAGACTGTTTCATGCACCCTCCTTGGCTACTAGGCTGCTTGTTTCTGTAACAAAGCGAGTAAACAAGAACTCACTAATCGCCAAATCGATGTCCAATTCAAATTCGACCACTAACAAGCTGTGCAAACGCTCGACACTCGATATACGTGTAATATGAGCTTTCCCATTTTGAACTAGGTGATATTCGTGATTGCGCAATGAACGAATTTCAGATTCAAACTTTCTGGAAACCACAAGGTTGTTAACAAACCCAGCCTGCGGGTATTTGTGTGAATAAAAGTGACTCACAACACAATCAGCTTCTGTGTACCTTCCTAGGTCAAAACGATATAAAGTAAAAAAATCACCGCCTTTTACAATTTGAAACTGATAGTCTCCCGCTGAATCCCGCTTGATACGATAGGTCGCATCCCCTTGATCAGCGGGCAGCTCCTCGTCTAGCTTTACCGGGTGCCGCGCGCCATAATGACCAAATCCCGCATCGACGATATATCGTTCACCATTTAACTCCAGCAAGGTCACTCTATGGGTTTTTGGCGCGTCGACGTCTTTGTTGTAAACGACTCTAGCCAGAAGAGGCCTGGCATTGAAGTCCAGCTCTCGTAAAACATCAAACAACAATTTGTTGTGTTCAAAACAGTATCCGCCCAATCCTTGTTCGACGATCTTTTCCATCAGAGCGTCAGTTTCCAGCGGTAAAGCCTGATTAAGTACTACGCCCAGGCTGTTAAATGAAAATGCGGCGATATGTTTTGACTGGATCTCATTGATTAATGCTAGATTTTTATTACTGGAATTAATGCCCAGATGCTCGAGATAACGGTTGCTAAATGTCTGATACTTCATCTTGGTTGCCCTTGCTTTATCAAGTTGCTCCAAGCATATAAAAGGGCAATAAAACTGTAATTAACCTAGGTTTAGTCTCGTAGAGGAAAAATAGAACTATCAAATACCAGACATACAAGAGTGATTAATTACCGATAGAATACTGGTTAAAGGCAACTCAACCGGAACTCGTTATCTAGGCCAATCGGCAAGATAAGCGAACTGAATTCCATGCTGAGAGACAGTGCACATAGTTCCATTCTGGCTTGCCCATCAACCACATAATTACTGTCGTACTCCACGTTAAACACAGGTTTTCCGTCGATAATAAATGGCGCAAGCATGGCACATTCCGAGTACTCAAAACATTGCTCATTAACCGCAAAATCAAACGAGTCCACAAGTTCAATAACTTGATCCAAATCGTTTTTAAGCCCGACCGAAAGACCTCTAGCATGGGCTTCATCTGCAATACTACGATTAAATTTAAGTTGATCATCCGCGGTAAAATCAAATCCCGGATTATTGGTATAACCATCCATATTGTCAGGCTCCACACCGTCGCAGCCTTTTTCTTTGGCCAGGTCTAAACGGCTTCTCAGGATCCTGGCGACGTTTTCTGTTCGTATGTCCAACCAGCGTTCTCCTTGCCAATCTTCAAGAATATTACCCAGCTCGTCTTGGCTAAACTGACCTGCATCGGGCCGCCAATTTTCATAGGTTCCGGCAGAAAAATAGCAAATCACCCGCACTCCGGATTCCTGTAATTTATCAATAACACTTACCGGTGTGTCAAACAGGTCGATATCGTATATATCTACGGGGTATGAAGTATCAACTGAGCCGTTTAGCTGCCAATGCCATTTTGCAAACACACTCGGTCGGAACCAGTCTCCGCTCGGTATCGGTTCATTAGTGGGCTCGCCCTGTGCTGGAGTTTGATTCACTTGTGTAAACTGAGTACTTTCACTGTTACAAGCAGACAATATAACGCACAAGAAAATACCGGCACCATGAAAACGATTTACTAACATTGTTTCTCACTTTTTATCTCCATCCTTGTGCAATAACTATAGCTTTTGCTCGATATGGCGTTATAAGGTCACTTTACGTCTCGGTAATTCCGTTAATATTTAAAGCTAAACTAACTAATAGTTGCCCTTTGGTAGGAGTTCGGTCATGGGACGAATCTGGATGACACTGGTCACGCTAATATCATTGCAAGCCTTTGCGGCCGCCGCCGCCCCTTCGGTATATAGCACTGAACTCCCTCCGATACTCGTTGCTGTTGACGATTGGCCACCATTCCAAATTTTAGGTGAAGATGAAGAAGTGACAGGATTCGACATTTCGTTAATCCAGGAGCTGAAACGCAGAACCGGGCTAAAATTCGTGCTGCAGCGGATCCCCTGGTCCAGAACCATGTCTCATATGAAAATTGGCCGAGTAGATATGGTCATGAGCCTTGCTAAGAATACTGAGCGTGAGGCCTATATCGATTATGTCCCCTATTCATATTTCCAGTGTTCAACCGTTTTTTACGGGCAACACGAGGTCGCTTCTAAGATAAAAAGCTATCAAGACCTGTATGGCCATAAAATTGGCTATGTGTTCGAGTCGTTCTACTTCGAAAAATTTAATACCGACGTAACGTTAGAAAAACACGGAGTTGCCACCGAGGATCAATTGATCCGAATGGCGGAACGAAACCGACTTCCGCTTTTTATCGGCACTGATTGCCAGCTGGATTATGAAATTAACAAGCGGGGTCTGACTAAGCGACTTTTTAAGGCTGACTTTCGTCCCGGTAACTCAGTAAAGCTATATATCGGGTTCTCCAAATATTCGAATAAGATAGTCCTAAAACCCCGAATTGAAAACGCGCTAAGAGCGATATTACAAGACGGTACAATTTCGACCCTTGCACAGCCCTATTTTGGCGCGACTTCGAAGTAGCTCAGTTGGCTGGCGAACGCACATCAGGCAGTCTATTTTTCTTGACGTTGTCCTTCCAAGGTTAACAAGCTAGTTTTCTTGTAACTATTCAGCTGGCGGAATATTATTCAATTTTTTGATTATTACACATTAACTAAAATCGGTGCACAAGAGCACAAATACTAGGCGCAAGTGGTAGTAGTGCCACTGGTTGCCAATGATAAACACAAATAGCCCACCCGTTTCGTTAAGTTTACTTGTTCTTATAGTGATATTTCCGTGACATTTAGCCGACTAAATCGGGATATTTGGTACGTAGGCTTGTTAGTGACATAACAACAAGGTCTAACCAAGGAGAGCGCTACAATGAAAATATCAACATCACTACTCGGACTGGTCGCACTAGCTTCGGCGTCAACGCAAGCAGCCCAGCTAGAGGTCACCCTGACTAACCTTACCCACGGCCTCCATTTTACCCCGGTATTGGTGGCAGCTCATAACTCAGGATCTCACCTGTTTCAATCAGGCAGCTCTGCATCCACCGCATTACAAGCCATGGCAGAAGGCGGGTCAATTGACGACTTATCCGCACAGATAGAAGCAACAGGGGCCACAGTGTTAAAAAATCCCGCCGGTGGCTTAATGGCGCCAGCTGCAAGTTTTACTGGCATCGCCCTGGATAGCGGCGCTAATACCCATCTATCGCTTACCGCAATGCTGCTACCCACTAATGACGGGTTTGTAGGCTTAGACAGTTGGAAAATCCCTACTGAAGCCGGAACCTACACCATAATGCTAAACGCTTACGACGCCGGTACCGAAGCCAACGACGAAATAATAAACGGTGGTGGAGCTCCGGGTGTCGCCGGAATTCCTGCTGCTCCAGGCGGTGATGGCGGTACCGGTGGCAGCGGCGTCACCAGCTCTGAGGTAAATACGACTGTTCATATTCACCGCGGAAGTTTGGGTGACAGTGACGCAGCTGGCGGTAAAAGCGACCTAAACAATCAAATCCATCGCTGGTTAAACCCGGTAGCCAAATTGACGGTTACGGTTAAATAGGAGGAATCGCCATGAAAATAGCCATCAAACTCCTGCTACCGTTAGCCGGAATTCTCACCCTTGCTGCATGTGGAGACTCAGATAATGTCACATCAGCCACAAAGCAAAGCTACAAGGTAACAGTGAAAAACCTGACTGAAAACCAGCCTCTTTCGCCACTTGCGGTGCTGGTTCACGGGGCAAGCTACAAGATGTTCACTCCCGGAGGGAAAGCGTCCGAAGGCCTTGAAAAATTGGCCGAGGGCGGTGAAACGGCATCACTTATCGCCGAGGCGAGCTCGGTAATGGGCAGTGCAACGGGTTCCGGACCAATTGGACCTGGCAGCGAGGAATCGGTAACTGTCGCTATCAATAGTTCAAGTGATATTCATTTAAGCCTGGCGTCCATGTTGGTGAACACCAATGATGCGTTCGTCACCTTAACAGGGCAAACCCTTGCTATGGCCGTTGGCGAAACAAAAAGCTACCGGGCCGGTGCATGGGACGCAGGCACCGAAGCCAACAGTGAAAGCGCAGGCTCTATGCCCGGCCCCGCCGATGGTGGCGAAGGGTTTAACGCCGCTCGAAATGATGTCGACTTTATACACATTCATCCGGGCGTTGTTAGTGCAGATGACGGATTGGCAAGTTCAGTGCTGGACCAATCACACAAATGGGACAATCCCGTTATCAATGTCACTGTCGAACGCTTAGAGTGATATGCTAAGTTCAAATAACTAAACATAAAGCAGGGCATAACGCCCTGCCATACGGATATGTCAAAGAATCTACTCGTGGTCGAAGACCAAAAAGATATCGCAAACCTGGTACGCATTAATCTGGAGATGCTGGGACACAAAGTTACCCTCTGCCACACAGGTGAAGATGCCTACACCGCACTGAAAGCAAATACCTTCGATCTATTGGTATTGGATCTGAACCTGCCAGATATGGATGGGCTGGATATTTGTAAATCACTGCGAAATAAAGAAAACGCCGTGCCCATCTTGATGTTAACCGCAAGGACTGCCGAACTGGACCGGGTTGAAGGATTGGAGGTCGGGGCCGATGACTACTTGACCAAACCTTTTAGCGTGCTCGAGCTACAGGCCAGGGTCAAAGCCCTTTTAAGACGCAGTCAGTTAAGTAACCAGACTCCCGAAACCAGCAAGCTGCAAATAGGCAACCTCAGGATCGATATCGAAGGTCATAAGGTCTGGCGTGATGATGAAGAAATTGAACTGACCGGAACGGAATTCGATCTACTGGTACATCTGGCCAAACACCCGGGACGCGTTTATAGCCGAGAGCAGCTGCTTTCAGACGTTTGGGGTTACCACCACGACTGCTATGAACATACTGTGAATTCCCATATGAACCGACTGCGCAGTAAACTGGAGCCAGATCCTGCCAACCCCAGCTACATTAAAACCGTGTGGGGAGTTGGTTACAAATTTGAAGAGCCCAAATAATTAGCCTCGCTAACAAAACCAAGAGAGTACGCCGGAAACATGCCGCCAACAACAAGGGTGCCTGCATGTAACCTGCCTACGGCATTAATATAAAGAGAACCAGCATGCAACGAAGTCTGTTAACCCAACTCACCTTGCCTTTGGTCATGGTGTTTGTCATCGCCGCCATTATACTCATCTTGCTGTTTCAGCATGCGAACCGAAGTTACAGTGACAAAATACAACAGGCCCTGCATCAGCAACTAGCTATTCATATGGTGCACGATAACCCTGGCCTGGAAGAGGGTAAAATAGAAAAACGTGTGCTTGAAAATGCGTTTCACACCTTGATGTTACTGGGCCCGGCATTCGAAATTTATGCCCTCGATTTAGCCGGAAATGTACTTGTCTATTCTGCGGAGCCGGGAAAGGTCAAAGATAAGCAAGTAGACTTGGACCCTATCAATCACTTCTTACGTAGCGAGCAATACCCTATTTACGGTGAGGACCCTCGTAATCCAGGCGTTAAAAAGATCTTCTCCGCCGCACCTATTTTGGGAGAAAACAATCAGCCTTTGGGTTATCTGTACGTTATTCTGGGGGGGGAGAAACAAGATCTCATTTCAGATCAGCAGTCCTTTTATTTAAGCTTGAATAAGTTTGTTGTCGCTTTGTTACTGACAATGGGTGTAACCCTGGTGATGCTTATTTTTGTATTTGCCCGGATCACCCGCCCCGTTCGCAGCTTAAACAAACGGATGCATGACTTCGTTACGTCAGATTTTCAGAACCCAACTGACCCGTCTTTGACGACCAGTGCAGCCCATGAACTTCAAACCCTGGAGCATAGTTTTACCAGCCTGGCTCAAAAAGTAAGCGCCCAGATCACACAGATAAAATCCACCGATCAGCTAAGAAGAGAGCTGCTTACTCATATCTCCCACGATCTTAAAACCCCACTCTCCTGCTTACGAGGCTACCTGGAAACCTGGCTAATTCAATATGAAGAAGGCTGTGGTCGTGACTATATTGAGACTTCCCTTAAAAATGCCCAGCAACTTCATCAACTGGTCGAGCAACTCTTGGAGCTGGCCCAGCTGGAAGGAAATACGGTCACTTTGTATAAAGAGCCCATCGCTGTTGCCGAGCTGGCACAAGATGTATTAACCAAGTTTGCCCTGGAAGCAAACAAACGTGGTGTCACCCTTGAACTCACACCGAAGGACCCAGGTCTGCAGGTGACCGCTGATATCGCCAAACTAGAGCGAGTTATTACGAACCTCATCGACAATGCAATCCGGCACTCCGGTCAAGGGGATCAGGTATATATTAATCTCATCCAACAGAAAAATCAGTTGGTGGTGCAAGTAGGTGACACCGGCTGTGGTATCGCACAGGATGAAGTCGACAAAATTTTTGATGCTCACTATCGAGCCAGTAACAAGGTTAATGGGCAGACAGTGAATACTGGTTTGGGCTTAGCGATAGTGAAAAAATTATTGGAGCTACATGAGTCGAATATATCGGTATCGAGCGAGCTAGAAAAAGGCACCGTATTTTCTTTTGCCCTGCCTAATAAAACCTAACCCTCCTATCAATATCAACAGATCAGGTGACTCAGTTTCAGTTGAGTCACCTATTTAGTGTTTGCCACGAACGAAATGCCCGGTAAACTCTTGTCTTTCACGTCCTGAGCCATCCGTGTAGATTTCGATTTGCGTCAGTGAAATGTGGTCATCGCGTAAATAAGATAATGTTTGGAATTTATTTGCAAACGTTGCTATCCAAGTGACATCGAGTCGCTTTACCGTATTGCGCGGTACCCTTGCGTTCACCCTGCCCCAATAACATTCTGCTGGACTGCACTGGCCCCACATTTCAACCATGAATGCATTATCCACAATACTGACAGTAAATTTTGAAACACCATTTTCGGATAGATCTTGATTCATCCACATACCAACCAAAGGGTTAACGTCGGTTTGTCGGTACGACGATCCTAACGCATCCCCATGCAAGGGAGCCCGTTGAACATTTACACAAGCATTAAGTTAAAAAGCCATTGCTGAGAAAACACTGTGTGACCATAGCAGATTCCTTTCTATTGCTTAGCCCGAAGGAACAGTTCAAACATCTGGCGACTTAACCCTTAAGCTTGTGCCTAAAGGTAATGTTGAACTGAAATACCACTTGAAAATAGACCACTTACGTCAAATCACAAACGCTATCCCGATTGGAAGTTAAACAAATCAACATCGACATCTAGTGTATGAAATTTTTCACCGGCTTTATGGCGCTTTAACAGCTTCGCCCTTAGCAGACTAATCCTTTTTTTCTATCGTTACCGCTAATAACTTGCTGTTCCCCGCATACCATTTTTGTACGTACAAACTACCTAATATCGGTGCGTTTCCCTCTTCGGGGACCTCTTTATATCGAACGCTGTTTTTTGTTTCTTTTTCGTACTCAAATTTGACGGTTTTCTTGGTCATTTTTCTCTCGGTAAATTCAAATAGTCGGTTCTCACCGGATAAGCCGGTAGATATGAAAATAGCCCCGGAAGGGCTGATTACTCAATTTTCGCCATTGAGCAAATTACATCGGAGTCTGATTACGCCAGAACTTAATCAGTTCGACTAATTTTAATAGATTCAAATGGCTAAAAGTAGTGACAGGCATCATCGTACTAAAAGTCTTATAAATGTATTTTACGCTCAGTAACACAATCCTCTTCACCCATTTCAAATTCACGACAAATCAACGGCCGATTCTCGTAGATAGAGCACATCAAGGTATTTCGATCCAATGCCGAACACCAGCCGTCGTCCAGCCGCGCCATCACACTAGGTCCCCAGCTATCGTTCGTAATAAAGCGTTCAGGCACGCCTGTTTCGGTGATAAGCATCACCTCCAGCCGGCAACAACATGCCGCACAGGTTGCACATGTAACATCGACATCAGATATGTTTGTAACTTCGATTGTCATAAATGACTACAGTAATAACGTTTACCCACTAGTCTATCGGAAACCAGCAATAACCGCCCTACCATTTTGTTCTATGTAGCAGTCCAGCCAAACTAATTTGCAGTTGCCTCCAGCTATCTCTATAGCGCAATGAACAAGGGATTGAGTTGCTTTGCTAAGCTCTAATTTAGGTGTTTATTTTTTTGAGCTGTAGTCATGCACCTGGATACAGGGTTATTAGCACTCATCTTCGTTATTCTCGCATTGTTGGTCGGTGCTGCCGCCCGCATTGCCGCGAAACTGGCTCACCTGCCATATAGCGTAAGCTTACTCCTGCTTGGACTTGGTCTAGGTTTAGCGCAGCGCATCGATGTGGTGGCACTAAACTCCCCCCTGTTTTCCAGCGCCATAGATAGCCTGAGTAATGTGGACCCTCATCTGATCCTCTTCTTATTCTTGCCGACCCTTATCTTTGAATCTGCTTTTGCACTGGAAACCCACCTGTTCAAACGTATATTCAGCCAAATCGCCATCCTTGCTGTGCCCGGGTTAATCATGGCCGCAGGATTGACAGCGGTACTGGCGTACTTGGTCTTTCCCTGGTCCTGGAGTTGGCCTGTCTGCTTTCTATTCGGCGCTTTAATCAGCGCCACAGATCCGGTAGCGGTAGTGGCGCTGCTAAAGGAAGTCAGTTCTCGCAAGCGGCTGGAAACACTTATTGAAGGTGAATCCTTGCTTAATGACGGCACCGCTATTGTATTTTTCACCCTCTTTTATGGGTTGGTGGTGGCGACGGCCGATGTAAGCGTAAACCTGCTACTGATTGCCAGTGAATTCATTTGGGTCGTGGTGCTTGGATTGGCTATCGGGCTTGCTGGCGGTGGCTTGGTCTTACTCTGGATAAGTCGGGTGTTTAACGATCCTCTCATCGAAATTACGCTGACCATTTCAGCCGCTTATCTGGTTTATTTTGTTGCCGAAAACCTGCTCCATGTTTCCGGCATCGTGGCAGTGGTCGCACTGGCTATTCTTTTTGCGAGTGTTGGACGAACCCGCATATCTCCGGAGGTTGCCGGATTTCTTCACAACTTTTGGGAGATGATGGCTCATATAGCCAATACGCTAATCTTCCTATTGGTTGGAATTATTATCGCCACTCGTATCAGGCTCGATGTAATGGAATGGTGGATAACCCTTTTGGTTCTCTATCTGGGGATCCAGATTATTCGCAGTTTATGTGTATTCACCTTTATGCCTGTGTTAAAGCGCATCGGTGTAGGGATAACCAAAGAAAAGGCCATTGTACTGGTCTGGGGCGGCTTGCGGGGAGCTGTGTCTTTGGCTTTGGCATTAATCGTGGCGCAGGATCCTAACCTGCCTAAAGCCCTTGGTGATCAGATCCTGTTCCTGACTGCAGGTATCGTTGTCCTGACTATCACCATCAACGCAACTACCATGGGCATGGTATTAAAATATTTGGGCATGGACCGATTACCAGCCGCAAAACAAGCAACCGTACAAAAAGCCAAGGCGAGTATCAGTGAAGGAATGAATAAAGCCTTACCCGAGTTGCAGCAGGATGAATTCATGCAAAGAGCTGACTGGGCCAATTTAACCAAACGCTTTAGTTATGCGGTGAATAACCATCCCAAGGCAGAAGATAGCGACGTTAACATTGCCTTTCGTCGGCGAATTCTTGAAACCGAACGAAAATATTATTGGACGCAATTTAGCAATGGCGCACTACCAGGCGCAACCGCGAACAAACTGGTGGAGGCTGTAGAGCAATCCCTTGACGGTGAGCCCACCATCACTCCCAGACCAAGCTTATATCGCTTATGGCAAACCCCCAAAATACTCGAATACCTTGGCCGCTATCCGGGCATAAATAAAGTCGCTTTAAACCTGTCCTTCGAGCGATTGGCCTTGGGTTATGATGTGGCCAGGGGGTTTATCCAGGCACAACAGGAAATTGCTCAACACGTCAGCCAACTTGCGCCAAACAAAACCGAATTAGATGCAGTCATCGAGGAAATAGAGACCAATAAAAAGGAAACCCGTAACCGAATTAATCAATTACGGGATAGTTTCCCCGAGGTTGTATATTGCCTGGAAACTCACACTGCCAGCCGGTTGATGCTGAATATGGAGCGTTCAAAAATAAAAAACTTGGTGGATGATGGTGTTCTCGATGCATCGGAAGCAGAGAAAATGATCGTTGATGTAGAAAAACAATTAGCCGTGTTACGACATCAGCCCAAGGTCGCCAGTCCAACGGAGTTTGGCAAGCAGTTAATTATTGCCCCCTGGGTTCAAGGTTTAAATAAGAAAACCTTAGAAAAACTGGCGAAAATAACCGTCCGTCAGATATACAGCAGCGGCGATGTCATTATACGCCAGCATAAAAAAGGTAATGCCATTGCCGTGATTATACGCGGTAATGTCCAAGTATTGTCCACCAAGAGAGAAGCCGTGTTGGAGCCGGGTAGCACGCTCGGTTTGTTTGCCATATTAAGTGGAAGCTATAAAGAAAGCGCAAAAGCGCTTTCTCCTGTAGATCTACTCTGGGTCGATATTACTAGATTAAAAGGCATAATCGATTTAGACCCTCTGCTAGCGGAACGCATTGCCGACCTGGTACAAGCAGAATCACATTAAAGTGGTACGCATTTATTAGTGCTCGCTAGCACCGATTGCTGTTAAAATACAACGAGTCGTAAAACCCGGAACAGAAATAATGGCATCGTTACAAGATCAATTACTTAAAGCCGGCTTGGTTGACAAACAAAAAGCCAAACAAGCGCAAACGGAAAAACGCCGTAAAGCAAAACAGAAAAAGAAAAAGGGCTCGGTTGTAGTCTCCGAAGTACAACAACAGGTCCAGCAATCAAAACAGGACCAGCTAAGCAAAGACCAGTCGCTCAACCAAGAGCAACAGGCGATATTGACGCAAAAAGCCGACAAGGCAAAAATCAAACAAATGCTTGAACAGCACTCCATCAAAGATTATCGGGGAGAGCTGGACTACAACTTTACTTACGAAGGCAAGGTCAAACGACTAGCCATCGATTTGAAAACACAGAAGTCTCTGGCTCGTGGCATTCTCGCCATATGTGTTCGGGAAGATAAGTTCTATTTGATAGTCGACAAAGTCGCGTTGAAACTCGCTGAAGTAGACCCTGCTGTGCTGGTACAGCACAACACAGATGTTGAAGTTAGCGAAATGGATGAAGACGACCCATATGCAGGATATGAGATTCCTGACGATCTGATGTGGTAAAGACAATACCGTATTGGTTATTAAAACGAGCCGAGTTTTGGCTCTTTTTATTTTTCACTCTAATCATTGCCCTGCAAAATATTCCAAGCGATTAATGCTAACTCGGCTACATTTACCTATTACGTTAGCAACAGCACCACCGAGATGGATGCGCTTTAACCACCATTACAACTCAATGTTTTTAATAAAGCAGTGCAATGATGGCGATTAAAGGTAACTTCCTGTAAGCTGCACGCCCGCACGCACGCGGCCTATTAAAATAAAGTATCAATAAGAGAAGATTCTATGACATTTGCCGCTCTTGGTTTATCCGCCCCCATCCTTGAAGCCGTCGCCGAACAAGGCTACGACAAACCTTCCCCGATCCAGGAACAGGCGATCCCTGCGGTGATTGAAGGTAAGGACGTGATGGCGGCAGCCCAGACCGGGACAGGTAAAACCGCCGGTTTTACCTTGCCATTACTGGAGCGGTTATCCACCGGCGAACGCGCGAAAGCGAACCAGGTTCGAGCCCTGGTGTTAACGCCAACACGCGAATTAGCCGCCCAGGTCGGAGAGAGCGTAGCTACTTATGGTAAAAATCTACCTCTGCGTTCTACCGTGGTATTTGGCGGTGTAAAAATTAATCCGCAAATGCAGAAACTGCGTCAAGGCGTCGATGTACTGGTTGCGACACCTGGGCGTCTTCTTGATTTGTATAACCAAAATGCAGTCAGGTTCAAACAACTCGAAATTCTGGTACTCGATGAAGCAGATCGCATGCTGGATATGGGGTTTATCCACGACATTCGTAAAATTCTCGCGCTATTGCCTAAGCGTCGCCAGAACCTGATGTTCTCCGCCACTTTTTCTAACGAGATCAGGACCCTTGCCAAGGGCATGGTAAACAACCCAGTGGAAATTTCTGTTACCCCGCGGAACGCCACTGCAAAAACAGTCTCTCAGTTGATTTACCCTGTCGATAAGAGTCGCAAATCAGCACTACTAACCCAATTGATCCGTGATAATGACTGGCAGCAGGTACTGGTGTTCAGCCGCACCAAACATGGTGCCAACCGGTTAAGTAAACATCTGGAAAGTCGCGGCATCAAATCGTCTGCGATTCATGGCAACAAAAGCCAGGGTGCGCGAACAAAAGCCTTAGCTGGATTTAAAGATGGGTCTATTCGTATTTTGGTTGCGACGGATATCGCCGCCCGTGGCCTGGATATTGATCAGCTACCACAGGTAGTCAACTTTGACCTGCCCAATGTAGCAGAAGATTACGTGCACAGGATTGGTCGAACTGGCCGGGCTGGCGCCACCGGACACGCGGTTTCTCTGGTTAGCGCCGATGAATTTAAGCAGTTAAGTGATATTGAGCGCTTGACTAAGCAGTTGATAACACGACAATCTGTGGAAGGTTATGAACCTGTAAACAAACTTCCTGAATCGCGTTTAGACAATAGACCAGTCAAACCACAAAAACCAAAGAAGCCAAAATCTGGCCACAGGGATGGGCAACGCTCCGCGGAGAACTCGCGCGGCCACAAACCTAGATCTAGATCCAGAAAACCGGCTGGTAGTCAAGGGCAACAGGGCAACAGGTAATAAATTGCGACCCGCTGGTTTTTGACTCCATTGCGAGGCAAAAACCAGCTTCTCAGTCAATATTAGAGCTGAAGACACAACCCCACTCTCCTTTCTATTGCTAATGCGCTGAAAAGCGCTTCTCACTTTTATTGCTCAACAGCACTCCTACAAGAAGAAACATAATCTAGGTTGTACGCATGTTCATAACCAGCGACTTCCTTTTATAAGCTGTGATTATTTAAGGTAGAGCGTATCGCTCAGGTTTTAAGCTGCTTAGCCTTTCACTGTGTATCTCATCAAAAACTACCATAACAGACCTAAATCACGCTGCAAAAACATAAACTTACTTCTAGAATCAGATCGGCGAGACTAAAACGGCTCGGCCTAATGGTTCCATGGGAGCACTGTAAATCATGGCGAAAATCGTGTTACAGATTTGGCTGACGGATTGGAAACAGCCTTTAAACACTAGAGCAATAACTGTAATTGTTTTTCGGTAAAAATTGCGTTGGCTCTCATTACCGTCTTACTCAATCATTTCACTGTATCCAATTAGCGGTTGTACACGTAACAAGATTCGTTCGTTTACGGAACTCTGTATTTATTTAACAGAGAAAAGGGAATTTCGTATGTTTTACAATAAAATAAATGGCAGTCTTTTTGTTAAGCTATTAGCACCTATGATGATTATCTTCACCCTTGTTGCGCTGCTATTAGTGGTACTGATACCAAAAATGATGAGGCAAAATGCAGTTGAAGTTGCGACAAAATCTGCGGTCGAAACTGTTAAACAATACAAAAACATCCGAGGCTATTACACAAAAAATGTTGTCGGCAAAGTATTGGCAGGCTCTGCCATGACGGCAAGTTACACTCACAAAAACAACCCGGATCAGATCCCTTTACCTGCCACCTTTATCCATGATCTCAGTGAGAATTTTACCGACGGCGGGGTAAAAATTCAACTCTACAGCAATTTTCCATTTCCTAATCGTCAATCCAGGCAACTAGACTCCTTTGCTCAACAAGCCTGGAAAAATTTGTCGCAAAACCCAAAACAAACCATCAGTCGGCAGGCTGTGGTAAATAACCTTAATGTGGTTCGAGTTGCCATCGCTGATACCATGGTGGCGCAAGGTTGTGTTAATTGTCATAACAGTCACGCAGAAAGTCCAAAAACAGACTGGCACCTAGGAGATGTTCGAGGGGTATTAGAAGTACAAGTACCCATTGAAGAGCAGCTCGCCGCCGGCAACAGTTTGGGTATAAAGGTTGTTTTGCTAGTGGTTACTTCGGTGATCATCGTTTTACTGATCACAGCCTGGTTATTTCGTAAACAAGTAAGTACTAGGCTAGGTCTGTTGGTGGACTCCTTAGAGCAGCTAGCCAAAGGAGATTTGAGCCAAAGGGTGGAAATAACTGGGAAAGATGAGTTGTCACATATAGGTGTGGTGTATAACCGCTCAGTCTCTCAGATAGAGGCTGCACTTGATAAAATCCATCAGCTTGAAGAAAAACAATCTCATGAGGTAAGCTTGTTAAAACAGAGCGGAGAAAGCAGCTATGGTGCGGTGCAGCACTTAAATAGTGAAATGGACAAAGTTGCCAATGCGATGGCTGAAATGACCCACGCCTTCCATGAAGTCGCTCGATTAAGTCAAGGCAGCGCAGATGCAGTTCAGCAAACCCAGCAAGAGACTCAAAGCGGTCATCAAATAGTAATTGAAAACAAATCAGCAATCACAATACTGTCGGAAAAGATGACCAATGCAGCAGAAGTAGTGAATAAGCTTGAGGTAGACAGTCAAAATATCGGTGGCGTACTGGATGTGATTAGGGGGGTTTCTGAGCAGACAAACCTACTTGCACTAAATGCTGCAATTGAAGCGGCGCGTGCCGGCGAACAAGGACGTGGATTCGCAGTAGTCGCGGATGAAGTTAGAACACTTGCGAGTCGCACACAAAGCTCTACCGACGAGATTAAGGTTATGATCACTCAATTACAACAGGGAGCACAAGCTGCAGTTGTTGCAATAACTGAAGGCAATGATCAGCTTGAGCAAAGTCTTCACAAAGCAGAGCAGACAAGTTCAGTCATCGAGAAAATTGGCGAGGCAATGGATCAACTGATGGGACTCAATAATCAGATTGCAACCGCTACTGTCGAGCAAAATTCTGTTGCTAAAAATATTAACGAGAACATGGCCAGCATTGCTGACTTTACCAAAACCACCCAGAGTGAAACAGCAGGCGTTTCAGCATCGGTAGCCCAACTGGCCGATTCAATTGAGCAAGTACGTTGTCAATTGCAGCAATTTAATCATCGCCCTGTTGGCATGCAACACAAGATTAATTCAATGGATACTTCGGAGGATCGGCAAGACTGGACTGGCGCAGTCCGGGAGAGTTAGCAACAGCGCAATAATGGCCTTTAAGCAGTAGACAATTTGGCGATATTGCTTAACGCTCTACCTTGTTTGGGCACTGTGTTTATTACAGATGCAAGTGCCCAAGCAATACCAAAAAGCCAATTATCGTCTATATGAACATAGGCGGATACCACAGGGTAATCGAGCCTTACCAACCGTATTAGAAGATAAAAACCAACAAGAAATCGCGAATAGAACCATACACGCTAACCCCCTGTGTCAGGATAGTTGTCGCCTCTAATTTTCAGTTAGAGGTAGTAAAAAATGAACAAAAGATATACAAAGTCATTTAAAATACAAGCAGTGGAAAAAGCGCTTAATCGCCCTGCAGAGTCCAGCTTAAAAGAAGTGGCTGAGTCTTTAGGCGTCGGTTATTCAACATTAGGTAAGTGGATTGTACAGTCCAGAGAGCAAGTATTTGAAATGGGTTTTACTGATAAAACTGGCATTATGACAAAAGAAAAAAGACCACAAGATTGGAGTTTAGAGGAAAGGCTTAACATGGTCATTACTTGCGCCTCGCTGGGTGGTGAGGCCATCAGTGAGCTATGCCGTGAACAAGGCTTATATCCCCACCATATTAAACAGTGGAAACTTGATTTTACTCATGGCAATGCAGCTAATAGTAAAGCGACGAGTCGCTCGGAAGTAAAAGGCCTTAAGCATGAAAATAAGGCATTAAAAAAGGAGCTGAACCGAAAAGACAAAGCGCTGGCCGAGACCGCTGCGTTATTAGTGCTCCAAAAAAAAGTCAATGCGATCTGGGGAAGCGACGAGGACGACTCACAATGAGTTCAGAACGAACGGAAATCATGAGCCTGATAAATCAGGCATGTGATTCTGGTGCCAGACAATCAAAAGCCTGTGAAATCATAGGGGTTAGCGCAAAAACCTTGCAGCGTTGGAACCAGCCAGGCAATGAGCAAGATGGGCGGATAGAAGCCTACCGTGAACCAAAAAATAAGCTAACAGAATTGGAGCGCCAGCGTATCATTAAGCTTGTTAATGAGCCTGAGTATGCGAAATTACCACCGAACAAAATCGTACCGAAGCTTGTCGATAAAGGGCTATATATTGCCTCAGAGTCAACGTTCTATCGGGTGATGAAGGTACACAATCAGCTAAATCACCGAGACAAGAGTAAGCCAGTCAGGAAAATACATAAACCTAAAGCCCTGACAGCGACAGAGCCCAATCAAATTTACACTTGGGATATCACCTACTTACCCACTGTTGTTAAAGGGATATTTTTATATCTGTACTTGGTGATGGATATTTACAGTCGAAAAATCGTTGGCTGGCAGGTATACGAAGAGGAATCGAGTGCATTAGCGGCAGATCTTATGACTGATATCTGTCAGCGGGAAGGTGTTAAGCATAACCAGGTGACGCTGCACTCGGACAATGGGAGCCCAATGAAAGGCGCTACGATGCTGGCGACCTTGCAGCAACTGGGTGTTATTCCCTCGTTTAGCCGACCTTCGGTGAGTAATGATAACCCCTATTCAGAATCCCTATTTCGTACGTTGAAATACCGACCAGAATACCCAGAGCGGCGCGAAGCTGGGTATTCGGGTTTGTTGAATGGTATAACCATGAACATTTACATAGCGGAGTCAAATTTGTTACGCCGCAGCAGCGTCACACAGGTGAAGATGTACACATATTGGCTAAACGAAAACAGGTATACCAAGCAGCAAAATCAAAAAATCCAAACCGCTGGAGTGGTGAAATCAAAAACTGGGATCTGATAACGGAGGTTCACCTTAACCCGGAAAAGAGCAAGACAGAAATTGAGGAAGGTAAGGCGGCATAATTTTATACTTTAGGCGACAACTACCTTGAAAAACGCCGCTAATAACGTTATGTGGCAGATTAAAACGTTAAAATGCGCACAAGTGAATCTCACATTTTTCCTGATGAACCCTTTTCAGAAAAAGCAGAGCGAAGCCAATGGCGTAATGTTAGTACGCTTTCGTTACTTAGCTTTTCAGCCAGACAAGCAAAATAGAAGGCCTTATGAGGGTTCAACACGGGGCTTCCAATTTGCACCAGCATTCCAGCAGTAATATCGTTTTTTACGAACTGCTGATGGGTAACTAGCCCCCCCAAGCCGATAATCGCCGCCTGTACCGCCTGAATCGTCGCCTCAAAACTCAGGTTTTTTTGCTGTTTTGGTACATCTAATCCCTCCGCTTTACACCATAACGCCCAGTCGTCTTTTCGTCTCGGGTTGGTGACACAAATAGCAGGGAATTTTTCTACCATCATTCGTGGCGAAAGCGATTCTAGTGACTCAAGCAACTTAGGGCTGCAAACCAGGATTAAATTGTCATCACCTAGGTGTTCCAAATAATAATTCTTCCAGTCATTTTTATTTCCATGGATCAGTGCCACATCTACCCCTTCACGCTCCAAGTCAAATACGAAAGGGATGTTTGATATTCTAATATCTATTTGCGGCGCGGCTTTTTGAAAGTCCCCTACCCTGGGAATCCACCAATGAAGTGCAAGGGAGTTGACCATATTGAGTGTCAGGCGATTGTTGTTAATGGGTGAAGCCAGCTCTTCACTCGCCTCCACTATCTGTTCAAGAGCGGGGGCTACTTTTTTGTAGTAATTCTTACCATCTAAACTTAGCTCCACCCGCCTACCCACCCGATAAAATAGTGGTCGATTAAGTTGTGATTCAAGCGCCTTAATCGCCTGGCTAACGGCAGAATGGCTCACATTAAGCACACTGGCAGCTTCGGTCATACTGCCCGCTTCGGCAACCGCAACAAACGCATAAATAGATTTAAGTGGAATCAGCTTTTTCATATGTAAGTTTTTCTAACAGTTTTAGTCAATATTACTCGCTTTTTACTCTCGTTCAAGAACACTAAACTTAAGCCAGAATTAAGGAGTATCTATGTCAACTCAGATTAAACCAGTTACCTTTATGCTGGCGTCAACATTTAACCTCTCTATCAGTGCCGTATTGGCTAAATTTCTCAGCGAATCAATAAGTTTAGAATTACTTAATTTTCTAAGGTTTATAATGCCCGCCATAGTAATGCTATGGCTAATGTCACTCACCAAGTGGGAGGCTCCGAGTAAACGGGAGCTGCCGCCATTATTGCTTCGCGCACTTTTTATCACTGTGACTCAATTGTGCTTTCTCTACGCAATATCTTTTCTCTCCTTGATTGAAGCTGTGGTGTTATTCAGTACAGGTCCTCTGTTTATTCCTTTGTTAGAAAAATTGATATTTGGCTCACCCGTAAAAGGAATAACCCTGGTTGCACTGGTACTTGCATTTTGCGGCGTATTGATACAGGGAGGATATATTCAGGGTGTTGACTGGCGACCTGAATTATTAATTGGACTCGGATCTGGGTTAGCCAATGCGCTAGCTCAGGTGTGTATGTTCCGCGCCAGCAAGAGTCAGCTTTCTCCACTGGCTCTTAATACATGGTGTATGGTATTTGCAGCCGTAATAGCAGTGCCCATTTTTTTGATAACCACAAACAGTGGTGAAAACCAATTAGCGAATATATCGGATCAAACGTTGGTATTAGCCGGCTTATTTCTACTAACCGTTACGGTAATAAACACCCAGGTATTTCGCATCAAGGCCTATCGCCTGGTTGAATCAGGTGGCCGTCTTGCACCTCTTATTTTTACCAACTTGATATTTGCGTTCCTGTGGCAACAATTGTTCTTTGAACAAGCCCTAGAAATTCACAAACTGGTAGGTATATCCATGATCACCGCAGCGATGTTGATCAATACCTTCGCTCCAAAATTGGCTATACGAAACTCGTTAAGTCTTGCAACTTGCGCAGCTGCCAGAAAGGATTGAACTAGCCCTACCCATCTCCTAATAGATGGGTAGAACAGTTTATTTTTTCAACTCAAGGGGCCAGCTTAACTCAAACTTCGCACCGCCTAATACCGACTTGTCCAGGCTGACAGTGCCTTTATGCCAAAGCATAACCTGCTGTACGATAGCAAGGCCCAGTCCATGGTGGTCACTGGTACGCTGCTCATTGTCCAGCTGAGCGAATGGTTCAAATACTTTCTCTGCCAGATCTTTCGCTATTCCGGGGCCGTCGTCTTCGACACAAAGAAGACACTGCCCTTCTACCTGCTTTAGGCTAACCAGGATCTTACTCTCGGCATATCGACTAGCATTACCTAACAAATTACCAATGGCTCGAGTCAATGCCCTTTTGTCGACAAACAGCTCCCTCTCCCTCATGTTGTTATCCACAAAAAGATCAACCGTCTGTACCGTATCATCCTGGCTGTGCTGATCCACTTCGTGGGCAACTACGTCCGCTACACTACATAAACTAAAGTAGGTGATATCCACCGCTCTACTGTAACGGGAAAGCGCCAAAATCTGGTTAATTTGATGATCGAGGCAATCGATACTGGACTCTATGCTGCGTTTGTAACGCTGCTTATCTTCGCGCTCCACACCCCCAGCATCATACATCTCAAAGGCAAAGCGCAATCGCGATAATGGGGTCCTGAGATCATGCGCAATAGCGTTGGTTAATTCTCGATTTTCATTTATCTGTCGTTCTATGCGGTTGGCCATGGTGTTAAATGAGTGACCGATCCTGGATACCACTGAACTATTGCCGACCGAGACGCGCCTATCGAGGCGCCCGTCTCCAAATTCCGCCGCCGTATGATCCAGCTTCTTAAGGTCGCGCAATAATGGAAATACCCATAATAATAAACCGAGGGATATAGCAATAAATATTGTCACCATGATACCTACTGTCGGAGCGAGCCGTGCATTAAAGAGATCAATAGGGCCAACCTTCAGCAATCGCTCTTCATCAGGCAAGCTGCCGTATAAAAAGATTTGCTTTGTTTGATCTTTATTCCAGGTAAAACCCTCGCTATACAAATGCGTCCATTTCGATTCACTTAGAGAAACCTGCGCTTTATCGATAAAAGTCATTTCAAACCCAAACGCATGCTTGAGCTCCTCCAGCAATTTAGGCCGTTCATCGAGCCCAAGGTTAGAAAACTCCTGGCTCGCTAAGTAGACTGCACCCTTAACACTTCTGACCACATTTTCATCCATCGTTTCCTTGAAACCGAGACTGATAACCCAATCGCTGTTTTCCAGCCGCTTTATTAACGCCGGATCATCATTGTTGGCGTATACAAACTCACTCATTTCAAGCGACTGTGTAAGAGAGCCCACTCTCTCTACCGCCTGCGCTAAGGTAAGTAGTTTCAGCGGATAGCCAAAATGGCTGGCTAGCTGTTCAACATCGGCCTGCCAAGTGTGGTTAACGACAGATATTGATTGGCTCATTGAGCGCCACCCCAGATGGCAAAGCGTGAAAGCCATCGCCGTTGTTGAATCTAGCCGAGAGATTCAAGGGGATAAGTCTTATGAACGGCGTTACTACATTACCAGCCACAAAGATAAATCAGCCGCCTTCATTGCTAATGCAATCCGCAGCCACTGGTGCGTGGAGAATAAGCTGCACTGGCAGCTAGACGTCAGCTTCAACGAAGACAGTAACCGACTGAGAAGCGGCTATGCTGCAGAAAATGTGGCCCTGATGAACAAAATAGCGTTAAACCTGTTGAAGAACGAGCGCAGCGTTAAAGTGGGGGTCAAGAACAAACGATTGAAAGCTGGCTGGGACAACCAGTATTTTCGATTAAGGTAAAGGTCCCATGATAGTTTGCAATAAGGTAGCTTTTTTCGAAATAATTCATGACGCTGAAAAGTGGGCTGAATGGCGTATTAACCACCAGCAGGTACACGGGTAGCAATACAAACAGCCAGAGTCGCAGAAACGCCTTAATCATGGATTACTGCTCCGGCCTGCCAAGGTGGCACAACTGGTAGCCTTTACCTCGCACCGTCTTAATTAACACAGGCTGCTCCGGATCGTCAGCTAATTTTTTACGCAGCCTGGAAATACGTCTGTCGATAGAGCGGTCCATCCCGTCATAATCAAACCCTCGCAGGGTTTGAATAATCTTGTCTCTGGATACAACCTGACCGACAGATTCGGCCAGCAGCAGTAACAAATCAAATTCGGCGGTAGTCAGTTCAACCAACACGTCCGACATACTGACGCTGCGATTCGCCAAGTTTATCTCCAAGTTGCCGATACTCAGTAGCGCTTGCGAAGATGAAATCTTGGTTAAACTACTCGGCTCTGCGGCTGCGTTTTTGTCTAACCTTCGCAGCAACGCACGTATCCGGGTGAGCAGTAGCCTTGGCTGAACCGGTTTAATAATATAGTCATCCGCGCCAAGTTCCAGACCCAGCATTTGATCCATATCTTCATCTAATGCCGTCAGCATCAAAATGGGCCCAGCGTATTTTGGGCGAACCTTTTTACATACGTCCATACCTGATTGGCCGGGTAGCATGATATCTAAAATTACCAGATCCGGCTGATGTGCAAGTATATGCTGAGCCGCGTCTAGGCCATTAGCAATGACAGTAACCGTGAAGTCGTTTTTACTCAGGTACTCCTGAACCAAACTCGCAAGTTCGGTATCGTCTTCGACCAATAAAAGGTCTCTTCCTTGAGTAGAAAATGAAAAGTTATCCATAAATTCAGTTTGATGATAAGCGCTGATTGCAAGTTGCAGACTATTGTAAAGGATCCACTCGCCAGATGCAGGGATACCCAGCTTGAAAATTGTGACAGTTTGTGACTAAAAAACACTATTGTGCGCAGAACAATAAACCAAGAAATTTGAAGCTTTTGTTAAACCCGATTCCGGGCAATTTACATTGACCCAGCGCCTTAGTAAGGGATATATATTGAGAATGCGGCAGGTAAACGCTATATGGACTTCCATCAAGGTCCACTAATTGGGTGATGGCCACCCTTATGTCTTAGCTCGCGTGCAAGAGCGACTTATCAAACTGCCATCGATTGTGCCCGCAAATTAACCGAGATTGCCGGAGGTAAGCTAAACCGGGAGCTGCTTGCGCCCGGTAGCACCTCTGTTATCGGCATGGCATTAAAACTCGCTCGTTGCGTTACCGGCAACCATAAGATAGTGGAATACCGGATCTCTGCAAGGTTTTAAAAATACAAAGGTACAACAGAAACAAGAGCGTAAGCAGGTTCAGGCGTTTAAAAAGGACAACAGTCCCTGTCTAGCCGGCATTGAAGGAAGTCACTTTCCTTCAAGCCTGACCCTGTAAATACATCGAACTCGTCGCTTAGCGTTTATCACGTTAAGCGAATTTAGATTAAGCAGACTTGGTAAATAAATATCACGTGGTATATACCCAAACTACTTGGAAATGCAGATTCAGAGCTCCGGCAGGATGTCAGAACAAGGCGCAGCGAGCAGGGAATGGCATTCCCTTTTCAAGCGCTGCAACGCAGTGCTGATTTTCTGGCTGAGCTCCCTTCGGGCAAGACGAGAAGCAACCCTCTTCGGCGTTATAAAACCTTGATGTAGAAGACTAGACCTTCGGCTTTATGCCTTGAACCCGGTCACTTCTCGACTTGCTAATCCTCGCATTCCCAAGCAGCTTGGGTATAGGTGTTTAGGCTATCCAACGACACCTGAATACCCGCTTGGGTTTGTGCAGGTAAGAGAGGTGCAAGTTCAGACAAACGAGCGGCAAGCTCAGTGGGGGTATTAGCACTTAAGTTAATATGGCCCATTTTGCGGCCTTCGCGCTTTTCCTTGTCATACCAATGCATGGCACAACCTGGTATAGCAAAAATTTGCTCACTTAAGTTGTCTTCACCCAGAATATTTACCATCAGGGTAGGATGCACCAATTCGGTTGAACCTAAAGGTAGGCCACAAACCGCACGTATATGGTTTTCAAACTGGCAGGTATAAGCGCCCTGTTGAGTCCAGTGTCCTGAATTATGAACCCTAGGGGCTATCTCATTGACCAGTAAGGTATCGCCTTCCTGAAATAATTCAACAGCCAATATGCCTATGTAATCCAAACCTTCGGCGATAGCGGTAAACATTTTCTCGGCTTGTTTTTGCAGTGGGGAACTTTCACCTAAGGCGGTTGATACACTTAAAACACCGGCTTCATGATGATTTTCGGTCAGGGAATAAACTTGAATTTCTCCCGCCGCATTACGTGCACCTATAACAGATACTTCGCGGTCAAAGGAAATAAACTGTTCGGCCACTATGCCCTGCAATTCATCTTGTTCAAGCACTTGCTCCATTTCTTGCCATATTTGATCCGCATCAGCTGGATCTTTTAAGCGCCATTGGCCTTTGCCGTCATAGCCGTCCTTTGCCGTTTTAAACACTAAAGGTAAACCAAGTTGGGTGATAGCCTGCCGAAATTCGGTCTGATTGGATACAACTTGATGTTTTGAACTGGCAACACCGACTTTATCCAGCAGCGCTTTTTCGATTCGGCGATCGCCCCCGGTTTGGATGGCAACTGCACCAGGTTTAAGTTTACCTGACTCACAGGCGAGTTTAAGCACATCCGCTGGAATATGCTCAAACTCGGCTGTAACTACATCCACCTGAGTTAAGGCTTGTTCATACGTTATGCCTAAGGCCTGGCGCGTAATCGGGTGTTGCACCTGACCTTGGCCTACATCATAAGCCATTATTTTGATATTCAGTGGCTCAGCCGCTAAGCAAGTCATGCGGGCTAGCTGACCAGCTCCTAGAACTAACACTTGCATTTATATTTAGTCCTCTGCTGGATTGGGATTAGCTAACACTGTCTCGGTTTGCTTTTGGCGAAATGCATCGACTTTTTCCATTAATTTTTGGTCGTGTGTCGCCAAAATTTGTGTGGCGAGTAAACCTGCATTGGCTGCACCTGGATCACCAATGGCTAAGGTACCCACAGCAACACCTTTTGGCATTTGGCAGATAGAAAGTAATGAATCAACGCCGTTAAGGGCTTTTGATTTTACCGGCACACCCAGTACAGGCAGGCTGGTGAATGCAGCAGCCATACCCGGTAAATGTGCCGCGCCGCCGGCACCGGCTATGATGACTTTAATGCCACGAGAATGGGCCGTTTCGGCATACTCAGCGAGTAATTGAGGAGTTCGATGGGCGGAAACCACTTTAGTTTCATATTCAACCCCAAAACTCTCAAGCATTTGTGCTGCGTGCTGCATGGTTGGCCAGTCTGACTTTGACCCCATAATGATGCCTACTTTCATATTACTTCCTTAATTTATTATTGGTACCTAAGTATGACCTCGTGTACCTGGTAAAGTTTACGTTGGCGCCAGCTTATACCAACTAAAATGTCTACCTATCACCTAAGCTACACACTAAGCAAATATTGCTTTGATTGCGGCTGTGAAAAACAGACTGAGCTGTTAACTAGGGCTTGGCAAGTGGGTAGAAAAAATAAAGGCGTATGGTACTTTTTCTAGGGCTAATTGCAATCTAAATCCCAATAGATGCAAGCTAAAAACAGCTGAGTTATTTCCCGATAAAACCGGAGCTGGGGCAAAGCTATAAGGTTTCTCAAGAGAATGTGTTGCAATTGAGCCTGCGTCGATCGTAGATCGAGAAGAACTACTCCTGGTGCTCGATATCGTTGAACAAGCTATTCCAGAATTACCAAAAATTCAAAATCAAATCCGGCAGTCAACACGAAGGCGCAGTGTACTGTATCTCAGTGTTTTCTAGAGAGACAGGTATTAAAATCACCTTATAACTGATTAACAAAATTCCGGCCAGTTAACTCCCTTATTTTACCTACCCGCATCCGGTTAATTATATTGTCGCGATCATTTTTGTTACGTATAACAAACAATCAACAATCATTACAAAGACCTGCTTGTAACACGTTGTAACATAATCTAAAGTAGCGCTTACCCTATGTTACGTGACATTTAAGTCAATAAGCTGTTTAATTTGTCAGCACCTTAGGAATTGCCCTTGGGTGTTAGGTTTACACAACCTATGCAGCACCTGGCTTGTATGGAACGGACCTCTGTCAAGCCAGTCCACCTAACCTGCTGCAGGAGTCTTCCAGGTGGACTTACGCTGTTAGCTATTCGAAGTTAAAAATTAATTTCACGGATGGGATTTAGTAGTTCCTTTCCTAAAATTCGATTTTAGGAGCCAGCATATGCCAATATTTTTATTCGCCCTTTTCCCTGCATTAGTTTGCCTTATGTTACCAGATACTTTTCGATTATTTCTACTGCAACTTTTGCCGTGACAATTCGCGCACCTTTGTAGAAATACAGTTTCAACCATACAGGCCGAAAGGTTTGATTCAAGGATAGAATCGAAAATACGGTGCTACTGCCTCGCTTGACGTACAGCCAGGCAGTGGTTGCTGCAACACGGAAAATAACATGCAAAACACTTGTATACTAGTTGTCGACGACGACCAGGGGATCAGAGATGCACTTCAAGACTATTTAACCCCTTACGGGTTTGAAGTGTTAGTGGCAGAGGGGGCGAAGCAAGTTGAGAACATTATGGCACGGCAGCACGTTGACCTTATCATCTTGGACATTATGCTACCGGGAGAAGATGGCTTTTCCATATGCCGGCGTGTCAGGATCAACTCGACGACTTCCATTTTAATGTTGTCTGCCAAATCCGATGACATAAACCGTATTATCGGTCTGGAAATCGGCGCCGACGATTACATGGCTAAACCTTTTAATCCCAGAGAGCTGCTGGCCAGAATACGTTCCGTTTTGAGACGCTCCGAGCAAGAGAAACCAGCGCAATTAAAACAATGTAAAACCAAGTCATTACAAGAGTTTTCCTTATTTGACCAATGGAAATTAGATCATACCAAGCGAGAGTTAATCTCTACTCTGGGTGACCGCTTGGTGTTGTCTGGGGCGGACTATGAACTGTTATCAATCTTTATTCATAACGCCACCCAGGTGCTAAGCAGAGAACGCCTATACGACATGATTAAAGGCCGACAATCCACCCCCTATGACAGAAGTCTCGAAATCCATATATCCAGGTTACGGCAACGACTGGAAGTCGACTCAAAAGAGCCAAAACTGATTAAAACTATTCGCGGAGTGGGTTATATACTGACTTCCAAGGTAATACATACTACGGAAGACATCTGTTGCCAATAAATCGCAACTAAGAGCGTTAGATCGCGAAAATATCTAGCGAAAACTTGTGGATAGGACAAAATTATCGCTCCTATTCCGGTGATTACTACGTTTTTTCGTCCACTAGGCACACTTTGTTTTGTTTTGTTTTGTTTCGTCTCTTTAACCAGACAAAAAGCATGTTCGCCAGATTGTTACAGTTCAATGGGATAGTTGCTATTGCCTTGAGGTAGGCAAACGACTATGAGCCAGAGAACACCATGTTTTTAATCATTCTTGTATCCTTAGCCAGGTTTTCTAGAGAGTAAATACCGCTATAAAAACCCTAAAGATAGTGGGTTGCCAATACAGCATTGACAATCTGGGCTGTGCTCGCCCGAAAAATAAGCAACATAAAACCCTCCTTCCTCGCGATTAATTATTTCCTACATAAGTAACCCCGGACTTGTCCAATAGAGAATTAAGTTGCGGCTGAGCGCGGCCTAACCTTGTTAGTTGTTCCTCTGCAAAAGTTAGCTACCGCTTTCTTACCTGCTATGGTCCGACATCTTGGTCCACCGCGTACGAGGGAGTGACAGAATCAACATTTCAGGATGAACACTAAGAAGTAACATCGGCTACTAGCAATTTTTGGCAGGTGAAATTTAGTGCAAGAATGACGAGTACCGAATAAGGTGAGGTATTTTTTAGTCCGAACCACTGTTTAAGTTTGCTGACGCCTAGTATGACAGTACGCATAGATAACAGAGATCAAATACGCCCAATAGTATAGGTTGACTCTTCTATAACGAAGATTTGTTTTTTCTCAAAAAAAACCCCGGCGGGCACCGGGGTTTTACACTGCTTATCTAACCATTAGCATGGGTTGTCACCTTTAACCCAAGGGCCCCAGTTAGAGTCTGGATTCTCACCTTGACTATACCACTTGTTGGTATAGTTGAAGTTATTGTAAGAAACCGTTTCGCCTTTCGGATATTGAGTAGCGCTATTCCAAGGTTCTGCACAGGTACCAATAACTTCCTTCTTAAAGCTGGCATTAATAGTGGTGTTAGCCGTAACACCGTCAACCAGATGCTGGTTACCTGTTACAGTCACCACCTGACCGTTTACAGTGACTTTATCCAGCTGATACTCGACACTTGGCGTAAAGGTATATAGTTGGCTGCCACCCGCATTTACGGTTGTTGGACCAGCTGGCGAAATACTGCCGTTGGTGCCTGCCGTAGCGGTGATAGTAAAGGTTTCAACAGTTACCTTCTTGAAGGAAACGCTAATTGCAGTATTGGCTGTAACGTTATCTGCATTGTAGGTGTTTCCAGTGTGTTGAACCGCCAGACCATCACGAGTCACCTTGTCCACTACATAGGTATCTGCGGGTACAAAGGTAAACAACTCACTACCGCCACTGGTTACTTGTGCCGTTGTCGGAGCAACAGTACCGTTGCCTGTTGACGCAGCTGTCACAGTATAGATAGCAGAGTCATCGCCGAAGGTCGCTACCAGTGTATGATCTCCTGTCACATTGTTAAACGGAACACCATTTACAGGCAGTGGGTTAACGACAACACCGTTCACTTTCACTTCCAACAGCTTCTTACCTTGGTCCGCCTCGAACGTGAAGTTAACGCTACCGTTTTCATCTACAGGTATCGCACCCGACTTAGGCAGGATTTTACCGTAGTAGAAAGTTTGGCTTCCGTTACAAGTAACTCCATCCTGTCCCCAAGGTCCCCACTGTGCAACGCCCGGAACATTGTTGGAATTCTGCCAACCGGAAGTCCAAGTCTTGTTCTGGTAGGTTACTTTGTCACTAGCCTCGTAAAGTGTGCTCGCATCCCAGGCAGGGTCCGTACATTGCCCAGTGACAACATGCGGCGTTACCTTAGCATCGATAACATGAGGAATATCGTCAAGCGCTCTTGGGTTTTGTACCCAATCAATCACTTGTTTATGGGTCGCAAGACGGACGTCAGGATGCGTAAGTGCATACTCGACGAAGCGTTTTACCGCTATTGCCATGGGTGCGGTAGGCGTCCCATAGTAGTTTGAGTGAACACCAATGGTAAGTGGTGCTTTATTTCCCTGAAGGCGTAGGTCCAGAGTATGCTTCAATATTGCGAAGATCTCATCTGGGTCGGTAAGGCCTGCTGTTGATGTAGACGTAGCTGTCAGGTTATAGTCAAACCCGGTAATTTTGCCCGCTTCCTCAGACCAGTCCCACTCAGTAATAGCTGCTTTAACCTTGGCCCTTAGGTTGATCGGTAGACCATCCTTATGATCTGGCGGCACGATGAAAGGTGATAGTGGAATTTCCCACAGACCCGGGTAGGAGCCAATATTCAATAACCCCTTCTTATCCCATATAGCCCTCGTAGTTGCACCTGGTGCGCCATCATGCAAGGTATAAGGCCAAGGGAAGTTGGTACCGTCTCGACCTCCGGCGTTACCGTCTTCGATACTGGTGTCGTATAGGAAACCTTCCGCTTGTAAAACACTCATAAGCGGGTCGTTGTATTGCAATCGAGGTGCGCGGAAACCGTAGATTTGGTCACGCGGAATTCCCGTACTTACGATATTGCCGTTAGACGTAACGATCTCGCTTAACCACGTCGCGTAAGGCAATTGGGTACCGTCTACTCCTTCGTTGTGGGACTGAGTATGGTTACCGGCTTCATTACCTGCATCAAATGCAGCTTTCCATTCAGCGCCAACTGTGCCCACATAGGCGCCTGTGTGTAGGAAAGTCATCTTGGCAGGTTTACCGTCTAGGGTGAACGGGTTGTTTTTGCCTGTAGCGCCGGCAGGGTTGGTCTTGCTGTTAATCAATTGAGATAGCCATTTCACACCCGCAGGATTACGGTTGTCGTCGGAGCTAATGGTCACAAACATAGGCACTTGTTCAGGCTTCAATCCACCCGGAGGTGATTTTAAAGGGGGTCTAGGGCCGTCAACGGGAACGACTTTCGCCCCTTCCTTTTCCAGCCTAGCTAAAGCGGCGATAGCATAGATACCGGTTGCCTGGCCGAAGATAGTCGGCTCTGTGCCCGTGTAGTTAGTCCAGTTGTCATAATAGTTGATACCATGATCTTCCTGGCCGATAACGGTACCTGCATCATCCTTAATGTCAACCATATAGGAAGTGTTAAACTGCTTTTCCCACGCGTTTGGCGGAACAACAATATCAGGGTCTGCGGCAACATATTTGACCTTGGACGGACCGTTGCCCATTAGACCAAGCGGCACTTTATCAGGCTGCAAACGATAGATCTGGCTATGGAATTCGGCAGGAGTTTTACTAAGCCCTGTAGAATTTACAAAACTAATACCCCAAGGGTTACGACCCAACATATAATCCAGGTTGTTAAACGCCATCTCTGAATAGTAAGTGTCGCCGACATTTACTATCTCTTCCGCTGCGGTGCCCGCAACGTACAGCATGTTCGCCAGGTTACCCCAGTCGGGTATTTGAGCCGTGCTCCAGATATTGCCTTCCTGATTAGCATACGAGAGGTGGAAATCCAGCTCCATGTTGCTCTTGTGTCTGGTAACAGTATCGTATTTAGCCAAAGGCTTATATGCCATTAAGATCGAGTTTGTCTCACTGAAATAGTAATCCAACCCTGACCCACCATCGTGCAACGCTGCAAATTCAAGCGCCTCAGTTTTGTATGCCGCATCACCGGTGAGTTCAAACAACCTGGCAGCGGCCAATATGCGTTCATTGTATATATCTTCGTCGAGGTAAAAATCGTTTTTATCGTCACGCTCAAACGCATTTCGAGGCAACACATCCGCTTGCAAGGAGCGGTTGTAGATAGCGATTGCTTTGGCTTCATAGGTGGCAGCCAGTGCAGGGTCAAAAGGTTTGAAGGTTTTTGCACCATAAGCAAGGGCCGCTGCCGTCACCGCCATATGACTTGGAGAAAGTGCTGAAAGCGCTTCACGTTCACCATCACGCAAATCGTTTTCTGGTAGGCGCCAATGCGGCAAACCTACGTGGTCCTTACCGGTTGACAGCTGAATGATAAATTCATCGGTTTCACTGTCAGGCATGGTTTTCATCAGATAATCCAGGCCGAACTTAATCTCATCCAGGATATCGACGTATTGGGATTTACTGTAAGTCTTAACGAAGATGGTCGGGTTAGCTTGATACGCTTCCATCAACACGTTAGCCGTTTGCGCTATGGTCAAGGTAAACTTGATATAGTCCCCTGCATCATACCAACCACCTAGCATATCGGCTTTCTTGCCGGTAGGATCTATCGCCCACTTACCATTTTCTACGGGACCATCGATACGATAATAAGGCGCTTGCGCGTCAAGCATGTGGGATTTTGCATGGTCCAAAGTATCGTCGGTACCACTGCGCGCAACGCGTAACACTCGCAGCATTTCGTTGGCAATGTTGCCGTAAGGGTTGTCTTTTACAGACACGTCTGCAACGGCTGCACCCGGTACGTTAATGGTGTAATCACCGACATTTTTAATCGCACTAAAGTCGACTTCATAGTTGTAAGCTAACGCGGTAAATTTTGACTTACCGGTTGTGCTGTCGCCAAATGTACCTCTAAGTACCACTACGCCAGCGTCGGACACTGTCCAGGGTTTACCTTTGAGGTTGATATCAGACATAACGACGGCGGCTTTATCCCGCTCGGGGAAGTAACCAGCCAGGTTATGACGAATAAAAGTATCGGCGTAAGCAGCCTGCGTCATCGCAGCCAGGCCGGTAAGTGTAAAGAGAAGTTTCTTCATCTTTGCTCCTTAAAACGAATTTAGGAAAGGAACGACATAATCCCATCCATGATAAGCACTACCCGGTTGTTATTCTGTATTTTCTAGAACAGATTTTGTGATTGATGTTATCCGACAGTAGTGGTGTAACATCAATCACAAGAAACCCGCCCATCGACAGAGTTCAGCAGCCAAATTCACGCATCATATTTTATTTGAATGCGCCCGGACCAAACCTTTCCGCCTGAAACCCCCTGTCTAGCCGGCATTGTCAGAGTTCACTTTCCTTCAAGCCTGACCATGTAAATACATCGAACTCGTCGCTTAGCATTTATAACGTTAAGCGAATATAGATTAAGCAGACTTGTTAAATAAATGTCACGTAACATAGGGTAAATGTCGAAAAATCGTATGTTACATTGCCCCGATTTGGGATCGGTGAAACACCAGGGATATATGTGCAAGGGGGATTACGCCTGACATTAAGGTATGTTACACATTGTTACAATTGACAACCATAATATTAATTAAGCTATTGAGCGGAATAGTAATTTAGCCAGCTAGTAAGAGGTATTACGAGTAAGTTCATTGTCAGCACAATAATAGCCGCAGACAAATCCGTGGTTTTCGTGGATTACCTCAAGGTCCATATTCAATTCATGAATATTTGATTTTAATCCGTAGACTTTCATGCGGGCCACATCTATCCTCATTCATGAATTTGTGAGCTTACGTGGAAGTAGTTTGAAGTCTCCCGTGCCGATAGAAACATCGTCTAATAATGAAAAATCTGTGATTGAAGCTGTTGAACGCAATGCAGTGATCTGTTCACCAGAACTTAGCCTGAAAGATGCCACCGTTTTAATGTACGCCCGTCACTGCAGCTCCATTATTGTGGTGATGAATGGATCGCCTGTTGGGATCTGGACTGAGGCGGACTCATTGAAGGTCGACTTCTCCGACCCCAATGAACTGGAGCAACCCATTTCAACCGTAATGAGCAGTTCCCTGCACACTATCTCAACTGATATGTCGCTGGACGATGCGGCGCTAAAATTAAAGCGTCACGCTATTCGCCACCTGATTGTCGTTGATAAGGAGGGGCTGCTGTTTGGCATCCTGTCTCAAAGTGATGTGGTAACGCACCAGGACGCCGAGTACTTCCTCAGCATGACAGAAATCGGCTCCATCATGCCCAAGCAAATGCCACCCCAGCTCCAACAATCGGCTTCACTACAAGATGCAGTGAATGCAATGAGATTAGCACGAAGTGATTCTCTTATTGTGACCCAGCAAGGTGAACCAACCGGCCTTATTTCCGAACGAGACCTAGTTAGGTTAATAGCGCAAGGCCGGATCAACGTAACACTGGCAGATGTGATGAGTAAACCACTTATCGGCGTTCCTCAAACCATGAGCCTTCTCGCAACCCGCTCATTGATGGAAAAACGCCATATACGCCACATGGGTGTAAACGATAGTCAGGGCAAACTAATTGGACTGATCTCCTTTTCCGATATTCTGACTAACATCGAACATACCTATGTGAGTCGATTGCGTACCGTACTGGCAAGCCAATCTGCCGACCTTAGAGCTACCACACAACACCTTCACATGGCTCATACCCTAATAGAAGCGTCTATGGATGGCATCATGGTGACCAACGAGCAAGGTATTATCCAGTCAATCAATCCAGCGTTTAGTATTTTGACGGGCTACTCGGAAGCAGAAGCAATCGGACAACCGGCTAGTTTGATAAGCTCTGGTATCCATGACGCCAGCTTCTATGAAAAGATGTGGGATGAGATCAACAGCCAGGGCCGCTGGCAAGGGGAGATCTGGAATCGTCGTAAGAGTGGCGAAGCCTACCCTGAATGGCTAACGATAACGCGAATTAAGGAGCCCCATACTCGGCGCACCCTTTACGCCGGTATCTTTAGTGATATCACCGAGCGCAAAAAGTCTGAGCAGATCATAGAGAATCTCGCCTATTATGACCCTTTGACCAAATTACCCAACCGGCAGCTTTTATTTGATCGCCTGGATGTTGCTCTGGCTAACGCCCACCGCGAAAATGAACGTATCGCGCTTATGTTTATCGACCTCGACCACTTTAAAAAGATCAACGACTCACTCGGCCATACAGTGGGCGATAATGTCTTAATAGAGGTAACCAAGCGTTTAAAAGCAGCCACTCGCGAAGGAGATACCCTGGCCCGAATTGGCGGAGATGAGCTGATCCTTTTGTTAACCGAAGTTCACGATTCAGATATCGTTTTCCGCGCCGCGCAGCGTATGTCGGAATGTATGAAAGAGAACATTGATGTAGACGACAATAAACTGTTTGTCACTTCCAGTATTGGTTGCGCTATCTATCCAGAAGATGGCAAAGACAGGGAAGCATTGTTAAGAAATGCCGATACGGCTATGTATCGAGCAAAACAGGCGGGCCGTAACACCTTCCGACTCTATTCCTCCGAAATGAATGCACTCTCTCACGAGCGCCTAAAAATGGAGAACCGCCTGCGCACAGCCCTGAACAACAAGCGTTTTTTTCTAGAGTATCAGCCTAAGCAATCACTTATAACTAACCAAATTATTGGCGTTGAGGCCCTTATACGCTGGCAGGACGAGGAGCTTGGCCTGATCCGCCCGGATCAGTTTATCCCCCTTGCAGAGGATCTTGGACTGATCGACGAAATTGGATCCTGGGTATTACATGAATCGGCACAACAGAGTAAATCTTGGCAACAACAGGGCCTACCTCCTTTACAGGTATCCGTAAACGTTTCCGCCCGCCAGTTTAAAAATAGAGACCTTATAAATCATGTGGAAAACGCGTTGGCCAGCGCAGGTCTCGCTGCTAATTTACTGGATATCGAAATTACAGAAAGCTGTCTAATGGACGATCTCGAGTCAGTTCAAGCGAGCCTTAAATATTTGCGCAATAAGGGAGTGAGTATTTCTATCGACGATTTTGGCACAGGTTTTTCCAGTCTGAACTTGCTTAACCAGTTACCACTCGACTGCCTCAAAATTGATCGTAGTTTTATGCAAGGGATCCCCGGAAAGCCTGAGAATGAAGTACTGGTTTCGACCATCATTTTGATGGCGCATAACCTTGGCCTTAAAGTGGTTGCAGAAGGAGTAGAAACACAGGAGCAGCGACAGTTTCTGCAAGAGCTGAACTGTGACCAAATACAAGGTTACTATTTTAGTAGACCGGTGAGCGCCGATCAAATAGTGGCTCTGGTGTCGGCATAACTCTGGCAGGCCTTGAAACAGACACCTCTTTTTCAACGGCTAAACTGGTAACCCCCACAACGATCGTTTGCTAACTCAGCAGCACCAACACTTCCCCTTAACACCTATCAGCGCCTCATTACCCTCGTAGTCAGGAAAATTGGCAACCACAACTGTGGTTACAATTACAGCATTCACGATTATGCATATTCAAAAACAACGTTGTTCGTTGATTAGCCATCTGATTACGTGTAGCAAATGAAGCGAGATCTTTAGGATAAATTTTAATTTAGATAGTCAGAAACCCTGACAAACGCTAATAGGACCTCCTGAGCGCACCGCTACACCTGGGTATCCATTGGCTCGCAGCAAAGAGAGTACTGCCCCAATGCTATTAATTTAACGTCCTGCAAATACAGGAATTTCCGATTCCCGTATTCCATCCTGAGCCCAACTAGGGTATAAGAGCGCTATGAAAATACCAAAACGCATCCAACCCCTGGTTGAAGATGGCTTAGTGGATGAAGTCACCCGACAGTTAATGAGCGGGAAAGAAGCAACCGTATATATAGTGCGCAGTGGCAATGAGATCCGTTGTGCGAAAGTCTATAAAGAAGCCGATAAGCGGAGCTTTAAGCAGGCAGTTCAATATCAGGAAGGCCGCAAAGTACGCAATAGCCGCCGCGCCCGCGCCATGGAGAAAGGCTCTAAGTTTGGCCGGGATCAGCAGGAGCAGGCCTGGCAAAATGCAGAGGTTGACGCCCTCTACCGCCTGGCCAACGCCGGTGTACGCGTCCCTGAGCCCTACGGCTGCTTTGACGGTGTCTTATTGATGGAATTAATCACCGATGATGATGGCGAGGTCGCTCCGCGACTGAACGATGTCAGCATGTCCGCCGAACAGGCGCGTGAAGATCACGACGTTATCATGACCTATGTGTCACGCATGCTCTGCGCCGGCATTGTGCATGGCGATCTGTCGGAATTTAACGTGCTGGTAGATGAATATGGTCCGGTGATCATAGACTTACCTCAAGCAGTGGATGCCGCTGCCAATAACCACGCCCAGAGTATGTTGGCGCGAGACGTCAACAATATGACCTCCTATTATGCTCAATTCGCCCCGGAATTAGCCGACACTAAATACGCCAAGGAGATTTGGGCGTTGTATGAAAAAGGTGAGTTACACCCTGAAACAGAGCTGACGGGTTACTTCGAGGAAACCACCGAAGCCGCGGATGTCGATTCAGTCATCGAAGAAATCAAAGCCGCATTTGCTGAAGAGCAAGACCGCCGGGAGCGGATCCGCGAAGCCCAGGAACTATAAGCTAGCTTCATTCAGGATTAAAAGCATTGCCATAACAACGCTTTTAATCCTGCTTCTTAACTGTCGAGCATTCCGCACATACATCAAGCAATCGATAGACCACTAACATATCTATATCGCAAGGAGCAATTTAGTGCTCGGCCATTTTATCCCCCATACTTGTAACAATACTAACAGCGATATCTGCTTATTGTCGCTCGCTGGGCTTATGGCGCAATAAGCCTCAGACTTGATGATATGTAGCTTGACCACCGCTTAAACCAATAATTGATAAGCCGCTGTACTCAAAAACGTAAACCTGTTGAATGGTCGCCCTAACCAGGGAATGAGGTCTAGGATGTAACAGCCCGAGCAGCAGTTAACAAATAGGCTCCATGGCATGCTTAAAATATACTTATTACTTCTCACACTTTTCACCATACCTACATTGCTGTCCAGCCCTGCGATGGCTCACGCCAGCCATTGTGAAAATACTGAGCTGGACGAGGTAATGAAAGAGATGAAAGCAAACTTTAAAGCTTACATCAAGGCATACAACTCCAATGACAAGCCGGAAATGCAACGTCAGCTGGATAAACTGATCCTCTCCAGCAACAAAGCGAAAGAAAGAATACCGCTAAAACTGCTGGGACATAATACTCGTTCCGTAAAGGCTGCTGAAGATCTTGCTCCTAACCAGCAAATGGAACATAAGGGTTATATTCAAGGTATGGACGACTTGCTTGCTATGTTCGACAAATTGAAAACAGCGCAAAGTAAAAAAGAGAAAAAAGCCCTTTTTTCTATGATCAAGAAGCACACTAAAAAAAGCCATAAGGAATTTCGCAAAAACTGTGATTAAACCGTCACCCGGAGATTCTGATTTTGGAAAAACTGAAAGTCTGGGACCGCTTTGTCCGCTTCTATCACTGGACTCAAGTTCTCTTACTGGCAGGTTTGTGGTTAAGTGCGGATCAAGGGGAAATGGAATGGCATTTCTTATTCGCTTACGTGTTACTTTGTTTGTGGTTCACTCGGATAGTCTGGGGATTAATTGGTAGTGATACTGCAAAATTCAGTGAGTTTATACATCACCCCCTTGTCGTACTGACGCATGCACGAAAGCTACACTCAGGAGAAGAACCACAGTACATTGGCCACTGCCCATTAGGCGGATACATGGTGGTCGTTTTGTTGCTTTCATTAGGGGTACAGCTCATCACTGGGCTATTCAGCAGTGACGATATGATGGCTGAAGGACCACTATATTCCTATGTGAGTGAATACGTATCCGACTGGATGAGACGTATTCACTACCTCAATTTCGACATATTGCTGACTCTGAGTCTGGTGCATGTCATCGTTATATTCGCCTACCTGGGCAAGAAACAGAATCTGATCAAACCCATGCTTTTCGGCTTCAAAACGTTACCCAAGGGCACAGAAGTTAATTTACGTAGCTGTTGGATCGCTTTTATTATCTTTTTTTCGTTGGTAATACTTATTTTTAGTTTACTGTGGCAAAATCTTGGGTTGCCCTATTTCTAGGCTGAAAAGTGAATCATTTATTCACTAAGCTAGGGCCCATCCTGAAACGCCAAATTCAAGGCTATATTCACGACCCAGTAGGAGCGGATGCCTCTTTGTAGGCAAGAAGGGCGAACACAGCGATCGCGATATTCGCCGAACAAGTTCGACTCCTACAGAAATACAGGTCAACCTGACTATTCCTGCGCTTCAGTTCCGATCTCCACCTTATCGAACGTTTAAGCTGGATGAGCGGCTTACAAGAAATCGGGTTTGATTAGAATCGCCTATAATAGTACTGACAACTAAATCAGTAGACTTATTAAGAACGTTTCACTATATATAAACAATTTATGAACGTATAACCCCGCGTATCCTATCATATAGATAGAGCCTATATTTCTATCTTTAACCTTGACTCCCATTCGGGTCTACTAGTTAGAAATCCTTGCTTTACGTTAGGCTCCATCAAATGGAAATGTAGGAGGCAACATGAAGTACGTTAGATTATCAACCATTTTAATTTCTGTCATTTTTGCTGGCGGAGCTTACGCCGCTAATCCCCACCAACTATCAGATACTAATTCTGAATTAAGTTACGCCGAAGCCCGAGCTCAGATGTCCCGTCTAAAAAACATAGGTGCTCAGCAAACGAGTTCAACCATAGCTGCCAAGGACTATTCAATAGATGAAGACGAAACTATTGCAACACGTCAGAATGAAGCTGTTCGTACAGAGTCTCTAGCTAATATTGAATATAACCAGCCAGAAGCACACATAGAAAGAACGATAGTTCCCGATGACGACCCTAAGGGAGTCGCTTGGGCGCACCACAAACATGGTCATCACCACTAACCAGGATGAGACTTTAATAGGTCATTCACATGCAACATAAAATGCATCACTTGGGTCCAAGCTATGTTGCATGTTAACAAAGTAATATCTAGTTTTCGAGAAAATTTCAATTAGGGGCTTATAAGAGGATGTATGGGCCAGAGGATATAATACGCCGGTGAGTGGTTCACCGGCGCGCTAAGTTATCGGACGTGATTATTTTGGCACGTCACCTTCGATACCTTCCACATAGAAGTTCATACCCGCCAGCATACCATCTTCGGCATTACTACCAGCTGCAACCACTTCCTCACCTTTTTGATTTTTTAATGGCCCGGCAAATGGGTGAATTGAGCCGTCAACTAGACCAGCTTGTACCGATTTCGCCAGGTCGACCACATCTGCAGGAATGGCACTGTTGTAGGCAGCCATTTCGACCATACCTGATTTGAAGCCACCCCAGGTATCGCCACCGCCTTGCCACTTACCATCCATTGCAAGTTTTGCTCGCTCTACATAGTAAGGCGCCCAGTTATCGATAATGGCGGTTAAGTGGGCTTTCGGTCCGAAGTTAGTCATATCAGACGCCTGACCCACAGCCCATACGCCGCGGCCTTCAGCAACCTGAACCGGCGCCGGCGAGTCGGTATGCTGCATAATCACATCGGCGCCCTGATCTATCAGCGTCTTAGCCGCATCACTTTCTTTGCCAGGATCAAACCAGCTGTTCACCCATACCACTTTGATCTTAATATCGGGATTGACCTTTTTTGCCCCAAGGTAGGTGGCGTTAATACCGCGGATCACTTCCGGGATAGGGAATGAAGCGATATAACCTATGGTGTTTGTTTTGGTCATCTTACCGACCACGTGGCCCACCACATAACGGCCTTCGTAAAAGCGCGCCGAATAAGTGGCTACGTTTTTCGCCTGTTTGTAGCCAGTGGCGTGCTCGAACATCACATTTTTGTTGCGCTTGGCAGCTTTCAGGGTTGGGTTCATAAAACCGAAAGAGGTTGAAAAAATTAGATTATGGCCGGTAGCGGCCAACTGGTTAATCACCCGCTCTGCATCCGGGCCTTCTGCCACACTTTCTACATAGGTGGTTTTTAAACCCAGTTCGCTTTCTATGGCTTTGCGGCCCTGATCGTGCTGATAGCTCCAACCGTGGTCACCGGTCGGTCCCACGTACACAAAACCGACCTTTACATCCTCTGCCTGGACTGAGGTAACCAGCGCAGCAGTAAGCGCCGCTACGGATGCTATTTTCTTTAAACTCTTCGGTAACATATTTATCTCCCTGTAAATGTTCGGGCACCGAGCCCAAGTGACAATTTCACTAAATATCAAGATGTAGGATGGAATACTTTGCCAAGGCAGGCAGGTGCATTCATCTTAATCAGCACCTTGTCCCGCGATATCAAAACCAATACCACTATGGTCGCCAGATAAGGCAACATGGACAAAAACTGTGAAGGAATATTAATTCCAAACCCTTGTGCATTTAACTGGATAATGGAGATCCCACCAAAAACATAGGCCCCCGCCAACGCTCGCCAAGGCTTCCAGGTTGCAAAAACTACCAGAGCTAGTGCGATCCACCCCCTGCCTGCCGTCATTTCTTCAGCCCACATAGGGGTATAGGCGATGGAAATGTATGCCCCGCCCAGCCCTGCCATGGCTCCACCGAAAAAAACAGCCATATAACGAATAGTAATTACACCGTAACCCAATGAATGGGCGGCGTCGTGATTGGTGCCCACAGCGCGCAGGATCAAACCCGCTCTCGTTTTCGTCAAGAACCAGGCCACCAACGCCACACTGGCAAATGACATATACACCATTACGTCATGGCCAAACAAAAGCTTACCCAGCACAGGGATATCTTCCAAAACAGGAATACCCTGGGGTACGCCCGCAAAAGTGATGCCCACATAACTGTGCCCAATCAGCGCGCTCAGCCCAATGCCAAATATGGTAATGGCAAGGCCCGTAGCCACCTGATTCGATAATAAAGTGAGTGTAAGGAAGCCAAACAGCAAACCAATCAAACCACCTGCCGTCATCCCCGCTAAAATAGCCAGAGTCACGCTTCCTGTACTGGTGGCGGTTGCGAATGCGGCGATTGCGCCGATAACCATCATGCCTTCGACACCCAGGTTTAGTACCCCTGATTTTTCAACCACTAACTCGCCAATGGCAGCAAACACCAGGGGTGTGGCGGCTGTCACTATGGTTAACATGATCGGAATAAAAATTTCCATTTTTGTTGCGCTCCTTAACTTGACGCTTTTGCGGTTGCAGATCGAACCAGGCGCACACGATATTTGATTAATACATCACAGGCCAAAAGATAAAATAACAGCATGCCCTGAAACACGCCGGTTACTGCGCTGGGCAGGTTTAACATAATTTGTGCAGTTTCCCCGCCAAGGTAAGTCAGTGCCATCAGGCAACCCGCCAACAAGATCCCGACGGGATGTAAGCGACCTAAAAAAGCAACGATAATAGCGGTAAACCCGTAGCCAGGTGACACGCTGGGAACCAGTTGGCCTATGGTGCCGGAAACTTCAAACATACCCGCAAGACCGGCTAACCCGCCGCTAAGCAACAAAGTAAACCAGACAATTCGCTTTTCCTTGAAGCCGGCATAAGCGGCAGCCCGCGGGGCCATACCCAGAACCCTGATTTGAAATCCTATCACATGGCGGGTAATTAACAGCCAACCTGCGGCCACAACCAAGAGGGCCACAATTGCCCCCAGGTGAAGACGGGTGCCATCCCATATAACAGGTAGGATGGCAGCATCATGGAACAACCTTGATTCCGGGAAGTTATATCCATCTGGATCTCGTAAGGGTCCGTGTACCAGCATGCTTAATAAAAGTACTGCTACATAGGTGAGCATCAGGGATACCAAAATTTCATTGGCATTGAACTTCGTTTTTAGCAATGCCGGGATAGCTGCCCACAGCATGCCGCCCAATACGCCAGCAATCATCATGGCAGGAAGCAAAAACGGCGTGTCCACTTCGTAAAAGACCAACGCCATCGCACCACCGGTAATAGCGCCTAATGTTAGTTGCCCCTCAGCGCCGATGTTCCACACATTAGCCTTAAAACCCATCGACAGCCCGATGGCACACAGCACAATAGGCGTTGCTTTTACAAATAACTCAGACAAGCCATATGACGTGGTGATGGGGAAAATAAAGAAGGTATAGAGTGCCTCAAGTGGATTTTTACCCATAATGGCAAACAGCACAAAACCGGATATCAGTGTTAACCCCACCGCAAGTACCGGGGTCAGATACACCATAGTGCGACTAACTTCACCGCGAGATTCAAGTTTAAGCGACACGTTCTTCCCCTTCCCTGGCCGGAAGGTCAGTGCTACCTCCCATCAACAACCCAATTTCTTCGACGGTGACATCGGCAATATTTCTGGCAGGCGACAATCGCCCTTCACATATAACAGCGATACGATCACACATGGTAAAGAGTTCATCCAATTCCTGAGAGATAACCAGTACTGCAGCTCCCTTGACCGTAAGGTCGATGATGGCCTGATGGATGGCCGCTGCTGCTCCTGCATCCACTCCCCAAGTCGGCTGGGACACAATAAAAATATCCGGTTGTTGTAAAATTTCTCGGCCGACAATGAATTTCTGCAAATTTCCGCCCGATAAACTACCTGCGTTAGCATCAACCCCAGACGTTTTAACATTAAACTCATCGATCACCCGCTTGGCATAATCGACGGTAGCGGTAAGCTTGATAAAACCTCGTTTCATCAGTTCCAAGCTGGTGCTGCTACTTAAAAACGCATTTTCCGAGAGTGGCATATCAGGTACCGCACCATGGCCTAACCGCTCTTCTGGTACGTAAGCCCCACCCAATTTTCGCCTAGCTGACGGCCCTAAGCGGCCAACCGGGTGACCGTCCATTAAAATTATTTCATCGGATGCGGCAAGCATCTCTCCGGACAACACAGCCATAAGCTCAGTCTGTCCATTACCCGCAACCCCGGCGATACCCAGGATTTCGCCGGCGCATACGGTTAGATTGACTGAACGCAAATGGGTGCCGAACTGTTGATCTGACATAATTGTCAGGTCATTGACCATAAGTCGGGCAGGCCCTTTTTGTGGCGCCGCTAAGGCTTTCTCCGGGGCAACAAGGCTTGTGCCAATCATCATCTCAGCCATTGCTCGCGCTGTCTCTTTTCTTGGGTCACAGGCTCCGACCACGCGCCCGCCACGCAGTATGGTCGCCCCCGAGCACAGCGTCTTAATCTCTTCGAGCTTATGACTAATGTACAAAATGGAACACCCTTCATCAGCCAGACGATTAAGGGTAACGAACAAACGCTGAACTTCTTGCGGGGTTAACACAGAGGTTGGTTCATCCATGATCAGCAGCTTGGGCTCTTGCAACAAGCAACGAACAATTTCGATTCGCTGACGCTCACCTACAGACAAGTCGTGAACGAGGCGTTTTGGATCCAAAGGAAGGCCATATTTCTGCGAAATCTCGACTATTTTCGATGCTAACTGCGCAGGACCTGACGCATTAGATATGCCAAGGGCGATATTTTCCGCCACCGTCATAGAGTCAAATAAGGAAAAATGCTGAAATACCATACCTATCCCAAGCTCTCTTGCGAAATTGGGGTTGAGAATATGGGTCTCTTCACCCTGCCATAACAGCCTCCCCCGATCCGCTTTTATCACACCATAGATAAATTTTACCAGGGTGCTTTTACCCGCCCCATTTTCCCCCAGTAATGCATGGATTTCTCCAGGCATAATTTTTAAATTAACGTCAGCATTGGCCAAACAACCAGGGTACTTTTTAGTAACTCCTTGCAGCTCCATTAACGGTGTGTCACTCACCATACTTCCCATTCTCCGTGTGCATGCTGAATGCGCTTATCTATACATTCGGCATTAATCAATGTGTGCTTGATTTTTATATGATTGATCAATATCTCACGCTCGCCGCACAGATTCAAACCCGCTAAAGTCAGTTTATTTAAAGCTAGAAACTGGCCTTTAGCATCCAACTCCCCTTCTAGAGGCAGTTGAAAACAGCGCTGCCGTGGATATTGATAGGTCTATCATTGTTTCAATAATGACGAACTTTTGTCTACAAAAAAAGACGAAGTTCACATTCTCTATAAATACTAGCTATTTTACAATCTCTAGTTTCCATCCTGAAACCGGAGGATAGCCAAGCTGAGCCGTATTTTTGTAGGAACCAAACTTGCTCGGTTAACTTGACAAGCACATGCTGCACGGGTTTCATCCGCTCGTGCGAGGCTCTTAATTTTCGCCTGTTTGCCCCCTGAACCACGCTTGAGTAGATAAAACAGTAAAACGGCACAAGCCATACTATGGCTATGGCAACTACTGATAAATCCAACTTTAGGTTAAATTGTATCCAATCCTTTCTGCGAGCCTCGCCAAGATATCTTCCGGGAGGCCGGAAAAATAAACTAGCTTGTTGCTGGATTCAAACAATTTAGTGATGCATATACCCAAGCTGCTTGGAAATGCGTGGCTCAGCAAGTCGAGAAGTGACCGGGTTCAAGGCATAAAGCCGAAGGTCTAGTCTTCTACATCAAGGTTTTATAACGCCGAAGAGGGTTGCTTCTCGACTTGCCCGAAGGGAGCTCAGACAGGAAGTCAGCACTGCGTTGCAACGCTTGAAAAGGGAATGCCATTCCCTGCTCGCTGCGCCTTGTTCTGACATCCTGCCTGAGCTCTGAATCTGCATTTTCAGGTAGTTTGGGTATACACTACATTGACTAATTTCTCGGTAGTCAAATAATCAGGAGTACGCCATTGTAGACTGTCACTGCTTCCACCTTAAAATAATAAAAATGATGTTGGAGATAATATGCTAAATACCATTGAGCTGGGTTGGGGAATAACCTTACTAGATACACATTTTCAGCGCCCTAATATGGCCGCCTGTTACATTTTGCAAGATGCTGGTGAAGTCGCCATTATTGAAACAGGCACTAAAGATACAGTCCCCCTTATTTTTGAATGCTTAAAAAAGCTTGAGCTCAAACCAGAGCTGATAAAGTACATTATTCCCACCCATGTACACCTTGACCATGCCGGTGGTGTGGGCTTATTGATGGAACAACTACCGCTGGCGCAATTAGTAGTACACGCAAAAGGGGCCAGACATATGATAGATCCCGCTAAACTACAAGCCGGCGCTACTGCTGTATATGGGGAAGCTGAATTTAATAAAACCTATGGTGATTTAATACCCGTTGCCGCGCATCGTGTTTTCAGCCCGGCTGATGAAGAAGTGCTAACGCTTGGAAACCGTACCCTTACCTTTGTCGATACTCCGGGTCATGCCCGGCACCACTTTTGCGTATTTGATAGCATCAGCCAGGGCTTTTTCACCGGCGATACCTTTGGTCTGGCGTATCAAGAGCTTACCAACCAAAACGGGCCGTTTATTTTTCCCACCACCACTCCGGTGCAGTTCGATCCCGTCGCCTTAAAGGATTCTATAAAAAATCTAATTGGCTATTCACCAAAGCGCATGTTTTTAACTCACTATGGAATGGTGGAAAATCCAGCCCCGTTAGCGGATAGCTTAATTGGCCAAGTAGATGAATTGGTTAAAATTGCACTAGAGCATCAGCAAAAAAACGTAAGTAACTGCGTTGATACCCTAACGGAAATTCTTCTTCAGCACTTTCTAACAAAACTAGAGCAGCATAACTGCGAGTTAAGCGTAGAGGAGCAGAAAGAAATTATTATTACCGATGTACGACTAAATGCTCAAGGCCTGTGCGTATGGCTGGATAATCGTGCGACTAATAACTCGTAGACTAATACGCCCTATCTCTTAACAGAACAAGCTGAGATGAGGGCGTTATGCCAGTTGCTACAAAGCCAGTAAACCACCACCGTAGATATTGTTAAGTTTTTCGAGACCAGCAATTTTTGCGATACGGTCACCGGGAGCGACTAACACTGCCAGCTGCTTGGTAAATAAAATACCCGCTGTCCGGGCATACACAGGAGTCCGTCCCTGACTCGGATCATCCGCTTCAAGGTCAACGATTTCTGCGATTAGCTCACCGGCGTCTATTTGATCACCCAGCTCCCGCTTCCAGGTTACAATACCCGCCGCAGGGCTACGCACGCTGTCTACCCCTTCCAGATTGCTTATTTGAATTTTCACCTCGGGCGCAGGAGCTTGTACACAACTAATAACTTCACGACGATTTAGGAAACGTAAAATACCTAACGCATCTTGTTTGGCGTAGTCATCATTCACATAACAACTGCCACGTAACTCTAATGTGACCGCATGACAGGACATAGGAACCCCCTGCGCTTCCACGGCAATCCAAGGAGTAACAGGTGCTGCATCAAAAGGAGCTCCGTCAGGTTCATCTTCAAGGAGAACGACTGGACAACCCATGTCCTGCGCCAACTCTTGGGTCTCCTGTGCATGGCGTTGGTTACAATATATATGCATTACCGCATCCGAGTCACAATGAATATCCAATACAATATCAGCGTCAAGTGATTCTCGCAGAAGTACTTTGCGTAACTCATCTAACGGTGTGTAGTTAGGAAGAAATTCCACTGCATTAATCAGCGCCTTACGAATAGTGGTAACTTCCTCTCCCGCCACAGATTGGTTTAACGCGGTTCGAGCTACATCACTTAAGTCCGGCCAGTTACGGTTAAAGTTACCCTCAGCGCTAAATGAATGACGCCCCAAGACTACGCCGTTTACCCGCTGATCCATACCGATGGGATTGGCAAAAGGAACAATGATAATTTCGCCGATGATGCCGCCGCTCCTGTCTATCTCCATCAACTCGCCAATCAGGTGCTGCAACGCTAGCAGACCAGGCCATTCATCAGCGTGTAACGCGGCCTGCATATATACTTTTGGACCGTTTGTGCCACTGCCAAAACGATGAACCTTCAACAAGCGGTGAACACCAGGCGTGGGCGACTTAAGTTTTATCTCTTCTACACGATGGGACATGGACTTACCTTAATCGATTAATAACTGTGCTCTTGAGCTTCATCAATGACGGCATCAACAGACTGTGTTACCCATAGAATAAATTAGAACTGGGTAGAGATAAACTCCTTATCTTGCCATGGAACACAATATCCTTGGTTGCATCCGGAATATACATTGCTAGAGCATTTTCAATGGCTTGACTTCGAAATCAGGCAAGCCATACAAGTATCCCACCGACAATAGATTACTTATCTAAACTCTGGGGACTTTTTGTCCGGATCCCAATACCAATTCTTACCGCCAGGTACGATATCTACACCTCCCACTGAGCGTTTGTCCAGGGATAAATCAAGCCAATTTAATCGCCCTTTAAGCAGGTCTAGTCCGGTGGAAGATAAGTTAAAGATCCACCTTCTTAGAAGGTGGCTTTGCCTTTAACCCCCTAGAAGGGGGCGTAAGCTTGCCCTCTTAGAAGGCAAGCTGATTATCCCCAATTTAGACGGCTAAAATTCTAATTGTTCTTGGCGCTTTTCAAGCTTTTCTTGGTACTTCACATATTTTCTTATCATTTCCGCATCCACACCGACAGTGTCTACAAAATAGCCTTTTGCCCAAAAATGGTTACCCCAATATGGCTTCTTGCGCAGATGGGGAAACTGCTTAAATATCCTAATTGCTGTTCGGCCTTTTACAGCTCCTAAAAGTTCGGATATTGACTTTTTCGATGGCACCTTTATTAATAAATGGACATGGTCTGGCTGCACATTTAACTCTACTATTTGGCAATCGAGCCTGCCACAATATATCTGGATACAATTATATACTTCTTGCGCTACCGGTCCGGTTAGTATCCTATAGCGGTACTTCGGTACCCAGACAATATGGTATTGGCAATGCCACAAAACGTGCGATAATTTCTCAAATCTACTCATGCTACTGTTCCTTTCTCTGTTGTGGGGACAACCGAGATTGGTCATAGCATGAGTGGATGCTCCAGGCATAGCCTGTCACTGATTACCACGCCCACAGGACGTGGATTCTAGTTTTCATTGAATGGTTTCCTTACCCTCATTACTGAGAGCAACGGTTAATGCAGGTGTTTTGGTTAACAATAAACAATCAAGTGCCGAATAAAACATAATATCCCCTAAAAACGGCTGTGGATCGGCTTCGGCTAGCAGGAAGTGGAAAAGCCGCTGGCGATCTATCGGACCATCCTGCTGAACAATATAAAGCATTAAATACTCAGTTAGTCCTAGGCCGTTGGTAGACCAGGGTAACTCTTTTAGCATCCTGTTCATCGCCTTTTGCATCAAGGGTAACTGTGTATTTTCCGCTTGGCTTAATCGGCATAACTCTGTTGGGTTGGGACTGGTAAAAGCTTGCCAAATACGACTGCCAAAGCTGAAGTCAGCGGCGGTGAGTTGTCGCCTCTGATCCCATAATAGTGACAAACTTTCAGGTTGATGTCCCAATTGTCCCAGACCAATAAAACGATCGATACCAGGGAAATAATCAACCTGGATCAGCTCAACAGATACACGGCTTAGATCGGCATCGACAAGGTGGCTTAAAATATAAGCGAAGCAAAGTTGATCAAATGCATCATGTTCAAACCAAAGCACCAATCGTTGATATCTCCCGGGGAGATTTCTTAAGGACTGCTCTTCGTGTCGAAAGCTTGGTTTTTCACCGTGAATATCTTTAGTTAAATATCGGCCATAGTTCCTTTCGATAAACTTTTCTCTTACATCCAAAAAGTGCTCCATTGGCTCACTTGGAGGCACGGGCCCCTGAGGAAACGGATTACTTACCTCCAAAAAGTCCCCTTTAAACCCGCTCTTAGGCAACACCTTTTGCAAGTCTGAGCCGCAACGTATGTGCAAGGTGGTTAAATCCCCGTCCATGGTAATGTCGCCAGCACTTAACTCTTTGGCTATTTTATCTATAGACTCAATGTGTTTTTTAAGCTTGGACCAACTGAGCAGACCAAACTCTCGAGCCAGAATAAGCTGAGCGTCCGACAGCTTATATTCGCCCGCATTTAAGGCGCCTGATTTGGGGTGATACGCCTGAAGCCTGGCTAACGACTCGGGATCATTATTTCTGAGCCGCTTTAACAAATCCTTGGCATCTTTGCGTAATTTTTGCAGGTTCAACCGATTTAACTTCAGGCTTTGTTTGGAAGCGATATATCGAGCATCTTGTATCGTCGGTTGAAAATCAGGTCGTTCCCCATCAGGAAGTAATTTGGAAAACAGCTCGATTACTGTTTGATCACCACTGAAATAAGCGTCTAAAAGGCTTAGGGCTTCTTTTTGATGACGCTGGTAACGTAAACGAGTAGAGGGGGTTGTAATTTGCATACGGATCTCCATATAAACCGCATCCGCACAACGGTTAAGAAATCGTATGAATAATGTATTTGTCGATTAATCCAAGTCGGGCTCAGCCCTTTCCGCGGATGGGTTGCGCACTAGGAACGCGACGTAATGCTGCCTTGCCCATTAATTGTTGTCAAGCCCTACACTCAGAGCTGCAAGTATTTACCCCCTCATAGAGAGGTAAAGTGGAAACCAAGATGATGTATTAAAACCCATGAGCAGTGCGTTGAATTGGCTGGAAGTGCAATACTTCCAGCGGTTAGGTAATTTGTTTACTTCTTGTGTTCCAGTATGGCTTTTAATTTAGCCAGTCCTTTTTTTGAGCGAATCGCCAAATATTCCCTTAGTGCGATAACAATATCACTGTCTTCTGCTAACTCAACATAACGGCTGTGATATTGCAAATTGAGTTGGGTGTAGTTCTTCTGGTTCGACAGTAATTGACTGTAGATTAAACGGTCAGAGCAGCTTCTAACGAGTAGAGTGGGTATTTTTGGTTCTATTGAACAGCCAGACAGGATGAATAACGAGAAAACTATCACCTCCTCTTGTTTTTACGCCCAACTGGTTGCTCTCTCTAGGGTTCTCGTCGATTTAAAGGAACTACACCCAATTGAGTTCACAATGATGCTCTTCATTAACGGCGAATGTAACAGTCATCTGGGGCAACAACCCCGCTAAATTCCCCTTCGTTAAGAACACGTTATTAGTATCACACCTGTCTACTTCAATGAGTAGTTCAGTGTTTCCAGTTGGTAGCGATAAGGTTTCCAGGTATTTTTCCCCACTACCCCATGATCTAAGGTATTCGCCGACCTAATGTCGACCACGCCAGGAAACCAATGTTTATAGTTTTCCATATTTGATACATATTTAAATACAACATCAGCCGGAGTAAAAATTGTGATAGCGGTGTTAGCAAGTTCGATCATATTACATCCTAATACGAGTTTTCAGGGATTACCTTCGATAACCTTCAGGAGAGACTTTAAGCCAACCTATGGATAACCTAAAGTGACGTTTGACTAATGCTTGCGTAACCAAATGGAATCTGTAATCTGTAATCTAAACTAGACCTCATCCATTATAAATGGATATACAAGATGCCTAAGCTTGGCCACTATCGAATTTTTGCCGCAATTGTCGAAACTGGCAGTATTGCTAAGGCCGCATTGAAGTTAAACTACTCTGCCCCTGCGGTTAGCAAGCAGCTAACAAAGCTTGAAGATAACTTGCGGGTTAAGCTCTTTCACCGCTCTCACAAAAGCCTCGAAATCACTGAAGCAGGTAAGCGGTTCTATCCAAGATGCAAGACCATACTTTCATCTGTAGCTCAGGCAGAAGATGAGTTACTTGCAGAGCACGATGCCGTTTGCGGTACTATCGCTATAACGCTATCTAGAGCCTTAAGTGTTACGTCCCACTCTCTGCTCGGCCATCCATCCCAACCTATTTAGCATCAGATAACCTACTTTATCCCGAACTGAAGCAGGGGCATCTTTTCCCTGCATCAATTCGGGAGGTTTGTGTTTAAAAAGGAAGTTCGTCATCCCAGAGGATCCCGTTTTCGCTGCTGTTTTCTACTTGCTCTTGGCTACGCTCTTCTTCAAGGTGGCGGCGAATATGGCCGTAATAGTGCTCTTTAAAGTGCTGGGTGAAGGTTTGCAGGAGTTGATAAATGGCAAAGGCTGCTTCGTCAGATAGCTCCTGCGCAAAGATCTCTTCGTGCGTTGGCCAAGTCGCTTCATCTTCTTCATTCATCTTCGACACTCCTCTATAGCTTGTTGTAATAGATCGTCTGGCAGGTGATTTTGCCCTTTGGTCATCGCTATGTGCATCACCTGATTTAACACCAGACCTGCACGTCTCATATTGCCCTGACTCGCCTGACGCAGCATTTCAAGACCGCTGTCTGACATCAGTGTCTGCTGGCAACCGGCGTCCATAAAAGCGTGTTTTATCAGGCCGCTAAAGCGTTCTCTCTCCATGATTGGTTCGAATTTTTGCCGCACCTGAATTCGGCTGTTTAATGCGGCATAAGGTGCCCGGCTCAAGGTTTGCGCTAAAACCGGGTGTCCTACCAGCCATACGGTCATTAAATCCCGGGAGTCAAAGGCATAGTTTAGGAAGGCGGGCAGATCCTGGAAAAAGGCCTTGGGGAGATTCTGCGCTTCATCAATGATCCAGACGGGTAGTTGCTGACATCCATCTACCAGCTCTATTACCCTGGCTTTGATATCTCGCCACAGTTGCGCCCGCCGATATGCGGGCTCCAGTCCTAAGGCCAGTGCCAGACTACGATAAAGATCCACTCGTCCAAAATCGGTTTCAGCCAGGTAGATCACCTGATAACAATGGGGATTTAGAGGTTGGCAGAGCTGGCGTAAAGCCGCCGTTTTTCCTGCGCCCGCCTCGCCAGTCAGCAAGCCCACGCCGGGACTCTCCAACAGCCAGCTAAATCGCTCTTCTAATTGGCTAATCTGGCCATCGTTCCACAGCGCTTTAACTTGCTTGCCTAGCGGTGCATGGGTTAAACCAAAGTGTTGTAAATACATAACTTTACTCCTGGTCATCCTGCTCAATGGGCAACTTAAGCTGCTCACCATAGCGCTCACAGGCCAGCTCTATGACGTTAGGCTTATGTTGGCTATTTGCCTTCACTACCGATGCTGTTTGGTTTGTTGTTTCACCCTGGCGTCGGCGATGACAATTGGCGACTTGATCCAGCGGCGTGGCTTGACCAAGGGGTTCTCCTTGGGCTGATTCTACCGCCACGACCCGTTGCTCATGAGGCTCAACAACCAAACTGATCTTGCGCCCCGCCAGTTCATAAGCTACTTCAAAACGTTTTCCCCAGAGAGAGACGGTGCCATCACGACGAACTTTGCGGGTATAGCGATGATAAAACAGCGTGTCCAGACTGGCGGCAAAGGGCCCCAGCGAGCGCATCGTCGTCAGATCTTGTTGCCAACGCGCCAGCGGGGTCAGCCCTTCAAGCCCTTGATGTTCGCCCCTGTGGTAACATTGCTCAATCCAGGCCCAGAGGCAGGCGTTCAGGTTATCCAGTGAACATAAATGCGCCGACGTCAGTTCACTGATAAATTGCGCGCGCAATGTGCGGTGCCATCTTTCAAGCTTCCCTTTGCCCTCGGGTCGATATGGTCGGCAATAAATCAATTGGATCCCCAAACGGGCACAAATACCTTGCAAGCTCCCGGCGCGATAGGCCGCGCCGTTATCAATCACTAATTTGCGTGGTAAATTGCGTTTCAATAGCGCTTGCTTCAGTACGCTCTCTACGTCCAGGGCGGTTTCACCGGGGCAAAATGCACTGTGGCAGATCAGCCGGGAAGCATCATCCATAAAGGAGATCAGGTAAGCCTTGCGCAGCCGCCCCTTGATCGGAACCTGCGGACCATGCATCGCATCTGAATACCAGATATCGCCGGCTCGCTCTGCAACGAAACTACGATATTCCTGCGCTTCACTGGCACAACCCACGGGGCGGGACAGATTATGAACTTGCAGCAAGCGGTGAAGACTGGCGCGTTTAAGTTCCCCTTTAGCCGCCAGCCCCTGGGCCTCCATCAAGGCGCAGAGCACATTTAAAGAGCGCTTTGGATTATCACGCTTAGCCTGCAAAATGGCGGCTTGTAACTCGGGGCGGATCTTCGACTGGCCGCAGTCGACACGACGCTTAGGTGCAAGTGCATCAGCACCGCCACGCAGATAAGCGTAATACCAGGATTCAATGGTTTTTACGCTCAAATAACAGCGGTGACTACCTGGAATCGCATAGGCTTGCTCTGCCAGTTGTCTGAGCTGCTGGCTGAGTTCTCCGTGTACCTGGCCACTCTGACTTATCAAGGGGCCGATCACGGATAATCGGAATAACGTCATCGGATGCATCTGCGCTTTCTCCTTTGCTGGCATGCCACTTTGGAGTACAGACCACAACCGGATTTAGCGACACGAACAAACTGTGTGGGTGCCTCGCAGAGCAGTAAATACCCGTGTTTCGTGCTTGATATTTCGGTGTCATCACGGGATAGGCAGGCCGCTTTGATGGAGGAATATCATGATGGACGAGAAAGGCATTTTATTGAGGCACAGCGGCCAAAAATCATCGAAATCAATGGCACGTCCAAGATCGGCAAAGCGGCTACGTAATGCGTTGGAGTGGAGGATAAATTGCTCGCGTAAAGAGGTGTGCCAACGGCGGATAGTGGCATGACAAGGAGAATCGGTATTGGCGCTATCGCCCGCGAACAACAGCATCAATACAGCCTGTTGGACAGACCACAAATACCAGCGGCGGGGAGGGATAGCTTCTGGTAAGCAAGAGCAAGTCTTCCCACAATGACGGCAGAAAAAGCGAGGAATAAGAATAGGCTCTTCCAGGCGCAGCTTAGCCGGAGCGCGATCCGCTTTACGCTCATAGCAGCCATGGAACCAAAGCCCGGCTCGACTGCAGTGGGGACAGATGTTAGGGCGATAATCGTCAGGCGCTGTTTTTAAGTGGTAAATATGTTGATAAAGGGTGCAGATACCTGCCAGAATAGAACTCATGGCCGCTCTCCTTGTCTAGCTAATTGTTTTTGTTGCAGAAAATATTTTAGTAGACGGAGTAGCGGCCTGTTTGCTTTTTGAGGATGAAAGAGCAAAAAATAAACAGCAGGGTACTGTGTTTATCCCGGATTGGGCGAGGGATAAGAGATAAGAATCGTCTAAATGATCTTGGGATTATTTGAGGTGAGAAACCTTAACTACGGAAAGACGTAACACTTAAGTCGCTCTACTATTTTTGATGCTCTTTCTGTTTTCGCGGCGAAATACCCTCTAATCGACTTTGATATTAGTTTTAGTGACCAGCTTGAAGATCTCCATAGCGAGAACATAGACTTCGCCTTTCGTTTAGGTCAATTACAAGACAATAGCCACATGAAGGCAATTCCGTTGGTAGATACACAACTGACTTCATGCGCAACCCCGAGCTACCTCAAACAACATGGTGTACCTACCTCTTTTTCTGATTTGGGAAGTGCAAAGCTTATTTTGATGTCACCCCTTAACAGCTCTGAAGCATTAAGAAATTTTTTCAACAAGGAGAAGATCCATCTCGATAGTATGCGAGTGCATACATGTAACGATATCGAAGGGGTTTATCAATCTGTACGCACAAACATGGGTATCGGTATGTTGCTCGACATATCAATACAGGAAGAAATCCAAGATGGTACATTTATCTCCATTCTGGAGGACAGGAACCTTCCGCTAAAACGTTTGTATTTAATCTAGAAAAAAGTCAATGGCCAATTCAGAAGCCATTAGCCTTTAAAGACCATATAAAATCCTCCTTTATCCTGCCCGTTGGGACCAGTCTAACTTGAGTCACAGAACCTAGTGGAACAAGGATCTTGTTTACTACCACCTAAGAGTTATCATCAGCGTTTATTCGAAGCTGTGAGTATTGGTCTTTTTGTGAAATTGAAGGTAAGGCCATTTTCGCTGTGAGTATAATCATGGCAACCAAGGTGTAAAGGGAGCCAGCTACTATGAACAGCACACCGATCCCTCGTGCTTCACCTGAAAATCCCCAATCGCTTAACACCGTTTGTAAGGCGCCTCCTACTTGCATGGCCGGCTCGAAGACGTTTTCTACCAGTGCACCGCTAATCACTGCAGCAGCCGGTAACATGGCGAGATCAATCGCACTTTTAATGGAAAAGAAACGGCCCTGAATAGTCGAAGGGACACGCATTTGCCAAAAGCTTTTTTCACAACTTTCAATCATTGGGTAGAAGATGGCCGTCATAAACCCGCACAAATATACAACAGGCAACCAGATGCTATAACCCAAAATAACAACAAAAAAACCAATTGCTATGTTGGCAATAAAAATTGTGTTCACTAGTTTCTTTGGCGGCCATATTGAAACACATGCTGCACCAATTAGCGCCCCCACTGCAGATACAGACAACATCACACTCAGTTCTGATTCTGTATAGTTGGTCAGGATAAATGGTGGAACCAAAATAGTCACCATACCCATGAGAAAATTTTGTAACGACATATAAGCAAATAGACCAGCATTAGTAATATCTTCTCGCAGATACCTTACGACTAGCATGACATCCTGATACCAAACTACGCCTAAAGATTTACGCTCTTGCTTACCTTCAATGTTATCTTCACTCTTGACTGAGTGGTTTGGGGAAATATGCACGAAGAAGAATGATAATGCGCCAACAACAAATGCGATCAAATCAATAACCATCACTCCGTGCAATCCAATAGCAACTAATAAAACACCGGCCAATAAGGGACCTACAAGCTGAGATAAAGCAATACCCACGGTTAATAAACCGTTGGCTCGTGTAAGTTGTTCAGCGGTGACTAATTTAGGCACCAAGGTGGCCAACGCGGAATATTTAAGCACCGTAGCAACAGAAAATAAACTTCCCACTGCATAAAGTTGACCTACACCAAGGTAATTAAATGTCAACAACGTTAACAATAGCGAGGTAGAAATGGCGGCTAATGCATCTGCTAATAAAGCCATTCGTTTGGGCCCAAACTTATCAACCCACCGACCTAAAAAAGGTGAAAGTAGCGCACCTGGTAGGACAAAGAATACCATTACCAAAGTATATTCCGAAATTGAATTCGTATTTTGATATAGCCAAATAATAAGGCCAAATGACGTCAGTGCCGAGCCAAGCATAGTGATTGCCTGACCTATTGAAAATGCGATAAATGACCTATCCAAAACGTTACCTCAATCCTTTAAGTTAAATCCAATATGTATAAAATCACCAAACCTAGTTAACCAGGCTGTCCAGACACTTTTGTGGATCGAAAACTTCCCGCATACAACCAATGAAGTTGTCATAAATGTTCGTGATAAAAGCCTTGGGGTAATGTTGCTTCTTGTAGTTTATTCTGCAAACAATATAGCCTGACTGCTCTGAAAACCGCATCCCCAACCACTCGAACGGGATAGAAAACTCACTTTCCGTCTCGAGTAACTCGCCAGGAACTGAGTCCTCTAAATAGACTAATGGCAACATGGACTCAGGCTCCATACCGAACGCAAACGACGAACTTTCGATATATTTATCCCCCAACACCCCAGAAGAGAACCCGTCTGGAATATGACTTCTATGGTTATGGTGCTGATACAAATTAACGAGTCTGATAGCGTCAGTGACTTGTTCGACGAGTGACAAGAAATCATTATCGGATACTCCTTTCACCGGAATAAAATACATGTCGGCAAAGTTACACAAGACATTTTCCAAACCTGCTGTTTCCCTGCCAGCCAGTACATTTCCAAGTGTCGGGTTATTAACTCCCGCCATTTTGCCGGCACACTTTGCCGTTAGGGCAAATAAACAGCAGGCCAGGCTTTTCCGCTCACGTTTGGAAAATGCAATCAATGCCGCGCTTAAGTTCGGCGGTAATAGATACATCACAGAGCCTACTGTTGATGATTGACTGCTAGAAGTGGGCTTATATTGATGCTCAATTCTCGCGCAGTCGGCACCTTGATATAACGATTGCCAATACGCTTCCCCCGCCTGCCATTGACTTGTTTCCGGATATTGACTCGACTGCCAGTCCAGGTAGTCTGTAAGATTTACCTCTAAGTCAATAAGCTGGCTATCGCCGTCATTACTCATTAGTTTGATCGTATCTGCGACCAAAATATTCATGGATATTACGTCTGCAATCAGATGGTCTAAGAAGAAAATCAGCTTAAATGACGATTCACCTGTCTTAATAGCAGCAATATGATAGGGAGGTCTATCCAGCTTATGCACTGGCTTACCACTCATCACCACATCAAAGTTCATATATTCTTCAACCAGTAAAGACAGGCTATCCTGTTGGTCTTGAACATGGCTTATGTCATGGTAGGAAATTTGCGGATTCAGCCGCTCTAATATGTTGAGCCACAACGCTTCACTATCCCAGGAAAAAACGGACCTCAGGATCGGATGCCTTAATTGCAAGTCGAAAATAGCCTTTTCTATCTGCTCCGGATCAAGGGCAATTTCAAATGTTGCCTCTGCCGGGATAGCAAGATAATTTCTTCCCTGGTCCATTTCAACACGCCACCAATCTCTCATACGGTGACCCGCTTTTACTCGTTGAAGATCAGGTTTTTTAATACTTATTCTTTCTGCCCTTGTTTGACGGTTCAATAGCGTTAAGATTTCAGTTTTGTGTTGCCTTAATGCCTGCTTATCACGGTCCGTTAATGCACCCTTTACTGAGGTACAACCAAGTACACCGTCTGCTACAGAAAGCGAAACATCGATACTATTTAGCCGCTGAATTAATTCTTTTAAAGTCACTGTCTATACCTCGTACAATTCGACTGCATCAACATTTGCAATGTTTGCGTCCAAAAGCGTCGTCAATATTAATGAGAATTCAATGTTTTCAGCCAAGACTTGTAACGTATCATTTACGACTAAATCTCGAATTGGGACTTCCACTAAAAACAAGCGCTTAATACCTGCCCGTAACTGAACTAACAGTAGCGAGTTCCCACCGAGTAAAAAGAAACTCGAATTTGCTGAAATTTCACTTACGTCAACATTTAACAATTCATGCCATAATTCCGCAAGCCTGCATTCCGTCGCTGTGGATGGTTTAATAAATTCAATACTACCTGAAGTAACATCGGGCTCAGGTAATGCACGGCTATCTAACTTTCCATTAGCCGTCAGAGGTAATGAATCGATGACGGTGAAACTACTCGGCACCATATAGCCAGGTAATTTACTCGCCATATAGGATTTCACCTTATCCCATTCAGGTAATAGACCAGGCATTGGCACCCCATAAGCAGCCAATAGGGTATTCCCATGTATGTTGATATCGATAACCGCGGTATATTTTATATCAGGAAATGCCGCCAAAACGGCTTCAATTTCAGCTAACTCTATACGGTGTCCTCTAATTTTTACTTGCCTGTCGTTACGCCCCAAATATTCCAAGTTTCCATCTGCCATCCAGCGCACCATATCACCGGTTTTATACAGTCGGGTATAACCTTTTGCCTTATCCGACGGTGTTGCAAACGGATGTTCAATAAAACGTTCGGCGGTCAGCTCAGGACGATTCAAATAGCCGCGCGCCAACCCGGCACCACCGATATACAGCTCACCCATGGCCGCCGTTGGCAGCAGATTGCCGCAGCTGTCTAACACATACAACTTGACGTTATCGATGGGTTTACCAATATTGGCGGCCAAATCGCCCGTTTGATAATGATGAGCACTCGCGCACACTGTTGATTCAGTGGGTCCATACGCGTTAAAAACCTGACTCGCCTGACTAAACCTGTCTAACAACTCCCTGGCAGGTGTCTCTCCTGCGGTGATCAAGGTCTTGAGCGACGTCAGGGAACTGCTTTCTATGTGAGTCAATACAATCGGTGGCAGCGTCGCAATCTCGATATTCTGCTGCTGTATCAATTGGCCAAGCGCTATCGGGTCCTTATGTTGCTTTTCATTACAAATATATAACTGATGGCCACACAACAGACTGACAAAGATCTCCGATACACTGGCATCGAACACATAAGAGGCAAACTGTAAGGCCCGCCTGCACGCTGTTGCATCAAATTTCTGAATTTGTGCACTCACTAAATGGAGCGTATTGTTGTGCTCCACCATCACCCCTTTCGGTTTACCCGTGGTGCCCGATGTATAAATCACATAGGCAAGATCTGTCGCCTGACTTACTTGGGTTAAGTTGTCCGAGGCAATACCGCGGGTTAGTTCAGGCTCATCAAGGCATATCATGGCCGGCTGAGCGCCAGAGCCCGTTATATTTCTGGTCAACTTCTCCCTATGGCCTAGCTGCGTGAGTAGCAGTGGCGCCATCGTATCTTCGAGCATAAATTGCACGCGCTCTTGTGGGTATTCCGGCGATATTGGTACATAAGCACCGCCCGACTTTAACACAGCCAGGATACCGACCAGCATTTCTATGCTGCGATCGAGATACAAGGCAATCAAGGTATCTGGTTTAATCGATTCACCGTGAATCGCCTGGTATTGGCTGCGGATCACATGCGCTAATTGATTGGCTCTTTCGTTCAGTTCTCGATAACTTAGTTGCTGCTCCTGCACATTATGCTCAAAAACAAGGGCAATATTATCGGGTGCCTTTTCCACCTGCTCCTCAAATAGTTGATGTAAAGTCGCATCCTCCCGATAAGGGGACTTTGTTTGGTTCCAATCGTGTAGCAGAGTGTGACGTTCGTGGTCGGGCAAGCTATCCAATTGGCCAATGGTATCTGTGCTCTGGTCCACCATAGCACCCAGTACCGCTTGATAGATTGCAGCCAACCTCTCGACACTGATTTCATCGAATAAACTGACAGCATAATTAATACTACCTGTGATACTCGACTGCCCATCGTCCAAGAACAGGCTTAAATCAAACTTGGCGGGGCTAAACAAACCGTCGCTCTCTTTTAATGATGCAGGCAGAAAAGGAAGCGACGTCCGATCTTTTTCATCAGCGCCAAAACTCTGCACGCTGAACATTATTTGGAAGATAGGATGACGCGATAAATCTTTCTCTATATTTAGCGCATCAACCAGCTTCTCGAAAGGCAACTCTTGATGCACTTTAGCCGATGTTACAACACCATGAACTTGCTGGATAAATTCATCCACTCGTTGCGATTGATCAAGCTCAGTTCTTAATACCAGCGAGTTGACAAAAAAACCGAGCAACGATTGCGTTTGTGCATGATGACGATTATCGGAGGGCGTTCCTATCACCAGGTCAGATTGGCCTGAGAAGGTAGCCAAGGTCACATAAAAGCCGCTAAGCAATACCGAATACAAGGTTGTTTCTTGCTCTTTGGCCAAGGCTCTTAGCTTTTCAGACAGTGCTTGCGGCAAACAAAAGTGTACGTCTTTGCCTACATAGTCGATAGCACTTGGACGTGGTTTGTCTGTGGGTAAGACCAGGGTGTCAAAACCCGTCAGGGTTTCACGCCAGTAGTTCATTTCACCATCGAGCACAGCATCTTGTAAATACGCTCGCTGCCAAATAGCGTAATCGGCGTAAGTGATATCCAGTGGGGGTAAGCCGATGGCCTTGTCTTGACACAGCGCCTGATAAACTTCGGCCAGCTCTTGCATAAAGATATTCGTAGACCAGCCATCGAAGGCAATATGATGCCAAATAATCAACAGGTAGCTTGTTGTTCTTGACTGGTAGCGTCCAAATCGTACCGGCGCTTGTGAAGTCAAATCAAATGGCAGCGTAATGCTTTGCTGTACTGCCGATATTAACGCCTGCTGGGTGGCGAACTGATGCTCTGGAATTTGAACGGTTGACTCAAGTACCTGTTGATAGTCTTCACCTTTTTCATTGGTCCGATACACAGTTTTTAAGATAGGGTGACGCTCCGTCAGAAACAGCAAGGCTTCACGTAATGCCAGCCAGTTGACATCGTCTTTCAGACTGACGAAAAGCGGAATATGATAAGCATCCGTGCCCTGTTCGAAGCGTTCAATAAACAGCAGCCTCTCTTGAGCGAATGACAATGGCGAAGTTCCAGTTTGAGTTGCTGGAATGACCACGACTGTTTTGGGGTCTATGTGACCAACTAACTGTGCGATGGTTTTATGTTTAAACAACATCGCCAAGGGAATATCCATATTCAGTTCCCGGCGGCTGACCGCCGTTAGCCGGATCGCACTGATGGAATTACCCCCGATACGAAAGAAATTGTCATCTATACCGACACGGTCGAGCCCTAATAGTACTTGCCAAATTTCACAGAGTTTTGTCTCTAAGGCCGTTCTGGGCACAGTGTAACTATGCTCACTGGCTAATGCCGGCTCGGGAAGAGCCCGGCGATCAAGCTTACCGTTTATGGTCAGTGGAATACTGTCTAGCAAAGTAAAACTAGCGGGCACCATATAATCCGGCAACCGTGCGGATAAATAGTCCCTTAATGCCATGCCACTGAGCGATGCCCGCTCATTAAAGACCAGGTAGGCCGCGAGGACCTTGTGATCTTGATGCTCACAATCAATCACAACCGCTTGTTTCACGTGCGGATGGGCAGCGAGGGAGTTTTCTATTTCTCCCAGCTCAATACGGTAACCTCTGATCTTGACCTGGCTGTCGTTGCGGCCCAGGTATTCCAAGTTTCCGTCTGGCATCCAGCGCACCATATCACCGGTTTTATACAAGCGATTATGCTGTAGGGATTTATCAACAAATGGATTATCTATAAACCTCTCAGCGGTTAGTTCAGGAAGATTTAAATAGCCACGAGCTAACCCGGCGCCACCTATATAGAGTTCTCCTGGAGCACCAATCGGAAGGAGATGTAAATTTTCAGACAGGACATAGAGCGATTCACCCGCAAAAGGTTTCCCGATGATTTTTTCTTTCCCCGCCTTAAATCGGGTTTGCGAACTCCATATACAGGATTCTGTAGGTCCATAGACCTGATAGGTATGTTCAAACATCTGTGATATTTGTCTGAACATCTCAATAGAACCGCTTTCTCCTCCAACGATAGTTTTTATATGAGATAAATCTAAGCTCGGATTTATCTCACTTAAAAACAGTTGCCACATAGAAGGCGTTTGCTGAATAAGATTGATATCAACATGATGCTTTTCCAGATCTGCATGTGCTGATTCAATTTCAGATAAAAATAAGCATCCTCCAGTCAGTAATGGCGTAGCAAATTCCAAACCAAAAATATCAAACGTATATTTTGTTAAACTCAATATTGATATGGGTTCATTGGTTAACCAATCTGAGACAACTTCGATATAGTGCGCGAAGGTGCCTTGTTCAATCATCACGCCCTTCGGATTGCCGGTCGTTCCGGATGTATATATCACATAGGCTAAGTGAGATGCTTGAGTGGCAATGGTTAAATTGGCGGCGCCATCACTGTCACAAGACGGGTATTGCTCCTCTGTTATTAATACTAAGGGAGTGTTAAATTCGTCTGTCCATTGTTTTAATTGGTCGATAAAGTGCGTTTTTGTGATAATGAAACACGTCGCCGTATCTTCCAGTATGAATAGACTGCGCTCCCTCGGGTATTCCGGTGATATTGGTACATAAGCGGCGCCCGATTTTAACACCGCCAAAATACTGATCACCATGTCCATACTGCGATCGAAATACAAGGCAATCAGTGTATCTGGCTTCAGCGCTTCACCGTGAAGCTCTTGGTACCTGGCACGAATGACATGCGCCAACTGGTTGGCTTTCTCGTTAAGTTCTCGATAGCTGAGCCGTTGCTCCTGAAACACAATCGCAATCTCATCGGGTGCCTTTTCCACCTGCTCCTCAAACAATTGGTGCAGCATTGCATCTCCCGGGCAGGAAGTATCGGTTTGGTTCCAATCGTGTAGCAGAGTGTGGCGTTCGTGGTCGGGCAAGCTATCCAATTGGCCAATGGTATCTGTGCTCTGGTCCACCATAGCACCCAGTACCGCTTGATAGATTGCAGCCAACCTCTCGACACTGATTTCATCGAATAAACTGACTGCATAGTTAATACTACCTGTGATACTCGACTGCCCATCGTCCAAGAACAGGCTTAAATCAAACTTGGCGGGGCTAAACAAACCGTCGCTCTCTTTTAATGATGCTGGCAGAAAAGGAAGCGACGCCCGATCTTTTTCATCAGCACCAAAACTCTGCACGCTGAACATTATTTGGAAGATAGGATGACGCGATAAATCTTTCTCTATATTTAGCGCATCAACCAGCTTCTCGAAAGGCAGCTCTTGATGCACTTTAGCCGATGTTACAACACCATGAACTTGCTGGATAAATTCATCCACTCGTTGCGATTGATCAAGCTCAGTTCTTAATACCAGCGAGTTGATAAAAAAGCCGAGCAACGATTGCGTTTGTGCATGATGACGATTATCGGAGGGCGTTCCTATTATCAGGTCAGATTGGCCTGACAAGGTAGCTAAGGTTACATAAAAGCCGCTAAGCAATACCGAATACAAGGTTGTTTCTTGCTCTTTGGCCAAGCCCCTTAGCTTTTCAGACAGTGCTTGCGGCAAACAAAAGTGTACGTCTTTGCCTACATAGTCGATAGCACTTGGACGTGGTTTGTCTGTGGGTAAGACCAGGGTTTCAAAACCCTTCAGGGTTTCACGCCAGTAGTTCATTTCCCCATCGAGCACAGCACCTTGTAAATACGCTCGCTGCCAAATAGCGTAATCGGCGTAAGTGATATCCAGTGGGGGTAAGCCGATGGCCTTGTCTTGACACAGCGCCTGATAAACTTCGGCCAGCTCTTGCATAAAGATATTCGTAGACCAGCCATCGAAGGCAATATGATGCCAAATAATCAACAGGTAGCTTGTTGTGCCTGACTGGTAGCGACCAAATCGTACCGGCGCTTGTGAAGTCAAATCAAATGGCTGGTTAATGCTTTGCTGTACTGCCGATATTAATGCCTGCTGGGTGGCGAACTGATGCTCTGGGATTTGAACGGTTGACTCAAGTACCTGTTGATAGTCTTCACCTTTTTCATTGGTCCGATACACAGTTTTTAAGATCGGGTGGCGCTCCGTCAGAAACAGCAAGGCTTCACGTAATGCCTGCCAGTTGACATCGTCTTTCAGACTGACGAAAAGCGGAATATGATAGGCATCCGTGCCCTGTTCGAAGCGTTCAATAAACAGCAGCCTCTCTTGAGCGAATGACAATGGCGAAGTTCCAGTTTGAGTTGCTGGAATGACCGTGACTGTTTTGGGGTCTATATGACCAACTAGCTGTGCGATGGTTTTATGTTTAAACAACATCGCCAAGGGAATATCCATATTCAGTTCCCGGCGGCTGACCGCCGTTAGCCGAATCGCACTGATGGAATTCCCCCCGATACGAAAGAAATTGTCATCTATTCCAACACGGTCGAGTCCTAATAGCGCTTGCCAAATTTCACAGAGTTTTTTCTCTAAGGCCGTTCTGGGCACAGTGTAACTATGCTCACTGGCTAATGCCGGCTCGGGAAGAGCCCGGCGGTCAAGCTTGCCGTTTATGGTCAGTGGAATACTGTCTAGCAAAGTAAAACTAGCGGGCACCATATAATCCGGCAACTGGGCAGAGAGTGTTTCCCGCAGGTATTCTGCCGAAACAGAACTGTCACCCCTTACTACAAAATAGGCCGCGAGAAATTTACCACCGTCATGTTCACGATCGACCACCACGGCTTGCAAAATGTCGGGGACCGCTGCCAGGGCGTTTTCAATTTCTGCCAACTCGATGCGATAACCGCGAATTTTCACTTGTTGGTCATTGCGGCCCAGGTATTCCAAGTTTCCATCTGCCATCCAGCGCACCATATCACCGGTTTTGTACAGTCGGGTATACCCCTTTGCCTTATCTGACGGCGTCGCAAAGGGATGTTCAATAAAACGTTCGGCGGTCAGCTCAGGACGATTCAAATAGCCGCGCGCCAACCCGGCGCCGCCGATATACAGCTCACCCATGGCCGCCGTTGGCAGCAGATTGCCGCAGCTGTCTAACACATACAACTTGACGTTATCGATGGGTTTACCAATATTGGCGGCCAAATCGCCCGTTTGATAATGATGAGCACTCGCGCACACTGTTGATTCAGTGGGTCCATACGCGTTAAAAACCTGACTCGCCTGACTAAACCTGTCTAACAACTCCCTGGCAGGTGTCTCTCCTGCGGTGATCAAGGTCTTGAGCGACGTCAGGGAACTGCTTTCTATGTGAGTCAATATAATCGGTGGCAGCGTCGCAATCTCGATATTCTGCTGCTGTATCAATTGGCCAAGCGCTATCGGGTCCTTATGTTGCTTTTCATTACAAATATATAACTGATGGCCACACAACAGACTGACAAAGATCTCCGATACACTGGCATCGAACACATAAGAGGCAAACTGTAAGGCCCGCCTGCACGCTGTTGCATCAAATTTCTGAATTTGTGCACTCACTAAATGGAGCGTATTGTTGTGCTCCACCATCACCCCTTTCGGTTTACCCGTGGTGCCCGAGGTATAAATCACATAGGCAAGATCTGTCGCCTGACTTACTTGGGTTAAGTTGTCCGAGGCAATACCGCGGGTTAGTTCAGGCTCATCAAGGCATATCATGGCCGGCTGAGCGCCAGAGCCCGTTATATTTCTGGTCAACTTCTCCCTATGGCCTAGCTGCGTGAGTAGCAGTGGCGCCATCGTATCTTCGAGCATAAATTGCACGCGCTCTTGTGGGTATTCCGGCGATATTGGTACATAAGCACCGCCCGCCTTTAACACAGCCAGGATACCGACCAGCATTTCTATGCTGCGATCGAGATACAAGGCAATCAAGGTATCTGGTTTAATCGATTCACCGTGAATCGCCTGGTATTGGCTGCGGATCACATGCGCTAATTGATTGGCTCTTTCGTTCAGTTCTCGATAACTTAGTTGCTGCTCCTGCACATTATGCTCAAAAACAAGGGCAATATTATCGGGTGCCTTTTCCACCTGCTCCTCAAATAGTTGATGTAAAGTCGCATCCTCCCGATAAGGGGACTTTGTTTGGTTCCAATCGTGTAGCAGAGTGTGGCGTTCGTGGTCGGGCAAGCTATCCAATTGGCCAATGGTATCTGTGCTCTGGTCCACCATAGCACCCAGTACCGCTTGATAGATTGCAGCCAACCTCTCGACACTGATTTCATCGAATAAACTGACAGCATAATTAATACTACCTGTGATACTCGACTGCCCATCGTCCAGGAACAGGCTTAAATCAAACTTGGCGGGGCTAAACAAACTGTCGCTCTCTTTTAATGATGCAGGCAGAAAAGGAAGCGACGTCCGATCTTTTTCATCAGCGCCAAAACTCTGCACGCTGAACATTATTTGGAAGATAGGATGACGCGATAAATCTTTCTCTATATTTAGCGCATCAACCAGCTTCTCGAAAGGCAACTCTTGATGCACTTTAGCCGATGTTACAACACCATGAACTTGCTGGATAAATTCATCCACTCGTTGCGATTGATCAAGCTCAGTTCTTAATACCAGCGAGTTGACAAAAAAACCGAGCAACGATTGCGTTTGTGCATGATGACGATTATCGGAGGGCGTTCCTATCACCAGGTCAGATTGGCCTGAGAAGGTAGCCAAGGTCACATAAAAGCCGCTAAGCAATACCGAATACAAGGTTGTTTCTTGCTCTTTGGCCAAGGCTCTTAACTTTTCAGACAGTGCTTGCGGCAAACAAAAGTGTACGTCTTTGCCTACATAGTCGATAGCACTTGGACGTGGTTTGTCTGTGGGTAAGACCAGGGTGTCAAAACCCGTCAGGGTTTCACGCCAGTAGTTCATTTCACCATCGAGCACAGCATCTTGTAAATACGCTCGCTGCCAAATAGCGTAATCGGCGTAAGTGATATCCAGTGGGGGTAAGCCGATGGCCTTATCTTGACACAGCGCCTGATAAACTTCGGCCAGCTCTTGCATAAAGATATTCGTAGACCAGCCATCGAAGGCAATATGATGCCAAATTATCAACAGGTAGCTTGTTGTGCCTGACTGGTAGCGACCAAATCGTACCGGCGCTTGTGAAGTCAAATCAAATGGCTGGGTAATGCTTTGCTGTACTGCCGATATTAACGCCTGCTGGGTGGCGAACTGATGCTCTGGAATTTGAACGGTTGACTCAAGCACCTGTTGATAGTCTTCACCTTTTTCATTGGTCCGATACACCGTTTTTAAGATAGGGTGGCGCTCCGTCAGAAACAGCAAGGCTTCACGTAATGCCTGCCAGTTGACATCGTCTTTCAGACTGACGAAAAGCGGAATATGATAAGCATCCGTGCCCTGTTCGAAGCGTTCAATAAACAGCAGCCTCTCTTGAGCGAATGACAATGGCGAAGTTCCAGTTTGAGTTGCTGGAATGACCACGACCGTTTTGGGGTCTAAATGACCAACCAGTTGTGCGATGGTTTTATGTTTAAACAACATCGCCAAGGGAATATCCATATTCAGTTCCCGGCGGCTGACCGCCGTTAGCCGGATCGCACTGATGGAATTACCCCCGATACGAAAGAAATTGTCATCTATACCGACACGGTCGAGCCCTAATAGTACTTGCCAAATTTCACAGAGTTTTGTCTCTAAGGCCGTTCTGGGCACAGTGTAACTATGCTCACTGGCTAATGCCGGCTCGGGAAGAGCCCGGCGATCAAGCTTACCGTTTATGGTCAGTGGAATACTGTCTAGCAAAGTAAAACTAGCGGGCACCATATAATCCGGCAACCATGCGGATAAATAGTCTCTTAATGCCATGCTATTGAGCGATGCCCGCTCATTGAACACCAGGTAGGCGGCGAGGATCTTGTGATCTTGATGCTCACAATCAATCACAACCGCTTGTTTCACCTGCGGATGGGCAGCGAGGGTATTTTCTATTTCTCCCAGCTCAATACGGTAACCTCTGATCTTGACCTGGCTGTCGTTGCGGCCCAGATATTCCAAGTTGCCATCTGGCAACCAGCGCACCAAGTCCCCCGTTTTGTACAGTCGGGTATAACCTTTCGCCTTATCCGACGGCGTCGCAAACGGATGTTCAATAAAACGTTCGGCGCTCAGCTCAGGGCGATTCAAATAGCCGCGTGCTAATCCGGCGCCGCTAATGTGTAACTCCCCTGGTGAACCAATTGGCAGCAATTCATTGTGTTTGCCTAACACATACATTTTTATGTTGTTAACCGGTTTGCCGAGGCAATTTATCGATGCCTGCGATGAGTGCGCGAGACTATTGGTGACAGTGATCGTGGTTTCCGTCGGGCCGTAAGAATTGATCAGTAGATCGCCCCAAATTTCGCTTAAAACAGATAAACAGGCTTCCCCTCCACTGACCACACGTTTCAGTTTATGGGGTTTCTGACACTCGCCAATCGCCGCCAGATAACTCGGCGTCCCGTCGACATGAGTGACTTCTTCCTCTACTAACAGGCGATTTATGGTGCTTGGGTCCTTTATGTCATCTGTAGAGGGGATCAGCAACTTAGCGCCGTTAAATAGCGCCAACAATAAACTTTCTATGGAGGCATCGAAAATATAATTGGCCAGCCAAATGACAGTTTCTTGCTCAGAAAAATAATATAGCTCGGTTTGGTTAGCCACTAAATTAATAACGCTATGGTGCTCAATTAGCACTCCCTTAGGTTTGCCCGTCGTACCCGAGGTATACATCACATAGGCCAGATCCGTCGCCTTACCAAGCCCCAGATTAGTCACTGCCAGCTCGCTCAGCAGATCGGTGTTGTCGACGGCAATAAGCTCGGGACAGATATCGAGTTGGCTTAGCCAGTTATCAAGTCTGCCCACAAATGCTTGCTGGGTAAGCAGTAGGCAGGCACAGGTATCCTGCAGCATAAATTCAATACGCTCTTGCGGATATTCAGGTGATAAGGGGACATAAGCGGCGCCCGCTTTTAGTATTGCCAATTGACTAATTATCATCTCCGGGCTGCGTTCAAGATACAACGCAATCAGAGTGTCCGCCTGTAAATCATTACCGTAACGCGCGTAGTAATTACTCCGAATAACGCGCGCTAATTGATTGGCTCTTTCGTTCAACTCTCGATAACTTAGCTGTTGCCCCTCGCCATTTTGGTCGGTAAAAACAACAGCGATATTATCGGGTGTCTTTTCCACCTGCTCCTCAAACACCTGATGCAGGGTCGCATCATGTGGGTAGACCGCATCGGTATCATTCCAGTCGTACAATTGGGTAGTGCGCTCACTCTGGCTCAGCAGTGAAATTTGTTGATGGGGTATATTGGGTGTCACGCTGATACAGGCCAATATCTGCATGAGTTGGTCTAACAATTCATTAGCCCGCGCCCCGCTCAACCAATCCTGACCATACTTCAGGTAAACCACCAGGCTCTCACCCTGCTCATAGGCCACCACCGACAACGGATAATCGGTTTTCTCTATGGCCTGGCGAAACCGCATGCTCGACTCGATACCTGCATCATCACCCGTCGTCTCCACTGGACTCGGGTAGTTCTCGAACACAAACAAACTGTGGAATTGCCGCTGCCCGTCGCGCTGCAATTCACCCAGTGGCATATTGCTGTGCGTGTTGAGCTCAACTATCCCTTGTTGAATTGCCTGCAACACATCAAGCGCCGTCGCCTGCTCGCGCCAGCTCACCGCCAAAGGTAAGGTATTGATATACAAACCGACGCTCGACTCTATGCCGTCGACGGGAATATCTCGCCCCGACACCGTGGTGCCCACAAACGTCTGCTCATCCCGGGTATAGACGTGCAATAGCTTGTGCCAGGCAAACTGCAGCGCCACATTGAGCGTCAAGCCCTGGTGACGGCACATCGCCTTAAGTCCCTGATAGACATCTCCCTCCAATACCCGCTGCTGCTCGGCGGGGTTATCTACCTGTCTAACCCGACTCAGATCGATAGCCTCACTGAGCAAACCGTTAATGTCGTTGGCCTCTCCCCAGGATTGACGGGCTGTATCCCAATATGCCCGGGTCTTCGTGGCGTACTGTTGGTAATATTCCTGCGCCAGCAGGTAGGTCGACTCCGGCACTATTTCCAATGCCAGCGCCGCCGCCGAGGCCCGAGCCCCTGGTCAAACGGTTGTAATCGTCATGCACCGACTTGAGTAAAATCGGCCCGCTCCAGCCATCGGTAATGCTGTGATGCTCGGACTTTAACACAGTGTAGTGCTCGGCCGATTGTTTGATCAGGATAAAGCGGACCAAACCAGGCTCGCTCAAGTCGAAGGCTACTTCGCGGTCCGCCCGCTGGATCGCATTAATCGCCTGCTCGCGTGCAGGTCCAGCCAGTTCACTGATATCTTTAAAGGTAAAGTTTTTCGGCCCAATACTGCCTGGCGCGGTAATGACTTGCAGTAAGGTTTCCTGCCAGTCAAAGGCGGTGCGCAATATCGGGTAACGTAATGAGGCCAGGGACCAGGCTTGCTGATAAGCGGCAACATCCAACGCCTGGTGATAGTCCAGCAACACCTGGACCCGGTAGGCGTCATCTTGAGGCTGACTCAAATAATGATAGATAAAGCCCTGCTGCAAACTGGTGGCAGGGTAAATGGCCTCAATGTCGTGTCGGTTTTGTAAACGGTCTAAATCCGCCACAGACAGCCCTGCCACTGCGAAATCACTGGGCGTTTTTATGCCCCCGGCACGCGCGACCTCGAGCGCATGGGTTATCACCTGTGCCAATGCCTGCTCAAAAGCGGCAGTAAAACAGGCAGTTTGTTCCTTCGTGAGCTGAGAAACCACACTAAACCTCAGCTGGCCATGTTCAACCGCGCCGTTAATGTTGAGCAACAAGGCGTCCGTGTTTTCTGCGGCCACAGACTGACCGCACTTTTCCGCAGTAACTTTCCAATCTGACTGGCCATTGGTATCGGTATTAAGCTGACCGAGGTAATTAAAGCTGACTCTGGGTAAGGCTGTCGCCTTCAATAATCCTGCCTGGGTCAGCGCACCAAAACCAATGCCCTTGTCCGGAATACCCCGTATCATCTCTTTGGTCTGGATAATCAGCTCACTCAAATCGTCACAGGCGTGCAGCTTTACCGGGTACGTCGTGGTAAACCAACCCAGGGTCTGGGACACATCCAGTGTTTCATCGATTGTTTCTCTGCCATGACCTTCAAGGGTAATAAGCTGGCTGTCTCCTGCCGACAGACTACCGGCAAACGTGACACTGAGCGCCCGACTCAATGCGCTCAATAACAGGTCGTTAATTTCAGTGTAATAACCCTCATTGGCGCCATGAAGCAGTTGGGCTGTCAGCGCTGCGGATAATCCAACTTCGGCCTCATGCACGGCATGGGCATCAACTGACGTAGTTTGTTTCGCTCCGGCCAGCACCTCCAACCAATAATCCACGTCATTTTCATGCCTCTGGGCATAGGCCTGAACGGCCTGGACCCACTGCCGGTAGCTGCTTGTTTTAGCCGGCAACGTGTCATCGGTGAGCAACAGACGCATATCTTCAGCAATAATGCGCCAGGATACGGCATCGATGATCAGGTGATGAAAACAGAAAAATAAACGTGTCGCGCCATCGGCATAACCGGTTAAATAAGCGACCTGCCATAGCGGCCCCTGATAGATATCAAAACCACTTTGCCACTGGGTTAATTGCTCGTGCAAACGCTGCTCGTCCATGGCCGCAACATTGACAGTACGCAATGGCGCCATCATCTGCGCGTCATTGCCGTAATAGCGCTGACGTATTTCATCGTGGTTAGTTGGCGGCTCGGCCTGCACGCGCTCAAACCCACAACGCAGCATATCGTGGCGTGTTGCCAGGGCGGTTAATGCCTGTTCGATATGCGCTTGCCCCACTTCCCCGGGTAACGACAACATAAATGCCTGATTCCAGTGCTGGGGTTTGGCCAGGGGCTTCTCAAAAAACCACTGCTGTATCGGCAACAAGTCAAATGTACCGGACAGTTGTCCCTGCTCCGCCTCGATGGTTGGCGTCGTGCTGGTCTGGGTGAGCAAGTGCGCCAACTTGGCGATGCTTGGCGCAGCAAATATGTCTTTCACCTGCACATTAAAACCATGCTGGCGCAGTCGTGAGGTCAATTGAATACTGATGATGGAATCGCCACCGATGTGGAAGAAATTGTCCTGAACACCGACTTTTTCCAGGCCCAGCACCGCTTGCCAAATGGTGCACAGTAACGCTTCGCATTGGTTTGTGGGTGCCACATAGCTATCGTCATCAATAAAGTCTGGCGCCGGCAACGCCCGGCGATCCAGCTTGCCATTGATGGTCAAAGGCAGTGCATCCAATTCGGTGAAACTCGCCGGCAGCATATAATCCGGCAGCCGGGCGGATAAATAGTCTCGTAATGCCATGCCATTGAGCGATGCCCGCTCATTGAAGACCAGGTAGGCGGCGAGGACCTTGTGATCTTGATGCTCACAATCAATCACAACCGCTTGTTTCACGTGCGGATGGGCAGCGAGGGCATTTTCTATTTCCCCCAGCTCAATACGGTAACCTCTGATCTTGACCTGGCTGTCATTGCGGCCCAGGTATTCCAAGTTTCCATCTGGCAACCAGCGCACTAAATCACCCGTTTTGTACAGTCGGGTATAACCTTTTGCCTTATCCGATGGCGTCGCAAAGGGATGTTCAATAAAACGTTCGGCGCTCAGCTCAGGGCGATTTAAATAGCCGCGTGCTAATCCGGCGCCGCCAATATACAGCTCTCCTATCGCTCCTGGCACAACCAGCTCCAAATCGGGGGATAATACGTAGACTTTTCGACTATTGATGGGTAAGCCAATCGGCACGGTTTTATCGAAACTCACACATTCATAGACAGTGGTAAATGTCGTGCCTTCTGTTGGGCCATAACCATTCAATATCTTATTTGGCCTGTGTTGCCCGGCCATCAAATCTCGCACCAAGTTAGCCGTTAGCACTTCACCGCCGATTAATAGCGTTTGTAAAGGAGCAAATAAGTTAGCTTGCTGGACATACAGTTGGTCAAATAACGCTCTGGTAAGCCATAGAATTGAAACGTTGTGCTTTTTCAATAACCCTTCGAGTTGCTCTGCTTGCATCGCAGCCGATACAAGGGGCAAGACCAGTTTCGCGCCATGGGTAAGTGCCCCCCACACCTCAAATGTCGATGCATCAAAGTTTGGATTCGACAGTTGTAAAAACACGTCCTGCTCGCCAATCTGTAGGTAATCGTTGTTCTTAACCAAGGAGACAACACCGCGATGAGGTATCAGTACTCCCTTAGGTTTGCCCGTCGTACCCGAGGTATACATCACATACGCCAGATCCGTCGCCTTACCAAGCCCCAGATTAGTGGCTGCCAGCTCGCTCAGCAGTTCGGTGTTGTCGACGGCAATAAGCTCGGGACAGGTATCGAGTTGGCTTAGCCAGTTATCGAGTCTTCCCACAAACTCAAGCTGTGTAAGCAGTAGGCAGGCACAGGTATCCTGCAGCATAAATTCAATACGCTCTTGCGGATATTCAGGTGATAAGGGGACATAAGCGGCGCCCGCTTTTAGTATTGCCAATTGACTAATTATCATCTCCGGGCTGCGTTCAAGGTACAAAGCAATCAGAGTGTCCGCCTGTAAATCATTACCGTAACGCGCGTAGTAATTACTCCGAATAACGCGCGCTAATTGATTGGCTTTTTCATTCAATTCTCGATAGGTAAGCTGTTGCCCCTCACCCTTTTTGTCGGTAAAAACCACGGCGATATTTTCGGGCGTTTGTTGTGCTTGCTGTTCAACTAATAAACAAAGTGTTGCATCCTGTGGATACGGCGCATCGGTATCATTCCAGTCGTGTAGCAGAGTGTGGCGTTCGTGGTCGGGCAAGCTATCCAATTGGCCAATGGTATCTGTGCTCTGGTCCACCATAGCACCCAGTACCGCTTGATAGATTGCAGCCAACCTCTCGACACTGATTTCATCGAATAAACTGACAGCATAATTAATACTACCTGTGATACTCGACTGCCCATCGTCCAAGAACAGGCTTAAATCAAACTTGGCGGGGCTAAACAAACCGTCGCTCTCTTTTAATGATGCAGGCAGAAAAGGAAGCGACGTCCGATCTTTTTCATCAGCGCCAAAACTCTGCACGCTGAACATTATTTGGAAGATAGGATGACGCGATAAATCTTTCTCTATATTTAGCGCATCAACCAGCTTCTCGAAAGGCAACTCTTGATGCACTTTAGCCGATGTTACAACACCATGAACTTGCTGGATAAATTCATCCACTCGTTGCGATTGATCAAGCTCAGTTCTTAATACCAGCGAGTTGACAAAAAAGCCGAGCAACGATTGCGTTTGTGCATGATGACGATTATCGGAGGGCGTTCCTATTACCAGGTCAGACTGGCCTGACAAGGTAGCCAAGGTCACATAAAAGCCGCTAAGCAATACCGAATACAAGGTTGTTTCTTGCTCTTTGGCCAAGGCCCTTAGCTTTTCAGACAGTGCTTGCGGCAAACAAAAGTGTACGTCTTTGCCTAAATAGTCGATAGCACTTGGACGTGGTTTGTCTGTGGGTAAGACCAGGGTTTCAAAACCCGTCAGGGTTTCACGCCAGTAGTTCATTTCACCATCGAGCACAGCATCTTGTAAATACGCTCGCTGCCAAATAGCGTAATCGGCATAAGTGATATCCAGTGGGGGTAAGCCGATGGCCTTGTCTTGACACAGCGCCTGATAAACTTCGGCCAGCTCTTGCATAAAAATATTTGTAGACCAGCCATCGAAGGCAATATGATGCCAAATTATCAACAGGTAGCTTGTTGTTCTTGACTGGTAGCGTCCAAATCGTACCGGCGCTTGTGAAGTCAAATCAAATGGCAGCGTAATGCTTTGCTGTACTGCCGATATTAACGCCTGCTGGGTGGCGAACTGATGCTCTGGAATTTGAACGGTTGACTCAAGTACCTGTTGATAGTCTTCACCTTTTTCATTGGTCCGATACACAGTTTTTAAGATAGGGTGACGCTCCGTCAGAAACAGCAAGGCTTCACGTAATGCCAGCCAGTTGACATCGTCTTTCAGACTGACGAAAAGCGGAATATGATAAGCATCCGTGCCCTGTTCGAACCGTTCAATAAACAGCAGCCTCTCTTGAGCGAATGACAATGGCGAAGTTCCAGTTTGAGTTGCTGGAATGACCACGACTGTTTTGGGGTCTATGTGACCAACTAACTGTGCGATGGTTTTATGTTTAAACAACATCGCCAAGGGAATATCCATATTCAGTTCCCGGCGGCTGACCGCCGTTAGCCGGATCGCACTGATGGAATTACCCCCGATACGAAAGAAATTGTCATCTATACCGACACGGTCGAGCCCTAATAGTACTTGCCAAATTTCACAGAGTTTTGTCTCTAAGGCCGTTCTGGGCATAGTGTAACTATGCTCACTGGCTAATGCCGGCTCGGGAAGAGCCCGGCGATCAAGCTTACCGTTTATGGTCAGTGGAATACTGTCTAGCAAAGTAAAACTAGCGGGCACCATATAATCCGGCAACCGTGCAGATAAATAGTCCCTTAATGTCATGCCGCTGAGCGATGCCCGCTCATTAAAGACCAGGTAGGCCGCGAGGACCTTGTGATCTTGATGCTCACAATCAATCACAACCGCTTGTTTCACGTGCGGATGGGCAGCGAGGGAGTTTTCTATTTCTCCCAGCTCAATACGGTAACCTCTGATCTTGACCTGGCTGTCGTTGCGGCCCAGGTATTCCAAGTTTCCATCTGGCATCCAGCGCACCATATCACCGGTTTTATACAAGCGATTATGCTGTAGGTGTTTATCTACAAACGGATTATCTATAAACCTCTCAGCGGTAAGTTCAGGAAGATTTAAATAGCCACGAGCTAACCCGGCGCCACCTATATAGAGTTCTCCTGGAGCACCAATCGGAAGGAGATGTAAATTTTCAGACAGGACATAGAGCGATTCACCCGCAAAAGGTTTCCCGATGATTTTTTCTTTCCCCGCCTTAAATCGGGTTTGCGAACTCCATATACAGGATTCTGTAGGTCCATAGACCTGATAGGTATGTTCAAACATCTGTGATATTTGTCTGAACATCTCAATAGAACCGCTTTCTCCGCCAACGATAGTTTTTATATGAGATAAATCCAAACTCGGATTTATCTCACTTAAAAACAGTTGCCACATAGAAGGCGTTTGCTGAATAAGATTGATATCAACATGATGCTTTTCCAGATCTGCATGTGCTGATTCAATTTCAGATAAAAATAAGCATCCTCCAGTCAGTAATGGCGTAGCAAATTCCAAACCAAAAATATCAAACGTATATTTTGTTAAACTCAATATTGATATGGGTTCATTGGTTAACCAAGCTGAGACAACTTCGATATAGTGCGCGAAGGTGCCTTGTTCAATCATCACGCCCTTCGGATTGCCGGTCGTTCCGGATGTATATATCACATAGGCTAAGTGAGATGCTTGAGTGGCAATGGTTAAATTGGCGGCGCCATCACTGTCACAAGACGGGTATTGCTCCTCTGTTATTAATACTAAGGGAGTGTTAAATTCGTCTGTCCATTGTTTTAATTGGTCGATAAAGTGCGTTTTTGTGATAATGAAACACGTCGCCGTATCTTCCAGTATGAATAGAGTGCGCTCCCTCGGGTATTCCGGTGATATTGGTACATAAGCGGCGCCCGATTTTAACACCGCCAAAATACTGATCACCATGTCCATACTGCGATCGAAATACAAGGCAATCAGTGTATCTGGCTTCAGCGCTTCACCGTGACGTTCTTGGTACCTGGTACGAATGACATGCGCCAACTGGTTGGCTTTCTCGTTAAGCTCTCGGTAGCTGAGCCGTTCCTCCTGAAACACAATCGCAATCTCATCGGGTGCCTTTTCCACCTGCTCCTCAAATAGTTGATGTAAAGTCGCATTGTCCCGATAAGGGGACTCTGTTTGGTTCCAATCGTGTAGCAGAGTGTAGCGTTCGTGGTCGGGCAAGCTATCCAATTGGCCAATGGTATCTGTGCACTGGTCCACCATAGCACCCAGTACCGCTTGATAGATTACAGCCAACCTCTCGACACTGATTTCATCGAATAAACTGACAGCATAATTAATACTACCTGTGATACTCGACTGCCCATCGTCCAAGAACAGGCTTAAATCAAACTTGGCGGGGCTAAACAAACCGTCGCTCTCTTTTAATGATGCAGGCAGAAAAGGAAGCGACGCCCGATCTTTTTCATCAGCACCAAAACTCTGCACGCTGAACATTATTTGGAAGATAGGATGACGCGATAAATCTTTCTCTATATTTAGCGCATCAACCAGCTTCTCGAAAGGCAGCTCTTGATGCACTTTAGCCGATGTTACAACACCATGAACTTGCTGGATAAATTCATCCACTCGTTGCGATTGATCAAGCTCAGTTCTTAATACCAGCGAGTTGATAAAAAAGCCGAGCAACGATTGCGTTTGTGCATGATGACGATTATCGGAGGGCGTTCCTATCACCAGGTCAGATTGGCCTGACAAGGTAGCCAAGGTCACATAAAAGCCACTAAGTAGCACCGAATACAAGGTTGTTTCTTGCTCTTTGGCCAAGGCCCTTAGCTTTTCAGACAGTGCTTGCGGCAAACAAAAGTGTACGTCTTTGCCTACATAGTCGATAGCACTTGGACGTGCTTTGTCTGTGGGTAAGACCAGGGTTTCAAAACCCGTCAGGGTTTCACGCCAGTAGTTCATTTCCCCATCAAGCACAGCACCTTGTAAATACGCTCGCTGCCAAATAGCGTAATCGGCGTAAGTGATATCCAGTGGGGGTAAGCCGATGGCCTTATCTTGACACAGCGCCTGATAAACTTCGGCCAGCTCTTGCATAAAAATATTCGTAGACCAACCATCGAAGGCAATATGATGCCAAATTATCAACAGGTAGCTTGTTGTGCCTGACTGGTAGCGACCAAATCGTACCGGCGCTTGTGAAGTCAAATCAAATGGCAGCGTAATGCTTTGCTGTACTGCCGATATTAACGCCTGCTGGGTGGCGAACTGATGCTCTGGAATTTGAACGGTTGACTCAAGTACCTGTTGATAGTCTTCACCTTTTTCATTGGTCCGATACACAGTTTTTAAGATAGGGTGGCGCTCCGTCAGAAACAGCAAGGCTTCACGTAATGCCAGCCAGTTGACATCGTCTTTCAGACTGACGAAAAGCGGAATATGATAAGCATCCGTGCCCTGTTCGAACCGTTCAATAAACAGCAGCCTCTCTTGAGCGAATGACAATGGCGAAGTTCCAGTTTGAGTTGCTGGAATGACCGTGACTGTTTTGGGGTCTATGTGACCAACTAACTGTGCGATGGTTTTATGTTTAAACAACATCGCCAAGGAAATATCCATATTCAGTTCCCGGCGGCTGACCGCCGTTAGCCGAATCGCACTGATGGAATTACCCCCGATACGAAAGAAATTGTCATCTATTCCAACACGGTCGAGTCCTAATAGCGTTTGCCAAATTTCACAGAGTTTTTTCTCTAAGGCCGTTCTGGGCACAGTGTAACTATGCTCACTGGCTAATGCCGGCTCGGGAAGAGCCCGGCGATCCAGCTTGCCGTTAATGGTCAAAGGCAGTGCATCCAATTCGTTGAAACTCGCCGGCAGCATATAATCCGGCAGCCGGGCGGATAAATAGTCCCTTAATGCCATGCCGCTGAGCGATGCCCGCTCATTAAAGACCAGGTAGGCCGCGAGGATCTTGTGATCTTGATGCTCACAATCAATCACAACCGCTTGTTTCACCTGCGGATGGGCAGCGAGGGCATTTTCTATTTCCCCCAGCTCAATACGGTAACCTCTGATTTTGACCTGGCTGTCATTGCGGCCCAGGTATTCCAAGTTTCCATCTGGCAACCAGCGCACTAAATCACCCGTTTTGTACAGTCGGGTATAACCTTTTGCCTTATCCGATGGCGTCGCAAAGGGATGTTCAATAAAACGTTCGGCGCTCAGCTCAGGGCGATTTAAATAGCCGCGTGCTAATCCGGCGCCGCCAATATACAGCTCTCCTATCGCTCCTGGCACAACCAGCTCCAAATCGGGGGATAATACGTAGACTTTTCGACTATTGATGGGTAAGCCAATCGGCACGGTTTTATCGAAACTCACACATTCATAGACAGTGGTAAATGTCGTGCCTTCTGTTGGGCCATAACCATTCAATATCTTATTTGGCCTGTGTTGCCCGGCCATCAAATCTCGCACCAAGTTAGCCGTTAGCACTTCACCGCCGATTAATAGCGTTTGTAAAGGAGCAAATAAGTTAGCTTGCTGGACATACAGTTGGTCAAATAACGCTCTGGTAAGCCATAGAATTGAAACTTTGTGCTTTTTCAATAACCCTTCGAGTTGCTCTGCTTGCATCGCAGCCGATACAAGGGGCAAGACCAGTTTCGCGCCATGGGTAAGTGCCCCCCACACCTCAAATGTCGATGCATCAAAGTTTGGATTCGACAGTTGTAAAAACACGTCCTGCTCGCCAATCTGTATGTAATCGTTGTTCTTAACCAAGGAGACAACACCGCGATGAGGTATAAGCACTCCCTTAGGTTTGCCCGTCGTACCCGAGGTATACATCACATACGCCAGATCCGTCGCCTTACCAAGCCCCAGATTAGTGGTTTCCAGCTCGCTCAGCAGCTCGGTGTTGTCGACGGCAATAAGCTCGGGACAGGTATCGAGTTGGCTTAGCCAGTTATCGAGTCTTCCCACAAACTCAAGCTGTGTAAGCAGTAGGCAGGCACAGGTATCCTGCAGCATAAATTCAATACGCTCTTGCGGATATTCAGGTGATAAGGGGACATAAGCGCCGCCCGCTTTTAGTATTGCCAATTGACTAATTATCATCTCCGGGCTGCGTTCAAGATACAAAGCAATCAGAGTGTCCGCCTGTAAATCATTACCGTAACGCGCGTAGTAATTACTCCGAATAACGCGCGCTAATTGATTGGCTTTTTCGTTTAATTCTCGATAGGTAAGCTGATGCCCTTCACCCTTTTTGTCGGTAAAAACCACGGCGATATTTTCGGGCGTTTGTTGTGCTTGCTGCTCTACTAATAAACAAAGTGTTGCATCCTGTGGGTACGGCGCATCGGTATCATTCCAGTCGTGTAGCAGAGTGTGGCGTTCGTGGTCGGGCAAGCTATCCAATTGGCCAATGGTATCTGTGCTCTGGTCCACCATAGCACCCAGTACCGCTTGATAGATTGCAGCCAACCTCTCGACACTGATTTCATCGAATAAACTGACAGCATAGTTAATACTACCTGTGATACTCGACTGCCCATCGTCCAAGAACAGGCTTAAATCAAACTTGGCGGGGCTAAACAAACCGTCGCTCTCTTTTAATGATGCTGGCAGAAAAGGAAGCGACGCCCGATCTTTTTCATCAGCACCAAAACTCTGCACGCTGAACATTATTTGGAAGATAGGATGACGCGATAAATCTTTCTCTATATTTAGCGCATCAACCAGCTTCTCGAAAGGCAGCTCTTGATGCACTTTAGCCGATGTTACAACACCATGAACTTGCTGGATAAATTCATCCACTCGTTGCGATTGATCAAGCTCAGTTCTTAATACCAGCGAGTTGATAAAAAAGCCGAGCAACGATTGCGTTTGTGCATGATGACGATTATCGGAGGGCGTTCCTATTACCAGGTCAGATTGGCCTGACAAGGTAGCCAAGGTCACATAAAAGCCACTAAGTAGCACCGAATACAAGGTTGTTTCTTGCTCTTTGGCCAAGGCCCTTAGCTTTTCAGACAGTGCTTGCGGCAAACAAAAGTGTACGTCTTTGCCTACATAGTCGATAGCACTTGGACGTGCTTTGTCTGTGGGTAAGACCAGGGTTTCAAAACCCGTCAGGGTTTCACGCCAGTAGTTCATTTCCCCATCAAGCACAGCACCTTGTAAATACGCTCGCTGCCAAATAGCGTAATCGGCGTAAGTGATATCCAGTGGGGGTAAGCCGATGGCCTTATCTTGACACAGCGCCTGATAAACTTCGGCCAGCTCTTGCATAAAAATATTCGTAGACCAACCATCGAAGGCAATATGATGCCAAATTATCAACAGGTAGCTTGTTGTGCCTGACTGGTAGCGACCAAATCGTACCGGCGCTTGTGAAGTCAAATCAAATGGCAGCGTAATGCTTTGCTGTACTGCCGATATTAACGCCTGCTGGGTGGCGAACTGATGCTCTGGAATTTGAACGGTTGACTCAAGCACCTGTTGATAGTCTTCACCTTTTTCATTGGTCCGATACACAGTTTTTAAGATAGGGTGACGCTCCGTCAGAAACAGCAAGGCTTCACGTAATGCCAGCCAGTTGACATCATCTTTCAGACTGACAAAAAGCGGAATATGATAGGCATCCGTGCCCTGCTCGAAGCGTTCAATAAACAGCAGCCTCTCTTGAGCGAATGACAATGGCGAAGTTCCAGTTTGAGTTGCTGGAATGACCGTGACCGTTTTGGGGTCTATATGACCAACTAGCTGTGCGATGGTTTTATGTTTAAACAACATCGCCAAGGGAATATCCATATTCAGTTCCCGGCGGCTGACCGCCGTTAGCCGGATCGCACTGATGGAGTTACCCCCGATACGAAAGAAATTGTCATCTATTCCAACACGGTCGAGTCCTAATAGCGCTTGCCAAATTTCACAAAGTTTTTTCTCTAAGGCCGTTCTGGGCACAGTGTAACTATGCTCACTGGCTAATGCCGGCTCGGGAAGAGCCCGGCGGTCAAGCTTGCCGTTTATGGTCAGTGGAATACTGTCTAGCAAAGTAAAACTAGCGGGCACCATATAATCCGGCAACTGGGCAGAGAGTGTTTCCCGCAGGTATTCTGCCGAAACAGAACTGTCACCCCTTACTACAAAATAGGCCGCGAGAAATTTACCGCCGCCATGTTCACGATCGACCACCACGGCTTGCAAAATGTCGGGGACCGCTGCCAGGGCATTTTCAATTTCTCCCAGCTCAATACGGTAACCTCTGATCTTGACCTGGCTGTCGTTGCGGCCCAGGTATTCCAAGTTTCCGTCTGCCATCCAGCGCACTAAATCACCGGTTTTGTACAGTCGGGTATACCCCTTTGCCTTATCTGACGGCGTCGCAAAGGGATGTTCAACAAAACGTTCGGCGGTAAGCTCAGGACGATTCAAATAGCCGCGCGTCAACCCTGCACCACCAATATAGAGTTCACCCATGGCCGCCATTGGCAGCAGATTGCCACAGGGATCTAACACATACAATTTGACGTTATCGATGGGTTTACCAATATTGGCGGCCAAATCGCCCGTTTGATAATGATGTGCACTGGCACACACTGTTGATTCAGTGGGTCCATACGCGTTAAAAACCTGACTCGTCTGACTAAACCTGTCTAACAACTCCCTGGCAGGTGTCTCTCCTGCGGTGATCAAGGTCTTGAGCGACGTCAGGGAACTGCTTTCTATGTGAGTCAATATAATCGGTGGCAGCGTCGCAATCTCGATATTCTGCTGCTGTATCAATTGGCCAAGCGCTATCGGGTCCTTATGTTGCTTTTCATTACAAATATATAACTGATGGCCACACAACAGGCTGACGAAGATCTCAAACACACTGGCATCGAACACATAAGCGGCAAACTGTAAGGATCGCCTGCACGCTGTTGCATCAAATTTCTGAATTTGTGCATTCACTAAATGGAGCGTATTGTTGTGCTCCACCATCACCCCTTTCGGTTTACCCGTGGTGCCCGAGGTATAAATCACATAGGCAAGATCTGTCGCCTGGCTTACTTGGGTTAAGTTGCCCGAGGTAATACCGCGGGTTAGTTCAGACTCATCAAGGCATATCATTACCGGCTGAGCGCCAGAGTCCGTTATATTTCTGGTCAACTTCTCCCTATAGCCTAGCTGCGTGAGTAGCAGTGGCGCCATCGTATCTTCGAGCATAAATTGCACACGCTCTTGTGGGTATTCCGGCGATATAGGTACATAAGCGCCGCCTGCCTTCAATACAGCCAGTATACCAACCAGCATTTCGATGCTGCGATCGAGATACAAGGCAATTAAGGTATCTGCTTTAATCGATTCACCATGAATCGCCTGATATTGGCTGCGGATCACATGCGCTAATTGATTGGCTCTTTCGTTCAATTCTCGATAACTTAGTTGTTGCTGCTTCTGCGTATTATGCTCAAAAACAAGGGCAATATTATCGGGTGTCTTTTCCACCTGCTCCTCAAACACTTGATGTAGGGTTGCATCCTCCCGATAAGGGGACTCTGTTTGATTCCAGACAGTTAACTGGGTAGTGCGCTCACTCTGGCTCAGCAGTGAAATTTGTTGATGGGGTATGTTGGGTGTCACGCTGATACAGGCCAATATCTGCATGAGTTGGTCTAACAATTGATTAGCGCGCGCCTCGCTCAACCAATCCTGACCATACTTCAGGTAAACCACCAGGCTCTCACCCTGCTCATAGGCCATCACCGACAACGGATAATCGGTTTTCTCTATGGCCTGGCGAAACCGCATGCTCGACTCGATACCGGCATCATCACCCGTCGTCTCCACTGGACTCGGGTAGTTCTCGAACACAAACAAACTGTGGAATTGGCGCTGGCCATCGCGCTGCAATTCACCCAGTGGCATATTGCTGTGCGTGTTGAGTTCAACTATCCCTTGTTGAATTGCCTGCAACACATCAAGCGCCGTTGCCTGCTCGCGCCAGCTCACCGCCAAAGGTAAGGTATTGATATACAAACCGACGCTCGACTCAATGCCGTCGACGGGAATATCTCGCCCCGACACCGTGGTGCCCACAAACGTCTGCTCGTCCCGGGTATAGACATGCAATAGCTTGTGCCAGGCAAATTGCAGCGCCACATTGAGCGTCAATCCCTGGCTGCGGCACATCGCCTTAAGTCCCTGGTAGGCGTCTCCCTCCAATACGCGCTGCTGCTCGGCGGGGTTATCTACCTGTCGAACCTGACTCAGATCGATTGTCTCACTGAGCAAACCGTTAATGTCGTTGGCCTCTCCCCAGGATTGACGGGCGGTATCCCAATATGCTCGGGTCTTCGTGGCGTGCTGTTGGTAATATTCCTGCGCCAGCAGGTAGGTAGGCTCCGGGACTATTTCCAATGCCAGCGCCGCCGCCGAGGCCGAGCCCCTGGTCAAACGGTTGTAATCGTCATGCACCGACTTGAGTAAAATCGGCCCGCTCCAGCCATCGGTAATGCTGTGATGCTCGGACTTTAACACAGTGTAGTGCTCGGCCGATTGCTTGATCAGGATAAAGCGGACCAAACCAGGTTGGGTCAAATCGAAGGCTATTTCACGGTCCGCCCGCTGGATCGCAGTAATCGCCTGCTCGCGTGCAGGTCCAGCGAGTTCACTGATATCTTTAAAGGTAAAGTTTTTCGGCCCAATACTGCCTGGCGCGGTAATGACTTGCAGTAGTGTTTCCTGCCAATCAAAGGCGGTGCGCAATATCGGGTAACGTAATGAGGCCAGATACCAGGCCTGCTGATAAGCGGCAACATCCAACGCCTGGTGATAGTCCAGCAACACCTGGACCCGGTAGGCGTCATCTTGAGGCTGACTCAAATAATGATAGATAAAGCCCTGCTGCAAACTGGTGGCAGGGTAAATGGCCTCAATCTCGTGTCGGTTTTGTAAACGGTCTAAATCCGCCACGGACAGCCCTACCACTGCGAAATCACTGGGCGTTTTTATGCCCCCGGCACGCGCGACCTCGAGCGCATGGGTTATCACCTGTGCCAATGCCTGCTCAAAAGCGGCGGTAAAACAGGCGGTTTGTGCCTTCGTGAGCTGAGAAACCACACTAAACCTCAGCTGGCCATGTTCAACCGCCCCGTTAATGCTGAGCAACAAGGCGTCCGTGTTTTCTGCGGCCACAGACTGACCGCACTTTTCCGCAGTAACTTTCCAATCTGACTGGCCATTGGTATCGGTATTAAGCTGACCGAGGTAATTAAAACTGATCCCCGGTAAGGCTGTCGCCTTCAATAATCCTGCCTGGGTCAGCGCACCAAAACCAATGCCCTTGTCCGGAATACCCCGTATCATCTCTTTGGTCTGGATAATCAGCTCACTCAAATCGTCACAGGCGTGCAGCTTTACCGGGTACGTCGTGGTAAACCAACCCAGGGTCTGGGACACATCCAATGTTTCATCAATAATTTCTCTGCCATGACCTTCGAGGGTAATAAGCTGGCTGTCTCCTGCCGACAGATTACCGGCAAACGTGACACTGAGCGCCCGACTCAATGCGCTCAATAACAGGTCGTTAATTTCGGTGTGATACCCCTCATTGGCACCATGAAGCAGCTGGGCTGTCAGTGCTGCGGATAATTCAACTCCGGCCTCATGCGCGGCATGGGCGTCAACTGACGTGGTTTGTTTCGCTCCGGCCAGCACCTCCAACCAATAATCCACGTCATTTTCATGCCTCTGGGCATAGGCCTGAACGGCCTGGACCCACTGCCGGTAGCTGCTTGTTTTAGCCGGCAACGTGTCATCGGTGAGCAACAGACGCATATCTTCAGCAATAATTCGCCAGGATACGGCATCGATAATCAGGTGATGAAAACAGAAAAATAAACGCGTCGTGCCATCGGCATAACCGGTCAAATAAGCGACCTGCCATAGCGGCCCCTGGTAGATATCGAAACCACTTTGCCACTGGGTTAATTGCTCGTGCAAACTGTGCTCGTCCATGGCCGCAACATTGACAGTACGCAATGGCGCCATCATCTGCGCGTCATTGCCGTAATAGCGCTGACGTATTTCATCGTGGTTAGTTGGCGGCTCGGCCTGCGCGCGCTCAAACCCACAGCGCAGCATATCGTGGCGTGTTGCCAGGGCGGTTAATGCCTGTTCAAGATGCGCTTGCCCCACTTCCCCGGGTAAAGACAACATAAATGCCTGATTCCAGTGCTGGGGTTTGGCCAGGGGCAGCTCAAAAAACCACTGCTGTATCGGCAATAAGTCAAATGAGCCGGACAGTTGTCCCTGCTCCGCCTCGATGGTTGGCGTCGTGCTGGTCTGGGTGAGCAAGTGCGCCAACTTGGCGATGCTTGGCGCAGCAAATATGTCTTTCACCTGCACATTAAAACCATGCTGGCGCAGTCGTGAGGTCAATTGAATACTGATGATGGAATCGCCACCGATGTGGAAGAAATTGTCCTGAACACCGACTTTTTCCAGGCCCAGCACCGCTTGCCAAATGGTGCACAGTAACGCTTCGCATTGGTTTGTGGGTGCCACATAGCTATCGTCATCAATAAAGTCTGGCGCCGGCAACGCCCGACGATCCAGCTTGCCATTGATGGTCAAAGGCAGTGCATCCAATTCGGTGAAACTCGCCGGCAGCATATAATCCGGCAACCGTGCAGATAAATAGTCCCTTAATGCCATGCCACTGAGCGATGCCCGCTCATTGAACACCAGGTAGGCGGCGAGGATCTTGTGATCTCGATGATCACAATCAATCACAGCCACTTGTTTCACCTGCGGATGGGCAGCGAGGGCATTTTCTATTTCTCCCAGCTCAATACGGTAACCTCTGATTTTGACCTGGCTGTCGTTGCGGCCCAGGTATTCCAAGTTGCCATCTGGCAACCAGCGCACCAAGTCCCCCGTTTTGTACAGTCGGGTATAACCTTTTGCCTTATCTGACGGTGTCGCAAAGGGATGTTCAATAAAACGTTCGGCGGTCAGCTCAGGGCGATTTAAATAGCCGCGCGCTAATCCTGCGCCGCCAATATACAGCTCTCCTATCGCTCCTGGCACAACCAGCTCCAAATCGGGGGATAATACGTAGACTTTTCGACTATTGATGGGTAAGCCAATCGGCACGGTTTTATCGAAATTCACACAGTCATAGACAGTGGTAAATGTCGTGCCTTCTGTTGGGCCATAACCATTCAATATCTTATTTGGCCTGTGTTGCCCGGCCATCAAATCTCGCACCAAGTTAGCCGTAAGCACTTCACCGCCGATTAATAGCGTTTGTAAAGGAGCAAATAAGTTAGCTTGCTGGACATACAGTTGGTCAAATAACGCTCTGGTAAGCCATAAAATTGAAACCCGGTGCTTTTTCAATAACCCTTCGAGTTGCTCTGCTTGCATCGCAGCCGATACAAGGGGCAAGACCAGTTTCGCGCCATGGGTAAGTGCCCCCCACACCTCAAATGTCGATGCATCAAAGTTTGGATTCGACAGTTGTAAAAACACGTCCTGCTCGCCAATCTGTAGGTAATCGTTGTTCTTAACCAAGGAGACAACACCGCGATGAGGTATAAGCACTCCCTTAGGTTTGCCCGTCGTACCCGAGGTATACATCACATACGCCAGATCCGTCGCCTTACCAAGCCCCAGATTAGTGGTTTCCAGCTCGCTCAGCAGTTCGGTGTTGTCGACGGCAATAAGCTCGGGACAGGTATCGAGTTGGCTTAGCCAGTTATCGAGTCTTCCCACAAACTCAAGCTGTGTAAGCAGTAGGCAGGCACAGGTATCCTGCAGCATAAATTCAATACGCTCTTGCGGATATTCAGGTGATAAGGGGACATAAGCGGCGCCCGCTTTTAGTATTGCCAATTGACTAATTATCATCTCCGGGCTGCGTTCAAGGTACAACGCAATCAGGGTGTCCGCCTCTAAAACACTACCGTAACGCGCGTAGTAATCACTCCGAATAACGCGCGCTAATTGATTGGCTCTTTCGTTCAACTCTCGATAACTTAGCTGTTGCTCCTCGCCATTTTGGTCGGTAAAAACAACAGCGATATTATCGGGTGTCTTTTCCACCTGCTCCTCAAACACCTGATGCAGGGTCGCATCTTGTGGGTACGGCGCATCGGTATCATTCCAGTCATACAATTGGGTAGTGCGCTCACTCTGGCTCAGCAGTGAAATTTGTTGATGGGGTATGTTGGGTGTCACGCTGATACAGGCCAATATCTGCGTAAGTTGGTCTAACAATTCATTAGCCCGTGCCCCGTTCAACCAATTCTGACCATACTTCAGGTAAACCACCAGGCTCTCACCCTGCTCATAGGCCATCACCGACAACGGATAATCGGTTTTCTCTATTGCCTGGCGAAACCGCATGCTCGACTCGATACCTGCACCATCACCCGTCGTCTCCACGGGTCTCGGGTAGTTCTCAAACACAAACAAACTGTGGAATTGGCGCTGGCCATTGCGCTGCAATTCACCCAGTGGCATATTGCTGTGCGTGTTGAGCTCAACTATCCCTTGTTGAATTGCCTGCAACACATCAAGCGCCGTTGCCTGCTCGCGCCAGCTCACCGCCAAAGGTAAGGTATTGATATACAAACCGACGCTCGACTCAATGCCGTCGACGGGAATATCTCGCCCCGACACCGTGGTGCCCACAAACGTCTGCTCGTCCCGGGTATAGACATGCAATAGCTTGTGCCAGGCAAATTGCAGCGCCACATTGAGCGTCAATCCCTGGTGACGGCACATCGCCTTAAGTCCCTGGTAGGCGTCTCCCTCCAATACCCGCTGCTGCTCGGCGGGGTTATCTACCTGTCGAACCTGACTCAGATCGATTGTCTCACTGAGCAAACCGTTAATGTCGTTGGCCTCTCCCCAGGATTGACGGGCAGCATCCCAATAGGCCCGGGTCTTCGTGGCGTGCTGTTGGTAATATTCCTGCGCCAGCAGGTAGGTAGGCTCCGGGACTATTTCCAATGCCAGCGCCGCCGTCGAGGCTCCTCTCCTGGTCAAACGGTTGTAATCGTCATGCACCGACTTGAGTAAAATCGGCCCGCTCCAGCCATCGGTAATGCTGTGATGCTCGGACTTTAACACAGTGTAGTGCTCGGCCGATTGCTTGATCAGGATAAAGCGGACCAAACCAGGCTCGCTCAAATCGAAGGCTATTTCACGGTCCGCCCGCTGGATCGCAGTAATCGCCTGCTCGCGTGCAGGTCCAGCCAGTTCACTGATATCTTTAAAGGTAAAGTGCTTCGGCCCAATACTGCCTGGCGCGGTAATGACTTGCAGTAATGTTTCCTGCCAGTCAAAGGCGGTGCGCAATATCGGGTAACGTAATGAGGCCAGGGACCAGGCCTGCTGATAAGCGGCAACGTCCAACGCCTGGTGATAGTCCAGCAACACCTGGACCCGGTAGGCGTCATCTTGAGGCTGACTCAAATAATGATAGATAAAACCCTGCTGCAAACTGGTGGCAGGGTAAATGGCCTCAATGTCGTGTCGGTTTTGTAAACGGTCTAAATCCGCCACAGACAGCCCTGCCACTGCGAAATCACTGGGCGTTTTTATGCCCCCGGCACGCGCGACCTCGAGCGCATGGGTTATCACCTGTGCCAATGCCTGCTCAAAAGCGGCAGTAAAACAGGCAGTTTGTTCCTTCGTGAGCTGAGAAACCACACTAAACCTCAGCTGGCCATGTTCAACCGCGCCGTTAATGTTGAGCAACAAGTCGTCCGTGTTTTCTGCGGCCACAGACTGCCCACACTTTTCCGCAGTAACTTTCCAATCTGACTGGCCATTGGCATCGGTATTAAGCTGACCGAGGTAATTAAAGCTGACTCTGGGTAAGGCTGTCGCCTTCAATAATCCTGCCTGGGTCAGCGCACCAAAACCAATGCCCTTGTCCGGAATACCCCGTATCATCTCTTTGGTCTGGATTATCAGCTCACCCAGGTCGTCACAGGCGTGCAGCTTTACCGGGTAGGTCGTGGTAAACCAACCCAGGGTCTGGGACATATCCAATGTTTCATCAATAATTTCTCTGCCATGGCCTTCGAGGGTAATAAGCTGGCTGTCTCCTGCCGACAGATTACCGGCAAACGTGACACTGAGTGCCCGACTCAATGCGCTCAATAACAGGTCGTTAATTTCGGTGTGATAACCCTCATTGGCGCCATGAAGCAGTTGGGCTGTCAGCGCTGCGGATAATTCAACTCCGGCCTCATGCGCGGCATGGGCGTCAACTGACGTGGTTTGTTTCGCTCCGGCCAGCACCTCCAACCAGTAATCCACGTCATTTTCATGCCTCTGGGCATAGGCCTGAACGGCCTGGACCCACTGCCGGTAGCTGCTTGTTTTAGCCGGCAACGTGTCACCGGTGAGCAACAGACGCATATCTTCAGCAATAATGCGCCAGGATACGGCATCGATGATCAGGTGATGAAAACAGAAAAATAAACGTGTCGCGCCATCGGCATAACCGGTTAAATAAGCGACCTGCCATAGCGGCCCCTGATAGATATCGAAACCACTTTGCCACTGGGTTAATTGCTCGTGCAAACTGTGCGCGTCCATGGCCGCAACATTGACAGTACGCAATGGCGCCATCATCTGCTCGTCATTGCCGTAATAGCGCTGACGTATTTCATCGTGGTTAGTTGGCGGCTCGGCCTGCGCGCGCTCAAACCCACAACGCAGCATATCGTGGCGTGTTGCCAGGGCGGTTAATGCCTGTTCGATATGCGCTTGCCCCACTTCCCCGGGTAACGACAACATAAATGCCTGATTCCAGTGCTGGGGTTTGGCCAGGGGCTTCTCAAAAAACCACTGCTGTATCGGCAACAAGTCAAATGTACCGGACAGTTGTCCCTGCTCCGCCTCGATGGTTGGCGTCGTGCTGGTCTGGGTGAGCAAGTGCGCCAACTTGGCGATGCTTGGCGCAGCAAATATGTCTTTCACCTGCACATTAAAACCATGCTGGCGCAGTCGTGAGGTCAATTGAATACTGATGATGGAATCGCCGCCGATGTGGAAGAAATTGTCCTGAATACCGACTTTTTCCAGGCCCAGCACCGCTTGCCAAATGGTGCACAGTAACGCTTCGCATTGATTTGTGGGCGCCACATAGGTATCACCATGAATAAAGTCTGGCGCCGGCAACGCCCGACGATCCAGCTTGCCATTGATGGTCAAAGGCAGTGCATCCAATTCGGTGAAACTCGCCGGCAGCATATAATCCGGCAGCCGGGCGGATAAATAGTCTCGTAATGCCATGCCATTGAGCGATGCCCGCTCATTGAAGACCAGGTAGGCGGCGAGGACCTTGTGATCTTGATGCTCACAATCAATCACAACCGCTTGTTTCACCTGCGGATGGGCAGCGAGGGTATTTTCTATTTCTCCCAGCTCAATACGGTAACCTCTGATCTTGACCTGGCTGTCGTTGCGGCCCAGATATTCCAAGTTGCCATCTGGCAACCAGCGCACCAAGTCCCCCGTTTTGTACAGTCGGGTATACCCTTTTGCCTTATCCGACGGCGTCGCAAACGGATGTTCAATAAAACGTTCGGCGCTCAGCTCAGGGCGATTCAAATAGCCGCGTGCTAATCCGGCGCCGCCAATATACAGCTCTCCTATCGCTCCTGGCACAACCAGCTCCAAATCGGGGGATAATACGTAGACTTTTCGCGTATTGATGGGTAAACCAATCGGCACCGTTTTATCGAAATCCACACAGTCATAGACAGTGGTAAATGTCGTGCCTTCTGTTGGGCCATAACCATTCAATATCTTATTTGGCCTGTGTTGCCCGGCCATCAAATCTCGCACCAAGTTAGCCGTAAGCACTTCACCGCCGATTAATAGCGTTTGTAAAGGAGCAAATAAGTTAGCTTGCTGGACATACAGTTGGTCAAATAACGCTCTGGTAAGCCATAAAATTGAAACCCGGTGCTTTTTCAATAACCCTTCGAGTTGCTCTGCTTGCATCGCAGCCGAAACAAGGGGCAAGACCAGTTTCGCACCATGGGTAAGTGCCCCCCACACCTCAAATGTCGATGCATCAAAGTTTGGATTCGACAGTTGTAAAAACACGTCCTGCTCGCCAATCTGTAGGTAATCGTTGTTCTTAACCAAGGAGACAACACCGCGATGAGGTATCAGTACTCCCTTAGGTTTGCCCGTCGTACCCGAGGTATACATCACATACGCCAGATCCGTCGCCTTACCAAGCCCCAGATTAGTCACTGCCAGCTCGCTCAGCAGTTCGGTGTTGTCGACGGCAATAAGCTCGGGACAGGTATCGAGTTGGCTTAGCCAGTTATCGAGTCTTCCCACAAACTCAAGCTGTGTAAGCAGTAGGCAGGCACAGGTATCCTGCAGCATAAATTCAATACGCTCTTGCGGATATTCAGGTGATAAGGGGACATAAGCGGCGCCCGCTTTTAGTATTGCCAATTGACTAATTATCATCTCCGGGCTGCGTTCAAGGTACAAAGCAATCAGAGTGTCCGCCTGTAAATCATTACCGTAACGCGCGTAGTAATTACTCCGAATAACGCGCGCTAATTGATTGGCTTTTTCGTTTAATTCTCGATAGGTAAGCTGTTGCCTTTCACCCTTTTTGTCGGTAAAAACCACGGCGATATTTTCGGGCGTTTGTTGTGCTTGCTGCTCTACTAATAAACAAAGTGTTGCATCCTGTGGGTACGGCGCATCGGTATCATTCCAGTCGTACAATTGGGTAGTGCGCTCACTCTGGCTCAGCAGTGAAATTTGTTGATGGGGTATATTGGGTGTCACGCTGATACAGGCCAATATCTGCATGAGTTGGTCTAACAATTCATTAGCCCGCGCCCCGCTCAACCAATCCTGACCATACTTCAGGTAAACCACCAGGCTCTCACCCTGCTCATAGGCCACCACCGACAACGGATAATCGGTTTTCTCTATGGCCTGGCGAAACCGCATGCTCGACTCGATACCGGCATCATCACCCGTCGTCTCCACTGGACTCGGGTAGTTCTCGAACACAAACAAACTGTGGAATTGGCGATCGCCGTTGCGCTGCAATTCACCCAGTGGCATATTGCTGTGCGTGTTGAGCTCAACTATCCCTTGTTGAATTGCCTGCAACACATCAAGCGCCGTCGCCTGCTCGCGCCAGCTCACCGCCAAGGGTAAGGTATTGATATACAAACCGACGCTCGACTCTATGCCGTCGACGGGAATATCTCGCCCCGACACCGTGGTGCCCACAAACGTCTGCTCATCCCGGGTATAGACGTGCAATAGCTTGTGCCAGGCAAACTGCAGCGCCGCATTGAGCGTCAATCCCTGGCTGCGGCACATCGCCTTAAGTCCCTGGTAGGCGTCTCCCTCCAATACCCGCTGCTGCTCGGCGGGGTTATCTACCTTTCTAACCTGACTCAGATCGACAGTCTCACTGAGCAAACCGTTAATGTCGTTGGCCTCTCCCCAGGATTGACGGGCAGTATCCCAATATGCCCGGGTCGTCGTGGCGTGCTGTTGGTAATATTCCTGCGCCAGCAGGTAGGCCGACTCCGGGACTATTTCCAATGCCAGCGCCGCCGCCGAGGCCGAGCCCCTGGTCAAACGGTTGTAATCGTCATGCACCGACTTAAGTAAAATCGGCCCGCTCCAGCCATCGGCAATGCTGTGATGCTCGGACTTTAACACTGTGTAGTGCTCGGCCGATTGCTTGATCAGGGTAAAGCGGACCAAACCAGGCTCGCTCAAATCAAAGGCTATTTCACGGTCCGCACGCTGGATCGCAGTAATCGCCTGCTCGCGTGCGGATCCAGCCAGTTCACTGATATCTTTAAAGTCAAAGTTCTTCGGCCCAATACTGCCTGGCGCGGTAATGACTTGCAGTAGTGTTTCCTGCCAATCAAAGGCGGTGCGCAATATCGGGTAACGTAATGAGGCCAGGGACCAGGCTTGCTGATAAGCGACAACGTCCAACGCCTGGTGATAGTCCAGCAACACTTGGACCCGGTAGGCGTCATCTTGAGGCTGGCTCAAATAATGATAGATAAAGCCCTGCTGCAAACTGGTGGCAGGGTAAATGGCCTCAATCTCGTGTCGGTTTTGTAAACGGTCTAAATCCGCCACGGACAGCCCTGCCACTGCGAAATCACTGGGCGTTTTTATGCCGCCGGCACGCGCGACCTCAAGTGCATGGGCAGTCACCTGTGCCAATGCCTGCTCAAAAGCGGCAGTAAAGCAGGCGGTTTGTTCCTTTGCGAGCTGAGAAACCACACTAAACCTCAGCTGGCCATGTTCAACCGCCCCGTTAATGCTGAGCAACAAGTCTTCGGTGTTTTCTGCGGCAATAGACAGACCACACTTTTCCGCACTGATTTTCCAATCTGACTGACCATTGGCATCGGTATTTAGCTGACCGAGGTAATTAAAGCTGACTCTGGGTAGGGCTGTCGCCTTCAACAACCCTGCCTGAGTCAGCGCACCAAAACCAATGCCCTTGTCCGGAATACCCCGTATCATCTCTTTGGTCCGGATTATCAGCTCACCCAAATCGTCACAGGCGTGCAGCTTTACCGGGTAGGTCGTGGTAAACCAACCCAGGGTCTGGGATACATCCAGTGTTTCATCAATAATTTCTCTGCCATGGCCTTCGAGGGTAATAAGCTGGCTGTCTCCTGCCGACAGACTACCGGCAAACGTGACACTGAGTGCCCGGCTCAATGCGCTCAATAACAGGTCGTTAATTTCGGTGTGATAACCCTCATTGGCACGATGGAGTAACTGGGCTGTCAGCGCAGTGGATAATCCAACATCGGCTTCATGCGTGGTAGGAACGCGCCCCCCATTTCCGTCAACTGACGTGGTTTGTTTCGCTCCGTCCAGCACATCCAACCAGTAATCCACGTCGTTTTTATGCCTCTGGGCATAGGCCTGAACGGCCTGAGCCCACTGCCGGTAGCTGCTTGTTTTAGCCGGCAGCGTGTCACCGGTGAGCAACAGACGCATATCTTCAGCAATAATTCGCCAGGATACGGCATCGATAATCAGGTGATGAAAACAGAAAAATAAACGCGTCGTGCCATCGGCATAACCGGTTAAATAAGCGACCTGCCATAGCGGCCCCTGGTAGATATCGAAACCACTTTGCCACTGGGTTAATTGCTCGTGCAAACTGTGCGCGTCCATGGCCGCAACATTGACAGTACGCAATGGCGCCATCATCTGCTCGTCACTGCCGTAATAGCGCTGACGTATTTCATCGTGGTTTTTACTTTGCGGCTCGGCCTGCGTGCGCTCAAACCCACAGCGCAGCATATCGTGGCGTGTTGCCAGGGCGGTTAATGCCAGCTCGAGATGCGCTTGCCCCACTTCCCCGGGTAACGACAACATAAATGCGTGATTCCAGTGCTGGGGTTTCACCAGGGGCAGCTCAAAAAACCACTGCTGTATCGGCAACAAGTCAAAAGTACCGGACAGTTGTCCCTGCTCCGCCTCGATGGTTGGCGTCGTGCTGGTCTGGGTGAGCAAGTGCGCCAACTTGGCGATACTTGGCGCAGCAAATATGTCTTTCACCTGCACACTGAAACCATGCTGGCGCAGTCGTGAGGTCAGTTGAATACAAATGATTGAATCGCCGCCGATGTGGAAGAAATTGTCCTGAATACCGACTTTCTCCAGGCCCAGCACCGCTTGCCAAATGCTGCACAGTAACGCTTCGCATTGGTTTGTGGGCGCCACATAGGTATCGCCATGAATAAAGTCTGGCGCCGGCAACGCCCGACGATCCAGCTTGCCATTGATGGTCAAAGGCAGTGCATTCAATTCGTTGAAACTCGCCGGCAGCATATAATCCGGCAACTGTGCGGATAAATAGTCTCTTAATGCCATGCCATTGAGCGATGCCTGCGCATTGAAGACCAGGTAGGCCGCGAGGATCTTGTGATCTCGATGCTCACAATCAATCACAACCGCTTGTTTCACCTGCGGATGGGCAGCGAGGGCATTTTCTATTTCTCCCAGCTCAATACGGTAACCTCTGACTTTGACCTGGCTGTCATTGCGGCCCAGGTATTCCAAGTTTCCATCTGGCAACCAGCGCACTAAATCACCCGTTTTGTACAGTCGGGTATAACCTTTTGCCTTATCCGATGGCGTCGCAAAGGGATGTTCAATAAAACGTTCGGCTGTCAGTTCAGGGCGATTTAAATAGCCGCGCGCCAACCCGGCGCCGCCGATATACAGCTCACCCGTGGTCGCCGTTGGCAACAGATTGCCGCAGGGGTCTAACACATACAATTTGACGTTATCGATGGGTTTACCAATATTGGCGGCCAAGTCGCCTTTTTGATAATGATGAGCACTGGCGCACACGGTTGATTCAGTGGGTCCATACGCGTTAAAAACCTGACTCGCCTGACTAAACCTGTCTAACAACTCCCTGGCAGGTGTCTCACCTGCGGTGATCAAGGTCTTGAGCGACGTCAGGGAGCTGCTTTCTATTTGCGTTAATATAATCGGTGGCAGCGTCGCGATCTCAATGCTCTGCTGCTCTATCAATTGGCCAAGCGCTATCGGATCCTTATGTTGCTCAGCATTACAAATATATAGCTGATGGCCACACAACAGGCTGACAAAGATCTCCGATACACTGGCATCGAACACATAAGCGGCAAACTGTAAGGCTCGTCTGCACGCTGTTGCCTCAAATTTATCAATTTGTGCATTCACTAAATGGAGCGTATTTTTGTGCTCCACCATCACCCCTTTCGGCTTACCCGTGGTGCCCGAGGTATAAATTACATAGGCAAGATCCGTCGCCCGGCTCACCTCATCTAGATTTGACGACGCTATATTGCAGGTTAATGACGGATCATCGATGATCAACAGTGTCGACTGCACGCCCGAATGAACGGTTAACTTCTCTTTATGATTGTGCTGTGTAAGCAGGAGTGCCGCAGACGTATCGCGCAATAGAAATTGCACGCGCTCTTGTGGGTACTCCGGCGATATTGGTACATAAGCGCCGCCCGCCTTTAATACAGCCAGGATACAGACCACCATTTCTATGCTGCGATCGAGATACAAGGCAATCAAGGTATCTGGTTTCATCGATTTACCGTGAATCGCTAAATATTGGCTGCGGATCACGCGCGCTAATTGGTTGGCTCTTTCGTTCAGTTCACCATAGCTAACCTGCTGATCGCCACTCGCTTTATCACTAAATACCAGCGCTATATTGTCGGGAGTACTTTCCACCTGTTTTTCAAATACTTGATGCAGGGTCGTATCCTGTTTATAAGGTACGTCCGTTTGATTCCAACTCTGTAGCAGCGCCTGCTCTGCATCCAGCAATAAAGGCAGACGGTTGGTTTCGGTTGATGGAGCATTTAGACATTGCTCAAGCAATTGGGTTATTCGCTTAGCTAAGTCGTTCCCTTCTTTATCGCAGAAATATTGGTGTAAAAAAGTAAGTTGTAAACTCAGTCCGGCCTCGGTCTTTTGTAGGCAAATATCGAGTGGCTGACTTTTGTACTGGTTAGTTAGCGCAGTTGTTTGTTGTATGCCTTGAGTATCCGCCTGCTGCCCGAGGTTTGTTTTATATTGAACGAATATATCCGACAGATCCGCATTATCGGCATCGGCTAAGCGATGAATTTGCTTACCAGGTAACTTTCTGTGCCTCAGGCTTTTTCTTAACTCAGTCTGAATTTGGGCAGCCTGTATTACAACATTACTTTCTGTTTCGTGAGGACAATAAACAGGCACTACGGTCGAATGTACACCTACTGCAGAAATAGCCGAATTTCTTGAAAATCCCTGTACAGCCGTGGACAGGACTAAATCATTTTGACTAAGCGTGCGAGAAAAATAGGTGCTCACCACTGTCATCAGTACAGCGAGCGGGCTTACGCGCTGTTGTTTACAAAAGGCGTCAAATAGCTGCTGCGTTTCAGGGCTGACGTTTGTTTTAATCGAGCTGCGCTTACGTTCATTGTAATAAGGCGTTAAACGTAATACCGACTTGTCGAGGAAAAACTGCTTCCAGTAGTCCTTGTCTCTGATATAGCGCACAGATGATAAGTATCGCTGCGATTGTGCTATATCGACCTGATACTGAGGAAGGGCATAAACCCAATCAATGCTTTTGTTTGCCTGTACATCCGCATAAAGCCTGTGAAGATACGCTTGTAGTTGATAAATTCCAGCATGGTCAATAATGAGTTGATGAAATCGAGCCTGGAGATAGTATTTATGATGACTGACCTTAATCAAACAAAGTTGACTGAGCTCATCTAAATGAACATCAAAGGGTATCTCAAACTGTTGGTCTATCCAGGTTTCTGCGGCTTCCTCGGCATCGTTATAATGTGAATAATCCTGATATACTATCTTGCCGCCAGCATCGCTTTTTTTTATGTTTTGAAAAGGTAGGCCCGCTTCCGTTTGCCCCACATTAATACGAAGACTATCCAGGTTTTCGCGCAGAAGACCCCATGCGCATTGCAACGTTTTTAGGTTAATTTCGTTAGTGATTACCTGGTACCCACCAATATTGAAAACTGGGCTGTTGGGGATAACCTTTTGCTCATGAAATACAAACTCTTGAGCAGGGTGTAGAGGAAGTTCACTCGATTTTATGCCTCTGGCATCGGAGTAATCATTCTTGACGCCTTGGTTACCAAGTACCGTGACATTTTCATGCTGTTCTTTATCGTTTATTACTGACATAAACTTCCCTATTCATAATCCGCAACTTATTAACTTAAAGTGAGATTTAGATTTTTTTAGATAGTTGAAACAAGGTACTTTTGGTATCCAAGGCTGTTATTTACTTAAGCAAGGGTTAAATTAATTTCGGCCAAATTACCCGTATTAACACTTCTGTTTTCTGCCTCAATAATCCCCAGGGATATTGCAGCATGCTCTAGTGTTGCTTTTTCCGGTGGTCGATTGTTTCTAATGCAATCAATAAGGTATTTAATTTCGAATTCATAACCCATACCATCACCGAACTTTTGCACCTTTGGATCTTTACCATCTTGATAGATGGTGACATGGCTTTCACCATCGAATGTATAGCTAACTGTTGCCTGTTCAAAATTAATTTGATACTTCATTTCAAACTGATAACCTTCAGCCATCGCCCAGCCCCCCTCTGCCGATATTTGCTTCGGCTTATCAGGATCGTTATAGATATATTGGGTAATTAAGTGGTCTACTTCCGTGGTATTCTTGCTGTAACCTCGACTGAACACCGCATCGGGAACGCCAAAGCAATAGTGAATAAAATCCGTGTCGTGTATATGCAGGTCTAATATGGCGCCACCGTTTAATTCACCGTTTTGGTAATACTCCCCTTTAGGGTGACTTATCAGCCGGCCAAAATTACCGGACAATACCTTGCCGTATGTTTCTTCTAATACCGTCTCTTTAAGCCAACTCCAGCCAGGCCAAAATCTAATGCAATGCGCGGGCAGCGCATATCCTTTGGCGTTTTTGGCAGATTCTACAATTTCCAAAGCTTCTTGATATGTCCGGGCGATGGGTTTCTCTAAAAGCAAGTGTTTACCAGACGCCAACACGGCTTTAGCCAGGCCTACATGGGCAGACGTTTGCACGCACACATCAACCAAATCTATGCTTGGATCACGGATTAAATCGTAACCATCGTGATATTGGCGAACTGCAGACAAGTCCATTGGCGATTGTGTATCACCTTCAATATTGCCCTCCATTCTCGGCCTATTGTTAAACCGTTCAGGATCCATATCCGCAACCGCAACCACTTCGACGTCAGGCATATCGCGATACACCTCAAGGTGGACATAACCCATAACACCAAGACCAATAACACCAACTTTAATTTTTTTCTGTTGCATAAAAACCTCCATATTCTTAGAAAATTTATCCGTTACTAGGGCTTATGCACATTCGAAATCAGCCTGAGATTCTTTTACAGACTCCAGAACTGAAATATCTGCAGCAACAATATCTTTGATATGTGTTTCAATAACGTCAATAGGCCAGTCCCACCAGGCAATAGCGATTAAACGATTGATGATGGTTTGTTCAAACCTCATCCTTATAATGCGTGCAGGGTTTCCAGCCACAACCGCATAGGGGGGAACATCCTTGGTAACCACAGCGCGGGCGCCAACAATGGCGCCAGTCCCAACAGTGACTCCTGGCATCACAATGACTTCATGGCCAAACCAGACATCATCCCCTATCACTGTATCGCCTTCGTCGGGAATATTCGCTTTATAGCTGTCCGACCAATCTCCTGGGAAAGCGGAGAAAGGGTAAGTAGAAAAGCCATCCATCTGATGGTTGGCGCCGCTGGTAATAAATTGAGTTCCTTGCGCTATTTGTCCAAATTTCCCAATGATCAACTTAGCTTTACTCGATTCGAGTAAGTACGGCGCCAACACCTTGCCAAAGTCCTTCGGGTATCTCTCGTCGTGATAGTAGGTATAATCGCCAACAATAAACCCGGTTCGCTTCACCACATTTTTCAAAAAGTAGGTATGTGGCCAGGCTTTACCTTCGTTGGTAATTAGGGGATTAATCGCATTCACATCAGGTCTAGTCATTTGTCATTTCCATATTGTTTAGATTGATAGCAACTCGCAATTAGTCGCTCACGACCAATCGAAAACAATACCCATTGAATTTGATCTGTCATCGAGCAAGGATGCGTACACTTCGCTAGCGGATGAGGATTTAACCCTGTGACTAATAAGCGGCTTCATATCCAGCGCGCCTTCAGCGAGATAACTGAAGAATAACTCTGCATCTCGGCTAAGTGTCCAAGGGTTATCAGGGGTCGAAAATTCGGGGTGAGAAAAGTTGTGAACCCCCATAATCGTAAAACTTTCACGGTTGCATAAATCATGAAAGTCAAATTCTGTTTTTGATAACGGGCTGCTGACAATAATCATCTTGCCTTGGGTTCTAAGCACATCAAATTGATCTGGGATCGCACCGCCGTCTCCCGAAACTTCAAAAACATAATCGACTTTACGACCATTATTATTCGCTAGCACCACGTCCTGAACGTTTCGCTGTGATGCATTCACGGGAATTACAGCGCGAAGATTATCGGGTAAATACTCCAGCCTTTTACCCGTGCGATTCACAGCGAAAATGGGCCTTGCGCCAGCAAGGTGACACAGCTGAACAATCAAATGACCAAGAATGCCCATACCATAAACTGCGACACTATCGCCCCAACTAACACCACTGCGCCGCACTGCATTCATGGCAATCTGCCCTAACGTAAAAAAGACAGCTTCTTCATCTGGAATGCCCGACTCCTGCAATAATTCGACAGGAATAAATTCTAGCTTGTCTGCAGGGGAACAATGAAAAGCGCAGTGACCGCCCCAGGTTGCCACTTTTTTACCAATAAGGCTTTTATTCTGAGCGTTACCAACACCGATGATTGTGCCGATATTGTTATAACCTGGATATAATGGAAACTGAGCTAGCTGGTCCCAGGCTGATCCTTTTGGGTAGTTTCCTGACAGTAAAGATAACTCGGTTCCTATACTAACGAGCGAGCAATCCGACTTAATAAGCACTTCGTTATCTGATGGCGTGGGAATAGGTTTATCCACCATCTCCACATGGTTCGTTGCGGTAAACTGAACCATGCTATTTACGTCAACACTTCTTTCCATCATCGCTACTTTCATTCCTTTAAATTACGACATTACGGGTGTTTTTCTACAAATTAAGTGGGTGAGTATAAGTTTTCCAATATTATGTATGTATTTTAATCATTGCAAATATACTAATTCGCCTAGAACTGCATGGCCTGCCTAGATTGGTAGGTTGATTTAAGCCTTGGTGAACTTTTGCTTATGCACTTAACACCAACAATAGTGAACCAAACAATTAACTTAATTATTTTCAATGTATTATTGAATAATGTGATGTTTGAACATCACATTTAAACAACCACACTTCAAACGTCTGTTTAGCTTTCCGTTAAATTACTGGCAAGAAAAAATCAAAAGCAATAATGACAACCACTATAAACTCAATAATTCGACCCCATCGACATTATGCTTCGAACATCTGTAGGTACTTAAGAAATAAATAACATTTAAATCAGTATATTGCAATTACCAAAATTATAGAATCATAGGTGAAACAGGTATATTTAAACCAGTATTAAATATTACAAATATCTATTTTCATTCAGATTAACGGTTGAAATCGTTTCTACGCACTAATTTTTAACAGGTAAATCATTAAGTACTCTTTGGTCGGGTGCTATTTCAGCCGGAGGATATCTGGAGTTCATGGGTATGTCTGTTAAAAATCAACTCCTTTTTCATCGAGTCGATTTATATATAGCTCGGGGAAGATGCGACAGAACCGTTTTTAGTGCATCCAGACAATCTGGTTAAGGAGTTTATTAAAGCGTCCTTTATCCACTGAGATATGTTTGATTATTTCTGGTGATAGTCTAACAGGATAAGTACGAAAAACTTCGGTTAAGCTGTAAGAAATTGTAAGTAAGTGTCAGTTGTTTATACTGATTTCCCATTTGGTTACCTTGGCGGATCGTGTGATAGCCTAAAGCCTATAAGAAACTGACTTTTTTATCTATACCAAAGTGTGTAGGTTATTCTTGGGATCTAAGTAGCACTTTCATAGCATTGTATAAATCCAACGTTCTTCTTTCAACTAGAAGAACCTTTATAAGTGCATGTTTAAAGAAAATAATTCCTATTGACTTTATTAAAACTTACACTGTAAAGTATTTAAAGCTCACTTCAAATAAAGGATTAAATAATGAAGGAATTTTGTATAGTACAGTTTTTAGGATTAGTTTTAACTTTGACTTCCACGGTTAGTAAGGCTGTTGATTTAGAGTGTAGTGGTAGCACATTCGTTAGTACTTAACTAATGTGTTATTATCACCCTTGTGTCACTCTCCCTGTGGGTAAGTTGGCAGCCCAAGATTAAACAGCAAAGTTTGGAACCCATCAAATAACCTGTCTAAGGGTAACAATTGTTGCGGCCTTTGAAGGAGCAGATGCCTTTTTATAGGCAAAAAGGGTGAAGCGTAAGCCAGCAAGGTTCGCCGAACGTGCATCCATGCGCTTTACATCTCATCCCTGAGATGGGTTCGGCTCCCACCAAGCCCGATAGATCTGTTACCCAAGTTTGACCAGTCCCCAAAGTTTCACCATCCCTTTTCGGGTGCGCCCTGCTCGCATTTTTTGCCAAATAACTTAGCGTACTTGCTAGCGTTGCGCCGAGAGACCTACCACTCAGTAAGCTGGTGATGACATCACCGACCCAACTCACCCCACAACGTGCCACTTTCTGTGTCGATATCATGACCTCGTGTGCCACTCCTGCTGAGTAAGCTATATATCGTTTCATTAATAATGACAGCATGCTGGCCCAGACTAAGATTTTCACAATGTGAGGATCTTTCGTGTTTACCGTTTTCAGGCAACTGTGTGATTTTAGCTCCTTGAAAAATAACTTAACCTGCCAGCGGAGTCCTTATAGGTTAAGGATGTCGGCTATACTGAATTCATTTCGACTCAGATTAGTAATGAGGAATCCGACTTTTTTGTCTTGCGATCCCAAAAATCGATCAGGCGGAATATGCCGGGTTTTCTCGCCCAGCGAACACTCAAATCGAACGAATTCCTGCCCTTCAGCGCCAGCTATTGATGGCCTATTAAATGTTAGAACATCCTCAAACCCTGCACCTTTAAGTATCAAACTCGCTTCTGACTCCATATCGTCAAACATTCTAAATTCATTACCTCCATAATTTAAATTAATTACTGGCATAGGTAGCCGTATTCATCCAGGCGATCATCATCAAATTTCACCCAGTTCGTTCTATATGTAATGCATACCCCATTAGCGTAAACGAAGCTTTTGAAATACTGCGAGTAGGTAACGGTGATGTGATGCTCACCTGACTATATGCCTGCTCTACACCGCCCAACCAATATATGAAAACCCTCTTTTATACTTTTGATTTTAAATAATGTTTTTAAATCTTAGAATATATGCTACTGAAGGTCTTACCAAATTATGATTAACACTTAAATTTTCCACATTTACTTCAAGAGAATATTAATACACTTAATCTTTAAACAGCATAGGTATAAACCATTCCATATGGCCATAGGAATAACATTGAGAGCCAAAAAAAACATTATTAATTTTGTTAATGGTTAATTTATAAAATAATCGACATTCAACAAAAACACAATCATTCAATGACATAATAACTACAGTAGTCAAGTGTTATTTTTGAAAAATATAAATGCACACAAGGGAAAGCACGAGGAATTTATTTAAGAAAGAAGTCTGTTTTGGGAGAGATTTCAATTTAGAACACTCGATGAATATATAAAAAACAAACTTTTCTGAAAGAAAAACTTATGTAACAAAACATTGCGAAACATTACTTTTGCCTTTCAAATTGATACGAAAACCCTTATTGCGACTAATGTCACTAAATGAAAATGATATTTGTTTTACTTTTCCCCCTGCTCACAAATCAGTCATTTCGAGGAATGGGCTTTAATCAAAACGTTAACGATGTTGACAATTTTATGTCATGGAACAATTCACAAGGACCCACGAATGAAATCGAATAAGTGTTTGCTTGCGACTGCTGTCTTAGCAGCCTTGCTATCTTCTTCTGCCATAGCAGAAACGACTCAGCAGCAGTTAGATCAGTTTGCTAACGGCGTCAATCTACAGTTTTCTCTACAGGAAAATAATCCGGCGGATTGCCCTGATACTGCCCCTTGGGGATTGTGTAACAACTATGATATTCGGCTGACAAATACAGCCGGAGCCCTCGAAGGCAATGACTGGTCTATTTTCTTCCACGATATTCGTCTTATTCTAGGTCATGTCAGTGAAGATTTTAACGTCACCCATATCAATGGCGACCTGTATAAAGTCACTCCAAAGCCTGGATTTGGAGGGTTCGCTTCGGGTGAAACCAAAGTTATCAACATTACTTCTCAGTATTGGAAAATTGTAGAAACTGATTTTATGCCTCGTGCGTATGTGGCTGCCGATGGCTTGCAACCGGCAATCATTGCAAACACCGATAGTGATACTCCAGACAGCTACCTTGTGCCTCTGACAGATCCGGAGAAACATCTTAAGCGTACTTCTGGCGACAATACCGTGATGGCGACACCTGATGTCTTGTTTGAAGCCAACGCCGATATTGCCGCATTAGCCGAAAGTAACCTGGCCGCCAAGATCTTACCGACCCCGTTAGATGTGCAGCGCGGCGACCAAACGGTAAGCATTAATGCGGCTGACTGGGTCATTATGGCCAAATGGAATACGCAAGGCGAAGCGATGATACTGCAAGAAAAATTAAGCGCAGTATTGCAAGGGGAAGTGTCGATACAAGAGTGGAACATTCCCACAGATGCTAAAGTGATTTCCGTAGAAGTTGGATCCGTTTCAGGTGCGGCTGATGCTGCGGAAGGTTATGAATTGAATATCACGTCCGGTGGCATTACTGTCACGGGTAAAGACGTAGCCGGTGCCTTCTACGGTGTACAATCGCTGATCAACCTGTTGCCGGCGGCGACCAGTCAATCCGCTGCCATCGAAGTGCCGGATTTGAAAGTGGCGGACGCACCGCGCTTCCCCCACCGTGGCATGCAGGTTGATATCGGTCGCAACTTCACCGGGAAAGAGTTCTTGCTTAAACTGGTCAATCAAATGGGTAGCTATAAGCTTAATAAGCTACACCTCGCCCTCACCAACGATGAAGGTTTTCGCCTCGAAATTCCGGGTCTTCCAGAGCTGACCGACGTAGGCGCCCAGCGTTGTCACGATCTGACAGAGCAAACCTGTATACTGCCACAGCTGGGTTCAGGGCCGTTCAACAATAACGACGGTAGTGGCTACCTGACCACTGCCGATTACCTTGAAATCCTACAAGCAGCTAAAGCCCGCCATATTGAGGTCATTCCTGAATTCAATATGCCAGGTCACGCCCGTGCAGCCATCATAGCAATGGAAGCCCGTTACAACCGCCTGACTGCAGAAGGAAAACCCGACGAAGCGGCACAATATCTCCTGTCTGATCCACAGGACAAATCTAGCTACCTAAGTATTCAAAACTATACAGACAACGCAATAAACGCGTGTATGGGCTCGTCTTACACCTTCGTACGTAAGTTGGTTGCCGAGGTAACAGCCCTGCACTGGCAAGCTGGATTACCACTAAAAACCTGGCATATGGGTGCCGACGAAGTTGCTGAAGGAGCATGGACCCAATCACCAGAGTGTGAAAAATTGTTCAATGCCGAAGGCAGCACAGTTAAACGTCCGCATGATCTGGTTGAATACTTTGTCAAGAATGTCAGTGGTATCGTTCAGGACTACGGCATGAGCTTAGCTGGTTGGCAGGACGGGTTACGTCAGTTCAACGCCGACGACAGCCGTAGCTTTATTGACCCGAATGAGTTAGCGGGCGACACCCTAGCTAACTACTGGGAAATCCTGATGTGGGGTGGTCAAACCAATCACAACACGTTGGCTAACTTGGGTTATAAATTGGTTGACTCCACCCCCGAGTTCCTTTATTTCGACTTCCCATATGAAGCGGATCCTAAGGAGCGTGGCTACTACTGGGGGACTCGCTATACCAACACCCGTAAGCTGTTTGGTTATATGCCGGAGAACTACTCTGCCAACGCCGAGCTAATGATCGATCGTCAGGGTAACCCTATTACAGCCAATGATCCTGTTCCTTTAACGGCACCAGAAAACGTGGTCGGTATTCAGGCACAATCCTGGACTGAAACCATCATGAACGCCGAGCAACATGACTATATGACCTACCCTCGCCTGTTGCCTTTGGCTGAGCGTGCGTGGCACAAACCAGCATGGGAACCTGCTTACGTGGCAGGTCGTACATACAGTAACGTGCCGGGTTCAGAAACCAACTATGTTGATCGTCAGGCGCTGAAATCTGATTGGGAAGCGTTTGCCAACCTACTTGGCCAACGAGAGCTGGCTAAGCTTGATCTCGCCGGTGTAGACTATCGCCTGCCAAATCCAGGGGCGAAAGTGGAAGCAGGCAAGCTGCTAGCCAATACACCATTTCCTGGCCTGGGCATTCAGGTATCAACCAACCAAGGTCAGAGCTGGGATACCTATCAAGCTGACATGACAGTTGGCGGTGAGGTATGGTTACGCTCTGTGGATGCAACAGGTACCCGCTTCAGTCGAGTAAGCAAGATTAACTAACTGTAAACGTTTAGGTTAATAAGGGCGGGGATATCCCGCCCTTATTTGTGGGTTCCCATGCAGCGGAATTAAATGAATACAAAATATCGAAATTTCAATCATTTTTTTGATCAGTATGACCAACACAAAATCCAATCATTTCTAACTAGATCTGAACGGAAACGTTATTCACTATAAAATTCAAACATGATACGGTAAAGTTGCAATGTCGGCGCTAACTTATGATCGCTTGTTATAAGGAAAACTCGCCTGTAATAGCCTGATCTTGTAGGATTTTCCTATACTTTGTCTCGACCTGCAGGGGTTACACCTTCATTTTTCAAAAAACTTCAGGCGGCGAAATCTTATGAGAGAAGTGCTCAATCCTCAGTTCAAACTCAGTGAAGCTAACATTGCCAACATTGAATTCGATCCCAAATCCCGTGATGATATTCCCAAGCTCCTCATTGGCCTTCAGCACATTTATATCACACCGGAATTACGCGAGGAGGTATTCACCATACTCGCTGAGATCGTCCCTATTAATGAGGATGGTGAAAGCGCCAGCACCGATTCGGCCGTCCCGGTATGGCTCAGTGGACTATTCTGGTGCTCGGGGTGTTGCGCCTCGGCCTGAATGCCGATTTTGATCGTATTCACGAACTGGCCAACCAGCACAGTACTATCCGCACCATATTGGGGTTGAGTAACTGGTGCGACGGTAAAAAGTTCAGCTTGCAGTGCATCAAAGACAACCTGATGTTGTTCACTCCCGAGTTGCTAGACCGAATAAACCAGTGCGTGGTAAAGGCAGGCCACCGCTTGCTAAAAAAGGACGAAAACGACGCAATCACCGGGCGCTGTGATTCGTTTGTCGTTGAAACCCGTGTCCATTATCCCACCGATATTAATCTGTTATTTGATGCCGTTAGAAAGACCATGGAAGAATGCGCCGTCTTGTGTGAGCCCTTTGGCCACAGCCTGTGGCGGCAGTATCGCTACAATATCCGCCAGTTTAAGAAGCTGTATCGCAAGGCTCAGAAACTCAAGCATTCCACCTCGAAAGATGAGGCTAAGCAACAGCGCCAGCTTGAGCGGGTACAACAGGCTCACCAGGCCTTAATCGAGTCCGCTCAGAAGGTCGAAGATCGCGCCCGGCAAACCCGTGAACTACTGCGCCATAAATACGGTTTGTTCAACTTGGCGTTGGCGAAACTGGATAGTTACCTTGACCATGTCAACCGGCAAATCGACCAGATCCGCAGACGAATTTTGGAGGGAGAGAAGATCCCTCACACTGAAAAGGTATTTTCAATCTTTCAGCCACACACCGAATGGATCTGTAAAGGCAAGGCTGGCGTACCGGTTGAGCTGGGGCTTCGAGTCTGTATCATGGCTGACAGCGACAGCTTTATTCTGCATCATCAGGTAATGGAAAAGCAGACGGATGACAAGGTTGCTGTCGCTATGGTCGAAGAAAGTCAAAACCGGTATGCCGGCCTAAACATATGCAGCTTCGATAAGGGTTTTCATAGCAAGGAAAACCAGGAGGAACTCAAGCAGCGACTGGCGCTAACAGTGCTGCCAAAGAAAGGCCGGCTGTCGAAAGCAGAGCAAGCACATGAGTACGCGCCCGAGTTTGTCGAAACAAAAAGAAAACACTCCGCTGTTGAAGCGGCCATTAACGGTCTGGAAGTGCATGGCCTGGATACGTGTCGCGACCACGGTTTAGCCGGTTTCAAGCGTTACAGCGCGCTGGCGGTTGTAGCGAAAAACATTCACCGCCTGGGCGCTTTGGTGCGAGATGTGGAGAGAAAGCGAAAACGAGGGCCATACAAAAAAGCAGCCTGACGCTGGCGTGTTTTCCCGAAGAATGAGCAATATGGCCACGACTAGCCAGGCAAAACATCCCCTGAAAACGCCTTGTTATAACAATTTATTATAATAAACAAGCAAAAATAACCATTCTGGTTATAAATAACCCAATCCAATAATAATCAACTTATCAGCAATAGGTAAGTTGTGCTTTAAAAGTGAGTTTTCTGCCGGGTACTAACTAGAGCGGGTTGAACCTGTAGGGCAAACGGGACGACATCACCAGTTGCAAGGGCGCGAGCGAGCTTTGTTAACATCATGTAAAAAGCAACGCTGACCTATATTCTCCTTCCCACGCGGCCTTATTCATTTTTCTTGGTACAGACTCTTTCCCGGGGGACTTTCTGAAGAGGTTCTGCACTAAACGGCGACAACACGCCATATTCAATGGCGAGTGTCCAGCATACATTTTCTGAGCATCTTCCCTAAAAATGACATCTAACGCCCAATGCTGCTGATTTTCTATGTGCCAGTGCTGCCTTGAGGCTTGGGCTGCAAGTTCCAGTGGTAGTTCATCGGTACAAACATAATATGATGTCTCATAACTGCCTGTATCTGAGCCATTGATACTACGCTCTCGGACTACAGCTACTATTCCTTTAATCATCGGCCATTTTGTGTTTATCTCCTTACTAAAAGCGGCGGGTAGCGAGAAAACGGTACGAACTTCTGTTCGTCCATGGCCTTTATCTTTGGTTTCAAAGGAGACTTGCTGCTCTTCTGGCTGTGACCAGTATGCTTGAAACTGCTCATCCACTTCGGCGAGCAGTTTTGGCTGATTACTTTTTACTTGAACCAGCATATCTCCGCCTTTGTCTTTGACCTCTTTCAGCGTTTCTACTTGGCAATGCAAAGCATCGGCTGTCAGCAAGCAACCAGTGATATCCAGTGTGTCTATCATCTCTCTTACCGCTTGTATTTCCATGCCTTTTCCTTTACAAGGTCGGTGAGTTAACACTAGCCCCTGCTCAACCTCAAAGGCCGAAACGAGGAACAAGGGATCATCATGGCGGCTGGCTTTAGCTCCTTTGATCACCTTTCCGTCCACGCTGATGATAGGTGCACCATTTCTTTCCCGGCGAATATTCACCCACCCAACCATTGCTGATAGCAGGGTTTCAGGGATCACAGTCCGCATGATCCTGGCGATAGTATGCCGGGTAGGTATGCCATTTTTGTATGGCAAATACTGACGTAACCACTTTAGGTTTTCCTTGCCCTTACCGAAGTCTTCAATGTCAGTCCATTGCTTTTGTCCACAAATCATAGCGACTATCACCAGAAACACGACCTCAATGACGGGATAGTCTTGATTGATCTGCGAGCGACTTTCCTGGACCTTTTGTAGCTGTTCAATTAATACCATTTTTCGACCAAATTCAGTAATTTGGAGATCTGATCGTTAAATCGAAGACAAGTTCAAAATTTATTGTGTCATTTAGTGATTTTTTGGCTATATGGATATTCCTGAAAGTTTGATCCTGCCCTTACCAGTTGCTATCCCAATTGCCAGCATCATCGTATATTGGTTGTCGCTCCTAGCTTTCAAGCGTTTGTTCTTTCACCCCACTTTGACGCTGCTTTTTCAACATGTTTAACGCTATTTTGATCTTCAGATCAAACTTTTCTGTGGCATAGCCGTTTTCTTAGTCGGTTGCTGTCTTTGTTGAATCTGACGTCGAGCTGACAGGGTAGCTTATTCTCCGCGCACTAGTGTATTCCTGCACCGCTTCCAAGGTCGAGAACAGTTTCTCCCTGCTTAATTGAAGCAATGGCTTGAGGATTGCCAATAGTTACAAGTTATCAAACCTAGTTAACAGGGATACCCTGACATTTTTGTGGCTCGAAAACTTCCTGCACACAACCAATGAAGTTGTCATAAATGTTCGCGATAAAAGCCTTGGGGTAATGTTGCTTCTTGTAGTTTATTCTGCAAACAATATAGCCTGACTGCTCAGAAAATCGCATCCCCAACCAGTCGAACGGGATAGAAAATTCACTTTCCGTCTCGAGTAACTCGCCAGGAACCGAGTCCTCTAAATAGACTAATGGCAACATGGACTCAGGCTCCATACCGAACGCAAACGACGAACTTTCGATATATTTATCCCCCAACACCCCAGAAGAGAACCCGTCTGGAATATGACTTCTATGGTTATGGTGCTGATACAAATTAACGAGTCTGATAGCGTCAGTGACTTGTTCGACGAGTGACAAGAAATCATTATCGGATACTCCTTTCACCGGAATAAAATACATGTCGGCAAAGTTACACAAGACATTTTCCAAACCTGCTGTTTCCCTGCCAGCCAGTACATTTCCAAGTGTCGGGTTATTAACTCCCGCCATTTTGCCGGCACACTTTGCCGTTAAGGCAAATAAACAGCAGGCCAGGCTTTTCCGCTCACGTTTGGAAAATGCAATCAATGCCGCGCTTAAGTTCGGCGGTAATAGATACATCACAGAGCCTACTGTTGATGATTGACTGCTAGAAGTGGGCTTATATTGATGCTCAATTCTCGCGCAGTCGGCACCTTGATATAACGATTGCCAATACGCTTCCCCCGCCTGCCATTGACTTGTTTCCGGATATTGACTCGACTGCCAGTCCAGGTAATCTGTAAGATTTACCTCTAAGTCAATAAGCTCACTATCGCTGTCATTACTCATTAGTTTGATCGTATCTGCGACCAAAATATTCATGGATATTACGTCTGCAATCAGATGGTCTAAGAAGAAAATCAGCTTAAATGACGATTCACCGGTCTTAATAGCAGCAATATGATAGGGAGGTCTATCCAGCTTATGCACTGGCTTACCACTCATCACCACATCAAAGTTCATATATTCTTCAACCAGTAAAGACAGGCTATCCTGTTGGTCTTGAACATGGCTTATGTCATGGTAGGAAATTTGCGGATTCAGCCGCTCTAATATGTTGAGCCACAACGCTTCACTATCCCAGGAAAAAACGGACCTCAGGATCGGATGCCTTAATTGCAAGTCGAAAATAGCCTTTTCTATCTGCTCCGGATCAAGGGCTATTTCAAATGTTGCCTCTGCCGGGATAGCAAGATAATTTCTTCCCTTGTCCATTTCAACACGCCACCAATCTCTCATACGGTGACCCGCTTTTACTCGTTGAGAATTAGATTTTTTAATACCTGTTCTTTCTGCCCTTGGTTGGCGGTTCAATAGCGTTAAGATTTCAGTTTTGTGTTGCCTTAATGCCTGCTTATCACGGTCCGTTAATGCACCCTTTACTGAGGTACAACCAAGTACACCGTCTGCTACAGAAAGCGAAACATCGATACTATTTAGCCGCTGAATTAATTCTTTTAAAGTCACTGTCTATACCTCGTACAATTCGACTGCATCAACACTTTCAATGTTTGCGTCCAAAAGCGTCGTCAATATTAATGAGAATTCAATGTTTTCAGCCAAGATTTGTAACGTATCATTTACGACTAAATCTCGAATTGGGACTTCCACTAAAAAAAAGCGTTTAATACCCGCCCGTAACTGAACTAACAGTAGCGAGTTCCCACCGAGTAAAAAGAAACTCGAATTTGCTGAAATTTCACTTACGTCAACATTTAACAATTCATGCCATAATTCCGCAAGCCTGTATTCCGTCGCTGTGGATGGTTCGATGAATTCAATACTATCTGAAGTAACATCGGGCTCAGGTAATGCACGGCTATCTAACTTTCCATTAGCCGTCAGAGGTAATGAATCGATAACGGTGAAACTACTCGGCACCATATAGCCAGGTAATTTACTCGCCATATAGGGTTTCACCTTATCCCATTCAGGTAATAGACCAGGCATTGGCACCCCATAAGCAGCCAACAGGGTATTCCCATGTATATTGATATCGATAACCGCGGCATATTTTACGTCAGGAAATGCCGCCAAAACGGCTTCAATTTCAGCTAACTCTATACGGCGCCCTCTAATTTTTACTTGCCTGTCGTTACGCCCCAAATATTCCAAGTTTCCATCTGGCATCCAGCGCACCATATCACCGGTTTTATACAAGCGATTATGCTGTAGGTGTTTATCTACAAACGGATTATCTATAAACCTCTCAGCGGTTAGTTCAGGAAGATTTAAATAGCCACGAGCTAACCCGGCGCCACCAATATAGAGTTCTCCTGGAGCACCAATCGGAAGGGGATGTAAATTTTCAGACAAGACATAGAGGGATTCACCCGCAAAAGGTTTCCCGATGATTTTTTCTTTCCCCGCCTTAAATCGGGTTTGCGAACTCCATATACAGGATTCTGTCGGTCCATAGACCTGATAGGTATGTTCAAACATCTGTGATATTTGTCTGAACATCTCAATAGAACCGCTTTCTCCGCCAACGATAGTTTTTATATGAGATAAATCCAAACTCGGATTTACTTCACTTAAAAACAGTTGCCACATAGAAGGCGTTTGCTGAATAAGATTGATATCAACATGATGCTTTTCCAGATCTGCATGTGCTGATTCAATTTCAGATAAAAATAAGCATCCCCCAGTCAGCAATGGCGTGGCGAATTCCAAGCCAAAAATGTCAAACGTATATTTTGTTAAACTCAATATTGATATGGGTTCATTGGTTAACCAACCTACGACAACTTCGATATAGTGCGCGAAGGTGCCTTGTTCAATCATGACGCCTTTCGGGTTCCCGGTCGTTCCGGATGTATAGATCACATAGGCTAAATGAGAAGCTTGAGTGGCAATGGTTAAATTTGTGCAGCCATCACTGTCACAAGACGGGTATTGCTCCTCTGTTATTAATACTAAGGGAGTGTTAAATTCATCTGTCCATTGTTTTAATTGGTCGATAAAGTGCGTTTTTGTGATAATGAAACTCGTCGCCGTATCTTCCAGTATGAATAGAGTGCGCTCCCTCGGATATTCCGGTGATATAGGCACATAAGCGCCGCCCGATTTTAACACCGCCAAAATACTGATCACCATGTCCATACTGCGATCGAAATACAAGGCAATCAGTGTATCTGGCTTCAGCGCTTCACCGTGACGTTCTTGGTATCTGGCACGAATGACATGCGCCAACTGGTTGGCTTTCTCGTTAAGCTCTCTATAGCTGAGCCGCTCCTCCTGAAACACAATCGCAATCTCATCGGGTGCCTTTTCCACCTGCTCCTCAAACAATTGGTGCAGCATTGCATCTCCCGGGCAGGAAGTATCGGTTTGGTTCCAATCGTGTAGCAGAGTGTGGCGTTCGTGGTCGGGCAAGCTATCCAATTGGCCAATGGTATCTGTGCACTGGTCCACCATAGCACCCAGTACCGCTTGATAGATTGCAGCCAACCTCTCGACACTGATTTCATCGAATAAACTGACAGCATAATTGATACTACCTGTGATACTCGACTGCCCATCGTCCAGGAACAGGCTTAAATCAAACTTGGCGGGGCTAAACAAACCGTCGCTCTCTTTTAATGATGCAGGCAGAAAAGGAAGCGACGTCCGATCTTTTTCATCAGCGCCAAAACTCTGTACGCTGAACATTATTTGGAAGATAGGATGACGCGATAAATCTTTCTCTATATTTAGCGCATCAACCAACTTCTCGAAAGGCAGCTCTTGATGCACTTTAGCCGATGTTACAACACCATGAACTTGCTGGATAAATTCATCCACTCGTTGCGATTGATCAAGCTCAGTTCTTAATACCAGCGAGTTGACAAAAAAGCCGAGCAACGATTGCGTTTGTGCATGATGACGATTATCGGAGGGCGTTCCTATTACCAGGTCAGACTGGCCTGACAAGGTAGCCAAGGTCACATAAAAGCCGCTAAGCAATACCGAATACAAGGTTGTTTCTTGCTCTTTGGCCAAGGCCCTTAGCTTTTCAGACAGTGCTTGCGGCAAACAAAAGTGTACGTCTTTGCCTACATAGTCGATAGCACTTGGACGTGGTTTGTCTGTGGGTAAGACCAGGGTTTCAAAACCCGTCAGGGTTTCACGCCAGTAGTTCATTTCACCATCGAGCACAGCATCTTGTAAATACGCTCGCTGCCAAATAGCGTAATCGGCATAAGTGATATCCAGTGGGGGTAAGCCGATGGCCTTATCTTGACACAGCGCCTGATAAACTTCGGCCAGCTCTTGCATAAAAATATTCATCGACCAGCCATCGAAGGCAATATGATGCCAAATTATCAACAGGTAGCTTGTTGTGCCTGACTGGTAGCGACCAAATCGTACCGGCGCTTGTGAAGTCAAATCAAATGGCTGGGTAATGCTTTGCTGTACTGCCGATATTAACGCCTGCTGGGTGGCGAACTGATGCTCTGGAATTTGAATGGTTGACTCAAGCACCTGTTGATAGTCTTCACCTTTTTCATTGGTCCGATACACAGTTTTTAAGATAGGGTGGCGCTCCGTCAGAAACAGCAAGGCTTCACGTAATGCCAACCAGTTGACATCGTCTTTCAGACTGACGAAAAGCGGAATATGATAGGCATCCGTCCCCTGCTCGAAGCGTTCAATAAACAGCAGCCTCTCTTGAGCGAATGACAATGGCGAAGTTCCAGTTTGAGTTGCTGGAATGACCGTGACCGTTTTGGGGTCTATATGACCAACTAGCTGTGCGATGGTTTTATGTTTAAACAACATCGCCAAGGGAATATCCATATTCAGTTCCCGGCGGCTGACCGCCGTGAGCCGGATCGCACTGATGGAATTCCCCCCGATACGAAAGAAATTGTCATCTATTCCAACACGGTCGAGTCCTAATAGCGCTTGCCAAATTTCACAGAGTTTTGTCTCTAAGGCAGTTCTGGGCACAGTGTAACTATGCTCACTGGCTAATGCGGGCTCGGGAAGAGCCCGGCGATCAAGCTTGCCGTTGATGGTCAGTGGAATACTGTCTAGCAAAGTAAAACTAGCGGGCACCATATAATCCGGCAACTGGGCAGAAAGTGTTTCCCGCAGGTATTCTGCCGAAACAGAACTGTCACCCGTTGTTACAAAATAGGCCGCGATAAATTTACCGCCGTCATGTTCACGATCGACCACCACGGCTTGCAAAATGTCGGGGACCGCTGCCAGGGCGTTTTCAACCTCTGCCAACTCGATGCGATAACCGCGAATTTTCACTTGTTGGTCATTGCGCCCCAGGTATTCAAGGTTGCCATCACTGTGCCAGCGAACCAGATCACCTGTTTTATACAGGCGAGTATCACCCGTGCTTCTCTCTAGCTCGGTTAAAAACGGGTTGTCGATAAAACGTTCCGCGGTAAGCTCCGGCTGATTTAAATAACCTCTTGCCAGCCCTGCCCCCCCAATATAAAGCTCACCCACCGCGCCAATCGGGGCTAACTGCTTGCCATTTAATACATATACCTGAGTGCCGTTAAAAGGTTTACCAATAATATTATGATCGTCGACAGATTTGGCTATATAGCTGGTCGCCTCACCGGTTTCCGTAGGACCGTAGTAGTTAATCGCGCGGGTATGCTCAAAGTCCACCAACTGCAATTGTTCTCGGGTCAAACTTTCGCCGCTAAAATACAACTGCGCCAATGGCTGACTCATCCTTCCCATTGCGGAAAACTGAGAAGGAACAAAATGACATGCATTAACTGCATAGTTGCAGATGCTCGCTTCAATTTCTGTCAAGTCAAAACTCGAACGTGTCATCACAATCTTGGCGCCCACCGACAAATGGCTGAACAAGTCCGAGACAGATACATCAAAAATATAATTCGTTTTAAACAGGAAGGTATTACCTTCGGTCTCGCCGCGCTCCGCCATATAACAATTTCTGCTGGCACTTGCGCTGTGAGTGATTTCAACGCCTTTGGGTGAACCCGTAGTGCCAGAGGTATAGATAATGTACGCCAAGTCTTGCGCTGCACTGATAGGCGCGGGGTTATCTTGGCAATATCCAGAAAAGGACTGGGACTCATCGACAATGATGAGCCGTGCGGGCGATTTACTCGCGGTCACGCATTTATTCAAACAGGCGTCATAATGTTGTTGTGTCAGCAGCAAAGGCGCTTGGGTATCTTCGAGCAGATATCGTGTCCGCGCTATGGGGTGCTCGGGTGACATTGGCACATAGGCTGCCCCCGCTTTCAGTACTGCGAGTATGCTCACCACCATCTCAACACCTCGGTCAAGATAAAGCGCTATCGGTGTATCCGGTTTCAGTTGCTCATTAAAACGTGCCTGGTAACGCGCCCGAATCATACGCGCCAATTGGTTTGCTTTTTTGTTCAGTGCTTGATAGCTGACCTGCAGCTCTGTCGCATCTTTAGGATTAAAAACCAGGGCAATATTATCGGGTGTCTTTTCAACCTGATCCTCAAACACTTGATGTAGGGTTGCATCCTCCCGATAAGGGGACTCTGTTTGATTCCAGACAGTTAACTGGGTAGTGCGCTCACTCTGGCTCAGCAGTGAAATTTGTTGATGGGGTATGTTGGGTGTCACGCTGATACAGGCCAATATCTGCATGAGTTGGTCTAACAATTGATTAGCGCGCGCCTCGCTCAACCAATCCTGACCATACTTCAGGTAAACCACCAGGCTCTCACCCTGCTCATAGGCCATCACAAACAACGGATAATCGGTTTTCTCTATGGCCTGGCGAAACCGCATGCTCGACTCGATACCGGCATCATCACCCGTCGCATCCACGGGTCTCGGGTAGTTCTCAAACACAAACAAACTGTGGAATTGGCGCTGGCCGTCGCGCTGCAATTCACTCAGTGGCATATTGCTGTGCGTGTTGAGCTCAGCTATCCCTTGTTGAATTGCCTGCAACACATCAAGCGCCGTCGCCTGCTCGCGCCAGCTCACCGCCAAAGGTAAGGTATTGATATACAAACCGACGCTCGACTCAATGCCGTCGACGGGAATATCTCGCCCCGACACCGTGGTGCCCACAAACGTCTGCTCATCCCGGGTATAGACATGCAATAGCTTGTGCCAGGCAAATTGCAGCGCCACATTGAGGGTCAATCCCTGGCTGCGGCACATCGCCTTAAGTCCCTGGTAGACGTCTCCCTCCAATACGCGCTGCTGCTCGGCGGGGTTATCTACCTGTCGAACCTGACTCAGATCGATTGTCTCACTGAGCAAACCGTTAATGTCGTTGGCCGCTCCCCAAGATTGACGGGCAGTATCCCAATATGCTCGGGTCGTCGTGGATTGCTGTTGGTAATATTCCTGCGCCGCCAGGTAGGCCGACTCCGGGACTATTTCCAATGCCAGCGCCGCCGCCGAGGCCCCTCCTCGGGTCAAACGGTTGTAATCGTCATGCACCGACTTGAGTAAAATCGGCCCGCTCCAGCCATCGGTAATGCTGTGATGCTCGGACTTTAACACAGTGTAGTGCTCGGCCGATTGCTTGATCAGGGTAAAGCGGACCAAACCAGGTTGGGTCAAATCGAAGGCTACTTCACGGTCCGCCCGCTGGATCGCAGTAATCGCCTGCTCGCGTGCAGGTCCAGCTAGTTCACTGATATCTTTAAAGGTAAAGTGCTTCGGCCCAATACTGCCTGGCGCGGTAATGACTTGCAGTAGTGTTTCCTGCCAATCAAAGGCGGTGCGCAATATCGGGTAACGTAATGAGGCCAGATACCAGGCCTGCTGATAAGCGGCAACATCCAACGCCTGGTGATAGTCCAGCAACACCTGGACCCGGTAGGCGTCATCTTGAGGCTGACTCAAATAATGATAGATAAAACCCTGTTGCATATTTGTGGCAGGGTAAATGGCCTCAATGTCGTGTCGGTTTTGTAAACGGTCTAAATCCGCCACGGACAGCCCTGCCACTGCGAAATCACTGGGCGTTTTTATGCCCCCGGCACGCGCGACCTCAAGCGCATGGGTTATCACCTGTGCCAATGCCTGCTCAAAAGCGGCAGTAAAACAGGCAGTTTGTTCCTTCGTGAGCTGAGAAACCACACTAAACCTCAGCTGGCCATGTTCAACCGCGCCGTTAATGTTGAGCAACAAGTCGTCCGTGTTTTCTGCGGCCACAGACTGCCCACACTTTTCCGCGCTAATTTTCCAATCTGACTGACCATTGGCATCAGTATTTAGCTGACCGAGGTAATTAAAGCTGACTCTGGGTAAGGCTGTCGCCTTCAACAACCCTGCCTGAGTCAGCGCGCCAAAACCAATGCCCTTGTCCGGAATACCCCGTATCATCTCTTTGGTCTGGATTATCAACTCACTCAAATCGTCACAGGCGTGCAGCTTTACCGGGTACGTCGTGGTAAACCAACCCAGGGTCTGGGACACATCCAATGTTTCATCAATGATTTCTCTGCCATGGCCTTCGAGGGTAATAAGCTGGCTGTCTCCAGCCGACAGACTACCGGCAAACGTGATGCTTAGCGCCCGACTCAATGCGCTCAATAACAGATCGTTAATTTCGGTGTGATAACCCTCATTGGCACCATGAAGCAGTTGGGCTGTCAGCGCTGCGGATAATTCAACTCCGGCCTCATGCGCGGCATGGGCGTCAACTGACGTGGTTTGTTTCGCTCCGGCCAGCACCTCCAACCAATAATCCACGTCATTTTCATGCCTCTGGGCATAGGCCTGAACGGCCTGGACCCACTGCCGGTAGCTGCTTGTTTTAGCCGGCAACGTGTCACCGGTGAGCAACAGACGCATATCTTCAGCAATAATGCGCCAGGATACGGCATCGATAATCAGGTGATGAAAACAGAAAAATAAACGCGTCGTGCCATCGGCATAACCGGTTAAATAAGCGACCTGCCATAGCGGCCCCTGATAGATATCAAAACCACTTTGCCACTGAGTTAATTGCTCGTGCAAACTGTGCTCGTCCATGGCCGCAACATTGACAGTACGCAATGGCGCCATCATCTGCGCGTCATTGCCGTAATAGCGCTGACGTATTTCATCGTGGTTAGTTGGCGGCTCGGCCTGCGCGCGCTCAAACCCACAGCGCAGCATATCGTGGCGTGTTGCCAGGGCGGTTAATGCCTGTTCAAGATGCGCTTGCCCCACTTCCCCGGGTAAAGACAACATAAATGCCTGATTCCAGTGCTGGGGTTTGGCCAGGGGCAGCGCAAAAAACCACTGCTGTATGGGTAATAAGTCAAATGAGCCGGACAGTTGTCCCTGCTCCGCCTCGATGGTTGGCGTCGTGCTGGTCTGGGTGAGCAAGTGCGCCAACTTGGCGATGCTTGGCGCAGCAAATATGTCTTTCACCTGCACATTAAAACCATGCTGGCGCAGTCGTGAGGTCAATTGAATACTGATGATGGAATCGCCACCGATGTGGAAGAAATTGTCCTGAACACCGACTTTCTCCAGGCCCAGCACCGCTTGCCAAATGGTGCACAGTAACGCTTCGCATTGGTTTGTGGGTGCCACATAGCTATCGTCATCAATAAAGTCTGGCGCCGGCAACGCCCGACGATCCAGCTTGCCATTGATGGTCAAAGGCAGTGCATCCAATTCGGTGAAACTCGCCGGCAGCATATAATCCGGCAACCGTGCAGATAAATAGTCCCTTAATGCCATGCCACTGAGCGATGCCCGCTCATTGAACACCAGGTAGGCGGCGAGGATCTTGTGATCTCGATGATCACAATCAATCACAGCCACTTGTTTCACCTGCGGATGGGCAGCGAGGGCATTTTCTATTTCTCCCAGCTCAATACGGTAACCTCTGATTTTGACCTGGCTGTCGTTGCGGCCCAGGTATTCCAAGTTTCCATCTGGCAGCCAGCGCACCAAGTCCCCCGTTTTGTACAGCCGGGTATAACCTTTTACCTTATCCGATGGCGTCGCAAAGGGATGTTCAATAAAACGTTCGGCGGTCAGCTCAGGGCGATTTAAATAGCCGCGCGCTAATCCTGCGCCGCCGATATACAGCTCTCCTATCGCTCCTGGCACAACCAGCTCCAAATCGGGGGATAATACGTAGACTTTTCGACTATTGATGGGTAAGCCAATCGGCACGGTTTTATCGAAATTCACACATTCATAGACAGTGGTAAATGTCGTGCCTTCTGTTGGGCCATAACCATTCAATATCTTATTTGGCCTGTGTTGCCCGGCCATCAAATCTCGCACCAAGTTAGCCGTAAGCACTTCACCGCCGATTAATAGCGTTTGTAAAGGAGCAAATAAGTTAGCTTGCTGGACATACAGTTGGTCAAATAACGCTCTGGTAAGCCATAAAATTGAAACCCGGTGCTTTTTCAATAACCCTTCGAGTTGCTCTGCTTGCATCGCAGCCGATACAAGGGGCAAGACCAGTTTCGCGCCATGGGTAAGTGCCCCCCACACCTCAAATGTCGATGCATCAAAGTTTGGATTCGACAGTTGTAAAAACACGTCCTGCTCGCCAATCTGTAGGTAATCGTTGTTCTTAACCAAGGAGACAACACCGCGATGAGGTATAAGCACTCCCTTAGGTTTGCCCGTCGTACCCGAGGTATACATCACATACGCCAGATCCGTCGCCTTACCAAGCCCCAGATTAGTGGTTTCCAGCTCGCTCAGCAGTTCGGTGTTGTCGACGGCAATAAGCTCGGGACAGGTATCGAGTTGGCTTAGCCAGTTATCGAGTCTTCCCACAAACTCAAGCTGTGTAAGCAGTAGGCAGGCACAGGTATCCTGCAGCATAAATTCAATACGCTCTTGCGGATATTCAGGTGATAAGGGGACATAAGCGGCGCCCGCTTTTAGTATTGCCAATTGACTAATTATCATCTCCGGGCTGCGTTCAAGATACAACGCAATCAGAGTGTCCGCCTCTAAATCATTACCGTAACGCGCGTAGTAATTACTCCGAATAACGCGCGCTAATTGATTGGCTCTTTCGTTCAACTCTCGATAACTTAGCTGTTGCTCCTCGCCATTTTGGTCGGTAAAAACAACAGCGATATTATCGGGTGTCTTTTCCACCTGCTCCTCAAACACCTGATGCAGGGTCGCATCTTGTGGGTACGGCGCATCGGTATCATTCCAGTCATACAATTGGGTAGTGCGCTCACTCTGGCTCAGCAGTGAAATTTGTTGATGGGGTATGTTGGGTGTCACGCTGATACAGGCCAATATCTGCGTAAGTTGGTCTAACAATTCATTAGCCCGCGCCCCGTTCAACCAATCCTGACCATACTTCAGGTAAACCACCAGGCTCTCACCCTGCTCATAGGCCACCACCGACAACGGATAATCGGTTTTCTCTATGGCCTGGCGAAACCGCATGCTCGACTCGATACCTGCATCATCACCCGTCGTCTCCACTGGACTCGGGTAGTTCTCGAACACAAACAAACTGTGGAATTGGCGCTGGCCGTTGCGCTGCAATTCACCCAGTGGCATATTGCTGTGCGTGTTGAGCTCAACTATCCCTTGTTGAATTGCCTGCAACACATCAAGCGCCGTTGCCTGCTCGCGCCAGCTCACCGCCAAAGGTAAGGTATTGATATACAAACCGACGCTCGACTCAATGCCGTCGACGGGAATATCTCGCCCCGACACCGTGGTGCCCACAAACGTCTGCTCATCCCGGGTATAGACATGCAATAACTTGTGCCAGGCAAATTGCAGCGCCACATTGAGGGTCAATCCCTGGCTGCGGCACATCGCCTTAAGTCCCTGGTAGGCGTCTCCCTCCAATACGCGCTGCTGCTCGGCGGGGTTATCTACCTGTCGAACCTGGCTCAGATCGACAGTCTCACTGAGTAAACCGTTAATGTCGTTGGCCTCTCCCCAAGATTGACGGGCAGTATCCCAATATGCTCGGGTCGTCGTGGATTGCTGTTGGTAATATTCCTGCGCCGCCAGGTAGGCCGACTCCGGGACTATTTCCAATGCCAGCGCCGCCGCCGAGGCCGAGCCCCTGGTCAAACGGTTGTAATCGTCATGCACCGACTTGAGTAAAATCGGCCCGCTCCAGCCATCGGTAATGCTGTGATGCTCGGTCTTTAACACAGTGTAGTGCTCGGCCGATTGCTTGATCAGGGTAAAGCGGACCAAACCAGGCTCGCTCAAATCGAAGGCTATTTCACGGTCCGCCCGCTGGATCGCAGTAATCGCCTGATCGCGTGCAGGTCCAGCCAGTTCACTGATATCTTTAAAGGTAAAGTTTTTCGGCCCAATACTGCCTGGCGCGGTAATGACTTGCAGTAAGGTTTCCTGCCAGTCAAAGGCGGTGCGCAATATCGGGTAACGTAATGAGGCCAGGGACCAGGCTTGCTGATAAGCGGCAACATCCAACGCCTGGTGATAGTCCAGCAACACCTGGACCCGGTAGGCGTCATCTTGAGGCTGACTCAAATAATGATAGATAAAACCCTGCTGCAAACTGGTGGCAGGGTAAATGGCCTCAATGTCGTGTCGGTTTTGTAAACGGTCTAAATCCGCCACAGACAGCCCTGCCACTGCGAAATCACTGGGCGTTTTTATGCCGCCGGCACGCGCGACCTCGAGTGCATGGGTTATCACCTGTGCCAATGCCTGCTCAAAAGCGGCGGTAAAACAGGCGGTTTGTTCCTTCGCCAGCTGAGAAACCACACTAAACCTCAGCTGGCCATGTTCAACCGCGCCGTTAATGCTGAGCAACAAGTCGTCCGTGTTTTCTGCGGCAATAGACAGACCACACTTTTCCGCGCTAATTTTCCAATCTGACTGACCATTGGCATCAGTATTTAGCTGACCGAGGTAATTAAAGCTGACTCTGGGTAAGGCTGTCGCCTTCAACAACCCTGCCTGAGTCAGCGCGCCAAAACCAATGCCCTTGTCCGGAATACCCCGTATCATCTCTTTGGTCTGGATTATCAACTCACTCAAATCGTCACAGGCGTGCAGCTTTATCGGGTACGTCGTGGTAAACCAACCCAGGGTCTGGGACACATCCAATGTTTCATCAATGATTTCTCTGCCATGGCCTTCGAGGGTAATAAGCTGGCTGTCTCCAGCCGACAGACTACCGGCAAACGTGATGCTTAGCGCCCGGCTCAATGCGCTCAATAACAGATCGTTAATGTCGGTGTGATAACCCTCATTGGCGCGATGAAGTAGCTGGGCTGTCAGCGCTGCGGATAATTCAACTCCGGCCTCATGCGCGGCATGGCCGCCCCCCCCATTTGCATCACCTGACGGGGTTTGTTTCGCACCGGCCAGCACATCCAACCAGTAATCCACGTCATTTTCATGCCTCTGGGCATAGGCCTGAACGGCCTGAGTCCACTGCCGGTAGCTGCTTGTTTTAGCCGGCAACGTGTCACCGGTGAGCAACAGACGCATATCTTCAGCAATAATGCGCCAGGATACGGCATCGATGATCAGGTGATGAAAACAGAAAAATAAACGTGTCGCGCCATCGGCATAACCGGTTAAATAAGCGACCTGCCATAGCGGTCCCTGATAAATATCGAAACCACTTTGCCACTGGGTTAATTGCTCATGCAAACTGTGCGCGTCCATGGCCGCAACATTGACAGTACGTAATGGCGCCATCATCTGCTCGTCATTGCCGTAATAGCGCTGACGTATTTCATCGTGGTTAGTTGGCGGCTCGGCCTGCGCGCGCTCAAACCCACAGCGCAGCATATCGTGGCGTGTTGCCAGGGCGGTTAATGCCAGCTTAATATGCGCTTGCGGCACTTCCCCGGGTAACGACAACATAAATGCCTGATTCCAATGCTGGGGTTTCACCAGGGGCAGCTCAAAAAACCATTGCTGTATCGGCAACAAGTCAAATGTACCGGACAGTTGTCCCTGCTCCGCCTCGATGGTTGGCGTCGTGCTGATCTGAGTGAGCAAGTGCGCCAACTTGGCGATGCTTGGCGCAGCAAATATATCTTTCACCTGCACATTAAAACCATGCTGGCGCAGTCGTGAGGTCAATTGAATACTGATGATGGAATCGCCGCCGATGTGGAAGAAATTGTCCTGAATACCGACTTTCTCCAGGCCCAGCACTGCTTGCCAAATGGTGCACAGTAGCGCTTCGCATTGATTTGTGGGCGCCACATAGGTATCACCATGAATAAAGTCTGGCGCCGGCAACGCCCGACGATCCAGCTTGCCATTGATGGTCAAAGGCAGTGCATCCAATTCGGTGAAACTCGCCGGCAGCATATAATCCGGCAGCCGGGCGGATAAATAGTCTCGTAATGCCATGCCATTGAGCGATGCCCGCTCATTGAAGACCAGGTAGGCGGCGAGGACCTTGTGATCTTGATGCTCACAATCAATCACAACCGCTTGTTTCACCTGCGGATGGGCAGCGAGGGTATTTTCTATTTCTCCCAGCTCAATACGGTAACCTCTGATCTTGACCTGGCTGTCGTTGCGGCCCAGGTATTCCAAGTTGCCATCTGGCAACCAGCGCACTAAATCACCCGTTTTGTACAGTCGGGTATACCCTTTTGCCGTATCCGACGGTGTCGCAAACGGATGTTCAATAAAACGTTCGGCGGTCAGCTCAGGGCGATTTAAATAGCCGCGCGCCAAACCGGCGCCGCCAATATACAGCTCACCTATCGCACCTGGTGCAACCAAATCTAACTCGGGGGATAAAACGTAGACTTTTCGACTATTGATGGGTAACCCAATCGGCACCGTTTTATCGAAATCCACACAGTCATAGACAGTGGTAAATGTCGTGCCTTCTGTTGGGCCATAACCATTCAATATCTTATTTGGCCTGTGTTGCCCGGCCATCAAATCTCGCACCAAGTTAGCCGTTAGCACTTCACCGCCGATTAATAGCGTTTGTAAAGGAGCGAATAAGTTAGCTTGCTGGACATACAGTTGATCAAATAACGCTCTGGTAAGCCATAGAATTGAAACGTTGTGCTTTTTCAACAACCCTTCGAGTTGCTCTGCTTGCATCACCGCCGATACAAGGGGCAAGACCAGTTTCGCACCATGGGTAAGCGCCCCCCACACCTCAAATGTCGATGCATCAAAGTTTGGATTCGACAGTTGTAAAAACACGTCCTGCTCGCCAATCTGTAGGTAATCGTTGTTCTTAACCAAGGAGACAACACCGCGATGAGGTATCAGTACTCCCTTAGGTTTGCCCGTCGTACCCGAGGTATACATCACATACGCCAGATCCGTCGCCTTACCAAGCCCCAGATTAGTGGCTGCCAGCTCGCTCAGCAGTTCGGTGTTGTCGACGGCAATAAGCTCGGGACAGGTATCGAGTTGGCTTAGCCAGTTATCGAGTCTTCCCACAAACTCAAGCTGTGTAAGCAGTAGGCAGGCACCGGTATCCTGCAGCATAAATTCAATACGCTCTTGCGGATATTCAGGTGATAAGGGGACATAAGCGGCGCCCGCTTTTAGTATTGCCAATTGACTAATTATCATCTCCGGGCTGCGTTCAAGGTACAACGCAATCAGAGTGTCCGCCTGTAAATCATTACCGTAACGCGCGTAGTAATTACTCCGAATAACGCGCGCTAATTGATTGGCTTTTTCATTCAATTCTCGATAGGTAAGCTGTTGCCCTTCACCCTTTTTGTCGGTAAAAACCACGGCGATATTTTCGGGCGTTTGTTGTGCTTGCTGTTCAACTAATAAACAAAGTGTTGCATCCTGTGGATACGGCGCATCGGTATCATTCCAGTCGTACAATTGGGTATTGCGCTCACTCTCGTGCAGCAGAGAGATTTGTTGATGCGGTATATTGGGTGTCACGCTGATACAGGCCAGTATCTGCGTGAGTTGATCTAGCAATTGATTAGCCCGCGCCCCGCTCAACCAGCCCTGACCATACTTCAGGTGAATCACCAGGCTCTCACCCTGCTCATAGGCCATCACCGACAACGGATAATCGGTTTTCTCTATTGCCTGGCGAAAACGCATGCTCGACTCGATACCGGCATCATCACCCGTTGTCTCCACTGGACTCGGGTAGTTCTCGAACACAAACAAACTGTGGAATTGGCGCTGCCCGTCGCGCTGCAATTCACCCAGTGGCATATTGCTGTGCGTGTTGAGCTCAACTATCCCTTGTTGAATTGCCTGCAACACATCAAGCGCCGTTGCCTGCTCGCGCCAGCTCACCGCCAAAGGTAAGGTATTGATATACAAACCGACGCTCGACTCAATGCCGTCGACGGGAATATCTCGCCCCGACACCGTGGTGCCCACAAACGTCTGCTCATCCCGGGTATAGACGTGCAATAGCTTGTGCCAGGCAAATTGCAGGGCCACATTGAGGGTCAAGCCCTGGTGACGGCACATCGCCTTAAGTCCCTGGTAGACATCGCCCTCCAATACCCGCTGCTGCTCGGCGGGGTTATCTACCTGTCTAACCCGACTCAGATCGATAGCCTCACTGAGCAAGCCGTTAATGTCGTTGGCCTCTCCCCAGGATTGACGGGCTGTATCCCAATATGCCCGGGTCTTTGTGGCGTGCTGTTGGTAATATCCCTGCGCCAGCAGGTAGGTCGACTCCGGCACTATTTCCAATGCCAGCGCCGCCGCCGAGACTCCTCCCCTGGTCAAGCGGTTGTAATCGTCATGCACCGACTTAAGTAAAATCGGCCCGCTCCAGCCATCGGCAATGCTGTGATGCTCGGACTTTAACACCGTGTAGTGCTCGGCCGATTGTTTGATCAGGGTAAAGCGGACCAAACCAGGCTCGCTCAAATCGAAGGCTACTTCGCGGTCCTCACGCTGGATCGCATTAATCGCCTGATCGCGTGCAGGTCCAGGTAGTTCACTGATATCTTTAAAGGTAAAGTTTTTCGGCCCAATACTGCCTGGCGCGGTAATGACTTGCAGTAAGGTTTCCTGCCAGTCAAAGGCGGTGCGCAATATCGGGTAACGTAATGAGGCCAGGGACCAGGCTTGCTGATAAGCGGCAACGTCCAACGCCTGGTGATAGTCCAGCAACACCTGGACCCGGTAGGCGTCATCTTGAGGCTGACTCAAATAATGATAGATAAAGCCCTGCTGCAAACTGGTGGCAGGGTAAATGGCCTCAATGTCGTGTCGGTTTTGTAAACGGTCTAAATCCGCCACGGACAGCCCTGCTACTGCGAAATCACTGGGCGTTTTTATGCCGCCGGCACGCGCGACCTCTCGCGCATGGGTTATCACCTGTGCCAATGCCTGCTCAAAAGCGGCAGTAAAACAGGCAGTTTGTTCCTTCGTGAGCTGAGAAACCACACTAAACCTCAGCTGGCCATGTTCAACCGCGCCATTAATGCTGAGCAACAAGTCTTCCGTGTTTTCTGCGGCCACAGACTGCCCACACTTTTCCGCAGTAACTTTCCAATCTGACTGGCCATTGGCATCGGTATTAAGCTGACCGAGGTAATTAAAGCTGACTCTGGGTAGGGCTGTCGCCTTCAACAACCCTGCCTGAGTCAGCGCACCAAAACCAATGCCCTTGTCCGGAATACCCCGTATCATCTCTTTGGTCCGGATTATCAGCTCACCCAAATCGTCACAGGCGTGCAGCTTTACCGGGTAGGTCGTGGTAAACCAACCCAGGGTCTGGGATACATCCAGTGTTTCATCAATAATTTCTCTGCCATGGCCTTCGAGGGTAATAAGCTGGCTGTCTCCTGCCGACAGACTACCGGCAAACGTGACACTGAGTGCCCGGCTCAATGCGCTTAATAACAGGTCGTTAATTTCGGTGTGATACCCCTCATTGGCACCATGAAGCAGTTGGGCTGTCAGCGCTGCGGATAATCCAACTTCGGCCTCATGCACGGCATGGGCGTCAACTGACGTAGTTTGTTTCGCTCCGGCCAGCACCTCCAACCAGTAATCCACGTCATTTTCATGCCTCTGGGCATAGGCCTGAACGGCCTGAGCCCACCGCCGGTAGCTGCTTGTTTTAGCCGGCAACGTGTCACCGGTGAGCAACAGACGCATATCTTCAGCAATAATTCGCCAGGATACGGCATCGATAATCAGGTGATGAAAACAGAAAAATAAACGCGTCGTGCCATCGGCATAACCGGTTAAATAAGCGACCTGCCATAGCGGCCCCTGGTAGATATCGAAACCACTTTGCCACTGGGTTAATTGCTCGTGCAAACTGTGCTCGTCCATGGCCGCAACATTGACAGTACGCAATGGCGCCATCATCTGCGCGTCACTGCCGTAATAGCGCTGACGTATTTCATCGTGGTTTTTACTTTGCGGCTCGGCCTGCGTGCGCTCAAACGCACAACGCAGCATGTCGTGGCGTGTTGCCAGGGCGGTTAATGCCTGTTCAAGATGCGCTTGCCCCACTTCCCCGGGTAAAGACAACATAAATGCCTGATTCCAGTGCTGGGGTTTGGCCAGGGGCAGCGCAAAAAACCACTGCTGTATGGGTAATAAGTCAAATGAGCCGGACAGTTGTCCCTGCTCCGCCTCGATGGTTGGCGTCGTGCTGGTCTGGGTGAGCAAGTGCGCCAACTTGGCGATGCTTGGCGCAGCAAATATGTCTTTCACCTGCACATTAAAACCATGCTGGCGCAGTCGTGAGGTCAATTGAATACTGATGATGGAATCGCCACCGATGTGGAAGAAATTGTCCTGAACACCGACTTTTTCCAGGCCCAGCACCGCTTGCCAAATGGTGCACAGTAACGCTTCGCATTGGTTTGTGGGCGCCACATAGCTATCACCATGAATAAAGTCTGGCACCGGCAACGCCCGACGATCCAGCTTGCCATTGATGGTCAAAGGCAGTGCATCCAATTCGTTGAAACTCGCCGGCAGCATATAATCCGGCAACTGTGCGGATAAATAGTCTCTTAATGCCATGCTATTGAGCGATGCCCGCTCATTGAAGACAAGGTAGGCGGCGAGGATCTTGTGATCTTGATGATCACAATCAATCACAGCCGCTTGTTTCACCTGCGGATGGGCAGCGAGGGCATTTTCAATTTCTCCCAGCTCAATACGGTAACCTCTGATTTTGACCTGGCTGTCGTTGCGGCCCAGGTATTCCAAGTTTCCATCTGCCAACCAGCGCACCAAATCACCCGTTTTGTACAGTCGGGTATACCCCTTTTCCTTATCTGACGGTGTCGCAAACGGATGTTCAATAAAACGTTCGGCGGTCAGCTCAGGGCGATTTAAATAGCCGCGCGCCAACCCGGCGCCACCGATATACAGCTCACCTGTGGCCGCCGTTGGCAGCAGGTTGCCGCAGGGGTCTAACACATACAGTGTGATGTTATTGATGGGTTTACCAATATTGGCGGCTACATCGCCTGTTTGATAATGATGAGCACTGGCACACACTGTTGATTCAGTGGGTCCATACGCATTAAAAACCTGACTCGTCTGACTAAGCCTGTCTAACAACTCCCTGGCAGGTGTCTCACCTGCGGTGATCAGGGTCTTGAGTGACGTCAGGGAGCTGCTTTCTATTTGTGTTAATACAATCGGGGGCAGCGTCGCGATCTCAATGTTCTGCTGCTCTATCAATTGGCCAAGCGCTATCGGGTCCTTATGTTGCTCAGCATTACAAATAAATAACCGATGACCACACAACAGGCTGACGAAGGTCTCAAACACGCTGGCATCGAACACATAAGAGGCAAACTGTATGGCACGCCGATACTCGTTTGCATTAAATTTATGGATTTGTGCATTCACTAAATGGAGCGTATTTTTGTGCTCCACCATCACCCCTTTCGGTTTACCCGTGGTGCCCGAGGTATAAATCACATAAGCAAGATCTGTCGCCTGGCTTACTTGGGTTAAGTTGCCCGAGGCAATACCACGGGTTAGTTCAGGCTCATCAAGGCATATCATTACCGGCTGAGCGCCAGGGCCAGTTATATTTCTGGTCAACTTCTCCCTATGGCCTAGCTGCGTGAGTAGCAGTGGTGCCATCGTATCTTCGAGCATAAATTGCACACGCTCTTGTGGGTATTCCGGCGATATTGGTACATAAGCGCCGCCCGCCTTTAATACAGCCAGGATACCGACCAGCATTTCGATGCTGCGATCGAGATACAAGGCAATTAAGGTATCTGCTTTAATCGATTCACCGTGAATCGCCTGATATTGGCTGCGGATCACATGCGCTAATTGATTGGCTCTTTCGTTCAGCTCTCGATAACTTAGTTGTTGCTGCTCCTGCGCATTATGCTCAAAAACAAGGGCAATATTATCGGGTGTCTTTTCCACCTGCTCCTCAAACACTTGATGCAGGGTTGCATCCTCCCGATAAGGGGACTCTGTTTGATTCCAAACAGTTAATTGCGTAGTGCGCTCACTCTGATGCAGCAATGAAATTTGTTGATGGGGTATGTTGGGTGTCACGCTGATACAGGCCAATATCTGCATGAGTTGGTCTAACAATTCATTAGCCCGCGCCCCGCTCAACCAATCCTGACCATACTTTAGGACCACCACCAGGCTCTCACCCTGCTCATAGGCCACCACCGACAACGGATAATCGGTTTTCTCTATGGCCTGGCGAAACCGCATGCTCGACTCGATACCTGCATCATCACCCGTCGTCTCCACTGGACTCGGGTAGTTCTCGAACACAAACAAACTGTGGAATTGGCGCTGGCCATCGCGCTGCAATTCACCCAGTGGCATATTGCTGTGCGTGTTGAGCTCAACTATCCCTTGTTGAATTGCCTGCAACACATCAAGCGCCGTCGCCTGCTCGCGCCAGCTCACCGCCAAGGGTAAGGTATTGATATACAAACCGACGCTCGACTCTATGCCGTCGACGGGAATATCTCGCCCCGACACCGTGGTGCCCACAAACGTCTGCTCATCCCGGGTATAGACGTGCAATAGCTTGTGCCAGGCAAACTGCAGCGCCGCATTGAGGGTCAATCCCTGGCTGCGGCACATCGCCTTAAGTCCCTGGTAGGCGTCTCCCTCCAATACCCGCTGCTGCTCGGCGGGGTTATCTACCTGTCGAGCCCGACTCAGATCGACAGTCTCACTGAGCAAACCGTTAATGTCGTTGGCCTCTCCCCAGGATTGACGGGCTGTATCCCAATATGCCCGGCTCGTCGTGGCGTGCTGTTGGTAATATTCCTGCGCCAGCAGGTAGGCCGACTCCGGGACTATTTCCAATGCCAGCGCCGCCGCCGAGACCCCCCCTCGGGTCAAACGGTTGTAATCGTCATGCACCGACTTGAGTAAAATCGGCCCGCTCCAGCCATCGGCAATGCTGTGATGCTCGGACTTTAACACAGTGTAGTGCTCGGCCGATTGTTTGATCAGGGTAAAGCGGACCAAACCAGGCTCGCTCAAATCGAAGGCTATTTCACGGTCCTCACGCTGGATCGCATTAATCGCCTGATCGCGTGCAGGTCCAGGTAGTTCACTGATATCTTTAAAGGTAAAGTTTTTCGGCCCAATACTGCCTGGCGCGGTAATGACTTGCAGTAAGGTTTCCTGCCAGTCAAAGGCGGTGCGCAATATCGGGTAACGTAATGAGGCCAGGGACCAGGCTTGCTGATAAGCGGCAACGTCCAACGCCTGGTGATAGTCCAGCAACACCTGGACCCGGTAGGCGTCATCTTGAGGCTGACTCAAATAATGATAGATAAAACCCTGTTGCAAACTGGTGGCAGGGTAAATGGCCTCAATGTCGTGTCGGTTTTGTAAACGGTCTAAATGCGCCACGGACAGCCCTGCCACTGCGAAATCACTGGGCGTTTTTATGCCCCCGGCACGCGCGACCTCAAGCGCATGGGTTATCACCTGTGCCAATGCCTGCTCAAAAGCGGCGGTAAAACAGGCGGTTTGTGCCTTCGTGAGCTGAGAAACCACACTAAACCTCAGCTGGCCATGTTCAACCGCCCCGTTAATGCTGAGCAACAAGTCTTCCGTGTTTTCTGCGGCGATAGACAGACCACACTTTTCCGCACTGATTTTCCAATCTGACTGACCATTGGCATCGGTATTAAGCTGACCGAGGTAATTAAAGCTGACTCTGGGTAAGGCTGTCGCCTTCAATAACCCTGCCTGGGTCAGCGCACCAAAACCAATGCCCTTGTCCGGAATACCCCGTATCATCTCTTTGGTCTGGATAATCAGCTCACTCAAATCGTCACAGGCGTGCAGCTTTACCGGGTAGGTCGTGGTAAACCAACCCAGGGTCTGGGACACATCCAGTGTTTCATCAATAATTTCTCTGCCATGGCCTTCGAGGGTAATAAGCTGGCTGTCTCCTGCCGACAGACTACCGGCAAACGTGATGCTTAGTGCCCGACTCAATGCGCTCAATAACAGGTCGTTAATTTCGGTGTGATAACCCTCATTGGCACGATGGAGTAACTGGGCTGTCAGCGCAGTGGATAATCCAACATCGGCCTCATGCGTGGTAGGAGCACGCCCCCCATTTCCGTCAACTGACGTGGTTTGTTTCGCTCCGTCCAGCACCTCCAACCAGTAATCCACGTCATTTTCATGCCTCTGGGCATAGGCCTGAACAGCCTGAACCCACTGCCGGTAGCTGCTCGTTTTAGCCGGCAGCGTGTCACCGGTGAGTAACAGACGCATATCTTCAGCAATAATGCGCCAGGATACGGCATCGATGATCAGGTGATGAAAACAGAAAAATAAACGTGTCGTACCATCGGCGTAACCGGTCAAATAAGCGACCTGCCATAGCGGCCCCTGGAAAATATCAAAACCACTTTGCCACTGGGTTAATTGCTCGTGCAAACTGTGCGCGTCCATGGCCGCAACATTGACAGTACGTAATGGCGCCATCATCTGCGCGTCACTACCGTAATAGCGCTGACGTATTTCATCGGGGTTTTTACTTTGCGGCTCGGCCTGCGTGCGCTCAAACGCACAACGCAGCATATCGTGGCGTGTTGCCAGGGCGGTTAATGCCTGTTCGATATGTGCTTGCCCCACTTCCCCGGGTAACGACAACATAAACGCGTGATTCCAGTGCTGGGGTTTGGCCAGGGGCAGCTCAAAAAACCACTGCTGTATCCGCAACAAGTCAAATGAGCCGGACAGTTGTCCCTGCTCCGCCTCGATGGTTGACGTCGTGCTGGTCTGGGTGAGCAAGTGCGCCAACTTGGCGATACTTGGCGCAGCAAATATATCTTTCACCTGCACACTGAAACCATGCTGCCGCAGTCGTGAGGTCAGTTGAATACAAATAATTGAATCGCCGCCGATGTGGAAGAAATTGTCCTGAATACCGACTTTTTTCAGGCCCAGCACCGCTTGCCAAATGCTGCACAGTAACGCTTCGCATTGGTTTGTGGCCGCCACATAGGTATCGCCACCCATAAAGTCTGGAGCCGGCAACGCCCGACGATCCAGCTTGCCATTAATGGTCAAAGGCAGTGCATCCAATTCGTTGAAACTCGCCGGCAGCATGTAATCCGGCAGCCGTGCGGATAAATAGTCCCTTAATGCCATGCCATTGAGCGATGCCCGCTCATTGAAGACCAGGTAGGCCGCGAGGATCTTGTGATCTCGATGCTCACAATCAATCACAACCGCTTGTTTCACCTGCGGATGGGCAGCGAGGGCATTTTCTATTTCTCCCAGCTCAATACGGTAACCTCTGACTTTGACCTGGTTGTCGTTGCGGCCCAGGTATTCCAAGTTGCCATCTGGCAGCCAGCGCACTAAATCACCCGTTTTGTACAGTCGGGTATAACCTTTTGCCTTATCCGACGGCGTCGCAAAGGGATGTTCAATAAAACGTTCGGCGGTCAGCTCAGGACGATTTAAATAGCCGCGCGCCAACCCGGCGCCGCCGATATACAGCTCACCCGTGGTCGCCGTTGGCAACAGATTGCCGCAGGGGTCTAACACATACAATTTGACGTTATCGATGGGTTTACCAATATTGGCGGCCAAGTCGCCTTTTTGATAATGATGAGCACTGGCGCACACGGTTGATTCAGTGGGTCCATACGCGTTAAAAACCTGACTCGCCTGACTAAATCTGTCTAACAACTCCCTGGCAGGTGTCTCGCCTGCGGTGATCAAGGTCTTGAGCGACGTCAGGGAGCTGCTTTCTATTTGCGTTAATATAATCGGGGGCAGCGTCGCAATCTCAATGCTCTGCTGCTGTATCAATTGGCCAAGCGCTATCGGGTCCTTATGTTGCTCAGCATTACAAATATATATCTGATGGCCACACAACAGGCTGACAAAGATCTCCGATACACTGGCATCGAACACATAAGCGGCAAACTGTAAGGCTCGTCTGCACGCTGTTGCATCAAATTTCTGAATTTGTGCATTCACTAAATGGAGCGTATTGTTGTGCTCCACCATCACCCCTTTCGGTTTACCCGTGGTGCCCGAGGTATAAATTACATAGGCAAGATCTGTCGCCCGGCTCACCTCATCTAGATTTGCCGAAGCTATATTGCAGGTTAATGACGGATCATCGATGATCAACAGTGTCGACTGCACGCCCGAGTGAACGGTTAACTTCTCTTTATGATTGTGCTGTGTAAGCAGGAGTGACGCAGACGTATCGCGCAATAGAAATTGTAAGCGCTCTTGTGGGTATTCCGGTGATATTGGTACATAAGCGCCGCCCGCCTTTAATACAGCCAGGATACCGACCACCATTTCTATGCTGCGATCGAGATACAAGGCAATCAAGGTATCTGGTTTCATCGATTCACCGTGAATCGCTAAATATTGGCTGCGGATCACGCGCGCTAATTGATTGGCTCTATCGTTCAGCTCTCGATAACTTAGTTGTTGCTGCTCCTGCGCATTATGCTCAAAAACCAGGGCTATATTATCGGGTGTCTTTTCCACCTGCTCCTCAAATAGTTGATGTAAAGTCGCATCCTCCCGATAAGGGGACTCTGTTTGATTCCAACTCTGTAGCAGCGCCTGCTCTGCATCCAACAATAAAGGCAGGCGGTTGGTTTCGGTTGATGGAGCGTTTAGACATTGCTCAAGTAATTGGGTTATTCGCTTAGCTAAGTCCATCGCTTCTTTATCGCAGAAATATTGGTGTGAAAAAGTAAGTTGTAAGCTAAGCCCGGCCTCGGTCTTTTGTAGGCAAATATCGAGTGGCAGACTTTCGTACTGGTTAGTTAGCGCCGTTGTTTGTTGAACGCCTTGAGTATCCGCCTGCTGCCCGAGGTTTGTTTTATATTGAACTAATATATCCGACAGATCTGCATTATCGGCATCGGCTAAGCGGTGGATTTGCCTGCCAGGCAATTTTCTGTGCCTCAGGCTTTTTCTTAACTCAGTCTGAATTTGGGCAGCCTGTTTTACAACATTACTTTCTGTTGCGTGAGGGCAATAGACAGGTACTACAGTCGAATGAACACCTACTGCAGAAGTAGCAGAATTTCTCGAAACGTCCTGTACAGCCGTGGACATGACTAAATCATTTTGATTGAGTGTGCGAGAAAAATAGGTGCTCACCACTGTCATCAGTACAGCAAGCGGGGTTACGCGCTGTTGTTCACAAAAGGCGCCAAATAGCTGCTGCGTTTCAAGGCTGACGTTTGTTGTAATCGAGCTGCGCTTACGTTCATTGTAATAAGGCGTTAAACGTAACACCGACTTGTCGTGGAAAAACTGCTTCCAGTAGTCCTTATCTCTGATATAGCGCACAGATGACAAGTATTGCTGCGATTGTGCTATATCGACCTGATACTGAGGAAGGGCACAAACCCAATCAATGCTTTTGTTTGCCTGTACATCCGCATAAAGCCTGTGAAGATACGCTTGTAGTTGATAAATTCCAGCATGGTCAATAATGAGTTGATGAAATCGAGCCTGGAGATAGTATTTATTATGACTGACCTTAATCAAACAAAGTTGACTGAGCTCATCTAAATGAACATCAAAAGATATCTCAAACTGTTGGTCTATCCAGGTTTCTGCGGCTTCCTCGGCGTCGTTATAATGTGAATAATCCTGATATACTATCTTGCCGCCAGCATCGCTTTCTTTTATGTTTTGAAAAGGTAGGCCCGCTTCCGTTTGCCCCACATTAATACGAAGACTATCCAGATTTTCGCGCAGAAGACCCCATGCGTATTGCAACGTTTTTAGGTTAATTTCGTTAGTGATTACCTGGTACCCACCAATATTGAAAACTGGGCTGCTGGGGATAACCTTTTGCTCATGAAATACAAACTCTTGAGCAGGGTGTAGAGGAAGTTCACTCGATTTTATGCCTCTGGCATCGGAGTAATCATTCTTGACGCCTTGGTTACCAAGTACCGTGACATTTTCATGCTGTTCTTTATCGTTTATTACTGACATAAACTTCCCTATTCATAATCCGCAACTTATTAACTTAAAGTGAGATTTAGATTTTTTTAGATAGTGAAACAAGGTACTTTTGGTATCCAAGGCTGTTATTTACTTAAGCAAGGGTTAAATTAATTTCGGCCAAATTACCCGTATTAACACTTCTGTTTTCTGCCTCAATAATCCCCAGGGATATTGCAGCATGCTCTAGTGTTGCTTTTTCCGGTGGTCGATTGTTTCTAATGCAATCAATAAGGTATTTAATTTCGAATTCATAACCCATACCATCACCGAATTTTTGCACCTTTGGATCTTTACCATCTTGATAGATGGTGACATGGCTTTCACCATCGAATGTATAGCTAACTGTTGCCTGTTCAAAATTAATTTGATACTTCATTTCAAACTGATAACCTTCAGCCATCGCCCAGCCCCCCTCTGCCGATATTTGCTTCGGCTTATCAGGATCGTTATAGATATATTGGGTAATTAAGTGGTCTACTTCCGTGGTATTCTTGCTGTAACCTCGACTGAACACCGCATCGGGAACGCCAAAGCAATAGTGAATAAAATCCGTGTCATGTATATGCAGGTCTAATATGGCGCCACCGTTTAATTCACCGTTTTGGTAATATTCTCCTTTAGGGTGACTTATCAGCCGGCCAAAATTACCGGATAAAACCTTGCCGTATGTTTCTTCTAATACCGTCTCTTTAAGCCAACTCCAGCCCGGCCAAAATCTAATGCAATGCGCGGGCAGCGCATATCCTTTGGCGTTTTTGGCAGATTCAACAATTTCCAATGCGTCTTGATATGTCCGGGCGATGGGTTTCTCTAAAAGCAAGTGTTTACCAGACGCCAACACGGCTTTAGCCAGGCCCACATGGGCAGACGTTTGCACGCACACATCAACCAAATCTATGCTTGGATCACGGATTAAATCGTAACCATCGTGATATTGGCGAACTGCAGACAAGTCCATTGGCGATTGTGTATCACCTTCAATATTGCCCTCCATTCTCGGCCTATTGTTAAACCGCCCAGGATCCATATCCGCAACCGCAACCACTTCGACGTCAGGCATATCGCGATACACCTCAAGGTGCACATAACCCATTACCCCAAGACCAATAACACCAACTTTAATTTTTTTCTGTTGCATAAAAACCGCCATATTCTTAGAAAATTTATTCGGTACTAGGGCTTATGCACATTCGAAATCAGCCTGAGATTCTTTTACAGACTCCAGAACTGAAATATCTGCAGCAACAATATCTTTGATATGTGTTTCGATAACGTCAATGGGCCAGTCCCACCAGGCAATAGCGATTAATCGATTGATGATGGTTTGTTCAAACCTCATCCTTATAATGCGTGCAGGGTTTCCAGCCACAACCGCATAGGGGGGAACATCCTTGGTAACCACAGCGCGGGCGCCAACAATGGCGCCAGTCCCAACAGTGACACCTGGCATTACAATGACTTCATGACCAAACCAGACATCATCCCCTATCACTGTATCGCCTTCGTCGGGAATATTCGCTTTATAGCTGTCCGACCAATCTCCAGGGAAAGCAGAGAAAGGGTAAGTAGAAAAGCCATTCATCTGATGGTTGGCGCCGCTGGTAATAAATTGAGTTCCTTGCGCTATTTGTCCAAATTTCCCAATGATCAACTTAGCTTTACTCGATTCGAGTAAGTACGGCGCCAACACCTTGTCAAAGTCCTTCGGGTATCTCTCGTCGTGATAGTAGGTATAATCGCCAACAATAAACCCGGTTCGCTTCACCACATTTTTCACAAAGTAGGTATGTGGCCAGGCTTTACCTTCGTTGGTAATTAGGGGATTAATCGCATTCACATCAGGTCTAGTCATTTGTCATTTCCATATTGTTTAGATTGATAGCAACTCGCAATTAGTCGCTCACGACCAATCGAAAACAATACCCATTGAATTTGATCTGTCATCGAGTAAGGATGCGTACACTTCGCTAGCGGATGAGGATTTAACCCTGTGACTAATAAGCGGCTTCATATCCAGCGCGCCTTCAGCGAGATAACTGAAGAATAACTCTGCATCTCGGCTAAGTGTCCAAGGGTTATCAGGGGTCGAAAACTCGGGGTGAGAAAAGTTGTGAACACCCATAATCGTAAAACTTTCACGGTTGCATAAATCATGAAAGTCAAATTCTGTTTTTGATAACGGGCTGCTGACAATAATCATCTTGCCTTGGGTTCTAAGCACATCAAATTGATCTGGGATCGCACCGCCGTCTCCCGAAACTTCAAAAACATAATCGACTTTACGACCATTATTATTCGCTAGCACCACGTCCTGAACGTTTTGCTGTGAAGCATTCACGGGAATTACAGCGCGAAGATTATCGGGTAAATACTCCAGCCTTTTACCCGTGCGATTCACAGCGAAAATGGGCCTTGCGCCAGCAAGGTGACACAGCTGAACAATCAAATGACCAAGAATGCCCATACCATAAACTGCGACACTATCGCCCCAACTAACACCACTGCGCCGCACTGCATTCATGGCAATCTGCCCTAACGTAAAAAAGACAGCTTCTTCATCTGGAATGCCCGACTCCTGCAATAATTCGACAGGAATAAACTCTAGCTTGTCTACAGGGGAACAATGAAAAGCGCAGTGACCGCCCCAGGTTGCCACTTTTTTACCAATAAGGCTTTTATTCTGAGCGTTACCAACACCGATGATTGTGCCGATATTGTTATAACCTGGATATAATGGAAACTGAGCTAGCTGGTCCCAGGCTGATCCTTTTGGGTAGTTTCCTGACAGTAAAGATAACTCGGTTCCTATACTAACGAGCGAGCAATCCGACTTAATAAGCACTTCGTTATCTGATGGCGTGGGAATAGGTTTCTCCACCATCTCCACATGGTTCGTTGCGGTAAACTGAACCATGCTATTTACGTCAACACTTCTTTCCATCATCGCTACTTTCATTCCTTTAAATTACGACCTTATGGGTGTTTCTCTACAAATTAACACCAACAATAGTGAACCAAACAATTAACCTAATTATTTTCAATGTATTATTGAAAATGTGATACTTGAACATCACATTTAAACAATCACACTTCAAACGTCTGTTTAGCTTTCCGCTAAATGACTGGCAATACAAAATCAAAAGCAATAAGGACAATTACACTATCAACTTATTAATTAAACATCATTTTCATTATTAGAAACACAATGGCTTACCAAGCCTAAAATACGAAAATTAAACTCCACTTCAGTTAAAGACTTCATAATGCGTTATATTATATATTCTTCTTCACTAGGTTCGCCGACAGAGAATTTTGACATGATATCTTCCCAACCATAATCCTTCAATAATTCGACCCCATCGACATTATGCTTCGATATGATGTATTCGATATTCTTTAGCGAAGACGATTTATTTGAATCCTCGCAGCGAAAATGCGGAATATGAATTGCTTCCTGCGTTTTTAATAGGTGGAAGTCAGCGCCATACTCGAAAAGCCTGATGGCCAGGTCGACATCCTCCCCACCCCAACTATTAAACCACTCGTCAAATCCGCCAATTTCTCTTAATACATGGGTTTTGCACGATAAATGGCCACCCCAACACATCACCCATGAAGCTTTATGCTTCTTTATGTCAAACTTCAAATCCTGACAAACTTCATATCGACAGTCATAATGGCTTTTAACTTCCTGCAAAATATCAAATATCTCACTTCGATTGGTTTTATTTAATATGGCGGAAAGGGAACTTGCTTTTTCCATAGAGAATTCTTCTACTCCATAGGATAAACCTACGATAACCCGAGCCCCTTCACTACCTTGATGTTCTTCTACATGTTTTTTCAAAAGCGACTTAGACGGGAGCATTCCGCAATCAAATATTAGCGAGATTGGATGTTTAGCAAATTTAATTCCAACATTCCTTGCCGCTGACAGTCGATAACCCATATCCTCCAGGTAATAATAACTGATATCCATAGCATCACGGTATTCATCTACAAGGTACTTAGTTCCGTCTTTAGAACCATCATCTACAACTATAATTTCAAACCTATCTTTATTTAACGTCTGCACTAAGAAACCATCCAGGGTATCTTTAAGCAGCATCATTGCATTATATGTTGGTATGATTACCGTAATCTTATCATTCATTTTTCGCTCCATAAAAATTCGAAAAAGTTCGTATACTCATAGTTCTTCATTGAATTCATCTACTAGATGAATAGCATGCTTAATTTGAGAATCTATAAAGTTTTGCATGGTTATTTCACTATACATTTGAGGGCAATACCCCCAATGAATAGATAGTTTTCCATCCAGGTGATAGGCTTTACCAAACGGTTGAAAGCTGGGGTGCATTTCACCTTGACTCGTTCCGACAGACTCAGTCGCAGGATTAACACCAACTGCCATCTGGTTGTCAGTTGATAAACTTTTGTAGCTAGGCGTGTAAGTAAACTCGAGCTGAAATTCCGGTAGTTCACTCATTTCTTTACGTATGCCTATATCCTCATGCATATAACGCAAACAGCTGTAAGAAAGTCCATCATCGCAAAGTTCTTCCATCTGCTGTTTAACCAAATAAGGCGTACGAGCAATTTCATCGTCATTGCAATCGGTTAAATCAAGCATTAGATTACAATAATTTGGTAACCAACCAATAGTCCTGGATAAATCGATTGTAGGTGCAGATTTAATCGAGCGACCGTTATGCATGAATAGCAGTAATAGAGCTGAACTACCCGTCCATTGTTTATACGCGAGGATCAGTGCTGCAACTAGAAAGTGGTTTACGTTTAGGCCTGCGTTAGCAGCTATTCGTTCAAGCTTTATTGTCTGCTCTTCAGACATTGATGCATAAACAAGCTTGACTTCAGACTCACTATTGGCAGGCGCTAACACTTCCGGGTTATCATCAACCGGTAAGGGAATATACTTATCCCACGCCCTTGTTCGCCAATATTCCAGAAAAGCAGGCGCTTGTTCATGAGTATATTTAACTTGCCATTTAGACCAATCTAGTATCGACGTCGTTTTTTTAGGTAACCTGGGTTTTATTTTATTATCTAAATCACGATATATGGAAAATAGATCTTCAAAGAAAATTGGCGCCGAAGCAGGATCAATTAATATCTGGTGTGTAGCAATTAGCAATCTTGAACTTCTTTTATCCCCTAAGTCAAAATAAACGACATTAAATAGCTTTTCATGAATATCCAAACTACGTTGCTGAGTCCGGCAAACCGTTTCAATATATTCACTGGCGGCCTCATTGTTATAGCTTGATAAATCATGAGCTTTCCACCAGTCCCCCATCTCACTCGGTTTTCTAAATCGTTGCGTATAGTGGTGATTATTCTTGCTTACAAACACTCGCCTTAAACCATCATGGTGTTCTATCATTAGCTTAAGTGACGCTATGATCAGTTCTTTTTTATATTCCACATCCAATTCAAAAAGACGAAAGTAATTCCAATGACTTGGGTTTAACCTTTTTAAGAACCAGTGATGATTTATTAATAGTGGGGATTCGCCTACTAACATTGTTTGAGCCAGTGAGTCACCTTCAGCTTCACTCTTGGCAACACTCAACAATCTAGCGATCGTAGGATTATCAAACACTTGTTTAATCGTTACGTGAAGCCCCCATTCTTTTAGGACCCTTACCAGCTGAACGACGAGCATTGAGTGGCCACCCAATTGAAAAAAGTCATCATTTATGCCAATTTTTTCAGCGTTGAGTAGTTGGGACCATATTTGACATAGTTTGATTTCAATCTCGGTACCAGGCGCTTTATATTCATCCACAGTAGTTGCCAGGGGCTCCGGCAAGGCATTACGATCCCGTTTGCCATTAGGAGTCATCGGCATACGGTCCAACAGCATAAAAGTTGCGGGAACCATGTAATCTGGCAGGGTTTGTTTTACATATTGGCGTAGTGCTTCGATCAACGCCTTATCCTTATCAGCTCGTTCACATACTACATAAGCCACAATGCTGGACTGGGGGCTTTTCACTATTACCAGAGCTTGAGTAACCTGTTTGTGGTCCAACAGGATCTTTTCGATTTCTCCCAATTCCACCCTGAAGCCGCGGATTTTCACCTGATGATCTATTCTACCTAAACACAAATAGTCCCCCGTCTCTCGCTGCCGAACCAAATCGCCAGTTCGATATGCTGTCACAATTCTTCCGTTACCAAGATCTAGGTCGATGAACTTTTCATCTGTGAGTGTTTGTTTGTTCAAATAACCGCGTGCTAAGCCAGCCCCGGAGATAAGCAATTCGCCGACTACGCCGACCGGAACCGGACTCAGATGCTTATCAAGAACGTGAAACTCAGTGTTATTAATGGGCTCACCCACAGTGACATCACCATCGGCATCGGCATCGGCATCGAGTTTTGCGATTGATGACCAGACAGAGGTTTCGGTCGGCCCATACATATTCCACAGTTCAATATGTTGCTGCGCCGTTAACGAATCTTTTAGGCTGCTCGTTAAGGCTTCGCCCCCACACATCACTTTGAGTTTTTGCTTTGCTACCCAATGGCTATCAACCAGCATCTGCCAGGTGATGGGGGTCGCCTGCATAATGGAAATATGGTGATGTTCGATTAATCTCGCTAGCGCTTGTGGATCAGCGGCTTCGCCCGCCGACGTCATCACCACACACGCACCTGATACTAAGGGTAAATACATCTCCAATGTGTGTATATCAAATGACAAAGAGGTCACGGCGAGTAATCGGTCGGTTTGGTCACAGCCGGGTTGCGAAGCCATGGCATGAATAAAATTTGTTAACGCTGCGTGTTCAATCATTACCCCTTTGGGTTGTCCGGTAGACCCTGACGTGTAAATCACATACGCCAACGAACCAACGCCGCACTTAATGACAGAAGGGTTTGTGGGCAAATATCGTGAGAAGTCATCATCATCGCCTACCCTGACAATTTTTCTATGGGCTAATTCCAAATCAGCAGATAAATGACCTTGAGTGATCACGATAGAAACATTGGAGTCAGCCAACATATAATTTAAGCGCGAACTTGGATAGTTGGGATCAAGCGGTACATAGGCACCCCCGGCTTTGAGAATGGCCAGCAAGGACACCAGCATTAACTCAGAACGTTCAACACACAAACCGACGAGAGAATCCGCTGTCACTCCTTGTTCGATTAGATATCCGGCCAGTCGATTAGCTTGTTCATTTAGTTCACGATAACTTACCCTAGTATCAGCGGATATAACTGCGATGGCGTTCGGTGTTAGTTCGACTTGCGCTTCAAACATTTGATGGATACACAGAGGTACCCCCTCAATAACCTTTGTGTTATTGCTCGCTGCAATAATCTCTACGTCATCGTTCGTTAGCAGGGGTAATTGGTGTACGTCCAGATCAGGTTGAACAACCACATTTCTAAGACACAAGACAAAATGTTCGGACAAACCTTTGATGGTCGAAGGTTTAAATAGGTCGGTATTAAACTCCCAGGACAGGGCTAAACCGCCATCACTCTCTTCGATGACAAGGGTCAAGTCATACTTTGACGAAATAGATCGTTGCGCTTGTATTGACGTGCTTAACCCAGGTAAATCAAATGTAGCTTGTTCATTGTTTTGCAGTATCAACATCACCTGAAACAAGGGACTGTGATTTGTGCTGCGTTCGGGTTGCAATCGTTCAACGACTTGCTCAAAAGGGGCTTGCTGATGTGCGTAGGCGGCAAGCAGCATTTCCCTGCTTTGTCCCAGTAAATCGATAAAACTAGGCTGACCAGAAAGATCCGAGCGAAGCACCAAGTTGTTAACAAAAAATCCAATCAGGCTGGCGATTTCTGACTGCTCACGATTGGCTATCGTTGTACCCACAACCACATCAGTTTCACCACTATAGCGAGATAACAACACGGAGAAAGCCGCGTGAAGTCCCATAAACAAGGTCGCATCTGACTGACGACACACCAGCTTCAGCTTATCGCAGGCGCCTTTATCCAGCCGTGAAAAGTAACTGTCGCCAGAAAACGTTTGCGATGGAGGCCGAAGCTTGTCCAGCGGTAAACTATGAACGACGGGTAAGTCGGCCAGCTGCTTCTGCCAATACCCAAGTTGTTGCTCTAGCTGATCTCCCTGCAACCAGTCTCGCTGCCAATGCGCATAGTCGGCGTATTGTACGGATAATGGCGGCAGAGGATTTTCACTTCCCAAGGCGTATGCCTTATACAGCGCGCTGAATTCATTTAGCAATATCGATATCGACCAGCCGTCAGCAGCTATATGGTGTAACGTTATCAGCAGTGTAAAGTGATTAGAGTCCAGCTTTAGCAGTTGCCCGCGAAGCATCAGATCGCAGCTTAAATCGAATCCACGACGGGCTTCTTCTGCGATTACCTCGGCGACTTTTGCACGACCTTGCTCCCTCTCCAAGTTAGAGAAGTCGGACAACGGAATATTGATGGTTTTAACTGACTGAATAGTTTGCACGGGGTGGCCTTGCGCATCACAGCTAAAGCAGGTACGCAAGCTTTCGTGGCGCTCTACAATGGCAGTGAAAACCCGCTGTAAAACATTAATATCCAGATGCCCGGACACATTAAGGGCAATCGGCATATTATAATGTGCACTTCCCCCCTCAATCTTATCCAACAGCCACAGCCGTTGTTGCGTATAAGAGGGTTTAATTTCGCCTTCCCGTGATATCACCTGCATTTTTGGTGGCTTTGCCGTGCTGCTTCCCTGATCTAGAAACCGCACAAAATCTCTCACCGTCTGAGTCTGAAACAGGGTATTAACAGGTAGCGAGAGGTCAAATAACCGGTTCACTCTAGTTACCGCGCGGGTTGCAGTTAGCGAGTGGCCGCCCATTTGGAAGAAATTATCATTTAGTCCGATACAATCCGTGTTTAATACGTCTTGCCAGGTTTCACAAATTAACTTCTCCTTATCCGTCGTGGGGGCGACAAATTTGGCTCTCTGGCTTTCGGCATCAGGCTTTGGCAACGCTTTTTTGTCTATTTTGCCATTACTATTCAAGGGCAAATTATCCATTGAAACAAAGATGCCCGGCATCATGTAATCAGGGAGCGAGCCTTGTAAGTGTCGGCGCACGGACTCAATCCACTCGTCATTTGATAACGCATTGGGGGTTGACTGGCGTCGAACCAAATATGACACCAGGTATTTGTTGCCTGGCTTATCCTTACGCACTATGGTGACCGCCTGTTGTACCCCGCTGCACAGTGAGAGACGTGCGTCTATTTCGCTCAATTCGATGCGGTAACCACGAATTTTGACCTGATCATCGACACGGCCGACAAATGCCAGTTGACCGTTAGATAACCAACGAACCAAATCTCCACTCTTATAGAGCCGCTCGGCCGCGTTAGCTGAGAACGGGTTAATCACAAACCGCTCATCCGTCAGCTGTGGACGATTAAGATAACCGCGAGCAATGCCATCACCGCCAATATAGAGTTCTCCGGTGGCGCCCCTCGGCAGCAACGACCTGCGCGAGTCAAGTACATAAACCTGTGTGTTATCCAACGCGCGGCCTATGGAGACAGTTTCGCCACTGGACATTTCCTGTGTCGTGGTGCAAACGGTGTTTTCGGTGGGGCCATAACCATTGATCAAACGATAACGCCGTGACCAGGCATCCGCTTGTTCTTGATCGCATGCTTCACCGGCGACTATCAGTGTCTCGAACCCGTAATCCAGGTCCGGCGATAACATATGCAATAGCGATGGCGGCAGGGTCGCGTGAGTAATTCGTTTAGTTACCAGCATTTCCTGTAACTGATCGATAGAAGTTCTGCATTCCTCACTGCAAATGTGCAATGAGGCGCCATGTAACAAGGCCATCAACCAATCGAATGTAGCGCCATCAAAACTCAAAGAGCCGAATTGCAGTACCCGGCTTTCACTGGTCACTGAAAAACGCGAGCGCTGGGCACAAGCCAGATTAACAGCCCCGCGGTGCTCCAATAACACGCCTTTGGGTTTGCCCGTTGTCCCCGATGTATAGATGACATAAGCGAGATTACTGGCCAAATGTTCAGCCGGGATTGGTCCGTTATCGCTCGGGTATCTGTGAAGTTGCAACGCGTCCATTGCCAGAAAATCGATATTACCCGCCAGTTTGGACAGCCTTGAGCACAAGCCCGACTCCGTCAAAACCAGGTCCACCTCGCTGTCCGCGAGCATAAATTGCAGTCGATCCCGCGGATAACTGGGGTCCAGCGGCAGGTAAGCGCCGCCGGCCTTTAAAATTGCCAATATCGCAATCATCATTTGCGACGATCGTTCGATACACAGGCCTACCAGTGAGTCCGGCGTTATCCGTTTGTGTTCGCGTAAATAATGGCAAAGCCGGTTAACCTCGGTATTTAGTTCACGGTAGGTCAGTTGCCGCCGATCACAGCTCACAGCAAGGTTTCCCGGGTAACGTTCGACTTGTTGTTCAAACAGTGAATGCAAGCAACTGTCTTTTGGGTATTGACTGCGCGTCCCACTCCATTGCATCAGCTGCAGCCGCCGCTCGGCTTCCGGCAGTAACTCCGCGTCGAACACGCTTGCTTGAGGCGCTGCAACCATAGAACGAATAAGACACTCAAAGTGCACAGCCATACGCTCAACCGTCTCACTATCATACAGCGCAGAGTTGTATTCCCAGTTCAACAACAACCCCTGCTCCCGCTCACTGACCAATAGTGTTAGGTCGTATTTGGCAACCAGACTATCGTGCTCTGCATATCTTATCGTCAGTCCGGGAATCAGCTCTGAGTCATTATCACTGTTCTGCAAGACCAACATGACCTGAAACAAAGGACTGTGATTTGGACTGCGTTCTGGCTTTAGTCGCTCAACGACTTGCTCAAAAGGTGCTTGCTGATGCTGGTAAGCCGCAATAAGCCGGTCCCGGCTTTGTTCCAACAAATCGATAAAACTGGGATTCCCTGCCAAGTCTGAGCGCAGCACCAGATTATTAACAAAAAAACCAATCAAATTGGCAACTTCCGCCTGCTCCCGATTCGCAGTTGGCGTACCCACGACGATATCGGTTTCATTGCTGTAACGCGACAGCAATACAGAAAAAGCAGCGTGAAGACCCATAAACAGGCTGGCATCCGATTGTTGACACAGCTTGTTAAGCTTTTGCGTGATGTCGCTGTTCAGTGGTCGACGATGAACCTTACCTGAGAAAGTTTGTACCACCGGACGCGGGTGATCCATTGGCATACTATGAATAACCGGTAAACCTGCCAGCTGCTGCTCCCAATAGCCCAGGTGTTGATCCAGTCGATCGCCTTTCAACCAATCACGTTGCCAAACAGAATAATCGGCATATTGAATCTTTAAAGCGGGTAACGGGGTTTTCTCACCCCGACTAAACGCCTGATAAAGTTGGCCAAACTCCTTCATCAGTATCGAAATCGACCAGCCATCTGCGGCAATATGATGCAAAGTTACCAGCAAAATATACTGATCGGACGCCATTTGGATCACTTGCCCCCGCAGCATAATATCCCGGCTTAAATCGAAGGGACTGGCGGCCTCGGCAGCTATCATCTTATTTGCCTGCGAACCGCGTTGCTGCTCGGCTACAAAAGAAAGATCCGTGAAAGGCACCTCAATGTGGCTGACAGGCTGAATTATTTGCAGAGGCTGACCATCAGTATCAAGGTCAAACCGGGTGCGCAGGCTTTCATGTCGTTGCACTATGGTTTCGAGTACAGACCGAATGACCTCAATATCTAGTCGGCCGGAAATATGCAGGCAGAGGGGCATGTTGTAGTGCGCCGTGCCACCTTCAATTTTATCGAGTAACCACAGCCGTTGTTGAGAATATGATAATGAAAACGTATCCCCCCTTTCTTTAATACGGGTGACTTTATTTGCCGAGGCTGTGGTATTACTGCTCTTTAAACATTCAATAATCTTACTTTTTGAACCCCTGATCCGAGTAACAAGCGTGCTTGTCAACGCCTGTTTATTGCCTCTGATCAACAAGTCTTCGTTATCATCAAGACCAATTTTAATGCCGTGTTTTTTTAACTCACCAAGTAATACTAAAGCGGTGTTCATATGGTCAATTCCATTTCGTCTGATGATAAGCAGTTGTCTTTAGTGAGTTGTAAACCCGAAATAGTGTCTTGCTTATCTATTTCCATCGCCAACAGTTCGATACATTTCTTATTAAAAAACTCATGCAGTGAAATATCGGCTTTGAATGTAGTATTCAGCTTTGTCACTATCCTTGCCGCTAACAATGAGTGCCCGCCAATTTGGAAAAAATTATCTTTGACTCCAATAGCATCGATACCTAAGACCTGCCGCCAGATATCACAGAGCTTAATTTCAGTTTCAGTGACAGGGGCAATATATGAGGCGCCATGAACTGGCAAATCAGGCTCAGGCAGTGCTTTTCTATCAACTTTTCCATTTTGGGTAAAAGGTATTTTTTCCAAAATCACAATGTGTGACGGGATCAAATAATCGGGTAACGAAACAGATAATTCTTGGCGGATAACATCTTTTCTCTGCGCGGCGGTGTGGCTACTATCCTGGCCTCCTGCCAAAGTGACGTAACCAACTAGCTGCTTATCTCCCGTTTGGTCATTTTTGAGCATCACTACCGACGATTTAACCCAACTACAACGGGACAGGTGCGCCTCCACTTCGCCAAGCTCAATTCTAAAACCACGGATCTTCACCTGATCATCCGTCCGCCCCATATATTCCAAATCGCCGTTAGCCAACAGCCTCACTAAGTCGCCCGTTTTATATATCCGGTTCGAATAAACACTGGAAACTGGGTTTTCAATGAATTTTTCTTCCGTTAACTCCAATTGATTTAAGTAGCCGGTTGCCAGTGAACAACCGCCAATATAGAGTTCACCGACACAGCCGATTGGTACAAGCTGCTGCTGATTATCGAGAACAAGAGTAAACACATTTTCAACCGGTTTGCCGATTGCTGGCCATGAGCCGGACGGACTTGACGTGACATCCATTGTTGTCGCCACGTGGGTTTCTGTGGGACCATAATGGTTCCAAAGACGGCAACCTGAATGCTCATCGAGAAACCGTCTTAGCGAGTCGCTGATATTAAGGGCTTCACCCGCAACCATGATTTCTTTTAGCGCAAACCCAGGCAACCCCAAATCACAATATTGCTCGGCGATAAGCTGAAGTACTGCAGGGGGTATAAATAGCCGTTCAATCCTTAGCGCAGAGATTAACCGAGGGAGTTCGTGCAACTGGTCTTTTTCGCCCTGAGAAATCAGCACCAGTGAACTGCCGGTATACCAGGTGGTTACCAATTCCTGAATAGAAACATCGAATGTTAAGGGTGTGAATTGGAGCGTTTTCAGTGACGCACTGATCCCATCCACCATGGCAGTGGAGCGTACCAAATTTGTCATGGTTAAATGGGTTTGTAGTACCGCTTTGGGTTTGCCCGTAGAGCCCGACGTGTAAATAACATAGGCCAAATCACAGGCAGATCTTTCCGGGTGCGCGATATTACTGGATCCCGATGTTTTCTCCGCCAGGCTGGGATCGTCGAGTTCAATTAGACGAACGTCATTAAAGGCACTCAATACCGATTTTGCGATACCATGTTGAGTTAACACAACCCTGACACCGCTATCGGTAATCATATGCTTTATTCGAGTACTGAGCTGCCCTGGGTCAATGGGCATGTAAGCAGCCCCGGCTTTTAATATCGCCAATAAGCCGACGAGCATACTTAAAGATCGTTCAACACATAAACCGACGATATCGCCCGGTACTATGTATTTTTCGTTGATCAAATAAGCCGCTAACCCATTGGCTCTTGCGTTGAGTTCGCCGTAACTCCATTGTTTGTCTGCAAACATCACAGCAATAGCGTCTGGATTTATAACGGCTTGTTTCTCGAAAAGCTCATGGATACAGGCTTCAGAAATAGCGTTTATTCTGCTTTTTCCCAGCCCCTTCAATTGCTGGTGTTGTTCATCTTCGGTCAATAACCCGACGTTAAACACACTTTCTTGAGGAGAGCCAACCAGGGCGTTAATAAGCCGTTCGAAATGCATCGACATCCGCGCGATCGTCTTTCCTTCAAACAAGTCTGTGTTGTATTCCCAGTCCAGTCTTAACCCATGCTCGTTTTCTCTGATATAAAGTGTCAAATCATATACGGCTATTGGGTTAGTAGGCGCCAGGGTAGAGGCGGTTAAACCTGGAATATCGAGACGCCCCTGAATATTGTTTTGTAGCACCAGCATGATCTGAAACAAGGGACTGTGACTCGTGCTTCGCTCGGGTTTAAGTCGTTCTACAATTTGCTCAAAAGGCGCTTGTTGGTGGGCGTAGGCCGCAAGTAGCATGGCTTTGCTTTGGCGCAACAAATCGATAAAACTAGGTTGTCCGGACAAGTCCGAACGCAATACCAAACTATTAACAAAGAAACCGATTAAATCGGCTACTTCAGCCTGCTCACGATTGGCTATGGGTGTACCGACAACGATATCGGTTTCATTGCTATAACGAGATAACAGCACAGAGAACGCGGCGTGAAGCCCCATAAAAAGGGTCGCATCCGATTGCCAGCATAGCTGGTTAAGCTGACCTGTTAGCTCTGGTCCCAACTGATGACAGTAAGTATCGCCGGAAAAAGTTTGGTTTGGGGGCCGGTGATGATCCAGGGGCAAACGGTGAACCATAGGTAAGTCAGCCAATAGTTGTTGCCAATAGCTCAGTTGCTGCTCCAGGAAATCGCCCTGCAACGACTGACGTTGCCAATGCGCATAGTCTGCATACTGGATATTCAAAGGTGGTAGCGGATCCTGCTGACCTTTATGGTAAGCCTGATAGAGCTCGCTGATTTCTTTCATCAAAATCGACATGGACCAGCCATCGGCAGTAATATGATGCAAAGTTGTGAGTAAGAGATGCTCATCGTCCGCCAATTTAATCAGTTGCCCACGTAACATAAGATCGGCGCCGAGATCAAAGGGGCGACTCGCTTGTTCTGCAATTAGCTCGTCCACAAGGGAAGCTGATTGCCGCGAATTCATCAAAGACAGATCAGTCACCGGCATTTCAATGGATCTAGGGGCCTGGATCATTTGCAGGGGTTGCCCATCTGCATCGCAGCTAAAGCAAGTTCGCAGGCTCTCATGTCGCTCAATAACTGTGTCGAATACCCGCAGTAACACCGCCGTATCCAGTTGGCCCGAAATGGTGAGGTTATTTGGGATGTTGTAGTGAGTGCTGCCTCCGTCAATCTGATCGATTAACCAGAGACGTTGCTGCGCGAATGACAAGTTCGCTGAGCTCCGTTTGGCCGCCAAAATTGGGCCACTTAGCTCACTTTCTGCAGGCTGCGTCGTTAACGCCTGCAAATAAGCGATTAGCTCTGCCTTATAATGTTTAAGCTGCTGCAGGGTTGGGTCAGAAATTTCGCGCTCGGCGTGTATGTCTAATCCACCTTGAACATTTAGGCAAAGAGAAATGTTTTCATTCAGACAGCGCGCAATCAAATCGTTAATGTTCATATACTTACCTTCACCTTTTGCGAGGAGCGTACAACGGAAATATCGGCGACCTTTGCCCTGTTTCGCCGAACCAAAATATATTCGACTATCGCGTTAACACTCGGGTGTTTAAGCACTAGGGTGGCCGGCAGTTGCATCTCTAGCACGGCCTGTAGCCGGTTCTTCAGATCTATTGCCATCAAGGAATTCAACCCATACTCGAAGATATTGGCGTCTTGCTCTAAGCCCTCACTGGATTCTAGCCCCAAGACATGTGCCAGATATTGGCAGGTTTTGGTCGTCAGCAGCTCTCGCTTGACTTCATCCTGGCTGGCATTAAGACGTTGCAGGAACCTATCGTCCCCGCTTTCCTCAGCAATGTTAATCAAATCGCTGAGTATTGTTGCATCACAGGGGTGAGATAGTTCAGTTACCAATGTCGACCAATCCACATCAAAAATTCCAGCCTGGGGCAGCGATGATGTCATCAGCATCGCCATCGCAGCTAAACCTCTTTTAGGTTCGATAAGCGCCAAACTGGTATTTTCTTCGCCGCAATTTTTCGTCATACTGCCGCTGGCCCACGGTCCCCAGTTAATGGACGTACCTGGTTTACCCATAGCGTTGCGGTGATCACACAAGCCATCCATAAAGGCATTGGCGCTGGCGTCGATATACAGCCCTGACCCGGTGAGTATTTCCGAGGCTGACGAGCAGCAGATAAAGAAATCCAGATCAATATCATTGGTCTGTTGATGCAGATTCCAACTACCGAGTGTTTTGAGTCGCTGTGTTTTGCCAACTGATGTATCGCTTTGCTCGGCGTGAATGGGATACCCTGGCGAACCTGCGCAGTGAAAAATGCCGCCCAAAATAGGACCATTCTGGCAAATTTGTGTCAGGACCCCATCGAGGTCGGTTGCTTGGCTGACATCAGCGGTAAATACAGCGATGTTAACTCCCCTAGCATGCACTCTTTCAATGGATTCCAGGGCTACTCTATCCACCATTGTGCTGCCGGTTAAGGCGATGTGCTTGGCGCCATTTGTCGCCAACCAATCGATGATCTCCAGCCCAATAGCTTCAAGCCCACCAGTGACGAGGTAACTTTTATCCGCGCCAATAATGTTTTGTTTAACGCTACGTAGTGCCGTGATACTCGCTGTAGAAAAATCCAGTATTACCTTTTCATCGCTATCACAACCTTGCAGGAAATCTGATGTTTCCTGTAAGGCTTGCACGGAAAATGTTTTACCCCCTTTGTAGCTAGGTTTATGTTGAAACATAAACCGGCATTGGTTAAGGCTCTGCGAAATAACTTGTGGGTTGTTTTCGAGTAACTGAGTTAATTCAATTTGACTGTACGAACTCGAGTTACTCGCCAAGGTCGCTAACAACTGGGGGCTATTTGACGAGACCATATCCACAAAAGGGGCACATGGGCAAAGTAACGTGGCGGCCTGATTTGAGTGAGGACCCATCGCAAAGTTAACGACCAGGTCGACCCCCTTACCACAGGTAAGGTTAAGGATAACGTCTCGATAAGTATCTATTGTGGCGGAAAATACTCCGCTTAAGCCGAGCTGTTGCAGTTGCTCCCTGTCCGATTGTTTGATGGCGGTTGCGTATACATCTAGTGATTTGGCCTTGGCAAACTCTGCCAATGTATAACCCACAATCCCACCAGCGTTATGGATTAACATGCTCTGACCCTCCCTAAGCGAGGCTGCATGTTGCAGTACATATTGGCTTATCACTCCCGCCCGTAGGTTCGAAAGATGTTCAGGATAAACCTGCTGACTGCCCAATCTACTGATGGGTAATGCAAGGTTAGCGTTAACCCTGATAAATGAGGCTGGGGTTTGCCTGGATATCGCCATAACACGCTCTCCCGTGGCAAATTGCGCTACCCCGGCACCGCAGCTAACTATGGTTCCCAGGTATTCATAGAGTTCGCCGGGCTCATTGCGACCTGCATTCGCTAATTCAAGGTGATTCAGCTGCTGCCTGTCGATAGATACACGTTCGACTCGTAGCTCGAATTCATCCGTCGCCAGCTCAATGTGGTCATCGCAGCAAAAAGCGCGAAGCTGTGAAACTGTGGACAGTTTATCGAAGCCCAATTTGAAACTAGTGTCTTCGTTTATTGCGGTGGTGTAATGGCTATGGTTAGCCAGCATATCCGCACTCGTTCGACACAGGCGATGGACAAATCTGCCTTGCTCTCGCAACAACACTTCCTGCTCATAGCTATCGTGTAACATTTCGTCGGCGACAAGGTTTATCTGATGCTGGGAAACTGTTTGACCAAGATCAACCAAGCTCACCTGATATTGCGGATATGCGTTGCTCAATGCACGAGCGGCGCCCCAAAATGAATGCTGAACGGCTCTTGTTTTACCACTGTCTCCCGGGATCCTGTGAGCCGACTGAGAGCAAAGATAAAAGCGTGGCGGTAACTTCCACCGGCTTTTGTTAATGATCTTGAATACGTTAGCCGGCGTAACTGAGGTGTTTAGGCAGGTCTGAAGAATAATATCAGCGTGACTGGAGCTAACATCAAGGCTATCGATACCCCAAAGGTAGATAACACCCAGGCAATCACCGTCCATCTTCTCGAGTGTATCGGTAAGCGCTTGCTCCATATGGGCGCAATGATAGAGACAGGTAGTTTTTTGGCTACGCAAATGCATTTCTTGCGCTAGCTGCTCAGCCACCCCCTGTTTGTCTGCAAGAATTAACCATTGGCCCTGATGTTGGTTACTGTTTTCAGTACTTTTAGGCAACGTTTGCTGCCGCCACTGGTAGTTGTAGAGTAAATTCAGCTCACTTTGTTGCTCGCTGACAGATACTGTACGTGCGTGAAGCTCTACGCCACGAAGCTCGATAAGTATTTCACCTTGATCATCGATAATTCTCAGGTCGCAGTTAATTTGCTCAGCATCTTTGAAGTTTGTTTGTAGATAGGCGTAACCCTTGCCGCTGGGTTTGCCCTTAAAAATGACGCTGTCTATTTTCTCCGGCAAATAGGGGCAATCAAGGGTTGCAAACAGACTTTGAAAAGCACTCTCCAGCAAAACCGGATGCAATAGATAATCATCGAGTTGTTGCAACTCCTCGGCGGGTAAATTTAATCTGACCAAGGAGTCCATATCGCTGTACCAGACATGACTGACAGCCTGGAAATTGTGCGAAATATTAAGGCCTAACTGGCGGCAATGTTTATAAAAATCACTTTGAACCATCTCTTGAGGAAGGGACGAGATGATCGCACTAATTGCTAGGGGTGTACTGTTTTCAAGCGCACTGGCATGCGAGATCGTGCCCTGACTATATTGAACCCACTGTTTGCTGTTATTGTCTATCGCGCAAATACGGTAATCTCCCGACACGCCGTCATAAACACTTTCGAGGGTGTACCCCTTGCCTGTGGAAACGACAAGCGCCCCGCTAAATTCAACCCCTTCAAGGCACAGAGGAAATTGCGCGTTTTTTTCAATGGCCATTTTCAACGCCATTTCAACATATGCAGAATTTGGGTAGATGATCTCACCATCGATTTGATGACCCAACAAATTGCACAATTCCTGCAACTCAAGGTTGTTTTGCCACAGCGCAGTGGTCGAACTTAGCCTGCTGCCGAGTAACGGGTGTTGCCGGTACGAAAAATTACCCTGCTTGTGGCTGTTATTAATTCGCGCAGCTTTTTGCTCCTCGCTCTCATGCCAAAAGCCTTGGTGCTGCCAGGCATAATTAGGCAGTTGTACCCATTGGCGTTCCTCTGGGTACATCAGCTTCCAATTGACCTTAAACCCACGACAATGCAGGGACGCCAATGTATTAGCAGCCATCAAACAATCATCCTTGCCGCGCAATAACGTCGCAATTACAACGCTATTGCCACTTTGCTTTATGTTATCTTCCATTGCACCGGACAGAGCTGAATGGGGCGCCACTTCAACGAAAGCGAAAGTTCCGGTCGCCTGTATATTGTCGATTGCCTTTTTAAACAGCACAGGTTTGCGAACATTGTCAGCCCAATATTCTGGGCCCCAGTCGCCCTCTTTGGTTAGTTCACCGGATACCGTCGAGTAGAGTGCCGTATGGGGGCTGTGGACACGAATTCCCTGCAGTGCTGAAATAAGTGATGTCTTCAAGCGATCCATCACCGGGCTGTGATATGGCACACCAACCTTAAGGAAACGCGCAAAAATACCGAGTTGCTCCAACTTCTCGTAAATCAGCTGCAAACTATTGGTTTCACCTGAAAGCGTAATCGCTTGCTCGCTGTTGATTGCGGCGATAGAGACCCTGTCTTCGACGCCAAGCAAATAGGGTTTTATCTCTAATTCAGTGAGCCTAACGGCAAGCATGCTACCCATACCTTCAGTGGTATGTTGTAACTGACTACGGTGGTAGATAATCTTGATGGCATCGTCGAAGTCGAATACTCCGGCAACATACGCTGCGGCAACCTCACCGGCGCTGTGACCGACTATACAGTTTGCCTTAACGCCCCAACTATCGAGCAATGCGACCAAGGATACCTGAACAGCAAATATAGCTGGCTGTGCAATACGCGTTTCATATATTAACTTCGGATTTTCTTGATTGCCGATAGCCTCAATTAACGACCAACCGCTATGTGTTTTTAGCGCCTTGCTACAACGGTCCATCATCTGTCTAAAGATGGGATGGCGTCTGTACAATTCCATGCCCATGGCTGGCCAAGTGGTCCCCATACCTGAAAAGACAAACGCAACGCCTTGATGGTTTGTCCGCGATGCACTGCCACTTACGTAAGCCATGTCAGGCTTGCTGTTCAGGTAACATTTGATACCTGCAGCGATCTCATTACTCTCCTTGCCACTAATAACCAGACGATGTTTAAAGTGATCTCTTCCCAATGCTGCGCTATAACACAGGTCGTCAAGGTCTTCAGAGTCGGTAAAAGAGAAACACAGATCGAAATATTTCTGCGCTTGTTGCTTCAATCCCTCGGGAGTTTTGGCGCTAATAGTGAGCTGTTTTACATCTGATTGAGGCTTGCGTGCACTGTGAGTGTCACGTGGAGGCGCCTGTTCGAGCACCACATTGGCATTCGTACCGCCAAAGCCAAAAGAGTTGACTATCGCTTTACGGGATTTGCCATAGGTTTCCGGCCATTGCGTGTTTTCAGCAGCAATCGAAATATTGAGTTCAGCAAGATCGATGGCCGGATTGATATTGTTATAATGAATATTGCCTGGAATCGTGCCCGTATTCAGGGCCATCACAGTTTTTATCAAACCCGCCATTCCGGCCGCCGACTCGGTATGGCCAATGTTACTCTTTACCGAGCCCACGGCACATTTGGCAAGCAGTCTGTCGCGTAAGCCCAGCGTTTTCCCCAACGCATTTAATTCAATGGGGTCGCCTAATGCGGTGCCTGTGCCATGTGCTTCGGCGTACTGAATCTCCTTACTGGCAAAACCTGCTTTGGCAAGCGACTTTTGTAACAAGATTTGTTGAGAGTGGCCATTGGGCACGGTAATACCACTGGTGTGCCCATCTTGATTGACGCCAGTAGCCTTAATAACAGCAAGAATTTGATTGCCATCTGCTTGGGCATCACTGAGTTTTTTTAACACAACTAGCCCTGCCCCTTCGCTACGAACGTAACCATTAGCAGCTGCATCAAAACTCTTACATTTACCATCCCCGGAAAGCAACGACGCCTTACAAAAAGACATGGTGGACTCTGGCCGCAACAAAATATTTACACCACCAGCAACGGCCACCTGGCTATCGCCATTGATGATAGCTTTACAGGCCATATCAAGCGCAACCAAAGATGATGAGCAAGCTGTATCTAACGTGACACTGGGACCGGTAAAATTAAAACAGTATGAAATGCGATTTGACGCCAGCGCCATCGACTGGCCCGTTGCTGTGTGGCTGGTGATCCTTGCGCGCGATACAGAGTCAAACTGGATCAATTCATAATCATGCATAAATTGGCCGATATAAACCGCGGTATCACTGCCATATAAGTCACGGGTAACAATATTGGCATTTTCGAATGCTTCGTGAGTTAGCTCGAGTAACCATCGATGTTGAGGATCGATATGAGGCGCCTCTTTGGGAGATATACCAAAGAATTGTGGGTCGAAGTTTTCGATATCTGAAATAAAACCACCGCGTTTAACATGCATACGATTGGCTTTGTCGGTATCACTGTTAAAATAGGCATTAATGTCCCATCGATCGGCTGGAACATTCGATATCCCGTCACCACCATTGAGCAGGAAATCAAAAAAAGAATCTGGTGAAGTTCCCTCTCCAGGAAATCTACACGACATCCCAACGATAGCAACGTCTGTACTACTCACTTTTGTGCGATCACCACGACCGATTTTCGATTTCATTAAACTGCGCCCTCAAACTTGTAATTTATTTGTTTAATACCTATTCGCACACCCGATTACTGGATATTTCTCCATGTAAAAACCTGAGCCTGAATTTTATATTATTTAAATAAAATAAAACCGCGAAAACACCACTACAAAACACACTAAATAAAATAAAACAACAAAGCTAAAAAAGTCAAAATCACAACACAATAACAACCAGGAAAAGCCAACTAACATCAACGAGAGAATATGAGACTTAGAGATAAATATACTAAATCAGTTCTTACTGAATCTAACAATAGCGTCTTGGCATGCCCTTACAGTTAACGCCATATAGGTTAATGTAGGATGAATATTAGAGTTAGTAACAAACACCGAACCATCCGTAATATATAGGTTATCTATTTCCCAGCTCTTGCACATGTGATTTACAAAACTAGATTTTTTGTTTACCCCCATTTTTGCAGTTCCACATTCATGAACGCTACTACCAGCTATTGATGGCCTATTAAATGTTAGAACATCCTCAAAACCTGCACCTTTAAGTATCAGACCCGCTTCTGACTCCATGTCGTCAAACATTCTAATTTCATTATCTCCATAATTAAAATTAATTACCGGCATAGGTAAGCCATACTCATCCAGGCGATCATCATTAAATTTCACCCAGTTCGTTCTATAGGGAAGGCATTCCCCATAGCCCATTAGCGTAAACGAAGCTTTTGACATACTGTGAGTAGGTAACGGTGATGTGATATTCACCTGATTATATGCCTGCTCTACACCGCCCAACCAACCAATATATGAAAATCCTCTTTTATACTTTTCATTTTTAATAATATTTTTAAATCTTGGGATATATACTACTGAAGGTCTTACCAAGTTGTGGTTAACACTTTCCACACTCTCTCTAGAGTCAATGCCAATGGCATTTATACTCGTAGGGTGATCCATCAAATACCTACCTAACACTCGACTTTCATTACCAAGACCTTTTGGGTGTAACTTGGTTTTAGAAGCCCAAAGGAGCTGTGCTGTAGCAATCGAACCTGCGCATAGAAACACCACTTTTGCATTAACTTCATGCTCCTTTCCTGTATTTCTATCTATATAAACCACTGACTCTATATTCTTATTATCCTTACACATCAATAACTTTGTAACAACACTTCGGGGTTTTAGTTGGCAATTTCCAGAATTTATCGCATCACGTATTGTGCAGACTATTGACGAGAAATGGGCTTCAGATTCTAAACTTGAACTTCCTTCTTTCCCTTCAAAAGCACTCCTATTGTCATGATCCTCGGTTAAAACCGCAGTCCTAGCCATTGTTAAAGCCATCCCTTTAGGGAGCGAATTTTTAATTCTGATTTCTGAATTATTAAATGAAAATGGCTTTAGGAAATTACCATCCGGCAGGTGTTCAATACCTTCATAAAAACCACTGACGCCTATTTTCCTCTCAACAATATCGTAATACTTTTTGAGTTGGTAATAATTCAGCGGCCATTGCTCGGTTGCACCATCAGTAGGTTTAAATTCCAAGTCTGAAAACCTAAAGCATGCTCCCCCCCACAAATTAGTTTTACCACCCACAGCGTCACTTCTAATCCAATCAAAATTACCCTCGTACGGGAACGATTTATCATCTTCAAAAATATGTTTCGTGCATTCATTATAAGCATAGCTTTTGGATTGTATTGGCTGCCTTAAAGGATCCTGGCCATTAATTCCTATTTTCTTGAAGTCCCCTTTTTCCAAAACAAGAACCTTAAACCCACTTTCAGATAACTCCTTTGCGGCCCAACCACCTGTTGCACCTGACCCAACAATTACAACATCGAAAGCCATAACTCACCTAAATTTTCCATATTTACTTAAAGAGAATATTAATACAATTTATCTTTAGACAGCATAGGTACAACATCTATTTTTCAGACTTAAAAGCTAAACGCAAACGACCTTATGGCCATAGGAATAACATTGACAGCCCAATAAAAACAACATTGAGGTTAATGATGTATTTAAAGAATCATAAACATTTAACAAAAACACAATCATTCAATGACATAATAGCTACAGTAGTCAAGTGTTATTTTAGAGAAATATAAATAAACACAAGGGGGAACACGAGGGATTTATTTAGGATAAAAAGTCTTATTTTGGAAAATTTTCAATTTAGAACACTCGAAGAATATACAAACAAACCTTTCTGAAAATAACACTTATGTAACAAAACATTGCAACATATTACTTTTGTCTTTCAAATTGATACGAAAAACCTTGTTGTGATTTATATCACTAAATGACAATGATATTTGTTTTACTTTTTAGCCAGCTCACAAATCAGTCATTTCGAGGAATGGGCTTTAATCAAAACGTTAACGATGTTGACAATTTTATGTCATGGAACAATTCACAAGGACCCACGAATGAAATCGAATAAGTGTTTGCTTGCGACTGCTGTCTTAGCAGCCTTGCTATCTTCTTCTGCCATAGCAGAAACGACTCAGCAGCAGTTAGATCAGTTTGCTAACGGCGTCAATCTACAGTTTTCTCTACAGGAAAATAATCCGGCGGATTGCCCTGATACTGCCCCTTGGGGATTGTGTAACAACTATGATATTCGGCTGACAAATACAGCCGGAGCCCTCGAAGGCAATGACTGGTCTATTTTCTTCCACGATATTCGTCTTATTCTAGGTCATGTCAGTGAAGATTTTAACGTCACCCATATCAATGGCGACCTGTATAAAGTCACTCCAAAGCCTGGATTTGGAGGGTTCGCTTCGGGTGAAACCAAAGTTATCAACATTACTTCTCAGTATTGGAAAATTGTAGAAACTGACTTTATGCCTCGTGCGTATGTGGCTGCCGATGGCTTGCAACCGGCAATCATTGCAAACACCGATAGTGATACTCCAGACAGCTACCTTGTGCCTCTGACAGATCCGGAGAAACATCTTAAGCGTACTCCTGGCGACAATACCGTGATGGCGACACCTGACGTCTTGTTTGAAGCCAACGCCGATATTGCCGCATTATCCGAAAGTAACCTGGCCGCCAAGATCCTACCGACCCCGTTAGATGTGCAGCGCGGGGACCAAACGGTAAGCATTAATGCGGCTGACTGGGTCATTATGGCCAAATGGAATACGCAAGGCGAAGCGATGATACTGCAAGAAAAATTAAGCGCAGTATTGCAAGGAGAAGTGTCGATACAAGAGTGGGACATTCCCGCAGGTGCTAAAGTAATATCCGTTGAAGTTGGCTCCGTTTCAGGTGCGGCTGATGCTGCGGAAGGGTATGAATTGGATATCACGTCCGATGGTATTACTGTCACGGGTAAAGACGTAGCCGGTGCCTTCTACGGTGTACAGTCGCTGATCAACCTGTTGCCGGCGGCGACCAGTCAATCCGCTGCCATCGAAGTGCCGGATTTGAAAGTAGCGGACGCACCGCGATTCCCCCACCGTGGCATGCAGGTTGATATCGGTCGCAACTTCACCGGGAAAGAGTTCTTGCTTAAGCTGGTCAATCAAATGGGTAGCTATAAGCTAAACAAGTTGCACCTCGCCCTCACCAACGATGAAGGTTTTCGCCTCGAAATCCCGGGTCTTCCAGAGCTGACCGACATAGGTGCCCAGCGTTGTCACGATCTGACAGAGCAAACTTGTATACTGCCACAGCTGGGTTCAGGGCCGTTCAACAATAACGACGGTAGTGGCTACCTGACCACTGCCGATTACCTTGAAATCCTACAAGCGGCGAAAGCCAGCCATATTGAGGTCATTCCTGAATTCAATATGCCAGGTCACGCTCGTGCAGCCATCATAGCAATGGAAGCCCGTTACAACCGCCTGGCTGCAGAAGGAAAACCCGACGAAGCGGCACAATATCTCCTGTCTGATCCACTGGACAAATCTAGCTACCTAAGTGTTCAAAACTATACAGACAACGCAATAAACGCGTGTATGGACTCGTCTTACACTTTCGTACGCAAGTTGGTTGCCGAAGTAACAGCCCTGCACTGGCAAGCTGGATTACCACTAAAAACCTGGCATATGGGCGCCGACGAAGTTGCTGAAGGAGCATGGACCCAATCACCAGAGTGTGAAAAAATGTTCAATGCCGAAGGCAGCACGGTTAAACGTCCGCATGATCTGGTTGAATACTTCGTCAAGAATGTCAGTGGTATCGTTCAGGACTACGGCATGAGCTTAGCTGGTTGGCAGGACGGGTTACGTCAGTTCAATGCCGACGACAGCCGTAGCTTTATTGACCCGAATGCGTTAGCGGGCGACACCCTAGCTAACTACTGGGAAATCCTGATGTGGGGTGGTCAAACCAATCACAACACGTTGGCGAACTTGGGTTACAAATTGGTTGACTCCAACCCCGAGTTCCTTTATTTCGACTTCCCATATGAAGCGGATCCTAAGGAGCGTGGCTACTACTGGGGGACTCGCTATACCAACACCCGTAAGCTGTTTGGTTATATGCCGGAGAACTACTCTGCCAACGCCGAGCTAATGATCGATCGTCAGGGTAACTCAATTACAGCCAATGATCCTGTTCCTCTAATAGCACCAGAAAACGTGGTGGGTATTCAGGGACAATCCTGGACTGAAACCATCATGAACGCCGAGCAACATGACTATATGACCTACCCTCGCCTGTTGCCTTTGGCTGAGCGCGCGTGGCACAAACCAGCATGGGAACCTGCTTATGTGGCAGGTCGTACATACAGTAACGTGCCGGGTTCAGAAACCAACTATGTTGATCGTCAGGCGCTGAAATCTGATTGGGAAGCGTTTGCCAACCTACTTGGCCAACGAGAGCTGGCTAAGCTTGATCTCGCCGGTGTAGACTATCGCCTGCCAAATCCAGGGGCGAAAGTGGAAGCAGGCAAACTGCTAGCCAATACACCATTTCCTGGCCTGGGCATTCAGGTATCAACCAACCAAGGTCAGAGCTGGGATACCTATCAAGCTGACATGACAGTTGGCGGTGAAGTATGGTTACGCTCTGTGGATGCAACAGGTACCCGCTTCAGTCGAGTAAGCAAGATTAACTAACTGTAATCGTTTAAGTTTATAAGGGCGGGGATATCCCGCCCTTATTTGTGGGTTCCCATGCGGCGGAACTAAATGAATACAAAATATCGAAATTTCAATCATTTTTTTGACCAGTATGGCCAACACAAAATCCAATTATTTCTAACTAGAGCGGGTTGAACCTGCAGGGCAAACGAGACTACATCACCAGTTGCTATCCCAATTGCCAGTATCATCGTATATTGGTTGTCGCTCCTAGCTTTCAAGCGTTTATTCTTTCACCCCACTTTGACGCTGCTTTCTTCAACATGTTTAACGCTATTTTGCGCTTCAGATCAAACTTTTCTGTGGCATAGCCGTTTCTTAGTCGGTTGCTGTCTTTGTTGAAGCTGACGTCGAGCTGACAAGGTAGCTTATTCTCCGCGCACTAGTGGCTGGGTATTACAATGTGGCTGATTTGTCTTTATTCCTGAAGCTCAAGTTTTGATTTCTTAAGATTCCATGGCAACAAGGTCTCAAACTTCTCAACGATATCTGCATAAGGTCACTTTACGGCCAGCCTTGGGGCTGGAGGTTAGAGACCTCCAGCTACCCGATTATACCGAGGGTTTAACTGCTTCTATAGTAGCTGATACAACATGATCCGTTATTTTACCTCCAGGCACCCATTCGCGAATAAAGCCACGGCTTTGTCCTTGGGTGAAATGCGGATATCTTCAAACCCCGCACTAACCAGATAGGCTTCGATGTCAGGAAGTGAACTGGCGCCCGCCATGCAGCCTGTGGAGAGGAAAAGGTCGTTTTGTAGTTCTTGCGGCAACGCTGCCGTAAGAATGATGTCGGAAACAGCAATACGACCACCAGGTTTCAAGACACGAAATGCCTCTGAGTAAACCTTCGACTTCTCTGGCGACAGGTTTATCACGCAATTCGAGATAATGACATCCACTTTGTTGTCCGCAACGGGAAGATTCTCTATTTCAGCAAGGTAGAACTCCACATTACTAACACCGGCTCTTTCGGCATTCAGCCTGGCCTTGGTGATCATTTCAGGCGTCATGTCCACCCCGAACACAGAGCCCTTATCGCCAGTTGCTTTTGCTGCCAGAAAACAATCTATTCCTGCTCCACTTCCAAGATCGAGAACAGTTTCTCCCTGTTTAATTGAAGCAATGGCTTGAGGATTGCCGCAACCAAGGCCGAGGTTTGCCCCTTCCGGCAGGGAGGCCAACTCGCCCGAGGAATAGCCAAGTGCTTTTGAAGTCTCATCCGGCGACAGTGCCGGGCCGCTGCAACATACACCTTGTGTGTTGTTGTTATCACGTGATTGTGTTTCACCGCAACCGCAACCGTCTTCACCTCCCGCCTTTGCCTCAGCATCCGCCACGCAGCAGGCATCCGTATCTTCAGGTGTCGGCCCTCCGCAGCATCTCTCTGCTGTTTTTCCATAGTGGCTTCGTACCGCTTCATGGATTTCGTTGTTGTTGTGTTGTCTCATTGGTTTATCCTTTCATGATTAGAATTAAGCAGAACAAATTCTGCCTTCCACTCTGGTAGACGGAGAAATCATGAAAAGGACGCAAAATCAGTGAAATATTTGTACAGAGGTTGCAATCGGCATCTTTCTTTTAGTAAAAAACCATTTGATTCTTCATATTAATTTCTACTTTGCAGCAGTCGTGGAGCATGTTTTTTAAGTAACTGTTCACCAAGGATATATCGACGCAGAGGAGAAAGCGCAGTAGAAGACGAAGTAATAATTGGTGTAATTTCAAGAAGATGCTAATGTACTTCCTCATTTAGAAACCATGAGTCAACATGCGTTTTATCCAGGTTGACTGGTATTATGAGCGAAGCCCATAAAATAACGGGGCTAAGGGTAACAATTGTTGCGGCCTTTGTAGGAGCAGATGCCTTTCTATAAGTGAAGAAGGCGAAGCCAGTGCCAGCAAGGTTCGCCGAATGTGCATCCATGCGCTTTACATCTCATCCCTGAGATGGGTTCGGCTCCTACAAGCCCGATAGATCTGTTACCCAGGTTTGACCAGTCCCTTATGAGCATGCTTTACATACGTGAGTTTATAACTGAAGAGGTGGTGCTACAGTAATCCGATGTGACAATTTTCCATATCCGGATCTGTATGACGCCGGCCCAATAATGGGTCACGCCACCATTATTGGCTTAAAAATATTAAAGGGAATCATAATGAAACAAGCACCAATTAAAAAACTAATCACATTTGACGATTTTGAAAAACTCGATATACGAGTGGGAACAATCGCAGCTGTTTCAGAAATTGAGAAATCTAAAAAACTGATGAAATTGACCGTGGATTTTGGCGATCATGTTCGTTCAATTATTGCTGGCATAAAACAAGAACGTGAAAATCCATACGAAATTGAAGGAAAGCAAGCGCTATTCGTTGTTAATCTACCAGAGCAAAAAATGGCAGGAGAGGTATCTCAAGGAATGCTATTTGATATTGGTTATGCAGACAAGTTGACTCCTTGTTTAGCCACACCAGAAACTGCAGTGCCAAATGGTAGTAGAGCCGGGTAGGCACTGGTTATACATTCAAAGCCATAAGTACCTAGGTAAAAGTTATTCTGAATTTAGATGAATAATTAGACAGGATGTTTTTTACACACTTGGTCAGATTTTCAAATGTTTCAAAAGCGCAGGTGGGAAGCCATTCATACTTAATTTTCCGCCATAGTATTTCTATGATATTCAGCTCTGGCGAATAAGCTGGCAGATACAGCACCAAAACACCCTCTGTTATCCAGTCACTGCATTTCTCTTTAAATTTCGCAGAGCGGTGAAAAGATGCGTTGTCCAGAAAAACGACTGTCAGTTTTTTCTTTGCGGTGTGTGGCTTATTTTCTATCAGCTTTTCAAACGCCTCGATGACTGTGTCAGTAGTAACGTGACCTTCGGTGCTGTGGTAAACCAGCTTTCCTTGGCGGCTTAAAAAGCCAAGTACGTTCAATCGCTTACTATGCGAATAGGCAGGAAATGCAAACGGCTCACCGACTGGGCTCCATGCGTAAGGTAAGTTCGATTTTTGGCTGAAACCTGATTCATCGAAATAATAGAGGTCCAACTCGCCCTCTTGTTCAAGCTTTATAAATTTATTCAGGGTGTTGTAACACTTTCGGAACGCCTCTTCATCACGCTTTAGTTTGAGTGAATGTCTGGCTCTTTTATGGCTGTAGTTAAATTTTTTTCAACGTTCGCTTAATCGTTGAAACGCTGGCTTTTTTGCCGCTTTCTTTCTCCATCAGGGACTGGGCTCGCTTGAGTTGATGAGGCTCCTCATCCACAAGCTCTTTCAGGCGCTGTTTCTCCTCATCCGTATAAATAGTGGGCCGCCCCGTTCGCTTTGCGTCATAAAGGCTTGAGATCCCAAACTCTTCCCAGCAATCGATCCATTTAGAAAGCGTCTCCAAGCTGGTATCGAAGATATCCGCTAGCTGCTTAATATCGTATCTCTTATGGCTGAGTAGGATGGCATGAGCCCGGATTCTACAACGATGTTTGGGGTGATTAGCCACAGCTTCTCTAAGGGTAATTTGTTCGGCCTCAGTAAGGCGCCATACTACTTTCACGGATTGGTACGCATGATGTTGAAAATTGATGCATGTATACTGGAGTCGGTGAAAAAACGCAAAAATATCTGTGCCACTGCATAAAAAACAAACAGTGAGCAGCTCTGAAAACTTATGCTCACCTACTTAATCGAGTAACCGGATGTCAAAATTTTACCGAAGCTAAGCAGCGCCTACAACACTGTATAAGCTAGCTAAACCAGTAAAACGCACTGAATTCTATACCTAAACCGCCGAGTGTAATAAATCACCTTAATTGCTTTGCTAAGCGTACTTTTCGATGATACCTGTTGGACCTTATAAGTGAGTAAGTATACGTTTTTCGAGATTATGTATTTATTTTAACCATTGTAAATATACTGATTCGCCTAGTACTGCATGGCCTGTCTAGATTGGTAGGTTGATTTAAGCCTTGGTGAACTTTTACTTATGCACTTACACGAGATGCCAGATAGTCTGGTTTTATCGACCAATCATATGGAATTGCGCCACTGTAAGTGACTGCAACATAGATAACTTATGAACTGCCACCAAGTGCTTCTTCGAAGAGTTCCGTTAAAAATAGAAGGCCAGACTTGATCAAACTGGTAAAGTACTAGAACGACACATAACGGACACTCGTATTAAAAAAAAAGCTGGATTTGAGGCCTATTAAATTTGCTTAAAAAAAATATTGGTATAAATCTAATACTCCAAATCCTGCATCATTAATCTCTTAAATCGGATTTTCCGAGAGCTAATTTATTAGCTTATGAGCTTGCGACCAAAACTGACTCGATATTTTGCTTATGGTGTTAGACTCGGCATTGATGAGCACTGCAAAACCTACATCTAATTCTGGCGAGTAGCCAATATCAGCACGAAAGCCTGCCACCCAGCCAGAATGATAGATAATTGAGTAATTTTTCAATTGGTATATACGCCACCCATATCCATAGTGCGCATCAGTCAAATGATCTCTCCAAAATTTTCGACGCAGATCTTTTTTAGTTTTTATCCGGGGAATGGTTAATTCATTTAGTAGTTTAGGGGGCAATATTTCTGGCTTATAGCCTAAATTAGCGACTAACCATTTAGCTAAGTCGGTAATGCTTGCGTTGATGCCCGCTGCTGGAGCAACTTTATAAAAATCTGGTTCTACTTTGACGGTACGCCAGATGTATTGCTTAACTTCATTACCTTGCCTGTCCTGTCTACCTGTTTCGATACGTTTTCCGAGAACATGAGGTTTGGCTGTATTTTTTTGGTCCAAAAAAACGTCGATACCAACAGAAGCATTCTTCATTTTTAGTGGCGTAAAAACTCTCTCCTGAAGCAAGCTTGAATAGCTTTTAGGTTGGCTCGTTTCTATGGCCGACTGCAAAAAGGAGTACGCGATATTCTGATACCCATAGCAATTCGCAGGTTTACAAATCGGTTTGATGCGATTAAAGCGACGGATGATTTTATCCATACTCAAGTTTTCATGAAGTAGGTTGTCATAAGCGTTTGGCATAAGTCCGCTTGAATGGCTTAGTAAATGTTTAAGTTGAATTTGCTCGGCAGCGCCCTCTTTCGCTAAAGAAAATTGAGGAACATATTTGGTGACAGGATCCGACAAGTTCAAGTACTGCTCTTGTGCCAGCATGGTGGTAACAGTCGCCGCAAAGGTTTTAGACACTGATGCTAAACGAAATACAGTATTGCTATTTACTTTTTGAGACTTAGCTTTATCGGTATGACCAAACGTTTCCAAGGCGACAATATTATTGTTTTTCACTATGACATATGCTGCGCCTGGAATACTGTATTTCTCTAGTTCATTAGCAACACTGGCAGAAAAATTTTGATTGAAATTGGTATGGTTACTGCCATATGCAAGCGGCATAAAGAAAAGTGCAAATAAAATACAGCTGACTTGATAAAACATCGCAACGGTCTCAGTTTGTAAAACTGCCAATTGTAACTACTCAAAAGACAAATATAAAGTAGAAATGATTGTTAAAAATGTTGACATTAGAGCGGCGTCTAAATAATTAACATCTTAATCAATGCTGGCTGAACTGAAACCTTAATCCCATCCTAGTTTTCTTTGCCATCACGAAAGAATAGGCCTAGTAAGGTGGGTGTAATTTGCCAAACATCTTGCGGGCACGGCTCTGTGCCAATTCCGTATTTACTCTGATTTTCATTATTTTTTCTGGTTGCGCCTTATCCTTGCGTCGCTATAATTATCGCCCACTGACAACCTGAACTAATTGAAAGGATTCCACGCGATGCTTAAGAAATTAATTTCTCTGTCTGCTCTCATGTTGCTGAGCACTCTCGCTCATGCAGACTGGACGCTTAATAACGAACTATCCAGTGTTAACTTTGTATCGGTCAAAAAGGATAAAGTTGGTGAAAGCCACAGTTTTAAGTCCATAAGCGGTAGCCTTAGCGATAAAGGTGCTCTGGCCATTGATATCGACCTAACCAGTGTTCAAACCGGCATTGGGATTCGCGACCAGCGCATGGCGGAGTTCCTTTTCGAAACAGGTAAATTCGCCCAGCTGAATTTGACCGCTGATGTGGCCAAGCAGCTACATGCTCTTGTGCCAAATCAACCTCAGCTAATTACTGCCTCAGCCACGTTGTTATTACACGGAGTAGAAAAGAATATAGAAATAGAAGCGTTGGCAACAAAGAGTATCGAAGGTGATCTGCTGATAGCATCCACCAAACCAGTTATTATCAATCCCGTCGACTACAACCTAAATACGGGCATAGACAAGCTACAGCAGCTGGCAGGACTCTCAGGTATCACTCGCTCGGTACCAGTTTCATTTGTTCTCTCCCTCGATAAAAAATAAGCTCGTTAAATTAGTGACTATAAAAAGCCCGCAACTGTGGGCTTTTTATAAGACGGGCTAGTTAAGGGACCTCTGTAGAAACAAGCAAGGAGTCTCGCATAAACTCTAACGTAAGAATTTGAAAAATCTGTTTGGGTATCTAGTTTCACCATTTAAGTAAGCTCCTCGCCCACTATAGTCTGATTATCGGTTCGCAAGATATTTTCTAATGAGAAAAGCTACGCTAAAAATAGAAAAGCCTGATTGTGATAACCCCCGCTAAAATTGCAGCCTACGTACTGACCAAGCCTAAGCAAACTACGGAAACACAACCGCTACTTTGAACTGAAAATACCGCTTTATCTGTCGATTTGAATCGTTTGATAGATTCTGATTATTTACTAAAATAGCTAAGGTCGCCAGTTATAACACCGATACCGTGCTCAGTTAACTCATACTCTTTTTTGAATGCTGAGTGCTTAGTCCAAAGATAGACTTTGGTACCCTTGCTATGCATTCTACTCGCAAGTTTATCTGGCCACCCCCACAAATAGTGTGCTTTGGAAGGAGGAATAAACATGGCGGTATTTTACAAGATTCGGGAAAAAAACGACTCCAACCATACAGCATATAGTCGATGAAACAGGACTTAGTTGACTCAACACTCACTGCCACTTGATTGGGGTTTAATGCCTTGAATTGTTCCGCTGCAATTTTTGATGAAATAAAGACAACATCATTTCTGTTTTTCAAGGGCAACGTTTTTAGGTACTCATTAAGAATTTCAACAGAATTATCATCCGCTGTTTTTAAATTTAACCAGTATATTTTTTCAGGATAAGTTTTAATGATATCTCTAACTGACATTACCTTAATGCCCTTGCCTCTCCATGGGTAGCTATTATCTTTATCAAAGGTATATCCGTACCCTGCATCTAATGACCGAAGCTTGTCCATTGTATAACTTGAGGTTTTCCCACTTCCATTTGTTGCACATTCAAGCTTCCAGTCATGAAAGACTGCGAAATCATTGTCTTTGGTTTTGTGAATGTTTAGATGGATAATATTGAACTCTTTGGAAATGGCGTTACCAACACTTTCAATAGTATTTTCTATAAATTTATTTTCGCTGGGCAATAGGTTACTTGCAGCACAGCTAAAATTATCCATAGAAGCGTAATCAAGTAGCTGACCACCACCGCGATACGCTACTAATTCACCTTGCTTAATAGATTGATTACTTCCTGGATCCTTAAGCAGAAAAAGCAATGTAATAATAAAAACCAAGGTAAGGGTCACTTTTTTCATTATTTCTCCTTAATTTAAAACTAGAGCTCACGGGGGAAGCGCTTCTCTCAACTAACGCCGCCCACATTCGCCCCCCATTTACAGCGTCGAGTGATTGGCAATGTTAGGGCATCACCCTCAAAGGTGAAATTTAAAAAATCGGGATTACTCGCCCTAAGAGCTTTGAAGGTTGCTCACCTAAGTGAGTGAGTATAAGTTTTTCGATATTGTATATGTATTTTAACCATTGCAAATATACTGATTCGCCTAGTACTGCATGACCTGTCTAGATTGGTAGGTTGATTTAAGCCTTGGTGAACTTTTACTTATGCACTTATCTTAAGTAGGTGAGTATAAGATTCTCGATATTATGTATACATTTTAACCATTGTAAATATACCGATCCGCCTATTGCTGAACGGGCTGCCTAGATTTGTAGGTTGATTTAAGACTTGATGAACTTTTGCTTAGGAACTTAGATACACCCAAGTACTTTTAAAAAGGTTGCAGTCGCGACTTCGCCCCTGAAAGCGAAATACTTTCTTTTCCACTATCTCTTTTTGGGTCTTCCCTTCGATTTCGGAGAGCCGCACCACATGGCGGTATTTTCTGGTAACTGCTGAATCATCGGGTCAAGACACGACGATAATTCCCTCCTGTTATTTTCTTTCCTACTTGCTTGCGGGTGTGCGAGCCACTCGGGCAGTTTTTCCATTAGCCTATGGTAACGATAGACATCAACAATGGCATTTCTTGTTATTTGATAGAGCCAGCTTTCAAACTTGATCCTGTTTTCAAGGGTTTCGATCTGAGAACCCCTTAGCATTAACGATATTAAAAGAAACGATGGCGGCTCTGTCGTCATTCAACATGTCACCAGGTACTTAACGCCAATACGCGTCCAATACGCTGGGCGTTGCTGCCTTTGCTTGTTAATGCTCATTACTAGCTTCCCTTCCAAGCTTGTGACCTTGACGGAAAGCCACTTCCAGTTGCAGCGCATATTCTAAAACCCAACGGTGAATGGTGGTCTGAACGACTTGATGAACTCCGCACTCTATCAATAACTCCTCAATATCCCGGTAGCTGAGTTTGTACGCGACATACCAACGGACTGTCATCGGGATGGTAACTGCTTTTTGGCAAAGTAAAGTGCCATAATTGTCTCTTTGGTCGGGTGCTATTTCAGCCGGAGTTTATCTGGAGTTCATGGATAGGTCCGTTAAAAATGAACTTCTATTTCATCGAGTCGATCTACAAGTCGGGCAGCAATTCCCAGCAAGTTGAAGTTATCAACAAAATCAGGTACATATATTTCATCTCCATGAAAATTGAAATTAACATTGTCAGTTAGTAATTGTTTTAAAAAGCAGCGCCGTCTCAGGGCCATGCTACCCAGTCCTGAAGAGCTGAAACTACGCAAGCAGCTCTCAGCTCCCGGTCTGCTCAACATCGTCAGGGCAGAATTTCACCACGTATCTGAGTTCAGAAAGCGTCAACCTACCTATTCAATGACTGATTGTCTGATGAGCGAACTGGCAGAACTATTTTCCTTCAAATCACCTTCTCTGCTTAAGTTTGAAGAACTGCTCAGTGAGGAGACGGTTCGGGCAAACTTGACATCCCTCTACGGCGTTAAGAAAGCACCCTGTGACAGTCAGCTACGGGAAGTGCTGGATCCGGTATCACCCATTGAACTACGTCCGGCGTTTGTCAAAATACATGCGCTTTTACAACGTCAGAACATGATGGAAGCGTTCGAATTTTTGGATGGCCAGTTGTTGTCCATTGACGGCACTGGGTTGTATTCCTCAGGCAAAGTCAGCTGTCCGGAATGCTGTGTCAAAGGCAAAGGCGACAAGAAAAAATACTACCACCAGGCGCTGGGCGCGGTGATAGTTCACCCGGACAAAAAGCAGGTGCTGCCGCTGTTTCCCGAAGCCATCACTCGGCAGGACGGAGATACCAAGAATGACTGTGAACGAAACGCCTCAAAGCGTCTGCTGACTTCCATCAGGGAGTACTTTCCCAAGCGCAAATTCATCGTACTGGAAGATGGTCTTGCCAGCAACGCCCCGCATATTAACTTATTGAAAGAACTGAACTATAGCTTCATTCTTGGCGCTAAAGAAGGTGATCATAAGGCCTTATTTAGCCATGTCCAAACCTTGCTTATGGCAGGCGAAACCGAAGAGTTTGAAGCTACCGGAGCGGACGGTCTGATCCGAGGATACCGCTATGTTAATGAGGTGCCGCTAAACGCGAGCCATCCGGAATTGCTGGTGAACTACCTGGAGCACTGGGAGATCAAGCCGGACGGTAAAGAAACCATTTTTAGCTGGGTCACCGACCTTCCGCTAAGCAAAGACACTGTCCCGGATATCGCAAGAGGAGGTCGGTCCCGCTGGAAAATTGAGAACGAAACCTTTAATACACTGAAAAACCAAGATTACAACTTTGAGCACAACTACGGCCATGGCAAGCACCATCTGTCGATCGTATTCGCCAATCTGATGATGCTGGCCTTTCTTATCGATCAGGTTCAGGAATACTGCTGCCCTCTATTCAAGCTGGCGAGAGAGCAATACAACGCCAGAACCAGTCTGTGGCACAAAATGAAAAGCCTGTTTGCGGTGGCGCATTTAAAAGACTGGGAAACACTGTGGAAGCTGATCATATACGGTCATCACTTGGAAGAACTGACCATCAATAGTCCATAGAAAGCCTGTGCTTGAAGTGATCTTGGTTTGGAATGTAGACAGAAAATTAGGCCGTTGTGATCAGTGATGTTTTAACTGAGGATCTTGCTCGTCCGCAAGAAATTAATAGCCGCTTGACAGGGTTACGTTACGTGGCTGCCGCTTTGTCGGGAACTGCTGACAAACTCTGATTTCTGGATATTGCCCCTTATAACGTACTCTCCCCAAAAAAGGGTGGTTGAACATTAAAAGCGGACTACGGTCTACCTTGTAAGCAATCTATTGTGAGGTTTCGGTGATATACCGCTTTCTGGCTGATGCAGTAGTAACAGCGCACCTTTTGTTTATCATTTTCGCTTTATTTGGAGGCTTGTTACTGCTTTGGCGTATCTGGGCTATTTTCTTACATTTACCAACGGCTGTCTGGGCGTGTTTAGTCGAGTTTAATGGCTGGATTTGCCCACTGACACCGATGGAAAACTGGCTCAGGTTTAAGTCCGGTGAACAAGGGTATGGGCATAGTTTTGTAGAGCAATACTTAATCCCCATTATCTATCCGTCAGGATTAACACCCAGTATTCAAGTCGTACTAGGAACAATAGCCTTACTAGTTAACCTCGTAGTCTATTGGTATGTGTTTTGGCAACTCAGAAGGAAACGTAAAAATCGTTTTAATGAATAAATCGCTGAGCCATCCTTCTAAGGCTCAGCGATTTTAAGACACAGTGTTTATTACCCCTAATCTGACGCTAAAAACTGAATAAGCCAGCGGGTAACTTTTTTATCGTCAACCGACCTTTCTAACGACTCAATTCCTTGCTCGATACGTGGCATAGGGATCCTGTGTTTGCGTGCCAGCATCAAATCGTGAGAGTAAGCCTTACTGAACTCAGGGTGACCCTGGATCCCCAAGAAGTGGTTATTCACCTGCATCATATAGTTTGGGCAAAAATCATTGCCCGCGATAATAGTCGCACCTTTTGGTAACCGTACTACTTGATCTTGATGGCTGACAATTAAAGACATGGTCGGCTCGGCATCGTGCATCCAGGACCTATCCAACCTTATCTCGTTGGTGGCAACTCCTATTCCCCACCCTTTGGAAGTTTTGACGACTTCCCCTCCCAGCGCCTTGGCGATTAACTGGTGTCCGAAACAGATACCAACCAACTTCTTGTTGGCTACATATAGCTCCCGGACATATTCTTCCAGTACTCGGATCCATTGGTAATCATCATTGACCCCAAACCGGCTGCCCGTCGTGATATAGGCATCACATTCATCCACATGTTCGGGGTAGATGCCATCAATCACTTTGTAAATAACGACTTCCAAGCTGTCATCCAATGAGGTTAACAGCGACTCGAACATTTGCGGATAGTTACCATGAATAACCTGCAACTCATCGGTGACATCGTCGCATTGCAATACGCCTAATTTCATTCACCCCTCCCATGTACGAATAATAAAAAGTAATTTGCCACTAGCCTAGCTGTCCAACCACAGCGTAACGGAATATTTGAGCATATTGAGAACTACTCAGCGCTACCGGATTTCCACCAGCGGACGGGTCCTTCTCGGACATTTCACCGACTAAGGATGCGTCGTGATCTGAAATGTCAATTTCAGCTAATGTATGGGGGATACCTAGCTCACTTCTTAACTCCAATATCCAGTTTAAGAAGCTGTCAAAACCTGGCTCCGGCAGATCTAGGTAGCGTGCTAAACGTGTTATCGGCTCTTCGATAACCTCCCGATTGGCGACCAAAATATACGGCATCAAGATAGCGTTTAATAAACCGTGATGCTTGTCGTAGAGGGCTCCAAGGCTGTGAGCAATAGCGTGCATTCCGCCCAGCCCACGCTGAAATGACGTTGCCCCCATACTGGACGCTACCAGCATTTGGGTCCGGGCTTCCAAATCCTGGCCGTTTTCCACGGCTTTAGGTAAATACACCTTGATAAGACGGATACCTTCAAGGGCTATCCCCTCTGCCATTGGATGGTAGAAAGGCGCGCAGTATGCTTCCAGGTTATGGGATAAGGCATCCATCCCGGTCGCTGCAGTAATATGTGCGGGTAACCCAATCGTTACATTTGGGTCAAGCAACACTTTTACAGGCAACATTTTCGGATGAAAAATGATTCTCTTAACATGCCGCGCTGCATCTGTGATTACCGACGCCCTACCCACTTCAGAGCCAGTACCTGCAGTTGTTGGTATCGCAACTACAGGAGCGACCTTATCGGCATCTACGCGGGTCCAATTATCGCCGACATCCTCGAAATCCCAGAGTGGCAAGGTTTGTCCCGCCATCAGCGCGATGGCTTTGGCTGCATCCAGGCTGGAGCCACCACCAAAGGCAATCACACCATCAAAGCCACCTTGACGATATACCTTTACCCCATCATCCACGTTTTCCCCGGTGGGGTTGCCCTGAATTTGGCTGAAAACTTCACAAGCCAATCCAGCATCTCGACAACGCGTCACTGCATTACCCACCATAGGTAAATCAGCCAGCCCCGGGTCGGTAACCAACAGTGGTTTTTTAAAACCAAATTCCTGACAAACATCCGCCAATTGGTCGACACAACCTTCACCCACAGTGATTGCCGTTGGGTAATTCCAACTCCCGTTTAAATTCATGGACGACTCCTTAAGGGTGCTTAATATGAAAAGACTTGGGGCGCGTGAGAGAATCAAAGCCCAACTGAGATAAGGTGCAACCCCTTCCTGAATTCTTAACGCCGCTCCAGGCCAGAGACGGGTCGAGATAATCACAACGATTTAAGAAAAACGTACCGGTTTCGAGCTCTTCACCCAGGCTAACGCCTTTTTCCATATCACGGGTAAAAATACTGGCGGTAAGGCCAAATTCGCTGTCATTCATCAGCGTGATGGCTTGTTCATCACTGACCACTTTTTGAATACCAACCACGGGCCCAAACGACTCTTCGGTCATCACCCGCATGTTATGACTCACTTCAGTCAACACCTGAGGCGCCAAGTACGGAGTACCAGGCTGGCTAAGTGGAAACAAGCTTTCATCAATATGGGCAACAGCCCCTTGAGAAATAGCCTCTGTAATCTGTCCACGTACAAAATCCGCGGCGCCTGTACGAACGACCGGACCCAGGGTCGTCTCGGGATCGTCAGAGCGGCCTAGTTTATATTGCTTAACAAGCTTCACGGCTTCTGCTAGAAACTCATCAAATACACTTTCATGCACATAGATGCGCTCGATACCACAACATGATTGACCGGAATTAAAGAACGCGCCGTCGATAGTTGTCTCTACCGCGTGACTGATGTCAGCATCCTCACGTATATAAGCAGGATCTTTTCCACCCAGCTCGAGGCCAACGCCGATAAACCGGCCAGCGGCAGTTTTTTCCACCATTTCACCGCCCGCTACCGAGCCGGTAAACGCTACGTAATTCACCCGTTCGGATTTGATCACAGCTTCCGTGTTTTCATGGCTCAAATGCAAATACTGGAATACGCCTTCGGGCAAACCGGCGTTTTTAAAAGCCGTAAACAAGCGTTCAGCACATAAGGGGGTTTGTGCTGAATGTTTAAGGACAACCGTGTTACCGGCTAAAATTGCTGGGATCACCGCATTAATTGAGGTTAAGTATGGATAATTCCAGGGCGCGATAACGAACGCTACACCCAAGGGCTGTCGTTTTATGTAACGAGTGAACCCGGAAACTTCTTCTATCTCGATAGGTTTTAACGCCTCTTCACTGGCGCTAATCATATACCGCGCCCGCTCTGCCAAGCCCCCTACCTCACCTGCCGCGTAGCGAATGGGTCGACCCATCATCCAGCACAACTCTTGCGCTATCTCATCTTTATTTGCTTCAAATAGCTCAATGGCTTTGCTGCACAATGCTTTGCGCTCAGATAATGCCGTGTTTGCCCAGCTTTTTTGTACGCTTTTTGCTTTATCCAATACGGCTTGTATCTGAGCTTCACTAGCCAAATCCCGGCTCACATAGACACTGTTATCAATGGGCGAAATGGTATTTTGTACTTCCGTCATTTCCTGCTTTCTCCTGGAGAAACTTGCTTGGCGCCTAAATCCCTGCGCCACTTAAGAATAAATAGTTACTTGGTTTTAGGTCGGTGCGTTTTAACAGCTAAATAATCTCGAAATATCTATCCATTTCCCAATCTGTCACATGCTTTCTGAACTCGCGCTCTTCCCACTCGCGACTGGCGGCAAAGTGGTCGACAAACTCATCACCAAACATAGTTCGAGCCGCTTTTGACTGCTTAAAGCGCTGGGCCGCTTCCCAGAGTGTGCTGGGTAACGCCAGCTCGTTGTCATGGTCTTGCTCATAAGCATTACCCTTCACCTGAGCATGGGGTTCCCACTCTTGCATAATGCCGTAAAGCCCGGACGCCATTGCGGCGGCTAACGCCAGGTAAGGGTTTGCATCTGCCGCCCCAAGGCGATATTCAACTCGCTGGGAACTGGCTGAGCCAGGGATGACGCGCAGTGCTGTGGTTCTGTTTTCCACACCCCAGGTCGCATCCGTCGGCGCCCAAAATCCAGGGATCATACGGGTATAACTGTTTATGGTAGGGGCTATCATGCAAAGAAACTCAGGCATCAGCCGCTGCTGACCAGCCAAAAAGTGGCGCTGAACTTTGCTCATATTGTGTTCCTGGCTCGGATCAAAAAATGCCGAGGAACCGTCTTTGTTTTTCAGGGAAATATGGATATGCCCGCTTTGTCCTGGATAATCTATCGACCATTTGGCCATAAAGGTCGCCATCAAGCCGCGCTTTTGCGCCAGCACTTTCATATAGGTTTTAAATAAAGCCGCCTTATCCGCTGCCGCTTCTGCGCCATCCACACCGATGGCCGCTTCAATCACACCTGGCCCCGTTTCTGAATGGAGCCCTTCGATAGGAAAATCCATCGATTCACCCATTTCAAGTATTGCCTTGTACAAGTCTGAGTGGACCGAATTACGGATCATGGAATAACCAAACCAATCCGGGGTGATAGTTTCCAAATTACGAAAATTCTTTTCACGAGCAGATTGCGGCGTCTCGTTAAACAAGAAGAACTCATATTCCAACGCAGAAAAGGCATCGAATCCCAGTTTATCGGCATGCTTTAACACCTTTCTGAGTGTACCTCTGGGGCACACCGCTTCCGCACTGTCAGTAAATTCCGCAATAAACAGCAACATGCCTTCTTCTTCGATAATTTCTCGGCAACTGTGAGGCAAGATCCGCACCGGCGCATCGGGATAACCCGTGTGCCATCCTGTATATTTGGCGTTGTCGTACAATTGATCTTTAGAGTCCCAGCCCAAGACCACATCACAAAAGGCAAAGCCTTTTTCAAGGGAAGCGAAAAACTTGGCCTTAGACATATATTTACCGCGCATGATGCCATCATTATCAAACAGCCCCACCTTGATGTGTGACAAACCACGCTCTTCCACGATAGCCATCGCATCGGCTACTGATTTAACTTCTCTTGGGTCCATAATCTACCTACTTATTTACGGCTCTTATTCCTGAGCCTTGTTAGTTTGGGGGCCAATCGGCCCCATATATTTAATTAATGTTTAGTTCAGTTCAGATTCAGCGTTAGAAATCAGGTCAAACTCCTCTTCCGGTGCAGAAGCCACCAGGCGATGACGACTGTATAAAACGAAGTAAGTCACCATGATCAGGTAAAATAATGCCGACCATAACGCCGCCTGAATACTGACGACAAAGGTTGAAGCCAGAGCAATCAATGACAATACCAACGCGATTGAAGAGGTCACTATTCCACCAGGGGTTTTATAGGGGCGATTCAGGTTTGGTTCTTTTTTACGCAATACAATATGAGCAAGGCTCATCATGGCGTAGGAGATAGTGGCACCAAATACAGCCATAGTGATCATCAAATCACCTTCACCGGTAAGAGAAAGTAAAAAGCCCAATATTCCTGGAATAATCAGAGCCCAAACCGGCACTTTTCGGTTTCCGGAAAGTGACAGGAAGCGCGGCAAATAACCCGCTCGTGACAGAGCAAATACCTGACGTGAATAGGCGTAGATTATGGAGAAGAAGCTGGCAATCAGGCCAAACAACCCAACTATATTGACAAATTTTGCCGCCATGGAGTTTTCGCCATAGACAGCCTGTAACGCGCCTACTAACGGTGCGCTGTGATCTTTCATCGCTTCGGCGCCGGCACCGCCAGGGGCGAGCAGAAGAACCGCGGCGGCAAAAAACAACAGTACTAACATAGAGACAATGATACCGCGCGGCATATCTTTCGCAGGATTTGACGCTTCTTCCGCCGCCAATGGAACCCCTTCAACAGCCAGAAACAGCCACATCGCAAATGGCAGCGCTGCCCAGACACCCATATACCCTTCAGGCAGAAAACTACTGGATCCAGTAACGTCCGGATTGGCGGCAATGTCGAACAGGTTAGCCGTTTCAAAATGCGGCAACATACCGAAAATAAACACCAGGATAGCCACCACCGCCAGTACGGTGATCCCCATCATGATCCGCAGGGCTTCTCCTGCCCCCCACAAATGAATACCAACAAACACCAGGTAAAATGCGCCGTACACTATGGGGCCGTCGATGCCGACGAGTTCCTGCACGTAACCACCGATAAAGATGGCGATGGCCGCGGGGGCGATGGCGTATTCGAGCAAGATAGCCGTACCGGTTAAAAAACCTCCCCAGGGACCAAAGGCGCGGCGGGCAAAGCTATAACCCCCACCCGCGGTGGGCAGAGACGATGACATTTCAGCCAGGCTCAATACCAGGCAGATATACATCAGCCCCATCAGCAGCGTCGCAAGCAACATGCCGCCAAAACCACCCTGCTCCAGACCAAAGTTCCAGCCGGCAAAATCCCCGGAAATCACATATGATATTCCCAGGCTGGCCAGCAACACCCAGCCAGCTACGCCCTTTTTTAACTGACGTTTATTTAAATAATCATCGGAAACTGCTTTATACTCGACCGACCCATTTTTATTGCTCTGTGACATAACACATCCCTTTATGGTGGTTTGTTAAGTGATCCATTTCATTATCTTGTTACAGTTCCTTAACATAATGATTTCCCCCACACAGGCGCAACAAGAATCATCTGGTCTTACACTAAAGTATTAATTTTTCTTATAGTAGGTCGTTTACAGACAAAATACTGCTTAACCTATGTGCATCAGGGGCGCTAACCAGGGAAGTTCCTTCAGCACTTTTGGCAGAAATCGTTCGGACATGATGTGCCGGCTGTCATCTGCCATCATTTGCGGTAGGTCACCTAACTCATTGCGACGACAAGCCAGGGTAAGATTACGCTGTAAAACCTCACCTGCCGGTATTGGCAAACAGGTCAGCTCCTCGCGAGCCAAGCCACTTTGATACAGGCATAGTGGCGTGGTTAACGTCCAACCTAAGCCTGCCGCCACCGTAGATAACACGGCGAAGGTATTATCAAGTTGTAGGTGATTCGGAGCCTCAACCCCCAATCGCCTGATATATCGTTCGATGCTGGCGCCGATCAACGAGTCACTGGTGTAACGCACAAAATCCAGGTCTTGCTGTAGCTGATTTAGATCAGCTGGTAACGCTTGATAACTGCGGGGAACAACTAAAACAAAGGGTTCGCGTAAGATCCTGTGACGTCGCAGGTCTTCATTATTTTCCAGAGCATCGTCAGAAATGATGATGTCAACGTTGCGTGATAACAGCGCCTGGGCATGCATGTGTGAGCGGCCCGTGCTGACAGCCCAGTTTTCCGTACGTTTTTTTACAATTTCAATCAATGGCTTACCTAATGAAGTGGCAAGAGAGTCCACCAACGCAATGCGAACCAGATGAAGTTTTTGAAATTGGCCTTTGGAGATCTCCCGCTGGGTTTTTTCGGCCTGTGCCAACAAATGAGTGGACTGATCAAAAAAATATCGGCCCACCACGGTTAACTCCACCGGCCTTACAGTGCGATCAAGCAGTTCTACCTTCAAGTTTTTTTCGAGCGTAGCCAGGGTTTGCGACACCGATGACTGGGTTAATCCCAACCGTTGTGCCGCAGCCGTCATATTTCCCGTTTTCGCGGTCGTCACAAACACTTCCAGTGCTTTTAAGTCAAAACCAAATGTGTTCACCCGAATTCCTGTTTGATGTTGAGCCTGCTAGAAAATATGACATGAAATTACATTTATTAATACTAAGTAGTTAGCACTAAGTCTAAAGCCTTAATGAAATGTTAGTATTTTGGTAACTTTCAACTTCCCCGCTCAAAGCCACAAGACCGAGTGTCGGACCATCCAGATGTCGGACCACCACGTGCGAAGGAATGACAGAGGCCGCGTGTGCACATGAGCTAAATCGATCACTGTCATTGCAGAAAGGACACAGCAATCCAGTACCAGGGATGGCGAACTTATAACTAATGCCCTTCCTGAAACGCCAAATCCAAGGCTATATTCACGACCCAAGGAGCGAATGCCTCTTTAATAGGCAAAAAGCGCGAAGCCTGTGCTCACAAGGTCCGTCGAACGCGCATCCATGCATTTAACATCTCATCCCTGAGATGGATTCGACTCTACAGAAATACAGGTCAACCTGCCTATTCCTGTGTTTCAGCCATATTCTTAGAACGCGATATTTGCGTTTCCAAAAGGCTTAAAGTTAGTCACTACTATCTAATCTCTCCCTGTCATTGCCAGCTTGCCTGGTATGGTATGGTCCGACATCTCGGTCCAGTGTCATTTAGCGCACACCGAGATCGTGGTAAAGCCGCTGGATTCCCTCGTGCGAGGGAATGACAGAATCGGCGTTTCAGGATGGACACTAACTAGGTGCGCAGATTAAGGTATCAAAACCCCATGATCACGGATTGCCAGGCAAGCTGACAGCGAATGAGTTTCCAACCTCTCGGCTCGGCGATTTAGAGAACTCAAAGGCAAGTAAAATGCTGAATAATGAAAATATCTTTTAAGTTCAAGTTCCGGCCTGACACGTTGAAAAATCCCCCTAAAATAAATAGCTCAGGAGCAATGTGAAAACGGGGTTAAAATTAGACATATGATCTGGTTTGGGTTTGCAAGCTTGCTAATATCTAGACGCTATTTGTTATTGCTGCTTTTTTTCACGACGCCACTCAATGCCGAGGATCTAACTCACACTGTTAAAATGGGTTATGTAGAATTCCCGCCCTATTTTTACACGTCAGAGAAAGGCTCTCCAACGGGTACTCTGGTAGATTTGATGGAGCGCGTAACCCAAGAAACCGGATTATCATTGCTTGCCTATTCATATCCGGCAATGCGCATGGCCACCAATATCGCTAACGGAAAGTTGGACCTTTGGGTCGGTCTGGCGACACTCCCCCAGTTTAAAAACACCACCTTAGTGGGAAAAGACGTTATCTGCACCATAAAATTCCACGCCTATTATATTGACGGCAAAGCGCCAATCCAGCAGAAAGAACATCTAAATGGGCAAAACATAGGCATACACAGGGGGTACAGCTATGGTGGCTGGATACACCATATTAAAAACCCAGAAAATGGTATTTTCTTTATGGAAGTGGACGACAGAGACCATGCTTTTCAACTACTTGCCAGAGGACGGGTAGACTATATCCTCGATTATAAGGGGCCCGCCGAGGAGCAGCTCAGTCGTAAGACCTACCCGGCATTTAGGTTTAACAGCATCTACCAGTTTGACGTTAGATTTGTCGTTTCCAACCGAGCAAACAATGCAGAACATCTGCTTTACCAACTTGAGCAAGGTTACCTGCGCCTGCTCAAGCGTCACTCTGTCGACTGGTCCCCTTGCCGTGAATAAAATGTGATGTTTCGGTGAAGCTCTCAGGAGATCCCCATAGTAAGCTTATCTATAGCGTTACCGGGGAGCATCCCCGGCCTTGTGGGAGAGTTACAATGAAAAAGACAATTATATTAGGCGCAGCCACCTTTGCTTTGGCTGCAAGCTACGGTTTTATCGGAGCATATGCCAACGACGATATGCCAAAAAACCAGGTTGCACAGGCACAGCCGTTGGCAAAAGCGACTTTTGCCGGAGGCTGTTTCTGGTGCATGGAAGCCCCGTTTGAAAAGCTCAGTGGCGTTTCCAGTGTCATTTCCGGTTATAGCGGTGGCTTTGTGGAAAACCCCAGTTATCAGAAAGTGTCATCGGGTACTACAGGACACACTGAAGTGGTCCAGGTCACTTATGATCCCAAATTAGTATCGTACGACTCCCTGTTGCATGTTTATTGGCGTCAGTTTGACCCTACCGATGGGGGTGGCAGCTTTGTGGACAGGGGCGCACATTATCGTTCTGAGATATTTGTCCATAATGCGGAGCAGAAAAAAATAGCCTTGCTCTCCAAGCAGGCCCTCGACGAAAGCGGCCGTTTTGATAAGCCCATTGTTACCGAGGTAACTGAATTTAAAGCCTTCTACCCTGCTGAAGATTATCATCAGGATTATTACATAGAGAACCCCATCCGCTACAAGTTTTATCGTCACCGCTCCGGCCGAGACCAGTTCCTCGACCAAGTGTGGGGAAAGTCACGCACAGCGCCGCCTAAATTCAGCAAGGGATCTGAAACCGTTGAATACCGCAAACCATCGGATCAAGAGATTAAAGCGCGCCTGACACCACTGCAGTATGAGGTAACGCAAGAAAACGGCACGGAGCGAAGCTATAACAATAAATATTGGGATAACAAGGAACAAGGGATCTATGTAGACGTGGTATCTGGCGAGCCGCTGTTTAGTAGTAAAGATAAGTACAAATCAGGTACCGGATGGCCTAGCTTTAGCCGCCCTATCCAGGGTGTACAAATAGCCGAAGTAGAAGATAGCAGCCTGTTCTTCACACGTACCGAAGTACGCAGCCGGTATGGCGATTCTCACCTGGGGCATCTATTTAATGACGGCCCGGCCCCCACGGGGTTGAGATATTGTATCAATTCTGCATCGCTACGCTTCGTTGCCAAAGCAAGCTTGGTTAAACAAGGTTATGGTAACTACGCGAGCCTGTTTGAATAGTGTAATAAGACGTGGCATAGCCGCCGGGAAATAGGTAATCAACCCCATGAAGGCAAGGTGTGCTTGCCTTCATGGGGGCTATATTCTACAAATGTCAATAAGCGCCAATGATATGCCAACCCATAAACGAGACCTGTAATGGTACAGGTAAGTTTCTCCCTCCAACAAAAGTAATAGTAAAACCAGGTTATCAAGATCCAACTATTTTCCACCGGATTTTCAAGTGATAACATGCGAGTATCTTTATTTTATTACTAAGAGTTATTCATGTCTGAACAACAGGCCCCTATCGCCCAAAAGAAACAGCACAATTTGACCATCCACGGTCACACGCGCGCAGATAACTATTATTGGTTAAGATCCGATGACCGCAGTAACCCTGAGGTCCTCGACTACCTGCAGCAGGAAAACGCCTTTACCCAGGAAAAGACAAAACACACTCTCGGCCTACAGAAATCCCTGTACGAAGAAATGGTGGCTCGCCTTGAGCCCAAAGATGAGTCTGTTCCCTATTTTAAAAAGGGGTATTGGCACGTTTCCCGCTTCGACGAAGGCCAGGACTTTCAGGTGTATACCCGTCACAAAGAAAAACTCGACGCGCCTGAAGAGCTATTGCTAGATTGTAACGACAGGGCCGCTGGCCATGAGTTCTATCAACTCGGCGCTTTATCGCTAACCCCAGATCAACAAACGCTGGCATTTTCAGAAGACCTGCTGGGTAGACGGCAGTATGATTTGCGAATTAAGGATCTTCGCACAGGTAAACTTGCTCCTGAAGTGATCAAGGATACCGATAGCATCGCCTGGGCTAACGACAACAAGACACTCTTCTATGTCAAAAAGCATCCGGAGACCTTGTTGCCTTATCAGGTATATCGTCATGAACTCGGCACCGACTCGAGTAAAGACGTGTTGGTTTACGAAGAGCAAGACGACACCTTCTACACATCCATTTATCGAAGCCGCTCGGAAAACTACCTGATCATCAGTATCTCCAGCACCCTGACCAGCGAAGCACTGATCCTCGATGCTAACACCCCAAAGGGTCAGTTTGAGGTATTTCAGCCAAGAGAGCGTAAACACGAATACCACATAGATCATTTCAACGACACATTTTACATCCGCAGTAACAAAACCGGCAAAAACTTCGCCCTGATGACAGCGAACCAGGAGCAAACAGGTGATACCGGGTTATGGCAAACCCTGATCCCTGCGCGCAATGATGTATTGCTGGAAGGTTTCGAAATGATGCAGGACTGGCTCATCGTTGAAGAGCGTTGTCAGGGGTTAATTAAACTCAGGCAAATTCACTGGACATCGGGTGAGGAAAAAGCGTTTGAGTTTGATGATCCCACCTACACCGCATGGCTTGGTTATAACCCAGAGCCAAGTAGTGAAGGCATTCGTTTCGGCTATACCAGTTTAACCACACCCAGCACCACCTATGAACTCAACTTAAGCACAGGTGAGCGCCAGATCCTGAAGCGACAAAAGGTATTGGGCGAATTCAAACCCGAAAATTATCAGAGTGAACGCATATGGGTAACAGCACGCGACGGTGTCGAAGTCCCAGTCTCTCTGGTTTACCAAAAGGACCGACTAACCTCTGAAAGTCCCCTGCTGATCTACGCATATGGTTCCTACGGCTCCAGCATGGACCCCTATTTCAGTTCAGCTAACCTGAGTCTGTTAGAGCGCGGATTCGTTTACGCCATCGCCCATATCCGCGGCGGCGAAGAGCTAGGAAGAAGCTGGTACGAAGACGGTAAGTTGCTCCACAAACAAAATACCTTTAACGATTATGTTGATGTCACTCAGGGCTTAGTATCCAAAGGATTTGGCGACAAAAACAAGGTATTTGCCTTAGGCGGCAGCGCAGGCGGTCTGCTGATGGGCGCGATCATCAATATGGCGCCAAGCCTTTATCGCGGGGTGGTTGCAGCCGTGCCTTTTGTGGACGTAGTTACCACTATGTTGGACGAATCTATACCCCTGACCACAGGAGAGTATGATGAGTGGGGAGATCCAAATAAAAAAACCTACTACGACTATATGCTCTCTTACAGTCCGTATGACCAGGTTACAGCCCAAGACTACCCTAATCTACTCGTCACTACCGGCTTACACGATTCCCAGGTGCAATACTGGGAGCCGGCAAAATGGGTCGCTAAGTTGAGGGAGTTAAAGACCAACGACAATATGCTTTTACTGCACACAGATATGGAAGCAGGTCATGGCGGAAAATCAGGCCGCTTTAAGCACCTGGAAGATACTGCCCGCGAATTTGCCTTTATGTTGGATTTGGCCGGTGTAACTAAGTAATAAAAATTGTGACTAAATCAACAACCACCGGCAAAGCCGGGGGGTATGATGAAAGCCTCTGGAAGAGGCTAAAAAGCAATAAATAAAACGGACCTTTGCGCTTATAAGCCGCTGGATTACCAGTCGAGCTGGTAATGACGGTGATCGCGTTATTACCTGAGATAAAACGTCATTCCCTCGCACGTGGTGATCCGACATCTGGATGGTCCGACACTCGGTCCAGCGGCCTTAACCTATCGTGCTTGGTCCAACTTATACACCTGAACGACAGAACCTAGTCGAGTCACACCGCCAGAGGCGCTGGTTTACCAAGGTTTAATTAAATAAAGCTTGTGACTTCAACGTCTAACGAAACAAACTAATTGGTTTGTTTCGTTAGTTTGAAACTTCAGCTTAATTTGACAGCTCATAGGGATAGAAACCATTTACCCCATTGCTCTAGACAAGGTGAATCGTAAATTACTCGCTCGCCCTCATATCTAGGGTGTCTGGAATATTCACTACTGGCATGAAGGGAACAAAGCCATAAATGGCGCTGTTCGTGAAAGCTGTTGATTAAATCGACAGAGCTTCATTCAGCCTGTTCCTTCTCGTGCCCGCCCGACGCCGTGCAATTAGTCGCCACCAGGCCAGGTAATTGCAAAGATAAGCCGTTCCAACCCCCTCAAAGTTTGGGTTCTGTCGCATCTTGATCACCCAATAAGTGGACAGAATGAAATCCAAGTCTACTTTTGACCGCCATCTCCATAAATTTCGGGTAAGCTCTGATGGAATATCACAACCTACAAGAGAGCACCATGGCACAGAGTTTCGTTAAAAAACAGTTTCCATCCGAACCATTTTGATGACGGTTCGCTGGTATGTCGCGTACAAACTAAACTACCGAGATATTGAAAAGTTACTTGCGGAGCGCGGTGTCCAGCTATAATCCATCGCTGGCTGCAAATGTCACGTTTCCTCGGACGCGGCCCAGCCAGTACCAGCCGAGTTTTTCGATGGATTTGAACCAGGGGTTTTTGTAGCCAGCATCCGTTACAATCAGCGGCGTAACGCCTTCCGGCAGCACCCGTTTGAGTTCCTGGAGAAATCTATCCTTCGCCTCTGGTGAGCCTTGCTCTTGTAAGGTAAAAGTACGTTCATACAAGGTGACAGAGCGGCCTTCAATCGCAACGGAAGCACGCAATACTATTAGTCGCATCTCATAAGTAAGTTCTTAAGACCTCGAAGCCCTTTAAATTCAGGGAGCCATCATTTTGCCCCAGAGTTTAACGCGTCGCTTCCGTTGATTAATTGGTACATAGAGTGTTTCTCTGTCCCGTTTGGGGTTGGCGCGGCTGGCATACCGTGCCAGATAACTGCACCACTTTTTGAGCGTCAATCTGAGATATTGAGCATTACCACTACTGAGTGCCGTCAGCACTTCACTCAGCCAACTGTTGGCACACCGGGCCACTTTCTGAGAAGAAATTAGCACACAATGAAGTTGTCCGCAGGACCAAGCCATGAACCGTTTGAGTAACAGCGTCAGCATACTCGCCCACACTAAACTCTCTGCGATAGCCTTATCCCGGGTGTTGAATGTTTTCAATCCACTGTATGATTTCAGCTCCTTGAAAAAGAGCTCTATTTGCCAGCGTAACCCATAAAACTCGCAGATTTTTTCAGCACTGAACTGACTGCGATCCAGGTTGGTAATTAGGTAACCTATGCAGGCTTTCTTTCTGTCCCAGAATGCGATCAGTCTGTGCTTTCCCTGTTTGTTTTTCCAGCTGACAGTCAAGTCGAGCAGCTCACCTTTCTGTAACTTCATCTGTTTCAGTTTTTTACCCGGCAATCCTTTCAGTTCATGACCTTCGCTGTCAAAGGCTGCTTCAATCTCCGGATTAATCTGACCATTGGCGCGCATAATGACGAAGCCTCCGCGTCGATTCGCTTCATCGCAGTAATTGATGTCGAAATACCCTGCGTCCATCAATAGTAAAATGCCCTCGATCTCATTGGCGAAGGGTTTATGGTGGTGCTCGCTTTCTGAGTCCGGTGAAACGCCAAGGTAATTATAGCTTCCTGACATCAAATCCATCGTCATGTGCAGCTCCATGGCCGCCGGATGTGTTTTCGTAAATCGTCCGGGGAACGTCTCTTTCAGGCCTATGTGCAGCTTGAGCGAACTGCCATCGTGAGCCTCTATTGCTCGGAAAGGGTATTCGTCCGGTAGTACCTGGCTGAAAGGGCCGATTAACCATTCCTTAGCGACCTGCTCGGTTAATTTTTTCAGTAAACTGGTGAGCTCGGGCTTGCGTAATTTGTTGTGAAACGGTTTGTAGCTAATGTCCTTGCCTTCGTCGGTGCACAGTTGCTTATGGATATCAGCAAGGTTCACTTGCTGGCGGGTGCCCAAGGTGTTAATCAGGGCCAGCACTATGTCAAAAGGAGAGATTTTTCGCATCCGTTTTATAAATCCACATTCTTTAGCGTGCTGCCTGATGGTTGCTGGGTTAAGAGTATTGGTCAGGCGCTTAGAAATGCTGATAAAGTTCATTTTGTGATCAGGTTATTATTAAAGCTCTTGATATTTGATCATGAGATGAGTACGACTTCCAGACTTCTTTAAAAAAACTTAAAAAACAGATAGTTGCCTAACTGAGTTTCTTAAGATCCTACCTATGTGCTTACACTTGCAGTACTTGCTTAAATTCGTCAATGTTAGCGAACGACCAGCTATTAACCACCAACCCGACTTCGATTAGGGAACCTTGGCCAATACGTCCTTATATTTGTTAGCGGCATCTTTGTAGAAGCCATTTGACCTAAGGGTGTCTCCATCAACTAATGAAGACATAGAATCACTTGTATCTCCAAGAGAGTTGGCAACAGCCCCTTCAGCTACCGACCTTGCTATTAGAGTTAATCTAGCCATTAGGTTCGTTAACTCATCAGGAACTGAGCAAACGTCATCCTTAACCGCTGCCTCAATATCGCCTACGACACCTTCAATATTACCCAAGGAAGCTTCATTATCTCCTTTTTTAAATTCATATATGGCAGTATTAGCGCTCGCTAAAGCACCCTCGACTTTATCGGCACAGTCCCCAGGGTTATTTTTGATTACATCAAGCAGGCGGACTACAATACTTTCAACTGCTCTATCCCCATTGAAAGTAGAATCACAACTACTACCGATACCATCGGAATCTAAATCAATCTGCTCTGGGTTAGCAATTAGTGGGCAGTTATCCTCAATGTCGGGGACTGAGTCATTGTCGTCATCGTCGTCACAAATGTCCCCTAAACTATCTTTATCAATATTATCCTGAAACGGGTTTGCAATCACAGGACAATTGTCGACCCCTTCGCAGGCAGAAGGACCAGAGCTCTTTGCTTCAGGATCACAGAGTCCATCTTTATCCATATCCACCTGATCATCGGCACAGCCATTCACATCGACATCTGACTCGGGCACTGTACCTGGACACAAATCGTCGTACACCCCATCTCCATCGTTGTCGACAACCAATAGGTCTCCATCGTGAACCAGCCAGACAAAATAATGAGCGCCCCAAGAAAATTGACGTTGAATACCATTTTGAAAACCGAAGACCCAAACTTTATTCCCGCGAGGACCCCAAGACCGTCCAGGTACATGTGCCCAATAGTAGGAGGACCCGGTACAACAATAAGGCCTTAATGCCGTTTGAATATTCTTAAATGGTCCAGCATTGGTCAAGCAGCCTAATGGTCCAAGTCCACAACCCGTGCTATTTCCTTTCTTGTCGTAAATACTCGTGTTGCCAAGTGTTGTATAGAAAAGATGCGCCATCTCACTTGCGGTACTACCAGCGTATATAGTGCTAGGAGCACCAACATTTGAACCGTAGTCTGAGGAGCCATCATATTTCCACGTAAGGTTAAATTGGTATGGGGGAGGTGGTGCTATTTGTCTCAAAGTGGGTAAACGCCATTGGTTCCCACCTAAGTAGTGAGCGGCATTTACTGCGCCAACAAACCTGTCTAATAGCCAAGGATATTGTGTCGCTCTATTCCAGGTCATACCGCCATCGTTATCGACATACACTCCAAAAGAGTTGCTTACTGCGATATTTGCATCAGCCAGCCAGGTTATATTTAAAACTGTGTCGTAGTACGCCTCAATGGTAGTTGGATCACCATCAAGATCTCTGCCCTGTAATGTTGTTTCCCAAGTGCCCTGTGCACTAACTGCTCCTGCAATCAAATTTAGCCAGATTGCCGCCAACAAGATCGAAGTTCTACACATCATATTCAAGTTATCCAAACGACTTTAGTGTACCTTCGTCTCTATCGTCCTTGCACAGGACTGAGCGAACTAGGGTTTCGTAATCCAAAATTACACCGCTGTGTGTGAATTGCTAATGTGCAATTGGATCCAAACTACTGGCTACCTTTCTATAACAATAGCTTCATTTAATATGGCTACCACGTTATCTAACGCGGTTGAAACATTTTCCTGTGTAACCGTTTCGATATTTACTTGAGGTAATAAACCATGCGCTTTTAGGTTCTGGAACACGGTGATAGCATGTCTTCCACTGCTCCGGGAAGATCAGGCCCACTTGCTGCGCGTTGGTCGCCTTTCTTGGTGTATTCAAGTGGTCTGAATTCAGGAAGACCAGCGTGGTTTGGTTGTTGCCTGTCTGGTAGGTTGTGCCAGTGGTAAACCGCCCAGCCAGATTATATGGCGACTCCACTGTTTGTCTGTGCCCTGATAATACTCCGCTTCCAGTAACTGCCCCGCGGTCTTGTAGTGATACAGGTAGCTGTCATTGCCGATTTGCTTTATCACCCGCTCGCTTAAGCCATTGTAGTGGTAACTACCCTGAGTGTGCGGGGTAGTCAGGGTTTCCTTGCTCTATTTATTCGCTTTCGCAGTCATTTCTGACAGTGACACGAGCGGTAAGCCACTCTCTTTTACACTGTCTAGATCGGCAGACTCACTCATGATGAGCTCGCCAGTATTGTCATCCCGACAAGTAATGACCACTCTAGGATTTTTTGCGCCAACCTTCCGGTTTTTCGGACATTGTAGGTCGCAGTTGTAGCCCCAAACTTTCTCGATTTACGCATAAAGTCAGCTATTGCGTCATTCACGTTTGGTTTCCTTGGTTTCCTTACCTTAACAATTGATACTCTTTCACAAGGCAATCCAAGGGAATTTTTAACCCCTCATTGAGCTTGCGAATCATTGAGAGAGACAGTCCGCGCTGGCGCTTTAGCACCTCAGTAACACGACTTCGCTGCCCCAGATATGGAACCAAGTCTGCATCTACCAATCCCTGCTGCTCCATACGAAACTTGATTGCTTCAATAGGATCGGGCGCATCAATTGGGTAATGTTCTTCTTCGAATGCATGAACCAATGTTGCTAACACTTCTAGTTCATCACCTTCAGGAGTGTTCGGCTCCGCTTCCCAAAGCTGATCAATACGGGCTAAAGCCGCTTGATTATCTTCAACTGTCTTAATCGGTTTTATCTGCATTTCTCCACCCTCTAAACTGTTGTGGCATCTACTTTGTCATACTGAAAATGAGTACCAACAAAGCGGATATAACACTTTGATGTTCACCCATGCTTGAATTCTCCGTGAAATATAACGCCCAGCTCAGCCGCAGGCTGGACGGAGTGACTATATTAGGAGCAAAGCGTGCAAACCTGAGTATGATACTTTAATACTCCGCTTTTCAACTATCGGCCCAGATACCTAAGGGAGGTATGATACTTTATTACCCCAAGGTGGATTTTTATGACTGTCAATGCGGCATCAGGGTGAGTTCAGTAAGAACTTTATTACTCTCCCACAATTACGTACAAAGGAAAGTTATAACATAGTTGACACATTCATTGATCGAAGTATAATCAGTAATAACAATGTTATTACGGTACTACAGCATGAAAACGCAATTACGTAAAGTTGGGAACTCGGTTGGGTCAATTATACCTGCGGCCATGCTTCGTCAGCTAAACCTTGATGTAGGTACCCCAATCGATATGCAAATAAAGGGCGGTGCTATCGTTATAACCCCGGTTAAACCACCTATTCTTCGGCTCCCCTTTTCTGAAGCTGATTTGTTAGATGGTTTGGATGCGCACACTGCTCATGCGGATGAAATGGCCCAGCTAGGGAATAGTGAGTGGCCAGAGCAGTGAAAAACTATATCCCTGAACGCAACGATATAATCTGGTTGGATTTTGAGCCGGTTAAAGGCAAAGAAGTTGGTAAATTACGGCCTGCATTGGTCTTATCGAGTAAAGCTTATAACCACAAAACCGGCTTACTGATCTGTTGCCCCATCAGTACCAGTGTGCGAGGTGGTCCAACCGAAGTACCAGTCAACAACCTGGATAATCCCTCTGTAGTGGCTGCCAGTTTAATCCAAACATTATCCTGGCAAGACCGCAAAGCCAAGCTGATAATCCAGGCAGAAGCGGGTGTGATGGATAATGTTTTAGTGCGGATCATTCCATTAATTGGAGCTGAGAAGCTGTTTAACTGAAATAAGGAAGGAAATTAAGGGCTGAACTGGGAGCTAGAAAAACCTTGAAAAGTAGCTTTCCGCTTTCACTGCTCTAAACGCTATGCTCGGGTGGTATGGGTGATCAGTTTGCCTGGTTGTGCAAGCCGGGCCCGGGAACCAAACTATCTCTGCCAGTGCTTTCGCTGCTGGGGCGATCTATCCCGTTTCTTTGATGCCCTGAGCAGACCGCCGCTTCTAGCTGCTTACGTTAATTTAACACCACTCTTTATTAATCCCTCATAGACACCTAACGCTATGGCCAATTCTAGTGAGTTTGGGCGTCAAAGCGTGGACTGGCATGCTTTGCTCGCAAGGAGTAAAGGACGTTTTGTACATAAATGACAGCTACCACGTTATAGTTAGATCGTGTGTTATTGTACTGTGCTTTTATGCCTATCGCTGTTGGAAAGGAAATTTGTAGATTGGTTAAAACAATGCACGGTCAAAATCTATATTAAAACCTCAACATCACATCCCATTATTTTGTTCAATTTGTCACAATCTTTATTGCACAATGATAATACAACATAAGTCTCTGATTATTGGCTTTATAAGTCACAATCTGTATTTCTTGCTTACAGCAGGTGTAACAGAACAAGGAAATGACGAGCTTGGCTCGTCATTTCCTTGTTATATGAAACGAACTCAGTGAGGAAATCGTTGCTTATTTTCTTGCAGCGCTAACACAAGCTTCTTTTTTAAGTTCTTTTTCTTCGAGCTAGACTGCCTTTTGGAGGAAAAGACATATCTAATAAGTTTAAGCATTTTTCGTCCAAAACTTGTAAACCATCCCTGTAGCATAGTTGATACTTGTATCATTACCAATTTTTCATGATTTTCCGCAGAAAGCTTCACCTCATTAGGCTTGCAGGTATGGGTTTCACATACCATCGATAGATCCACTAAGCTCATTAAACGCTGGTTTGGTTTATCGTTGGGAGAAAATGATGCAACAAGGTGCTGTTTCGCAAAAACAAACATTAACCCTTTCTGCCGCAGTTCAAGTGGTCAGCGCAATGGCTTTAGGCGCAGCACTACTATTTATCGTGGGATTTGCACCACTGGATATCGCACACAATGCGGCTCATGATACCCGTCACTCAGTTGCCTTCCCATGCCACTAGCTAACCAAAACGGACCCCACATGCTTTAAACAAGCCTTTCACGGAGGAATATCCAATGGTATTTCGCAATATCCTTTTGTCCGCTATTGTAGTTGGCACCCTTAGCGGCCTTTTGTATGGGTTATACCAGCACCACCAAATCACCCCCATTATCTTTGCCGCAGAAGAATATGAAGTTGCAGAAGAGGTCCCCATTACCTCCCATCACAACGATAGCCATGAGCAACCAGGCTGGAGTCCGAATGATGGTACAGAGCGAATTACATACACTTTACTGGCAAACATCGCCGTAGGCATAGCCTACGCCCTATTTCTGATTTCCTTAATGGCCTTGCATAACCTGAAAGCCAACAAACCTAAACTAAATGCAATACGCGGTACGGTATGGGGTATCGCCGCGTTACTGATCTTCTTCATTGGACCCACAGTGTTCGGGTTACACCCTGAAGTACCCGGAACAGAAGCTGCCCCCTTACAAAATCGACAACTCTGGTGGCTTTTGTGCGCCATTTTCACAGGATCTGGCATAGCAGTGCTTTACTATTCTCCGAGTAAATTTAAGTTGATGGGTTTAGCTCTCATGCTGGCGCCCCATATTTGGGGGACACCTATACCAGAGCAACCAAGTTTTGCTAACCCGGATCCCGCCGCTACTGAAGCAATGACGCAATTAACAACACAATTTATTGCCATAACAACATTCGGCATGCTGATGTTTTTTGTTTTTTTGGGCGCTATGTCCGGCTACGCTGTACGGCGATTTATTCGGCTTGAAGCCCAGCAACAGTCATCAGCAGAGGCCGCGGTATAATTGTTATAGAGGCCGACGAAAACACTCATGACCATTCACGCGGCCCTAGCCTTGTTGTAGGCTGCCATTCGCTCAACCGATTTTCGTATTACACCTAAAGTACAACAGGCATCTATTCGCACGTGGGAGCCCCTGGGGAAGAGCAGCTTGCTCTCGCAAAATCCGCAGCAACGTTGGCGCTTAGCGAGTTACAACTCCGGACCAGGTGCAGGATACTTTAAGGGCTGAGGCTTAGCGCCCATCGCTACCCGACCCGGCGAATATTTTCACTGTCAGTTCGACAATGAATAGTGTAGAAAAACAACGTATAATCCCGCCCAAATTTTGCATTAAAGAAATGGATATGAGCAAAGGTTATGCTTGCATTGGGTTATTTAACCCAAAAACACCTGAAAATGTTGGCTCTGTTATGCGCGCAGCAGGTTGTTACGGGGTTAATTCTGTCTTCTATACCGGTAAGCGTTACGATATTGCGAAACAATTTTGTACGGATACCGGAAAAAAACACCTGGATATCCCTTTAATTGGTGTAGAAGACCTAAAAAACATTATCCCCTTAGATTGCGTGCCTGTTGCCGTTGACTTAATCGAAGGCGCTAAATCATTACCCGACTATAAACACCCTCCACGAGCCTTTTATATTTTCGGACCTGAGGATGGCACCCTCAAAAAAGAAATTACCAATTTCTGTCGTGAGACCATATATGTACCAACCAATGGGTGTATGAACCTTGCAGCAACGGTAAATGTCATTCTTTATGACCGGATGACAAAAGGTGAAAACTTTTCGAACCATAAATAACCATAACAAGACAACGCGTTTATTTTTATCCAAGCATCTAATGATGCTTCAATCTAGGCGCTAACTGGTTATATGCAGCCTTCGTATTGCTCTTCTGGCGTACGCCGAGTTTCGAAACACATCTTGTTTCTGGCACTTTGCAACATATCTATACCAGCTTGTGCCGCCAGGGGTTGTGACGCCGCCACTATGCCATTTTTGGGGTAAACAACTTTTCTTTGGGAGCTATAAGGATAGGATTGCGGGTTGTTATTTAGCGGCATAAATTGAACAGTTCAAAAATCAAGCGAAAAGCCACATTAGCACACTTTTTATTCGTGTATACAACGACTTAAAGTAGCCATTTGCCGAACAACTGATGACAGGGAGTTTAACAATTGAGGACTCCACCAATTCGAAGATTAAAAGATATTTTTGACTTACTTCATTGTTTGGATGCGTGAGGGATTGAGGCACGCCATCAGTAATATTTTTAATATCCATTACCATAACTTTTCAAAACAAGACAGGACACCGCGCTATTTAAGGTGTTAGCTGGATTAATCAGCGCCCCTACTTTTATCTGGATCAAGGCGCTATACTGGCGCAACTAAAATGAGAGCCGATCCTAAAGCCATGAGTAAACCTTATTCCCAAGCATGTGAAAACAATAAAGCGCCGATCCTAGCGGTGTTAAAAACTGCTTTTTCCAAGAGCCGAAAGGTTCTTGAAATTGGGAGCGGTACAGGACAACACGCTGTGTATTTCGCCGAAAACCTGCCGCACCTTACATGGCAACCAAGCGACCAAGTTCAGTACTTGAATGGCGTACAGCACTGGATTGATGATAGCCAGTTAACCAATATCAGCAGGCCAATTACCCTGGATGTGACTCAAAGTCCCTGGCCTATCCAACAGGTTGATGGATTATTTTCTGCCAATACCCTTCACATCATGTCCTGGTCTATGGTGGAAGCATTTTTCCAAGGTATATCGAATATATTGGCAAACAGCGGTGTGTTTTGTGTATATGGCCCCTTCAACTATGAGGGGTCTTATACCAGTGAAAGCAATGCTAATTTCGACAGTTGGCTAAAATCTCGAGACCCTTTGAGTGGCATTAGGGATATTGAGTCAGTGACAAAACTTGCCACACTGGCTGGTTTAACCTTAGTCAGCGACAACGCTATGCCCGCGAACAACCGCTTGTTGGTGTTTCATAAACAGGTATCTTCGGACTATTGAGCGCAATGCTTAGCAATGGTATGTAAGCCCAAGCACAGCAGCGTGATCCCGAAGCCTATTGGCAACCTTACCGATGGCTCACGGTGGTTAGGTATACCGCAAAGCCTTCACAGGTAATCTTACTGGCTTCTCTTGACCGGTAGTGTGGTGGCTTAACGTCTCGAGTCCACGCTTATTGAGAGGAAAGGGGTTCGCCCATAATGTGGGTGAGCCTCCGAGTGATGAGCTTTTCAACCGCCCCAGCGGATAAGTTGTCAAAGGCAACCCGCTACCGGGTCCGAGAGTGGTTACATCCTCGAGGACACTGCGTACCACCATACCGGGCGGATTGCCGATACATAAATATATAAAACCGGGACAGGCACAGCTTGTATTGCGTATAATAAGAGTCCTTAAAAAATCAACCCGCCGATATTTACAGGTTATTAATGAGCCAGGAACAAAGCAATACACCAAAAATTGACCACAGTAACGATCCATTACACGGTATCACCCTAGAGCAAATTGTCACAAAGCTGCAAGCTCATTATGGTTGGGAAGAGTTGGGAAGGTCGATTAATATTCGCTGCTTTCAGAGTGATCCCAGCATTAAATCAAGCCTTAAGTTTCTGCGAAAAACACCCTGGGCTCGGACTAAAGTTGAAGAACTGTATATCAAAATGCAAAGCAGCCCTTGGGTAAAAAAATAGCTGCTTTCGTTACAAAGAAGTCACTCTCCGTAACTGCGCGGTCAAGTTTAAATTGCCTAAATTTATAGCTAGTGCCCGTCCTGAAACGCAAGAATAGGCAGGTTAATCTGTCTTTCTGTAGGAGTCGAATCCATCTCAGGGATGAGATGTTAAATGCATGGATGCGCGTTCGGCGAACCATGTAACCACTGGCTTCGCCCTTTTTGCCTATAAAGAAGCATCCGCCCCTTGTAGATCGTAAATATAGCCTTGGATTTGGCGTTTCAGGATGAAAACTAGCTGGGTATTAATATACCTGTATCTCTTTCTTCTTTTTTGGGAAACCTTTTTCATATTTATCAATTCGCCAAATCGCACCAGGCTTCTTGTTTCCAATGTATTTCTTGCAGTAGATAGAAGGCTCATGAAATTTAGCATTGGGGATCAATAACCTTCGGTTTTTTTCTTTAGAAGAAATTAGCATGCGTATTTCATCTGTCTTATATCTGATGCCACACAGCAGCAAGCCTTCATATATTGATCTAATTGAAATAATCAGCCCGCCTTTATCTCTGGTTTTTTTTATAAATACTTCTTTTTTACTGTACGTCAGGCTTTGCGAATTGACACTTGCAACCCAGAAGGCGGTGATCACCAGTATGATTCTCAACATCATAAGGCTCTAACTGCTGGCCTTAGGTAAATTATAGCTGGGTGGAGTAGACTCTCGAACAGCCAGATATGGGCCACCGGAGCCAGCCAACAGCTAAAAAAGCAATGTTTGTGGTGAAATCAAAAATGACCTATCTCACTCCAGGATTATACAGGTGGCAGGCTCGCCTCGAGCCACACCCTTGATTATTCCATTTTTTTGAAAGGCAACCCTTCCCTAGCCTGTTCAATATATTGTTGTATATGCAGTGTCTCCTCCTGGATAAACTGCGTGATCGCCTCATTAAATGCCGGATGGAATATCCTGTGGTTAGAATAGGTAAGTACTGGTTCGAACCCTCGCTGTATCTTGTGCTCTCCCTGTGCCCCAGGATCAAATTTTTGCAGCTTGTTTTTTATGCAGTACTCAATCCCTTGGTAATAACAGGTTTCGAAATGGAGAAATTCATACTCCCCGGCACAACCCCAATAACGCCCAAACAAGGTGTCATCAGATTTAAAACATAAGGCGGCGGCAATCACATCGCCATCTTTACTGGCGGTAAACATCACTAGCTGATCAGCAATTGTCTCCCCTAAGCGATAGAAAAATTCCTGATTTAGATAACCCGGACTTTGCGCCCGCTTGAGGTAGGTACTGTGGTAAAACTGATAAAATCGATGCCAAAGCTCGGCGCCTATATCTTTACCTTCCACCACCCTTAACACTATGCCTTGTTGTTGCACCTTCGCCCGTTCTTTCTTGAAGTTTTTCCGTTTCCTGGAAGCAAAGCGAGCCAAGAAGTCATCCATGCTGGCATAGTCCCGGTTAAACCAATGGTACTGGGCATCTACCCTTTGGGTCCAGCCTAGACGCTGCCAATCATCACTCAAGCACTTAACCGGAAACAACAGCTGGCAGCAAGAAGCCCCTATTTGCGACGCCAGGCTATTCATCGCGTCGTTTATTACTCCGGAAATATCAGCAAACTCAAGGCCCTCACCCAGGCCTAACCGCGGACCCGTCGCCGGAGTGTAAGGTACTGAGCACACCAGTTTCGGGTAATACCTTAACCCGTGCCGCTGGTACGCTTCGGCCCAAGACCAGTCGAATACGTATTCACCGTAGGAATGGGTTTTGATAAAACAAGGCATAGCCGCAACCAGGGTCTCACCCTGGAAAATCGTTAAATATTGCGGTAACCAGCCCGTGTTTTTACCGATACACGAAGACATTTCTAACGCACTTAAAAACTCGTGCCGGACAAAAGGGTGATCGTGCGGAAATAACGTATTCCATGCGTTTTTGTTTATCTCATCGATCGAACCGATGAATTTAGCTAAGTAAATACTCATACCGTGGTTGTATTAAAACTCCCGTTAATACGAAATTAATATCTCTGGCGTTACCCTGCCCTTGAACTGAAAGGAGAAAGTAATGTTCAAGCGTACGGTTTTAATCTTGGCCAGCCTCGCCCTGCTGGTATTGGCGACACTTTGGCTGTTAGAGCCACCACCAGAGGCTGCGTTGGCAGAGGCGAAACCTGCTTCTCAGCGCAGTGTGACTGTGATGGAAGTACAAAGCCAGCCTCATCACAGATCACTGCATTTTACTGCAGAAATACGGCCCTTATGGCAAAGTAAACTGGTCTCCCAGGTTACCGGGGAAATTATACAGCTGGACAAGACACTGCGCGAAGGCGGCTCGGTTAACAAGGGGCAGTTATTACTGACCCTGAATCCAGTTCCCTATGAGCTCAGATTAAAAGAAGCCCAGGTTCGCCTTGCTCAGGCCAACTTAAACCTTGCCCAGGCCCAAAGCCAGGTCGCTGCAGCCACCAAAGGGTGGCATATGTCGGGTAACAAAACCCAACCAAATAATCCATTGGTATTAAGAAAGCCTCAACTGGCACTGGCGCAGGCAGAACTTCAGGCCGCGCTATCCGGAGTTAAAGAAGCAAAAGACCAACTGGACAATACCAAAGTCGTCGCCCCCTACGACGCCATCGTCGCGCAACGTTTCGTGAATTTGGGAGAATCAGTTCAAACCGGCGATTCATTAGTCACCCTATACAATCAGGGTAAACGCGTGCTTGAGCTGCCTATGACTGTGAGTCAGTGGTCCCAGTTACCTCAGCAACTGGAGAATTTACCCGTTGAAGTCAGCTCTCTGTACGAACAAGCTGCCTGGCCGGCCCAAGTTTCGCGCAAGGCAGCTCATATCGACCCAAAAAGCCGACTACGCAGCCTGTACCTTGAACTGGAGGGCCCCTTACCCGGCCAATTTGTGCAAGTTGAAGTAACCGGTATTCAGGAGCCGTTTACCCTGATTATACCCACCACCGCCTATACCCCTGCTGGTCATATATGGCTGGTAGATAAATACGACAGGTTGGTTCGCTGGTTTCCCGAGTTATTATCCAGCGCCGACGAGCGGGTGATATTGAAGAGCCAGGAACCCGGTGATTTCCGTATTGTTAAGTATCCCCATAACGGACTAAAAGTGGGTGAGCTTGTGCGCGCTAAAGAGACCGAACAGCACATCGCCTGTGTGACCAGTAAGGAGGGGGCATGCCAGTAATTCAGTGGTTTATCCGAAACCCCGTCGCCGCCAACCTGCTGATGGTGTTTATCCTGGTGGCCGGAGTACTCTCCTTCTTACAGTTGCGTTCGGAGATTTTTCCTAAGTTACCCGCGACTTCTTTGTCTATCAATGTGGTATTCCCGGGGCGTACTGCAGAGCAGGTGGACAAAGGACTGACTTACAAGGTAGAGCGGTCGTTGGAAGGAGTTGAAGGTGTAAAGACAGTCTATAGCCAGAGTCAGCAAGATCTGCTGTCGGTTAAGGTTGTTAGACAGGATGGCCATGATTTGGACCAGCTGCTTCAAGACGTGAAGCTTAAAGTAGAAGCCATCGATGGCTGGCCAGCGCAGGCAGAGCGCCCGGTTATTGAGAAGGACAGCTTTAGTTACCCATCACTGATAGTGCAAATTTTCGGCGGAGAAGATCTGGAAACTCGCCAGCGGGTGATGCGCCAGTTGAAAGCGGCATTATTGGCTCAACCAGATATCAGTAAGGTTAAGGTGTGGGGTGAAGAAGCATACCGAGTGCGGCTGGAGGTTGACCCGCATCAGTTATTGGCTTACGGACTCAAACTGTCGGACGTGGCCAGCGCCATCAACGCGAACTCCATCACGGCTAAGGGTGGTTTGCTAAAAACCGCGTCTGGTACCCTGTATATTATCGCCGATGAGCAGGCTTATCACAGGCGAGAATTCGAAACCCTGGTAGTGAAAACCTTCCCGGATGGCCGCCAGCTTTATTTGTCCGACCTGGCGCATATTGCCGACGCTTACCAGGAACACGACGTGCTGGTTCGTTACCAGGGTAAGGAAGCCATAGGTTTATCGGTAAAAGCAGGCGCTAAAAGTGACTTACTGGAAATAAGCCGTCAAGCCAAACAAGTGTTAGCAGAGCTCAGGCCCCAGCTCCCCCACGGGGTTGAATTGAGTATTTGGTCTGATCTCAGCGTATATATCGAGAGTCGTTTATCGCTAATGCAAAGCAACGCCCTGCAAGGCATAGCCTTAGTGTTTTTGATGCTGGCGCTATTTTTGAATATCAGATTGGCTTTTTGGGTCGCCATGGGTTTACCCGTCGCCATCGCGGGCACCTTTATCTTTATGGGAGAGTCCTTTCTGGGTTTTACCCTCAATGAACTGACCACGTTCGGTTTTATCCTTGTCCTTGGGATCCTGGTAGACGATGCCGTCGTAGTGGGAGAAAGTGTTCACAGCGAGAAAAAACACTGTATTTCACCTCTATTAGCCACACAGGCGGGCGTAAAAAGAGTCGCGATTCCCACCATTTTTGGCATCGCCACTACAATCGCGGCTTTTTATCCTATGACACAGATTAGTAACGAGTTAGGAAAATTGTTTGCCAGCTTCGCCTGGATAGTCATAGCTGCACTGTTTATGTCGTTGATTGAATCGAAACTTATCTTGCCCGCTCACCTGGCCCACAGTAAACCCACTCGGCCAAACATTATACAAACATACGCCAACAGGATGCTGGAAGGGTTAAACCAGCACTTCTATGACCCCGCCTTGCGCCTGGCGCTAAAGCACAGATACGCCTGCCTGACCATCTTTGTCAGTCTTATCATCGGAGTATTTGGCCTGATGCAAAAGGGCCAGGTTAAAACCGTGTTTTTCCCTGAAGTCCCTGAAGACCTTATTTCTGTAAAAATCGACATGAACGAGAACACGCCATTGGCGCTGATACGTCACAATGCACGTAAGGTAACGGAAGCGGCCGACATCATTAATACAAACTACAAGCGTGACACCGGCAGTACTGAAGGGATAATCCAAAAACAGATGATGGTGGTGTCGGAGCTCGGTATCGAAGTCTTTGCTGAACTGCTCCCCCAGCACGAGAGGAAAATGGACGTATTTACCCTATTACGTACCTGGCGGGCCCAAGTCGGCAATTTGGAAGCCGCCTGGAACACCGAATTTAAAACGGCAGAAGGTACAGGTGCTCCATTGGCAGAGCTGGTGCTGGTTCATGAAGATCGTGCCATCCTCAATCAGGCAAAAGACATATTGATACAACAGGTAACCCAACTAACAGGTGTTGTACAGGTAACCGATAACCTTAAGGCCAGCCTGCCGCAAATGAACTTCTCCCTCACCCCTCAGGCGCGTCAGTGGGGCTTGACCACACAAGATCTGACCAGTCAGCTCGGCGCAAACCTTGGTGGGCTGGAAGTACAACGTATGCAAAGAGCCAACAGTGAAGTCCGCGTGGAATTGCGTTACCCCCAAAAAGACAGGGATTCGGTGATAGACCTAAATAAGGTGTGGATCCAAAATGAACAGGGACAAGCCTTTCCCCTTGCCGCCGTCACCGAGCGTAAGCTGAGCTTTATCAATTCAGAAATAATCAGGAAAAACGGTCACCAGTATGCTTCCGTTTGGGTGAAGGTCGACAAGTCCGTAATTTCGCCGGAGCAGGTCTACGCCACACTCGCAGAGCAACAACTAATCCAACTGAAAGCACAATTTCCCGGGTTGGAAATTAATCCGGCCGGAGAATTGGAGGAAAGTAAAAAAGCAAAAGCGGGTTTAAAGAAAGCGCTTTGGTTATCTCTGTTAGCCATCTACACCCTATTGGCTATACCGCTACGCAGCTATGGCCAGCCCCTGATCATTATGTCCGTGATCCCGTTTGGTCTGGTGGGCGCGGTATTCGGTCATATGTGGCTCGATCTACCTGTTAGCATCTTCTCATTTTTAGGTATGTTGGCTTTAAGTGGTGTAGTGGTCAATGATAGCCTTGTTCTGATATCTAATTATAATCAACGGGTTATAAATAATGAAAAACAAAGGGATATAAAGGAGCTTCTGGTGGCCACTGGTAAAAGCCGGTTGAGAGCAATATTTCTAACCACAGTCACCACCTTTGTCGGATTAATGCCACTGATGGCAGAAACCGCAGAGCAGGCGCAATACCTTATCCCCGCTGCGGTATCACTGGCCTACGGCGAATTGTTCGCCACCCTGATCACTCTGCTCCTGGTACCTGTACTGTTAGCCATAGCTGACGATATCAAGCAGCTGCTAACGAAATCCAACCAAGCACCCGTTACTTCACCGGCTCAAGAAACCATATGAAGATTTTAATTATTGATGATGACGTAGAGTTCGCCGAAGCCCTTTGCGAATACCTCGAATTACACGATGCAGAATGCGACTTTGCATATCACGGGGAAGCTGGCCTTACCCTGGCCAGCGAAAACCCATTCGACCTGGTGATCCTAGACGTCAATATGCCTAAGATGAATGGATTTGAGGTATGTACGCAGCTGCGCCAACGCCAAGTCTTAACGCCGATCTTGATGATGACAGCTTTTGATGCCACAGAGGACCAACTCAGTGGTTTTCGCGCAGGGGTCGACGATTATGTCGTCAAACCCTGTGCCATGCCTCTGGTGTGGGCACGAATTGAAGCTTTGGTGCGCCGAAGTCAACCGCAGCAACGAGAGTTTATTCTGGGGCCGCTCACTCTCGACCTGGATCAACAATTGGCTCACCGGGAAGGAGCAAACCTAGCACTGAGCCCCACTCTCTGGCGTATCTTACTCTACCTGGTGCAGCAACATCCCAGAGTTGTCCCCCGCAGTGAGCTGGAGCAGGAAATCTGGCAAGGAGAAGTGGAACCGGGAAACCTCAGTGTGCAGCTACACAAACTGCGCAGCGTATTGGATAAACCGTTTCAACAACCCATGATCCATACCCGGATCGGAGCAGGAATAGAAATCAGGGAGCCACAATGAAGACTGACATCGTGAGATATATTCCCACACTCTGGCAAGATCAGGCGCTGACTCTGTATTACCAGAGCTTACGCCATACGCTGGCGCCTTTGTTTGGTAATGAAGAGCAAGCCTTGAGCCTGTTTCGTAGCTCGATTCAAGCTGAGAACGGTTTGATCGCCCTGAGAAACCGTGAAGTTGTTGGTGTGTTAGGGATGCAACACCGGGCCTCAGGTTTTATTCAGCCCTCAATATCCGGCTACATTAAATCATTTGGTTTGAAACTAGGCCTAAAACGTTGCCTGTTAGGCTGGCTCATTAACCACAATACTCAGAGCAATGAGCTTTATCTTGACGGGGTTGCCGTCGACCCCAGATACAGAGGACAAGGTATCGGCAAAGCGTTGATCGCCAAATTTGAACAATATGCACAAAGCAAAGGGTACACCAGGGTTAGTCTCGACGTAGTAAACACCAATCCAGGCGCAAAAAAACTGTATCAGACCCTGGGGTATCGTACTTACAAGACAACCAGTATGGCGCCATTACAGTGCTTTTCATTTTCCCACTGCGATTTAATGACCAAAGACCTGAAGGAAACAAAATGCGCTGGTTACTAATGCTGACACTGATCATTCCCTTAATTGCCCAGGCTAAAATGCTCACATTTCAACATGGCGAAAACCAGCTTGAAGCCATCTACTTATCACCGGACAAAAAAGCCAGGGCCGTACTGATATTTGTGCATGGCGACGGGGCGGTAGATCACGAATCCTCAGGTTACTACCCCATTATCTGGGACAGCCTGCTGGAAGAAGGATACGCCATTTTTAGCTGGAGCAAACCCGGTGTCGGCAACTCCAAGGGCAACTGGTTGTCCCAATCAATGGATGACAGGGCACAAGAAGTATTGGCCGGCACCGCTTATGTTCAACGTACCTTTGGTTTCACCCCCAAACAAACTGGCCTGATTGGTTTCAGTCAGGCGGGTTGGGTAATGCCAAAAGCCCTTAAACAATCTGATCAGATTGGTTTTATGGTGGGTGTAGGTGTCGCCATCAATTGGCTTCAACAGGGCTGGTTTATGACGGAAAGTCAGTTAACACGCAGCGGAGCTTCCCCCGAACAAATCGCACAGGTAAAAGCACATTCCCAAGAAGGAAATAAACGCCTCGACGCAGGCGCCAGTTATCAAGAATATCTGTCACAAAACCGCGATGTATCTGATGGACTCATGTCCGAGATGAGGTACCAATTTGTACTGAGGAACTACAGTTCAGATGCGAGTGAAGACTACCGAGGTTTGGACATACCCTTATTGGTATTGCTCGGCGCGCAAGATAGAAATGTCGATGTACAAGAAACCCGGCGCGTTTTAAAGACCACCTTTGCTAATCAGCACAATCTAACCCTGCACATATTACCAGGCGCGACACACGGTCTGATGAAAGTCGAACACTTTGATGTCACGGAGCCAGGCGTAAAGGAATGGTTCAAGTTGATGTGGATGGAGCAGGATGCATTTGTACCACAGTTTTTCACCATTTTACTCCCCTGGCTTCACCAGGTAACAGAAGGACAAAAATAACATGCGAGTATTGATATTTTTATGCCTGCTGACCTCCTTCTGTGCTTGGGCTACCCCACCGTTAGCGTACCTACTGTCCATCGATAACGAACCTGCCGGCAGATTAAACATCACCCGGCAAACAACAGAGCGTGGACTGCGGATCACCACAGACACCTATATAGAGAGGGCATCCCTTTTTGAGACAGAAAAAACTCATAGTCGGCGCCAAGAACAGTTCGAAAATAACAACCTGGTTGGTTATGAAACCCGGATAAACGCACCAGATACCACCTTTCATACACTGGGCAAACAGCAAGGTAACTCGTTTTGGATACATGCCAATGTGATTAAAAGCACGCAGCAGCTAGAAGAAGACGACCTGATGGCAGGTGCGTTCGTTATATTAAGCAATGCTGTTCCTTATGTTGGCACAGCCCTAACTGTGACCTCTTTGCTGGCCGATGAAAAACAACAGGGCGCGTTTAGCTTTAACGCTAGCCAATATCAGCACAGTATTCCCGAGCTGCCGCACCTTTCTCTGTCTTTAACTGAACCTGTCACGGTTAATCTACTTGATACCGACATGATCCGGGTAATAGAGGTAACCTTAACACCCCAAGGGACAGAGACGGTACAGATCAAGGGACGGGCCATTGAGGTATCGAAATTAAATGTCCGCGGCGAGGATTTTCAGCTAGTTTACCGCGTCGCTAAAGATAAATTGGGGCCTTACCTGGTGGCATTGGAGGGTCATAATCAAACCCTGGGTCAATTTAGCGTTCAACTTAAGCAGAGTTCTTTATGAAAACCCAGTCCCTCAACAAAAGCCTGATCCGGAAATTGTTCTTGTTTGGGTTAATAATGGTGGCTTCATTTGGGCTACTGAGCTTTTTAACTTACTGGTATGGTGTCGATAAAGCCGTTAACCAGGCTGGGTTACTCGAAGCCTGGTCCCTCGAGCGTCAGCTGAAAGAAAACCCCGGCATGCCCTTACCAAAAGGGCCTACATTAAGCGTATTCCGCAACTGGGACCAATTACCTGAGATCATCAGACAAACTGTGCCAGCACCCAAAGCGCAGTGGCCAGCGGGCAAATATATTCAGGGCGAGTACCCCTATGGCGACACAACCCGATATTTCTTTCTCCTACCCCACTCTTTGGATAATGGTGGACAGCTATTTTTGTTAACCCGCTACACCGAGCAGGAGCTAGCAGCTTTGGTTGACTCCATGTTTGGCGTCGCTTTTCAATATACCTTTTATGGGGTTGGAAGCTTACTGGTAGTGCTGTTCTTACTGACGTTTTGGTGGATGCAGCAGATCAGTCGTCCCTTTGTCCGACTCAAACACTGGGCTGAAAACCTCGGCACCGAGCAAGAATATGTGAAAGGTGAGTATGGCTTCGAAGAGTTGGATAATTTGGCGTCTCAGCTGCAGACTGCCGTAGACAGGGTCCGCCATTTTGCCGAGCGCGAGCATTTATTCCTGCGCCATGCCAGTCACGAATTACGCACTCCGCTCGCCGTGATGCAGGCCAGCCTTGATACCTTACAGGCTCAGGGAAACAATTCCAGACCTCTGTTAAGGGCGCAAAAAGCCAGCGGCAATATGCAACTTATCTGTAATACCTTGCTGTGGCTGGCGAGGGAAAGTGATAGGCCTTTGGAGTCTGAAGATGTTGATATAAAAAGGTTATGTCTTGAGCTAATAAGCGATCTTGAATATTTGCTCACTGCGAAGCAATGCCATGCCGTGCTTCGGGGCGGTTCCTTGCAGCAGTTAATGCCAGCCACCTTACTTCGAATCGTGTTAACCAATTTGCTAAAAAACGCCTTTCAATATAGTGACCCTGGTCAAATTACAATCTCAATAACTCAATCAAAGGTAGAGGTAATCAATCCGTTTCTGGGAGAGCAAACTCCCAATATGGGATTCGGCTTGGGGTTAGAGTTGGTTAAACGTATTTGTGACAGGCAAGGCTGGATATTTAGTTTCGAACAAAATAGCGAGATCGTTTGCGTGTCGATCAGCTGGCAGTTATAGAAGGAAAACAGGATCAGGAATTTAGCCAAGCACGCCTATGAGCCTTTAGTCGAACTTGCTTGGCGAACCTTGTGCTCACAGCTTTCATCCGCTGCGACAACATGATTGATTTTTACCCCTAACTGGTTCTTAGTTGGCGTTTCAGGACAAACACTAGCTATGTGCCCGTCCTGAAACTCATATATTTATTCTTCCGTCATATTCTTAGCATCCAAGCTTGTCGTTTTACGAAAGCTTAAAGTTAGTCACCACTATCACAACGAACTCAGTCATTGTCAGCTTGCCTGGAAATCCAGTGTCATTTAGCGTGATAGGTACTCGCGGTTAAGCCACTGGATTCCGAGATGTCGGACCACCGTGTGCGCGAGAATGACAAGATAGCGTTTCAGGATGAAAACTAGCTATGTGCAAATGCCGCCCGCTAACGTTTCATCTCAATCTTACCATTTTTAAAATGCAGCAGATAAAGATCTGCCTCGCTGTTTGTAAGCAATACGTTCGCGCTTTACCTCGTTAGCTCCAGATACTACTTCCTGGCCTAAAGACTCACCACATTTATCCAGGATCTCAAACTTGTCGTCACCTAGCCTTGCCCACCCGCCATCACATCGAAGAGAGCTGAAGCTGGCGGCTTGACTTAAACAAGGCAACAACAAGAGAATCCCAAACCCCAATTTGTTCATAAAAAAACCCAAAGAGGTCAAAACTAATCCATTTTAACGAAACTATAATCATTCTCGCAACCCGGCTAAAAAAAACACTACTTATCATAATAAACTGAAATGATATCATCCATTTGCGGCTTACTCGTTGGTATACTGCGAAATGGAGATAAAAGCCTAATATGAACAACAAAGGATATTCGTGAACCCGTTCATCGCTCTCATATGGCTAGCGCTTATATTGCCGCTCAGTAGTCATGGTGAAACCACACTGAGGATCAATACCTCTATTAAACCCCCTTTTTCGACCCAGGACGAAACCGGATTCTTTGATCGTTTACTCAAGGCCGTGGCTGAAAGCAGTGATTTGAATATCCAGCTTATACGCCTGCCTCCGTCCAGAGCACTCGTTTCCGCAAATGCCGGCATCAGTGATGGCGATTTACCGCGCGTTGGGGGTTTAACTCCGTTTTACCCTAATTTAGTTCAGGTGCCAGAAAAACTTATCGACTATCAATTTATTGCTTTTTGTAATGATAATTTCTCCCCTGATGGCTGGGATTCATTATTTAACCGTCATGTGGCGTACCTGCTTGGCTGGAAAATATACGAACAAAAGGTAACATCGAAAAACGTCAGTAAACTCAGACGGCCGCATCAACTATTCGAGATGCTTGCGGAAGCTCGGGTCGATACCGTGTTGTATGAAAAGTTTTCCGGACAGTACATCATGAACAACATGGCTGATAAATCTATCCGGTTATGCGGACCTGCGTTAGCAACTAAACCTATGTACCTATATTTACACAAGAGCCAACAACACTTGGTCAAACCTATTGTTGCCGAAATTAAAAAGATGAAAGAAGATGGCCGTTATCAGACTATCTTCGAGCAAACTTTAAATTGGACACTATTAAACTAAAGCACCAACCAGGTGACAATTAATAGTCCTAACTCATGGAGAAACCTGCTAATTCGGAGTACACAGATTGAAGAAACACGGCAAACTGTCGATTCTCCTTCTTTAACACCTTCCTACTAAGCCATCTATTTATTCGACGCCAAATAGGACGCCAGTTTTGTTTGTTCGTAATTGCTTGCGGCCGAAGCAACCTTGCTAACATTACCAGTGGTGATCCACTTTTTAAGTCTGTTGGCATCACCAAGTGGGCTTCTTTTGCCGAACGAATCCAACATTACCATTACCACGGGTTCACCTTTAAGTTCGGTTATCATTACCAGACAGCGGCCCGCTTCATCGAGATAACCTGTTTTACTTAAGCTAATCTCCCATTTACCTGCGCGTACCAGGCCATTGGTATTAGTGTAACCCAGCTTATATTTGGGTTTCTTAAAGTAAGCTGTGTGTACTGCACTGGTACTGTATTCCTTAATTTTCGGGTATTTAGCCGCTGCCGCGACCATCAGCGACAGATCCCTGGCTGTCGAAACATTTTCTACCGATAAACCCGCGCTATCTACAAACCTTGTGTTTTTCATCCCCAGAGATTTGGCCTTTTTATTCATTGCCTTTACAAAAGCGTTATACCCACCTGGATAATTTGCCGCCAAAGCAGCTGCCGCCAGGTTTTCTGAAGACATTAACGCCAGCCTAAGCACTTCAGCACGGCTAATTTCTGAATCGAGCCTGATACGAGAGAAGTAGGAATTGATCCTCTGCTTATCCGCTTTAGTAAACTTAATTTTTTCGTCGAGAGGTAGTTTGGCGTCCAACACCACCATAGCCGTCATCACTTTGGTTATAGACGCAATCGGCATCACCAACTGGGCGTTTTTGTTAAACAACGGCTCACCCGTTTTTAAGTTAGCGACAGCAGCACTAACTGACGCTAGGTTTACGTCTTTTGCTTCACCCTGAGCTGCAAACAAAGAAGAAGAGAAAACCGAAGAGCTTATAAATATTATTAGAAATAGAGAGCAAAATTTTCGCAAAACAACACACCATTTAGTCCAGGATTAAAACATTCCCACAGAACGCAGTTTCTGCATCATAGCTTAACATCGAATAATCCAGCCAGCGCTATATGGAAATATTGATACTTTTTTATTAGTACCAAATATGGGTTTAGTTGAATTTAATACGCAGATTTTATTACGAGAAGTCAAATGATCATAGCAACAGCTGAAACCAATCATAATAAAGGATTGTGTCTAACGATTGCCGCGTTGGCTGAAGGAGCGGATGCTTCTTTATAGGCAAAAAGGGCGAAGCCTGTGCCGGCAAGGTTCGCCGAACGTGCATCCATGCGCTTTACATCTCATCCCTGAGATGGGTTCGGCTCTTACCAATCCTGCTGAAACTGTTACCCAGGTTTGATAGGCACCCAACCGCTCCTTGCACAAAAGCAACTAAAACATGACTACTTGGGTCTGGCAAATTAGGTGAAGAAGTGACCATTATCCTTCACCAACAGGAAGTCAACGTAGTTTTCTAACCCTAGCCATTACCTATGCCACCTATTTATTAACATCTCAGATATACTGGCCTTGCCCACTACAGTTAAGGTCAGTTAATGAAGTTAAGGCAAATTGAAATATTTTATGCAGTAATGAAAGCCGGCACAGTCTCCGGTGCTGCTGCTGCTCTGCATGTTTCACAGCCCAATGTTACCCGGATCCTTGCCCATACAGAGCAACAGTTAGGCTTTAGCTTATTCGACCGAGTCAAGGGACGCCTGACCCCCACACAAGAAGCTGTCACCCTACTGCCGGAAGCAGAAAAAATATATCAACAACTGGGCCAGCTACAAACGTTAACCTCGCAACTCAGAGCCGGTTGCGGTCACCTTAGAATTGGCGCCCCCCCTATTCTCGCCACCAGCTTGCTGTCAAATGCAATCGTGGAATACACCAGTAACACCAATCATTCAGTCGACCTCACAACTGACAACCGTGATGGACTTTGCCATTCCCTAATCACCAATCAACTGGATATCGCCATCGCATTTGGCTCCCCCATCTCACCCGGCGTGAGTGGGCAACACCTGAGCAAACACAATATGGTTGCACTTATTCCAAATGGCCGGTTTGAAAATTCAACGGTTAGTCTGAGCGAACTTACTGATTCTGGAAAACTTATACTGCTTGACCGAAGGGATCCGTTGGGACAAAGTCTGCAACATGAAGTTGAAAAATGTGCGCCGGATTTCCAGCCCCGAATTACAGTGCGAACCTACAGTGCCGCAGCTGAGTTAGTGTTACAAGGAGGTGGTGTAGCCGTTGTAGACCCCTGGACTGCGAAGGCATATGGCTCACGGCTAACCTGTAAACCCCTGGTTTCCCCCATCGACTTTTCCGTATCCCTGTTGCACGCTGAAAACCACCCACTAAGCAGCAATGCAATGTCTTTTGTTGAACTGTTAACCAACAAACATCGGCATAGCTCAGGGGTATGACTCTATGCTCCGTGGTGATTTATCGCTCAGCTTTAGTAGTAGAGAATTTTACTGGTGTCTGATCATGTCTCTGGTTGAACAAACAAAGATGACTAAACTGGGTAAGATTTAGCTTCTCGGATAGCCTGATCCCGAGTAGTTTGATTATTTTAGCTACCCCAAACCTATTCTCTTGAAACAAAATATACCAGTATGCCTACCCGCCAATGATCACGAGACGTAATGCCGCGAGTTGTGCAAATCTGATAAGACTGTGTTGTGAACGAGCAAACTAAATTTTTCCACAATATTCCACTTCTCGCGCACCTGTGTACCAGGGCTACGTCGAGTCACTACGTCAGAGACTGCGGGGCTGACCAAATATCAATTAAGGTCCTTTGAATAGAGTATTACCAAAGGTTATACCTGAGTTACATATAAGCATTCGGCAGCGCTGTTTTTTCTCCATAAGATACTGATAATACTAAATCAATCAGGGTCTATCCATGTCTATTCCTCAACCTTACTTGCTCTTCCTCGGCGATGTGACCGATCCCCTTTCCGCCAAAACTGCGCGCGGGATATACCAATGGCGTCCGCAGCAATGCCTCGGACAACTTCGTCTAACGGCTGATACAGTATCCTTAGGCCTTCAGGATATGGCATTGGCCCAGGCAAAAGCCTTGGGAGCAAAAACTCTGGTGCTGGGTACTGCGAACGCTGGCGGTATCATTCCCCCTCATTGGCTTGCCGGCATAGTCGACGCTATTAATTTGGGCTTTAATATCGCCTCAGGCATGCACCAGAGACTCTCAGATATCCCTCAGGTTGCCAGCGCTGCAAAAACCGCAGGGGTTTTTCTGTTCGACGTTCGCCATTTTGACGGTTTTCTAAAAGTAGGTAACGGGCACAAGCGAAGCGGCAAACGCCTGTTGACCGTAGGCAGCGATTGTTCCGTGGGTAAAATGTTTACCTCTCTCGCGCTGGAAAAGGCTATTCGTGCCCAGGGTGAGTCTGCCCGCTTTCGAGCAACAGGCCAAACAGGGATCCTGATTGATGGCGGAGGTATTTCAATCGATGCGGTAGTGGCTGACTTTATCTCCGGCGCGGTTGAAGCCATCAGCCCCGCAACCCAAGAGTCAGGCTGGGACATTATTGAAGGCCAGGGGTCGCTATTTAATCCCTCCTTCGCAGGGGTCAGCCTCGGATTGCTGCACGGCGCTCAGGCCGATGCTTTGGTGTTATGCCACGAGATAGGCCGTACTCATATTCGTAATTTGCCACATATGCCTATGCCGAATATTAGCGATGTACTGGAAGCCAACATAACCGCCGCTCGACTCACCAACCCAGAGGTTAAATGTGTAGGAATAAGTCTGAATACTTCATCTATCCATGTGGAAGACGCTAAACTACTTTGCCAGCAATGGGAAGTTAAGTATGGCGTTCCCGTGACTGACCCGGTTCGCTTTGGCATCGATAATATTGCAAAAAACCTATTACCTGTACCTGAGGCTGAAATAGTATGAAGATCACCGCAAGTCATCAGGCCTATATTTTAAAACGGCCATTTATCATCGCGCGAGGGAGCCGAACCCAGGTAGACGTGGTGGAAGTTTCCATCTCCCATAAAGGGGTTACTGCATATGGTGAATGTACCCCTTATGCCAGATATGGGGAATCCATTGACTCCGTTATCAAGCAAATCGAAGATGTGGCAAAAATACCCGATCTTAATCTCGTTTCATTGCAATCACGACTGCCTGCCGGGGCCGCCAGAAACGCGCTAGATTGTGCCTTTCGGCGATTGGCTGCTCTGCTTAATAAGCAGGCGTTCCTTGGGCATGAGCTGATCGGGAGTAAAATCACAACCGCATTAACTGTTTCAATTGATACACCAAACAACATGGCCAACGAGGCAAGGGAATATGTTGCCAATGGAGCGAAGCTACTAAAAGTGAAACTAGATGAGCATCAAGTTATCGAACGCGTCAGTGCTATTCACGCGGTAGCCAACGATTCAAAAATTGTACTTGATGCAAATGAAGCATGGGCTAACTTAGACCTGCCGACTCTGTGCTCTGAGCTTAAACAATTTAACCTCGCCATGATAGAGCAACCAGTTCCAGCGGGAAAAGACCACCTGCTCGATGGCTGGCAACACCCCATTAAACTGTGCGCAGATGAAAGCTGCCACACACGGGCAGATCTCGACAACCTTTCAGGTCGTTATGAGATGATCAATATTAAACTGGATAAAACCGGAGGTTTAACAGAAGCACTTGCCCTTGCCGATGAGGGTAAAGCCAGGGGGTTTGAAATCATGGTTGGCTGCATGCTGGGGTCATCTTTAGCCATTGAGGCCTGCCTCCCATTAACACCTTTTGCTACAATTTGTGATTTGGATGCTCCCTACCTTCTGGCCCAAGACCGAGAACCAGGGTTAAATTTCGGCCATGGTCAGGTGTTGTTATAAATCCGGGGGAACTATTCACTGTAAGTTGGTAATTTATAGCTTGTGAGAAATCCCTGAAAATAAATACTCAGACAACAGGGGTTGTATTGGTTAGTCCGTTACAACCCGCCTTTCAGCTGATAAAGAATACGCAACCAGCAGGCTGTTATCCTATTCTTTCCAAGTTGGGCCTCTCAGATATTAAGCTGCCAGTACGAATACTTGGACCGAGCCGAGCCAAATTAAGTTAAGTGTATATGACGGGTGTTTGACGCTTATTCGGCTAAACCAACTACACGTAGCGAATGAAGAGGGGGTTGGATTCAAGTAATAAACCCTCCCCTCTGATGACTATTCCTTGGATGAGCCAAAAATTTATTTAGCGAGTACCAACCTCGAAACATGATATTCAACGTTCATAAATCTACCGATCCTGCTTAAGCTCCAGATAATAAAACCAACTCAAGCTAGGCTTAATCAGCCTTAGTCACTCTGTTATCAATTTGTCAGATGGTTTACGTGCAGCAACGGAAGAAGTATCACGGATCATCCCCAACATCGCCGAAGGTCTAAATCATGTATTTAGATCAAAGCTGGGATTAAAGCTTGTAATTAATGATAAATAATTCACACTTCACTCAGTATTGCAAAAAACAATTGAATAGAGTGACTTACCGATGCCGACTCCCAGAAAACGATTTAGTTTGATCCTCGCGCTAATACTATTATCGGGTTTTCTGACCACCAGCTGGCTAAGTTATCAGGTCGCTCGAGATTCAATCGAAGAGCAGATTGCTGAGGATACCTTGCCTCTGACCAGCGACAACATCTACTCTGAAATTCAACGGGATCTGTTTCGTCCTATCTTGATTTCGTCGCTGATGGCCCATGATACCTTCGTGCGTGAATGGAAACTTAGCGGAGAAAAAGAGCCCGAGAGATTGGTCCGCTATTTAAAGGAAATACAGTTAAAATACAATACAGTTACTAGTTTCTTTATTTCAGAAGGCTCTCGAAAATACTACCACTCTAGTGGTGTATTAAAGTCCATTTCCGAGTCCAACCCACAGGACGAGTGGTATTTTCTCACTAAGAATTTACCTGCTGGGGAGGATTACGTGATTAACATCGATACAGAAGCAAGCTCTGCATACGCCGGTAGTACAGTGATTTTTATTAACTACAAGGTTTATGATTTTCACGGTAAATTTATTGGTGTTACGGGCGTTGGGCTGGCAGTAGAAGCTGTTAAACAGCTAGTCGAAGCTTATCAGTCTCGCTATAAGCGGGTCGTTTATTTTATCGATATAAATGGGGAAACGACATTACACGGTAGCGCATTCAAAGAGCCACTTTCTATACATCAGCGTCCTGGAATAAACGAGTTGGCAGACCATATTCTAGCGAACGAGAATAGTGCCCTGTCCTATCAAGTTAACGGTGAAACCGTATATTTAAACAGCCGTTTTGTTCCGGAATTCAACTGGTATCTAATGGTGGAGCAAAGAAATAGCCAGTCCGAGGCCAGAATAAAGGATGCGCTTATCACAAATTTGTGGATGAGCCTGGTAGTGACAGCTGTGGTGTTAACAATTGTCTACCTCACGTTTAACGGTTATCAGAAACGACTGGTATATATGGCGACTACCGACAAGCTATCGGGTGCTTTAAATCGCCAAGAATTTGAAACTCTATTCGAAAGGGCAATCAAACAAGCAAAACGTAAAAGAACAACCCTCAGCTTAGTACTGTTAGATATCGACTTGTTTAAGCAAATTAACGATACCTACGGCCACGTAACCGGAGATAAAGTTATCCGTAAAATTGCTCAAATCTGCCAAGACTATTCAAATCAAGAGGATGCGGTATGCCGTTGGGGTGGTGAAGAGTTTTTGATAATGCTGCCTGGCAGCGACAAGGATACCGCCATCAAGTATTCCGCCCAAATACAGCAACGGTTAGAGACAATAAAGGATATTCCTAAGGTGACCGTTAGTTTTGGGATCGCCGAATACAATCATATTGAGGCGGAAGAATCCTTACTGAAACGAGCAGATAGTGCATTATACGAAGCCAAGAAAAAAGGCAGAGACAGGATCGTGGCAGCTGCCTGAGATGCATTGTCCGGGTAAGATAAACGAGTCTGTTGTTAATTCGTTCCCCGCTGTAACCTGCGTAGACATTTGGATGACTATCAAAATTTATTAGTTAGCCGGGGCCAGCCGAAAGCGTAATCTTACAACCCAACTAGCTAGTGTTCATCCTGAAACGCTATCTTGTCATTCTCGCGTACGCGGGAATCCAGTGGCTTTACCGCGATCTCGTCGTGCGAGAGAAGACACTGGATTGCCAGGCAAGCTGACAACGACGGGGGGCGCTGAGATAGTAGTGACTAACTTTAAGCCTTTGGGAAACGACAAATATCGCGTTCTAAGAATATGGCTGAAAAACGAATATGTGAGTTTCAGGACGGACACTAGCTATGCCAAGAAACTCGTATTTCGAGATAAACCCTAACGGATAAACCAAGAGCAAAGCGCCTACCCCGAAACAAGGGTAGGCGCCGAAACACTGTTACTTATGTCTTATCTTTACATTCATCGGCAATAAACAACCAGGTATCCAACACAGAATCCGGGTTAAGAGACAGACTATCGATACCCTGCTCTACCAGCCAAACTGCAAAATCGGGGTGATCTGAAGGCCCCTGACCACAGATACCCACGTATTTACCGGCCTTCTTACAGGCAGAAATTGCCATGCTCAACATAGCCTTAACTGCTTCATTTCGCTCATCGAACAAGTGTGAAATAATACCCGAATCCCTGTCCAGACCGAGTGTCAGCTGAGTTAAGTCATTGGAGCCGATACTAAAGCCGTCGAAATATGGCAGGAACTTGTCGGCTAAGATGGCATTTGATGGCAGTTCGCACATCATGTTCACCTTCAGGCCATTGTCACCACGGGCCAGACCTTCCAATGTTAGCTTATCCATTACAGCAGCCGCTTCGCTTGGAGTTCGTACAAATGGGATCATGATTTCCACATTCGTCATCCCCATGGTATTGCGGATCCGCTTGATGGCTTCACATTCCAACGCAAAACATGGCGCGAAGTCTTCCGACACATAACGCGATGCACCGCGGAAGCCCAGCATTGGGTTTTCTTCTTCCGGCTCAAACAGCTCCCCCCCCACCAGGTTCGCGTACTCGTTCGACTTAAAGTCGGACATACGAACAATTACACGCTCCGGATAAGACGCTGCGGCGATGGTGGCGACACCTTCAACCAAACGGCTCACATAAAATTCGACAGGACTCTCATAACCTGAAATCAGCTCTGAGATTTCTGCTTGTAAAGGTGCAGGAAGATCATCGAAACCCAGCAAGGCTTTCGGATGAATACCTATCATTCGGTTAATGATAAATTCAAGACGGGCAAGTCCCACACCTTTATGGGGCATAGAAGCAAAGCTAAAGGCGCGATCCGGGTTACCGACATTCATCATCACCTTGACGGGGATTTCAGGCAGGTTACTCACTTCATCTTCACTGCGGTCAAAAGCAAGCTGGCCATCATAAATAAAGCCCGTTTCGCCTTCAGCGCAAGAAACCGTTACTTTTTGTCCGGTTACAATTTTGCTGGTGGCATCGCCACAACCAACAACCGCTGGGATGCCCAGTTCACGAGCAATAATCGCCGCGTGACAAGTACGTCCACCACGATTGGTCACAATAGCAGAAGCACGCTTCATCACAGGTTCCCAGTCTGGATCCGTCATATCGGTAACCAGCACATCACCGGCCTTGATTTGACTCATCTGAGAAAGATCAGAGATGACCTTGGCTGGACCAGCACCAATTTTGTGGCCAATGGCACGACCTTCAACCAGGGTTTCCCCCTGCTGCTTAAGGCGATAGTTTTCAATTACGTTTTTGTTTTCACGGCTTTTAACCGTTTCTGGGCGAGCCTGCACGATATACAACTTGCCGTTAAGGCCATCTTTTGCCCACTCGATATCCATAGGGCGTTTATAATGCTGCTCTATGGTTACGGCTTGCTTGGCCAGCTCCATTACGTCATCGTCAGAGATTGAGAATTGGCGGCTAAGCTCAGGATCCATGTCCTCTACTTCTACCTGTTTTCCATGCTCGGTGGAATCAGAGTAGGTCATTTGTATCAGCTTAGAGCCCAGGTTTTTGCGGATCACGGCAGGCAAACCTTTCTTCAGGCCTGGTTTGTGCACATAAAACTCATCCGGATTTACTGCACCCTGCACCACCATTTCACCTAAGCCATAACTTGATGTGATAAATACCACACCATTAAATCCAGTCTCGGTATCCATGGTAAACATCACACCGGATGACGCCTTATCAGAACGCACCATACGCTGAATACCAGCACTCAGGTAGACGCCTTTATGGTCATAGCCCTGGTGAACGCGATAAGCGATGGCCCTGTCGTTAAACAAAGATGCAAACACGTGTTTCATTGCAACTTTGATCCCTTCCAGACCAACCACGTTAAGAAATGTTTCTTGCTGACCGGCAAAAGATGCATCTGGCATATCTTCAGCAGTTGCAGATGACCTTACCGCAAATGTAACCCCTTCACCTTCACGCTCCACCAACTGCTGATAAGCGGTTTCGACAGCCTGCTCCAGTTCAATGGGGAAAGGTGAATCCAACAAACGCTGACGGATCCGCGCACCAGCAACAGCCAGGGCATCGACATCATCCACATCCAGCTCATCGAGCTCTTTGTAGATAATATCGTTAAAACCCGACTTTTCCAGGAAGACTTCAAACGCATACGCTGTCGTCGCAAAACCGCCAGGCACCGTCACCCCAGCTTGGCTAAGGCCAGATATCATCTCCCCCAAAGAGGCATTCTTTCCGCCAACCTTGTCAACATCTTGCATACCGAGGTCTTCAAACCACAGAACATAATCTTGCACTTTAAAATCTCCACGTAATTGAATATTGTTATATTTGCTCTAAGGCAGTTACAGATTCTAAAGTGAAAGGCCTTTATTATTTACAAAAATTAACTTTTTTAGTTGACCAAAATTAACATTATCGAGTGCATATGCGACAAGTATTTTTTATCTCCGACGGAACAGCCATTACCTCAGAAACCTTGGGCCAGGCAGTGCTCAGTCAATTTGACTTTGAATTCGAGCAAATCACCATACCTTTTGTTGAAACCCTAGAGAGAGCCATTGAAGTTAAAGCAGAAATCGACAAGTATTATGTCGATAAAGAGAGTCGGCCACTGATTTTCCACTCCATCGTTTCAGCCGAACTCAGATCCACCATTGAATCCTGTAAAGGACGCTGCTTCGACCTGTTATCGACTTTCGTTACACCGCTGGAATCGGAACTAAATCATAAAGCTAAAATGGGCGCCCAGCGCAGCCATGGCCTGGAAGACTCAGCTTATTCCCGGAGAATAGAAGCAGTAAATTTTGCTCTGGCCAGTGATGACGGCGTCGCATGCCACCATTACGGAGATGCCGATATTATTCTTGTGGGCGTGTCCCGCTCAGGCAAGACCCCAACCTGCCTTTACCTGGCCATGCAGTTTGGCATCAAAGCGGCTAACTACCCATTTATAGACCAGGATATGGAGGAACTGAAACTCCCCAAGGCGCTGAAAGACAACAAGAGTAAGCTCTTTGGTCTGACTATTTCCCCGAGCCGACTTCACGACATTCGCAGTGAACGTAAAGCCGGTAGTCGTTACGCTTCATTAAGTCAGTGTAAAATGGAAATAGGCATGGTTGAACGCCTGTTTAAAAAGGAAAAAATCGGCTATCTCAATACAACCAAACATTCCATCGAAGAGATTTCTGCTAAAATACTGCAAGAAAAATCCATGGCCAGACACCCCTCCTCTTAATAATTTTGAGGGCAAAAATCGAAGGTAGTTCGGATACCCAAAAGGGCTAGTAGTGAACTTGAACACGTTATACGAATGCCTGCGTGAGAATAACTGTAGATTGTGTCTCATGTAGGGTTGACACTAAATAAGCAACCATGGCGAACGTGGTTGCTTATCGTGAGAAAAACAGTAACTTGTGTTTCAACCAGGGTTGACACTAAATAAGCAACCATGGCGAACGTGGTTGCTTATCGTGAGAAAAACAGTAGCTTGTGTTTCAACCAGGGTTGACACTAAATAAACAACCATGGCGAACGTGGTTGCTTATCGTGAGAAAAACAGTAGCTTGTGTTTCAATCAGGGTTGACACTAAATAAGCAACCATGGCGAACGTGGTTGCTTATCGTGAGAAAAACAGTAGCTTGTGTTTCAACCAGGGTTGACACTAAATAAGCAACCATGGCGAACGTGGTTGCTTATTAAGTGTGAGGTAACCTTATTAAACTGGCTCACCAACTTCTGCTACTTCGATAACTTCTTTTTCCAGCTTCGCTTCCTCAATCCACTGCTGGACAGCCGGATGCTTTTGCAACCTCATCATGTAGATGCCGGGTATTGCGCCGCGCTTGGAAAACCCTACATCACTTTACACAGCGAAGAGATTATTCACCCCCGCCGCTATGGCTTGGGCTAAGACACCTGAGCAGGTCGTTGAGATACTAAAGTATGTGACTAGCGCGAAATAAGCGAAAACCGGCCTTGTCAAATTAATACAGCCGCCGCAAGCCAGCTCAATCGGAAGAATTGAGCTGGACTTAGCCTAAAGCTGCATTCTTACTACTTCATCCCTCCATTAATGACTGCTCGCATTATCCTGTTTTATATGAGATAAGAGAAGGATTGGTCGCCATATTGACACCTATATCATTAATCTCAACATTGGAGTTATAAATGGATAATTCAGTCGTTCACTTCACCACTGTATTAATGGCATTTCTTGCGATTATGAACCCAGTTGCCAATGCTCCCCTTTTTATCAGCCTGACGGAAGGATTAGATTCACGAACCCGTTCACAAGTTGCACTTCGGGCGGTACTGTTGGCATTCCTCATCATTGCTTTGTTTGCAATTGGCGGCAGAACAATATTTTCGCTGTTCGGCATTACCCTACCGGCGTTTCGAATCGCCGGAGGAATTCTGATTGGTTTGGTGGGTTATCATATGTTGCAAGGTGAGCATTCAAGTGTTCACAAACCAACGGATGAAGACAATCGAAACAGTAAAGATGCCGCGCTCGGAATCGCCATTACTCCTCTGGCCATCCCTATTCTGGCAGGTCCTGGCACCATCGCCACCGCCATGAGCTTCGCGGCTGAGTCTACCTTTGTAGAAGTCACCCGAGTGCTTATCGCATTTGGCTCTGTTTGTATTGTTACCTGGCTGGCGTTTATTAGTGGCCAATCCATTACAAAATTTCTTGGCCAAAATGCATTGAAGGTAGTTACCCGGCTGATGGGGCTTATTCTTGCTGTGATCGGAGTGCAAATGTTGATCGCAGGCATTCGTGGGGCAGTCGCGATGACACCGGCAGGCTGACAATAAAGTTTGATAGTCTTATATCCACTCACCCCATATCGACCAGGCAGGAAGTCTGGCCGATTGAATAGCGAGATTGGGAGCGCGGGATAAACCCTAATGTCTGGTGGTGACTGACAATTTAGTTTGACAAATATTGCTCGCGCGTCACCCATTGAATGCAAACCCCAAGGCCTTTTAATAACGATCCGATTAATGACTTGAAGATATTTTCTACCGTCATTCGGAACCAAACAATTATAAAGGATTTTGGGTAACAATTGCCGCGTTGGCTGTAGGAGCGGATGCTTCTTTATAGGCAAAAAGGGCGAAGCCTGTGCCGGCAAGGTTCGCCGAACGTGCATCCATACGCTTTACATCTCATCCCTGAGATGGGTTCGGCTCCTACAAACCCGATAGATCTGTTACCCAAGTTTGACCAATCCCATCAAAGTGAATCGACCAGCCTTTTCTAGGCGGAAATTTGCTTTACAAATTTCCCGTCTGCCACGGGGCTATTTTTTTATTGACGAGGAGTAACCTATCAGTGAAAGCATTCTGATTGAACGCATTAGAAAAAAGGCTCTTCTGCGCTTTAGTACAAAGATTTATCGGTAACGATTTCTTATCCACATGATTTTTAATGTATATTTCACCGTTTTAGACTCGCTGTATTTTGACCTGTTTACATTCCCACCTTTTTAGCTTCAATGGACAGTCGGTACAGTCCTTTGAGTTCGAAAACACTGAACAAAAGCTGATAGTTAAATGCCGTTGAGACAGGTGTTTAAATGCATTGATCCTGAAACCGGCACCGCCGCTACCATCAATCGGTATATTCGGCGTAAGGTTCATGATTTACCTGTCTCGGGCGCCCTTGTGCCATTGATATTGAACTGGCTCAGGTTCGCAGGTGAGACTCCAGGCGCATCATCGAACACTGTGATTTTGTCGTTAAAGGGAGCCGCTATACCCGTCGGTTTTGCCAGATGATTAGTGGGTTGTATCGGCATATGTCAATTCAGACAGTTTCCAGACACTTAAACATTCGCTGGGAAACCGTTAAAAATATCGATAAGCAGATGCTGACTCAATCCTTGCCTTCACTTAACCCTGCCACACTCAAAGACCTGACATTGATTGGTGTTGATGAAGTCGCCAGGGCAAAAGGCCACGATTACATGACGGTCGTGTATGACATGGTGAGTGGCCAATTATTTTGGGGTGAACACGGACGTACCGCAGACGTGTTAATGACATTCTTAAACCAGCTGCCATCGCGACAGCCAATGGTATCAAGGCTGTCACGATGGACATGGGAAAGCGTATCAAAAAGCAGTAAGGACATCGTTGCCCAATGCAGGCATTGTTAGAGGCAAACAAAAGCTTGTGTACGCTTTACATGATGAAAGATCAGTTACAAACCCTCTGGTCAGCCCCTACGTTTGAATCGATGGATAACCAGCTTGAGACTTGGTGCCAGCTTGCCGACAGTACCAATTTATTCGCATTACGGGATTTTGCCAAGTCATTAAGAGCGCATCGAGTGGGCATCTGTAATTACGCAAAGTACAGGCTAACTAGCGCAAGAAGTTAAAGATCCACCTTCTTAGAAGGTGGCTTTGCCTTTAACCCCCTAGAAGGGGGCGTAAGCTTGCCCTCTTAGAAGGCAAGCTGATTATCCCCAATTTAGACGGCTAAAATTCTAATTGTTCTTGGCGCTTTTCAAGCTTTTCTTGGTACTTCACATATTTTCTTATCATTTCCACATCCACACCGACAGTGTCTACAAAATAGCCTTTTGCCCAAAAATGGTTACCCCAATATGGCTTCTTGCGCAGATGGGGAAACTGCTTAAATATCCTAATTGCTGTTCGGCCTTTTACAGCTCCTAAAAGTTCGGATATTGACTTTTTCGGTGGCACCTTTATTAATAAATGGACATGGTCTGGCTGCACATTTAACTCTACTATTTGGCAATCGAGCCTGCCACAATATATCTGGATACAATTATATACTTCTTGCGCTACCGGTCCGGTTAGTATCCTATAGCGGTACTTCGGTACCCAGACAATATGGTATTGGCAATGCCACAAAACGTGCGATAATTTCTCAAATCTACTCATGCTACTGTTCCTTTCTCTGTTGTGGGGACAACCGAGATTGGTCATAGCATGAGTGGATGCTCCAGGCATAGCCTGTCACTGATTACCACGCCCACAGGACGTGGATTCTAGTTTTCATTGAAGCAGGTAACGTCGCGATTGGAGTGCTCCTTAAGCGAGCACAAGGCATCAGAGACACCGACTACGTTAAGTTAAAAATACGACAAACATCGGTGAAAGAGAGATATTCGATATTCTACCCGGATGTCAAACTCACCTAACCGGAGAAGAGCCATTTTAGGTATGGCAAAGTCGCTTAATGAAATCTTGGTAAACCACCGCCTCTGGCGGTGTGACTCGACTAGGCTCTGCCGTTCAGGCGTATAAGTTTGACTAAGTACAATAGGTTAAGGCCGCTGGATTCCCTCGTGCGAGGGAATGACGTTTTATCTCGGTGTAACGCGACCACCGTCATTACCAGCTCGACTGGTAATCCAGCGGCTTATAAGCGGGAGGGTCCGTTTTATTTATTGTTTTTTAGCCTCTTCCAGAGGCTTTCATCATACCCCCGGCTTTGCCGGTGGTTGTTGATTGTGTACCTAGAGCTGATGGCACTGATCATTACGATGCGGAGACTGTTAAGTTGACAGTACCTTAGCGAGTTAGCTGTAAAGCTTACTTCACAAGTATTTCTCTATCGGCAATAACTGTAAAAAACGTGATTTGATTCGTTCCCATCGACCAGTCTCTGGCTCGCTTTCCCAGCTTTTTGTACCTGAATACCAACGGAGTTTGCCTTCACGTAAATTCAGACGCCAACTATTATCTTCGTTCATCGCCTGATCCATATCATCAGCAAGACTTTCAGCAACACTTTGATTTTCAATCACTAGAAGAGACTCAGTATTGAGGTAGGTTGAACGTAAGTTGAAGTTAAAAGAGCCGATGACAGCTACACGCCTATCAAAAACAACAGACTTTGTATGAAGACCATAGGCAGTTGTCGGTGCGCATTTGGACAAGTCTCTAGTAGACTCTTCACACAGATTCGTATCTGGTTTCAACTCAAACAAATGTATGCCGTGGTCAAGCATGTCCCGACGTCGACCAGCGTAGCCAGAATGATTAGTGATTAGGTCATTAGAGACCATTGAATTGGTCAATGCTTTTATCTGAATTCCATTGCTGGTCAATATCTGCAACTCTTCTAGTTGACGATCATCAAATATTAGATAGGCGGATTCCAATAAGATTTCTTGGTCAGATTGGCGAGCCAATTCGGCCAATAATCTGGCAGTAGCCTTCGGCTCGTTGGTGTTATCTTCATCGACAGGTACTGGTCGGTCAGAAACAAAACGTGCTCGAACCCAGATCATCTCATCCATCAAATCCTTTAAGAAACGATTTGCTATCTTATTTCCTTCTGGCAAGGCGGGATAATTCTTGTAACGGGGAGCGGCCACCTCATCTAACACCGGCAGATCTGATGAGGCTTTACCTCCCAGTAAGTTGACAGGGTAAGACCAGCGACTGTCCCAGTATTCTCCAAAGCTAGCTTGGATATCGGCTACCACCGAGCCCATTACCAGTACATCGCGGTCACGAAAATTTATTTCATCAGAAAGATCAAAATATTCATCGCCGATATTACGCCCCCCGACAATGGACAGAACACCGTCGACGGTAAATGACTTATTGTGCATACGGCGGTTTAGACGGGAAAAATCACTCAATACATGTAGCCACTTTACTAACCCACGACGACTGGGGATAGGGTTGAATATGCGGATCTCTATTTGAGGATGAGAATCAATAGCTGCTAGCAGATCCTCTCGTTCGTTAAGATTGATATCATCAAGAATTACACGGACTTGAACACCACGATCTGCAGCCGCTATCAAGCGGTTTGCTAGGTAGTGCCCCGAAGCATCTGAATTCCATATGTAATACTGGATATCGATGCTGTGTTCAGCTGTTTCGATTAATGCCAACCGCTGAGCCAATGCGTCCCAGCCAGTATCTTGCAACAGAACCGCATTCGTTCCTTGTTTAGGCCGTTCAAGCCGATAAGTGTCACTCAATTCGGACAATGTACTAGTTAACTGGGTGACTAGTGGCTCAATCGGATGCTCAATCTCCTCGGGGAGTGATGCACACCCTGTGAGAATGGCGACTAAAAGCATAGTTACACTAATGCGTTGAGGCACAGGCATTTATTACACTTCCTTTTTAACGTTGAATAACCAATTCTGGTTCTATCTGCTAATTATTTCGTAAGCGCTCAATGAAGGACGTACTTGCCTTTATTCCTGAGACTCAACTTTTGATTTTTTAAGATTCCAAGGTAACAAGGCTTCAAGCTTCTCTACCGTATCTGCATACGGTAAAGCGGTGAGCACTTTTAGCAGGTAATCGTAAGGCTCCAACCCATTGATTTTAGCCGTTTCGATTAAGCTATAATGAACCGCACTCGCATGCGCTCCTGCTGGCGTATCGCTAAATAGCCAGGCCTTCCTACCAATCACAAACGGACGAATTGCGTTCTCAGCCAGGATATTGCTGATGTAAAGTTCACCGTTTGTACAATACACGGTGAGCTTGTCCCACTGATTACTCAGGTAGGTCATTGCTATCCCGGTTAAACTGTCTTTCACTACCTTGCACTGATTTTTTCCCAGGTAGCTTTTCAGCTTATTCAGTACTGGCACACTTTGTTTTTGCCGTTGCTGATATTTTTCATCCACGCTAAGGGTCTTGATGGTACGCTCGATACCATACAGCTTATTGATGTCGCTCAGCGCCATATCCGCTTTTGACGGCTTATTGTTCTTTTTCCCTTTGGGTTGTGCGTCTTGCGCTTCTTTAAATTTTCGACGAGCGTGGTCCCAGCAACCTAACTGGGTGATGCCGTATTCTTTGCAAGCAGCGCTGTATCCCGCATAACCATCGGTTTGCAGATAGCCTTCAAATCCATCCAACAGGCGTAGGGGCACCTCCTTTCCACGGGATTTATCATATTCAAACAGCACGCTTTTTTCATCGGGTGGCCCACCAAGGGTCACCCACATCTGTTTATCTGATGTCGCGACGCTATCTGGCTCTTTTAATACCTTAATCCGGGTTTCATCCGCCTGTATTAAGGCACCGGAATGCTGGTGCTCTCGAAGGAGATTAATCAGTGGTTGGAGCTGCCCGGCCAGGGCAATAACCCAGTTAGCCAGCGTGGCTCTGGATATTTCACCGCCGTAGCGAGAGATTATCTTTTCAAGACGATATAGTGGTAAACCGTCGGCATATTTGGAGATAATAACGTAACTCATCAAGCTGATACTGCCCATCGCTCTGGCGACCGGGTGTTTCGGCATCACAGCGGCTTTAACCACTCGCTGCTCTTGCTCGATAAACACCGCTTTTTCCTGCATGTACTCCAGAATGCGCACTTTAGCCGGAATAATATCCAGCTCTTCTTTAACTTTGGAAAAGAAGGTATCGATGGCGCCTGCTTTTTCTTCGTCCGTCAGGTAGCTAAAAACTTGTACACGCGGCAATTTATCTGAGAAGGGTTTGCGTCCTGGTTTTTTCTTGGCGGGTGTCGATTGAGTTTCATCAACACAAGGCAGCTCAACGTCGACTTCAGCCTCGTTAAACAGATTACCTTGACTACTTTGCTCACTGGTGGGGCCAAAGCGTTTAACCTTGGATAACCGCAAGGCTTCTTCCAAAATGGCGATGCGCTTTTTCTGCTCTGAAATGACGTCTGATTTATGCTCAATGACCTGCTCTTTTTCAGCCAGCAACGCAGCTTGCTCCGCCAGTAAAATGGCAGCGTCAGCGGGTTGATTTAGGTCGAAAATAACAGGCGATTTCATGGCTTAGATTATACCATCTAAGTCATTAATAAGCCTTAAAAAACTGACTCGTAATGCAGTTTCTTGTGACCTTTCATCGCAGTAATATCGAGTCCATCAAGCAGCCAGTTTAACTGTTGCCCGGAAAGAGTTGCTGTGTCATTTTCGCCCTTTGGCCACTTGAATTTTTCCTCCGCCAGCGCTTTGTAATACAGAACGAAGCCATTGTTTTCCCAGAACAGGCACTTAATTTTGTTGCGTCTCTTGTTGGTAAACGCATACAAACAACCTGAAAAAGGGTTATGCCCAAGCTCACACTCAATAATGGCAGACAAGCCTCGATGCGACTTACGAAAATCGATGGGTTGACGGTAAAGATAAACCTGAGTCAATGACAAGGCGGGTCGCATAACAGGTGTCATCTCAACACCTCTAGCAGCTGGCTAACCATCGCAATGTTATTCTGGTTAATCCCATCAAGCCGGGTACCATCAGTAAATTGCAATGACAGACCAGTGTCTTTCTCCAATCGCGGAGCAACCTGGACACGAACAAAACCTGATGAAGCTTCATTTGTGGTCATGACTTCTGTGGCGGACAGTTTGCGCTTCCAATAGCCGAACTTATGCAAAACAAGCTCGTGCTGCTGACAATAAGCCGACTGTGACAAGCCCGATGCCTGCCACTGTTCAATATGTTCGAGCCAAAAGGCTTGGGGTAATTTGCCGACCTTTTCCATAAGTGCATCCCGAGTAATAAATGAATGGGAGCATTATGAGGCAATTCATTGGATTGAAAACCACGTCGACAATTAAGCGCTTACATTATTTCTGGTAAGCCCTGAAATTTATAGATATTTATCTATGAGAAATAGTATACCAAACTGGCTGCCTTCCCCCGCTACTGAATAAGTGAATTGGAACATAATGAGGCAAAAGCGAGTTAACCGAACAACTACGACGCATAAACTCCTGAAGTTGATGTTATACCAGTCGCGATATCAGGTTATCCGAAACCAATCTGGCCTATTTTTTGACTTGGTCGTTTTAAGACTTCGCATAATAGAGTGTGACTTGGTAAGAGACTGAGTGACTCAGGACCTGAAATTCATGGCGCTGTCGCCGATAAAGCCCAGACTCAGCGTTAAAGCATGTGTAAGCTCAACATGAGTTTGCAGGCAACTTTTACGAAAGTAACAGCTCTAGAGTCGGCAGAATTGGTTCGTCAGCTGTCCAGCTCAAGTAAAGCTAACAAACTACTTAGAAATCTCTGAGATATCGATGATATCAACTTCTCGTCCCAGAAGTGATTTGTACGCAACAAGTTCCGACTTTGGCATTGTCGGTACTTCAACTCCGTGGAAATTACCAACCACAGACAAAGAAAAATCTATCGCTTGCTCTACCCACTCACCCGTATCGTGGTTCATTATTTTAGCTCCGGGAGATAGGCCTATTTCAACCTTTTGCCCTCGATAAATAAGCTGAAAATATTCCAGGTCCCAAGCTCCTTCAAGATAATGGCTAAGGGGTTTCGATATGTATTCTCTGACTTGTTTCAGTACAACCTCTGCACTGTCATACGGAATATACATATCAATATCGGCGATTGGCCGCTTCCCACCATGAATATTGGCAGCAAGTCCGCCAACAACTTGATACTGCACGTTTTCATCATCCAGAATAGATTTGATCCAAACCAACGCGTCAGTAACCTTTGATGTCATTTTCTACAGACTCCATGTTGGCGAAAAAACGTGGTTTTTGTGAAATTAGACTAACACTAAAGAGCACGCCAACGTGAGACCGCGCGGGTTATTTTTGCCTGGTTACTTTGATTTATACACGCGGTCACGATTTAACCCTATTTTTACCGAAAACATGTAATATTTTGAACAAATTTGAGTCTGTTTTTAGGCAAGCAGAGCCTGTATGCGTACAAGAGAGAGCCGCTGTGATCACCAAAAGCCCGGAGTTTCACTTGTTAAGACTCGGATTCCTTAATCACCTCTGCGCAGGTATTGGATTGGCATCCTTCTTTAAGCTCACCATCACAACCTGCCTGTTGCTATATTTCAGGATGAATAGTAACTTTCCTAAAATAATCTTCAGCGCCTATTTCTGGCGAAAATTGAAGCTATTCTGCGCACTGGATCAAATAAGCTGGTGCTAAACGGTGAAAACAGCATCCAGCTCAATGAAAGGCAACGGGGATCACGTAACCCCAGGAGGCCAATCGTCATACCAGTTTGCCCGGCTGCTGGCGTCGATATATATGTACCAAGCAGTCGGTCCCAAATCGAAAACACAGCTGAATAATTGCTGTTATGTTCCTTATAAACAATAGAGTGATGGATACGATGCATCTCGGGTGTCACAAAAACCAGGCGGAGATAACACTCAAACCACGAAGGTACACGGCCATTAGCGTGAACAAGCAGTCCGGAAACTAACGTCAATATTTCCGCAATCAGAACAGCGATTGGCGGTGGTCCAAATAGGACGATGATCAGCAGGATAAAACCTGTTGTTAGCAAAGCCTCGAACGGGTGAAAACGCAGTCCAACTGTGAAGTCGTAATCATGATCGGCATGATGGATCCTATGTAGTCTCCACAAGGCTGGCACTCTATGCAGCAGGTAGTGTCCCAGCCATCGGCCTAAGTCTATGCTCAAGATCCCAAACACAATGGCCAGCCAGGCCGGTATATGGAGAATTGATAATATCCCTAACCCATGCCTGGCGATAAAGACAGAAAGTGCTAACGCTGCCATAGGAAAACAAAGGGGGATTAATATCGTATTAATCAAAAAGATACCGAAGTTTCCAAACCAGCGAAGCTTTAGTGGCTGAGACAGGGGTCGTAGCGGTCTTACACCTTCCCACAGGGCAACCATAGTGAGTACAGCGAAGAAAGAAACCGAATAGATTTCCCTTTCGTGAGAGAGAAAAAACGCTTCCATTCCTGCTTACCTCAACAATACATGTTTATTTAAACTGGCTTATTAATGTCAGTTTGTTATTTGCGGTCAATTAACCTGCTCACAATTGCGGCAACGGCGACTCCAACTGCAAATAGGTTAAGAATTGATGGCTCTGGTAGGGTGATAGGCGCAGTAGTGGCAATGGCCTGGGCTGAAAATAGAAGCGCACAAGCGATGACTAAAGTAAGTTTTCTCATGGTAAATCCATTTACAATGATGACTAACCTTAGACACGCAAAATTTAAACCATCTTTATTTATTAAAATTTTTCAGATAGTTACTCCTAACTCCTGGCTAAATACGTCGTTAGTGTAAAATTGATTGACACCTCAACTCATTGCCGCTGGATTTTGAAAACGCTCATCACTTAAATCTGAAAGCAGCCCAATATACTCTCCAAGAAAACAACCAAACCAACCAACAAAAGACCGTAAACAGATATGCTTGAATTCCGATATCGCTAAAAGCGATAGATTTTAAGTTTGGCAGCAATACAACTCTATTTGCACGTGCAAAGTTTACAGCATTCAGCGGTTCGAATTAAAATTGGCACTTTGCCATCAAAGCAAACAAGCTTCTGCAAAACTAAGACACCAAGTTTATGCTGTTGAGCTAAATTATGAAGCCCGCAACATACCTGGCCTTAGATTCGATATATGCGGTAATGGCTCAATCTCTCAGCAGAAAGCTGTTACGCACAGGTATCGAATTTTCAGCAATATCAGAGCCGATAGAATTTAATGGTAAACGCAGCCTTTTTGTATTTCGAAAGTTAAATTTGAGTTACAAATAAGCAGGTTGCTAGGCTCTAGCGCTTGGATGGAAAAGCTGGCACTTTGGGTCGCACCATAACCCGATTGAAGACAGCCACAAAAGTGGCCGTTAAGTGCAAACCCCCGATCTTTACCTTCACTGTTGTGATAGAAAAGTCTCATTAGGCCTGAAGCGACAAAGGCATGCTGGTTAGCCGGTTCTCAGGAAATATTCCTGCTTTTTAAATTGCCGTAATTTGAAGAGCTGTCTGATTTCATTCCACTCATCCGTTGACATCGGGCTGATTTTATTAAGCTCTTGAAATAGTTCATCAAAACCTTGTTGTTCAGGCATCTATTTTGTTACCGACATATTTTACAAATATGGGTTAGCTTAACAGTTTCTGCTTATATTTAACCGCACATAGCCCTGGAAAGCCGCAGTACTGTTTAATTTACGCCCATGCAACAACCAGGATTATCGTTAATTAAAGCGATGGCGTGAATATGTAACTGAGCTGCTCTTATCGTATTTCAAAAAATAAGGGTACATGGTTTATGTACCCTATTGTTTTATCTTTGTGCGTAAGCAAGGAAAAAAACTGCCGTTACATACGCAAATCTTGGCCGCTTGCTATTGTTCCTGGATATGCTGCTGTTGAAACAATAACAAGCTGCACTACTTTCCGCTAGACTCCTGCGGTATAGCTTACACTCCCCGCTGTCACACAAACTTCCCTTTCACCATTAACTCGATAAGTCATGCTAATCTGGCTGTTTTCTCCTACCGGGTCGACTTTGTCGCCGGAGTTGGCGATAAAGCATTCACCGACACTTTTTGCCACTGGGCCTGCAACAGGCTCAGGCTCAGGCTTGGGTTCTGGTGTAGGCACTACTGTAGGTTCAATTATCGGCTCCACTATAGGTGCAGTCGAGTTATCATCCGAACCACCGCAAGCCACCAAAAATAAGGCAAACGTAAGGGGTACTATTGTTTTGTACTGGGTAAAATTTAACATGCTTTGTTCCTTACAGGTCCAGCGTTTGGGTTAAAGTAGTGGTAAACCTGGCCTCGGGAGTGCCGAATCCTTCATTGATGTTCAGTTCGAACGTTTCAATGTTTATAAGTAAGGGAATCGAGAACACCATTTCATTAATAGACGTACCTGAATCGAACAACTGGTAACGTACATTCACAGTTTTGTCTAAAGCTACAGTGATTTCAGTCTGGATAGTATTTATCTCAGGATTGAACTCCTGTGACTCGCCGTTAAAGCCGATGCTTCCGGAAACTGGCGTTTCCTTACCAGTGATTACAACATCACCCGTTGACTTCACATCCACATTGTTGCCCGCCTGATTGAACTTCAGCGTATTCAGGCTTATACCACTGCCTATGGTTAACAAGCTGTGCCCTTGTAAGTCAACGTTGGCAATCAACTTCTCTCCATCTGGCAACTGGGTTTCCAACTTGGCTTGCCCATCTTTGGCGATAGTCGTTTTGCTGTTCGCCATCTCAGTCGTTATCTTAGTGACTTCAGATTGAGCATTGGTAACTTCCATCACTGCACTATCATTGCTCAGCTTGCTGACTACCGTAGTGGTTCCCCCAGCTGTTGCAGCCACCTTGGTATTGGTTTCAATGGTGCCGTTAGCAAGCATTGAAACCTTGGTACCTGGTGCTTCGGAACTAAAGCTAGTGGTGTTTCCGTTACCCGAAACCTCACCGCCCACAGCGCCTGTGCTGGTAATATGACTGTTCAGGGTTGCGATTTTGCCATCCTGACCCCTCGTTGTCGCCGTTATAGCGACTTTGTCTTCTTCCACTGTCCGCGTTGAGTTGAGTGAAGCATCGGTACTGATTTCAGCCGTGCTGACCACACCTCCCTGATCGTCTTTGACAGACACTTTAATTACTCGGTTTACGCCAGGCGTTGCTCCATTGTCTACAAAAAAATCATCTGTAGGCTCAGGCTGCACAACTGGAGTCGAAGGCCTTGATGGTTGCACAGGCACCGTCACCCCACTCACATTAATGGCTAAGGTAGCCATCTCAAGCTCGGCTGCCGCCGCTGTAGCGACCATCCAGTCCTCCGCCGCTGCCAGGTTATATGCCGTATTGTCGTTTGAGGTCGTTCCCGCCTTATTCAACAATCTATCAACGTTAGTTTTATCTGCGCCGCCCAGGACAAAGTTAAACGAAGTTGATGAAGTGATGTCGATATTGCTGCCGGTTGTTAAGGTATACGGATTTCCGCCTTGACCTGTTACTGCGAATAGAGAAACGTCTACGTCATTGTCCGCGCCCGGTTGGTTGACAAACCCAGTGCCGGTAACAGTGACAACACCTGTTGCTCTGTGATAGGCAGCAGCCGTAATGACGGGGGCCTCCACCTCGCTGACAGTAACGTCTCCTTCCGTTGTATCGGCGATATCAACGCTGGCAAATGTATTGATCATCCAGTTGTCGGCTGCAGCCAGGCTATATTCTGTCTTATCACCTGAAATGATGCCATTCGTATTAAGCAGACCATTCACGTTGGTTTTATCCGCACCCGTCAGGACAACGGTAAATAATTTATCCGAGGTTATTTCGACATTTGTTTGGCTGGTGAGCTGATATTTTGCTCCTGCTTCCCCGATCAACGTCAGCAAAGAAACATCCACATCATTGGCCGCGCCGTCTTTGGCTTCCAGGTTGACACCGGTGACAACCAAAGCTCCGGTTTTCGCATCATAGGTTGCCGAGGTGATTTCCGGCTGCGGCCAGCCGCTTACCGTTACTTCGTTATCCGCATTGACAATGACTAAGTCGTCACCTGCGCCTTTGTTCCAGTCTTCCGCTGCCGCCAGCTTATACTTTGTGGTATCGCCGGATTGAGCCCCGTTGATATGCAGAAGTTTATTTACTTCAGTCTTATCTTCTCCGGCTAACGTTGCAGAAAAAGAAGTCGCACTGGTGATCTCAACGTCATCTGCCGTGATCAAGGTATACTCTGCATCTCCCTCACCCTTTAGCGTGAGCGTCGATAGATCAATATCGTTGGTAGCACCGTCTAAAGCAAAGAAGCCGGTGCCGGTCACTTTGAGTACCCCGGTGTCACTATTGTAAGTGGCTTTGGTAATCGTCGGCGCTGCGACATCAGTGGCGGTCAGTGTGATCGCGTTATCCACTATGTTTAAGACAGGGTCAGTGCCTTTGGCCCAGTCTTCCCCTGCAGCTATGGAATAATTTACTCCGCTGGTTGGGGCCCCTCCGTTTTTGTTAATTAGCTTGTGAACCGCAGCCTTGTCTGTGACGTCCAGCTCCAGAGTAAAACTTGTTGCTGACTCACGTTCAACATCGACGGTGCCCACCAGCGTATATGCGCCGCCGCCTTCCCCCTTAATGGTAAACAAGGACGCGTCAATATCATTGGTCGCCCCGATGTGACTTGGAATATCCGTCCCCGTTACACGCAAGGTGCCTGCTGTTGCATTATAAACCGCCACGGTCAGAGCAGGTTTGGCGACCTTAGATGCGGTAATTGCATTACCCGCATCTGAGGTATCACCTAAGGTCGCAGCGGTGATAAAGTTATCCGCAACAGCGATATAGTAAGCTGCAGTCCCGGTTGCAGTAAGACCATTTTTATTGATAATCGCATTCACCGCCGCTTTGTCCTTAGGACTTAGCGTTAGAGTGAAGGTGGTAGCATTGGTTCGATTGACGTCTGGCGTATCGGTAAGCGTATACTCGACACCGCCTTCACCGGTAAAGGTAAACAATGATGCATCAACATCAGCGCCCTCGCCATTGGCGATAAAGTCCACACCAGTAACCACTAATGTTCCGTTTTCGAAATCATAGGCTACCGAGGCGATAGCAGGTTTAGGCCAGCCGCTCACTGTCACCACATTGTCGGTGTCCTTAGTATCACCTGTGAGATACCCCGCCATAAAATCATCGGCGACAGCCAGTTCGAATGCGTTACCGTCACTCGAACGCTTGCCGTTTATATTAAGCAGGTTTTCAACGGCGGCGACATCTGTGCCCGCCACTGTCACAATAAATTGGGTGTCACTTTCAATCTCCACATTGGCTGTGTGCGCGGCGGTTAAAGTATGCGTCCCTTCGCCTTCACCCGTTAGGGTTATTTTGGAGATATCCACATCGTTATCTGGATCTGCCAAAGCAATAAAGTTAATCCCAGTTACCACCAGCTTTTTATTGTCTTCGTTATAGGTCGCCGACGTTATCTGTGGTGCGCCAATAACCGTCACTGTGGTGCTGGCATTAGCGGAGTTAGTGTCACCATCATTGACAGTTACGGTAACCGCTCTGTCACCTGCCGTCACCGCAGCCAAAGCTCCGCTGTTGCTGTATTCGATGGCTTTTATCGCAGTTTGATATTCGGCTATCGTGGCCTGGCCGGCAAGATCTATCTGTTTATTAGAGGTATAGGTTATGTTGACAGGGCCAATGGTGGCTGGAGTAGCATTGATGCTGATCTTTTCGTTTTCACCGTCGGGGAAACCCTCGGACAAGATCACCTGTGCCGACTCGATCTTTGTATCGTCGACATCGCTAATAATCGTATCGACATCGGCAATTTTGACCACAGCGCCGCCGGCATAATATGTGGTTTTAAAATGATTACCGCCGACTTTCGAGCTGTCGTTTTTATCCAGGTTTATTGCAGGCGCATCATTGACGGCTACAATCTCGAATTGAACAGTGTCATTATCAGTGCCGCCGTTTCCATCAGCTAGCTGCATCTGGATACTAGCGGCATTTTCACCACTCAGGTCGGTGGTAGGGGTAAAGGTCAGTGAATCAAGCGCAGCATTAATATTGACCAAAGTGCCGCTAAACACCATTTTCGCGTCGTCGACGCCGTCTCCTGTGGTAATGTTTATACCGTTCTGGGTGGGAAGTGAGCCGGTACCACCGGTAAAGGTCAGGGTGACTGTTTGATCATCGGCATCTGCATCAGCGACATTAATATCATCCGCAATAGCGACGGCAACATCGTCTTCGTTAACCGCTGGCTTCGCGGGTAACGTGTTGACAGGTGCAGCATTCTCATCAGAAAATACCTTACGCCCGGCCAGTAAATCTCCGCTCACGTCTGCCTGCTGAATTCCATTGCCAGTCAGCAGATTATTTTCTTTTAAAAATGACAGCGCCTGCTGATCAACCTGTATACCTGCAGGCCTGACATTCGCAGGGCTGAAAGAGGCGAATTGATTAAGCTGTACGCCGTTCACCGAAGTGCTGACGTGGCTTGTGGAAGCAACAGCACTGCTTCCCAACATGGCAAACATAGGCACGGCGACTTTTATCGCTTTGCCTAGCTTAGATTGATAGGTTATATTTTTTGTTGACTTCATCCATTGGTCCTTTGTTTTATGCATCTAATGGTTGCATCATAGGGTGACAAAAGTGGTTTCTCATCCGAGGATGAGAAGGTTCAATCAGCTCAGGAAAATGACACTCCCTGAGCACGGCAATATCGTAAATTTGCTCGACATTGCCTGTAAATTTGATCTGTCCGATCTCGCTATTGTCTTCGGTATTAAACAACCAGAGTCCCGCGCAGGTTTCATCGAACTTCTCGGCCAGGGCTGCGGGGCGTTTCACATCCGTATGGCGGAGTTTGGACAGGCCGACGCAGTAATTGGCCCGTAAAAATCTATTCCGCGGGTAAAACCCGGGACTTCGGCAAGAATATCTGTGATTTGCGTCAGCGGATCGTAACTGCAAATCTGGCCGAGACGTCTTGCCATCCGTTGCTTTTTGCTCATGCTGTTGAGCACTATTCGAATTCATCGTGACTTCCTGGTAACCCTTGGTCCGTTGGACTTATCTTATTTAACCGCTGCAACAAACCCGCTAAGGTCATGTCCGGATCGTCAGAGAGCAACAATGCCGACCAGCCCGTCACAATGGCTGTAGCGAGAGACGTTCCTGAAAAGTATCCATAGTCGTTGGAAATGAGTGTTGTCGATGTTTTCCCCCCGTAAGCGCTAAGGTCAACGCTCGGGCCATAATTGCTGTATTTCATCGGTTGAGCGCGTTCGTCCAGCGCCCCAACCACGATAGCTGACTCGATGGCTGACTCTGTACTGTTCGCTTTTATTTCAATTCCCTGGTTTCCCGCGGCGAAGATCACCGCAGTCCCTTTGCCGTTACGCCCGTATAAGGCTAATTCATCCACCACATCGGCTATGGGTTGTAACAACCAGGGCGAATGCCAGCTGCAATTGATAATATCTGCGCCCGCCAGTTGAGCGAGCTGGAAGCTTAATAGCGTGTTGGAAGTCCATGTATCGGTTTGGCGCAGCGCGATAAGTTCCGCCTGCGGTGCGATACCATCGATGCCAATTTGGTTGTGAGCGGCGAATATGATCCCTGCCACTTTTGTTCCGTGGCTGTCTATGGGTGCGCGGGGTAACGAGGATAACAAGCGAGACCCGGTATCATAACTCAGCGTCGGTGTAATATGCTGCAGATCAGGATGAGCAAGGTTAAAACCGTCATCGATAATCGCGACTCTTACGCCCTGCCCTTTAGTTTTGGGTAAACCTTCATGGATATTAAATCCGATTAGATACGGGGCAGAGTCAGCACCCGTTACGTTAAGCTGCGAGTTGAATTTAACTTGTAATAAGTCGGGCTGGACCAGCTCAATAACATCCTTTTCCTGTAATTCTGGAATTATCTGGTGAAGACTGGCTTTATCCTGTATTTCAACTGAAAAATAGTTGAATTCGACGCCAAGAAATAGCTCTGTGACCTGCTGAATTTGCGGGTGATATTTGGCCAGACTTTGCTTAGTAACCGACTTGTTGCTTTTTACAATTAAGCGGTTGGAGACTTTAACCTGCCTACCGGTTTCCGGCTCCCGGTAGTCCTGTTGCGTTTTTATCAGAGTGACTTGTTTACCGAAGTTCTCAAAATAAATCGAGTGTGAGTAAACCTGTGGCGATAAGAAAAAGCCACAAGAAAACATAAGGATAAGGTGAAATACTTTGTTCATTATGAGTGAGTTTCAGGCGGTGAGCCGGAGCGGATCAGCAATACAATCCACAGATGATGTGTAGGAAGCCATACCTGGCGCGTTATTTACTAACAATTCCATGATCTTTCTATCCCTGACAATCCCTGACAACCCCGTTGCACAATCGCAAACTGGGAAACTCCGCTACCAGTCTGCCAACGTCGGCAGGCCAGCCAAAAAAACCAAAGTAACTGTTTTATTGGGTAAAATCCACAAATATCAGTCAAAAGCATGATTTCATCAACAACCACCGGCAAAGCCGGGGTATGATGAAAGCCTCTGGATTACCAGTCGAGCTGGTAATGACGGTGATCGCGTTATTACCTGAGAAAAAACGTCATTCCCTCGCACGAGGGAATCCAGTGACCTTAACCTATCGTACTTGGTCCAACTCATACGCCTGAACGGCAGAGCCTAGTCGAGTCGCACCGCCAGAGGCGGTGGTTTACCAAGATTTCATTAAGCAGGCAAAGGCTCAGAATGGCTGTTGGTACGACTATGATTCAATGGATTTATTTTCTATTTATGTTGATTATTCCATGCGTATCTTGGGGTCTAGTTGCTCTACCGACTATGCAGGATCAATCATTCACTAAATGGCATGACACCATGTGGCTGTGGTTTGGAGATGGTTTTAACTCAGGTGATATCTCGCCACATTTTGGGATCCCTACTGGGCAGCGGCCATAAAAATGGCACCCCTTAGGCGGGTTGATGGGTGACGGTACATCCCCTTGCAGGTAAATTCGTTTTGATCTTTGTCTGGGATCTGGCGCGGGTATAGCTGAAATCAGCGCTTGCGTGTATGGGTGTTTGGCTTGACGGTAAAGTATATCTGACGCCGTCATTTCGACAATTTTACCCAGATACATCACGGCAATCCGGTCGGATATATGTTTCACAACGGCTAAATCGTGTGAAATAAAAATCAATGCCAGGTTCATGGTTTGCTGTAACTCTAACAGCAAATTAAGGATTTGCGATTGCACCGATACATCCAATGCAGATACCGCCTCATCACACACAATGAGTTTAGGTTTCAGGGCTATGGCTCTGGCTATACCAATACGCTGGCGCTGCCCGCCGGAAAATTCGTGAGGATATTTGTCAGTCGCGCTCACCGGCAATTCCACCTTTTCCAGCAGTTCATGCACCCACCTGAGCCGCTGAGTTTTGTCGCCTAGGCCGTGGATAATAAATGGCTCCTCCAGGATTGCGCCAACCGTATGCCTGGCGTTCAGACTTTCCATGGGATCCTGAAAGATGATCTGCATCTGTTGTCGCAAAGAGTTCATTTCTTTTCCTGAAAGAGAGCTTAACGCTTTCCCCTCAAACAGAACTTGTCCACCACTCGGCTCTATCAGCCTGAGCAGGCTCCTGCCCACCGAACTCTTGCCACACCCGGACTCTCCCACTAAGCCTAAGGTCTCGCCTGCCTTAAGAGAAAACGACACGCCATCAACGGCTTTTACAGTTTGCTTGCGAGAAAACAACCCACTACTAAGAGAGAAATATTGCTTCAATTCGATAACTTCAAGCAGTGGCGAAAACATCAATTTCCTTAATATTTATACAATTTGCACTATGCCCTTGGCCTACCCACCTGGGTGCAGGCGTCGCTTCATTGCAGGCTGGTTTGTGATAGGGACAACGATTGCTAAATCGACAGCCTAGTGGCAGCTCATCCAGCGCGGGTACAGTGCCTTCAATTGTAGTGAGTTTTTGTTTTGGGGGACTATCCAACCTGGGAATAGCGCTCATCAACCCTTGCGTATAGGGATGGCTGGGGTGATCAAATAAATCGTACACATTACCCTGCTCAACCACCCTGCCCGCATACATCACCACAACATGGTCACAGCTTTGCGCCACTACGCCCAAATCATGGGTGATCAAAATGATGGCCATACCCGTTTCCTGCTGCAAAGCGGCCATAAGTTCCAGGATCTGCGCCTGAATAGTTACATCCAGTGCTGTGGTCGGCTCATCGGCAATCAGAATATCCGGCTTACACGCCAGTGCCATGGCAATCATTACCCGTTGGCGCATGCCACCAGACAACTCATGGGGATAAACCTTTAAGCGCGCTTTTGCATCAGGCATCCCGACTTTTTCCAGCATCTGGATGGACGCCTGATCGCGCTGTTTTCTGTTGAGTTCAGGTTGGTGAATTTCATACACTTCCCCAAGCTGTTGGCCAAGGGTTTGCACCGGGTTAAGGGCTGTCATAGGCTCCTGAAATATCATGGAAATACGATTTCCACGCATTTTAAACAATTGCTCTTTTGGCAATTGGACGAGGTCCTGTCCTTTAAACCAGATTTCGCCGGCCGTTACTCTGCCGTAAGGCTTAGGCAACAACCCCATAATGGAAGCCGCAGTAACACTCTTTCCACAACCTGATTCACCGACGATGCCCAGTGTTTGTCCTTTTTTCAGCTTAAAGTTGACCCCATCAAGTACCTTTACCGTCCCCGCTTCCGTAGCAAAGCTGGTTTCCAAATTGTCGACTTGTAACAGCCAGGGAGACACAAGCTGTTTTGACATCAGTTCAGATACCGCTTATCTAGCAGGTTTACCGGGTTGTAGGTTTTCCCAGCCTTTAGTGCTGCTTTAGTTTCTTTTTTGGCAATTTGGTCAATCCAAAATAAGCCGTATCCAATACCGTAGTTGTCCAGCAAATCACTGGATAAAGCGGTACCCAGACCTTCGGGCAATTTCATATAACGCCAATAGGCACTGCGCGCAAAGGGCACCGAATAGGTAGGGATCACACAAAAACAATCGCTGATTTTTTGCTGTATTTGATGGGCCAACTTCACTTTTTTGCCTGGGTCAAATTCCTTATCGAAGGACTCAATGAGATTATCCATCTCTTTGTCACTGTAACTGGTGAAGTTATTGGTCTGGGGTTTGGCATTCTCAGAATGAAAGTACTGCCAGTAAACCGGCAACAAACTCGAGCCCATAGCGACAAATCCAGCCTGAAATTTCTTCTCCAGGATGGCTTTAAACCCTGCGGCCCCATCCACCAGCTTGAGATCAATTTCCAGGCCCGCTTTCTTGGCCTCCTCTTTCAGCACCACCACTCTGGGTGTATGAAGCTTGCTCAAGTAAGTCAGCTGAAAACTCAACCTTCGACCCTGATCATCGACGCGAATACCATCCGCCCCTAGCTTAGAATAACCGGCCTTGGCAAAATAGTTGGCCGCCAGGGCTGGATCAAATTCCGGCGCTTTAATGTCTTGATTGTCATAGTCACCATATCCAGAGCCAAAATTTTGTAAGTGGATATAGTCACCACGCAGGGCCAGCTGGATCATTTTCGCCACGTTAAGTGAGTGTGCAACTCCCGCTCGAATGTTTGCATTCTCAAATAAAGGTTGCTTCAAATTCAACCAAACACCTGCGGCGCCTTGCGGTGTTTGGTTAAACAACCAGGCTTTTTGAATAAAGCCTTGCTCATACAAGCGCCCTTTGGCTTTATTGTGCCAAAGTTGGGGAAATACCATACCGAAGGTATCAAATGCTCCTTTCTCAAAGTGTTTAATGGCAATATCTTCGTCCCGCACCACTTTAATCATAATTTTGTCGACATTGTACCTGTGCCGATAATACTTGTTTTGATAACCCCACCAATCTTTCACCCGTACCAGCTCAATGGATTTTCCTTTTTTCACTTTACTGACCCGGTAAGGCCCCGAGACAGGCTCTGGTTTCCAGTTAAAGCGTTTAACGTAATCTTTGGGGACTTTGCCTCGATAGAAGTGCTTGGGTCTGGGTTGAGTATTGAGGCGGATAAGCAACTCATCCCTGGCTAAGGGATCCTTCGAGTGTATGGCGATGGTATAATCGTCATAGCGTGTCATACCTGCAATCTTGTTACTAAAATAATCTTTATACCAGGGTGCCTTAAGATGATCGGACGCCATAAACTCGAACAAAAACACAAAATCATCCGCTGTAATAGGCTGCCCATCAGACCACTTAGCTTGTTGGTTTAACTTAAAATAAATCGTTTTATTATCATCATCAAACGCCCAGCTATCGGCCAAAGCAGGTAAGTATTCCCGGGTATTGGGATGCATTTGTAGCAGAGACGGATTCCCGTCCAGTAAAAACCGTCGAAATGAACCATTGGAGTCTGGACCTACAGTTCTTAGTGTCAGCGGAAAGCTAGGCAGACGAATATGGTATTTCCCCCCCTGAACTGCATTGGGCGAGGCAAATAAGGGTTGTTCGCTGTTGGTAACCCAGTTTAGGCCGTCTGGCAATGTCGCCGCTTGGACCGCTGCTGAAAAGACGAACAGCAGACCGAATAAGGTCGTTTTTAATCTGTGCATTTTCGCTCCTTCGTATGACTACACATACCGAGTGTATTTTTTGGGATCAAAGGCTTCTCTAACGCCTTCACCGATAAAGGTCACCATAGTCAGCACCAGGACAATCGACCCAACGACAGAGCTCACTATCCAATAAGCATCCAAATTCGATTTCCCTTGTTGTAATAGCTCACCCCAGCTAGGTGTGGGTGGCATCAAACCAAGGCCGAGATAGTCCAGTGCCGTTAATGCGGTAATATTCGCAACAATAGTGAATGGGGCTAATGTCACGATCACCACCATAGTGTTAGGCAAAATATGGTGGAAAATAATCCGAGCAGTAGAGGCCCCCTGGGCTTTTGCCGCCATTACATATTCCCTGGCCTTTTCTTTATAGGTCATGGTGCGCATGTACCAGGTGATCCCCATCCAGCCAAACAACACATTGATCAGCACAAACAGCATAAAGCTGGGTTGCAGCACCGACACCAGGATCATAATCACATAGAGAAACGGCACCATGGACCATACCTCGATAAGGCGCTGCATAAACAAGTCAAACTTGCCCCCTAAATACCCCATCAGGCATCCTACAGTGACGCCAATTGCGTAGCAGAATGTCAGAGTTAACAATGCAAAACCTATTGCAATTCGAAACCCGTAGACCAGGCGAGCCAACACATCTCTACCCAGCGTATCCGTGCCAAGATAATGTCTCAGTTCCAGCGATGGCGGTTCAGGAGGATAACGATTGCCGGTAAAATCTTGCTCATAAGGATTCCAAGGCACTGGTGGCAGCAATAGCCAATTCCCGTTATCCTGCTCGACAAAATCCTGTTTTAATTGGCGATAATTCACCTCGTATTGATAATCCAGACCGAAATCCTGACCCGTTAACACATGGGTATAGGTTGGGAAATAGATGCTCCCCTGGTAATAAACCAGTAAAGCGCGGTTATTAACCAATAACTCGGCAAAGCAGGACAACAAAATCAAACTAACCAGCAGGACAAAAGAGTAATAACTTCGTTTTAGATGACGAAATCGCTTTAGTTTTTTTATCGTTAGGGGGTCAAGGCGCAGCATAGGTTAAGACCCGAATTTAACCCTGGGATCAACCAGAGCAACACAAATATCAGAAAGAATATTCCCCACCATTAACAACAATGATGAAATTGCCAAAATGCCCATCACCACAGGGTAATCCCGCTCCATTATCGACTCGTAACCCAGCAAGCCAATACCATCGATATCAAACACCACTTCAATTAAAAAGGAGCCTGCCACAAAGACAGAAATAACGTTGCCAAAATGGCTGGCAATGGGGATCAAGCTATTGCGCAGTGCATGTTTTAGCACCGCCCGGTGAAACGGCAATCCTTTAGCGATGGCTGTTTTTACATAATCCGCCGCTAAATTTTCCATCAGATTGTTTTTCATAGTCATGGTTAGCACCGCAAAGTCGCCGATGATGTAGCAAATGAGGGGTAACACCGCATGCCTTGCTATATCTTGTACTTGACCCCAGAAATCTAAATCATCAAATTCGTCACCGGTAAAACCGCCCATAGGTAACCAGTCGAGCTGAAATGAAATCAAGGTTATCAAAAACACACCGACCACATAATTGGGCAAGGCATAACCGACAAACACCAAGAAGGAAGTGATGTTGTCCAATTTACTGCCATGGCGCAGGGCCTTGAGGATCCCAAGGGGAATAGAGACTGCAAAACTGATGATAAAAGTCCAGAAACCGTAAAATACCGAGATATGGATCCGCTCGAGGATCATGTCCCAAACCGGCTCGTAATAACGAGTCGACTCCCCCAAATCTAATCGCACCAATTTATTTAACCATAACCAGTATGCCTCTAGCACAGGTTTATCCAAGCCGTAATAGGCATTGAGGTCGGCAATTTGATCATCGGAAAGCGTTTCTGTCGGCCCCATTGAGCTGCTCCCCCCTTCCAGGGATTGCATCTGCATTTGCGCCATCATTCGCTCGACTGGTCCTCCTGGCACAAATCGAGTCAAGGCGAATACCAGCAAGGTAACACCGATAAACGTGGGAATTATTAGCAGCAATCGCCGGATCACATAGGCCAGCAAGTGGTGAACCTCTCCATATAAACTCCTTTTAAAATCCGCGCCAAACCGGTAACTGTTAAAAGTAGCGACTAGATAGGGTCTTGCGCAAGAAAACCTTTTTAATATAGTGAGTTATTTAACGCTATTATTTGCTTGTATCGTTTCACCAGAAAAAAAATGCTAAAGCATTGATAATATTGATCCATTGTAGTGCAAAATGGTAAGTTTCTTTTTCAACTCACTGATTTCCCACTGAGCGGTGTAAATCTATAAAGGCTAGTGCCAAAACTCGGTATTTAATTCACCTTTTGTTTATTGTGCGTTGCGCCAAATCCACTTATTCCCGCCCCGTCTCCATACACAAAAAATGGCTGTGCTGTAACGTCAGAGCACTCGAATCCAGCTCAGAAGTGAGATACCCATTGTTGCAATACAGTGTTGCAATACAGTGCCTAATAAAAACTAGCGCGGATTTCATCCAGTTCGAAGTTCGAGAGGTTGGTCTCTGATCGCTACGAGTCGACATTTTGGGGTAAAAACTAGCTGAAACACCGGGCAAAGATTAAATTTCTCTGCTTCGGCGCCTAGGTGTTATGTTTTACTTAACTTAACTGTAAAGTCCTTCGGCCAATAACCCGTGATAAGGTCTACTTTAGGTGCAAGCTTGTGACAAAATGCTTCAATTTTTTCTGGTTCATGGCCAATCAAGTAATCACCCGGGTCAAACGAGGCTTTATCAAGCATATTAAAAATCACCGAGTTACGCGCTATATGATACATCTTCGCGATGATCTTCAGGTAGTAAATCGGTTCGTCACAGCGATAAGATAAACCACCGCTGCACACTACCACATCAACTTCAGGTAGGCGGCAATTAGCAAAATCCAGTTGATGAAAAGAAGTATGAGGAGCGCCGCGATAACGCTTTTTGGCGTAGTTAATAAACTCCTTCTGCTGATCGATACCTATATAGGTAAGATTGCTAAAACGTTCATCCAGATAGGTTTTTAGCTCGCCATAACCACAGCCCAGATCCATTACTTTAAGGTTGTCGAAGTCAACCAGCCCCGCAATTACCCCAAACCTTGCCTGTTGTGATTCTTCAGAGTGCCAACCTTGAGCTTTGGCTTTATCATGACTCCAGTCCTGGATCCGTCCGTTATGGTAATACCTTATTTTAAATTTCTCGTATTTGTTCAACCATGGCCCCTATAATCCATGCGCTAACCGTATTTACCCTTAAGCAAAACCCGTTGATTTACCCGGTCAGAGGCTGTTTTTTAAATGAAGAGTCGCAAATCAGGATAACAGCTTTTCGTCTATAATAGCCGAAACCCCCACAAGACTTTGAAGATACAATGAATAAGCCAGTTTTGCTCACAGCAAAAATATGCGTAAAATAACAGAAAACAGCCATTAATTCTTAGGTAACCTCCCCCCAGCATGACCATTAGCTATACCACACAGCAGCAAGCCATTATTAACCATACTCAAGGCAACGCCTTAGTGATTGCCGGCGCCGGCTGTGGCAAAACAACGACCTTAATGGGGCTGGTAGAACACCGCGTTCAACATCAAAGTGCAGACTCTATTCTGGTGTTGATGTTTAACAACAGCATTTATCAGGATTTCGAGAAAGCAGCTAAAAGCAGGAACATCGAAGGCGTCCATATCGCCACATTTCATCGCCTTGCTCGCTATATTTTGACCGAGTCCCAAGTAGCGAGAGCAAAAGGCTTTCGCTGCGAGTATTCCTCAGTAGACAGAAACCTGGCACGTAACGCCCTCAAACAAATAGCAACAAATCCCGCTCTGGTTAATCGCGCGATGCAAATCACCCGCAAAGAGTCCGTAGAGCATCTGTTGCAATTTTATGGCCTGTGTAAAGCCAGCCTGCTGACGCCGAAACAGGGTTACCACAGATTTAACTTGTCTTCACGGGATAGGTATTTAGCCGATGCTTGCGAGTTGATTGAACAACAACGTATTAAAAGTTGCATATGGTATTTCGACGACTGGTTAATTGAAGCCATTCAGGTATTGCAGCAAGATGATAACCTTCGCAGCAAACTACAGAAGAGGTTCAAACTGGTATTGGTCGATGAGTACCAGGATGTAAATACCGCGCAGTTTGAGCTGATCAAGGCCCTAAAAGCTGAGGATGCCTCTATTATCGCTGTGGGTGACGTAGATCAGTGTATCTATACCTGGCGCGGTGCTCAGCCGGACTACATGCTCGATTTCGAGAGACAGTTTGCACCTGCAACCCGATACTTAATGACCACCACATTTCGTTACGGGCATCAGCTATCTTTAATTGCCGGCCACCTTATTCACCATAACAAGGAGCGCTTTGCCAGCCTTACCGTATCCCACCCAGACAACTATGCAACCAGTGTAAGCGTCGCATCCTCGCAAAAAGTGGCGAAGACCAGCATACGCCAGGTAAAGAGCTGGCTGGATCAGGGATATCCGGCAAACGATATCTGTATATTGATACGTAACTGGGCAAAAGCGTTAAGAATAGAACTCGGGTTACTATTAAGTGGTATCCCCTACAGCGTGCCAGCAAAAAATTCCCTCGGCCAAACAGATGAAGTCACCATGTTTATCAGTTTACTCACCCTGGCCTGTGATCAATGGGAACTGTTAACATCACAACATAAAGCCAAACACCTGGAAACTCTGCTGCTGTCGCCAATCGCTATTGGCAAACGCAGCCTGGTAAAAGTGCTTAGCAGAAATTTAGCTAACCAAACCGTCGATCTATGGGTCAAAAACCTGCCGAAGGTCCCCGGAGTCAACGCGCTTCCGAATAAGGTCAGAAATGGCCTCAAACAACGACTACGCTATTTGCGCGCTATTCGGCACAGTGACATTAATAATCCAGGCAGACGTCTAGCCCCTTACGTCCGCTCTGAACACTTTAACCGCTCGGTCGAGTTTACGGCTAACAACGATAGAGAGAAGCTGGATGCAATGGATAAAAATGCAGGCTTATTGACCTTTCTCAATAGCTTATCTCTATCCGTCACCTCCGGTTTAGAAAGATTGCTTACACTCAAGCAACTCAGCGACAGTAATGCGGGCATACACGAGCAAAATGACAGAGTAGGATTAAAAACCATCCATGCCGCCAAAGGACAGGAGTTTCGCTGCTTACTCCTTCCCTACTGGGAAGACGGGAGCTTTCCCTTAAACGCCTCCCGAGAAGCAAGCTCATTTATAGATGGTCAGGAAGAAGAGCGGCGATTAGCCTATGTTGCTCTCACCAGAGCGAAAGAAAATCTATACGTGGTTTATGAAGAAGGTAAAGCTTCGCGGTTTATCAACGAACTAAACTACCAAGAAGCTGAGGTCATTTCCAGACAACTTACTCAGCGCCTGAGCATTGCCAAGGTAAACACTTCGGTGACAGCCAGGTATTTAAAAGAGACTGGGGTGTCACTTTCTCCGAGCCGGACCCCCACCAAGACGCCGAAATATTCTGCCAATACAGTGGCTGAACCAAGCTCCCGTATAGTTTACCTCGATGCGCCAACGGAATTGCCTACCCCTATAGTAGCCAGACAAACCGATAAGAAACCCAAACCGTTTGAGTATACCCACGAGCTAAACAGCGGTAAGAAGCTGGTTTTACAAAAGGTCCTGGATGACAGGGTATCTGTGTTATTTGATGACGGGGTAACCGCTGTTTATTGTCTGGATGATATCAGCTCACTAATCAAGCCCATATGATTACCAGAAAATGCTATATGCCAATTTGACGCTGGTGCCGCGGGCAGGATAATAACTGCTGACTGTGTTATCGGGAAGTAGCTGACTATATGTCGGAAAATAGTTCCGGTTAAACAAATTCTCGACCCCAAGATCTAAGCTACCTGGACCAATATTAAACTGCAGCATATAGTCGACAGTCATCGAACTCTCAACCTCGTGCCGCCCGGGAGCGTCTATGCCATCTAGCCGAGAGTCGGCGTCGCCAATGTAAACAAACTGCAAATGGTGGTGAGAGGTTCTCCCTGCAACATAGGTAAAAAAAGCAGTTACTTTAAGAGGTGGTATTAACCATCCATCCATTGCCCGATAACTGCCGCCGGACAATAGCTTTGACTTTCCTTCCATCCAGCTAAAACTGGTATTAACAAACCACTGCTTATGTAATTTCGCCCCTAACACCAGCTCAACCCCATAAATACGGTCTCGTGTTGTCGCATCTTTTCCCTGGCTATAAAATGCCGCAAACTCAGCGCGACCTAGTGGCCAATGAGCCCGCCAGCCCATTTCAACTTTATCAATTAATTTCGGCTCCCCTGGCAAAGCGCCACCTGCAGTCCCGGTGGCAAGCATTAAACCATAGTCCGGCATTTCACTCGCCTGGCTAAAGCCGCTATATAATTCATGATTTTCAATATCGTAAACAACCCCAGCGTTAAATAACACAGCGCTTGGGTCTACCTTACCATCAGGTACGAAGGGATTTGAGACCCGGCTTACTGAATTGAAACCATCCCATTTAACCTCACTGTAATCGTACTTAACGCCGCCTTCTAGTAGCCAATTTGAGGCAAGTTTATAGGACAGCTGAGAATAGATATACATATTCAGGATCTGCTGATCCTGTGTATATCGGCCCTTGCCCACTAGTTGATAGTTCAGTTCCTTGGCCAGGTCGGGATCGTATAACCAAGCAGTTTCTTTACTCATTTCAGCATCAAAGCCGCCGCCCCAAGCTACTGCTAATCCATTGGCCAAATGATGGTTTAATTTGAAGAAGCCGCCAAAGCTACTACTATCTAGCTCGGCTTGGACCTGTCTTCCTGTATCACTCGGTTGCTGCGAAGGATAACCACGAGATTGAAAATCACGGTAGAATATTTGTGTTTCCAATTGGTCTTTTTCCCTGAGCCCGGATTGATATTTCAGGGTTAACAGCAACTGCTCAACATCATTTTGCTTATCCAATATCAGGCCTTTTACAGCCTGCGGACGAATATCAGCAGCCTGGGGAATAGGCGGTGGGAGTTGACTGACCGATTTGTCCCAGCCATAGTCGCTTTGCTGCGAAGTACGGCTAAGAAACCCGGAAAATGACAAGCTCCGCTGACCTTGAAATTGTTTTTCCAGGTTTAGGCCTAGATCCAATTGCTGCGAATCCATCCGGTCGCCATAAGCTTGATCCGGAGAAATTCTTAACGAGTAGGAATCGGTCCAGGATTTTTGTTTAAGGCCACCGACAAACCCGGAGACTTTAGACTGTTCACCAGCATAAGACAGTGTTTGAAAAAAGGAGGGGCTCATTGACCCACTGTTTACATCGCGGATCGGAGAAGCGATGCCCAATCGACTGGAGGTAACCAGTGACTCGTGCTGGCGCGTAGTGATTTTAACCACACCATCGGCAGTGTGAACTCCTGATGCATTGGCTCCGCGTACAACCTCTATGGATTCAATAGCGTCGGCACTAATCGTAGACAAGGTTCGATAAATTTCACGGCCCGTTCGTAGACTGACCCCATTGAGTAGAACCTCCATTTTTCTTCCTCTCAAGGTCAGACCCTTATCGGTAAAACTCTGTGAACCCGGGGACATACCTGGGATCATTTTACCGAGAAGCTCGACCACAGACTGAGAGCCTAATGCTCTAAGTGATACTTCATCGCGGCGTAACACAATCACCTGACGTGGTTGTTGCTGTGAATTAAGTTCAGGGTCAAGCCAGGAACCAGGGCGGTCGATTGGTAGCTTCGGAGGTTTAGTGATACCCCTAGCATGAAACGAATAGATAATGAGTAAACAGGCTGAAAACAGGGTTAATTTCCTGATTTTAGATAAACCGCAAACACTCAGAGCAACCGGCTTTTCCCTGGCCATTTTTGATCCCATTCACTGATAGCAGTTGATACAAGCATAGGATAGAATATAACACGTTGATATTTAGTTATTTAATTGACAAGCAGGCTGATTAATCAGCTTATCACCAGACAGATTTCTTACACTTTTTTCCAGGATTCAAATTTTCTCTGGCAATAATCCAGTAAGGTTTGGTAATTATCGAAATATTGTTGGTAGTGGTCCTTTCCAGAGTAATCGAATTCACAAAATGAGTTTTTGTAATTTTTGCAAACCTTAGGCCTGTTCACATATATCCCACAATCACCATTGTCTCTCAAGTGCTCGCACTGGGCTTCAATTATTAAGAACCAGCGGTTTTTATCCTGAAAAATATTAATGTTTTTATGGGATACCTGCCAAAGTAAGTGTTCGAAGTCTGACTTACTCCGAGGCTTGATTATCTCCTGGGTGACATAGTTGCAGCATTTTCGCTCTCCACAATATTTGCATTTCTTTTCACGGCGGAGATTTACTAAAGGCTTAATTATTTGGGGGGGATGCGTTGAAATAAAATCCTGGTAGCTCATCGCATCGTCATATAACAGGGCATTATTTAAAATCTGCTCAATAATTTGTGCCTCCATGACCGCAGCTGACACCTTTAAATATAGGTTTCTATCTTCTTTTGCAATTCGAGCCGAAAGTTTGCTTTCTGTTCGTTTCGACACCGCTCTTAATTCAGCCTCAACTCGTTTCTCATCAAGAGATACAGGGTGTTGACGTAGCATATTACTCACCGACTCTTCCAGTAATTCTTGTTCGGTAGCAGGCTGGCTGGCGTGTTCCCCGTCAGAAAAATACGCAATAACCTGTCCAAATACTCTTCTCTTAACCAGGTTATCTATGGCTTTATCTAAACCTTGTCGCATCGACAGTTCAACATGCTGATAGAGATGTATCTCATCTTCACAACCAAATAATCGTGCTAGTTGAGAGTCATTTTCTATTGGCTGCGCTTTAAAGACCCCGGATATCGATACTTGCTCATTGCTTAACACCAGTTTTTCTCCGCATTGTCGTCCTATAAGCAGCTCTTCCACCTCGCTATACTTATGTTGTCCTCCCAAGATTACCTCTATCGTCTCGTCTCCAAGTGGCTGTACCAAGGTAAGTAATAGTTTATTGCCTAACTGAGCACTTTCTTCTACCAGACGCCAAACGGTATGCTTGGTTTTTAGTTCTCTGATAACCCGGTGTACATCGGCGCTATTAATAACGACTTTTGGGCGGACAATTTGCACCTGTTCAAGACTGACGGAAGAATCCCTTGCCATTACGATTTCCTAAAGCTGCTGAAGGTGAGCTCAAATATTTATCAATACCGGTTTATTGAATATAGATAAGGACAATTGGTTAAGTGAATAATGTAGCAATACCCGGCCAACCCGGCATCACCCCACCCCTTACTTAACAACGCAGGAGATGTAAGGCTACCAGTAAACTAGGATTCTAATCATTTGAGTGTATGTGTATTCCCACATTATTGGTCACTGACTAAAGCTGGAAATACTCCATCCGTGGTGCCCAGACGCCGCTGTTTAATGAGCAAAATGAGTCTTATATGGAGCATCTATCAGCAACTTTTTAGGGTTTTCATCTCTCCTTTTCTAATCGAGGTGAAATTTTTAACTGCTTCACACAAACAGAATAAAATCCTAAATACACCATAGACTTACCCCAGAAGTGGTATTACCATTCTCATACTTAATAATGAAAAGTAGTTTACTTAGGGAGAAGATCCGTATGAGAAAAGGAGCATTTGCGTGGCCTGTTGCTGCAATGATGATGTTTAGTAGTGCTGCAAGTGCCACAGTAATCACGATTGACACAAGAAGCATAGATCAAGGTGTAAATAACAGTGATTTTGTTTCCATGTGGGACAAGCAAACCTCAGCAATAACAACTAAGACCCTGGATGAATTTACCTCGTATCAATCAGGTCGCCATTCTATGAGTCGACTCAGTATCGAGTTTGATATGTTAAATCCTGGTAACTGGGGCTTCGAGGCTGGCTTGGACGCAGCTCATGGTGCCGCATTTTACTTGGATGATCAGTTGCTCGATACCAGAACGGACGATTTGTGGTGGGCTAATAATTGGAACAGCAGCCATATACTTGATTCACTAGACAACTCCATTACCGCTGGAGTTCATACCCTCTCCCTCTATTGGGCCGAAGCCTGTTGTAACGGGGCAAGCAGCGTCCGATTTACTGCCGATGGCACCAATTGGCAGGCGCTATCTGTCGACAATATCACTAAGGCCTCGGTTCCTGAGCCTGCTAGTCTTGCTTTGCTTGGGTTAGGTTTAGTTGGATTTACACTTGCTCGCCGTAAAAATAGAGCTAGTTGATCACCATAATAAATAACAATCAGCTCCGAAGGGAGCCGATTGTTGTTATGACACTTCCGGTCCGCAGGTAATTGAAGCAATAACTGTGTAACAACTTAGCCAGACCTCCCGCTGTAGTGTAAGCCAGCTTGAAGTTATACTTGCTTTAGTTTTAAACCTGGCCTAAGAGCTTTATCCATTAATCAGTCCTACCTTAAGGTCGTTAGCCTGATAGATGATGTCACTATTGTGAATGACCATCCCATCTGCAATCCCCATAGCTATTGGTTTTTTGAACACTCGCTTAATATGTAGTTGGTACTGGATAGATCCCGCATCCGGATATATTTGGCCACTGAACTTTACTTTTCCAACACCCAAAGCCCTGCCTTTACCAGGTAACCCCGACCAGCCGAGAAAGACACCCAAAAGTTGCCACAATGCGTCCAAACCAAGACACCCAGGCATCACGGGATCCCCCGGAAAGTGACAAGCAAAAAACCAGTGGTCCGGCTGAATTTGTAAATTCGCATCGAGTTGCCCTTTGCCAAAGAGCCCTCCCGTATCGGCAATATGACTAATCTGGTCAATCATCAACATTAAAGAACTTGGTAACTGAGCGTTACCTTGACCAAAGAAACTCCCATCAGACATTGCCAGGATCTGTGATTTCGAGAACTGCATCTAAATCTCCAAAAGCTAAGATAAATCGCAGTCTGACTGAATATAAGGCTTATCTATTGTAAAAATCGGACCTGAATCGTTCAAAAAATAAGCTTGGGTTTGATGACAGGCGGCTTTTATAGTCCTTTAACAGATGGGCTTGGTCGTAGAAACCCAGATCAAATGCGGTTTCCAGGGATTCACCGGGCTTCAAATATAGCTGCTTGCAGGCGTGCTGGATGCGAATTATTTGGGTAAATGCTTTAGTACTCAACCCAGTGTATTGCCGAAACAAGCGATTTAGGTGCCGGCTTGTCAGGCCTATCAGCCCTGCCAGTTGGTTAATTTTTATATTGCCAGAGGATTGATAAATCAACGACAACATTTGATCAAACTGGGAAGCTGGCAAGGGGGCAAATTGCCTTAACAACCATTGCTCACAAAGCTGGGCTCTTTGCTGAAAGGATTGACTCTGATAAATATCATTATGAAGCTTGGCAAAGCCCTGACAGGGGAAATATTGAGAATCGACAAACTGATCGGTAATTTCAGACAGGTCCAGGTTAAAAAAGTGCCTCAGCGCGCCAGGGTAAAATCTAACACCAAAATATTCTCCTGACTGGAGTAACTCCAGATCAAGGGCCTTAGACAATGCCCCGCCAATTTTTATACCATATGGTGAAATATAAATCGCTTGAGTTCCGTCAGGTATCACAGGATAAGGCGTAGGCTTGGCAGTATTCATCTGCAAATAAGAATGTACTATGCCCTTTAGGCTCTTGCATACAGGGTAATGCTGCATAGCAAGCCCAAAACAGTGCAAACCCGAATTCGTTAACAAGGGTTGAAAAGGCCTGTATAACTCTGTCATTTATGACCTTCACTAATACTGACAGCTGGGGATCCATACCTGATGAAGGTCATTTTCAAATCGATGTCGACTTCTTCGGTTATCTGAAAACTCCCACCGGTAAGGTCGCTAATGACGCTTTGCCAGAAATTGAATGCCGCTGTATTTTCGTTAAGAACCCGAGTAAGCCAACGACCGGGAAACTTGCCAATAGAAAGTTTAAAAGCCTTTTTTCCAACCCCCGTTCCTTTAAACTTCCTGAGCACAAAAAATTGCCCTATATCGAATAACCTTCGATCTGATGGATAGCGACGAAGTAAGGAAAAACCGGCCAATTCGCCGTCACAATATATCAAAAACGGGTAATGATCACTCCTTTGCCAGTAAACATCGAGCTGAGAGGCATTTACTTTGTATTTTCCAGTAACCGTAGGCGCCCACCCCATAAACTCCGACATATCATAAACATAATAATGAAATAGATTGTCTATTTTTTCTCTATCACTGATTTTTGCAACGACTAGCTCTACGTTCATTTTTACTTATTCCAACTGCCGACGTATTTTTTATAAACCAAGCCAGAAAGCCAAACAATTCCACTCGTTACTTTATGGAAATGAAAAAAACCTAAAAAGTGTCAGGCCTGATCAGCTTGTTTGGTTTCGGTTAGTTGTGGCGACCTACTTTGTTGTACAGCGAATATCCACAACGAAGCAGCTGCAATCATGGAAATACCTATCACCAATACCCATGCACTTTGGTAACCAAATTGTTGGATATAACCACCCATCAACATATAAGTAGGCATAACCACAATATTACGAATACTCGTCAATACGCCACTGATCCGCCCTCTGTGACTACTTGGAGAGTTATTGGCGATATAAACGCCTTCTTTAGTCAACAAAAGAACCTCAGCCGCAGAGAGGAAAAACCAAGCAACAAATTGTATTCCCACCCCGGAGTTCATCAGAATAATCCAATATCCAAATGCAAACAACAAGCCGGAAAGCGCCATACTCTTGATGACACAAGAACGGCTTGTAAGACGCATTAGCAAAGGGGTTATAACCACCACAAGCACGCTTGCAAATGTCATTAGCTGACCAAACAGTACGGCGCCCTGCTTATCGAATATATGGCTCAAATAAAGAGGGGTTGTCATTGTCATTTGGTTAAGAGCAAACCAAAGCAAGGCACACAATAAGGTAAATATAATCAGCCGCGGGCGCTGACGGAGCACCTGCCACACAGATCCTTCAGTCGCTTGCTCCATTGCTGTATGTGGTTGGTTTGCCTCACTGTTTGCGAGATTTGGCTCCCTTACCCAGCACATAACGACCAAAATTCCAACCAGGCTCGCGATGCCATTTCCCCAGAAAATCCAAGCTGTATAACTCCAAAAAAGGTATCCCGCCAGAATTGGACCTATGCCGGAGCCCAAATTGTAAGCCAGATAACTAAGGGACATTACCGCATCACGATTTTTCGGCGTCGAAAGATCGGCCACCAGCGCATTACTCGCCGGTAAGGCAAGTCCAAAGAAGAAATAACTTACACATAGAAGCATTGGCGTCAGCAAATGGCTATCGGGGAAAAAGCCGCAAATGAGTAGTACCAGAGAGCCTGCCAATTCGCCCGATACCATCAGCTTTTTATGGCCAAAACTATCCGCGAGTTTTCCACCTAGAAGATTACCCAACAAATATAATCCAGTCACCCCCATAACCAGGCTTCCTGCTACGGAAGGGGTATATCCCAGCTTCTGAGTAAGTAGAAGAACCATAAAGGGAATAATGAAATTACCTAAGCCAAGAATAAACCGAGCGAATGAGATGAAATAAATATCCCGAGGCAACCCTTGATAGATTGAAAAAGTACTAAACAGGCGACTAAACACTAACACTTCCCTATATACTCATTAACGATAATGAGTACCTTTATTTTTAGTATGATTTATGACAGGTTCCTTGAGGCACTTTGAGCTGTTAACTAGTTCTGAATTCGATATAAATAACCCAGCTCTTCGCGTTTTTTAACTTCTTTTAGTTTTTTCCAGCCAAGCTTACCTGCAATATGGACACTTGCTACATTTTCCTTGGCAATAAAGACTTCCACATTGTTAAAATTCGTATTTTCTTTCAGTCTCGCAATGGAAAGTTCACAGACTTCGGTGGCAAAACCTTGCCCCCAATATTTTCTCCTTATGAAGTAGCCAAAATCTAACACATCATCAATAGTTTTGATCCCACAAAATCCGACTAATTCGTTTGTGTTCAATGTTCTAAGCGCAAACCTCGAAGGGCAACTGTATTCACCTTGGAACCAAACTTTTGCTTCAACCTTTGTTAATGCTCTTCTCGGACCTAGAAATTTCATCACGTCGGGATCCAGAAGCATCTCTATTACTGCAGCTTCATCTTCAGCAATAAGGGAGGATATACTTATCCGTTTCATATTTTGCTATTTTCACTTAGTGTTTTCGATAGACGGCTGGGCCCAGTTCCGCGTCCGCGGAAATGAGTTAACATTTCTTTTAAGCTATTATTTCGCCATCAATTTTTGCGCCAACATATATCATATTGTTCCGAACCGGCCCGAGAAAATTGCAAACTTTCGAACCAAGCTTAGATTGAACCCACACTGAATATAAATGTGTCCCAAGACGGTTTCGTACTTTAGAATAAACAATGAAAGTATCGGTCGACCCTGCGTCGAGTCGATTAAGTAATGCCACAACTTGGGCGCGCCTTACAGCTAACCCGATAATGAGCGGACTAACTTTAACGTAAATTTACACTGGAGGCCAAAGAAAGGCGATGAGGTTCGACAATGCAAAATAACACTAAAGTTGAAAGCATCACCATTATTTACGATGGTCAATGTCCTTTTTGCAGCAGGTATATGCACCGCGTTCGCCTACAGAAAAATGTTGGCAAGGTCGACCTCGTGGATGCCAGAACTCAACCTGAGCTCAGCGCTGAGTTATTGCAAAAAGGCTACAACCTGGATACGGGTATGCTGGTAATGTTCAACAATCAACACTATTACGGTGCCGATGCCATCCATTTCCTCGCCTTGATGGGCTCGCAAAACAACTTGTTTAATACGTTAAACCGGCAGATTTTTCGCCACCAATACCTGGCCAAAGTACTGTACCCCCTATTAAAGGCTGTCAGAGTCATCACGTTAAAAGTCCTTAATCGGGGGGCTATTCACGACAGTTCTGGAAATCAGTAGTCGCTATCCAGCACCGAGTAAACACGACTGGACGCTCAAGCTAACGAACGCTGATAACCTGTAAGGCTATCAGCACAGTTCGCAACTAAATCATATTAAGCAATCATTCCTTTAATAAAACTCACTCACCACCAGCTCGTAACGAAGAGGGATCGGTCACACTACTACCGATTAGCCGACCGGCAAGAGACTTAACATCTTCAATGGCAACATATAGACAGGGGATCAATAACAAGGTCACCACAGTGGCAAATAACACACCAAAAGCCAGGGATACAGCCATGGGGATCACGATCTGCGCCTGCATACTGGTTTCAGCCATAATAGGTACCAGACCAATAAAAGTGGTCAATGACGTAAGCAATATAGCTCTAAAGCGGCGACAACCAGCTTCGAGTACCGCCACTTTCATCTTTATGCCCGCTTGTCTCGTCTTATTGATGTAATCCACCATCACCAAGGAGTCATTTACCACCACACCTGCGGCCGCGATCATGCCAAATACAGATAAAGCACTCAGATCTAGCCCTAACAGCATATGGCCTGCCACTGAGCCAATCACACCAAATGGGATCACCGCCATAATCATTAGCGGCTGTGCATAAGATTTCAACGGTACCGCCAATAAGCTGTAGATGATCAGTATAGATAACACAAAATCACGGAGTTGTTTCGCCGTACTATCCAGTTGCTCCTGAATGCTCCCCGACACTTCACTGCTCACACGTGGATATTTCTTCAATAACTCTGGAATAAAGTTGTCTCGAATGTCTTTGGTTAGCTTAAATGGTTCGACTTGCTCCGCATCTACAGAGGCCCACACGTTGATGGTACGATTCCCGCCTTCCCTGCGTATTTGACTCACTCCTTGAGTGACGCTTATCTTGGCCACTTCCGACAGGGGAACTTCAGCTCCTTCAGGTGTTTTAATCAACACGTTTCCTACCTGAACAATCGAGTTACGTTGGCCCTCAGGGTAACGCAGCATTACCTTTATTTCTTCACCGTTACGCAACAGTCGCTGTATTTCTAAACCATAAAAACTATTACTCACCTGTGAAGCGACATCGGCTAGGGTCAGGCCCACACTGCGGGCCAAAGGCGTTAGGCTAAACTGCACTTCTTTTGTACTGGATTGGCGGCTGTCGTTAACGTCCCCCACTCCCTTCATATTGTTTAATTTGCTCTTGAGCTCTTTTGCCGCCGCCATCAATTGCAGTTCGTCTTTACCTTCCAGGCGGAAACTGATATCCCCATCATCTCGTTCGTCACCAAATAAGTTATCTTCGATATCGAGGGACTTGACCCCAGGAATTGAAGGAATCGCTTTACGCCATAACTCGGCCAGCTCAAACGTGTTTAAGGGCCGAAGTTCCGGATCTACCAGTTTGGTCCTGATTTTAGCTACCGACCTGCCTTTTAGCTGGATCTGCATATCGGAAATCATTTTCTGACCATATTGCTGCTCCAACTGAGCATCAACTTCAACTAACGCCTGTTCGATTTGTAACGCCGCAGCCAGGGTTGCTTTTTCCGAAGCGTCTACATTCATCTCGAGCTTGATTTGAGGAAAGTCATGGGGGATCTTAGGTTCGCCAATAAAGCGCACCACACCACCTTCATATAAACCAGCGCAAATCAAAATCAAACTGATAAACAGGGTGATTACCGTATAGCGATAGGTCACTGCCTTGGTTAAAGCGGGCCGATAGATTTCCCTGATAAAATACTGTAAGCCTAAATCGACCTTGCCTTGCAGGAAATTAACCACATTGCGCAGCCAGTCAACTGGGTTCTTCGAGCCCGGTTTTACCACGGTTTTCGGTTTCATTCTGGCCAGGTGCGAGGGTAATATCAGTTTGGATTCGATTAAAGAAAAAATAAGGCATAGGATCACCACAAACCCGATGGCCTTACCGAATGCCGAGGAAGGACCATCGTCCATGGTAATGGGTAAAAAAGCGGCTATCGTAGTTAACACGCCAAACGTCGCTGGCATCGCCACGCGTTTGACGCCTCGAATAACATTATCAAGACTCTGCCCTTCTCTTTCGCATTCAGAGTGAGCACTCTCCCCCATCACGATCGCATCATCTACGACGATACCCAACACCAGGATAAAACCGAACAAGCTGATCACATTGACAGTGACATCAATCATACTCATAGGCATAAACAACAAGGCGCCCAGAAAACAAACGGGGAGCCCCATCATCACCCAAAATGCCAACCGAACGCGTAAAAAAAGCGCCAGCATCAAGAACACCAGCACAGCTCCTGTTTTCATACTGTCTAGCATAAGCTGAAGACGACCTTCGAGGTAATAGGTCATATCAACCCAGGTTTCCAACTTTACGCCATCGGGTAATACCTGGTTTTTGTCGGCGACGAAGGCTTTTACCACCTTGGCGACATCCGTGATACTTTGATCATTGGCTGCACCAACAAAGAAGGTAACTGAATTTTTGCCGTTAAATTTTGAATATTGAATACCCTGTTCAAATCCGTCAACGACACTGGCAACATCACCCAACAAAATGTTGGTGCCATCTTGCAAGGTGATCAGCGGGAGAGCTTCAAACTCATACCCCACGTAGGCCTGATTTTGAACGCGCAGATTGATATAGCCATTCTCAGCACGGATCTGTCCCGCTGACATATTACGTGAAAAGCCACGTACAGCGTTCGCCACGTCATTAAAGCTCAATCCATATTCTCTCAGCCTGTCCTTGCTCACTTCGATGGCAATTTCGTAAGCTAAACCACCGTGAAACTCGGCAATACTCACCTGTGGTAACTGCAATATCTCATTGTGAATATTATCGCCAAGATCCTTGAGTTGCCTTGGGGTTAAATCACCATACAAACTCATGTAAAGCACTTCCTGACGCATCTTAATACGCTCTACAAGTGGGCGTTCCATGGTGGCAGGGAAGCTTGAGATGCCATCTATGGCTGATTTAACCTCTTCCAGTACTATTTGGGGATCATAGGAGTCGTCTATCCGAAAATACCCCGAGGCGGCGTTGCGATTGGAGTAGGTAATTATTCGTTTTAACCCCTGAACGCTTTCCAACGCCTCTTCAATCTTGATGGTGATCCCCTCTTCAACCTCCTGAGGGGCTGCGCCAGGATAAACCGCATTAAATTTAATCCAGTTAATCTCAGCCTGAGGGAAAAACTGCTTGCGTATTGTATTAGCAGTCAGTAAACCACCGATAATAATGGTGATCATTAAAAGGTTGGCAGCCACGCTATTACGGGCAAACCAGGCAATCACACCTTTATCTGTGTCTAGGTAAGCCTTTTCCATGATTTAACCCTTATCTCCCATGGCAACTAACACATGCTTTACAGCGGGATCACCACCTGTTGGTAAGGCTATGTTACCTGGTACCGCAAGAAGCATACCTTCCACCGGAAAATCGAGTGCTGAGGTGATCACTTGCATCCCTTGGCTTAATCCGTCAGAAATAATCACCTCGGCTCCAACCTGGCGGATCACATTAACAGTTTGAAACCTTAATTTGTTTTCGTTATCTACCACAGCAACTTGACCGTCCACAATCAAATGTCGTGGCACCACACTTACCTTACCCGCATCAGAGCCTTTAATAGAAGCGGTAACATACGTACCGAAGCGCAATTCATTGCGTTTCGAAAGCAAACCGTAGGGGTCGGCCACTTCGGCGACCAAATAGGTCATCCGGCTACGGCTATCAATCACACCTTCGCTGCGGACTATCTTGCCAGACCACTGCTGCTTTTTACCGGCAAACTCCCCTTCCAGTACAACCACCGCTCCCTTGCCTTGTTTCTCTAGGTATTTAATATCTTTATCTGCAACGGGTAACCGGATCTCTGCATCGGAGGTACTTAACACCTTGCCTACCGGGATGCCCGTACTCACATATGAGCCCAAGCCAATGCTACGGCTGGCGATCAAGGCATCGTAGGGCGCTTTGATAATGGTTCTTTCCAAGTTACGTTTGGCGCGCTTTAATCCGGCTTTCGATGATTCCAAGCGGGCAAGCTCTTGCTCCAGCTGTGGTTTTCGCAGCCCCAAGTCCGTCGGCGTGCTGTTTTTTATCCGTGACCACTGCTCTTTCGCCACCTGACCGACTGCTCTTTCTTGCACCAAAGACGCTTTCGCAGATGCCAGGTTTGCCCTCGCGTCTATCATTGCGGCGTCATAATCACTAGAGTCAATCTTTGCCAGCACTTCACCTTTTTTAACAAAACCACCGCGCATAAACCTATCTGATAAATAGACAATTTCTCCGTTTACCTGGGCAACCAGCTCCGTTTCATACTTAGCTTTCGCCACACCATAAGAGCTGACGGAAAACGTCATAGATTTAATGTCATTCGCTTGTATAGAAACCAGCGGCGTCGTATCCAGTTGCTCTTTTTCTTCAGGAGGTTGCTTTAAAGCCGACATTCCCATAAACCCGGCCACTCCAAGCCCCAACACTAAAACAGGGAACAGAATTTGTTTTTTTGTAACCACGAAAAATCCCTCTTGTTAAAGCAAATTAGTTAGTTTTCTTCCAGGATCTCTTGGTTTGTGCTCTTTTCGCAACTGGACAGAGCAAACCAAGAATTCTTTCACGCTAGTACGCTCATTACTCTATGACACCACACCGAAAGCCTGATTAGCTTACCTGGCAAATCTGCCACCTGGCGAGTTAGCTTCAATGGCTAATTTGGCGTTTGTTAGGATCACGCCATCGAGTAAGCCCCATTCCATTTTGTAGGCCTGAACCGGCACAAGCATCTAGATAGCGAACCCATGCTTTAGGATGGAGCTCAGATTGTTTTCACACTTGATGAGGTAAAAGTCACACTCATTGGCAAACCTGAGCTGCATCAAATCGGCCATACCCTGAATGGGGGTATTAATTTGTCAATTATAATAATTGATTTTTAAACAATTAATACAAGCATTGTGTAAGAAATTGTATTAATAGAAATGCTTATCGAGATAAATAGTAAATGTCGATGAAGATCCAACACTCGCGAGCCCATCACCAACTCGATATTTCGCTACTGGACTAAAAGGCCAGTGCATCTCCCAATCGAACAAGTGCCAGCATGAATGGCACATTTGGAACCTGGGCTGAGCTGGTTGCTCCGTGACTAACCTAAGACTGCAGGCGCATATGAGCAAACCCTATTTATATCCAATTATTAATTGTTAGTATCAGCCTTGGTTTTTACTTTTAACTCTCCCCGCTATTCGCGAAAATTACCGGTACTACTTATTGATATATAACAAAATAATAATACCCTACTACACTAAAAATCCGGTTATAATCCCCACTCGGCTTTACTCCTGCGTTAGGGATAGATAACCTAGCGTCTTGGTCTGTTTTTTAACTGTGTGTTGTGCCTCTATTATTGGCCAGCACAAAAATAAATTGGCAACGATAAGAGATCACTAATTTGACTAAATCCGTGGTAGTGCTGGGCGCCGGTCCGGCTGGATTAATGGCGGCATGGGATTTAACGCACGCCGGTTATGAAGTAACCCTGTTAGAAAAAGAACTAATGGTTGGTGGTATGTGCGCCACCCTTTCGTATCAAAACAAAGGGGAAACCTATCGATTTGATTATGGAAGTCATCTTTTTTCAAGTGATAACACCAAGTTAAAGAACCTTTTTGACAAACTGCTGGGTGACGAGTTACTTCATGTAGACAAAAAAAGTGTGATTCACCACAAAGGCAAGGTTTATCAATTCCCCTTAGCCTTTGGCAATGTGGTAAAAAACGCCTCCTTTAAACTCATGTTAGGGTCAGGGTTTGATCTGTTGGCTTCGCCGTTTCGAAAAAAATCCGAAGCAGGGAGTCAAACCAGTTTCGCACAGTGGATCCGCAGCCGTTTTGGTAATACCTTATATCAGCAGTTTTTTAAACAATACTCTCATAAGTTGTGGGGGATCCCACCTGAGCAACTTTCCAGCGATTGGGGCAGCCAACACATAGGTTTTACCAATCTAAAGACCCTGGCTGCGAGCTTGTTAAAAAAGCAAAATACCCCGCCAAGTAATCGCTTCCATAAACCGCGCTATCCAAAATACGGTTTTGGCTATGTCTTCGAACGCATCGAACATGAATTGGTGCGTAAAGGTGTTCAGGTGATCAAAGGCGCTAACGTGAGCGAACTTGTTCACGATAAAGGTAAGATCAGCCAGGTGTTATATCGACACAACAACAACACCCAAAGCGTGATGGCTGACTATATTATCTCGACACTGCCGCTAAACATCACCTGTGAGATGCTGGGACATGATTCTGAGCTTGAGTACAGATCGGTACGTTATCTCAACATGCCAGTCGCTATGGATAACGTATCCGAGAACGCCTGGCAATTCCTGTCCGACGACAATATGCTGGCTACCCGAATCAATGAGCCAAAACGTCGCTCATCTTATATGGCCCCTCCGGGGAAAACCTCCATTATGCTTGAGATCCCTTGTAATAAAGGGGATGAGATCTGGTCCATGGACAAAACAGAGCTGTTTGAAAAGGCCAAAGGCGACCTGGATGCATTAGGCATTGATAGTAATAAAGTCGGCTCCTTGTACTTCGATGCCTATAGCGAGTATGCCTACCCCTTGATGGATATTAACTACCAGGAAAAACGTCAGGGAAGCTTTGATGCGTTGCATAAATACGACAACCTGATCCTGGCTGGTCGTCAGGCCACCTTCCGATATGTGGAAGCAGAAACGGCAATGGAAATGGGTATGATGGCAGCACAAGGCATTATAGATGGCAAAGATAACCGAGCGGAAATCTTCGACCACCGTGCTTAACCCTGGTGAATAGAACCATCGCCAACCAGTTTAGGACACAGACTTAAACTGGTTGGATTCTGTAGAGTATTGATAATTCCTCTCGGCAAGCCTGCCAATCAATATAACCGCATCCAATTCATAGCGTTTGCAAAACTCTTCCAGATCTCCTGACTCATCCCTCAGCTTCATATTCACCACACTCAACAAAATATTGACATCCATACTCTGATAACGCGAAAGATCCATACCAACCCCATTGATAATTAGACTTATTTCATCATTCTAACCGATAACTCGGCTGGCTGTAACCAGATACCTCAGGTCCCCCCAACGCTATAACTATCAAACGGATAACAGGTTACAAGCTGAAGCAATGCCAGGTTTAGATCTGTCATCAGTGGCAGCATCTCCTTGGATGAATCCACCTCCTGAGTCTTCTCAACCCGATAGGATACCCATTGTCCATCCAACAACTGGCGCCTTATTACATCGCCTGCTTCTAATGAAGCCAATCCACTAAAGATTGCGCGAGCTTATTGTTCAACCCAATCCGTTGAATAGTTTTAAACTCCTGGGTTAACTGGGTCTGCGCCACCATTCCGGCGATGTTTACGTGCAGCAACATCGCCCGCTGGAACTGACTTGATCCCGCAGTGCTAAACAAAAGCTCACCGGTTTTTACCTGACTCAATGAGATGCCTCCCGGCGATGCCCAGCTCCTTGCTGCAACCAGCTAAGCCCAATTAAACACGCAATAATGACACATGCGCGCCAGGCTATCTTTGCCATAATGTTTGCCCTTCCTGCTACCTCATGATTAAAAGTCATTACAGCAGGGGAAATGGGGATTAAAAGGGACCAAAAATGACACACCTTTGAGATGAGTGGGATATCGATTAGGGGGCATTAGCCACCTTTCTATTCTGCATTCCCACAGCTTAACGATATTATTAGCTGTATATGACTAAATATGCAGTATCACCTATAACAGCATCGCCTGGTAAGGCGTTTATATCAGGGATTTAAGCCAGTTGTCTTGTTGAAACCCCCGAATGATTTACTTATTATGCTGGCAGAATTTATTAGGATGAAACGAAGGAAACCCATGAAAAATTATAAGATAGCCTTGCTGGCTGGTGACGGTATCGGTCCTGAAATCATGAAGGAAGCTGTAAAAATCCTTAAGCTGGTTGAGCAGCGCAACAGTGATGTTTCTTTCGAACTAAACGACGTATTGTTTGGTGCCGCAGCTTACTTCGAGACAGGTAAAGCATTTCCTGAAGCCACCATTCAGGCATGTGACGAAGCCGACGCAATTCTTAAAGGCACTATCGGCCTGAGCCATGAAGAATCCAAAAAAATTCCTGTAGACGAGCAGCCCGAACGTGGCGCCCTGCTTCCACTACGTCGTCGCTATAACACCTATGCCAACTTCCGCCCGGTATACCTGCCAAAAGGTCTGGCACACTTCTCTCCACTAAAGCAGGAAGTGATCGGCGACGGTATCGACATCATGATCATTCGTGAATTGGTCGGCGGCCTGTATTTTGGTGCCAAAGAAGTTGGCACCACTGCCGAAGGTAAACGTTACGTTCGCGAAACCCTTGAGTATGACGAAGATCAAATCCGTCAGATCGTCGTGGTCGCATTTGACGTTTCTCAGAAGCGTAAAAAAGTACTGCACAATATCCACAAATCCAATGTGCTGAAGTCCAGTGTGCTTTGGAATGAAATCGTAGAGGAAGTGAGCAAAGATTACCCGGAAGTTGAAGTTAAAAACATCCTGGTAGACGCAGCTGCAACTTACCTATGCCTAAACCCTGGCATGTTCGACGTGATGGTAATGGAAAACATGTTCGGTGATATCCTGAGCGATCAGGGTGGTGGTATCCTGGGCTCACTGGGCCTGATGCCTTCTGCATGTATCGGTCCAGAAAAAGCCTACTATGAACCTTCTCACGGCTCTGCACCAGATATCGCAGGTAAAGGCGTCGCCAACCCATATTCAATGATCGGCTCTGTGGCAATGATGCTGGAAATGAGCTTTGGCATGGAGCAGGAAGCTAAAAACCTGTGGAGTGCAATGCAAAGCGTATTCGCTTCTGGATACTCCACACCAGACTTATCCAAAGAAGGTGATGCTGAACTAGTCACCACTGAAAGATTCGGCGATATGGTTTGTGAAGCGCTGGCTAAATGTCCGGTCGCTTAATACGCTAATAAACGTGCCGTAAGGCACGTTTACTTGTACCAAGACGGGTTAAGCCTTCCAATGATTTATTCCGTCTTTCTACCATTTATCGTCATGTAATATAGAGCCTTAATCTTCCTTCCAACCACTGACTGATTTTCCTGTCATTTTTCTCTCATGATTAAAGATTATTTCCTGAGCAGCGTACGAAAATTCTCAACTTACTTTTGTTGAGCAAAACAAACGAACGCATGGACCTTTTTTAGCCAACGTTTACAGCGTCACTCCGTAAAGCTCGCAAGTTACAGATTTCGGAGGATTTATGTTTAAATTCAAAACTGTATAGCAAGAAAGCTATGACTGAAAGTTCCGTAGCAACCAGCTACTGATTCAAATTCAAACCTATATGAAAGAAAAGCAAGACCTGACTAATTTGCCATCTATCCGGCATTATCTCTGCCCTTCGCTTTACAAGAGCCGTAGCGCAATTAGTGTTCCACTCTAGTATTCATTGCAACAAACTTCAGCTTCATTCAGCTTACATTCAATAATCATGGACTAATATTTTGCTTTTTGAGCCAGTCATTCGCTCTTTCTTGCAAACCAATTCTGCGTCCCGATTTCTAAGGTTAGTTTATTAATGTCCCTTTCAAACCACTCTCAACCGGAGTTCAAAGCCGGTAAACGAAAGCACGCCAGAATCGAATTTCCGGCAAAAATTAGATTCAGTAAAGAAGTGATCGAAGTTTCCGAATGGAGTTTAGGCGGTTTTTCGTTGGCAGACGGCTGTATACATGAAACAGAGATAGACTGTCAAAATGCCAGTTTGTCCTTCTATATTCCACAGGGGAAATTTGAGCTTACTGTCAAGTTTAAAGTGAGCCGTGCCAGCGCTGATGGGTTTGCCGTAGGATTTCAATTTATCGATTTGCCAGAATATGTTCTTGAGTCGATGCAAACCATCATCAATGGATATTTATCAGGTGAGCAAATTAACCTGGATCAAGCCTTAGAGAAGGGTGTCAAAGCTAGTGTGTTCGAGCTCGAGCAGTCCCGTCTTATTGCAAACTGGGGAAAGTTTGCGCTTGTTGTAAGTGGTATTGCTTTTGTTCTGGGTTTTACCCTGTTTCTTCTCTATCACAAGTTTTATGTTGTGACCTCTGAGCATGCTGCTGTCGCACAACGGGTGGTTAAGGTAGAGACTTCAACAGCAGGTGTTCTTGCTGATATGCAAGTAAAACCTGGGAAGGTCTTTGCTTCAGGTTCTCCATTGTTTTCGGTCACCCCAGAAGATCAAAGGGAACTGCTAAGGCAGAAGCAAAGTAGTTCCGCAGCACTTGCATTAGAGATAACTCATATCCAAAACAGATATCACGATGCCAAGAATTTATTATCAAGTTTCTCCACAAGGCTTTATATCGAAGCCGAAGGGTTAAAGCAGAGGTTGAAGGCGCTAAAAACTGAAACCATGATCCAGAGTGAACAATCAACACTATTTTACAAGCATTATAAAGAAGGCGTGGTGGATGAAGTGACTAAAAACAATAACCTACTACAACTCTATGAGAAACAACGTAAGCTGTTAACCTTAAAGCAACAACTAGATATTACCAAAAATCAACTCGCAATGACCAAAAAAGGGTTACTCGTCAGAGATGACGTATCTAGCTTACCAACTGTCAATGAACTTGAAGATCTTTTGGCGTACAAGGTGCGTTATCAAAATTTATTAGTTGAAGAGATTAAACAATTAGATCTCAGCCGGTTTTATACCTCACCATGCGACTGTGAAGTAGTGGAAATTAGCGCTACAAATGGCCAAATGCTGGGGGCAAATACCCCTGTCATAAAACTAAGCCCTGTCTCTGAAAATCAACGCTGGATACTTGCATTAGTCTCACTAGAGCAAGGTAAACGTTTGTATAAAGGCGCCAAAGCCAAATTTAGGCTTGCCAGTGAATCTGTTATTCGCACAGGTAAAGTCGAGAATATTAACTACTACAGCGCCAGTCAGCCCATTCTTTATAGCAATATGGGAGAAACTATCTCAGGTTTACCTGACTCGTTACCTCGAATGCAGCAATATACTTTGGTAAAAGTTCTGCCTGATGAACCCTTAACAAAAGCTAAATTCAGCGAGCCTGCAGTAGTGACTATCAACCTTGGCTTTCTGAATTGGTTTCGGGGCGGTGTATTACTGTGAATCCGGTTTCACACGTAGCTGAGTTTAAAGCATCGGATCCCATAATGAGTGCTTTGCTAAGTGGTTTTGTTCTTTTGTTGCTTGTAATTATGTGTGTGACATTAGTCACTCTGTACAAGATAGATTTACCCGAACAAGAGATCTGGTTAACCGTTGGTATCATAGGTTTTTGGCGATATAGCTGGAAAACTGTTCATGCCTTTCGGGGAATTTACTACCAAACTGTAAAATACCCAAAACTAAAAGCCATTGCGCAAGGGGCGAAAAAGCCGAGTGAATTGCTGGTGATCGTTCCCAGTTATCGCTCTAAGCCGCTAATTAATTTCCGCGTATATAAAAAACTCTTTGAAGAACTTGAATCTTTTGGCGTAAAAGCCAGAGTAGCTGCCTGTATTACCGACCCAGCAGATATCGAAATAGTTGAAACAGCCAGACAAGGAAAAGAGGTCGAGATTTATTATTTGCCCCAAAACGGTAAGGGTAAACGCGTGGCCATGGTTGAAGCGCTGAATCTATTTTATCAGCAAGGATACAGCGCTAACGCTCAGTTGGTTTTGATGGATGGGGATACCCTTCTGAGTGACAATATTTTTCATAAAACTTGTATTTTCCTGTCTAAATATCGAGATTTGGGGGCCGTTACATGCCACAACAGAGCCTTAGTTTCAGGAGCAAGCCTGGTCCGGCAATGGTATAGACAAAGATTGTCACAAAGGCACTTCTACATGAATTCCGTTAGCTTAAGCCATAGGTTAATGGTGTTAACTGGCCGCTTTTCCATGTTTAAGGCAAACATCTTACTGAGTCCGGAATTTATCCATAGACTTGAGTACGATTACATCAATCATTGGCGCTGCGGCCGACTTAAGATGCTGACGGGCGATGACAAATCAAGCTGGTTCCACCTGTTACTCACTGGTTGGAAAATGCTCTATTTACCAGACGTTGTTGTGGATTGCTTAGAAGAGCCTGCGCAAGGTAACTTCTTTCGCTCTAGTTCAAATTTGATGCGCCGCTGGTATGGAAATATGTTGAGAAACAATGGCAGAGCCCTACAATTAGGCCCCAGGCATTGTGGTTTGTTCCTTTGGTTATGTTTGCTTGATCAAAGGGTTAGTATCTGGACTTCGCTAACAGGACCCGTATTCGCCCTGCTACTTTCGGTGACCTTAAGCCCGGTAGTAATTGCAGCGTATTTCGTTTGGGTTATGTTTGGCCGAAGTTTGAATTGTCTTTTTGTTGCTTCAATGACCGGGCAGTTTCACCCAATGTTTATTCCACTGCTCTGGTATGAACAAGTAGTGGGATCGGCCCTAAAAGTCTTTGTATTGTTTCGTCTGGATAGACAAAAATGGACAAGACAAGGTATCTCTTCTGGAGACGGAGGGCGTTCTTTCTGGGGATTAAATTACTTGCCCCGGCTATTAACATTAGCCAGCTGTACTAGCCTGGTTATCGTACTGGCAATACTACACGATATCGTCAGCCTACCCGCTATTTGGTAGTTGTTTTTCCTAGCGAGAACATTCTGAGCAATATCTCTCACCAGAATACCACTTTGGTGCTCGTCAAGTGGAGCTTGCCGAAACCTGCATTGGAATTTCAATTCACTTAGCTGTCACAGGAGCTTGGGTTGCCTGAACATCGGCAATACGTATGTATTCATCGTTTTCTGGACGGTATTCATTCCGACTACCTCCATAAAATGAGCTAAAAAATAGACTATCTAACTTAAGTTTTTCGGTGTAACGAAAGACCATATTAGTTTTATAAACCATACGATGCCCATCCAAATAGGCTGACAATCGCCCATTGTGGTGAACTCCTTTTTCATCAACGGTGTTTGGAATCATACAGATTTCCATATGATACCAGCGAGCAATGCTCAAATAGATCTCATCACCATTCTCTTTGAAGAAAAACTTATCACCTTTACCGTCATGCTGTTGTGCCGGGTGATAAGTTAACAGAGCGATTCGACCTGCCAGTTTATTAAGCGTTGGTTTAGCTGGCTGCCATTCTGGCCTGACTGAAAAACCATTATAGCCGTCAGGCCTTGGACTACCTCCACTGGCTCCTTTTTTACTCGATAGCCCAAACATCTTCCCCATACCTTTCATGCTAAAACCAGGCTCGAAAAAAAAGCGATAATTTAAACAAATTTGTTCACCATATTGAGATTTTTTACTGGTTAGTAAATGCCGAAAATGCACCCCGCTCGATTGCGAACCCAATTCACCCTCGGGGAAATGAATACGTACATAGCGGTTCTGTGCAGTAAGCTGTGCTGTTTCTTCAACTAATTCTAAACGCTCTTGCTCAATGCCAAAATGGTAATTGTCTACTAAGGAAAAAGTATTGATTAGTTGAGAGCTCGTATATTTACCCGCTGGTTGGTCATTTAGATCCCAACTAAATATGTGTCTGCTATCACCTTCTTTGCGTTCCTGTGGCCGTGTATTTTCGACCGAAATAGCGCTGTCTATTGCGTCTGCACTAGTAATTACCGGGGTAAAACTGAATGCAGCAATAAGAAAATGTGTTGGATCCATGCTAGTTCCCGGGACTATTTATCATACGGAAATTGGGAGGCTCAATGTTTACCCTATGGGTTGACCTGCGCTGTGTAAAATAGAGAACTACACGGAAAGTTTCATTATATCTCGAAAGGTGTTTTAGTATAGCGACCGTTAACTGGAGCATCAAGCCTTGCCTCTAACATGCTATACCCTCTGGGCCAAGGCAACAAACGTATATCCTTACGCCTTAACGGACGTTCACTTTTGGCGGTAACAGCCACCAAAGGGTCTACCACAATTCCCTCTAAAATATCATTTTCGTCATAAGGCGGGTAAACCTCTGTGATAAAAGTCAGCTTATCTAAACCAAAAAAACCCCGAAAAGGAGCGAAGAATACGAACCCCATAAGAACAGCTACTAGCGCCTTAGAACCGATCACCCTTGCATCCTGAGCCTTGACCTCTACATTGTAGGCAAGCTGTAGCTGACCAGCTCCTGCGTCAATAAAGGTGTTTGCCCGTTAACCAGCTAGTTAAAGCAACCACTTCTGCTACCCATATAGACACTGTCATAAAGTGAGCTATTCGCTAATGGTTTACACCTGACAAGGCGCTAGTTTCCTTTAAGGAGTGCCGGTTTCTCCAGTCGCGCAAGATGTTTAGATAGCTGCCATCGCGTTTCATTTCGAGTAAGATAAGGTCGAATCGTCTTGCTAAATCATGGTGTTGCCGAACCTTGGAGAAGGCGAGGTAAGTTGGAGTAGATTGTATCACCGGCGTAAGACCTTTTATGGCTGTAAGTTTCAACCCGGATAAATCACTCTGTAGCTTACGGTATAAGTAAGGGATATTGATAGTATCTCCCACCACTAAGTCAATTCGTCGCCGGTTCAGCAGCATCAGTAACCTTTCCGTACTTTTGTCCGATGTAACACGTGTGAGAACTCCAGTGCGAACGGCGCGATCAAATCGATTACCATAGCTAAATGTGTCTCTGACGCCAAATCTCAGGGCGCTTAGTGACATTAGATTACCGTCAAAATTCACCCGAAAATTCTGCAAAGCGAACAGAGACACTGTCTCTTCCATCAGAGCAACTTCGGTGAATTCCGCATAGGCCATTCGCTCTGGATGCTTTAAAATTTGAAACAAGCCGTCAATTTGACCGAATTTAAGGTATTTAAGCCCTCTGGAAAGTGGCAGTAACTGAATATTTATCGGCTCATTTAAGCGCTTAAAAACTTCTCTAACCAACTCCACAGATACCCCTTTAAGCTTTCCCTGCTCCTGGTATTCATAAGGCGGGTACTCCATGATGGCGAGTTCCAGTACCGCCAGGCTTGGCCTGGACAACAAACTCGTAAAAATAAGCGCGAGCAAACAAAAATTTTTCATACCTTCGCGTAAGCAAGCAATATTTATTTGAGTGTAGTGAAAAGCGGACTATATGAAGTGCCGGATCAATTTTGGCTGTCGTTTAAACGTCCTGTGCAAGCTCAGTGTGTCCTGGTTGGTTTCGATTCAACCGCAAACACACCGAGTTTACAAATATCATAGGGTTAATCTAACGTCTTGTATTTGTCGTGTAATTTAATATTTATCATACGCAGGGTCGCGCCTATTCCCGCCAATACCTGGTTGGTGTTAACCCCACGAGTGCGCAGCTGCTTGCCATCATCATCCCAAGTGACAAAACATTCGGTAAGCGCGCTAGTTTTACCTCCGGGTGGAATACGAATTTCATAGTCCAACAATGCAGGGAATTCGAAGCCGTCCTCTCCAACCAGCACTTTGCGCATAGCTGAGATAAACGCATCGAACCCACCGTTACCACTACCGGATGACTTATGGGTTTTACCATTAATATTTACCCGGATACTGACAGTAGACTCGAGATCCATACCTGAGTTAATCGAGCAGTTAAGCAGCTCTACGTGGGAGTAGTCCTTGCGCTCAAGCAAGTCAGCAATGATAAATGGTAAATCATCTGGAGTAATGGTGGCTTTTAAGTCGCCCAGCTTGACGATACGCTCCAGCAACATCTTTTGCTGGTTGCCATTTAATTCAATATCCATAACCTCCAGGTTCTTCGCCAATGAGGCTTTACCACTCATTTTACCCAGTGCATAAGTACGCGAACGGTCGAAACGCTCAGGCGTCAGCGCGGACATATACAAGCCGCCTTTTTTATCGCCATCGGCATGAATGCCACTGGTTTGAGTAAAAACATCGGCGCCGACTATAGGCGTATTATCAGCAATACGTTTACCGGAGAAGTTTTCGATAATCTGGCTGATTTGATGGATTTGGCTTTCATCTATGTTTACCTGAATGCCCATCTTATCTTTCAGTACCACGGCAACTTCGGCTAATGAGGCATTACCCGCTCGCTCACCTAAACAGTTCACCGTACAATGAATTGCACTGACACCGGCTTTGGTGGCCGCCATTGCATTCGCAGTCGCCAGGCCATAATCGTTATGGGGATGAAAATCTAATTTCTCGCCAGGGAAACGCGTTGTCATATCTGACAAGCTTTCAAATACTTCATCGGGAGACATAACACCCAGGGTATCAGGCAGCATAAAATGCTCGATGCCTTGGCCTTGGAGTTTTGACATCATCGCATAGACATATTCTGGGCTATCCTTGTAGCCGTTGGACCAGTCTTCAAGGTAGATATTTACCTTAAGTCCTTTCTCTGTGGCATATGAAACCGTTTGTTTTATGTCCGTGATGTGCTGATCTAGCGTCTTTTTAAGCTGTTCACTACAGTGCTTTAGACTGCCTTTCGCCAACAAGTTTAATACCTTGCCACCCGTCTCCAGGATCCAGTCGACACTTTTAGTGTGATCGACAAATCCAAGCACCTCGACTCTATCAACCAAACCTTCCTGACTGGCCCAGTGATTGAGGCTGGTTACCGCTTCCTTTTCACCTTCGGAAACTCGCGCCGAGGCCACTTCAATACGGTCAATTTTTAATTTTTGTAACAAGGCTTTTGCGATGCTTACCTTTTCAGCGGGCGAAAAGGAAACCCCTTGTGTTTGCTCACCATCCCTTAAGGTGGTATCCATTAGCTGAATAACACGCTCACTCATATTATCTTGATTATTCAATTGCTTGCTTCCATGAATTACGATGTGTTTATATTATCTGCACACAAATTTATTAAAATCCCCCTCGTTTTCTTATGTTTGAAACGATGAGGTTAGTACGCCCGATACTACCAGATCTTTTAAAAAAAATTTCAAAAATAGTCCGCATTGGTTCAACGTTTATTACTGCGCATTGGCTAACTTTCTTTCTAACCGGTGAAAAAACTTAAATTTCTATAGGTAAGCGTGCGGTGGAGTTCTAGCCTCCACTTTTCGCTGATACAGGGGGGGGGACAATCATGCTAGCAAAACCAATGAAGCAGCCAGATGTAACATGGCTTGGTAATTAGTACCTGACCAAGAACCCTTTATACATAGGGGCTGTAGAAGGGTTTTAAAAACGAAGATTTAGATGCTAATACGGAAAACATCTAAAATTTGGGGCTATTTACGAAATATTATCCAAAACAAAAAAACTTCGAACCCGAATTCTGGCTGAAAGCCTTGCGCTCTCGAGATTTTTGTTCATGTTGGGCCAGATGAGCGGCACTTGCTAGTTCATCTACTCAGAGCACCTCACCGATATTAAACTTCTTCGTAAAATAAGCTGTTTTCACTTTCTAATTTTGGCTGAGCGGTGTAAATCCCAGCCTCATCAGGCAATACAACGACATAGGTTAAATCGTCCACAGAGCCGTTCGACTAGCAAGGCTCTGTGGGCCGTTGCAAAAGCACGGATACCCTGCGGCCCAAGAGCCGGTAGTTATGGGGTAAGAGCCTTGACAGTGAAAACACTGCTTCGATAGTTAACCCCGCACTAAATCAATCTTTCTTTTTCGCTTACGATTTATGCCAAGAAGACCCGCTGCAAAGATCGCCAACGATGCTGGCTCCGGTATTACAAAACTAAGAGAGTCTTCTCTTTGCCAAATGGCAGGCTTGTTGACATGTGTAGTCCAAAACTCGTCAGCGCTAGTGTGTAGGTTCACTTTAAGTTCGTAGAAGTGACCACTTTGTAAGTTAACAACATCTCCCTTGGATAGGGTCTTTTTAAGAATACTATTCTCCATCAAAGTGACTGCATTTTCGATACCCCATTCGCTCAAGTCGAGCTTGGCACCGTCTCCTTGAACTTCGAATGAGAATTTCCAATCTACAGCGTAGATGCCATAAACTTCACGTGGGGCGCTATCAGCTTTGAAATAAGAATGAAATGTAACCGAAAGCGAACCTGATTTATCGGATACATCGACTCTTGATTCACCTTTCACCAGGTGACGCAGGTCTGTACTTTCGTACCTACCCTCAAGTTTAACCCCTCCATTTGTAACTTCATCAATAAGGACTTTACTTACAACTTCTCCTTTATCTGGCTTATCACCCCGATAATCTTCATACCCTAAACGAAAATTATATTCATCAGACAATACGTTTATTACTGCCGCATTACTTAACGTTGGAACCAAGGGGGCAAAGAGCAAAAACATATGGATAAATGAATAGCCGTTATTCCCGAAATTTAATTTGCGCATATAGATCCCTCTAGTTAACTTTTTAACTTTTTCGTAAAAACCTCCTCTTAACAATAATTTGGTTAAGAGGGTAATATTAATTAAATAAAGTACCAAAATATCAATAATGTGATAGGAAACTCAATATTTATGCAGAATTAAAAACAACCTCGTTGGCGAGGGCAACTATTTGGCCCTGTCTGTTGTTCAGATTGATAGCTAATTATATCCATAAAGAACAATCTAAATAATCACCGAAGAATGTCTAAGACTTACAGTTTAGAAGACTCAACCAAAAATTTCCTAAAGCGCCCACCCAAGTCAAACCTTTCATCCGACATCGACACATTATACAAACCGGATATCGATTTACCTTCCATTACGTCGAGGATAGGCGCTGTTCGCAACTTCTGTTGGTACTGGCAAGTGAACTAAACTAAAAGTAACCAAATAGTGGTTTTCAACAAGATGATGGCACCCGTTCAGTTTTTCGACATGCTGTTTTCCCTTAAAGATTTGTCAGGCACCCAGCTTCGCAATCTTTCGTTTCATATTCAGAAAAGACTCGAAAAGGATGAGCTGAATCAGGCGATGGAGACCAGGGCTCTGCAGCTCGACCACTGTATTTTTTGCGACAGCGGCAAGATCATACTCTGGGGATTCGTTGGTTATTTGCAGCGTTATCGTTGTAATGAATGTGGTAAGACATTCAATGAGTTAACCAATACACCCTTTGCTCATCTTCAGTCCAGAGATAAACTGGTGCGTTACGCTGATTGTATGGTGAATGGTGTCACGCTCAGAGCCGCAGCGGCCTCCTGTGAGATGGCGCTGTCTACGTCCTTCCGATGGCGGCACCTATTTCTTCAAGTTCCCGAACGACATAAAGCGACTCGGCTCAGCGGAATAGTCGAAGTTGACGAAACCTTCTTCAGAGAGTCTTTCAAGGGAAATCATACCATTTCACACCGCAAGTCACGCCGGCACGGTCGTATGAGCAAAGGAGAAACAGCGCTTCTGATCCCCGTTCTGATGATGTTGGACCGTTACGAAGAGGAAGCTGACTTTGTTCTGGAACACAACACAATAAAAGAGATGCACCCGTGCATGAAAGGGCGGATCATCAAAGGTTCGGTGCTATGTAAGACGGGAGCAAGGTTTACTCCTATGTAGCAGAAAAAGAAAAGCTGCAGCACAAACAGATCTTCAGCGACAACCCGGCACACAGCCTCGAAAATGGCACGTTTCATATCCAGACACTGAACAACTACATGAGCAGGCTAAAGGGATGGATAACAAAATTTGCCGGTGTTGGAACGGCTTATCTATGCAATTACCTGGCATGGTGGCGATTAATTTCACAGCATCGAGCGGGGACGAGAAGGGGCTGGCTGGATGAAGCACTGTCGATTTAACCAACATCCTTCACGAACAGCGCCCGAGGATAGCTTTAACCTCCTTCAAAACACGCACAGCCAGTCACAATATCAAACACCAATAAAAATTAGGTTTCATCTTTTTGTCATTCCAGCTATTTGGGCCAAACCCAATATAAACAGTCACTTTAACTGCTGTTCTTAAGATATAATCAAGGTTTATTCCTTATTTGTGATTTGAGTCCAGTTTGAAATCTACTTCTGCCCCCCTTTCCCTGATCCTTATACTGGGGGCTATGGCAGGCCTGACGCCACTCGCTGTCGATATGTATTTGCCCAGTATTCCCACAATCGCCGACGCTATGGCCGTTAATATCAGCGCAGTACAGCAAACTCTCAGCTTATTCTTGGTGGGTTTTTCTATTGGCCAATTGTTCTACGGCCCGGTGGCTGATAGTTTTGGCCGTAAACCCGTACTTATTTTCGGACTGGTCGTCTTTATTCTGGCGAGCCTGGGGTGTGCCTATACAGAAAATATTGAACAGCTGGTAGTGCTGCGTTTTATTCAGGCCATTGGCGGTGCCGCTGGCTCTGTAATCGTAAATGCGTTGCTAAGAGACTTGTTTGAAAAAGATGCGTTTGCCAAAGTTATGTCCTTTGTCATCCTTACTATGACAGTGGCGCCCATGCTGGCGCCCTTGATCGGCGGACAAGTGCTTGTGTACGCCAATTGGCAAAGTATCTTTTATCTGCTGGCTGTTATTGGATTATTAACACTGGCTGCGGTTTTTTGGAAAATCCCTGAAACACTGGATAAGCGTAAACGAGTTCCCATTCATCCCCTGGTGGTAATAAGAAACTACAGTAAAGTCCTCGGTCATAAAAAGAGCCTTGGTTATATGCTCACTGGGGGGTTTTCATTTGCAGGTATGTTCGTATTTATCACTAGTTCGCCCTTCGTATATATCACGCTGTTGGATATATCCCCTAGCAACTACGGTTTCTATTTTGGCGCGAATATCGTCATGATGGCCGCAATGACCTGGCTGAATGGCCATTGGGTGGAAGCTAAGGGGTATCCTTTTATGCTTCGCCTGGGTCTCGCAATTTTATCAATCTCGGCAATTGTGATGCTATTGGTTCAGGTGTTTTTGCCATTGCAAATATGGACCACAGTGATCCCTGTCATTTGTTATGTCGGAGTAATGAGCTTGATTGGCTCAAACTGCATGACCGGGATCTTAAACAACTTTGAGAATATGGCAGGTACTGCCTCGGCAATGACAGGTACCTTACGCTTCGGAATTGGAGCAATTGCGGGCAGTCTCACCAGCTTGTTTCATGTGCAATCGGCGGCACCCATGACGTTGGCGATGGCTGTCTGCGCCTTACTCTCGGTGCTAAGTTATCGGTTGTTGGTCAAAACTGACTAGAGCTTGAATACTTCTGCACTTTAGTTGCAGAAGTATTCTTTAACAGGTTACTAGATAATTCCTTTTACCATACGATCAGCGCGAATAGCTCGCATTCGGGTCAGTAGCTTTTTCACGTGCAGCGGGTAATCCGCAATATCTTCGATATCGGTAAAGTGTTTAATTGGCCGGGCATGAGTGAGGACCTCATCTAGTTCCCGGGTTAACACAGGCTTCAGCTGTCCACTTTGATCATTGATCAACAAGCCGTTTTCCAGATCTAACCGCCAAGCCCTTGGATTCAGGTTATTCCCGGTGATCAACAACCGCTGATCATCTGCGTAAACGCCTTTTAAGTGAAAGCTGTGATTCTCATGGCGCCATACGTTAATGTTCAGTAACCCAGCATTAACCGCTTTCTGGTGGCGCTTGGCAAATTTACGTAGGTTGATCTCATACAGGTAAGGCAAACCACCTATGGCCTTGAAATCTTCTGAAGGCGGAATATAAAAATCATTTGCAGTTTTATCACCTACCACCATGGTGATCTCTACTCCGCGACGTAACATAGCGCTGATATCGCGGGATAAGGCAGCGGGCAAATTAAAGTAAGGAGTAAACAATACGAGCTTTTTTTGTGCGCTTTGGAAGATCTTCCGAATGGACTTATTTAGTCGGTTTCCGCGAGCACCAAAACCCAACAAAGGTGTGATCCCAAGTTGTGCAGGCTCAGCTTCATCTGGCTGAAACTGGTATTCGTTGCTCTTTAAGCTACGTCTGAAGCCGCGGTACTCAGGTTTTAACGCCGTCATGTTTGGCACCGGCCCGCGATTCAAAGGAGGTACACAAGCACTCTGCTTAAACTGGCGGTCTAAGAATCCAACAAAACTGTCGGCCAGTTTAGCACTGTGGATCAAACAATATCTGTCGTAACGGTAGCGGTCAAAATAGTGCAGATATATGTTGTTCAGGCTCGCTCCGCTGTAAAGCACGGTATCGTCGAATACAAAGCCTTTTAAATGCAATACGCCAAACAATTCACGTGTTTTCACAGGGATCCCATAAACGTCGATCCCCTCGCCCCGCTCTTGGGACAGTTGCTGATAATAGTCGGCGTTGGTCGCTTTATCTTTGTGTCCGATCAGGCTTCTTTGTGCCCGATGAAAATCCACGAACACACATATTTCCAGCTCGGGCCGCTTCGACTTGGCATCATAGAGTGCATCCATGATTTGACGTCCGGCTTCATCGTTTTCAAGGTAGAGAGCCGTAATATAAATACGACGTTTAGCTTGATGAATTTGTTCAAGCAGCGTAAGACGGAAAGACTCCGCCGTATATAGAAATTTCATCGCATCAGCTGGCAAATTAATGCACGGCTGCTGCTGAAGGTAGGATAAACTTTTGTCTAAACGATCAATCATTCTTCACAGTTATACTATTCGTTTTCCAAATGTTGCAATTATAACAGCTTTCCTCACACGAATAGAGAAACTGCTGTGATTTCAATTGGGTAATATGCTGCATATCACACCAAATGTCTTGCCCCGACGAAAAACGGAACCACAAAGGCCCCGTTTTCAACAAACTAACTGGATTAAATCACTTTTGCGATTGCACTACACAAAGCATCCATGTTGTTCTTTGTCATCCCAGCAACGGAAATACGACCAGATCCGACGATATACACACCGAATTCGTCTTTCAATTTAGCAACCTGCACAGGGCTTAGTCCTGAGAAAGAGAACATGCCGTTTTGACGTGTGATAAAACTGAAATCTATATTCACACCCTTTTCTTTTAAGGTTGCAACAAACAGTTCACGCATTTCCTGAATACGGTCGCGCATTTCAGCCACTTCCTGCTCCCATTCCGCATAAAGCGCTGCGTCGTTTAGGATAATGGTCACCACAGCCGCGCCATGAGCAGGTGGGTTAGAATAGTTTGCTCGGATGCCGGACTTCACTTGGCTAAACGCAGTAACAGCGGCTTCGCTGTCTTTGGCAACCAGAGTTACCGCACCAACGCGCTCATTATACAGACCCACGTTTTTTGAAAAGGAGTTGGCAACCAATAATTCCTTATTGTATTTAGTAAAAATACGCAGACCCTGAGCGTCTTCCACAATTCCTTTTGAAAATCCTTGATAAGCGAAATCGAATAGTGGGATCAGTGATTTTTCCGCGCATAATTTCGCCAGCACTTCCCACTGCTCGGCAGTTGGGTCAATACCCGTCGGGTTATGACAACAACCGTGGAACAACACCAGGTCACCGGCTTCAGCGCTATTAAGCGACGCTACCATAGCGTCAAAATCCAGGTCTTTTGTTTCTGCGTTGTAATAGTCATAGCTGACCACTTCAAGACCTGCGGTTTTAAACACGTTACCGTGGTTAGCCCAAGTCGGGTTGCTCACCCAAATTTTATTGCTTGGTAAATGCGCAACGGCAAAGTCAGCAGCCGTGCGCAGCGCACCTGTGCCACCTGGAGCTTGAGCCGTGCAAGCGCGCTTTTGGGTTACGATGTCGTTATCAGCGCCGAACAGCAGTTTCTGAACCGCTTCGCCATATTGGGCGTTACCTTCGATGCTTAAATAGCTCTTGCTGGTTTCTTCGTCCAGCAAACGAGCTTCCGCTTTTTTAACTGTTTTTAAAATAGGGGTCTGGCCAGACTCATTTTTATAGATACCCACACCCAGATTGATTTTGTCTGCTCGTGGGTCTTTTTTAAAGGCTTCTGTTAAACCCAGGATCGGGTCGGCGGCGGCGGCAGTTACCTGTTCAAACATCGTAATCCCTATTAATTAAATTTCAGCAAAAATGTCCAATCCGAAGTTATACCACCCCTGAAATTGCATACAAGCCTTTCCTGTCGAAATCAGCTAAATTTAACGGCTTGCGGAAACCCTTAGGAGCAAGTCGCACGGAAACAGGGCAATGATTTAGCAATTTGTTAGCAATTCCCCTTAATTGGTTTAACGAAAAATTAAGTCATTGCTGGCAATTAGAAATATAGGGAATGGTTAAATCTGGCTTAACGGAGCGATGTTCAAAAGATATTCAGCACCCAGAAGGTGCTGAATAGAGAAGAATTAGTTGCTTAATTCAGTGTCCAAATCTTCCAATTTTGCTTTCCAGATAGCTGGCCCCAGGGTATGGGCATTAGCGCCAGTGGAATCAACGGCAACTGTAACGGGCATATCCTCCACATCAAATTCGTAAATGGCTTCCATACCCAAGTCTTCAAATGCCACGACGCGAGACTTCTTGATGGCTTTTGCCACCAGATACGCCGCTCCGCCAACAGCCATCAGGTAAACTGCTTTGTGTTGCTTGATAGACTCAACCGTCGCAGGACCGCGCTCGGCTTTGCCAATCATGCCCATCAGTCCAGTTTCCTCCAACATAAAGTCAGTGAATTTATCCATACGTGTTGACGTCGTGGGGCCTGCAGGACCAACCGCTTCATCACCTACTGCATCTACCGGACCCACGTAATAGATAAAGCGTCCGTTAAAGTCCACCCCTTCCGGCAGACCTTGACCGCTTTCAACCAGTTCTTTAATGCGCTTATGAGCTGCATCGCGACCGGTCAGGATCTTACCGGAAAGCAAGATGGTTTCACCGGTTTTCCAATCTTGAATATCCGCTTTACTCACTTCATTAACGTTAACCCGGCGAACATTTTCACCGACTTCCCAAGTGACTTCCGGCCAATCTTTCAATTTAGGGGGCGTTAGCTCAGCCGGTCCGCTGCCATCCAGGGTAAAGTGAACGTGACGGGTGGCCGCACAGTTCGGGATCATTACCACAGGTTTGGATGCCGCGTGTGTTGGGCAAGATTTGACTTTAATATCCAGCACTGTCGTCAAACCACCCAAACCTTGGGCGCCAATACCCAATTTATTAACTCTTTCCATGATATCCAAACGAAGTTTTTCATCAGTCGTTTCTGCGCCGCGAGCTTTCAGCTCATGAATATCAACAGGCTCCATCAGGGACTCTTTGGCCATCACAGCCGCTTTTTCAGCCGTACCGCCGATACCTATACCCAACATTCCCGGTGGGCACCAGCCAGCTCCCATGGTGGGCACTGTTTTTTCTACCCAGGCCGCAACATCGTCAGACGGGTTCAACATCACCATCTTGGATTTGTTTTCCGAACCACCGCCCTTAGCGGCAACCATGACTTCAACCTGGTTACCCGCAACCATTTCTACATGGACAACGGCTGGCGTATTGTCTTTAGTATTTTTCCGCGCGCCGGCGGGATCAGCAACAACTGACGCTCGCAGTGGGTTTTCCGGCGCCAAATACCCTTTGCGAACACCTGCATCAATCATTTGCTGAACAGTAAGGTCGGTTTCCCACTTAACATCCATGCCAATCTTGACAAACGCCGTGACTATGCCGGTATCCTGGCATATAGGTCGATGGCCTTCCGCAGACATACGAGAGTTAATCAGGATTTGTGCAATGGCATCTTTCGCAGCTTTGCTCTCTTCCTTGTTGTAAGCCTCTTCCATGGCTTTGACAAAGTCCAGCGGATGGTAGTAGGAGATGTACTGCAGTGCATCAGCCACACTGTCGATTAGATCATCTTTACGAATGACACTCATGGTTTTATAGCCTCACTTGAATTCGATCTCTTAAGAGATCTTTGCTTCCAATAGCGCTTTTACATTACGGCGCTTTATAGTTTTGTGCGTTGATATCTCTGTGCAAAGCGCAACAGATATCAACGCATTAATATTTTGGCAACGGCATGATACCTGAGCGAACAGTGCCACCGGTATCAGCGCATTAATATTTTTAGCGACATTATGATACTCTTGCGCGCGCAGCGCTGCTACCCAGCAAACTAAAAACTGTGTGTCTTACGGAATTTGAATGTCTTCATTATTGCTTGTTAAACCAATCGACCTGTCTTGTGACCAAATAACCACCATTAAAGCCGCCCTTGCCGGCATGGAATGGGGGATCCTCCTGGAGTCCTGTGCGAAGGACCACGTCGACAGTCGCTACGATATTTTGGCCGCGGAGCCCATCGCCCAGCTCGTTTGCGAGCAATCAATCAGTCATCTCACCATAGAAGGTGAGTATACTTGCAGTGATGAAGACCCATTAACTCTGCTAAGCGACACCCGCAAGGCCTTGTTTCCCCATAAAATACCCCATGAATTACCGTTTGTGGGTGGGGCCTTGGGTTATTTTGGCTATGATCTGGGGCGCCGCTTTGAAGCCCTACCCCAAACCGCAAAACAAGACATACAAATGCCAGATATGGCTGTGGGTTTTTATGACTGGGCGCTCCTTATAGATAATAAGAAGGATTGCTGTTTTGTGGTCCAATATGGCGCGGATGCCAGAGAGAAGTTGAAAAACAGGGTCAACTGGTTAACACAGCTTCGGAGTAAAAATAGCCGCTCATTCGCGCTAACGGCTGACTGGGCATCCAATATGAACCAACAAATGTACGCCGATAAATTTCGTAAAGTTCAGGATTATCTGCTCAGTGGAGACTGTTATCAGGTTAACCTTGCACAGCGGTTTAACGCCGGTTACCGGGGTGATGAATACCTGGCTTATCAGGCACTAATAAATGAGAATAAACCTCCGTTTGCTTCATTTATGCGCATCCCTCAAGGCGTCGCCTTGTCTATCTCTCCCGAGCGTTTTCTCAAACTCGAGCATTCAAGAGTTGAAACCAAACCCATTAAAGGCACCCGCCCGCGCAGTATTGATCCCGAGCAAGACAGAGCCTTACGTGAGTCCTTGCAAACCGCTGATAAAGACCGGGCTGAAAACCTGATGATAGTGGACCTGCTACGAAATGATATTGGCCGGGTCTGTCTGCCTGGGACAGTAAAAGTACCTAAGTTATTTGATATCGAGAGTTTTCCCGCGGTCCACCATTTGGTGAGCACCATAACGGGTGAACTCAAGCCGGAACACGAGCCGGAAGACTTGCTCAGGGCCTGTTTCCCGGGAGGCTCAATTACCGGCGCCCCTAAAATTAGGGCCATGGAAGTCATCGAAGAGCTGGAGCCACACCGTCGATCATTGTATTGTGGCAGTATGGGTTATATCAGCTCAGATGGGAAAATGGATACCAACATCACCATTCGAACCCTGATTTGCACCAAGCAACGTATCTATTGCTGGGCAGGAGGTGGTCTGGTGGCCGACTCGGACGTAGAGGCCGAATATCAGGAAACCTTCGATAAGCTGGCCAAGATATTACCTGTCCTGACTCGGGCACAAATCGGTTAACCCGCAATGCTGGTAGATGTTGAGAATAAGTGACTCTATAGGAGTACATATTTGAATAATATTAACCAGCCATTAAATTTGTTATGCCTGTACCGCCTTGTTCAGCAGATAGTGCTTGGCGACTGTCCACGCAAGCTTGTGCATTTAGGCTAAGGAGTACAAATTTGAATAATCTAGCAGCCAAATTTGTCATGACCAGTCCACCTAGCCCCTTATCTCAAGCAGGGTTAGGTCAGGACGCCGCGGTGCTTATCGCCTGCGCTAACATCGATAACAACTGGCATTTGTTATTAACCCAAAGAGCCAGCCACCTCAGGTATCACCCTGGTCAATTCGCGTTTCCCGGAGGAAAAAGAGAACGTCACGATTCAAGCCTGATAGCTACGGCACTACGGGAAACAGAAGAAGAAATGGGGATAGGTGGCCAACACCTGAACGTACTGGGTTGCTTGCCAGTTTACAGTACATTAAGTGGGTTTCGTATTACTCCGGTTGTCGCTCTGCTGGACGGAGAGCCGGACTTTAAATTGTGCCGGGGTGAAGTCGACAACGCATTTTACCTGCCGTTAAATCACTTAAAAACCAACCGCGTATACAGCCAACATTTAAGAAAAAACACCCAACAACAGTTCGTCTGGATACCTTATCAACATAGGGTGATTTGGGGAGCCACAGCCGCCATACTGGATGAGTTTTGTCTACACCTGGAGAACTAAGACTTATTAGTGTAGTTTACCTGATATCCTTAAATTGCCCAGCGACCACTCTGGATAACTTTTTTCGCCTGAGAGCATAGCGTTACAGCGTTGGCAGGTTGATATCCTTAAACAGTTCAGCAACATCAGCATTACTTTTCTGGGCTATGGCCTTGTCAACCCGCTCACGGGTTAGATGTGGCGCAAAACGCTCCATAAAATCATACATATACCCTCTTAAAAACGTGCCTTTTCGAAAGCCAATACTGGTGATACTTGAAGCAAATAAATGACTCGCGTCCAACGCCACCAGATCGGCATCGATCTCTTTATCGATGGCCATTGTGGCTATCACCCCAACCCCAATTCCCAAGCGCACATAGGTCTTTATGACATCCGCATCCGTTGCTGTAAAAACAATTTTGGGTTTTAATCTAGCGGCTTCAAAAGCTGCATCCAATTCACTGCGGCCAGTGAAACCAAACACATACGTTACCAAAGGAAACTGCGCCACGTCTTCCAGGCTTAATTTACTGCGGTTAGCCAATGGGTGATTGCTCGGTACTACTACAGAGCGATTCCAGTGATAACAAGGCAACATAAGCAACTCGTGATACAAGTGTAATGCTTCGGTGGCAATGGCAAAATCCGCTGTGCCTTTTGCTACCGCTTCGCTGATTTGCGATGGTGTCCCTTGATGCATATGCAGAGATACTTTGGGAAAACGTTCGATAAACCCTTTGATCACTTCCGGGAGTGCGTATCTAGCCTGGGTATGTGTGGTGGAGATGTTCAGGTTACCTTCATCCGGGTGGGTGTGCTGACTGGCAACGGACTTAATGCTCTCAACCTTGGCAAGGATATCGTGGGCAATACGTATGATATCTTCACCAGCCACTGTCACCTTGGTTAAGTGTTTACCACTGCGCTCAAACACCTGCACCCCTAACTCATCTTCAAGCATACGGATTTGTTTGCTTATTCCCGGCTGTGAGGTATACAGGCTTTCTGCTGTGGCCGATACATTGAGATGATGGTTAAGTACTTCGACTATATATCTGAGCTGCTGCAGTTTCATCGAACTAACCCGATTTGAGTATCTCTTTAAATTCTAACAGAAACTCATTACTCTGCGTTTTGACTTTACCCTTTAACTCGCAAGGGGTAAGCTCCTTCATAGTTGACCTCCTTGTTATGGAAGCCCATGTGCGACACAGATAAGCTTGAATTTTCCACTGTCCTGGCCACCGCCGTACACGATATGAAAAACTCCCTCTGCATGCTGGTTCAATCCATTGAGACCCTTGCCATCGAAAGTCAGGAGAAAAACGATGGCAAAAAAGTGGAGCTTGCCACCTTACATTACGAGGCGTCGCGCCTGAATAGTGGCCTGATGCAAATCCTCGCCTTATATCGCAACGAACATCAACAATTACCCGTTAACGTAGACGAGTGTTTTATTTTCGATATGTTGGATGAGCTGGTTGCCAAAAACGAGATTTACAGCAACAACAAGGGGATCAGTATCGAACTTTACACCGAGCAGGATATGTGCTGGTATCTGGACGAAGACCTGGTGTCTTACCTAATTAACGACATAATCGTAAATGCCTTACGCTACACTAAAGACAAGATCAAAATCTCGGCTTCGATACAAAACCAGGCACTGGAAATAGTTATCGAAGATAATGGAGAGGGATATCCGCAATGTATGCTGAATCAAACCGAATATGCCCTGTCAGATTTTGATGTCACCAGAGGCCGCAGCGGTCTGGGATTATTTTTTGCGATGAAAATTGCAGCAGCCCATAAGGTAAATAGCCATACAGGTCACATTTCTTTAAAAAATGGCGGTAGTCTCGGTGGAAGTCAGTTTAAGCTGACACTACCTTAGCGTAGTTAATTGTTGTAAGATCAATTAATTGTGTCAAATAATTTGTTTCAAGAACTGAGGGCATCATGGTTCTTACGTTAGTTTTAGTTTTGATCGGCGTGTTACTGTTTCTGGTGATCGCCTATAACATTATGCAGCAATACCGGGCAAAGATAGAGGCAGAAAAACAGGCTACAATTTCCAAGCAAAAAGCGATTATCGATGAAACCGACGAATTGTTGCTTAACGCATCCCGAATGCCTTACAGCAAAGAGCTTCTGCTTATCCTTCACAACCGAATATTAACCGCTCTAAACGCCGTCGTACAGGTTGACTCCGGCCATAAACAGGTAAAACAAAGGATCAAAGATCTCAAGCAGCAACTGGAGCAGCTCAAAGAAAATTATAATGCCCCGGATGATGCAAAATACAGAGCGCCGGAAAGCGACAAACACGCCCTGTTGATGTTACAAATCGTGAAAAAAATCCGCGCTGTATTACGATCTGAGCAATCGAAAGGCAAGGTCGACACTCAAGTTTACGTGGCGGAAGACAGAAGACTTGAACTGATGCAGCTAAAAATCAACCTGGAAAATGCCATAAAACGAGCGAAAGACGCCAGGCTTAACCGCCAATTTGGTACCGCCAAACAATTGCTTTCAAAAGGCATCCAAACCCTGAAGGCAATTCCGGACAAAGATGCATACCTGCAGGCTAAAGTCGCTGAAATGGAAGGGATCAAATCTGAAATCGACGAACAGCTGAAGTCTGCCAGCCAGAAAGATCTTGAAGATAGGCAACAACAGGAAATCGATGAGCTGGACGTACTTTTCCAACCGAAGAAGAAATGGTAACCGGCTACTCAGCGGTTAAACAAAATACCATCACCTCCTGCTCCAGCCATAGCCGCTCCTCGATTAGACGGGCCAACCGGGCGCTTAATTCACTGGGCAACTTACCCGGTTGCCATGGCTGCTTACCTTCTAAAGGCAATTTTTTGCCATAACATTTGATCAGCAAGGCAAGGTTTTCCGGTAATACAAAGTCCGCTTCCCTGCCCGTTCGCTGTGCGATACCCATCCCTATATCTATCCCGGTCTGATCCAAATCGCCAAAATGAGACCAATTAATATAGCCGGGTAGCAACATTAAAAAACTCTCGGCAACTTTGCTATCGAATCCGGGAGCATAAAGCACCATAAGGCCAGGTGACAGGGGATATTCGATATACGCCCCCTTATTCTCTACTGTGATCACTCGTCCGATACTGCCCTCTTCGAACAGTACTTTGCACACAGACTCTAAAGTGCGCTGGTTGAGGATCACTTCCTGCTGCGCCTTAATTTGCGCACTGCAATCAAACAGGGTGGCATTATACAAATAGAGATTAAAGGGGTGCAGACTTCGAATGCGCAATACATCATCGTGGGTTGGACGAACCTGGGCTTGTTCAAGCAGAGATAACTCCCTCTCACTCAGGGGAGTCTTAGAATCAAATTTAAGTAATGCCTGCAAAACTCGCTCGTTAACATTTTCAGGCATTTCAATACCCAATTGCTGGATATTTTCCTCCGGATCACGCTCTGGTTTAGGCTTCACCCGGTCCAGTTGAGCACGAACAAAGGTAAAACCGGCCGGGGTCAGGCTATAGCTGTTGCCCTTGGAAATGGCGTAACGCTTGGTTTCATCGAATAGTCCGCGCAACGCTTGAAGGCGTTTGGCGGCAAGGGAAACAGGGCCGCCCAGCAACAATAAGCGGGCGGCTTGTTGTACATACTCATCCTCAAACGGGTTAGCCAACGCGTCTCCTTGGATTTACTCCCGGGTTAGGCGGTTAATTGTACCTCTTCCTTGCCAAAGCCAAAGCCACGTAACCCAATAACGTGAACATGTTCATGATTTCCATGAATTTTCCGGATCAGCTTATAGGTGGTTCCCTTTTCCGGACTGATGTTTTCCGGCGCGGCAATAATCAACTGCATATTCTGCCGCTCACACAATTCAAACAGGGTAAGGATTGAGCGCCCGTCCAGTCGCGCGGCTTCGTCAAGGAAGAGTAAACGACAAGGCAAAATGTCCTTAGCGCGATATCGGCGTGACTCCTCTTCCCAGGAATGTAATACCATCAACAAGATCGCCTGACCCGTACCTATGGCTTCACCGGTCGACAATGCGCCACTTTCCGCCCGCAGCCAACCGTCCGCCCCCCGATTCACCTCAATTTGCATCTCCAGGTAATTACGATAGTCCAGCAAGGCTTCGCCTAATACCTGGTGGCTGCGCTCACCCTGATCGATATGCGGGTTTAACCGCTGGAACAATTTCGCCATGGCCTGAGAGAAACTTAATTCGTTATCTCCAAATAAGTCCTGATGCTGTCCCCCCTGCTCACCCAAAACACTTAACAGCTTGGCATAAGCCTCACGGACCGACACGTTCAAGCGCACGCCGTGGACCTGACCAAAACTAATGCTCTGCAGGCCCTGGTTTAACACACGGATCCGGTTTTGCTCACGACGTATGGTGTTGTTAATTTTACTGGCCACCTCGTGGGCGCTGATGGACAGGTGCGACTCCCGCTGAGTTAACTCTTCCGCAAGACGCGCCAGTTCAATTTCCATCTCTTCGATGGCTTCCACAGGGTCATCACTGCGAATAATTTCCCGTCGGATCCGCTGTTTTAAGTGCTGATAGACACTGATGTAAAACAGAACCTTACGCTCGGGTTTACTGTTGTCTTCCGAGTAACGTAACGCGTCTCGTAACTCTTCGTCATGAGAAACGGCCAGGCGTAACGTACCTAAAGACTTGTCCGACATGGAGCGCAACTCGTCCGCTTCCAGGAAACGTAATTCACCCTTATCCAGTCGCCTGGTTACATCATGCTCATCGGCTATACGTTTTACCTGACTCCAACCAGACTTGTGGTTCACCAGCAAAGAGCGAGCCTTACCATACGCCTTGCTTACCACCTTTATAGCCCCGCCCAGGGATGAGATCTCCTTTTTGGTGACCTCTAAATGTGCCTGACTGCTGTTTTTCTTGTTACGAGCCGTTACCAGTTGTTGCTGTACCTCATCTTTATGAGTACGGGCCTTGGCTTCAGAGTCCTCTACCAGGGTAACTCCCAGTTCGCAGAGCTCACTGTCAAATTCCTGAGCCGTCTGCGTCTTGACCTTTAAACTGGAATCCAACGCCACCCGAGCCTGATTGGCCTGAGTCAGGTTTTCACGCGTGGCCTTCTCTTTACCGATACACAGCTGTTTCTGCTCCTCCGCCTGTTTTAATTTGGCTTTCAGCTCATCATTAATACGACTGGTTTGGTTCAGCAACGCCTGTGCATCGGAATAGGCAAAATGAGGTAATCTTTCTTTTACCTGCTCCAGCACATAACACTGGTGCTTTATACTAGAAAGTTGCTGCTCCGCTTCATCTGCCTGTGCCTGAAGTAACTCAATGTTGGCGGGATCCTGTTTTAGAAACTCCACCTTCAGCTCCAGCTTATCCAGTGTATCGCGATACTGTTGCAAGAAGGTGCTGGCCTGATTTAACAATTCGCGCTGCGCTATGGCCTGCGCCAGTCTGACAGAAACTGACTCGTCATTAAGCAGGTGGATAATGGGCTTGATCTGAGCCAGCAAACGCATGGCTTTTTTATGGCCTTTCAACGCATCCGCCAGCTGCACCTGTTGCTGAGACAGCTGCTGTAATTCACTGTCCAGTTGCCTTAATTGGATTTGATTATCAGCCAGTTGTAGCTGTGGATCGGCTTCAAACACCACCGACATATGCCTGGCGACAAACTCGCTGAACTGCTTGTATAAACGCAGCTTCTTCTGTTGCTCAAACGACACTTGGGCATATTCATCGATTAGCTCGTCACGCTCTACTTCTAACTGGGCGATCCTCGCTTCCCTTGCCGCACGGCCGAACAAAGGCGTTGTCGGCAGCGGCGAATATCTGAGTTGACGATTTCCCTCTTTAACCAGTACGGCGCCATCGAGTTGCTGCGCATTCAACAACTCTTCGTCGAACGCATCAGGGTTACCCTGGATCAAATACAAATCGTCAGGGCATTCATCGAGCTCGGTTAATTTTTGCTTCGCCGCCTCAATATCCTGCACCACAACAGCATAACGAGCCGGGCCATAAAGGGCCGAATAATATGCTGCATCTTCCAGCGGTATATCATCATACACATCGCTCAGCAGGGTGCCGCCTAAGGTATGTGCTACGGAATTTAGTCGTTCATCACCTTCACCACCTGCTGTTTGCAGCTGACGCACTTGCTTTTCTATGGCCTTTTTTTGCTCTTCCAGCTCAGCTTTACGTGACTTTAATACCTGCTCCTGGCTCAAGGTTTGCTGCATCGCGTTGCTTAGGCTATCCGCATCAGAGAGTGTGACATCTACACTCGCGGATAACCTATCCCGCTCCTCATTGGCCACAATCCATTTAGGCGCAAAGGTCTTAAGACGCTCATTCTCACTGCTGATACTCAGCTGCTTCTGCTTCACCACGACGACTAACTCACCGGCTTCGGTCAGCGCTTCCTGCTTTAATTGCTCGCCCTCCAGCTGGATCTCTTCCTGCTGCTCTACATCCAACTCGCTGGCGACGCGACTAGCTGATACCTGTTCCAGTTCCGCCGCTAATTTTTCCGCTTTTTGCTGGTTGTTCAGGTTTTGCTGAGCATCACGCTCACCCTGAGTCACCTGCTCTTTACGTGCCTCGACGGCTTTATACTCCCTGCCTTTGGCCAATGTCTGAGAAGCCAGCTTATAAGCTTCATCCCTGGGGCAGTCACCCTCAATTGCAATAAGTAAACTTAACCCCTGCTCGAATTCGGCCAATGCCGCCTGAGCTAACTGCAAGTCTTGCTTTATCCGCAACACATGCTGCGTGGCGCTGGACTCTGTCTGTCTAAATTCAACGAGTTGACCAGCGGCGGACTCGGCGACGAGATCAGGCAATTCACAAAGCTGACGCGCGCCGGATAACGCCTTTAGCGCCTGGTTATATTGAATGGCGCGAGTCTGCTGACTATCCAACGCTTGCTGATAATCTGACAGCTGGGTTTTTAGACTATCTACTTCCGCTTCGGTCTGCTCTTTACCCGTTTCCGCTTCCAGATGGATGGCGCTGGCTTCTACCACTATGGCGAGCTGCTCTTCAAGCTGCTCGGTCACCTTGTGGATCTCCACACGATAGGTGTCCAGCTTGGTTTTCAGGCTTACCGCAGCCAGAATTTTTTGCAGTGTTTCACCCGCGTATTCCAACTCCTGCTCCAGCATGACTTCGCGGTTTGCCAGGTTGTCCAATTCGTTACTTAAGAACAGTATTCGATGCTGCTCTTGCTTTAATATGGACTGCTTGGAGAACAGGGACTGACGCTGCTCCAGGGCGCTTGCACTCAATTCATCACGGCGAGAGCTTAGCCGAACATATTCGGCCGCCACATAGTTGGTGGTTTCCGTGATCAGATTTTTAAACATGTCCCGATCCACCTGGGTCTGGCGGATCATATCCAGGGTATGGCGGTTTTCCTTAATGGCCGATTCCATGTCCTGGAAGGCTTTCTTGATACCGCTATTCTCGGGTAACAGGTAGTCGCGCAATGAACGCGCGATGGTACTGGAAATTCCGCCATACAAAGAGGCTTCGATCAGGCGATAAAACTTGCTGCGGTCCTTTTGGTCTCTGAGCTTTTTCGGGATAGCCCCAATATCAAACATAAAGTTATGATAATCGGTGATGGAATTAAACTTTGCCACCCGTACGCCATCAAGCTCGGCGGCTGCGCACCTTAAATCGTTGAAAGAGCATACCTTGGCTTTACCGTCTTCGAGCTTTTCCAGCAACAGGTCCGTGGGTCGGACGCCTTCTGGCACGTCACACAAGGCAAAGGGGGTTATATTTACCTTGTTGTCACGCCCTGCTATTTGCTCCAGATGGGTACCCACCCAAATTTTCTGCTCTCTGGAATTGCGAATCTCCAGCAGGCTGTAACAGAGCCCTTTTTTCAGCTTGCCGTACAAGCCCTTATCACGAGAGGCTGACGCGCTTCCCGCTTCCGTGGTATTGCGAAAGTGGAGCAAGGATTGGTCTGGGATCAAGGCTGTAATAAAAGCCGCCATGGTAGTGGACTTACCGGCACCATTACCACCGGACATTGTAGTAACCAACTCGTCGAGATCAAAGGTACGGGCAAAGAATCCGTTCCAGTTAACCATGGTTAGGGATAAAAACTTTCCGCGATTCGCCATTATTTATACTTCCAGTCCAAGTTGATCTTCACTTTCAGCTGCTTCGTCCTGACTCATATCGTGGTTAGGTAAGGTTTCATCATCGTGAACTATAGCCTCCCCATCCTGAATAAGCCTGAGCTGTACTTCACGCGGATCTTCATCACTGCGTACATCTGCGCCAAAACGAAATATTGCCTCATTAATGGAGAATTTTTCCAGCGCGCCTAAAAAGCTCACCATGCCAATACGTTTTAACTTTCTCAAACACGCTTTTACCTTATCCTTGAGTTTCTGACGGTCAAGATCCGACCCGCCACTCCGCTGATTCACCATGCGCAGCAACTGCTGTTCATCGGACAAATTAACCAGCTCTTCCATCAGATCGACCAGGGTAAAGATCCCCTCGTTGGCCAGTTTATCCGGGCTCAGGTAGAGATAGCACAACACCTTACCCACCAGCATATCCAACTCCGACAGGGTACTACGAGTTAAGAAGGTAGTGGATTTGGGTCGCAAGTAAAAGAACCCTTCCGGCGCTTTAATCAACTCGGCCTGATATCTGAGGTAAAATAGCTCCAGGTTTGGGTGGAACTCAAGTAAAAATGAATGATTGTCCAAATCATCGGCACTAATATGAGCGCCGCTGCGTAACATGGCGTCCAGCTTAGGAAATAGCGCATTGGCGATGGCTTTAGCCAATCCTTCTGGCAGATATTCTGCGGTGTTACTTAACGTCATATGCCTTAAAACTCCTTGTTTGCTGCCCTGTGATATCGGGGCAACAAGGTTCTACTTTCGCCTGACAAACCAGACAGTAGTTCTATTGTTGTTGCAGTTTCGTTGTTTGGCTTTTCTCCAACAACAACGGCCGCTTAATACTTATCAATGGGGTGAGCCTGAATTTTCGCCCCCGTGGGATTAACGGGTTGCCACATGGGCTGCGCACCCGTTAATGCCAACTCTTCACCTGAGTAGCCAAGCTTAGTGGCTTCATCGACCACCAATTTAGCAATATCAAAGTGCTGCACGTCAGGAAACTCAGCCAAATAGTCGCGTAGCAAGTTCGCTAATTCGATGGGCTTATCTTCTGCTTTAAATTCAGCTAAGTAGGCTTGGATCCGGCCAGTCAGCTCGGCATTTATATCCACCAGCTCCTGGTATTCGACCTCCATGGGCGCGTCCCCCATGACTTCATTATCTCGAATAAACAGGGTCTCATCTCTGAGTTCCAGCAAACGCCTTTCCTGGGCCAGGGTTAAGCACCAGGCATGATCCTGAAAATTACCGATAGAATCCCGTAATCGTTGGCTAAACGCGCGGTTTTTATCCATATCGATCGCTGTGCGAATAAATTTATGAACATGCCGATCGTAGCGACTCCACAGGTCTATGGCTTGCTGGCCCCAGGAAATAATAGCGTCAAGGCGTGACTGCAGTGAAAAGGTGAGGGATTCAATAAAGGCCAGCTCTTCCTTACCCGCCAAGGTTTCCTGGATATTAAGCAAGCCAGACTGTAACTGATCCCCCGCCGCGGCCAAGGTGTCTTGTAATTCCTTTAAGTTCACACTGGTTTCTCTCAGCAGTTTTTCACAACCACTGATAGCCTGACTCCAGTCCTGATGCAGTAAAGTCGCAACTTCAGACTTAACCGCTTGCTGCTGGTTATCCATGGCTCTCTGGGTCAAATCAATACGTTCAAAAATATCCTGTACCGAGTGCTTTAGAATACCGAAAACCTGGGTTTGCCAATATTCCTGATCTCCCCCCCGCTTTGCCGCCTGATAAGCCAGGTCTATTTCCGCAGCGACCTGGGTCAGGAGAATTGAGAGCTTGATATTGGAGTAGGCTTTTTGTTGGCTGTAGAAATCCACCAGGCCTATGGCCAGGGGCGTTAGGCGATATACGCTATCCGAACCCACCGAATCACCACCGAAGCGGATAAACAGGTGCTGTCGGCTGAAATCATTGATGGCATTGTTGGCCCGTTCCACCTGAGTTTCATCCATCTGACCGAACATATCGCTGACGATCCGGAAACTGTCATGCAGCTGAGCTTCCGTGAGTTCTACACTCGGATCTTCATCAGCCGATGCTGCAGCGGCCAGTAAAAACGCCAAACGATCGCTCGGTAGGTTTAAGGAGAATTCTTCCTGCTTAACCCAGGCGATCAACTCCGGCAAATTCTTAGTTTGTAACTCCATTAAGATTCCTTTGTGTCGCAGTCTGCTTGGTTACGCCATTTTGCCGAAACATGTATATAACGTCCCAGCGATATATAAGGCTCTTGATGGCAGTAACATTTTTCCATCTGCAATAGAACTTTGTAATTATCAACGGCATGGGATCGATCTCTCGGGTAATCATGCACCGCTCTTATACCCGCCTTAATATCCGGAACCACCACCGGCATCTAAGATGCATAATGGGCCTGGGGCCAATTGCGCAAGGTAGGACCCTAGCTGTTGCCAGACCAATTCAGCCCTAAGCTTTCTTTTACTAGTACCGTATATGTTTTGGCAAACTTATTTGCAATTGTGTCGAAATTTTGGTCGTCCAGCGCTAGCTCTGTAACAATTGGCAAAGCCCGCTATTTTGGCATAAGGTGAAGCGCGTTTAAACTGGTAAAATTTGGCCTATCACACGGAATCAAGCTTGATGTTTTGGATAAAAAAATGGCTGGGAGATTTATTGATGCCCTTACCTTTTCTGCTTACTGTGCTCGGCATCGGCCTGCTGCTGATTTGTTTTAGTCCCCGAAAACAAACCCTGGGTAAAATCTTGGCCTGCTTTTCTTTTGTGACTTTGTTTTTATTGAGTTTTCCCCCTGTGGCGAATTCACTGGCACGCTCGGTCGAACAAACCCATCCTGCGCTGCTGAATGCTAACAATGACTATGTTTATATTCTGCTATTAGGTCATACTGGCTCTGCCGATCCCTCGTTACCCGTTACCGGTCAACTCTCCAGCACCGCTCTTGCCCGCTTTTCCGAAGCATTCAGGCTTTCTCAGTTAAACCCAAGTGCAAAGCTGCTTCTTACCGGACCACGTATTAACGACTCCCTTTCGTATGCGGAGCTGGTACGGAGACTGGCACTGAGCTTCGGTTTAGACGAAAACAGGATAGAAACACTGCCTTCCACCCGGGATACAGACGATGAAGCCAGGGAAATGTGTCATATTATTACCAATGAAAAAGCGGTTCTGGTCACCTCAGCCAGTCATATGAGGCGCGCCATGACGCTATTTGAAAGATACGGCTGTACGCCTGACGCGGCTCCTGCTGATTATCTAGTAAGGCAAACAGGGCTTTCGACATCCATGCGCACTTACCTACCACGTAGCCATCACCTGCGTAAGTCTGAAATAGCAATCCACGAAATTCTCGGTCTTTGGTGGGCAAAATTACGACAAATTACAGGTTCCAGAGTGACCTAGATCACATTAATTGCATATTTAGAAAATAAATTACACAATTAGCGGCTGAAATCATTATTTTAAGTCCCAGTTTAAATTTTAATTCCCCCTGTTTTACATCATTAGATTGGAGAAAATACAATGAGACAAGCATTAGTAATGGGTAACTGGAAGCTAAACGGCACTAAAGAGTCCGTAGAAGCTTTGATTAAAGGTTTAACGGCGCCTGCAGCAGACGCACAAGGTGTTGAAGTTTCAGTATGTCCGCCAGCTATCTTTTTGGGCCAGGTTGAAGCCCTCACTCAAGGTACGGCGATCACTTTTGGCGCGCAGGACTGTAACGTGAACACCTCAGGCGCTTTTACCGGCGAAACCTCTCCAGTAACGGTTAAAGAGTTTGGTGCGAAGTATAGCCTGGTAGGTCACAGCGAGCGTCGCACCCTACACGGCGAATCCGATCAACTCGTTGCCGACAAGTATGTTGCTATCCAGGAAAATGGCCTGGTTCCTGTACTTTGTATCGGTGAAACCCTGGAGCAGCGTGAAGCTGACGAAACATCTAGCGTGGTAGAAACACAACTGGCAGCGGTTATCGAAAAAGCCGGCATTGCTTCTTTAAACAACGCCGTTATTGCTTATGAGCCAGTTTGGGCAATCGGTACAGGTAAAACTGCGTCAAAAGAGCAGGCACAAGAAGTTCACGCACACATACGTAGCTGGCTAGCTAAGCAAGATGAAGCCGTTGCTGCGAAAGTTCAAATTCTATACGGCGGCAGCGTGAAAGGCGCAAATGCTGCTGAACTATTCGGTCAGCCAGATATCGACGGTGGCTTGGTAGGCGGAGCTTCTCTTCAGGTTGAAGAGTTTGCAGCCGTGATTGCTGGCGCTAAAGCGTAACAGTTTCCATTGCGCCAACTTTCCAGTTGGCGCAATATTTCTCCACATTAATCGGCATACCCAGACTTACCTTTGCCCTGCCCATCACTACATACTCAATTTAACTGCAGTAACAAAAACCTGTAAAACTTGTTACTCTTTATGCTCTTAAAAATAATCAGCTACTCTATATGACAGACCTTTTGGCAATGCTTATCATTTTTGTCGGTTCCTTCGTGCAAAGCACCATAGGTTTTGGTTTGGCCATAGTTACCGCCCCGCTGCTATTTATGATAGATCCCGGTTATGTACCAGCCCCTATCACAGTGGTGGCTCTGATACTGTCAATCGCCAACACTTATCGTTATCGCAGCAGTATTTCGTTCAAAGGATTAACCTCCGCTATTCTTGGCAGGATCCCAGGCACAATAGCAGGCGGCTTGTTGCTTTACTGGGCAGAGCCCAGGACGTTATCCCTTTGGCTAGGCATTACAGTGTTGCTCGGCGTTGCGGTCAGCCTTACTCCAATCCGCCTTGACCCTACCCCTAAGCGTATGGCCATTGCGGGTTTCCTTTCTGGCTTTATGGGAACCAGCTCTTCCATCGGCGGGCCGCCAATGGCGCTGTTGTTACAACATGAAAACGCGAACCTTATCAGGGCAAACCTATCCGCATTTTTTATCGTTAGCTGCCTGATGTCCCTGGCCGTTCAGGCGCCTGCCGGCTACTTTTCATGGCATCACTTCGACTTGTCATTACCCTTGATCCCCGCATCCTTATTGGGTTTCTGGGCAGCAAGCCATTGGGTGGACAAGATAGATAAAAACCACATCCGGCGCATTTCCCTGGTGTTATGCTGCCTATCTGGAGTGGCCGCCATTGCCGCTTTCTGGCTCAACTAAGCCCTACACAGGTTTAGATATTTAAGGTAGGATGCTGTTTATTCTGCTTTTTATGGTGAGTAATGATTACAAAAGAAGAACTTAAGCAGTTTATCCTAGCTCAAGGGCTGACAGGTAAAGTGCTCTGTGTCCACGCTTCTATGGGATCATTTAAACAACCATTAGAAGCTGGAGTCACGGGACTAATTGAGATATTGCTGGAGCTTGGCAACACAATTTTAGTACCTAGCTTTAGTTATCAATATGCCGTGTGTCCACCCATTGCCGTTCAAATACCAAGAAATGGGACAAATTACTCGGCAACAGAGTTCCATTCCGTCATGACTGAAGCCTACAGTCCGGATAGACGCCACGATGTGAGCCCGGATATGGGTGTGTTTGCCAAAGTATTAAGTCAGTTACCCGACAGTTTAAGAGGTGATCATCCCACCAACTCCTTTTGCGCCATAGGCCCAAGAGCAGGAGAGCTAATTAGCATGCAAAGTCCCACTGATGTATATGCGCCGTTACGCGCTTTATGCGAAGCAGATGGGAGCGTGTTGCTGCTGGGCACACAATTGGAGAGTTTCACCTTACTCCACCTGGCCGAACAGCTGGCAGGCAGAGAGCTATTCAGAAGCTGGGCGTTTAACAATCAGGGGCATTTAATCGAGACTCAGGTGGGATCTTGCTCAACCGGGTTTGGAAAATTCGCTGATGCGCTCACCCCTCTGGTAAAAACGGCGGTGCTTGCTGGATCACTTTGGCAACGCTATAACGCCTCGCAAGTCGTCGAAACCTCGACACGGCTTATCAAAGCTCAACCCGGTATCACCCATTGCCATAAGGCATCCTGCTTACGCTGTAATGACGCAATTGCCGGCGGACCTCTCTTGAGTAATCAAGAGTTATAGGGGGCTAATAATCAGCTATTGAGTACTCTGCTGATGTCTGATCACACCATCGGCTAATCAGACCCACAATACAGCTGCGACTCAATACTTTGTGGAATTGCATTTAGTCGTTTGCAGTATCGTGGTCCAGTCAAATTACCCTTTTAACAGTTGTTGTTGCAAACCTGCCACTTCATCTCTGAGTGCCGCAGCTTGTTCAAATTCCAAGTTTTTAGCGTGTTCGAACATTTTGTTTTCGAGTTCAGCTATCTTGGTTAGGATCATATCTGGCGTCAAACTGTTATATTCACCCATAGGCTCAGCCACACCCAATTTAGCCGTCGACTTTTGCTTATTTACACCAAACCCCATCACATCCGATACTTTTTTGTTCAGTCCTGTAGGGGTGATCCCATTCGCCTGGTTAAAAGCATGCTGAAGTTCGCGGCGACGGTTGGTTTCATCTATGGCCTTTTTCATCGACTTTGTAATGCTATCCCCGTACAGGATAGCCTTGCCTTTTACGTGACGGGCGGTACGACCTATGGTTTGAATTAGCGAACGTTCAGAACGTAAAAAACCCTCTTTATCCGCATCCAAAATAGCGACCAAAGAAACCTCGGGTAAATCCAACCCTTCCCGTAATAAGTTAATCCCCACCAGAACATCAAATACTCCCAGGCGCAGGTCCCGAATTATTTCCATCCGCTCTATCGTATCGATATCTGAATGCAAGTAACGAACTTTAACCCCATGTTCATCCAAATATTCAGTGAGATCTTCCGACATTCTTTTGGTTAAAGTGGTAACTAACACACGCTCCTGTATAGCTACCCGTTGACGAATTTCCGACAATAAGTCATCAACTTGCGTAGCTACAGGACGTACTTCTAGTTCAGGATCTAACAAACCTGTGGGGCGGATCAGCTGCTCTACAAATTCACCATTTGTCTGCTCCAACTCGTGTTTACCGGGTGTCGCAGAGACATAAACGGTTTGAGGTGCAATACGTTCAAACTCTTCAAATTTTAACGGCCGATTGTCCAATGCCGATGGCAATCGGAAACCATACTCCACTAACGTCTCTTTTCGTGACCGGTCACCTTTAAACATTGCACCAATTTGCGGTACGGTGACATGGCTTTCATCGATAATAAGCAGCCCATCGCCAGGCAAATAGTCCAGTAAAGTCGGCGGCGCTTCTCCTGGAGAGCGACCCGATAAATACCGCGAATAGTTTTCGATTCCTGAGCAATAACCTAGTTCCTGCATCATCTCTATATCGTATAAAGTACGTTGAGAGATCCGCTGCTCTTCAATTAGCTTGTTGTTATCGAGTAGCTTTTGTTTTCGCTCGACTAATTCTTCCTTAATGTTATCGATGGCATCGAGGATCTTGTTTCGCGGGGTTACATAATGGGTCTTAGGATAAACTGTAATTCGAGGAACACTGCGGAGCACCTTGCCGGTTAACGGGTCAAAATAACTCAGCCGTTCGACTTCACCATCAAATAGCTCGATCCGTACCGCATCTTTTTCCGATTCTGCGGGGAAAACATCAATCACCTCCCCCCTGACTCTGAACGTAGCCCGGGCAAACGCTTGATCATTACGTGTATATTGTATTTCGGCCAAACGTCTTAAGATCGCTCTTTGACCCGTTAAATCGCCCACCGTCAAATGCAACATCATTTTTAGATAAGACTGAGGATCGCCCAAGCCATATATAGCAGATACGGATGCAACCAATACCACGTCTCGGCGCTCCATCAGCGCTTTCGTCGCAGAAAGTCTCATCTGCTCTATATGCGCATTTACCGACGCATCTTTATCAATAAAGGTATCAGTGCTGGGTACATAGGCTTCTGGCTGATAATAGTCATAGTAGGAAACAAAATATTCAACCGAGTTATGCGGGAAAAACTCTTTCATTTCTCCGTATAGTTGCGCCGCCAGGGTTTTATTCGGCGCCAGGATCAAGGTTGGTCGATTAAGTGTGTCGATGACATTCGCCATGGTAAAAGTCTTACCTGAGCCGGTTACCCCAAGTAATGTTTGATGGGCCAGACCGGAATCTATTCCATCTAAGAGTTTTTCGATAGCCTGAGGTTGATCCCCACCGGGTTTAAACTTGGACTCTAAGGCAAACTGCTTACTCATCATTCTTCCTTTTTTACCTGTATCTCTCTATTTTGCCAGCTTATGCGCAGAGAAACATGTAAAAATGGGCTTCTAAAAACCTAAAACGCGAAAGTCGTAGAAAACCAGTAAACTAACCAGATAAAATTCCATCTATTTTGGCACTTGACTGAGAATAGTCAGCTGCGTATTATGCTCGTCCCTCGGCTAGCTCCGTGATAAGCCCATCGGCAAAATCTCGGAATACTTGACCCTTGCGTTGCCGATTTAGATCCGGCTCGAGAAAGCGTATTTCCCCGTTAAGCCCTAAGATAAATACAAACTCCCAAAAAAATAACTCACAATTTATATTGCACTTCTATGATCCTTCATTACGTCTAGCTAAATTATCTAAATTAGCGCTATTGACTTTATTAACCAATTGTATTTAATCATATTTTTTAATTGCTACTATTTTCATCCATTTAACTCAACGTCAATAACTACGGGGCGCAGGGCCATTTTTCAAGACTTTGTCCACACACTTATCCACAGCTTTGGTGGATAAGTGTGACAAAGCCACGGCTAATGCGACTTCCAAGGAATGTGAATAACAGTAATCAAAACAGGACTGTTATTCGTAGCAAAAAATTATGTGACACCAGCTCAAGTTATTACATTTTTTTGACATTTTTACATTTTCAAAAGTTTCTTTTTTTTCTTTACTGAATATTGATTCTCGAGTCAGTTACACAAAAAACAGCTTAACCGGCAACACAAGCCATCTTTTTTAGCCAACTTGCTGATTATTGATGGTAATTCGACCAAGTAAGCTTGGATTTTGAGCAAACAGACAAAACGCAGAATTTTCAGCTGGGAATTAGTTGACAGTGTTCACCCCTGGCTATAATATGCGCCCCGTCTTTACGAAGACCAATTCCTCCTTAGCTCAGCTGGTAGAGCGACGGACTGTTAATCCGCAGGTCGCTGGTTCAATCCCAGCAGGAGGAGCCAAATTCACCTAACGCAAGCATTGTTGTTTTAGGTAACAAAATTGTGACTCCTTAGCTCAGCTGGTAGAGCGACGAACTGTACTCTTTATCAAAGCTGCGCAGGTCGCTGGTTCAATACCCAGCAGGAGGAGCCAAATTCACTTAAAGCAACCAGAATTGTTTTAAGTAACCAAATAGTTCCTCCTTAGCTCAGCTGGTAGAGCGACGGACTGTTAATCCGCAGGTCGCTGGTTCAATCCCAGCAGGAGGAGCCACATTCACTTAAAGCAACCAGAAATGTTTTAGGTAACCAAATAGTTCCTCCTTAGCTCAGCTGGTAGAGCGACGGACTGTTAATCCGCAGGTCGCTGGTTCAATCCCAGCAGGAGGAGCCACATTCACTTAAAGCAACCAGAAATGTTTTAGGTAACCAAATAGTTCCTCCTTAGCTCAGCTGGTAGAGCGACGGACTGTACTCTTTTCAAGTCGGCGCAGGTCGCTGGTTCAATCCCAGCAGGAGGAGCCACATTCACTTAAAGCAACCAGAATTGTTTTAAGTAACCAAATAGTTCCTCCTTAGCTCAGCTGGTAGAGCGACGGACTGAACTCTTTATCAAGTCGGCGCAGGTTTCTTATTTAATCCCCACAGGACTAGCCAGACGTATACAAAGCAGCCTGTTCCAGCTCAAAAGGTTTCTCTATAATAAACTTTGACTTGTTTCGACAAATTTAGCGCTCCACCCAATTCCAATCACCCCTTAACCGAAAAAACAAACGGGCTTTATACCTGGCTCTCAATTTGCTGATTAAGTTGTAAATTAATGTTTTGCAAAGAGTTTGAGCATGCTAAAATTTGAAAGAGTGGCTATATGGATTACATAAGTAATTTGCTGGGACGCATATGAAAGACTACAAAAACAGCCTGTTAGTAACTAACCTGATTATCTTGATTTCTGCAATTGCGTTAGTAGCTGTTATTCGGATCCACTTTTTCCCGCTGCTACAAGCACAGAGCAGAGCAACCATAGAACTCGTTAAGCAGGACTTAATGGTACAAAGCACCTCGCAAACAGGGCTTAATACCATCGCCGACAGACATTTTCTGGCTTCATTGCAATTAACTCGCAAATCCGACCGCTCGCTTCTTCAGGCAAACCCAGCAGCGCCAGAAAGTATCATCACAGCCACCTTGTTTCCAGACCTTACCGGGGAAAACAGTGTGGAAACGGATCACGCCATTACTACATTTTCGATTAACTACGGCATGCTGAGTCAAACAGTAAGCGATTTAATCGTCCAGTTATTCGCGCTTATTTTAGGAATGGGTGTACTGGTGAACTTGGCCTACTTCCGCCTGTTAAAGAAACTAGAAAAAAGCCTAACCAATGAAGTCGCGTCTGATGTTCCCACTACAAGTACATTCAGCCGAGTTACCCAACAATTAACCCAACAAAAACAGCGTTTCCATAAAGAGCTGCAAGACCAGGAACAGCAAATTCAGCTATTGGTTAAACAAGTTAATATGGACAATTTAACAGGACTGAGTAATCGGCACTCATTTCGGAAAGAACTGACTCAGATCTTAGCGGCGGAAGGTGAAACGAAAACCGCAGTTTTGGCACTCATCCGTGGCTCCGAATTAAACAACATTAATCAGCATCGAGGCTACCAGCAAGGCGACGCTTACCTGGCTGATGTCGGGAAAATACTGGTTAAAGTTGTTAAACGCTACCCCGAGTGCCTGCTTTACCGTATTTCCGGATCAGATTTTGCGGTACTGGCCGAAGGTATGACCATCAGTACAGCGCAAAAGGTTGCCAAGGAGTTGAAAACGCATTTCGATGACTATCAAATGTTGAATAACCTCGAAAGTGTCGCTTATACGGGCCTCTCTTCCATCGCTTCTGGGCAAATGCCCGAACAAGTCCTGGCTCGAGCGGACATGGCTTTAGCCAAAGCACAGACAGAAACTATTAATGCCTGGGCATTTGAACAACAAGACAACCAAGATCAGGCACAGGGTCAGCTTCATTGGAAAACAGTAATTGAAGAGATCATAAAAAATCGATCGATGATGCTGTTACACCAGCCTATTCAAGCCATTCATCGTAATATGAAAGGTTATCAGGAAATATTTACTCGATTCATTGGGCAGAACAATGCGATGATCCCCACTGAAACTGTCTTTGTAATGGCCCAACGACTGGATATGATCGTTAAGCTAGAGCAAGTGATATTGGAAACCATCGTTAGCCAATGTCGCCATAAAACCGATGGTAACGTACGTTGGGGCGTGAATCTTTCAGCAACCACCATGCAAAACAGTGCGTTCGTAGTTTGGCTGGAACGACTTTTATTAAGAGAGCCCAATATCGCTGCCGCACTTATCTTTGAAATGGAAGAAGAGGTCCTGGATCGGAATCTGGTAGCAAGCAAGCGGGTATTTGACATGCTCAAACGAACCGGCAGCCGCTCAGCCATCAGTAAATTTGGTAAAGGCATTGGGTCATTCCGTTTGTTTAAGGAACTTAAGCCTGACTTCGTCAAGATTGATTCTGGCTTGATCACGAATATAGAGAGGGATAGCGCTAATCAGCAGTTTTTGAGAATGATTGTCGATGTTGCCCACCGAATGGGTTCCCAGGTCATTGCTGAAGGGGTCGAACACCTGGAACAAAAGCAACTACTAGAAAATATGTATATCGATGGCTTGCAAGGCTACCTCATTGCCAGGCCATCCCCTCTTTCCAAAAGTAGCATTTAACCTAACTTATAAAAGTTGTCTAATATGCCCGCGTAAATTGGTCTTAAAACGGGCATTTAGGCCATTCCGGTAAAAGATTCATATCAGATCCACCTTATTTCACCAGAAAAAACTGGTATCATTAAGCGACTTTTATAACTTCTAATAGTAGTGATGAGCGAGTACCTTCTTCTTCTGGTTAGCACTGTGTTGGTGAACAACTTTGTGCTGGTTAAATTTCTTGGGCTTTGCCCATTTATGGGTGTGTCATCCAAGATAAGTACAGCTATCGGGATGTCTTTTGCCACGACCTTTGTACTTACCTTGACGTCTATCGTGTCCTACTTGGTAAACACGTACCTATTGATGCCACTGGGAATCGAATACTTACGGACACTGAGCTTTATCCTGGTAATTGCCGTGGTAGTGCAATTTACCGAAATGGTGGTACATAAAACCAGCCCCACCCTCTATCGATTACTTGGTATCTTCTTACCGCTTATTACCACTAATTGCGCGGTGCTGGGGTTAGCCCTGTTAAATGTTTACGAGAATCATAACTTTATCGAATCCGTTGTTTTTGGGTTTGGGGCAGCGGTAGGATTTTCACTGGTACTCGTTTTGTTTGCTTCTATGCGTGAGCGACTAGCCGCCGCCGATGTGCCCCTCCCTTTTAAGGGGGCCGCCATCGCAATGATCACAGCAGGATTAATGTCCCTTACCTTTTTGGGGTTTACCGGGTTAGTAAATAATTAAATGATTAGTACAGGATTAGCCATTGTTATCGCCATCGCAGCGATTGGTATCTTGGCCAGTATATTTGGCCTTTTGCTGGGTTTTGCTGCAGTCAAGTTTAAGGTAAAAAGCGATCCTATCGTCGAACAGATAGACGAGATCCTGCCTCAGACGCAATGTGGCCAATGTGGTTACCCGGGTTGCAAGCCTTACGCTGAAGCCATTGCCAACGGAGATGAAATTAACAAATGCCCACCAGGAGGTGAAGCTGTAATTACCAAGCTGGCAGGGTTAATGGGTGTAGAGGCTACCCCGCTGGAAGGCGAAGAGAAACCCAAAGCTGTGGCTTATGTACACGAGGATGCCTGCATCGGCTGTACCAAATGCATTCAGGCTTGCCCAGTTGATGCAATCTTGGGGGCTACACGGCAAATGCACACTATTATTACCGACGAGTGCACTGGCTGTGAATTATGTGTGGATCCCTGCCCTACCGACTGTATTGAAATGATCCCACTAAAAACCACCACAAAAAACTGGAAATGGGAACTCGACGCTATCCCTGTGAAAGAGGTACAGGTTTAATATGGAGACCCTGCTACAACAAGTACGCAATGGACGGATCTGGAATTATTCTGGCGGCATACACCCCGAAGAGTTTAAATCTATTTCCAACACCACAGAAATTATAGACGCAGGTGTTCCTGACATCTTAGTGATCCCGGTTGCTCAGCATATTGGTAACAGTGGTGATTTATTGATTAAGGTCGGAGATAAGGTCAAAAAAGGCCAGGCTTTAACCGCGGCAAACCGTCAGGAGCTGCTGCCGGTACACGCCAGCAGCTCAGGTGAAATCACAGCCATTGAACCCAGACCTAGCAGTCACCCCTCCGCTATCGAAGAGTTATCCGTTGAAATAACAACGGATAAGCTGGATGAATGGGGAACAAAACACCCAGTAGCAGATTATGAATCAAACACGCCACAAGCCCTGATTTCAGTACTACAGCATGCGGGCATCGCGGGTATGGGCGGAGCAGGCTTTCCTACGCACAGTAAGCTGACTTTTGCCAAAGAGGTCGAATTTCTAATCATTAACGGTGTCGAGTGTGAACCCTATATCACCTCGGACGACAGGTTAATGCGTGAATATGCCGAGGAATTAGTTAAGGGTATAGAAATCCTTAGCTATATTGTTAAACCAAAATTAACCCTGCTAGCCATAGAAGATAATAAGCCCCAAGCCATAGAGCTACTTCAAAAGTTTAACAGCACCAACTTCAGGGTAACATCTGTTCCCACTAAGTATCCTTCCGGGGGAGAAAAACAACTGATTGAAGTGCTCACGGGTAAGCAGGTTCCCCAAGGCGGTTACCCCACCTCAGTGGGTGTTGTCATGCAAAACGTGGGAACCGCATTTGCTGTAAAGCGTGCCATCATTGACGGTGAACCCCTTATCTCTCGTGTCGTCACAGTAACGGGCCATGCCGTGGAGAACCAGGGAAATGCAATGACTCGCCTGGGTACACCTGTCCAATATTTGCTGGATCTATTTAAACTCCACCGAGGCGGTGATCAAAAGCTTGTTATGGGTGGGCCTATGATGGGCTTTAACCTGCCCCATAGTAATATACCCATAGTAAAAACCAGCAACTGTATTATCGCACCCACGCATAAAGAGATGCCCCCGCCAGGACGCGAGATGCCTTGTATTCGCTGTGGCGAATGTGCCGCGGCTTGCCCGGCCGGTTTATTACCCCAGCAGCTACTTTGGTATGCGCAGGCCAAAGATAATGACAAAATAAAAGAGTATAACCTGTTTGACTGTATCGAATGCGGTGCGTGTGCGTACGTCTGTCCGAGTGAGATCCCGTTAGTTGAATACTACCGCATCGCTAAGGCAGATATTCGGGAACAACAACAAGAAGCTCATAAAGCAGATATTGCCAGGCAGCGCCATGAAGCACGCCAGGAAAGGCTTGAGCGCGACAAAGCTAAACGCGAAGCCAAGCACAAAGCAGCTGCCGATAAGCGAAGGGGACAGCTCAAGAAAAATGCAGATGGTGAGGATCCGGTAGCTGCCGCTCTTGCACGCGTAAAAGCCAAACAGAATTCAGCAGATATGACCAATAGCAAAGAGGCGTTATTACCAGATAACGCTGATGCCATCAAAGCACGAGCTCAGCGCAAGGAACAGGCAAGAAAAAGAAAAGCAGAAAAACAACAGAATAGTACAATGTCGGCAGAAGTACTTGACGAAAAAGCGGGTGCTAAATCTTCAGTTGCAGCAGCTATCGCCCGAGCCAAAGCCAAAAAACTGGCGCAGGCTGGATCAAGTGATGAAGTTGCCCAGTCAGAAGCTAAAACCGATAGTAAGTCCGCCGTTGCCGCCGCCATTGCTCGCGCCAAAGCCAAAAAATCTGCACAGGCTAAATCAAGCGATGCAGATGAAATAACCGAAGCAGACGATAAAACCGATAAAAAATCCGCCGTTGCCACCGCCATTGCTCGCGCCAAAGCCAAAAAATCGGCACAGGCTAAATCAAGCGATGCAGATGAAATAACCGAAGCAGACGATAAAGCCGATAAAAAGTCCGCTGTCGCCGCCGCCATTGCTCGCGCCAAAGCCAAAAAAGCGGCACAGGCTAAATCAAGCGATGCAGATGAAATAACCGAAGCAGACGATAAAGCCGATAAAACGTCCGCTGTCGCCGCCGCCATTGCTCGCGCCAAAGCCAAAAAAGCGGCGCAGGCTAAATCAAGCGATGCAGATGAAATAACCGAAGCAGACGATAAAAAATCCGCTGTCGCCGCCGCCATTGCTCGCGCCAAAGCCAAAAAAGCGGCGCAGGCTAAATCAAGCGATGCAGATGAAATAACCGAAGCCGACGATAAAACCGATAAAAAGTCCGCCGTTGCCGCCGCCATTGCTCGCGCCAAAGCCAAAAAAGCGGCGCAGGCTAAATCAAGCGATGCAGATGAAATAACCGAAGCAGACGATAAAAAATCCGCTGTCGCCGCCGCCATTGCTCGCGCCAAAGCCAAAAAAGCGGCGCAGGCTAAATCAAGCGATGCAGATGAAATAACCGAAGCCGACGATAAAACCGATAAAAAGTCCGCCGTTGCCGCCGCCATTGCTCGCGCCAAAGCCAAAAAAGCGGCGCAGGCTAAATCAAGCGATGCAGATGAAATAACCGGCGCAGACGATAAAGCCGATAAAAAGTCCGCTGTCGCCGCCGCCATTGCTCGCGCCAAAGCCAAAAAAGCGGCGCAGGCTAAATCAAGCGATGCAGATGAAATTGCCGGATCAGACGATAAAGCCGATAAAAAGTCCGCCGTTACCGCCGCCATAGCTCGCGCCAAAGCCAAAAAAGCGGCGCAGGCTAAATCAAGCGATGCAGATGAAATAACCGGCGCACACGATAAAGCCGATAAAAAGTCCGCTGTCGCCGCCGCAATTGCCAAAGCGACAGCCAGAAAACAAGTAAATAAAGGTGAATAATGCTCTTTAAGCTCTCCTCCTCTCCACATGTAAGAGCAAAATTAAGAACGCCCCAGTTAATGAGGTTGGTGATTTATTGCCTTATTCCTGGCATTGCTGCCCAATGGTATTTTTTTGGTTGGGGTAACTTGATCCAGATTGCACTTGCATGCTTCACCGCCCTGCTTTGTGAGGGCCTCTACTACAAAGTTAGAAAACGTCCGGCAATACCCTACCTCTCGGATTGCAGCGCATTGCTTACCGCAGTGCTGATTGGCGTATCCCTACCACCTATGGCGCCGTGGTGGCTCGTAGTGATGGGCACGGCGTTTGCGATTATTATTGCCAAAAACCTGTACGGAGGAATGGGACAAAATCTGTTTAACCCGGCTATGGTTGCATACGTCTTATTGCTGATCTCGTTTCCCGTTCAGATGACAAGTTGGCTTCCCCCTGCACCGCTCATGCTCCATGAGAATAGTCTGCTTGATGCCATATATAGTATATTCACGGGATATTCCTTCGACGGGTACAGTGTTCACCAGCTCCGGGAAGGGATTGATGGTGCCACCATGGCCACACCTCTGGATCAACTTAAGACGGGCCTTACACTCGGACTAACCAGCAGCGAGATCATGAAGCAAGATATATACAGCTTTCTTTCTGGTGTAGGCGTCGAATGGGTAAACATAGGGTTTTTAATCGGTGGGCTAATTCTGCTTAAGCGCAGGGCAATTTCCTGGCATATACCTGTCAGCTTTTTAGTCGCGCTGTTTTTCTACTCTTTGGTAGGTTTTATGCTCCACCCAGACGGTACTGGCAGCCCGCTTCTGCACCTATTTTCCGGCGCCACTATGCTTGGTGCGTTTTTTATTCTAACCGACCCAGTGACGGCTTCCACTACCGTAAAAGGCCGCTTGGTTTATGGCGCCCTGGTGGCATTTTTGGTTTACTGTATCCGCACCTGGGGCGGCTATCCCGACGCGGTAGCCTTTGCAGTTTTGATGGGGAATATGTGCGTCCCCCTGATTGATTATTATACTCAGCCCAAAGTATATGGCAGGAGTCAAAATTAATGCTCAACTCACTGAAAAAAAACGCCTTTATTTTGTCGCTGTTTGCCATCGTATGTACGGCTCTGGTTGCTGTAACCGATGCCTTAACCGAGGGTACGATTAAGGAGCAGCAACAAAGAGAACTGATAAAAACCATCAATGTCCTGGTACCTCATGATACTTATAACAATGACCTGTTCGCTAGTTGCTTCCTGGAGACAGCCCCACAGTTTTTAGGCAGTAAAGATCCTCAGAAAATCTATCTGGCTAAAAAAGATGATAAACCTGTCGCCATTGCCATAGAGGCATTCGCCCCTTCAGGGTATAACGGCGCGATTAAATTTGTAGTCGGTATTTGGCAAGATGGCCGGGTCGCCGGGGTTCGTGTTTTGGGACACAATGAAACACCAGGTCTTGGGGACAAGATAGAGATCGCCAAATCGGAATGGATCACTTCATTTAATAACCGGATCCTTCAATCTGAAAATGATCCAAGCTGGGCGGTAACTAAAGACGGTGGTGAGTTTGATTCATTCACCGGGGCGACTATTACACCACGCGCAGTCGTAGAAGGCGTAAAAAACGTGCTTCTGTATTATCAGCGAGAGCAAACTAAATTACTTCATTCGCAACCAAATTGTGAGGCCAGCTAATGACAGAACGTAAAGAGCTTGTCATTCAGGGGTTGTGGAAAAATAACCCAGGATTGGTTCAACTGCTGGGCTTATGCCCTCTGCTGGCGGTGACAGCCACTGTAACCAATGCGCTAGGATTAGCCATCGCTACAACCCTGGTCTTAATACTATCGAATTTAATCGTCTCCTTGGTACGGCAATTCATTCCCAATGAAATTCGTATTCCGGTATTTGTAATGATCATTGCCGCACTGGTTACCTGTATCCAGTTGTTAATGAATGCCTTTACTTACAGCCTTTATCAATCTCTGGGCATATTCATTCCCTTGATAGTCACCAACTGCGTCATTATTGGGCGAGCAGAAGCCTATGCCTCAAAGAATACGCCTATGCTGGCTGCATTTGATGGTTTAATGATGGGATTAGGTTTTACCTTGGTGCTCTTGGTTCTTGGCGGTATTCGTGAGGTACTAGGTCATGGAACCTTATTCGCTGGCGCGGAGAATTTGCTCGGCCCATGGGCAACGGTCTTAAAGATTGAGGTTTTTCATTCGGATACCAGCTTTCTTTTCGCCATCTTACCTCCAGGCGCCTTTGTTGTAATGGGGCTATTAATCGCATTAAAAAATGCCATTGATATCAGGTTAAAGGAAAAAACGCTGAGACAAGAAAAACAAACCTCCAGCGACGCATTACAAACACCGGACAGCGACCCCGTATAGACACCTTATAATTTGAAAAACAACATCATAACTAGAAAATACAAAGACCAAGTAGTGGAGCAATATGAACAATACCAAACGAAAGGAGATCTTGGAGAGGTTAAGGGATAACAACCCCCATCCCGAGACAGAATTAAACTTTTCGTCCCCCTTCGAGCTGCTGGTCGCTGTGACCCTTTCCGCTCAGGCAACCGACGTCAGTGTAAATAAAGCTACCGATAAACTTTACCCGGTCGCCAATACTCCCCAAGCAATATTCGACCTGGGAGTGGACGGATTAAAAACCTACATTAAAACTATCGGGCTTTATAACGCCAAAGCAGAAAACGTTATTAAAGCCTGCAAACTATTGCTCGACCAACACAACGGGGAAGTTCCAGAAAACCGTGAAGCACTGGAAGCCTTGCCTGGGGTTGGCCGAAAGACTGCCAACGTGGTTCTCAATACCGCGTTTGGTTGGCCTACTATCGCGGTGGACACGCATATATTCCGGGTAGCGAACCGAACCAAGTTTGCCATGGGTAAAAACGTCGATAAGGTAGAGGAGAAATTGCTGAAAGTAGTGCCATCTGAATTTAAGGTTGATGTCCATCACTGGCTTATCCTCCACGGTCGCTACACCTGTCTGGCCCGCAAACCCAGATGCGGCTCCTGTACCATCGAAGATTTATGCGAGTTTAAGGACAAAGTCTATCCGGACAGCTGATCCGGGCCTGAACCATTTTGTTGAATCGACCACTATTACTATAAGCTGGAGAATCTATTGTGCGTATATTACACACTATGTTACGTGTAGGTCATTTGGAACGTTCCATCGCGTTCTACACTAAAGTGCTTGGCATGAAATTGCTGCGCCAATCTGAAAATGCTGAATATAAATATACTCTGGCATTTTTGGGTTATGGAGAAGAAACCGAGGAAGCTGTCATCGAACTGACGTATAACTGGGGCACGACTGAATACGACCATGGCAATGCTTACGGCCATATTGCACTGGAAACGGATGACATTTACGCGACTTGTGACGCCATCCGTGAAGCCGGTGGTAATCTAACGCGCGAGCCGGGTCCGGTAAAAGGTGGAACAACCGTGATTGCATTTGTGCGTGATCCGGATGGTTACGCCATCGAATTAATAAACAAAAAAGATGCCGGTAAGGGCTTAGGGAAGTAATTAAGCCCAAGAGCCTGTCATATCCTTGTTGTAAGGCGGTCGGCCGATCCCTTACAACTGCCCCCAAATAGCTACTTTCCTCCTTGCTCCCGGTTCGCTTTTTATCAATGTGACCAAGCTGTAATCTTACCCTTTCGAACAGGAAACAACCCAACTTATCAGCTGATAGAGTAGCAAGCACCACTAATAGCCAGCTTTTCAGAGCCCTTTACCCAATCACCCGTCGCATTTCCGTCACTTAACATCAAGTATTCATATTACTACAATATTGCATCTGCCTTTCAGTACCACTTTATAAGTGGCTGATTTAAATATCTATTTTCATGGCCATTTTTTAGACCAATTTAAATAGGCATTATTTATCAGCATGTTAAAAAGTTGGTGCAGAATATGGGTTCAGGGATAGAAAAGGTCTCAAGAATACGTTTGCTAAATGTATCCGGGTTTATCGTCGGTTTTTTTAGCCTGGTTTCTCTATTTCGCTAATACCCAGGCACAGTATCAGAAAGCTAAATTGCCGCTGGAAAGTATCCGCCTGAACTTACTCAATTCTAATGAGTTAGGCAGGGCTGAACCTTGACGAGTAAAAGGCAATAACTGCCCCGCCTGCCCCCTGATTTGGAAACTGCTCCCCCCACAAATCTAAAATAATGACATCATCGATCTATCACAGAATTTTTGCGAGTGGCTTCTATGCTTTTAAGGTCCCTTTTTGACAGAGGAAGTACAATGACCCGTCCACTTATCGCCGGTAATAAACCAACACAAGTGACCTTAGTCGCTGGGCAGCAATATTTCTTTTGCCGCTGTGGCCGTTCGGATAACCAACCCTTTTGTGACGGCTCCCACGGCGGCACTGACATTACTCCTTTGATATTTACCGCAGAGCAATCCGAAGACGCTTATTTATGTGTCTGTAAACATACAGGGAATGCTCCATTTTGCGATGGAACCCACAAGCAATTTAACGAACAAGATGTAGGAAAGATAAATCGGAATGTAAATAAAGCCTAATCATTACTATTAAATGTAAAATGGAACTAGCACGCTTTTCGCCCATTATAGCTATTTTGATCAAAATTTATCACTGGCCGGCAGAAACTGCTGTCACACTTTGTGAGAGGTACAAATAAAGCTTGGGAAGAAATTGAGACATATAAGCAAGTGACCAAAATTAGCCTTGGTATAGCGAGGTTTAAAGCCAGCAGTAAAAAACCTTCCGAGGAAGGCGTTATTGTTACCGCTAAATTTCTTCCCGCCCGAGGGAAATAACTACGCGCCGGTTCTTTGCTCGGCCCAGCGGGGTATCATTGTTTGCAACATGCCGCTTTTCGCCCCAGCCGGTGACTTTAACCTTGCCTTTTTCTATCCCTAATTCAGAGAGATAGGTCTGTACGCTCTTTGCCCGGCTTTCAGACAACTGTTGGTTATGCCAGCGACCGCCGTAACTATCGGAGTACGCGTCAATTAGCACGATATTCACGCTTTCGTCGTGTTTTATATAGTCACCGATCATTTTCAGTCGCTTCTTAGAGCGATTGGCCAATACAGAGCCGTTACTCTCGTAGCTGAGCACACTAAAAGCGATATCCTCGAAGCTATAGGGAAGCAACTGATTTACACAGGTCACAAATTCATCGTAATTATTCTGGAAATTCACCGACGATATACCTACCTGAGTCACCTGATCCTGGTTATACCAGTCTCGGAAGATAAACGTCGGAAAGCGACCCTCTTCAAGCTCACTCAGCATGGCCCAGGCATTTCTGCCGCCCACATAACCGTTGAACTGCTTATGAAACTTTAACAGAGTGATATCCTGCGCGACTTGGCCAGGGCGCCAGGATGGGGGAACGGATTTTAACGTGACGGTTCGAGTTACCGGCGTTTCTCTGTCACCATCCAGATCAAAATCGAGATTAACCTCTTTGTTCGCCCTAATGGTAAAAGTCGCACGCCCAAAGCGCGGAATATTATGATCCAGGGAACACTGGATAGGGGTTGCTTCCGTCACCGCCCACACAGAGTTGGTCAGACCCGCACTGTATACTTTGCTATAGGCAAACGCCGAAGGCGAGGCCAAAACCAGCCCGGCCCAGGTTAAAACAATCCAATTCCTTTTCGTCACAATCTGCCTCAACATAAGATCCCCGATCAAGACTCTAAGCGTTGTATCGGCCCCAGCTGGTTTTCCTTGAACTTTAAGGGCAAAATTTTTCATAATCTGGCATAATCGCGCCTTTGCCACCTTACCCAGTAAATCATGACAGACACTTGTATAAAAAGCGAACACCTACTTTGCAACCGATTCCGCGGTTACTATCCGGTCGTTATCGATGTTGAAACCGCCGGGTTTAATGCTAACACAGACGCCCTGCTTGAAGTCGCCGCTGTCATGGTGGACATGGATGAACAAGGTTACCTTTATCCCTCTGATACACTTCACTTTCATATTGAACCCTTTGAAGGCGCCAATCTTGAGCCCGCAGCACTGGAGTTTAACGGCATTGACCCTTCCAATCCACTACGCGGCGCAGTATCAGAGAAAGAAGCCTTAACCGAAATCTATAAAGCGGTAAGGAAAAAACAAAAAGCCCTGGAGTGCAATCGCTCCATTATGGTAGCGCATAATGCAGCTTTCGATTTGAGTTTTATGAATGCTGCAGCCGATCGCGCCAAGATAAAACGGGTACCGTTTCACCCCTTTGCCACCTTCGATACGGCGTCCCTGGCCGGTTTGACTCTAGGTCAGACCGTACTGGCCAAAGCCTGCAAAACTGCCAATATCCCTTTCGACAGTAAAGAGGCCCACAGTGCCCTTTATGACACACAACGCACGGCTGAGTTATTTTGTTACATGGTTAATAAATGGAAGGCCCTGGGGGGCTGGCCGATAACATCAGCAGAATGATAATACGCAGCTGGTCTTCTTAAACCATTTTTAACCTTTTTCTATTTTGCCTTGCATTTCTAACCAAGAGGGGCGGGACCTCCGACTTTAATCCCAAGGAATTATTTTAGGATGAACTCAGTTGGACCCTAAGTGCCATTATCGGTGGACTGGTTGGTGGTTTGTCTCTGAGCGAAACCATCAACACCTTTAACGGCGGATTAGGCGGTGGGGCTAACATAGCATTTAGCAACGCTATGCTTGGCGCGTTTGCAGTTACTATTTCCCGCTCAGGCATCACTGACTTGCTGGCACAAAAGGTGATAGCTAAATTTGGTGGAGATGATTCGGCTAGCAGTCACCTCTGGTTTAAGCCAGTGTTGCTGACCTCTATTGTGACCATTGCCATTGGTTCACAAAATCTAACCCCCGTACATATCGCTTTTATTCCCATTTTGATCCTGCCACTATTACATGTGATGGCGAAGTTTGAAATGGACAGGAGATTGGTGGCTTGTGTGGTTACATTTGGCCTCACTGTAACCTATATGCTACTTCCGGTGGGTTTAGGCGGTATTTTCCTCAACAATATTTTGCTGAAGAACCTGACCGATAACGGCCTGTCTCAAGCCATGGCGCTGCCAGTATTGGATATGTTTTACTTATAGAAAACCGCGTCAATACTCACTTAAAGCGATCCTTAAGGCTGAGCCCAAGCACAAAAAGTTTAACCCCAGGCATATATGGATAGCCTTAGTCGCTACTCTAGTGGCCCTGTCATTACAACTTTTCGCTAATTCCATTACTCTCGGTTCACTCGCCGGTTTTACCATTTTTACCCTGGGCGGCGTGATCAAGTTTAAAGAAACCCAGGATGTCTTCATCCAAGGGGTGAGGATGGTGGCAATGATAGGTTTTATTATGATCTCTGCGGCTGGCTTCGCCGCCGTATTAAAGGAGACCCAAGGTGGTGTATCATTGGCGATAACAACGGGCTAGCGGCCTTGCTGATGTTAATCGTTGGACTGTTGATCACCATGGGTATCGTCTTCTCATTTTCTACTATACCCATCATAGCAACAATCTATGTTCCATTGTGTATCCAGTTTGGCTTTTCTCCTATGGCGACTATGGCCTTAGTGGGTACAGCGGCCGCCCTGGGCGACGCTGGCTCTCCCGCGTCAGATTCCACCTTAGGGCCCGCATCAGGCCTTAATACGGATGGACAGCACAACCACATCTGGGATTCTGTGGTACCGACCTTTGTGCACTACAATATTCCACTGATCATATTCGGCTGGTGCGCGGCCATGATTTTTTAGACTCGCAACGGACTATTTTATCCGGATAAAAAAAATCCCCTCTTTTGAGGGGATTTTTCTAACAAGCTAAGATTATTCAGCGTCAGACGCGGAATCTTCTTTATATTTGGCAGCCGTTGCTTTAACCAGTGGCGCAAGCTCACCCTGTTGGAACATCTCAAGGATGATATCACAACCGCCGACTAACTCGCCGTCAACCCAAAGCTGAGGAAAGGTTGGCCAATCCGCATATTTTGGCAACTCAGCGCGAATATCCGGGTTTTGCAAAATGTCTACAAAAGCAAACTGCTCGCCACATTGCATAAGTGCTTGTGAAGCCTGAGACGAAAAACCACAACTTGGCAGTTTAGGGGATCCCTTCATATAAAGCAGAATAGGGTTTTCAGCGATCTGGCTTTTGATTTTTTCCAGCGTTTCCATTACTTCCTCACTCGGTTTAGTTTACTCCCCCTATTCTATAGGAAATTGGGTCCAGACAAAAACTTACAAATATCAGGGTTAAATTTGTCAAATAGTAGGGATTTTGATTATCAAGTAATCGATTAAATCACCAGAAAATATTAATGAGAATCATTACTTACGGAAAATTTGTCGATTTCTCGAATTGATCTAGATCAATGTCTTAAATGCTTGAGAAGCATTGCGCACAGGGCTATGATTCTGGGACTAAAACAAAGCGGAACAATCCGCTTGATAAGTGAGCAATGTTAAATAATGGCTTCGTGCCAAAAAATGGAGATTGGAAGCAATGGCATTTGAACTACCTGCTCTTCCTTATGCAATAAATGCATTAGAGCCTCATATTTCTGCTGAAACCCTGGAATTTCACCACGGCAAGCATCACGCGACTTACGTTGCAAAGCTAAACGGCCTGGTTGAAGGTACTGAACTGGCCAGTAAATCTTTGGAAGAAATCATCAAGACTTCTGAAGGCGGCGTATTTAATAACGCGGCGCAGATCTGGAACCACACCTTCTACTGGAACTGCCTGAGCCCTAACGGCGGCGGTGCTCCAATGGGTGCTCTGGCTGACGCAATCAATGCAAAATTTGGTTCTTTTGAAGAGTTCCAGGCTCAGCTAAACGACAAAGCGGTCAACAACTTTGGTTCTTCTTGGACCTGGTTAGTTAAAACTGCAGACGGCGGTTTGGATATCGTGAATACATCCAACGCTGGTACCCCGCTGACAGAAGAAGGCGTTACACCACTTCTGACCGTTGATCTGTGGGAGCACGCTTACTACATCGACTACCGTAATCTTCGTCCTGCATACCTAAAGGGTTTCTGGGCGCTGGTAAACTGGGAATTCGTAGCAGCTAACTTCGCCGCTTAATTTTCTGAGTTTACTCTTGCAACAAACACCCTCTTAGTGAGGGTGTTTTTTTATCCCGTCATTAAATCGCAAAATAACTGAAAACATTTTGTCATCTGGTTGGCTTAACGTTGAAAAAAACGAAATAAAGTAGCCGTATGTTTTCAGTAGATCATGTTATATCTCAGCACTTTCCCCAGTTGGAGCAAAAGTCCTGGCTGCGTCAACCCCTTAGCTATTTTTTACGACGTTTACTGCACGAAAAAGAGTTTGTTGAATTCGAGCAAACCTATCCTCACCTGACGGGTTTCGACTTTATAGAAAAGGTGCTGGATTATTTCGACTTTAGCTATCGCACCACCGACAGGGAAATTCAGCGGATCCCTGTAACGGGGAAAGTAGTGGTCATCGCCAACCACCCTATCGGATCTTTGGACGGTATGGCGCTGCTGCAGCTGATCCACCGTATACGTCCGGATGTAAAGGTGGTCGCCAATGAGCTACTGATGTCGGTAAAAACCATGCGCTCGACCTTACTACCTGTCAATAACATGGGCGGAGCAACCATAAAAGAAAATTTGCAAAACATTTATGCACACCTGGAAAACGATGCAGCCCTGATCATCTTTCCGGCGGGAGAAGTCTCACGCTTGAGACCAAATGGCATTCGCGACACCAAATGGAATTCAGGTTTTCTACGCATTGCAAGCCGTGCCCGCGCCCCGATTTTACCCATTCATATTCAAGCGCGAAATTCGGTGTTGTTTTACGGTACCTCGATGCTCTATAAACCACTGGCGACTATGTTGCTGGTTAAAGAGATGTTTAAACAAAACACCAATACGGTAAAAATGACCATAGGCAAAATGGTGCCATATGACAGTTACCGGGGAGACCAAATCTCCACCAGCGCAAAAGTAAAACTATTCCAGCAGCAGGTTTATCGGTTGGCCAAGGGTAAGGAGGGATACTTTAAGACAGAAAGTCCGATCGCACACCCGGAGCCAAGGGCTGTGTTAAAACAATTGGTGGAGAAGTGTGAGCCATTAGGAAAAACGCCGGACAATAAACACATTTATTTGTATCGCCACCAGGACGACTCTCCTATTTTAAGGGAGCTTGGCAGGCTGCGTGAGCTCTCTTTTCGCGCGGTCGGTGAAGGCTCAGGGACGAAAAGGGACATAGATAAGTACGACAGCCACTACCTTCACCTTATTTTGTGGGACCCACAAGATCTGGAAATTGCCGGGGCGTATCGTTTTGTCACCACGGATCAAGTAGTTAAAAATAACGGAAAGGACGGACTCTATAGCCATTCACTGTTCCATTATGAGCACGGAATGGACCCATACCTGGCTCAGGGATTGGAGCTTGGCCGTAGCTTTGTCCAGCCAAGATATTGGGGGCGCCGTAGCCTGGACTACCTCTGGATGGGAATTGGTGCTTTTATCGCCAAAAATCCGCAATACAGGTACTTGTTTGGGCCCGTGAGTATTAGCGCTGCGTTACCTAAAAACGCCAGAGATCTTTTGATCCACTTCTATCAACTGCACTTCCCCGCACAAACCAAGGTCGCACGCTCCCGCTCACCTTATGTACTGAGAAATGATTTGGAGCAACAGCTTAACGTCTCCTTTAACGGACAGGATTATAAACAAGACTTCACCACACTGAAAAATGTGCTGGATAATATGGGCAGCGCTGTGCCAACTCTGTACAAACAGTACAGTGAGCTGTGTGAGCCAGGTGGCGTACAATTTATGGATTTTGGCATCGACCCGGATTTCAATAACTGTATTGACTGTCTGGTGCTGGTAGATCTAGCCAAGCTTAAAACCAACAAGCGAAACCGCTATATCAACGCCCACCTGGCTGGCAACATACAGGTGTAAGTCAGGCTATCTGTCAGAATGACCCAGATCCCGTTCGGGAAACAGCGTATCCCGGATCCGCTGCTTAACCTCCTTAGCTTCAGGGAATCGTCCTTCCGTTTCCCTGGACCAAATGAGAACTCCATCTAATCTGATTTCAAAGATACCTTTATCTCCTGGACATAACGCCACTTCGCCTAGGTCGTCGCTAAAGGTAAACAGAAGCTCCTGAGCCAGCCAGCTGGCTCTTAATATCCAACGACATAAAGTACAGTAGCGGATTTCGACTCTGGGTTTACTCATAGGCCCTGAAGAAACTCCTGTCTGGTAACTGCTTTGGATTTAAAGTTGCCACCAAGTGAGGTAGTGCGAGTCCTGCTCGATTCATCCTGTACCCCTCTCGCCTTCACACAATAATGTACAGCATCAATGGAAACAGCGACGTTATCCGTTTCCAGTAAAGCCTGTAAGGCACAGAGTATTTGCTGGGTCAGCCTTTCCTGAACCTGGGGTCTTTGGGCAAAAAAGCGCACGATACGGTTAATTTTGGACAGGCCGATGATTTTGTTTTTTGGGGTATACGCGACGGTAGCCTTGCCATCTATCGTCACAAAGTGGTGCTCGCAGGTACTGGTCAGTGTGATATCCGATACCTTGACCATTTCATCCAACTTCATTTTATTATCAATTACGGTTATTTTTGGAAACGTAGCGTAATCCAGGCCAGAAAATATTTCGTCGACATACATTTTTGCTATACGTCGCGGGGTTTCTACCATACTGTCATCTGTGAGATCTAAGCCCAGGATGCCCATCACCTCAGTAAAATGAGACTCCAGCTTCGCTTTCTTTTGGCTATTGTCTAAACCGTTATCAATTTGTGGGGTTTCAAGCCCGCGCTTTTCTAACGCGGCACGAACTATAGTGGCAGCTTCGTTTCGAACTGCAGGTGTGTTAGGGCCCATTCAAATAATCCTTTAACCGGTGAACGGGCATAAATAGAGGGTTTGGAGGAAAAAATCAACCTTTAACTGCCATGATACTGACTAAATATTGCTTCCAGCAATTCTTCTACTCCTTCTTCCTTGTTTTCCTTTGCTTGCTCCTGGAGTTCTTGCAGCTGGGCTTCATTACTTTTAACGTGTTTTTCCTGCTGTTTTTCTACCCACATATGTCATCCATAATTAATGGTTTCATTAGTAAGTATAGTTAGAAAAATTGTTCTAGATCGGTTAACAAATTTTGGTTTATTGCGATAATGGCGACAACCACAACCTTGCCACGTCAAAAGCCAAGGTTATTTTACTTATCGATAAGAAGAGAATAGCAATGGGATGTTGTGAAACACCGGGTTTAAAACCCTTCGAAGACGCCTTAGATGGAATGCTGGAGCAACTCGACAATGTATGTAGCACGGGAATGGTGCCGACTGCAGAAGCGCTGGGATATGGTTTAGCGCAAAATGTTCTATCTCCCATCAATGTACCGCCGTTTAATAATTCAGCCATGGATGGTTACGCTTTCCGGGCAAAAGACTTAAGTCAGACAAACTCCCTGACCCTGGTGGGTAAATCGTTTGCCGGCAACCCCTTTGAGGGTGAGATCCCTGCCGGTGGATGTATCCGGATAATGACGGGAGCCCCCTTACCCGCCGATGCAGACACTGTGGAAATGCAGGAAAATACTCAAGCAGACGGACAATCCATTCAATTCCAGACAAAGCCTGCAGCAGGTAATAATGTCCGGCGGGCAGCAGAAGATATCCGTCACGGTCAGGAGGTACTGGAGCGTGGGCATAAGCTAACGCCGAGAGATATTCCCCTGTTGGCGTCGCTGGGTATTCACGACATTGAGGTATTTAACAAACTGCGTGTTGCCATTCTTTCTACCGGTGATGAATTAAAACCGCTTGGGCAACCACTGATGGCGGGTGAAATTTATGACAGCAATCGCTACGGTATCAAGGCGATACTGACCCGCCTAGGTGTTGACATATTGGATCTTGGTATTGTTCCGGACGACAGAGACAAACTCAGAGAAGCATTTATTCACGCCGATAAAAATGCGGACGTGGTGATCACCAGCGGTGGCGTTTCCGTCGGTGAAGCGGATTACACTAAGGATATTCTCGACGAACTGGGTGAGATTGGTTTCTGGAAATTAGCGATTAAGCCAGGTAAACCGTTTGCCTTTGGCAAACTACCCAACTCTGTGTTCTTTGGCCTGCCGGGCAACCCGGTATCGGCGATGGTCACCTTGTACCAACTTGCCATCCCGGCTATCAGCAAAATGGGCGGCCTGAACTATAAGGTGCCTATCCGCTTGAGCGCCACCTTGACCGATAGTATTAAGAAAGCGCCAGGACGTATGGATTTTCAACGTGGTGTTTATAGCGTCGACGAGAATGGTCAGCTGCAAGTTTCCAGCACGGGGGCCCAGGGCTCAGGTGTGTTTAGCTCTATGAGTCAATCTAACTGCTTTATCATAGTGGAAAGAGAGCGAGGTTCGGTTGCGGCGGGTGAGACTGTTACCATAGAGCCCTATGGCGAAAGTTTACTGTAACTTTTATCTTTCCCCCGAATAATCACCGGGGGAATACTCACTTCTACCAACGCTTCGCCGCACTGTCATCTGACTCACGAGCATCGACCCAATGTGAACCGGCCTCGGTGCGTTCCTTCTTCCAAAATGGCGCCTGGGTTTTCAGGTAATCCATGATAAATTCACACGCCGAGAATGCGGCCTGACGATGCGCACTAGAAACCCCGACAAATACGATTTGATCGCCCAAGTCCAGGTCGCCCACTCGGTGAATTATTTGCGTATCCAGTAACGGCCAGCGTTCTTTTGCCTGGGTTTCAATATCCAGTAGCGACTTCTCGGTCATACCCGGATAATGCTCCAGCGATAAGCCGGCAACGTCCTCGCCCTGGTTAAAGTCACGGACTAAACCGACGAACGTCACCACGGCGCCTGCACTTAGGTTATCCGCCAGGCGTTCATACTCCTGGTTCAGGCAAAAATCCTGCTCTTGTATCCGGATCATATTAACCGCCCGTCACTGGCGGAAAAAAAGCCAACTCATCGCCATCACTGACCTTAGCGTCCATGGGTGAAACATTATGGTTGATGGCAACCAACAACCTGTCGTGCTCCAGAGCCTGCGGCCAGCTGCCGCCTCTGGACACCAATTCACTGCGTACGGCCTCGGCAGTGGTTTCGTTTGACACATCCAAATCCAGGCTGTCCATACCGACCATCTCTCTGATTTGGGCAAAGAAAAGTACTTTAATCATAATCACACCTTAAAATGACCGGATTTTCCGCCGGTCTTTTCCAGTAAACGGGTAGATGAAATCACCATGTCCTTTTGCACTGCTTTACACATATCATAGATAGTGAGAGCGGCAACGGATGCTGCGGTGAGTGCTTCCATTTCAACGCCAGTTTTACCTGACAGTTTACAGCAACTTTCTATCCGAACCCGGTTATTGTCCGGATCGGCAGTGAGCTCGACTTCCACCTTGGTCAGCGCCAGCGGGTGGCATAAAGGGATCAAATCCGACGTTCTTTTCGCCGCCATAATACCGGCCAGGCGCGCAGTGGCAAACACATCACCCTTGTGATGGTCGCCCGACAGAATAAGCGCCAGCGTATCAGCAGACATCTCTACAAATGATTCGGCTCGCGCCTCGCGTTGCGTTACCTGCTTATCGGTAACATCCACCATGTTGGCTTCGCCCTGGCGGTTTATATGGGTAAATTCAGCCATCTTGTTATTTCTATTCCTGTCTATTTCTAAGTATACCAATACATCGACTCACACCGGATAAGACCTTATTGGCCTATATGAGGCATGAAATTACACGGTCTGTGGGTGGAGTCCAGCTGCTCAATCAGGATCTTACTCCAGGCGGTACGACAGGCGTTGGTAGAGCCAGGCATACAGAAAATTGCGGTTTTATTTGCAAAGCCGCCAATCGCGCGGCTTTGTACTGTCGATGTGCCTATTTCCTGGTAGGAAATAGCCCTGAACAATTCGCCAAAACCTTCGATACCTTTGTCAAACAGTACAGACACCGCTTCCGGTGTGGTATCACGCACAGTAAAACCGGTACCGCCGGTGATCAGGATCACATCTATCACTTCATCGGCAATCCAGGCTGACACCACAGCCCGAATTTTATATACATCATCAATAACGATATTTTTCGCCGCTAGCTGATGGCCGGCACTTTTCAGTGCATCCACCAGGTAACCGCCAGACGTGTCAGTTTCTTCGGTACGGGTATCAGATACAGTTAATACGGCAATATTGGCTGGAACAAGTTCTTTTACTGCGTGGCTCATTCTTTCTCCTTGTTGACACGACAATCTTCTATCACTTTTGTGATTGTTCTAATCTTTGTTTAACTTCACGCCACTCCTGTGGCGTATTGGCGTTAGCTAACCTGAAAGCGCTGTGTTCGCAACCTTCCAGGGCTTTATAATTCAGGGTTCTAAACAGGCGATAAAGCGACCTGTCTCGGTTTTTATCGCTGCTTATAGCCTGCTCCAGGTAGTCCACCAGCTCAGTAGAGATGGGTATCAGCAGCGGAAAAATAGCATCTTGATAGTAAACTCCGCACCCGTCACCGCTATCGATTAAATTCTGTAATTCAATATGGGTCACAAAGGGCATATCTACAGGTAATATAAGCAAGGCTGAAGCCTTGCCACTCAGGGCTAAAACACAGGAATAGATCCCGCCAATTGGGCCAAGCTGCGCAACGTTATCCTTAATACAAGTGATGCCACCGGCTTTGGGATAATCTCCACTGATATACACAGCTTTCAGGCTTAGACCTTCTAGCAAGTTTGCACCGCGGTCTAACTGAGTTTGCCCTTCCAGCTCCAACAGGGCTTTATTTTCACCCATGCGGCTGGACAGTCCGCCTGCCAGCAACACACCGGCAATTTCATTATTTAACAACATCTACAGCAAATAAAATGGTGGAGCCGACACTATGCCAGCTCCCGTGATTATCTGCCAGCACGGCTTAGTGCCAGCCTTCAACTCCGGTCATATCAGGTAACTCGTGAGCGATACCTTTATGACAATCGATACAGGTTTTTTCTCCGGATGCCAGTGCGGTTGAGTGCATTTTTACACTACGCTGGCCCTGTTCGGAAAAGTCCATGTATTCAAAGTTATGACAGTTACGACACTCCCTTGAATCATTGTCTTTCATCCGCTTCCATTCCCGGTCCGCCATATGGCGGCGATTAGCCTGGAACTTTTCACGTGTATCAATCAGCCCCGTCATCGTTCCCCACACCTCTTTACTGGCCTGGATCTTACGGATCACTTTATGGGTCCACTCTTTGGGCACATGACAATCAGGACAGGATGCACGAACGCCAGAGCGGTTGGAGTAATGGATGGTTTCCTTATACTCCTCGTACACATTGTCTTCCATCTCATGACAGCCGATACAGAACTCCTCGGTATTGGTGATCTCCATGCCTGTGTTAAAACCACCCCAAAAAATAACCCCCCCTAAGAATCCCAGCACCAGGATAAGCCCCAGTGATGCCGTAGATGCAGAGCGCATGGCATACCAGAGACGCCCGAACAATCCTTTTTTATTTTTCATTCGTTGGCTCCCAGCTGATTATCGCAGCGATCTCACAGGTGTAAAGTCGTTGTCAACCAAGGGCTTGGCATCGGCCTGCGGTACATGACACTGGAGGCAGAAGTATCTCAACGGAGAAACATCCGACAGCGTCAACCCGTCCCGTGTTTCAAAGTGGGTAGGGCTTACCTTGGTAGCCCCTACTTCTCCTGCATATTTCCAACCGTGACACGCCAGACACTTGTTGGAATTGGTGTCTACCTTGTAGTTGCGGATCGAATGTGGGATCAACGGCGGCTGATGAACGTAACTACGCTCAATCGGATTGCCGTCCTTGGCATAACGCGCAAGCGGCGGCACATCCCTTTGTGTATCCAGCTCGGTGCTTCCACGTGTCGATTCCAGACCACCGTTATTGACATACTCACTCGATTCGCCAGCCAGAGCCGGGGAAGCTATAAATGCTCCCAGCAATACCGTCGCTATTAGATTTTTTTTCATTACTCAGCGCTCCCCAGTTAAGCTTTTGCAACCTTCACCGCACATTTTTTATAATCGGTTTCTTTTGACAGCGGGTCTGTTGCATCCAAAGTCAGTTTGTTGGTCAATTGCTTGGCATCAAAAAACGGCATATAGACCAGACCTTCAGGCGGACGGTTACGGCCCCTGGTTTCCACTCTGGACGTCACTTCACCACGGCGAGAGGTAATTACAATTTTGTCTCCGCGGCGAAGGCCACGTTTTTTTGCATCGGTGGCGTGCATATACACCACAGCGTCAGGAAATGCCCGGTGAAGCTCCGGGACTCGCGCAGTCATACTGCCCGTATGCCAATGCTCCAACACACGCCCTGTACTTAACCAAAGATCGTATTCCTCATCCGGCGATTCAGCAGCGGGTTCAAACGGAGTGGCGATAATAAAGGCCTTACCGTCCGGCTTGCCGTAAAACTCATATTCAGCCCCTTTGCTGACATAAGGATCAGCCCCTTCCCGGAACCGCCACAGGGTTTCCTTGCCATCAACCACAGGCCAGCGTAGACCCCGTACCGTGTGATAGACATCATACGGCGCCAAATCGTGGGCCTTACCGCGGCCAAACTGTGCGTATTCCTCAAACAGGCCTTTTTGCAGATAGAAACCAAAATGACGCGCTTCATCGTTAAGCTGACCGTCTTTCAGTTCATCTAAACCAAACTTATCAACAGTGCCGTTTTTAAACAGGATATCGAACAGGGTTTTCCCTCTGACTTCCGGCTGTTTGGCAATCAGCTCTTCAGGCCAAACTTCTTCCACCTTAAAGCGCTTGGAAAACTCCACCAATTGCCAGAGATCCGACTTTGATTCACCCGGCGCCTGAACTTGTTGATACCAGGCCTGGGTACGACGCTCCGCGTTGCCGTACACACCTTCCTTTTCCACCCACATGGAAGTTGGCAAGACCAAATCCGAAGCCTGGGCGGTAACTGTTGGATACGGGTCTGAGCAAATGATAAAGTTTTCCGGATTTCGATAACCGGGCAAGGCTTCCTCATTGATGTTGGGTGTGGCTTGCATGTTGTTGTTACACATCACCCAGTAAGCGTTAAGCTTGCCGTCCTTTAACATCCGGTTTTGCAATACAGCGTGATAGCCGGGTTTTGGCGGTATGGTGCCGTCAGGTAACTTCCAGATTTTCTCAGTGAACTTTCTGTGTTTCGGATTCTTTACCACCATATCGGCTGGTAAGCGATGGGAAAATGTTCCCACTTCACGTGCAGTACCACACGCAGACGGCTGGCCCGTTAACGAGAAAGGACTGTTGCCCGGCTGTGAGATCTTGCCTGTAAGCAGGTGAATATTATAAACCGAGCTGTTAGCCCAGACACCGCGAGTATGCTGGTTCATGCCCATGGTCCACAAAGACATCACTTTCTGTTTTGGATCCGCATAGACTTTGGCCAAGGCTTCTAACTTATGCCCGGGTACGCCAGATATCTCTACCGCTTTCTCCAGGGTGTATTCGGAAATAAATTCCTTGTATTCATCAAACGTCATATCGGTCGTCTTACCCACACCCGGGTTTTTCGCTTTTTTCTCCAGTGGGTGCTCAGGGCGCAGGCCATAACCTATATCCGTGGTTCCGCGCTTAAACACTGTGTGTTTGTTGACGAAATCATGGTTAACTGCATCATTTTGAATAATATAGTTGGCGACATAGTTGAGGATGGCCAAGTCCCCTTGCGGTGTAAATACCATGCCGTTATCCGCCAACTCGAAGCTGCGGTGTTTATAGGTCGACAATACATGCACTTTTACATGGGGGTTGCCTAAACGGCGAGTGGTGATCCTTTGCCATAAGATGGGGTGCATCTCGGCCATATTCGAACCCCACAGCACGAAATTATCAGCCGCTTCCAGGTCGTCGTAACAGCCCATTGGCTCATCGATACCAAAGGTACGCATAAATCCGCCCACGGCAGACGCCATACAGTGGCGGGCGTTTGGATCTATATTGTTGGTGCGAAAGCCCGCTTTCATCAGTTTCACCTGAGCATAACCTTCAAATACGGTGGCCTGCCCCGAGCCAAACATACCTATTGAAGTCGGTCCCTTTTTCTTCAGGGCTTCTTTAAACTTAAGCTCCATGATGTCAAACGCCTGATCCCAGGTAATAGGCGTAAACTCACCGTTTTTATCATATTTTCCATCTGTCATTCGCAGCATAGGGGATGTCAGTCGATCGCTGCCGTACATGATTTTGGACAGGAAATAACCTTTGATACAGTTCAGCCCCCTGTTCACTTCCGATTCCGGATCTCCCTGGGTTGCCACCACTTTACCGTTCTGAGTACCCACCAGAACACTACAGCCAGTACCACAAAAGCGACATGGCGCCTTATCCCATTTAATCTTGGTTAGATCTGTCGATGCGATAAGGTTGGTCGCCGAGGCAGGCAATGCTACCCCAGCCACTCCCGCAGCGGCCGCGGCCGCATTTGCCTTGACAAATTCACGCCTGGTAAATTTCATTTTTCATCCTCACATTGCGCCTGAATATTTTCGTTTTGGTGGTAAACAAGGGAAGTACTGATGACCCCTTTAAGATTGTTTATTCCTTCAACCGATTCCAATAAATATGATTTACCGTAGGTCTCCAGCACCACCACAATTTTCCCTTCTTCACTGACCGCGTAAACTTCGGCCCCGGCAAATTTAGCCACTTTGTCCGCCATACTTTGTACCTGCTCAGGTTTGGTATAAACGACCAAACTTGAGATAGCGATTTGACCCTGATTATCCATTAGCCCCCTCCTGAATCGACTGAATTGATATCGCCTGAACCGGGCATGGCGCAACGCAGCCGCCACATCCCGAACAATCTGATAATTTAATTTGCGGTGTTTCACTGATACCAGGCCGAAAGGAAATGGCTTCTGTTTCACAGTTGTCACTGCAGGTGCGGCAATAGACTCCCTGCTCAGCCAGACAGGTCTGACTGACCTTGGCTTTATACAGCCAGGGAACCGGTTGAGATATGTCAAATACAGGCTCCGGGCATACTTGGACGCACTTTTCACAGAAGCTGCATTCGGCCAGGGCAAAATCTACTTTCGGATAACCGCCATCGCCTATTTTGATGATGGACGTCTCACATGCGTCCATGCACAAACCACAACGGGTGCACTTATCCAGGAAAGTCGCTTCGCTGACCAACCAGGGCATTCGGGTTACTGATTCTTGCCGTCGCAATAGAAAGCGGCGGGAAAGATCGATAGTTTCGGTCATTGCTCTTTATCACCCTTATGGGTTTATTTTTTATATAAAAAGTGAATCTAGTTGAAGCACTAGAAACCCTATAAGTAGAGAGGATATTTCGTTACAAGAGAGGAAAATATACCCCTATTGAGGTAATGAAAGGTTCGCTTGCTCTGGATCAATTTAGAAGGGAATTAAGTTCACATATTTAGGTTAACCCGAGAAGGGCTAACCTTTTGAGCGTATGTGGGTAACATTTTTGTTACCCACCTATGGATGCTAAATGGGGGGTTCCTCCCACCAGACCTTGTTGCAGGAAGTGACTGGACTTTTTACTGGTTAATTCAGCCATAACTCGCAATTTAAGCTGTTCACTGTGGTCCTGACTGGTTAAAAGGTCTCTTAGCTCTACCCCTTCCTCACCAAACAGGCACAAATGCAGGCGACCCGTCGCAGAAACTCTTAGTCGGTTACAGGTTGTGCAAAAATCTTTCTCATAAGGCATGATAAGGCCAATTTCACCTAAGTAGTCCGGATGGGAAAACACCCTGGCGGGACCGTCGTTTACGCCCCTGGGTTTCTCTTGCCAGCCAGAAAGGAGCAATTTACTCATGATCGAGGTGCCGGATACATGGCGACGATCAAATAGGGCCTGATTATCCCCGGTTTGCATCAGCTCGATAAACCTGAGCTGGATTGGGGTGGACTTAATCCAATGAAGAAAATCCCCCAATTGCTGACTGTTCAGATCTCGCATCAAGACTGTGTTAACTTTCACCGACTCAAAGCCTATATCAAACGCAGCATCAATACCCGCCATCACCTTGGCAAAGATATTCTCCCCCGTAATGAGCTTAAACATACGAGGATCCAGGCTGTCGACACTGACATTAATGGCATTAAGGCCGGCATCTTTCCAATCGGCAACATCCCTGGCCATGCGATAACCATTGGTGGTAGTGGCGACTTTTTCAATACCTTGAGTGGAGGAAACGCGGTGAATAATTTCACAAAAGTCTCTGCGCAGCGATGGCTCACCACCGGTAATACGAACCTTGCTGGTGCCCATCTGGGCAAAGCTGGCGACTAAATTAGTAATTTCGGACGCAGTTAAAAATTGCTTTTTCTCGGTGCGTTGATAACCATCAGGTAAGCAATAGTTACACTTAAAGTTACAAACGTCCGTTATCGATAAGCGCAAATATTCAAATTTGCGCTCAAAGTTATCCTTGAGTTGATTCATAAACACCTTTCCAAATACGGGAGGCTAGAAAATTTCTTCCTTAACCCTTCTCAGCATTGTGCTGAAGCGGTTACTTAGCCATATCTTGGACTTAGGCACAGCAACTCGGAGTTCATTTATGTTTTTTATAGCAGAAATAAACCGTGAATCCCAACGTTATACCCTAAACTATTGCTCCACGTTTATGTCGCAGATCAATAAATGTTATATATATTGAGATCAATATATCTTGTTCTATCTGATATCGTATTTCCTTTCAATCAGTTAACCATCCTTTTAGAACACTGTACACATTTCCGTTCACAGGCTTATAACAATGAATAACCAATACTATAGAAATTCCGTGACAAATACCTTAGCCCGAGCCGTCACTTTTATCCTTGGGATTTCCATTTTACTCGCCGTGATCTCACTGAGCACTGAAAGCACCAATCTTGATGATGCAAAAGCCGTGAATATTTCCGGCTCGTTGCGCATGCAAAGCTATCGCTTCGCCCACGCCCTAAATCAACAAGAAGACGACCTGGCATACATGATAGAGCAATTCGAACACTCCCTTTACAGCCCTATTCTCACCAACGTCAAGCTTTGGTATAACCCAAATAAACTTGAAAAGTTATATAACGAGGTAGACCAAAATTGGCGTCGGTTAAAACCCGTAATTCAAGCCAATGATCAACAAGCCTATAACGCACAGGTTGAAGCCTTTGTTCAACTTATCGATGGTTTTGTGTTTGAGCTTCAGGAATACTCTCACTTCAAAGTACAGTTACTATTTTTTGTCCAAAGTGCGGGACTGGGCGCCATTTTGCTTATCTGTACTTTTCTGGTGCGCTTTAGTCAGTTACGTATCGTTACGCCTTTGCGCGAGTTATTATTGGCAACCAAGCAAATCCAACGACGACAATTTAACGCCCACTTCCCGGATTGTGAAGACGCCGAGCTGGGAGGACTGAGCAGAGGCATGAGGGTGATGGCTACTGAGCTGGAAAAGCTCTATGTCAACATGGAAGACCAGGTGGAGCAAAAAACCCGGGAGCTGGAAATAGCCAACCAAAATGTCGGCTTTTTATATAAGATCTCCCAACAGCTCAATGGCGCTGACTTGCCTGAGCATACTCTCAACTATTGTCTGGAACTCCTGCTCAAACATCTGGCGCTAGAGGAGGCGCGCATTCGATTAACACCGGGTAATAATCAACCTAACCTGGATATTAGCCCCCACCCCTGGTCAAAGCATCTGGTACCCAGTCAATCTGTTACTATCGAGTTCGACGCTCAGGAGTATGGGCGCCTGGACATAGTCGCGCCACATGAACTCGACGAGCGAGTCTTAAACAGCTTTGCCCTGCTGTTAGGCCGCGCGTTAAAACAAAACCAGCTTTCGTTACAGACTCAAAAGCTTGCTCTGATGGAAGAGCGCGCCGTAATTGCCAGAGAGCTACACGACTCCATCGCCCAGGCCTTATCTTTTTTAAAGATCCAATGCACCCTGTTAAAACGCCAACTGCACAATGGCAATGGCAATGGCAATGGCAACGGAAACGGTATGGAGATCCTCGAGGAGATTGAGCAAGGTATATCCGCAGCATACCGGCAACTGAGAGAGCTGCTGAGTACGTTTAGATTAACCGTGAAAGAGGCCAATTTGTTCGACGCCATAGAGGCCACTCTATCTCAGTTACGGGAGCAAACGACAGTCCCCATAAAACTCAACTACGCACTAAACGAATACCAGCTAAAAGCACACCAACATATACATATTCTGCAAATAATTCGGGAAGCCACCTTAAACGCAATTAAACATGCGCAGGCTCAGCGTATCGAAGTTAGTTGCTTTCATAGAAAAGATGATAATATCAGCATTACAATAACCGACGATGGTATAGGCCTGCCTGCAGAGCCAGAAAAGCAGGATCATTACGGTCTTAATATCATGCGGGAACGAGCCGAAAAATTGCAAGGCTGCCTGTCACTGTCGGGCCCGGACAATTCGGGAACCTGTATCACATTGCTGTTTAATATTGAGAGTAAGGATGGAACAAGTAAAATTATCTGTGGTAGTCGTTGACGATCATCCCCTTATGAGAAAAGGCATCGTCCAGCTACTGTCACTGGAGCCCGATTTTAACATCTTGGGTGAAGCCAGTAATGGCACTCAAGCCCTGGCTATTTGCAAAGAGCAAGAGCCGGATCTGGTGTTGCTAGATCTGAATATGAAAGGAATGTCAGGACTGGATACCTTAAACGCCCTAAGAGATGAAGGGATCACTTCGCGCATTATCATACTGACAGTCTCTGACGCCAAACAGGATGTGATCACCCTGATAAACCAGGGTGCCGATGGATACCTGTTAAAAGACACAGAGCCTGACGATCTTTTAGGCCAGCTGAAGCTTGCGGCTAAAGGGCAGCAAGTAATAACCGACTCGATACGCCCATATTTGGAGTGTCTGGAGGAATTTGACAACACAAGGAAACGGCTCGAGAGCCTGACCAAACGGGAGTTACAGATCCTGCAGGAAATCGCCAGAGGCTGTAGCAATCGCGAGGTGGCGGACAATCTGCATATTTCCGAAGGCACGGTTAAAGTCCATGTAAAAAGCTTGCTGAAAAAGCTGGTGGTGAAATCCCGTGTAGAGGCAGCCGTTCTTTATCTGGAATTAAACTAAGCCAGTCAAAACTTCCGGGGTGTCAACATAGTTTACACCTGTTCATTTGCCGCCCTGGACCCTTCCTCAATGACTCAAACACCCTCTCCCCTAACATCCTGTTAAATATACCCTTTTACACGCCACTATTGAGAGCTTTAGCAGTTGGCACGTATGTTGAACCCTTTCTTGCATATGACCTGTCTAATTATATGAAGGGAGGATATCTTGATGGAGAAGCTACCACTTTTTCCGCTGCCTTCGCAGATCTTACCCGAAGGTATGCTGCCACTGCGGATATTTGAACAAAAATATCAGCGCCTGATAAAAGAGTCGCTAAACAAATACCGCGGTTTTGGCGTGGTAATGGTAGACAACCGCAAAATATCCAATTTTGGCCAAATCATGCCCATAGGAACGCGGGTAGAGATTGTTGACTTTTACACCCTCGCAGACGGCCTGTTAGGCGTCACCGTTCATGGAGTGGAAAAGTTTCGTCTGCACCATATTCACGTCGAGCTCGATGGTCTTAAAGTCGCCGATATAGAGCCACTACCCAACTGGAGTGAGGAGGCCCCAAATTTAACTGAACAGCACCTGGCTGAAAAGCTGCAAGACGTCTTTTCCCAGTACCCGGAACTGGACGAGCTGTATGAAAATAAGGAGTTCAATAACATCTCCTGGTTATGCCAGAGGTGGCTTGAAATATTACCCATGCCAGTACTGGAAAAGCAGGTATTGATCGAAAACAGCAGCAATAGGCAATCCCGCGCCTTCCTGTCGCGAATAATTAAACACAGTTAATTTCCACTATTTATCACAAACTCCTTGTATTTAGACCCGATTTTCGGCTAGCTTTCAGTGTAATTACACTTGATGAACGGCTCGAATGCACAACAATTCACTTTCAGACTTTAACCATATCGTTGCCATTGGCGGGGGTCACGGCTTGGGTCGATTGTTATCCAGCTTATCTTTTCTGGGCCCCAAACTCACCGGAATAGTAACTACCACAGATAACGGTGGGTCCACAGGCAGAATAAGGAAAAGTGAAAATTGTATCGCCTGGGGAGACTTGCGTAACTGCATCAATCAACTTGTCCCCGAGCCCAGCGTGGGCAGTATGTTGTTTGAGTATCGCTTTCAGGGCAATGGCGAGCTCGCAGGCCATAACCTGGGAAATCTGATGTTACTGGCGCTGGACAATTTGTGTATTCGCCCCGTAGAAGCCGTTCAACTTGTCTGCAATATGTTGAAGGTCAAGAGCTTTATCTACCCTATGGCAGAAGAGCCGGCCGATCTGCTGGCCACTTGCCATGAAGGCCAGCACTATCACGGAGAAGTTAGCGTCGACCAAATGGACCGCTTCCCGGATAAGCTAAACGTCAGCCCTAAGGTCACAGCGACGCGCGAAGCCGTTACCGCTATAGAGCAAGCCGAATTGATCATACTTGGTCCGGGATCCTTTCTGACCAGCATCATGCCCCCGCTGTTGCTGAAAAATTTTCAGGACGCACTGCGAAACTCCAATGCCAAAGTGGTGTTTGTGGCTAATTTGGAGAAAGAACTTGGCCCGGCGTCAATGCTTGAATTAGATCAGCAGTTGCTTTGGTGTGAACAGCAGATTGGTTTCGACCTGTTTGATAAAGTCCTCTTGCCATTTGGCACAGATCTTCACGGTAAATACAGTGCATTTTATGCGGATCTTGCTGAGCCTGAGCTAACCCATAGACATGACAGAAACAAGTTAAGGAACAGCCTGGAAAAGTTGGTGGCGTTATTACCTGTGGATGAAATAACCGCTTAACTTGTTCTTCAGTGCTCTGGGTGGTGTTGCCACACAGAGCGCAAATGGTCAACTGGACTAAGCCGGGTTATCTATATCCACAAAATTTACCTCCAGGCCATGATTCGCGGCCAACCATTCTCCCAGTGCTTTTACGCCATATCGCTCGGTCGCATGATGACCGGCGGCAAAGTAGTGAATGCCCAGCTCTCTGGCACTGTGCACCGTACGTTCTGAAATTTCACCACTGATAAATGCATCGATACCTTGCTCTGCTGCCAAATCGATATAATCCTGGCCACCACCTGTACACCAGGCAATGGTTTTAATCTCTTTTTTACCGCCATCGATAAACAACGGAGCCCGGTTAAGCTGGTTTGTTATACGTGAAACCAGGATATCCGGCGTGATCTCTTGTTCAAACTGGCCCGACAACGCAATACTCTTGTTATTCCACGGCTCCAGACCCCGCCTGACTGTAATTCCCAATAGGCTTGCCAGCTGCACATTGTTACCCACCTGCGGATGTACATCTAGGGGCAGGTGGTAGGCGTAAAGATTTATATCATGTTCCAGCAAGGCTTTAAGCCGCTTGCGCTTCATCCCACAGATTTGCTGATTTTCCCCTTTCCAAAAATAGCCGTGGTGAACCAAAATAGCATCCGCTTCTTGCTCAACCGCACTGTCAATAAGCGCTTGACACGCTGTCACACCAGTCACGACTTTCTCCACTTGTACACAACCTTCTACCTGCAAGCCATTAGGTGCATAATCTTTTATCAGGTGGGGCTCAAGAAACTGATCCAGTATTGATTCAAGTTTGGTGTTTAGCATGCCATGTTTCCCTTCGGAATAGATGCCATCCCTTGTATTTCAGTAACAGGGAGTTAGGCGATATTGGATAGGGCTACATTATTGCACACTAAGAGCATCTCAGGGATGAGATGTTAAGCGCATGGATGCAGGTTCGGCGAACACAGCGTTGGTATTCCGGGGTCATTCACAGCCCCGGAGCACAACTGAGTATCATTAAATAAATGGCTGGCCAGCCTTTTCCGACTCGGTAAGCCAAACAGGCTTATCACTGGTTTTTAACCAGAACTTATGCATTAAACTGTAAAATTTAGCCTTGTCCTTACGAAATAGCACTACCGGTGCCGATAGGATCAGCACAAATATAACAAAGGCTCTGCGAGCTAGAATTTTTGAGAAAGTATAGGAATTAGACATATGACCTCCGACCAGTATTCGACACTCACTACTTTACCTAACTACCCGTAATTTTTCTACACTTTACTGTGTGTTTTTTCGCCAAACGGCTGTTATTTGTAACTATGTTACATTAAGTTACCTTTAGGCTTATGCTGCAACATTATTTTTAGAACACGTCAGATCAACGAGCAAATGCCCGGCTCGACGCCGGGCTTATCTCGGTTAGCCTAGAGGTCCAAGAATGTCTTAACTTGCTTTACAACCGCCTCGGCTGTTTTCTTGTCTGCCATTTCTGCAAAAATTCGCAGCAGTGGTTCAGTACCCGAGAATCGGGCAATTACCCAGCCACCGTTTTTAAAATAGACTTTAGCGCCGTCGTCATAACTGACTCTTTCAATTTCATAGTCAAAGTCTGGCAGCGCCTTATCTTCATAGATTTTCTTATGCAGCAGCGGTTTCGCGGATGCTTTAAACTTGCAGTCTCCTTCCGCCGTATAGGCATAACCGTACTTGGCGTAGATCTCATCTAATATCTCAGACAGTTTTTTACCAGTTACGCTGATCATTTCGACCAGCAAGCTGGAAGCAAACACGCCATCCTTGCCTTTAATGTGGCCGCGAATAGTCAAACCACCAGAGCTTTCACCGCCAATCAAGGAGTCATCGGCTTCCATTTTGCTGCTGATATGTTTAAAACCCACAGGCACTTCGAAGCTTTTCTCACCAAAATCAGCGGCGATCTTATCCAGCAGATGAGTTGTGGCAATGTTACGTACTACAGAGCCTTTCCAATTTTTATATTTAAGCAAATAGTAATAAAGCATGATAAGGACTTCATTCGGGTGAATAAAGTTACCCTTTTCGTCCACAATTCCCAAACGGTCGGCATCACCGTCGGTACCTATGCCAATGTCATAACCCTGCTCCGCCACCATATTCCTTAAGTCATGCAGTGTGGCGGCACTCGGTGACGGCATACGCCCGCCAAACGCTGGGTTATCACTGTCATTAATGACGTCCACTTCACAACGTGCTGTGATAAGTACGGTTTGCAGGGCATTTTTCGCCACACCAAACATAGGGTCGATCAATACCTTCAGGTTTTTCTGTTTAATTGCCTGGATATCGATGGCGTCTACGATGGAATCGACAAACTCATTCATAGGGTTGATTATTTTCACCCAACCCTCAGTCAGGGCATCGTCAAACTCAATGCTTTTCACATCACTCGACGTAAGTTTTTCGGTTTGCGCTTCAATTTTGGCGGTGATCACCTCATCCGCGTCCCGGCCACCTTCAATAAACACCTTGATCCCGTTGTAATCTGCCGGGTTATGGGAAGCGGTAATACAAACCGAATAAACAGCGCCCATGGCGTTTGCCTTAAACATCACGATAGGCGTTGGGACATATTTATCGATAAAGCTGACGGTGATCCCGTTGGCCGAAAGCACCTCAGCAAACCACTTCGCCGCTTTATCGGACAGAAAGCGGCGGTCATAACCGATGACAAACCCTTTTTCTACCGCCTTTTCGTTGATCATAATATTGGCCAGCCCCTGAGCTACCAATCTGACGTTATCTTTGGTGAATTCTTCACCGATAAATGCGCGCCAACCACCCGTTCCAAATTTAATCATGATAGATCCTTGCAATAAAAAGGACCGACATCCCCTGCCCGCCCTTTAGTTAAGTTCAGTTCACGGCCGGGGCTAACCCATAACCACAATGACTTGGTTAACCGAACCTTCCGGTTGCGCTGGGATTGCACCTTCAACAACTTGGCCATTGAGGGTCAGCGACTTCACGCCTTTACTGACGTTATCCGGGTTCTTCACCTCAATTTTGAAGGTCGCTCCGCGCCATTCGCGAGAAACTTCGAAGCCAGGCCAATCCGTTGGGATACAAGGGTCAACAATCAATCCGTCGAAGTTCAGTCGAACCCCTAGGATCCAGTTAGTCGCAGCCACATACGCCCAGCCGGATGTACCGGTTAACCAGGGATGGTTAGCACGGCCATGATCCTGATGGTCACGTCCCATGATGAACTGTACGTAGGAGTAAGGTTCCGCATAACGGGTTTCAATCATGTCGTTCTGGTTATAGGGGTTCAGGGAGTCGTAATACTTCATCGCCTGATCACCGCGACCCAGTTTGGCTTCGGCAACCCAGGCCCAAGGGTTTGGATGGGAGAAAATCGCCCCGTTTTCCTTCACCCCTTGGTAGACTCGCGTCACAAAACCAATGTCATCATTTGGCGTGGCAAACGACGGCGCGTTCAGGTGCAAACCGTAATCCGAATACAAATATTCATCCACCGAGTCCATGGCTTTACGACCACGCTCTTCCGATACTGCACCAGACACTACGGCCCAGGTGTTGGATTCCAGGTGAACTTTACCTTCGGTCTGCTCCGAGGTACCCACTTTGTCGCCTTTTTTAGTGATACCGCGGATATACCAATCGCCGTCCCACAAATGCTCTTCACAGGAGCGACGCACACCTTCGGCCATATCCGCATATTTGGCCGCATCTTCTTTCTTACCTAGGAAGTTGGCGGCATCGACAAACTCTTGCAGCGCCCAGAAGTGCAGGAAGGAGACCATGGCTGACTCTCCGCCACCCAGGTTCAAACAATCGTTCCAGTCTGCACGCAAGCCTTTACAGATGCCGGTCTGGCCGACGTGTTTGGCTGAGAACTCCAGCACTCGGATCATATGCTCATAGACAGTGCCTTCGCCACCGTCGGCATAGGTCACGACTTCATCAAAGAAGCTGGTTTCACCGGTTTCCATTACATAGCGGCAGATGGTAGGAACTAACCATAACGCATCATCCGAGCAGGTATCGTCCAGACCATGGATCTTATCCGCATCACTTGGCGTCGGCACCACGGTTGGTGATTTTGACGGCTCAACATCGGCCAGTTCGGGATCAAACCAGTCGGGATCAAACAGGTGCAGGCCATAACCTTCTTTCACCTGGCCACGTAACAGGTCAACAATACGTTTACGGGTCATCACCGGGTTGGTGTGCGGCACCGCCATGGAATCCTGAGCCGTATCACGATAACCCAGACCGGTACGGCCACCCACTTCGATAAAGGAAGCAAACCGAGACCAAACTACGCATGTTTCTGCCTGATACAAGGTCCAGGCATTCAGCATAGTGTCCAGGCCTTCATTGGGCGACTTCACCTGGAATTTGGCGCAGCGGGTATCCCAATGCGCTTTAATACCGGCGAACGCCTCATCAACCTGGTTCAGATCCTGGTACTTGGCGCGCAATTTAGCGCCCTCACCTTTTCCAACACCCAGTATATAGACGAAACGGACTTCTTCTCCTGGCTGGATAACAAACTGCTTGTGTAAAGAGCCACAGTGGTTGTAACAGGTTTGCGCCGTGTTTGAGCATTTGCCGTTTTCCAGGGCGATTGGATTGGACTCATCGCGGTAATTGCCAATAAACGCGTCACGCTGGCCATCAAAACTATCCGGTTCGAAGCTGGATGCCAAATAGTAATAACCGTCTTTATCATTGGTGTTGTAATAAAGATCGTATTCAATCACACCGTCCTTATACGAGGTGCCGGCAGAATAAAGGCTCATCTGGTGGTTCTGATTATCAGACTGAATATGGCTGAATGAGAATTCGACAAACGAGAAAGCGCTGATGGTTCGTGGTTTGTCGCTGTCATTTTTAATCACCACATCCCAGACTTCCGCATCTTCTCCCACCGGGACAAACAGGGTTTTGGTGGCGCTGATGCCGTTGTATTCACACTTGAATTTGGAGTAAGACAGGCCATGACGAACTTCATATTGGGCTTCGTCCAGGCTTTTAGCCACGGGTTGCCAGGAAATAGACCAGTAGTCACCGGTTTCATCGTCACGCAGATAAACATAGTGCCCGGGGCGGTCAAACGTAGCATTAGGGCGGAATTTGGTAACGCGATTGTATTCAGGTGATTTATAGAATGAGTAACCGCCAGCATTGTGAGAGATAACCGTACAGAATCGCTCAGTGCCCAAATAGTTGGTCCAAGGCGCAGGAACATCTGGTCGTGTAATGACGTATTCCCGGTTCTCGTTATCGAAATAACCGTATTTCATTTATTATCCATCCTTACTGTAGCCGCACCGTATATGCAAAGCACAAGGCACAGTCATATCGCTTAAAAAATAAAAAATTCAAAAAGTAATAATTACCCGCACAAAGGATTCAGTGAAAGAGAATTGATCGCGCTACCCTGCAGACCCATTATCCCTTTCCAGCAAGCACTTCCTTCGCCTTCGCGTTGCGCGATAAGTTTCCTACCACATTGCAGAACCGAACAAAAGCAGCCGGCGCTTCGCCTGGGTGTTTGTGTGAACTCAATCACTCGCTGTTCAGTCTCGGTAAAGTCATGTCAGAAAACCGCTGTATACCCGATTCTCATACGTCTGCTGGATATTGAAAAGGGATAGCTTGACGTTATTAACGAAATTGACGAAATCTACACGAGCATTTCCACGAGAAATGCCTTTTATGCGAGACGGTTAGCGATATATGTAAAGTGATGAGACTAAGTTTACAAAGAAAAACAAGTTACTCTTTTTCTACATGTTGCACTTGTGTAAGTAACAAGCTTGGAGGGTTTAGACAGAGTAAGCTAAGTTTTTGCTATTGTTGCTTTCCTTGACCACAGCAAAACGATATTAATTGGCGCCCTGTTAAGCAAAGGAAAAGCACCATACAGGGTAACAACCACAGCAGTTAAGGCGACTAACTATCCGCGTTTAATCGCACTATCACTCGTCCACGTATACGGCCTTTAGTGATTAATTCACTGTATGACTTTACCTGTTTCAGATTAATCTCATGCGACACATCCCGGAGGAAGCCAGGTGATACCAATCCAGCTAGTTTATCCCACAGCTCTTTTCTTTTAGCCGCAGGCACTGTGACAGATTCAACCCCCAATAAAGAAATATTGCGTAGTATAAAAGGCATCATAGAGCCTTCCAGGCGGCTGCTGCCAGCCAAACCACAACATGCCACAGCACCATGGTATTGCAGCTGGGACATAAGTTTGCCCAAAATAGGACCGCCAACCGTGTCAACACCACACGCCCAGCGCTGCGCATCCAGAGGCCGACTTGTGCCTTCCAATTCACTTCTCGATATGCTGGCTTGTGCCCCGAGCCCGGCTAAGTAGTCTGCATTCGCCAAATCAGAAGTCACGGCTGTTACGGCAAAACCCAATTCGGCAGCCAAGTGAACTGAAAAACTGCCCACGCCGCCACTCGCCCCGGTTACAATCAGCTTACCCTGCTCCGGTTTTATTCCCGCTTCAAGTAACCGCTCAATACACAGCATCGCGGTAAAACCTGCTGTCCCCACCACCATCGCATCTTTGCTGGACAACCCCTGCGGAAGAGGGACCAGGTAATCCGCGGGGAGGCGCGCATATTCGCTAAAACCGCCATACACGGCCTCTCCTATTCCCCATCCCGTAGCCAATACTTTTTGTCCTGGCTGATATCGCGAGTCCGACGTTTCTACTATGGCGCCGGCCAAATCAATACCCGGAACCATAGGGTAAACCTTGGCGATGGGCGCCTTACCCGTGACGGCCAAACCATCTTTATAATTCAAGGAAGAATACTCAACCTTGATCAACGTGTTCCCTGCCGGTAATTGCTCCTTGCCAATATTCTTGATGTCACTACGGACAGTTCCTTGGTGATCGTCAATAAACAATGCCTTAAACATACTCCCTCCTTTGCTTAGGTCCGCCTGGCAGCGCCAAACCACTGACGTTAGAAATTGGCTGAAAACGAATAAAGCCATCTACCACTATTTACATTTTCATCTACCGGCGCCATTCACCCCCAAAGTTGTTAGATAAATGCAGTTAAGTCTGCCTGGTGCTTTTTCTTAATTTGGCTTTAATCACCAGATATAGCGTTGCAAAGCTGAGCAAACACCAGAGCCCTCCCCAGAAGGCACTAAAACCACCGAATTCATTCGCTAACATGGCCGCATCGGAACTTCTGCTATCCGAAAACAGGGTAAGGAACACGATATCAAAAGGTACATAGACCATACTGGACAGGCCAATTGTTTGCAGCAGCAAGGATTTAACCCAGGCCCATTTCAACCAATAACTGAGAATAAAACACAGCCCCATGACGATGCCAAAAATCAGGGTAAACGGATCGGATCCCAGGGTGGTACTGGAAACCAACAGCAGTCCTCCTAACAATAACAGCGCACCGTTTTTACTAGAGAATAAGAAGAATAGTGAACCAAATATCAGCGAGCCTGGGTAACCCGCAAGCAAGATCAAAAAGCGACTCCCCCCCTGGGAGATCACATAGCCGGATTGATCTGCGCTGACGACCAACTCTTTTACCCGGCCGCCGGTGACCCAAGTCATCAAGGCATGACTAAATTCGTGGAAAAATACGATCAGCAGCTTAAACGGGTAAATAAAAGCATGCTGCCAAAACGTAAAAATAAACAAAACACTTAGCGCACAAATTAACCCGGTTTTCAGTTTCATCCCTTCCTCTTTGTCTGTTTTACTATTTTATGACAACTTCTATCGTCAATTACGTTGAAACATGACCATCATTTTTGAGAGACTAGGCGCCGTCAAGGAAATGGGTTGACCGTGATAGACGAGTAAAACACCTAGTATTGATCAACAATACACTCGTCAACACCATAATATTTAAAATAAAGTTAACCCTGACAGTTAGATAATTAGGAATCAAGGTCAAGGGATCTGTAACCACTGCGTCTGTAGACAGGATAATCTCCGTGCCGGCAGCGCCTTGTATAAATGAACCTTACCCTTTTGTTTGCTCACCATAAAAATAACCGGAACATTGGAGTGTAGTAAAAACCAATATGGTCGAAAAAAAGTTGCTTAAAGGATTAAGACCCAAATTAATGCTGGCATTTTTGTTGCTCAGTATCGTCCCTTTTTCTATCGTTTCTGTCCTATTTCTATATTCCTATTCAAAAGACCTGACTGAGCAAACCACCAGCCACCTTGAATCGGTTAGGGAAATAAAGAAAAACCAGGTCAGGGATTACTTTGGTGAGTTAAAACAGCAAGCAACCTTGTTTTCCCAATCAAACCTGGCAAAAGCGAGTATCGGTCGAGGTTGGGGCTTTAGCGCTACCTTCGAGCGCTTGGGCGGCGCCATGGAAGAATCCCGCTATATTGCACAACAAATGTTCGAACCCAACTCCTGGGATAAACTAAAGGATCAAGAAGCCGGTTACGAAACAACACCGCTTTTTACTTCCGTCACTCAAGGGGATGATCCCTATAAAAAAGTCCACTCCAGCTACCATAAAGAATATGCCAAGTTAGTCAGGGAATCAGACTTTTCGGATATCGCCCTGATAGACACCAAAGGGAATGTTGTTTACTCCGTCACCAAACGCAAAGATTTTGGCACCAATATCATCAGCGGCCCGTATCGCCAATCCCCCCAAGCCCTGGTCTATCAAAAATTAAAAGTCAGAATGGATCACAGCCAAAATCCCCTGGAGCTGTATCAATTTCTAGACTTTAGTCTCAACCCTGTATCCAAGGAAGTCGTGGCTTATATCGCCATACCGATAATGCAACACTCCTATGTGCGCGGCGTGATTGTCTTTGAAATCGCCAATCAGGGCCTGAACGCCATTATGGCGGAGCGTGAAGGATTGGGTAAAACAGGGGAAAGCTTTGTGGTCGGCAACGATGGTCGTCTGCGTAGTGATTTGAGTTTAACCCCCGCTTACTCGGTAGCTAACAGCTTCACCAACGGTCAATACAGGTTAAGCTCATTTCCTGTGAATACCGGCTTAAAGGGCGATACCGGCGCAGGTAAACACCTTTCTTATCAAGGTGAGGAAGTACTGGCAGCCTACACTCAGGTCAGTGTATTAGGCTCAAACTGGGCCCTGGTTACAGAAATATCGGTTGAAGAGGCGTTTGCCCTTACCCGTCAGCTGGAAAAACTGGTGGTCTCCCTGGCGTTTATTTTTGTAATTCTGTTCATTCTGTTTTCCCGCTGGTTATCCAATTCCATTACCGCGCCCTTGCTTAATCTGACCTGGTCAGCGGAGCTGGTTGCAGCCGGTGATCTGGAGAAACCTATTCGCGGGGTTAATCCCGACGGTGATGAAATCGGCCGCCTGGCCCACAGCTTCGCCCATATGCAGTATTCAGTCAGCGAAAAGTTACAGCTTATCGGACAGCAGAAGCAGGAGCTCGAAGCCCAGGTTGAACTGATACAAAAGCAAAATAAAGAGCTGCAAGTTGCGGATAAACTAAAAGACGAGTTCCTGGCCAATACGTCCCATGAGCTAAGAACACCAATTCACGGTATAGTTGGTATGGCAGAGTCTCTTATTGCAGGCAGTGCCGGAGAATTAACTCAGCCTCAGCGCCAACAACTCGCCCTGATCATCAAAAGCAGTGAGGGCCTGGCCCGCCTGGTCAACGATTTGCTGGATTACCACAAGATGCGTTATGGCCAGCTTCCTATTAACCTGCAACCCATAGACCTTAATTCAGTGGTCAACCTGGTGTTTGACCTGTGCCAACACCTGATAGGTAATAAACCCGTGCGCCTGATCAATCAATTGGAAGAAAAGCTGCCGATCATCTATGCCGACGAACTGAGACTAGAGCAGGTGTTATATAACCTGATTGGCAACGCCATCAAATATACTCCGGAAGGCAAAGTGGTCATTGGCGCAGTAAGTGATGAAGAGTGGGTCAGCATCGTCATCACGGATACTGGCATCGGAATGAAAGAAGAGCAGATCAAACACATTTTTGAGCCTCTGGTACAGGTAAGGGATGATAAACACAGAGCCAAGTCAGGCTATGGGTTAGGCCTATCCGTCAGCAAACAGCTGGTTAACTTGATGGGTGGTGAAATCCAGGTATCCAGTAAACCGGACCTTGGCTCTACCTTCAGCTTTTCCTTGCCATTATCAACTACCCAGGACATCGAACCCGTAGTGGCAACCGAAGCCAAGGACCAACACCTGCTGTTGGATACCGAAGAAGATCAGTCACTTATAGAACCCTTCCAACTCCAATATCAGATGGTGGAAGATCCCAACTCTCGCACCATCCTGGTGGTAGACGATGAGATGATCAACCTGCAAATATTGCAAAACCTGCTTTCCCTACAGGGTTATCAGGTCTTCTGCTGTCAGGATGGCCACGAGGCGCTGGCCGTTCTGGAAGTGGAAAAACCAGATCTCATGTTAGTGGATGTAATGATGCCCACAATGACAGGATTCGAGCTTTGTCAAAAGATACGTGAAACCTACGATATGCTGTCGTTACCCGTGATCTTCCTGACAGCCCTTAACCAGCCCAAAGACCTTATTGAAGGCTTTGAGGCCGGGGCCAACGATTACCTGGTGAAACCATTTTGCAAAGACGAACTCTACGCCCGTATTGATGCACATATTAAAGCCAAAGCCAGTACCGAGCAGCTCGTTGAAAACAAGTTGCTAAAACAGGAGATAACCGAACATATCAGTGTGCAACAAGGGTTACAGTCTACCCAGCGTCGACTTATGGTGATGTTGGAGCAAGCAAATGAACCGCTAATTGGCATTACCTTAGATGGTCTAATTCAGTTCGTTAGTTATGGCGCAGAAATTCTGTTCCAGTTGGAGCAGGAAGAGATGCTGCACGCTACGGTTGACAAACTTCTGGTGGCGCCATTTAACACACAACTCGATGCCGTCACTGATGGACAAAATGAAAGCCACGAGCTGGAGCTTGCCTGTGTCAACGTTAACGGTCCTTTCTTCGAAAAGGTGACCATCACCCCAGCCAAATTTGACAACAACCCGGGTTGGAGCATCATATTTCATCGAATACCGGAAGGAGTCAGCGAACAAAGCAGCTCCCCACGTGTATCCGCACTTTCGAAAGCAATCAATAGCTTATCTAAATACGTCGTCGCGACGGACGGTAAGCTGATTGAAGAGCTCAGAGGTTTGGGCCCGGACTTCACTGAGTTGGCAGATAAACTGGTACAAGGAGCGCCTGCGGATGCAGACCCGATACGCACCCAAATAGTCGATGTTATGCGCCATTCGTTGGATTATTGGCAAAAAGCAACCAACGAAAGCAAGATTGAACTGGCGGAGAAAAGCAAACTTTGGCGCGTCTATCTCGACCGCAGTTCCCTGCAAACACGTACTTTAGACAAATACTTGCAGATAGATACCTTACCCAAATCGCCCCGCTGGCGAACCGTGCTAAGTACAGCGGAATATGTGCTGGAAAACTGTGAGCTTGAGGGTGAGCTCAGGGGTAAGGTGGAACTATCAAAGAATGCCCTCAGACTACAGGTAAGTAAAGTCGACAATTAGACCTTTGATACCTAGTCAACAGGCCGCGTACTCACGCGGCCTTTTTGTTGGCCAGACTCCTTGTTATCGCACCAGCCAGGAAAAACTTATTCTCCTTACAGGCAGACAGCCATGCCAAAACAAGCGCACAGCGAAGCTGTACAATATGCACTTGGCTAAACCAGCGTATCGTTATCACAACCAGCAGATCTGTTTGTCAAAAATAAATATACCTCAGATTATTCTTCAATCTTCCCATACGAGCCGCGCAGAAATAAGCGTTAATACCACTGAGATCTCGATCACAACTATATTTTCCAAATGAATAAAGTGTCGCTGCCAAGCCCGAAACCATCTGTGATCAAGTTCACAGACCACTTTCACTGGCTATTTACAAGCCAATTACAAAGCACATATTTCATCCTGAAAAATAATATAACACACTGTATATTATATCTTTATTTTTGTTTTTGACGTTTTTAACGTAAACCAGCACACCATTAACGAAATCAACGACGAAAACAATTGCCAGTACGCCAATAAATTGCTGTTATATATCCCGTTGGCTAAGAACATTAAACGGGACGATTTCACTTCCCTTGTTAAACATAACGACAAGAGAAAATGAAACGAGCTCACGAGAAGACCAGCAACTTTGAATGGAATAGGTGATGTAACTCGGTACAAGTTTTTGCTTATCGCCGTTCACTTTTATCTACAAGGATATGGAAAAGGAATAGTTATGCTTGCTAAGTTGACTAAAATCTCTACCGCAGTAGCCATGGGTGCTACTATGTTAGCCGGCGCAGTGGCTACACCAGCTTTGGCTGCCGAAAAAGTGACTCTGACTCTGGTTGCTGAAATGAAACCCGCTTGGGTTCGTAACTTTAACCCACTGATGCTTACGTCGCGTCTGCCGACCACCAACCAGTTTATCTATGAGCCACTGGCCATAGTAAATGAAATCAAGGGCGGTACAATCGAGTATCGCCTGGCAGAAAAACACTATTTCTCTGAAGACCTGCAAACCCTTTACTTCGACCTGAAGAAAGGCGTGAAATGGTCTGACGGTGAAGCATTTAACGCAGACGACGTTGTTTTCTCTCTTAACGTTGCGGCGAAAGGCGGCTCTACCGATATAGCTGCACTGGCTGATAACATCTCTGGTGCAGAAAAAGTAAACGACTACAAAGTCGCTATCAAACTCAAAGAAGTAAACACGGGTATTCTTTCTGAAATAGTTCGTGCACCTATCGTTGCAGAGCATGTGTTTGGTAAAGTCGCCAAGCTTTCTACCTTTATCAACGAAAACCCGGTAGGTACCGGTCCTTTCACTCAGGTAGATACCTTCACTCCGCAGGTTTATGTTCAGTGTCGTAACCCGCACTACTACGACAACGACAACCTGGATATTGACTGTATCAAGATGCCTCAGCTGGCTAACAACGACCAGTTGCTGGCCGCTGCAATTAAAGGGAACCTGGATTGGACTTCTGCATTTATTCCGGATATTGACCGTGTATTGATCAGCCAGAACAAGCACTACCACTACTGGTTCCCGGCAGCCGGCTCTGCTTCTTTTATGGTGAACTTCAAGACACCTAACAAAGACAACGCCAAAGCGTTTAACGACGTAAACTTCCGTCGTGCGTTCTCTATGGCCCTCGACCGTCAGGCAATCGTTGATATCGCCGGTTACGGCTACTGGTCTGTCAACGAATACCCGGATGCACTGGGCGACCAGTTTAAGTCCTGGGCCAACCCTGATGTAGTTAAAAAGTACGGTAAGTACAATACCTTTAACATCGAAGGCGCCAAAAAACTGCTTAAAGATTCTGGCTATAAAGACGTTGACGGTGATGGCTTCGTAGAAAACCCAGACGGCTCTAAAATTGACTTTAAAATCCTGGCGCCAAACGGCTGGTCTGACTTTATCAACACAGTGCAGATAGGTGTTGAAGGCCTGCAGGAAGTTGGTATCAACGCAAGTATTTCTACCCCTGAGTTTGCCGTACTAACAGAGAAAGTTCAGGGCGCTGACTTTGATGCCCAGTTCACTAACTACTTCGCCGGCCCAGATCCATTCCGTTACTATGACACAGCATTCAGCTCTGATCAGATGGACAAATCGCGTTTCGGTGGTCACCACAACGAAGACAAAGAGCTGGATAAGCTAATTATCTCGTTCAACAAGACTGCCGACCAGGATGAGAAACTGAAAATCGTTTATCAAATCCAGGAACGTATCGGCGCCAACCAGACAACTATGCCTGCCATGAGCACTAACTATAATTACCAGTACAACACTAAACGTTTCACTGGTTGGTTTAATGAAAGCAATCCTCAGGCTAAGCCAGTTGTATGGCCTGACATTCCAGAGCGTCTGCTTCACGTTCTGAACCTGAAGCCAGTTAAATAATCAGGCTTTAAGATTACCCCCTCCTTCGGGAGGGGTTTTAATAACAACAACCCTTCCTTTAGTTTTTTTCACACGGTGCTCCTTTGGCGCCAATCTTAATCGAGTTGTGACCCAACTATCGGAAGTAAACAATAGGTGTAGAGATATGGGATTTATATTCAGACGACTTCTATTTTACTTTGGCGCCTTTTTGGTTGCCGTGGTAATCAACTTTATCCTGCCACGTGCTATGCCGGGCGACCCTGTCTCAGCGATGCTGGCCGGTGGTGCTATGCTTGACGCCCAGCAAGTTGCCAACTTACGTGAAACCTTCGGTTTTAACGACGGTCCCCTACTCGAGCAGTTCTGGACTTACCTGACTTCTATCTTTAGTTGGGATCTGGGTGTTTCCACTTATTTTTACCCAACGCCTGTCACCACTATCTTAGCAATGGCATTTGGTTGGACCCTGTTTCTGACCGGTACCGCGACCATATTGGCATTCTGCGCCGGTGGTATTATGGGTATTCTTGCGGCCTGGTATCGCGGCGGCAAGTTCGACAGCTTTGCGTCTCCTTTCTCCCTGGTGCTACAAGCAACTCCTCAGCTGGTGTTTGGTATCGTTATCCTATTTACCTTAGGTGTTACCTCGGACTGGATCCCCATCAGCTATGCTTACGACCCGGAAATCAGACCCGCATTTAGCCTGGCATGGATAGCCTCTGTCGCTCATCACGCAATCGCGCCTATTTTCTGTATCTTTATCGTACAGGTCGGTGGCTTCCTGGTGCCTATGCGTAACAATATGATTAACCTGCTGGGCGAAGACTATATCACTATGGGTAAGGCCAAGGGTTTATCCAACAAACGCGTGATGCTGAACTATGGCGCTCGTAACGCCATACTTCCCAGCGTAACCGCCTTATCCATGGCATTGGGCTTCGTAGTAGGCGGCGCCATGGTGGTGGAAGTTATCTTCAACTACCCGGGCTTGGGTTCCGTGCTGTTTAATGCCATCAACAACCGTGACTACCAGCTTATTCAAGGGCAACTACTTATCATGACCCTATTTATGCTGAGCTTTAATTTCCTAGCCGATGTGCTGTATATCTTCCTGGATCCTCGTCTACGTAAAGGAGGCAAATAATCATGGATTTCCTTAATTTACTTGTTAGAAACAAAAAGGCGCTTATTGGCCTGATCATAGTGGGATTCTTTATCCTGACCTCGGCTATTGCGCCATTACTAACAAAATATGAACCAACTAAACGTACGGCACGCCCTCACCAGCCACCTTCGGCTGAGCATGTATTGGGCTCTACCCGAATGGGCCGTGATGTATACGCACAAACCTTATACGGCGGCCGCGTTTCACTGGCCGTTGGCTTCGGCGCTGGCCTGATTGTTGTCGCCCTCGCCGTGGCAATCGGCATTACCGCCGGTTATTTCGGTGGTATTGTCGATGAAATATTAAGTTCTTTGATGAACGTGATGCTGGTTATTCCTCAGCTCCCCTTACTGATGGTGCTTGCCGCCTTTATCGGGGAAGCCAGCCCTATGGTGATAGGTATTATCATAGGGTGTACCTCCTGGGCGTGGGGAGCTCGCGTCGTCAGATCCCAGACCCTGGCGGTGCGAGAGAAAGAGTTTGTGGTTGCCGCTCAGGTATTAGGTGAGCCAGCCTGGCGTATTATCCTGGTGGAAATTTTACCTAACCTGATTTCCATTATTGGTGCCAGCTTTATCGGTAGTGTTATCTACGCCATCATGACCCAGGCAACCCTGGAGTTCCTTGGCTTGGGCGACCCGACAGCCGTTACCTGGGGCAATATGCTGTATAACATGCAAAACACCTCAGCCATCCATATCGGCGCCTGGTGGGAAGTTTTCGCCCCTATCGCAGTGATTGCCACTGTGGGTGCTGGCCTGGCCATGCTTAACTTTGCCGTCGATGAAATTGCCAACCCTCAACTTCGTTCCCACACGGGTATGAAACGTTGGAAGAAAATTGTGGCCCAGCAGGAAGCTGAAATTAAGTCCACTGCCAGCCAGCCACAGACAACTCAATCCAAAGGAGCCGCGTAATGAGTGTATCGCCGTTAAATACACAAACGCAGGACGATGTACAACTGTCCGTTCGCAATCTTTGTGTTGACTATATTACCGACCACGGCGATGTTCGCGCGGTCAGCTCTATCTCCTTCGATATCAAAAAAGGCGAAATCTTCGGTCTGGCCGGTGAATCCGGCTGTGGTAAGAGCACGGTGGCCTTCTCCATATGTCGTTTGCATAAGCCACCCGCCATTATATCCGACGGCGAGATCCTGTTTAATGGTCGCGATATCCTCAAGTTTAATGACGAGCAGCTGAATCAATACCGCTGGAAAGAAGCCAGCATGGTATTCCAAAGTGCCATGAACAGCCTGAACCCTGTGCTGACACTGGAAGAGCAGTTTTGTGACGTGTTACTGGCCCACACTGACCTGACTCGCCAGGAATCCGTCAAACGCGCCGAACAGCTACTGGAAATCGTTGATATCCACCCCAGTCGCCTGCGTGATTATCCCCACCAGTTTTCCGGTGGCATGCGCCAGCGCCTGGTTATCGCCATCGCCCTGGCGCTAAACGCCAAGCTAATAATTATGGATGAGCCCACCACTGCACTGGATGTGGTGGTTCAGCGCGAAATCCTGCAAAAGATCTATCAATTAAAAGATGAGTTTGGCTTTTCCATCTTGTTTATCACTCACGATATCAGCCTGATGGTGGAGTTTTGCGATCGGATTGGCATCATGTACGCGGGTGAACTGGTGGAAGTCGCACCGGCGAAAAACATCCTTACCAAACCAAACCACCCTTACACCCAGGGTTTAGGCGGTGCTTTTCCTCCGCTACACGGTGAAAAGAAACGCCTGCAGGGTATTCCGGGTTCCCCGCTGAACCTGTTTGAAGTCCCCGTTGGTTGTCGTTTCCAGGCCCGCTGTCCGTATGTAAAGGACGTCTGCCGCGCCGAATACACCCAGTTAAAAGAAGTGACTGACAATGAGTTCTCTGCCTGCCATTTACACAATGGCGGCATGGTAGACATAGTAGAGCTGAAAAATCAGCCGGTCGCCGCTTCTTAAGTGAGCATTGAGAGGAAGTAATATGAGCACAGCTATTATTGAAGTAAATAATCTTGTAAAAGATTTCCCTATCAATGCCAATGCATTGAAGAAAACCCATATGCGTGCGCTAAACGATGTGTCCTTTAAGCTGTTTAAAGGCCGTGCCCTGGCCATCGTCGGTGAATCCGGCAGTGGTAAATCCACGGCGGCGAAAATTATCGCCAAAATGTACAGCCGCACCGGCGGAGAGATAAAATTCCACGGCCGTGATATCGATGATTTCACTCAGACCAGCGCGGTGATGGATTATCGCCAAAGCGTGCAGATGATTTTCCAGGACCCGTTTGGTTCGTTAAACCCGACGCACACTATCTATCACCATCTTGCCCGTCCCCTGCTGTTACATAACAAGGTGGCTAACAAGAAAGAGTTGCCTGAACGCATCTACGCCCTGCTTGAACAGGTAGGGCTGACTCCGGCTAAGGAAACCGCCGAAAAGTTCCCCCATCAACTGTCCGGTGGCCAGCGCCAGCGGGTGAATATCGCCCGTAACCTGGCGGTAGGTGCGGAGGTGATCCTCGCCGATGAGCCCACTTCCATGTTGGACGTGTCCATTCGTCTGGGTGTTTTAAACCTGATGGAAGACATGAAAAACGACGGCATCTCCATGATGTATATCACCCACGATATCGCCACCGCGCGTTATCTTGCGGAAGATATCGGCGTAATGTATGTGGGTCATATGGTTGAGTGGGGTGAAGTGGACGAAGTACTGCACAAACCGCAACATCCCTATACCCAGCTGTTAATGTCAGCTGTGCCGGATCCGGATAAGAGTATTCACGACAACTTGGAAGGTGGCCGTAAAGGTGAGATCCCGCTATGGACGCCAGAAAGTGTCGGTTGTCCGTTTGCCGGCCGCTGTTTACACGCCATGAATAAATGTAAAGAAGCCATACCAGCGGTAACCGAGGTGGCGCCAAATCACTTCGTTCGCTGTTACCTGCACGAATAACCCCCTCGCTCGCAGCAATGCGGGCGTTTTTTTAGTAGCCTGCTAAAAACTTATCATCTCAGTAAATCAACCAACAACATTGTGAAAGGAACTGCCATGCAACTTCTTACCAACCACCTGGGTTACTCGGTCGGCGCTAATAAATTGGCTGTGATTAAAGGCATTGCCGGCCTCAGCTTAGGCCAGGCCAGTTTGGTATCCAGCCAGAGCGGTGAAGTGGTTTTCTCCGCCGAGGTGAAGGCGCAAGGGCAAGTGGACCAGTGGCGAGACTGGTATTTTTACCAGGTGGATTTTTCCAACTTCAATCAAACGGGTCAATATTACCTACAGCTTGAAATTGACGGGCGCGTGCAACGCTCTCGCGTTTTTTCGATTGCTACCGATCTTTTATTGCAAAAAACCCTGTCTGACAACCTGTTTTATTTCAAGGGACAAAGGTGCTCCGGTCCGTTCGACAGCGCAGATAAAACCGTTTCTTTTTGGGGCGCCAGCAGCCAGACCTTCGATGTACACGGCGGCTGGTACGACGCCAGCGGTGATATGAGTAAGTACTTAAGCCACCTTTCCTACGCCAACTTTATGAATCCTCAGCAAACCCCTATGGTGGTCTGGAACCTGCTGCGCAGTTACCGTGAACTGGCGGAAAAAGCCGACATCAACAGCGTAAACCTGTGCAAACGGCTGCTAGACGAAGCCTTGTATGGCGCCGACTACCTGGTCAGGGCACAACATAAGTCCGGCTATTTCTTTATGACTGTGTTTGATAAATGGAGCAAAGATCTTAACCAAAGAGAGATCTGCGCCTTCTCTACCCAGGAAGGCCATAAGTCCGACGACTGGCAGGCCGGTTTCCGCCAGGGTGGCGGTATCGCCATCGCAGCGCTTGCAGCCTGCGCCAAATATGCCGGTCACAGCGACTATAGCGGTAAGCAATATTTAACGGCGGCGAGACTTGGCTACCACCACCTGAAGGAAAATAATAAGGCGTATCTGAATAACGGTGAAGAGAACATCATCGACGAGTATTGCGCCTTGCTGGCGGCCACAGAACTGTATCGCGCCACTCAGGAGGAAATGTATTTAGTTGAAGCCAGAGAGTGGGCGACGAGATTATCCAGTAAACAGCATAGTGACGGTCAGGTAGACAACTATTGGGCGGCAGATGAGCAGAATAATCGTCCCTATTTCCACGCTGCAGAAGCGGGCTTGCCTATGCTTGCACTGACAGAGTATGTAGCGATTGAAACATCAAGCGAACTAAAGCAAGAGATCTTCAGTGTATTAGTTAACGCAGCGCAATTTGAACTTAACATTACCCAGGACGTCATCAATCCGTTTGGCTACGCGCGGCAATATATCAAGGCCATTGACGAAGCCAAGCGCAGCGCCTTTTTTATCCCGCATAACAATGAGTCCGGTTATTGGTGGCAGGGTGAAAATGCTCGCCTGGGTTCATTGGCTGCGGGTGCAAAAGCGGTAGCCCAGCTTGTCGCACCAAGTGAGCCCGAGCTTGCCTCGCGATTACGTGATTACGCCCAGCAACAGCTAAATTGGATCCTTGGGCTCAACCCCTTTGACGCCTGCATGTTATACGGCCATGGAGAAAATAACCCGGAATACGTAGCAGGATATCCAAGCGCCCCAGGTGGAATTTGCAACGGGATCACCAGTGGTTTTAGTAATGAAAGAGATATAGATCTGGTGCCGGACGCACAAAAGGATGATTTTCTACAAAACTGGCGATGGGGAGAACAGTGGATCCCACATGCGGCCTGGTATATGTTAGCCGTTGCGTTAGATTGATAGTGTATTTTAGGTATCTGTTTGTTTAAGAGGGGAATATCCCTTTTTCTGATCAAAATTAGCGGTAGGAACTAAGGTAGGGACATGACTAAAACGTATTTTATTGGTGTAGACGGTGGCGGTACCTCTTGCCGCGCTCGGATCAGGGACGAGCAAGGAACGTTTCTGGGAGAAGGTCATTCGGGAAGCGCCAACTTACAATTGGGGATCCCCCTTGCTTATGAAGCCGTGATGGAAGCTACGCGAATAGCAGCAGAGTATGCCGGGTTAAATGAGCAAGATTATGCAAATATGCACGCAGGTTGGGCACTGGCTGCGGCAGAGCAACCGAAAGAATATGCGCAAATGGTGGCACATCCCCACCCGTTTGCCAGCGTTACCCTGGATACGGATGCGCACGGCGCATGTTTTGGCGCTTTTAAGGGCGAAGATGGCGCCATATTGATTGCAGGCACCGGCTCCAGTGCATTAATCATTAAGGGAGAGCAGGCCACATTTCTCGGCGGTCGTGGATTCCCTCTTTCGGACCAAGGGGGCGGCGCTGTGTTAGGCTTACGCGCGCTGCAACAAACCTTACTTGCCTTCGATGGTTTTACCCCCCCATCCAGCCTTGCCAGCGCGATTATGTCGCAGTTCGATAACAAGCCTGAAGACGTGGTTGTTTGGGCTGAAACAGCTATACCGAAGGACTATGGTTCATTTTCACCGCTTATTTTTGAACACGCAATTGGTAACGATCCCATGGCGGTAAGCCTGCTCCAGGAAAATGCAGCTGATATCACTATGTTGTTGAATGGATTGGTAAATAAAGGTGCGAAAAAAATTGCCCTAATGGGTAGCGTGGGTAAATACATTCAGCCCTGGTTAAACCCGGCCATCAAACAATATCTTGTTGAGCCTCAAGCCGATGCGATGGACGGTGCAATCATAATGGCGCAACGTGGCCTAACTCAGGGAGCATAACTATGTCGCTAAATTTATCAATGAAGCTAGTTAGCAGTGAGAACACCCGCTTTACTGCCGACTTTGTACTGACCAATAACCTGAGCCAGACCTTGTCAGATTGGCAACTGCACTTAAATCACGAGCGTAAAATAGAAACCAGTCTGTTACACAATATGGAGCTTGTTGCTCAACATGGCAGCTATATTGCGCTTAAGCCACAAAAGGCCATTCCATTAGCGCCGGGAGAAAGTTTTTCGTTCAGCCTGACGGGTACCGGGCTCGGTATAAAAAAGTTTGATGATTTACCGAAAGCCATTTATCTGAGTCAGTCGAGTGAGGTCTTTGACGTTGCATTGTTACCTGTGGATATACCATGTAAAGGGGCGCCACTCACACCAAGTCAGGTGGCGGAAGCCTCCTATTCTATCGTGCCCCAACCGGCTGAAATAGCCCCTGACGTAGGCACATATCAACTGGGTAGCGGTTTATCGGTATCAGGCGCCCAGCTGTGCAAAACAGGTTTAACACTGTTGGGCGAACTGGCCCAAATCGAGGTAAAAGAGACCAGCCATGCTGAAAACCTGGCTCTTATCAGCGATAAACTGTTGGCTCCCGAGTCTTACCGGCTCTCTATTAAAGAAAACGGTATCCGGCTACACGCGTCAGACCATAGCGGCTTCCTGTACGGATTAGGCAGTCTGGCGCAACTTGTCAACAGCGCCGGTGCCAGATTACCCTGCATGGATATTTCAGACTCTCCCCGATTTTCCTATCGCGGTATGATGCTTGATTGTGCGCGGCACTTTCATGGCGTTGATAAGATTAAGCAGTTACTCCTGCTTATGTCCTATTACAAACTAAATATTTTTCATTGGCATTTTACCGACGATGAGGCCTGGCGCCTGGAAATTAAATCCCTTCCACAGCTAACCGAGCGCGCAGCCTATCGCGGGCACAACCTGCCTGTGGAAAGCCAATTCGGCTCTGGGCCCGATGCCTATGGCGGCTACTACAGCCATGATGACGTGAAGGAGATAGTGGCCTATGCCCAATCCCTCAACATCACGGTGATCCCCGAGATCGATGTGCCGGGTCACAGTCGTGCGGCCATTAAGGCGCTGCCGGAACTTCTGGTGGATTCCGACGATAAGTCCCAATACCGCTCAGTGCAACTTTATACCGATAATATTCTCAACCCAGCACTACCCGGCACCTATGAGTTCCTCGATAAAGTGCTTGAAGAGGTGTGCGATCTGTTTCCTGGGCCCTACCTGCATATGGGCGCCGATGAAGTGCCAAAGGGTGCCTGGGTTGACTCAGTGCGCTGCCAGGAAATGTTAAAGCGACACAACTACACCGATGTCGGTGAGCTCCAGGGTCATTTATTACGATATGTACAGGATAAGATCCGCACCAAAGGTAAAACCCTGTTTGGCTGGGAAGAAGCTGTTCACGGCGATAAGTTGGCAAAAGATGCCGGTATTTGCGCCTGGACCGGCATCGATAACGGCATTAAGGCCGCCAACCAAGGCTATCAGGTGGTCATGTGCCCGGCGCAGTATTGCTATTTCGATTTATCAGTTAACAATAAAGTGGACGAAATAGGCGTTTACTGGGCCGGTACCACGGATCTGGAAAAAGCCTATAGTTATGAGCCCCTCAACGATCAGCTTACTGAGCAAGGCGCCACTCGTATTCTTGGCGTACAGTGTGCCCTTTGGTCGGAGCTTATCTCCAGTGACGAACGGATCGATGCCATGCTGTTTCCCCGCCTGTTAGCGTTAAGTGAAACCGCTTGGAGTCAGGCTCAGCATAAAAATTGGGACAAATTTAGTTCGCGGTTGCCCGCTCACTACCGGTTCCTTGCCAAACAGGGCGTTCAATATCGACGCCCGTAAACTCGGGAGAATATTCCATCAGACCCGCCAGTCAGTGCGGGTCAGGCTTGTCCTAACCTAGCGAGCTTGCTGCAACAAAACCAACCCTTATGTGGGAAGACAGTTTGATCAAAATACCGACTAAAACAGCGCTTTTGGGATAGCCTATTCCCTCATGTTTAACCAATTTGGCGGCTGAATAGCCAAGCCTAAGTCTGTTCTCAGTACGACAATTACAATAATATCTGATTGAATTTGCAAACTTATCGCCCATTACGTGCAAACTGGCGGCCTTTCTGACAACTAAGTGGTTACAGATTTGCAAGATACTTTCTAATTGTTTGCAGCATAGCTTTACACGGCTAAAGCCACTTAACCATAAACTTTAGCTCTGATGCAGGCAACATAACGTACGGCAAATACCCGTCTAGAAAAGGCGGGGCAATTCAGTTCGTAACACTATTTGGGCAACCAAGCAAAGCTAAAAACTAGAGAGGCATTCACAGCCTCTCTAAGCCAAAATATTTCATCAGCCGCGAGTCGACTTCACCTCACTGACCCAATCACACTTTATCCCAGCCTTCTCATGATGCTTATGGATCGCTTCCGCGTTAGGGGCGTCCAGCACGCAATAAATCTTGTTGTCTTTTTCGCTGAACAGGATGTCATGGTGAGTGACCCCAAACTCATCAGGCGGCGCATTCTGTAGCTTACTCAACTCGTCCGCTGTAAATGGCTCCATGGGGTGGGTATCAATGAACTTTGGCATGGTTGTCACCTCCTCCTGCCTGCATAATGCATACTCATCGAGCGCCTCACGGCAGGAAATGAAAGGCGTTCGATTCCTACTTTCTCTTTACGTCGGATCCTCACTACAACAACTATAGAAAGGATAAGTGACATAAGCGAGTGGGCGAGGTTTCAGGATCCCCCCTGTGTCTGGATAGTTAACACCCCACCAGTATAATTTGGGTAGTTTAGCCACATTGCAAGCAAACCACACTTCTACGCCTCAAAAGCCGCCTTAAACTGGCTTATAAACAAAAAGCTGGACATCCCTCTTTTTCAGGCCTCCATTTAAACCAACAAAATAGCGATAACTCAACTTTGTTAAGACGCCACATCAAAGTTTTTTGGTTTCAGGGGGAATGGTTAAGAATCGGCAGTACCAACGCATTTATCAGCGTTTAAGGCAAGGCTAGCTCAATGGGTTATTGGCTTGCTAGTTTGTTTCGGTGTTTTCTTACGCTACCCAGGATTCATGCGGGACAAGCAGGTTTTCCAATCGTTTTGGTGTCTCTTCCGGTATGTAACCTGTTTTGTCTTCTCGGATCGCCTGTCACAATCTGTGAGGTAAAGGTATTCCTTGAAGTCAAAGGGAATTTCTCTATCCGTGTCATTCTTTGAGCGGGTAAAAGGCAACAAAAAATGACCTCTTTCTGCTCCCCGGTCCGCGCACTGCTTATCACTCGCCATCTTCCAGTCGTCAATTCGTTCATGGATTGAGGTAAATTCCTCTTCTTCCACGGAATCACACAATCCTGCCCTGATTGGGTTTAAATCCACATAAACCATACACGCCAATAACTTCGTCTCGTGGCGCAGCTCGTGAAGGCTGTTGGTAGAATCGACGGTACCAATTGATATGCTATTTTAGTTCCATAGTATAAGGCATAGTTTGGTTGAACTTCATAGTTTGGTTGAAGACTTGTAATAAATACCCTCGGTTGTACCGTCTTTGCTCATGTTTAACAATTCGTCAGCTAATTGCTGCGCTATAGAAGGCCCAGCCAAACGGTGCGCTTGATTTTCTAACTCAAGCGGCTCTGAAATGTTAAACTTCGGGTTGTCATTTAAAGATATATGTTTCGACCTTTTCGAGAACCCCAGGCTCATCGGGTACAACTTTCCGCAGCAACGGTGTAGTTTGAGTTCCCGATCTTGACTCAGTTTCATGTAGTAGACTAACGAAACAAAATTATAGACATAGAAATCAGCGCGTTTCGCTTTAATCATTTCTGCAGCGTGGGCAATTGAAAGCTCTGGCGGGTATTTAATAATCACACCAGAGTTTTCCTCTAGTTGTTTAGGCCCACCTTTAGCAACAAGTAGTATTCGACCCTTTAGCTGTGTTAAGTCGGTAATATCTGGAAATTCTCGACGAGATAAACCTGCATAGCCATCCGGTAATCCATTGTTGATATAATGTGTATATTCAGCTCGCTTTTTTGTGATAGTAAATCCGGGATAAAAGTCAATTTCTCCTAATTTAAGCCATGATAAAATACGACTTTTACTACTGCGAATGACGTTTAACCGGCAACCGATCCTATCCAACGCCAGATTGTACAACTCCAAATAGAGACCACGATTGTCTGGGGCCCCGCGAATAAATGGAGAGCGGTCAGTAGTTCTATACCCCATAGTCAGTTCGCAAGAAAAAACCAAATTACAGGTGAAGAGTAGTGTTAAAAGCAACCACTTCATTAAGGCTATCCCTGTAGAGCGATTCTTAAAATATAGTCAACAGGAAAGCAAGCAAGGAAATATCATTACTTCATTGCCCTAGCTGAAAACAAATCATGGAGCTCGGTTAGGCTGACCTTAATGCCATCTAGTTTTCTACAGGCACATGCCTTTAACTCAAAGAATCATTAAGACTTCTTATAAAGAGTATGACTTTGTAAGCGACGCAGTGATTATAATCGGCGAAAAAGCATACATTTTTGATCAGGGATTAATATAAACGGCCAAACTATATTGTCTTCCCACACCTTAATCCATATACAGAACTTCCTTACCGTGCGGCGAAGGGTGAAGTTAGTCTAGTGGTATTTCATCAATGAATTGGTAAGCTGATGGCCAATCTTAGCATAACGATAAATATTAAAACGCCCGTTAACAGATTGATTTAAGCTCAAATAAGGCTGAGGGCAAGATCCTTGCCTCAGCCATTGTTACTTGGGGTCAGCCGTTTTCCTTAGCTAAGCTGGCAAACAGTTCAATATGGTCATCACTATCATTAAGGCAAGAGATATAACGGTAGTGCTCTCCACCCGCTTGTAGAAATGTATTCCGGTTCTGTTCGGCGATCTCTTCCAAGGTCTCAAGGCAATCGGCGGCAAAGGCGGGACAGATAATGTCTACGCTCTTTACCCCTTTCTCGGGTAAGCCTTCCAGCGTTTGTTCGGTATAGGGCTGGATCCATTCCTCTTTACCAAACCGAGACTGAAAGCATATCTGATATTTCTCCGGCGCTAAGTCCAGCTCCTGAGCCAGCAACTCGACGGTTCTATGGCATTGGGTTTCATATGGGTCACCCAGCTCCGAAAAACGCTTAGGAACGCCATGAAATGATAATACCAGCTTATCCCCTTGTCCGTGATGTTCCCAATGAGAGCGGACGGACTTGGCCAACGCCTGGATATACAAAGGGTGCTGATGATAATCGCGGATAAACACAATTTCAGGCAGGTCATAGCAATTTTTCAGCGCAGCGGCAACGGTATCAAACACTGCTGCCGTGGTTGATGCCGAGAACTGCGGGTATAAAGGTAATATAATGACCCGGTTAACACCTTGTTGCTTTAACACATCAAGGCCGTTAGCAACAGATGGTTCACCGTAGGTCATGGACAAGGTAACAGGCCATTTTTGATCCGCCAGCTTTCGCTCCAACTTGTCCTGCTGCTTTTGACTAATAACTCTTAAGGGGGATCCGTCTTCCAGCCAGATTTGCTGGTACAACTTAGCGACTTTACGTGACCTAAAAGGCACAATTACACCGTATAACAGGGGTAACCAAAATAAGTGAGGTATGGTGACAACACGTTTATCGGATAAAAAAGGTTTTAAAAATGAGGCAACGCCAGCGGCGTCAGGTGTCTGGGGAGAGCCAAGATTGACTAGTAAAACCCCAGTAGAATGTTCCTGTCTCGACATATTCAATTCTTTTAAAAAGGGAGGAATACCCTCCCTATATACTCTTTACTCGCCTAAGATAGTTACCAGCTGAGTGCTGATGGCGTCAACGGCTTGGGTTCCATCCAGTTTATGGTATGCGCCATTACCGGCTTCAGCAGCCTTAGTGTAATAGCTCACCAGAGGTTCTGTCTGCTCGTGGTAGATAGCCAGGCGCTTACGCACTGTGCTCTCTTCATCATCTGGGCGGATAGCAAGATCATCACCCGTCACATCGTCCTTACCTTCAGTCTTAGGCGGGTTAAACACCACGTGGTAAACACGACCTGAGCCTGGGTGTACGCGACGACCACTCATTCTTTTCACGATTTCTTGGTCAGGAACGTCAAATTCAAGTACGAAATCGACTTCAACTCCACTTTCCTTCATGGCGTCAGCCTGAGGAATCGTTCTTGGAAAACCGTCCAGCAAAAAACCGCTCTTACAATCATCTTGGGCAATTCTTTCTTTAACCAGGCCGATGATCAAATCATCAGACACCAGTTGTCCCGCGTCCATCACTTGCTTTGCTTGTAGACCCAGCTCAGTACCTGCCTTGATGGCTGCGCGCAGCATATCACCAGTGGAGATCTGTGGAATACCATATTTCTCCATTATGAACTGCGCCTGAGTACCTTTTCCCGCTCCAGGTGCGCCTAACAAAATAATGCGCATAAGTGTGTTCCCCTCACATTGTCGTCGTGCTTACAAAAATGCATTAGCTTTCAAAAAGAAAGCTAATGTACAGTTTTTACCAAAATATAACAAGGTTAACGCCGCCTACTGCTCACTATCCGACCAATTCTTACGCTCCCTCACCTGCCGATAGTGCTCGCGTTTCACCTGATACATATTTTGATCTGCCGCGCGATAGAGCAGTGAAAAGGCCGTATTTTCCGTTGAGGCATAACCGATACTACAACTAAAACTGTTATAACCGCCCAGCACGTCAAACGCGAAATCCATCTTAGGCTGGGCGTCCAGTAAGCGCTGGTAGAGTTCCTGAGCTCGTTGCATTTCTTCGTCTACCAGAATGACTGCATATTCGTCCCCTCCTAAGCGATAACAACCTCTGGAGATGCCACTCGTACAAGACAGCAGCATTTTCGCGACCTTAACCAGTAGCTGGTCCCCTGCATCGTGCCCCTTGTTGTCATTGATTTCCTTAAGTCCGTTAACATCGATAATATAGAGGCCGACTTCGGCATCCAGTTGCGTTTCTAACGTCTCCAGCGACTCATCGAAGGCCTTACGATTCCCAAGCCCTGTCAGACTGTCGGTTTTTGCCAGGAAATCCAGCTCCTGAGTTAACGCCCTGATCTCCATATAACTGCTTAGTTCCTTGGCAAACAGCAAAGCCCACTGCATCGCCTCTGCATCGCTAAAACGGCTTAACACCAGCCAGCCAAATTCATCTTTACCCGCATCCAGTTTAAACACCGGACGGCCACCCTCTAAAGAGGCAATACCTTGCTGCCAGGATTCACTCCCCAGCTCCGCTACCTTGTCCTGCCAGCTGTTAAGCGCTGATTTATCTTGGGACGTAGCAAGGAGTATTTCACCGTTATCCCGACCATTTGGCAAACTTAGCACGACATTAATATTTGCTATGGATGTTTGCAATTTTTCCAGGGTTAACCTGGCGACATCCTGATTGTCTTCACAGAGCTGAAGTTGGCGTCTAAACCTCACTACTTGTTCAAAAATCAGCTTGCTGTTTTCGATTACGGCAATACTTTGCTCAAGTTCGCCGGTTCTCGCATTGACCTTGGTTTCCAGGTCAAGGCTAAGCTCCTCAACGCGATTCAGGTACTTTTCCCTTAACTGGTCGACCTTAGATAATTCCTCGTTTTTTTCCTTCAAGCTTTTTAGCTGTTCACCTATGGTAGATTGCATTGAAGAACACAGCCGATACACCTCGTCAAACTCCTTAATCGCGAAAGAGTGGGAATCAGGGGTACTGGCATCTCGCTGGAAACCTTGGATTAAGGTGTATAACCGACCCAAGGTGCGGGAGACTTGATGGGCAATTACCAGGGTGAGTAGAAAAATCAACAGAAGAATAATTGCCCCGATGGAATACAGGGGCTGCAATACCCGCTCCACCTCTGCAGATAACTCAGTCAGGGGCTCACCCACTACCAATTCTAAATTCAGGCCGTTAGTAAACTGAGGATCTGAAATGGAAAGGGTTAATGTGTACTGGGTAAAATTCTCGTTGTCCGTCCAGTAGTCGCCTGCCAGCCAGGTGTTATCGGTATATAAGGCAACATTGTAGCTGCGGTTTAGTTGCTTAACCCTTTGCGTTAGCTTTTGGGCAGGCACCAGTGCTAGCAAGTAAGTCTTGGCTCTTCCCGCCCCCTTGTGTAGGGGGATCAGAATAGCCACTCCATAAGGAGACTCCAGTCCGGATAATAACTTGTCATTCTTAAAAAAGATAAAATGGCTCAAGCCCGTCGATTGACTTCCACCGCGCAGCTTGGATAAAAACCGCTCCCGCTCCACTTGCGTCTCGTTGCCTCCCAGACCTGTGAGCACTTTTCCTTCGCTGGATAGGATATACAGGGATTCGATTTCCTGATATCGGCTAGAGAAGTCGCCTAACAGCTGAAGTGCAGACTCGGTGAGACCTTGCTCGAGTTCGGTAATAGCTGCCTGATGCGTCAGCAGGGTCAAAGCGGAAATAGCCAGAGAAAACTCTTGCTTAATGTAGTCTCGCGTATGCTCGGATTGCATCGCAAGTTTTTCCTTGGTACTGGTTTCTACAGCCGAATAAACTTGCTTATAAAGTGCAAAAGACGTAATAGAAACGGGCAGCAAAGCTGCCAGCAGCAAGATCACAATGACAAAAACGGGTAATCGTATCTGCATGCTAAATTAAACCATTTTGGGTGTTATTATGGTGTTTTGTTCTCAACACTATCCCTGTCACTAGCTTAGATAAAAAATAGTCAGTTCGAGGATTCACCAACTATCCGTTTTAATACCTTAAATCCTAGTGAATTCGACCCAAAATAACTGTGATACACAAACGAAAAAGGGAAAACAAGTTTTCCCTTTTTCGATACTCGACAACACGAGTATTTACATAATATTAAACACCTTTATTTTAAAAGTAAGGCGTTTAGTCGAGCAATAAACTGAGAAGGATCGTCCAAGCTACCCTTTTCAGAGAGTTCCGCCTGCTCTAGCAACATTTCCGTCCATTGCGCAAACAAAGCCTCATCTTGGATTTCAGCCACATTCTTGACCATAGCGTGCTCCGGGTTCAGCTCAAAAACAGGTTTTTGTGTCGGCGCGTCCTGACCCATAGATTGCATCAGTTTCACCATCTGGCTGCTCATATCGTGCTCACCCGCAACGATACAAGAAGGCGTATCCGTTAACCTGTGAGTCAGACGTACGTCTGCTACCTTGTCTCCTAGTACGGTTTTGGCGCGCTCGATAAAGCTGGCGAACTCTGTTTCCTGCTGCTCTTTCTGTGCTTTGGACTCGTCATCTTCCAATTCACCCAGATCCAGGTCACCCTTAGTAACTGAAACCAGTGTTTTACCGTCAAACTCGTTCAGGTGGCTCAGCAACCATTCGTCAATACGATCTGCCATCAACAGCACTTCGATACCCTTCTTGCGGAAGATCCCAAGGTGTGCGCTATTTTTTGCCGCATTAAAACTATCGGCAGTAATATAGTAAATCTTGTCCTGGCCTTCCTGCATACGTTCAACGTACGCCTCGAAGGATACGTTTTGCTCTGCTTCATCCGTATGAGTCGATGAGAAGCGCATCAGTTTGGCAATTTTTTCCTTATTTGCCATATCTTCGGCTGGACCTTCCTTCAGCACCTGGCCAAACTCATTCCAGAACTTTTGATAGGCCTCAGGGTCATTTTTACCTAATTTCTCCAGCATGCTCAATACACGTTTGGTACATGCGCCGCGAAGCTTAGTGGTAACACGATTGTCCTGAAGAATTTCGCGCGATACGTTTAATGGCAAATCATTTGAGTCCAACACACCTTTCACAAACCTCAGGTAGGTTGGCATAAATTGCTCAGCATCATCCATGATAAAGACACGCTGAACATACAGCTTAAGACCGTGCTGCTTTTCACGGTTCCACATGTCAAAGGGTGCACGTGCAGGCACATACAATAAGCTGGTGTACTCCTGCTCGCCTTCGACCTTGTTATGACTCCACTTTAGCGGATCTTCGAAGTCATGGGCTATGTGCTTATAAAACTCTTTGTATTGCTCATCAGACACCTCATTTTTGCTTAGTGTCCACAAGGCGGTCGCTTTATTGGCCGATTCCCACTCACCAGGTTGTGCGGGGACCTTTTCCCCTTCTGGGCCTTCGGATTCAGCAACTTCTTCACGCCACATCTGTACCGGAATACTAATATGATCGGAATATTTACTAACAATCGAGCGTAACTGCCAGTCATTTAGCAGCTCATCTTCACCTTCTCTAAGGTGCAGGATAATGTCGGTGCCGCGGTTTTCTTTTTCAATATCGGCAACCGTATAACTGGCCTCACCAGCGGATTCCCACTGTACACCCTGGCTTTTATCAGCGCCTGCGGCACGAGTCAGTACAGTTACCTTGTCGGCAACAATAAAGGCAGAATAAAAACCTACACCAAACTGACCAATCAGCTGAGAGTCTTTGGCTTGATCTCCGGATAATTTGCCAAAAAACTCTTTGGTACCCGACTTGGCAATCGTGCCCAGATGTTCAACCACCTCATCACGGGTCATACCGATACCGTTATCAGAGATAGTGATGGTTCGCGCTTCTTTATCGAAACTAAGTTGGACTCGTAAGTCACCATCATTCTCATACAAGCTGGCATCGGACAGTGCTTTAAATCTCAGCTTATCAGACGCATCTGCAGCATTGGACACCAGCTCTCTTAAGAAAATTTCTTTGTTGCTATACAAGCTGTGGATCATCAGCTGAAGTAACTGATCGGTATCAGCGTTAAAGTTATGGTTTTCCTGATGTGTAGTCTCGGTCATTGATAATGTGCTCTTGGTTTATTGCAACTATAAGTCGCCAGTCGGCGTACTTTGAAACAGGGTTATGCAAATATTTGCAAGCTGTCTCAGTATCTATGGACAAATGGGGGCGTTTTCAAGGGTAGATTCAAAAGAAATACACCTTACTAAAATTTATCTCGATAAAATTCCACTTAACTTCTCATTTTTTAAAGTATTTCTAATTTCAGGCTTGCTAATAAATAACGCAACGAGCTACTTTTAAATGCAGGGCCGAAAAATAGCATTGGCTCTAATATAAGCAGGTATCTAGGTTTACATAATTTGTCGGGGAGGCCCGATTGAATGCGGAGAGGATATGAATAATTTATCGAACGCTGTAGCTGAAAATATGTGCAACTTTGAACGCCGGTTACAGGCCGAAGAGCAATACCGTCAGGCACAAGTTGATTTAGAGCGAGCGCAGGATGCGTTGCAACAAACCGAACTGGAAGAGCGCATCTTACAGATTGAAAGAGACCTTTGTTAACACTCCGTTAACCTTAATAGCTGCTCCATGCCCCTGCCGAGCAGCTTTTTTATGGCATTATTTCAGAGGTAAACGTCCACTAAACGAATGGGACAAGGTCGTACCATCCACGAATTCTAACTCTCCGCCTACAGGTACGCCATGGGCGATGCGGCTTGCCGGAACCTGATTGTCCGTGGCTAATTCCGCTATGTAGTAAGCAGTAGCCTCCCCTTCGACAGTGGGGTTGGTGGCCAGGATCAGCTCCTGGATATCTGCCTGTCGCAGGCGAGCTTCCAACACATCCAGGCCGATATCGTTAGGACCGATGCCATCCAGCGGCGACAGGTGCCCCATCAATACAAAATAGGTGCCGGAGAATTGCGCCGTCTGCTCTATGGCCAGTACATCAGCCGGGCTTTCTACCACGCATAAGGTAGCGTCCATATGACGCTTGGGGTTTTTACATATATCACACAAGTCATTCTCGGTAAATGTGCGGCATTGCCGGCAGTGTCCTATATCCGCCACCGCAGTTAACAAGGTCTGGCCTAACTGGCTTGCGCCCTCACGGTTTTTGTCCAAAAGATGAAACGCCATTCGTTGTGCCGACTTGGGACCCACACCAGGCAAACATTGCAATTTATTAATGAGCTCATCTAATAAAGGGCTAAAACTCATATATTTTCCTTACCTAAGAAAAACCCGCCAGCTGGCGGGTCACAGACTAGAATGGCATTTTAAACCCAGGGGGTAATTGCATACCGCCGGTTGCTTCTGCCATTCTTTCCTTGTTGGTTTCTTCAACACGGCGCACCGCGTCATTGATTGCCGCTGCAACCAAGTCTTCAACCATTTCTTTATCATCTTCCATCAGGCTTTCATCAATTTCGACACGACGTACGTTATGGTTTCCTAACATAGTCACTTTTACCAGACCTGCTCCGGACTCTCCAATCACTTCCATAAGGGCAATTTCTTCTTGCAACTTCTGCATTTTATCTTGCATCTGCTGCGCCTGTTTCATCAGGTTACCCATTCCGCCTTTACCAAACATGTCAAATTCTCTCGTGTTGTTATGGTTACCAATATTGGGGTGGCTACTGCTATTTCAAGCCTACAGTGGTTTAATACTTTGTTCGTCTATTTCTGCGGCAAAACGCTGCACAAAGAAGGCTACATTCTCATCCTGCTTTATGTCAATTTTAGCTTGGCTCAATCGCTCTTGATAGAGTCTGTGTTCGATTTCAAGTGGGGTTTCTTGGCTCAAGTCCGTACCCACACGGATCTCCACCTCCACATTATTTCCTAACAATTGGTGCAGCGCCTGCTTAAGTTGCTGTTCAGTCTTGTCGCTGGCCAGGTGTTTTTGCTCCGGCTTTAACAGTAAGCGGATCAAATGGCCATCCTGGCTCATTAAGGAATTCAGTGCTAATTGTCTGGCTATCGCACCTAGCTCCATTTGTGCTATTTGCAAACACCAGGGATCTTGGTTGTTGTCAGAAAATCCTTTACCCGGCCGTCGCTTGTCAGGCTGCTGTAGCTGTTCAGCCTCCTTAACAGCGGGCTCCGCCAACACAGTTGTCGAAGCGGTACTGGCTTGCGGTGGGGTAAACCCCATAGGCGGAGGCAAGTCTTCCGATGGATCGGAGTAGGGAACGTCTGCGTAACTTTCCAGCGGCGGAAAGTCTCGGGAAAGCTGCTGATTGCGCTGAGGAGGTACCTCTCTTACTGGCGCACTTTCCGCTGGCTGATTAACCATAGGGACTACTTCAGGAGCAGGTGCGGTCTTCACAAGCTCCCTGCTAGACTTTTTTTCGCCGCTTTCCAACTGTTTTTTTCGGCTGCGTAGCATATTACGTTTAGCCAGTGCGCTATCCGCCGAGTGGGTTTGAACCGCTACCGGTTGATTTGCGGGTCTTTCCTGAGCAAGCGGGTTGGGCTCAGTCAATGGCTGGCTCACGGGCGCCGCCGGAACATGTGTTACAGGTGCGGCAAGACTGCCCATATTGGCAGCTAATTGAGGCTCAACGATAGGCTGGCTGGCCGGCCCTCTAACGGAGGCAGAAGTAACATCCCCGGTTTCTGGCTCAGGGAGACTATTCGTCTGACGCCTTGAGTCAATTAACGGCGCTGGAATTTCTTGGCTCGCCTGGGCTGGTTGCTCATTCACCCGTGGTAGTTGAAGCTTGTTGGTCTCCGGCCGTTGCACTGGCTCTCGCTGTAAACCGGGTTTATTGTCCTGAGCGGGTGTAGCCAGGTTGTCGTTTAACTGTACCAATGGCGCGGGTTTGAAAGCCAGCATTCGCAGCACCGTCATCTCCATGGCCACACGTCCGTCGGGTGCTAGAGGTAGATGCTTACGCCCGTCCAGCACAATCTGATAATACAGCTGCACCTCTTCAGGGCTAATTTGCTCGGCAAAAAGTTGGATTTCCTCCTTCTCCGTATCGCTATTTGCACTCGATGGCAGGACCTGCGTCATGGCAATTTTGTGTAGCAAAGCCGCGAGTTCACTGTGCAGCTGGTCAAAGTCTGGCGCTAGCATGGCCAACTCAGCGAGCTTCTCCATCGCTTCTTGCCCTTTAGCTACGGAGATAAAATGCAATAACTGGAAAATATGCTTGTGATCCAGTGTGCCCAGCATGGACAACACAGGCGCATACATCACGTTTCCAGCGCCAAAAGCCAGCGCCTGATCCGTCAAGCTCAGGGCATCACGCATACTGCCGTCGGCCGCCTTGGACAACGCAGTTAACGCCCCCTGCTCAAATGGTGCCTGCTCTTCGCCTAAAATAAACGCGAGCTGTTCGGCAATGTCCTCTCTGCTTAAGCTTTTCAGATGAAACTGCAAGCAGCGGGATAAGATTGTAATGGGCAGCTTTTGTGGATCTGTTGTTGCCAACAGAAACTTGACATATTCTGGTGGCTCTTCCAGGGTTTTTAACAGTGCGTTAAAGCTGTGTTTGGACAGCATATGCACTTCATCAATCAGGTACACTTTATACCGGCCCTGCGCCGGTTTGTACTGAACATTATCCAGCAGCTCTCGGGTATCTTCTACTTTGGTCCTGGACGCGGCGTCAATTTCCAGCAAATCAACAAACCGCCCCTGATCGATATCCAGACAGTTCGCGCACTGCCCACAGGGCTCAGAGGAAACCCCCTGCTCACAGTTTAAACTCTTGGCTAAAATTCTCGCTATGGTGGTTTTACCCACGCCGCGGGTACCGCTAAACAAATAGGCGTGGTGAAGTCGCCCCTGATCCAACGCATTCACTAATGCAGTTAATACATGTTGCTGTCCCACAACTTGCTTAAAATTATGGGGCCGCCACTTCCTGGCGAGTACCTGATAGCTCATTGTTAAATTTATTCGCCTTCAAACTCAACGATAGTAAATAGGTTAATATCATGCTCTTTCAGCTTTGCCTCACCACCTAAATCAGGCAGGGAAATAACAAAAGCCGCATCGGTAACCACACCGCCTAAACGTCTGATCAAAGATATAGCTGCTTCTACCGTTCCTCCAGTGGCCAGCAGGTCGTCGACGATTAATACTTTTTCCCCGGGTAAAATCGCATCGGCATGGATTTGTAACATGTCTTCGCCATACTCCAGCGAATAACTTTGCGCCACCGTCGCTCTTGGTAGTTTGCCAGGTTTCCTGGCAGGCACAAAACCCGCGCCTAACTCAGCCGCGACCGGTGCGCCAAATATAAAGCCGCGAGCTTCTGCTCCCACCACTTTGTCAATACCCTGGCCTTTAAATCGCTCCGCCAACACCTTAACCGTTTTCGCAAACGCATCTGCATCTTCTACCAGACTAGTGATATCTCTAAACACTATGCCGGGTTTTGGGTGATCGGGAATAGACTTAATGCTCGCTTTGATAGTGTCTAACGTGTGTTGATCCATAGTGTTTTCCAGGTAAATTGCCACTTGGGGCAGGGTGTAACTGAGTGGGCTAGCTTAGACACTTGCCACCTTGCTTTCAAGAGAAGCTGCTGTAATTACTGATGATAAAGAACGTCCTGTACGCCTTTAACCCTGGATAGGCTTTATTGTGGGCACTCTTTAAGCTTTGCTAACCAAAAAATCAGTACCATATACATACAAACCAGCAATATCTTCACCCATACGATGGGGGCAACATAGATAGAGATAGCAAATGAAATGGTGGTAAATATTAACGCCTGCTTCTTCACTTTTGGTTTGATCCCGCGATGTTTCTGCCAGTCATTAATAATAGGGCCAAATAACCCGTGATTTAACAACCAGGCATGCCACCTTTCTGAGCCGTTGGCAAAACAATAAGCCGACAGTAAAACAAACGGCGTTGTAGGCAACAGGGGTAAAGGTATACCCAGTACGCCTAATCCGAGGCTAATCCAAGCTATTAATAGAAATAGTTTTTTTTTCATAACAACAAGCCACTCCTAGCGCACCATCCAACGCCGTAAATCCAACTTCAACCCTAAAGTATCAAGCCAATTTAGGCAAACCAATTAGCCACTAAAAGTGAATTCAGTTTACAGCTGCGCTGTTAAGCGCTCATTATTTATCACGCTGACAATTTCATCTGAGTCTTTAAGAGAGCGGATTTTGGCAAACAGCACCTCACCTTGCTGATACTCCTTTTTAAGATAACTCATCCATTGCTTGATCCGGTTTGGAAAATAAATGCCTTTATCCCCCCGACATTCCATTTCCGCATAACGAGATAATAAACGGGTCACCTGTAACCAGGGCATTTTTTCCTGATCCTCCTTGAGAACATTGCCTATATTAGGCAGGTTTAATGCCCCTCGCCCAACCATCAGAGCATCACATCCTGTCACCTGACGGCAGCGAATCCCATCTTGATAATTCCATATTTCTCCATTGGCGATAACGGGGATATTTAGACGGGACTGTATAGCGCCGATGGCAGGCCAATCAATCTTGTCAGCTTTATATCCACAAGACTTAGTTCGGCCGTGCACGGCCAGCTCACTGGCGCCGGCCTGGGCCACGGCATCGGCAATTTCCAGACTGTACTCAGTGGAATCCCAGCCTAAGCGAATTTTAGCGGTGACAGGTTGATCCGCAGGGACCGCCTTACGCATGGCGCTAACCACCTGGTAAAGGGATTCCGGCTCTCTTAACATGGCGGCCCCCCCCTGACTCTTATTCACAGTTTTGGCGGGACAACCAAAATTAACATCAACACCCGGCGATCCAAGCTCAATCGCACGCAGCGCATTTTCCGCCATCCACTGGGCATGCTGACCCAGTAACTGAACTCGAACAGGCGTACCTGATTTGGTTTTTCCGCCCTGCTTAAGCTCGGGGCAAAAGCGATGGAATACCCGGTTGGGTAACAACATATCCACCACACGGACAAACTCGGTGACGCAGAGATCATAATGGTTCATCTCTGTCAGCAGCTCCCGCATCAGGTGGTCAAGCACCCCTTCCATCGGGGCTAGAATTACACGCATAATACCTCTCATATCGAAGTCGCGGGATTCTAAAAGGTTCTGGCGGCTCTGTCATCTAAAAACCATATTTTGTGACCAGCACATAGCAATCGTTGTAATGACATTTCTGTTACTTACTGAAATGACTAAGCCGTCTTTGACCTAAATCATCTGTTACCAGGTAAATAACCGTTAATCTAGTAGGTCTATTTACTAACGAGCCTGAACATCATGGAAACTAACTTACCAGATAGTAAGCAGTATCAAGCGAGGCTAAAGGTGCTGCTCAAAATTGAAAAGCAGGCTGTGATTAACACCATAGCCAGTGAAAATCAGGGTGGGTTGAATATCGAATTGTTAAGCGACCAAGAATTAAGCGATATTATACAACAACACAATTTGCCTACCTTAAACGATAAACTGGCGTTAATTAAAAATATCGAAGCTGCGCTATGTCAAATAGAATTGGACTTATATGGACTCTGCTCGGATTGCGAAGAGCCCATTGAAGCAGGATTGCTGGAAGCTGACCCCACTACACAAAGGTGTGCTAAGTGTGCGGCCAAGTACCAACAAAACACCTTTGCCCTGTAAAGAAAAAAGGCTGGTTTAACCAGCCTTTTTTATTGGGTGATTTTACCAACAGCCCAGTTTACAAACTGCTTCTGTTCTTTTTCGGATAACTGCTCAAATGCTTGCTGAACCGCTTCGACACCTTGGCTAGTTGGCCGCGGGGTTTGTTTGCCTGGCGTGCCAACCGCAGCCACAGTCGCAACACTGGTTGCTACTACAGCACCACTAGTAAGCGCCGCAACACCACCCGCTTGATTATATTCTTTCACTTCTGTGACATAATTGCGGCCCATTTGAAAACCGGACTTAACCATTTCGTCCTGCTTCAGTTTTACAGGATCACCCTGACTATCCACCAAGCTAACCTTTGGGTGACGAGCAAATTTGTCTATGGATTTTGCCGAGTACAAATTCGGCAATTTCAATTCGACAGATTTCAATCCATCGATTTTAAACAGCAGAATAATAGGTTGGGATTCTGCTATGCCACGACTGTCTTCGGTATTAGTAGAGCTACGAGCGCTTTTGAACCGCACAACAACTTGTTGCTGACCACTATCACCCAATTTAACTTCTTTAGTGCCAAGAAAAAAGAGGGAGCCAGGACCCTGTTCATTCACGGCCAATATATCAAATTGGGTGGGGACTTTAAATTCTGCCGCAATAGCACTACCTGAAATACTCGCAAGTGCTAACCCGATAAGTAAATGTGTTTTCTTTTTCATATTAAGACCCAATGAATTAACGCGAAACTGAAACGCAAAAAGCCAGTCCAAAGGGCTGGCTTGCTACTTTATACTGCGTTAAGTGAGATTACCACTGGTAACGGATGCCAACCTGAGCAACACCGCCCTCTTTCTTAGTTGTAGTCTCAAGACCAGAGCCAACTACTTTTGCATTACCATAACCATTGTTATAGCTATAGTTCGCAAACAGAGATGACATAGAAGTTAGCTTATACTGACCCTCTACAGTCCAACGATCTTGAGTTTTAGCAAATTCACCCATATCGTCAAACTTCTGATAACGATAACCGGCACGCGCAACAAACTGTCCGAAATCATAGGCAGCTACTATATCAGTACCTTTAGTTTTTGCATCCGCGCTGCTTAACAGATCCATCTTCTCTTCAACGTAAGTCGCTCCCAGATACAAGCTACCTATAAAGTATTGGGCGCCCAGACCATATGTTTTATAGTCTTGAACTGTTGTTGTGGAGTCGTCTGCCTTGTCCTGCTGGTACATAGCTACCGGACGCAAAACTCCAGCGTTACCCATGTCGACGTTGTAACGAACTGCCGCGTTATAAGCATAATCTACAGATGAGTTAGTGATATACGCAGCAGAGAAGTCCAGATCACCCAGGCTGTTACGATACTGAAGAGTGCCGTCCTGGCGGAAAACCAGTGCCGAGCTTGTGTCAACAAGGCCGGTGTGAGCACCGGCGACAACATCACCTCCAGCATAAAATATATCGCCGATATCAGTGAACTTGATCAGGCCAGAAGCAACACGACCCGCTTCAACGCGACCCGCTTCTGACATGTCCAAACCAGCCCATACATAACGAGCGCTCCATTCTACATCGCTGGAGGCATCTTTTTGGCTAAGCTGGTACTGAGCCTGGCCGATAACAGCCATATCTTCGTTGACTACCTGGCGACCGTTGAAACCCATACGAGCGTACACTGAACCTTTGGTTTCTCGATCATCAGCTTCGTCTTTTGCATTTTTGAAGTTCGCTTCGATACGACCGTACATGTTAAGAACTGAACCGTCTTCACCTTTGTACAGCTCTGCTGAGTTGACTGAACCTGCTGCAAGAAGTGCAGGAACCATAGTTGCAAGAATTAATTTTCTCATTGTTTTCCACTGCCTTTTTATAGATTTAAAATTTAAGTTCGAGGGGTCTAACCCTTCCTTAGAATGCGTGCAGTGGCGTCCTTTCCGCTGCGGATAATTACAAATTTATAAATTACTGTCAAGGGCCAGCCGACATCATCAATATTCAAAAGTTCCTGAGTCTCAGAAAAAATTTAAATAAAACAATTTTATCCTGCTCCGCATCTGAATCATCACCCCTGGATTGCTTTGGTGTGCTTATACCCAGTGGTGTTTTTTTATCGGCTTATGCTCTCCTTAAGCGAATTTCTAAGAATTTGTGCTCTGGATTTTACTTGCATAAAAAAGAAAGAAAATTTGATTTAATTGCAGTAAACGTTCGATTTTATCGAACTCGCATTAACCAGCTAATGTCGGTATTCCACGCTTCATCTGTTAACTTGGCAACGAAATGGCGCCTCCATTGTGTACTAACCGATTCGCTCCTTGTATGCCACTAGCGATATGAAGCCAACATTGTTTGTTTTTTAGGAAGTGCACTACAAATTAAATTTGTAGTGCACTCTAATTTTAAAAAAGGTCAGGTAACTTAATGATTTTACATTTCATTACACTTTTCGAACATTTAGTTCTCTAATAATCGTATCGATTTGTTCCTTTCCTGGCGGCTTTGCCATTACATATAAATTCACCTGCAGAGTTTATTTCAACCTCGCGCCGCAATTGGTACACTTGTCTCTGGTTCAAAAACGTAATCGCCTATGCTTTCCCCTAAAATCAAACAGCTAATTAGAAATTCCTATCAAAAGATCACCACTTCCCTGCCCCATTATCAGGTAAGGAAAGAGCAAAACTATTTGGTAGCGGAAATCGCTAAGGTGCTCGCGGGGGAGTACGATAAACACCGGCGGATCCTGGTAGCCGAAGCCGGTACCGGCATAGGTAAGTCCCTTGCTTATATCCTGTCCGGTATTCCTGTTGCCAAGATGAGCAACAAGAAGCTGGTCATCTCCACTGCCACAGTGACCTTACAAGAGCAACTGCTCAACAAAGATCTGCCGTTTTTCCGCGAAAATACCGACGTACCCTTTACCTTTTGTCTGGTAAAAGGCAGACAAAGGTATTGTTGCGAGCACAAGCTTTTGCAATCAGCAGAAACCGGTGAAGGCCAGATGGCCATGTGGGAAAGTAAGCCCAGTACTCAGGACATTGCCCTGGTTAAGCGATTGGCAAAGGCTTATCTCGAAGGAAAATGGCAAGGCGACAGGGATGCCTGGCCAACGCCTATCCCTGATAGGATCTGGCAGCAAATTGTATCCGATAAGCACAGCTGTAGCCGCGCCTTGTCTCATCATCATCACTGCCCGTTTCACCGTAGTCGGGATGACATCGAAAAGTCAGATGTGCTGATAGTGAACCATGCCCTGTTGCTGGCCGATCTTGAACTCGGTGGCGGGGTTATCTTACCTGAGCCCGAAGCGTGTTTTTATGTACTGGACGAAGCACACCATTTACCCTCAATTACCCGCGATTTTTCCAGTGCCTTCGCCACCGTTCGCGGCGCTCAGAGCTGGCTCAAGAAGCTTGAGCAATGCAACCGGAAAATTGCCCAGAGCATAAAGACGCAATCCACTATAGGGCCGGGTATCGAATTGGTGGAGTCTAGCCAGGCAATTGCCAGGGAGTTGGATAAGGTATATGAATTTTTCAACGCAAACCCGGGATTACTCAATAAAGAAGGAATATGCAGATTTGAAATGGGGGACTTGCCTGCCGACTTACCCAATATCGCTGCGGCAATTCGTGAAGAGACAAAAACCTGTTTAAAAAGCCTTAATAAGCTATTGGCCATCATAGGTGAACAGATAAAGGACGGTTTATTGAAGTCCAGTGCCGCCGATAGCCTATTGGGGGAAACCGGATATTTTTTACAACGCCTGGAAAATTTTAGCAACCTCTGGTCTATGCTGGCCAAGGAGAGAAGCAGCAAACAGGCTCCTCTGGCCTGCTGGGTAGAACGCCAGCAGGAAGGCGAGCAAGATTTTATGCTGGCGGCCTCGCCGCTGGAAGTAGGCGGGTTATTGGAAGCGTTATTGTGGTCGCGAGGCGCCGGGGTAATACTGTGCTCCGCCACCCTGACCGCACTTAATTCATTTGATTATTATCGTCACCAGGCGGGCCTGAAAGTTAATGACGGGACGCAATATTTACGCTTGAATTCGCCTTTTGATTACCAGAAAATCACCTTGAGTTTACCCAAAATGGACGCGGAGCCCGGCACTGATACATTTGATCAGGCGCTGATCAGTAAAGTCCCCCAACTGTTAGCAGAGAAACAGGGGAATTTGGTCTTATTTGCCTCCTATTGGCAAATGAACTTGGTGGCAGAGGCAGTCAGAAAAAGCGGGAAGTACAATATTATGGTGCAAGGAGAAAGGTCTCGCCAGGCTTTGCTGGAAGAATACAAGAAATGCTGTGATGCGGGAAAAACCGCGGTGCTTTTTGGCACGGGCAGTTTATCCGAGGGTTTAGATTTACCCGGCCACTACCTGACTAACCTCATCATCACTAAGCTACCTTTTGCGGTGCCCACCTCACCGGTGGAAGAAGCCCATGCAGAATGGATTGAAGAAAAAGGCGGAAATCCGTTTCTACAAATTACCATACCAGAAGCCAGCAAAAAGTTGATCCAGTCCTGTGGTCGGTTAATACGTAAAGAAAACGACTGGGGTAAAATTTCCATTCTGGATCGCCGGCTGGTATCCCGCCGCTATGGCAAAGGCTTGCTAGACGCACTGCCGCCGTTTAATCGAGACATTGAGCACTGATTCGCTAAAATGTCACAGGTACTCTGAGCAACTTCAGGCTAAGCTGTGAACTTTACCCCGTTTCCTCTGTCTTCTAATAGGCTCAGGCAGAATTTTTTGCCGAAATGCCTGACAATAGACTGAGTCAAACCCCACAAAAGAACTTTTAGTTAAGATAAAATGGTTGATTTAACCCAATTAGAAAATCGGATTACCCAGCTAAAGCAGGACTGTATTGCATTGGATCAGCGTTTCCCTGCTGAAATAGCAAAAGGCTTTAGCTTTAACCGCTCACTTTTTCCAAAAAAAGGCGACAGCCTGATCTGCTACCTGCAACAAATTGAACACAGTTTTGCCACATTACAAGAAGCCATTAACAGGAAATGCCCAAATGATCTGATTGGTGGAAAATGCCAAAAGTTAACGGATCAATTTTCTGCATTATTTCAACTGGTAAACCAGCTAAAGCAAGGGAAACCTGAGCTGTTCATTTATCAACCCAGCAGGGAAGCGCAATCCTTATACAATAAGCTCAAACAGCAATATGAGTATGAAGGCCGTCTCGACGCTATGGTTGAGGCTGCCAGGGAAGACCTGAAGCAGGCTCACCCTGCACAACACCATGAGGTAAAAGCAAAACTGGATGCCTTAAAAGAGCGTCTCCAGCGTTGCCAAAACGCGACTCGAGTAGTGGAAGAAAGAATAAGAAAACACGAAGAGTCCAATTCTTACATTGGGAATTTTTAATGAAACAATTGGCATTTTTTCTGCTATTGGCCGGACTAACACCCAGCGTTTGGGCTGCCAGCAGTGCATTGGCTATCCCAGCGATGTTCCAACTCTTGTATGAAAATGGTAATAAAACCAGCATTGCCTTCTATGGTCGGGAGCCCCTTCCTTTACAGCCCGGCGAACAACAGGTGGTCTTACAATACCGTCAGGCCTTTGATAGCGAGATAGACGGCTCTTACCAGTCTTCACCAATCGTACTCCATTTTGTGGTCAAAGCTGGTCAGCAGATCCTGATCGAGGCGAAACGCCCGCGCACAAAAAAAGAGGCTAAGGTTTACGCTAAATCCCCCAAGCTAAAACTTATAGATCGAATCACCCGGTCGGAGATCCCCACCAAAATCACTATTACTGAGCGATTAGGCTGGCAGAATGGTCCCAACATTGAATTGCTAAATGAATTAAAAAAAGCTCAAACCATCAATATCAGGAGGAGCAGGCTCGACGAGCTTCAGAAATTGTATTCCTCTGCCGACGATTCGACACAAGCGGCCTTCAAAGCTTGGTTAGCACAGTCTGACTAGAAATTACTTCCCCCTGGATGAAGTCTTACTTCGCAGACGTCAAAATAAGCGGAACACATTGGCAAACGAGAAGTCTAATTAACAGGGCTTCCTGGCCAGGATCCGTTATGCTTATTCCACTTTCTCTCGTAGCTGTACTGTTACTAAATAACCCTGTTATTTTGCAGCAAAGTCCTTATTTAGCTCCAACAGAGTTAAATAATAATCCGGCAAACGAGTGGTTCTGTAAAAAGCTAAGGCGCTCAGGACAAAAAACAATCCCAACGAAGTGCATGAGCAACAGTACGCTTTCAATGCTTTAGCCTTCTCGTGTTTGGCTAAGTTTTTTATAACACCTTAATCTAACCCAGTGAAACTCTACCTCATATATCACCCTATTAATTCCAGGATAAGCTTGCCAGAAGGGCACAGTTTCCCGTTTGCTCTATGACAGGCTCAGATTCGGCCCTTTCGCCGACCAAATTAACCGTACCCGAACAGGTATCGTCGCTAGATTTAGAGATAGTGCACTACAAAGATTACATCCATCAGTTTGTTACCGAAACTCTTTCGGCCAAAGCCATATGTTGATGGGTTTTCTCTGGCGCCGTGAGCTGATAACACTAACCCTAACGTCCGTTGGCGGCGCAAGCCGCATTAACCCAGGGTGTTACTGTCCAGCCGGTCGGCGGCTATCATCACGCCTTCAGTAATAAAGCCAACGGGTTTTGTATCTTTAACGAACTGGCGTTCACCGCAAAAAACTACGGCTAAACAATAGCGTTGATCGCATGTTAATCTTGGATTGTGACGTACGCCAGGGCGATGGTAGCACTGAAAGACTCCAAGACGAAAATCGAATTTTTACCTGCTCGCTACACCGTAAGTCCAAATTCCCTTATGTAAAACACTCACCCGATCTGGAGATCGGTCTGGCTGTCGGCATCAAAGATGGGAAATATCTGGATAAGCTGGAAACGTGTTTGGCGGAGCTAATTACCGAACTGCAACCAGATTACATCCTGTATGATACTGGGGTTGATATCCACTAGCAGGTCGAATTAGGCAAACTTTATTTATCGGCACAAACACTGTCCCAACCAGACAAAGTAGTGTTTAAGCTATGAAAAGGCAGCCAGATCCCCGTTGCCGCAGTGCTGGGTGGTGGGTATTTAAAAGATCTCAATGCATTAGTAAATTTGCACGCTTCTTTGATTGATGCTGCGATAGACACATATTTCCAAACACAATACCAAGAGAACAACTTATGAGCCTTGAAAGTGCCCCTGCCCATGTAAAACTGGCGGTAGATTTGATCCAGCTATTGGAAGAAAACCATATCCACCCCCAGTTGGCGCTGGATGCCCTTGAAATAATAAAAGCCGATTGTGAAAACAAGTTGTCGCAACAGCAAGATAAAAGTTAGACGGGAAAATCGCCCATTTCTACTTGTCTATGGATTACGCTGTTTTAAGCTGACCCGTTTTCTGACCGCGCCACAAGAGAGACAAAACGCCCAGAAATGTTGTTGATATATCCGCCTGGTAAGGATAAAGCAGCAAATACCGCGCCACCGATAAACAAGGCTTACGCCCCTTTCGCTCCATCATCATGGGGGCGGTACTCATGGCAAGCGCACCCGTTATCATTAACAGCCAAACGTTAAACGTCATCAACTAGACCTTCACCTGGTTCACGACCTTGGCAGTCGCGTCACATTTGAATACGCCGATATCTTACCCGACAAACCCAGCTATATGGCAGCTTTTACATTTCCCAAGAATTGAGGTTAATCTAGTCGTTCTGTCACGCTAATCACAGCGCCAAAAGTAACCGGTAAAACGAGAACAGAGGGGGCAGGGAAAGTTACACTTATCTGGTTTTGCGAAGTAAAATATCGACGGTTAAACCAGTATCAGCCAATACAAAATGCCAGTTAGCAGGACTAACTGGCATTACGTCCAACACATATTCGACGACTGGATAAATCAGTAGTACCCGTCTTCAGGATTGTGGATTTGTGGATCGTCATAAACCTCATCAATATCCACTTCAAAATCATGATTATCCAAAAAATCCGCCATATGTACGCTGTGATGCTCTGCATCTACGCTGGTTACCTTGCCGTAACCTTTGCTGCTGGCACATAGCTTTCCTGGGTATATTCGTTCAAGCTCCATAATCTTCTCATCCCGGTAGCGACACGATCTAATTATAGTTTTTCGGTAATTGGTTGGCGAATTTCTAGCCTCGCCAGGCCTATTAGCAAGGGTAATCCAGCAAATTCAATTAGTTTGCCGAGCTAGTCCGCTTTTTTCCACAGGATATGACAAAATTTATTGTCTTTTTCCCGGCTGATCAGCAAACGAGCATAGATTTGATCCAACTCATCGTCTTCGTTTACTAACCCAATCAGCACTTCAGCATAGGTGTCTTTATCAACGCCAAACCCTACGTGTTCAACCCAATCATCGGCAACTTCAACCACATCGGCAGCACCGGTATCTTCAAAATTCCCGCCCAGGATCAGCATATCTTCCGGGGCCAGGTTATCTGACGCTAGCTCCAGGAATATATCGTAAGCATTGTCGATAGCTTCATCCAGGGTTAATAACTCAGTTGCACTCATATTGACGGGTCTTCTAAAAACAAAATTTCCGCTATTAGAACACCATTTGTCTGCAAAGAGTACCGCAACGAATAACATGTTTCCCGCCGGGCATGTGTTGGCTTTTTTTACATATTTAACTTGGGATCCCAGCCTGCATACGCAACTAGCTGATATTCTGATACAAAAAATGACGGCATAAATTTTGCTGGAACCAGATCAGGAAATGAACTCCTCCTTCATAGCAAGGACAGCTTTTTTGCAGCTCCCGTTATTACCAGGTGAACTCGCATGAAAAACAAAGTCTTACTATGTACGCTTGCTCTTTTACTCGCTTCGCCACCGGCTCGAGCAGTAATTAACTACGCTACCGACCCCTCCGTCACCAACATTATTCCCGGTGTGACAAGTTTCACTACCAGCGGCGCCGAAATGGCGGGAATGTCGGTACAGGCAATCTTCAGCGGGGGATTAGACGAGACGCTTTTCTGGGCTCCTACCGGCGGTGACTCCGGTGGCGTCAGCGGTACAGCTTGGGGACTATCAGTGAGCAGCGGCACCACATTTGATAACAACGCCTGGCATTTTGTTAATAACACAGGACAAGGTCTGGATATGCTGGTCTTCGACGGTCAGCCAGGCCTGACTTTGTTCGACCGAACCTTACCCGCTCCAGGCTCGCTGGACTCAGCGGGTGGCAAGGACTTTCTCGATAACACAGGTGCCGATGGCACAGCGACCTACTCGCAGCAGGTACAGATAGCGGCTAACCTGCCCGTAGGCGACCTATGGCATATGCTGTCGGTAGATTTCAGTAGCCCAATTACAGATATCGACTGGGACTTCACCCAGGATACCGACAACGATATCCGAATTTCGACGCAAATCCCCGAGCCGGGCATTTTCACTCTGTTTACCTTAGGTTTGTCTGGACTGGGTTTAGTCCGGCTTAAAAAATAACATTGTCCCCTGCGTATTAAGTTGCAGCTTTAAAGGCTAATCAATCTCTTCTGTGTAACGTAAAACGCCCTGTAAAAACCGGGCGTTTTATTTATTATTTTGAATTAATCAATACTTGGCAACAGACCTGACGGCACTAATTTGTTCAGCGTTGATTGGCCAATAAGCTCGCTGGCTTGGGCAATATCCGGGGCAAAATACCTGTCTTTATCGTAGAAAGGCACCACTTCGCGAAGCAGGGCCTTGGCTTCTTCCAGTACGCTGGATGTTTTCAGCGGATGGCGGAAATCCAGTCCCTGAGCGCAAGCCAGATACTCGATGGCCAGAATGCCGCGGGTATTCTCAGCCATATCTCCCAGCCTTCTGCCGGCATAGGTGGCCATGGATACATGGTCTTCCTGGTTGGCTGAAGTGGGTAAGCTGTCTACCGATGCGGGGTGCGCCAGGCTCTTGTTTTCAGAAGCCAAAGCCGCACTGGTCACCTGGGCAATCATAAAGCCTGAGTTCAGACCACCATTATCGACCAAAAACGGTGGCAGCTTGGACATATTAGTGTCGATCAACAGCGCCATACGGCGTTCGGATAATGACCCGATTTCAGCAATAGCCAGCGCCAGATTATCGGCGGCCATGGCCACCGGCTCGGCGTGGAAGTTACCACCGGACAAGATGTCACCCTGATCGGCAAATACCAGCGGGTTATCGGACACTGAATTGGCTTCCAGCTCCAGGACCTCCGCTGCATTTCTGATCTGGGTTAAACATGCGCCCATTACCTGAGGCTGACAGCGCAGGGAATACGGATCCTGTACTTTTTCACAACCTACATGGGATTTGGCGATGTCACTACTGTCACCCAACAACTGGCGATAAGCGGCGGCGGCATCAATTTGGCCAAGCTGACGGCGGGCCGCATGAATACGGCTGTCAAACGGCACTCGGCTGCCCAGCGCCGCGTCAACACACATAGAGCCAACCACAGTGGCTGCGGCATAAAGATCTTCGGCGTGAAACAGGCCTTCCAGCGCATACGCTGTGGAAGCCTGAGTACCATTGAGTAACGCCAGCCCTTCCTTCGGCGCCAGACCGATTGGGCTTAATCCGGCAATATCCAGCGCCGCTTGAGCATCCATTATTTCGCCCTGATGGCGCGCCTGGCCCTCGCCCAGCAACAGGCAACTCATATGAGCAAGAGGCGCTAAATCACCACTGGCGCCCACTGAACCTTTGCTTGGCACCAAAGGATACACTTGTGCATTTAATAAGGTGATCAGGGTTTCGATAACTTCCAGGCGTATGCCGGAGAAACCTTGCGCCAAGCCATTCACTTTAAGCACCATCATCAGACGAACCGTATCGTCCGACATAAACTTACCAATGCCGGCGGCATGTGAAAGCACGATGGAACGTTGTAAGTTTTCCAGTTCATCGTGTTCTATTTTGGTATTGGCCAGCAAACCAAAACCTGTGTTAATACCATAAACAGTGCGGCCTTCGGCCATCACCTGTGCGACCAGCGCCGCAGAAGCCTGAATGCCATCATGGGCTCCCTTATCCAGCTCAAGCTTCATTGGGCCATTTCTAACGTCTCTTAGCTGCGCAAGGCTTAAGGTTCCTGGCTTGATCAGTAATTTAGTCATTATTTAGCTCCTACCATTGGCAGATCCAAGTTCTGCTCTTTGGCGCAATTAACTGCAATATCATAGCCGGCATCCGCATGGCGCATGACGCCCGTACCCGGATCGTTCCACAGCACCCTGCCCAGACGCTTCTCTGCTTTCTCACTACCGTCAGCGACAATAACCACACCTGAATGTTGGCTAAAGCCCATACCTACACCACCACCATGATGAAGAGATACCCAGGTCGCACCACCCGCCGTGTTTAACAGGGCGTTTAGCAGCGGCCAATCCGATACGCAATCGGACCCATCCTGCATGCTTTCCGTTTCACGGTTAGGGCTGGCCACAGAGCCAGAATCCAAGTGGTCGCGACCGATTACGATAGGCGCTTTTAACTCACCATCTTTGACCATCTGGTTAAAGGCCTTAGCCAGTCTGGCGCGGTCTTTTAAACCAAGCCAGCAGATACGAGCAGGCAGGCCCTGGAATTGAATACGCTCCCTGGCCATATCCAGCCAGTTATGCAGGTGTGGGTCATCTGGGATCAACTCTTTGACTTTCTGATCTGTTTTATAAATATCTTCCGGGTCACCGCTTAACGCCACCCAGCGAAATGGACCAATACCTTCACAGAACAGAGGTCGGATATAAGCCGGTACAAAGCCTGGAAAATCGAATGCGTTTTCTACGCCCACTTCCAGCGCCATTTGACGGATATTGTTACCGTAATCCAGTGTCGCCGCTCCCTGCTCTTGCAACGCAAGCATAGCCCGGACCTGCACAGCCATTGACTGTTTCGCTTCATTAACAACCCGCGTAGGGTCCTGCTCACGCAGCTGCTGCGCCTGCTCCATTGTCCAGCCTTGCGGCAGATAACCGTTTAATGGATCGTGGGCGCTGGTTTGGTCTGTTACCACATCCGGCGTGACGCCCAGATTAACCAGCTCCGGGAATACATCCGCAGCATTGGCTAGCAGACCTACGGAAACCGGCTTGCCATCTGCTTTTGCCTGTTCAATGATCGAAAGTGCTTCGCTCAGGCTGGTGGCTTTCTTATCCACGTAGCCCGTTTCGAGACGCTTATCGATGCGGCTTTCATCCACTTCCACCGCCAGCATAGAGAAACCAGCCATAGTAGCAGCAAGCGGCTGTGCGCCACCCATACCGCCAAGACCACCGGTTAATACCCAGCGACCCTTTGCATCACCGTTGAAGTGTTGCTTGGCAATCGCCACAAAGGTTTCGTAAGTACCCTGCACTATGCCTTGTGAGCCGATGTATATCCAGGAGCCAGCCGTCATCTGGCCGTACATCATCAGACCTTTACGGTCCAGCTCGTTAAATTTTTCCCAGGTCGCCCAGTGCGGCACTATATTGGAGTTGGCAATCAGTACCCGCGGCGCATCTTCGTGGGTCGGAAATACACCCACGGGTTTGCCCGACTGAACCAGCAGGGTTTCATCATCATTCAGGCGGGTCAATACTTCGACAATCTTGTCGTAGCTCGGCCAGTCTCTCGCAGCGCGGCCAATACCGCCGTACACCACCAGGCTTTCCGGCCACTCTGCAACTTCGGGATCCAGGTTGTTCATCAACATACGCAACGGGGCTTCAGTCAACCAGCTCTTTGCGGTTAACTTGCTGCCATGAGGCGCCTTGATCACGCGGCTGTTATCTACGCGTAGGTTTTGAGTTTGAAGGTCCGACACTTTATTCTCCCGAATTTAAGTTGTAGCGGCTAAATAAGTCGATAAAGCGGGCAGCCAGTCTGGCTGTTTGTCCGTCTCTATCATATGTAGGGTTTACTTCGGCGATATCCGCCAGTCTGAGTTGGGTGTTATTGTTTGCGGCGCTTGTCAGGGTAAAACGAACTAAATGTTCCACCAGATCCGGCGTTAAGCCGAACGGTGCTGGCGCGCTTACGCCCGGTGCATAAGATGCGTTAAACACATCCATATCTATGGTGATATAGAGGTGGTCGATGTCATTCAGAAACTGGGTGATATCTTGCTGAATATCGCTAAGGTCCCAATGATTCATTTGATGGTCCAGGCGATAGTTCACTCCCAGGCCATCTGCTTTATTGAACAAAGCGCGGGTATTGGCAATTTCACTGACACCCAGGCACAGATAATTAAATGGCATCTGCGCTTGCTGACAATACTTGGCAATTTGCCAAAACGGCGTACCTGAGCTGGCCCCCTCGTTATCATCTCTCAAGTCCAGGTGAGCATCGAAATTAATGATGCCTATTTTAGGAGTGGACTCCTGCTCACGCATTGCATCCGCCAGACCTTTAAAGCTGCCGTAGGCGATTTCATGACCGCCGCCGATACACAAGGTAAGGTGCCCTTGTAGCACCTGTTTTTTCACTTGATCTGCCAGCTGATGCTGAATGTCGACAACAGACTCATCCTCTGTCACCAGAGTGCCAGCGTCGTAAACCGCTTGCTCACAGTGAAATGCGAATTTGCCAAGCTGACTGCGTACGACATCAGGCGCCTGAGCCGCCCCCACTCTGCCTTTGTTCTGCTTTACGCCGCTGTCTACGGCAAAACCCAGCAACGCCACACCTGGTCTGCTTGTGGGTGTTATGGGTTGGATGGCCTGAAACCAGCGTTTGGCGCCCGGCTCATCATCCACGCGGCCTTGCCATAACTCAGGGTTGGCGGACTTATACATAGTTCATTTCTCCACTCACCACTCGCGCATACAGCAACTGTGAGTGCATTTGATAAATAAGATCCCCTGGACTTTCGCAATGCCAGATAGCCAGATCGGCAGAAAAACCAGGCTCGATTTGACCTTCGGTTCCCTCAACGCCCAGCGCTTTCGCACTGTTGAGAGTTACGCCGGCTAAGGCTTCATCCAGGGTAAGACCAAACAGTACACACGACATATTCATCATCAGACGTAGGGAGGCGAGTGGCGCCGTGCCCGGATTCAGATCCGTGGCGATGGCCATAGGAACACCGTACTCACGTAGCAGTGAGATGGGCGGTTTCTGCGTTTCTTTCAGGAAGTAAAATGCTCCGGGTAACAAGGTTGCTACCGTGCCTGACTCCGCCATGGCTTTTACGCCCGCTTCATCTAGATACTCGATATGATCGACGGAAAGAGCCTGGTAACGAGCCGCCAGCGCAGCGCCGCCGATATTGGAAAGCTGCTCAACATGCGCCCGGATGGGTAAACCAAAATGCTGCCCGGCGCGATAAACACGTTCGCTCTGCTCGGTGCTAAAACCTATCCCCTCACAAAACACATCGACGGCATCAGCCAGCTTGTGCTCCACTGCCGCTGGGATCAGTTGATCACAAACCCAGCTGATATAATCGTCGCTGCGACCGGCAAATTCCGGCGGCAAGGCATGGGCCCCTAATAAACAAGTTGATACTTTAATTGGTAAGGTTTCGCCCAGGCGTCTGGCCACTTTCAGCATTTTCAGTTCAGAGTCCAGGTTCAGGCCATAACCTGACTTTATTTCTACCCGGGTGACGCCATCTGACATCATCGCCTTGATCCTGGGTACAGCTGCGTCATACAGCTCTTGCTCTGATGCGGCTCGGGTTGCCTTAACTGTCGACAATATACCGCCGCCCTGAGCGGCAATTTCCTGGTAACTGGCGCCATTCAGGCGCTGAACAAATTCGTCGGCGCGGTTACCTGCGTACACCGCATGGCTGTGACTATCGATAAGTCCTGGTGTGACCAACTTTCCGTTCAGGTCAAACTCTTCCAGATCGCTACCGAGTTGGCTTTTTATAAACGGATATTCCGCCATCGACACGATCTGGCTGATCTTGCCAAGCTGACAAATAATCGCGTGTTCGGTTTTTACTTCACTCCCGGCCCGGATAAGTACCTGGGCGTTGAGCCAAACTTTTACGTTAGCCACTATAAACCTGTCCTGAAGTCACTTTGTATATACAAAGTATAGGAACAAATTCAGCCAGACTAACTATTTCCCCATCACCCTTACCATTACGTGTTCTGGATCACAATTTACGAGTGTAGATGCACATATTTGTATATACATTAAAGGTGCATTTGCGATCTCAGCTTAAATTTTGACCCAGGGTGCAATAAACGGGAACAACTGACCAAACGACTGTTCGACCAGGTGCGACGGTTTACCAGGATACAGGGCTCACCTGGTTTTATGCCCAGGTGTTCGGCCTCATAATCTTGTGGCAACACAGCTTCCACCACATGTTCTATATCAGAAAGTGGGCAAGCCGACGTCAGGTATTCGTTGGGGGTTGTCGCAGTAAAATCCTGCTTGAGGTAGTCAGGCGCCAGCTCGGGTAACACGTACCTTTCTTCTAACTGTAGCGGCGCATTGTCTTCGAAATGGATAAGCAAAGAATAATAGACAGGTGTACCGACCCTTACTCCCAGCTGTAATGCCACATAGTCTGTGGCCAACATCTCGCTATGGCTAAGCACTTCAGATTTATGGCTTTTCCCACGCTCTTTAATTTCCTGCGCGATATTCTTAATTTCCAGTAGCGGCGATTGTACTTTCAAGTCAGTAACATAAGTGCCCTGCCCGGCAAACCGCACTAATACCCCCTGGTTTACCAGGTCTCGAATCGCCTTGTTCACCGTCATTCGACTCACACAGAACTGCTCAGATAATTCCAGCTCTGTCGGTATTTGTGATTGCGGGGCAAACGTCCCGTCTTTCACTTTGTCGGTGATATAGTCACGGATCACCTGATATCTGGCTTTAGCCATTTAAACTCTCTTTATTTTCTTGTCCCGACTACATGGGTTAGCCGGCTTATTAACGCTTATTTGTATATACATTAAGCATTATAACCTTATGCCTCAAGGCCTAAACGAATAAACTGCTTCCCAGATCCCGCTGAAATGGTAAAATCCTGCGCAAATCCGGACAATTCCACAGTTGTGCGCTTTTGAATGCCCGTATTTCATCCAAATGCCCGTAGGAGCGGATACAATCCGCGAAGCCAGTACTTGCAAGGTTCGCCGAACAAGTTCGTCTCCTACAGGTGAACGGGTAAGCTGATTGGTTAGCGTTTGTTTGACTTTCAACCACGTTAAATCAGCATGAAACACAAACCGGTAAAATGTCCCAACACATTAAGCGCATTATTTAGAGAGACCAATATGAACCTAGACTTTTCAACCATGTTTTCCACAGCTCCCGGCCTGTTGGACCAGGGCCACGCTGCCCTTGGTGCAGTGGCCATTGCTTTCCTGCTGCTCTATCTCACCAAAAAAGGTAAAACAGAAACCATTGAAAAACAGGTAGAAGTAGAGAAGCCTGTCGAAGTTATCAAGGAAGTCGAAATCATTAAAGAAATCGAAGTCATCAAAGAGGTTGAGGTGATCAAAGAAATCGAAGTGGCGCCTAAGCTCAAGGAAACCACGCCGGAAGCAGCCCTTCAACTTTTATCTCTGTTACAGCAAGAAGCGCGCTTTATCGATTTTATGTCTGAAGACTTATCTGGTTTTGCCGACGCTGAAATAGGCGCTGCCGCCCGTGTTATCCATGAAGGGGGCCAGAAAGTGCTTAACGAGTATTTCACCCTGGCGCCGGTACGCAGCGAAGAAGAAGAAACCCAAATTACCCTGCCCGAAGGCTTTGACGCCGCTCAGGTCCGCCTGACAGGTAATGTTGTGGGCAAAGCGCCGTTTACAGGCACTTTGGTACATAAAGGCTGGCAGGTGACTGATATCAAACTTCCTAAGATGGCCCAAGGTCATGATCCTAAGATTATCGCCGCAGCAGAGGTGGAGCTATGAATCAAGAACAGCAACAAGCTTACCCTAAGACCATAAAACCACGAATTATCGTTGTTACGACCGAGGTGGAACTATGAGTGAATCATCACGTCGTTATAGTGTCGGTATCGACTTAGGCACCACCCACTGCGTACTGTCCTACGTGGACCTGCACAGCGATGAAGAGAACTTAGCGCACCAGGTGCTGGCGATCCCTCAGCTTACCCAGGCGGGTAACGTTGAAGAAAAAAACCAGTTGCCTTCGTTCTTATATCAGGCCCACGACGCGGAGCTGGCCGAAGGCCAAACAGCCCTGCCCTGGTCTGCGGACAATCAAGTGGTTGTGGGTTCACTGGCGAGAAACTTAGGCAGCAAAACCCCCATTCGCCTGGTGGCCAGTGCAAAAAGCTGGTTGGGCCATGGCGGCGTCGACCGTCACAGCGACTTTCTGCCGCTAAACAGCCCGGATGAGGTGGAGAAAGTCTCTCCAATTACCGCCAGTCGTTTATACCTGGCACATTTAGCCGCAGCCTGGAACCACCAGTTCCCCGACGCCCCGCTCACTGAGCAGGACGTCACCATCACCGTCCCGGCCTCATTTGACCCGGGTGCGCGGGAGCTGACCGCAGAAGCCGCCAATCAGGTTGGTTTTCAGCATTTAACGCTGCTGGAAGAGCCACAGGCCGCAGTATATAGCTGGATTAAAAATAACGAAGAAAGCTGGCGCGAACAAGTCAGCGTCGGCGACGTCATTCTAGTCGTTGATATTGGTGGTGGCACCACAGATTTATCTTTGGTGGCTGTTACCGAAGAAGAGGGTAACCTGACCCTGAACCGCGTTGCCGTGGGCGATCATATCCTGCTGGGCGGCGACAACATGGATTTGGCGCTGGCGTATCGCCTAAAAGCCAAACTGGCACAACAAGGCAAAAACCTGCAACCCTGGCAAATTCAGGGCATGGTTCACGCTTGCCGTGACGCCAAAGAAGCCCTTTTGGTTGATGGCGAGCTACAAAGCATGTCTATCGTAGTACCAAGCCGAGGCTCTAAATTGTTGGGGGGCAGCCTGCAAACAGAGCTGACCCAGGAAGAAGTACAGCAAACCTTAGTCGAAGGATTCTTCCCGCAAACGCCAATTACCGAGCATCCGGTGCAACAGGCTCGCGGCGCATTAACCCAGATGGGTCTGCCTTACGCCCAGGATGCCGCAGTTTCCCGTCACCTGGCGGCATTTTTAAGCCGTCAGCACGATGCGGTAACCGAGTTGTTTGGCGAAGATGAAGACAGTTTCATCAAACCCACCGCCGTCTTATTTAACGGCGGCGTACTAAAGTCAGACCTGCTGGCATCGCGCCTCATGTCTATTATTAATGCTTGGTTAACCGGGGCGCAAGCCGATGAGGCCAAACTGCTTAGCGGTGTCGATCTGGACTTAGCCGTTGCGGGCGGCGCTTCCTATTACGGTTTTGTCCGCCAGGGTAAAGGCGTTCGGATCCGCGGCGGTATTGCCAGCGCATATTACGTGGGTATCGAGAGTGCCATGCCTGCAATACCAGGCATGGCGCCGCCGCTGGAAGCCCTTTGTGTCGCGCCTTTTGGCATGGAAGAAGGCTCCAGCATTCAGGTGCCAAGCCAGGAATTTGGCTTAGTGGTTGGTCAGCCGGTGCAGTTTAAATTCTTTGGCTCAACCGTCCGCCGCGATGATAAAGCGGGTACCCAGTTGGATTATTGGGAACCTGAGGAGCTGGAAGAACTACCTGCAATTTCAGCCACCTTGCCGGTAGAAGGTCGTGAACCAGGCGACGTTGTACCGGTAAAACTAGCCGCTCGCGTCACTGAAGTGGGAACGCTGGCGCTGGAAGCCATACCAAGAGACGGCGAAGAAAGATGGCAAGTCGAATTTGACGTTCGAGAGAAGTAATATTACTGGCGGCCAGGGAAAGGCCTGCCACCTCCCCTTTTAGTTGTGTCGGAGCATAAATGAGCGCAAAAGCAGATCCCCGTTACTTAGTGGGGATAGATCTTGGAACCACCCACACAGTAGTAGCCTACAGTCCCGTCAGCGAAAAACTCGAAACCGCTGAAGTTAATATCTTTCATATCGACCAATTGGTCGCCCCCGGTGAAGTCGCCAGAAAACCCTTGTTACCCAGCTTTCGCTATCACCCTACCCAGGGAGAGCTAGACGGCAAGGAATTGATCTTGCCGTGGACACATCAGGGTGTAGAGGGTGAGTTAAATCAAGCAGTTATCGGCGAGCTGGCCAGGGAATTAGGGGCCAAGGTAGAAGGCCGACAGGTGGTCAGTGCCAAAAGCTGGTTGTCTCATACCCAGGTTGACCGCACCGCCGCTATCCTGCCATGGAGCAGCGCCGACGAAGTGGAAAAAGTATCGCCACTTGTGGCCAGTGCCAGCTACCTAAACCATGTACGCCAATCCTGGGATCATCACCAGCCCGACGCGCCATTGGCTCAGCAACAAATTGTCATTACCGTTCCCGCATCCTTTGATGAAGCGGCTCGTGCCTTTACAGTCGAGGCTGCGGCCCTGGCAGGATTAGACGACATATTACTGCTGGAAGAGCCACAAGCCGTAGTTTACGACTGGTACGCGAAAAATCGTGACAACGCCAAGCAATTACTCCAGGACATTCCGCTACTGATGGTATGTGATGTAGGCGGTGGAACCACAGACCTCAGCCTTATCAGCGTCGACGTGGATGAAAATGGTCTGAGCTTAAACCGCATTGGCGTGGGCGATCACTTGATGCTTGGCGGCGATAACCTGGATCTGGCCCTGGCGCATAGCGCCGAACAACGTTTGGTTACCGGTAATAAAAAGCTATCCGCCGCCGCCCTCTCCCAGCTTATCCAGCAAACCCGCAAGGCCAAAGAATTATTATTATCCGAAAATGCCCCGGATACCGCCAGTGTGACCGTGCTGGGCAGCGGCTCCCGTCTGATTGGCGGCGCCAAAACCTGTGAGTTGGGTAAGGATGAAGTTCGTCAACTTGCTCTTGAAGGGTTTTTACCGGAAATAGACTTCGACGAACGGCCCAGCCAGCGCAAAAGCGCCGTGGTTGAATTTGGCCTGCCTTATGCCGCCGATCCAGCCATCAGCAAACACTTGGCAGCGTTTTTAGGCCAGCATGACTTGGCATGTCGCAAAGCCCTGAGAATGTCGGCAGATGACGAACGACCAGCAGTACCCGCCGCCCTGCTGCTTAACGGCGGCGTGTTTAACAGCCACGCCCTCAGCGAACGCGTAATTAAGGTCTTTGCTAACTGGCGCGACGAGCCTGTGACCCAACTGGATAACCCTTCTCCGGACTTAGCTGTCGCCTATGGCGCAGTTGCTTATGGGAAGGCCCGTCGTGGCGCTCAACTGAAAATTGGCGGCGGCTCGGCTCGCTCTTTCTTCCTGGTTTTGGATAACGAGCAGCCACAAGGAGTTTGCCTGCTGCCTAAAGGCACGGAAGAAAGCATCGAAGTGGAGCTTACCCAGCAGAAATTTTCGTTAACCCTAGGACAACCCGTCCGCTTTAATCTGGCGTCCACCACAGACGACAACGAATACCAATCCGGCCAGCTGGTTGATATCGATGCCAGCCGTTTTGTAAATCTTCCTCCTTTGGTTGCAGCAATCAAAAGCGAAAACACCAAAAAGGTGGAAGTGGCTCTGGTTTGCCAGTTAACCCAGGTGGGAACATTACAGCTTGAATGTGTGTCCACCAGCAATCCAAAACAACGCTGGCAGGTTGAGTTTCAGATTCGCAAACACAGTGATAAAGCGCAGGGGGATACCAGCAAATCCACCGCCCTACCGCCAAAATTTGGAGATGCCATTGCGGCTATCCAGGCTGTTTACGGACAAAGCAATAAACAGGCGGATCCAAAGGCAGTTAAAAAACTGAAAGTAGAGATGGATAAGGCACTGGGCAACCGGGATAACTGGGAAACCCCGTTGCTGCGCGAGTTATTCGATCACTTCCTGCAGGGACAAAAGCGCCGCCGACGCACCGAGTTACATGAAAGAAACTGGTTTAAACACGCAGGTTTTATGCTGCGCCCCGGTTTTGGTTATCCGTTAGACGACTGGCGTATCGAACAAGTCTGGCCTCTGTACCAGACAGGTATTCAATTTAACAAAACGACCCCTTCATGGAGCGATTGGTGGACGTTCTGGCGCCGCACCTCAGGCGGCTTAAATGAGCAGCAGCAAACACAGATATTTGATGATATCGCCCAGTATATTAACCCCAGCGTACTGAAAAACCGTAAGCTGATGAATGAGCTTGGTAATAAGTCCTACGAGGACATGGTGCGACTGGTTGCTTCCCTGGAACACTTACCGCTGGAAACCAAGACCCAATTGGTTGAATGGTTACTGGAAAGAACCAAAAAAACTGCGTTTGCCCAAGCCAACTGGTGGGCTATCGGCCGGATCTGCGCCCGCTCCCCCTTCTATGGCAGCGCCCATAAGGTCATTTCCCCGCAGCAGTTAACCGAATGGTTACCTCTGCTGTTAAAAGAAGATTGGAAAAAAGACCAGCATATCGCTTTTGCCGCCGTGATGATGGTGCGTAAATGTGGCGATAGAATTCGTGACTTGGATGATGTTCACACGGAAGAAGTCGTGAAAAAACTCACAGCGGCAAGAGCACCGGCCAGCTGGATTGAGATGGTGAAAGATGTGAAAGAACTAAACGAAGCGGAAACCAAGCGCGTTTATGGCGATGCCCTGCCTGCCGGTTTGCAGTTGCTCTGAAGCCGTTATACCCGCTATTCGTTCATATAAACACCAGCTAACACTTTTATATGAAATAAAGATTGCTATTAAAACTGAACTCGCTATTATGCACGCCATCGGACGCGGGATGGAGCAGTCTGGTAGCTCGTCGGGCTCATAACCCGAAGGTCGTTGGTTCAAATCCAGCTCCCGCAACCAATTCAAAAAAGCCTTGCTAGAAATAGCGAGGCTTTTTCGATCTTAAGGTTTAAAAGATCATCGGGCTCAGCTCTTCATTAGCCAGCGAAGGTCATCACGGAATGCCGCCCAGGCCAAATCCAGCTCCCGCAACCAAATTTATAAAAGCCTGAATTACTTACGTAATGCAGGATTTTTGCGTTCTCACCTTTGTCATTCCCTTGTACTAGGTGGTCCGACATTTGGATGGTCCGACACTCGGTCCAGTGACTTTGAGATATAGACATCGGGGTTGACAATGTTTCTCTCATAGAAGACGTAATCGTACAAAGCGTTTGACCTCTACTTCCCACTCGGCGCTACGTCCAGAACATATGAAACAAACCATCACCCAGGTATAGGTAAAACCTATTCGAGTCTCCCCGGCAGAGCCGGGGGTTTATCCATGATTAATTAACGAATGCTCGCTCGGAGCCTACCGAGTGATTTTATCTCGTTTTGTATAATAAACCTGCTTGCGTAAGCCGGTATCTTTGTGAGCGGCTGCGGGGTTTATCGGGTATCGTCATTTCCATAAACCCACCGGCTAGCGCAGGTAACAGATAACGCGATCTAAATGATTTTCTATCCGACAATCCCAGTGCGGCTTGTAACTCGTCCCGTGTCATTTCACCTTCAGCCACAACGAGAAGCTTTTTAACTTGGGGGGTAACTTGGGGGTACCTAGCGGCGCCATCGCATCAAGTATGACTTGCAGCATGAACTCAATAAAGGGGGCGCTGTCTGCTTTCTTGGTGCTTAGATTCAGCGCGGCATATATAATCAGCTTGATGTTGGCAGATCACGCTCTCTACTGGAATATTGGCAAATACTGGGTACCAATGGGATAGAATCAAGGTTTGCCACAAACGTCCCATACGGCCGTTTCCATCAGAAAATGGATGAATAAATTCAAACTCATAATGAAAAACACAACTGGTGATCAGCGGATGATGCTGCGAGCTTCTTAGCCAATCGAGTAACTCTGACATTAATTGGGGAACCCTTTCGGCTTGTGGTGCCATATGCACGACTGTGTCGCCGGACATCACACCAACGCCCGCAGCCCACCTCTAAACCCAGCATAAGTGTGCGATGTGCTGCTAACAGGTCTTTCTCTTTATGAGCTTGCCACTGCAATAGATCATCATAAACCGCCAGTGCATTATGCGCTTCTTTCACTTCTCTCGGCGGGGCTACCACTCGTTTTCCATCTAAGATGGCGGTGATCTTCTCTTCAGTCAGCGTATTTCCTTCGATTGCGAGCGAGCCTTGAATAGTGCGGATCCTGTTAATACGGCGTAAACGCAAATCTTGCGTCACTTCATCCGTCACAGACCACTTCAAAGATGCTGACAAATAGCAGCAACCAGGCTTAAAATCTTGCTGGAAATCGTAAAAGGCGGTTGGTGGTGACTCTTCATAGCATCAGCTACTCAATTCCTCCCACGCTCACATCAGCAAGCAAGGTTTGTTCAATCATCTCTATACTTGGTAACTTACCGTCTAAATCCGCTGGTAGTGCCTGTGCCAGCTTGTATTCTGCAATACCTATGGGTTTGTTGTTATCGCGCAGGGCATATTCGGCGACGATTTTGTTGCGAGATTTGCACAATAATAACCCAATTGTGGGGGCGTCTTGCGGCTGCTTCATTTGGCTATCGACAGCACTTAAGTAGAAGTTTAATTGGCCGGTATGCTCGGGTTTAAAATCACCAGTTTTAAGCTCAATCACCACATAACAACGCAGTGTTATATGGTAAAATAGCAGGTCGAGATAAAAATCATCGCCGCCTACTTCAAGGTGAACTTGTTTACCCACAAAGGCAAAACCTGCCCCTAACTCAAGTAAAAATTGACTGATATGCTGAGTAAGCGCTTGCTCTATATCCCTTTCCTTTGCTTCAGCCCCTAAATTGAGAAAATCGAAGATATAAGGATCTTTTAAAGTTTGCCGAGCTAGCTCTGATTTTGCATCCGGTAATGTACTGTCAAAATTGGTAACTGCCGCACCCTGTCGCTCAAGCAGATTGGATTCAATTTGATGTACCAATACATTGCGTGACCAACCGTTTTCAATGGTTTGTTTCGCATAGGCGATACGTTGGCTTTTGTCCTTTAGCTTACTTAGCAGTGCTAAATTGTGGCCCCAGGGAATTTGTCCAACAGCCTGTTGGACAATTGAATCAGTGAGAAAATCTGGCCAGGTTTGGGCGAACGAACGCATATACATTAGGTTGGCACGAGAAAAGCCTTTCAGCTCCGGAAAAGCATATTTTAAATCTGCCGCTAAACGATCAATAACTTTTGCACCCCAGCCGTGATTGGCTTGTTGTGCCAAGATGCTATTGCCTATTTGCCAGTAGATGAAATGTTCAGTCAGGGTGACCCCGTGCTGGCGGGTGTTGACCTGGATTCCGGCTACCTGTTCTGCCTGTCTCACGAGCAACAGCGAGATGGTAAAACCTGGGCCAAAGTACTCCAGCAGGCTGCTGCTCAGGGGATGATGCCAAAACACATCGTCAAAGACGGTGCCAAGGGGATAGCCGCCGGTGTCACCACGGTTTTCGAACAGGCGCAGCAACGTGATGATGTTTTTCATGCCCTGTATATCGCTGCCAAGGCGGTGCGCAGGGTTGAGCAACGTGCTTACTATTACATTACCCAGGAAGAAACGGCTTACCAGGCCATCAGCCCCACCATAACAGAAGACCCGGATGATACGTTCGGTCAATGGCTGCGTGCAGATAACCAATGCGATAAGGCTATCGAGCGCTATGAGCATGCTGAACGGGCTTTGCACCTTCTTCACGCCACCTTCAGCTGCGTTTGCCGAAAGACCGGCAAGCTAATGACCACCGAAATGGCGCAGACCAGGCTGGCCCATGCCACGCTATTGCTGCGCAGGGCGGCACATAAGGAATGTAACAAGGCGGCGACTTATCTGGTAAACCGCTTGGATGGCCTCACTCTGGCCACCCAAGCACTCCATGATAAGTTACAAGGCTGTATTGCACGTTATTCTCAGCAACCAGTTGAGCTGGCTTGCCGCTTCTTTGAGTGCCGACGTGAATTAGCAAAGGCCGGGAAGCACAAGCAACAGCGGCTTATTCAGGAAATGCTCGGCAGCTACCGCCTGTTGACCACACAGTTGGATGAAACACGCTGTGAGCAGCTGATGCAAGAAGTGGAAATGTTACTCACCAAACGTCACCGCGCGTCCAGTGCCATTGAAGGCTTTAACGCTACCTTACGCACTTATCTGTATGCCAGAAAGGGCGTAAACCAAGCGTTTCTTGAGCTGTTCCGCGCCTGGTACAACCTGCGGGAAAAGCGCTGGGGACGTCACAAAGGTCAGTCAGCCCATGAGTTGCTGACGGGAGAAAAGGTGACCGACTGGCTGACACTGCTTGGTTTTCCAGCGAGTAAGCTCAACCACTGATTTTAGCCTGGCAACAGGCAAGCCAAACTGATTACTTATTGAACTGATCCAGCATTCGCTGAATTGGAGAGGAGCTATTGGTTTTGTGATCCTAAACGGCTGGAATTTGATCAGTCCCGACAGAACCTATTGGCGTTGATAATACAGTAGCCAGCATTGAGGTAAGTAGGAGCTAATCGGCCAACTTACTTTACAAACTCTTTGGGAAACGCCCTGTACGGAGACGCCGGTCCGACGTTTCGGTGCAGGGTGTTGTGGGGGCTGAGGGTTAGAGACCCTCGGCTACCCAATTATGCACTTACCAGTCAACATGAACATCTATAACTTTATGGGTTTCACGATCAAATCCAATACCCCAGAAAACTTCATATTCACTAGATATATAGTTTACCTTCCATAAAGATAATTGGGAGTCTTTTCTATTCAGGCTGTCTATAAATTTTATATGACTCACAATCCCAAGCTCACGTTTGATATCTTCACACATCTCGTTATACATTTCTTCCGTAATAGTATTTTCACTATCTTCAGCTGGTGATGGTAGTGATATGGATTTTAAAAGATCATAGCTTTTCCCATCATGAGATTTAATGACCTTTTCAGCTAATTCTTTTTCATGATCAGAAATCATAAACAGGCTCCCTTATTGCCATCGTGGTAGAGCGGCTTGTTACCAAGCCGACCCCACACAGATCCGGACGTGTGGAACTACCGCATCGGAATGCCGCATCACCGGCACTTCAGTTATATATTCGCTCGTGTAAAACGCGACCCTAGTACCAGTCGATCAGCACAAATCGTTTGCTGACGATCAGTCTCTCAATTTTAAAATACTCTAGCATCTTCTTGAAATCACTCCAATTATAACTTCGTCGACCACTTCGCCGGTTCAACCATTTATATAAAATATGCAAAACATAACTGTGTACACCTGATAAACTGCGGCTGCGCTCGGATTCAAATCCATGTCGGGGGCAGAAGCCACTATCGCCGGTGTCGGGCTATGGCAAATGCTTCGTAAAGGCCAGATGGAAAATGCCGGAGAAATGACCCTGTGGGAGCAGCTTTATTATTTGGCAGTCTAACTGTATCTAGAAAAATTCGATCACCTCTTTTTCCGAAGATGCACACAACCCACATTTTTATGCTCTCCTTCACCAAGTAAATCCGGCTCAGAGCCAAATAGCAGAATGCCATATGGCAAGATAATTGTTGCCATATGTGTTGAATAGGTTTGCCATTTGGCGTAACCTTAGGGTGTCAAATGGCATTGAGGTGAACACTATGACTTTTCAAACCTACCAACCGACTCAACGCAGAGTTCGTCACCTGTGGCAGCGCATCGGTTTTCCGGCCAGTCATGGCCCTCGCTTGATCAAAGCGCTCGAAGATGGGCTGTCCGTCAGCGTCATCGATAAAGTGATCCAAGAGGTCAACGTTCCCCAGGCGTCTCTATTCGAGCTAACAGGTATTAAGGCTCGCAACTATGCTCGGCGCAAGGCGAGCGGTAAGTTAAATAGTGAGGAAAGCGAACGGGTGGCTAGGTATGTGCGCGTCGTCGATGCGGCTACTGAATTGATGGGCGGTGATCGCCGTGAAGCCTTGGCTTGGCTGAATGAGCCTGCTGTGGGCCTGGGTGGTCAAACGCCGACAAGCCTGGTGCATACCGAAACTGGAGCGCTTGAGGTGCTGCAATTGATTGGCCGGATCCGCCACGGAGTGTTTGCTTGAAGCTGTATCGGATCACGCAAAAAGAATACCTCAGCACAGCTTGGTCAGGTTACGGCGCTCAACAGTACGGTGGCCGATGGAATTCGCCGGGTTACCGGCTGGTATATACTGCGAGTTCAATTTCTTTGGCAGTGTTAGAAGTGCTGGTACATCTTCGGCATAGTGACCGACTCAGTGATTTTTCAGTACTTGAGAGTGAAGCGCCAGATAGTCAGCTACTACAGTTGCCAGCAGAGCATTTACCAACAGACTGGCAAGTGCAACCTTCCCCAGACTCGGCCCAGCAGCTGGGTGATGACTGGGCAGAGTCAGAAGCATCGTTGGGATTGATTGTGCCATCAGTTATCGTGCCGCAGCAGGTCAATGTATTGCTGAACACCGACCACCCTGAGATGCAGCAAGTAATCGATAGTGCTGTTGAAGTAGATTTTACATTCGATCCTAGACTGCACGGTAGCAACTAATTCTCTGTGCAAGGTAGACGCTGAATTTACGGTTCTGTCGCTGCAGGTTGCGACAGATCCGAAGAGAGCCCCCAGTTAAAGGGGCCCGAGATTATAGGTTTACATTTTGAGTTAGGTAATACCAATGATCTCCCGTTGGTCTGGGCTGTTTTGGCGTCGGCAAGTAAGATTCCATCACTCTGAGTAAGGTCAGGAAATCATAGCGGTATGACACACTGGTTCCTCCCCAGTGCTGCGCCAGCACGTTAAATGCGCGCTCAACATCTGCGTCCATTTTTGTCCAGTCTGCATCTGAAGGAGTCCCCTGAGCATAAAAAGACCGTAACGCTTGAGAAAACGCTTGAATATCTTCAAGCCTCAGTGGTTGATCATATATGTCCTGCGACTGGTTCATCTTTTGAGTGATTGCACGAATGGTCTGGTTATGTGAAGCAAACCCAGACATGCCAAAATCTTCGGCAATATCAGAGGACTGTAACGCTGCCGCCCGGTTATCAGAAAGCACCTTTGTAGAAAAGAACATTCCTGCGCCCCGATTATAGGCAAAGGTTAGCATTGCAAATTCTGCCCATTTGTCTTTAGCTACATCCAAGAACTGATTGAAATTAGCACTGGGAACCGAATTCACGTGTTCCCTTGTAACGGTAATACTAAGTGCTGCAGTTATCGCTGAACGGATCCAGTTAAGGTGGGTTAAATCAGCCGACGCAGTTACAAAGTCGGGGTGGGCAGCTCCGGGTGCAAACCAATCCGGGAAGACTTTCGCCATATCGCCAAAATTGCCGGCTTCGGTTTGGAATGGACCATCAGCATGGGCCGGCACAATAGGCCAAATATAGTCCTTTCCATCTAACGTGACTGGCAGACCTACGGCCCCAGTATCAGCCGCAACAGGCACTGCGCCACAGGTATAGTTTTCTTTGGTACCAAGTGCACACAGATAGTTTGGGTTAAACTTCAAGTGCTCGCTGGCAAACCCGATACCCATAGCCAAATATGGGGTCGGCATAAAAATACGAACATCCTTTGTGGTATTCACCACGTAGTCCATTTTCTCTACCAGGCCCAAGCGTAATTGTGTGTTATGGGTGGGTTGATACTGGATCATAGTTGCTGTTACCGGCGCAACCGACGGTTCATAGTAATCAGCGGTATTCGCAATCAGGTCCGCTATTTGCAGGACAGTTTTACCTTTGCTCCAGCTGGCTGGTAAACCTGTATATTCTGGATAACGAATGTCATCGCTACGGGCATACTCTAGTTCACAACCCTCCAACAAGGGCTGAACACCGGATTTATTACCCTCAACGGAAAAGATTAATTCGATACCCGGTTCAAAGAATTTTTGCCAGCCCGGGTCAAATATTATTTTACCTTCTTGTTGCGTTAAGGTAATACCGCCACCCGTACTTTTTGCCGATATGATAGTTGAGCTGGTTAAAAAGCTGGCTTTCACTAAATTAAACCAGGAACCATTCCAAACATAATCTGGATTTGGATTTGGATTTGGATTTAGCAGTTTAACTTCACCCTTAAAACTCGAAGCGTTCTGACTGTTTACTTTAAAACCACAGTACAACTCAGTGACAGGAGGGATTGGCGCGGGTGGGTATTTGGTAGCACCACCGTCTCCAGGTCCTCCACTTCCTGGTTTGCATTCATGTTCATAAGAGCGATTAGCATATTTGTCGTAGCCAAATATGAAAGCTCGACGAACACACCTGGCGACACAGTAATAGAACGGTGTTGATTCAAGGTGGATTAAGCGGGATCTGGCAACAGTCATAGAGCTTCGACTTACAACAGCCATCTATTTATTATGAACTGCCATTTTCGTTGCCACAATATTGTGGATGATGAGATGGACCCTCCCTCCGAATCGGCTTAAATTGCGCCAAACTGAGTTTGAAAAAACAGTTAAAAGAAGGGAGAACGCCAAAAGGACTCAAGGCAGAAAATCTTACGTTATGGCATAAGCAAATTGTGTTGATGTTGTTTACCGGTATTATGGCCAGGGTGTTGTATGAATTTACAACTATGGAGGAGAATTGGTCAATTTGGCTTATTTTATCTATCCCGGTTATCAGCAATAATTTTTTAATCCAGCGTTTGGCTGAATGGCAGGTGTTAGCCCGAAAAATATTCGATAACCCTCTGATGAAGCGGGTTTATACCGGAATAGTAGATGATTTATCTGCAGTAGAACTAGCATTGAAAATGCGTGACTCCGAACTTAGGGCTGTGGTGGGCAGGGAAAAAGATTCTAACCAGCAGGTCGAAAGTGCTTTTAAACAGGCAGCAACAAAGTTAATAGCTTTTTAGTGGCTCAGCAGCGGGAAACGACTCAGGTAGCTACTGCCATTGATGAGATGTCTTCCTCCATTATCGATATGGCAAAAAATACCGCAACGGCGGCTGATGCGGCGACCGAAGTGCAAAGTCTACTCTTCTTCACTGCAACTAAAATAAAGAGGGAAAAGTATATGAAGCTAAGGTCGTTCGTGCTTATTATACCGGTTGTTTTGTCAATATCAGGATGTTTTGACGGCAATTTAGATGGCATAGAACTGCCGTCCAGAGCAACTTGTCCCGACAACTTGACCTGTGAACATCTTAAAGTGCCTAAAGATTATACTAATTTGGGTTTAGGTAATGTATATGTTTGGTATGGAGTTCATAAAGCATTAACGCCTGATGAACGTATAGGGTCATTATTTTATCATACCGGCGGGCCAGGTGATGCCATTGTGCCAGATTTAGGAAATGATATTGATAGCTTACCTATTGAGCTACTTAACAAATTCGATATAGTCGCAGTCGACCCTAGAGGAGCAGGAGGAAGTGCTTTTGCCGCGGAATTAATAAATTGCGCTGTTGAGGAATATGAAAATCGGGGGAGTTGCCGAGAAACATTCGAAAAACTATCTTCTTACCTTGGCACCAATTCGGTAGTTAAAGATATGGATAAAGTAAGAGAATCAATTGGCGATAATGAAATATCATATTTGGGTTACTCATATGGAACTCGTGTTGGAGCATTGTATGCACAGATGTTTCCGAATAATGTTCGTTCCATGGTCTTAGATTCACCAATGTCTCCTACTGCAGAGAACTTAATACAACTGCGAATTCCAACTGCTAAGGTTTTGGAGAAGATTAGTGATTTCCGGTTAGGGCATAATGAATATAGAAACGAGCGCTACCAACTAATTTCCAATAGTCTTTATAATGAATCAAGTCGTACCTATACGGCAAGTGACGGGATTTTGAGCTTTCGTGAAGGAGAGAAAGTACTTGCTGGTACGTCAAATTATTTTGTCGAGGATTGGCTGCAACTCAAGCCTGCTTTGATTGAGCTTCTAGATAACGATATAGTCAAACCGTTAAAAGAAGTATTAGAAGAGAAGGTTAATAGGGCCACTACCGACCCTATAGAGTTAGGTAGTAGAGCGCTTTTTAAAGCTGTTATTTGTACCGATGAAAGACAACCTTTAAATGATGAAGAAATAGATAGTTCTGAGCCAATTTTTGCAACGGAAGCTCCTATATTTGGTCGTAAGACTTTCAGAGAATATGCACTTGAATGCAAAGGGTGGTCGGCCAAACGAGATCCCGTCGCTTCAATTATTAATGCAAGTTCAACTAATATCCTGGTAATTGGGGGAGAGTTTGACTTTCAGACGCCTTATGAATGGGCGAATGAAATAGCAAGCATCTATGGTGAGTTTGGATCACTAATTTCAGTTAGCAATATTGTTTCACATGAATTTTCGTTTCAGGATAAGAGTAAATGCGTTGACCAAAATACCTTGACCTACCTACTCGACCCTAATCATTCAATTGGTAATGTAAGCTGTGAAGACGCGGTTTATACTGCTTTATCAAACAACTTAAACACATCAGTATCAGAAGCAAAAATCAGGAATTAAGAGCATCGTGAATAGCTGGAATAGCTGGACATCCACCTTTTTCTGGCCACTATTTAAACCAAAAAGTGGCCACCATGCCATTTTTTAAGATGCAACGGCAATAACTTTTACGGCCTCAGGGAAAATAGCGAAAAATCGTCAATCCCAATGCATTTATCTGCAGTTAACGCGTAACTGGGCTAGCTTAATGAATGATTAGCTTGTTGGGTTGTTTCGGTGTTTTCTTGCGCTACCCAGATTGGTAAAGTCGATTACATGCCGAATGGCCTTTTATCCAGTGATGTCCAACCTGTGAGGTAAGGGTATTCCTTAAAGTCAAAGGGAATTTCTCTATCCGTGTCATTCTTTGAGCGGGTAAAAGGCAACAAAAAATGGCTTCTTTCTGCTCCTTGGTCCAGGCACTGCTTTTCACTCGCCGCCTTCCAGTGGCCAATTCATTCATGGATTGAGGTACATTCCTCTTCTGCCACGGAATCACACAAGCCTGTCCTGATTGGGATCCACATAAACCATACAGGCCAATAACGCCGTCTCGTCCATCAGCGCCTGGCTTCTAAATCTGCCTTCCCAAAACCACCCTTTGCACTTCTCCCCCCAAATGTTACCCAGGCTACAGCACGCCAACGCCTTATCTGTTACATTACCTGGCTGAAATCAAACAAATTATTTGCCCAGGGAAAAAGTAGCTTGGCACTTATCTCAACCAGGTTGCATCAGGTTATTGGCAATCGCCTGATCGCTGCGAGATGCCTGATTCACACATGCTGGAGTTTACTATGAGGCTAAAAAACAGCCTTAAGTTTGGCTGGGCCGATCAGCTCACCTTACTGCGTCTTAAAGGAATACTGCTTAAACTAATTCTCACTTTTATATTTGCCGACATCTTTGGCCTGACTCCCGATAGCCAAATTTTAATCTTCGCGTTGATGTTAGAAGCAGTTTTTCTCGCCTTTTCAGTTTGGTGGCAAAAACCTATCATGTCTCGGCCCTCAGGACTGTTTGCAACCCTGTTAATCGACACCCTGTTTTGGGTTTGCTGGCTCTATTATTCGGGTGGTGCAACAAACCCCTTCATGTTTATGTTGCTACTCCCCATCACTATCGCCGCCGTCGCACTGCCAATATGGGCCCCCTGGTCGCTCGCATTAGTAACCTCTCTTGCATACAGCGCAATGATATTTTCCGCTACGGGAGTCACCACACACCATCACGCCATGGATATGAGTTCACATTATCTGGGCATGTGGTTAAACTTTGTCATTGCTTCATTAGTAGTGACAACCAGCGTTGCATTTATTGCCAGAAAGGTGAGACGACAAGACGCTGAATTAGCCTATATGCATGAAGCTCAATTAAGGCAAGAAACCTTACTCTCCCTAGGCATAATCTCAGCTCAGATGGCACATCAATTGGCCACCCCTCTCACTAGCTTAAGACTGCTGGCTGATGAAGCAAAAGAAGAAATGGCGGCCGGTTCAGCGGTTATCGGTGAAATGGAAGATGCACTCAGCAAGTGTGAAAAAACACTTTATGATCTGCGTCAGGCAACGGAATCAATCAGGGATAAGAAGAAACTCAACCTGCTTAGCGATGAACTTGTGGGAATGCTAAAACAACAAACAAGTTTGCTAATGCCGGAAGTACAAATCAACTGGTCAATCGACGACAGCGCCTGTCAACGCACCATCACAACAGACGGTAGTTTTTTACCGTCTATGCTTGCCCTGGTTGAAAATGCAGCAAGATCCAGTTCAGAACACATTGCTAGCCCCCAAGTAGACATCAGCATGACCCTAAGCCAGGGATCCGCCAAATTGCTGTTTTCCGTAAGAGACTATGGCTCAGGCATACCCGAGCGACTTATTCACCAACTCGGACACAAGATAGTAGATAACCCCAAAGGCCTGGGAGTCGCTCTTATGCTTAGTCACGCGAGCTTTGAACGCCTTGGCGGGCAATTGATGCTAACCAATCATGCAGACGGCGGTGCAAACGCAGAAGTTTCCTTACCTCTGACGGAGGCCAATTGAAAAAATTATTGATCATTGAAGACGACACCGGCCTGGCGGAGGTATTGGCCAGACGAATGACTCGCCATGGCTTTGAATGCCTGTTCGCCAATAACGCGACACAAGCGCTGCTGCAAGCACGTCAGCTAAAACCCTCACATATCTTATTGGATATGATGCTTGCACAAGATAATGGCCTTAAATTACTGGAGCCTTTAAGAAAATACCTGCCACAAACAGTGATTGTACTACTCACAGGTTATGCCAGTATCGCGACAGCGGTGGCCGCTATACGCATGGGGGCGGATAACTACCTGTCAAAACCCGTCGATACCCAAACATTGCTTAATACGCTGCTTACAAAGCCCTCAGATAACCTCATTGAGCAATTACCCGGCGTGGAGACTTTGAACCCGAAACGACTGGAGTGGGAGCATATACAACAGGTACTCAACGCCAACAAAGGTAATGTCTCGGCAACTGCCCGTCAACTCGGCATGCACAGGCGCACGCTACAGCGAAAGTTGCTTAAAAAACCGTGCAATATCGGTTAAGGCCAGGGGGTTATCCGCCGTCATGGTCAGTCTATGGCTTGCCCGCTAAGATGAGAACGTCTGAGCCCGGTCGCTCAGACGTTGTATCAACAAGATAGGGTTAAGTTAGAATAAGTACTCGCCCGTTAACCACGCATTAACCCCGGCGCCGGGCATTCTCTCCCCTACTGCAATATCTGAGCCCAAAACACGGTTGTAAGCCGCTAAATGGTCCTTGTAATTGGTGTCGAATACATTGTTAACACCGGCTTTCACGACCCAGCTATCTGCGTTATATCCCATTGAAAGATTAGCAATGGCATAACCCGCGGAGGCTTGCTCCAATTGAGTGGTAGACACTTTATTTTGCGCTGCTGCAGCAACGCCATCAACCCTGAACATCCACCCGTAACTCCGGTAGTTTAAACCCAGGTTAACCTTAGGGGGTGCCATCCGGTATAAGTTGTCGTCAATATCTCTGCGTTCGCCGCGAATGTAACTGGCATTCATATCCAGATCCCAGTTTTCGTTCAGAAGGTATAACCCGGTTAAGTCCATGCCATATATTTGTGCGTCAACATTGGCAAACTCCAGCGGATTGTTATCTCCCATCATTCTGGCAGCCATAATAACGTACCTATCTGTTGTCGGGACACCCTGAATGTAATTATCAATACGCTGCGCAAACAACCTGGGCTGGAGACTGAGTTGTTGAGTAGTAAAGTCAACCCCCAATTCCACCTGGTAGGCGGTTTCTAACTCCAGATCCATCTTGCCCACATATGTGCGACCGTCTGCCAAGCCGCCGGTAGATTGCATGGGGACCCAGAGATAACGTTGTTGATAACTGGCACTGGACTGTTTTCTGGCCAGTCCCACTACCCAGCTAAATTGCTCACTTTGCGAGTAACGACCATTGATAACAAGGTCTATCCCCGTTTGCGCCTGACTCCTGTCCGCCGCATTAAATCGGTTCATCAGCATATTAATGGCCGGCATAGCCGCCGCCATTGAATGCTGAACTTCATCGGCATCGGTACGGTAGTGCTTGACTCTGGCGCCTGATTCCCAGTTCCAATTGGCCCAATCCTGCTTTGTTTGCACAAACGCCGTATAAACATCATCCTGGACACCATTAAAGTTATCCACATAAAACATGCTATTGCTTGGGTTGGTAATAGCCGTATTGTGTTCACTCAACTGTATTCCGGTTCCGAATAGCCAATTGTCTTTCGTAAAGCTGAATTCACCATCGTAACTTTTACTCGTGGCATCGGCATACCTTTGCTTTTTGCCGGCCGCCAAGGGGCGCAGACTGAAGTTATCCATACCATGTCTGGCATCGCTGTAAGCAAGGTGCCAATTCAGATCCCATAAGTTTACCAGGTGTTGACCTTCTAATTTGAATCTGTCAGTGCGAATAAAACCGATATCCATCGGCAGTGAGGGTGTACCTGCATCCAGTGTTTCGGTGTGCTGATAACCCAAAGCAACTGACTCATCACCAGCATCGTCCAGCGCATAGCGATATTGGCCCCCTAACATAGATTTTTCGTACTGGGTTGATGACATTTCCCGGCCATCGCCGGCTTTTATATTGTTTCGCCCCTTCAATAGATCGCCATAAACAAGCGCCGCATGTTTATTACCTGCCAGGTTCGCCTTTCCACCAATATGATTACTATTCCCGTTTTGCTGATATTGACCGACCAGCTTACCGCTGGTTTCATTAAACTTAGCCCGAGACTCAATTACTTTTATACTGCCGCCTAAGGTATCTGTGCCTTCAGATACCGGGCTTATTCCTCTGGATAGCTGAACTTGGTCGGTCATTACAAGGCTTGTGTAACTTAAAGGCGTATCCATTGCGTTAGGGCCAGCTCCGGAAAGGGACATTCCGTTAACTTTGGTGTTCACCCTGTCTCCAGATAATCCGCGATATTGCGCAATGCCAATTAGTGGGCCGTTACTGTTTACCGAGGCACCCGGCAGATGTTCCAAAACGCCGCTCACGTCGGTCATCGGTGAAACAGTGTTGGGGTTAATTGCGTTATAACCTTTATGTTGTTTACCAATTACATCCATGGCTTCCACCGGGGATTCGTCAGCCAAAGCAGAATTGCTATAACACAGCAGGGAAATTGTCGTAATTGTTAAAGTGGAAAGTTGGTTTTTCATTATTTTTTGTTTTTACATCATTTGGTGTTGCTAATTTTGCCAAACAAGATGAATGCCTGACAAAGGGAAACGTGGAAACTGCGACAAGATGTCGCAGTCCAAATAATTCCCCCACACAGAGCAAACACAAGTGGCAGTCATAGCACTAGCATCACCACGTTTGTGAGCAGTATCCTAATAATTTTGGATAGCAATTGCCGCGTTAACTACAGTAACCTCCTCTTCAAATCACCCTAGCTGAATAGCTGAATATAAATGTATTCAGATATGCTTTTTTTGAGTTTACATCAGGCATCGAGGATCAAGCGTACTTCGAAGGGCTCAGTAATTCAGGCCGTTTCTACGAGCGCTTCATCGGCGGTAGCGGACGCTCCGTGAGCATTCGTCCAAGTATTTGCTGATAGGAAAAGCGAATCGCATAGAGGGACTGTAAACAGGAACTGGTCGATAACTGTCGCTTCACCAATAAAGTCCAAAAAATGCCTTGAGTTTACTGTCCTGGATCTCACTGGGTGAACGGTGGTAATACTTAACAAACGGGTAAACACTCTGAGTTTGGGATGATTAATGACGAACCTGCATGGCATCAAGCAGGCGTTTTCTATGTACGCTACCTCCAATTAACAACCACCGGCAAAGCCGGGGGTATGATGAAAGCCTCTGGAAGAGGCTAAAAAACAATAAATAAAACGGACCTTTGCGCTTAGAAGCCGCTGGATTACCAGTCGAGCTGGTAATGACGGTGATCGCGTTATTACCTGAGAAAAAACGTCATTCCCTCGCACGAGGGAATCCAGTGGCCTTAACCTATCGTACTTGGTCCAACTTATACACCTGAACGGCAGATCCTAGTCGAATCGCACCGCCAGAGGCGGTGGTTTAACAAGGTTTAATTAATAGGGGTCGTGGCAGCTAAACTTACCTTCCAGCGTCGCATTGCATAGATACCTTACATTTTCGAACCTGAAATCCAGACTGGTACAATTTTTTACTTGCATATTATAAGGCCCAAAGGAAGCCGGAAGAAACTTCCTCGCTCCCTTACCTAATTGGCTATTGCGCGGGAGTTAATTGTTAAACACAGATCTTGATAACCAGCCCAATTCAGTCGTTGCTTTTTCACTGGTAAATGGTTGTCGCAGACCATAGCCCCCAGCCCAATTACCATAGAGTTCCTGCCACTCTTTAATTGGAACCTTTTTTACCGGCAAGGGAGATAAGCGTTGAGCTAATTCCGCCACATTTACCGAGCTATCGCCGGCACCGATGTACTCTTCGCCGCGCTTTCCTTTCTCTAATACCAGTCGGTAAAGCTCAGCAAGGTTTTCCCGTTCAACCAGCGACCAGCACAACTGCTCAGTAGATGGAATGCAGGGCTGACCGCATCGGTCCAACTCCCAGAGTAAGATAGGTGGGACACATTGTTCATCTTTGCTCACGACATTGACTGGGCTGACGACCCGTAGATCAATACCCGACCTATTCTGCAAAAATTCAATACTATCCAGCATCCAACGAAATTCGGGTAACGTATCTTTTGGTGTCTGCTCAGAAATCGCCTTTTCGCTACTGCCGAAATTCCAGCAGCCAGACGTGTAAAGAAAAGTCAGAGGTGATTTACGCTTTTCCGACTTTTGGGCAATTTTGTTCATTAACTGCTTATCAATCGCCCCCATATCGTCACCAAACCCACAAGCTGTATGGATTAACGCATCAAATTGGTCAAGCGCTTCAAGCCAACTCAGTGGCTCTTCAATATTGCCCACCACTACCTCTGCGCCCATGGCTCGGGCACGGTTTTCACTTTGCTCGGAACGACATAACACACTCACACTGTGGCCGTGTGTTATTAACTCAGCAACCACCGCACTACCAATATTACCGGTACCGCCTGTAACCAAAACAGCTTTAGATTGACCCATATATTAACTTCCCTAAAAAACGACTTGTAGTAAATGTTGTTTGCACAACTCACCGTGACTAATTTTGCTGTAGTTGCTAACGGTTTCCGTTAAATAAACTGCTACTTTTTCACTTTGTGAGCTGCCTTGTGGGCTAACACTGATAACAACAAAGTTCATAATATACCTTATACACATTAGTAAATGTTTTAATTTACTAATGTGTATAAGGTAAGTGTTTTACGAACAAAGATCAATACAATGTAAACAAAATTATTTACTTAAAAATGTAAATGACGAAATTCAGTGGAGTAGGTTAACCAGTGCAAAATTAACCATAGAGAATTGACTGGTATGCTGTCACAAATCCTAATTTCTTTTGGCTAAGTGCCAATATAAAAAACGCATAAAGCAACCGTTAACACTGGCATTTCAACGGATACAGAATTTAGTACTTATATGTGCAGTATGTATCGAAAAAACAACGTGATTATCTATTTCGAACTGTTCCCATCAACGACAAAAAGGTAGACTGAGCGCTTGCTCTGAATACAGTTGTTTGAATATAGGAAACCGCATGTACATACAAGTACCAAGTATTGTTCCACTCGATAATATTTTGCCCGATGAACCCTTACTGATGATGGGGGCTGGTCCCGTGCCTATCCCTGCCAAGGTTGCCAGTGCAAACTCGATAGTGATCAATCATCTTGGTGACACCATGGCGCAAATTATCGAGCAGGTAAAAGCCATGAGCAGGTATGTATTTCAGACAGAATCGCAACATATTCTTGGGGTTGCGGGTCCAGGCTCCGCAGCAATGGAAATGGCGATTGTCAACCTGGTTCAGCCTGGTGACCGCGTCCTTAGTATTTGCAATGGATTCTTTAGTGGCCGACTTGCCGAAATGGCGGAAAGAGCCGAAGCCCATGTCACCCGGTTACAGGTGAATGATGGCGAGGCGGTCTCACCGGAGCAAGTTCAGCAATTTGTTGAGGAATTCAAACCGCGCGTAATCACTATCGTGCAGGGCGAAACATCAAACACTGTGTTTAACAGTACCTTGCCGGAAGTATGTAAAATTGCACGACAACACAACTGCCTGGTGATTGTTGATGCCGTATGTACCTTAAGCACCATGCCACTTGAAATGGATAAGTGGCAGGTCGATGCGGTGATCACCGGCGGGCAAAAAGGGTTATCTTCAATTCCCGGTGTATCTTTAGTGGCATTTTCCGACCAGGCGTGGGATTTCATCATGTCACGCCAAGATACCTTAAGGCATTGGTGCCTGGACGCCAAATTAGCGGACCAGTTCTGGTATAAAAAATCATATCATTATACTGCACCAGTCTCAGGGATCTTGGCGATCCACGAAGCCTTGCGTTTGATCTGTATCGAAACCTTACCGAAACGGTTTGAACGTCACCTGAAATGCTCGTTAGCCCTGCAAGCCAGTATTCAAGCGATGGGATTAAGCTTGTATGTTCCAAGACCTGCCCGGCTCAATTCAGTCGTCGGCATTAACATGCCGGAAGATATTAGCGCCACTGAACTCCTTAACCATATGTCCTCGGTGCATAAAGTTGAAATATCTGGCTCGTTTGGCCCCAATATCGTACGAATCGGACAAATGGGTGAGCAGAGTCGCACTCATAACTTGTTTCGAACGATACATGCCTTAGGTTCGAGTATGAAATTCCTTGGCTATCAGATAAATCTACCCCTAGGTGTCGCCGCACTGGAGGAAACCTTACAAAAGAACAACGGGGCATTCGATGACTAGTATTCGTACCGCAAGGTAACGACCAGTGCGATGCATGGGCATCAGGTTACGCCTGAATACCCGCCCGCTCTTTACCCTGCATAAAATTGAGATAGGCGGAACGTAACTGGGCAATTTCGGCATTCACGCCTAGTTCAACAATCTGTTGAACTAGGCCCAGCATCACCTCGTTATGTTCGGTATATTTTTTCAGTGCCTGGCCCGTCGCTATGTCCATTGCGTCAACTGAATTCCTTAAGGTGTTCAAGCCCCGAAGGAGGGTTTTCGCCCTGGTGAGCTTGGCCTTGAATTTTTCACCATATGAGCCTGTGTCCAATTGGTCAAGGTATTGTTCGGGCGCAGCCCTTTGATGATTGGTGAGACTCCGCTGTGAGGACAGCTCCGACTTAAAGCGACTCCCCTGGCTGCCAAGGAATATGCCGCTTGCGCCACGCTCTTTTTGAGTCTCATGAACCAATCCACCAATATGAATTCCAAGTTGGGTCAGCGGCTCCATGGTATCGAGCTCCTGCACCACCTGATACCGTTCAATAATCGCACTGAGCATAAACCACAGCGCGACCAATAAAGGCAAACCTGCCAAAAGCAAAATCCTGGCTCTTACACTGCTAAACATCAATACCTCCGTTTATTATCCCCTGCCCAGCGGACCTTCAACACTCTTGTATTGAAGCATCTAACACTGAAGGCATTATCATGTGAACGCTTTATAGCGCTTTAGGGATACTATCCACGGCTGAAGCCCCCATTTATTGCCAAATATCAATTAATTGACAATAAATCATCTACCCCTCTAATTAGGTAATAAAACAGTGCAGTTCATACTATTCTAAGCCATCAAATTCTGCGTTTTAGCTGCCGGATTTGCTCTGGTGTACCGAGGGGCGTTAGCATCTCGGTACAATTTTTACGCCTTGCGCTCAGTTTGCTTAAAAAAAGCCGGACATCTTAAGCAGGCGGCCCTTATCATCGTACTCACCAAAGCTCGTTCCTTTCATCATAATTTCACCTCCGAGATTGAGTAAATGCCAGTCCGTCAGGCTTTGCTGGTTATGAACCTTTTGGTTAACGGTCATAAACGAACAATCAGGGAACAGCAGTTGAAACTGTTTCATATATTCACTGATCTCTTCGATCCCATCCGCTTTTCCCGAGGGATCACTATAAACAGCTTCCGGGTCTAAGCACTTGCCGAGCAGACCCTTGCGTTTAACAGTATTTGGTTCACTCCAAGCCTGGGAATATATTTGCCAGTTGGTTTCTAGCTGAACTGTCATTTGCCATACTCCAAAAGTTAATCGTGTATTCTTACGCAGAGTTTTCCGGTGTTAGTGCCTTCAATAAAATGATTCAGCGCCATAGGTGCGTTAGCTAAGCCATCGACAATGTGCGTGACCGATACCAGTTCATTGTCCCCAACAAACTGATCAAGCTCCGCCAATAAAGCATTAAAATCCGCCAGCTGGTCCATCATAATAAAGCTGCGTAGCTGGACTCGCTTATTGAGCAGTGGCAGCAACGCAAGGCGGCCAAATTTCTCGACGTTCAACCCTCTTCTGTTTCACGCCAAATAGCAGCGCTTGAGGCGGAACTCGGCACCTCTTCGTTAAAACGCACTACCAGAAAGTGCCGTATGACAGATGCCGGGGAGGTTTACTACCAGCATCTTTTAAGGATATTCAACGAGCTGGATGCCGCTAATAATGCACTACTGGATCTGAATAAAAAAATCGCCGGCACCGTGCACGTAAGCGCTACTGGGGTATTTAGTAGCGCAAAAGTCATCCCACTATTAGCCCTATTTCATACTCAATATCCCGATATTCAGATTTAATTAACGGGTGATGAACAAATCGTAGATTTGACCCAAGACAAGGTGGACCTTTGTATTCGGATTGGCTTGCTGCCGCACAGTAACCTTATCGCACGCAGGCTCTGGAACACGCAGTTTCGGCTATATGGCAGCAAAGATTATCTGTCTCAATATGGCAGTCCAAATTCGCTGGAGGAGCTGGCTCAGCACAATTGCCTGCAATATTCCCAGCTGGGTTGGAATCATTGGATGGTGTTTAATCGCAGGAACAACAAATACGAAAAGCTAGATACCCAAGGTTTTTTGCGGCTGAACAATGTCCCAGCTTTGCTTTGCGCTGTACACAGGGGCTTGGGGCTAGCCTTATTGCCTGATTGGAGCATCGAGCCCGGTAATACCGAAATGGTGGAATTGCTTAGCGAGCACAAGTTCAGTGCGAACAAATTGGGTGAAGCCGATGTTCATTTGCTCTACTTACAAAAGAAATATTTGTCACCCAGAATTAGAGCTGTCATTGAATTTTTAACCCAATCTTTCAAACGTTAACTTACTGGAAAACCACACCTCTTAACAGGGCACAGATAGCTGTCTATCCATGCCCTACTTTCCGTCGTTATTTTCCGGACTGATAAACCATGAATTTATTGTTCTCAGCGATAACGTCAACATTGCCGAACAAGCGTTCTAGCTTCACATCATAGTCCAATTGACGATTACCAATAATGATCAATTGACCACTTGGTTTAAGGACTCGTTTGGCCTCGAAAAACATTTGCCAGGCAATATGGTCTGTTATAGCGGTCAGCTGGTGAAATGGCGGATTACAAATAACCAGGTCGGCGCTTTTCGATGGGAACTTTTCCAAACAGTTGTTGGCGATAACCCTGACTTGTTCGGGAGCCTTCAGGTTTGCCTGGGCATTGGCCCGACAAGAGGCTACCGCCATAAAACTCTCGTCAACGCAGGTGATCTTGGCCTGAGGATTTAGTTTGGCCGCTTTAATACCAATCACACCATTGCCACAACCTAAGTCGACAATGTGCTCATACTTGTCATCTTGCGGGATATGTTCGAGTAACAAGCGAGCACCGATATCCAGGCTCTCACCGGAAAAAACATTGGCATGATTGGAGATGGTTAATCCGTGCTCAGGTACCTGCCACTGCCTAGGCTCGGGCATGGGTTTGGCGAGTGTCGCGTCGGGCTGACAAAAAATCAGACGCGCCTTTTTCTTCGCCAGGGAAGTCTTGGTCTCACCAAGAAACTTCTCAAACAGATTAAGTGTCGAAGTATGTATTTCCTTCACCTTCGCCGCGCCAATAACCAGACAATCTTTCGGTAACAGGTGGCAAAGTTGCTGTAGCTGCCAGCTCAACAAGCGGTTGTTTTTCGGCAGTTTGATCAGTACCAGCTGTGGGTTCTCGGGTAACTCGGCTAAGCAGTCGATAATTTTAATATGTGGTAATTGGTTCGCCTTAAGGTTAGCGATGCAACCCTGTTTCGCTACCAAAGAATCCGTCACACTGGTCACTTTTGCTTTTTCAGCAAACCAGTTACTTAACGCGCCAAAACTATCATTAAAAATCACAATGGGCCGTTCCGCGTCAAACTCAAGCTTAAGCTCATGGATGTGATTTATCATATACTCATCAGCCGCATCCCAGGCTTGCAGGGTTTCCATTTTACGCTCAGGGTAACGCTTTAGGGTTAGCGTACGTTCATGCAGTGTTAGCTTTTGATTCATTACCGACTACTTTTTATCTGGTTTGCTGTAAGGCTGTTATTCTCGCAAAAGAGAAGTCAGCTGCCTACCTATATCGACATTAATGCTGGCAAACTTGTCTTTATTCCTCTTTAACGCCTGCTTCGAGGGCTATCGCTCTCGTCTGGGCCAGACTGCCAACCGTTAATTGCGGAGTTTAAGCTCAACCAAGACAGGGGCATGGTCTGTGCTCATTTTATCCCGGCGGTAATCCGCATGAGTTAAATGTCGGTCAAAGGTCCGGTAGCGAGTAACCTTGGCCAAACTTAAATCATCCGTCGCATCAAATTCATTGGATAAAAGAATATAGTCCAGCACATTGCCTCGGCCGCCATAATAATGGGTCGCAGGTCTGATGGTTTGCAGCGACTCTTCCAGCATATCATACGCATCTTTAAGGGTGAGACGCTGGATAAGAGCAGTCACTTCACGAGGTAAAAACTCAGTTTTTGCACCATCAACCTCGCGAAGCTGATGGGCGCTGACTAAATGCTTTAAGGCGCTAGAGGTCAGGTTGTCGTTAAAATCACCCAGTAGAATTACCGGCCAGCCAGTTTGCTCCCTTTGCTGAAGGAAATCATGATATAAAATGGTAGCTTCGGTGCCACGTTGGATGGATGAAAACCAGCTCCCGGCAACTTCATGTAAACAGGCTTGTTTCACCTTGCGCCGCCAGTTTACCTCCCCCTGGGCCACCTCCCCGTCAGGGCGCTGAGACTTTAAGTGCACCACATAAACCAGGCACGTATTTAGTCCGGGAATTTTCACCTCTGCTCGGATCGGTATACGGTTAAATGAAAATTCCGGTTTGAGTCCAAGCATCTCGAGCAGTGTTGGCTCTACGGGCGCTGGCGAAGCTGAAAGAATGGGGAAACGTGAGGCCAGCGCAACGACAGGTTTATGATATACATATTCACCCTTGAGTTGCGGCTGATCTACCGTGACAAAGTAGTTATAACCCAATTTAGCCACCAAATCTTTTAGCGCATCCGGGCTAAATACCTCCTGAAAACCGACAATATCCGCCCTCGCCTTGGTTAGTAACTGGCTGATCCATTGTTCTTTTCTATCCCAGTCTTGGGCAGGGTAAATATTTTCGAATTCGTAACATGCAAAAGGCGGCCTGACATAGTTAAGCAGGTTAAATGTAAGAACTTTAAAACTGTGGTCAATCAAGGGCTGTCTGGAGATTAGAGTAAAGTGAATAAATTGATTATGCCTTTGGCAAGGCCATTGTCAAACACCCTGACCATTGGCGCAGGGTGTTTCTGTCAAGTCGCTTACACCTTATCTTCCGTTAGCTTTTCCAGCAGCAAAATTAACAATAACCCGGTCAGCATCAAGCCAATACACACTAAAGTATTTGGATCCTGACCACTGACCACACCGTAATCTGAAGGCATAATATTTTGCTGCATCAAAGGTTTTTCTATGCCCTTGGAATTGGTGTAAGAAGTGACCACCTCTTTCCACGGCCACAACGCATTCAGCGAGCCAATAAGAAAACCTGTGAGCAGGGCAAAGGTCACCTGATGAAAGCGGGCTAATAACCAGGACAACAACCGGGAAAATGCAATTAAACCAAACACGCAGCCAGCCAGAAATAGGGCCAATAAATCCCAGGAGTAACTGGTCACGGCAGCAAGCACATGACCGTACATACCCATTAACAACAGAATAAAGCTGCCGGAAATGCCGGGTAAAATCATGGCGGTAATGGCGATTGCGCCCGACACGGCATAAAACCAGGCGTCAGGATTCGCCTCAGCAGGGGAAATACTGGTGATCCAAAACGATACCCCGGCACCTATCAGCAAGCTGGCAATAGTTTTCCCGTCCCAGCTTTCAATTTGTCTGCCAATATGGATAACGGAAGCAATAATAAGTCCAAAGAAAAACGACCAGACAAACAGCGGGTGATTTTCCAGCAAAAAGGTAATGAGCTTGGCCAGAGAAACGATACTGGTTAATAGGCCACCAAACAAAACCACCAGAAAGGTGCCGTCAATATGCTGCCAAAACGCTTTGATACCACTGCCAAACAACAGCTTAACCGCCTTAATGTCTATTGATTTTATCGCACCTAACAGGCGCTCATAAATTCCCGTAATAAAGGCGATGGTTCCCCCGGATACACCTGGCACCACGTCTGCAGCGCCCATACCGGCACCTTTGAGAAATAGCATTAGCCATTCTTTATTTGTATTGGATTCCTTCGACATAGACCTAAGCTACTCCTGATCCTAAAAATTCGCGGAGATCATATGAGATCCTGCTTCAATTTGCTAGAAGCGACTGTTTTATGTGGTAAACAAGTGCACTCATTTGTCATAGGGATTTAACTTAGCGTTGAGCACATGGTCTTGCCAACGACCGTTAATTTTCAAATAGGACTTGGCGACACCTTCTCGCTCAAAACCCAGCCGCTTTAGCAAATGTTCACTGCGGGTATTGTGCAGCAGGTGATTCGCCATTACCCGATGCAGTCTTAGTTCCTTAAACACATAATCGAGCCCGGCATTAACTATTTCATACATAATGCCTTTGCCCTGCTGTGTCTCATCGACGGAATAGCCCAGGTAACACGCTTGGAATGCACCGCCGACTATTTGACTGAAATTGCTTATCGCCACTACCTTGCCATTGTTACGGTCCAATGCCACAAGCTGCACGGACTCTAGTGCTAAATAAGTTTTGTATGAATCAATAGCGCGCTTTTCCCAGTAAGGTAGCTGGTAAAAACTGGCTTTTCTGGTGGGCTCCCAAGGTGTCAAATAGTCTTTGTTACGGACATAATATTCACATACCGAGTTCGCCAGTTTAGGATTAAGCAAGGTCACCAACGTGTTTTCTGTGTTTATTACCGGAATTTGGTTCACGCTCCCCTCTCCTTGTGGCTATCTATCCAATTCATATTAACCTTTTGCTCCGATAAATACCTATTTCACCGGCAAACTCTTGGTAGCAAAGCTGAAGAGCTAGACTTGAAGTGTTGCAGCGAACCGCTTTAGCTGAGCTTCAGGCATCAATAGTTTATCTATACCCAAACTACTTCAAGATGCAGGTTTCAGCGAGAGGTCGTTGGTTTTCAGGCAAGGCAGTCGCTTTGATTAATAGTAACTCTATTCGAAAAGTGGCTAACGCAGTATGAAAGCCAAGGAGACTCGCCCTTCGGGAGCTTCTCCGGGGACTCATCTCAGCGTTAAACGAGGTTGAAATAGGTCGCTATTCCTTCTCTCGTTTGCCTTGTTCTGAATCCCCAGAGAAAGCTCTGAACCCCGTACTTTGAAGTAGCTTGGGTATAGAACAGCCGGGTTAATAGCGCGACGGAGTTTCATGTCATTTCCAGCAAAATGGGCATTGGTCTTTCTGCTAATTGCACCGCCGATAATGGCAGAAAAAAAAACCATAACGATATGTACCGACAATAACCTCTGGTACCCATTTACTTATATGGAAAATAACCGTTCAAAAGGATTACATGTCGATATTGTTCGCCTCGCTTGTAATCAGATAGATTGGCAGTGTAAATTTACGCCTCTCCCCTGGAAACGATGCTTATCCTATATGAAACGGGGAGGAGTTGACGGGGTTGTATCCGCCTCATACAAACCAAAACGGGCCGATTATATGCACTACCCACCGGGAGCTGAGAAAGATAAAAAGTCGATTTGGCGAGTCACCCAGGCGGAATATGTCGTGGTCACTGCACTGGAAAGTGGCTATCAGTTTACCGGAGACCTCACCACACTGCCTCAGCCGGTCAGGGCTCCGTTAGGTTACTCCATCGTTGATGATCTCACCAAGTCCGGTGTGGAAGTCACCACTCAAAGGCATGCCATCGATAATTTCGTGAGCCTGGCACACAGTAAACGAGGCAGCGTTATCAGCATTACAACTAATGCCAGATATATTAATCAACAGGGTGAGCTCAAAAACAGCTTTAAAATCCATTCTCCGGAGATCAAATCAAAGTCGTACTACATGGCCTTCTCCAAAAAATCCACCATCAGCCCCCATGACAAAGGGCTTCTTTGGCAAGCCATTGTTGATATCAGGGAAAATCAGCTTCAAATGAAGCAGCTGATTAAACAGTACTGAATATTGCGCGAAGTCAGCCAGTGCCGGGTTCGCCGAACAAGTTCGACTCCTACCAGACACGCAAGGGAGTTTGCCTATTGTTATCCTTCAAGTTGGGCATTGGCTATATAAGAGCTCCGAAATGATTTCATTCACTGCCGCCAATTCTAATCCCTCTCCTTCGCAGCGCACTTCAATCAAAGCCCGCGGTTGAAGAATAAATGCGAACTGAACTCGCATTTGATGCTTCTCGTTACTGTAAACAAACTTAATCGGTTGCTTCATCAGCCCGGCCTTGTGCTCTACATCTCTGAAACAAGGTATTAGCTGTAAAAGCCCTATACTTAACGTTAAATGGACATATAAACAGGCAACGGACTGTGTCGACAGAAAATCTACGTAAGATCCTGGATACCGACGAGCTGGAGTTTATTCAGGATCAATTTAGAACAAAATTAGCGACAGTGGAGTCGCCCTCATTTCCCACATCAGAGCTCTATTTGAGCGGACTTGTCCCACCAGGCTTACAACATTTGCTCGCTTCCTCCGAGCTGACTTTGTTGTCTGAAATTGAAGGATACAAACTTTGGTTCCCACTTACATTTGATCTATCCCCTTCCGGTCAACTTGAGCCCCACCTTGGCATCCCGGAAGTACTCGAAACCGGCGCAAAGGAGCGAAGTTGGCGGCTTAGAGATACTTCAGATATCGTGGTTTTCGATGAAACGGGAACACCCTTGCCTCTTTTACTCAACAACATTTCCAGCAGCGGCATGTCCGCCAACCTGCAACAAAGCCTGGACTATCAATGGCCAACCAACCCGTTTATGCTGGGACTATCCCTTCCCGGGATCAGGCAGCCGTTATCTATTCCGGGGCAACTCGTTCGTCAAGACAAATCCCAGCTGGCAATCAATTTTAAATCTCTCAGCCAACCCTGCGATGATTTAAGGGCATTCCTATTTAAACGGCATAAATCCATATTTCAGAATATTTACAAGAGCCCCCTAACCCAAACTAGCGCCAAGGTAAACCCATCAGTATGAGTGTACTTATTACTCGACTCTCCACAACATTTGCAGATGAAGTAACTGCAATTACCGGTTATTCACCTTAATTTGTCTAAACTTAGGTAACTGGTTAGTACCAGCCGTGAAATATGAATTAACGGCTAGTGCGCTCCACTTTGTAGGAGCAGATGAAATCTGCGAAGCCTGTTCCAGCAAGGATCGCCGAACAAGTTCGACTCCTACAGGACAAAGGTCAATCTGCCTATTTCTATGTTTGGATTAGCGCGAGTTAGTGCCCATCCTGAAACATCGATTCTGTCATTCCCTCGCACGCGGTGGTCCGACACCTGGATGGAACGAGACGTAGGACCATACCTGCAAGCTGAAAATGACGAGGTCGGTGCGATAGTGGTGGTTAAGGGTTTGGCTACGGCGTAACAGCAAATATTGATTTCTAAGAGTACGCAACAAGAATAAACATATGAGTCTTAGGACTGGCGCGAGTTAAGAGGGCAAACAATGTCTGAACGAAGAATATTTCCACGGGAGCCTCACTCTTCTCCGGCGACGTTGCACCAGGGTGATACCGAGTGGTCAACTCGTTTACTCGATCTTTCACTTAAAGGCGCCCTCGTTGCAAAACCCGATAACTGGTTCATCCCAGATGACCTAGATCTTTTACTGACATTTACCTTAGCGGACTCAGATACAGAAATGAGCATGGAAGTTACCTTGTGCCACGAGGAAGCCGATCAACTGGGGTTTCTCTGCCATCATATCGACATCGAAAGCGTCGCTCACTTAAAAACAGAAGCGATGGCACTAGCCAGCCAGTGTAATTTAGCTGTGCTCTCTACATATAGCCAGAAGTTGGCAGGTTACCCTTTCGGCTCAGTGGCTTGTTATATGCTGGATAAGGTACAAAACCCAATCTTCTTACTCAACGATGCTGCCGAGCACAGCCGAAACCTAAAAATGTATAATAAGCTCAGCATGCTAATACTGGAGCAAGAGCAAGTCGCTTACCCCAATGAATTTGGTCGTCTGACCCTGTTAGGGCAAGCCGAGCTTATCCAGCGACAAGAGATCGCCGACATCGCCAGGCAATACCTTGGCGAATTTCCCAAAGACAGGCCTCATGTTGAATCGAGTAACTTTCATTTCTGGCGATTCCGGGTAGAAAATGCACGCTACCTGGGCGGATTTGACAAAGCGCACTGGCTGGAGTGGCTACCTACACATTAATTTTCGAAGGTTTTCAGCTGGCTAAATTAATATACCCAAGCTGCTTGGAAATGCGAGGGGGCAGCAAGTCGAGAAGCCACCGGATTAAAGGCAGAAAGCCGAAGAGGGTTGCTTCTCGTCTTGCCCGAAGGGAGCTCAGTCGGAAAAATGACTGTGGGGTTAAGCCTTCAATGTTCCAAGTTGGCGGATAAACGACCTCAATACCCGTTGCTTTAGTCCGGACGACTCCATCAAGGTATTGCTTAAAAATTACCTTATACGCCGTTGCCTAACGTTAAAACAGCATAAAACCTCAGAAAAAACGCATAGATTCTCGGTGAATGTCACTAAAATAGACATTTTTTCCAGTCAGTAATGACATAATTCGCTGCTTGCTTATAATGTCTTGGCAATTTTCACGAATATGCCTATTTATATGGCTTTATAGAAAGAGAAGGATAACTTTTGAAAAAATTCATCAAATCAGCCGTTACAGCTGCCGCTCTGTTGGCCGCTAGTTTCTCAGCTACCAACGCATTCGCTGAACAATCTACGTTAGAGAGCATAGTTAAAGCTGGAGAAATGAAAGTCTGCTTCGACGCAGGTTATATTCCATTTGAAATGAAGAGCAAGTCTGGCGGTTTTATCGGATTTGATATCGACTTGGCCAAGTTAATGGCGAAGCAGATGGGTGTAAAATTTGTCCCGGTTAACACAGCCTGGGACGGTATTATTCCTACTTTGCTGACCGGCAAGTGCGACATCATTATGGGTGGTATGACTATTACGGCTCAACGGAACTTGAGAGTAAACTTTGCCGACCCGTATATTACCATTGGCCAATCAATTCTGATCAGCCCTAAGATGAAAGACGAGATAAAATCTTATCGCGATCTTAATAACAGTAAATACACAGTCGCAACCAAACTTGGGACGACCGGTGAGCAAGCGGTTAAACGCATGATCGGTAAGGCTAAGGTAAGCTTGTTCGAAACTCAAGCTGACGCAGTGCTCGAGCTTGCCAATGGTAAGGCCGATGCATTTGTTTATGACTTACCGTTTAACGCCCTTTATGCCACGCAAAATGGCGAGCAGGTTAGCCATATCGATAAGCCATTCACCTATGAGCCGCTAGGTTGGGCGATCAAGCAGGGTGATCACGATTATCTTAACTTCCTGAATAACTTCCTACAACAGACTAAAGGTGACGGTAGCTACGATCGGATCTACAACAAATGGTTTAAAAGTGATAAGTGGTTAAGCCAGATACAGTAATTAGCTAACGCCTTGCTAATGAATAGCGCAAGCTATTGATCAATCAATAGCTTGCTTTTTTATTTTAGAGATATTTTTTTTATGCACGCACAACCCAACAAATGGTTATGGAATTCGGTTTTCATTGCTGTTTTATTTTCTCTGGTGACGTCTATTTATTTTGCCGGAAAGCAAATCGACTATACCTGGCGCTGGGAACGGATCCTGCCTTATATCATCAACACCGAGCCCCTGGACATTGCGGCTCCGGGCGATGGCACCGTCAACGTAGATCAAACGAGTGGCCGCATCACACTGGAGATGGACCACACAGATACACCCCTGATTATTGAGCAATACAGCGAACTAGTCGCCGCAGATGGGGACCTGATATATGAAGGTGACACATTAGCCAGGGTTGAAAACACGCAGATTGGGCCAATCCTGGAAGGCCTTATCGTGACCGTGAAAATCTCTTTTCTGTCACTTATTTTTGCCCTTATCCTAGGTCTGGTTGTGGGCTTAATGCGGATCAGCGTAAACCCAGCCGCCCGCAACTTAGCCATTACTTACATTGAAATCATTCGCGGCACCCCCCTGTTGGTGCAAATATTCCTGGTCTATTTCTTCGTAGGCACTGTATTAGATCTTGAGCGCTTCACCGCCGGCGTCGTTGCCTTGTCGGTATTCACCGCCGCTTACGTCGCAGAAATCATTCGCTCCGGCATCCAATCGATTCCCAGTGGTCAGATGGAAGCCGCGCGCTCTTTGGGGATGAGTTACCCCAAGGCCATGGTCTATGTGATTTTACCTCAGGCATTTAAACGCACACTGCCACCGTTAGCGGGCCAGCTTATTAACTTGATTAAAGATTCTTCGTTAGTCTCGGTTATCTCCATCACAGATTTAACCAAAGCGGGACGAGAAGTGGTCAGCGGCAGCTTCGCCCCCTTTGAAGTTTGGTTTCTTGTCGCTCTGTTGTATTTACTACTGACCAGCACCTTATCCTGGGCAATTCAACGTTTAGAAAAGAGGTTATCGGCCAGTGACTAATTCTTCCAAAACCAGCGATATGATCGTCGCTAAAGATGTTGACAAAATATACCCAGGTAACGTTAAGGCTTTGACGCGAGTATCCGCAACCATTAAGCGCGGTGAAGTGGTTGTGGTTATTGGACCTTCCGGATCGGGTAAGTCAACTTTTCTACGTACCCTTAATCAATTAGAGGTTATCAATGGTGGCAGCATACACATAGACGGCGAAGATATGTATGCCCGTGGCACCGACATCAACAAGTTGCGCAAAAAAATCGGTATGGTATTCCAAAACTTTAACTTGTTCCCCCATAAAACAGCACTGGAAAACGTAAAGTTAGCTCCTCGCGTTGTCGCCAAACGGGACAAAGATACCGTCCACAAAGAAGCCAAAGATCTTATGTATAAAGTGGGATTGGCGGAACGTATGGACAACTATCCTTCACACCTATCCGGTGGTCAACAGCAAAGGGTCGCAATTGCTCGAGCCCTGGCCATGAAACCAGAGATACTCCTGTTTGACGAACCCACCTCCGCCCTGGATCCTGAAATGGTAGGTGAAGTACTGGATGTAATGAAAAGCCTGGCATCCGAGGGGATCACTATGGTGGTGGTAACCCACGAAATGGGCTTCGCCCGGGAAGTTGCGGATCGCGTGCTGTTTATGGAAGAAGGCCAGTTGTTGGTGGAAGATACGCCGGCAAATTTCTTTGACCACCCCAGCCATCCTAGATTAAAGCAATTCTTGTCTAAGATCCTGTAACTAGTGTCCACCAGCAAGTGGGAGCCGAACTCGTTCGGCGAATGTAGCGATTGCTGCATTCGCGGATTCTATCCGCTCCTACAAGACGCCAGATTTTTACCTCAAAATGAGCTCCGGTAGGCGTTTCAGCTCGCTCAGGTGACTTACAAAGCTGAACGCTTTCTGCTTACCCGCTATCTGACCGAGGCTTGTTCACCCGCCAGATCCGGCTCATTGCAGTGCATTAGGATTTCGGCCCTGGCCTGGTTCCTTAGTGAAACCGCCGTCTGCCAGTCAGATCCGCGGGGCCAGATAGGTTTACCTATCGTCACACTGATATCCCCTCGTCGTGGAAATAGGGATACCCCCCTCAGCTTGGAGCGGGTACCACACAAGGTAACAGGCACAACAGGCACATGACCAGCCGCAGCAGCCATAAATGCACCCAAATGAAATTCATGGAGGCCAGGCATACGGTACAGGGTTCCTTCCGGGAAAAAGAATAAAGACTGACGCTGCTGTAGCTCGTCTGCGATTCGTTTAGCATCCGCTATGCTTTTTTCCACGTCGAAACGTTCAACAAACAAAGTACCGAGACGGGTCAGAAATATCCGGGGAAACAGCTGATTTCTCAGCTCAGCTTTGGCAATAAAGCGGTAATCCAGCGGCAGAGCTAACATCAGAAACAAACCATCCAGATAACTCGCATGATTGGCTGTAAATACACAAGGGGTATTCGCTGGTAGATTTTCCATCCCCTCCACTTTTAATCCGGTAACCGACAACCGCCGCAGAATTTCACCGGCAAAACGGGTGATGGCTCTACAAATGGGTGCATTTTGCGTCATCGCAACCAGACTCCAGACACAAGGTGCTAACAGGGTAATCAACAGCCATAAATACCCCGCATAACACAGGTCAGTTGCTGCTCGCCAGCTACGCCCGAGTTGGGGTTTAATCCCGGCCAGCAATACGTGCAACAATTGCCGCAACAGCCCTCTCTGAGGTTGATACAATCTGCCCTGACGATACAACTCGCTGCTGGCTGCGCGTCTGATCTTGCCACTTGAAGTCTTGGGCACAGTGTGAGGAGCAACCAACACTATCTCATCGGGTACAGTTCCCACCAGATCTAGCGTCAAATCATTCACTGCTTGGTGCAGTCTTCGTCGCACCTGTATATCTTGCTCCCTGGTTTCCGCCAACACCACCAGCTTCTCCGTACTCAGTTGGGGATCCGCACTGGCAAACACCGCCACACACCCTTTGCGGATCCCGGCTAACTCACTCACCGCCGCCTCCAGCTCATGAGGATAAATATTCCGTCCGGCTCGAATGATGATATCTTTGCTGCGGCCGGTTAAATACAACTCGCCGCCCACCATATAACCTTTGTCACCGGAACCCAGCCAATCCTGATGGAAGAGCTGTTTGCTCTTTTCTGGCGCACTGAAATAACCCTGGGTTGCAGACTCTCCTTTAAACTCTAACTGCCCTTCTACCCGCTCCGGCAACTCCCTTCCATTCTCGTCAACAATGCGGATCTGGTGTCCGGCCAGTGGTGTCCCCAGGGCAGCTAAATTTATCACGTCGTGATCATTCTGCTTTGCCGCCACCGCCAGACCATAACGTTCCAAAGGTTTTCGCTCCACTTTATCGATCACAGGCAAGCGACCCGGTGCTGGAAAGGTGAGCCCCACTGTACATTCAGCCAGGCCATAAACCGGTGACATTGCTTCGGGTCGAAAGCCGTATTTCGCAAACCTCTGGGAGAAATTTGCCATGGTAACTGTACTAACCGGCTCCGCACCGTTCCAGGCCTGACGCCAGCAACTTAGATCCAACCCCTCCAGCTCGGCTTCATCTATCTTGTTCAGGCACAGCTCCCAGGCAAAATTGGGGGCCGCCGACAGAGTCCCCCTGTACTGGTGAATAGCCCAGAGCCAGCTCTGAGGTTTGGAAAGAAACCGTAACGGGGACATAATGACCAAAGGAATGGCATGGTACAGACTTCCGAACCAAGCACCTATCAGACCCATATCATGATAAACAGGCAACCAACTGACGAACACATCTCTGGAATCCGCCTGTACAGCCCTGCCCATGGCCCGCACATTGGCCAGCAAATTATTGTGTGTGAGTATCACCCCTTTGGGGTCGCCGGTACTGCCCGAAGTGTATTGCAAAAACGCGATATCATCCCCTTTAGCCACTCCTACGGAAATAGGCTCTGCCTTGGCCTGCCTGAGCTGTGCAACAGTACAAACATGACGGATAGAAGGTACTTGTAGCCTTAGTAATCGGGAAACACCCTTAGCTTCAGCAACGGTTACCAGCAAACTGACCTGGGCGTTATTAAAAATCCGAGCATGGCGGGTAAGATGATCTTCCAGCTGTGAAGGCCGTGTGGGTGGGTAGACAGGCACAGGAATACCGCGAGCAAGTAACACAGCAAAGAAACAGTAGAAGTAATCATCACAGGTGGGCAACATTATCGCCACGCTCTGGCCGGGACTTAACTCCCGCCGGATCAGCCCTGCCGCAATAAGACTGGCGTGTTCAAACAGCTGGCTGTAACTGATCGGCTGAACGTCACTTGCATCGTTATAGACATATAACTGAGGACGATCCGGATGATGCTCTATATGCCAGTCCAGCACCTGCTGCAGAGTTTGAGCGTTATTTGGAAGGGACTCTATGGGGGCAAGCATAATGGGTTTAGATTTTACCACTACCCCCTTTGATTGAGCCTGCGTCACCGCTTTTAGCAACTCACCGGGAGTGGTCATACTTGCCAAAATCTGAGAGGGCAAATTAACCTTAAGCTCCCACTCAACACGCCGGATCAATTCAGCCCGAGCCAGACTGTCTAACCCCAGCTCCCGATCAATGTCACTGTCCAGCCCGATACTTTCCAGCTCTTTCTGCCCTGGACGAAGTTCTTGTACCAACTGAATAACAATAACCAGTAGCTGCTTAGCCAACTGTTCCTGAGTATGTTGAAACGACGTTTCAGTCGAGGTGGGTTCAGGGTCTTCCGGCATTTGCGCGGATCCTAAATCTATCCGGTGCTACCTCAAATTATGAACGACACCGACTAAACTAGCGAACCTGAGAGCGTTAGTTGGCCGGCGTCACATTCTCCTTAACCACCACCTTTTTGCTATATTTTCCCGGTTATTTTTCTAACTAAACGACAAGCGCGCCAAATTTAGCCTCCTGCCACAAGTTTCGTTAAGCCAGTTTTATTTTATAAACAGGATCATTTTTATACTTAAATAAGAAGCCACTAATTTGTATTAGCGCCCAGCAAAGTTCAACCGTAAAAAACAGCCACAGCACTGCTGTCACGTCATAGTAGAGTAAGTAGATCAGCATCAAGGTAGCGACAATAATTCGTGCCACCGAATCGTACACTCCATAAATGGGTTTCGGATCACTGACTCTTAATACAGACCAGACAATGGTTATACCAGCCATCAAGTTAACAAACAGTAGGTGGAAAGGCGAAAACACTGGAACCGCGCCAGTCAAAGAGAGGGCTTCATGAACTATTGCGATTTCTGTTAGCACCCACGAAGCTAGGCCAGGAATTGCAAAAGGCACCATCAACAAGATATCGAACAGGCCACTGGCCCTAATAATTGAACTGCACGAACAAGTATTCATATTTCTTCCCTTTAATTTATGACAATAAAAATCATTTGCCACCGAACGGTGTCATTTTTAAGTTTGACACCAGTTGATGACATATGTCAATATCCTAGCTGTTAGTCATAGATTGGTATGTTTTTCCATCATGGGTAGACCAAAGCTTTATCAACGTGAGAAGTTACTAGAAACCGCGCTCTATGTGTTCTGGGAAAAGGGTTACGCTAAAACCTCCATAGGAGATATTGCGACGGCTACCGGGGTGGATAAAAAGTGCTTGTTTCGTGAGTTCACTAATAAAGAAAAACTGTTTGAAGAGGTTCTACAACTTTATTCTAACGTTGATATCGAGTCATTTGATAGTTTATTAGCTCAAAAGCCCCTTGGCCTGGAAAATATCACCCATTTTTTTCGAAGTTTGAAGTTGGGGAACCAGATAAAAGGTTGCTTGTTAAACAAATCCATCGCTCAGCGTAATCTTATTGCTGAGTCGCACTTTACGATTGTAAAATCCACCATGATCCACCTCGAGCGTTTACTGCAGCAAAATTTGCAAGCTGCTAAGGAAAATCATCAACTCCTAAGCACCCGCACACCAGAAGAACTCGCAAAATACCTACTATATACCGCGCAAGGTATTTGGACGATGAGCAACTATGAAGATGACCCCGACCATCTAGAGATGGTGATTGAATCGATTCTTGCTACCCTTTAATGCAATTTTGGTCATGTCCAAAACGACAACTGGCTTGTAACCCCACGGCCACCTAAGAAGCACAGGGCATGGTTCTGTAATTTATGCCTCTGTATCAGCCCGTCCAGGTTGCTGGTTGGCCGCTAACAGGTTTCTAAACAAATCGCTTGTCAGCTCATTTCCGACTTGAACGACGACCCTCTAGAGATAATGTTGAACGCCATTAGTCTGAATGAAGATCTCCCCAAGATACCGAGTCTCACCTAGCTGTCCCAACATATTCATATGGTATTACTGTACTCTTCACCGAATTTCGGTCTCCAACACGGATAGTTTTAAAAGCAATATCAATCTTCGTTGCCAGCAAAAGCTGCGAGCGTCGTAGGAGCGGATGTCTCTCTATAGGCAAAAAGGGCGAAGCCAGTGGTCGCAAGGTTCGCCGAACAAGTTCAGTTCCTACTAGCGCGCAGCCCAGCCTTCCGAATACCCTGTTTCAGGACGGACACTAGTTAACCAAATACCGAGCCTTTATCTATATTCTATTAAAAGGATTAGATTAAAAGTCTCCCCTGAGCTGAATAAGGAAATTATAATGGCCAAGGAATCCGCTGTAGGCCTGGAACAGGTTCAACTAGCCCAACCAAGAGTAACCATAGGAAAGAATGATATTCTTCAGGTTATTCAAACCTTAAAAGAGAAGAACCCTGTTTGGCGTCTGACTCAAAATAAAGCAGAAACAGGTAACAAATTACTACTCACCCTTATTCAACCTCTGGGTGACGAGAGCATAGAGATAATTCTGGGAAAGGAGCATCAATTTAGCGATGTGGAAGGTAAGCTATTAGGCTGTCAAATCGGTAACAAACTGAAGCTATGTGGCAACCAAATAATAGTAGCTGGGGTTTTTATCGCTACCTTAATCGAAAAAGAGAGCCAACTTGCACTACTGCTGGGCTGCGACAATGAAGTGGAACTCTATCAGCATGTAGAAACATCAATGAAACAGGAGTTAAAAAAGGCCATTCGTAACTTTGTTAAACGAAGTCTATACGATCAAGTAATAGCCCATTTTACTGACTCGCAAAAAACCACTGAAGACGACTCCAGAGAAGCTCTCTTGGAGAATGCGTTAAATAATATGTTACGCCAACACCCTATCAGCCTCGATGAAAAGAGAGTAGCAGGAACATTACGGGCGGTAGCAAACCGTACTGAAAAAAAAATAGCAAAAAAAATTGCTAAGGAAGATACAGGCTTATATCTAAAGATCTCAGCAGCTGTACTGGAGTCTCAAATTACTGAACAGATCCTAAAATACGCTGAAATAAGCAATTATAAGATGAGTTACCAAGATTTTACTTTACAGTATAAGCCCGAGTTCTCCGATCCTGTCGTCAAACTCAGCCGTGATAAAAAATGTAGTTTTTGTGGCACACGAAAGTGTTGCACCTATATCACGCAGAAAATCCCTAAACCGCGCAGTAAGTCCGACTTTGAGCATCTACTCTGGCAGGTATCACATGAAAACATTCAAGTATACCAAGACTCAGATGGCTGGTATTTAATGATAGATACTCAATGTAGTCATTTACAAGAAAATGGAGATTGTGGCATATATATGAGTCGCCCTAAAATATGTCGAAAATACAAAAACTCATTTTGTGAATTCGATTTTTCCGGTACGGACCACTATAAACAGTGTTTTAACAGCTATGAGTCTCTTTTGGAATATTGTCAAACTAAATTCTAATCTTGGGATACTAAGTTAACCCACTAGCCCATTATTTATCAACATACGGTGGGACTAGTGCAGTTTAATAACAATGTTAAGCATCAAGCTAACTGACTAAAGTCGAACAGTATCAGTTTTCGTATTACAGTTAAGAGCAGGGAAAGGCCCTGCTCTACTTTACTAAACTTTAACCTTATTTACGTTTAGCCTTCCTCTTACCTCTTTTCTTTTTCGCTTTTCTCTTGCCTCTTTTCTTTTTCGCCTTTCTCTTGGCTTTTTTCTTGTTAGCCTTCCTCTTACCTTTTTTCTTATTCGCTGCTGTCATAATAGATTCCTCTGCTAACGCGGGAACTATTATTGCTGCTTCCTCCAGTATTATGTCATCTAGCTCTACCGCACTACCTTGGTAGGTGCTAGCTTGCGCGCCCACGACTCCCATAGCTAATGCAACGGCAGTGCCTAGCGCGACCTTTTTTATGGCCATAAGCGACTCCAATTTTCATACATCTATAGTTGTACATGGAGGCATTGATATATTTTGGTAAGATCTTCTCACAGACTCCATGCCAATTACGGCTCTTTATGCACTTTAAAAGTACCTAAAGTCGAGTAGTCGCTGCATAATACAAGCCAATCTAATTTATGTATGAAATACAATAACTTAATCTGTTCTCGTTAGTAGGTGGTTCAGATAGTGTAAATTGAGCAGACACTTAGGTCATCCAATAGGAAAAGCACAGCTATTTAGGAGACCGGTCAAACCTGGGTAACAGATCAAAATAGATCTGTGGGAGTCGTACCCATCTCAGGGATGAGATGTAAAGCGCATGGATGCACGTTCGGCGAAAGAGACTCTTTCAGTACAAATTAAAAACACCTAACCTCATGCCCAATGTGGTTCTATAATGTTCATGTTCTTCTGTTCCGGAACTGCATGCACTACCATTATAAACTTCTGGCCCACTTAATATCCCTAAACAAAAGTGCCATATCGCCACCTAACACTTGATATTTTTATAATTTGTTAACTATGAGGGACTGATCAAATTCCACCCATTTAGGGTCACAAAACCAATAGCTCCTCTCCAATTCAGCGAGTGCTGGATCAGATTAATAAATAGTCAGTTTGGCTTGCCTGTTACCAGGCTAAAATCAGTGGCTGAGTTTACTCGGTGGGAAACCAAGTAGCGTTAACCAATCAGCCACCTTTTCTCCCGTCAAGAGTTCATGGGCTGACTGGCCTTTGTGACGTCCCCAGCGTTTTTCACGCAGGTTGTACCAGGCGCGAAATAACTCAAGAAACGGTTGGTTTACGCCCTTTCTGGCATACAGATAAGTGCGTAAGGTGGCGTTGAAGCCTTCAATGGCACTGGACGCGCGGTGACGTTTGCTGAGCAATATTTCCACTTCTTGCATCAGCTGCTCACAGCGTGTTTCATCCAACTGTGTGGTCAACAGGTGGTAGCTGCCGAGCATTTCCTGAATAAGCCGCTGTTGCTTGTGCTTCCCGGCTTTTGCCAGTTCACGTCGGCACTCGAAGAAGCGGCAGGCCAGCTCAACTGGCTGCTGAGAATAACGTGCAATACAGCCTTGCAACTTATCATGGAGCGCCTGGGTGGCCAAAGTGAGACCATCCAAGCGGTTTTCCAAGTAGGTCGCCGCCTTGTTGCATTCCTTATGTGCCGCCCTGCGCAGTAATAGGGTGGCCTGGGCCAGCTTAGTCTGAGCCATTTCGGTCGTCATTAGCTCGCCGGTCCTTCGACAAACGCAGCTGAAGGCGGCATGAAGAAGATGTAATGCCCGCTCGGCCTGCTCATACCGCTCTATAGCCTTATCGCATTGATTATCCGCACGTAACCATTGACCGAATGTATCATGCGGGTCTTCTGCTATGGCGGGGCTGATGGCCTGGTACGCCTTTTCTTCCTGGGCAATGTAATAGTAAGCACGTTGCTCAACCCTGCGCACCGCCTTGGCAGCGATATACAGGGCATGAAAAATATCATCACGTTGCTGTGCCTGTTCGAAAACCGTTGTGACACCTGCGGCTATCCCCTTGGCGCCGTCTTTGATGATGTGTTTTGGCACCATCCCCTGCGCAGCAGCCTGTTGGAGTACTCTGGCCCAGGTTTTAGCATCACGCTGTAGCTCGTGAGACAGGCAGAACAGGTAGCCGGTATCCAGGTCAACACCCGCCAGCACAGGGTCGCCCTGGCTGAACATCTCATCCACCGCACCGCTCTGGATGGCTGATAATGGCACCGTTCGGTTGAAGTCAGCGGCATTTTTTTGCGCCTCGGCAATAACCCCTTGTATATAGCCATAGCTGACTTTACAGCCGGGATACAGCAGAGGTATAAGCGCTTCAATACTGCGAATGGAATTGGGGGCAGTGATGGTTAACGCGACAATACTGCGGCGCAGGTGTGGCACATCCACATCAAGCGTCGCGATACAATCCGGCTCACTTTGCGTTTTGACGAGGGCGTCGAAGGCAGCCCGGGCAGCCCCGCGGGCGGTGTAGACAGCCTTGCGGGATATCTTGAATTCGTCAGATAAGGCGGTGACATCACCATGGGCTTGTAAAATGCAGCTCTTTGCGAGAAGATCGAGTTTATCTGAGGAGCTAAGTGGTGTTCGGTTTAGTATCGGCATTTTGTTGTTCTTGATAGTGTTTTTCGCGAAATAATTATCTCAAACAACTGCGCTTATTTCCTCAGATTTCTCCTCTCATTTGTTACCCAAGTTTGATGGGTTCCAACTATGATTTTTGGTTCACCCAAAATCCATGCCACGGACACACGGAGAGTAATTTTTTGTATCCCCCATCGATATAGGATAAATTTGTAACCGTTAATTTTTTCGAAGCCGATAGCTTACAGATTAGTCTTGTCTTAATCCGTTCATGTTAGAAATCAAGATTAATAGGGTTCCATGGAACGACATACCTGTATTTTACCCAGTTTCTCTTTGGCTCACTTAACAATATTACCTGAGCATCATGAATATATAGATCTTATGCCCCTTTAAACCAACTGAAACAAGGTGATTTGTGATGAGAAATTTAATTGTTTGCTGCGATGGTACTTGGAACTCCGCTAATCATGAGGACGATAACGTACCAGCACCAACTAACGTTCGAAAATTGTTTGAAGCCATCGACCTTGATACTTCTAGCCCTTCACAGCTAAGCCGGTATCAGTCTGGCGTTGGGACAGGTGGATTAGTAGACAAAGTACTAGGGGGCATTGTTGGCTATGGCTTGAGTGAAGATATTAGGGATTGTTACCAATGGCTATCGGACAAGTTTCAGCCAGGTGACAATATATACCTTTTTGGGTTTAGTCGAGGAGCATTCACTGCCCGTAGCCTGGCAGGCCTTATTGGAAAGTACGGCTTGGTCAACTTTGATAGCGGAAACATCGATTCCAGAGATTCTGTCGTCAAACATATTTATCGTGACGGGTATAGGAATGGCAAGTCATTAGAGAAGCTTAAGATCGATTTTCATCCAGGTTCGAACAAAATTAAATTTATTGGTGCTTGGGATACAGTCGGGGCATTAGGTATTCCAAACGATAAATCGTTACTCAACATATTTGACAACCCACAAAAATATCAATTTCACGATGTGAAACTGGGTGATCACGTAACCAATGCTCGCCATGCTTTGGCCCTGAATGAAAAACGCGGAAGCTTTACTCCAACACTTTGGCAACCTGACCGTAATGATGGAAGTGTTAAGCAGATATGGTTTCCAGGCGTACACCGTGATGTTGGAGGTGGTTACAAAGAGCATGGCCTTTCCGATGGGTCCCTTAAATGGATGCTTACAGAGGCCTGTGCCGTCGACTCAGCCCAAAACGGGCTCAAGTTTAATCCTATAATGCTTGATCAGATCGAGCCTAACTCAAAAGGTCTTGAACATGATTCTTATACAGGTTTAATGAAAGCCCTAGTAAGCGCTCCAAGATCCATTCCTAATCTTGATGAGCCCCTCGCGCCTCTCCACCAGTCGGTATTGGACAGGCGTAGAAACCCACCCTTAAATCAAGGCAACTATTTGCTAAAACGTAGTTTTGTAAATGGTGAAACTTGCCTCGATATTTATGCAAAACATCCTTGGTACTGGACAGGTATCTATCTTGAGAAAGGCAAAAAATACTCATTTTCGGCAACTGGAGAATGGATGGACGCCTCTATTACGTCTTCACCACAGGGAATGGATGACGGAAAATTTCATAAAGGGGAAATTGTACAATTAGCCGGAACAGTAATTGGCTGGTTTGAAAAAGGTTGGAAAAAACTGTTCAAAAATGAACAGGCTGATTTTTTTGGTACAAAACGCGTTGAGCATGCCGATTGGTTTTGCCTAATGGGAGCGATTGCCAATGGCGGAAATCCCTCTCGAGATGGTACACACGAAACCCTTGAGCAGTTTGAAATAGGAAGTCAGACAGTTATTGAAGTCAAACAACCCGGTTACTTATACTGCTTCGCTAATGATGCCTGGGGTTTTTACCATAATAACCGTGGCTACGTGACGCTAAGAGTCAAGGAAGTTGTCAGCTAGCACCCAGTCCCGCTAATTGTAAAGGTTCAAAGCTAGTCTGAACCCGGTACCTATCAAACCTGGGTAACAGTTCCAGCAGGATTGGTAGCCGAATCCATCTCAGGGATGAGATGTTAAGCGCATGGATGCACGTTCGCCGAACAAGTTCGACTCCTACAGATCTCTCAGGATCTGTTACCCAGATCTGACCGGTCCCATAAGTTAACACCAGGTCTTAGCTTGACCCAGCAGGATAAACCACCGTATTTTGTACTTACATCACATTTTTCGGCAAACAATATATATTTGTGAATTTAACTATATGAAAATGTCAGCATTGTTTTAACCACATTGCTTTTTCAGATAGGAACATAAAATGAACGTGTGCCTCAAATCGCAATCCACTTCGTTGCTAACCCTGTTGGCTTGGTATAACGTTGACCACAAGCTTTCCTTTCTCCTTTCTCCTTTCTCCTTTCTTCAGAATAGTTTCCCTCAGCACCGTCAGTGCTAAGTTCAAAATGCCCAATATTTCTCAATGAGTAATTTTTGGTGTAGCTAGGATTTGATTTGCGAAAGCGAAGGTGTACTTACACATTAAATCTAAGCAACCGACTATTATACGTTAACTCTTACTTTTTGTAGGAACAGTAATGAATATCTACTTAAAATGGCATCACCCATTACTAAAACAGTGGTACAACCAAGACCATAAGATATCCTTCCTCTCTCCGTTCTAATAAAAAAGATGTGATTTCGCATCCACTAATTTAACTAAAAGTACAACTTTAACTATTCGTTATTTATTTAACGTGGCTTTGTTCGCCCTTAAATAATTACACCCTCTATAAATAGACGAGTTGTATGCATTCGGCTGTAGAAAACCAACATTTTTCATTGGTGAAATGAAACACCAAGTATAAGTTAAGGCATTATTATGGAACACTTTAAACACTTACCTGAACCATTCCGTATCCGTGTTATTGAACCGGTAAAACGTACAACTCGTGAATATCGTGACGAAGCTATTTTAAAATCAGGCATGAACCCGTTCCTGTTAGACAGTGAAGACGTATTTATTGACCTTCTTACCGACAGTGGCACAGGGGCAATTACGCAAGAGATGCAGGCAGCTATGCTACGAGGCGACGAAGCGTACAGCGGAAGCCGCAGCTACTACGCGCTTGCAAACGCGGTGAAAGATATTTTTGGATATGAATTAACCATACCGACTCACCAGGGTCGTGGCGCCGAACAAATCTATATTCCCGTGCTTATCAAGAAACGTGAAGCAGAGAAGGGTCTGGACCGTAGTAGGATGGTGGCACTGTCTAACTACTTCTTTGATACGACTCAAGGCCACACGCAAGTAAACTGCTGTGTGGCGAAAAACGTGTATATAGAGGAAGCATTTGATACTGCAGTCAACGCAGACTTCAAGGGTAACTTTGACCTGGTCAAGCTAGAAGAAGCAATCCTTGAGGTTTTCCCGCAGCGGGTCCAGCAAATGTGCCTTACATTGTGAGTACAATTACCTGTAACTCTGCAGGTGGTCAGCCTGTCTCTATCGCTAACCTAAAAGCTGTGTATGAAATTGCACAAAAATATGACATTCCAGTGATTATGGACTCTGCTCGGTATGCTGAAAACGCCTACTTTATTCAACTACGTGAGTCTGCTTACCAAGACTGGACTGTCGAAGAGATCACACGCGAAAGCTATAAATATGCGGATTGCCTAGCGATGTCTGCTAAGAAAGACGCCATGGTACAGATGGGTGGTCTACTTTGCTTCAAAGATGAATCCATGATGGATGTGTACACCGAATGTCGAACTTTGTGCGTAATTCAGGAAGGCTTCCCAACCTACGGTGGTCTGGAAGGCGGAGCGATGGAGCGTCTTGCCGTTGGCCTCTATGATGGTATGCGTCAGGATTGGCTGGCATACCGCATCGGTCAAGTTCAATACCTTGTGGACGGCCTAGAAGCTATCGGTATCGTATGTCAGCAAGCGGGTGGCCACGCAGCGTTCATTGACGCTGGTAAGCTGCTGCCACATATACCTACCGAGCAGTTCCCAGCTCATGCTCTCGCTTGCGAACTCTATAAAGTTGCTGGCATCCGAGCCGTTGAAATCGGCTCGCTATTGCTGGGTCGCGATCCCGCCACAGGCAAACAACACCCTTGCCCGGCTGAGCTACTGCGCCTGACCATCCCACGTGCAACTTACACGCAAACGCACATGGATTTCATTATCGAAGCGTTCCAGGAAGTGAAAAAAAATGCAGCGAATGTGAAAGGCCTTGATTTTACCTATGAGCCAGGGGTGCTTCGTCACTTTACTGCTCGACTCAAAGAAGTTGTGCCCGCGAAGCAAAAATCAAAAATACTAGAAGAAGCTTATTAACAATAAATGAGCGTAACCCCACGGGGTTGCGTACGCTTATCTGATCTCTTTTGGTTGAGAGTATTTAATATTACCTCCTTGCTCGACTACAAATCAGTAAGCGGTCATCCTAAGACGTTCTAGCGCCTTTAATCAACAACCACCGGCAAAGCCGGGGGGTATGATGAAAGCCTCTGGAAGAGGCTAAAAAAATAAATAAAACGAACCCTCTCTCTTATAAGCCGCTGGATTACCAGTCGAGCTGGTAATGACGGTGATCGCGTTATTACCTGAGAAAAAACGTCATTCCCTCGCACGAGGGAATCCAGCGGCCTTAACCTATCGTACTTGGTCCAACTTATACGCCTGAACGGCATAGCCTAGTCGAATCACACCGCCAGAGGCGGTGGTTTACCAAGGTTTAATTATTAACTATTGACTATTAAGTTAATAGCGATCTATTGTCATTAGTTCTCTCTCTTCATCGAAGAGCCCATTAAAAGTGATAGTCGAGGAAAATGAGTATGCGTAAATACGAAACAGAAATCGAAGTTGATGTCATTGTTGTTGGGTATGGGGCCGCAGGAGGCACCGCAGCATTGACAGCTGCCCGTCATAACGCGGAAACATTAGTGATAGAAAAAGCTCAGAAGCCAGGCGGCAACTCTTATGTCTCTTCAGCCATGATGATATACCCACAAGATTTTGCCCAAAAGCAGCAATTTGTTGAGTATTTACATGACATAACGCTAGACACAACGCCAAAAGAACTAGTCCAGGCATTTGTCGATGGCCTGGAAAAAAATCCAGCTTGGTTCGAGGAGATTGGCGGAACATTGGAAGTCTACGATTATAAACGTGTCGATCCGACCATTTCCTATTGGATCCCAGATAAAACGTTCTCTCAACTACCATCAGCAAAAGGACTGAAACTAGAGCTGCGTCGTGTCGCGCCTTCCGATATTGCTCCGGAGCCGACAGGAGGCGCGAGAGCCTGGGGATTGATCAACCGCGCAATAGCAGCGCAAGACAATATTCAGGTATGGACGGATACGCCGGTCCAGGAAATTGTTAAAAATAACTTTGGTCAGGTGATCGGCGTCCTGGTAAAGCGCGATAATCAAACCGTTTTTTGTAAAGCTAAAAAGGCCGTTATCATGACCTGCGGCGGTTTTGAATACGATGCAGAACTAAAAAGACAGTACTTACGTCCACCTACCATTCAGGCGTCCGGGGCACCTTCTAATACTGGCGATGGGATCCGTATGATCCAAACAGCCGGTGCAGATCTATGGCACATGGATGCCGAAGCCAGTGCCATCGGTCTGAAACCGGATGGCTGGGATGCAGGTTTTGTACTTACAGTTAGAAACCCAGGCTTTATCTACCTGGATTCATTAGGCGATCGTTTTTGCAACGAAGCCCGCTTAGAAGCACATAACGCAGGCGCCAAGTTTGGCGAATTTGATCTGCTCAATTATCAATTCAGTCGCATGCCATCGTTTTTGATCATGGATAAAGAAAACGCAACTGGTAAGCCTTTGGCGATGGACATATTTTCATACAATATTGTTGTCGAAGGTTATAAATGGTCTAAGAACAACCAGGTAGAAATTGATAAAGGCTGGATAAAAAAAGCGGATACCATCGCGCAGCTGGCAGAAATGACGGGGATTGAAGAAACGGCCTTGCTCAATACGCTCACTAAATACAATGCTGATTGTCGCAAAGGTGTCGATACCGAGCAAGGACGCCCTGTAGAAACCTTAAAACCAATTAAGGCGCCTTATTACCTTATTGATATTGTCCCGCTGATGTATAACACCCAAGGTGGCCCAAGACGAGATATTCATTCCCGTGTATTAGCTCCGAGCGGTGAGCCTATATCTAATCTATATGCTGCCGGAGAGTTCGGGTCTATTTGGGGATTCCGCTACCAAACATCGACAAACTTTTCGGAAACAGTGGTATTTGGTCGCCTAGCCGGCGAGCACGCTGCCAAGATGCCAGATATCGAAACATTTGACTCCATTCAATTGGATGGCCCGGATTAAACTCACTTATATAGACAAACCCATAGTTAGGCGAACGGCAATATACGCCCGGAACAGTCGTATATTGCCGTCTTCTCGTCATCTATTTTACAAGGAATTGAATATGGCTCATTCCCAATGGGGACTCAAGGTCGGCCTATTAACCCCTGCAACTAACCTGACGGTTGAATCTGAACTGTCTAATATGCGGGTCGACAATGTCACAGTATCCGCTTCCCGGATAATCATTGATTCGGTCGACTGGACCAGCCCTGAAGGGCTTCAAAACTTTGTCGAAGGTGTCAACAAGCGCCTTCCCGAAACCATAGAGCGGCTGCAATTCCAGCCTAAGTCATTACTGCTGGGCATCTCCAGCAGTAATCTGTGGGGAGGCCTGGAAAGTAATCAGCAGATAAAAAATGATATCTATCAGCAATTCGGCATCTCACTGACCACCCCTGTTGACGCTTATGTGCAGGCTCAAAAAGAGCTGGGTTTTAAGAAAATTGGGGTTATTACGCCCTACCCTGAAATTGCAGATGAAAAAGTTGCCGAGTTTTTTGCCGAGTTTGGCGTCGAAGTGGTGCAACAAAACAGCTTCCGTTGTACTAACCCCATAGATATTGGTGAGGTAAGCGAGCCGGATCTGATTCAAATGGTCAGGAAAACAGACAGCGATGAATGCGATGCCATCCTTCAGCTTGGAACAGATCTGCGCATGGCACGTGTTGCTTCTATTTCTGAAGAGTTCTTAGGCAAACCTGTCTTATCCGTCAATGCAACCACCTGGTGGCACTATTTAAGACAAAACGATATTGGAACGCGATTATCGGGTTGGGGAAGTCTGCTTTCACAACATTAGCCTGTTAATGGATTAAGCCAGCCAGCGCTACGCTGGTTTGGCTTGTTCTGTTGCCGTTCAGTTGTACGAATATCAATCCGGTGATGCTATTTATAAGGAAATCCACATGATCAACGCTAACAATTTCTTCGTGTTATTTCCCCGACAGCTAGTAGGCTTTCTGTTAGTGATTTTTTTGGGTATCGGTGGGGCTAAGGCAACAGATCATTGGGATGGCCCGGCCGTGACTGCAAACACTCCTGCCGATATTACCGACTTTTTTGCAGTCTCTATGGCACAAAATAAGTTGTTATTAATCGTCAACGTCAACCCGGGTGCCAAGAGCAATACTCCTTTCCTTGAAAATGTCCGGTATACGGTACGTCTTCGACCAATTAGCCGATTTACCCTTGATCCGATCAAAGCCCTGGTCTCAGAGCAGGAGTTGAGGATCAACTGCCAAGTTTCGGCTAATAAATCACAATCAGAAAAGCAATCTATGGATTGCGAACTATTAAACAATGGTCAATCCGTGTTAAAGAAAAAAGTCGCTGTTAACACGATTGATGCTGACGAAAACAGTCTGTTGCGTATATATGCTGGCAACAAGGCAGACCAGTCTTTTACCGACCTGGGTCGAGTGCGTATGCCTGTATGGCGAGATGAAGGGTTCGATGACAGGCCAGGGGTCAATTCCCTGGCCGGAAAAAATGTATTAAGTCTGGTTTTCGTTGTCGATATGCAAGCGTTTGACCATCAATATTGGGCGTTGGTGTCAGAAACTTATGCACTTCATGATCATAAAACGGGTAACAATGAACAAAGAATTGACCGCATGGGCAGATTGGAAGTCACTGTATTCATTGTCAGAAATGATGAACTAAAGGACTCATGGAATCGGGAAGATACCTTTAAGCTTGATCCAAACAATATCAGTCGCTATCGCAAAGAACTGCAGGCTGGTCTTAGTCGACTGGATGACTTTGAAAAGCGTTTAGACAATAAAAGCTCGCTCGATTGGCCCATCCCCCACCCTATGATTGATTTATTTCTCGATGATTTTCTGATTTTAAATACCCAGCGACACTATCGTCCCAGTGAAACAGGTGTAACTGAACAATCGCCAAATAATTACAATTATTTGGCGATTGAGCGTGCTTTATTGCTAGAGAACAAAACAGAGCAGATGGGTGGAAGGCTACCCAATGAAGACGTGATTAAATCCATGATGACGCTATTGATAAATGGTAAAGACAGACCCGTACCAAACAGGGGCGTAGGTGTTCATGCGCCGGATAAACCTGCGACAGATGAATTTCCGTATTTACAAGATCCCACCCGACATAATTAGTTGCTTCTTTAATTAACGAAACACATTTTGGAGTCATTATGAAGTTAACCTTTATACCTATTCTCATACTGTTATTAGCGGCTTGTACCACGTTACCCAATCAAACGGACGTGAAGGACAAAAGTGAAGAGCAAGATGTCGCTTGTTACAACCGCGAAACCATGGGGCATCTATTCAAAGTTGATAGCCACCTGCATTTTCAACCTTTTGGTGGTGAACAAATTCCGCACCAGACGATGATGTCTTACTTACAACGAATGGGGATTGAACATGCCAATATGTATGGCATTGGCCAAACTCTCCCCTACCGCTCCGGTTGCAGCTATTACCTTGATTGTCCAGGCGTACCTGTCACACCAAGCATGAGAAATGACTTTATTAACGCTAATCAGAGCCTATTTAACTCTGAGAATAAAACCCAACTGACTGTGTCGATGACATTTTTAGATTTAGCTAACCCTGAAAGCATACTTCAGCGAATTCAATTGTTAGATCAAGAATATCCCGGCTTGTATCGGTGGGCGGGCGAAGTCAACCTGGTTAAACAGGCGCTGTTTGCCAACGGTCATAAACCCGTTACTGAGGATGAAATCAAACGCTGGACAGCATTTATGCCTGTTTTGCAACAGAGATCGATCCCACTCGGTTTGCATGCCGATCTCGGCAATAACGACAACAATACCGAATATCTTCACCTGATGAAGACGGTGCTAGAGACTTATCAGGATAACAAAATCATATGGTTACATATGGGACTGTCGAAAGAGCTGACAAACATAGAGCCGGATAAGCATATTGCCATCCTGCAAGAACTACTCGACCAATATCCGCATCTGATGATCGACTTATCCTGGCGAGTTATTTACGACAACTACTTTCAATACCCGGAAAAACGTACAAAATATGTCGAGTTTATTAATAACAACTACGACCGTTTCCTGACGGGAACAGACTTTGTCGCAGCTGGCAATAAAACCTTCGAGGTATACCAAGAGGAGGTTAAGTACACCAGTTATATCAACGGCTTTCTTGATGACAGAGCGTTTAGGCACGTGGCATTGGGGTTGAACTACTATCGCTTGATGGGCATCAATAAAACGGTAGCACCGATTTGTTCAATTTAATGCCAGGCTGATAACCTAAAGCGGCTAGCTGAAACCAGAGGATAATCTTGACTTTTTCATGCTCTGATTATCACATAATTAACACCATAGATACGATTGTCGTACTGAAAGATGAGCAATTTAAACCGGGACGACCTATTTTGGAGCAACACAGACGGCAAGGCCTTGAGCCTCGGCTGCACAAGTATATATGAGATGAAGCAGGGACAGGCCCTGCTTTTTCCAACGTTAAGCGTCGGCGAGGTAGCTGTTTTTGTCGTTCAAATAATTCATATAAACCTCATCAAACTCGGAGATCACTGACTTTTGCACAAATTCCAGGTTCAGCAATAGCTCACTCAAAGCGGACAGTTTCGGGAATTCTGAGAGGTAATTGTTACCAAACTGCTTCGTATATACGTCCAATCGGGTAAATAAGGGTGCTAATGCCGTATCTACGAGTGACATTGAAGCTCCATTAAAATATCCATCACCGGCCACTTTGTTTTCCAAAACCTGCAGTTTATCTGTTAGCGCGACACTGCGATCTTCAAAATCACTTTTATTATCAGCAATAGACATCATATGTTGGCTCATCAGTAGCTGACTCGCGTATTCAATCCAGCCTCTATCTTTGGCCTTGTTAACGGGCTCGACAGGCATTAACGGATCAGGGCTGATTTCATCGAGAAATTCGTTGATAACCGCTGACTCAAATAATATCTCGTCCCCGTATCTGACCACAGGAACCTTACCTAAAGGGGATATTTTTAAAAACCAGTCAGGTTTATCGGCCAAATCGATATAGGTGATTTTAAAATCTATCTGCTTTTTAAGCAGGGTAATAACCGAACGCTGAACGAAAGGACAAATATTGAAGCTAATTAGTTCTATTGTTTGCAGTGACATTTTTTGAATTCCTCTGACTATACTTTCCATTTGATATTGCAGCCTATACTCGGCTTCTGTCGTTCTGATACCGATTCTCCCGCCAACAAGCTAGCAATCGCATCGCGTAAATCTGCCCCAGTTACCGGAATACCATTTCCTGGTCTGGCGTCGTCCAGTTGGCCACGATAGACCAATTCAAGCTTATCATCGAACAGAAAGAAATCGGGGGTACAAGCTGCCAGATAGGCTTTCGCGGTTTGCTGTGTTTGATCATATAGATATGGGAAGGTATACCCCAGGGTTTTGGCTTTTTCAGCCATCTGTATTGGACCATCCTGTGGATAAGCATCAGCATCATTGGAGCTGATCGCGATAATTGAGAGGTCACTGTCCATGTAATCACGGCCCAATTGAGCCAGAGCCGAATTGATATTTAATACGAATGGACAGTGGTTGCAAATAAACATTACCAGTGTCCCTTTTCTACCCATTAGCTGTTGTAAGCTTTTATGCTCACCATCAAGGGGATCTAGCAGGTTGAAATCTGGTGCTTTATTGGCTAAGGCCATCATATTGGAAGGAGTTAGAGACATATAAATTACCTCTCCTGGTCATTAATTAATTGTTCGTCCTAAAGCAGACTAATCATTTTTGAACAATTGTTCAATTAAATAATCAGTAAATTCGAAACATATATATCAATGAGATAATGTAGCATCACGCATTGTAAATGGGGGTCAGAATAACTACCAACAAGCAATGTCAACTGAACTGGTTAGGATGGGGAAAAAACAAATTTATGAATTCACGCTGAACTTTGGATCCAACTCGCTCTGTCACGTAAGACCCGGCAACCCTCTGCTTGCAGTAACCGCCCGAGTCTATTTATGTATCGTACTATCCCTTAACAGCTTAAGAATCGCTGGATATTATGATGGGCTTTAAACCTCCATGGTTGGAGTTATGTCCCTTATCGTGGCTAAGTAGCTTCTTAGTTTATCGCTAATAAGTTTCAGCCGTTTTTTGCCTGCCTTTCAACCGCTCTTCAAGAGTCGCCTAGCAGCCCCTTTATTTCATCGTTTCTGTACAAGAGTATCTTGGCCAACGGCTTCCCAAAGATAATGCTGAACATCATGAAGGCCTCATCGAGATACCAAGTGTCACTTAACTGTACGTTTAAGCGAATTTAAGCCACCAATATTGGTTAGCTTCATAAAAATGTTAATCCTCCTAGCAGCCGAGAGAGTCTCGACGTCACGAAAACTAAATGTAAACCAGTGATAAAGCAGCTTAAATAAATCGTGGGAGGGACAAGTAGGTCATTTAACAACCAATGGCTACGCTTTTACTCAGAGGTAGTGTTTTAAATTAATTTTAACGAGATTTCTGTGAAAAGAATATAAGCGAAGTTATCTTTTCGTTCAATCTTATGACAACTTATGGTGCAACTGGGTGGCAACCAATCGATTTTTCGCAGGGGCTTATATCGACTTCTGATCCAAGCATTTGGGCTGTCGTGTGAACTAGTTTATGGTGACATTGACAAGTACGGTGGTAGCTTTATCATTGTGACGTTAGGGAAAGCATCGGTAAGCTCGGCTGCATGCCGACCTGCACCATCCATAACGACCACCGCATATCTTCCCGGTTCTGTTGCCTTTGAGATCTATTCAAGGTGGAGGAGCATGATATCTTTATTTACCCAAGGGGAAATCAATGCTTCCGTCTAGCCTGTCGCAGGGCAAACGGCCCCAACTACATCGCTATATTCGAATTGCTGCTGTAGCAGCGCGCGAGGTCGACAGCCCTTCTTAGGCCAAACCCGCGTCGTCGTATTTTGCTGACCAAAACGAGCTTCATCCTGAAACCAAACATCGAAAATGATCCACACTGATGTTTCCGGGGGTGTTAAGGACGTTTCCAGTTGGACGTTTTTTAAAAGCGTCTTGCGCATCGCTGGATTACTTTGGGGGTTTTGAGCGGCTGGTTATCAAGGAAAATCGCCATTTTTTCTATTAAAACGCGGAAAAATAACTCGAATTAAGCCCAAAGTAATGCTCCCTTATTAACACCTCTCTCAATCTTCAGATGTAAATGACTAACAGTAACTGCGTTAAATGAATTGCATTTGGGAAAAACCAACCACAATGGTCGGAAGATTCTCCATTTATACCAAAAGTATAATTCACCAAAATAACAACCATTCGCAACTTACTTAATATTACAGTTATAGCTAATAAATCAGAGTGGGAATAGAAGGTCCAGGGCAAAGCCTACCCCATTAAGATGAGATTACAGGCTTAGCTGAAATAGTTCTGGCGGTGTGCAGTAAGGGAAAAGGGGAAATGGCCAATATACCATATAATCCATTAACTTTAGCTAAATTACCTTATTTAATATCACTAAACCCACCAGTACCTTTATAAAATATCGCTATTGTCATTGTCATTTATAGTTCATTAAGTTAAATTCCTCCGGCGTTTTTACTAAATATTCACAAAAAGTTTACAAACTAATGTTGCCAGTGGAGGGTGCTGTGTTTGATGAAGTTAGCTGTCCAGAAAAAGTCCAGGTTACTCAGGGAGCGGACATTGCTGCCTTTATGAGGGAAGTGTTTTCTCTCAACCAAAATGAACTGGATAGAATCAACAACGACTATAAGTTACGTGCCCGTGTAATGCGTACTACCCGGGAAATGATCAAGCAAGCTGCCACCAATTCTCAGGCCGCAGATCAGATGCATTCTGCATTAGCCGCATTTTTTGAATATCAATATTCAATACCGGAAGCATCACAAGCGGGGCGTTTCTTTGGTGGCGTGGCAGCAGATATGGCGTCAGATTTGATGCGAGGCTTGCTTTCTCACGAGGAGCAATATCTAGATTCGCAAAGTTTGGCAAATATGCCCAGAAGTGGCACCGAATTCGTTTCTTGGTTGCGCAAGAAAGTGCATTCACACCCTGTATACAAGCATCCTATTTACACTCCGTTTATAGCCCAAGAAGCGACACGTGAAAACCTGAAATATTTTTTTGCTCAGGAAACAACGCTTGATCCCAAATTTGATGACTGTTTAGCGCTAATGCAACTAGGTACTTCTGGCGTGATAAAAATGGAGATTGCCCACAATTATTGGGACGAAATGGGCAATGGCAAACCAGAAGAAGTGCATACAGTGCTTTTCAATCATGTGATGAGTGAACTTGAGATTACTCCTGAATATGTTCAGGAAACCCTTAGCACGCTATCGAAGGCTTCCGGTAATCTTTCCGCTGGCCTCTGCTTTGAGCGCGAACATTTCTATAAGGCCATTGGATATTTTGGTGTGTCGGAATATCTTGCGCCATCACGGTTCAAACAAATCCTCAAAGGGTTCCATCGTCTGGGCTTCTCAGACCGTTCCAACCTCTACCATGACCTTCATATTTCAGTAGATGCGAGGCACGCCCAAGGCTGGTTTTTCAATGTCGTCGCGCCACTGGTCGATAAGAGCGAACACGCAGCGCAAGAAATAGCACGAGGAGCCCTATACCGACTCAACAACTCTGCTCGATATTTGGATGCAGCACTTACTTATATGAAGGAACAAAATTGTGACTAATGATTATTGGGAAGCCGAAGATTACGCCAATCATGCAAGCTATGTTTCACAGCTAAGCCAGCAGGTGATGAAGGACCTTTCGCCGAGTAAAGGCGAGGCAATCCTTGACCTTGGCTGTGGCGACGGCGAATTGGCTAAAGTGATGGCTGACTTGGGCTGTCAGGTCGTAGGAGTAGACGCCAGCCAGAATTTGATTGACGTGGCCCTTAGTCGTGGCATTGACGCTCGGGTAATGGATGCACAAGAGATCGATTTTGATAGTGATTTTGATGCTGCTTTTTCCAATGCAGCGTTGCATTGGATGCCCAGACAGGAAGAGCTAGTACATAGAGTGTATAAGGCGTTAAAGCCCGGCGGGCGATTTGTTGCTGAGATGGGCGGCCAGGGCAATATCGCTAAAGTTTGCGGCGCCCTGTCGACTGCACTCTCCGAAATAGGTGAAGACTTCGCTTCACGCAATCCTTGGGTTTTCCCTTCAGACCAGGAATACCAAGCGCTGTTGCAGGAGGCTGGATTCACGGTCAAAAAAGTGGTTTTACGCGATAGGCCCACTTTGTTACCCACGGATGTGCGGGGCTGGATGGTGACTTTTACCAAAGAGATGCTCTCAGATCTGGACGAGTCCACTTGTCAGCAGGTGATAGATCGTATGGTTGAAATATGTCGTCCCGAACTATGTGATGCCGATAATAATTGGACGGTGGACTATAGACGGCTGAACTTTATCGCCATAAAAGAAGTTTAGGGGAAGCTGATGACGACCGTTTGCAAATTAGAAGACCCTTTGGCCTATGTTGACTTTCTGTCGATTGAGTTTCGGGACAACCCTTATCGGGTTTATGCCGAAATGCTCGCGGAACATCCGATTTTCTATTCCGAGCGCTATCGTCAGTATTTCGCTTTCTCTGAGCAGGCGGTGCGTGAGGTTCTGTCGGGTAAGGACTTTACCGTGGAAAGCCCTTTTCGTGCATCACGGATCCTGTTCGGTCCAACCGTCGTGGACTTGGATGGAGGTGATCATCGTCGCTTGCGCATTGCACTATCCGACACCATAAACGCACGTAAGAATCAGCTCTATCGTGAGCAGATCATTCGCCCGATAATTCACCGGTCTCTCGATCGGATGGGCGATAACTGTAGTCGGGATTGGGTGGCCGACTTGTGTGATCAAGTGCCCCTGTTGATCATGTCAAAGATTATCGGTATTCCTGAAAAAGATTTCGATTTTTTCCGCAAAGTATGCGGCCCAATCATCAAATATCTTGATTTTGCCACCGTTGAGACCAAAAAGGCCGGGACGGAAGCCATGGCGGAGCTTAAGCCCTACCTCAGCGAGCTGCTGACTAACCTTCATCAGGGCGGGCATTTCGAAGAGACAATAATCGGATCCTACCTGGAACAGCAGCAAAGCTTGGGCCAGCCTAGCATGGAAGAGATTATTCGCCACATATCCTTGTTGATTCCAGCATCTATCGATACAACCAATCGCTTGATGGCCAATTGCGTTTATATGTTGTGCGCCGATAAGGTCTTGCAGGCGCGGCTACGAGATGAACCTGACGGTATTCCCAGTTTTGTCGCTGAGGTGCTGCGTTTTGAGCCCCCTATTCATACAACCCTACGTATAGCTAAGGCGAATACACAGGTTTTGGGTCTAGATATTCCCATGGGGGCCGCGGTTACGGTAAACCTAGCGGCGGCCGGGCGTGACCCGAGCCTGTATTCAGAACCTGACCGGTTCAACCCTTTGCGCGCGCCTTCGTCTCGAAACCTCAGCTTTGGGGCTGGAAAACACCAATGCTTGGGCAAGAATTTAGCCCGGCTGGAAGTCTTTGACTTTATAGCGGTATTGCTGCAGACATTTGCGGATGTTTCGTTCGATCCAAGTGTCGAGCGGCCCCGAATTACAGGAACCAGTTTTAGATCGCCGCGTGAGCTTTCCATCGTTGCAAGCAAAGCCGCCATCACAGAGAGTGTCGTCGAATGAATGAGCAAACTGTTTACACCGCAAATCAAAGTAGCAGGGTTTGGCCCATTTATAGCGGTGTATATTATGACTGCCATGTTGTTTCTATACCCCAGGTGCTTGGTGCGACTCTGTTTCGCCAATGGTTGACTATCGTGGCTTGCCCATCGATTCGTTTGGGCTGGCATGGTCTTTATTGTCGTCAACTATTGGACTCCGAGGCGTCACGAGACCAAGTGTTGTTTGACCTTTTCGGCGTTAAAAAACAGGCCGTGGCCATCACAGGTGACCCGACACAAACAATAGAAGAAAGCGTGCAACAGCATGGCTATCTTATTTGCCGGGTGGATAGCTATTATCATCCGCACTTTCACAATGATTACAAAAAAAATCACAGCCCTGGCCACAAAGTGACGGTCATCGACTTTGATGACGACGCCTTCACTATCATAGATAACAATGGCACCAACACCGCCGTGCTTACCCTTCCCAGGGAGGACATGATAGACAGTGTGTTATCCAATCTTTACTACGCCTACGAAAAGGAAGATACGTTTTACCGTTTGCTTCCACCCGATGCGAAACAACAAGCCAGCCTGGCGCCTGAAATAGACAACATGTTGCAAAAGACACTCGAGGATTTTGTTCACAACCGGCTTCAATTGCAGTCGGGACTCGCTCAGCTAAGGGCCGCTTTTCTCGACACGCTGAACGCCGCCCCGAGGGAGCGTTGTTACGGCTGGATACGACATATCTACAAGACGGCGCTTACCATTGAGTTTTGCTACAGCGCCCTGCTGGAGTCGAGCCCTGCTGTATCAGCGCATTGGGACAAGGTGCTAGAAGGCGATTCCAGTCTTGCACTGAGCAAGTTGAAAGATGCTTCAATCGGCTGGAAGTATTTGAAAATGTTATGTAAGTCCGCTGAAACAGAGGGGCAGCCAAGTGATTACATATCACGAATAACCAAAGCCCTTGATGCCATTTCTGAACGAGAGCAAAAAGTGTCGGATATTTTGCTCAAACAACCAACATTCTAATAAGGAGCATGAAATTGGAAAAGATTGCGATACGAAACCAAATTATCGAAATTGTAGCACGAGTCAAGCGGGTTAAACCGGCAGCACTGGATATAGCTGATGATCAGGATTTTATCTCTTCTCTTGCTATTGACAGCCTTGATGCGGTGAATTTGACCATCGAGTTGAGCCAAACCTTTGGCTTCACTTTTGGTGAAGAACTCGAAGATATTGAAGCTTTGGCCTCGTTCGGAAGACTCGTCAATTTGGTGCATCAGCGGGCTCCCTGCGCTGCTTAATGGCTTGATAGGAGCGAATAACATAATGACTGTTAGTAGCATTAACAACGAGGATTTCACTTCGTATAAAGCGGTTTACCGTACCAACCATTATGCTTGGTCGATGGCTCATTTGTGCTTGTCATATGCACAGGTCAATCCGGATCAGCTGGCGGTATCTGATGGCAGGACCGAGTTAACCTATGGTCAGCTATACCGCTATGCCAGCTCATTAGCCTATTCCCTGAAGCGCCGCGGGATAGGAAAACGGGACAGGGTAATTGTCGTTGCCGCTAAGAATAGCCATTCTGTTGCAGCAATACTCGGTGTGTTGCTTTCAGGCGCAAGTTATGTGCCGGTTGACGAAAACGTACCCCTGGAGCGATTACGCTTCATTTGTGAGGCCAGTAATGCAAAATTGGTGCTCAGCAGCACGGATTTGAATCCGGAAATCCTGTCGGTGTTGGGCAATGTTATCTTTGTGCGAGACTTCGAGCAGTACGACTTGCCGCTGGAACTCTTTCAACTCTTACCCTACATCAATCCCGATGATGAAGCCTATGTGCTCTTTACATCTGGCTCGACTGGGACACCGAAAGGCGTTCGCATTCCCCATCGTGGCGTAGCCGCTTTTTTCCGTAATGTTTCCGAGTTAATGGACACTGAACTGGGGGAGGCACGTTACCTTAACACCTCACCTTTCCACTACGATGTGTCCCTGATAGATACATTTTTCCCACTCGCCAATGGCGCCACTGTGTTTATTTCACCCGGAGCACCTTATCCGGGTTATGTACTCAAGATGATTGAGCGTCACAATGTCACTCATCTTTGTGGTGTCGGCTCAACTCTCAATATTCTTGTTCGTGCTCCGGAGTTTGAATCTTGCGATCTGTCATCGATGCACCGGATTATGACAGGAGCGGAAATACTCAAACCCTCGACATTACAAAAGTTTCTTTCTGCAGCACCGCGACTGGGAATTATCAATGGTTACGGTCCTACCGAGGCCAGTTGTGGATGCATTGGTTTTCTCGTTACTCAAGAGTTCGATTTTAATCGCGCAGACATTCCGATTGGCAAAGTGATGGGAGACGTCCCACTGAAAGTGCTCGAAGATGGTGAGCTTTTAATTGGCGGAGACCAAGTCATGTTGGGGTATGTCGACGGTGATTGCTCGCGTCTAATTGAAATAGACCAAGTTAGTTATTTCCATAGTGGTGACATCGTCAGTATTGATGAAAACGGTGACTATATATTCAAAGGCCGAAAGGACCAAGGGGTCAAGATCCGTGGCCATCGAGTGCACCTTGAGGAGTTAGAAAACACCCTACTCCGCTTCTCGAATGTCGAGGGCGCCTTTTCAGCCGTCGAAGGTCAGGGGGAGCATGCGCGTCTGCACCTGATGTTGATGGGAGATTTAGTGCCCGAACAGGTCGATACACTAATTCAACAAAGTCGTGATCACCTGCCTTCGCACATGATCCCTGAAAAGGTGATGGTGATTAAACGCTTTCCGCTGTTACCTTCTGGAAAGGTCGACCGCAAGGCCCTTGAAGCTAAGTTGTTAGGGTTATGATGGAACAGCTCACTCATTCCGACACGATACGAAAAAACTTACGTGAATTCATTTCGGAGAAGATCACCCCAAATATTGCGCTTTGGGAAGCGCAAGGCGATTTGCCAATCCATGATCTGGTAAAGGGGCTTTATGAGATAGGTTGCTTTGGTTTTCGTTTTCCAGTCGAAGATGGCGGTCAGGGGCTAGGAGTGTCCGCACACCTGGCTTTTGCCGAAGAAATTGGCGGGATACCCTCGGGTGGGGTAAGTATGGCCCTCACCATTCACGGTGACATGGTTCTTCCTCTACTTGATGAGGGTATGACGAGCCCAGAGTGCAGAGCGAGATATCTTCAACCGGCCCTTAGGGGCGAGCTAATCTACTCCCATGCCATTTCAGAAAAAGGCGCCGGATCCGATCCAAGCGCAATCTCCACGACAGCACATAAAGTTGCAGGCGGTTATCTCGTAACTGGCGTTAAACATTGCATTTCGCTAGCGACGATGGCCGATATGCATTGTCTGCTGGCGAGAATTGATGGCTTGCGCTTTCCATTCAATATGGTGCTGCTGTTAGTAGACAATACAGCCGAGGGAGTCTGTGTTAAGCCTTCAGGAAAAATGATGGGTAATCACAGCTGCCCGGTAGGAAACGTACATCTCGACAATGTTTTCGTACCAAATGCCGCGCGTATCGGCAACGAAGGTATGGGATTTGTTATCCAGATGCGTCAGTTCGTGGAAGAGAGAGTCATTTCCGCGGCCAGGGGGGTCAGTGCCAGCGCTAATTTGATAGGCGCCACTATTGCCCATTGTTCAGAGCGGAAAGTATTTGGTGCTTCGTTACTGGAGTTACAGACAGTGTCGCACCGGCTAGTTGATTTGAAGTCGGAAGTAAAAGCCTTGCGTACCATGATATCTGAAACCGTAGAGTCTTGGGAGCGGAATGAAAATTTCGAGACAGCGTCCTGTGTTATTAAGCTCTTAAGTAACCGCTTGGCACGCAAGTCCGGGCGTGAATGTATGAAGTTACAAGGTGCATCGGGTTACCTTTCGGGAACAGATGTAGAACGTTTTTATCGCGACGGTAGGCTTTACGCTATCTCCACCGGGTCGGACGAAGCGATGCAAATTGCGATTGCCCGATTACTAGGTACCCATTTAGAAAACGTATTGCCCCCAGTGTCGAATACGCTCGTTGAGCTTTCTTTCGATGAAATAGTTGGGAAGGATTTTCGCGTCACTTTGTCAAATTTGGGGCAAAAGGGATATTTGCAACCCTGTTTAGGTGACGATGGATTTGACCAGACTCACAAATTGATTGAGTCGTTAGCTAACAATCTACCTACCCCCTACACCACGTCATTGGTGACACATCTCGATGTGGCCAGCTTATTGAAACATCATGGCAGTACCACCTTACGTGACGACTATTTGCATAAGCTAGGTGAAGGGACTGCCAGTTATGCCTTGGCAATAACGGAACAAGAAGCCGGCTCAGATTTTGGCCAGCTATCGACGGCGGCCACCTTGCTTGAAGATGGCACTTGGGAGCTCAATGGTGCCAAAGCTTACATTACCAATGGTGCCATCGCCGATGGTTATATGGTTTTGGCGTGTACGCCTGGCAACAATCCGTTAATGCGCTACACGATTTTTGCTGTCCCGCGGGACAGCACGGTAGCAACTGAGGCGATGGCAAGTATGGGGAATAGTGGTTGTTTAGGACGGGTTAGTTTCACCAAGACGCGGCTCAGACAAGAGCATGTTATCGGTCAGGTAGGCCAAGGAAGCCTGATTGTGCAGCAGCATTTAGTTAAAGAGCGTTATTTTATATCACTGCATTGTTACGCCCTTGCTAAGGCTAGTTTGCAAAGGACTGTGCAGGAAATGGAGCGACGAAATACCTTTGGATCTGCACTTTCAACGCGACAAGCGTTGCAATTTCGCTTTGCAGATGCACTTAGCGATCTGATGCTCCTGCGCTCTGTGTTAGGCAAGCTTGCCACAGAGTTAAAGCAAGGAAATGGCGTGTCGTTAGATGACACCGCCTCAGCTAAATTACGTGCCACGTCCTTATTGGAGCGTGTTTCAGATTTTGAACTACAAATGGCTGCCGCCGAAGGTTATCAAAATAACCACGCTGCGAGTTGCCTATATCGTGATGGAATCGGCTTGTCTATAGCGGGTGGCAGTGATGGTGTGCTGAAAGACATCCAAGCGAAAAAGATCGGTTTTGACCTTTGAGGGAGCAAATACAGTTATGAGAGCAAACGATAATTATTATCAAATTGATGAAAAAAGTTCAATCTATGATATTTGGGAGCAAGGCGGAAACCATGGCGATTCCGTGACCCCTTCCACTTGGTGTGGTGATTATAGGCGGATGATGGTTGAACTTATATTGCGCTATACGGGAGGTCGAAAGGATGTCCAAGTACTTAGCCTGGGTTGTGGAAACGCAGTGGTTGAAGCAGAACTCATGAAGAACGATGTGAAGGTCACCGGGCTCGATATTAACCCTGAAGCGGTGCGCTATTCAAAAATGAAAGGTGTTCATGCGATAGAGATGAATTTTTTCGAATTTACCCCTGAAGATCGTTATGACATCGTTTATGCAGACGGTTTTTTCGGCCACCTCTATTGCTCTGACAATGGTGTGAGCAACATATACGATTGTATCGTACAGAAAATGCTTAAGCCCGGAGGTATCATTGTAGTGTCAAACGATGCGCCGCGAGTTACATCGGATGACGTACAAGAGCATCCCCAAGTGCCTAACTTCAGTTTCTTTTCACCTGGTTACCTTGCTGATCAAGCCCACCGGGCCAACTTGAAGAGCGCAGAAGTCAATACCTTCTACTATTCTCGACCGGTTTCAGGGTTATGCCCACGATCCGTTGTGGTCAGTAAAGTCATCTCAGCATAGTGAATTAAAAAATGCCTATATCTCCTGATTTTTCCAGTCGCCTTATCCCGAACCTTAAATCTATCGCAGAAGAGTTTGGCACACCTTTTCATATTTATGATGAATCGGGTATACGTCAAACCTGTCGTATGTTTGAAAAACTGAGTTGCAGCGGCCACTTCCGTCAATTTTTTGCGGTCAAAGCGCTGCCCAACCCCCATGTGTTGCAACTTCTTGCTGATGAGGGCATGGGGTTCGATTGTGCATCCGTGCCCGAATTAGCGCTGTCTGAGATGGTTGGTGTCACGGGCGAACGCATTTTTTTCACATCAAATAACACTCAAAGTCACGAATTTGAGGCTGCTCGTCGATTGGGCGCCATTATTAATCTTGATGATGCCTGTTTCCTTGACTCCCTGCGCCCCTTCCCCGAGTTGTCATGTTTTCGGCTGAGTATTGGCACCGAGGATAAAAGCTGTCGCTTTATGGGGAAAATTGAAGAAAGTAAATTTGGTGTTCCTGACCCTCAGCTTGATGCCGTCTATGAACGAGCTCAACAGCTTGGCGCTAAACGATTCGGAATGCATGCAATGTTATGCTCTAACGAGTTAGATGCTGTACGTGCCCTAGCGCTTGTGGAAGTGATCCTGCGGCGCGCCGCCCAGCTTTCGTTGCAAATCGGCGCTCCGCTGGAGTTTGTCAATATCGGCGGTGGTATAGGGATCCCCTATCACCCCAACGATGTGAGCTTCGATTTTGATATGTTTGCTCAAGGGCTCGCGCGGCTTAAGCGCAAATACTTCGCTGGCGGCCAAGAGCAAACCGCAATCTTCATGGAGTGCGGGCGTTACGTCACCGGTCCGCACGGTGTGTTGGTGACAAAAGTGACAAACGTTATGCACAAGTGGCGAAATCTAATTGGCGTGGATGCTGGTATGAGCGCATTGATGAGACCGGCGCTTTACGATGACGCATATCATCATATTACTTTACCTTTTTCAAACGGCCCTGAAGTGGTAGCTGATGTCGTTGGTTCATTGTGTGAAAACAACGATAAGTTTGCCGTTCAGCGTAAACTTCCGTGCCCGGAAAGGGGAGACTTGATGCTTATCCATGATACGGGAGCACATGCTGCATCTATGGGGTTTACCTACAACGGACGGTTGCGGCCCCAGGAACTATTAATGCGTAGTAATGGGCATGTCGAACGAATACGCCGGGCTGAAGATACCAGCCTAGACTATTTTGGCACTATCACCCAACTTGATTCATTTAATAAAGTTAATCGACAACAAAACCCAACTGGAGAAGTGGAATATGCGGGATAAAGTTGAAGCCCTATGGTTACGTATTCAAGAAATCACCCCTGATGATGCTGAAGCCAAAATATTGGCCGAACAAGGAATAGATGCCCTCAATAAAGGTGAGATCCGCGCAGCGGAAAAAACGCCACAAGGTTGGTTGGTACATGAGTGGGTAAAGAAGCTCATCTTGATTTATTTTCGCACCACGGCCAGTCGTAAGATGTCTACGGGTTATTCTGATCCCTTGCTGGGTACCATGAATGTTTTCGACAAAATTGGACTAAAAACGGCTGAATGGGATAAGGAAAACTTCGAAAATGCCGGTTTTCGCATGGCTCCCGGCGCAATTGTACGTACGGGAACTTATGTATCACCCTCTGCTGTCTTGATGCCAAGTTTTGTGAATATTGGCGCTTATATAGGTCGAGGAACCATGATTGATACTTGGGCTACTATTGGCTCTTGCGCGCAGATTGGCGCAAACTGCCATATTTCCGGAGGTGCTGGTATTGGGGGCGTATTAGAGCCTTTGAATGCCAAACCTGTGATCATTGAAGATGACGTGTTTATAGGCGCGCGAAGTGAAATTGCCGAAGGCGTTATTGTTCGGCAAGGAGCAGTCATTTCAATGGGCGTATTTATCAGTGGTTCAACTCCGATAATAAACTGCATGACAGGTGAAGTCAGTTATGGAGAGGTGCCAGAGGGTGCAGTCGTATTATCTGGTACTCGACCCGTTCAGCTGGAAAGCAATAACGTTATAAATATGCCTTGTGCTTTGATTATAAAAAAAGTGGATAAGAAAACGCGGTCTAAAGTAGCAATAAATGACTTGGTACGGGATTGGAATGTATCACAAGCTGATGCTTAAGGTGCCGTTTAGACGATTCATTATTATAATTTTTTTGCTCACGCCTTTTATTAATGGGCTTACTTGCATGGCAAGAATAAGCCTATTTTCAAAAAAAATGATACTAGTTGGATCAATAAAATCGATAAGATGGTGAATTAAAAATGATCCATTTATCTAAGCATACTGAAATAGGAGAAGTAATGGGCTTTTCCCAACGATTCTCTAATCTGCCGGGGCATACATTTACGCGACTTAGGGCATTGTTAAATCCCCATGAGCCAGGAAGTTCGCCCATAAATATGTCACTGGGTGAACCTAAGCATCCCATGCCGGACTTTTTGGCTGAGGTACTTGCTGAGCATCTTGATGGTTTTGCAACGTATCCACCAAATAATGGTTCCACAGAACTACTTGACTCTATTAATAGGTGGATCGCTCTCAGGTTTGGAGTCAAATTAACTAACGATCAATTGATGGTTTTAAATGGTACTAGGGAGGGGCTTTATAATATTGCGATGGCACTTTTACCTAAAACAGAAAACTCCGTTGTTCTGGTTCCTAACCCTTGTTATCAGGCCTACATGGTAGGAGCCCTCTCGGTAGGTGCGCAGCCTGTATTTTTGTCAGCGAGAGCTGAAACCGGTTTCCTCCCAGACTACGATTCGGTCTCTCCCGAAATGTTAAATCGGACAACTGCTGCTTTCATCTGCTCGCCATCTAACCCCCAGGGCGCTGTTGCTAGTTGGGATTATCTTGCAAACTTGTTAAGGCTTGCGGAAAAATACAACTTCTTTGTTTTTGCGGATGAGTGTTACTCAGATATTTACCGAGACACGATACCCACAGGTCTTTTGCAAGTAGCGCAAGATATAGGTGCTGATCCTGAAAAAGTATTTGTTTTCAATTCTCTCAGTAAACGCTCAAACCTACCCGGATTGCGTTCGGGTTTTATCGCTGGTGGTATCGAAGGTATTAAGTATGCTCGCCAGCTTCGGGCTTATGCGGGTTCACCTTCGCCTTTGCCTTTGCAGCAAGTCGCAGCAAAAGCTTGGAGTGATGAGCAGCATGTGATTGACAACCGTACGCGCTACAGAGAAAAGTATAAAATTGCCGACCAACTCTTCGATGGTCTTCCCGGCTATAAACGTCCCGAAGCGGGTCTTTTTTTATGGCTACCGGTCGAAAACAGTGCCGCGTCAGCGCTTGAACTCTGGAGAAAAGCGGGTGTTCGTGTATTACCGGGAAGTTATCTCACTCATGACGACGGTTCGAGTGATTTTAGCCAAGATTATATTCGCGTCGCGATAGTCGAATCTCCAGAGCAGGTTCGGCGCGGATTGAATGTTATTCGCGATAGTATTTTTTAGCAATTTAAACCAACCGGCTGAACATATGAAGCATATGTTGGAAGGTGTCATTTTGAAGGATAAACATGGACGGTATTTCTCACAGGTACGGTGTTACTCAAACTGCGCTGTTAGCATGGACTAGCGGGATTTTAGTGGTGCTAATCTGGTCAGGTTGGATTGTAATTTCTCGTGCAGGACTAAAAAATGAGTTAACAGCAAGCGACCTTACGCTATTAAGGTTTCTGACCGCAGCAATACTAACCCTACCCCTTTCCTACAAATACGACTGGCGAAACTTACCTTGGAAGAAAGCCTTGGTGGTATCAATTGGATGTGGTTTCCCATATACCATGTTGAGTTTCTGGGGGATGCAATTAAACTCGGCTGCAAATGCAAGTGTGCTGGTTAATGGCTCGTTACCATTTTTGACAGCTGTGCTGGGTGCTTTGCTATACAAGTCCCAACCGCCAAGAGGTATTTGGTGGTTAGCGGGGCTTATGTTGCTTGCCAATTGTTTAATTATGTTAGGGCCAAATGACAGTTGGACGTTTGACCCAGTTGGTATGCTGTTTCTACTTTTTGCAGCTTGTATTTTGGCCTCCTATATCATTTCAGTGAAATATTGGAAGATAACAGTGCGAGAGATACTTATATGGGTACCAAGCATCAATGCGGTGTTATTTTTTCCCGCCTGGCTCTTGTTACCATCGCAAATGTCGGAAGCTTCATTCAATAATATCTTATGGCAAATCGGCTATCAGGGGGCGCTGGTAAGTGTGTTTGCACTTTTTCTATTTTCATATGCAGTTAAAATGCTCAGTACGTTTCGTGTCAGTGTATTAATGGCCTTTGTTCCTGCATCTACCACGATATTGGGGTTTCTCGTATTGCAAGAAAAGCCTGCGCCAATTCAAATCATAGGCGTGATTTTATGTACCTTGGCTATCATCATATCCAGTCTTTCCACTAACCCGAAAGATAAGGGTTGATATTAATGGTTAGTCTATTTAAGAATTTTATCCGTTACCCCGAATAATAAATTAAAGACCAACCTCATGATTTCTATATAAATCATGAGGTTGGGGTAGACATGAAGCCTGCTAAACGATCCAATCAATGTTGCCAGAAACAAAAAGACACCAAGCTATCGACAAGAGCCGTGTATTCCTGGCTGCACACGATGCTTTATATCCTTCGGCATATTTAACTGGTCAGACTTATCCATTCCCTCGAAAACATCGATTTGCCAATATTCTGACGCAGCCAATGCCAGCCTGCGCCAAGCATAATGATCACCGCATGTCTTCGCGGCGTCAAATACAACACTATATTCGAATTGCTGCTGTCGCTCCGCGAGAGGTCGATTGCCCTTGATAACCCAAAACTGCGGTGTGGTATTTTGCTGACGAAGCCTAGCTTCATCCTGAAACCAAACATCGAAATCATCCAAACTGATGTGTCCGGGGGAAGGATCGTTTCCAGTTGGACGCTTTTTAAAAGCGTCTTGCGCTTCGTTGGATTACTTTGGGTGTTCACCTTGTTCCAGAATCAGCGTTCACGATGGGCTGGAATATGCAACCAGAGTAATATTCCATATTTTGCAGACAAACTAAGCTCTTTTCCCATTAACCCCGGAACATTAAAGCTGATCTCTGTTAACTGGCTCACGATTAATGTCGATTCTCCCGAAGGCTCAGGTTTAGCATTACAAAGCTAAAAACCATATTCACACTTTGCTATTTCCTCATCCGCTTGATATTCAAGCCTCGACTTACATTCAGGGCAATGGTGAAGTAACTTCTTTTTATGGATATGGCAACTCTGGTAAGGCACCAACTGCCAGCATTGCCTGATGTATTGATGCTCTGCCAGACATTCAGGGCACACCGGGGTGAATCTCTTGCTGAGGAACACATACGGGATATCAGCCCCGCCTCTGAACACAGCCTTATGGTGTGGAGAGAAAACAGATTAAGAGTGGGACAAGGCAACCTTAAGAAGTGAATAGCTACTATTGCCCAGAAGTTGTTCAGCCCGGATCAATCCTCGGACTCTGAGGTCGCTTGAACTCTGACTATGGTAGATGTTGGCACGGCTAAGCTCCATAGGGAAAGAGCCCGTCGTCCCAGAATGGGTTTCTTTTATCTGATAAAGGATCTCGTCGGCAAAATCAGCATAACACTCAAATCCATTTGCCTGGCTCAGGCGCAACAAATAGCTTTCAAGAGCTTCATCCTAAAACGCCTCAATCTTAAACCCAAACTCCATCTCTTATCCAAAACTGAGGAATCCTATATTTTAGTTTTAGCCTTAATTGCTATTGTGTAAAATCTAGTAACCTATTCAGTTAGTTGCATTAACAACTAACTCAGCTTACAACACAAGGGCCCCCATATACCCAACGTAGAAATTAATATCAAAACACTTGTTAAAGCTTCTACCGAGGCTATACCTTCTATTGCAGAGCATTTCCTAACTTCCATGACCTAAGCAATCCTCAAGCCTCACAGTTTTTCATACGATCCCAGAAGTCAGCATCAAGCTCTTTAATCTCAATAACTCGCTCTGTTTGCACTCCCAGATTGTAATCATAAATATACTTTGCAAGCTGAGTTCCATCGATCAATACCAGGTTTGTGCTGCCATTAAGGCTGGCCGCGTATTCCGCTGCACCTTTGGTAAAACGCGAGGTTGTGATAAATACGCCTTTATTGGATTGTGCAACAGCCAATGCACCAACAAATTTCTGGATATCCTCACGGCTCACACTGTTATCCCTGGCGTAACGTTTTGCCTGGATATGAATTCGCCCAAAGCCAAGCACATCCTCTTTCACAATCCCATCAATCCCGCCGTCATTACTGGCCTGAGTGACAACGCCCGAACCCTTAATCTGATCTCCGTACCCCATTCGTCCCATCAGTTTTACAACCAGGTGTTCGAACTCTGTGGGTGTCTTACTGAGAATTGTATCCAGGATCAATTCATAGCGGGAAGTTTGTATCTCTTCAAATGCTTGATCCAATGCTTCAGACGGCGTTGTATTAAGCATCTCTTGATTACTATCGGCAACTGCGCCTTTTGAGCTTGGCTCCAGTCCCAATTCCGCCTGTTTCTGCTGCATCTTGAGTAAACGCTGCTCTGCATCTACATGTTTTACTAAGCTATAGATCTGCTCTTTTCTATTCAGGTATTCTCTGCCCAGCTCCGTAATTTGATAGTAACCTCGCTTTGGCCGCTCAACCAAATCCGCCCGCGACAGCGCACTCAAAGCCCAGCTGATCCGGTCGAGGAAAATCGCACCATTACCCGAATCATATATCACCTCCATTTCATCTGGTGACACTCCCATTGATTGGGCAAGTGGCAATTCCAATCCTTTGGAATTTTTCGACACAGAGTCCGAAAGTAACTCAAGGGCAAAAGGCATGATTTCGTTAAATTTAGGTATTGCCATATTCGTTTCTTTTACCCTCTATTTTTTTTAAAGTTCTCAGCTTGCTCGAAAATCTCTTTATATACTTCATCGCGGCTGATGGGTGGGTAGCCGAACTTAGCAAGGACTAATATCAGCTCAACTTTCAGGGTTGCCTTAATATCGTCACGGTGATTCCAGTCGGTGAACTTGGCTTTATCATCGACAATCACTTTTACCGCTTTAGCTAGCTCAATCAGCTTGTCTTCGGGATAATCAAAGTCGTATTTAACCGCTAACGATTTGAGTGCGTCGTAGAAGGCTTTTTCTTCAATATCTATGCCCAGCTCGTCCCCTGACGACATCTCTTTTTGTACCCCATAAATCAGGTCAACCATGCTGTCTGAAAAATCTTCCAGTACGCCACTCACCAGCACATCTTCTTCTTTACGCTCGTTATAACGGTCAACCAATGCCTGAAAGCGTTTGGTAAAATCGATACCTTGCACCTGGTTTACTTTTTTAAGCTCACCTATGGCCTTAGCCAACATTTGTTGCAGCAGCTTTATCTTGGTATTAGGCAGTTTAATTTTGCTGACTTTTTCAATGTAATCATCATTGAAAATATCTATCTCGCCACCCTCGTCGTTGCCAAGCTTGAAGATCTCTTCAACACCATCACTTTCCAGCGCACCCGCAATCATTTCACGCACTTTAGCATTCATTTGGGCTGTATCAGGGGCGTCGCCTTTGGTTAACTTGAATACGATGGAGCGAATAGCCAGATAGAAGTGAATAAAGTCACGTTCTTGCTCATTGATGCTTTCACTACCGCAACAAATGTCATAAGCCGCTTTTAAACGTTTTACGATATCCATAAACCGCTTATGTTGTTTTTCAGTGACTAACACAAATTCTGCGGCTTCATTAAGGCAATTTAACTGCGCAACAGCTTCGCCGGTAAAATAGGGTGAAACATCAAATTTATGGAAGAATTTGATTAGCAGCGCCAGATGGTTTTTCACCTCAACAACTGACATCGCCACATCTTCAAAGTTAGTTTCATCGGTTTTGGAATATTGCGCCAGCGCCTGGTTCATCGCAGATTTAATGCCGATGTAATCCACAACCAGGCCTTTATCTTTGCCTTCGAACTGGCGATTCACCCGAGAGATAGTTTGGATCAAGCTGTGTTTCTGAATTGGTTTATCGATATACATGGTATCGAGAAAAGGCACATCAAAGCCGGTTAACCACATATCCACCACGATGGCGATTTTGAAATTGGAGTTCTTATTTTTAAACTGCTTATCTAGCTCTTTGCGCTCATCTTTACTGCCAAGCAAATTATATAACCGCTCAACATCATCTTTACCGCGCGTCATCACCATTTTAACCCGCTCAGACGGTGCAGCAATACGGCCTTCACTAATGGCGCGTTGACGCTCTTTATCGCTTAAATTAGCGGCGTTATCCGTATCTACCACTTCGAACCAATCTGGGCGTAACTCTTCCAGCTCTTGATAGAGTTGATACGCAATGTTGCGAGCGCTACACACAAACATCGCCTTTCCGGCTATCGTAGATCCCTCTGCGACGCGTTTCTCGTAATGATCAACAAAGTCCCTGGCTAGAACACGAATACGGTCAGGATCGCCCAGGATGGAGTTCATATTCGCCGTGGCTTTTTTGCTCTCTTCTATCTGCAGTTCATTACTACCGGCATCTTCACACTCTTTGTAATAAGTTTCAATTTCAGCCAGTTTAGCGTTATCCATGCACACCTTAGCGGCGCGGCCTTCGTAGACAATACGCACTGTAATTTCATCTTTCACCGATTCAGTCATGGTGTAAGAGTCCACAACCTGACCAAATACATCTAACGTGGCATCAACAGGCGTACCAGTGAAGCCTACATACGTCGCATTTGGCAAAGAATCATGCAGGTATTTGGCAAAACCGAACGTTTTCTTCACGCCTTTTTCGGTGACAGTGACCTTTTGATCTAAGTTCACCTGGCTACGGTGCGCTTCATCAGAGATACAAATCACATTGCAGCGATCCGTTAATAGCTCAGTATCTTCAGTAAATTTATGGATAGTCGTTAAGAACACGCCGCCGCTGTTGCGCCCTTTTAATGACTCACGTAAATGGGCACGGCTGGTCACGGTTTCTACTGTGTTATCGCCAATATAGGTTTTGGCGTTGCCGAACTGCTGCGACAGCTGATCGTCCAAATCTGTCCGGTCGGTGATCAAAACTATGGTTGGGCTTTTAAACTCAACACTTTTCATCAACAAGCGTGATAAAAACTGCATGGTGAAGCTCTTGCCACAGCCAGTAGCGCCAAAATAAGTGCCGCCTTTGCCGTCACCAAAGAAGCCACCTTCGCCATCAGGTTGCTTTTGATGTTTCTTGATGTTTTCGAAAAGCTTTTTGGCTGCGTAGTACTGGGGATAACGCGGCACAATTTTTATCTCTTTTTTGCCCGAATCGGGAAAGTAGACAAAATGGCGCATTACGTCGCGCAAGCGGGCTTTATCAAATAACCCTTGCAGCATGCTGTGCAAAGAATGAATGCCGTCTTTTGCCACCAACTCATTGCCAGTGACTTTGCCCCAGGAATAGAAAAACTGATAAGGGGCAAACAAGTTACCCATTTTGTTATTCACGCCATCGCTAATTACGCACAAAACGTTAAAAACAAATAGCTGCGGAATGTCGCGGCGATAACGTATGGTTAATTGCTCAAAGGCTTCATGAATGGTTGCTTCTTCACGTATGGCACTTTTAAATTCAAATACCACCAGAGGCAAACCGTTCACATACAGGATGCCATCAGGAATGCGCCTTTCGCCTGTGCTGCCTTCAATCTCTAACTGATTAACAATACGATAGATATTGCTATCTTCACCCAGGTTCTCAGTCAAACCATCAGAAGAGCTCTCTGCGATATAGGGAGCATGGCTTTCAGCTACCAAATCCAGCTCAAGTACACCTAGGTTTACGCTATCAGTAGAATTAGCGGTGTGTAGGCTCGCCTGTACCGTCTCATCAACATTGTCAAAATCGACCAGTTGAATATACAAGTCTTTTTGCGCCGCGCTGCCCGCCTTAGCTCCCGCTTCACGTTTTAATAAAAAGCCATCACTGAGCCATTTGCAAAAGGTTTTATTGCTGTCATACAAGTCACTGGCAGGTAACATCTCTAGCTTGCGAATGATACTCTCAATTTCGCTCTCAGTAATGCCAGCACCTTGATAGCGCACCGCTAAAAAATCGCGCAAGTCATCTTTAATCAGCACTTCGGATTTGGAGCGAGAGCCATCAGCCAGTAAAGAGTGCTCGGCACCATTCAGATGCGGATAACCTTGCTTCCCTAACAGTTCAATAATGGCTTGCTCTAACTTGGCTTCCGTAAATTTCATCTATTTTGCCCCACCTCTATTTTGATTAACGATAAGTAGCCTTTCGCGTTGCAGCTCTTGGCGCAGCTCTTCTTCGCTAGGCAAATAAGGTAAATATTTGGAAGCAAACAGTTGCTTACCATCAGCCAATACCGAATATTTAGCGACCGCTTCACTTTTCTCGCTACATAAAATTAAGCCAATGGTGGGATTGTCATCATCTTGTTTTTTCAGTTGATCATACATACGCACATAAGTATCCATCTGACCCACATCCTGATGATTAAGCTTACCTATTTTTAAATCTATAAGTAGGAAGCATTTTAATTTGAAGTTATAAAAAACCAAATCAATATAGAAATCCTGATCTTCAGTGCTAAGCCGCTGCTGTCTTTCAACAAAAGCAAAACCTTTACCTAGCTCCAAAATGAATTTCTGCAGGTTATCAATAATGCAGTGTTCAATATCATTTTCTAATACGTTTTGTTTTGGCAGGTTTAAAAACTCAAGAATATATGGGTCGCGTAGATAATCCGCTCGCTGTGTGGCCAATGCCGCCGTTTTAGTCTGCGCTTCTTTTTTTACTTCAATGCCATCGCTGCTTGACAATAATCGCTCGTAATACAACACACCAATTTGACGCTCTAATGCTCTGGCAGACCATGCTTGCTCAATGCACTCTTGCATATACCACATTCGCGCTTGCTCATTTTCAATACGGATCAAGGTGCGGTAATGTGTCCAGCTCAATTCGGTACGCACTGCGTTCCGAATTGGAAACACCAGATAAAACTGACGCATATTGCGTAAATTTCTAACGTCAAATCCCTTACCGAACTCAGCAGTTAGAGAACCAGCCAATTGCTGCAACACCTGTTTGCCATATGCTGCACGGCTTTCCCCCCGCTGCTCATGCTCCACAATCAGCTGGCCAACCTGCCAATAGGTTAACACCATGGTGGAATTAACCGTTTGTTGTAAGCTCTTACGGCTCTTTCCCAATAGCTGGCGCAGTGCGTCCAGCAATGCAGCATTCACTAACTGTGTCATGAGTTTTCCTTTGTTGGATCCAAGTTTTCAGCGCAACCCTTTGTGGGAACCCATCATATTGATAATTTTTGGGTCACAAATGCGAACGTTACTGTAGGAGTGGATGAAATCCGCGAACACAGCGATCGCTATATTCGCCGAACAAGTTCGACTCCTACAGACCTCTCAGGATCTGTTACCCAGGTTTGACCGGTCCCCCTTTGTGACTCATCAGCTAAAACAATGAGCAAAGTGCTGACGTAATAACTTCATCATATTGCGTTTGGCTTTAAACTCCCGAACCAGTTTGGCCACCATAGTATTTAACGCATGCTCTGCTACATCAGACTCTTTGCCAGATGCAATCAAGGTTTTTATCTCCAATAACAAATCAAGCGCTTGCTGGTAAGCGCCGTTATTAGTTTGCCCTATCACGACTTTAAGCACCCGGTGAAACAAAGCCATGCTTTCCTCTGGATGAAGTAAAACAGTCTGCTTAGCCAGCTTAATTAAGTTGGTTTCACTGGCCTGATGACTTCTCGCCCAGGCTCTGGCCTTATCAACTTGTTGGTGGTGCAGATAAAACGCCAATACGCTGTCGTTACTTTGCCAGGCGCTTTTGGAAGGTGTTTCGCAGGCTTCAGCTAATACCCGCTCAACTGCAGATAAAAACTCAGGATCTGGCTCGCCTAACTCTTGATGCAGCTTTTCCAGGCGGAGATAATCTGTAAAATCGGGAGATTGACAAAAAAGCTGCCAGGCCTTTTTCCAGGCGATGTTGTGCTCTCCCAAAGCGATGCACACTTTAACTTCATACTCTGCACACGCTCTTTGATCATACTCAGATGAACACCGTTTTTTGGCCTGACAAAGCCAGCCCTCAGCATCAAGCGCTTCATCCTGATCTAAGCAAATTTGACTGATCCGCAAATAATCTCTGTGGTTTCTCGCCGTCAAAGCAAGTAACCGGCAATGCTCTTGCCAGTCACCGGTTTGTTGCGCGCGAGAAATTAACGGACGAAGCAGACGGGAAACCGGGTAGGACTGTTCAAAATCGTCTTTATTTAACTCATTGCCCAGCAATTGCACGCGCTCGCCGCATTGGGCTAAAAAAAGAGTTTCAACCTCTGTGCTAAAGCTAAAATCTTCCGGTATGCAGGGGAATACATCAAAGCTGCTGCCGGCCAGACTATCCACTAACCATTGCGCCTTTTTATCATCTGACCAGCTAAGCTGTTCAAACAAACAGCCCAATTTTTCATTAAGCTGGCCTTCAATGAAAAAACGCTCTCCATTAGAATCATTTATCTGCTCTAATACAAGGTTCAGTCGTTTAATGGCCTCCAGGCAAAATTGCCACTGCTCATCCACCGCTAGATTTTTACTGGCAACAAAAATAGCCTCAAATTGCGCGTCAGCATCTTCAAAATAACCTCTTACCTCTTGCCAATCCCAGAGCTCCTCTTCTGGTAACGCCTTGCATAGCAGGTTTTGCAACTTTTCCAGCGAGCAAGCTTCGCCACCTTGTTGACTCTTGTTATCCAAAGCCAGTTTCAATTGCCACTTATCCCACTCTCTCGGGCTATTGGTTATGGACGCCATTACCAGTTCAACAAGCTGCTCATTGGGCATGGCCAATAAATGATCCCGCAATAGCTGGGTTTGCATATCAATATCCGGCAATGATCCGTTATGACTCTCTAATGCGATAGCCAGCGCGACGCAGTGTTTGCAAACATCCTGATAAGCAGATGCAGGGCAAGTACAATGATTGGTGATGGCTGAGCCAGGGGTTTGATCCGAAGCGCCTTTGCTTAAAGAGACGTGATAATCTTCACGCCCCGACACCGTAGCGGTGACGTATTCCCCCTCCACGGCCAAACGGGTGACACAACCCTGCTCTGCCAACTTTTGTCCTTGTAAAAAACGCTGATGGCCAGCACGCTGTTTTAGCGCTTCGAGATCAAACATATTTGTTATGCCTTATTAAGATGTTGCCTGTTCAAGGGCTTTAAGCGTATCTGGGATTTCTAGCTCACCTGAGATCAGTTTTGGTAGAAGGGTGTCGCGGAGCTTGGTTAGTGAATCATTTTCCTTTTTACGAATGGAATTAGCTTCATAAAAGTTTTTAACCATTTGTGAGTATATTTCTCTGTTCTCTACAGGTGGTATCACCAACTCCCAATCCATTATTGCCCTTTTATCACCCCTTGGCATTTTTGAACCTTTTGATGTTCTCATCATGTAATCAAAGAAGTCGTCTTGGTAAAGAAGATTCATCAAGTAAGCCTCAGTTTGGAGAACTAAAGTCTCAAAACCAAGCACGTCATTAGAGCGACCTCCATTTGTTGTCGCGAACCAAACCTTCTTAAAATACGGTCTAATGTTTGATATTAAAACTTGGCCAACGCTAAAAGCAGGTGTTGTTTTAACTGTTGGGATAGAAGAGGCTTTAGATACTCCTTTTTTACCTGAAAGCATATTTTCGGTAGAGACATAGTTTTCAATGGATAGTTTCGAACCATCCATACGGTTCACTGAATATTTAGCGACGTCAGCCAGGGTCCCACTACGCCAGCCTTTTGGTATCCAGCCGAGTTGTTCGTTGTATTCGAACTCGCTTGGGAAGTAGGGGTGGATGGCATCGTTTAGCACACTGGCGTCAGCACTCTTGCTTAAACCAACAGAGTCGCTGTGGGCACCTTTAATTTTGCTGTGGGCACCTTTAATCCCGCTGTGGGCACCCGTTGCTTGCAGTGCCCTTTCTTGTAATGAAGAGAGGCGAGCTTGGGCTTTTGGCAATAGCTCAGCGGGGAAATCACTGGCTAGCTTGTCTAACTGAAAATCAGCTTTCGCTAACGCATTATCAAACACAGGATCAAAATCCACAAACCAGCTTTTAAACAAAGTCTGCGCCATCTGCTCAAGGGTTTGGTTAGTTTGACGATTGAGGTTTATTTTTGAATTTAAATCTAACCATATCTCTGCAATAAATTGTACAGACTCTTTCGTTGGGACAACAAGAGGAACATCTTTCAAAATACCTGTATTTAAATTGGGCATCGTTGCACCAATAGCATTTCTGGATATCCACTCTCGAATCGCTGGTGTAGATAGATAAGAATGCAAATATTCAGGTGTTAATTTTGAATTATCTCCAAGCCTTACACGCAAACACCCAGTTCCGCACAACCACCCTTTCTCATGGCTTTTTACCAATGCACATTTTTCGACATCACCACGGCGGCTATATACAATATCCCCTTTAGTAAGAAGATATTTTTTTAATCTATTGGCATCATCCTGTGTAATACGAGCAATATCATCCTCATTAATTCCTTCTATTGTAATATTTTTTGGCATAACTGAAGGAATGCCCTCTGCTACATAGTCAGAAGCATGCAGTTGACTACCAAATGGGCCTGTTTGAACAGCACCACCTTCTTTGTCTAACAGTTCCCCTAAAGTTGTAAGTTCCCAATTTTCAGGGATATGTTTTATTGCAAAATCATTCCCCATAACCCAGCGCCTCCAGGTTTTTACGGATAGCATTATCTAGCTCTTCAGCTTGTTGCATCTGGCTATAGAGTGTTTTACTTAGTTCGCTCATCTTGGTTTCAAAGGGAATGCCGTCATCTTCGATTTCTGCTGCACCTACATAACGGCCGGGAGTTAACACGTAATCATTGGTTTTGATTTCGGTTAGTGTGGCTGATTTGCAGTAGCCCGCTTTATCTTCATAGGTTATGGGCTTCTCATCAGCGCCTAGAACTGTCTCGCCACGCCATGCATGGTAGGTATCTGTGATATGTTTAATATCATCATTGGTTAGCTCTTTCAGGGTGCGGCTAGCCATAGTGCCCATTTCACGGGCATCAATGAATAGTGTTTCACCTTGGCGGTCGCGGCGTTTAAACAGACCTTTTTCGTTATTACCGCCTTTGTCTTTACTGATAAACCATAAACATACTGGGATCTGTGTGGTGTAAAACAGCTGGCCCGGCAGCGCTATCATGCAATCTACCAAGTCATTCTCGATGATTTTCTGGCGGATATCCCCTTCACCACTGGTATTGGACGACATTGAGCCGTTGGCCAGAACAAAACCTGCAGTGCCGTGCTCACTCAGCTTCGAGATCATGTGCATGATCCAAGCATAATTAGCATTTCCCGTTGGCGGCGTTGGATAACCAGCCCAGCGTCCATCGTCTACTAATTCATTATCTGCGCGCCACTGTTTTTGGTTAAACGGTGGGTTGGCCATGATGTAGTCGGCTTTTAAGTCCGGGTGTTGATCTTTAAAGAAACTGTCGCCAGCCACATCGCCTAAGTTGCCGGAAATGCCGCGCACCGCTAAGTTCATTTTGGCTAGCTTATAAGTGGTATTGGTGTATTCCTGGCCGTAAATAGAGATGTTCTTTTGGTTGCCGTTATGGCTATTGATAAATTTAAGCGATTGCACAAACATACCGCCCGAGCCACAACATGGATCGTAAATTTTACCTTCAAACGGCTCAATCATATCGGCTATCAGGGTAACTACTGACTTTGGCGTATAGAACTCGCCACCACCTTTCCCTTCACTGGCTGCAAATTTGCCTAAGAAATATTCGTAAACACGGCCTACGATATCTTCTTCACTCTTATGGCATTCGTTAACGATGGTGTCGATGTTGTTAATGGTGTCTATGAGCGCCGATAGCTTGCTGACATCTAGCCCTAAACGTGAAAAGTAGTTATCTGGCAGTGCGCCAGCCAGGGCTTTGTTGTTCTTTTCAACGGCATGAAGCGCGCTATCAATTTTAACCGCGATATCGTCTTGCTTGGCGTTAACTTGGATATGTGACCAACGGGCATCTTCCGGCAGGTAAAACACGTTTTCCATGGTGTAGAAGTCCACCATATCGACATACTCTTTGCCATATTCCGCTTCAATGGCTTTTTTTCGCACTTCAAACTTATCGCTGATAAATTTAAGGAAGATAAGGCTTAATACTATGTGTTTATATTCGGCTGACTCAACGCTGCCGCGCAGCTTATTGGCGCTGTCCCATAGCGCTTCTTCAAATCCGACTTCCTGTTTCGCAGCTTTCTTGGTGTTTTTAGCAGCCATATGGCCCTCTGTTTGTTGTTGCGGCAAACGCCGGGTTTACCATTAATTTGTTATGCCAGGACTTAGTTATTTAGGTCCTGGCTTTTGAGTTCTTAGTTATTTGGGGGCAAGGCTCTGCTCTACCACACTTTCTAGATCTGCGGCATTTTGCAGATGTAATTGATAAAGCGGCTCAGTTAATGATGCATCTTGGGTACAATCAACATTCCAATGACGCAACAGATACGCTGCCTGTGCTTCCCTGACTTCAAGTGTGAGTCTGCCTTTTTGCATGCCATAATCCATTTCTATGGCTGTCTTATTGGCGAGCTTAGGGTGCGCCGCTAAAACCAAGGTCACTAGCTTATTCCAGGCTTTGTCAGCATTCCGCTTTTCACCTGCTAACACGTCACTTTCAATGGCTGTGATTTTTTCAAATCGTGTACAAACAAAATCACGAAAACTTTTGGACTTTCTATCAAATGCCCTTACATGCCATCGCTGGCCGTTATTCACTAACGCATGTGGCACCAATTCTCGCTGGGATTTGCCAGAACTAATTGAATGATAATGACATTTCATTGCCATTCCTGATTTGATAGAGCGCATAATCACAGCAGTCAATCCGCTGTTGGGCAAGATCAAATGGGGAGCATCAAAGCAAACATCACTTGGGATAACACCTGTTGATATGCCATCGCCAAATCCGTTAGCAAGACTTGATAACGCGGCCTGTGCTTCATGATTAAAAAGCGGTCTGAATTGCTCTGTTCGGTGATATTGCTTGTCTTTGTGGTGTAACACCAAATTATCGGGCGCAAGCTCTCTGTAGAGTGTTAAATCGCGAGAACAGGATGCCAATCCTGTTTGAAAATGCTGAATAAGATCAGCCCTGGCAACCTGCCCAAAAAACTGCAGGCAAAAATCAATGAATGCCAACCGCTCACGCTGGGCATGATTGAACTTTTGAATTGAAAGATCATTCATTAAGGCAAAAAACACCAAAAATAGTTTGATGCCAATCTACAGGCAATACTGGTCAATCACAATCATTTTGATGTTATCTTTATGATTCGATGCATTCAAAACGATAGCCCTCAATTTGAGATTGAAGGACGGCCCATCAGCTACTCTGATATGATTTTAATCCCGCTCTCGAAGGAGAAGGAAAACGCTCATAACAGAACAGCTGTTGCCTAGCAGATAAGGTAAGACCCGATACTAAACTTTGCTGGGAGGAGCATAGCTTAGATCACCAAACCGAGGTGGTAGGCATGTTTCCATATCAGCTACCGTTACTGGCCGACTAGTTGTTGCGTCCTGCACTTATAAGTCCGATTTCTTGAATTCATCCGGCTTTTCTGTCCAGGATTAACTGATTCTATAACGCTAAACTGTCCAGGATTAATTGACTCTACCCACAAACCGTCCAGGATTAACTGATTCTATCGGCCAGTTTGTCCAGCATTAATTGATTTTATCCGGCAGCCCAATTTCACCCATTTCCTTTCGGATCTCTTCTTCCAACAGCTTGACGTCGGGTAGCTTGTTATTCAGCTCCGGCGGCAATTCCCGGGTCAGCGAGTAACCAGAGACACCGACTGGCTTGTCTATGCCACGCAGCGCGTATTCCACCTCAAAGTGATTCCGCTCTTTGCAGAGAATGATCCCAATAGATGGGTTTTCACCCGGCTCGCGCACGTAGTCGTCCAGCAAGTTAAGGTAGAAGTTCATCTTGCCCGCATACTCCGGCTTAAAGCGGCCGACTTTGAGTTCGATGGCGACCAGGGCGTTTAAACGGCGGTTACTGAACAGCAGATCGATAAAGTACTCAGTGTCGTTGGCGACAATACGGTATTGGTTGCCAATAAACGCAAAGCCATAGCCCAGCTCCAGCATGACGTCTTTTATTTTGGCGACCATTCGGGCCTCTATCTCGGCTTCCAGGACGGGCTTTTCTACCCCTAACATGTCCAGCATGTAGACATCTTTCATTGCCTTATCGGCTTGCTCCGCCAGGTGCTTGGGTAGGGCTTGCTGGAAGTTGTGCTGTTTGTCGACCAGCTGATGCCGTTCAAAGGCTTGGGACTCGATTTGATGGATCAGCACGTTTCGGCTCCAGCTCATTTCTCGCGTGGCTTTCAGGTAGTAAAGCCGGGCGTCCCTTTGTTTTACTTTGGCCATGATAGCCAGGTTTTGTCCCCAGGGAAGATCTCCAACAAGCTGTTGGAGATCTTTATCATCCCTATACGCCATATAAAACTGGCGCATATACCAAAGGTTTTGAGTTGAAAATCCGCTGCGCCCGTCAAAGGTTTTGCGCAGGTCTTTGGCCAATTGTTCGACTACTGACTTGCCCCATCCCAGCGCTTCTTGTTTCTCCGTGATATTTTTCCCAAGCCACCAGTAAAGTTGGATCAACTCTCGGTTGGCCGCCCGGGCAACGTGGATCCGGGTTTTGCGGACCTCTGCCTTGATGTTGTCAAGAAAATTGCGATAATCGGTTTCGCTTGGGTGTTGAGGGCTGCTCATTGTGTCGCCTTAAAGAATGCCAAGTTTGTGGATTTCATTGTTAAATTTTTCCGTCTTTCCCGCGGGCAACTGCCCCTTAAGGTAGGCCCTGAGACGGCGCTGCTTTTTAAAACGATTACTAACTGACAATGTTAATTTCAATTTTCATGGAGATGAAATATATGTACCTGATTTTGTTGATAACTTCAACTCGCTGGGAATTGCTGGGGAAATAGCACTACCTTTACCGCGCCATTAATAAACAAAGCGAAACGCCGGATTTTTATTTCTCTCACAAACGCAATAAAGAAGCGGCCTAAATGTATCTGAAGGAAAGTGCTTTCACTTCAAATAGTCAAGATGTGACAAGACCCATCCGGTGTCCAAACTCTTTACGTTTTATCTCTTTCCAGAGTAAATGAATGTCTAAATGCATGAACCGTTGGTAGTTTTTGTTTTGGTGTACTTTTTGCCTGAATTTCAGTCGATATAGAAGAGGTGACTTTTACTAATTTCGATATTAAATCTCATTGGGGATGACAAGCGAGGACTGGATGTATCATTTATTTTTTTATCTTTTCATTGTTCTATTTCATGGTGCTAGCTTTGCTGACGAAGACAAGGTTATTACTAATCAAGTGTTGGATGTTCGTGTAGAACAAATTCGCTCTGAGTTTTATGAAAATGAGTATCAATCTCTAAATTCAACCGTGACTGTTGTATTCGCCAGTTTAGGTATCGGATTTTCAATTCTCAGTTTTTTTGGTGTCAGAACTATTCGCCAATTGAAGGGGCAACATAAGAATGAATTAAATGAATTAATAAAGATCCGAGAAAACGTGCTAACCGTAGATGATTTACAACCTGAGTATGACGACGAGCCCGATGCTCCCGACCCAGTTAACGCAAATGATGAGCTCTCTATTAAGCTGGTGAATTTTTTACGGAAATATTCCCGTTGGAGCTTTAACCCAAGCCGAATACACAGGTGGGGTAGCGAACAGACAGGGTTCAATATATTTCGGTCACACAACAATGATGAGATTCAAAAAGCACTTGAGGTACTTTTTGAGAAAGGAGAAATAGGAAGGCGGGTTAGTAGTAAAGGCAACTTTATTTATGGGGGAAGGTTAATTTAACAAAACCATCAACACGACTCTGCAACGTCGTGTTCGAGCTACTGCCGCACGATTTCACCAGCTTAATAGCAATGAAGCTTTAATGCCCAAGCCTCCCACCCGCAGGGTGGGTCGAGACATGCAGCTAGGCTAACTCGACGAGAATAAAGGGGGCTTAAACGTGCTAAGAAAAATCATGCCAGTGCTTTCAGCTCTTTTGCTTGCTGCATGCAGCTCGCAGCAAAGACATATCCAGTATTTGGACGGCATAGACCCGGTTATCCACAGTGAGTCAATTAAGACCTCCACCAAGAATCAAAACAGTGTCTTCCAATCGCTCTATTGCCGCGCTGGATTGAACACGAAGTACAGTGAGTGCAATCCCGCCCCGGCCACCGAGGACACCCCGGCCAAACCCGCCACCCTGGATATCCCGGACCCTATACGAAGTGCGGGTGAATGGGATGACGTGATCCGCGCAGGAATGGATTATGTTGACGAGGAGTGTGAGCTTTATGTCAATTCGATCTTCTGGGCTCACCGAGCGACGGATACTTCGGTCAAGAATCTGGGACTAATTGGTGCGACCACCGGCACGGTTCTCGGTTTGGCGGATGCTTCAGCGACTAACATTGGATACGTGGCTGCAGCTTTCGGCTTGTCCGCAGCGCTTATTGATAGTACAGCCTCGGGTCTGCTATACAAGCTAGATCCCTCTGTCGTGCGTGCGGTAATAGAGAACAGTCGAACTGCCTACCGTACAGCCTTTTTTAGTACAAAAGGCGGAGTCCCTGATCTTCGCCGCAACAAGCCAGGTACGGCTGCGGCGATACGCGGCTAACTCGTACTTTGCCTGCCAGCCGGCATCGAGATGCAGGTCAATAACAGCCTATCGAACCAGGTTTTCACTGCCGAGCCTGGTGAAGTTCCCGTAGTGAGGCCGTCGGGCTCGAGAGGAGTGCTTCCACCACAGGTATTGAAACGCCTCGAAGAGACAACTAAGCGGCTCGAGAAGTTTGAGGTCAATCGGAAACCAGAACCGGCACCAAGTATACCTAGCCACCCCAATGCACGCGGACTCATAGAGCCCAAGTTAACAGATGATCAACTGTTGAAAATCCAATCTGCCCTATGTGTGAAAGGAGACGCGATCCTCGGTCCGAAAACTCGTGCGGCTATCGACGACTGGCGTAGTGGGTTTCCTATCGGAGACGAACTCACCGAGGTTGAATTAGAGGCTGAGCTAGCCAAGGGGCTTTCGGCCCCCGAAGCTCTCTACCTGCAAGACACTTCAAGCTGCGAAAAGTTGCGCTTCAAATCAGCCTTTGAAAGGGCCCATCTACACGATGAAAGAACGCGTGCAGGATTCACCAAGGAAGGGGTCCAAACAGAGGGCGAGGATTGCGAAAAAGCTTGATGTGGCTGCGCCAGCCAACTCTAACCGACTCAATGACACTATGCGAACGAAGATTTCTGCGAAGCGCAAAGAGCTAGGGCTTCCCGAGGGAGACTGGCTCGACCATGAACTCTACCTAAAGATACATGAATAATGTTTGGGGATTACTATGCTCACATATGAAACCAATGCGCCTTTCGTAAAGCTGTACGAAACATCCGATGCAATAAGCCCAAAAAAGTCACTGGGGGGGGGTTGCTGGTTCCCGTTTCGTCGGGGACGGTTTGGAGAAGAACGACCGCCTAAAAGTGACCAGCGAGGGTGAGACCTTACCAGAGTGGTGGATTAATACTGAAGATTTAGTCGTCGTAGCGACCGGGGAGCTCCAATTCGAACTCCCCAGGCTGGTCGACGGGGAATTCTTTGAAGATGCTTCTCTCGCTGCCCGCGTGGTTTCCGGGTTTCGCGGTGCTGGCGGGATGAATGCAGAGTATCTGCTATTGCTGGCCTGGGCGGAAAGTGGTTGGACCAACACAGATACAAAGGGACGTGATGGCGAGGACGCAGAGCTAGATGGTAAGTTCGGACCGTTTCGCTTCGACAAGGCGACGTGGAACAAGCTTCTGCAAGACAGGGCCTACCAACCGATCCTACGTGATTTCACCAAACGGGATCGTCTTGCCCCGGAAGCGCAGTGCTTTTTCGCAGCTTGCCTTGCAAACCGACTTCAGGGTGCATTGGCGGCGGCGCAGGGAGATTAGGAGCCAGCTGCCTGGCTGCTCCGTGTCGGTCATCGTATCGGTGACACAGCTACGCTCCGCTTCGCCCGCTTGAACAACGTCGAACCAATGTCGACGAAAGTCGATGGCGTGAGCGCTGTTACGCCAACCTTGGTCAATGCAAACAAGAAGTTGTTTGTAAACGGGTCCGCCACTACAAAAGCCCAGGTTTTAGCTGCCGTCAAGGCAGAATTCAATAGCGGACGTAAGGCCACTATTGAGCGGCTTGGCGCGCTTGTCCAAGGATCCACCCTCAACGGCATCGAAAGAGGCTCTCAAGTTGGCAGCCGTCAGGGCGCAATCGGACTGCTCGACTTCATTGCTCGGTTTGAATCTGGCGGAAACTACAATGCGGTGGTCGATCGCTCGAAGAATGAGAACAAGCCGCGACTTACATCTATGAGCATTTCTGAGGTGCTTTCATTCCAACACCGACTCGGTACTCGCAATGCCTGCGGAAAGTATCAGATCATCCGTTCGACACTAGGCGATACGAAGAGCAAGGTCACGCTGTCTGATAGCGATCTATTCGACGCCGATACCCAGGATAAACTGGCTCTCGAACTTCTTATGGTAAGGCGAGGTGGAAAACGTTTTCTGGCATCGGTTGGGAGTCAGTCTGATATTCAAAGCTTCGCGCTCAGTGTCGCCAAGGAGTGGGCTGCTATGCCGGTTCTTACCGACACGACTGGCCACAAAAATGTGTCTATCCAAAGAGGAGAAAGCTATTACAAGGGCACGGCTGGCAACACGGCATTAACCAGCGCGGATGCATTCGAGGCATCAATACGAAAGTTCAAGGACGAAGCCTGATGCAGCAGTGCCTGCGTTGAAAATCGAAGTCAAACAACATTCATTCTGGTAATGGTTAATTCACCACATGCTTGTACGGTGGTATGAGAGGACGGCAGAGGTGACCCTGCCTCCAACACGATTGGACAAACCCAGTATTCTTTGTGCAGGAAATTAGTTCGTAGTGTTACCACCAATGCAAAAATGAGCAACTTCAACAATTGAAATCTGAACCAGTTCAATTAACACTGATGCCTTTTATGAGACATCATGATTACAAAAGAAGAACTCATGAAAATCGATATTTTGCATCAGCAAGGTTATTCACAAAGAGCCATTGAATCGACCAGCCTTCTCTAGACAGAAATTTGCTTTACAATTCCACGTCCTGAGGAGGAACCATGAGCAACAAACGTTTTCCAGAAGACGTTTAAAACCCAAGTAGTCAAACAAGTTACTGAGCAAGGCCATTCTGTGGCCAGTGTGGCTAAGTTAGCTGCAGCCTGCTTTTTTCCTTTGAACTCATGCTTAAACTCTGGCGATAGCGTTTTATCAAAGGGTTTTATTTCGAGAAGATTAGCCTGGCTATGATAGTAAGATACCAAAAAACCAGGGGTATACCTGTGAGGAGTACCTTCTAGTGTATATTCGAAGCCAGTCGGTTGGCTCTTGAAACAAACAACATCAGGGTTGTATTCGAGATGAAAACAAGTATCAAACTCTAAGCTACTTTCACACATTATCACTACGTCATTTTTGACGCTGATAAATTTGTAGATGTTTTTGACAGGTGAAAGTTTTCTGAGATTTCGATTGTACATAGCGTCAACCACATTGTCGTATGTTTACAACAAAAAGTAAGCTATGACAGGTTTGGAGACAATGACATTTGGGTTTCGTTTGAACTTAGTGGGGCTAACATGACACTTATGGTGACAATTTGGGTGGCAACCTCCCCAGCCACACCCCGGCACTCGAGTCATCCGCTGCGGTTGCTACCTTCCGGTCCTGGCCGAGTTCACGGGTTATCGATGCGAGGGGACCAAGGAGGTCACCATTGAAGTACTGCTTTGTTAGCGGCGAGGATTATTACCTAACCCGCCGTGTATTACAATAGAATTTTGGCGAACTTGTTCTGACTGCTTATTTTTAGATCATCTTGCTTAACTAAGCAGCAAAAACTTAACACCCACAAGGCATAACACCACAGCAAACAGGCGTTTCATTAACAAGGGTGGCAAGCTGTGCGCCAGTCGCGCCCCGAATTTGGCAAACAAAGCACTGGTTAGCACTATACCGATCCAGGCAGGAACAAAAACATAGCCAACACTGCCCTCAGGCAAGGCGCTATTTTGCCAACCTGAAACCAGGTAACCCAGGGTACCCGCTATAGCTATGGGTAGCCCAGTCGCTGAAGAGGTCGCTACCGCTCTAGGCATGGTGACACTGCACCAACTTAAGTACGGCACAGTTAACGAGCCACCACCGATCCCAAACAATGCTGAAACTGAACCGATAATTCCTCCGACAAACGTTTGTCCGACTTTACCTGGCAAGCTACGGTCCGCTTTGGGCTTTAAGTTAAAGCCCATTTGCGCTGCTACTATCAGCGCATATATGCCTATTAATTTTTGCAACATTGGACCGGATATAAAGTCTGCTGTATATGCCCCAATAAAGGTACCTAACACTATACCCAGGGTTAGCTGTTTAACCAGTGGCCAATCTACCGCACGCTTTTTATGGTGTACCCAGACAGAGCTTAAGGAAGTAATGATGATAGTAGCGAGGGATGTACCCACAGCCAAGTGGGTCAAGGTTTCCGGAGAGAATCCCATCAAGGTAAAGCTGAAAATAAGCACGGGCACTATGATGATGCCACCACCTAAACCAAATAGGCCGGCCAACAAGCCGGCTGCGGCGCCTAAAACTAGATAACTGAGGACAATCATTGGTGAAATCTGTTAACGCAAAGTGCCACTAGCCTACCTATTGGCAGGTGAAATGCAATTAACTTAAACTGATCGCCCCGTTCATGATTTGATTAATGGCCATGCCGCCACCTGCGATCAGGGTAAGGGACAAGCCTTTTTCTACTCCTGAAGGAAAGATCTCCTGCCCTTTTTCCCGTTTCGCTTTGGCGTAAACCAATAGCCCTGGGGTATAAAGTAAGGCGCACAACAACAGATATTCCAGACCGGCTGCATACACTAACCAGACGGAGTTAAACCCTAAGAAGTCGCCAAACCCAGCCTACGCATAACTAGTACCCGGCAGAAAACTCACTTTTAAAGCACAACTTACCTATTGCTGATAAGTTGATTATTATTGGCTTGGGTTATTTATAACCAGAATGGTTATTTTTTCTTGGTTATTATAAGAAATTGTTATAACAAGGCGTTTTCAGGGGATGTTTTGCCTGGCTAGTCGTGGCCATATTGCTCATTCTTCGGGAAAACACGCCAGCGTCAGGCTGCTTTTTTGTATGGCCCTCGTTTTCGCTTTCTCTCCACATCTCGCACCAAAGCGCCCAGGCGGTGAATGTTTTTCGCTACAACCGCCAGCGCGCTGTAACGCTTGAAACCGGCTAAACCGTGGTCGCGACACGTATCCAGGCCATGCACTTCCAGACCGTTAATGGCCGCTTCAACAGCGGAGTGTTTTCTTTTTGTTTCGACAAACTCGGGCGCGTACTCATGTCCTTGCTCTGCTTTCGACAGCCGGCCTTTCTTTGGCAGCACTGTTAGCGCCAGTCGCTGCTTGAGTTCCTCCTGGTTTTCCTTGCTATGAAAACCCTTATCGAAGCTGCATATGTTTAGGCCGGCATACCGGTTTTGACTTTCTTCGACCATAGCGACAGCAACCTTGTCATCCGTCTGCTTTTCCATTACCTGATGATGCAGAATAAAGCTGTCGCTGTCAGCCATGATACAGACTCGAAGCCCCAGCTCAACCGGTACGCCAGCCTTGCCTTTACAGATCCATTCGGTGTGTGGCTGAAAGATTGAAAATACCTTTTCAGTGTGAGGGATCTTCTCTCCCTCCAAAATTCGTCTGCGGATCTGGTCGATTTGCCGGTTGACATGGTCAAGGTAACTATCCAGTTTCGCCAACGCCAAGTTGAACAAACCGTATTTATGGCGCAGTAGTTCACGGGTTTGCCGGGCGCGATCTTCGACCTTCTGAGCGGACTCGATTAAGGCCTGGTGAGCCTGTTGTACCCGCTCAAGCTGGCGCTGTTGCTTAGCCTCATCTTTCGAGGTGGAATGCTTGAGTTTCTGAGCCTTGCGATACAGCTTCTTAAACTGGCGGATATTGTAGCGATACTGCCGCCACAGGCTGTGGCCAAAGGGCTCACACAAGACGGCGCATTCTTCCATGGTCTTTCTAACGGCATCAAATAACAGATTAATATCGGTGGGATAATGGACACGGGTTTCAACGACAAACGAATCACAGCGCCCGGTGATTGCGTCGTTTTCGTCCTTTTTTAGCAAGCGGTGGCCTGCCTTTACCACGCACTGGTTTATTCGGTCTAGCAACTCGGGAGTGAACAACATCAGGTTGTCTTTGATGCACTGCAAGCTGAACTTTTTACCGTCGCACCAGTTACTCAACCCCAATATGGTGCGGATAGTACTGTGCTGGTTGGCCAGTTCGTGAATACGATCAAAATCGGCATTCAGGCCGAGGCGCAACACCCCGAGCACCAGAATAGTCCACTGAGCCATACCGGGACGGCCGGTATCGGTGCTGGCGCTTTCACCATCCTCATTAATAGGGACGATCTCAGCGAGTATGGTGAATACCTCCTCGCGTAATTCCGGTGTGATATAAATGTGCTGAAGGCCAATGAGGAGCTTGGGAATATCATCACGGGATTTGGGATCGAATTCAATGTTGGCAATGTTAGCTTCACTGAGTTTGAACTGAGGATTGAGCACTTCTCTCATAAGATTTCGCCGCCTGAAGTTTTTTGAAAAATGAAGGTGTAACCCCTGCAGGTCGAGACAAAGTATAGGAAAATCCTACAAGATCAGGCTATTACAGGCGAGTTTTCCTTATAACAAGCGATCATAAGTTAGAAGTCGACATTCAACTTTACCGTATCATGTTGAATTTTATAGTGAATAACGTTTCCGTTCAGATACTAACTAAATAGGCCACCCTCCAGCTCGGCTTTGTGAGTGCCTAAATACTGAAACACCAATACAAGACACAGCATTCCTGCACAGGTAATCAACCAACCCAGGGTTACGGCTCCAGCAGAAGCACCGAGCGCGATATTTTGTGGCAGGCTGAAGATACCAGCGCCAATCATGGTGCTGATCACCAATGCGATTAACGAAAATAAGCCAAGTTCTTTATCCATTAAAGAGCCCTTATTAAGCAGCCTGATGGACTAGGAAAGAGTATGACATCAGGAGGAGACCCGCATCCCTAGCAGGTATTTAAAGAGGGCGCACTTTAATGACAAGCTCAAACAAAAGCAATAGTATTTTCGCCAAAAAACAGGGGGTGATCCGCTTTATTCAGCCTGACTACAACGGACCAAAATTAGCACTAGTTTTTCCAGAAAGGTTTACAAACTTCCTGATAACGATCTGACTCAGATAAACCTATATCATGTAATAAATGGGCTGGCATTTCCGCTAGTTGCTTACGTGTTTTAGTGCGATGGCCCCACATTTCTAGCATAGTTAATGCTTTATTAACGAAAGACGTTGCTGCTGCACTACGGATTTGCTGATGGTTTACAGTATGTGATGTCATGGTCAAGCCTCCAAAGTTGATATGGGTATAATATAGACAACCGTTGGAACTCGAACAAACGACATAAATTAATAGCTCGGATTAGTATTACTAATACCTAAAAACACCTAAACCTAGGAACCATAACTGACGTAAAATTACTATAAATCACTATTCATCAACCAGTTAAAATCAATCCAGGTTAGCCTTAACAGCTGCATATCAATTATTTAACATTTGTTATACATATAATTAAACATAATTTTTCTTATCTAAATAACTCCGTTATTAGAGGAAGTGTTACAGTGCTATCCCTCCTCATCTCCATGAATGCACACCCTTTGAATCGCCCATCAGTTCAAAATATAGCCTTGCTCTGTATTTGGGCTGAGCAATAAATTTACAAATATTAAATCAGTCGTTTGCTCGGTTAGGCTAGTTTCGACATTTACCAAGTGGGCCCATTCAAAAATTTGCCCTAGTTTAAAAAATGTGAGAACGCGTTAGAAATTTGATATCTCTAGTCCCTTAGAAATATGGGAGCAGACAATATGGTATAAAACTGGTAATTATCGTGGGCGCTTAATTTAGGAGAATAATAGCGGGGAACCAATTGCTCTTGATTAGAAACGAAAAAACCCCAGCATTTCTGCTAGGGCTTTTAATGTGGCGGTGAGAGAGGGATTTGAACCCTCGATACGTTACCGTATACACACTTTCCAGGCGTGCTCCTTCGGCCACTCGGACACCTCACCAAGTATTTGTCACCTAGCTAACTCAGTGAGCTAGCACTTTCTCGGCAACGGCGGCAAGAATATTTAAAACCGTCCATTTCGTCAACAGAAACCTTTGGTTTTTAGAGCGTTCGCCTAATTTTCAAACATAGAGATTAAAATTCATTCATTTTCCAGCACTCAAAACTTGCAAGGGTCCTAATACACGTTTTATCGACCCGTCAATCGGACTATTCCGGACAAAAACACTGCTCAGTACTCTAGAAATTTGGTAACTATTCAGCTGGCGGAATATTATTCAATTTTTCCTGAATGAAATCTGGCCACTTTCCGGCAAACAGGCACTCCAGCGCCTGCCCGACACCGACATTATTTTTCTGGCACGTTGATATATAACTGCGAACCCGGCAAAAGACCTTGGCTCCTTCCATGGAGCGGAAACACCCAGAGATTTTTTGCTGCACCTTTGCCATTCTGATATCCCTCTCTCCTTGGTTGTTGGTGAAGGGAACCTCTGGATTATCCATGAATCGCAGCACATCATCCTCAAAATCCCTGAGCCGTTCCAGTAAGTTTCTGGCCTTGCTGCGGGCGACCCGCCCCTTTTTCTTTTTGCCCGTTTGCGGCGGTGGCGGGCACTCCTGCTCCGCCTTATCGAGCAAACTCTGATACTTTTTCCGCCACTGCAACGCAGTATCGTTATCAAGCTGGCCACCGGCATCATTTACTGCATCATTGATTTCAATGAGTAGTTCACCCATCTCATTAGCCCACTCTTGCCCGTCTTGCTCATAGGCGCGGGTAAGTTCCCGCAGGTGATGGGCATTGCACAAACTGTGGAACACTTGCGTATAGCGGTAATAAGGTTTCCAGTGGTCATGGCAGAGTGTCCCGGCGAACTGAGGCAGTATGCCTATTTCATCCATTGCCTCCTTACCGCGTTTTGCGTGAGGCTCAAACCAGGTCCACTCTCCGTTCGATGCATTATGAAGCCAGATGCGCTTGCCGCCGACATTAATACCCGTCTCGTCCGCGTGAATTAACCCGCCATTGATGAGTTCGAGCTTGGCCAGCGTTTCAAAGTCAGCCAGCTTGTTAAAGTTGAACAGTGAGCCGGTACTCAAGGAGATGCCAAACATTTCATCAAAATGCTGCTGCACCCGGTCATAAGGAATGAGTTGGTACACTGACATATAGACGGCGTTCGCCTTAACCGATGCACCATACTTAGCCGCCCTGTCCACGTCAGCAGGGAAATCAGCGGTAAACCGGTTGCCCTGCGCGTCTTCCAGAATTTGTGCCCGGTATTCTTTAACCCAGCGGGAAATTTGGATATCAAATACCTGGCGACGGTCATAGCCTACGTCATGGTACTGCCCTGGCGGCAAGCTATCCCGGTTGACCGGAACCTGAATAATTTCGTCCGGATCATCGACTGGCTTGAGCGTCTTGCCCTCGCGGCCTTTTTGCCCGCCCTGTTTATTGTTACTTTTCTTTCGCTCTTCTTTAGGGCGGTTGGGGTCTTGCGAGGGCGGCTTGCTGCTATTTCGGCTATTAAGAGACAGGCGACCAAACAATAGCTTGACCAGCAGCAACATCATTTGTACGGCAGCCACTAAAGCAGGAGATGCGGCCTTGTCATTTTTCAAGGCGTTTTCTACTTGCTCAATGGTGGCGTTGACATCCAATGACTCGGGTATCAACGTTGCTGTGTTTGTATGCTTATTCATGGGGCTATTATACCCTCTGTTTTTTCGGGCAATTTTTTGCTTCTGTAAGCCAATCTAAGGCGTTGTATTTTTCTGTGCCGGGGGCGCTATGCTTGGTGTACACCTGTTGCTTTGGCGCTCTTGTGGTTAAGTTAATCGTTGCTTACAAGCGCTCATTACAGTGACGCATGAAAATGCACTAAATCAGTCAAAACCGTGTCAAGAAGTTTTGAAAAAAAATAATGCATTTATTGCGGGGTTTTTAGCCAGCTGAATAGTCACACAAATTTAAGGGTTTACACCACTTCCATCTCTGCTCGCTTAGTCACGCCCAGGGTTTCAGGTTCCACCAATCATTTATTGGATTCATTCCAAAAGTTTAAATTGGAAGGCGCTTCGTTTTTTGTACCTAATTTTCGCATTGTGTGAGCTTACTGTAAGAGATTTCAAGTTAACCCTTGTTATTTGATTTGCTCATCTCATCAAATAACTAGAAGCAGAACCCAAGATCAACTGACCATTAATGCCACCACTTTTTCACCATGGCAAAAAAATCAAACTCCTCATAACGCCAAAAACCCCTAAAGTTTTAGGCAATCAACTGGCTGCCTTAGCACAACCTTACGCACCCAGTCAGATAAGCTGGCTGAAGAACATCCACCCCCCTTCTTTGATAAACCGTAACTCAGAGCCTTGTATTTCGATTCTGCTCGCCATAAATAGGCCCATTTTGCTAGCAACCAAACTGGCTGCTTTTAGGTGTGGTATCGGCGGCTTTGTCTACATTTGATGCGGTCAGTTGGTGCAAAAGCCACACTCCGGCTCCCGGTATATAGTTAACAATCACAGTAATAGCATGATATGCACATTGACCTATGGTGGTTCGATCTACTGGTAATGACCAAGCGCCTGTCAAAAGATAAACTCTTATGCTGTCCAGTGTTTATCAATTGTAGAAAATACAACTAAAATATCCGATATTCATGGCTGTCTTAAGCAGGGAATCGATACATGGGTATTACGCTAATTCGTTTTTCACAGGCAATAAAGTTAAATATGGAAAAGTGGAATTAATGTGGACAAAGAGCCCTGGTGGACTCTTTTATTACAACTGATCTCCCTAGGATTAAAATCGATAGTCTACATTGCCATAGAAAGTCCTGGCCTGGCCTACTGCCAAAGAAGATTTACCTGTATTAACGAAGATCGCCTCATCTGTCAGGTTTTTAACACCTGCCTGAAATATTACGCTGTCCCCGCCTGAGACAGGCAAGCGATATTTCAGACCCAAATCAAATCGGGCATAGCTAGGAACAAAAAAATCGTTGTTGTTTTTATTTGGTACGTCATCAACATAGTTAGCACCAGCTGATAGGCTTAAGTTGGGTATTACAGGGTTAAGATCATAAGTAACAAACAATGCGCCACTATGCTCTGGAATACCCTCGGGAGTATTACCCACATATTCAGGATCCTCGGTGTTTTTACTGATTTCTGCATCCGTATAGGCATAGTTAAGTAAAACGGTTAGCTCGTCAGTTACTTGCCAGTTGGTATCAAGTTCAATACCTTTTGAGGTTTGTTCACCAATTAATTTGACGATATCGTTACCATTTATATCTTCAAGAGAATTCGGTATATTGGTTTTCACGATATCGTAGTAAACAAGGCTATATTGCAGCGAGTCGCTAAAGGCTATGCCTTTAACACCTAACTCCCATTGTTTACCTTCAGAAGGTTTTACCTCGCCAACAACTGCTTTCGCACTGTTCGGTTCGTACGACGTAGCATAGCTGGCATAGAAAGAAACTTCAGGGATCAACTTATAAAGTACACCTGCGTTCCAAACCAAGGAATCTTCATTTTGTTTTAGTGACCAACCGCCGTGACTATCACGGTCATAATCGTCGTAACGCAGCGCCAAATTGGCCACCAATTTATCACCTATATAAACGGTATCGTTTGCGAATATTCCATAGGTTCTATAGGTATCGACATGAGTCCAGAAGGGCCTAAGTTCATCAGTTAAATTACCATAAACCGGCTGATGAATATTAAATTTGCTGGGAACGTCATCGGACGGTTGCTTTCCACCCCCTGCAAAGGTAAACGAGCCATCAGAATAGCTGTAATCCGACCCTATGCTTAATTTATGGCTTGTCCCTGCCAATTCAAAATTACCAAATAACAGTGCTGAACCCTGGTGTGATTTCTGGTTATTTTGTGTCATGCCATAAACAGACCTTGTCATCTCTCCTGGGGCAAAGGAAATACCATCACTGGTGCCACCGTCCGGGAAATAAGTCCCTGAGAAAACGTTGCTCCAATGACTTTCCCAATCTTGATAGGAATAAGATAATTCGCCTCGCCAATCACTGTTCAACTCATGACTTAATATCAAATCTAAAAATCGCTTGTCATCGATTGATTTGTCGACGGGTTCGTTAAACTTGCGCGAGACAGGCACATCTGCAATTTTGAAGCTCCCGTCATTGGCCTTGCCAAATGGTATTCCCCTATCCAAAGGCAATTCGGAATGTCTTACTTCCAAAGCAGCGGTTAATGCTGTCGAATCTGTCAGCTGAAACGTTAAGCTTGGCGCAATGGTATAGGTTTTTTGCTCAGAAAAATCACGAAAAGATGTTGAATCCTCTCCAGCAGCAATTAATCGGTAAAGTACATTATTGGTATCATTTGTCGCCCCGGTAAAATCAGCGATAAACTCTCTTTTACCATGCTCATCTAGACGAACTTTAAATGATCTCATACTCTCGGCTTGTGGCCGTTTGGTAGTGTAGTTAATGATGCCACCCGGCGCATTAACACCAAATTGCACAGAAGCAGGCCCTTTTAACACTTCAATACTTTCTACCGTATGCAAATTCATCCGGTCTTCGAAGAATTCCTTCTTGCCATTTCTATACGTGAAACTTCCTCTAAAACCACGAATATACATTTGGGTATCTGCTCCACCCATGACGGAGCGAGCAGAAGTACCGGATACATATTTTAATGCATCTTCAAGTGTCACCAGATCCGCATCTTCAATGAGATCACGATTGATCACTTGTATTGACCTAGGCGTATCCAAAATAGGCACTTCCGACCGTAGTGTTGCCGGCGCATCTACCACAGCATAATTAGCGGTTTTCTTTCCAACCACGGTTAAACTTTCTGTATTATCTTCTTTTTCACTAGTTTCGGCCCAAATACTGGTGGATGTGAGCAGACTAGCCGCAACCGCCAGTGAAACTGGATGTATTTTCATTTTCTTTCCCTAAAAACTATAAAAATTACGTCAATTCGACGCGGTCAAAATACACTTAGACCAATCGATAATCAATCTCATTATCATTTGCTTTTGATCTTTTTATTATCAACTTCTTAAAAGCAAATCTTGGGGAATTTATTAGACTGTCTCTTGTAACCAACTATGGGGCAATGTTTCTTTATTGGTAACTATTCAGCTGGCGGAATAGTTACTTGTAGTATTCAACCAGCTCGCTTGTGGTGTAACCGGGGACATGCTTCACATAAACCGCCATCATGGCGCTTATAATGTAAACAGCATGTGAATCGTTTCAGTATTAAAGACGGGGAATCTTGAGTTTTGACAAGAGAAGAAAGGCGTTTAGAAGGTAGTTCCAACGCCACCAACCAGAGCCGGGCATCGTGATAAATCTCAATCTCGCTTAATTCTGGTTCAATTCGCTGCAATTTCACCATATTTGCCAGTATTAAGTCAGCCAGCAAATTACGTGCGAATCCAGGCCTAATACGAACCACACTATTAAGCTGCTCAATTAAATGATCTATTAACCTAATAAGCTGTAGGCCTGCCTCACTAATTAATGTCGCTTTATCGCCTTCGACCATAGAGGATAAGGGTAATTTAAAGCCCGCTACCTCCCCAGATTCAAATCTCTGTGCGATTTGACTTACGTTTGGCATCGCTTGAACACCATATACGCCCACGAAAGCAAGATAAACAGGTTGCCAGCTAATCATGGACCAACATCGCGTTAGCCAATATGCTTTGCCCGCCTCAGGGTGCATCAATTGCAAGTACTGATGCAAACTAGCTAATACGGCCTCGCTGTCCTGGTCTATTGCTATCGTACCGGGCTCAGAGGCCCCCAACTCTCCCTTAAGCTCAGGAGATATATGCTGCGCCAATTTAAATAGCGCTTGATATTTTTCAAGACACATATGAATTCACTTTATTAGTTAACACCGTTACCCTCTCGAACCGTTCATTTTTTAAGCTGTGGCACACCTGCTCTAGTACACTTGCCAAAGGTCAGTTGCTTTAAAGAGCTACCAGCTAACCACGTGCATCACTGCAAATCATCCAATGACGAAAAGTATACTTCTACTTTTAATTAGCTAAGTGCCCTGAGCCTTAATAAATACCCCGCTGGACTTGCAGTATGTTCACGCCTAATTTTCGTTTGGCCCTAAATCCCGATTAATGTGCGTCTAAACCAAATAAGCTTAATGATAACAGTATAGATTTCCATTTTCAGTTCCATCTGATATAACAACTAACATCCACGTATATAGTGCAACGTTAAGGCAATTAAGACTCGAAAAATATGAAAGTGGGTACCCTTCACATGTGCTCGGCCATTGCAAACCAAATCATCGAATAACTATAGGGAGTTCCTTTTGTTTAAACTAAAAAATCAATTTTCCTGTGTGTTGCCGCTTGTTGCTGGGTTAACCAGTTTTACCAGTCAGGCAGCACTCTTTCCGCTTACGATTACCGATGCGGCAGGCATCAAGCATAGGTTTGAACGAGCACCAAAAATCGGCTGTTATTGGTTAGGTTGTGTGCAAACCCTGGCGGGTATGGGACTTAAACCACAGGCCTCAGCTTGGGTCACTAAGGAGGAACGAAGCAGCACTTTTTCATATCCCTTGGGGTTACCAAAATATACAATTTTTGATGCACTTAACCCGGAAGACTGGGCCGCAGCAGAGGTAGACGTCATACTAAACAGAGTGCCATTTGGCCAAAATAGCCTCACTCTCAGTTCTGCCGCGCCGGTTTTTCACCTACATAACCCAAACCACCAGACTACAGACCAAAAAGGTTATCGCGCTTACATCGAGAACATAAGATTGATTTCCCTGCTTACCGGCGAGACTGAAAAAGGTGCATCCGCTATTCGGCGATTTGACAACGTGCTCACCAGGTTAAAGACGCTGGCAAACGATCAGACGCGTCAGTTAACTGTCGCAGTGGTAAATTCTAGTCAAGGGTACAGACTCCAGAAAACTGACAGCTCTTTTTGTAGTGCACTAGTCGACTTAGGTTTTGGAAAGTGCATTGGGAGCACTAAGGAATCGCGTGAGCTAAATGGCGAGATGTTTCTTAAGCTCGATCCGGATTGGATTATTTACGAGACCGGACAAAGCTATAAAAAACGAAAAGATCCGCTATGGCAGCGACTTAAAGCTGTATCAAAGGGTCAAATCTATAATACTACTGGTTATAGCTATTCTTGTTGTAGTACCCAAAGCCTAACCCATTCTCTACAGGATTATGCTCATAGAGTCGTCTCCGCCGAGGTACCTTCAGCCGGACCAATGCACGATTTTGTCGCTATCAACAGTCCCCTTACTCATGATTTAAGCCAGTAGTTCAATAAAAAGCCCGGCTAACCGGGCTTTGAGTCATTACATTAGGATAACTGACTAAAACGCATAATCAGCGTTTACATAGAAAGTGCGTGGTTTGCTGTAATTCACACTCCAGGTATCCGTCCATATCCCCGCTTCATCAGTCAGGTTTTGCACTCCAGCTTGAAGGTTTAACGCATCGTCTTCCGCCAACGCTAAGCGATACTTGACACCCAAGTCTATGGTGGTAAATGCATTTGTATCAAAGGTATTCGCATCGTTAAACGGCGCTTTACCTCTGTACTTAATCCCGCCAATCACACTCAAGCCAGGTATGGTTTTATCAAGAGAGTAGTTGGTAAACAAAGCAGCCGAGTGCGGTGCTACGCCAGCAACCTTGTTACCCTCCAATTCGGGCTCTTCAGGGTCTCTCGTGTATTTTGCATTGGTATAGGCATAGCTCGCCATCAATGCCCAGTCTTCCGCGACATTGTAGTTCAGTTCCACCTCTACACCGTTTGATTTTTGTTCACCCACTAAACGTGTTGTGTCATCGGGTAGAGTTTTCGCTATATTTTCCTTCGTCAAGTCATAGTAAACCAGGCTGTAGAGCAACTCGCCGTTTACATCTCCTTTGACCCCTAACTCCCATTGCTTGCCACGCATATTCTTGTGTTCACCTACGTCAGGTTTATTGTAATTGGGTTCAAATGAGGTGGCATAACTCGAGTAAAGGGACAGCTCTGGGATCAGTTTATAAAGCGCTCCTACGTTCCAGGTGTAATCCGATTCACTATTGTCGGAAACCCGGTCCGGACGATCACTGGTGTAAACTACCTTTCTTTCGCTTTTCACACTATCATATCGAACCCCAAGGTTCACAATCAGTTCGTCCGTCAGATACGCCGTTTCGCTAATAAACACGCCTATCTCTGAGCTTTTACGCTCATCAGTGTCAGCCAATTTCATCTGCGGATCATACTGGCCGTATACGCGATTGAACACATTAAAAACCGGGATCCCCAAGTTATGGTCGTGATAGGGTCCTTCTAAAAAATTGCCATTCTTTTCCGAGCTTGAATAATCGATACCAAATGTCATTAGGTGGTTGGTGGGCCCAATATCAAGGTCGACGTGCATCAGGGCAGATGCCTGGTGTGACTTAGTGGTATCATCTCGATTGCCAAAGCGCCATCTTTCAATTGAGCCTTTCGCCAAGGTTTGGCCATCCACCACTGTGTCCTGGGTCAGGTAGTTAGACGGGCCGGTTGAGCGCGTATTTTTTACTCGCTTGGCATAAACATACGATAATTCCGCTTTTAGCCTATCGTTAATTTGATGCTGCAAAGACAAATCGAACCAATGATTGTTGTACTCCCCGTCATCACCAGGCTCACCAAAATTTGCACTGACCAGCTCTTCCGGCAACTGGCCTGCATCGGTAAAGTTATCCTGTGGCAGCCCTTGGTTTATAGCCCGCTTTGAATACTGATATTGATATCCAACATCCAGCATAGTGTCGTCGTTGAATAAAAAGCGCAGAGATGGCGCTATCGTCGCCGCCTTAACCTCTGAAAAATCGCGATACGTATCTGAATCTTCGCCCGTTGCAATTAGTCGGTACATGGTATTGCCGCTCGCGCTGGTTGCCCCTGTGAAATCCGCTACAAATTCGCGTTTGCCATGCTCGTCCAACCTCACCTTAAAATCACGGTTGGTCTGCGCCTGCGGCTTTTTAGTAATGACGTTTACGATACCACCTGGTGAATTATAACCAAACTGAACAGAAGCAGGCCCCTTTAACACCTCTACTCTTTCCACCAAGTTCATGTCAATTTGGCCACCGTATTTGCTCCGTTTACCATTACGGAAAACCATGCCATCAGCGCTGAAACCTCGAATGGTCAACGAATGCTCCAGCTGACCAAGGTCATTAGCTCGTTCAACACCTGGCACATACATCAAGGCGTCTTCCAGCCTGTCGATGTTCGCATCTTGAATGAATTCCTGAGAAAGCACCTGCACAGAACGTGGAGTGTCCATAATAGGCACATAACTACGTGTAGCAGATACTGACTCTGGCGCAGTATATCCGCGCTCTTTGGTTCCTGTTATCGTCAGACTCTCAACTTCACGTCTGGTATCCGTTTCAGCCCAAATACTGGTGGATGTAAGCAAACTAGCCGCAATCGCCAGAGAAACTGGATGTAACTTCATTACAATTCCCTTTATTAAACATTTAATTAACAATAACTTAACAGGTCAAAAAACAGCCTTAATGAGGATACGAACAATATATCAAATAAGTTTCATTCGCAACTGACCACTAGGTCAAAATCAACTGATTGTAAAATAGGGTGTTTTAGCCAAAGGAATAACCAGTACTAACGGGGACAGTTCGGCTAGTTGTCCAGATTAATTTACTTCAATAATCTAGACAGATGGGCGCAATGGCAAAGTATCCTGAAGAACCTAAACAAGCAGTCTTGAGTAAGTTATTGCCTCCTAATAATAAGCCGGTGCAGGAAGTTGCAGCAGAGGGAGGGATCAGTGACAAAACGCTATATAAGTGCATAAGCAAAAGTTCACCAAGGCTTAAATCAACCTACCAATCTAGGCAGGACATGCAGCACTATGCGAATCAGTACATTTGCAATGGTTAAAATTAATACATAATATCGAAAAACTTATACTAATACACTTAATTGACTAAACCAATTGAGGGAGAAAGGTCCATATCCACGTCCATACCTGCGTATGAACAGCGTGGCTTTACTAATCGCCTGATGACAACTTCTTCCCGGACGATATCCATAACTTGCTGGATGAAACTCGGGATCGAATATGGGCGTCATAATGGTTGATAGACATTGTTGAACTATTCAGTCTCGAACTGCAGGAATACCCAGCAAACGTATGCCGCCGTCATCTTTTGCGACTTCGACACGTTTTATCGGCTGCGGTTGATACCGATTTTCTTGCAGTTCAAGCAGTAACTGTTTGAGGCTATTGTCCAGATCTTGCGCAAAATATCCCACACGCTGCCCATCTACGCCGGGAGCGCCCTTATTCTTCCACACTTTTCTGAAACCGCTGTATAGCGTTTGCATTGATAACAAACTCCCATACAAACTGTAATGTGTTCGCACGGTTACTGTCTCACGTCACTGTCTGTTCGCTATTTCCAAACCAGTTAGGTTTGTTTCATCACCGCTGTTAAGTGCTCTAGCATTTTGCAATCTGTTTAACCTGCCTTAGTGTCTCTAATGAAGAGAAATGACTACTCCCTGTGTACAGCTCCTGACCATCGCGCCGATATCACTCTTTGCCATGATCGGATGCCCTGCTTATTAAGCAGCTTATGCACCTGTTTTGGATTTTCACTCCATTTCAGTTTCTTTAAAGGTTACATCCCCCTTTCGCAGTCAATACGGCTTTTGGCGCGTACTCACTCCATCTGACACATTGCAGATGATCGGCTTGGTTTTATTCTCCACACCATTACTGGCTTTCATAGGTCGAGCCTTAATCACTACTACGGGTTCATCTGCCACCTCGCACCAACACAAACATCGGATCACTCCTCTGGTTTATGCTTCCAGTCAGTTACTGGATTTGGTGTCAGGCTTCCCCAGTTATTGCACTGACTTCCTGTTAGATATTCCACCCTCAAACACAGCATTGGTCTGACTAAGTATCGGGCTTCGCGCTATTTTGGAGCTTACCCACCAACACCGCCGAAACAGGTTACGGTTAGTTGTGTACATCTAACTTCCTATGGCTTCATTCAGACCCTACCGTTAGCTAGTGCCCGTCCTGAAACTCATATATTCGTTCTTCAGTCATATTTTTAGAACGCGAAACTTACCGTTTTGCAAAGGCCTAAAGTTAGTCACTACTATCTCATCGCTCCCTGTCATTGTAAGCTTTCCTGGCAATCTAGTGTCTTTTAGCGCACACAGAGATCGCGGTTAAGCCACTGGATTCCCTCGTGCGAGGGAATGACAAGATAGCTTTTCAGGATGGACACTAGCTAGGTGAACACCGACCGAAGCACTGCTTCGCAGTAGTGTGAACCCCTTGCCATTCGGATTGTCTTCCCCTTAGTCGGGGTGACTCCACTGTCTTTCAAGTGGACGGGTTTGCCAGCTTTGCTGGGCAAACAAAAAAGAGCCCAAGTGGGCTCTTGCATTACAGCCAAATCAAAGAAGCTTAGAATTGATAATCAAGATTGGCATAGAAGGTTCTTGCCGCTCCTACGCCTACAGTTCCACCTCCGGTTGATATGAATATATCTTCATCCGTCAGGTTTTTAACACCTGCCTGAACGATGAAGCTATCCCCCTTGGAAACCGGTATACGGTATTTTAGAGATAAGTCAGCTCGGGTGTAACTAGGTAGAAACAACTTATTGTTATCCTTATTTGCCGCCTTACCTACGTAGTTGATCCCAGCTAAAACACTTAGGTTAGGAACAATAGGGTTGAGCTTATAAGATGCAAATAACGCCGCTGAATGCTCGGGTACACCATGAGGAGTCTTACCTACCAATTCAGGGTCATCCTCATCTTTGCTTATTTTGGCATCCGTATAGGCGTAGTTAACCAATAGTGTGAGATCATCGTTAGCACGCCAAGTGGTATCCAACTCAACACCACTTGAGGTTTGTTCACCAACATATTTAATAACATTAATGCCATTTTCCTTTATAGAATTTGGGATATTGGATTTGGTAATGTCGTAATAAACCAGGCTATATTGTAGCGATTCATCAAAGACCAGGCCTTTTACACCAAACTCCCATTGCTCGCCTTCAGAGGGTTTAACTTCTCCAACTACTCCTTCGCTATTGTTCGGTTCATAGGAGGTTGCATAACTGGCATACAAAGATGCTTGTGGAATCAGCTTATAAAGTATACCTGCATTCCAAACGACCGCACTGTCATCCAATACATCCCAGGAATCTTTAAGGTAATAATCGTCGTATCTAAGCGCTAGGTTGGCTACTAAGCTATCACCAATGTAAACAGTATCGCTCGCGAAAACACCCCAAGTTCGAGTATCTTCCGTACGGTCTTTACTACCTTTTTCTAAATTACTGTTGAATTCCCCATAAACAGGATTGTAAATGTTAAAAATATCTGGGTATTCAGCGGAAGGTTGCCGCTTGCCTTTACCCCAGTTAGAAACAAAGTCTACTGTTCCATAATCCGCACCTAGCGTCAGTTTATGCCTGGTATTCGCCAACTCAAGGTCGCCAAATAGCATAGCTGAGCCTTGATGTGACTCTCTATCTTTTTTGGTGTGCCCGTAACCACCTCGGGTCAGATCTCCAGGCTTAAGGGTCACGCCATTGAGCTCTCCCCCCTCAGGAAAAAAATCATCCCACTGAGTTTCATGCCAACTATTTTCCCAATTCTGATAGGAGTACGATAGTTCTGTGCGCCACTGCAAATTAAAATCATGGCTCAAGGTGACATCTAGATACTGCTTATCAGACACATAGGAATCACCATCCTCGTGTATCACACGCTCTTTCGGCACATCAATAATTCTTTGGCTGCCATCCTTGTAGTCACCTACCAGGACCCCTCTATCCAGGTGAGACTTATCATGGCTAAGCTCTAACGCTGTGGTTAGTTTTGTTTTATCAGTCAACTGGAACGTTAAGCTAGGGGCTATCAAGTAACCACTGCTATCAGAAAAGTCACGGTAAGTTTTCGAGTCTTTGCCAACGGCAATAAGTCGGTAAAGGACAGAACTGGAATCGTTTGCTGCGCCGGTTACATCAGCAACAAACTCTTTCTTGCCATATTCATCTAAGCGAACCTTAAACGAACGCATGGTTTCGGCCTGCGGCTTTTTAGTGGTGTAATTAATGATGCCGCCCGGCGAGTTTACACCGAATTGAACTGCAGCTGGCCCTTTTAATACTTCTACTGTTTCTACAGTGTCCATGCTGGTGCGTGATTCAGAATACTCTCTTTTCCCGTTTCTAAAGTAATAGCCAAGTCTAAAACCACGAACAAAATTTTGGCTATCGGCACCGCCCATACGATGACGAGGTGCAGTACCAGACGTTAACCTGACAGCTTCTTCTATTGTCTGCACATCTGTATCGTCCAGCAAGTCACGGTTTATCACCCCGACTGAACGTGCCGTGTCTAGTAGAGGTACATCTGAGCGTAAGGTTGATGGCGCATCTACCGCCGTGTAGCGACTTACCTTTTGAGCGGTGACTGTCATACTCTCAGTATTTTGATTATTATCGTATTGTTCTTTGGTTTCGGCCCAAATACTGGTGGATGTAAGCAGACTAGCCGCAACCGCCAGAGAAACTGGATGTAAGTTCATTTTCATTCCCTAAAAACTAAAATAAAACCGTTAATTTAACGTGGTTAAAAATACATCAAATCGCAATGATAATCAATTTTATCTTTGTTTTTATTACGTAATATTCTTACTGATTCGTATGGGGTGATTCTTATTCAGAAGAGGGAGTTAAAATGAGACTAAAATGTGAATATAGCTGGAAATTTGTCAATCACGGATAATTGAAGTACATCAAACTTGGAAGCTGAAATACAAGATAAAACCTCTCTAACTTGTTTACGCTGACCATAAATTGGAAAAAGCACTACATTATTTAATTTCGTAAAAAATGCCATGACTTCATGGCATTTTTTACGCCTAATGGAAACTTATTAGTTAAATACTAATTGACGATATTGCTTATTTTAATTTCAGATACCTTATTTTCCTCTATCTCTTTCGGCTCAAAAAGGATTGGCCGCAAGGAACGGTTCTGACTGAAATACAAGGTTTGATCTTTATAATGTGCAGAATCCGGGTCCATAGATTGTGAGTAGCTCAACAAACCTCTTGCTACGGGCCCTCTCTTTCCATATTCCACTAGCATCATCCATGAAGCGCCATAACCTAACTGATACCCGGCAGCCGACAGTCCTGAATCTAACGCCTCACCAGAAATGGCGTCAGATAGCCGGTTGGCAAAATTAGGCACAAATTGTGTATTGAAATCATCGTTATCACTTACAGAGTTTACGTTAAATCCACCTTCCGCATTAGTCGAGCCGGGCCAGGATATACGTTCAATTTCCTCGCGCTTTATCCCGGGTTTAACCACAAACTGAAGCTCATCTATGCTACTAGCTAACGGGATGTCCGCTACGTCCAAAATAAGTTGAGCCCTGGCTAACAACTTCAGTATGACTACATCACTTTTAATACCGCTTGGGGTGTCAGCTGGATTTTTGTAATCAAAAGGCACGGAAAAATGTTCATCGCTATCGAACAAATTTGCTAATTCTCTTAACAGGACGCCCCCTTTGGCTGAGCTTCCTTGCTCAACTCTCCACTGAGAAACAGCAGCACATGCATCACCAACCCTTAGTTCCCTGTCATTGATTTGTATCACTTTCATTTTATCCTGCTTACACAAGGTCTGTAATTGAGGGACTAATAGCTCAACCAAATAGGCTCGATCACTAAACAGTAGTGTTTCAACCTCTTTTAGACTGAAGACACCATCCTCTCCCTTCGCCTCATTGAGCAGTTTTAATCCCATTCTAGTCCGGAGTGAAAGCTCGACTCTTTCCGGTCCAAATAGTGGAGAAAATCCCTCCAAAGGAGAGGCCGGATTCGTTGACCAGTAACTATCATTGGAGTTCTGCACAAAGTCTGTGCGTTGCAATTGTGGTAAATCATCAAACCCTAGAGCACCGGTAAAATTAAATTCACTTGAGTTACCCGGTAAAACTGTAAAACCTAGCTTCTCCCTTATGGCCTTAAGTTCATTCGATCCAGATAATGCAGCAATTGCTTCGGGCGTCAATGCCGGTACATTGGTACCGTCAATATAGAAAGCCTGGCCTTGTTTATCTGTCACTATCGTATTCACAAATGTAATACCTCGGTACCTGGCAAAAGCTTCCTTAACTTCTCCCAAACTAGCTGCGCTATTCATCGCTAACCAATGATCAATCATGTCATCATTGGTTGTGTAAACGTCTTTAATGCTAAAAGTATGTTTTCCACCCCATGCAAAAGGGGAATTCTTATCGGGTGAAGCTACGATGGGCCCAAAGTGGGAAAACCAATAATCCTTTTCATACTTGACGAGCTCTCCGTTAACATTCACCGGCAGCGCCAGTGTTCTCTTGAAGATAGACTTGCTACCGCCATTGTATCTATATTTGGTATTGAGTTTTCCGTCTAAATCTAGACGATACACCACAAATTGCTCCGACTCTGATAAGGTGTGCGTCCAAGCTAGATCTTTATTAAAACCGATATTTAAAATACCCGGAAAACCAAGCAAAGATACACCCGCTGCATTCAATTTCCCGGGAATAGTGATATGACTCTGCCAAAAACGTAGCGGACCATACAAAGGAAAATGTGGGTTAGAAAGCAACATTCCACGGCCAGTTTCGGTTAACTGTGATCCAAGCGCCCACCCATTGGAGCCAAACCCAAGCGACTTAATATCTGGTAATCCTGTTTCACTCAAATTGTTGGCTGCGACTTGTGCAACATCAGCATGATTGTCCGATTGATTCGTAACCAACCGAGGCATATATGAACCATTGGGACTGGCAACGAACATCATTTCAAAAAAGTTACTACTGCCCCGGATTAGGTTAAGCGCATACAAATTAGTCAACACGCCTTCCGGGGATATAGGTTTTACCCAAGCTTCACCCCAACACAGCCTTGACGCTTTAACCTCGCCTAAATTAGCCTGTGACAGGAACTTATTATACCCTTTCGAATACCCTAACAGCAGCGCCTTACTTTGGTCTGATAACTCAGCAAAATTCTTCTTGGCCTTTCGCTTAATTCCTAAGGCTAAATAGCCAAAATCAGAAATAAGATGAGCACTGTCCCCCTTATCCATGCTTTGACTTTCCAGTAGGCCCTTACTATGGGGACCAAGATACATAGAAAGCTCGCTATTACTCTTGATAAAACTTTCTGCTAATTGGCACAGTTGATCTTGTGCCTGCGCGTACCCACTGCCAAACGCGATACCCTCTAAGCTGTCGGCCTTAATATGTGGAACTCCGTAACTGGTTCGCTTAATATTCGCAGACAGCTGTATATGTTTACTAAATGTAGGTAACTTGCTTTCGGTAGCGTTGACTAAAAATGATGACAACAAAAAACTGAGTAAATAAATCCTTTTCAAAATTGACTCCATGGTCCCTATGCAGGCTGTAGACTAGAAACTTCCATACTGGCTTGCTTAAGATTTAGCAAGGACAACTGGCCTGAATCACATTTATATATTTTATCGGCAACATGAAAAAAGTGGTCATCATGGCTAATAGCGATAATTGTTATCCCTCGTTTTTTTAGGCTAGGTAATAATTCAAGATAGAAATACGTCCTAAACTCAGGATCTTGATCCGCTGCCCATTCATCGAGTAGCCAAATAGGCCTTTGCTCTACATAAGCTAATAACAAGGCCAATCGCTTTCTTTGCCCTTGCGACAAACTAGTTTTTGTCAAGCTTCCCGCTGATATACCCACCTTCTTATCCATATTTAGTTCTTGCAAGAAACTATTCGCGAGCTCTGTGTCAAGTTTTTCATCTGGGCCAACAAGTCGTTTAAACAGGTAGAAGGTTGAAAAAACGGTAGAGAAATGACTTCGATACCATTCTAGATTCTCATTGTTCACTCTTGTGCCACCTAGAATAATTTCACCAGAACTTGCGGAATATAGACCAGTAATAAGTTTAGCCAACGTTGATTTACCGCTTCCATTCCCGCCAATTACGAAAACCAACTCCCCTTTACAAACCTCCAAGTCAATAGGTCCCAAGCTGAACCCATATTCGCCCTCTTCATGATCATATTCATACTTGATCCTTTCCAACTTCAATAACTGATCGGGCAAGTCATCCCTATAATTACTTACTTGAACCGGAAACTCTTCATTGAAAACAGGTAACTTTAAACTGTCAATTTTGTTCATCGATACCTTGGCTTTCACCAACAACGGGTAATCAGACATAAGATCGTTTATTGGCGTCCTTAAGAACATAAGAACAAGAACAAAACCTGCAATAATCTCGGTAGTTAGGTTAAATAAAGGGCCAATAAAAAACAAAGAAAACACTAAACCAAGAATAACAACTACAGCCCAGTTCTTACTAAAAACCCAATATGTATCCGCTTTTATTTCAAAATCTTTTGATTTTGCGACTACTGGTTCTATATCCTCTTGGTAAAATAAAAGTTTACGTTTAGCATTGAGCTGCATTTCGCCATTCCCATCTATAATCCCTTGATAGCCAGAGAAAATATGATCATCCGTCTCTCGAACGACTTTCATCAATGTACGCATTTTTTCCATTACAAAATAGGAAACCACTACCCCAATACTTACTATACTTAGTGTGGTTACAAATAGGTGGACTGATAACCACCCCATGTATGCAAATCCACCTATCACTAACACAGCGTTATAAACGATAAATGGAACTGCGTTAAATGCACTACCTATTGTTGAGATATCTTTTGTAAGAACAGCATAAAAGGTATGTCCGCCAATTCTTTCTAATTGTTCGAGCTTGAGATCCATTACTCGCTTGACCATAATCATGCGTAATCTATACACCACACCATGCCCCAAGCGATTCAATAAAAGTTGAGAAACAACTCCTGTAATAAATAGAAGTAGAAGTGTTGCAGCTCCTTTTACTGCCATTTCTCTAGTAAGCTCAGGGTTAACAATCATTTGATTTACCATTGATATGACCGAAACACCCGCAAGCGCACTAAATACACTGACAATTATTGACAAAGCTATCAATGACTTTGAGCTTTTTAACAGCTCCTTAATAATATCCATTATATTTCCAACGTTAAGCAAACCAAGTACAAACCAACTTGTTGAAACATCGTCATAAGAACGCGCAACAACTAAGAAGAATATCAATCACCAACACAAATGCTTCCTGTTACTTCTGATATAAATTCGGGCTGATTCAATATGCTGTAATGATCCCCAGGAACAATCCTAATATCGCATATACCACCACCAAAAACTTTCCACTTATTTTCGTTTTCAATCTCATAACCACGTTCAGCTAAAAACAATGTAAAAAACGTACTAGGTGCCAATACTTCATAACCTGATAGAAGATAATTTGCATCCAATAGTGTATATGCTTTTTGCCTTAGCACCTCTACATCGACACCATATTTAAGTGCATTTGGAACTGAAAGCAAATAGTCGATCCCTTCCTTATAATTGGCTTGAAATTTTTCTTTTGCTTTATTCGATATTTTCTTTGGTAAGAGAAGCAAACTTGGGTAGTTTTCAACACATGTCTTCCAACCACAAAACCCCAATTTGTTAACACGATTCATATCACCATCTACCAATATAAGTTTATCTACTGACACCCCCCTCCCCTTTAGCCTCCGCTCTATTCCAATTGATATAAAGCAGCCATCACTCCACCCCATTAAATTTACCGCTCTTTCCTTACTCGCTTCTATGATTTGCTGCGTATAATCTTCCACCATACTTTGCAAGGAGCTTGCCTGATAATCCAGTTCAACTAGTTCCCTTGACTGTACACCTATTACGCTATAACAATTACCTAGTTTCTCTGCTAATGGTCGATAGTGATTAACATGCCCACCCCCGCCATGAACCATGAATAAAAGAGGTAATTTTGGGTCCGCTGCTAAGTTAAGCAAAGTACCACTCTGTATAACGTTTTGATTTGTTAACTGCCAAGCAAGGTCCGCTAAGTTAGGGTATTGAAACAACAGTTTCATTGGAGCATCTAGGCCAACTTTCTTGCTTAACTTCGCCATAAATGACACTGCGGAAAGTGAGTGGCCACCCAATTCAAAAAAGTTGTCAGTACGGCCAACTTGTTCAATTACGAGTACTTCCTGCCAAATTTCAGCGATTACACGTTCCATATCCCCGATAGGGTGAACATGCTCACCTTGCTGATTTATTGCTGGTGGAAGACTCTTCTTGTCGACTTTCCCATTATTGTTGAGTGGTAAGGCATCAAGTTCAGACAACACAGATGGCCTCATAAATACTGGTAAATTGAGTGAAATAAAATCGGTAATTATCTTCTGTTGGCTTTTCCATTCGTACCCTGTGTGAAACACTATGTATGCAGCAATAAATTTGTCAGCCGCCCGTTCTCCTACAACGATAACTGTGGCCTCTTTTATGCTCGAATGAGAAAGTAGTACCTGCTCTATCTCTTCCAACTCAATCCTGTATCCACGCACCTTCACCTGATTATCTGCCCTGCCCATAAAATCCAGTTGACCGTCTGCCAGCCAACGTACCTTATCTCCAGTACGATACAGCCGGGTTTCGTTGCCAAGACAAGACAAGCAAACAAACTTATCGTTAGTCAATTTGTCTCGGTTGATATACCCCTTGGCTAAGCCCACGCCGGCGGTATATAACTCGCCGGGCATACCAACGGGGACACGCTGGTGCAACTCATCGAGTACGTAGACCTTGGTTCCAGATATTGGTTTACCAATAGGCAGTCTACTGCGGCGCGATACTTGGTTGATCAGGTCATAACTGAGGGTTGTAAAGGTCGTATTTTCCGTGGGGCCATAGCCGTTAATCAAACATAGATCCTGACTTTTAACTGAAGCAGTTTTTACCGAAGAAACTGATATAGTGTCGCCGCCAACTAGAAGATGGCGGAGCGAGGTCGGTACCGACAAGGTATCCTCTATGTAACGGTCAAATAGACCTGCTGTCATCCAGGCTACGTTTATTTGCTCTCGTTCAATTAGACTGTTCAACCGGCTAAAATTGATATGTTCATCGGGAAAAAGTACCAATGCTGCCCCATTAAGCAAGCTAGCAAATATTTCGAAGGTAGCCGCATCGAACGCCAGTGAGCTTGCGCACAGAACCCTGGAGCTGGCATTTACTGGAAGAGACCCTCCCGTGGCCAACCTAGCTATACCTTGCTGTGAAACTTCTACCCCTTTAGGCTGCCCTGTAGAACCCGACGTATACATAATATAAGCCGCTAATAACCCTTCAACTTTTTGTTCTTTAACTGGGTTAATGCACGTTTCATTTAAAAGTGAATAGGGTACAAAACGACATTTCTTCGGCAGAGAATTGAACTCTGACTGACTCTCGGCTATTAGCAAACTAACGCCAGCATCAGAAAGGATAAACTCACTTCTTTCACTTGGATTTGTAGGTTCAAGGGGAACGTAACAAGCTCCAAGCTTCAATATAGCCAATATACCCACAACGAACTCTTTACGCCTTTGCGCCATCACTGCAATACGCAGACCTTGAGATACACCCAAGTGATGTAAACGGCTAGCGTAGTTATCAACCTGGAATAACAAATCGTCGTAGAAGACACGTTCCCCTTTGTCAATAACGGCCACTTTCCCTGAGTTTGCCAAAGCGATTGACCTAAACCGCTGGTAAATATCCTGTTTAAATAGAAATTCGTCGGAGCTCGATTCAAAGTCCTGAATCTCCTCGGCTTTCATATCGCCAATGAGAGCGAATTTACGCCAGTTTTCGCCTGGGTTTGCCAAAAAACTTTGCAACAAGGTTTGATAAGCTGATACCAAGGCTTCCATCGTATCCCTGGAAAAAAGATCTGCGCAGTAAACTAGGTTCCCACTATAAGTAGCCCCTTGTTCGATTGTCATGAGCAATTCAAACTTCGCGAAAGGGTTTGAAGTTTCAATCGTTGTTGCGGTTAACCCTGGCAAATCAGCAGTTTCATCGGTTTGTTCTGACACAATAAAATTGAACATTGCCTGGAACAATGGTGTTATGGCGGGGTCCCTTTGGCCGCATATCGTTTCTACGAGCAACTCAAAAGGTACATCTCGATGCTGCTGAGCTTGAATAGCGAATCTCTTCACCTGCTCCAGTAGCACTTTTCCACTATCTGATTCGTTAAGGTCAAGTTTCATTACTTGCGTATTTATAAAACAGCCTACGACTGACTCCAGTTCGGTTTTTGCTCGATTTGCTATCGGTGTTCCCACTAAGATCCGTTCTTGGCCTGAATACCTGGCTAAAAGAATTTGGAATCCAGTCAATAAGAATTGGTAAGGGGTTACTGACAACTTATTGCAGACCGAGGTTAGTTGACCGGTTAATTCACTGCTCAATTCGAAATCAATACTGTCCCCGGCAAAGCTTTGTGCTGCCGGACGGGCATAGTCGTAAGGCAACTCCAATACCGGGTGCTGCTCTCCCAGCTCCCCACGCCAGTACGCCAACTGCAGCTCCAACACTTCGCCTTGTAACCACTCCCGTTGCCACACCGCGTAATCTACATACTGCACGTCCAGTACCGGCCATTGCGGCGCATATCCCGACAACCGACTTGAGTACGCCTGCGACATCTCCTCAATCAACAGCTGCCCCGACCATTCATCCCCTATGATGTGATGCAACGCGTACAGTAATACATGCTCACCTTCGTTCAGTTTCACCAACCGAGCACGGAATAAAGGGGCCTGGCTTAAATCAAAAACCTCCCTCGCATTCCCCTCAATCAGCGTTGCCAGTTGTCCCTCTTTTGTCGCTGACTCACTCAGGTCGTCATACCCCAAGCTAAATGCCTGCGCCTCATCTATGCACTGGTACGACTCCCCTGCTTCTACCACAATTCGCGTACGCAAGGCTTCATGTCGCTCCACTAAATCGCTAAAACTCTGCTCAAGGGCCTTCACATCCAACTGACCTTCAAGCTTCAATGCCCCCGGCATCAGGTAGGTTTGCCCTCCTTCCAGTTGTTCCAACATCCACATACGCTGTTGAGCAAATGACAAGGGCATTCGGTCACTGCGCGGTACTTTAACCAGCGCTGGCAAGCGACTTTCCTCGCTCTCCTCCAGCGCCTGAGCTTGGCTCATTAACGTGGGCGTTTCAAACACCGAGATTAAGCTCAGCTGCTTACCCATCTGGCGCTCAATCTGACTCACCAATCGGGTGGCCAGCAGCGAATGTCCGCCCAACTCGAAGAAGTTGTCCGTGCGCCCTACCTGCTCCACCTGCAACAACTCCTGCCAGATGACCGCCAACCGGTACTCCGTCTCCGTCTCCGGTGCCTGGTATTGTTTTTGTACTGCGCTGAAGTCCGGTGCCGGCAATGCCTTGCGGTCCACCTTGCCGTTGCTGCTCAATGGCAGTTGCGCCAGCCTCACTATCAGCGACGGCACCATGTAACCCGGTAGCACCTCACTCAGCTGTTGTTTTAGCTCACTATCCGCTGCCGCGTCTCCACTGATGTACGCCACCAGGTGTTGCGAGCTTCCTACTTCACTGGCCGTCACCACCGCCTGCTTAACCCCGCCCTGTTTCTCCAGCGCCGCTTCTATTTCGCCCAGCTCAATGCGTTGGCCCCGTATCTTCACCTGGAAGTCCTTGCGCCCTATGTATTCCAGCTGGCCATCTGCCCCACGTTTTACCAAGTCGCCCGTCAGGTATAACCGCTCACCCTTATCGCTAAACGGATTGGGTACAAACAACGCTGCCGTTTTACCCGGCTCTTCTCGGTAGCCCCGGCCTACGCCAACACCACCTACTGCCAGCTCGCCCACCACACCTGTGGGGACACGGTTAAGCGCATCATCCACCACATACAGGGACGCATTCGCCGTTGGTAAACCGATAGGCATGTTCACCACGCTTTCATCGGGGGCTGCATACAAAGGCGCAAACGCCACGTCATCAGCACATTCCGCCGGGCCATATGCGTTCATCAAAGGAATATGGGGGTAGTGACTAAACCAGCTGGTTGCCAGGGCTGGCGGTAACGCTTCACCCGTGGGTAAGACCCAGCGCAGTGAAGTCAGTGTGTCTGTCTCGGTTTCCAACACAGCTTGCAACAACGAAGGCACCAGCTCCGTGATGGTCACTCCTTGTTGATTCAGGCTGGCCGTTAACCCCTGCGGGTCTCGCACCGTTTCTTCATCGACTATGTGTACCCGGCAGCCCAGGATAGGCGCCGTCAGCATCTGCCACACACAGATATCGAAACACTGGCCCGCGGTTTGGGCGATAACATCCGTCTCACTCAAACCCAGCGGCGTTACCTTGGCCAGCATATTGTTGAGCATCCCTTCCCGGCTCACCATCACCCCTTTCGGCGTACCTGTTGAGCCCGAGGTAAACAGTACATAGGCCAGCTGCCCCGGTTGCTCTGTCACCTGGGTGTATTCCCCTTTGCCTGCCAGCAAGGATTGGTAATTCAATACAGGTGCACCCTTGGGTAACGCTTGCTCGACCTCTGCTAGGTGTTGCTCATCCGCCAGCACGGCTTTCACTTGCGCTCCGTCCAGCACCTGTTGCCAGCGTGCCGCCGGTTGGGTCGGCGACAGAGGTAACCAGGCCGCGCCTGCTTTCAAAATCCCCACCAGGGACACGATAAAGCCACGGTTACGCTCGGCCAGAATTGCCACCACGTCATCCGGACCGACTCCGGTTTGCTGGAGGCTGGCCGCCACCTGGCTCGACAAACCATCCAGCTCAGCAAAGGTCATTTCTCCCTGGTCGTCACTCACGACAATCGACTCGGGTTTGCTTTGTACCTGTTCGGCAAAGCGGTTCAGCCAGCTGTCCGCCAGTCCATAGTCCGCTGACAGACTTTCCACCTGCGCCAGTTCGTCCCGCTCCGTCTGGTCCAGTAATTGAAGATTACACAACCGGGTATCGGGTTGTGACACCATGACGTCAAGTAAATGAATATAATGGCGAATGATTTGCTTTATTGTTTCTTGATTAAACAACGCCGTGCAATATTCAATGTCACCGATAAAGCCATCAGCCTTTGAATAGATATTTAATGTGAGATCAAATTTAGAACTGCCTGTAAGTTCCGGTTCGCCCTCAAACGAGATACCTGGTAAAGACAGACTGCCGGGGGACTTGTTCGTTATCGCCTGAAAATTAAACATCACCTGAAATAAAGGCGTACGGCTCGAGTCCCTATTAACAACCAAGGTTTCAACCAGTAGGTCAAATGGTAAATCCTGATAATTTTGCGCGTGAACATTATCACCCGCTACCTTCTCGACTACCTCAGCGCATGTAAGCTCTCCTGAAAGCTCCGCACGGAAAACCTGCGTATTGATAAAGCAACCTACCAGCTCTTCCACTTCGACTCTGTGGCGGTTTGCGTTAGGCACTCCCACCAAGAAGTCTTGCTGGCTGCTATACCGCCAGAGCAGGATTTGCCAGGCGGACATAAATACAGCAAATGGGCTGATATTTAGCTGCTGACAATTAACTGCTAGTTGATCTGCTAATCTCGGAGGAAGCTTAAATTCAACCAAATCGCCTGCATTTGACTGTACCGACGGCCGTGGGAGATTAGTCGGCAACTCGATTGCCAACGGGCAACCGGAAAGGTAGCCAGACCAATAATCAAGTTGCCTATTGAGTGTATCCCCGGTTAACCACTGCTTTTGCCAAACCGCGTAGTCAGAGTATTGAACCGAAAGCGGCGGTAAAGTTGTCTCTTTACCTAAGAGCACTGCTCGGTAACAAGCAACAAAATCTTGCAACAAGATATCGGTGGACCAAGCATCAGTGACGATGTGGTGCAAGTTAAGCAACAGACAGGCATTTTGCTTTGTGAGCAATATTACTGAAACGCGAATTGGCAGGTCCACTTTAAGGTTAAATGCCCGTTCTGCCTCTTGCCGCTTTAATCGCTGCAACTGCAATATCTGCTGCTCGGTGGTTAAATGACATATATCGACACAATGGACTTCAACCTGCTGCGTGCTGAATTGCTGGTAAGGCTCCCCCTCATCTTCGTCAAAGATACTGGCAAGCACTTGGTGATGCTCCACCAACATCTGAAATGCTTGTTGAAGTAAAACGAGATCTATCACCCCATCGACTCGATATGAGCGCAATAAGTTGTAGTTGGTACTGTCAGGTTCCAGTTGCTGAAGAAACCACAATCTTTGCTGAGCATAGGACAACGGAGCAGGGCCGCAACAATTTCTTGGCTGAATAGTCTCTATTTTGTTGCTAAATCCCTGATCTTCCAATACTTGAGCCAATAGCACATCATCTACGTCTGTTAGCAGAAGGTCTAAATCCATCATACTTCCTTTTTATTTTCGGGCTGCTCGCTGATAGCCAAGCTCTCACCTGAAATAACTTTGTCTTTTATAACCAACATGTTATGGAGGGAAGCACCCTTCCATATACCTTTAATACTGCCTGAGCATCCTTACTACTCACGAGAACAGAACAATATCTACAAAGTTGCTTTGGTTTTGAGCTTTCTCAGTTTGCCAAGCTTCGAACCTTTGCTTTTGAGCGTTTTAGTTGCGGTCGCATTCTTCTCTTTGCTTTCTAATACGTCAAATTGTGAAAGCAACCGCTCCGGTTTACGCACTAACTGCTCCAATATATGAAGGTAATTCGACATCAAGTGTTGTACGCTAGCCTCCTTAAACAGCGCTTTTCTATATGTGCAGTTGACCCCTATAACACCATCCTGTTCACTAACAAACGTCGCCATCTCAAACTTTGACTCACTTTCGTTCTCTTGCAGCGAACTTATCTCCAATCCAGGAACTTCGACTTTCGCCTTCTGTACGTTTTGCATCACAAATAGGCTTTGTACTATCGGTTGATAGTGTTTATTACGCTCGGGTTTTAAGGTGTCTACCAATAAATCGAACGGCATATGTTGGTTGTCGAACACCGCCAATGTATTTACCTTCACCTGACGCAGCAGCTCGCTAAAGCTAATGGCACCGTCCAGCTTAATACGTACGGGTAACACGTTAATAAAGAAACCAATCAAACGTTCCAGCTGGCTGTCCGTGCGACCTGCTAGGTCCGTACCCAAGACGATATCCTTCAAGCCTCGTGTTCGATGCAGGGTGAGGTTAAAACTTGCCAATAAGAGCATAAATAGACTTACTTGATGTTGTGTCGCCAGTTCATTCAGCTCCTGAGTCAGACGTTTATCAATCAATAATTCCACCTTGCCCCCCTCCCGCTCTTGGGTATTGACCCTGGCAAAGTCTAAGGGCAAGTCCAATACCTGGGGAGCGCCGTACATGTAGTCTCGCCAAAATGCTTTTGTCCTGGACAAGTAGGCTCCCTGCAAACACTGCTTTTGCCATACGGCAAAGTCCGCATATTGCACGGTTAACTCACTGGCATCCGCCGTTCGGCCCTGTGACAAGGCACTGTAAAGTTGTATTAGATCGTTCGCCATTACCTGCATTGACCAATCATCAGATGCAATATGATGAGTAACTAGAGTCAATATAAAGCTGTTTTTTCCCTGCTTAATAAGACTTGCTTTGAGCATCAAGGAACTCGCAAGATCAAATTCAGTATTGACTTCAGCAGCTATAAGGGCTCGCTGCTGAGCTTGCTCATCCAGCTCTGTAATGTCATGTATCGTTAAATTGAATTCTTCCCCTTCCCCAATTATCTGAACCGGTTCATCATTTCGCTCAATATAGGTGGTCCTTAATATTTCATGCCGTTTGATCAGCAGCGCAATCGCACGCTCTAATGCCGTCACTTGCAATTCACCCGAGATCTTTAGTAATACAGGCATATTGTATGCTGTACCAACACCCTCAAGTTGATCGACAATCCAAAGCCGTTGTTGCGCGTAGGAAAGTGGCATGGTTTTGGAGCGGTTAGCCCTGGTCAATTTCGGTAGTTGACTTGCCACGCTTTCCTTCAGTTCCCGAGCTTGACCCATTAACGTGGGCGCTTCAAACACCGCTTTTAGTGTCAGCTGTTTATTCATTTGGCGCTCAATCTGACTCACCAACCGGGTGGCCAGCAGCGAATGACCGCCCAACTCGAAGAAGTTGTCCGTGCGCCCTACCTGCTCCACCTGCAACAACTCCTGCCAGATGACCGCCAACCGGTACTCCGTCTCCGTCTCCGGCGCCTGATATTCTTTTTGTACCGCGCTGAAGTCCGGTGCCGGCAATGCCTTCCTGTCCACCTTGCCGTTACTGCTCAATGGCAGTTGCGCCAACCTCACTATCAGCGACGGCACCATGTAACCCGGTAGCACCTCACTCAGCTGTTGTTTTAGCTCGCTATCCGCTGCCGCGTCTCCACTGATGTACGCCACCAGGTGTTGCGAGCTTCCTACTTCACTGGCCGTCACCACCGCCTGCTTAACCCCGCCCTGTTTCTCCAGCGCCGCTTCTATTTCGCCCAGCTCAATGCGTTGGCCCCGTATCTTCACCTGGAAGTCCTTGCGCCCTATGTATTCCAGCTGGCCATCTGCCCCACGTTTTACCAAGTCGCCCGTCAGGTATAACCGCTCACCCTTATCGCTAAACGGATTGGGTACAAACAACGCTGCCGTTTTACCCGGCTCTTCTCGGTAGCCCCGGCCTACGCCAACACCACCTACTGCCAGCTCGCCCACCACACCTGTGGGGACACGGTTAAGCGCATCATCCACCACATACAGGGACGCATTCGCCGTTGGTAAACCGATAGGCATGTTCACCACGCTTTCATCGGGGGCTGCATACAAAGGCGCAAACGCCACGTCATCAGCACATTCCGCCGGGCCGTATGCGTTCATCAAAGGAATATGGGGGTAGTGACTAAACCAGCTGGTTGCCAGGGCTGGCGGTAACGCTTCACCCGTGGGTAAGACCCAGCGCAGTGAAGTCAGTGTGTCTGTCTCGGTTTCCAACACAGCTTGCAACAACGAAGGCACCAGCTCCGTGATGGTCACTCCTTGCTGATTCAGGCTGGCCGTTAACCCCTGCGGGTCTCGCACCGTTTCTTCATCGACTATGTGTACCCGGCAGCCCAGGATAGGCGCCGTCAGCATCTGCCACACACAGATATCGAAACACTGGCCCGCAGTTTGGGCGATAACATCCGTCTCACTCAAACCCAGGGGGGTCACCTTGGCCAGCATATTGTTGAGCATGCCCTCCCGGCTCACCATCACCCCTTTCGGCGTACCTGTTGAGCCCGAGGTAAACAGTACATAGGCCAGCTGCCCCGGTTGCTCTGTCACCTGGGTGTATTCCCCTTTGCCTGCCAGCAAGGATTGGTAATTCAATACAGGTGCACCCTTGGTTAACGCTTGCTCCGCCTCGACTAGCTGTTGCTCATCCGCCAGCACCGCTTTCACTTGCGCTCCGTCCAGCACCTGTTGCCAGCGTGCCGCCGGTTGGGTCGGCGACAGAGGTAACCAGGCCGCGCCTGCTTTCAAAATCCCCACCAGGGACACGATAAAGCCACGATTACGCTCGGCCAGAATTGCCACCACGTCATCCGGACCGACTCCGGTTTGCTGGAGGCTGGCCGCCACCTGGCTCGACAAACCATCCAGCTCAGCAAAGGTCATTTCTCCCTGGTCGTCACTCACGACAATCGACTCGGGTTTGCTTTGTACCTGTTCGGCAAAGCGGTTCAGCCAGCTGTCCGCCAGTCCATAGTCCGCTGACAGACTTTCCACCTGCGCCAGTTCGTCCCGCTCCGTCTGGTCCAGTAATTGAAGATTACACAACCGGGTATCGGGTTGTGACACCATGACGTCAAGCAAATGAATATAATGGCGAATGAGTTGCCCAATACTTCCCGGTTTAAACAGGGCCGTACAATATTCAAAACTACCCGACAAAGCGCCCGCCTCTTCGGTCATATCCAGGGTCAGGTCAAACTTGGCGGTGGTATTTTTATCCTTCAGCGCGGTCAGGGTCAGCCTATCCAATTCAAGGCTTTGTTTACCTACCGCCGCTTGTTGCAGGTTAAACATCACCTGAAACAGCGGGCTGTAGCTCAGGTCCCGCGGTACGTTTAACTCTTCCACCAGTTTTTCAAACGGGATTTCCTGATGAGCCTGAGCCGCTATCGCCTTTGCTTTGGTCTGATTTAGCAATGAAAGTAGGCTGTCGCTACCACTCAAGCTCAAGGCCATCACTTGGGTATTGATAAAGCAGCCAACAAGACCTTCAGTTTCGCCATGGGTCCGGTTCGCGATGGGAACGCCAACTCGAACTTCCTGCTGACCGCTGTATTTCGCCAGCAATACCTGGAAGCAAGCCAGCATGAACTGGAACAGAGTAAAACCCTGCTTACGAGAGAAACTTTGTACCTGCAAACTAAGTTCATCTGGTAACACAAAAGCAATACTGTCCCCGGCAAAGCTTTGTGCTGCCGGACGGGCATAGTCGTAAGGCAACTCCAACACCGGGTGCTGCTCTCCCAGCTCCCCACGCCAATACGCCAACTGCAACTCCAACACTTCGCCTTGTAACCACTCCCGTTGCCACACCGCGTAATCCACATACTGCACGTCCAGTACCGGCCATTGCGGCGCATATCCCGACAACCGACTTGAGTACGCCTGCGACATCTCCTCAATCAACAGCTGCCCCGACCATTCATCCCCTATGATGTGATGCAACGCGTACAGTAATACATGCTCACCTTCGTTCAGTTTCACCAACCGAGCACGGAATAAAGGGGCCTGGCTTAAATCAAAAACCTCCCTCGCATTCCCCTCAATCAGCGTTGCCAGTTGTCCCTCTTTTGTCGCTGACTCACTCAGGTCGTCATACCCCAAGCTAAATGCCTGCGCCTCATCTATGCACTGGTACGACTCCCCTGCTTCTACCACAATTCGCGTACGCAAGGCTTCATGTCGCTCCACTAAATCGCTAAAACTCTGCTCAAGGGCCTTCACATCCAACTGACCTTCAAGCTTCAATGCCCCCGGCATCAGGTAGGTTTGCCCTCCTTCCAGTTGTTCCAACATCCACATACGCTGTTGAGCAAATGACAAGGGCATTCGGTCACTGCGCGGTACTTTAACCAGCGCTGGCAAGCGACTTTCCTCGCTCTCCTCCAGCGCCTGAGCTTGGCTCATTAACGTGGGCGTTTCAAACACCGAGATTAAGCTCAGCTGCTTACCCATCTGGCGCTCAATCTGACTCACCAATCGGGTGGCCAGCAGCGAATGTCCGCCCAACTCGAAGAAGTTGTCCGTGCGCCCTACCTGCTCCACCTGCAACAACTCCTGCCAGATGACCGCCAACCGGTACTCCGTCTCCGTCTCCGGTGCCTGGTATTGTTTTTGTACTGCGCTGAAGTCCGGTGCCGGCAATGCCTTGCGGTCCACCTTGCCGTTGCTGCTCAATGGCAGTTGCGCCAGCCTCACTATCAGCGACGGCACCATGTAACCCGGTAGCACCTCACTCAGCTGTTGTTTTAGCTCACTATCCGCTGCCGCGTCTCCACTGATGTACGCCACCAGGTGTTGCGAGCTTCCTACTTCACTGGCCGTCACCACCGCCTGCTTAACCCCGCCCTGTTTCTCCAGCGCCGCTTCTATTTCGCCCAGCTCAATGCGTTGGCCCCGTATCTTCACCTGGAAGTCCTTGCGCCCTATGTATTCCAGCTGGCCATCTGCCCCACGTTTTACCAAGTCGCCCGTCAGGTATAACCGCTCACCCTTATCGCTAAACGGATTGGGTACAAACAACGCTGCCGTTTTACCCGGCTCTTCTCGGTAGCCCCGGCCTACGCCAACACCACCTACTGCCAGCTCGCCCACCACACCTGTGGGGACACGGTTAAGCGCATCATCCACCACATACAGGGACGCATTCGCCGTTGGTAAACCGATAGGCATGTTCACCACGCTTTCATCGGGGGCTGCATACAAAGGCGCAAACGCCACGTCATCAGCACATTCCGCCGGGCCATATGCGTTCATCAAAGGAATATGGGGGTAGTGACTAAACCAGCTGGTTGCCAGGGCTGGCGGTAACGCTTCACCCGTGGGTAAGACCCAGCGCAGTGAAGTCAGTGTGTCTGTCTCGGTTTCCAACACAGCTTGCAACAACGAAGGCACCAGCTCCGTGATGGTCACTCCTTGTTGATTCAGGCTGGCCGTTAACCCCTGCGGGTCTCGCACCGTTTCTTCATCGACTATGTGTACCCGGCAGCCCAGGATAGGCGCCGTCAGCATCTGCCACACACAGATATCGAAACACTGGCCCGCGGTTTGGGCGATAACATCCGTCTCACTCAAACCCAGCGGCGTTACCTTGGCCAGCATATTGTTGAGCATCCCTTCCCGGCTCACCATCACCCCTTTCGGCGTACCTGTTGAGCCCGAGGTAAACAGTACATAGGCCAGCTGCCCCGGTTGCTCTGTCACCTGGGTGTATTCCCCTTTGCCTGCCAGCAAGGATTGGTAATTCAATACAGGTGCACCCTTGGGTAACGCTTGCTCGACCTCTGCTAGGTGTTGCTCATCCGCCAGCACGGCTTTCACTTGCGCTCCGTCCAGCACCTGTTGCCAGCGTGCCGCCGGTTGGGTCGGCGACAGAGGTAACCAGGCCGCGCCTGCTTTCAAAATCCCCACCAGGGACACGATAAAGCCACGGTTACGCTCGGCCAGAATTGCCACCACGTCATCCGGACCGACTCCGGTTTGCTGGAGGCTGGCCGCCACCTGGCTCGACAAACCATCCAGCTCAGCAAAGGTCATTTCTCCCTGGTCGTCACTCACGACAATCGACTCGGGTTTGCTTTGTACCTGTTCGGCAAAGCGGTTCAGCCAGCTGTCCGCCAGACCATAGTCCGCGGTCAGGCTTTCCACCTGCGCCAGTTCGTCCCGCTCCGTCTGGTCCAGTAATTGAAGATTACACAACCGGGTATCGGGTTGAGACACCATGACTTCAAGAAGGTGAATATAATGGCGAATGATTTTCGTTATCGTATCAGGTTTAAACAAAGCGGTGCCATATTGTATCGAACCGCTGAAACCACCACCTTCGGTATGTATATTTAGCGCCAAATCGCACTTGGCTCCTGGGTCGGGTTCCATCACGCTTGTCAGTCTAGCGCCAGGTAATTTTAGTTCGTCGCCGGGCAACCCAGTTATCATTTCGCTCTGAAAGTTAAACATCACCTGAAATAGTGGATTTCGGCTTGTATCTCTCTCTTCTTCGAGCTTTTCAACTAAAAGATCGAATGGCAGATCCTGATAGTTCTGCGCATTAGCAACATCAGTTATTAGCTTTTCTATAAGTTGAGAACAAGTTAAATTTCCATCCAATGCCGCGCGGAACACTTGAGTATTGATAAAGCACCCCACCAAATCTTCAACCTCAATTCGATGTCGATTTGCATTGGGTACTCCGACCAAAAAATTATTCTGGCGACTATAGCGCCACAGCAACACCTGCCATACGGCCATAAATAAAGCAAAAGGGCTGGTATTTTGCTGCTGGCACATTAACCGAACGTCCGCAGCCAGTTGCTGAGGCAGGTCAAAAACCTCCCGCCCTCCTTCACTTGACTGTACAACTGGTCTGGGGAAGTCCGTCATCAAATCTATCGAAAACGGACAACCAGACACATATCCCTTCCAGTACTTCAACTGTTCATCAAGCCGCTCACCTGCCAACCATTTTTTTTGCCATACTGCGTAATCAGCATACTGGATGGGCAAAACCGCTAGTTCTGGTTGCTTGTTTCCATACGCTGCATGATAACAAGCAGAAAAATCCCGCAGTAGAGTGCCCATGGTCCAGGCATCGGTAACAATATGATGCAGGCTTAGTAACAAAAAGGCGCTATCACCGGCCTGCCTGATGATGGATACACGTATGGGTATTTCCAAACTTAGATCAAACGGTCGTTCAGACTCCTGTTGTATCCAGTCATCGAGTTGAGCACTTTGGTGTTTTGCCGGTAAGTGTCCGATGTCAATTAATTGGATTTCGACCTGCTGTTCAGATACTCGCTGGAGAGGCTCGGATCCCTCCTGCTTAAACGTGCTCGCTAAAACTTGGTGGCGTTCTATCAATAATTGGAACGCACGCTGAAAGCAAGGAACACTAATCTCACCTGTCACCTTAAACACGCACAGAGAGTTGTACGCTGTGCTTTTAGGGTCCAATTGCTGCAAGAACCACAACCTTTGCTGGGTGTAAGATAAAGGCGCTGCGCCCCTATCGTTACGTGCCGATATACTTTCCGTTCCGGCATTAAAGCCTTGAACTTCAAGCGCTTTAGCTAATAAGTCATCGTCTACATCTGTTAGCAGCAGGTCTAAATCCATTCTTTTTATCCTTTACTTCGCTTGTTCTACTGTCTTTTGCTGGCTTTGCATTGCTAGCTGCTTTCTCGCCTTAGCAACCGCCAATAAATGACCGGGTGCCGATTCAAACTGAACTGCGGCTCTGGCCAAAGCTCGAATATTGCCATGCTCGAACATGATGCCGGGTGGCAACTCCACCTGAAGCAATTTTCGTATTCTGGAAACAACCTTAATGGCCATCAAGGAGTGACCCCCCATCTCAAAAAAGTCCCATGTGACGCCTACTTCCTCCACACCTAGAACACTTTTCCAGATAGCCGACAGCATCTCCTCTATTTCATTTTCAGGCGGCACGACCTCCCTTGCCTGTTGCAACAGAGAATCAAGAGGGGGTAATTGTTTACGATCGATTTTACCGTTCGCTAGCAGAGGCAAGACTGACATAGTGTGGATGTGATGAGGCAGCATATAGTCAGGCAAACGCTCGGATAATTGATGCTTGATCTCGTCAAGCTTCACCGACTCACTGTCAACAACTATATAGGCACAAAGTTTTACTAGGCTCGCTTCTCCAAACGGAGCAACAACGGCCTGCTTAACGCCGCCAAGCTGGCGCAACACCATCTCGATTTCACTAAGCTCTACCCGGTAGCCACGGATTTTCAGCTGATGGTCGCTTCTGCCGGTAAGTTCAAGGCCCAGCCCCGGAATATAGCGCGCCAGGTCACCCGTTTTATAATACATTTCCCCGGAAAAAGCGGGCAACTCGACAAAGCTAGTTTCAGTAGCCTTAGAATTATTCAGGTATCCCTTAGCCACATTGAGACCCGAAATATACAGCTCTCCTTTTTCGCCGCTGGCAGCCAGGTTTCCGTCCTCATTCAGTACTATCACCCGATTATTTGCCAGCACCCCATCCAGGGGTAATGTATCGCCATAGTCGGCCTGCGGATCATATTTATGGGTTAACACACCTACCGTTGTTTCAGTTGGCCCGTAGTGGTTAAAGATAGTAAGGTCAGCCGACATATTACTTATCTTCTGGACCAGCTGAACGTCACTCGCCTCTCCCCCAAGAATTAACAGCTTGCTCGGAAGCACCTGCTCAGGTTTATCCGCACTCAGCAAAGCCACCAAATGAGACGGAACAAGTTTCACCACATCAACGGAATGTTCGGAAATATATTTTGCAAACTCATTAGCATCGGTTACCTGATCCTGGCTCAGCACATGTAGACAAGCACCTGATGCCAAGGCGGAAAACAACATTGTATTACCCAAGTCGGCAGCCAATGTCGCTGTCAGCGCAAAACTCTGATAGTCGGACAATTGCATTTGTTCGCAAGCTGCCAGGGTATAGTTGTTCAGGTTTCGGTGGCTGATTTTTACCCCTTTTGGTTTGCCGGTAGACCCGGACGTATAAAGCAGATACGCCAGTTCGCTAGGCTCGTTTTGTAGATCAGTAGTAACCGTCTCCCGCGACAAGGTATCCAAATCGATTCGCGTCAGCTCACTATTAAGCACTTGTTCGGAGAAGCTAACGAGCGCGCCTGCGCCAGCATCCGCTAATACGTCGGTAATTCTTTGTTCAGGCCAGCTAACATCCAGGGGAAGATAGGGTGAACCTGCTTTCCAAGCAGCCAAAATGGCGATCACACTCTCAACGCATCGAGGTAAATATATGCCGACGGGCTTCCCTGCGATACTTAGTGAGTCCAACTCGTAGGCCAATCTATCGGACAACTTGTCCAACTCAGCATAGGTGTATTCTTGCTCGCCATGTTTCAAGGCTGTCTTTTCCGAGGCTCCAGCACTGTTCTGGCGGAACAACTGAAGCAGGTCCTGGTGTTCCCATTTACGTTGCGGTCCTTCCTGTTGAGTGAGAACTTCCCGCTCTGCTCCTGAAACCAATTCAATCCCACTTAAAACGACAGCATCATTCGCCATCACTGCATCAAGCAGGCTGTGAAATTGGTTTAATAGCCACTGTATTTGCATCTCATGGTAACAATTCGACGCAAAGTCCAGGGTCAGGGTAATGCCTGCTCCCGTGTCCCTCGCCAATAAGTGCAGTTCGCTAATACGTTTTGTTGGCGGCTCAATCACGTCAAACTTTAGTTGTCCAGCTGCATCCTGGCCCTGAACTTTTACAAACTCGAAGCCAGATATCTGGGGCCGTTGCGACAATTCATGATTGGCAGGCCAGTACTCCTGTGCTTCCAGATACTGGCCAGCAACCGATGCAATGGCGCTCAAGTTAGTCCTAAAGTCCTTGCTCAAATCCACAGCTACCGCAAACGGCAGGGCTTTACTGAATAGCCCTAAACTATCTTCCAATTCCTCATAGTCTTGTCGGCAATCGTGGTGCCAATTGATAAGGAATCGTTCTTTGTCGTTTAGCCTGGCGTGCAGACAAGCCCAGCTCGCCAACAATACTTGCTCGAGATCTAACTCTTTGCTAGCTGCAAAATCGACGAGTTTCGACCTCAGTTCGGCTGGCAAACTGGACTCTACGCGAGCGCGTCGCTGCGCGTCACCTTGTTTTCGATATGCCAACTGCCCAAGTGGGAGTTGCTCCAGCTCTAAACCGCTGAAGAAATCTTGGTAGCTTTTCGCATCATCATCCTCGGCAAGCTCGTCTAGCCAAAGCGCAAACTGAGCATATTGGGTCGTATCCTCTCCTAACTCCTCCCCATTACCACCTTTGTGATAGAGCTCAGACAGCTGCTTAGCAAACGCATCAAAGGTATATGTGTCAAACGTCAAGGCAGGCAAGTGTATCAATAGCCTGTGCTCGATAGTCGAAACCGCTAACAGCGCTGCGCGGCAACATGCCTCATTATCCAACGTCGTCTCCGGCAATAGATCCTTGCTCAGATCTGCTTTTGCCCCATCGACAAGTTCATGATGCTGCCACGCGAGATGGTTTTTACTTTTCGCCACTTGTTGCAATGGATAAACCAGACCTGACGACTTGACGAATTCGCTGCGCAGGATCTCATGCCTTAATAGCAGCTGTTCCAATGCAATTTTTAACTGATTGCTGTTTAATTCGCCGGCAAGCTTGAGCTCAAAAACGTTATACGTATCATTTGTACCTTCATTACGTTTATCAAAAGCTAATTTTTGCTGTGGTGAAAGGCTAACCCCTTCAAATACCTGTTCCATCATCCCTCCAACTACTGTTTTTCAGTTACCAATGCCAAGTCTGTTCTCGTCAACATATCACCCATGGCTACCACTATCTTTCTGGGTCCCTTGAACGGGTCCCGCGCGTGCGCCGCAAGCATGTTGTCCACCATTACCAAGTCGCCCTGCTGCCACTGGAACCGCACCGCGCACTCTTCGTAAAGCCGGCCAATAGTTTCCATTACTTTATCTTCAATGGGTGTACCATCGCCGTAATAAACGTTTCGTGGCATCATCTCCAGTCCCACCATATCCAGTAGGTCCGCTCTGACTTCAGGCTCCAGGCAATATATATGATGCAGTTGTACCTGATTAAAAAACGACTTTTCGCCTGATATTGGATGGGTTATGACCGCCGGACATAAGGTCCTCGTTTGCAATTCGTCCTCCCCTAACCACTCAAATTCCATGCCTTCTTCCCGGCATTTTTGCTCGACTTCCTCCTTACTGTCAGTTTTAAAGAAATCCTGCCAGCTTACATCCAGTTGCTTGGTGAAGTTACGAACATAAAGCAGTTGTTTTTGCTCCAGCTTCCGCAGAATATCTTGCGGCATTCTGCGATACATTTCACGACAGTCGACAATAGGTGTTGCTCCACCTTCCGGCGCCACAATTTCAGAAAAAAACCATTGCTTCATCGGCCACTTTTGCAGATGCGAACTCTCGTTATGATAGAGAATCATCTGCTCTTCCGGATAAGGAGTCGACTTGTACGTTTTTTTCCCGCCTTCCTTTTTCGGTAAATCTCCATAATCTCCGTACAAGCCCGGAAACACTGCATTGGCAAAAGCTTCGAAATCCTGCGGCGTTTTCAACGGGAATCCCCTGAATAAGATACCCGCGTGCTTGTACAGTAATTCATTGATGTAATCCCGATTTCCTTCAACCCAGGCGCAAACATCCAAATCGGCAACTGAAGGGGTCAAAATGACAGGGAAGATTTTTCCTTCTTCCAGGAAAGAGGTCTGAACCAACTGTGTCGGTTTCCTCACACTTGAGCCAGGTTTCAGCTTTTTCAACTTACCTAACTTAGCGCCTTTAGATTTTGCTTTTTCTATCTCCATCGCGGTATTTTCCCTTTTATCTAAAATATCGAATTGTGACAACAAGGTGTCCGGCTCTCTCACTATTTGCCCCAATAGGTGGCGGTACGACGCCATAAGATGCTGTGCACTGCCCTCTTTAAAGAGTGCTCTCTTAAATACACAGTTCACTTCAAGACCATCGGATTTTTCCGTGACAAAAATCCCCATATCGAATTTTGACTCAACGCCAGCCGATTCCATGGGTGTAATTTCAAGCCCAGGGATCTTCACCTCCGCTTGCGCCACGTTTTGCATTACAAACAGACTTTGTACGACCGGTTGATAAAATTTGTTTCTGGTGGGATTCAGGGTTTCCACTAATAAATCAAAGGGCAGTTGTTGGTTGGCGAAGACCTGCAAGGCGTTATCTTTCACCTGGTTCAGTAAATGGGAAAAGCGGGTGTTCCCATCTACCTTAGTACGTATTGGCAGCACGTTAATAAAGAAGCCAATCAAACTCTCCAGCTGACTCTCCGTACGGCCGGCCAGGTCGGTACCCAAGACTATGTCTTCCAGGCCCTGCTCCCTATGCAGCGTGAGATTAAAACCTGCAAGCAATACCATAAACAAACTTGCCTGATGCTCGTAAGCCAATGTTTTTAACTCTTGAGTTAAGGCCAAATCCAATGAGATGACGACTTGGTCGCCTACGGTGGCTGGTTTTTCAGAACGAGCAAAATCCAATGGCAAATCCAATAGCTCCGGCGCCCCGAACATATAGTCTCGCCAGAATGATTGGGTCCGCTTTAAATATTCCCCTTGAAGGCACTGCTTTTGCCAGGCAGCAAAGTCAGTATATTGTACAGGCAGTTCAGCCAACTTAGCCGCTTCCCCTTGCACCTTCGCGCTATACAACTGAATCAACTCTCTCGCCATGATTTGCATGGACCAATCGTCCGATGCGATATGGTGAGTCACCAAAACCAGTACGTGCTCTTCCTTGCCTAAGCTGAACAACTTGGCCCTGAGCATCAGAGAGTCAGCCAGGTCAAACGGAACATTTACCTCGTTGTCGATGTCAGCCTGAAGTGAGTGCTGTTGCCCTTGCTTATCCAGCTCACTTAAGTCCCTTACCAATAGTCGAAATGGCTCAACTGAGTTGACCAGCTGAAGTGGCTCATCATCGTGTTCAATATAGGTAGTACGTAATATCTCATGACGCTGAATCAAGGTACTAAGCGCATTTTCAAGCGCAGAAACATTCAGTTCGCCGGTCAAGTTGAGTAATGCTTTCATGTTATATGCCGTGCTAGCCCCTTCCAGTTGGTCTACTATCCACAGCCTCTGCTGACTGTAAGAAAGGGGCATTGCCTGAGACCGCTCCACTCTCTCCAAAATGGGCAGTTCGCTTCCCTGACTGCACGCCAAGACATCGGCCTGAGCCATTAAAGAACCCGCCTCAAAGACAGATTTGAGTGATAGTTTCTTATTCAACTGACTGGATATCTTGCTCACCAAACGTGTGGCCAGCAGCGAATGGCCGCCCAATTCAAAGAAATTATCCGTCCTTCCCACTCGATCCACTTTCAGCAACTGCTGCCAAATATCAGCCAGCTGCCGTTCCATTTCAGTCTGTGGCGCCTGGTACTCTTTTTGTACCGTGCTGAAGTCCGGCGCGGGTAGTGCTTTACGATCCACCTTGCCATTATTGTTAAGTGGGAATACATCAAGAACCATGATCAATCCAGGCACCATATAGTCAGGTAGTTGATTTTTCAGCTTTCCGATCAACTCTTCCGTATTCAACTGAGCACCTATGCAAGTGGTCACATATGCAACTAACCGCTCATCGATATCTACCACAACGGCGTGGTCTACTTCTTCGGTCTGCTCAATAGCTCCCTCTATTTCCCCCAGCTCGATACGAAAACCGCGTACTTTTACCTGGAAGTCACGTCGCCCCAGGTAAACCAGGCTGCCATCGGGATTGCTGCGGACCAAGTCACCGGTCCGGTATATACGGCTACCGGCCCCGCCCGTGTTATCCTGAGTCCCTTTGGCAAATGGGTTTGGTATAAAGGCTTGCGCGGTTAAATCGACCCTTGCCATGTACCCTCTAGCCAAACCTAGCCCACCTATATATAGCTCTCCCACTACCCCTTGTGGCACTGGGTTCAGGTTAGTATCCAAGACATACAACTGATTATTTAACGGTGCTTTACCTATGGTGATATCAGGATCTTTTATCCACTTTGCAGATGATATAACGGTGACTTCTGTAGGACCGTACGCATTGAGTAATCGGACGTCTCGCTCTAGGAGTTTTTTAGCGAGCTTTGCCGATAAAGCTTCACCACCACTGATTGCCTTTAACCCTTGCCAACGAGAGCATTCTTTTTCGACCAAAAACTGCCAGGTCGCTGGCGTAGCATGCAATACGCTGACCTTATGGCGTTCCATAAGGTGTACCAATGCTTCAGCGTCTAGGGTTTGCTCTTTATTGGCTATGATTACGTGAGCCCCTTGAACTAGGGGCAAAAACAACTCCAAGCCAGCCGGGTCAAAGGTGATGGTTGCAATTGCTAGCCAGCTGTCATTTTCGTCAATGCGTAAAATATTTTGCATCGCATGCAGATGGTTCGCGAAAGCGCCCCGACTGATCTGCACCCCTTTAGGTTTACCCGTACTGCCCGAGGTAAACAAGGTATACGCCAATTGTTGATGGTTTACATAACGACTAGGGTTGATGGTCCCTTGCCGCGCCAATTCCGCCGCTAGGCTTTCCAGCTCAATGACCTCTAGTCCTTCAGGTACAGCCGCTTTTGCCGCGGATGAGACCAAGATCAGGGATGGTTTAGCCTCATTTAGTACGGATTGAATACGCGCCTTGGGCTGATGTGGGTCGAGGGGGACATACGCCGCGCCCGCTTTTTGAATCGCCAGTAAACTGACTAGCATCCAGGGCTCGCGCTCCGTACATTGGGCTACCAGTGTATCCGTACCGACACCTTGCACGAGTAACCAGTTCGCCAATTGATTGGCTTTTTCATTCAGCTCTCGGTAGCTAAGGCGCCCTTGTGTAAAGCTGGCGGCGGTACTGTCCGGGCGTAAAGCCACCTGCTGTTCGAAGAGTTTCACGAGATCCTTATCCAGTTCCACCTCCGCCAAAGACTCTGACCAGCTCAGTGACAGCAAGCTATGCTCTTGTTTATTAAGCAGAGGCAGACTATCCATCTTGGCTTCAATATTACCGGTCAAGGCCCCAATCAGATGATGTAAGTCAGCCGCCAATTCATCACACACATCTTGTCGATAGTGAGAGGCCGAAACTTCTAACCTGATAGCCAAACGTTCACCCGGCTCAACGGATAAAGTGATAGGGTAGTTAGTACGCCCATGGCTTTCGAGCTGCTTCACTGCTAACCCACTTGCGCTATCTTTATCTTGCTCTACTGGGTAATTCTCGAAAACAAGTAAGCTTTCAAATAAGTTCTGACCTTGCGCAACACCACTCCAGCGTTGAATATCAGTCAATGGCGTACTTTCATGCTCCCTCATTGCCACATTAGCTTTTTGTATATTCTGCAGATAGTCACGGCATAACAATTCAGGACGCCAGCGAATACGCAAGGGCAGTGTATTAATAAACACACCTAGCGTATTTTCTATCCCAACCAGTTCAGGTGGTCGCCCCGACGTGGTGACGCCAAATACTACATCTTGGCTTGCACTGTATTTTCCGAGTAACAGTGCCCAAACACCCTGAATAATTGTATTTAGCGTAACCTTGGTTTTTTGCGCAAATTGACTCAACCTTTGCGTTTCCACATCAGTCAATACTACTTCTTGCCGCAATACTCCTGGGCTTTGAGACAAGTGTTGAGCATCATAACGGGGTAACGGAGTAGCGGCTTCTATGCCGCTCATTTGCCCGCGCCAGAATGCTTCCGCTTCTGCTAAATCTCGGTTTTGCAACCACCCTATGTATTGACCATAACTAATCTCTGGCGTAGTGATGTCTTGGCCCGTTAAATAGTGATTGACTACTTGATCAATCAATAGTGCTGAACTCCAGCCATCGACAACAAGGTGGTGACGGCTCCACACCATATACCAGGATTTCTCTTCCGTGCGAAACAAGGCAAGACGCATCAAGGGCGCATTATCCAAAGTAAAACCGCGGCCGATATCTTGCTCCAAATATTCGTTTAGGGCATGGGATTGTTGGTTCGGTGTGAGATCTCGCCAGTCTTTTTCAACTAAGGGTAAACTCAGCTGTTTCAACACTACTTGCAGCGGCTCATCTAGGTCTTGCCAGATAAAAGCAGTCCTCAGAATACTGTGAGCATCGATCACTTTTTGCCAGGCAGTAACAAAGCGTTCGGTTGCTAGCTCACCGTCAATCTTTAATGCTAATTGGTTAAAGTAAGCGCCGGACAGGTCATCCTTTAGTGTATGAAATAGCATGCCCTGCTGGAGCGGCACCAAGGGGTAGATATCTTCTATTTGCCCGCCGCCATACTTCGCTGCCAAATCATCGAGCTGGCTTTGCTTAATTTGGCTTATAGGGAAGTCACTTGGGGTAAATCCAACATTCCCTTTAGCACTACAGTGGGTTATTAAGGCGCGCAGCGTATCCATCACGTATTGGGACAGCGCTGCAATTTCCTGCTTGGTGTTTGCCTGCTCACAATAAGACCAGTTGACGCTCAATTGACCATCCGACACGGCGCAGTTAATATCCAGCCAATGCGGACATGCACTTTTTAGATGGCGCTCACCCCCTTTAGGTCCATCGACAAGGCTTACCCAATCAATCTCGCGTTTCATCCCGTCTAACTGGCCCAAGTAATTAAAACTTACCTCTGGCTGAACTAGTTCATGTTCTTCTTGGATTAGATATTTGACCAATCCAAACGACAAGCCTTTATCTGGAATTGCCCTTAGCTGCTCTTTAATACTCTTAAGGCTGGCGACCAGATCTTGTTCCGTGCTCAGTTGAACAGGGAAGCGTGTGGTGAACCAACCCAATGTGCGGGAAAGATCCGCACTCTCATCCGCATCGCGCCCATGTCCTTCAAGCTCGATGCTTACCCTTGAGTGCTGTAACCAGTTTGCCAAACCTTTTGCCAACGCGGTTAACAGTAGATCATTGATCTGGGTTCTATATGCCGAGGGGGCTCCTTCCAATAATGCCTTGGTTTCCGTCTTGCTCAGGCATGTGTCCAACTCTGCCCTGTTTTCCAACGTATTAACGGCGCTGTCATTGGTGGCTTTAGGTAGCCCGATATTGTCCTCACTCGTTTGTGACAACCAATAATCAAGGGAGCCGGCGGTCATGTTTTCCGTGGTTTGTTCCAACCTAAGGGCCCATTGGCCATAAGAGGTAACTGGTGCGATTAATTCTACCGGTTGATTTTGCACTAATTGGGAGTAGGCGGTGAGCAGATCGTCGAGCAGAATGCGCCAAGACACACCGTCGATCACCAGGTGATGAGCAATTAACAGCAAACGCCCCGGCTTTTCCGTGCCAAAGTCGAAATAAACCAGTTTAAATACTCTGCCTTTTTCTAGCTCTAAGCTGGCTTGAGCCCGGCTACATATATCTTCAAATTCCGTTTCGCCAGGGGATTGATTGGAATAGTCGTGATAATCCACTGGCGGTTCATATGACGGAACTATGCTCTGTCGCCAGCCGCTTTCAGATCGATGAAAGCCAGCGCGCAACATAGGGTGATGCTCCAGTATTTCGCCAACAGCCTGGCGCAATACGTTCAATTCCAGCTGCTTATCCACCGACAACATCAACGACATGTTCCAATGATCGGTAAAGGGTTGATTTAGAGAGAAGAACCACTCCTGAATAGGAAGCAAAGGAAAACTTGTCGGTACATCTTCCAGGTGCACAACGGACGGCGCTGGATTTAGCTCTTTCACCAACCCGGCAATGCTTGGCTGGTCAAACAGTTGTTTGGGTGTGAGCATAACCCCTGCTGCCCTGGCTTTGGCCACCACTTGCAGACTTAAGATGGAATCGCCACCCAGCTCAAAGAAGTTGTCTTCCAGGCCGATATCTTCGCGGCCTAACACAGCTTGCCAGATTTCCTTCAGCTTATCCGCTTCTTTGTCCATTGGAATTTCGGTAGCAGGCGCAAACAACTTCACCAGCGCCGCTATATTGGGCTTATCAAATAGCTGTTTCGGTGTGAGCTCGATGCCATGAGCTCGGGCTTTAGCCACTACTTGCAGGCTTAAGATGGAGTCGCCGCCCAACTCGAAAAAGTTGTCTTCCAGGCCGATATCTTCACGGCCTAAAACAGCTTGCCAGATTTCCTTCAGCTTCTTGGCATTTTCATCCTTTTGAAGCATGGCAGTCGGTGCGAGCAAATTGGTAAGATCCGCTATATTGGGCTTATCAAACAGATGTTTAGGTGTGAGCTCGATGCCTTGTGCCCTTGCCTTAGCCACCACCTGTAAGCTAAGGATAGAATCCCCACCCAGTTCGAAGAAATTATCTTCCACCCCTATGTCATCACGTCCAAGCACCAGCTGCCAAATGGCCATTAAGGTTTGTGTTGTTTGTTCGGTTTTATTGCTTGGTTCGCTTTTAGCAGGCGCAAACAGCGCCGACAGCCCTGCGATAGTTGGCTCGTCAAACAATTGCTTTGGCGTCAGCTTAAATCCTGCAGCCCTCGCCTTGGCCACTACCTGCAAGCTCAGGATGGAATCACCTCCCAGCTCAAAAAAGTTATCCTCCGGGCCGATATCATCACGGCCCAGCACCACCTGCCATATCTCGTTAAACTTCGCTTCTACTTCACTACCAGCAGCTTGCTCCGCGTTGCTTGAGTGCGTTTTAGGCTGTGGCAGGCTCCGCCTGTCCACCTTTCCGTTGGCCAGTAACGGCAATTTAGACAAACAAACAATTTGTTTCGGTACCATATATTCCGGCAGGCTCGACAGCATAGTCTGTCTTATTTCTTGCTCCGCTCCCGGCTTTCCGGTGATGTAAGCCAACAACTCATTGCGCCCGGTTTTCTCTTTTGCCACCACAGCAGCGTTTCCTACGCCTGGCTGGACTTTCAGCCAGGCTTCCACTTCACCCAGCTCGACCCTATATCCACGCACTTTAACCTGGTGGTCCAGACGGCCGATGAATTCGACTACCCCTGCGGCATGCAACCTCACCTTGTCCCCGGTGCGGTACATTCGCGCTCCCGCTACAAAAGGGTTGGGAATAAAGCTCAGGGCTGTTTTTTCAACGTCTCCCAGGTAACCACGCGCCAGCATGGGACCACTGATATACAACTCACCATCACAACCTTCCGGTACCTGGCGTAATCCTCTGTCCAGCACCAAAACCTGATAGCCGGCCATGGCTCTACCCAGCGGTAAAGTGCCAGACAGGCCCGGATTCAGAGACTCGACGTCACCTGAGATACAACCTATCGTGCCCTCTGTGGGTCCATAGTGATTAAGCACTCGGCAGCCCGGCTTCAATTCATTAACTTTTTCTACCAATCCTGCTGTTAGTCCCTCACCACCCAGTACCAGGCATTGCAAAGGCAAGAGATCGGCGCTTTTTGCCACCGCCATCAGCGCATTAAGGTGAGACGGGACTATTTTCAGGCAATCCACCGGCTCCGCCGACAAGGTGTTTGTCAAGGCAATTGGATCCTTGGCTGTCTCGTCGTCAATACAAACAAAGGTTCGCCCTGTCAGCAGGGCGCCGAATAAGCAGGTGTGGCCCAAATCCGCCGTTACCGAAGCCAGGCTCAACATGCGTGCATCTTCTGCCAACGATAAACCCGGCATAACCGCGTTCACATATCCTGTCAGGCCGCTTTGATTGACCCCCACAGCTTTGGGTGTCCCGGTAGAGCCAGAGGTATAAATCAGGTAAGCCAACTGCTGGCCATGTAGCTCAGGTCCTTTGTGGGTATATAGGGTTTTATCCGCCTGCTCAGGCAGCTCAGCGGAATTAAGCCAACGAACCGACGACGGTATCCATTCCGGCCTCGCCCCCAAGCCTACAATGAGGGAAGCACCACTTTGGACCAGCAATTGGGTCAAGCGCTGCGGTGGCAAGCTGGTATCCAGTGCCAAGTAAGGGCGCGCAGCCTTCCAGCTGGCTATCATGCCGGTAATTAATTCAGGGCTCCGGGGCAACGCCAGGGCAACGGGCGATTCATCCAGCGGCGTCAGATCAAAGCGGTTAGCCCATTGCGCCGCCAGAGCGTTTAGCTCGCCGTAGCTAACTTGACGCTTGTTATCAATTATTGCGGGGGTTGAATGGCCTAGAATCGCATGGGCTTCGAATTGTGTAAGAGCAGTCTGCATCCCTTGAATCGCCGCAAACGGGTTGACCGTTGGACCAATACTCACCGCGTCCAATTTGATAGTGGGTAGTTCTGTCAGTAAAACCGCCAGACTTTCTATGCCCCGAAGGATCCGCTTTATCTTTTCAGGCTTAAAAAGGTCTGGCGCATATTGCAGCTGCAGTGTGACAGACTTGGCCTTTTTGTTTTCCACCGCTTTTAAAATAAAGTCAAACCGCGCCTTTTGTTCACTTTCTTCAGGCCGTACCACCTTTAAATCACCAAGGGTAAAAGCATCGGAAATGTCTTCCTCCAGTAGCACAAAAAACGCTTGGAAGAGCGGTGTGTAGTAGGCTGATCTTTTAATAGATAACAGCTCCATGAGTTTATCCATTGGCATGTTTTGATTGGATAAACCGCCGGTAACGCTTTGGTGTACGCGCTGCAAATAAGTAAGAAAGGGTTCGTTCTCCTTGGACCAAGCAGGTATCGCCAGGGTATTGACAAAAAATCCGATTAGCGGTGCCAACTCGGGCCTGCTACGCAGAGAAACAGAAGTGCCTATATTCAGCCGATCAACATCGGCGAACCGCTGTAATACCAAAGCATAAACAGATAACAGCACGGAGTAGAAGCTTACGTCTTGCTCTGACGCAAGCCGCTGTAACCGGGTGTAGCAAGGTGATCCTAAGGTCAGGGATTCACTTGATAAGGATATGTTGCGCTGGTCCAGTGTTTTTCTTGAGTAATCCAGGGGCAAATGCAGGGGTTCGGTATTATCCGAAAGCGCTTCGCGCCAGTATTTCGCCTGCGTCTGATAATCGCTTCCTTTTTCCCATTCTGTTTGCCAACTGGCGAAATCACTGTATTGCAGTTCAAGATCAGCCAATCCCGCAGACTTTCCGGTAACCTCAGCATTATATAGGGCGCTAAGCTCTTCAATAAAAATAAGCTCCGACTGATCGTCAAATGCAATATGATGAATAACCACCAATAGCTTGTGATACTCGGGGTTTACCTGAAACAGATGCAGGCGTATGGGCGGCTCGGAGGACAGAGCAAACGGTGTAAACGCCAAGTCAGAGATAACTGAGTTCGATAAAGCTTCTCCTTGCCACCCATGCAGCTGAACTTTCAGCTCAACATTCTCAATAACTTGCTGATAAGCGTCCCGCTCGTCTTGATGGTAAGTAGAAACAAGAATTTCATGGCGCTGCGCCAGGCGGTTAAACGCGTTATTCAATGCCTTGTGGTCAAGATCACCATGAAGATCCAGCACAGTATGCATATTGTACTTATCGCTGCCTTCTTCCACTGACTCGATAAACCACAACCGGCGTTGAGATAGGGACAAAGGTTTATTTCCGGCTGGATAAGCAACGATAGGCAGCTCCCAACTGTTGATCCCCTTTTCTTCCAGACGGGTACGAAATATCTGCTTTTTCTCTTCCGGCAGCATAACCAGTCTTTTTGCAATTTCCTGCCACTGTTCCATTACCATTCTCCTACTTCTAATTCCGCCAGCAGATCTTCGGCTATCGCTATATTTGATTTATCCTTGCCTAGCTTGATTTCAATGTGCTCTGCCTGGATTGATAATGCTGCTTTTTCAAAAAGCACCGCCAGCTCGATGGACAAACCAAACTGAGCACTCAACTTGTGTTTTAACTTAATCAGCGATAGTGAATTACCGCCTAACTCGAAGAAGTTGTCCGCCTTCCCTACTTTTTCTACCTGCAGCAACTCCTGCCAGATGGCCGCCAACTGTCGTTCCGTTTCCGTCTCCGGTGCCTGGTATTCTTTTTGTACCGCGCTGAAGTCCGGTGCCGGCAGCGCCTTGCGGTCCACCTTGCCGTTGCTGCTCAGCGGCAACTGCGTCAGCCTCACTATCAGCGACGGCACCATATAACCCGGCAACACGGCTCCGAGCCCTTGTCTCAGCTCACTGTCTCCAGCCGCTTCACCACTGATGTAGGCCACCAGGTGCTGGGAGCCCCCTACTTCGCTGGCCGTGACTATCGCCTGTTTCACCCCGGCCTGTTTCTCCAGCGCCGCTTCGATTTCACCCAGCTCAATACGTTGACCCCGTATCTTCACCTGGAAGTCTTTGCGTCCTATGTATTCCAGTTGGCCATCGGTCCCACGTTTTACCAGGTCCCCCGTCAGGTATAACCGCTCTCCTTTATCGTTAAAGGAGTTGGGTACAAATACCGCTGCCGTCTTACCCGGCGCCTGTCGGTAGCCCCGGCCTATGCCGACACCACCCACCGCCAGCTCGCCCACCACACCGGTAGGCACCCGGTTAAGGGCACCATCCACCACGTACAGGGACGCATTCGCCGTCGGCAAACCGATGGGCATGTTCACCACGCTTTCATCGGGGGCTTCATACAAAGGCGCAAACGCCACGTCATCGGCACACTCCGCCGGGCCGTAGGCGTTCATCAAAGGAATATGGGGGTAGTGGCTAAACCAACTTGTCGCCAGGGCTGGCGGCAGCGCTTCACCCGTGGGTAATACCCAGCGCAGTGAATTCAGCGTGCCTGTCTCGGTTTCCAACAAAGCTTGTAATAGCGACGGCACCAGCTCGGTAATGGTCACGGCGTGTTGACCCAGGCAAGCCGTTAACCCCTGCGGGTCACGCACCGTCTCTTCATCAACTATATGCACCCGGCAACCCAGAATGGGCGCCGTCAGCATTTGCCACACACAAATATCAAAACACTGGCCCGCGGTTTGGGCGATAATATCTGCCTCACTCAAGCCCAGCGGCGTTACCTTGGCCAGCATATTGTTGAGCATGCCTTCCCGGCTCACCATTACCCCCTTCGGCGTCCCCGTGGAGCCCGAGGTAAACAGCACATAGGCCAGCTGACCCGGGGTTTCCGCCACCGGGGTGAATTCCCCTTTGCCTGCCAGCAGGGTCTGGTAATTGAGTACCGGTGCATAACCCGTCAGGTGTTGGTCAGCGGCGCTTATATGCTGCTCATCCGCCAACACAGCTTTCACTTTGGCCCCGTCCAGTACCTGTTGCCAGCGCCCGGCCGGTTGGCTTGGCGACAGCGGCAGCCAGGCGGCGCCCGCTTTAAGAATACCCACCAGGGACACAATAAAGGCGCGGTTACGTTCGGCTAGTATCGCCACCACATCATCCGAGGCAATGCCGATTTGCTGCAGCTCGGCCGCCACTTGGGTCGACAGCCTATCCAGCTCGATGAGGGTCATCTTGCCCTGCCCGTCGGTAACTACGATGGCCTCGGGTTTGGCTTGCACCTGTTTGGCGAACCGGTTAAGCCAGCTCTCCGCCAGTTCATAATCCGCGGACTGGCTTTCTACCCTGGCCAACTCAACCTGCTCCGTCTGGTCCATTAATTGAAGATTGCTTAACCGGGTATCGGGTTGAGATACCACTACATTAAGAAGGTAAAGATAATGGCGAATGATTTGCTTTATAGTTTGCGACTTAAATAGCGCCGTACAATATTCCAGACTACCCGACAGTTCGCCCCCTTCTTCGGTCATATCCAGGGTCAGGTCAAACTTGGCGCTGGTATTTTTATCTTCCAGTGCGGTTAACGTCAGGCCTTCCAGCTCCAAGCTCTGTTTGCCTACCACCGCCTGCTGCAGGTTAAACATCACCTGGAACAGCGGACTGTGGCTCAGGTCCCGCGGCACATTCAGCGCTTCCACCAATTTCTCAAACGGGATGTCCTGGTGGGCCTGCGCCCCGATAGCCCGCTCCTTCACCTGGTTTAACACCCCAAGTAAGCTGTCCGTGCTATTCAAACTCAGTGCCATCACCTGGGTATTGATAAAACAACCTACTACACCTTCAATCTCCCCTCGGGTCCGGTTGGCGATAGGCACACCAACGCGCACTTCCTGCTGGCCACTGTATTTCGCCAGCAATAATTGAAAGCTGCCCAATAAGAACTGATGCAAAGTATATCCCTGCTCACGGGAAAACTTTTGTACCTGCAAACTGAGTTCGTGAGGTAGGGTGAATCCAATGCTGTCACCGTCGAAACTCTGCTCCGCCGGGCGGGCGTAATCGTATGGCAACTCCAGCACGGGATGTTGCTCACCCAACTGCTCACGCCAGTAATTCAACTGCGCTTCCAGCGCTTCCCCTTGTAACCATTCCCGCTGCCACAGGGCGTAGTCCACGTATTGCACTTCCAATACCGGCCAATCCGGCCCCTGACCCGCTAGGCGGCTGGCATAGGCCTGGGACAGCTCATTTATAAGCAGCTGACTTGACCATTCATCTCCTATGATGTGGTGCAATGCGAACAGCAATACATGCTTTCCCGCATTGAGTTTCACCAGGTGCGCCCTGAGCAAAGGCGCCCGGCTCAGGTCAAAGATCTCATTGGCATTACGCTCGACCAACTCAGCAAGCTCTGCTTCTTGATTTGATGACGCGGACAGGTCGGTTAGGCCGAGTTTAAACGGACAAATTTCCTCGAAGTACTGATATGCCTCCCCCTCGAACTCAACAAAGCGGGTGCGCAATGCTTCATGACGTTCCAGCAAATCCGCAAAACTCAGCCGTAACGCATCAATATCCACTTGCCCTTCAAGTTTCAATGCCCCGGGCATCAGGTAGGCTTGCCCTCCCTCCAATTGCTCCAGCATCCACATCCGCTGCTGGGCAAAGGACAGGGGCAATTTTTCGGTGCGCTTGGTTTTGGTTATCGGCGGGAGCCCCTGATCCACACTCTTCCTTAACCGCTCAGCCTGCTGCTTTAAGGTCGCCGCTTCGAAAATCGCAACTAACGGTAGCTGTCTTCCAAGCTGGCGTTCAATCTGGCTTGCCAAACGGGTGGCCAACAGGGAGTGACCGCCTAGCTCGAAGAAGTTATCCGTACGTCCCACTCGTTCCACTTGCAGCAATTCCTGCCAGATCTCAGCAAGCTGCAGCTCCGTTTCCGTCTCCGGCGCCTGGTATTCTTTTTGTACTTCATTGAAGTCCGGTGCCGGCAGCTCTTTTCTGTCTACCTTGCCGTTGCTGTTTAGCGGAAATTCTTCCAACGTCATTATGAGCGAAGGCACCATATAGTCCGGTAGTTGTGCTTTTAATCGCTCCAGTATCGCCCCCGTGTCTGGCTCTACGTTGGATAAGCAGGTTACATAGGCCACCAAGCGCTCGTCCCGGCTTACTACCACGGCGCGCTCGATATCGGTTTCCTGCCCCAGCACTCCCTCTATCTCCCCCAGCTCGATACGAAAGCCGCGCACCTTCACCTGGAAGTCGGTTCGTCCCAGGTAAACCAGGCTGCCGTCGGCCAAACTACGCACCAGGTCACCGGTGCGGTATAAGCGGCTACCCGCGCCACCAGTGTCGCACTGGCTACCCTGGGCAAACTGATTGGGGATAAAAGCGGTCGCGGTCAGCTCAGGCCTGTCCATATAACCCCTCGCCAGCCCAAGACCGCCTATATAGAGTTCGCCCACCACCCCTTGCGGTACCGGGTTCAAATATTCATCTAGGACATATAACTGGTTATTCATCAGCGCCTGGCCCAGGTTAACATTACCGTCACCTATCCACTGGCTGCTGGACCAAACTGTGGTTTCCGTGGGACCGTATACGTTCAATAGTTTCGCGTTCCTCGCCAACAAGGACTGCGCCAGCTTGCTTGGTAAAGCTTCACCCCCACACAAGACTTTCATGCCTTGCCAACGGGAGCTCTCTTTTTCCACCAGGAACTGCCAGGTCACAGGCGTCGCCTGCATCACGCTAATCTGCTGTGTTTCCCACAAGCGGATAAGCTGCTCCGCGTCCGCCGTTTGGTCCTGCTCCGCCACTACCAGGTGTGCCCCCTGTACCAGGGGTAAGAACAGCTCCAGTCCGGCGATATCAAAGGTTACCGTGGTCACCGCCAACCAGTTATCCTCCGCCGTCAATGCTAGCTTTTCCTGCATGGATTGAAGGTGGTTTACAAAGGAGCCGCGGCTGATTTGTACCCCTTTGGGTTTGCCGGTAGAGCCGGAGGTAAACAGCGTATAAGCCAGTTGATGGTGTGAAACCCAAGCCGCCGGGTTGCCCCTGGCCTGGTTGGCCAAGTCAGCTGCCAACCCATCCAGATCAACCGCATCCGCTCCGACCGGCAAGGCGGCTTTCGCCGCCGCTGTGGTCAGCACTAGGGCAGGTTTAGCCTGGTCCAGCACCGCCTGGATACGGCCAACCGGGTGATGAGGGTCCAATGGCACATAAGCTCCGCCCGCCTTCTGGATGGCCAGTAAAGCGATGAGCATCCAGGGCTCGCGCTCGCTGCACAAAGCCACTAATGTGTCCGGCCCGACTCCCCGGGCGATAAGCCAGTGGGCGAGTTGGTTGGCCTGCTCGTTAAGGGCCTGGTAACTCAGGCTGCCTTGGCTAAAGCTGACGGCGATTTTCTGAGCCCGAGCATCCGCTTGCTGCTCAAATAATGCGATGGCATCTTGGTTTAAATCAACAGGAGCTAACGCTTTTTCCCAGTTTTTCCTGAGCCTATTCAATTGAGGCTCGGCCAATATAGTTTGCCCAAAAATATTGGCAGACGGATCATTTATACCCATCTGGATGATCTTTTCCAGGCTTTGCTGAAAGTTGGCCAGTTCATCTGCGTCAAACAAACTCGTGTTATAGCGCCAAGATAGGTCAAAGTGTTCACTACCTTGTTCTACCACCAGATTAAGGCCGTGAGCGGCGCCCCGCTCGCCGCGTAAAATCTCCTCAGCATAATACCTATCAATACCCGGTATCTGCGTTTTTTCTACCAAAGTAAACATCTGACTCGACAAGAAGTTATCATCGACTCTTAAGTCTCGAGCCAACTGTGGGTAGGGGTGAATTTTGTGCCTCAGTCCGGACTTTAACGTCTTCCCTAATTGATAAATAAACTCGCCGAACGACATAGGTGTCGAAAAGTCACTTTTTATCAAGATCGGGTTAATGGTATAGCCAACCAGCTGCTTGTGTTTTCGCCAATTTCTGCCGGTAGTGGGTGTCGCTGTTAGGAAGTTGGAACAACCGCTATATCGATAGATAAACAGCTGAAACGCGGCTAAAAATACGATAAACGGCGTAGCGCCCAATTGTTCTGAATATCCTCTGATAGATCTGGTCAATTCGCGAGACAAGCGGAACTTAGCTTCCGCCCCTTCATAGCTTGGTTTTACGTCAAGCCCCGCGGACTGAGTTAGATTTGCTTTACCTATTTCACCAGCCAAGTGATCTAACCAATATTGTTTGCTCTTGTCTCCCGCGCCACTGGTGAGTTTGACCTCCTGCACTGCAAGCCATTGACTGAAACGTACATCCACCTCGGAAAACTCAAGATCTTTGCCGTCATCCAACTGTCCATACCCGGATAAGGTTTCATCCACCATTATTTCGAATGAACGGTAGTCTCCGGCTATATGGTGAATACCGAAAACCAAGTAACAGGTTTCTCGTCCGTCACGCTGGTTAACCAGGACATTTAGTCGGCATACTTGACCAAGCTCGAGGCCAAAAGGGTGGTCCGCACGCTGCGTTAACCAATAATGTATTTGCTCATCGCTCCAATTCTCCACCCTATTCAGCAAAAATTCAGGCTTGTGCTTTTCCCTCAGGTCCAGTAGGCCTAGCCCGTCAACTAACATATAGGCTGAGTGTAAACTTTCATGATGTGCAGCAAAGGTAAGGAAAGATTGTTCGAGAAGTTCAGGTTTAAAACCTGGGAGCAAACGGGCGGCGTTGGCCATATTATAAGCTTTGCTACCTGGGTAGAGGTGGTAATGTAACAGTAGGCTGGTTTGATTCGCCTCTAACGGCATAAATTCAAAATAGTCCGGCTGTTTCTGCAACCAATGTTCTATTTCTGATTTATGAGCATGGACCCAATCAACGTCAGAGTCATCAGGTAAATCGGTACAGGTTTGCACCTCGATTTTGTCAGTATTAACCACCAACTTAACGCCAAAACGGCGCAACCGGCTCATTACTTCACTTATTTTATTTTTCACAACATCCCTTTACACATAAAGCAACGCCGATAACCCAAACACAAATGGATGATGTCGGCTTAATGACCCATAACAATATGAAGCTAATCAGCTATTCGGCTCTGCCATGGCGACAATCACTTTACGAGCGCCTTTAAACGTAGATCGGCCATGGGCTACCAGCATATTGTCCAGCATTAAAATGTCGCCGGATTGCCAGGGGAACATCACTGTGCATTCATCCAATACGCCGCGGACTTCTTCCAGAATCGACTCTTCGATAGCGCTTCCGTCACCGTAGTAAACGTTACGCGGTAAGTCCTCCATACCTACGATAGACAGCAAGGTCTCTCTGGTAGCTGCAGCCAGATTGCTGACATGGAACAGGTGGGCCTGGTTAAACCACACCTTATCTCCCGTCTTGGGATGTTCGGCTACCGCTTGGCATACTTGTTTGGTGCGCAAATCACCGTCCGCTTTCCACTCAAACGCTATCTGCTGCGCTTGACAGAAGCGTTCTACTTCTTGTTTGGATTCAGTATTAAACGTTTGCTGCCACGGCAAATCCAACCCGCCGCCATAGTTGCGCACGTACATGAGTTTTTTGTCTGCTAATCGTTGTCGGATCCTTGGGTCAATTCGGCGGTAGACCTCACGGCTGTCGGATATAGGCGTTTCTCCGTCTTGTTCCGCTTCCGTGATGCAGTGAAACCAGATCTTCATCGGCCAGTTGAGGGTGTATGACTGCTCGTTATGCTGAGGGATAACCTGATGGGCCGGGTATTCTGTGGTGGTATAGACACCTTTGCTCACTGCGCTTCTGGGTGTAGAGCCAAATTCATAGTTAAGCAGTTCATGACCAAACGAACGGGTAAATGTCTGGAACTGCTCCTGGCCTAACACACCAAACCCGCGAAACAACAGACCACCAGCCTTATGCAGTTGAGCCTCGGCCACGCGATGGATAGCATCCATCTGTGAAGCTATGGGGGCAGACCCTTTGGGGCATACCTGAAGTGGAAGTCTGCCATTTTCTAATAAAGGTGATAACAAAAAAGACGTCTCGTCTAAAACGGATTCGCTGGTAGCCATAGTCATGCCATATTCCTTGCTGGATACTTTTTATTAACATTTATGAAACAGTTGAATTACCTATAAGCAACATTTTCGACCATCCAGTCGCTGACCAACAGGCAATTACCCTTAACATAAGGCGGACTAAAGCTAATTGATCTAAAACGCTATTGCAACTTATTATCATTTAGGTAATCATTGTTATTACGCTTTCTATTCGCAATAGATAAGCACAAATTCAACCTATCTAGCTAAAGGAACAGGAAAATGAGTTGGGATAGCGAAGATACAATATTTAACGTAGTCAAGAATCATGAAGAGCAGTTCTCCATCTGGCCGGACTACAAGGAGCTGCCCAGTGGTTGGCAGCTGGCCGGAAAACAAGGAAACAAGGAAGAGTGTCTGGCATTTATCCAGGAAAACTGGACGGATATGCGCCCCCTGAGCTTGCGTCAGGCGCTGGAAGCCCAGGTATAACCCATGAATAATACCTGGTTTAGCTTACTACCTGCCTGCGACAAAAGCGCCATTCGTCTTTATTGCCTGCCGTATGCGGGTACCAGTCACGCTGTATTCCAACACTGGCAACCCTTGTACGAAGAGCGGCTGGAGCTGGCATTAGTGAAATACCCAGGAAGAGGCGCCCGGTATTTGGATCCGCTTCCCGACTCCATCTCTGTCCTGGTGGACGAGCTGGCCAGGACCATTGCACAAGAGGGCGATAAACCATTTGCCCTGTTTGGCCACAGCATGGGAAGTCTGATCGCCTTTGAGCTTGCTCATCGTTTGCGGGAAAGCCATGCACTGAATCCAACAGCCATCTATGTCTCTGGCGGGACTGCCCCCAGCCTTCGCCACCTTAAGGCTCAGCTACATCATTTGTCCGAAGCGGATTTTGCTACCGAGATCTTAGGGATGAACGGCATACCAGAAGAAATTGCCAACTCGCCCGATTTAATGGCGATTTTTCTACCCATACTGCGCCGCGACTTTGCTTTGTGTGAGCGCTACCGCTACCGGGAAAGACCGCCGCTGAGCTGCCCTATTACAGTGTTTGGCGGCCGCAGCGACCCGAACACTAACGAACGCCAGCTGACAGGCTGGAAACAAGAAACGAGCGGCCCTTTTACCCTGGAGTGGCTAGAAGGTGACCACTTTTTCTTATTCCAACATGAACGGTTTATAGCCGACGTCATTTGCAAGGGTGCACAGCTCGCCGCTGTTTCACCCCGTTTAACCGCCACAACTTGCTAAAGGAGGAATTATGGAAATTTCAGTTGCACCCCTACCACAAAGTAGCATTGCCGATGAGTTAAGGGATGAACACCACCGCCAGGGCCTAATCGTACTGGAAACCAATGAATACCTGGAGCGGCAGCAAACCTTCGAGTCTAATGCCAGAAGTTACCCTAGGCGTATTCCGCTGGCGCTGGACAAAGCCTCCGGCATTTATGTGAAAAATACGCAAGGCCAAGTCTTTATCGATTGCCTCGCCGGCGCCGGTACCCTGGCCCTGGGGCACAATCACCCGGATATTATTAAGGGACTGAAAAAGGTGCTGGATTCGGGTTTACCCCTGCATACCCTGGATATTACCACCCCGGTGAAAGATCAATTTGTAGCGGATATCTTCACCATCCTGCCGTTAGCGTTTTCCCAGAACGCTAAGATACAGTTCTGTGGTCCCACAGGAGCGGACGCAGTAGAAGCGGCCATCAAGTTGGCTAAGATAGCCACGGGCCGCAGAACCATATTCTCGTTTTCCGGCGGTTACCACGGCATGACCAATGGTGCCTTATCCCTTATGGGTAACTTAGGGCCCAAAAAAGCCGTCCCCGGGTTAATGGCCGATGTACAGTTTTTGCCTTTTCCATATACCTACCGCTGCCCGTTTGGCCTGGAGCAAGATCAGAGCGTGGCGGCCAACCTGAATTATATAAAACACTTGTTGAACGATCCCGAGTCGGGTGTGCTCAAACCGGCGGCCATTATAGTCGAGGCCGTGCAAGGGGAAGCCGGTGTCATACCCGCGCCAATCCAGTGGTTACAGGGTCTTCGAAAGCTCACATCAGAGCATGATATTCCCCTTATCTTAGATGAAGTACAGACGGGAATAGCCCGAACGGGTAAGATGTTTGCCTTTGAACACGCAGGGATTTGTCCGGACATGGTGATTTTGTCCAAGGCCATTGGTGGTGGCTTGCCCATGTCAGTACTGCTATATCACAAACAGTGGGACAAATGGGGGCCGGGAGCCCATGCCGGCACCTTCCGGGGAAATCAAATGGCCATGGCTGCCGGATCTATTACCCTAGACACCATACACAAACAAGGCCTGGTGGAACATGCGGCAAAAATGGGAGATCGATTAAAAAATCAGTTAAAGGAATTAGAAGCAAAACACCCATTTATTGGTGACGTTCGTGGTCAGGGACTTATGTTGGGGGTTGAGATTGTTAATCCCAAGCGCAGCTCCAACATAGGCGGTCAATTTGCAACCGATGCCGCTCTGGCTTCTAAAATCCAGCAAGCCTGTTTAAGGCAAGGGTTAATTATTGAGCTTGGGGGCCGCGATGGCAGCGTTGTTCGCTTCCTGCCTCCTTTGATTATTAGCTCGGATGAAATCGATTTAGTTGCATCTAGCTTTGCTAACGCCATTACGATGGCGACTAACTCCGTAACTTAAGTAAACCAAAGTAAGTAGCTCAGGCTGCTTACTTTATTCTTCCTTTCTGGACCGATTAAGTTGTCAGGGGATAGAGCATTTCTGCACGGCATGGTAGTGAAGGCAAAGTAAAAATAATAGTGCAAAAAAAATGCGATGTTTCACAAATCCCTACCGTTAGTCTCCACTACCACAAAAAAATCAGTCATTGTCAGCTTGCCTGGTATGGTCCGACATCTCGGTCTAGTGACTTTTAGCGTGCTCCGTGATCGCGGTTAAGCCACTGGACCGAGTGTCGGACCATCCAGATGTCGGACCACCACGTACGAGGGAATGACAGAATCGGCGTTTCAGGACGGGCACTAGCTATATTCGACTACGGCAATGCCCTACAAAAAACCAGACCGCTGTGAAGTCGAGGATCCGAGTGGTTTTATTAGGGCCAATAACCAAAAAACCAGCCCTATGGGCTGGCAAAATTGGAAGTTGTTACATTTTATTGTTAATTAACTGGCAGAAAGCATTAATGAATCGGCTTTTGCTTCCAGGTTTGAGTTACCCATCAGGTACTCATCTATTTCGATTGCACTTTCACGGCCTTCGTTGATACAACGTACCACTAAAGATTGACCGGTACGCATATCGCCAGCAGCAAATACGCCGTCGACATTAGTTGCAAAACCCTTACTGGCCACGTTGCCGCGCTCATCCAGCGCAACACCCAGCTGAGCAATCACACCGGTTGGCTCCGGGTGTAGGAAACCCATTGCCAGGAAGGCCTGATCACAAGGGATAACCCGCTCAGAGCCAGCCACTTCTTTAAAGTTAGGTCGCTGACCCGGCGCCGCCTTTTCCCACTCGATATCGGCAATACGCAGTTCTTTCACGTTGCCGTTTTCATCACCAAGAAATTCTTTGGTAAGGATATTCCAGTGACGCTCACACCCTTCTTCGTGAGAAGTGGTGGTCTTGAGGATCATCGGATACGAAGGCCAAGGCATATTTTCGGCGCGCTTCTCCGGTGGCACAGGCATAATTTCTACCTGAGTCACGCTGACCGCACCGTGACGGTTTGAGGTGCCTACACAGTCAGAGCCTGTATCACCACCGCCAATCACCACGACATGTTTGCCTTTGGCGTGGATCTCTTGTGTTTTCAGCTCCATGTTATTGGCGCGGCGGTTGTTTTGGCCGAGGAATTCCATGGCAAAATGCACGCCTTTAAGCTCGCGACCCGGAATAGGCAGGTCACGGGGAACCGTAGAGCCACCGGTAAGCAGCACCACATCATTATCCGCTTTTAACTGCTTCGCATCGACGTTAACACCTATGTGTGCGTTGACTTCGAAACGAACGCCGGCTTCTTTCATCAGATCGATTTTCCGATCGATAATATCCATGCCCAGCTTAAAATCAGGGATACCAAAGCGTAACAAACCACCCACTTTTTCATCGCGCTCATACACAGTCACATGGTGACCGGCGCTATTGAGTTGCTCCGCTGCAGCTAAGCCCGCAGGACCCGAGCCCACGATGGCAATTTTCTTGCCGGTTCGTGAGGTTGGCTTGTTAGGTTTGGCATATCCTTCACGGTACGCCGTTTCAACTATGGTTTTCTCGATGTTACAGATGGTAATTGGGTCCTGGTTAATACCCAGTACACAAGAACTTTCGCAAGGCGCCGGACAGACGCGACCGGTAAACTCCGGGAAGTTGTTGGTCGAGCTCAGGATATCCCAGGCTTCTTCCCAACTGTCACGATATACAGCATCGTTAAATTCCGGAATGATGTTACCGATTGGGCAACCGTTATGGCAAAACGGCACGCCACAATCCATACAGCGGGAAGCCTGATCATTGACCTTGCTGCCAAACTCGTCATTTTGAACGAATTCTTTGTTATCTCTCAGGCGTTCTTCGACCGCCAATTTGCCAGGCAACTCACGTCCCAGCTCTAAAAATCCAGTGGGCTTACCCATTGACGGCCTCCAATTCCTGCTGTTTTTCGGCTTGTGCTTTACGCTGCTGCAATACGGCTTTGTAATCCCTTGGCATCACTTTGACGATTTGTTTCAGGTTGCCCTGGAAATCCCTCAGGAATCTCTCAGCCACTTGCGAGCCGGTCAAATCCTTGTGCTTGCTGATCATGGTTTCCAGCAGCTCAATATCTTCCGCTTCCAGCGGATCCATATCCACCAGCTCCTGGTTTAGTTTGGACCCGAAGTCACCCTTATTGTCCCAAACGTAAGCCACACCACCACTCATGCCCGCGGCGAAGTTACGACCAGTACTACCCAGCACCACAGCAACACCACCGGTCATATATTCACAACCGTGGTCGCCTATGCCTTCAACCACCACCTTGGCGCCCGAGTTACGTACACAGAAGCGCTCACCCGCTATACCGCGGATATAGGACTCACCGGACGTAGCGCCGTAGAAACACACGTTACCTACCACGATATTTTCTTCGGCCACCAGACTTGATTTAACATCCGGGTACAGTACCAGGGTACCGCCGGACAAACCTTTACCCCAATAATCGTTAGCATCACCTTCAACGGTAAAGGTCACGCCTTTAGCCAGGAACGCACCCAGGCTCTGACCCGCACTGCCTTTGAACTTCACCTTCATTGGCTGAGGCAGACCTTTGTCTTTATAAACCTTGGAGATTTCATTGGACAACATAGTGCCCGCTGAACGGTCAGTGTTGATAATGTCAAATTCGGCGCTCACTGCCTTACCTTGCGTTAAGGCAGGTTGTGCGAGTTCAATCAATTGACGGTCGAGCACAGCTTCTAAACAGTGATCCTGAGCTCGCTGGTTATACATACCGTCATCTTCACGTGGCAGCTCTTTATGCAGCACTACGTTCAAGTCCAGGTTTTTGTATTTCCAGTGTTGGATATCGTCACGAACCTTAAGCAACTGTGACTGGCCAACCATCTCTTCGATAGTACTAAAACCAAGTTCAGCCATGTATTCACGCATGCCCTCAACCATATACTGGAAGAAGGTCACTACGTCTTCCACACGGCCGTCGAAACGGTCACGCAGAGTTTTGTCTTGGGTGGCGATACCCACAGGGCAGGTGTTCAGGTGACACTTACGCATCATAATACAACCTTCAACCACAAGTGCTGCGGTGGCGACACCCCATTCTTCTGCGCCCAATAACGTCGCGGTTATTAAGTCGAGTGGCGTTTTCATCTGGCCGTCAGATTGCACCACAATCCGGTTACGCAAACCGTTCTTCAGCAGTGTCTGGTGTGTTTCAGCCAGACCCAGTTCCCACGGCAGACCCGTGTGACGGATAGAAGAGATAGGTGATGCCCCCGTACCGCCGTCAAATCCGGCAATCAGGACCACATCGGCTTTTGCTTTAGCAACGCCCGAAGCGATAGTGCCCACGCCCGCCTCAGACACCAGCTTGACGTTTACACGGCCGGCACGGTTGGCATTTTTCAGGTCGTAGATCAGCTGAGCCAAATCTTCGATGGAATAAATATCGTGATGCGGCGGTGGAGAAATCAGGCCCACACCCGGGGTGGAGTGTCGGGTCGCACCAATCCAGTCATCAACCTTATGACCCGGTAGCTGACCACCCTCGCCCGGCTTGGCGCCCTGTGCCATTTTGATCTGAATTTCTTCGGCATTGGTCAGGTAATAAGACGTTACACCGAAGCGACCGGACGCCACCTGCTTGATAGCGGAGCGTTCCCAATCACCATTTTCTTTCGGCTCGAAACGACGTGGGTCTTCCCCGCCTTCACCCGAGTTGGACTTAGCGCCAATCCGGTTCATGGCGATGGCCAAAGTAGAATGCGCTTCGTGGGAAATTGAGCCAAACGACATGGCGCCGGTGGCGAATCGTTTCAGGATATTTTCTGCCGGCTCGACGTCATCGATAGAGATGGGCGTGACAGTTGATTTATCAAACACAAACTGGCTACGCAGAGTCGCCGCTTTGTCACCCTGCTTATTCACCGCACTGGTGTACTGCTTAAACTGTTCATAGTTCTTGTTGCGGGTGGACTCTTGCAATAAAGAAATCGTTTCAGGGTTAAACAGGTGTTTTTCACCGCGCTGTTTCCACTGATAAACACCGCCCACATCCAGACGTTTTACCGGAATTTCACGGGTAGGGTAAGCCAGACGATGACGAATTAGCGTTTCCTTGGCGATATCATCCGTACTCAGGCCTTGAATACGGGAAACCGTGCCGGTGAAATACTTATCCACCACCGCTTTGCTGATCCCCAGGGCTTCAAATATTTGTGCGCCGTGGTAAGACTGCAGTGTAGAAATACCCATCTTGGAGAAGATCTTTAACAAACCTTTGTTAACAGCACTGCGGTAGTTGTTGAACAACTCATCCGAGTCCGCTGCAGGATCCAATTTCTTCCTGGCCTGCAAGTCTTTGATGGTTTCCGGCACCAGGTACGGGTTAACAGCGTTTGCGCCATAACCGACCAAGGTAGCAAAATGGTGAGTTTCACGCGCATCACCGGTTTCTATGACCAAGTCACACTTGGCACGCAGGCCAGTGCGGATCAGGTGGTGATGTACAGCGCCTGTAATGAGCATTGCAGGAATGGCCGCATGGTCTGAATCCGCCGCGCGGTCAGACAAGACTATAATTTCGTAGCCTTCTTCCACAGCATCTTGTGCATAACGACAAACTTTGGCAATTGCCTTTTCCAGCACGCCCGCGTCGCCATGTGCAGCAAACAAGAAGTCTAATGTCTTAGCTTGTAGATGCTTATGATCGATAGCGCGAATTTTTTCCAATTCAGCGTTATCTAATACAGGTGATTCCAGCTCCAGCTTATGACAATGCTCTGGCGTTTCTGCCAGCAGGTTCTGATCTTTACCCAAATAGGTCTTAAGGGACATCACCATACGCTCTCGAATTGGATCGATAGGCGGGTTGGTCACCTGGGCAAACAGCTGCTTAAAGTAGTGGGACAGATGCTGGGACTGGTGCGACAAAATTGCCAGCGGCCAGTCGGCGCCCATAGCGCCCAGTGGTTCACCACCGGTTTTCGCCATCGGCACAATGATTTCGTTGACTTCTTCACTACTGATACCAAAGGCTTGCTGACGGTGCAGCAGCGCAGTTGCTTTCGGCTGTTGCTGAACTCCGGATGCTTCCGGTAACGAGTCCAGGTTTAGCAGGTTTTTCTTCACCCATTCAGGGTAAGGTTTACCATTGGCAATACCGTCTTTCACTTCATCGTCTGAAATAATCCGGCCTTGCTCAAGGTCGGCGACGAAAATACGTCCCGGCTGTAACCGGCCACGGTATTGTACGTTTTCAGGGGCAATTTTAACCACACCCGACTCGGAAGCCATCACCAGGTAATCGTCTTTGGTTACCGTATAACGCGACGGGCGCAGACCATTACGGTCAAGGGTAGCGCCGACTTGCACACCATCGGTGAAACAAACGGAAGCAGGACCATCCCAGGGTTCCATGATGCTGGCGTGATACTGATAAAACGCACGACGCTTAGGATCCAGGTTTTTATTTTCCTGCCAGGCTTCAGGGATCATCATCATCAGGGCGTGCGGCAAGCTACGGCCTGACAAAACCAACAGCTCAAGGGCCATATCGAAGTTGGATGAATCCGAGCTACCTTCCTGACAAATCGGCAGCAGCATTTCGATTTCAGCTGTGCTAAACAGCTCAGACTCCAGGATAGCTTCGCGGGCCTTCATCCAGTTGATGTTACCGCGTACCGTATTAATTTCGCCATTGTGAGCGATATAACGGAAAGGTTGCGCCAGGCGCCATCTTGGGAACGTGTTGGTTGAGAAACGGGAATGCACTAATGCAAGGGCCGTCACCATCGCCGGGTTTTGCAGGTCGAGGAAGTACTGGGGTACTTGCTCTGTGGTTAACTGACCTTTATAAACCAGGGTCTTATAAGAGAAGGAGTTGATATAGAAGTTGTCTTCTATACCGGAAACCGTTTCCAGACAAACACGAACCGTATAGTTACGTAGCACATACAGCTTACGCTCTAACACCGCAGGATCGCAATTCTCTCCACCGGTAATAAATACGTGCTCGAAATGAGGTTCACTGCTGAGCGGATCCGCACCAATCATGGAATTGTCGGTGGGTAGTTCACGATAACCAATCACTGCCAAACCCAGGCGCTTTACATTGCGCTCAAGGATGTCTCGACACTGGGCGCGATGATTCTCATCTTGTGGGAACAACACCACACCAACGCCGTATTTGTCGAAAGCCGGAAGACTGATACCCAGCTTTTGGGTCTCTTCCAACAGAAATTCATGAGGTTTTTGCAGGAGTATGCCTGCGCCGTCACCACTACATGGATCGCAGCCTTGGCCGCCGCGGTGCTCCATGCGCGCTAGCATATCCAGCGCCTGGGTCACGATATCGTGTGACTTACGGTTTTTTAGGTGAGCTACAAATCCGATGCCGCATGCATCGTGTTCCATTTCAGGCACATATAGGCCCTGTGTGCTCTGCTCTCTACTTGTCATAGACACGTCCTTCCAATTAAAACAGACCAAAGCCGGCCGAGACCAGCTGGGGCCTAAATTCTTATTTTTAGAAATTCCTTGCACTTAATAACTGCTATCGAACCCGTGTTCGGATTTCAGTGCGAATTCTTTGTGACTATTGTGTAAGTGAAAAACCCACGGGTCTCTCACTCAACAAACCAATCCACTGGCCATTTTTGTTTCTGACGAACAAATCTATGGCAGCCTTTATAGGATGGGACAACACTTGTTACAAATGTTGGATTTCTTATTATTTATCGCATTTGGAATGCGTATTTTCGTAACTATCCTACAGTTCCGGGGCATAAATGCCAACCTAAGATAGCTTTTTTAGATTAAAATGCCAAGCCGATTTCGGATACAAACGCGATATTAGTGAATATTTATTCACACTAACAATGCAATCACTTTACTTTCAATGGCTTACGCTAGCATAAAACCCACTATTTGGCGGTCATATATTAGCCACTGGGTATTAGTTGCTCTATTACAGTACAATCGCAAAAACCGACAGAAAAATACACTGGAAGAAATCAGTAAAACGAGAATTTAAACTGATAGCAAGGAAGAATACAGACAAAAGAATTGATTTACTTAAATGCTGTTGGATAAATAGCCTCGTTACCCTGTCGGAATAACGAGGCTACATTGATAATTAGTTGACTAACCAAGCAATGATTTGACCTGCTGAATTTGGTTTTTCACCCGCTTCGCCGAGACCGGATAGTTAGTACCTAACTGCTGGGCAAAAAGAGAAACCCTGAGTTCTTCCAGCATCCAACGAAGTTGTACTAAAGGCTCCGGGTGAGCTTCTCCCTGATTGACTTGCTTGGCCAACGCTTTGTACTCGTTAGTAAGCCCCTCCATTTCCAGGGTAATCTGCCTGTCTTTTATCGGATCTATGGCCAGCTTTTCCAGACGACGCTGCAACGCCTTGGTATATCGATGCAGATCTTTTAACCTGCTGAAACCGGTATCGCAAACAAACCCAGGATAGATAAGACTGCCCAGCTGTGCTTTGATATCACCGTGCGCCATGATCATATCCAGTCCCACTTTTCCCTTGAGCTTTTTATTTACCTGATTGGCGCCTGTCAGTACTTGCTCGACCTGCTTGGCAATCTCCAGGGTTACTTCACCCAGGTTTTCCCTGACGTTATCCCGAGCCAGGTTAAAGGCTTCCTCGTCCCGAGGATCCGGCATCTCCAGCAGAATATGATCAACCGCGCAGGCGATACAGTCATCTATTAAATCCGCCACTTTTCCAAAGGGATTAAAGTACAAACCTAACTTGGCTTTATTGGGTAATGACTGTTGCAGGTACTTAATGGGTGAAGGTACATTCAGCAACACCAACCGGCGTAATCCCTGCCTTGATGCGAGCTCGGCACGCTCTTTTTGATCGAACAGTTCAATGGCAACACTTTTTCGCTTATCCACCAGCGCCGGAAATGCTTTAACTTCGTAGCCACCGTGATCTTTCACAAATTCTTTTGGCAGTTCACCAAAGTCCCAGTTCACTATATCTGTCTTTTCGACGCCTTTTTCCGCCACCTTAGACAAGGTCTGCTGTACCTGCCCCTGCAGCTCCTGACGCAGCACGGATAAATTTTTGCCCCGGCCAAGTAATTTGCCGTTTTTATCCAATACCTTAAACTTCATTTTAAGGTGCTCGGGCAGCAGGGTATTATCCCAGGCTTCACGGTCGACCTTAACACCAGTCATTCGTAACAGCTGCTTTGTCAGGGAGTCCACCAACTTACCCTGCAGTCCAGGCATCACTTCCAATGCAGCGCCGGCATAGTTAGGCGCCGGTACAAAATTTCGCCGCAGCGCTTTGGGCAACGACTTTATATGGCTAATCACCAGCTCTTCTCTTAACGCAGGGATTTGCCAGTCAAAGCCTACATCTTCCAGCTGGTTTAAGATGGCCAGCGGCACATTTAACGTCACTCCGTCATCTTCGCTGCCCGGCTCAAAGTTGTATTCCAGCTGTAGCTTAAAAGGTCCGTGTTGCCAGAAGTCCGGATAAGACACCGCAGTGATCTGCTCGGCATCGTGACTCATTAACAGTGCACGCTCGTAACTAAGCAGCTCTGGGGTTAACTTGTGCTGCTTATTCCACCAGGCATTAAAATGAGCAGCGGAGAGGCAATCTTGCGGCAACCTTTCTTCATAAAACTGGAACAAGACTTCATCGTCCACCAGAATATCCCTGCGCCGGGACTTGTGCTCCAGCTCTTCGATATCCAGGCGCAGCGCCTGGTTATCCTTGAAGAACTGAAACCGGGTAGTGAAGTTTCCTTCCACCAGCGCACTGCGGATAAACAGGTTGCGGCACAAGGCGGGATCAATTTGGGAGTAATTGGTTTTGCGCTTGGGCACGATAGCGATACCGTATAAGGTCTGCTTTTCAAACGCATAAACCGCCCCCTGCTTCTGCTCCCAGTGGGGCTCGCTGTAGGAGCGCTTCACCAGGTGCTGGGCCAGAGGCTCTACCCATTCCGGCTGAATACGCGCGGCGATACGACCAAACAGCTTGGACGTTTCCACCAGCTCCGCCACCATGGTCCACTTTGGCTGCTTTTTAAACAGCGCTGAGCCGGGAAACAACCAGAACTTGGAATTACGGGCGCCCAGGTATTCCTTTTCTTTATCTTTAAAGCCGATATGGGACAACATGCCTGCGATCAGAGCACTGTGTACCCCCTGGAAGCTGGCCTCCTGATGGTTAATAGGAATATTCAGCTCATCCAGGGCCTGCTTCAGCTGAAAGTAAATATCCTGCCATTCCCGCACCCGCATATAGGCCAGGAAATCTTTTTTACACAAACTTCTGAACTGGCTTCGGGACAACTCTTTTTGCTGCTCCTGCAGGTAATTCCAAAGGTTCACAAAGGTGGTAAAGTCCGAGTCCTTATCATAAAAGCGGCGGTGCTTTTCATCGGCGGCTTGCTGTTTCTCCAGCGGGCGCTCCCTGGGATCCTGGATACTTAATGCCGCAGAGATCACCATGACTTCATGAACACAGCCAAACTGCTGCGCGGCTATCACCATACGGGCAAGTCTTGGATCGATGGGAAGTTTCGCCAGCGCGCGTCCGATCTGAGTTAATTTTTTACGCGGGTCGCTGATCAGGGGATCCACCGCTCCCAGCTCTTCCAACAGGCGTAAGCCATCGGTGATGTTGCGATTATCCGGCGCCTCGACAAAAGGAAACTGCTCTAATTCACCCAGACCCATGGCCAACATCTGTAAAATGACCGATGCCAGGTTGGTGCGCAAAATTTCGGGATCGGTAAATTCCGCCCGGTTGTTAAAGTCCTCTTCGCTGTATAAGCGAATACAGATACCTTCACTGACCCGGCCACAGCGCCCTTTACGCTGGTTGGCGCTGGCCTGAGAGATAGCTTCTATGGGTAACCGCTGAACCTTGGTTTTAAAGCTGTAACGGCTGATGCGCGCTGTGCCCGGATCAATGACATATTTAATGCCAGGCACGGTTAGCGAGGTTTCCGCCACGTTGGTGGATAAGATTATCCGCCGGCCCCGGTGAGGTTTAAAGATGCGATTTTGCTCCGCCGCGCTGAGCCTGGCGAATAAAGGCAGGATTTCAGTGTCCCGCAAATTACGCTTTGATAAGGCATCGGCGGTGTCGCGAATTTCCCGCTCTCCGTTCATAAAGATCAGGATATCACCCAGACTCTCGGCGGCCAGTTCATCCACGGCGTCAAACACGGCTTGCAGCTGATCGCGATTGCTATCGCCATCTTCGGACACGGGACGATAACGTACTTCCACCGGATAGGTACGACCCGTGACTTCCACTATGGGAGCATTGTTGAAGTGCTTGGAAAATCGCTCGGGATCTATGGTTGCGGAAGTGATAATCACCTTTAAGTCGGGCCGCTTAGGCAGCAGACGCTTTAAATAGCCCATTATAAAATCGATGTTCAGGCTACGCTCGTGGGCTTCATCGATGATCAGGGTGTCGTACTGGTTTAAAAAGCGATCGTTTTGAATTTCCGCCAGCAAGATCCCGTCTGTCATCAGCTTGATATAACTCTTATCGCTGACCTTATCGGTAAACCGTACCCGATAACCCACAGTATCACCCAGCTCAGACTGCATCTCTTCGGCTATGCGGTTGGCCACCGTTCTCGCCGCTATGCGTCTGGGCTGGGTATGACCGATTAATCCGTTAACCCCGCGACCTAACTCCAGGCAGATTTTGGGGATCTGCGTGGTTTTACCCGAGCCGGTTTCCCCTGCAATAATCACCACCTGATTGTCCCTGATGGCCGCCAGAATATCTTCCCGCCTTTGGCTGACGGGTAAGAACTCGGGATAAGACACCTTCGGCAAGCCCGCCAGGCGACGCTCACGCTTAGCCTTAGAAGCGGCGATATCCTGCGCTATCTTAGCCAGGATCTTTTCCCTGGCCTCGGGAGATGTCTGCTTTTTCGCGCCATCGAGACGTCGCTGGAAGCGGAATTTATCTTTGTTTAAACACAGGGCGAGTTGCTGCTTCAGGGGATCTATGGACACTGTCTATTCTTTCATATCGCTTCGATAGCGGCAGATCCTAACAAGGAATCCGAAAAAAGCCCAGTGTGGTCAATCAGTAAAAAGTGCTTCCACTCGGTAAACCTGTGCATTTACTCTGACTTTGTAGTAAATCGGAGAGCAACTTAACAGCTGAAGGCGGCTGACTGTAGAGAGATGAACCATACAAAAGGGAGCCTTTCGGCTCCCTGGCTGAGACAGTGCAGTTTTAAGCAGACTGAGCGTGAAAACAAGACGCCAGATGAGTGTCTATGGCTTGCAGAATTTCACGCCGGGTGATCACCCCGATTAATATATTGTCTTCAATCACAGGGTAGGCCTTTGGTTTATCCCCTAACATTTGTTGCGCCAGATCCAGTATGCTTTGCTCAGGCCCAACGGTTAGCACCTCTTTACGCATCAGGTCCTCCACCAGGGCGACCTGCTCACAGTAATAGCTGGATTCCAGCATTTTCCTTAAGCAGTCCTGCTCTGAGATCCAACCCAGCACATGACCACTCTTGTCCACCACAGGACCACCTATCTGTTTCGCTTTAAGCAGCTTTTCCACCGCTTGTGCCACCGGTATATCCAGCTTGAATGAAACTGGCCGGCGATTCATGTATTTTTCGACTTTCAATGATTCCATTGCTTCCCCCTTGGACTAATGCGTCCTTTATTTAATCCTAGTCTTTATAGCGATAAATTCCTTTACCCTTGATGCTAGTTTATTGAACCTGTGAAATAAAATTGATCCTTCCTATGTCATTGAACGGAATTAACTATTTGATTTCCAGAACACAGTTATCAGTAACACGGGGTTAACTCTGCTGTAAAGATAACAAACAAAATTTGATGTAGTCACAGGTTATCAAAATACTATCCGCCCCGGGTAACTCGCCCTGACGATAAAGCCTGCTGCATAATGGCGGCTGCGATATCTTGCAAAGGCAGCTGCAGATTTACCGCGCCCTGAAGAAACGCCACCTTTGGCATGCCGTACACCACACAGGTGTTTTCATCCTGACCATAAGTGACGGCGCCTGCCTGACGCATTTCCAGCAGGCCCTTGGCGCCGTCATCGCCCATACCCGTCATAATAATACCGGCGGCGTTGCTGCCGGCGGCATTGGCGGTACTGCGAAACAACACATCGACCGAAGGTTTATGTCGGCTCACTAACGGGCCGTCCTTCACTTCCACTTCATACCTGCTGCCCATTCGGCGCAACATCAGATGCTTATCGCCGGGAGCTATATATGCGCACCCGGGTCTGATGGGGTCGCCGGATTCCGCTTCTTTCACATCTATGGGACAATTTTGATTTAGCCGGTTGGCAAATGCTTTAGTAAAACCTGCCGGCATATGCTGCACGATAAGGATCCCCGGGCATTTAGGGGTAAGCCGCGAAAGCACCACTTCTATGGCCTGGGTTCCTCCGGTAGAGCAGCCTATGGCGATGACTTTCTCTGTTTTGGGTACGGGTTTTCCACGCCCCGATTCTTTTAGCACCGCATCTGCCGTGAGTTTTTGTCTGCCCGCCACTGGGCTTGGAGGAGGACTAAGTAGGGGGCTAAGAGCAGCACCCGAGACCGGAATCGGCCCCGGTTTAAGGTTGGACAATTTGGCCAGTGCAGCGCCGCGTACCGCTTCGATGACCTCGGCGCCTGAGGCATCGAGAAACTCTTTGATCCCCACTGTCGGCTTATGGATAATTTCCACAGCCCCCTTGGCCATGGCCTCCATGGACTTAGCACCCACGGTAGCGGCATAACCTGAGCAGATAATCACCGGTGTTGGGTGCTCTTTCATTATTTTATTCAAAAAGGTAATGCCATCCATCTCCGGCATTTCGATATCACTGATAATGACATCGGGCCAGTTTTTCTGCATTTTTTTCCAGGCAAAGATGGGGTTAATGGCGGTGCCTATTACCTCAATGCCCGGAGCCTTTTCCAGAATGGCGTTCAGTACTTTGCGCACCGTCGCCGAATCATCCACCAGAAAAACGTTAATTGTTGCCATCTGGGCCCCCCAGAGCGTAAATTACTAAGACAAATCCAACACTTCCTTCATTTCATCGGAAACAAGGAAAACCTTACCCGTCGCCATATCAAATTTTATCCGCAGATAGGGCTCTGCAAAGCCCACATGCTGGCACACCAGGGTTATCCGATGCTGACTGAGTACCTGATGCGCAAACTGGATATTGCTATCCACTATTCGCGTAATAAAGCGCCTGTCGTTAACCAGATCAGGTTTCACACCACCAAAAATACCGGCTCTGTATTCCCTGGGGTGATGTTTTCTCGCCTGGATCTGCGCCAGTAAAAAATTAACCGCATCCTGCCCGTTTCGCCCGCTCACTTCCCGGTCATTAGTGCTACTGGCATATAAGTAGTGACACATACCGCCGCAATGAAGTTTTGGATGCCACAACAACACTGCAATACAGCTGCCCAGCAAACTCACCAGTAGCTTAGGACTGTCGAGGAACACCCAATCTCCAGGACCCAGGGTATGCGCTTTATCATCCCCTAACATTTGCGGCGATAAACCGATGACGCCACCGGCTCTATGCCAAATCTGTCATAATTGAGCAGGCTTTCCGCATGCCCTACCATAAGGTAACCGCGGGGCGTTAACTTATTCACTATGCTTTTCACTATCTGGCCGATAACGGGCTCTTCAAAATAAATCAGTACATTACGCAGAAAAATCACATCGAATTTACCGATGTCCGGTATATTTTCGGTGAGGTTCACCTGAAAGAAATGCACTGCAGATCTCAGCTGCTTACCCGCTCTGACGTGACCCGCTTCGGGTCCAGTGCCTTCGAGCCAATATTTATTCAGCATAGGTTTTGGCAACATGCCCCTTAAGTCTGATTCGCTATACACGCCGCGTTTAGCCTTGGCCAGCACTGTACTGTTTAGATCACTGGCGTAGATCTCAAAGCTGTAGAGGCGGTTTTCATGTAACACCATGGCCAGGGTATAAGGCTCCTGCCCCGATGAGCAGGCGGCGCTCCAGATCCGGAACATTTTGTCCCGCCTGAAGTCCGGCCGGGAGAACAGCTCAGTCAGAAATTCAAACTGCTTCGCTTCCCTGAAAAAAAACGTCTCATTGGTGGTCAGGCTATTGATAAAATGCTCTCGCTCCCGCTGCCCTTTTTGACTCTTGATATAGGCGACATAGTGCTTAAAGTCGGTAATTTTGCACGCCCTTAAACGCTTTGAAATACGCCCATATATCAGGGCTTTTTTTTCTTTGGGCAAGTCGATACCGGACACTTGCTGAAACATCTTTCTTATTTCATTAAATTCCCGATCTTTTAACTCTTCCATTGCCGCCCCGCTACTGCGTTTCCTGAACCGCGCCTGTGAGCGACGATTCTTCCCCCATGGCGTCGATGACCTGTAACTCCTCGATGGACAAGACTTTAGACACATCGATTAAAATCACAAATTCGTCTTCAACTTTGCCCATACCCAGGATAAAGTCGGTACGTATATTGGCGCCAAATGAGGGAGGCGGTTCAATTTGCTCTTCGGGCAACTCAACAACCCGGTTTACCATGTCCACCATGACCCCCAAGTCAAAAGCCTCCTTAACCTCATCTTCCCCGGTTTCGGTTTCTATTTCGATAATGATAATGCAGGTCTTCTTGGTCACCTCGATAGATTCGCCGCCAAACCGGCTCAACAGATCAATAACCGGCACCACATGACCACGTAGATTCAGCACGCCGCGGATATAATCAGGCACCAGGGGCACTGAGGTAAGGGATTCATACTCAAAAATCTCCTTAACCATCAGAATATCCAGCATATAGGTATCGTCACCAAGCCCAAACGTCAGGTATTGGGCACTGCTTTTTGTCGCACTCGCTTCAACTTCGCTCATTTAAACCTCCGCAAACCTGCTACCCAACACCACTAGCTAAAAGGTTTAAAATTGGCATCGTCATCATCTGTCGCCACACTGCCTTGCCAGGAGCTCGACGAGTCAGGGGCCGCTTCAGGCACATGCCCTTCTATCCCGTGTGCCTGGCCCGACGAAGCCAGCTTAAAGAAAGACAACTGACCCACCAGGGCGTCTATTTGCACATTGATTTCCTTGGCAGTCGCCGCCAGCTCTTCCGAGGCAGCGGAATTTTTCTGGGTATTGGTATCCAGCATGGTCATGGCCGAGGTTATCTGACTTACCCCTTCGGACTGCTCTTCCGAGGCATTGGTAATATCCTGCACCAGATCAGCAGTTTCCACTATGTTAGGCACTATGGCCTCCAGTAAGCTGCCTGCCTGCTCGGCAATGCGGGTGCTTTCCTGTGCCAGCACTGAAATATCCTGCGCCGATGTCTGACTGCGCTCGGAGAGTTTTCTCACTTCCGTGGCAACCACAGCAAAGCCTTTACCATGATCCCCGGCGCGGGCTGCTTCGATGGCGGCATTTAGTGCCAGCAAATTGGTTTTATAGGCGATATCGTCGATAACACCGATTTTTCCGGCTATCTCTTTCATGGCGCTAACTGTATTCATCACAGCTTCGCCGCCTTGTTTAGCGTCTCCGGCGGTTTTCGAGGCAATTTCATCGGTTCGTTTGGAGTTTTCCGAGTTTTGAGCTATAGAGGCATTCATCTGCTCCAGGGATGCACTGGTTTCTTCCACACCGGCCGCCTGCTGGCTGGCACCTTCCGCCAATGTCTGGGCGGTGGCGGCAATTTCCCTGGAGGAGACCCCCAGAGTTTTGGCGGCCCCCGACACATCGGAAATGGTGTCATGCATTTTTTCGATAAAACCGTTAATGGCGTCAGAGGTCAGGCCCATTTCGTTACTGCCGAAATCAGGCAGTCTCTGGGTCAAGTCCCCTTCGCCGGTGCGCAAGTCCACCGCAGCTTCACGCATTAAGTTAAGGGGCGTCACTATGTTGCGCATCACCATCCAGCCTAAGGCAGCGCCCACTACCGCAGCAGTACCCGTACCCGCGCCAATCAGCACCACGGCATTTTTCTCGTCAGCCGCCGCTTGCAGTGTGGCCGCCTCGGTAAACTCTTCCACTTCCTTTAACAAGCCGATCAGCTCTTTGTCCAACTCTTTCTCTTCGTGTTCAACCACCTCGGCGGCGACTTCGGCCTGATGCAGTTTACCCGCTACCAGGTAACTGAACACCTGGTGCACATGCTCTATATACGACTCATGCTGATGTTCAATCTTTTTCAGCAGCTCACCCACATGAGTAAACTCTTTTTTCACCGCTTCCGAGTGAGCGTCGAGCAATACTTCGTCCACCAGGGCTTCCGCTTTTTTAATTTGCCCTTCGATTTTTGGCGTCAGCGCCTCAAAATGCTCCACCGTCTGTTTAAACTTAGCCTTTGCACCCGGCACCTTGTCCAGCACTTCTCCCAGGCGAAATGAGCGCTCAAACAAAATAGCCTGCTCCAGTTGGTGCAAAGTGATGTCTGTCATTTTCTTGGTCAGGGGGATATCCTGCTCTGCTATTGCGGTTATTTCTGCGCCTATCTTATTCATCTGTTGCCAGGCATACATGGCCATAACTAACATGACCAGCACCAGCAGAAACGTAAGCCCCAGTACCTGGACTTTTACAGATACATTCTTCATTGAAAACGCGATATTCATTATTTTTATCCTCGCCGAACACCACTACTCACTGGTTGGCTTAATAAGAAAACGACTGTTTAACGCCTGGATTGGCCTGGCGTTTGCGCCTATCACATTGGCAAACCGACTGATTTGCGCACCGGATACTTCAACGGCTTGCTGCAGTACGAACCAGCGTACCGCTTCACTGCACGGCGGCGTCGTCAGGGATCCCCGGTAGTGATAATAGCTGAGCTGTTTTGGCAACAGGGCTCTGGGGTCCACGGAGATTTGCTGAACGGCGGCCACTTCACCGGCTTTTTTGGGCATATAACTCCATATCTGCTCCAGCAAGCTATTGCTGGTGCCCCGCTTTAGAAAAACCCCGACCACCGCCAGCTGTCCCTGGTCATTCATGTGTACAAAATGGGCTTCCATGGGGTAAGGCGAGCCATCCAGCCAATGTTCACTGGGGCCGTGAAAGTGAAACTGCACTAATTTATAGCGCTCACCGCTGATACTCAGCCAGCTGTTATAGCGTGTGGAGCCGGGCAGACTGTGCTTTTCTCCGCCAAACTCCACAGTATCGGCATCACTGTGGCTCTGCTCTCCCATATTGACCTGTATGGTATGGCCGTTATTCAGTACATTAAGGGGGGCAAAGCGGTATTGAATATCCAGTAAAAAAGCCCCGCCCTCCTTACCCCGGGTAATGTTAATGGGGGATTGCAGACGCCCCTGCCGACAGGTAACAAACGCATCGGACATATCCCCCCAGTGAGAAGGACCACCGGCCCCCTGATAGGTCCAGTGGGGGGCTGCGTGTTTTTCCTGTGCTTCATGTTTTGCCGGAGCTTGTGTCTGCTTTTCTGAGCCGTGCAAGTCGCCCACTAAGCACAATCCCAACCCCAGCAACAGAGTCGATCTTCGTAAGTTACCCATATAACCCTACCTATTTCTGTTAAAACCGGGGTCTACCCCGTTTTGTCTCCTGGTCTGAGCAATGTTGTTTTTACCAGTCGCACCAGGCCTGCCACATCCAGAATTAGAGCCACTTCGCCATTACCCATTATCGTTGACCCTGTCACCCAGCTCAGATCCTGGAACAACTTACCCAGGGGCTTGATCACGGTTTGAAATTCTCCCAGCAATTCATCCACCAGGATCCCCGCTTTTTCACCGGCAAATTGCACCACCACCAGACTTTCCCGACAGTCGCCATCCGGCATTTCGCCAAACAAGGTCTTTAAGCGCAGAAATGGCAGTACTTCACCCCGTAAGCTGGTATATCCGGCCTGTTCTCTATTCGCCAGCTGCTCTGCGGGCTGCTCTACACACTCGTAAATATTATTAAGGGGCAATACATAGTTGCACTGCCCGACCCTGACTAGAAAACCTTCGATAATGGCCAGCGTAAGGGGAACCCGGATGATCATGGTGCTGCCTTTGCCCATCTGTGAGTCCACGTCCACAGTGCCGCGCAGCGCCTTAATATTACTCAGCACCACATCCATGCCGACGCCACGCCCTGAGATATTGGATACCTGATCGGCGGTGGAAAACCCCGGCAGGAAAATAAGCTGATAGATTTCTTTGTCTGACAGTTCTGCGCCTTGCTGTATCAGCTCCCGCTCCAGTGCTTTTTGGTAGATCTTGTCCCGGTTTAAACCGGCACCGTCATCACTGATTTCGATGACTATACTGCCCGTTTCGTGGTAGGCGTTCAGGCTGACCTCACCTTTCGCCGCTTTACCCGCCGCCAGACGTTGTTCCGGGATTTCCAGTCCATGGTCGATGGCGTTGCGCACCATATGCATCAAAGGGTCGCCTAATTTTTCGATAACACTTTTATCCAGCTCAGTGTCTTCACCGCTGACGTTTAGCTGGATCTCTTTACCCAGTTCATTACCCAAGTCGCGCACCACACGCCGGAACCGGCTAAAGGTATTGCCGATGGGCACCATGCGCAGGCGCAGGGAGCAATCCCGAATATCCTCCACCAGCTCAATCAGGGCATCCACTGAGTCCAGCATATTGTCCGCGCTGTTTTCCCTGGCTATCAGGTGTGCATTTGCGGTGGCGGTTACCAGCTCACCCACCAAATTAATCAGGGTATCCAGCTTGGCGGCGTCAACTCTCAGGCTTTCTTCACGGGGGGCCGCCGCACTTGCTTTTTGCCGTTTGTGCAGGGCTTCCAGCAGCTTGTTGCACACTTCTTCCGACACCAAGCGCTGTTTATCCAAAGCGCCAATCATTTCCCCCACCTGCTGACGGTGTTCGATATAATCTTCGAGAAAATCATTTAGCACCTGATAACTCAGGGTGTCCTGTGCCAGCAGTTCGTCACATAACAGTTTGTCGTCATGGCGCACCGTATTAATCAGCCTGGTATAACGGTCCCGATCCGCTTCCAGAGGTAATATCTCAACCTCACTCTCCTCCATTACAAACTCAAACACGTCGTTTATTTCTTGCTCGCTGACGCTGGTGTGATATTTCATGGCGTAAGACAGGTAGCAACTCTCGGGATCAAACGCCTGAGCCTCGGGTAAGGCGCTTGTGATCAACTCAAACTGGCTAATATCACCTTTTTCTTGCAAGTAATGGAGAAATGACTTGGGGTCCATGCCGTCTTTCAACACATCTTCACCGAATTTAACACTGATGGTCCAATCCGCCGCGTTATGTTCGGCTTGTTGAACTTCCCCTCCCTGCTCAGCGGACGGCTCGGCAACTTCGACGCCAAAGGCTTTGAGTAAGCTATTGCCGTGGCGGCGGGTATCTTGGTCCAGGGGCAAATCATCCACCGCCAGGGATACTAATTTTGCCACGTGATCACAGCATGGAAACAGGTTGGAGAGCAGGGTTTTGGTTAATTCCGTTTCGCCTTTTCTGACGTTATCCAGGATAAATTCCACTTCGTGGGTAAATTCCACCACTTGCTTAAAGGCAAAGATCCCCCCCGTACCCTTGATTGTATGAATCGCACGGAAAACCGCAGCTATCAACTCGGGCTGGTTAGGATTGTCCTCCAGCTTTAACAGCTGCTCTTCCATATCCTGTAGCAACTCGGTGCACTCTTCGATAAATACCTTTACTGCTGGGTCTACATCCATAACGCCTCCAAACCCAAAGCTGCATCAGACACAGTCACAACCGAACCAAAATTCATACAGCCTCCTCATTCAATGCATGAAGATCTTTGGGATCCAACTGATACAAGGTAAAGACTTCCGTCACCGCCTTACTGCAGTCTGTAATAACAAAGATCTTGCCCAGGGCATGGGACTTATTGTGCGCTACCAGCAGGATCTGCAGACCCGCGCTATCGAATTCGACAACCCGGTCCAGGTTAAGGGTGATTGAGGGAGATTGGTCAATACAGGGAAATAAGGTGTCTCTGAACACTTCCGCCGTGTATATGGTAAGTTCGCCTTCCACCTGCACCTCATCGGATGCAGGGTTTTTAATACAGTTAACGTTCACGTTCCACTCCAGCTTTCGCGCCACATTCCCTGGCTATGGGTCTGTTTTGCGCTAAGCCGGCACCAGCTTAGCCACCGCGTTTAACATGGTTTTTGGCTCGAAGGGTTTCACTACCCAGGCCTTGGCCCCGGCCGCCTTACCTTGTGCCTTCATATCCGCCCCCGCTTCCGTGGTCAGCATAATTACCGGGGTGAATTTGTAGGCGGGCTTTTGCTTGGCTTGCTTTACAAAGGTCAGGCCGTCCATGATGGGCATGTTGACATCACTGATGATCAGGTGAATTTTGGTGCCATCCAGCCTGTCCAGCGCTTCCTTGCCATTGCCCGCCTCAAGGACACTATAACCTGCCGATTCAAGCGCAATTTTTACTACCTGCCTCAAGGAAACTGAATCATCCACCACTAAGATAGTCTTCGACATGCCGTTTATCTCCAGCCGTTAAAAAAAGGTGATTTCATTGTCGTCTTCCGTATCACCCGTGTGTTTGGCCGTGCTTCCGGTAACCTTCGTGTGTCTGCGATGTTGCTCCGACGTGGCGTAGCCTGCTTTCATCTGCTCCATCCAAGCGTGACAATCAAAACCTTCGCTTCCTTCCTGCGCAGTTAGGGTCTGTAACTCCGAGTCCAGCCTGGCTAATTCCTTTTGAGTATGGGAGAGGATCTGGCTCACCCTGTCCTGGAATTGCAATGAGACCAGGACACCGTCTATCTCATCCTTGACTCTGGCACTTTCTGTTATCAAGAGATCCGTGGAACTAGCCATCTGCTGGATCATTTCATCAAACTGTTGGATCACTGCGCTAATCACTTCCTGGGAGTTGGCACAAGACTCTTCCTCTTTGGCAAATTCAGACTTACTCACTACCATGGCGTCACTCATGGCCTTACAAATACTGGAAACTTTGGAGGTGATCTGTTGACCCGTTTCCGAAGACCGCTGCGATAAACTGCGCACCTCGTCCGCCACCACTGCAAACCCCCGACCATTTTCACCGGCTCTGGCTGCTTCGATGGACGCGTTGAGGGCGAGTAAATTGGTTTGGTCGGCGATACCCTCTACTTCTTTGGCCATGGCTTGCAACTCACTCACGTACTTCACCTGTTCGTCCAGGCCGTTGAGCAGTTGTTGTTTCGACTCCAGCGCGGCGCCCAGGGTATGGATCAAGCCGCTTAACTGGTCTTCACCGTGTTGGATAATCTGGCTAACCCCCTGGTTACCTTGGGATCCGCCCAGTTCATTGGCTGCGGCCAGGGTTTCACCAAGCGACTTGACTATACCGGCAAACTGAACAGCCAAAGCCTGGATGGCCTCGGTGGACTGGGTCACACTTTCTTCGATTTGCTGCTCCCAAATAGGCAGCACATTCGAGCATATTTCGGTGAGTCCGCTTATTTCTGAAGCCCCCTGTTTTTTTTGCTCCGCCTGAATGGCAGTTAATTCACCTAAGTCCTGCTTCAGCTGTTTGCTACCATTAGAAAACCAGACTGCTGCTCCGGCAAATACCAGCCCCTGTACCAGTACAAACAGCAGCATTAATATGCCGAATTGGCCGAATACAAACGTGGGAATTAGAGCGACGATAGCGAGAATAAAGAAAGGGATTGCCCCATATTTAAACAGGGAGTTTTGCTCAATTAACTGCATGGCATTTAACACCTTTTTTACCACATATTTTGTGGTGTCATACCTCTGAAGATTAGAACACCAGGCCTAAGCTGCAAGGAAAATCACCGGAAATCACCACTTAATTGCATTACCCGATCGGCTTTAATCAAGGGGCCGAATAGGAACTGATATAGGTTTGAAACTCGTTCATAGGTAAAGGTTTAGAGTAGTAGTAACCCTGAATTTCATCATTTTCCGCCAAATATTGGCGCAAAAACTCAAGTTGAGATTGCTGCTCTATACCTTCTGCCACAATCTGGAGTTTCAGTTGATGGGCCAAGCCGATAATGGCAATAGCTATGGTCTTTTCTTCGTCATTGTCAGGCAAATTTCGAACGAAACTGCGATCGATCTTGAGCCGATTTAACGGCAGTTTACTCAGGTACTCCAGCGAGGAATGGCCCGTGCCGAAATCATCCACACTGACGCCTATTCCCTCTTCCTTCAGCGCGTTTAAGTTGGTCATGGTCACATCCAGGTTTTCCATCATTTGGCTTTCGGTGATCTCCAACTCCAGACTTGCGGGATTTAAACCTGACTTATGCAAAATCGTTAACACTCTTTGACTGTATTCCGGCTCGCCTAATTCACAGCTTGATACATTCACCGCGATGCGAAAATCTACAAATCCCTGCTGCTGGATTTTCACCGCGCACAAACAAGCCTGCTTCAGTACCCAGCTTCCCAAGCGGCCCATTAATCCCATCTCAATCGCCATCGAGACTACTACTTCAGGGTTGACCCACTGGCCGTCCTTCATCTGCCAGCGCAATAATGCCTCTGCACACGTCACCTTGGTACCAGCGGCATTGAGCATGGGTTGAAAATACAGCGTAAGTGCATCGGCTGAAACAGCCTGGCTAAGGGCATTGGCCATCTCACTGCGCTGTTCGGCAATGCGATTTAGTGCCGGAGAATAAAAGCGACAGCACGAGCCGCCTTCACGTTTTGCTTGACTGAAAGCCGTCTCCATGCCAGTCATCATCTCTTTTACCGTATTCACATCATCGGCATAACTGCATACCCCAATGCTGCAAGTTATCCTGGCCTCCCCCTTCAGCAAGTCAAACGGCTGCTCCATAACATCCACCAGGCGGACTAACTTGCTAAAAATAAATTGTGCGTCTAATCGGTTGGGTTGGCCGGACTCTATCAGGATGCCGAAGTTGTGCTCTGATAGCCGGGCAATAGTATCGCTACTGCGCAAATAATCCTTGAGTCTGGCCGCAGCAGACACCAGCAACAGATCTTTCATCCCCTGCCCTAACGATTCAGCCACTATATCCAATCGGCCCAGGCCTAGTTTGGCCAACACAAAAGGGACGCGATCTGTGGTCATGGTAGATTCACTGAAAATGCAAATAAGATGCTTTAACCGCTCTTCAAACAGGAAGGCGTTAGGGATACCAATCAGGTTGTCATAAGTAGCCAGTTGCTCCGACAAGTGGGATAACAGACCCTCATTTTGTTTTCTGATAATGCTCACCAGGATAATTTTGGCCAGCTCACAGGGTTCATTTTTGATATTTTCGATAAAGATGCAGTCCTGGGCGCCACTGCCAACCCCAAGCTCCAGCGTTGGCAGGTTAAACCTGTGCTCCAACAGCAAAACCGCCAGACGTGTGTATTGCTGGCTTAACCGACCACACACATCGATGGCATCATAGTCTGATTGCAGGCCCCCCATCACCAATAGATCATAATCTTGCTTCGCCAGCGCCTGGCGGGCACAGGACTCGTTGTTTACCTGCAGAATATTTACCTCAAGCCATTCATTGCCCTTTATCAGTTGGCAAAATTCACTGCTCCGATCTGCTCTGGTGTCCAGGATAAGGATAGAAATCAATCGGTACTCCTGGGAGGTTATATAACGAGTCAAGACTCTTTTAAGATTAGATGAAGAAGAAAATCAGCGCCAAGCTCACTTATTGCTCTTGTTTGCTGGTGAAAGCATCACACTCCCCAACGTTCTGGGTTATCATTGCCCCATTAGCGGCGGCTAAAAAATTAAGCCACAAGATAGTGATAATAATGACAAACCAAGCATCTTTTTTCTGGCACGACTACGAGACTTTCGGCATCAGTCCGGCCAACGACAGGCCCTCCCAGTTCGCCGGTATTCGCACCGACATGGATCTCAATATCATCGGCGATCCCCTGGAGCTGTATTGTCGACCTCCCAGCGACTACCTGCCGCAACCCGAAGCCTGCCTGCTCACGGGGATCACCCCACAACAAGCATTGGCCAAAGGAGTCAATGAAGCGGAGTTTATCCGCCAAATTCATCAGGCCTTCAGCCAGCCGGGTACTTGTGTGGTGGGTTACAACAATATTCGCTTCGATGACGAAGTCACCCGGTTTTGCCTGTACCGTAATTTTTATGATCCCTATGCCAGGGAATGGCAAAACGGCAACTCCCGCTGGGATATTCTGGATATGGTTCGCGCCTGTTACGCCCTGAGGCCGGAGGGGATCAACTGGGTTTATGACGATGAAGGCAAGCCTAAGTTTAAACTGGAGCTGTTAACCCAGGCCAATGGTATCAGCCACCAGGATGCTCACGATGCGGTTGCCGATGTTATCGCCACCATAGAAATGGCCAAGCTGATTAAAAACGCGCAACCCAAGTTATTCCAATATCTTTTTTCTCTGCGTGATAAAAAAGAGGTGAGTAAACTCATCGATGTGGTGAACTACAAACCTCTGGTGCATATTTCCGGTATGTTTTCACCTTTGCACGGCTGTGCTTCTTATGTCGTCCCTTTGTCCTGGCATCCGACAAATAAAAACGCCGTGATCCTGGTGGACCTCAATCAGGATGTTAGCCCCCTGTTTGACTATGATGCAGACACCCTGCGGGAGCACCTGTATACCAAGACGCTTGACCTGCCGGAGGGTATCAGCCGGCCTCCCCTTAAGTTGCTGCATATCAATAAGTGCCCTGTGCTGGCACCGGCGAAAACCCTGACGGAACAAAGGGCCGACGAACTAGGTATTGACCGGGAATTATGTCGTCAGTCTCTTAACCGACTGCAGGCAGCACCAGAGCTCAGGGAGAAATTACTGGCGATTTACCAGCAGGAGCACAGCAATGATCAACAACAAGATCCGGACCGTATGTTATATACCGGTGGTTTCTTCAGCCGGGGTGATAAAGCGAGCATGGATATCATCCGGGATACGTCGCCGGATCAGTTAACCCACCGTCAGTTCCAATTTGAAGATAGTCGGCTTGCCGAGATGTTGTTCCGCTACCGGGCCCGCAACTTCCCCGACAGCCTGAATAAGGAAGAAATGGCCCAGTGGCAACTGCACAGGGAACAAGTGCTGGGTAATAAAGTCCAGAGTTACGTGCAGGAGCTGGAATCCCTGGCGCTGGTGCATCAGGAAAATGAATCAGCCGTCACCATCATTAAATCCCTCTACGACTATGTACAAACGCTCTAGCCCTATTCCCAATAGGTTCTGGCAAATCGCTTAATGTAAGAAAGCTCGCCCAGCTGCGCGAGCTTTTCCTTAAATCCGGGAGCCAGGCTATTGCCGATGCTCAATAATTCTTCCTCGCTGCAAGCTATCCGACCTGGAGAGTGAGGATAAAAACTGATTTCGGGAAAGATCCCCAGCACTTCCGACCGCGCTGACGGTGGAATACAAAACTCAAAATCTAGGGCGACCCCGTTAACCAGCCCCTGTTTATCAAGCATTTCTGGGTCAAAATCCCATTTCTTTTCTGCGCCGGCACAAGCAGTTAGCCAAAAGGTCAAAATAACGGCGAAAAACAGGCAGGTTTTTTGCATGTATTTTAGTCTAGTTGTGGGGGTAAAGAAGTTCATAAGCTCTGCTGATTGATTGAGATAATTAAATGTTTATAACCTTAATGTCTATTCCTTGATCAAAAACCGGATCCAACGCAAGTTTATGGCCTTTTAACCACCATAGGACAAAGAGTTACCTTATACTGCCGGTGCGTGAGGAGATCCTATGATTAAGCACATTGCCTTGTTAACCGTTTTTTTTAGCGTACATGCCGTGGCTGATGGAACAGGCATACTGGATAACAAGATTAAGTCCCATTTACTGGGTAAAAGCTATTTATATCAGTTGTCAACGGACAGCTACAGCACACTGTCCACTGCATTTGACAACTTGTATAAAAAAACCCAATTAACCACTGAAATTACCGACAGCGCCTTTCAGAAGACATCCCTGTATGATCTGGTCGCCCTTCCCCTGATTTCTGCGCCGGGCCAGGATGTCCAGTTTGAGGTATTCGGTCAGTTCTACGACAAAAGACATCAACACTTAAGTCCGCTCTCCAGCAATGCCGTGTTATATGATTACATGGAGCAAAGTCGCCGAGCCAATCAAAGGAAAGATACGTTAGCCGTGGGTTTCGGTATGAGCTTTGACGTCGCGCCCGATGTCAGCGTGAAAACGCTTTATTCTACCGGCCAGATACCGGGTCATGGCGACAGCAACTTCAGCATCGGCTTCGAGTTTAAGAATTAACCCTGGCGTCAGTTGTAGCAATACCTTAGCTGCGTTGCGATGTATTGTGAATACACCGACTTCGGCTAAAAATCTCTTCCTATATCTTGCTGATTTTACTTCGCACGCCTGGTATGCACCACTGTTTTTATTATGATTATCGTTCCTGTGATCTTCCCCCTGTTTGTATTCCTGCTAACTGGTTATTCTTAGCCCCCAATAAGACTCCAGGAATTTAGATGAATACTTTGACAAAGCAGGCCTTAAGCAACATTTCCGGCTCCATTGCAGATCAGCTTTCACCCTGGTTGGAAACTCATGCTTTTTGTGGTTTTTTACCTGCCGAACTCATTAACCAGGTGCAAACCAACCTAGGACTCGACAGGCCCAGCCTGATGCAGGGCTTATTGCCATTTGCCGCAACCTTCGCAAAACCTGAAGTGTCCGACTTTTATGTGGGGGTTGTGCTGGAGGGGGCCAGTGGCAACTGGTATCTCGGTGCCAACCTTGAGCTACCCGGATTAAGTTTAAACAACAGTTTGCACGGCGAGCAGTCCGCTATCGCCAACGCCTGGAACCAGGATGAAAAATCCTTGCGTTCCCTGGCTGTTAACGCCAGTCCTTGTGGCCATTGTCGCCAGTTTATTCGCGAGTTGGCAGGACTGGACAAGCTTACCGTCTATATTCCAAACACCCAGGGTACAGAGATCCATACCCTGCTACCGGACAGCTTTGGGCCACAAGATTTAGGCGTATCTCAGGCCCTGCTCAGCCATCCCCAACAAACGATGCAACTGAACACAGCCGATCCCCTGGTGCAAACCGCATTAGCGCAGGCCAACCTGAGTTATGCCCCCTATACCCAGAGTTATGCCGCTGTCGTCCTGCTGGCTGAGGAGCAGACGTTTATCGGCCGTTATGCGGAGAATGCAGCGTTTAACCCAAGCCTGTCACCTCTGCAGGCAGCCTTGTCCCAACTGGCCCTCCATGGGCTGACCTTTGCGCAAATCGAGCGCGTAGCACTGGTTGAAAACGAAAAGGGCAAGATAAGCCATACAGAAAATACGGCGACAGCATTAGCTTCGGTATCTAAGGTCGAACTTGAAGTTTATCAAGCCAGCTGATCCTTTATTAACGTCAGCAAGCGGCTGGACTCTGCACTAGAGAATACAAGCTGAAGACCCGAGGCAAAGTTCAGTTTTCTTGCCGTCGGCTAAAAGGTAAATGACGAGCCGATAACGATTTTCCCATCCATATTTAGGGGTCAGCTATTGGCTTCCAGAGCAAAAATGGTTTAGCTGATTAAGGACACCACTTTCCTCCCCCGCGCAGTAACGGTTATTAGCATAACCAGCGCTCCCTTGTCACCCTCACCGGCAACCCCAAAGTCGAGACTGAACTCCGTCGCATCTCTGGCCCGCTAGATAGCTGCTTTCAGGGAGTCGTTCGGTGCGACTTAACCAGTACCTTAACCTGGGCCTTCCTCTTCTTCAGCTTTTGGTTCCTGCAACAAACTCTTGAATACAGGGGGAAGCTATATTTTATCGTTTTGAATTTTAGGTACTTTTTATATCAGGGTGGTAAAGGGAAATAGAAATTACTTGCATCTTAAACAAAATAAAACTACTGTATATCTATACACACTGTATAAATGAACAGGATCATCAGATGGATACACAGTTGACCCAACTATTAAATAATCAGCAAGTATGGCAAGGAAAGCACTGGAGCAATTACCAGGTAAGTAGTGAATCAAGCTGTTATCCAGATGTAGATAAAAACCTGCCAGGCCATGGCTGGCCCAAAGGCGCTCTCACCGAACTGCTGTGCGATCAACAGGGTATTGGTGAACTTTCTTTGCTGATCCCGGCGTTGGCTAAACTCAGTCAGCAGAAGCGCTGGATCCTGTGGGTTGCCCCCCCTTTTATGCTAAACGCACCTGCCCTGCAGGATGCTGGGGTGGATACTAGCCGTATCCTTGTGGTTCATGCCGAACAGGTAAAAGATGTACTCTGGGCCCTGGAGAAAGGGTTAAAAAGTGGAGGTTGCAGCGCCGTGCTTGGTTGGGTAGAAAATATGGCTCCAAACACAGCGCGCCGTCTGCAACTCGCCGCCGAGCAGAGTCAGAGCCTGGCCTTTCTATTCAGGCCACAATCCCAGCAACAACAGACCTCTCCTTCAGCTATTCGAGCCCTGGTATCCAGCGGTGAAACGGATAAGGTCGAAGTGGAACTGTTCAAGCGTCGGGGCGCCTGGCCGATGACGGCTTTTCAGGCTGAGTTAGGACGCAGAGATATCTATCGCCCCGAGCTTATCCAAGGGTTAAGGCCCCATTAACCTGGTATAACTGATGTTGTGGTTGTATCTGCATTTCCCTCACCTCGCCCTGGATAGCTACCACTTTGATCTGGGGAAAGAGCAACAGCTGGCTTTGTATAATAAGCAAAATATAATTACCCAATTCAGCCAGACCTTACGCCAATATGGGATTGAAACTGGGATCAGCGCCACCACCGCTTACGCCCTTTACCCCGATGTGGTGCTGCTGCCAGAGCAAGAGACTGATGCTCTGGAGGCGCTGGCAAACTGGGCTTACGACTTGTGTCCCCAGTTAGTCATTAACCCACCCGATGGCTTATTACTCGAAGTCAGTGGTATGCGTAAACTCTACCCCAGCCTTAGCGCCTATTGCCGGGAGCTTATGACAGGTCTGCAAGAGAAAGGTTACACCACTCAACTCGCTACTGGACAAACTCCCCTGGCCGCTAAGTTATTGGCAAAATCAGCAAAAGGCCGGTGCTTATCTGAGCCTAGGGCTCTGGTACAGCAACTGGACCGCCTGTTACTCGAGGAACTGGATATACCTACATCCAGTGCGGAAGCGCTTTTTAGTATGGGGATCCGGGATTACCCCAGCTTACAAAAACTACCTGCGGCTGAGCTGAGTAAACGATTTGGACCCGAGCTCACCCGCTATCTGCTGAAGTTAACTGGCCAGTTGCCGGATCCCCAGGATTTTTATACACCGGAGCCCTGCTTCAGGCGCAAGCTCCACCTGACCTTTGATGCCGATGCCGCCAGTGCACTGTTATTCCCCCTAAAGCGTCTGTTAAGCGAGCTTGAATCCCATCTGCGCAGGTTACAGATGGCGACCCAAAGCCTGCTCCTGATCATGGGGCACAGAGCGCAAACCGACAGCTACCTGCAAATAGAAACCGCTGAACCTCTGTATCAAAAGGAAGAGCTGTTACCCTTATTTCAGCTTAAATTGGAGCGAGTCCAGGTCTACGACACCATCACCGCAATAACACTGCAAGTGGATCAGCTTTCCCCCCAGATCAGAGCCGATGATGACCTTTTTCTGGGGGAAGAAAAGCAACACGCGGATAGTCAGCGGCTGCTGCGTGAACTACAAGCTAAGTTCGGCGAAGATAAGGTATCCGGACTTGTCGCCAGAGAGGATCACAGGCCTGAATTTGCCAGTATTTATCACCCTCCTGGTATGCCTGGCCCCCTATGTCCTAAAGCCGGCCGACCCCTCTGGTTACTGCCGACTCCTGAGCCCCTTAATTATAGATATTTCTCCTTATTGGCAGGCCCGGAACGCCTGCAAGCTGCCTGGTGGACTCAGCAAGCTGTACAAAGAGATTATTTCGTCGCCCGCCATCACTCTGGCGGCCTTTGCTGGTTGTACAAAGACAAGCAGGGAAACTGGTTCCTGCACGGCTGGTTTTCATGATCTGAGTACACTGCATGGACATCGAATTGCTCCGTCTTAGCAAATTTCTCCACACTGGTTTTTATTATCTCAATCATGAAGTACACAGAACTGCACTGCCTTTCCAATTTTAGTTTTCTACGTAGCGCTTCCCACCCCGAAGAGCTGGTGGAAACCGCAGCTAAGCTGGGCTACCAGGCTATCGCTATCACTGATGAATGCTCCTTTAGCGGGCTGGCTCGCGCCCATGTCAAAGCCAAAGAGTTTAATATAAAACTTATTGTCGGTAGTGAGTTTCACTTAGATGATTTACACCTGATCTTACTCTGTCCGGACAGGGCAGCCTATGGTCAATTGTGCCAGCTTATCACCACGGCACGTCGACGCAGTCCGAAGGGCCAGTATCAGCTTACCCGGGAGGACTTATCCAAAGGGCTGGATAGGTGTTTATGCCTCTGGCTTCCCCACCACCATGGGACAACAGACGCAGCCTGGCTCAAAACCCGGTTTCCAAACCGGCTCTGGCTGGCTGGCAACCGTAACCTGGAGCGTGCCGATAGAGTGATTTATCAGAGCAAAAAACGCCTGGCCAAGGTTCTGCAGCTGCCCTTTGTCTGTGTCGGCTCGGTGATGATGCACCAGCATCAGCGTAAGCCCTTATTGGATGTGCTGACCTGTATTAAACACAGCGCCCGACTACAAGATGCCGGCTTTTTATTAAAGCAAAACGGAGAAGCTTTTCTTCAGCCTATTGCGAATATCAAACACAGGTATGGCGCAGAAGAAATTACTCAGACTCAGATCATTAATCAGTTATGTCATTTTTCCCTGGATGAATTGAAATATGAATACCCGCAAGATCTGGTCCCTGCCGGGCAGACTGCTTACCAATATCTGCTAGGCCTGGTAAAGAAAGGGGAAAAAAAACGCTTTCCCCTGGGAACACCTAAGGATATCAGCCGATTGATCGACAAAGAGCTGGCCCTGATCAAAGAGCTCAGCTACGAGCACTATTTTTTAACCATTGAAGATATAGTCCGCTTTGCCCGTTGCCAGCAGATCCTCTGCCAGGGGAGAGGCTCAGCCGCTAACTCCGTCGTCTGCTATTGCCTGTTTATTACCGAGGTTGACCCAACCCAGGTAAACCTGCTGTTTGAACGTTTTATTTCTAAGGAAAGGAATGAGCCGCCGGATATCGACGTGGACTTTGAAAACGCCCGCCGGGAAGAAGTGATCCAATATATCTATCAGAAATATGGTCGCCAGCGCGCCGCCCTGGCCGCCACAGTGATCACCTATCGAGCAAAAAGTGCCATCCGGGATACAGGTAAGGCTTTAGGCCTGGATCTGCACCACCTTGAGCAACTGATCTCCACAACCGACTGGCGGGACAGGGAAAAAGGCCTTGAGGAAAAAATTGCCGATTCCGGACTCTTCAGCGGGCACACCGCCATGTGTTTCAGCCAACTTGTAACGCAATTAAAAGGCTTCCCCCGGCATCTATCCCAACATGTGGGCGGTTTTGTGATTGCCAACCATACCCTGGCGGAGCTGGTACCCGTCGAGAATGCAGCCATGGCTGATCGTACTGTTATTCAGTGGGATAAAGACGATCTTGAGAGCCTGGGGTTGATGAAAGTAGATATCCTGGCCCTGGGGATGTTAACCGCTATCCGAAAGACATTTGACTATATTCAGGCCTATCGACAGAAACCACTGAGCTTAAGCCTGGTGCCCAAAGCTGATCCGGCGGTCTATAAAATGTTACAAAAAGGCGACAGTATAGGCGTGTTCCAGGTGGAGTCCAGGGCACAAATCAACATGCTGCCCAGATTAAAACCAGCAAACTATTATGATCTGGTTATCCAAGTCGCCATAGTGCGACCGGGTCCTATCCAGGGAGATATGGTTCACCCCTACATAAGGCGAAGAAATAAACAAGAAACGGTTGATTACCCTAATGCGGCGGTAAAAGCAGTACTGGAACGAACTTTAGGTGTGCCTATCTTTCAGGAGCAGGTGATTAAGCTGGCAATGGTGGCGGCTGGTTTTAGTGCGGGGGAAGCGGACCAACTAAGACGTGCAATGGCCAGCTGGAAGTCTCATGGTAAGTTGGACTTTTTCGAAGATAAGCTGGTGACTGGCATGCTAAAAAACGGCCATCACCGGGAGTTTGCGCAGCGAGTTTTCAACCAGATAAAAGGATTTGGTGAATACGGTTTTCCCGAGTCTCACGCCGCCAGCTTCGCCCATTTGGTTTATGTATCCGCCTGGCTGAAATACCACGAGCCCGCAGCCTTTTACTGTGGCTTGCTAAACAGTCAGCCAATGGGCTTTTACTCTCCTTCCCAATTGATCCAGGATGTGAAGCGTCAAGGGGTTACTGTACTTCCTGTGGATATTAATCACAGTGACTGGGACCATAAGCTGGAAAAACAAGCTGATCCAGCCCTCAGGCTGGGGTTGCGTCTGGTCAAAGGAGCCAACAAGCAAGAGCTACTAAAGTTACTCAAGAACAGGCCCGACAAGGGGTTTACTCAACTGGACGAATTAACCAATGAATTAGGCAAAACCACCCTGGAAGCCCTTGCCAGCTCGGATGCGCTGGTTCCTTTAGCCGGACATAGATTTCAGGCCCGTTGGGACATGGCGGGAGTAGAGCCCCAACTTCCATTATTTGCAGGAGAGTCACCTCCCCCCAGTTATACTCAACTCAAGGCCCCAGAGGAAGGAGAAAACCTGCTGGAAGACTACGCCAGTTTAGGCTTAACCCTGCATCGCCACCCTCTTACCCTACTCCGTGAACAAGGAAAACTATCCCCTTGCTCCAGCGCCAAAGATCTACTCGATATTGCCCACGGCACGGTTGTTACTGTTGCCGGCTTGGTAGTCGGTCGCCAGCGACCTGGCTCTGGTGCAGAGGTGACCTTTGTTACTCTGGAAGATGAAACCGGAAATATTAATGTTGTGGTATGGAAAGCCACTGCCAAAGCACAGCAACAAGTACTGCTGACGGCCAAGCTGCTAAAAGTAAAAGGGATTATTGAACGGGAGGGAGATATTATTCATATCATCGCGGGTAAGCTAATCAACCTCACCACGCAGTTGAACGGCTTATTAGTCTCCTCCCGAGATTTTCATTAAACTCTGACGAACCGCACCTTTTATTGGACTAACAGCTAATACTAGAATGTTAACTCTAAGTTACAATTTTGTTTTTCAACATCTAAATCCTTTACATGACGGACATTTTAACATGTCACATCGTCATACGGCTTTATATTGTTTAGCTTTCCCCTGTCTTATTACTCCTTTCCATGGTTATAGGCAGAACTGAAGTAAGGGAGCCTGTGCTCCCTCCTTTTTCCCACCATATTGACATTATTAATTATACGAATAAGCAAACCAGCTCTAATTAGTTATAATCTACCTATTGATAAATTACATCCATCAGGGATCAGATGAAAATACTGCTAATTGACGACTCCAATATCGAACAAATGGTGATCAAGTCTTTTCTCAGCAACGAAAGTTATGAAGTCTGTGTCGCCGACAATGGAGAGCAGGGAATTGAGCGTTATCATAGCTTTGCCCCAGACCTGGTACTATTAGATGTAATGATGCCAGGCATAGATGGCTATGAGGTGGCCTCCCGAATACGGGAATTGGATCCCCAATGGATACCCATTATCTTTCTCACTGGCAAAACTGAATCTCAGTCTCTGGTTAAGGGGATCTCCGTGGGTGGTGATGATTACCTAACTAAACCTATCGACAAACTAGTATTAACAGCAAAAATGCAAGCCATGGAGCGGATCGCCGAAATGCGAGCGCAATTGTTGGCAACTACCCAAGAGTTAGAAACAGCAAATGCCGAACTCAAGCGCCTCAGCCTGAGCGATGGCCTCACCGGGCTCGCCAACAGGCGTTACCTGGACCAAGCCATTGCAGAAGAAGTTGCTCGTAGCCACCGCCAGGACACCTGCTTCTCAATCCTGCTACTCGACATCGATTATTTTAAAAAATACAACGACCACTACGGACACCTGGGTGGTGATGACTGCCTAAAAATAGTTGCCAGCATACTCACAGCCGCAACACGCAGGCCAACTGATTTTGCCGCACGCTATGGCGGAGAAGAGTTTTGTATTGTGTTAGCGGGTACCGATATACAAGGAGCAGAGCTTATCGCGCAAAAAATAGTAGAGCACATCAGGGAAAAAGCCATACCTCACGAGGGAATCTCCAATGATGCCATTCTTACGTTAAGCATAGGTATCTCCTGTAAGCGAGCTAGCGACCCATTCACTGCTGACGATATGATATTAAGAGCCGACAAAGGTCTTTATCAAGCGAAACAGTCAGGACGAAATCAATATCAAATAGCCTAACCCCATTTCCTTGTTTACGTACTCTTTGGTCAATGGCCCCACACTATATCCCCTGAGGTAGCGGGGATATACCTGGTACAACCCAGCATAAGTCATAACGTAAAATAGATATCAAAACGCCTCGTTGACTTCCCTGTGTGTTTGCTATGTTCGATTTTGGGTCATCCACCTGCAAATCGCATGTGATAGAGACAGTAACGATAGGGCCAAATTCTTGATAAATCGTGATCACAAACCATTAACCTTAGGCCGAAGAACAGCACCACTAACCGATTACCCAGCAGCTAGCAATCCCGAACCGGCCCCCAAATAACAACTCTAATTACTCAACAACACCTTATTTTTCAGACTCTTATGCATAACCAACTGATATGCCAATGTATTCAATTTACGACTCAGGTATCACTTAGACTAAAGGTTAATACAAGGTTAAAAAAAAGATTGATAATGTAAACAACAGATAGGATTGAGTATGGATTCTTGCTAGCAAGAAAATTGCGAATTAATACTCAATCTTTCTCTGAAATAACATGGTAAAGAATAAATCGTATAACAATAAAAGGTATTTAAGTTGCTAGGAGAGGGTTATGGAAGATAAAAAAACATATTGGCAGGAAAATCTGCGCCTAATTTTTATATGTCTCACTATTTGGTTCGTGTGTTCGTTTGGCCTCGGTTTACTCTTGGTTGAGCCACTAAATGAATTTAGATTGGGTGGATATAAGCTCGGTTTTTGGTTTGCTCAACAGGGTTCCATTTACACATTTGTTGCACTGATATTTTGGTATACCTTCAAAATGAACAAGCTGGACAAAAAATATAATGTGGAGGAAAAATAATGGATGAGTTAAAACTCTACACCTATATTGCCGTATTCGGCTCGTTTGCGATGTATTTCGCTATTGCCTGGTGGGCAAGGGCGAGTTCGACCAGTGACTTCTATGTTGCCGGTGGTGGGATTACCCCTTTGCAAAATGGCATGGCCATTGGCGCTGACTGGATGAGCGCCGCGTCGTTCATCTCTATGGCGGGATTAATTGCGTTTTTGGGATACGGTGGCTCCGTATTTTTAATGGGCTGGACCGGTGGCTATGTATTATTAGCTATGCTGTTAGCACCCTATATGCGTAAACACGGTAAGTTTACCGTTCCTGAGTTTATCTCTGACCGCTATTATTCGAAAACAGCGCGTATTGTTGCGGTTGCATGTTTAATTATTGCGTCCCTTACTTACATCATCGGTCAAATGAAAGGAGTGGGAGTTGCCTTCTCTCGCTTCCTGGAAGTTGACTATGGTCTGGGTCTTGCCATCGGCATGGGCGTGGTTTGGGTCTATGCAGTACTTGGCGGTATGAAGGGGATCACTTATACGCAAATTGCTCAATACTGTGTATTGATTTTTGCCTATACCATTCCAGCCGTGTTTATTTCGTTGCAATTAACCGGTAACCCAATTCCACAATTAGGTTTAGGTAGTACGTTAGCAGACGGCAGCGGTGTCTACTTGTTAGATAAGCTGGACATGGTCGTCACAGATCTAGGCTTTAAAGAATACACTACCGATAACCTGGGCGGCACGTTAAATATGGTTGCCTATACCTTATCTCTGATGATAGGTACCGCGGGTCTGCCACACGTAATCATGCGCTTCTTCACTGTGCCAACAGTACAAGCTGCACGTTCATCTGCAGGTTATGCGTTAGTATTTATCGCCTTGTTATACACGGTTGCTCCCGCTGTCGGTGCGATGGCTCGTTACAACTTGATGAGTACTATTGAACCCACTGCTGGCCAAAACCTTGTCTATGCCGAACGTCCTCAGTGGTTTAAAGATTGGGAACAAACTGGCCTGTTGAAGTTTGAAGATAAAAATGGTGACGGCAAAGTTCAGTATGTTGCGGATAAAGAAACCAACGAAATGGTGAAAGTTGACCGCGATATTATGGTATTGGCTAACCCGGCCATAGCAAACTTACCTAACTGGGTGATTGCCTTGGTTGCCGCGGGTGGTTTAGCCGCCGCGCTTTCAACTGCTGCTGGACTGTTACTGGCTATCTCCTCCTCCGTTTCCCATGACTTAATGAAAGGGATATTAACACCGGATTTATCCGATAAAAACGAGCTGCTTGCGGGCCGGATCGTGATGACCATATCCATACTGGTAGCGGGGTATTTGGGACTTAATCCACCGGGATTTGCCGCGGGGACGGTGGCATTGGCCTTCGGCCTAGCGGCATCGTCAATCTTCCCGGCGTTAATGATGGGTATCTTCTCTAAGAAAATGAGTGGTACAGCCGCAGTAGCGGGTATGTGCTCTGGTATCGGTGTTACTATGCTGTACGTATTCCAGCATAAAGGGATCATGTTTATTCCGGGTACCTCTTTCTTAGGTGGAATGGACGCAAACTGGTTCTTCGGTATCTCACCAAATGCATTTGGTGTGGTTGGCGCCTTGGTTAACTTTGGTGTTGCATTTGCGGTGTGCAAAGTCACAGGCCCCGCACCTGCTCATATTCAGCAGCTAGTGGAAAACATGCGTATCCCACACGGTGCAGGAGCAGCGCACAACCACTAAACTGACGATACTTAGTCAATTTTAAATAATAAAAAGACTCCGCTTAGGAGTCTTTTTTCTCACCGCTTTCTTTAGTACATCACCGTAATAACTCGAAGCGCTTCCTTATGACTAACCTTCGCCGAAAGTACTCATTTATACTGGTAAACAGCATATTTTCTTCTTAAACTAAAAAGATGACTGAGTACTAAATAGTTAACAATGTATTATTAATGGGAAATTTATGAACCGACATACCAAGCTTGCCATTTTTATTGTTCCATTCCTCCTAATTGGCGGTTATATCGCTGCTGATTATTATCTTGAAGATCAAGCAGACCAAGCTAAAGTGTTTCAGTTGGTTCCTGATGGTCATTGCGATGTGCTGAATAAAAAATGTATTTTAAAGTCTGGTGATTTTAAAGTGAACATTTCAGATACGCAGGGTATTACACAAATAAACTCCACCTTCCCTCTCGATAGCGCAACGTTATTTTTAGTACACAAGAAAAACCAAGTAACGGCTTACCAATTGGCCATGAGTGACAGCCCTTATTACTGGCAAAGCGACACCGCATTACGAAGCCTGATCCCAGAGCAGGGAGCCAATTATAAACTGCGCTTAATCGCAAAGATCAAAGGTGGGCAGTATATTAGCGAATTTTACAGCCAGACTATCCGATAATATTATACCGCCATTCACCTCAATCAGCTGCAAGCCCTATATTGCACAGAAGGATATCGGGCCTGTGCTACAAAGTGTCCGAGCTGGTTTTATATGTTTCATCGAAACAGTTAAAAACAAGTGACATTGGCAGGTTAATCTTAAGGGCAAGAGATTCCCTCAATCATAAGTCCCTAACCCATGGTAAATATGGCTTAACCCTATAAATTCACATAATACGGGTGATCAATAAATATCTCTGGCGGGAATTAAAAACTTGATTTGTTAAATACTCCTTATAAACCGTTAAAGGCTAGTTTCAAGTGCTCGCCTCGGCCGACAATACCATAGCTTCAATCCACCAGCAGATACAACTTCCCAATTAAGCTAACTACATCAGTTTCTTCAGACATGACTCCTGAACTCCAATTCAATAGCGACATACCATCGAATTGGATCCCGTTTAACTGTCAGCACTGTGCTTCTTGCCCAGTAGATAGGAGACTACCTGTTGGCTGTCAGCCAATAGATAGTAATCTGCAGCCTCCATAATAGGCGCATCGGGGTCCGTATTGACGGCAATGATCAGTTTACTGTCCTTAATACCAGCAAGGTGTTGTATTGCGCCGGAAATACCAAAAGCAAGGTAAATATCGGGAGCAACCAGCTTTCCTGTCTGACCAACTTGTAAATCGTTTGGCGCTATTCCCGAGTCCACTAGAACTCGACTCACCCCAACAGCAGCCCCCGCTGTATCGGCCAGGAACTCAATTTGTTTCAGGCTATTTTGAGCGCCTCGACCCACAGAAAAAACAAATTTTGCCTGACCCAATTCAGGGCGATTAGCGTTTCGCTGTCGAGTCTCAATTATCTGACTGAAAGCAGGCGGTTCCAGGTATTCCTGGTGCGATACACTCTGGGCGCTGCGATGCCTCAAATCAGTAACGTGAAAGGACTGGGGTTGTAGCAATAGCACACCTACACGCTCCGAAAAAGACATGGTTTCCATCACGTTTCCGGCATAACAGCTACGGATCACAGTATTTTTGGAAACAATATCGACCACGTTGGTCACTGGCGTCGTGCCCAATACCCCCGCATATCGGCACAGTACATCTTTGCAAAATATATCCCCAGGAGCACACAAGAGTTGATATTGTTCACCTTGCTGTCGCAGGTATTCGACCATTCCTTCGGGAGAAGGCGGCGTCGTAGAATACGTCAGCCAACATTGATGGCTGACCTGGCTCAAGTCACACTCAAGCTCGACAGCTTTTTCCGCGATTAATAACAGGTCCAAGGTTTCCGGCGATAGCTTTAATGCCGCCGCGATACAAGATGCCAAGGTTATTTCATCGTCGCCATGCCAATTAAAAACAAGTAACATTTTCATAAGCTGACTCCATTTGCTATCAATAGTGCCTTTAGTTCATCGAAATTACTCAGCGCCTGACTCTTTCTCTGAGTCGCCCTTTTGCTCACTTGTTTAAGCGCAAATGGCTCATCGATACACTCCACCAGCTCGGCTAACGCAACGCGAGCGATAGTCGCTCGTTTGGCAGCCAACAGCTTTGGCAGTGGAGCAAACCTGGGCTCGGCCATCCTCAAGTCGACGGTGAGAACCGCAGGAATATTCAGCGTGAGTCTTTGTGTTCCCCTGTCGACTTCTCGCTCTACCTGTAATTGGTTATCCGACACAGATAAGCCGCACAGGTTTGTTGCCTGACTCCAACCCAGTATCCCAGCCAGCATAGGCCCCATGATGCCATTATCCGTATCAATTGCCTGCTTCCCCATTATTATCAGTTGTGTCCCCTGTTGCTTAGCAAACCTTGCCAGCGCATATGAACAGGTGACAGGGCTAATCGCAGACGGGTGGAGGATCAAGCTTGCTTCATCAGCTCCCAAAGCCAGGGATTGGATCAATTGCTCCAGGCAGTCTTCATTGCCAACACTCACCGTCTGTACTTTATCGACCTGACCACTCTCCCTAAGCTGAACGGCCGCTTCCAGAGCGATGGCGCAAAAAGGGTTGATCACCATTTTGCAATCGGTTAGGTCCACCCCTTTCTGGTCTGTTTGTAGCCTTACCCGAGTATCCGGATCCGCGACTCTTTTAACTGGTACCAAAATCTCCATCACACCTCTCCTTAGGTAACTCCCTAATAGAATTACAGATTGTCCTAGACTTAAGTGTATAAGGCATCAACGAGTGTGCCACAGGAGAGACCATGGAAAGCATATCTTACGATGTAGTTATTGTTGGCGCAGGCCCGTCAGGACTGGCAGCAGCGATTCGGTTAAAACAATTGTCAACAGCCTTATCTGTGTGCGTATTGGAAAAGTCCGCCGCTCTGGGCGGACATATTCTTTCGGGTGCTGTAATGGACCCTAAGGCACTCGATGAATTAGCGCCTGACTGGCGAACAACGCTGGATGTCCCATTTCAGTCGGTGATCAGCGATAACTTTGTCTATTTACTTAATTCGAAATTCGGTCTACCCCTTTCACACCATTTCTTGCCACAAAGCCTGCACAATGATACTGACCTGTTGCTCTCCCTGGGTAGCCTGACCAAAGCCCTTGGTAAGAAAGCAGCAGGTTTAGGAGTGGATATCCTGCCTGGTTATACCGCAAGCAAGCTGCTTTTCGATGAAGCCGGAAAAACAATAGGGGTAGAAACCGGAGATATGGGGCGCGATGTTCAGGGCCGGGAGATGACCAACTTCCAGCAAGGGGTCCACATTCTGGCGAAGGCTACATTCCTTGCCGAAGGGGCGAGAGGTCATCTTACCCAAGCACTCCTGGATAAGGCTCACTTACAATATGGTCCCAACCCGCCACATTTCGGTCTTGGTCTAAAAGAGCTCTGGAAAATTCCTGCTCAAAAGCACCAACCCGGTTTCGTTTTACATGGTTTTGGCTGGCCACTGGGTAAACAAAACGGGGGGATCTTTTTATATCACCTCCCTAATAACACGGTAAGCCTGGGCTTAATTGCCGACCTAAATTACCGGGAAAGATCACTTGATCCCTTTGCGTTATTACAACAATTGAAGCTGCATCCAAGTATCAGCAGGCACCTTGAGGCTGCCGAACGCATCGGCTACGGCGCTAAAGTGATTAACAAGGGTGGATTATTTAGCCAGACACAAATAGGTCGAGATAACCTGGTTTTGCTCGGTTGCGATGGTGGGTTTCTTAATCCGGCAAGATTAAAAGGCATTCATTGTGCCATCAAGACTGGAATGTTAGCTGCCGAGGCTTATGTCCAAAACAATGGCGCCAACCTGGCTGTCGCCTACCAGGAACGCATCAATAATAGCTGGCTAGCCAAGGAACAAAAACAAGGACAATCGTTTGTACCCAATTTACACAAGTACGGCAATGTGTTGGGTGGATTAAAAAACATGCTTGAGGAAAAGTTCGGGCGCTACAGCAAAAGTACAAAAAACAGTGTATCAGATCATCAGGCTTCTTTAGTTAACGGCAACAGCCTCCCCTTTGTTCCGGATAAAACACTCACCTTCGATTTGTCCAGCTCACTATATCTGACCAATCAGACGCATCGAGAAGATCAACCAAACCACCTGATAATGAAGCCAATCCAGGCCCTTACAGGAGATGAGCCTTTACTGCATTTTTGCCCGGCAGGGGTATTCGAAAACCAAAAGGGAAAACTAATTTTACATCCAGGTAACTGTTTACACTGCAAAACCTGTGATATTAAAGATCCACAACAAAACATCCGCTGGACCCCCCCTGAAGGAGGCTCTGGTCCTAACTACAGAGATATGTAAACTGATAAGGCGTATGAACTGCTATTGATTAAATAAGGCGTTTCCAGTCTTTCACCCGGATATTAAAGAATCCAGAGTCTTCATACGCCTGGGTCACCATACCTCTTTCTTTTAGGATAGCGATTCCCGCATCTAAAGCCTTGGAAATTCGACTGCCATCTGGGTGCCGCCTGGAAACAGCGAAGTGCCGTGTACCAAATAAGGAAATTTTAATATTTGGTATAGGGACCAGCTTGACGCCTACAGGCTCAAATGACATATCTTGGGTTGGTTGAAACGGCGCTAATAAAAAATCAGCACGCCCGATATTCACCATTTTGACCATAGAAGACCATTTCACCGTATTGATCAGCTTCTTCATTTTCATGGTATTTAAGGTCTGCCAATCCTGAGTCCAGGCTTTGCTTGAGACCGCAATCAGGTCACGGATCTCTTCCAGGCTTCTTGATTTTAATGCAACGCGATTCGATTCAATGGTGTAGAGCCCGGCTTCAAACTGGCCGTTTTCAATAATAGCATCGGACACATAGAGCAACTCCTTGGAGTCAGTTAACAAGTCTAACCAAATAGAGTTCCCGCCCAATACCGCCCGCCCTGACAAGATCTGCTTAATAATTCGGGCGTGTGAGTCCGCCGATATAAACCGAATTGGCCAATCGATCCCTCCCAAGTGTAATGCTTGCTGAATAAGAACAACCTCAACCACATCACGTCGAGCGCCAACCCCTGAGTAGTCAGTGATAGTCAGCGGATCACGGCCATTGATATAATCTTCATAGTCCGCTTTAACATCGGTAGGAAGAACAATAATTAACTGCTCTTTACTTTGTGCAGCATTCACTTGGGTTAGGCTGCTTCCAATCAGGCAAAATAGCAGTGCTATCAATCTCACCACGTCATACTCCGTTATATCGCTTCCCCAACCGGCCATCAAAAGAGCCGTTTTAGAAGCATTTTATTCTGGAAACACCCTAATGCCATCACATTAAGGCAGTGGAAGCGTTTAACTTATACAAGTTAGCAATATTTTATCACTTCCGATAGCTATAACAGACTAGTTTCAAAGAGATATCCCGCCATCTATTGCCAGAACACGACCATTCATATACTCATTTTTGATGACAAATAAGATAGCATCAGCCATTTCTTCCACCTCAGCCAGACGTCCGGTAGCAATACTTCCTATCAACCTACCCAATGCTTTTTCCGGCAATGACGATATCATGCTTGTGTTAACCACTCCTGGCGCTATAGCAACCACTCTGATGCCGTACTGTGCCAGTTCTTTCGACCAGCAGGTCACCAGGGCGTTAACTCCGGCTTTACTGGCGCTATAGCTGGATTGACCATAATTTCCCTGAGCGGCAACGGAGGAAATGTTCACTATCACCCCTTTTTTGTCCATTTTAATCATGGCGGATGCCATCGCCCTTCCCAGCAAAAAGCAGCCGGTCAGGTTGGTGTTAATCACGTTCTGCCAATCTGTTAATGATAAGGGTTCGAGTTCGCCATGTCGTTGCCGCACAAGTAATCCATCTTTAAGTATCCCGGCACAATGAACTAACCCTTGAGGACAGCCTTGCGCTGACAAAATATTACCAAATACCGAATTAACGCTTTCTTCATTAGTCACATCAAGGGTATAGCAAGTGCAGGAAGTTAAGGACTCACAGTAAGACTGGATCTCCTCCATGCCTTGCAACTCTTTATCGCACAGTATGAGTCGCGCCTTATTCCGGGCGAGTAATTTTGCACATGCGCCGCCTATACCACCAGCCGCTCCCGTGATAACAAACAAGGTATTTTTTAGTTTCATTCCAATCCCTTAGCAATATTGTAACAATACGCGACATAAGAATGAGTTTAGAACTGATAGGAAAGAAGCGCTGGTTCATTAAACACAGGCATAAAAAAATGGCCCCTAACAAGGGGCCAAAGGAAACGTGTCTTGATTGTAACTTCCCGACTAGGCATCACAAAAAGGGACGCCGTGTTTGCAAGACCACTCTATAGCCCCAACCCATTACCGGCAACCTTTTATTAACACTTGGTTAACGATAAATCTAAAATCTTGCGCCAAGTCACAAATAACTCTGGTTAAGCCCAACCAACCTGTAATAAAGCTTACCCCACTAATATCAATACCTTGACTATACTCTGTTGATATTAAAAACAATTAGTTTCAGGGAGGAAGCATGTCACATTACCCCCTCGATGAACATCCGCTGCTGGACGATACCCTGCGCCTGTTAAAATCTGAAGTCATTCAATTTTGCCGGAACAAAATCGCCCCACTACGCGACCAGGTCGACCGACAAGGAGCGATACCAACTGACCTCTGGACAGAAATGGGGAATATGGGTTTACTCGGCGTTACCGCCCCCGCTGAATTTGGAGGCCTGGAGCTGGGATACCTTGCCCATGTCATGGTTATGGAGCAAATTAGCCGAGCCAGTCCTTCGATAGGGTTAAGTTACGGCGCCCATTCAAACTTGTGCATCAATCAGCTTGCGCTACATGGTAACCCAGAGCAACAGCAAACTTATCTTCCCCCCCTCATTAGCGGCGAAAAAGTCGGCGCACTAGCCATGAGCGAACCCAACGCTGGCTCAGATGTCATTAGCATGAAATTAAAGGCAGAAGTAACACCACAAGGCTTCGAGCTTAACGGCAGTAAGATGTGGATAACAAACGGCCCTGAGGCAGAGGTTATCCTGGTTTATGGTAAAACCGCCCCCGATCAAGGCAGCCATGGAATTAGTTGCTTTATCGTCGATGGTGATAACCCGGGCCTGGTTAAGGCGCAGAAACTAGATAAGCTGGGTATGCGAGGCTCTCAAACCTGTGAACTCAATTTTAACCATTGCAGGTTAAACCAAGGCGCACTGTTAGGCGGACTGAACCAGGGAGTATCGGTACTGATGAAAGGTTTGGACTATGAGCGCTTAGTCCTGGCAGCAGGCCCCCTTGGGATCATGCTTGCTTGCCTGGATACTGCACTGCCTTATATCCGGGAACGCAAGCAGTTTGGCTCCCCTATCGGCTCGTTTCAATTGGTGCAAGCCAAAATCGCTGATATGTACAGTCGCTACCTGTCAAGCCGGGCCTTGGTATACCAGGTTGCCGCTAGCCTGGATCAGGGCAAGGTAAGGAAACAGGATACTGCCTGCGCTATCCTTTTCAGCGCCGAAGCCGCCACTCGGTGTGCTTTGGATACCATCCAGTTGTTAGGGGGTAATGGATACACAAATGAATATCCAGCGGGTCTGTTGCTAAGAGATGCCAAACTGTATGAAATCGGTGCGGGTACCACGGAAATAAGAAAGCTGCTTATAGGCCGAACTTTATTTGAAGAAACGCAATAGGATCATGCCGTTTTAGGAAGGAGCTTATGGCCATACTAAAAACCACCATCGATACCCAGGCAGAAGTATATGAACAAAATAAAATCCATTATTTGCATTTAATCGAAAGACTTAACCAAATCACAGGAAAAGTGGCAGAAGGCGGCGGCGCCCAAAGTGCACGTAAGCACAGGGCAAAAGGTAAGTTGTTACCTCGAGAGCGAGTTATCCAGTTGTTAGACCCAGACAGCCCTTTGCTGGAATTAAGCCCTCTTGCCGCCCACCAGGTGTACCAGGACAAGGTGCCAGGCGCGGGTTTAATCACATGTATTGGCCTTATCCACTCTCGACCCGTAATGATTATCGCCAATGACGCCACCGTCAAAGGAGGAACCTATTACCCCCTCACGGTTAAAAAACACTTACGAGCACAGTCCATTGCGCAGAAACAACAACTCCCCTGTATCTACCTGGTGGATTCTGGCGGCGCATATTTACCCAAACAAGATGAAGTATTTCCTGATAGGGATCACTTTGGCCGTATTTTTTATAACCAGGCCAGAATGTCAGCCCAGGGGCTGACGCAAATTTCCGTTGTATTAGGCATGTGTATCGCCGGGGGCGCATACATCCCCGCCATGTCTGATGAAACCATTATGGTAAAAAACCAGTCCACCATTTACCTTGCCGGCCCTGAATTAGTGAAGGCGGCAACGGGGGAAGTCGTGGATCAGGAAACTCTCGGGGGCGCTAAGATGCACACTAGCGTGTCCGGGGTAGCAGATAAGATGGTCAACTCCGACGAGCAAGCCATTAAATATGCAAGAAAAAGCATCGAGTATATCGCGGCTAAACCGGAATCAAACCGCCACGACTATGCTCCGCCACTTTATCCGGCCGAACAGTTGTATGGCATTTTAGGTCGGGACCTTTCTTCCCCTGTAGACGCAAGGGAAATTATTGCCCGCTTGGTAGACAGCTCTGAGTTTCATGAATTCAAACCGGATTTTGGCACCAGCCTGTTAACCGGGTTTGCCAGTATTAAGGGATTTAAAGTGGGAATATTGGCCAACAATGGTGTTCTATTTTGCGACTCCGCACAAAAAGGCAGCCATTTTATCCAGCTGTGCCAACAGCGCCATATACCCCTGCTATTCCTGCAAAATATCACTGGATTTATGGTGGGGAAACACGCCGAAAGCCAGGGTATTGCTAAATATGGCGCTCAGATGGTTAATGCTGTCGCCTGCGCCAACGTGCCCAAGCTCACCCTGATTTTTGGTTGCAGTTTCGGCGCCGGAAATTATGGCATGTGTGGTCGCGCTTTCGAGCCGGATTTCTTGTGGACCTGGCCCAATTCACGGATCTCTGTGATGGGAGGAAAACAAGCTGCATTTGTCTTATCCCAATTATCCGCCAAGGCAAATCACGATCATATTCACGAATTATATCAACAACAAAGTGATCCCTATTACGCCTCCGCAAGGCTTTGGGATGATGGTATTCTCGATCCGCTGCACACTCGAGATACATTAGGGTTTGCCCTGGATTTGGTCTATCAACAGCAGCCTACACAAGCTGAACAGTCACAGGGGTACGGTATTTTTCGTATGTGAAATCTTCGAGGTATTTATGACATATCAATACATCAAGTTTGAGCAGCACCCCGACCACAGGGTGATAACCCTTGCTCGGGAAAATAAAGGGAATGCACTCAATGGTGAATTTGTCGCAGAGTTAACCGACGCCTTACTTCAAATAGAAAACAGCCCTCATCTCGGCCCTTTATTAATTAACGCCAATGGCAAACATTTTTGTACCGGGGCCGACCTTGCCTGGATGAAGGAAATGGCTAACGCCACGCAGGAGCAAAATAGTAAGGATGCCAGTGCCCTATTTCAACTAATGCACCGCTTAGATAATCTCCCCGTTTTTACACTTGCAAGCGTTCAGGGCAGCATTTTCGGCGGCGGACTCGGTGTGCTGGCATGTTGCGACATGGTCATCGCTACTGACAACTGTCAATTTTGCTTTAGCGAAGTAAAGCTAGGCTTGGTCCCTGCGGTTATTACCCCCTTTATACTCAAGGTAACAGGACGAAAACAGGCAAGGCGGTGGATGTTAACCGCAGCTTCTTTTAATAGCGAAATAGCCAAAACCTTAGGCTTAGTGGATAAGGTGGTAAACCCCGAAAGATTGCAACTAGAAGCCACCAACATATTGGCGCAACAATCGGCTAACTCTTACCAGGCAATACAGGCATGCAAATCCTTAGTACAAGCTATCGAAACCAGCCAAAATATAGAAAAAGAATGTGTGACGGCCTTAACCACTATTCGAGCAGGCGAAGATGCCAAAGGGCGGTTGAGCCGGTTTCTGAAAACTAAACAATCCGATGATTGAAATACAAGTTAGGGCCCAAAGAAGCCTGAATTAATACCGAACATTTAACAGATTAAATAGGCTTACCTGGATCGAGAGTTGGGTACGCCACCCTTTTTTTAGAAGGTACATAAGATGCCGCAAATAAAGATAGTCGAAGTTAGCCCAAGAGACGGACTACAGAGCCTGACGCCAATCCTATCTGTTGAAGATAAAGTGACCTTTATAAAAATGCTAGCCACTACGGGTATTCAACAGATCGAGGCTGGAGCATCCGTTTCACCAAGGCACGTACCACAGATGGCATCTTCGGGAGAGGTATTTAAAGGTATTTCTGGCACTAAAAACGTGCGCTTTAGTGCCTTAGTCGCCAATTTAAAAGGAGCACAACTAGCCAGCCAATGGCAACCAAACCAACTGGCGTTTGTCATTGCCGCATCAGAGACATTTAATAAGAAAAATACGGGAATGGATATCACACAGAGCCTCGAACAGCTGACACTTATTCAGCGACAGTTCAAACTTCCCATTCGCGTATATATTTCAACAGCCTTTCATTGCCCTTTTACCGGCAAAGTTTCCCTCAGCCAGGTTGAAACGCTGACCAACAAGCTTAAATCCATGGGAATTCAGCATCTTAGCTTAGCGGACACCACTGATCAAGCGACCCCAAAACAAATACAATCCTTGCTAAAAACTGTATTTTCTACCTATCCAAATGAAAATGTTGCATTACATTTACACAACCGCCATCACTTAGCGGTCGCCAATTTATATGTTGCATTAGAATCCGGGCTTGCCGTTGTAGATTGCGCCGTAGCAGGACTCGGCGGTTGCCCGTGCGCGGGTGATTTTAACGGGAATATCGCGACAGAAATTGTCCTAGAGTTGCTTAACCGACTCAATATTAAACACAACATAGATATGGACCGACTTTATCTATGCGGTGAATATATCTGTAAAAAACTGAATACTCCCTATCCATTTAGACACTTATTTTGAGCCTTGAACTTCTACCCAGTAAAGGTAAAACTGCCAATTTAACTGTCATTTTGAAGCAAGTATGAAATTTAGAAGCCTGTGCAACGAAGTCATTTTCGGTACCTCAACACGAGCAGGAAAGCTGTTTGACCTTTGTCTTTTTATCGCAATTCTAAGCAGCGTTGGTATTGTACTGGCTGACTCGGTAACAGCCTTACCGCTTCTTATCACACGATTTTTATTGCCTTAGAGTGGGGCTTTACTTTGCTTTTTACCCTGGAGTACATACTACGCTTATATGCCTCCCCGAACCCACGAGGGTATGCTTTTTTTTTATGGCGTTATCGATTTACTGGCGATTATTCCAGTCTACCTAACCTTGCTTTTGCCCGGCGCTCAATACCTACTCGTTATCCGTATACTTAGAGTACTGCGCATATTTCGTATTCTAAAATTGATGCGTTATTTGGTGGAAGCGAACACCTTACTCAGATCCCTCATCGCCGCCAAGCGGAAGATTTTCGTATTCCTGATCTCCGTCGCCCTGCTTATTATCATTTTTGGCAGCCTGATGTTTTTAATAGAAGGTCCCGAGAACGGATTTACCAGTATCCCCAAAAGCATATATTGGGCTATCGTCACAATAACTACCGTCGGCTACGGCGACATCAGTCCGGCCACTCCCCTGGGACAAGCCCTGGCATCCCTGACCATGCTGATCGGCTACTCTATCCTGGCCGTTCCCACAGGCATTATCACCGCCGAGTTAGCACAAGAAATCCGGAAAGAGAAAGAAAACCATGTTTGCAGTAATTGCGAGCGTTCTGGATATGATAACGACGCTAACTATTGTAAATTCTGCGGTAGTGACATTACCATTAGTTAAATTCGTAATTTCCCCTAACACTAAGCCCTTACCAAGCTTGCTGCCTCAATAATAAGGTCTGTCATCTTCGAAAGCACACGAAAAATTGCTAATAAAACAGCTATTTAATGCGGCAAAATATTTTGTTTCGAACTAGTCTTAAATCAAGGATATGAAATCCTGTAACGGTTTTTCCTTTCTTTATTTTTAAGAGCATAACTTTGGGGGAATGGGTTATGAGTATCTTCGAGCATTACAAAGAGCGTTATGAAGAGACCAGGGACGAGGAATTTACAATCGCCGAGTATCTGGATATATGTAAAAAAGACAGAAGTGCCTATGCCAGCGCTGCCGAGCGACTATTAATTTCCATCGGTGACCCTGAAATGGTGGATACATCGCAAGAGCCAAGGCTCAGCCGGCTGTTTTCCAACCGAGTCATTGCCCGCTACCCGGCCTTTAAAGACTTTTACGGCATGGAAGAGGCTATCGAGCAAATTGTGGCGTACCTGACTCATGCATCCCAAGGTCTGGAAGAGAAAAAACAAATCCTCTACCTCCTTGGTCCTGTTGGTGGCGGTAAATCCTCGCTGGCTGAAAAGCTTAAACAATTGATGGAAAAGGTGCCCATCTACAAGCTAAAAGGTTCACCGGTGAACGATTCTCCTTTGTGCCTGTTTGACATCAATGAAGACAGCGAAATATTGCAAAAAGAGTACGGGATACCTACTCGATATTTAGGTAATATCGTTTCGCCATGGGCTGCAAAGAGGTTACATGAATACGGTGGAGATATCTCCCAGTTTAAAGTGGTTAAGGTTCGCCCTTCCATACTGGACCAGATCTCCATTGCCAAGACCGAGCCCGGCGACGAAAACAACCAGGATATCTCTTCTTTGGTCGGTAAGGTCGATATTCGTCAGTTGGAGCATTTTGCCCAGGACGATCCCGATGCCTACAGTTATTCCGGAGCCTTGTGTAAAGCCAACCAGGGCTTAATGGAATTCGTCGAGATGTTTAAGGCACCGATAAAAGTGCTACATCCTTTACTTACTGCAACTCAGGAAGGTAATTACAACGGTACCGAAGGGCTTTCAGCCTTGCCGTATGACGGTATTATCCTCGCTCACTCCAATGAATCGGAATGGCTTACCTTTAAAAACAACAAGAATAACGAAGCCTTTTTAGATCGAGTATTTATAGTCAAAGTGCCCTATTGCCTGCGGGTATCCGAAGAAGTCAAAATTTACGAAAAACTCTTAAACAACAGTGAACTAGTCAATGAAAAATGCGCCCCTGGCACACTAGAAACCCTGGCCCAGTTTACTGTTCTCTCTCGGTTAAAAGATCCCGAAAACTCCAGCCTGTATTCAAAAATGCGGGTGTATGACGGAGAAAGCCTCAAGGACACAGATCCTAAAGCCAAGTCTTATCAGGAGTACCGTGATTTCGCTGGTGTGGATGAAGGTATGAATGGTTTATCCACCCGATTCGCCTTTAAAATTCTCTCTCGGGTGTTTAATTTTGATACCACTGAAATCGCCGCAAATCCGGTTCATCTGTTTTATGTGCTTGAGCAGCAAATAGAACGAGAGCAGTTCCCTGCTGAAATGGCGGAAAAATACCTGGAATACCTGAAAGGTTATTTAATCCCCAAATACGTGGAATTTATCGGCAAAGAAATACAAACCGCCTACCTGGAATCCTATTCAGAATATGGCCAGAACATTTTCGACCGATATGTGACCTACGCCGATTTCTGGATCCAGGATCAGGAATTCAGAGATCCGGATACAGGTCAATTATTTGACCGTGCGGCATTAAATAACGAACTGGAGAAAATAGAAAAACCCGCAGGGATCAGTAACCCAAAAGATTTCAGGAATGAAATTGTTAATTTCGTCCTCAGGGCAAAAGCCAGCAATGCGGGTAAAAATCCCGCCTGGACCAGCTATGAGAAATTACGCACTGTGATTGAGAAAAAAATGTTTTCCAACACAGAGGAGTTGTTGCCGGTGATCTCCTTTAACGGTAAAACTTCTGCGGATGACCAGAAAAAACACGATGACTTTGTCGCCCGCATGATGGAAAAAGGGTATACGAGGAAACAAGTTCGTCTCTTATCCGAATGGTACTTACGAGTTAGGAAATCATCCTAATCTAATCTGAACCATCATTTTGAGGGAAGGCTTATGTCACACTTTATTGATAGAAGGCTCAATGCAAAGAAAAAGAGTACCGTTAATCGACAACGCTTTATAAGAAGGCATAAAAAGCAGATTAAAAATGCGGTGTCCGATGCAGTGAGCAAACGCAGTATTCAGGATATTGAATCGGGTGAAAGTGTCAGTATCCCCACCAGGGATATCTCTGAGCCCATCTTCCGTCAGGGAAAAGGGGGTGAACGAAACACCGTTCACCCTGGTAATGACAAATTTGTCCCAGGCGACCGCATTGAACGCCCCAAGGGCGGACAAGGTGGAGGTGCCGGGGAAGGAAACGCCAGTGACTCCGGATTAGGGGAAGATGACTTTATTTTTCAAATCTCCAATGATGAATACCTGGATCTGCTATTTGAAGATCTGGAATTACCCAACCTGGAGAAAAAGCAGCTTGATAAGCTGGTAGAATATAAAACCTACAGAGCTGGGTACACCTCCAGCGGTGTACCCAGTAACATCAACATTGTTCGTTCACTGCAAAACTCCTTGGCCCGCAGGACGGCGCTGTCCGCCGGGAAAAAACGTCGTCTGAGAGCGTTAGAGAAGGAGATTCAGGAAATTGAAAGCCAGCCGGGCGAACAGTATGCAAAGCTAAAGATTTTGCGCGAAGAAATTGATCTGCTCAGAGAGAAAATAAAACGTGTCCCCTTTATCGACACATTCGACCTAAAATTCAACAACTTTGTACAACGACCGGTACCAAGTAGTCAGGCGGTTATGTTTTGCCTAATGGACGTTTCCGGCTCTATGGATCAAGCCACCAAGGATATGGCCAAGCGTTTTTATATCTTGTTGTACCTTTTCTTGACCCGAACCTACAAAACCATCGAAGTGGTATTTATACGCCATCATACCCAGGCAAAAGAAGTTGACGAACAGGAGTTTTTCTATTCCCAGGAAACCGGAGGAACCATTGTTTCCAGCGCCATTAAACTGATGTCAGAGGTGATGGAAGATAGATATCCAGCTAATCAGTGGAACATATACGCTGCCCAAGCATCCGATGGAGATAACTGGGCCGACGACTCACCAAACTGCAAAGAGCTGCTAATCAAAAAAATCATGCCCTTTGTAAGATATTATTCCTATATCGAAATTACATCCAGGGCTCACCAATCCCTGTGGCGAGAGTATGAAGGTATCGCCGAGGATCACCCCGAATTTGCCATGCAGCATATTCGGAAAGTGGAAGATATTTATCCTGTTTTTAGAGAGTTATTTAAAAAGCAGGCCGCATAAAGAAAAGGTGCCTGTAGCAGGGAAGACTAAATTTGAGGCATATGTAATTTCGAGTTAGCGATTAGCTTACAACAATAGCAAGGTGGAAGATCGACGTCCAGGGTACGCAAGTTTTATTCAAGGACAGTATCGAGATCATTCAGCTGGCAACAGCCTTGTGGGGGATAAGATAATGGGGAAAAAACGTAAACCTTTGGATCAGGGACCCGACTGGAGTTTCGAATTACTTGAGCAGTATGACGTCGAAGTAAGTCGGGTTGCCAAGTTTTACAAACTGGAAACCTATCCAAACCAAATTGAAATTATTGCTGCCGAACAAATGATGGATGCTTATTCCAGCGTTGGTATGCCCATTGGATATAATCATTGGTCCTTTGGTAAAAAATTTATTCAAACCGAACAAACCTACAAACGAGGCCAAATGGGCCTGGCATATGAGATAGTGATCAATTCTGATCCCTGTATTGCCTACCTGATGGAAGAAAATACCCTGCCCATGCAGGCGTTGGTGATTGCCCATGCCAGCTACGGCCACAATTCCTTTTTTAAGAATAATTACCTGTTTAAAACCTGGACTGATGCCAGCTCCATTATCGATTATTTGCTATTTGCCAAAAAATATATCGCTGACTGCGAAGAAAAATACGGTATAGATGAAGTCGAAAGTATCCTCGATTCCTGCCACGCGTTAATGAACTATGGTGTCGATCGGTATAAACGCCCCCAGAAAATTTCTCTTAGCGAAGAAAAACGACGTCAGAAAGAGCGCAGCGACTATCTGCAAAGCCAGGTAAATGAGCTATGGCGTACAATACCTAGCAAACCTGAAGCGTCTCGTCCCATTCAGCATCATTTCCCCAAAGAGCCGCAGGAAAACATACTTTATTTTATTGAAAAACATGCACCCTTACTAGAGCCTTGGCAGAGAGAGATGGTGCGTATTGTACGTAAAATAAGCCAGTACTTTTACCCGCAAAAACAAACCCAGGTGATGAATGAAGGCTGGGCTACTTTTTGGCATTACACTATTATGAACCACCTGTTTGATGAAGGAGTAATAACCGATAAATTTATTCTGGAAATCTTACACAACCACACCAACGTTATTTATCAACCCCCCTACAACAGCAAATACTACTCCGGTATTAACCCCTACGCTCTTGGGTTTGCGATGTTTCGTGATATTCGCAGGGTCTGTGAAGAACCCACCGAGGAAGATAAATTCTGGTTCCCTGATTTTGCCGGTAAAGATTGGCTGGAGACCCTGCACTTTGCCATGCAGAATTTCAAGGATGAGAGTTTTATCAGTCAGTTTCTATCCCCCAAATTGATCCGGGACTTTAAGTTCTTCTCCATTTTGGATGATGAGCAGAAAAACTACTTAAATGTCAGCGCAATTCATAACGAAGAGGGTTACCGCACGATCAGGCAGAATCTGGCGGAGCAGTATAATTTAAGTAACCTCGAGCCGAATATCCAGATATACAATGTGGACCTGAAAGGAGATCGCTCATTAACCCTTAGATATATCCCCCACAACAAGATACCGCTCGTCGACGGTCACAATGAAGTATTAAAACACCTACACAGGCTGTGGGGTTTTGATGTAATCCTGGAGCAAGTCAACAGCGACAGTCATATTGAGATTATTGGCCGGGTCCCCCAAGGTGAGAAACAAAGCAAAGCAGGATAACAGCGCAGCTGTTATCCTTGCCCGATCAACGACTCCGGCATGTCTGCTTTTATCTCATCCCAGATACGGCCGCTTTGCTGACCGTATTCTCTGACCAGGCTCCAAACCTGCTCATGTTCGCATTCCGGGTTTAGGGTTTCTATTTGAGCATAAAAATCCAGTGCTAATTTCTTAGCCTCAGGATACTCGAAATAAAATCCCCCTACTTTTTGATATAGACGCTGAAAACCATTTAAGATCAACACATATATCAGGTTGCCAGAAGCAAACGCCAACGCATGGTAAAACTGATAATCGTAGCGAGCAAAGTCTTCCGCCGGATCTGAAAAATCGGGTTTCTCCTTTAGCACCTCAATCACCTTATCGCGGTTATTACGAATGGAGCTTCGGATAAAAATGGCGCTAATATTGGTACGGGCGGACAATAACTGCTGCACCAAATCAGGAAACTTTTCCGGCTCCAGGCGACCAAGGGTTTCTAAAATATTCAGCCCCGAGGTATCCCAAAAATTATTCACCTGGGTTGGTTTGCCGTGACGTATCGTCAACCATCCATCTCGCGCTAAACGCTGTAGAACTTCCCTCAACGTTGTCCTGGTTACACCTATCAACTCAGAGAGCTCCCGTTCGGCGGGAAGAATTGAACCTGGAGGAAAGCGATTATTCCATATTGACTCGATAATATACTCTTCGGCAAATCCTGCCGGGCTTTGCGCTTTTATAACCATCTTGGCTCTAATTCAAGTTTCTTATAAATATTGGCCAATGATATCAAAGGCTAAACCTGAGCAACAGTATTGACATGCTTTACTTAATAAAACCAGACAATCCGTTAACTGGTTAAAATGTTAAACCACCACAGTTTTTTGGCAACATTTATTTTACATGGCCACTATCTTTCTATTCCTATAAACCTATTTTTATAAGATATAAATTCGAGCAATATGTTGAACCGATCCAGATCACAGAGTCTGATGAGAAATTGACAATTTTATCACCCTTCACCGTACAAAATGCACAAAAATTAGCTAAAATACGCCCGCTTAGGTTTGGGCGACAAACCAACATATATAGGATATTAAAATAACAATGTTTGACATATTGCGCGCTGGGGCTAAAAACTTTCTTGGTAACTCCCCAAACTGGTTTAAGTGGGCCATCGTAGCCTTCTTAGTAATCAATCCATTTATCTTTTACATCGATCCATTTGTAGCCGGTTGGCTGCTGGTTGTGGAATTTATCTTTACCCTGGCCATGGCGCTTAAGTGTTACCCGCTTCAGCCAGGCGGCTTGCTAGCCATACAAGCCGTCGCTATTGGCATGACATCACCAGATAAGGTGAAACATGAATTGCTGGCGAACTTTGAAGTCATACTACTGCTGATCTTTATGATCGCCGGTATCTATTTTATGAAGGACTTGCTGCTGTATACCTTCACCAAGATGCTGATCCGTATTCGCTCTAAGGCCCTGCTTTCTCTCGCATTCTGTTTTGCAGCAGCCTTCCTTTCCGCATTCCTTGATGCGTTAACCGTTATTGCTGTGGTCATAAGTGTTACCGTGGGCTTCTACAGCATCTACCACAAGGTAGCGTCCGGAAAGGATTTTCACCACGATCACGACCACTCCTCTGACGAGCACTTACACGACAAAAAACGCGCGGATCTGGAAGGGTTTCGCGCCTTTTTGCGTAGTCTGTTAATGCATGCTGGCGTCGGTTCCGCTTTGGGTGGTGTAATGACTCAGGTGGGTGAGCCACAGAATCTGATCATCGCCGACCAAGCTGGTTGGCAGTTCGTTGAATTCGCCATTCGCATGGCTCCGGTAACCATTCCCGTTTTCGTGTTTGGTCTGATGACTTGCTATATGTTAGAAAAAGTAAAGTGGTTTGGTTATGGTACCGAACTACCACAAGCAGTGCGTCAAATCATGGTCGATTATGATATACATGCCGATAAAAAAATGACTCAACGTGATATCGCCAAACTTCTTATCCAAGGTGTAATCGGTATCTGGCTTATTGTCGGCCTGGCATTACATCTGGCGGCTGTTGGTCTGATTGGCCTTTCTGTTATCGTATTAGCAAGCGCTTTTTCCGGTGTTACCGAAGAGCACCAGCTGGGCAAAGCCTTTGAAGAGGCCCTTCCCTTCACCGCGCTGCTTGCAGTCTTTTTCACCATAGTTGCGGTTATCATAGATCAACAGCTATTTAAGCCTGTTATTGATGCCGTACTTTCTACGGACGGCAGCTCACAATTAGCACTCTTTTATATCGCAAACGGTCTCCTTTCCATGGTGAGTGATAACGTTTTTGTTGGCACGGTCTACATTAACGAAGTGAAAACTGCGTTGGTAAACGGTCAGATCACTCGCGATCAGTTCGACTTACTGGCGGTTGCGATTAATACAGGTACTAACTTACCATCCGTAGCAACACCAAATGGTCAGGCAGCCTTCCTGTTTTTATTAACCTCCGCCATTGCGCCGCTGGTGCGTTTATCTTACGGCAGAATGGTATGGATGGCGTTACCTTATACTATAGTAATGGCGTTGGTTGGACTGGCCGGAATCATGTTGTTCCTGGAACCGGCGACACAAATACTATATGACATGGGCCTGATTACCCACCATCTCGCTTCTGAAATCGGAGCTCCGGCAGCAGCGCACTAATTAAACGACCAATTGTTTGATAAAGCGATGACCTGTATCACTGCTAATTATAAACAACCCGGTGTATAATCACCGGGTTTTTGTTTTGGAGAATCAATAGTATGGCGTTCCTTTATCAACTGGGGCATAAACGCTGGGCTTGGTTGCTATTAGCAGCTGGTGCGTTTACCTTAGAACTCACAGCCCTGTTTTTTGAACACGTTATGGACCTCGCCCCTTGTGTTATGTGTATATATGAGCGAGTTGCCATTATGGGATTAATAGTTTCAGGCCTTATTGCAGCCATCAAGCCATCTTCTTGGTTGTTTCGCTTAATTGGAATTGTTGGCTGGGGGATCAGCTCGATTTGGGGCTTGCTTATAGCCATAAAGCATGTTGATTATCAGCTTAACCCCTCTCCTTTTAAGAGCTGTGACTTTTTCCCCAATTTCCCGGAGTGGGCTCCGTTGCATGAATGGGTACCTTGGTTGTTTAATCCCACAGGGTTTTGTTCGGATATCGTCTGGCAATTCCTGGGTTACACCATGCCGCAGTGGGTCTTAGTTTCCTTTGCACTTTTTGTCGCAATTTTTGCCGTCGTACTCATTGGCCAGCTTTTGGGGCTACTTGTGAAAGGTGTTAGGCAAACTGTGTAACGGACTTATCTTCATCCTCTATGGTGTATCGAGCAAACCATAGAGGAACTTGTAAGACAACTCCCCCGTAAGAGGATTAGGAAGGCCAATCCACCACGTGATCTTCCAAATCGCCCGCAGCAAGTTCAGAGACCACTTTACCGCGGATAGAAAAACCACCTGCATGCATGGCGGATTGATTGCCGGTTAACAAAGGGTGCCACTCGGGCAAGGACTTACCTTCCACCAGTAAACGATAAGCACAAGTTTTAGGTAACCAGTGAAACTGGTCTATATCTTCCAGACTGACTTTTACGCAATCAGGAACCAGCTTAAACCGCTGCTCATATTTCTTGCAGCGGCAGGACTTAGTATTTAGCAGTTTGCAGGCAACATTGGTAAAGTGCAGCTTTTCCGTTTCATCATCGATCAACTTATTCAGACAGCACTTACCGCAACCATCACACAAGGATTCCCACTCTGACTCCGTCATCTGAACCAGGGTTTTATGTTGCCAAAATTGATCCATTACTCACTACTCACTGAACTTTATTACCGAATATAGGAGGCGCATGTATACTCGTTTAACCAACCCATTTCAAGTTTATCGCCACTATGCAGGGGGCCAACGCCTGCCGGTGTACCGGTTAACACCAGGTCCCCTGGCTTTAAGGTAAAGTTGTCGGAGATTTCCTGGATCAATTCCACAACCTTAAAGAGCATATGTTTGGTATTGCCTTGTTGGCGTATTTCGCCATTTACCCGCAACCAGAAATCCACATTTTGTACGTCATTCACATTTTTTTTCGGAATAAAGGGACTGACCGGACAACTGCCGTCAAAGGCTTTTGCTCTTTCCCAGGGGTAGCTATCTTGCTTCAGTTTGGATTGCACTTGCCTTAAGGTAAGATCCAGTGCTAATCCATAACCCCAAATACCTTCAAGCACAGCATCTTGTGAAGCATTGGTCAGGGTGTCTGCGATCAATACCGCCAACTCAAGCTCGTGATGACACTCCCCTTTGTCTTTGGGGATCTTAAGCCCTTGCCTTAAGTCGACTATCGCCGTATCTGGTTTGAGAAATAACACCGGCTCGTCCGGTAAAGGGTTATTGAGTTCCTTAATATGGTCCACGTAGTTTCTTCCTACACACACAACTTTACCGGGACTCAGGGGGAGCGGCTCACCATTATAGTCTTGAAACTGCATATTTGTTTTCCTTATACAAGGCAGAGTTTCACGAAGAAATCAGTTTATTGGCGTGTGAGCAAAGTGCTCACACGGCTGGGGCGCCATAGGATTATTTAATTGCCGGATATTGGATGCGGTCGGACAGGTAACCCACAGCGGCGACAAAATAGTTAGAACGATTCCAATGCATCAAGACTTTATAATTCTCATATGCCAGGTATACCCTGCCCTTTTCATCATCGGGGATCACAATGGACGCTTTGATGTCTCTGGTAGGTAAGCTACTGCCATCAAAGCGACGTACGCCTAGTGACTGCCACTGTGCTAACGTTTTCTCCGTCTTTAAGCCGGCCAGCCCTTGATCAAATCCTTCGGGTAGCTGGACCTGTCGTCCCCATGTAAGGTTGTCATTCCAACCTTCTTGCTTTAAATAGTTAGCGGCAGAAGCAAAAATATCGGCTTTAGACTGCCATATATCCTTACGCCCGCTACCATCGTAATCTACTGCATAAGTCAGAAACGAGGTGGGCATAAACTGAGTTTGCCCCATGGCGCCAGCCCAGGAGCCTTTCATTTTTTCCTGAGTGATATGGCCTTCGTCCAAGATTTGCAAGGCGGCAAACAACTGCTTTTTAAACAATGCTTCCCGGCGACCATCGTAAGCCAGAGTGGCCAATGCAGAAACGACGTCAAAGTTACCGGTATAACCACCAAAATTGGTTTCTATTCCCCATAGGGCAACTATAAATCTGGGCTGTACACCAAATTCCTTACCAATTTTTTCCAAAATAACGTGATGCTTTTTATAAAGCTCGCGTGCTTTCTTCACTTTCCAGTCCGGAACAGCACGCGGAATATAGGCATCCAAAGTGAGTTTAAATTCAGGCTGACTCTTGTCTAGTTTAACCGTACGCGCAATAAACTCTGCGTTGGACAACGCGCTTTCTACCGTATCCGAACCAATACCTTTGGCGACAGCTTCTTGTTTTAACGTCGAGACATACTCAGGGAAACTTGGTTTCGCCAAGGCGAGGGAAGAAAACAATAAACTACCAAAAAGCACTTTGATTTTCATTTTTGCTCCTGATCAGCAGGGCCTTTAGTGAGCCCTATTTTACGAAGTTTATGTTGCTCAAGTAAGTTCTCCCGCGGTGGTGGTAACTGCAGATAAAACCCCTTTTCAGACAACTCTTGCTTTACTTTATTTATGTCAGCCATGGCCAGCTTTTTCGAGGTGTCCAGCGGTAACATCATAGCCAGTACAGGTTGGCCGAACTTTTCCATCAATAATTCAGGTACTCGACTAAAGTCATTTCTTTTTTCAACAAAAAGGTAAGCACCTTCCATTTTTAAACTTTTATAAACAGCCGAAAGCAAGATCAATATCCCCAATTCAAAAAGTGCCCTATGTTAACACATAGTCTAAGTCCGGACAGTCATAGACAGGCCCCAATAGATAGGTGCGTTGGCTCACAGAGTTTTACAAAATCAGTCTTTTTCGATTAATTCCTTTATATACAAACAGATACAATATTAGAGACTATAATCAGATTGCTTGGTAGGCTCCAACTGCTATCGACCAAATTCATTTCTTACCGGCAAAATAGACATAACATATTGTTTTATATTTAAAATGTATTCAATTAAAGGAGTAAAGTTGGTTCATAGACAGTTAATTGAACCCGCCTGCGGCTAAAGGGGCTGGGTTGAAAGGCGCGTTATTGCTGGTTTTTGCCACCTCTGCCGCCTTGCCTAACGCCACAACTGGCTATAACATGGCGTCAGCAGAATATTCTAATTTTTAGCGATGGGGAAAACGCCATAAAATGGCAGAGCAAAAAATAGAAATAAAAGGCACAAATTTCACTCTTTTTGTACTTCACTTGACAGAGCCTGACTTGGAGCAAGTAAAGTCAGCGCTGATGGAAAAAGTAGGTCAGGCTCCCAGTTTCTTTAACTGCGCCCCCTTGGTCATTAATTTGGAACATTTGACCCAAGATATCGACTTTATCCAGTTAAAAGAAGTTGTGGAAAGCCAAGAGTTTGTGTTGGTTGGAGTGACGGGCGTTAATGATGAAGCTGTGAAAATAGCGGCTCGAGTGGCAGGTTTGTCCGTGTTAACTTCCGGCCAGCAAACCCAGGCATCCAAACCCGTACAAAGCAAAGAAAAAGAAGTAATGGAAAAATTGGTCCCGGCGACTCAGGTTCATCACGGACAAATTCGCTCGGGCCAACAAATTTATGCCAAAGACAAAAATCTGGTGGTGATTGGCTCTGTCAGTGCAGGCGCGGAAGTTATCGCCGACGGCAGCATACATATCTACGGTAACCTCAGAGGGCGTGCCATCGCTGGTGCTCAGGGAGATCATACGGCGCAAATCTACTGTCAAAATTTGCAAGCCGAATTAGTCTCTATTTCCGGCAACTACAAGTTAAGTGAAACCCTCCTAGAGGAACGTTGGGAGCAACCTGCACGAGTATGCTTTCAAGACGAAAAAATTCATATATCTGGTTTCGAATGATCAAGGAATTATAAAGAATGACTCAAATTATTGTTGTCACTTCAGGCAAGGGTGGGGTTGGGAAAACCACAACCAGTGCAGCAGTAGGCACTGGTTTAGCGCTATCAGGAGCTAAAACAGTGATAGTGGACTTTGACATAGGCCTGCGAAATTTGGATTTAATCATGGGTTGTGAACGCCGGGTTGTTTACGACTTTGTCAACGTGATCAACGGTGAAGCAAACCTTAACCAGGCGTTAATCAAAGACAAACGGGTAGAAAATCTGTTTGTCCTTCCCGCCTCGCAAACCAGAGATAAAGATGCCCTGACCATTGAAGGGGTTGAAAAGGTACTGGAAGAGCTCAGTGAAGAGTTCGAGTATATTATTTGCGACTCTCCAGCTGGTATCGAAAAAGGCGCCATGATGGCGCTTTATTTTGCGGATCAGGCTATCATCACGACCAACCCTGAAGTTTCCTCGGTGCGCGACTCAGACCGCATTGTTGGTATGCTATCCAGCAAGTCGCGCCGTGCGGAGAGAGGACTGGAGCCCATCAAAGAGCACCTGCTCATCACCCGATACTCACCAAAACGGGTCAATAGTGGCGATATGTTAAGCGTCGAGGATATTAATGACATCCTGGCAGTAAAACTGCTTGGTGTGGTTCCCGAATCCCAGGCCGTGCTTAAAGCTTCGAACTCTGGCGAACCCGTCATTCTGGACAAGGATAGTGACGCTGGAATGGCATACCAAGATGCGGTAGACCGTTTACTCGGCGAAGATCGCGAATTCAGGTTTATTCTGGAAGAAAAGAAAGGTTTATTCAGCCGTATTTTTGGAGGATAAGATGGCCTTACTGGATTATTTTCGTTCTAACAAAAAAAATACGGCTCAATTAGCCAAGGAGAGGCTACAAATTATAGTGGCCCATGAGCGCGGCCAAAGAAACAGCGCGCCTGATTATCTGCCCCAGCTAAAAAACGATATTCTGGAAGTGATCCGCAAGTATGTGGACATTTCACCCGATCAAATATCGGTTCAACTGGAGCAAAAAGAAGAGGATCTTTCTGTACTCGAGCTAAACGTAACGCTCCCGGATGAACCTAAGAGTTAATCGCATTACGGGTGGCGGCTTAGCCACCCGTAAGGTTATTACCTAACACTTCTCCACGCCAGCCATCGAGCAACAGAGGCTTCTCGGTAAGTCTTTTCTCTTCATCGGATAATTTCCATAACCACCCCAGGTACTGGTGGATCACTTTTTTCGATGCAATTAATTCCGCCGGCACATCATTCGCGGCTCCCGCAGCATTGATCAGCTCCCGAACACGCTTGAATTCATTTTTATAGGCAGGAAAATCCACCAAACGTTTCACTTTTTCAGGTAAGTCTGAAGGTTCGAGATCCAAGCCTTTTTTGACCATAGTAAGGATACTGCGACCGTGAATACGAATTTCATTTTCGGACAAGCCCAGAATCTTTAACTGCGGTAAGCTTTCTGGCAAACGATTCGCAACTTCCCACATATTCACTTCTTTAACGACAAAATTAAGCGCCAGGTTGCGTTCACGGGCGGTGTTAACCCGCCAGGCAGCCAACTCCCTTAACACAGCCAACGATCTTGGGCTTAGTTTCCAGGCATTTTTTACATCCAAATATACACGTTCCGGAGCCAGAGTTTGTAATTTTTTATTGACCTGGTTCTGGCATTCCTGCTTAAAAAACGATAGGAAACCTCTCCCTTCCAGATCTTTTTTCAACAAATCAAAACACGGCCCCAGGTAATCTACATCCTTAACCGCATAACTTAATTGCTTCTCGGTCAATGGCCTGGCCAGCCAATCGGTTCTCGACTCACCCTTATCCAGCTCAACTCCTAGCAGTTGCTTAACCATAGCGGCATAACCCAGAGAGCTGCCCTGGCCAAGAAACGCACAGGCGATTTGAGTGTCCAGAAAACAAGCGTCTAAGTCGCCCTTATTATTGAGAATAATCTCTAAGTCTTCACCAAATGCATGTAGCAGATTGGTACTGGTTTCTACTCTGCTCCACAAACAATCGAGGCTATCCATTGCCAGCGGGTCAATCAGGTAATTTTGGCCACCCTGAGCCAGCTGTATTAACCCCAGATTAGCGTAATAAGTCCGCGTACGAACAAACTCAGTATCGAGGGCGAGTACGTCCCCTTGTAAACGAAAACAGAGCTGCTCCAGCTCTGTTTGATTTGCTATAAATTGGTAATCCACAATCTTCTCTTAAGGTCTCACTCGCGAAAGATTGACAGGTCTAGCAATCTTCGCTGTTTATGCTGCGCCACTTTGTACTGTGTGGCGCAGTAGCCATTTCTTCTTCACTGTTTAAGCCGCGCCACTTTGTACTGTGTGGCGCAGTAGCCATTTCTTCTTCACTGTTTAAGCCGCGCCACTTTGTACCGTGTGGCGCAATAGCCATTTCTTCTTCACTGTTTAAGCCGCGCCACTTTGTACTGTCTGGCGCAGTAGCCATTTCTTCTTCGCTGTTTAAGCCGCGCCACTTTGTACTGTGTGGCGCAGTAGCCATTTCTTCTTCACTGTTTAAGCCGCGCCACTTTGTACTGTGTGGCGCAGTAGCCATTTCTTCTTCGCTGTTTAAGCCGCGCCACTTTGTACCGTGTGGCGCAATAGCCATTTCTTCTTCACTACCTAAGCGGCCCCACTTTGCTGAGCGGCCATTTCTTCTTCCCGTAAAACCCGGCGCAGTATTTTGCCCACATTGGTTTTCGGTAACTCTTCCCGGAATTCTATCAGCTTTGGCACCTTATAGGCAGTGAGCTGGTTACGACAATAGGATTTTAGTTCACTTTCCGTCAGCGTATTGTCCTTGGCGACCACAAATATCTTCACCGCCTCACCGGAATTCTTGTCGGGAACCCCAACCGCAGCTACTTCCAGTACTTTCCCATGACTTGCCACCACATCTTCTATTTCATTAGGAAATACATTAAAACCGGATACCAGGATCATGTCCTTTTTACGATCCACAATAAAGATAAATCCATTCTCGTCCATTTTGGCAATATCCCCGGTGGCTAACCAACCATCGTCGGTTAATTCAGGGGTCTCATCCACTCCCCAATATCCCGACATCACCTGAGGACCACGAACTTGCAACTCACCCACTTCTCCAACAGGCACGATTTTCCCTTCGTCGGAAAATCGAACCTCAGTTGAAGGTACCGGCAGACCAATGGAATGATTGTATCCGTCCAGATCAAATGGATTAACTGTCACCAGTGGCGAGCACTCGGTTAACCCATAACCTTCGAGTAAGCGACAACCCGTAAGTGACTGCCATTTTTCAGCCACCACACGTTGCACAGCCATGCCGCCGCCTATGGTCAACCGCAGGCTACTAAAGTCCATTTTCTGAAACTCTTCATTATTCACCAGCGCGTTAAATAGTGTATTTACCCCGGTAATCGCAGTATATTTTTGGGTTTTAAGCTCTTTAACAAACCCGGGAATATCCCTCGGGTTGGTGATCAATAAATTTGTAGCCCCCACACGCATAAACAACAGGCAATTCACGGTTAATGCAAAAACATGGTAGAGAGGTAAAGCGGTCACCACTATTTCTTTGCCCTCTTTTAATACCGGACCGTAGGCGCCAAGAGCCTGTAATAAGTTAGCCAGCACATTTCTATGGCTTAACATGGCGCCTTTCGATTTCCCTGTAGTTCCTCCCGTGTACTGTAAGTAAGCTAAGTCGCTATGGCCAATGTCGGGTTTGACATACTGCAGATATTTGCCTTTTTTAAGGGCGTGACGGAATGAGGCTGCGTGGGGTAAATGATACTTAGGCACCATTTTTTTAACATACTTAACCACAAAATTGACCAGTGTGCCTTTCACAGGATTAAGCTGATCACCCAGGCTGGTCAATAGTACGTGCTTGATCTGAGTATCCTGAACCACTTCTTCCAGTACGTGGGCAAAGTTGGATACTATCACTATGGCTTTGGCGCCAGAATCGCATAACTGGTGTTTTAATTCTCTGGGCGTGTACAGCGGGTTTACGTTAACCACCACCAAACCCGCCCTCAATATGCCAAACATGGCAATAGGGTATTGCAGCAAGTTCGGCATCATCACGGCGACCCTGTCGCCTTTCGCCAGTTTTAACTCTTCCTGTAAATAAGCAGCAAAATGGCGGGATAACTCTTCTAACCGGCGATAAGTCATCGCCTGGCCCATATTGATATAAGCCGCCCGGTCCGGGTATTGCTGTACGCTTTGTTCAAACATGTCGACCAATGAAGCGTACTGATTTGGATTTATTTCTTCTGGCACTGAGCCTGGATAACGTTTAAGCCATATCTTTTCCACGTGACGCTCCCGAGATTAGAGTAATTACGTAAATTAATTTTACCTAGTGTAACTATGGACCATGCTTCATTGCAACAAAGTGTTTACAATTGACTGTATCTTAAGAAATTATTTAATTCTACAGCCACGTCACCTGGATGGGTCATATGTAAATGATGCTTACCTGGCAACTCTTTAATTATTAGCCTAGAAAAGTGCTTTTTTCTTAGTTTTATCTGACTTTTCATTCCCTTAAAACCCTCTATCCCCAAGATCACCAAGCAAGGGCACTGGATACTTGAAATAAGTTCACAAGCTTGTGTTTCACTCATTCTCAGAGGAGAAAGAGTCTTGAGTTTTTCATCGGCTCGCCAATACCATAATCCCTGCCTGCACTCACTGCCCCGCTCTACCAATAAGGCTGCACTCTGCTCGTCAAGCTCACTGGTAATCATGCGCGCTTTGACAAGGTCAGCCTTTTGCATTCTTCCCCTCAGCAACTTTTTTTTCAATCGCGTCCGGTTTAACACAGCATCACGCAGGTGGCTTGTGGTGGTGTCTATGGATTGAGACAGAGGTCCTGCCCCTTCGACTAAGGTAAGTGAAGCCACTTTTTCTGGAAATGCAGCAGTAAAACAGCAAGCAATAAGAGCCCCCATAGAATGGCCTAGCAGGTGGATTCTATCTAACCCTATGCTCTCGATAATCTGGTAGAGGTCATCTATCCAATCGGCAAAATGGTAATACTCAGCTTTGTGTTCAGACAAGCCGTGACCTGGCCAGTCGGGGCAAATCAGTTGATAATCTTCCAGGTAGGGAGCAAGAGGTGCAAACGAAGCGGCATTATCTAACCAGCCGTGTAAACAAAGCAGCACAGGTTTATCTTTTGCCCCTGTGGTTAAGCCGCTGAGCTTGAGACTATCCAGGGAGAGGAAAAGAGGTTCCATCAGGCGAAAAGATCGATGCCAAATACCTTATCTATTTGTTGTCGGCTTGGCTCCGACGCAATACTTTGGTAGGTACTGATGGCTTTCTGGTGGCGACCATCGGGCTGATCATACGCCAGACGTACGGTATCCGCTTCGGCGGCGGACAGGTTAATGTCGAAACGGGGCTTTTTGACGGCAGGCAGAACTTCTGGCGTAGCAGTAGTTTCCCCACTCGCTTGTGGTTTTTTCGGCAAACTGGTAAAGCTGCCAATTCCCTGAACCACCTGATTCGTTTGCAAATCACCGCCCTAGCCGAAATGAATTACCTGATTATAGCCACCCTTTTCACCGGATAACAGCTATTCTCTGCCCGGCAGCTTTTTCCAGGTGACTTTATCTCTTAAATAGACGGGTGTCGCATGTTCCGCTGTCACCAATTCACCTTGCTGGAACAAACATTTTGCACTCGCCAGCATAAACTCAGCATGGGGGTACAGAATATCATCCGGCGGCGTTACTCCAAACGCTTCCATCAGCTCGGGGTAAGCCGCCCAGCCCGTACCTACTGCGATAACGTCCGGGGAAACCGTGGCGTTGGCGACAAGCTCCGCCGGCGGGATCACCCGCTCCTCACCCACCAGCACCATCATGCCCTGGCCGTTGTCCTTGAACTCACCCCAGTACACTTCCCCCATACGCGCATCAATAGCAGCCAATACATGTTTGCTACCGTGTTGCTGGGCACTTTGCTGCGCCATTGTCTGCAAGGTAGAGATACCGGCCATTGGTAAGTCAGCGCCAAACGCCAGCCCCTGAGCAATACCTACACCAATACGTACCCCGGTAAAGCTGCCCGGTCCACGACCAAAAGCCAGACAATCCAAATCGTCCAGAGCCAGCTCAGCCTTCTCAAGCACACTTTCCACCATAGGTAAAATACGTTGAGTATGCTCCCTCGGGCTAAGAACAGACTGTCCGATAACCTCATCGTTATTTAACACCGCCACGGAACAGGCTTCCGTTGACGTATCCAGCACTAAAATTTTAGGCATAAAATTAATCCAGTTTTTCCAGGAAGGAGACCACTTTCTTCAGGTCCCTGGTTCGCGGCATGGAAGGTAAACTATTCAGAAATATATTGCCATAATTTCTGCTGACCAGCCGGGTATCACAGATAATCAAGGCGCCTTTATCTGTCTCATCCCGGATCAAGCGTCCAGCTCCCTGCTTAAGGGTTATCACAGCTTCGGGTAACTGCACCTGAGCAAATGGATCTAACCCTGTTAACTTGGCATCTTCCATCCTGGCTTTAAGCATGGGGTCTTCCGGCGAGGTAAAAGGGATCTTGTCGATGATGACACAAGATAGTTCCTGACCCCTGACATCCACCCCTTCCCAAAATGCGCCAGTAGCGACTAACAAGGCATTACCCGCTTCAACAAATTCTTTTAACAATGCCTGCTTACTCTTTTCCCCCTGCATCAAAACGGGGAAATCCAACTCCTCACGGAACAAACTTGACAGCTCATTCATCATTTGATGGCTGGTACAGAGGAAGAAACATCGCCCTTTGCTAGCCCGGATCACAGGTGCCAGGGCCGCCACCAACTTACCGGCCAACCCCGGCGTTCCCGGTTCGGGTAATAATCTGGGCACCGCTAATATCGCCTGGTTTTGATAATCAAACGGACTGTCGAGGGCCAGCGTATCGGCATGGCTAAGCCCCAGGATCTCCGTAAAATGCTTAAAATCCTGGTTTACCGTGATAGTGGCAGAGGTAAATACCCAGGCCGCGCTTTTTTTATCCAGTTCTTCACGAAAACGAGTTGCCACGCTCAAAGGGGTTATATTCAGTGAGAAGTGTTGCCTGGTGCATTCGTACCAGAAGCTGAAACCTGGCTGCTGGGTATCCAGCAACAACGTCAGGCGAGTTCGAAACTCGGTAAGCCGTTCGAAACAATGATCCAACACCTCAGAGCGGCCTAGCGCCAGCTTTAGCACGTCATACAATAACGTCATGGCGTCTGTAAGCCGCTGCACTTCACCATTCATATGCGCCATTTTATCGCGCCAACTGCCATTGCCTTTTTCTATCCCAAAGGCCAGACGCAGATCCAGCACCATAGATCTCAACCTATCGGCGACTTTGCCCAATTGAGCCATATCGCGCACTTCGGTGCGATAGGAAAAATCCACGTCCTTACACAACTCCAACAACTGACGACTGGACAAGCTTTGGCCAAAGTAAACGCTGGCAATATCCGGGATCTGGTGGGCTTCATCGAAAATATAGATGTCTGCATCAGGCACCAATTCGCCGAACCCCGTGTCTTTAATGGCCAGGTCGGCAAAAAACAGGTGATGATTGATCACCACCAGATCTGCCTCCATGGCCTTTTTCCTGGCTTTCACCAGGAAACAGTCTTCATAGCAGGGACAATCCCGTCCCAGGCAATTATCATTGGTGCTGGTTATCATAGGTAGAATACTGGCGTCTTCGGCCAGCTCGGCCAGTCCACCAATATCACCACTGTCACAGGACACAGACCAGGATTTTACAGTCACCAGATCTGCAAGTTGATTTTCATCCTGGGTATGACTCTCAAGCATAAAGCGGTTCAACCGCTCGAGGCACAGGTAATTAGCCCGCCCCTTGAGCAATGCCACCAGCCCTGTGTATCCGCTGGCATCAACCAGAGTAGGCAGATCCCGGCTAAAAAGCTGCTCTTGTAACGCCTTACTGCCCGTGGAAATAACCGTTTTTTTACCCGTCAATAATGCAGGGGCCAGATAAGCAAATGTTTTACCCGTTCCCGTTTCGGCTTCGACCACCAAGGCCGATTTCTGTTTGACTGCCATTTCAACCGCCAGCGCCATTTCCAACTGGGGTTTGCGCGTCTTATAACCTGGAATAGCCTTAGCCAAGCCGCCGTTTTCTGCAAAAAAGGTATTTATCAAATCGAACTATTAGGAAAAAGAATGGGGGGGTATTATGCCAAAAATTGACCACGTCTCTAGAGGAATCATACAAAAAGATCGATTTCGTTATCACTTTCCCGTTGGGCGTCATCTTCTTCACTGGACGTCTTGCGAGCTTTGGTTTTATCTATCGGCAGCGGCTCCTTCTTTTTACACAAGCGGGATTTCTTGTGGCTCTTATCCACACTTAAGGTAGTATCTTTACTTTTAGGCACTTCTCCCGATTTAGGGAGCAGAGGAAATAGAAGATCCTGACTTGGCATAATACACCTCCTTTTTCTTCTTAATCGGCAGCTTTCTCTATACCTTAACCTTAGCCCAGGGATATCCTTCTTTTCGAAAAAAAAGAGGTTGCATTTTCATCTTGGCTTGCTAATGTGTTCCCAACTTATTGGTTACTGGCTACCAACAAACAGGCCAGACTAAGAATATAGAGAAGATAAAATGAACCGTAACATCCTGAAAGTACATCATCACCATCATCATCCAGACTAGTCTTTCAGGAGGTAATCACTTGGAAGATACAGATGAAGTACTTCCAACGGTTTAACCAAAAATTCATAAACCCCCGGAAGGTAAACCTCCGGGGGTTTTTTCGTTTTAGCGGGTAAGGAAATAACATGTTAGATCAAAATCGTTTACGCATCGCCATTCAAAAATCGGGTCGTTTAAGCAAAGAGTCTCAGCAGTTGCTCAAAGCATGCGGCTTAAAAATCAATATGCGTGAGCAGCGACTTATCGCCCACTGTGAAAATATGCCGGTAGACCTGTTGCGAGTTCGCGATGACGATATCCCGGGCCTGGTGATGGACGGCGTTGTAGATCTGGGCATTATTGGTGAAAACGTGCTGGAAGAAGAAAGTATGTTACGCGCCAGCGCCGGTGAAGCAACCAACTTTGAGCTATTAAAACGCCTGGATTTTGGCAGCTGTCGTCTGTCGCTGGCAGTACCTGAAGAATTCGATTACCAGGGTCCTGAGTCTCTGGCTAATCTACGTATCGCCACCTCTTATCCCGGTATCCTAAAAACGTTTATGGATAAGCAAGGCATCAATTTCAGCTCATGTATGCTCAATGGCTCAGTGGAAGTGGCACCGAGAGCTGGCTTAGCCGACGCCATTTGTGACCTGGTTTCAACCGGCGCTACACTGGAAGCAAACGGCCTGAAAGAGACTGACGTTATCTACCGCTCTAAAGCCGTTTTGATTAAATCGGCGAAGATATTAGACGACGAAAAACAAGCGTTGGTGGACAAGATCTTAACCCGCGCTCACGGCGTCCAGCAGGCCCGCGAAAGCAAATACATCATGCTGCACAGCCCGAAGAAAACCCTGGAAAGCGTTATTGACCTGCTACCTGGCTCCGAAAAACCTACCGTGCTACCTCTGGCTGGCACCGAAGACACAGTTGCAGTGCACATGGTAAGCAAGGAAAACTTGTTTTGGGAAACCATGGAGCAGCTAAAAGACTTGGGCGCCAGCTCTATCCTGGTATTACCTATCGAAAAGATGATGGAGTAACGAATGCAGACTGTTAACTGGCAAACGCTATCAGGCTCACAGCAGCAACAGCTGCTGTCTCGCCCAGCGATGAATAACTCCAGCGAAATTACCGGGATTGTCAGCGATATTATCAGTCAAATTCGCGCCAGGGGTGATGACGCCTTGCTCGAATACACCCGTAAATTCGATCAGGTTGAAACCGATAAGCTTTGCGTCAGCCAGGCGGACGTTGAAGCCGCTGCAGCACGTCTGGATCCGGTTACCAAACAAGCCATCGACACGGCCTATGGCCAGATCCGACGCTTTCACAGCGCCCAGATCCAAGACGTGATCAAAGTTGAAACCATGCCAGGAGTTATGTGCGAAATGCACACGCAGGCCATCGAATCTGTTGGTTTGTATATTCCCGGTGGCAGCGCACCATTACCTTCCACCGTATTGATGGTGGGTGCACCGGCTCAGCTCGCGGGCTGCGAACGCCTGGTACTTTGCTCGCCACCGCCACTGGCCGATGAAATTCTGTATGCCGCTTCCTTGTGCGGAGTGCATGAAATTTACACGGCAGGTGGAGCGCAAGCCGTCGCGGCCATGGCCTACGGTACGCAAACCCTGACTAAAGTCGATAAAATATTTGGCCCGGGGAACGCCTTTGTCACCGAAGCCAAACGTCAGGTCAGCATGGATTTCGCTGGCGCGGCTATCGATATGCCAGCGGGACCATCGGAAGTATTGGTTATTGCCGACGAGACGGCCGACGCCGACTTTGTTGCCGCCGATTTATTATCCCAAGCCGAGCACGGTCATGACTCTCAAGCCGTGTTGGTTACCACCAGTCCTATTGTGGCGGATCAAACCGCAGAGGCGGTACAGCTTCAATTGGCCCAATTATCCCGCCAGCAAATCGCCGCCAAGGCGCTGGCCAACAGCATGATCATTGTATGCGATGATATAGAGCAAGCGATCGCTATCTCGAATCGCTATGCCCCCGAGCACCTGATAGTGCAGACGCAAAACCCGAGAGAGTTGCAGCCTAAGCTAAGAAATGCGGGCTCAATTTTCCTCGGTGCCTGGACGCCTGAGTCTGTGGGAGATTACGCCAGCGGCACTAATCACGTATTACCGACCTATGGTTATACCCGCACATACTCTAGCCTGGGCATGGCGGACTTCGTCAAGCGTTATACAGTGCAAGAGCTTTCCCGTGAAGGGTTACTAAACCTGGCGCCTACGGTCACATGTCTGGCAGATGCCGAGGGCCTGGACGCGCACAAACGCGCGGTCACTATCCGATTAGAGAAGCTGGAGAGTAAAGCATGAGCATTATATCCCTGGCGAGAAAAACGGTGCAGGAACTAACACCCTATATGAGTGCCCGTCGTATAGGTGGCACGGGTGAAGTCTGGATTAACGCCAACGAAGCACCCGAGTCTGGTGAATATAATCTGGACTCGAGTAAGTTGAATCGTTACCCGGAATTTCAGCCGCCTGAGCTTATTCAGGCGTATGCCAGCTACGCTGGTGTAGACGATGAGCAGTTGTTAGCTACGCGCGGCGCGGACGAAAGTATTGAAGTATTGATCCGAACATTCTGTGAGCCGGGTATCGATAATATCCTTATCTGCCCACCTACTTACGGTATGTACAGCATCAGCGCGCAAACCTGTGGCGTCGGGGTTAAAGAAGTTGCACTAGATAAGCAATTTGATGTGGATTTTGACGCTGTAGCCAGCAGCCTTGATTCAGTAAAAATCGTTTTCCTGTGTGCACCGAATAACCCCACCGGAAATATGCTGGATATTAACGGCCTGAAAAATTTGCTGGTTAAGGCGAAAGATAAAACACTGATCGTAGTCGATGAAGCCTATATCGAGTTCTGCCCAACTGAGACCAAAGCCGGTCTGATTGGTGAGTTTAATAATCTTGTGATAACCCGCACCTTAAGCAAGGCCTTTGCGTTAGCAGCCATACGTTGCGGCTTTACCCTGGCACAAAAACCAGTTATCGAGATGATGAAAAAGGTTATCGCCCCCTACCCTGTACCAGCGCCGGTCGCCCAGGTAGCCACACAGGCATTAAGCCAGTCGGGTTTACAAACCATGCGCTCACGGGTTGAAACCCTGAACGCCAACCGACAATCCCTGGTAAAGGCCTTATCTCAACTTACTATCGTCACTGAAATCTTTCCCGCCACAGGCAATTTTGTGCTGGCCCGTTTTCAGGATTCAACCCGGGTGTTTAACCACCTGTCGGACAAAGGCATTATTGCTCGCGATTTCGCCAGTAGACCCAGACTGGAAAACTGCATCCGCCTGACTATCGGTAACCAGGCTGAAATGCAGTCCACATTATCTGCTCTCAACGAGCTTTAACCATATTCAGGCGCCGATATAGCGCCTATGCACTCTGATATTCAGAGGGAGAAGTAGTAGCATGAACAAGGAAAAGTTTCTATTTATCGACCGTGACGGCACGCTGATTGACGAGCCTGTCACGGACAAACAAGTGGACAGCCTGGAAAAGCTTAAGCTGGAGCCTTTTGTGATCCCCAGCCTGCTTAAATTACAGGATGCGGGATATATCCTTGTCATCGTATCTAATCAGGATGGCCTGGGTACGGAAAGCTACCCGCAACAGGATTTCGACATTCCACAAGACGCAATGATGGAGATTTTTGCCACTCAAGGGGTAAAATTCGAAGATGTGCTGCTTTGCCCTCACTTTACCGAAGATGATTGTAGTTGCCGCAAACCCAAGTTAGGCATGGTCAAAGATTATCTCAAGTCCGGCCGTATCGATTTTAACGATTCTTACGTCATTGGTGATCGCATTACCGATGTTCAGCTTGCCGAAAATATGGGCCTCGAAGGTATTCAATACAATACAGAGACCCTTGGCTGGCTTGAGATCACGGCGAACCTGCTTAATAAGGGCAACCGAGTAGGTCACGTACAGCGCACTACCAAAGAAACCGATATTATAGTGGACGTAGATCTGGATCAGACAGGCGGCAATGAAATTCACACCGGCATCGCCTTTTTTGACCACATGCTGGATCAAATTGCCACTCACGGTGGTTTTCAGCTCAAGCTAAAAGTGGATGGTGATCTGCACATCGACGATCACCACAGCGTGGAAGACACAGCACTGGCCCTGGGTAACGCCATCAAACAGGCGCTGGGAGATAAAAGAGGCATAGGCCGCTTTGGTTTCGTATTGCCCATGGATGAATGTGAGGCGAGCTGCTCACTGGACCTGTCCGGCCGCCCATATCTGACCTTTACCGCCGAATTCCCCAGAGACATGGTCGGTGCCATGGCCACCGAAATGGTTGAACACTTCTTCTATTCCCTATGCCAGTCAATGGGCGCCACCCTGAACCTTAAGGTGGATGGAGACAACACCCATCATATGGTGGAAAGCCTGTTTAAGTGTTTTGGCCGAACCTTACGCCAGTGCGTCACGGTGCAGGGAACCGATTTACCATCGAGTAAAGGGGTTTTATGAGCCAGCAAATCGTTATTATAGATACCGGCTGTGCCAACCTGTCTTCAGTACGCTTTGCCATTGAGCGCTTGGGTTATACGGTCACTGTATCCAAAGACCCGCAGGTATTACAGCAAGCAGATAAGCTGTTTCTGCCTGGGGTGGGCACAGCTAATGAAGCCATGAAGAACTTCGTGGCGCGCGATCTGGTTGAGCAAGTCAAAAACCTGAAGCAACCCGTATTAGGTATTTGCCTTGGTATGCAGCTGATGGCCGAATACTCCCAGGAAGGAGAGCAGGATACCCTAGGCATATTCCCAGGCAGCATAGATAAGATGCAAGTAGGTAATTTACGCCTGCCGCATATGGGTTGGAACCAGGTAACTCCGCTGGAGGGACATCCGCTGTTTAAAGATATTCCCGCAGGCAGCTATTTCTATTTTGTTCACAGTTATGCCTTAACTGTGAATGACAATACCATCGCCAGTTGCGATTACGGCAATGCCTTCACAGCTGCCGTGGGTAAAGACAATTTCTATGGGGTGCAATTCCACCCTGAGCGCTCAGGTAAAACCGGTGCGCAGCTGATCAAGAATTTCCTGGAACTCTAATATGATTGCTTCAGCTCTCGGTTTAATCGATGGAAAAATAGTTTGCAGGCCCAAGTCTGATCACCCAAATATTCTGGAGTTTTAATATGATTGCTTCAGCTCTCGATTCAATCGATGGAAAATTAGTTTGCAGGTTCACCGCAGATCTCTTAAATGTTCAGGAGCTTTAATATGATTATCCCGGCACTCGATTTAATCGATGGAAAAATAGTTCGTTTGTACCAAGGCGATTACGCGCAAAAAACCATCTACGGTGATGACCCGCAAAGCCAGTTTAATGAATACAACAGCCAGGGAGCGGACTGGCTCCATTTGGTGGACTTAGATGGCGCCAAAGATGTAACCAAACGTCAGCTGCAGGTGATCCGTTCACTGATAGCCAACACCCAGGCCAAAATACAGATTGGTGGCGGTGTGCGCAGCGAGCAAGACGTCAAAGACTTGCTGGATGCAGGCGCAGAACGCGTAGTTATCGGCTCAACCGCCGTTAAGCAACCCGAGCTGGTTGCAGGCTGGATGGAAAAATACGGTGCGGAGCATATTGTATTGGCGCTGGATATTAATATTGATGAGCAGGGTAACAAGATTGTTGCCATCGCCGGCTGGCAGGAAGCCAGTGGCCAGACCATCGAAAGTCTTATCGATATCTATGCCCCCGCAGGACTGAAACATGTCCTGTGTACGGATATTTCCCGTGACGGTACCCTGGCCGGCTCAAACGTCGAGCTGTATACCGAACTTGCCGAGCAATTTCCTGACATCTTATGGCAAGCCTCAGGCGGTATTGGCGGCCTTGATGATATCAGCGCAGTTGCCAAGTCCGGCGCCGCTGGCGTAATTGTTGGCCGCGCCCTGCTAGAAGGAAAATTCAATGTCGAACAGGCCATCGCTTGTTGGGCTGAAAATGAGGACGCCAAATAATGCTAGCCAGACGTATTATTCCTTGCCTGGACGTTAAAGACGGTAAAGTGGTGAAAGGAGTAAAATTCCGAAACCACGAAATCGTTGGTGATATTGTCCCCCTCGCCGAGCGTTACGCTCAGGAAGGCGCCGATGAGCTGGTATTTTACGATATTACCGCCAGCTCAGATTCCCGTGTGGTGGATAAATCCTGGGTTAGCCGAGTCGCAGAAGTAATCGATATCCCCTTCTGTGTAGCTGGTGGCATTAAAACCGAGCAAGATGCAAAACAAGTACTGGAATTTGGCGCCGATAAAGTATCCATCAACAGTCCTGCGCTGGCTGACCCCAGCCTGATCAATCGCCTTGCGGACAAATTTGGCGTGCAGTGTATTGTTGTGGGTATCGACAGCTATTACGATGAAAGAACCCAAACCTATCAGGTAAAGCAGTTTACCGGTGATGAATCCCGTACCCGCACCACCAACTGGAATACCTTTGACTGGGTGAAAGAAGTACAATCACGCGGAGCCGGCGAAATAGTACTTAACGTAATGAATCAGGATGGCGTACGCTGTGGCTACGATTTGGCACAACTGTCTCGTGTTCGTGAAATTTGCCAGGTCCCCCTAATTGCATCAGGTGGCGCCGGGGAAATGATCCACTTTGCCGATGTTTTTAACCAGGCAGATGTAGATGGCGCCCTGGCAGCCAGCGTATTCCATAAAGCCATTATCAATATCGGCGAACTAAAGAACTACCTTAAAGATCAAGGTGTAGAGATAAGAATATGATAGATGAAAAACGAATCGCAGCCCTGAACTGGGAAAAAGTAGACGGACTAATGCCCGTCGTCGTGCAGGACTTTGTTTCGGCGCAGGTACTGATGCTGGGTTATGTCAATAAAGAGGCGTTAGCGGCAACCCAAACGTCAGGGAACGTCACTTTTTTCAGCCGAACCAAGAGCCGTCTCTGGTGCAAAGGCGAAACCTCAGGCAATTTCCTGAAAGTAGTGGAAATCACCGCAGACTGTGACAACGACACTCTGCTGATCACCGCAAATCCAATCGGCCCAACCTGCCACCTGGGTACTCAGAGCTGTTTTGAGCCAGAGCAGCAACCCGCCATGAGCTTTATCGCTGAATTGGAGCAATTCCTGGCGGCCCGTAAGGGTGCCGATCCAGAAACCAGTTACACCGCAAGCCTGTTTGCCAAAGGCACCAAACGTATCTCACAAAAAGTTGGTGAAGAAGGTGTTGAAGTGGCGCTGGCTGCCATGGCCAAAGACAGAGATGAGCTGATTTGTGAAAGTGCCGATCTGATTTATCACCTGACGGTTTTACTGCAAAACGAAGGTGTGAGCCTGGAAGACGTGGTGAACAAATTAAAAGAGCGACATAAATAGTCTTTGTTCAGCGTTAACTGGCCGCAGCAGCGGCCTTTTTTATATCCAACTTTCTACTTCCCCGCTGAAATCCGCCAAAAGGAATGCTTTACTGAAGGTTTTAGAAATTAAAGGTCACGATTAGTATCACTGGAAACACATAACTAAAACATATACATGACTGCCGGTTATCATTTACATAACTTATTGAACCAACAGATAGATCTCCCGCCATATTTTCTGCTATAAAGTGCTCACTTTAGTTAAACAGATAAAAATTCTCGAAAGCACTCCACAATAGGACTCAGTATGAGCACAACACAAACACTAATACACAGGGTTACTTCTGGTAGCCTGGTGAGCCAAATCGTAATAGGTATAGTTGCAGGTGTGCTGCTTGCCAGCATTACCCCACAAGCAGCGGGCTCAGTTTCTGTTCTTGGCGGGTTATTTGTCGGCGCGCTAAAAGCTGTCGCGCCTATCCTGGTATTTGTTTTAGTGGCATCGTCCATTGCAAACCAGAAAAAAGGTGCAAAAACCAATATGCGCCCTATCATCCTGCTCTACCTTTGCGGCACGTTCGCCGCGGCCCTGGTTGCAGTGTCCTTCAGTTTTATGTTTCCCACCCAATTAACCCTGGTGACCAATAGCGCAAGCGCTAATCCACCTGAAGGAATTGGAGAAGTACTGCATACATTGGTGTTTAATATTGTCGATAACCCGGTTAATGCATTGGTTAACAGCAACTTCATCGGTATTTTAGCTTGGGCTATCGGCCTTGGCTTTGCGTTTCAGCATGCATCGGAAAACACCAAGAAAGGCCTTTCTGACTTGGCTGAAGGGGTATCCTTTATTGTTCGCTTTGTGATCCGCTTGGCGCCTTTAGGTATCTTTGGATTAGTCGCAACTACCTTCGCTGAAACCGGTTTCTCTGCATTGGCAGGTTACTCTCACCTGTTGGCTGTGCTGTTAGGTTCGATGATATTTATCGCCCTGGTAGTAAATCCGCTTATCGTATTTATTAAAACCAAGCGCAACCCTTACCCACTGGTCTTTACCTGTATCCGTGAAAGTGGCGTCACAGCATTCTTTACCCGTAGCTCTGCGGCCAATATTCCGGTAAATATGCAGCTTTGTAAGAAGCTGAAACTACACGAAGACACCTATTCGGTGTCCATCCCACTTGGGGCCACCATTAATATGGCCGGTGCTGCTATCACTATTACCACACTGACACTTGCAGCTGTGCATACTCTGGGTATGGAAGTGGATTTAGGCACCGCTCTGTTACTGAGTATCATCGCTTCTGTATCAGCCTGCGGCGCATCTGGCGTGGCGGGTGGATCACTCTTGCTGATCCCACTGGCTTGTAGCCTGTTTGGGATAGATAACGACGTAGCAATGCAGGTTGTCGCGGTTGGCTTTATTATTGGCGTAGTGCAGGACTCGGCAGAAACTGCTTTGAACAGCTCTACGGATGTACTCTTCACCGCTGCTTCTGACAAAGCGGCCTAACATAGCGAAACCCGTTTATGACCACCTGACTTACATCAGTCCGGTGGTCATAGATATTACGCTTAAATCAGTAAACGCTTCGGCTGAATTTATAGCCTGTCGATTAGCTTATAAAGTGCATCCAAATTAGCCTGTCCCAATTTACGGCTTCGCTCTGGCGACCAACCTTCCTCTACATCAGGGGTATCCTTGGTATCTTTAAACGGCAATTCCAATGTCATGGAAAGGCTGTCGAATTCTTCACTCAGGAAATTAGTGCCTACCGTCATATTGGCTTCACCCGGTTTATCGACGTCATAACCAAATTCTGTTTGGAAGTCAGGGCTCGCCTGCATCAGCGCCTGCTTGTAACCATCCAGCAACTGCTGCTGTTTTTCAGTCCAGCTTGGAATGCCTTCACCACCAGCAATAAAGTTATACGGCAAGGCTTCGTCGCCATGTACATCCAGACAGAAATCCAGACCCGTTTGCTTCATTTTTTCTAGCACCAAAAACACTTCCGGGCTGCGCTCCATGCTTGGTGTTTGCCACTCACGGTTCAGGTTGGCGCCACCGGCATTGGTACGTAAATGACCACGTCGGCTACCATCCGGGTTCATATTCGGCACAATATAAAATACTGCTTTTCTTCTTAGCTCTCTGGCTACCGGATCCGAGCTATCGAGTAGACGCTGCAACAAACCTTCCATCAGCCATTCCGCCATGGTTTCGCCTGGGTGCTGACGAGCAATGATCCAGCATACTTTCTTGCCTTCTTGATGCTCACCCACCTGCAACAAATCCATATCTTGCCCATCCAGGGTTTGACCCAGATTTTCGTAAGAAACCAGATCAGACGTTTGCGCTAGCGCTATTAGATCGTGATGCCTGTCCATTGAATATGGAGCAAAATAAGCGTAATAAACCGAATCAAATTCAGGCTCATGTTTGATTGTGACCGTCTGGCCATCAAACTCGGTATCCACTCTAAACCAGTACTCTCGGTCATAGGAGGCCACCGCTTGATAGTCTGTCCAACCACCCTGATATGCAGCACCGCCCGCATTGGTCAGTTTAAATTGGCAAGCCTGTTCCTTGGCGCCAGTAACCCGAAAATGGAACCACTGGTAAAAATCAGAATTATTGTCCTGGTTGATTTCTAAACGAATATCGGTAGGGTCATCACAGCTTAGGCAGCTAATATTGCCGCTATCGAAATTACTACTTATTTTCATCTTTCAGGCCTTATATTTGGTATGAGGTAGACATGCCCGGTAAATCTGTTGGGAATTAACCAGTTTAATAGCACGTTTAAACACCTTGATTCTAAATAGGACGGAATAAAAAGCCAACCATAGTTCGCATCCAATATAACGATTCCGGAATAATCACCTAAATAAGCCCATTTTTTAGCCGAAACAAATAAACCCCCAGTTTGACTCGTGTCCATTTTGGAACGCTCGGTTTTCGTCCTCGCGCGTGGTGGCACGACATTTCGGCCCATACCAGGCAAGTGCCAATGACAGGGAGTGCTACCATAGTGCGGTTAACATTTAGCTATGGTGCAACAACGAAGTTTGATTTCTAAGAAAATGCGAGAATGACAAGATAACGTCCATCCTGAAACAGGGTATTCGGAAAGCTGAGCTGTGCGCTAGTAGAAGCTGAACTTGTTCGGCGAACCTTGCGACCACTGGCTTCGCCCTTTTTGCCTACAAAGAGGCATCCGCTCCTACGACGTTCGCAACTTTTGCCGTTAATTGGCCCAGGATCGGCGTTTCAGGACGGACACTGGCTAAACGAGTATTCAACCCATCACCGGTAAATTTGCCTATGTGAGAGACAACCTTTCCCCCTTGTTCATATAGGTAGTGCAGGCAACACGAAGCAAAGAACTGAAATTGTTTACGCTGCCTCGCTTAAGCAAAACTTCGTCATACATAGTCGACAGGAACTCTGAGAGCTTCAATTCCGCATCCGCAGCAATTTGCTCTATAATTTTCCAGAATACGGCTTCCAGACGGATACTTGTCACCAAACCATTCATACGAATTGAACGGGTTTTTAGTTCAAACAATTCAGGCTCTGCACCCGAGTATATCTCACACATGACACCCTACCTATTCGATGAATTGCATTCGGATCACCAGCCGAATGCTTATAGATAGGCTCATTTAGCCACGATTGCAATGGCTAATTGTTACAACAGCGCATTAAATTGGCGTAACCATTCAGGATGAGCAGGCCAGGCCGGGGCTGTCACCAGATTACCATCTGTCACTGCCCCATCAATCTCGATATCAGCATATTCGCCACCAGCAGCAACAACTTCGGGAGCACATGCGGGATATGCCGAGACTCTTTTTCCTTCGACTAAACCTGCCGCAGTCAGTAGCTGGGCACCATGACAAATGGCAGCGATGGGTTTATTGGCATTTTGAAAGTCTTGCACCAATGAAATAACACTGGCATCCAGACGCAAATATTCAGGCGCCCTACCACCGGGCAACAATAACGCGTCAAAATCTGCTTCCGCCACACCAGCATAGTCACCGTTTAAGGTAAAATTGTGACCCGGTTTTTCGGTATAAGTCTGGTCCCCTTCGAAGTCATGTATTGCAGTCTTAACCTGATCACCCTGCTGCTTATTCGGGCACACAACAACCACATCGTGTCCCAACACTTGCAGGGCCTGAAATGGCACCATCAATTCATAGTCTTCTACAAAATCACCCGCGACAATCAGTACCTTACTCATATTGAGCTCTCCACAACATTTAATTAACAAGAACACCATTGTATTAACTAATTGTGGACAAGGGGTAGTAACGGAATACTACAATGAAATTTGACCGTTGGACCAAACTCGTTCGGCGAATATAGCGATGGCAGTATTCGCCCTATTACTCGCAAAAAAGGCATCAGTTTTCGCCGGATTTAAGGCGTTGTACGCCTGGCCGCGAACCTTCACACTAAAGGCTATTTTTCCAACTTGGCAATAAACCGGTTTGATTCTTCGATGGAAGCATTCATCTCTTTTAACAAACTACCGATGTCCAATTTAAGACTGTCAAATTCCCCTTCTATGGCGCCAATCGCGTGGGCATTCAGGTTATGTTTTAGAAACAACATATTATCTTTTAACGCTGTGAGTACCGGCACCATTTTACTTTCTGCTTTGCGCATGCTTTTCATTAACCGGCTATAATTTCGCTTGGTTTCCTTCAGTTTATTGGCACTGGACTGGCGATAGCTGGCTTTGGTGATTTGGGTAAGTTCGTCCTCCCACTCATCAAACAGGGCCTCCGCCACACCCTCAACCTTATTAATGCGTTTACTCACCAGATCAGCGGCATCTTGGGCTGACTCATATTCATCCCTGGTTTTGTTATACGCAGCTTCCAGATCACCGCCGTCGTGAGAAATAAGGGTGCTCAGCTCTTCCAACGCCGACGTAAACTCTTTCTGCGCATCGATTTGCGCTTCTTTCGCGTCTTCAACCCTGTCAACCATAATGTCGCGCTTATGGATCCCGACCTGTTCCATAGCGCCATAATATGCAGACTGGCAACCTGACAGCAGGAGTAAAACCAATACAATTGGGGGAAATTTCATCTATTCCATTCCTTTGTAACGAGCCGCGTTAATAATGCTCCATAAATGCGCGATGGCGGCAATCACCAGGGGAACAACCAAAGCCCACAGGAAATAACCTACCGACGTCACCACAAAAAACAGAATAGCCATCAGGAAGCGGCCCTGTACAAGCTGGCCCAAACCCGGGATAAAAAAACTGCAAATGGCGGCAATTACATTACCTGTACTACCTTGCTTTGACATGGTTCTTCCTTCGCATCAAATATTCACGCCAACAGCATACTGAAGCGAACCCTAACATCAAGGGTTTACATAAAAATATAGGAGTTTAGACGTGGGAATTAAGCAAGGACCAGCCGCTAAGGCTGGCCATCTGTATTAATGGGCAGTACGACTGCTGGGCACAAAGGTTTCACTACCGGCCCAGCGCCAACCATTGTCCAGGATGACGGGCTCTACCAGAGCAGCAAAGTCCACATAATCCATTTCTATTAATTCATCTAACGAGCCGGAATTGAAACAAATGCTCGCCTGCTCTTCAAACACGCTGGCGACATAAACTTCCATACCAAACAGGTTACCAAAAGGAGGCATTGCACCGACTTCACATTGAGGAAAATGATTACGAAACTCTCGCTCTCTGGCCAGTTCTACTTTTTTCGCGCCCATTTCCTGGGCTAGTCGTTGAAAATCGATAATAAAAGGCGCCGGTACCACGACCATCTTCATTTGGTTATCAGCCTTCACTATTACTGTCTTCGCTAATTTCATGCCGGAGATATGTGCGTTCTCAGCGATTTCCTGGGCGGTATAAGCGGCGACATGGTGGCGGATAGCATAGGGAATTTGATGCTTTGACAACAATTGATCGAGTTGAGGTTGGATCATGTGTTACTCCTTGCCTCTAAGGCAACGTTAGGTCCACCCCTAAGTATAGCAATCGAAAAAGGGAGCCAAGCTGACACTCAAGTTTTTATGCTTTGGTTGTATTGTTAGTGCACAACACTTAGTACTTTATAATGTGTTCGAATTAACCTCTACTCTGTCGCTTGCCTGACAATCCAGTTAACGGGGGCTCTCCATTGGAAGGCAATGATGATTGAGAGTTCGTTTTTAATCCTTCGAATTCAGGCAGGATAAGCGTTGTTCACAAATAAAAAAGCGCAGCTATTTAGCTACGCTTTCTGGGTTTCACACCGCGCTATTTGCGGCAGGCATTAACTTACAGCACGTGTACGGACGCAGTGTTAGTCGTACCTGATGTAACCAAGGCGCCAGAAACCATCACTACGCTGTCGCCTGTCTTAGCCAAGCCAAGTTCGACTGCCAGCTTCTTACCTAGCTGGTAAAAACAATCACTGTCTTTGATTTCAGATACCAGTTGGGTGCGAATACCCTTGCTTAAACAAAGTTGCTGCGCAGTTTTCTTGTTAGTGGTCACAGCCAGGATACGCGCTTTAGGGAAGAACTTACGAATTGAACGTGCAGACTTGCCACCTTCTGTCGCCACTATGATCAGCTCAGACGCAAGCTGCTCAGCCGTGTTTACCGCACCGCGACAAACTGCCTGTGTGATGCTTGGTAAACCATCATCATTCACGCATGCATCGTTGCCATCACTGGCTTTCTGTTTCATCCGCTCATCTGTGCTTTCACAGATAGTGGACATGATAGAAACTGACTCAGACGGGTATTTACCCTTCGCACTCTCACCGGAAAGCATTACAGCGTCTGTGCCATCCAGGATAGCATTCGCCACATCTCCGGCTTCGGCGCGAGTCGGACGTGGGTTCTTGATCATCGAGTCCAGCATCTGGGTAGCAGTAATAACCGGCTTGCGCGCGGCATTACACTTTTCAATCATCATCTTCTGGGCAAAGATAACGTCTTCGACCGCAATTTCCACACCCAGGTCACCACGTGCAACCATGATAGCGTCAGAAGCAGCCAGGATATCGTCGAAGTTATCAACACCTTCCTGGTTTTCAATCTTGGAAATAATCTGAATCGCTTCACCACCATTGGCTTTTAGCAGTTCACGGATCTCCAGTACATCTTCCTGCTTACGAATAAAGGAAGCCGCGATAAAATCAACGCCTTGCTCACAACCAAATACCAGGTCAGCTTTATCTTTCTCGGACAATGCCGGCAGTTTTACGCTCACGCCAGGCAGGTTTACACCCTTGTTTTCGCCCAGTTCACCGCTGTTTTGTACTTCACAAACAACGTTAGTACCTTTGATTTCTTTTACTTTCAGTGCAACCAGACCGTCATCCAGCAGTATGGTGTTACCCGCATCCAAATCTTCAGTCAGGCCTGCGTAAGTAACCGCTACTCTTGTTTTATCACCCACTACACTTGCATCGGTAGTTAAGGTAAATTCCTGTCCTGCTTCCAGCAGAACGTCTTCGCCATTTTCAAGCTTGATCGTACGGATTTCTGGACCTTTAGTGTCCAGCAGGATTGCTACATTTTTACCTGTTTCTTCACACACTTCTCTTACGCGTGTGATACGACCGCCGTGCTCTTCGAAGTTGCCATGTGAGAAGTTCAACCTCATCACGTTCATGCCGCAGTCAACTAACTTTGTCAGCATTTCTTTTGATTCGGACTTTGGCCCGATAGTACAAACAATCTTTGTTTTTCTCACTTTATCTTTCTCCGAGGGACATTTTAAAATTCTTTTTTGCAATTCGCTTGGGGTCCCACATCAAGGGATATTTAGCCTATCAGGCTCCCATGGCGACAATTCTACTAAAAAACTGTCATTAAAAAACGACAATTATGTGTAATTTTTATGGATTTCGCCGAAATTAACGTAATTAGTCTCCATCCTGAAACTCCTTTGTTTATTCTTCAGTCATAGTTTCAGAGCTCAAAACCCACCGTCCCCCCTTGGCTAGAAGTTAGCCATCACTATCGTACAACCCCTTTTATTACAAGCCTAACTGGTAATTAAGTGACTTTTAGCGTACTCCATACCCACGATTAAGCCACTGAATTCCAGCGTGCGCAAGAGTGACAATTGGACGTTTCAGGATGAACACTAATTAATCACCAAAAAATGTGACATTTGACGTAAAAAGACGTAAAAAACCACCAATAACAAGATTTAAGCAGGAAAGGTCTACTTGCACATTGGGTGCATATTACCCAACAAATATCAGCAGGACTTGATAACCATCAAGGAGAACACGATTTATCACTGGTAAACCAATAAGCTTATGTCAAAATACCTACCTTCGCCTAAAGGTACCAAGATAATTTACAACAAGGAGGTCTTCCTCACACTTTAGAAACAACCCTATTAACAAAAGGTTGAGGCAAGCCGCTATACACGGTTAAATCTAACCAAAGTTGGTAAAACCACTTAATTTGCCCCCACAGAGGCATATTCTAGAACAAAGGATTGGGGACATATGGCCATATTAGAAAACAATATTACGGGTGAGAGGATCAACCTGCGGTCCCACCACGTATTTGGTCGCCGCAAGGCCGGCACAGACACTGTCTTATCCAGTCGAGATATTTCGCAGGTACATGCATCCATCCGCTGGGAAGGCGATAGCTGGAGCATTCTTGATCACAGCAGAAATGGTACCTGGATAGATGGGCACAGATTAAACACCAATAGCGTCCACTTAAAAAAAGGTAATACCATTCGCTTTGGTGGCGCCGAACAATCGTCATGGAAAATTAAAGAACTTAGCGCTCCGGCTACTGTATTGGTACCCATGCAGCAAGACCTTCCAGTAATCGAACTTACCCGGTTTCACGTATTACCAAATGACGATAACCCGGAAATTTCTATTTATGCATCCGACTCGGGTCAATGGATCTGTGAGAGCGAACAAGGCAGCGTACCGTTGAGCGATGGAGATATAGTTCGCCATCAGGACAAAATATGGCGGTTTAACTGTGCCGGTGTTGTCGACAGCACCATGGAAGCCGTTACCCCCAGCTACACCAGCCTCAATGACATTATGTTTAAGTTTAGGGTTAGCCTGGATGAAGAACATGTGTTTGTTGAAATACAAAGAGATGACAGAAGTATCGAGCTTGGTGAACGCGCCCACCATTATATGCTGTTAACCCTGGCGAGAAAACGCCTTGAAGACGCTAGAACAGGTGCCGATCCCGACAGCCATGGCTGGGTTGAACTGGAAGACTTAGCAAAAATGCTGGGGATGGAGCACTCTCACCTCAACATTCAGATATTCAGAGTCAGAAAACAAGTGGCCCAGGCTATGCCCGACCTACCCCACATGCCCCACGTAGTCGAGCGGCGGGTAGGTAGCGTTCGTTTCGGTTATGCCAACTTTGAAGTTTTCCGTGGCTCCAAAATAGAATGCCAACTTAACCGTAATATAGTGGTTTAGTTAAACCTGTATTATCAGACTGAAAGATGAATAAGGTCGCACGCCAAAACATCAATTTAATATAACTAAAAGAATAAAAGACAATGAACACGTTTAATAAAATTGAAACGCTCTCCAAAAATAATGAGTTGGTAAAAATAATTCCTGGCTATGATCTTCAGAACAAATTAGGTCAGGGTGGTTTTGGCACCGTTTATCGCGCAACGCAAGAAAGCACTGGCCAAACTGTCGCCATCAAAGTTCAAAAAACAGACTCCCAGCTATCCGAGCAAAAGCACCAACGCCATCTGGAACGTTTCGAGCGAGAAACCCAGCTTTGTGCCAAGCTACAGCATCCCCACATCGTCAAACTGCTGGATAAGGGTTACACCGAAGATGGTGAGCTTTATGCGGTATTTGAATATGTCCCCGGCGTTACCTTAAAAGAGCACCTGCGCGAATGCGGAGCACTTTCTGCCGTGGATGCGGGAGACTTAATGTCACAGGTGTTGGATGCCCTCGCCTGCGCCCACGAACACGGCATTATTCACCGAGACCTTAAACCAGAAAACATCATGGTCAGCCAGACCGGGATGAAACTGCACGCGAAAATCCTGGACTTTGGTATCGGCACCTTCGCTCAGGAAAGCCGCGATGTCGATTTCAAAAGCCTGACCATGACTCAGGAAACGCTGGGCACGCCGTCATACAGTGCACCCGAGCAGCTTCGCGGAGAGCCAGCAACCACACGCAGTGACCTTTATGCCTGGGGACTGCTATTTTTGGAGTGTATTATCGGTAAGCCGGTAATGAGCGGCAACAGTATTGCAGCCATTTTCCATAAACAACTGGATGATAAAAACGTTCCTTTGCCTTCGGCCATTGCCGGGCACCCTATCGCCAACGTGTTACGCCGTGCGCTAAATAAAAACCCCAGAGAAAGGGCCGAAAATGCGACCCAAATCTACGCCGACTTTAGCGCGGTTAATTTAAGCAATATAGTCGGCGAGCTTAAAGCGCAGTCCGAGCACGGAGAAAACACCACGCTCAACACTACATTTGATTCGTCATTTGATGGCGACACAATGGAAACCATGGTGACTGAGGTGGGCAGCTATATGTCCGCCAGCTTCCAGAGCGAACGCCGTCAGTTAACCGTGCTTTGCTGTAGCTTGAGTGTATCTAGCCTAAGCCACTCTGAACCCGACCTGGAGCTGCTGGATGCCCAGCAAAGGGACCAGCTCAGCCTGATATTGGACACCGGCATCCGCTTCGGCGCCCATCATGCCGCCTCCTTAGGCGACACTGTGTTGCTCTATTTCGGTTACCCTGAAGTCAGTGACAATGATGCCAGGCGCGCCGCGCGAACTGCACTGGAAATAAGTACCCAAGTGCAACGACGCAGTGCTTTGCTGAAAAAGCAGCAAGGATTAAACCTTGATCTTAAAATGGGACTGCACACAGGCGAGGTGCTTGTATCCCTGGGTAACACCCCTACCGGCTTAACACCAAATATCGCCTCACGCCTGCAACAACACGCAGCGACCGGCAGCATTTTAGTCAGTGAAACCAGTAAAGCCTTGCTTGAGCCCTATTTGGAGTTTGAAGCGGTCAACACGCAAATCCTTGCGGGGTCCAAGAAGCCATTAACTAGCCAGAAACTCATCGGAGAAAAACAGAGCGAAGCCCTTTCTTTCTTACGTCTGGGCAGTGCAAACCGCCCAATGATGGGACGGGAAGCGGAACTAGATACCTTATGCGGTCTATGGCAGCAAGCGGAAAACGGCAACAAGGTGCACGCCTTAATTAAAGGTGAAGCCGGTATTGGTAAATCCCGCTTGGTATATGAGCTAAGGCAACACGCATTAAAAGCCCAAGGGAAGAGCCTAAACAGCCGCTGCTTGCCTGAACACCAGAACAACGCCCTTTTCCCAATTCTCGAGCTGGTAAAAAGGCACTTGGGATTGGTTGAGCTAGAACCGGCATCAGCGTCTCAGAAGCTAAAAGAACAACTAGCCGAGCTGGAGACACCAATTGAGCTAGGTCTGCCGATTTTGTGCTCTTGGCTGAATTTACCTTTACCCGAAGGCATCACCCCAGTCCCTCATTCACCGGAAAAACAGAAACAAATTCTTCTCGGGCTACTGCAAGAAATTATTGGAAAGCTGACAGAGGGTAAGCCAACACTGCTGATTGTTGAAGACCTCCACTGGATTGATCCGACAAGTATTGAGCTACTGACCCAAATTATCGAAGATAATAAACCCAACTCGTTATGTTTGATTGCCACGAGCCGTCCTGAATTTGAGTCTGACTGGCAAGGTGTAGTCGAAGAGATTGCGCTTGAGCGCCTTTCAAGCGAAAGTGCCGAGCAAATTATAAAACGTATATTAGATGACCAGGCAATCGCTCCGGATGCCTTATCACTTCTATGTGAACGCACCGATGGTGTGCCTCTATTTATAGAAGAACTGCTCCGTATGCTTTTGGACAATGAGTTTTTAGTAAAAGTAAATGGTATATACCGCTTACAGACTCAAAGTCACGATATCCCTGTCACGCTAAAAGACTCCCTCGCTGAAAAGTTGAGTTGCATAGGGTTTGCAAAGGAAACGGCACAATTAGCAGCCACGATCGGCCGAGAGTTTGAATACAACTTATTGCTAGATTCTTCACTAAAAGGTGAAGGCGAGGTTCAGGCTGATCTAGATTTAATGGTTCGGCTGGATTTAATTTGCCATCAGCGGAAAGTTAAAGGTGATAGCTATATTTTTCGTCATGCTTTGATCCACGACGCTGCTTACGAATCTCAAGTCGAAGCTAATGCTAAACTTGCCCACCAGCGAATTGCGAACATACTAGAGCAAAGCTATGTTGACGAATCAAATGAAATATCAATAATTCTATCAAACCACTTCGCTAAATCTGGAGAGAATAACAAAGCTGTACTCTATGGGAAAAAGTCCGCAGAGAAGCTACTTTCGAAGTCATTGAACTTAGATGTTATTTCGATTTGCACAAAAGTTAAAGAATGGAATAGATTCACTACTGATAACTTAGATAGGTTAGAAGTCGAGTTATCCATTAATAGCCTTTTACTTCCGGCACTAATGAACTGTAAAGGTTACGGCTCAAATGAAGTAGTCGAAACTATAAGATCATCTGAAAAATTGCTTGAACGTTTCAAGCAGGATGCGAAGCCAGAACAGCTAACGTCGATAAAAGATATTGAACAAGGCACATACTTTGCGTTGATAACATACTACAATTTGCATTCTAAAAGAGACGCTGCCAGAGAATTGGCTGAGTCACTGTTAGATAAAGCTATCTCGAGCTCTGATAGAGAGTTTGAAATAGCTGTCAGGACGAATCTTGGCCAATGTTATCTGATCGATGGAAATTTTCAAAAAGCCAGAGAAACCCTAATAAGAGTTTTCGATATATTCAACCCTCAAACCGATTCAAAGCTAAGCGAAAAATATGGCCTTGAACCTGAGTCATATTGCCATATGACTTTATCTCTTGTAATGTGGAAACTTGGTTACCCAGACCAGGCCAGAACACATGCAGAGAAAGCAAAGAAAAGAGCAGATGAACTAAAACATATTGGTAGTATAGGCCTAGCAAATGTCTATGTTGGGTTAATTGAATACTGTCGTTCAGATAGAATTGGCGTATCCTCAATCATCAAAGTTAATAACGAGCAACTGAATGAGTTTCCAGATTTAGCATGGGCTTCTGAGTATATAAAGTGCTTACAAGAGTGGACTGAAGAAAAAAATGAGCATTCGAAGAACTTCATATCAAATAAGAGGTTGGCTGGCGAGGATTACGCAATGTCTCTGTACGACTGCATCCTATTGGAAACTGATATAGCACTTCATAATTGGAATGAAGCGCTTACCCGAATAGATAGTAGCTTAGAATGGTGTAACAGTGCTAAGGAGATGTTTAGTGTTTCACCTCTTTACAGAGCGCGCGCAGAGGTCAATGTCTTCCAAAGTGGCATGCTAACAAAAGAAGCGGAAATCGCATACCATAAATCAATCTCTATAGCTCAACAACAAAATGCTAAATCCGAAGAGTTTAAAACGGCATTAAGTTACGCGAAAGAACTAGTAAAAATAAACCGACAACCAGAAGCTGAAAGCATATTAACACCTGTACTAAGTTGGTTCAGCGAAGGATTTAATACTCAAACCTATAAAGAAGCTAAGCAATTAGTGGATAGTATTAACCATAAAACTACTCAGTAGTAACTTCAATAAATGAAAAGGACAAAACATGAGAAAATTAGAAACTTTTGAACAGACCGGAGATGAGAATCCTCTCGAAGGTTTAGAGTCTAATGAAGCGTGGCGTTACGCTTGGTCCAGGGCTGTTGCAAAAGCTTGGCAAGACCCAAAGTTTCAGGATTTACTGCTAACGGATACTATTGCAGCATTAAAAACTTTCGATTATGACGTACCAAATGGCTTAAAGCTGGACGTTAAAAAATATGAAGGTAACGAAGCCTACCAGGAACAAAATGGAGTCAATGGCTGGATACATATGACTAATGAGTTATCCTCACATGTTACGATGATCCTTCCTCCTGCTCCTGCGGTAGATGAACAAGCTATCGCTCTCGCTGATTATCAGGCCACTGGCCGAACCTATCCTTTTACCACAGCTTAATTTGTTTGACATAAGGGCGAATAAATTCGCCCTTAATTTTTGGTTGGCTTTTCTTCAACCAGTAAATTTGGGAGATATTTATGGATATAAAGTTTGTTGATGCCGACCGCCACGTCTCTGAGCCAATTCAAATGTGGCGAGACTATCTACCTAAAGGATTCCACGATTATATACCCTACATAGAGCCAATCGAAACTAACGAACCGATTGAACAACGCTTAATGCGATTAGGCCCAAAGGGGTCTGTATCTCTTTTACCAGACTATAAAATAAACGGCTTTTCCATTTTTTATAAATGGCCGGAAAAGGCTCAAATTGAAGCAGCTATTCAAAAAGAAACCTGTAAGCCTAAGATACACATAGGGTCATCACCAGAATTACAACTAAAGTCAATGGATGATACCGGCGTATCCACTGCCCAAATCTTTCCTACGTTTGCTACCTTTATTGTTAATCATGAGGAAATCCCCCCACACGTTTCTACAGCTCTTGCTATCGCGTATAACAATTGGTTATTTGATTATTGTTCGCGCGAAAAAGAAAGGTTAAGAGGGGTCGGCTTAATCAGTCGTCATGAACCTGACACCATGGTAAACCAACTGAACAGAGTGATTGAGTATGGCTGGAAAACAGTTGTTCTTAGGCCCGAAGTTATTTTAGGGCGAGTTGTCGGTCATAGTGACTATGAGGTTTTTTGGAAGGCTTGTGAAGAGAGAGATATTTCAATTGCTTTTCATGGTGGTACTCACCTTCACGCTCCAACTGCTGGCACAGAAAGATTCGAATCACATTTTGCATTGCATGCCTGCTCCCACCCTCATGAAGCACAAATGGCCTTTTTATCTCTGTTAGAATCTGGTGTATTCGAGCGCTATCCAAGGCTTAAGTTTGCCTTTCTCGAAGCTGGAGCTTCCTGGGTTCCACATTGGTTATGGCGCCTCGATGAAATTTGTTATGACCCTATGCCTGGTGAGGTATCTGATACTGTTAAGATGAAGCCATCAGAATACTTCAAAAGGCAATGTTGGGTAGGAATGGAAATTGGCGAACCTTGCCTAAAGGAAGTAATAAATATGATTGGTCCTGAAAGGTTACTTTATGGAACCGACTTCCCTCATCCCGACCATTTGCATTTTGATATTAATGATCTTATAAATGACGATACTTCATTTTCTCAAGAAGAATTAAAACTCATCTTAGAAACGAACCCTAGAACATTTTTTGGTGCTTAACATTCCCACTTGCGCTACAGACATTACGAATGTAGCGCATTCTAATCAATCTTAATATTTACAGATTTACGTTTTCTAATTTCAGCTCAAAATGAGCTTCCCCAAAGTTTTTAGGCACCTATTCTGCAGACAAATATTGGTTGTTGCACTCCCTTAAGGCACGCTTCCAAGATGAGTGTGTGACCGAAGCCAATTGAAAATTATTTCTATATAGGAGTATACTTAGTCCGAAATCTAATAGATTACAAACATTCATTTAATTTATTTATCAATATAATTTTTTAACACAGCGATAGGTTTAGAATCATGGATATGAAGACCGACACTACAACGCTTCTTAATGCCGAAGGAAATGAGCCCTTAGTACCTGGCCTTGACATTATTTATAACTGGAGATACGCATGGATGCGAGCAATTGCCGTTGCTTGGGAAAATGAAGAATTCAAGGTTAGGCTTTTAAATAACCCCAAAGAAGCATTGGAGGAGCTTGGGTTTACAGGAAAGAGTACATCAGGAAATGATAAAGTTGACCTCTATAGCCTACTTGATATAAAAATTGAAGAAGCTGAGGCCAATGATAATAGTCACTATCAAGATAAAAATGGTGACTTAAAAGGAAATGGATGGCTAAAAGCAATTGAAAATGGCGAATTGAAGATGGAACTAACGCTAAAACTACCTTCAGCTCCAAAAGAATCACAAAGAGCTATTGCATTGACTGAATATGATGCAGCTGGAAAAATCTACCCATTTACGGGTTGTTAACAGTATATTCTAATTTGAATGCATTTATTATTAAATGCATTCAAATTTTGAACTAAAAATATTGTCACTTTTATTCAATGTTCACTGGTATTATTGTTGACGAACTAACACTCACAGTTCTTTTTTTAGAAAATAGCTCACCCAAGTTTTCGATTTTCACCAAATGATCATCATATGGAATGAGCTTTATTTCCCCCTCTGCTTCTGAATTTGGTGACTGGATACACTTTAATGCGAAGTACTTTTTAAGACCAACCTCTATAATACCGTCAAGTAAAACTCGATAGGTGTTATTCATAAAGACCGGGCCACGAACAACTCTAGCAAGCCCAGTAATATTTCTATAGGCTTGCTTGAAAATATGTAGGCTTTCTGCAAGAGGTAAACGAAATGCACCCTTTGGATCATGATCAGCTTCCATAAACATATAGTACGGATGCATCCCCATAGAAACTTGCTTGTTCCACATTTTCTCCCAAACTTTAGCCGAATCGTTAATACCTTTGACTAACGGTCCTTGACAACGAATCACCGTACCGGTCGACTGGATACGAGTAATAGCTTCTTTAACTACTATCGTTTCTAATTCAGCCGGGTGAGTAAAGTGGGCGATCAGCGTCATATGCTTACCACGAGACTGAACATACTTAAACAAGCCAAGCAATTCATCAGAATCTATATCACTGGTAAACCTGTATGGCCACCACGCTAAAGACTTGGTACTAATACGAATAACCTTAACGCTTTCGACATCTAAAAGCGGGTCAATATACCTTTTAAGCATTTCAGCTTTTACAGTGAGAGGATCTGACCCAGTAATCAGTACATCGGTTATTGCAGGGTTCGATCTTAGGTACTCAACAGGCACATTAGGATCTGAATAAGCCGTGTTTCTTTGCAAATCTGGATCAACAAACTGAACCCACCGAAAGCAATATGAACAATATGCATGGCATGTTTTTACTGCGGGGGATGGAAAAACATTTAATATGGTTGGAAAAGGATGATATAAGCCGGGAATAGGTATGCCATTTAGACGAGGTATCAATTCCGGTTGGACGTTCATGTTGGGCCAGAGCCTACGCTTCATCTTATCTATTGCAGTTTTTTTATCCTGCTCTGACAGTTCACTAGTTAACAAATGCTTCAGGTGTTTGTAATCCTCATCAAACAACATGTCCTTACGTGGAAAACAAAGCCGGTACATAGGATCATCCTGTAAATGTTCCCAATCGATAAGTTTGTCTAACACGTAGTTATTTGTTTTAAAGTGCAGTAGCTGAGTTAATACATCGAACTCTTCCCTCAAAGTAAGAGGCATATTATTATAGTAAGGGGTATTTCTGAACGACTTGTGGGAATATTGTACAAATTTCATGTGTGAGTAATGTTCCGATGACGCGCGCTAATACATATAGCTTTGAAGCTAACATTTCGATAATCTGTATTCAATGCATGGTTACCCCCTCATCTACTTTTCCAAGTTATTTCCTAAACCTCTACAACCTCTCACTTTTATCAATTCCTTTTAACCAAACTTGATATTTCCCAGGTAAAACTAAGATACTAGCCATGAAGAAACTAATAACTAAGCCTTGAGCTGGATCTCCCTCGTTATGACTCGACAAGATAAATTAATTTTTTGGCATCCAAAATACAAAGTAGAAATCAGAGAAAGCAATCATATTCTTCTGCTTTCGGAAACAGGCCAGTTCTTGCTTGCAGACCCTTGCTATCAGCCATTGATTACGCTTATCGATAGCCCTAGAACTCACTCCCAAATTGTTGCCAGGATAGAAAACCCTATGCAGCAATTTATGATGATGCAAACCATGGAGTCACTACTGAAGCAAGGGGTTTTAGTTGAAGGACTACCGTCGGAAGACTATAAAACACCCGCGTTCAAAATGGCCGAGCTTGCCCCCATTGAGCTTTCACCCTTTGTTTCTTTGTATGATTTATCTGAGTTAGATGGTCTGAACTTGATCACTGAGCTAACCAATCACCTCAGAATAGAACGCAAGCTCAACCTGGTTATTGTCGATGATTATCTTGACCCCAGACTCGAAGCTTTAAACGATACATTCAGAAACAGCGCCGAGTCATGGTTATTGCTCAAAATTAGCGGCGAGCAGCCCACTCTTGGCCCTTTGTTTACCCCTGATATCGAAGCGACCCCTTGCTGGCACTGCCTTAGCCATCAGATGCTGGAAAACCAGCCTGTGCGCCGATACTTGCAGTATAAAAATTGCCAAGACTTCTTTGCCTTACCTGTATTGATGTCAAGGCAAAGAATAGAGGCGACTCTGCCCCAGATTACCGAGTGCTTGGCTAAGTTATTGCAAAGCAAAAATCACAGCTTGTATACAGTTAACAATTCAGGCGCAGCGCCAGCTAAACATCAGGCCATTCACCGGCCACATTGCCCGTCATGCGGCGACCCCAAGCTCATGAGCTGGCAAACATCGGCACCTGTCACTCTTGAAAACTGCATCAAGGCTTATGATATCGATGGCGGCTCCCGCTCGGTAACTCCCGAGCAAACCGTCGCCAGCATCAGTCCATTTATCAGCCCGGTGAGCGGTTTTATTAATCAAATATCTGAACTGCCCAAACCTGCCGATACACCTATCACCATTTATCGAACCTCATTCTTTAAAACACCGTTTTCAGCGGACAAGTTAACCAACAACGATTTTGTGCAAGTATCCCTCGGCAAAGGTGTGGGTGACGTGCAATCTCAAGCCAGCGGTTTGTGTGAATCCGTAGAGCGCTATGCGGCTTTATACCAAGGTGATGAAACAGTTGTGTACGCTGAGTACGACAAGCTACAAAAAGTGTCCTATCTACCGCAGCAGCTCGCGCCATATAGTCAGGCCCAGTATGCCTCTTTTACCGCCCCAGAATTTCCTGAGAGCCTGAGCAAGCATAGCGCCAAGCCTTTTAATATGGAGAAGGCCATCCATTGGTCACCAGTATGGTCGCTAACGCACGACGAAACCCGATATTTACCCTTTAGTTATTGCTATGCCAATACCCCCTATGATGATGTTCAATATAGCCGTTGGGGCTCCAATGGCTGTGCTGCCGGAAACACTCTGGAAGAAGCCATACTTCAAGGATATTTTGAACTGATAGAGCGGGATGCGACGGCAATCTGGTGGTACAACAAAGTACAGCGCCCACAAGTTGACCTTAGCGAGCTACCGGAAGGGAATTTACAACGTATCCGCCAAACCCTGGATAAAGAATGGGATTATTGGGTTTTGGATATCAGCCATGATTTCAAGGTGCCAGTGATGGCGGCGATAAGCCAACATAAGGAGACGGGTAAGTTCAGCTTAGGCTTTGGGTGTCATTTAAGCGCCAGCCTGGCTGCACAACGGGCGCTCACTGAGCTTTGTCAGCTGATCCCCATTCGGGAGCAAAATGCGGCGCCGTTTGACTTTAACGCCATTCAAGACGAAGCATACCTTTATCCCCGCGAAGAGCATAAGCCAGTACCATTGCAAGACTACTGTGCATTTACCAGCGACGATATAAAGGACGATATTCAGTTTCTGGTTGGTCAGGCGGATAGACTGGGCATGGAAACTCTGGTGCTTAATTACAGTCGCCCTCACCTTCCCATAAAGACCGCCAAGGTAATCGTTCCTGGTTTGTGCCATATATGGCCGCAACTGGGTAATCAACGCCTGTACCAGGTTCCAGTTAGTTTAGGCTGGTATTCGGCTACGAAGACTGAGCAAAGCATTAATCGGCAAGCGTTATACATTTAGCGCTCAACGCTAGATAGCGCCCATAGTGAAACAAGGTAAACCGTCATTCCCATGGAAATGGGAATCTAGTGACCTAAGGCATGCACCGAGCTAGCTTTCAGGCCGCTGGACCGAGTGTCGGACCATCCAGATGTCGGACCACCGCCTACACGAGAATGACAACATAGCGTTTCCGGATGGACATTAGCTATGTGCCCATAGTAAAAGCAACAAAGTGGAAACCACAGTGCTGTTCAGAGTCAGGTTACTTTTCAGGCATATTACCAGTGTCTGATTTCGCTGCCCTGCGGTTCTCGACAAAATGGATCATTACTAATTAGCCTACGCGTAATTGCACAAATTTTGTGTTACCGCTAGGGCACGAAACTGAGGAAACTGAGATGTGTGAATAACCCTCACCCAAAAGATTATTCATGCATTTGATGTCGAGCGTTGATGCAGCACTTCGTAATATGTACACAGTGCACCCATCATTATGTGTTTAGGGGTTATCTTTCGCTTTATTTAAGTCATTTTTTAGTCACTCACATAGAGCGATTGAGAATTTAAATAGACAATAAAGAACCCCTTATAATGTCAGTTAAGTCATTAACTGACATGGGAATTTGACCTGGTTCAAAAAACGGCAGAATTTGTAATTTACTGTAATAGATAGCCTTCTGATCACTACCTATAGTTTATAACGGTCCGATTACGTTTCACCTAAGACGAGTACTAATTCCAAGAATTTCCACGTATATTGAGATTTGTCTTAGGTGAAACCTTTTTTTATTCAAAGTATTAGCTTTATTCGAAGCAAACTACCCAACAGCTCCCTGGCAACTCTACTATGCGTCTGCTCGCAGAGATGTAATTACCGGTAATAGCCCTATTGATGGTAACAACTATAATGTTACCGTTTTTAGATGTCAGCTTGCCGGAAGGTTAGCAATCAACGGAATGGATTTATGGCGATAAAAGTAAAAGAAGGCCTTACCTGGTTTAAGTACGACACCAGCCGAAACTGGGAATTAGAGCGTATCGACTGGGAAACAGACGATTATGAAATGGGTATCCTCTTTATCAAGGAAATACCCGAAACCCGCTTCAAGCGGGGCGATGTTATCGTTGTACAACAGGAAGGTAAGGTTGGGACAAAAACCTGTATGGTTGAACGTGAGTACGCTCACTCCCGCTATCCCACTGATTGCTTGAAAATTGTCGCATTTAGTTAGCTTTTTGACGCAACTACACGCCACGAAGCTATAAATATACCGCTGCAACTCTCAATCAACTACGACACACTAGCTCTCTATAGGGGAAGCAGGACTAGCTTTTGATCCCGATATGCGAGTTTACAAGGCCCCCTAGGCTCTGTAGTGTGAAAGGCCTCAGTTGCCACGTAGATGGACACTCCTAGGTACATTTGCTTGCCCACTAGTACCTGAACCTGACTTAAAAAATCATTGACAAGTTGTTTTTGTCGCTCCATATCGTCGGTTAATGCGCCAATTAACGCCATCAGATGAGCCTTGGTATTGTTTAACCTTTGTTTGATCTCATCCTTTTTCTCGCCTATGGGCATTTTTTTAACTTTAACTAAAGCCGACAAGACACAAGCCGGTTTTTAGTCGCTTCTATTTCTTGTAATTCATTTAGTTTTTGTTGCTCCTGATCCATTTCAGCCTTAAGCCGGTTTTTAGTCGCTTCTATTTCTTGTAATTCGCCCTCTAGCCAGATTTCTGTTTTCCCCCCAGCCTGCGCCCCCATTGTCATGGTAGATAGCCCTTTGCCAGCGATGATCTTACCACCCAGTAGGGTCCCCCTAAAACCTTGCTCATCGGCGACTCGCACATGCCCAGCACAGGTGACCCCACAGTGAAGCAATTGGCTGAATATCTGCACATCTTCCTCACAATGTAATGATGAGTATTGGGCAAACTTCGCGCTTAGATTTCCATCGACTTTAACAGTGCAGGAATAATCCGTGCATTCTTCTGCCACCCGATGTCCAACGATTCCCTTAGTCACCACCAGATCACAGCCCACTTCGACATATGCAGATTCTATAAATCCGCCGACCACGACATCTCCTTTGGCTATAACCCGCATACCTTCGCCAATATTGCCTGCAATGACGACACTGCCGTCATATTCAATATGGCCAAAACCCACATTCACCTCATCGACCAACAGCACATCATCCACAAACATGCCCCTGTCCAGTTCAGAAGGTAACCCTTCTTGTGTAGCTATAAGTAAGTCGGGATCTTCAGGGCTAATATCTGTTCCGTCTCCCAGGGCAAAGGGGAATTCCTTGCCCGGCTCATGTGACAATGTTTCTCCGGTCACCTTGTATCCGGGAGCGCCCGGAATACAAGGATGTTTACGCATTAACTCGGCGCCCTTTTTTACTGTGACCAAACCGCCTAAGTCTCGCATATCTACTTTACCTCCGGCGGTTTCCTGTGGTTGGAGCAGTCTTTCTTTTGGGGTTGCAACAAGACGCTCAAACCGGCTATCTTCCCCATTCTCAGCGGGCTTTCCGCGGGCGACTGTCAGCTTTATTTTTTGTCCTGGTTTAGCATTTTCAGACACTTCTAGCAGCCTTTCTATGTCCGTTGCCAAGATCCCTTCCACTACACCCTTTCTCAACAAGGCCTGCTCAAGTTCATTTTTGCTGACGGGCACGCCACCATAAGCAGCCTGGATAGCCACAGTGGCAAACATTTCGTCGGGATCCACTTCGACAATAAACTTCGCATCCAGTCGTTCGGCAATCATGATGGGCTTACTGTCGTTTACGCTACCTGACCCACTGCCACTGGCTTGGGTAAAGCACTTGATCAGCTCATGAACACCTTCGTCATTGACTTTGAATTTTTTGTAAATCGAGCTATTCAATAACTCAGTGATTTTTACTTCATCTACAGGATCTGAAACTGGGGTGGGTTGGATGAATACACGGGATTGATCTTTTGATATCTGCAGCAATTTCTTTGATAGCATTTTGCTTCCCTTCTGCCAATGACACCGACTAAAAGGTGTCTACGTCCTAAAACTTATAATTACAATTAAGTCAACTAGAGCAAAGTTTAAGCGTAAGGAAAGAAGCTTGCCAAATTTAGCGGATAAAAAGGGGAAATATATAGCCCCTCGTCAATGAATTCCGTCCTGAAGCATGTGTTTTACTTCCGCAGAATGCCAATATCTGATTACACCTGAATCTAATCAGGCCTGCAAAACGAAATAAATTCAGGGAGGTATGATTCGTCGAATTCTAAAAGCACAAATTCATTGTTTTGTAATGAGCAAATGTTTGCTACCACTGCTCGCCGGTCATTGTCAGCTGGTATGGTCCGACATCTCGGTCTAACGCGGCACCGAGTAGGCCACTGGATTCCGAGATGTCGGACCACCACGTACCAGGGAATGACAGAGTCGACGTTTCAGGATAGGCACTAACTAATGCCCGTCCTGAAACAGGGGATTCGGAAAGCTGAACTGTGCGCTTGTAGGAGCTAAATTTGTTCGTCTAACGTTGCTATCACTGGCTTCGCGGGTTTTACCCGCTCCTACGACGCTCGCAACTTTTGCCGTTAACTGGCCCAGGATCGACGTTTCAGTATGGGCACTAACTAGTGTTTGCGGCTGGGCACGAGTTACTCTTCTGTTGTCGGTTTCTTTTTCCGCCTTAACATCGGTGCGTCACCTATCTCTTTTCCTTCATGGAAGGTTTTGTTTACTTTTTTCGGCGCTTTTTTCACAGGCTTTCTACTGACTTTAGCCTTGGCCTTCACACCCGCCTTGCCCTTCACACCCTTTACCGGCTTAGGCTTCAGACCTTTAAACTTTGCTTTCAAGCCGTCGACGGCAGAAAAGCTAAGTGCTTGCTTTAAATAACGTTCAACTTGCTTAAAGTTAACCCAATCTTTCGGTCCTACGAAAGAAATAGCGTCTCCTTTCCCGCCTGCCCGGCCTGTCCGGCCAATTCGGTGTACATATTCTTCGGCATGTTTTGGCATATCGAAGTTAAACACCAGGGAAACGTTAAGCAGGTCCAGTCCTCTTGAGGCAACGTCTGTGGTCACTAAGATTTGTTGCTGACCACGGGAGAAGCCGTCCATGATGCTATTTCGAACAGACTGGTTCAAATTACCGCTTAATGCCACGGCTTTATAACCTTGTTCTGACAGTTTCTCTGCCAACCTCTGGGTATCTTCTCGGGTCGCGGTAAAGATAATCGCCTGCTGAAATGTAGTTGTTTTTAAATGGTGTTCAAGCAATGCCTGTTTATGGTCCAGGTGATCACAAAGGTAAAACGCCTGGTGAATATCTTTATGGGGCTCGTTGGCTTCTCCCACAGAGATACGCTCAGGGGACTTTAGTAGCTCCTGAGCGAGTTCATTAACTTCCGCATTGTCTACCGTAGCGGAGAACATCAGGGTCTGGCGTAATCTATGGTCCGCCGCATTGTTAACCTGCCTCAGCTGTGGCGCAAAACCCAGATCTAACATACGGTCCGCTTCATCCATGATCAGCAACTCAAGACCGTTAAGATGAAGGTTCCTCTGGGTCAGGTGGTCGGCTAAGCGGCCAGGCGTCGCCACCACAAAGTGCGGGTCTTTAGCCAGGGCTTTTTCCTGATCGTTAAAGTTCTCACCGCCCAGGATTAAGCACCCTTTGACGCTGGTGCCTGCCATTAACGCCCTAAGCTGGGTAAACACCTGCTTGGCCAACTCTCGCGTCGGCGCCAAAATCAGCACCCGTGGATCGCGTTTAGTTAACGCCCTGGATTTCAGTACCCGTTGCATCGCTGGCAGTAAAAACGCCAAGGTCTTACCGGAGCCGGTTTTAGAAGAGGCGATCAAGTCTTTGCCCATCATGGCAACAGGTAACGCTTTTAACTGGATTTCTGTGGGGGTTTCCAGGCCCAAATGATCAAGAGAATTGATAAGGCGTTTATCCAGTGATAATTCGTTAAACTGCAAGGTCTGACTCCGGTAAATTAAAAAAATCGCGGTATTATAGCGCCAACCCTCGCCGAAAACTAACCATAGATTTGCGCTAATTCCATAAAACCCGAGCTTATGCCACTTGGCATTGAGGGCAATAGCCCTTATAGTCAGCCTCATCTCCATTTAGGTTAAATGTTATGTTCCAAGATAACCCGCTTTTAGCTCAGCTAAAGCAACAGATGAAAGCGACCCTTCCGACCAAAGAAGGGACCATCAAAGCGACCGAACGCGGATTTGGTTTCCTGGAAACCGACAAGCAGGAAAGTTTCTTTATTCCGCCTAATTATATGCGCAAGGTGATCCATGGAGATCGCATTAAAGCCATCTTGCGCACTGAAAACGACAAAGAAATAGCCGAGCCGGATGAACTGCTCGCTACCGCCACCAAGCGGTTTGTCGGACGCGTAAAGCGCTTTAAGGGCAGACTAAGCGTCGTGCCGGAAAGTCCGTTAATCAAAACCTCCATCAAAGCCAAAGCTGTTAATGGCATCAGCAATAAAGATTTAGAAGAAGGCGACTGGGTGGTCGCGGAACTCACCCAACACGCACTTAAAGATGATGGCTTCCTTGCCTTGATCAAGGAACAAGTGGCCAAGGCAGATGATAGCTACGCCTCACGTTGGGTGACACTGGCCCGTCTGGAGCTGGCCAAAACAGCCCCCGACTTTCAGCAAGATTGGCTGCTACTTAACGAAAACGAACCACGTAAAGATCTCACCGACTCGGACTTTTTTACCATAGACAATGCGTCCACTTTAGATATGGACGATGCCTTGCTGGTGAAGCAAACCGGTAAGGGTTGGACCCTTACGGTAGCCGTGGCGGACCCAACCGCTTATATAGCACCCGACTCTGATGTGGATGCGGAAGCCGCCAAACGCGCCTTTACCGTCTATCTACCTGGCTACAATGTGCCTATTCTACCGCGTGAGCTAAGCGATGAACTGTGCTCACTAAAGCAAGATGAAAAAAGAGCGGCGCTATGCTGTGAAATGCAGATCGATAGCTCAGGTTCGATTGAAGCTGACCCTGTATTTTATCTGGCCTGGATCAATTCAAAGCACAAATTAGCTTACGACAATGTATCCGATTGGCTCGAGCCGCAAAGCGAGAGTGACTGGACCCCGGAAGCCGACCTGGCGCAACAACTCACCCAGTTACAAGCGCTGACTCAGGCCCGCCTGTCCTGGCGTAGCGAAAACGCCATTGTATTTAAAGACAGACCGGATTATGTGTTTAAACTGGACGAACAAGGCGCTCTGGCGGACATCAAGGTTGAGCCAAGACGGATCGCCAACCGCATGGTGGAGGAAGCCATGGTAGCGGCGAACATTTGCGGTGCAACTCTGTTAAAAAGCAAACTCAATAAGGGTCTGTTTAACGTTCAAACCGGTATTCCGGAAGACCGCCTGCAAGCCGCCGTTAAATTGCTGATCGAGCACCATATCGAAACAGATAAGGAAAGCCTGGCTAGTCTGACAGGTTTTTGCCATACCAAACGTCAGTTAGGTGAGTTGCCCAGCTGCTATCTGGATTACCGCCTGCGCCGCCTGCAGGCTTATGCAGAATTTTCCGCTGAGCCGGCACCTCACTATGCGATGGGTCTGGAAGTATACGCCACCTGGACCTCACCAATCCGTAAGTACAGCGACATGATTAATCACAGATTGATTAAGTCTGTGTTGTTGGACGACTACCCTGCAACGGACATTTCTCCGCAACAAGTCCAGCTGCAAAGTGATTGCCGTCGCCTGCATCGCATGGCGGAAAACAACGTCGCTAACTGGTTATATGCCGGTTACCTGAAGCCATTTGCAGGTAAAGATAGGGTCTTCGATGCGGAGTTAACCGATGTGGTTCGAGGCGGAATAAAAGTGAAATTGCTGGAAGTCGGTGCTTTTATATTTATTCCGGCGTCCTTTATTTGTAAAGATAAAAAACGCCTTGTATGCCGCTGGGAAACGGGCCATGTGCTGCTTGATGGTCAAGTCTTGTTTGAACAGGGCCAGACCCTGTCGGTAAACATTGCCGAGGTCAACCTGGAAACCAAAAATCTGATAGGTAAAACAGCACAGGTTTTACCGGCAAAACCGGCTCAAGCCGAGTAACCTCGATGAGGTGGTAGGCGCCGAACCCACCTCATGGATGAGATGTAAAGCGCATGGATGCACGTTCGGCGAATATAGCGATGCTGTGTTCGCCGAACAAGTTCGACTCCTACTTGCCAAAATAGCGGGACATCACATCGTCAACATCGCCTTGAAGGTTTCATTATATTTTACTACTAAGTCCTTGCCCTGACCTTTGCGAGAAAAACCTAAATAGGCAACAAACGCCGAACCTATTGATAATCTGAGAGTATTGCCTAACTTTCAGTCTTGGCTATCTCCCACCCCTGATTTCATGCCTGGGCTGCTTCGGTAAAAACATTACAAACCCTACGGATGCATATATAATCCGCGCTCTTCTTTTATCAGGCAGCGATATGCAAGCAGAAATAACCCCAATCTACGACTTTCCGAAATACTGGGCGGAATGTTACGGTACAGCACAATTCTTACCTACCACACGTCGGGAGATGGAGGCGCTTGGTTGGGATAGCTGCGATATCATCTTGGTCACTGGTGATGCATATGTTGATCACCCTAGCTTTGGCATGGCCGTTATTGGCCGTTTACTAGAGTCCCAGGGGTTTCGCGTTGGTATCATTGCGCAGCCAAAGTGGGACAGTAAAGATGCCTTTATGGCGCTGGGTAAACCCAATCTCTTCTTTGGGGTGACAGCGGGCAACATGGACTCAATGATCAACCGTTATACGGCGGATCGTAAGCTGAGACATGACGATGCCTATACCCCTAATAATGAAGGGGGTAAGCGACCGGACCGAGCCGTATTGATCTATTCCCAACGCTGCCGGGAAGCCTATAAAGAGGCGCCCATAGTGTTAGGGGGGATCGAGGCAAGCCTGCGTCGCATCGCCCACTATGATTACTGGTCTGATAAAATACGCCGCTCCGTATTGGCCGATGCGAAGGCCAATATTTTGCTGTTTGGTAATGCCGAGCGAGCCCTGGTGGAAGTTGCGCACCGGCTGGCAGGTGGGGAAGATATCGCGGACATGAGTAATATTCGCGGTACTGCTGTGATGGTAAAATCCTTGCCAGCGCATTATAAAGAAGTCGACTCTTCTCGCATCGACAAACCGGGGAAAGCCATGGTGATGGCTAACCCGTATCAAGTGGAATCTGAATGTGCAACCTCGCCAAAAGAGGACGCCAGCGACAAACCACAGGTGATCCGGATGCGGACGTCTCGTCACGATGCAAAAACAACTGTGGTTCGATTGCCGTCTTTCGAAAAACTACGCAACGACAAGATCCTGTATGCCCATGCCAGCCGGGTGATGCATCTGGAAACAAATCCCTATTCCGGACGCGCCCTGGTGCAAAAACACGCAGACCGCGAATTATGGGTGAACCAGGCGCCAATTCCCCTGACCACAGAGGAAATGGACTTCGTGTTTGGCCTGCCCTACGCCCGAGTACCACATCCGCGCTATGGGAAAGCGAAAATTCCAGCCTACGATATGATAAAAACCTCGGTTAATATCATGCGAGGATGTTTTGGCGGTTGCAGTTTCTGCTCTATTACCGAGCACGAAGGCCGTATTATTCAGAACCGTTCGCAATCATCTATTTTGCAAGAGATGGAAGATATCAGAGATAAAGTACCTGGTTTTACCGGTACCATCTCGGATCTCGGCGGCCCGACGGCGAATATGTACCGCCTTGGTTGCTCCGATCCAAAAGCTGAGATCAATTGCCGCCGGCCATCGTGTGTGTTTCCTAAGATCTGTGAAAAACTCAACACTGATCACCAACATACCATCGAATTATATCGAAATGCACGCAAGGTTAAGGGCGTTAAGAAAGTACTGATAGCCTCGGGCGTTCGTTATGATCTGGCCATAGAATCCCCGGAATATGTAAAAGAACTGGTCACTCATCATGTCGGCGGCTATCTTAAAATCGCCCCCGAGCATACCGAAAAAGGCACCCTGGATCAGATGATGAAACCAGGAATGGGCGCCTATGATCGCTTTAAAGAATTATTTGAAAAATACAGCAAACAAGCGGGTAAAAAGCAGTACCTGATCCCTTATTTTATTGCCGCACACCCGGGCTGTACCGATGAAGATATGCTGAGCCTGGCCAAATGGTTAAAACAAAATGACTTTAAATGTGACCAGGTACAAAACTTCTACCCATCGCCTATGTGTAATGCAACGGCCATGTATCACTCGGAAACGAGTCCCCTCTCTCGGGTGAAATACAAAAAGCGTAAAGAGCTGTTTGTCGCCAAAGGTGACCGCCAGCGCCGCTTGCATAAGGCATTTTTGCGTTACCACGATCCAGCCAACTGGCCACTGCTGCGCGAAGCGCTCCGTGATATGGGCCAGACTCACCTTATCGGTGACAACCCCAACTGCATCGTTCCCGCCGAAGGGGCGGAAACAGACAAGAAACAAGGTACACGTCGTAACTCAGGTCGTCATGGCTCGAACCGATTTGCCACCAAGCACCCTAACCAACCAGATATCCGTAACAATAACAGGCCGAAAAAGGGTACCGGCAACGGAGATAGTGTTGCTGCTGGAAATGGCAGGCCGGGGGGAAGAAAGTCACCGAGCAAGACCGCCCGGATCAGATAACTATCGGCAGACATAGAATCCATTTATCGAATGGATTCTATGTCCGTTTATTCAGCTAGTCTCCATTCAATCTGAAACGTCAATTCTGTCATTCCCTTGTACGTGGTGGTCCGACATCTGGATGGTCCGACACTCGGCCCAGCTGCCTGACAGCTAGCTCGGCGCCCGCGTTAAGCCACTAGATTGCCAGGCAAGCTTACAATGACGGGGGTCGATGAGATAGTAGTGACTAACTTACGGCTTGTGTAAACGATAATTATCGCGTTCTATGAATATGACTGAAGAACGAATGTGTGTGTTTCAGGACGGGCACTTGCTAGTGCGCCACTTATCCTGAAACGATGACTAAAGGCAATATTAACGGGCATTGTGGAGCGGATAAGTTCCGCGAAGCCAACCTGCCTGAGTCAACAATCCTTATAAATGTCTATGTCCCCTTCCGGGCGCGTTTTAAAGAATTTCAGGGTCCACATAAACTGCTCTGGGGCATGCTGGATCAAGGCTTCAATTTCACCGTTCATTATCTCGGCATCTTTTTGATCATCTCCCGTCGGGAAATCGCGGAGGCTTGGATGGATATAAATATCGAATTGCTGAGTAACGTCATTGTATGCGGTATAAATTGGGATAACTTTGGCCTTGCCAATTTTAGCCATCTTGCCCAGAACCGGCAGGGTGGCCTTTTGGGTGGCAAAAAACGGTGCAAATACGCTCACCTGACGACCAAAGTCTTCGTCCGGCAAATAATACGCTATATAACCCTTACGGATGGCTTTCATCATAGGTTTTAACCCGACGCTGCGATGAAACAGCTTCTTTTTGTCCTGCGTATATTGGGTTCGCTGCCTGGCAAAAAACCACTCGAATACCGGGTTATCGGTATTGTTGTACATATTGCAAAGAGGGTAACCCCGCGCAGTCCAAATCAACCCCCCGTAATCGACGCCATAGGTATGGGGCGTCATCATGATCAGGTTTTCACCCGCCTCCAGCAAAGGGGTAATATGCGCTTCACCAATCAGGTTTACACGCTGTTCCAGAAATTTACGGCTACGGAAGTTTTGCTCTCCAAGGGCCAAAAGCAGCTGACACACCACACGAAAGTTCTTTGCCATCAACTCATCGAGTTGCTGCTCACTTTTCTCGGGAAAGCAAAGACGCATATTAGTCAGTGCAATATTCTTACGCTTACGGATAAGTTTGCTCTTGTACAACTTTGCCGACAGCCAGGCCGCCCAACCGTCACGCCACTTGATGGGAACAAAAGCAAATAAACCCAATACCCCGACCCCCAACCAGCTACCCCAATGCTTGGGATATAACAGGCTCCATTTAAAGCTGGGGTCAAATAAAGGGTCGTCTTTGTTCATATAGGGGCCAAATCATTAATTTTTCGCTAGTTTAGTCACTGATGTAACAAATGCAATTATTTCTGCCCGAAGGTGCTACCGCCTTGTTGCAAAAAGCGCAGCTCTTCCTGTCTGGATTTTCTGCCCAACAATGCATTTCTGTGTGGATAGCGGCCAAAACGGGCAATGATATCCCTGTGCTGATAAGCAAAATCAAGAAAACCCTGCAACTGATCTCGATGTGACTCCGGTCCATCCGCCAATAAGGCTTCAAACAACACACAGCACTCTTCCTGATCGGCCATCGACTCAGAATGCTCATACGGCATATAAAGGAACACGCGTTCGATAAAGGACAACCTAAGATCAATGCCTCTCGCCACACAGTCTTTGGCAATGGACAGCGCCTGTGCATCATAGGCAAATGCCTCGGCACTGCCCCGATAAAGGTTGCGGCTAAACTGATCCAGCAAAATCACCAGGGCGACATTACCCCGCTCCTCTGCTTGCCAACGGGTTAATTCACCATTAGCCGCTTGCTGGTGCAGAGTTGCAAATTTTTTCCGGATCAGTTCATCGCCTTCTCCACTACCGGCAAACCATAACTTATTCAATTCAGGCCGACTAAAACCCTCAATTATGTCGCCAAACCAAAAATCCAGTAGCGAATGAAATTCGTCTGTTCTCATTTTATTTCTCACTTGTGTATGCAGGAGGTAGCATTCTCGGCTCGCCTTTATAGGGACAAAAGTAATTCAGATCACGGTAGTAATGCTGGCAAGCGTTCTCTTCCCACCACCCAGGAACACCCAGCACAGGTAACGGAGTTAACATGCCTTTTTCTGCTAAAGGATCAAGCTCCTCTAACTGTCGTGCGATAATGTCATCCAGCTGACTGTATTGACTGGACAGCGACAACTGAAAGAACTCTTTTTCTACCTTGACCGGATAGAGTTTACCGGTAAACCCGGAATAAGGAGAAAGTGCGGTTTCATAAATAGCGTGCCCCAGCACAAACGCATCTATGGAGTGACCCCAGGCGCTGCGGTTATCCACAAATACCTTCTGCCACTCATGATTGCGTAACGCCGTCACCAGTTCTGGCTCACAACAAGCCACCACTAAACCACATTCATCAAAATGAGTAAGCCTGTCTCTTCTCGGAGTGCGCTGCTTTTGCCCGTAGCGTTTTATATCCTCCATATGCTGGGCATTAATCTGAACTTTAGTCTGCGGAAATAACCACCAGATAATCGCGCCAAAAAAGTCGTGCCAGTTTTCCGGCCGGGTTGGCACTTCGCCCTTTAAGTAGATGCGCGCTTCGTAATACACAGACAAGTCAGCCATAAAAGCATCTTGTGAGATAAAGCTGATATTCGAGCCTTGGGTATTTTTAATGTTAGGCTCGAAAGCCCGCTTAATATCGGCCAATTCTGGCCAGTTGGACCACGAAGGAGTGATGAGTTCCTTCAAGTGAGAGAATATGCCGTTTTTCTCTAGGTAGTCCGGCTGCCATATATCCATAAATACAACTCATTGATTTATACCGGGTTGAGTTTACCTGTATGACGAAAAAAAATTAACAAAAGGAAACAGATAAATCCTTATTTATGGCGGTTTTGAGTATTAAGGCGGCAAATAGCCGCCTTAATTGAAACTCTCCTGGCGGAGGGCCTTAGTTGTTTTCCGTATAGGTTTCGATTTCTTCGATAAGTGCGTACTTTCTCGTATCAGGTAAGAAACTCGCTACCACACTGTTGATGGCAAGGCGCTCCAGTTGTAGCCGGCTGAGGCTCAGAGCCTTGGCACAACTGAGGTAATTTTGATTCAGGTAACCACCAAAGTATGCAGGATCATCTGAATTCACGGTGACACAAAGCTTTTGATCCAACAGGCGAGCCAAGTTGTGCTGGGACATGTTGTCAAACACCTTGAGTTTGGTATTAGATAAAGGACAAACCGTGAGGGGGATTTGGGTATCACTCAAGTACTTCATCAAACCCGGATCTTCTTCGCAACGTACTCCATGATCCACCCTTTCAATGTCCAGTAAACGGATCGCCTGCCAAATGTAATCCGCTGGACCTTCCTCTCCCGCGTGCGCCACTAACCGAAAGCCCTGCTGTTTTGCTTTGGCAAACACATGTTGAAATAGCTCGGGGGGGAAATTTTTTTCCGAACTGTCCAGGCCCACACCGATGATTTTGTCTTTGAAAGGGATGGCTTGCTCCAGTACAGCCAGCGCAGAGGACTCAGGTAAATGGCGCAAAAAGCACAGAATAAGATAGCTGGTAATGCTATAACGGGCTTTGGCCTGCTCCATTGCGGCATAAATGCCGTTAACCACGGTTTCAAATTTAATCCCCCTCTCCAGGTGCGTTTGCGGGTCAAAAAAGATCTCGCTATGGCGGATATTTTCTTGCTTGCACTTTTCCAAATAGGCCCAGGTCAAGTCAAAGAAGTCCTGTTCGCTGATCAGCACCCGTGCACCCTGGTAATAAATATCGAGAAAGGACTGTAAGTCATTAAACTCGTAAGCAGCCCGAACTTCCTCAACACTAGTGAAGGGTAATTCGATTTTATTACGTTCGGCCAGCTCAAACATAAGTTCCGGCTCTAGCGACCCTTCAATATGTATATGCAGCTCCGCTTTTGGTAAACCACGAATGAAATTTTCCATCTTCACCTCCTGTGAAACTTTAATTATCTTTAACCCTTGGAATTTACAGCTGATTTCTGAGTGTTATCATGTTTCGTTCTAATTACTATAGACCGGAGCTGGCCAATGCAGAAAAGCATTATTTGTGATATCGACGGAGTTTTACTCCACGACAACCAACTGATCCCAGGCGCCGATGACTTTATCCACCAGCAGTTAGAGCAGGGCAATAAGCTGGTCATTTTGACCAACTTTCCCGCGATGACGGAGAACGACCTGCAAAACCGCTTTAAGTCTGCCGGAATAGATGTACCAGCAGATTGCTTTTACACTTCAGCCATGGCCACCGCCGCTTTCCTGCAACGTCAGGAGGGAAACAAAGCCTACGTGATCGGCGAAGGCGCCTTGACCCACGAGTTATATAAAGCCGGATTTACCATTACTGATATCAACCCTGATTTTGTAATAGTGGGAGAAACCACCAGCTACAACTGGAGCATGATCCAGAAAGCGGCGCGTTTTGTCGCCGGAGGTGCCCGGTTTATCGCCACCAACCCTGATACTCATGGCCCCAGCATGAGCCCTGCTTGCGGCGCTCTGTGTGCGCCAATTGAACGGATGACAGGCAAAGAGCCCTTTTATGTGGGCAAACCCAGCACCTGGATTATTCGGGCCGCACTGAATAAAATAGGCGCTCATTCCGAAGACACTTACATCATAGGCGACAACTTAAAAACAGATATTCTGATGGGATTCCAGGCTGGCTTAAAAACCGTGCTGGTATTGTCCGGGGTCAGTCAGATGCAAGACATAGAAAAAGTCCCCTTTAAACCCAATTTTATTTTTGATTCCGTCAAAGACATCGACTTCCTATAACAAGAGCAGCAACAGTTTTTATGGATTACACAATTTTAATGCTAATAGGTGTCGCTTTTAGCTGCGGCATGATAATCAACTTTATTGGCTTACCGCCCATGGTAGGCTTTTTATTAGGGGGTTTTATACTCAATGTGATGGGGTTTGAGTCCACAGCCGGGCTTGAGGCCGTCGCTAATCTGGGTGTCACCCTGTTGCTGTTTTCCATCGGCTTAAAGCTGGATATTCGAACCCTGTTTAAAGGCGAAGTTTGGGGCGCAGCCAGCCTGCATATCATCGGCTCTGTAGCATTTTTCTCCCTCGCCCTGGTTGCCTTAAAAGCCTTGGGTTTGTCCATGCTCGAAGGGATGGATAATACCGCGATCCTTATTATTGGTTTCGCGTTAAGTTTTTCCAGTACGGTTTTTGCAGTAAAAACCCTGGAAGAAAAAAGCGAAATGAATTCCCTGTATGGCCGTATCGCCATCGGTGTCTTGATTATGCAAGATATCTTCGCGGTACTCTTTCTTACTTTCTCAGCCGGCAAGATCCCCTCTATCTATGCGCTGGGGTTATTTGCATTACCCTTTATCCGCCCGGTCTTGTTCAAGTTACTCGACAGGGCCGGTCATGGCGAGCTGCTGGTGTTGTATGGCTTCTTTCTGGCCCTTGTGGTCGGCGCAGGGCTATTTGAATCTGTCGGTATGAAGGCCGATTTGGGCGCACTGATAGCCGGTATGCTTATTGCGGGACACGCCAGCGCCAAAGGCATGGCAAAATCTCTGTTTAATATGAAGGAGCTGTTTTTAGTCTGTTTCTTCCTGAATATCGGATTACACGGCTTGCCCAATGAGTCCCACTTAGCCATTGCGTTTATTCTGCTGGCCTTACTGGTAGTTAAAACCAGCCTGTATTTCTTCTCATTTAACCTGTTTAAACTCAGAGCACGTACTTCGCTGCTGGCCTCGTTTAGCCTGGCCAATTACAGTGAGTTTGGCCTGATTGTAGCGGCACTTGCCGCCAGCAAAGGCTGGCTGAGTAACGACTGGTTAATCATCACGGCTCTCGCCTTATCCATGAGTTTTATTCTTTCTTCGCTGCTTAATAGTTACAGCGATGAGATTTACCAGAAATTCAGTCATCGCCTGAAGCGTTTTCAGCATACCCGCTTACACAAGGAAGATCGGCCCATTCGTATCGGAGATGCCAAGATACTGGTCATGGGGATGGGCCGCATCGGCGCCGGCGCCTACGATGAGCTGCAATCCGTTTACGGCGACACCGTGCTCGGCGTGGACAACAGCCATCAGAAAACACTCAAACACAGGCAACAGGGCCGACGTGTTATTACTGGTGACGCATTAGACTCCGATTTTTGGAATAAACTGGAGCTGTCTGATCAACTAACCCTCATTTTGCTGGCCATGCCTGATCACAATGGTAACCGATATGCAGCGATGCAATTAAAGGGCATCGACAGCAAGGTACAGTTGGCCGCCATTGCCCGATTTAACGACGACATGCAAGAATTGCAGGCGTTGGGGGTAAAATCCGTCTACAACATGTATGACGAGGCGGGCTCGGGTTTTGCCAAGCATATTTGCTCACAAATCAACCTTCTCAAACCAACTGAAGGGGGCCGGGAGTAACTGCCTTTCTTGAGATTTATTTACTAAACAGTCGTGCCAGGGATGACTTTTGGCACTTTTTTTGTTAAAAACGGCTACTTGATTTGTCAAATCGTAGAAAAACGCTGTTTTTGCAGTTTTTTTCGCTTTAAAGGTTGCAATATATTTTCAAATTGGCAAATTGAAGACAGATTTAAGATCGTATTTTGTAGTAACCCGAGCCTAACGACGTGGGGGCTCACATCCTTATAAGAAGGGAAATCTATGTGTTCAATTTTCGGTATTCTCGACATTAAGAGCGATCCAGTTGCTCTGCGCGAACAAGCGCTTGAAATGTCAAAACTTCTTCGTCATAGAGGTCCAGACTGGTCTGGTATCTACTCTAATGACAATGCTATTCTGGTGCATGAACGTCTCTCCATTGTTGACGTTAATACAGGTGCACAGCCCCTGTATAACGACAATAATACCCACGTCCTGGCAGTTAATGGTGAGATCTATAATCATAAAGAATTAGCCGCGAATTTAACGGTAGATTACAAGTTTAAAACCAAGTCTGACTGTGAAATCATCCTTGGCCTGTATGAGCAGAAAGGCAATGCATTTCTTGATGATTTGAACGGTATTTTTGCTTTTTGTCTCTATGACGCAGAAAAAGACAGTTATCTTATCGGTCGCGACCATATGGGGATCATCCCTCTGTATATGGGCTGGGATGAGCACGAGAACTTCTATGTCGCATCCGAGATGAAAGCACTAACGCCGGTTTGTACCAAGGTACAAGAATTTCCACCAGGGCACTTCCTGGACAGCAACATCGGCGAACTCAGCAAGTATTACGTTCGCGACTGGATGGAATACGAAAATGTCAAAGATAACGGCGGCAGTTCGCGCGACGTGGGTCAGGCATTGGAAGACGCAGTTAAGCGTCAGTTAATGTGTGACGTGCCTTACGGTGTGTTGTTATCCGGTGGTCTGGATTCTTCCGTCATTTCTGCAATCACCCAAAAGTTTGCCAAGCGGCGTATTGAAGACAGCGAAAAAAGTGAGGCCTGGTGGCCACAACTGCACTCGTTCTCCGTAGGTCTGGAAGGATCTCCAGATCTGATAGCGGCGCAAAAGGTGGCCGATCATCTTGGTACTATTCACCACCCTATTCACTTTACCGTACAAAACGGTATCGATGCATTGCGTGAAGTGATCTATCACCTGGAAACCTATGACGTTACCACTATTCGTGCGTCTACCCCTATGTACCTGATGGCGAGAAAAATCAAAGCCATGGGTATCAAAATGGTGCTTTCCGGCGAAGGTGCGGACGAAGTATTCGGCGGTTACCTGTATTTCCACAAGGCGCCTAATGCGCAGGAGTTCCACGAAGAATTGGTTCGTAAGTTAGATAAACTGCATATGTTTGACTGCCTGCGCGCCAACAAGTCCATGGCGGCTTGGGGTATTGAAGCTCGTGTGCCGTTCCTGGATAAAGAGTTCCTGGATACGACAATGCGCATCAACCCTGACTTGAAAGAGATCAAGGACGGGCGCATCGAGAAAAACATCGTACGTGAAGCGTTTACTTCCTATCTGCCGGAAGAAGTGGTTTGGCGTCAGAAAGAACAATTCTCCGATGGTGTGGGTTACAACTGGATCGATACCCTGAAGGAATACGTAGAAGAGCAGGTCTCCGATGAACAGCTGGTCAACGCGGAACAAAGATTCCCGCTGAATACGCCGAATACCAAAGAAGGCTATTTCTACCGCAGCATTTTTGAAGAGCATTTCCCACTGCCATCAGCGGCAGAATGTGTTCCTCACGGTAAGTCCGTGGCCTGCTCCACTCCTCAGGCAATTGCCTGGGATGAAGCATTCCAAAACAACGCGGATCCATCCGGACGAGCGGCAGGCATACACAACGACGCTTACGACCAAAAGTAAGCCGCTAGCAGAACAGAGTGGCTCACCACTCTGTTCTATTCCTGCCAGCGCAAAGTTTCCGCATCTCATTTAACTGCTCAATATACCGAAAATACGCCTGAGTTTGCGGCGCAAAACCTGAACTAAGCAACATTTCACTAACTTCGTTGAAAATTAAGGCATTTTCATCTTGACTCATTAAACAATATCTCCGTTAATGGTTGACCCATCGATACGGAGGTCATCAATGAAACGTCTGATCTTAACTACCTTACTACTACCTTTTTTCAGCTCCGCCGAGCTAACAACCGACAAATTCGCCCCAGAAGCAGCCACCGGGCTGGAGAAAAAATCCCTGGTAACAGCCAAAGACATGGTGGCAGTCACTGCCAACCCCCATGCAACTGAGGCTGCATATGACATGCTAACAGCCGGTGGCAGTGCCATCGACGCCATGATAGCCGCCCAATTAGTATTGGGCCTGGTAGAGCCGCAATCTTCAGGTTTAGGCGGTGGCGCATTTTTGGTCTATTACAATGGTCCAACCCAGCAACTCACTACCTATGATGCCAGGGAAACGGCGCCCCAGGCGGTGACACCCAAGTTGTTTCTCGATGATAAAGGCAAACCCTTAGCATTTTATGATGCGGTTGTGGGGGGGCGCTCAGTCGGTACGCCAGGTACGGTGAAGCTACTGTGGGAAACCCATCAGAAACACGGAAAACTCGCTTGGGCGAAGTTATTTGAACCGGCTAAAAAGCTGGCCAAAGACGGATTTCTTGTCTCCCCACGTCTGGCGAAATTAATAAACAACGATCAGAAAAAGCTGTCTCATGATGCCGATTCAAATGCGTATTTCTTCGACGAAAAAGGTGCACCACTCACCACGGGCACTTTGCTTAAAAACCCGGCGTATTATGACACGCTTTCCATCATAGCAACCCAGGGTGCTAAAGGGTTTTATCAGGGCGAGATTAGCAAAGAGATAATTGAAAAAGTACAGGGGCATAAGACCAACCCAGGTGTATTGGCACAAAAAGATTTCGACCTATATCAGATTAAAGAAAGAGCCCCGGTTTGCGCGCCGTACCACAGTTATAAAGTGTGCGGTATGGGCCCTCCATCCTCTGGCGCCCTGACCGTTGGCCAAATCCTGATGTTGCTCGAAGACGCGCCTTTGGACACCCTGGGGCCCGATAATGTCGAATCCTGGCGACTGATTGGTGATGCGTCTCGTCTGGCGTTTGCTGACAGGGGACGATATATGGCCGATGAAGACTATGTACCTATGCCTACAGAGGGTTTACTGGAGCCTGGTTATATTAAGCAGCGCGCCGCACTTATCCTCGATAAGAAAAATACCCTCACTAAGGTTGAAGCAGGCAGCCCTCCTTGGCAATACGCAACACAGTATGCTGACGATGCTTCCATTGAACTGCCATCTACCAGCCATTTATCCATTAAGGATAAAGAGGGCAACCTGGTATCCATGACAACGACCATAGAGAATGGTTTTGGCTCTCGGATTATGGTGAAAGGGTTTTTACTCAATAACGAGCTGACGGACTTCTCTTTCAAAACCCACAATAACGGTAAGCCAGTGGCAAACCGTATCGAGCCTGGTAAACGTCCACGCTCATCAATGGCGCCTACGATAGTGCTCGATAAGGATAACCAACCTTATATGGTGATCGGCTCCCCTGGCGGTAGCAGGATCATCGGTTATGTGGCAAAAACTATCATAGGACACCTGGATTGGGGACTGGATATTCAACAGGCTATCTCCCTGCCCCACCTGGTAAACCGCTTCGGCACCTATGACATAGAAGAAGGCACCAAGGCCACGGCGCTGGAAAAAGGGCTACAAGAGATGGGATATAAAACCAAAGTAAAAGAGCTAAACAGCGGCTTACATGGTTTTATTATTACGGATAAGGGACTGGAAGCCGGTGCAGATCCAAGGAGAGAGGGGTTGGCATTAGGAAACTAAAATAGGAAAAAAAAGGAAGGGACTTACCCCTTCCTTTTCTCCGGAATACGTTAAAACAAGCGGGTTGATAAATCGTATAAGTCCTGACGGAATTGTCGTTTCATATTTTCAAGACAGTCGATGATATCGTGATGTACCAACTGTCCTTTCTGGATACCCACACAACGAGCACTCTCTCCCGTCGTTAACAGCTCTACGGCAAACGCCCCCATACGGCTAGCTTGTACACGGTCCCAGGCATTTGGCGCACCACCACGCTGTATATGCCCAAGAATGGTAGCTCTCGTTTCACGACCCGTTTTCTCTTCAATACGTTGGGCAAGCACATTCACGTCTTTCATAACATGCTCTGTTATGGCAACGATGGCGTGCTTTTTGCCTTTCTTTTCGCCTTCGGCTATTTGCTCAAGCAGCTCTTCTTCCTTGAAATCAACTTCAGGGACGATGATATATTCAGCGCCGCCGGCAATTGAAGCCCATAAGGTCAAATCACCGCAATGGCGACCCATGATTTCCACGATGGAAATTCGATTATGTGAAGAGGAGGTATCACGTAATCTATCGATGGCGTCAACGATTGTGTTAAGGGATGTCATAAAGCCAATCGTGTAATCCGTGCCCGGAATATCGTTATCAATAGTGCCCGGAATACCGATGCAAGGAAATCCCATTTCACTTAGCTTTTTAGCCCCCATATAAGAGCCATCACCACCCACAACAACAAGGGCTTCAATACCGTGCGATTTCATATTCTCTATGGCTTCAGCACGCACTTTTTCATCTTTAAATTCTGGAAAACGAGCCGACCCCAAGAAGGTCCCGCCACGGTTAATAACGTCAGACACACACTTGCGGTCCAGACGCTTAATATTGTTTTGATGGAGCCCCTGATAACCGTCGTAGATACCATAGACTTCCATTCCCTGTGCGATACCAGCACGGACCACAGCACGAACTGCAGCATTCATTCCCGGAGCATCACCACCACTGGTTAGTACGCCAATTTTTTTAATCACTTGCTACCTCGACCAATATACCAAACTAATAATCTATTTCTTTAATCTCCGGATGTTCAGACTGACACCCGATATAAATTCTCTTTTATGAAACGACAACTTCGGTCAATAAATCAGATAAACCCGCGTAGTTTACCCTTTTTTGCTGCAATGTAGTTAAATGATCGTGTCATTTACCGTGATTGGATAAAAATCACCCTTTAATAGGGGATTATTGCCCTATTTGTTGTAAATAAAACTAAAGTAATTTTCCTGCCAGCATTATCATCTTAGTTCAGAGAAAATTCTTTGTTCTGTCGCAATTATTTGCTGCCATAAAAGCGAGAAATAGCAGTCTTTCACCTACCTTCGTCATTTGGCCGCTCCTTTAACAGGCGTAATTTAGTGTAAGTACAATTATATTTGATGCTTTTGTTATTTTGACGGGTTCTGTTCTAGACTCAATGCTAACGCTTGCAAATGGAGTTGAAGCTTGGAGTTTATACACCACATCCAGGCGCCTGCCTGCATACTGGACCACCACAATCACATTATCCTGGCCAATGCTTCATTCATAAGCAATTTTGGCGATGGCGAATACCCTTACCCAATGGAATCTTTGCTGGCCAGCGGTGAATACGTTAAGTTTTCTCGCTTTATTAAGAATGCGTTTAAAACCAATGCTCCGGAAACAGGGCAAATCAAGTTACTTAATAAAGATAAGTTTGATAGTGAATGTGAAATTCAGCTAATGCCTTTATCCAACGACAACCGAATGGTAGTGATAAATCAGGATTTTGATGCCATTTTCGCTAAAAAGGCGCATACCTCACTGTGTATATTGCTCAATTTGATCAACCGCATACAAGTCGCCAGAAACCTTAATCACGAAATTAAAGCCGGTTGTTCCACCTTACTTCATGAACTGCTTAAACTGACCGCAAGCGATTACGCGTTTCTCGCTCAGACAACGTCTAAGCGCAATACATTGGTTCCTTTAGCCATAGCTACCCGCCAATCCGATAATTCGTCCACCCAGATGCATCACAAGGAAATACCTAAGGGAATACCTCACACTTCCTGTCACCCTTTTGTTCAGGACATAATGAATTCATCCCGTGTTGTTTTACGAAATAGCGTAAACGAAAAAATCCAAACGTATCCCGGGCAAAACCAGGCCATGGGCGACCATCATTTCTTAGGTTTTCCCATTCTACATAGAAATCAATTAGTCGGTGTCCTGCTGTTAGCCAGCCGCAAGACGCCATATCAACAACAACTGCCAAAGCTTCTTTATCAAAACCTATATGCGATCAGCACTTTTCTTAAGTCCAGTCAGCTAAGAGTTGAACGGGATGAAAAAGAGCGACTTATCGGCGAAAGTCAGCAAAGATATGCGCTCGCCATAAGGGGGACTGACGATGGCCTATGGGATTGGGAGATTGCATCGGAAACTGTTTATTACTCCGATCGCTTCAAGAGCCTGCTGGGGTTCGAAGAAACAGAATTTGGTAACTGCTTTAGCGACTGGAGTGAAAGGATCCACCCGGATGATAAACGAAAAGTACTACGGGCAATTGATCAGCACCTGACACATACAGAGCCATACGATGAGGAATTTAGACTACGTCATAAAAAGGGGCACTACCTCTGGTTTCACACTCGAGGTCAAGCAGTTTGGGATGTGTCCGGAGCTGCGGTTCGAATGGCCGGCTCTCTCAGCGATATCAGTAAACGTAAGAAAGCGGAACGCAGGCTGAAGATGCTGGAATCCGTGGTGGTAAATACAGAAAGTGGAACCCTAGTCACCCGAGTGGAGAATTGTGAACCTAGCATCACTTTTTGTAATCTCGCCTTCGAAAATATCACAGGCATTAGCAGCGAGTCCCTGATTGGACAGAGCCCAGAATCGTTTATTAATAATGACAATCCGCTGTGGAAAAACTTGGTTCAAGTGATTAAAGCCGGTACTTCCATCGACACAGATTGCGAATTTCTAAGCCCACTTGGTATTTATGCCACCATGCATCAACATATCTACCCTATGTATGACGACGATGGTGAATTGTGTTTTGTCACCGTTATCGTCAGAGATATATCTGAACGCGTTAACTATGAGCAGCATTTAAGGCGTACCCAAAAGATGGAAGCCATTGATAAGCTCGTCGGCGGTATTGCCCATGATTTCAACAATATTATTGGCATTATTAAGGGAAACTTAGAGCTGCTGGAAATTAAAATACCAGACTCGCCTAAGTTGACTAAGAATGTCTCCGCCGCGCTCAAGGCAGTAGGTAGAGCAAAAGACCTTACCGGTAAACTGCAACAATTCTCTCGGGAAAAACCCTTGGGGGCTTCCAGCGTATGTGTTGGTGAAGCCATCAATGACTTAAAAGATCTGTTGCTTTCCTCTATCCCCAATTCCATTGATTTTACCTTCGCAATAAACAGCGATAACTGGTGCACCTCAATGGACAAAGGGGACTTCAGTGACGCACTAGTGAATCTGGCCGTCAATGCCCGAGATGCTATGGAAGACCAGGGAAAACTAACCGTCTCCACATACCCTGTATATTTGGTGAACGCGCTGGAGGGGATTTCTGCCCCAATCCTCAGTGGGGAGTATATCCGCATTTTAGTGAAGGACACGGGACCGGGTATAAGTCAGGATATTATTGATAAGGTATTCGATCCCTTCTTCACAACTAAGGGTAAAGCCAAGGGAACAGGCCTTGGATTGAGCATGGTTTATGGGTTTGTCAAACGCTCTAAGGGTTATATTCGTCTTGACTCAGAGCTAAACCAGGGAGCCTGCGTTAACATTTGGTTACCCAGGTGTGAAGCACAACAAGAAGCTGTTATCGATACTAAAGCCAGGCAACCCTCTTACATAGGTAGAGGGAAAACTGTACTAGTAGTGGATGATGAGTCCGATATCGCAAATATCATCAAAAGCTTACTAGAGAACCGTGGATTTAATGTGATCCTTTCGGGTAACGGAGACAAGGCGTTGACTTTACTTAATTCCCGTAGTGATATTCAGCTGTTAGTTAGCGATGTCATTATGCCCGGCAATACCAATGGCTTCCAACTGGCGGAAAAATTTATTAAAACAGATAAAAATAACAAAGTATTACTCGTCTCTGGCTTTGTGGAGACCGATGCCACCACTCCAGAATTGGCGGACAAATTTCCTTTAGTTGCCAAACCTTTTGCCAGTAATGATTTTTACCAGGCATTAGCGAAAGCATTTAATTTACCTATCTAGCTTGAGTGGTATCTATGAGCACTAACTCAAACTCAACCTATCCCTCTCTCTTAGTAGTAGACGACGAGCCAGATTTTTGTGCGTTTGTAGCTCAGGCAGCCGAAGAGCTTGGCTTTGACGTAAACACAATTTCTGAGCTTTCATCACTTGAGATTATATCGGCCCATATCGGGCAAAAACCGACGGCCGTATTGTTGGACCTTTCGATGCCCAACCATGACGGAGTTGAGATCATCCGCTACCTGTCAAAAAATCATAAGGATGTTGCCATCGGTTTTATGACGGGTGTTAGCCCGGATATTCTCGCTGGCGTTGAGCGACTGACCGAGAATCTGGGGTTTTATCTCCTTGGAGCAATCCAGAAGCCTTTTGGCTATAAAGACCTGAACAAATTACTACAGAAAGCTAAGGGACAATTGTCACGCAATCACTACTACGCGAGCCCGAAAACGAGAGTTAGCCTGGATGAAGTAAAAACCGTTGTCTTGGGTGAGAAACTCTGTTTGTATTTCCAACCTAAAGTTTATCTTGATAGCCAAAGTCTCTGTGGAGTTGAAGGACTAGTCCGCTGGCCTAAAGGTGACCAAATCCTGGCGCCGGCTAGTTTTTTACCACAAGTAGAAAAGCTGGGGCTTATGCCTCAGTTAACCCGGCTTGTGTTTAAACTAGCGGTAAAGCAGGCCGTCAAATGGAAAAAATCCAATATCCAGATCCCCATTGCAATTAACCTTTCCGCCTGCTGCCTTAACGACTTGAGCATCCCGGATTTTATGTCGTCATATTTAAGGAGTCACGGCCTGGATGCAGAGATGTTTACCATCGAAATTACTGAGTCAGCCTCAATCGCCAGCCTGACAGACTCCCTCGATATATTTTCCAGGTTAAGACTCAAAGGGTTTCACCTATCCATTGACGATTTTGGTACAGGCTATTCGTCTCTTTACCAGTTAACCAACCTACCCTTTAACGAACTAAAGCTGGACCGCACCTTTACCGTCAGAGCTCCTTTCGATGAATCAGCCTTGGCCGCACTAGAAAGCGCCGTAGTCCTCTCCGAGCGGTTGGGCATGAGAATGGTTGCAGAGGGCATAGAAAACAAAGCTGTATTGGAAGTGGCACAAAACGCCGGTGTAAAGATAGGCCAAGGCTATCTATTTAGCCGTCCACTACCATCTGAGCAGTTGGAAATTTGGTTACAACAATTAAAAATACATTAATTTTTTGGGGGAATTATGGGTAATGGGTTTCGTCTGTTAGTTGTCGATGATGACGAGCAATACCAACAGCTGATCACAGACGTATTTGAAGATGAATTTGAATTAAAATGCTGCTCGTCAGGCTTTGAGGCCCTCGATATTTTCGAGTCATACCGTCCCCATATTGTATTGATGGACATCAATATGCCAAATATGAGTGGGCTAGAGACTTGTAAAAACATCAAGGATTCTCAATGGGGTGAAGAATGCGCCATTATTTTTATCTCAGGCCATAACACGTTGGACGAAAAACTAAACGCCTACAATGCAGGAGGTGATGATTTTATATCAAAACCGTTCGAAATGAAGGAGCTCTACGCCAAACTGGAAAGAGTCTCTCTGTTTGTCGATGAAAAAAGAAAACTGGAGAAGCAGGAAAAGACCTCCAGGTCTGCCGCGCTTGAGTCCATGCAGGAAGCGTCAGAATACGGCTACATCATGCAATTTTTTAAAAATATGTCCCACTGCGAATCGAGCCAGGATATCGCTATTGTGTTTTTTAACGTAATGAAAAGCCTGGGACTACACTGCTCAATTCAGTTACGCGGCGCAGCAACGGAATGCTTTTGCCCCCAAGGGGAACAGATGAGTCCTATTGAGCAGAATATCTATGAACTCCTGCAGGGTAACGGGCGACTCTATGAGTTTGGCCAGCGTATGATGGTTAACGATAAGCACGTTTCATTTCTGATAAAGAATGTCCCCGAGAACCCAACTACCAAGGGGCGGTTAAGGGATATCATTGCTGTAATGTCTGAAGGTTTGGAAGAAAAGCACAAAGACCTCAGCCGAAGTAAGGCCCTTAGTGAACTTGTGTCTGGTATCGCCGGCTTTAGTAACTTATTAACCCATCAAATTGCTGGGTTTGATAATAAAATGGCGGAAGTCTTTAATGACATACTAACCCAAATTAGTGGTAGTTTTCATGTTCTGGACCTGTCCGAAGAGCAGGAAGCCTTTCTTTCCAAGATCGTAGAGAAAGGCATTAAGCAACTGGACTTTATCCAGCAAGACCTACGAGAGTTACAACAGGAGCTGGAAGCACAAACTAAAGTCGCCGCTACTGCACTACAAAAACCAAGCAAACCACATCAAATTCAAATCGAACAGCAAGATGACATCGAACTATTCTAATCACGCAAGGGCTTACTCTGCCCCGTTTTCTTTATTAATTGCACTAGTGCTATATACCATCCCCAAAGAAACAACAGAGGCAGTATTAGGGTTTGCAGGGTAAAGACTACGATAAGGTCAATAATACTATCTATGGTTTTCTCGGCTATTTCCCGCATTTGATTAACATTAGGTTCATCTTGCTGCTCTGATAGCAGTGAGGACCATGCAGATTTTACACTCGCCAGCAGTGCTTCTTCCTGTTCGCTATTACCCGCCAATTGTGACAAATTACTTTGGGTCTGCTTGAGCTCTTCCATCGCATCTGCTTTTATTTCATGCAATATTCCATTCTCTAAGCAATAATTAACAAGTGCTACGCCAACAAAAGAAAAGCGAACAAATAATAAAATTAGTAGTAGATAAGTACAATACCGGATCTGTCTCGTAAAGCCTGCGTAAAACCAAACTAATCCAGCCAAGATCAAGCCTACTCCCCACAACACCAGGTTAAAAAATGGCGCTGCAGCAAGCAGTATCAGCACTTTTTGTATACCCAATGATGCCATTGCCGCCAACACTATCCAGGAAAACCTTTCGACCAAATCATTTATCGGGTCCAGGATCTCCCCAATGCTAAAGTTGAGTACAGCCAAATCCAGCTTCGTGCCCTGCGCGACTGAAATGATAGCGTTAATGCCGCGAGTCACGGCATATGCTACCGCAGCTTGATCCAGTGCAGTTTCATTGTACGCCGAGCCAAATGAGTCCAATAACCCCATAGTGGCGAGCAGTAATACAAGGGCTAACGCTAGCGTAAAAAATACCTTTATTCGTTTCGAATTCGACAATTGACCTCCATAAATGCTATGCCTTAATGACCCTTGACTAACAATTTACTTTAAATGCCCTCTTCGAGATAAAGCTACGACAAATCACTCATAAACCTAAAATAAATAAAAATTTCACTCAAACAATGATTTTTAATACAAACATCTATATATTGTAACTATAAGTTCATAAAACTTTTCTAAGGTAGCTTAGTATCCAAGTAAAAAGAGTAGCGAAGAGGTAAAAAAGAATGAGAAATAAAAAACGAAATATGCGACATAGACATTTATGGTTTAACGTATGGAACCCGAAGATAGCAACACTGCCACTATACGACAACGATCCTATCCGTCCTATCCGCTCTAGCGAAAAATAGATCACCCCCCGACAGCGTGCTGCATTTTGCCTTATTTTGAACATAAAAATGCAGCTAAATACGCTCGTCTTTGCTTGTCCCGCTTGCTGACCATACCCACTCGCAGAGTGACAGTAAAAACCCACTTTAGAGGTAACAAAAAGGCTTACTTTTCTACATAAACGAATAAACGAGCTTATGGGTTAGATTTACCACGCAGTTGTAACCCGGGGTAATTAAACGATGGAATATAGGTGAAAGGCTTGATCTTGGCGAGAGTTACATTTATTTAGTATTTTCTGATATTCAGATTGGTGCCCGGGGCCGGACTTGAACCGGCACGTCCTTACGAACGAGGGATTTTAAATCCCTTGTGTCTACCAATTTCACCACCCGGGCGACACTCTATTTTAACGCTATGGAGGCGGGTCCCGGAGTCGAACCGAGGTCCACGGATTTGCAATCCGCTGCATAACCACTCTGCCAACCCGCCTTCTTATTAGAAATTTGGAGCGACTTACGAGGTTCGAACTCGTGACCTGCACCTTGGCAAGGTGCCGCTCTACCAGCTGAGCTAAAGTCGCATATAATTCTATTCAATATCATACACAATCAATTATTGAAATTGGTGCCCGGAGCCGGACTTGAACCGGCACGTCCTTACGAACGAGGGATTTTAAATCCCTTGTGTCTACCAATTTCACCACCCGGGCGACACGTTATTTCAATACTATGGAGGCGGGTCCCGGAGTCGAACCGAGGTCCACGGATTTGCAATCCGCTGCATAGCCACTCTGCCAACCCGCCATATTGAGCTTGCTAGATAAACGCTTCAGGCTGCATTTATCCTAATCTTGGAGCGACTTACGAGGTTCGAACTCGTGACCTGCACCTTGGCAAGGTGCCGCTCTACCAGCTGAGCTAAAGTCGCCGCATATACTTCATTCAATATCACACCGAAGTTAGGGCAAAGGTGTCCCCACTTCTGATATCACACTGAATCTACTCTTGAAATTGGTGCCCGGAGCCGGACTTGAACCGGCACGTCCTTACGAACGAGGGATTTTAAATCCCTTGTGTCTACCAATTCCACCACCCGGGCGACACGTTATTTCAATATTATGGAGGCGGGTCCCGGAGTCGAACCGAGGTCCACGGATTTGCAATCCGCTGCATAGCCACTCTGCCAACCCGCCTTCTTATTAGAAATTTTGGAGCGACTTACGAGGTTCGAACTCGTGACCTGCACCTTGGCAAGGTGCCGCTCTACCAGCTGAGCTAAAGTCGCGTCATACGCTTCATCCGGCATCATATAGGAAATAAGCAAAGTTACCGTAGCTTCCAATATCAGACTGTTCTAAAGCTGCATGTTATTAATTTCTAACTTTATTCACCAGGCGCTAGTTGCCGTCCCACCTGATGTGCTTGCGCATTCTAATGATTATCTCTTCTCAGTCAACCCACTTTTTCAATGTATTTGACCGTTCGCCTGATTTTTATTCAAGACGCCGTTTTTTAACTCAACAGTGGGTATTTACTAGGCTAAAAGTCGCTTATTTCACCAAAACTAACCTGCAACAAGATCAGCCCAAGCAGCCTTTAAATAGATAAACATGGACCAGAATGTCAGCACCATAGCGATATATAGCAGACCTATACTTGCCCATTCCATCCAGAGGGACTGCTGCCAAATTAGTCCAATTAGCGACATCATTTGAGCCGCCGTCTTCCATTTCCCTAATGATGAGACGGCAACATTTGAGCGTTTCCCCAATTCCGCCATCCATTCCCTTAGCGCAGAAATAATAATTTCTCGACTTATCATAATAAGGGCAGGAATAGTGATCCATATAGAAGCGTAGTGTTCGACCACAATAACCAGTGCGGCAGCCACCATCACCTTATCCGCTACTGGGTCCAAAAAAGCGCCAAATGCCGTTTGCTGCTCTAGTTTACGGGCCAGATAACCATCGAAATAGTCTGTCACCGCAGCAAAACAAAAGACAAGAGCCGCGGAAAATGACGCCCAACTCGTGGGGAGATAGAAGCAAAGGACAAATACAGGAATAAGAAATACCCTGAAAGCGGTAAGCATGTTTGGAATATTGTTCATTTTTTATAGTTTTATTACTGCCAAGCGGTAATGGTGCAATAATGCTTGATTCGATGCAACGCATTATAGCGTTATTGCTGACTATCATTCTCAACGGAGCAAAACATGGTGGATTTATTACCCACCTTGTTAAGCGACTAGCGCCACATATACTGCCTTTATCGCAAACCATCAAACATCAATGATGGAGTGCCCCATGGATCATTTGTGCAAGCACTAAACTAACCCCAGGTACTTTTGCCAACTCTTCCACAGACGCTTGTTTTACTTCCTGTAAACCACCCAAATATTTAAGCAACGCCTGCCGCCTTTTTGGCCCAACACCCGCAATATCTTCTAAGGTGCTCTGTCTCCTTTGTTTATCCCGCCGCTGACGATGGCCGGTAATAGCGAAGCGATGAGACTCGTCTCGAATATCCTGAATTAAGTGCAGCGCTGGGGAATCAGAGCCCAGCAGTACTTCCTCATAGGTTTCCCCCAGGATCAAGGTTTCCAGGCCGGGCTTCCTGGTAACCCCCTTAGCTATACCAACCATCAAGGGCAAAACCTCCCCAAAATTAGCACTGTATTTCGCCACGATTTGTTCTGCCTGCCTCAGCTGGCCTAACCCGCCATCGATAAAGATAATATCTGGCACCTTACCTGGCTCTTGCATTTGCTTGAAGCGACGCTCAATCACCTGGGCCATAGCTGCATAATCATCACCTCCGGTGATCCCGCTGATATTGAAGCGCCGATAATCGGACTTTAACGCTCCATCACGGTTAAAGACCACACAAGATGCAACTGTTTTTTCCCCCATAGTGTGGGAGATGTCAAAACATTCCATTCGCTGCACTGGTTTAGCCAATTCAAAGGCTTCTTCCAGCAAGCGATAACGCTGCGCCAAGGTACTTTTATGGCTGAGCTTAGTATTTAAAGCAATCGTTGCATTGGTTTGCGCAAGCTTAACGAACTTTCCCCGTTCGCCCCGACAATGGGCTGTCAGTTTAACCTTGTAGCCCGCATGGAAAGACAATGCCGCCATTTGCATTACCATTTCGTCCGCTGGCTCTGCCAATAAAACTTCCTTGGGTATGGTTCGCCCACTGGCTCCGGACAGATAGAATTGACCGATAAACGCGTTGATCACTTCCTGGGGCTCCGTTGCTGCAGGCACATTTGGAAAATAGCTCCTACTGCCCAATACCTGACCCTGGCGGATAAACAACACGTGTAAACAGGCAATACCGCTCGCGTAGCTAAAACCAATAGCATCCAGCTGCTCCACAGTGCCCGTCACTCCTTGCTGCTCTTGTACTTTTCTCAGCGCTTGGATTTGATCCCGAATGCGGGCCGCCTTCTCAAACTCCAGTTGCAAACTCGCCGCTTCCATCTGGGTCACCAATTGAGCGATCACATTTTGGCTATGGCCCTCCAGAAATAGCGAGGCTAATGAAACTTGCTCGCTATATTCCTGATCGGACACCATATTGGTACAAGGTGCGAGACAACGCTTAAGCTGATACTGCAAGCAGGGCCGGGTACGATTTTTGTAATACGAGTCCTCACACTGGCGAATGGGAAACAGTTTTTGCATTAAATGCAGGCTTTCCCGCACCGCCCCCCCACTTGGATACGGACCAAAATAGCGACCCTTTTTTTTCTTAGGACCGCGATGCACACCAATCTTTGGATGGAGGTGATCCGTAAGCAAGATATACGGATAAGACTTATCGTCGCGCAATAACACGTTATATCGCGGCAGGTACTTCTTTATATAGTTGTGTTCGAGAATGAGAGCTTCCGTCTCCGTATGGGTAACGGTGACATCCACATGGCGAATATTTCGCACCAGGGCTTTGGTTTTCTCATTATCCAAAGTGGTGCGAAAGTAACTGGAAAGGCGCTTTTTTAGATTTTTGGCTTTTCCCACATAAATGACAGTTTCTTCGCTGTCATACATGCGGTACACACCCGGTTGTTCAGTAACCGACTTAAGGAAAGCTTTGGCGTCAAAATCAGATTTCATAGAAGAAGGCGCCAGGCGCCTAAAACAAAAGTGTTAGCTACAGAGTATCAGCGTCTAACATACCATGTCTAATTGCCAGGTGGGTTAGCTCAACATCACCACTAATATCCAGCTTGTTAAACAACCTGTAACGGTAACTGTTCACCGTTTTGGGACTTAGGTTCAGTTGCTCGGAAATATCCGTCACCTTTTGCCCTTTCGTTATCATTAACATTATCTGCAGTTCCCGCTCGGACAAGTTTTTAAACGGATTTTCATCGTCAGAGGAAAACTGTGCCAGCGCCATTTGCTGAGCAATTTCAGGCGAAATATATCTTTGCCCACTGTTCACCATACGTATTGCATTCAACACTTCTTCCGGTGCAGCACCTTTAGTGAGGTAACCCGAGGCGCCTGCCTGCATCACTTTTGTCGGAAAAGGGTTTTCTGTGTGTATGGTTAACACTATTATCTTTATTTCAGGGCTATATCTGAGAATTTTTCGGGTAGCTTCCAGCCCCCCTATACCGGGCATATTCATGTCCATTAAGATAACGTCAGGATCATTATCCCGGCACCACTGAACGGCAGATTCACCACTCTCAGCTTCGCCGACAACCTTAATGCCCCTGATATCATCTAATATGCGTCGAATCCCTGTTCTAACCAATTCATGGTCATCTACAAGAAATACATTAATCAAAGGAGTTTCTCCGCACCAATTGGATCTGTGGCGACAGCCAACACGTTGGCCGATACCTGGATCATAATTAAAGATGTATAGATAGAAAACAGTCCAGTAGCGCTTTGTTTGTACTCTGACTGTTTACTCCTAACCGTCACAGTATCAAGGATATAGCTAACGCAAAGGAATCAATCACATCCAACAACAGCAAGAATTGTAATCACAGCATGGGAAGCTTTCCAGTAATTATTCCCGACAAACTGTCTAACAAACGTTCAAAATCAATATTTAGCGCTGCCAAAACGACTAAAGCAACCTATGACACATGATTTGATCAATTCCACTACAGATGCAAGTTATTAACCTAACTAATTGTAATCTATTTGTTTTATCTTGATATTTGTAAAATAGCCAGAGGAAAATCCGGACATTTCCAGCCAAGATAAAGACACATTGGCCGGGCTTATCCTATTCTGAAAGAATCATCAAAAATATAATCAAGCTCACACTCTGCCAGCCATTCACCGATTATCATGCCCTTGGAATAGTATAAATACCTTTAGATCCCTTAGCCAAATTAATAAAATATAAGAGTAAAGACAGACAATACCCACCAAAGGGACGGTTTTTCCGAGTAAATACCAAGGAATTGCCGAACAATGTGACCCTGCTTTTGAGATCAGATCTTGATTTCCTGTGATATAGTGGCCATATAGATTTACAAGCCCTTAACTTTAATAGAGGTCTGACATCCTTATGAACCAACAGTACACAGCTCAACAATCAGCTGGCGCAGTCACCGAAACAAATAAGGTATTGCGTAATACCTACATGCTGCTGTCCATGACACTTGCGTTTTCTGCGTTAGTCGCAGGCTTGTCCATGGCCTTTAATATGCCGCGACCTCACTGGATTATCGTCATAGCCGGCTTCTACGGCTTGATATTTCTGACTGAGAAAAATCGCGATAGCTCACTGGGTATAGTCTTCGTATTTATGCTGACGGGTTTCATGGGTTATACCCTAGGGCCGATACTCAATATGTTTTTAAGCAATGGTGGCGGTGAAACCATTATGCTTGCATTGGGCGGCACAGCTTTAACCTTTTTTGCTCTTTCTGGCTACGTTCTGACCACCAAAAAAGACATGTCTTTCCTTGGCGGCATGATGATGGCTGGCTTTGTTGTTCTGATCGTGGCGGTGATTGCGAATATCTTCCTGCAAATCCCCGCTTTGGGACTCGCCATCAGCGCGATGTTCATTTTGTTCTCTTCAGGCGCCATCCTAATGCAAACGAGCTCGATTATTCATGGTGGGGAAACTAACTATATTTCCGCTACTGTGACACTGTTCGTGTCCATCTATAATATCTTTATCAGCTTATTAAGCATTCTGGGAATTGGTGGCAACAACGACTAATAGCGCTCTTCTACTGCGCTGACTCGCACTATCTGTATTCACAGAGACTAAAACAACAAGCCCCGCTCAGCGGGGCTTTTTTTATTCCTGTATTTAAGTAAAATTACGTTTCACCCATTACAATAGTTTCAGCTTAAAACCTATGACGCCACTTTCCCTTAGCCTGGAACGTCAGCTAAAAACACTGATTTCCCACACCCATTTTCACAGCGGGTTTCGCGTATTTATCGGCATCTGTATCAGCCTGTTGCCCGTCGTATTCTGGCAGCAAGTTGGGATTGCCCTTACGTTATGCTTAGGTGTGGTCGCCTGTGCCATTGCCGAAACAGACGATAGCGTCAAGGGCCGGGTTAAAAACCTCACAACTACCCTGGCTTGTTTTATGTTGGCTTCTTTTTCTGTGGAGCTGTTGTTCGATAACACTTTGCTGTTTAGCCTGGGACTGGGTAGCTCAACATTCGCTTTTATTATGCTCGGTATTTTCGGCCACAGGTATGCACAAATTGCCTTTGGTTCACTGGTTATTGCTATCTACACTATGATTGGTCATGGCGAGAGTAATCCTGTTTACTGGCAACCCTTGTTGTTGGCGGCTGGTGCATTAGGTTACGGCGTTCTCTCCCTGCTTTGGTTGTATCTGTCGCCCTATAAGTCGTTACATGAACAGCTCGCCCAGGTCTACTTCAGCTTAAGTCGCTATCAGCTGGAGAAGTCGCACTTTTTCAGCCACGAGAAAATTGACCCTTTTAATACCAGGCAAAACCTTGCGGTACAAAATATTGCCGTAGTGCAGGCATTAAACCTCTGTAAAGATACGTTAAATAGCCGTCTTAACAGCAATAGTGAGCAACAAAAGCTCGCCCGGTTACTGCAACTCTATTTAATCGCCCAACAAATACACGAAAGGATCAGCGCTACTCATTATTTATATAGCCAACTCGATAAGGCGTTTGCCGATACCGAGTTGATGGAAGGTTTTCACCAGCTGTTTTATCAATTATCCGACGCAACCCATCAACTGGGATATGCCATCCTCTCGGGTCGCAAGTTTACCCCGAACTCCTCCCTTAGCTGGACGTTAAATGCGTTAGGCGACCAATTAAAATACCAAGACCAACAGCATCATTTTGCCCTGGAGACCTTCACACCTCTTAACTTCGTTTATAAAAACCTAAAGGGGGTGCAGCAACTGCTTGAAGAAGCGCAAGGGCTGTCCAATGATAATACCCTGGACGTTTTGCCGGCCTTAGCCAAACAGCCGAAACGCTCGCTTTTGGCGCAACTCAAAGACAATCTGAGCATCAGCTCCACCACCTTTCGCCACGCCTTAAGAATGAGTATCTGTTTCGTGACCGGTTATTTGTTGTTGCAAATATTCCAGCTAGAAAAAGGATTCTGGGTGCTGCTAACTTGCCTTTTTGTCTGTCAGCCCAGTTTCAGCGCAACCAAGAAACGACTTGTTGAAAGAACCCTGGGTACTCTGGCAGGGATCTTACTCGGGTATCCACTGCTGAGCCTGATCGATACGGATACCGGTCAGCTCCTCCTCTTACCCGTAACCGGTTTCCTATTTTTCGCCTATTTAAAAAGCCGCTACGCCGTAGCAGTTACCTTTATTACCCTGTTTGTGATGCTGGTGTTTAACCTACTCTCCGGCAGCGGTTTGGAAATCATTATGCCCCGACTGCAAGAAACCTTGTTGGGTTGCACCTTGGCGGCGCTGACTATCAGCTTTATTTTCCCAGATTGGCAATATCTTAAAATCCCGGGGTTAATCGAGCACTCGCTGCGCGCCAATCTGGCCTATTTTAAACAGGTCGTCAGCCAGTACACGGTTGGCAAAGATGAATCTCTCAGCTATCGCATCGCACGCAAAAATGCTCATATCGCAGACACTAACCTGGCGTCTGCCTGGCAGAATATGTTGATAGAACCGAGTTCAAAACGTAAATTACTTAATGAAAGTTACGCGCTAACCAATAGAAACAATGCGCTGCTTTCTTATATTTCAGCACTGGCATCCCACCGTCATAAGCTGGACAAACTAAACACAGATCTCACTTTGTTAACCCTGATAAACCAAACTGAAGCGCGCCTGGAGCTTGCAGCCAGTACCATTGCAAATAACCATAACGAAATCTGCCCCAATGATTTACAATTTAGCGCCCTGCTGCCAAGGCTGGAGAACGAAAGCCTGGTGATTGCACAGCAGCTGCAACTAATCGCCAATACGGCCTTTGATATTCAAGATCTTGCCATGGGACTGAAACCTGTAAATAGCAATACTAAGTAGCAAACTGGAAAATTAATGTTGGAATTTGACGGCAAACAATACGAAACCGATAAACACGGTTACCTTAAGCATTTTGAGCAGTGGAATAAGGACCTGGCAAAGCATATCGCCGATCAGGAAGGCATCACCCTGACGGATGCCCATTGGCAAGTGGTACTCTTTGTCAGGGACTTTTATCAGGAGTTTAATACCTCACCCGCAGTCAGAGCACTGGTAAAAGCCATGGGCAACAAGTACGGTCCCGAAAAAGGCAACAGCCGGTATTTATATAAGTTATTCCCTAAGGGTCCGGCTAAACAGGCGACCAAAATTGCTGGCCTGCCAAAACCCGTGAAATGCATCTGATCCCCTGTATGTCTCAATAAAACCAGATATCGAGTTGCTAATAATCATAATTCTCGTTAAGGAATAGACAATTAGCGTGTTAATTGATAATTAACACTGTAGAATATCAATGCAATAGTTTACTGCCCGGTTATTCGAGTGTCCTGCGGCATTCCGATTTCAGGGTTCAAGAGAGTCGCTGGTAAAAGTATGAGTTTCTTATGATTTTCCGCTTGTACTCTTGCGGCGAGTATTGTTGGATTGCATCATTCCGACACGCTAATAATTAAATACAAAGCAAAGGATTTAGGGATATGACGAAGTTTAAACTGACTGCGATGGCCACCTTATCTGTCGTAGCACTAGCTGGTTGTGCAACGCCTCCAAAAGACGTGGGCGCGATCCAGCAAAAACTGGCGCATGCTGAAGCCGGTAATGGCGGCCAATGTATGATGGCTATCCACAAAACAGGAGTAGCCATTGAAAAAGCTAACTCGCTGCTGGCATACTCCAAAGACGGAATGCTTGGTTTTTCCAAGTATGACTCGGCCATGGCTGCTGCGGATAACGCAGTTAAATACCGCGGTGTAGCCGATGAGCAGTGCAACCAGCACCTCAAAGAATTGCTGGCTACTATGGTGGTAAAAAGCGAAAAAGTACAAAGCGTATACGCTCAGATCCAGTATCTACCTGGCGTTACTTTTGCCGTTGGCTCAGATATGCTGACAACAGAATCTAAAACCATCCTGGAAGCAGTTGCCGGTCGCTTGGTCCAGGAACATCGCCCTGTTGAAGTTGCAGGCCATACATCAAATACAGGTTCAGCCGATTTCAATATGGCATTGTCCCAGCAGCGAGCAGAAACCGTGCGCGAGTTTATGATTTCCAAGGGCGTAGAAGCAGACATGATTATCGCAAGAGGTTACGGTATGACTCAACCGGTCGCGACCAACGATACTAAGGCAGGCCAGACAGCCAACCAACGTGTTGAAATTCGTTATTTGAGATAGAAATAATAAACCCTGCCGTGATGCAGGGTGTATTGTCAATTAAAGCCACCAACCAGGCGGCTTTTTTTGCGTCTTATCCCAGGTGAGTAAGGCCGCCCATATAAGACACCAGGCCGTCCGGCACTTCAATACGGCCGTCTTCCAGCTGATAGTTTTCAAGAATAGCAACCAGCGTCCTTCCTACCGCTAAACCTGAACCGTTCAGGGTATGTAGCAATTCAGGCTTTTTCGCTCCTTCCGCGCGGAAACGGGCCTGTAAACGGCGGGACTGGAAATCGCCCATATTGGATATGGAAGAGATTTCCCGGTAGGTATCTTGCGCCGGCAACCAGACTTCCAAATCAAATGTCTTGGTTGCGCCGAAGCCCATATCACCAGTACAAAGGGCCATAACACGATACGGTAGATTCAGTCTCTGCAGCACTTTTTCAGCATGCCCTGTCATTTCATCCAGTGTTTCAAAGCTTTTTTGTGGATGGGCCAGCTGCACCATTTCAACTTTGTCGAACTGGTGTTGACGAATAAGGCCTCGAGTATCACGACCATACGAACCAGCTTCACTCCTGAAGCAAGGCGTATGAGCCGTCATTTTAACTGGCAACTCTTTTTCATCGAAGATATGATCGCGCGCCATATTAGTCAGCGGTACTTCAGCCGTAGGGATCAGCGACATACCCTGCCCTTCTTCCGTTGCCGGTTGGGTATGGAACAGGTCTTCGCCAAATTTAGGTAGCTGACCGGTACCGTATAGGCTGTCTGCATTTACCAGGTAAGGCACATACATCTCGGTATAACCGTGTTCAGTGGTATGAAGATCAAGCATTAACTGAGCCAACGCCCTGTGCATACGAGCAATTTGGCCACGCATTACGATAAAGCGCGCACCACTGATCTTCACCGCCGATTTAAAGTCCAGGCCACCTAAGCCTTCCCCTAAATCCACATGATCTTTAACCTCGAAGTCATACTGCTTCGGCACACCCCAACGGCGGATCTCCACGTTTTCTTCTTCGTCCTTACCCACAGGAACACTTTCGTGTGGCAAGTTAGGAATGCTTAGGGAAATATTCTTAATTTCATTTAGTAGCTGAACTAATGCTTCTTTTGCCGCGTCCAGCTCTTCGCCGAGTTTGCCCATTTCGGCTCGCAAAGGGGCTATATCTTCACCACGTTTTGCAGCCTGACCTATGCTTTTCGAGCGGGAGTTACGCTCCGACTGTAGCGTTTCTGTTTTTACTTGAAGCTCTTTTCGGATTGCCTCAAGCTCAGTTAACTTAGCGACATCAAGCTCGTATCCACGGCTTGCCAAACGTGTTGCGGTTTCTTCTAAGTCACCACGAAGATACTTGGGATCTAACATTCCTTACCTTTAACTTCTTAGTATCAATTGAGTTCCGATAAATGCTGCGGTAATACATACCAGCACATTAATCGCCACATTTGCTATTGCTTTAATTAATTCCCCTTGCTGAAGCAGCAGCAAGCTGTCCATGGAGAAGGTAGAAAAGGTGGTCAGGGCGCCTAAAAAGCCGACCCCTATCATTTGCCGCCAGGGACTGGCGCTAATTACACCTTGCTCCAACAGAGCAAATAGCAGGCCCATAATAAACGAGCCAATTATATTCACAATCAGGGTGCCAAAGGGAAACCCTTTGCCAAAAAAGGTCAGCGCCCAGTTGCTGATAAGATAACGTAAACAGGCACCCAATGCGCCCCCTGTAGCAACAAAACCCAAACTAATCAGGTTATTCATAACAGTTAATTTCGCTTTTTCTGTTTATTTCAGATAAATAATTAAATTATTCATATCTTCGTTAGCTCTAGCGCAAATGCGCCACCAAGCCTGACAGTAACAAAACCCAAACCAATCAGGTTATTCATAACAGTTAATTTCGCTTTTTCTGTTTATTTCGGAGAAATAGTTAAATTATTCACATGCGCTCTAGCGCAAATGCGCCACCAAGCCTGACAGTAACAAAACCCAAACCAATCAGGTTATTCATAACAGTTAATTTCGCTTTTTCTGTTTATTTCGGAGAAATAGTTAAATTATTCACATGCGCTCTAGCGCAAATGCGCCACCAAGCCTGACAGTAACAAAACCCAAACTAATCAGGTTATTCATAACAGTTAATTTCGCTTTTTCTGTTTATTTCGGAGAAATAGTTAAATTATTCACATGCGCTCTAGCGCAAATTCGCCACCAAGCCTGGCAGCAAAAACCGAACTAATCGGGTGAATCATACAAAGAGCCACCAGGTTCCTGGAAGTTACGTTTTGTCACCAATCGCTAGTGTGGGGTCGTGAGAAAATTATTTATAGCGCTTGGTATCACTTTGGCCGTTGAGTTCGGCTAAATACTTAAGTTTATCGCCAATTTGCTTTTCCAGACCGCGTTCGGACGGGAAGTAGTATCTGGTATTCGCCATCTCAGGTGGAAAATAGACTTCCCCTGCCGCATATGCCCCTGGTTCATTGTGAGCATACCGGTATTCCTCGCCATATCCCAGGTTTTTCATCAACTTAGTGGGGGCATTACGTAAATGTACCGGCACTTCATAATCCGGCTGTTCCACCGCGTCTTTTAACGCCTGCTTAAAGGCGGTATAGACTGCATTACTCTTGGGAGCACAAGCCAGAAATACGATGGCCTGGGCAATCGCCCGCTCACCTTCCGCTGGCCCTACACGGGTAAAACAATCCCAGGCGGATATCGCCACTTGCATAGCTCTCGGGTCGGCATTACCCACGTCCTCCGACGCTATGGCAAGTAAACGCCTCGCTACGATTAACGGGTCGCATCCTGCGGTTAACATTCTCGCATACCAATACAGCGCCGCATCAGGGTCGCTGCCACGTACGGTCTTGTGCAAGGCTGAGAGCATATCGAAGAACAGATCGCCCTGTTTGTCATAGGCTGCGGCTTGTTTTCCCGCCACATCCGTAAGGTATTCGCTGGTGAGGATTTTTTTGCCGTCCGGCTCCGCCGCCATATCCACCATTAATTCAAGATAATTGAGGGCCTTTCTGGCGTCACCGTTGACTAATTCCGCCAGTTTTTCCAGCAATCCTGCTTCGAGATCCAGCGCCACTTGCGCAAAACCGCGCTGGTCGCTGATAGCACGCTCTAATACCGCGAGAATATCACCGGCTTCCAGCTTTTTAAGCAAGTAAACCCGGGCACGCGACAGTAAGGCGTTGTTTAGCTCAAAGGAAGGATTTTCCGTGGTAGCACCGATAAAAGTGACTGTGCCATCTTCAATAAAAGGCAAAAATGCATCCTGCTGGCTTTTGTTAAACCTGTGCACTTCATCAACAAACAACACGGTTCTGAAACCTTGCTGTGCATTGTCCCTGGCTTTATCGATAGCAGCACGTATCTCCTTCACCCCGGACGTCACGGCAGACACACGCTCAACTTTGGCCTGACAATACTTACCTATCAGCTCCGCTAACGTGGTTTTACCCGTTCCGGGAGGTCCCCATAAGATCATGGAATGACTGTAACCGGCCTCCAACGCGTTACGAAGCGGTTTTCCCGGCCCCAATATATGCGCCTGACCCGCATATTCGTCCAGTGTTTCTGGGCGCATACGGGCCGCCAAGGGACGAAAATCCGGAGCGAAATCGAGGGACATATTACTCATTAGCGTTGATCGTCTACTTCCACCCCTTCAGGGATAACGAATTCAAATTGCTGCTTTGCCAATGCCTTGTCACTTATTTGCTTAGTCAGGGTAAATAAACTGCTTTGTCCTTCCTTCTCCGCTAGCTTAAACGAAGCAATCTGGCCGCTGTCAGCAAAGGTAATGGAGAAAGTGGCGATTTGGCTATCCGGGTTATGATTCACTATGGTGTAAACCTTGCCCTTTCGAGTCACCTGGTATTTATCCCAGATTTTTTTATCATTGCCTGCTAGCAGCATAAAGGGTGTATCCGTAATCGCCTGGTCAAAAGTCAGAATACTAACCTGCTCGACAAAAGGGCTATACATCCAGATATTGCTGCCATTGGATACGATAAGCTCCTCTTCCGGCTGTAATATTTGCCAGCGAAATTTATTTGGCCTTGATAAAGCGAGTTCACCACTGGCATCCTGGATCAGGGTGCCCTCTGCGTCATACACCTGCTGTGAAAAGTCCGCTGTAAACTGGGAGAGCTGAGTCAGGTTTTCTTTTAGGCTCTTCTTGGCGTCTGCTGCCAGCGCATTTGTAGCAATAAGCAGCCCGGCACCCAGACACGTTACATATTTAGCAATTTTCATTATTAATCCTTCGGCGGTGGTGGCGCCAATACTTCGCGGTTACCATTATGGCCTGGTGCACTGACGACACCATTTAGCTCCATCTGCTCGACAATTCGAGCGGCGCGGTTATAACCTATCTTAAATTTACGTTGCACACCGGAAACCGAGCCCCGACGCGTTTCGGTGACAAAAGCGACCGCGTCATCAAACAGGGGATCATAATCCTCTTCCCCTTCCGGGGCCTCACCCGGCAGTAAGTTATCTGCCGTCGTGTCACCGTTTAATATCTCATCAACATAATTAGGCTTACCCCTGAGCTTCCAGTCGGCCACCACCTTATGTACTTCGTGATCGTCGACGAAGGCACCATGGACACGGGTAGGCACCCCGGTACCCGGAGGCAAATACAGCATATCACCCATTCCCAGTAAGGTTTCTGCACCTTGCTGATCCAATATGGTGCGTGAGTCTATTTTACTCGACACCTGAAATGCGATACGGGTAGGGATATTAGCCTTGATAAGTCCGGTAATCACGTCCACCGAGGGCCGCTGAGTAGCCAGTATCAAGTGGATCCCCGCTGCACGGGCCTTTTGTGCGATACGGGCAATAAGCTCTTCCACTTTTTTACCCACTATCATCATCATGTCGGCAAACTCATCCACTATCACGACAATATGCGGTAATGTTTCCAGTTGCGGTGCCGTTTCATCCATACTGTCCCCGGGCTTCCACAAGGGGTCACAGATGGGGTTACCGGAAGCGATAGCGGTTTCTATTTTGGTATTATACCCTTTGAGGTTTCTGACTCCGACTGCAGACATCACCTTATACCTGCGCTCCATCTCCCCTACACACCAACGTAACGCGTTGGCCGCCTCTTTCATATCCGTGACTACTTCAGATAACAAATGAGGTATGCCCTCATACACCGAGAGCTCCAGCATCTTGGGGTCAATCATGATCATACGGACATCTTCAGGAGATGACTTGTACAGCAGGCTGACGATCATGCAGTTCACGCCAACGGATTTACCCGAGCCCGTGGTACCTGCGACTAATAAATGCGGCATTTTAGCCAGATCAACCACCACAGGATTACCTGCGATATCTGCGCCTAATACCATAGAAAGGGGAGCGCCATTCTGAGTAAACTTCTCGCAATCCAGCACTTCGCGCAAAAACACGGTTTCTCTGTGCTTGTTAGGTAACTCCAGACCTATGACGGATTTACCTGCAATCACCTCGACAACACGGACACTCAGAGCTGACAAAGAGCGCGCCAAATCTTTAGATAGGCTGGTTATCTTGCTGACCTTCACGCCCGGCGCCAAATCTAACTCAAAACGAGTGATCACCGGGCCGGGAAAAACCGCCACCACGTTAGCTTGAATATTGAAGTCCAATAACTTGGCTTCCACCAGGCGGGACACCTGATCCAGCTCCTCTTGAGTGATGGGGTTGGCAATTTTATTCGGTCTGTCCAACAAGTCTACAGACGGTAACTGTGTCAAAGGTGACGTGGCCGTATTCCCCACCTCTTGTAAATGCGCCTTGGGCGGCGTAGGCATTTTCTGTTGAGCTACTTTTTGTGGTTGTGGTTTGGTAAATACAGCGACCTCTTCTATGGGATCAAAAGTGACGTCAGTGCTTTCATCCAAGTATTCGTGCTTAGCCGTCTTAGTCTTGGCTGCAGCCGGGCTCGCCTTAACGTCTAAGTCAGGCAATATTTGCTCAAGATCAGGCAGATTAACAGCCTGAGGCTCTTCTCGCTGCCTTTCAGGCAGTTTATCAGCAAACAATATTTTGTCCGCCCCTTGATGCTCTCTGCTCTGTCGACGTTTTTCTTTATAAACGTCGATGTGTTCAGGTATCTTAGTCAACCACTGGAACCCGTCTATCACTCCAGCTCCCAGCTTATCCACTATGGTCAGCCAGGAAAGCCCGGTCAACATAGTGATACCTGTGGCGATAAAGCACAATAAAATAAGCGTAGAGCCCAGCATACCAAAATAACCGACCATGGATTCGGACAATACATCGCCAACGATACCGCCACTGGAAAAATAGTAAATATCATTAAAGTTCAGTGACGCAAGCGCCATCGCACCAAGGGCTACAAACAAGAAACCGATAATCCTTAGGCCCAGGGTGAGGTAATCCAGTTGGAGTAAGGCTTTTGGTCGCCAAAAAACAGCCCAACCCACACCCACAATAACCAGGGGCAAGAGGTAGGCGGCGATACCGAAAACAAACAATAATACATCGGCCAGCCAGGCGCCGCTGGCGCCAGCCGAATTTTTCACAGGGCCATCCCATGCCGTCTGTGTCCAACTAGGGTCAGACGGATAGAAGGTCAAAAGTGATAACATTATAAAAATAGCGATACCATGGCAGGAAATAAGACCTACCTCTAGAATGCGTTGGATACCGGATAAGGGGGAAAAGGCTTTTTTACCCGTCAAGCTAGCTGCTCCATTAGAGAATTTTCCAAAATACCGATAATAAACAAAAAAGCGGCTTAAAGCCGCTTTTTTATTGTATCAATTCCGCGTGGAGATTAACGGGTTTTGATCACCAGGGCATTCGTTTGCTTTACTTCCTCCATCACCACATAGGTGCGGGTGTCGTTAACACCCGGAAGTCTCAGCAATGTTTCCCCCAGCAGTTTACGGTATGCAGACATATCGCAAACACGAGTCTTTAACAAATAGTCAAAGTCTCCCGATACCAAATGACACTCCTGTATATCATCCAGCTCCTGCACCGCAGTATTGAACTGTTCGAATACGTCCGGGGCTCCCCGGTTTAAGGTTATTTCAACAAAAACCAACAGAGAAGCATCCAAGTAAAGCGGGTTTAATATGGCCGTATAACCTTTTATATACCCTTGACGCTCAAGACGACGCACACGCTCTAAGCAAGGTGTCGGGCTCAACCCTACACGCTTAGAAAGCTCCACATTAGAAATCCGTCCGTCCTTCTGAAGTTCGTTCAGAATGTTGCGGTCAATACGATCAAGATCCTTAAGTGGTCGAGTTTTAACTTCCATCATTATTATATTCCATCCTATTACATCCCAGCAACATAATATCACGCCTTTGATTTTATTATAGATGCATATACTGGTTAATCCAGAATATACTAGCGTAAATCCCTAGTCATTAACATATACGCAATATACGAGGCTGTAAACAATGATCATCGGTGTACCCAAAGAAATCAAAAACCACGAATATCGCGTCGGCATGGTTCCAGCAAGTGTTCGTGAACTCGTCGACCACGGACACCAGGTTTATGTAGAAACCAATGCGGGCGGCGGAATCGGTTTTACTGATTCCGACTACACAGCAGTAGGTGCTGAAATTTTACCTACTGCTAGTGATGTATTCTCAAAATCTGAGATGATAGTCAAGGTAAAAGAACCTCTGGCTGCCGAGCGCGCTATGCTCAAGCCAGGTCAAATCCTATTTACCTATTTACATCTTGCCCCAGATCTGCCTCAAACTGAGGATCTTATCAAGAGTAATGCAGTATGTATAGCATATGAAACTGTTACTGACGCTAAAGGCGGCCTACCGCTGCTGGCGCCAATGTCTGAAGTTGCAGGCAGAATGTCTATCCAGGCAGGGGCAATGGCGCTGGAAAAATCCCGTGCTGGTCGTGGCATGTTACTGGGTGGCGTACCCGGAGTCGAACCGGCAAAAGTTGTGATTATTGGCGGTGGCATGGTTGGCCAGAATGCGGCGCAAATGGCTGTGGGTATGGGCGCTGACGTCGTTGTTCTGGATCGTAACGTAAATGTACTAAGACACATTGATGCCTTGTATGGGAACCGCATCAAAACCGTATACTCGACTAACGATGCGATAGAGAAACACGTACTGGAAGCCGATTTGGTTATAGGCGGCGTGTTAATTCCAGGCGCTGCGGCTCCTAAGCTGGTGACCAAAGATCACGTGAAAAAAATGAAGCCTGGCTCAGCCATAGTCGATGTCGCTATCGATCAGGGCGGTTGTTGCGAAACCTCCCATGCAACCACACATCAGGACCCTACATACATAGTCGACGACGTTGTTCACTATTGTGTTGCTAACATGCCGGGGGCGGTAGCAAGAACCTCTACTTTTGCGCTTAATAACGCTACATTGCCTTACATTGTTAAGCTGGCAAACCTTGGCTACCATGAAGCCCTGTTAAGCGACCCTCACCTACTTAACGGTCTGAATGTTATCGATGGTAAAGTGACCTGTAAGAGTGTGTCCGAAAACCTTGGATTTGATTTTGTCGCACCTGAAGTAGCACTAAAAAGTTAATATTTACTCAAATAGAGCTGATTTTTTAAGCTCTATTTTTTATATATTATAACCAAACGTTCTGTTGAGAACACGATTGATTGGCGCAGATGTAAGAATTTCTATACGTTTTTTTAGCAATTTTATTCGCTTCCTTTACCCACTTAAACAAATTCCCTACAATTCATCCGATTTGATTAATTCGCGGAGTATTCATGAGTCAAGCTAAACATAGCAAATTGTTAATTCTGGGTTCCGGCCCCGCAGGTTACACGGCAGCCGTATATGCAGCCAGAGCCAACTTAAACCCGGTATTAGTAACTGGAATGCAGCAAGGTGGACAACTCACCACCACAACGGAAGTCGAAAACTGGCCTGGCGATGCAGAAGGCTTAACCGGCCCTGCCCTGATGGAGCGAATGAAAGCGCATGCTGAACGTTTCGAGACCGAAATCATCTTTGACCACATTAATGAAACAGATTTGAGCAACAAACCTTACCGCCTTAAAGGCGACAATGGTGAATACACTTGTGACGCTCTGATCATCGCTACCGGCGCTTCCGCACGATACTTAGGTATGGACTCAGAAGAAGCGTTTAAGGGGCGCGGTGTTTCCGCCTGTGCAACTTGTGACGGATTTTTCTATCGCAAGCAAAAAGTCGCTGTTGTGGGTGGTGGTAACACAGCGGTTGAAGAAGCCTTATACCTTTCCAATATCGCATCCGAGGTTCACCTGGTTCACCGTCGTGAACAGTTTCGCTCAGAAAAGATCCTGACTAAACGCCTGATGGAAAAGGTCGAAAATGGTAATATCGTACTGCACTTAAATCGCACCCTGGATGAAGTACTGGGCGATGATATGGGTGTTACCAAAATACGCCTGAAGGAGACTCAGTCGCAAGACACCGAAGAAATTGAGGTAATGGGTGTGTTTATCGCCATCGGCCACTCTCCAAATACCGGAATTTTCGAAGGTCAGCTGGAAATGAACGACGGTTACATTAAAGTGAACTCAGGCAATGAAGGTAACGCGACCCAAACCAGCGTTCCCGGAGTATTTGCTGCAGGCGACGTATCAGATCATATCTATCGCCAAGCAATTACCTCAGCTGGTAGCGGCTGTATGGCGGCCCTGGACGCAGAACGCTACCTGGACAATATGACTTCAGAGTAGTCCTAGACGTAAAACACTACCTGGGCGATACTGGAGAGTAATACATTCAGTCAAAAGTCGGCTATTTTGCCGGCTTTTATTTCGCAATGGAAGTGTCCCAAATGCGCAGGATACTGGTTATCGAAGACAGCGATACCGTCAGAAAGATCCTTACTAAAGTTATCCCTACCCGCTTGTCTATGCCCGTAGATTCGGCATCAAACATGGCACAGTGCCGACAACACCTAAAACAGAATGGTCATCAAGCCTACTTTGCTGCCATGGTGGATTTGCATTTACCCGATGCACCCAACGGCGAGGTCGTTGCCCTTACCTTGGCAGCAAAAATACCTACTATAGTGTTAACCGCTAACTATGATGAAACACTGCGTACCAAACTACTCGATATGGGTGTCGTAGACTATGTCATTAAAGACAGTAACTATGCGTTTAACTACGCGATTAGCTTACTGGAACGCCTGGAAAAGAATCAGCACATTAAATTATTGGTGGTTGATGACTCCACTGTGGCTCGTCGGTACTTAGTTAGCTTGCTTAAACAACACCTCTTTCAAGTCTTAGAAGCGGCCGATGGAAATGAAGCTCTCGAAGTTTTGCATAAACATGCGGATATTAAGCTCCTGCTTACCGATTACAATATGCCGAATATGGACGGTTTTCAGCTAGTACGTGCTATCAGGCAAACAGTCGATAAAATGAGCCTTGCTATTATAGGCATCTCTTCCGCCTCCGAATCCTGTTTATCCGCCCGGTTTATTAAACAAGGGGCAAACGACTTTCTTGCAAAACCATTTATCCATGAAGAGCTCTACTGTAGGGTAAACCAAACATTGGAGCATATGGAATTAGTTGAGGAAATATCCAATGCTGCGAACAAAGACCACATGACACAAGTGTACAATCGCCGTTATTTGTTTAGTCAGGGTGTAGCACTGCACAAGCAGGCGCGCCAAGGCCAAATGACGCTTGCTGCGGCCATTATCGATGTCGACCATTTTAAAGAAGTGAACGATACGTATGGCCATGAGGCCGGGGATCTGGTCTTAAAACAACTATCAAAGATGTTACTAACCTGCTTTCCCAACTGTTTAGTAGCCAGGCTCGGCGGCGAAGAGTTCTGTGTTTTGATGCCCAACCATGACAATGCTCTGGCCACCGGTCGGTTGGACAAGTTTAGAGAATCACTGGCCCAGCACCCTACCCACTGTCACAATGAAGATGTTTGGATCTCTGCCAGCATAGGGGTGACCAACTTTATCGATGAAAGTTTAGACAAGCAGTTAAATCGGGCCGATAAGCTGTTATACGAAGCTAAAGAAACGGGTCGCAATCGGGTGCTAAACGACGGAGACGTATGCTTCTAATTAATACGTTTTATCTACTCTCACCCCATCAGAAAAATACAGAATGCGTACCGGATCCTTTGGGCTAAACACCATTCCCCGGTCATAATCTTGGATCACATTTATCAGTTGCTTACCTTCGGTTTTAATAAGCAACTCAACCAGCTTGTATTCGCGTTCGATTTGACCCGAACCGGAATAAGCCCCTAAACCGGCGCCTGCAACAGTTCCCACAACAGTAGCGACAACACGTCCATCCCCGCTACCAAATTGATTCCCTATCAATCCACCAATCACTGCACCAGCTAAGGTTTTCCAGCCCTGATCTTGTGATTGGATAATCTCCTTTTGACTAATATTACGCACTGAATCTACCGTTCCAAACGCCACTTTCTCTACCGGCCTGGCAGTATTTCTCTCATAGGCTAAAGAGTTGCTAGCAAACAGCAGACAAAACGCCGAGATAAAAACCAGGGGAATTCTGTTAACATTAACCATAGATGTATTTTTCCTTTGGAAGCTATGACCCTCTTTTTACCTGAACTTGGCCAAGATGTGAATTGGTTTCCAAAGGCACACCAAGCCCTGGATGATCCAAATGGTTTACTGGCTATTGGTGGCGACCTCTCTCCCTCCAGATTAATAGCTGCTTATCGTAAAGGGATCTTCCCTTGGTACGATGATAACCAACCCTTACTCTGGTGGAGTCCTAACCCACGAGCTGTGCTGGATCCAACTCAGGTCCACATCAGTAGAAGTATGACTAAGTGTATACGCACGTCCCCATTTGAAATATCCGTCAACCGAGCCTTTAATCAAGTAATAGAGGAATGTTCGTACAGTCGTAAAAGCCAGGAGGGGACCTGGATAACGCAGAGTATGATTAATGCTTATACCATTTTGCATCAGCAAGGTTTTGCTCATTCTGTTGAGGTCTGGGATCAAGAAGCCTTAGTGGGAGGTCTATATGGCATTGGCATCGGTGCAGCCTTTTGCGGCGAGTCCATGTTCCACAAACAGGCGAATGCATCAAAAATGGCATTTATCGCATTATGCCAACACTTTTCAAAAGCGGGCGGGTTACTTATCGATTGTCAGATCCAGAATGACCACCTTACTTCTTTAGGGGCCCAAGAGATCGGCAGAGAAACTTTTTTAAAACGGTTAAAATCACACAGCGCAAGTCGGGTTAGGGGGTCATGTTGGGAAGTTCAGACGATCCATCCATGTCAAAGGTAGTACTAAAAGTAGGCATTACTCCCTATCAGCAATGTAGTTACCTTCCAAACCAGTCAGAACAACTACTGGTGTTATTGGATAAAGGCATGCTGAACCCTTTGGATTACGAGCAGTTGTTGTCCATTGGATTTCGCCGAAGTGGCAAAGATATATATCGCCCCCATTGCTCACTATGTGGTAGCTGCCAGTCCATTCGTATTTCGGTAAAAGACTTCAAGGCTAGCCGAAGCCAAAAACGCGTGCTCAATAAGAACAAACACCTTACTATGTGCGTCAGCAATAAACATAAGGCCAGTTATTATACCCTCTATCAAAAATACATTAATCAGCGCCACAAAGACGGCGCCATGTATCCTGCGTCCCAATCTCAATATGATGGGTTTATCCTGTGCCAATGGTTAGCGCCTACCTTTCTCGAGTATTATGACCAAGATAAACTGGTTTGTGTGGGCGTGATAGATGAATTACCGAATAGTTTAAGCGCCATGTACTGCTTTTACGATCCTGACTTGGAGTCTCTCTCGCTCGGCACCTTTTCTATATTACAACAACTAGAGTATGCAAAGCAGCAGGGTAAACGTTGGGTTTATTTGGGTTATCAGGTAGATGGCTGCAATAAGATGAATTATAAAAACCGCTACCTGCCTCACCAACGACTGATTCTGGGCACCTGGAGTACGGTGACAAAGGCCTAAACACGGAAACCGTGATTATTTTACCGTCAAAACACCCGTTTTGCTAAATAAAATTTGGACTATTCTTTACACATTGAGGCAAATCCGGCATTATCTGCCGGTCAAAAATAGCTTGTAAGCAAAATTGAGGATTCGATGGCGAAAGAAGACAATATTGAAATGCAGGGAACCGTGCTAGATACTCTGCCAAATACAATGTTCCGTGTTGAACTTGAAAACGGCCACGTAGTGACAGCGCACATTTCCGGTAAAATGCGTAAAAACTATATCCGTATTCTGACCGGTGATAAGGTGACTGTACAATTAACTCCCTACGATCTATCCAAGGGACGTATTGTTTTCCGTGCGCGTTAATTGCACTATCGCCCATAAAAAAACCAGCGTTAACGCTGGTTTTTTTATCTCTCTGGTTTTTCGACTTATGTCACCGGCTCCCTAACTTCAGCAAAGATAAAGTTCAACTTATCCTCGACCAGGATCACTTTTACATCGCCGCCACCAACCAAGTTCCCAAACAATATTTCATTGGCAAGTGGCTTCTTGACCTGCTCCTGGATGACTCGAGCCATAGGTCTGGCCCCCATCGCTTTATCATAACCTTTGTTCGCCAACCATTCCCGCGCCCCATCATCTACCTCAAAGGAAACCCCTTTACTATCTAGCTGAGCTTGCAGCTCGACAATAAATTTATCCACCACTTGAGAAATAACCTCCATATCCAGGTGATTAAACCAAATCACATTGTCCAGCCGGTTGCGGAATTCAGGCGAGAAGGTCTTATTTATCTCATCGAGGCCATCAAAACTTTCGTCTTGCTCCATAAAACCAATGCTACTACGGGCCGTTTCCCTTGCACCCGCATTTGTGGTCATTACTAAGATAATATTCCTGAAATCGGCTTTGCGGCCATTGTTATCGGTTAGCGTACCGTGATCCATAACCTGAAGCAGCAGATTAAACACATCAGGGTGCGCTTTCTCGATTTCATCGAGTAAAACAACCGAGTGAGGATGTTTGATCGCCGCATCGGTAAGCAATCCGCCTTGGTCATAGCCAACATACCCTGGAGGAGCACCGATCAGACGAGATACAGTATGTCTTTCCATATATTCAGACATATCGAAACGGATCAGCTCCACCCCTAATATTTTGCCAAGTTGCTGGGTAACTTCGGTTTTACCAACTCCGGTAGGACCCGCAAATAAGAAAGAACCAACGGGTTTTTGCTCATTACCTAAACCTGACCGGCTCAACTTGATGGCATCGGTAAGCACTTCAATAGCCTTATCCTGACCAAATACCACCATTTTCAGGTTTCGGGATAAATTTTTCAGTACATCTCTATCTGATGAGGAAACCGACTTCTCGGGTATGCGAGCAATCTTTGCCACTATGCTCTCGATATCCCCGACCCCTATGGTCTTCTTACGCTTACTCGCTGGCATCAAGCGAATACGCGCACCAGCCTCGTCGATAACGTCAATGGCCTTATCCGGTAAATGCCGATCATTAATATACTTAGCACTTAATTCTGCCGCGGCCCTTAGTGCTTTAGCCGTATAGCGCACATTATGATGCTGTTCGTAGCGAGGTTTTAGACCCATTAGTATACGTGTAGTGTCGTCAACAGACGGTTCAACAATATCAATTTTCTGGAAACGGCGAGCAAGGGCTCTGTCTTTTTCAAAAACCTGATTATATTCCTGATATGTAGTGGAGCCAACACAACGCAACAACCCGTTACTGAGTAATGGCTTAATCAGGTTAGCAGCATCCATTTGCCCGCCAGACGCCGCTCCAGCACCGATGATTGTATGAATTTCATCAATAAAGAGAATTGTATTCTCTTGCTTCTCCAGCTGTTTTAAGACAGTTTTAAAGCGCTTCTCAAAATCCCCACGGTACTTAGTCCCTGCTAACAGCGAGCCCATATCCAACGAATAAATAGTACTGTTAGCTATCACCTCTGGCACTTCTTCATGAACAATGCGATACGCCAGGCCTTCTGCGATAGCAGTTTTGCCTACACCCGCTTCCCCCACCAACAAGGGGTTATTTTTCCTGCGTCGACATAAAACCTGAATCGTACGATTTAGTTCGCTATCCCGCCCAATCAGTGGGTCAATTCTGCCTTCAAGGACTAATTGATTGAGGTTACTGGCATAATTTTCCAGCTGAGACTGATTTTCGTCACTGCCATTTTCCTCTACGGAGCCCAGTTCAGACTGGTCTTCCAGGCTATTTGAATCATCTTTGCGAATGCCATGAGAAAGGTAATTCACTACATCTAATCGTGATATTTGCGCCTTTTTAAGGAAGTAAACAGCTTGAGACTCCTGCTCACTAAATATCGCAACCAGTACGTTAGCACCTGTAACTTCTGTGTTGCCTGAAGACTGAACATGGAAAACAGCCCGCTGTAAGACACGCTGAAAACCCAAAGTCGGTTGGGTTTCACGTTCCACATCGTCTTCAGGGATAAGTGGCGTGGTTTGTTCAATAAATTCGGTTATCTCTGCTCTCAGATTGACGGTGTCAGCACCACACGCTACCAGCGCTTCATCCGCAGAGGGGTTGTCCAGTAACGCCAGCAACAAATGCTCGACGGTCATGAACTCGTGGCGGTTTTCCCTGGCTGTCTTGAATGCACAGTTAAGGGTATGTTCCAGTTCCTTATTTAACATTGGCACCTCCCAAAATACTACAAGTCGGTAATAGAATGCGCTTAATCCTGCTCCATGGTACAAAGCAAGGGATGTTCGTTGTCACGAGCAAAGCCGTTAACAATTGCAACTTTTGTTTCGGCGATTTCCGCAGTAAAGACTCCGCATATCCCTTTGCCCTGGTAATGTACACTTAACATGACTTGCGTAGCTTTATCCAGATCCATATTGAAAAACTTTTGTAAAATTTCGATAACAAACTCCATTGGAGTATAATCATCATTGTTGAGAATAACTCGATACATTGCCGGCGGTTTAACTTTTGTTTCAATAGCTTCCGCCAGCTTCTTATCGCTGACCAATTCATGTACCTTACTCATAATTAAATATTAGTATCTCTAATTTGCAACCGCTAATCTGCATCTTGTCAAGAAAATCACGATTCATCCGTTATATCTGTTAACAAGGTCTTGACTAAACTGAAATATTTACTAAATTGATATCTTGGTGATAATTTCACCATAGATAGTTTAAGCGTTATTGCGCTGGACACAATGACTTAGGGTAAATTTCAACTTAAAGAAAAGGATGCAGATGTATGGCAACCGGTACAGTTAAATGGTTTAACAATGCCAAAGGTTTTGGTTTTATCTGTCCTGAACAAGGTGGAGAAGACATATTTGCTCACTATTCCACAATTCAAATGGAAGGTTATCGAACTCTGAAAGCAGGCCAGCAAGTGCAATATGAAATGCACGCCGGACCGAAAGGATCTCATGCCACAGATATTAGCCCGGTTGATCAACAAAAATAACAATTAACGCTCCGGACGCAAAAAAAGCAGGCATTGCCTGCTTTTTTATTGGCTTACTTTAATTAATCACGCAGACTCTCCATCCCCGTGGCTAGTCTGGTACAATAAACCGGTTCCCCCTGTGTAATTGACCCAATGACTGCCTTCAAAAATCAAACAAAACGAATAAAAAGCAAACCCCAAGTCCCCGCAGAACAGCGAAAAATACTGCTGTTTAATAAACCCTATGATGTGTTAAGCCAGTTTACCGATGAAGGTGAGCGTACCACGCTAAAAACTTTTATTGATGTACCCGATGTCTATGCAGCCGGTCGTTTGGACAGAGACAGCGAAGGGCTGTTGCTGCTGACCAATGACGGTAGGTTACAAGCCAAATTAACCCAACCTAGCGCCAAAACCAGCAAAGGATACTGGGTACAGGTCGAAGGCGCGCCACAAGAGACAGATCTGGATAAGCTCAGGCGCGGAGTAGAGCTGAAAGACGGACCAACCCAAGCCGCTAAGGTAAGGGTGATGACAGAGCCAAGCATATGGCCGAGGATCCCGCCCATCAGAGAACGCAAGAATATTCCTACTACCTGGCTGGAAATAACCATCAGTGAAGGCAGAAACCGGCAGGTTCGTCGCATGACTGCAAATATTGGCTTTCCAACCCTAAGGCTGATCCGTTATCGTATTGGTAGCTGGACCCTGGACGGGATCGGATCTGGGACCTTTATTGAAACCCATTTAAATTCATCAAAATAGTTAATGTCTATGTTTAAACCTAACACCACAGTCGCCTGCATCGTTAAGTACAAGAGCAAATACCTATTTGTTGAAGAGATCTCTGCTGGTCGCAGGGTCCTCAATCAACCGGCTGGCCACCTGGAAGAAAACGAGACCTTGCAACAGGCTATTGAGCGAGAAGTACAGGAAGAAACCGGCCTTGAATTGTCGCCCCAAGGCTTTGTAGGCTGCTATCAATTTACCAGCCCCCATAATAAAGTCACTTATTTGCGGTTTTGTTACTTTTTTGAATTTATAACGACTCCCCCGCCCTGCATACCCCAGGATGACGATATCATCGCCTGCCACTGGCTGACTCTGGAGCAGCTAAAACAACGTCAACCTGAGTTACGTAGCGCCATGGTGCTGGATGTCATTGAGGATTATGAAGCAGGACAAAGAGCGCCCCTTTCAATCCTTAAATCCTATCCCAAAAATACGGTTTAACCCTGGCCAATTTAGGTCCGAGCCGGTAATTCCCATATCGGACCTCCCCCTCATCGGCGAATCATCCGCTGCTGACACTGTTTAAGCCATTCGATTTCTGTTAAAATTAGCGCCGTTTTTTTACTGGTGTGAGTTCGATGACAGACAATAGTCAAACCAAGGTGGTTGTCGGTATGTCCGGCGGTGTAGATTCTTCCGTTTCAGCCTATCTGCTGTTACAACAAGGCTACCAGGTTGAAGGCCTGTTTATGAAAAATTGGGAGGAGGACGATAACGATGAATATTGTGCCGCCGCCGAGGATTTAAAAGACGCACAGGCTGTCTGTGACAAGCTCGGCATAGCACTGCACACCATTAATTTTGCCGCCGAATACTGGGACAATGTATTTGAACATTTCCTGAAAGAATACAAAGCGGGCCGAACCCCTAATCCAGATATTTTGTGCAACAAGGAAATTAAGTTTAAGGCTTTCCTTGAATACACAGCCGAAGAATTAGGCGCCCAATATATCGCCATGGGTCATTATGTCAGACGCCGGCAAATAGATGGCCGCTGGCAAATGCTGCGAGGCCTGGACAGCAACAAAGATCAAAGTTACTTCCTTTATACCCTGGGAGAAGAGCATATTGGCCAAACGCTTTTCCCGGTTGGAGATCTAGAAAAACCAGAAGTCCGCCGTATTGCCGAACAACAAAACCTGGTGACGCATAATAAAAAAGACAGCACAGGTATCTGTTTTATCGGTGAACGCAAATTTAAAGATTTTCTTCAGCAATACCTGCCTGCACAGCCAGGCGACATAGAAACCACCGAGGGAGACGTCATTGGCCAACACCAAGGCCTGATGTATCACACCCTGGGCCAGCGTAAAGGTTTAGGCATTGGCGGTCTTAAGAGTGGCTCAGAGGAGCCCTGGTATGTGGTCTCTAAAGATATGCAACGAAATGTACTGTTGGTGGCCCAGGGGCAGGACAACCCGCTGTTATACAGCACTGGTTTTATTGCCAAACAATTGCACTGGGTCGACAGGCAAACCAAGGCCGACACATTTAAATGCAGTGTAAAGACCCGCTATCGCCAGGTGGATGTCCCTTGTATCGTTACACCAATGGATGACGATACCTTATCGGTTACCTTTGACGAGCCTCAATTGGCTGTCACCCCGGGTCAGTCCGCAGTATTTTATCTGGACGAGATATGTTTGGGCGGCGCTGTAATAGAAACCCAATTCACCGGAGCAGAGCATGTATAAATCCATCGAAAACCGCACCTTAGCATTTGCCGCTGTCTGCCAAGTTGCCAACCTGGTACAACAGGTTGCCCGTAAAGGCAATTGTGATGATGAACAGCTCAAACATACGTTAAATACCATTTTGGTTACCCAGCCGGATGACCCAATGGAAGTGTTTGGCTCAGCTGAAAACCTGAAACTGGGTTTTCAGTCGTTAGTTGAGCAAATGCAAGCCCAGGGCAACAGTAAAAATACCGAAATTACCCGCTATATAGTCAGCCTGATGGCGCTGGAGCGCAAGCTGAGCCGACGTCAGGATTTGGTCTCCATGTTGGGTGAGCGCATCAGTCAGGTAAAGCGTCAAATTGGCCACTTCGAACTGACCGACGAGCAGGTGCTGGCCAATATCGCGGGGATCTACAGTGATATCGTCAGCCCCCTAGGGCCAAGAATTCAAGTGGCGGGCACACCCGCCTATCTACAGCAAAATCCAGTGCAATATAAAGTCAGGGCGCTGTTACTGGCGGGGATCCGCTGCAGCGTATTGTGGCGCCAGTTAGGCGGCAAACGTCGCCACATCATTTTCTCTCGCAAAAAAATGATTGAGCAAGCCAAGTTAAACCTGGCGCGGATCTAATTCAGAATCGATTTTTATTTGTTCAGTCTGTCTGCCCTGGTTAAGAAGTTCAGACAGCACTGACGTTTTTATATATATCAGGAGCAAACAATGGAACTTTCAGCATTAACTGCCGTATCCCCGGTTGACGGCCGTTATGGCAGCAAAACCAGCGCCTTGCGCAGTATTTTCAGTGAATTCGGTTTGATCAAGTACCGTGTTCAGGTTGAAGTCCGTTGGTTACAAAAGCTGGCTGCCTGTGAAGGTGTTGCAGAAGTCCCGGCATTTAGCGATGCAGCAAATGCCCTTCTGGAGGGTATCCTTGCCAATTTCAGTGAGCAAGATGCCAGCCGGGTAAAAACTATCGAAGCAACCACTAACCACGACGTGAAGGCGGTGGAATACTTCCTGAAAGAAAAAGTTGCCGATAATGCAGAGTTGAATGCCGTTTCTGAATTTATTCACTTTGCCTGTACTTCAGAAGACATCAATAACACCTCACACGGTTTGATGCTCACCGAAGCTCGCAATGATATCGTGCTGCCATATTGCGAAAAACTGATTACCGCGGTGAAAGCCCTGGCAACTGAGCACCGCTCCGTACCTATGCTTTCCCGTACTCACGGTCAGCCGGCATCACCGACTACTCTGGGTAAAGAGATGGCGAACGTAGCGGCGCGTCTTGAGCGTCAGTTCAGCCAAATCAAAGCAGTGGAGTTCTTGGGTAAAACCAATGGCGCGGTAGGTAACTACAACGCTCACCTGAGCGCGTATCCCGAAGTCAACTGGCAGGAATTTGCCGAGCAGTTCGTCACCAGCCTCGGCCTGGTATTTAACCCTTATACCACGCAAATCGAACCACACGACTACATCGCCGAGTTCTTCGACGCTATCGCTCGCTTTAACACCATACTACTGGACTTTGACCGCGATATCTGGGGTTACATTTGCCTGGGTCACTTCAAGCAGAAAACGGTTGCCGGCGAAATCGGCTCCTCTACCATGCCGCACAAAGTTAACCCAATCGACTTCGAAAATTCCGAAGGTAACCTGGGTCTGGCTAACGCTATTTTCGGGCACTTGGCCACTAAACTGCCGGTTTCTCGCTGGCAGCGTGACTTAACCGATTCCACAGTATTGCGTAACTTGGGTGTGGCCATCGGTTACTCTGTTATCGCTTATGAAGCCAGCCTGAAAGGCATCAGCAAGCTGGAAGCCAACGAACAAGGCCTGGCAGACGATCTGAACGCAAACTGGGAAGTATTAGCCGAGCCAATCCAAACTGTGATGCGTCGTTACGGCATCGAAAAACCTTACGAGAAGCTAAAAGAATTGACCCGTGGCAAGCGCGTAGACGGCGCCGGTATCCAGGCATTTATCGATACCCTGGAATTACCGGAAGACGTCAAAGTTGAGTTGAAAAAGCTTACACCGGCGAACTACATCGGTCAGGCCATTGAACTGGTCGACAAGCTTTAATCTCAACTATGCCATCTGCAAAGCCGGTTAACACCGGTTTTGCACTTCTGGCAACACATCCTCTCCTACAATCAGGCTACCCCATGTACAAGCTTAACTTAGATCTCCAAGACTTTATGGCCAACTATTGGCAACGAAAACCCTTACTTATACGTGGTGGGTTTAAGGACTTTGAAGATCCTATCTCTCCGGAAGAAATGGCTGGCCTGGCAATGGAAGAAGATGTTCAATCCCGCCTTGTCCATAAAGACAGTGGAGGTCACTGGCAAGCCGAGTGTGGCCCTTTCCAAAGTTTTGAACGTTTGGATCACAATGGAGCTACCCTGCTCAACCAAGCCGTCAATCATTGGCATGGACCATCGGCCGAACTAGCAAACGCATTTCAGTTTATTCCAAGTTGGCGCTTTGACGATCTAATGATCAGCTACTCCACCCCCGAAGGCGGTGTCGGCCCCCATATAGATAACTATTGCGTGTTTATAATTCAGGGCCAGGGCAAACGTCACTGGCGGGTTGGAGAAAAACAGCCACTGAAAGAATTCGCGGCTCATGGAGTCCTTAAGCACTGTGAAGCCTTCGATGCCTCAATCGATGCAATACTAGAGCCAGGTGATGTACTCTATATCCCACCCGGCTGCCCCCACGAGGGTTACGCGGTGGAAACGGCAATTAACTATTCTGTTGGTTTTAGGGCTCAGGATCAAAAAGAACTGTTGAACGACTTTAGCGATTACCTGTTACAGCAAGACAGACCTTTCAGCCGTTATAGCGATCCTGATCTGCAACCAAGATCCCAGTATGGCGCCATAGGGATTAATGAAGTTGCACAGCTACAGCAACTAATGACAGATATCATCACGGATAAGTCCGTGCTGTTTGATTTCCTGGGACAAAACCTCTCTGCCAGTAGTCACGAGCTAGATCTCGCACCATTGAGTAAAGAGGAGCAAGTATCCCTGGATATCCTGAAAGGCGAAACAGAAATCGGCTCTTACCTGGTGCGTATTAGCGGTCTTAAGTGTCTGTATTTTGCTGAACTGGATAACGCTGTGTTTATTAATGGGGAGCGGTATAACGTAGACCCGAGTATCGCCGACGGGATCCGCTTGTTATGTAACCAACTGGAAATTACCGCAGATGAACTGACCCCCTGGCTGGAAAAACCCGCTTTTAGCCAATGCCTGATTACTTGGATTGACGCAGGTTTGTTTTATTTCGAATAGCGCTATCGCGCCGGAGCTCTCCGGTGCGAATTGTAAACCTTTATTTCCAGCCTACTGTTGCTGTTTTTTCCGGTCAAAGTAAAAGCCACTATTTTTATAAAAAGGGGACTTTTTCCTTTGCCGCATAAGGAGATCAACATGGCTGTCTTTGACTGTATCGATTTCGATCACCACGAAGAAGTGGTCTTTAGTAATCATAAAGAATCCGGCCTTAAGGCAATTATCGCTATCCACAATACTCACCTGGGCCCGGCTATCGGCGGTTGCCGAATGTGGAACTACGCAAGCTCTCAGGAAGCCCTGACCGATGTGCTTCGGCTCTCCAGAGGCATGACCTATAAAAACGCCATGGCGGGAATTCCCTATGGTGGAGGGAAATCCGTGATTATCGGCAATGCCAAAACCGACAAAAATCCTAACCTACTGCAAGCGTTTGGCCGCTTTGTGAATAAGCTCGGAGGCCGTTACATTTCCGCCGAAGACGTAGGAACCTCCCCTAAAGACATAGCCGAAATAGCTAAGACCACCCGATTTGTGGCCGGTGTCGAAGGCAAAAGTGGCGATCCCTCCCCCTTTACCGCATATGGTACGTTTCTTGGGATCAAAGCAGCCATTCAACATAAGTTTGGCACCGACGATCTAAAAGATGTCCGGGTTGCCGTACAGGGTCTGGGCCACGTGGGTTACTTTCTGTGCCGGCGCCTTCATCAGGCCGGCGCAAAGCTCGTGGTTTCCGACATTAACAGTGAAAACCTGAAGTTCGCCGAGTTAGAGCTGGATGCTGTGGTGGTGAAGCCAGAAGAGATCTACTCACAAGATGTTGATATTTACGCACCCTGCGCATTAGGGGGCACGGTAAATGACCTGACGCTAGATATACTGAAAGCTCAGATCATCGCAGGCTGCGCCAATAATCAGTTGGCCGAGAAACGCCACGATTTAGCCACCAAAGAGCTGGGGATCCTTTATACCCCAGATTACGTGATAAATGCGGGTGGGGTGATCAACGTATCATTCGAAGCTCACTATGATCAGGATAAGGCAATCAGAAAAATAGAAGGGATATCTGACACCCTAACCGACATTTTCCAGCGAGCCGATAAGCTCAATCAACCCACGGGATCCATCGCAGATGAAATGGCTAAAGAGAAAATCGAGGCGGCTTAAGGAGTCGACACTAGCGCCAGTTCAATGTGGGAGCTGCGTAGCAGCGCTCCCACATTGTGCCAAGGGTTTGGGTAGATGACGGCTTTACGCAACACCTTGTATTCACTCTAACCCGCGCCGCGATGGGGGACAGATGTTCCCTGAACTTGCGATTGGCTGCCCAACTCTTCGCTGACGCTGGTACAAACCAGTCGTTTATCAAAGCAATAAGTCATTATCATGCTGGGTAACATATAGCAGGCTGGTATTTTTCTGTTGCTCCAGCAACTCAATGAAGCCCAATACCAGCTGGCGGTTACTCTCATCCAATCCCTGGCAAGGCTCATCCAGAATTAACAGGGCCGACTGTTTGGTAATGGCGCGACTACGTAGATTTGGCAGTCATCTGCATTACGGCAAAATTTGTGTCCTCTTCGCTCCAATTCTTTATCAAGCTCATCGAGTACAATATTTGATAATAACGGTGACAAGGGTCCTCCTTGTTGAGTGCCTTTTCGTCGCTGCTCTACAAGTCCGTTTCGCATTAGTCCGCATTGTAGATATTGTCTTATCAACTTCAGAACACGTTTATCCTCAATTTCCTGGGACAGCCTGTGCATCAACCTATCGCTGTCTCTTGATCAGATTTCATCTCACGATGAGCACCCTTGCATAGGCTAGCGGTTCCCGCCCGACTGAGCCCGTAGAGGACTTACACCTCCTCGAACAACGCCATGCTCGGCGCACAAATCCCGATAAGTAGATCTGTAAAATGGCGAGGGCTCTTTGCCAGTCGAGTGCACGCCGAATAAAGCGCTACAGAGCCTATGACAGACCTGGTCGTTTGGCGAACAAGCTGCATATGTCTGAACGCCCCGCCAGCGTGGAAACAGTTAGATATAAGGGCATAGGGAGATTGATAGGGTTTATGGTAGAACTGTATCGTGACTTCGTTAGAAGCTAAGCCGCGTTAGGTGATGATCGGTAAGTTTCCCAGTAAATCGACTTTAGCCCTAAACAAAAAAAAGATTCGATTTGATTATTCGATATCCAGAAAATGTGAAGACGATTACTTCAATTAATGGCACTGAGATCCGACTGTACCAGCCAAAGACTGAGAGTATGGAAAGCCTAACACAACAGCAATGTGACATCATTGCGAATAAGTTAAATAGCCGACCAAGAAAAAGGCTCGGCTATAACACACCAGAGTAAATCTACTGTGGAAACTAGCGGCTATTGTCGCGGTTCAACCTTGCTACTAGGCTTCAATTCCCAGTGCTTGGCTTTACTGGTATGGCCGATGCCGGGATTAAAGCTGTTGGTGGGATCCAATTCTTTATAGAAGGCCTTAAGCGGAGCCTTGGCCTGATACTCATGGCCGACATTGTGTTCGGCCGGGTATTCAGCACCGCGCGCATCAAAGCTGGCCAAAATCTGGTTTTTCACCACCTTGGCATCCACACCGGGCTTCATGATGTAGTTTTGGTGCATCACATGGCAAAAGAAGTGGCCGTAATAAAGCTTAACGGCTATTTGATCGGCCAGCTCCTTGGGCAGTTGTTCAAACCAATCCTGCTCATTGCGAGGGAAGGCCACATCGATGGTCATCACTGAACCCAGGCTGTCTCCGCCCATGATCTTCTGCCGGCCTATGGCTCCGCCGGCGACAAAGCGGTGCAAAATGGCTTGATCGGCTTCTCTTTCGGTGCATTCAAAGTAGTCGCCGTCCTGCTCCTTGAAGAACTCCTGCAGATAGGCTCGGGTTTCGTCGACCCCGCCGTTGCTGGTTTCAACAATCCAGTGATGCTCAAAGCGATCGCGAAATTGCTCCATCCGCTTGGGCAGGTGATTGGGCCACAAATAACTGAGCGCCTGCATAACCCGATCTGAGAATTGGCTCGGTAAAAAACTAAACTTGCTGGTCCAGCGATCTACCACTCGCTTTAGGGCAAACATTTTAGGCATGTACTTGCTGCCCAGCTTATCGATCACCAAAAAGGAGTCTTTGCCGTATTTTTTACAGGTGTCGTAGCATTCGCGGTGCAAATACTCGCCCGAAACCGGCAGATTGGTGAAATTTGACAACATATCCCGGCGCATTTTCTCCATCACTGCCGGATCGTTGGTGCCTATATAAAACACCTGCTGCTTTTTTGGTATCTCAAAAGTATCCAGGCGCACGGCGAACACGGCAATTTTGCCGGCGCAGCCTGACGATTGATACAGACGCCGGCCATCATTGTTAAACCGGGACGGAGTGTCGGCGTCGATATCGCGCACGCGCTCTTCGTATTCGTTGTCTGAGGCCCTCAAATCCGGATAGGCCACGTCCTCTTGACGATAATTTTGTTCTTGTAGGTTGGTCAAAATAGTTTCGGGGTTGTCGCCCAATTCGATGCCTAGATTGTTAACCAGAGCCAGCTCGCCCTGCTCATTGATCTGAGCATAGATTGACATCTCGGTATAGGCCGGCCCGCGCTGCACCAAGGCTCCCCCGGAGTTATTGCAAATGCCGCCGACAATGGAAGCGCCGATGCACGAAGAGCCAATGACCGAGTGCGGTTCGCGGCCATAGGGTTTGAGTACATCTTCAAGGCCAAACAGGGTACTGCCTGCCAGGCCGACAAACTGTTTGCCTTGATCGAGCAATTGAATAGCATTGATGCGCATGGTGCTGATGATCACTATAGGGCGATCGTAATCCTTGCCATCTGGGGTGGAGCCCCCGGTCAAGCCGGTATTGGCCGCCTGCATGATGACAATCACATCCGCGTCAATACAAGCCCGCAGGCATTTCCAAACATCTAACAGGGTGGCTGGCCGCACCACGGCAAGGGCCTCACCAGAACCCAGCCTAAAGCCCTTGCTATAGGGTTGGATTTTTTCAGGATCGGTCAGGGTGAAGCTGGAACCAACAATATGTATTAACTGATCAACGAGTGGCTGAGAGGTCATAAGGGCTACTATTTTGTTGCAATACGACAACCAATTATACGCGATCAGGGTTTGGGTTGAAATGGCCCACTCAGTTAAGGACACGGCGAATCTACGCTAATCCTTGCAAACCGCTGCAGGTCTGGAGTTTTTAGTCATTTTCAAACAGTCAAACACCGCCCTTACGTTTAACATCAGCTTTTTCATCATTTCTGGGATCGTTTCTTTGCTCTTCCGGCTTTTAAGCAGGCCAATAGTAAAGCGCCGTAAGCGTGTAATATTCTCGGGACCAAATCCTGTTCGAATCTGGCTACGATCTTCATCGTAATTCCAATCAATCATATAATGGCAGCTCTCTACTGACCAGTGACCTCGATTATCCTTAAGCACACGCTTAGCGTTCGCTTCCTCCTCAGGCACGCTGGTAATGCCATACACTATCTCATGACTTGGCTTGCCGGTTTTTTTGTCGATGCTGTCACGCTCAACCATAAAGGCCTGGCGTACATAGGGGAACTCGAGATAATCATTCAGTGCCGTGGTCGTCCATATTTTTCGGGTTTCAATCCGACCATGCTCACCCTGGCCAAGCTGAATAGCACCCGCATCGTCAGTAACATTGTCAAAATACAATTTAATATCAGACAGCAGGTTTTTCTGGTTAGCTTTTACTGTGAAGTGATAATGCGCACCTCGCTCACCGACCAGATATTTAGCCAGTTCACGCTGGGTAAGCAAGGCGTCAGCGGTGATGGTTCGACCTTTAATATCAATCGCATCCAGCATTGGTGCAGCAATTTTGATTTCATTGGTTTGCTTTTCTTCGTCACTCCCATCAACGGCTAATGTACCGACTTTTTTTAGGTGTAGCAGCGCCCGCTATCATGGCCAACGGCACTCATGATATGAGTTTGCAGGCCTTTTTCATCAATGGCTGAGCACATGGTTTTGCCATCGATAGCCAAACTTTCATCGATCTCAGCATATTGTGCATTCCAGGTATTCAGCGCTCGATACAGCTGCTCTGGGTTTACACTAATCAGCGCATTGCGAATAACGGTTCGGCTGGGTACTTCATATTTTCCATCGCGTTTTCGGCATCTGAAACGACTGCGTGCTTTTTGACCTAAGGCCTGTACCCAGATGGAGATATCTTTGTATCCCACCATGCCACAAAGCACTGCTGCTACGGACAAAGAAAGAATGGTAGGCATGTGATGTTTTTTGCCTTGTGCACGGCGACAGTCATCGACACCTTGAAATACATCATAAAGTGATAGCATTTGATTGGCAGTGAGTTTCATCCGTCTCATCCCCCCTGTTCGATAACGGTCATTAAACAAAGGACGAGAAAGTAAAGCTTGTACATTGCGTTGCAGTGGCTGAACAAAGACTAATTTGCGTGACTGTGTGCGCTCACTGTAATGGTCGCGTGTGCGGCTATAGCCTTTGGTTGAACCGACTAGGAGCCAGTTTGATGCGCGATAAATCGTGCCCTGGTAACGCTCGGGATCGACAAAGGTTTCTAACAGTAGCAAGGGGTAGGAAAATCGCTCTATCCAGTCTTGCTGGATCCTGCGTCGACATAGAGACAGGATCTGTGAAGCGCGGTTTTTGACGTGACAGCCGGGCAGGATAAGGAAGCGTGAATTATTCGCCACTAAGTTGAGTCTGTCATACTGGTGGCGGTAGCCCCAACCAATCCACTGATCCCTAGCGGAGCACTTAAGAGCAGCAGCGGAGAAGCTTAACAATGCCACCGGTTGATTATCTACGGTGGCAAAATACCAGATGGTGTTGCCAATTTTTGGCAGTGCACCAAGGTAGTGGTGAGTTTGCATAAGCTCGCGAAAAAGCGGCTCTTCCGATGCTTCAACAAGCCTGATTTTGAGTGGTGAATGCAGCAAACTATCTCTCGTGTATTTACTTGAGAGATAGCATCTTTACTCAAATCAGGTGTTTTGTCCAGAAAATAAGGGTATCTTTTTGTTTTTACAGGTAAAAACTAGCTAGTGTAGATTGGCCCTGCAGTTAAGGATATCAACAGACTCTGCGGAGCTTCTTTTCGCTGACATAGATCAAGCTGTAGGTAAGTTTTGGCTAGCGAACGCCAAGGGCATTGCCCGGCTTGTCAGCACAACGCCAACAATGACTGGTTAGCGGCGTAGCAGCAAAAGTTACTGCCGGTTGATTATTACCTGCTCACTTTCACGCTACCGTATCAACTAAGGGCCTTTGTCTGGCACCACCAAACTACGTTGGCCAGGGAGAAAGTGCGCTAACCTATCGCGCCAGATACCTTTATCGCTGAGTAAGGACCAGGTGACGTTCCGCTATAAACAGAGCAAACCATCACCGAAGCGGCAAGCGCATTCCTGTGGCGGGTGCTACAACATGTTCTACCGAAAGGTTTTCGACGAGCACGTAATTATGGCTTCTTGCACGGCAGCGCCAAACAGACCTTAAAACGGTTACAACTGATGCTCAACGTCGCATCACCAATCGTGCTGCAGAATACAACAAATGGTGTGCTGTCCAAAATGCCACGATGAAATGGACCTCTGCTTTATCCGCCGAGGCCGCACGTCATCTTTGGCCTGACGAGCTAAAACAAGGATGTGACCAAGCAAACGGAGTTGTGGCGTATTAAAATTAACTTGAAGTTAGGAGAGTGAATGCCGCGATAAAAAAACAATAAATACACTTGATTGCCAATATTCCGTTGGCAATTCGGGCCATGCTAACTCGAAAAAAAGAGCAACATAAAGCCCTCCTTCCTTGCGATTAGATATTTCCTATATCCCCGGGCTTGTCCAACCAAAGGATTAAGTCGCGGCTGAGCGCGACCTAATCCTTGTTAGTTATGTGCCATTGCGCTAAAATGTACACATAAACGTACATGAACACTTTGGAGTTCAACATGGATGCAATAAGCTATACAGCAGCTAGAGCAAATTTAGCAAATACAATGGCCAATGTCTGTAAAGACCATGCGCCAATTATCATTACTCGTAAAAGTGAAGAGCCTGTTGTTATGATGTCTTTAGAAGACTATAACGCAATGCAAGAAACAACTTATTTACTCAGATCTCCAGCAAATGCTAGAGATCTTTTAGAGTCTATTGCCGAACTTGAAGCTGGTAATGGGACTGATCGAGAGCTTCTTGAATGAAATTAACTTTTTCAACTAAAGCTTGGGAACAATACATTTACTGGCAAACCACAGACAAAAAAATACTCAAACGCCTAAATTTACTAATTAAAGATATTCAGAGAACTCCCAATGAAGGAATTGGAAAACCAGAACCTCTAAAACATGGATTGTCCGGATACTGGTCTCGTCGTATAAACGATGAGCACAGAATTGTATACAAGCATCAAGATGATACGATTCTAATTGCACAGCTACGCTACCATTACGGCACATAGACATAATGATTCCCACTGGCAGTGTCAGCCTCCTGCGCTTATTCGTGGGTTAGCTTAACTAAAGCCACACTGTTTGATGAACTATCAAACATTCACCGGAGGCTGATATGTCTAAATCTAACACACTTTTTATTGGCTTAGACGTCCATAAAGAGTAAGCGCTTAATTGTCGACGTGGTTTTCAATCCAATGAATTGCCTCATAATGCTCCCATTCATTTATTACTCGGGATGCACTTATGGAAAAGGTCGGCAAATTACCCCAAGCCTTCTGGCTCGATCATATTGAACAGTGGCAGGCATCGGGCTTGTCACAGTCTGCTTATTGTCAGCAGCACGAGCTTGCTTTGCATAAGTTCGGCTATTGGAAGCGCAAACTGTCCGCCACAAAAGTCATGACCACAAATAAAGCTTCATCAGGTTTTGTTCGTGTCCAGGTTGCTCCGCCATTGGAGAAAGACACTGGCTTGTCATTGCAATTTACTGATGGTACCCGGCTTGATGGGATTAACCAGAATAACATTGCGATGGTTAGCCAGCTGCTAGAGGTGTTGAGATGACACCTGTTATGCGACCCGCCTTGTCATTAACTCAGGTTTATCTTTACCGTCAACCCATCGATTTTCGTAAGTCGCATCGAGGCTTATCTGCCATTATCGAGTGTGTGCGTATTTCGCTGATTCCGATCGGTCATTTCGGTCTAAACCGATCGCTTTATTTTGTCTCTTTTTTCTCACCTCTTTTTTACACTGAGTGATCGGTTTAAGTCAATTTCTGTTTTCTAAGAGATTCACCTTTTAGGGCTATTCTCTGGCCGTTGTGGATCAACCTATCAAGAAGCGCATCTGCAATCGTTGGATTTGGGATAAGTTGATGCCATTCTTCTATCGGGATCTGACTGGCGATGATGGTACTGCTCAGTTGATATCTGTCCTCCATCACTTCAAGTAAATCACTGGCTTGTTTTGCGCTGAGTTTTTCTAATCCCCAATCATCCAGGACCATCAGTGATACTTTGGCCAGCTTACTCATCAGCTGGGTATAGCTGCCGTCCACTCTGGCGGCTGCCAGAGCATCCAGCGGCCTCCCTAAGCGATAATATTTCACATTGTGTTGTTGGCGGATGGCCTGCTCCCCCAAGGCGCAAGCAAGGTAAGTTTTGCCGCAGCCTGTTGCTCCGGTGATCAGGATGTTCTGTTGTCTTTTCAGGTAGTTCCCGCTGAAGAGCTCGGCGAAGTTGGCTTTCTTAAGCCCTCGTTCAGGAGCGTAATCCAGCTTTTCAGGTTGTGCTGACAGGCGGAATTTGGCCTGCTTGCGCAGGCGGTTGATCCGGTTATTTTCCCGGCCAAGCAATTCATGGTCAAGGAGCAGGGTAAGCCGCTCTTCGAAGCCAAGTTCAGCGTAAGTGGTAGGCTGCTGTCTTTGCTGCTCAAGGGCTTGAGAGAAGGCCGTCAGACGAAGCGCTCTTAGTTGCTCGATAATGATATCAGACATGCTACTTTCCTAGTTGTAGTAATTGGCGCCACGAATATTGCTGTGGTTAACCGGTTGGGCTTGTTGATCCAACTCTGGCTGTTGGTTTTCAAGCTTGTTTTTCAGCAAGTTATGGACTGTTGCACGGTTAGGGCGACTAAGGAGTAACGCTCTTTGGCAAGCGCTTTCCAAACGGGCTCCTGTATATTGACGCTCCAGATTGAGTAACCCTAAGCAAGCTCTATAAGTTTGTTCGGGATGAGCTTTGCTGTTGAGCAGATGCTCGACCAAAGCCCGAGTTCCAGGGCCGATACTGGCCCCCCAACCGAGTAACCGCTCAGGCAACCAGCGCTGTTTTTGGTGAGAAACCGGCATATGCTCTGCGATGGTGGTAAAACCGCCTTCTTTGTGGCTTCTGGGATGCTGAGCGATGCACTCCCCTTTGAAGTAGATCCGCACCAGGCACTCACTTGCCTCCAGATCCACACGCTCACCCACATAGACGTGTGGTACGGAGTAAGCGTGTTTCTTGTAGAAGACGTTATAGTCAATCCCTGCCTTGGCGTGGTGATAATCCACGTACTCATAACGATACTTGGGCAATGGCTTAAGGACGGGTTTATCCAGCTTTTCAAAGAGGGTTTGTCTGCACCCCGGGAGGTCGCGAAATGGCCGCGAATTTAGCTCAGTCAGTAACTTTTTCAAGGTCAGGTTTAAGCTGGCCAGGGTATGGAAGAACTGCTTACGAATACGCATCAAGATCCAGCGTTCAACGATTAAAACCGCATTTTCAGCCTTGGCTTTGTCCTTGTTGAACGAAGCCGCTGTACGGCAGGAAAAAGCATCTTCATCTCTACTTCTTATATACCCTGAATGTCTTGGGGTGTAAGGAGTTACTGATGAACAACGACGAACAAACCCGCTTTAATAAACTCTATCCACAATATCTTAATGAATTGACTTTACAAGGAAAAAGCCCAAAAACAATCGAAATGTATAGTCGCTATATCCGTCATATTGCCACCCACTTCGATACCTGTCCTGACCATCTCTCCACTGAACAACTTAAGCACTATTTTATTACCCTGGTTGAAAACAAATCATGGAGCTCGGTGAAGATTGCCCGCAATGCCATTCAGTTCTTCTATAAACATGTGCTGGAGCGACCCTGGGTGTGGGTCAACATCGTCAAACCGCCTAAAGTACAACCGCTGCAAGATGTATTAACCCAAGCTGAGGTCAATGCGATAATTAATGCCACCCGCAAATTGAGCTATCAGGTCTACTTTCTGACCACCTACAGCATGGGTCTGCGTCTCAGTGAGTCCCTTAACTTAAAAGTCTCCGATATCGACAGTCATTTAATGCGCGTCCATCTGCGCTTTACCAAAAGCAAAAAGGACCGCTTTGTCGACCTGCCCCATAAAACCCTGTTGGCACTGCGTCGATATTGGCGAACCCACCGTCATCCAACATTGCTGTTTCCGGGTGGACATCCCCCGCATATTCGTAATGGCAAACCCATGGTCATGGATAAAGGTGGGGTACAAAAAGCCATAAAATTAGTCGCCAAAGACTGTGCTATCAGTAAGAACGTACATATTCATACCTTACGCCATTCTCTGGCCACCCATTTGCTTGAACGCGGCTTATCGTTAAGCGCGATTGCCCATATTCTTGGCCACCAGGACCTAAAAACCACCGCCATGTATGCCCACATGACGCCGCTAGTACAACAAAGCAGTGCCTTAATGCTCAACGATATGATTGAGGGGTTTGATATTGACTGGGTTGATGGCAAACAAGGTGAGCCCCATGATTAACCTCGCTATGCTCGCCAAACGTTATCGCGCAGAGTTAGAGCGTGACTATGCGCATCTCATCCACCCCGTTCACCGCCGGGCGCTGCAGAGCATCATCGATTGCCATACCCCACAAGCCGGAGAGCTGCTGTATCATTGTGACCATTGCCAGTTGGAGACGCTGCGGTATCCCAGTTGCGGCCACCGTCATTGCCCGGCTTGTCAGCACAACGCCAACAATGACTGGTTAGCGGCGCAGCAGCAAAAGTTACTGCCGGTTGATTATTATCTAATCACCTTCACGCTTCCGTATCAGCTCAGGGCCTTTGTCTGGCGCCACCAAACGTGGGCTTATCAAGCGCTGTTTCAGGCTGCCAGGCAAACTATTGATGGCTTTTTTCAGCGAGATAAACAGCTTGGTGAGTACACCGGCCTGATTGGCGTGTTGCATACCCATTCTAGGCGGCTCGATTTTCATCCCCATGTCCACTTTGTGGTCCCGGCTGGCGGCATGGATAAAACCAGAGCGTTATGGCAAACCAAGGCCGGCAAATACCTGTTTAACGCCGATAGCCTGGCCCGTGTGTTTCGCGGCAAGTTTATTGCGTTGATGGCTCAGGCGCACTTCTATTTGCCCGCAAAAACACCTGAAGAATGGGTGGCCAGTTGTGATTATGCTGGCCAGGGAGAAGGTGCGTTAACCTATCTCGCCAGATACCTTTATCGCGGGGTCATCAGCGAGAGTAATATTTTATCGCTGAGCAACGACCAGGTGACGTTCCGCTATAAAGAGAGTAAAACAAAGCAAGACAAAACCATCACCGAAGCGGCAAGCGCATTCCTGTAGCGGGTGTTACAACATGTTCTACCGAAAGGCTTTCGTCGAGCACGTAGTTATGGCTTCTTGCACGGCAACGCCAAACAGACCTTAAAACGGTTACAACTGATGCTCAAGGTCGTATTACCAGCTGTGCTCAGCAGAATACAAAAAATGGTGTGCTGTCCAAAATGCCACGATGAAATGGACCTCTGCTTTATCCGCCGAGGCCGCCATGTCATCTTCGGCCTGACGAGCTAAAACAAGGATGTGTCCAAGCAAAAGGAGTTGTGGCGTAGCAAAATAAACTTGAAGTTAGGAGAGTGAATGCCACGATAAAAAAACCGTAAATACAGTTGGTTGCCAATATCCCGTTGGCAATCCGGGCCGTGCTCGGCTCGAAAAAAAGAGCAACATAAAGCCCTCCTTCCTCGCGATGAGATATTTCCTATATAAGTAGCCCCGGGCTTGTCCAACGACTGGATTAAGTCGCGGCTGCGCGCGGCCTATCCTTGTTAGTTATATTTCTTTTGTGGCAATGGCCTGAACTACTGATCCAATACCTGTATGATAAACCCCTTCAACCACATCGCGATCAAGTTCAACTAAATGATTAAAACTTAAGTTGCTAAGCTCGTTATTTAGAGACGTTTTAGATTGCATTACATCTATTGATCTACCGCCGCCAGTTCCATATTTTAACTGTTCAGGTGTGTAAGCCTCTAGAAGAAAGACGCCTCTTGCTTTTAACCCAACTTCTAGCTTTTTGTACAGTTGCTTTCTTAATGAAGATGGCAACGGGTTAAATATAGATATAATCCCATCCCATTTATTTATACCTAAATCATAATCAGCTAAATCAGCATGAATAAGCTCTAAAGTAACTCCGTTTTCTTTAGCTAGTTTCTTAGCCTTATTTAAGCCAATTAGAGATGAATCTACAGCAGTTACAGAGTACCCTTGTTGCGCAAGGAAAACTGCATTTCTTCCTTCACCTTCAGCTAGACTTAGAATATGGCCTTTAGGAATGAAATGAACATTTGCTTCCAAAAATTCATTTGGCATGGTTCCGTATGCATATTCTTCAGTATCATATCTTTCATCCCACATATTTGATCTCCGATTGTATTATTGGCACATATGATGACCAAGAAATGTAACGCCTTAATAAGCGGAAAATAACAGTTGGCTAAAATCGCGTAGCGATAGCCAACTGTTATTTTTCCGTTTAATTAACTTGTGTACGCCCGGCATGGGCATGAACTAATGAGGTGAAAGTCCTCTGTAGGAAGATCACCGTTTAAATAACATACTGTTATTAAACGATAACTACTAGCGAACGGCAAGGGCTAAATCGTGAGAAATAGTCTGGAGGAAGCGCTCGGTCCGACGTTTCGGGCAAAACTGCGAGCTGATGAAGACTAGGCGTCCCCCAAGCCCCACATATGAGGCGTAGGCTAGAGGTGAGTTGGCACAGACAAGGGGGCGGCCTTCCGCAAGCCATGTGATCTAATGGCCACCGTAAATGCAGGGGGGCGCCTAGCCTTGTGCAGAGAAAGTCCATGCACCTTATCCGGGGAGATCTGATAAACACGCATCCGCGCTCACGCTTGGAGGTTACCAGCAGGGACTGGTCGAACAACCCTCGGCGCTTTGGCTACTGCCGCCTACAGCGAGCGAAAAAGCAGAAACCAAATGTGAGCCGGGAAGCGCTTGGGCAAGTAATTGCTGAAGTGATTTATCAGAAGTCAGCAGACGGCATAGTAGCCCAACGCCTGTCGTAATGGACAGGACATGGTGAAGGCCTGAACATCTTAATCCAAAGGAGACACCATAATTGAACTTGAAAGCACAAGAATCACCATGTTGTGATAGTGACTGCCAGCGTCCAGCTGTGAATAATACCTTGAATGAATACCCTTTAATGACCTCAACGCTCAGCGACCAAAACATGGCAACGGCATGGAAACATGTTAAAGCCAATAAAGGCGCACCGGGCATTGATAATATGAGCATCGATGAATTTGACAACTTCGCTATGAAACACTGGCAAGGTATTAAATCAAAGCTGCTCGAGGGCACCTACCAACCCCTTCCGGTTAAACGGGTTTGTATACCCAAACCGGATGGTGGTGAGCGAATGCTTGGGATCCCCGCTGTCATCGACAGAGTGATCCAGCAAGCCATAGCTCAGGTTATTGCCCCTTATTTTGAACCTGAGTTCTCACCACATAGCTACGGATATCGGCCCGGGAAAAGAGCTAGCCAGGCAATTCATCATGTTCAATCTTGTGTAAAGCAAGGTTTTAAAACAGCTGTTGATATTGACCTATCAAAGTTCTTTGATGAAGTGGATCATGACATGCTCATGAATCGTATCGGTCGTAAAATCAAAGACAAAGCGCTGATGCGTCTGCTCGGTAAGTATCTACGAGCAGGTATTGCAGAGGTTGAAACGGGTCTTTGGTTTGCTTCGGATAAAGGCGTGCCACAAGGGGGGCCTTTATCTCCTTTACTCTCTAATATTTTATTAGACGAGTTGGACAAAAAGCTAACCTATAAGCAACTTAAGTTTGCTCGCTATGCCGATGACATCATCATCTTGGTGAAAAGCAAAGACGAAGGTAAACAGGTCAAAAAGGAAATATCCACATATATAACCCAGCGCTTGAAGTTGGTAGTTAATGAGTCCAAAAGTCGAGTCGGCCCCGTGTCTGGCTCAAAGTTTCTTGGCTTTACCTTTCGATACGGGAAAGTGCAGATCCATAAAAATGCTTTGAAATTATTTAAAGCAAAAGTAAGGGAGCTCACCAACCGAAATTGGGGAATCGCTATGACACGACAAATTCATAAGCTCACGCAATTTCTACGCGGCTGGGGATATTACTTCTTGATTGCTAACGCCTACCAACTAACGGTAGATCTAGACCATTGGATCCGGCGAAGGCTGCGCATGTGTTACTGGCGACAGTGGCGAAAACCTCGCACCAAAGTTAGAAGTCTAATCAAACTGGGTGTGAGTGAACGGCTGGCTATTTCCTGTGGAATAAGCAGCAAAGGACCGTGCCGTAGCTCTAAAACAAAAGGAATTAACATTGCAATTAGCAATGAGTTCCTCGCTACGCAAGGTCTGGTGTCACTGAAGGACATTTGGATCAGTATTCATTACGAGAGATGAACCGCCCATTGCGGACCCGCACGATGGGTGGTGTGGGGGCTGGAGGCTAGATACCTCCGGCTACCCGATTATGTCTTTAACTCTAAAACCATTAGTTTTGCATTATGACCATAACTTGGACAAATTACTGCATTAGGTATGTTTAAAAAGCCAAACTTACTCCAGAAACCACCTGAATTTTGAACCGCGACCAATAGTATTTTATTGAATCCTTGTGCTTTGGCTATATCAATTAAGTTTTTCACTAATTTATTTGCTATACCTTTACCCCTTGAATCTCGCGCTAAAGCTAGGTCATGTAGATACAGATTTAAACTAGTAGTTATAGGGCATTCTTCATCTAATTTGGGCGGTATTTCATTAGGCCACGGATGCGCTAATAAGTAGGCTAAAATATTATTACCTTGTTTATACACTGCACAAGTTTTAGGTGATGAGCGCCACTTACTTTTGAGAACATTTACATCTTCAGGCTCAATTTCTACATAAGCCTCTTCTTGAATTTTTAGAATACCAGCCCAAGAGTTTTCAGTTATTAAATTAAGAGACACAATTCTACCTCTGAGACATAACGCCAACAGCAGGCGCCTATTTGTGTTTGCGACCTTAGGAGCAAGCTCAAATAGGTCGCCTGACTGTGATTGTTGAACGAAGCCGCTGTGCGGCAGGAAAAAGCATCTTCATCTCTACTTCTTATATACCCTGAATGTCTTGGGGTGTAAGGAGTTACTGATGAACAACGACGAACAAACCCGCTTTAATAAACTCTACCCACAATATCTTAATGAATTGACGTTACAAAGAAAAAGCCCAAAAACAATCGAAATGTATAGCCGCTATATCCGCCATATTGCAGCCCACTTCGATACCTGTCCTGACCATCTCTCCACTGAGCAACTTAAGCACTATTTTATTAACCTGGTTGAAAACAAATCATGGAGCTCGGTAAAGGTATCCCGCGGAACCCATCAAACTTGGGTAACAAATGAGAGGAGAAATCTGAGGAAATAAGCGCAGTTGTTTGAGATAATTATTTCGCGAAAAACACTATCAAGAACAACAAAATGCCGATACTAAACCGAACACCACTTAGCTCCTCAGACAAACTCGATCTTCTCGCAAAGAGCGCCATTTTACAAGCCCATGGTGATATCACCGCCTTATCCGATGAATTCGGTATATCCCGCAAGGCTGTCTACACCGCCCGCGGGGCTGCCCGGGCTGCCTTCGACGCCCTCGTCAAAACGCAAAGTGAGCCGGATTGTATCGCGACGCTTGATGTGGATGTGCCACACCTGCGCCGCAGTATTGTCGCGTTAACCATCACTGCCCCCAATTCCATTCGCAGTATTGAAGCGCTTATACCTCTGCTGTATCCCGGCTGTAAAGTCAGCTATGGCTATATACAAGGGGTTATTGCCGAGGCGCAAAAAAATGCCGCTGACTTCAACCGAACGGTGCCATTATCAGCCATCCAGAGCGGTGCGGTGGATGAAATGTTCAGCCAGGGCGACCCTGTGCTGGCGGGCGTTGACCTGGATCCCGGCTACCTGTTCTGCCTGTCTCACGAGCAACAGCGAGATGGTAAAACCTGGGCCAAAGTACTCCAGCAGGCTGCTGCTCAGGGGATGATGCCAAAACACATCGTCAAAGACGGTGCCAAGGGGATAGCCGCCGGTGTCACCACGGTTTTCGAACAGGCGCAGCAACGTGATGATGTTTTTCATGCCCTGTATATCGCTGCCAAGGCGGTGCGCAGGGTTGAGCAACGTGCTTACTATTACATTACCCAGGAAGAAAAGGCGTACCAGGCCATCAGCCCCACCATAACAGAAGACCCGGATGATACGTTCGGTCAATGGCTGCGTGCAGATAACCAATGCGATAAGGCTATCGAGCGCTATGAGCATGCTGAACGGGCTTTGCACCTTCTTCACGCCACCTTCAGCTGCGTTTGCCGAAAGACCGGCAAGCTAATGACCACCGAAATGGCGCAGACCAGGCTGGCCCGTGCCACGCTATTGCTGCGCAGGGCGGCACATAAGGAATGCAACAAGGCGGCGACCTACTTGGAAAACCGCTTGGATGGTCTCACTTTGGCCACCCAGGCGCTCCATGATAAGTTGCAAGGCTGTATTGCACGTTATTCTCAGCAGCCAGTTGAGCTGGCCTGCCGCTTCTTCGAGTGCCGACGTGAACTGGCAAAAGCCGGGAAGCACAAGCAACAGCGGCTTATTCAGGAAATGCTCGGCAGCTACCACCTGTTGACCACACAGTTGGATGAAACACGCTGTGAGCAGCTGATGCAAGAAGTGGAAATGTTACTCACCAAACGTCACCGCGCGTCCAGTGCCATTGAAGGCTTCAACGCCACCTTACGCACTTATCTGTATGCCAGAAAGGGTGTGAACCAAGCGTTTCTGGAGCTGTTCCGCGCCTGGTACAACCTGCGGGAAAAGCGCTGGGGACGTCACAAAGGCCGGTCAGCCCACGAATTGCTGACGGGAGAAAAGGTGACCGACTGGCTGACACTGCTTGGCTTCCCACCGAGTAAGCTCAGCCACTGATTTTAGCCTGGTAACAGGCAACCCAAACTGACTATTTATTAATCTGATCCAGCACTCGCTGAATTGGAGAGGAGCTATTGGTTTTGTTACCCTAAACGGGTGGAATTTGATCAGTCCCTATCCCGCAATGCCATCCAGTTCTTCTATAAACATGTGCTCGAGCGCCCTTGGCAGTGGGTCAACATCGTCAAACCGCCTAAAGTAAGTAGGTGAGTATAAGTTTTTAGAGGTTACGTATAAATTTCAATCAGTGTAAATATACTGATTCGCCTAGTGCTGCACGGCCTACCTAGATTGGTAGGTTGATTTAAGCCTTGCTGAACTTTTGCTTGTGCACTTACAACCGCTGCAAGATGTATTAACCCAAGCTGAGGTCAATGCGATAATTAATGCCACCCGCAAATTGAGCTATCAGGTCTACTTTCTGACCACCTACAGCATGGGTCTGCGTCTCAGTGAGTCCCTTAACTTAAAAGTCTCCGATATCGACAGTCATTTAATGCGCGTCCATCTGCGCTTTACCAAAAGCAAAAAGGACCGCTTTGTCGACCTGCCCCATAAAACCCTGTTGGCACTGCGTCGATATTGGCGAACCCACCGTCATCCAACATTGCTGTTTCCGGGTGGACATCCCCCGCATATTCGTAATGGCAAACCCATGGTCATGGATAAAGGTGGGGTACAAAAAGCCATAAAATTAGTCGCCAAAGACTGTGCTATCAGTAAGAACGTACATATTCATACCTTACGCCACTATCTACCCTTCTTGACTATGTCGGATAACATGAAGAGGTCAGCGAAGATGTCCATAAATTGAATGACATATTGCGCGGAACACCATCCGAATACCCGACATAGTTTTCTCCGCTAGAGGCCGTTAAGAAAACTCAATAGCTTATCCCCCGTTTGGTAGCGACCCAACTTTCCCTTTGGTGGTGTTGCCTTGTCAAGCGCCTGCTTTTTCATCGCAAGTGTTGCTTCCAGATAAATCTGTGTTGTTTCAACTGATTCATGTCCGAGCCACAATGCAATTACAGAGCGGTCAACCCCCCCTTGCAGCAAGTCCATCGCCATGGTGTGTCTCAGGCGGTGGACAGTAACGCGCTTTTGTTTTAATGAAGGGCATACTTTGGAAGCCGCCATGCGATGCTTGTTCAGCAGATACTGTACGCCATGGACACTGAGACGTTGACCTCTGGCGCTGGGGAACAGCACTCCATCGTCACTTCGCTGTGGCTCTCGCAGCCAGTTTTTTAACACCGCAAGTGTAGATTTGGCCAGGGGTATACAACGTTCCTTACGGCCCTTGCCTATTACTCGTATGTGAGCGCCGGCGCCTAATATAAGATCCTCCTGTTGGAGCCCCGTCATCTCGGATAAACGCAGGCCTGTCTGCACTGCAGTCAGAATAAACGCGTGGTCGCGCCGCCCAGACCAGGAGCTACAATCTGGAGCAGCGAGCAACGCATCCACTTCCGGTCGGCTAAGAAAGCTGATCTGGGTGCGGACAAATCGTTTGCTGGGGATGGCGAGCACTCTCTGGATCTGTGCCGCATGGGTTGGCAGTTCGAAAGCCGTATAACGAAAGAAGGAGTGGATTGCCGTGAGCCGTAAATTACGACTGCGGGCGGTTAAGCCTCGCTTATTTTCCAGTTCATCCAGAAAGGCTACTATCAACGGCGCGTCAATCTGCTTGATGTCCAGGTTTGATGGCTGTTGATGTAACTTCTGTTGTGCAAATGTCAGGAGTTGACGGAAAGTGTCTCGATAAGAGCTGATGGTGTGAGGACTGGCCTGGCGTTGCTGCATCAGGCGCTGGGTAAAGAAACGCTCCAATATGGGTGCCAGGCTGGTAACAATGATCATGATAAATCCTCCCAGCGCTGCTCTAAGCGTCGCATCGCTTCACGCATCAGTTCGGGAGAGCTCTCCAAATACCATTGCGTATCGGCGACATGAACATGACCCAGGTACGCGGACAGGACTGGCAGGAGACGCTCGGGATCCTGACCAGACTTATACCAGTTGAGCAATGTGTTTGTTGCAAACCGATGTCTCAAATCATGCAGGCGAGGCCCGTGACTGTCGGACGCCCCGCGTAAACCGATCTGTCGGGACAAGACATAAAAAGCGCGGTGGATTTGTCCGCCGTCCAACCGATTTCCCCAACTGGAAATAAACAAATAAGAAGATACCGATCTACCTGCCCAATGGCGCTGGCGTCGGATTAGGTAGTCAGCCAGCACCTTGCAGGTTGAAGCGTGCAGTGGAACCAGGCGATCCTTGCCGAATTTGGCGTTGCGAACCGTCAACACAGCAGCCTCAAGGTCGACATCTTGAAGCATGAGATCACATGCTTCGCCAAGACGCAAACCTGAAACATACAGCAGCCCAAACAGGCAATAATAAACCCAGGGCAGCAATGCGCCGTTTTTATAGCTGTGCGGCATGTTTAGTGCGGCGAGGAGTAGATTTTTAACCTCTTCATCTGAGTACAGGTAGGGTCGCGCCCGCTTTGGTTGAAAGGGTAGCAACCCAGGTAATGGGATCTGCGTGCGTGGATCGCTAGCACTACGGTAACGGGCAAATCCGCGAACGAAACCCAGTCGCTGAGCCCAACGCGCCGGTTGAACGTTCTCGGGCTGTTGCGCCCAGGTAAGCGCTAACGCCTGGGTGATGTAGGCCGCACCGTGTTGCTCCATAAAGGTGATAAAATCCAGTAGCCCGCTACCTGCTTCCCGTAACTTAAATCCTAAATTACGCCGCATACTCAGATATTCATGAACATCCTGCCTTAACGTATTCATTGCACACCTCCTGGCCAGGGCAAGGCCAGTGTACGCAATGCATCAAGATCGACCTTGGTATAAATCTTTGTGGTCTGCGGATTTCGATGCCCCAATACGTCACCGATCTCACCAAGTGAAGCGCCTTGGCGCAACATCTGGGTAGCCAAACCATGACGAAACTGATGAGCTCCATGAGTCGGCGCATTGATCCCAGCACGCTTGAGTGAATGTTGGACGATTGAGCTAATACTGCTGGCGCCTTGAAAGCCACAAATGGGTGCCTTCGCGCGTAAAAATACGCGTCGACTGGTGCTAAGCGGTCGACCATCACGCAAATACCTGGCGATTGCTTTCCCCACCTCAAGAGGTAAGGGAAACTCGTTGCGCAGGCCGCCCTTACCACATACCTTCAATGTCCCGGTGTTTCAGTCGATGTCATTGAGTTCGAGAAATGCAACTTCGCCCGAACGCAATCCCAGCCGTGCTAGCAGCAGCAAAATAGCATAGTCTCGACGCCCCGTCGCCGTGCGACGATCGATGCTAGCCAACAACTGACTGACTTGCTCTGTCGAAATCACGCGAGGGACAGATGGCATCGACCAGTTAGCCACTATGGGAACAGCGCCAGCTAAATCAAGCACTAGCTCACCCTGATAACGAAGGTAGGTCAAGAAAGAACGCAAGGCGCTGGTCATGAGCTTCGCTCGCTTCATATGCAAACGCGGTGCCTGGCGCTGTACAAATCTCACAATATCGCGAGCACACAGGGTTGAGATCTTGATGGAACCCGCTCCGAAGCAATCCTTAAGAAACCAGCGGGCAAATGGCACGTAGTTAAGAATTGTTGCTTCGGCTAAATTGCGAGCCTCACGAAGGTATTTCTCGTACGCCAGCACACAGCACTCCGCCGGAGTTAGCTGAGGTACAGATATTACCTCTGCAGGAATAACGTCCTCACTGCGGAGAAAATCAATGAGGTGATTGAGTGCTGCAGCGTTGCCCGAGCTGGGCCGCACCTGTTGAGCGCGATATTGTAAATATTGCCTCGGGTGATCAGGGGCAATGTGGTGTAGCTCAATTTCATTTTGTTTAAGCCATCGACTAAAACACGCAGCAAGCAGGACTTGCCGATGAATTGAATTCAGAGCATATCCAAGGGGGCTGGTGTATTCTGCAAATGAGTCGATATATTCTTTGAGCGGCCCTTCTGGCTTTTGTGATAGAACTACTTGGTTATTAATGATGTACTTCATGGTGGACTTCTCCCCTGCGCGGGGCTAATGAAAGGAGTCTAAACTATATCGTTATTTATTTGCTCATTTGCCGGAAAAGCTGGGTTGGCGAGGCTCAACAAGACATAGTCAAGAAGGGTAGATAGTGGCGACTATGTCGTTAGCGACATAGTCGGCATAGTTTCGCGACCCATTTACTACAAGCAGGCAGAGATATAAGAAGCGTGCAAGAATTGCTCGGCCATAATGACGTTAAAACAACAGCGGCCCTTCTGGCTTTTGTGAAATATATACTCATGTACTTGGGCAACACTATGCAGGTACCGTCAGTCCATTAGATTGCTTATGAAAAAACAATTGGAACCCTTCAAATAACGGGGATAAGGGTAACAATTGTGGTGCTCTTTGTGGAGCAGATTCAATCGGCGAAGCCTGTGCCCGCAAGGTTCGCCGAACCATCGGGATCTCTTACCCAGGTTTAACCAGGCCTAAACAATTAACTGGCCACCTAGTGACCGGCCTAAGGTCATAAAAGTGGATTAATGTCGCCATACCCTATACCTAATATTCATCCTTTCACTGGCGCATGTGTTGACCTGTTAGGTAGTACATACCTGAGTGGTAAATCTTACTCGTATCCATCCTGAAACACAGGAATAGGCAGGTTGGCCTGTAGGAGTCGAATCCATCTCAGGGATGAGATGTTAAATGCATGGATGCGCGTTCGGCGAACCTTGAGAGCACTGGATTCGCCCTTTTTACCTACAAAGAGGCATCCGCTCCTTGGGTCGTGAATATACCTTTGAATTTGGCGTTTCAGGATGGGCTCTAACTATATGAAGGACCAAAGCAAGCAAGATCAACAGAAACCTATCTACCACGCTTAATTAGTAGCCAGTATTAACGCATCGACACCACAGCTAATGTTAAACGGGAGCAACACAGCATCTCTCCCGCTTGATCTGTAATTTCAATATTCCATACCTGGCTACGACCGCCTATATAAACTGCCTTGGCTTTACCCGTAACCAAACCCGATTTAACACTTCTCAGATGGTTGGCGTTTACTTCCTGGCCCACACAGACCTTACCCTCTGGAACACAGAGGTTACCCGCCGTGCTACCCAAAGTTTCTGCCAGCACTACAGAGGCGCCGCCGTGCAGCAAGCCAAAAGGTTGATGGGTAATGCTAGACACGGGCATGGTGCCGCAGAGGTAGTCATCGCCAAATTCCGTGTATTCAATTTGTAAGTGGGAAATCAGGGTATCCTGACCTAACGCATTCAGCTTTCCCAGTTCAAACTCTTTTTTCCAAATAGCCAAGACTGAATTCCTTACCTGTAAATGTCTAATATATCTGTGACCTCCGTATTTTACAGAGGTCACAGAGCAGTGTTCTCTCGTTAGAGGAATTGCAGTAAAGCTTGCACCGGGTGTTTCAGCTTTTGCCCTTCCATTCGCTTCGCCTGACTTCGGTTGCCAGACAAGCTTCTGGTTTGTACCGTCACCAGTCCAGGCTGTAGATACCTTTAGAATGATGCCTGATAAGGCAGGGGAGCCGCGAGATGTGGTCTCCAGGTATTCGCTTTTTTGTCACAGTGCTAAAAGTATGTCATACCCTGACTCAGAATAAAAAAATGCCGCTAAGCGGCATTTTTTCTGAGGTTAAAGTTGAGGTGTGTCTGTTTTCACATCGATATTTTGCGCCCTGTGCCTTAATAAATGGTCCATCAGGGTGATGGCCATCATGGCTTCGGCTATGGGCACCGCACGAATACCAACACAAGGGTCGTGGCGACCTTTAGTGATTATCTCGGTGGCTTCACCGCTAGTGGTAATCGTACGGCCAGGTACGGTAATACTCGACGTAGGTTTCATGGCTATATGCGCCACAATATCCTGGCCGGTGGAGATGCCACCTAAGACGCCACCAGCGTGATTTGACTGAAAACCTTCCGGGGTCATCTCATCCCTGTGCTCACTGCCCTTTTGATTTACCACGGCAAAACCATCGCCAATCTCGACACCTTTAACTGCATTGATACTCATCAGTGCATGGGCTATATCAGCGTCGATGCGATCAAATACCGGCTCGCCCAGACCCACTGGTACCTTTTCGGCCACTACTGTCACCTTGGCTCCGATTGAGTCGCCTTCTTTCTTTAGCTTACGCATATACTCATCGAGGGCTTCCAGCTTGCTTGCATCCGGAAAGAAGAACGGGTTTTGCTCTACCTGGGACCAGTCAATTTGATCCGGAGTAATATCGGCCAACTGACTTAAATATCCGCGAACCTGAACGCCAAACTTTTCCGCCAGGTATTTTTTAGCGATGGCGCCTGCAGCGACGCGCATCGCCGTTTCACGTGCCGACGAACGACCGCCGCCACGATAATCACGGTGGCCGTATTTATGGTGATAGGTGTAATCCGCATGACCCGGCCTGAATATATCTTTGATAGCCGAGTAGTCTTTGGAACGTTGATCTGTATTCTCAATCATCAAACCAATACTGCACCCTGTGGTTTTACCCTCAAACACACCTGACAAGATTTTCACCTGATCTGGCTCTCTACGCTGAGTGGTATACCTGGACGTACCAGGGCGGCGCCTGTCCAGGTCAAGCTGCAAATCTGCTTCACTGATCTCCAGCCCTGGGGGGACTCCATCCACTATACAACCTAAGGCTACACCGTGACTTTCACCAAAAGTGGTGATCCGAAAAAGTTGTCCGAAACTATTCCCTGCCATACCACATCCTAATCTTTATAAAGGGAAAATTGAGCCTGACAGTGATCCAGCTGCTGTTTCGTCAGCATAAATACACCGTGTCCGCCGTGTTCAAATTCAATCCAGGTAAAAGGTACGTCTGGATAAGCCTGCTCCAAATGAATTTGGCTGTTACCGACTTCCACCACCAGAATACCCTGCTCATTAAGCATCTCGGCACCGTTAGCCAGGATCCGGCGTACCAAATCCAAGCCGTCACCGCCCGCCGCCAAGCCAAGTTCTGGCTCATGATGGAACTCATCGGGTAGATTCGCCATATCTTCAGCATCTACATACGGCGGATTGGAAACAATAAGATCATATCGTTCGTTTTTAATTTCATTAAACAGATCTGATTTTAGCGGAATGACCTGCTGCTCAAGGCCGTGATCCTGAATATTCATTTCCGCCACCTCAAGGGCATCGTCGGAAATATCCACCGCGTCCACTTCAGCCTGTTCAAAGGCATAGGCACAGGCGATAGCAATACAGGCACTGCCTGTACACAGGTCGAGCACGCGGCTTGGACTCTTGGTCAACCAGGGGGTAAACCCTGCATGGATAAGCTCGGCAAATGGTGACCTGGGCACCAATACTCGTTCATCCACATAAAATTCGAGACCCGCAAACCAGGCCTTATTAATTAAATAGGGAACCGGTGTTTTATCCGTTACCCGGCGTACCACCAATTCCGCTACTTTCTGACGCTCACTTTGGGTCAGACGAGCATGACGAATTTCGGGATCTGCATCTAAAGGTAAATACAGTGACGGCAGCACCAGATGTACCGCTTCATCCCAGGCATTATCAGTGCCATGGCCAAAAAACAGGTTGGCTTCATTAAAGCGACTCATGGCCCAGCGGATCATGTCTTGAACCGTGCTAAGATCATTTACAGCTTCGTCGACAAAATTCTTGTCCAAATTGCTCTCCAACTCGAGTAAAATCCTGCGCTAATTGAGATTTGAGGTCTGCAGGCGGATGAAAGATAAAGATAACACAAATGGTGATGATGTTTCCCTGTTCAGGGAGGCTTTCTCAGACGTCCGCCAAATAAAGCAGGATACCTTAAGGCCTGATAAACCTAGGATCAAGGAAAAAATCCGCCGTAAAGAGGAAAACACCAGAGCGTTGGAAACAGACCATTTCTCCGATGAATTCGAGCCCCATCTGGAACAAGACGGCCCCACCAGATATGTGCGCAGTGATGCTGCTAAATACGAGTTAAAAAAACTGAGAAGGGGCGACTACGCACCGGAAATATTCCTCGACTTACACGGTTTAACCCAGCAAGAGGCAAAAAAGGAACTAGGCGGATTACTCGCCCTGTGTAAAAAAGAACACCTGCGCTGTTGCTGCGTGATGCATGGTTTGGGTAAACACATCCTCAAGCGCAAAGCCCCGCTCTGGCTTGCCCAGCACCCTGACGTGGTGGCATTTCATCAGGCGCCGCTGGAATATGGCGGGAACGGCGCTCTGTTGGTATTAATAGAGCTCGAAGACTGGCAAATAAAACGCTAGGCCCTACAGCCTGACTACTCTGCCGTTGTAAGCGCAAAACGCCACTCTGGCTTGCCCAGCACATAATATAATGGCATTTCATCAGGCGCCGCTGGAATATGGCGGGAACGGCGCTCTGTTGGTGTTGATAGAACTGGAAGACTGGCAAATAAGACGTTAAGCGGCGCGGCGGGTCATTAATTGTTTCGCTTTGATGCGTTGGTTGATTAGCGAAACGATCTGATGCTGGAATAACGCCAACCCCTGAGGGCGGACCACCCTGCCGTTTTCAAAGGTAAACTTCCCTACCCCTTGGATGGCCAACTCACCTTTAAAATATGCCATAACATATTTGGCAATCTTTTCCAGGTTACAACGCTTAAATTCTCTCATCCTGAAAACCCCAACAAGTTTAACTGGGCGCAGAGTGTAGAGGTTAACTAGTGTCTGAACGAAAACTCCTAGAGCTAGAGTGCGCAAGGCTTTCAGGCAGAATTCGGAATCGAAGTTTTTAAGTTTTGGGTGATATTTCATAAATAGCCCCAATTTTTAGGTGTTTTCTGTATTAGCATCTAAATCTTCGTTTTTAAAACCCTTCTACAGCCCTTATGAATAAAGGGTTGTAGGGTTTTCGGTCAGGTACTAACTATGACAAATTTAATAACAAAGATAATTTTAGTGCGTTTATTTTAACTCCCCTTCGACGCTCCTCCTCAAGTGCCAGTGCTAAATAACCCGCTCACCAGTAACAAAAAACCGCCCGAAGGCGGTTTTAGTATACTTTCACAACTTACGAGCAGCTATTACGCTTTCTCAAGCTCTTTCGCTGCTACAGAAACAGACTCCAGGATACCGTTCAACGTAGTGCTTGGGCACATAGCTGCGGCAGCCTTTTCTGGATTTGGCTGGTAGTAACCGCCTAAATCAAGCTCAGTGCCTTGAACTGTATTCAGCTCTTCGACAATCTTAGCTTCGTTGTCGGTCAGCTCTTTTGCTGCCTTAGTAAATTTCGCCTGTAGCTCCTGATCCGTCGTTTGCTCTGCTACTGCCTGCGCCCAGTACATCGCAAGATAGAAGTGACTACCACGGTTATCTAGCTGACCCACTTTACGCAGCGGAGACTTGCCGTTATCCAGGATCTTACCAATAGCCAAGTTTAGCGCTTCAGCCAGCACCAGTGCCTTACTGTTGTCTGTTTTCTGACCCAGGTCTTCCAGAGAAACGCCTATTGCCAGGAACTCACCGAGAGAATCCCAACGCAGGTGATTTTCCTGGACAAACTGTTGAACGTGCTTAGGCGCTGAACCGCCCGCGCCCGTTTCAAACAGACCACCGCCCGCCAGAAGCGGTACGATGGACAACATCTTAGCACTCGTACCCAATTCAAGGATTGGGAACAAATCAGTCAGGTAGTCACGCAATACGTTACCGGTTACAGAAATCGTATCCTGACCGGCCTTAACGCGCTCCAGGGTGTAGCGAATCGCATCAGCTGGGGCCAACACTTTGATTTCCAAGCCAGCTGTATCGTGATCCTGCAGGTAAGTGTTTACCTTAGTTACCAGGTTAGCGTCGTGAGCACGGTTTTCATCCAACCAGAAGATAGCTGGTGCACCCGTTGCTTTCGCACGGTTAACCGCTAGTTTTACCCAGTCTTCGATTGGTGCGTCTTTCGCCTGACACATTCTCCAGATATCACCTTCTTGCACCGCGTGCTCAAGTAACGTGTCGCCGGCCTGGTTAACCACACGAACGCTACCTTCAGCAGGGATCTGGAAAGTCTTATCATGTGAACCATATTCTTCCGCTTTTTGTGCCATCAGGCCAACGTTAGCTACGTTACCCATAGTGGCTACATCAAACGCGCCGTGTTCCTGGCAAAACTGGATGGTTTCCTGGTAAATACCCGCATAACAACGATCAGGGATCATGGCTTTCATATCACCTAGCTTGCCGTCAGGGCCCCACATTTGACCTGAAGAGCGGATCGCCGCAGGCATAGATGCATCGATAATCACGTCACTTGGCACGTGCAGGTTGGTGATGCCGCGGTCAGAGTCGACCATCGCCATCTCAGGACGAGTTGCATACACCGCCTGAATGTCTGCTTCGACTTCTGCTTTCTGCGCTTCTGGCAGAGTGGCGATTTTCGCGTAAACATCACCCAGACCGTTGTCAGCATTAACACCCAGCTCTTCGAATAGGGCCGCATGTTTTTCGAATACATCTTTAAAATATACGGTCACAGCGTGGCCAAACATGATTGGGTCAGAAACCTTCATCATGGTCGCTTTCAGATGCAGAGACAGTAATACACCACTCTCTTTTGCATCTTGAGTTTCTTTTTCAAAGAACTCACGCAACGCCGCGCGGCTCATTACCGCAGCATCAATCACTTCACCCGCAAGCAGAGGAGTTGATGCTTTAAGGGTGGATACGCTACCGTCTTTGGCAACCAGTTCAATTTTCACATCATCCGCTTGCTCGACAATGACAGACTGTTCGCTTGAGAAGAAGTCTCCATCAGTCATGTGTGCGACGTGGGATTTGGAATCTTTGCTCCAGGCACCCATGGAGTGTGGATTTTTCTGAGCATAGGCTTTTACTGGTCCCGCTACGCGACGGTCTGAGTTACCTTCACGTAATACCGGGTTTACCGCACTACCCAATATCTTGGCATAACGAGCCTGAATGACGCTTTCTGCGTCATCTTTTGGTTCTGCAGGGTAGTTTGGAATATCGTAACCATGCTCTTGCAATTCAGTAATAGCGGCAACCAACTGAGGAATAGAAGCACTTACATTAGGTAGCTTAATAATGTTGGCTTCTGGGGTCTTCGCTAGTTCACCTAACTCACTTAACGCGTCAGCTTGCTGTTGAGTGTCCGTCAGGTTTTCTGGGAAGTTTGAGATAATACGACCGGCAAGGGAAATATCTTTGGTGGTAACGTCAATTTTAGCAGCATCAGTAAATGCCTTAACGATCGGAAGCAAAGAAAAAGTAGCTAGTGCTGGTGCTTCGTCGGTAATGGTATAAATTATTTTCGAAGTTGGTTTGGTCATGATGATCCTTAAATTTTTTTAGTCGAATACGTGAAGTCGCTAAAAACATTCCATGTGTGCCTTTATTAAACCTTATTACCATCAGCCTTCGCGCTAAGTAGCTTAGGGTTGAGTGACATTAGCCACCCGACTGATCTATAAGAAGTGTTTAATAAAACCACCCGATTCGACTAGTTACGTCGTTTACTACTCAAACGTTTGCGAAACAGACTCTGGCTGTTTCTTGGGTCGCACTCGGGCCGAAGGGACAGGTCACCGAGCCTTAAACTGAATATATATCCATGGATATTCAGTTTCTATTCACCAGAGTAAACAGATAACTATGGTAAACGTGTTGGATTTTAATGATTTTGGCGAAAAAAGAAAGTAAAAATACCGTTTACCTCTTGTAACCCTTTGTTTAATAGCAACCCACAGAAGAACAGGAACTCCGTGTCAATCAATAGGATTTACCCATTTATTTCAACATGATATAACTATGTTACCGCAAGGTTGCAATTGTAAATAAGGCCAGCGTAGTTGGTTTTAAACGATTCGCCAATCCACCTTCAATTATCGCCCAATTTAGGGCCAAACGCAGGGCAAAAACGATACGTTCAGGCAAAAACTGGATAAACATATTATGCGGTAATTATGCACAATGAATTGTGCCCTATTACGACATACTGGGCTCACCCGACAGACCCGAACACCAATTAAAATACATTCGAGCGAAACCGCTAACTGGCGATGGTGGAATAAAACAAACACAGACGCTAAGTAACTATTGGCATAAGGTGTCCTCATGGCCAATAAACACCAGCAATATGCCAGCCTCCCTAACACTTCTTACCTGGGTGCGCCCCTGTGTTGGCCTGATGACGCCAACAAAAAAGGAGCAGTTTAATAAATAGCAATAAGAGGTGAGGAAAGTAGCAGAGAATATGGCTCCATTACCAATTTCAACGCGGTATCATCAAGTACGGAATAACCCGTAGTTGCTAATGCAGCCAGCAGAGCCCATATGAAACCGGCCTGAAAGTATGCCCGCCATTGCCATTGCCGAAAACAAATCATAGGTACCAGGACACAACCTAAAGTCACACATAACATCCCCAAGCAAGCAGTTGCATCTGCTGCCCCAATAGCGCGCTCTGGAAATCGGATAGACCACCCCCACATCAGCTTGTTGCTAGGCTTTCGCCAAGCTAGCCATATAAACCATCTGGAAAAAGCTGCTGACCAGCAATAACCCCCAAAATGAATCAGGCAGAGGAACGGTTAGTGATAAGACATAGCTAGAGCACCATATAGTTTAAAAACTAAGCAGCTAAATTCATCGCTATGTGCAAGTTGGTTATCATCGCTGTCCGGCTTAAGTCATATTCGTTCAGCCGTAACCCTTTATATCTTGCTCTTGGCCCCTTGCGGTTACAGATCGATGCCAGAGAATGCTCCACTTTGACTCGTTCTCTGGCATCAGCCCGCCCTTCTGCCGTTTCAGCATAGTATCGCAGCCTTTGCAGCATCGCTTCTTGTGGGTGTATCGACAGACTTCTACCCGTCTTTGACTCGGTACATTCGTTTTTCTTTGCACAGCCATCACATAGAGCACCTGGAAATTGAGCTCGGTTATCCTTTTTTCCACGGATAGCCGTCGTATGTCCTGCTGGGCAAGTTACCTGAGCTTGCTCAAGATCAATGGTAAATGCCTTCTTCCCATACTTTCCGTTGGTTGCCGGATTCCAGGGTTTGGCCACTACTGTCTTTCCCTGATCATATAATTCGACGGTCCACTCTGCTGCCAGGTAACCACGGTCTATGCTCATCTCCTCTACCTGGCCATAGCGCTGGACTTTGGGTTTCAGTAACTCGCTGGCTTGATGTTCTGGCTCATTAGCTGGCCACACGCAAGTCGCTAATACCACCTTCCAGTCCAATTCAATGGCAATATGTTGCTTGAAGCCATTGATGGTGCGGGCGCTCGATTTTTGTCCATGCCGCATGTCGCCATCCTGGATAGAAATCTGCCGATCGGGCGCTACGCCCTTTCTCACCCGGGAGCCGCCATCAGGATCTAGCTCGATATTTTGCTCCAATACCCTTTTCAGCAGTGCGAGTGATTCTTTCAGTGCCTTGTGTTCAGCCACCGCAGCTGGCTGGTTACCGATCCACTTGCGTATGGCTTCCACATCTTTGAGTAGGGTATTGATGGCATTTCGCTTCTCTGCGGCATCTGACCAGTCTATGTCCAACGCGGCTTTGATACTGCTCTTGCCAATCAATTGAGTGCCTGCTTCCGTGATAATCTGCACTTCGCTGGTTTGCCTAACTTGTGCAGCACAGTCCACCAGTAGCTCCAGTGCATGACCGACCAAGTTAAAGGTGTCTTCCACTCGTCCAGCCCCTTGCAATGGGGCAGAATCCAGGGAAATCCTCAGCTTCTTGTGACAAAAACCGCCAAACTCTTTTGCGACGGCGACGCTCTGCTCGAGCAAAGTGACATCCATATTGTGTTTCACCAAACGGTGGCGAAAATCACACAAAGTGCCTTGAGAAAAAGGTGTACTTTCTTCTCCTAAACAGTTGAGCACCATTTGCCAACGTTTATCAAACATGGCTTCCAGCGCCGCCCCTGCATCAGATTTCTGCTCATATGCCTGTAACAGGGTAGCCATGGCCAGCTGCGCTGTGGGCACGGGTGGTTTTCCCCGGGGGTGATCGGCATACATGGCCATTAACTGCTGATTAATCTTGTCATCAAAAATCCGATGCCGGTGATGACGTAAAAATACAAATAACTTCCCATGACTCTTCAATCGCTTACAGATGAGTTCTTCTTGTTTCGTCAGTGCAATAGGGCACTCCCAATAACGCGAGTCTGACATAATCAATTCCAGTGAATAATTAACAATGCGATGTATTTGATCATGTATTTACACTCATGTCGATCTGGTTATTTTTTAAGCTGATCGGTGCTCTAGTGCCCGTCCTGAAACACACGCATTCGTTCTTCAGTCATATTCTTAGCATCCAAACTTGTCGTTTTACGAAAGCTTAAAGTTAGTCACCACTATCATAGCACCCTCTGTCATTGTCAGCTTGCATGGCAATCTAGTGACTTTTAGCGTGCTCCGTGATCGCGGTTAAGCCACTGGACCGAGTGTCGGGCCATCTAGATGTCGTACCACCGTGTACGCGAGAATGACAAGATAGCGTTTCAGGAAGGGCACTAGCTAGTGTCCGTCCTGAAACGTGGATTTTGGGCGCCTAACGGCAACTCGCGCATCATCAACCTGTTCTGTTTTTGTCTAAGGTACGCGCGCGCAGCGCGCGATCGCGATAAAAAACCATGTTGTCTATTTAATAACCAATGTTTGGACGCGTCTAATCCTCAGGTTTTCCCTGATCCGTTAGCTTGAGTGGGGTGAACTGGTTAGGTGCTGGTTTCTATCCTGGCCAGCACCATTAGGTTATAGGCGACGGTCGAGGACCAGACATAAGACTTGAACCTATCTTCGCCTTTCCACAGACAGCGGGACAGGCCGTAACGACGTTTTAAGCAGGAGATATTGCCTTCTATTCCGGCCCGGAAGTCACACAGCTTTTTGTAAACCCAGCTGCTCTTTGCCATCTCTTCTATTTTCAAGCCGCATTTCTTTTGAAATGCCACATCTTTAACTCCCTTTTCTTTGGCTTGGGTTAGGTTGTCCCGGCAGGCATAGCCGCCATCAGCGGCTACCTGCCGGGGGACCCGGCCATAAATATCTTTTTGCCGTTCAATCATCGGGCACAGGCGCGCAGTATCTGCCGGGTTGCCTTCCTCCACATACACATCCAGCACCAGGCCGCTTTTGCCTGTGGTGATGTTTAACTTATGACCGTACTGGATGTCTCTGGCCCCTTTGATAATGATATCTGTGTGCGTCTCAAAAATGCTGAACACCTTCTCCTGGTGCGGCACTTTTTCACCCTTGAGCACCCGGCGCTCAGTCTGGCTTATCACTTTTTCGGTCAGCGCCATTATCTGCTGTGCCTCTTGCTCTATGACAGGAAAGAAAAGCAGTTTCTGTACCGGACCTGGCTCTGAGAGAGCCTGCTGTAAATAGCCTTGGGTTTGCTTGGTGAGCTTCAGTAACTCCTTATAATGCTTGGTTTTATTCGCGCCTCTGGCAAATTCTATCTTGTACATTTTCCGTTTGGCCGCCCTTTTGTGATTACAAAAGGACAAGCAGCCCGGTGCCACCGCCTCTTTCAGCTGGGTGAGCAGGCGCACCATTACCCGCACACAATCCCACAGCAAGGAACTATCCGTTGGTGCATGAATATGGGTTTCGGTCACCGTGCTGTCAATCCTGACGGTACGGCCTTTCTCAATGCCTTGCTGGGCGGCATCAGCTAACAGCAAGCGGTTGATAGCTTCCCAGGTCTGGGCGTCAAGTCGGCCGATACAGGCCTGTAAACTGGATTTGGATGGATCACTTTCAATCCGGGCAAAGCTGCGGTAGCTGAGCGAATCCATCAGATAGAAACTGAGCTCATCGTAGCTCAGACTCATCGATTGCTTAAGCAAGGTAGCGCGAACGATGGAATCAACACTCAAGCCATTTCGCCCGGTGGCCTGAGTGCTCGGGTCAATTAAGTCCTTGGCGGCCAAGTCGAGTATGCCCGGGCAGGCATCCAACATGGAAGATATCGCTTTAAGTTGCTGTCCCATCTCGTGCTTACAGTAATATTCGAATATACTGATTTGCGGTATGTATTTTTCGCGCATGCCAACCTCCGGTGTTTTTGTTTTTACTTTATAATCAACTGTTTAGCGATATTGATTATACCAAACTCACCGGGGTTCTCACTTTTTTTTTCTGATTTTTTATTTAAATTCAATCAGTTATCGTTTCAGGATGAACACTAGCTAGACATGGGAAGTAATAATCCCCCCGCCGTAATATTTGCAACACCAAAAATAGTGGATGGGTTACAAAAACTGGATGGTGCGAATGAGCTGGGTAAGGACCCATATACCCAAGCTGCTTGGAAATGCGGGGATCAGCAAGTCGAGAAGAGACCGGGTTCAAGGCATAAAGCCGAAGGTCTAGTCTTCTACATCAAGGTTTTATAACGCCGAAGAGGGTTGCTTCTCGTCTTGCCCTAAGGGAGCTCAGGCAGAAAGTCAGCACTGCGTTGCAACGCTTGAAAAGGGAATGCCATTCCCTGCTCGCTGCGCCTTGTTCTGGCATCCTGCCTGAGCTCTGAATCTACATTTCCAGGTAGTTTGATTGCAATGCGTGCGGGTTAGGTACCCGATGAGCGGGTAATCGCCAGGCACTTGTCCAAGAATGATTTTAAGCTACTGGCTACACCAAAATTAATTTCATCTTTACTGACACGTTATAATAAGCCAGTTTTGTCTGCTGAAGACCAGCAATTCTGGGCGTTGACCAATCCCCTTGTGTAGCAAGGGGTTCAAAGCATCTAAAAAAAGACTTTTCGCGCTAATTTGCTCTACAGTGGCAAAAAGATCACAAAAACCAGCCCCACAATGGCGGATCTCTCACAACAACTGACGCCACTAGATCACAAAGAAAAACAAATGCTTGGGTATAATGCGTGCACGTTAGACGTTTTTTAAGATAAATTATTGGCCTCACTGACTAAAAGTAAAAAGCACTTAAGCTTTAGCGCCCTCAGGAAAGCGCTATCCGAGCAATTTCTCACCATTCCCGATGGCAGGCAGCAGAGTAAATGTACCTATAGCCAGCATGACATATTGATGAGCGCCTTCGCCTGCATGTATTTTCAGGATCCATCTCTGCTTCATTTTCAGAAACGACTGGAGCAAAAATACCAGCGCAATAACTTACAAACGATTTTCAATGTTGAGAATATCCCTGGGGATAGCCAGTTACGTGATGTGCTGGATAACATTCCCTCACAGGAGATGGCTGGCATTTTCAAAACACTTTTCGGTCGTCTTCGTCGTCATAAACACCTGGAAGACTACGCCATCTTACCAGGGGTACTTATGTGCGCCATTGATGGTACTGAGTACCATCGCTCCAAGACAGTTCACTGCGAGCAATGTCTCCACAAAAAACAGAGAAACGGTGAGGTAACCCATAGCCATGGGATTTTACAGGGGGCCATTATGCACCCTGATAAAAAACAGGTGCTGCCTGTGATGCCAGAAGCAATACAAAATGGCGATGTGAGTAAGAAGCAAGACTGCGAGATCAATGCTGCCAAACGGTTTATTGATAAATTGAGGGCGGCTCACCCTCGACAGAAGTTTCTTATCTGTGGAGACGGGTTAATGTCTCACCAGCCCTTTATGGAAACCGTGATGGCCAATGGCATGCATTGTCTGTTTGTCGCTAAGCCAGGTGATCATAAGTATCTGGAAGAGTGGCTCCAAGCTTATAAGCAGCTACCAACAACACAGCACATGGATAACCAAGGTCGCACGCATATTTATACCTGGCAAAATGCAGTCCCCCTCCATGGTGGGAAAGGTGCGTTGGAGGTTAACTGGTTCAAATATCAGCTAAAAAATAAGAAAGGAAAAATTTCTTATACCAATAGCTGGGTAACGGATATCGAGATCACTGAAGCCAATGTACAGCAGATGACCCGAGCAGGTCGATGCCGGTGGAAAATTGAAAACGAGTGCTTTAACACACTGAAAAATCAGGGATACCACATTGAGCACAACTATGGCCATGGTGAGCAAAACCTGAACTATAACATGTATCTTCTCACCCTATTAGCCTTTTATTTTCATCAGATTTTTGAGCTCACTGACGGAGTGTATCAGGCTTGCCGAGTTTCCTATGGCTCTAAGGCCCACCTGTGGGAAAACTTTAGGTCAACGATCCGCATGCTCGTTGTAGACAATTGGGAGCATTTGATGGACCTACTTCTCAATGGCGATGATGACGAGGTGACGGCAGTTAAAAGAAGCTGAAAATACGAATTAGAGGAAAATGCACTTAACTGTGTAGCTTGATCCCTGCCTGCAATTTGAGTGTGAAATCAGGTAGAGCAGCGAGCTTGAGCAGGTTTGGAGAAAAAACAACCATAAAACCCCTTTTACCTTACTGAGCCAGTTCTCACCAAGAATCGCTGGCTGAAGACATTAAGACTTGTTCTACCCCGCAATACCGAGGGCTTATGTTTGCTCCGGGCTGGGGAGTGGATAAGCTGTTAATGTCGGAGAGCTGGTTGAAGTGAAATTAAGCTAACCGGTTCCAAAAATTAAACTACGCGTTGATTTTATTATCAAACATTTGGGCGGTAGTTCATAGGTAATGCTTGCTCTGATGAAGCGAAACCGGCTTAATTACCGCCGCCCTTTAGATAATAAGCGGCAGGAACAGGCTTCCAGCTAAGAAACTTTGTATAAGGTCAGAGCAGGCTTAAAACAGCGTATGCGGGCCGTCCAAAAATAACAGCTGGCCAGGTTTATCCAGGCTCACTTCTAACCCGGCAATACCAGAAGTCGCAAATATCGGTGCGCCGGCAGGAGGTGCAAGCTCACCTACCAGGTAACCGACCAAAGGAAGGTGGGATACAATCAAAACCGTACTTAATTCTTCGTGCGCTAATCCGGTGATAAAATCCGCCATATGGGCCACATTCCCTCCGGGCACCAGCTCATCTAGCTGAATCACGTTTTCACACGCGGGTAACAGAGGCTGAATAGTTTCCAGCGTTTGCTGGGCTCTAACGTACGGACTAACGAGTATAGTATCCAGGCTGTCGAGTTGTTCGCTTAACCATTGAGCCATCTTAGCGGACTCAAATCGGCCTTGTTTGGTTAAGGCACGTTGCTCGTCACTGGGAGCCACCATTTCGGCTTGGCCATGACGCATAATAAATACTCGCATCAGTTTCCTTTACTACCACACATAGCCCTAAAAGTAAGGCTGACAAAAAATGCAGTGTACTTTAGACGGCTCTGTCAAGAAAGCCCCTGTACATAGTTTGTAATAATAATAGTTTGCAAGCGCCTTTTCTTGTGTCGATAATAAGCCTAACTATAAGAAATACTTAAAGGTTGGGTGTCGTAGAATATTTCCCTGCCCTGTCACCGGAGCCTTCATTTTGCTAAAGAGTCCCAACGATCAAAAGCAGTACCAACTGCTAACACTGAATAATAACCTCAGCGTTTTATTAATCTCCGATGAAGATGCGGAAAAGTCAGCCGCCGCGCTTGCCGTCAATGTCGGCCACTTTAGTGATCCCCTGGATCGTCAGGGTATGGCTCACTTTCTGGAACATATGCTATTTCTGGGAACCGAAAAATACCCCCATTCCGGTGAATATCAGCAATTTATTAATCAGCATGGCGGTAGCAACAACGCTTGGACGGGGACAGAATTTACCAATTACTTTTTTGATATCGAACCGCGCTTTTTTAGCCCTGCACTGGACCGATTTTCACAATTTTTTATATCCCCGTTACTCTCCCCTGAGCTAGTAGATAAAGAGCGTCAGGCGATTGAGTCCGAATATAAACTCAAATTAAACGACGATGTCCGGCGGCAATATCAGGTTTCCAAGGAAACCGCTAACCCGGAGCATCCTTTTACCAAATTTTCCGTGGGGAATCTGGAGACACTGGCTGACAGGGATAACAGCTCTGCTCGCGAAGAGCTTCTGCACTTCTATCAAAATCAATACTCCGCCGAGCGAATGCGTTTGGTCGTGCTATCCAACCACTCACTGGCTCAGCTGGAAGAGATGGTGAAGCAGTGTTTTTCAACCGTGCCCTGCCATAATCTGCCAAAACAGGTTATTTCGGCACCTTTATATACTCAGGACCATCTGGCTCGCGAAATTCACATTGAGCCGGTGAAAGACAGTAAAAAGCTGTTTGTTTCGTTTGCCCTACCCGGTATCGAACATTTATACCACCACAAACCGCTGACCTATTTAAGCCACCTATTGGGTAACGAAACTCCTGGCAGTTTGTTTTCTGTGTTAAAACACCAAGGCCTGGTGAACACCCTTAGCGCCGGTGGCGGCGTAAATGGCTCAAACTTTAAGGACTTTGGCATTACCTTTGTATTAACCCAAAAGGGTTATCAACAAATTGACTATATTATCACCTTACTGTTTGAATTTATTGAGCTGATAAAACACAGTGGTTTGGAAGAATGGCGCTATCAGGAAAAGCAAACCATTATAGAGCAGGCATTTAGGTTTCAGGAGAAAGGCCGTCCACTGGATCTGGTTTCCCACCTGGTGGTGAATATGTTCCATTACGATGATGAGCATATCATCTACGGCGATTATATGATGGCCGGTTTCGAAGAGAAGCAGATCCGCAGCCAGCTAGATCTGTTCACTCCGGATAATATGCGCTTGCTTATTTCCGCCAAAGGTGTGGAAACCGATCGTATCGCCAAATGGTATTTCACCCCCTATTCAGACAAGCCTATAGACTCGACCAGACTAAAGGCTTGGTCCCAGGTGTCGCTAAACCCGGTGCTAAAGCTACCACCGATTAATCCTTTTGTAACAGATTGTGCAGCCCCCACCCCAGATATAGACAGCAGTAAGCAACCCGAGCTGGTCACGGATGCTCCAGGCTTTCGTGTCTGGTATAAAAAAGAAAATGAATTCCGTGTCCCTAAGGGCAATTTGTATATTGCGGTAGACTCAGAGCATGCGGTTAAATCGGCTCGGAATATTGCATTAACCCGGTTAGCGGTGGAGTTACTGTTAGACGTCCTCACCGAGTCCACCTACCCTGCCGAAATTGCAGGCCTGGGTTACCGAATTTATGCCCACCAAGGTGGATTTACTATTCACTTGTCAGGGTTTACCGCCAAGCAGAACTTGCTACTTAAACAAATACTAAATAGTCGTAAGTTTGGCCACGTCGACCCCGCTCGTTTTCAGATAATTAAAGAGCAGCTGATCCGTAACTGGGATAACCAGAAACAGAGTAAACCCATCTCGCAACTGTTTAGCCAGATGACATCCTTATTGCAACCAGCAAACCCCCCCGCGGCCCAGCTGGTTAGATTGATCAAGGGGGTAACGCTGGCTGAGTTGCCCGACTTTATCGCCAAGCTGTACGATGAAGTCCACATTGAAGTATTGGCCCACGGGGAGTACCGCAAAGAAGAGGTCCAGGAAATCGCCGATTATATACAAAAAGAGCTGGCCCCCCATGCGAGCCCCGGCGAAGAGACCACTCGCAGGCTAATAGACATTTCCAAGAAAGGCACACTGATCCGTGAAATTGGCTGCAATCACCATGATTCAGCGCTGATCACATACTACCAGGCGATGCATACCACCCCTATGCATATTGCCCGTTTCACCCTGGCAAATCATATTATGTCCACCACTTTTTTCCACGAGCTCAGGACCAAACAGCAACTGGGATATGTGGTGGGCAGTGGTAACCTGCCGTTAAACCGCCACCCCGGTATCATTTTTTATGTGCAATCCCCGGTGGCAGGTCCTGTCCAGTTACTGGAGGCCATCGATGAATTTATCAATGCATTTCCGCTGATGATGCTGGAACTACCCGAATATCAGTGGCAGGCCAGCAAACAGGGGTTGATCTCACAGATTAGCGAAAAAGACACCAATCTGAAAAGCCGAAGCCAGCGATATTGGATCAGCATAGGTAACAAAGACTGGCATTTTGATCAACGACAACAGGTGGTTAAAGCTTTGGAAACGATGACCAAAGCCGATTTAATCCGCTTTATTGTCGGTTTAAAATCCAGGATAGCCGATCGTCTGATCTTGTGCAGCTATGGGGATGCACACAAAAATCAGGAAAAGTTAAGCAATGGACATTTTATTTGGGACCAGGGGGAGTTTCAGTTAATGTCGAGGAAGTTTTTTAATCAATAAAAGAAGGGGTAAATGCCCCTCTGTTGTTCTTGGTTTTACCTGGCCTGAGCCAGCAAATTCAAAATCGTCAATGCCACCAGATATACACCTATGAACCCGGCGACTATCAACATTGAGGGCAAGTGCCAACTGTTATCAATTAGCTGTCAACTGACTCTTCGCCAAGCAAATTCAAAATCGTCAATGCCACCAGAAATACACCTATGAACCCGGCGACTATCAACATTGAAGGCAAGTGCCAACTGTTATCAATTAGCTGTCAACTGACTCTTCGCCAAGCAAATTCAAAATCGTTAATGCCACCAGGAATACACCTATGAACCCGGCGACTATCAACATTGAAGGCAAGTGCCAACTGTTATCAATTAGCTGTCAACTGACTCTTCGCCAAGCAAATTCAAAATCGTCAATGCCACCAGGAATACACCTATGAACCCGGCGATAAAAATAGTGGGCATCGCGGTATACCCTAATATATTCCATATAGTCGTTTCTAATGCGCTCATGGTTTTGCTTCCCGTTTTATAAACCTTGTTTGAATAAAGCATACCCATAGGAGCGGAGACTTTTTTGTTTTAGATCAGGAAGTCGCCTCTCTGATCTAAAAACACCTCTTTATAGGTAACTTCTAAGTGGGTTTAGGGTAGCAGTGTTGATTTTCTTCTGCCAAACGCTTGAGCATCTCACAAGGTGCAAAGCGCTCACCATATTTATCATGGTAGCTATTCAGCTTATCCAGCAAGACCTGAGGCCCCAGCTTATCCACCAGTTTAAACGGTCCACCCAGGAACGGCGGGAAACCAATGCCAAAAATTGCGCCAATGTCGCCGTCTCTTGGACAGGCAAGGAGTCCTTCATCCAGGCAGCGTAATGCCTCGTTCACCATCAACAATACGCAGCGTTGGGCGATTTCATCGTCCGGCAGGTTTGGCTCCATGGAAACGCCCAACACCGAATAAACGGAGTTGTCCACCTGTTTGCCTTTCGACTTACCACTATATAGATAAAACCCTTTGCCGTTTTTCTTACCCAGACGCTTATCCGCGAGCAGCCTGGCAAATGCATCGGGTGCCTTAAACCTCTCGCCGAGTTTTTGCTCCAGGATCGGAGATATCTTGGACGCCACGTCCAGCCCTACTTCGTCGAGCAACTTGATGGGCCCGACCGGGAAACCGTAATCCAGCAATGCTTTGTCTATCTTGTCGATCCCTTCTCCTTCCAGCAGGATCCTCGCCGCTTCATTCATATAGGGCGCCAGGATTCGATTCACATAAAAACCGGCACCATCTTTCACCACAATGGGGGTTTTACCCTGCTTGCGAGCAAAAGCGACGGTTGTGGCCAGGGTTTTTGCGGACGTCTTAGGATGAACGATTACTTCTGCCAACGGCATCTTGTCTACCGGACTGAAATAATGCAGACCAATTACTCGCTCAGGGCGCTCCGCTGCTTCTGCGATATCAGTGATAGGCAATGACGAGGTGTTGGTAGCAAAAATGGTGTGCTCCGAACAATTTTTTTCAACGTCCTGCACCATTTGGTGCTTTAACGCCAAATCTTCGAATACCGCTTCTATAACGATATCCGTGGCTTCCGCCCCCTTGTAATCCAGTGCGCCTGAATAACGAGACATGGTTTGATTTAGCTGAGCCTGGCTGATAAAGCGACGTTTTCGTTTGGCCATCAGCAAATCGTAACCATATTTAAACGCGTTATTGACTCCCTGCTCGGCGATATCCTTGATCCTGACCTTGGCTTTCGCTCTGTCGGCTATCACATAAGCGATGCCGCCCCCCATTAACCCGCCACCCAATACCATGGCTTTGTTCACCGGATCAGGCTCAGCGCCAAAATCCTGCTTCTTCATGTCGTTGGTGGCCAGGAATATGCCCCGCAACGCTTCAGACTCGGGTGTTTTCACCAGTTCAGAAAACAAGCTGGCTTCCACCTCATAACCCGTTTTACCGTTATAACCCGCCTTAATTGCGCTCAGGATTTTTTCCACCGCAGGGTAGTTACCACGGCTTTTTGCCAGGGCTTTTTTTGTGGCCTGACTAAACACGATATCCCGGCCGATTGAAGTATCTTCCAGCAACCGGTTGAGCAGCGTCTTGTTAAGCTTACTTTTTTTCTTCGTTGCCACGGAAGCAAGTTTAATGGCCGTTGATAACAAGATGCTTTGCGGCACCATATCATCCACCAGGCCCGCTTTTAACGCTTGCTTCGCTCTGACTTGCTTGCCGGTGAGGATCCAGTCTAGCGCCTTGGTAAGGCCAACCAAAGCGGGTAGTCTTTGCGTACCGCCACTGCCGGGTAGTAAACCCAACTGCACTTCAGGCAAACCCAGCCGAGTCTTATCACTGTCACTACATACCCGGTAATGGCAAGCCAGAGCCAGCTCCAGTCCTCCACCCAAACATGGACCATGGATAGCTGCCACGACAGGCATATTTAGGGCCTGAAGGCGGGCAAATATCTGCTGACCGCTCACCGCCAGCGCCTTGGCCTGCTCGGTGGTTTCACAAGCGTCCAGCATGCTGATATCTGCGCCGGCAATAAAGGAATTCGCTTTACCGCTGGCAATAACTAACCCTTGAAGACTGCTGTCATTCTCAATGTCGGTTAATACTGCGGCGATTTCCTCGGCAAATTCAGCTTTCAGAGTATTCATGGACTCGCCCGGCACGTCCATGGTTAATATTCCGATATCGTCCTGTTTTGTTAGTTTAAATGAAGCCTGCATTACTCTGCCTCCAATATCATCGCCGCGCCCAAGACTGCTACTTCCTCACAGGCCTCTGCCTTACCCTGGACATTTTTAATCGATTTAAATCTATTCGGAATATCGTCTTGCTTCGTTAGTTTAAATGAAGCCTGCATTATTCTGCCTCCAATATCATCGCCGCGCCCAAGACTGCTACTTCCTCACAGGCCCCTGCCTTACCTTGGACATTTTTAATCGATTTAAATCTATTCGGAATATCGTCTTGCTGCGTTAATTTCATTGAAAAACACATTATTCCGCCTCCAATATCATCGCCGCGCCCAAGACTGCTACTTCCTCACAGGCCCCTGCCTTACCCTGGACATTTTTAATCGATTTAAATCTATTCGGAATATCGTCTTGCTGCGTTAATTTATTTGAAAAACACATTATTCCGCCTCCAATATCATTGCCGCGCCTAAACCACCTGCCGCACAGGCCGTGTTTAACCCAAGGCCACCACCGCGGCGCTTCAACTCTCTTAAGGTTTGGGTGATCATCCTGGCGCCCGTCGCTGCAAATGGATGACCGTAAGCGATAGAGCCGCCCAAGACGTTAAATTTATCCATATCCACTTCGCCGATGGCTTTACTGCGTCCCAGCTTTTCCTGGGCAAATTTATCCGAGCCAAACATTTTTAGGTTGGCCAACGTTTGCGCCGCAAACGCTTCGTGCATATCAATCAGGGTCAAATCACTCAAGCTGATCCCGGCTCTGTCCAGCGCTATGGGGGTGGCATAGGAAGGGCCCATCAGCATATCTTCATGCACATCTATGGCTGAAAACGCAAAGCTGCGGATATAACCCAGGACTGGTAAACCAAGGGCTTTGGCTTTATCTTCGGCCATCAGCATTACGGCCGCCGCACCATCGGTCAGAGGTGTGGCGTTGGCGGCAGTGACGCTGCCGTGTTTACGGTCAAAAGCGGGCCTGAGTTTCGCGTAACCCGCCAGGGACGAATCGAAGCGGATATTATTATCTTTGCGCAGCGCTTCTTTATAAGGCGCTGCAAACGCTGTCATCACTTCTTCATCCAGCAAGCCTTCGTTCCAGGCGTTGGCAGCCAGCTGATGTGAGTGGTGCGCCAGCTTATCCTGCTCCTCGCGGCTGATTTGATGGCTCTTCGCCATTTGCTCCGCAGTTTGTCCCATGGAGAGGCCGGTGCTGTATTCCGCTACGGCCGGTGGCACAGGTAACAGGTCTTTCAAACCAAGCTTCTTAATAATCTGCCACTTTGCGCCTGTACTGCGCGCTTTACTTAGTTCAAGCAAAGATGCCGCAAACTTTTTCGATACCCCTATGGGTAGTACGGAGGATGAATCGGCGCCGCCCGCGATGCCACAACTAACGGTGCCAGCCATGATGGACTCGGTAACATTTGCCACCGCCTGAAAGCTGGTGGCACACGCCCGCGTTACCGAATAAGCATCTGTACCCACGGACATTCCTGTACCCAGAACTATTTCACGGGCAATATTAGGTGCCGCCGGCATCTGAACTACCTGGCCAAACACCAGCTGCTCGATTTCTTGCGGCGGCAAATCCAGGCGGTTTAACATTTCACCTACTACTAACTTACCCAGATCAAGGGCCGACTGAGACTTATAGGCGGTCAATTGCTTGGCAAACGGCGTTCTAAGGCCGGCGACAACGGCAACTCTTTGGCCATTGCGACTTTTCAAATCTATTGAGGTCATGTTATTTCACCCAGAGTAAGAGGTCCAACCAGTATTCGTATCGTGTTAAACTATTGTAAACACATTCAGATTTCAAACGTTTAATCCATATTTTGACTTTTTTGTATTGCCAGTCTGCAGTAAGATTCGCAGTCAAATGAGATAATTCAAGTATTTAGAATGGCAAAAGACAGTCTTCAAGCGCTTAGAGATCATTTGGCCACGGAAATCCTCGGCCAACAGGAATTAGTTGACAGCCTGATCATCGCCCTATTGGCGGATGGGCACATTATTGTCGAAGGCCCGCCAGGCCTGGCTAAAACCCGCGCCATCAAAGCCCTGGCAGACGGCGTTGAAGGGGATTTTCACCGGGTCCAGTTTACCCCCGACTTGCTGCCGGCTGATTTAACCGGCACCGATATCTTCAGGCCTGAGACAGGTGACTTTGTTTTCGAAAAAGGCCCACTCTTTCATAACCTCATCCTTGCTGATGAAATTAACAGAGCACCGGCAAAAGTACAATCGGCGCTATTGGAAGCCATGGGGGAGCATCAAATTACCGTCGGTAAAACCACGTACAATTTGCCACCGTTATTTTTGGTAATGGCCACGCAAAACCCACTTGAACAAGAGGGAACCTACCCGTTACCAGAAGCCCAACTAGACCGCTTTATAATGCACCTGGAGCTGGACTACCCGGATGCAACCACGGAAAAAGCCATTTTGGCCCTTAACCAGAGTGAGGTGATGGGGAAAACGACCAGGCCTGTGAGTAAGCTATCCGGTGAACAGATATTTGCCTTACGAAAAGAAGTGATGACTGTTCACCTGGCACCTCAGTTGGAGCAATACCTGATTGATATCGTGATAGCCACCCGCCAGCCCAAGAAATACAGTGACCAGTTAGGTGAATGGATTGAATACGGCGCCAGCCCGAGGGCAACCCTGGCGTTAGCCAGAACAAGCCGTGCCAGAGCCTGGCTTGAAGGCAGAGATTATGTGATTCCGGATGATATTGTTCGCTGCGCCTACCCAGTCTTACGCCACCGCTTGATCCTCAGTTACGCCGCTCAGGCCGACGGAATCGATGCCAACGCGGTAATCCGAGAACTGATTAATTCGGTAGCACTGGCGGCCTGATGTTATCCAATTTGCCTTTTTCGGACGGTGTCACCTTAAACCTGAAAGAGCTGCTTAGCTATCAGGCGAAGGCTGCCCTGGTAAGGCGGCCAAGCAAAGGCCGTAATCAACGTATGCTTTCTGGCCCTTACATCTCCAATGTTAAAGGTCGCGGCATGGAATTTGATGAGGTGCGCCACTACCAGCCTGGGGATGATATTCGCAGTATTGACTGGCGTGTCACCGCACGTACCGGCAAGACGCACACTAAATTGTTTAAGGAAGAAAAAGAGCGACCCGTGCTGATCCTGTTGGATCAGGGGAATTCCATGCGGTTTGGCTCGAAACTACTGTTTAAGTCGGTACAGGGAGCGCATCTCGCGGCTTACCTTTGTTGGCAGGCTAAACACAGGAACGACAGGGTTGGTGGCCTGGTATTTAACCAGGAACAACATGTGGAGCTAAAACCCAGCGCCAGAGCCAAAGGGGTCATGCAGTTTCTCCATGCCACAGTCGAGTTAGGAGATAGTACATTTGCCGTAGAGCATACTGCCCCTACATTAAGCAGGCACCTGCAACGTATCACACGATTGGCCCATACCGGCTGTCAGATCCATCTGATCAGCGATTTTTCCTTACTGGATGCAGAAGGGGAAAAGCAACTTAACCTGATGAACAGGCATAATCAGGTCACCGCTTGGCAAATCACCGACCCCATGGAGCAGGTTTTGCCTTCTTCGGCTTCCCTTACCAATGTATTAGTGCGCACTACCAAGGGCCAGGGATACCTCAACCGCTCCGGTTCGGATTACCAGAAAAAAGCACAAACCCGGCAAAGTATCCTCGCCGGTAAGTTCACCCGGCAGGGAATCCCTTTACTTCAACTGTCCAGTGATAAACCCTTGTTTGAGCAGCTAAAATAGAACCCATGACATCTCCTATACTCGAACTGAAAGACATACATCTGCCCCCAGAGCCTGGGGTTTGGCCACCCTCACCGGTTTGGCTGGCACTTATCGCCGCTAGCTTAATACTGCTTATCGTGGCCGGGTTATTGAGCTGGCGATACATTAAACGTACCCGTGCAAAAAGAACGGCGTTAAAACGACTTAAACAGTTCACGCCAAAGACCTGCGATCTTGTCATGTTAAATACCCTGCTAAAGCAAGCCGCGCTCAATTACTTTCCCCGGCATCAGGTGGCCAGCTTATCAGGTATTCACTGGCTTACCTTTTTGGACCAAAACCAGCAAAAGGCCATCAACTTTCAGCACAATGCGCAAACCTGGTTGGTGGATATGTATCGGCACCCGCCTCGCCAGGTCACCCAAGCAGAGTTGGATTGGGCGAAAACCTGGCTAAATGCAGCGTTGCCGCCAAAGGGGAGAAACCATGCTTGAACTCGCCTTTCCCTGGCTGTTGGTATTGTTACCTCTGCCCTTACTGATCCGTTATTTTACCCCCCGCCTGGAGCGACAAAGACAGGAAATCTGGTTACCTCTGGCAGCCAGTTATTCGCTCAACAGTCAGGATCAGCAACAAAAGCTGAGTATTAAGCTGCTTCCCTGGTTTATCTGGGTCTGTTTGGTCATCACCGCCACTAAACCCCTCTGGGTAGGTGAGCCATTACCTTTACCGCAAAAAAATCGCGATATGGTATTGGCCCTCGATTTGTCAGGCAGTATGCAAATAGAAGACATGCAATTGGATGGAAAGCAGGTCGACCGATTGAGCTTAACCAAACACGTGATTAGCGAGTTTGTCGAAAGGCGTCGGGGGGACAGATTAGGCCTTATCCTATTTGCCGACCATGCCTATCAGCAAGCACCATTAACCTATGATCTGAATACGGTACAAACCCTGGTTGAAGAAACCGAAATCGGCTTAGTGGGTGATAAAACCGCCATCGGTGAAGCCATTGCCCTGGGTATCAAACGTTTTATTGAAGGAGGCAACAAACAAAAAGTCATGATTTTGCTGACGGATGGGCAAAACACGTCGGGATCCATTGCTCCGTTAAAAGCAGCAGAATTAGCCGCAGAAAAACAGATCACTATCTATACCGTCGGTATCGGCGCCGATGAAATGATCCAACGCAGTCTGTTCGGCCGCTATAAGGTAAACCCCTCGGCGGATCTCGATGAAAAGACCCTGACTGAAATTGCCAGACAAACCGGCGGCGCCTATTTCCGTGCCAGAGACGGTGATCAGTTAGCGCAAATCTACCAGGAGTTGGATAAGCTCGAACCTGTGGATAATGAGGGGACCAGCTTTCGTCCAGAGAAAAACTTGTTTTACTGGCCTTTATCCCTTGCCCTGCTCTTATCACTGACTCTGTTTATATTGCATCAACCCGGGAGGCAAGGTGGAATTTAGTTTTATTCGTCCTCTCTGGTTACTGGCTGCGCCCGCCCTCTGGTGCTTGCTTTGGCTATACCAGAAAAAAAAGCAGCGTCAAAGTATCACTCAGGTATTGGCGCCCCATCTAAGCAAACACCTGGTTTTACAGCAGGATCGTGGTTTCAGTTTAGTGCCTTCGCTGTTGGTTTGCTGGACCCTGGCCTGTCTGGCATTAGCCGGCCCTAGCTGGCGAAGTGCCGACCTGCCGGTTTATCAACTGGATAAAGCCAGAGTGCTGGTTTTGGATATGTCTTATTCCATGTTGGCAACCGATCTAAGCCCTAACCGTTTAACCTTGGCCAAGTACAAAGCGCTGGACCTGGTGAAAAATAACAGCGATGGGGAGCAAGCCCTGATAGCCTACGCTGGCGATGCGTTTGTTATTAGCCCGCTGACCCACGACGCCAATAACCTGAGTAACCTGATCCCCAATCTGTCGCCCGAGATCATGCCTGTAAAAGGTTCGCAACCACAAGCAGCCTTAAATAAGGCCATTTCCCTGTTAAAAAACGCCGGTTATAGACAGGGGGAGGTGTTGTTTATCACCGACGGTATCCACCGAGACCACGCAGAAGAAATGAACCAGATGTTGAAGGGTGGCCCATGGAAGGTTTCCATACTTGCTGTTGCGACACAGCAAGGCGCTCCTATTCGCCTGGATAATGGTGAACTATTAAAAGACAACAGCGGTAAGATTGTGGTGCCTAAATTAGAGTTTGCACCGCTACAAAGTTTGGCTCGTACCAGTGGTGGTCAATTGGTTTCGTTTAGTTTTGATAATACTGACGTCAATACCCTGAACCAAACCGAGCCCTCACTTCCACAAGGAAAATCCAAAACAACTCAGCAAAGTCAGCAAACCATCGACGACGGATATTGGTTTGCTCTGCTGATACTACCTTTTGCTGTATTCATGTTCCGCAAGGGACTGTTTTATTCTGTTTTGCTAAGTCTGTTCTTGCTACAGAGCCCCGACACTTACGCAGACTCTATATGGCTCAATAAGGACCAGAATGCCATGGCTCTTTATCAAGGAGAAAATTATCAAGGTGCTGCCAGCGCATTCTCTGAACCGCTCTGGAAAGGGAGCGCCCTGTACAAAGCAGGCAAGTATGAACAAGCCCTAGCAACCTTTAAACAAGTGGATAGTGCTGATAGCTTATATAACCAAGGTAACAGCCTTGCCCAACTAGGCCAATATCAGCAAGCCATAGAGACATATCAACAGGCACTTAAATTAGCACCTGATATGGCTGATGCCAAAGCCAATAAAAAAGTCGTTGAAGCAGCGTTACAACAGCAACAGCAACAGCAACAGCAACAGCAACAGCAACAGCAACAGCAACAGCAACAGCAACAGCAACAGCAACAGCAACAGCAACAGCAACAGCAACAGCAGCAAATAAGCCCGAGTCACAAGAAAACAAGCCATCTTCACAAGCGCAACAAGAACAAGGCGAACAAGGCGAACAAGGCGAACAAGGCGAACAAGGCGAACAGCAAGATCATAACTTGCAACAAGACAGTAAAGAGTTACAGTCCAAACAAGAAAATCAGCAGGAAAAACAGGCCAAAGAGGCTTTAGCCCAAACCAAGCAGCAAACATCAGTAGAGCAAAACGGCGAGGCGACCCCGGTTGAGTTACAACAACAAACGGTCGACGAGGCAAAGGACATGCCCCAGTGGCTTAAAGATATGCCTGACGACCCCTCATTACTATTAAGAAATAAAATGCTACTGGAATATCAAAAACGTAAACATAACAAGGGATCCGACGAAATATGGTAAAGCAAATTTTTACCCTGTCCTTTTTAATGATAATTGCCCTCCCTTGCTTGGCTCTCAGTCAGGTGACCGCCAGCGTCAGCCAAAACCCGGTATTAGTCGGGGATATCTTTGTGTTGGAAATTGAGGCCGATGACAGCCTTGACCCTGATGAACTGGATACCCGGGTTTTACAAGCTGACTTTGACGTATCCCGGCCCTCTGTCAGTCGACAGCAAACCATTATTAACGGTAAACACACCCAGTCCACCACTTGGTCTGTCTCCATGCGCGCTAACGCAGCAGGCACATTCACCATTGCCCCACTGACCGTCGCTGGAAAAAAAACCAATGCAATTCAACTCGAGGTCATTAAACCGGATAGCCGGGCGGTAAAACAGCAGGAAATATTTGTTCAGGTCAGTACCAATAAAAACGCTGTTTATGTGGGTGAGCAACTGGAGTACGAAACAAAACTGTACCTTTCCGTTAACCTGGAAAACGGCAACCTATCGGCGCCTAAACTTAACCACGCCGATATTGCCCAAATTGGTCAGGATGAAAAATCCATCGATATCAGGGGGGGAATAAAATACAGTGTGATCACCCGCCGCTATACCATTACCCCTACAAAATCCGGTAACGTGAAGATCACCGCACCTGTGTTGGAAGGCGAGTCGGTCAAAATTGTGCCTGTAAGCAACTTTAGTAACCGTATGGTGCGCAGCCCCGTCATCAAATCAGGTCCAGCCATAAACCTGGAAGTAAAGTCCCAACCCGCACACTATAAGGGTCAATGGATGATCAGTGATAATGTGCTGCTAACCGAAGAAGTTCAGCCCAAAGCCCAAGCCTATCAGGTGGGCCAACCTATCACCCGAACCATCACCCTGGTTGCTTCAGAGGTCAGTAATAAACAACTGCCAGAATTAAAATTTAACTATCCTGCAGATCTGCGTTTTTACCCTGACAAAGACGAAGTAACCGGTTTTGTCCAGGGGGGAAAGAGCTACGGTCAGCGCTTATCCAGTCATGCCATCATTCCCAGCCAAGCGGGAAGCCTGGTGTTGCCAGAAATTCGAGTGCCGTGGTGGGACAGTACAACAGACTCCCAGCAAGTCGCCACTATTCCTGAGCGCATACTCACTATCTCAGCGGCAGATTTAGCACCACAACACAGCCCTGGAGCAAAGTCTGATACGCTAGTTCAGCAAGAGCCACCGCTATTCTGGCAACTGGTTAGTACATTTTTTGCCTTTGCCTGGCTTACTACCCTGTTCTTCTTGCTGAAGGGCAAGAAACCATCCATTGCTAAACGAGTAGACAGACCCGTGTCTACTTCGCTGCAAACCCTAAAAGCAGCTTGCCAAGCAAATAGTGCCCCACTAGCTTATCAAAGCATGTTGCGCTGGGTGCAGGAGCAAGATCCTCGACAAACATCACTGGCGCAATTTAACCACCACCCCGAGCTAACAGATGCTATTTCCGAATTACAAAAGGCTTATGCCACCAATGCAGATTGGACAGGGAAAAAATTGTTAGCCGCGCTAACGCAAACAATAAAGAGTTCGCGAAATCCGGGGAAAACGGATCTAGCTAGTTTAAATCCGCAATAGGCATTGCCACTGTTTATTGAATAACAAAGTTTAATTACCTCAGCTGGAACAGCCGCGGCGAAAGATTGTTGCCTGCGTAATGTTGGCAAGCAGTGAAGCCAATCAAGTGGCTAGAAGGCTGGTTACTACCACATTTCACTACGTGGTGAGAAGCAATATATATCACTGCCTTTACCTAAGCGCCTTTTCAGTACGCGTATTGCTGAAATGATTGATTAGGTATTGGCTAACCTTGCCGGGTCTCACTATATTGATGGCTTGGCTAAACGTTGTTTAATGAGCCAGCGTAGCTTTACCCGGCAGTTTAAAGCCTTGATTGGGTAGGCATGGGGGAATGGTTGTTAAATACAGCCAAGCGTTGTTAGTGCATTCTCAGCACTCCATAGCCATGGTAGCTGGGTTTAGTTCTGAAGTGTCATTTGGCGCCATTTCAAATCGATTTTTACAGTATCTCCAAACCAGTGGCGGTCAACGTGCAGCAACCATTAATTTTGTTGGAACATTTTCTCCAATGCTTCATTCCGTGCCGCTAATTGCTCCGGGGTGAGTATCTGATGGATTCTTTGATCAAATGTATTGAGGGGATTTGATCCCGGGTTATCAAAATTATCAGGATGGGAGCTGCCGAATGAGCCTAACTTAACTTGTTCAGAAAACGCTTCATCGCCGCTGATTTCGTCATACAGATTATTAATTTGCTGTTTTTGGTATTCATCCAGCTGAGGGACTAACGCATAAACCTCTTGCTTGAAAAACGCAGATTGTTTCTCAAATTTCATTTTAGCTTTCATTACTTCAAGCGACTGATACTTTTCCATCTGCTCGCTGGACAAAAGCGCAGAAGCACCATCGAGAAACTCCTGTTGGATTTTGTTTTGAGCTTGAGAAGCAAGTTCCATTTTTTCGTTAAATTCAGCTTCAGAAAGCACCTGCATTTGATCCGACTTCATGATTTCCTCGAACATGGGGTTCAAACTTTCGAATTCTTGATTACTTTTTAAGGTAAGTAAATCCTCTAATTCTGTCTCCTGTTCATCGGTTAAATCGAGTGTTTTCGATATTTCACTAATAGATTGTTTTAACTCGATTTTAGCCATTTCTTTTTGGAACTCTGTTGACTCAAGAATAACATCAGGACCTTCGGCTATGACAAGTTCAGCGCTTGTATCAAATAGTGGCAGACCACTGTCAATAGGAGTGCTTGGTTTATCTGAAGATGTGAATTGCTCTGGTGCAGTTTGAGCTGCTTCAATATGCACGGCTGCGGTTTCAGCTACATCTTCAACATCATTGCTAATGTGAGTGTCCGGCTTCGACTGCGAGGAAGAAGATCTCAATATACTTATGCCTTTTTGGAGTGACAACATTTCAACTTTTAGCTTTTCAATTTTATCCTGCTTCGCTGCGACAACTTGGCCATAATAAACACTTGTGACTATGCAGCCAACGATGAAAAACATAAAAGGCAATGATAGAATTCTAAACTTCATTATTTTCTCATTCATTTTATTTTATTTATATAGATGATAACTATAAAAAGTGAATTGTGGCCACCATTCAAAGGTGAAAAAATACAAACTCACGTTAGCCTAAGTTTTAAGTAAAAGCAAAACCTATTATGTAACATGCTTGGCCATGAGAAATATATTGACCGTAGTAATTATTTCATAAATATTAAAGGTGCTATTTTAAGGTGGCAAACTCTATACAGTTAAAGCTTATAACCAAAAATAAGGATTAAGGATGAAACTAAAATTCCTTGGCATTGCATTGCTAGCGACAATTTCATGGTGCTCAAGCGTAAATGCGGACGAAGTAGTTTATGAATATGGATTTGGAACTACTGAATGGAATGCATATGTGGATGCACGAAAAAACATGACCAAACATTTCCCCAACGTGCAGGATATTCGCTGGGATAACTGCGTGCCTTGGCAAGGTGGCAACTGGCGATGCTCACTTACGGGAAGGGTTAATTAATTAGCTAATTTCACGGCGGGCTCAAGGTTTCTTCTATTTAGTAAAATAGCCCGCTACACAATATATTAACTCAAATAAAAACAATAAGTTAAACAAGGATTAAGTCGATTTAATTGATACTTAATCGCAGTTAACCCAATAAAAATCATCATCATATTGAATTATAACCCCTTACCAAAACTCAACTCTACAGACGTGAGAGCAGCAAGGTTTTTTTGGTCATAATTTTAACCTAGCTAACTGACTTAGGGTATTTTTGACACGATGGTTATCCATTCTATTTCTGTGGGATTTTCTCACTTCACATAATAACATTGAACTTTTCGATATAATTCTATGGGTAACTTAATGTAACAAAAAGTTATTTTTCGGTAACATTATGCTGCTTTATTTATAGTTTTTAAGTTCTTGTTATTTTTTGTTTTTGTTTACGCTTTACGATTATTTTTATGCTTAACCCCTGCTTACCCCCTCCTATATTGATATTTTAGTCATATTTCAAAATGAAACACCTTTTAATTTACTTATGCTTACCCTGAATCACCCCTACTTTGCTAGCAAAAAAGAGTAACTTATTGTAACAAGTGTGAACTTTAACCTTTAACTGGTTGCCACCTTGACTAGAGAGGATATTTGATTACAACTCGTAGAAAGGCTAGTATTTTTTTGCTGTTCAATAGTTTAAGTTTTTTCTTGCCAGCTAACTATTAAATTTAAATATACTTTAAGCCGTAATTCCGCACCGCTATTTCCTAAATAAAAAGCTTGACGCCGATCCCTGGTTTTTATCTATTAAGTGGGTTAGTATAAGTTTTTCGAGGTTATGTATGTATTTTAACCATTGTAAATGTACTAATTCGCCTAGAACTGCATGACCGGCCTAGAACTGCATGACCGGCCTAGAGCTGGAGTAATACAATAAGTGCAACAGATTAAAAGTTGGAAGGTGAGTCAGCTGAGGGTAGAGTTTCAGTTCTCACACAAAAACATGGTCTGTTATGAACAAACAAAACAAACATTACCAACAGCTCACTCAAGCTGCACGATATCAGATTTGGGCGTTACGTGATACTGGAAAAACAATCCGGGAAATAGCGCTATCTATTGATGTACATCCTAGCACCGTCAGTCGTGAATTAAAGCGAAATAGAACGGCTAATGGTTATGATCCTATGATCGCCCATACGCTCAGTGACAGCCGAAGAAAGCAGGCAAAAAAAGCCGATAAGCGTAGCGATAATATAGACAAAATTATCCACGATAAAGTGCTGTTAAATTGGTCCCCGAAAGCTATCAGCTTGCGTATCGAACAAGAGATGGATAAAAGTGACTGGCAGCCACACCACGATTTACCGGCGTATAGAAGAAAATAAGCAGCAAGGTGGTACGCTCTATCGCTTTTTACCTCGATTTGGAAAAACACGCTGGAAAGGGGGAAAACGCAATAGAAATGCGGGTGTATCACTCATCCCTGATAGGACGGATATTACAGAGCGGCCTAAAGTTGTGGATGATAGAAATCGCTTGGGTGATTGGGAAGGCGACACAGTACATGGTCAGAATGCACACTTAGTGACCCTGGTAGACAGAACAAGCCGGTATACGCTGGTCAAACGCGTGTTTAACAAGACCAAGGAGGTTGTTGCGGATGCGATGATTTCGATGCTAGATAAGGTTCACTCGACACGCACATTAACGTTAGATAACGGAGGAGAGCTTGCTGACCAAGTGCGAGTTGCCAAAGAAGCAGACGTAGACATTTATTTCGCTAAACCTTATGCGAGCTGGCAAAGAGGAACAAATGAAAATACCAATGGTCGTATTAGACGTTTCTGGCCGAAGAAATTTGACATAGCAACCCTAACTGATGAGGAAATAGAAGGTCGAATATTACTGCTTAACCTAACACCGAGAAAAGTATTAGGTGGGTTAACACCCCTTGAAGCCTTTACTGGTATGCGTGTTGCACTTATTGCTTGAATCCAGCGATTGGTAGGTTGATTTAAGCCTTGGTGAACTTTTGCTTATGCACTTACTCTTCTTTGAGTGGAGTAAAACTCGTGAGCCCAGCAGTCAATCAGCAACCCAGCTATTCAGTTAAGAACATTGATCACCTTGGCCTTGTCTCCGGTATGTGTCGGGAGCTTAAGCTGGCTCACTATGTTGACCAACTCATGCCCAAAAATGAGCAACATAACATTACTCATGGGCAATGCCTGGTTGCTATGATCCTTAATGGACTTGGGTTTGCCAGCCGAACTCTGCATATGTTTCCCGAGTACTTTCAAAACAAACCAACGGAACGCCTCATTGGTCCTGGTGTGATGCCAGAGCACATCAATGATGATGTACTTGGACGTTGTCTGGATGCCTTATTTGAAGCTGATGTCTCACTTATATATCAGGCTATACCCCAACTGGTTGTTGAGCAGCTTGGCTTGTCAGGGAAGGCTGTTCACCTGGATATCACCAGCTTTCACGTCGATGGTAACTATACGTCTGGAAACGATGAGGATACAAAACACGTTCAGCTGGTAAAGGGATACAGCCGAGACCACAGGCCGGAGCTCAATCAGGTGGTGCTAGAGCTGATCACTGAAAATCAGGCGGGTATTCCAGTCTATATGCAGGCGATGAATGGCAATACCAACGATCAGGCGGCCTTTAAAGACTTTGTTAAGTATCACCTTAGTAGCTTGAAAGCAGCTCAGGAGAGCCGCTATTTTATCGGTGATTCGGCACTTTATGTCGCGGAATCAATACAGGCGATGAGTAAGCAAGAGCAGCTGTTTATCACCCGTGTTCCGCTGAAAATAACAGAAGCCAAACAACTCGTCGCAAGCTACGCCATGACCGATTTAACCAAAATGGAGAATGGCTATTGTGGCCGCTGGGTCGAGTCTGACTATGCCGGCGTGCAACAGAAATGGCTATTACTTAGTACCTGACCGAAAACCCTACAACCCTTTATTCATAAGGGCTGTAGAAGGGTTTTAAAAACGAAGATTTAGATGCTAATACAGAAAACACCTAAAAATTGGGGCTATTTATGAAATATCACCCAAAACTTAAAAACTTCGATTCCGAATTCTGCCTGAAAGCCTTGCGCACTCTAGCTCTAGGAGTTTTCGTTCAGACACTACTTAGCAGCGAGAAAGCCAAAAAGCGGGAAAGCATTACCCTGGAGAAGAACATCACCAAGTCCCTGGCGCGTAGCCAGAAGCAGTTTGACAAGCTGTGCAGGCAAGAGTTCGCCTGCGAAGCGGATGCCCTGGCAGCACTGACGAAGTTTGAGAAAGCACAACACTACGTCAATATTCAAAAGCAAACAACAGTGGCTGTCGCCAAGTACAAAGGGACAGGTAGGCCAAATAAAGGGCAAGCCCCAACAGGCTACCAGTACAGCGTGACTGGCGAATTGGTCGAGGATAAACAGGCCACAGATACAGCACGGCAACAGTCTGGTTGTTTTATCTTGGCCACCAATGATGTGAGTGAAACCCTGAGCATGGATGAGCTGTTGTCTCTGTATAAATCCCAGCAGTCCGTTGAACGGGGCTTTAGATTTCTTAAGAGCCCAGAGTTTCTCACTTCATCTCTGTTCCTGAAAAAGCCAGAGCGCATTGAAGCCTTGCTCATGGTGATGACGTGTAGCTTGATGGTTTATGCTGCGCTTGAGCACCGGATCCGTACAGGTTTACAAGAGAAGGACTTGTACTTCCCCGACATGAAAAAAAAACCGACACAAGCACCGACAGCCAGGTGGGTCTTCTCCTGCTTTGATGGTATCCACGAGGTGAAGGTTGGCGAGGCCCCGCCGATGGTCGTTAATATAATCGAGCGGCAACAAACAATCTTGGAGGTATTGGGTCCGCTATACGAGAAAATTTATTCCTAAATTGGGTGCGGAATGTCGGTTTAAGGATAAAGAATGAAGATAACGTCTCTTGGGATAGCACTGGTTGCTGCCATAGGGTTGTGTGCAAATGCGTACGCAACACAAACTGTTTCTGCAATCGGATATGGCCCCTATGACGCAGCATATACCAATGCAATGAATAATTTAAAGGCCAAATACCCTGAAGCGACGTACAGTCATACCAGTTGCAGTCGTTTTTACACTATTTACAGATGCTGGTCCTATGGAACTATTAACTAAGTAGACTCCGTCCTGAAATGCTTTAGCAGGCTTATCCGAAGATAAGACATCCGTCTTGCCTCGGATAACTCTTGGTAGTTGGAGAGGGCGAACCTTGTAGCCACAAGATTCGCCAAAAAAATCTCCTACTGGTGTACCTAGCATCAGGATTGCTTTTGATTTGAAATAGTTTTTACCGAACTCCAGTGTATTGGTTTGCGTCATATCTAGGGTAAGATTCCCGGCTTGAATTGATATAGAATTCCCCGCCTTGGTTTTATTTGAGCTTTTCATCTACCAAACACCTTCTCCTCAAATACCAACAGGTGGTCCTGCTATGTCAATATCTTAACAACTGCATTTTGCATAATTATCCCAAGTTCATTTCAGCAAGCAAATGGCAGTTTATTATGATAAACAGCAACAAGTTAGGCTCATGATTTTCGGCGGCAAAGGCCATTTGAGTAAACCGATTATCCAGTGTTTAATCCAAGTCAATTGGTCGGATGTTAATGTAAATCGAAGTGCGGAAAGCACCGGCCATCCTTTGGTAAACAACGTGCTTGGTGGGCGCTGTCCGCAACTTCTGTTGGTAATGGCGAGTGAACTAACCTGAGAGTAACCAAATATTGGTTTTCGACAACATGATGGCGCATGTGTCTTCTAGTTCCCGAACGATATAAAGCGACTCAACTCAGCGGAATAGCCGACATTGACAAAAGCCTTCTTCCGAGAATCGTTCAAGGGAAACCAACCCACTTTGCACCGCAAGTCACGCCGTCACGGTCGTATGAACAAGGGATAATCTATCTAGACTGGTGGCGACTCATTGACCAGCCTCGAACGGCACGAAAAAGGGCTGGCTGGATGAAGCGCTGTCAATTTAACCAACAGCCGTCACGAGTAGAGTCGATTGGTTACATTAGCGCTTCCAGGTTTGTCGAACAGGTAAGTAAAGACGTGATATCAGCTATCTCTGCGCCAGCCCTGCATTCACAGAGAGGCAGCAAATGTGTTGATGTCGACACATTAACGAGGTAAGTTTTGCTTGATGATGATAAGGAAATCAAATGCCTCTAAAATATGACTTCGCAAGGAATTAGCAGATTTAGCTATGGTAAATAAGTTTTTTCGAAATAAATCTGGCCCCTCCTCGGTCCTAAAGGATATGGCGAATAAACAGAAAAAATATGAAGCTTTGGTGCAAGCCTTACACGGGGATTTATTCCGCTATGCGTATTGGCTTTGTCATGACAAACAGGTAGCCGAAGACTTAGTTCAGGAAACCTTCTTAAGAGCATGGCGAGCACTGGACAGCTTAAAAGAGGAGAAAGCGGCGAAAGCTTGGCTAATTTCAATATTACGTCGAGAAAACGCTCGTCGCTTTGAACGTAAACAATTTGATCTGGTTGAGCTGGATGCTCAACCTGTTGCCGACCATAAAAGCATCGGTACTGAACAAGAAATGGAAAACGAGCTGTTACGCCGCCACATCGCCCAGTTGGCCCCGGAGTACAGGGAGCCCCTGGTACTTCAAGTATTAGGTGGGTTTAGTGGTGAAGAAATTGCACAACAACTTGGTTTAAATAAAAATACTGTAATGACGCGACTATTTCGGGCAAGGAGCCAACTCAAAGATGCGTTAGAGCAGAAAAAACAAACTTCATCATCGGCAAATAACGTTAATTAAGGGGCATAGAATGGATGATCTTGAATTTCGTCGACAAGCCTATGCTGATCCAAAAGACTCCAGCGAAGCATTTTTGAATGCAGCAAAAGGCTCCCGTAATAATCAGAAGTTTGTGGAAGAACTTAAAGCCTTCGACTCACAACTTGAACAGGCTCTTAAAGTCGAACCACCTGAAGGTTTAGCTGACAGGATCTTACTGAATCAATCTTTTGAAGAGTACCAGGGCAACAAAAGACACAACCTCGTTCAGTTGGCAATGGCCGCTTCGGTCGCTTTTGCCATAGGTTTAAGCGTCAGCCTGGTAAACTTCGAACGAACACCATCTATGGGTGACGTAGCAATCGCCCATGTAAAAAATGAAGTTATGTTTTCCCGGGTGATTGATGAGCGAGCAGATCTAAATGCAGTTAATGCAAAGCTGGCCAAGTATGGCGGTAAACTGGAAAATGGTATCGGCCATATTTATTATGTCAACCACTGCACCTTCCATGGCTCCCCGGCATTTCATATGGTAATGCAAGGTGAGGCAGGTAAAGTGACAGTATTTATTGTTCCCAGTAGCACTAAGTTATCCACTTCCCCCCTGTTTTCAGATGGCCAGCTTACCGGAATGGTCACACCAGTTAACAATGCGAATCTGGTCATTATCGGCGAGCAGAAAGAGTCATTGGAAAAAATTGAACGCAAGCTGGATCGAAACATTAACTGGTCTATATAAATCACCGGTGAGCCCCTAGTACGAAAGGCTGGGGGCTACTCCCTCCCCTTTTTTAAAAGCAAGTTCTGGATTTGTTTCTAATTTGTACATTTTTACGGATTTATAACTATTTTTGCGATGCGAATCACAAAAACAAATGCTTGCCTTTTGATCAAATCACTTACAATTCATGATCTTATCTCTCATTAATACGTTAAATGTTAACATTTTATTTAACCAAGTGTTAACATTTAGAGTTATTGCTCTTATAATCGGAACTGGTCTGATAAGTTCATCCGGTACACGGAAGAAAAAATATACATAATGAAGAGGGTGTCATGACATTCAATAAAACCTCAAAGTCTTTACTGGCTTGCTCCATTTTACTCGCTACCAGCCAGGCACACAGTGCTTCTTTTCAATTACAAGAATCATCCGTAACCGGGTTAGGCCGCGCCTTTGCCGGTGATGCAGCCATTGCAGATAATGCTTCCGTACTGCAACGTAACCCAGCCGCCATGGCAATGTTTGATTCACCTGAACTTTCTGCCGGTTTGACATACATTAAGCCCAATGTCGATATCAAAGGGGTCACTAATTCATTTCCGGGAGGTAGCGCCTCGGATCTCGACGCATCAGGTGTAGCTCCAGCAGCCTTTGTGCCAAACTTTTATTACATTCATCCAGTTAACGATCAAGTCGCTGTGGGCCTTGGCATCTTTTCCAACTTTGGCTTAAAAACCGAGTTTCCCGATGATTACGCTGCAGGCTCCACTGGCGGTCAATCCTCCCTGGAAACGGTCACTTTTAACCCTTCGGTTTCTTACCGTTTAAATGAGCAGTTTTCGTTTGGTCTCGGCTTAAACGCTGTCTATGGTAAGGCCGGCTTTACCCGCCGTGGGGGAGACCTGGCAAAACTTGACCCACGCATACCTTCAGCCACTACCAAAATTATCGATATGCAGGGAGACACCTGGGGCTATGGCTGGAATATAGGAACTCTGTGGGAAATTAACGACGTAAACCGGCTGGCTCTTTCTTATCGATCCAAAACAAAAATGGAATTTAAAGATGATTTTACCGGTACAAGCTCAGCCTATAAACCAGTACCTGCCCAACTGGATCTAAACCTTCCCGATACATTGGAATTTGCCGGTTATCACAAGCTAACGTCTGATTTCGCCATGCACTACAGCGTACATTGGTTTGGCTGGAGTAGCTTCGAGAAATTAGAAGCCGTTGGAGCAGATGGCTCTTCACTCTTCCTCAAAGAGGAAAAATACGAAAACTCCTACCGCCTTGCAATCGGTGGTACTTATGATATCAACCAGGCTCTGGCGCTAAGAGCAGGTGTTGCATTCGATAAATCTCCGGTTAAAGAAGAGAATCGCTCCATCAGTATCCCAGATAGCGACAGATATTGGTTCTCCCTGGGCGCCACTTATGCATTTAACCAAGCTCTTGATTTGGACTTTGGTCTGACGTATATCAACAGCAAAGAAGTGAGTATTAAAGAGAAACTGTCAGAATCTGCAAGCTATCCGTATGCTGCTAATGAATTCTCTACTACGGGTAATGTATTTATTGCCGGTGTTCAGCTGAACTACCACTTTTAATCGAAGCAGACACAAGGAAACCTGCACTTCCTTGTGTCTTTTTAACTATAAATAACAAAATTATCACTTCCAGCTAATGCCACACTATTTATCTGTTAAAATTGCTCCATGTCAGATCATAAATAGCGCGGTATTATGTATTCGTTCGTCGCCCGTCAACCTATTCTCAATAAAGACAAAAAACTTGTTGCTTACGAGTTATTATTTCGTGATAGCACAGAAAATGTATTCCCAACAATAGACTCTGACAGCGCAACAAAAAAACTGGTATCAGATAGCTTTTTTAATCAGGGTATGGACAGTATATCGGGCAATCACCTGTGCTTTATAAATTTCAGTGAACAAGCCCTATTACAGCGACTTCCCAGCTTGCTCCCCAAGGATAAACTGGTTGTCGAGGTGTTAGAGCAAGCCAGACCAACCGCTGAATTGCTCGCAGCAGTGAGACAACTTAAGTCTCAGGGCTACAAAATCGCCCTCGATGACTTCGAATTTTCTCCCGCCTGGCAGCCATTTTTCGAGTTTACAGATATCATTAAATTTGACCTCAGGGCGACGAATTTCCCCCAAATTAAATTGGTTATGGAGGCGGCTAAGGATTTTAAGCTGACTTACCTTGCAGAGAAAGTGGAGACTAATGAGGAGTTTAAAAAGGCAAAAGAAATGGGGTTCACCCTGTTTCAGGGTTACTTCTTCAGTAAACCTGAATTATTAAAACAGCGCTCATTGACCCCTAGCCAGGTAACTATCATCGAGTTGTTGCAACAAGTAAACCAACCAAAGCTAGACTACGGAAAAATAGAAAATATTTTTGCACGAGATGTAAGCCTATCCTATAAGCTGTTGGTATTTGTTAATAATATGATTTACTCCCGTGCTAAACCTATTACTTCCTTTAAGCAGGCAAGTGTTTATTTAGGGGATAATCAACTCAGAAAGTTTATCTCAGTCGTTGCCACCACACAGGCTGCTTCGAATAAACCGTCAGAGCTCTATTTAATGTCCATTGTCAGAGCCAGATTTTGTGAACAACTCGCAGAGCAAAGTGGTGCTGTATCATCTGAGTCAGCCTTTCTCTCTGGCTTGTTTTCGTTATTAGATAGCTTATTGGACCAGCCAATGGAAAAAATACTAACCAAGATCCCTCTGGAATTGCCGGTTAGTCAGGCGCTTTTAGAAGGTGAAGGAGAGTTGGGGAGCTATCTGGCTCTGATCAAGGACTATGAAAATGCCAGGTGGGACAATATTGACAATAATGCAGAAACACTTGGGTTAACCCGGCAAGTACTGGCTAAAACCTACCTCGAAGCCCTTCATTGGTCACACAGCTTTACTTCTCAATCGGAATTACTGCACTAGTAATGGTTGCTCGACACCGGTTAACCCTTATTGGAACATTCAGCGGCGGCGAGCGACTAGCTTAACCCCGCTCAACAGCCACCGCCATACCTTCGCCGCCGCCGATGCAGATTGCAGCAATTCCCCTTTTAGCATCTCTGGCTATTAATCCATGGACCAGAGTCACTAATATACGCGCTCCACTTGCTCCGATGGGATGCCCAAGTGCGCATGCTCCACCATAGACATTCAGCTTTTCGGCGGGGATCCTAAGCTTATGCTCGACCAAATAAGTCATAATCGAAAACGCTTCATTTACCTCAAATAGCTCCACACTGTCAGCGGACCAGTTTAATTTGTCCAACAATTGCTTAATCGCATCCAGGGGCGCATATAAGAACTCGGCGGGTGCCCGAGCCACACTGCTAAAGCCCACGACTCGGGCCATGGCATCTCCCCCTGACTCCGCAACAGCGCTCTCGTCTCCCAGTAGCAAAGCCGCGGCGCCATCAGAAATACCGCTGCAGTTAGCCGCAGAAAGCAGCCCCCCCGGCATAACGGGTTTAAGGGTTGAAATTGAATTTCCTTGCGCCTTCCCAGGCAGTTCATCTAAGGGTGGACAGCTTAGACCCAGAACAGAAATCTCCTCGGAAAAATGCCCGGCACCTGCAGTTAGTGCGCGGCACAAGGAACGTTCACTATAACTATCTAATATCCCTTTACTCAGGTTTTCGCGTTGGGCCACTTGCTCTGCAAAATAAAGCATCGACTGTTGTTGATAGGGATCGGTCAGGCCATCATAAAACAAATGACTCCGCCCCTCACTTAATGGAATATTGGCCTGCGTCATAGACTCCATACCACCACCGATAGCCAGGTTATGATTACCCAGTCGTATATCGTTCACTGCCAGCTCGACAGCCTTTAGCCCCGAGCCACAGACTTTATTAACGGTAGTGGTGATAGTGGATTCTGCTAAACCTGCACCCAGGCTTGCCTGGCGCGCAGGGGCCTGGCCCACTCCGGCGCCAAGTACGTTACCCATGTACACAGCGCCAGGCTGAAGATCCCTAGTTGTAACACAAGAGGCAATGGCGCTAGCACCAAGCTTGGTCGCTGAATAATGTGAAAATGCGCCTTTAAAACAGGCTATGGGTGTTCGTTTTGCACAAACAATATAGACAGTCATCACAATCCCCCTGATTTATACTTCACAGATACAGTGTAGAAAAAACAGGGGGATAAGGTGCGCTAGCGGTTAATATTTAGGGGTTAAGCTGGAGAACGCAACACAAACCAAGACAAATGCAAAACTCGCAGAGGCAAATCCTGTAACAAATGAGCCTGAGATCCCCATCACCAGATAACCTACCAAGGCAACCACTGCGATAGACAAGGCGTAGGGTAACTGAGTTAACACGTGATCTATATGATGGCAGCCAGCTCCAGTCGAAGACAAAATTGTAGTATCGGAAATTGGCGAGCAGTGATCACCAAATACTGAGCCCGCTAATACTGCGGCCAACATAGGCATCATCAGGCTTATTTGGGTTCCGGCGGCCATGTCACCGGCAATAGGTAACATAATGCCAAAGGTGCCCCAACTGGTTCCGGTGGAAAATGCCATTATGCCAGACAGAATAAACAGAATAGCGGGTAATAGCGCGGGGGATATATTTCCTGAAACCAAGGAAGCAAGGTATTTCCCTGTTTCCAGGTTGCCAATAACACCGGCTATTGTCCAGGCAAACAAAAGAATTATGATTGCCGGTAACATAGACAGCAAGCCGTGTTTGAATGCTTGTAAAATCGCACCAGACCCTAAGCCTAAACGCAATGTCATTAACCAGGTAATTAACAACCCTGTTAAGCTACCGAAAACCAAGGAGGTGGCCACATCAGTATTTTCAAATGCCCTCAGCAAACTAAATTCACCATCCGTCGCTTTTGCTCCCGTATATACCATAAAGAACAAAGTCGCACTCACCAGAGCCAAGATAGGAATAATCAGGTCTTTTACATAACCTTTATTACTTTCGGGTAGCTCGGCGCTCACGCCAGGCGGAGTTCCCTTAGCTGAGTCATATAACTCGCCGCTTTCAGCGCGTTTTTCATGCCCTTTCATCCAACCTATATCCCACTGGAATACGGCAACGGCTATTACCATCAGGATGGCAAAAATGGCGTAGAAATTCATTGGCACCATTTCAACAAATGCCATTAGGGGGCTCACATCTGTAATACCGTGAGAAACTAAGATGCCGCCAATTAAGGCGATAATATAAGCACCCCAACTGGAAGCTGGCATTAATACACACATAGGCGCTGCAGTGGAATCGAGCAGATATGCCAATTTAGCGCGTGATACCTTATATTTATCCGTTACGGGTCGGCTTACACTACCCACAGCCAAGCTATTGAAGTAATCGTCAATAAAAATAAAAATACCCAAAAATACGGCCAGTAAATTCGAGCCACGCTTACTTTTAACTCTTTGGTGAGCCCAGGTGGCGAAAGCACGAGTAGCACCACTGACTGTCATCAAGCTGGTTATCATCCCCAGTAGCACCAGGAAGAGTAAAATAGACAAGTTATAGGTGTTTAAACTGCCATCTTCCCAAACTAAAGAGATCAAGGCGTCTTTAATATAAAGCAGTGTATTAGCGACATTAAACGCAGTAAGCTGCAAGGTGCCGATTATTATTCCGATACCCAAAGATAAAAGAACACGGCGAGTTAATACCGCTAATAGTACGGCGGTGAGTGGGGGGATGAGCGAATAGGCTGAATCGGATAAGCTATTTAGTTCCATGGTCCAGATTTACGTTGTGGGAGACACTACAGAACCAAAAACACGTGGGACTAGCTGTAGCTCTCCATAGTTAATACAAGTAACTATGACAGTGTTGACCCTATTCGGCATCAACCCCAACCCTTGTACACGATAAGTAACAAGAGCTTCGGCGCTATTTCCTTTTAGTAAGGGTTAACGGCATCACCCTAACCTTACTGACTAATAAATAACGCACCTCTACGATAACTGGATAACTATACCAAAACTCGAGATGTATAACAACAAAAAACGCAAAATAGCAGTGCCTGCATCTAGGAAGTCAACTAATACCAACACTATCCACTGTTTTAGGTCGATGTATTAAAATTTAAAATAAATATGAATAATTCATCAATTTGGGTTATTAACTTCATTGGTTTATTTAGCTATTCTTGACTAAGCTAACAAATCAAGTATAAAGACAAAATGAAAAGCAAATACCTTTTCTAATTAAAATCTAGCTCTCAAAAAAATAGTGGGTAAAATATAATGACCGAGTTTACGAAAACACTTCTTAATGCCAGAAGCTTAAAAGCAGCAACTAAAGATTTGACCTTGGAACAACTGGAAGAGACATTAGAAAAGTTTTCTAAAATTGTAGAAGACAGAATGATGGCGGAGGAAGCTGAAGTCCAGGCTAAGGAAACACGCCAAAACGAACTAAACGAGACAATGGAATTTCTTAAAGCTAAAGGTATTGACCCTGCAGAGCTAGTCTCTTTATATCAAGGCGAGACAAAAAAACGCGCTCCTCGTCCTGCAAAATATAAATACACAGAAGACGGTGTTGAGAAAACTTGGACCGGCCAAGGTAGAAAACCTGCCGTAATCCAGCAGGCCCTGGACAATGACGGCTCTTTGAATGACTTTGCAATTTAATTAAGTCATTAAATAAAAAAGGGCTAAGCAGCCCTTTTTTATTGTCTATTATTTACTCTGAGTAACCATTCGGGTTAGATGATTGCCATCGCCAAATATCCTCTGTCATTCGCGTAATGCCTAACTCAGCCTTCCAGTTTAATTCCGCTTCAGCATAGCTGGGATCGGCGTAGCACTGAGCTATATCACCCGCTCTTCTAGGTGCTATTTGATATGGAATAGCTTTATCACATGCAGTTGAAAAAGCCTGGATCATTTCCAGTACCGAGTAGCCGTTTCCTGTCCCTAGGTTATAGGTGACTAAGCCTGGCGCCCCCTTTAACTTCTCCACCGCGCAAATATGCCCTTTTGCTAAATCAACGACATGAATGTAATCCCGTACCCCGGTACCATCGACAGTTGCATAGTCATCACCGAAAACATTTACTTTTTCCAGTTTACCTACAGCAACCTGGGAAATATAAGGTAAAAGGTTATTCGGAATACCATTAGGATCTTCACCAATCAAACCGCTGATGTGCGCACCTACCGGATTAAAATACCTTAATAAGGCAATATTCCAGCTGTTATCAGACTTCGACAAATCTGTTAGCATTTCCTCGACAATAAGTTTAGACCGCCCGTAAGGGTTGGTTGCCCCTGTGGGGAAGTCCTCTTTAATAGGTACAGATGCCGGATCACCATATACGGTTGCCGATGAGCTAAACACCAGATCTTTAACACCAAATTCTGCCATCACCTCACACAAGCTTAACGTGCCCGATACGTTGTTTTGATAATAGGTCAGCGGGATCTCGTTGGACTCACCCACCGCCTTTAATCCAGCAAAATGAATAACACTTGATATTTGATGTTGCTCAAAGACTTGCCTTAGCAGCTCTTTATCTCTGACATCACAAAGATAAAATGGAACTTCCTTGTCAGTAAGGCGCTCTACCCGCTTTAACGCTTCGCTGTGGGAGTTACTTAAATTATCTACCACAACTACGGAATAACCTTTATTTAGCAGCTCTACCAAGGTATGGGAACCAATATAACCGGCACCACCTGTAACCAGTATTGTCATTTACCACTCCAACTTAAGTTCAATATGTTTGTTTTTTCATCAATTACTATGCTTGTGCTGAGCCATTAGCTACGCCTTATAAAGCAACTGAGACAGCAAACTTGACTTGACTCCTTGATGACAAACAAAGTTATCTCTCGATTTACTATTATCGGATCAAATAAACAGCGAAGGCAATGGTTAATGCTATTTAAACGGACGATTAAGAAAGCACTCGAATATCGCTAGCAGGTGGGCACAAAAAATGCCCTGCCTAAGCAGAGCATTCATCCGCAAATTTAATTGAGGGGTTGCTAGGCGACGTGTTTGTTCGCTTTCACCTATGTACTATCGTAGGCCTGCTCACCATACATATAGGTTTCACATACCACCCTGTCATCTGCGATGCTCATTAGCACAAACAATTGCTCTTCCAGGTTTTTTGCTTGCTGCATACGGAACTTCATTAATCGTGTAGCATGTAAATCAAGCACAACAAAATCCGCTTCATTACCGGGTTTAAAGCTACCTACTTTGTTTTCCAACCTTAGCGCTGTGGCGCCACCTAATGTCGCCAGATAAAACGACTTAAATGGGTGTAACTTTAATCCTTGCAGTTGCATAATTTTATATGCTTCGCTCATGGTTTGCGGAATGGAAAAGCTGGTGCCCGCTCCTACATCTGTACCAATACCGACATTGATATTAAACGCTTCCAATCTAGGCAGGTTTAACAGACCTGAGCCTAAGAAGAGGTTCGACGTTGGGCAAAATGAGATGGCGGAGCCCTGCTCTGATAAACGCCGACACTCACTATCACAAAGGTGAATACCGTGGGCAAACACAGAGCGCTCAGTCAGCAAGCCATAGTGGTCATATACATCCAGATAATTTTTCCGGTCCGGAAATAATTCCAACACCCACTCGATTTCTTTTTTGTTTTCCGATAAATGGGTATGCAAGTAAACATCCGGGTATTCGTCTAACAAACGACCCACAGTCTGCAGTTGCTGCTCGGTACTGGTCGGTGCAAAACGAGGGGTGACCGCGTAATGAAGTCGGCCCTTATTATGCCAGCGTTCGATAAGTTCCTTGCTATCCTGATAACCGGATTCAGCTGTGTCTGTCAGGTAATCCGGCGCATTTCTGTCCATCAATACTTTACCGGCTATCATTCGCGCCTTGCGCTTTTCGGCTTCGGTAAAAAACACATCTACAGAGTGTTTATGTACCGTACCAAACACTAATGCCGTAGTAGTGCCGTTGCTCGCCAATTCATCCAAGAACAACGACGCCACATTGCGGGCATACTCGGGGTCGTTAAACCTTTGCTCCTCCGGGAAGGTATAGTTATTGAGCCAGTCCAACAACTGTTCGCCATAAGACGCTATCATCCCGGTTTGTGGATAATGAATATGCGTATCGATAAATCCTGGAGTGATCAATTTGTTATAATACTGCTTAACGTTAATACCGGCGGGTTGTCTGGCTAACACCCGTTCAGCTGGCCCCACATCCAGGACATGACCATCCTGCACCACCAGGGCACCATCTTCAAAATACTCATAAGAATCTTCCAGCCCCACATCTTTCGGGTTAGCCACGCTGTGAAGAATAGCGCTACGGTATACGATGATTTCTGATGACATTTATTTCTTTCCTTGCCAAATTCTAATTAAGCACTTCGCCTGATGGCCTGGCGCTGAGGGCGCTTCTGCCCTATTTCAACCCCCTGATATACTGCAATCAGTTCGCCGGCAACCGACACTGCGATTTCTGCCGGGTGCTTACCTCTAACCGCATCGATACCTATGGGGCAAACCATGCTATTAATGGTTTCCTGATCATAACCACGCTCGGCTAAACGATAATCAAATCGCTTGCGCTTGGTGCCTGAACCTATCATGCCGAAATAACGGACATCCTTTCGCTTTAATATTGTCCGCGCTAAATCGAAATCCAGTTGATGATTGTGGGTCATTACCAGATAAAAACTGTTGGCAGGCATAGCGGCTATTTCCGCCACCGGATCGTCACTCAGCAGCCGGGTCACCCCAAGCGGCATTTCGGCTGGAAACTCGGCTTCACGCTGATCAATCCAGGTAACGCTAAATGGTAGGGTAGACACTATGTTCAACAATGCTTTGGCAACATGGCCGGCGCCAAACAACACCAGGTGGTGTTGATGCTGACCTATGGGTTCAAAGCTTAACGTAGCCATACCACCGCAACACTGACCCAAGCGGGCGCCCAAGTTAAATTGCTCGACCTTAAGGTGTCTGTCACCGGTAAGCAGCATTTCTCTACCAATCTTGGTGGCCAGGTGCTCCAAATGACCGCCGCCTATGGTGGCGATAATCCCTTCACGGGTCACCAACATCTTGGCGCCTGCATCGCGCGGCACGGAGCCGCGGTCTTCAAGCACAGTTACCATCACACAAGGCTCCGCGTTTTGCTCTAGTTCGTTTAGGGCCTGGATCCAATTGTCTTTGAACATAGCTGTCTCTCCTTACGCAGAGGCTTGCTTACTGGTGCAAGGCTGTGTTTTTTCCTCTTCTAAACGCACTTGAACTTGTTGTATTGCCCAAAATACCCGTTCAGGCGTTGCCGGTGTATCCAGTTTGGGCACAGCGCCATCCACAGCGACGCTGGCCACGGCATCTTTTAGTGCGCTCCACACCGACATCCCCAACATAAACGGTGGTTCACCGACGGCCTTGGAATTAAACACTGTATCTTCCGGGTTGCTGCGATTTTCCAGCAGCTTAATTCGAAAATCGATAGGCATATCCGCCACAGCCGGGATTTTGTAGCTGGCCGGGCCATTGGTCATTAACCGGCCCTGCTCGTTCCACACCAACTCTTCAGTGGTTAACCAGCCCATGCCCTGGATAAATGCGCCTTCCACCTGGCCGGTATCGATAGCCGGGTTCAGCGATGCCCCAACATCGTGAAGAATATCCACCCGCAGCACTTTATATTCACCCGTCAGGGTATCCACCAGAACTTCCGAGCAAGATACCCCATAGGCAAAATAATAAAATGGCCGACCGGCCGCTTTTTCATGATCGTAAAAAATTTTTGGCGTCCGATAGAACCCTGTGCTGGATAAGGATATCTGGTTGAAATAAGCCAGCTGGATAAACCCTTCGAAGGACATCAACTCGTCGCCAATTTTTACCACACCGTTTTTAAAGACAACTTGTTCTTTGGCCACCTTAAAGTGGCTGGCGCCAAAGTCGACCAAACGCTGCTTAATGGTCATCGCGGCATTCTGCGCCGCCTTACCATTTAAGTCGGCGCCGGACGATGCGGCCGTTGGTGAGGTGTTTGGCACCTTGTCGGTATTTGTCGCGGTTATTTGGATCCGGGAAATATCGACCTGGAACTCTTCGGCAACAATTTGCGCCACTTTAGTATTCAGGCCCTGGCCCATTTCAGTCCCGCCGTGATTCAGGTGAATACTGCCGTCGGTGTATATATGAACCAGCGCTCCCGCCTGGTTAAGAAAGGTCGCGGTGAAGGAAATACCAAATTTTACCGGGGTTATGGCAATGCCTTTCTTCAGAATTGGGCTGGTCTTATTGAACTCTGCTATTTCTTTACGACGCCGATGGTATTCACTGCTGGCTTCGAGCTGCTCGGTCATCTCGGGTAGGAAGTTATCTTCCACCGTCTGATAATAGTGGGTGATGTTGCGATCCGTTTCACCGTAGTAGTTAACCTTGCGCACATCGAGCGGGTCTTTTTTTAAGTGACCTGCTATTTCATCCATGATGTGCTCTATGGTCATCATGCCCTGGGGGCCGCCGAATCCACGATAGGCAGTGTTGGACGCTGTATTGGTCTTACACCTGTGACCCGTGACTGTGGCATCACCCAGGTAATAGGCGTTATCCGAATGAAACATAGCCCGGTCCACTATACTGCTGGACAGATCTGGTGAGTAACCGCAGTTACCCGCTACTACTATATCAATACCCTGAATACGACCATCGTCGTCGAAACCCACTTCGTATTGGTTGTAAAATGGATGTCGTTTACCCGTAGACATCATATCTTCATTGCGCAACAGACACATTTTGGCCGGTCGGCCCGTCAACCTGGCGACCACGGCGGCCATACAGGCAGGGCCCGCCGCCTGGGTTTCCTTACCTCCAAATCCACCACCCATACGGCGCATATCGATCAGCACCTTATGCATAGGTACATCTAATACTTCCGCTACCAACTTCTGCACTGCGGTGGGGTTTTGCGTGGAGGCGTACACTATCATGCCGCCGTCTTCTGTGGGCGCCACGCTGCTTACCTGGGTTTCCAGATAGAAGTGCTCCTGACCGCCCACATGGATATCACCAGACAATACGTGTTTTGCATTTTTCAGCGCCGACTCTGAATCACCGCGCTTTTGCTGGTGACTTTCGGTGACAAAGTGCTTTTTCTTCAATGCTTCTTCTACATCCAGTATTGCGTCCAGCGCTTCATACTCGATGATGGCGGCGTGCGCCGCCTTTCGCGCCGTTTCCAGATCATTGGCCGCCACCGCAATAACTGGCTGGCCCACATATTCCACCTTGTCGTCGGCAAGTAGCGGGTCGCCAGGCAGGATGGCGCCAATATCCAATTGGCCGGGTACATCGCCAGCAGTGATTGCAATGGCTACCCCAGGAAAGTCGTAACAGGGGCTGACATCCAGCTTAATGATCCTGGCGTGCGCCTGGGTGCTTAAGCGGGCGTATACGTGGAGCTGGTTGGGAAACTCCAGGCGGTCATCTATATATACCGCTTCGCCAGTGACCTGCTTTACGGCGCTGTCATGTTTTACGCTTTTACCTACGCCGGTTTTTAAGTCTGCCATTAACCGGGCAACCATCTCTTCATGAGTCATTGTTGAATTAGACATAAGACGTCACCCTCGTTTCTACATTGCTGTTTTGCTGTTCAATAAAGAAGCGGTACAACATATTCGCCGCAGTCAATGCCCGATATTCCCTGCTGGCTCGAAAATCTGATAAAGGCTCAAAGTCTGCTTCAAGGGCTTTCATCGCCGCTTTGACATTAGTGATACTCCATTGTGCACCAAGCAAAGTTTGTTCACATCGGGTGGCGCGCTTAGGAGTCGCCGCCATACCGCCAAAAGCGATACGCACGGACTCGACCTTTCCTTGCTCGACTGCTATGTGAAACGCTCCACATACGGCAGAAATATCGTCGTCCAACCTTTTGGACAGCTTATATGCCTTGAAGGTTTTGTTTTGCTCGGGTAATGGCAGCAATACCTTTTCAATAAACTCACCGGGCTGTAAAACAGTAACCCGGTAGCTGATAAAATAATCTTCCAACAATACTATGCGTCGCTCTGGTCCTTTACGCAGTTGTACCTTGGCGCCTAATGCAATAAGTAACGGTGGCATATCACCGATCGGCGATGCGTTGCCGATATTACCACCCAGGGTGCCCTGATTTCTCACTTGCAGTGACGCGAAACGATGGAGTAATTCACCAAAGTCCGGATAATGCCGTGACAGCGGCTCATAACAGTCGCTTAATGAAACGTTGGCGCCAATTTCAATATGCTCGTCCGTTTCAACCCAGGTCTTCATGTCTGCAACCTGACCCAGGTAGATCAGCTTATCGATAGAACGGTGGAACTGAGTGATTTCAAGGGCGAGATCCGTACCACCTGCCACCATTCTTGCGTCTGTGTGAGCAAGCATCACTTCAGCTAGTTCGTCCATAGAGTTAGGAGAAAAACTTATCTGACCATTGTGCTCTAACCTGGCATCAGCGGGGTTTATACTGGCAAGCCTGCTAATGGTGGTTTCTTCCAGCTGTTTGAACTGGTCGAGTATGGGGGTTTCCTGACTCAGGGATAATGCGGCATCAACAATGGGGCGATACCCGGTACATCGGCACAGGTTGCCTGCCAGTGATTCGAAGATCTCTTCTTTGTTCGCATCAGGTTTATTTTTGGTTAGGGCGAACATGGACATGATAAAACCGGGTGTACAGTAGCCACACTGGGACCCGTGAAAATCCACCAGCGCCTGTTGCGCCGGATGTAAGCTTTTATCTTTGTCCTGTAAATCTTCCACTGTGATCAGCTGCTTACCATGCAGGGCAGATATCAGCGTCAGGCATGAGTTAACCGAACGATATTGTAATTCGCCTTCGACCAGCTCGCCTAAAACCACTGTGCATGCACCGCAATCCCCCGAACCACACCCTTCTTTTGTGCCTGTCTTATGAACCTGAGAGCGCAAATAGTTAAGCACAGTCATATTTGGCGATAACTGCGTTTCCTCACGCAATTCCTGGTTAAGCAAAAACTTAATCAAGGAGACCTCCTCTGTATCTTTCCTGACTCCACAGTCAATATTTAAGTTTTCCTGACCATTTAGTCAACTTATATTTTACAGAATATGCAACATAACGAGAAGCACTTGATATATATAAATATTTACAAATCAAATAGTTAAGCGCTATTAAAATTGTATTACCTTTATAGCAATATTGTATGCAATGTTCTTACTTTAAATTTAGCAAACCTGGGAAAGGGGTCAAATAGGGGGCATATTTAAGCCAAGGTGCGAGGGTTTGGCTGAGAGCCGATGGACAGGAAAGAGACAGGTAGATACCTGTCTATGGGTCAAATTAGCGCTTCTTTTTGATCACGTCAGAAAAAACCACATGTAAATCCTGAGATGCAGATTCACCGTCGAGGTTTAACTTGGATTTAATATGATCAAGATGAACCACCATCAGGTTTATCGCCTTGTCTTTATCACCTTCTTCGATAGCATCCAACAAAGCTGTGTGCTCGTCAAAGGAGCAATTCGCCCGATTTCTTACCTCATACTGAGCAATAATCAGGGATGTCTGAGACACCAGGCTGCGCTGAAAGTTGAGTAAGGGCGCGTTGTTTGCCATGGTAGCCATTTGTAAATGAAACTCACCGGAGAGGCGGATACCCCGACCCTGGTCGCCTTTTTCAAAGGCCAGGTGTTCTTCTACTACCAGCTTACGCAGCTGCTCTATTTGTTCAGCTGTGGCGTTCTCAACGGCGAGTTCAGTAATGGCAAGTTCCATCACTTCACGGGCTTTTATAATCTGTTTGGCATCTTCGATAGAAGGAGACGCGACGACGGCACCCCGGTTAGGCCGAATATCAACCACCTGCTCTAATGACAAACGCAACAAAGCCCGGCGAATTATGGTGCGACTCACACCAAAAATCTCACCCAGCGCTTCTTCATTGAGCTTAGTCCCGGGGGGCAAACGTTGCTCTAATATCGCGTCAAAAATGTGCCCATAAACAACATCATCTTGTGTGAGATTGTCCGACGTTGACTTGGGCTTTTGCAACCCCGAATTACTTAGATCAGACATTGTATCTTTATGTGTCCTTTCAAAAAGTGCATGAATTTAAGACTTCGCAAAATCCACTGAATTAACTGTTATCCCGCTAATGATAATTGAGAACGCCTAGCAGGGTCCAGCTTGCTGGTGATAAAGCGTGATTGCTCACTGCCTTATATTAGGTTTTGCCCCGAATTAAGTCATTTTACCCCTTACATATTATTGAGTTAATATTGCTTTATAAGCCGGTTTGATCCGTAAGCTAAAACCTATCATGAAACCCTTTCTACTATTTGTCCTGCCTTTTTATCCTTTCAACCAATATCCAGGCGCTACGGAAAATACGCATATTTTCAGACAATAACTCCGGGTATCCAGCCTGGTTTAGCATCGCACACCACCTGTATTCATATTGATATGGTTTCCCGGCACTCTTGAACTTGGGCTAACAGTTCCATATCACTCCGCTCCCTTGTAAATCTTGTATGAGCGAAGCAACGGATGGCGCAGTAACCGCCTCGTATATAGAAAAAAGTGTGAAATATTTCTATTACCCATAGGGTGTAGTGACCACGCTAGCGTCAACCCCTTAGCGTCATGTTGGGACCAATAAAATAAGCGGCTATGGATTTAAAGGGGAGTTAAGGCTTAAGGTCATGACAAGACGCCAGGCGATGGGGTAAATCGGAGGTGGCGCGCTGCGAACGGCGAAAGAGTGATGGCTGCGTGTTACATGGCGTTGAAAAAACACCAAATAACACACAAAGTACAAGCATTACCTATTGAATACTGGCTCCTTGCTCAACCCAGTTACCAATCAAGGCGCGCTCTTCATCTGTCATCTGCGTCATATTACCCAAAGGCATCACCTTAGTCTGCACCGACTGAGCCATGATCCTGGGTACGCCCAGCTTGATCTCTTCCGGTGTATCTAATATGAACCCTGCAGGTGCCGTCTTAAATGCAGCATGAGTGGGCGCCGCCGAATGACAAACTGTGCAACGCTGCGCTACCACATTCTTGACTTGGGCAAACTCAATGACAGCGGCTTTTGCGGGTGCCGCTTCAGCCTGGCCCTGGTTACTCGCCGCGGCCTGCTCAACCTTAACCTGCGCCGGCTCTGGGGCCGCCATTTTAGAGGCATAAGGTGACGTTACGAAAGCTAAGGTCACCATACCAAGCGCGGCGACAGGGACTGCCCAGGCATACTTTTGACTGCCATGTCGGGTGTTAAAGTAATGGCGAACCAGGATACTAAACACTGACAGAGCAGCCAGGATCAACCAGTTATATTCTGAGCCATAGGTACTTGGAAAATGATTGCTAATCATAATAAACAGCACAGGTAGTGTCAGGTAATTGTTATGACGTGAGCGCAACAAACCTTTGGCGGGTAAAGCCGGATCAGGCTCCCTGCTTTCCTCAATCGCTTTCACCAGATTACGCTGCGCTGGCATGATAACCCGGAACACGTTACCCACCATTATGGTACCGATAATGGCTCCCACATGGATGTAAGCTCCCCGGCCACTGAATATCTGCGACAGCCCATACGCTGCGCCAACCAGTCCGGCAAACAGCACCACACCTAACAATAGCGGTCTTTTACCCAACGCAGAGTCGCATAACAAGTCATAAATAAACCAACCAGCCACCAAAACACCGAAACCAATAGCCACGGCGGTCATAGCGTTCAGACCCGAGCCCGGCGCGATTAAATAGATTTCGGCGTTAAGGTAATACACAACTGCAAGCAAACACACACCTGTTATCCAGGTAAAGTAAGCTTCCCACTTAAACCAGTGCAGATGCTCTGGCATTTTAGGTGGCGCCAACTTGTATTTCTCAAGGTGGTAAATCCCGCCACCGTGAATGGCCCACAAATCCCCGGACAAACCATCCTTGGGATTACTGCGGTTCAGGTTGTTTTCCAACCAGACAAAATAAAATGACGCGCCAATCCATGCAACACCCACTACCATATGCGCCCAGCGGATAACTAAGTTCAGCCATTCAGTAATATGCGGATCCATAACTTGCTCCTGTAATACCTTCGCTGTTTGTCTCACCGAGCGGGACAATAGATTTTCCCGGTGTTTGATTCCTAAACGGCTGACACTTGCTCTAGCGCCAACGTCAGCTGGACTTCTTCACCATAATGAAACTCGTCACAGTTATTACCAGGGCCAGCCCTGTCTACTATCAAAAAGTGATCTTGCTGCGATAAAGCCAGCACTGGGTGGTGCCATACACCTTTGTGATAATTCACCCCTTGCTTGCCATTGCTGCTAAATGCACGGATCTGATCAGGCTCTGGCTTGTCTCCTTTTGGCGCCACTAAAATCAAATACGGATTACCAAGCAGAGGAACAAATGCCTGTGAGCCTAACGGATGACGCTCCAGCATAGCGATCCTTAATGGATAGCTAAGGGGTGTCGCCTGAAAGATACTGATAATAGCGTCGCCCCCTTGCTCAGCGACATCCACATCTGCCAACTTATGATAGCGGCGGGTAGATCCCTGATTAATCATAAAGAACTCGCTATTATCCGTTTCAATCACATCGCCAAACGGGGCAAACGCTTGTTTAGTGAGTGGCTCTATGGTCATTGTCTTGTGCATTAGTTTCCCCTACTGGCCTTTTAAAACCAAACAAACGTAAATGCCCAAGCCAGCCATCCACTTACCATTGTCGTCAGAGGCCTCGCCTTTCCAGACCGGGGCTTTATGGCTTAACAAGCGGAGGTTATGGGCAAAAAAGTCGTCCGTAGCAAAGATGGCATTAGCGCCAGGTTTATTGTCGGCTAGATTAATAAATTGCTCAAAATTGTTAATCGCGTTTATAAGGCGCTTCGGGTTACATATCCCGAAGACGGAAAAGCGCAATTTTATTTATTTCTTTTAGCGCTCTGGCAAATTCAGTCTCAGGATCATTGCCTAATCGCTCCTCGAAAGCGTCGAGAATTTGGCAACGATTGGCTCCTTTCACCGCCATAATGAAGGGAAAATTGAATTTGTCTTTGTAGCTTTGGTTGTACCGGGTAAAGCGTTCAAACTCCTCTTTAGAGCACTCGTCAATACCCGCTCCGGCCTGCTCTTTGGTGGAGGCTGCGGTCAGCTCACCGTTAATGGCCGCCCTGCCCGCTAAATCCGGGTGAGCATTGATTAACGCCAACTGATGCTCCTGGGATGCCGTCAACAATGTATCGGCCATTTTTTGGTGCAAGGCATCGATTTGGTTGTCTGTTTGGCTTAACCCGGTGCCGTATGCCCGCTCAGCCACCCAAGAGCTGTGCTCATAGATGCCACCAAATTTGGCAACAAAATCGTCACCGCTCATGGCACCGGGCTGACACGTAGTGAACTGTGGCATGTTTATTTCTCCTGCTCTGCGGTATACGGATGATGCTCATACCAGTGCCTGGCAATATCAATACGACGGCACAGCCACACCTTGTCATGTTGCGCCAGATAATCTAAAAAGCGTTTTAGTGCCTTAATCCGCCCGGGGCGGCCGATCAGCCGGCAATGCAAACCCACCGACATCATCTTAGGAGCCTCGCTCCCTTCTTCATATAAGGTATCGAAGGTATCTTTCAGGTACTGGTAAAACTGCTCTCCACTATTAAAACCTTGTACCGTAGAAAAACGCATGTCGTTTACATCCAGGGTATAAGGGATCACTAACTGTGGACGGCCAGTTTCATTATGCCAATAAGGTAAATCATCATCGTATGCGTCCGAGTCATACATAAAGCCACCCTCTTCGGCTACCAGCTTACGTGTATTCGGGCCGGTTCTGCCGGTATACCAACCTAGTGGCCGATCACCAGTAACCTGGGTGATAATTTCGATGGCCTTATGCAGATGTTCCCGCTCCACCGAAATATCTGTATATTGATAATCAATCCAGCGATAACCGTGGCTGCAAATTTCATGTCCAGCTTCTACCATGGCTTTCGCCACATCAGGGTGACGTTCGATAGCCATAGCAACCGCAAATACCGTGAGCGGAATATCGTATTGCTTAAACAGCTTTAACACGCGCCATACGCCAGCCCGGCTGCCATATTCGTAAATTGATTCCATGCTGATATGACGTTCGCCATGTAAAGGCCGAGCTGACGGTATTTCAGACAGAAAAGCCTCAGACTCCTCGTCGCCATGTAATACACAGCGCTCGCCACCCTCTTCATAGTTGAGTACAAATGAAACGGCGATGCGGGCCAGGTTTGGCCAGCGCGGGTGCGGCGGCTGGGCACCATAACCAATTAAATTTCGTGGATAATCCTGACTCATCGGAGCGCTCCTTTACCTGTAAAGCCGAGATAAAGCCCCTTTAATGTGTTTTTGGGTCTTAAATGCATTCGATAACAATTTTGCACCATTAATTGTACACAACTAACAAGACTAAATGTGAGTTTTTTGTTTATATTGTTAATATAAATCACTATGTATAGGAGTGGCACGTTAATTCAGGCTAGATTTTATGACTCAAACCTGGATAAAAGACACCTATTTGGCTAACACCTTTATTACACAAGGGCTTTACTATCCATTAACATTGTGTACATTGTAAGTAAGCACTAGGTACAATTTATTCAAATGATTAGCAAACACAATGAAATAAGAGATAAGTCAAACACCTTATCAGATAATATAAATAGCTATATATCAGCATTTTACTGGAGGGCGCTGCGGCGCTACGCAGACAATGGGACAATTAACTACACATGTACTCGATACCGCTTCCGGAGTTCCCGGAGCAGAAATAAGAGTAGAGTTGTATCAGCTGACGGAAAACACTGCTCAACTGGTGAAAACAGTTGTAACCAACAGTGATGGTCGAACCGATGAACCCTTGTTGACTGGAGAGCAATTTAAACCAGGTAAATATCAACTAGTTTTCCATACCGCATCCTACTTCACACAACAGGGTATACAGTTGGCGCAGACTCCTTTTCTGGACGATATCGTGATCCGTTTTGGTATCAGTGATCTCGATTCCCATTATCACGTCCCCCTACTCGTATCACCTTATAGCTATTCCACCTACAAAGGCAGCTAACCAGATGGATTTGATCCTGCTGCTTTAGTCGAGCTGTAAAAGTGCAGGATCCATGAAGAATAAACAGACTAAGCACGAGGAAAGTTTGTCATGGATCAACGCGGCCCTGTTTAAGTTGGATGATATTCGTTTTTCCGGTGCCCACGATCCATTGGCGGCGTTAATTTTATGCGGTGCCTATCAGGCCGATAAAGTGATGGTGGCCGGAAAATGGAAAATCAGTGATGACCAGGTGATCGGGCTGGATCTGGCGCAACTTATGTATAACCACAGAAATGCCGCAAACAGGCTGGCGCAAAAAGCTCAATTAATGAGACGATAATTCAAATCAAGGCGTCGGTACTGCTGACGCCTCGTAATAGTAAACAAATGCAAAGTCCATATGTTTTCCCTTTATCACCACGTATAATGCGCCCTCAAAATAATAAGGGTGTCCCATGAAAAATGTACTTTTCCCTCTCGCTTTAGTGTGCTTCTCCAGCCTCTCTTACGCGCAAAATATTGATATGGAAGCAACCATGAAAAAAATGGCGCTGGCTTATAAAAGTGCCGTTCAGGCAGAGTCCTTGCAAGAGGTAAAAGCACAAATGGTGACACTGGATGCCCTAGTGGAGAAATCAAAACGCGCCCAGTTCGCTGCAGAGAAGAAAGGCACTTATCTGGAAGGGCTAAATAAACTGTCTGACGCTATCGATGAGGTTAATGTCAGGGTTGAGGCCCAACAATTAGAGCAAGCAAAAGAATCTCTTAAGCAGATTAACGACCTGAGAAAAGAATATCACGATAAACGTAACCCAAGTATCTGGCAGCGTTTATTCGGTTAATGACTATTGTGGCGGCCTGCGCCGCCACAATATATTAAGGCGTCACAGGTTGCTCTTGCGCCAGCTTTTTTTTACCCCCCCAGAACTCCAGCTTGACGGCGAGCTGCGCTTTTTGTAATGGTTTCGCCAGGTAATCATCCATTCCGGCATTCAGGCACTTCTCTTTATCCCCTTCCATGGCGTTGGCGGTCAGGGCGATAATAGTGATATCGGCATAGCCTTTGTTACTTTTTCGAATCGCTTTGGTGGCTGTATAACCATCCATTACCGGCATCTGGCAATCCATCAACACCAGATCGTACGGCAGTTGCGACAGCATAGAAATCGCCTCTTCGCCATTGCTTGCGATATCTGCTGTTGCCCCCAGGTGTTTCAGCAATAATGTCACCACTTTTTGATTCACACTGTTATCTTCAACCACTAATACCCTTGTTCCTTGGCAGTCTTTAGCGTCTTTAGCGTCTTTAGCGTCTTTAGCGTCTTTAGCGTCTTTAGCGTCTTTAGCGTCTTTAGCGTCTTTAGCGTCTTTAGCGTCTTTAGCGTCTTTAGCGCTGATTTTTACCGGTACTGACGGCGGAAGCAACCCTCGGCTTCGCTTACTGGATTCATCCCATACCTCAGCAAGCACGTCCATCAGGCTCGATGGTCTGATAGGGTAACGCAGCACTTTGGCAAAGTGCTTATCACTTTCACGACGCTTTAAATTGTTGTTATCGATTGACTGCAACAATATCATCGGACAGCCTTTTAAACGCAAGTCTGCCTGTTTAACATTAAAGAAATCGGCGGTTTTTAACCCTTTCAGATCTTCGTCAATCAACAAGACATCGAAACCCTGTTTCCCGTTCACCCCTTGTTGCAGACCATTCAGTGCATCTGCAGCATTTGACACATGACGGTTGTCAAAGCCCCAGCTATTAATTTGGGCCTGTAACATATGGCTGCGCAAATCATTGCTGTCTGCCAGCAGTAGAGTTAGCTGACCTAATTCCCCTTGCGGGAATAACACCTCTTTTTCCTGCTTAGCTAACACTATATTGAACTGGAACAAAGAGCCTAGCCCCTCCTGACTGGTCGCGGACACTTGCCCGCCCATTAATTGGGTGAGGCTTTTACTGATGGATAACCCTAACCCGGTACCGCCAAATTCCCGGGTGGTGGAGGAGTCAGACTGACTAAAACGGTCAAAAATCAGCGCTAATTTATCTTGCGCTATCCCCACCCCGGTATCTTTTATCTTAAAGGCAAAGTTTGCCTTATTATCTCTGCTCTCAAGGCAATCGATACTCAACTGCACATAACCCTGGCTGGTAAATTTGATGGCATTGCCCAGCAAGTTGATCAGGATTTGTCTGATCCTGCCGGGATCCCCCAGCACCAGCCTGGGGACGTTTTGGTCAAAAAACAGCTGTAAACTGACATTTTTTTCACGGGCCATATGAGAAAACTGCTCTATGGTGTCTTCCACCATCAGTAACAAATCAAACGGGACAATTTCCAGGTCAATCTTACCCGCTTCAATCTTGGAGAAATCCAGAATGTCATTAATGATGGAGAGCAGCGAATCGGCGCTGTAATGAATGGTTTTAACATAACCCGTCTGATCTTCATCCAGCTCAGTGTCCCGTAAGACCTGTAACATGCCAAGCACGCCATTCATTGGCGTGCGTATTTCATGACTCATAGACGCCAGGAAATCGGATTTACTGCGGGTGGCTTGCTCCGCGTTATCCCGTGCGATAGTCAGCGCCTCCGTGCTTTTTTCAAGTTCAGCCTGGGCAAGTTCTGCTTGCTCTTTCTGCTGTGCCAGGGAATTGTTGCTCTGCTCCATCTCGGTGGCGGCGGCTTCCAATTTCCACTTTTGCTCTTCTGCCTCCGTCAAGAGTTGCGCCAGGTTTTCCCGGTATTGCGCCGAGCGGATAGATACGGCAAATACCGTTAACGCTTCTGCTAACAGGATTTTTTGAGGACCGTTAAGAGGTTTTACCAGGGCAAATTCCAATACCCCTTTTACCGAGCCCTGATGGATAACCGGCACTGCGATAAACCGCCCAGTCTCAATGAGACCTAACCCGGCTTGAATATCACTGAACCCTGCCGGTGCCTGCTCCAGCTCTATGGTTTCCCCTTGCTGCGCTACCTGACCAACTATGCCTTCTCCCAGCTTAAAACAGATATCAGGCTCCCCCTGGTAAGCGAAGCCCTGCACCAATCGTAAGTCATTGTCTTGGAGATAAAAAAAGGCACCAATCCCGACACCTAACTGAGGCGCTAAAAACTCCAATATGTGTTTTGCCAGCTCGTCAACGGACTGCTCGCCAGTGAGTAGACGATTTAACTCAGAGATTTTTTTCTGCACATTACTCTGTTGCAATTCGCTGGTGGCTTTTAATGCACTTTGCGTCGCGAGATGGATGCGCTTCAGGCTGCGCCAAATCAATCCTGTGCTCACCAGCAGCATCAGGGTTAATGAAGACATGGTCACTATCACTATGTTTGACAGCAAGACCAGCGATGTGTCGATCTCCCTTACCTTGCTCAGATCCTCCAGTTGCTTAAAGATCAAACTAAAGTTACCACCCGCTTCATCTGTGCTGCGCCGACTTTCGTCAACGAAGCTTCTTACCGCTTTAACGTGCTTGAGAGCAAGCTCTGCTTTTTCTGTTAATACCCTTGCCTGCTCCGGGGTAAGCTCACTGCTTTGTAACGCTTTAAACAGTTTTCTAAGCCGAACATAACCTAAGTTCGCCTCACGCTTTGCTTTATGAACATTCTCACTGACTTGCTTTTGCTCTTCCAACATAGGGCTAAGGGACGCCACAGCTGACTCCATGTTACCCGCGATTACGTTTACTGTGTTTCGGCTTTGATAAAGTGTGTAATTGATAAACACGGCACTCAACACGCCGCATAATGTAACCACTAACATACAAACCAAAATGATCCGGCTGTAGTTTTTTGATTGTTGAGCGCCCTGGTCCATCGTATATTCTCCCTGGAATTTAATAATGCTTAGTAATTCTGCGGTGCAAACACCTGAATGCGATTATTTCCGGTGTCCGCCACAAAAACATAACCTCGCTCATCTACCAACAGGCCATGAAGGTTATTAAATTGCCCTTCATTCTGACCACCATCCCCCCAGAAGGCCAACAAGTTAAAGTCCTTATCAAACACCTGAATGCGATTGTTATGGGCTTCACTTACGTAAATATTGCCTCTGTCATCCAGGGCCAGGCCCACGGGTTTGTCGAATTTCCCCGGCAACTTACCTTTTTCACCAAACTGGCGTAGCAGCGCGCCGTCTTTATCAAAATGCAGCAGCTTGTCATTGCCCAAGTCCACTACATAAATATCGCCTTCAGGGGTGGATTTAACGGCCTGTGGGTTATCTAATTGGTTTTTATCGCCCAGCAAAAACAAAAAATTACCATCAAGATCAAACACATCTACCCGGTTATTACCCTGATCCGCCAGATAAAGCCTGTCCTGATAGATGGTCATAAACTCCGACTCCATATTCTCGCCGGGATCAACGCCATAATCGCTAAATGTCTTCAGGTGGGCGTAGTTTTTATCGTATTTTTTGATAAGGCCATTACTGTAATCGGCGACAAATATATTGCCCGACGCATCCACGGCAATGCCTTCCGGCTTTTCAAATTCCTCGCCCTTAGCACCGTAAAAACTGCGAATAAAACGACCGGTGTTTTTATCGAATAACTGCACATTAGAGTTCCTTGCATCCGTCACCAGCAACTGCCCCTGGCTGTCCAGGGCAAAGTCTTCCACATAACGAAATTGACCGGGACCACTGCCTTCCGAGCCTATGGTCATCACGTGTTTAAACTGGGTTTTGCCGGCGATCACCTCCGGTGCTGCCGCTGCTACATAAAACGGTATTAACATCCAAATACAGGCTGTAACGAGATACTTTTTCATCTTATGCTCCCTTTTAGATAAAAACCTGAATACGGGGCGCTGATAACCCCTTTTTCTAATATATTGACAACAAAATCAGTATAGAATAGGTGAAAATACCTGCTTGAAAAATAACAACTTGCAGTTTTGGTTAAGGGAAGAAACAATCGACAGAGGGAGGTTGATCAGCCAATAGCTGCCCAACGGGATGGGGAGTTAACGCAGCTCGCGGCGTAACACTTTACCTACGGTGGATTTAGGTAATTCGTCCATAAACACTCTCGTAAACACCACGCGTCTTGGCGCCTTGTAATTAATTAAGTACTCCCTGCAAAAAGCCACCAGACCCTGTTCAGATAGTTCACAGTTAGCTTCGGCTACCACAAATAACTTAACTGCTTCTCCGGTGCACCTACACGGGTACTTTTGCACAGATCTCTCCAGCCTGTCCACATTAACCTCTTCTCCTGTGGACAGATCCCGTAAAGAAAGATCGGTACCGGGCAAGGGTAAGCCAACACTGCCCCGCCACTAATACAGACCTTTAGTCGGGAGCAATCTAGGTCGGAAAACCCTGGCGTGTGCAGTAAACCGTTAAACAGAGTGCTCACCCCGGTAAGTGTCGTCATTTGCCACTTTTGTAATTCAGCCACAAAACCAGGCATATCTCTGGGATCAGTTATCAACACGTTCCGCGCTCCTACATTAAAGTAAGACAAGCAGTTTACCGTTAGCGCAAAAATATGGTAAAGGGGTAATGCGGTGACAACCGGCTCTTCCTTAGGCCTCTGAGGTGAGCCCCAGCTGTTAAACTGTGCCAGGTTGGTTAATTAAGATAGCCCCTTCCGCCAATGCAGCAAGAAAACTGATTTGATCGCCCTTTAATTCATCACCCGGTTTCAGTAAGCCAGCAATAGTGGTGAGTCACATAAAAATTCAAACATTTGTTTACAAAAACTATTTAACATAACTGCTGCTAAAGATGAATACTAGTTATCCACTAAATGAGACCGGCATGGCTATAATTGACCACCTTATTATTAGCAAGTGATTAAAACACGCTAATATGGTGAAAAACCACTACTAGATAGCGTTAAAACTCGGCCTTCCTTAGCCTGTTTTTTAGGCTTTTCCCTTAGATGAAAAGTTCGGTTTTCGCTTCTCCATCACAGCTCTAATAGCTTCCTGACATTCACGCCCGGCAAGGGCCTGACCATAAAACTCCAACTCGTTAAAGATAACGCGTTCAATTGGCTGACTCATATTCGCTTTCATCAATCGTTTTGTGGCCTGCAGCGCCTTTGGCGGTTTTTCTGTTAACAGCCGCGCTTTAGACTCTGCCAGGGAAAATACCTTATCAGGCGTGGTCACCTCGTTAGCAATCCCCATCGATAGCGCGCGCCGGGCATTAATTGGCTCAGCCAGCATAAGTAATTCAGCGCTGCGTACATGTCCCAGCATATTTGGCAGTAAAATACTGGAGGCAAATTCCGGCGCCAAACCCAAGTTGACAAAAGGTAGCTGTAAGTGAGCGTTATCTGCCAGGTAAACCAGGTCACAATGCAGCAGCAATGTAGTGCCGATCCCCACAGCAGGCCCGGCTACTGCGGCTACCACAGGTTTACTAAATCTATGCAGCGCCAACAAAAGTTTCACCGCTGGGTGTTGTTCATTCAGCTCACTGCCGCTAAGGAAATCATTAAGATCATTACCTGCGGTAAAGCAGTTTTGATCTCCCCGGATAAGCACGACTTTTATCGCTGAGTCCTGCTCAGCGTGAGTTAACGCGGTTGCAAAATCTGAGTACATTTCCAGTGTTAAAGCGTTGCGTTTATCCAGGCGGTTTAATGTAAGGGTGAGGATGCCTTGATCGACAGAGGATAGAAGGTGTTGTGACATTGCTTGTCCTTATTATTTTTTATTCAGCCAAGCCGGTAGTGATCTATCACCACCAGAGCGAAGTTAAAAACAATAACAGGGACTTAACAATCTTCAAACACTTGTTTGATTTTTATCTGAGGCGTAAAATCTCCTTGGATATATATCAGTAGATAGCCTCCTTGCAGCTAATTCCGTACCGGATAGATAAAGGAATAGATGCGGTATCGAAAGCTTATTTACCAGGAGTCTGAGCTGTCTGGTATAGCTTGATGGCTAGACTTTACCTGGCAGCCTTTTATCACCAGTTGAGTCAATAGAGCTGCGGCATCGTTGTAATCGGTCTCATCCAGCTCTTTTTTGCCCATCACATTACATATTTGCCAGCTGAAGTCGGCGTAAGTCTGGGTTGACGCCCAAATAGTAAACATCAGGTGATGTGGCGACACTTTATCCATTAGGCCCAGAGCCATCCAGTTTTCCAATTTGCTGATGATCATCTGCGACTGCTTGGAAAGCTGCTGGGAAATATCTTCCGGCAAATAGGGCGCGCCGGACATGACTTCATTGGCAAATACCTTTGACGCATAAGGAAAATCCTGAGAAATACGTAATTTCGTCTTAATGTATTCCGTCAAAGCAGCCAGGGGATCATCCAGCTCCTCAATGGGTTTGGAAGCCGCCAGCAAGGGTTCAATCACACTTTCCAATACTGCCCGGTACAGGTTGTCTTTACTGTTAAAGTAATAATACAGATTGGGTTTAGGGATCTCCGCCATTTCAGCAATGTCTGCCGTTTTGGTTGCCGCAAATCCCTGGTTGGCAAAAAGCCGGCTCGCGACTTCAATAATTCGCGCCTTGTTTTTCTGCCTGATCCGTGACATTTCCACCTCTTTATTGTTAGCTCTGAGACTCATGATACTAAATAACACCTGCACACGGAAAATAGCTGACTGTTTTTATAAAAAAAGGAATCGCCAAAGCGGCTATTCCAAGAAGCTCGGTGTGCGCGTTAGGCCTATGGTTAACAGATCGCCTGCATTGCCCTCAACCCCATCAGTGTCTGCCGCCAGGGCATAAATTTGTGAGCTCCCTGCTAACTCCAGACACAGGCTCGATATCGATGTGGACAAATTTTCTATCCTTGGTGTATACATCCACAGAGCCCGTATAACGGTTCGCCCAGCGGTTACCCACACCCAGTACAAATCCATCCTTTCTATACAGGCACTGGTTTTTCTCGATGAATTAGTTCAAATATTCGGCGAGCGCCGTAACAGGCTGTTGGCATTACGCCAATCCCGTCAGGCCAGGTACGATGAGGGCGCCCTGCCCGGGTTTCGCCAGGATACACAGCATATAAGAGACGATAAACAGTGGTCAGTGGCCAAGATCCCATCCCAGCTGACCGACAGGCGCGTGGAGATCACAGGTCCCATCGACAGAAAAATGGTGATCAATGCACTCAATTCAGGTGCCAAGGTTTTTATGTGTTGTTTCGAGGATGCCTCTGCGCCGTCCTGGAAAAATATGCTGGACGGGCAAATCAATTTAAGAGATGCCAACGCCGGAACCATTAGTTATACCGACAAGGCGAAGGGAAAAAACTATCAACTGGGGAACTCTCCCGCTCAATTGATTGCCAGACCTCGCGGTATCCACCTGCCAGAGCAGCATATCCAATATAAAGGCCAGCCGATCCCTGGTTGTTTAATGGATTTTGCCCTGTATTTCTTCCACAACCTGAAAACACGTCAGGCAAAAGGTGATGGTGTCTATTACTACATTCCCAAGCTGGAAAGTATGGAAGAAGCCAAATGGTGGGACGATATCTTTAGCTTTACCGAGCAAAGGTTCAATGTAGCCACAGGCACCATACGTGCCACTGTGTTGATCGAAACACTACCCGCTGTATTCCAGATGGACGAAATTTTGTATGTCATTAAAGACCATATCGTCGCCATGAACTGCGGCCGTTGGGACTATATCTTTAGCTATATTAAAACGCTGAAGAGTCATGCCGATAAGATTTTGCCTGACCGCCATGGTGTTACCATGGATAAAACCTTCCTTAATGCCTATAGCCAGCTACTTGTCAAAACCTGTCACCAACGCGGCGCACTCGCCATGGGTGGTATGTCTGCGTTTATTCCAAACAAAGATCCAAAAGAAATGGCGCAAGTATTGGAAAAAGTAGTGGAAGACAAAGAGAGGGAATCTAAAAACGGCCACGATGGCACTTGGGTTGCACACCCGGGGCTGGTGTCTGTCGCCATGGATACCTTCAATAAACAACTTAAAGGTCAAACCAATCAGCTGGATTTCCAGCCTGAGTTGGCTCAGGAAGTAGACACATCGCTATTGCTTGAGCCAAGTAAAGGCAGCCGAACTGAAGCCGGAGTACGCAAGAATATCCGTATCGCCCTCTACTATATCGAAGCCTGGATCCAGGGTAAGGGCTGCGTACCTATTTATGGCTTGATGGAAGATGCGGCGACGGCAGAAATTTCCCGCGCCAGTATCTGGCAATGGATCCATCACAAGGTACCCCTGGACGACGGGCAGGTTTTTACCGCAGAGCTGTTCCGCAGCTGGCTGACGCAAGAGATCGAACACATTAAACAAGAGGTTGGAGAGCGCCGCTTTAACCAGGGTAGGTTTCAAGAAACGGCTAGATTATTTGACCAGATTTCCACAGCAGATGGGTTTGCAGCGTTTTTAACCCTGCCAAGTTATCCACTGTTAACCGAGGACGAAAATTTAGCTTAACCCTACCCCTGCTGAGCAATTAGTGGGGACGGTGGGGATCAGCGGTGATGTATTCGAACTGGATGAAAGCTGCGCCATTTCAGGTATACAGGCCGCTCAACTTATAACCGACGGCGTTTAAACTCTTATCTTTGGCATCTCTGTGGTTTTGTCCATAAACTACAGAGAACACGCTAGAGCAGTGGCCTTAACATAGCTTCCAAACCATTCAATTTTACTTCATAAGCCAGCGCCAACTGTGTACCTAATTGTCCCTCGGGGAACCCCTGCTGATTAAACCAGACTAAATAAGGTTCGGGTAAATCAATAAGTCGCTGGCCGGCATATTTACCAAACGGCATTTTGACCCTTAACGCATTGAGTATCGCTTGTTGGTCCATCTTGACTCCTGTCTTAATCGATTCCCAGATATTTATGGATTTGAATAGATAAGCGCCAGTTCCGTTCGATACACACTTTAGTGGCTAAATCCGTCGCCCTGGGTTTTTGACTGATGGGTTGCAAACAAATTGTTTTGCCTTCACCCACTTTAAACTTCGCCAGCAACTCATCCAACTGACTGATGTCTTTTTCGGTACCAACCGGGTGTTTTATTTCGTTTGCACGCGCCATGGCGTCCCCGCGCACTTCCATGCCCCCTTTCATCTTCACTTTAGGGGATACAGTCACCCAGGTGCTGCTGGCGACGAGTACTTCATAAGTGCCACTGGTTTCAACCTGAGAGCCAAAACCAAATTCCTGCAATACCAGGGTGAGTTCTCTCAGATCGTAACTGCAGGGTTCTCCGCCAGTGATCACGACATGTTTTGCTGTGTAACCCAGACGTTTGATTTCGTTGATAATGTCTTGTGCACTAACGTTTGCCCAGCGGCTCGATTCGTTACTGCGATCGCTAAGTTGTACCAATTGGGTTTCATCATTCGGGTTAATATCCCAGGTGTGTTTTGTATCACACCAGGCGCAGCCGACCTCACATCCTTGTAGACGAATAAATATAGCCGGCACCCCAGTGTAGTAACCTTCACCCTGGATTGTTTCGAACATTTCGTTAACTCTGTACAACTGAGTCATTGGTGTCTGCCGCCTAATTGGGTAAAATTGCGCAATACTATTCAATCCCAAACGAAACACAAGCCTTATGAATAAAAAAGTTGTGGTTATCTACTCTGGTGGCATGGACTCTTACACTGTGCTTAATCTGGTGCTGGAGCAGGGGTATGAACCCTACGCCCTCACCTTTAATTATGGCCAAAAGCACGTAAAAGAAGTGGAGGTGGCCAGGCAAGCCTGTACTGAACTAAACGTGCCGCACAAGGTAGTGGATATTTCTGCTATTAATCAGCTTATTGGCGGTTCCTCCCTGACGTCGGACTCCGACAGTGACATCCCTGAAGGTCATTATCAGGAAGACAATATGAAATCTACTGTGGTGCCAAACCGCAATATGATTTTATTGTCCATGGCGGTGGGTTATGCCGTTTCTCTTGAAGCCAGTAAGGTCTTTTATGGCGCTCATGCGGGTGACCACTTGATATATCCGGACTGCCGCCCGGAATTTGTCGAGAAGATGAATGACGTATCGAAAATTGCTAACTTTGAACCCGTGGAGATCTGCTCTCCGTACCTGGACAAGAGTAAAATTGATATTCTGACCGACGGATTGCGCATGGGACTGGATTATCAGAAGACCTGGACCTGCTATAACGGCCGCGAAAAAGCTTGTGGTAAATGCGGCGCATGCCAGGAACGTCTGGAAGCCTTTACTGAAAACGGGGTAAAAGACCCGCTAGATTACGAGTAACACCTCACCAGCACTCTGTGATGTTATGATCACAGAGTTGCTCCGGCTCACTAACCAACCTTGGATTGCGTATTCCGATATAGCAATAACAAATATGCCCCACGACAGCGGCAGTTCAACTAGCCGGGCTTAATAAAAACAGTCCGCTAGGATTTATGGTTAAATGTGCATGTTCGGATAAACTGGCATTAAACTGTGAGGAATTGAGTTGCAGTAATAACTCTTGCTCGTGCCATGTCACTGCGACCTCATACATTGAGCCCATGTATACCACTTTAGTCACAATACACCTCTGCCAAGATTCACCTTCAGTGACCAATAATATCGCTTCAGGTCGCACCCCAACCTGATAATCACCCGCTAATTTATCGCGTGTAACATCCGGGTCTGCCGGGATCTTATAACCATTAATACTGATGTGTTCGCCATCGTAATGCCCAGCAAAAATGTTAGCGTCACCCATGAAATTGGCCATAAACATAGATTTGGGTGACTTGTATAAATCGCCTGAAGAGCCCTGCTGCATAATATCGCCATCGTTCATCACAATAACCCTATCAGAGACGGCAAAAGCTTCAGTTTGATCATGGGTAACATACAATGACGTGATATTAAATCGCTGCTGTAATTCACGAATTGTTTCGCGCATACTGCGCCGCAAATTTGCATCGAGATTACTCAAAGGCTCATCAAATAGTAACACTTTGGGTTTTAAGACTAAGGCGCGAGCCAGGGCGATTCGCTGCTGCTGCCCCCCGGATATTTGATCTACGAAGCGATCCCCTATTCCGGACAGGTCGACCAGCGCCAACGCATCGTCAACCCGTTGTTTGATCTCTGTGGCTGGCAACTTCAACATTTTCAAGCCATAGCCAACATTGTCACGTAACGACAGGTGTGGAAATAACGCATATGACTGAAACACCATACAAATATCACGCTGTTGAATTGAGGTGTTGGTTACATCTTCACCATCAATGAAAATTTGTCCGCTGGTCGGTTTTTCCAGGCCTGCAACAAGACGTAATACAGTGGTTTTGCCACAACCAGAAGGGCCGAGTAAGGTGACCAGACTGCCTTTCTTGATCTCCAGATCAAGATTATTTATCACTGTATTATCGCCAAAGCGCTTGCTCACGTTTTTGAGAACAACAAAGTTATCGTTTTTCATATAATAATCTCCAGGCGCTAGCCTTGATTGTTGGCTTTAGAGCGGGATACACGGGCTTCGCCAACCAGGGCATCAAAAATCAAAATAATGGCCAACATGACGAAAATAAGTACTGAACCATAAGCGATGGCAATACCGTATTCGCCATCTTCAACACGATTTAAGATGTACGATGTTGCTACGCGGGTTTCTGGTGTCACCAAGAAAATAATGGCGCTGACCGTTGTCATGGCGCGCACAAAGCTATACACCAGAGTCGACAGGATCGCGGGGCGTAATAACGGGATCAGGACTCGTGTAATGGTCTGAAATGAATTGGCACGTAGGCTCAGAGAAGCTTCATCAAGGGATTTATCCAGCTGCCCTAAACCGGCCACTCCGGCGCGAATACCAACGGGGACATTACGCATCACCATAGAGATGACGACGATAGCTGCAGTGCCGGTGAGATAAACCGGCGCATCATTAAACGCAAGAATATAAGAAACCCCAGCTACTGTCCCAGGTACCGCGAAGCAGAGCATAGTGGAAAATTCAATTACTTTCTTACCATGGAAATGTTGTCGTACCACGATATAGGCAATCAACAATCCAAGTAACGCGGTTAGTGGTGCAGCAACACCCGCGTAGAGCATAGTGGTTAGCAGTGATGGCCAAGCTCCTTGACTGAAGCCCATTCCAAACAGGCTGGTGTAATTATCCAGGGTTAAGCTGTAATCTACGCCCCAGTTTACGGTGAAGCTCCCAAAGACGATACTGCCGTATAACAGGATATTAAAGGCCATCCAAAAATACAGTAAACCCGACACCCCATACTTAAGTGATGCCGGTAGCGGTTGCACATCTCCGCGGAAAGATTTACCGGAAATGGTGACGTAAGAACGTTTTCCAATCCACACATATTGAACCACAAAAATAGCCAGCGAGAAGAGTAGTAACACTGCGCCTAAGGTACTGGCAGAAGCATAATCAAGCTGCGCACCGGCAATGTAAAAATAGATCTGAGTCGCTAGTACATCGAAGCTCCCCCCTAATACCAAGGGGTTACTGAAATCAGCCAGCGACTGAACAAAAATAATTAGAAATGAGTTGGCCAGGGCGGGTTTAAGCAGTGGTATAACAATTTGAAAAAATGTCTGGTAACGGTTTGCACGTAAGGTGTAAGACGCTTCTTCCAGAGATGGGTTCAATGATTTCATTGCACCATCGAGGATCATAAAAGACATTGGCGAGAAGGCTAACACTTGCGCCATCCAAATACCGGTAAAGCCATACAACCAATTAGTATGTTGTAAGCCAAACCAATCAGCCATAAGCTCAGTCACATAACCAGAACGACCGAGCATTAAGGTGACGCCGAGCCCCACCACAAACGGTGGCGTCACTATGGGCAAAATTGAAAAAATACGTGCAATAAATGCCGAGCGTTTGGCAATTCGCGTGGTATAGATTGCAAATATTAAACCAAAAAAGGTGGCTGTAATACCAACCGATGTGCCGAGCATAATTGAGTTCAGGATGATCTGAATCATATGAGACCGACTTATGATCTCAATAAACTGCCACATCACAAAATTGCCCGCGTCATCTTGGAACATAGGAACAAAAATAGCGATGCTGGGGTAAATGATGAAAATGCTGATCAATGCAATGATGGCAACCAAGGAGCCAATAACAAAAACATCGCCGCCTAAATATTCAAGGCGGGCCAACGCGAGAGTTATTACACAACCAAGGGCAAGGAATAAAATAATAGTCGCATAACCTAAACCTTGCTCCGTATACCAGGATGACAGTAAGCTAAACAGCATACAGAAGCTGGCATAAGTAATATCGAATTTATGCCGCTTTAGCGCGTACTTGTTTTTTGCTTTAACGGGCCGAATTAAGAGTATCAAAGGCATGGTAAACCATAACCATGAGATATTTATTCCACTCCAACCCATTGCGTCTTTAAATTCTTCAGATGTAGATTCGAATACACCGTAGTCGAGGGCGAAAGAGGGCAAGAGCACAAAAGCTCCAATTAACGCGATAACCCAATAAAAAATGGGATCGCGTTGTTCTGAACTTTGAAACTGCCTCGAGGCTGGTTCAGCTGCTAAGTCATTCATTGTTAATTACCAACATTGAGTTTTCTAATTAATGAGCTTATTAATTTCAGGCGACAAAAATACCAAGAAGGTTCTGTTTGTATGAAATGCTGGGGATATTGAGCGACACCAAGTACCGCTCAATCAATATAGAGGTATTACCCGCCCATCTTAACTTCGTTGACCCATTTATTGATCAGACGTTTACGTTCAGCCGATGAGCCATAAGTTTCCATATCGTAATCAATCAGAGACAGCTTGCTTGGATCGAGTGCGTTAGGTGATTGCTCGGCTTGAGTATTGGTTAAAATCTGGAAGGATTTTCCTTTTTGCCACGCCAGTTGCTGGCCTTCTTTTGATAGCGCCCAGTCTACAAACAGTTTCGCATTTTCCAGATTACGCGCCCCCTTAATTATGCTCACACCACCAATTTCATAACCTGTGCCTTCACAAGGAGAGATGAGTTCCAGCGGCGCGCCTTTAGATTGCTCTAATGAATAATCGTGTAAGAAACCGATACCAATTGCAATTTCGCCGCGCGCCGAATTACGAGAAGGAGTCACACCTGACTTGGTGTATTGAGAGATATTTTTGTCGAGCGCGCTAAAATAAGTAAAGGCTTTCTCTTCATCCCATAATTGGATAAATGTGGCTAATGCTGTGTAGGCAGTACCCGAACTTTGTGGGTCGGCAATTTGGATCTCTTCTTTGTATTCTGGTTTGGTTAAATCGCTCCAACAACGAGGAATTTCCAGGCCTTTTTCCGCCAGACGTTTCGTGTTTACACCAAAACCTAAGATACCCATGTAAACCGCAGATGAGTAATTACCCTTGCGCTTCGCCGGATCTTTAAAGCTATCCATTATATATTCAAGCTGTGGCGATTTATAAGCGTGTAATAGATCCATTTCACCCGCTTGCGATTGTGGGTCCAGGGTACCGCCATACCATACGTCTGCACGTGGATTTTTCTTTTCTGCTTCAATTTTGGCTAACGTACTACCGGATCCGTTGCGAACAAATGAAGTTTTCACATCGTATTTTTCAGAAAAGGCTTTTGTTTCGGCTTCACACATAGCGTTGGTGGCGCTGCAATAAACAACTAAACGACCTTCTGCCATCACTTGCGAAGCGGCAACTGCGGAGCCGAGTATGCAGGCAGCTAACAGGCTGCGTTGAGTTCTAGCTTTCATTATTATTTCCTCTGCTGTTGTTATGAACTCAATGCCGTTGATCGATAGTAGGATTTCGACATTGAGCTGTTATCGCTATCCAGCGATAAGTTCTTTATCCAACAGTGCGATGACTATCGGATGATATCTATTCATAAGCAACACGTTGTTGCGCTTTAACAAAAGGCAATATCAGCAGGCCAATAGAGGCTGATGCAAGAGTAATAATGCTGAAAAAACCTTGCCAACTAAATTGTTCGATAACCAGTGACACTGGGTAACTTGCAAGGGCGGCGCCTAAGTAGCCAAACAGACCTACAAACCCGGTAGCCGTTGCTGCGACATCTTTGTGCGAACACTCTGCTGCAGCCATACCAATCATCATTTGTGGGCCAAATACAAAAAAACCGATGGAAAAAAAACAAGCTGACAAAATGGCAAAATTGTTCATCGGTGTAAGCCATAGGGCCGCTACGGAAATAAAAATGCCTAGTGCAAAAATCAAGTTCATTGGTGCGCGGTTACCGTGAAAAAATCGGTCTGATCCCCAGCCACCAAACAGTGAACCAAGAATACCTCCTACTTCGAACATGGATACCGCAGCATTCGCCGAGAATAACTCAAACCCATGCCGCTGGGTTAGGTAGAGGTTACCCCAATCACTGATGGCGATACGCACCACATAGACTAATAAATACGAGCTACACAATAACCAAATGTACTTGTTACCGATAACATAGGTTTTTAAAATTTGGCGGTACGAGAGGCCATACCCTTCCCGCTCTTGCAAAAGCTCTAACTCATCGTTACGCCATTGTCCTACGGTCGGTAAACCCATGGTGGTGGGTTTATCTCGCATTCTAAAACACAAGATTAAGCCGACAACTATGGCTAACCCTCCGGGAATAATAAAGCCATATCTCCAGCCCCAGGTAATGGCGGCAAAGCCAATAATCAGAGGTGCTAATGCACCAGCCAAGCTATGGCAAGTATTCCAAATTGACCACCAAAATCCTCGTTCGGAGCGAGAGTACCAAGTGGTCAACAGCTTGGCGCAAGGCGGCCAGCCCCAGCCTTGAAAAAAGGCATTTAACGTCCACAATATGGCAAACATAAACAGCGACGAACTAAAGCCAAACAAAATATTGATAATACCCGTGGCTATCAAACCCAACCCCATAAAATAGCTGGGCTTGGAGCGGTCACTGACAATACCGGAGACGAATTTTGATACGCCATAGGTGATATAAAACAAGGTGCCCAGAAAGCCGATATCTGAATGCACTAAACCAAGATCACTCAACATAGAGGGCATGGCAAAGGTAAGACTTTTCCGAGTAAAATAAAAAACGCCGTAACCTATGTACATAGAAAACATCAGGTGCAGCCGCCAATGCCGATATGTAGCATCAATCTCCCGCCTGTCAGTTATTTTTGCTACAGCTTGTTCTGATGTTAGAAAACCCAACATGCGGCGCAGCCTCCTAATTGCTGAATGAATACTACGAAAAGAATTAACCGAAAGGATGAGACAGATTTGTAAATGACTAGGAAAATTTCCTAATTTGGTGACTCCTGTGTACTTTTTGTGAGCAAGTTAACAATAACCCTTGTACCTTTATTGGTATTAGCCGTACTTTTATTTCCAGCGTTATTGCTTTCTATTATTAGTTGTCCGCCAAGCGCACTCGCACGCTCCTCTATTCCTTTTAACCCTTGTCCTTTAGTGCGCCAATTTTCGGGTAAACCACAACCGTTATCCCGTAATTCAAGAGTAAAAGTGGCCCCGGGAACTAAACTAAGTTGTACTTCAGTGGCTTGCGAATGTTTGGTGACGTTATTCAACAGTTCCTGAACAATGCGATATAACGTGACCGAAGTAATATCATCAAGTTTATCAGCTGCAATGCCAATATTGATTTTGAAATCAATATTGCGCTCGGCAAACTTCATTTCATTGGCTAATTGTCGTAAAGCATTCTCTAATCCCAGTTCATCGAGAATTTGCGGTCGCAACTGAGTTAATAGCTGTTTCGTCGCTCTGTGAATTCTCATTGATAAGGTATTAATAGCCTCAGCGATGATCTGGGTATTGGGCTCTTGGCTGGTACGCTCTGCTAACATAGCCTGGATCTGAATTGCGGTAATGTTCTGGCCAATTTCATCGTGTAACTCACGTGCCACGGATTTTCGGATATTTTCTTCGACTTGTACTAACTGGCGAGCAAGGCGCTGTTTACTGGCCAATTCCTTGGCTAATTTTTGATTAGCTTGCTGTAACTTTTGCGCCAACAGATACTGACGGCTTATGGCAATGCCTAAACCTAATCCAACTAAGGCTTGGGTCGTCATAAAGATTTGTAATTCCTGATCACTGGAAAATGAGCCGGTAAATTTGTGGGCAGCCGTGAGCAATATGCTGTTCATAACAGTTGCAAGTACACCACCTTGCCAACCATAACGGTAAGCCATGAAGATATTGGGCAATAAGATGATCAATAAAGCTATGGGCTCCATTTGATCTAGCAGTGTAAGTTCGGCAATCAGCCCTATGCTGAAGAAAGCGATGATCCATAAAAAGGCTGAGGGACGTAAGGTCACCTCTTTATGAATAAGAGATGGGCTTAATGGCACCCATACTTTTTGATCCAGGTAGTCATAAAGTAAGTATAAAAATGGGGTTATTAATACCCCACCCGTTATGGCAGCAATGGCTGCGGAGAAGGCATAGTGTAAGGTCAATTCCAAAGGTTTCATCAACAGTATGATCATTACCCCCAGCAAAATACCGTGAACCAATACCAGTAAAACCAACGCCAGGATTTTTTGCCAGTATGTCGCTAGTCGCCGCCAATGATGGGAAAAAGCGATGGCAATAAAATAACTGATAAACGGGCATACTAGTAACAAAATATCGTGTTGTTGGTGATCGACTAAATAGAGTAACCAGCTGGCGATAACGAGTTCGCTGGCGAGAAATAAACGCCAATAGCGACGATTTGTTAACACCAATACTGCAAGCCTTAACCCTGTTGGTAGAAACAACCCGGCTAACAGTAAATCCTGCGATAAGTAGCTGCTGATGCTCCATAAGCAAAACCAACTAATACCAAAGGTGACAAGGCTAAAAGCATAAGAGAAATAATGGATGTTGTATTTCTCTGCTGTGCTCATGGCTTATTCAGTGAGCAGTTTGTGTTGAATAGCAAAACGAATAAGATCTACGTTATTGGATAGTCCCAGCTTACCGAGAACATTGGCGCGGTGGACATGGATGGTTTTATGGCTAATAGAAAGTTCGATTCCGACCTCCTTGGCATCCTTCCCTTGAATCAAGTGATTAAAAACTTCTCGTTCTCGCTTAGTTAACTCACCCAGGACATAGGATGAGCTCGATGGGTTACTAAGGTTAAACAGCGCATCTGCGCAGAGATAACGATCACCATTGGCTATGGTTCTAATCGCAGTTACCAATTCCCCTGGCCCACAGCGCTTGGATAAATAGCCGCATGCACCGGCTTCTATGGCTTTACTTACGAAGGAGGAAGAGTCATGAATACTAAGAATTATCGCTCGAAAGCTTGGCTGCGCCCGACGTAGCTTTTCAAGCAATACCAAGCCGCTTTCATCTGGCATAGATATATCGATAACCGCTACATCAACCTTAATTTTGGATAACGCTGCAAATGCTTCACTTGCACAGCCGAATTCACCTTGCACTTCAATGTCACCCTCAACATTGAGTAACTGGGCAAAACCGGAGCGCACCATAATATGGTCATCGACTAAGGCTACTGAAATCATCATTACATCCTTGATATTTAAGATGTATCGTCGCAGAAGTTGCCTTGCCATTCAATCTGCTCATAATGAGATGTGATGTCAGTCTCGAAACAAAGCTATGGCTTCTATTAGTGCTTAAGGTAGCGCAACGTAAAACCCTGAACGCGCGAGCAATCAAACTAATTGTGGCCGTCTCAGCCATTTTTGTAGTTAACTGTCGAATTACTTGCCCTGGACGGGGTAATTTTTTTGGTAGACATCCGGTGGTATCTGGCTGATTTGAAACTCTATCATAGCGTTAAAGGTTTCCAGCAAAGGCAGGTACTTACTTTGGTTGTTTTCTAGCTGACTTAACAAGTAATACCCCGCCTCAACCGTGGATAACCCATCGGCTCTGGGCGACTTTCGGATCCTGTAATTAGATGGCCCCTGAGCAGTAAAACTCACTTTAGGTAAAGCTTCCAGGGCAGGGTTGGACTTAAGCAGCTTGTGGGCTTTTTTCCAGCTTCCATCAAGTAAAATAAAACGGCTGTTTGGCTTAAGATCTGTCAGCTCTTTTACATCCATTGCACCTTCACCCGGATATACCAGGTAACTGCGTGGAATATCGATGGATTCGCCGGCGAAGATGTCGCCAACCTGGAGCCGGCATTTAGATAACGATAAAAAGAGGATCCTGGCCGTACCCAGCGCTTTATTCGTCTCACTGGGATCTTGTAATATGGTGATCTGATACGGGTTAGCTATTTTCTTGATATGTTTACAAATACAAGCCGGTAGCGCCTTATTACATTTATTACAAACTTTACGCGCCATTACCTCTTTCCTCACCACTAACTATTTACCAACACCAGGCGCCACTATACACTCTCGCGAATGAATCATTCTTTTATTGTAACCATACTGGTTATCGCCATCGCCACTATCATCATGGCGCTGGAGCCAAATTCAAGTGAGCAGCTGGCCTATTATCGAACCGGCATCAGCCAGGGAGAAGTCTGGCGATTACTCACAGCCTCGTTATGCCATACAAATTGGTACCACCTGTTGTTTAATGGCGTTGGGTTTATCACCATTTACTGCCTGTTTAAACAGCACTTAACCAAAACCATCATCCCATTACTGCTGGTTATCAGTACAGGCCTGGGCATTTGCCTTTATTGGCTTAACCCTGAATTGGTCTGGTATGTGGGCCTTTCTGGGACACTCCATGGTATATTTGTATATGGCTGTATTTTGGATATCAAGACTAAAGTCAGGTTTGGCTGGATACTATTATTGGGCGCCGCGGCAAAAATAATCAGTGAGCAGCTAATGGGTGGAGATGCCAGTGTATCGGCATTAATAGAAGCCGAAGTTTTAGTCGATGCGCACCTTTATGGCGCGCTAATCGGGTTAATTTTGGCATTGATCCAATTAGCAGCAAAACTAACCCGCCACACTGACTAGCTTGCAGCCAGGCTAGCGTTGATTTGCTCCAATACCCGAGCAGGATCAGCAGCCTGAGTAATAGGCCGACCGATAACCAGGTAATCAGAGCCGGCAGCCAAGGCTTGTGGCGGTGTCATCACCCTGCGCTGATCCCCTTGTGCGCTTCCTGCAGGGCGGATACCCGGGGTGATCAGTTTAAACTCTTTACCTAGTGCAGCTTTTAGCTGGGCTGATTCTTGTGCGGAGCAAACCACACCATCCAAACCACTGTCTTTGGTCAGCTTAGCCAGCCGCTTTACTTGCTCTTGCGGCGACAAGCTAATGCCTATCTCAGCCAGATCAGACTGCTCCATACTGGTTAACACAGTCACGGCTATCAGCAAGGGAGCGTCTTTACCATAAGGAGCAAGCGCCGCTTTAGAGGCCTCCATCATGCGACGACCACCGCTGGCATGTACGTTTACCATCCATACACCAAGATCTGCCGAAGCGACCACGGCCTTCGCCACAGTGTTAGGAATATCATGGTATTTTAAATCCAGAAACACATCGTAACCGCGACCGACTAAGGTCTTGACAAATTCAGGACCAAAATGGGTAAACATCTCTTTACCCACTTTTAACCGACATAGAGAAGGGTCAATTTGGTCGATAAACTCCAGTGCCTGTTTTTGATTGGCATAATCCAGCGCCACAACTACTTTAGGATCGTTCATGTTTTTTCCTGTGTTATTCACCATCCAGGCCGCGGATCGGTTTCACTGATCCCCAGCTCTTACAAGATGGACAATGCCAATAGACTGATTTGGTTGAAAAGCCACATTTCCGGCAACGAAAATTGGGTCTTAATTTGAGCTGCTCTGCTACCAGCTTACGCAGCATTTCCAGACTGTCTTTTGCCCTGCCTTCTTCCGCCAACTCCAAGTGATATTCCATTAATCGATGGAATCCCTTCATGGTTGGATTACGCATTAACTGTTTGACCACCAGAGTTTCGGCACTTTCCACTCCCTGGCTGCGGGCGGCTTTATCCGCCATCATTAACCCCGCAGAGGCACCGGCGCCTTTTTGCAGAGCCTCATCGAGAAAGGTGACTATTCCCGCGTCATCTCCCAACTGGCGATAGCAGTCGTCGAGGCGGGACAACACCTCACTGACGAAATCAACGTCCTGCGCCAACACCTGCTCAAGCGGCTTCAAGGCAGACCTGATGTTACCGTCATTAATATGGATGTCCGCTAACGCGAGGCTCGCCCTGACACATTTACGGTCAATCACCAGCGCTTTCTTCAGCAGACTGAGGGATTTCTTCTTTTTGTCCTGCTTAAGAAACTCACAGGACAGCTCGCAATAAAAATGAGCGATGTCCTTTTTGACGTTCGCCACCGCGACTTTATCTGAGTTCGCCGCCAGTAGTTTCTCGGCCACATCAATAGCCGATAGCCATTCTTTTGTCTGTTGATATATGGTGAGGAGCTGCTGTAGCGCGGCAATTTTATGATCGGGTTCATCGATAAGCTGGCGAAATATCTTTTCGCTGCGATCCAGTAATCCAGCGGCGGTAAAGTCCTTTGCCAGCTGCAACAGCGCCAGGTTTTTCTGCTCCCTGGTTAAGGATGGCCTGGCGATAAGATTCTGATGAATACGAATTGCCCTGTCCACTTCGCCCCGCTGGCGAAACAGATTGCCGAGCGCTAAATGGGTTTCTATGGTTTCACTGTCCACCTGAAGCAAATCGATAAACAGATCAACCGCTTTGTCCGGTTGATCACTCAGCAGAAAATTAAGCCCGGTGACATAGTCCCGGGTCAATTTGTTTGACTGCTTTTGTCGATTTTGCGTCAGGCTTCGCCGACCCATATACCAACCGTATCCGGCCGCTATGGGTAGCAGTAAAAATAAGAGTTCTAGCATTTAATCTTTTACAGGTAAGGTCCTGAGTTGTTCCAACTCTTTCCCCTGTCGGCTTACTCTTTTAGTTAAGCGTCGATGGCTTATCTTAAGTTTAAAATACAACAAAGAACTCAAGCCCGTACCGAGTACAAAGGCGATACCAAATACGATGGCCATTAACACGGATAAGCGAACTTCACTTTCCGCAATAAGATAATTGACGGTGACTGGATCACCATTTTTAAGACCAATAACCAAAGCTATGGCAAAGATGATTGCTAAAATAAGCAGACTAATCAGCGCTTTCACACTTACCCCCAATAAAAGAAAGATAATTTTACCAGAGCGCATGATAACACACGCTTAACGAATTGCGGGGAAGTCTTGCCCGTACAACTAATAAAAAACGGCTCAATGGCCGTTTAGAATCTTTTGATTAAGAGGATGTGAGACTTTCGTTCACTCGCTCTCTCAACTCTTTACCAGGTTTGAAATGAGGGACATATTTCCCTTCAAGCTCAACCTTGTCACCCGTTTTGGGGTTACGTCCGGTCCTTGGCGCTCTGTAGTGCAATGAAAAACTACCAAAGCCTCGGATCTCGATACGCTCGCCTGACGAGAGTGTATCTACCATCTGCTCTAAAATTTCTCTTATTGCCGTTTCTACTTCTTTCGCCGACAATTGCAGATGTCTACTGGTGAGTCTTTCAATGAGATCTGACTTGGTCATGGATACTCCCATTTAGGTTGATGACTTGTCCAGTTGCCGCGAATAAAGAGGGGCCGAGGCCCCTCTTATAGACTGCATCTAAAATAGCTAGATATTAGTCTTTGTTAGCAGCTTTGAATGCTTCAGCCATTGCGCTGCTGAATGAACTTTCGTCTTGCTGCTTCTGGTTCAGACCTGCAATCGCCTCTTTCTCATCAGCTTCGTCTTTCGCACGAACAGACAGGCTGATAACACGGTTCTTACGGTCAACACCAACGTACTTAGCTTCGATAGAATCGCCAGCAGATACGATCTGAGTAGCGTCTTCAACACGGTCGCGTGAAATATCAGCAACACGGATGTAACCTTCAACGCCTACAGCAAGTTCTATCGTTGCACCTTTCGCGTCAACTTCTGTAACTTTACCTACAACAATAGCACCTTTCTTGTTATCAGTCAGGTAGTTATTGAATGGGTCTTCAGCGATTTGCTTGATACCCAGGCTGATACGCTCGCGCTCTGGATCTACCTGAAGAACGACAGCTTCGATCTCGTCGCCTTTCTTGAATTCGCGTACTGCGTCTTCGCCAGCTGCGTTCCAGCTGATATCAGAAAGGTGAACCAGACCATCGATGCCGCCTTCAAGACCGATGAAGATACCGAAGTCAGTGATGGACTTGATCTTACCGCTAACACGGTCGCCCTTGTTCTGAGTTCCAGCGAAAGATTCCCATGGGTTAGCTTTACACTGCTTAAGACCCAGAGAGATACGACGACGTTCTTCGTCGATATCCAGAACCATAACTTCAACGCTGTCGCCAACATTAACCACTTTAGATGGGTGAATGTTTTTGTTAGTCCAGTCCATTTCAGAAACGTGAACCAGACCTTCAACGCCTTCTTCGATTTCAACGAAGCAACCGTAGTCAGTCAGGTTAGTAACACGGCCAGTCAGGCGCGTGTTTTCTGGGTAACGGTTAGCGATTGCTACCCATGGATCTTCACCCAGCTGTTTCAGGCCTAGAGATACACGAGTACGCTCACGGTCGAACTTAAGTACTTTAACGTCGATCTCATCGCCTACGTTCACGATTTCGCTTGGGTGCTTAACGCGCTTCCAAGCCATATCTGTGATGTGTAGTAGACCGTCAACACCGCCAAGGTCAACGAATGCGCCGTAATCAGTCAGGTTCTTAACGATACCTTTAACAGACTGACCTTCTTGCAGGTTAGCCAGCAGCTCATCACGCTCTGCACTGTTCTCAGTTTCGATAACAGCGCGACGAGAAACAACAACGTTGTTGCGCTTCTGATCAAGCTTGATAACTTTAAATTCTAGATCTTTGTTTTCCAGGTGAGCAGTGTCACGAACTGGACGAACATCAACCAAAGAACCTGGCAGGAATGCGCGGATACCGTTAAGTTCAACAGTGAAACCGCCTTTAACCTTACCATTGATAACACCAATAACAGTTTCTTGCTCTTCGTAAGCTTTCTCAAGAACAATCCAAGCTTCGTGGCGCTTAGCCTTCTCACGAGAAAGTAGAGTCTCACCAAAACCGTCATCTGTTGCATCAAGTGCTACGTCTACTACGTCGCCAACGCTAACTTCTAGTTCGCCAGCGTTGTTTTTGAACTGTTCAGCAGGAATAGCAGACTCAGATTTCAGACCAGCGTCAACTAAAACGATACCGTTCTCGATAGAGATAACGGTACCTTTTACGATGCTACCTGGACGTGTTTCGATTTGGTTTAGAGATTCTTCAAAGAGTTGAGCAAAAGATTCAGTCATGTTTTAAACACACTTATTTAGTTAATACAACCACTCTTTTTCCATAAGGAGTGGGGCTGCTTTACATAGTCTTCCCCATCCTTAGGGTCGACACGTTGGAGACCTAAGCCTCCAAGGAATTCAGTTTTTCCTTAGCAAAGGATAGTACCTTTTCCGTTACCTGATCTATGTTAAGTTCAGTGGAGTCCAGTACCAGTGCATCCTCGGCTGGACGCAGGGGTGCAACAGCGCGGTTTCTGTCCCGCTCGTCACGTTCCTGTATCTCGGTCAAAAGATGGCCGATATTAACATCAAACCCCTTTTCACGCAATTGCTTATAACGCCTATTGGCCCTTTCCTCAGCACTGGCATCGAGGAAGATTTTCACCGGCGCATCGGTAAATACCACAGTACCCATGTCGCGCCCATCGGCGACTAACCCCGGGGTTGCACGAAAACTGCGCTGACGCCTTAGTAACGCTTCTCGCACGCGAGGAAATGCCGCCACTTTAGACGCCGTATTACCTGTTTCTTCTGCGCGTAGCTCCCGGGTAACGTCTTCCCCTTCCAGGAGTACGCGAACCCCTTGCTCACCGGTTTCAAATACCACGTCTAAATGCGCAGCAAGCAAACAGAGTGCTTCTTCATTGTCGATGTCAACATCATGGTGTAGCGCCGCCAGCGCCAACACACGGTAGATAGCGCCGCTATCGAGCAAATGCCATCCCAGACTCGCCGCTAATCGCTGGCACAATGTGCCCTTGCCAGAGCCGCTTGGTCCATCCACAGTGATGACTGGTGCAAAGTCCGACATCAATACGTCCTTCTGCTGATAAAACTAAACTGGTTAGCACTGCTAACCATGCTAAAAACCTAAGCTAACGCCAATAATTACTGGCCGTTAAAATAAATCAGGCGCGATTATACTGCTGATTTACTGTTACTTCCACGGAATTACTATGCCAAGTTCACGGAATGAGCAGACATAAACAAAGCGCCGGGATACTCCGGCGCTTGATAAGGGAGGAGTGAGAAAGATTAAGCGGAGAATTCCCGCATAAAGTTCTCGGCCTTTTCCACCATATTTACCGAGCCCACAAAGAAAGAGCTACGTTGATGTAACTCTGTGGGTTTAATATCCATAATTCGTTTGAAGCCGTCAGACGCTTTACCGCCCGCCTGCTCCATCAGATATGCCATGGGGTTGCACTCGTACAACAGTCTGAGCTTACCGTTGGGCGCACTGGCGGTGGTGGGGTACATATATATACCTCCTTTTAGCAGATTACGGTGGAAATCTGAGACCAGGGAGCCGATATAACGGGAAGTATACGGACGATTCTCTTCCGATACCTGCTCCTGGCAGAACTTGAGGTAGTTTTTAACCCCCTGAGGAAACTTAATGTAATTGCCTTCGTTAATGGAATAGATCTGACCATCTTCAGGGATCCACATATTCTCATGGGACAAACAGAACACACCAATGGACGGGTCAAGGGTAAAACCATGAACCCCGTTACCCGTTGTGTACACCAGCATGGTGGAAGAGCCGTAAATCACATAACCCGCGGCAATTTGCTTATGGCCAGGTTGTAAGAAATCATCCAAGGTCACTTCTTCACCCACAGGTGAAATACGCTTATAAATAGAAAAAATGGTGCCGACGGATACATTCACATCGATATTAGATGAGCCATCCAGCGGATCCATCAAGATCACGTACTTGCCGTTTTTAGACTGGGTGCCTTTAAATGCGATGTAATTTTCGTCTTCTTCCGACGCGACACCACACACTTCCCCCCTGGCTTCCATGGCCGCCTTGAATTTATCGTTGGCATAGAGGTCCAGCTTCTGCTGTACCTCACCCTGCACGTTTTCCTCGCCTGATACGCCGATAATATCCACCAGGCCGGCTTTATTAATCTCCCTGTTCACTACCCTGGCAGCCAGGCGGATAGCCGCCAGCAGCTGGGTCAGTTCACCTGTTGCATCGGGGAAGTCATGCTGTTTTTCAAGGATATATTCCCCAAGGGTTTTCATCTGTTTTACCATGTTTTATACCTTCAATTTCACTAAATTCCCTTTATTTATTATTTAGTTTGGTCGCTAGTTCCTTCAGCGACCAGAGAAAAACTTTTTTTCCCATGCAAAAAAAGAAGGGGCCAATTTGGCCCCTTCGATTATTTGCTGACTTGTTTTAACTTCTCGAAATAATCCGGGAAGGTTTTGGAGGTACATCCGGGATCATTTATGGTCACCTGTGTATCGCTAAGTGCCACCAAAGAAAAACACATGGCAATACGGTGATCATCATAGGTGTCTATGGCTGCATGAGTTAACTTACTTGGCGGCGTCACCTCAATAAAATCATGCCCCTCGACCACTTGAGCCCCTACTTTACGCAGCTCTGTAGCCATAGCAGCAAGGCGATCGGTTTCCTTCACTCGCCAGTTGTAAACATTGCGGATAGCTGTGGTGCCTTCGGCAAACAAAGCGGTAGTCGCTATGGTCATTGCCGCATCCGGGATATGGTTCATATCCAGATCGACTGCGGTTAATTTGCCTTTACTGGCGGCAATATAATCATCGCCCCATTCGATATTCGCGCCCATGGCTTCCAGCACATCGGCAAAACGGATATCACCCTGGACAGATTTTTTACCTATGCCTGTCACTTTGACCCTGCCACCTTTTATGGCGGCGGCAGCCAGGAAGTAGGATGCGGAAGACGCATCACCTTCCACCAGGAAAGTACCCGGTGAGGTATAGGTTTGGTTACCTTTGATAGTAAATGTCTGGTAATTCTGATGCTCTACCTGTATTCCGAACTGAGCCATAATGTGCAGGGTAATTTCGATGTAAGGCTTGGAAACCAGCTCACCCACGATTTCAATATCGGTATCGCCTTTCGCCATTGGCGCCGCCATCAAAAAAGCGGTTAAAAACTGGCTGGATACCGAACCATCAATTTTTACCAGACCACCGTTAAGACCTGTGCCTTTAATTTTCAGCGGGGGATAATTTTCGTTTTTCAGGTATTCCACTTGTGCGCCGGCCTGGGTCAGGGCATCGACCAGGCTGCCTATGGGGCGCTCTTCCATACGCGGCTCACCCGTTAGCAAATACTCCCCCTGACCAAGGCATAGGGCTGCGCACAAAGGACGCATAGCGGTGCCCGCATTACCTAAAAACAGCTCCAACTGTTGCGCATTGTCAAATGCACGGCCAAGGCCTTCGACTTCACATACTGTCTTATCTTCAGACAGGGTATAGTTGACGCCCAGTGCTTTTAACGCATTAAGCATATGGCGAATGTCGTCACTGTCGAGCAAATTGGTCAGCCTGGTCGTACCCTTAGCTAACGCGGCTAACAAGAGCGCCCGGTTAGACACACTCTTGGAGCCCGGCAGGTTTATTTCGCCGTCAATTTGATTTATGGGTTGTAACGTTAAAGATTCCATCGATTCATTTACACTCTATATTGCTTATAACCCAAGCACTTTGGTCAGTGCTTGTTTAAATATCTGGTTTTCTTGCTGACTTCCGATGCTCACCCGCAAATGATTCGGCATACCATATCCCGCGATAGGACGGACGATAACCCCTTCTTTTAATAAGGCTTCATACACAGGCCCAGCATCGCGCTTTAGATCTATGCTGATAAAGTTACCCATAGACGGAATAGTGTCAACTCCTTTGAGCTGGAAAAAAGACATAAGGTCTGCCATGCCGGCATTATTTTGTGCCACAGACCGAGCCAGGTACTCCTCATCCTGCAATACCGTTAATGCAGCTACCAGCGCGATACTGTTGCAGTTAAACGGTTGACGAACCCGGTTTACCAGATCGGCGATTTGTTGATTGGAAATGCAATAACCCACCCGCAAACCTGCCAGGCCATAGGCTTTGGAGAAGGTGCGGCTGACTACCAGGTTAGGAAATTCCGTGATCCAGCCTATACTGGCGCCCATTTTGCCCGCTTGAACATACTCGAAATAAGCTTCATCCAACACCACCACCACATCTTCTGGCACCTTACCCAAAAACGCATATAACTCATCGGCTTCCAAAAAGGTACCTGTGGGATTATTGGGATTGGCAATAAAAATCAGTCGGGTTTTATCCGTGACCGCCGCAGCCATGGCGTCCAGGTCGTGACCCCAGTCTTTCGCCGCTACTTTTACCGCGCTGCCACCAATGGCCTGAGTGGTAATGGGGTAAACGATAAACGCATGCTCAGAGAAGATCACTTCGTCTCCCTGGGAGACAAAAGTTCTGGCTAATAACTCCAGTACATCATTAGATCCGTTCCCCAGGGTAACCTGATCGGCGCCGACGCTGAGCTTTTCAGCCAGGGCTTGTTTCAGGTGGAAGCCATTGGAGTCTGGATAACGGGTCAGCTCAGTCACCTCCTTCAGGATAGCCGCTTTCACTTTGTCGCTGACACCCTGCGGGTTTTCATTGGAAGCCAGCTTAACAACATCACTGATCCCCAGCTCTCGCTCAAGCTCATCCATGGGTTTACCAGCCTGGTATGGATGCAGTCCCTTTATGCCTTTATTGGCAATGGTTAAAAAATCACAACTCATAACTATCCCGTTTTTTAATATTCGTCCGCAGACTCAACTTTGATTTAGCCGTGTTTTCTCTCGAATTCCGCCATAAAGTCCACCAAAACCTGAACCCCTTCTAAAGGCATGGCGTTGTAGATACTCGCCCGCATACCACCCACTATTCGATGGCCTTTTAAGGTTAATAATCCAGCCTCAGCCGATTCCGTCAGAAAGATCTCATTTAACGCCTCATCCCCTAGCTGGAACGGCACATTCATCTTGCTACGGTATTGGTCGTCGACCTTGTTGGAATAAAAATCACTGCCATCGATGGTCTGATACAAGAGTGACGCCTTGGCTTTATTCTTTTCGGCCATGGCGCTAAGGCCTCCCTGCTCTTTTAACCACTTAAATACCAAACCAGCCAGATACCAGCTATAAGTCGGCGGTGTATTAAACATAGAGCCCGAGTTCGCCAATACCTGATAATCAAAAATCGAAGGAGTAGCGGTGCGCGCCTGCCCCAACAAGTCCTCACGAACGATAACTAACGCCAGACCGGACGGGCCAATATTTTTCTGAGCCCCGGCGTAGATCAAGCCAAACTTACTCACATCCATGGGGCGAGATAAAATGGTGGAGCTCATATCCGCCACTAACGGCGCCTGAGTATCCGGGATCTCGTTGATTTCGATACCTTCAATGGTTTCATTGGGGCAATAATGCACATAAGCGCTGTTGTCATTAGTTTGCCACTGGTCCACAGGTTTAACCGTTACTTTACCGTCTGCAGTTTTCTCCAGAATATCGATTTCATTGATACGCGCATATTTTTGCGCTTCAACCACCGCAGATTTAGACCACTGGCCGGTGAGTATATAATCGGCCGCCAACTTATCGCCCACCAGATTCAGGGGAACCGCTGCAAACTGGCCTCTGCCGCCACCTTGCGCAAACAAGACTTTATAGTTGTCTGGGATCTGCATCAGAGAACGCAAATCCTGCTCCGCCTGCTCGGCCATCTGGATATAATCTTTACTTCTGTGGCTGATCTCCATGACGGAAACACCCAAATCGTTCCAGTTACGAAACTCCGATTGGGCAATCTCCATCACCTGTGCGGGTAACATAGCGGGACCAGCACAAAAATTATATTTTTTTCCCATTACTCTACTTCCCGGTATCGCTGCCATTAAATAGGTTACTTTGTTTACCATAAAGTACTCTGAACTGGCCTTATGGTTTTCTTACAGTGAATAAAACGCCGTTGAGTGAATGGCTAGAACTAAAACGAGCGGCCATAGCCGCTCGTTTTATATTTTACTCTTGCTCGTCATCGTCGCTTGGCGTGACGTTTTCCTCAGGGGCACCCTGGGCATCCGTTTCCTCGCTGGACGCGGCGCCATCGACTGGTGCTTCACCCTCTTCTTCAACTACTTCGGGTTCTTCCACTTCCTCGATACGCTGCAAGCCGACCACGTGCTCATCTTCAGCTGTTCGGATCAAGGTAACACCTTGGGTATTTCGGCCTACCACAGAAACTTCTTCTACACGGGTACGAACGAGTGTGCCTCTATCAGAGATAAGCATGATATCTTCCGATACATCAACCTGAACAGCACCGACAACTGCGCCGTTACGCTCGCTCACCTTGATAGAAACAACACCTTGACCACCACGCCCCTTGGTCGGGTAATCGGCTTGAGGAGTACGTTTACCGTAACCGTTTTCAGTCACTGTTAAAATATCACCATCAGTTTTAGGCACAATCAGTGAAACCACTTTTTGCCCTTCCCGAAGTTTGATACCACGTACACCTGTGGCGGTACGGCCCATGGGCCTTACACCTTTAAACTTAATATCAGGTAGACCGTTTTCGTCTAATACAGGGTTACCATTTTCATCCAATACGGCTGTTTCTTCCGCTTCTTTAAAGCGAACCACTTTACCCGCGTCAGAAAACAACATGATTTCTTGTGAACCATCGGTAATATCCACTCCGATCAGTTCGTCGCCTTCATTCAGGTTCACCGCGATCAACCCGGTTGAGCGTGGGCGGCTGTATGCGCTCAGAGCCGTTTTCTTCACCGTGCCGGAGGCGGTAGCCATCAAGATAAACTTATCGTCTTGATACTCACGCACCGGCAGTATGGCTGTAATTCGCTCATTTTCTTCCAGCGGCAAAATATTAATGATGGGACGGCCACGTGCGATGCGCGATGCCAATGGCAACTGGTATACTTTAAGCCAATATAAACGACCACGACTGGAGAAGCACAAGATGGTATCGTGGGTGTTAGCCACCAGCAGACGCTCGATAAAGTCTTCATCCTTCATCTTTGTGGCGGCTTTACCTTTACCACCACGACGCTGAGCTTCGTAATCCGTCAGCGGCTGATATTTCACATACCCTTCATGAGAAAGCGTCACCACAACGTCTTCTTCATTGATCAGGTCTTCCATATCGATGTCACCGCTCATGGCGGTAATTTCGGTGCGGCGTTCGTCACCGAACTGATCACGGATAAGCTCGAGTTCTTCGCGGATCACTTCAACCAAACGCGCCGGGCTACCCAGGATGCGCAGCAATTCGGCAATCAGCTCAAGCAGTTCCTTGTATTCATCGAGGATCTTCTCGTGTTCCAGGCCGGTTAACTTGTGCAGACGTAAGTCCAAAATGGCCTGAGCTTGTTGCTCGGTAAGATAATATAGGTTGTCGCGAATACCGTACTGGGCTTCTAACCAATCGGGTCGCGCCGCATCAACACCGGCGCCTGCCAACATAGCGGCTACATTGCCCAGCTCCCAACCACGCCCTTGAAGTGAAATTTTAGCTTCAGACGGGGTGGCTGACTCGCGAATCATCTCGATGATAGGGTCGATGTTGGCCAGCGCAATAGCCAGCGCTTCTAATATATGTGCTCTGTCTCTGGCTTTTTTCAGCTCAAAAACAGTACGCCGGGTAACCACTTCACGACGGTGACGAATAAAGCTTTCCAGCATCTCTTTTAGGTTGAACAGTTTTGGCTGACCGTGATCCAGCGCCACCATGTTCATACCGAAGGACACCTGCATCTGGGTTTGCGCGTACAGGTTGTTCAGCACCACTTCACCCACTTCACCGCGCTTAACCTCGATGACCATGCGAATTTCTTTGGTGGACTCGTCACGTAGCGCGCTGATGCCTTCGATTTTTTTATCTTTTACCAACTCGGCGATTTTTTCCAGCAATCTTGCTTTGTTCACCTGATAAGGCAGTTCATAAACAATAATGGTTTCGCGGCCGGTTTTTTCATCGGTTTCAATGCGGGCGCGGGCACGAATTCTGACTTTACCACGGCCTGTTTTATATCCGTCTAGGATACCGTTACGACCGGCGATGATGCCCGAGGTTGGGAAATCAGGTCCTGGAATATACTCCATCAGCTCTTCGATGGTCAGCTCACTGTTTTCAATCAGCGCCAAACAGCCGTTAATCACTTCCGTCAGGTTATGCGGCGGAATGTTAGTGGCCATACCCACGGCAATACCGGAAGCACCGTTTACCAGCAGGTTTGGTATTTTAGTCGGCATAACCGCCGGGATCTTCTCGGTGCCATCGTAGTTATCTACGAAGTCAACGGTTTCCTTGTCCAGGTCCGCCAGCAACTCATGGGCCAGCTTTTCCATGCGGATTTCGGTATAACGCATTGCCGCCGCGTTATCGCCATCGACGGATCCGAAGTTACCCTGACCATCGACCAGGGGGTAACGTAAGGAGAAGTGCTGCGCCATACGAACTATGGTGTCGTATACTGCGGTATCACCGTGCGGGTGATATTTACCGATAACATCACCCACCACACGGGCAGATTTTTTATAGGGTTTGTTCCAGTCATTGCCCAGTACATTCATGGCAAAAAGTACCCGGCGGTGTACCGGCTTCAAACCATCTCGCACGTCCGGCAAAGCACGTCCAACGATGACGCTCATTGCGTATTCTAGATACGAGGACTTTAATTCATCCTCTATATTTACCGGCGTGATATCTTTTGCAAGATCGCTCATATAAGCCTAAATCCCTAATTATTATGATTTCGGACTGATTTTTCGACAGGGCGGGGATTCTATCATATTTTCCATGCCAAGACAGGCTCGCAAGCGCTTCATTTTAGTGTTTAAACCACAAAGCTGGTCGAGAAACCGCGGATTTAATTAAAATGCCTATGACCCCAACAAATTCTTCACCTTTATGCTCTCTAATTTTGCTTTTATAGACCTGTCTGGCGTTATAATAGGTCTAACCTATAAATTAGAGCCAAACTCAAGCGCTATGGAAAATCAGACAACCCCGCCAGTCAGCACCGTAAATGTCGATCACAGTGAAATAGCCAAATTCGAGGCCATGGCATCGCGATGGTGGGATTTGCATGGGGAATTTAAACCCCTACATATGATTAACCCCATACGTCTCGATTACATCAACCAGCGTAGCGACGGGTTATTCGGTAAAAAAGTGCTGGATATTGGCTGCGGCGGCGGCATCCTGGCTGAAAGCATGGCCCACAAAGGCGCCGAGGTGACCGGCATAGACATGGGTAAAGAGCCCCTTGAAGTGGCCCGTCTACATGCACTGGAAACCGGCGCTAAATTGGATTACCAGCAAATTACCGCCGAGCAACATGCAGCGGAAAATCCACAAGCTTACGATGTGGTGACCTGCATGGAGATGTTGGAGCACGTGCCAGACCCAGCTTCAGTGGTCCTGGCATGCAGCCAGTTGGTGAAACCTGGCGGAAACCTATTTTTCTCCACCATAAACCGAACTACTAAGTCTTACCTTATGATGATCCTGGGCGCCGAATACGTGCTGAAATGGATCCCCAAAGGTACCCATAAACACAAAAAGTTTATCCGCCCATCTGAATTGTTGGCAGCGACGGATAACGCAGATCTGCACTGTAGCAATATAACCGGTGTGCACTATAACCCCCTGCTCAATGACTTCACTCTTGGCCGCAACGTTGACGTCAACTACATGTTGCACTGTGAAAAAACGCTCGCATCAAAAAATAGCAATAACGCGACCCACACCACAAAGCAGCCATAAAAAGCAGCTACTTTTTACCCAATCGGAGGAGACTTTATGCTACCTCCTCGCCGACACCCCAGAGACTAAAAGCCCCTCGCTAACGGGGCGCTTTTTCGGGTAAAAAAATCAAGAGAAATAAATTTTATTTTTCATAAAAACAGCTAATTTCCACTTGAATTTTATAGACCCTTTTTATCTCAATCAGATAACTGTTAGTTGTTACTAACATCGTTTTTTTTATCACAATTTATCCACAGGATCTCACCAGGCAGCACACTTGCAAAATATGCCATACCCCATTATCTTGTAGCCAAATTAATATGAACCACAATATATTGTGTGTTTTTCATTTATTTATAACTAATCACCCACTAAAATAGCGGTATCGGGAACCTCCCTCTGATACGGCTCTTTGTGTTCTGGTGGAAAGCGCAAAGCAAAAACGAGAAAAGGTTAAGCATTTATGAATAACAACCTGTTGGTTACCAAACGTGATGGCACAAAAGAAGCGATTGATCTGGATAAGATACACCGCGTCATTACTTGGGCAGCAGAAGGTCTCAACAACGTTTCCGTCTCTCAGGTAGAGTTAAAATCCCATATCCAGTTTTATGACGGCATACGCACGGAAGATATTCATGAAACCATAATTAAGGCGGCAGCGGACCAGATATCTCCTAATACGCCGGATTATCAGTATTTGTCGGCCCGACTGGCCGTATTCCACTTACGTAAAAAAGCCTTTGGCCAGTTTGAGCCACCGCATCTGTATGACCATGTGGTCAACATGTGCGAAAACGGTAAATACGACCAGCATTTACTGGCGGATTACAGCCGCGAAGAATTCGAGCAGATGAACGAATTTATCGATCACTGGCGAGACATGACCTTCTCCTACGCTGCAGTCAAGCAGCTGGAAGGTAAGTACTTGGTTCAAAACCGTGTTTCCAACGAAATTTATGAAAGCGCCCAGTTTCTTTATATTTTGGTCGCAGCTTGCCTTTTTGCAAATTACGACAAAAAAGACCGGATGGATTATGTGCGCCGTTTTTACGATGCCACCTCCACCTTTAAAATCTCTCTGCCAACGCCAATTATGGCGGGTGTCAGAACACCAACACGTCAATTCAGCTCATGTGTCCTGATAGAAACTGGCGACAGCCTTGACTCTATTAACGCCACCTCGGCGGCTATCGTGAAATACGTATCTCAGCGCGCCGGCATCGGTATAAATGCTGGCCGTATTCGAGCCCTGGGTAGTGAAATACGTGGCGGTGAAGCCTTCCACACCGGCTGTATTCCTTTTTATAAACATTTCCAGACGGCGGTGAAGTCCTGCTCTCAAGGTGGTGTCAGAGGCGGTGCAGCGACCCTGTTCTACCCAATCTGGCACCTGGAAGTGGAATCTCTGCTGGTATTAAAAAACAACCGTGGCGTAGAGGAAAACCGTGTTCGTCACCTGGATTACGGTGTTCAGCTGAGCAAGCTGTTCTATCAGCGTTTGATTAAGGGCAAAAATGTCACCTTATTCAGCCCGTCTGATGTGCCTGGCCTGTACGACGCCTTCTTCGAAGATCAGGACAAATTTGAGTCCCTGTATGTACAGTACGAGCAAGACGACAGCATCCGCAAGAAAACCATGAAAGCAGTGGAGCTGTTCTCCTTAATGATGCAAGAGCGCGCCAGCACGGGTCGTATCTATATTCAGAACGTCGACCACTGTAATACCCACAGCCCGTTTGATTCTAAGGTTGCGCCAGTTCGTCAAAGCAACCTGTGTCTGGAAATAGCGTTACCAACCAAACCGCTGAATCACTTCCATGATGAAAACGGTGAAATCGCCCTGTGTACCCTGTCTGCCTTCAACCTGGGTGCACTGGAAAGCCTGGACGAGCTAGAGGACCTGGCTGTGTTGGCTGTACGTGCTTTGGACAGTTTGCTGGATTATCAGAACTACCCGATCCCAGCCGCACAAAAAGCCAGTCTAAACCGTCGAACTCTGGGTATAGGTGTTATTAACTATGCTTATTATCTGGCGAAAAACGGTGTTCGTTATTCAGATGGCAGTGCCAACAACCTGACGCACAAGACGTTCGAGGCTATCCAGTTCAACTTGCTTAAAGCATCCCTTGAATTGGCTAAAGAAAAAGGCGCTTGCCCGGCCTTTAACGAAACTACGTATGCCCAGGGTATCCTGCCTATCGATACCTATAAAGAAGACCTGAATGGTATCTGTAACGAAGCGCTGCACCTGGACTGGGAATGGTTACGTGAAGAAATTAAGACCCACGGCCTGAGAAACTCTACCCTGTCGGCCCTTATGCCGTCAGAAACATCAAGCCAGATTTCCAATGCCACCAATGGTATTGAGCCACCAAGGGGTTACGTCAGCGTTAAGGCCAGTAAGGATGGCATCCTTAAACAGGTTGTCCCTGAATATGAGCGCCTAAAGGGTCAGTATGAACTGCTGTGGGATATCCCGAATAATAACGGCTACCTACAACTGGTTGGTTTGATGCAGAAATTTGTCGACCAGGCCATTTCTGCCAATACCAACTATGATCCGGCCAAGTTTGACGGCGGTAAAGTGCCCATGAAGACGCTGCTGAGAGACCTGCTAACCGCTTATAAGATGGGCCTTAAAACCTTGTATTACCACAATACCCGTGATGGTGCCGCGGATTCTCAAGAAGATTTGCAGCTAGAAGATGACGGCTGTGAAGGCGGTGCTTGTAAGATTTAATATATAAAGGGGCTTAGCCCCTTTATATCGCTTTAATCCAACTTAACTATTTATAAACGAGTTTTGATGAATTACACCACTTTTTCAAAGATACAGAACAACCCACTGCAAGAGCCGATGTTTTTTGGCAACCCGGTGAATGTAGCCCGTTATGATCAGCAAAAGTTTGAAATATTTGAAAAGCTGATTGAAAAGCAGTTGTCTTTCTTCTGGCGCCCGGAAGAGGTGGATGTCAGCCGTGACCGTGTGGATTTTCAGGATCTGCCCGAACATGAGCAGCATATCTTTATTTCCAACCTGAAATATCAGACGTTGCTGGACTCCATTCAGGGCCGCAGCCCTAACGTAGCCTTGCTGCCTTTGGTCTCCCTGCCGGAGCTGGAAACCTGGATAGAAACCTGGTCTTTCTCCGAGACTATCCACAGCCGCAGCTACACTCATATTCTGCGTAACCTGTTCACGGATCCCGGCGAAGTGTTTGACGATATAATGGTCAATGAAGAGATCCTCAAACGCGCCGATGATATTGCCTGTTATTATGACGTTCTCATTGCCCTGACCCAGTATTATCAGCTGCACGGTGAAGGGGAATACACCGATAACGCAGGTGTAACCCACCTGGTCAGCGTAAGAGAGATCAAGAAAAAACTGTTTCTATGCATTAACTCGGTGAATGCCCTGGAAGCCATTCGTTTCTACGTCAGCTTTGCCTGCTCCTTTGCTTTTGCCGAACGTGATCTGCTGGAAGGCAATGCCAAAATCATCAAGCTGATCGCCCGTGACGAAGCCCTGCACCTTAACTCCACCCAGCATATTCTCAACCTGTGGCGTGAAGGTAAAGACGACCCTGAAATGGCTGAAATTGCCAAAGAGCTTTCCGAAGAAGGCCGGCAAATCTTCCTGAAAGCCGCCAAACAGGAAAAAGAATGGGCAGAATACCTGTTTAAAGACGGCTCAATGATCGGCTTAAATAAAGATATCCTGTGCCAGTACGTAGAATATATTTCCAATATTCGGATGCAGGCTATTGGATACGAACCGGCATTTGAAACCACCAGCAACCCTATCCCCTGGATCAATAACTGGCTGGTGAGCGACAACGTGCAAGTGGCGCCGCAGGAAACTGAGATCTCCTCCTACTTGGTAGGTCAAATCGACAGTGAAATTGACGCCGACGATCTAGAAGGTTTCGAACTTTAAGCTCAAGGAAGAATCATGACTAAAAACCTGGTAATCAATGGTATTCAGTTTCCAGCCAATAAAGAGAAAACCCTGCTGGAAAACCTGGAATCCAACGGGATCCAGGCAGATTTCCAGTGCAGAGACGGGCACTGCGGCGCCTGCCAAACTCGCCTGGTCAAGGGTACTGTCGAGTATACTCAAGACCCCCTTGCCTATATCCGGCAGGGGTTTATCCTGACCTGTTGCAGTAAAGCCAAAGATAACGTGGAGCTGGCTTTACCGGAGCAGGCGCTGGCCCATAAGAAAACCGGCTGATCACAGCCCATAAGCAAACAGCTTTCCCCCTCGCAAGCTGCTACACTGGCGGCAAAATCATCCATAGAATTCAATACCATGTCGCTTTTCTTTCCATTTTATCTTCAGTCAGTAAAGCAATTGGTATTCTCCATAACCGCCAGTATATGCTGCTTGCCTTGGTTTAGTTAACGCTTCCTCTCTTACCACATTGTTATTATTAGGTCGTTTTATATGTCTGTGATCACCGATAACCGTCTCGAAGTAAAAAAGTATTTTGCCCTATACGAGTCCTGTAGCCAGCAAGAGCAAACCATATTGCAAGTGCTTTCGGTGATCTACAAGCCGGTGACCCAAACCAACCTGAAGAAGATCCTGGCCAACCTCAGCAAAGTAAAGCTGTGTTATGGCGCTCGATTAGCCGCCACCTTTAGCCCGCAAGTCAGGGAAAAGCTGAAAGCTCAGGGTCTGATAGAGATCACTAAGGGCATCACACTATCCCCTTTCATTTGCCACTCCCTGACCAAGTTGGCTATTGATAACGGCGTCTTTGAACAGATCGTCGCGCAGGCCAATGCCGTTGTCCCTCTGGAGCCGACTTATTCCTGGGGAAGCCTGGAGCCACAAGACAGAGACAGGAAGATACGGGATAGCTTCTATCGCGGACAATACGACACTTGCGAACAGTTACTCGAATTTAACCAAAATCCACAACAAATCGACTTACAAAAAAACTTGTGTCTGATTAACTTTTGCTTTTCTCCATTTGAGCCGGCGTTTTTCTCGACGTTGGCGGGAAACATACAATACCAGGCCTTTGCCACCCTTATTTTATATTTGCGGCGCAATTCTTTAGACAATAGCGAAGTGGTCACCCTGTTGCAGTCTCTCTATGAGCAACAGCAATGTACAGACGATATGCGCTTACTGTTGGCAGAGCAATACTTACGCTGTGGTCAGGTTGACAAAGCCGGGGTTTTGCTGGCTGAGGAGCAGGCTTGCGCCTATGGGTTAGCCTTGTCGGGATGGCTGGCTTGTCTGCGGGGGAAAATGGCCGCGGCGATTGCCTGTTTTCAGCAATCCTTGTCGGCAAAGAACAAGATCTCACGACGTAAGCGCCAATATATCGGCGGCTCTGCGGGTATCTTCTATCTCTTGGCCCTGCTCAAGCGGGGGAATGAAGAGGATCCCAGTCAACTAAACAGCGTAATCGCTGAAGCGGGCAATTATCTGGCCGATAGCCAATCCGAGCAATATGAAAAAATCAGCTACAGCCTGTTACAACAGTTGGCCCAGGTGCTGGCAGGCAAACAGAAGAGCATGAGTTTCAAACAGTTATCATACTTATTTTATAAGGATGACTATTACTATCACCAGGGACTGTTGATCTGCACCCTATGTAGCCACTGGCTTGGAAAGCAGCCCGAGCCTTCCTACTTGGCTTCGCTAACTGAATCTTTTGAGCTGGCGGTAAGTGTTAACAGATTATGGTATGGAGAAACGGCCGCCAGAATACTAAGCCAGTACCAAGGCGAACACCAGGCAAGCCAGGACTTTTTGGCCTCGCAGCGATGTCCGCACATCAATTTTTTCGACCTGGTGAAACCCAAGGCGCGTTGGCAACAGGCACTGGATCAACTGATTGCCCTGAAGCAGGAAAAACAAGTCAGTGGCATGACAACCCCTGGCACAGAGCAAAAACAGTGCCGCATGATCTGGTTATTGGACTGTGAGAGCTCTCCCTATAGGCTTGAGCCCAGAGAACAAAAATGGGGTAAAAAAGGCTGGACCAAGGGCCGGGTTGTGGCGTTGAAACGCCTTTATGAAGAGGGGAATTTGATGGACTACCTGACCCCCGAAGATCTAAACCTCTGCCGCGCCATTACCAAGGGCTACGATGATTATTACCGCGGCAGCTGGGGCCGGTCATATTACAGCTTGTCGGGTTATCCGGCATTTAAAGCCTGTGTAGGCCATCCCAACCTGTACCATATCAATGATATTTCCCGGCAAATTGAGCTTGTGGAAGGCGAGCCCCAACTTTTAATCTCACAGCAGCACAATGGCTACCAGCTCCATATGTCCGGGCTGCCGAAAGATATTGACGAATACGAGTCCTATTACAGCTTTATTCCCGAAACCGCTAACCGCTACCGCCTGGTTAACTATACAGGTAAGCACCTTGAAATTGCAGCCATCGTCGGCCACAAAGGGTTGAAAGTACCCAAGAAGGCGAAAGATAAGGTACTTGAAAGTATCGGAGCTATCGCCCCCTTGCTGAATATTCAATCGGATATCACGGGTATTGCCGATATTGATACAGGTATAGAGCGGGTAGACGCGGATCAAACCCTCTATATCAATATTCAACCCGCCGGCGCTGGGCTGCAGCTGGAATGTCATGTCCAACCCCTGGGCGCTGAGGGGCCCAGGCTGTTGCCGGGAGCTGGCAACTCCACTGTATTTGGCGAAATCGTGAATAAACGCCTGATGACAATTCGGGATCTGGCGCTGGAAAAACAGCATCTAGTGCAATTGGTGGAAAGGTGCCCCTTGTTCTCCTATATGACAGAGCACACCCTGGTACTGGATGAACTGGAAGACGCCTTAGCTTGTCTGGAGCAATTAGCCGCTTTGCAAGCACAGGAGAACGCGCCAAAGCTGGCTCTGCAATGGCCCAAGGGGCAAGCCATAAGACTGACTAAACCCGCTGCTGCAAAACAGATGAAAATAGCCCTGAGCAAGCACAAGGATTGGTTTGGCCTGGATGGCGATCTGATCATTGCCGATGACGAAATACTGGAACTAAAAAAACTGCTTAGTCTGGTTGAACAGTCCCCCGGACGCTTTATTCCCCTGGGGGATAACGCGTTTTTATCCCTGACCGAGGAATTAAGGCAGCAACTTAACGCCATTGCCGGCGCCACCCAAGCGGGTAAATTTCATTCGCTGGCGGTTCCCCTGATAGAGGAAGCGACCCGGGGCATGCAGGTTAAATCAAACCGGGCCTGGCAACAGCAGGTAAAACGACTCAAGGAAGCCTATGGGATCACGCCCGAGCTGCCTTCTACCTTACAGGGTGAGTTAAGGGACTATCAAAAGGACGGCTTTGACTGGGCTTACCGCCTGGCGCATTGGGGCGCAGGCGCTTGCCTCGCCGACGATATGGGTCTGGGTAAGACACTGCAATCTCTGGCGCTAATCTTATCCCGCGCAGCTCACGGGCCAACCCTGGTATTGGCGCCGACCTCTGTCTGTTTTAACTGGCAGGAAGAAGCCGCACGTTTTGCCCCCAGCTTAAAGGTAAAACTGTTTGGTATCCCCAATAAAAACGAGCGTCAGGCTATGTTGGCAGAGGCTGGCGCCCTGGATCTGATCATCTGTAGCTACGGGCTGTTACAAACAGAAAGTGAACGATTAGCCAAGGTAAGCTGGCGCACTATCATTGCCGACGAGGCGCAGGCAATAAAAAATCCACAAGCCAAACGCACTCAGGCAGCCATGGCCTTGTCCGGTGAATTTAAAATGATCACCACAGGTACGCCCATCGAAAACAATCTCACCGAGCTGTGGAGCCTATTCCGTTTTATTAACCCGGGACTACTGGGCTCCCAGGAGCAGTTTAATAAACGATTCGCCAACCCCATAGAATCTCCCGGTCAACAGGATAAAATCGCCCAAAAAGCCAGCCAGGGGTTAAGACATCTTATTGCTCCCTTTATCTTAAGACGCCTAAAAAGTGAGGTGCTGCCTGAGCTGCCGTCACGCACTGAAATCAATTTGCATATTGAACTCAGTAAAGAAGAAATCGCATTTTACGAAGCCTTACGGCAACAAGCGGTGGAAAAACTGGCTCAAGCCGGGGATCAGCCAGGCCAGAAACGAATAAAGATTCTGGCAGAAATAATGCGGCTGCGCCGGGCTTGCTGTCACCCGTCTCTGGTCATGGAACAAACAGACATAAGCGGCGCTAAGCTTAAGGCCTTCGATGAACTCGTGGACGAGTTGCGGCAAAACCAGCATAAGGCGCTTGTTTTTAGCCAGTTTGTGGATCACCTTGGGATATTACGCGAACACCTGGATAAAAAGGGAGTGAGCTATCAATATCTGGACGGCAGCACACCGGCTGCTAAACGCAAAAAAGCAGTTAACGCTTTTCAGGCGGGAGAAGGCGATCTGTTTCTTATCAGCCTTAAGGCCGGCGGTGCAGGGTTAAACCTGACGGCGGCGGATTACGTTATCCATATGGATCCCTGGTGGAACCCGGCGGTAGAAGATCAAGCCTCGGACCGGGCCCACCGCATGGGACAAACCCGGCCGGTAACCATCTACCGCCTTATCGCCCAAAACACCATCGAAGACAAGATAGTTTCGCTACATCAGCAAAAGCGCGATTTAGCCAATAGCTTACTGGAGGGCGCCGACAGTACGGGCAAACTGTCTGTCGACGCTATGATGGCGTTGTTGCAACAAGATATGTCTGTCGGCTAGGCTGATTCTGCTGATACAGTCGCTGGTGACGCATGGGCGGGATCGCCCATATATGTCCTGGTTATTTCATTTTCAGCTTCGCCACTTCAACAGTAGCGGAGTCAGGGCCACAAACTCAGCGTCACTATTAAACTGGCGATCTTGCACATAGGAAACAACGATCTGTCCATGTATTTGCTCACCCATGTGGACCAAGTTGTTATTTCCTATGATCAGCAGGTACCTATAGCGCTTGTGTTACCAGCCAAACCAATCAGGGGACCGGTCAAATCTGGGTAACAGATCCAGATAGATTTGTAGGAGCCGAACCCATCTCAGGGATGAGATGTAAAGCGCATGGATGCACGTTCGGCGAATATAGCGATCACTGTGTTCGCACTATCTTCCGCAAAGAGACATCCACTCTACAAAGACGGCAAAAATTGTTACCCTTATACAGTGATTTGATGGACTCCCCAATCAGCACGAATAAGCAGCACCTTCGCCTCGCTATATATTCGCATTTTCAAAGTAACGAATAACCGGCTCTGAGCGTAATTTTTGCTTAAGCTCTGCCAATACCCCCGTCTCTGCTCTCCAGCCCAAATAAGCTTCATAGTCATAGTCCTCGAATCGCTGCCAGTTTTGATAAAACAAAACATGCTGGCTGTCCTTTTCGAGATGAATGGATATATCAACAAACCCGGGATATTTTCTGGTTTCGCGCAGATGTTTAGACAATAAGTTGAGTAGATTATCGGTTTCACCGGGTTTTATTTCGGCCTCAAGGGTAACCACTATGCTCATTGGGTTACTCCTAAGGCGCGTTTGAAACTGTCCAGATCGTAATAATCTTTATGGGAGATGATTTTCCCGTTGTCATCTATTGTGGTGCTGCTAATCCCTTTAAGGGCAAAGTTTTTATTCTCTATCTTTAGCTCGCCCCAGCTGCCGTTGAATGTACCGCCATACAGCCATTCGTAAACTACAGTGTTGCCGCTGACGTGGAGGTCGCCATTTTTGACCCAGTACATGTCCGGCACATAACCCATAAAGTAATCTGTGATGGCCTTACTGACGTTAGATTTGCCTTTGACCGTGGCATCTGAAGCTAAGTCGTACCAGATAACGTCTTTTCCATAATAGCTGTCAATTTTGGCAATATCGTGAGCATTCCAGGCATTGATATAACCATCTAATACCTGTTCAACCTTTGTGGCTGATACAGTACCAGATAACGTCTTTTCCATAATAGCTGTCAATTTTGGCAATATCGTGAGCATTCCAGGCATTGATATAACCATCTAATACCTGTTCAACCTTTGTGGCTGATACAGCCGACGCGCTCATTATACCAAGTAAAACAGCCAGTCCAATTTTCTTCATCATAACCTCTCAGTAAACTCTTTATTGAGTGGTTTGATGGTATTAGTGAACCAAGCTGGCTGCTACTCACAAACAGTCAATAACCGTCATTTCCTGTCAAAGGGTTACTTTTTTCATCGTGTTGGGGGTTTTTCCAGTAACTGATTTATAGGCCTTTATAAAATGGGATACGTTGCTATATCCCACTTCAACGGCACATTGAGTCACGGTTATCCCCTGTAACAATAGCTGGTCTGATTTTTCCATTTTCTTGGTAATAAGCCACTGCTTGGGTGTCTGATTGTACTTTTTTATAAAGTCACGATTAAAGGTAGAAAGACTGCGGCCGCTGAGGTTGGCAAAGTCGGCAACGGTCAGATTCTTATCAAAGTTATCGAGCATGATGGATTCGATATTACGCTTTCTATTTTCATTCTCCGAGCTATATAGTGTGTTAACTATCTCCTGCTCGTTTATAAGGTAGGCCAGGTGTAAAAATTCAAGTAACTTGAGCTCAAGCACCTCCTTATTATGCTCCATATCTGAATAGATTGTATTTAATGAGTCAAAGTAGTGCACGATTTTGTCGTTGGTTTTTAGTTTAGCCAGACCTGAGCCCGCCGTAAGCTTCTCTCTGTGTAAATGGATCTTTGCACTTAAGAACCTGGCGATAATATGGTGCTCAAGAAAAACCAGGTAGACCTCTACATTCTGGTCTTCGGCGATATAATCCGACACCAGGTACGTATCACGTGGCATAAATAATAATTCATGCTTACCTGCGATAACCAATTCACCTTGGTTATTTTCAACTTCCACTCTCCCGTTAACCACAAAGACAAAACTATGGGAGGTACACATTTTTTCCTGGCTTAAGATACTGGTAGTGAGTTTTTTAAACAGCAGACAGGAGTCATTGTGATATAGGATCTTTTTAACGCCCGGATAATGATAGAGAGCTTTAGGCAGCGTGTAGTGTTTCATATGAAATTGGCACCTTGTTCGTTTGTAAAAAATAGAAGGTAACCCGGCCAGACCTTGCAATTTTCACAGTTACAATGCAAGCCTCGCCGCCAACTATCTTGATACAACTCACTTTCCTTCACAAACGTATTTAACTGCATTTTCCTGGTTAAGTCCTTGCAAGGCATAAGTTACCTGATGCTCTGTGCTCAGGTAACTCAAGGTTAACCTAAACACCTGACTGGCATAAGCAGGTAGTTCTACTCCCCTGCCCGTAGATTTTTCCTCCGGCTGTGAATTGGGGAAATTAGTGCCAGGCTCTATTCCCACCACGTAACCCTCCGCCTCAGAAGCCGTATTCACCCAAACAGACAAACAGGGCAAGCTGACCTCGTCATAAACAAGCCGAACACCTTTGTTTTGCTGCGCGTTATGCATCACAACACAGGGCCGGGTTATCAAGTGGTTATAGTAGACCCGCTCCTTAAACCCGGCTTTAGGCGCACCAAATTTTGACCAGCCGCCGGGCGCTCTTGCTGCCACATTATCTCTGGGTACAAAATCAGGCTCCATCAGATGCAGGCTTGCACCTTGCGTTAATACGGGAGGACCGATATTAACGTGGTAAAGCAGCTGGCTATACACAGGTTGGGGAAGCAGGTTTACTAAAGTATCTTCCAGCTCGATATCGGTTTTTCCCGCCACCAAGGTCACCTTTGCCCGTAAACTTAACCCATGGTGAAGAAAACGCACTTCATCCATGGTCCCGCTCACACTGATACTTGCAGGTTTATCTTGTCTTGCCCAACTAAACTCCAGTGTCACATCATAGGCTGGAATATGACTAATTCGGCCATGCTGTGGGTAGGCCTGACCGTCGTCATCAAACGCAGGACCATTACCTCGCAGACCACATCGCGCTATTAATTCGTTAAAGCTCGCCCCCCAACCAGCGGACTGAGCGCCAGACAAACTAGGGTGAATGATATTTTTTACCGGTGACTGCCAGCCCAGGCGATCATCTTGGTGGCGGGCCTCATAAATATTCATGCCGCGGCTGGGCACTATGGTCACCTCAAACTCGCCATTACTCAGCACCACCAAGATCACTCCTGCGGATGGCCCTTCTTGTAACACTTCGACCCTGGCATATAAGCCAGGATCTTGCGGGTGGTAAAATGCCCTGCCCCCATCCAGGGCACTCACCTTTACCTGTTTATTCATCCCCCATACCCAGGGAGTTAAGCACTTCGTAACAGGCGCCCATAGTGTGATAGTCAGTCTTACCCGCCGGACTCTTTAAATCGTCATATTTCTGATTCTGTTGGTTTAATATGCGATACCAGGCGCCATATTTGTGGTCTATCATATGCTCCCAGGCATAAGCCCAGATCCTGTCATACCAATCCCAATAGACTTGTTTTCCGGTGACCTTGGCCAATAGCGCGGCCGCTGCCAAGGATTCCGCCTGTACCCAGAAATACTTGTCGCCATCACAAATACTGCCGTCGGGGGCAAAACCATAACAGATACCACCATTGACCTTATCCCAGGCCAGCTCCACAGATGTAGTAAACAGGGCCTGCGCCCGAACAATCATCCATGGCTCCGGCTTGTGGCGATACAGGATCAACAGCAGCTTGGCCCACTCCGTTTGGTGCCCCGGCTGATAACCCCAGGGACGAAACAAATGCTTGGGATCGTCTTTATTATATTCCCAGTCGATGTTCCAGTCGCTGTCATAGTGCTCCCAGATCAAATCATTGCCCTTGCCCGCCTGACGGTTCACCATATTGTTGGCCAAGCGATAAGCACGGGACAAAAACTGACCATCTTTAGTTGCCTCAAAGGCCGCTAACAGGGCTTCACAGGTATGCATATTGGCATTTTGACCACGATAAGGGTCGAGCTGGCTAAAGTCAGCATTCGCCTCATCGGCGTATAAACCGTGCTCATCTTGCCAAAAGTGTTTTTCCAACAAATTCCAGGTGTGATAAATACCGTCCCGACCCGCTTCAATACCGGCTTTTAATGCTGTGGCATTGGCCAGCAATACAAATGCCAAACCGTAGCAATGATTGGTATCATCCAACACCTCTGCGCCATTCTTTACCCATGCGTAACCCTGGGTTTGCTGGTTTTGGTGTACCCGGATTAATGCCTGCAACCCCTTTTCAGCTACCTGTAAATAGTCTGAATTATCAAAATGAGTCGCCGCCATGGCATAGTTAAATACGAAACGCGTACTGCTGACTAAGTGGCGAGTATCGGCATCATATATGGATCCGTCATCGCGAAAATGCTGATAAAAGCTGCCATCGGCACTCAGGCAGTTGGGGTGGTAAAATTCCATAATCGACTGAATATGTGACTGCAAAAAATCTGCAGATCGAAAATCAACTGGCCTTGGCATAATTTAGTTCCTCGAAAAGTACAAATATTGCTCTGTGGTGTTATCAAACAACATCGCGTGATTCAATTTGAAGGCAACGGGCACGTCCCCTTTCAGTGTCAGTTCTACCTGGGCTTTACGCCTGGCCAGGACTTAAACGCCCTTGACCTTAGTAAACCCGTAATATTGCTATCCTGCCCTAAGGCCGTGGTTAATCTGAGCGCGCTTTAAAACCGTTACAGGAGTCCCTAACCACAAGTTCGACATTGACAAATACCTTGCTGGGGCAAGCTTGCTTCTCCAGTTGCAGGGCCAATAACTCGCAGGTTTTCTTACCAATTTCTTCAGCTCCGATGTGAACCGAGGTCAGCGCTGGCGCCATCAAACTGGAATCTTCCAGATCATCAAAGCCAATAACGCCGATACCCTCCCCCGGAGTCAGGCCAACTTGCCTGAGCTGAGTGAGCACGCCATAGGCAATCACGTCGTTAAAACAGATAATGGCACTGATATCAGGATCGCTTTCCAACAGCTTCACCGTGGCCTCTCTCCCCCCCTGGCGGTTGGTCAGCCCTTCCATAATAAAATGCGGCGACACCGTTAAATCAGACTCGGCCATGGCATCTTTGTAACCCGCTAAACGCTCGAGATAATCGGAGATTTCTTTAACGCCGCCGACAAACGCTATCTTTTTATGCCCTTTCTCTATGGCATGGCGTGTCGATAGGTAGGCCCCCAACCTATTGTCCGGAATAACCACGGGCGCCTTGGCATAAGGCACTTCCCGCATAATGGAGATAACCGGAGTACCCGTATCCACCAGCTCGTTCATCCAGCTGGCGGTAGTCCCTGGTACGGGACACAAAATAAACGCCGCCACATTGTACTCTTGTAATGTTCGAACCAGTCTTTGCTGCTCTTGCCAGTCTTCCTTAGCATTCACTATTACCGGCACCAGGCCCAAACCGGCGATATGCTGCTCCAGGCCGATGGCGATTTGCGCCGAATACGGGTTGGACAAGTCGTTGATCACCAGGGCCACTAAATTCGATGTTTTGCTGCGTAGGGCTGCGGCTTCCCTGTTGTACACATACCCCAGCTCCGAAATGGCCTGGTTAACCCTGTCTCGTTTGTCCTGACTGACAATCTCACTGTTGCGCAATACCAGAGAAACAGTGGACTTAGATACGCCAGCATATTTGGCAACATCTATTACTGTTACTTTCTTGTTGTTGTTCTTGGCCATCTTAAGCGTGCTTCTGGTTGTGACTTTTTTGAGCCAAAGAGTATCGGCAGTTAGGCAAGTATCATACAATCAATCCTGGAACGTTCCATTTTGAACTCTGCGTTATGTGATCTTAGCTTCACTTTTATTTTACATGTCGAATTCAGCCACCAATGAATCACCATAAGCCAACTAGCGCCTGTTAAACCTCAGAAAATATATAACTACTTGCGAACACTATTGAAGCGGGTCCAATCCATCAGGCCTGTGTTAGAAGGGAGCGTTGGGTGAGTAAACAAGGAAGAAAATTAGCGCTTAATGTCAGAATATGATTAAAAACCCACCAGACAAAATGGAACGTTCCATTTCACCCGAATTATTGCCGGCTCGTATCAGCTGTTTTTGCACTTACAAACTGCTACACTGGCGAAAATCATTTATAGAATTCAATAAGATGTCGTTAATCTCTTCCCTCTATACCAAGGTAAAATGTGCCATTACCCTAGGCCAGGGTGTACTGAAGGAGTTGCCGGAATTAAAGGAATCAGATGATCCCACGGCATTTTTTAATTCATGGCTAAAAGAGGCGGAGCAATCCGGTATTATCCTGCCCGAAGCCATGTCGGTTGCCAGCGTGAGCGAAGACGGACGGCCATCCTCACGTATGGTGCTGCTGAAACAAGCCGATCAACAAGGTTTTGTCTTTTATACCAACTACCACAGCCGCAAGGCCGATGAGTTAGAGCAAAACCCGCATGTCGCCCTGTTATTCCACTGGAATATTCTACAGCGTCAGGTTCGCGTAGAGGGCCGTGTTGAGCGGGTGACTCAGGAGGAATCCGAGGCCTATTTTCATAGCCGCAGCCGTGGTAGCCAAATTGGCGCCTGGGCATCCAAGCAAAGCCAGGTAGCCAGCAGTCGCCAGACATTGACTGACAAGTTCAAAGAATTTAAGCAAAAATTTACCGGTAAAGAAATTCCCCTGCCTGAGTTTTGGGGTGGTTACCGGGTGATCCCGGAACGTATTGAATTCTGGCAAGGAAAAGCAGATAGAATGCACGATAGGTTTGTTTATCAACGGCAGGATCAAGGCTGGAAAGTCATCAGGCTGAACCCCTAGAGTTCAAGCCTATACCAAACCTCCCCATGGGTTGGGGAGGTTAACCACACATTCTAGTCAGACAGGAAGATCCCGGCGACTTGGTAACGAAGTAAACGCGCCCTTGTAAGAAACAGCATGAGCGCCACAGTGGCAGGCGAATGTTAACGCCTCTTCCAGGGCCAGGCGATCAGCCAACAGTTGGCCCAAATTATGAACACCGCAATTACGCTGGGCTAACTGAAACAAGAAGCCACCCATAAAGGCGTCTCCGCCAGCGGTACTATCAACCATGTTAACCTCTGGAGGTTGGATAACCCCGCTAAGCTCACGGCTGTAATAACGCAGTGGCTTGCTGCCATCGGTAATAAGGATCAGCGAGGCACCCGCAGAAAACAGCCGCTCTAACACCTCAGCCTCTGATTGTTCCCGGCAGAGAAACGCCATCTCTTGCGTACACAGCTTAACCAGGTCCGCCTGCTCCAGACCCGCCCAAATAGGGCTCATGGGGTCTTCATCGGCCCTCCAAAGGTTAGACCGCAGATTAATATCGAAGCTGATAAGATAATCCGCCGCCTTGGCCATTTTGATTCCCGCCATAGTGGCTTCGCGGATCGGCGTTTCAGTTAATGTATTCGAGCAAAAGTGAAATATTCCGGGTGACTGGAACCAGCTTTCGGAAAAGTCTTCCGCTTTGAACAGCATGTCAGCCGATGGATTGCGATAAAAGGTGAAGCTACGTTCGCCATTTTCATCGAGGGAAACAAAAGCCAGCGCTGTGTTAGCCTGTGAACTTGTTTGTAAATATTCAGTCTTCACGCCCATCGAGTCCAGTGAGTTCAGTAAAAACTCCCCGAACATATCTGCACCAATTTTACCGACCATATAACTGTCGCCACCCAATTTTCCGACAGCTGCCGCAACATTGGCGGGCGCACCGCCTGCATATTTGCTAAAGGTTTCCAGGGTTTCACCCTGCCCCCCTTCGACCCGGTTAGATAACATATCCACCAACGCTTCACCAAACGCAATTACCTTTAACATAGAGCTGACCCTACTCGATATGATTGAAGATTTTGGCGCATTTTTATGCGCCAAAATAAGACTGGGGTAGGTTCACGTGAATAACCTATACCCCAGGTTCATCGTTGCGGTGTATTCGTCGTCCCGAATGAATATCAAATAGGTGGGCCCTGTCCAGCTTAACCGCCAGTTTCAGCTTATCCCCCGGCCGGCAATCAGGCCTGTCCATGGTGTAATAAACGAAAGGCGTATCCCCCAGATGACAATGAATAAGCTGACTTAATCCTGTGGGCTCTACCAAATCGACTCGTACTTCGATGCTGTGAGACTGGTTTTCATCGGCCAACGAAAAGTCTTCGGGTCGTATCCCATATTTCACCTTTTCCCCCACCAGGCGCTTGTCATAGTGATCCGCCAAAGGCAATCTCAGGCCTTGTTCGGCTGCCAGCCAATAACCACTGCTATCGTGATTAACAACACCTTCAATAAAATTCATCGATGGAGAGCCAATAAAATCGGCAATAAAGGTGTTGGCCGGAAAGTCATACAACTCCAGTGGCGAGCCCACCTGTTGAATACAACCGCCATCCAGGGCCACTATCCGATCCGCTAATGTCATGGCTTCCACCTGATCATGGGTGACATAAACCGTGGTGGTTTTTAGTTTCTTATGCAAGGATTTCATTTCCGTGCGCATCTTGACCCGCAACTTGGCATCCAGGTTGGATAAAGGCTCATCGAAAAGAAATACTTTAGGTTTACGTACTATGGCCCGGCCCATGGCCACACGCTGCCTTTGTCCACCGGATAACTCTTTAGGCCGGCGCTCTAACAGCTGGCTTAACCCAAGTGTATGCGCCACGTCTTTTACCTTCTTATCGACCACCGCTTTAGGAGTCTTGCGAATATCCAGGCTAAAGGCGATATTGCGCTCCACACTGAGATGGGGATACAGCGCATAACTTTGGAATACCATGGAGATATCCCTGTCCTTCGGTGGCTTATCCGTGACCTCGTCTTTCCCGATATAAATATCCCCGTCAGACACCTGGTCTAAGCCGGCAATCATACGTAATAGGGTGGACTTGCCACAACCGGAAGGACCCACCAGCACGATAAACTCACCGTCCTGGATTTCCATGTTGATATTGTTTAACACATCAACTTCGTTAAAAGATTTACTTATGTTTTGTAGCGTTAGGTTAGCCATCACTTATCCCTTAACGGCGCCAGCCGTTAGTCCTTTTACTAAATAGCGCTGAATAAATACAAAGAAGATACATGCTGGTAATAACGCCAGTACACCTGCAGCCATCATCTGCCCCCACTCCACCGCAAACTTGGACACGAAGCTGAGAAGTCCTACCGGGAAGGTCATATTGCTGTTGTCGTTGATCATCATTAAGGCAAACAGCAACTCACTCCAGGCAGCGGTAAATACAAATCCCAGGGTGGCCGCCATACCCGGTAAGGTAAGCGGTATGACCACTCGGGTCAGCGCCTGAAAACGTGTGCAGCCGTCTGTCATTGCCGCCTCTTCCAAATCCTTGGGAATACCGTCGAAAAAGGACTGCATTAAAAAGGTGGCAAAAGGCAAATTAAAGGCGCTGTAAAGAATGATCAGGCCCCATAAACTATCCGTTAAACCCAGGGGCGCCATGATCTTGTAAATTGGGGCGATAATAATCACCAGGGGAAACATCTGGGTGATTAATAATACAGCCCCCAGAAAAACCTTGCCACGAAAGCGAAACCTGGAAAACGCGTAACCCGCCGCCGATGCCAACACTGTGACCACCAGCGCCGTGCCGAATGAAACCATTAAGCTGTTACTAAAAAAGGTAGGGAAATCACTGTTGCTCCACACACTGATAAAGTTGTCCCAGGTCATTTTACTGGGCCACAAGGCAACCCCCTCCGAATACAATAGTTTGTTTGGCGTGACAGAAATTTTAACCAACCAATAAATGGGAAACAGAGCGAAAACCAGGTAGGCCAGAATAGCCAGGCGATGACCCAGGAGTAAAAGAAGTGTTTTGTTCATGCTCGGGCCTATTTATCTATATATTGTTGACGAATGCGTAATAACACGCCGGCATAAATAATCAGTAATACCAACAATACTGTTGCCATGGCTGACGCGTAACCAAAATCCAGACGGCGGTATGCTGTAGTGAAGATATAACTGGTGAGGGTCTGGCTTGAGTTAGCGGGTCCGCCATCCGTCATCACAATAATCAGGTCGGCGAAATTGGCTATCCATATGGTCCTTAACATCACAGTGATGACTATCATAGGCGCCAAAAACGGCAGGGTGATCCTGACGAACTTCTGCCAAGGTGTCGCGCCATCGATGGAAGCGGCTTCATAAAGATCCGCCGGTATGGACTGCAGTGCCGCCAATAAAGTGATAGCAAAAAAAGGCACACCAAACCAAACATTGGCCAAAATGGGACCAAACAAGGCCAAGTCAGGATCTGCCAACATGTTATAAGGGGCTTCCATTAACCCCAGAGCGGTAAACCAATGAGGTAAAATACCGATCACCGGGTTAAACAACCAGGCCCAGGTCAGGCCAGACAAAAAGGTAGGTACCGCCCAGGGCAAAAACACCAGCGCCTGCACCAGAGGACGGCCGGGAAATTTTCGGTTAAGCAATAAGGCTAAACCCAGCCCCAATAAAAACTGAAATAGCAGCGACCATAATGTCCAGCTTAAGGTATTCCCTAAAGATGAAAAAAAGTACCTGTCATTCAACATCGCTTCGAAATGAGCCAATCCCACATAACCCGTTTCAAATGGATTCAGCAAGGCGATATTTTGGAAACCATAGGAAATGCCGATAAAGGTAGGCACTATGATAACCAGGCTGATCAATAAAAAAGCGGGACTCAGATAAAACCAGGGCTCCAACAACCTGGTCAACCCCAACGCTGTTTTGCTGGATTTGGCCATGTCTTGCCCGGCAGTAATTGCGCGCATATTAACTCTCTACTTTGCTTCCCAGATCGCATTAAACAATACCGCGACCGACTTATAGTTATCTCGGAAAACGGCTAATGGGCGCCCAACAGGGCGCCAATAGCCAAACCGACTATTTATTAAGGTGATTTTTTTGCGCTTTAGTCAGGTAATCTGACCATTGCGACGCCATATCCTGGGCGCTGCGCTGGCCTAACAAGGCTTCCTGAGAAGTGTCTTTAACCATCACAGAGTTAAAATAACCCCACTCTTTCAGATAAGACGGCACGGTAAGGGGAACATAATTTTCGTTGCTCAGCTGCTCAAACCAGCCGGAAAACTGTTCTGTGGCGTAGTAAGGGTCTTTTACGGCTTCCTTATATATGGGTAATACACCCACAAATTTGGTCCAGGCCAGGTTAGATTCAGGGCTGGAAAGATGAGAAATCAGCTTCCAGCTTTCGTCTTTAACCTCGCTATCCTTAAACATCGCCCAACCCACATAACCTATGGTTGGAAAGGCCTTGCCCGATGGTCCCACTGGCATAGCTGCAACAGCAAAATCGTCTTTGTCCATATTTTTAGCGATGGCGATTAGCGCGTCGGGATCCTGATCCAACATGGCGCACTTACCCGAGTAGAAACCGGACACGATTTCATTGAAACTCCAACTTACGCTGTCTTTCGGTGCATATCCGTTTTTATACATATTCACCATAAACTCGGCGCCTTTCACCGCGTTTGTGCTGGCCAATGTACTGTTACCCTCTTGGTCAAACAGATCCGCTGAGCCCTGCATTGCAGCCATAAACATCAACCAGGCATTGGTCCCCCCTGCCCCGCCACGCATGCAGTAACCGGAAATATCGTCACCCAGCGCGCTGATTTTTTTTGCTGCCAGCTCAAATTCCGCCATGGTTTTTGGCGCACCATCGAGGCCTGCCTGGGCAAACAGTTTTTTGTTCCAGAACATGGCGCGTAAATAGAAGCCATATGGCAGCATATAGGCAGTATCATCGGCGCGACGCGCCATCTCCATAGCCCGCGGTGTTAATTGCTCCGTGTAAGCCCAGTCTTTCATATAAGGTTCCAGGCTTTCCAGTTTCCCACTGGAGGCATAAAGGCCCTGCCAGATCTCCGGCAGCTCCACCACATCAGGTGTTTGGCCGCTGGCCACCATAGTGGCCAGCTTTTCAAACGCCTGGCCCCAAGGCAAAGAGATAACATCGACTTCAACACCAGGATTTGCGGCTTCAAATTTATCGATGCTTTGCTGCAGGATTTTACTTCTGTCTGGGCTTGTAATTACCTCAACCAGCGTTAACTTAGTATCGGCATACGCAGAAACGCTGCTTAAGCACATAGCAATTAAGGAGGCAGTCAGTGTTTTTTTCATTTTTATAGTCCCTGTTTAAATAACTCACGAGAAATAAAATTTGCTGTTTATTGCTATTTTTTCCAGTTGATTTTTTTATTGGATAAAATAGTTTTTAAATCTGCTTGGGTAATATCGAGTATCTCTTGGTTCTTTTCTTTTGCTAATTCTGGGTCTCTGGATTTTATCGCTTCAAATAATTCAATATGTAACTGGAAAGAACGACTGGAAAACCCGAGATCTGGCGGTGCATCAAAAAACGCATGGAAGTTTTCATGCATGGCATCCAGTAGCTGTTCAAAAATCGGATTCCCCGTTGCACGGTAAATGGAACAATGAAACTCCCAGTCCTGATTACCCGCCGCACCGTATAAATTATGAACCCGTTCCACTTCCTTCAGGCATAGTTCCATATAGGCGATTTCTTCGTCGGTAGCGCGCAGTGCCGCCAGCGCGCAGGCTTCGGTTTCCAGCACTCTGCGGATTTCCAGCGAATGCAGCATATTTTCTGCGTCGTTTTTAATCTTTAAGGAAAGAAAATTGTCACAACCGGAAAGACTGGAGCGCAGGAAGGTGCCACTGCCTTTACGCCTTTCTATTATGCCTAATGTTTCCCAGCGCTTTAGGGCTTCACGTATGGTTGAGCGACTTACTTTTAGGCGTTCAGTCAATTCGCGTTCAGCAGGCAATTTATCACCAATTTTAATACCTGAATTGGCAACAAACTGCGTCAAACTATCTAGTACCACGACATCCGCCGTCTGCACCTGGATAGGTCGCAATAAACTGTTTTTGATATCTGGATTTATGGTCATCGCTTCCTGCTTACTTAATTATTACTGTTATCAATATGTTAATTGGTCTGACAGCATGACAACAATACAAGATAGGGTTAATGCTGCAACGGCCTGAGATCACATAATCATCTTCGCCACCAACAATCACTCACAAGTCATTGATAAAAAGAAGATATGGTAAATTGGTTTTTTTGTAAAATAAATTACTTGTTCCGCCAGGGAAGGCTAACCAGCAAAGCCCGTATGAGCTGCATTGGCTCTACAATATTCACAGAATAAAAACCAATTACCCAAAATAACTTGATAACAACCAGTTAGAGTTAAACCATGGCGGCGAGCTTGATTATTGCATTGTCTGGTATTGTAGCCATCAGATTAATTAGGTTAGGCTTGTACGCTTGTCAGACCAATTATTGGTTTTTACCGGAACAAATATTCAACCCTCCGGAAATTTAATAATTAAAATGTTCAAACTTATTTATGGGCCAATAAGAAATGATCCAGCATTCTCTAGAAGAAAATATTTATTTAAAACGGATTGAAAAATTCCTATCAAGATTAAAAAACCTGCGTGTAAATGAATTAAATATTTTGGATGCTCGCTTTGCTCACTGTATTGATTCAGTACCATTTTCACAAAGAGAAGAATTGGAATACCGTACAATTTCGGAGGGGTTTGTTTGGGGTCAAGCGTGGGAAAGCGGCTGGTTTCATCTAAATTTTGAAATACCTAAGCATTGGCAGGGTGAACCTGTACTCGAGCTGGATATTAATGGCGAAGCGCTTATCTTCGATGATTCGGGTAACGCCATTCAGGGCATATCCAACAATAGTGTTTATGTGGTTGACGGTAAACGAGACATCCTAAGATTGACCGGGTATGAAGCGGGTCAACGCGTTTCCCTTTGGTTAGAAGCCGGCGCCTATAGTCTGTGCGGTATAAACCTCAATGAAGATCCAGACGATAAAATGCCGCAAAGGTATGGCTCGTATCAGGGCGAAGTGAAACGACTTCGTTTATTGGAATGGAACCAGGATATCTGGTTACTTTATCTGGACATGGAGCTTGCATACAACTTATTGACGGGTCTTGAGCCTGATTCGGTGAGGCGCAGTTGTTTACTGCAAAGACTCAACGCAGTAATAGACACTTTTGCTGAGAACACAGCCAATGTAACCGTGTGCAGAGACATGCTATCGGACGAGATGAAAAAGCCGGCTAATACGTCTGATCTTACCGTTTATGCGGTCGGTCACGCTCACCTGGATACCGCCTGGCTGTGGCCGGTTAAAGAAACAATACGTAAGTGCGCTCGCTCTTTTGCTACCCAGCTGCAATTAATGAAACGCTATCCGGATTATGTTTTTGGGGCTTCCCAGCCGCAACATTATCAGTTTATCAAAGACAACTACCCGAAAATGTATCAGGAGATCCGAGAACGAATAAAAGAGGGACGCTGGGAGTGCCAGGGAGGTATGTGGGTCGAAGCAGATTGTAATTTAATCAGCGGAGAGTCCATGGTGCGCCAGTTTCTGTACGGCCAGCACTTTTATTTGGATGAATTTGATTTAACTGTAAATAATCTCTGGCTTCCCGATGTTTTTGGATATTCAGCTGCCTTGCCGCAGATCATGCGTAACAGTGGCTGCGAGTACTTAATTACCCAGAAAATATCCTGGAACCAGGTCAATGAATTCCCTTACAACAGTTTTACCTGGAAAGGCATAGATGGCTCTAGCGTATTAACTCACTTCCCACCAGAAAACGATTACAACTGCAGCCTTAAGCCAGAAAGCCTGATCGCGGGACAAAAGCGCTTCAAGGAAAAGGGGGTGGCTCAAGAGTACCTGTCCTTATACGGTATCGGCAATGGTGGCGGCGGCCCGACGGAAGAACAAATCGAGCGCGGACTACGCCAGCAAAACCTGGAAGGCAGCCCCAAAGTTAAGTTAACTCCCGCCACGGATTTTTTACAGCGCCTGTCTCAACACCAAGACAGCTTACCCGTGTGGGAAGGAGAGCTCTACCTGGAGATGCACAGGGGTACTTATACCTCACAGGCCAAGGTAAAACGTCTCAACCGCACCCTGGAAATTAAGTTACGCTCATTGGAAATGCTGTGGAGCCAACTACCGTTAAGCCAGTACCCACAACAGCAGTTGGACAACATTTGGAAGAAAGTGCTGATCAATCAGTTCCACGATATTATCCCTGGTTCCAGTATTAACCAGGTGTACAAGGTAACCCACAGTGAACTGGACCAACTGGTGATAGATATCCAGCTCCTGGAAAACCAAGCCGGAGCAGCCTTGCTGGCAGACAAGCCAGGCCAGCTAACCTTGTTTAACTCGCTTAATCAACGTTTTACCGGTTGGGTCGAGTTGGCTCCTGAGCTAGCGGGAAGCGCTTTACTGACATCGACGAACAGTTATCCGGTCATGCAACGAGGAAATAGCTGGGGTGCCTATGTGGCATTACCCCCCCTATCCTGGACCGAATTCGAAGTTACCTCAAAAGCTCAACTGGACAGCAGTCACGATTCCCTAACCCTGGAAAACGCGATAATGCGATACCAGTTTTCCAACGACGGGCAACTGATTTCCGCCTGGGACAAAATTGCCAGGCGTGAACTGATAGAAAAGCCTGCAAACCGTTTAGCCTTGTATATCGACAGGCCCAATAGCTGGGATGCCTGGGACGTGGATCCGTTTTATCAAGATCAGTTCCTGACAAACGCCAGCTGCCAGAAGGTAAGCAAGCGTGTTTGTGGTGGAGTACAGCTACTGGAAATGGAGTTCGTGTTGGGTGAGTCAAAGCTGACGCAACAAGTCAGCTTATCGGAATTAAGTGCCCGGTTAGACTTTACCACCCAAGTTAGCTGGCATGAAAAGCACAAGATGTTACGGGTTCACTTCCCCGTGTTACTGCAGGCGGCAGAAGCCAGCTTTGATATTCAGTATGGTTATGCCAAACGACCAACTCATACCAATACCTCCTGGGATAGTGCCAGATTCGAGGTATGTGCCCATAAATTCGCCGACCTGTCCGAGAGTCAGTATGGCGTAGCCTTACTCAATGACTGTAAATATGGTTATAAACTGGGCTCCAATGAACTTGAACTCACGCTACTCCGCTCTCCCACCTACCCGGATCCAGACTGCGATCAGGGAGATCACAGTTTTACCTATAGCTTATTACCTCACCAGGGAAACATGAGCCAGTCCAACGTACAGCAACAAGCCTGGAGTCTGAACGTACAACCGCTGGTTTTTGTTGGCAAAGGCGATGCCCAAAAGAGCTTAAATGTCCAACTGCAGTCCGAAGGAATAAACCTGGCTTGCCTTAAAAAGGCCCATAAGTCCGACGGACTAATAGTGCGTGTGGTGGAAGAAAAGGGAGCACAATCCAAAGGGATTTTGGGCTTTTCTCATCCGGTGACAGTAGCCCAGAGTAATCTGATAGAAACTGAGATAGGGCAAGCTTCAGCCCTTACGACTATCCTGGATATCGAGCTAAAGCCTTTTGAAATCAAAACCTTTTTATTAACTCGGAATTAGGATCACAACTCTTGCCAGCAATAAGCCGCCGGCTCATTGCTGGCAAGGTAAATGAGTGAGCGATAATTTTATAAGAAGAGCTTTCACTAGCTAGTGTCCATCCTGAAACGCTATCTTGTCATTCTCGCGTAGGCGCTGGTCCGACATCTGGCAAACTGACAATGACTGATCTCATTGTGATAGTGGTGACTAACTTTAGGCTTTTGTAAAACGATAAGTCTTGTGCGCTAAAATTCGACTAAAGAATAAACATACGAGTTTCAGGATGGCCACTAGCTAATTACCCGATGACGAAGGTATATCAGTGTTATAGAGCGCTCTAACTCCGCCTTTTAGGAAGTAGTATTTTGTATAACCCTCTTTTTCCAAGTGAAACTGCAGCCAGCGTACTTGTCGGCCGACAGCATCCATTATATACAGAGGTTTATCTTTAAAAAGCCCACTTTTCAGGATACGTAACATACGGTCGATGGGAATTGTTCTCGAATTTTTCATATCATGTCGAAGGGTTCTCTGAAAGTGATCTCGTATATCAATCAAATGAGCGGATCTTGAAGCTACCACAAATGCGTCCACATCGAGCTGGTGGCGTTGAAAGTCGGCATTCGAAATCATATTTTTAGCATCGACTGGGCTCTCTCCCATTAGCACCGATAGTTGTGGGTACTCGCTCACCCAATCGAATACCCCCCCGTCAAATACTTTACTGTGTGTCCCCTTTTGTACCAATTTTTGTGCCGCTTGGTAACTCTTCTCACAGGTATGTCCATTGCAGTAAACTACAATTTGCTTTTCCGGAAAAGCCTGTATAAGTAATTGAACACTCGAAACAAAACCCATATTGGATAGGGGGATATGAACAGCATTTACAATATGTAAAGTACTGAATTCCAACGATGACCTTACGTCTACAAGGACGGATACATCGAATTGCCGACGAAGCTCTGACAGGCTTATGATATCCAAATCCTGATAATGGGAACGATAAGGAAAGGGTTCGTTCGCTATTGGCGCTAGTGGAGTAAGTAATAAAAATAATAAAAATCCAATTCTTAAGCGTAAGGACAAGAGCTTCTTCCTTTAATAACAGCTCAATTAAGTATAGCTGTGTGAAGCTATCCCCATAGACTCCCGCCCTAGGCGATGACTGAGGCCTGTTAGGCAACATCAGTTTTATATACCTGGTATTAACGGATACACTAATACGATGAGCCTGACCTGGAAGAAATGGGAAATCGGTCTTGACAAAATTAATGACTGAAATCCAAGACCGCTTAAAATATTTCCTAGTTATGCCAGTTCGCGAGCAATAAAAACCAGCACTCAGGATTTGTATTGGTTGCTAAGGGTAACACCCGCTCCTGCTTCGAAATCACAATTAAATGGCCGTATAGTTCAGGGCTATGAGAAAGAAGCAGATAGCTCTATTTAGTTAACATGCACAATCCTGGTTTTATATCCCGCCCATCAGCATATATTTCATTTCAACATAGTCCTCAATGCCGTATTTCGAACCCTCTCGGCCTAATCCAGATTCTTTTACACCACCAAAGGGGGCAACCTCTGTAGAGATAATGCCTTCATTGATCCCGACAATACCCGATTCAAGCCCCTCAGCGACTCGCCAGATACGACCTATATCTCGCGCATAAAAATAGGTGGCTAAACCAGAATCTGTGCCATTGGCAAATTCCAATACTTGTTGCTCATTATCAAAACGAAAACAAGCGGCTACCGGTCCAAACGTTTCTTCACCGGCCAGTAGCATCGAATGGTTGGCATTGGTTATGACTGTTGGTTCGTAGAAAGTGCCACCTAATACTCCTCGCTTTCCTCCCGTTAAAACACTCCCGCCTTTAGCAATCGCATCACCTACATGACGTTTCACTTTCTCTAATGCCATTGTGTTGATCAAAGGACCTTGTGTTGCCCCCTCTTCGAAACCTGTGGCCATTTTCAGCTTGCCTACTCCCTCAGCAAGTTTGCTAGTGAACTCTTCATAGACAGCGTTGTGAATATAAAAGCGATTTACACAGACACAGGTTTGCCCTGTGTTGCGAAACTTAGATGCCATCGCACCTTCTACCGCTGCGTCTATATCCGCATCGTCAAACACAATAAAAGGTGCGTTGCCACCCAACTCCAGAGAAAGTTTCTTCACAGTATCCGCCGCCTGACGCATCAGTAGCTTTCCAACTCTGGTGGAGCCTGTAAAAGAGACTTTACGCACCGCTTTCGACGCCATTATTGCCCCGCCAATTTTTGTCGCATCGCCAGAAACCACGTTAAACACACCAGCAGGAATTCCCGCTTTTTCAGCCAGCACGGCTAACGCCATGGCAGTCAATGGCGTTTCTTCTGACGGTTTCAACACCATAGTGCAACCGGCACTCAGAGCGGGCCCAGCTTTACGCGTGATCATGGCTAAAGGAAAGTTCCACGGGGTGATCGCGGCCACCACACCGATGGGCTCTTTGGTCACCAGGATCCGCGAATTTGCCTTATGCGTGGGGATCACGTCGCCATAAACGCGCTTACCCTCTTCAGCAAACCATTCCAGAAAGCTCGCTGCATAAACAACTTCCCCCAAGGATTCAGCAAAAGGTTTTCCTTGCTCTGAAGTAAGGATCACCGCGAGATCGTGCTGATGCTCAATAAGTAACTCCCCCCACCGCTTAACTACATTCGAGCGCGCTTTCGCTGTTTGTTTACGCCACGCTTTAAACGCATGTGTCGCAGCTTCAATGGCAGAAACAGTTTCCGCTTCGGCGGCTTTGGCTACATCTGCAATCTTTTTCCCGGTGGCTGGGTTAAGCACAGGATAAGTCGTGGAACTTTGCTGCCAGCCACCATTGATATAGAATCCTGTTTGTAACAAATCGGTTTGTTTAATATCCATCTCTATTCCTTAATACGCCGTAATATAGAAAGTACAGTGACGTTGAATGCTAGTGATTTCTTATATGCTGATGCCTACAAATTGAGGTCTGTCGATATTTAGAACAACGGCCAACAATGCCCATTAACACCCTTTGAAACTAATTCCTGGCAAAGTACCTGGGATTTCTGAGAGTTACGCCCAGCAATGAGAACAGTGATGCCTTCCAGTACAGAGAGGTTCTCAGCTATCCTCTTACCGAAGTTTCCGTACCCGCCAAGTATTAATACCTTACTTACTGCCAATCGCCTTTTTCTTATCATCTATAAGCTAATTAAAATACGAACACTAAGGACAGAAATAAACACGCTTCAATCTAAACGAATATCCCATGCTAGATGCCACATTAGACGATGAGTAACAATTAGCTAAATTGTGGAGTAAAGCGGAACCAAGATAAATTTAAACAATCCTGATGAATGCCTTATGTATACCCGGCATAATAAAAAATCACCGTCTCAACTACCTTTAGATTATTAGACGTTAGCTACTCGATAATCGCAAGGGCCAACTCACGAAGATCCGCCTGATGGAAGCCGTTAGCAATTCAAGAAAATGAACATTGGGCAGCACAGGTCGGCTGAAAGTTGATAGTCTGACTCAGGACGGGACGTGCCCAGACCTTAGGTGCGGTAACCTCTCAATATAGATTTTTGAGACATTTTCTAATGGAGGACTAACCCGCTCCAGGGTCAAGCCTACGAGTTACCCCATTAACTAGAGCGAAGCAAAAGCAGCGCAATATTTGACTGCCTATTTTAATTTTTGGGGAACCCATCAAACCTGGGTAACAAATTGGAGGGAGAAATCTGAGGAAATAAGGTCTGCTATTTGAGATAATCACTTCGCCAAAAACAACAACCAAAAAAGACAGAATGCCGATACTAAACCGAACACCACTTAGCTCCTCAGACAAACTCGATCTTCTCGCAAAGAGCGCCATTTTACAAGCCCATGGTGATATCACCGCCTTATCCGATGAATTCGGTATATCCCGCAAGGCTGTCTACACCGCCCGCGGGGCTGCCCGGGCTGCCTTCGACGCCCTCGTCAAAACGCAAAGTGAGCCGGATTGTATCGCGACGCTTGATGTGGATGTGCCACACCTGCGCCGCAGTATTGTCGCGTTAACCATCACTGCCCCCAATTCCATTCGCAGTATTGAAGCGCTTATACCTCTGCTGTATCCCGGCTGTAAAGTCAGCTACGGCTATATCCAAGGGGTCATTGTCGAGGCACAGAAAAATGCCGCCGATTTCAACCGAACGGTGCCATTATCCGCCATCCAGAGCGGAGCTGTGGATGAGATGTTCAGCCAGGGCGACCCTGTGCTGGCGGGTGTTGACCTGGATACCGGCTACCTGTTCTGCCTGTCTCACGAGCTACAGCGTGATGCTAAAACCTGGGCCAGAGTACTCCAGCAGGCTGCTGCGCAGGGGATGGTGCCAAAACACATCATCAAAGACGGCGCCAAGGGGATAGCCGCAGGTGTCACCACGGTTTTCGAACAGGCACAGCAACGTGATGATATTTTTCATGCCCTGTATATCGTTGCCAAGGCGGTGCGCAGGGTTGAGCAACGTGCTTACTATTACATTGCCCAGGAAGAAAAGGCGTACCAGGCCATCAGCCCCGCCATAGCAGAAGACCCGCATGATACATTCGGTCAATGGTTACGTGCGGATAATCAATGCGATAAGGCTATCGAGCGGTATGAGCAGGCCGAGCGGGCATTACATCTTCTTCATGCCGCCTTCAGCTGCGTTTGTCGAAGGACCGGCGAGCTAATGACGACCGAAATGGCTCAGACTAAGCTGGCCCAGGCCACCCTATTACTGCGCAGGGCGGCACATAAGGAATGCAACAAGGCGGCGACCTACTTGGAAAACCGCTTGGATGGTCTCACTTTGGCCACCCAGGCGCTCCATGATAAGTTGCAAGGCTGTATTGCACGTTATTCTCAGCAGCCAGTTGAGCTGGCCTGCCGCTTCTTCGAGTGCCGACGTGAACTGGCAAAAGCCGGGAAGCATAAGCAACAGCGGCTTATTCAGGAAATGCTCGGCAGCTACCACCTGTTGACCACACAGTTGGATGAAACACGCTGTGAGCAGCTGATGCAAGAAGTGGAAATATTGCTCAGCAAACGTCACCGCGCGTCCAGTGCCATTGAAGGCTTCAACGCCACCTTACGCACTTATCTGTATGCCAGAAAGGGCGTAAACCAACCGTTTCTTGAGTTATTTCGCGCCTGGTACAACCTGCGTGAAAAACGCTGGGGACGTCACAAAGGCCAGTCAGCCCATGAACTCTTGACGGGAGAAAAGGTGGCTGATTGGTTAACGCTACTTGGTTTCCCACCGAGTAAACTCAGCCACTGATTTTAGCCTGGTAACAGGCAACCCAAACTGACTATTTATTAATCTGATCCAGCACTCGCTGAATTGGAGAGGAGCTATTGGTTTTGTTACCCTAAACGGGTGGAATTTGATCAGTCCCATTTTTGGTTATGATCACGTTGCGCGACTACTTAAAAGCACACTACCTCCGAATACAATAAATGCACCATTGGTAAATTTAGATAACAAAACCTTAAGCCTTGAGTTCCCCCACCTTTTGTTTAAATCTTTAGCTACATATGAATACATAAGGTGGACACCAAGTACAATGCCGGTGATTGTCAAAAACATGACCACAAACTGATAAGCCACAGGTGAGTCCTTTGATAGAAATTGTGGCAAAAATGCTGATAAAAATATGACTGTCTTGGGGTTACTCGCTGATACCAAGAAACCTTTTTTAAACAAGATAGACTTTTTCGAAATGAACCTTGTTGGTTCTGGCAATGCCTGGTCGGAGCCGCCTTTATTTTTTTCGAGCAGCCCAGAGATACCAAGGTAGATAAGGTATACGCCGCCAATTACTTTAAGCACAAGAAATAGCACTGGTGATTGCGCTAAAAGAGCGCCAGCTCCAGCAGCTACCAAAATCACGATAATAAGTTGGCATGTCAAGTTGGCACAGATTGAGAGAAGCGCTTCTTTATACCCATGACGAATTGCATTTTGAATTACATAAAGCACATTCGGTCCCGGAGCTAAAGTGATAACCAAATATGAAACAAAGAACACGATCCATGTATCTAAACTCAACGTTCAAACCTCCCTTAAATAGTGAACATAACGCCCAGTTCATCGAGCAGATATTGATGGTAGCGTTTTTGCAAAGAAGTGACAGCAGAAACTTGTCCGGTGCAGCCGTTTGCTAGCTTTTATTTGCATGCTTCAATGATTTTACTATGCGCGATATCAACTCGAGCAATCTTCTTTTTCGGGGAACGTATTCTGAGAAATAACATGATGCAGAGTCAGTTCCCTGTTTGCAGGATATGGTTCGATTTCAATATTGATACAGTTTTTCTTCATTGATATAGGGCAGTTATCTCGCGAAAGTTTCCCGTGGTTGAGTCTAGAAGCTAACCACTCTCCATCTTCAGTTCCAATGACGACTAGCTGATTGTTATATTCCCACTCCCAAGTGTTACGTCTTTCCGTAGTTAAGGTTTCTCACCTCAAATAATCCCAAGATCATTTAGACGATTCTTATCTCTTATCCCTCGCCCAATCCGGGATAAACACAGTACCCTGCTGTTTATTTTTTGCTCTTTCATCCTCAAAAAGCAAACAGGCCGCTACTCCGTCTACTAAAATATTTTCTGCAACAAAAACAATTAGCTAGACAAGGAGAGCGGCCATGAGTTCTATTCTGGCAGGTATCTGCACCCTTTATCAACATATTTACCACTTAAAAACAGCGCCTGACGATTATCGCCCTAACATCTGTCCCCACTGCAGTCGAGCCGGGCTTTGGTTCCATGGCTGCTATGAGCGTAAAGCGGATCGCGCTCCGGCTAAGCTGCGCCTGGAAGAGCCTATTCTTATTCCTCGCTTTTTCTGCCGTCATTGTGGGAAGACTTGCTCTTGCTTACCAGAAGCTATCCCTCCCCGCCGCTGGTATTTGTGGTCTGTCCAACAGGCTGTATTGATGCTGTTGTTCGCGGGCGATAGCGCCAATACCGATTCTCCTTGTCATGCCACTATCCGCCGTTGGCACACCTCTTTACGCGAGCAATTTATCCTCCACTCCAACGCCTTACGTAGCCGCTTTGCCGATCTTGGACGTGCCATTGATTTCGATGATTTTTGGCCGCTGTGCCTCAATAAAATGCCTTTCTCGTCCATCATGATATTCCTCCATCAAAGCGGCCTGCCTATCCCGTGATGACACCGAAATATCAAGCACGAAACACGGGTATTTACTGCTCTGCGAGGCACCCACACAGTTTGTTCGTGTCGCTAAATCCGGTTGTGGTCTGTACTCCAAAGTGGCATGCCAGCAAAGGAGAAAGCGCAGATGCATCCGATGACGTTATTCCGATTATCCGTGATCGGCCCCTTGATAAGTCAGAGTGGCCAGGTACACGGAGAACTCAGCCAGCAGCTCAGACAACTGGCAGAGCAAGCCTATGCGATTCCAGGTAGTCACCGCTGTTATTTGAGCGTAAAAGCCATTGAATCCTGGTATTACGCTTATCTGCGTGGCGGTGCTGATGCACTTGCACCTAAGCGTCGTGCCGACTGCGGCCAGTCGAAGATCCGCCCCGAGTTACAAGCCGCCATTTTGCAGGCTAAGCGTGATAATCCAAAGCGCTCTTTAAATGTGCTCTGCGCCTTGATGGAGGCCCAGGGGCTGGCGGCTAAAGGGGAGCTTAAACGCGCCAGTCTTCACCGCTTGCTGCAAGTTCATAATCTGTCCCGCCCCGTGGGTTGTGCCAGTGAAGCGCAGGAATATCGTAGTTTCGTTGCAGAGCGAGCCGGCGATATCTGGTATTCAGATGCGATGCATGGTCCGCAGGTTCCGATCAAGGGGCGGCTGCGCAAGGCTTACCTGATCTCCTTTATGGATGATGCTTCCCGGCTGATCTGCCACAGTGCATTTTGCCCCGGTGAAACCGCCCTGGACGTAGAGAGCGTACTGAAGCAAGCGCTATTGAAACGCAATTTACCACGCAAATTAGTGATTGATAACGGCGCGGCCTATCGCGCCGGGAGCTTGCAAGGTATTTGTGCCCGTTTGGGGATCCAATTGATTTATTGCCGACCATATCGACCCGAGGGCAAAGGGAAGCTTGAAAGATGGCACCGCACATTGCGCGCGCAATTTATCAGTGAACTGACGTCGGCGCATTTATGTTCACTGGATAGCCTGAACGCCTGCCTCTGGGCCTGGATTGAGCAATGTTACCACAGGGGCGAACATCAAGGGCTTGAAGGGCTAACCCCGCTGGCGCGTTGGCAACAAGATCTGACGACGATGCGCTCGCTGGGGCCCTTTGCCGCCAGTCTGGACACGCTGTTTTATCATCGCTATACCCGCAAAGTTCGTCGTGATGGCACCGTCTCTCTCTGGGGAAAACGTTTTGAAGTAGCTTATGAACTGGCGGGGCGCAAGATCAGTTTGGTTGTTGAGCCTCATGAGCAACGGGTCGTGGCGGTAGAATCAGCCCAAGGAGAACCCCTTGGTCAAGCCACGCCGCTGGATCAAGTCGCCAATTGTCATCGCCGACGCCAGGGTGAAACAACAAACCAAACAGCATCGGTAGTGAAGGCAAATAGCCAACATAAGCCTAACGTCATAGAGCTGGCCTGTGAGCGCTATGGTGAGCAGCTTAAGTTGCCCATTGAGCAGGATGACCAGGAGTAAAGTTATGTATTTACAACACTTTGGTTTAACCCATGCACCGCTAGGCAAGCAAGTTAAAGCGCTGTGGAACGATGGCCAGATTAGCCAATTAGAAGAGCGATTTAGCTGGCTGTTGGAGAGTCCCGGCGTGGGCTTGCTGACTGGCGAGGCGGGCGCAGGAAAAACGGCGGCTTTACGCCAGCTCTGCCAACCTCTAAATCCCCATTGTTATCAGGTGATCTACCTGGCTGAAACCGATTTTGGACGAGTGGATCTTTATCGTAGTCTGGCACTGGCCTTAGGACTGGAGCCCGCATATCGGCGGGCGCAACTGTGGCGAGATATCAAAGCCAGGGTAATAGAGCTGGTAGATGGATGTCAGCAACTACCCGTCTGGATCATTGATGAAGCGCAGAATCTCCCCAAGGCCTTTTTCCAGGATCTGCCCGCCTTCCTAAACTATGCCTTTGACTCCCGGGATTTAATGACCGTATGGCTGGTAGGACACCCGGTTTTAGCGCAAACCTTGAGCCGGGCACCTTATGCCGCATTAAACAGCCGAATTCAGGTGCGGCAAAAATTCGAACCAATCATGGAGAGAGAACGCTTTAGCGGCCTGATAAAACACGCTTTTATGGACGCCGGTTGCCAGCAGACACTGATGTCAGACAGCGGTCTTGAAATGCTGCGTCAGGCGAGTCAGGGCAATATGAGACGTGCAGGTCTGGTGTTAAATCAGGTGATGCACATAGCGATGACCAAAGGGCAAAATCACCTGCCAGACGATCTATTACAACAAGCTATAGAGGAGTGTCGAAGATGAATGAAGAAGATGAAGCGACTTGGCCAACGCACGAAGAGATCTTTGCGCAGGAGCTATCTGACGAAGCAGCCTTTGCCATTTATCAACTCCCCCCCTGTGTCAGGATAGTTGTCGCCTCTAATTTTCAGTTAGAGGTAGCAAAAAATGAACAAAAGATATACAAAGTCATTTAAAATACAAGCAGTGGAAAAAGCGCTTAATCGCCCTGCAGAGTCCAGCTTAAAAGAAGTGGCTGAGTCTTTAGGCGTCGGTTATTCAACATTAGGTAAGTGGATTGTACAGTCCAGAGAGCAAGTATTTGAAATGGGTTTTACTGATAAAACTGGCATTATGACAAAAGAAAAAAGACCACAAGATTGGAGTTTAGAGGAAAGGCTTAACATGGTCATTACTTGCGCCTCGCTGGGTGGTGAGGCCATCAGTGAGCTATGCCGTGAACAAGGCTTATATCCCCACCATATTAAACAGTGGAAACTTGATTTTACTCATGGCAATGCAGCTAATAGTAAAGCGACGAGTCGCTCGGAAATAAAAGGCCTTAAGCATGAAAATAAGGCATTAAAAAAGGAGCTGAACCGAAAAGACAAAGCGCTGGCCGAGACCGCTGCGTTATTAGTGCTCCAAAAAAAAGTCAATGCGATCTGGGGAAGCGACGAGGACGACTCACAATGAGTTCAGAACGAACGGAAATCATGAGCCTGATAAATCAGGCATGTGATTCTGGTGCCAGACAATCAAAAGCCTGTGAAATCATAGGGGTTAGCGCAAAAACCTTGCAGCGTTGGAACCAGCCAGGCAATGAGCAAGATGGGCGGATAGAAGCCTACCGTGAACCAAAAAATAAGCTAACAGAATTGGAGCGCCAGCGTATCATTAAGCTTGTTAATGAGCCTGAGTATGCGAAATTACCACCGAACAAAATCGTACCGAAGCTTGTCGATAAAGGGCTATATATTGCCTCAGAGTCAACGTTCTATCGGGTGATGAAGGTACACAATCAGCTAAATCACCGAGACAAGAGTAAGCCAGTCAGGAAAATACATAAACCTAAAGCCCTGACAGCGACAGAGCCCAATCAAATTTACACTTGGGATATCACCTACTTACCCACTGTTGTTAAAGGGATATTTTTATATCTGTACTTGGTGATGGATATTTACAGTCGAAAAATCGTTGGCTGGCAGGTATACGAAGAGGAATCGAGTGCATTAGCAGCAGATCTTATGACTGATATCTGTCAGCGGGAAGGTGTTAAGCGTAACCAGGTGACGCTGCACTCGGACAATGGGAGCCCAATGAAAGGCGCTACGATGCTGGCGACCTTGCAGCAACTGGGTGTTATTCCCTCGTTTAGCCGACCTTCGGTGAGTAATGATAACCCCTATTCAGAATCCCTATTTCGTACGTTGAAATACCGACCAGAATACCCAGAGCGGCCCTTTAATGATCTACAAGCGGCGCGAAGCTGGGTATGCGGGTTTGTTGAATGGTATAACCATGAACATTTACATAGCGGAGTCAAATTTGTTACGCCGCAGCAGCGTCACACAGGTGAAGATGTACACATATTGGCTAAACGAAAACAGGTATACCAAGCAGCAAAATCAAAAAATCCAAGCCGCTGGAGTGGTGAAATCAAAAACTGGGATCTGATAACGGAGGTTCACCTTAACCCGGAAAAGAGCAAGACAGAAATTGAGAAAGGTAAGGCGGCATAATTTTGAACTTTAGGCGACAACTACCTTGAAAAACGCCGACTCCTGCAAACCTTCACCCAGCACTTTAAAGAGCACTATTACGGCCATATTCGCCGCCACCTTGAAGAAGAGCGTAGCCAAGAGCAAGTAGAAAACAGCAGCGAAAACGGGATCCTCTGGGATGACGAACTTCCTTTTTAAACACAAAAATCCCGAATTAATGCAGGGAAAAGATGCCCCTGCTTCAGTTCGGGATAAAGTAGGTTATCTGATGCTAAATAGGTTGGGATGGATGGCCGAGCAGAGAGTGGGACGTAACAGCAGTCACAAAAGTTCTCTTTGAATAAACAGCTATGCCACTGCTAATCCATGCAAAAATGGCACTAACCTTACACACTAGCTCCACTGGCCAGCATGTCATCCCAAAATAATTTGGCCAGGTGACTTAAGGGTTGGAGTCTAAGACGTATAAGGTAAATGGGTACCTGACTCTGATAAGTGAAGTTCTCAACCTTTAGTGGAACCAATAATCCACTTTCCAGTTCTTTTTCTACTATATGCAGAGGAATTCTCGCCCACCCCATTGCGGATAAAAGTAACGTCTTTTTCATCTGGTAGTCGTTAACATACCAACGCCGACCACCAACCAAGACATTGACATGATCAAAGGGGGCTACAGAGCCGGTATCCGAGATCAAAATATGCGGCAGTAAACGTAGTTCTTTTTGGGGAACCTCTCTCCCTTCACCTACAGATAGATACCCAGGAGCAGCTACCGTTATCATACTAAGTTGAGTAATTTCGACAAAATCGTAGCTCTCATCCAGGCCTATATTTGGGCCGATAGCCAAATCGGACTTTTCAAGTTGAAGCTGCTCCAACACTCCTGATAAATGCTCAGTATTAATATTCAGCTGCATATTCGGGTGCTTAATACAAAAATTTTTTATCGTATCTAGCCCCGGAGGTGAAGCACACATAGCACTCAGCGAAATTGACAAAGTAGCTACATCTCCTTTTGCCAATTGATGACCCAGCATTTCAAGCTCACTGGCTTGTTTTATGACCTGTTTAGCCTGGCGAAAGAAAGCCTTACCTTCTGTCGTTAATGTGGGTCGATAGCCGCCCCTATCGAACAAGCTAATTCCAAATTCTTCTTCTAGAGCCCGAACCGATGCACTAATGGTAGGTTGAGTTTTAAACATTGCGGCCGCTGCTGCTCTGAAACTTCCGTGTTCGACGACCGCGATTAAGGCACGCAACTGCTCATTTGTCATGATAGATAAATGCATTCATGGTGATTGATAGATGCAATTATATTACTTTCATAATAAACAGTATGCTAACACTCTCTCAATTTCGGCGTGGATAGCGTAAAGTATGGAATCAACGTTTTTATTTATTCTCCTAGCAGGAGTAGTGACAGGCTTTTCAAAATTTTCGGTTGGCGGGATGGGGCTTTTGATCCTGCCATTGATAATGGTCGCTTACCCAGGACCGGAAGCGCTCGGCATTATCCTTCCCATGTATATCATCACTGATCTAATGGCGGTGGCTAGTTATAGAAAAAACATCTGCTGGCCTGTTATAGCGCGGATGCTTCCCCTAGGGCTAACAGGAATAGTCCTAGGTGGATGGTTACTATCCGGTATCGACGCACGTCAGTTTACTCTGCTGTTAGGGCTGATGATTGTGGGCATGTTAGGTTTAGGTATTTGGCTTGACCGCAGCGAAGCTAAATTTATGCAGCATACAATTGCGGGTCATATAACAGGCCTTATCGCAGGGTTTGTCAGCATGACATCAAACGCCGCAGGCCCTCTCTTAAGCCTCTATTTAATGGAACAAAAGTTCTCAAAAGAATCTTATGTCAGCACACGAGCTTGGGCATTTCTCTCCATTAATCTAGCAAAAATACCAATATTGTTGTCGCTGGACCTTTTAAGTGTTGAGAGCACTTTGGCTAGCCTACAGGGAATTCCCGGTTTAGTGATTGGGGCAGCTGTTGGTTATTGGTTATTGAGCCGCCTTAAGCTTGTTCAATTTAAATGGCTGATTAGAGGAATGGCGACTATAGCCGCTATAAAGCTATTAATTATTGGGTAAGTTGAATCGTAACGCCATGCTTCACATGATTAAATAGTGACCCTATCCTTCTAATCGAACAAAAAAGTGGCTTGTTTCATTTAACTTTTTCGGTTGGCCAATATAGCCCGGCTATTTGAGTCTCTTGCGGACGGGCATCAAGTTTGGTGTTCCGCTACTGGCTGCTCTCATATCACATTAAACTCAATATGTTAGCGACTCAGGGTGGGGCAAACTATAAATACCTGCGCTCAACACGATGTGTATTTTCCCGGAAGGAATTGATTCAACCGCTTACTTTAAAGCGCGCCATTTCCTCGTTTAATTTGTCTGATACTTGTTTAGCCAACGCCGTCTTTTGCTTGCTGGCTTCGATAACTTCTCGATTCTCCCTGGTTTGCTGGTCGATAAGAGTCAGGCTTTTATTGATATCTTCAGTAACCGCGCTTTGTTGCTCTGTTGCCGTGGCGGTTTGTGAAGACATATCACTGACCCTTTGTGTTGCTTCTCCGATTTCATTTAGCAGCAAGCTGGCTTGTTGAGCCAGCGACATTGTTGTTTCTGCGGATCCGGCACTTTCATTAATAGCCGTAACGGCATTAGCGACGCCTTGATGCAGACTAGATATCATTTGTTGTATCGTCTCTGTTGATTGTTGTGTCTTAGCAGCAAGAGATCTGACTTCATCGGCAACAACAGCGAAGCCCCTTCCCTGCTCCCCAGCCCTGGCCGCTTCTATAGCTGCGTTTAGCGCCAAAAGGTTAGTTTGCTCTGCTATACCGCGAATAACATCCAAGACAGAGGCGATTTCGTTAGAATTCTCAGAAAGTTGTTGTATCGCTTGATTAGCGATGCTCACCTTGTCTGACAATCCCCGCGTGGCAGATAAAGACTGTTGCAACAATTTTTGACCTTGCTCTGTTTGTTGGTTAACATCCGAAACTTCTGTTGCTGTGTTTACTGCATAACTGGCGACTTCACGAATAGCCGTACTCATTTGGTTTACTGCCGTCACTACACTTTCTAATTGCTGCGACTGCTGCGTGCTAATTTCACAAGACTCATTGGCTGCCTGACTAACAGTTTCCACGCTCGAACTTAAATCATGTGCATGCTTCTGGCTGCTACCAATTAGTTGATTAAGCTTTTGGATCAAATGGTTAATATCTTCGGCTAACTCCCCTAGCTCATCTTGCCGGAGCGATTCTACTCTTAACGTCAGATCTCCATTCCCTTTACTAATATCTCTGATCCTGACTGAAATATCCTTGATTGCCCGACTCATCATTTTTGGTCCCAGGTAGGCGAAAATAGCGACAAATACCACTATTACCAGTGTGGCAATAGCTATTAACATTGATTGACGAGCTAACTTTTTTTCGGTGGATATAGCCAGTTGTCCTGCGTGAGCATCTACTGCTTCTCCGGCCGCGTCATAAATATCTCTGAGCTGGTTAAAAACAACCAGGTTCCCGGTTTCACTCAGCTGCTTGGCTTCTTTACGTTTGTTTTGCCCAACGAGAGAAAGTAGCTTGTCTGAACTGATTTTCCACTTATTAAATGCAGAGTCGAAGTCAGATACGGCACTGAGAACATTAGGGTAAGGGGCCATTAGAGATTCGAACGCCTTCATACGGTCATAAGCCTGCTTGGCGTTTTCTTGGTATCTATTAGATTGCTTCTCGGCCCGCTCGGAAGTGTCTGCACTAAAAATCACTCTTAATATAGCTACCTTGGCTTGATAGAGATCTCTGTCCGCATTAAGAATCGCGGAAAGTGCTGGTGTAACATTTTGATTAAAAGCCAGCATATGGTTTTGTGCAGATTTGTTGAGCTGACTTCCTGTGATGTCAACTAGCAACAAACTAATTATGACTATGGCAAACGCGAATGAATATTTGGTTTGCAAACTGAACTTTTTAAACATAGTGAGTCCCACCAATTTGGCTTTTTATATAGGTAGACCAAACCCCTAGCATAGACAGTGTTTAATCACCGATAGGTAAACTTAAGTGTAACTATTCAGCTGGCTAAAAACCCCGCAATAAATGCATTATTTTTTCAAAACTTCTTGACACGGTTTTGACTGATTTAGTGCATTTTCATGCGTCACTGTAATGAGCGCTTGTAAGCAACGATTAACTTAACCACAAGAGCGCCAAAACAACAGGTGTACACCAAGCATAGCGCCCCCGGCACAGAAAAATACAACGCCTTAGATTGGCTTACAGAAGCAAAAAATTGCCCGAAAAAACAGAGGGTATAATAGCCCCATGAATAAGCATACAAACACAGCAACGTTGATACCCGAGTCATTGGATGTCAACGCCACCATTGAGCAAGTAGAAAACGCCTTGAAAAATGACAAGGCCGCATCTCCTGCTTTAGTGGCTGCCGTACAAATGATGTTGCTGCTGGTCAAGCTATTGTTTGGCCGCCTGTCTCTTAATAGCCGAAATAGCAGCAAACCGCCCTAAAGAAGAGCGAAAGAAAAGTAACAATAAACAGGGCGGGCAAAAAGGCCGCGAGGGCAAGACGCTCAAGCCAGTCGATGATCCGGACGAAATTATTCAGGTTCCAGTCAACCGGGATAGCTTGCCGCCAGGGCAGTACCATGAAGTCGGCTATGACCGTCGTCAGGTATTTGATATCCAAATTTCCCGCTGGGTTAAAGAATACCGGGCACAAATTCTGGAAGACGCGCAGGGCAACCGGTTTACCGCTGATTTCCCTGCTGACGTGGACAGGGCGGCTAAGTATGGTGCATCGGTTAAGGCGAACGCCGTCTATATGTCAGTGTACCAACTCATTCCTTATGACCGGGTGCAGCAGCATTTTGATGAAATGTTTGGCATCTCCTTGAGTACCGGCTCACTGTTCAACTTTAACAAGCTGGCTTACCACATGCTGGCTGACTTTGAGACGCTGGCCAAGCTCGAACTCATCAATGGCGGGTTAATTCACGCGGACGAGACGGGTATTAATGTCGGCGGCAAGCGCATCTGGCTTCATAATGCATCGAACGGAGAGTGGACCTGGTTTGAGCCTCACGCAAAACGCGGTAAGGAGGCAATGGATGAAATAGGCATACTGCCTCAGTTCGCCGGGACACTCTGCCATGACCACTGGAAACCTTATTACCGCTATACGCAAGTGTTCCACAGTTTGTGCAATGCCCATCACCTGCGGGAACTTACCCGCGCCTATGAGCAAGACGGGCAAGAGTGGGCTAATGGGATGTATGAACGGCTCATTGAAATCAATGATGCAGTAAATGATGCCGGTGGCCAGCTTGATAACGATACTGCGTTGCAGTGGCGGAAAAAGTATCAGAGTTTGCTCGATAAGGCGGAGCGGGAGTGCCCGCCCCCGCCACCGCCGCAAACGGGCAAGAAGAAAAAGGGCCGGGTCGCCCGCAGCAAGGCCAGGAACTTACTGGAGCGGCTCAGGGATTTTGAGGATGATGTGCTGAGATTCATGGATAATCCAGAGGTTCCCTTCACCAACAACCAAGGAGAGAGGGATATCAGAATGGCAAAGGTGCAGCAAAAAATCTCTGGGTGTTTCCGCTCCATGGAAGGAGCCAAGGTCTTTTGCCGGGTTCGCAGTTATATATCAACGTGCCAGAAAAATAATGTCGGTGTCGGGCAGGCGCTGGAGTACCTGTTTGCCGGAAAGTGGCCAGATTTCATTCAGGAAAAATTGAATAATATTCCGCCAGCTGAATAGTTACACTTAAGTTAGATATTGATATCAACAATTCGCTACTAATTTCTCCGTACTTCTTTATTTTAGGTGAAATATTCTTGCTACTTTGTATTTTTAGCAGATGTATCTGCAGTGTGCATATTCGGCGTTAATTTAGCCAGGTGTTCACTACCCCGGAGTCGCTGACAAGAGCAGTTGGCCTGAAACCACGGAATAGTTGTCATTATTGAGATTAACTAAAGAGACAAGCCGATAGCTATAAAATGCTGGCGCCTGAGCTAACCAACAGGAGGTTGGATTTTTTAATATTAGAACTGATCAAAGGAACAGGGGGAATTTAAGGATACAACGGGCTAACCTTGCTAGCCCGGCTTTTAAACGATATTTAGCTATTCTCTTTAATATATTCAACGACTTCCAAACCAAACCCTGATAACGCATGGTATTTGGTTTGTGAGCTCATCAGACGCATCTTGCCGACACCTAAGTCGGCCAGTATTTGCGATCCAACACCAACGCGACGTGAGGCTCCCTGGCGGTTCACTTTTGGAGTAAGCTCACCAGAGTCTTCGAGGGCAAACTCATTAACAGTTTGGATAATTTCTTCACTGCTTTCTTTGTGCCCTAGTAAAACGAGCACACCACCTTCAGCGGAGATTTTTTCCATTGCTTTTGCCAGCGGCCAATTTTTAGCGCCATTGCGTGATGACATCAACAAATCATTGAAGGTATTTTGTAAATGAACCCTGACTAAGCTTGGCTGTTCAGGGCTTATTTCACCCTTTGTTAACGCAAAGTGAACCTGATTATCTATGGTGTCTTTATAGGTCACCAGCTCGAATTCACCATACTCTGTTGGTAGCTGACACTGAGCCACTTTTTCTATAGTGGTTTCATTGGCGTTTCTATACTCGATAAGGTCAGCGATGGTGCCCAGCTTGATACCAAACTTCTCAGCAAAGATCTCTAAATCGGGACGACGAGCCATGCTACCGTCTTCATTTAAAATCTCAACAATGACAGAAGCTGGGGTCCTCCCTGCTAACCGCGCTAAATCGCAACCAGCTTCAGTATGGCCTGCGCGTGTTAACACTCCGCCGTCTTGCGCTTTTAACGGGAAAATATGTCCAGGCATAACCACATCTGTTGGTTTGGCATCTGCAGCAACTGCGGCTTGCACTGTAACCGCACGATCGGATGCGGATATTCCAGTAGTCACCCCATGTGTCGCTTCAATAGACACTGTGAAATTAGTAGAAAATTGTTCGGTATTTTCAGAGACCATAAGGGGTAAGTTTAATTTTTCACAATGGTCTTTTGTTAACGTCAGGCAAATCAGGCCGCGTCCATGTGTCGCCATAAAATTAATGGCTTCAGGTGTGACCATATCGGCAGCAAGAACCAGGTCACCTTCATTTTCTCTGTCTTCGTCATCCATCAGGATAACCATTTTACCTTGACTAAAATCTTCAATTATTTCTTCAATACTACTTAGCGACATAACTTAAGGCCTTACGTTTATTGTTGTTCATCCATCTTCCCGGTTCGAGTATAAGCAAACCGGGCTAACCACGACTTATTATTTGAGCAGGGCTTTACTGACAGTTAATACCTTGTCCAGGGTAAAACCAAAGTGTTCAAATAATTCATTAGCTGGAGCCGATTCACCGAAGCTGGTCATCCCCACAACTGCACCTTTCAAGCCAACATATTTATACCAGAAATCAGCAATTCCCGCTTCGATGGCTACTCTCGCTGTGACCGAGCTTGGCAAAACGGCTTCGCGATACGCCGAATCTTGGTTATCAAACTTATCGGTTGATGGCATGGAAACGACGCGAGTCTTGATCCCATCAGCTCTGAGTATGTTGTAAGCCAAACAAGCTAATTCCATTTCCGAACCGGTAGCGATGAAAATAAGTTCAGGGGTACCTTCGCAATCACGCAATATATATCCACCTTTAGCGATGTTGGCGACTTGCTGACGACTTCTCTGCTGTTGAGTAAGGTTTTGCCTGGAAAAGATTAACGCACTCGGCCCGTCATCTCTTTCGATAGCAGATTTCCAGGCAACGGCGGCCTCCACCTGATCACAAGGTCGCCAAAGGCTCATATTAGGTGTGGTACGCAATGAAGCCATCTGCTCTACAGGTTGGTGAGTTGGGCCATCTTCCCCCAAACCAATGGAGTCGTGGGTATAAACATGGATGACCCTTTGCCCCATTAGTGCAGCCATACGCAGTGCGTTTCTCGCGTACTCCATAAACATCAAGAAAGTAGCGCCGTAGGGAACCAAGCCACGGTGCAAGCTGATGCCATTCATAATGGCGGACATGCCAAACTCTCGCACCCCGTAATGGATATAATTGCCGGAGAAATCCTGTTTAGTTAGTGCTCGCGAACCGGACCACATAGTAAGGTTTGACGGAGAAAGGTCGGCAGAGCCGCCAACAAACTCTGGCAGTAATTTGCCTAAAAATTCCAGGGTATTTTGTGACGCTTTACGCGATGCAATATTTTTGGGGCGGTCCTGTAATGCATAAATATATTGCTCTACATCCTGCTGCCAGGTTTTAGGTAACTCTCCGCCAACGCGACGGCTAAACTCAGCAGCAAGTTCTGGGTACTGCTGGCTATATTCCACAAATTGATGCTGCCAGCTCGATTCAGCATCTGCTCCTTGATCGCAGGCGTTCCAAGCCCGGTAAATTGACTCGGGGATCTCAAACTCAGCATAAGGCCAGTTCAACTTAGCTCTAGCGGCCGCGACTTCCTCTTTTCCAAGGGGCGCACCATGGCATTCGTGGCTGCCTGCTTTGTTCGGTGAGCCAAACCCGATGATAGTTTTGCAACAAATAAGAGTCGGTCGGTCGCTTTGTATCTTGGCGCTCTCAATAGCAGCGTCTATGGCTTGCGGATCATGACCATCCACATCGGCCACTACATGCCAGCCATAAGATTCAAACCGTTTTACCGTATCGTCGGTGAACCAACCTTCAACATCTCCATCGATAGAAATGCCATTGTCATCCCAAAATGCGATGAGTTTACCTAAACCTAAGGTGCCTGCTAAGGAGCAAACCTCATGAGAGATACCTTCCATCAGGCATCCATCTCCCAGGAAACAGTAGGTAAAATGATCCACAATATGATGGCCGGGTTGATTAAACTGAGCCGCCAGTGTTTTTTCGGCGATAGCCATTCCTACAGCATTACTGATCCCCTGCCCTAAAGGACCCGTTGTGGTTTCAACACCTGGAGTGTAACCGTACTCCGGATGCCCGGGGGTTTTAGAGTGTAATTGGCGGAACTGTTTTAGATCATCAATGCTCAGCTTGTAACCAGTTAAATGTAGTAATGAATAGATAAGCATGGATCCATGGCCATTTGATAACACAAACCTGTCTCTGTCAGCCCAATCTGGGTTGTTGGGGTTGTGTTTTAGATGGCGACGCCATAATACTTCAGCAATATCTGCCATGCCCATAGGGGCTCCAGGATGACCTGAGTTCGCTTTTTGTACGCTATCCATGCTAAGCGCCCTGATAGCATTCGCGAGTATTTTTGAGTCCATTTTTTTCACCGAAATATTGTTCAACCATGATGTCTTGACGTCAAGACTTAGCGTTATGACCCAGCTTACCTAGATGCGATTGGCGATCATTTTTTCCAGTTTTTCCTGGTCGATAGCAAAGTTGCGGATCCCTTCAGCAAGCTTTTCTATCGCCATTGGATCTTGATTGTGTTGCCACAAAAATTCAGCGTGATTGATTGGCTGCGGGCGTGGATGGACTTCTTCTGCTGGGCTAAGCTGAACTTCTACTTCACCCTGGCTTTGGGCTAGCTCAGATAACAGTTGTGGGCTTATGGTTAACCTGTCACAGCCAGCCAGTGCTAACACTTCACCTGTGTTCCTGAAACTGGCCCCCATCACTACTGTGTTATAGTCATGCCGCTTATAGTAAGCGTAAATTTGACTTACCGATATGACCCCTGGGTCTTCATTAGCAACATAGTCCTGCCCGGTTTTGGCTTTGTGCCAATCCATTATCCGACCAACAAAAGGAGAAATAAGATAAACTCCTGCTTCTGCACAAGCCCTTGCCTGAGCAAATGAAAACAGTAACGTGAGGTTGCAGTTGATGCCTTCCTTTTCCAAAATTTCAGCTGCTTTAATGCCTTCCCAGGTCGAGGCCAGCTTGATCAATATACGACTTTTATCAATACCCATTGCCTGGTACATGCGGATCAGACGGCGCGCTTTAATCACACTCGCGTCGGTATCGTAAGACATGCGTGCATCTACTTCTGTCGATATACGACCGGGAACCACCTTTAGAATTTCTTTACCTATGTTAACCGCCAGCTGGTCACAAGCATCTGTGATCTGCTGTATTTTGTCATTACTTTGGCCTTTGGCATATGCAATTGCATCTTCAATAAGAGCGGAATAATCAGAGATTTGCGCGGCTTTCAGTACCAGAGAAGGATTTGTCGTCGCATCTTGTGGCTGATACTTCTTAATGGCTTCAACATCACCCGTATCTGCGACCACAGTAGTTAACTTGCGCAACTGCTCTAGTTTATTACTCATTCTTCACCTACCTGTTATTGAGAAAAGCTCTCTGCATGAACATTACCACCAACTGAACAAATGAACCATTGCTGGGCATATGATTACGCTGATATTCAGTGAAATCAGCGGGCAAGTCAAATGAAAAATATTGCCATCATGATAGAAATCATGGTAAATCGCAGTACCCTCGCTGGTTTCAGGAAAAATAAAGAGAAAATGTAAAACCGAAAACAGAAGGGCACCCCCTGGATATATGTTCTAAAGAAGAACAAATGTTAAAATGCTCGATTGGATAACTTTACGGGTGAAATAAAACTAAGCTACGGATTAACGGGCCAATGATTAAATTAGCTTTTCACCACTGAGTAATGACAGGTTCAACACTGTGATGATGGCGTATGGCTACAGGGCCAAATCAAACTTTACTGATGAAAGAATTAGCGATGAGCAGGCTCTGGTGAAAACTACCTCTGCTTTTTGTCTCGATAAGCGAGGCTGCCAGGATCAGCTAACTTACAGCCAGCCTGACTAACGTCTCATTTTTAACTTTCTTTCCACTCTTGTTCAAAATTACATTGATCAACATTATCGTTACATTTGGCGATAGGTCATTGGTTACAAGCCAGATTTAGAAGTTGGCAAGACCTCACCAAGCAGAACAAGACTGGAATAGAGCTTCAGATCCAAAGCGCTAGCCCTATTTGAGCGCTTTTCTGCCTGAAGCAATCAAATCATAAATCGTATCAGGACGGACTTCGGATTACCTGTATTGCGAGTGGCGAAAGGCGAGTTTCAGGTGGTCACTGTCAGAACTAGCCTGGAGTTTTAAAATTTAGCGATGTGTGTTCGTGTACCTCTGAATAGCTACACCCTCCTTGTTACTTGGAATCAAAACTAGATAGACCACGTTTCTGCTTGTTCATCAACTTCTATCAAAGCATGCCCCCGGTTAAACCGGAGGCGCAATTATTAAAAGCTGCCGTAACTGGAGCCGGAATACCCACTGCTAACCGTGGTAAGTTCGTTGTTACTGCCTGTTTCCCAATGCCAACTATTGTCACTTAGCTTCTTCACACACTTCCACTGAACGCGTGTATTGGGGGGGAGTTTATGTACTTGTTGTGTCCATACAGGGGCGTTTGGACCGGGTCCATTATGGGCCGGCGGTGGACTGTGAATATATTCGTGGTAAACATTAGCGTCCAGTTTGATCCCCTGTTTGGGGTCCCAGTTTCCGAGTTGGGGTATATCACCTGTGATATAGATTTCCTCTCCGGTATTAGTCCACCCTTCATCACAGATAAAATATGCTGATGTATAAGGGGACGTCGAATTTAACGCGAAGGTGAACTTTTTCGATACCTTCACCGATCGAACGCCGGACTTGGCGATTATAAGGTTGTCACCGGTATTAAACCAACCTGAGCTTGCTCCTAGGAAACGAGAATACGAACTGTATTGCGGTAAAGATGAGCCATTTAGCGATACGGCAACAGCCTGCTTGCTGTTGACGACTAAGCGCACTAAATTATTGCGAGTTGTACTGGCTCCGCTATAACTGCCTTCTGCTGCTGCAACAGTAACCGTTACGGAATTTCCTGATTGTTGTTGTGATAGGAGGGTTGTTCTGGTTTGGTATACAGGTGTTTTATGGTCATCGTAACTTAAGGTTTCCCCATCATCTTCGTATAGGGTGAACGAAGACGCCGCAGGATCAGCATACACCTTGAGGATAAGCTCCTGGTGCTCAGCAGACTGGTTTTTACGGTGCCCAAACACGTCTTTAGTATTCGCATCAACCCACATTTGCGGAATAATTGCACCAGCGCGCGCAAAGGCGGGAAGAGTCAGTTGGGCTTTTTGGTAGCTGGGTACTTGGTTTAACCACTGGCCGCTGCTATTTATCCATTCTTGGGTGTGATAGTTCACCCAAGTTCCCGAAGGCAGATAGATATTACGCATATATTCGCCGTGCTTGGCGACAAGCCCTACCAATATATCTTTACCAATCAATTTTTGGTGACCGATATTGCGTACTTCTGCATCGTCTTGGTAATACATTACGAGCGGTGGAATGACAGGCTCACCAAACAAGTGGGCTCGATAAGCCAAAGAATAGTAATAAGGGATCAACTCGTAGCGTTGACGTAAATTCGCCCGGTTGGATGGCAAGTGGCCGATAAGGTGCGGGGATGTTTCATAGTCTTGGGCTGTTTGAAACGCATTATCTGTGTGTGGCCGGATCGGAATATCAAACCAAGACGCATTTGCAAACCATTGAGTATATAATTCATCTTCATATTGCCGGTTCCCGGAATGATTGCCGTTGTACGGTATACCTTCGCGTCGGAACCCTCCAACGTCTGCACCGTAGTAGTCCACGCCAGAGAAAGACATGTGCATTTGGGCATTGGAGTGAGTTGCCAATAAATCTAAGTTTGCTCCAATATCTCCTGACCATAAAGCGGCACCGAATCGCTGGACCCCTGGAGCGCCAGAGCGTGTGACGACAAAAGAGCGATTATTTATCTGGTTTCTCTTGTCAAAATAGCCGTCATAAATAGATTTAACCCATTGGAAAGCATATAGGTTATGTATATCTCCATGGGTATTTTTGACCCCGGCTTGGTTCGTTTCAACTCCTTTGTAGCAGGCATCAGCGTTGTATTTTTCTGGCTCGCCGAGATCGGTCCAATGACTATAAATACCGTTAGCGACCAGATTGGGATAGCGGCGATTGTCATGTACCCACTTTCCAGCAGCTTCATTGCTCCAATCTACCATTGCCGCGTGGCCAAACCATTCCGATATTGCTATGGGGTCGTAATTAGTCGGGTCGCATTGATTACCTGTTTTTTTATATGCCAAGTACTTGCCCGCTGATTGCATGTCAGTGAAGGTGTTTGTATTTAAGTTGATATAAGATTCTTCTATGGCTACAAGACCAATATGATCATTGCTTAGATCGGTAATAGTGGTTTTTGGGTTTGGAAAGTAGTAGTCATTGCCATCCTTATTATTGGAGTCCCAATCCAACTTCCCCATAGGGCTGTCGGGGCTGCTATCTTTAATCCCGCCAAACCAGAATAGGTCCAAAACGAAGCCATCTAGAGGAAAGTCATGCTTCCTAAGTCCATTTTTCAGAATATTTACTTCTTCCCAGTTTTTATACCCAAATTCCGAAACCCAAAGCCCTAAACTCTTCTTAGGAAGAACCGGAGGTCGGCCGGTCAGCTCCATATAGTCGCTACGGATATCGGGTAAATCTTTACCTGCCATCAGGTAGAAATGAAGTTGATCTCCCCACATCCGGACTTGCCAATTACTTGAACTGAAATCCCAATCTTGTTTATAGACGTTGTCGATAAACAACCCGTAGTTCAGTTTGTTATCACCTAATGCATATAAAACTGGAAACTGAATATTCCCCACCAAGCCAGCTTGGCCAAAAGGCATAAAACCGTTGCCATGGGATTGTTGCTGGCCACTTGGTTGTCCATTCCTCATACCATGCTCAATCCAGTCTCCGTCTGCGCTGGCCAGCTGTTTAAACTGTTGGCCCAAGCCATATACTTTCTGGATGTTACCTTGGGCTATATTCAATCCTTTCCAATCATTGCTCATTTCTGCAGGACAAATTGTAGTAAGAAAAGCATTGCTATTGGTCTTGTCCCAAGCTGTGATACACAAATTTTGCTCGTTGACGTAAATTTTAATGTCTCGTGTTTCCAGTGTATTTCCCGTGTCTTGTACGGAACTTGCGCCACTATATGTGGTTTTGGCAATCATCGGAGATACGTATAAAGGGGTTGATGTGTCCGGTCCATTACCGACAGCGGAAACTTCGAAGTGGATCAGGTCATTATCTAAAACTTCAATCACCAAATACATATTGGGCGATGTGGTGCTAAATTTCTTACGATAAATATCTGCTGCTGCCGTTTGCAAAAACGAAAACAGACAAAAAGTAATCACTAGCCATGTGACGGGTGATGTCATATTTCCTCCATCCTTATTGTACTGATAGTACCCCTGTAGGGCACTTTGGTTATGGTTACGTTAAAAATTGAGGGTGGTATGGAAGTTGGAATTTGTATCTCCCTAACTAATGTTCTGCTGTCTAATATACCTTTAAAAGCACCTCATGCTACTTCAATGCTATAAGGCAAAGCGCAGGGGTTCGCTAGTAATGCTAACAATATCCTCGATACGTAGCTCGTATTCTAACGATTACATAATGACCTTTTTATCACTTGCTTTGTTACGTATAGATCACATTATCAATGTAATAAGTCAAAAGGTAGCGGAATTGGTTTCGATTATTATTATCAAAATACATAAGCCCCACATCATAGAATGTACCAAACTCGATTTCAGATTCGAATTCGAGAATGAATGGGACGTGCTTTCTGTACTCGATTATTAAATGTCTGAAGTGTGAGATTTGTGCCGATAGGTGTGCATTGGATAATGCCGGTTGGAACCCATCAAACTTGGGTAACAAATGAGAGGAGAAATCTGAGGAAATAAGCGCAGTTGTTTGAGATAATTATTTCGCGAAAAACACTATCAAGAACAACAAAATGCCGATACTAAACCGAACACCACTTAGCTCCTCAGACAAACTCGATCTTCTCGCAAAGAGCGCCATTTTACAAGCCCATGGTGATATCACCGCCTTATCCGATGAATTCGGTATATCCCGCAAGGCTGTCTACACCGCCCGCGGGGCTGCCCGGGCTGCCTTCGACGCCCTCGTCAAAACGCAAAGTGAGCCGGATTGTATCGCGACGCTTGATGTGGATGTGCCACACCTGCGCCGCAGTATTGTCGCGTTAACCATCACTGCCCCCAATTCCATTCGCAGTATTGAAGCGCTTATACCTCTGCTGTATCCCGGCTGTAAAGTCAGCTATGGCTATATACAAGGGGTTATTGCCGAGGCGCAAAAAAATGCCGCTGACTTCAACCGAACGGTGCCATTATCAGCCATCCAGAGCGGTGCGGTGGATGAAATGTTCAGCCAGGGCGACCCTGTGCTGGCGGGCGTTGACCTGGATCCCGGCTACCTGTTCTGCCTGTCTCACGAGCAACAGCGAGATGGTAAAACCTGGGCCAAAGTACTCCAGCAGGCTGCTGCTCAGGGGATGATGCCAAAACACATCGTCAAAGACGGTGCCAAGGGGATAGCCGCCGGTGTCACCACGGTTTTCGAACAGGCGCAGCAACGTGATGATGTTTTTCATGCCCTGTATATCGCTGCCAAGGCGGTGCGCAGGGTTGAGCAACGTGCTTACTATTACATTACCCAGGAAGAAACGGCTTACCAGGCCATCAGCCCCACCATAACAGAAGACCCGGATGATACGTTCGGTCAATGGCTGCGTGCAGATAACCAATGCGATAAGGCTATCGAGCGCTATGAGCATGCTGAACGGGCTTTGCACCTTCTTCACGCCACCTTCAGCTGCGTTTGCCGAAAGACCGGCAAGCTAATGACCACCGAAATGGCGCAGACCAGGCTGGCCCGTGCCACGCTATTGCTGCGCAGGGCGGCACATAAGGAATGCAACAAGGCGGCGACCTACTTGGAAAACCGCTTGGATGGTCTCACTTTGGCCACCCAGGCGCTCCATGATAAGTTGCAAGGCTGTATTGCACGTTATTCTCAGCAGCCAGTTGAGCTGGCCTGCCGCTTCTTCGAGTGCCGACGTGAACTGGCAAAAGCCGGGAAGCACAAGCAACAGCGGCTTATTCAGGAAATGCTCGGCAGCTACCACTTGTTGACCACACAGTTGGATGAAACACGCTGTGAGCAGCTGATGCAAGAAGTGGAAATATTGCTCAGCAAACGTCACCGCGCGTCCAGTGCCATTGAAGGCTTCAACGCCACCTTACGCACTTATCTGTATGCCAGAAAGGGCGTAAACCAACCGTTTCTTGAGTTATTTCGCGCCTGGTACAACCTGCGTGAAAAACGCTGGGGACGTCACAAAGGCAAGTCAGCCCATGAACTCTTGACGGGAGAAAAGGTGGCTGATTGGTTAACGCTACTTGGTTTCCCACCGAGTAAACTCAGCCACTGATTTTAGCCTGGTAACAGGCAAGCCAAACTGACTATTTATTAATCTGATCCAGCACTCGCTGAATTGGAGAGGAGCTATTGGTTTTGTGACCCTAAACGGGTGGAATTTGATCAGTCCCTGCCGGTTGAATGCGAAATACCTGGGACATATGGATGTCGAGCTAGTGTCCATCCTGAAACGTGGATTCTGTCATTCCCTCGCACGAGGGAATCCAGCGGCTTTACCGCGATCTCTGTGTGCGCTAAAAGACACTGAACCGAGATGTCGGACCATACCAGGAAAGCTGACAATGACAGGGAGCGCTGAGATAGTAGTGACTAACTTTAGGCCTTTGCAAAACGATAATTATCGCGTTCTAAAAATATGACTGAAGAAGGGATGGGCCAAGCTACAGGAGCGCGTGGCGGGTATGCAAGCGGCGCGAGAGATGCAGGAGAAAGGGCTTCTCCAATAAGTAAAATAAACATCACAAAAAGATATGATCAAGAGACAGGGCTAACCCCACACAGATCCGGACGAGCGTAACTGACGCACCGAAATGCCGATTCACCGTTTATTCAATAATATATTCACACGTGTAAATCATGATCATAATTCCAGTTAATATAGATAAGCATTTATTAAATCTGGTTGTGTCGCATCTTCGGAAAACGAGATGATTTGGAAAACATCTGTCTCAACCAAGTAAATATAACCCCCTTAAGGTCCGCCAATAGAATGGCCCACAAACATTTTATTATTATCATCAATTCGGTGCTTGTTCTTGATGAGAGGAAACACCTCTTTCTCTATAAATATTAAATACTACTTTTCCTTGCCGGAGTACTTTTTAGCTTCCAGTGAATGGTCGCCTCTTTCATCTGGAGTGTAATTCCTTGTGTGGCTGATTGGGGCGGAGCTTTCTTTTTAAGAATAAAACCAACTAGTATTAAATCTTCAATATCTTTACCGCCCATTTGTCCGCGACCCCACTGGAAATGGAGGAAGAAAGTCCAACGTCATTTAATATTGCAACAGGACAAAGTTTTCAGGATTTAAATAGTCGGGAGGTGGTTTATATATAACTCATACTCTCGCTGGTTTATTTTAAACTTACCTCAAATATCCCAGTGTCTTTTATACGGTATTCAGATGCAATCACGATTTGTACCAAAGGCGACGGAATCAACATTAATAATATGAATTTTTAAAATACCTATTTATGACTTTCTGACTTCGCTGGTTTAAGTTAACGATATAATAAGTGTACAGTTATCGTTTAACTAGCTTGTTACTTATCGCGTAAAAAATGGTAACTTATGGCAATCACAGACTTTAAGCGTTAAAAGGAATAAGTAATAAACTCGCATTTTTCACTTCATCTCCAACCTATCTCTTATAACAAGATTGCAAGCTTTTGCTTGGGCTGTAATAAACTGTTGTCCGATAACTTATTCCAACGAACAATATCTCGAATTCTCACCTTGTATTTTCGGCTAATGCCCCATAAGTTATCACCACTCTTTACCGTATAAATCAGCCTATTCGGTTTCACCTTGGCCAGTTTCCAAGGGTGCATATTATTTTTAGTTAACGGCACAATCAGAATTTGTCCGATACGGATTGTATCTGAACTAAGGTTATTAAGTTTTTTAATTACAGCAACATTAGTTGCATGCTGATAGGCGATTTCGCTCAAGCTATCACCCGAATTCACCCTATATCTATGCCACCGTAACCAATATTTTTTATTGGTTGAGGCAAGCTTATCTTTAAAAGAATCTGCGATAGCGACGGGCAGTAACAGCTGATAATGGCTGTTGGGTGCAGTTGCCCAGCGACTTAGACCAGGATTAAGTTGCAACAATTTTTTAGGTTCAATATTGGCCCACTGTGCAGCTAACGTCAGATCTAGCTGGCCATCGATGTTAACAATATCTACGGAAGGGCTATTTTTAATCGGTGTAAAAGTATAATTTAATTCAGCCGCATGTTGCAGTATATCCGAAATAGCGAGCAATTTTGGTACAAAATCTGTGGTTTCAGCTGGTAAATTAAGTGACCAAAAATCGGTCGGTAAATTGGCCTTTTTATTTTTCGCAATAGCACGGCCAACACGACCTTCACCAGAGTTAAAGGCAGCAATGGCATTCAGCCAATCCTGGTCAAAAGTACGATGAAAAAACTGAAAATAGTCAAGCGCTGCGCGAGTAGACTGAACAACATCTCGTCTCCCGTCATACCACCAATTTTGCTCTAAGTTAAAACGTTTAGCGGAAACGGGCATAAACTGCCAAAGCCCCGTAGCACTTTTATTTGATACGCCATAAGGCAAGTAGGAGCTTTCAATAATTGGTAACAATGCCAGTTCAACAGGCATATTACGCTTCTCGATCTCTTCCACAATATAATACAAAAATGGCTCAGCCCGTTGGGAGATGGTCACCATAAAATTAGGATGGCTTAAATAGTATTTTCGCCACTTGGAAACCGCTTTATTATCAGGAATAGCGAAAGTTAGCTGACTGCGAATTCGTTGCCATACATCGTCATATTCATGAGGTAGCTTGGCGATCCCCCTTCTATTCGACTCTATAGTTTTCTCTTCGACCCTTGTTACTTCTCTTATCTCTATAGTTTTCTCTTCGACCCTTGTTACTTCTGTTATCTCTATAGGTTGATTGATAACTTGTGGATTAATGGTTGTTTTAGGTATTTATTGACAAGCGGTCAAGCTGAATAAAACAGTTAGCAGGATATTTCTTTTCATTATATAATTCGCTTTTTTAATTATTATTGGAAGCTGCAGGCTAATTACCCCACGTAGTTATGCACAATTTATTGAATGATCACATTTCCCTAATACCCAGTGCAGGCCTTGGATTGCGGTTGTTGGAAACGCCGTTTGGTGGTTTGCTTCAGCAATGATATATAATTTCGCTTTTAAATTAGGCTGTTGCCATGAAAGTATTTTTGTATAAAACGTTTTGGCGTCATTCACCATTTCATGGGAGCTTTCAAGCTGTTTGGTTTCCTGCTCACCTATAGAAATAAAAACATTGGCCTTCACATTAGTCATTTTATTTGCAACTGATTCTTCTAGTCGAAATATAACCTTGTTATCAAACCAATACGACGGACTACCAAGTATATAATTCTTAAATAATTTAGACTTAGTTAATAAAACATAGCTTCCAAATAATCCGCCAAGGGAATTACCAATGAAAGTTCTATTAGTTATATCTACACGGTAGTTTTTTCCCATATATTTAAAAACAACATTTTCAATGAATTCCATATGTTGTTGCGCACCACCCGTTTTCTGTTGCCAAGACACATTTACTGTTGGCGTATAATCACGCACTCGACTATTATCTCGCTTTGACCCCTTAGCATATGAAATGCCTACAATAATCGCTTCTTCCATTTTCTTCGCATTCATCGGATAACGTGTTGCGCCAGAGACGACTTGAAATGCGTACCAGGTATCGGTCAAATAGATCACTGGGTATTTTTTATCTTTGTTCTTTTCATAAGATTTAGGCAGTTTAATAAATAACGGATAGGTACGCTTGGTATCAGGATCTGTCACTTCGGTCACTAAACTTCTGGGTATGTTAAATGGCTTAGCGTCACCCTCAACAGCAAAAACTTGCTGCGTACAAAAAACATTAGAGAAAAATAAAATAAATACTAAATATTTCAATGGGGATTCCTTCTAAAGGATTTCTAGGGAGAAGCAATGAACGTTTGATTTTTATCGAAAACTCAGATAAATGCTGGGATCTATTCGCTTGCCGCCTTGCAATATTTCAAAATGCAAATGAGGTCCAGTTACACGGCCGGTAACCCCCACAGTGCCTAACTTTTGTCCGGCAACTATCCATTGACCTTCTTTTACATTAAAACTATCAAGATGTGCATAAAGGCTATGCTTGTTATTTTTATGTTTGATCAATACCACCTTGCCATAGTTCTTATGCAGACTGCTATCATCGGCAATTGTGACTCGACCACTAAAGCTGGCGACAACATCGGTGCCGTGTGCGGCCGCGAAATCGATCCCCTTGTGAGGCTTACGTCCCCGAAAATCGTTAATTTCATTGTAACCAGAAGAAATTCTACCGTGTAACACCGGAAGTGTTCCCGCATTATCACCATGGTAAAATTCTTGCGGATAAAGCCCCGACTTTGCCGTTGCAGCAAAGAGCATGAAGAGTGACGACACCAGGATTAGTATCAGCCGATAACCTAAGCCATACACTTTACGTGACTGAACTGACATAGCCATGCGTATCCTGTATTCGAAGTCTTGTTTTTTTAAACTAGGGCCTGAAAAATAGCTCGTTATTGCACTATCTATGGTGGTTTTACTTAACTTAATACTGGCAATTAAGGCCTGGGCATAATGTAGTTTAGACTCGGGGTGTGCCGAAAGTACTGCGGCATCACAGTTTAACTCCATGGTTTGCAAGAAACGTTTTTCAATGAAACAAATGAATGGATTAAACCAAAAGAGTGAAGAGCATAACCGAAAGGTAATAACAGCGCTGGTATCCCGTCGCTTTATATGCATTAGTTCATGCTCTATTAATAAAAATCGTAGATGTGGAGGCATGCTAAAAACATATTTCGGTAACAACATCTTCACTCTAAAAAAACCAAAAACAAACGGTGAAATAGCTTGATTCGTTATGCATACTTTAATATTTTTAGCTTTAATAGTCACTTTTTGCTGTTGACTAAACTGTGTCAACTCTCTCACTGGTGCAGCTTGTGTGACAAATTTTTTCAGTCTTAAGACCCCTAGGAAAAAACGAATAAGTGAGTAAACACAACCAATAATCAGAGCGGTTAAGATTACATTTAAAAAGACTTGCGACTTTGGCATGTTTACAATCTGATTGACTAGAGAGCTTGAATGTACAATCAAGTCATTCTGAGAATCGATGACTGCACTTTTTAATTCAGCAGGGATCAAGTCATTAACCATGTAAAACGAAACAGGTAAAAAAGGAGCTAAGGCCACAAGCAGACAGGCCTGCCAGAATAAAGACCACTTAACTAGTTCAGGTAAAAAACGAGTCGCAGCTAACGTTAAAAAATATAAAAAACAGCTCCAGCCGATAAAAATAAACACCTGTAATAGCAGAGCATTGGTAATATACTGATAGTCCATTTTATTGCTCTTTTTTTCCAGTTTTATTTTCCAAATCTTCTAATAACTTTTCGAGTTCGTTGATTTCACTTTCATCGATTAACCTGCTATCCGTAAACATCGCCACTGGCAGTGGCCCATCTATTTCAAATATCCGCTTTGCGAAATCCTGTGCAAAACCGGCTAGGGTTTTCACTTTATCTAATCTGGCGAAATAGATTTTTTTATTTCCTTTAAACTCCATAGTTACAAAGTCTTTTTCACCCATTCTTTCCAGTGTTTTTCTGGTCGACGAATAACTCCAGCCAAATAGTTCTTGTATTTCATCGTGCAGCTCACGAGCAGTACGAGGCTGTTGCTGCCATAGTAGTTTTAAAATTTCCAGTTCGGGTATTGTTGGTTGCATATCACTATTTTTAACTTGGTCTAGTATGCGCATTGTGCGACACTTGTCGCACATGATCAATCGTAAAATTCGACAGATGTGTAAGCGCTTAATTGTCGACGTGGTTTCAATCCAATGAATTGCCTCATAATGTCCCCATTCGTTTATTACTCAGGATGCACTTATGGAAAAGGTAGGCAAATTACCCCAAGCCTTCTGGCTCGAACATATTGAACAGTGGCAGGCATCGAGCTTTCACAGTCTGCTTATTGTCAGCAGGAACCCATCAAACTAACAGGTATAAAGGTAACAATTGTAGCGCCCTTTATGGAGTGGATGCAATCCGCGAAGCCTGTGCCAGCAACGTTCGCCGAACGTGCATCCATGCGCTTTACATCTCATCCCTGAGATGGGTTCGACTCCTACAGATCTCTCAGGATCTGTTACCCAGGTCTGACCGGTCCCTGTCAGCAGCACGAGCTTGTTTTGCATAAGGTCGGCTATTGGAAGCGAAAACTGACCGCCACAGAAGCTGCCTCTTGATCACATCTTTTTGTGATGTTTATTTTACTTATTGGAGAAGCCCTTTCTCCTGCATATCTCGCGCCGCTTGCTTACCCGCCACGCGCTCCTGTAGCTTGGCCCATCCCTTCCAAAGCGTATCCCAGCCCGCTACGCCTGTACCCTTGGTATCTGTGAACCCTCCCATCTTAGCCAGCGCTAGGTAGGCCCATTGCAGTGTCGGTGGACTTTCCAGTTTGACCTCTTCACCTTGCAAAAAGGCGAGCAGCCGCCATTCATCTTCCGTCATCACCTTGTCACAGGGCATGCTGGCAACTTGCTCCGCTTCATCCACTAACCCCTCGCTTTTTAACAGATACGGTAACGTAAAACTCTCCCTCAACTGCATCAGCCGCACCGCAACAAAACCCAGGATTGATAACATACGCTCTAAGTTTTCTGGCGTAACCATCCGTTGCTCTTCCGCTTTGCAGCCTGTTTTCCAGGCCTTATGAAAATCTTCTATTCGCCAACGCGCTGCGTAGATGCGTATCACTTTAAGCGCTGCTTCAAACGTATCGACAGGCTCTGTCGTGAGCAAGAGCCAGCGCAATCCTTCTACGCCAGAAGGCGGCGAAACCTCTTCCGCCAATACCGCGTTCAGCCGTACCTCTTTTTCTTTTCGCTTGAACACAATCTCTGAAACGCTTTTTAGTGATAATTTGGCTGTGCGGGAAGGTCGATTTTTCGCTTTACCGTTTTTGCCTTTCATTCCTTTTTGCGGGATCTGAACCTGATACCCCCCCTAACTCAGGCTGAGCTTGAAGATGGCTGCACAGTTAGGCATTCGCTTCCTCAACCGCTCTTAGGTGTTTAGCCCGCATCACAAAGCGCTCACCGTTACTTAACTTATATGCCAGATAGTCGTAAATATCGGCTTCCCTGTCACAGACAGAGATCACACTGTGCATCTGCTCCGCAAACAGCTCACTACAGCGTTCTGAGGCATATTGCCACTTCCCACTTTCCTTTAAATCAGCGAGTTTTGGGTCATCTGGCCGACACCACCATTCCTGATGCGCCAGCCCCAAAGTCTGCATGGTCTGCGCATTCAGTAAGAGCACCGAATGAACCCACCATCCCCGCGCTTTATCGATGACCTTGCCCAGCTTACCGAGCTGCGCTGCGCTTTGGTGTCGAAAGCTCGCCGAGGTGGTATCTTCAAGCGCTAAGATCTCTTCTATATCACTGTCAATAATGTCTTTCACGGTTGCCTTAAAGCCTGCAGCTCTAACTGCTGCTGGTTGTACATTTGTGTTACGCATAAAGCGGTAAGCCCCTTCCACGGCGATGGCATCGCCTTCACATGACGCAGCAAGCGATTGGCCTGTATGGCGGGCTAGTCCTTCGGCAATTTTCACTAATCGCTTAGTGAGCCGCTTGTCTCCCAATGCCGCCTTGCTGAATAAATTGCCAGCCCATGTTGTTGCATTATGCAGTGCCTGTAACATCTTTGCTTATTCCTACCGTTCAGATTCTGGAGATCTGATCGACGAAGCCGCAAAAAGTTCAATTTTTTTTGGTTGATGACTTATGCACAAGAGACAGGTCTTACGGTGTGCATTTACTGCGTCATTCAGCGGCAACTTCACTTCTTAGAAATGGTGCGACCTTAGAAACTGAAGTGGCTATAGTTTTCCGGACACACAATACGGGTAGTATCTACCGGGACTGATCAAGTTCCAGCCGTTTGGGGTCACAAAACCAATAGCTCCTCTCCAATTCAGCGAATGCTGGATCAGATCAATAAGTAATCAGTTTGGCTTGCCTGTTGCCAGGCTAAAATCAGTGGCTGAGCTTACTCGCTGGAAAACCAAGCAGTGTCAGCCAGTCGGTCACCTTTTCTCCCGTCAGCAACTCATGGGCTGACTGACCTTTGTGACGTCCCCAGCGCTTTTCCCGCAGGTTGTACCAAGCCCTGAACAGCTCCAGAAACGCTTGGTTTACGCCCTTTCTGGCATACAGATAAGTGCGTAAGGTGGCGTTAAAGCCTTCAATGGCACTGGACGCGCGGTGACGTTTGGTGAGCAACATTTCCACCTCCTGCATCAGCCGCTCACAGCGTGTTTCATCCAACTGTTGGGTCAACAGGTGGTAGCTGCCGAGCATTTCCTGAATAAGCCGCTGTTGCTTGTGCTTCCCGGCCTTTGCTAATTCACGTCGGCACTCAAAGAAGCGGCAAGCCAGCTCAACCGGCTGCTGAGAATAACGTGCAATACAGTCTTGCAACTTATCATGGAGCGCTTGGGTGGCCAGAGTGAGGCCATCCAGGCGGTTTACCAGATAAGTCGCCGCCTTGTTGCATTCCTTATGCGCCGCCCTGCGCAGTAATAGCGTGGCCTGAGCCAGCTTAGTCTGAGCCATTTCAGTTGTCATTAGCTCACCGGTCTTTCGGCAAACGCAGCTTAAGGTGGCGTGAAGAAGGTGCAAAGCCCGTTCAGCATGCTCATAGCGCTCGATAGCCTTATCGCATTGGTTATCCGCACGTAACCATTGACCGAACGTATCATCCGGGTCTTCTGCTATGGTGGGGCTGATGGCCTGGTAAGCCTTTTCTTCCTGAAAAATGTAATAGTAAGCACGTTGCTCAACCCTGCGCACCGCCTTGGCTGCGATATACAGGGCATGAAAAATATCATCACGTTGCTGTGCCTGATCGAAAACCGTTGTGACACCTGCGGCTATCCCTTTGGCGCCGTCTTTGACGATGTGTTTTGGCATCATCCCCTGAGCAGCAGCTTGCTGGAGTACTCTGGCCCAGGTTTTTCCATCACGCTGTTGCTCGTGAGACAGGCAGAACAGGTAGCCGGAATCCAGGTCAACACCCGCCAGCACAGGGTCGCCCTGACTGAACATTTCATCCACGGCACCGCTCTGGATGGTTGATAATGGCACCGTTCGGTTGAAGTCTGCGGCATTTTTCTGTGCCTCGGCAATGACCCCTTGGATATAGCCATAGCTGACTTTACAGCCGGGATACAGCAGAGGAATAAGTGCCTCAATACTGCGAATAGAATTGGGTGCAGTGATGGTTAACGCAACAATACTGCGGCGCAGGTGTGGAACATCCACATCAAGCGTCGCGATACAATCCGGCTCACTTTGCGCGTTGACGAGGGCATCGAACGCAGCCTGGGCAGCCCCACGGGCGGTATAGACAGCCTTGCGGGATATACCGAATTCATCGGATAAGGCGGTGATATCACCATGGGCTTGTAAAATGGCGCTCTTTGCGAGAAGATCGAGTTTGTCTGAGGAGCTAAGTGGTGTTCGGTCTAGTATTGGCATTCTGTCGTTTTTGTAGTTGTTTTTGGCGAAGTGATTATCTCAAATAACAGACCTTATCTCCTCAGATTTCTCCTCTCATTTGTTACCCAGGTTTGATGGGTTCCTATCTACCTTAGAAAATAAGTGCAGGTGTGGCTCAATAGACAAGAAAGCAAGTAATGCTCTTGTTGCGAACGGCAAAATATCGTTAATACAGTTAATCCCTTAAGTTGCTAGCTGAATAGACCAGCATTTGTAGCCAGAAATCTGCATCACAGTTTTTTGTCCCTACTTGTAGGGGGAATCCCCTCGATAAGAGACTACGGGCACCAAAATGCATTGCTTAACCCCATTATAAAATATCTTGCTAGCCTCTAGTAACGTAATTATAGAAAGGCTTCCAGGTCTACTCTCTGTGGGCGATGAGTGTGCAAATTTGGTCAGACTTCATTGTAATTATCCCATTAAGAACAGGCATAGTGCTGGCTATTCAGTAACCAAATTGATCAAACTATATTGTCTTCCCTCAGCAGCTATGGATGGAAAAAGAAATCTTAAAGAAAGCCAATGATTTCTTCACGAAAGAAATGAAATAAATTGTCGATATATTCGAGAAAACCGTTCTAAATATTCCACAAAACTACTTCGCAGAGAGCTTCGGATAAGCCGAAGTACATTCTATGATTGGTTAACCCGGCCCACTAAAGTTATTAGCGAGCAAGAGACTTTATTACCCATCCACAGGTACGGAAGAAAGAGCGCGATTAGCTTAAGAAATAACCGCGCATTTTATTGCCCTTAAGGGGCGTGAGATAAATCGCAACTGCGTTGAATATACGTCAGGCTTTGCTGTAATACGGATTTTATTTCATCCAGGCTCACAGGCGTCCTGTCTCTCACAGGTAACGTATCTTTTCGTCGAAACATACGCAGGGGCTTTTCAATACTAAAGGGAATATCCCGCTGATCCAGTAAACGAAGTAGCTCAGGGTAATTAATAATACCCTGCCCCAATGCAGGAAAAGTGAAACTGTCATCATTCACAGCAACATCTTTTACATGAAAATGTCGGCAAAAAGGCAAAGCGTCTTTTGCTTCTTTACTCGGGCTCAGGTTAGGCACGAGAGAAACTGAGTTGCCAGGGTCGAAGTTTATCGCTACCGCGTCGTGGCCAATTTCATTTAACATCTGTACGCCATGCTCGAGCGAGGCAAAGGCGTTAAAGTTCACGTCACCGCCATTTTCAATACAGATAATACAATCGTGTTGCTCAGCATAGGGAGCCAGCTGGCTCAAGTTATCTACTATTTTCTGCCAGTCACTGGCAGGGCCGGTACAGGTATTTAGGTAGTTCACCCCAAGTTCGGCAGCGAAACGGATCCGCATTTTAAACAGCTCAACCGTATCCTTATGAGCCAGGCTCATGGTACAACCAAGGGCATCTGTGCGCAGACCTTCTTTACTCAACAAGCCGTTCAGGTGCTGGGCGTGAGCCGATGAAAACATATCATCATCCAATTGACCTACGTAACCCTGATTAAATGCAAATTCAACCTTACTAATACCCAGTTCACGAATCGTTTTTAGTGATATTTTTAAATCATGGCCATCAAAAATAGCTGTATTAATGGCAATTTTATCCATCACACTCATGAGAATTTCCTTTTTAAGTTCAACATCCCTTTATCAAGCAGTTACAAACACCTGATTTAACAAGAGTATCCAAATATTGATGGTTAGCAGAGAACACGCTGTGCTCAGCATTATTACGCTTGCCGTATTCTCCAGTGAAGCTTGGAATTTGTCGGCATATAAATAGGCATTAATTCCTGTTGGCAAACTCGCGACTATGATTGCAACCTTAACGGTGACAGGATCCAATTGGAAAAAAACCAGAATAACCAGTAATAGCAGCGCCGGAAAAACCACCAGCTTCACAGCTAATAAATGAGCGACGCGCCGTACAATGGACAAGCGCAAAGGGTAAAAGCCCAGGCTCGCGCCAAGAGCTATTAAGATCATAGGTAACGCAAGCTGACTTAATAAATCTAACGTGTGGGTTACTTCATTGGGTAACCTAATATTTGCCAGATTAAAAATCAGCCCCGCCATAATAGCTAACAGCACAGGATCTTTGGCTATTTTACTGAATATGGGTTCACTTATTGTCGTTGTTAGTGACAGCCAGATATTAAATCCAGGCAAAACAAACATCAGATTCAGGGCAATAAGCGCCATTAAGGTAACCTGTGCTTGCTCACCAAAAAGCGCAAATACTAGCGGCACACCTATGCCTACTGCATTTGGGTATAAGGCCGAAAGCGCATTAACCCCCGAAGTAACCTTGGTCAGTTGATATTTACCTTGCTGCCAAACTAATAGGACAAAAAGGCCAACTAACACTCCGTAATACGCCACAAATAAACCAGGCTCTGGTAACTGAGATAAATCGGCTTGATAAAGCGCATTAAAAAACAAGCAAGGCATCAAAAAACGAAAGGCAAGAGTACGTACCTTGGTTGCCAACGCTTCGGATACTTTGCTGCAAGTTTTCACCAGTAGAAAGCCAATTAGAATCCAAATAATCAGCTTCAACTGCAGCATAGTTATTGCTTGTGAATATGAGCTTGAGCTATATCCAGTAGCCGGCAAAACCCCTCGACTTGCCAGGCGGCCCGGCCCACAAAAAGCCCATCAATATTGGTTTTCGCTAGTAACGACGCTGCGTTTTCCTGGTTAACGCTACCGCCATATACAATCACCATTTTGTTGGCCGTTTCCTCGCAATATAACTGCAACAAGGCACTACGGATGGCTGCATGCACGGCTTCAGCTTCTTCAGGACTGGCAACCGAGCCGTGCTCACCAATCGCCCAGACAGGCTCATAAGCTAGAATGACCTTGGTTGCTTGGGCCTTTGGTACCTGAAAAAGGGCTATTTTCACTTGTCTGACGACACTTTCTACAGACACACCCCACAGCTTTTCCTCTTGGGTATCCCCTATACAAACCACGGGCTGTAAACCGTGCTTTAGCGCTGCCAAGACCTTTAAATTCACTCTTTCATCTGTTTCAGCAAACAGGGCGCGACGCTCGGAATGGCCAATTTCAACCAAACTCGCGCCGCAATCTTTTAACATAAGGGGCGAAATTTCCCCTGTGTATGCGCCTGCGTCCTGCCAGCACATATTTTGCCCGCCCAGTTTTATCCGGTAGTCAGACAGCTGGTTCGCCACTTGCGAGATATAAGGAAACGGCGGAATAACAAATGGTTGAATAGCGGGTTCGAGATTTTCCATCCGCGCGGCTAAAGCCGATGCAAACGCATCGGCCTCAGCGCTGGTTTTATTCATTTTCCAGCTTGTTCCAATCCAGATGGGTTTCACGCGGCCACCAGTGTATCGTTAAAATCACACATAAACTGAAGGATCAAGGCCATAGATACGGCGCCTGGATCCGGGTGCCCGAGTGAACGCTCACCTAAGGTTTTTGCTTTACCTGTAGTGGCTATCATATCTTTGGTGGCTTCCACCCCTTCATGCGCAGCAGCCGCTACCTTATCGATGGCTTGCTCAAACTGGGCATCCAGGGTTTTGGATTTTTCAACCGCCGCCACTAGAGCATCAATCATGGTTTTCGCACCGGGCTGTGCGCCGCCTCGTTTATAGACACCCGCTAAACCTGCTTCTAAAAAGGTGGCTAGTACTGGCGTTGTCAGCTCCGGCTCACCTTTAATGGCTTTTCCTCCGGCACGGAACAAGGTGCCAAATATCGCACCCGATGCACCGCCCATGGTTGACATCAACGTGGTGCCGATTTGCACCATAAGGTGGCCTATGTCAGTGGCTTGAAACTCATCACTTAACTGTGCTGCGACCGCTTTAAAGCCACGCTCCATACCTATACCATGATCGCCGTCACCGATGGCCTGATCCAATTTAGTCAGCGTCGGCTCACTTGCAACGATTTCCAAGGAGACGTGTTTCATCATAGATGTTGCTAACTCGAGATTCATGGTTACTTCCTTAACGCAAATGATTGACACGGTAGGTCATAAAGTCGTTTGAGCTCTTCATCCAGTTTCATCAAGGTAATTGAATAACCGGACATTTCTTGTGACGTGCAGTAGTTACCCACAAGGGTATCGTGAACCCTAATGCCTCGTTCGGCGAGTAACTGGTGCACCTTACGGTTAGCGATGAACAACTCCATGTAGGTTGAAGCGCCTAAATTATTGACCAATAAACACACTTCATCGCCTTGAACAAAAGGCAAATCATTACACAATTGCTCGATGAGATCTGTCGCCACTTCGTCGGCGGACTTCATTTTTTCTCGTGATACCCCGGGCTCACCATGTAAACCCATGCCAATCTCCAGCTCGTCGTCTGGAAGCTCAAAATTAAAGCTGTTGGTTTGTGGCACTGAGCCTGCAGAAAGGGCCACACCAATGGAACGTGTATTGTCCCGGGCCTTTTCTGTGGCGGCAACAACCTGGTCGAAATCACTATATTGCTCGGAAGCCGCACCGGCTATTTTCAGCACATAGAGATCGCCCGCCACACCGCGGCGCTCTTGAATCATATCCAGTGGCGCCGAAGCAACGTCATCCCAGACTCTGACACTATGGGTTTTAATGTCATCGTCATCGGCAAGCTCGGCGGCGATATCGAAGTTCATATTATCGCCCGCGTAATTTCCATAAACGTAAATTACGCCTTTACCGCGTTCAGCAGCTTGCGTTGTACTGACAATTACATTGGGTGTTGGCGCGGCAAACACATCCCCAAGCGCGGCGGCATCGGCCAGCCCCTGGCCAACATAACCTGCAAACAAGGGCTCATGACCACTGCCCCCCCCAGTGACGATGGCCACCTTATCGGCTGGCATGTCATGTCGGATAGCGGCGGTGATCCCCGGCAATGCCGCTAACGTTCCATTACATGCAGCAATCAAACCTTCAAATTGTTCCAAGGCGACCAGCAGCGGATCATTAATTAACTTCTTCGGTTTACGCATTAGTCCTCCCCTTACTGCATGGATTTAAGGCGTGTTTCCGCCATACGAATGGTCAGCTTGAGCGCATTCTCCATCGCCAACTTTGAGGCAATGTTTTGCCCGTAAATATCATACGCGGAGCCATGGTTGGCCGTTGCGATAGGGATTGGAATACCACCTTGAACGGTAACGCCTCGGTCAAACCCCATCATTTTTAATGCAGTCGCACCTTGATCATGGTACATGGATACCACTGAATTCAGCTTCTCTTTTTGTACTGCCCACATAGTCGTATCCCCTGGATAAGGGCCATACGCCTGAATGCCCTTGGCTTTGGCTTTTTCGATGGCGGGTGAGATAATTGTGATTTCCTCATCGCCGAATAACCCTCCTTCCCCGCCATGGGGGTTTAGTGCTTGAACGGCAATTTTTGGCTGTTCGAAACCGGCACTCTTCAGGGTTCTGTTCATCAATTCAATGGTTTCAAGCACCGAGCCTACGCTTAAATTTTCCACCACATTTTTAAACGGAATATGTGAGGTCACCCGACCCGCCCAGATATCATCAACCACGTTCACTTCACAGCCAAAGCCCTTATAGCCGGTCAGCTCCGAGAACCAGGACAATTCATCTCTGTGAGTTAATCCGCCCATATGCATGGCTTGTTTGTTAAGGGGAGCGAAACAAATACCTTGTGTTTTCCCCGCCAGGGTGAGTTCAACTGCAATTTTTAATGTTTCCAGCATATAGCGGCCACCTTGCTCAGTGGCCTGGCCATACACAAAGTCTCTCTTATCCGAACACTGATATGGCATTAGCACAGGTACCCCAGGACGAAACGCACCGGAGTCAACGCTTTCGGCTATTTCGTAGGGAAAGCTCTGCTTGGCAATTTCCATGCCCTTTTCCAGCTCAGCTTGGTCTGCAATAATAAATATATCTGCGGCAAGGCGATTGGCTTCATCGGCCAACGCTTTTACGGCAACTTCCGGACCAATCCCTGATGGGTCGCCTAACACGAGTGCAATTTTTGGTTTAAGCATAAGTTAACTCCTCCGCCTAGCGGTATAGAAAATCGACAAAGCCAATTGAAATGGCTGGAACATAAGTAGCGAGCATGAGCACCAGGAATAAAACACCGATAAAGCCGACATTCACCTTGGTCACGCTCCAGATATCTGTTTTGGCAATAGAGCATGCGGTAAGCAATACACTGGCCACGGGTGGCGTTTGCTGTCCAATGGAAATATTAAGGGCTAACATAATCCCGAAATGAATAGGGTCTATACCGAGCTGATGGATCAGTGGTAGCACTATGGGCACAGTTAAGATTATCGCCGCTGCGCCATGCAGGAAAACACCCACAATCAGCAGCATAATGTTGAGCATCATCAACACCACGTATTTGTTTTCTGAGATGCTGAGCATACCCGCGGCCATCGCTTGAGGAACTTCCTGCTCGGTAAGGTACAGACCTAATACTGCGGATGTCGCCACCAGTAGCATCACCACGGACGTCCCGGTCACGCCTTCCAGCATGGCTTTGTAAAACAGCTTAAAATCCATTTCGCGATAGATGAAGATACTAATGATCAACGCCAGTAGTACGGCCAGGCCCGCGGCTTCGGTTGCTGTCATAAAACCAGATAGTATGCCACCAAGAATCGCGAAAGGTAATGTCAATGCCCAAAAGGCATCTTTAAAGGCAATCCATAGCTTTCTTAAACTAAACGACTCCTCTCTGGGCAAGTTATATTTCACCGCGTAGTAATAACACAGAGCAAACATACCCGCAGCGCCCAGCAAACCTGAGATAATGCCCGCCACAAACAGCTTAGAAATAGACACATCAGCCATGGCACCATAAATAATCATCGGCAGGGAAGGCGGTATAATCACAGCTAATGACGCCGACGACGAGGTCACTGCGGCAGAAAAACTGGACGAATAACCGCGTTTTTTCATCGCGGGGATCAAAATGGAGCCTAATGCTGCAACATCGGCCACCGCTGAGCCTGAGATTTCGGCAAATATCATAGAGACGCCGACGTTAACCATGGATAAGCCACCGCGAACAAATCCCACCATGGCATTCACAAAGTTAATCAGGCGGATGGAAATACCACCGGTATTCATCAAGGCGCCGGCAAAAACAAACAGAGGTATGGCCAATAAGGTGAACTTGGAGCCCCCTTCGAACATGGCCAATGCGGCGTTATAAATGGAATCAAATCCCGAGTTCGCAACCATGCCAATCAGGGCAACTGTCCCTATGGCTACGCCAATGGGGACATTGATCATGACTAATGCTATTAAGCCAAGTAACACTAAGATTGCGCTCATCGAACTGTCTCCATCGCATCGGCCATCTCTTTTTTGGCTTCTTTTATGGCTTCTTTTATTTCTTCATCTTCTTGTGTTGAGCCTTTACAGACCAGCTGCCAGGCATCGGGCATCGAACATAGTTGCGCAACGATAAATAGCGCCGCACCTATGGGCAGTGCTGATTGCGCCACGGCAAGAGGGACCCATTCCAGACTGGTGAGGGTTTCATCCCCAAAAATACGCAAAATGTAGTAACCGGCCCAGGCCATTAAGGCAAAAAAGCCAATCACCACAAGTTCACTAAAAACAAATAAGGCTTTTCGGATGGGTAGCGACATGGATGCAACAAAACCACCGAACCCCATGTGTGAGCGTTTTAACGCGCACAGAGCTGAACCGAAAAAGGTAAGCCAGGCAAGCAAGATGGCAGATACTTCGTCATACCAATAGAGCGAGGCCCCAAGAAAGCGCGAAAAAACCGCGGAGATAATAATAGTACTTAGGGATACAAGAATAAGCATGGATATCACTATCAATGCTTTTTCCAGGATCCGGCTGGTTTTTGATAACCACAGGTTTAACAACATAACGGGCTCCTTACGGCCATTGCATTAGAAAAAGGCCGCGCCCCATGGGTCGCGGCACCTTTACTAGTTAGCCGCGGCTAGCGCTTTATCTAACATGTTTTGTCCATTGTTGACGTTTTTCACAAAGTCTTCATAAATAGGTTTGCTGGCTGCAACAAACGCCTCGCGATTGGCCACGTTCAACTTCATCCCACCTGCAACAAGTTTATCTTTTAGCTCACCTTCAAGACGGGCAGCCTCTGCATAGCCCCATTGCTGCGCCTCTTTCGCTGCTGCAATCACTATGTCTTGTACTTCTTTTGGGTGTTTTTTAAAGTGGCTTGCACCTGTGGTGAGGTAAGCCGGTGTATAGACGTGATTGGTGACACTCAGGTACTTTTGTACTTCGTGTAGCTTGGCTGCGTATATATTGGTGAACGGGTTTTCCTGTCCATCGATGACCCCTGTTTGCAGGCCGATAAACACTTCACTAAATGCCATTGGCGTCGGATTTGCATTCCAGTTACGGAACATTTTTACCCGCCAGGAGCTGTTCGGGGTGCGCATTTTAAGAGATTTAAGATCGGCAGGTGTATCTATAGGTTTTTCATTATTGGTCATATGTCTAAAACCATTTTCCCAAAAACCGATGACTTGATACCCTTTCTTCTGTGCCGCAGGCGCGATGTAAGGCCAGAATACATCTTTTTCTATTTTGGCTACGTGCTCTCTATCCGCAACCAGGAAAGGAAGTTCAAACAGAGCCATTTCAGGGACGTGGGTCGGCAGTGTAGATGTCAGCAGGGCAATATCGATAGTGCCAAGTTTTAGTTTTTGCTGTACATCTTTATCTTTACCCAGTTGCGCGGCGCCAAAGAATTTCATCTGATAGTCTATGCCGGCATCTTTAAACTGTTTGTTGGCATTTTCGGTAAAGTATTGGGTTGTATTGTATTGAAGGGACCCCAGTTGCGCGCTTGTGGCGACAACCAAGTTTTCAGCGCCGACAGCCACACCGCTCATTGATACACTCGCCGTCAGTAGGGCTGAGAATAGAACTTTCCTCTTCATCGTTTCTTTCCTTTTATTAATCGCTAGTTTTAGCGTTTCTACTTCCCTAACCTATCCAGGTTAAGGGGATTAATGCCGCTAGGACTATCTACTGCCTGAATTTATCTGATAGCTTGACGACACTCTCTTGCTCCAAAACATATTGGAAATAACCAAGGCTAACCTTCACTAGTGCACATTTGCTTGGCTGCACTTGACCTAGTTCCACTCTCACCTGGTTATTTGCGATATGTTTTTACTGACCGAACAAACGACTAGTCGTTATACTTCTCAGCAAATTCCTTCTCTATTTCGTTGATCCGATTAACTTTTGGGGTGGATGGACCATCGGTAAAATCTGAATTCAGCCAAACTTCAACAATTGATTTCGCTAACTCGTGACCTACCACACGTGAGCCCATTGTGATTATTTGCGCATCATTACTTTTTCTCGCTCTCTCCGCTGAGTAAGAGTCATGACATAACGCAGCTCTTATCCCCGGCACCTTGTTGGCTACAATAGAAACGCCTATACCTGTACCGCATAACAGAATTCCACGTTGGTGCTCACCATTTTTTATGGCGGTTGCCACTCTTCCGGCTATATCCGGATAATGCTCTCCTTGCTTTTGCAAGACGCTATAATCGGTGAATGGGATAGCTTTCTCGGTGAGCAGCTGCTTTATATGTTGTTTCAATTCCGTAGCGGCATCATCACAAGCGATGGCGATTGACATACTTCCCTCGTTCATATGTTTTGCTTTTGTTCACTTGATCATATTATGTGTTAACCGCATGTTCCAACGACCAATGCTCAATAAGTCGATTTCGCTCACAAACAGTTAACAAATGCGATTAAATATGAGACGAACATCTCATTAAGTTTCTTTAGTCTATTTACCTGATGGAATACGCTTTCTATTTCAAATTAATTTGAGTTACCTAGATATATCATATGAACACGAGTGTTATTTTTGATACGGAGAAGCACAGACCTATCCTATTCCACAATCGAATAAGTCATCAAAAATGAGGCTTTAGTCGCAAAATACGCCGCCAATTGGTTTTTAATCAGTTCACGGTGAGCATTCAGTGCAGTTTGCTGGCGTTATTTAGCTACACAGATGAACATAAGATCTCGGCAGTACTACTCCTGCTTTCAGAGTGCCTACTGGCGTGTTCGAGAGAGGAAATGGCGAAAGAGTGACCGTTGCGATAGATTGTTAACACCTGGCACTATGGCAATGTCCAGCTCCTGGCAAGATTTGACTGTATTCGGGTTAAAACCCGGAGAGACAATAAATGTGCCGCCTGCTTGTTTCGCTAAAATTACCTGCTCTCGATTAAGCACTGTCCCCGCACCGATTAGCATATCGGGTTGAGCTTCACGCAATAGACGGATCGCGTCAGCCAGCTCCTTACTCAGAGAAATAAAATATTCGGCACAGTCGATGAGCCGGAATAACTTTAATCGCAGCGACAACAAAAGAATACAGATCGTCAAACAGGCCTTACCAGTGGCTTGATATAACATCAAGCTGAATGGCATCTATAACTTCGAATTGAGTGAAAGATTACCGGCACTGAAAGAACTGATCCGATCAATCGAGGGAGATTTACCGGTTCAGAAAAAGTAATACCTACTGAGAGGCCACGGATAGCGGTTGCTACAGAGATTCTTGTCCTTTTTAGACGGAGATTCCCTGGTACCCCAGAGTGTGAACTTTACGGGTAGCTTTTTGGGAGAGATGCTATACGGAGGCGCTAGCCAGTTGTAAAATAATTGATCGAAGTCCCCGTAGAGCTTTATCCACAATCCATTCACTGTAAATCTAGATATTATTTACACAAGTTCTGCTATGAGGTCATGGAAAGTATAGGAATGGGTGTTGTAGGGACGGTTAAGTGGAGCGTTGCAGTCAACCAATCCCCTGATGACCTAAGTTAGCCTGGTGAAGGCTAACTTATATTAGTTTCGGAAAAAGCAGTTAACGGCGAAATGATCTTTAATATTACTGGTTAGTAGGTGCTTTGATTTATCTGGCGTGTTGGTCCAGATTAATCAGCGTTAAAGCATTGGTCACATTCGTCGCCAGGACATCAATGACTCCGGTTCTGAGGGCGCCTAACAAGGCCAGCGGCTTGCTACTTTCGGAAGCAATAGCGACCACTTCAGGAATATTTCGGTATTCATCGATACTGATGCCAATCACCCTGTCACTCATTACCGTATTAGCAGTGCGACCATCCACATCGAAAAAGTCGTAACCGGCGATATCACCAATAACGCCTTGTTTTATTCTGGCTTCAATCACTTCCTGAGCGGTAAACCAACCCAGATCTACCATATAGCTGTTTTCACTCATATCACCAACGCCAATCAATGCAACATCTGCTTTACGGGCCAAATCCAGCGTTTGTTTAACGGTTCCATTTTGCATAAACACACGCTTTTGCTCTTTATTTTCCACATAGGCTGGTACGTATAGTGTTTCACTGGTGCCACCGTATTTTTTGGCAAATTGTCGGCAAATATGATCTGCGTTAAACATACCGCCTCGGGGATGGATACCACCGATTCCACAGACGAATTTACAGTCTCGTTTACTCGTTACACCGACATGATGAGCGACCGCAGAAATGTTCCTGCCTTGGCCTACGGCGACAACCATTCCGTCTTTTAGCGAGCTGGAAAGATAACCCGAAACCATGCCGGCAACCTGAGATCGTTGATCCGCTTCGTTAGGTTGATCCAGGGAAATGAGTGCGCGTTTTATATTAAAGCGTTCGATCAACTGTTGCTCGATCTTGGTGCTAAATACCGGGTGGTATTTCACGGAGATCTCAACGATACCTTCTTCCCTGGCTTTTTTGAGCAAACGCCCAACTTTCACTCTAGAAATGCCAAACTTTTTTGAAATTTCCTCTTGGGTCGACCCGTCCTGATAATAAGCAACAGAGATTTCTGTTAACAAATCTGTATCTTCGCGAAAACCATCTGTTTTATTCGAGCTCATCAGACTCTCCATCGTTTCTCTACACTCATCGCTCCTGAAAAAGTTATGGAGCTAACAAAGCGGATATTACCACTCGGCAAAATTTAATTTATTGAATCTTCTCATTTTTACGTAAATGGTTCAAAGACCGGCGTGTCGTCCGTTGGCAATTGTCAGACTTGTTAAGTACACGCTGCCAGTTCGGCCCCCGCGTCAGGCCGCTAAATCGCCAGAAAATCTGACAATTACGGGGGTCGCAGTGATAGTGGTGGCTAACTTTTAGCTACAACGCAACAACAAGTTTTGATTTCTAACAGTATGCTAGAAAAATAAACATATGAGTTTCAGGATGGAAACCAGTTAGTGCCGATCCTAAAACGCCCAATCACCGTTCGCCTGCAGGCGGTGATCCGACTCTCGGCCCTGCGACTTAACCGCTATTATGGCGCACGCTAAGCGTCTCCTGGCTAGCAGCTAAGCTTGCAATGACGGGAATTTGTGATAGTGATGGCTAACCTTTAGCTAAGACAAACGATAAATTTTGAGCTCTACAACTAGGACTGAAGAATAATTCGATAAATTTCTAGAAGGACACTAATTTTCGATTCTGCATCAGCCAAGCTAGTGAATAATTGCGCAAGCTCTCAAATTAACACTAACGTCTGGCTTTTCAACAAAAAACCATTGAAATAAAACGAGTTAACATGAAGATAGCGGTTACTCCCAAAAAGCATAACAACAAACATATTTATTCAGGATGGGCATATGATTAATCGAATTGGATTTCGACTAAAAATGTATTTGGCTGTAGTCATCGTGTTATTGATTGCGATGGCCACGTCTTTTGTTAGCGTAAATTACTTTGTCAGTGATTACATCTACCAGAGTGACAGTCAGAACATCGCCAACAGCACAGCATTAGTAGAAAGCAATATTGCGACTAACATTCAGGCAAAAATAGATCTTGCCAGGAATTTGAGCGTCAGTGTTGTCACCATTATAGATGTGGAAAATGGCACAGAGTTTTTCAACATCTATAAAGTAATTCAAGGGCTGGTTTTTGATTCCACAGGCTCGGTGGATGATCAGGCTGTAACTGCTAGATTCCTGGAAATCGCCCAACAAGTCAAAGACGATGTACTGATAAGTGATGTTGAGCAGCGTGACGGCAAAAAGGTAATCTATATCGCCGTTAAACAGCCTGATGATTCGGTAAATATTTTTTATGTTGATCTAGATTTTATCCCTGCTCTGGTGGAAAAATCCGAGACGAAAGGTAGCTACCTGGAAATCCGAGACGGTAAGGATACCCTAATTTACTCTAACAAAGCCGAGGGCGACCTGATCGAGCAGAGTAGCGAGCTTGCCCTCGCGGGCCAGCGCTGGCAAATTCATAGCTATATAGACAAAGGGTTTATCGCAGCAAATACCCGTGACATAAACAGTAAGATCAGCCTGGCCTTGTTGGTGGTGGCACTGGTCTTGGTCCCATTAAGCCTTATCACGATTCGCATTGCCTCCCGCCCAATCGTGACACTGCGCCAGGTTACGGAGCAATTAGCGCAGGGAAATGGCGACTTAACCCACCGAATTGAGGTTACCAATAAAGATGATCTGGGACAAATAGCTGCCAACATCAATACCTTTATCGCGCAACTACAGCAAATGATGCTTCAAGTCGCCAGCTCAACACAGGTCATCGACAAAGGTGTTAACCAACTCAACCAGCACTCAGATTCAAACCAATTATTGGTAGATAGCCATACCCAAGAGACGGAAATGGTGGTTACTGCCATCACACAAATGTCGGCGGCCGCCGAGTCGGTATCAGAAAGCACCGCGATAGCCGCCAACCTGACACAAAAAGCGGATCAGGGAGCCCATGAATCCAGGCAAGTGGTTAATGAAGCCATCATTAGCGTGACCTCATTGGCAGAAGAAGTAGAAGGAATGTCTTCTGTGATACAGGATATGAGCCGTAATACAGATAAAATTGGGGCCGTATTAGGGGTTATCGGCGATATCGCGGATCAAACCAACTTGCTCGCCCTGAATGCGGCCATCGAAGCTGCCCGCGCAGGAGAGCAAGGAAGAGGGTTTTCAGTCGTCGCCGACGAAGTCAGGGCTCTGGCTGCTCGCACACAAAGCAGTACCTCTGAAATTAATCAAATGCTGCAGGAGCTTCAGTCGGGTACTCAATCTGTCGTCGAAGCGATGGCGGCAACGCGGGTAAGTTGCCAGCGCAGTGCGGAAAAGACATCCCAAGTAACTGCATCCTTGGACTCCATGTCTACGGAAATAGCTGAAATCAATGCTCAGAGTATCCAGATTGCCGCCTCTGCGGAGGAGCAATGTAAAGTTGCTGACGAAGTGAATCGGAATATGGTTGCTATTCAGGAGGTTGTTGGCAAGATCAGCAATAATGGCTCAGCCACCGCCATCAGCACCCAAGAGCTCGCCGACTCTAATTCCCGTCTGGGCGAAGTTGTCAGTCAATTTAGCTTGCAGAAAGCCTAGCCGATAGGCCAGTAAATCAGTCTGGTGGTGTGCCGGCTGATTTACTTTTTTAAATACTCGGCAGACTATATGGAGTACCTTTTATCAAACGCTACTTTCGTCAACGGTTTTGTTAGCCACCCAGACGAACATCATCTTGACCCGCCACTAGCGTGATAAAGCATCACAAAGCTCCCTACCTTGACGATAACCTGTATTACGCAAACCTGACGTTTTTGAAGGGTTAACACTTCAGCGTATTAAAGATGTGGTTTTGCGCCACTGCTCATAGATCGGTGGCACAACCTGAGTACTCATACATAAAAAGGATTACTCAAATCAAACATAACCGACATTCACACCTTTCTAAAAAGCCGGGTTACATCCAGCCATGTAAGGCGAACATCTGCCCTAACCTGTCCAGCTCTGCTTCCAGATGCTCATGCCATTCGATGGTGTGTCCCTTGATATCGAGTAAATCGAGAAACCAGTTCATAAAGACTCGACTCTCAAACGCACCGTGTAGATATGCGCCAAATACATTGCCTTGCCGCCAACCTAACTCGGCGCGAATAAACGGAGCAACATGCGTACCTGACGTGGTTTCACCGTGATGGATTTCATAACCCCGCATTGGGCTACCTTGCCAGTCCAACAACACCTGTCGTGTGGCTTTTCCAGCCGCTAACCGAGTGGTGATATCCAGTAAACCAAGGCCGTCTGCGTCCCCCGACTCCAAATTCAGCGGGTCGAAAATTTGCTGACCGAGTATCTGAAGACCACCGCAAATCCCCAGTACGGGTTTGCCGGAGTTGCCAAATTCGATCACTTCCTTGGCGAGGCCACTTTTAGCCAAATAAGCCATACTGGCGCCGCTGTTTTTACTGCCAGGCAGGATCACAGCATCAAAACGCTGCAAATTCTCGAAGTGGCGGATAACACACAGATTCACCTCTTGCTGATGCACCAAAGGATCAAACTCATCCATATTGGCGCTATAGGGATAATGAATTATCGCGACATTCTTTTTATCACTGGCAAAATTGCCCTGCTGACGAAACGTATCCTCTTCAGGTAGCTGATGATGATACATGGGTATATTGGCCACAGTTGGGATACCCGTTTTTTCCTGCAGCCAATCCATTGCATTACCCAGTAACGCAGGATCACCGCGAAACTTATTCAACACAAACCCCTTGATTAAGGCTTGTTCTTCCGCTGCCAGGCACGCCCAGGTGCCGTACAGATGGGCAAATGCCCCGCCCCGGTCAATATCGGAAATAAGATACACATCCGCGTTACATTCCAGCGCCACCGCCATATTCACAATATCGCTGGATCTGAGGTTCACTTCTGCCGGGCTGCCCGCTCCTTCAATTACCAGTTGGTCAAAGTCCTTCTTTAAGCTCTGTAACGCAACTTTGACATGTTGCCAAAGGTGGGGTTTTCGCTCTAACCATTGCATCGCTGACAGCTCAGCATCGGCCACACCATTGAGCACCACCTGACTACGGGTGTCTGCAGAAGGTTTTAGCAGCACAGGATTCATTCTGGGATCCGCTGTTACTCTCGCCGCCAGAGCCTGTAGATATTGAGCACGGCCAATTTCAAACCCATCCGGCGTGACTGCCGCATTGTTGCTCATATTCTGCGCTTTAAAAGGGGCGACATTAATACCCTGGTTCGCCAAATGCCGGCAAACCGCAGTCGCAATCAAAGACTTACCTGCGTCACTGGTACAACCCAGCAGCATTATTGGTGATGGCATACGGTATCCTGTTTTCCAAGTGCCGTCATCATACACAAGCCAAAACAGAAAAACCGCCTTGTACCTCTTTGTTACCCACCACAGGCAGAGCTTCACTACACTTTATGCTTAGTCACAGACGAAATAGCAGTTAACCCGATGAAAAAAGTGAACCTAGCCGCAGCACTTTCACTACTGAGCACAAGTGCGTACGCCGCCCTTGACCCTTGCCAAGATTTTATGCAACAGCAACAACAGGCCTATTATCAGGGTCAGCCATGCCTGCCGGACCAGACATATGACCAACTTCTCGACTACCTAAACGGGAAAAAGCAAATCGGCTTTGAATCACACGAGCATAAAGTGAAACACCTGTTCCCTATGCTCAGCCTTAATAGCACGGTCTCGCGGACCGAGTTGCTCCTGTTCTGGGAGAAGGTGAAAACGGAGCATCCGGATGCCGAGTTGCTCGCTCAACCTAAGGTAGACGGCATTGCGGTTGAATTGGTCTATCGGCAAGGACAGCTGACCTCCGCCGCAACCAGGGGAGACGGCCTGCAAGGGAAGAATATCCTCCAATTGCTCAGGTTAAGCCAAAGCATCCCGCAACAGCTGGATAAAAAACAAGACCTGGTTATCTATGGGGAGCTTTACCTAACATCCCATGATGTGGTTAAACAAACACAGTATACCTCTGCCCGGCAAGCCGTCGCGGCCCTTGCTCACCAACATTCTCCAAACGCGAGCCTAGCCAGCCAGGTAAGGCTGTTCCCTTATCAAGTTGAATACCCGGTCTTCGAAAACGCACAGCAAAGTTTTGCTTTCCTTGCTAGCCTGGGCTGGTCAGAGACCCAGCAAATGACTAAGCACCTGACATCACCGAAGCAAACAACTCAGCTGCTCACCAGATGGTCTGCATCAAACCCTTTGAACGCGAAACTCGACGGCCTGGTGATTAAAGTAAATCAGTCTCGAGTCAGGCATGCATTAGGTACGGGAGCATTAGCGCCAAAATGGGCCCTGGCTTTAAAACCCGAGCCCGACACGGCTATTTCCAATGTAATTGGGGTCCGCTATCAACAAGGCCGAACAGGAAAAATAACCCCTGTCTTAGAAATTGAACCCCTGCTCCTGAACAGGCGCCGCATTTCCCGGGTATCCGGGCATTCGCTGGGTTACCTCAAGAGAAAGGGGTTGGGGGTTGGCTCATCGATTAAGCTAAAGTTGGCGGGCAATGCAGTACCACAAATCGTTCGAGTATTGTCTAGCTCAACGATACGTCCCGCACTGCCGTACGTATATCCAGGCCTGTGTCTGAATAGTCAGACAATATGTAAAACCAGGTTTAAGTTACAAGCCAGCTATACCGCAAAAAAGCTTGCCATTCCCTTAACAAAGAAGCAGATCAATCGACTGGTTGATACGGGAATACTCACGCAAATTTCCGCATTGCTATCTTTGGATAGTAAGCGTTTAGTGGCTGGGGGATTAAAAATCAAAGATGCCAAACGTATCAGCCGGGCCAGCCTTAAGGCCAGAGCCACCTCTCCTGCTCTGATGCTCGCCAGCCTCGGCTTACCCGGGATCACCCGAAGAAACCGGGCTAAGATCGTAGGTCGGATCAATTACCGACGGGAGTTAACTCAACAATGGCAGGTTATTTTTGGCGGTAAATACCAAACCGCACAACGAAGTTTACTCGACACCAATGTCCAGCGAACCCTGCTAGAGATAAGGCAGATAACCGGCAGACCAGTGCTCCTTTAACTTACCGCGACAGAAATAGCTTTCACTGCCAGCTACAGAAGAATTTAGGCTTGGGGCTTTAAATCCAGATGCATCTCAATCAGCCCATCTTCCAGCTGAATGGCCACTTTAAAGCCCAGTTTCTTTGCCAGTTCAGACATGCCTTTGTTCTGCAACATGGTAAACCCCATCAGGCTTTGTGTGCCATTATCCTGGTAGTAGCGGATCAATTTATCCAGTAAAATACGACCCAGCCCGACCCCTTGCTGATCGGAGCGCACCGCCATGGCAAATTCTGCTTCGGTATTATCAGGATCTGTGGAAGCGCGGACGACCCCCAATGTCTTACTCTCCCCCCTTTCGTCGAGCTCGACGGCGATAAACGCCATCTCTCTGTCATAATCGATTTGTGTGAGCAGAACCATTTCCTCGTGGGTCATTCGCGCGCGCTCACCAAAATACCTCTTATACCTGTCTTCAGCGGACAAAGAAGAATCGAAATCCTGATGTTTGGGCTCATCTTCCGGCAGGATGGGACGCACCAACACTTTCCTGCCGTCTTTTAACAATCCGTACTCTTCCAGCTCTTTGGGATAAGGTCGAATGGCCAGACGGCCGGCGCCCTCCTGAGGTTTGCTCTGCAATTTTAAATTCACATCCAACATGGTGATTTCAGAGCCGGAGGCCAGCACGGGATTTAGATCCAGTTCTGCAATTTCAGGGCAATCAATAATCAAGTGAGCTATTTGGGTCAGCGTCACACTCAGCGCCGCAATATCCAGTCCACCTGGCCCCTTGCGTTGGCGGACTTTTTTGCCTTTGATGGCATTAATGATGAGGTAACGCGCCAGCGACGTATTCAGTGGTGGCAATGCAACTGCGGCATCGGAGCTAACATCCCATTCAGAGCCACCCTCCCCCAATAATATGGCCGGACCAAAGATTGGGTCGTTCTTAACGGCAATCCTGAGCTCCTGTGCACCGGCTTTTATCGCCATCTTTTGCACTATCATACCGTCCACTTTAGCTTCAGGGAAAGTGGCTGCCACGCGACTTAAAATGGAGTCAGCCGCTTGGCGCACCTCTGCTTCAGAGTTGAGATGCAACATGACGCCGTGTACATCCGCCTTGTGGTGGATATCCGGTGACTGCACCTTAAGCGCCACAGGGAATCCCACATCAGACGCTACTTTAGCCGCCTCATTCGCACTGGAGACAAACCAGGTATCAACGGTTTCCAACCCATAAGCCTGCAGGACCGGCCTGGCTTCATGGGTTTCCAGTACACTTTTCCCCTTATTAAGCGCCGCCTTTAGTACCTCTCTGGCCTTAACCGCATCGGTGGGCATATCACTTGGAATAGATTGAGGGGTTTCCATCAACAGCTTCTGGTTTCGTCGGTACTCCACCATATGCATAAAGGCGCCAACGGCCCCTTCCGGCGTCCTGTATGTCGGCAGCCCACCTTTGGAAAATATTTTTCTGGCCTGGTAAGCCGCGTCTTCCCCTGTCCAGTTGGTAAGGATATTTAACCTCTTGCCGTTAGGGTGGCTTTTAACCACTTCCACCACGGCATTCGCGGTTTCTACGCTATCTGCCAGGGCTGAGGGAGAGTGCATAACCAGCACAGCATCGATACTATCGCTGTCCATTAACGCAGAGATGGCCTCGGCATAACGTTTTGAGTTAGCATCGCCCACTATATCGATAGGATTCGAACGTGACCAGGTTTCCGGTAGCACCCTATCCAGCGAATTCAGCGTTTTTTCATCCAGCTTTGCCAACCTTCCGCCACGGGAGATCAAGGTGTCTACCGCCAGCACACCAGGGCCGCCCCCATTGGTCACTATGGCAAGACGCTCACCCTTTAGCGGCTTGGTGTGTGCAAGCGACTCAACCGCCGCGAACAATTCATGCAGATCACGCACCCTTAGCATACCGGCTCGTTTAAATGCGGCATCATAAACCACATCGCTGCCGGAAATCCCACCGGTATGCAGCTCGGCCGCCAGGGCTCCTTCCGCGCTGCGGCCGGACTTGATCACCATAATGGGTTTGTTCCTAGATGCCGCCCGCGCCGCCGACATAAAGTGGCGACACTCATGGATAGAATCAATATAAAGCAGGATAGCGCTGGTTTTTCCATCCCGCCCCAGGTAATCCAGTAGCTCATCAAAGTCGATATCGGACGCTTCACCTAGTGAGATAAACGATGAGAAACCAATGCCTTTGTTGTTCGCCCAATCCAGTACCGTGGTGCATACCGCCGCTGACTGAGATACAAATGCGATTTTGCCCTCTTTTGCCCCCGCATGTGCCAGGCTGGCATTTAAACCAAGTCCGGGTAAGATAATACCCAGGCTGTTAGGCCCAAGGATCCTCACGGAATAGCGTTTGGCAATAGCCAGCATGGCTTCCCGACAAGTAAGCTCCTTATCAGGGCAAGGGGCGTCCAGACCTCCCGCCATCACAATCACGGATTTACATCCCACCTGGGCCAGACTTTCTATAATGCCCGGCACACGCTTCGCCGCCGTGCATATAATGGCCAGATCAGGCACCTGAGGTAATGCGGTTATATTTGGATAAGCCAGCACGCCTTGTACAGCTTTGTATTTTGGCGTCACCGGCATAATAGGTCCGGAAAAACCGCCAGATAGCAGGTTTTTCATAACGACGTGCCCGGCCCGCTTTTCACGAACTGAGGCGCCAATTACGGCCACTGATTTAGGTCTGAAGACAAAACTAAGATTTCGCTGACTCATCACAAACGACGCTGGAGGGGAAAGATAGTGCTAGTGTACCTGTTGTCAGGCCACAGATAAAATTGTAAGGCGGTTACCTTATTGGAATTTCCAGGTGGCTTCCACAACAGGAGAGGAACATCATAGATATCCAATCAAGCCCCTCCAGCACAATGACAATTTCTCATATTTGTGCCTAACCTTGAAAACTGTCCTTGCCCTGGTTGTTCTTTACGCTGCCAAGCCGTGTTTACCCATACAACACCCGACAGAATAATGATGGCATATATATGTTACGTATAATTACCTCGGCCCTTTAACCCACTAGACGTCATCGTATTTAGGTCTAACCTTAGGAGTAAATTTATAAAAATCACGTTAAAGGGAACTGTATATGCCGCATATTGTTAGTATTTCAGCCACCAGCCGACCACAGAATTACACTTCCCACGCATTAAGCATTGTTAATGATGAGTTATCTAAGCTTGGACTGACAGTCCATCATTTCGATGGCAGGCAGCTCAATCTAGGATTTCCAGGCCAAACACAAACAGCAGACAGCAAGAAATTAAGCGATGCGGTAAATCATGCGGCGGCAGTGGTCATAGCGACCCCGGAATATCACGGCAGCTTCTGCGCTTATTGCAAACTGATCATCGAGAATCTGGGCTTTCCTTCCGTGTTGGCCGGAAAACCTATCCTGCTGGTCGGTGTGGCAGCGGGTCGTATTGGTGCAATCAAGTCGCTGGAGCACCTAAAAGGGGTTTGCTCTCATGTGGGTGCTATCGCCGTACCAGGTGCCGTCTCCATAGCAGGTGTACAATCTGTGTTTACCGAAGAAGGCCAGTGCCTCGACGAAGGATCTGAAAATGCCCTAAGGCAAAGCGCCAATGGTCTAATAGAATTTTTACAAGATTACGTTTGCCCCAAACACTCTTTAGAAGATGATGTCAGGCAAAAAGCCTTACCCTGGTCAGCCAGTGTATAAGCCAAATCAACAAGCCGGCGACTTGGACAGATCCATAAACTTCCCTGCCTAGTCTGCTATCCAAAGGCTTTTTACACTCAGCTGGGCCCTGTGTTTATTTTGCATAAGCAAAGTATGCAGGGCATACCAGTCTTCGCTTTGATAACCCAGCTTTTTCTTGTCAACAAATTGCTTTAGCCCGTTTACTCGCTCAGTAAAACCAATAACAATCAGGTGGATCACACCCACAGGCTCTGCGTTAAAACCAAGCAAATCTTGTCGCTGCCAGGCGCGGCGCATCTGCAGCTCACTTTTATGCCTTGGAGCCAGTATGCGCATATCTCCGGAACTATCTACAGATATCGCTAACAGCTGCACCGGTTTTTCTGAAAGCAGGCTGAGCTCGATCCTGTCGCCCTTCCTGAGCGTATTGCCCGCCACGCCGCTTAAGTGAGGCAGAAGCAGGAATGGCTTGCTTCCCATTTGATTAGCTAGCAAACGAATTTTCCAGCGTTCGATTTGCAGCTGACGTAACATAGCTGCTTGCGTTTTAGCAATAGCAGTTAGCTCAAAACGAGTGCCGTCAAAAAAGTACGTTCTGTCTTGCCCGGTTGTTACGAAGATATCCGGGTACTGATGGGTAATTATAATGCCGCTGGGTAACCCTTTCAGTAAGGCCAGCGATGACTTATCGAAGGATGCCCGCAGAGCCAGCCTGGGCAAGCCCATTGAATCTTCGGTTAGCACTGATGCCGGTGCCGGTTGAGCAATAGCGTATTCGCCAGCAAACAAAGCCCGGCGAAACCGCTTGTTATTCGCTTGAGCTGGGTTAGGCAGCAATTGGGGTGAATGAGGTAAGTGAGATAATCTCATCTCATCTTCAATGGCTTTAAAAAACTCAAGATAGCTTATCTGGCCATCTCCATTGATATCCACTGCCAACTCCCCTGCTAATGCCTTCAGTAACGAATTGGTGAATGCCCCGTGCGGTTTGCCGTCGACTGTGGGGTAACGGCTTATCATATTTTTTGGAATATCCAGGGCTTGTTCATGCACGCCTGATGAGGAGATATACACCAGATTGCGATACCCAAAAGAGTCGTTACCCGGGCTTAACGGGTTAAGCCCGCCGCCAACTGCACGGCTTGTTGCCTGTAAAGATAACGGTGGCTGTAAATATCGGGTAGGAAAAGGCTGCGTTTTGTGAACAGAGTAAGCTGAAAAGCTGGCATCAAAGCTAACGAAAACAAACCGACCGCCGGCATCCAGTTTTTTCAACCTGGGCGACAAATCCCGGTATCCCATCAGCATAGTGCTCTCGAATCGGCCCCCGTTTGGTGACCAGTCGGCATCGTATGGCGTCACCAGCCCATAGTTAACAGGCAAAGATTGGCTTATTTTGTCCCTTGGGGCGCTAGTACCGTAGCCAGAGTAGTAAAAAAATATAGTGTCTCCCGGCTGAGTTCGGCCGGTTAGCTTATCGAGTTCAAATAATATATTGCGCCGGGTCGCTTTAGAATCTACCAACGAGACGATATTCTTATGCTGAAAGCGCCACTGTTTTAGTGCGTTTTCCAGCGCCTTAACGTCAAAAGCCGGACCTTGTAGCGGTTTAATGCGACTGTCCTGATAATCCCCAACCCCCACCAGCAAGGCAAAGTTTTCCGCCTGACCGGCCAGGCTCAGCAGAGATAACAGACAAAAAACAAAAAAACGCACGCTTACTTCCTGACCACGGTTCCCCTTCAATTCTGAGTTTAGAACAGGCAGATATTTGTCAGCTAGTACTGAGCTATACCAGGGCGCAGTATTAACTGGCAAGATTTCGATCTCCGCTGTTGACACCAAGACTTTGAATCCTTCAAAATAATGTCAGCCATTGCACTATGCCTGCTTACGCCGGGAAAGCTTTCACTATATAAGCGTGTAAATAAACCACTGAAACTGGATAAAACCAAAATGAAACGATGGCTTAAACGCTGTTTTATCAGCATAACCCTGGGCTGGGTACTTTTCACAGGGCTGATTGTTGCCGCAGGAGTGTTACTGGATCCCCCCATCTGGGCATGGAAGTTATCGCGCTGGATTTCCCCTCCCCCTGAATTCCCTGATCAGATCAAACATAATTGGGTAGCACTGGATAATATTGCCAGACCAATGCAACTTGCGGTCATTGCATCTGAGGACCAACTATTTAACCAGCATAACGGCTTCGATATCGCATCCATTAAAGACGCGGCTAAGGATATACTGGCGGGAGAGCGTTTTCGCGGCGCCAGCACGATTAGTCAGCAGACAGCGAAGAACCTATACCTTTGGCCCGGGCAAAACCTTCTGCGCAAGGGACTGGAAGCCTGGTTTACGCTATTGATGGAACAAATGTGGGCAAAACCCCGCATTCTGGAAATCTATCTGAATATTGTCGAGTTTGGCCCGGGTATCTATGGTGTCGAAGCGGCCAGTCAGCATTTCTTTGGAAAGGCAGCGGCGAAGCTGAATTCGCGGGAATCAGCATTGTTGGCGGCAGTATTACCTAACCCATACCAACTTGATGCCGGTAAACCAAGCGTTTATCTCAACAAGCGGATCCGCTGGATCCAACAACAAATGCGACAACTCGGAGTACAGACCATTCCCTGATACTTCAATTCGCTAGGTGATCCAGCCAGAGTCAGCAGCAATGTAAAAAACAGACAAAAAAACCGCCGAATTCGGCGGTTTTTCAATTGCTATGTTAGCTTACCAGCCAGTCACTTCACGAAGTGCACTGCCTATTTCAGCTAATGAGCGAGTTGTTTTCACACCAGCATCTTCAAGTGCGGCAAACTTCTCAGCTGCAGTACCCTTACCACCGGCGATGATTGCGCCCGCGTGACCCATACGCTTACCTGCAGGTGCAGTAACACCGGCAATGTAAGAAACAACGGGCTTAGTCACGTTAGCTTTGATATATGCTGCCGCTTCTTCTTCGGCGCTACCACCGATTTCACCGATCATTACGATAGCTTCAGTCTGTGGGTCGTTCTGGAACATTTCCAGTACGTCGATGAAGTTAGAGCCTGGGATTGGGTCGCCACCGATACCAACACAAGTAGACTGACCGAAACCTTCGTCAGTAGTCTGCTTAACGGCTTCATAAGTCAGTGTACCCGAACGAGATACGATACCGACTTTACCAGGCTTGTGGATGTGACCTGGCATGATGCCAATCTTACATTCACCCGGAGTGATAACGCCTGGGCAGTTAGGACCAATCATGCGAACGCCAGTCTCTTCCAGCTTCACTTTCACTTCCAGCATATCCAGCGTCGGGATACCTTCGGTGATAGTAACGATCAGCTCGATGCCAGCATCGATGGCTTCCAGGATAGCGTCTTTACAGAAAGGGGCAGGTACATAGATAACAGATGCCGTTGCGCCTGTCGTTTCTACCGCTTCACGTACTGTATTAAATACAGGAAGGCCCAGGTGAATTTGACCGCCTTTACCAGGAGATACACCACCAACCATCTGCGTTCCGTACTCGATAGCTTGCTCAGAGTGGAAAGTACCCTGGCCACCAGTGAAACCCTGACAGATCACCTTAGTGTCTTTATTGATTAGTACGCTCATTATTAGGCCTCCGCCGCTTTTACTACTTGCTGGGCAGCACCAGTCAGACTTGTTGCCGCAATAATATTCAGGCCGGAATCCGCCAGAGTCTTACGACCTAGCTCGGCATTGTTACCTTCCAGGCGTACTACCACAGGGACACTAACACCTACTTCTTCAACTGCACCGATAATACCTTCGGCAATCATATCGCAACGTACGATACCACCGAAGATGTTAACCAATACGGCTTTCACATTGTCATCAGAAAGGATGATCTTAAATGCTTCCGCTACCCGCTCTTTCGTTGCGCCGCCGCCTACATCCAGGAAGTTAGCTGGATCACCGCCATTTAACTTAACAATATCCATGGTGCCCATGGCCAGGCCAGCGCCGTTAACCATACAACCAATGTTGCCGTCTAGTGCAACATAGTTAAGTTCCCACTGGGCCGCTTGTGCTTCACGCTCATCTTCCTGAGAAGGATCGTGCATTTCGCGAAGCTTAGCCTGGCGATACATAGCGTTAGAGTCGATGTTGATCTTGCCGTCAAGACAGTGCAGATCACCGGCGGCAGTGATAACCAATGGGTTGATTTCAAGCAGTGCGAAATCGTGGTCAATAAACATCTGACCAAGACCCATAAATACTTTTGTAAACTGACGGATTTGAGTACCTTCCAGGCCCAGCTTAAATGCCAGTTCGCGTGCCTGGTATGCCTGAGGGCCAACCAGTGGATCGATAGCTGCTTTGTGGATAAGCTCTGGCGTCTCTTCCGCAACTTTTTCGATTTCCACACCACCTTCGGTGGAAGCCATGAAAACAACACGGCGAGAAGCGCGATCCACTACTGCGCCAAGATACAGCTCGTTGGCAATATCTGTGCAATCTTCAACCAGGATCTTAGTAACCGGCTGACCTTTAGCATCTGTCTGGTAAGTCACCAGGTTTTTACCTAACCAGTTCTGGGCAAACGCTTTGATTTCTTCTTTGCTGGAAACCAGTTTTACACCGCCCGCTTTACCACGTCCACCTGCGTGTACCTGGCATTTAACAACCCACTTATCACCACCTAGCTTGTCAGCAGCTTCCGCCGCTTCTTGTGGCGTGTCACAGGCGTAACCTTGTGATGTTGGCAAACCATATTCAGCGAAAAGCTGTTTTGCCTGATACTCATGCAAATTCATGATGCTCTATCCGTATAATTTAACTACGTTTCCAGGGTGAAAATTCACCCTTAGTATATGGGCCCGAAATTCAGGCCCAATTCTCAAAACTTAAACGTCCAGTAACAGACGTGTTGGATCTTCCAGTAACTCTTTAATGCTTACCAGGAAACCCACTGATTCTTTGCCGTCGACCAATCTATGGTCATAAGACAGGGCCAGGTACATCATCGGCAGGATTTCAACCTTACCATTGATGGCCATAGGACGGTCCTGGATCTTATGCATACCTAAGATAGCGGCTTGAGGCGGGTTGATTATAGGTGTGGACAACAGCGAACCAAATACGCCGCCGTTAGTCACGGTGAAGTTACCACCCATCATCTCTTCAACAGTTAGCTTGCCGTCACGACCTTTTATGGCCAGCACACGGATAGCCTTTTCTATATCAGCCAGACTCATGGTATCTGTATCGCGCAGTACCGGGGTCACCAGACCACGCGGCGTAGATACGGCGATGCTCACGTCAAAGAAGTTGTGATAAACGATTTCATCACCATCGATAGACGCGTTCACTTCCGGATAACGCTTCAGCGCTTCGGTCACCGCCCTAATATAGAAAGACATAAAGCCAAGCCGGGTACCGTGCTTTTCTTCGAATACATCTTTGTATTGCTTACGGATATCCATGATTGGTTTCATGTTGATTTCGTTAAACGTGGTCAACATGGCTGTGGAGTTTTTCGCTTCCAGCAGACGTTCGGCGATACGCTTACGTAAACGTGTCATAGGCACACGTTTTTCGCTGCGAGCTGCAACCGGTACGTCTACTACAGGCGCTTCAGCTTTTGCCGCAGGGGCTGGTTTAGCACCGCCTTTAGCAAACCCTTCCACGTCTTCTTTAGTGATCATTCCGCCTTTACCCGAACCTTTAATCTGGCTTGGGTTAATGCCCAGCTCGTTCATCAAACGACGAACTGAAGGGCTGGCATCGGCACTGCCCTCGGCTGGTGCTGGCGCGGCTTCTGCTTCCTTAGCCGGCACCGCTGCGGCGCCCGCTTTCAAGCGAGCAATTAGCTGCTTGGACAACACGGTTGCGCCTTCAGCCTCAACAATAGCTTCCAGTACACCGTCATCTGGAGCAGGTACTTCGAGTACAACTTTATCTGTTTCAATATCAACCAGGATTTCATCACGTTCTACCGCTTCACCTGGCTGTTTATGCCAAGTAGCGACAGTTGCGTCAGCGACAGATTCTGGCAGATCGGGAACCAATATTTCGATAGTCATCTATCTTTATCCTTTTACTTCTTATTCTTGCAAACCCAGGGCGTCGTTTACTAACGCTTGCTGTTGTTTGAGGTGTACAGACATATATCCGACGGCTGGAGAGGCTGACGCAGCACGACCGGTGTAAGTTAATTTGGCGCCACTTGGGATAACATCCCAGAAGTGATGCTGGCTACAGTACCAGGCGCCTTGGTTCTGTGGTTCTTCCTGACACCAAACAAAGTCGGTGACATGTTGATATTCTTCTAGGATTTTTTCCACTTCCACTTTCGGGAAAGGATACAGCTGTTCAATCCTTACCAGAGCAACATCATTTTTCTCGGCCTTACGACGCTGAGCCAGCAGATCGTAATACACTTTGCCGCTACAGAATACGACTCGGTTAACCTTTTTGGGATCCAGCTCGTCTGTTTCTCCAATGGCGTTCATAAAACGACCATTGGCCAGTTCTTCCAGAGATGAAACTGCTTGAGGATGACGCAATAGTGACTTAGGCGACATGACGATCAGCGGGCGGCGCATAGGACGAACCACCTGACGGCGTAACATATGGAATATCTGAGCCGGCGTCGTTGGCATACATACCTGCATATTGTGTTCCGCACACAGCTGCAAGTAACGCTCAAGACGACCGGAAGAATGCTCAGGTCCCTGACCTTCGTAACCGTGCGGTAACAACAGGGTCAAACCACACATACGGGCCCATTTTTGCTCCCCGGACGACAGAAACTGATCGAACACCACCTGAGCGCCGTTGGCAAAATCACCAAACTGGGCTTCCCAGATAGCCAGCCCCTTAGGTTCGGCGGTGGAGTAACCGTATTCGAACGCCAGCACTGCATTTTCGGACAACACGGAATCGTAGATATCGATACGGCCCTGATCTTCCTTGATGTGCTCTAAAGGCCGGTAACTGCTGGCATCATTTTGATTGTGCAGCTCGGCATGGCGGTGTGAGAAGGTTCCGCGGTTCGAGTCCTGCCCTACGATACGCACATTATACTTGCTGTCCAGCAAAGTCGCATAGGCCAGCATCTCGGCAAAACCCCAGTCGAAAGGTCGGTCGCCACGGGCCATTTCGGCGCGCGACAGGTATACCTTTTGCGCCACTTTATGGAGCTTTAAATCTTCAGGGATCGCGGAGATTTTAGCGCCGATATCTTTTAACTGTTCAATAGGATAGTGGCTATCGTAAACCGTATCCCAGTCGTGTTTCAGATAAGGAGTCCAGTCCACTGAGTGCTTTTGCATTGGACGCCATTCGTCCACCACACACTCACCCTTATCCAGCGCGTCACGGTAGCCATCCACCAAAGATTTCGCTTTAGCAGCATCAATCACACCTTCGGCAATCAATCTGTCAGCATAAATCTTTCTCGGGGTTGGATGCTTCTTGATCTTCTGATACATCAAGGGCTGTGTCAGGTTTGGCTCATCCGTTTCGTTGTGACCATGACGACGGTAACAAACCAGGTCGATAACCACATCGCGCTTAAACGTATTACGATAATCCAGTGCAATTTGGGTGACCAAAATAACGGCTTCCGGATCGTCTGCATTTACGTGCAATATCGGCGCCTGCACCATCTTGGCGATATCGGTACAGTACAAAGTAGAGCGGGTGTCTTCCGGATTGGAAGTAGTAAAACCAATCTGGTTGTTAATCACGATACGTATGGTACCGCCTACTTTAAAGGCGCGGGCCTGAGACATATTAAAGGTCTCTTGCACCACCCCCTGACCTGCGATGGCAGAGTCACCGTGAACCGTGATAGGTAATACGGAAGAGCCGTCATTACAACCCAGGCGCTCTTGTCTTGCTCTAACCGAACCAAGCACCACAGGGTTTACTATCTCAAGGTGAGATGGATTAAACGCCAACGCCACATGCACGTCACCACCCGGTGTAGTGAAATCAGAACTAAAGCCCTGATGGTATTTAACGTCACCTGCCCCCCAGCTTGCATCATGCTTACCGGCGAATTCATCAAACAAATCATTGGGTTTTTTACCCAACACGTTAACCAGCATATTCAGGCGGCCACGGTGGGCCATACCCAAGACAATTTCCTGGGTGCCTTGCTCACCTGAGCGGCGGATCAGCTCTTTCACCATAGGAATAAAGGCATCGCCCCCTTCCAGGGAAAAACGTTTGGCGCCGGGAAACCTAGTGCCCAGGTATTTTTCAAGCCCTTCTGTGGCTGTCAGGTTTTCCAGGAAACGAAGCTTCGCATCTTCACTGAAAGAAGGCTGACTTTCACAGGATTCCAAGCGATTTTGCAACCAGCGCTTTTCCTCGGTATCGGTAATATGCATATATTCCGCACCGATAGCGCTACAATAGGTTTTCTTTAACGAGGTCACCAGGTCTTTCAGAACCATGGTTTCGTTACCTACAGCATAGGAGCCGACATTAAAGCTGGCATCATGATCTGCGCCTTCCAGATCATGGAAAAACGGGTCCAGTTCACGTACTGTCTCGCGTTGCCACAGACCAAGCGGATCGAGTGCGGCATGTTGATGGCCACGGAAACGGTATGCGTTAATTAACTGCAGCACCTTTACCTGTTTGGCATCATTGTGCATTTCACCGGCGGCGGCTGTGTATCTTTTCGGGGATTTGGCAAGGCGTTTGAACTCATCCTTTACGGCTGAGTGAGCTTGTTCCTTGTCAACACCTTCGATCTTAGGCAGCTCGTCGAACACGCTGCGCCAATTTGAGTCAACAGAAAGAGGGTCTTGCAGATAAGCTTCATAAAGCTCTTCAATATAGGTCGCGTTCGCACCGGCCAGGTGAGATGACTCCAGCCAGGCTTTCATTACGCCGTTTTGCATCAATGTATCCCTTATTATACTTCTAGTGCAAATAAATCCGCTTACGCGGTAAGTAGGGTATCAAAAACTATCAAAAAAATAGCCATCTCACCAGAGACAGCTATTTAGTTTGTGCTACATAACATAAAGTTAAGTAACTTTGCTAAACAGCCCGTTTCAGCAGCATGGACTTAATATGCCCAATCGCCTTGGTCGGGTTTAGTCCTTTCGGACAAACGTTGACACAGTTCATGATGCCGTGGCAGCGGAATACGCTGAATGCGTCATCCAGGCCAGCCAACCGCTCTTCAGTGGCTGTATCGCGACTGTCGATTAAGAAGCGATAAGCAGCCAGTAAACCAGCAGGACCAATAAACTTGTCTGGGTTCCACCAGAACGAAGGACAAGAGGTGGAACAACAAGCGCACAAAATACACTCGTATAAACCATCCAGTTTTGCTCTTTGCTCGGGGGACTGCAGGTTTTCACCGGCAGGAGGTAATTTACCGTCACTAATAAGATACGGCTTGATCTTATTGTATTGGGTAAAGAACTGAGTCATATCAATAACCAGGTCTCGGATCACCGGCAGACCAGGCAAAGGACGGATAATTATCTTATCTTTTTTGCCTATCAGGTCAGACAGAGGGGTAATACACGCCAGGCCGTTTTTGCCGTTCATATTGATGCCGTCGGAGCCACAGACCCCTTCACGGCATGAGCGACGAAACGCCAGGGTTGAATCCTGCTCTTTCAGCATGATCAACGCGTCCAATACCATGATATCCGAACCTTCAGGAAGATCTAACTGATAATCCTTCATATACGGGGTATTGTCTACGTCCGGGTTATATCTGTATACAGAAAATGTAACCTTCATCTCTATTTCCCCTTAATATACTCTTGCCTTCGGCGGGAAGGCCTCGCGGAAGTTAGGCGACATGTTGACGTCACGCTTTCTCATGGCTTCCGTTTCAGGGTTATAGATGGTGTGGCATAGCCAGTTTTCATCATCACGCTCCTCAAAATCGGCACGAGCATGGGCGCCACGACTCTCGGTACGATAGTTTGCCGCGACGGCAGTGGCGTACGCTGTTTCCATCAGGTTATCCAGTTCCAGACACTCAATACGCTGGGTATTGAATTCCATACTGGTATCATCCAATTTGGCGTTTTTCAGGCGTTCGCGTATCTCTTTAAGCTCTGCCAGCCCTTCGGCCATGGCGGCGCCTTCACGGAACACCGAGAAGTTTTTCTGCATACACATTTGCATATCTTTGCGGAGCTGCACCGGATCTTCGGTACCCGTGCCACTTTCCCAGCGATTAAAGCGGGCAAGTGCTGCATCGATATTTTCTTCCGATGCTTCTTTGAGATCTTTCAATGAATCCAGGGCAGTGCCCAGGTGTTGACCCGCAGCGCGGCCAAAGACCACAAGATCAAGCAGTGAGTTACCACCCAAGCGGTTGGCGCCGTGAACGGATACGCTGGCAATTTCACCCACAGCAAACAGGCCTCTGACTTCAATGTCGTTGCCGTTTTCGTCTACCTTAAGCACCTGACCATTCACATTGGTAGGTACGCCACCCATCATATAGTGGCAGGTTGGGATAATTGGGATAGGCTCTTTAACCGGATCCACATGGGCAAAGGTACGGGACAGTTCACAGATACCCGGCAGTTTGGACTCCAGAGTCTCTTTACCTAAGTGATCCATCTTCAGCTTGATATGCGGACCCCACGGACCATCGCAACCACGACCTTCACGAATTTCAATCATGATAGAGCGGGCCACAACATCACGGCCCGCCAAGTCTTTGGCATTAGGCGCGTAGCGCTCCATAAAACGCTCACCGTCCTTGTTCAGCAGGTAACCGCCTTCACCACGGCAACCTTCGGTAACCAGTACGCCGGCGCCAGCAATCCCCGTTGGGTGGAACTGCCACATTTCAATATCTTGTAAAGGAACACCGGCACGTGTCGCCATCCCGACGCCATCGCCCGTGTTGATATGGGCGTTGGTGGTGGACGAGAAGATACGTCCTGCACCGCCGGTGGCCAATACCACTGCCTTAGCCTTGAAATAAACCACTTCACCGGATTCGATATCGATGGCGGTACAGCCTACAACATCGCCGTCGTCGTTTTTCACTAAGTCCAATGCATACCATTCGGAGAAAACGATGGTGTTATTTTTTATGTTCTGCTGATAAAGGGTATGTAACAGGGCGTGCCCGGTACGGTCAGCCGCCGCCGCCGTTCGCGCCGCCTGCTCGCCGCCGAAATTCTTCGACTGGCCGCCGAAGGGACGCTGGTATACACTGCCATTTTCGAAACGTGAAAAAGGCAAACCCATGTTCTCGAGTTCGGTAATGGCTTCTGGACCGGCTTTACACATAAATTCGATGGCGTCCTGGTCACCGATATAATCGGAGCCTTTCACCGTATCGTACATGTGCCATTCCCAGTTATCTTCATGAGAGTTGCCTAGCGCAACTGTAATACCACCCTGAGCGGATACTGTATGAGAACGGGTTGGGAATACTTTGGAAAGCAGCGCACAGCTTTTACCTTCTTTAGAAATCTGTAGCGCAGCGCGCATACCGGCGCCACCGGCACCGATGACTACAGCATCAAATTCACGAACTGGAATACTCAAGACACACCCCACAGAACAGAAAAGCCAACGAATACGTATATAAATGCTACCGCAGTCAAGCTAAACTGCAGCGCGCCGCGCAACAGCGCAGGTTTAACGTAATCGGTTAGCACTTGCCACAAGCCAATCCAGGCATGGATAAGCATGGATACCAGGGCCATCATAGTGAAAGCCTTAGTAAAGGTGGAAGCGAAAAAGCCGCTCCAGACGTCATACGTCAAGTCGGTGGTGGCGATGAAACCTACCAGATACAGGGTGTACAAGGTCATGATAATGGCAGTTGCACGGATCAGAATGAAATCGTGAACGCCACTTCGACCGAAGGTGGCAGCGTTATTTACCATACCATTACCCCCGCTAGTAGTGATAAAACGACAGTGATGGCGAAAGCTACTTTCGCGCTTTGAGATGCAGACTCCATCTCTTCCCAATACCCCAGATCCATTATCACGTGACGAACGCCAACCACGATATGATAAGCAAGTGCCGTGAGGGTTCCCCAAAGGATGAATTTGATTAAAAAGTTATCTGACAGGCCAGCAACATTTTCAAATCCTTCCGGTGAGCCCAGGGACTCCGCCAGTAGCCATAGCATAATAGCTAAAGCAACAAACACGATAATTCCAGAGACACGGTGCACAATGGATGCAATGGCAGTAACAGGAAAGTCAATAGTCTGTAGATCGAGGTTTACAGGTCTTTGCTTCTTCACGGTGTTGCCCACTCGGCTCATTAAGAGCCTTTTGATTATTGTTATATTCTCCAGCTAACCATAAGAGATACCTGGTTACCTCACACTCTCACTAATGACAATGTAGTTAACAGGGTACTTCGAATTGTTAATTGGTTGTTAGGACAATTGACACCGGAAAGGCAGAAAATACGGGATTTAGCTGCCTAGCCAGATGGCGTCAACTAAGCCACAACAAACCATCCGGAGACCTCGGCGCAAAGTATACGTAGGGCTAAAAGATTTTACAATCATGTTTCAACATTAAGGAACAAATTCTGTCGAAAACAAGTAACTCACTATAATTCTTTCATTAACAAGTCGATGATATAAGCCCAACAAATTGACATTTGCCGATTTGATCTGTAGTACTATGCGGCGTTTGTTATCCCGACTTGCATTATAAAAAGAGCAAAGGAGACGTGCTATGGCTAACAATAAAGCCACACTTACACTACCCGGCCAGGAACCTATTGAGCTGCCGATTATGGAAGGCGCAGCTGGCCATCCGGTGATTGATGTTCGCGGCTTAGGCGCACATGGATATTTTACTTTTGACCCGGGCTTTCTCGCTACCGCGTCGTGTGAATCCGATATTACCTTTATCAATGGCAGCAAGGGCATCTTGCTCCACCGCGGCTTCCCCATCGATCAACTGGCCAAGAATGCCGACTACCTGGAAGTCTGCTACATCTTGCTATACGGTGAAGCCCCAACCAGAGAGCAATACGACGAATTCCATCACATAGTCACTCAGCACAGCATGGTGCATGAGCAGCTAACGGATTTCTTCTCCGGTTTCCGCCGCGATTCTCACCCCATGTCTATCATGTGTGGTGTAACGGGCGCCCTGTCTGCGTTCTACCACGACTCTTTGGATATCTCCGACGCGCGTCATCGTGAAATCGCCGCTTACCGTTTGATCTCCAAGATCCCAACACTGGCAGCCATGAGTTACAAATATTCCATCGGCCAGCCTTTTGTCTACCCACGTAATGACCTGAGCTATGCGGGTAACTTCCTGCATATGATGTTTGCCGTGCCGTGTGAAGAGTATAAGGTTAACCCTATACTGGAACGAGCTATGGACCGCATCCTGATCTTGCATGCCGACCACGAGCAAAACGCTTCAACGTCTACTGTACGTTTAGCAGGCTCTTCCGGCGCTAACCCGTTTGCCTGTATTGCCGCAGGTATTGCATCCCTTTGGGGACCGGCTCACGGCGGTGCCAACGAAGCATGTCTGAAGATGCTGGAAGAAATTGGCGATGTGTCTAACATCGATGAGTATGTTGCCAGAGCAAAAGATAAAGATGACCCATTCCGTCTGATGGGCTTCGGTCACCGTGTCTATAAGAGCCATGATCCGCGCGCTACAGTGATGCGCGAGACCTGTCACGAAGTGCTCGAAGAGCTTAACGTCGACGATCCACTGCTAGCTGTCGCCATGAAGCTGGAAAAAATTGCCCTGGAAGACCCGTACTTTATCGAAAAGAAGCTGTACCCAAATGTCGACTTCTACTCGGGTATCATTCTAAAGGCCATGGGTATTCCAACGTCCATGTTTACTGTAATTTTTGCTCTGGCAAGAACTGTGGGCTGGATCGCACATTGGAACGAAATGTTAAGTCAACCAGGACAGAAGATTGGTCGTCCTCGCCAGCTATACACGGGTTACACAGAACGCGAATTCAAATCCATTGATGAGCGCTAATCTGTTTTAGTCATATCAAAAAAGGAGGTCTGTTGACCTCCTTTTTTTTGTTCAATTAACCTGTCCTGGGTTTTCGTTAATCTGCTCTGTTTGTTTAGTAACGAGGTTAATACGATGAAATACCTTGCTTTATTACCTGTAGTTGCGCTAATTTCCGGCTGCGCCAACTTTTCCATGGACAAGCTGTCTGTGGGCAATATGGGTGACGGTCAGCTGTCTGAGCAAAACCTGCTCTATGTTGATGCGCAAAAAGTACACTGTACTGGCGTTGGCCCCATGACCTGCTTAAAAGTAAGAAGCTCGCCGGCAGAAGAGTGGCAGTTATTATATAGTCGAATTGAAGGATTTGAGCATCAAGCTGGCTACCTCTATCAACTAAAAATCAAGAAAACGCAGGTGGAAAATCCGCCAGCTGATGGTTCAAGTATTCGCTACCAGTTGATCAAGCTGATTGGGAAACAGAAGCTGGATAAATAAAAGACCGTTTGGCCTTTTATTTACTATAGCGCCGTTAACAGTTTGGCCTCCCGTTACAGTGATTTAGTTTGTACCGGGCTTTAGATAACTGTCCTGACTCTTTGCAGATCTTCTTCAGTATCCACGCCCGCTAAGGGAGCAACAAGCGCCTGTGCGACGTGGATTTTTTCCCCGTACCAAAGCACGCGTAACTGCTCCAATTTTTCAATTTGCTCCAGCGGTGACACTTGCCAACTAATGTACTGATTGATAAAGCCGGCGCGATACGCATAGATACCTATGTGGCGTTGTAATACGCGTTCTGCGTTGTTCTTTTCGCCTTTGAATCCATCCCTGTCCCAGGGTATGCTGGCACGGCTGAAGTACAAAGCGTGGCCATTGATATCGGCGACCACTTTTACTGCATTTGGGTTAAAAATTTCCTCATCATGGGTAATGGGAACAGACAAGGTAGCCATTTTTGCTTCGGTAGCGGCCAGATTATTTGCAACTTGAGCAATGATTTCAGACGGTATCAGCGGCTCATCACCTTGCACGTTAACGATAATCTCATCGTCGGCTAATCCGAGCTTATTTACAACCTCAGCCAGTCGCTCAGTGCCGGATTCATGGTCTTTTGAAGTCATGCAAACTTCACAACTAAGAGCATCCCGAATGCGCTGGTCATCGGTGGCCACGATCACTCGCTTAGCACCGCAGGCAAGGGCCTTGTCCACTACGTGCTGGACCATGGGTTTGCCGGCAATATCGAGCAAGGGTTTTCCAGGTAAACGCGTAGAGTCATAACGTGCAGGAATGATCACTGTAAAACTCATAGATTAACCTCCTCCGGGCTAAGCAGACGCGCTTTGTTCTCCAGTAATACAGGGATCCCCTCTGTTACCGGATACGCCAGGCGATCTCCCTTGCAGACCAGTTCATTGTTCTTTTTATCGTAATGAAGCTTACCTTTACACACGGGGCAGGCAATGATTTCCATCAGGTTATGATCGAGTAACATGGTTTAGTTTCCTTGAGATAAGGTCTGTATCTTAGTTGTAATTTGTCTCATCACTTGGGGTGGCAGCACGGCATCCACAGGTAAGTACCACCAGTTGTCTCTGGCAAACCCCAGGCATTTTACAGCGTCTTTTTCAGTCATTAATAAGGGCAGCCGGGGATCAAACTGAGCAAAGTCGCTTTCCTTGTAAGCATAGTGATCACTGAATGGCACCGCCTTCTCCAACTCGAAGCCCAGACCGGTTAACGTGTTAAAAAAACGGGGGGGATGGCCAATCGCGGCGCAAGCGTTAACTGTTTGGGTTTCCAGCCCCACGTCATCCGTAACCAGGGACTGCATCTTTCCCGGGGCCAGCGACATCGGGTACTCACCGGACTTGGGTTCGCCACCATTGTTAATTACAAGGTCCACCGTATTAATACGGGACAGGCCTTCGCGTAAAGGCCCCATGGGCAGATAACAGCCATTACCAAAGCGTCGCTCGCCATCCACCACAACTATTTCTATATCCCGTTGCAGATGGTAATGCTGCAAGCCATCATCCGAAATAATAACATCCACATCACTGTTATCCAGCAGGTGCTGCGCCGCCTCCGCCCGCTTTGGGGACACTACTACAGGGCAGCCCGTTCGCCTGTATATCAACACAGGCTCATCGCCCGCTTCTGATCCTAGTGTCTGCGTCTCGAGCAATAGGGGGTAGCGTTCACTCTTACCGCCATACCCACGGCTGATCACCCCGGGTTTAAACCCCCGCTGTTTCAGCTGTTCGCACAAATACACCACCACAGGGGTTTTGCCATTGCCGCCAACGGTGATATTACCCACCACGATGACGGGGGCATCTACCCTGACCGAGGTGAGTAAGCCCTTGTTAAACAAGATCCGGCGTGAGTTGCTTAGCAGATAAAACAACGCAGCCAGGGGTAAGAACAACCAACGTAAAGCGCTAGAGCGGTACCAGAACTGCATGATCAGTTAGCCGACCGTTGCAAGTTATGCAAGCCAAAATAGGCGCCTTTTTCAGCCAATAAGCCATTGTGGTGACCACGCTCCACTATCTGACCTTCATCCACCACCAGTATTTCATCGGCATTTTCTATGGTGGACAAACGGTGAGCGATCACGATTGAAGTGCGGTTTTTCTGTAGCTCATCCAGGGCAGCCTGAATATGTCGCTCCGACTCCGTATCCAGGGCGGAAGTCGCCTCGTCCAGGATAAGAATAGGAGCGTCCCGCAATAACGCCCTGGCAATGGCGATACGTTGGCGCTGGCCACCGGAAAGCATAACCCCATTTTCCCCCACCACAGTATCGAGACCGTCCGGAAAGGACTCTATAAACTCAAGGGCATGGGCGGTTTTTGCCGCATTGATGATGTCTTCCCGGCTATATTTATCCTCGGTGGCATAAGCAATGTTATTCGCTATGGTATCGTTGAACAGGTGCACGTTCTGGGAAACAAAGGCCAATTGTCCCCTGAGATCTCGCAGTGAAATATCCTGCACATCTACCCCATCCAAACTGATGCTACCGCTATCTATGGTGTAAAAGCGGGTCAAAAGCGACGCTATCGTAGATTTGCCGCTACCAGAACGACCAACCAGGGCCACAGTTTTACCCACGGGCAAGTCAAAGCTTACATTTTTCAGCGCCGGCTCATCGGCGGTTGGATAGGTAAAGGTCACATTTTTAAATTCGATATGCCCTTTTGCTTTCTGCAAACGTTCAGTGCCTGTGTCTTTTTCAGTCTCTGTGTCCAGTAAACCAAATAAGCTGTCACAAGCCGCCAGCGCTTTCTGAATTTCGTTATTCACCTGGGTCACTGCACGTATTGGTTTTAACAAGGCGAACATAGAGGTCACTATCAGGGTAAAGGTGCCTGGGGTTAGGGTCTCCATCACTTCCGGGAAGGTCGCCAGGTATAAGATAAAGGACAGTGCGATGGAAGCGATAAACTGGATCACGGGCACACTGACAGCCTGGGCTGTCACCATTTTCATATTTTGTTGGCGAACATAATTGCTAACCCGTGCGAAGCGACTTTTCTCAACCTGCTGGCCGCCAAACATCAGCACTTCTTTATGCCCCTTAAGCATTTGCTCCGATGACGTGGTAACGGATCCCATGGCATCTTGCAATTGATGGCCTATACGACGAAAACGCTTGCTCACTACGCTTATCACCACACCGACTATGGGGCCGATAATAAAGAAGATCAGCGAAAGCTGCCAGCTCTGATAAAACATCATGGCAAGCAGGGCGATGACCATAGCACCTTCCCTGAACAAACTAACCAGAGTATTACTGGCGGCGCTGGAAACCTGGTTACAGTCGTAGGTAATTTTGGACAGCAGATCACCTGTATTTCGTTTATCGAAAAACTCCACCGGCATCGACATCATTTGGTTAAATACCTGACGCTGTAGGTTCATCACCACATGGTTTCCTACCCAGGCCATGCAATAGGTGCTGAGAAATGCAGCTATCCCCCTTACCATTACAATCAGCAACACAAAGATAGGCATAAAGGTAAGCACATCCGGGTTTTTGCCCGTGAGCCCTTCATCAAGCAGGGGCTTAAGGGAGTAAAGAAAGGTTGCATCCACGGCGGCATAACCTACCATGCCGACAATACCGCCAATTAAGCCCAGTTTTTTGTCTTTTACGTATGAGATTAGGCGTTTAAAACTGACCCAAGAGCTGGTTTGCTGATGCTTCATCAATGATCTTTTGCTAGCCAAAAAGGCTATTCTAAAGCTTCAGGATAAAAAGGCAAAAGTAAGCTGTGATACCAGTAAGGTGACAACTGCTGCCGGTAGCTTTCAAACCGCACATTTCCCTTTGTGACCGACAGCTTAATCATCCCTGTATAACCGGTTATTTTTTGGTTTATCCTTTGGTCCTTATATCGGCTGATTACATCGGCATGAGGAAATTTCCAGCGGTTAAGGAAACCGGCGCTGTGGATCACCAAACTCGGTGAAGTCGCCTGAATAAACTGCAGACTCGACGAGGTATTACTGCCGTGATGCGGCGACAACAATATATCCGTATCCAATTTGTCCAACTGGCTCAATACCAGGGTCTTTTCTTTACGCTTGTCTATATCTCCGGTCAGCAACAGGTGATAGGCACCATCTGAAACCCGAATGACACAGGAGTCATGATTTCGGTTTCGAGTTTTAACTGCAGGAGACAATACGTCGACGGTTAACCCGCCCAGCAAGTATACTTGCCCCGTCCGGCACTCAAGCTGCCCCGGGCTGACAAAACCGCTGGCTATCACGGCTTCAGGGGTCAGCTGTTTGATCACAATATCCGCCCCACCAGCATGGTCGTTATCCAAATGACTGATAACCAGGTACTTTAGCTTGTTAATACCTAACGACCGCAAATAGGGTAATATTTCCGATCCGGCGGGGGTAAACCCAGACACAAACCTGGCGCCGGTGTCATATAAGAGGTGGTCCTGCCGCGAAGAAACTAACACGGCTAACCCCTGCCCTACGTCAAACACATGGATCGTCCAGCTACCCGCAGGCCATTGAACCGGTTTAAACAAAAAAAAGATTACTGGGATAATCAGTAACGCCATTGTTAAGCGGCCATGAAAAGGATGCAGAGCCAGCCAGATTAATATCACTCCCAGCAATAAGGACCACAACCAATTTGCAGGTATCGAATACCAGCTCAAGGGCAAGTACGAAAACACAGTAAATAACCCGGAGATCAAGGCGCCGTTTATTAACAGAGTCCACTGCAACAGGCTTTCAGAAAGACTGGCCATTAGCACAGAAACCAGGGACAGAGGGATCACCACCAGGGTGAACACCGGAATGGCCAGCAAGTTAGTCAGCGGCGCCAGCAGACTAACACCACCAAATAGCAGTCCTTGCAAGGGCAGCATCATGGTTAGGATCAGTAACTGCAGGCCAATAAAACTAGCCAGCTTACCTCGCCAGCCCATTAACCAGGCCGGTCTATGGCGGAAACGCCAACAAAACCAGAAAATAATAAAAACCGCGCTAAATGACAACCAAAAGCTCAGCGATAACACAGCTAAAGGGTCAACCAGCAGTAACAGGCACAGAGCAGACAGCACCACGTCTAACGGTTTGGTGAAACGCCGGCTGTAGAAAAAATAACTACCGAGTAACACCATCAATAATGCCCGCTGCGTGGGTATGGTAAAACCGGCCAAGTAGGCATATCCCAAGGCACACACCAGCCCAATGGCGATAGCCAGTTTCTGGCTCGGTATCGGTCGTTCGAGTATTAAACCCAGTAAGAGCAGGCATTTCCTACTGATCATGAAACCCAAAGTGGCAATCAAACCTATATGCAGCCCAGAAATAGCCAGTAAATGAGACAAACCCCACTGGCGGATCCGCTCCCGGTTTTCCGGCGAGATGCCACTGCGATCACCAAAAATCAACGCTATCAGCACTCCCCGCGAGGGCGTCTGACCCGCCGCCTGTACCACCTTTTGATATAAGGCGTAGCGGAAACTCGGGCTGTTACCGAGCTTCGATAGGTGCTTCACCACCTTAACCTGGTAGCCGATATGCCTGGAGTACATGTATTTTTGGTAATCAAAACCCGCCGGATTAGCCATCCCCCAAACCGGTAGCAGCTTTGCCAGCACCTGGTGTCGCTCTCCCTGCTTTAAAGGGATCTTTGGTTGAAACCAGCCCAGCCGAATGTTTGGTTGAATAGCCAACCTCTTTCCTTCGATGGCGATCAACTTAGCATCCAAATAGTACTGGCGGTGGTGGGTAATTAGTGATTTCACCTCTATGGTTATGGTATGGTTTGCGGGCTCTAGTGAAATGGGGGTGTGCCATGCCAGAGTCACTCCGGCGAAGGTGCTTAACCACACCATAGAAAAAGCGAATGCGGATAACAGTCTGACTGGTTTAACAATAAAACAGGCGAACCCCAGCCCGGTAATAAACAGACATTCCTGAGGTGAAAGTAGGCGAGGCCACCAGAGGCTGGAAACCAGTCCTACTACATAAAAGACTGACCAGCAACGCATCACGTTGAGTTCTAAATACTGACAAGATAACTATATGCCAAAAAACTTTATCAAGCGTTATATTCCCGATCCCAATGAGATCAAAAGCCACAAACATTTAAGCTTATTTGGCGACTTGCTTCACGATGGAAATCTGTGGCACCTGAACCGTCGCTCTGCTGCCGGGGCCTTTGCTGTTGGCCTGATGGTGGCCTGGATCCCCATTCCCTTTCAGATGTTATTGGCTGCAGCAATGGCCATTCTTTGCCGGGTAAACCTGCCCCTATCTGTTGCCTTAGTCTGGGTATCAAACCCGGTCACGATGCCCGCCCTTTTCTACTGCTCATACCGTCTGGGCGCGTTTATCCTGGTGCAAGATCCCGTGGAGGTGAAATTTGAAGTGTCCTTTAGCTGGTTAGTCCAGGTACTGGAAACCATAGGGCCCGCCTTATTACTGGGTTGTACTTTGTCCGGTATTCTCAGCGCAACGATAGGATACTTTGGGATACGAGGATTATGGCGTTTTTCCGTGGTTAAAAATTGGGAAAAACGTAAAGCGAGGCGTTAGCAAACGTTGCAATAAACAAAAAAGCGGCCTGAGCCGCTTTTTTGTTATCCCTGTCTTGCGCAATATCAACCATGTCCCAATTCTATGGCAGGTTTTACCTGACTCGCCTGCCATGCCGGATAGAAAGTCGCCAACAGGCACATCAGCAAGGTCACGCCCGTCACCAGAGCGACATCAGATCCAAGCAACTCAGACGGGAGAAAGTTAATAAAGTAGATATCCGCCGACAAAAACTTGTGCCCTATTACAGACTCAATCACCTTTATTATCCCTGTCAGGTTAACGGCCGCCCAGCTGCCGATTAACGCGCCGCCCAGACAACCAATCAGACCATTGACCAGACCCTGTACGATAAAAATAGTTCTTAGCAAACCATTGCTTGCTCCCATGGTTTTAAGAATGGCAATATCGCTGCGCTTTTCATTTACAGCCATCACCAGGGTGGAAACTATGTTAAAGCAAGCCACAGACACCACCAGCAACAAAATTACATACATCAGGGTTTTAACCATCTGAATATCTGAGTAATCACCTCCGTGGCTGCTTGTCCATGGTTTGATATAGGCATACAGCTTCAGGTCATAGGCCAGCTGACGGGTAATAACATCAGCTTGCATCAAGTCGTCCAGTTTGAAGGCAATACCACTCACACCGGTTACATTCGATAGCGTTTGGCTATCTGTTAGATGGATAAAACCGATATGGCTGTCGAGCTGACCACCTATCTCTACCAAACCCACCAGGGTAAATCTTTGCCGTTTCGGAGCTTTTAGCTTGAGGGAGCCATCATCCTGAGGCACCAGCAGAGTCACTGAATCCCCTACTTTCAGCCCCAGTTTATCCGCCACCCCTTTGCCTAACACCAGGTTGAACAGCCCGGGTTTTAGCTCCAACCAGCCACCCCCCTGAATATGCTCATTAATTGTGGTGACTTTCTGCTCCAGCTCAGGCATTACACCTTTTAGCTGAACGGCTTTCATCTCTAACCCTTTTTGCATTAAGCCGCCAATATTTATATAAGGCGCTGCAGCTAACACATGAGGGTTTTGTTCGGCTTGTTTCACCAAGGCTGGCCAGTTAGGAAACGGCGCTTGCGGGGATTCGAGTTCACCATGGGGAATGGCTGACAAGAGCCGCTCCCTAAGCTCCTTTTCAAAGCCATTCATTGCCGACAGGCCAATAATAAGCACAGCCACACCAAGCATGATCCCCAACGTCGACGACATGGAGATAAAAGAAACAAAACCGTTTTTACTTTTGGCGCGGCTATACCTGAGCCCGATAAACAGGGATAAGGGCTGCTTCATCGCGTTGCCTCTGTGGACAATACCCCATCACACATATGTACGGTTCGGCCTAACTTATTGGCCAGGCTTAAATCGTGCGTGACTATGATAAACGCGGTATCCAGACTCTGGTTTAATTCACAAATCAGGTTATATATATTTTCCGCACTGTGATGGTCCAAATTACCTGTCGGCTCATCCATCAATAACAATGACGGTTCATTAATCAATGCCCGGGCAATGGCTACCCGTTGGCGCTCACCACCCGACAACTCGGATGGCCTGTGTTGAACTCTGTGCTCCAGGCCTACCCGGGTTAACATGACTCGGGCACGCTCTTTTGCCTTAGTGAGCTTAACCCCGGCTATCATTAACGGCATCGCCACATTTTCCAGCGCAGTAAATTCCCCCAACAGGTGGTGAAACTGATAAACAAAACCCAGTTCACTGTTGCGCAATTTAGCTTGCTGTTTACTGCTTAGCCGATGAATATCCTGACCGTTGAATTCGATGGAGCCGGAGGTTAAGTTATCCAACGCCCCCAACACGTGTAACAAGGTACTTTTTCCCGAGCCCGAAGAACCCACTATGGCCAACAGATCGCCGGAAGCTACCTGCAAATCCACCCCTCTTAACACCTGGGTCTCCAATTTGCCTTCTTTATAGGTCTTGGTAACACCTGAGCATTTCACCAATACACTACTCATAACCCAATACCTCAAACCTTATGGACTTATTCCGACTGAATTTAACTGCTAGATAACCTTTGCTCACGGCCATTTTAACGCCTACATAATTGACCAATTTACTACCCATCACCTAGGCCTCAGTGTACAGGGCTAAATATTCGAACATTACATTACTACTCATCACCAAGGGCCTCAGTGTAAAGGACTAAGTATTCGAGCATTACATTACTACTCATCACCAAGGGCCTCAGTGTACAGGGCTAAATATTCGAGCATTACATTACTACTCATCACCTAGAGCCTCAGTGTAAAGGACTAAGTATTCGAGCATTACATTACTACTCATCACCTAGAGCCTCAGTGTAAAGGGCTAAATATTCGAGCATTACATTACTACTCATCACCAAGGGCCTCAGTGTAAAGGGCTAAATATTCGAGCATTACATTACTACTCATCACCAAGGACCTCAGTGTACAGGGCTAAATGTTCGAGCATTACATTACTACTCATCACCTAGAGCCTCAGTGTAAAGGACTAAGTATTCGAGCATTACATTACTACTCATCACCAAGGGCCTCAGTGTAAAGGGCTAAATATTCGAGCATTACATTACTACTCATAACGAAGCGCCTCGGCAGGTTTGACTTGTGACGCACGCCAGGCCGGATACAAGGTGGCCAGCAAACTTAACAAGACAGCCCCGCCGACAATGGCGGCAATTTGGCCGTAATCGAACACCACGGACATGTCCTTGCCAGAGACTTGGGCGTATACATTCAGGCCAATAGCGGAAAGCACAGGGTTAATATTCAGACTCAGGATCAGACCTAACACAGTACCGACAATGGCCCCAATAATACCGCTTAGCGCTCCCTGTATAATAAAAATTCCCAACAAGGTCTCATTTTTAATACCCAGGGTTTTTAAGATGGCCACTTCACCTTCCTTATCCGATACCAGGAGCACGGACGCAGAGAGGATATTAAAGGCGGCAACCACTACGATCAGGCTTAACAGCAGCCAGATCATATTTTTTTCCATGCGCACAGCCTGAAACAGATCCCCGTGACTCTCCCGCCAATCCAAGTAAGTAAAACCGGCTGCCGGCGGCACTTGTTCAAATTCAGACACATTAAAAGGATCATCCAGATAAAAGCGAATGCCACTCACCGCACCCTTTTTTTTCCGCATCAAACGCGCCGCATCATCGCCATGCACCAGCACCTGGGTGCTGTCCACCAGGGCGCTCACCTCAAACAGGCCTGCCACAACGAAATTGCGTTGACTGGGTAATCGCCCAAATGGCGTAAATACAGTGCCTTTGGCAGACATCAGGCGAACTTTATCCCCCAGGGTCACCCCTAGCTGCCGTGCTAGACTGCGGCCAATTATCACCTTGTACTTTCCGGCCTCCAGCTCATTGAGATCCCCCACCAGCATACTCCGGCGGATGATATCATCGGGGTGATATTCAGGGTAAATCCCCTGGATAAGTACGCCTTGCAGCTGACCCGGGCTTTGTGCCATGGCTTCGCCGAAAACCACACCGGATACGGCTTGCACATGTGGCAAAGATTCAAACGAGGGTAGCAATTCTCGCCAGTTACTGACTTGCTCTTTCTCATTGGTATAAATAACGTGGGGCACGGCCCCTAACACCCGCTCCTTTTGCTCTTGCTCTAACCCGTTCATTACGGAAAGCACAGTGATCAGGGCCATCACCCCAAGCAAAATACCACCGGTCGAGAAAAGGGAAACAAAAGACACAAACTGGCTGCGTTTAGAGCGGGTATAACGCAACCCTATATATAGGCTTAATGGATAGAACATAAGTTCAACAGATGATTCAATAGCTTGCGAAAGCAAAAAGATAACGGATAATAAAGGGAATCAGGGCCAGGACACAAGAGGTAAATCCCAGGAATGGACACAGAATCCTATTTTGCAGTACAGCACTCAGCACCCGTTAACGTCACTCCCGTGACTATGGATAACCCACCCGATGAGGCAGATCTGGCAAACGAAATGCCGTTGCCGTTTAAAATGGCCAGCGAAGCCGCGCTTATCGATGCCAGTGCAGTCCGCTTTCTCCATCACCTGGGAGACAACGCCAAGGACTTGGTGGAGTACCTACAACTGCAGTCAAAAAAAATAGACATGCTGCTGAGTTATATCCTGGCGCAACAGGACGAGCCAACACATAGGTTTCACACGGAAAAACTCGGCGCCGGCGGTATTTGTTATTTTGCCAAAACCGCGCTGCCCGTCGACAGCCTGGCCCAGGTAAAAATCTTCCTCAGTGAAGAATCCGCTGCCGTCTATTGCTACGGCCGGGTCACTCGGTGTGAGCAAACCACAAAGGGTCAGTTAATAGAAATGCAATTCGCCAGTATCAGGGAGCAAGACAGAGAACTCCTGGTCCGGGCGAGTTTGCATATCCAGTCAAAGCAGCTCAAACTACGGGCCGAACAAAGATCTAAGCAAAACGGTTAAAATAATGAAGGCGTACAAAAAGAACAGCTCAAACTACGCGCAAAATAAAGATCTAAGCAAAACAGTTAAAATAATGAAGGCGTACAAAAAGAACAGCTCAAACTACGCGCAAAATAAAGATCTAAGCAAAACGGTTAAAATGATGAAGGCGTACAAAAAGAACTGTTCAAACTACGCACAAAGTAAAGATCTAAACAAAATGGTTAAAATAATGAAGGCGTACAAAAAGAACTGTTCAAACTACGCACAAAGTAAAGATCTAAGCAAAACAGTTAAAATGATGAAGGCGTACAAAAAGAACTGTTCAAACTACGCACAAAGTAAAGATCTTAACAAAACGGTTAAAAAGATGCAGACGCGCAAAACAGCAGCTAACACTACGCGTTAAATAGAAACTAAACAAAACGATTAAATCCATATGACTTCAGCCAACCTAGTTACCCTGCCCACGTTAAAAGGCGCTGGGGATCGCCAACTTATCGGTAATTTACCGGGAAGTAGTTTACCGTTTACCCTGGCCCAATTTGTCCTGGAACAAGCCGCGCCCGTGTTGGTTATCGTACCCGATACCTTAAGTGCAATACGCCTTGAGCAAGAATTGGGCTTTTTCCTGGACGGAAAAAAACAGGTCGTTATGTTTCCCGATTGGGAAACCCTGCCCTATGATAGTTTTTCCCCGCACCAAGATATTATCTCGACCCGATTAAGTACCCTGTACCAGTTGCCAGGTTTAACTGACGGCGCGTTAATCGTGCCCATATCCACCCTACTGTTAAAGTGTGCCCCTCCCGCATTTCTCGATAAATACAGTCTGATCATCAACCAGGGTCAGCAACTGGACCTGCATGAATTACGGCAAAGGTTAGAGCGTGCGGGTTATTATGCCGTGGATCAGGTAATGGCACACGGTGAATACTCAGCCCGCGGATCTATTTTAGATCTCTTCCCTATGGGCAGTAATTCACCCTTTCGTATCGATTTGTTTGATGATGAAGTGGACTCCATTCGTCTGTTTGATCCCGATAGCCAACGCTCAAGCGAACCGGTAGACGCCATTAACTTGCTACCCGCACACGAATTTCCCACAGATAAAACCGCCATCGAGTTATTTCGCAGCCAATTCAGGGAAAAATTTGCCATCAGCAGGGAAGTAGATTCCATTTATCAGCAGGTGAGCAAAAATAGTTTTCCGGCCGGTATCGAATATTACTTCCCGCTGTTTTTTGAACAAACCGCAAACTTGCTGGATTTTCTCCCCAAACAAACCCGGCTTGCGGTTGTTGGAGATATTCAAGCCGGCGCCGATTTATTCTGGCAGGAGCTGGAAGTCAGATATGAAGACAGGCGATACGATCAAACCCGGCCACTACTGCCGCCCGCCGAACTCTACCTAAGGGTAGATGAGTGTTTTTCCCAGCTGGCAGACTACCCCAGGCTCAGTTTTTTTGCCCAAGCTATGCCGGAAAAGGCAGGCACCACTAACCTCCACATCACCGAGCTACCGGATCTGGCCGTAGAGCATCAGGCAACTGCACCTCTGGCAAAACTCAGCGAGTTTATCCAGGGTTTTGACGGTAAAAAACTGTTTTGTGTGGAATCCGAAGGGCGCAGGGAGTCCCTGTTAAGTTTACTTGAGCAAATTAAGCTACATCCGTCTCAGTTTCAGCATATTGACGAATTCCTGGCCTCGGGCGCAGAATTTGGCATCGTGATCGGCGACGCTGAGCACAGTTTTGTGCTGACTCAGGCCAAACTGGCATTTATCTGTGAAACTGAGCTGCTGGGTAGCCGCGTCGTGCAAAGGCGCCGCCGGGACAAGCGTAAGGTTCATAATCCCGACGCCTTGATCCGCAATTTGGCGGAGCTAACCATAGGCCAGCCGGTTGTACATCTCGACCACGGGGTCGGCCGCTATCTGGGGCTGCAATCTCTGGACGCGGGCGCCATGGTCACGGAATATGTCACTCTGGAATATTCCGGCGGCGATAAGCTCTATGTGCCCGTCACCTCTTTACATCTGATCAGCCGCTACAGTGGCAGCGAAGTGGAAACGGCGCCGCTGCATAAGCTGGGTGGCGAAGCCTGGGTCAAAGCCAAGCGAAAAGCCGCCGAGCGGGTACGAGATGTGGCTGCAGAGTTGCTGGATATTTATGCTCAGCGCGCCACAAAGCCCGGCTATGCCTATAAAATGGATAAAGAGCAATACGCCAGCTTTGTAGCGGGATTCCCCTTTGAAGAAACCCACGACCAATCTCAGGCCATCAACGCCGTACTGTCCGATATGCGCCAGAAAAAAGCCATGGACAGACTGGTTTGCGGTGACGTAGGTTTTGGAAAAACGGAAGTGGCCATGCGCGCCGCCTTCTTGGCGATCAGCGACACCAAACAGGTATCCATATTGGTGCCCACTACCTTACTGGCCCAGCAACATTATGAGAACTTTAAAGACAGGTTTGCCAACTGGCCGGTTAAAGTCGAAGTCCTATCTCGCTTTAAAACTGCCAAAGAGCAAAAAGCCATATTAGCCGAGCTGGCTGACGGTAAGATAGATATTTTAATCGGCACCCACAAGCTACTGTCGAAGGACATCAAGTTTAGCGATCTGGGTCTGCTCATCGTCGATGAAGAGCATAGATTCGGCGTGCGACAAAAAGAAAAGGTCAAGGCCCTGCGCGCCGACGTGGATATTTTGACCCTCACCGCCACCCCGATCCCCAGAACCTTAAATATGGCCATGAGTGGTATGCGCGACCTGTCCATTATCGCGACCCCTCCAGCCAAACGCTTGGCGGTGAAAACCTTTATCAGACAAAAAGACGATAACCTGCTCAAAGAAGCCATAACCCGCGAAGTTAAGCGCGGTGGACAAGTATATTTCCTGCATAACTCGGTGGAAACCATAGAGAAAACCGCCGAGGACATCGCCGCACTGATCCCCGAAGCCAGGGTGACCATAGGCCATGGACAGATGCGTGAGCGAGATCTGGAAAAAGTGATGACTGACTTTTACCATCAGAGGTTCAATATTCTGGTGTGCACCACCATCATAGAAACCGGCATCGATGTACCCACAGCCAACACCATCATCATCGACAGGGCCGATAACCTGGGCCTGGCCCAATTACACCAGTTAAGAGGACGGGTTGGTCGCTCCCATCACCAGGCTTACGCCTATTTGTTGAGCCCACATCCAAAGCGAATGAGCAAAGATGCCAAAAAGCGCCTTGAAGCCATCGAATCCCTGGAAGATCTGGGGGCCGGATTTACCCTTGCCACCCATGATCTGGAAATACGTGGGGCGGGTGAATTACTTGGTGATGAACAAAGCGGTCAGATAACCTCCGTTGGTTTTACCCTGTATATGGAAATGCTGGAACAAGCGGTTGAAGCATTAAAAGAAGGCAAAGAGCCGTCCCTGGAAAACTTGTTGGCCCAGCAAACGGAAGTGGAACTCAGGCTTCCGGCACTGCTACCCAACGACTATATACCCGACGTCAATACCCGCCTGTCTTTATACAAACGTATTGCCAGCTGCAAACAAGCGGCAGAACTGGACGAGTTACAGATAGAGCTTATTGACCGGTTTGGTTTGTTGCCAGACGCCACCAAGAACCTGATTAAACTCACCGAGTTTAAACAATTAGCGGCGCCACTGGGGATCAAACGATTGGAAGCGGGTGCACAAGGGGGCTACATAGAGTTTTCAGAAAACACTAAAGTAAATCCTGCATATCTGGTATCTTTGCTGCAAAATCAACCCAAGGTGTTTCGTATGGAAGGTGCATCCAGGTTGAAGTTTGCCATAAACGCCCAGGACCGCAGAGACAGGGTGAAATTAGTGCAATCCATGTTAGACGACTTTTCCGTCAACCTGACTTAGAAATAGGCTAGCTATTCGGCACATAAACTCACATTCAGTCGTTGCCAGCTTGACTGGTATGGTCCAACATCTAGGTCCAGCGTCTTTTGAGTGAGAAGGCTGAATAGTTAGCCAGTATTTACTCTATTTATCGCCACATAGGCTTGAGGAGCAATATGTTTAAAGCGGCTTTCGTATCCTTGCTGATCGCCGGACTGGCCCTGCCCGGCGTGGCACACGCCCAGCGCTGGTTTGAAATCGAAGTTCTGATGTTTAAACGCAATGTGGATCCTGATAAAACCGCGGAGTCTTGGCCAGATCAGACTCACCTGGAAACATCAGGTAAGGGAAAAGAGGTGTTTTCCCGCTGGTTAACCCCAATAAAAACCAATGAAACCGAGTTTATCTGCGATGAGACCACCAATACCTGCAGTGAGCAAAGTGTGGCCGTCAGTATCGAGGCGCCTTCAGCAGTTCCGGTGGTAATAAAGGGGGAAAACTTCTCCTCCGGCCGTAGCGACTTTGTTATTCAGTCCAGCAACCGGTTAAAAATGAATGCCAAGCGCAAACGTCTGGAGCAGCATGCCGCATATACACCCTTACTGCATATGGCCTGGAAAATGCCCGTCAGCAGTAAACGTCGGTCGGTACCAATTCACCTATTCTCCGGTAAAAACTATCAACATAAATTCAACATCGATGGCGGCCTGAATACCGACGGCAACAGTCCGGAGCCGGTTTGGCAGCTGGATGGATTGCTCAACATCTACCTGCAGCATTATTTGTATATTAAAGGCGATTTCCAATTAAGACGTGAAGGTTTAATGGCAGTTTTGCAGCCAGGGACAACTGAAATGTCCGCCGAAATAGCAGACACGGAGCAGCCGGTAGTGTTAGGTAACCTACAGCCCGTGGACACGGAGCGCAAACAACTCGAGCCACACCTCTACAGTTATCCTTTCCAACAATACCGTAGGGTAAGAAGTGGAGAAATTCATTACTTTGATCACCCTTTAATGGGTATGCTGGTACAGATCAGAAAACTATAAATTACCGGGGGAGCCCCTCCCCCGAACTAACCCGAGCATTGGCTATACTCTGGCTAATAACCAGAAACGATTTTTAGCGCCGGTGCTTGGCAAAACATTACACCATAAATTATTGATCAAATTGGTGCTCCCCATCGCTCTCGTCGGGGTGTGTGCCTCTGTTTTCTTTTTCAACTGGTTACCGGGTAAAATAGATCAATTTGCAGTCAACACTGGCACGGAAACCGGGATGGCTGTCGCCCGCCAATATATGGCGTTAAGAAAATATTACACCGAAAATGTGGTCGATAAAGTACTGCAGAAAAGCCACTTTAAGGCCAGCGCCGACCACCGTAATATGAGCGACGCTATCCCACTGCCAGCCACATTATTCAAGGAATTAGGCCAATATTTAGAAACTGATAAAGACATCTCTGTCCGGCTTTATAGCCCGTATCCATTGACGGACAGCCCCCCCCTCAGCAGCACTGAACGCAATATCTGGAGGCAGCTGAATACCTACCCAAACAAAGTCATTGCTGGCATGCACCGCAAAGAGAACGGAGACAGGGTTATACGCGTTGCGCTGGCGGATACCATGTCGCACGTTGCCTGTATCGACTGTCACAATGCCCACCCCCAATCTCCTAAACGTGACTGGATGCTGGGAGAAGTTAGCGGGGTTATCCAGGTTAATATTCCGGCCGAGAGTATGCTGAAACAAGGGCAGGCCCTCGCCGGGACCATAAAACAGGTGGTGCTTGCCAGTTTTTTATTCCTGATGGGCGCCACAATTTATAATTACTGGGGAACCAATAAGCGTATCGAGCAGCTGGTTTATGTGGCTTCTCAAATTGCTCGCGGCCACTCTCACGTAAGAGCTAATTTACCGGGCTCAGACGAGTTATCCCAGTTGGGTTCGACTCTGGACCATATGCTCGACAGCATAGATCATATGCAGCGGCAGCTTAATAACAGCAACCAGGAATACCAGCTACTGAGTAAAGATCTGGAAACCCTGAACAATGAGCTTGAGATCCGGGTTAAGCAAAGGACCCAAAAGCTGGAAGACGCCCTGGAAAACCTGGAACTCGCTAAGGATGAGTTGCTGCAAGCCGAGGGCGCCGTGGCGATCTCAAGTCTGGTAGCTGGTATCGCCCACGACGTAAATAATCCCTTAGGGGTCGCCATCACGGCAACCAGTTTTTTAGTGGATGAAAACCAGATTTTCGCCAATGAGATAGAGCAAGGGCGGTTAAGAAAATCTGTGCTCAATAACTACCTGGAAACCAGTAAAGAAAGTGCACATATTATCCAGACTAATTTAGACAAAGCCAAAAATCTTATTCGCAGCTTCAAGGAGCTGACTGTAAACCAGTGCAGTGCCGATGTGCTGGAAATCGATGTTACTCACTTCATCCAAAGTCTGCTATTGAGTTTAAGCCCGGTCATCCGCAAGACCCGGATAGATATTCAAACAGAGATAGAGGCGAACCTGTTGATCACCAGCTCACCGGGATTTCTCAGCCAAATATTCACTAACCTTATCCTCAACTCCGTTAAACATGGTTTTGGGGATCAGGAGGAAGGTATTATTCGAATCAACATCTACTCCGAAAGTGAGAAACGAATCGCCCTGGATTACGCGGATAACGGATGTGGTATCGATAAAAACCTGGATAAGCAAGTGTTTGAGCCATTTTATACCACCAAACGGGCTCAGGGAGGCAGTGGCTTAGGCCTTAATATCATCAAAGAACTAGTCCTGAGACGCCTTAGCGGCGAGCTAACCCTTTACCACCCAGCTCCTAAAGGGCTGGGGTTTAAAATATCCCTGCCTAAGCGACTAGTAACAGATTAGCCACAAAATATTCATTCTTATTTAACCCGGAGTTATCCTATAGTGAAGAGGTTTGTGAGCCACGAGACTTTATATAATGAGCCATTTATCCCCCAAAAAAACCAGCCAAATAACGGGTTCGGTATTCGAGCGGCGCGTCGACGCTTACCTGAGTGAACATCACAATACACTGGTTATCTGTCTTGATTCTTCATTGCGCAGCCGTATTAAGGTGTTGGAATACGAACAATTAAACTGGTTCGACATCAAGCTGAATGAAGCGAAAACAAACTTCTCAGGCGCATATCAGGAAAACCGCTATAACAAGATCAGTGGCAGCCTGGAAAACTACGACTGGTTATATCAATTACGCCTTCAGCGTGATCAGAAGGTGCTTTTTGTTTGCCCACAGGCCCTAGTCAACTGTCCGGCTCACACTATCACAAGCCTGTTTGAGCACCTGTCAGAGCACTTTCCCGAGGTAGACGTTATCGTGACGCTGCACGGTGAAAACGCCGATCAGACAGATATCATCACCATGGAAGAGCCTCACGAACCACCCCGAAGCAAGACTTTGCTTAGCCCGCTGTTTCGGCTGCTGACTCACTGCTGGCAACTCTTCATTTTACCTAAACGTACTAGCTGCTTTATTTATCAGGGAAAACTGCCTTAATCAAGCTTCACATTTAATGGTATGTCCATTTCCGCCTGCCATGCGCTGTGATGATATTGGTAAAGGGTAAAACTACCTAGCTGATTCACCTCTACCTGATCCTGATGGTGATAGAAACCCCGGGAAAAGACAAATGCAGCCCGCAATAAATCCAGGTCCAGCCAGTTTAACGACAACGGAATAGACTCCATAGTTTCAAACCGACGTAACGGCGATTGGCCCATTTTACTGGCGATAGTCCAGCCCCATTCACCAAATGTAGGCACATTCTGGCGGTACTGCTCTACCCCCTGAAAACCGGCGGCTTTAACTGTTTTCCCAATGGAGATAAACGCATTTTTTGCGTGAAACGGAGAAGTAGACTGGACCACCATTAAGCCATCTCCCGCTAACAACTGATTTAATCTGGCGTAGAAGTTTTTGCTGTACAGTTTATTCAAATCCGGGTGGTTTGGGTCGGGTAAATCCACGATCAGAGTGTCAAAATAAACTTGTCGATTGATCAAACCATCGATGGCGATAAAGGCATCATCATTAATCACCTCCACTCTGGGATCGCTAAAACTGTTTTGGGTTAGCTTTGATATGGCTTTGGCCAGCCGATCCGGTAATTGGCCGTCGGGAGACTTAAATAAATTCACCAGTTCTTCGTCCAGATCTATCAGGGTGACCTGCTCGGGTTGCCACTTTAATACTTCCCGTAATGCCAGGCCGTCACCACCGCCGACAATTAATACCCGTTGCTGCCGGGCAGAGCCGGCCATCGCCGGATGCACCAGCATTTGATGATAGATATGTTCATCGAGACTGGAAAATTGCAGTCGACCGTTAATATAGAAGTTATATACCGACCCTTTTCCTCCGGACATATCTCTTTGGGTGAAAGCCAGGTTTTGGTATCGCGTTTGGGTCTGATAAACCACCTTGTCCAGATAAAGCAAGTCCTGCATCCGATTGCTCCACTGACCGCCGTATTGATGTACCAAGACGATCAGTAACGCCAATACCAGGTGACAAACCAGCACCGCCTTACGGCTGGCTATCTCGTGCCAGAAACGCAGCAGAAACAAACCACCGGCAACCAGGTTTAAGCTGGCTGTGAGAGCCGCAGCCTGATTTATTTCCAACTTAAGCATCACCAACACCCAGATAGCGGCTCCAACCCCAGCGCCGATGTAGTCGGCGCCATAAATGGTGCCCACATTATTGGACAGGTGTTTACCATAGATATGCTCTCGAATTCTGGCGATCAATGGGATCTCCATACCAATCAGAAAGCCCAGCAGAAATCCAAATACATAGGGCAATTTGTAACTTAGCCAGTTTAACGAGGCGATCACCCCTCCCTGGGGTAACGCATCGGGCGGTAAGGAAAAGGTTTGCGCCACCCACACGGGCAAATATTGGGTAAAACCAATCAGACTCGCCAGGATCAAGATGGCGCTGCAACCAATCAGGGCGACACACACTTCCAGCCAGGCGAACGCCTTAAATTCATCCTTAATTTGCTTAGCGGCAAATGCGCCAAGGCCCATAGATACAATCATCAGGCCTATCATGGCATAAATGACAGTCTCCATACTGCCCAATACCCGGGCCGCATAATGGGAAAGCAAGTATTCGTAGATCATCCCGCAGGCAGCAAGCACCGCCATAATGGAGATAAGCAAGACGTCATCGAGGAGCAGTCGGTTTTTTCGAGTGAGCAGCATAAAAAATCACAGGCAAAGCACCCTAAGCGTGATGCTTAAGGCGCTAGTTATAGTCGGATTAAGCCATTAACGCGGTGAGTACCAGCGCCAGGGCAATGGAAATAGCCATTTCGATGGAGGCGACGCCGATATTTTGCTGTTGCTCCACTTCCACTTTATGGTCGATACCCAGTAAGATAACGCGTTTTGCCACGTGACTTAGCAGCTTAAGCAACATCATCATCACAAGACTTATCACCAACCAACCGATTAACCCCGATAACAAGTACTCAGGATCATAATCGATAAAGTGACTGGCCGCCGTTACCGCCAGGCCCGTACCTATCATATAACCGCTGTATCTTAGCGCCAGGGCGACCTGCCCTTGTTTCAGCGCCTGCTGAAATCCGGTTGGGTTATTTCTATTGTAAATTGACTCGCGGATCCGCGTCACCAGCACCAATATGGCCTGACCAATTGCCCAACCCACCAGGATCGCCGTGATGGTATATACATCTATGCCACCCACCCAGATCAGCACAGCCCGTACCACAATAGCGGTAGCGATGGCCGAGGCGGCATCAGTAATCGCCACCGCCAGGTTACGTTCACTGATCTGTTGCGCTTTTTCAAATTGATTTAAGGCAAATTTATCGTGGATATACCGGCCTGCCTTGATCAGCACTAAACCGGTAATACCGTAGACAAGCATACCGATGATTTCAATTAGGTAACTATCGGCGGCTTCCCCTGTGATGGCGCCGGTAAGCACGATACCCATAGCGGCCACACTACCTGCCACACTGATCCCGTAAGCAAAATTGTCCTTTTTCGCCAGTTCATCTGTGGTATCCACCTTGCCCAGCAGACCCATGACATAACGCATGGAACCCAACAACATGATGGCAATAACGATATCAATCAGCAAGTAAACCAGCAGACTGGGGTTAAACTCAAAAATAGACGCAAATTGGTACATAATTATCCCTTATTTTCCCCGGCTCGGACTGCGTGACCTGGTATTACTACTGTTTCTAAAGCTACTTGTGCCCGATGCTCTCGAATAACTGGAGCGCCCCGCAAACTTGGATGCCGACTTAGCCTGTTGACTCGCCACGGACACCTTACTCGCCCCGGTACGGTCCTTGGCGTAAGGACTGCGAAAAGTGCCTTTATTGCCAAATTGCTTTTTCGTTTTGGTATTCAGCGTTTCCTGGGTTCGGATCTGCGACGGACTGGAATAACGGTGCCGGCCGTAATCATTGTAATAACTGTAATCCCGGCTACGCGACCAACGGTCGTATCGAACCGGACTGGTAAGGTTGGAAAACATGGAGTACATGCCGTACCAGGCCCAAAATGACATACCACTGCTGCCGGTTTGCCATTGCCCGTAGTTTGGATTACCCACCATCTGGCTGCCGGCGCCATCATCTGAGGCGCCGTTTGCCTGCAGGCTGGTTTCACGGCTGATGGCGTTTACCCGAGCCAGCTTACCGCCTGACATATCCGCAATTACGTTTATCGGATCCGACAGGGCGTCACCAAACAAGGTCGCATCTGTGGCTTGGGCCAGGTTTTCCAGCTCGGCTAACCTTTCGTCCTTGGACACAAACGCGGCGCTGTCATCTTTAGCACGCGCTAACCGGTTCGCCAGGTTTTGATACATAGGTCCCTGGCGGGTACTGTCGGTGGCCAGCTGACTCAGCAAAGGCCCAAGCTCGGGTTTATCCTGCTTCAGCAAACCAGCATACTGAGTCAAGATCATTGCGTTTCTGACTTGTCCGCTGTCGAGCTTTTTACCGAGATCATCCAGACGAAACTCCGCGACCCGGGTATTTGACTCTATCGCCTCCTGCACCTTATCGCTGCAGGCAGACAAAAACAGCAGGCAGCAGATCACGAGTACAACACGGTACAATCCGTTCGCCATTTAACTCTCCCATTTAGAAGGAATTAAGCATTCTTACCGAGACATATTATGTCAAAGTAAAGCAAGTGGGTAAATTATAAAGCATTTTAGCTACTAATTGCCAAATGACTTAGTTAATGCCGCTAACTTTAAGATAGCGGCGACACTAATTCCATCTGTGACTTCCCCTTTGATCACCAGCTCTACGGCCTTATGGAAAGGCAGGTGTAATACTCTGATATCCTCCGTATCCTCTGGCTGCGCTAGCCCCAAGGTTAATTGTCTGGCCACATAAACTACCGCAGTTTCATCGGTTACCGAATTAGACGTATGTAATTGCATCAATTCTTCCCATTGAGTCGCAGTCACCCCCGTTTCTTCCTGTAGCTCTCGTTGCGCACCCAGCAGGGCATCCTCCCCTAGCGGCACACCACCCATGGGGATCTCCCAGGAATAGCTATCCAGGGGATATCTTGTCTGCCCAACCAGATAGGTGTAACCCTGCTCATCGATGGGAATAATACCTACCGCCCGGTTCTTAAAATGAAGAACACCATAGTCACTGGGGTTGCCTGCTGGATTAACTACTTTATGCTCTTCCAACCGGATCCAGGGGTTATCAAACACAGTTGTTCTGCTTAATCTCCGCCAGGGGTTTGCATAAGACGTTAACTTGTTATCCTTCATGTAGACGCTCTCTTGATCATCTGTGGATATTGCCGATTAAACACTTGCTCGCCTTGAAGTCACACTGTTTCAACCCCATTTCATTAACCACAGGGAACCCGACTAAAAAGCCATTATGCAAAGAATTTATCAGATAACTCAATATGATAACTCAGGAAAACTGAAACCACCCAAGCTGTTTTACCTGTCCCTGATGTTTCTGGCCAGAACCTGGATACTCTGGGCTATGTCCCTGGCTATCAGACCCGATGGCGAAAAGCTGCTCAGCTTGTTTTATCCCCATCAATCCAACTTTTTGATCGGCCTGGTATCCGGCACCCTGGCCATCTTGCTGTTTTTTCTCTCCGGTCGTAATAACAGCCAAGGCTTCCTTAGTAAAATATGGTCCCGTGGCTGGCTGTTATTATTGCTCTGCACCTTGACCGATCTGACAGTACAAATATATTCGCTTATACAGCAACATTTTGATTATTCCTGGAGTGCATCCTTGCAACTGGTGCTGGTTTGCTGGATTTTGCTATATCTGCTACAGAGTAATCGACTCAAAGACAGTTTCCGTGGAACAGAAACAAAGGCCGAATAGCAAGGCGAGAAGAGAGTGTTTATGCTCGCTGTGCTTGCGCTATTTCAGCACAGGGAAACAATAACGCCTGATTAGTGGAGTTTTAGTCTGGGTCTCAGCACCCGGTTAATCCGGCCAACCACAGTCATCAGCATGGTCTTAACATAACCGTGTAATGCAATTTGGTGCATGCGGTATAGGGAAATATATACTACGCGGGCAAGCCGCCCTTCCACCATCATACTGCCGCGCATCAGGTTGCCCATCAAGCTACCTACAGTACTGAACTTACTTAGCGAAACCAGTGAACCGTGATCTTTATAAACATAAGGCTGGAGGTTTTTGCCCGTTAACGAGGCCAAAATATTCGCATATGCCAGATCTGCCATTTGATGGGCCGATTGTGCCCTTGGCGGTACTATGGTCCCGTCGGGCTGAAGGCAATAAGCACAATCACCGATAGCATAAATGCTGTCATCGCGACTGGTTTGCAGCGTGTCCTTCACCACCAGTTGATTACTCCTGCTGGTTTCCAGGCCCCCGATATTTTTCATAAAGTCGGCCGCCTTGATCCCGGCAGCCCACACCATAAGATCCGCATCAATCAACTCGCCACTCTTAGTGTGCAAACCAGCCTCAGTCGCTTCAACCACCATAGTTGCCGTGCGAACGTCCACCCCGAGCTTGGTTAATTCACTGTGCGCAGCGCTGGAAATCCGTAACGGTAAGGCCGGCAGGATTTTATCACCCGCTTCCACCAAAGTGACTTTAAGGTTTGCGGGAGTTAAGTGTTCGAAACCATAGCTGGAAACCAGCTTCAGGGAGTTAAACAACTCGGCTGACAGCTCTACGCCCGTCGCCCCGGCCCCCACAATAGCAACACTCACTTGCTCGGTTTGTTTTACGCCCAGCTGCAAAAATTTGTTAAGCAACCTGTGATGGAATTTATTGGCCTGTTGTGGACTATCGAGGAAGATACAATGATCGCGGACCCCTTTAGTATTAAAGTCATTACTGACACTGCCCAGCGCCATCACCAATATATCGTAATCAAGGAAGCGCTCCGGTAATACTTGCGCCCCTTCCTCATCAAACATGGGCGCCAGAGTAACGCATTTCTGTTGGCGGTCAATTTGGGTTAACGCACCGAGTTGAAAAGAAAAACCGTGATTTTTAGCGTGCGCACGATAGCTAACTGCATCCACACCATCGTCCAAAGAGCCTGCCGCCACCTCGTGTAATAGCGGTTTCCATAAATGGGTCCGATTCTTGTCGACCAGGGTAACTTGCGCGTTATTTTTTTTCCTTAACTTGCGTCCTAATTTGGTGGCCAGCTCAAGTCCACCGGCACCGCCACCTACCACAAGTATTTTTGTCATTATATTGCTCCAGCCAACTATAAGAATTCAAAAGCAAAGACAAATCCCTTGCTACACGAAAGCTGGTTTCCATCCTAATCCTGCATTTTAAATGCTTTAATTGTCTGCAGATGATGAGAAATATCACGAAACTTGTGTGTCTGGGAATCATCCCACACAATGTCGTAATATTCTTTCAGCTCTCGTTCTGATTCGCCATTATCCAACACTTCGTCCCCACTAGAAAGGATACAAATGCATTTTCCTGAATTTTTATTACGAAAATCAGCAACACACTTAGTGGCAATATCTAGGTATTCTTCCGGCCATTCGATTTTCCCGACCATATTGTCTTCCGGGTGCAAATTGGGATTCATTATCACCTGGCGAATTCCACACAGATAACCAATCCGTTCGCTCCAATACCCGCCCAGGCCAACACCACAAATCAACGGGGCCTCATCTTCACTGTTTTGGATGTGCTTGTGAACTTCTTTGAGCAGGTGGCTCATATCCTGCCGTGGATGAACCGTGCTGTAATGGACAAAACGCACATCTTCATCGATAAATTTAAGCTGCATGACCTTCTCATGATTTCCCGGACTGGTGGCGTCAAACCCGTGAAGATATATGATCATAAGCACTCCTTTCTAATCGTTATTCCAGTTAAATCTCAGCCTTAACCAAGATGATCAACAAACTCGTTAATACTCTTGGCACTTTGTCGCCAACGCTGGGTTTGTTGTAAATAAGACATATCTTGGCCGGGCCGTTTCAGCATTTCACTGGCTGCACAGCGACTTTGCCAGTTAAGATTATCTAAAATAGAAACAGCCCCATCCCTGTTGTTGCAAGCGAGGATCAGGTCACAGCCAGCCAACAGAGCCCGCTCGGCCCGCTCCAGGTAAGAGCCGGCAAAACTGGCTCCGTGCATGGACATATCATCGCTTATCACAACTCCGTTAAACCCCAGCTCCTGTTTTAGCACTGTTTTTATCCAATATTCAGAAAAACCGGCGGGCCAGCTATCCAGCTGCTCGTATACCACATGGGCTGGCATCACAGCATCTAATAAACCTTTGCTCATTAACGTCTTGAATGGGAATAGGTCGTCAGAAAAAATCTGTTGTTTTGAACGACTGTCGATAGGCAGGGCAATATGTGAGTCTGCTTTGACGTTTCCGTGGCCGGGGAAGTGTTTGCCCGTGGTTTTCATCCCCGCTTCCCGCATGCCCTGGGCATACATAGCGGACAGCGCAGCTACATCATCACGGTTTTCAGCAAACCCCCGATCACCGATCACTTCACTCTCTGCGTTAATATCCAATACCGGGGCAAAACTGATATCTATATCCATGGCTAATAACTCGGCAGCCATCATCCAACCAACCTGTTTCGCCATGTTTAGTGCAGTGGCCTGGGGCAAGTGCTTTGCCAGGGCGCCAGCCGATGGCAGGCGAGTAAAACCTTGTCGAAAGCGCTGAACCCGCCCGCCTTCATGGTCAACGGCTATTAAAATTGGCCGTTTAGCTGCGATTCTGGCGGATTTAACCAGGGCGGCCAGCTGCTCACAGTCAGCAAAATTGCGCCCGAACAGGATAAGGCCGCCTGCCAGAGGGTGCTCCAGTATCTCTTTATCTTCACTATCGAGCTCAAAACCTTCCACATTTAGCATGATAGGACCCAAATTCAGCCCTCCTTATTATTATGTTCTTGGCACTGCCCAACTTTCAGTCCGAAAACCTATTTGTCGACACTTATGCTAGAGCTAGTGCGCGGCTAAATAATTGAAGTCATCAATATAACTTTGTAGGCGGGAAATAACAGCCTGCTTTTGTGAATTACTCATGCTATTTGTGAACTCCACAAGCCAAGCCGCGTAGGCAGCGCGATATTCAACCACAAACTGGTTATTTGTTGTGCCTTTTACTTCGGTATTCAGCAAGTGAGATAACTTTTGTGGAAAGTCGTGCTGTTTTCTTTTCGCTAGCAGCCTGTTGAATTCATCCAACAGGTATTTATCCTGCTGTAGAAAATGACCAAAGCCTTTATCGCTTATTTCTCCCCATTGACGCAACAACAGCTCCTGCTCGGCATTCAATTGGCCTACCCATTTTCTAAACCGCTTAGCTCTTTTCTTATAGCTGGACGTCTGCCGGTCGGTAGGCGAAGTTTGCCGGTAATCATTTAGAGATTCTTGATATTCTTCGGTGAGATTACTCAGTAATTCACTGGTTTGTTTATCGTCCAGTGAAATCAGCAGTGGGATAAGATGTGGCAAACTTCTGGCGTACACTCGCTGCCAATATTGACTGATGGTTTCCAGGTGCGCCAATGCTAAGGACGAGGTCAGCGGGGTGTTCATTTGCGCTTGTAACGAAACGGCATGCTGGCTATAGCGGGGTAATTCCGTTTTCCGATGCCAGCTGTGGAGCCCCTCAATCGCTTTATCTAGTTGCGCTTGTTGGGTCCTGTCCAATCTCACATAGTCATTCACCTGCCAGGAGATAAGCCAATCAAGCCAGTTATAACTGAGCCTGAATGAACACCCGGTTAACAGGGTACAAAACAATAAAACGAAGATTGGTCTGAAGCGGTGCACAACTCCCCCTAAAAACCGCCTGCTAAGCAGGCGGAGATCCCGTTAGAGACCTAACTTATTCCGCTCTTCAATTTTGCGGATTTCTGTTTCGTCAGCCCACTCCAGAATACCTGTCTGTAAGTCCATCAGACGCATGGTAAATTTGTAGTAGACATCCTTTTTCTTGCCATTGTCTTTTACTATGCTGGACAGGTTACCGTAAAGCATATATTGCGCTCCGACTTGCTTACCGAAGGCCACTGCGGTTGCAGGATCAACCATGCCGCCCTCATTCTGAAATTCCAGCTGTTGACGAACCGCTTCGACCCGTCCCATATCCACGAAGCGGAATTTACCAGAGCGCAACAGTTTAGTGGAAATTGAATCTGAAATAGACTCTGTATCTATATGCTCACTGGTTTTATTCTTAATCCGCTCAACAAAAACGATGGGCCTTTGGTTTGCAGTTAGCGCCACAACCGGCGGAAACGTCAGCATATCTTCGGTCATTTCCTCGGCGACTTTTTGCAGATCTGTTGCACCAAAACTAATATCTGTCGTTTCAACTTCTGTGGCGTCGCCGTAACTCACTTGGTTAGAGCAGCCAGCCATGGTGAGCGCCGCTAAACCTAACGTTATTGCAAGTACTGTTTTTTTCATTATTTCCATCGCCTTCTATTTGAATACTTCTCTTACATAAACTTTAAAGCCGGTGGCTTCACTATTCGGTGCGCCCCCCTGCAAACTCACCTGCTGAGAGCCGTGTAACTTTAATGAACGCCAGGGAGATTTATCCCTTTCAACTTCAAAGCCATCTTTATCGTACCAATAAAATTTGTATTGTAGTGTTTGATCCTGGCTATAGGTGCTCTTTAAGCTTGCCTGGGCCTGGATCAGGCCATTTACACTACGGGTCTTTATTTCTGACAAGACCAGTCTGCCCGCCAGTTTACTGTTATCTAGCTTTAGTTGGCTTTGCACTCCCTGCCCAGTTTCATAGTGCTCGATACCAATACCCGTGGTATTTTTCGCGCAGGCGGCCAGCCCGAGGATCATAACCAATACAGTAAATAGTTTTATCATAAAAACTCCCTAAATTTTTAAATCCAGTGCCAGCAACCCGTGGCTGTATAATAACCAAGAAGGCAAGCTTAACAAACCGCCCCCCTACAATTTAAAGTGATGTGTCGCCAATTTTCCTGAGATTCCGGTTACCAGCAAAAGTTCCATTTTCCCTGCGCGGCCGTCGATTTCCAGCGCCTTGCCATTCGAACCCAGATTCAAGTTTATCTTGTTCTGTCCAACCTTAAGTGGCAAACGCAGGACTTGGGCATTCATAGGTAAACTGGACCAGCTACGTGTATCCGCAGTTTCGGACACTGTGTTGTAAATATTAACGAGTATATTGCCCAGGTCCCCGCCTTCTCGGGCCGCCTTCTCCCGCATTCGCTCCTTGGCATATACTCTGAGACCTTGACGTATCACCATAGTTGGTATTTGCTCTTGCAGATCTTTGGCTGCCAGAGACTCAATTTCTACTATTTTTGCACTCTTTGATTTGGTTTTGCCATTGGCCACACTCAGGACTGTTTTATTTGGCTGCCAGTCAGGATAGGCAGGAAACGCCACGTTAAATATACCGTAATATCCATCCGTACTGCGGATCGGCAAAGGCAAATGGATCTGCTGTTTCGCCGGCACCAATCCTTGCTCAAACAAAACAATCAGCTGACCTTGCTCCCTGACCTCCGCTTTAGCCTGTTTGCCAAAGTCCTTTTCGAAACGGGCCAGCTCCTGGCTCATGCCGAGTTTTTTCGCCAATCGCAGTACATCATCTTGCAAGAAAGGGTTCTCAGGAAAAATTTCCACCGCACGTTTGTAGTCTATATACGCGCTGTTAGCTTCTCCCGCAGCCTCATAAAGCATTCCCGACAGATAAAAAGTGTATGCGTTTTGAAAACCATTTTTAACATTACCAACAATGCCGTTCATTGACGGGTAAGCACTGATCACCGCGGCTGAATCCGCTGTCACACCTTGGGCTGCGGCTTCTTTACGAGCAGCCCTGAGCTCACCGGATTGCTCTTTTAACGCCCTCTCCTGAACCTGGTTCGCCCGCCTCACTTCCACCAGAGCCCCATCGCCCTGGTTTAAGGCGAGATAGTTCAACGCCTGATAGTGATGCAGCATAGTGCGCTCATATGAAGGAACTGAATAGGCAATCAGGTTATCATTGGTTACCACGGCTCCCGCCTGGTTAAGGCCCGAACTCAATCGATATTCAGCCTTTTTATCAAGCCACTGCAGATATTTGTCCGCTTCATCGAACGCCTGCTTACTTTTTTCCCAGTCGCCGGCTAAAAAATAGCTACGCCCCCGCTCCAGTTGCAGCAAAGCATAATTATGCCCACCTTGCTCACCCGGCTCGATGCCGGATGCCGCATCAAGGTAATCGCCGGCGCTAATAAGCTGGCGCACTGGCTGCATTTGTTGGCTATAAGTGACAAACAAGTCTTTTAAACCTATGCCAGCACAGGCAGACAAAAGCGTTACGCAGAACCCGATAAAAATTTTTCTAAACAAGATATTGACCAGTTAAAAGGCCACACTCGGCCTGATTATAATTTGCAACGCGAAATTAGTGCAGCTTATTCATGGGAAAGCATAGGCCCCAACGCCTTACCGCCCAGCAAGTGCAAATGAATATGATAAACTTCCTGACCACCATGTTCATTACAGTTCATGATCAGGCGGTATCCTTGTTCAGCGATACCTTGGTCTTTTGCAAGTTGCTTAGCCACTGTATACATCCTGCCAATTAAAGCTTCATCTTCCGTTTCAATATCATTGGCAGTAGGGATCTGTTTATTCGGCACTATCAATATATGGACAGGCGCCTTAGGAGCTATGTCACGAAATGCGGTGACCATCTCATCCTGATATAACAATTCAGTGGGTAACTCTTTTCTGATAATTTTGCTAAATATTGTTTCTTCCGTCATATCCTGACTTCTCCAAAAGGTGACTGCGTTCATTCTGACAGATTAGTTACTGAGTTTCACTCCTATTTACGGACATGTGCCCACACAAAACATCCCTGGTTTCCTTGCTAGTTTTTTTGCCCCCGCGAAGGTTAAAAGTTACCTAGTACGTAAGTACCATCATTTAACTGCACCCTACACTCACCTTTCCTCAAAAATCCAAGGATCATGCTTCCGATTATGGTTAACGAGGCCTGGCGACAGCTATAAATACTGCGAATTAGCTTGGCAAGAGACACCCGCTTTAAAGATCTGGTTGTTACTTGTCCTGCCCTTGATAGCCGAATTACTGACTCCTCTTTTCCAATGTAGTGCTCCGGATCCCGTCCTTATGACCTGCCTGAATGTTTACGTATCGTCATGCTTTCACGTCAACAAGTACACCAAGCAGAGCATTGGGAACATCCTCGCTATGGAAATGCTCGGATATCAGGGAGTAAACTATCAGAAAGGTTGAGCGTTTATTGTCAGAAATTGCAAACATACTGTTAATAAATGTAAGTTGCCATTAGTTAGCGCCCGCCCTGAAACTCGTATGTTTATTCTTTAGTCGAATTTTAGCGCACAAGACTTATCGCTGTACAAAAGCCTCAAGTTAGTCACCATTATCGAAACGAACTCAGTTAGTGTCAGTCCTGAAACGGAAGCCCAAAGTATGAGTTTTTCGTATAGCTTGATGCCTGTGCTTGCTAGCCTTGCTTTTTGACCGGACTGTCTGCGCTTTTTCAACAAACTCCCACATTGGCACTACGTCGTCGTTAATTGGGGATTTAGAGATCATTCCTTCAGTATCAGAGGTGAGTAACCCATTTAATAACAATGACCGAGGTGAATTCTGGTAGCTTCACGCCCTGAGGCATAAGGCGATCCTTCAAATAATTATCAATCGAGGAAGAATGACAAGAGAGTGACTTTTTTGACTTGTTTTTTAGCCTTATCATTAAGCAAACTAAAAATGAGGCTGGCGCAAAAAACCACCCGTTCGGCCTCTGAAATCCAGTCCATGATTGAAAGCCTGCAAGCCAGTGCAAAACGTGCGGTTAATGTGATGTCGGAAGTATCCACGCAAATGGCAGCCAGCATCTCGCAAAGCTCAAACGCCAACAGCGCAGAAATTGCCGATAACCTTAATCCGATATCAACCATCAGGGCATTGAGCAGGTGGCGAACACGGCCCATAAGCTCGAAGACTTAGCGGAAAATCAGACCGAATTGGTCCACAGGTTTACCCTTTAAAAAAGGCCGGAACTTACTCCGGCTTTCCTTTGAGCAGCAGCTGAGGGTCTAACCGGGTATTAAACCAGTTTAATCGCCAATCCAGGTGTGAGCCGGTTACTCTTCCCGTCGCCCCTATCTCACCGATTTTATCCCCCTGGTGGATCTTCTGCCCTTGGGAAACAGAGATCTTACTTAAATGTAAAAAGGACGAAGAAATACCGTAACCATGGTCCAGCAATATGGTATTTCCGGAATAGAACATCCGCTTAGTTAACAGCACTGTGCCGCTGGCCGGCGCTATAACAGTGGCACCAACAGGCGCCGCGATATCCAGCCCGTAATGGGGTCGGCCAGGTTTACCGTTGTAAAACCGCTGGCTGCCATAAACCCCGGAAATGCGGCCTTTGGCAGGCCAGATAAAGTCCATCTTAAAGGCGGATAAGTCACTGTCCACCTTGCGGGCTTTCCGGGTCGCCTTAAGATCAGAGTGGATGTGTTTTATGTCCTCTGTCTTTGGTTGCATAATGGACTTTTTAATGCCTTCTACTTTTTGGATCCGGTACTGACGAGGTTTTACCGTCAATTGCCTGCTGGTTTCCACCCCATTTTTGGTTTGGTAAGACAGCCGGTACGCTTGACCGGCGTCACGACCAAATCCAAAAACAAAGGCACCGGACGGTGACAATCTGAGTTCTTTGTCATCCAACCATACTTTAGAGCCAGGCTCTGCCTGGCCTGTGATCAAGCCACCCTGGACAAACTCACCGCTAAGAGCCGGGTCAGCTAATGTGTGAAAAGCTGTGCACAAACCTAGTAAGGCGAACCAATTACGCTTCACTGATAGCCCCCTTGCCTATACCTTCAAATGCATAGATAGTGACTTTCTGGCTGGCATGCCTGTTTTTTATATGTTGACAAATAAACTGAGAGATAGATTCAACCGTAGTGTCACAGGGTAAAATTTCACACACAGATTTAGGGATCACCAGATCGAATCGCCCCTGTGGCGCCGTATAGGAAAAACCGTGATAGTCCTCGGGGGGGAACTCGGACTGCGGGACCAGCGTCTCAAGGCCAACCTTATCTTCCTCGCTAGCGAGATAGATATCCCGCCAGCGCTCGGCCCATTGTGCCACCCATTGGTCTTGCCAGACGCCATCAAGATAAATATCAAGGCGAGATCTGTGGCCGTGGGCGATCCGCTGACAGTTACCATCGTGTTTCTTAAGCCCATGACTGTAATGATAAAATGGCGACTCTATCTGTTCATGGCTGAGGGTCACTTGCAGACCGGAAATATTCTGAGGCAACTTTTGCTGGATAACGTCCACCAAGTAAGCTTCCAGGCCCGCTAAGTTGATGGTTTCCAGCTTGAGCAGGGTATAAGCCTGTTCCGGGCAGGATAACCAGATCTTTTGCTGTTTAAAGGGGAAGTCCACCTCCACCCTGTTTTCCTTATTATTAACCTGGCAACCCCGGGCAAGGGTTGGGATCAACAGACGGTGGTCGACTTCCTCATCAATAATCTGTTTGATCAGCTTTTTGACGATCCCAAAATCCAGCAACATACTTTGCTCATTCAGATAACCATCCAGCACTACATCAACCTGATAACTTTCCCCCACCATACCCCGGACGGGATCCAGGTAGGAAGAATCAATAACAGTTAGCCCTTTTACAAATAATTTCATTCAAGCCCTTGCCTGAGTATATAAATCGCTTTTCGCTATTATATCCGCAGTCCAAGCCAATAAAACCTATTTGTGACAATTCTAGGGATATACAGCTAGCCCCTCTCCGCTTAGCTTCATCATCAGATTGCCAAACAATACAGCTCGTGCCACCAATGATTAAGCCGGATGATAGGCAGCGCGAGGAAATGCCACACCGAACTCATTAAATAGGTAGGTTTTTCCAGGGTTTACCGCTAGAGAGAACACTTCCTGCGCAGTAACTTTAACAAATGGCGGTGCCCGAAATACTAACTCCTCTCCGTTTTTGTCCAAATACACAAACGTGTCGGCGCCAAGCCGCTCCACTCCAATAACTTGCGCCAGAATATCCCCCTGGCTCTTTGTATCCGCTACTTCAAGGTGTTCAGGTCGTAAACCAAGCACTATCTCGGAGCCATGGTTACCATAGCGCGTATCGGCGGCGACCCGTATTTGTTCACCATCTTTTAACTGGATAAGACTCATTTTATTATCCTTTTCCAGCAAATGTCCCCTGAGAAAGCGCATTTTGGGGGCGCCAATAAACCCTGCGACAAACCGGTTTCTCGGGTTTTGATACAACTCTAAAGGTGGTCCCATCTGCTCAAGATTTGTGTCCGCCTCACCTTCCAGTGGACTCAATACGACAACCCTATCCGCCATGATCATGGCGTCTTCCTGATCGTGGGTCACATAAACCATAGTAGTGCCCAGCTGACGCTGGATGCGCGTCAGCTCAAATCGCATCATGGTACGGGTTTCTGTATCCAAGCTGGAAAAGGGTTCATCAAACAACACCAGATCTGTTTTTTGGATCAACGCCCTGGCAATAGCTACCCTCTGCTGCTCACCTTTAGACAGGCTCGCTGGATCCGTGTTCAACAAGCTTTTGATGTCCAGCAACGCCGCTATCCATTTCACCCTATCCTGCACTTCCTGCTTAGCCAATTTTCGCGCAAGCAAACCAAACTCCAGGTTTTGCCTGACATTTAAATGAGGGTATAGTGCGAAATCCTGAAATACCATGGCCAGGCTACGTTTAGCCGGAGACACCTGGTTAACGACTTTATTCCCTATGGTCAGCTCTCCGGATGAAATCGTTTCAACCCCTGAGATCAAGCGCAGTAAAGTGCTTTTACCGCTGCCAGACGGTCCAACCACGGCGACAAACTCCCCTTTGCTAATATGCAGATTAATGTTCTTCAACGTATCCGGACAACGGTGGGAGCCAAACCCCTTACTAATCCCGGACAAGAGTAACTCGGACATATATTCACACCTACCTTATTATGGACTTTTCTCCAGGTTAGACACCTAAAGTAACTTGTTCTTTTTTCTCACGATCCAGTTCTGCAGTAGCAACAACAAGACACAGACAGGCAGCCCGGAAAGTAATGAAAATGCGGCAAATTCTCCCCACCTGAATTGCTGTGGATCCAAATATAAATTGGCGGCCACCGGCACCGTCAGGCTGTTGGTGTCCTGCAACAAAATAGTCGCCAAGGGCACTTCACTGTATGCCATGGTAAACGCCATTAGAAAAGCAACCAACAAACCCGGCGCTATCAGGGGAAGCAGTAAATACCGGAACAAGTGCCAGTTACCGGCACCTTCAACTCGGGCGCTCTCCTCCAGGCTCGGCGATAAGTTTTTCAGCTGGCCTTTGATCATCCAGATAAAAAAAGCCAGGCTGCCCATATACGCCAGAATAAGTCCACCATGACTGTCTATCCCCAGGTTAGGGAAATATCCGCCTAATTTACGCAACAATACATAAACAGCCACCATAGCCAGAGTAGAGGGGAATAACTGAATGACCAGGAGGCTTTTGCTTATCAATGACTGACCTGGGAAAGGGCGGCGCACCAGCCCATAAGCGGCGGCGCTCGCACACAAAGTCGATAGGCAGGCATAGATAAACGCGACTTTGATGGAGTTCCATAACCATAATAAGGCGGGGAAACCTGAGCCTGTTAGCTCTCCATTTGAGTCCAGCACAGGGTAACCCAACACATTTTTCCAATGCATCCAGGTGAGTACTCGCTCACTCAAGTCTGGTGCCCCTAGCGATACCCAGGCAACCAATAATACGGGGATCAGGACTATGCTACTCACCGCCAATAAAACCAGGTGGGCCATCAGCTTTGTCGACCAGGTTAACATTTAACCTCCCCACGGTGAGCAGGTTGTAGAAAATACCAAACTAACATGGCCAGTAATACGATAAAAGTCAGTGCGACACTCGTCACCGCGGCTGCCAGGGCGTAGTTTTGCTCTCCCTCGAAAGCAATACCAACCACATAGTTCAGGATAAGGTCCGTTTGCCCTGCAACTGGGTGCGAGCCGACGATACTCGGCTCGCCACCGGTAAGCAGATATACCAGGACAAAGTTATTGAGGTTAAGGGCAAACACGGCAACCAGCACGGGTTTAAGCGGTTTAAATAACAAGGGTAGGGTTAAGCGCCAAAATCGGCCAACAACTCCATGCCCTTCTATCGCCGCCGCTTCATACAGGTGCCTGGGAATATCCTTAATCACACCCAAACACAACAATAATATAGCCGGATAACCCAGCCAAATACTCACCAGTAGCAATAACAAACGGGCCAGCAACGGATCACCAAACCAGTCAGGGGATAAACCAAATAACATCAGCAATAGCTGGTTTATCTCCCCCCGTTCGGGATGAAACAGCGCTTTAAATGCCAATATGGTGATAAAGGGTGGAATAGCCCAGGGCAGCAACAAAATAGTGCGATAGATATGACTGCCTGTTAAACCGGGCCAACTGGTCAGACAGGCCAGTACCGAACCAACCAAAAAAGCGCCAAGCAGAGACAATACGGCGAAACCCAAAGTCCAGCTAAGTACCTGAAGGAAAGGCCACAACATACTGGCATCACCGAACAAATCATCATAATGGCTGGTGCCTTTATTCAGCACGAAACCTGGCGCCAGCACATTCCCGATAAATTGCCCTCGCCCATCGATGGTTTGATAAAATCCGCTATGGAAATTAGGTCTGAGCAGCAGGTCGGTTTTCTTGTCCCTTAGGGTGTAAGAATCATTAACCATGGCACCGTCTTTAAGCACAACACCACCAGTCAAGTGCACGTACTTGGATTTAAATTCGCCGTAACTGCTCAGACTAAAACGTTTGAGTTCCCCCCCCCCGGGCAAGGTAAGTACTTGCTCTCCATATAATCCCCTGAAACGTAGTTGTGCTTTTAGATCTGCGATAACTAAAGACGGCTCTGGCGCCCCTTTATTAAAGCGTAAAGGCTGAGAGCTCTCTAACCCAAAAACCTGGCTTAAATAGTCTTCATTACCGCGGGATAACCCGAGTCGATACCCGTCCCCGGCTGTAAACAGACGATAGGAATAACCAGAGCCAACCTGGTATTGCACCTTCAGGTGAGACTGCAGCACTTTGTTTAACGAAAGTTGGTTGCTGGCAGCATAATTTGTAAAACTCATTCCCAGGGTAAAAATAAGGGGGATCAAGGTAAAGACAAAGATGCTCACTAACGCCGGATAAAGCAGGCGGTATACTTTCAGCTTAGGGTCCAGGTACACCCATAACCCAAAACCACCCACCACAAAGAAACCCAGGGCAAATACCCCTTCCCCGCTATTTTGCATTACGTAAGTAAAGTAGCATAAAAAGAACAAGATAAATGCGCTAACAGCACTGCTCTTCCAGTGAGACTTGACAGCTTGCAACCACATGCCCAGGGTCTGTTGCATATTTAATCCAGTACCTGCTCTTGCGCTTTACGTAATATAACTTCAGTGTCGGCCCCTAACATCAGCTGAGTTAACATCTCACTTACCGCCGGCCAAAACTGAGTCATCTGATTAATATTGGGCAACAACTGAGCGTTATCGAGCATCAATAGGCTTGCCTGGATCTCCGGTCGGCCTTCTATCTTGGATAGATAGGGTAAGAACGCCGGGATACCTATGGGAATATCCTGGTTTAATTGGCTTAGTCCTGCTTCTGTCAGCAGATATTGCTCGATAAATAGCCGGGCAATATCTTGCTGATGACTTTTACTGTTAACCATGGCCGTCAGTACGCCAGCAAAAGGGCTTAATGTCTTTCCCCGATAACTGGGTAAAGGGCCCAGGCCCACAGGAAACTCGGCCTGTTTAAGCCTGTTCCAGCTCCAGGGTCCCACTGGCATCATGGCTACTTCACCGCGCAAAAACTCAGACTGGACAGCGCCGAAACCTAAGGCTGGATCAAGCTGGTTAGTCTGTAAAAGTTGTCTGAGTAAGTCCAGACCATGTTCAGCTCCCGAGACCCGAAGGCCTGCATTCCCACTGTCGAAAAAATGTGGATACTGCTTAAAGGCATACGCACCAAAGGCCGCTAACGCAGAAAAACTATAGTAAGGATTTTTATATTCCCAACTGATCATCCGCGCACCCGGTTTTTGAGACTGATTGGTAACGGCAAGGATCTGTTCAAAGCTCGTCAAAGGAGCGGCTAGCAGGGTTTTATTATAGGCAAGAGTCAGCACTTCTATGGCTAGGGGGTAACCGTAATACCCACCGTCGAGCAATACCGCACGCAATGCCAAGGGATGTAATTTATGCTTAAACTCTGGAGAAAAGTTGAGTTTTGCCAGGGTATCTTGCCTGGCCCAAAGTCCAATCTTATCGTGAGGCCAAATAAATACGTCTGGACCGTTACCGTTAACCGCAAATAACGGGTATTTTACGTCGGCGAGTACTGGCGAACTTACTTCGACATCCAGGCCTGAATCCCTGGAAAATTGTTCTGCCACGCTTCGCAGACCATCGACCGCCTTGTCACTACCAATCCAGATGACGAACTTATCAGCGGCTGAGGCCGACAGACTAAATAAGACAAAAAAAACCAGCGTTAACTGTTTAACCCGCAAATACCACAAATCCCTCGCGTCCCTTAAGTAGAGGAAACGACAAGAATAAAGGGAAAATCCCCTTTATTCTATTAAATCTAATGAGAAAAGCGGATCAGGAAGAACGTTTAAGCTGATCCCTTAGGTTGGGAGGTATACCTTTAATGGTCAGGGTGTCGGTATCGGGATCATACATCACCCGTTCACCCAGGTGTTTTTGGTCAAAGCTAATGCTCAAACCACCACCCGAACCCACATATTTAGTGAGTTTACGGATCGCAGATTTATCCCCGGGAAACGCTTCTTCCAACTCAAAGTCTTGCGCGACGAAATCGTAAAAGCTGCCTTCATCCAGTTGCGGTACCTGCCCGGACAACTCCTTGACGTCAATGTCTTCACCTTGCTCGATTTGATCTGAGCAATAGTTATATACTGACTCTCGGTATTCCTGCTTTTCTACAGGCTCCATTTGCGTCTTGGTACAATACTCGTCCACCGCTTGCATCAGCCCCTGGTTTTGCACTTTGGCATCCAGCCCTTGAGCACAACCAAGAAAATCCAGGAAAAAATCTGCAACTTTACGACCGGCTCTGCCTTTAACGAAGGAGATATATCGGTTGTTATCCGGCTCCCTCTCCCATTTGGTCAAGTCGATGGATGCGGCCAATTGGACTTTACCCAAATCAAGGTGCCGACTGGCGTTAATCTCCAAATTCTCGTTCACGGACACTGTGTCCCTGTTAGATAACAGCACCACCAACAGGTAATCACTGGCAACCCAGTTATATTTTACCAGCAGCAAAACACCTTCTTCGGCAAAGTCGTACTTAGACACTTCGTCGGCTAACAAATTTGAGGCGGTTTTGGAAAAGGCCACGAAGTCTTGCTCCTGCGCCAACACGCTTTTTAACGCATCCTGAAATTCGGTACTTCTTTCCTCCTCATTAGAAAAATAGCCATATCCTTTGCCAGCTTTACTCTGGTAACTGGCATGCAGTTCGGACACCAATTCTTCTACGGCGGGGGACAACGCCAGCTCCTGATCTCGGGTATGGCAACTTAGTTGCCCCTCACCGTTAAGCACCAGGGAATGTAAAATGATATTGCTTAGTTCAAGACTCATAATGAAAAAAATAGTGTTAGATAAACCTGTAGGGTATTATATGCGGCTTTAAAGATATAAGCAGTGAAAGTTTACTATGCCAGTCGTTTCAAAATATACAAACAAACAGGTGGACGAAATAATTAATGAGGTTGTAGGTGTTCTGCAACGTCATGATGCCCCTGTGGATTTAGCACTTATGGTATTAGGTAATGCCGCTACTGATGTCATTAACCAGCTGCAGCCCGTACAACGAAAGGCCATTGCCGAGAAATTTTCTCAAGCCCTGATGTCTTCTGTTGAAACGGACTAGATCTTCTCTTAAATTTTCCTGAACCCGTTAAGATGCTACGCATCGGTTATCGGAAGATGAACTACTGAATACGCGCTAACAAGCGTTAAACGAAATCGGATGTTATGGTCGAAACCGGTCACAGATACAAAGACAATGTTTCCAAGCTAATTAGCTGGGGGCATTGGTTCAGCTTCTTTAATATTATGCTTGCCCTGGCTATCGCAACCCGGTACCTGGCTATCGTGGAATGGCCGGATAGCTTACTGGGTAAAGGTTATCTGCTAGTAAGCTGGCTCGGCCATTTTGGTTTTCTGGTATTTGCCTTTTACCTGCTGATCCTGTTTCCGCTGACCTTCCTGGTCCCATTTCAGCGTTCAATGCGCTTTATCGGTGTTATAGTAGCAACAACTGGATTGACCCTGTTATTGCTGGATACCCAGGTATTCGAACAACTCAGACAACACCTAGGTCGCAATCAGCTGGTATGGGAATACCTGTCCAGTGGGGATACCCAATTTTTATTTGTCGTGGTCCCTGCCCTGTTCCTGTTGGAGCTGGTTATTTCTGGCCTGGTGTGGAAAAAGCTCAGAAACCTGAGCCAGAAACACATAGGTATGACCATAGGCCTGGTCTTTTTCGTCGCCTTTTTCTTCACCCACACCATCAATATTTGGGCCGATGCCGTACGCTATCACCCCATTACCCAGCAAAAGGCGAACTTTCCACTCTCCTACCCAATGACAGCTAAAAGCTTCCTGTTAAAGCATGGTTGGGTGGCTCAAGACGACATGAAAGGGCGCGCAATAAAACAACCCTCTCATCAGTCCGGGCTTAAATACCCATTACGTCCACTGGAGTTTTCGGATACGGAAAAACCGCTAAACCTAATGCTGATCGTGGTTGATGCATTACGTGCAGATATGCTGAATCCAGACGTTATGCCGGCTCTATACCAATTCAGCCAGCATTCCAGTGTCTTTCAGCAACACTTTAGTGGTAGTAATAACACCAAACTAGGCATATATAGCCTGTTTTACGGGTTGCCCAGCAATTACTGGGACACCATTAGCATGAACTACATCTCCCCAGTACTAATGGACACCCTGCAGCAAAAACAGTACCAACTGGGATTGTTTTCCAGTGTCGGATTCGTTCAACCTGAGTTTATGCAAACGGCCTTTACTAATGTAGATGAGCTGGATTTAACCGTTGGGAAATCAAAGAACGCTGCGCAAGGCGATATCATCGCCACAAACAACTGGCAAAAGTGGATAACATCTCAAGGGGACTCACCAAAGTTTAGTTTTCTTTATTACACCGGCCCGTCCAATATGGACATAGCGCCAGGAGCAAGTGAAAAGTTCCGTCCTACTATGGAGGAGCTGGTTGCCCAATCCGGTAATCAAGGGAAGACATCCAAACGTCAGGCGATGTTTAATAACTATAAAAACGCCGTGTACCACACCGACGAGTTACTAAAGCAAGTCTTCGATACGTTGGTGGAACACAAGCAACTGGAAAACACCGTCGTGGTAGTCACAGCCGCCCATGGGCTGGAATTCAATGATACGGGTCATAATAACTGGGGCCATAACAGCAACTACTCATGGTCGCAAACTCAGGTTCCCATGGTGATTTATTGGCCTGGTAAAGAGCCGGGCGCCATCAACAAAGATACCAGCCACCTTGACCTGGCTCCCACCTTAATGAAGGAGCTGTTGCAGAGTAAAACCTCGACCAATAGCTTTTCTAGTGGGTTAAACTTATTCGGATCTTTAGAGCGTGACTACATACTTATGGGGAATTCCGGCGATTATGTCATCTACCAGAAGGACAAAATCACCGAGTTTCCTAAAGCCGGAGGACGCCAGGTACTTAACCGGCAATACCAGCCATTGCAAAATACTAAAACAGATATGCAGGTATTATTGCAGGTCTGGAACGATATTGAGCGTTTTTACAAGACTGAGAACTAAGTTTGGCGAAGAACTAAGCAAACGAACTTTACTACGCCAGATGAGGCTTGCATATACTCGGGAAATGATTAATATAAGCAGCACTTAAGGCGAGAGCCTTACAGATATTCGGTACGTAGCGCAGCTTGGTAGCGCACTGTCATGGGGTGTCAGGGGTCGGAGGTTCAAATCCTCTCGTACCGACCAAATATAACCCGCTAGCTCAATGAGTTAGCGGGTTTTTTAATGCCTGCGAAAAAGTCCGATTTCAAAACTATTTCAAAACCCCGCCATGTATTGCGCAGCCCGTTTATAAACAGAAACAGGCCCTTAGATAGTTTGGAACAAGTTTTAAACGTCAGAGCGCAGTGAGTCTAATGGACGTGTAATTCAGCGTGTGGCACTTCTACCCATTGGATGTGGTTTTCCATATAGATCTTGGTGCTCTTGGCATCTGTGTGGGCAGCCCTCGCTTGGGGGTCATAGCCTGCTTTGTCGAAAAGGTGGATAGATAGAGCTCTAATTTCATGAAAGGATGGCCGTTGGCGCTTATCCTTGATGTGATCGTACAAGTGGAGGCCATCCCTAGCTTTGGAAAAAGCACGGCTTAAATAGTCCGGCGCCAGTTGTGTGGGGTGATTACATTCCTGGCTAACTGGGTTGCATCGTTTTATAGGCAATCGATGTAAGTGGGTTAGTATAAGTTTTCCGAGGTTATGTATGTATTTTAACCATTGTAAATGTACCAATTCGCCTAGAACTGCATGGCCTGCCTAGATTGGTAGGTTAATTTAAGCCTTGGTGAACTTTTGCTTATGCACTTACCACATAGGGGCTGGCAACATTATCCCTGCTAGTGTCGATAATTCGTTTTAATTCGTCCCCGATTGGAATAACCACATGGCTGGCTTCTTTGTCTTCTACCTTTTTACGGTGAATATAAAGGTTGCCATAGACGGTTCCCCCATTTACTTTTACCGGCTCTTTATGCCAGATACATCCATTACGCCCTTCTATCGGTTGGGGTATACGATATTCAATACGGGAAACTCAGCTTATCCTGATAAAGTAGACGCCTATCCCTACCAATGTGGTGAGGATGATCCGGATCAGGTCGCGGTTATACTGCGTCTTGGTTGAGTGGGTACCGGATTGCATTTCAAGTTCACGCACCCGCTCCGAAAGCGTTTCCTGCATGTTAAACAACTTGCTGACCAGGCTTCCCTGGTGGGCCTGAGCCGTCGCTAGCTCCACCGACTTCTTCATAATCTCAGTTTGATCTTTCATAAAGCCACGCATCTCTTGCCTGTGTTCGGCTAGTTCCTGCTTTAATCCAGTCAATTCCTTTTCCAGGCTCATCGGCCCCCCGAACTGTGTTTTAGTGAACGGTCTGCAAACCACCAGGTAACGGCCATGGAAGCTAAGAAAAGCACTGACTTGATGATTTCTTTTCGCATTAGCTCTGGCGCGTCCTGATAGAACAACCAGACCAGCACCATTAAAAACGTGGTCAACGCAGGCCTGAATAGCTTGCGAATAAACTCCGCAACGATTAACAACCAGTTACCCTGGGTGTCCAGCTGGGCCATATCGTGTTTAAGGGACTCGCCGTAAACCTTTAGGGCCTGCACTTCCAGTTCGTGGCTGGCTTGTGTTTGCGCCAGGCCATTCTGGTATTTAGCCAGTTCGATTTCTTTATCCAGGGCTCTTAGCTCGAGGCCGTTTTGATGGTTTAAGACGATGACGTCTTTTTCCTGGGAGATTTCCGCCTTGCGTTTGAACCAGCCAATGCCCTGCTGGAGCACGGCGCCGCCAATTCCGAGAATGCCGCCACTACCGGCGACACCCAGCACAGATAGGATGGTATCTAACATGTTAAGCCCCTTTCAGCTCGGAAAGGCGAACCTGGACAAATTGCAGTTTTTCCGGGTTATCACCGGCGGACAACAACTCCAGCTGCAGATCCTCTTCACTCATTTTCAGCAATGCCTGCTGATAGGCCTTGCCGTCAAAACTGGCTTCAGCCTCACGTACCGCTAATTCGTCATCAATGGCCGACAACAAAGTTTTACGGGACTTCTGCTCCTTGGTTTCCATATCACGGATATGGGCCAGCTCTTCGTCGGACATATCTGGGAAGATGCCCTGGATAAACTCGACACTTTCATCCAACAGCGAGACAAAGATTTGCTCCTGGGCTTTATCTGCATCGGCATTTGGGTTTTCAAAATGGATGAGTGGCACTCGCGCCGCTTCACCTGGCTTAACGTTGATCTCGCCAAAGAAACGGTCAGCATCGTTAAAGTTGATATACAGCAATACCAATTCACGGGTTTCCCCGGATTTAACCGCCTTGCCGCCGATGTGTTTGGTTTCATTGCCAGTGTTGGTAAAGGCTACCAATTTCATATTCGTCTCCAATATTCGAAATTAAGTGCTTAAAAAAAGGCCCCTCGTTAGGGTGAGGGGCAAACTTGCTGGCCTACTAGCGGTTGGACTTGGAATAGAAAATCATCGACGTAAAGCGGTTGCGGATCGACTTAGGGCAAGAAATGGCGTTGTACTCCTCCCCATAGGCTTCCTTACCGCCCTTCAATTGGCCGTTTTCATCACGGGCTTCCAACATTTCCGACAAAGAGAACGGCTTCACCACTGTATAAGTTAAGCTGCCGCGCTGGCCCATCAGGATCCGTTCATCGCCCAGGAGGATAGCCGGCGCATTGGTCCCCCAAGCAGGCAAACCTTTGACGCTTTGCAAATCACCTGTGACGGTGGTTTCCATTCCCTGGCGGCGCATCGATGCCACGAACTGTTCGGCATTGGAGCATTCATCATTCAGGGTTGGGCTCACCCGCCTCATTGACCACAGCATGCTTACTCAGGTTATGGCTGGTGATCACGTGATAAAGCCCGGGCGCCTGACGGCCGGAGCCATCCCAGGCCGCAATTACACTGCCATCGATGGTTAAGGCGATAGGGTTTTCCGGGTTACCCACGGTGTTGCCCTGCAGGTCAAACTGCTGGTGTGGCGTCACGATGGGGAAGTTGTCAGTCTTAAACTCATAACTGCCCTGCAGCTGGGTCTTGATATTTTCGTCCGCCACATTCGCGGCCAAATAGGAGTCCGAGACGCGCTGCATGGTGTTAGCCAGGCGACGTGCTATCAGCTCACGCATAATGCGGCTGGCCGTCGCTACGTTGCGGCCCCAGGCATCCCAATTGATTTGGGATGAGCGGGAAAAGTGCATCAATTCGTTGGATACTTCAAATGCCACCTTCATGGCTAACACATAGATTAGGTCCATACGCTGGCTGTTCTTCACCTTAGGGATGGTACCGTATTCTGGTACGATACCATCGCCGACGACGGCGGAGACATCGCGCTGCTCGTAAGGAATTTGGGTGGTCGCCTGGGCGCTGAAATCGGTCAGAGTTTGCACCAGCTCCAGAATACGCAAATCACTTAATGCCTCACGTATCACTTCACGCTGTACTGATGCTGGCAGCTGGGTGTCTGAAATGACGTTAGCCGTACCGGTACCACTCAGCACCAGTTTCTCCTGGTGCAGGCGGTGGCCATTGATACGGTCAAATTCACCCAGTACCAATTGAACAAAAGGCACCAGGTTCTTTTCTTCGGTTAAGCGCAGGCCACCATTCATAGCCGACGAGGTGTTTTTCAAGTGACCATGTATGGTTTCCTGCAGCGCCAAGGTTTCACGTTGCTGGTCCTGGCTAATATGCACTGTGCCGGATGGCATACCAAAACCCAGGCCCTGGAGCTGGGAAGAGGCAATGATTCGATTACCCTGGTTGATCTGGTGCTCGGCCAACTTGGTGACCTGCTCGTCTGACATTCCGCCAGAGATAAGGTCGGACGCTTCCTTAAGCTCTTTCTTCACCTCATCGGTCAGGCCTTCTGCCTTGTCGATAGCCTCGGTAAACAGCTTAACTTTGCTGTCCAGTTTAGCCTGAGCGTCAGTGACGGCTTTTGCCTGATCCGCTTGGAAGTCAGCAAGTAGTTTGATAACCGCGTCTTTATCCAGCCCACTTTGACTCAGGCTGATATTAACAGGGGTTTCAGTGGGTAGCTCGGCCAGTTGCTTGGCGACAACCTCAATCTGGTCACTGAGCTTTTGCGCTTCGGGCTCTTCGCTGACACCGTTTAGGGAGCCGGTAAGCAACTTAACCATAGCGTCATGCTGTTCAGTACTCAGTTTTAGACCAGTTAGCTGGCTTTTAAATTTGGCAATGATCTCTTTCCACATAGCGGATCGTTCCTCTGATAATTTGTTGGATAGCTGGCTGGATAACAGGGTTGGGCCGTCGTGCAGACTGGCTTCGGACAGTTCAATCTTGTCCAGATTCTTAATGCAAGGACGGTAACCAGGCCTGCGCCCAGCAAGGTTGGGCCGAACTCTTGAAAACTGCCGCCATCATCCGCCTCGTTGCTTTTGAAGTTGGGGTGTATTTCTGCAGAGAGGTATTTAAAGCCCTGCTTTTGTACGGCACTCACGCCCAGTTCGTACCACTCCACCTCTGCACGTAATCGGCCCCGGTCGGTAAAGAGGCGCTTAACCACCGCACCTGCGCCATTTTCCGGTTTGTGGGCTATGTCGATATTGATGTCCTGACCAAAGGTGCCTTCATTGAAGTTTTTGATAATGGACTGGAACATGGCCTCGGTAAGTTCGAACTCACCGTATCTGGGGTCAAAAAATTTGCCGGTTCGGGTAACTGTGACGGTGGTGCGCTGCTGGCCGGATTCCACCTTAACCAGGTCGGAAAGAAAGTGAATAACGCCAGTGCTTGCTGCTGCTTCGAGCTGGAGGATCTGCTTGGGGTTCATTTTCTGTCCTTAAAACGCAAAAAAACCAGCATATGTCTCCACATATGCTGGCTTCGAAAACCTTATTAGCAGGGTTAGGTTTACAGGTTTGTTAGGACAGAGGTAGGGTTAAAAACTGTTGTTTATCAGGACTCGTTGAACACTATAACTTTATAGATACGGATGTTATACGTACCTAGTTGCATGCAGAGTAAGCAGGTGCTATATTCCTAATACGGATATAGTCCGTATGTAGTGCACTTATTAATTATTATCAACGTACCAAGGGAATCACAATGAAATCAAATAATAGAACTCGCTTATGCAGGGCAGTTTTAACGGGCTGAAAAGTCTGCTAAGGGGGCAGCGCAAAAGAAACTAAGGGGATAGCAAATATGAATTCAACCACTGTAAGAAGGCTGGAATGTAAGGTTCCGCCAGATATTAGAGACCTACTCGACAAAGCAGCAGCGCTGGAAAATTTGGGAACAAGCAACTTTGTTATTCAATGTGCATTGGAAAAAGCCCAGGAAATTGTGGCTAGAAACCAGATATTGCAGCTAACAGAGAATCAATGGGATTACTTAATGGACTCGTTAGCAACACCACCCAAACCATCACGTGAATTAGTCGAGCTTATAAAGGGAGATACCAACTTTGAAGGGCTCGAAAAACTCTAATCTGTCCATCGAGAAATGGGACAGTAATACTAAGTATGCAGTAAAACAGTTCGATTGTGGCAATGAGATCTTAAACAAGTTCTTGAAAACGTCACTTAAAAAGAACGTAGAAAAAGGCTATGAACAAGCATTTGTTCTGGTCGACGATGAAAAAAAGGTCGTTGGGTTTTTAACCCTTCACCCTTTTATGATAGGCAAAGCCTCGTTACAGCAAACTGGCTTAACCGGAATGCCACAGATGGTATCGGCAATCCGATTAAAAATGCTCGCTGTTGACCTGTCTTTGCAAGGCCAAGGGATTGGTAAGCAGTTAATGAAGGCAGCATTTCATGTCACTGCCCGAGCATTAACTGGTGTAGGCGGTATTGGGTTGTACGTAGATGCTGACAGCTCAGCGGTAGAGTTTTACCAGAGGCTAAGCTTTATTGAGTTGCCAGGCGGCTCAGGTCATTCCACTCCAATGTTGCTGGCAAAAGACACCTTGCTTGCAGCCATCGCAAAATAGTACCTTTCCCCCTTGCCAGTAATGGCAAGGGAAGGGCGCGATCGAGCTTTGTTAACATCATGTAAAAAGCAACGCTGACCTATATTCTCCTTCCCACGCGGCCTTATTCATTTTTCTTGGTACAGACTCTTTTCCGGGGGACTTTCTGAAGAGGTTCTGCACTAAACGGCGACAACACGCCATATTCAATGGCGAGTGTCCAGCATACATTTTCTGAGCATCTTCCCTAAAAATGACATCTAACGCCCAATGCTGCTGATTTTCTATGTGCCAGTGCTGCCTTGAGGCTTGGGCTGCAAGTTCCAGTGGTAGTTCATCGGTACAAACATAATAGGATGTCTCATAACTGCCTGTATCTGAGCCATTGATACTGCGCTCTCGGACTACTGCTACTATTCCTTTAATCATCGGCCATTTTGTGTTTATCTCCTTACTAAAAGCGGCGGGTAGCGAGAAAACGGTACGAACTTCTGTTCGTCCATGGCCTTTATCTTTGGTTTCAAAGGAGACTTGTTGCTCTTCTGGCTGTGACCAGTATGCTTGAAACTGCTTATCCACTTCGGCGAGCAGTTTTGGCTGATTACTTTGTAACTATTCAGCTGGCTAAAAACCCCGCAATAAATGCTGCATATTCTCATGGATGCTGATCACCTGTTCTCATCGAAGCTGATCACTCTTTCTTATTGATGCTGATCACCAATTTTAGTTAGTTTAACTTCAAAAGATCTCATTCAATCTTGCCATTTTTCATTGTTAATGCCCGCATAATATTTGCTCCATTTCTTATTAAAGAGCCGTTATGCCAACCGAGTCCATTTCAATGCGAAAACTCAAAGAAATACTTCGATTAAAATACGAAAGTAAGTTATCTCACCGTAAAATTGCAACAAGCTTATCCATCTCACCTGGTACTGTCTCAACTTATGTCAATCGTGCAAAGTTGATGGGGATCGAAACCTGGCCATTGCCAGAGCAGTGGGATGACTTCAAGTTAAACAAGCACTTTTTACAAACAAAGATCACCCCCAGAACAGCTATTCCTTTGCCAAATTGGTCTGAATTTCATCAGCAATTAAAGAAAAAAGGCGTGACTAAACAGTTGCTATGGCAAGAGTACGTAGAGCGAAACGCCGACAACAATTACAGTTATCCGCAGCTGTGCCGTATTTACAAAGAGTGGCGCTCACGTCAACAACCCTCAATGCGACAAACCCATCAGTATGGCGAGAAGTTATTTGTCGATTACTGCGGACCGACAATCCCCATTGTTAACCCGGATACGGGCGAATATCGAGGGGCGCAAGTCTTTGTGGCTGTGATGGGGGGCTCAAGTTATACCTACGCTGAGGCGACATTATCGCAGCAACTCGAAGACTGGGTGATGAGCCATGCCCGGGCATTTCAATTTCTGGGGGCAGTACCTGAAATCATCGTCCCGGATAATTTACGCTCCGGCACCACCAGAGCCTGTAAATATGATCCTGATTTAAACCCAACCTATCAGCAGCTGGCTGCCCATTATAATGTGGCTATTATCCCGGCCAGACCGCTGAAACCCAAGGATAAAGCGAAAGCTGAAAATGGTGTCCTGATTGTTGAACGCTGGATAATGGCGGTCTTGCGTCATGAAATATTTTACACATTAACGCACTTGAATCAGCGCATTAGTGAGTTGTTGGTACGGTTAAATACCAAAGCGTTTCAGAAACTTCCCGGCGACAGAGCCAGTCAATTTTATGCCCACGAGCTCCCGGCTATGAGGCCTCTACCGCTGCTTGCTTACCAGTATACTTTTATTAAAAAGGTGAAGGTCAATGTGGATTATCACATTGAAGTGAACAAGCACTATTACTCAGTGCCTTATGGATTGCTCAAGAAACAAATTGAGGCGCATGTGAGTGAAAAAACGGTAAAGCTCTACTATCACAGCCAGTGTGTAGCCCAACATCCCCGCTCTCATCATGTCGGCGGATACAGCACCTTGGTTGAACACATGCCTAAAGCCCATCAGGATTATGCAAAATGGACCCCAGAGCGATTAAAACAATGGGCGGGCAAACTCGGCGACTATGTTTTGCAATGGGTTGAATACAAGTTAGCGAGTAAAGCGCACCCGCAACAAAGTTATAAAGTCTGCTTTGGCTTGCTAAGCCTGAGTAAAACCTACCCGAAAAAACGCCTTAATGATGCTTGCCAGCGCGCATTGGATACCGGGGGGTATCGACTGGAAAACATAAAAATAATTCTGAAAAAGGGTTTAGATAAAGAAGTACGCGAACCTGAGCAGGCCGATCTGCTTGCGGGAGTTAAGCATGACAATCTACGTGGTCAGGATTACTTTCACTAAGGAAAATAAAGATGAATTCACAATTAACACAGCAACTTACTGACTTACGTTTAAGTACCCTGATGGACAGTTTGGCACGTCAGGAAGAACAACCTCATTTATATACTGATTTAAGTTTCCATGATCGGTTATCACTCTTGTTGGGGGAAGAAATAACCACACGGGAACAACGAAAGATCGAACGTTTAGTCAAGCAAGCTAAATTCAGGCTGGCAGCCCATCCGAGCCATATCGATTACCGCACGAGCCGTGGCATTGAAAAATCCAAGATCCGCAGCTTACTTGAAGGGCACTGGCTTAAACATCACCAGAGCCTTATTTTTACTGGTGCGACAGGGAGTGGCAAAACGTATCTGGGCTGCGCGATTGGTCATTACTTCTGCCAACAAGGTGTGGCAGTACGCTACTTCAGGATGAAAGGGTTACAAGAGCAGTTACGCCAGGTGCACGGTGAAGGCAGTTACCCGCGCTTTCTCAATCAGTTAAATAAAACGCCGATCCTGATTTTGGATGATTGGGGAATGGAAACATTAACGCCCCAGCACCGCAGTGATCTGCTGGACATAATCGATGCAAGACACGATCAAGGGTCGATGATCATAATGAGCCAATTACCAGTAGCCAAGTGGCATGAATTGATTGGGGAAGCGACGTATGCAGATGCGATAATGGACAGATTGATCCACCGTGCACAGCGAATTGAATTGCAGGGAGAATCAATGCGCAAAGTAGCAATTAACTTGACGGATCCACAGTGATCAATTAAAACTGTTGCCGAGCCGCAAAATGGCACCGAAGCGTGATCAGCATCGATGAGAACAAGCGATCAGCTTCGGTGAGAATGAGTGATCATCTTCATGAGAACAAGCGATCAGCTTCGGTGAGAATGAGTGATGAGAACAAGCGATCAGCTTCGGTGAGAATGAGTGATCATCTTCATGAGAACAAGCGATCAGCTTCGGTGAGAATGAGTGATCATCTTCATGAGAATACGCAACCTCTTTGAGAATGACATCTTCATGGCAATGCAAAGCACCGGCTGTCAGCAAGCAACCAGTGATATCCAGTGTGTCTATCATCTCTCTTACCGCTTGTATTTCCGTGCCTTTTCCTTTACAAGGTCGGTGAGTTAACACTAGCCCCTGCTCAACCTCAAAGGCCGAAACGAGGAACAAGGGATCATCATGGCGGCTGGATTTAGCACCTTTTATCACCTTTCCGTCCACGCTGATGATAGGTGCACCATTTCTTTCCCGGCGAATATTTACCCACCCAACCATTGCTGATAAGCACCTAGGTAAAAGTTATTCTGAATTTAGATGGATAATTAGACAGGATGTTTTTTACACACTTGGTCAGATTTTCAAATGTTTCAAAAGCGCAGGTGGGAAGCCATTCATACTTAATTTTCCGCCATAGCATTTCTATGATATTCAGCTCTGGCGAATAAGCTGGCAGATACAGCACCAAAACACCCTCTGTTATCCAGTCACTGCATTTCTCTTTAAATTTCGCAGAGCGGTGAAAAGATGCGTTGTCCAGAAAAACGACTGTCAGTTTTTTCTTTGCGGTGTGTGGCTTATTTTCTATCAGCTTTTCAAACGCCTCGATGACTGTGTCAGTAGTAACGTGACCTTCGGTGCTGTGGTAAACCAGCTTTCCTTGGCGGCTTAAAAAGCCAAGTACGTTCAATCGCTTACTATGCGAATAGGCAGGAAATGCAAACGGCTCACCGACTGGGCTCCATGCGTAAGGTAAGTTCGATTTTTGGCTGAAACCTGATTCATTGAAATAATAGAGGTCCAACTCGCCCTCTTGTTCAAGCTTTATAAATTTATTCAGGGTGTTGTAACACTTTCGGAACGCCTCTTCATCACGCTTTAGTTTGAGTGAATGTCTGGCTCTTTTATGGCTGTAGTTAAATTTTTTTTCAACGTTCGCTTAATCGTTGAAACGCTGGCTTTTTTGCCGCTTTCTTTCTCCATCAGGGACTGGGCTCGCTTGAGTTGATGAGGCTCCTCATCCACAAGCTCTTTCAGGCGCTGTTTCTCCTCATCCGTATAAATAGTGGGCCGCCCCGTTCGCTTTGCGTCATAAAGGCTTGAGATCCCAAACTCTTCCCAGCAATCGATCCATTTAGAAAGCGTCTCCAAGCTGGTATCGAAGATATCCGCTAGCTGCTTAATATCGTATCTCTTATGGCTGAGTAGGATGACATGAGCCCGGATTCTACAACGATGTTTGGGGTGATTAGCCACAGACTCTCTAAGGGTAATTTGTTCGGCCTCAGTAAGGCGCCATACTACTTTCACGGATTGGTACGCATGATGTTGAAAATTGATGCATGTGGAACCCATCAAACCTGGGTAACAAATTGGAGGGAGAAATCTGAGGAGATAAGGTCTGCTATTTGAGATAATCACTTCGCCAAAAACAACAACCAAAAAAGACAGAATGCCGATACTAAACCGAACACCACTTAGCTCCTCAGATAAACTCGATCTTCTCGCAAAGAGCGCCATTTTACAAGCCCATGGTGATATCACCGCCTTATCCGATGAATTCGGTATATCCCGCAAGGCTGTCTACACCGCCCGCGGGGCTGCCCGGGCTGCCTTCGACGCCCTCGTCAAAACGCAAAGTGAGCCGGATTGTATCGCGACGCTTGATGTGGATGTGCCACACCTGCGCCGCAGTATTGTCGCGTTAACCATCACTGCCCCCAATTCCATTCGCAGTATTGAAGCGCTTATACCTCTGCTGTATCCCGGCTGTAAAGTCAGCTATGGCTATATACAAGGGGTTATTGCCGAGGCGCAAAAAAATGCCGCTGACTTCAACCGAACGGTGCCATTATCAGCCATCCAGAGCGGTGCGGTGGATGAAATGTTCAGCCAGGGCGACCCTGTGCTGGCGGGCGTTGACCTGGATCCCGGCTACCTGTTCTGCCTGTCTCACGAGCAACAGCGAGATGGTAAAACCTGGGCCAAAGTACTCCAGCAGGCTGCTGCTCAGGGGATGATGCCAAAACACATCGTCAAAGACGGTGCCAAGGGGATAGCCGCCGGTGTCACCACGGTTTTCGAACAGGCGCAGCAACGTGATGATATTTTTCATGCCCTGTATATCGCTGCCAAGGCGGTGCGCAGGGTTGAGCAACGTGCTTACTATTACATTGCCCAGGAAGAAAAGGCGTACCAGGCCATCAGCCCCACCATAACAGAAGACCCGGATGATACGTTCGGTCAATGGCTGCGTGCAGATAACCAATGCGATAAGGCTATCGAGCGCTATGAGCATGCTGAACGGGCTTTGCACCTTCTTCACGCCACCTTCAGCTGCGTTTGCCGAAAGACCGGCAAGCTAATGACCACCGAAATGGCGCAGACCAGGCTGGCCCATGCCACGCTATTGCTGCGCAGGGCGGCACATAAGGAATGTAACAAGGCGGCGACTTATCTGGTAAACCGCTTGGATGGCCTCACTCTGGCCACCCAAGCACTCCATGATAAGTTACAAGGCTGTATTGCACGTTATTCTCAGCAACCAGTTGAGCTGGCCTGCCGCTTCTTTGAGTGCCGACGTGAATTAGCAAAAGCCGGGAAGCACAAGCAACAGCGGCTTATTCAGGAAATGCTCGGCAGCTACCGCCTGTTGACCCAACAGTTGGATGAAACACGCTGTGAGCAGCTGATGCAGGAAGTGGAAATGTTACTCACCAAACGTCACCGCGCGTCCAGTGCCATTGAAGGCTTCAACGCCACCTTACGCACTTATCTGTATGCCAGAAAGGGTGTGAACCAAGCGTTTCTGGAGCTGTTCCGCGCCTGGTACAACCTGCGGGAAAAGCGCTGGGGACGTCACAAAGGCCGGTCAGCCCACGAATTGCTGACGGGAGAAAAGGTGACCGACTGGCTGACACTGCTTGGCTTCCCACCGAGTAAGCTCAGCCACTGATTTTAGCCTGGTAACAGGCAACCCAAACTGACTATTTATTAATCTGATCCAGCACTCGCTGAATTGGAGAGGAGCTATTGGTTTTGTTACCCTAAACGGGTGGAATTTGATCAGTCCCGCTTTTCCTCGGCACAACACCACCAATGAAAGTTTCGTCAACTTCAACGCACCTGATAACTTTTCTCTTTCTGGATTAAGCATTGCTGAGCGCAGCTTATGCAATAGTGCCCAAGATGTTTGATAACTTCCAAGGCCAAGTAAACGATATACTCCTAATGCACTAACGCCATTTTTTTGATTTCTTATATACCAAACAGCACCAAACCAATCTTTGAGTGATGTTCTGGTTTTATTAAAAATAGTACCTGAAGTAACTGACGTTTCTTTACGGAAAGCTGCACACTTTAGCGTACCGTTTTTCAACTTATATGGGGTTTTATTTACATGGCACCGAGGACAGATGAAGCCATTAGGCCAACGAATTTTAGAAATATAATCCAGACAGGCTTGGTCATCGTGAAACCAATCTATAAATTGATCCCAATTTTTAGGGTAGTCGATACCAGATTTAAGTAAATTTGAATTCTGTGTCATTACTACATATTGACATAGGTCGGGCTAAGTGGATAGCCCTTATAAACAAACAGCTTAAATCGTTGAAACCTCTGCAATTTCAGTTAGATACGAAATAACCGATCTGGTAAATGGAGTGTCAGAGGTCGGAGGTTCAAATCTTCTCGTACCGACCAACTTTTAAAAGGCCGCTTACTCGTAAGAGTCAGCAGCTTTTTTATTACCTGATGAATAACGTAAATATTCTTATCTTTTAAAGCTACTTTAAATTTCTTGACTGAACTTTTTATACAGCCGCTATACCTCTGTTTATTTCTCCTTCCGCTGACATCTATGCCATCTAACGTCATCACGTGTTAACAGCTGTAAATGCATTCCCAGCACTTCTAATGCTATAAACACTATCTATTAGCCTAGTCGCATTATCAATCACCGACATTTTCAGGTTATACCTCGGAAAACGTGCAAAAACGGAGGTAACCAAGCGTTATAATTGCCGTTGACGGCAAATTTTGAACGGGCATAGATTTTGGCTTGCTTTATAAATAAAACCGGGCGTTAAACACAGGTCCAACAAACGCCAGGAGATACGTTAATAAAGGCCTGATTGCTGGATATAAAAGATGAGACAGCAGCTGGCTAGAACTCTATTGAGTGACATCATTAGCCGTTAGTTAAAGTTTAGATATCAAGATATTAAGAGGAATAATTATGCCATGGTGCCTAGCGACAATTGGAAACAATGCGAAGTTCTACGCTTTTGATACATCGGAACGCCCAGTTGAAAGTTCGTTTGAGTTAAAAGAGTTCCCACATCTGGAATACGACCATAAGGGTACAGTTTTACTTAATAATCAACAACTAAAACAATTCCGAGATAATAATGTTCCGCTCTTTGATGATAAAACCTATGCCAGCAAAGCCGCAGAATACCTGGGGATAAGGACATGGTCCTATATTGAGATCCATATGGCTGTCAATGAATAAAGAGAGCGCAAGCCAATGCTTTTATTGGCTTGCTTGAAAATCAGACAAGCTCAATGACTACATATTGAATTGAGCTTCCTGTAGAACAAACTCCAACCTGGTTTTAATAACCAGCCTAATGTTTTCTAATTTAATCCAACTCAAGATGCCAGCGGTCACACTTTTAAGCTTTCCAATAAGGCTAACGATAACCTATTAAGCCCAGTTCGTTACTAATATTCCTACCAAGATTATTTGCTTGGAAGTGAATATAAGTTATAGCATGCAAGCCTTTTTAATTTATCCGATATGGAATTAAGTGGGTTAGTATAAGTTTTCCGAGGTTATGTATGTATTTTAACCATTGTAAATGTACTAATTCGCCTAGAACTGCATGGCCTGCCTAGATTGCTAGGTTAATTTAAGCCTTGGTGAACTTTTGCTTATGCACTTACCTTCAAGAAACCAGCTTATTCCTGTTTTTAACCTGCTATCTAATGCGCAGTTCCCTTATTAAGGCAAGGCAGCAACAAGGTGAAATGAAATCACCCTTGGTAGGCGATTAAGCGAAGGATTCTGGTAATGGGCATTAACGGCGAGGATTTTTGTGTGCTTCACGCTTGCCGTTCAGGATTAAAATCAATAAAGAGCTCAAATTTGTGGCCCTTTTCACAACTAACCTCTTTTTATATAAACCTGGATCCCCTTGCCGCAACACATTTATTAAACTTCAAAACACTATAATAATCACGTTATACGGCATGTACGACATAGGTAAGCATCTATAACAGCAAAACAAACTAAATAACCACTCACTAACTTATAGGTTATTCATCTTAAAAACAGACAGTTAGCTTTGCCTGTTAATAATCAACCTTATTTACGCATTACTTTATCTCCGCTATACCTTATTTGATACACAAGGATCTCGTCGTCATGATAAAGCGCTGGATACTATTATCTTTACTTCCTTCGCTGGTCCTGGGAGAAGACTCATCTCTGACTGACCTAACCCTAAGCGAGCTGATGGAGGTGGAGCTGACTTCCGCCAGCAAAAAAACTGAAAAGTTATCCGAAGTGGCGGCTGCAGTTTATGTGGTCACCAATGAGGAAATCAGCCGCTCTGGTGCGACCTCAATCCCAGAGGCTCTTCGCCTGGTACCAGGCGTCGATGTCGCTCAAACAGATCCGAATAAATGGGCCGTCAGTATTCGAGGTTTTAACGGTCGTTTCGCCAACAAGTTATTGGTTATGGTTGATGGTAGAACCGTCTACACACCGACATTCTCCGGGGTTTATTGGGAAAACCTGGATTACCTGTTAGCCGATATTAACCGCATCGAAGTAATACGCGGACCTGGAGCGACTCTTTGGGGGGCAAATGCAGTCAATGGGATTATTAATATCATCACCAAAGACACCTCCGATACTCAAGGTGGCTTAGCGGAGCTTGCCCTGGGTAATAAAACCAAAGGTTTGGTTAACCTGCGTCAGGGAGTGGAATTGAGTCCTGATGCCCTAATGCGCGTCTATACCAAATTACGCAAGGTCGACGGTGCAGAAAGTTTGGCCGGCAATGGTCAGGATAATGGCGGTGAATATATTCAAGCAGGTTTTAAATTAGGCTGGCAGATCAGCGACTCCAAGCTATTCACATTGCAGGGAGATGGTTACCACAACAAAATGGCGCAAGAGCACCTTGCTGCTAACTTTTCTCCCCCTTATTTACCACATAAACTGCTAAGCCAGGAAGATATTAAAGGCGGTAACATCATGGCTAAATGGGAGCAGCTACATAACTTAAATTCACAAACCAATTTGCAGTTTTATTTTGACTATTACGACCGTGAAGAAGTTAAGTTTCACGACGAGTTAAAAACATTTGACCTGGATTTTCAGCACAGACTTACCCTATTTGAACACCACGATTTAATTTTTGGATTGGGGTATCGCTGGACGGCAAACAGAGTCAAACCCGGATTATTTGTCGTCACACCTGAGGCCAAATTTAATCGCAGTAAATGGAATGGGTTTGTACAGGACGAAATTTCTTTTCCCAACCAGCGACTTCGCTTAATTATTGGCAGCAAACTGGAATGGAATGATTATACCGGCTACTCCTTTCAGCCTGGCGTAAGGGCCAGCTGGCAACCTTCGGATCACCTGACATGGTGGTCTGCCATTTCACGAGCAGAGCGCTCAGCTTCTTATGGAGAGCAAGAATATAGTCTTAACGTGAACTCTTATCCTCCTTTTGCCTTATCGCCGGCAAACCCCTTGCCAACATTAATACAAGTTCAAGGTCAACAAGACTTTAAACCTGAAGTTCTGGATGCATATGAGCTAGGAGGACGCTGGTTACTGCAATCCAATCTGTCACTTGATATTGCTGCATTTTATAACAAGTATAAAAATTTGCGCAGTTATCGTATGGGCCAAACCACTCTAGATACTAGTTTTTCACCACCTTTTGTTAACCAGCCCCTTATTTTGGCCAATAATATTAGCGGTCACAGCCAAGGGGTGGAAATTCTGTCTAATTGGCAGGTCAATACAGATACTCGCATTCGCTTGGTTTACAGTTACTTGCAGATGAGCCTTGAAGACTCTGAGCAGGTCCCCGGGTTTAGCGACGATATTATTTCAATGAATACCGACAGGAGCCCTAAACATCAGGCATCGATTTGGAGTAGCCTGGACATCTTGCCAGAGCTAGAGTTGGACGCTCGCGTATTCTATATAGCCGAACGCAGCTGGAAAACCAACCCAAGCCATTATATCGAAGCTAACTTTAACGCAGATTTGAGATTAAGCTGGCAAGTAAATCAACTGCTATCTGTATCGGTGACGGGGTGTAATCTAATTCATCAAGCCAAGCAGGAGTTTGTCACTGAAACCTGGGCCTCTCCTTCACTAATTGAACGCAGTTTGTTGTTAAATGCACAAATCAAATGGTAGCTTCTTAAAGAAGTGGCTTTTGATTAGCAAAGGGTTTACCCCTAGCTTACTCATTATCATATTGAGTTTGCATAGCCAGGCGGCTGGCGCAATACAAACCGTTGATAGGTTAAAAGCCGCCTATATCTTTAATATTGCCAAATTCACCCGCTGGCCTGAGCTCTCCCAGGAAAAATTTAACCTATGCCTATACGGCCAGAGTAGCGCTTTTAGCGAGTTAGAAAAGCTGACCGGCAAACAGTTACACAAGCGCGACATTCAAATTCTAAAACCCAAGTCAGAAGCCGACTTTAAATATTGCCATCTGCTCTTTGTCGGAGCCTCTGAACGTCGACGCTTTCGCTATTTACTCGCGCTGGTGGATAAACAAGCAGTACTTACCATTGGTGATGACAATCAGTTTATACGCAGTGGTGGGTTAATAAACCTAAGCCAAAAGTCCAATAAGCTTATCTTTCAGGTAAATATGCACGAATTAAAGGGCTCACAACTTAAACTCAGTTCAAAAATGCTGAAATTAGCTCATAGAGTTAAGCCGGGAGTATCAAAATGAAGCTGGTCCGAGACCTTTCCTTACGAGGTAAGCTTACCGCTATAGGGCTACTCTCAGGCTCACTAGTCGCCATTTTTCTGGTCGGTCTGTTTATCATTATCCAATACTACAGCTTAAATCAGGAAGCGAAGAACCAGCTGGCCACTCTGGCAAATTTGATGGCTAGCCAAAGCAGTGCAGCCCTTAGCTTTACCGACCCGGATGCTGCAAATGAAACCCTGGCCAGCCTGAAGGCCAAGCCACAAATCGTCGCAGCCAAGATCTTTGATGCCTCGGGCCAGCTGTTTGCCGAATACACCACACCAGGAGCCGGTGATAAGCAGGCCAGCTATAACGAGCTGGTAATCGCCGATAAAACCGGAACGGGCGAGTTCGGTCACTGTGTGTACCAAATGGTGCCTGTTTTATACGAAGATCAAGTGTTGGGGTACGTCGCCATTTTTGATGACTTAAGCCAGGTCAATCAACAGCTAACCGTATTAGCGATGCTGGCACCCGTGATCATAATAGTGGGTGCTCTGTTTGCTTTATTTATCTCGCACCAGATCCAACGAACAATTTCACAACCCATATTAGACCTTACTCTGGCCATAGACAGAATAGCCAACACCAATGATTACCAGCACAGAGTTAAAGTGTCGCGTAGCGATGAACTCGGCACCATGATCTGCGGTTTTAACCATATGTTGGGTCAATTACAGCTGCGGGATGAAGAGCTTATCAAACATAGAAACAATCTGGAGCAAGAGGTCAGCCTAAGAACACGAGAGCTACAACTTGCTAAAGATAAAGCTGAGGCCGCCAGTCGTGCTAAAAGTGAATTTATGGCCACCATGAGCCATGAGATCCGCACGCCGATGAACGGAGTATTAGGTTTGACAGAATTGCTACTGAATAGCCGACTAGATGATCGACAATTGAGGTTCACCGAGTCCATTTACCAATCGGGTAAAAACCTGCTTGCTATCATCAACGATATTCTAGACTTCTCGAAAATCGAAGCCAACTGCCTGGAACTTGAGTCTGTCGAATTCAACCTAAAAGAGCTGTTAGAAGATCTTTGTGTATTGTATTCCGGCCAAGCTCAGCGTAAGGAAGTAGACTTATTATTTTCCATTCCCCCAAATCTTGCCCCATTTTATATTGGGGATCCGACTCGGATCCGGCAGGTAATCAGCAATCTAATTATTAATGCCATCAAATTTACCCAACAAGGGCAGATAACGCTAAACGTCAGTTATGAATTGGTGCAAAAAAACCAGGCTTTGCTGTCCTTTAAGGTAACCGATACCGGCATTGGCATCGCAGAAGATAAGATCCAGCATATCTTTAATTCATTTGCCCAGGCAGATAGTTCTACCAATCGACAATATGGGGGCACCGGGCTGGGTCTGAGTATTGCAAAACAACTGCTTCTGCTATTAGGCGGAGATATCGAGGTGAGTTCAGTACTCGGTAAAGGAACCCAATTTAGCTTTTCGTTCCCCCTCATACCCAGTGAAAATACGACTCAGCCCCTGAGTCCCAACGTCGATATTCTGCAAACAAAACGTTTCTTAGTGGTGGATGACAACGAAACAAATCGCCTCTTGTTCCAGTCTCAATTTGCAGCCCTGGGAGCCCATTGCGACTTGGTTGAAAGTGCCGAGCTCGCCATAAATAAAATGGCGCAGGCCCAGCAGAAAGGCCATGCCTATCATCTGGCTATTCTGGACATGCGAATGAGTGGAATGAATGGCCTGACTCTGGCGAAAACTATCCGCGGTAAGCATAACTGGTATCAACCCAAGCTCATTTTGACCAGCTCTGTTACCACCAGCTATCAAGAGATAAAACAACTGGATATTGACTGTGTGCTTACTAAACCCGTATTACAAAAAGAGCTGCTTAACGCCTTACTTAATGCGTTTAATTTGCCCGGGAGTAAGCTCACTCCTCCAGGTGCAAGCCTTAGCATAACCAACGCCGAAAGTTATCGTGTGCTTCTTGTGGAGGACAATGAAGTCAACCAAGAGGTTGCTTTAAGTATACTTGCAGCCTTTGCTATACCTACCCAACTGGCTAAAGACGGACTGGAAGCCGTACAAGCTGTTCAATCTACCCATTTTGACCTGATCTTGATGGACGTACAAATGCCGGGAATGGACGGGCTGGAAGCCACCAACTTGATCCGACAACAATTCTCCAAAGAACAGCTCCCCATTATCGCGTTAACAGCAAATGTGATGAAGCAGAATATCGATACTTGCCTCGGCTCGGGTATGAATGCCTATCTGAGTAAACCTTTTAGTATTTCAGAGTTGCACCAGTGCTTATTATGCTGGCTTGGCAATAATAAACCCGCTTTAAGCTGCCCCATTACAACACTGAAAAAAACCGCTCGTTTTGAGCCAGCAGCCTTGATCTCCGTTGCCGCGCTAAACCCAGAAAACAGTGATGCCCTCATCGCTAAAGTCGTCACTTTGTTTGTCGACAAAACCGAACAAGCTTTAATTAAGTTGCAACAAGCGCAGGAAATAAACAACAAGGAAACCATGCGCCGGATAAGTCATGGGCTAAAATCCAGTAGTGCCAATGTCGGCGCCTTGAGAATGTCAGACCTGTGCAAACAGCTGGAAGTTGCAATAACCTTGGCTGATGAGGACATTCTCACACAATTAACCCAACAAATTGCACTAGAATACCAGTGGGTTAAACAGCAATTACCAGCGCTGAGCTCGGACCGGAAACATCTTGAGGTGGATAATGGATAAGGAAATCATATTAATCGTAGATGATGACGAAATGATGCGTCTGCTACTGACAGAAACCTTACAGCATAGCGACTATGATTTAATAACGGCTGAAAACGGTGCACAAGCTCTCGCCTTATTCTCTACCCACAAACCTTCTTTGGTACTGCTCGATGTGGACATGCCCGGCATTAGCGGATTCGAAGTCTGCCGCCAACTTAGGTCGAATGCAGACCACAAAGAAATCCCCATTGTTATGGTCACGGGTATGGATAATACCGACGCTATAGAGCAAGCCTATAAATTAGGCGCAACGGACTTTCTGGTTAAGCCCATAAACTGGTCGTTGATCCCCCATCACATCCGCTACGTGCTCAGAGCAGCCCGACATACCCAAAGCCTTGAAAAAAGTGAACGTATGCTTGCCGAGGCTCAGGAAATAGCCAGTCTTGGTCATTGGGAGTACCATGTGCAAGATGACCTGCTGGTATTGTCCAAACAACTACAAAACCTGCTCACCCTCACCGACCAGGATACTTCCTCGAATCTTAATACCCTCATTGAACTAACTCACTCAGAAAGTAAAGCCGAGGTGAAAATCGGTTTACTGAAAACCCTGAAACAAGGCACTCAATTTGGCCTGGACCACAGGTTGGTTAAACCAACTGGTGAGGTGATCTACGTTCACCAGCAGGCGCGTCGGTTAACCGAGAGCGGCAATATTATCAGTGGCACGATACAGGATATTAGTGAGAGAAAAAGAAATGAGGTTGAGCTGATTGAAAGCAAGGAGCACTATGCCAACTTGTTTCAAAGTTCGGCAGTAGCTATGGTAGAACAAAACTGGTTACCGGCAAAGAAGGAATTGGACAAGCTGACAGACCAGCATGACCCTGACCTTCAAGACTATTTTGAGCAGCACCCTGAAGAAGTAAGCCGGTTAGCTGGAATGATAGGTATCGTTCAGGTAAACCGAGCTGCCTTATCATTGCACCAGGTAGAGCACCAACAAGAACTGATCCAATACCTTGATACCCTATGGGGCGCCCCCGAATACCCCCTGGTCAAGGCGTGTTTGCTGGATATCGCTAACGGTGCGAAACAACTGCTGGAAGAAGGAGTCGTGAAAACCCGCACTGGCTCTGGAAAAGTCGTATTAATGAGCGCCATCTGGCCGGAAAACCAGGAAAATTACCATAAGGTGATCATTAATTACCACGATATGACCGAGCTGAAGTATTCGCAGCAGGAGCTGGTGCATATTGCCCACCATGATGCGCTGACTGGCTTACCCAACAGGGTCCTGTTTCAAGACAGACTGGAAAGCGCAATCGCCCGGGTAAAACGAAATCATCATATCCTGGCGCTTTTGTTCCTCGATTTAGACAGGTTTAAAAATGTGAATGATTCCTTGGGTCACGAAGTAGGTGATGAGCTATTATGCGAAGTAGCCAAGAGAATAAGCACAATTACTCGCGCCTCAGATACCACGGCCAGACTCGGTGGCGATGAATTTACCATCATACTCGAAGAGGACAGCGGTTATCACGCAGTAGAAATCTTCGCCAAACGCCTGATTAAAGAGTTTGAACATCCCTTCTACCTTAAACATAGAGTTGTCTATATCGGTGTCAGTATCGGGATCAGTCTTTACCCAGACCATGGCCTGACCCCTGACGAGCTGACCCGTAATGCAGACACGGCTATGTATAAGGCAAAACAGGTTGAGCTCAGCCGCTACGAACTTTATTGCGCTGAGCTGACTCAAGCTACCATCAGAAAATGGTCCATTGAAAACGAGCTGAGAAAATCCATCGCCAGAGAAGAGTTCTACCTGTTATATCAACCCAAAATAAACCCCCACAACGGTCGCCTGGCCGGTGTTGAGGCCCTGATACGCTGGCACCGCCCCCTGAACGATCGCGGGCTGCCCAGCGAATTTATACCCATTGCCGAAGAAACTGGACAGATCATCGCCCTCGGGCAATGGGTTATCGATACTGCTATCACTCAGTTAGCTAATTGGCGATTCACCAGCTGTCATCATGTACCCATGGCGATTAACGTGTCCGGAGGACAGTTACGTGACGTTAACTTCACCACTACCCTGGCATCCAAATTATCAGCAGCCAATATCAGTCCGACTATGCTGGAAATGGAAATCACCGAAAACTACCTGATCCCGGCCAATAATGAAGGAAATAGCCAGGGAATGCTGCAAGAGCTGGCGGACATGGGGATCAAAATGTCCATCGATGATTTTGGTACCGGTTATTCCTCCTTGTCACAACTCAAAAGCCTGCCTATTTCCAGCTTAAAGATCGACCAGTCTTTTGTCAGAGATGTGCCTACGGACATGGAAAATGTGGCCATCGTAAAATCCATTATCAGCCTGGCTAAAAATCTCGGGTTGCAGGTGATTGCCGAGGGAGTTGAAACCCAGCAGCAACTCTCATTTATAAAGGAATGCGGCTGTGATTTGGTGCAGGGTTATTTCTACTCGAAACCCGTCTCGGCCGCCAGTATTGTCGAGCTTGCCAATAAACTGGGAGTAGACTCTGGCTCTGAGCCACAACGAGTTTATGGCTTGTAACGGACTTCTCTAATTCTCCTCCAACATAGTATGACCCGGGCCTGGGTTCGACTTCGTTGCAATGAATACATATTTTTCCAGTAAAATCAGATATGTCTGGTTTACAAACCACATCAGACAGGGGTAAATTCATGGTGAGATTTTAATCAAATGGAGTGATAATGAAAGACGAAACATTGGCTATCCACCATGGCTATGACACTGATCCCACCACCAAAGCCGTTGCCACGCCCATTTATCAAACGGTCGCATATGAGTTCGACAGTGCCCAGCATGGCGCAGACCTATTTAACCTAGAGGTACCGGGCAACATTTATACCCGCATTATGAATCCAACCAATGATGTATTGGAAAAACGCATGGCGGCGCTGGAAGGCGGCATTGCAGCCCTGGTGGTCAGTGCGGGTAGCGCGGCCATTAACTACGCCATACAGGCGCTGGCCGAAGCGGGCGACAATATCGTATCTACGCCGCAACTCTATGGCGGCACTTATACGCTATTTGCCCATATGCTCCCCAAACAAGGGATAGAGGTACGTTTCGCCGAAGACGATAGCGCCGCTAGCTTGGCTGCGCTTATCGATGAAAATACCAAAGCTGTCTACTGCGAAAGCATAGGCAATCCGGCAGGAAATGTGGTTGACCTGCAAGCCATCACAGACGCAGCTCACGCCAAGGGGGTACCCGTTATTGTCGACAATACAGTGGCGACTCCATCATTGTGTAAACCCATTGAATTTGGCGCCGATATCGTTGTTCACTCCCTGACTAAATATGTAGGTGGACACGGGAACTCCCTGGGCGGGGTAATTGTTGATTCTGGTACCTTCCCTTGGACTGAGCACAGTCAACGCTTCCCGGTGTTTGCCCAACCCGAACCGGCTTATCACGGCATAGTTTACAACGATACCTTTGGCCCTGCCGCTTATATCGCCCGTGCTCGCACTGTGCCTCTGCGTAATACCGGCTCTGCACTTGCCCCACTTAACGCCTTTTTACTGCTGCAAGGCCTGGAAACCTTGCCCCTTAGAATGGAGCGACATACGGAAAACGCCCTTAAAGTTGCCAGCTACCTCAGTCAACATGAAGCCGTTGAATGGGTCAATTACGCGGGTCTGGAAAGCAGTGAATACTATGAATTAGCGAAAAAATATATGCAGGGTAAGCCTTCTGCTATTCTATCTTTTGGCCTCAAAGGGGGTTACGAACAAGGGGTGACGTTTTATGACTCCCTTAACCTTTTTAAGCGTCTGGTGAATATCGGTGATGCAAAATCCCTGGCCTGCCACCCCTCCTCCACCACACACAGGCAAATGAGCGAGGACGAACAACGACTCGCTGGGGTATCACCGGAAATGATCCGCCTGTCTGTTGGTATCGAGCATATTGACGACATCCTGGCAGATCTAGAGCAAGCCCTGGCCGGCTAAGCCTGTCTATTTTTCTCATTGAGTAGCGAGGGCCTTTTGGCCCTTTTATTCATCACATAAGAAAATAACACCAGGTAAAGCGTCGCAAAGAAAAAGGAAATGCCAGTTCCTAACGCCACCCCATAACTGGGATAGGTAAAGGAAACTGATAAGGTATAGACAATTAGAGCACCCAAGCCATAAGGATAGTTTTTTATAATAGTTAACGCCTGGGCCCTGCCATAGGTCTTGTGGATTATAAGCAGAAATGGAAACAGGGTCACGGGAAATGCGGCTAAGCTTCCCGCCAGATTTGCCCCCACCACTTTTGCCACACCTGTGATTGCCAGCACCATGGCTGCTGCGGCAATGGCCCGGATAATCAATACCCAATGGGTCAATTTTACTTTATCGGCTACCAGGGCATTTTCAATCACCCTAAAACGCAGAGCAAAAAACACGATAGCTCCGACCGATACCAGCAGACCACCCACCAATCCCGCCGATACCTGACTCAACAAACCAGCTGCAAGCAGAAAACCCAATACGGCTAAAGTACCTGGCAGTAAAATCGCTGACTGTGACACTCTCAGCGCCGCCTGATAGTAACAATACACCAGCACCAGGGATGCAGAAAAACCGGCGATGGCGTACACAGCACTTTGCGCCGCAAAAGCCTGGCCATTTTCGATACCAATAAAAAACAACGCGATGGCGGTTCCCAGTGGATAACCGGATAATATGCCCGCTACTTTGGGGCTGACATTTTCCGCTACCAAAGAAAGTGCAACCACGGCGACGATAGAAACCAGGATTTTAGATATCAGCAGCAATTCAAACAAAACAGCGGCTCCTGTTAATTCGGTTGGTAAATTAGCCTATCATACGTCAACTTATAAAAGTCCCTAAGCTAAACAACACCGGCTAAAAAATGTGCTACACAGGACTATGAGTCGCGAGATGTAATAAAGAGCGCCATCGTGACAACGGTGAACGTCAGTAACGGTCTGTTTGCTACGTCTGCGTGAATTTGGCGGTGTTGATAAAGATAATCTGGAGCGTGCGTTCGCCGTCCTTGTTTTGCTACTTTTAAGGCTTAATGACCGCGTCACCCCGGCGCAGCAACAGAGATAACTCATCGGCGGGTAATGGTTTGGCATACAAATAGCCCTGAGCCTCATCACAGCCTAAGTCGGTTAATATTTTTTGGTGGGCTGTGGTCTCTATACATTCTGCAATTACATTTAAGTTGAGCTCATGGCCCATACTGATGATCATGGCGGCGATGGACGCATCTTCTTTTTTCGTGTCTACATGCTGGACAAATGAACCATCAATTTTAAGCCTGTCTATGGGTAACTTCTGTAAATAACTCAGCGAGGAATAACCTGTACCAAAATCATCCACGGCAATTTTTATCCCGGTCTGCCTGAGTTGAATTAATTTCTCTATATGGGCATCCGGATCAGTCATTGCCATGGTTTCGGTAATTTCCAACTCGAGATCGGCCGCAGCGATGCCAGATCTTGCCACCACTTGTTTCACCTTATCTACATAATCCAGTTCACACAACTGGCGGGGAGAGACATTCACCGCCATTCTGATGCTGTCATAACCCGCTTTCTTCCACTCCAGGTGCTGATTGATGGCAGTTTCCAGTACCCATTGGCCAATAGGTACAATTAACCCTGAGTCCTCTGCAGCAGCAATAAATTGTGCCGGACTCACTAAACGGCCATCGGCTCTGCGCCAACGGAGCAAGGTCTCTACGCCAACAATTTTTCCTGTTCTCAGGTTGATTTGCGGTTGATAAACAAGGAAAAACTCATTGTTGTCCACCGCAAAGTGAAGATCCTTGATGGTATGTAAACGTTGCTGTAACTCTGTATTCATGCTTGATTCAAACAGACAAAACCTCCCCCTTTGATGCTGTTTCGCGTGTTTTAACGCTATACCTGCATTTCTCATTAGCACGTTGGCATCTACCTCCTGACCGTCGAAATAACTGCTGCCAAGAGACATGGAAACCGGCACAAAATTATCCTCAAGATCGATAGGGGAATTAAACCGATTGATAAGGTTATGTAAAATATCCTGGGCTTCCTGTTTGTCTTGTGCAGGCACGATTAACGCAAAGATATCGGCCCCCAAATGAGCGACAAACTGCTGCCCTTGCGGCGATGAATCCAGTATATGGGCGACGTTAATGATTAACTTGTCACCGATAGCACAACCCAGGCCGTCATTTACGTCTTCAAAATTATCTACATCGGCAAGGATCAGGAAAAAAGGTTGGTCTTTTTGCTTCATCTTCTTATTCAACTGCTGCAATAAAACGACCCGGTTGGGGAAACTGGTCAATTGCTCCTTGTAAGCCAGGGATTCAATTTTTTCGAACATATTGGCATTTTCAAAACCCGCGGCAATATTGATACTAAATATTTCCAGCAATTTCTTGTCCAGGTCGCTAATCGGAAACGGACTGTTAACAAACACAATAATCTCACCATGAGAAGAAAGAGGGATATATACGTAGTTGAAGTTCTCCTCATACAGACTCTGCTGACTGACCAGCACTCTCGCTACCGACGCCGAAATACCCGGTTGATTTAAGCTAGCCAAGGGTTTACCAACAAAATCACCGTAAAAGCCTGCCGCCGCCAGGATATTAAGTGATCCCTTGTCATTGGCATCACTGTGAATACACACAATACCTTCAGGCTGGATATTTAATAACCCGCAAGTCTGGGTCAGAATACCAACCGCAAATTGCTTGACCGCCTGCACCTCCATCAGGGTAGATGAAGCCTCAATGATCATCTCAAGACCCTTGCGACTGGATTCAATGGTTTGTATTTGTTGATAAGAGCGTAGCGCCGTGGTGAGGCAGGTATAGAGCTGATTTCTGGTGAGTTCCGATTTTTCTTTGTAGTCGTTGATGTCGTACTCTTGAATGACTTCAACTTCAGGTGCGTAACCAGGCTGCCCGGTTCTCAAGATAATTCGGACACTCTGATTTTGCAGTTCCTCACGGATAAAGCTTACCAATTCCAGACCCGCATTTTCCGTTTCCATCACCACATCTAAAAAAATACAGGCGATGTCCCGGTTACTGCGCAGTATATCTCTGGCTTCTTGACCGCTATAGGCATTGAGGAAACTAATTGGCCGTGCAGCATAAGTAAAATTCTGAAAGACAAAATGCGTAGCACGGTGTATTTCCTGCTCATCATCTACAATCAGTACAATCCAGGGTATTTGTTGTACCGCTGGCGTTGGATTGTTTGTTTCTTCAGCAAAGACAAACAACTCTTTATCTTTGCTCATAGTGCCTTCCCATCAAACGGTCTGCTAGCTGTTTTCGGTGTAATTAACGGTAACCTGATGGTAAGGATACACCTATTATCACAACTCACGCTGATGCCACCGCCAAGAACATTGTTCACTATATTATAGACAATATTCAACCCCAGTCCCTCCCCCCATCTCCCATACAGGTGGTGAAAAATGGAACAAAAATGCGATGAATATGGGCAGCGGGAATACCTTTGCCATTATCCTTTATAGTTGATCAACGCACTCTGACTCTCCTTATGAAGGCTTACGTTCAATATAAATGAGCCCGTCATCCATACCTTGAAAGCCGTGCTTAATTGAATTAGCCATCAGGTTGGTCACCACCTGCCAAAGGGTCCCGGAAAACTATCGAGCTGGATATCGTTATGGCAAACAACAACAAGCTGATGTGAAGTACGTTTGAATTGAGCCGGCTCGACATGGCAGAAAAACCACAACAAACCGGATTAAAGTTATACAGGTGAGCTTGTTTAAACTCGATAAAACTGGGGCTAATTTTGAACGGTTTAAGCACCAATAAGTCGGCAACGATGGCGCCTATCCAGGCAATCGCTAGATTTCCATAGACACTTAATACAGCCTCAAGGGACCCAGCAACATCAGTAGTAGTAGGAGCGCGATAAAGATATTACACACCAGCCAGACAACACGACCGGGGTAATAATGACTACCCGGAAAAAAAACTCGACCAGGCCAGTGAGCCTGGCATAAGCATTGGTCACATTAATCTTGATTTGTGACACACACATAAAAAAAAGGTAACTATTCAGCTGGCGGAATATTATTCAATTTTTCCTGAATGAAGTCTGGCCACTTTCCGGCAAACAGGCACTCCAGCGCCTGCCCGACACCGACATTATTTTTCTGGCACGTTGATATATAACTGCGGGCCCGGCAAAAGACCTTGGCTCCCTCCATGGAGCGGAAACAGCCAGAGATTTTTTGCTGCACCTTTGCCATTCTGATATCCCTCTCTCCTTGGTTGTTGGTGAAGGGAACCTCTGGATTATCCATGAATCGCAGCACATCATCCTCAAAATCCCTGAGCCGCTCCAGTAAGTTTCTGGCCTTGCTGCGGGCGACCCGCCCTTTTTTCTTCTTGCCCGTTTGCGGCTCCGCCGGGGGCGGGCACTCCCGCTCCGCCTTATCGAGCAAACTCTGATACTTTTTCCGCCACTGTAACGCAGTATTGTTATCAAGCTGGCCACCGGCATCATTTACTGCATCATTGATTTCAATGAGCCGTTCATACATCCCATTAGCCCACTCTTGCCCGTCTTGCTCATAGGCGCGGGTAAGTTCCCGCAGGTGATGGGCATTGCACAAACTGTGGAACACTTGCGTATAGCGGTAATAAGGTTTCCAGTGGTCATGGCAGAGTGTCCCGGCGAACTGAGGCAGTATGCCTATTTCATCCATTGCCTCCTTACCGCGTTTTGCGTGAGGCTCAAACCAGGTCCACTCTCCGTTCGATGCATTATGAAGCCAGATGCGCTTGCCGCCGACATTAATACCCGTCTCGTCCGCGTGAATTAACCCGCCATTGATGAGTTCGAGCTTGGCCAGCGTTTCAAAGTCAGCCAGCATGTGGTAAGCCAGCTTGTTAAAGTTGAACAGTGAGCCGGTACTCAAGGAGATGCCAAACATTTCATCAAAATGCTGCTGCACCCGGTCATAAGGAATGAGTTGGTACACTGACATATAGACGGCGTTCGCCTTAACCGATGCACCATACTTAGCCGCCCTGTCCACGTCAGCAGGGAAATCAGCGGTAAACCGGTTGCCCTGCGCGTCTTCCAGAATTTGTGCCCGGTATTCTTTAACCCAGCGGGAAATTTGGATATCAAATACCTGGCGACGGTCATAGCCTACGTCATGGTACTGCCCTGGCGGCAAGCTATCCCGGTTGACCGGAACCTGAATAATTTCGTCCGGATCATCGACTGGCTTGAGCGTCTTGCCCTCGCGGCCTTTTTGCCCACCTTGTTTATTGTCACTTTTCTTTCGCCCTTCTTTAGGGCGGTTGGGGTCTTGCGAGGGCGGCTTGCTGCTATTTCGGCTATTAAGAGACAGGCGGCCAAACAATAGCTTGACCAGCAGCAACATCATTTGTACGGCAGCCACTAAAGCAGGAGATGCGGCCTTGTCATTTTTCAAGGCGTTTTCTACTTGCTCAATGGTGGCGTTGACATCCAATGACTCGGGTATCAACGTTGCTGTATTTGTATGCTTATTCATGGGGCTATTATACCCTCTGTTTTTTTTGGCAATTTTTTGCTTCTGTAAGCAAATCTAAGTCGTTGTATTTTTCTGTGCCGGGGGTGCTATCCTTGCTGGGCTCCCGTGCCTTTGGCGCTCTTGTGGTTAAGTTAATCGTTGCTTACAAGCGCTCATTACAGTGACGCATGAAAATGCACTAAATCAGTCAAAACCGTGTCAAGAAGTTTTGAAAAAAATAATTCATTTATTGCGGGGTTTTTAGTCAGCTGAATAGTTACAAAAAAGTTGCTACCGCTAGACCACCTCCGGCGAATCAAACATATACCCATAACCTTGAATATACATTTGCACCGGTTAGATCGCTTTATCATAATCTCCGCCGTTATGGATAAATAAAACGCCAGCAAACTGCCCCCCAGCAATTTCAGGCCTCCTATAATAATCCAACCGGGACCCGCCAGAATAATCGCGGAACCCTAACGCATTTTGCTTTACGCTGTTTTATCTGGGATAAAGCGTAAATAATCCACCTGCTCACCAATTTGCACGATCAATGCAAACAACACGGCGCACGCCTGGCCAAACAAGATCACATCAAATTGATTCCCAGCTTTATTTTGTCCGCCAAACTGGCTCCACATGGACACTAGCTATAGCATTGAGTATACCGACGGAGGTGACTGGTAGGGCCGGAGCCAACTAAACTCGCGGTACTGCGATTACCTTGCGATTAGTAAGTCGTTCACGTTTAATAGTCGGTAGGAAAAATATGCCGGTAACATAGCTGGTTTTAAAATCCGGCGGTATTTAGTCGAATTGGGAGGTCTTGTGCAAATAGATGTTTGGTTTATGTTCTCGGTTATCGCAATAACCAATATAGTCAGCCCGGGGCCAGCTATCTTGCTCGCTATCAGCAACGGATTGACTCAAGGTTTAAAGAGTGTCGCTATCTCCTCTCTGGGCAATATCACCGGGTTATTTCTGGTTTCGTCAGTGGCAATGATAGGTTTAGGCACCATTTTAAAGACCTCCAGTCTACTGTTCACTGTATTTAAAGTGGTGGGGGCGATTTACCTTATTTATTTGGGCGTCAAGAGCTTTAATAACAGGCATAACCAGCTTGGTGAGGTCTCTCAAGCCAATGGGCCAAGAAAAAACAAGCGCAAGCTCTTTAAGGAAGGATTTCTAATTGCATCTACCAACCCCAAGGCCGTGATCTTTTTTACCGCCCTGTTTCCTTTATTTTTGGATACTCAAGCACCGGTAATACCTCAGTTTTTTATTCTCACCATGACCTTTATGCTTTATTCATACATCTCTCTGGTGGGTTATGGCTGGTTAAGTAAGTCAATAAAAAACTGGCTGAATGCCGGAAAACGTATGGTCTGGTTCCATAAAATTACCGGCGGTCTGTTTATCTCCCTGGGGCTGGGTTTACTCACGGTCCGCAATGCCAACGCAAACTAGTTAGTGTCTATCCCGAAACTCATGTATTCGTTCTTCAGTCATATTCTTAGAACGCGATACTTGTCGTTTTGCAAGGACCTAAAGTTAGCCACTACTATCTAAGCGAACCCTGTCATCGCTTTCCTGGTATTGTCTAATATCTCGATCCAGTAGCCTACGACGGGCACCGAGCTATCTGCCAAGCTGCTGGACCGAGTGTCGGGCCACCACGTGTGAGGGAATGACAGAATCGACGCTTCAGGACGGACACTTGTTAGCCGAGAGCCTCTGCAATATTCCGCTTCAACGCATAAATTCTCATACCAGCGCAAAAATAAGTTAACTTCTCATTTACATAGAGCTTCCTAAGTAGTAAAAGCATATACTTAAGCCTTTCTTTTTATTAAACAAACTAAACTCACAGGGAAAGATATGTTAACCGCAATAACCCGACTGTTCCCACTTTGGGCCCTATTACTATCTGTCGTCGCTTTTATGTTGCCGACACTGTTTACCGACCTTAAGAGCTTCATTGTTCCATTGCTCACCCTTATTATGTTGAGTATGGGTCTGACCCTTTCAGTTTCGGACTTTAAATTTGTCGTAGAACAAAAACGTGCAATATTGCTCGGCGTTATCCTGCAGTTTACTGTTATGCCAATACTGGCATTTGTGATCGGGAAGAGCCTGGGACTGGATGATGCATTGCTTGTAGGCATGGTATTGGTGGGTAGTGTCGCTGGTGGCACCGCATCCAATGTGATCTGCTTTTTAGCCAAGGGGCATGTTGCCCTGTCCATTACCATGACTGCCGTATCGACCTTGTTAGGGGTGATATTTACACCATTATTGGTGGAGCTCTTGGCAGGCCAGACCGTGGATGTGCCCATTCAGGGAATGCTGCTAAGCCTGGTAAAAATCGTATTGCTACCTGTAGGTATTGGTCTGCTACTTAACAGCTTACTCAAATCGACTATAGATAAAGTATCGTCATTGCTGCCACTGGTTTCTATGGCTGCCATCGTAATTATTATTGCCATCGTAGTAGCCTTAAATGCTAATAATATCGCTACTATAGGTCCGTTGGTGGCCGTAGCTGTGTTTCTTCACAACGCCATTGGCCTGCTTAGTGGGTATTGGGGAGCAAGATTGCTCGGCTTTAATGAGACAGTCTGCCGGACTGTTGCCATTGAGGTTGGTATGCAGAATTCCGGGCTGGCTGTCGCCCTGTCGATGAAATTCTTTAGCCCTCTTTCCGCCCTACCCGGCGCCATATTTAGTATCTGGCATAACATTGCAGGTTCGCTGTTGGCTGGTTACTGGTCGAGTAAAACTCGCGAAGACAAAGGCGAGAAAACAACAATCCCATCAACTTAATACGGGTAAAAAAAACCACTCCTTAGGGAGTGGTTTAGTATTTAGCCAGTTCAGTGCTATTTAACGAAACAACCAAGGTGTCTGTTGTTTGCGCTTTTCTTCATAAGCCTTGATGGCATCTGAATGTTGCAGCGTCAAACCGATATCATCCAGGCCATTAAGCAAACAATGCTTACGGAACGGGTCAACCTCAAACGGGATCTCGGTGCCATCTGGCTTCACGATTTTCTCATCTTCCAGGCTCACCTGCAGGTTATATCCTTCGGTAGCAGCAATTTCTACAAATAGCTGCTGAACGATCTCCTCGCTCAACATTATAGGCAAAATGCTGTTTTTAAAGCAGTTATTAAAGAAGATATCGGCAAAGCTTGGCGCAATAACAACGCGAAAACCATAATCTTCCAGTGCCCAAGGCGCGTGTTCACGGCTTGAACCACAACCGAAGTTATCACCGGCCACCAAAATAGTAGAATTCTGGTATCTCAGCTGGTTCAGCATAAATTCTTTGTTCAGTGGACGCCCGCTGGTATCCATATCCGGAACGCCTTCGTCAAGGTAACGTAACTCATCGAACAAGTTAGGACCAAAACCACTGCGCTTAATAGACTTAAGGAACTGCTTAGGAATGATCATATCAGTATCGATATTTGCCCTGCTCATCGGGGCAACTAAGCCAGTATAACTTTCAAATTTTTTCATAATTAGGGCTCCCGATTAAAAATCACGTACATCAATAAAGTGACCGGCAATTGCAGCTGCTGCTGCCATTTCAGGGCTAACCAGGTGAGTACGACCACCGTATCCCTGACGTCCTTCGAAGTTTCGGTTAGACGTAGACGCACAATGCGCGCCATTTGGCAGTTTATCTGCATTCATCGCCAAACACATGGAGCAGCCTGGCTCACGCCATTCCAAACCGGCTTCCGTAAAGATGGTATGTAAACCTTCTTTTTCCGCCTGCTCCTTTACTAACCCAGAGCCAGGTACAACAATCGCTTGCTTGATAGTACTCGCGACTTTTTTACCTTTCACTACACCAGCAGCGGCACGTAAATCTTCAATTCGAGAGTTAGTACAAGAGCCGATAAAGATGTTATCCAGCTGAATATCAGTGATTTTCTGACCCGCTGTCAGGCCCATATATTTCAACGCACCTTCAATCTGGCTACGTTTTCCGGCATTTGATTCCTTTGCAGGATCGGGTACGATACCGTCGATGGTGGTGACCAGCTCCGGAGATGTACCCCAGGTTACCTGTGGTTTGATTTCGGCAGCGTTAATACGTACCACACCTTCAAATTCAGCATCGGCATCAGATACCAGGTCTTTCCACGCTTCAGCGGCTTTATCCCAGTCGTCATCCTTAGGTGCAAAGTCACGACCCTTCATATAGTCGATGGTTTTTTGATCCGCCGCGATCAGACCCGCGCGCGCACCGGCTTCGATAGCCATGTTACATACCGTCATTCGGCCTTCAATGGAAAGCGCCTGAATTGCCGTGCCACCGAACTCTACCGCATAACCAGTACCACCTGCTGTGCCCAGTACGCCTATGATGTGTAATACGATATCTTTTGCCGTGATACCTGGGCCTACTTGACCATCTACGGATACCAGCATGTTTTTCATTTTCTTCTGGATCAAGCACTGCGTGGCCATCACGTGCTCAACTTCAGAAGTACCGATACCGTGAGCTAACGCAGCAAATGCTCCATGTGTGGATGTGTGAGAATCGCCACAAACCACTGTCATACCGGGAAGTGTAGCGCCCTGCTCAGGGCCAACGACGTGTACGATACCTTGACGCTCATCATCCATTTTAAATTCGGTGATGTTAAATTCATCACAGTTGTTATCCAGGGTTTGTACCTGAATACGGGAGATAGGATCAATAATTCCTTCGATGCCCGCCAGACGCTCTTTTTTAGTGGTCGGTACGTTATGATCCGGTACCGCCAGGTTGGTGTCCAGACGCCAAGGCTTACGGTTAGCTAAACGCATCCCTTCAAAAGCCTGTGGGGACGTTACTTCGTGCAGTAACTGACGATCAATATAAATTAACGCGGTGCCGTCATCGCGCTCTTGGACTACGTGGGATTCCCACAACTTGTCGTATAATGTTTTGCCTGTCATCCTGGCTCTCCTGCTCACACATTAATTTCCGTGTTAAATCAGGCCGTTATAGACAGCTTGGCAAGGCAACTATGGTGTTGCTTGTTAAAAATGCTTACCAAAATAAAACTGCTATGGCCCGCCTCACAGCGGAAACTCGTTATTTTTATAGACCCGATAATAAATCCAATATATAAATAAAACAAATTCATCTTTTTTATGATTTAGATTCCAATATGGAATACATGAAATATAGGTAAATAATGGACAGTCAATCACTACAAGCCTTTGTCGCCGTCGCCACCTATCAGTCCTTTTCCGTGGCCGCCGAGAAGCTGTTTCTAACCCAACCCGCCATCAGCAAACGCATCGCCAACCTGGAGCAGCAGCTTAATTGTAAATTGTTCGACCGCATTTCCCGCCAGGTGTATTTAACGGAAGCGGGCAACGCCCTGCTGCCCAAAGCCAACGATATTCTGCAAATTATCAATGACACTAAACTGGAGCTAACCAATCTTTCTGGCCAGGTAGGCGGTACACTGAAAATGGCCATGAGCCACCATATTGGGTTACACAGGTTACCCCCTGTGCTGCGCCGGTTTAGCCAGCAACACCCGGAAGTAAAGTTAGAGGTTCAATTCCTGGTGTCGGAAACCGCAGAGCAGGGTATAGCTAGGGGAGATATAGAGCTGGCGTTTATTACCCTGGATTCGCAGCCAAAAGCCAGTATTCAGGCGCAAGCTGTGTGGCGCGATCACCTCTATGTGGTCGCAGCCCCCACTCATCCATTAGCGAATCAGGACACAGTGACGTTAGATGACCTGCAAGTCTTTGACGCCATTTTGCCTGATAAAACTACTATCACCCATCAAATAGTCGCTGACGAGTTTACCAAGCACAATAAATCGCTGCAGTTGGCCCTGCCCATTAACTTTCTGGAAACCATAAAAATGATGGTGAGCGTGGGTATTGGCTGGACCGTATTGCCTGAGTCTATGATTGACGAACAGCTGGTAAAATTACCAATAAAGCTACGCATAGAGCGTGAGCTTGGATATATCGCTCATACCCAACGCTCCCTGTCTAACGCAGCAAAAGCCTTTATTGCCTTATTAGATTGATCACTGAGCTTTTTCTTCACCCTTGACTGAAGAGTACCGAAACGCGTGCTTTTTAAGTTGTTCTAGCTCAACCTGACTGACATTAGAGGTTAATAATTTGGTAACTATTCAGCTGGCGGAATATTATTCAATTTTTCCTGAATGAAGTCTGGCCACTTTCCGGCAAACAGGCACTCCAGCGCCTGCCCGACACCGACATTATTTTTCTGGCACGTTGATATATAACTGCGGGCCCGGCAAAAGACCTTGGCTCCCTCCATGGAGCGGAAACAGCCAGAGATTTTTTGCTGCACCTTTGCCATTCTGATATCCCTCTCTCCTTGGTTGTTGGTGAAGGGAACCTCTGGATTATCCATGAATCGCAGCACATCATCCTCAAAATCCCTGAGCCGCTCCAGTAAGTTTCTGGCCTTGCTGCGGGCGACCCGCCCTTTTTTCTTCTTGCCCGTTTGCGGCTCCGCCGGGGGCGGGCACTCCCGCTCCGCCTTATCGAGCAAACTCTGATACTTTTTCCGCCACTGTAACGCAGTATTGTTATCAAGCTGGCCACCGGCATCATTTACTGCATCATTGATTTCAATGAGCCGTTCATACATCCCATTAGCCCACTCTTGCCCGTCTTGCTCATAGGCGCGGGTAAGTTCCCGCAGGTGATGGGCATTGCACAAACTGTGGAACACTTGCGTATAGCGGTAATAAGGTTTCCAGTGGTCATGGCAGAGTGTCCCGGCGAACTGAGGCAGTATGCCTATTTCATCCATTGCCTCCTTACCGCGTTTTGCGTGAGGCTCAAACCAGGTCCACTCTCCGTTCGATGCATTATGAAGCCAGATGCGCTTGCCGCCGACATTAATACCCGTCTCGTCCGCGTGAATTAACCCGCCATTGATGAGTTCGAGCTTGGCCAGCGTTTCAAAGTCAGCCAGCATGTGGTAAGCCAGTTTGTTAAAGTTGAACAGTGAGCCGGTACTCAAGGAGATGCCAAACATTTCATCAAAATGCTGCTGCACCCGGTCATAAGGAATGAGTTGGTACACTGACATATAGACGGCGTTCGCCTTAACCGATGCACCATACTTAGCCGACCTGTCCACGTCAGCAGGGAAATCAGCGGTAAACCGGTTGCCCTGCGCGTCTTCCAAAATTTGTGCCCGGTATTCTTTAACCCAGCGGGAAATTTGGATATCAAATACCTGGCGACGGTCATAGCCTACGTCATGGTACTGCCCTGGCGGCAAGCTATCCCGGTTGACTGGAACCTGAATAATTTCGTCCGGATCATCGACTGGCTTGAGCGTCTTGCCCTCGCGGCCTTTTTGCCCGCCCTGTTTATTGGTACTTTTCTTTCGCTCTTCTTTAGGGCGGTTGGGGTCTTGCGAGGGCGGCTTGCTGCTATTTCGGCTATTAAGAGACAGGCGACCAAACAATAGCTTGACCAGCAGCAACATCATTTGTACGGCAGCCACTAAAGCAGGAGATGCGGCCTTGTCATTTTTCAAGGCGTTTTCTACTTGCTCAATGGTGGCGTTGACATCCAATGACTCGGGTATCAACGTTGCTGTGTTTGTATGCTTATTCATGGGGCTATTATACCCTCTGTTTTTTCGGGCAATTTTTTGCTTCTGTAAGCCAATCTAAGGCGTTGTATTTTTCTGTGCCGGGGGCGCTATGCTTGCTGGGCTTCCGTGCCTTTGGCGCTCTTGTGGTTAAGTTAATCGTTGCTTACAAGCGCTCATTACAGTGACGCATGAAAATGCACTAAATCAGTCAAAACCGTGTCAAGAAGTTTTGAAAAAAATAATGCATTTATTGCGGGGTTTTTAGCCAGCTGAATAGTTACGATTAACTTATCCTACGGGCCTAAATTAGCTTTTTGGCTCTAACAAACTTTTGTCCATTAGTTGGACTGAATAGGCTTAGAAAGGCAGATGCTCAACCATGGGACTGATCAAATCCCACCCGTTTAAGGTCACAAAACCAATAGCTCTCCTCCAATTCAGCGAATGCTGGATCAGATTAATAAATCGTTCATTTTTGCTTGCCTGTTGCCAGGCTAAGATCAGTGGCTGAGCTTACTCGGTGGGAAACCAAGTAGCGTTAACCAATCTGCCACCTTTTCTCCCGTCAACAGTTCATGGGCTGACTGACCTTTGTGACGTCCCCAGCGTTTTTCACGCAGGTTATACCAGGCGCGGAACAGCTCAAGAAACGGTTGGTTTACACCCTTCCTGACATACAGATAAGTACGTAAGGTGGCGTTGAAGCCTTCAATGGCACTGGACGCACGGTGACGTTTGATGAGTAACATCTCCACTTCCTGCATCAGCTGTTCACCGCGTTTTTCATCCAATTGTTGGGTTAGCAGGCGGTAGCTGCCGAGCATTTCCTGAATAAGCCGCCGTTGCTTCCGCTTCCCGGCTTTTGCCAGTTCACGTCGGCACTCAAAGAAACGGCAAGCCAGTTCAACTGGCTGCTGAGAGTAATTTGCGATACAGCCTTGTAACTTACTGTGGAGCGCTTGAGTAGCCAGAGTGAGACCATCTAATCTGTTTGCCAGATAAGTCGCCGCCTTGTTGCATTCTTTATGTGCGGCCCTGCGCAGCAAAAAAGTTGCCCGGGCCAGTCTGAACTGAGCCATCTCCGTTGTCATTAGCTCGCCGGTCTTTCGACAAATGCAGCTGAAGGCGGCATGAAGAAGCTGTAATGCCTGTTCGGCGTGCTCATAGCGCTCGATGGCTTTGTCGCATTGGTTATCTGTACGCAGCCAGTGGCCGAACGTATTATTCGGGTCCTCTGTTTTGGTGGGGCTGATGGCCCGGTAAGCCTTTTCTTCCTGATTGATGTAATAGTAAGCGCGTTGCTCAACCCTGCGTACCGCCTTGCCTGCAATATACAGGGCATGAAAAATATCATCACGTTGCTGTGCCTGCTCGAAAATCGTTGTGACAGCTGCGGCGATTCCCCTGGCACCATCTTTGACAATGTGCTCTGGCGTCATTCCTTGATCAGCCGCCTGCTGGAGTACTTTGGCCCAGGTTTTAGCATCCCGCTGTTGCTCGTGAGACAGGCAGAACAAGTAGCCGGAATCCAAATCGACACCAGCCAGAACGGGGTCGCCTTGGCTGAACATCTCATCCACAGCACCGCTCCGGATGGCTGATAATGGCACCGTTCGATTGAAGTCTGCGGCATTTTGTTGCGCCTCGGCAATGACCCCTTGGATATAGCCATAGCTGACTTTACAACCGGGATACAGCAGAGGAATGAGCGCTTCAATACTGCGAATAGAATTGGGGGCAGTGATGGTTAACGCGACAATACTACGGCGCAGGTGTGGCACATCCACATCAAGCGTCGCGATGCAATCCGGCTCATGTTGTACTTTGACGAGAGCGTCGAATGCAGCTTGGGCAGCACCGCGTGCGGTATAGACAACCTTACGAGATATACCGAATTCAGCGGATAAGGCGGTGACATCACCATGGGCTTGTAAAATGGCGCTCCTTGCGAGAAGATCGAGTTTGTCTGAAGAGCTAAGTGGTGTTCGGTTTAGTATCGGCATTCTGTCGTTTTTGATTGTTGTTTTTGGCGAAGTGATTATCTCAAATAACAGACCTTATCTCTTCAGATTTCTCCCTCCAATTTGTTACCCAGGTTTGATGGGTTCCTCAACCATTACAAAAGATCTTGTAAATGTCTCTCCGTCACACAGATGATCAAGCTTCAGAGTTGGGCGCTCAGGGCGAAAAGTAAGCAAACCTGATAAAACTGTTTTTACTTTCACTAAATTAGTTATAGCCGGAGTGGATACCGATATGTATGTAACTGTATCTAGAGAAAAGTTAGCTCGCCTCATTTTCCGAAGATGCGACACAACTTATTCATGGCGTTTGAACCCCGAGGATAATCAAAAGAACTCATGTTCCACAGTGATCATAGCTGTCTCAAAACGGTTGACCACGTCAGATCATTACTCCTTCGGTAAACCCTCCCCGAGAAGCGGTGCGAAATACTCACTAAGAAACCGATTATGTGGATCAAAATCTCTCCGAACGGCTTTAAAGGTTTCCCAATTTTCCTTGAATGAAAGCTCCGCGTGGCGGCGCATCACATGTTTTGTTTGATTGAAACTGCAACATCCGTTGTGCTTTACCGCAAAATCATTGAATTCCTGGAGAAATTTGTCCCACATTTCCAAAACAAATCGGGACTTTGTCATTGGTCGCACTGGGTCGAGAGTAATAGCGTCATAGTTGAAGCTAGGGCTGAGCAGTGTAGTGTTATCTTTTCGAACCCGATAACAGGCAAGGAACCCCTTTTCGTCAAAGCGTGGATACCGTTTACGAAAATCCGCAAAGAACTCACGAAATGCTGGCAGCACCTCGTCGGTAAAATTTTCTATTGGAAAAGTCCAAAAATGAAAATCCCAGCGGTACGGATACCGTTCAGAATAGTCGATAGGTTTGAGTGCCTTGTAAACGCGCATACCTCTTGGGAATACCTTGCTACGAAACCACAGAAAACTGACAGTAACTCCACGAATAAATCTGGACCATGAACGGCGCTCTATCATGCCGATGATCGGATTGAAGTATTTGAAAGACCAACGGTTGATTTGTAGGACCATTTGTTCAACCGCATTCGGTTTGCCAGCTTTTTGGTCGAGATCACGGGTTTCAAACACAAACAGGCCCGATGTGGCATCGTAGAGACCAAACAAAGCATCGTGCTCCGTTACATAGCGATTGAAAGTTTCCTTCCAGTGCGCGTCTTCGACACTTTTAAGTGCGATACGGACATTGACCACTTTGAGCGGTAACACCCTAAGCGTCACTTCGTAAATGATACCAAGTAGCCCATGCCCGGACGATACGGCACTCCAATCTGCATCTCCCCGACGGAAGGTCCTCACGTTGCTTGTCGCATCTACCATCTTCATGGCTTCAACCATGCTGATTGAATATCCGGAGCTGCTACCGAGGGCGGCATCCTTCAGACAGCAGCATGCTGCGCTACCGACCGTTGCATTGCCGATTTCAGGGGTGAACGGCAATTGGAGGCCTTTTTTGTAGAGATAGCGATGTACGTCAATTAACTGCATGCCTGCACCCACAGTAATGTAACCTTCCGCTAAATTTAGCACTTCATTGAAGTGCTTCAGCGAAACGGCTGTACCCTTGGTTTGAACATTGCATTTGCTATTGGAATGTAAAGACCCAACGGCCAACAAGGGGGATGGATACTCTTCGGTAGATCTAACTATGTCGCACAACTCATCCACATTGCGCGGTGTCGCTTCCCGGTTTGGTACTGTCTCGTATTGCCCTGACCAATTGCTTGCCATAAAGAACTCCTAATTGAGCTTACCGGTTTCCTTTTACAGATTGCTAAGAAGCAAACCAGTGCTGTCGGATCGTAGTCCTACCTCTTCGAAAATTGCTCGAAAGCGCGGATCAGCAATTCTCCTGAGTAAAACTCCTTAAACAGTTCTGTAGTGATAGCCTTCTTTCCGGTAAGCCTGTCTATTAACCGGAACAACGACCCCCATTGCCTCTTGGTTAAGGAATCCACCAGTTCCTTTTCCTCAAGGGCAGATAGGAAAACAGACTCTGGAATACCGCCCTCGTATCCGTTCGACAGCATCTCGATTATTTGTGTAGTCTCCGCCAATCTGGCTTCATCAATATTACCGTCAGGCCCAAAAACCCCCGTCGCCTTTTTAGGTCTCTTGCTCTGCTTGCTCAGGTTCGCTAGTGGAATAGATGCCTTAAATATTTTGCCAAACGCAAAAATGGAACCGACCGTTTGAAACAAAGCCCGCATTCTAGAACTTTCGATAGTGCGCCAGCCATGAAGATGTTCGCCAAAGGATAGGTTTTCAATATCATTCGACAGGTTGAATACAAGGATGTGAGCTTCCAGATCCGTCAAACGAGCCCGAACCCCTTCTCCGGTTTTGTCGCCTTGGTATTTCTTGAGCACGTTCACTTCTTTTTGCGTCAACAACCAACCACTCTTGTATTCGGGGTAATCCGCGGAGTGACTACCAGGCCATGGCTTCTCATGTTCCTCAATAATGGCGTGGGCAGCGTGCATGATCTCCTCGGTACTAATGCCAAACACGGTAGGTTCGTGAACAACATTGCGTGCGAACAGGCGACCCTTGTTTTCGAAATCCGCATAAACGATTCCTTCGGAAATATCCACTACAAAATATCGGTTCTCACCTGAGTGCTCCACCCGCAACATCGTATTGGTTACTTTGTTTTTAAAATGTTCCACACGCCAAGCATCTCCGAGCCCAACGTCTGTGATATGCTGATCTCCCCAAGTAATGATTCCCGTAGTTTCCAGCGGATGCTCATCCGGTGCTTCCTTGGGAGAGGTACCAACGTATTCATAGGTATTGATCACTTCGCGGGATTCCAGCCACTCTCGTAACTCAGGACAGTGTAGGTAGATCAGTTTTTCCTTATCTATGGCTTCGACTAAATTGATCGCCGTCCAGCCTACCATCTCGGGCGACCATTTCTCGGTCAACCACGGATTCTTTCGTATCCGACTGGTCGCTTCCTGGACAAAGGTCTGAAATCCTTCGTTGGTGATTGCCAGCCCCTGGGGACGGTGTTCATTTAGAATCAGACCAATAACGGAATCTAGTGTTTCAACACCACCGGGATATAGCGACTCCAGTTTTCGGATAGTCTCCTGAGATTTCTGGCTATTCGGCTTTACAAATAAATCCTGCCAACTTTGGATAGGTGGAATATTGTGCGCCCGCTGATAGTTGGTGAAGGATGGGTTGCCTCGTTGGCGATCCTTTCGAATTTCTTGTTCAAAGAGGTTCATCACGCCTGCTTCGGTGGCCATGTCCCGGAAGAAATCGGCCGTATTTCCCGGCACCGGAGCTCCCAAACGCGTATTCATCATGTAGTAGTACATATTACCTAATCCCTCTGATTTGAGGAATTCATGACCCTCGAGTTCTCGAAGTTCAGTCATGTTCACTTTTCTGACACCCTCTTTAACGCGCTCACCTATCGGAGGACACTTGAGTTCATCAACCCAGATCTGGTGACCAAATCGATAGGCTTTAGAAAAATATTTACCTTTGACTTCAGGTTTTTTTTTGTCGACTTTACCCGCCGCGATGCCATGAGCTACCGGGTCATTACCCTGCTTTGGTCGATAAATTTTCTTCTCGAAATGAGGAAGCTTGCGTTCCGCGCGCCCAAACAGGTTCGCGTTCAAACCGTCAACAACGGCACGGTTGGCAAATAACGTATGAGTCCAAGTACCCGTGTGAATTTTCACATAAGTCATGGTGATGACACGACGAGCCACTTGAAACAGCTGGTTGTCCGACCACTTGGGGTGACGTGAATGTAACACGCCGCAGACCCAGTTATGGTGGCGCGCATATAAGGTGTGCTCCGCTTCCAGAGGAGCTGTCATATTGCGACCAAAACCGGTCAAGATCTGCTTCGACCCATCGGGTAATTTTTCGAGAGGTAGCCACTCTCCACCATTACCCTCCTCATCCATACCTTCGAGATATATCTTGCCTCCAAGGACTTTGCTGCCGTTAGGGAAGGAGCGGATCTTGGCCAGAGTCTCGATATCGCTCCCATAGAGGTGGCTCATATCCCACCAAACTGTTGTGCCATGCATTCCCTGTCTATCGGGATCAAACACGTTTGGCGCGTCAGAACGGCTCCAGTCATATTTGACGCCGAGATCTGCTTCCCATCTGTCTGGGTCAATGGGAATGGCGTGTTTCTTCTGATTGTCGGGTGCGGTTTGTGCAACATCGTGTACGAGTTGCTGCAAGTGTGCCGCCGCATGGAAACTAGCTGTTTTGGCTTCGATAATGTTACCGTTCCTGTAGCCGAACTCCTTGGCGAGCTCGGCCTCGGACGGAAGAGCATCATCTCCCGACACGTCCTTCGGTTTAAATCCTTTGGGCATGCCATGATCGATGAACTCGGTACCCACACGAGCCTCGCCAGCAGAGCGATCATCGACATATGCACCGTCTGGTGAAAACCCTGAGTCTGACCACTTTGGACGTTTCGCCGTACCTTTTATTTGACCCGGGGGGGTACCCCGCTCTCCATCCGGGTCGCGCTCTCTTTTCTCCATCCAAGAGCGCCCATAAGCTAATGCTGCGAGCTTGAGAATGTGTATACGATGTTGCGTCCACCGCCCCGGATTGCCGGGGGTTGCTCCCAATGTAGAGAGGTAGCCCACGGGCAGCAGAACTTTTGATGCCAGTGACTCCTTCGTATTGCGAAGGTGATCCCAAAGGGTACGCTTGGGAACCACCACATCTGGCATTAGAAAATCGTTACACAATACCCAAGCGTCGCGGTGTCCCTGATAAGCCTTTGCCGGATCGGTTTCCAGATAAGCTTTGGTAATCGTATTCAGCCGCTGGATTCCTACTCCACTTCTGCCATCACGAGCATTCTTGACAATGCTCTCTTGCCAGGTGGTAGCCCACTTGTGATGAGGATCGACCTTCAGAGCCTTAATGAAGCAATCAGAGGCAGCCGTAAAGTCACCAGTGTTGCGTTTAGCGTGGCCAAGTAAGGCCCAATCTTCTGCACTAGCGGAACCGTTACTGGTGCGGCTAATAAGAATCTGTATGGCCTTGCCAAAATTTCCAGCATTGATTTGCGCTATCGGGTCGTCGGATTTAAAAACAGGGTCCTGGTCATGTGATACAGTAAACGGACAATTTTGATTAGTGTTCATTTTTCACCTTTCAGAATTTTGGTTCTGAGGATTGGTTTTATGAGGCCTGCGGTCTGTCGAATAGCGTTATATTCCGTACAATCCTCACAAAAAACTTCAGAGGTTAATTGACCATTAACACCTGAAAAAAGCTAATACTGCTAAAGTTTGATCGTTCTTACTCATCGCCGCAGAGTCTGGTTCTACAACCATCAAAGCTGAGAGTAGAAATCGATTAAGCTTAATTGGAACTAATCTAAGTTTAATGTCACTTGACACCAGAGCTGCGAATTACCGTAGTGAAGCGTTTGGCTACTCCGACAAAACCGTTTGAGGTACCGTGAATTTCATCTATCCAGTCGCCGACTTTAGGCATCGCGCCACGACAATCCACGACGTAAACCTTCGTTTGATCTGAGTTACCTGCGAGATTATTCAACATGTTATACAACTGATCGAGCATTGACTTGATAATGTTTCGACGTAGGGCTGTATCCATAATACCCCGGTTGTTGAGAGGAGGAGCAAGCCATTTCTTTATGGTAAATATTGGATTGCGTGGATCATTGTTTCCTTCAGGGTACGGAAAGACATAATCATAACCGTGTATGAATATTGGTAGAGAAGGGTATTTCGCGTGAACATTGGTGATAACTGTCTGGTAGGCATTCCTTAAATATTCAAGCTTCGTATCAAGTAGACCCTGATTAATATGGCCTTTGATGTCAGTAGTATCGCCGTTGTAGTCCCTAAGAAGGTTTTGAAGTGCTTGTTCTTTGGTGTCTGGGTCCTCGCCAATAATATCATTTCCCGCAGCAGAGAAAAGAAACCCCTGTACTTTGTTCTTTTGACGATCCAAAGCCCTCATATACTCCGTTTTGCCACTGCCAGGCAGACCGAATACCATGTTTTTGGCTGTATCTCCAGCGGCTCCCACTGACCAGATGGAATAGTCGTTGCTAAGATGATCAATGACGTCTTTGACCAGAAATGGAAACTGGAACCAACTGTCTCCTTCTGAAACCAAAACAGGACGACGGTCGTTATTTTTCATACGATGATTAAATTCAGCACGACGTCGTAAGCGAGCGATTCCGTTACCAATTTTTAAGGCATTTTCTCGATCCTGCTGGTCCTGAGTCATTATAACTAAATCTGGGTTAGGCTTGAGCTCGACATCAAAACCTTTGTTGCTCTTAACAATGGAGTACTCAAGGATGTCCTCATCTTCCATATCAATATTCTGAAGCATACTCAGGTAATATTCGTAGCTAATCTTTTCCATAATGTACCTCCCGCAAACTACGGCGGATAGTGATCATTGATTTGGGTAGTGACCATGACATTTTAGACTATACTCGCACATCTAGCGTAAAAGCTGTCGTTGAGACAATTGGAGTGTTATCTGTGGCAAAGTTATCCCAAATTATGCAGGAATCTGCTTATATCGAAGCAATTAATCGTTTCAATAAAGTCGGAAAGCTGGTCCAACGCGTACAAATTGGCTTGGCTAAAGGTAAAACAGTTATTTCACATTACAACGACGAAGAGCAATGTAAGTTGTATGAAGAGCGTGAAGTACAGCTTACAAACCAAATAAGCCGAAATCACAAAAGTGACGTCAAGCGGCGTTCGGTCGGGCTAGAACGTTCCATTGGAAAATCAAAAGACATACTCTCCATTGAATTTTTTGAAGCAGGATTACTCGCGTCGCGACCAGTAGGCTACATCAGCGTAAAATTTGGTGCAGAAGAGGGTACAGGTTTCCTCGTAGGAAACGGCTTGTTGCTTACCAACTATCACGTAATCCCTGATCCCGACACGGCCAATACCAGCTCTGTAGAATTTAACAAGGAGAACAATCAATATGGGGAGCCAAAGCCTGTCGAGCAATTTGACTTTGATCCTGACCGATTCTTCCTCCCCAATAAGGCGCTTGACTTCACGATCGTCGCAGTAAATGAACAGTCGGGAAGTGGCCAGTCTCTATCACAATTTAACTTTCTACCACTTATTCCCAGGAGAGGAAAAGTTCGAATCGGGGACCCAGTGAACATCATCCAACATCCTGGTGGGCAAGAAAAGTCAGTGGTTGTACACAACAGCAATTTACTACACATGGAAAACAACTCTGAATTGGAGTCCTTTCTTTGGTATTCAAGCGACACTGAACCTGGCAGTTCCGGATCCCCGGTATTCAACAACCGATGGGAGGTCATAGCTCTACACCATCGTGCAGTGCCCTACGTGGATAACAAAGGGAGAATTTTATCTGTCGACGGTAAAGCCATGTCCAATGAAAAAGTTGATACGAACTGCCATCAGGTTCGCTGGGTGGCGAACGAAGGCGTTCGAACATCAGTCATCGTTCAAGCTGTCCGGGAAGCAACCTTTGAGCAAGTAGGAATGGAAGCACTACGAGACGATTTGGTTAGCCTATGGGAAAACACATTCTCCGGCTGGCAGGGGATAGAGTCGTTAAGACGCAAAAATCAAGGAGCGGGGCTGTCTTCTAGTTTTAAGTCGGCAGTCATGGAAATTCCCTTGGCAAATGAAACTTCGATTAAAATAACGTTGCAGCTCAGTACACAGAGTAATGGTCAACTAAAAACTTAAGTACTTCGTTGAAAGTTATGGTTGTGTCGCATCTTCGGAAAAAGAGGTGATCGAACTTTTCTCTAGGTACAGTTAGGCTGCCAAAGAATAAAGCTGCTCCCACAGGGTCATTTCTCCGGCATCTTCCATCTGGCCTTTACGACGCATTTGCCATAGTTCGATACCGGCGATAGTGGCTTCTGCCCCCGCCATGGATTTGAATCCGAGCGCAGTGCGCATCTTCCATTTTACTGCTCGGTGGCTCTGCTCCACGATGTTATTAAGGTACTTCACCTGGAGCACTTCGATAAGGCAGCCCGCCATGCCAGCAAACCAAAGTTGCCAGTTTAGGGTATCCAGGGCGGCGCAGTTACTCCCACTTTTATCAATGACCACCTTATCAGGTAAGCCATGCTGGCCAATCGCCTTGTTAAAGCCGACATTCCGCACCATTTTCATCTCACCTAGATAATTTAAAAATGTGATCTATCTCACTTTAGCGTGTCCAATGTCTGAAAGATCACAGAAACTATAGCCAAAAGATCACAAGCCTCTGACCGCTGCCATGGCACAATCGTCCCAGGATATGTATTAACGGGGAGCGCTATGGCCGCCATCAACACCAGCATTAAATCGGGACAGATCCGGGTTGAAACTCTCGGCCACCATGGCCTGGTTGCCGGCTTCGTCGACAAGCTCAAACTGGTCGAACGCATCGACGCCAGACTGCCGGTGTCCAAACAGCATGGCTCCAAGCTCAGCCATGGCCAGCGTATCAAGGCCATGATCATCAACGGCCTGGGCTTCACTCAGAACCCCATTTATCTATCGCCCCAGTTTTTTGAAGACAAAGCGGTTTCCCTGTTATTTGGCGAAGGTGTCAAGGCCGCCCAGTTGAACGATGACGCGCTGGGCCGTACCCTGGACGCCTGTTACGAATACGGTGTCACTGCGCTGCTCGCCGAGATTGCCAATGAGATCCACCAGGAATTCACCCCGCCCGGTAGACGGCAAACCCTCCGGTTGGACAGCACCAGCTTCAAATTAGTGGGCGAGTATGATCTCGAACACCTTTACCTGGAAGGCGAGTCCAGACCGCCCTTGCCCAAGCAGGGCTACTCCAAAGATCACCGGCCGGATCTCAAACAACTCGTCTTGTCCCTGATCGTCAGCGGTCCGGCGGACTTACCGATCTGGAGCGAAGGCCTGGACGGCAACAGCCAGGACAAAGCCAGCTTCCACGCCACCCTAGCCAAACTCCAGTCCTTCCGCCAAGCACTGGAGAACAGCCCGGAGCTGCTGGTTATCGCGGATTCGGCGCTCTACGTCCACGGAAAACTGCTGACAGCGGCCTACCTCTGGGTCACTCGGGCGCCAGAAAGCGTAAAAGCGGTCAAACTCCTGGTCGAGGCCGATACCAGTGACTTCGCCTGGCAGCCGCTGGAACAAGGTTATCAAGGTGTCTTGCTGGGCCAGGTGGAGCGCGGGCTGAAGCAGCAGTGGCTGCTGGTCCACTCCAGCCAGGCCGAGCAAAGAGAGTGTCGCACTCTGGACAAGCGCATCGCCAAAGCCGGGGCCGAAGCGGAAAGCCAGGCCCGCAAACTGGCCGGGCAGGCCTTTGCCTGCAAACAAGACGCGCGCAACGCGGCGGCGCAGTTTGAGCGTAAACTCAAATACCACCGGCTTAGTCACGTTGAGGTCAGCGAGGTGAAAAAACACGCAGGTCGTGGTCGGCCGAAAAAAGACGCCGAGCCTGAGGTGTCGCACTACCGGCTCGAACTTGAGTCGACTCCCTGCCAGGACAAGATCCGGCCGCACCGTAACAAGCTGGGCCGTTTCGTGCTGGCGACCAATGAACTGGGCAACCAGGAGGTCGCTGGCCTGCTCGCCGCCTACAAATCGCAACAAGGGGTCGAGCGGGGTTTCCGCCTGATCAAAGACCCCCAGTTTCACCTCAATGGGGTGTTCTTGAAAAAGCCGGAGCGGATCGAGGCGTTGATGATGGTGATGACGCTGTGCCTGATGGTGTACAACGCAGGCCAATACCAATTGCGGGAAAACCTGAAAACAGCAGATGAAACCGTGCTTAACCAAGTGGGCAAGCCCACCGCCACCCCGACGATGAGGTGGATCTTCCAACGGATGAACGGGATCCACTTAGTGAATGCGCCAGGGCTAGCTGCCTGCGTCACTGGGTTGACGGAAGAAAAGGAGAAAATCCTCCGCCTGTGCGGTAAAGAGATAGCGCGGCTCTACCAGTTGGAATGAGCGGCGGAAAAGAAAAACACATACTGTGCCCCGGCGCGGTAGGCTTGGTGATCCCGAAATTTAAGACTGCCGCTTCTGGCTTAGGTGGAGAGACGGTTCAGAGGGCTGGCGACAACGCCTGGGCGAGAAAATAATGCTGCCAGCATAAATCGCTGCGAAATGTCGGTTAAAGAAGCGTCTGGCCGCGGCTTCATCCCGTTTTTCAGTCAACATGAAATCGATGGTATCACCGGATTTATCAACGGCGCGATACAGGTAAAGCCACTGACCTTTCACTTTGATATAGGTCTCATCCATTCGCCATGAGCCTGAAATAGCGCGTTTCTTACCGCCACGGAAGACTTCCTCTAACTGAGGAGCATACTCCAACACCCAGCGATGGAGCGTAGCGTGATCAACCAGGACACCGCGCTCTGCCAGTAACTCTTCAATATCTCGGTAGCTGAGTTTGTACGCGACATACCAGCGAACTGCCATCAGGATAGTTTCGGATGGAAACTGTTTTTTGGCAAAGCAAAGCGCCATGATTGTCTCTTTGGTCGGGTGCTATTTCAGCCGGAGCTTATCTGGATATCATGAACATATCTGCCAAAAATAGGCTCGGTTTTCACTGCGCTAGTCTATTGACCGGTCAAGATGCGACAGAACTCAAAAAGCGCCTTCGATTTTGGCGAAACAATACCTGGTATAGATCCATTGAATTTTGACTCCAGGGATGGCTCGGTGTCCCTAAAGGTAACCTACGATAGTCGGGATAATATTTTTACTCCTAACGATGGGATTAAAGGCAAGGTGGATAGTGAGTTTCACCGCAAAGCCTTTGGGGGAGACTATGCGTATAGAAAAGACCATGCCCAAATTCAGTACTTTAACGCCGACGTCACTAATTTGGTGGTAGGCGTCAGAGCTGATTATCAAGCTATCACAGACGGCGCTCCTTTTTATGCCAGACCATACATCAACATGCGGGGTATTCCCGCCATGCGTTATCAGGGGGATAACGTTGCCCTTGCTGAAGTTGAAGTTCGCTGGGATGTAACCCCCAGGTGGTCGTTAATCAGTTTTGCAGGCTCGGGTAAAGCAACTGATGAAAAGCAAAATTTTTCTGACAGTCAATATAGAAACGTGGTGGGTGGGGGCTTTCGCTATTTAGTAGCTCGACTGCTTAATATGCGTACTGGTATAGATGTAGCTAAAGGTCCGGAAGAATGGGCTTACTATATTCAAATGGGTCATGCATGGTAAGCGGGAAAGGTTTTGTCTACAGGAGAAACCAGTCCGGCATCCTTGCCTGGTCCAGGTTTAATTTCAGATGCTACCGGCTTTTTCCTTCTCTTGCGCTAAGGCAAGGTTTAGCTGGTTTTCCACATAACCGGGCGACTTAGTGTTGCTACATAACAAGCGGTACATTGCCGGGATCACCACCAGAGTTACCAGCGAGGCAAATGCCATTCCAAAGAAGATCACCGTGCCAACCGCGATACGGTTTTCTGCTCCGGCACCGGTAGACATTACCAAGGGAATAGCCCCAAACAGGGTGGTAAACGCTGTCATCAATATAGGTCTTAACCTGCGCACCGATGCATCAATAATGGCTTGCTCAAATGCCATACCTTTATCCCTGAGCTGGTTGGCGAACTCCACGATCAGGATGCCATTTTTAGTCACCATACCCACCAACATGATCATGCCAATTTGGCTATAGATGTTAAGGCCTTGCCCCATCAGCCATAATCCCAACAAGCCGCCAAATACCCCCATAGGTACGGTAAACATAATCACAAACGAATTAATAAAACTCTCAAATTGTGCCGCTAATACCAGGTAAGCAACGAGTAATGCGAGACCAAACACCAGGATAGTGTCACTTTGGTTTTCTTTATAATCTTTCGACTCACCGGCAAAATCGATGGAGATATCGGCAGGTAAAATTGCTTTGGCTTGTGCTTCAAGGAAATCTAATGCCTCACCCAGGGTATAACCCTCACTCACCACAGCTTTCATGGTGATGGCTTTTTGGGTCTGGAAGTGACTCAATTTATTCGGCGAGGCCACTTCTTCAAGCTTCGCCACCGTATCCAGGGTGATAAGATCGCCTTTTGGGGTACGCAGATAAATCTTGCTTAAATCTGACACGCTGTTAAAGCTGTCTTCATTACCTCTCAGGTAAACGTCATACTCTTCACCGCGATCCACAAAGGTGGTTTCTTTGCGGCCACCCAACATGATTTCCAGGGTTTCGGCCACCTCAGCAGCAGATACGCCTAACTCACTGGCCCTTTCTCTATCTATTGTTGCCACCATTTCCGGGGTTCTTTCTGAATAATCCAGATCCGGCGCGTTTAGCATCGGGCTATGCTCGGCAATTTCCTGCAGCTGTTTGGCCCACTTATTCAACTCCTGGTAGTCAGAGCCTCGTAGCACAAACTGCACAGGTTCAGACGAACCACCGCGAAAGCCTGGCATCAGGGGATACACTTTTACATCCGCGATACCCTTAAGCCGCTTTCTCACTAACCCCAGGGCTTGTTTAGCAGACTGATCACGCTTATCCCAATCTTCCAAGGTCATAATCACAAAACCAGTTTGGTCCCCCGCATTCCCCCCGAACGCAGGCGCCTGGGTACTCATGGACTTGACTATTCCCTGACCCACCAGTGGTAACAATCTATCTTCAACCTCGTCCATATTGTCGACCATTCTGTTGTAACTGGTGCCATTCGCTCCCTTTACAAAGACAAAGATCACCCCTTTATCTTGCAGGGGGGCAAGCTCGCTTGGCACCATCTTGATCACAGCCGCACTGGCAACAATACAGCCCACAACCACAACGGGTGCCAGATAGCGATACTTCATCGTTCGCACCAATACCTTGCGATACCCCTGCTCCATCTGATGAAACAGGCGGTCAATCCAAAGGTTAAATGCGCCTTTTTTCACATTAGCGCTCAGTAGCTTACTACCCAGAACGGGTGTTAATGTCAGTGCAAGTATTGAAGAGAAAATAACTGCCATGGCAAGCAGCATAGAAAATTCAGTGAATAGTCGCCCTACCATGCCCTCCATAAAGGAGATAGGCAGAAACACCATCACCAATACCAAGGTTGTCGCCACCACAGCAAAGCCAACTTCACGTGTGCCCTGATAAGCCGCAACCAGAGGCGATGAGCCCTTCTCGATATGAACGAAGATATTCTCTACCACCACTATGGCGTCATCCACTACCAGACCGATAGCCAGAATAAGCGCCATCAGGGTGAGTAAGTTAATGGAGAAACCAAAGAAGTATGCTGCGATAAAGGCCGATATCAACGACACGGGTACGGTAATGGCTGGGATCAGGGTTGCCCTCACCTGGCCAATGAAGATATACAGTACCAACACCACTAACATACCGGTTAGAAACAGAGTGTTGTAAACTTCTTCAATGGACTTATCGATAAACTCGGTGGAGTCATAATCGATATAAATTTGCGAACCATCCGGCACCACATCTTGCAGGCGTTTTACTTGCGCCTTAACATCTTTAGCGACACTTAACGGGTTGGCATCGGACTGAACGACAATCCCCAGGCTCAGGTTTAATACGCCGTTATTTTTAAAGCTGGAGTTTTCATTCTCCGCACCATTAAAGACATTAGCCACATCTTTAAGGTAAACCACGTGACCTTCATTTGTGGTTCTTACAACCAGGTAATCGAAGTCTTTTTCAGATTGATACATACGGGCAGTACGCACCTGCATCACAGTCACATCGTTGCGGATCTCCCCACCTGGCAGCTCGACATTTTCCTGTTTGAGCGCATTTACAATATCCGACGTAGTCACGCCCCGCCCTGCCATTAATTCCGGGTCAAGCTGCACATACATAACCCGGTCCAAAGCGCCGCTGAGACTGACCGAGCTGACCCCACTGATGGTGCTAAATCTGTCTTCCAGCACTCGCTCGGAATAATCGGTAAGCTGAGTTCTGTCCATTTCACTGGATGATAAGCTGATATAGATAGAAGGCTCACCTGAACCATTATCTTTTGAAACAATGGGGTCATCCGCCTGATCGGGCAGTGAGCTTTGCGCGCGCGACACCGCATCGCGCACATCACTTATTCCCTCGGTGAGATCCCAGTCCATATTAAATTCGATGGTGATCCGAGACATGCCATTGCGGGTCACCGAGGTAATATTTTCGATGCCACTAACGCCTGAGAGTTCCCCCTCCAGTTTAGAGGTCACCTGGCTCTCCATTACGGTGGCCGACGCCCCTTCATATTTGGTGTTGATGCTCACGTACGGGCTGTCCACATCAGGCATTTCCCGCACGGCTAGCTTGTTAAAAGCGACATAACCAAATACACATAACAACAGGCTTAGAACAATGGCAAAAACCGGGCGTTTAACTGACACATCAGAAATCAACATTAAGCTTTGCTCCCCTTGGCAGCCAGTTCGTTGACCTTGATCCCATCGGACACATTCACTAAGCCCTGCACCACAACCTTCTCTCCAGGCGCCAGACCATCATCAATCAATACGCTATTGTCGACCCGGGTACCAAGCACAACCTGACGGCGATTAGCCCAGCGATTCTTGGTGAGAACTGGCTCAGTAAGGTAAAAGGGGTTTTATGGTTGTTTTTTCTCCAAACCTGCTCAAGCTCGCTGCTCTACCTGATTTCACACTCAAATTGCAGGCAGGGATCAAGCTACACAGTTAAGTGCATTTTCCTCTAATTCGTATTTTCAGCTTCTTTTAACTGCCGTCACCTCGTCATCATCGCCATTGAGAAGTAGGTCCATCAAATGCTCCCAATCGTCTACAACGAGCATGCGGATCGTTGACCTAACGTTTTCCCACAGGTGGGCCTTAGAGCCATAGGAAACTCGGCAAGCCTGATACACTCCGTCAGTGAGCTCAAAAATCTGATGAAAATAAAAGGCTAATAGGGTGAGAAGATACATGTTATAGCTCAGGTTTTGCTCACCATGGCCATAGTTGTGCTCAATGTGGTATCCCTGATTTTTCAGTGTGTTAAAGCACTCGTTTTCAATTTTCCACCGGCATCGACCTGCTCGGGTCATCTGCTGTACATTGGCTTCAGTGATCTCGATATCCGTTACCCAGCTATTGGTATAAGAAATTTTTCCTTTCTTATTTTTTAGCTGATATTTGAACCAGTTAACCTCCAACGCACCTTTCCCACCATGGAGGGGGACTGCATTTTGCCAGGTATAAATATGCGTGCGACCTTGGTTATCCATGTGCTGTGTTGTTGGTAGCTGCTTATAAGCTTGGAGCCACTCTTCCAGATACTTATGATCACCTGGCTTAGCGACAAACAGACAATGCATGCCATTGGCCATCACGGTTTCCATAAAGGGCTGGTGAGACATTAACCCGTCTCCACAGATAAGAAACTTCTGTCGAGGGTGAGCCGCCCTCAATTTATCAATAAACCGTTTGGCAGCATTGATCTCGCAGTCTTGCTTCTTACTCCCATCGCCATTTTGTATTGCTTCTGGCATCACAGGCAGCACCTGTTTTTTATCAGGGTGCATAATGGCCCCCTGTAAAATCCCATGGCTATGGGTTACCTCACCGTTTCTCTGTTTTTTGTGGAGACATTGCTCGCAGTGAACTGTCTTGGAGCGATGGTACTCAGTACCATCAATGGCGCACATAAGTACCCCTGGTAAGATGGCGTAGTCTTCCAGGTGTTTATGACGACGAAGACGACCGAAAAGTGTTTTGAAAATGCCAGCCATCTCCTGTGAGGGAATGTTATCCAGCACATCACGTAACTGGCTATCCCCAGGGATATTCTCAACATTGAAAATCGTTTGTAAGTTATTGCGCTGGTATTTTTGCTCCAGTCGTTTCTGAAAATGAAGCAGAGATGGATCCTGAAAATACATGCAGGCGAAGGCGCTCATCAATATGTCATGCTGGCTATAGGTACATTTACTCTGCTGCCTGCCATCGGGAATGGTGAGAAATTGCTCGGATAGCGCTTTCCTGAGGGCGCTAAAGCTTAAGTGCTTTTTACTTTTAGTCAGTGAGGCCAATAATTTATCTTAAAAAACGTCTAACGTGCACGCATTATACCCAAGCATTTGTTTTTCTTTGTGATCTAGTGGCGTCAGTTGTTGTCAGAGATCCGCCATTGTGGGGCTGGTTTTTGTGATCTTTTTGCCACTGTAGAGCAAATTAGCGCGAAAAGTCTTTTTTTAGATGCTTTGAAGCCCTTGCTACACAAGGGGATTGGTCAACGCCCAGAATTGCTGCGATTAGCCACACCTTTTTCATCCACCACATAGACAAAACGCTTGGTGCCAGAATATTCCAACGCCTGCACCGGCACTATAGGCGCTCGCTGAGGTGCAAAATCAATACTGGCCGACATCAACATGCCAGGCTTTAACTTGTTTTGGACATTATCAAACATAACCCGCACCCGAATATTCAGAGAGTCCGGATTAACCCGGGAATCGATAGCGGAAATCTGACCGTAAAATTCAGTCTTTGACCAGGCTCTGCTTGTGGCAACGACAGGTGTACCTACGGAAAGCTGAGGAATGTACTGCTCCGGAACCTGCAAGTCTAAGCGCATTTTGGACAAGTCATCCAGATTCATCAATTCGCTGCCACCGGTGACAAACTGACCACGAATGAAATCGATAAGACTCACAGTACCGTCAAATGGCGCAGACAGATAATAATCAGTAAGAAACGCTTTAGCTGCATTCAAACGGGCCACCGCTATGTCCACCGCCGCACGCTGACCATCAACCTCCGTTTGCGTTACCGCCCCTTTGCTCACCAAACTACTAAAGTCGACTAACTTGCGTTGCTCGTCTCTAAGATAAGCCTGCGCCTCGACAACACTGGCCTGTACTTTTTCATCATCCAGCTTGATCAGCAGTTGACCCTTTTTGACCTTGTCTCCTGCCTTCACTTCAATACTGTCCACCTTAGCAACCACTTCAGAAGTCACCTTGATGCCATGTTGTGCTTCCAGTTTACCGATCAAAGCAATTGACGGAGTTAGTTCGGTAGCTTCCACCAGCTGAGTAGTGACATCTATTGTTCTTGCTGGACGTTTTTTCTTTTCCGTCAGCTGGGACGCATCCGAGTTCTTCTGGTAATAAACGAAACCACCAAATCCGAGAACAACAGCCACCAGAACCATTGAAATTTTACTTTTCATATCTCAAACGCGCCTTAAAAAAATCTGCCGCTATATTATCAAACTGCATAGTTAATCGATGTAAGGGGATTGCAAAGTTCTGTAAAGAGCGGAACAACCAAAACAGGGGGAAGTAAAGAGAAAGTAAAATAACTGGAGATATATTTCCGGTTATTCTCCCCAAAATATTTTGTCCTCTAGATGCTCAGTCTTGATATTGCGTTCGCTCACTTCTCCCAACTGCCGAGTTTAAGAAGTGAGCCTTACAAAACAGTGAACCGCTGATACGTAAAGGGAAGCATGAGAAAATATATTCCTGAATGACGTTCAGAAACTCAGTTAGATATTCGCTGCCCAGATACTTCCTGGCCAATTAATATTATCCCCGCTTACAATTTCTTACAAAATTTAACTTACATTCAGTTGTAATTGACACTTCTTTACAATAGATTACAAATTCAAAAAATTATCAACATGGAGTTCTTCTTAAACTGAGAAAAGCGTACCTGTTGGAGGGAAATTAATGTCAAAAGTAAAAAGTTTAATCGCCATATCCTTAGCCATGACTTTGGCCGCCTGTGGTGGTGGTGGAGGCTCATCCTCTACGCCAACTACACCAACAGACAATATACCTGGTGAATTAAATATCAGCCCATCACTAAAGCAGATGCTGGAAAATCAACTGGGCGCACCAATATCAGCAACTAATGTACTCGGCATTACTAAGCTGGAAATAAACCATAGGAAAGATTTTGATTTCACAGGTATAGAGTACCTTACCAACCTTAAAGAACTAAAACTTTACGATAGTAAACCAACCAACCTTAATTTCGAAAAATTAACCAAGTTAACAAGCCTGACTCTCGATTATACCTTTCAAGATAGTATTGACATCAGCGCATTGACTAAACTGGAACACCTGAGGATAGCCAACAACTCTCTCGCCGAGTTAGACTTGTTAAACCTGACGGAGCTGAAAACCCTCAACCTCAGAGGCAACCAGTTAACAAGCTTGAACCTAACTAATCAGTCAAAGCTAACCGTCCTGGATGTACCACACAACAAACTGACACAGCTGGATATCAGCCACCTGAATAACTTAACCGAGCTCTATGCTGAAAATAATCCCCTGACCAGCCTAGAGATTAGTGACCTTACGGAACTAACCAAGCTTTACCTAGCTAATAGCGAACTAAGCACACTCGACGTCGGCCAGTTAACCAAATTAACTGAACTCGATGTTGTAAATAATCAGAAGCTAGCAAATTTACATGTGGGTAATCTGACCCAGCTTACCAAGCTCAAACTGGCTGGTAATACTAAGTTGCAAGCACCCAATTTAGACCATTTGACTCAACTGAAAATTTTGGATGTGTCTGGCATCAATTTAACTTCGCTGGATACTAGCGAGCTGACTCAACTGGAAGAGTTAGATATTTCCAACACCAATTTGGTCGCTCTGGATATCAGTAAATTAACCAAGTTAACCAAGCTTGAAGCTGCAAACAGCGGATTAAAAAACCCTGACCTTAGCGAACTAACTCACCTCTTCGTATTAGACCTGAGTTCCAATGAGATTGACAACCTGAATGTCAGCCATTTAACTAAGTTAAATGAACTTAAAGTGTCTGACAACAATCTTGCCGAGCTAGATACCGGCAACCTTGGCGGGCTCACGCTACTACATATTGAGCGGAACCTACTGACGAATCTGAATGTAACTCATCTGACTGAGCTAACCAGTCTTGTCGCCGGTTACAATATAGGCCTTTCCGGGCTGAACGTCAGCGGTTTGACAAAGCTAACCCGACTCTCTGTTCCAACAAGTAACATTTCCGATTTGGATGTGGGCAACTTAACCCAGCTCACCGAGCTCGGAGTCTCAAATAACAGGCTTACTACCTTGAACTTGACTCCGCTCACCTCACTTACCAAGCTGGGTGCATACTCCAATCAATTAAGCAGCTTGGATTTAAGCGAAGCAAGCAAGCTCACCAAACTAGTTCTATTTGATAACAATTTTGTATCCCTTGATGCCAGTGGCTTATCCGAGTTGGAAGAGCTGAACCTTCTCGAAAACCCGAACTTGCTCCAGGTAAGGCTCATCAGAACTAATCCTGACGCCAAAGTTTCAGTGGACCCCGGAGTTGAGCTGATAAGATGATAAAGAGCCGGATATACGCAAACCTGACAACAAGCCAAGGTGAGTCAAGATTATTGTGGCTGCATAGGATGTCAAAATAACAGATTTAAAACGTGCATAAACTGTCAACTGGAGGCACCAGAGCCTTCAGCTGACTGTCAGTGTTCTCAAAACACCAAAATTAACACACAGCTAACTCATATGCCCCACTTACAATTTTTTACAGCGTTTAATACCCGGCAAGTTGTAAACAATTTTTCTATTAAATCCAGCATGATCAATCAAATAATTATCAACATGTAGCTCTTCTTAAACTGAGGAAAGCGTACCTGTTGGAAGGAAATTAATGTCAAAAGTAAAAAGTTTAATCGCCATATCTTTGGCCATGACTTTGGCCGCCTGTGGTGGTGGAGGAGGAGGCTCATCCTCTACACCAACTATACCAACAGACAATATACCTGGTGAATTAAATATCAGTCCATCACTAAAAAAGATGCTGGAAACCCAACTGGACGCACCAATATCAGCAACTAATGTACTCGGCATTACTAAGCTGGAAATAAACCATAGGAAAGATTTTGATTTCACAGGTATAGAGTACCTTACCAACCTTAAAGAACTAAAACTTAACGATAGTAAACCAACCAACCTTAATTTCGAAAAATTAACCAAGTTAACAAGCCTGACTCTCGATTATACCTTTCAAGATAATATTGACATCAGCGCATTGACTAAACTGGAACACCTGAGGATAGCCAACAACTCTCTCGCCGAGTTAGACTTGTTAAACCTGACGGAGCTGAAAACCCTCAATCTCAGAGGCAACCAGTTAACAAGCTTGAACCTAACTAATCAGTCAAAGCTTACCGTTCTGGATGTGCCACACAACAAACTGACACAGCTGGATATTCGCCATCTTAATTACTTAACCGAGCTATATGCTGAAGGTAACCCCCTAACCAGCCTGGAGATTAGTGACCTTACGGAACTCACCAAGCTTTATCTATCTAATAGCGAACTAAGCACACTCGACGTCGCCCAGTTAACCAAATTAACTGAACTCGATATTGTAAATAATCCGAAACTAGCTAATTTAGATGTGGGTAACCTGACCCAGCTTACCAAGCTCAAACTGGCTGGTAATACTAAGTTGCAAGCACCCAATTTAGACCATTTGACTCAACTAAAAATTTTGGATGTGTCTGGCATCAATTTAACTTCGCTGGATACTAGCGAGCTGACTCAACTGGAAGAGTTAGATATTTCCAACACCAATTTGGTCGCCCTGGATGTCAGAAAGCTAGTTAACCTAAAGGAACTTGATGCTGAGAATAGTGGAATTGCTACTCTGGACATTAGCAATATTGACCAACTAACCAAGTTAAACCTGTCTAAAAACCATAAGTTGGAGACGTTGGATATAAACCACCTGTCTAACCTGACTAATTTAAATGTATCCTTCAATAACTTCAATTCACTGGATATCAGCGAACTTATTAACCTGATTGAGCTTGAGGCTGAACACTCAGGCCTGGTCAACCCGGATATCAGTAAATTGACTAAACTCTCCGTATTAAACCTGGGTTCAAACGGCCTTGAACATCTTAACGTCAGCCATTTAACTAGCCTTACCAAGCTTACAGTCTATGACAATAAGCTCAACATTTTGGATATTGGCCAGTTAACCAAGTTAAACGAACTCCATGCCTCAAATAACCAGTTGGTGGAGCTGGATGTAAGCAAACTGACTAAGTTAACGAATCTTAATGTAGGCGATAACAATTTGTCCAACCTGGATGTTATCCCCCTGACTGAACTTACAGAGCTCACAGCCGGATTTAATAAAAACCTCAACCAGCTGGAAGTCGGCAACCTAACAAAACTGACTCGTCTTGTCGTAGAAGGAAATGGTATGTCAACGTTAAACGTTGGCAATTTGACAGCACTTACCTTTCTCGATATCTCGGAGAATAATTTCACTGAACTCAATTTGGGCCAGCTGACCAACCTATCGATACTTTTTGCTCATTCAAACCAATTGAGTAGCTTAGATGTCAGTAAGTCAATCAAGCTTACTCGTTTGACACTAACGGAGAACAATTTGACTAGCCTGGATGCCAGTGGTTTATCAGATCTCGACCAGCTAAGCATTATGGATAACCCCAACCTGACTCGGATAGACCTGACAGGTTCAAACCCTAATGTAGACATTAACGTAGGCCCTGGCGTACAGATAATAGGCCGATAATAAAAAGGGACTTAAATGCTGAAGAATCACCTCGTGATTTTATATAAATCATGAGGTGAAGCTATTAGATCACCCCACAAGCTGATCAAATAGCTTTTGCCATAAACCAATGAAGACCGACCAAGTAGCGTTAAGCACAAAATCAGCCACACGCACTAGCCTTTTTACGCGTTATTAACGGATTTATCCGCCACCTTCCCCACCAGCATCACTGCCCGCAAGTTGTCCTTATAATGCTTAAACACTTTCCGCATTGCTAATGCCCTGCGACGAGCATCCGGATAACGGCACAGATTCCAGAGAAAAATAGCTGTTCTTCGCCACCCCTCATCTTGCAAGACGCGTTTGGGCTCGAGCAGCCCCATTGCGTTGGTTGCCTGTGCATCTATCGTAAAGCCCTGAGACTCGAGGTGAGCCTGCCATTCAGCCACAGTCACAGGTTTTGCAGGCACCTGAAGGGCCTGGGCAATCGCTTTTTGGATCTCTCGTTTTTTCGTTTCATCAATCGTGTCGGGCACAATACAAAGTTCATGGATCCCATAGCGTCCCCCGGGGGCCAAAAGCCTTGCGGCCTCACCCATGATTTGTGCCTTGGTCTGCTCCGTTTGCATGGTGAGCATAGCTTCCCCATATACAACAGTTGCAGATTTATCGGCTAACCCAGTCTCCTGGGCGCGGCCCACCAAGCACTGCTGCGAACTCCCATTCAGATAGCTTTTGACGATATCGGCTGCCTGTTGGTTTTGCTCAATAGCCGTATACTGGGCCGGTTTTTTCGCCAAACAAAGGCGGGCGGTGAAACCTAAACCTGGCGCAAACTCCACCACCTTATCCTGCGGGCTCACCTTAAGTGCTGCCAACATCTTTTCCGTCAGCTCCCTGCCCCCGGGTCGCAATACTTTTTTCCCCAGCTTAGCCAGCACCCAATGTCCGGGCATCTTGTCCAGGTGGCGCTGCTGTTCAGGCATTGATAATTTCGATTCCATCGTATTTTCCCTTACCATTGAATGTTAACGCCCACGCTGACACTTCGACCTGTTCCAGGCAAGAATGTAGGCTGGGTAGGCTTGGATAAGCCACGAATGACGTAGGAGCTTTGATAGACTTTGTCTGCCAGGTTTTCCGCCTTCAGGTAAAGACGTAAGGCGTCATTAAATTGATAGCTGGCGTTTAAACCAAGCAGATAAAAACTGTCCTGGAACTGGGTGTTGGCATGGTCTGCAGCTGTGTCTTGCGGATGCCAATAAACATTCGGCGCAATCACTAACTGGTTGTGTGACTGATAAACCAGCTGGGCATGGATCAGATGTTTTGGAATACCAGCGAGCTGATTCCCCTGGTACTGGCCCGAATCAAACTTAAAATCACTGTAGTTGTACACCAGATCCAAGCCAAGCTGATCTAAGCCGTTAAACACAGACTGGGCAAGCTGTAATTTACTACCAAGCTCAAGGCCTTGATGGACAGTACCTCCTTGATAGTTTGCGACCATCCAATTCACTGCAAAGTCACTCGCTACCGAGATAAGCTCATCGTCTATTTCAGAGCGGTAAGCAGTAACATCCCAGCTGACCTTTTGCCAATCCCCCTTGGTACCGATTTCCAGCGTTTTCGCCTTTTGCTTATGAAGATCGTAAAGCTTGACGGACGCCTGAGCCGGTTTTGGTATTTTCACATTGGCGGAAATCAGCTCCCAATAGGTTGGGGCTTCAAAGGTTTGACTGAGATTTGCAAACAAACGAATGTCAGGAGTCGGCTTGTAATTCAGTCCTATGCTTGGATTGAATCCCTGGTAGGTTTTTTGCTGCTCCTGGTGATTAATATTATCCTGAATATCCCGCTGATTATGCGCCCACTGCAGGCCGGCCAGCAGTTGCCAGTCTGATGTTATATCAGCCTGCCAGTAGCCATATAACAAGGTATTCGCGGGGGTTAATTCAAACTCACCAAAACGCTGCATTTGCTGACCGTTGGCCGGGTTATTGGCAAAATAATCCCGGCTCATCTTGCTGGCATTATACGCCAGGTTTAAGCCAAACTGGTTCGAGGAAAAATCAGTGGTCACACTGTATTGCAAACCATAATCATCAGAGTCTGTGACGGTATGAGATAATTGATTGGTAAAGGTATCCTGTAACCTTTGATAATAAGCCCCCAGCTGATGGTGGCTATGCTCGGTTTTCAGCGAAATCGTATCGGCAATCCGCAGTAATTCAGAATCCCTGTGGGGCTTTCGCTTGTATACATTCAGCATTTTATCCAAAGCTGTGTTTTGGTCTCCCAGCACTTGCTGAGGCTCTGAAAGCGCTCTTGTTTTCGGCACCACAAATGGAATATTAAAAAAGTTCGAGGTGTAGGTCAGATAGGTCCTATTCTCAACAGCATCATTAAAGACATAACCCAGGTTTGCAGAGACATTATCACGCTTGGAGTCGCTGTGATGTCTGTATCCGTCGTACTGATCCCTGCTGTATGACACAAAGTAGTCCCACTGATCCTGACTATTCGCCAGTTGCACCAAAGCCCCTGCGCGGCCGTAGGACCCATATTCCACACTCGCTGTCGAGCGACTATTACGACCCGTGCGCGACTGCATATCAATAGCGCCGCCCAAGGTGGTTGACCCCTTCCACATCCCGTTGGCGCCGCGATACACAGCCATTGAGCTGACGGTTTTCGGGTCGAGTAAACCTATTACAAAACTGCCATCAGACTGGTTAAGGGGTAAACCATCATAAAGCAGCTGTATTCCGCGGTTGACCGGGTTACTTTGAATGCCTGAACCACGAATATTCAGCCTGGGTTGATCGTTACCACCAAAGAAACTTTGAATAATCACCCCGGGTTCAAATTCCAGCGCATCTTTCAGTGTCGCGGCGCGATTGGTATGTGCATCCAGGTCTATTAAGTTCGTTCCCCCCGGAACGTTCTCAACTGCAATTCCTCCCTGCTCCTTACCATACACAGTGAGGGTATCAAGCTGTTCATCACCTTGCTTGGCGAAGGCCAGCGTGGAGAGCAGCAAGAGGCAAACACCCAGGCTAATGATTCGAAACGGGAGACTTAATCCGTACATAGTTACATCCTTTTACGACAGTGTGCTTAATTCATGAACTGAGCTTTCATTACTATTCCCTTGCTTAAGGGCAGTTAAAATGGACTCAGTCGCGTTGGATGGGTACCACTTGGGTACTTGGTTTGGTTTGAGCAGTAAACACCTCTGAGTGAGGGGTAATACCTCCATAGGAAAATGACTGACATAAATAAGGCTGGGCTTAGCCTCGCTAAGGTAATCCGCCATCAAGGCGCTGAGCTCTTGCTTTAATTTAATGTCCAGTGCGCTGAATGGCTCATCAAGCAGCAGCAGGTCCGGCTCGATAATAAAGGCGCGGGCCAAAGAGACACGTTGCGCCATGCCGCCAGAAAGCTGATGGGGAAAGTAGTCCTGTGTTTCACTCAGCTGAACCTGTGCCAGCGCCGTGTTAACTTTTTCGTCAATCAGGTTTGACGGCGTTTTTATCGCCTTTAGTACCTGCTCCAGATTTTGCTTCACCGTCAGCCAGGGTAGTAATCGCGGCTCCTGAAACACGAAACCGATGCGCTTGGCGTTATTTGTAACCACACCTTCAGACGGTTTGAGCAAACCGGCCACCAGTCGAAGCACAGAAGACTTGCCTACCCCGCTTGGTCCCAGCAAGGCTATTCGCTGCCCCGGCGCCAGGCTCAGGTCGAGTTTATTTAATACCTGTGTGCCGGCAAACCTCAGCCCCACATTCTGTAATTGGATTAATTCCATGGATGCCACCTGGAAATACTTCGTTGCACAGGTTTAAGCAGCAGGAACTCAAGCGCTGCAACAATCAATAAACTCACCACTACCCAGGCATAAAGCTCAGCCGTATCAAAGCTGGACCTGGCATTGGCCAGCTGGTAACCCATGCCATCGTGGGTTCCAAGCACCTCAGCCAGCACCAGGATCCGCACGCCGTTACAGCAGACAATCACCAGGGTTGCCGTCAATGGCGCCGATATGGCAGGGATATAAACCCGGGTTAACCGCTGCCAGCGGGAAAAACCATAGACCTGGGCCAGCTCAAGCCATTTGGGATCAATCATTTCAATCCCTTTTAAGGTATTGATGTAGACAGTAGGCGCGAGTAAAGCCACAACGATAAAAATCACCATCTCGGTCCCCATACCAAACCAGAGCATGGCAAGCAGGACCACAATCACCGGAGGAATGCTCATCAGAAACCAGCGAAATGGCTCAAGAAAAAACTTAAGCTTGGGCCGCCTGCCGGCAGCCAGGCCTAAACCAAACCCGATCGTGGCGCCAAGCAGTAAAGCCAGCAGCAAACGGGTCAGGCTAATGCCAAGTTGCTGCCAAAACACACCGTTAAACAGCTGATGAAACAACGCTATCAACGTCTCCACTGGGCCCGTTAACACCATCGGGCTGATCCACACAGACAGCAGCTCCCACCCCAAAATAAGAGTGAGCAGCCCCGCCAGATACCAGAATTTTTGTTGCCAATAACTCACAGATAGAAACCACTGTCGGGCAACTGGCCACCAATTTTGTCACTGTTATAATCCGCCAGTACCCGATAAAAGCTTTCCAGTGACTTGCGAGCCTCCCCCCCTTTCACTGCATTTAAATCAGTCATTTTGATAGCATTTACCACGGCTTTCAGAGGAAGCTGAGGCAAACGTGCAACCACCATTTCCGCGCAGGCTTCCGTCTGAGCCTTACACCAAAGCGCTGCTTGCTGATAGTCGTGATGGAATCGCGTTAGTAATTGCTTGTCCTGATTGATATTGGTATTAGCTATGATCCCTGCCTGAGGCAACGCTGGGCTTTGTGGAAAGGTTTCGCGCCATAATTGGCTGATCTCCATATTTCTATACAGTTTTACCCCGTTAGTGGACTGGCTTTTAAGTTCGAGAATCGATGCTACAGGTTCGATAAGCAGACCGTAACTCACCTTGCCCGCCAGCATAAGTTGGCTGGCATCAAACAAGTTATGACTGTGGCGAATAGCAACATCCGATGCCTGTTCTAGCTGGGCATCGAGAAGCTGGTTAAACAGTATGTCCGGCATGTCATTTTTAAATGGCACCACCACTTCTTTGCCCTTTAACTGAGACAGGGTTTTCAACTCGGGATCCGTGCTCATCAACCACAGAACGCTCCATACGGAGATATTCATTAACGTCAGCTTGTGTCCCTTGTTATAAAAAATGGCGGCCAGATTGGAGGGCATGGCAGAAAACTGAACCTCCCCGCCGAGGATCATGGCCCTGAGTTGATCCGGATTTTTCCAGTTAATAAACTCCAGCTCGATATCCTTGTCTTGCAAGCTTTGTTGCTCTGCCATCACAATCAAGGGATAACTAATAACCGCCGCGGGACCTGAAATTTTTATCTTGGTTGCCCCCTGTGACAAAGACGTATAACCGAGCAACACCAGCAAAATTAGTAAAGACCTCATAACACACCTGTAAATGATATTTATTTTCATTTACAATATACCTGATGATTTAGTATTACCTGCTTGATAAATATCAAGCTTGTTGAGGAAAACAACCGGCAGGAGCGGAAATGACCACTTCCATCATGGATTTGCTTACCCCAGAGGAAAAAGCAGGGCTGATACAACAGGCAACACAGAGGAATTTGAAGACAGCTGAAATACTGTTTGAAAAGGGTGATACCGCCAATCACCTGTATCAGGTTAAACGGGGAAAAGTAACCCTGTTTCGGCTGATGCCAAGCGGAGAAGAAAAAGTCTTTAAAGTGTTTCTTGCCGGTGGCATCATCGCCGAAATGGCGGTTTTTATGTCGCCGCGAGTCTACCCCATGAGCGCCAGAGCAGAGCAGGATACTGAATTACTTACCTTCAGTTACCAGTCAATCACAGGCATGTTGCAATCCAGTCCTGACATGTCATTACGCTTTTTAAATTTTATGAGCAATCGTATTTGCCAGCTGATGAACACTGTGGATATTCTGACTCAGGTCAACGCAAATCAGCGCCTGGTTATGCGGTTTGCGGAGATCTATAAGAGTCAGCAGAGAGCGGGGAACCGTATCACCCTACCCCATACCAAAAGAGTGTTGGCGTCTCAGCTGGGGATCACTCCCGAAACCTTGTCCCGTTTATTTAAGAAGCTTAAATGTAACGGCCTGATCAAGGAGTCAGGAACCCACATCATCATTCCTGATTTTACCAGCTTATGTAAATCTGTTGACCTGACTCCGGGAATTTTTGCTCAAAACCCTCCTGTGAGTTGAGGATCGATTGCCCCCAGAGCGTATTAACCTGTGCTGGCAATCCAATGTTCACCCGCCTTTGCTAACAATGCGGTATTTTCTGGTTTAAACATCCAGGGAAAACGGTGCTGTTCACACATTGTTAAACAGCACCTCCAATCTCAAGGTAAAAATAGCTTCTCGCATTCTTTGCTTATCCTCCTCTTTCGGCCAATTAAGCTCAGGTGTTAATTCGTAGAAAAGCCACTTTCTGAATATGTTTTGCCGGTACTTAATCGAAATATGAGTGTTCGTTACATAGTGAAAAGGTTCATTTTTACCACTTATACTGACCGAGTAACTCAACGCTCGCCGATCGGAAATAAACTGATAGAGGCTGATCCCGCTGCCAACTTCAGCCCCATCCACATCGCTTTCCAGTTTGATGAAATTATTCCAACGAAACACCAATTGCGGGCTCACCTTAGTGTCCAAGTCCAGCTGAGTTACAGAGCCCGTAGTTTTACGCTTTTGGTATAGACGTTGAGTAAAACGCCATATGGACTGTTCGGAAAAGGGATAAGTATATCTGTATCTGGCTTCGATACTGGGCCGTAAACTCGCCTTAAAATTTAAGCTTGAGCGACTCGCAACCAAAGCGTCGTACCTGAGCCCTAGCGCACTACGGGTTTCTTCTGTAGTAGTTGGAAAGAGATCTTCCAGGTGGTCTTCACTGTCGGATTCAAAAACCAGTTTCAGCTTCCGCGTGACTTGAGGTAAGTGCACCCGTGCTTTCAACCGAGTTTTATATGTTCCGCCTTGATGCTCCACGAGGGAAAAGTCATTGGACCAGCGCACCATAGTCCCTGCCCTGGCATCTTGGCTACTTCGTTCATCAACAAAAAAATCATCAAACCAGATAGCTGGCTCGCAAAACTTGATATTGAGATAATCATAGGCCTGATCTAGCACACCTTGCTGTGGGCTTTGATTAAAGCATGCTGAACGCGCAGCCTCACCGGACTCATTGACATCGGCCATGGCTGGACTAACCCACAGGACCAATAACAGGCTGAAGAAGAGGGTTTTAGGCAACATATCCTTGTTATTACCACTTCCAAAAAAGAGGCAGCATAACACCGAGCTTTATTCTATTCAGTGCGCTTTAGCACATAGACTTCACTAAAATTACCGGACAATGGTTAAGGCATAAAAGCGAGGAAGCGTTGCTGATAATTTAACGGACGCTGCGCATCAAGTCGTTCGCTCTGTAAGGTGCAAAATCTACCTCAACTTGCACGCTCGTGAGTTTGTCCAATTAGCACCAGCTATATAATTATCGGCCCTGGTTCCCTTGGATATGTACTTCAACATAGCCACTTTCGGCGTTTTTCAAGGTAGTTGTCGCCTAAAGTTCAAAATTATGCCGCCTTACCTTTCTCAATTTCTGTCTTGCTCTTTTCCGGGTTAAGGTGAACCTCCGTTATCAGATCCCAGTTTTTGATTTCACCACTCCAGCGGCTTGGATTTTTTGATTTTGCTGCTTGGTATACCTGTTTTCGTTTAGCCAATATGTGTACATCTTCACCTGTGTGACGCTGCTGCGGCGTAACAAATTTGACTCCGCTATGTAAATGTTCATGGTTATACCATTCAACAAACCCGCATACCCAGCTTCGCGCCGCTTGTAGATCATTAAAGGGCCGCTCTGGGTATTCTGGTCGGTATTTCAACGTACGAAATAGGGATTCTGAATAGGGGTTATCATTACTCACCGAAGGTCGGCTAAACGAGGGAATAACACCCAGTTGCTGCAAGGTCGCCAGCATCGTAGCGCCTTTCATTGGGCTCCCATTGTCCGAGTGCAGCGTCACCTGGTTACGCTTAACACCTTCCCGCTGACAGATATCAGTCATAAGATCTGCTGCTAATGCACTCGATTCCTCTTCGTATACCTGCCAGCCAACGATTTTTCGACTGTAAATATCCATCACCAAGTACAGATATAAAAATATCCCTTTAACAACAGTGGGTAAGTAGGTGATATCCCAAGTGTAAATTTGATTGGGCTCTGTCGCTGTCAGGGCTTTAGGTTTATGTATTTTCCTGACTGGCTTACTCTTGTCTCGGTGATTTAGCTGATTGTGTACCTTCATCACCCGATAGAACGTTGACTCTGAGGCAATATATAGCCCTTTATCGACAAGCTTCGGTACGATTTTGTTCGGTGGTAATTTCGCATACTCAGGCTCATTAACAAGCTTAATGATACGCTGGCGCTCCAATTCTGTTAGCTTATTTTTTGGTTCACGGTAGGCTTCTATCCGCCCATCTTGCTCATTGCCTGGCTGGTTCCAACGCTGCAAGGTTTTTGCGCTAACCCCTATGATTTCACAGGCTTTTGATTGTCTGGCACCAGAATCACATGCCTGATTTATCAGGCTCATGATTTCCGTTCGTTCTGAACTCATTGTGAGTCGTCCTCGTCGCTTCCCCAGATCGCATTGACTTTTTTTTGGAGCACTAATAACGCAGCGGTCTCGGCCAGCGCTTTGTCTTTTCGGTTCAGCTCCTTTTTTAATGCCTTATTTTCATGCTTAAGGCCTTTTATTTCCGAGCGACTCGTCGCTTTACTATTAGCTGCATTGCCATGAGTAAAATCAAGTTTCCACTGTTTAATATGGTGGGGATATAAGCCTTGTTCACGGCATAGCTCACTGATGGCCTCACCACCCAGCGAGGCGCAAGTAATGACCATGTTAAGCCTTTCCTCTAAACTCCAATCTTGTGGTCTTTTTTCTTTTGTCATAATGCCAGTTTTATCAGTAAAACCCATTTCAAATACTTGCTCTCTGGACTGTACAATCCACTTACCTAATGTTGAATAACCGACGCCTAAAGACTCAGCCACTTCTTTTAAGCTGGACTCTGCAGGGCGATTAAGCGCTTTTTCCACTGCTTGTATTTTAAATGACTTTGTATATCTTTTGTTCATTTTTTGCTACCTCTAACTGAAAATTAGAGGCGACAACTATCCTGACACAGGGGGCTTTTCTGGGACTTCCGTTAACCTCGAAAGCTATCCATACAATTTGGACCATGCCGAAAACGTCATCGCTGGGCGCCATCATTATGCGGCCTCTAAACTCCTACGAGCAGGCGCCAACACTAAGCCCCCGGCGTATAGCTTACACTGCCCACTGTCACACAGACCTGCTTTTGGCCATCCACTTTATACGTTAGGCTTATCTCACTTCCCTCTTGTAGTGGCTCTACTGCATCGCTCCCCCCCACCACAAAGCAGTCACCTACATTTTTCGTAACTGGACCCGGTGTTGGCTCCGGTGTTGGCTCCGGTGTTGGCTCCGGTGTTGGCTCCGGTGTTGGCTCCGGTGTTGGCTCCGGTGTTGGCTCCGGTGTTGGCGAGGAGGATACACTGTCGTGATCTGTGCATGAAGCTAACAATAAAGTAGCTATAAACAGCAAGATGCACTTTTTATTATTTAACATACCCTACTCCTTAAAACACCAGCTTTTGGCTGATTTTTGTAGTGATAGTAATAACAGGGAGACCTTGCTCTATTGTCACTTCCACTTTGGTCCCAGGCTGGTAAAATAGGCCACTAATAGGTTCGGCCTCCTCCACAACCACATTAGAGTTTAGTAATTGAAACAACACTTTAACGCTGTTATCTGTTATCACTGCTATTTTTACCCTGGCGGAACTATCGGGGGGTAATTCTTTTTGTTCGCCGTTAAAGGTAAAAGTGCCTGTTATAGGGACATTTTTGCTGGTGATGTCTACTTCACCGGTCGCTTTCACCTCGACACTATTACTGGCTTGGTTTACCAGAATTTGGTTTTGGCTGGTACCACTTCCCAGTTTTAAGTCACTGTGGCCCTGTTGGTTTACTATGGCAACTAGTGGCTCACCATTAGGCAACTGAGTTTCAAGTTGAGTCTGCCCATCTGCCGATATCGTCGTTTTACTATTACCCAGAGCTGTATTTAGCTGGGTTACTTCGGATTGCCCGTTGTCTATTTTGATTTCAGCCTTATCGCTATGCAACACGCTGGTTACTTGTACGCTTTGTACCTGCCCTTGCGCATCGGTAACCTGCACTTTTGTTTGGGTTTCAATCGTCCCATTCGCTAACATCTTGGCCTGTGTATCAGTCGCTGTAGAGCTAAAACTGGTGGTATCGCCATTACCCGTAACCTCTCCACCCACTTCACCTTTGTTATTGATATGGGTGTTCAGTGTTTTTGCTTCACCGTCCTGGTCGGTTAACGCGACAGACAGGCTGACTTTGTTTTCTTCTACCGTTTGCGTTGGATTTAATGACGTATCGGTACTGATTTCCGCCGTACTGGCCACATCCCCTTGATCGTCTTTTACCGGCACCTTAATAACGCGGTCACTCTCATTTGAGTCAGTGTTATCTTCAAAAAAGTTATCGTCTGGCTCCGGAGTCGGGGCTGTAGTTGGCGGCGGAGGCGGTGGGGGGGCCACAGCGATAGTGACAGCGCTGCTCTCCACATTGAAGCTAGTGGAGTTCGCGTCGATATTAATAGTCGCAGCCGTACCATAAGTCAGATTGGGCCAGGATACCTGGCCCGACACGGCAGCTACCGCTAAACTTGCACCGTTGGAGGTCGTTGCCAATGCTCCCGCCGCATCTGTCTCTGCGCCCTGGTTTTCATCGGTTAAGGTGACCGTTTCAGTAAAACCTGTATCAACATTTCCTGCCGCATCCTGCGCTTGCAGGGTAACCGTGCCCATATTAGCATTTGGAGCAACACTGCTGGGCTGGGCTGAAAAAACCAATTGAGTGGCCGTCACATTAACTGTGCTGCCGGTGCCGTTATTAACTGCGGACGTCACTCCCATGGCTGTACCGCCGCTGCTGGTGACATCGGTATCCCCATCGACACTGAGAATAAATGTCTGGGCTTCGGTAAGACCGGTATTGTCGTTGTAAAAGGCATTAACCGTATAGGTCTCCGACAGTCCATTTGCCACCGATATGCTTAGGCCACTGAAAGTGATGGTACTGCCACCCACCACACCCACCACATTAGCCGCATCGGGACCATTTAGCCGGAACGTCACTTTGCTAAAGGCGCCCGTGCCCGATGTATTTAACACAATTTGGCTAATATCCATCGATGAGGCATCACTCGTACCACCATCAGATAGGATGAAGTCAAAGATATTAACTGCAGCTCCCGCAGTTGTGACGGTCGTGGCGAGCGCTATGGGTTCGGTAACTGTGGCGCTGGCAGTTAAATCGCCATCATCTGTGATAGAAGTATTACTACTCTCGACATTAAAACTGATGGAGTTGGCATCAACATTAATATTGGCTATGGCGTTATAGGTTAAATTGGCCCAGGATACCTGGCCCGACACGGCAGCTACCGCTAAACTTGCACCGTTGGAGGTCGTTGCCAACGTCCCTGCCGCATCTGTCTCTGCGCCCTGATCTTCATCGGTTAAGGTAACCGTTTCAGTAAAACCCGTATCAACATTTCCTGCCGCATCCTGCGCTTGCAGGGTAACCGTGCCCATATTAGCATTGAGAATAACGCTGCTAGGCTGGGCAGAAAAAGCCAACTGAGTTGCTATCACATTAACAGTGCTGCCGCTACCGTTATTAACCGCGGCTGTCACTCCCATGGTGGAACCACCACTGCTGGTAACGTCGGTATCACCATCAACACTGACTATAAATGTCTGGCCTTCCGTAAGGCCGGTATTATCGTTGTAATAGGCATTTACCGTATAAGTCTCAGAGGCACCGTCTGCCACAGATATAGTTAAACCACTGAAGGTGATTGTACTGCCACCCACTATGCCAACTACATTAGTCGCATCGGGGCCATTTAATCGGAACGTCACCTTGCTAAAGGTGCCCGTGCCAGATGTATTTAACACGATTTGGCTGATAGCCATCGCCAAGCCATCACCTGTGCCTCCGTCAGTTAGGGTGAAGTCAAAAATATCAACGGCAGCCCCCGTAGTGGTGACGGTTGTGAGGAGCGCTCTGGGTTCCGTCACGGTGGCACTGGCAACTAAAGTACCGTCAGCATCACCCGTGATAGAAATATTACTGCTCTCGATATTAAAACTGGTGGAGTTTGCATCGATATTAATATTGGCTACAGCGTTATAAGTTAAATTGGCCCAGGACACCTGGCCCGACACGGCAGCTACCGCTAAACTGGTACCGTTGGAGGTGGTTGCTAATGCACCCGCTCCATCAGTCTCTCCGCCCTGGTTTTCATCGGTTAAGGTAACCGTTTCAGTGAAATCAGTATCAACATTTCCTGCCGCATCCTGCGCTTGCAGAGTAACCGGACCCATATTAGCATTTATAAGAACGCTGCTCGGTTGGGCCGAAAAAACCAATTGAGTGGCCACCACATTAACAGTGCTGCCGGACCCGTTATTAACCGCGGCTGTCGCTGCCATGGTGGTGCCGCCACTGCTGGTAACATCTGTATCACCATCGACACTGACTATAAATGTCTGGCCTTCGGTAAGGCCGGTATTATCGTTGTAAAAAGCATTAACCGTATAGGTCTCTGACAGCCCATCTGCCACAGATATAGTTAAGCCACTGAAGGTGATGGTACTGCCACCCACCACGCCCACTACATTAGTCGCATCGGGACCATTTAGCCGGAACGTCACTTTGCTGAAGGCGCCCGTGCCAGACGTATTTAACACGATTTGGCTGATAGCCATCGCCAAGCCATCACTTGTGCCACCGTCGGTGAGGGTGAAGTCAAAAATATCAACGGCGGCACCTGTGTTGGTAACTGTGGTGGCGAGAGCGATGGGTTCCGTCACGGTTGCACTCGCAACTAAAGTGCCATCAGCGTCACCTGAGATTGAAATATTACTGCTCTCGACGTTAAAACTGGTGGAGTTGGCATCAATATTAATATTGGCTACAGCGTTATAAGTTAAATTGGCCCAGAACACCTGGCCCGACACGGCAGCTACCGCTAAACTGCCAGCGTTGGAGGTCGTTGCCAATGCACCCGCTCCATCTGCCTCTCCGCCCTGGTTTTCATCGGTTAAGGTAACCGTTTCAGTAAAACCCGTATCAACATTTCCTGCCGTATCCTGTGCTTCCAGGGTAACCGGGCCCATATTCGCATTTAGAATAACGCTGCTGGGTTGGGCCGAAAAGACCAATTGAGTGGCCGCCACATTAACAGTGGTGCCGCTACCGTTATTAACCGGGGTTGTCGCTCCCATAGTGGTGCCGCCACTACTGGTAATATCGGTATCACCATCGACATTAAGAATAAATGACTGGCCTTCGGTAAGGCCGGTATTATCGTTATAGTAGGCATTAACCGTATAGGTCTCAGACAGACCATCCGCCACCGATATGGTTAAGCCACTGAAGGTGATGGTAATGCCACCCACCACTCCCACCACATTAACCGCATCGGGACCGTTTAGCCGGAACGTCACTTTGCTAAAGGTGCCCGTGCCCGATGTATTTAACACGATTTGGCTAATATCCATCGTCAAGCCATCACTTGTGCCCCCATCAGATAGGGTGAAGTCAAAGATATCCACGGCCTCCCCCGTGGTGTCAGCGGTTGTGGTAAGAGCTATGGGTTCGGTCACCGCGCCACTCGCAGTTAAATCACCATCAGCCTCAGCTACCGCATTGGAGGAAACTAAGAACAAACTAACCACCAACAACTTTAAAAATTTCGACAGCATAACGAAAATTCTATTTTTTAAGGCGTTACTCAGACTATAGGATGAGATGAGATGAGGTTACGTTAACATTTAATTACTTTGTGATATTTTGTTTGTATTTAAATGATTTAAACCCCAAATTTAGGCTATCAACTTATTGATTAAACAAGCATGACATAGTCAGCATATTGACCGCTTCCCTCGAACCAAACAAGTTAGGAGTCGGAGAGCCGGGAAGATTCAAATATCCAAATAAGAAGATACATATACTCATTAACTGTAAAGAACAGCTGATCGGAATCATACAGTTATCGGCCAGGGTGCCCCTAAGCTTTCTTCAGGTTTTGACAACATAAAATTAGCGCAACTTATCTCTACCCAAGGTTAATTTAAGGGGTCTGTGGTCCTGACTTGAATTAATACCCTATTTTCACTTATGTTAGCGACTTCAAGGTCACTGACAGGCGAGCAAATGCTAAGAAATATAAACCTGGGGTTACTTCATACCCTGCTTATTCTGCTGCAAGAGAATCATGTCAGTAAAGCGGCTATTCGGTTAAACCTCACCCAATCAGCGGTCAGCCGACAACTGAATCAGTTACGTGAGTTATTTCAAGATCCTTTACTGGTACGCCAGGGCAATACCTTGTTGCCTACACCCAGGGCAAAACAGCTAGAGCCAGAAATTGAATTGTTAATTGCTCAGATGAACAAACTGGTGGCACCGGAACACTTTGACCCGGCCCGCTGGCAAGGCACCTTGACCCTGGCTTCCTCGGATTACGTGGGCCAGTTCATTTTACCTGATTTGGTCACCGCACTTGCCCAACAAGCCCCTGAGCTACAGCTTAATTACCAGCTATGGCAATCCGATAAACTGGTACGGCTGGGTGAACTGGATATCGAATTTGTCACTACTATGTTGGACCAGCTACCGGAAGGTATTTGTGGGGAACAAATTGGCCAGGATAAGCCAGTATGTGTCATGGCAAAATCGCACCCGCTGGCGAATAAACCATCCGACTTAACCCTGGATGAAATGCTCAGCTATCCCCATGCATCCATTACCACGGGAGGAGATAAAGACAGCTTTGTGGATATCTACCTGACCTCTGTTAATAAGCAGCGAAATATACAGCTTAAGGCGCCCTTGTTTGGCTCGGCGTTGAATACCCTGTGCCGTAATGACATGTTATTGGTGATCCCAGAGCATATTGCCTTACATATGTCCGAGCATTTTCCGATTAGTTACCAAGCTCTGCCCTTACCTGCGCCCACCCACAGGTACTGGCTCATTTGGCACCCCAAATATGAAATGGAACAATCACATATATGGGCCCGTAGCGTAATACTTCCATTGCTTAAAGAATCCATTTATTCACCACTGCAAAGCTATGAAAAACAATCATAACCTGCTCCATAAATTTTAATTTCTTATCATAGATTGAACTTGTTAACCTACCCGCAGATAACTAATTCATAGGGTCCGACTCCAGTGGGACCCTATCAGATGGTAACCATATGATGTTCATTTTAAAATTTAAAATAATGGGTGTGAAATAATAGATGGAATTTAGTCTCTGGTTCTCCCTCGCTCTGATCTGCCTGCTAGGCGCCATTACTCCCGGGCCAAGCCTCGCCGTGGTTATTCAACATACAGTAGGCAGCAGCCGATTACATGGCTTATGCACTGCCTGGGCACATGCCTTGGGCGTCGCCCTGTACGCCTTATCTAGCTTGCTGGGTTTATCCATATTGCTGCAACAGTCGCCGCTGGCGTTTAAAATCATCGCCTATGCTGGTGCCGCTTATTTAGCCTGGATGGGTTTTAAAGCCCTCAGTGCCAAAGGTGGCCTGGCCAATCAGCTCAAGTCTAAAAAAATGGCCAGCTATGGTGAAGCAGCTAAAGACGGCGCCATGATATCCATGTTAAACCCCAAACTCGGCCTGTTCTTTATCGCCCTGTTCAGCCAGTTTGTCAGCGGAGACCCAGATCTTTATGGTCAAATCGCCCTGGTCGCCACCCCCTTGATGATCGACGGGCTTTGGTACAGCCTGGTGGCTTTTCTGCTCACCATACCAAAAATACTGGAAGCAATCCGTCGACAAGCGGTATGGATTGACCGCCTGTCCGGTGTCGTCCTGATATTGCTTGCACTTCGCGTGATATGGACAGTCTAACAGGTATCTCCCCATGCTATGATGTGGGGACTTGTTAACCCTTGTGGAGTTTGTCTGCTTATGACCCGTCGTATATTTGCTGTTGTATTACTGAGCGTCTCTCTGGTTCAGCTGGCCTTTGCTGAAGTCATTGAACTCAAAGATGGCGCAAAAATCACCGGCACCGTCGAGTCCCTCAATAACGGGGTTTACCAGATAAAAAGCCCCAGCCTGGGGGAAATTAATGTCAATAAAGATCAGGTGGTGGCCATTTACCAACAGGCGCCTGAATTTGACTCCGCTAAACTCGCCAAGTCCATGGACTCTATCCGCCAGAAAGTCGAAAAAAACCCGGGAATAATGCTGGATATTATGGCGCTGCAAAACGAGCCGGAAGTGCAAGCTATCCTTAAAGATCCCAAAATAATGGAGTACATCAGCACGGGCAATTTTGGTGCTTTAATGAATGACCCAAAGGTCCGCTCGCTAATGAACAATCAAAAAGTGAAATCGCTTACCGGTGATATTAAAGGCGCCCCCGATACGCCCTAAGAATTTCCCCCACTCATGCAGCCACAACTACCCGCCCGGCTTTTATGTATATGACCCAGGGTTAACAGCGGCGCTAACATAGCATCGATGGCATCTGCCGATAAACCAAACTGACGGCAACTAACATTCCAATCAGATCCGGTTTATGACTTAGTACATAATCGAAGGCGATTTGCTCATCTACGCAAGCACCTTGCGGATCTCGGTCCAGTGACCTGGAGCGGGCACCGAGCTAGCTGTCAGGCCGCTGGACCGAGTGTCGGACCATTCAGATGTCGGATCACCGCGTGCTAGGGAATGACAGAATCGATGTTTCAGGATGAAAAATGGGACTGATCAAATTCCACCCATTTAGGGTCACAAAACCAATAGCTCCTCTCCAATTCAGCGAGTGCTGGATCAGATTAATAAATAGTCAGTTTGGGTTGCCTGTTACCAGGCTAAAATCAGTGGCTGAGCTTACTCGGTGGGAAGCCAAGCAGTGTCAGCCAGTCGGTCACCTTTTCTCCCGTCAGCAATTCGTGGGCTGACCGGCCTTTGTGACGTCCCCAGCGCTTTTCCCGCAGGTTGTACCAGGCGCGGAACAGCTCCAGAAACGCTTGGTTCACACCCTTTCTGGCATACAGATAAGTGCGTAAGGTGGCGTTGAAGCCTTCAATGGCACTGGACGCGCGGTGACGTTTGGTGAGTAACATTTCCACTTCTTGCATCAGCTGCTCACAGCGTGTTTCATCCAACTGTGTGGTCAACAGGCGGTAGCTGCCGAGCATTTCCTGAATAAGCCGCTGTTGCTTGTGCTTCCCGGCCTTTGCTAATTCACGTCGGCACTCAAAGAAGCGGCAAGCCAGCTCAACTGGTTGCTGAGAATAACGTGCAATACAGCCTTGTAACTTATCATGGAGTGCTTGGGTGGCCAGAGTGAGGCCATCCAAGCGGTTTACCAGATAAGTCGCCGCCTTGTTACATTCCTTATGTGCCGCCCTGCGCAGCAATAGCGTGGCACGGGCCAGCCTGGTCTGCGCCATTTCGGTGGTCATTAGCTTGCCGGTCTTTCGGCAAACGCAGCTGAAGGTGGCGTGAAGAAGGTGCAAAGCCCGTTCAGCATGCTCATAGCGCTCGATAGCCTTATCGCATTGGTTATCTGCACGCAGCCATTGACCGAACGTATCATCCGGGTCTTCTGTTATGGTGGGGCTGATGGCCTGGTAAGCTGTTTCTTCCTGGGTAATGTAATAGTAAGCACGTTGCTCAACCCTGCGCACCGCCTTGGCAGCGATATACAGGGCATGAAAAACATCATCACGTTGCTGCGCCTGTTCGAAAACCGTGGTGACACCGGCGGCTATCCCCTTGGCACCGTCTTTGACGATGTGTTTTGGCATCATCCCCTGAGCAGCAGCCTGCTGGAGTACTTTGGCCCAGGTTTTACCATCTCGCTGTTGCTCGTGAGACAGGCAGAACAGGTAGCCGGAATCCAGGTCAACGCCCGCCAGCACAGGGTCGCCCTGGCTGAACATTTCATCCACCGCACCGCTCTGGATGGCTGATAATGGCACCGTTCGGTTGAAGTCAGCGGCATTTTTTTGCGCCTCGGCAATAACCCCTTGTATATAGCCATAGCTGACTTTACAGCCGGGATACAGCAGAGGTATAAGCGCTTCAATACTGCGAATGGAATTGGGGGCAGTGATGGTTAACGCGACAATACTGCGGCGCAGGTGTGGCACATCCACATCAAGCGTCGCGATACAATCCGGCTCACTTTGCGTTTTGACGAGGGCGTCGAAGGCAGCCCGGGCAGCCCCGCGGGCGGTGTAGACAGCCTTGCGGGATATACCGAATTCATCGGATAAGGCGGTGATATCACCATGGGCTTGTAAAATGGCGCTCTTTGCGAGAAGATCGAGTTTGTCTGAGGAGCTAAGTGGTGTTCGGTTTAGTATCGGCATTCTGTCTTTTTTGGTTGTTGTTTTTGGCGAAGTGATTATCTCAAATAGCAGACCTTATTTCCTCAGATTTCTCCCTCCAATTTGTTACCCAGGTTTGATGGGTTCCTGAAAAATAGTTGGAATGAGCACAGTTAGTTTGCAATCAAAAAGCTATTGCTAAATTTCTGGCTCTGGTAGCCTACTCTCATTTAAACTGCTCCATGAACTAAACATCAGGAATAAAGATATGAGCCAGGATAATAGCCGCCTTGTTTACTCCACTGAAACCGGACGGGTACAAGAAGAAAAAGGGCCGGAAGCTATCCCGGAATCGGATGGTTTTGTCAGGATCCGCCGGGAAACTAAAGGCCGCAAAGGTAAAGGCGTAACAACCATAGCCGGTCTTGGCCTGAGCGAGAAAGATCTAAAGGCGCTGGCAAAGGAGCTGAAAAAACGTTCGGGTACCGGTGGCTGCGTGAAAGATCATGTGATCGAAATACAAGGCGATCAACGCGACTTAGCCAAGGAATTCCTTGAGAAAAAAGGCTACAAAGTCAAATTATCTGGCGGTTAAACCATCCCCACCACACGGTAACCTCTGCATTCGTTAAGGATGAAAACCCATTATCGAAGTGCATTGAGAGGCTACCAAGAAACAGCTATAAACTGGTATTGATACTTTTGTAAGTAATTGATATTTAGACAAAGATTTGCCTAACCCAATAATGTTTCCTAATTGTAATCCTAAGACACTTCACTTATAATCCGCTGCGGATGACATTGGGGAGTAGTCTCCTTTCCTGCGTTCACATTCAGGAAAGGGTGATAGTCAACATTCTTGGCAACATGCCGTGGCTATTACGACACTGGTAACACCAGAGTTTGGCGAGACCAATGGCACAATACACAGATATGAAGCAGGCTGTGTCGTTGTGCTGTTGGTAATGACCTGCTTCGGAAGTAATACACCTTGGACGCTTTATTTGTCTCTACCTTTTCCGTCGCCATAGCCGAAATCGGCGATAAAACTCAATTACTCGCCTTTCTGTTGGCCACCCGTTTCAAACGTGCATTTCCTATTATCGCGGGCATTTTCGTCGCTACCTTGTTAAACCACGCAGCCGCCGCCTATATTGGTGACTTAGTGTCTGGCTGGTTTTCTGCGGATATTTTGAAGTGGCTGGTTGGTCTGTCATTTATTCTGGTTGCAGCCTGGATCCTGATCCCGGATAAGCTGGATAAAGAAGAAAGCCAGCTTTATAAATACGGTCCATTTATCGCCAGTTTGGTGCTGTTCTTTTTTGCCGAAATGGGTGATAAGACTCAGGTAGCGACCGTCTTGCTGGCGGCAAAATATGACGCCTTATTTATGGTGATTACAGGCACAACAATCGGCATGTTACTGGCCAATATCCCTGTGGTGCTACTTGGTAAATTTAGTGCTCAAAAATTACCCCTTAAAAGCATACGCATTGTTACTGCTGCACTGTTCCTGATCTTGGGCGTCAGCACCTTGTTAGTGGAATAAGACACCTATGATTGGTTGTGGTTTTATTACTACAACCAATAAAGCTCCGTCGGTTTATGTACAAGCTGTGTTCTCTGTGTGTCAGTCGTGGACATATAGAAAAAACCCATAAAAACAACTAGTTGCAATAACCACAAACACACCTACAGAGCAATAAACACCTCGAGATAACCACTTGTTAATATCGGTTATTACGAGATATATATAGAAATATTTATTCTATCTCTATATATTTGACTCCACCAAGTTATTCTATTTTTGCATAAGGTGGATAAATGTCGGTATACAGTACCCTTTGTTTCCTCGCTGCAGCGGCCATGCTAATCACGTTTATCAATAGCAAAATCGGTAAAATGCAATCCACTATTGCCATTACCGCTGGCGCTTTGCTGTTATCATTGGTTATTGTTATCGCAGGACGAGTTGATTTTCCATTCCTGCAAGGAATAGCGACGAAACAACTGGTGCAAATCGACTTTGAGAGCTTCCTGCTAAAAGGGATATTGGGCTTTCTACTGTTTGCCGGTGGCCTTGGGATCAAGCTGGACAACCTGAAAGATCAAAAGTGGGAAATTACAGTACTCGCCCTGTTTGGCACGCTGTTTTCCACCTTCTTTGTCGGTATCATGTTATGGCTTATTTGCCAAAGCCTGGCCATTCCCCTGGAGCTGATTTATTGCCTGCTGTTCGGCGCACTTATTTCCCCGACGGATCCTATCGCTGTACTGGCCATCGTCAAAAAACTACAAGCTCCGCAGCGCATATCGACCCAGATTGAAGGGGAGTCCCTGTTTAATGACGGTTTTGGTCTGGTCATATTTGTCACTCTGTTTACCATCGCCTTTGGCTCTGAAGAGCCTACTGTGGCCAGTGTCACTCTCCTGTTTCTGCATGAAGCGGTAGGCGGAATTTTCTATGGTTTCGGCCTGGGTATGCTATTTCACTACCTGATCAGCGCCACCGATGATCACTCTATGGAGCTGTTACTCATCTTGGCTATTCCCACCGCCGGTTATGCCTTCGCCGATATAATCGAAGTATCCGGCCCACTGGCCATGGTGGTATCCGGTATCATCATTGGTAACTGGACCCGAAAAAACGGTTTCTCTAAAGAAAGTAAGGATCACCTGGATCGTTTTTGGGAGCTGATAGATGATTTCCTAAACGGCATACTATTTCTGTTGATCGGACTAAGCCTGATCACCTTCGTCTTCCATAAAGAGGACTTGATCGTAATACTTATAGCCATTCCCCTGGTATTACTCGCACGCTACCTCAGTGTTAAACTGTCTTATCTGGGCTTTAACCGTTTTCGCACCTATAACCCCTATTCAGTGAAAATCCTGACCTGGGGTGGCCTGCGAGGCGGGTTGGCGCTGGCACTGGCATTGACTATTCCTGCCGGAGTGATGGTTGTGCCGGAGAAAAATATTGATGTCCGGGAAGTACTATTGGTGATGACCTATTCCGTGGTGTTATTTTCTATTTTAATACAGGGCTCTACGATCACCAGGTTGATAGAGAAAGCGAAAGTAAAACAAACATCGATGGATTAATACTCGCAAGGCACACTGATTGATTGGAACAGATCTCGCTCCGTGAACTTCTTCATCGAACCCTTAAAATAGTCCCATCTGCTTATCTGTCAGAGCTGCAAAATTTAATCCTATAAAGGGCAGGATCCCATCTGCAATAGGTTTGATCTGCTTTTGAATATAGTGGTCATAATCCAGTTCACTGGAAAGATACTCCACAGGCTCAGGTCCTGAGACAGTGACAAAGTAGCAAATTTTTCCTTTTCTCTGATATTTTAATGGCTTACCTAGACGAGCATTTTGTTCATCCGCCAACCTCGCGGCCTTGGCATGGGGCGGCACATTTTTAACGTATTCTGTCAGCTTTTGTCTTAATCGTTTTCGATAAACTAGTTTGCTGTCCATCTCTCCCGCTAACGTAGACTCTGTGACTTGTTTAATATATTCCCTGGGATCCTCGTCGTTAAACACCATTTTATATAGTGCCACTTGAAACTCTCTGGCCAGATCAGTCCAGTCCGAGCGAACGCTTTCCAACCCTTTAAATACCAACTCTGTCTTACCGCCAATCGATACTGTGCCGGCATAGCGTTTTTTGCTTCCTTTGTCAGTACCTCTGATGGTGGGCATTAAGAACCGTCGGTAATGGGTTTCATACTCCATTTCCAGATAGTTATCCAAAGCGAAATCACGGCTGAGGGTTGTGCGCCAATTTTTATTAACTAACTTAGTTAATCTGTGGCCGATTTCATCCGCCTGTTTCGAGTCCAAGCTTTTATCTAGCAAAACAAAGGTAGAGTCCGTATCGCCATAAATCACTTCATAACCCTGATCTTCTATCCAACGCCGGGTTTGTTTCATGATCTCGTGGCCACGCATGGTAATGGAGCTGGCCAACCTGGGATCATAGAAGCGGCAGCCACCCGAACCAAGCACCCCGTAAAAAGAGTTCATGATGATCTTAATCGCCTGAGAGACCGCCTTTTCTCCCTTTTGCTTGGCCTTGTCTCGCTCAGCCCAAAGCCGGGTAATAATCTCCGGCAGAAAGTGCCTGTCGCGGGAGAAGTAGGCTTCCTTAAACCCGGGGATGGCGTTGTCTTTATCCTGTAAGCCTTCAACTAAACCCATGGGGTCAATTTTAAACGAGCGAATAATGCTGGGATACAGACTTTTAAAGTCCAATACCAGGACATTTTTGTACAGGCCAGGTTTACTGTCCATCACATACCCGCCCGGGCTGGTAAGTCCCCCACCTAGCGGTAAGTTGGGTGCGACATACCCAGCTCTGTGTAATTTGGGCAAATATAGGTTGGTAAAAGCCGCCACGGAACCACCGGCTCTGTCGAGCTCAAGGCCGGTTAACCGGGTACGCTGGATTAAAAAATCCATCAAATGAGTATGGCCAAAAATCTCCCAAACCAGACGACAATCTTCGAGGTTGTACTTAGCTAAAGCGACTTTATCGTGTTTGAAGTTGTAATTAATCTCCCCCATTCGATTGGCTACATCGTCAGTTTTCTTACCCCGACCAAGCAACTCTTTGGCAACATTATCCAGAGAAAAACTCTCAAACTGGTAGGTCGCTACCTTAAGCGCGTCGATACCATCAACTACTACCCTGCCATTAAGCTCAAGGAAGCCGCCTCCCTGTGCCCGATCTCGCCATTTCGCCTGCTGGCCCCCCCGGCCGAAGCCTGGGACAACACCACAATGCTCGGCTCGCTTGACTAACAAGCGCATATCAAAACTTACAACTGCCCAGCCGATAATAATATCCGGGTCAAACTCAGCTAACCATTGAATAAACGCGGTCAACAATTGCTTTTCGTTTTCGACCCACACCATATACTCAGGCCCAGCTTGCTCTGGGCCTATCAAAAATACCCACTCCCCCCATTCGGCGTACAAACCAATGGAATAAAGCTCGCCCTTTTCCGAGCACTCGATGTCCAGTGATACTGTTTTAAACTCAGGTTGATAATTGTGGGCTTTTACCTTGGCATCCTGGACTTCGGTATAACCGGATCTCGATAACATACGGCCGGTAAAGGTTAACCCCCCACAAATAAAGCGTTCCATCAGATACCGATCGGCACTACGGATATCACCTTCGAGGCAAGTAACACCATGTTGTTGCAATTCTTTATAGGCTTGATTCGCCTGATAGCCGCTAAAAAAATAGAAAGCGGAGACAGTTTGATGTTCGAAGCTGGTTAGTTTTAGCGCTTTGACTTCAAAGGAGTAGGATCCGAGTAATTGCCGCGCAATATCCACTTCTTGTTGTGGTACAAAAAACAGGGCTTTTTCATGGGGGCAAAGTAATCGAAAAACGCCCTGCTCAGAAGTAACCCACAGCTCGATTTCCACCCCTTTGTTGGTGTTCCTGCTTGCTCTGGTAAGGAGAAAACCTTCGGCGATATTGCTCAATGGGGATCCGGCGCTAGGGTAAAAGAGCTATTTTACCCCCAGCAATATCCCCCGTCATCCATTTAGCCCTTAGTGTTTATAACTTTTGTAATTAAGCTAAAAAATGAACTAAAAAATCGCCCCATTTACCCAGAGGTGAGTCAGGATACTGGCTCCGTATTCTAGCGCAATAACCGGGGTCCATTTTAAATGGGCCCCGAAGGTATAAATGCCCCTGGCCTGCCCCATTAATGCGACCCCGGCGGCGGAGCCTATGGACAATAAACTTCCCCCCACCCCGGCCCACTGTCCCAAAGCCATATCAGGCTCCATGCTTAATACTGCGAACATAACCGGAATGTTATCTATCACGGCAGACAAAAAACCGATTGCAATATTGTCGAATGTGTGATCCTGCTGGATATAAAGCAACTCTGAAACAACCGACAAATAACCGATAAAACCCAAGCCACCGACACAGGTAACCACACCGTAAAAAAACAGTAAGGTGTCCCACTCCGCCTTAGCTACCCGGTTAAATACATCAAACGGCACTACGCTACCCAAATACGTGAGTCGCTCTTTATCATTGTTCTGCTCAGCCTCTGCTCGCTTCTTGGCCAGCGAACTGGGCAAGGTTTTACCCAGGAAAAAACCAAAAAACTGCAGTAAGCCCAATCCCGTCATCATGCCCAATACCGGTGGCATATGTAACACCGAATGGGCACTCACGGCCAGTGTGATGGTGAGAAGAAACAGGCCGACAATACGCTTGGCGCCACGCTTAAGCTCTATATATTCATCAATCGGCTTTGGCCTGCCTAGAGGAACAAAAAACTCATAATAAAAGCGGGGACCAGGAAGTTCACCGCCGAGGGGATCAGCAATGCAAAAAACTGGGAAAATTCCACAATACCCTTCTGCCACACCATCAGGGTCGTGATATCGCCAAACGGACTAAACGCACCACCGGCATTGGCAGCGACCACAATGTTAACGCAAGCGATAGCGACAAATTTTCTATCGTGTTCACCCACCTTCATCACAACAGCGCACATCAGCAGCGCGGTAGTCATGTTATCTGCAATAGGCGACAATAAAAAAGAAAAACACCCTGTTAACCAAAACAGGGTTCTTAGGCTGTACCCCTTACCTACCATCCAGGTTCGCAGGGTATCAAATAAACGGCGCTCTTCCAGTGCATTAATGTAAGTCATTGAAACCAGGAGAAACAACTATAACTCGGCATACGCTAGTAAATTATGGCGAAACGCCGCTTCAGCCTGAGTAGGCAAATCTTGCTGCACGTAGGTATAGCTTATCAATCCCCAAATGATCCCCGCAGCCATCAAAACAGGTTTGGACTTTCTTAAATGAAAGACCTCCTCCCCCATCACCAACAAATAAGCCAGCACAAAAACAACGATAGCCCCATAACCCACGCCAGAGGTCGTAAGATCCAGCCCACCCTGGCCGGCGGCCAGAGAAGGGGTCGAAAACAGCAGACAGATAATTGCAGCAACAATCGCTCTAGGCATGGTTTGTTTATCCCTAAACAGAGGCGAAGATTTACCAAAATCGGATTAGATCGCTAGATATTACAGCATAGTAAAGCAGAACAGGCTTTGGCTAATCTCTCAAAATATAGCCAAAACAAAGAATTAACGAGGATTAAGCTATCTATAACATGCCGCCGTGGAAATGCAGTATAAATACCGGCTCGCCTTCAAAGCCGATCCGCTCTGAACCGGAAAAATACTCCATGTCACCCGAGGTTATGCTGTTGTAATGGAACGAACCCAAAGCAAAATCAGTAGGACCACGAAATGGCAGCTCACGATTTTGTGCCACAAGAGCCTGGTGCTGAAACCTAAAAATATCATGCCGGGTTACCTTCACCGATACAAATTCGGCGAAATAATTGGTCACCCAAAGGGGTTTATTACGGATCCACACCAGCTCTTGCCCGGCAAACGGACTAAATCCGTAATAGGTATCCCGGTAACTAAATTCACCTAATTCAAAGTAAAACCCTAATCCACCGTCACTACGTGTGCTTTCCTCACCTCTACCATCTCTGGCCAGGGCCTCGGACTTAGCTTCGAAAATAAAAGACTTTAGATCCATAACTAAACTCTTTTTCGGGGACTATTAGAAATATTAGCAGTCAGGCATAAAAAAACGCAGCCAGGCTGCGTTTTCATAGGGAGGAAAGGGTGGAGTTATTGCTCTCTAAGCACCCTGAACCCAATATAATTGGATTTAAAACTATTGCTGATCTCTAAACGGGACGATACTCTGGCCAGACTTGGCGCGAAGTTCCAGGCACCCCCTCGTACTATATTTCGCTCACCACTGGTGAGTTCCCATACATTACCCACAGTGTCATATAGGCCAAACTTATTTGCCTTAAATGACGAAACAGGGGAAGTACCTTCATTCGACCAACGCGTTCCACACCAACCACAGTTTGCCTTACCGGAGCCAATTTTGTTACCCCACCAGTAATCTGAGGTTGTCCCGGCTCTTGCAGCGATTTCCCACTCTTTTTCTGATGGCAGGCGATACTGATAACCACTGATACGGCTGAGCCACTTAGTATAGGTTTTGGCATCCGTTCGGGATACACACACAACCGGAGAGTTATTAGCTTGTTCAAAACCTGGATTACGCCAGCTTAACGACTTATCAAACTCAGGTGCCCCATTCGTATAAATCGCACAGCCTTCGCCTTTCTCCGCTGTAGTGCGGTAGCCTGTCGCTTCTACAAAAGCGTCAAACTGAGCATGAGTCACTGTCGTTGCACCTATACCATAAGTATTTGCGATCTTGACTTTTGCTGGGGAAATCTCGTTACCTAATCCTTTTCCCTGAATGTCCCCGACGCGATAACTTCCCCCCTCAATAGCAATCAATGCTGGGCCTTTCAAATCATTGGCCAGGGCGTCATTAAACTTATCACCTGTATTCAGGTTTATGACCATGCGGTTAAGCTGAGCCCGGATCACTTTATTACGCGATAAATCCACCTTGGCAGAGTATTTCTGGAACCCAGGTTTACTCACAACTACATCGTGGATTCCGGAAGGTAACATGATTTCAACCTTGCTGGCTCCATAACTCACCCCATCAATAAACACTTCATCATCAAACAGGTTGGAACGAACGGTCAACAGATATGACAGCGGTTCATTCAGGTTGGCCGGCGCATCCGATTCTTTAAAGTCGGCTACATTAAAATCTTCTCCGCCACCCGCACAATAACGGTAATCCAGGCCAAGCAACCTACAAGCCTGGACATTCGGCAAATATCCCTTCATTTCAACCATCAATTTAACCTGATAGTCACCCTGACCACTAAAGCCACTGTCGAGAATGTCCTGCTTTACTACCTTAACGCCGCTTGCAGCGCTGGTAAGGTTGGAGCTGGAAACTTGTTCTGTGATGCCCTTAACCAGATTGTTGGTAAACATCTGAGTGGCCGTTTTTCTCGCCAGGGAGTTCCCCTGCTCAGCACACTGCTTAAAGGTCACATCACCACCACAAGCAATACTTTGGCTTACTTCCATTTTGCCACCTTGTTGGAACTCCTTTCTCAGGCGCTCTACGCGGGCAAAACTATGCTGTTCTTTCAGGTTTTCCAGTTGATTCAACAGTCCAAAACGCACCATCTTAGAATTGGCCAGCTGATCCTTGCTGTTAGTTACGGTGGCTTTTTGCTGTTTAATTTTCTTCTTGTTCAGTTTTTGAGTATTTAACGCATATAAGTAAGCATCTTTTGCTTCTGAGATGTCGAGGATAGGGTTCGCAACCAGACGTTCATATTGCTTATCCATCGCTAATAAGGCTGCTTTTCTCGCCTTTTCCACATCAGCGCTTTGCTGCTTAAGTCTGGTCAGCTCGTCTTCATCCAGGCTGATGGATTTTCGGATCTGTTCCAGATTACTTACATATGAGTCAAATTCAGACTGTTTTGCTTGTATTTTCTGTTCTAATTCAGCAACCTGGGCACCATTTGCCAGGGCGGGCTGAAGTGCCAACGAAAGGACACTAACCGAGAATACCAGTGGAGCTATCCGCATTTTTTCCATTCCATGCAATAAAACAGTTCCATCACATCCGGGATACGACAGAAAAATATTCAATAATTTGATTATTATTTAAACACAACAAACCCAAAACTCAGGGTTAGATTTTTTGATCTCACTAATCCTATTGCCTTATCGCGCAAATAACAAGGGATGAAATCCCAATTTAAGTAAACCAAAGCCAATGATTTCCTACAGGTTTTAGCTTAAACATTGGCCGGTAAGGCGGCCTATGTTCAAGTTAAATACCTTGTTCCCCTATGCTTTGCGTGCTGAAGGCCTATTAGTATCAGACTCGCAATTTTGTCAAAACTTGCTTAAAGCCCAAACCTATGGTTAAGACAACAAATTGTCAAATAGTTGGTCTTTATCACGAAAATACCGCCTAATCTCTATAAACGGCGGTCTTACATATATTCACCCTGACTTCACTTCCTGATAGGCTAGTTTTATCGATTATAAACGTACTCATCAGATGACAAGGATGGCGCTTGGTGTTGAAGTATCTAATTCCGCTATTATCCCTTTTTATATGGCCCGTCGCTTCTGAGGAGTCGACGGAAGAGCCGCTCATTATTTTCGATGAAAGGCAAACTTATCAGGGAGATCTGGATATTCTCCTTAAGCAAAGAGTGATTAGGGCATTAGTGGTTTACAACCCAGCCTATTATTTTGTCGATAACTTTAAGCAAAGGGGAATAAGTTACGAATCCCTCAGCGCCTTTGAAACCCATATCAACAAAAAGTATTTCAAAGGGAAAGCACTAAAAGCCCATATTGTCTTTATTCCTGTAAGCCGTGATGAGCTCCTGCCATCCCTCGAAAAAGGCCTGGGTGATATCGCAGTCGCCAACCTTACCATTACCCCCGAACGACAAAAGGTCGCGGATTTCTCCACCCCAACGGTGACTAATGTCAAAGAGATCCTGGTGACGCAAAAAGGCAGCACACCAATAAAGTCAGCGGAGGAATTATCGGGAAAAACGCTGTGGTTGAGAAAGAGCAGCAGTTATTATCAAAGTATTAACTCCCTGAATGAAGAACTGCTTAAAGCCGGGAAGCCGCCAGTTTATGTACACCTGGCCAGTGAAGAATTGGAAGATGCAGATTTACTGGAGATGCTTAACGCCGGTTTTATACCCGCCATTATTGTCGATAGCCACAAAGCGGAATTTTGGGCTGATATCTTCGACCAAATCCAGCTGCACTCTGATATTGCAGTCAGGGAGTCTGGAAACATCGCTTGGGCGTTCCGTAAAAACAGTCCCAAGCTGGAAGCTGAGCTCAAGCAGTTTTTACGCGGTGCCCGTAAAGGCACGTTGTTTGGAAATATTTTATTTAAAAAGTATTTGAAGGACAATAAGTGGGTGAAAAGGGCCCTGAATAAACAGGAGTTTGAGAAGTTCAACCAGGTTACAAAATACATAAAGAAATATGCAACCCAATACGAATTTGATTGGTTGATGATTGCAGCTCAAGCCTTTCAGGAATCTGGATTGGATCAAAACGCCAAGAGCCATAAAGGCGCGATAGGTGTAATGCAGGTATTGCCCAGTACAGCCAAAGAGCCTTATATAAACATTCCCGACATCAAGTCACTGGATAACAACATTCACGCTGGGGTGAAGTATTTACGTTACCTCAGAGACAGGTACTATTCGGATGAAAAGTACACTGAGCTTAATGCTATGTTGTTTTCATTTGCAGCTTACAACGCCGGCCCTGCACGGGTTATCAACTTGCGGAAAAGAGCACAACAACGTGGGTTAAACCCAGATATCTGGTTTAACAATGTCGAGCAAATAGCGGCAGAACGCATTGGCAGGGAAACGGTTCAATATGTCAGCAACATCTACAAATATTATATTGCCTATTCACTGATGACGGCTCATAACAAAAATCGCACCGCATCTATCGAACAAATAACCAATTGATTAGCGCATTTTCAGGAATCGGCTAGGGTCATCGTACCCTACGCGCCATCCAATAGTGTTTTCTCCAGTAAGGGTTGTTCAGTTTTGAAATGGTCACCCCTTTACTGGTGGATGCATGTAAAAACAAACCTTCCCCCAAGTACATGCCCACATGACGCGTTTTTCCATTGATCAGAAAAAACACCATATCGCCGGTTTGTAAACTGCTCTTATTCACATGGCGACCTTTTTTGGCTTGATAGTAGGTGGTTCTGGGTAATGTATGAGTAAACTGTTCGCCGTAAGTTTGCTGAACAAATGCAGAACAATCTATCCCTCGCTTGCTATTACCTCCCAACTTATAAGGCACACCTCTCCAGCTCTGATATTGCGTCATCAATTGAGCCACAGTTGGATCCTTTAAATTTAAGCTAGCTGGTGATGGCTGCTTAACCGCCGGTTTACTACTGCATGCTTGCAACAGTACAACAAGGATAATGACAAGTAAGGGTTTTATCGCAAACATAAATTTAACCAGTAAAGAACTCAGACTAAGTCTAACAAAATTACGCTCAGGTAATGACAGGCTTTTCCCTCCAGAAAGTCAGTTTTTTATCAGCCCCGCTATTAAATTGGCCAACCTTTTGCAATTGGATTAAAAACATAGCAAATAGGTAGACACTATGACTGGTAAGATACTTCGTGTTTCAGTTTTTCTCTGCGTAATAGCAAACCCTTGCTCCCTGTCGGCTCTGGAGTTGAGTTTTGGGTTATATGCTTCGGACAAGGCCAGTACACTGGTGACTCAATTCAGGCCCATTCTGAATCAGCTGGAAGCTAAACTCAGTCGCAAATTGAAAACCAACGTGAAAATCAGGATGCAAATTGCGAAAAACTACCAAATAGGCGTTCAGGAGCTGGTGGAGGGGAAGGTGGATTTCGCCCGATTTGGTCCCGCATCATATGTGCAAGCAAAGGCACAAAACCCGCGGTTGGATATTCTGGCAATGGAATCCAATCAAGGCACCAAATTCTTTAATGGCGTTATCTGCGTCAATGCTAACAGCAATATTTTTACAGTTAGTGATTTAAAGGGGAAAAACTTTGCGTTTGGCAGTCAAAGATCCACAATTGGACGTTACTTATCCCAGTCATACCTAGCAGATCATCAAGTAACAGTAGCAAAACTAAACAATTACAAGTATCTCGGTCGCCATGACAAGGTAGCGGCGGCTGTAGCCCAGGGGCTATTCGATGCCGGGGCAGTAAAAGAAAGTACTTTTCTAAAAATGAGAAGAAAAGGTCTGCCCCTCAGAATAATCGCCAAATTCAAAAATACCACCAAACCCTGGATAGCCAGTGCCACCCTTAAGCCTGAAATAAAAGCAGCCCTGTCCCAAAGCTTATTATCACTCAAGGATCCGGCAGCCCTCGCCGCGCTAAAAAAAGACGGGTTCTTACCAGGTAAAGATCAAGACTATCAGGCGATACGAATCGCAATGCAAGACGAACGATTCTTTGCCGAATAAGGGAGATTGATGATGACTTCTATTGGCAACTGGCCTTTGTGGCTCAAATACACCCTTTTAATGGCTCTGTTAACGACACTGATCAGCTTGATAGCCGGTGAAGCGGTCAGGCTGCACGAGAGCCCTTACCTGGAGGGTAAGTTGGAGCAGCAAATGCAAAAAACCTTTGCTGCCTTATCAGCGGCCACTATGGAGGATGTTATTACCGAAGATGTGCCACACCTGGAATCTATGCTTAAACAATTGATACAACACTACCCGGATATTTGTTATGTGGAAATCAGCAATGAAAAAGGGGTTAAGTTAGCGCAATGGGGAGTGGCTGACGCCACCAAAGATAAGATAAAGAAGTTCCACTATCGCATTTCCCATGAAGGTGAGATTTTTGGTGAAATACGTATATCAATTGGCTTAGAATCACTCCTGCAGCAACTTGAATACCATGTGAATCAAAGCAGGCTTTACTCCGCCGTCGCTCTTTTTACCCTAGGCCTGGTTTTTTATTTTATTTCCCAGCAACTGTTTATCTCTCCCATCAATAAGATCAGCAAAAAGCTGATGCGATTAACCAAAGCTTCCGGCGCTAAAAAACTCAAGCTAAGCAGCCGGGGTGAATTAAAACAGTTAAACGAATCCGTGGACTTGCTGGTTCTCACCATAAAACAGAAATGCGCAAAGGAGGTATTGCTTAAAAAAGCCATGCAAGACGCCAGGCAAGCAAGCAAAGTCAAAACCGAGTTTATCGCCACCATGAGCCACGAAATTCGCACCCCCATGAATGCCATCCTGGGCACTATGGATATATTAAAAGGTGAGCAGTTAACCCCTAAGCAGCTTCAATACGTTGATACGTCCGAAAATGCAGCCAAGTTATTATTAGGACAGCTCAACAGTATTTTGGACTATTCAAAGCTGGAATCAGGTAAATTAGCCTTGGAAATCCAGCCGTTTTCACCGTCCAGGTTGCTTAGCTCTATTACCAACATGTTTATGGAGACAGCCAAACAGAAGAAGGTTGAACTGACAATAATAAACAAGCTCGCAAATAACATCGACATGCTGGGCGATGCCAGTCGACTCAGCCAGGTGCTTACAAATTTAATTGCCAATGCCGTCAAGTTCACCCCAAAAGGGCAAATAACTGTCAAGCTTTCAGCGTGTTCACATGCGGATGAATGGCTGTGTGTGTTCCAGGTAGAAGACACTGGAATTGGGATTGATGAGGCGAAATTAGATGCAATTTGTAGCGCCTTTACCCAGCAAGACCCTTCCTTTTCACGCCGCTATGGTGGCGTGGGTCTAGGTTTATCCATTGCCAAGCACCTTTTGGAACTAATGGGAAGTGAGCTAAAGCTGAGCTCCAAATTAGGGATAGGCTCCTGCTTTAGTTTCGAGCTCCATCTAAAACAGGCGCCACAAGTAGCCCGTCAAGAAAAAACAATGCCTCAGTCAATGCAGCATGTCGACAAACCAGTGTTGTTGGTAGAAGACAGTCCCGCCAATCAGCTTGTTGCTAAAACTATTTTACAACGTGCCGGTTTAAAAGTGGTGACCGCAGACAATGGCCTTGAGGCGATTAGGCTGGTAAAAGAAAAAGCCTTTTCCGTCATTTTAATGGACCTGCAAATGCCAAAGATGAATGGATTAGACGCCAGTAAAAGTATCAGAAAACACCACAACAAAACACCTATAATAGCCATGACTGCCAATGTGTCTCCCAGAGATAAGGCCTTATCATTTAGTGCAGGAATGGACGATTTTCTAGCCAAACCCGTGGACAAAAAACAGATGCTGAGTTTAATCAATCAATGGGCCAGCCCTTAACAATGACTTACAACTCCATGGCGTCTATTTGAGCTTGCAGCTCAGGAAAAGTAAAAGGTTTCGCAAGGACACTATCCACACCAAATGACTTAGCCATTCGTAAGTATTGTCCTCCTGCAACCCGACCACCGCCCGAAATTGCGATGATTTTAAAAGGCTTGCTTGGCTTCATCTTCATGATGTTCATTATAAAACCAATTCCGTCTTGTACCGGCATCACTATGTCTGTGATGATCAGGTCCGGATGAGATTGTTTTACTGCCTGCAACCCCTGATCTCCATCAAATGCACAAGTAACGTCATAACCTTTTAGCCTTAATACGCCGCTGAGGGCTTCATTTAAATCTTCATCATCTTCAATTAACAGAATTTTCGTCATTTTCCTGATCCCTTTTGCCCACCAACACAGGGAGCTGAACTGAAAAACAGGCCCCTCCCTCGGGTAAACTGGTTACTTTGATAACACCATTGTGCTCAGCAACAATGCCATAGCTGATAGAAAGACCCAGCCCCGTCCCCTCTCCTACCTTTTTAGTGGTAAAAAACGGATCGAATACTTTGCCGGAATTAACCTGAGAGATCCCACAGCCAGTGTCTGTGACATCAATACATACATTCCCAGGCTCAAGATAAGAACGTACTGTAATCTCTTTACTTTCACTGTCTTGCACCGCATCGATGGCATTATTCAATATATTAGTGAAGACTTGGGATAACTTAACAAAATTACAAAATAGCGGCGGAAGATCTTTCGCCAGCGAAGTGTTCACCTTGATGTTAGCCTGCTTTATGCTCGAGTTAAGCAAAACAAACGAATCTTTGATGATCACATTAATATCGTTTTCTTCACACTGAAACTCGGCCTCTTCGCGACTTAATACCTTTAAGTGGGAAATAATCTGGTCAATTCGTTTTATCTGATCGGTTAGCTTATTAAGCGATTTCGCTACGTCTTGTTGCGCTGTTACATTTTCCAATGCCAGCATAGTGGACAGCATCTCGACATGCATGTTAATCGCGGCTAGCGGTTGATTAATTTCATGCGCCAAGCCCGCTGACATTTCTCCAATAGAAGCCCACTTTTCCGCGTTTTCCAACCTTTCCCTGGTATCTGCCAGGGCAATTTCGGCTTGCTTTCGTTTGGTGATATCAAGGACTACTGCACCGACTGCCAGGGTTTTTCCGCCTTCTGAGACAATAGGAAAAAGGTAATCGATAAGGTGAAACTGTTTGTCTGGGTTTTGCGGCAGACATATTGAAAACTCACGCCCCAGGATGGACTTCTGGGTCTGTCTTATCATTTCCAACTCTGGAATAATTGACTCTTTCGCATGAGGCAATACATCTGCCAATCGTCGGCCCATGTGGTTTTCTATGGGTAAGCCATTAAGTTGTGCCAGCACTTTGTTGATCCTGAAATACCTGAATTCAGGTCCCTCCATAATGGCCAATCCCACCGGCAGGTTTAATAAAATAGTATCCAGGTAGTTGGTCATCAGCAGCAAATTATTCCGGTGACCACATACCTTGCCAATAAACACCAACTTTTCCAAAGATTGCTCATTATCTCGTGATACAAACATCGCAAATTCTAGTTGCACCCACTGATTGTATTTACTTATCAGGCTTACGGTCCTATTCGACACTTCGGTATGGCGTCTTACGTCAGTAAAAGCAGTTTTCAAAATATCTTGCTGGCTAGTATCCACTAACTCATCGATTGACCTCCCCTCCAATTCAAATTCCTGATACTCCAACAACTTCACTGCACCTTTGTTAAGGCTATAAATCTTACCGTCAGGATTAAGAGTGATAAGCAAATCAACCATGGAATCAAGCAAAGCCGTGGGCACACGGAGCGTTGGTTCAAACCTCATAGTTTAAATAACCTTTGTGTAATATGGGTTAGCACTAGTCAGTATATACAAGCACATTTTATAGGGGATTTAATTGATACAGAAATTAGTATAGGAAGGATCTTCATTCTTTCAATATTTCAAATGCTTATCACTGCAATATGAGCATTATCGCCACAAACTTAAACACCAGTCGAGTTATAAGGCTAACCGTTTTAACTGGCATAACCACCTTGTTATTCATTTTTCCCTACCAGGTTCAAGGAAATCGGGATCGCTCTAACCCTCTCAGAAATTAACAAGCCTTACAAATATCAACTGACTAATAAGTATTCACAGGCTAAATTGATAGTTCAAATAGACTTATCTAAAACGGCTCTCTTTTTGCTTTGCAAACTGAGAAAACGCTCCCCATTCACCCTTTCCTATAAAATATCAAAGAACACAAATAGATTGTAACAATCTGATAAATAAGAGATATCTAATTTATATCGTATCTAAAACACATTTCCGGCACCACATTTGCTCTATCTCCCATAACTGCCCCACAGGCATAATGGGAGATACCCAATGAATTCTCAGTACACTGTACTTTCTCAAAATAAACATCGAGGTTTGTTATGGCTAGAATGTCTGGTCGCCCTGGCGACTCTGGCTCTGCTCTGGCCGATGCCGCTATTTTACTATTTGACTGCTAAATACAAACGGCAGCCTGCTTTCATCCACGACAGGCAGCAAAATAAACCATTCATTCTTTATTTTCTCAATGGGCCGACAAGGTGGCGTAAGTTTCCCCAACTGCTCCATGTGATTCGAGGTAACTTAAGATTATTCGGAGCCAACCCCAATCAAAACAACACAAGCCACCTTCCTGAAGGGCTGATTTCCATTGCCGAGCTAAGCCGAAAAACAGGAGGCAAAGACCTGCCTACTTGTCAGGCCGAAGAGGCCATCTGGCTTTCTAAGCAAACCGTTAAAAGCAGTATAAAGGCGCTAGTAAAATTCTGCTTTTTATGGGTATTACTACCAACCCCGCCGAGTAACAAGTTCAAACGCTTTCGTTTGCTAGGCATAACTATTAACAATCAAGACATGCCACAGGCGGTTACAGAGATATGTGATAACGCGCAGCGCAAGGTTAAACGCCGCGTGGGGTTTCTCAATGCAGATTGTGTCAATATAGCGTATGCCGATCAGTTGTATCGCAGTACTCTGGCAGGCTTTGATGCGGTTTATGCTGATGGGGTTGGCGTTCGTATGGCAGCGTCCATGATAGGTATTTCTCTGTCAGACAATATTAATGGGACGGATTTGCTGCCGCTGCTATGCCAGCAAGCCGCCAGCAAAAAACTGTCCATCTATTTATTAGGGGCCAAACCAGGTGTCGCTGCCAGGATGCAGGCTGTACTGACTGCCAGCTACCCGAATTTACATATTGCCGGCCACCATCATGGCTACTTTGAACAGCCCGAGAACCACAGAGTTATCGCTCATATTAACCAGTGCCAACCCGATATTCTGCTGGTCGCTTTTGGAGCGCCAAAACAGGAGTTTTGGCTGAACGAAAATCACCATAAAATTACAGTACCAGTCGCCCTTACCGTGGGTGGATTATTTGATTTCTATTCAGGTGATATTCCAAGAGCCTCGACCAAACTAAGAGGATTAGGACTGGAATGGGCTTATCGCCTTTACCAAGAGCCCAAACGCCTGTGGAAACGCTACATCTTAGGAAACCCCCTCTTTTTATTTCGGATCTGGCGGGATCAAAATACCTTACGCAAAGAACAATTACCGACAAATCAAAATGAGCCATTAAAGATCTTTACCACTCCACCTAGCAGCTGGGCACAGCAAACTCGCAGGTGCTGGTTAATCACCCGGTTGCATGGAAAAAAATTGGTATTTATCGCAGGTAAACGAGCGCTCGATATCAGTATATCAACCACAGGTATGCTCCTGCTTTCTCCATTGCTGCTGGGAATCGCGATTGCCATTAAATTGGAACGCAAAGGGCCTGTTTTATTTAATCAGAGCCGAATTGGGCTGGATGGAAAACCGTTCACATTCTGGAAATTCAGAACCATGGTGGATCAGGCCGAGCTTATCAAAGACAAACTGCATACACAAAATGAAATGGCTGACGGCGTGCTGTTTAAAATGCAACGCGACCCCAGAGTTACCCGACTTGGCCAATATCTGCGTCGCTATTCTCTGGATGAACTGCCTCAGCTATGGAATGTATTAGTGGGTGATATGGCACTGGTTGGACCCCGACCTGCACTGGACAACGAGGTTAAAGAATACAACAGCACTGACAGGGAACGACTCGCGGTAATACCCGGGATAACCTGTACCTGGCAAGTATCTGGGCGCTCACTGGTGCCGTTTAAACAACAAGTAGAAATGGACCGAATGTATATACACCAAGCGTCACTTTACAACGACCTAAAATTGATAATTAAAACTATCCCAGCAGTATTTGGTGGCAAAGGCGCCTGGTAGAGCAACCGGTTTTAAAAAAGGAATTTTACTATGCGAATATTAGTTTATTTACCAGAGAGTTCGATCCCACCGTTACCGCATAAACTCATTAAAGGGTTATTGCCTATTTGTGGTAAGTCCATACTGGAGCACAACCTGGAATGGTTATCAAATTACTCATTTCCAGTAAGCATTGTTAGCCATCAACCTCTGGACGGCATTGAGGGACAACGCTGGGGTCTAGAACTTGAAATTGTGCCCGAACTGCCACAAGTTATTTACGAAAAAAACCAGGACTATCTAATGGTCCACGGTGATTGGTTAAATAATTACGATTTATCCAGGATAACTGAATTTGAGTTATCCTTGAGCTCAATATGTGTCGAACGCCATCATTCCGCTATTTATTGTGGTAGTCGAAACCTGATTGATATTCGGCTACTTAATAGAACAATACTAGAGTTTGGCTTGACCTTATCAGGTTATTCACTTCCCTTACACAGCTGGCAGGAGTTCGCCGATGCAAACTTCAAGTTGCTTAACGGGGAGCTATCAGGGTTAAGACCATCAGGTCTAAGCCTGAAGAAAGATATCATTAGAGATATGGGTAATACATTTCATAGTGAGAGTTTAGTTCATGGTCCTATTCATATAGGTCGACATAGTGAAATAGATAAAACCGTGAGAATCATGGGGAAATCAATTATAGCTAGCAAGGTAATCATCGACAAAAATACTGAGCTAAGTAACTGTATAATTTTACCAAACACCTATATAGGGAAGAACCTTCGCATCAATAACAAGATTGTATGGGGTAACTTATTAATTGATCTCGATTCAAGTCATGTAACTCAGGTTCAGGATCAACTATTGTTAGCATTTTGTTAAGGATAGAATTTAACATTTAGTAGAAGGAGATACTCTATGGATACCAAATTCCATCCTAAAAATATGGACACACGAACATTATATAGAGTTATATTAAATTCAGGAAAGCGCCTTGCTCAAGTTAAAAAAGCAGATAACTTTCTATTCAGAACAAAGTTTATTCCAGTTTTAATTCGAGATATTAGCCCGCTAGGTTTAGGGATATGGACAACATCATGCCTATTACAACACGAAGATAAAATACTTATCCGGCTTGATTGCTTCAGTGGCTTAGAGATTGAAGGCACAGTCAAACATCAAATAGCAGATCGGTCAAGGACCCTGCTTGGTATCGCCTTCCATCAGCATGATAAAAACCTGGAAGAGATATTGAAACGTCAATTCGAAGGGCAAAAACTGTCCGCATAATTACCCCCTGACCTCAAGCCAAGGGCAGGTCTGCAACGCTTATAACCTAAGGGAGTATGATCCTATGAATCACACCAACTACCTGAATCAAAATAGATACCTATGCCTGGATGGTTTGCGTTGTTTGAGTATTCTTGCCGTCATCTGGCACCATGCAGGTTATCCATATTGGGATAATTTTCTACTCGCAAGCCAGGGAGACCACGGTGTTACGTTATTTTTTGTGATCAGCGGTTTTTTAATCACCTCACTGCTTCTGAAAGAAAAAAGAACAAAGGGCCATATTAACCTTAAGAAATTCTACATTCGTCGAACGCTTCGTATCTTCCCCCTTTATTATTGCGTTTTACTTATCTACGTGCTTCTGGTGTATATTTTGGAATTAGAAAGTCTGGCAGGAAAGGCATTCTTCGACAATCTTAAATATTTCGCTACCTATACATCTAACGTATTTGTGCCATTTATTGCAGGAGATAGGATTATTTTCTTCTTTGCTTGGTCGTTGGCAGCAGAAGAGCAATTTTATCTTATCTGGCCAACTATTGAGCGTTTTCTATCACCTGTTGTTTCTATCCCCTTATTGATTTTTGTTATTATTTCCAACCTCATATTAAACAATAACGACATCAGTAATGAAAACATCTATCTTCATGCTTTAGAACTAATTGCCATACCTATTTGTATAGGCGTACTTTTAGCACATGCTTTGGATAATAAGAATAGTTACCAATTTATACACCCACTAGTTTCCAGGTCAGAGTCTAGCTTTGTCTTTCTTTTTTTTATGTTTTTATCTCTGTCAATAGAAGGCACACCTATTACATTGGTATATTTATTAATGGCATTGTTAATCGCATCATGTGTCACTTGCATTAAGCCATCCACTAGCCTTATATTCGAGAACAATATTGTAAAAAAAATAGGCCAGATTAGCTATGGAATGTACCTTTTACATATGTTGGCATTGAATGTCGTTAAAACACTGGCATCTAATCTTAACATTAGCTACTGGCCTGTAATTTTCATTTCCACCACATTTCTAACAACACTTTTCGGAGTTGCTAGCTTTTATTTTTTTGAGCGACACTTCCTTAGTATTAAAAGAAGCTTTTCCTAGCTTAGCGTTAGAATCAATGAAGTATTTACAACAATAATATACACCAAGCTTACTTCTACATAAATTTGGCAAGATCCATGCAGTAACTATATACCCTTCAGAGAAAAGGATGGATAACATGAAAAAATGGAATTATACAGTTACTAACTTGCATGGTCGTATGCAATATGCAAATCCGATGAAGTTACACATTGTGTGGATAAATAAACATGCTGACTTTACTGGCGGTGCTGAACGATATATCTACGATACCGTTAAGGAGTTATCAAAAAAGGGCATAAAGTCAACACTTCTATATCAACTGGATGGGCAGGTACACCCCAGGTTCACTCATGCTTTTAATAGTGCATACCCTCTTATTGACCTTAATAAGCAATTAAATGATCATGCACCAAATATTATTTATATCCATCAGCTTGACCACCTAGAGCAATTAGAGGCTTGTATCGATAGTGGTATCCCCAGTATTCGTTTTTATCATGACCATAAGCTTTTCTGCCTCAGAGAGCACAAGTACACCACCATCGGTCTTACGACTTGCCAGCGCAAAACAGGCCCTGCATGTTACCGCTGCTTGGGGTTTATTGGACGAAATAACAAACACCAACTGACAGTGAATCGGATGGGTCACTTACTAGCACAGCAAAATAGTAATCGGAAACTGGCAGGATATATTGTTGCCTCAGATTACATGTCTCATGTCCTTGCCCAACATGAATTTATGATCAATAAAACCCATGTTATTCCGCTATTTACAACCCCCAACAAAGCCATAATCGAGTTAACTCATAGCAGAAAAAAAGATCTTCTTCTATATGTCGGCGGCCTGACTCGGGGAAAAGGCGTTGATATCTTGTTACGTGCGTTAGCTTGTTTGAATAGTCAGGTTCAACTGATGATCTGCGGAGAAGGCCCGCAAAAAAAGGAGCTACAGCAACTCAGCCATAAACTCGGGCTAGAAAATAGAGTTGATTTTAAAGGTCACTGCGATGCTTCAACCTTAACTGGGTACTACCAACAAGCTTCAGCACTTGTGATCCCTTCTCGTTCCCCCGAAACGTTTTGCTTAACCGGCATTGAAGCCCTTTCTCAAGCCTGCCCGGTTATCGCAACGAGTGTCGGGGCCATACCCGAGTGGTTACAAGACGGCATAAACGGCAGACTAGTAGAAAGCAATAATGTTTCCGCACTCAGCGGTGCTATTCGCGACCTGCTGCAACACCCCCAAACAACGCAAGAACATGCGCTACTTGCTCAGCAACGTATTCTGCAGCAATACACCATCAACCATCATATCCAACAGCTTATTCAGGTTTTTCAACAAATACTGAGGGAACATTCAGATCCCATCGCTACGACAAGTTCAATGTTAGAGGAACGGAGGCAGCCATGTTAACCATTAAAAATGTCACCCTGCAACAGGATCCGCAAGCTGAACACATTTGCCGACATGTGCTGGCACAGGTGTGTGACATTGTGATGCGACACCTGGATAAAAGTCAGCTATGCGCATTAATCCTGTTAGGTGGTTATGGCCGCGGAGAAGGAGGTTTAATAACCCACCCTGTCAGTGGCCAGCTCTATCCACACAACAACTTCGACCTGCTATTAATCCTTAACAACCAAATGAAGGTTACTCCAAGGTTGGAGCGAATCATCAGCGACGCATTAACGCCTCTTCGTCAGCAGGCCGGTTTAGGCATAGATATCTCTGTTACCAGCATATCTAAAATGCGTAACGCAAATTGCCGGGTGATCTGGTACGACATGCGACATGGTCACCGAACTCTGCTGGGAGACGCCAACTTTGTCCCATCATTAACCCAGCATACAGTGCAAAATATCCCCCATTGGGATGCACGCAATCTAATGATCAACAGAGGCTCATTGCTGCTGGTCAATCGCTTCTTGCTATCTCAGAGCACCCCGGACGTTTATCGAACTACCATCATCAAACATGCCATGAAAGCCATTATCGGCTACGGTGATGCGCTGTTGTTCTGCCTGGGTAAGTACCATTGGTCCTACGCGGAAAAGCAGCAGCGTATGGCAAATGAAAATTCCATAGCGCCGGATTTCAAACAGCTCTACCTACAAGCGATGAATTTTCGCTTTTCTCCCTGTTACGCCCAGTTTCAGAACATCAACCTGGCGAGCTGGAACGAGTCTATCGTTAACACCTTGCAACCTGTTCATCTGCGCTGCGAGCGCCAACGCCTGAACAACCAAGACCTCACCTGGAAGAGTTATCTTAAATACGCAGCAGACAATGCTTTTTGGGATCCCGAGAGCCAACTTAAAAACCTGGTAAAACGTTCTCTGGAGCGGCTCCGCACAGCAGGTCATCGTATTATCGAAGGACACAGCCCCTGGACTTACCAGGCCTTAACACAGGCAGAAAAACTCCCCCTGTGTTTCCCTTATGTACTCTATCGACAAGAGGACTTATCCGCGCAACAACGGCTTGACCCCAATGTATTGACCCAAAGGTATCTCAAAAACTGGCAGGATTTTATGGATGCCAACCTGCGTAATGTTTTGAATGGCTTTGGCTTATCTTTAGAGGACACAGGCTTATGATCTATCTCAGCGCAGATATTCATCACGCAAGTTTACAAACGGGCAATCAGCAACACTGCGATATCTCTGAACTGGCTACTGCCAGATTATTCCTTAAACGCATTGAACAAGCACGGGTCAAACTGACGTGTTTTATCACCGGCCGCTGTTTTGCAGAAGAATGGGCCGATACGCAAGTACTTTGCAACAGCGACCGAGTTGAAGTTGGTGGTCATACCTGGAGCGGTTTTACTCCAGTAATTTGGCACCGCGCCTGCAATAAACTTGTGGGTAGTTATAACGGTCCTTATTGGTACCAATACCTGGACACCCTGCGCACCATCAAGATCATCGAGAAAAAAACCGGACAGCGGATCTCCTGCTGGCGAAATCATATGTATAAACACGGTCCGCACACAGATAAGGTATTAAGCCAACTGGGTATCAAACTTTGCTCCGATGGGGTGAAACGCGAAAACGACCAGCCCTTGCTCAGCAATGCTGGCATTTATAATTTCCCCCTCAATATCATTCCCGATCATGAACACCTGTATCACGCAGAGCGAACGCCAGAATGGGTCGAACGCTGGCAGAAACGATACCAATGGTCCGATGATTTTGGCTGCCAAAGTTACTATATCCAGGAATGGGCCGAACAGGTGTTAAACCAGCTGCAAACCTGTGAAGCCCAAGGGCGGGATGCCAATTTGCTGATCCACCCCATTACCATGTATTTGTGTGACCAATTTCAATGCTTCGACAAGATCCTCGACTACATCAGTCGGCGAGAAACCGGTTGGTTAAGCGAAGCCGTGCCCTCCCCGCTGCCCGAACCGAATTAACCACAGGAGGTTTACCATGTCTGACATTGAAACCCTGGAGCAGGTGGAGAGTGCTCCTTTAGGACCGAGACTTGCACAAAAGAGGCCTAAAGTGGTTATCATAATGCGCTCAAAAAACTCAGCCTGGGTCATTGCCAGCACATTAGCGGCGTTACAATCTCAGGATTACCGGGACTATGACTTGATAGTCGTCGACTCAGGCTCCACCGATGCGACTCTGGAGATAGTTAGCTTTTATGACTGCCAGCTGATCCAAATTGCTGCCGATGATTACTATCCGGGCAAAGTACTTAATCAGGCCATAGAACAAAGTCAGGCCGAGCTCGTCGTTTTTGTAAATTCCGATGCCGTATTGCTGCGGGATGACAGCCTCTCAAATTTGCTCGCTGCATTTAATGATCCCGACGTCGTTGCTGCATTTGGTCGTCAGGTCCCGCGTCCGGAAGCCAAGCAATGGGTGAAGCGTGATTACGCGGCCAGCTTCCCGGCAGTGGGGCCGCCCCCTTGCTGGATAACCCTGTCCTTACCGTTTGCCGCCATACGTCGTCAGCATTGGCAGCAGCACCCCTTCTACCAGGATGCCTGGGCATCAGAGGATACAGAGTGGGGCCATTGGGCAAAAAGCAATGGCCACAAGGTAAGTTATATACCCCAGGCGCTACTGATGCATTCCCATAACTACACCCTAAAGCAACTTTACGGTCGGCGTTTTGTGGAAGGAGAAGCGGATGCGTTTATCTTTCAAAGGAAAAACAAACTTATCTCAGCCGTTGGCCACTTTATCAAAGGCCTGCTTCGGGACTGCCATCATCATATTGTCAACCGGGACCTCGCTGGCTTGCTCACCACCCCCTGTCGACTGTTGGTGTACCACTGGGCATATTATAGCGGTTTACACTGGGGAAATACCCGAGTCAGACAGCAACTAAAAGACGACGCTAGGGGACAGCAAGCGGTGTTGTCGCGCTACAAATAATTGCAACCACATGGACCAAGTTATATCAGGTACATAATATGAAAAATCGTGACAGATATCCTATCGCTCAAGTGATGCGCCGGTTTCATATCAAGGAGTGGGGCGGCATGGAAGGTGCGGTATGGAATACCAGCCTGGGCCTAAGACAGCATCAAATAAACAGCCATATTCTGTGTACACAAGCACTTAATCAAAACCCTAGAGAAGTTGTCGATAACATCCCTATTGAGCGCTTTCGCTATCACTACCCCCATATCGGCTTAACCAAAGAAAAAAGGCTAAAGCTGGATAAAAAGGGCGGAAACCCCTACTCCTTCTCCCTCAGCCAGCGGTTATTAAAAGGCGAATTTCGTTTGTATCATTGTCATACCATGCAACGTATGGCCGCTATGGTCAGATATGCGGCCATACGTCGTGGGTTACCCTATGTCATCTCCCTGCATAGCGGTCAATTTACAGTGCCCAGAGCCGAAATAAACAGCCTGATTGAACCACTGGAACACACCCTTAATGCCGGCAAGTTTATCGATTTGGTACTGAAACCACAGAGAGTACTGTCAGACGCCAGTGGCATCATATGTATTGGTTACAATGAATACCTCAAGACCCGCCAGTACTTTCCGGATAAACCGGTTATTTACTTGCCAAACGGAGTGAATTTTACCCGTTTTTCAACCCCTGCCAAGCTGGATGTGCACCAATACTTGCACATACCTACAACTCGCAAGTTGCTGTTATCCGTCGGCCGTATTGATAGCCAAAAAAATCAGCTGATGCTTATCGACTTACTCAGCAGGTTGCATGCCAGGGGAGATACTCAATATCAACTGATCTTGGCGGGTCCAGTGATCCAATCAAGTTACCTGAGTAAATTACTGAAAAGAATTGAATTATACAAGCTACAAAGTTACGTCTCCATCATCCCAGGTATTGAACCAGATCATGAGTTATTACCGGCCCTGTACCAACAGTCCTCCTGCTTCTTACTCGCTTCCACTCATGAGCCTTTTGGGATTGTAGTATTGGAGGCATGGAGCGCGGGGTTACCCGTTGTCGCCAGTTGCGTCGGCGGTTTAGTTCACCTGATCAAACACAAAAACGATGGGCTGCTGTTTAACCCAAACAGTCTGGACTCCCTGCTGGCTAACGTAAGCCAAGTATTAACCTCACCATCATTGGCATCCAGCCTGAGCAAGCAAGGTTTTACCCGGGTTGAAAGTGAATATTGCTGGCTTCAGGTGGTTTCCCGTTTACAGGACTTCTATCGCACCGTTGAGGACTGGCACTACAGCCGCTAACTGTTAGTTACGGAGCTGAGACATTCGGCGGCTCCTGCTCACCCTGTTCAAAAAAGAGGTATAAATATGCGTCTTCTATTTAGTGCTTGTGGGTTTGATTGCGGACAATCGGGAATTTCTCAATATATGCAAAACGTCGCCGCAGAGTTGCTCAAACGGCATCATGTCACCGTAATTATTAGCGCCAGAGACAGGCAGCACTGGCCCATCAGCCACCCTCGGCAAGAACTCGTAGAACTGCCCGGTTATTTAAACCACCCTGTCGCCAATATGGCCTATCATACCTGGTTACTACCTCGTTGGATCAAGCAGCAACTTAAGACCACCCAGTTTGACGCCCTGTTCTTACCGGCTGCCAACCGCCGCGTATTAAGTCATTACCCCTTACCAACCGTAGCCACCTTCCATGATCTGTCGCAATGTCATATTGCCAATAAATATGATTTTCTTCGGATGCAGTACATCCGCCACCTGATCCCCAAATACCTGCAACCAAAAGCCAGTCTCTATCACCCCCGGCTTATTGCCGTCAGCAATAATACCCGAAAAGATATGGAGATATTTCTGCGCATTCCGGCGCGGCAGATAGGGGTTGCGCATAATGGCTACGATAAAAGCATGTTCAACGAACAACGGCCCGAAGACTGTGACCGGCGATTAAGACGCCTAGATCTCAGACCGGGCTATCTGCTATATGTTGCACGCATCGAATACCCTGGGAAAAATCATATCGGCCTGATCCAGGCATATGAAACTCTGCCAGCGCCCATTCGCCAAAAACATCCGCTGGTTTTTGTGGGCGCCGCTTGGTCAAGTGCCGAGGTGGTGTTTAAACGCATCGCCCACTCCCCGGCTGCCGACACCATCAAAGTACTGGGTTACGTGAATAGCAAGGATCTCCCCAGCCTGTACCACGGCGCGGCAATCACAGTAATGCCATCATTTTATGAGGGGTTCGGGCTTCCTCTGGTGGAAGCCATGGCCTGTGCAACTCCCGTAACCTGCTCTAACAGGGGGGCTATGCCTGAAGTTGTCGGCGACGCAGCCCTGTGTTTTGACCCACAAAGCCCAATCAGTATCGCGCATTGTCTGCGACAAATATTAACGGAGCCGCCTTTTCAACATCATCTGGTCCAACTGGGGCTAAAGCGGGTGAAAGCATTCGATTGGGGCCTTCATGTTAATCAATTACTCGAATCCTTAGACAGCTACAAGATAAACCCGAGGGCTGCTTAATAAGCGTTTTTAATACCGAACGGAGGAAACAATGATGAAAATACTGTTTGTAACCCCTTATATTCCTTATCCCCTGAATTGCGGCACACACCAGCGCGTGTTTAACCTGTTGAAGGCCGTCTGCGCCGAGCATGAGGTCATGTTTTTTAGCCTTACCCATAGCGAAACTGAAGTAGCCGTGGCAGCCGAGCTGGAGTCACAACTCGTATTTAGCAAATTTATCACTCAGCCCATCCGGGTAAAACCCTGGCGCAACCTGGCAAGGCGACTTTTTGACCCCCTCCCCGACACGCTCAACCATTGGCTAGACAGCAAGGTAAGTAGCGCTCTAAAAGCATTAACCCGGGATACCCCATTCGACCTGGTGCACTGTGTAGATATTTGTATGACCCAGTATTTTCAGGGCATAGACTGCCGGTGCCCGGTAGTTACCGACCATAGCCGGGTTGATAGCGAATACCAGTTGGAGCAACTTCCTTATCTGAGTGGCTGGAAGCGACGCTTATCGGCCTGGGAAAACTTGATTAAAACCCGCAGGTTCGAGAGACTATTGAATAGCCAATTTCCATGGCATGTGGTGTGTTCACAGGAGGACAAACAATATATCTTGCAGCATCAACAGCCTGAAATCCCGCCACTGGTATTAGAAAACGGCTTCGACGCCGATTATTTTTACCCCCAACAAAAACCCGAAAATGACCATCCAACCTTAGTCTTTACCGGCACCATGGACTACCAACCGAATCTGGATGGCATGCGCTGGTTTATCCAGGTTATCTGGCCTGAGATATTATCCAAGCTTGCCAACGCCCGATTACTAATCGTTGGCAGCAAACCAACTGCGGAAGTAACCGCCTGGCAAAACGGCGAGCAAGTTATCGTCACTGGTGAAGTGGCCGATATTCGCCCTTATTACGCCATGGCTGACGTCTACATTTGTCCACTTCGAATTGGCGGGGGTACACGATTAAAACTGGTTGAAGCCCTGGCCATGGAGCGCCCTGTAGTCAGTACCAGAGTGGGCGCTCAGGGTTTAGCGTTATGCGATCAGCAACATATTTGCTATGCCGACAATGCGTCCCAATTTGCGAATTGCATTTTGAAACTTCTCGACGACTCGCAACTCTCATCTAAAATATCAACACAAGGTTCTGACTTTATACGAGAAAATTACGACTGGAAAGATTTGGCACGGAGATTGATTAGGTATTACCAGGAGAATAGAAAAAACACCTGGAGCAATACCCATGACAAAAAAACTAACTCTGTTTGCATTTATTGACGCGTTTGGCTGGGAAATCTATCAGCGCTATGGATTTCTTGATGGGATTATTCAACATGCCCGGCCATTACAAACCACATTTGGTTTTTCTTCCGGCGCCGATCCGTCCATTCTAACGGGTCGTTTTCCCGACCAGCATACCCACTGGTCCTGCTTTAATTACAATCCACAACAATCCCCATTTAAGCCGTTAAAGTATCTGTCATTGCTGCCAGGTGCTATTTTTGACCGGGGACGCGTCCGCCACTGGTTAAGTAAAATCATGGCCAAGGCGTATGGTTACACAGGCTATTTCGAGTTGTACTCGGTGCCTTTTGCCCACCTGCCTTACTTTGACTATCTGGAAAAACGCGACTATTTCGTCCCCGGCGGCATAATGGCCACGGATACCATATTCGACTGGTGCGTAGCCAAAGACATTACTTATTACTGCTCAAACTGGCGCCACAGTGAACAAGAGATCCTGGCCAGCAACCGCGCTGAAATTGAAAAAGGTCAAACCCGGTTTAACTATGTTTATTTACCCAGACTCGATGGCATCATGCATCAATATGGCACCTGTCATCCCGCAGTTGAAAAGCAGATCCATTGGTTAGACCAACAAATACGCTCCTTGTATAAACTGGCCCAAGATAACTACCAAGAAGTAGCACTCTACATTATTTCCGATCACGGCATGAAAGATGTCACCGGTGATATCGACCTTATCTCCTATATCCAGGCTACCGGGTTGATATACGGTAAAGACTACGTGGCCATGTACGACTCCACCATGGCGCGCTTTTGGTTTATCAACCCGGACGCACAAACCATCATACGTCAGGTGCTTAACGGAATAACCCGAGGCAGCATAATCGAAGACGATGAACTAAAAAAGATGCATGTTTATTTCGACGATCATCGCTTTGGTGAACTGTTCTTTTTGATGGATCCGGGCATGCTTATCACACCTTGTTACATGGGCCTTAAATCCATTCCCGGTATGCATGGCTATCATCCACAAGACAAACACTCCTACGCGATGATCGCCGCCAATAAACCCATTCGCCAGGATGTAACAAGTATCACTGATATTCGCGGAATCATTGAGCATGAACTCCGCAACTGAATTATCCTCCGGCGAGGACAACCAGGTTGAAGCCAGCGGTCTGAATATCGACCTGGCTGTTCTGTGGTCTCAGCTAAAGGGAAAAATATGGCTACCTTTTGTGGTGGCCATGATATTCGGAGGTCTGGCTCTGGTGATGGCGAAGTCTTTGATTAAAGACAGCTGGAAAGCCAATACCATCATCATTCGCCACCAGAAAAACATGTCATCACAGTCGGATATTCCTTACCTGTATTTGCAAATCGACTTTAATACAGTAATGCAAACTATTTTGGTAAGGGATCACCTGAAGCGGGTCATCGACAGATTGCAGCTTTCCCTGACCCCGGAGGATTTGTACTCAAGTATCGACATCAGCCGGGGGAACCGATCAGACATTATTAATATATCCGCCACCTGGCAGCAGCCCAAGATGGCTGTAAAAGTATCGAATATGGTCAGTGCTGTTTTTCTCGAATCCTATTCCAGTGTGCAAAACTCAGCAGCGCAAAAGGTAAACAGCTATTTCCTGAAAGAACTTTCAGCCACCCGCTCGGCACTACTTGACGCGGAGCAAGCCGAGTACGACTTCAGACAAAAGCACAACCTAGTGTCATTTGAAGAGCAGGTTGCCTCAAACTACCAAAAAATACAGACGCTGGAGATCAAATTTATTGAAAGCCAGGTGGCCACCAGCGAGAAAAGAGCCAAACTGGAAGCCACTAGATCCAAACTTATCTCCATTCCTAAAGAGATCCCATTAGAAACCGTAGTGGCAGGAGCAAAGCTGAATCGTATCAGCGATCTGCGGGAAAGCTTGCAATTACTCCAACTCAGATATACCTCACAGAACCCTAAGGTCATGGCGATGCAACAAAAAATCGCCACTTTTCAAAATAATGCAGAAAGCCAGGATAAAAGCAGTGAGTCCAACACCAAAATCTATGGTCAAAACCCCCTTTATCTCAAGCTCGAGTTGGAAATAATCCATTATGAACTCGATCTATATGTCTCTGATCAGGCTCTGGAAGGTTATCGCCTTGCCATTAATGAGACTAAGAAAATATTACTGCGCTTAAGTGAACTAAAACAGGAATACCAGCGTCATCGCGATCAAATGAATGAATATCGAAACCTGGTGAACACACTAGAAGGCCGGGTCACAGATTCAAAACTGGCGCTGGAGTCAAATATCAGCGACTTCGAAATTATCGAAAACGCCTTACCCCCTAAATACCCTGAGCGTTCACACCGTAAGCTGATTGCCATCGCCGCTGCCCTGCTTAGTTTTACCCTCAGTGCCTGCATTCTGCTGGCCAGGGTTATTTTTGATCCCAGCGTAAAAAACCGCAGTGACATCACTCAGGATCGCTTGCTGGGGTTACTGCCCGATAAGGACGGTGTAGAAGAAAGCATTTATTACTGCGCTTTTCAGGAGTTTTTTAGCAACCTTGAGCAACTTCGTGAGCAAGCTGGCAAGAAAAATAAACTCATCACCATAAGCGGCGCCCAGCAGAACGAAGGCAAGTCCACCATAGCCAATGCCCTCACCGAAGTTTACCTACGTCAGGGAAAACGTGTCCTGTATATAGAATCTATCGATGAAAGCTTTGGTGTGGAGCAGGCAGTACTGAACCCCTTTATTTACGGACAAAAGCAAGATTGGCAGCCCCTCTCCATCGCCGACGGTATCGACAAAGCCTACTTCGTTTGTGATCAAGGGATCTATTTAAACTACCTAGATAAAGCCGGCTTCGAAGAGACTCTCAGCCACATTTCCAAGGGTTATGACGTGGTTCTCTGGGAGCTGTTCCCGGCCCAGCGGCACCTGCAACTTTACAGAGTCATTAATAGTTCACCAGCCGCTATCTTACTGGTGGCAAAAAGTCTGTTTACCCGCAAAGACAGCCTGAGCCGGGTGATCAATTACCTGGGTGAAAAAAACATCAAACCCATCGGCATCCTGCTTAATCAAGTGCCTAAGGATATCTACCATGTTTAACTTTATCCTGCTAAACAGCATAATCGCTCTGGCTCTGTTATTGTCCAGTTGTGCGGATCTTCGCCAGAGCAACCAAGCTCCCACCAAGCTGCCTTTGAACTTGCCGCAATCTGCCGACGTAGAAACCATAGATGAACCATTACATGTATCTCAGCAGCGACTCGAACAACAGCTGTCCCAGTTGCATCAAGTGAAAGCCGGAATTTATGAAATTTCGGCGGGGGATAAATTTAATGTTTTTGTCTATGGCGAGCCGGATCTCGACAGCAAAGGGGTTATCGTAAAGTTAGACGGTAGCCTGACCTTTAAGCTTATCGGTGATGTGCAGATCGCGGGGAAAACAGTACCGCAGGCTACCGCGCTGATTGAGCAAAAATTACAGCGCTACATTCATTTCCCCAAAGTAACTCTGATGCCCTACGACATGCGTAGCGCATCCATTACCATCATTGGCAAAGTCAGTAGCCCAGGAGTGTATTACTTTGACGGCTCTCTCAGGGCCGCCGAAGCCATTGGTCTGGCTGGTGGTTTATCCATAGGTATTTTTGATAACAATACCATTGAATTGGCGGATCTTGAGCACTCGTATATTCAGCGTGGAAAGCAACTGCTGCCTGTTGATTTGGCACAACTGATCCACAAGGGAGACTTAAATCACAACGTGCCTCTGGTAGACGGCGACTACGTTTATATCGCGTCCGCCATGAGTCAGGAAGTGTTTATCACAGGTGAAGTCAATCAACCCGGCTATTTTGGTTACAGCGAGCGCATGACCCTGGCACGTCTGGTCTCAAAAGCCGAAGGTGTACTGCTCTCCGCCAACAGTCACGTACTGGTGATCCGCGGCAACATCAAACATCCGCGGGTTTACAAGGTCAACATCAATAAAATCCTCCACGGTGAAACCCGGGACTTCCTGATCCAGCCCAACGATGTGGTTTATGTGCCTAAAAGTATGATCGGGTCATGGAATGCACTACTCACCCAGGTGATGCCGTCACTGGAATCCTTGCTTACCACCTTATTGCTCGACCGAAGTATTTACGACTATCAGCTGCGTAACTAAGGAGAGGTTATGTCTGAATTCAAATACCTCATCTTTTTTATGACCTTGATTGTGGGGGTGCCGATTGGATATCTGTGCTGCTTGCATTCAAAAGCCTGCGAGAAGCTGGTGTTTTTCCTGGTGATATTTTTCACCTGCGAGATGGTGGATATTAACTTTGTATCCATGGAAACCTATCGCGGCACCACCAAAGGTTTTGAATTAGGCATGGTGGATATTTCGCTTTACATTCTGCTGTGTCTGGTGGTTAAGCGCAGACACCGCTTTCCCATCGCCCGACTTCCGCCAGGCTCAGTACTTTACCTGATGTATTTTCTGTTTAGCCTGGCATCCACCATTAATGCCGATATGGGTATCTATTCTGCCTTCGAAATTCTAAAGATGTTACGCATGTATCTCTATTTTTGGACCATAGCGAATTACCTGCGTAATGAGCAGCAACTGCGCTGGCTGATGACCACCATAGGTGCAATTATCGTTTACATTTTTCTCTCGGTAATAAAGCAGAAATACCTGCTTGGCATATTTCAATGTCAGGGCCCCTTCCCCCACCAGAACTCATTGGTCATGTACGTGTCTATCTTTGGCGCCATGGCCCACGCTTATCTGCTCAATGTTCCGGGAACCCGCAGCTGGCTTTGGTTTATCATCTTTGGCATGGCTGCCGTGTGTATACTTGCAACCCTTTCTCGTGCCGGTTTGGCCTTGTTTATTTTGAACAGCCTGATGGTCTTTTCCATTTCACTGTTAAGTAAAAACAAAAGCCCCACCGTCAGAAAGCGTCGCCTGACCCTGTTAATCATTTTGCCTTTCGCCGGTACTTTAGTGTTGGCCAAGGCCTCTGACACCATAGTTGAACGTATCACCACGGCGCCGGAAGAGTCAAAAATGGTGCGTGTTCAACTGGCCATAGCAGCTGTCAACATGGCCAACGATAAGGTGCTTGGTGTGGGGTTAAACAACTTCGGACATAAAATAAATCCACCCTACCCCTACTCATCACACATCCCTATGGCCAACAAGGACGATCCCGATGAGAAGAATGGCCTGGTGGAAACTGTTTATTTGATGATAGCGGCAGAGACAGGCTGGCTGAACCTGGGGATTTTTATCACTATGCTGCTGTTCTTTTATACCAAAAATATCAAAAACTACTTTCGGTTTAAAGATTCTCCAGTGCGCTTTATCAGCATTGGTCTGTTTGCCGCCCTGACCTGTATTTATCTGCAATCCACCCTCGAGTGGGTCCTCAAGCAGACAAATAACTTTTATCAATTAATGCTGGTATTTGCGGTGATCGCAGCCATGGATTTAATGACCCAACAAGGAGCTGTCAATGGACAAGCAAAGAGAAAGAGATGCTAATTATTTTTTCCAGCAGCTCACTCCCGGTGTTGCAGCCAGCTTATCCCGTGAGCAGCGCCAGGAGTTCCTGCGGATATTAAACCGGGCGGTATCGGTGCCCAGCCAGAAGTTGCTCTCATTCCAGCTAAGCTTCTGGTTTTTTAAGCATTTCTACCTGGTGGTTTACTGGGGAATCGATTCTCGCTTTAGGGAGCGCACCAAAACCATGCCCATTGTCAGCGGTTTGCTGGCCAACGGCACCGTTATCTTTTCCAAAGGGTTATTTATTGTACTGGCCTGTTTAATCACCTTGTGGGTTGCTTACGAAGTGAAGTCATTGCTTGGTATCAACCTGTTTAAGAATTTTCATCTTGTTGATTTATTTAGGTAATATGCTATGAAAAAACTAAACATCCTGATAATCAGTAATTATTACCCACCGTTTCACATAGGGGGTTATGAACTTGCCTGCAAAGATACGGTGGAGTACTTGTGTGGTAAAGGGCACCGGGTAACCGTGCTGACAGGGAATAAAGGTAGAACGACTCAAACAACCGACCACGGGACGAGCCCAGTGCACCGGGAGCTCAGTTATATCGATTATGATAATCCGGGTTATTACCAACAGGCTCAGGTAGAAGCATTTAACTACCAGGTCAGTCAGCATTACATCAACCGGATATCACCCGACCTTATCTACCTGTGGAATCAGCAATACCTATCCCTGGCGCCATCACTGGCCAGCCAACACAGCGGTATCGCCAAACTCTATGAAATTGGTGACTTTTGGCCCTGTGCTTATATCCGCCCCGGTTTTATCAATGCCCTCAAGCGCAAGCTGAAACGCTGGGTCCCCGGCCTGACTGGCGGACAGTTCGATTTCGGCCCATGTATCGCCTGCTCCCACTGGGTTGGCAAAGCCATACAGGAACAACTCAATGCCAGAGATGTGCAAGTCGTACACAACGGCACCAGAGTGGGTGCCGAGCCACGCAGACGCCAAAAACAGCTAACCTCTTTTCTGTTTGCCGGGCGTTTATGCCAAATTAAAGGGATTGAACAAAGCCTGCGGGCATTTCGTTTATTGTTAGACAGAGTCCCGGACAAGCTACTTCGTTTAACCTGTATTGGTCCAATAGACCCTCAATACCAACAGATTATCGAGCAGAAGATCTGCCAGTTACGGCTCGATGAACATGTGCAACTATTGCCTGCCACCGACAATATGGTGCCCGTCTACCGACAACATGATGTGCTGCTTATGCCCACCTTAATGCCAGAGCCTTTTGGCCTGGTTATCATAGAAGCCATGGCAAACGGCCTGGCAGTCATCGCCAGTAATCGTTACGGACCTGCCGAAATAATTAACAACAATAAGCTGGGCACGCTTATCGATCCGAATGATCCCAAAGCCATTGCAGATGCCATGGCACAATTGATCACGGACCCTGGTCGTTATAAGGCAATAACCAAAGCCGGCTATCACTATGTAAGCACTCACTTTCGACTGGAGATAGTAAAGGAAAAGGTGGAACAGGTTCTGCTCGACACCGTAGAGGAGCATGCTTTATGTCTCGCGCTAAACAGCTAATTAAGTTAACCGCCTCAAACTACCTGGCTACGGCAATAAAGTTTGTGGTGATGATATACCTGACCCGGGAAATGTTTCTGCTGTTGCCCAAAGAATCCTATGGGTTTTGGGCCTTATTGTGGTCAATCTTTGGTTATTCTGTATTACTGGATTTAGGCTTTGGCACCACGTTACAGAAACAAACCAGCGAAGTACTGGAGCATCGAGATTGGAACAGCTATAACCGCACCGCATCCACTCTGGTTGGCAACTATTTCTTTTTAGGTTTTGCCATCATAGTGCTTACCTGTCTCGGCGCTCCATTTCTGAGTTTGATCTTTGTTTTTGAACCAGATCAGCAAGCTCTTTATACCCAGTGTTTCCTGTTTTTTGGTATCGGCACCGGACTCTTGTTTCCTTTTGGTATATTTACCGAAGTGTTGCGCGGCGCCCACTGCATTCAGCTACGTAATCGTATCGAGGTGATCCGGGATATAGTCAACTGCTTTGCCCTGGTGATTGCGCTTAAACTGAATGCCGACATACGTCTGCTCGCCGTTATCGCCGTCACCAGCCAGTGTCTGGCGAATATTGCCATGTATATAGCGACAAAACGGGCGCTGCCACGTCTCCATCTGTCCTGGCGCCTATATAGCCCGGCAAAAATGGTCGATTTAATGGGCTTTTCTCTTTGCGCTTATGTGATAACCATAAGTAATCTGATTATTTTCAGAACCGATCAAATCGTTATTTCAGCCCTGGCTGGTGTTGGCTTGGTGGCTTTATACCACGTGACTACCCGCCTGGCTGAGGTATTCCGCTTACTGTGCTCACAGTTACATGATGTGCTTGCACCTTTATCCGCAAGCCTAAACGCACAACACGATAAGCAAGCATTACAACGGCTGCTACTCACCAGCCAGCGTCTTGTTTGTCTTATGGTGGTATTACTTATCGTACCTTTATGGTTTTTTGTCGGTGACCTGCTGCAGATCTGGCTCGAGCTTGATAGTCAGCAAACCCTTTGGTGTGCCAGGATCCTGTTGCTGAATATCGCCATTCTGGTTATTTACCGTAATACAGCTAACCAAATCCTGCTGATGTGTGGTTACCAAAAACCGTTAATGTGGATAGGGTTAAGCGAGTGCCTCGCCAACCTGATATTAAGCTGCCTGCTGATCCAACCCTTTGGTATTCTTGGTGTGGCCCTTGGCACCTTAATTCCTAATCTTGTCTTAGCCATATTCGTCAATATACCCATGGCCTGCCGGTTTACCCAAACCTCCCAATGGCAGTCATACAAATCACTGCTAATTGCATCGATTGTCGTTGGCCTGCCTTATGCCTTGCTACTGCTTTCGTTCAGGCATATCACAGGGGAGGATAACTCACTCATTGGGATTATTGTGGTCAGCTCAATCTGCCTAATCCCAGCACTATTTTCTGCCTATCGATTTTGTCTGTCGGACAGCGAGCGAAATCACCTCAAACTGCTGCTGCGTTCGACGACTTATCCCAGGCAGGTGAAATTCTAAGTCAGCCCATATCACAAGCAAATTATGGACACATCCAAATATAAACTTTTGGAGAACTGATATGACTAAAGGGACAATCATCAATATACCGCGCCGATTCGTAAAAAATGAATGGGGCGGCACCGAAACCGTGATCACCGAAACAGCGCACCAACTAAAAGCTATCGGTTATCAGCTTGAAAACATCACCACACTGGCGTTATCCGATAATAAGCAGGAGTACATATTCGGTATTCCGGTCAAACGTTTTGGCTATAGTTACACGCGCCTGGGACTATCAAAAAAGCATCGGACCCTGCTCGATAAACGCGGTGGGAATATGTTCTCACTGCCGCTGTTTTTTTATCTCCTTTGCAGTAAAAATATCCGCGTTATTCACCTGCACACTATGGGGCGACTTGGCGCTATGGCGCGAATTGCCGCCCGAATGAAAGGTATTCCCTATGTCGTCAGTATTCATGGCGGTTATTTAGACCTGCCCAAACAGCAGCTGGACGATATGATGACCCCCCTAAAAGGCAGTTTTAACTGGGGAAAACCACTGGATTTCCTGGTGCAAAGCTCGAAGGTAATTGAAGGCGCAGATGCTATTATCTGCGTGGGCGAAAAAGAGCGGGAAAAGGTAGCACGAAAATTTCCCCGACAAAAAGTCATCCATCTACCCAATGGTGTTGACCTGCAAAGGTTCGCCTCCGGTGATGCATCCAGGTTTACCAAGCAATACAATTTCAGCCAATCCGACCGGCTTATCTTATGCGTGAGTGGTTTTTACCCACAGAAAAACCAGGGCTTATTACTCCAGGCATTTGCCAAAGCGCACAAACATAACCCGCAGTTAAAACTTGTGTTAATTGGGGTTATTTATGACCAGGACTACTTTGCACAGCTGCAAGCCATGGCTAAAGACCTAGGCCTGGAACAAGATATTTGCTTTATTACCAAAGTTAAATTTGATGACCCTACCCTGGCAGATGCCTATGCCGCCGCCGAACTATTTGTCCTGCCAAGTCACTATGAAACATTCGGCATCGTGGTACTCGAAGCCTGGGCATCGGGTACTCCTGTGCTTTGCGGAAATGTGGGTGGCTTACCCTCCTTTGTAAAAAACGGTGAAAACGGGCTGTTTTTTAACGTCGAGTCTGTAGACAGTCTCTATCAGAAACTAACCATTATTTTACAAAACAAACAGCTCTATCAAAGCATCAGAAATCATGCGCTCAAAGCAGTTAAAAACTATTCATGGCAGGCCATCACTGACCGTTTGGCAAACCTGTATGAGGATATATCACAATGAAGTATGTGCTAATTAGAGATGATGATGTGAACTACCATACCTCTTTTGACATGTTAAAAACCGTGTATGGCTTTATCTTCGATAACGATATTGCCATCAATTTTTCAGTGATCCCTGCCATTAACACAGCAGCTAAAACCGCATCCTCACAGCCGGGTAAACAGGTCTACGAACCCTTTCTGCCACAACACCTTGCCGGCATCAATCAGCTGTTCCCGATTTGTGACAATAAAACCCTGGTGGACGGGTTATTAGCCGTTAAACGCAGAGAGTTTCTGTTACATGGGTTCGATCATAATAGTAGCGAGAGCCAGTATGAATTTGAAACCAGCAACCTGACACTGTTACAGCAAAAAATTCAGCAAGGTATCGAGATTTTTGTTAAGGCGTTTCATACTCGCCCGGCAACATTTGTCGCGCCTCAAGACAAGTACAGCCTGAATGCCATCCGTCTAATTCGAGATACCTTTCAAACCTTCTCACTCGGTTGGTTGGACAAACGCAGATTACCAAAGATTTACCTGCCATTTTATTACTGGATGAAACTGAGCAAAAAAAATCACCTGAAAAATAGGGATTTTCTGCTCACTGAGCATCCTGGCTGCCTCTATTCCCGTTACCGTCCACGTCAGGAATGCGACCAGATCCTGGACAGCTACCTGGCCAATCATCAGTTTACTGTGATAGTTGTCCACCACTGGGAGTTCTTTGATGAAGGCATACTTAATTACGCATTATGGCGAGCCTTTAAAAACAGGATTATCGCGCTGAACGCTGATCCGGAAGTTAAATTCATTACCTTTTCACAGCTGCACAAAATGCATTAAACGCCGTGAACCGGTGAAAGAGAGGCATTATGTTAAGAGCTAAACCTTACATCTGCTTGCTACTGTTACTTATACTGGTTTGTGCATGCTCACAAATCAGCTCAGGAAAAGTGCCTAAAGGCAGTGAAAACAAACTATTAAGCATCAAAACAAAACCAACCAAAGCGGCTATTTACAAAGATGGCCAATATATTGGAAACTCACCACTTCAGGTCTGGCTCTGGCACGGTGCCCCCACCGTCAGCAAGATTGTTGCCGTACCTCTGTTTGAGCATCAATTTATCCAGTTTCAGAGCCTGAAAATACCTGGCATCCCTACCCAGTTAACCCTGTATATGACGGAGCCGAGTACCCATAAATACGATTTTTCAGATAAACCAAATGAGAACAATACAGAACAAAACCCCAGTCCTTTTTTAAAGCGTTTACAGCTGTTTTTTGGCTTCGACCAGGACCGGCTAAACGCCAGTGAGATAAAGCGCCTGGCTAGTTGGTTAGGCCAGTTTGACTCCAATATTAACCGAATAGAAGTGCACGCTTACGCCGATGAAACAGGCTCCCAAAACTACAACAAAGCCCTGAGTTATCGCCGTGCATTTGCCGTTACCGAGTGTTTACAACAATTGAAAATAAAGACTCAGCAACTAATGGTCATTTATCATGGGGAGCGTGTATCTCTCACGCCAGAACGACAACTCCCCCGGCAAAGTGATCGCCTGGTTGAGTTATTGGTTTTTTACTGAGGCCAAAACAAATGTGGGAAGACAATAAAATTTGAACGGTTATATTAAAGTCTGATCAATTTTGCTCGCTTTGTGTGAAGCGAGCTCTTCAAATACTTTGCCACTATCGAAGACCCGTGCCAACAAGGAAAAATTTCTCACAAGCTGTTTGATATACTATTTCTCACCGTCAGTGCTGCTGTTGCGGGCTCACGGGGCTGAGAGGAAATTGAAAATTTTGGGCATGATAGACTGGATTGGCTACGAAAATACATCTCTCTGGAAAACGGTATCCCCCGCCATGACTGGGGAACACAGTGAACCATAGGATAAACCCTGACAGCAATTGAAGCTCAAGGCCAGAGTAAGAATTTCGATGGCTCTGGTGGCATTTTGACTGTGAATCATCAGGGGTACTGCAGTTATTATTTCCAATGACATCGCATTGAACATTTGAGCATCTATTGATAGATTGGTAAGTTACTGAAGTTAAACTTCAAAAAGCAATCACCAATTACTCACAAGCCAATTAAGCTTCCGTAGTTTTTGGTTTTGCACCATTAAAGCTATGTCATTTATTGAGCTAAGGAGAACGAATTATGCCAACTACTCTTGCCCAAGCAGCCCTTAAGTTTGCAAAAGCTTGCATTCCGTTAGGGACAAACAATCAAGGGGTTGGGCAACTATCGGCGCCAAAGGCCTGGAACCCACCACGTGCTGCTTCTACTCGCCAGGATGCTACTTTGGCGGTGAATAAACTGAAGGAAATTACCCCAGCGCCAGGTTGCACTATGGAGCAGGTGGTCGAATATGGGCGTCAGGTGATGAAAATCAAGGCGGGAAATTGCTTTGAACAATGTGCTGCTGCGTGTTTGTACCTGTCTGGACGTGTTGAAAACCCACAATTTCAATTGGTACGTTTAAACCCTCCCGCGGACCACATTTTTCTGGTCCTCGATCAGGCGCCGGGCCATGACGGTTTTTTCCCCGATAACTTTACGAATTGGAACGCAAATGCTGTGGTTATTGACCCTTGGGTTTCTATTTGCTGTAAAGCCAGAGACTATCCAATGTTGTGGGGTATGAAACTTGATGTTATGGCTGCTGCAGGAGAGGAGCTGGCTGGAAGCAATGGCTGGAGTAAAGCCAACCACGCAACGTGGAAGAGCGCCCCGACGACAAATCGAAAGTTAAGTTATGTGAGTTAATGACGCTGGCTTGCTTCACCTGGCCTTATCTAGAATACGACGATAAAACTTCAGTCTGACCGCAACTCAAAGGCTCTGGACCTCCATTTTTATGGAGGTAACGAGGGGAAAACGTATCTGGGACATATATGGACGATCCCGCGGAGTCAAGGCGTGGCGCCTCTTTTTGCGCGGCGCAGCCGTGCAACCCTTTGTTCTTGAATATTGACCCTGTGCCATTCACTGTCTTGTAGGATTTCGGTTTTTAAGTTATGTCTCTTGCTTAATAGCAAATCAATACTGACATATATCCAGGCTCTCAATAGAAATGCTTATCTCATTTCTGGCCTCTAATGAAATCCGTACCTGATCGCCTTCAACACCCACACGGATTTAAAATCCTTGTCCCAGACAGGCTTTAACCAGGCAGGGAAACCCTTTGCTCATCAATAGTTGACTGACCTTGGTTAGACGTTAACTTCTTCTACCCCGTATCCAGCTTCTTCTTATATGGGATGAAGCTTGAAACTGAGCCTTGTCCGGCATCAGAGCCGGTACGAAACACATACATTTTATTCATTTTTATGCTCACTTAGGCGCTAACCACTGGCTGAGGGCAATAGTTCTCTTGGCGTTGTAACAATATCCATATCAGTCTGGCAAGCTTGTGTGCCATCGCGACCGCTGCCTTATTAAAGCCTCGCCTTGCTACCAGCTGATTTGCCCACAAGCTCAGTGCATCGGTTTTATCCTTCGCGTGGCAAATGACCGTACGCGCCCCATGAACTAACTGCTTGCGCAGGTATCTATCTCCACGCTTAGTTATCCCACCCATGCGACTGCTCGTGCCTGATGCATATTGTTGAGGTGTTAATCCTAGCCACACTGCGGATTCTCTCGGTGAGTTAAATGCCTGGCCCTTGTCTATCGAAGCCAGAAGGGCGGAGGCGACAATGAGCCCAATACCTGGAATACTCAGTAATATCTGTCCATACGGTGAGTTGTCTAAAAAAGATTTTAGATTTTTTTCTATGTTGGCAATACGTTCACGCGTATCCAAATATTCACGATGTAGCTCTGCAACCATACTTCTGAACACTTCGCTGTACTGCTCGCTGCTGGTGATCTCTGACAGTTTTTCAACGAGTGATTTGTGGCCTTGAGGAAAGATAATACCTGACTCACTAAGCAGCCCCCTTATTTGGTTGCTAATCGCTGTTTTACCTTTTACAAGCCGTTCGCGGATCCGATGCTGGGCTTGAATGAGCTGTTGATGCTCCGTTTTGACAGGAACAAAGCGGATGTTAGGCCGAAGACTGGCTTCAGCAATCGCTAATGCATCATTATGATCGTTCTTATTTCCGCGAACAAACGGGGTGACATGCTGGGCAGGGATCAAGAGAGGTGTATGACCCAATTTAGCTAATTCACGTCCCCAATAATGAGCGGAGTAACAAGCTTCCATGACAACCCGATTAGGCGCTTGCTGAGCCATGAATCGCATCAAATCAGTCCTATTTAATTTGGTGTTAAAAATCGGTTTTGTTTGTTCATCAACGGCACAAACCTGAAAAACATTTTTTGCTAAATCAATGCTAATGATTTTACACTTCATCTTGGACGCTCCTTCACTTTAACTGTTTGTTCAAACTCAGTTTGGCGCAATTGACGCCGATTAGGAGGGAGCGTCCATCTAATCACCCACAATTTTGTGATAACGAAAATGGCAGTCCATAATAAAGAGATGGCTGCTGTATGTCGGAGGCGCTATGACTGTTGCCAGATCTCGCTTAATCAACCCTGAATCCACCTCCTTCTATCACTGTGTCGCCAGGTGTGTTCGCCGAGCTTTCTTATGTGGTTACGATAAATATGCTAATCGCTCTTATGAACATAGAAAACCCTGGGTAGTAAACCGGATCCGATTTCTTGCTGGTTTATTCTCGATAGACGTCTGTGCCTACGCTGTTATGAGCAATCATTACCATGTCATCTTACGGGTTGATTTAGCAGGAAATAAACAGCTTTCTGATGAGGCTGTTATCGAGCGGTGGGGCAAGTTGTTTGCCATTCATGTACTGGTTGCACGTTGGCAATCCGGGCAAACAAAAAGTGAAGCTGAAGTTGTTGCCGCCAGGAAACTGGTGAATATTTGGCGTGAACGGTTAGGGGATATCAGTTGGTTTATGCGTTGCCTGAATGAACACATTGCCAGGGAAGCAAACAAGGAAGATAAATGTAAAGGGCGGTTTTGGGAAGGCAGGTTTAGAAGTCAGGCACTGATGGACGAGACGGCGTTATTGGCCTGTATGGTTTATGTGGATTTAAACCCAATCAGGGCAGGCTTGTGTGATTCCGTGGAAGAAGAGGAATTTACCTCAATCCATGAACGAATTGGTGACTGGAAGGCAGCGAGTGATAAGCAGCGCACGGGCCAGGGAGCAGAAAGAAGCCATTTTTTGTTGCCTTTTAGCCGCTCAAAAAATGACACGGACAGAGAAATCCCGTTTGACTTTAAAGAGTACCTTTACCTCACAGATTGGACAGGCCGAGCTATCCGAGAAGATAAAACAGGTTATATACCGGAAGAGACACCAAAGCTATTGGAAAACCTGCTTATCCCGCACGAATCCTGGGTAATGACAGTACAGCACTTTAGTCGCTCATTTGGCAGTGCTGCAGGCACCTGGGAAGCAATAACCGCACTAAGTCACAAGGTTGGTCATCACTGGATAAAAGGCCATTCGGCATGTGACAGGCTTTATCAATCTGGGTAGCGCAAGAATCCCGCGAAACAACCCTCCCAGCCAACTAATCATTCATTACGCCAGCCCAGCTATGCCCTAACCACAGATAAATACATTAGTATTGACGATTTTTAGGTACTTCCCCTGAGGCCGTAAAAGTTATTGATACGGCATCTTAAAAAATGGCATGGTGACCACTTTTTGGCTCATATGAGGTCAGAAAAAGGTGGATGTCCGGCTATTCGGCTACATATGAGGTCAGAAAAAGGTGGATGTCCGGCTATTCGATGTCCGGCTATTCGATGTCCGGCTATTCGCACGCGGCTATTCGGCTATTCCTTTGAGTTTTACACTTTATCAGAACCCAGGTTCTTGTATATCCTGAGCAGAATCATCGATGATTTTTGCCTAAGGTGGCCAAGCTTTAAAACGCACACAATATACAATCCCATCAGAGATCCCGCTACAGGGCTTTTCCGCCACAACGTTATGTTATAACATATCCCAGTCTCAATTTATGTATTCATATTTCATCTTGATATTTAAGGATTATGTCAATGTTGTCGATTCCAGTAACCATCTTACACGGCTTTCTCGGGTCGGGAAAAACCACAGTGTTACGCAGTATTTTGTCTAAGTCTTATAAGGTTGACTGTGTACCTTCTGTCATCGTCAATGATATGAGTGAGTTAGATGTAGACGGTGTATTGATTAAAAATACAGAAGCCATCAGTCAGGGCAGTGTTCAATTAGAAACGATAAGTGGCGATAGTATCAGTAGCCCAGAGGGCATAAAAAAGCTTGATCAGGCGCTACATAAAGTCACTGCAAATAAACAGCCGCCCTGGATTATTATAGAAACCTCTGGCAGTAGTCACCCATTACCCTTGGTCGAGTATTTTAAAGGCCGTAACGACATTTCCTTGAAAGGCGTTATTACACTGGTCGATTCGATATGGATTAAAGAAGATTATGAATACGGCACAACATTGCTCCCTAAGTGGCAGGAAAATGTGCAAAATAATATTCGTGGTATCGAAAACTTACTCGTCGAACAACTCATGTTCTCAAATCAAATCTTCCTGACTAAAACAGATAAACTAAACAGCGATGATATTCAAAACATTGCCCAAGCGCTTCACCCACTCAACCCGTATGCTTCAATTTTAAACACGTCCTGGGGCAACATAGATGTAGCGCACTTTACCAATTTGGAAAACTACAACTTTTTACTGGTAGATCAATTAACTGAAGAGTTAAGACACGAAGTAAATGCTCCACTTAGCTTAGCAGGCAAACACAACCAGAAAATAGTTGCCAAAGTCATCAAGGATGATCGCCCTTTTCACCCGCTTCGCCTGTGGCAAACGTGCCATAACCTACTGACACGTGGTGTTTTTCGTAGTAAAGGGTTCTTTTGGCTTCCCACCAGAGACGATGTGTCGCTACTATGGAGCCAATCAAACGGCAGTGTAGGCCTTGAATTTGTAGGTTTTTGGCGCGCTCCTATTCTTCATGATAAAAGCCAAAACTTAAGTCCCGAACACTTTAAAGTGCTCCAACAAAAAATTGATAACATCGATAGCCGATTTGGGGACAGGCGCTGTCGCCTTACGGTAATAGGCCAAACTGACGAAGCATCTGTATTTACAGAGGCCTTAAAAAGCTGCTTCTTAACAGACGAAGAACTCGAACACTGGCAAAATGGTGGCAGCTTTGAGGATCCATGGCCCCAAATAATAGCGGAGTTGTAACAACATCGACTTTAAAGATAGAAAGCTTTGCTATAGCCCATCGGCCATGAGCGTTTGAAACTAATGAGTGTAGGTGAGTCAGTTTAGTTGACCATTAACAGCGGGGATAAAGCATTTGCAAGCAACATCAATGAGGTACGATAGGTATGTAAGAAATTACACCAGTATGCTCACTGGCTTTTGCGTTGACCAACGAAGTGACCTTTCCCCGAGATTAGTATACACAGAGATCCATTAGAAAATATGCTGCAAACCGCTAACCTGTTAGTTGCCAAAAGTCGTCTGCTGTTGCACGTAATGGGCGACGAGTGAGCTTGGTTGTTCAGTTAACTCATGATTGTTCCCACCCTTGAGGTTGTGGCTGTCCTGACTTTTTGTTTTATCTTTTGAGGTATCCTCAAGCGACTAACTATATGGGTAATATCACTAAATCTTGTTATAGGGGCCAACATTGGCCAGAATTTCTGATAATAAACATGTTTATAGAAAAACTGGATCAAAACTGATGGCCATTGACAGCAGGTTTTCACCCAGTTCGAGACGCTTTCCTGAAACTGAGTCATATTGGTCCTGCTAATTACGCGAGCAATAGTGTCATGGCGAGGAATACCGTTTTCCAGTGGGATACATTTTCTCAGCCAATCCAGCCCAAACTCTTCTATTTCCTCCCGGCCCTGAGAGCCTGCAACAACAGCACTTACTGTGAGAGATAGAATATCGAACAGTTTATGTGCTACTTTTCCTTGCTGGCGCGGGGCACTGTTCGCAACTTCTGTTGGTACTGGCAAGTGAACTAAACTGAAAGTAACCAAATAGTGGTTTTCAACAAGATGATGGCACCTGTTCAGTTTTTCGACATGCTGTTTTCCCTTAAACTCGATTCCGTAGTTTTTAGTTGTTGCAAACAACAACATTTAGTCTACGCCGCGGCCTTATATTTCAACGATGGCGTCGCTTCCATCCGTCCCAAGTCAAGGCCCGCCATATGCTTCGTTGATTTTCTGTCTGGCAGTACATCCCGCAAGCCCGCTGATAATTGTTCCAGGCTGGACTGGGGATCTTCTGATCGCACCACTTCAGCTATCGTGTCCACCAGTGCATCCGTCCTCATCCGCTCAGTCAGGCAGCCAACGGGTAACCCGGGCTGTTTGTTTTTAAGGCGGGTGGATTGCTCCGGATGAAGAAACAACATGTGATCGCACAGTAGACTCAGGATCACGCCTTGCGTCGACCCCTTTTCACCCCTGTGTTTGCTCAATCTGCTCCACCCTCCGTGGGCCTTCCAGTCCTCAATAAAAACCTCGACCAACCAGCGAGGCGTATATGCCCTGGCTATATCTCCATGTCTCCAGCTAAGATCCGCTGCCACCAAGAACCTATGTTCCGATTCTCCTTCATACTTCAATGCGACTACAAAACGCTTTTTACCATGCGCCTTGACATGAAGCCTCGCGCCGAGCATGACCACCTTCTGGCTCTTTTGTCCCCGGATCATAAGCTCGGTTTCGACGCCAGGTTGACGAGCAAAGTAATCCTTCAACTGGACATTTCGCCCCTTCATGCGTACCAGCTGGTTTCTACGTAACTGACTGATCACCTGTGCGCCCGTTATTTCTTACGCCTTATCCATGGAATTACCTGTCCCATAAAGGGCGTCCGCAATCACTGCGTTGAGGGATATGTCAGAGAAATGATGGCTAAATGCATCAAGCATCTCCAGCGCCAGCATTTGTTTCGTTGGATAAACCTGACGATCTGGCGTGGGACAGCGTGGCCGTTCACTGGCAGGGATCCCTTTGTGTTTTAATTGCTTATTTTTCTTTCGCCATGCGCTGACGTCAGGATCGGGGGCATAAAAGCGAAAATCGACAGGAAATGTGGCTTTGTCCGTCACGAGCACCATGAAAAGCAGCTCCTGACCGTTAAAAAAGCCTCCGGTCGCTTTATCTTTCACCTTGTGGGCAGTTGAAATTCGAGAGGTTCTCTTACAGCGGCGCTTATCCGTGTCGTCAATGACCAACACGCCCTGTCTGATATCGTAGTGTTCAGTATCATCTGAACGCTGCTCCGCAAAAGCAAGCCCCAAGAGATACTTGCATAATGGAATACCCAGCTTAACCACTCTTGCTTGTAGACGCCAACAGAGCGCCGTTCAAATGCCGCCCAGTTAAGCGATTGGGTGACAATAATGCCCATCAGTACCACTTGAAGCCAGGTTTTGTGGGTTCTGGACAGCTTAGCGGAGGGCTTATTTGCAATAATCGCCTCATTAAGTTGGTCAATAAATGCAGTAACGTGGGGAAGAGGTCTGATGAGCATGACCATCACTTGAATAAAAATGGTAATAGCATCAATACAGACCTATCGGTCTGCTGCTGTGATGTTAACTGTCCTTGCAAGGCATTGGCAGGAGTCACTTCAGTAGACTACTTCCTTAAAAAATCAAGTAATAAAACCTACGGAATCGAGTTAAAGATTTGTCAGGCACCCAGCTTCGCTATCTTTCGTTTCATATTCAGAAAAGACTCGAAAAGGATAAGCTGAATCAGGCGATGGAGACCAGGGCTCTGCAGCTCGACCACTGTATTTTTTGCGACAACGGCAAGATCATACTCTGGGGATTCGTTGGTGATTTGCAGCGTTATCGTTGTAATGAATGTGGTAAGACATTCAATGAGTTAACCAATACACCCTTTGCTCATCTTCAGTCCAGAGATAAACTGGTGCGTTACGCTGATTGTATGGTGTCACGCTCAGAGCCGCTGCGGCCTCCTGTGAGATGGCGCTGTCTACGTCCTTCCGATGGCGGCACCTATTTCTTCAAGTTCCCGAACGACATAAAGCGATTCGGCTCAGCGGAATAGTCGAAGTTGACGAAACCTTCTTCAGAGAGTCTTTCAAGGGAAATCAACCCATTTCACGCCGCCACGGTCGTATGAGCAAAGGAGAAACAGCGCTTCTGATCCCCGTTCTGATGATGTTGGACCGTTACGAAGAGGAAGCTGACTTTGTTCTGGAACACAACACAATAAAAGAGATGCACCCATGCATGAAAGGGCGGATCATCAAAGGTTCGGTGCTATGTACAGACGGGAGCAAGGTTTACTCCTATGTAGCAGAAAAAGAAAAACTGCAGCACAAACAGATCTTCAGCGACAACCCGGCACACAGCCTCGAAAATGGCACGTTTCATATCCAGACACTGAACAACTACATGAGCAGGCTAAAGGGATGGATAACAAAATTTGCCGGTGTTGGAACGGCTTATCTATGCAATTACCTGGCATGGTGGCGATTAATTTCACAGCATCGAGCGGGGACGAGAAGGGGCTGGCTGGATGAAGCACTGTCGATTTAACCAACATCCTTCACGAACAGCGCCTGGCGCGGCTCTTCGATAGTGGCAAAGTATTTGAAGAGCTGGAGTTCTAGCACCTGGAGACATCTTTTGCTTGAAAAAGATGTATAAGATCATAACGCTATGTCAAGGTAAAGCTTCGTGATCTTGCCCTGACAATACCATAATAGTTATACCCCTGAGAAAGAGTTATGAAGACAGATAAATGCTTGACTCAAAGCCCTCAATTAGTAAAGTAAACCAATAGCTATATTGGTTAGCATTGTAGAAATAACACTTTGAAATAGTTGAAAGTATAAGTGATTTAAAAAGTAGTAGGGGAACTTGAAGCAATATGAAATTATTTAAATATATACCTTTGTTCATTCCTTTACTGACTGCGTGTACCGGTTACCAAGTAAAAGATAATAATGTCTATTGGAAGTATTGGAATACAGGCAGTGGGAGTGGTGAAAAAGTCATCGCAGGCGCTGATGCAAGGTCATTCGTCACTTTAAAGCATTATTAATATAAACAACGGATATTATAAAGGCCGCCCTATTCAAGGAATTCATTTTCAATCATTCAAGTCCATAGCTAGTAATTATGCCATTGATAAATACCGGGCTTATGTGGGTGTTCGCATCATCGAAGGTGCCGCTGGAGCGACATTTACAGTACTCCAGGATGAATGGTCAAAAGATGCCAAAGATTACTACTACGCAGGTCACGCGCTTAAGGTTTGTGATTATGGAAGTCTTGAAGTTCATGATTTTAAGGGAGAAGACTTTAATGAGATAGCCCTAGATAATGAATGTGTTTACTCCGGGCATAAAAAAATCCCTGTCAAAGATAGAGAAACATTCACCATACTTAATGCTAACTATACAAAAGACAAACATGCTGTTTATTTTCGAGCAAAAATCCTAAAATCCGCAGATCCGGCAAGCTTTGCAACGCCAGGAGGAACCTTTGTCGGCCAAGACAAAAATCAATGCTACTTTTTAGGTAACCCCGAACCATGTTAGGTGAACTCAAAAAAACGGCGAATTAAAAATGTATAAACATTGCATTGGAGCGTAGGGCGAGGAACTGGTATTGGCTTTGATAGTTTATGTTTGAAATTAAACTCATCGTTTTCTTTATTCTGTTTTATCTTTTTGGGGACTGTCTGGAGTATCGGGCATCAAGGACTCTATGCCAGACTTGCGAAAGAGTTTAAGTGTTCCTATAGGTTCCCCCTCATCTTCTATTTCTATCTGGGAACCTAAACGCAAAGGGTTTATAAGAGGATTTCCCAATGAGCTTAGGCCTTAATATATCGAATTATCCTGTAATGGTTTAGGCTGTATTTTGATCAAACTTTATTGTCTTCTCACAACAAATGCTAAATCGCACCAGAAAAACACCAAAACCGTAATAATTCCTATTAAGTTATAGACATAAACCATCTATAAAGCATACACTTGCGGCATTAATGCGGGGGTTGTAATCCCTGCCTGAGAAAAACCCGCAGCACACGCTCGGGTTAGTACTGTCGAGATATAGCAATGAATAATCCCATCGCCCTGACCATAGCTGGCTCTGATAGTGCTGGCGGCGCAGGTATCCAAGCCGATCTGAAAACTTTTTCTGCCCTTGGCGTGTATGGCGCCTCAGTGCTTACCGCTCTAACGGCGCAAAATACCCTAGGCGTGAGGGATATCCACGATGTTCCCGCCACTTTTATTCAGTCGCAGCTTGAGGCTGTATTTGATGATCTGGCGGTTGCAGCCGTTAAAATTGGTATGCTGAGTCAGCCTGAAACCATCTATACCCTTGCCAGAGTATTGCGTCAATATGAGCTTAAGCACATTGTCCTGGATCCGGTAATGGTCGCCAAAGGCGGCGATAAGCTACTGGCCGATGAAGCGGTCGATGCACTTCGCAGTGAACTGCTGCCGATAGCGAGTGTGCTGACCCCTAACCTGCCCGAAGCCGCAGTACTCGTTCACAGTTCAACCGAACTAAATAAGAGCGACATGTTAGCCACGGCGCAATCACTGCTGGAGTTGGGGCCAAAAGCCATTTTAATAAAGGGTGGCCGCCTGGCAAATAATGACAGCTCAGACCTTTTAATTAACCGAGATACCGAACTCTGGTTGCCCGAACACCGTATAGATACCCAAAATACCCATGGTACGGGATGTACCCTCTCCAGTGCTATCGCTGCCGGGTTAGCCAAAGGGTTAGAATTGGTTGACGCAGTAAGCCAAGCCAAGTCCTATCTCACTGTCGCTATTTCTGCAGCCGATAAATTGGATATTGGTCAGGGGCATGGTCCTGTTCATCACTTCCATCGCTGGTGGTAACCATTAGTCCATGGATGTTCATGTAACAAATGCCAGGCTGAGCTGGTCACAATATTTGGTTTTCGATGGCTTAAACCTGACTCTGCCAGCTGGTCGTTGGACCTGCATTCTTGGTCAGTCAGGCGTCGGCAAGAGTTCACTGCTTAAGTTGTTAGCTGGCATCACTGATAAAGCCGAGGTTTCGGCGCAAATATCTTGCAGCGATGGTTTACCTTTGACTGGTCGGGTAGCCTGGATGGCGCAGCAGGATCTCTTGCTGCCCTGGTTATCCGTTCTCGATAATGTACTGCTAGGTGCACGGCTGCGGCAAAACCGCAGTGCCAATGAAGAGCAACGAGAAGAAGCCAGATACCTTATAAATCAGACTGGGCTATCTGGGTTAGAAAGCCGCTATCCGGCAGCACTGTCAGGAGGTCAGCGTCAGCGTGTTGCTCTCGCCAGAACCCTGATGGAAAACTGCCCGCTGATCTGTATGGATGAACCATTTTCTGCACTGGATGTCATCAATCGACTGCGCTTGCAGGATCTGGCGGCAAAATTACTCCACCAGCGCACCGTTTTAATGATCACTCACGACCCCCTGGAAGCATTACGCCTGGGAGATAAGATACTGGTTTTACAAGGGCAGCCCGCCTGCTTATCTAAGTCCATTACACCTTCAGGAAAGCCTCCTAGAGCCGTCGACCAACCCGAACTGTTAGCGCTGCAGGGCGATTTATTACGTCAATTAGCGAGTCACCCGCAATGAAAGGACTGCGCCCGCTTATCATCGCAATGGGGCTGCTGCTCATCTGGCAGGCCATTGTCTGGCTGACAGGCGCCCCCAAGTTTATTTTGCCTGGGCCTTTACTCGTATTCACCGCTCTGACCGACAACACGGCATTATTAATTGAGCATGGGTTAGTGACACTGCTGGAAATCGTGTTGGGGCTGACATTCGGGGTTATATTGGGTGTAGTCACCGCATTATCCCTTATTTGGTTTCGACAGCTACGCAGCTGGATGCTGCCGGTTCTGGTGATCAGTCAGGCTATTCCCGTGTTTGCCTTAGCCCCGGTACTTATGCTGTGGCTTGGTTATGGCCTGGCATCTAAGGTAATGATGACAACCTTGATCATCTATTTTCCGGTAACAGCAGCCTGTTTTGACGGCCTGCGTCATACGCCGACCGAGCTACTAAACCTGGCTCGCACTATGGGCGCCTCCCGAAGAGCAATACTCCTGCAGATCCGCCTACCTGCGGCGCTACCCGCTTTAGGGTCAGGACTAAGAGTTGCCGCATCCGTAGCACCTATTGGCGCCATTGTTGGCGAATGGGTTGGCTCTTCAACCGGACTCGGCTACCTGATGTTACATGCCAATGCCCGCATGCAGGTTGACCTGATGTTTGCCGCTTTGGTGGTGCTGTCTGTTATGGCGGTAACCCTCTATTTCTCCATCGATTGTCTGGCGCGAAAAATGACGCCTTGGCAACCGGAAACCACTCACTAAACACGATAAGGAACCCTGATAATGGTAAAACTGCTCACTCTCACCGCCACTATGCTGTTCTCCAGCCAGCTATTAGCTGCGGACAAAGTTGAATTGATGCTGGACTGGTTTATAAACCCAGACCACGGCCAGCTGATCATTGCCAAGGAAAAAGGCTTTTTCTCCAAGCAAAACCTCGAGGTAACCCTGGTAGAGCCGGCCGACCCATCCATGCCACCTAAACTGGTTGCAGCCGGAAAAACAGATATGGCGGTATCCTACCAGCCCCAGCTTCACGTACAAATAGATGCGGGTCTGCCACTTAGCCGCGTTGGCACCTTAGTCGCCACCCCCCTTAACTCCCTGATCGTACTTGCCGATGGCCCTATCAAATCTATTGCAGATTTAAAAGGTAAAAAAGTTGGCTACTCCGTAGGCGGTTTTGAAGATGCCTTGTTAAAAGCCATGCTTAAACCACACGATTTGCAATTAAGTGATATTGAGCTTATCAATGTCAATTGGTCACTTTCCCCCTCACTCATCGCCGGTAAAGTAGATGCCGTGATCGGCGCCTATCGAAACTTTGAATTAAACCAGATGGATATCGAAGGTCGACCAGGTAGGGCATTTTATGTCGAAGAGCACGGTGTTCCGGCCTACGACGAGCTGATCTTAGTGGTCAACAACAAGGACCGTGATCACGACAAATACAAGCGTTTTGTTACCGCCCTCGAATTGGCAACCCAATATATAGTGAATCACCCTGATGCTGCATGGGAGATTTTTAAAGGCTACAAGCCCAAAGAGCTCGACAACGAGCTGAATCGACGTGCCTGGAAAGATACCCTAACTCGTTTTGCATTACGTCCAGGGGCATTGGATGAAAGACGTTACCAACGTGTGGGTGCCTTTATGCAGGCGCAAGGGTTGACCAAATCCAACCCGGACGTAGACAAATACGCCATCGCTCCATAACCGGCAGGAAACCCAGATGAGTTTTAACCGATACCAGTCATTGCATTTATCCGTGCCAATGAGCGAGCAGTTGAAAAACTACGCGGCTCCCCATTGGCAACAGGCTGTGACTCATGATTTTACCCAGCAACTGGGTGATGACTCCTTGCCGGATGGAGTATATGCACGTTATCTGGTGCAGGATTACGCTTTTATTGAAACCTTGGTAAACCTGGTTGCCAGAGCCATTGCCGCTGCGCCTTCAATGAAACAAAAATCTGTCCTCTCCGGGTTTCTGGCCGCGCTAACCAGCGAAGAAAACAGCTATTTTCTTCGCTCTTTTACCGCGTTAGGCTTGGCGGAAGAAGATTATTTACAACCCAGCTTAACCCCGGTTAGCCAAGCAATTATCAGAGAATTTAACAGCGCATCTGCGGCGGGTTATCAAGATGCCATAGTTGCTTTGTGTTGCGCGGAGTGGATCTATCTCACATGGAGTAAGGCTCAATCGGCTAAAAAACCCGCTCGATTTTATCTCAGGGAATGGATTGAGCTTCACCTTTTACCCGAATTCGAAACCTTTGTTCAATGGTTACGCCACGAAGTGGACAGCTTTACACAGCTAGATACCGCAAGCAAAGAAAGGCTGGCCGAGCGGTTTGTCACAGTAGCGAGCTTAGAGCATCAATTTTTCAGCGCGTCTTTTAGTCAGCAACAGGAGCCTGCCTGATGTCAATATTCGAACGATTTAAAGCCAGTTGCCAGCATGACTGGAACGCATACATGCAGCATGATTTTGTCCGTCAGCTTGGTCGTGCAAGTCTGCCCGAGGCCAGTTTTGCACACTATTTAAAGCAAGATTACCTTTTTCTTATCCAGTTTACCCGGGCCTGGGGCCTGGCCATTTACAAAACATCTGATCTGGAGGCGATGCGCTACGCTCAAGCCGGTTTAAACGCCATGCTCGATACCGAAATCAAGCTGCATGTAGATTATTGTGCAGGCTGGGGGATCGACGAAACTGAGCTAGCCGCCCTACCAGAAGCGGCCGCAACCGTCGCTTACACCCGTTACGTGCTGGACTGTGGATTGGCCGGTGACTTGGTGGACCTGCACGTGGCGTTAGCGCCCTGTATTCTCGGCTATGGCGAAATAGCCCGTTGGCTGGCCGAGCAATCATTTACCCAGCGCGAGGGGAACCCTTACAATCCGTGGATAAACATGTACTTAAGCGAGGACTACCAACAAGTGGTACAAGCAGAGTTGACCTTATTAGACAAACTTTGTGCGGACCTGCCGGAAAAACGTTTGCAGCAACTTGAACAGGTGTTCCGCACCGCTACCCGTATGGAAGTCAGTTTTTGGCAAATGGGCCTGGATAGGACAGATTAGGGACCGGCCAAACCTGGGTAACAGATCCGGAGGGTCGGTAGGAGCCGAACCCATCTCAGGGATGAGATGTAAAGCGCATGGATGCACGTTTGGCGAACCTTGTGGGCACTGACTTCGCCCTCTTCACTTATAGAGAGGCATCTGCTCCACAAAGATCGTCACAATTGTTACCCTTACCCCCGTTATTTTGTGGGTTCCACAGATTAGCATACCCGTTGATTGTTTTATTAACCTCTGCTCTCACCCGTTAGCCAAGGGTAAGAGCTATAGGTAAACCCGTTATTACCCTAAAAATTAGCCTTTATCTTACCCACAAAATTTTCAATATTTGTGCTGGTAAGACTTTCACTTTTATAAAGCGATAGCATTTTAAAATCACAATTTTTCGCACACGCACCCAGTAACGCGATTTTCAACACTTTTTTAACCGGCTTTCTGAGTACAAAAAAATCTACCCACCAGGGTGAGCCTAAGGTAGTCACCACTTTCATCTCTTTCAGATTATCCAAACACTGTTTGATCGGACCAAAATCTGATGCATGTTCATAGGCATGCCCGGGCGCCCAGACTCTGTCAAACCAACCTTTTAATATTGCGGGAAAACCAAACCACCAAGTAGGGAAAATTAACACCAAGGATTCAGCTTGTTTTAATTGTGCAATATCGCTTTGCACTAGATTTGTATCGAATTGACGTTGGTAATAACTCTTTCTTTCATCTTCGGTTAAAACCGGGTTGAAGTTTTCCTTATAAAGGTTTTTAACCGTTACCTTATACCCTTTAGCTTCCAAATGAATTACCGTTTCTTCCGCCAAATAACTACAAAGGCTATGGTCTAAAGGGTGAGCTACAACTACTAAACAATTCAAAAAGTACTCCTTGTCATTCCGGAAACCTGCCAAAAGGGGCGAAGTTTTGGTACCGACGTTTGTATAAATCACTAACGTATATGAGGCCGATTGATATTCCTTATTAGGCTACTAGACTCGAGTGGCCAGCAGATATTTGCCAAGCACCACTCTCTTTCCCCCACACTCGCGTAAAACGAAAATTAGCACTTGTTGGCTGACCTTTGTAGCTGCCCGAAATATTTGTAAGAACAGAGACAATAGCTACTTCTCCAGAAAATTTCATTACTTGATCGGACAAGCTCAGCTTGTTGATTTTAAAATCGCCCTTTCGGTGAGCTTCCAAGTCATTTTGCTTAGAAATAACCTGGCCCAAATGATTGGTGAATATTAAGCCAGGAGAGAGAAGTTCATCGAGCGCATCAACATCCGATGACAGCATTGCCAACTTCAATTTTTCTTCAACCGCTAGTATTTCATTTTTTCCTGTACTGTCCATGGTGATGTCTCCTGACTCATTCGTAGGATCTTAAGGCGGGCTTGAGGATATAATTTTGAATATTAAGGGTTTTATATGTGCCTTGAATGTGATCAAATAGGTTTTTTCTGAGGAAACCTGACACAAACAAGACACTCATGAATATTATCAAAATTGGTAGAAAACTCAATGCGATCCTTAATAAAACAAATATCAGTCAACTCAGCCGTAGCACTGGGTTCATAAAGCGGTTGCGGGAGCTGAAACCTGAATACCTCATCGCGGCGCTAATTCAGACTTTGGGAAGCAGAGATAAAGCCAACTTGGCCGATATTCACCGCTGCTATGGGAAGCTCAGTGGCGACAATATTGAGTATAAGCCGTTTCACAATCAGCTTAAAAAATCGTCTCTGACCAACTTGTTGAAGCAGATGGTCACTCAAGCTGCCGAGCAATGGTTGTTAACCCCTTTCCAGACTGCGATGCCCAGCAAATATCCGTTTCACTCCGTTCATATACATGACGGCAGTTCACTGAAATTAAACGATGCCCTGGCCGGCGTTTTCCCGGGCCGCTTCACCAAAACGGCACCTGCCGCCATTGAGTTACACATGAGCATGGATCTCGCGACCGGTTCAATGAATTATCTCGATATAGCGGCTGACAAAGAGAGCGAGCGCCATTATATGCCATTTGCGAATGAGCTAAAGGGAACCCTCAGCTTGATGGACGCTGGATACTTCGACATAAGCTGGTGTCATGAGGCCGACCGAACGGGTGGCTACTATGTGATACGAACGAGCAATGCTATTAGTCCAGAAGTGATTGAAGCCATTGATGAAAATGGTAAATTAGTGGATAAGTGGGCGGGTAAAAAGCTGAAAGAGCTGGCGCTGAAGGGCAGGAATTCGTTCGATTTGAGTGTTCGCTGGGCGAGAAAACCCGGCATATTCCGCCTGATCGCTTTTTGGGATCGCAAGACAAAAAAAGTCGGATTTCTCATTACTAATCTGAGTCGAAATGAATTCAGTATAGCCGACATCCTTAATCTATACGGACTCCGCTGGCAGGTTGAGTTATTTTTCAAGGAGCTAAAATCACACAGTTGCCTGAAAACGGTAAACACGAAAGATCCTCACATTGTGAAAAGCTTAGTCTGGGCCAGCATGCTGTCATTATTAATGAAGCGATATATAGCTTACTCAGCAGGAGTGGCACACGAGGTCATGATATCGACACAGAAAGTGGCACGTTGTGGGGTGAGTTGGGTCGGTGATGTCATCACCAGCTTACTGAGTGGTAGGTCTCTCGGCGCAACGCTAGCAAGTACGCTAAGTTATTTGGCAAAAAATACGAGCAGGGCGCACCCGAAAAGGGATGGTGAAACTTTGCTGTTTAATCTTGGGCTGCCAACTTACCCACTGGGAGGGTGATACAAGGGTGATACTAATACATAACATATTAGTTAAGTACTAACGAATGTCTCCTGACTAACCTAGGCTGGCTTTATAGCACACTCGTTTACATTGTCCGGTTACCCGTTGGTGCTATCAAATAAATGCAAGTCATTGTATCAGAAGCTATTTTTTACTCAACAACCAAATGGGTACTTTCCAAAATAGTTATTGGGGGAACCCATCAAATAACCTGTCTAAGGGTAACAATTGTTGCGCCCTTTGTAGATACCATCTCTCCGAACCGGCTTCAAGGGGATATTAATCCCATTTGAGGCTGGTATTCGCGTTGATGCTTAACCACACCAAAAAAAATTCCTACCAATTTGCGCATCGCTGCACAAATAGCCTGCATTTTGGTTTTTCCATTTTTTAATAATCGTAAATATTGTGCTCTTACTTGTGGGTTATGCTGGCAAGCGACAACTGCCGCCATATACAATTTGGCCCTGAGCCGACCCGGTCCGCGCTTACTCATTGTCGAACGTCCTTTCAAGGCTCCTGATTCATGATGGATAGGAACGATACCGAGATAAGCCGAGGCCTGCCTACCTGATAAGAACTTTTTACTGCTAAACAGAGATAGCAACTCTCGAGAAACAACGTTCCCCACACCTTTGATACTCAGTATCAGTAATAATTGACGGTCTTTATACATTTGTGGGTCACAACCACTGATATGGTCATCGATATCCTGATGGTTATGTTGCTTATAGCCGAACTGTCGCACAACTAAACCAGCAGGCAACCAAAATCACCCACGCGACTTGTTGGGATCACGCCAGACGCACCTTCGAAAAAGCGCTGAGCATGGAGCCGGCAGCAGCATAGTCAGCCCTTAATCAGATAGCTGCATTATATCAAATCGAGAAAAAGATTAAGAAAACCATCACGGATGGCGACAAAGCACTGGCTTATCGGCAAAAGTACAGTGAGCCTGTGGTTCATGCCTTTTTCAAGTGGGTCTATAAACAAAGACAACGACCTGAACTATTGCCTTCTAATCCATTGAGCAAGGCACTGGCTTATGTGCATGAGCGTGAAGCTGAACTAAGCGTATTCCTCGGCAACCCCAATGTGCCGCTGGATACCAACCACCTGGAACGCTCGCTCAGGGTGATCCCTATGGGTAGAAAAAACTATTTATTCTGCTGGAGTGAACTGGGTGCAGAGCAACTTGGCATACTACAAAGCCTGATGGTGACCTGCCGATTACACGGCATCAACCCATATCACTATTTGGTGGATGTACTACAGCGAGTGGGCCTACACCCGGCCTCACAAGTTGAGGAGTTAACCCCTCTCGTTTGGAAAACCAAATTCGCGGACAATTTTTTAACCTCTGATTTGGCCTAGTTGGGGAGATCTACCCCCGGAATGATCGCTTACCACCCAACATCATCCGGGTGATAACTTAAGTGATTCACTACCTTGGAACGTAAAGTTGAACGAGGCTGCACAAGGCCCCACTGGTTAATTAGGCGCTTACCTTTATATATTCGCTCGTTATCAGCTCCTCTGGTTGTAGATCTAAAGCAACATTGGCTATTTGCGACCCAAGAGTGCGTACTTCCAGATCCGACAGAAAAATCACTATTCCTTATTTCCCAAGTGGTACAATCAATGGGGTATGACTTACAGGGTCATCAATAATAACACTATCCAAACCAAAGACTTGCTTGACCAACGCAGCATCAATCAAGGCTTTAGGTTCACCTTGCGCAACGATTTCTCCACCAGAAAATGCAATAAGGTGATCCGCATATCGGCAGGCTTGGTTCAAATCATGCAGAACAGCCACGATCGTATGATTCTTTTCTCTGTTTAGGCTTCGGAACAGTTCTAAAAGATCAATCTGGTGTGCCACATCCAAGTATGTAGTCGGTTCATCAAGTAATACGATAGGCGTTTTCTGAGCCAACACCATTGCAATCCAAACACGTTGTTTCTGACCACCTGAAAGCTCGTCCACCTGTCTCTCGGCTAACTCTGTTATCCCTGTATCTCCCATAGCCAGAAAGACAGCTGCTTGATCTTCTAGACTCCACTGCTTGAAGAGCTTTTGGTGCGGATACCGACCACGTGCCACCAAATCAATCACTCGAATACCATCAGGCGCTTGTGAGCTTTGAGGAAGTAACCCCAATTCTCTTGCCAAATCTTTTGCGGGCACTTTCTGAATGTTTTTCCCATCAAGGCAAATTTGCCCTTCTGAAGGTTTTAACAACCGGCACAAGCTCCTAAGCAAGGTCGATTTACCACATCCATTGGGTCCAACAATAACGGTAAACTTCCCTTCTGGGATATTGAGTTCGAGATCTTCACAGATAACTCGATTTTCATAGGCGAGTTTGAGGTTTTCGCCCTTTAGCCGAAATGACGTGCTGGCTTTAGTTGGTATGGATAGGGTCATAAATTCCTTACTTAACGTTATTTAAACAACAAAGAAGCATCAAAGTTACGCTCCTCTTAATACTCCTCAAACGCAACGATTTCTTATTGTATGGTTGCTAATGTACGACGAGCGTTACACAATTTCGGATTCGATCACACGATCTTTGATCACTCTGAGTAACTGCTCACCCTTAGCTAGCAAGGGATGGTCTTGGGGGAATATCGGTGTAGACCAAAGCACATTGTTGAAAAATCAAATACTGCTACATCAGGCTTTAATTGCTTGGGCAGATTAAATTCAATTGTTTACTCTATTCTCAAGAAAGCTTAATGCAAATCATACTCATTTATATTTAATCCAAATAATTATCAATTCCTAAAACTGTCGAGACCGTGTAAGTAACCAAATCAGATAAATACCGCCCACAATACCCGTCATCCGACCTATCGGTACACTAGCTTGAAACGGCAACCACTGAATCAGTACGTCCGCTGTCAAGACCAGTAATGACCCCATAAGTGCAGAAGAGAAAAGTGAAAGTGCTCGCGACTGCCTTAATCGACTGACTAACTGAGGAGCAGCGAGAGCGATAAATGCGATAGGACCCGCAGCACCTGTTGCAAATGCGGCCAAGACCACTGCGAAAAAAATCATTGAAAGACGAACCCGCTCAACTCGAATTCCCAGTTGAGTTGCAATATCATCCCCCATTTCTATCATGGCAAGTGCGCGCTTTAAGACCATCATGATAGGCAATAGAAGCACCACACCAATCAGCACAGGATAAACATGTGTCCATGTTCTGGCATGCAGAGAGCCCGCAAGCCAAAGGTTCGCCATAATTGCACTATCCAGATTGCCCTTTACGAGCATTAACCCATTAAGCGCGCTGAGAATTGACCCAATACCAATTCCCGTCAGTATTAAGCGATACCCTCCAACTACCCCAGCTTTTACTGCCAGCAGGTAAACGATAACAGCAGTAATAACTCCACCTATAATAGCGGCTAGCGCGACTTCAAGAGCCCCTTGTTCAAACAAGACTATCTGCACGATTGCCCCTGTTGCAGCACCTGTCGTAAAACCAATGACATCCGGTGAGCCTAGCGCATTTCTTGAGACAGACTGGAAAACAGCGCCAGAAATTCCCAAAGCAGCACCAACAAACACAGCGGTAAGAACTTTAGGTAACCTGATATTAAGGATTATCCTATCTTTTACCCCACCCTCGCCTATTCCGAGTATTGCATCTACCACCTGAATCAATGAGATATTGAACTTACCCAACGTCATGGAGTACGTTGCAATCGCGCAAACGAAGACCAATAATACTAATGCGACAATAATGTGCAGAGGCTGATAAGACAGGGAAAACTGACCTAGGCACCAGACATAACCAGCGCCTGGAGTTTGAAGACCCTTCGTTTGAAGAGGATAACGTCGATTCATCATAGTAGGGAAATCTTCCAACGTCTCACCAGAAACACAAAGAATGGTCCACCAATCAAGGCGATCATGATTCCTACGCTGATCTCATTAGGGTACCCAACGACTCGTCCTAAAACATCGGCAACCACAGCCAGAGTAGACGCAATCAGCAAAGAAAATGGCATTAACCATTTGTGATCAGGCCCAGAAATCATACGAGCGATATGGGGCGCGGTAAGCCCGACAAAGCTTATAGGGCCAGCGGCAGCCGTGGATGCACCAGCAAGAATGATAATGGCAGCAGAAGCCAAACACCATATCCTCACTGGATTGACCCCGAGAGCACGGCCAATATCTTCTCCCAGAGACACGGTATCTAGAGCCTTGCTCAAAGAAAACGCGATAGCGAGCCCAATAACAATTAACATTGAGGTAGGAATCAAGACATCGTAACCACGCCCTTGAAAAGAACCCACTGACCAGTGACGATACTGATCAAACACCATTTCGTGACTATTGATAGTAATCATATGAGTAAGTGCCAGCAAAACAACAGATAATGCCGTCCCTGCCAGTACTACCCTGACTGGGTTTACCCCTTTATTAACACCGGCAAGTACAAAAACACCCGCCCCTGCAATTGCCGCGCCTAACAAACCAAACCACATTAGATAGGCTATGTCGTATATGCCCATGAACGCAATAGTAGAGACAACCGCAACGGTTGCTCCCGCATTCACACCCAATACCCCTGGGTCGGCCAAAGGGTTTCGTGTTAACCCTTGCATAATCACGCCCGAGACACCGAGTGATCCTCCAACAACTATGGCGAGAAGCGTTCTAGGAATTCGAAGGTGCACAACCAACAGATGATCACTATTACTTTGATCAAATGACAAAATAGCATCCATGGTCACAGAGGGTAAGACAGTGTGTGTTCCAATAAAAATACTGAGACAAGAGACAACAACTAGCAGTACCATTCCAGTTAAGAGCCAGAACCGCCTTTGGGTATCCCTCACTTCTTTAAATATTCCCGCAGGATGCTCCATTGCAGTCATTACAGGTATCCTTTAGCTATTAGCCTGCATTCGCAGGTTTACCAAACCTTTCAACGATGTCATTAACAATTTCCGTTGCACTGTACATATCAATTCGAAAGGAATTCCTACCCAGGCCAAAAACTTGCTTTTTCTTCACGGAGGGAAGGTTTACTAGAATTGGATCGTGCATAAATGTTTTTACGCTGTCATCATTCGCTTCTAACAAGAAGGTAGTTTCGGCGTTAAGCTGCGTCAGAAGTTCGAAATGAACGAACATAAAATCGGAAAGTGGAATGGTATTGTCGTGCCACTGGCGATTTTGCACTTCCATTTTAAATCCAAGGTCCGCGAGCAATTTAGCGTGAACACCGTGTTCTAGCGCAATGGCATTGGTTGCTCCTGCGCCATAATAAGCAACAATATTCGCTTCACCCTCTGGGGCATGTATTTTTTCTTTGCTACGTTCAACAAATCGGTTAAAGTCTTCGGATTTTTGCTCAGCTATTTCCTCTAAGCCCGTTGCGTGACCTAGCTTGACGGCTAACTCCTGCCAAGATTGCCTGCTGTAGTCCAAAATGATGGTTGGCGCGATTTTTTGAAATTCAGCAACTTGTTCTCGAGCAGAATCCCCGCCTCTCCATGCCACAACAATCAAATCAGGTTCATAAAGGTAGGCTAACTCAAGGTCAACGCTGCCTGCTGGCCATGTTTTTTCAACCTTTCGTTGCTCAGCCAAATCTGCCCATTGACTAAAAAACTTTCCCTCATAGGTTAATGCACTGGCAATCAAGGGAGCATCAATAGAAAGAAGGGTGCCGCTAATCACTATTGAAGTGGAAAGAATTCGAGTGGGTTTAGATGAAATCACCGTTTTCGAGCCGTCAGCATTTACAAACGTTCTTGGGTAAGAGTCATTGGTCGCCGATGAAGATTGAGCAAAAACAGACGCCGAAACTGAAATTAAAATAACAACAATGACATTTAAAATAATATTGACTTTCATTTCTCTCATCACTTAAATTAGTTTTTTAGGGGGGTAAATGCGCTTAGTTCAGAGAACTATTTCCTGAAACAAGGGCTCTGAATTAAGTAATTCGCCATATGCTAGCTCTTTTAATAGCGATCAGTATTCTTCATCCATGATCTCGTGTCGCTCTTCATGGTAAGCCTCTTCATCCTTACCTCGTTTCCAATAAGGAATAGCATACATATTTTTCCTAGAAAGCTTATATTCATCTTTAAGCGTTTTTCGACACGCGATAACACTTTCATTCTCGCCAGCAATAAAAGCCGACAAAGCCTTAGCTTCGCTAGGAGGTGTTAAACCAGTAATGGCATTTCGTAATAGATATTGATCACTTTTCGAAGACCTCAACAGCCACTTCAAAACCATACCTTCCGGATGCTTGATAGCGTGCTTATCTTCAATATCGTCAATCTCTATAAATACGTACCCCTTAGTGTCAGATGGAAACCCTTCCAAAAGAGCACTAATGGCTGGCACTGCAGTAAGATCACCCGCAATAATGTGCCAATCCGCAGGTTCAATTAATGGGTCAGGTCCAGCAGGACCAACAAGCCCAATCTGAGAGCCTTCTTTAGCTTTGATCGCCCATCCCCCACCGGGAGAGTCTTCGCCGTGCGTGACAAAGTCAATATCGAGCTCGTTCTCATCAGCACGGTATTTTCTGACGGTGTACGCTCGTGGTACGGGTTTATGTTCAGGCCAAAAAATCGTCTCACCTTCTCTATATGGCAGCTGTAAAACACCACTTTCCCTATTTGGGAAGAATACTTTTATATGCGTACCACTTTGATTTTCAGGAAATCCCGTTAAATCTTCACCCGTTACTGTCACTCGCAGTAAGTGTTTAGAAATATATTCCTTACGTACGAAATTTAACAAAATTGGATATAACCGCTCCGGATAATCACTCATTCATTTATCTCCTGTAGTGCCTATTAGACACCGGAATTGTTTTACCCAGCAGCTTTAGTTACTCGTCTTAGCTGCTTGTTTTCAAATAAAACGCCTTACTTTGAGCAAGGCGTTTTTCGTTCAAGTCTAACAGTTAGAAATATAGCTCTACAGAACCACCGATTTGGCGAGGTGCTTGTTTTGTTACCTCCCCACCGAAATTATACGTTTCATCATTAGAGTCAAACAGGTTTGATGCGAATAACGTTACGCGACCGTTATCAAATACATAGGCTACTTGAGCATTGGCAACCCAATAAGCGTCAATTTTTTCATTTTGAGTATTTTCAACGTCGCTATAGTAGTCTCCAGTGTAACTGGCATTACCACTCAATTCGAAACCCTCAGCAAATGTGTACAATGCTCCTAGATTTGCAGTTAAAGAAGGCGCTCGAGGGAGCTCTTTATTTTTATCAGAAGGATCTTTTAAGTCTGTTTTCAACAAGCCCAGAGAAGCAAATACGTCTAAATTGGATGTAGCCAACCAACGGCTTCCAAGTTCAGCACCATAGGTATTTGCACCATCAACGTTAGTGACTTTCACATCACCATTTACTGCTGTCTGCAAGACCTGGTAATTATCAAAATCGTTATAAAAAACATTCGATGTTAATTCAAGAGTATTGTCTAACAATCTGTGACGGGTGAATAGCTCATAATTCCAAACGTATTCGTTTTCGTATTCATAAGGAGTAAAACCAGCAAAGTTAATTCCGTTAAAACCTAAACCTGCTCCTCCCGAGTTAAACCCTTTTGCAGCTCGGATACCCACCGTTTGGTCTTGTTCAGGTTTGTAAGCGACCTCTAGCTTAGGTAGAAAGATACTCGACGATTCATCGTAATCTAAACCATATCGAGGACTTTCGATAAAACGTTTTTTGTTTTCCCGTTCAATACGGCCAGCTGCGACAACTTCTATTTTCGGCATAACTGCATATGTCACTTCAGCAAAAGCAGATACCGTACTGTTTTCACCTGTCATTGGAGTAGATAAACCAGTCTGTTCATAGACGTCATCCTCCTCAGACTTAAAGTAGCGCAACCCCACTAGGCTAGAAACATCTCCATCTGCCGAATTAAATCGAACAATCGGTTCAATTTGAACTTCTTTACCTTCAGATGTGATATCCATCTTCCCACCACGTCCTGCAGGGTCAGAGAATCGGTCATACGAAAGGTTTGTGTAGATAAAATTGTTCTCGAAAACTAAAGTATCAGACAATTCATAAGAAACGTCCCAAATACCACTGGTAGATTTGGTCTCATATATTGGTTTTTTATAGTCTCCCTGCTCCGATTCAGATTGCGGTGAGCGATTATCCATATGAACGACAGTTAGCGTGGTCTTAAAACCAGGAAGCCCCGATGGCTCATAGAGGAACTTTCCTCGAGCCGTTGTCATCTCTATTCGTCCAGGTTCACCAACCGGTTCGTAAGACGTAAAATCTTCATAACTTTCGCGTTTTTGCTGATCAATGCTCAACCTGAATGCAAGTTCGTCTTCTAAAATGGGGGCTGATATGACTGCCGCTGTCTGAATATAGCCATCTTGAGCAAGTGCAGATTTAACCTTGCTTTCAAAATGATAGGTAGGATCATTTGATTTCAAAACTATGGCACCTGCGGACGCATTTCTGCCTTGAACATAGCTTTGCGGCCCGAGGTAAACCTCCACTTGCTGCATATCCCATAACGAACGTGGACCAAATGCTACTTCTGTGTATCCTAGTGAACGCCCATCTATTGAAAGGTTCAACCTCGGCATAGAGCCGCCGAAGGCAGCAAGCCCGCCGATAGATGGACCAGAGCCATCAACACCACGAATCGCGGGTAGGTTGTTGCCCTGACCAGAGTCTACGATGTTTGGTATTTGCTGAAGGAGATCGTCTAACTCAGACGCACCAGGTGTCGTGTTGATGCGGTCTTCGTCATATACCGCTACACTTGAGCCTGTATCATAGATTGAACGTTCTGTTTTCTCACCAAATACCGTGACTACATGAATTGTTCCGTCTTCAGCAGTTGCATCGTTATTATTGTTTGTTTCTGCAAAAGCTTGACCACTAAAACAGATTCCCATGATTACCGCGGATAACGTGCGCAACTTGAATGTACCGTTTCCTAGCTCATTCATTGGCACAGCGCGTAATGCTGTCATTTAAAATTCTCCTTAATTAAGCATTAACAGTAGGTGCGCTCATGTACCGGCATAAATGAGTTTCTTTTGGAAGCTATTCAAATTGAGTTGAAAAGGCGATGGACTCAAAAAATTGAGTATAAAGCTGAATTTCCTATGTTCCTCATTGACCACTGCTTCAGTACATGAGCTAAATTTCCGACTAGAAATCGCCATTTGATAGAACGTAGAAAACGCCTAACAAATAAAGTTGGACAAATACTTAGTTTATCTTTCAATGACTTGACGATTTCAAATCGCACTCTATCGATTGAATATACAAATGTAAAGCGTTCTCATTTATAATGAGAATTGTTATTACTTATGATATTTTGGTTCTGTCGCAAATAAAAAATAAATGTGACAGAGCTATACTCCAGACACAATTACCCTGCGAGTGAGTAAAACTGTTTGAAGGCTGTGTCTCCCTCAGCGTCTATCTGCCCTCGTTTAATCATTGTCCATATTTCCAGACCATGGAGGCTTGCTTTCGCTCCTTCAAGTGACTTCCAACCCGGCTATTTTTGCTCATCCCCCGAAATGGTAAAAAGTTTTACCTTCATACAATAAACAGTCGTTATTTGTCACTGTACACGACAGTTCGTTGTTTAGTATTTGGCCATATAGAAGGTAATCCGCTGATACAAATGCTTAATTTGCTATAGTTTTTTCGCCAAAAATGACTGTGGAGACCAAATTATGAAACATATCAACGAGTTGTCATCTAGTAACCGATCAATTTAAGGCGTCTATTTCCCAGTCATTTTAACCCGTAGTGTTGTTCTCATATTAAAACAGGAAAACAACATGGCCCGAGCCTACCGCAGTGCTGAGCTATGGCAGCAACTTATCCAGTTATGGCAACAAAGCGACATGTCCATTGGCGAATTTTGTCAGCAGCATGAACTAACTGCTTCCAATTTTTAACTCTGGCGTAAACGGCTGGCACCTTCATCATCAGAGCAACAAGTCGACTGGGTGGCGTTGTCACCATCGGACAATGATGAGACCACAAACCCGACACATTGGGATATCGAGTTATCTTTACCCGGTGGCATTACCCTGAAAATGCGCCACTAATGTTACTGCAAGACCCCAACCTCAAGATTTGGTTGTATACGCAGCCTGCTGATATGCGAAAGCAATTTAATGGCTTAGCAGTATTGGTCCAATCGAGGTTAAGCAGCCGGGCAAACACCGGTGAACTGTTTGTCTTTATCAATCGGCGCCGAACCCAGATTAAAATTCTCTATTATAGCCGCGGTGGTTATTGCTTATGGAGCAAACGATTCGAGCAAGGGCGGTTTCACCAGGTCGTCGGAAAAGGCGATAAAATCAGTCCATTACAGCAGGCCGAAGTTGAGCAGATTAAAGCTCAAAATACCCTGCTTTCTGAACAAGTGACAGAGCTTAAACAACAACTTGATTGGTTTAAACGTCAGCTGTTTGGCCGTAAATCTGAAAAGCAACTCATCGACAATCCCCAACAGTCCAGCCTGTTTGATGCACAAACACCACCTTCACCAACGCCTGCGGAAGGGACGGCTGTTTCTGGTCATACACGTCGCACCAACAAAGGGTTTACTGGTGATGAAGTGAATAATGCCGGATTACGCTTTGATGACAATGTCCCCACCCAGGTCATCGAGGTAACTGTGCCTGAATTGCAGGGGGATGATGCCGAGCAGTATGAAATTATCGACTATAAAGAAACCACTCGCCTTGCCCAGCAGCCAGGCAGCTATACGGTGTTGATTTATCACCGTCCGGTCGTTCGCCATAAGGGGCAACAAACGGTCAGCACACCAGCAGCACCGACCAATGTGCTGGAAGGTTGCTACGCCGATGTCTCCTTATTGGCGGGTTTGATGGTGGATAAGGCCGTGTATCATCTGCCCCTGTATCGCCAGCATCAGCGGATGTTGGACAGTGGTATCCGCGTGAGTCGGGCCTCGCTGATTAACTGGATACAAAAAGGCATTGAGTTGCTCCGGCCGGTTTATCAGGCGCAGCTTAAACATATCTTACAGAGCAAAGTGCTGGCCATGGATGAAGTGCCAATGAAAGCGGGCCGGAAAAGTAAAGCTGGACGCAGCCCGGGTCAGATGAAACAAACTTACTTCTGGCCCATTTATGGCGAGCTGGATGAAGTGGCGTTTACCTGGTCTGAAAGCCGGGGCATGTTGCATGCTACAAAGCAATTGGCTGACTTTAGCGGTGTACTGCTAAGCGATGGTTATGTTGCTTATAGCCGAACTGTCGCACAACTAAACCAGCAGGCAATCAAAATCACCCACGCGACTTGTTGGGCTCACGCCAGACGCACCTTCGAAAAAGCGCTGAGCATGGAGCCGGCAGCAGCACAGTCAGCCCTTAATCAGATAGCTGCATTATATCAAATCGAGAAAAAGATTAAGAAAACCATCACGGATGGCGACAAAGCACTGGCTTATCGGCAAAAGTACAGTGAGCCTGTGGTTCATGCCTTTTTCAAGTGGGTCTATGAACAAAGACAACGACCTGAACTATTGCCTTCTAATCCATTGAGCAAGGCACTGGCTTACGTGCATGAGCGTGAAATAGAACTGAGCGTATTCCTCGGCAACCCCAATGTGCCGCTGGATACCAACCACCTGGAACGCTCGTTCAGGGTGATCCCTATGGGTAGAAAAAACTATTTATTCTGCTGGAGTGAACTGGGTGCAGAGCAACTTGGCATACTACAAAGCCTGATGGTGACTTGCCGATTACACGGCATCAACCCATATCACTATTTGGTGGATGTACTGCAGCGTGTGGGCCTACACCCGGCCTCACAGGTTGAGGAGTTAACCCCTCTCGCTTGGAAAACCAAATTCGTAGACAATTTTTTAACCTCTGATTTGGCCTAGTTGGGGAGATCTATCCCCAGAATGATCGCTTACGTTTGAACTGTGGATTAGTCATCCGCCGGATATTTTATCTCCAGAGAGGCAATAGTGGCCCGGGTCAACTGAACCAACTCAGGTTTAAGTAACGTCAGCGCAGCTAAATCCCCTTGCCTGCAAGCATTTTCAACTGCGACGCAGGCCAGGTTCATCCCAAGAGCGCCATAAGTCGCCGAACTGCTTTTCATACTGTGCGCCAACGCTTCTATTTCGCTATATTGGTGGCAGGTCATTTCAGATAAAATCTGCGCTTTTCCCCTCGCCTCCTTACAAAATACTGCTACTAGCATGGGTAACATCTCCTTGCCTGCATCTCGCGCCAACCTTTCCAGCGCATTATCGTCTAGCTCAACTGTATTATTCATGCATCCCAAGCCTGTTTTTTCCGATAAATTGTCGAAGGGCTCACTTCCAATAATGCGGCAGCCCTGGGAATATTTCCCTCACACATGCCAATGGCCTTTTCAATGGCTTCTTTTTCAATTAGCCATAACGGCTTAATTGGTTTAATGCTCGACACTTCAGTATCAGGAGTTTCCTCTTGGTAGCCTGCAGGTTGAATAGTTACAGTGGGCGTTTCCTGAATAAGTGAGTCCAACGGAGGTGGGAGTAGCGATACATCTACTTCTTCCGCATCGTTCAACACTACTATGTTACGGACCACATTTTCCAGCTGCCGCACATTACCTGGCCACTCAAAGTTCAGTAAGCGCTTCTTAGCGCCAGAGCTAAACCGTTTAAAGGATTTATTTTCTTCGTATGAGATTTGCTGTAGAAAGTGATTCGCAATCAGCAGAATATCGCTTCCCCTTTCTTTCAGCGAAGGCAAAGGTAAAGGGATCACATGCAGCCGATAATAGAGATCTTCCCGAAAGCGCCCCTGTTTGACTTCTGCCAACGGTTCCCTGTTAGTTGCACAGACAAATCGTATATCAGTATGCTCAAGTTTGCTGCTGCCCACTTTTTCAAAACTACCGGTTTGAATAAATCGCAACAGTTTGCTTTGTAGGTCGAGGTCCATTTCGCATATTTCGTCCAGAAACAGGGTTCCACCATCCGCACGACTTGCTGCCCCTTTACGCTCTGAAGAAGCTCCGGTAAAGGCGCCTTTTACGTGACCGAAAATTTCACTCTCGATTAACTCTTTGGGAATTGCTGCACAATTTAACGCAATAAATGGCTTTTTTGCCCTGGGACTACAGTGGTGAACAGCTTGTGCGCACAGCTCTTTACCCGTACCACTCTCTCCGGTAATAAACACAGTCGCCTTACTCGGCGCCGCACTTTCAATAATTCGATATACACTCTGCATTACTAGTGAACGACCGATAAAACCTTCGAATACATCCCGCTCTAACTGTTTGTAATCATCTACCAGCTTACCCAACCGGTGCAAATCCAGGACATTAGCGACCGTGACGTTAAGCCGCTCTGCATCAATGGGTTTTACTAAAAAGTCTGTTGCCCCCAGCCTCAGGGCTTCAACAGCATTATCCACGGAGCCGTGTGCAGTCATCACCACGACTTTAGTATCAATATTCTGATTGTGAATTTGCCTTAATATATCCATGCCCTGCATATCGGGTAGCTGAAGATCCAGCAATACCAGATCAGGCGTAGACTCTGCAATTGCATCTAACCCATCCTGTCCCAACACAGCCCAGCTCACCTGATTTCCGCTGCGCTCTAAATAGGTCTGATATAACACCCCCAACGACTCGGTATCTTCAATCATTAATATTTTATAGTGGTTACTTTTCAAATGACCCCCTCAATGCAAAATGCATTACCGGCGTATATAAAACCAGTCCTCGTTACCAAAAGTACGCTGCAATATCCTAACCAAAACTTAAATTTCTCAATTAGTCATAACTTTATCTATTGATAGCTTAGACAAAATAAAGAACATTTCTTACATTACGTTGCAGATTGCAAAAAAAGGCAGCTAAATTTATTTTTCATTATGCAAAGCAAAGCTCCATTTTTAGATAAAATTTATCGCTGAAATTGCAACAACAGAGTTCATTGACAATTTAACTTACTGTTTTAATTCAGCTAGCCACCATTGGCATGAAAACTGCCTAGCCTAAATACTCGAGTCAGCGCATGTTGACTTTTTATGTGGTCAGGGAGTAACCAGTATGCTTATTCACACGTATTTTAATAATATTGCGGTATATCACTTTCCCCAAAGCAGCGAGTCAAGGCTGTTTAACAAGGATTACCTGGAGCTTCTGAGTCTCATTAAGACCCACCCAAATGGCATTATTGTCAGTTTGCAACAGGTGAAAGATATCAACCTTCACGTTATTAGTTTGTTGGCTCAGTGTCAGCAAACTGCTAACGCGGCACGCATTCCTTTGTGTTTTAGTCATGTTAGTCCCGGCACACTGCAGATCCTGAGTATTACCGGATTGGATCAGGCCCTGGTGTTACTCGAACAAAATAAAGATGCACTGAAATGGCTGATGCCCGGGGAGGAACAGTCATAAACAGTTAGTTCTCGCAAAGGATTATAAAACCCCATAAGGAAACCAAGTTCACGGTTTCCCAGGGTGACAATGTGAAACGTTGAAAAACAGCTGCTATCAGTGTCATTTTGACTCAGGTTGAAACAGAAAACTCCAACCGCTTAGAGTTTTTACTCTAACCAGGTCACCTTTTGTTAAATTGATAATTTACATTTTATTAAAACAATGATAACACTAGGTTTGAGTGGTTGGACCACTGATCAACCAAGACTAAATAATTCGTTGTACGATACGGAGAATCATAATGGCAACACTGCTATTTTCGCTCGCCCTGGTACTGGTGCTTGGTGCCCTGGCCTATCACCGAGCTGGGTTAAAAATGTTTACCATCATCACGGCAGCAATTCTTATGGTGGGCTCAATATTAGGTATTGCGGGTCTGTTTGGCTGGCTTGCTTTCCTTATTCTCGCCGTGCCGGTTAACATCACTGCAATTCGGCAGCCTCTCATCAGCCGCCCGGTGTTGAATATGTTCAAAAAAATTATGCCAGCTATGTCTCAGACCGAGAAAGAAGCTATCGATGCTGGCACAGTATGGTGGGAAGCTGATTTATTCCGCGGTAACCCCGACTGGAAAAAACTGCATGATATTCCGGTTTCACAGTTAACGGATGAAGAGCAGGCATTTCTTGACGGTCCGGTGAATGAAGTTTGCCGCATGACCTGCGACTATCAGATCACCCATGAACTGGCTGATTTACCACCTGAGATCTGGCAGTACCTGAAAGACAATAAATTCTTCGCGATGATCATCAAGAAAGGGTTTGGTGGCCTGGAATTTTCTGCACACGCCCAGTCTCTGGTGCTACAGAAGCTGACCGGCGTATCGGGCGTGCTGTCATCCACTGTAGGGGTGCCTAACTCATTAGGCCCAGGTGAATTGCTGCAGCACTATGGAACCAAACAACAAAAAGATCACTACTTGCCACGCCTTGCAGCAGGTAAAGAAATTCCATGTTTTGCACTCACCAGCCCGGAAGCAGGTTCAGATGCCGGATCTATTCCTGATTTTGGTATTGTGACCAGAGGTCAGTGGCAAGGTGAAGAAGTACTGGGTATGAGAATCACCTGGAATAAACGATATATTACCCTGGCACCGGTTGCGACTGTGCTGGGCCTTGCCTTTAAATTACGAGATCCACAGGGTCTATTAGGTGATAAAGAAGAATTAGGTATCACCTGCGCACTGATCCCGACAGATATCGAAGGTATCGATATCGGCCGTCGCCACTCCCCATTAAACGTGCCCTTCCAGAATGGACCAACCCGTGGTAACGAAATTTTTGTACCCTTGGATTTCATTATCGGTGGCGTTGAAATGGCAGGTCAGGGATGGCGTATGTTGGTTGAATGTCTTTCCGTTGGTCGTGGTATCACCTTACCTTCTAACTCAACAGGCGGACTGAAAACCGTCGCTATGGCCACAGGCGCTTACGCACGGATCCGTCGTCAGTTCAAATTACCCATAGGTAAAATGGAGGGTATTGAAGAGCCACTGGCACGCATTGCCGGTAATGCTTACGTAATGGACGCAGCCAGTGCGCTTACTGTTGCGGGGATTGGCCTGGGTGAAAAACCATCGGTTATCTCAGCTATCGTTAAATATCATTGTACCCATCGCGGTCAGCGCGGTGTTATTGATGCAATGGACATAGTGGGTGGCAAAGGTATCTGTATGGGCCCTGCAAACTTCCTGGCCCGTGCTTATCAAGGCGCACCTATTGCCGTCACAGTAGAAGGCGCGAACATACTAACCCGCTCGATGATTATTTATGGTCAAGGCGCTATCCGTTGCCATCCCTATGTATTAAAAGAGATGGACGCCGCTTATTCGGAAAATCCACAGCAGGCGCTAAAAGGATTTGATACCGCACTATTTGGCCATATTGGCTTTGTTTTCAGTAATCTGGCTCGCAGCTTCTGGCTGGGATTAAGCGATGGTCGCGGCTCAAGCACACCTTATAAGGACGAAACTGCCCGTTACTATCAACAGCTAAACCGATATAGCGCCAATATGGCGCTACTATCAGATATTTCCATGTCTGTATTGGGCGGTTCGCTCAAACGCCGCGAGCGTTTATCCGCTCGCCTTGGTGATATTCTTAGCCAGCTATATTTAAGCTCAGCCACGTTAAAACGTTTTGCCGATGAAGGTCGCCAGAAACAAGATCTGGCTCTGGTTCACTGGGGCCTGCAAGACTCCTTGCACCAAACTGAAATCGCCATCAATGAACTCCTAGCTAACTTCCCGAACCGTTTGGTGGCAACCGCACTGCGTATCGTACTCTTCCCGACCGGTTTATCACGGGCCAAACCAAGTGACAAACTCGATGGCGAAGTTGCTCGAATAATTCAAACACCTGGCGCTACGCGTTCTCGCATAGGTCGAGGTCAATTCCTGGAAGCAAGCGAACACAACCCGGTTGGCAAAATTGAGCAGGCGTTAGTGGATATTCTGGCAGCCGAACCCGTGTACAAGCATATTTGCCAGGAAACGGGGAAAAAGCTGCCCTTTATGCAACTGGATAAAGTGGCCGATATTGGATTAGAAGCTGGAGCTATTAGTGAAGAGCAAGCGCAAATACTTCGCAAAGCCGAAGCCGGGCGACTAGAAACGATTAACGTCGACGACTTTGAACCAGAAGAGCTCGCTAGCAAAGCTGTTCAAAATTCAAAGCCCAGTTTAGAAAGCGTCGCTTAATCCAAAAGGGGAAAGCTCGCTTTCCCCTTTCTCTACAACCAGCACAAAAATAATTTAATGGTTCGCCTTAGCAGATGACTGGTTTGCATCATGTTAAGGATCATCAATACCCGTGGCGTTTTTAAATATGCGACGCAGCATAAGTCCTGGCCCAATTTGGCAATTCAAACAAACATAGCGCTAAACAGATTAGCCATGTCAGCTTTAAGCTAGGTATATTTTCACCGATCAGACAGCTTGCTAAAAACAAAGTGGGATCAAGCTAATACGTTTACTGCCTACCACTCGAACAAGCCACACAGCGGTTTCGCCAGCCGGATTTGAAGCGTGAGTCTGCATTCTGAAAATAGAAAAATAGTCCCCGTCATCACGGGTCGAAGTATCAATTTTTCCTTGGTTATAAACCTAATTTGTAGAGTGATAACCAACTAGGTTTACATCACCTAATCCACATCTTTGGTATCAGAACCCCCCCTTTAACTATTTTACGCAGAGACATATCCGGGGATGAGGAGCCCTTGATTGCCAGAGCTAACACTGTGATGAAGAGTAAGGTATGCCTTGCGTGAGAGAGCTGGGAATATATAACTAAGTGGGGATAAAAAAGCGAACCAGTAGTAAATCATACTAATAACACAGACAAACCATGGCTAAAGACGTAATCCTACAAATTAGCAAGGCAGACTACTATATTGCAGCTGTCTCAGTCTCTTGTACTGATTCTTGATTAAGTTCGTGACGTACCATTCGGGAAAATGTCTCAATATTTTCCCGAGTCTGGTGTGCTTTAATCGACGGATCGAGTCGATTGAAGCTCAGGCCGTTAAGAAATACTCGGCTCATACGGCTAATCGCCAGCGCTTTTTCGGGCTCCGGATGCATTGGTTCGTCAATACACTGCCAAAATTTGTCGTGACTTTTCTTAAACACTGGCCCGACTAGGGTTGCCAACTTTTCATCGCTACGCATCGCCAGCCAGATTTCCATCAGTACCAGCTGTACTTCACTTTCAGGATCCGCTTTTAGGGCATCCAGCATATCCAGTAGGATCAGCGCCGGGTTTTGCTCCCTATTGGCATAAAAACGTTTGACCTGTTCGGAAAAGGTAACTTCTACCAGTTCTTTTATTAAGCCAAATTTACCCTTGTCATACTGATGGTTAAGTGCCCCACGTGTGACGCCTGCATGACTGCATATAACAGTAGCTGTTGCACCTGCATAACCCCGCTCTGCTATGCAAGTCATTGCTGATTCGAGCAGCTTTGTGCGTGTTATACGATTCCGTTCCGCGTGTGTGGCCATGTCTATTTTTTATAATCAAAATTTTTCGCAAGATTATCATCTTTGCTGAATATAAAGAAGTCAACGCCACTTATATTCAGACATGGCTTACCCTTTAGGTAAAATAACTAGAATCTATCCAATTGATAGATAAAAACTTCCATCAAAACAATACCAATTACTGAGTTAATTATAATTTACTTAGGTTAAATTAGAACATAATCTGGTGGTTACAAAGCAGGTAAAACCATACTGAGATCTAAATCACGATTTTTTGTAATTAAAGTAGAACATGAGCTAAATGAATGAATAGCAAGTACCCTACATGAAATAATAATTTTAACTTTATTATCAGACAGTTAAACCAAAAATACCCATTAAGTGATAATCTTTATTTCGTAATTAAATAACAACTGATCCAGATCAACTTTTCGCCGTGGCAGGCTTTTATAATCATTTATGAAAGCGGTTCACTAAAGGTTTAATCGCCAAGCCATCAAGGCGTTAATCGATTCTTTTAGTAAAAAGTTTTTAAATTATCAGGAGTAAATTATGTCAGTAGGTACAATCGCTGAACTAGATGCACTTGTGGCTCGCGTAAAAGTGGCTCAACAAGCGTTTTCCAACTATTCACAAGAGCAAGTCGACAAGATTTTCCGCGCCGCAGCCCTTGCGGCTTCTACTTCCCGTATTCCTCTGGCCCAAATGGCCGTCGAAGAATCTGGAATGGGTATCATCGAAGATAAAGTAACTAAAAACCACTTTGCCTCTGAATATATTTACAATAAATATAAAGATGACAAGACCTGCGGCATTATCGATGAAGATGCGGAAATGGGCACCATTACTATCGCCGAGCCAACCGGTATTATCTGCGGAATAGTCCCAACCACTAACCCAACGTCCACTGCAATTTTTAAAGCGTTGATCTCGCTTAAGACACGCAATGGTATTATTTTCTCGCCACACCCAAGAGCAAAAAACGCCACCAATACAGCAGCAAAAATTGTATTGGATGCCGCAGTCTCAGCAGGCGCACCAAAAGACATAATCGGCTGGATTGATCAACCTTCCGTTGAGCTGTCGAACGGCCTAATGAAGCATGAAGATATTAACCTTATCTTGGCCACTGGAGGACCGGGCATGGTAAAAGCGGCTTACTCTTCCGGTAAGCCTGCTATCGGTGTTGGCGCTGGCAACACACCCGTTGTGATTGACGAAACAGCCGACATTAAACGTGCCGTATCTTCCATTTTATTGTCGAAAACTTTCGACAATGGTGTTGTATGTGCTTCTGAGCAAGCCATCATAGTAGTTGATAGCATTTATGAGGCAGTAAAAGAACGTTTCACTACACACGGCGGTTACGTACTAAGTAAAGAAGAAGCGGATAAGGTCCGTAAAATCATCCTGATCAATGGCGCCATGAACCCGAAGATCGTCGGTCAGCCCGCCGTTAAGATTGCCGAGATGGCCGATGTTAAAGTACCTGCATACACCAAGATCCTTATCGGTGAAGGCCTGGAAGTACGCGAGGAAGACGAATTTGCCCATGAAAAACTGTCTCCGACTTTAGGTATGTTCCGCGCCAAAGACTTCAACCATGCCGTTGAGCAAGCGGTTGTGATGGTAAATCTAGGGGGTATCGGTCACACATCAGCCCTTTATACAGACCAGGATCTTAACGAAGATCGTGTGAAGTACTTCGGCGACAAGATGAAAACAGCTCGTATTCTGATTAACACGCCAACCTCTCACGGTGGGATCGGCGACCTGTATAACTTTGCCCTGGCGCCTTCACTGACACTGGGTTGTGGTTCATGGGGGGGTAACTCCATCTCTGAAAACGTAGGGCCTAAACACCTTATTAACAAGAAGACGGTAGCTAAAAGGGCAGAAAATATGTTGTGGCACAAACTTCCCAAATCTATCTATTTCCGTCGCGGCTCACTGCCTATTGCAATGGATGACCTGGTGGGTAAAAAGCGTGCCTGTATCGTCACAGACCGCTTCTTATTTAACAACGGTTATTGCGACGACCTGATTAAGATCCTAAAAGAAAAAGGCATGGAAACTGAAGTTTTTTATGAAGTAGAAGCGGATCCAACTCTGAGCATAGTGAAAAAAGGCGCCGACTTGCTGAACCAGTTCCAGCCCGACGTAATCCTGGCTCTGGGCGGTGGCTCTCCAATGGATGCCGCCAAGATCATGTGGGTAATGTACGAGCATCCGGACGTGCACTTCGAAGACCTGGCAATGCGCTTTATGGATATCCGTAAGCGTATCTATAAGTTCCCTAAAATGGGTACTAAAGCCGAACTGGTTGCCATCACAACCACGTCTGGTACAGGTTCAGAAGTCACTCCGTTTGCCGTAGTAACCGATGACGAGACCGGGGCAAAATACCCAATCGCTGATTACGAGTTAACCCCGAATATGGCGGTGGTTGATGCCAACCTGGTAATGAACATGCCTAAATCTTTGTGTGCCTTCGGTGGTTACGATGCAGTGACTCACGCCATGGAAGCCTATGTGTCAGTGCTTGCCAACGAATACTCTGACGGCCAGGCGCTGCAAGCGCTACAAATCCTGAAGGAATACCTGCCAAGCTCCTATGAGAAAGGCGCCAAAGACCCGGTTGCTCGCGAAAAAGTGCATAATGCGGCAACCATCGCCGGCATCGCCTTTGCCAATGCCTTTCTGGGAGTGTGTCACTCAATGGCGCACAAACTAGGAGCAGAATTCCATATCCCTCACGGTTTGTCGAATGCACTGCTACTGACCAACGTAATTCGTTATAACGCAACGGATATTCCAACCAAACAGGCCGCTTTCTCACAATATGACCGTCCTAAGGCACGTGCTCGTTATGCTGAGATTGCAGACCACTTAGGCTTCAGGGAAGGTAAAACTCAGGATAAGGTAGATGCACTACTAAACTGGTTGGAAGAGCTAAAAGTTCAGCTGGATATTCCTAAGTCTATCCGTGAAGCCGGAGTTCCTGAAGCTGATTTTCTGGCCAAGGTAGACCAAATAGCTGTGGATGCATTTGACGACCAATGTACGGGCGCAAACCCAAGATACCCATTGATCAGCGAATTGAAGCAGGTATTACTGGACTCTTACTACGGCGTGGATTACAAAGAAGTATACGAGCGTGAAGAAGGGCAGGTAAAACCCGCAGCTATAAAGCAAACCGTGAAAAAGGAAGCTGTAAAAGCCTGACGCAGTAAACAATTGTAGAAATTAATATAGCCCGCAGTTAGCGGGCTTTTTCTTTTTCACTTATAATTTTCTACAATTTCTATATGAGCCAAGGACTTGATACTTTTTATGGCACTCATCAATTTACCCCCAAACCAGTTAAAAAAAGGCCATTTTATTAATCTCCCGCTGGGGTGGAAAGATCACCCGTTTATGTTCAGTAGTTTCAAAATAAAAAGCGATGAGCAGCTAACCATTTTAAGATCCCTGGGACTCGCCACGGTCCAGGTCGATGAAGACAAATCCGATCTGCCCAAAACCGCTCCCATATCTCAGCCAGAGCCAGAGCCCGAGGTAAAGGCGGCCCCGGTTAAGCCTGCTGAAGTCTATGAAGACCCCAAAGAGCTGGCGTCCAAACAAGCCAAGCGCGGGCAAAAACAGGCGGAAAAAGAATTCGCCAAGAACCTGGATGAATTTAAAGGGGCCTTAGGCAAATTTAATTTAAGCCCGGATGAAGCCTATTTCGAAATCGCCCAGCAAGTAAGTAAAACCACCAAGCAGGTGTTTTCAACGGAAGAAAAACTGCCGGTACACATGATAAGTTCCAACAGTGCCGGCGAGACTATCTTTTATCACGGTATGAATGTAGCTGTGCTGGGGTTACTGGTGGCAAAAGAGCTCGGATTTAGCGAAGAGGAATGCCACACGTTTACCCTGGGAGCCATGGTACATGATATGGGAGAACTCAGAGTTCCCACCCAAATTCGTCGCAAAAATACCCCCTTGTCCAAGGTGGAGCAAAACTACCTGGACATGCATACGACCTATGGTGTGGATGTGATTAAGAAAGCGGGGTCATTTCCGAAAAGCATAATGCCACTGATTGAAAATCATCATGAACGCTTGGATGGCTCAGGTTACCCTAAAAAACTCAAAGGTGACCAAATAGATAAACTCACCCAATTACTATCCGTCGTCGATACCTTTGATAACTTGTGTTATCCGCTGCCTTTTCAGAAACCAGCTACTCCAAGAACAGCCATTGTAACCCTGTTTAAAAATGCCCCGGCCAGATATAACAAAACCTACCTGGAAGCCCTGGTTCAGGTTATGGGTATTTACCCGCCCGGCTCGCTGGTCACCTTAAGTGACGAAAATTATGGACTAGTGTTGGCGACCAACCCAGATAACTTGATGAACCCTAAGGTAATCGCTTACCAAAAAGGGCAAAGGCCTGAGCGGGTGCCGGTTATCGATTTAGCGCAGGAAGATCTGGATATTACGGGTACAGTCACCGCGGACAAACTACCGGAGAAGGTCTATGAATTTTTCGACCCAAGCAGCAGGATCTGTTTTTTCTATGAGCTTCCCGTTTAATGGCCTTTAACTATCGTGTCCAGTAACGTACCAGAATACAAGGCCTGCTTAATGATTGCGACACCTGGCAAAGTGGGCGTATCATAAAAGGTTGCCGCTTCGAGGGACAAATTATCCGTATAGGATGACAGGCACTGGCGATCCAGCGAGGCTTTTAGCAGTGGGAAGATTATCCCTTTGGACGCAACTAACTCACCGCCAATCAGGATCTTTTCCGGGTTAAACAAGTTTACCGTCATTGCAATGACCTGGCCCAGGCTAGCCGCCAGTTCTTTTATCACTTCTTCCGCCAGAAAATCTCCTTGATTAGCCGCTTCACAAATCGTTTGTATATTTGCTGTTTTATGACTGAGCTTGCTGGGGTAGCCCTTATCTAACAGTGTTTTAACTTTTTTTTCTACCGCCTGGTTGCTGGCGATAGTTTCTACACAGCCATAATTTCCGCAATGACACTGTTTGCCAAAGGGGTCAATTTGAATATGGCCTATCTCGCCCATATTCTTGTTTTCCCCCAACAGCAGCTCGCCATTCACGATAATGCCAGCCCCGGTACCATGATGCACAAATATCAGTACCGAATCTTTACAGTTTTGACTGGCGCCAAAGTAATGCTCCGCCAGCGCCCAGGCGCGAATATCGTTGCTAATGTAAACTGGCAACTGCAAAGCCTGCTCCAGAAAGGCCCTGAACTCAAACTGGCGAATATCGAAATGCGGCATTTGCTCAATTACGCCCTCATCTGGATCAATCAAGCCCGGCAGCGTAACCGCTACAGCAAATAAATGTTTGATCTGGCTTTTATGGGCTCGTTGAAATTTGATCAGCTCTTGCACAAAACGCTGCGCGACCGCTTCTTGAGCGAGTTCTTCAAGAGTTATCCGAGATTGCGCTAGTAGCGCTCCGGAAATACAGTGTAAACCAATCACCATATAGCCACGGCCAAGGCGCACCGATAAAAAGTGAAATGCATCGGATACCAAGTTAAGGGCAACCGCTCTGCGACCTTTACCTTCCTGGCCCAACATAGATTTTTCTTCGATTAACCCCGCAATCATCAGCTGGCGAGTGATCTTACTGATACTGGCAGGTGCCATCTGGTTGATATTGGCTATTTGAGTTCGAGAAATTGGGGCATGTTGATCAATAAACTGATAGAGAAGGCCTGTGTTTTTCTGTCTAACCTGATCAACATGAGTAATTTGTGTTGCTACTGCCATAAACCTCACCAAGGAAGAATAAAAATCAGGCTTTCCTTGCCACAAGTCCGTTTGCCGGACGCCATTAAAATAACATCTTAACGGAGAAGAGCTTAGGTGATTTTCCCGGGTGGTCAAATTAACTTCGATTTTACGGTTGATTTATAACCGTCATAGCCTTGTCTACAACCGATAAATAAAGCTTAATGTCACCCTGAACTGTACTGGTTATCAGCACGAAATTTATAATAAAGTTTGATCAAGTTTGCACGCTTTTCGCCCAAAGCGGTTGTTCCAGCCACTGCGAAAGCTTCAAATTAGAAGAACACTTGCGCGATATTTTCTAATGGTATAGAAACATAAATACGACGATTAACCGGTGGCCAAATTAACTATGCCACTTCAACATCAATCACACATTTTCCCTAGGCTATTAGTGCAATAGCTATATATCGGAGTAGTATATCTGCCAATTGAGCACCTGACATTGACTTCTTCCTTACCTCCTCAACCGGCTAGGGCAAAGATGAAAAATACCGCTATCGAACGTGTAAAGTCGGCTTTCATTGCTGGAATTTGGGCAACTCTCGCCAGTATCAGTCTAGGCTTCGGCTTTAAGGTCTGGCTAGCTCAATGGATGGCTAAAGAAGACTTAGCACTTTATCACACCACCATAGACATCATTTCACTGTCGCTGATACTGATGACAGGCTTTCGCTCTTCCATGGTCGTAAGCTACTCCCAAACACAAAATGACAAAGATATTACTAATATCTTTCGTTATAGCCTGCTCACTATGGTTTTACTGACTTGGGGGATCGTTTTACCTTATATCAAGCATCAGCTTCATATCGATGTCGAGTACTTTCATTTAGTCGGTATCATTTTGGGAATGGGGCTCAAAATCTACTTCGTCAACCAGATCGCCATGTACCGTATGTATACCATTTCTAATAAGGTAACCTGGATGGAGCCCGTGGCTCAGATTTTTGTTTTCTTCATCTGTTTCTATCTCTTAGATCAAACAGCTATCGCCTCACTATTTTTTAGCATGATAATCTCTTCCACCGCCATGGCCGCTTTTATGTTTATAAGTCGGCGTAAACAGATAGCCACGACCCCTTTGGACTCCGTCAATATGGATTCTAGCCTGGTCAATTTCGTAAGAAAGAGTTTTACAGCTTCACTCGAAGCAGGTGCCAGCATCTTAATGGTCTATATAACGGTACTGTTAACCATTGCGCACTTTAGCGTCGAGGAGCTCGGAGACTTTCAGGTCGTGATCAGGCCCATTATTACCTATTTAACTTTGCTCTTTGTCTTTCCAATCTATCGTTTCGTACTGCCCGAGCTAGCCCTAAGCGTTCGGCAGGCCGATTACTTGCAAGTAAAACAGATAAAGATCTGGGTCTATAAGCTAGCCATCATTGTTGGCGTGAGCTTTTTTATCTCTATGCTCTTATTTAGCCATCATATAGTTAATTGGCTATTCCCGCCGCAATACGCAAAAGCAGCACCTGTGTTGATGCATTTTTCTATGTTCTTTATTTTTATGATACTCAACGCCTATCAACTCGCATTTATTAAAGCACATGGCTTATTTACTCAAAGCTTAATGATCAGGATTAGTGGTATTCTGGCCTTAATAAGCAGTTACTACTTCTACAGCAGAATTACCGATAATGTGGTGGCGGTAATATTATCCCTAGGCACAGGCTATCTACTAATGTTTATCATTTCAGGTTTTTTAGAAAGGAAAATTTGTAAAAACCACTTGATATTAGCCAATAGCCAATAGCCGGACATCCACCTTTTTCTGACCTCATATGAGCCAAAAAGTGGCAATAGCCGGACATCCACCTTTTTCTGACCTCATATGAGCCAAAAAGTGGCCACCATGCCATTTTTTAAGATGCCTCATCAATAATTTTTACGACCTCAGGGAAAATAGCTAAAAGTCGTCAATACTAATGTGTTTACCTGTAGTTAGGGCATAGCTGGACTGGCGTAATGAATGATTAGCTGGTTGGGTTGTTTCGCGGGATTCTTGCGCTACCCAGATTGATAAAGCCTGTCACATGCCGAATGGCCTTTTATCCAGTGATGACCAACCTTGTGACTTAGTGCGGTTATTGCTTCCCAGGTGCCTGCAGCACTGCCAAATGAGCGACTAAAGTGCTGTACTGTCATTACCCAGGATTCATGCGGGATAAGCAGGTTGTCCAATAGCTTTGGTGTCTGTTCCGGTATGTAACCTGTTTTGTCTTCTCGGATAGCTCGGCCTGTCCAATCTGTGAGGTAAAGGTACTCTTTAAAGTCAAAGGGGATTTCTCTGTCCGTGTCATTTTTTGAGCGGTTAAAAGGCAACAAAAAATGGCTTCTTTCTGCTCCCAGGCCCGCGCACTGCTTATCATTCGCTGCCTTCCAGTCGCCAATTCGTTCATGGATTGAGGTAAATTCCTCTTCTTCCACGGAATCACACAAGCCAGCCCTGATTGGGTTTAAATCCACATAAACCATACAGGCCAATAATGCCGTCTCGTCCATCAGTGCCTGGCTTCTAAATCTGCCTTCCCAAAACCGCCCTTTGCATTTATCTTCCTTGTTTGCTTCCCTGGCGATGTGTTCATTCAGGCAACGCATAAACCAACTGATATCCCCTAACCGCTCACGCCAAATATTCACCAGTTTCCTGGCCGCATCAACTTCAGCTTCACTTTTTGTTTGCCCGGATTGCCAACGTGCAACCAGCACATGAATGGCAAACAACTTACCCCACCGTTCGATAACAGCCTCATCAGAAAGCTGTTTATTTCCCGCTAAATCAACCCGTAAGATGACATGGTAATGGTTGCTCATAACAGCGTAGGCACAGGCGTCTATCGAGAATAAACCGGCAAGAAAGCGGATCCGGTTTACTACCCAGGGTTTTCTATGTTCATACGAACGATGAGCGTATTTGTCATATCCGCATAAGAAAGCTCGACGCACACAACGAGCAACGCAATGGTAATAAGGAGTGATTTCAGGATGGATTAGGCGTAACCTGGCAACAGTCATAGAAACTCCGACTCACAACAGCCTTAACCTAAGTATGAGTCGGGCCTGAAAGGTGCGCAAGATGGTGGGTGTCCCAGTTACCCATATTAATAATCAATCACTTGAACTAAAACAATATCGTAGGCGTCCAGATTATTGTTCCAGACTTTAAGCCATGATGGCAGCTTGATTATTGCGTTTAAATACACTTACCATCCGAGTGAGTAAACCGCTTTGGCTGCTGGTAGAAGCAAAATCAAGTAGCACTATACTTACAGAATCCCTTCTTTTCTAACATGAACGCAGATATGCCCAGAGTATCACCCTATAGGTTTGTGACCAGTCTGATTTTTATACTCCTGATAGTGACTTCGCACTTGGGTGCAAGTGAGTCAGAGGAACCTATTCTGATCTCCAGAGGAGATGGCGCGTACCCTCCATACGAAATGTTTGTGGATAATAAATTAACGGGCACCCACATTGAACTCATTAGGGCCACTGCATCCAGGTTGGGTAAAAAAGTGACATTTATCACCGTCCCTTGGAAGAGAGCACTTTCATTGGTGCGTCTGGGAGAAGTGGACGCGCTTTCTTATGTTGGAACATCGGAGGTGCGCAAAAAATTTATCCACTTTTTAGAAGGAAACCTGCTTACTACGGTTAAAATTGGGTTTATCGTGCACGAGGCTCGTAAAGATGAAATTAAATACGCTGGAGACCTGAAAAACCTGACGCCATACAAAATAGGAGAGTTGCGGGGATTTTACTATGAACGAGAGTTTGAGGAGGCACAATACCTGGACAAGCAGGAATTTGGCTCAATAGATAAAATTCTTTTATTGTTGCGACGTCAGCGTCTGGACCTGGGGATTTTTGAGGTCGGTCATCACAATTATAGAATTGAGAATGGAGAGCCGTTAACGGATTTTGTTTTTCTTAAACCTTTGCTGAATTATCGAAAAGTTTATCTGGGGTTTTCGAAAGTAAGAAAACACAAAAAATTAGCAGAGGAGTTTGCTGAGACCATGTCGGCGTTCAAAATGACAAACGAGTATAGAGAAATATTAAAGAAGTATGGACTTAACTGAGCTTATTGGGCAGGTTTAAATCATGGTTAGATAACAGAGCCGATGCTTGCTTCACCTTTATTAACGCTACCTTATTACGACTGAGTGAGCGTCCGAGAAATACTCCTAACGAGTGCCCGTCCTGAAACTCGTGTCTTTAATTTCTAGAAAATATCTGGACATCCACTTTTTTCTGGCCTCATTTAAGCCAAAAAGTGGCCATCATGCCATTTTTTTAAGATGCCACGTCAATAACTTTTACGGCCTCAGGGAAAATAGCGAAAAATCGTCAATACCAACAAAAAGCTGTGAAAATGAGGACAGCCACAATCACAATGGTAGGTACCCTGCACTCATGACTTGACCGAACAACCAAGCTCACTCGTTGCCCAAACAAGACGTTTAGGTAATTAAAAGCTCAAAGCTATTTTGCAAGATTTTTTCTAATGGGAATGCCGGTCTACAAACCGTGGGGAACTCGAGGCAATAACGCCGCCTAAATTGGTTGGAAAACAGTCGGATAAAATAAGCGAGAAACGAGCAATAACCAACTATATCGAGCCTTCTTATAAGCCCTGCTATGTGTTCCTCGTTAAAAGTTAGTCCGTGCCCAGTCACTTAACTCTTCAATTGGTTTAGGAAAGCCAAGGGAATAAACAAATCGATTTTCATCATCTTCAAAAATATTATTTCCTACGCCAAGTAAAATGAAGCCTTCGGTTAATAGTGAACTTGCATCTTGAGCGCATTCAGTTTCAATAATTTTGGTAACTCGAATAAGTATTTCTTGTGACTTTGTAACTTCAAATTTGCTCATGTTAACCCTTGTACATATCAGTGAAGAAATGAGAAATAGAAATGGAATAGAAATGGGGACACCCACAATCTAAATGCTGGGTGTCCCCAATTTCTCGAGGCGTTTGAAAAGCTGATAGAAAATAAGCCACACACCGCAAAGAAAAAACTGACAGTCGTTTTTCTGGACAACGCATCTTTTCACCGCTCTGCGAAATTTAAAGAGAAATGCAGTGACTGGATAACAGAGGGTGTTTTGGTGCTGTATCTGCCAGCTTATTCGCCAGAGCTGAATATCATAGAAATACTATGGCGGAAAATTAAGTATGAATGGCTTCCCACCTGCGCTTTTGAAACATTTGAAAATCTGACCAAGTGTGTAAAAAACATCCTGTCTAATTATCCATCTAAATTCAGAATAACTTTTACCTAGGTACTTACTACGGTTAAAATTGGGTTTATCGTGCACGAGGCTCGTAAAGATGAAATTAAATACGCTGGAGACCTGAAAAACCTGACGCCATACAAAATAGGAGAGTTGCGGGGATTTTACTATGAACGAGAGTTTGAGGAGGCACAATACCTGGACAAGCAGGAATTTGGCTCAATAGATAAAATTCTTTTATTGTTGCGACGTCAGCGTCTGGACCTGGGGATTTTTGAGGTCGGTCATCACAATTATAGAATTGAGAATGGAGAGCCGTTAACGGATTTTGTTTTTCTTAAACCTTTGCTGAATTATCGAAAAGTTTATCTGGGGTTTTCGAAAGTAAGAAAACACAAAAAATTAGCAGAGGAGTTTGCTGAGACCATGTCGGCGTTCAAAATGACAAACGAGTATAGAGAAATATTAAAGAAGTATGGACTTAACTGAGCTTATTGGGCAGGTTTAAATCATGGTTAGATAACAGAGCCGATGCTTGCTTCACCTTTATTAACGCTACCTTATTACGACTGAGTGAGCGTCCGAGAAATACTCCTAACGAGTGCCCGTCCTGAAACTCGTGTCTTTAATTTCTAGAAAATATCTGGACATCCACTTTTTTCTGGCCTCATTTAAGCCAAAAAGTGGCCATCATGCCATTTTTTTAAGATGCCACGTCAATAACTTTTACGGCCTCAGGGAAAATAGCGAAAAATCGTCAATACCAACAAAAAGCTGTGAAAATGAGGACAGCCACAATCACAATGGTAGGTACCCTGCACTCATGACTTGACCGAACAACCAAGCTCACTCGTTGCCCAAACAAGACGTTTAGGTAATTAAAAGCTCAAAGCTATTTTGCAAGATTTTTTCTAATGGGAATGCCGGTCTACAAACCGTGGGGAACTCGAGGCAATAACGCCGCCTAAATTGGTTGGAAAACAGTCGGATAAAATAAGCGAGAAACGAGCAATAACCAACTATATCGAGCCTTCTTATAAGCCCTGCTATGTGTTCCTCGTTAAAAGTTAGTCCGTGCCCAGTCACTTAACTCTTCAATTGGTTTAGGAAAGCCAAGGGAATAAACAAATCGATTTTCATCATCTTCAAAAATATTATTTCCTACGCCAAGTAAAATGAAGCCTTCGGTTAATAGTGAACTTGCATCTTGAGCGCATTCAGTTTCAATAATTTTGGTAACTCGAATAAGTATTTCTTGTGACTTTGTAACTTCAAATTTGCTCATGTTAACCCTTGTACATATCAGTGAAGAAATGAGAAATAGAAATGGAATAGAAATGGGGACACCCACAATCTAAATGCTGGGTGTCCCCAATTTCCCCAATTTCATTACCCAATTTCATTAGATTTTTAATCTAAAGGATTGACTATTTTTGGTATAAGCGAGCAAATTTTATTGAGTTTGAATTGAAATATTTCAGGAGAGGATATAGCCTCTCCTGAAATATTAGCGACTACTTAATCGTACAGATTTTGGTCCATGAAGTATCACTCTCACTCGGCTCTGTATTTGCCGATCCCCAGCTGGGCGTCCAAATAGCGCCATTGTGCACCATTTTTTCACCTTTATTCAGGTAGTCTTTCCAACCTTTATGTGGGAAGTCAGGGTAGACATAAAGACCTGCAGGCTGACATAAGTCCGCTAGAGGTAGGCTCGGGAACTCACTGGACGTAGCATAATCCACACCATCAACAGTCACAGTGTAATTAACTGGGCCTGTGATTGGATGGTTATAGGTCAGCTGAAATTTACCCGTCTCACCAGAAGGGATCTTCTGATAGCTGGAAATATTAAAGCTAATACGGTGGAAATTGCCTCTTAAACCACCAATATTGTCACCATCATGGCCAGACACAATCGACACTGATGTTGCGTCACCCGCAATCGCATTGGCTGGAGCCGACGTAGGGTAATCAAAGGAAATGGTCACCGTTTCATCGATAGCTGTGCCGGAATTATTGGTAATAATAATATCCGTAGTGATAGGGTAATCTGCACTTTGCTTATCCAGGGTGATTGACATATCCAGAGCTTGCGCCGGTATTGCACTCTCCACTAATTTATTGCCGTACGGTCGCGCCGACTTAAACGCCTCGTAGATCGCTGACGTCATGGTTTCACCCATATGGTATTCACCATTACCCGTGTTACAGGCAGCTTCAGTCTGATCAACGATTGTAGTTCGTTTACCGGCACTATCGTATGGATAACAAGCATAGTCACCCGCTAATTCCCAGAACATGATACCGCCAATATCCTGATCTATAACGTATTGAGCCTTTGTCATAATAGACTCTTTGTCTTCCATGGAAAGGAAGGTTTTCGTCTGAGGGTTCCATAACCAAGGTGCAACTGCTACGGCATCATAGTAGCGTGTGTAGGTGCCTTCTATCTTATCGTAAGCGTCAGCTGGCCCCTGGTAATCAGCAGATTTAATAAAGGTTTTCAAATACGTTCCGAGTACCCCATTTTCCAGGTTTTTTGCATGCCACGCAGGGTTTGAGCCAGCCGCTACTTCGCGATCGTGCTCAACATCATGCCAGACGTTATTGATGCCAGTCGCACCTGCACCACATTTACCAAATGTGCCATCAGGACAATTGCTGCCTTTTGAGTTACCCCAAAGGCCATTCTCACCACCTTGTACTTTTTCCCAACCACGAGTGTAATAAGGAACGCCGATATTAAAGCGGCCCGCTGGCATGCCTCCGCGATAATAGTGTGCAGCCCAATCCGTATTGAGGTAACCGATATTGGCATACTGCGCCCCAGCATAAACCTGGGCAAGCTCAGGATCTTTACCCGTATCATACAAAGAAGCGTTGTGACCTACATGCTCATTCCAAGCGCCGTGCAAGTCATAAGACATGATATTGATATAATCCAGGTACTTGTTTGCATCGTAGCGCTCCATACCCCTTAGCAACCAGCCAGATGCCGGAGCGGCAACGGTTAACATATAGTGCTGGCTATCCAAGGCCGACGCTTTGTCCAACTCTTCCCTTAGCACACGCATTAGCTCTACATACGAGGCCATTAGGTGTGGTCTTAGTTTATCGGAAATCCAGAAATCCCCAGGGTGCCCGGCGCCTGTCATTGCCGAAGCATATTCATAATCAATATCTACTCCATCCAATTTATGCTGACGGATAAATTCCACCGCAGACTTGGCAAAGACGGCGATGCCTGCATGGTTAATGGAGCCATCCATATTTGTGGTTAGCTTGTAGAAGCCTCCCGTTGCCTGACGACCATTTGCCGTATTGATACCTCCGGTTTCCGCCCAACCGCCGACGGAAATCAGTGTTTTTACACCATGCTGTTGTTTATACTCGGCTATTTGAGCAAGCTGAGCTTTTTGCCCCTCTCCCACTGCAATTTTCTGAGCTTCGGTGACATGGGCAAAGGCGTAGTTAACATGGGTAAGCTTTTCCCAAGGAACATCTTCCACCAGGTAATCCTGGTCGGCATTACCCTTGTCTCGCCATGAAGTGAAATAACCGATAACACGGCGTGGATGATCCACTCCCATCTTTTCGCGGCCTTCATCATCATACACAGTACAATAAGGTACATTTACACCCGGTGTCTGATACAGGCCATCAGGGCGACAATTACTCACGGTCGAGCCATCACTCACCGTCAAATTACGCACAGATGTGCTGGTTTTGCCCTTATCATCGGTGGCCACAGCGATAATGTTAATCGCGCCCGCGTTTGCCGCCGTATAAGCCAGCTCGTATGGCGCAGCAACTTGCTCGCCAAGTTTATTGGCAGCAGAAATATCTCCTGCAAAAAACTCGACTTTACTGACAGTGCCATCTTGATCACTTGCAGTGGCGGTTAGGGTTACAATGTCACCAGGCATCACCTGGTTGGCACTCAAGGTAAGGGCTACCTCAGGTGCCAGGTTGACAACTTCGGCGCCCGTCACTGTTACCGAACGTTCCGTCACCGCTCCTTTATCGTCTCTGGCTTTAACTAGCAACACATTGTCACCCAGCTCAACGACAAAGTTCGCTATATAACTGCTGCCAGCAGCTACAGTTAACGCTCGGTTATTTAAGCTAATCTCAACAGCAGCAATACTGCCGTCCTGATCACTTGCCGCAACACTGATACTTGCCTGCTGACCAACGGTAAATGCACTACCAGAGGTGGGTGATTCTATGGTCACTGTGGGGGCCAGGTTATCAACTACGGCCAATTCGACTGTAGAACTTTCACCCATTTTATTTTTGTCATCGTATGCTTTCGCCACAACGACCTTATTACCGGCAACCGCAGTCCATTCAACCTGATAAGGGGACTGGCTTGCAGAGCCAACCAGCTCGGAGCCTACATAGAAATCCACCCGGCTGATGGAGCCGTCTTCATCTTGTGCAGTTGCAGAAATAATAACTTTGTCACCAACTTTTGCCGTATCTCCTAGCTTGGGTGAAATCAAGGATGCTGTGGGCGCCTTATTGCCCTGAACACCACAACTGGCTTTGTCCTGCCAGTTATCCCAAGGGGCAGGATCCGCTTTAGGTTGTTCCCCGATATTTGCATACCAAGTATTTTCAAACACCACTCCCTGGTGCTGTACGCGAGTTTTAGGTTTCGCGTAGAGGCTATCTCCCATCCAATGGGGGACGTCGGCGCAGTTCTCTACAGGCAGAGCCGCCTGCGCGTTAAATGCCAATAAACATGCTGAGGTAACAGTGCTTAAGACAAAAGCACCTTTGGCCAGTTTGGCCCTATGAGTCATCTTCATCTCGCTTATCCTTAAACGAATTATCCAAAAAAGTGTGCCGACAAATGTCGCGCCGACAAAATAATATATGAATAATTACAAGGCATTATCATGATAAAGATCACATTAAGGGATCGTTCCCACAAAAGTAGCAATAAATAACTAACTTTTTAGTAAATAAAAACAAATAAAAGTGAACTCGTCGTGAGGAAATAAATGCTGGCAGCGCCGGGGCTTATTCGATGACACCCTAAAGGGGCTAAAGTAAGCGCCGAGGGCGTAAAAAACTACGTCGCAACCTTTACCATTACTGAACATGTTACCAATGTCTGATTACGCCTTGGCTAATCAAACAACCTCAATAAATTCAAGTAGGTGTGATTAGCCGGAGGCGTAATCGTACAAATCGCTTGGCTTCGACGCCCAATGAGAAATGTGAGAAATGTGAGAAATGGGGACACCCACAATCTAAATTCTGGGTGTCCCCAATTTCCCAATTTCCACTTACTGGCACAGAAGATTTTGATATGAACAATGCATTTAAAGCCGCCTAAAAGAGAGCAAGTAAAAAGTCGAGAGTTACGTTACACCTGAGTTTGCAAGCATTGATGAAGAAACGGTTACCCGTCTCCGCAAGAGCCTGATTCTGATTCTGATTCTGATTCTGATTCTGGACAAGGTACTTGATACCGAGTGGGTGTATAGGCAGCGGGGTTCGAATTACATCATAGTGCAAGGCAGAATATTGAAGCCCTATCGAGACGTCGGATATATGTCAGCGAACCGAACCTACATCGACCCTTGCAAAACCGGGGGCGTCCATATATGTCCGGCTATCCCTTCAATAATTATCCATTTTATAAATCTTATCTAAGCGCTTTTGTCTTTCTATGTCTTTTATCTCGAAAGCTTTTTTTAAATCGATTCCCTTATCAACCAATGCTTTTTCAAAGGCTGTTCTATTGGTATTTTCGTTCCAATACAATCCTTGCTCATTGTGTTCATAAAAAATGGCAGCAGCCTCTTCCAAGCTTTCTTTATTGGAAAACGGTATGAGGTACAAAGCATTATCCCAGTAACTATGAAGTGTTGCTGTTCCAATAGGCGTTAGAGAAATACTACCTTTCCTATTGGCGTCGGCACCATTTTCAAGCAAGTATTTTAAATACCAGTGACTTTTATTAGTGGCTGCTGATTGAAGGAGGTTCAAAAATTTGGTTCCGATATATATATCCAACCCATAATCTATCAGAGTCTCAAAATATGCTTGGCTACTTTCATCATGATCAAAGTCGGTAATAATATAATCCGCGACATTATATTGAAGAGAGCCTTTCGGCATAAAATTAACGTTTGCACCTTTCTCAAGCAAATAATTAAACGTTTCTTTGTTTCGGCCTTTATAGGCTGCGAGAAGAGGAGTAAGCCCGGCTTCGCCCATAAAGTTTACTGAACCAACGTTTATTACAAGGTTATCTAAAGTTCTAGTGGATCCGAAAGCAGCCTCATATACTAATTGCTTTTGTTCAGGTGTCTCAAATTCATCCCAATCTATGATCGACATCCTGGCCGTATCATAAATCAGGAAAATGAAAAGCAATGAGGGCAACGCAACTGCGGAAAAAGGTAATAAACCTTTGCCATCGTTAAACTTTATTGCCAGCAGAAACAAACCAAACATTACCAGGGGGTAATATTTGATCATGAAGTAGAGTGAAAAATTATCGTCTGATACAGATAGCGGTTGATCGTAAATCACAAATGCGATGGATAAGACCATAAAAAAAGCCCAGACGGCTGATCCAACTAATCCTAGTGATAAAGATAATGCTGTTGGTATTCTCACGAGCTTAAGCCTCTGCAACTGGAGTAATTAATGCACATTGAACACCCATTTTTGAGTTCCTCTCTTATCAAGGTGAAGTAAATGATTAGCAAATGTAATTGTACCGGCGAACAAACCTCCAATATGCGTCGCATTAGCTACTCCCCCAATTTCCCTGTTTCTATCCCAATCTTTTGCAAAGCTACCCGAGACCAAGTAACACTCTTTTTATTTGGCATTATGCTTGGTTGGTTCTCGGCATGGAAAACCACTTGAAATCCATACTCACGCGCATATTCAAACAGCTCTGCACAACTTGTCGGGAATACGTGAGTTCCCGACCCTGCCGGACCGTTTCTAAGAGAAATAGCGCAGATGCCGCCATTTAACATTAACGATGAGAACCTTTTTATACACTCTCGCCGTTCCTCAGCGTTTAAGTGATGCCAAACCCCATCAAGCAAAATGAAATTAAATAGACCATCGTCAACATTGACGTTTTTTAAGTTGGGCAGACTATCCTCAAGCCAACAAACATTTAGCCCACGATAATTTGAGACAGCTTTATCTAGAAATTCGGGCAGAGGCTCAACTGCAACTACGTCATAACCGAGCTTGGCAAGAGCAGCTGAATTTTGCCCAACTCCGCAGCCAGCATCTAAAACTCGGGATACCGTTGGTGGTAAAAAGGTCAAAAAGTCTCTATTAATATCTTCAAATTCGAGTTTAAAACTGACTTCAGCAAACGACTCCACAACCTTTTCGTACCCTTTCGTTCCTGCAACCAAGCTAGTTTCTCCATTTCGCAATATGAGGTGCTTACCCTAACATCCACAGCAACAGCGCGGCTTTTTCGCGTCTGATTGCCCAAGAAATGGGACAAGAAATGGGACAAGAAATGGGGACACCCACAATCTAAATGCTGGGTGTCCCCAATTAGCCCTCCAGGCGAGCATACCATCAGGGCTATCAGATGAATTATATCTAGATAAGCCGAATATATGGCAGCAAATAAGTTTCATTATCGAAATAAAGTGGCTTGCAATTAGAGAGGGTCCATATATGTTGTGGGGGCTGAGGGTTAGAGACCCTCGGCTACCCGATTATGTCCGGAAAACACCAAGTTCAAAGTTAATCGATTAGAAAGCCGACTTCTTTTATTTCTTGGTCTATTTCTTTTATGAAGTAGCGAGCTAGATACTCACCTTCAACGTTTGTGCTGGTTTGCTTCCAGATTATTTGCGCAATTGATTCTCTACGCAACACACCGAGTATCTCTCTATCAGGATTCAAAGATGTTAAGAACTCAAGCTCTTCCCAAGCTCTCATGACATTGGCCTTATTTTTGGGGTCTTGAGCCTCTTCCTCTGTTTGAAAGGCACAAAACGCCGTCCAATCCTTTTGATTAGATGCTTTAATGACAGCGTCAATCATAGGTTGAGCTATTGCTATAATCTCAGCGTCTGATTTACTTGTAATTGCCATAAAATTGACCTCTTGATTTGTTTCTTGCAGCACATAACGGTGTAATTATCCGGAATTCCGTGTATGCCCGGAGCGGACATTGCGCCCTGGTACAAATTCCAGAGAGATTTGCTCAATAAAATTAGTGGCTTGAGGATACCCCAAAAAAATGGCCGGCACTACAACAACAGTAGAAAGCGAGACTTGGGTTTACCGAGATCTCAAATGGCTCGGTAAACAAAAACAATATTTAAAATTATCTAAATGTATCAATAACTTGAAGTTTAAAAATGGAGAAATCGAGCCTTATCTCTTGTTGGCATACCGAGACCAGAAACTCAAGTGTAGATTTTTACCGATACATAAAAACGGCCATACACTAAACCACTTTGATTGGCATTTTACGTTTCGCAATACGTCAGGTTATCCGAAACCCAACTAGGCACATTTTTTGACTTGGCCGCTTTAGGCGCAAAGCGTGCAAACCTGAGTATGAAAATTTACTCTCCCACATTTAGCAACTTATTGAAGAATGCTCTTACTGGTATTTTACTCTTTGACTTGCCTACATTCAGTTCCGGATTTGCGGAGCTCAATGTTCAGATTAGTGCATTTGCAATAGGTTCCATTGATTTACGCAATAACACCGCTTTCCCCCTGAAACACCTGTCTAAGACTCATCACAGACCAAAGTCGTGAGTATTGTAAAGGGTGGCTATTTATACAAAGAGAGGACGAAATCAGCGCTCACAAGGTTCGCCGAACAGGATCGGCGCCTTTACTCAGGCTTGCTTGACCACCCTCCTGGCTTCAGGATGAGCACTGGCAGGTGGAATATCTTGCCGACGATATCCCACTTTACTTGTCTATCCTGTATTCCGCTTACTTTTGATGAAGTCCACTACGACTGGAACTGAAATAAAACGATAAACTACGGCTTAAGAGAAGCTGAAATTACTGCCCAACGCCGTGAATTCCCAACAACACCTTCATCCGCCGAGTTGCCAACTCCGGGTCTTTTAAGACCCCGGCCCTGTCGGCAAGGCGAAACACCTCTGCATAGTGACCGATGGACCTGGCCGACTGCATACCAGCCGCCATAGAGAAATGCTGCTGATGGCCATTAAGCCAGGCAATAAACACCACCCCGGCTTTATAATACTGGGTGGGGGCTTCGAATATTTTACGGGACAAGGCTATGGTAGGGACCATCAAATCCCGGTACTGTTCGACATTGCCCTGAGCCAGTTGTGTTAACGCTCGCGCTGCCACCGGGGCTATTGGGTCAAAGATCCCCAATAAACCGTGGGAATAGTATTCACCGTCCCCTTCAATCAGTTCCGGATAATTAAAGTCGTCACCGGTGAACATCTTAACGCTATCGGGCAGGCGCTTTCTAAGCTCAAGCTCATATTCCTTTTCGAGTAAAGAGATCTTGATGCCGTCGATTTTGTCTTCATTCGCTTTAATGATCTCCAGCACAGTATCCATGTTCTGCCAGACATCATCGCTACCCCAATAACCGGATAGACTCGGATCGAACATTTCACCAAGCCAATGCAAAATCACAGGATAACGACACCCCTGGATAAGTTCGTTGTAGAGATTAATGTAATCATCCACACCCTTGGCGGCATGGGCCAGAGCCCGGGAAGCCATTAAAATGATCCGCCCGCCTTCATTTTCGATAGCATCGATCTGCTCAATATAGGCGCCTCTGACATCATCTATTGAGGCGCGGGTGAAATCGGTAAGCTGATCTGTGCCCGCTCCGGAGGCCAAGTCGGCGCCGTTAATCCCCTTGGCCACGTCTAAACTACGTTTGATCAACTCCAGAGCAGTAGGCCAATCTATACCCATACCTCGCTGAGAGGTATCCATGGCCTCGGCAACCTTAAATCCCATCCGCCATAGCTGCTCCCGGTAAGCCAATGTTGCATCCCAATCGATAGCAGGAGTAGAGCACCAGGGGTGATCTGCAGCCAATGGGTCCACCACAACATGGGCCGCGGCGTACACGGTTCGGTTAAAGGGCAGTGACGGAACATAATTTTCATAACCAGGGGAACACAATTTGTAACGTTCCAATTTTTTATCGTTTGAAGGAAGTATAATTTGTGTCATCACCGATTCCTGAAATATAAATGAAACTGCAATAAAGGGCCGGAACCTATACCTCATACCACTGAATTATTTATATCTGTAGCATGAACCGGTTGTCGGGGGATTTCATCTTTGTTAAAATCGAACTTTAGTAGAACGTTACAATAAACTATTCTTGATAGCAAGGCTGCTATTGTCTTGAACATCATTCTCTATGGGAGAGCATTGTGCGCCAAAAGAATATTACCATTCCCGATGTCGCCAAGGCCGCCGGTGTCTCCAAGTCCACTGTGTCTCTGGTGTTGCAAAATAGCCCTAAGATCAAGCCGGAAACTAAAAAGAAAGTGATGAAGGCGGCAAAACAACTCGGCTATGTTTATAACCAGGCCGCGGCCAACCTTCGCCGCCGCTCTTCTTCAATGATAGGTATGGTCATCAACGACCTCACCAACCCTTTCTTCGCAGAGCTGGCCGTAGCCCTGGAGCGCAGTTTAACGGATTCCGGTTACGTGGTGATGATGGCCAATACATCCGAAGATATTAACCAACAAGATAAAGTGGTGCGCACCTTCTGTGAGCACGGCGTAGCTGGGATACTGATCTGTCCTGTATTTGGCTCTTCTTATGCCGATCTAGAGCCTTATATCGTCAGAGGCACACCCGTAGTCAGTGTTATGCGGCCAATAGAAGGCAGTGCCTGTGATCACATTGCCCCAGATAATAAAGCCGGCACTATGGCGTCGACCCAACATCTGCTTGATCAGGGTATGACCCGCCTGGCGTTCCTTGGTGGCCAGCCAGAGACCCCTGTGTATCAGCAGCGTCTCAGTGGTTTTATGGCGGCTGTCGACAAGGCTGGCATCGACCATGGTGATATAGAAATAATCCCCTGCGCCGTGAGCCGGGCCGCCGCAGCGCAAGCGGTTCAGGCCCTTGTTAAACAGGGAAGACCACCCCAGGGCATTGTTTGTTATAGCGATATGGTGGCCTTCGGGGTCAACTTTGGCTTGAGCAAAACCAGCCTTCAAATCGGTCGGGATATTGCTGTTATTGGTTTTGATGATGTGCTTGCCTGTAATACTGTCAGCCCGCCACTCAGCAGTGTTCATGTGTTTACCGATCAACTCGCTAAACTGGCTGCACAGAGCCTGATCCAAAGGCTTAAAGATCCAGACAGGGCTGTATCCAATCAATCTGTACTACCAAAAGTCATAGTGCGCGAGTCCTCCCAGCTAACCGGGCTCTAGCCGGTAACAAGTTAGCATGGGTTTCCACTGCCGCGCAGGCAGTGGTCAAGTCGACGCTTCAGACGTGTTGCTTGATCATATCCGCCGCCTTCTCGGCAATCATTATGGTAGGAGCATTAGTATTAGAACTCACCACTCGTGGCATCACGGACGAATCCACAACCCGCAGTCCGTCCAAGCCTCGCACCCGTAAATCTGGCCCAACTACGCTGCGCTCATCATCGGCATCTCCCATTTTACAGGCGCCAACCGGATGATAGTCGGTTTTGGAGTGCTGACGCGCGTATTGCATGATCTGCTCATCGGTTTTGAACTCGGCACCCGGCATAGATTCCTGCTTAATATACGGCTTAAAAGCCGGCTGCGCCATAATGTCCCTGGCCAGTTTAAACCCTTCCACAGACATCTTGCGGTCATACTCCTCGGCCCAGTAGTTAGGGTCGATTAACGGCGCGGCAGCTGGATCCGACGAGCGCAAACGCACCGTACCCCGGCTTTTCGGTCGCAGCACGGCTGAGTTAAGCGTAACCCCGTTGCGAATAGGTTTCAGGCCATGCTCCAAGCCAGAGCCCGGCAGGAAATGAAACTGGATATCTGGCGAACGGGCTTGGGAGTCGGCATACCAGAAACCACCACCGTCACAAAGGTTGGACGCCACTGGGCCGCTATTGAATAACAGATATTGCAAACCCGACCAGGCATTCATATGCAAGGGTTTATAGCGGTCGAAGCTATAGTCGCCACTGCACTCGCTGACCACAAAAACATCCATATGATCATGGAAGTTTTCCCCCACCGATGGCAAGTCATGCTCCACATTTATACCCACAGAGCGCAAGTGTTCCGCAGGCCCTATGCCTGACAGTTGCAACAGCTTTGGCGAGCCAACTGCTCCCGAGGTTACCAGGACTTCCCGGGCGGCATTAGCCAGGTGCACCTGATGACTGCCGCGCTTGGTATATTCAACACCCACGGCACGCTGGTTTTTAATCACGACCTTGTTAACCGTCGCCTTGGTTAGCACGGTTAAATTGGCGCGCGACAGCGCCGGTTTTATATAAGCCACCGCCGCACTACTGCGTTTGCCATTGCGATTAGTGACCTGATAATAACCGAAGCCATCCTGTGTCGCGCCGTTGAAATCGGCGGAATAGGGAAAACCAGCTTGCTGCGCCGCGCGTACAAAGGTACTGGTTAACGCATGAGGGACAGGATCCGAAATTTTTAATGGGCCATCAACCCCGTGGTAATGATCATTAAGCCGGATATTATCCTCGGCCTTGCGAAAATATGGTAAGACTTGGTCAAACGACCAGCCAGTGCAGCCTTCTTCATCTGCCCAGTCGTCATAATCCTTGGCATGCCCCCGGGTATAGATTTGGGCGTTTATAGAACTGCCTCCCCCCATCACTCTGCCTTGAGGGTACCAAACTTTGCGATTATCCAGGTGTTGCTGGGGTACGGTCGAATAACCCCAGGTCGCCGTTTCCCCTGTCAGCTTGGCAAAACCAGCCGGCATATGGATCAAAGGGTTTGAGTCTGGGTTGCCGGCTTCCAGCAATAGCACCCGTACTTCGGGATCTTCAGTTAGTCGGTTGGCTAATACACAGCCTGCGGGTCCACCGCCGGTAATAATATAGTCGTACATATCACAGATACCTTACTCTTAAATTCATACCAGGGACCTCTGTACTGCTTAGGCGCAATGCCTTGCTCAGTGGCGCCTTTACACGTTATTTAAAGTCGATTGATTGACAGGCCACCATCGATTTCCACAGCGCTGCCGCTGGCAAACGCCATATCACCTTTCGCAAATGGCACCACGGCACTGCCAACATCTTCGGGCTGCCCCCAGCGCCGCGCCGGTACCAGCCCAGCGGCAATCTTGCCGTCATACTTATCGAACACGGCCGATGTCATGGCGGTTTGCATAATACCGGGCCGCAGTTCAAACACACCGATATTGTCCGCTGCCAGTCGCAGCGCAAAAGTCTTGGTCATCATAGTCAGCGCCGCTTTTGACATGCAGTAATCTGCCCGCTCCGGTGATGCCATCAGGGCGCTAACGGACGAGATGGAAATAACTGAACGGTAGTGCTCTGCAGGGTTTTCCAGCATCCACCGCGCTACAGCTTGGGTCAGGAAAAATGTGCCTTTTAGATTAATGTCCATCACATGCTTGAAAGACTCACTGGTGAGCGCTAATAAATCGCCACGATACAGGGTGCCGACACCGGCATTATTAACCAGGCAATCTAATCCGCCGCCCCAGCTAACCACCTGCTCGATAAGCGACTGATGGCTTTTCAGGTCGGCCAAATCGCTGGTTACATATTTACAGCGAGCACCGAGAGATCCACACCGGGCAATTATGTCACTGCAGTTGTCAGCGGGATCTAGGTCGGTAAACACCACATCAAACCCGGCAGCAGCCATTTTAGTGACTATGGCTAAGCCAATGCCTTGTCGGCCTCCTGTCACCAAAGCAACGGGACGGGAAGTTGAACTCATCAATTAATCTCCGTTGTCTTGATATGCTCGGCTACCCTGAGGGCCTGAGCCGCTATGGTCAGCGCCGGATTAACTGCCGCCGAGGTAGGCAGGAAGGAGGCGTCCACCACAAATAAGTTGTGATGATCATAACTGCGGCAATATGGGTCCAGCGGCGCGGTTTGAGGATCCTTTCCCATACGTACAGTGCCGCATTGATGGGAAGGGGTGCGCCGGTCAAAAGGTTTACTCATCAATATCGGATAACCAGCAGCACGCATAACGGATTTGGCTTTTTTCAGCAGCTTACGATGAGCCGTCATATTGCTGCGCCGCCAGTCCAGTACGATGCGATCTTCGCTATCCAGCTTAACCCGGCTTTCCGGCGTCGGCAGATCTTCACTCATCACGTACCAGTCCACCGAATGACGCGCCAGCCAGTTCACCGCAAATTGCGGCGCCGCCTTGAGGTTGGCTTTAAGCATGGCACCATCCAATTTACCCAATAATTGAATATTGCCCAGCGGTCCACCACCGTTTCCGTCCGACAGGTAAAAATCGTTAATGCCCAGGGTTTTCTGGTACACAGCGTCATTGCGGATAAACGGATTAACTGCCAGCAGCGCGGTGCAGTTGTGGTTCATAAAGTTCCGCCCCACCTGATCAGAACTGTTAGCCAGGCCATCGGGGTATGTTGCGCTGTGGGAGCGCAACAATATCGCAGCGCTGTTAACCGCCCCGGCGCTCAGGACAAACAATGCGCCGCGGATCTTCAGTACCTGCCCTGCCCGCTCCACTTCCACACTCTCGATACACTTACCGTCGGTGCCCGTATGCAGTCGTTTGACCCTGGCATCAGTCATCAGGGTCACATTGGCGCGATCCAGTACAGGCTTCAGCGCAGCCGATTCCGCATCCATCTTGCCGGTCCCTGTATCGGGAAAAGCGTCCCAAGGTGTTTTGGCTCGCGCCATCCAGCTGTCTATATCCAGAGCAAGGGGCAGACTAAAGGGGCTGACACCCGCCTTAAGCAAACGCCCCCGAACCGCTTTGATGGAGACTTCGTCGGGCACGGCGCCTGCCACATACCCCTTGGCCCCTTTGGGTTCACAGCTATCTTGTCCCGTCTGTCCTCTCACCTGATACAGGGTTTCTGCCTGCTGGTAATAAGGCGCTAATTCTTGATAAGCAAACGGCCAGGCCGGGGAGATCCCATCGTCAAACGCCAACTCGGCAAAATCCTGCTCTCGATAGCGCAGCATCACAGCGCCATAGAATTTGGAATTGCCGCCAACATAATAGTAATTGCCGGGATTAAATAACTCGCCATTGCCATCAGACCACTGCTCCTTTGGTCTAAAAATTTCGTCGACAAAGATTGCCTTGCTGTCACGCGCGGACGAACACTCGGTCAGCTGCCGACCCCGCTCAATCACCAGGATCCGAGCACCACTATCGGCCAGTCGGTTCAGCAGTGTCGCACCACCGATCCCGCTACCAACAATCACAATATCGTATTCCGGATTTTCACCCATAATACCTCCAGCCATCCAGGTTATTGAATACGCTCACCGGTTGCCGTGTCGAAGGCAACATTACTGGAAACATCAAACGCGAAGCGGGCTCTGTCTCCTGCTTTAGCCGAGGCTCGGTTTCGCATCCGGCCAACCACTTCCTGGCCTGCCAATAGAGTAACCACAAACATATCGGCACCTGTGGGTTCGGTAAGCTCAACCTGCAGTTCGGCTTCATGGATCCGTCCCTCGATACGATTCGCACTACTTGGGTCTGTGATTGTCTCGGGACGCAGGCCAAGGGTCACTTCTTTACCTAAGTATTCGCCAATTGCAGCCTCGTCACGCCCCACAGGTAATAGCAGGCTCATTTCGGCATCCTTGGTTTCAATCTCGAAACTCAACTGACCTTCAACCCTGATCACCCTGGCAGACACCAGATTCATGGAAGGAGAGCCCATAAAACCGGCCACAAAGGTATTCACCGGATTGTTGTAGATTTCTTCCGGTGTACCGAACTGCTGCACGACGCCGCCATTCATTACCGCTATCTTAGTGGCCAGCGTCATGGCTTCAATCTGGTCGTGGGTAACATAGACGATGGTGGCGCCGAGCCGCTGATGCAGCAGTTTTATTTCGGTGCGCATATCCACCCGTAACTTGGCATCCAGGTTCGACAAAGGCTCATCAAACAGGAACACCTGAGGATCACGAACCAAGGCACGGCCCATGGCGACCCGTTGACGTTGACCGCCGGACAGTTGCGACGGTTTTCGATCCAGCAAGCGTTCCATCTGCAGCATTTTTGCCACCTGGGATACTGCCCTCTGTCGCTCCTGCTTAGGCACCTTCCTCATTTCCAGCCCAAAGCTGATATTCTGAGCCACTGTCATATTGGGGTACAGAGCGTAGGACTGAAACACCATGGCAATATCCCGCTGAGAAGGGTGCACCCCATTCATCGCCTTGCCGTTAATCCAGATTTCACCGGCGGTTATCTCATCGAGACCGGCAATCATGTTCAGCAGGGTTGACTTGCCGCAACCGGACGGCCCCACTAACACCAGGAAATCACCCTTGCTGATTTCGATATTAATTTGTTTAAGTACTTCTACGTCGTGGTAATGCTTGATGACGTTGTCGATATTTAGAAAGCTCATCATAATTATCCTTTCACTGAACCAGCCATCAGGCCACGTACAAAATAACGTCCGGCAACCACATAAACTAACAGGGTCGGCAGCGCCGCCGTGATAGCGGCGGCCATATGGACGTTGTATTCCTTAACTCCGGTAGAGCTGTTCACCAGGTTATTTAACGCAACCGTGATGGGCGCACTGTCACCCGATGCAAACGAGGCGCCAAACAAAAAGTCGTTCCAGATATTGGTGAACTGCCAAATCACAGTGACCACGATAATGGGTCCGGAATTGGGCAATAAAATACGCCTGAAGATAGTAAAAAAGCCTGCACCATCCATCACCGCCGCCCGAACTAACTCATCGGGAAACGCTTCATAAAAGTTCCTGAAAAACAAGGTGGTAAAGCCCAGCCCATAGATCACATGCACCATCACCAAACCGGAAGTGGTATTGGCCAGGCCGATAAACCCCAGCACCTGCGACATGGGCAGCAGCACTATTTGAAACGGGATAAAACAAGCGAACAACATAAGGCCGAAGACAATATTGTGGCCCTTAAAGCGCCACTTGGTCAGCACATAACCATTAAATGCCCCCAGCAAGGTGCCAATGGCCACCGCAGGTACAGTCATCTTGATGCTGTTCCAGAAATAACCATTGATGCCGTTACAATCCAAGCCCAGGCAGGCGGAGCCCCAGGCCTTAATCCAGGGTTCGAAGGTAATTTGCAACGGCAGTGCCATCATGTTGCCGAGCCGCACCTCTTCCAGCGACTTCATCGAAGTGACGACCATAACAAACAGCGGCGCCAGGTAAATGATGGCGATGACTATCAGCACACTGTAAATAAGTGCCCGCCAGTAAATAGCCGAGCGCAGGGCATTGTCTTGAGATGCTCCACTCATTTTCGGCCTCCTTTAAGTTCAGAGTAAAGATAAGGCACGATAATGGCGGCAATGATGATCAGCATAAACACAGCACTACTGGCGCCGACACCAATCTGATTACGGGTAAACGAGTAGGAATACATAAAGGTGGCAGGCAGCGCGGTAGCATTTCCCGGACCGCCGCCTGTTAGGGCAATAACCAGGTCAAAGCTCTTAATGGCCAGATGCACCAGCACAATAAACGAGCTCATAAATACAGGCCCCAATTGCGGAATGATGATTCGGGTGTAGATTTTCCAGGCCGGCGCGCCATCCATTTGCGCGGCCTTAAGGATCTCATTGTCTATGCCCCTTAGGCCCGCCAGAAACATCGCCATCACAAACCCAGAAGCCTGCCATACCCCGGCGATCACCACTGTATAGATAGCCATATCGGAATTTACCAGCCAATCGAATTTAAAATCCTCAAAACCCCACTCGTGCATAGTGCGCTCCAGGCCTAATCCTGGGTTAAGAAACCACTTCCAGGCAGTACCTGTAACAATAAAGCTCAGCGCCATGGGATAGAGATAAAGCGTTCGCAGGCCGCCTTCCAGGCGAATTTTCTGATCCAGTAAAATGGCCAGAAACAGGCCAATAATCAGACACAAACTTATATACAGACCACCAAATATAAACAGGTTCTCCAATGAGGTCTGCCAGGTCAGGGTATTCCACAGCCGGTGCCACTGCTCCAGGCCAACCCAGCTATAGTCGGGCAGCATTTTTGAAGCGCTGAAGGACAAATAAACTGTCCACAGAATAAAGCCATACACGAACAGCAATATCACTGCGAAAGAGGGTGCCAGGACCAGCTTAGGTAGATTTACCTGCAACCAGCCTATTGCCTTATCGGAGCGATTTTCGACAGTCTTATAGGCCGGTTTTCGATCTACTAGCTGTTGCATAACACTCTCCTTGTTATTGAAGGCCAAGGCATTTCCATTGCGTAACAAAAATGCCTTGTGGCCAGGGATGCCTATTAGGAAGCGTTTTGAACCGATGCTGCCAACTGCTTGACCGCCTCTGCGGATGACATATTGCCGTTAAAATGAGCGGTAATGACGTCATAGAAGGCATTCTTAATGGCGGCCGGGGCGGCGTGGCCATGGGCCAGACTACCAACCAGGCTATCGTTGGCTACGGCTTCTTTGAGATCCCCCATGGCTTTTTTACCGCAAGCATCAAAGGCTTCATCAGATACATCCGTGCGGGCCGGTACCGAGCCTTTAACCGTGTTAAAGGCTATCTGGAATTTGGGCGACATGATTGCCTTGGCCATTTTTAGCTGGGCATCGTGGCGGTCTTTATCAACCTTAAACATGGCAAACTGATCCGCATTAAAGGTCACCGCACCTTGCGTGCCTGGCGTGCGGAAACAGACAAAGTCCTTACCCGGTTGCTTGCCGGCATTGAGGAATTCTCCTTTTGCCCAATCTCCCATCATCTGGAACGCCGCGTCGCCGTTAATCACCATGGCCGACGCCAGGTTCCAGTCACGACCGGAGAAGTTATCATCCACCAGTCCTCTTAATTGCTTCATGCGATCAAACACTTGCTGCATCTTGGCAGAGGTCAACGCCTGCTGATCGAGGTCGACCAATGCCTTACGGTAAAAATCTATCCCGCCCGTGGCCATTACTACACCATCAAACACTGTGGCTTCCTGCCAGGCCTGACCACCATGGGCTAAAGGTACAAGTCCTGCTGCTTTTACTTTTTCCATCGCGGCGATAAATTCGTTCCAGTCTTTTGGAATTTCAACCCCGACTTTATCCAGTACCGCCTTATTGCCCCATACCCAGTTGGTGGAGTGCACATTTACCGGTGCGGAGTTCCATTGACCATTAGACTTGGCAAATTTCTTCAACGCCGCAGGCACCACCTCATCCCAACCTTCAGCCTTGGCCAGCTCATTCAGGTTCGCAGTTACCCCCTGCTCACCCCAATCGAGAATATCAAAACCCATCATCTGCACCGCAGTGGGTGCATTGCCTGACATTACCCGGGAGCGCAATACGGTCATAGCACTGCTGCCACCACCACCCGCTACCGGCATATCTTTCCACTCCACCCCTTGTGATTCCAATGTGCTCCTCAGTGTACCTAACGCCTTGGCTTCACCGCCCGAGGTCCACCAGTGCAATACTTCCACCTCTGCGGCTTGCACACCCGAGACCAGCGCTGCACTAACGGAGGCACCGACCAAAATAGTGCTGAATGTCTTTTTAATTGTTGTTTTCGCAGTCATTTGAGATTCCTTGGTTTGGATTTAGGCATCAACAGACGCCCTATAGTTGTGGATTACTACTTGTTAAATCCGCTTTGTTTAAGTCCGCTGCTACGACTTAGGCAGCCACCATCCGGTGCGGGGACCCATATGCATCTGAATCGTTTTTAATTCGGTGAACTCCTCCACTCCGAAACGACCCAGTTCACGACCCTGGCCACTTTCCTTATATCCACCAAAAGGCAGTTCCGGATAACCACTCATCCAGGTATTCAACCAAACTGTTCCGGCCTTGACCTTACGGCCTATGGCCAGGCAGTTATCGATATTTGCGCTCCACACACCGGCGGACAGGCCATAGAGGCAGTCATTTGCTATGGCGATTGCTTCATCCAGACTGCTAAAAGTAAGCACCGACAACACAGGGCCAAAGACCTCCTGCTGCGCCACCACCATGTCCGGCGATACACCTGAAATAATGGTGGGCTCCATATACAGCCCCTCGGTCTTCACCTGGCCACCGCCCAGGCTAATCCTGGCGCCCGCTTCACGAGCACCGTCCAAATAACCCTTGATGGTATTCATATGGGATTCAGAGATAATCGCGCCGACTTTAGTCTGTTCACACAGGGGATCCCCAACCGGTACCTGGCGAGAGCGCTCAATCACTGCCTGCTCAAACTCCTCAGCAATGGATTCATGCACCAGAATTCGCGAGCCACTGTTACAGCATTCGCCGGCATTAAAGTAGATACCAAATACCACAGCATCCACCGCCGCTTCCCAGTCACAGTCCGGGAAAATTATCTGTGGATTCTTACCACCCAATTCCAGTGACACCTTTTTCAGGGTGTCGGCCGAAGCCGCTGTCAAGGCTTTACCCACGGCGGAAGAGCCGGTGAAGGAAATCATATCCACGTCTTTATGCGTGGTCATGGTGGGACCGATGTCCGTTCCTTTTCCCACCAGGATATTTGCCGCGCCATCTGGCAAACCAGCCTGTTGCAACAACTTGCCAAGCAGCACGGTAGTACCCGAGGTCAGTTCGCTGGGTTTAACCACAGCGGTGCAACCGGCGGCCAGCACAAAAGGCAGTTTCTGACTGACTATCAAGAAAGGAAAATTCCAGGGAGTGATCACACTCACCACGCCGATAGGCTCCCTTAGCACCATGGCCAGCATATCTTCGCCAAGTGTGTTGTAACTATCACCATGCAGACCACGGGCACAAACCGCGGCGTAGCGCCACAACTCCGCAGCCCATTCAATCTCGTCACGGGCCTGACTAATGGGTTTGCCTGACTCCATCACTTCCAACAAGGCAAACTCTTGCTGACGCGCCATCACAAGATCAGCCACCTTATGCAAGATTGCCCCGCGCTGGGCACCTGTCATCTTCGGCCAGTCACCTTGATCAAAAGCGTTACGCGCTGCCGCAATTGCGTCTTGGGTATCCGCCACCGTCGCCCGTGCATAATCCCCTGCCAATACACCGTAAGCAGGACTGGTACGGGTAAGCCGGCCGCCATCCGAGGCATCTCGCCATTGCCCATCAATAAACAACTGGCCGATAAAAGGTTCATTGGGTATTTCTGCGGCGCGAGGGCCATCGACCCAAAGCATATTTGCTGATGAAACAGACTCAAAAGCCATTTGGTTTACTCTCCTTTGAAATTTGCTGGACGCTTTTCGAAGAAGGCATTAACCCCTTCCCTGGCGTCATTGGTCATTGCCGACAAGGCGCTGCCCATGGACTCAATAATCATTGCGCTATTTTCGCCGCTGCCGGCATCAATCATCTGCTTTGACAGCTGCACGGATATTGGCGCCCTAGTCGCTATTTCCTGCGCCATTAGTCGCGCCTTTGCCAGCGCTGCTCCGCATTCGGTCACTTCATTCACTAACCCAAGAGTGAAAGCCCGTTGACTACTCAGGGTGCGGCCGGAAAATACCAGCTCTTTGATCACACTCGGGTTGATCAGCTTGTTGAGACGGTGGGAGCCGGACCATCCCGGGCAGGTCGCTATACCTGTTTCCGGCAGGCCAAATTTGGCCCGCTCATCGGCAATGCGCAGATCTGCCGCCATGGCCAATTCGAAACCGCCCCCCAGGGCCGGCCCCTGCACTACGGCGATCACCGGCTGACGCAGGCCAGCCAAGGCGTCAAATACCCGGTGTCCACGCTTGACCCAGGTTCGCCACATATCCAGGGCTTGATACTCGGCCCAGGCATTAATATCGGCGCCAACACAAAAGGCTCTTTCGCCGGCTGTATGCAACAGCACAACCTGAGTTTCCCTGTCCTCATCCAGTTCCATAATTATCGAGTAGAGTGACTCCAGGATCTCAACCGTCAGCGCATTTAGCTTGTCCGGGCGGTTAATATATATTTCTGTTACTGCACCTTTACGGGTGAGTGTTACCTGGCTATTACTCATTGCTGTACTCCAAAGCCTGTCTCTGCGACGGGGTCAAGGGACAGGCCGAAGGGCTCATCAATAAATAACTGGCGATCCATCACTTTTATTCGCGAAGACACCCGCAATTTAAAATCAGCCTGAGCCAACACATCACGCTCAAGGTCGATACCCGGCGCAACTTCGATGACTTCAAGGCCTGCTGGGGTCAGCTGCATAACACAACGTTCGGTCACATACAGCACCTGCTGATTTCGCTCAAGCCCCTTAGCTCCGGAGAAAGTCACATGCTCCACATGCTTCACCAATTTCTGGAACCTGCCCTCCTGAGTCACCTGGAGACTCGCGTTCTCTAACTTGTATTTGGCGCCGGCGGTGAAAAAACCGCTAAACACTATCTTCCTGGCGTGTGCGGTAATATCCACAAAACCGCCACATCCCGCTGTGAGGTATGGCTTACTGCCCAGCTTGGAAACGTTGACGTTACCTGCCTCATCTATTTCCATAAATGACAGTAAACTCTGATCGAAGCCTGCTCCCTGAAAATAGGTGAACTGCTGTGGACTGGGCATAATACAGTCGGCATTGGCAGCGCAGCCGAATTCAAATCCCAACAGGGGCACCCCACCTACAGCCCCCTGCTCTACAACCCAGGTCACTTTATTGCCATGCCCTTCTTCCAAAAGAATTCTCGGCACATTGGCTGAGATACCAAAACCCAGGTTCACCGCCTGGCCTGCCTTCAGTTCCTGAGACACCCGCCGGGCAATGATTTTTTCCGGTGAAAATGCCGGTGTTGCAAAACTGCTGTCAGGGCGTCTGATCACCCCGGAAATAGCCGGATCATAAGGGGTTTGAGTGGTCTGCATCTGCTCTGAGTCCACCACCACAAAGTCCACCAAATTATTGGGGATATGCACCTGATAGGGTCGCTGACTGCCATTGCGAACCACACGTTTAACCTGAGCAATAACTACACCACCGTTATTACGAACACTCAGCGCTTGCTCCAAGCCGCCCAGATAGGCGCCCTCCTGCTCGTAAGAAAGATTGCCATTTTCATCCGCCGAGGTTGCACGGACGATAGCCACATTTGGCACGATAGCCGGGAAAAACAGATACTCGACGCCCTCAAATTCCAGTTTGCGAACGATGGCCTCAGCTTCAGCAAGCTGGTTCATGGCGCAGCCCTGGCGTTTGGGATCAACAAAGGTATCCAGACCTACGCTAGTCATTACTCCGGGGCGGCGCGCAGCTGCCTCCCGGTGGATGTCAAACATGATCCCGCTTGGCACGTTATAGGCTGGGATCCTGTTCTCGGAGATCAGCTTCCATATCTCCGGCATAGGCATACTGGATGGACCACTTGGATATGAGCCGGCTATAATTTTGCCCAGCAAACCCTCTTTAGCGATATGATCCACCCCCTTAATACCGTACATATCTCCGGCAGCTATGGGATGCAGGGTTGTTATGGATTTTGGCGCACCTTCCCTGTCGAAACGCTGACCAATCGCTTGCAACATACGGTCCGGACAACCCAGGCCGCTGGAAGATGAAACGGTAACTATGTCACCATTGTTGATTAGCGTGGCTGCCTGCTCAAATGAGATAACCTTAGACATACTCAACTTCTCGCTTAGCGGTATCGCAGAGGTACTGAACTTCATACCTTCTGCAATAACCTGTTGGGTAAAATTGATAGACGGGCCAGCAACCACTCAGTCACCGGCCAAAGAATTACCGGTTATTGACTTTGCTTAATATCCGGATAAAAAACCTCGACACATCGCCCTAAGTCGGCGGACTCAGCAACGGCAAGGGCAATTGCCAATGACTTAACACCGTCTTCACCTGTCACTGCAGCTTCCCCTCCATCACTGATAGCCTTGCCAAATTGGCCAAGGGAATAGGCATAGAGATTATGATGCTCGACCTTCAGTGTGCGACGCCCCTGCTCGGTAACCACTTCTACTTCACCTATGGGCTGTTGCGTCATTACTCCACGGGCAAAAATGCTGCCTTTGGTGCCATGGATTTCAAGGCCCGTGCCGGCAAAGGGCACGACAAAGGATTCATGGGATTGGACCAACGCGCCACTGGGCATACGCATTATGGTCATGGCGCCGTCTTCAATACCGCTGCCCATACCGGCGTTTTGGGCATAGGCCATTACATCAATAGGATCTTCAGCTAACAGAAAACGGACGGTATCGGCATCGTGTACAACGATATCCAAAATAACCCCGCCGCCAGCCTCGGGTTTATTTATTCTCCAGGTCTGTAGATTGCTGGGCAGGTGCACCGCATGAAAAATTCGCATAGCGACCACGTCGCCGATAACACCCGATTCAATCTCAGCACGAATTGCGTGATGGCTAGCGGCGTTTCGCAAGTGATGGTTGGTCCCCATAACCACCCCCGCAGCTCGACAGGCTTCAACCATCTCAACCGCATCAGCCAGTTCCAATGCTAAGGGTTTTTCGCACAGCACATGCTTACCGGCCGCTGCGGCTGCCAATACCTGATCTTTATGTAATTCGTTTGTGGTGGAGATATAGACCACATCAATCTGTGGGTCGGCGAGTAACCCTTCAAGAGAGTCATAGACCTGGCCGATACCAAGCCCATCAGCATAGGCCCAGCCACGCTCAAGGTTACTGCTCATTACTGCCACGACATCGTGACCGGATTGTGCGCGCACCGCGTCTACCATCCATTGCTTAGCTATGGTGCTTGCGCCAATAAAACCCCAACCGATTGTCATAAACTTATTCTCCATTGAGCGACGAAACAAACACCGCAGATAAATTGGAACGTTCTAATTTGGAACGTTCCATTTTTTACAAATCAGTAACAATTAGTCAAGATATTTTTTACCACACGTGATCCACGACACATTAATCTTAAATCTATCATCAGTGACTGCACCTCCTATACCTACATGATTATTCTACTCATCGCTTTAGCTGACTTGTTAAACGTGAGGCTTAGAGAATGGAGTGAAAAGTGAGGAAGCCGAAAAATAATGTTAACCTGAGTTGAAATTATAACGTTCCAACTTATAATCGATTTTTATCTGTTGTTCGTAAAAACTAATTGAGGAGGCTATATGTTCGGCGTTGACCAGCAAGAAAAACCGTATCCGTGGCTCGAGGGGATCACCGACTGCCATATGCACCTTATTGGCCCGGAGCATAGATTTCCGTTTTCTGACGGACATCAGGGTCAGTTCAATGAATGGACCAGCACCGATTACCTACCGATGGCAGCTAGCCTGGGTATTGAACGTTACGTGCTCACACAAACGCCATTTTATGGATTCGATAATCGTAACTTGCTGCATGGCTTGTTGCAGCTGGGCAATAAGGCCCGCGGAATAGCTGTGGTCGATTCGAGTTTATCCGATATGCAATATTTCGAGCTAAAGCAAGCAGGTGTGGTCGGCGCCAATTTTTACCTAATGGAAGGTGGCGAGTTGGCCTGGTCTTGTGTTGCCCCCACCAATGAGCGGATCCAAGATTATGGCTGGCAGACTCAACTACAGTTTAACTGCCGGGAGCTGGCGCATAACTTCCATAAAATCAACGCCCTTAAGGGTAGCTTGGTGATTGACCACCTGGGTAAGTTTCAACCCTGTGTCAGCACAAGCGATAACAGCTTCAGGCTACTGTGTAAGTTACTGGACTCGGGGCGCTGTTTTATCAAGCTGTCCGCCGCCTACGAATCAAGTGATAACAAGATGCCTTATTTAGGCCAAGCAGGATCTCTAGCCCAGTTTTTGATCCGAGAATACCCCCATACGTTAATTTGGGGCAGCAACTGGCCACATCTTGGCCTAAGTCACCAAACGGACTGGCCAAACCCTCGCAGCTCTCTGACTAACCTCGAATTCTGGGGGGCGGATAACCAAACCCTGGAGAAAATCCTAGTCACTACCCCATGTAAATTGTTTGGCTTTGAGCATTCGACTCAATAGCGGAGGTAAATATATGATTAGCCATATGGTATTACTAAAATGCCGCCACAACGTAACTGAACAACAGCTGCAAGAGATGTTTGACGCCCTTGCCGCACTGGTAGACAAAGTCTCAGGGTTAAAGACTTACAGCGGCGGTGCCAACAATAGCCCGGAGGGCATAGCTCATGGCTATACACATGCTTTCCATATGCTGTTTACTGATGTAAAGGCCCGTGATGACTACCTAACCCACCCGGAGCACGAGTTAGTAAAAGGGTTAATTGCCGAGGTACTGACAGACTGCCAAGGAAAATGTGTTAGTGGTAGATTTCTGAAGTTACTCTGTCTGATGAACTTTTTCTGATCCATATTCATCATTCACCGTCGCCAACACGTTTGTGAAACACCAATAAACCGGTATGGGAGAGTAATAAAGTATCATTTACAAGCATGCACGCTTCGTCCCTAAGCGAGCCAGTCATAAAATATGCCAGGCCGGATTTCGGTTAGCCCGGCGTATCGCGAGTGGTGACAGACCAATTTCAGGCTTATTCTTGAGTTGTGTAAATGCACTAAGGCCGACTACTTGATTGATGAGAAATAGACACTGTAGTTAATACCTCAATATTTGGTTTAAGCGTGGTGATACTAATCCACTGTTAGGACGTTAGCCTAGACGCGAGATGGCGAGTTAACTGTTAGTTAATAAGCAATCTAATGGACTGACAGTGCCAGCGTAGTGCTGTCCAAGCACATGAGTATATATTTGTGTCGTTTTAACATCATTATGGCCGAGCAACTCTTGAACACTTCTTATATCTCTGCCTGCTTGCAGTAAATGGGACGCAAAACTATGCCTAAATGTATGGCAAGTTACTCGCTTGGTGATAGTCGTACCTCGCACCGCGGCTCCCAAAGCTTTACGAACAACACTCTGGTGTAAGTGATGCCTGCAATGGGTGCCGGAATAGGGGTTATCACAGGTAGAAAAAGATGGAAAAATGTACATCCAGCCAACCTGCCTAAACGCATTTGGATACTTCCGCTCTAATGCATAGGGTAGCGAAGGACCTATACCAGCAGTATTGTCTTTAGCTTGAATAGTTCGAGCAGCGTCAACATAATCAGGCAGCTTGGCCGCGCACTTTTGGCTGAGGATAGTCTGCCTATCTTTATGCCCTTTCCCATCTCGGACAGTGAGCGCGCAACGCTCTGTATCTATGTCTTGAATGCGCAGCCTTAAACACTCTGAAATTCTCAAGCCACTGCCGTACAACAATTCAATAATTAACTTATTTCGACCAGAAAGCTGTTTCAGCACCATACCGATTTCAGTTGCGGATAATACACTCGGTAAGTGACGTTGCTTACTTGCATAGTGGAAGCCTAAATCTCCTAATTCTTGGTGTAAATGTCTTTGGTATAAATACGCCAACGCATTGAGTGCTACTTTTTGGGTATTAATGGCAACATTGCGTTTGTTAGCCAGAAAGGTAAGAAATGAGGCCACTTCCTCGGTTCCCATGGTGTTCGGATGGCGTTTGTGGTGAAAGTTGATAAATGCTTTTATCCAATACAGATATGCCTTTTCAGTTTTAATGCTATACCCGCGCATTCGCATTTCCTCTTGCAACCGTTTGAGAAATGGACTTTGATTTGTCATTGGGTTAATTTCTTGGTGCTGTACATATATACAGTATTATTTATTTCAGCCAGTTTTCCAGTGCTCATTTGTCCGACTTGTGCGCGATTAGTCTTGTTGGGTAATAAAATATTATGTATTGTCAGATACTTAGAAAACAAAGATTGAGATAATAGGTTTGGAAACTGCGCATGCGCATTTACACGCAAGGTGTATTGAAGCTAATGGAATTTTTGTTTTTAATACAATGGATTAACTGTGCGCGCTTTTACTGGTCCAATGAGCAAAGTGAGCGTGCTTACTATACAAATGTTAAGTCTCTTATGAATATCGAGTATTACGAAAGTTTTGAGAAAGAACTAGAAGCTGGCTTAAAAAAGCAAGCAACTGCCTCTGTTAAAGAGTTTGTCAACTCGTTTAAGAGTAGTGAAGAAGTTAAAAAATGGGTTTGGTCATATTTACCAAATCTTGAAAAGAACCGTCATAGCTGTATCAGATATGAAATATTTATTAATTTGGTATACCCGATACTAAAAGAAGGGTTTGAGTCTAACGGCTACAACTCTACTTTATGGCTTGGTAAGCTAATTCAAAATGTATATCAAACCAAAGGCATTTTTGAAGAGCTAGGTTCCTTGGTTGAGATGGATTTCTATCGCAAATGTTACGAAATCGATTCTTCAAACTCTGAAGGTAGAACTCTACTTTTAGAGAGTATTTTAAATTGGCTTTCACATTGCGAACATGAGTGGCCTTCAGGTATTTTATACGCGATGGATGGTGCAACATTAGAACAATGCGAAATAATAAGAAAAGAGACTGATTTTGCGTTCACTTTAGCATCAACCGAAAGAGATGTAGCTTTTATTGAACAGTTTTTAAGTAAGCTTAGTTTGTACGAAGAGAGACTTAACAAGTCACTAAAGCAGGACTCGTAACAGTTGGCTCGGTTCCGCTTCGCTTCACATTTTAGCCAACAATTACTCGCCTCTTAGTGAGGCGTTATAGCTCAAGGGCTGCATAGGGTTTTGTTCTTCCATGGCTTCCCGCTGCAAGTCGGTTTCCGTCGTTAAAATCTGGTAGTATTTAGTACGAAATCGCGGTCTTCTTGGGCTGCACTATTTGGCAACGGAATGGCCATCAATATCGCAGTACCGTTCCTCGCTCAGTGCAACTCCAATATCACCGTATAAACCAATAAAATAGCAGTGGTTTTTGGCATTGCCGTTATTTCATTAGGCAGTGTTAAATCGCGCTATAACAAGGCGCTGCACACGACCGTATTCTGCGTATTTCTGTTTGTGCAAAATAGCACAAACACAAATCCGCGCCATACGGCCTGTGAGCTAGGCGTTAGGTTTACTTGAGAATCCGCTATTTTAATGGTGGTTTTGTCGCTTAATTGAATAGTGATTTTTCCATCGCATTAAAGTGAAACTCTATTTTCTAAAATGGTTTATTGAATTTGATAATGCAATTTCTGTATTGATTCACAAGTTACGTATAAATCAATTTTATGTTGTGGCTTAGTTCAGCGTTTAACTTTAAAATTTAAAGTATTAGCTAGTAACTATTTAACTGATTTGTGCAGTTTTTATAGCAAATTCGTCAGTCAGCGGGTTACTAGAATTAACAAAGTTAATAGGTTACGCCCGCTGTTGTGGCCTAAAACCTAACAAGGCCAATTAAACGGAACTAAAACAGTTTGCCATGTTTCGTTCCTCAACAAGTTTGGCAAACAATTTTAGTCCGCTTATTGCGGCGTTAAGCATCAAGGAGGCTAGTGTGTCAGATTGGATTTTTGGTCAAAATGGCCAAGCGACAATAATTTTAGATGGTGATTGCATTCGTAATAATCGAGGCCAAGTCACCGCATGGATAAACGGCGACAATGTGTATTCACTTCGTGGCCAGCATATTGGATGGTTTGAGGCGGGAGTTATTTACGACAACCGTAATCAGGCTCTAGGCTTTCTTCGAAATTCTACTGGCTATCTTCCTAGTCGTCCGGGTATTGGTGGCACTCCAGGCACACCTGGCTTTTCTGGCAGGCCTGGTAGACCAGGTTTTGGTGGGACACCCGGTAAACCTGGCCGTGGTGGTTGGTCGCAAAGTGACTTGGCCACGTATTTCAATGCTTAACAAAAACAGTCACCTGACCTGCTTCTGCGGCTTCGCTTTTGTGCAAAGGTCGCACAAAATCAATTCCGCGCCAGCAGGCAGGTGCTGTAAGCGTTAATGTGCCGCCTGATTTTATTTAAAGGTGTGTTGTAATTTTCCGGGGTTCATAAAATCCGAGCTTGTGGTTTCTGGTCCTGCACTCGCTGCGGCGCTTTGGTAGCAGTGTGTTGCTTAACAGGCCATTTGAAATCAGCGATACCACACGGATTTTTTGGCCGTTAAACAAATCGGACACAACGCAGGCGCAACTTACAATTAGCCGCAACATTGCAACTTGCTTTAGGTAGCCAACTCAGCTTGAGAGTGAGCGGCGGCAAAGGCAGGAGTTTGTTGCAAGGAATTTAATTCAGCACGCTTAATTGCGCGCTGTTCATTAACAAGTCCCAGCAACGGAAACGCTACGCTTTCCGCTGTGGGAAGCGTTAATGTGCCGCCTGATTTTATTTAAAGGTGTGTTGTAATTTCCCGGGGTTCATAAAATCCGAGCTTGTGGTTTCTGGTCCTGCGTTCGCTGCGGCGCTTTGGTAGCAGTGTGTTGCTTAACAGGCCATTTGAAATCAGCGATACTACACGGAATTTTTGGCCGTTAAACAAATCGGACACAACGCAGGCGCAACTTACAATTAGCCGCAACATTGCAACTTGCTTTAGGTAGCCAACTCAGCTTGAGAGTGAGCGGCGGCAAAGGCAGGAGTTTGTTGCAAGGAATTTAATTCAGCACGCTTAATTGCGCGCTGTTCATTAACAAGTCCCAGCAACGGAAACGCTACGCTTTCCGCTGTGGGAAGCGTTAGCTGCCCAATAGGAATCGAGTTTTGGACTGGATAAAAATACATACAGAAATAGAAGACTTACTTATTCCTCATTATCAATTTGATATCTGGGAGAGAGGTCTTTACCTGTACCTTTTGAACCAAACTAGGCTTAGGGGATTGGAGTCGGCCACCATTCCTTTATCAATAATTTCTTCTGCATTGAACTGCTCAGATTTTCAGTCTCGTAAAACTATTCGCGGGCTTGGGGATAAAGGTGTCATCGAATTAGAGCAAACTCGTAAAGGACATTCCGTAAAAGTATTGCTACCTACCGAACTAGGGATTCAACCAGTAATCGAGCCAGAGAAAAACAGAGACATTGAAGAAATCGATTTCTTTAAAAATAGAGAGTTCGTTTCAGAGCTAATCGCCAGAGAAAAAGGCCAATGCTTCTATTGCCTTTCAGATATATCGCCCGAGAATTGTGAGCTTGACCATGTTGTCTCGCAATTAAACGGGGGAAACAATAGTTACAAAAACATCGTAGCGTCATGTCACAAGTGCAACACGCGAAAGCTCGCAACAGAAGCAGAAGATTATTTGCGGTCGATCTTCCGCAAAGGCATGCTCAGTGATTCGGAGTTCGAGGGGCGTTTATCAGCTATCGAGGCTCTAAAAAGTGGCAATCTCAAGCCTCAAATATAAAGCAGCTAACAAGGTGCTGTTGTCGGACTGGTTTTCCGCTGCGCTCCAAACCAGCCGCAAAGCACGGCGTTATATTGCGAAAAAGGTTTAGAGTTTGATTATTACTAATTCTCATTAATATAGAGGAGTAAAATTATGGAAGATTTAGGATTTGTATTCGGGATAATAGGTATGTCAATGGGGATTTCAGGTTTTACTTTTGCCATCATAACAATGAAAAAGGTGGATAAACTTGAGAGCAAACTTAAAGAGCTTAATATTTTAAGTCATGACTTTAAGTCTAGCTAACAATCTATTTCTTATTTGTGTAGCTGCAATATAACAAGTCATTCAAAAGGACAAAAAATAGTTGGTTTTTGCTCCTTCGTCGCTAATTTTAACCAACTATTTTTTGCCTCTTAATGAGGCGTTATAGCTCAAGGGCTGCATAGGGTTTTGTTCTTCCATGGCTTCCCGCTGCAAGTCGGTTTCCGTCGTTAAAATCTGGTAGTATTTAGTACGAAATCGCGGTCTTCTTGGGCTGCACTATTTGGCAACGGAATGGCCATCAATATCGCAGTACCGTTCCTCGCTCAGTGCAACTCCAATATCACCGTATAAACCAATAAAATAGCAGTGGTTTTTGGCATTGCCGTTATTTCATTAGGCAGTGTTAAATCGCGCTATAACAAGGCGCTGCACACGACCGTATTCTGCGTATTTCTGTTTGTGCAAAATAGCACAAACACAAATCCGCGCCATACGGCCTGTGAGCTAGGCGTTATGTGTAAGTCATGAATATTGAGCTTAGGAATATTATTTCCGACTTCCAAGAAAAAGTCGAAGAGGCCAACGAGTTACTTAAAAGGTATCTCGAAATTGACGATCCTCATAATTGGGGACCGCCGATAGAGCAGATTGGTGTACTTGGAGGAAAGCACAAGTACTTCTTTCATGGTGTCGGCTGCAAGGTTCATATTAGCAAAAAAGATATAATCGACTTTGATTATGGAGCTAATGGCCGCATCGACGGATTTGATGAGTGGAGATTGTGTGGTTTCATCAATTCTCGACAAATGAAATATTCAAATATTAAAGAAAGTGACATTAAGATTTGGTTTCAAGAAGCAATTGATTCCAATGAAATAAAGAAAACAGAATCGAGAGAATATGGAAATTTATACTATCTCGTACAAAGCACATAACCAGGGCGTGCAATCTGACTCCGTAAACTGTCACGCTTTGTGCGTGCCGCACAAAGACGCGCCAGCTTGCTACGCAGTTGACGCCGGCGTTATGGCTCTCTCCGATTATGACTCCTGAACAAGTGGCAAGTATTATTAAATCTGAACTGGATGGTAAGCATTCAGTTCCGAACTGGCATGGCGTGTCGCTTGAGAAATGCCTAGTTAACCCGGTATTAACGGATTTAGAAGATTCTTTTAATGATGGGAACGTTGTAAGTATGTGGCTTGTACTGGAAGAACGTCCTGACGAGAAAGACGGATATAAAGTTGTATATGATCCGGTGGAAAATGAGTTCGGGTTGGCAACGCCAGGAAAAAATATTCCAGTATTTATATCGTATTATGGTAGCTTTATTGAAACATTAGCGGGTATGTAAGCCATAACAAGGCGCTGCATTTGACCGTATTCTGCTGCCTTGGCTTTGTGCAAAGGTCGCACAAACCCAAAACAGCGCCATCCGGCAAATGAGCTAGGCGTTATGCGATATGAATATGTACCAAGATTTGGAAGTAATTGGTGATCTGAACGTTAATGAGTCCAAAGGTGTAAACGATTACATCTCATCTCATTATCCTTGGCTTCCCTCGCGTATGGACTTTTCAAAGATCCCTAACCATTCTCACATACACTGGGGAAGCGTATCTGATAGTGAAGTGGAAGAATTTGTTCTTTCATCATCATTGTCTGAGTTTGAATATGTTGCGGTATTATATTCATCATCAGAGCCAATGTTTATTTTTAAGCTCGAATACGCAGCAAAAGAGTTTGATTATATATCCAAAGGAAAGCAAATGTTTGTACTGTTTGGCGTCAAAGATAGCGGTTCAAATTGGGAGTTATGTAAGTCCAATATTATATATGCTCACACAGGCTTTGACATTTGGAGTACAAACGTAAATGCATAACAAAAACAAGCACAGGAGCGGTTTTAAGCTGCTTTCGTTCCACTCAATCAACTTAAAACACGCCCTGTGTTGTTGGCGTTATAGCTCAAGGGCTGCAGAGGTTGGCGCTCAGCTTAATGGTCAATATTAAGCGCTTCACAAGCTCTCTATCTCGCCAGTGTCGTTCCTGTTCTGTTCGTTAAAATCTGGTAGTATTTAGGCAACTAATCGCGGTCGTCTTGGGCTGCACTATTTGGCAATGGAATGGCCATCAATCTAAATTGTTCGTTCCTCGCTCAGTGCAACTCCAATATCATCGTAAAAATCAATCAGTTGTGGTGGGTTTAAGCATCGCCATGCTTTCATTTGGCGGCACTAAAGCCCGCTATAACAAAGCGCTCAAATCCGACGCCGAAAGAGCTGGCGCGGTTTAGCGCGGCGTTAACACTCATTCGAGCTCATACAGGCATGGAAGTTAAAACGTTTTATTGCTGCCATTCGTCAGATGACGATATACCAAGCTCTAGTCCTGTGAGCATTGACAAAGATACCGCAGTAGATGTGGCGCTTCAGGTTCTACGCAGCCCGGGCGACTTTATCGGGTTTATCGATAACTCTGATCGAGTGCTCCAATTTCGATTTGAAGAGTCTGAAGATATCTGGGTCGAACACCCATCACCAAAAGATGGCGGTTCATTTGGCAAGTGCATCAATTACACGGAACTAGAGAGATATATAATTAACTTGCCGGAGAAATTCCACAAAATGTGTCTTCCTGGCTTGGAGTTTCAATCGTGGTAAGTGTTAACAAACGGCTGCAGCTGACAGTCTGGGCTCCACTTGATTTTGTGTTGCTCGCTGTCGCTCTCAAATTAACACAAAACAAGCTCCGCCCAGCCTGCGGCTGAGCCGGGCGTTAATGTGCCGCCTGATTTTATTTAAAGGTGTGTTGTAATTTTCCGGGGTTCATAAAATCCGAGCTTGTGGTTTCTGGTCCTGCGTTCGCTGCGGCGCTTTGGTAGCAGTGTGTTGCTTAACAGGCCATTTGAAATCAGCGATACTACACGGAATTTTTGGCCGTTAAGCAAATCGGACACAACGCAGGCGCAACTTACAATTAGCCGCAACATTGCAACTTGCTTTAGGTAGCCAACTCAGCTTGAGAGTGAGCGGCGGCAAAGGCAGGAGTTTGTTGCAACGAATTTAATTCAGCACGCTTAATTGCGTGCTGTTCATTAACAAGTCCCAGCAACGGAATCGCTACGCTTTCCGCTGTGGGAAGCGTTAATGTGCCGCCTGATTTTATTTAAAGGTGTGTTGTGATTTTCCGGGGTTCAGAAAATCCGAGCTTGTGGCTTCTGGTCCTGCGCTCGATGCGGCGCTTTGGTAGCAGTGTGTTGCTTAACAGGCCATTTGAAATCAGCGATACTACACGGAATTTTTGGCCGTTAAGCAAATCGGACACAACGCAGGCGCAACTTACAATTAGCCGCAACATTGCAACTTGCTTTAGGTAGCCAACTCAGCTTGAGAGTGAGCGGCGGCAAAGGCAGGAGTTTGTTGCAACGAATTTAATTCAGCACGCTTAATTGCGCGCTGTTCATTAACAAGTCCCAGCAACGGAATCGCTACGCTTTCCGCTGTGGGAAGCGTTAGCAGGTCGTCGCATGGAATTAGCGCGGTTCAAAGAAGTTGTATTTGGTGTGTCGATCCACCTCGGAAATGATGTATTAGAGATTGTTGAACCTGCTGTTACACCTAACTTCTATGTTGCCATTATTAATAATAGGGGTAACAAGTTTGTGGTACTGGCGACTTACGATGACGACTGGGCCATTGCTAGTAGCTACGAGCTCAGCGAATGTAAGCTGACTTTTATAGATAATGAAGACCTCGCCAAAGTACTAAAACAATCGTATGGCATAGAACTCCTTAAAGCGTCTAAGTTAGATGAGCCGTTTCAAGCTAGACCATACTTGAACAACGCGGATATAGAGTATTGGTGCCCACAAACACTGGGTGAGGGGTTATTCAATTGGTGGGATTAGCTGCTAACAAGGCCAGCCACGCGACTGGCTTTTCTCGCTTCGCTCAAAAAACCAGCGCGTGCTGGCAACGTTATGTGCTGGTGCTCGGTTTTAGTTTTGTAGTTCAATTAAAGGAATAAAAATGTTAGCTGTTGTACTCGAGTTTGATGTCATTGAAGGAATGGAAAATCAATTCAGGAAGGCTTGGATTGAAACTACTGACATAATCTATCTAAATTTTGGTAGTTTAGGGTCTAGGTTACATAAATCTGACAATGGGAAGTTTATTGCGTATGCGCAGTGGCCTGACTTGAATGTTTATGAAAATGACCACCATTGGCCTGACGATTCGAAAAGTACTAGAGAAAAAATGAGAGCGTGCCTTAAAATTGGTAAGCCGACTGTACTACACAAATTAACGCTAGATACTGATCTGCTAAAAGAAGATACCCTTAATAGCTAATAAGCACATAATCGGGTAGCCGGAGGTATCTAGCCTCCAGCCCCCACACCACCCATCGTGCGGGTCCGCAATGGGCGGTTCATCTCTCGTAATGAATACTGATCCAAATGTCCTTCAGTGACACCAGACCTTGCGTAGCGAGGAACTCATTGCTAATTGCAATGTTAATTCCTTTTGTTTTAGAGCTACGGCACGGTCCTTTGCTGCTTATTCCACAGGAAATAGCCAGCCGTTCACTCACACCCAGTTTGATTAGACTTCTAACTTTGGTGCGAGGTTTTCGCCACTGTCGCCAGTAACACATGCGCAGCCTTCGCCGGATCCAATGGTCTAGATCTACCGTTAGTTGGTAGGCGTTAGCAATCAAGAAGTAATATCCCCAGCCGCGTAGAAATTGCGTGAGCTTATGAATTTGTCGTGTCATAGCGATTCCCCAATTTCGGTTGGTGAGTTCCCTTACTTTTGCTTTAAATAATTTCAAAGCATTTTTATGGATCTGCACTTTCCCGTATCGAAAGGTAAAGCCAAGAAACTTTGAGCCAGACACGGGGCCGACTCGACTTTTGGACTCATTAACTACCAACTTCAAGCGCTGGGTTATATATGTGGATATTTCCTTTTTGACCTGTTTACCTTTGTCTTTGCTTTTCACCAAGATGATGATGTCATCGGCATAGCGAGCAAAATTAAGTTGCTTATAGGTTAGCTTTTTGTCCAACTCGTCTAATAAAATATTAGAGAGTAAAGGAGATAAAGGCCCCCCTTGTGGCACGCCTTTATCCGAAGCAAACCAAAGACCCGTTTCAACCTCTGCAATACCTGCTCGTAGATACTTACCGAGCAGACGCATCAGCGCTTTGTCTTTGATTTTACGACCGATACGATTCATGAGCATGTCATGATCCACTTCATCAAAGAACTTTGATAGGTCAATATCAACAGCTGTTTTAAAACCTTGCTTTACACAAGATTGAACATGATGAATTGCCTGGCTAGCTCTTTTCCCGGGCCGATATCCGTAGCTATGTGGTGAGAACTCAGGTTCAAAATAGGTGTAACTGGGACACCCACCATCTTGCGCACCTTTCAAGCCCGACTCATACTTAGGTTAAGGCTGTTGTGAGTCGGAGTTTCTATGACTGTTGCCAGGTTACGCCTAATCCATCCTGAAACCACTCCTTATTACCATTGCGTTGCTCGTTGTGTGCGTCGTGCTTTCTTATGCGGATATGACAAATACGCTCATCGTTCGTATGAACATAGAAAACCCTGGGTAGTAAACCGGATCCGCTTTCTTGCCGGTTTATTCTCGATAGACGTCTGTGCCTACGCAGTTATGAGCAACCATTACCATGTCATCTTACGGGTTGATTTAGTGGGAAATAAACAGCTTTCTGATGAGGCTGTTATCGAACGGTGGGGTAAGTTGTTTGCCATTCATGTGCTGGTTGCACGTTGGCAATCCGGTCAAACAAAAAGTGAAGCTGAAGTTGATGCGGCCAGGAAACTGGTGAATATTTGGCGTGAACGGTTAGGGGATATCAGTTGGTTTATGCGTTGCCTGAATGAACACATTGCCAGGGAAGCAAACAAGGAAGATAAATGCAAAGGGCGGTTTTGGGAAGGCAGATTCAGAAGCCAGGCACTGATGGACGAGACGGCGTTATTGGCCTGTATGGTTTATGTGGATTTAAACCCAATCAGGGCTGGCTTGTGTGATTCCGTGGAAGAAGAGGAATTTACCTCAATCCATGAACGAATTGGCGACTGGAAGGCGGCGAGTGATAAGCAGTGCGCGGACCAAGGAGCAGAAAGAAGCCATTTTTTGTTGCCTTTTACCCGCTCAAAGAATGACACGGATAAAGAAATTCCTTTTGACTTCAAGGAGTACCTTTACCTCACAGATTGGACAGGCCGAGCTATCCGAGAAGACAAAACAGGTTACATACCGGAAGAGACACCAAAGCTATTGGAAAACCTGCTTGTCCCGCATGAATCCTGGGTAATGACAGTACAGCACTTTAGTCGCTCATTTGGCAGTGCTGCAGGCACCTGGGAAGCAATAACCGCACTAAGTCACCAGGTTGGGCATCACTGGATAAAAGGACATTCGGCATGTGATCGGCTTTACCAATCTGGGTAGCGTAAGAAAACACCGAAACAACCCAACAAGCTAATCATTCATTAAGCTAGCCCAGCTATGCCCTAACCACAGATAAATACATTAGTATTTACGATTTTTCGGTACTTCCCCTGAGGCCGTAAAAGTTATTGATGAGGCATCTTAAAAAATGGCATGATGGCCACTTTTTGGCTTAAATGAGGCCAGAAAAAGGTGGATGTCCAGATACACAAAAGGCAGGAAAATACGAAATTTTAAAAAGAAACTAAGATTAAGAACAAAGAAAAGATCAGCTTTAGAAGCAAAGCATCAAAAGATAATAAACAGGTCTTGGATCGTATTTGCATTGTCATTTTCTTTTGTCTTTGCCATGTCTATTTTTGAAAAGCAGGGAAAGAATACCGCCAACCTTCTATATGAAAGGGTAAAGGAGAATACGTACAATTCCGTAAAGCTACCTTCCGGTGACCAGTCAATAAAACTTGCGTATTTGTATTGTGGTGCAAGGAATTGTGCAGCTCTAAATGTAAAAACCAAAGATATTGTATATTTCCCGCAAACGGGTCACATATATGACTTTCATTAAAAATGTAATCGGGTAGCCGAGGGTCTCTAACCCTCAGCCCCCACAACACCCTGCACCGAAACGTCGGACCGGCGATTCCGCACAGGGCGTTTCCCAAAGAGTTTGTAAAGTACAGTTGGCCGATTAACTCCTACTTACCTCAATGCTGGCTACTGTATTATCAACGTCAATATCCCTAAAGCCCGGTCGGGTACAGAATAATTGAGTTGTACAGGCTCCTCACTGCTCTTCGGGTTCAGGCCTTCACCGTGTCCCAACCATTACGATGGGCGTTTGGCTACTATGCCGCCTGCTGACTTCTGTTTAATCACCCAATGAATTACTCCAATGGGCGCTATCGTTTTCATCAATTTGCTCATATTGGTTGATGGGGCCAATATGCCAGGCCAGTTTAGGACAGCGGCCAAGCTGTTAGGTTAACGATCGCTTGTTAAGCAGATCCCGGAATGCCGTACCACCCCCGATAAGAACATTCGGGCCGGCCTTCCGGTTTCACTGCACAAAGCTAGGCGCCCCCCTGCATTTACGGTGGTCCTTAAATCACCTGGCTTGCGGAAGGCCGCCCCCTTGTCTGTGCCAACTCGCCTCGGACCTACGCCTCATATGTGGGGCTTGGGGGGCGCCTAGTCTTCATCAGCTCGCAGTTTCGCCCGAAACGTCGGACCGAGCGCTTCCTCCAGACCGCTCCTCACGGATTGGCCCTTGCCATTCGCTAGTAGTTAACGTTTAATAATCAAATGTTTATAAACGGTGATTCTCCTACAAGGGACTCTCACCCTATTAGTTCATGCCCATGCTGGGCGTACACAAGTGCAAGCACAGGAACGCTTTAAGCTGTCTTCGTTTTTGTGAAAGGGCTGCAAAAACGCAGCCATCTCAAATCGTCCTGTGTCGCAGACGTTAGGTGACAATAATCATGACTTCAGGCACTGAGGGTTACGAAAGGTTTATCCCTTTATTTATTGAAAGCAGCCAAGCTTTAGACTTCAATGTTGTTTGCAAAGACTTTGTTAGTTTTTTACCAGTAAAGAACTCAAGTATTCTTGATTTGGGATCCGGTGCCGGTCAAAACTCAGCTGCACTTGATAAGTTAGGATTCAATGTCACTGCAATAGAGCCAATGGCAGAATTTTTAAATGCGGCAATAAATAAATATAAAAATACATCAATTGAATGGCGTCACGATAGCCTTCCTAATATTGCATGTTTAGATTCACATGAAGAAACATTTGATTTTGTGCTAATTGATGCAGTATGGCACCACCTTTCTGAGGCAGAACGAGATATAGCAGCGAGTAAAATTTCTACTGTAATAAAAATGAATGGTAGGTGCGCCATATCTCTGAGAAATGGCCCTTCAGGTATGGGTACAAGAGTCTTTCCAATAGACAGTAAAAACACTATTAATCTATTTGAGTCTTATGGTTTTAAATGTATATTCAAGTTGAGTAATCAAGCTAGTGTTCTTCCCAATAAAGAAAATGTCAAATGGGCACGTGTAGTTTTAGAGAAAGTCACCTAACTAGAATTTAAAGCGGGACTGCTAACAGTTTGCTCGGTTTCGCTTCGCTACACATTTTAGCAAACAATTATCAGCCCCTTAAATGGCCGTTATGTGTATGAATTATCAATATGGAGATTGTGATGTCTACCAATTCTAAAAAGGAAGTATTCAGCAATATTAATAGTGCTGTAATAACAGGCGTACTGTGTTTTATATTAGTGTCTTTATGCTTGAAGTTAGATGCTTTTAGTTTTGGCTTTGTCGAGTTGTTCTTTATTGTTGGGTTAGCTTTACTGACAGTAGTTAATATTGCGCTAGCATGCATGAATTATAAGTTATTTCAGCTGAGTGACTCCCCAAACTAATACACATAAAAGCTGTTAAATCAGGACAACTAACAGTTTGCTCGGTTTCGCTTCGCTACACATTTTAGCAAACAATTATCAGCCCCTTAAATGGGCGTTAAGTTCTTGGAGTTATCGGTGAATATTAGGGAAATTAAAGAGAAGGATATTGAAGCTGTAAGTGCAGTCTGCCTAGCTTCTTTTTCAACATCGGTTGCAGGTTCTCTGCCTGAGGAAGGAATTTTAACCTTTTCTAAAATTGCTTCAAGCGTTGCCTTCCTCAACAGAATGAAAGAAGACAATTTGATGCTTGTCGCAGAGTGCGATGGTAAAGTTGTGGGAGTAATAGAGCTGAAAGAAGGTAGCCATATTGCCATGCTATTTGTAGAGCCTGGCAAACAAATGAAAGGCATTGGGAGAAAGTTGCTTTCATCAGCCCTGAGTTATGCGAAGGTTGGTACTGTAACCGTAAGTGCGTCTTTATCCTCAGTTCCTATGTATAGAAAATATGGTTTTGAGTGTAAAGCTGATATAGCCCAGTCTGCAGGTTTGATTTATCAACCCATGGAGGTCGAACTTAATCGGGTAGCCGGAGGTCTCTAACCTCCAGCCCCCACAACACCCTGCACCGAAACGTCGGACCGGCGTATCCGCACAGGGCGTTTCACTAAGAATAGTGAAGCTTAATCCATCCATCTCTCAACTCATAAAGCCCCTGATGTTTCAGATATGCATTAGATAATGCCTGTTGAATGCCTGGAGTTTTCGAACTTCGACATGGGCCTTTGCTGGTGATGCCACACGCAACCGCTGATTTAACCGGAACGCCCAGTCGCATCAGATTTCTCACCTTGGTTCTGGGCTTTCTCCACTGTCGCCAATAAGCCATTCGAACTCTACGCCTGATCCAGTGATCGAGCTCAACACAGAGTTGATAGCAATTAGCGATACCAAAGTAATTTATCCAGCCACGTAAATATTGGCTGATGTTGAAGAGCTGATATTTCATCGAAACTCCCCAGTTACGGTTGGTCAGTCGCCTAACGCGCTGCTTAAAGGTAGCAAGCGTTTTAGGATGCCACTGGATTTTACCGCCTCGGAATGTGAATCCCAATAACTTACTTTCAGTGGTTTTCACAACTCGACTTTTGGTGCTGTTAACTATTAGTTTGAGCCGGTTTTGCAGATAGGTGCTGATACTATTGAGAACGCGTTCACCAGCACGTTTAGATTTTACCAGGATGGTAAATGTGGGAGAGTAATGAAGTTTCATACTGAACTCTCCGTGAGGCTGCATTGTACCGTGTTAAAAATCCACCTTGGGAGTATACCGCCCATAGGTATCTGGGCCGATAATTCAAAAGCGGAGTATTAAACATACTCAGGCTTGCACGCTTTGGGCCCTAAACCGAGCAAGTTGTAACCATGCCAGGTTGGATTTCGAATGCGGAAATGTATGGCGAAGAGCCAAATGTCTAAGCTAGGAGCGTTTCAGGGTAATAGGCCAATTTTCTCATAATGTTGCCCTAGCCCACAAGATTCTTTACTATACTTGTATGTACAAATACGTAATTACATTTAATGTTATTTGAATGGGATGAAAATAAAAACGCCACCAATAAGCAAAGCACGGCGTCAGCTTTGAAACTGCCAAACTGGTTTTTGCAGATCCGCTGCAGTTAAGTTTGAGGGTGGTGAAGAGCGCTGGTAAACCTTAGGAAAGATTGGCGGGGTCGTGGTGCTCTTAGTCGCTCACACCTATCAAGATGGCGAGCGGGAAAGCATCAGGATAATTTCAGCACGTAAAGCAACATCTCAAGAGAGGAGGCGATATGAGCAAGGTTACTAAACAGCAGCAAGAAGAAGAAATTCAAGCGCTGGCCGCAATGTCAGAAGCTGATATAAATATTAAGGATATACCGGAAGTAACCTTTACCGGTAGTCGAGTCGAAGTAGGTGAATTTTACCGCCCGGTAAAAAAATCCGTCACAATTAGGTTAGATGCAGATGTTCTGTCATGGTTTAAAGATCACCACAGTAAATACCAAACCCAGGTTAATCAGATTCTACGTGACTATATAAAGACTCACAGTTAATCGTAAGATTGTAGTTATTACGTGCGGATAAATACTTTCCATCTTTAGGCTGCAGGGGAGTAGGAATATTTCCCTTTTATTCTGCTGCGCTAAGTATGATCTTAGGCAAAACCTCATGGCAACGTTTTACACCTAACCCTTCAGTTAGATAAGCCAAATGATGACATGATCCAGCTCAAATTGACTCATTAATATTTTTCTTGCGATAAGGGTTTTTGTGGGACGATATTAGAGTGCCTCAAGTAAACGCTTGGGGTGATTCGTTTGCCAGGTAACATCGACCTGAACGATACCTGGTATCCAAAGTCCCCAGATCAGCGCTCTGCTTCTTGCCGACGGTACCCAATCCCGTTTCCTTACTCCCCCTGTAAAAGCTGTTCTACCGTTAGGTTAGGACTCAAATTTACCTCTACGCTTAACCCCTGAATACGCACCGTTACGCATCTGTGGGCAAGTAGTAAAGAATATGACAACATTGTTTTTGTGGGAAGACAATAAAGTTTGATCGGTTACATTAAAGTTTGATTAATTTTGCTCGCTTTGTCCCTAAACCGAGCAAATCAAAAATTGTACCAGGACGGGTTTCGAATTCGAAAATGTATAACGAATAGTCGATACTTAGATGCAGCATTCCTGGCTAGCCACCATTGCTACTGCCATCGGTGGTGAGGACTTGGCAAAAAGGAAAGTAAAGGGCAATCCTGACCCATTTATAGCTTTCCTTCCGTTTCGACATTATTGGTCTGGGTAAACCCAAGTCTCACTTTCTACAGTTGTCATAGTACTTTTTTATCTTTTGACGTATCCTCAAGTAACTAATTTTATTAAGTTATTATCGCGAAATCTTGTTGTAGGGTCCAACGTTGGCTCCGGGTATACACGGAATTCCTGATAATGCACCTGTTGGGCCGTACAACACGAGTTTGAATTATGATTTTTAACTTCTGGGATAAGCTTCCTCATAAAGCTTGTGTTCACCCTGGTGACAAAGCTGTTATTGATCAGCATAAAGATATTTTTGAGCTTCATGCTCCGCCGGGACATATAAATGGACAATTGAAAACGGCTCCGATTATCGCTCTTTTTTTAAATCCCGGCTTTGAAGATGAAGGCAAACAAAGGTTCGAAGACGAAAGCTGTCGGACTGGTTTTCCGCTGCGCTCCAAACCAGCCGAAAATGCGGGCGTTATGTACTTAAATAAGGTGCCCACATTGATAAAAAGTATCTTCCTGGTCACTTTTGTATGTCTCAGCGGCCTTGCTTGTTCAGAGACTGATAGCTATCGCGATAATCACAATGCAGAGATTGTTAGTGTGGTAATAATCGGTAGTGCAGAGTCTCCTGACCCAGTCTTGGAGCGAGTGATCACATTGGAGCAACAAGGTGTACTAAAAAATGTGGTGATAATGGAATCATTTCCTGTTCAAATCCAACTCACTGGCCCAGCTAATGTTGTAAAAGAGCTTGAGTTGATTACACGTAAAAAATAATAGTTAGTCAGTTTCTTAGCCAGTACATAAAGTCTGGCAAGCGGGACAAATTTAAGCGCTGCTTCGTAGTAAACCTGCCCCTTCCAGAGGCGTTATGAGCCATAAGAGTAGAGAAATATGGAAGTAGAACTAAGAAATAAACTTAAACACCTTGCTCTTCTTGATGCGATCATTGAGCCAGAATGGGAGTATCGTTATTACTCGTATAATTCTAATTGGTCTGACACGGAAGAAATGGCATCTTTAAGAGATAGCTGCGGTGGCGAATGGTTCTTTTTACTCGATGAGAACAATGTCTCCTTCAAATGTACAAGTCCAGTTGATGGGCTTGTTGATAATTTTGATGAAATAAAGAAATCAGTACCAGAAAGATTTAACCCACTTTTAAATGAAGCAGCTTTCAGTATGGGGCAAGGTTCATGCATCTGGTTCATTGAAAATAATACTTGGGTTAAACTCGGCAAGGAGATCACTGATTTGCCAAATCCAATTATCATTCAGGACCTGACAGCATCAGATTACTGTCAGTTCGTTGAAGACATATTCGAACAAGAAATTGACCAAGAAGTCGTTCAATCCATTTTCGATGGTAAATTTACCATTGATATGGCAAAGAAAATTAATCCCTCAATTGACCTGAATGCCTTACGACAAGACATTTCAGAAATTGGAGCAAGCTCATAACAAGCAGCAACACCAGACTCCGAAAACTGTCATTTTTTGCGCATAGGATCGCACTAAAAAAGCCAGATTACTTCGCAGGTGTGCTGGGCGTTAATCACAACCGGGTTAACCCATATTTAGCCTAGCTTTTCTCATTAGAAAGTATCTTGCAAACTTCGATTGAGTCATCACTCACCTAATGTCAGGTTTTGGGCGCAATGGGCGATTAGTGAAGTGGTGCTCAAGCGTGCGGGGTTATCAACATTGAATTTTATCGCCGTAAAGGGTTGACTTACTTATATTTTCATACAAGCTTGCCACCCCTCCGGCACAGATCCGTACGTGCGCTGCTAACGCATATGGCTCCTACAAACCCGATAGATCTGTTACCCAAGTTTGACCAGTCCTGAAAATAGCAAGAAAAGGTGAGACAGTAGTTCGACTGACTAACTACAATGGACTCTCTTTAGGAGACTTCAAAATATGATTTGGTCACAACGGATGAATTCGGCAATCGAATATATTGAGGGGAATTTAGATGGTGTACTTAGTATCGAGGATGTTGCAAAAGTCGCATATTGCTCTAAATACCACTTCCATCGTATGTTCTTTTCCAGTTTTAAAATTACTTGTGCTGAGTATATTAGAAGGCGAAAGCTTACTTTGGCCGCAGTTGAAATATTAAACAGTGACAAAAGAATTGTCGATATTGCATTAATGTATGGATACGACTCTCCTAATGCTTTTACTCGCGCATTTCGGAATATACATGGGATAAACCCCAACAAGGTTCGCTCAGGTTCAGTTACGCTTTCTTCATATAGCCGAGTCTTCTTCCCCATAGAAAATAAAGGTGGAAAAAAGATGAATTATAAAATAATAGATAGACCCCAATTTCGAGTAGTTGGTAAAAGTAAGAGTTTCGAATTTGATAAATTCGTCAAAGATGGTCCCAAATTCTGGAAAGAATATGTTAGCTCAAAAGATTATCAGGAACTTTGCAGTCTAAGCAATGGAAGGCCAGGACCAAAAACTGATGCACCATTACTCTCGGTTTATTTTCCTAAAGAAGATGGGGAGCGAGATGAATTCGTAGATGTTCTAGGCCTAGAGGCAACAACCGAAATGGACTCTAGCGGATTTGAAACTCATACAGTAGCATCTGCAATCTATGCCGAGTTTAATTGCACTTATAAATCCTCAATGAAAACAAACCGCTATATTTATGGAGAGTGGTTTTCTTCAACTGGGTATGAAAGGGACGGAAATAAGCCGGATATTGTGGCTTATTTTCCAATACCGTTTAGACCAATGAACGAGATGCGTGTTCGTTGGTGGGTACCAATAATTGGTAAAAAATAATGCAGTATGGTATCTGTTGGCCTAACAAAGCGCTGCTATCGAACAATTTTCCGATGCACTCCAAAATTGCCGAAGAGCGCGGCGTTACAGCTGGTAGGCTCGACCCTAAAGCAGTTTTTTCCCATTATAAAATCTTGCAAACCTAGATTGAGTATTCGCTCACCTAGGCC